>NZ_CM133358.1:0-5035860 GCF_054072135.1 Streptomyces kryoterrae | reverse complement strand
GTCTTCGCGGCGGCCTGCTCGGCGGGCTCCGCGGAGGCCGCGGCGCCGCCGTGGTGGTCCTCGGTGGCGGCGGACAGCGCGAGCACCGGAGCGGGGTTGTCGGGCTCCTCGGCGCCGTCCTGCTGGACCTCGATCCAGCGGACGACCTCCTTGTTGGAGTACGTCTGGAGCGCCTTGAAGACGAGCTCGTCGGTGTCCTCGGGCAGCTGGCCGAGGGACAGCGGGAACTTCTGGAAGAAGCCGGCCTGGATGCCCTTGCCGTCGTCGGCGGTCCAGGTGACCTTGGAGACGGCCTCGGTGATCTTCTCGCCGTGCATTTCGAGGGGCTTGGCCAGCTTCGCCCTGGTGACCTTGGCGGTCCACCCGGGGATCACCTCCGGCATCACCGAGGCGAGCGGGTGCTCGGTCGGGAAGCTGACCTCCAGCTTGGTGGTCGAGGCGGTGTCGCGCTCGTTCGGCACCTTGAAGTTGACGGTCGCGTAGCCGCCCTTGGCGGCGGCGCCCTCGGCCGCCACGCTGACGTGCGCGAAGGCGGGGCCGGACAGGACGAGGACGGTGGCACCGGCGAGGACACCGGTGGCGGCGATACGGGAAACCCCCATGACGGAAGGCGCTCCACTTCGAGTGAGGTCCGACGGGCCGGAGAGGATCCGACAGGTCGGAGCGGAAGAGCGGGAGGGAGAGGGCGCGCGTGCGAAACGGTGCACACGCGCGCGTGCCGCACGACGGCGGCTCTTCCTCGGACTCGGACCCTCGGATCCGAAGACCCTGGGTACCCGATGGGGAGCGGTCGCGTCGTGTCAGGCGGCGAGCACGAACGGGGCGGCCGGCGGACCGCGCCGGATCACCGTGTGCTGGAGCTCGGCGGCGGCCGGCCCGAAGGGTACGAGGGTCCACGCACGCGGTGCGTGCGGTGCCGTACCGGGCGTACCCGGAAGGCCCGTACGGAGTGCGCGCGCCAGCGCGAGCGCCCCGCGCAGGGATCGTACGAGCGCCGTCTCGGCCACGCCGTGCGCCGACAGCCGCATCAGCCGCAGCAGGGCCAGGTCCCCGCGGCGCAGCAGCCAGCCGGTGGCGACGGCCGAGAGGACGTGACCGAGCAGCATGGGCAGCGTCGGCAGGAGGGAGGCCAGGGAGGTGACGGACCCGGCGGACGCGAGGGCGTCAGCCGGGTGGCTCATGGACCCCATGTCCATACCGCCGCCGCTACCGGTACCCGCCCCCGTGCCGCTCGTGCTGAGCCGCGCGTCGGCGAGGATCCGCTGTGCCTGGGCCGGACTGATCGCCGCGAGGGGCACCCCGCACAGCAGCCGGGCGGCCCGCGCGACCAGGTCGGCGTCCGTCGTGGAGGCCATCGCCGACGACGTGGTGTGCTGCCCCAGCCCGAACAGTGTGTGCAGGACGGTCTGGCCGACGGCCA
This sequence comes from Streptomyces kryoterrae, assembly GCF_054072135.1. Classification (NCBI taxonomy): domain Bacteria; kingdom Bacillati; phylum Actinomycetota; class Actinomycetes; order Kitasatosporales; family Streptomycetaceae; genus Streptomyces; species Streptomyces kryoterrae. The sequence continues at coordinate 5,034,440 of NZ_CM133358.1, read as the reverse complement.
GCAGGGCGACGATGCCCGCCAGCGAGCGGGTCCGTCCGGCGAGCGGTGCCGCGCACGCGAGGACCCCGAGGAAACCGGCGCCCAGGGTCCACAGCGGAACGGAGGCGCAGGAGGCGAGGGTGTGACCGGCGCCGGCCAGCACGACACAGACCGCGGAGAACACCGCGGCCCTCAGCATCCGGAAGGCACTTCCGGAGGGCGCTGTGCGCCGGCGGCGGGCAGTCATGGCGGGCTCATCATCGCACTGGCCCCACGCCACCCGGACGGCAGGTCCACAAGGTGGATTACAGCCGGTTACCACCAGGTAAAACCATGTACAACCGGAAGATCGCTTCTGTCAGTTGATGTACCGCATACACCGATTGAAGCCCGAGGCGCATCCCCCGTATGGGCGGCATCACGTCAACTGTGTGCTTACACACCGCCACCGGCGGCAATACGTACAGGTATGTCGAGCCGCGGCCTGGAGGCTGGAGCATGAGCATCTGGTGGTCACTCCATCTTCGGCGTGAGGCCGCGAGCGTTCCACTGGCCCGGCGCCTGCTGCTGGGCACCATGGAGACGGCGGGCGTCGACCCTGACATCTGTTTCGACCTCTCCGTCGCGCTCAGCGAGGCCTGTGCGAACGCAGTCGAGCACGGCGGGGACACCGGGCACGGCGACTCCCGCGGGGCCTATCGCGTCACCGCGTACCTCGACGGGGAGAAGTGCCGCATCGAGGTCGCCGACTCGGGGCCCGGTTTCCCGGCGAACCCGGCGGTCCCGGAGGCCCCGCGCCGGCCGGCGCCCATGGCCGCCGTCTCGTACGACGCGGAGAGCGGCCGGGGTCTGTCGCTGATCGAGGAACTCGCCGATCACGTCACCATCGGCAACAAGCCGGGCCGGGGCGGTGCGGTGGTCAGCTTCGACAAGATCCTCAAGTGGCAGAAGGACGCGCCGCTGATGGCGGTGTGACGGCCCGGGGAGCGGTCGGTCCGCAGCGGTGACCCACGCGTCGCGGAACCGCCGGCTTCAGGTTTCCCAAGCTTCACAGGCGGCTCTCAGCCCACGCCCATGTTCCTGACGGACGGCGTCCCTAATTTCCTGATCATGACGGGAAACCACAAGGACACATCCATCAGCCGGCGCCGCGCTCTCGCGGTGACCGGAGGCACGGTCGCCGCCGGCGGGCTCGTGGTCGCGGGCTACCAGTCGGCCTTCGCCGACGAGGCGACGACCGCGGCCACCGCCGACGCCACGGCGTCCGCCACGGCGAGCGGGAGCAGCGGCGCCTGCGTGCTCATGTCCAGCGTGACGGAGGGGCCGTACTACCTCGACAACGCGCTGGTGAGAAAGGACATCACCGAGGGCAAGTCCGGTGTCCCGCTGACCCTGCGCATCACCGTCCAGGACACCACCGAGTCCTGCGCCCCGGTCGCCGGCGCGGCCGTGGAGATCTGGCACTGCGACGCCTGGGGCTACTACTCCGGCTACACCACCGCCAACCCCGGCGGCTCGGCCCCCGCCGAGAGCGAGGACGGCTCCACCGCCGACGACAACACCTATCTGCGCGGCTACCAGATCGCCAACGCCAACGGGGTCGTCAAGTTCGAGACGATCTTCCCCGGCTGGTACACCCCGCGCACCTGCCACATCCACCTCAAGGTCCACACCGGCGGCCAGAAGGAGGACGGCACCTACGAGGGCGGCAAGGTCAACTACACCGGCCAGCTGTTCTTCCCCGACGACGCGGCCGAGGGCATCTTCGCCCTGGAGCCCTACGCGAAGCACTCCGGCAGCTACACCACCCTCGCCAACGACATGGTGTACGACGGCGGCGGCTCCACCAGCGGTCTGCTCACCCTGAAGCCGGTCCACAAGAAGGACGTCTCCAAGGGCTACAAGGGCTCCATCACCCTGGGCATCGACCCGGACGCCGAGAACACCGGCGCGGGCAGCGGCGGCGGAGGCGGCGGTACGCCCCCGAGCGGTGAGCCGCCGACGGACGCCCCGACCGACAGCGCCTCCCCATCCGCCTCGGCCTCCTCGTAGGCTGCGGCCATGAGCAGCCGTGAGGACGAGGCGCTGGCGCTGGCCGCCGTGGACGCGCTGACCGGGCAGCTGGCCCTGGCTCCCAAGCCGGGCCTGCCCGACCCGCGCGATCTCGACGCCCGCGCGACGCGCAGGGACCAACTCGCCCTGCGCTGGTCGGCCAAGGCGCTCGCGCCCGGCCTCGCGGCGATGGCCGCCGCGGCCCGCCGCACCGGCGAACCGACACCCGGACTCCGTACGGAACTGGGTGCGATCGGCCGGTCCACCGAGCACTCGGTGGCGCTCGCGGGCGGTGGCCACCGGGGTGCCCTGTGGGCGCTCGGCCTGCTGGTCGCGGCAGCCGCCCTGGACCCCCGGGCCAAGGCGCTCGACGTCGCCGCGGCGGCCAAGCGGATCGCCTCCCACCCCGACAAACGCGCCCCGCGCAGACCCTCCCGGGGCTCCTCGGTGTCCGCGAAGTACGGCGCGGCCGGCGCCCGGGGCGAGGCGAGGGCCGGATTCCCGCACGTACGGCGCGCGTTGGACGCCCTGGCCACCGCCCGTTCGACCGGCGCGACGGAGGCGGAGGCCCGGCTCGACGCCCTGCTGACCGTCATGTCGACGCTCCAGGACACCGAGTTGCTGTACACGGCGGGCCCACTCGGCCTGCGCCACGTCCAGGCGGGCGCCCGCGGAATCCTGGAGGCGGGCGGCACGTCCACGGAGGCGGGAGCCGCGGCACTGACCGCCTTCGACGACGACCTCCACACGCGCGCGTGGAGCCCCCGCGGCAGCGCCGGCCTCTTCGCGGGGGCTCTGTTCCTGGACTCCCTGCCGGTCAGCTCACTGACACGGGCTGCCTGACAGCCGCGCCCGCCGGTCCGGCGGCGGCCGCCTTCCGGGCCGCCGGCCCCATCGCGTACGACGCCACCAGCGTGACCCCGCCCAGCAGCAGCCAACCCGAGGTCCCCCAGCCCACCAGCAGCGTGGTGAGGACGAGGGGCCCCGCGGTACGGGCCACGGTGACGCCGGTGCCGAAGAAGCCCTGGTACTCGCCGACCCGGTCGGCCGGGGCAAGCTCGAACGACAGCTGCCAGGACCCCGCCGACTGCCCCATCTCGGCGACGACCTGAAGCACCGCGCCCACCACCAGGACACCGACGGCCACCCAGGGGCTCAGCCCCGCCGACAGGGCGAACACCGCGCACGCGGCGAGCATGACCCACCCGGAGCGCCGTACCGCGCGCGTGGCCGACGCGAGCCCCGACACCCCACGCGCCATCCGCACCTGGAACACCATCACGGCCCCGGTGTTGAGCACGAACAGCGCGGAGACGACCCAGGCCGGAGCGTCGGTCCGCTCCGTGATCCACAGCGGGATACCGAGGCTGAGCAGCGGCATGCGCAGCAGCAGCACGGTGTTGAGCAGGGTCACGACGACGTACGGCCGGTCGCGCAGCACACCGAGCCCCTGAGACTTCGTCAGGGCGACGGGCGCCACCGCCGGCAGCCGCAGCAGCAGTCCCGCGCACACCAGGAAACTCACCGCGTCCAGCGCGAACACCCCGAGATACGCCGCCCGTGTCCCGGCGTTCAGCGCGAGGCCGCCGAGCCCGGCGCCGACCGCCAGACCGGCGTTGAGCGTGGACTGGAGATGCGCGAGCAGCCGCGTCCGGTCCCCGGCGGTCACCAGCCCGGCGAGCAGCGCCTGCCGGGCCGCGGCGAGCCCCGACTGCGCGGAGGCGTAGGCACAGGCCGCGATCACGAACGGCACGAAGCCCCGCACGACGAGGAAGGACGCCACCGCGGCCCCCGTGGCGAGCGCCAGCAGTACGGCGGTCCCGCGCGCCCCACGCCGGTCGGCGAGCCGCCCGAGCGGCACCCCGACCAGCGAACCGACCGCCCAGGCGAGCGTCAGCCCGAGCCCCACGCGCGCGGGGGCGAGCCCGACGGCGTGGGTGAAGTAGAGGGCGGAGGTGACGTAGTACGCCCCGTCGCCGACCGAGTTGGTCAGCTGGGCCAGGGCGAGGACGCGCTGCGGGCCTACGGGCGGGACGAGGGAGTTGGTCATACAGACGACGTTAGAAGCACGGTGGACCGATGGGCAGGCCCAATAGTCACGCCCTTCTGTGGCCCAATTCCACCCCCCGTCCCGCCCTCGGCAACCCGCGCTCAGCCACCCTCCAGAACCCGCCCGAGCACCTCCAGCGCCTCCGGATACACCCGCTCCCGGGGCGTCCCGTACCCCACGACCAGCCCCTGCGCCCGACCCGCCGCCCCCGCGCCCGGCGCGTGCCAGTGCTCCCCGAGATGCCCGACCGCGAGCCCCGCCTCCTCGGCCCGCGCCAGGACCGCCGCCTCGTCGGCCACCTCCACCAGAGCGTGCAGCCCCGCCGCGATCCCGCGCACGTTCCGACGGGCGCCCAGCAGCTCGACGAGCCGGTCCCGGCGACGCCGGTACCGCAGACGGCACGCGCGCACGTGCCGGTCGTACGCGTGGCTGGTGATCAGTTCGGCGAGGGCCAGCTGGCCGATGGTCTCGGTGTGGTGGTCACTGTGCAGCTTGGCGTCGGCGACCGCGTCGACGAGGTGGGGCGGCAGCACCATCCAGCCGAGGCGAAGGGCTGGCCCGAGCGTCTTGGAGGCGGTGCCGATATAGGCGACCTGCCCCGGGGCCATCCCCTGAAGAGCGCCGACGGGCTGTCTGTCGTACCGGAACTCCCCGTCGTAGTCGTCCTCGACGATCAGCCCGTCACGCGCGCGTGCCCAGTCGGTGAGCGCCCGGCGCCGCTCCGGGTGCAGGGTCACGCCGGTCGGGTACTGATGGGCAGGCGTGACGACGACAGCCGAGACCCCGTGCAGGGCGGCCAGCTCCTCGACACGGGCGCCGCGCTCGTCGACACCCACCGGTACGACCCGTCCGCCGGCCCGCCGTACGACCTCCCGGTGGAAGGGCAGCCCCGGGTCCTCCATGGCGATCGTGGCACCGTCCAGCACACGCGTGAGGAGCGCGAGCCCCTGCACGTACCCCGAGGTGATCACGATCCGCTCGGGCGGCGCGAGCACCCCGCGGGCCCGCCCCAGGTAGGCGGACAGTGCCGTCCGCAGCTCGATCCGGCCGCGCGGATCGCCGTAGTCGTACGCCAGGGAGGGCGCCGTCGCCATGGCCCGGCGCAGCGCCCGCAGCCAGGCGTCCGCCGGGAACGTCCCGACGTCCGGGCTGCCGGGCCGCAGATCGAACCGGGGCACACGCGCGCGTGCGTGTGCCTCCGGCGGTCCGGCGTCCACAGCGGGCAGCGCGGCGACCTGGGTACCGGCCCCCTGCCGGGCGGTGAGATAGCCCTCGGCGACGAGCTGGTCGTAGGCCGCCTTCACGGTCCCCCGCGAGACCCCCAACTCGTCGGCAAGCCGCCGAGTGGCGGGCAGCAGAGCCCCGGGCGCGAGCCGCCCGTCGCGCACGGCGTCGCGCAGGGCACGCTCGAGCCCCGCCCGACGACCGTCGGAAGGGTCTGCTTCCAGATGCAGGTCCACACCGACGCCGGTAGGGGCGCGGGGCCGTGACATGTGCGGCTCCGCCGCGTGGGCGCGCTCAGCCACGAACCACCCGCAACCAAAAGATCAGCTCTTCAGGGAAGCCATCCATGCCTCAACTTCATCAGACCGGCGAGGCAGTCCGGCGGACAGATTCCGGTTGCCACTGTCGGTCACCAGGATGTCGTCCTCGATCCGTACCCCGATACCCCGATACTCCACAGGCACGGTCAGATCATCGGCCTGGAAATACAACCCGGGCTCAACCGTCAGCACCATCCCCGGCTCCAACGTCCCGTCGACATAGGACTCCACCCGCGCCGCAGCACAGTCGTGAACGTCCATGCCGAGCATGTGCCCGGTGCCGTGCAGCGTCCACCTCCGCTGCAACCCCAGCTCCAGCACCCGCTCCACGGGCCCCTCGACAAGCCCCCACGCCACGATCCGCTCGGCCAGCACCCGCTGCGCGGCGTCGTGGAAGTCCCGGTACTTGCCGCCAGGCTTCACCGCGGCGATCCCGGCCTCCTGAGCGTCGTACACCGCGTCGTAGATCTTCTTCTGGATCTCGGTGTACGTGCCGTTGACCGGCAGCGTCCGGGTGACGTCGGCCGTGTAGTACGTGTGTGTCTCGACGCCCGCGTCCAGCAGCAGCAGCTCACCGGAGCGCACGGCCCCGTCGTTGCGCACCCAGTGCAGCGTGCACGCGTGCGGGCCGGCGGCGCAGATGGAGCCGTAGCCGACGTCGTTGCCCTCCACCCGCGCGCGGAGGAAGAAGGTCCCTTCGATGTACCGCTCGGAGGTCGCCTCGGCCTTGTCGAGGACCTTCACCACGTCCTCGAACCCGCGCACCGTCGAGTCGACGGCCTTCTGCAGCTCACCGATCTCGAACTCGTCCTTGACCAGCCGCGCCTCGGACAGGAAGACGCGCAGTTCGTCGTCGCGCTCGGCGGTGACCTTGTCGGTCAGCGCTGCCTCGATACCGGCGTCGAACCCGCGTACGACCCGTACCGGCCCGGTGGCCTCCGTCAGCGCGCCGGCCAGCTCGCGGACGTCCGACGCCGGGATGCCGTACACCTGTTCGGCCTCGGTGAGCGAGTACCGACGGCCGACCCACAGCTCACCCTGCCCGGAGAGCCAGAACTCACCGTTCTCGCGGTCGGAGCGCGGGAGGAGATAGATCGTCGCCCTGTGACCGTCGACGACCGGTTCCAGGACGAGGACGCCGTCCTCCGTCTGGTTGCCGGTCAGGTACGCGTACTCGACCGACGCGCGGAAGGGGTACTCCGTGTCGTTCGAACGCGTCTTCAGATTGCCCGCGGGGATCACCAGGCGTTCGCCCGGGAAACGCGCGGAGAGCGCGGCGCGGCGGGCGGCGGTGCGACCGGCCTGCGCGATGGGCTCCAGGCCCGTCAGCTCGGTGTCGGCCCAGCCGGACTTCATGTTCTCGGCAAGCTCGTCGGAGACGCCCGGGTACAGGCCGTTCTTCCGCTGCTTGATCGGCTCTTCGGGCTCGGTCTCAGTTTCCGGGGTCACCGGATTGAGCTCGTCCGCCACGGTCATCCTCCTAGATACGGCACTGGACCCCGTCCATCGTACGGTCGTACGGGACGGGGCCCAGAGGCGCGAAGGGCGACCGGCCGGGTGTCCGGCGGTTCACTCGAACCGCGCCGACAGCAGTACGACGTCCTCCTGACCGTCCGACGCGTCCAGCTCGTCCGGCAGCATGCTCCGCAGGACGTGGTCCGCGATGGCGCCCGGATCGTCCCGCAGCTGCCTGGGCACGCTCGCCGCCGCCGCGTGCAGCCGGGAGAAGGCCCGGTCCACGGGTTCGCCGGTACGGTGCAACAGCCCGTCGGTGTAGAGCAGAACCGTCTCTCCGGGCTCGGTACGGAACTCCACGCTGGGTGCCTCCCAGCAGGCGAGCATCCCGAGCGGCGCCGACACGGTGGTCTCCACGAACTCCGTGCGCCGCTCGCCGATCACCAGTGGGGGGCAGTGCCCGGCGCCGGCCAGCGTGACCTTGCGCAGCGCGGGCTCGCAGTACGCGAACAGGGCGGTGGCGCAACGGGCGGGCTCGGTGAGCCTCAGCAGCAGCTCCAGGTCGGAGAGGACCGCCACCGGGTCCTCGCCCTCCATCACGGCGTACGCGCGCAGGGAGGCCCGCAGCCGGCCCATCGCGGCGACCGCGCTGGGCCCGGAGCCGGTCACCGCGCCCACGGCCAGGCCGAGGGCCGCGTCGGGGAGCGGCAGCGCGTCGTACCAGTCGCCGCCGCCACGCGGGCCGGTGCGGTGCCGGGCGGCGAGCTGGACGCCGGCCGTCCGGGGCAGCCGGGCGGGCAGCAGTTCCTCGGAGATCGTCCGCACGCACGCGCGCGTGCGCTCCACCTCGACCAGCCGGGCCAGGTGCTCGGTCGCGAACCGCGCGTACAGGCCGACGAGGTGACGCTGGCGTTCGACCGGCTCCGCGGGCTCGTCGTACAGCCAGACGGCCGCGCCGAGGCGGCCCGCGGACTCGGTGGACAGGGGGAGCGAGTAGCTCGCCCCGTAGCCGAGGCGGGCGGCCACCTCGCGGTGGCGGGGGTCGAGACCGTCCTCGGCGAGGAGGTCCGGGTGTGTGATTTCGCTCTCCCCGCCGGGCAGCCCGGCGGCCGTGTCGAGAAGCCGGCCGTACGGCATCGCGCCGCGCGGGATCGTCTCGATGTGCCCGAGGTCCGCGCGGGCAAGCCCCAGGCCAAGGGTGGTGTCGGGGCCCAGGCCGTCACCGGGTTCCAGGACGACGAGACCGCGCCGGGCGCCCACGAGAGCGGCTCCGGCGAGCAACAGCTCCTGGAGCGCGTCGGCGAGTGACGCCGTGCGGGCCAGCCGTTCGGTGAGCTCGTGCAGCGTTGTGAGGTCGGACACCCAGCCGGCGAGGCGGTCCTGAAGGAGGATGCCGGGGCCGTTCGGGCAGGTCAGCGCGGGTGTGTCTGCTGGGGTGTCCGTGGATACGGGCGCGGGCGCAACAGTGTGTGCGGGCGAGGGAACCGTGGCATCGATTCCAGCCACTTTCGGGAGGTGAGGGGCGTTCATGGCGTCCGGCCTTCCGACCGGCGCTTATTGCTCATTAGCATCGCAAACCCCCATGTGATTCTGCGCCGCTAGCAGTGTCTCCACATGTACACGCACTCGTGAGGGGATGTCCAGCATTGTCCTGCCGGGATTCCTGGTGTCCATGGGTTTGCCGGGGTCCCCTTGCGGAAATGTGAAGTTGGCTTAAAACTGACTCGGGTAGCGGGTTATTGCGGTCGACTGGCCTGGTTCGACGGAGCGTCACAGCGGTCTTGATGGGTACGTTCTCGGTGAAGACCAGGGGTGGTTGTGGAACCTCCCGGAACCTGGCGACGGACCCGGGCGTCTTAACCATCGACGACCGTGCCCCATCCTCCCTTGGCGGAGGCGGAGAGAACACGCGGGACAGCAAAACGCCAGACTCCGCCACCCCGCGCCATGCCCATGCTTTAGATGAACGCTGTATGGATGCGGACGTAACCACCGCTCGGCGCTCGGCGCACAACAGGGGGGCTGCCCCTTGTCTCCCACAGGTTGGGATGCGCCAGAAGGTACGCACAGTGAAGTGATCTGCACATGATGTGATGTGGCCCACGGTGTTGCCAGGCGTGCAACGGAAAGGAACGAGCGCTCATGCGCGAGATCCTCGGAAGGCTCGGAAGGCGACGCAGGCTCCTGTCCCGGCGTGACGGCGGGAAGCCTGAGGTGCTCGGCGCGGCTCTGACGTTCGCGACCGGATGGCAGTGGCCCGTACTCCCGGGCGTGGCACCGGATCCACAGGGGCGCGCCCGTTGTGGCTGCCCCGATCCGGAGTGCACGGTCCCCGGCGCTCACCCGTTCGACCCCGGCCTGCTCGCGGCCACCACTGACGAGCGCATGGTGCGCTGGTGGTGGACGAACCGGCCGACGGCGCCCATCATCCTCGCGACCGGCGGCACGGCCCCGTGCGCGGTGAGCCTGCCGGCCCCGGCCGCGGCCCGCGCGCTCAAGGCCCTGGACAGCAAGGGCATGCGCCTGGGTCCGGTCGTGGCGGCGCCCACCCGCTGGTCGCTGCTCGTGAAGCCGTACACGATGGAACAGCTGGGCGAACTGCTGTACGCGCAGGACTTCGTCCCCGGCTCCCTCCGCTTCCACAGCGAGGGCGGCTACATCGCGCTGCCCCCGTCCGAGACCGGCCAGGGCCAGATCCGCTGGGAGCGCGCACCGCTGCCCGGCTCTGCCTCGCCCTGGGTACCCGATGTCGAGGCCGTGGTGGACGCCGTGGTCGAGGCGCTCACTCGTACGGGTGTGAGCGCGCCCGAGTTGTAGGGGTGTCGGGCGCGCGGGCAACCGGGCGCCCGTCCCCTGTCGTTATCTTCACCTCCATGAACCTCCGTCTGCTCGCGCTCTCGGGCGTCGTGGCGCTCACGGTCGCCCTGCCGCTGGCCGTGGCGTCCGCGGGGCCCGTGGGCGACGCGGACCGCGACGCCCTCCTTTCCCCGCTGCCGGACAAGGGCCCTCAGGAGGGCTCCGGGGACGGCAAGGCGCGAGAGACCGCCGATCCTCCCGCCGATCCCGCCGGTTCCCCGCTGCTGCTGGGCCTGGGGCTCGCCACGGCCGCCCGCTGCGGTCCCGAACTCACCTCCCCCGACGGCATCGAGGCACAGACCTGTGTCCTGTCGCAGGGGGAGGAGACCTGGGCGCGCACCTACTACCGCAACGCGACCGGCCGCGCGCTCACGTCCGTCCTGAGCCTCATGGGGCCGGGCGCCCACACCGTGCAGCTGCGGTGCGCGGTGGGCGCGGAGGACGAGCCGGGGGTGTGCGAGACACCCAGGGAGCGCACGATGGGCGAGCCGGGGGCGTACACGGCGGTCGCGGAGTTCGCGGCGGGGAATTCGGCGGGGGACGCGCCGGGGGCGACGGACCTCGGAGAGAGCCCGCTGCTGCTGCGATCGGGGAGCAACTCCGGGGCGCTTGACGGGAGTTGACGCGCGGCACGGTTCCGTACAGAACACCGTGCGGATCGCCGGGCACAGAAAGACCCGGTTGCTGGCGACGGGGGATGCACCAGCAACCGGGCTACTGCAACGCTAACAAGAGATCGGCGGTTCGCAAATTCGAACTTGGCTATTCGGACACCAATTCCGCTGATCTCACAGGGAGTTGTGACAGGAGTCACCCCGGTCGGAGCAGGCGGATCCGACTGCGCGTCAGCTGAGAGTCACCTGTCGGTTGGTCAGTCCGCCGCGGGCGCGGCGCTCGTCCGGGGTGAGAGGGGCGTCCGAGGCCAGGGCGGTGGCGAGACGGTCGGCGAACTCGGCGGCCGGCTTCTCGACGTCCTCCGCGGTGACGCCGGTCGGCAGGTCCCAGACCGGGACGGTGAGGCCGTGCGCCCGGAAGGAACCCACCAGGCGGGTGCCCTCGCCCAGGCTGGACTGCCCGGCCGCGTGCAGCCGGGAAAGGGCGTCGAGCAGCTGCTCCTCGCCGTGCGGCATCACCCAGCGCAGATGGTTCTTGTCCGGGGTCTCGCACCAGTACGCGGCGTCGACGCCCGTCAGCTTCACGGTCGGGATGGCGGCGTCGTTCGCCCGCTCCAGGGACGCGGTGACGTCCGCCGTGGCGTTCTGCGCGTCCGGGACCCAGAACTCGAAGCCCGTGTGCACAACTGGCTCGAACGCGCCTTCGGGGTCGAGCAGGTCCTGCAGTCGCGGACCCTCCGCCGGGGCGCGGCGGCCCTGGACGGGCGTACCGGGCTCTGCGGCGAGCGCGCGCCGGAGGGTGTCGGCGAGGTCGCGGCTGATGTCGCCGGACGCCGTGTCGTTCTGCAGGCCGAGCAGGACCGAGCCGTCGTCGCGGCGCAGGGCGGGCCAGGCCATCGGCAGGACCGTCGCAAGTGTGACCGAGGGAACGCCCTCGGGAAGGCCGCCCTTCAGGGTCAGCTCCACGGTGGCGGCGGGGACCAGCTCGCGCAGGGCCACCCAGTCGCCCTCGCCGGGCAGGCCCTCGAAGGGCCGGTGCACCAGTTCGGTCACCGCGTGCGCGGCGGCCCGGCCATGGCAGGCCTTGTAGCGCCGGCCACTGTTGCAGGGGCAGGGCTCGCGGGCGCCGACGACCGGAAAGTCTCCGTCAGCGCCTCCGGTGCGGGCCCGGTCGGACAGCTGAGGCCGCGAGGCCTTCGTCTGGGGTCGCTTCTTGGCCATCGTGGGTGTCTCCCGGTTACGGCTCGTCTCGTACTGGCGCGAGCCTAGCCGCTCGTACGACGGCCGACGGGACCCTGTGGACAACGGACCGCACGTCGGCGGCCGGACCTGTGCACGCGTCCGGCCGTCGGCGTGCCGTCAGTCCATGTCGTCGAACGCGTCCGCGAAGTCCAGCTCGGGTATCGCGGACATCGAGCGCGCCGTGACGCGGGTGGCGAAGTCGGTACGCCGGTGGCCCGCGTCCGGGTCGTGGACGTCGTCGTTGACGACGACCCACACCGTGACCTCGCCGCGGGTGTCGTCGCGGACACCCCAGTCGTCGGCCAGCGCCGTGATGATGTTCAGCCCGCGACCACCGTGTGCCGTCACCGAGGGGGTCGCCGGAACCGGGCGGGTGGGACCGCCGCCGTCCGTCACCTCGACGATGAGTCTGCCGCCGCTGTCCACACGCCACGCGGCCCGGACGTCGCCGTCACCGGCCAGGGCCTCGCCCAGTGGCCGACCGTGTTTGCACGCATTGCTCAAGAGTTCGGACAGGATCAACACCGCGTCGTCGATGACCGATTCCGACACGCCACCCGTGCGCAACTGCTCGCGCATCCGGTGTCTTGCTCTCCCCACGCCCGCAGGGCCATGGGGAACGGCCATGCTCGACGACGTGGGCACCTCCTGTGCCACCACCAACGCCACCCCCGAGACCTCCTTTGCCCCACGCCACGGTGTGAATGCCCCTTTGGCCTGTACCGGAAACCGTCCGTTCCGCCTTCTATGACGCACTCACGGTGATCGAACACGGAGCGAACGCGCCGGTGCACTCCCTGTGACCGAGTGGCCGGATTTCGACGGTATGGCCGAAGGTGGAGGTTCCCTCACCGGGACCGCCAGGTCAAGAGTCCTGGCACGAACCGGAGTCGGAGTCGGGTAAGAGGCCGGCCCGCGACCGGGGGGTTCCGGAGTGGTGGGAGCGCGGCTGGTCAGCGGCCCAGTTGCCGCAGGACCGCGCCCGGACGGTTGGTGATGATGGCGTCGATGCCGAGGTCGACGCAGCGGCCGACGTCCTCCGGCTCGTTCACGGTCCAGACGTGCACCTGGTGACCGGCGCGTTTCAGCCGCTCGATGTACGCCGGATGACTGCGCACGATCCGCATCGAGGGGCCCGCGATCCCGACTCCGGCGGGCAGCCGTCCGTCGCGCAGCCGGGGCGAGAGGAACTGGTTCAGATAGACCGTCGGCAGCGTCGGTGAGGCGGCCCGGACGCGGTGCAGCGAGCGCGCCGAGAAACTCATCACCCGTACCTGTGAATCGGCCGGGGACTCCGGGGCGTCCAGCCCGAACCGCTTGAGCAGGAACAGGAGCCGCTCCTCGACCTGGCCCGCCCATCGCGTGGGGTGCTTCGTCTCGATGGCCAGCTCCACCCGCCGCCCGGCGTCCGCGACGAGTTCGAGCAGCCGCTCAAGGGTGAGTACGGAGGTGTCCTCACGGTCCTCCGGGCGGTGCTCCCAGTCGGGGGCCTCGTCGCCGTTCTTCCAGGAGCCGAAGTCCAGGGCGGCGAGGTCGGCGAGCTCCAGGGCGGAGACCGCGCCGCGGCCGTTGGACGTACGGTTGACGCGTCGGTCGTGGACGCAGACGAGATGGCCGTCCGCGGTCAGCCGTACATCGCACTCCAGGGCGTCGGCGCCGGCCTCGATCGCCTTCTTGTAGGCGGCCAGTGTGTGCTCGGGCGCCTCTTCGGAGGCTCCGCGGTGGGCGACGACCTGGATCGGGTGCTGTCGTGCGTGGGTCACCGAGTCATGGTGTCACCGTCGGGGGGCAGCCGTGACGAAGTGGGCACCCCGCGCGCGTAACAGATGTGTATGTTTGTGTGACTTGTCAGATATAAAGGATGATCCCGGACCCACAGGCACCGCTTATGGTGCCCTGACGTCCCGTGGGAAAAGCTGGCGGCATACAAAAGGACACGCACAGCTGAAACGTACCGACCGCGTACCCGTGTAAACGGGTACCCACATAGGTGATCGGACGTGACCAAGTGCGACCGACCAGGACAGCCGTGGATCGAGGAGACAGAGCTGTGAGCACCGAGAACGAGGGCACTGTGGTACCCCCGGCCCCGTCCGCACCTCCCGTGCCGGTGGAAACTCCTGCTGCCTCCCCGCAGGCCACCGCGCACGAGGCCCCGACGGCTCCGCTCCCGCCGGTGCCTTCGAGCGCCCCGGGCACCCCGGAACCGGCGTACGCGGACCAGGTGCCGGCGTACGCGTCGGCGGGAGCGCCGGAGGCAGGACAGGGCGCCTGGCCGCCGCCCCCGCCGCCGGTGACACCGTCGTACATGGACGGCGGAGGCGGCGGCGACACGGGCACGCCCTGGGGCGCCGCGTACGACCAGCAGCCGAAGCCGAAGCCGAAGTCCGGGCGCGGCGGGCTGTTCGCGGCCGTGCTGGTGGCCGCGCTGGTCGCGGGCGGCCTGGGCGGCGGCCTCGGCTACACGCTGGCCAAGGACAACGACGACTCCACCACGTCGACGACGGTCTCCGCCGCACAGCAGAGCGGCGGCGACCTCAAGCGCGACGCGGGCACGGTCGCGGGCGTCGCCGCCAAGGCGCTGCCGAGCACGGTCACCATCGAGGCCGAGAGCTCCAGCGGCGAGGGCGGCACGGGTACGGGCTTCGTCTTCGACACCCAGGGCCACATCGTCACCAACAACCACGTCGTCGCGGACGCGGTCGACGGCGGCAAGCTGACGGCCACCTTCCCCGACGGCAAGAAGTACGACGCCGAGATCGTCGGCCACGCACAGGGCTACGACGTGGCGGTCATCAAGCTCAAGAACGCCCCGTCGGACCTCCAGCCGCTCGCCCTCGGCGACTCCGACAAGGTGGCCGTCGGCGACTCGACGATCGCGATCGGCGCCCCCTTCGGCCTCTCCAACACGGTGACCACGGGCATCATCAGCGCCAAGAACCGCCCGGTGGCCTCCAGCGACGGCAGCGCCAGCAGCAAGGCGTCGTACATGAGCGCCCTCCAGACCGACGCGTCGATCAACCCGGGCAACTCCGGCGGCCCGCTGCTCGACGCGGCGGGCAACGTCATCGGCATCAACTCGGCGATCCAGTCCTCCAGCAGCGGCGGCCTGAGCACCGGCCAGTCCGGGTCGATCGGCCTGGGCTTCGCCATCCCGATCAACCAGGCCAAGTACGTCGCCCAGCAGCTGATCAAGACCGGCAAGCCGGTCTACGCGAAGATCGGCGCCTCGGTCACCCTGACCGAGGGCACGGGCGGCGCGCAGATCAGCCAGAAGGGCACGGACGCCGCCGACCCCGTCGAGTCGGGCGGCCCGGCCGCCGCGGCCGGCCTGAAGCCCGGCGACGTCATCACCAAGCTCGACGACCACGTGATCGACAGCGGCCCGACCCTGATCGGCGAGATCTGGACCCACAAGCCCGGCGACAAGGTCCAGATCACCTACGAACGCGACGGCAAGTCAAAGACGGTCGAACTGACCCTGGGCTCCCGCGAGGGCGACAGCTGACCCACGCGCGCAGGTGGAGACCCGTTACTCTTGTCCCGCGCCGAGCTGATCAGGCCCGGCGCGGGGAAGCGTGCCCGAGCGGCCTAAGGGAACGGTCTTGAAAACCGTCGTGGCAGCGATGTCACCGTGAGTTCGAATCTCACCGCTTCCGCCAGGTGGGAGAGTGTGCAGGTCAGATGGGGTGTCTCTCGGTGAGGGGCACCCCATCTGCGTTCACCCTGTCTCACCCTGACTCGCCTGTATCCCATCTTTGACCAGTACGTATGGGCCATCTGTGGGCCAGGAACCGGGCCTACTCGTCATCGGCCAGACCCCGGGTGATCAGTTGATTGGAGCGTCCCTGATCCCCCTCCAAGATCTTGGCGTAGAAGTAGAAGCGGTAGACCACCGCGATGCTGTGTCCCGCCCGCGCCGCGACCTCTGCGGGGGCCACCCCTGATTTGGTCCAGAGGGAGACGCCGGCGTGCCGCAGCGAGTAGGGCACATCGGCGAGCCGTTACTTCCCTCGCGGCGAAGAGCTTGCTGACGAGCTTCGGGAATCGGGGCTCAGCGACGTGCAGCTGTTCGGAATCGAGGGTCCGGCATGGTCGCTCGTGAAGGCGGTTGAACAACAGCCGGGGGACGGGCCCACAGACGACCTGATCGCGTCCGCCATGACGGCCGCGCGGATGGCTGAGCCGTACCCTGAGCTGCTCGCCGCAAGCTCTCAGCTACTCGCAGTGGGACGGGCGCCCGCCGACGCCAACGGCTGACGCTTCACACCACGATCAGAGGGCTGTGGGCCATGTGTGGGCCAGTCGCCCGCCGGCGATGCCGGAACGGCGCTCCCTCTCAGGTCAGGCGGGGTTTGTTCCTGATTCCGCGACGCTCTTGAGGGCCGCCGTGCTCCACGTGCGCTGCGCGGACATCGTCCGAGCAGCGGTCCACAGCGATCGCCCCACCCGGCTTCCCACCACAACTGCACTCCAGGTTGTACACCCGACTACCACCCTGGTTGCAGGCGCAGTTGAACCCTTGGGTGGACGAGAAGGAACGGCCCCTGCAGCTAGCTTTTCCATGCACTCAGGGAACATCGCCTCGGGCGGGCTCCAACGCAGCCGGGTGGGACAGGCTCATCGGGCAGGCGATCGTGGCTGATGCCTGGATGCGGTGCATGGGGACGTTCTCGTCACACTTTCACCTTCAGGAGACGGTCATGGCTCGAAGATTCTCGTTCAGAGGCACCCGGAAGAAGGTCGCGGTCGCGGTCGCGACCGCCGCCGCCGCAGGGCTGGTCATGGGCTTCTCCGGCCAGGCTCAGGCCGCGACCCACGGATGCGGCCACCTGATCGTCAACCTGCACGGAACCGCCCCGGCGTCGTCGATCTGCGCCGATGGCGCCACTCCCGGCTCTGTGTCGCCGAACGTCAGCGTCCTGTGCGCGTCGGGGGCGCTGCGGATCTACCAGAACGGCGGCCTTGGCGGATACTCCATCTGCTTCGCGGGAACCGGCACCGCGGACATGACCAACTACACCATGCCAAACGGCAATAACTGGAACGACCGGGCGAGCAGCGCCCGCACGGGTTCCCATTACGTGGTGTTCTGGAGCGACACTGCGGAGCGTGGCCGCGCGGACAGCGTTGCCCGCACGAACTACACCTTCGCATTCGACAGCAGTTCGGCGGTCGGCAACGACGCATTGTCGTCGATCAACGTCTACTAGCCAGGTGCCGACGCATGACCTTCAGGTGACTGCCGTCGCGCCCGTTGAGCGGATCCATGGGCCACCTGTGGGCCAGCGGGACAGCTGAGAGCGGCCAGGACGACGTTCGAGCAGGTCACATGGGGTGTAGGCGCGGCGAGAGCGACGCTCTTGGAACCGTCGTGGCAGCGATGTCACCGTAGGTTCGCATCTCACCGCTTCCGCGGTTGTTCAGTGCGTGAGCCGATCAGGAGGGGTGCCCCGACACCGGGGCGCCCCTCCCGCGTGTCCGCTCCCGGGCCGGCAGCCCCGCCCCGGGGATCACCCCCGCCGCCCCGTCATCCGCGCCGCCGAAGCAATCGTCGCCCGCGCCTCCCGTTCCGTAAGCCCCGTCTGTACGGCCGCCTCGACCAAGGGGGCCAACAGGGCCGGCCCGAGGTCGTTCTCGTACGCGCGGCAGGCCGCCCAGAAGAGGCGGGTGTTGCGTTGGCCCTCGTGGGCCGCGAGGACGAACTGGACCAGGCCCTGGCCGTGTTCGCCCGGTGTGGGGGACGCGGAGTGGTGTGTGCGGGGTGGCGGGAGCAGGAGGCGCAGGAGGGACGGTGGGCAGAGGGCCGGGGTCAGGTGGGCCGTGCCGGGGGCGGTGCCGTAGACGCCGTGTTCGGTGCGGGAACCGGGGCCGACGAGGTAGCCGCCGGCCCCTCTGATGTCGATGCCGGGGGCCAGCCGGCTCGCCGAGTTGGGGACCACGGCGTCCGGGGGGCCGGTCAGCCACAGGTGGCGGCCGCCGGACGGGGTCAGGACGACCACCGTCTCGGGGATCGTGAAGAGGTGGCGCAGGGCCAGTTCGCGCAGGGCCGCTGAGGAGTCCGTGCCCGACTTGGTGTCCAGGTCGATGCCGATGAGGTGGTGCGGGGGCAGGCCGCAGGCGATGCCGTAGCCGGTGGCCCAGGGGGCGGCGGCGAAGAGTTCGCGGATGCGGGGCGGGTCGGTCGAGGCGTCGTACACGCCGTGGCCCATGCCTCCGCACTCGCCGTGGCACGGGGACGGGACCGGGTCGTCGCGGTGGGGGGAGCGCAGGGCCGGGAGTTTCGCCCGGGACAGGGGGATGACGGCCAGGCCGCGTTCGGCGGCTGACAGGGCGTGGGCGAGGGCCAGCGTCGTGGCCTGCCGGTCTGTGGTGGCCATGCCTCCATGTTCGTACGTATGTTCGAAAAAGGGAAGGGTGCGCGGCCCGCCGGAGTCGTTTTGGTGGAATGGCTGGAAATGCGCTGGAACGATTCGCCCCTTGCGCCCCTCGGGTTTCATCGTGGCGGCTTGGCGTGAATCGTCCCCATCGGCCTGACCTGCTACTTCGGTGATGCGAGGAGGGTTTATCGACTTGTCATCACGCTTCAGGGGGAATAACCGGTTCCGGGATGGTTCGCCGGGGATTCGGTGGGCAATTCTGATCTCGCGACGCAGTGCACAGCGGCGATACAGCACCGAGGCGGGTGGCCAACTGCCTTGGGGCTGGAGGTAGTTCACGCATCACACGTACTTCGTGCGGTCCGGCACTGGAGCCGGGGCGTACATGTTCTGGAGGAACAGACATGGCAAGCATCCGTACCGCCCGCGTTCTCGCCGCCGTCTCGGCTCTGCCGCTCGCCGTCGCGCTCTTCAGCGGCGTCGCGACGGCGGACAACGGCGCCTTCGCGGACGACGGATCGAACTCGGCTGTCGCCGGCATCATCGGCAGCGGCGTGGGCGGAAACAACAACGGCAACTCGTCCACCTCGCAGCAACAGGCGGTCGGCTCCGGCGCCTCGAACCAGAACAACACGGCACAGGTGAACGGCTCCGCCTTCACGGCCATCGACCAGTCCAACGCGGTCGTCAACTTCACCAACCTCTGGTGAGCCGTGGGCCGACGGGGGTGTGGGTCCCCGGCGGTCCTGAACTCCCTTGTGGGGAGCGCTTCATGGGGTGGTAACGCGTCTGCGCGGCGGCACGTGATTCGTGCCGCCGCGCAGACGTTTCCGGGCCCTTGACACCCTTCATTATCTGACGGACAGTCAGAAACCGTGACCCACCTACCCAGTTATCAGCCCGGGGACCGGCCCGGTCATCGGCTCGGTGATCCGCCCGGCGGGCAACTCGCCGAGCAGCTCGCCGCGTTCGAAGGGCGCCCCGCCGTCAGCGGCGGTGTCGGCAAGGATCCCGTCAACGAGCCGATGATCCGGCACTGGTGCGAGGCGCTGGGCGACACGAGTGCGGCGTACGCCGGCCCGGACGCCGTCGCGCCGCCCGCCATGCTCCAGGTGTGGACCATGGGCGGCCTCTCCGGGAATCCGGGCCGCTCGGCCGCGTACGAGGAACTGCTCGCCCTGCTCGACGGGGCGGGCTGCACCTCGGTCGTGGCCACCGACTGCGAGCAGGAGTATCTGCGGCCCCTGCGGCCGGGGGACCGGGTCACCTTCGACTCGGTTGTCGAGTCCGTCGCCGGGCCCAAGACCACCAAGCTCGGCACCGGGTACTTCGTCACGACCCGGACGGATGTACGAGTGGACGGTGAGCCGGTGGGCACCCACCGGTTCCGGATCCTGAAGTACGCGCCGGTACGCGCCTACGCCCCCTCGCGCGCCCCTGAGGCAGGTGAGACATCTGCGGGGCAGAAACCGCAGGCCGCCCCCGCCCCCACCCCCACGCGCCCCCGGCCGGTCATCAACCGCGACAACGCCGGATTCTGGGACGGGGTCGACCGCCACCGGCTCCTCATCCAACGGTGTCTCGGGTGTCGTACCCTCCGTTTCCCCTGGCTGCCGGGGTGCAACGCCTGCGGCGACGGCGAGTGGGACACCGTCGAGGCGTCCGGCGACGGCACCGTCTTCTCGTACGTCGTCCTGCACCACCCGCCCTTCCCGGCCTTCGACCCGCCCTACGCGGTCGGGCTGATCGAGCTCGCCGAGGGCGTCAGGATCGTCAGCAACGTGGTGGGCGTGCCGTACGACAAGGTGCGGATCGGGATGCCGGTGCGGCTGGAGTTCGTCCGGTACGAGGAGGGGCAGCCGGCGCTTCCGGTGTTCCGGGGCGACCTTCCCGCGGAGGTGCGCGGATGAGGGCCGGGGACGAGCTGCCGCCGCTGGAGATCGCGGTCACGCGCACGCTGATCGTCGCCGGGGCGATCGCGTCCCGTGACTTCCAGGACGTGCACCACGACGCCGAGTCGGCGCGGGCGAAGGGGTCCCCCGACATCTTCATGAACATCCTCACGACGAACGGGCTGGTGGGACGGTACGTCACCGACTGTTTCGGGCCAACCGCGGTACTGCGCAAGCTCGCCATCCGCCTCGGCGCCCCCAACTACCCCGGCGACACCATGGTGTTGACCGGCCGCGTCGAGGAGGTCGACGGCGACACGGCCGTCGTACGCGTCCTCGGGGCGAACGGGATCGGCCGGCACGTGTCCGGAACGGTGACCGTCTCCGTACCTCCATCCGTATCCCCATCGGCCTCGGGAGGCACCCTGTGACCCTGCACGCGCGGGACGACCTCGGTGGCCGTGCGGCCATCGTCGGTATCGGGGCCACCGAGTTCTCCAAGGACTCGGGGCGCAGTGAGCTGCGGCTGGCCGTGGAGGCGGTGCGGGCCGCGCTCGACGACGCCGGGCTGACGCCGGCCGACGTGGACGGCATGGTCACGTTCACGATGGACACCAGCCCGGAGATCACCGTCGCGCAGGCCGCCGGGATCGGGGAGCTGTCCTTCTTCTCCCGGGTCCACTACGGCGGGGGCGCCGCCTGCGCGACCGTGCAGCAGGCCGCGCTCGCCGTCGCGGTCGGCGTGGCCGAGGTCGTCGTCTGCTACCGGGCCTTCAACGAGCGGTCCGGGCGGCGGTTCGGGTCGGGAGTGCAGCGGCGGGAGCCGTCGGCCGAAGGGGTGGCGCTCGGCTGGTCGCTGCCGTTCGGGCTGCTCACGCCCGCCTCCTGGGTGGCGATGGCGGCACAGCGGTACCTGTACGCGTACGGCCTGTCGGCGGAGGCGTTCGGGCAGGTCGCCGTCCGTGGCCGGAAGTACGCGGCGACCAATCCGGCCGCCTGGTTCCACGGCCGGCCCATCACCCTCGCCGACCACGCGGCCTCACGCTGGATCGCCGAGCCCCTGCGGCTGCTGGACTGCTGCCAGGAGACGGACGGCGGCCAGGCGGTCGTCGTCACCTCCGTCGAACGGGCGCGCGAGTTGCGGCAGTCGCCCGTCGTCGTCGCGGCGGCGGCCCAGGGCGCCGGCCGCGCACAGGAGCAGATGACCAGCTTCTACCGCGACGACCTCACCGGGCTCCCGGAGATGGGTGTGGTGGCCCGTCAGCTGTGGCGGACCGCCGGGGTGGGCCCGGCCGACATCGACGTCGCCATCCTGTACGACCACTTCACGCCGTTCGTGCTGATGCAGCTGGAGGAGTTCGGCTTCTGCGCACCGGGTGAGGCGGCGGATTTCGTCGCGGCCGAGGGGCTGCCCCTGAACACACACGGGGGTCAGCTCGGGGAGGCGTACCTGCACGGCATGAACGGCATCGCGGAGGCCGTACGACAACTGCGCGGGACCTCCGTCAACCAGGTGCCGGGCGCGGGAACAGCACTGGTCACGGCGGGTACAGGGGTGCCGACGTCGGGGCTGGTGCTGGCCGCCGCCGGGTGAGCGCGACCTCCGGGCCGGCCACCGGGCCCGCGGCTCCTCCTCCTACCGGAGGAGCAGTCTCCGTACTACCGCCGTACGACCCCTCAGGGTTGAACCCTCATAGTCCCGTACCCTGCCTCCACCTTCAGGAGGTGGAGGCAGCCCCCCTCCTACAACCTGAGGGGGACGCGGCTTCGGGACCTGCGGCCGATGAGCCCAAGTAGGGGTCGAACCTAGCGTAGAGCCATGACCACACTCGTCTGCACCAGCGCTTCGAACGCGGCTACGCCGGCGACGCAGACCCTGTCGTTCGCGTCCTACACCTCGTACCCCTCGTTCTCGTCGTACGTGAAGGCCCGCCGTCCCGTGCTGCTGCGCACCGCCCGGTCGCTCACCGCGAATCCGAGTGACGCGGAGGACCTGCTGCAGACCGCGCTCACCAAGACGTACGTCGCGTGGGAGCGGATCGAGGACCACCGTGCGCTGGACGGCTATGTCCGCCGGGCGCTGCTGAACACGCGGACGTCGCAGTGGCGGAAGCGGAAGGTCGACGAGTTCGTCTGCGACGAGCTGCCCGAGCCCGAGGGGACGCCGGTCGGCGATCCGGCGGACCATCAGGTGCTGCACGACGCGATGTGGCGCGCGATCATGAAGCTGCCGGCGCGACAGCGGGCGATGGTGGTGCTGCGGTACTACGAGGACCTGAGCGAGGTCCAGACGGCCGAGGTGCTCGGGGTGTCGGTGGGCACGGTCAAGTCGGCGGTCTCACGGGCGCTGGGCAAGCTGCGCGAGGACCCTGAACTGGTGCTCGCCCGGTAGCCGCGTCGGCGACTCCGCCGCGGGCTCCGCCCGCTGGTTCCCGGATGGGAACCTCTGGTGATCACCGATAGTTCCCGAGGCACGACGTGATCTGATCGATCACTCTCTCCTAGTGACGTACCGCTCGGTATGTGCGCAGAATCAGCACAACCTTTACCACCGAGTAGGCAATGATGCCCCGGGAGGACGCCGTGCTGAGCACCATGCAGGACGTACCGCTGCTGATCTCAAGGATCCTGACCCATGGGTCGACGATCCACGGCGACTCGCAGGTCATCACCTGGACCGGCGAGGCCGAACCGCGGCGCCGTTCCTTCGCCGAGATCGGGGCCCGGTCGGCACAGCTCGCACACGCCCTGCGCGACGACCTGGGAGTGGTCGGCGACGACCGCGTCGCAACTCTTATGTGGAACAACCCTGAACACGTCGAGGCCTACTTCGCGATCCCCTCCATGGGCGCGGTCCTGCACACCCTGAACCTGCGTCTGCCCCCTGAGCAGTTGGCATGGATCGTCAACCACGCCGCCGACAAGGTGATCATCGCGAACGGCTCGCTGCTGCCGCTGCTCGCCCCGCTGCTCCCGCACCTCAAGACGGTCGAGCACGTCGTGATCTCCGGCCCCGGTGACCGTTCCGCCCTCGCCGGGTCGCACGCCCAGGTGCACGAGTACGAGGACCTCATCGCCGGGAAGCCGACCGGCTACGACTGGCCCGAGCTGGACGAACGCACGGGCGCCGCCATGTGTTACACCTCCGGGACGACGGGCGACCCCAAGGGCGTGGTGTTCAGCCACCGCTCCATCTACCTGCACTCCCTCCAGGTCAACATGGCCCAGTCCATGGGCCTGACCGACCAGGACACCTCCCTCGTGGTAGTGCCCCAGTTCCATGTGAACGCCTGGGGCCTGCCCCACGCGACCTTCATGACCGGCGTCAACATGCTGATGCCCGACCGGTTCCTGCAGCCCGTCCCGCTCGCCGAGATGATCGAGAAGATCCGGCCGACGCACGCCGCCGCCGTCCCCACCATCTGGCAGGGCCTGCTCCTGGAGCTCACCGAGCACCCCCGGGACGTCTCGTCCCTCACCCAGGTCACCATCGGCGGCTCCGCCTGCCCGCCCGCTCTCATGGCTGCCTTCGACAAACTGGGCATGCGCGTCTGCCACGCCTGGGGCATGACGGAGACCTCCCCGCTCGGCACGATCGCCCGGCCGCCGGCCCATGCGGTGGGTACGGACGCGGAGTTCGCGTACCGCCTCACGCAGGGCCGTTTCCCGGCGAGCGTCGAGGCCCGGCTGAGCGGCCCCGGCGGCGAACGGCTCCCCTGGGACGGCGAATCGGCCGGTGAGCTGGAGGTGCGCGGCCCGTGGATCGCGGGCTCCTACTACAACGGCCCCGACAGCGAACCGCTCCGCCCCGCCGACAAGTTCAGCGAGGACGGCTGGCTCAAGACGGGTGACGTTGGCACCATCAGCCCCGACGGCTTCCTGACGCTCACCGACCGCGCCAAGGACGTCATCAAGTCCGGCGGCGAGTGGATCTCCTCCGTCGACCTGGAGAACGCCCTCATGGCCCACCCGGACGTCATGGAGGCGGCCGTCGTGGCCGTCCCCGACGACAAGTGGGGCGAACGCCCGCTGGCCACGGTCGTGCTGACGGAGGGCTCCACCGCCGACTTCGCGACACTGCGCGCCTTCCTCGCCGACGAGGGCAAGATCGCCAAGTGGCAGCTCCCGGAGCGCTGGACGATCATCGAGTCGGTCCCGAAGACGAGCGTCGGCAAGTTCGACAAGAAGGTCCTGCGCAAGCAGTACGCGGAGGGCGGGCTGGACGTCACCAAGCTCTGACGGCCGGCCGGGGATGGCAAGCGGGTGTGGGGTGGGGCGATGTTTCACGTGAAACATCGCCCCACCCCACACCTACATGTGAGATGTGCCGATCAGTTCTGACTACTGACTACTGACTACTGACTAATTGGTGCCGATACGTGCCAGCAGATCGACGATCCGGCTCTGCACATCGGTACTGGTGGACCGTTCGGCGAGGAACAGCACCGTCTCGCCCGACGCGAGTTTCGGCAGGTCGGCCTGGTCGACGGCGGCCGTGTAGACGACCAGCGGTGTGCGGTTCAACTGCCCGTTCGCCCGCAGCCAGTCCACGATTCCGGCCCTGCGGCGCTTCACCTGGAGCAGGTCCATGACCACCAGGTTCGGCCGCAACTGCGAGGCCAGCGTGACCGCGTCGGCGTCGCTCGCGGCCCGTGCGACCTGCATCCCGCGCCGCTCCAGCGTCGCCGTCAGGGCGAGCGCGATCTCCGCGTGCTCCTCGATGAGCAGGACCCGCGGCGGATGCTGCTCACTGTCACGCGGGGCGAGCGCCTTCAGGAGTACGGCGGGATCGGCGCCGTACGCCGCCTCACGCGTCGCCTGCCCGAGCCCGGCCGTGACCAGCACCGGAACCTCGGCGGCCACGGCGGCCTGGCGCAGCGACTGGAGGGCGGTCCGGGTGATCGGCCCGGTCAGCGGATCGACGAACAGTGCTGCCGGGAAGGCCGCGATCTGCGCGCTGACCTCCTCGCGCGAGTTCACGATGACGGGCCGGTACCCGCGGTCGCTGAGCGCCTGCTGCGTGCTGACGTCCGGCGCGGGCCACACCAGCAGCCGGCGCGGGTTGTCCAGCGGCTCCGGTGGCAGCTCGTCGTCCATCGGCCGGGGCTGCGGCTGGTCGGAGACCTCGACGGCTCCGCCGGGCCCGTCGAGCGGCTCGGGCCCCTCGGCGGCGTTCTCGTCCGGTGCTCCTATGGCGTACGAGCGCCCGGCCCCCTCGGTGAACCCGGGCAGCCGCGGAGTGCCCGGGGCGAGCTGCGTCTGCCCGGCGAGCGAGGGCTGCGTGGGCAACGGCGCCTGGGCGGGCGGTGCCTGCCCGGCGAGGGAGGGCTGACCCGGCAGGGGCGCCTGGCCGGCCAGGGAGGGCTGGGCCGGGACCGGTGCGGCGGGCGCGGCCTGGCCCGTCTGCGGGTGCGGGCGGGCCGTCGTCTCCGGCTGGCCGGCGGGCTCGGGGCGTGTACCGAGCTTGCGGCGGCGACCGGAGCCGTTCGAGCCGTTGGTGCCGTGCGGAGGCGTCGCGGTCTGTGGCTGACCCGGTGTCTGGACCTGTGCGGCCTGCCGACTGAACGGCACCCCCTGCCCGAGCGTCCGCACGCTGATCGACCGCCCCTGCGTCGAGTTCGGGTCGACCGGCGCGGCGGCGGCCTCGGCGGGCAGCGCCTGTCCGACCCGGGGCTGCGCGACCCGCTCGGGGGGGAGGGGGGCGGCTGCCGCCTGGGGTACGGGGGCAGCCACAGGAGCAGCTCCCGGGTTGTTCGGGTGCGGCGCTACGGCGGTGCCGGCGTCCGGGGTTTCGTCGTCGGTCGTGGGCCAGGGCTGGGGCTGGGCAGCGAGGGCGGCCTGGGCGGGGATCGCCTGGCCGGGGGCGAGACCCTGGGCAAGGGCGGCCTGGGGCGCCGTACCCTGCGCCGGGACCTGCTGGGGCTGGGCCTGGGGAACGGGCTGGAGGGACTGCTGCGGCACCTGTTGGGGAACCTGCTGGCTCTGGATGCCCTGCGCCGGGACGGGCTGACCGGGGAGAGGCTGACCGGGGACGGGCTGCGCGACCGGCTGTCCGAGCACCGGTTGCGCGGGAAGCCCCTGTGGGGGAACCGCCTGTCCGGGCATCCCCTGCCCCTGTCCCGGTACGCCGCCCTGCGGACCGGCGGCGGCCTGAGCGGCCATCGCCTGGACGGGAGCCGCCTGGCCGGGAATCCCGCCCGGCGGCACGGTCCCCGGCTGCTCCGGGGCCTGGCGCGCACGGCGGCGACCGGTCGGGGCGGAGGTCGGGTGCGGCTGGGGCGGCGTGTGGTCGTCGTCGGGATCGTGCGTGAGCGCGTCGTGACGGCCACGGTCGTCGAACCGGTCGCCGACCGGCCCGGCGGGTACCGCGGCGGCACTTTCGTCCGTCCGGTCGGCCTCCGCCGGAGGCAGGGCGAACACCGGACGGGGGGCCGCCTCCTGCGCGCCGCGCTCGGCCGCTGCCGCCAGGGCCCGGCGCCGACGCCCTGTGGGCTGCCCGTCCGTGCCGTCATCGGCGGCGCCCTCGGCACCGGCGACCCCGGAAGGAGCCGATGGCAGGGCGGGCGGCAACGCGTGCTGCTCGCCTCCGCCGCGCCGGCCCGGAGCGCCGGGCACGCCCTGCGGCGGCACCGTCCCGCCCAGGCCGGTCCCTGCGGCAGCCGTGCCCGCGCCGTGCTCGCCCGCCAGGACGACGGCGCCGGTGGAGACACCGCCGCCGTTCGCATCGCCCGCGTCGGCGGGGCTGGGCCGACCACGCCGACGCCCCGTACCGCCGTCCCCGTCGGCCGAGGGTTGCGCCGGGGGCTGGGACTGGGGCAGGGGCTGAGGAACGGGCGCAGAAGCCATGGCGGCCTCCTCGGCCGCACGCCTCCGGCGCCGCCCGGTGGGCGCGACCGCCTCGTTGCCGGAGTCACCGGACTCGGTGTCGGTCTCCGCCTCGGGCGCGACGTCCGGGACATCCGCCTCCAGGAAGGCGTCCACGGACGACCGCCGCGCCCGTCGCCGCCCACTGACCCCACCGGTGCCGTCGCTGTCGCCGCCGCCCGACGCCTGCTCGGGCACGGCCAGCTCGGCGCCGACGCCCGCCTGCGGGACCTCGGCCTCGACGGCGGCCACCACCGCGCCCGCCCCGCCCCCGATGGGCACCTCAAGAACGTACGCACTGCCGCTCATGCCCGGCACCTCGTGCGTCTGGAGCACTCCGCCGTGGGCACGCACGATCCCGCGCACGATCGGCTCGTGCACCGGGTCTCCCCCGGCGTACGGCCCGCGCACCTCGATCCGTACGACCTCACCGCGCTGCGCGGCGGCCACGACGACCGTGTTGTCCATGTAACCGCCGGTGGAGGCGGGCGAGTTGCCGGTCGCGTCGACGCCGGCGACGTCCGCGACGAGGTGCGCGAGGGCGGTGGCGAGGCGCTGCGGGTCGACCTCGGCCTCGATGGGCGGCGCGTGCACGGCGAACTGGACGCGCCCGGGCCCGATCAGTTCGACGGCCCCGTCGACACCGGCGGCGACGACCGCGTCGAGCATCACCTTCGTACGGGTGATGGAGTCGGCGCCCGTGTCGAGCCGCTGGTAGGAGAGGACGTTGTCGACCAATGTGGTGATGCGCGAGTAACCGGCCGACAGATGGTGCAGCACCTGGTTGGCCTCGGGCCACAGCTGCCCGGCGTCGTCGGCGGCGAGGGTGGCCAGTTCGCGGCGCAGCTCGTCGAGGGGTCCGCGCAGCGAACGTCCGAGCAGTACGAGCAGTTGTTCCTGCCGGCCGGCCAGGGCCTCGTACCGGTCCTTCTCGCGCTCCGCGAGCGCCGCGTACCGGTCCTCACCCGCGGCGAGTTCCTCCTCGTGGTCCTCGCGCAGCTGCTCGATCTCGGCGACGTGCTGCTGGCGCAGGGCGGTGAGCTCGGAGGCGTGCTCCTCGGCGACCCGCTCCAGCTCCTCCTCGTGCAGCTTCTCGGCGGCCGCCTTCTCCTCGGCGAGGGCGTCGTACGGACGCCGGTCGGTGAAGGTCATCACGGCGCCGACGAGCTGGTCGCCGTCCCGGACGGGCGCGGTCGTCAGGTCGACGGAGACCTGGTCGCCGCTCTTGGACCACAGCACCTGCCCGCGCACCCGGTGCTTGCGCCCGGACCGCAGGGTGTCGGCGAGCGGCGACTCGCCGTACGGGAAGGGCTCGCCGTCGGCGCGCGAGTGCAGGACGAGCGTGTGCAGCTCGCGCCCGCCGAGATCGCTGGCCCGGTAACCGAGTATCTGGGCGGCGGCCGGGTTGACGAGGACGACCCGCCCCTCGGTGTCCGTCCCGACGACCCCTTCGGCGGCGGCACGCAGGATCATCTCGGTCTGACGTTGCGAACGCGCCAGTTCGGCCTCGGTGTCGACGGTGCCCGACAGATCCCGTACGACGAGCATGAGCAGCTCGTCGTTGGTGTAGCCGTAGCTGTCGTACGCCTGCTGGCCGTTCTCGAGAGTCGCACTGGTGACCTCGACGGGAAACTCGCTCCCGTCCGTCCGCCGGGCGATCATCCGGGTCGGCTTGGTCTGGCCGTGCGGGTCCATGGAGTCGGGGCGCCGCATGGTGCCGGGGATCAGCCGCGAGTCGAACTCCGGCAGCAGATCGAGCAGCCCGCGCCCGACGAGAGCGGTGCCCGGCGTCTCGAAGGCCCCGAGGGCGATCGTATTGGCGTTGACGACGGTCCCATTGGCGTTGACCAGTACCAACGCATCGGGCAGCGCGTCGAGTATGGCTGCGAGGCGAGCAGCGCCTCGGGATGGCCTGCTGCTCACGAGACGCTTCCTCCCTGTTACCGCACCTTGCCTACCGCGGACGCCATCTTGCCTACCGGCCCGCAACGTGTCACGCGAGGGAGTCTAAGGGCAGTGGTTGCGCTCGCGACGCCGGATGAGAGGGAGGTCGCACGACGAAGTGACAGAGAGGCTGTGACGGCGCCTTTCACACCACTTATGCGCTACGGGGCTCCTGTGACTGTGGTGTGCGGGCCCCTGGGAGCCTTACCGCGCCGGTCAGAAGCCTGGCCGGGGAGCTCGGCGGGGGCTCATCGAAGATCGGGAAGCAGCGGTACGAGCCGGTTCCAGCGGTCCATCTGGCACCCGTTGCTGCGGTCGAACGTGGCATCGACAGGACGCCCGGCCCAGGTACCGGTCACATGTGCGGTCGCCGGACCCCCGTACATCATCGTGCAGACGCTGTCGGGGGATACGGGGGCGAACGGATCCTTCCCCCACCGCGTCCCCCGGTCGAGCGACCCGCAGGCGTCATCGACGTCGGGGTGGGAGCCGCCACCGGGATGGCAGTACAACTCGAACCGCCCGTCCCCACGCCCACCGGTGCCGCGGACGGTGACGCTGAGGTGGTCGGAGGCGCGCCCCAGGGGAGTAAGGAGGGGCGCGAAGGGCGTGAGGGGGCGCGTCCAGGGGCCCGCGTCGGCGTACGCGGCCGAGGGGGCGGCGGAGAAGGAGGCCGCGGCGAGGGAGACGCCGGCGGTGGCGGCGAAGACGAGGCGGCGGCGGAGGGCGCCGCCGGCAGGAGAGGTGACCTTGAACATGACCTGACTAACGCCTGACGCCGGAGGACGTTGCGCGACCGGCACAACGGCTTTGCCCTGTGCCCCGCCTGCCTAGTACCGTGGGAGGCGATTGGTGACACAGCGCTCGTCTGTGTCATCATCTGCACGCACCACTCGCGCTCGCGCGGGAGGTTGTGCTGGAGGCGTCGCCTAGTCCGGTCTATGGCGCCGCACTGCTAATGCGGTTTGGGACTTACATCCCATCGAGGGTTCAAATCCCTCCGCCTCCGCACCTCGTCCCGAAGCCCTGGTCATGACTGACCGGGGCTTCGGTCGTTTTCGCAGGTGAGGCCGGGTATGGCAAACGGATTTCACCTCACGCCGCCAGTCATGTAATGTTGTTCCCGCAACGCCAACCGGGTCGAAAACACCGGAAGGAAGAGCGAACACAACAGAAAACACAAGCACTCGTAGCTTAACGGATAGAGCATCTGACTACGGATCAGAAGGTTGCAGGTTCGAATCCTGCCGAGTGCACAGCAAGTTGCAGGTCAAAGGCTCTGATTCGCCCCGGCGGATCGGGGCCTTTGTCGTGTCGTCTCACCATTTCTCACATCCGCCGGTTGATCATGGTCAGCCGAGCAGTTCGGCGAGCTTGTCCGACCCCGCCTTCAGGGACTGCGGATCGGGGTGCACGTAGATCCGCTTCGTGAAGCCGAGGTCGGCGTGACCGGCCCATGCCGACACCACGGTGTCGGGTACGCCGTTGTTCGCCATCCACGACAGGCAGGCGTGCCGCGCGTCGTACAGCCGGACCTTGCGCACGTTGGCCGACTCCATCCGCTCGTACGCCCGCCGGCGAAGCCAGTCGGTCTTGACCGCGGCCCCCAGCTCGTCGACGACGACGCGCCCCGAGGACTCGTAACCGTTGCCTGCCGCGAGACGCTCGCGCGCCTGGCGGGCGCGGAAGACTTTCAGCGCGGCGAGGACGATCACGGGCAAGGGCAGGATCCGTTCGCCGGACGCAGACTTGGTGTCCTTCTCGACGACGACGCCCGCGACCAGCGTGCGCGTCTCCTCCACGGACACGGTGCCCGCCTCGAGGTCGACGTCACGCCAGCGCAGCCCACAGACCTCCGCCGGCCGCAGACCGATCAGGGACAGCAGCATCACGGCGTGCAGACGGTCACCGGCGACGTGGGCGAGGAACACCCTCACCTCGTCCTCGGTCCACGGCACGCGCGCCTTCCTGCGCGCCTTGTCGTCCTTGCGGGCCTGCCTCGGGATCGTCACGTGTTCCGCGACGTTCCGGGCGACCAGGCCCCGGCGGATCGCCAGGTTCAGCGCGGCCCGCAGACGTCCGAGCGTCAGGCTCACGGTGCGGACGCTCAAGCCGGTGCCGGCCTTCCCGCCGATACGCCGCGCGCTCGTCAGCATCCAGTCGATGAGCGACTCGACATCGTCCTCGGTGAGCTGCTGCAGCTGCCTCTGCCCAAGGTGCGTACGGACGTACCGCATCGCGTCCTCGTACGACCGCTTCGTGGCCACCTCGACATCCCGCGTCGCCGCCTTCAGCCACATGTCCACCACGTCCGCGACCGTGACCTTCGACGGGGCGACGAACGAACCGATGGCCTTCTGGTGCTGAATGCGCGAGTACTCGGCGAGCGCCTCCTTCTTCGTGTCCTTCGTGACGGTGAGCTGCACCCGCCGCATCACCGGCTGCCCGGTCTCCTCGTTCATGACCACCTCGCCGGTGGCCTTGTCCTTCCTCGGCTCAGAGCCGACGTCGACAACGAACCGGTACCGGACCTGCCCGCCCTTCAACGTCACCTTCTTGATCGGGTCAGCCATCGCCACGCTCTCCCATCAGCTGCTCGAACTCGTCGGCGTCCAGCCGCTGCAACTCCTTGATGTCCAAGCCCAGGGCAGCGAGCTCCTGGTAGGCGTCACGGATCTTGGCCACGTCCTCCCGCCCGCGACGGCCGCTGGGACGCAACACGATCCCGAGTACGTCGCGACGGCCGGGCGGACGGCCGAACAGGCGGAACTCCATGTACGTCGTGCCGCCATCGTCGGGCATGTCCAGGGGGCGCTTACCGTCCGCCCAGTCCCAAGCCACATCGGCCGCCACGGTGCCGGCGCCCGTGAGGGTCACCTGTTCGTCCGGCGAGTCGGTAAGCGGCAGGAGGAGTGCCGTGGGGGACACGCCGAACGCCGCGGCGAGCGCCACGAGTTCGTCGCTGGTCACGCTCCGCTCCGCCTTCTCCATGCGGGTGATGCCCGATGCAGGGATCGGGCGCCCGGCCCGCTCGAGCAAACCGGCGAGCTGGCGAGTCGTGAGCCCCCTGCGTTCGCGCAGCCGGGCGAGGTTCTGCGCCACAGTCTTTCCGGTCGGACCTACCTCGAGGGCGCGGCGTCCGCGCTGCTGCTCGCTCATAGGCAGCAGCGTAAGCAACACGGATCTCCTTGCATGCCTGCCGTTGATCGCTACCATCTTCGTCATGGGTCCATCTAACATCAGATGGTGCTAACGTGCAACGCATGTTGCGACTAAGAGGGGTGAAAGTGCGTGTCCGATGAGTTGTTGACCCCCAAGCAGGTACAGGCCGCGTTCGGCATTCAGGTGCAGGTCCTCGCCAACTGGCGTTGGGCGGGCAACGGGCCGAGCTACATCAAGAGCACCCCTGCACGATCGGGCCGCGTCTACTACCGCCGCGCGGCGGTCGCCGAATGGCTCGAGGCGAACACGATCAACCAGGCGGCCCGCACATGAGCGCGCCCACCCTGGCGGAGGTCCGCCAGTGGCCGGCCACAGTCGGGATTCCCCAGGCTGCCCAGGCTCTCGGCATCTCCAAGTCCCAGCTCTATGAGCTGGTCAAGCGAGGCGAGGCACCTGTGCGGGTCCTCGACTTCGGCTCCAAGCGGGTCGTCACGGCGAGCTTGGTACAGCTCCTCGAATCCGCATGAAGCGGGCCCCCACCTGGCCGCAGGTGTTCCAGCACCAGCGCGGCAGGGGCCCTGTACCCGGACCAGAAACGCCGAAGCCCCGGGCCAATCGCTCGCCAGCGACCCAGGGCTTCAACACAGAACGGACCCACAGATGATGACACGACCCGTCCCTCGGGCGAGAGCCGAGCACGTAGATAGCCCGGTGATGCTGAGCCACGCCCTGACCTACTCGACCCACGGGTGGGCGGTCTTCCCGCTCGCGGGCAAGACGCCTGCGATCCCGCGCGCTCATGAAGCTGGGCACCCTTGCCGCGGGGAGTGCGGCCAGCACGGTCACGGCTATCACGACGCAACGCGCGACCCCGAGCAGCTGCGTGCGTGGTGGGCGCGATACCCGGGCGCGGGCATCGGTCTGCCGTGCGCTCCGAACGGCCTGGCCGTGGTCGACGTCGACCCGCGCAACGGCGGGCACGCGACGCTGTGCCGCCTCGAAACGGAGCACGGCCCGCTGCCCGGCACTCTGATGCAGCTCACCGGCGGGGACGGGCTCCACTTGGTCTACGCCCACCCTGGCACTGACTTGCCCGGCAAGCTCGGTCCTGGCATCGACGTGAAGTCGAACGGCTACATCGTCGCCGCGCCCTCGCTGCACCCGTCCGGCGTCCGCTACCGCTGGTCAGGCGACGGGCAGTTCGGCCGCCCGCTCACCCCGTGGCCGGCCTTCCTCGGTGCCCGGGCCGCGCCGCCACGCCCGACGCTCTCGCTCGAGACGGTACGCCCGTACGACAACCTCGTCGGCCTGGTGGCGTTCGTCCTCGAGGCCCGCGAGGGCGAACGGAACTCGCGGTTGTTCTGGGCAGCATGCCGCGGCCTCGAGCTGGTGCGCGCGGGCATGGCCGACGGCGGGGCGGTCTACGGCTCTCTGATGGACGCAGGGGCCCGTATCGGCCTGCCGGAGTCCGAGGCATCGCGGACGCTGCGCAGTGCCGAGTGCGCCCCGCACAGGGTGGGAGCGTCAGCGTGACCGGACCGCACGACGAAGCGAGGGAGATCCTCGAGCGCAACGGGCTCACCGACGCCACCCTTGGCGCGACCCGATCGCTCAGGCTCACCCGCGCTTCGGAGATCGACCCCGAGCCGGTGGTGTGGGCATGGGAGCCACAGCCCGGCGAGGGTCGCTTGCCCGCCGGGGCGCTCACGCTCGCCGCAGGCCGCGAAGGTACGGGCAAGTCCAGCTTCGGCATCTGGGTTGCCGCGCGTCTGTCTCGGGGCGAGCTGCCTGGCACGTTCTACGGCCACCCCAAGAGCGTCTTCTACGCGGCCGTCGAAGACTCCTGGTCACGCACCCTCGTACCGCGGCTCATCGCGGCCGGCGCCGACCTCGAGCGCGTGTTCCGCGTCGACGCCGAGGACACGCTGCGGGGCGAGACGATGATCTCGCTGCCCATGGACGTCTCTCTCATCGAGCAGGCCATCGCCGAACACGACGTCGCCGGGCTCATCGTCGACCCGCTCATGTCGACGCTGGGCAGCAGCACCGACGCCCATCGCACCCAGGACGTCCGCCAGGCCCTCGAGCCCCTCGTGCGCATGGCCGAGCGAACCAAGGCGCTCACGCTCGGGATCGCCCACTTCAACAAGGGCAGCAGCACCGACGCGTCACAACTCATCTCAGGCTCGGGTGCGTTCAAGGATCTCGCCCGCGCGGTCCTCGCCTTCGCCCGTGACCGGGAGTCGGGCGAGCAGGTGATGACGCAGACGAAGAACAGCCTGGGCAGTCTCGACCTGCCGTCGCTCGCGTACCGGATCGAGGGCTTCGACGTGCCGACCAGCAAGGGCAACGCCAACGTCGGACGGCTCGTCTTCACCGGCATCTCCGAACGCAGCGTCGAAGACACCCTTGCCGCGCCCATCGACCGCGAGGACGCAAGCGAGCGCGACGAAGCCGTCGCGTGGCTGGTCGGCTACCTCACGGACAACGGCGGCGAGGCATCCGCCGGCGACGTCATCAAGGCGGCCGAGAAAGACGGGTTCTCCAAGCGGACGCTGCAACGGGCCCGTTCCAAGGCGGGCGTGACGTCGCAAAAGTCCGGATTCGGCAAACAGTGGGTGTGGGTACTCAGCGTCACCGATGACGGCGAAGGTGCCACGCAAGACCCCGAAGGTGCCATAGGTGCCAACACCGTGAGGGCTGGCACCTATGGCACCTATGTGTCACCTACGGAATCCCGGTCACAGTCTGTAGCTGACGGCGAACGCCCACTGCCCTTTCCCGAACGCGACGCTGCGGAGCCCGCATGAGAGCCAAGAGATGTACGAAGTGCGGCGCCCTCAAGCCCCTCAAGGGCTTTCACAGGAACCGGTCGCAGCCAGACGGGCGCATGTCTCAGTGCACCGAATGCCGCCGCGCCAACTACCGCGCAGCACATCCCGTGCCCCCACCAGAGAAGCCCGGGCACAAGCGGTGCGCCCGCTGTACCCAGCTGCTCCCCCTCGAGGACTTCACGCCCCGCAAGGACTCCCGTACCGGCCGCTCGAGCTGGTGCCGGAAGTGCGCCCGCGAAGCTGTACGCCACCAAACCGCCTAGGAGTACGCCGATGACCCGTCCCATCAACGCAGCAGCCGACCTCCGCGCCGGCGTAGCCTTGCTGACCGCCACGCACCAGATGCTCGAGGGTGGCCTCCCGCCCGCGCAGTACGCCGCCATCGTCGACGACACCACGACCGAACTCTGGCCGGACAAGCCCGTCGACGCCGTACGCGCCGTCGCCTACCTCGGAGTGCGGCTCGCCTCCCTGCTCGCCGCACACACCGAGCAGGACATCGACACCGTCCTCGGCTTCCTCGGTGCGGAGGTCGCCTCCCTGCCCCAGCAGTAGCACCACCCGCCCGCGGAACTCCTGGTCGTTCCGCGGGCCGGTGTGGCACCATCTGATCAACTCCTTCGCGAGTGATCTGTGATGGGTCGCAGAGCACAACAGAAGAGGCGGCACACGGCCGCCACCGGTACGCCGGCTCCCGCGCCGACCGCACGAGCAACACGCGGCCACCCGGGGTAGTTACCACCTACCGGGATCGTCAGCGACAACCCGCCATCCTGCCGCGGGTTCTGTCGCCTTTCCCGAGAGGCGTACCCCGTGATCCCGAACGTTTCCCTGCCACACCTGCGCGCCGCCCGCTCCGCTGCGAAGGCGCAGCTCGACGGCATCCTCGCCGCCCCCCAGGCCGAGAGCCGCGACCTCACCACCGCCGAACGGACCACGTTCAACGCGAAGTGCGATGAGATCCGCGGCTTGGACCGCGACATCGAGCAGGCCGTGGAAGCCGAGCAGCGCGGCGACAAGGCCGCCCAGCTCCGCTCCCGGTACATGCCCCAAGGGCCGCAGCCCACGGGCCTCACGGTCACGAGCAACGAGAACGTCTACCGCAAGGCCGACGTCCACGGCCACTCGTGGGTGAAGGACATGACCGCCGTCGCCCTGCGCGCCGACGCGGACGCTGCCGAGCGGCTGCACCGCAACACGCGTGAGGTCGCGATGGAGACCCGCGCCCTGTCCACCACCGACGGCGCCGGCGGCGAGTTCGTCCCGCCGCTGTGGCTCATCAACGAGGCCGTCACCCTCGCCCGGGCCGCCCGCGTCGTCGCCGACCAGGTGCGCAAGCTGCCGCTCCCGCCCGGCACCGACAGCGTCAACCTGCCGCGCGTGGCCACCGGCACCACCACGGCCGAGCAGACCAGCCAGAACACGGCCGTGTCGAACACCGACGCCACCACGAACAGCGTGAGCGCCAGCGTCGCCACGCTCGCCGGACAGCAGGTCATCAGCCAGCAACTCATCGACCAGTCGCCGGTGAACATGGACGATGTCCTCCTGGCCGACCTCACCGCGGACTACGCGGTCAAGCTCGACACGTTCGTCATCAACAACAACGCGGCGAACAAGCGCGGCCTGCTCAACGTGACCGGCGTCAACGCGATCTCCTACACCGACGCCTCGCCCACCGTGGGTGAGCTGTACGCCAAGGGCGCCGACGGTATCCAGCAGATCCACACAGGGCGCTTCCTGCCGCCCGACAAGGTGTTCATGCACCCCCGCCGCTGGGCCTGGTTCACAGCCGCCCTCGACACGGCAGGCCGGCCCCTCGTGGTGCCGGTGGCGAACATGCCGCAGAACGTCCTCGCCGCCATGGGCGACGTCATCTCCGAAGGGTTCGTCGGCACATGGCAGGGCCTGCCTGTCTACGTCGACCCGAACATCCCGATCAACCTCGGTGCGGGTACCAACGAGGACCGCATCATCATCGCCCGCTCCTCCGACATCCTGCTGTACGAGGGCGTGATGCGCGCTGAGGCGTTCCGTGAAACTAAGGCCGACCAGCTATCGGTTCTCTTGCGCGTGTACAACTACGCCGCGCTGCACTCCGAGAGGTACCCGAAGAGCATCAGCGTCATCAGCGGCACAGGCCTGATCACCCCGACGTTCTAGCCGGGCAGGCTGCAACGACACCTACGCCAACCATCACGGCCCGTCACCAACGGTGGCGGGCCGCTGGTGTGTCCGGCATGGGCACAGCGGCCCGAGCCTGAAGCCAGACCAGTTTTTGAGGCGCAGGTGGGCGACCCAACCGCACATCACGCCCTGATTTTTTTGCGGCCGGATTTAAAGATCAGTTCGCGCGAACTCGGTTCGACCGATTTAGCGAACCGTCACTCAGGGTGATGTGACGGTGAGTGAGGGGTCTCCCGCTACGCCTGCTCGGGCAACTCGGTCACGAACGTGCCGATGCCCGGCTGCATCTGCGCGAGGCCGGCCGTCCGCAGTTCGGTCAGTACCCGGCGCGCGGTCATCTGCGCGATACCGAACTCACCCTGGATCGCGAGGACGCCGGGGAGCTGCGATCCGGGCGCGTATGTCCCGTCGGTGATCCGCTCCTCGATGACCGCGTAGACCTGCTTCCACCTTGGCACGTCCGGCTCCCATTCCATGATCCTGAAGCTAGGCAGTCCTATCGGACTGAGCGAGGCGAGTTCGCCTGACTTGCCTATCCACCCTAGCTAGCTAGGTCTACGCTGCGGGATACGGAAAGCCCCCGCGCCGTGCGACCGGCCGGGGGCATGGACGACTGGTTGGAGCCGCCGTGAGCGAGCCTACGCACACCCCCGAGACCTCGAACACCCCCAGTAGCTACGGGTACTGCGCCTGGCATCAGGCGTTCGCTTCGAACGTCCGGCTGATCCAGGTACAGGAGCAGGGCAGCGGCCCCGGTGGTGGCGCGTTCGCCTGCCGGCCGTGCCGTGAGTCCTACGGCCTGGTCCCGTTCGCCGACCGGCCGCTGTGAGCGGCGACGAGAAGTCCCCCGAGTGCCAGCTCGAAGCGCACCGTTACTGCGCGGGTCCGAAGGTCATACGACGCGAGGGCGCGCCCGCCTGGGAAGTCCCCATCATGACCCTGCGTTGCGGGTGCCTGTGCCACCCCCAAAGCCCCCGGTCCGGTCGCGCTCCCCAGGCATAGCGGCCGGGCCGGGCCCACACGACAGACGACCCCCGAGGACTGATCCTCAGGGGTCGTTGTCGTACGGGGAGGGAGGTTGGCCGGGGGATGCTGAACTCGCCGTTTCCCGGTTTCCGCAGGCGAGGAGATCCGCCTCCCTGACCTCCCTCAACTGGCATATGCGCAGGTCACGCCGGGGGAGGTGGCAAGGGAGGCAGTCAGGGAGAACTCCCCAGGATCTAGGCGGGTCCCTCCTCGTCGTCGACGTCCGCGACGTCCTCGGCGAACCGCTCGAGGATGGCGTCGTGGACGCGTTCGCGGGCGACGACCATGACGCCGTTGGACTTGTACTGCTCGGCTCCGTACGGCTCCAGGGCCCGCTTCAGGTCCGTCGGTCCCCAGCTGCCGTACGCCTCCGTGTTGCGGGCGGCGAGGCGGTGCAGCACCTCCTGTGCGAGGACGCGCGTGTCGTCGGCGAGGACGGCCGCGACGTCGGCGAGCGGGTCGGCCGGCTGGAACGTCGGCTCGTCGGCGGCCGGGCCGCCCTCGTACAGACCCATCGCCCGCGCGACGACCGGTGTCACCTCGTCGATGCCCTTCTCCGGGTCGCGGGCCACGTAGTGGGCACGGATCACCTCGAACGGCTTAGCGGTGAACCCGTACGTCACCGCGGTGCCGATGTCTTGCCCGGGAACGAGTTCGGTCGCGCGGATGCCGGCCTTGTACTTGCCCGAGCCGAGCAGCCCGTCGTTGGCGACCTGGTCGCCGACCGCGAACGCGACACGGTGGCTGGTGTTGCGGGTGACGTCGCGCGGGATGCTGTCCGCCGTCGGGGAGACGGTGACCCAGATGAGGGTGATGCCCACCTTGCGGGCCTTCTTCATCACGCGGATGGCCAGCTCAGCGGCCTCCTTGCCGTAGTCCTTGCTCATGAACAGCTCGTGGCACTCGTCGAACACGACGACCCTCGGCCGCATCCGCGGGTCCTTCAGGGCCAGTTCGCGGGTCAGCTTGGGCGACTCGCCGCCAAGTTCCTCCAGCAGCTTTCCGCGCTCGGTCACCTCGCTGGTCAGGCTGCGCAGCCGGTCGAGGGCGGCCTTCAGTTGCTCGGGGTCGTCGCCCTTGACCAGCGTTTTCAGCCGTGGCCTGAGCGGGTCGTAGTCGATGTTCGTCGCCATGACGTACACCTCGGCCTCGACGAGCGGGTCGAGGATCGCGCCGAGCAGCAGGGACACGACGATGGACGTCTTCCCGGAGCCCATGATTCCGCCGACGATCCAGTTCGCGGCCATGAGCTTGCCGACGATCTGGTCCCCCCGCTGGGAGACGGCGACCGGCACGCCCTTGAAGTAGTCCGTGGTGCCCTCGGTGAGCAGCGGCCACGGTGGCACCGCACCGGAGAGCGAGCCCTGGTCGGCCACCCACAGGTCAAGTACGCCGGGCTGCTTCGGGGGCTCGGTGGGCCACACCTCGACGGGCTTCCTGAGCAGGTTGTGGGCGAGGATGTTCTTCTTCGCGTTGACCATCTCGACGGTGACGCCCATGGGGAGCTGCAGCTGGGTGTGCCAGCCGTTCCCGGAGCGGGTGGTGGGCTGCACCCAACGCGCCTGCCAGCCGTCCTTGATGGCCTTGTTGAGCGGGGCGATGCCGAGGCTGCCGAGTGCGCGCAGGATGGCGCCCTCGTCGGGCACGACGCCCTGCTCGTCGCCGCCTGCGGGCAGTGCCCACGACGGTGCGGTCTGCCGGTGCCGGCCGACGGCCCACACGCCTGTGAGGGCGAGCCAGGGCAGCGAGTACAGGAGCGGCTCCCACAGCACGCCCGCGATGAACGCGACCCATCCGATCAGCTCGATGACCGTGTTCAGGGGTGTGAGGACGTCGTGGACGTCGTGGTTGTACCAGGCCAGCATGAGGCCGAGCATGAGCAGCACGCTGCCCGTGCTGAGGACTGCGGAGGCGATGGCCTTGGGGGCGTTGAGGATCATCTGCAACAGGTCCATGCGCCGCTTGTGGCGGGCGAACCGGTAGGCGTAGGCGCGCTGCTCCCACTGCCGTACGAGTTCCTCGTTCCCCGCGGCCTCGGCCTGGCGCATCATGCGCGCGTGCATGGCGGTCGTGCGGGCCTCCCAGGTACGGCGGGTGAGGACGCGGGTACCCCCGAGTACGTACGCGCCGTGGCGGACGAGGATCCGGTACGCGGTGTGCTCGCGGGCCTCGACGACGACCCGTCGCAGGGCTTCCGTGCGGACGCGACGGCGGGGCTGTACCTCGGTCGCGGGTACGGGGGTACCTGCCGTACCCGAGGGTGCGGGTACATCGGGTACGGGTGTACCCGTCGGGTCGGTGTGGGCGGGTGCGGTCGTGTCCGTCATCCTGGTCGCTCCGGTTGCTCTTGCGGGTGATCGGGTGCACGGGGCGG
Source organism: Streptomyces kryoterrae (assembly GCF_054072135.1). Taxonomy (NCBI): domain Bacteria; kingdom Bacillati; phylum Actinomycetota; class Actinomycetes; order Kitasatosporales; family Streptomycetaceae; genus Streptomyces; species Streptomyces kryoterrae. Next base: position 4,993,985 of record NZ_CM133358.1, on the reverse strand, counting down.
CCGTACCCGGCCAAGGAATCCGGCCGCCCCGTGGTGTACCTACTTGCCGTTCGCGCGCTTGCGGGCGCGCTCCTTGATGCGCTCGATACCGCGGTCGATGTCGGGCTGGTCCTGGATGTTGGCGATGGCGCGGCGGGCGCCGCGGACCTCCAGGCGGACGATGGCGGCCTTCTCCCAGAAGGTCAGCTTCGGCTCAGACATGGGTGACCTCCGTGGCGGGCAGGGCGGCGGCGATGGCGGCGTAGGCGGATGCGACGTCGGCGTAAGCGGTGCTGGTCGCGGTGAGCCGGGGGATCTCGTGCTTGCGGTCGGGGTGGCTGATGTCGCGATCAGCGGCGGCGGCGAGTTCCTTCGCCCGGGCGGCGGCGAGGCGGGCCTCGGTGAGGGCCTGGTCTCGGGTCACGGTGTCCTCCGTGGTCGTGGGCTGGCCGGTTGGCCGGCCCCACCGCGCCCCCGCAACCGCGGCCGTGACGACCGTGGTTGGCGGAGGACGGAAGGGCAGGTCAGCGGCCCTTGTTGAAGTCGCGCCACATCGAGCGCAGGACCAGGGCGACGATCGCGGCGGCCATCCCGCCGATGGCGAACGCGATGGACGCGAACGCCAGCCCGACGGAGCCGACACAGACGGCGCCGCCGATCGCCAACCACTCGCCCGCACTGCGTCCCTGGGGGTGCTGGTGCTGGCAGGCCTGCGGGGCGGGCTGCTGCTGTGCCGCCTTCGCCAACTCCACGGCGGCGAGCGCGATCTGTACGGCGGCCGTGTTCACCGCGGCCTCGCGCGCGGCGGCCTCCGCTTTGTCCAGCGGCGTCGGCTCGCTCATGCCGTCCACCCCCGCACGCGGCGGGTGATGCGCGGCCACAGCAGGACACCGGCAGCGAACGCGAGCACCGCAGGCTGCGAGACGACGGCGGCCACGACCGCCAGGACGACGGCGAGCAGCGACGGGCAGGCGACGAGGAGACCGAGGACGGCCCCGAGGACCAGGCGCATCATGTCCGCACCCCCATCAGCTCGTCACGGATGCGCTGCGCGCGGGCCTGCCCGATGCCGTACGTCTCCTTCAGACGCCGTACTCCGGGTACCTCGCCGGGGAAGTCGGCCTGTACCTGGGGGATGAGCGGGTCCGGGTACGGGGCGTCCTCGTCGGCGGCCTCGGTGGGGTTGCCGGCCGCGTCGGCGTAGTCGCCGGGGACCTGCCAGTCGAGGTGTACCTGAACGTCGGGTACGGGGTACTCGTGCGCAGGTACAGGCTCGGGTACGGGTACCTCGACGGCCCACTCGGGGATGACCGAAGCGGGCGCGGGCCGGGCGACGATCGGCAGCAGGCGGGCACCCTGAGGTACGGGCTCGGGTACGGCAGGTACACGTACGGCGATCGCCGGGTACGCATCGGGTACGGGCGGCGCCGTGGCGGGTACGGGGACCCGCTCGACAGCTGCCGCGTACCCGGCGGCGGGCGCGGCATCCTCGTCGCGGGCGAGAGCGTGGGTACGCCACAGTGCCACCGGCACGAGGACCGAGACGACCGTGACGAGTTCGAGGTTCACACGTACGACCCCGGCCTCGAGGGCGTGAGCGGCCACCTGCGCGGCGCACATCAGGATCAGCGACAGGGCGACGTCGAACGCGCGGAACCACTTCAGGGCGGCGACCACGTAGCAGTCGAGGGCGAGCGGCAGCATGACCGCGATCGGCGGGCGGGCGCCCAATCGGCGGGCCAACTCGTACTCAGCGATGGCGGTGTAGGCGAGGCCGGCCGCAGTCGACGTCCGGCGGATCCACGTACGAGTGCTGTCGGTGGTCACCGGCCACCCCCAAGGATCGTGTGCAGCTGGTCGGCGAGGTCGCGCAGCCGGTCCGCGTAGGTGTCGAGCGTGGCCGCCAGGTCGTACAGCTGGACAGGGTCGAGGGTCCGGCCGAGCGGGTGTACGGAGACGCCGGGGGTGCTGCTGCACAGCTCCGGGATCTCGGCCGTGGAGAACGGCGACTGCACGAGGCTCGCGTCCGCGATGTGCTGGCCGCGGAAGGTGAGGGTGACGTCCGGTCCGCTGTGCAGGATGTCGGCGCGGAGGTCGTCGGGCCTGTGGTTGGGGTGGCCGACGCACCAGGCCGGCTCGTCGAGGGTGACGTCGCCGTGGTCCTCGGTGGGCAGCGTGACGGTGCGGGGCTCGCTCACTGCTCCTCCCCGGTGGGCAGGGTGACGGCCTCGGACCACGACTTGCCAGCGTCGAGAGCGGCGTGCGCCTGGTCGGCGGTGACGTACCCGGCAACGGGGTGCTTGGCCAGCTGCTCGCGCAGGTAGGTGGTCGTCCACTCGATGCCGAGCGGGTGTTCCTCCAGGGCGCTGCGCAGGGCGATGCGGGCGTGCACGGCGCGGGTGTTCAGCAGACGGTCGTGCGCTTCGGTACCGCCGACGCACGCGGGGTGGGGGAGGTCGAGGGCATCGAGGACGGCCGCGAGCAGGTCACGGACGGGCTCGGGCAGGGTCTGCGCGTTCATCGGCCACCACCCGACAGGCCGGCCAGCTGGGCACGGAGGGCGAGGATGCGCGCCTCATAGCTGCGGAGGTCGCTCAGCAGCTGGTCGACCTCGGAGAGACCCAGCTCGCCCGTGCTCTCGCCGACGACGACCCGCGGTGCGTCGCCCTCCCACTGACTCAGGTGGACGGCGGGGAACTCCGCGCCGTACGGGCCCGCCATGGTGACGGGCGGGCCGTCGCAGTGAGCGTCCCCCGGATGGGACACGGGTGCGGAGTGGTCGTCGACGCACGCACCACCCAGCCCGGCGCAGGCCCCGCCCGCCGGGGCGCCTTCCGCCGGCGCCCCCGGCATCTGCGCGTGGAGGTGGCGCACGGCCTCGAGAAACATGGCCAGGTCCTCAATCACCCTCCCCGCGCCCTCGATGTCGAGGGCGACGCCCTCCCCACCGGAGTTGAAGGACAGGGTTGCGTCGTCCCACTCGCTGTTCTCGTACAGCTGCGCGCTCAGCAGCTCGCCGTGCGCCACGCTCATCCCGCTCGGGACGGGCAGGGAGACCGACTCCCCGCTGTGCTCGATGAGGACGTCGCCGTTGCTGTAGCGGCGCTCGTAGCACTCGCCAGGCTCGCACCACGGGAGGTGCCCAGGCGCGTCCGGCGCGAGGACGTGAGTTGTGGGCCGCTCGGGAAGGCAAGGGCCCTCGAGGAACGCGGCCATCGTCGCGAAGTGGGCGTCCACGGTCCCGCTGACGGCCGCCCGCTCCTCCGCCTGGGCCACGGTGACGTTCGCCCGGGTACGGATCACGTCCGGGTTGATGACGGTCGCGTCAGCGTCGGCGAGGACCTCGCCAAGCGACGCAGGAAACGCCGATACGGTGGTGCTCATGGTCTGGACTCCTTGATGCGAAGGGATTCGGATCAAGGCGCCGGTCGGTGGGTGAGATCACCGGACGGCGCCGCCCTGTCTCACGCGCGTCTCACAAACTGCGCGGGAACGACGGGGCAGGGAGCCTCTGACCTGGTCTCGGGTCGCTCGCTGTGGACTCCGTGGAATCCACGGAAGCCTTTCGGATCACTACGGATCAGAAGGTTGCAGGTTCGAATCCTGCCGAGTGCACAGCAGACCAGAGGCCCCGTGGAGGAATCCACGGGGTCTCTGGTTTTCGCGTTGACGGCAGCCTTTGACGGAAACGGCCTCAAGAGCGGATGTGGGGTGTCCAGGGGCCCTGGTGGAGTGGCCCTGATTCGGCGGGACGGGCACCTCGTTAGGATCCCCGATCATGGACATCAAGGGCGGGGAGCCCTCATCGCAGGACACAGGGCGCGGTACGGCCGTCGAGTTCGTCTACCAGCCGGTGGTCGCGGACTTCGAGGAGGCGTTCCGTGGGCGAGCGCGTCGGACATGGGCGGGCCGGGTCCAGGTGCTCACGGGGCCGCTGGTAGCGGCAGCCGCTGTGCTCTTCTTCTCGGTCCTCCGTGATTTCCCGCTGCCCGTGTTGATCATCTCGCTGGTGCTTGTCCTGGCAACGACATCCTGGGGCGCCGTGCGAGGGCTGCGCACCATGGCCCGCCGGATGTTCAGTGTCATGGAACCGTACGGGCAGTGCCGCATGGTGGCCGACGACCGTGGCATGGCCACTACCGGTGAGCGGGCGTCCTTCACCGTGGACTGGACTGTGTTCCGGGAGTACTTGGAGACGCCCGGGATCTTCGTGCTGCTGGGTGGCGACCGCGCGTCGGGAATCGCGGTATTGCCCAAGCGGGGCGCCCAGAACCCCGCGGACGTGGATCAGCTCCGGGCGATCCTGGACCGGAACCTGAAGCGGCTTTAGACCCCGCTCTGACCGGCCTCGGCCGTGCGAGCGGCGCTCACCTGGGTCGGACAGGCGAGGGGGTGAGGGGCGTAAGGGGTAGTGCACTTTTCTTGTGCGCGACCAGCCGCGCACGCGGTGACCCTGCGCCGTTGTCCGGCTTGCTCGCCTACGCCAGGATTCCCGCATGACGATCTTGCCGCCGTCTCTCCTGCGTACGCTTGAGCGGTTCCACGCCGCTCACCCCTGGGACCACAACGCCCACTACCACCCCTGGATCCTGCGGCAGTTGCCGAGGCGGTACGGCCGTGCGCTGGACGTCGGGTGCGGCAGCGGTGACCTGGTGCGGTTGCTGGCCGGGCGGAGTACGGCGTCGGTGCTCGGTGTCGACTCCGACCCTGCGATCGTCGATCGGGCGCGGGGACTCACCTCCCCCACCGCCCCGGTGACGTTCACCGCCGTGGACGTGATGACCGGCCTTCCCGACGGTCCGGACGGTTCGTACGACGTCATCACCTGTGTCGCCGTCGTCCACCATCTTCCGTACGCCGACGCGCTCGCCCTCTTTCGGCAGCGGCTCGCGCCCGGTGGGACGCTCGTCGTGGTGGGGCTGGCTCGGAGTGAGAGTCCTGTTGATCACTTGCTGGGGGGTGTCGCCGTTCCCGCGAACGTCGTCATGGCCTGGGTGAAGAACCGGGGGCGGCCGGCGGTGCGGCCGGTTGCCATGAGTGCGCGGACGCGGGCGGCGGAGATGGGGTTCGGTGAGGTGGTGAGGGAGGCCCGGCGGGTGTTGCCCGGGTGCGGGGTGCGGCGGCGGCTCTTCTGGAGGTACACCCTGGTGTGGCGGCAGCCGACGCGGAGTTGACCTTTTTCCCGGCCGTTCTCTTCTTCCCGCTCTCCTCTTTCGCGTCCTTCCCGGGGTCCTCTCCCACTGCCTCCTTCTGTGTCACCGTTGGTCCATGGCCGATCCGCTGCGGCAGCGGTGGTCCGGTCCCTCTACGTGCCGTCCGTCCCGCGGATCTCGTCCATGTACTCCCGGGCCAGCCTGCCCTGACGCGTGAACCAGTCGGACAGTACGGCTACTTCGGCGGGGGAGTAGTCGGCGGTGAGGGCGGCCAGGCGGGCGTAGTACGGGCCGTAGAGGGCGTGGGCCCGAGCGACGGCGGCCGGTTGGGCGGCCACGCGGACCCGGCGGCGGTCGCCCGGGTCGGGGCGGCGGGTGATGTAGCCCGCGCGTTCGAGGCGGTTGAGGATTCCGGTGACGGCACCCGTGGTCACGTGGGCGCGCTCGGCCAGGTCCCCGGCGGTGAGCAGGTCCTCGCCTGCCTCCAGGACGTAGGCGAAGCAGGTGAGGTCGGTGACGTTCAGGTTGAGGCGACGCGCCATCTCCTGCTGGCTGAGCAGGTGCGTCGCGATGGTGTGGTCCATCTCCTTGAGCATCTGGGCGGGGGTCGCGGGCGGGCGGGTCGTGCCGTCCTGTGCGCCGCCGGGGGTGTCGGGCGTGCCTTGCATCGTGTATTACCTTAGCTGGTGAGAGGTTTTGTAGCTAAACTACTTACGTCGTGAGAGATTTCCGATCCTACTGGGGAGACGCTGACGTGAGCACATACGACGAGGGGCACACCGTCGCCGGCTGGACCGGCACCGCCATCGCGACCGTCGGGTCCTGCGTGCTCGGGCTGGGCAGCTGTACGACCTCGGGCGTCACGGTGACGGGCGGGATCGCGGTGCTGGTGGTCTCGGGCCTGGTCACCTGGGTACTGCATCTCGCCGGGTGGGGGAAGCCGCCTGGTGTGCGGCCGGTGGGCGAGTGGCCGATGCGGGAACGGGACCTTTCGGCGCGGGCGGGGCATCCGGGGTGCGTGGGGTGCCGGCTGGCGGGGCGGGGGCGGCTTGCGGGCCGTGTGAGTAGTGCGGCCATCGCCGCCGAGGTCGCTCCGGAAGGTGTCTGACCCTCTGACCTGCACCTCTGTCGTCCGGGAAGGCGTTGTCAGTGGTGCCCCGTACTCTCGCAAGGGATGGCACAAGCGTGGAGATGCTCGGGGCTGCGGTGGACGGCGGACGGTCCCGTGCTGCGATGGGACGGTGGGCGCGGTAGTGCGCTGACCTGGGGGAAGCGGGTGGCCTTCGGGGTCACGGAAGGGGGCGTACGGACATGTGTGGGAGCGCGGGGGAACGCCTGTCCGATACGGGCGGGGGTGTCGGGGCGGAGTACGGGGGCGCGGTGCGAGGAGTGTGCGCGGCTGGACCGGGCGCACTCGGTCGCCGCCGACACGATCGCGGACGATCCACGGCCCTATCACGTATATCTGGCGTGGTTCGGGCCCGGGATGACCAAGGTCGGCATCACGGCGCTGGAGCGGGGCTCGGCGCGGCTGCTTGAGCAGGGTGCCGTCGTCTTCAGCTGGCTGGGCGTCGGCCCGCTGATGGCCGCCCGGCGTACGGAGGAGCTGCTGCGCGCCGCGCTCGGAGTCCCGGACCGGATTCCGTACGCCGACAAGCGGCCGGTGCGGGCCGCGCTGCCGGGGACGGCGGCGGAGCGGGCCGCCGAGGTCGAGGACCTGCACGCCCGGGCGGTGGGGCTGGCCGGCTGGCCCGAGTCCCTGGAGCGGACGTCCTGCCAAGTCGTCGACCACGTCGGGGTGTTCGGCCTGACAGGGCTGGCGCCGGCCGTGGGCGCGGTGAGCGAGTTGGTCGCGGGAGGTGTGGTCGGGGGCGAGCTGGTGGCGGCGGCCGGGCCCGATCTGCATCTCGCGGCCGAGGACGGGCGGGGAGTGGTCGTGCTGGACACCAGGCTGATGACCGGGTGGGAGCTGGTGCCTGTCGGGAGCGGTGGACTCACCGTTCCTGTGCGGGAGTTCAAGGCGGCGAAGGAGCCGGCGGGGGTGCAGGACGGGTTGTTCTGAGCCCCACCAACTCCGTGCGAGGCCGCACGGCGAGTCACAGAGTCACGGTGAAGACGTGTCACGGACTCACAGTGAAAGGGGGTGGCGGTGGACGGCATGAGGGAAGCCTCGACGACTGGCTGCGGGCCGTCTGCCACGACAACGGGGCGCGGCTGTTCGGGCTGGCGGAAACGGATGAGGAGGGCCTGACATCGGCGTGAGTTCGAGGTGAGAAGAGGCGGTCGGCGGGGACAAACCGGGCGTACGGAAGTGGGGTGCGTAACTTTCGATCAGGTTCGCCCAGGAGACGCACAGGATGCCCGAGGGTGGCCTCAGGTGCTCCCGGGAGGCGGGTCCGAAGGTCTGCGCGGTTACTGAACGTGCAGGTCGGAGAGGGATTCGGTGCTTCCCGGTGCATGGTGCCGCCTCCCCTTTTCCGGCTTCCCGGGGCCGGAATTCCCAGGGGTTCCCTGAGAGGCGCCTGTGAGTTTCTCAGGAAAATCACAGGTTCCAGAAAGCTTGCTCTCAGAGGACACCGACAAGGTTTCCGCTATGACCACGACCTCGCCCCAGGGGCGCACCGAACTGCTGAGGCCGGACGGGAGCCCCGTCCGGGTGCTTGTGGTGGACGACGAGCTGTCGATCACCGAGCTGCTCTCCATGGCCCTTCGCTACGAAGGCTGGCAGATCCGCAGCGCGGGTGACGGAACGGGTGCGGTGCAGACCGCGCGCGAGTTCCGGCCCGACGCCGTCGTTCTCGACATGATGCTGCCCGACATGGACGGGCTCACCGTCCTCGGCCGACTGCGGCGCGAGCTGCCCGAGGTACCCGTGCTGTTCCTGACGGCGAAGGACGCCGTCGAGGACCGGATCGCGGGCCTCACCGCGGGCGGCGACGACTACGTCACCAAGCCCTTCAGCCTCGAAGAGGTAGTGGCACGGCTGCGCGGCCTGATCCGGCGCTCCGGTGCCGCCGACCGGCGCTCCGACTCCGTCCTGGTCGTCGGTGACCTCACCCTCGACGAGGACAGCCACGAGGTGTCGCGGGCCGGGGACGGCATCCACCTCACCGCGACCGAGTTCGAGCTGCTGCGCTTCCTGATGCGCAACCCGCGGCGCGTGCTCAGCAAGGCGCAGATCCTCGACCGCGTGTGGTCGTACGACTTCGGCGGCCAGGCGAACGTCGTCGAGCTCTACATCTCCTACCTGCGCCGGAAGATCGACGCCGGGCGCGAGCCGATGATCCACACCCGGCGCGGTGCCGGATACCTGATCAAACCCGCCGGCTGACCCCATGTCCTTGGTGGTGCCGCTCCGGAAGACGTGGTCGAGCCCGGTAGGAGGGCAGCACTGTGAGCAGTAAGAGGAAAGCGGGCGGGCAGCGGAGGCTGGGCAGGTCCGAGCAGAAGGCCCAGCGGCAGAGCAGGCCGCGGACCCTGCGGACGCGGCTCGTCGTCTCGGCGGTCTCGCTGATCGCCGTGGTGTGCGCCGTGATGGGCACGGTGACGACCATCGCGCTCGAACAGCACCTCTACAAGCAGCTGGGCAACCAGGTCGGCGAGGCCGCCAAGCGCGTCGGCGGTCCGCCGAACGGGCCGGGCGGTGGCAACGGCAGTCCGCCGAACGGGTTGCCGGACAGTAGTGGCTCGGCGTCTTCCTCCTCCGCCACGGGTTCCTCGTCCTCCACCGCCAACGGCGCCCCCTCCGGTGCCGGCGCCGGTACGCAGACCGTCGCGCAGCGGCTCTCGGACTTCATGCAGAAGGGCGGCACGCAGGAGTACACCGTCGCCGCCGCCGTCGACGCGAACGGTGGCGTCACCAAGGCGTACGTCGCCAACATGGAGTCGACCACGAGTACGACCACGACCACGAGCACGACTGACAGTGGTGTCGCAGGCATGGAGGCGGTCCCACTCACCGCGACGCAGATGGCTGAGCTGGCCGCCGTGTCCCGGGACGGCGGACTGCACACCGTCACCCTGACCGGCCTCGGCGAGTACCGCGTCAAATACACGACCGCCGACCGCGGCAACTTCTACGTCGCCCTGCCCACCGAGTCCGTCACCACGACCATCAACACCCTGATCCTCGTCGAGGTCAGCGTCACCGCCGCCGGTCTCGTCGCCGCCGGTATCGCCGGCACGGTCCTCGTGGGAGTGGCCCTCCGCCCGCTCCGCAGGGTCGCCTCGACCGCCACCCGGGTCTCCGAACTCCCGCTGCACACCGGCGAGGTGACCCTCAACGAGCGCGTCGCCGAGTCCGAGACCGACCCGCACACCGAGGTCGGCCAGGTCGGCGCCGCCCTCAACCGGATGCTCGACCATGTGCACGGCGCCCTGCACTCACGCCAGCAGAGCGAGATGCGCGTACGTCAGTTCGTCGCGGACGCCAGTCATGAGCTGCGTACGCCGCTGGCGTCGATCCGCGGATACGCCGAGCTGACGAGACGTGGACGCGAGGAGACCGGGCCGGACACACGGCACGCGCTGGGGCGGATCGAGTCCGAGGCGGGGCGCATGACCCTCCTCGTCGAGGATCTCCTGCTGCTCGCCCGCCTCGACGCGGGCCGGCCGCTCCAGTTCGACCAGACCGACCTCGTACCGCTCGTCGTGGACACCGTCAGCGACGCGCGCGCCGCGGGCCGGGACCACAACTGGCGGCTCGACCTGCCCGACGAGCCCGCGCTGGTGTCGGCGGACGCGGCCCGGCTGCAGCAGGTGCTGGTGAACCTGCTGGCCAACGCCCGTACGCACACCCCGCCCGGGACGACCGTCACCGCGCGCGTGCAGCGGCGCGGGCCGTGGCTGTGTGTGGACGTGCAGGACGACGGACAGGGCATCCCCGCCGACCTGTTGCCGCATGTGTTCGAACGGTTCGCGCGCGGTGACACCGCACGCTCCCGCACCACGGGGTCGACCGGTCTCGGCCTCGCCATCGTGCAGGCCGTCGCGACCGCGCACGGCGGTGCGGTGACCGTCGACAGCGTGCCCGGACAGACCATCTTCACGGTGCATCTGCCGGCCCTCGCTCCCGAAGCGGCACCAGAAACAAACTGGCAATCGGACTCACAGGTACAGCACAGTGCCACCACATGGGTGCAACAGGGGGCCTGACGAAAGTCGGTCCTATGCGAACCGACTCTTCTCCCGGCACCCTGCCGGCGCGGGAGCACCTCCCGGCCGCGGCAGCCGGTACGCCTGTCCTGGACGTAGTGATCCCCGTCTACAACGAGGAGAAGGACCTCCAGCCATGCGTGCTCAGACTGCACGAGCACCTCAAGCGCACGTTCCCGTACGCGTTCCGCATCACGGTTGCGGACAACGCGTCCACGGACACCACTCCCCTGGTGGCGGCGCGGCTGGCGGCGGAGCTGCCGGAGGTCAGGTCCTTCCGGCTGGAGCAGAAAGGGCGCGGCCGAGCACTGCGGACAGTGTGGTCCGCGTCCGACGCGCCGATCCTCGCCTACATGGACGTCGACCTGTCGACCGACCTGAACGCCCTGCTGCCGCTGGTGGCACCGCTGATCTCCGGTCACTCGGACCTCGCGATCGGCTCCCGGCTCGCCCGCTCGTCGCGCGTCGTGCGCGGTGCCAAGCGGGAGTTCATCAGCCGGACGTACAACCTGATCCTGCGTGGCTCGCTCCAGGCCCGCTTCACGGACGCGCAGTGCGGATTCAAGGCCATCCGGCGTGATGTCGCCCAGATCCTGCTGCCGCTCATCGAGGACACCGGCTGGTTCTTCGACACCGAGATGCTGGTGCTCGCCGAGCGCGCGGGCCTGCGCATCCACGAGGTGCCGGTCGACTGGGTCGACGACCCGGAATCGACCGTCCACATCGTCAAGACCGCGACCGACGACCTGAAGGGAGTGTTGCGCGTGGGCAAGGCCCTTGCCACCGGCTCACTGCCGCTGGACCGGCTCACCCGGCCCTTCGGCGACGATCCGCGCGACCGCGACATCAAGGACGTACCGAAGGGACTGGCCCGCCAGCTCGTCGGATTCTGTGTGGTCGGCGGTATGTCGACCCTCTTCTACCTGGTGCTCTACAGCGCCTTCCGGGGCTTCGCCGGCTCACAGATCGCCAACGCCCTCGCGCTGCTGGTCTCCGCCGTCGCGAACACCGCGGCCAACCGGCGCCTGACCTTCGGGGTGCGCGGCCGGGGCGGGGCGGTGCGCCACCAGGCGCAGGGCCTGGTCGTCTTCGGCATCGGGCTCGCCCTCACCAGCGGCTCGCTCGCCGCCCTCAACGCGGCGACCAGCGACCCCGGTCACTCCACGGAACTGGCGGTGCTCATCGCCGCCAACCTCGCGGCGACGGTGCTGCGGTTCCTGCTCTTCAGGGCCTGGGTGTTCCCGGACGACACCGACGGGCCGGCCTCGCCGTCGACGGTGGTCGCCTCGCACCTGTTGGACTCGCCCGTCTACCAGGCGTACACCACGGGCCCGTACGCCAACGCCTCGCACAGCAACGTCAACAGCGCCAACAACGTCAATGCTTCGTACGGCAACTCCCCCTACCCCACCGACCAGTTCCGCGCCGGTGATGTCGCGGACCGCACCTGGGGGGACCCGACCATGCGGCTCCAGCCGGTGCGCCCGCACGACAGCCAGGATCCGAGGAACCCGCGATGACCACTCACTTCGACCAGACGACCCATTCGGGCCCGGGGGGTGCGAACCCCTCGTATCCGCCGCCGGAAGCAACTGCCGTACAGCAGAAGGCGGTTCCTGACTCGGCCGTTCCGGCGCCCTCGTCCGGTGAGCCCAAGCAGCCCTTCGTACACAGACTGTGGCGCGGACGGCCCGAGGACCACCGGTGGGTGCGGCCCGCGTTCCTCGCCACGCTGCTGGTGATCGGCGCGCTCTACACCTGGAACCTGACCGCCTCCGGATACGCCAACTCCTTCTACTCGGCGGCGGTTCAGGCCGGCAGCCAGTCCTGGAAGGCCTTCTTCTTCGGCTCCCTCGACTCGGCCAATGCCATCACCGTCGACAAGCCCCCGGCCTCCCTCTGGCCGATGGCGCTTTCGGTCCGGCTGTTCGGTCTCAACTCCTTCGCGATCCTGTTCCCGCAGGTCCTGATGGCCGTCGCCACGGCGGGTGTGCTGTACGCGTCCGTGCGGCGCCGGTTCAGCGCCACGGCCGGGTTCCTCACGATGGCGGCCTTCGCGGTGACGCCCGTCGCCGTGCTGATGTTCCGCTTCAACAACCCGGACGCGCTCCTCGCGCTCCTCATGGCCGCCGCGGTCTACTGCACCCAGCGCGCCATGGAGAAGGCCGAGACGAAGTGGATTCTCTGGGCGGGTACGGCGATCGGTTTCGCCTTCCTGGTCAAGACGCTCCAGGCCTTCCTGATCCTGCCGGTGCTGGCACTGGTGTACGTGATCTTCGCGCCGACCAGCGTCCGCAGGCGCATCGGACAGGTACTGGCCGCCGGGCTCGCGATGATCGTCGCGGGTGGCTGGTGGGTCGCGATCGTCGAGCTGTGGCCGGCGTCCTCGCGCCCCTACATCGGCGGCTCGCAGAACAACTCCTTCCTCGAACTGACCTTTGGCTACAACGGACTTGGCCGTATCAACGGCGACGAGACCGGCAGTGTCGGAGGCGGTGGCGGCGGAGGCGGCACCGGAATGTGGGGCACGACCGGCTGGAGCCGGATGTTCAGCTCCGAGAGCGGCGGCCAGATCTCCTGGCTGATCCCGGCCGCGCTGATCCTGCTCGCCGCGGCGATCTGGGCCGGCCGCAAGGCCAGGCGCACGGACACCGCCCGCGCCGGGCTCCTCCTCTGGGGCGGCTCGCTGCTGATCACCATGGTGATCTTCAGCTACATGCAGGGCATCTTCCACGACTACTACACCGTCGCCCTCGCCCCCTACATCGCGCCGCTGGTCGGCATGGGCGCGGCCCAGCTCTGGCAGGAGCGGGACAAGCTGTGGGCGTCACTGACGCTCGCGGGTGCCACGACGGCCACCGCGGTCTGGGGTTATGTCCTGCTCAACCGCTCCTCCGACTACCTGCCCTGGCTGAAGTGGCTCGTGCTGCTGGGCGGTCTCGTGGCCGCGCTGGGGCTTGTCTTCGTCAACCGGATCGGGCGTCAACTGGCCCTGGCAGTCGTCGGGTTGAGCTTCGTGACGGCGCTGGCGGGTCCGACCGCGTACTCCCTCACCACCCTCAACGAGGGTCACACCGGCTCGATCGTCACGGCGGGTCCGTCCGTGGCGGGCGGTCGCGGTGGGTTCGGCGGTGGCGGCGGTATGGGTGGCGGTCCCGGTGGCGGCACCGCCCAGGGTGGCCGGCAGGGCACTCAGCAGGGTGGCGGCATGGGCCAGCCCCCGACCGGCGGCGGCTTCCCCGGCGGCGGCAACAACACCCAGGGCAACCAGCAGCAGGGCAACGGCAACACCCAGCAGGGTGGCCCCGGCGGTCAGACCGGTGACGGCGGCGGCATGGGCGGCGGCGGTGGCGTGGGCGGTCTGCTCAACGGCGCCAGCGTCACCAGCGAGGCCAAGGCCCTGCTGGAGAAGAACGCCGGCGACTACAAGTGGGCCGCAGCGGCCATCGGCGCCCAGAACGCGGCGAGTTACCAGCTCTCCACCGGCGACCCGGTGATGGCGATCGGCGGCTTCAACGGCACCGACCCGTCCCCGACGCTGGCCGAGTTCAAGAAGTACGTGGCGGACGGCAAGATCCACTACTTCATCTCCAGCGGCTCCGGCGGTGGTGGCATGGGCGGCGGCAGCAGCACGACGAGCACGTCGTCCCAGATCAGCTCGTGGGTCGAGAGCAACTTCAAGAAGGTGACGGTGGGTTCGGCCACCTTCTACGACCTGACGCAGCCGACGAGCAGCAGCTGATCGGTACGGCTGAGGGTTCTTTCCCTGGTGGTGGCCCGGAGCGACCTCGCTCCGGGCCACCGCTTTCTTATTTTGTTGTACGCCGTATAGGAACTGTTCTACGGTGTACAGCATGTCGTCTACGTCCCGCCAGAGCGACCTTCAGGGCCAGGGCCAGGGCCACCACCAGGGCCAGGGTCACCCCCAGCGCTGGCTGATCCTCGGTGTCATCTGTCTCGCGCAGCTCACCGTGCTGCTCGACAACACCGTCCTGAACGTCGCGATCCCCTCCCTCACCCGGGAGTTGGGCGCCGGCACCTCCGACATCCAGTGGATGATCAACGCGTACTCGCTGGTCCAGTCGGGCCTGCTGCTCACCGCCGGCAGCGCGGCCGACCGTTACGGCCGCAAGAGGATGCTGATCGCGGGCCTCGTCCTGTTCGGCGTGGGCTCACTGGCCGCCGGACTGGCCGACAGCACCGGCCAGTTGATCGCGGCGCGCGCCGGAATGGGCGTAGGCGGTGCGCTGTTGATGACGACCACGCTCGCCGTGGCGATGCAGATCTTCACGCCCGAGGAGCAGCCGAAGGCCATCGGGATCTGGGCCGCGGTGAACTCGCTGGGTTTCGCGACCGGCCCGCTGCTCGGCGGCTTCATGCTGAACCACTTCTGGTGGGGCGCGATCTTCCTCGTCAACATCCCGGTCGCGGCGCTGGGGTTGGTGGCGGTCGTGGCCCTCGTACCCGAGTCGAAGAACCCGAAGGGTGACCGCCCGGACCTGCTGGGCGCCCTGCTCTCCACGATCGGCATGTCCGCGCTCGTGTTCGCGATCATCTCCGGGCCCGAGCACGGCTGGACGTCCGGCCGGGTGCTGGTGCCGGCGACCGTCGCTGTCGTGGTGCTGGGTGCCTTCGCGTACTGGGAGAACCGGATCCCGTACCCCATGCTCGACATGCACTTCTTCCGGAACCGGCGGTTCACGGGGGCGGTCTCGGGTGCGGTGCTGATCACCTTCGGGATGGGCGGGTCGCTCTTCCTGCTCACCCAGCACATGCAGTTCGTGCTCGGCTACGGCCCGTTGGAGGCCGGGCTGCGTACGGCACCACTCGCGCTCGTCATCGTGGCGCTCAACTTCACCGGTGTGTCCGCGAAGTGGGCGGCCAGGCTCGGGACCCCGCTCGCCATCGGTCTGGGCATGACGCTGATGGCGTGCGGCCTGGTCTCCATCGCGACGGTCGCCTCCGGCGGTTACGCGGGTACGTTGCTGGGCCTGCTGCTCATCGGTACGGGGGCCGCGGTGGCCAGCCCGGCGATGGCACACGCGATCATGAGCTCGATTCCGCCGGAGAAGGCAGGCGTCGGGGCGGGGATCAACGGCACGGTGGCGGAGTTCGGGCAGGGGCTGGGCGTCGCGGTGCTCGGTGCGGTGCTGAACTCGCGGTTCGCGGCGCTGGTTCCGGTGGCGGCGGGTTCCCTGCCGGGGGCGTTGGCGGAGGCGGGGTCGGCGTCGGAGAGGGCGCGGATCACTGAGGCGTTCGCCTCCGGGTTGGAGAGCAGTCAGTTGGTGGGGGCTGGGGCGGTGTTGCTCGGGGGATTGGTCGCGGCGGTGTTGTTGCGGCGGGCTGAGCGGGCAGAGTCCGAGGTGGATGTGGGCGCGGTCGCCTAGAAGCTCGGGGGTCTGTTCGGTTGCGCCTGCGGGTGGTGTGTGGCTGGTCGCGCCCACGCGGCGGAGCCGCAGATCAGACACGGTCCCGCGTCCCGGAAGGGGCGCCTAGCATGGCCCGTGTTGGAACGCTGACGAAAGGTACGGCCATGGTGAGGGCAGCCGAGGGGCCGGCGCGGACCAGCGTGTGGCTGGACGGCAAAGCCGTGCGCCGAGGTGGCGGCGGTCGCGGCGGGCAGCCGTCCGGGCTGGACCGGGACCGGATCACCGAGGTGACCGTACGGCTGCTGGACGCGGAGGGGTTGGCCAGGTTCTCGATGCGGCGCCTGGCTGCCGAGCTGAACGTGACGGCGATGTCCGTCTACTGGTACGTCGACACCAAGGACGACCTGCTCGAACTCGCCCTCGACGCCGCCTGCGCCGAGCTGCGCCTCCCTGACCCGGAGTCCGACGGCGAGGACTGGCGGGACCAACTGCGCATGCTGGCCGGCGAGTACCGCGCCCTGCTGGTCCGCCACCCCTGGGTGTCGCCGCTCGCCGGGACCTACCTCAACATCGGCCCCCACTCCCAGGCCTTCTCACGTGCCGTCCAGCGCGTGCTGCGCCGTACCGGCCTGCCGGCACGGGGGCTCACGGGCGCCATCGCCGCCGTCTTCCAGTTCGTGTACGGATTCGGCACGATCGAGGGCCACTTCATCGCCCGCTGCACGGACGCCGGGATGACCCAGGACGCCTACTTCCAGCACGCCATGAGCGCGGTGGGGGCCGCCCCGGAGGCCGCCGAGTTCATCCAGGAGTCGGCGGACATGATGGCGGCGCGGGGCGGCGGCACGGTGGAGGAGATGCGCGAGCGGGACTTCGACTTCGCGCTGGAGCTGCTGGTGGCGGGGATCGAGACGATGGTGGACAAATCCGGCCCGTCCGGCGATTGAGGACGAGCGCGTTCAGCACGACCGGGGTCTGGGGGCGGAGCCCCCAGGGGCCAGCCCTTACTCCGGCGGAGCCAGCCGCGCCGGGAACCCGCCCGTGGCCACCGGCCCCCACTTCTCCGGCGTCACCCGGATGATCGACTTGCCCTGCTTGACCATCGCCTCGCGGTACTCGTCCCAGTCCGGGTGCTCACCGGAGATGTTCCGGAAGTACTCCACCAGCGGCTCGACCGAGTCCGGGGAGTCGATGACCTCCGCCGTGCCGTCGATCTGGACCCACGGCCCGTTCCACTCGTCGCTCAGCACGAGCAGGCTGACGCGCTCGTCCCGCTTGGCGTTGCGCGTCTTGGCGCGCTCCGGGTATGTCGACATGACGATCCGGCCCGAGTCGTCGACCCCACAGGTCAGCGGCGAGGCCTGGGGGGACCCGTCCGCGCGCCGGGTGAGGAGGATCGCCCGGTGCCGGGGCCGTACGAAGTCGAGCAGCTCGGCCAGGGACACGGCGGTGTTCGTAGCGATGTTCGGTGCCATGGCGCCAGCCTAGGGCGCAGGGGGCCCCAGGACCTCCCGGATACGCCGGGCACGGCCGTCATCTCCACCCGGCCGGACCGGCCGGACCGGCCTGTCCGGGCTTCGAGCGGTTCGGAGAACAGGTCACCACCGCCAAGGAAAGGTACGAGGGCTGTTCGAGTCGACGGTCGGGAACTCCGCCGACACTTCCCGGTGGCGTTCGATCAGTTCCGGCTTGCTCCCGGCCAGGGGCGGTTCGAGATGCGGGGGCCGCCGCAGAGCGTGGTGGGTAGGTGCCCCGGCGGTGGGGCGAGGACGCGCGTGCGGAGCGTGACGAGTACGGATGGCCGCGCCCGGCTGGTCCGTGGATCCTCGAACGTCGGCCGAAGCCTGGCCGGGCGGGCGGCTGCCGAAGGGTCAGGCGGCGGGAACCGCCTGCGGATAGAGCACGCTCGGGTCGGCGGACAGGGCCGCCTTGAGCTGGACGCTGTTGTTGTCGGCGAGGATCTCCATCTTCCCGGCCTCGATACCGTCGAGGGCGGCGCGCACGACATCGGCGGGGTCGTTCTTCTCCACGTCCCACCCGGCCATCATGTCGGTGTCGGTGCTGGCCAGGTGCAGGCCTGTCACCGTGGTTCCCTGGCCCGCGAGTTCGAGGCGGATGCCGTTGGTGAGGCTCCACGCCGCCGCCTTCGACGCGCTGTAGGCGTTGGCCCCGTCGTAGGCGAGCCAGGACATCGCCGACAGGACGTTGAGGATGGCCCCACCGCCGTTGGCGGCCAGGACGGGGGTGAACGCCCGGACCACGTTGAGGGTGCCGAAGTAGTTGGTGTCCATCTCCAGCCGGATCCTCTCGGGGTCCCCGGTGACGAGGTTCTGCTGGGTGAAGACGCCGGCATTGTTGATCAGGAGGGTGACGTCCGAGGCCGCGCCCGCCGCGGCGGCGACCGAAGCCGGATCGGTGATGTCGAGCCGCAGTACCTCCACACCGGGGACGTCGACGAGGTGGGGGGTGCGCGCGGTCGCGTAGACCTTGGTGGCGCCCCGGTGCAGGAGCTGTTGGGCGAAGTGCCTGCCGATGCCGCGGTTGGCGCCGGTGACGAGGGCGACGGAACCGGTGATCTTCATGGGGAGTCTCCTGGCAGTGGTGAGGTGATTCCTGTCCGGGCTGTCCGGGCTGTTCGCGGGTTACGCTAGAACCTGACGTTGACGTCAGAGGCAAGGAATGTGATCCAGGTCACGGAGGGGGCGTTGATGCGCATCGGTGAGCTGGCCTCAAGGGTGGGCGTGAGTGTGCGGGCACTGCGCTACTACGAGGAGCAGGACCTGCTGGCCTCGGTGCGCAGCCCCAGCGGCCAGCGGCAGTACCCGGACAGCGCGGTCGACCGCGTCCAGCTGATTCAGCAGCTGTACTCCGCAGGGCTGCCGAGCAGGGCGATCCTGGAACTGCTGCCGTGCGTCGAGACCGGTGACGTGACCCCCGCGCTGCTCGACCGGCTGTCGGCCGAGCGGGACCGCATCGATACGCAGGTCAGCACCCTGGTGAAAACCCGGGACCGGCTCGACGCCATCATCACCACAGCCTCCACAGCCAGGAGCGCGGGCCGGCCCTGCCCTCGTTGAGCAGCGCGCCTTCCCCAGGCGTGCGGCAGTGCTTGTCCGCCCGACGCAGACGGACGCCCGTCAGCAGGCGTCACTTGAGTCTCTTGGTGGTGGGCCGTCCGTCCCAGCGGTAGAGCGGGGTCGCGCGGCGGATGAGCATACGGAGCGTGACGATTGCGGCGGACAGACAGAGACGGAAGTCCACAACAGTCCGACACGGGATCCGACACGATGCACGCGTACCTCAACTCACCTCCGGGAAGAGCGCTGTGCCACGTCGGAGAGGAAGTCCGCCCAGGCTGCGGGCCGGAGGGTGAGGCGGGGGCCGGAGGGTGTTTTGGAGTCGCGTATGTGGATGGTGGTGAGGGTGGGGGCTATCTCGACGCAGGAGGATGCTTCCTCGCTGTACGTGGACTTCTGCCAGTTGAGTTCGGTCATGGCTCGGCTTTCAGGTGTCTTGGGCGATGCGGTGGACGAGGTCGAGAGAGGCCCCGGGCTCCAGGGTGACCTCCTGCATGCGGTCGAGGATGAGTCGGTACTTGGTCAACTGTGCGACGGAATCGATGAGTTCGCTGCCGTGGGCCGCGTCCAGCTGCGCTGTGTCGAGGGCGGGTACTGGCCCGTACGTGTAGTCCAGCCCGTGGCCGACCGTAGGGAACGCCGTGCCGTCGAACGGGATCACCCGGAGCGTGACGTGCGGCAGTTCGCTCATCTTGGCCAGGTGGTCCAACTGGGCACGGGCCACCTCCCGACCACCGAACCGCATCCGTAGAGCGGCCTCGTGAATGATCGCCGTGTACGCGGGCGGTTGCTCGTGGTGGAGGATGGCCTGGCGCTTGATCCGGTGGGAGATGCGGTACTCGATCTCGTGCGGCCGCAGCTCCGGGACCACCTGACGGAACAGGGTGCGGGCGTGCTCAGGGGTCTGGAGCAGGCCGGGGATGTTGATGACCTGTGCCACGCGTAGGGCGACGGCGTGGTGCTCCATCTCCGCGACGTCCAGAAAACGCGGCGGCAGCGTGTCCCGGTACTCCTCCCACCAGCCGCGTTCCCGACGCGCCGCCATGGCCACGAGCGCGTCGATCAGGGCCGAGTCGGTGCAGTCGTAGTTGTGGGCGAGCGTGCGGATGCGCTGTTCGCTGAGGCCGAAGCGGCCTGTCTCGATGTTGCTGACGCCTGCCTGGTTCGCGCCGATCATCTCGCCGGCTTCCCGGGCGGTGAGCCCCGCGTTCTCGCGCAGTTTTCGTAGTTCCGCGCCCAGGCGCAACTGGCGTGCCGTGGGTGTCTGCCGTGGGGGCATGTTCTGCCGCTCCCTTGTCTTGCTTCGTACAGGGTCACCCACACGAGTGCATCGTAGGATGCATCCGCTGATTCCGTAGAAACCATTCTACCGACGCCGCTACGGTGAAGCCCAAGCCGCTCAACCCCGACCGACAAGCCGGAAGCGCACCGCGCCCCCCGCTCACGCGCGGCACTGCCACCGCCCGGCCGGGAGATCGAGTGAGCCAAGTCCCTCCACCGCAGGAGCCGTTCATGAGCACCGTAACCCCGCCCCACACCTGGACGTACGCCCTCCGCCTGCCCCATGACCCGCGCGCCGCACGGGTCGCACGTATGACCGTACGGTCGGTGCTGGACAGCCACGGCAGGCCCGAAGTCCTCGACGCCGTAGAACTGTTGACCTCCGAGATGGTCACGAACACCTACCGGCACACCAACGGCCCCGCCTCCCTCCGCCTCACCGCCCTCGCCGACGGACGTCTGCGCGTCGGCGTCTGGGACAGTCACCCGCGTATCCCTTCCCCCTTCGGACTGCCGCCCCGCGACCGTGTCCCGCTCGCACCGGCCGACGGTGAGGGCGGGCGGGGGCTGCGCCTCGTGCAGGAGTACGCCGACTGCTGGGGCGGCTGGCCCCTGGGGGACGGCCTGTTGGACCGTGGCGCCGGGAAGCTGCTGTGGTTCGAGGTGGGCAGGTGACAACCACCGCCTCTTCGGCGTACTCGACTTCACCAACCCGCGTGAGTTGAGAGGCTGTGAGTGAGACCGGCCGGTTCTGGAGAAGGATCCGAGCGGACGGACAACGGCCAACTGGGGGCGGGGAGCGGTATGGGCAATGGGTCGAGCGCCGGTGGGAACGACGGCGGGAACGACGGCAATGCGGAACAGTGGCCCCTTCTCCCCGACTGGATGTGGGACTGCGCCGACTGCGTCCGGCTCTACGAGGAGATGCGCCACGTACAGGCCGAAGTGGCCGGGTTGACGGCCGAAGACGCCTCCGTCGACTGGGACTTCACCGACAGTGTCCTGGGAACGCAGATCAGGCTAGGCCGTCATCTCGCCGACGCGCACGCCGAGTTGCTGTCCCCCTGGGATCCGGGCTGCGCCACCTGCGCCGAACGCCAGGAGTCCCTGGTGAAGGCGGAGGGACGGCCCGACTGGATGCCCGCGGCCGTGATGAACGCCGAGGAACACCGAGCCCGGCACCTCTTCGTCCCGCCCCGCCTGCTCCGACTCCTGTAGCCCGTCTCAATCAGTCACGCCAAACAGTCACGTCAATCAGTCACGCTGTCGGCAGCGCAGGCCCCTGCACCGCCTGAACCTCGATCTCCACCCTCAACGTCGTACCGATCGCCGCGATCCCCGCCCGCACCACCTGGTTGTAGTTCATGGCGAAGTCCTCGCGCCGCAGCTCCGTCGTCGCCCGGAACGCGGCCCGCGTGCCGCCCCAGGGGTCGGCGCCGGTGCCGAGGTAGGCGAGGTCGAGGTCGACAGGCCGTACGACACCGCGCATGCTCAGCTCGCCGTGGACGGTCCAGCGGTCGGGACCGGCGGCCGGAGTGAGACCCGTCGAGTGGAACGCGATGTCCGGATGCCGCTCGGCGTCCAGAAAGTCGGCGGACCGCAGATGCTCGTCCCGCATCGCGTTCCCGGTATCGATCGAGGCGGCCGAAATCACCGCCTCCACCCGGGACTTGGCGACCTCGTCCGGCGCGATCCCGATCGTCGCCGTGAACTCGGTGAACCGCCCGTGCACGCTGGAGATGCCCAGGTGCTGGGCGACCGCCCCGACGGACGAGTGGGCCGGGTCGACGGTCCACGGCCCCGGCGGCGGCAGTTCGGCACCGCCGCCCAGCCGGGCGAGGGTGACGGTACCGACCTCGGTACGCCGTCCCCCAGCGGTGACGATGGCTGTGGACGCGGTGGGGGCGTATCCGACGGCCGTCACGATCACGGTGTACGCGCCGGGCGCGAGCGGGGTCGCGTCGCGCACGACCCCGTCCGCGTCGGCCCCCGCACGCAGCACCTGCTGCCCGGTCGCGTCGGTCACGGTGACGACGGCGTGCGACACCGCCCACCCGTCCCGCGTACGAACCCGCGCGCTCAGCCCTGTGATGCCTGTGACGCCTGTCATGTCCCGCAACTCCCCGTCACTCCCCGCCCGGGTGGGCGAGTTCGATGTCGTGGTCGTCGGCGCCTCGGCCGGTGACGGTCAGGGCGGTGGCCACCGGCGGGTAGCCGGTCGCGATGACCGTGTACTCGCCGCTGTCCAGGTCGGCGAAGGCGTACGCCCCGTCCGCACCGGTCGTCGCCGAGCCGACCACGTTGCCGGCCGCGTCGACGAGCGTGACCCGCGCGTCCCCGAGCGGCCCGTGCGGCGCCCGTACGACACCCTGGACCTGCGCCCCGGACGCCAGTTCCACCTCGACCCGGGTGACCCCCGTGCCGCCGACCTCGACGGGCAGGGCCCGCGGCCGGTATCCGGCGGCGTTCACAGCGACGGTCACGGCACCCGGCACCAGCTCGGCGAACGTGAACTCGCCCTGCTCACCTGTCGTCCCGGTGGCCAGCACATCCCCGCGCACATCGGTGACGATGACCATCGCG
Organism: Streptomyces kryoterrae; assembly: GCF_054072135.1. Taxonomy (NCBI): domain Bacteria; kingdom Bacillati; phylum Actinomycetota; class Actinomycetes; order Kitasatosporales; family Streptomycetaceae; genus Streptomyces; species Streptomyces kryoterrae. The sequence goes on along the minus strand of NZ_CM133358.1, from coordinate 4,971,389 downwards.
TCCTTGACGGGCACCCCGGTCTCATTGCCGCGCACCAGCCCGCCGAGCCCACTGGTGCCGCTGAGCAGGATGTCGTACGCGACCGGCTCACCGTTGACGACGACGGTCGAGGCCTGCGGCTGGAACCCGTCCGCCGAGGCGATCAGGACGTACGAGCCCGTGCCCGGCGCATCCAGCGCGTAGCCGCCGTCGCCCTGGGCGACCGCGCGGCCCAGCTGACGCCCGGTGAGGGAGATCAGCGTGACGGCGGCCTGCGGAACGGGCGCGCTCTCGGCACCGCGCACATGACCGCGTACCGGAATCCCGCCACGGGTCGGCTCGTTGACGGCCTCGTCGGTCTCGACAGCCACCGTGGCGACGGCGGCGAGCTCCTTCTCCGTCTCCGTGACCGGAGTGACCGGGACGGAGGAGACACCCTTCTCCTCCGCGGCCTGCGCCAGCGCGCCCTTGGTCCGCAGCGGGACCTCCTTGATGAAGAGGGAGAAGACGAGCGCGAGCAGGGCGGCCGGGGCCGCGTAGAGGAAGACGTCACCGATGCCGTGGCCGTACGCGCCCTCGATGACCGTGCGCAACGGAGCGGGCAGCGCGTCGAGGTCGGGGATGGTGTTGGAGCTGGAACCGGACAGCGCCGACGCGTACTTGGGGTCGATGGTGGCCAGACCGTCCTTGAGGTGGTCGGTGATCCGGTGACCGAGGACCGCGCCCAGCGCGGAGACGCCGATCGCGCCGCCGAGGGAACGGAAGAAGGTGACCACCGAGCTGGCGACGCCCAGGTCGGAGGGGGAGACCTGGTTCTGCGTGCACAGCACGAGGTTCTGCATCATCATGCCGACGCCGAGGCCGAGCAGCGCCATGTAGATGGCGACGTGCCAGTACGCGGTGTCGTAGCGCAGGGTGCCCAGCAGACCGAGACCGGCCGTCACCAGCACACCGCCGGAGAGCAGCCACGCCTTCCAGCGTCCCGTACGGGTGATGACCTGGCCGGAGACGGTGGAGGCGACGAACAGGCCGCCGATCATCGGGATCGTCATGACGCCGGACATGGTCGGCGACTTGTCCCGGGCCAGCTGGAAGTACTGGCTGAAGAAGATGGTGCCCGCGAACATCGCGACGCCGACGAAGAGCGACGCGAGCGAGGCGAGGGTGATCGTGCGGTTACGGAAGAGCCGCAGCGGGATGATCGGCTCACTGGCCCTCGACTCGACGAGGACGAAGATCCCGAGCAGCGCGACCGTGCCGCCGATCATCGCGTACGTCTGCCACGACACCCAGTCGTACTTGTCGCCGGCGAAGGTCACCCAGACCAGCAGCAGACAGACGGCCGCGGTGATGAAGAAGGCACCGGTCCAGTCGACCTTGGCCTTGCGCTTCACGACGGGCAGGTGCAGGGTCCGCTGGAGCACGACGAGGGCGACGACGGCGAAGGGCACGCCGACGTAGAAGCACCAGCGCCAGCCCAGCCAGCTGGTGTCGGTGATGACACCGCCGATCAGCGGGCCGCCGACCATCGCGGTCGCGAAGGTGGCGCCGAGGTAGCCGTTGTAGCGTCCGCGCTCACGCGGGGAGATCATCGCCGCGAGAATGATCTGGGCGAGCGCCGAGAGCCCGCCCATGCCGACGCCCTGCACGGCACGGAAGGTGATCAGCATGCCCGCGTTCTGCGAGAGCCCGGCGGCGGCCGAACCCAGCACGAAGATGACGAGGGCGAACTGGATCAGCAGCTTCTTGGAGAAGAGGTCGGCGAGCTTGCCCCACAGCGGGGTGGACGCGGTCATCGCGAGGAGCGACGCGGTCACGACCCAGGTGTAGGCGCTCTGGCCGCCGCCGAGGTCCTTGATGATGTCGGGCAGGGCGTTGGAGACGATCGTCGACGACAGGATCGCGACGAACATGCCGAGCAGCAGCCCGGTGAGCGCTTCCAGGATCTGCCGGTGCGACATCGGCGCGCCGTCGGCGGAGCCCTGGGAGCCTCCCCCGTGCTTGGCGTGTGCCGCGCGCACACCGGCCGGTGTGGTCGTTGCCATGGAACTTCCTTGTCTGTGCTGCGTCTTGTACGCCTTGTGTATCTTGTGCGTCTTTACGCCGTTTGCGATGTGGCTTGCCACGTCGTGTGCCACGTCGCCTGCTATGTCGTCTGCTACGTCGCCTGTTGGGCGCCGAAGCTCTCCCGGAGCCGCCCCATGAGCCGGGCGAGCTGCCCGACCTCGTCGTCGGTCCAGTCGGCGAGCCGGTGGGCGAGCAGTTCGGTGGACCGCCGTGACAACTCGCCGATCTGCGTGTGCCCGGAGGGCGTCAGCCGCAGAATGCGGGAGCGCTTGTCGGCGGGATCGGGGAGCCGTTCGATCCAGCCGCGTACGGCGACGTGCGCGACATGACGGCTGGTCACGGACATGTCGACGGCGAGCAGCTCGGCGAGCCGGCTCATCCGCATGTCCCCGTACCGGTCGAGCAGCATCAGCACGACGGCGGAACCACTGGGACACTCGGGCGGCATGACCCGCCCCATCTCCCGTTTCACGGCACCGAAGGCACTGAACTGACGCGCCAACTCCTCGTACTGCGTCGGCTCGGCCATCACGCCCCCTGAGTCCTGCCTGCCCGTCCGGTATTCGTTGCTTGGGGCAACCATAGAAAAGATTGGTTGCTGCAGGCAAATGAAATGGGAGGGGGTGGACTAAAAACTTGGCAAAGGCACGTGTTGGCGAACGTAAACGCCCAGGTGGCGGCGGTGAGAGAGGGGGCCCACTTGGGTGGGAGCCGTCGGGTTCGCTAGGGTCTCGCACCATGGCCAACACCCAGGGCCCCGAGGGCAACTACGACCCCGCGGGCAGCACCCAGATGTTCCGAGCGTTCGTCGACGAGACCCCCCAGGGCGGCGGCCGTCAGGCACCCGCCCCGGCGGGCCCCCGTATCGGCCTGATCGTCGGCGTGGTCGTCGCCGTACTGGTGGTCGCGGCGGTGGCCTGGCTGGCGCTGAAGTAGGACCGACGGGAACCGCGCCGGCGACTCGGCCGGCGCGTTCCGGAATCCCGCCGAGCACCCACGAGCGATCCAGGGATGCCCTGTGAGCGACGACGTCCTCTCCGTCATCCCCACCGACCCGTACTGGCAGCCTGACCGGGCCGCGGCCGACCGAACGGCGGCGGTCGTGGCGGACCTGGCTCCGGGCGTTCCGGGTGGGGTGGACGCGGAGATCGACGTCACCTGGCACGACACGCTCGCGGTCGTGGCCTGCGGCCAGAACCTGCGAAGGATCGGTTGCCCGCACTGCGGCGCGTCGATCTCCATGGAGTGGTGGACGGGCCTTCTCGACGGCATCGAGGGTGACGGCTTCGCGACCCTCGCGACGGAGGTCCCCTGCTGCGGCGCGTCCGCCTCGCCGGTGGACCTGGACTACGACTGGCCGTGCGGCTTCGCCCGGTTCGAGATCGCCGTGCGGAACCCCGAGCGAGCCTGGTTCGGCGACGAGGAACTGGCCACCCTCGGCAAGGCGCTCGGCCATGCCGTACGGCAGGTCAGGGCCCATATCTGACGAGCCCCGACCGCTGCTGCCGCCCGCCGACCGGAGGACGTACCGCCATGGACCGCGGAGACGACTGGGTCAGTACCTCCATGCCCTATCTGGCGCCGCGGGCGAGCGGGCAGGGCGACGCCTGGAGCGAGGAAGCCGCCGCGAAGGGGCGTCGGGGCACGCAGCGCATCGTCCACGCCGGGGAGGTGCCGGCGTCCGAGGAGGTCTCCGGGCTGCTCGGCGTCGCCGAGGGCGAGGCCGTGGTCGTACGGCGCCGGGTGATCGAACTCGACGGTGAGCCCTGTGAGTTGACGGACACCTACTATCCCGTGCACATCGCCGGAGGCACCGGCCTCGCCGGCCTCGCCAAGATCCCCGGCGGAGCCGTCACCCTGCTCGCACGCCTCGGGCACGTGGGCGTACGGGTACGCGAGGACGTGACGGCCGGGCTGCCGAGTACGGCGGAGCAGCAGGCACTGCGCGTCGGCCCGGACACCCCGGTCCTACGGCTGACCCGGCTCACCCTGGACGCCGAGGACCGCCCCCTCCAGGCCGACCTGATGACCATGCCCGCCCACCGCCAACGCCTGCGCTACGAACTGCGGATCGGCTAGCGGGCGCGCGGATCGGACAGCGGACGCGGATCGGCTGCCCCCGCACCCACGTCACCTACGCCCACTCCACCTCGACCACCCGCGTCTCCACCCGCATCCCCCACGGCACGCGCCACTCCGCCACGCACACCGTCCAGCTCTCCTCCCGCGTGGCACCCGGCCCGATCGGCACAGGGAGCGGCACGGTCGACTCGATCGTCGCCCAGTCGATGCCGAGCAGGTCGATGATGTGCGTGCCGAAGGTGACTGTGCCCGAACGCACCGGTGAGTCTCCGGTGTTGTGGAAGGCGAGCGTCACTTTCTCGCACCAGCGCTTGTCCGTGGGCTCGCGTACCGGCGCACCCGTGGTCAGGTGCGCGGGACCGACGGGCGGTGACGGTCCCGGTGTTGTCGATGCCGATGTCGATGTCGGTTCCGACGTCGGTGTCGAAACGGAGGTCGGCGTCGGCGTCGGTGCGGGAGGCGCCGAATTCGTGCTCGTCCGGGCCGAGTCGGAGTTCTCCGCCGGAACGGTCGTCGATCGGGGCGCCGTTGCCGGTGCGCGCGGCCGACTCTCCTGCCCAGGGGGCGAGTTGGGCGCCGCCGATTCCGGCTTGCTTCCCTCCAGCGGTACGAACGTCACCTCCCCGGTGGGAGCAACCGCCGTACCGCCGATCGCCGGTCGCTCGACCGGGACGTACCCCTCGTCGTGTCCGCCGCTGTCCCCGCACGCCGCCAACACCCCTGCCAGGGCGCAGATCACGACGGCCGCCGAGGTGGTCAGGGCGATGGCGCCCCGGCGGTCATGCGTCGTATGCGTCGCGCGGGTCTGTCGAAGCATCGCGTCATCGTCGCTGATGCTCCGTCAGAAGTGAACCCTCAGTCGGAGATCAGGCCCTCGCGGAGCTGGGACAGGGTTCGGGTCAGGAGACGTGACACGTGCATCTGGGAGATGCCGACCTCCTCGCCGATCTGCGACTGGGTCATGTTGGCGAAGAAGCGCAACATGATGATCCGGCGCTCACGGGGCGGGAGTTTGGCCAGCAGCGGCTTGAGGGACTCGCGGTACTCCACGCCCTCCAGCGCCGTGTCCTCGTAGCCGAGGCGGTCGGCCAGGGAGCCCTCGCCGCCGTCGTCCTCCAGGGCCGGGGAGTCCAGGGACGAGGCCGTGTACGCGTTGCCGACCGCGAGGCCGTCGACCACGTCCTCCTCGGACACGCCCAGGACCAGGGCGAGTTCGGGCACCGTGGGGGAGCGGTCCAGCTTCTGGGCGAGCTCGTCGCTGGCTTTGGTGAGGGCCAGACGCAGCTCCTGCAGGCGGCGCGGTACGCGCACCGACCACGACGTGTCGCGGAAGAAGCGTTTGATCTCACCCACGACCGTCGGCATCGCGAACGTCGGGAACTCGACGCCGCGTTCGCAGTCGAAGCGGTCGATCGCCTTGATCAGGCCGATGGTGCCGACCTGGACGATGTCCTCCATCGGCTCGTTCCGGGAGCGGAAGCGGGCCGCCGCGTACCGGACGAGAGGGAGGTTCAGCTCGATGAGGGTGTCCCGGACGTACGCACGCTCGGGGCTGTTCTCGTCGAGGGCGGCGAGCCGCAGGAACAGGGAACGGGACAGGGTGCGGGTGTCGATGGCACCCGTGGTCGGCGGAGCCGGCGGGAGGGCCTGGGTGGCCGGGGCCGCCTCTGCCTCGACCTCCACTACAAGGGCCGGGACGTCGTGAAGCTCGGCGGGCGCCGACTCGCTCTTCGTGAGCGTGAGCACCTTGGAGCTGCCCTGGTCTGCGGACATGCCACCCCCTTTGGGTCGCGGACGGTCGCGGCGGACGCTCCGATTCGAGGAACGCAGCCTTCACCTGAATACCGGAGCCGAAGCCACGGCAAACGCTCTTCACGGAGAATGTCACATGTCGGCAACACGCTGTAGTTACATGTCGACATGTGGGACGCGAATCCGCCCTGGAAAAAGGGGGTCTGGCAGTTTTTAACCCCAGAAGAGCCGAGAAATGAGTCACTGAGCGATTCGCTCTCCCAGGTGACGGCTCGCTCCTGTGTCCGGTTACGTCGCTTGCGGCCTCTCCGGCTCCGTCCCCGGCTCCGTCCCCGGCTACGCCTCGACGCGGTTCGCGGAGCGCAGTCGCGCGAAGCTACGGGCCAGTAGCCGGGACACGTGCATCTGGGAGACACCGAGTTCCGCGCTGATCTGGGACTGGGTGAGGTTGCTGTAGTAACGCAGCAGCAGGATGCGCTGTTCGCGTTCCGGGAGCTGGACCAGGAGATGCCGGACCAGGTCGCGGTGCTCCACGCCGTCCAGCGCCGGATCCTCGAAGCCGAGGCGGTCGACCAGGCCCGGCAGCCCGTCGCCCTCCTGGGCCGCTTCCAGCGAGGTCGCGTGGTACGAGCGGCCCGCCTCGATGCAGGACAGCACGTCCTCCTCGCTGATCCGCAGATGCTCGGCGATCTCGCCGGTCGTCGGGGTGCGCCCGAACGCCGTCGTCAGGTCCTCCGTCGCCCCGGTGACCTGCACCCACAGCTCGTGCAGCCGGCGCGGTACGTGGACGGTGCGGACGTTGTCCCGGAAGTACCGCTTGATCTCTCCGATGACGGTCGGCATCGCGAACGTCGGGAACTGCACGCCCCGGTCCGGGTCGAACCGGTCGATGGCGTTGATCAGCCCGATGGTGCCGACCTGGACGACGTCCTCCATCGGCTCGTTGCGGGAGCGGAAGCGGGCGGCGGCGTAGCGCACGAGCGGGAGATTCGCCTCGATGAGCGCCCCCCGCACGCGGTTGTGCTCCGGCGTACCCGGCTCCAGCATCTTGAGCTGGCCGAAGAGCACCTGGGTGAGCGCCCGGGTGTCAGCGCCTCGGCTCCGCTGGGGGGCGGGCTCCTGAGGTGCGGGTTCCTGGGCGGCGGCTTCTCGGGCAGTGGCTTCCTGGGGTGGCGCAGTACTGGCCGACACGGTCAAGGCCACCTCTTCATCGGTCAACTCAATCGGTCAACTCATCCGTCAAAAGCGGTCATAGCATCACAAGACATGTGCACTGTGTGCAAGCACCCCATAACACCGTGTTGAGGGAGAGTTGGCCCATAAGACGTAAGAAGACCCCGCACCGTTCGGGTGCGGGGTCGTCGCCTGTGCGGCCGTACGGCTCAGAACTCGTAGTCGGCGATCACCCAGGTGGCGAACTCGCGCCACGGTCCGGCAGCGGCCTGATGGGCCGGGTGCTCCAGGTACCTGACCAGCGCGTCCTTGTCCTCGACCGCCGAGTTGATCGCGAAGTCGTAGGCGATGGGGCGGTCGGTGATGTTCCAGGCGCACTCCCAGAAGCGGAGGTCGCCGATCTGGCCGGGCAGGGCGCGGAAGGCCTCGACGCCCGCCACGACCCGCGGTTCGTCGCGCTGGACGCCCTCGTTGAGCTTGAAGAGGACCAGATGGCGGATCACATGCACTCCCCGGCTGCTGGTTGGGCTGGCTGCTACTGGGCGCCGTCGGCGACCCAGGTCATGAAGTCGCCTATGGCGCCGGCCGCGTTCGAGATGCCTTCGAAGGCTATCTCGACGTAGTCGGCCGCCCCTCTGGGGTCCGTGATGATCACGTACGCCACGAAGACCACGAGTGCGTAGACGGCAATCTTCTTCGCGTTCACCGCCACGGCGGCCTCCCCCTCAGACCCGACCAGACCCGACCGCGCGACACCCGACTGATGTCGCACGAAGGGCCCCGCCGTCCGGCGAGGCCCTTCTACAGCGGTAGCGGAGGGATTTGAACCCTCGGTGACTTGCGCCACACTCGCTTTCGAGGCGAGCTCCTTCGGCCGCTCGGACACGCTACCGAGGGGAACCTTACAGCAAGGTGCGGCATGGTCCGAAATCCGTTTATCGTCGGCCCCCGCCGGTGAATCAGTGGTCTGTCGGCGGTCAGCGGTCGTGGCGGAAGAAGGTGGTGAGGAGGCCGGCGCAGTCGTCCGCGAGGACGTCGCCGATCACCTCGGGGCGGTGGTTGAGACGGCGGTCGCGTACGACGTCCCAGAGGGAGCCGGCCGCGCCCGCCTTCTCGTCGCGGGCGCCGTAGACGACCCGGTCGATCCGCGACTGCACGAGGGCGCCCGCGCACATCGTGCAGGGCTCCAGCGTCACGACAAGCGTGCAGCCGGACAGCCGCCACTCCCCGAGCCGCGCCGCGGCCCGCCGGAGCGCGAGGACCTCCGCGTGCGCCGTCGGATCGCCGGTCGCCTCGCGCTCGTTGTGCCCGGTCGCGAGCACCGTCGTGCCGTCGGCGGCCAGCACGACGGCGCCGACGGGGACGTCACCGCCCAGGGCGGCCCGCCCGGCCTCGGCCAGGGCGAGCCGCATCGCGGCCCGCCACGGACCACGTACGGGGTCGGGCGCCCCCTCGTCGATCAGGCCCTCTCGGCTCAGCGCACCGTCTCCAGGACCTCCGACGCTCCCAGGGCCTCGGCGATCGCGCTCAGCGCGTCGTCGGCGTCCAGGGCGCGCAGTTCCTTCTCGCCGACGCCGAGGTCGTCGAGAATCACGGGGTCCCCCACGGGGCCGTGCGGCACCGCGTCGGCGGGGGCGATGGTCTCGTCGTCGGCGGAGGCGGCGTCGGTGTCCGGATCGGCGTCCGGCTCACCGTCCTCGGTGCCGTCGAGATCGAGGACGAGGGCGTCGAGATCCGGCTCGTCGGCGTCCGGATCGCGGCCGAGCAGCTCGGCCGTGAGCAGGATCTCACCGTACGAACTACGGGAAGCGGCGGCGGCGTCCGAGACGTAGATCCGGGGGTCGTCCTCGCCGTCGATGCGGACGACGCCGAACCAGGCGTCCTCCTGCTCGATGAGCACCAGCACCGTGTCGTCCTCGGGGGAGGCTTCACGGGCCAGTTCGGCCAGGTCCGACAGGGTTTCCACATCGTCGAGCTCTGTGTCGCTCGCTTCCCACCCGTCTTCGGTGCGCGCGAGCACTGCGGCGAAGTACACCGTGACTCTCCCACTGTTCCTAGGCGTGCCCGTTGGGGGTCCCCCCGGCGGAGGTTGCGGGCGGGGAAGGCTGTTCGCCGAGCCCCACCCACTCGGCATCGTGGCAGAAACGGAGCGTTCAGGGGACGTCTTCGGCACCCTGTGTCCGGCTCTTTTGATCGGTTGTCAGCCGAGCCCTTCAACAGCGCTCTCGTTGCCGCCACCAGCGGATCGTAACCGGCTTCCGTCACCGGCCCCGCACGGCTACCCCCTCAACGCGCCTACTACCAGCGGAACGTACGCATACGCATGGCGTGGCGAAGGCGCGCGGCCTTGGCGCGGCGGGGCTGTACACGGTCGCGCAACTCGCGGGCCTCGGTCAGCTCGCGCAGGAAGACGGCCCGGCGCCGACGCCTCTCGGCCTCGGTCTCCGACGCCTTCCGGTCCTGGTCGGGTACCTGATCGGGTGCATGGACGGGTTCGTGGTCAGGCATGGGCAGCACCCCCAATCCGTCCCTCCACCTTCCCTCCGTCGGGCGGTTTGATGCCAGCGGAAGAGTGAGGGGGAGGTGGAGCCGCTGTACGGGGAAGCGGAACCGCTGTATGGGGGAGCGGGCCGCTGTGCGGGACCCCGGCTACTGTTGGGGACATGCGTCTCCACGTCGTCGACCACCCGCTGGTCGCCCACAAGCTCACCACGCTGCGCGACCAGCGCACCGACTCCGCGACCTTCCGCCGTCTCGCCGACGAGCTGGTCACCCTGCTCGCCTACGAGGCCACGCGCGACGTGCGCACCGAACAGGTCGACATCACGACGCCGGTCGCCTCGACCACGGGCGTCAAGCTGTCCTACCCGCGCCCGCTGGTGGTGCCGATCCTGCGGGCCGGCCTCGGCATGCTGGACGGCATGGTCCGGCTGCTGCCGACCGCCGAGGTGGGCTTCATGGGCATGGTGCGCGACGAGGAGACGCTCCAGGCGTCCACGTACGCCACACGCATGCCGGAGGACCTCTCCGGGCGTCAGGTGTACGTCCTCGACCCGATGCTCGCCACCGGCGGCACCCTGGTCGCGGCGATCCAGGAGCTGATCAAGCGCGGCGCCGACGATGTGACGGCCGTGGTCCTCCTGGCCGCCCCGGAGGGCGTCGAGGTCATGGAACGCGAGCTGGCGGGCACCCCGGTCACCGTCGTCACGGCCTCGATCGACGAGCGCCTGAACGAGCACGGCTACATCGTCCCGGGCCTCGGAGACGCGGGCGACCGGCTGTACGGCGCGGCCGAGTAGCACCAGCACCAACAGGCGGTACGGAGTCAGGCAGTACGGAGTACGAGGCTCAGCAGCTCTTCTGGGTGCTGGAGGGCGTCGGCGCGGGACCGGTCAGCGCGGCCAGGGCCTGGTCGGCGTCCTTCTTGCTGGTCAGGGCCGTGAACTTGGTGCCGATGAGCAGGTCGACCTCGGTGGCCGAGGTGCGCGCGTCGGTCTTCACCTGGGCGCCCGCGAGCTGGGTGCCGAGCACGGGCAGGGCTGCCCGGGCGGCCGACTTCGCGCCGAGCACCATCCCGGCTCCGGCGATCTTCTTGTCGTAGGCCTTGGGCGCGTTGCCCACGTCGCCGATGCGGAAGCCACGCTTCCGCAGCTCGTCCGCGGCCTGTTTGGCCAGGCCGCTGCGGGGCGTGGCGTTCAGGACGTTGACGGTGATCACGCCGGGCCTGGGCAGTGTTCTGGGGGCCGTCGTGGGCGTGGCCGTCGGGGTTGCCCTGGTGGCGCAGTCCGACTTCGGTCCCGCGGCCGTGGCCTTGCTGCCGCCGCCGGTGAAGACGTCGATGAGCTGCAAGGTGCCCCAGCCGATCAGGCCGAGGGCGGCGACGGAGGCCACGAGTCCGAGCACGAACCTGCGGCGCCCCCGGGGTCGGCGCATCCGCGGGTACTTGTCCCCCGTGATGCGGTACTGGCCGCCCATTCCGGGGGGAGTCAGCATGCTCATGGGCGCAGCGTAGTGCGCCCGGGCACCGATGCCTACTAAATGATCATTGACCCGGCCGCAGGACTACCCGAAAGGGCCAATAAGCGTCGCGAGGACGGCTGTCAGGGGACGGCCGTCAGTCCATTTCGAGGACGCGGGCGTGCAGCACCTGGCGTTGCTGGAGGGCCGCCCTGACCGCGCGGTGCAGACCGTCCTCCAGATACAGGTCGCCCTGCCACTTCACGACATGCGCGAAGAGGTCGCCGTAGAACGTCGAGTCCTCGGCGAGCAGGGTTTCCAGGTCGAGCTGGCCCTTGGTCGTCACGAGCTGATCGAGGCGGACCGGGCGCGGCGCGACGTCCGCCCACTGCCGGGTGCTTTCCCGGCCGTGGTCGGGGTACGGCCGGCCGTTTCCGATGCGCTTGAAGATCACACGGAAAGCCTACCGGTCCAGACGTTCCGGGCGCAGCCATGGAGACGGAGTGCGACGCTGGAAAAGATGGAGTAAAGCGGGGCAAACCGGAAGACGGGTTCGACATGAGCGACAGCGAGACCGTGCCATCGGCCGTTACGGAGGCCGCCCCGGAGCCCTTGCCGCCGGCAAACGCGTCTGCCTCGTCACCCCCTGCGCCTGGGAGCGCTCCCGCGCTTCCCCGGCCGGCCCTGGAGATCGCCGCCGGGTACGCCTTCACCGGCCCGGCGCTCGACCTGGGCGCCCTGGTGTGGGACGGGACGTGCCTCCCGGACGCCCGGATCCGCATCCCGCTCCCCCTGCTCAACCGGCACGGTCTGGTCGCGGGGGCCACCGGCACCGGCAAGACCAAGACGCTCCAGCTGATCGCCGAACAGCTCAGCGCCCAAGGTGTGCCCGTTTTCCTGGCCGATGTGAAGGGCGACGTCTCCGGGATCTCCGCGCCCGGGACGATGAACGACAGGGTCGCGTCCCGTGCCGCCGAGGTGCACCAGAGGTGGACGGCGACCGGCTTCCCCGCCGAGTTCTACGCCCTCGGCGGTCTCGGCCACGGCATCCCGGTGCGGGCCACGATCACCAGCTTCGGCCCGGTGCTGCTGTCCAAGGTGCTCCAGCTCAACCAGACCCAGGAGCAGTCGCTCGGCCTGGTCTTCCACTACGCGGACCAGAAGGGGCTGGAGCTGCTCGACCTGAAGGACCTGCGGGCCGTCGTCGCCTTCCTCACCTCCGACGAGGGCAAGGAGGAACTGAAGAACATCGGCGGACTGTCGACGGCCACGGCCGGGGTGATCCTGCGCTCCCTCACCGCCTTCGAGGCACAGGGCATGGCGGACTTCTTCGGCGAACCCGAGTTCGACACGGCCGAGCTGCTGCGTACGGCGGCGGACGGCCGGGGCATGGTCTCGGTGCTCGAACTGCCCGCCGTACAGGACCGGCCACAGCTCTTCTCGACCTTCCTGATGTGGCTGCTGGCCGACCTCTTCCACGACCTCCCGGAGGTCGGCGACGCCGACAGGCCCAAGCTCGTCTTCTTCTTCGACGAGGCGCATCTGCTGTTCAACGACGCGTCGAAGGCCTTCCTTGACGCGATCACGCAGACCGTCCGCCTCATTCGCTCGAAGGGCGTGGGCATCTTCTTCGTGACGCAGACCCCGAAGGACGTCCCCGCGGATGTCCTTGCCCAGCTCGGCAACCGCGTCCAGCACGCGCTGCGCGCCTTCACCCCGGACGACCAGAAGGCCCTCAGGGCCACGGTGAAGACCTTCCCGAACTCGGCGTACGACCTGGAGGAACTGCTCACCGGCCTCGGAACGGGCGAGGCGGTGGTCACCGTCCTGAGCGAGAAGGGCGCCCCGACCCCGGTCGCCGCGACCCGCCTGCGCGCCCCCGAGCCCCTGATGGGCCCGGTCGACGCGGCGGTCCTCGACCAGGCGGTCAGGTCCTCGCGGCTCTACGACCGTTACGCACAGGCTGTGGACAGGGAGTCGGCGTACGAGAAGCTGACGGCGGCGAAGCCCTCCGGTGGAGCGGGTGGAGCAAAGGGCCCGGACGAGATGAAGCCCAAGGAGTCCAAGGCGAAGGAGTCCAAGCCCGAGGAGGACCCTTCCCTGGTGGAACAGGTGGTGGGCAGCGGGATGTTCAAGTCCCTGGCCCGTTCCGTGGGCACCCGGATCGGCCGGGAGATCACCCGCTCCCTCTTCGGCACGGCCCGGCGGAGGCGGTAGCCACCGGGATCCCCGTCGCCCGCTCGGCGCCTACTTGCCGGAGGCCTTCGCGGCCTTCGCCGCCGCCTTCATCTCCTGCTTGTGGGCCCGGACCTTGGTCAGGGACTCGGGGCCGGTGATGTCGGCGACGGAGCGGAACGACTTCGCTTCGCCGTACGCGCCGGCGGCCTCGCGCCAGCCCTTGGGCTGTACGCCGAGCTGCTTGCCGAGGAGGGCCAGGAAGATCTGGGCCTTCTGCTTGCCGAAACCCGGCAGGTCGGTGAGGCGCTTCAGCAGCTCCTCGCCGGTCGCCACGTCCCGCCAGACTCCTTCGGCGTCCCCGTCGTAGTGCTCGACGAGGTACTGGCAGAGCTGCTGGACGCGCTTGGCCATCGAGCCCGGATACCGGTGCACGGCAGGCTTGTCGGAGAGGAGCGTGGCGAAGGCCTCGGGGTCGTACGCCGCGATCTCGTGCGCGTCGAGATCGTCCGCGCCGAGGCGCTGGGCGATGGTCGCCGGCCCCTTGAACGCCCACTCCATCGGAACCTGCTGGTCCAGCAGCATTCCGGTCAGCGCGGCGAGCGGGCTGCGGCCGAGGAGCGCGTCGGCCTCGGGGTCCTGGGCGAGGTGGAGAGTGACGTCCATGGGTCGATCATGCCCCGCCGGTCGCCCGGCCGCGTGTGGGACATGACTCCACGGAGGGGCCGGGCGACCGGTACGACGGTCAGAGGTATACGTACGGGCTGGTCAGGGACGTCCCGAAGAGGGCGTCCGACAAGTGGACCCTGATGCCGGTGTTCTTGCCGCACAGGGTGTGGGAGCCGTTGACGACCGGGCCGGAGGCCGAGCCGCGGGCGAGCCAGAGGCAGCCGTCCATGTTCTCGCCCGGGATGCCGACGACCGTTTCCGCCCGGCCGTCGCGGTTCAGGTCGGCGAGGTGGACCGAGGTGCCGAAGCCGTCGTACGCCTCGGCGGTGTCCGGCACGCCCGCCGTGTCCTCGGTGTAGCCCGCCGCCCGGGCTGTCGTCAGGCCCTTGGCGGAGCCGCGCAGGAGTACGGCCGTACCGGCGCCCTCCTTGTTGGCCACGCCCTCGTTCGGGGAGCCGATCAGGACGTCGGCGTAGCCGTCCTTGTCCACGTCGCCGATGCTGAGGGACTGGCCGAACATGTCGGCGTTCTCGGCGCTGCCGGGGACGCCCGGGGTGTCCTGGTGGAAGATCTTCGGGCGCTGGGCGGCGGTGATGCCCTGGGCGCTGCCGTAGAGGACCTGGATCTCGCCGCCTCGGTGGGCGCCGCTCGTCGACGAGGAGAGGTAGTTGTCCATGGCGATGCCGGTGACCAGGTCGCCGTAACCGTCGCCGTTGATGTCGCCGATGCGGCCGGTGTGGCCGGCGGCATAGGGGAGTTCGAGCGCCTTGTTCTCCCAGGGGGCCGACTCGTTCGGCGGCCCCTGTTCGAGGAACACCGGGCCGCGGCTGTCGCCGTCCGTCGGCCCGGGCAGCCAGAACCGTTCTGCCCGTCCGTCGCCGTCGACATCGCCCATCACCACGCCCCGGGCATCGCCCAGGCGACGGTCCAGGTAGTTGGCCGCCGCCTTCCCGGTACGTTTGAAGGGGCCCGTGTAGGAGGTGCCCTCGCAGCGGGAGCCGATGGTGAGTTCGGGGGCGCCGTCGCCGTTCATGTCGCCGCTGGTGATGTTCGTGCCGAAGCCGCAGAACGTCCGGTCCTTGCCGTAGCCCGCGGGTGGAGTGATCTCCACACCGCTCCCGAGACCGCCCGAACCGCCCCACACGACCGTCACGGAGCCCCGCACGTCGTTGTTGCCGACGGCCTCGGACGGCGAACCGATCAGCAGGTCCGCGTAGCCGTCGCGGTCGAGGTCGGCACTGGCCACCGTCTCGCCGAAGCGGTCCCCCTGCTCGGGGTTGCCGGGGATACCGGCGGTCGCCTGTGTGATGACGGTCCGGCGCGTCACGCTCACCGTGGACTTCCCGCCCCACAGGACGACGACCGCCCCGGCCGCCTCCACGCTGCCGTTCGCCGCGCCCGGGGCGCCGACGGCCAGGTCGCGGTAGCCGTCGCCGTTGAAGTCGTCCTGGACGGCGGCGGTGTTGGCGCCCTTGTAAGGGGTGGTGGCCGATGAGGCAGTGGGGGTGAGCGTGGCGGCGACGGCTGTGGTCAGCACGGCTGTCGCCATGACGGCTCTGCGCAACAGAACTCCTTGGTACAGAACTCCTTGGTGTGGACAGGCTCGAACGCCAGCCGTCTCTTTGGACACAGAGGTCTCACAGAAGGTTGCGCGCCGTTCCGGGAGTTCCCGAGTCGTTATGACAGCCGCTCGCTGTCGCAGCGGTTCCGGTTCTACGGCTGCCAGTACCCCAGCCCGTGCACCCGCCGCCTCGGCATCCCCGCCGCCTTGCGGAAGTAGCTGGTCAGGGCCCGGGTCGTGACCGTGTCGCAGGCGCCCGTCACGGTGAACGCGAAGTCCTTGCCCCGGAAGAGCCCGGGGACATCGGGCAGGCCGATCTCCGGAAGGACAACAACGGGCCCGGCCACAAACCCTTGCCGGAGAAGCGCGCCCAACTGGCGTTTCTCACCCGGGAGGTAGCTTTTCCCGGGTGACCTCGACCCCAGGACATCCGACCGGACCTCCGACAGGGCATCCGACGCCCGCCGACCTGATCGCCCACTACGGCCTGGAGCCGATCCCGCGTGAGGGCGGGCTGTTCCGGCGTACCTGGGCGGGACCCGAGCGGGCCGACGGGCGGCCGGAGGGCTCGGCCATCGTCGCGCTGCTGACCGCCGAGCCCGGCGACTTCTCCGCGCTGCACCGGCTGCCGTCCGACGAGATCTGGCACTTCTACCTCGGCGGCCCACTGGAACTGCTGCTCCTCGCACCGGACGGCACCTCCCGGACGGCGGTGCTCGGACCCGCTCTCCTGCACGGGCAGGAGCCGCAGCTCACCATTCCGGCCGGGACCTGGATGGGCGCGCGGGTCGTCGAGGGCGGCGCGTGGACGTTCTTCGGGTGCACGATGGCGCCCGGGTTCACGTACGAGGGCTACGAGCACGGGAACGCCGTCGAGCTGGCCGCGCGTTATCCGGCCGAGGCGGCTCGTATCGAGGCACTGTGTCGCCCATGAGGTCTTCCGTGCGGTCATCCATGAGTTCATCCATGAGTCCTGCGGGTCTTCTCGCCGGCCAGGTCGCCCTTGTCACCGGGGGCGGAGGCGGGATCGGGCGCGGGATCGCGTCGCGGTTCGCGGCGGAGGGGGCCGCCGTCGCCGTGCACTGCCGGACGTCGGACGAGGGCGCGCGGGAAGTGGCCGCGCGGATCGAGGAGTCGGGCGGACGGGCCGTCGTACTGCGGGGCGATCTCACCGTCGAGGACGAGTGCCGGCGCGTGGTGCGGGAGGCCGCCGAGTGGGGTGGCGGGCGGCTTGACGCGCTGGTCAACAACGCCGGTGTGCAGCCCGTCCAGGAGCTGACCGGGATGACGGTCGCGGACTGGCGTGCCGTCGTCGACACCAACCTCCTCAGTGTCTTCGCCTGCACGCAGGCCGCGGCTGAGGTCATGCGGGAGCAGAACGGCCGGGGCGGGGACGGAAGCGGGGGCGGCGGTGGGGGCAGTGTCACCCACATCGCGTCCATCGAGGCCGCGCATCCGGCGCCCGGTCACGCGCACTACAGCGCCTCGAAGGCGGCGGTCGTCACGCACGCCCGGTCCGCGGCACTGGAGTACGGGCGGTACGGCATCCGCGTCAACACCGTCTCGCCCGGACTCATCGGCCGGGAAGGGCTGGCCGACGACTGGCCGGAGGGGGTGCTGCGGTGGCAACAGGCGGCGCCCGTAAGGAGGTTGGGGCGGCCCGAGGATGTAGGCGACGCGTGTGTGTTCCTCGCCTCCCGGCTGGCGTCCTGGGTCAGCGGCCACGACCTGGTCGTGGACGGAGGGGTGTCCGCCCGTCCCACGTGGTGAAGACCACGGCGAATCCGGTTCCGGCGGGGTGAGCGGGGCGTCAGGATCGTCCGTACGTATGCGAGAGCCGAAAAGTCCCGAAGACGGAGAAGGTACGTGGGCCGACTACGGAACGAAGGGCGCGATGACCGACGAGCCGCAGAAGGCGAGCGCACGGGGATCGGCGCACGTACGGGCGTGAAGACCGTCCGGGGTGTCAAGAACCTCCGGGGGGCAGGGCACCTCCGGGGAGTTCAGCGGCTGGCGCTGCTGGGTACCACGCTGGTCCTTCTCCTCCTTGTCGGCGGGGCGGGGACCGCGTCCGCGCACGCCGCTCTCCGCGACACCGACCCCCGGGACGGAAGCGTCCTCAAGTCCGCCCCCCGCCAGGTCACCCTGACCTTCACCGAGTCCGTGGCCCTGCTCGACGACTCCTTCCGCCTGTTCGACCCCGGCAGCCGGCGCGTGACCACCGGCGAGGCCAAGCATGTGGACGGGCGCTCCGACGCGGTGCGCGTGAGCCTGCCGGGGGGCCTCGGCGAGGGCACGTTCACCGTGGCCTGGCGGGTCGTCTCGGCGGACAGCCACCCCATCTCGGGCGCCTTCACCTTCTCCATCGGGGAGCCCTCCGCGACCCCGGCCACCATCGACACCGGCCCCACCGAGAACGCGGCCACCAGCGCCCTCTACGACATCGTCCGCTACCTGGCGTACGCGGCCCTGGCGCTGCTCGTCGGTACCGTCGTCTTCGTCCTCCTCTGCCGCCCGTCGAGCACGGACCCCCTGCGCAGGCTGGTCCTGACGGGCTGGTGGACCCTGCTGGTGGCCACCGTCGCGCTGCTCCTGGTGCGCGGCCCGTACGAGGCGGGCACCGCACCCACCAGTGCCTTCGACCTGTCGACCCTGGAACGGACCGCGACCAGCAGGCCCGGTCTGGCACTCCTGGCCCGGCTCGCTCTGCTCGCGGCAACGGCCGTACTGCTGACCGTGGTCGTACGCCGACGCCGGCGAGCCGATGACGAGACGGGTGACCGCGCGAAACCGGTCCTGCTCGCCGTCGGGGGTGTGCTCGCCCTCGGTCTCACGCTGACGTGGGCCGCCGCCGAACACGCGTCGGCCGGTATCCAGGTGCCGGTGGCGATGACGTCCTCCGTGCTGCATCTGCTCGCCATGTCCGCCTGGCTGGGCGGCCTCGCGGCCCTGCTCACCCTGCTCCAGGCGGAGGAGCCGCTCCCGGCGTCCACCGTCGCCCGCTTCTCCCGGCTGGCCTTCGCCTCCGTGGCCGTCCTGACCCTCACCGGCGTCTACCAGGCCTGGCGCGGCCTCGGCTCCTGGGACGCGATCACCGGCACGTCGTACGGCCGCATCCTGATCGCCAAGGTGTGCGCGGTGGCGCTGCTGCTGGTGGCCGCCGGGTTCTCGCGCCGGTGGACGGGGCAGTTGCTGGTACCGGAGGCGGCGGAGGCCAAGGTCGCGGAACGGGTGCCGGAGACGGTCGGCGCTCCGGCGACACGGTCCGGCGGGAACGACGACGACACCCCCGACGGTGATATTCCCGACGACGACACCTCGGCCGACGGCACCTCCGACAACGGCACCTCGGGCAACGCAGGCGCCTCCCACCGGCGTCGGCTCCGACGCTCCGTGCTGGCCGAAGTGGCCGTCGGTATCGCGGTGTTGGTGATCACGACCGTCCTGACGGCCACCCTGCCGGGCCGGGCCGCCGCCGAGGCGGCGGAGGCGGCCAAGGACGCGCCCGTCCCCGGCGTGATCAGCGCGACCACGACGACGATCCCCTTCGACGTGGGTACGCCAGGCGGGCACGGCAAGGTGCAGATCACCCTCGAACCCGGCCGGGTCGGCGAGAACAGCGTGCAGGCCGTCGTGTTCGGCCCCGACGGCGGCTTCGCGGTCGTCCCCGAACTCCGCATCTCCTTCTCCCTCCCCAGCAAGGACATCGGCCCCCTCAACGCCGAAGTCACCGACCAGGGCGGCTACTGGGGCACCAACACCCTCAACCTCCCGATCGCCGGCACCTGGACCATGAAGGTGACGATCCGGACGTCGGACGTGGATCAGGTGAGCGTGTCGCGGAAGGTGAGGATCAGTGGCTGACCGAATCGAATGGAGTCGAACCGAACCGGATCCGACCGGATCCGACCCGACGGCAGGTGTCCCCGCCACGGTCGTGCCGACGCGGAACCACGCCGCCAGGACGATCGGGTACACCGGATAGCCGAACCGGGCGGCCGGTATCAGGCACATCGCCAGGCCCAGGCCGACGGCGAGGCGGTCGGCCGCCGCGCGGACCGTGTGCGGTGGCCGGACCACGAGTGACGCCGTCACCGCGACGGCGCTCGCGACCAGCAGCGCGACCGCGAGGGCGAAGCCGCCGGGGACGTACTCCGCGAGCAGATGCCCGGGCAGCGGGCTCGTCGCCGGGGAGCGGACGCCGCCCCTGCCCAGCGGGAACAGGATCACGTGCTCGACGAAGGCGTAAGGGTCGGCCAGGGCGACCGGTACGACGGCTGCTGCGGACGGCAGGATGGCGGTCCCGGTAGCTCGAACGGCCGTACGGCGGCCCGCTGTGACGGCGACCAGGGCGAGGCCGACCGGGAGGAGGGGCCAGACGGTCCACTTCAGGGCCGCTGCGGCGCCCATCGCCAGCCCGGCCGCGACCCCGGCTCCGGGTCCGGAACCGACCCGGCCCGCCGGCGCGAGCCCCAGGCGCATCAGCCCGATCACCGGCAGGTCCACCCCGCCGACGGCGAGGGGCAGGGCCACGGCGGGGAAGGAGAGCAGCAGGGTCGGAGTACGGGCTGAGTGGTCTCTTTGGGGCTTACTCGTCGTACGGGACCTGGTCGTGGCGTACACGCACGCGGCGAAGGCCGCGCAGAACCACGGGCGGGCGTCCGCGAGCGGGGCCAGTGGGGTGCCGCCCAGGAGGGCGCCGGGGAGGCCGAAGAGGGCCATGCCGGGCAGATACGGGTCGCAGTCGTCCACGGTGGCGGGGTGGGGCGTGTACGGGCCGGCCGTGTGCAGCAGCAGAGTGCCCGAGTGTTCGACGACCGCTACCTCGGACCGGGCGTCGCCGAGCACGGTCAGCAGGGCCAGGGGGAGCAGTACCACGCCGACGGTGGCCGTGCGCGGTGCTGCCCGGCTCTTCCAGGGGTGCGGGGAGCGGGCGGCCAGGATCGCCGCCGTGCCGTAGCCGAGGGCCGCGCGGACGCCCCACACCCGGTGCGGGGTCAGGGTCGTGGCCAGTGCCGGACCGAGCGCGAAGGCCGGGCAGGCCAGCAGGTGGACGACGTCCCGGCGGACCGGGAGCCGGGGCGCAGGCACGCTGCGGGGACCCGTGCTGACCGTGGGCGCCACGGCGGTGGTCGTGCTGGGCATGGCGGGCTCCTGCCGGCTCCGGCTGACGGTGGGGGTGATCACCACCAATGTCGCTTCCGGGCCGGTCCGCCCGCCTCGGCTGAAAGGTCATCGTTTGTGGTGGGCGAGGCCGCGCCCCTCGGCCGAACGGCCGAGAAGGGGTTTGCGTCGACTGTTTGCCGTCTGGTTGTCAGCAAATATTCACGCCTTTATGTCCATCACGTTTCAGGAACGGCGGGCGCCAGCTCTTGACGACGGGCCGAACAAGGGCTGTTATTGCCGCCACGATGTTCGGTCAAGTTGATTTCTGGTCGATTTAGATCAGCATGGACTCAGCGTAGTCGTGACCTTGCTCCCCGTTTCGGGGGGTCTGTCCTCAGGAGCCGTCATGCACCACACTCCCTCCGGTCTCTCCGTCCCTGGTCCGAGCCGCCGCACCCTGCTGCGCGGCGTCGGCGGCGCGGCGGCGCTCGGCGCTGCCGTCCCGCTGCTGAGCGCCTGCGGCGGAAGCGACTCGGGTTCCGACGCCAAGACCGTCACCCTCGGCTCGAACTCGTCGGACGCGGTCCCGAAGAAGGCCTTCGCCGAGATCTACGCGGCGTTCACGAAGAAGACCGGCGTCAAGGTCAAGGTCAACACCAAGGACCACAACACGTTCCAGGAGCAGATCAACTCCTACCTCCAGGGCTCCCCGGACGACGTGTTCACCTGGTTCGCCGGCTACCGCATGCAGTTCTTCGCGGGCAAGGGCCTGGCCAGCCCGATCGACGACGTGTGGCAGAAGATCGGGGCCAACTTCCCCGACGCGATGAAGCAGCTCAGCAAGGGCGCGGACGGCAAGTACTACTTCGTGCCGCTGTACACGTACCCGTGGGCGATGTTCTACCGCAAGAGCGTCTTCAAGGAGCACGGCTACGAAGTGCCCACCACCTGGGCGCAGTTCCTCGCGCTGTGCAAGCAGATGAAGAAGGACGGCCTGGTCCCGATCGCCTTCGGTGACAAGGACGCCTGGCCCGCGCTCGGCACCTTCGACCAGATCAACTTCCGTACCAACGGCTACGACTTCCACGTCGAGCTGATGGCCGGAAAGGCATCCTGGACCGACGCGAAGGTTCGCGCCACGTTCGACAACTGGGCCGAGATCCTCCCCTACAGCCAGGAGGGCTCGACCGGTCGCACCTGGCAGGACGCGGCGCAGACGCTCGTCTCCAAGAAGGCCGGCATGTATCTGCTGGGCACCTTCGTGGGCCAGCAGTTCACGAACGCGACCGACGCGGCGGACCTCGACTTCTTCGCGTTCCCGGAGATCGACCCCTCCTTCGGGCAGGACACGGTCGAGGCGCCGACCGACGGCTTCATGCTCAGCAAGAAGCCCAAGAACAAGGCCGGTTCCGTCCAGCTGCTGGAGTTCCTGGGCACTCCGGAGGCCGAGCAGATCTACCTCAAGGCCGACCCGAACGTCGTCGCCGCCTCCAGCAACGCCGACACCTCCTCGTACAGCGCCCTGCAGAAGAAGGCGTACGCGATGATCTCCGGCGCGAAGAACCTCACCCAGTTCATGGACCGCGACAGCCGCCCGGACTTCACCTCCACGGTGATGCAGCCCGCGCTGCAGAAGTTCATCCGCGATCCCAAGGGCATCGACAGCCTGCTCTCGTCCATCGAGCGCCAGAAGAAGACGATCTTCGCCTCCTCATGACCAACTTCGAATCGACTCCCGTGATCCCGGGGGCGGCCGACGCGCCGCCCCCGGGCGGTACCGACACCCCCTCGTCCCCGCAGAGCCGCAAGCCGGCCTCGGGCCACCGCCGGCTGCTGACCCGCCGGGACAGGATCGCCCTGGGCTTCATGGCGGGCGTGCCGACCTTCCTGCATGTCGCCCTCGTGTGGGTGACGGCCTTCGCCTCGATCGGGCTGGCCTTCACCACCTGGGACGGCATCGGCTTCGACTCGATCAAGTGGGTGGGGCTGGACAACTTCCGCGAACTGTTCACCAACAACCCGCAGTTCTGGCCGGCCGTCCAGCACAACATCATCTGGTTCGTCGTACTCATCGCGATCCCGACCCCGCTGGGCCTGTTTCTGGCCATGCAGCTGGACAAGAACATCCGGTTCAGCCGGGTGTACCAGACGGCGTTCTTCCTGCCGGTCGTGGTGTCGCTGGCGGTCACCGGGTTCGTCTGGCAGCTGGTCTACAACCCGGACACGGGCCTGATCAACAGCCTGATCGGCGCCAACAAGCCGGGCCACTACATCGACTGGATCGGTGACCCGGACCTCAACCTCTGGGCCATCCTGGTCGCCGCCTGCTGGCGGCACACCGGCTACATGATGATCCTTTACCTGGCCGGTCTCAAGGGCGTCGACCCGTCCCTGCGCGAGGCGTCCTCGCTCGACGGCGCCAACGAGTGGCAGACGTTCAAGAACGTCATCTTCCCCACCCTGCGCCCCACCAACACCATCGTCCTCGTCGTCACGATCATCGAGGCCCTGCGCGCCTTCGACCTGGTCTTCGTCTTCAACAAGGGCGCCCAGGGCACCGAGTTGCTGTCGATCCTGATCACCAACAACATCATCGGCGAGTCCAGTCGCATCGGATACGGCTCCGCGATCGCCGTCGTCCTCCTCGTGATCTCGCTCGTCGTGATCATCCCGTACCTGATCAGCACCTTCCGGAAGGAGCGGCGGGCATGAGCGCTCCCACCCTGGCCACGCGGGGGCCCGTGAAGGGCTCCGTGAAGGGGCATCGCGCCCCCGTCCGTCCCGCCCGCGTGCTGCTGCACGTGTTCCTGGTCTCCATGTCGCTGGCCTGGCTCGCGCCGCTGCTGTGGGCGATGTACGCGGCCCTGCGCCCGTACTCCGAGACCAGCACCAAGGGCTATGTCTCCTGGCCCGACAAGCTGAGCTTCGCCAACTTCACGAACGCGTTCACGCAGTCGGACATGCTGCACTACTTCGGGAACACGCTGATCATCGCCGTGCCTGCGGTGCTGCTGACGCTGTTCCTGTCGTCGATGGTCGCCTTCTACGTCAGCCGCTTCGACTTCCGGGTCAACCTGTTCCTGCTGTTGATCTTCACGGCCGGCAACCTGCTCCCGCAGCAGGTCATCATCACCCCGCTGTACCGCCTCTACCTGCTCGTTGACCTGCCGGGGATCACCGCGTCCGGCAAGCTGTACGACTCCGCACTCGGCCTGGTCCTCATCCACATCGCCTTCCAGTCGGGCTTCTGCGCGTTCGTGCTCTCCAACTACATGCGGATGCTCCCGCACGAGCTGACCGAGGCCGCGCTGGTCGACGGCGCGTCGGTGTGGCGGATGTACTGGCAGATCGTGCTGCCGCTGTGCAGGCCCGCGATGGCGGCGCTGGCCACGCTCCTCTCCATCTGGATCTACAACGACTTCTTCTGGGCGATCGTGCTGATCTCCACCGGCGAGAACATGCCGATCACCTCGGCCCTCAACAACCTCTCCGGCCAGTACTTCACCGACCCCAACCTGGTCGCGGCGGGTGCGCTGTTGACCGCGATCCCGACCCTGATCGTGTACTTCACGCTGCAGCGGCAGTTCGTCAGCGGTCTGACCCTGGGCGCCAACAAGGGCTGAGGACTGCTCCCAAAGAGCCTCACAAGAACAAGAACAAGAACAAGAACAGGAATGCCGACCGATGAAGCGCGAACTCGCTGTCCCCGGTATCGCGTACGGGGGCGACTACAACCCCGAGCAGTGGCCCGAGGAGGTCTGGGCCGAGGACATGCGGCTGATGCGCGAGGCCGGGGTCACCATGGTGAGCGTCGGCATCTTCTCCTGGGCGCTGCTCGAACCGGCCGAGGGCGTCCACGACTTCGGCCGCATGGACCGTCTCCTCGACCTGCTCCACGAGAACGGCATCGCCGCCGACCTCGCGACCCCGACGGCGGCGCCGCCCGCCTGGTTCTTCCGCGCCCACCCCGAGGCGCTCCCGGTGGACAAGGACGGGCGCCGGCTGTCGTACGGTAGCCGGCAGACGTTTTGTCCGTCGAGCCCCGCCTACCGGGAGGCCGCGCTGCGGATCGCGGGCGCGCTGGCGGAGCGGTACGCCGGCCACCCGGCGGTCGCGATGTGGCACGTCCACAACGAGTACGGCTGCCACAACCCCGCCTGCTACTGCGACGAGAGCGCGGAGTCCTTCCGCCGCTGGCTGCGGGCACGGTACGGGGACGACCTGGCGGCGCTGAACCACGCCTGGGGCACCACCTTCTGGAGCCAGTGGTACTACGACTGGGACGAGATCATCCCGCCCCGCGCGACCGGCGCGGTCCCCAACCCCACCCACCAGCTGGACTGGCGCCGCTTCTGCTCCGACGAACTGCTGGCGCTGTACAAGGCGGAGAGGGACGTGCTGAGGGCGGCGGCCCCCGCCCTGCCGGCCACCACCAACTTCATGGTGATGTACAACTTCGACGCCCTGGACTACTGGCGCTGGGCCCCGGAGCTGGACGTCGTCGCGAACGACCACTACCTGCGCTCGACCGACCCCGAGTCGGAGATCGACATCGCGCTGAGCGGCGATCTGATGCGGTCGCTCGCGGGCGGTCCCTGGTTCCTGATGGAGCACTCCACGGGCGCGGTGAACTGGCAGCCGGTCAACAGGGCCAAGACGGCAGGGGAGTTGCGCCGCAATGCCCTCTCCCATGTCGCCCACGGCGCGGACGGCATCGCGTACTTCCAGTGGCGGGCCGCGAAGGCGGGCGCGGAGCAGTGGCACTCGGCGATGCTTCCGCACGCCGGCACGGACAGCCAGATCTGGCGGGACGTGGTCCAACTGGGCGCGGATCTGCGGGCGTTGGCCGAGGTGCGCGGCAGCACGGGCACGGCTTCGGTGGCCATCGTCTGGGACTGGGACGCCCGTTGGGCCCTGGAACTCCCCTCCCAGCCGAACGGCGAACTCCGCTTCCAGGATCTCGTACGGGACTGGTACGAGCCGCTGTGGCGGTCGGGCGTCGCGGTGGACTTCGTACGGCCGGACGCGGAACTCGACGGATACCGGCTGGTGCTGGTCCCGAGCCTGTACCTGGTCGACGACGCGGGCGCGGCGAACCTCACCGGCTTCGCGGAGCGCGGGGGCACGCTGGCCGTCGGGTTCCACAGCGGTGCCGTGGACGCCAACTGCCATGTACGGCTCGGAGGTTACCCGGGCGCGTTCCGAGAGGTCCTCGGGGTGCGGGCGGACGAGCTGTTTCCCCTGCTGCCGGGGGAGTCGGTCGGGCTCGGCGACGGTGACGGCACGGGAACCCTCTGGTCGGAGCGGCTTCGGCTGGAGGGTGCGGGGGCGGAGGCGGTGCTGTCGTACACGGACGGTCCGTTGGCCGGGATCCCGGCGGTGACGCGCAACTCGGTCGGCGCGGGCGAGGGTTGGTACCTGGCGACCCGGCCGGACGCGTCGACGCTGGGTGCGCTGCTCGCCCGTATGTGCGCGGAGGCGGGTGTCGAGGGGGTGCGGGCGACTCCGGCGGGAGTGGAGGCTGTGGTGCGGCGGGGTGCCGACGCGGACTTCCTGTTCCTCATCGACCACGCCGGGAAGGGCGCCGAGGTCGCGGTGGCGGCGGGGGCGACCGAACTCCTCACCGGGGAAGCGTTGGCGGGCGGCTCGGTGCGGGTCGCGCCGGGCGGGGTGGCGGTCGTACGGGAGCCGCGTCCCTAGTTCGGACGCTCCAACGGGGTTGCGCCCATGCCCTCTTGATGAGGTGTCAGGTGGCTCATACGCTGCCCTCCTGGATCGTTGACCAGGGGGCAGGGTTGCAGGCCCTGCTGCACCATTCCCACCGCCGGGCCCGCCCTCGGGGATGGCCGAGGAGCTCAGGAGCACCGCGCGGAGCACGCCGGCGGTGCGGGCCCGCCGCAGGAACGGCGGCATGACCGCGGCCGGATCGGAGTCGCCGAGGGGCGGTACGAGGTGGACGCGGTCGACTCCGTCGAGAGCGGCGGCGTGGGTGGCGGGCTCGTACCAGCCGAAGGCGACCGGCTGCGCGCTGCCCGTGCCGTCCGCACTGAGGGCCGGGGTGGCGTGACGGCTTGGCGGCCTTGACGCGATGGCCGGCCGCTGTCAGCCGCGCGGCGGTGCGGCTGGGGGTGCCGCGGGAGAGGATGCGCACCCAGTTGGCGAACTTCACCGCCAGAGTCCTGGGTTCCGGCTCCCGAGAGGATTGACGGCCGGGGGCGGTCATGGCCGAGTGAGTCGGACGCAGCCGCGACGGCCACCCTCGCGCCTTCGTCCTCACTGCCGAACAGCTCCTACTCAGACCGGAGTTGAGTACGTGCGCGCATACCCGGCGCCTGCCGCGCGGCCAGGATTGGGGCAACGGCGCGGACAAGAGCGCCGGTGATCTCATCCAGCTGATCCTGTTAGGGGAATTTCTGATGGCGCGTCGTATCGTTCTGGCCGTTGCCGCCGGTGTTGTCGTCCTCGGTGGTGCCGGAGCCTTCGCCCTGGCCTACGCCGGGGAGCAGCCTCTGTCGGTGGCGCACGGCGCCGCCCGGTTCGCGGCCCCCGTCGGCGACCGCGACGGCTCGTTGACCTTCACCACCGACGTCACGGCGTCCTCCGGGGTAAAGGGCGTGAAGGTCCTGGCGTGGCCGGCGAGTTCGTCCTTCTTCGCCAAGCAGGGGCTGACCGCCAAGGACATGGCTTCCGTGGAGTCGGCCGTGTGCAAGCCGTCCGGTGGGGACACGGTGCGCTGCACCTACACGATCCCCGTCACCCGCGCCGACGTCGAGACGTCCGAACGGGGTGTGTGGCACGTCGCCGTCCTGGCCACCGCGAAGGACGGCGAGACGAAGCTGGTCACCAAGGCCGCCGACTTCACCGTCGCATGATCCGATGGGCAAGTGGGCGTGGCGCGTGCGCTCGCGTCTCAGGGGCCGAGGAAAGCGGGAAGTGATGTCGGTGAACGAGCCGTGGCGGATGTCGGTCGACGGCGAGGAGTTCGAGGTCAGCCAGCCGGACAACAGCCCCGGCACCTACCATTTCACCTGGCTGACCGGCCCCGACCCCGGGTACGGCTTCGGGTTCAGCACCCACCCTCCGGTGCAGGCCGACAGGGCTGAACTCGAGGAGTCCATCCGGGAGTTCCTCTCGCAGGTCGACCCCGGGACCGGACACATCGAGTGATCGACCGACGAAGGTGACCTGGGCGGAGGGAAGATGGGCGCATGAGCGAGGTCCTGCTCGCCGACCCCGAGCCCGCCCTACGTGTCCAGGACCCCGACCCCTTCGGGAACCCACTGACTCACCGAGCCCCTGGCGTCGCCCTGAGAAACCCCTCGTCCCTCCGGCCGACCAGCCGCCGAGGCCCGGCCGCTCGCAGTACGACGTCGAGTACGCTCTCCACCCGCGCCGCGTAACTGTGCGAGAACCAGGGCATGTTGGCCTCCACCACCGCCCACTGCTCACACCCGCCCCGGTCGGGATCCCGGACCAGGTCGACGTCGACGACGACCGCGCTCGGCAGGGAATCCCCCTCGACGGTGAGGAGTTGGTCCGCGAACCGGAGGACCTCCGACTCCCGCCCGTCCCCGTCCAGCGGCGCCGGATCGAGGCGCCCGTACACCGCGTACCGGCTGCCGGTCACCACCCGCCCGTCGAGCACGAACAGGCGGTACTCGACGGCGAACGTGACGATGTCCGACACCAGCACCGGCGTGTCCGGGCCCACGTCCTCCCCCGGACGGCCCGTACGGGGAAGCCGCGAACCGTCCGCATACACCCCCGCCGGGAACGACTTGGCGCTCGGCGGCTTGGCGAACACCGGGCGCCTGGTCCGCCACGCCTCCGCGAGCGTCGTCAGTTCCACGTGCCGTCCCGTGAACTCCTCCGGCAGCGCGGCGAGCCAGCCGTCGGACGGTTCCAGCAACCCGAGGCCGAGTGCGCCGGCGATCCGGTGGTCGTACGTCAGCGGACCCCCGTACCAGTGCACCGCCCGATCCCCCGAACCGGACAGCCCCGTCAAGGCCGGCGCATCGTCGAGCGACCGCACCTCCATCCCCCGGCCGGCCGCCGCCTCCGCGAGCAGCACCGTCGTACTGGTCCGCCGACCGGAAGTCAGGAACACCGGAGCCGGTTTTCCGTCGCCTCCCATGTCCCGCCCCCTGTGTCAGGTCCCGTCCCGGGACAGGTACTCCGTCACCCGCCCCACCCCCCAAACCTCACCGATCTTGTGCCGGATGTCGAACAGATTCGCCGCGTGCACCCCTGCGTCCCGGTCGCCCACCGCCTCCTCGACCACCACCGGGACGAACCCGTGCTGCATGGCGTCGAGCGCCGTCGCGCGTACGCAGCCGCTGGTCGTCAGGCCGGCGATGAGAAGGGTGTCGATGCGGTGGGAGGTGAGGTACGTGGACAGGGCGGTGCCGAAGAAGGCGCTCGGATACTGCTTCGTCACCGTCAACTCCGTTTCCCTCGGCGCCAGTCCGTCGATGAAGTCGGCGTACGGACTGCCCGCCACGAACGCCCGCAGGCTCGGCACCTTGCGGTAGAAGACGCCTCCGTCACTGCCGTCGGGGCGCAGCAGTACGCGCGTCACGATCACCGGGATCCCGGCCCGGCGGGCGACGGCCAGCAGCCCCCTCATCGCCTCGGCGGCGCCCTCCGCGCCCGCCCCCGCGTAGAGGGGGCAGGCCGGATCGACGTACGCCCGGGCCGGGTCCACGAGGAGCAGGGCGGGGGCGGTGCCGGGGGTCAGCCGGCCACCGAGACCGGCGCGTCGGTAGTCGTCCTCCGCGGCGCCCGCCCCACCGGTTCCCGGAACCGGAGTCACGCCGAACTCCCCCTCCCCGCGCGGGACTTCATCAGCGGCTGGATGCGCGTACCGAAGTTCTCCAGGCCCTCCAGGAAGTCGTCGAAGACCAGCATGATGCCCTTCGTGCCCGCCACCTCGGCGACCTCGTCGAGCATCCTCGCCACGCTCTCGTACGAGCCGACCAGCGTCCCCATGTTGAAGTTGACCGCGCCCTCGGGCAGCGCGATCGTCCGCGCCGTCGACGTTCCCGTGGACGTCGTGTCCGTGGCCGTCTCGCCCGCCATGTACGCCAGGGCCGCGTGGTCGGCGTTGTCGTGGTAGTCCTGCCACGTGGCCTGGGCCGCCTCGTCCGTCTCGGCCGCGATGATCATGAAGAGCGAGAGGGCTCCCACGTCCCGGCCCGTTCGCTCCGCCTCCTCCACCAGCGTCGCCGTGCTGCCCGCCAGCGCCGTCGGGGTGTTGACGCCGCTGCCCAGGATGAAGTTGTACTCCGCGTGCTCGGCGGCGAACTTCATGCCGGTGCCGCTCTGACCGGCCGCGACGATGTCGATGTGCCCGTCCGCCGGGCGCGGGGAGAGGACGCAGTCGTCCATCTCGTAGAACTCGCCCTTGAAGTTGCTGACGCCGTCGCGCCACAGGTCCTTCATCACGGTGACGTACTCGACGGCTCGCGCGTAGCGGTTGCCGAAGTGGTCGTCGCCGGGCCACAGGCCCATCTGGGAGTACTCGCCGGGGGCCCAGCCCGTCACGATGTTGATGCCGAACCGGCCCGGGGCGATCGAGTCGACCGTGACCGCCATGCGCGCGACGATCGCCGGGGGCAGGGCCAGGATCGGTGTCGAGGCGTAGAGCTTGATGCGGTCGGTGACCGCCGCCAGGCCCGCCATCAGCGTGAACGACTCCAGGTTGTGGTCCCAGAACTCCGTCTCGCCGCCGAAGCCCTTCAGCTTGATCATGGAGAGGGCGAAGTCCAGGCCGTGGGCCTCCGCCTTCTGCACGATGGCCTTGTTGAGGTCGAAGCTCGGCAGGTACTGGGGTGCGCTCTTCGAGATCAGCCAGCCGTTGTTGCCGATGGGGATGAAAACGCCGATGTCCATGCCGCTCCTTGGCGAGATCCTCTGGACGGATCCTCAGATGTGAAGTCCTCGACAGTCAGTTACGTTCAAATCTCAACTGTCCTTCAACGGGAGGCTACTTGGTCCCTATGACGGTGGAATGTCACACAACCTGCGCCGAGAGAACGGTTGTTGATGTCCCTGTGAGCCGGTGAAGGTGGCCGGAGGTGAACGTGAGATTCCTGCAAAGTCCTGCTTGAGACGCCATTCGAACGGTAAAACTTCAAGTATGAACGCACGGCTGGCACTGCTCGGCTCGGTGGACCCCGGTGTCGCGGAGAGCGAGGTCTTCCGGCTGGCCCTCCAGCACGCGGTGGCGGAGCTGGGAGCGCTCGGGGGAACGATCCACCTCCGGGGCCCCATGTCGGCCCTGCGGCTGGTGTCGGCCACCGGTCTGCCCACGGCTCTCACCGGCCCCTGGGAGATCATCGACCAGGAGGGCCCGCTGGCCCCCGCCCGTGCCCTGCACGAGGACAGTCACGACGGCCGTGGGGTGTGGATACCCGGGGTGGCGGCCGACCGCGCCGACCCCACGATCCCCATCTGCCCGTCCAGCGCGCCCATCCCGGGCAGCGGACTCGCCGCTGTGCCCGTCATCCGCCGTGACCGCAGCATCGGCGCCCTCACGGTCATCACCGGTGAGGGCCGTGAACCGACGTCCGCCCACTGGCGGTTCCTGCGGGCCGTCGTCGCCTGGGCGGAGGAACGCATGGTCCAGGCGCCGTTGCCGGCCGGTCCCGTGCACTCGGAGATGAGCGGTGACCGGCTCCGCCAGGCGCTGAAGGAGGTCCGCGTCGGGTCGTGGGACTGGCACATCGCGAGCGGTGAACTGATCTGGGACGAAGCCGCGATGGAGCTGTACGGCACCCGCCCCGAGGAGTACACCGCCCGCGTCGAGAACTGGATGCGCTGCGTCCACCCCGACGACCTCGGACCGACCCTCGCCCTCGTCGACCAGGCGATCCGCGGCCACTCGGTGTTCGAGGCCGAGTACCGCGTGCGAGGCCTGGACGGGACGTACGGCTGGCACCAGGCGCGCGGCCGGGCGACGTACGACGAGCACGGCGAGCCCCTGCGGCTGATCGGCATGGGCTGGGACAGCAACGAGTCACGGACCGCCCGGGACACGCTCAGCCGCGCCCTGCGGCACATGAGCGACGGGTTCCTCGCGGTCGACGACACCTGGCGGATCACCTTCGCCAACCTGGAGGCCGAACGCACCCTCGGTCTCTCCGAGGCGGAGCTGTTCGGGCAGGTCCTGTGGGACCTGCCGACCGTGCGGGAACTGCCCGACCTGGAGAG
Organism: Streptomyces kryoterrae; assembly: GCF_054072135.1. NCBI lineage: Bacteria > Bacillati > Actinomycetota > Actinomycetes > Kitasatosporales > Streptomycetaceae > Streptomyces > Streptomyces kryoterrae. The sequence goes on along the minus strand of NZ_CM133358.1, from coordinate 4,939,657 downwards.
GCGCTGCCGGAAGGCCGCCGCCGAGGACAAGTCGGTCGGCTTCGACATACGCGTGCCCGGCACCGGTCGCCGCCACCACCTGCGACTGGTCCCGGGCCCCGACGGCCGCACCCTCTACCTCCAGGACGTCACCGAGAAGCGGCGGCACGAGGAGGAACGGCGGGCCGCGGAGTTCGACGCGTCCGAACGCGCCGCCCGTATCGCGGAGTTGACCGCCGCGCTCGCCAAGGCGACGACCTCGCGGGACGTCGTCGACGCGGTCGCCCGGCGCGTACTGCCGCCGTTCGCCGCCGCCGGCCTCATCGTCCAGACCATCGAGGACGACCGCCTGTGCACCGTCGGAGCCATCGGCTACGAGGACGGCTTCCTCGACCTGATCAGCGACGCCCCGCTGACGCCCGGCTTCCCCAGCTGTGACGTGATCGCCACCGAGACACCCGCCTTCTACTCGTCCGCGGCGGAGTTCACCGCCCACTATCCCGCGCTGGCCGACCTGCCCCGGAGCAGCGGCAAACACGCCTGGGCGTTCCTGCCGCTGACCGCCTCGGGCAACACCTTCGGCGTCTGTTCGGTCAGCTTCGACCGCCCGCGTGGTTTCACCGACGAGGAACGCACCCTCCTCACCACGATCAGCGCCCTCGTCGCCCAGGCCCTGGCCCGGGCCCGCCTCTACGACGACGAGCGCAGCCGCTCCCGCGAACTCCAACGCGCCCTGCTGCCGAGCGAGTTGCCCGACCTGCCGGCCTGCACGGCCGCCGCCCGCTACCTCCCGGCCGCCCAGGGCGTGGACGTCGGCGGCGACTGGTACGACATCATCCCGCTCTCCGGCGGCCAGGTCGCCCTCGTCGTCGGTGACGTCATGGGCCACGGTCTGCCCCAGGCGGCCACCATGGGCCGGCTGCGCACCGCCGTCCACACCCTCGCCGACCTCGAACTGCCCCCCGACGAGATCATGAGCCACCTCAACGACATCGTCGGCAACATGGGTGAGGAGTCGTACGTCACCTGCCTGTACGCCCTCTACGACTCCATCACCCAGACCTGTTCCATCACCCGCGCAGGCCATCCCCCGCCGGCGGTCGTCCACCCCGACGGCACGGTGTACTTCCCGGCCCTCACCGCCGACCCGCCCCTCGGCGCGGCCGAACCGCCCTTCGAGACCGTCGAGTTGAAGGTCCCCGAGGGCAGCCTGCTGGTGCTGTACACGGACGGTCTGGTCGAGTCGTCGAAGCGGGAGATCGACGAGGGCATGGGCCAACTGGCCCGTCTGTTAAGGGGAGCGTACGAGGCCGGTACGGAAGGGGACCTCGAAGGACTCTGCGACACGCTCACCGCGGGACTGCTCCCCGCCGAGCAGCCGAACGCGGACGACGCGGCTCTCCTCATCGCCCGTCTGCACGCCCTGACCGGCGACCGGGTCGCCTCCTGGCCGCTGCCCGAGGACCCGAGGGCGGCAGGCCAGGCCCGTCGCCATGTCCGCGAACAGCTCTCCGCCTGGGGCCTGGACGACCTCACGCCCACCACGGAGCTCCTGGCCAGCGAGCTGGTCGGCAACGTCGTACGGCACGCCAAGGGTCCCGTCCAACTCCGGCTGCTGCACGGCGCCGAGCTGATCTGTGAGGTCTTCGACGGCAGCCTGACGATGCCCCGTATCCGCCGGGCGACGGAGACGGACGAGGGTGGCCGGGGGCTGCAACTGATCACCGCGCTGTCCCAGCGGTGGGGGACGCGTTACACGCCGACCGGCAAGTGCATCTGGACGGAGCAGGCGCTCCAGCCTCCGGCGGGCGGGCAGGGTGAAGCGCCTGATGACGCGCTGGAGTTGATGTTTCTGAACTCCGGGGAGTTCGATGACCTTCCGGAGTTGCGAGGGCTCGGGGACCTGAACTAGGCCTTCACCGCGGGCCGGTGGGCGCTGGTCGCGCCCACGGCGCTGCGGTAGAGCCTAGTTCTGGTAGACCTTGTCCGTTCCCGGGCCGCCCGAGAGGGTGTCGCTGCCGGGGCCGCCGTGCAGGATGTCGTTGCCGCTGTTGCCGTAGAGGGTGTCGTTGCCGGCGTCGCCGTAGAGACGGTCGTTGCCCTTGCCGCCGTAGAGGAGGTCGGCGCCGGACTTTCCGTGCAGGACGTCGTTGCCGGCGTCGCCGTACAGCGCGTTCTCGTCCCCGTCCCCGTCCGCACCGCCGGTGAGCGAGTCGTTCCCCGCGCCGCCGTGGCACGCGGTCGAGCAGCCGGTGAGGACGTCGTTCCCGGCGCCGCCGTACGCTCCGAGGCCCCAGACTCCGCCCCCGCCGTTGAGCTGGTCACTGCCGTCCTGGCCGTAGAGCACGTCCCAACTGGTGCCCCGCAGAACGTCGTTGCCCTTGCCGCCGTAGATCGTGGCGTACGCGGTGTTGTCGGCGGCGATCGTCGCGGTGTCGTTGCCGTCGCCCAGATCGACGTCGTAGATGTCGGAGTCGTCGGAGCCCACCGGGATGCCGACCGCGCAGCGGGCGACCGTGTGGTCGGTCGCCGACGGGTACACGCACTCGTCGTTGTCCGCCGCGCTCTTGTCGATGGCGATGGGGGCGCGGTCCCGGAAGGTGAGGATGTAGTAGGCGTCGAACTCGTTCTCACGGATCTCCACCGTCATCGAGACCGTCAGCCGGTTGGCCTGGCCGGCGGCGCCGTTGTACCAGAGCTCGTCGGCGGTGTGGTGCAGCGAGCCCGCGTTCGGCGTGGCCGCCTGGGCGGCGGGGGCGGTGAGCGCGGCGGCGCCCAGGGCGAGGGTGAGGGTGAGTGCGGTGGTGGTGGCGGTGGCGATCCTTCTGTGTGTACGCATGCCGAGCAGCCCCTTCGCGGGAGTGGTGCCGTGGGTTCTGAACACCCGTTAGACAGCGGACCCGGGGCTGAGGTTGTGCTCCGAAGCGAACCCGCATCGCCGTTCGACCCTCGGGAAGAGGGGGCCGAGCGAGCCGGCGTGGCCCGGGGCCTGGTCCGCCCGGGCTTCGTGACCCTCCACCGCGTACGTCCTGTTCTGGCCGGTACGTACCGCGTCGCGTCCAGTGGTACGTACCGGTGACTGTCACCTATCCGGCCGTTCGGCTATCCGGCCAGGTCGTGAGGGCCGCGCGAACCGTGACCGGTCCCCCACGCCGGTCACGGCCCCGCTGGTGTGGCGGTCGGTGAGCGGCGGATCAGCAGCAACCGCCCGCGACGGACGGTTCCTTCGAGCCGGAACCGGAACCGGAACCGGGCTCGACCGGGCCGGCGCAGCAGGTGCTGCCCTGCTGCTTGGCCAGCGAGCCGGCGTCGGCCTTGACGACATAGACCTCCCAGGGTTCCTGGCCGGGGCCGTGGACCCAGACCTTGTCCTGGAGGGCGTAGCAACAGGTCGTGTCGTTCTCCACCTCGGTGGCCAGACCGGACTCGCCCAGGCGGGCGGTGGCGGCGTGGACGGCCTCGGTGCTCTCGACCTCGACTCCCAGGTGGTCCATGCGTGTTGCCTCGTCCGCGCTGCCCTCGAGGAGGACCAGCTTGAGCGGGGGTTCGGCGACGGCGAAGTTGGCGTAGCCGTCGCGGAGCTTGGCGGGCTCGGTACCGAAGAGCTTCGTGTAGAAGGCCACGGATGCGGCGAGATCGGGCACACGAAGGGCGAGCTGTACGCGGGACGTCATGGCGAACCTCCTTGGTTGGGCGGGGAGTTCAGCAGCCGCCGGACCGCTCGGCGGCGGGCGCGCCGGTGCTGGACGAGGCCACGGGCTTGCCCTTGCTTCGATGTCTGTCGATCCCCTGCGCTGCCAGCCTCCCACTTGTATCGATGAACGTCAACATAGACACTCATCGAATCAGTGGACGGACATCGGCCGGCCTGTCGCGGGCCCCTCCCGCCACTGATTCGATGTATGTCAACATAGATGCATGTCGAATGCGAAGGTGTTGCCGCTGCTCGATCCCGCCCTCGCCTCCGGAGAGGCCGCGGCGCCGTGCTGCCCGCCGCTGAGCGAGCGCCCGTTCACCGCCGACGAGGCCGAGACGGCCGCGCGGATGTTCAAGGCGCTCGGCGACCCGGTGCGGCTGCGGCTCTTCTCCGCCGTGGCCTCGCACGAGGGCGGCGAGGCGTGTGTCTGCGACATCTCCGACGTCGGCGTCTCCCAGCCGACGGTCTCCCACCACCTGAAGAAGCTCAGGGAGGCCGGTCTGCTCACCTCCGAGCGGCGCGGTACGTGGGTGTACTACCGGGTCGAGCCGTCGGTGCTGGCCGCGATGGGCAAGCTGCTGGCGACCACCTCGACCGGCGCCTGAGCGCGCGACCGGCGTACTCCGGAAGGCGGGGTTGCCGTCAGTCGCCGGGGTGAGCGAACTTCCGCCGCCAGGCCAGGGAGACGTAGACCAGGGCGACCAGGACCGGGACTTCGATGAGCGGGCCGACGACACCGGACAGCGCCTGACCGGAAGTGACGCCGAAGGTGGCGATGGCGACCGCGATGGCCAGCTCGAAGTTGTTGCCGGCCGCGGTGAAGGCGAGGGTGGCCGTGCGGTCGTAGGCCAGGCCGATGACCTTGCCGAGGGCGAAGGTGCCGAACCACATCACCGCGAAGTACACCAGCAGCGGCAGCGCGATACGGGCGACGTCGAGCGGCTGCGAGGTGATCGTCTTTCCCTGCAGGGCGAAGAGGAGGACGATCGTGAACAGCAGGCCGTAGAGCGCCCAGGGGCCGATCCTCGGAAGGAATCCGGACTCGTACTTCTCCCGGCCCAGCTTGCGCTCGCCGACACGGCGGGTGAGGAAGCCGGCCAGCAGTGGGACGCCGAGGAAGATGACGACGTTCAGGGCGATCCTCCACATGGAGATGTCGAGGTGCTCACCGTCGCCGAGGCCGAGCCGGCCCGGCAGCAGGTCGAGGTAGAACCAGCCCAGCAGACCGAACGCGATGACCTGGAAGACCGAGTTGAGGGCGACGAGCACGGCCGCCGCCTCGCGGTCGCCACAGGCCAGGTCGTTCCAGATGACGACCATGGCGATACAGCGGGCGAGACCGACGATGATCAGGCCGGTGCGGTACTCGGGCAGGTCCGGCAGGAAGATCCAGGCCAGCGCGAACATCACGGCCGGGCCGACGATCCAGTTGACGGCCAGCGACGAGACCATGAGCTTCTTGTCACCGGTGACGGCGTCGAGCTTGTCGTAACGGACCTTGGCCAGGACCGGATACATCATGATCAGCAGGCCGACGGCGATCGGCAGCGAGATGCCGCCGATCTCGATCTTGGCGAGGGCGTCGTTCAGGCCGGGGACGAGCCGGCCGAGGCCGAGCCCGAGGGCCATCGCGACGAGGATCCATACCGCCAGGAAGCGGTCGAGCGTAGACAGCTTCGCGACGACCGAGGGCTCCTCGGCGGTCGGGGTCGCTTCGGCGCGGGTCACGGGCAGGCTCTCTTCTTCCCGGCGGCGGCGCGTGCGGACTCGGCCAGGTCGGCGAACCGGCCGGCGAGTTGGGCGACGACGTCGGGGCGCAGCTTGTAGTACGTGTACCGGCCGCACGGCTCCGTCTCGACGAGACCGGCCTCGCGCAGCACCCTCAGATGGTTGGAGAGGTTGGTCTGCCGGGCACCGGTCTCCTCCACCAGGTGGGTGGTGCACAGCGTCTCCTGGGCGAGCAGGGTCACGATCCGGAGCCTGAGCGGGTCGGCCAGAACCCGGATCAGATCAGTGTCGACCGACGTCATCATGGGCTGATACTTTCACATCACTCTGTACTGATACCAGTGCGTGCTGATGTCAATCTGTGCTGACGTGAGCCTGTGCGCTGATGCGAGCCGGGCTGACGTCCGGGCCCCGCGAGAACCCTTGACGAAGACGAAGGAAGAACCGATGTCCTCCAGCCCGCCGCTCGCCTCCGTGCTGTTCGTCTGCGTCCACAACGCCGGCCGCTCCCAGATGGCCGCCGGTTTCCTGGGTCACCTCGCGGGCGACCGGATCGAGGTCCGCTCCGCCGGTTCGATCCCCGGAGACCGGGTCAACCCGTCCGCGGTCGAGGCCATGAAGGAAGTCGGCATCGACATCGCCGGCGCCCGGCCGAAGATCCTCACCACCGAGGCCGTGCAGGCGTCCGACTACGTCATCACCATGGGCTGCGGCGACGCCTGCCCGGTCTTCCCCGGCAGGAAGTACCTCGACTGGGCCCTGGAGGACCCGGCGGGCAAGGGCGTCGAGGCCGTCCGTCCCATCCGCGACGAGATCAAGGGCCGTATCGAGGCCTTGATCGCGGAGATCGACGCCCAACGGGAGGCGTGACCTCAAGGCGTCGAAGGCGCTCCTCCGAGGCCGCGTACAACGTTTCGCGCCGGCGTGAGTCTGACAGGACGGCACGGGCTGATGGCCGCCGTGACGGCAGCCGCAGCACCTTGCCGGCGTACTCACATCGGAGGACCCATGGGGGCGGGACGCTTGAGACGCACGAATTCGCGTACGGCACCGAAAGGCGGGCGGTCGAAAACCGGGGCCGTCTCGGTCGCTGCGGTCCTGGCGGTGGTGGCCGGTCTGCTGCAGTTCACCTCGGGGCCGGCCGTCGCGGCGGGCGGCGAGGACATGCCGTCCGTCACGCTGACCGGCGCGCACCGGGAGTTGCCGAGGCAGGTGTACCTGGCCGCGGTGGACGACTCCGGGTACCTGTCCGACGCGACTCCGTATACGCACTGGGCGGGCGACCCGGTGACGTGGACCGGCCGCGACGGCTCGACCAGGGAGTACACGAACCACGCGTACTCGGACTCCTACAACGGCGGCCTCGGGCTGGAAAAGCCACCGGGGACGACGAACGTGTACCAGATCCGGCGCTACTCCACCGGCAAGGTGACGCGGTTCTACCTGCGGGCAGGCGACCGGGTCACCCCCGTCTTCGCCGAGAACCGCCTGATGGTCGCCCGCCAGGTCGGCGGGAAGTGGACGCTCGTCCTGCTGGAGATGCCGGCGGGCGGCGGGCAGCCGGTCGAGCGGCCGGTGACCGGCGTGGCGGACGACTTCAGCGGGTGGACGTACGAAGAGACGTCGGACTCCCGGGGGGCCGCCTTCTGGTACAAGCCGGCCGATGCCGGCCTCCCCTGGCGCACCGCGCTGCTCGACTTCGGCACCGCCGCGCTGACGTACGTGCCGAGCGACGACTTCGGTGTCCTGGAATACCCCCATCTGGCCGGCGACACGGTGCTCTTCTTCGCCGTCGACAAGGCCTTCCGGACCTCGCGGCTGTACGTCGTCGACCGCGATCATCCGGAGATCCCCGGGCACCTGGTGGATGTCCCGGAATCCGCCCGCCTCAAGGCCCGCGCGATCGGTGACTGGGTGCTGTACCCCGACGACACCAGCAAGAACGCGATCCGCGCGGTGCCGGTGACCGGCGGCCCGGCGCGCACGCTGCTGCCCGCCTCGTCCGGCAACTTCGTCGACGGCGACGACGGCAGTTTCTCCATCGAGGGTGGTACGGACGCCGAGCACTGGGCGATCCAGCGCGTCACCCTGGGCGCGGACGGGGTCCCGGTCTTCGAGCCGGTGGTGCCGCTGCCCGCCATCTCGGTGTACGAGGCCGGCGGCGTCGCGGTCGACCAGGGACGCTTGCTGCTCGGCACCGAGCACGTGGAGGTCGGGCCCGGCACCGATCTCACCGCCTCCGCACTCTCCCTCGCGGCCGACGGCACCCTGACAGCCGCGCCGCCGGAGAAGCTGCGCGACCTCGGGTACGAGGTGCACGACGTGACCGAACCCGACCACGTCTATCACGCCGAGTGCTACCAGGAGTGCCTGCGGTTCACCGGCACGGGAGAGGGCGACATCCCCCGCTGGGAGGAAGGGCTGTCGGCGGTCCTGGCGGCGTCCGGCCCGTACACGGTGGTCCGGGCAGGGGGCACCCAGCAGGTGCGGGACGGGAACAAGGTGCTGGCCACCGGCTCCTGGCCGGCCGCCGCCCTGTGGGGGAACACCCTGTGGTCGGCCGGGACCGACTCGGGGGGCAGGGCCGAGTTCCAGAGGTTCTCGCTGCCGTCGATGCAGAAGCTGGAAAGCGTGAACTTCGGCGTCTGCTCCCCGTCCGATCTGCAGGTGGTGGGCCGGTACGTCTACTGGTCCTGCGGACCGAACGCGCAAGCGGGCGTCTACGACCAGAAGACACACACGCAGCAGGACGTACCGCAGGGCTACGCGCGACTGGGCGACGGCTATGTGGTCTCCCAGGACGACGAGGCCGGCAAGCTGCTGATCACCTACCTGACGGGCGCGGTCCCCTCCGACCGGGTAGGCACGGAGGAACTCGGCCCGCTCCCGTCCCAGGCGCACGCGCCCGCCGACCCGCGCGGCCGGTACTGGAACGTGGACCGGTTCGGCGGTCCGGTCGCCTACCTGACGGCGTCCGGTGACGTGACGGTGAAATGGCCGCAGGTGACGAACTCCCCGCTCACCGCGATCGACTCCGCCGTCCCCACGTCCGTCGACCTGCGCCAGGGCGGCGGCTTCGAGGGCGTCTGGCACCTGAACAGGCCGGCCGTGAGCTGGAAGCTGACCGTCGCCAGTCAGGGCGGCGCCGTCGTGCGGACCGTCAGCGGCGGCCCGGCGCGCGGGAAACTCACCGCGACCTGGGACGGGCGCACCGAGAACGGGGTCCTGGTCCGCACCGGTAACTACCGGGTGACACTGACAGCCCGGGCCGCGGACGGCACGACGACGGACACGCAGATCCACAACAAGTGGGTGCTCGTACGGTCGTTGGAGCGCCACGACTTCGGCCGGGACGGCATCGGCGACCTGGTCACCTTCGACAGCGCGGGCAGGCTGGCGATCCAGCCCGGCACCGGGCGCGGCACCATCGACAGCGCGCACAAGGTCCTGGCCGGCGGCTGGCCCACCTCGTCGGCCTTCGTGCCGTTCGGCGACCTGAGCGGCGACGCGTGCAACGACCTCCTCGTCCGGGACTCCGCCGGGCGGCTGACCCGGTACGACGGCACCTGCGGCAAGGCGTTCACGCCGGCGAGCCCGCACCGTCTGCTCGGCACCGGGTTCGGCGGGTACGACGCGCTGACCTCGCCCGGCGACCTCACCGGTGACGGCCGCGCCGACCTGATCGCCCGTGACAAGGCGGGCGTGCTGTGGCGGTACTCCGCCGACGGCAAGGGCGGTCTGGCCGAGCGGGTCAGGCTGGTCGCGGGCCAGGGCGGCTACACCCGGCTGGTCGGCGCCGGCGACCTGAACGCCGACGGCATCGGCGACATGGTCGGCCTCGACCGCGCGGGCGTGCTGTGGCGGTGGCTCGGCAACGGCAAGGGCGGCTTCGGCGCCAGGGTCCGGATCGCCCAGGGCATCAGCGTCAACGCCCTGGCCGCCCCCGGCGACCTGACCGGCGACGGCCGTCCCGACCTCGTCGGCCGGGACAGCGCGGGCGCCCTGTGGCGCTGGAACGGCACGGCATCCGCCACCTTCGGCGCGAAAACCCGGATCGCCACAGCCTGGAACGGCTACAAGGGGCTGTACTGACCCTCCGGACCCCCGATCATGCCGATGGGCCCCACCGTTCACGGTGGGGCCCATCGGCATCGTGCCCGGTGACGCACCGACGTCGAAGGACACGACATTCGAACGTGTGGGGGTGGCCCTGGGTGTCCAGCCGCTCCCTCCCCGAGGGCACGGCGGAGGCGATCCGCCGACGGCTCGGCAAGCGCGAGGTCTCCGCGTTCATCACCGAAGCGGTGGAGCGCGAGAAGCGGGGAAACGCATCCCGGGGGGAACATCCAGGGAGTAAACTCTCCCCCCTTTCCCAGGTGCGACCGGTGTCATCCTGGGAAGCATGACCAGCAACGCTCCCCTCAACGAGCTGGGAGAATTCCTCAGGAAGCGCCGTTCGGAGCTGAGCCCGCGCACGGTCGGCCTCCCGGAGACGGACAGGCCCCGCCGGGTGGCCGGGCTGCGTCGCGAGGAGGTCGCCCAGCTCGCCAGCATCAGCACCGACTACTACACCCGCCTCGAACAGGGCCGTATGCAGGCGTCGGCGCCCGTGCTGGACGTCCTCGCCCGGGTGCTCCGCCTGGACGACGACGAGCGCGGCTACCTCTTCCAGCTCGCGGGCAAGACCACCACCCGCACCCGACGGCCCAGCAGGCAGAAGGTCCAGCCGCAGCTGCAACGCGTCCTGGACGACCTCACCGCCACCCCGGCCGTCGTGCAGGGCCGACGCGGCGACATCCTCGCCTGGAACACCCTGGCCGCAGCCCTGGTCACCGACTTCTCCCGCATCCCGGAAAAGCACCGCAACTATCCCCGGATCCAGTTCACCGATCCCGTCATGCGCACCCTGTACGCCGACTGGGAGGCCTCCGCGCAGATCTCCGTGGCCCAGCTGCGCATGGAGGCGGCCAAATACCCCGAGGACCCCCGCCTGATCGAGCTGGTCGGCGAACTGTCCCTGCGCGACCAGCAGTTCGCCCGCTGGTGGGGAGACCACCACGTCGCCGCCCGCACCGTCGGCACCAAGACCCTCAACCATCCCGTCGTCGGCGAACTCGTCCTCGACTGGGACACCCTCACCGCCAACACCGACCCCGACCAGCACCTCACCGTCTGGACCGCAGCACCCGGCTCACCCACCCACGAACGGCTCCGCATACTCGCCTCCTGGGCCGCCGACCACCACCTCCCCGCGTCGCCACCACCCGCCTGACCCCTTTATTCCGCTGTGGACAAAACGCAGGACAACGAGGCCTGAGAACCGTCGAAGGGCCCCACCGCGAACGGTGGGGCCCTTCGACATCGTGCCCGGTGAGGCACTGGCGGAGGATACGAGATTCGAACTCGTGAGGGGTTGCCCCCAACACGCTTTCCAAGCGTGCGCCCTAGGCCACTAGGCGAATCCTCCGACGCGAACATTACATGACCGTGGGTGGTGCTTGCGAACTCGTTCGGACCCCCTGCGATCAGGTACGCTGGGCCTCAGCCCCTCACGCGGCGCTATCTGACTGAACTCCCCCAGGGCCGGAAGGCAGCAAGGGTAGGTTGGCTCTGGCGGGTGCGTGGGGGGTCTTCTGTGTGCCTGGGCAGGCTGGTTGGGGCGGTGTCCCGTACGGGGTGAGCCGGGCGGGCGGGGTCGACTGTCAGTGGGGCCCGATATCGTCGTAAGCGTGTCGTCCCTTGCGCTGTACCGCCGCTATCGCCCGGAGTCGTTCGCCGAGGTCATCGGGCAGGAGCATGTAACCGACCCGCTGCAGCAGGCGCTGCGGAACAACCGGGTCAATCACGCGTACCTGTTCAGCGGGCCGCGCGGCTGCGGCAAGACGACCAGTGCGCGCATCCTGGCGCGCTGCCTGAACTGCGAGAAGGGGCCGACGCCGACGCCCTGTGGCGAGTGCCAGTCCTGTCAGGACCTGGCGCGCAACGGGCCGGGGTCGATCGACGTGATCGAGATCGACGCGGCGTCGCACGGTGGTGTGGACGACGCCCGTGACCTGCGGGAGAAGGCCTTCTTCGGGCCGGCGAGCAGTCGCTACAAGATCTACATCATCGACGAGGCCCACATGGTCACGCCGGCCGGTTTCAACGCGCTGCTCAAGGTCGTCGAGGAGCCCCCGGAGCACCTCAAGTTCATCTTCGCCACCACGGAACCCGAGAAGGTCATCGGGACGATCCGCTCCCGGACCCACCACTACCCCTTCCGGCTGGTGCCGCCGGGCACGCTCCGCGAGTATCTCGCCGAGGTCTGCGGACACGAGAACATCCCGGTCGCCGACGGCGTGCTCCCGTTGGTCGTCCGGTCCGGCGCGGGTTCCGTACGAGACTCGATGTCCGTCATGGACCAGCTGCTGGCCGGCGCCGGTGCCGAGGGCGTGACGTACGCCATGGCCACCTCCCTGCTCGGCTACACCGACGCCTCGCTGCTCGACTCCGTGGTCGAGGCGTTCGCCTCCGGGGACGGAGCGGCGGCCTTCGAGGTCGTGGACCGCATCATCGAGGGCGGCAACGACCCGCGCCGCTTCGTCACCGACCTGCTCGAACGGCTGCGCGACCTGGTGATCCTGGCCGCCGTCCCGGACGCGGCGGAGAAGGGGCTCATCGACGCCCCGGTGGACGTGATCGAGCGTATGCAGGCCCAGGCCGGTGTCTTCGGCGCCGCCGAACTCAGCCGCGCCGCCGACCTCGTCAACGACGGGCTCACGGAGATGCGGGGCGCGACCTCGCCCCGACTCCAGCTGGAACTCATCTGCGCGCGCGTGCTGCTCCCCGCCGCGTACGGCGACGAGCGCTCCGTCATGGCCCGGCTCGACAAGCTGGAGCGCGGCGTCAACTTCTCCGGCGGCCCCGCTGCGGGCATGGGCGGCGCCGGAATCGCCATGGGGTACGTCCCGGGACCCGGTGCGCACGAGGGCGTGGCGTCCGGCGGTCCCGCGGCCCCGGTTCCGGCGGGCGGCGGCGTCGTGGCGGCGCGGGCGGCCGTGCGCGGGGATACGCCGGGTATGCCTGACCTGCCCGGTACGGCGGCCGCGGCCGGCTCGCCCACCCCGCACCCACAGCCCCAGTCTCAGGCCCCGGTGGCACCGACCCCGACCCCGCCCCCGGCACCGGTGGCTTCCGCCCCGGCCGCTCCCGGCGCCTGGCCCACCGCGACCACCGTGGGCAGTGGCCGGCGTCCCGGTGGCTGGCCCACGGCCTCACCTGCGGGCAGCGGCCAGCCCCCGGCCGCCGGCCCCACCCCAGCGCCCGCCGCACCTGCTCCGGCGGCGGCCTACTCCCAGGCTCAGCCCCAGGCACCGGCGCAGGCTCCCGCCGCGCAGGCCGGCGCCCCCGTGCCCGGCGGCCTCGATCCCCGCATGCTCTGGCCCAACATCCTGGAGTCGGTGAAGAACCGCCGCCGGTTCACCTGGATCCTGCTCAGCCAGAACGCCCAGGTCAGCGGCTTCGACGGCACCACGCTCCAGCTGGGCTTCATGAACGCGGGCGCGCGGGACAACTTCTCCAGCAGCGGCAGCGAGGAAGTACTGAAGCAGGCGCTGGCGGAACAGTTCAACGTCCAGTGGAGGATCGAGGCGGTCGTCGACCCGACGGGCGGCGGCCCGGCGGCCCCGGCGACCAGTGGCTACGGCGGAGGCGGTACCTCCGGTGGTTACGGAGGCGGCGGTGGAGCTGGAGGAGGTGGTGGCTACGGCGGTGGCGCATCGACGTCGGCCTCCCACCAGCAGGCAGCGCCCCCGGCACCAGCGCCCACGTCCGCGCCCGCGTCGGCATCGGGCGCCCCCCGTCCCCAGGCCTCCGCCCCGGTACCGCAGCGCTCGGCCCCGGAACCCCCGCACGTCGCCCCCGAGGACGACACCGCCGAGGACGACGACCTCGACCTCGACGAGTCGGCCCTCTCCGGCCACGAACTGATCGTGCGTGAGCTGGGGGCGACGGTGGTGGAGGAGGTCTCGAACAACGACTAGGCGAGGGGAGCGCATCCAGCCCGTCCGGGGGTCCTCCTCTGGGGAGGCTTGAGGACAAGCCCTCGGCGAGGCCCGCACCAGCACCGGCAGGCATTCCCCACCCCGACCACTAAGCTGACCCCCGTGAAGGTCCTCCTCATCGGTAACGGCGCCCGCGAACACGCCCTGTGCCGCTCCCTGTCCCTCGACCCCGACGTCACCGCGCTGTACTGCGCCCCCGGCAACGCAGGCATCGCCGAGGTCGCCGAGCTGCGCCAGGTCGACCCCCTCGACGGCAAGGCCGTAGCGGCGCTGGCCCTTGAGCTGGGCGCCGACCTGGTCGTCGTAGGGCCGGAGGCGCCGCTCGTCGCCGGGGTCGCCGACGCCGTGCGCGAGGCGGGCATCCCGGTCTTCGGCCCCTCCGGGGAAGCCGCGCAGCTGGAGGGCTCCAAGGCCTTCGCGAAGGACATCATGGCGGGAGCCGGCGTCCCCACGGCCCGCTCATACGTCTGTACGACGCCGGAGCAGGTCGACGAGGCGCTCGACGCCTTCGGCGCTCCGTACGTCGTGAAGGACGACGGACTCGCGGCCGGCAAGGGCGTGGTGGTCACCGCCGACCTCGCCGAGGCCGCCGCGCACGCGAACTCCTGCGAACGCGTCGTCATCGAGGAGTTCCTCGACGGCCCCGAGGTCTCCCTCTTCGCGATCACCGACGGCGTGACGGTCGTCCCGCTCCAGCCCGCCCAGGACTTCAAGCGCGCGCTGGACGACGACGAGGGCCCGAACACGGGCGGTATGGGCGCCTACTCACCGCTCCCCTGGGCCGACCCGAAGCTGGTCGAGGAGGTCCTCCAGACGGTCCTGCAGCCGACGGTCGACGAACTGCGCCGCCGCGGCACCCCCTTCTCCGGCCTCCTCTACGCGGGCCTCGCGATCACCTCGCGCGGCGTCCGCGTGATCGAGTTCAACGCCCGCTTCGGCGACCCGGAGACCCAGGTGGTCCTGGCCCGGCTGAGGACCCCGCTGGCGGGCATCCTGCTCGCGGCGGCCAACGGCACCCTCGCCGACCTGGAGCCGCTGCGCTGGAGCGACGACGCGGCGGTCACCGTGGTCATCGCCTCGCACAACTACCCCGGCACTCCGCGCACCGGCGACCCGATCACCGGCCTCGCGGACGTGGCCGCCGAGGACGCCCCGCACGCGTACGTCCTGCACGCAGGGACGAAGCACGACGGTGACGCGGTCGTCAGCGCGGGCGGCCGGGTGCTCTCCGTGACGGCGACCGGCAAGAACCTGAGCGAGGCCCGCGACCGCGCGTACAGCGCCCTCGGCCGCATCCACCTGGACGGCTCGCAGCACCGCACGGACATCGCGGCGAAGGCGGCGGCAGGGGAGTAGTACAGACATACCAGTCGTACCGGCACACCGGTCAGTCGTACCGGCACACCAGTAGTACCGACACACGTCGATGAACCTCTCGGGCCCCGCAGCCGTCTAAGGATGCGGGGCCCGAGAGTCTTTCCGAGGTGTCTGGAGGCCTCTCGAACCCCTCCCAACTGCCACTTCGTCGTCGCTGTGTGTCATCCACCTCTCCCCAGAGCCATTCCATCGGGTGACCGATCCCCCATCCGGCTGACGAGGGCCGGGCCCCCAACTATGGTGCGGCGCAAGCGTTCCGGCACTTGGCCCACCGGCATTGCGTTGTCAGTGGCGGGTGCCACAGTGGGGGAGTGAGCAACGTCAGGTGAGAGCGGAAAAGGTAGGGGGTGACATCCGGTCGTGACCGGTATGGGTGTGGAGGCGGGCGCGCAGGTCGCGCGTTCCCGGGCCCTCGCCGTGCTGCGCATCCGCAGCAGGGCCCTGGCCGTCGCCCTGCTGCCCGCGGCCGTCGCCGTCGTGCTGCTGGCCGGTGGCTCCACCGATCACCTGGTGGGTGGCGGCTGGGACCTCGCCCGCTGGATCACCGGCGCCGCCGCGCTGGTCGTACTCCTCGCCGCGGCCGTCGTCGCCCTGGTCGTCGCCCGCGCCCGCCCGGCCATGAGCCCCACCGTCCCGATCGCCGAGGAATCGGCCCTGGACCTCTACCACCTGGTGCGCGACCTGGCCGACCGCCTCGGCGTCCCCGCCCCCTCCGCGATAGCGCTCACCCCGGACTGCGACAGCTGGCTGGAGGACCGCACCCACCCCGCCAACGCCCCGCCCCCGCCGGAGGGCCGGGACGAGATATCGGGTGTACGAGGTCTGCGCCCGGTCTTCCAGGGGCAGCGCAGGCGTGCGGCGGCGACGGCCTCGCCCGTCCTGGTCATCGGTTCGCCCTTCCTGTGGTGGATGCGCGTCGCCGAGCTGCGCGCGGTCCTCGCCCCGGTCGTCGCCGGTACGGGACCGTCGGCGCACCCGGACATCGCGGCGGCGCGGCGCTTCGTACGGGGTCTGGACGCGGCGGTTGCCGTGACCGCGGCGCACCGGCGCAACCCCGTGTCCGGTGCGGCGCTCGCGGGCGTCGGCTGGGTGGCGAGGCTGCTGCTGCGCAACTGCCGGGTGCACGCGGCCGAGATGGAGCGCGGGGTCGCGTCGGCCGCCGCCGAGCGTGCACAGGCCGTGGACTACGGACTGCGGATCGTCGCGCAGGAGCAGGTCGGCCTGGCGTACGCGGGCTGGGACAGGCTGCTGACCCGGGTCGCGCTGCCCGCCTGGCGGATGGGCCGCTGGCCGGCCCGGCTGGACGCGGGCGTCGTCGCGGCGCTCACGGAGCTGTCCCGCCGCGACCGGCTGGCCGAGGGCTTCACGTCCCGGCTGGGCGAACGCCCGGCCTGCGACCTCCTCGAAGAACCCGGCCTGGTCGACGAGGCGGCCTCACTGCTGGCCGCCCGCCTCTTCCACGGCGGCCCCGCCGAGCCCGGCCCGGACTGGGCGCCGGTGGACTGGCAGGAGTACCCGGAGGAGGTGGTCGACCGTAAGTGGCGTACGGACGCGGCCCGCCTGCACCGGGTCCTGGACGGTCTGGACGCACGGGGCGTCCACCGCGCCTCCGCCCCCGCACGCCAGAACCCCGACGCCCCGACCCTGTCCCGCGTGCTGAACCACCTCACGACGCCCCAGCCCCCCGCAGAGGCGACGACGGCGGCAACGCCCGCAGAGACGGCGAAGGGCGAGTACAGGTACGCGGACGGGAATGGGGACGGGGACGACGAGCGGGTGGGAAGCGAGCGCGGTGAGGCTCTCGCCGCCGGGCTCAGCGCGGAGGTCGCCCGCGAGGAGGAGGCGGCGGCGCCGGTGAGCGGGCGGCAGGTCCCGGCGGGGCTGACCGGCCAGGGCCCGGACACGGCACTCTGGGACGAGGGCTCGCTGCCACTGTTCCCGTTGCAGCCGCCGCGCACGGGTCGCGAGCTGCTCGCCGATCACGTCACGGCGATGGTGTGCTGTGCGGCGATGGACACGGCGGGAGCGGCGCCCGGGCTGGACTGGCTCGACGGCCCTTCGCTCCTCCTGAACGGCGAACGGGCGGCCGACCTGGGCCCGAAGGTCCTGACGCTCATAGCAACGGGCGACCCGGCCCCCTTGGACGCGTGGCTCCGCAAGACAGGCGTACGCCCGGAGAAGCCCGTACGCCTGGTGTGAGGCGGGGGTTCAGGGGCGCGGGGGCGAGAAACCGGTCGGAACCCTCTCTTCCGCTTCTGGTCAATTCGCGACGAATGGTGACGGAGTGCGCGCGTAATGTGATGTGCTGGGACCGAACACGCGCATGGCAATCGCACGGGACATAAGACAGCTGACGGGGGAGCCAGGGAGGGGAACGTCATGGGTCCGCAGCCGATCCGCCGCTGGGAGTCCGGAGCACTCGCGCACGCCGTCACGGACCCCTTCGGCCTGGGCCCCGTTCCCTGGCTCCGAGGCAGCGAGACCTACTTCGACGACACCGGCCACGTCGTCCCCTGGTACGTGGACCCCTTAGACCCGAGCGCCACCGCCACCCCCACCGCCACCACACGCCAGAGGAACACCAGAATCCCCGCGCCCCGCTCCTCCCGCACCTCACCCCCCACCACCGGCGGCCCCCGCGCCGCCGACGACGTGCACTGTCAGATCAAGGGGTTCGTCTCCACCGGCCCCGCCTCCCCCGGCGAGGCCATCGACTTCCACATCACGGTCGACCCGCCGCAGGAGTTCGCCGTGGACATCTACCGCATCGGCCACTACGGCGGTGACGGCGCCGCGAAGATCACCACCAGCCCCCGCCTCTCCGGCATCGTCCAGCCCGCGCCGCTCACCGCCGACCGCACGGTCTCCTGCCACCACTGGTGGCTGTCCTGGCGGCTGCAGATCCCGTCGTACTGGAACGTGGGGGCGTACGTCGCCGTCCTCACCACCGTCGACGGCTACCGCTCCCACATCCCCTTCACGGTCCGCGACAACCATCCGGCGGACCTGCTCCTCCTCCTGCCGGACATCACCTGGCAGGCGTACAACCTCTACCCGGAGGACGGCCGCACCGGCGCGAGTCTCTACCACGCGTGGGACGAGCGCGGCCGGCTCCTCGGCGAGGCCGACGCCGCGACCACCGTCTCCTTCGACCGCCCGTACGCCGGCGCCGGCCTCCCCCTCCATGTGGGCCACGCCTACGACTTCATCCGCTTCGCCGAGCGCTACGGCTACGACGTCGCCTACGCGGACTCCCGCGACCTGCACGCCGGCCGCGTCGACCCCACCCGCTACCGGGGCCTGGTCTTCCCGGGCCACGACGAGTACTGGTCCACGGCGATGCGCCGCACCACCGAACTCGCCCGCGAGTGCGGCACGTCCCTCGTCTTCCTCTCCGCCAACACCATGTACTGGCAGGTGGAGCTGGCCCCGTCCCCGTCCGGTGTCCCGGACCGCCTCCTCACCTGCCGGAAGCGCCGCGGCCCCGGAAAACCGGCCCTGTGGCGCGAAATCGACCGCCCCGAGCAGCAGTTGATCGGCATCCAGTACGCGGGCCGGGTCCCCGAGCCCACCCCCCTGGTCGTCCGCAACGCCGACCACTGGATCTGGGAGGCGACCGGCGCCCACGACGGCGACGAGATCGACGGCATGGTGGCCGGCGAGGCCGACCGCTACTACCCGCGCACCCAGCTCCCCGAGCACGACGACCGCATCCTCCTTGCCCACTCCCCGTACGCCGACAGCGAGGGCGCCCTCCGCCACCAGGAGACCTCCCTCTACCGGTCCCCGTCCGGCGCCCTGGTCTTCGCGTCCGGAACGTTCGCCTGGTCCCCCTCCCTGGACCGCCCCGGCCATGTGGATGCCAGGGTCCAGCGGGCGACCGCGAACCTACTGGACCGCATCTGCAAACGGGACTGAGCGGCCTTTCTCGCTGCCCTCTTCCTGCCCCCGGCGAAAACGAGTGCTCCGCATACGGGAGAATCGAGCCACTTGGTCATCACCACGGGGAGGAACCGTGTCCGGATTCGTAGAAAAGCCCGAGCCGCTTCAGGTTCCGGGTCTGGTGCATCTGCACACCGGCAAGGTGCGCGACCTGTACCAGAACGAGGCGGGCGACCTCGTGATGGTCGCCAGCGACCGCATCTCCGCCTTCGACTGGGTGCTGCGGACGGAGATCCCCGACAAGGGCCGCGTCCTCACCCAGCTCTCGCTCTGGTGGTTCGACCAGCTCGCCGACCTGGCCCCCAACCACGTCCTGAGCACCGAACTCCCGCCGGGCGCCCCCGCCGACTGGGCGGGCCGCACCCTGATCTGCAAGTCCCTGCGCATGATGCCGGTGGAGTGCGTGGCCCGCGGCTACCTCACCGGCTCCGGCCTCACCGAGTACAACGAGTCCCGTACGGTCTGCGGCCTGGCCCTCCCCGAGGGTCTCACCGACGGCTCCGAGCTCCCCGCCCCGATCTTCACTCCGGCCACGAAGGCCGCGGTCGGCGAGCACGACGAGAACGTGTCGTACGAGGAGGTCGCCCGCCAGGTCGGCGCGGAGTCCGCCGCCCAGCTCCGCCAGGCGACCCTGGCCGTCTACTCCCGCGCCCGGGACATCGCCCGCGGCCGGGGCATCATCCTGGCGGACACGAAGTTCGAGTTCGGCTACGAGAGCACGGCAGCCGGCGAGACCCTGATCCTCGCCGACGAGGTCCTCACCCCGGACTCGTCCCGCTTCTGGCCGGCCGACCAGTGGGAGCCGGGCCACGCGCAGCCCTCGTTCGACAAGCAGTTCGTACGGGACTGGCTCACGTCCTCGGAGTCCGGCTGGGTCCGTGCCGACGAGCAGCCTCCGCCGCCGCTCCCGCAGCACGTCACGGACGCGACCCGCGCGAAGTACATCGAGGCGTACGAGCGCCTGACGGGCCTGAGCTGGTCATAGCGCACGGCGTTGACGCACGACAAAGCCCCCCGGCCGAAGCCGGGGGGCTTGATCTGGAGCGGACGACCAGGTTCGAACTGGCGACCTCAACCTTGGCAAGGTTGCGCTCTACCAACTGAGCTACGTCCGCATCGCGTCCCGTACGTGTTGTACGTGCCGTGGCGCGAGAGCAACTATACCCAACCCCGAAGCCGCGCGAGCCGTACCGCCGCATGCCGGTTCTCCGCCCCGAGTTTCGAGACGGCCGACGACAGGTAGTTGCGTACGGTCCCCTGTGACAGCGCGGCCCGTTCCGCGATCTCCGCGACCGGCGCGCCGTCGGCGGCGAGTTCGAGCACCTCGGCCTCGCGCGGGGTCAGCGGCGAGTCGCCGGCGGAGATCGCGTCGGCGGCCAACTCGGGGTCGACGTAACGGTTTCCGGCGTGCACGGTACGGATGATCTCGGCGAGCCGCTGGGCACTGACCGTCTTGGGGACGAACCCGCGCACACCTGCCTCAAGCGCCCGCTTCAGATGCCCGGGCCGGCCGTGACTGGTCACGATGAGTACCCGGCACTCCGGCAGTTCGGCCCGCAGCGATGTGGCGACCTTCACACCGTCCGCGCCCGGCATCTCCAGGTCGAGCACCGCCACGTCGGGCCGGTGCGCCCGGGCCATGGCCAGCGCCTCGGGCCCGGTGGCGGCCTCGGCGACAACCACGAGATCGTCCTCCAGCCCGAGCAGCGCGGCCAGCGCCCCCCGGATGAGGTGCTCGTCGTCGGCGAGCAGCAGCCGCACCCCGCTCAAGGGGCCACCTCACTCACAACGACCCCTGCACCGGTCTCCGGCCCCGACCGCAGCCCCGACCCCGCAGGCAGCGGCACCGTCGCGACCACCCGGAAGCGCTCCTCCCGCTCGCCCACGACCCCCGCCTCCAGGCGCCCGTCCACGGCCGTCAGCCGCTCGCGCAGCCCGACCAGCCCTGACCCCGTCCCCGACGAGCCCTCGGCGGCCTCCTGCCGGACCCCGTCGTTCTCCACGGTCAGCACGACCCGCCCGTCACCGACCCGGACCCTCACCCCGCACCACCCCGCATCCCCGTGCCGCAGCACGTTGGTCGTCGCCTCCCGGACCACCCACCCGAGCGCCGACTGCACCTCGCCCGGCAGCCCGGCCGCTTCGCCGGTCACCTCGCACGCGATCCCCGCAGCGGTCAACACCCCTTGCGCGCCCAGGAGTTCCGCACCGAGGTCGGCCTCGCGGTACCCCCGTACGACATCCCGTACCTCCCGCTGCGACTCGCGCGCGATCCGCTGCACCTCGATCATCTGGTCGACGGCCTCGGGCCGTTCGCGCCGGGCGAGCTGCACGGCCAGTTCGCTCTTGAGGGCGATCACCGCCAGGTTCCGTCCCATCACGTCGTGCAGATCGCGGCCGAACCGCAGCCGCTCCTCGGCGACGGCGAGCCGGGCCCTGGTCTCGCGGGCCTCGTCGAGTTCGTACACCGCTCTGAGCAGCCAGACGGAGAAGGCGTAGGTGAGCGTGATGAACCCGGCGCCGAGCAGTACGGCCAGCCCCGTGCCGAGGGACACGGCCACGGGGAGGCCCAGCGGGAGGGCCACGGCGACCGAGCCCCCGGCCAGCCCGCCCACCAGCCACAGCATCCGCAGTCTGCTGCGCAGGCCGAGGGTGAGGGTGCCGACGCCGAAGGAGACCACCCCGCCGAACAGGGCGCCGGCGGCGGTCTTCGTGCCCTCGCCGCCCGGCCCGTGGGTGGCCAGGACGAGAGCCGCGACCCCGATCGCCGCCGTGACGGCGCCGAGTACGGCCGGCAGCCGCAGCGGCTGTTCCCGGGTCCCCCGGATCCAGTCCAGCGCCCGGGACGCGGTGACCGCGCAGAGCACGGAGTGCGCGCACACCAGCAGGAACAGCCAGAGCGCGAGTCGCCCCCGAACCTGACCGAGGACGGGCAGTCCGATCGCGGTCACCTCGACGAAGGGGAACAGATGAAACGACCAGCGCGTGTACGTCTCCACCTTCGCCGGTGTGCTCTTGCGCCCCCACCAGCTCCCGGGCCTGCGCATTTTCCTGATCCCCCGTCCACTACCGCCGCGGTTCCCAGCGGAACCACCGTCGTACAGCAAACACCGACAGGACGGTCCAGGCCAGGCCGGTCAGTACGGCGCCCAGGACGTCGTGTGTCGAGAGGTCGCCGGTCCAGGCGCCGCGTACGAGGGTGATCGCGGGCGTCAGCGGAAGCAGCTCGCAGAACGAGGCGAGCCGGTCAGGCAGGAACTCCAGCGGGACGGTGATCCCGGAGCCGATGAACGAGAGCAGCATCAGCGGCAGCGAGGTGACCTGCGCGCTCTCGGTGGTCCGGCTGAAGCTGGCGGTGAGAGCGGCCAGCGCCGCGGCCGTCAGCAGGCCCAACAGTAGCCCGATGACCGCGAGTTGGGGCGCCGGCGGCGCATCGAGATCGAGCAGGACGCTGCAGCCGACGGCCAGCAGCAGGCACTGAACGAGGCCTGTCGCGACCGCCGGGAGCGCCGACCCGGTGAGTATCTCGACGTCGCGCAGCTCACCGGTGCGCAGCCGCTTGAGGACGAGTTCCTCGCGCCGGGCGACGAAGACGCCCACGAGGGCCGCGTACACGGCGAAGAGCAGTGAGAAGCCGACGGAGGCGGGCAGGATGAGCGTCCCGAGATTGAGTCCGACGTCCTTCAGGTCCGTCTCGGACATGGCGGACCGCACACTGAACGGCAGCACCAGCGGCACGAACAGGGCAGCGACGAGGGTCCCCTTGTTGCGCAGGAACAACGTCAACTCCGCCCGGGCCAGGGCCCGCATCCGCCCGGCGGGAGTCGTACGACCGATACCGGCGACCATGCTCATGCGACACGCTCCTCTGCGCCAACGGATGAACTCTCGACGTCTGACCTGCCCCTGCCGGACGCCTCCCGGGCGATCCGCAGAAACGCCTCCTCCAGCGAGGCCGACCGCACGTCCAGCCCCCGCAGCGTGACCCCGGCCCCCTCGGCCCACACCAGCAACCGCGTTGCCGCGCGCTGGAGTTCATGCGTGCGCAGCCGTACGACCCGCCCCTCCTCCTCGTACCCGCTCACGCCGAGCGGGCCGAGCGGCGGCAGGTCGCCCACGAAGTACCCGGCGGGCAGCTCGAAGGAGATCCGGGACGGCTGCGAGGCGGTCACCTCGGCGGGCGTACCGGCGGCGGCGATGCGCCCCTCGTGGAGGATGGCGAGCCGGTCGGCGAGATCCTCGGCCTCCTCCAGGTAGTGCGTGGTGAGCAGGACGGTCGTACCGCCGGCGCGCAGTTCCCGTACCAACTCCCAGGTGTCGCGGCGCCCTTCGGCGTCGAGACCGGTCGTCGGTTCGTCGAGGAACAGCACCTCGGGGTTGCCGAGGAGCGCGAGCGCGAGGTCGAGGCGCCGCCGCTCACCCCCGGACAGCTGCTTCACGCGTACGTCGGTCCGCCGCTCCAGCCCGACGAGCGCGAGCGCCTCAGCCTCGGGCCGCGCCCCGCTCGTGCACCCGGCCCACATCCGCGCGGTCTCGCCGACGGTCAGCTCGGACGGGAAGCCGCCCTCCTGGAGCATCACGCCGGTGCGAGGCCGTACGAGGGCCCGCTCGGTGTACGGATCATGGCCCAGCACCCGCACACGCCCCCCGGCCGGCGGCGCCAGTCCCTCCAGCAGCTCGACGGTCGACGTCTTGCCCGCGCCGTTCGTGCCCAGCAGGGCGAAGATCTCCCCGCGGCCCACGGAGAACGACACCCCGCGCACCGCCTCGAACCCGCCCCCGTACACACGCCGCAGGTCAGTGACCTCAATCACGTGTTCGTGTTCGTTGGTTTCCATGCCTTCAGCATCCCGGCGGGGAGGCGGGGAGAGCAGTGCGTGGTGTCATCACCGCACATGACAAATGTCAGACGCCCGTAGCAGCCGAACCCGTGATGCCCGTGAAAGGCCAACACGAAGAAGGCCCCGGTCCAATGGACCGGGGCCTTGATCTGGAGCGGACGACCAGGTTCGAACTGGCGACCTCAACCTTGGCAAGGTTGCGCTCTACCAACTGAGCTACGTCCGCATTGCCTCCAGTCGGCTTTCACCGACTGGCGCGAGCACCAGCCTACCTGATCCACGACAGTGGTCAGGACGGCGCTGCAGAGCGGGTGACAGGAATTGCACACTGCGCCTTCCCCCTGGAAGGGGGATGTTCTACTACTGAACTACACCCGCAAGCCTCCGTGAGCCGGGCCTTTCGGCCTCGCCCCTCGGCGTGCTCCGAACTGTAGCTGATCAGCAGGGGGGCAACGCAAGTCGGTTGCGCCGAGGGGCTCCTGGGGGACTGCGGGGGTAGTGCTCAGCCGCTGCCGGGCGGCTACTGGGCGGCGGTGAAGGCCTCGTACACCTTCTTGGGGATGCGCCCGCGGCTCGGTACGTCGAACTTGTTGGCGAGGGCCCAGGCCCGCACCGCCGAGGGGTCGGGGGCGACCTCCGTCTGCTTGTACGCCTTGCCGGAGCGCGACCGCTTGCGGCCGGCCTCCACGTACGGCTCCAGGGCCTTACGCAGTTTCTTGGCATTGGTTTGATTCAGGTCGATCTCGTACGACTTGCCGTCGAGTCCGAAGGCGATGGTTTCCGCCGCTTCCGAGCCGTCGATGTCGTCTGAGAGTGTGACCACGACACGCTGAGCCACGAATATCGGTCCCTTCGTGCGACACCTTGACCGCGACGTGCGAAGACGTCGGGAGGTGTCGGGAGATCTCGGTTGTCCGACTGGTTGTCCGACTGTTATTGGGCAAAGTATCGGCTAATGCCTTTTCCTTTGTACAGTGCCCGGCATTGCAATGGGAAGACCGACTAAATCTGTCCGCGTGTCTCCCCCGCAATAGACATCCTGGATGCGAACCCGGATCTTTCCCAGAATTTTTCGGGATGGCACCGGTCCGATACCGGATCGTGATGCCGCCCTCCAGGGTTTCCGTAGATTCCTACGAATCTACCCGCGTAGAAATTTTGTACGGGTAGTCTGAAGCCACCTGTAGGAACCTCGCCAGGAACCTTGATCAGCACCACAACACCGGGAGTGCCAGTGGCACGCGTCGTAGTCGACGTCATGCTCAAGCCGGAGATCCTCGACCCCCAGGGCCAGGCGGTGCAGCGTGCACTGCCGCGTCTCGGTTTCGAGGGTGTCTCCGACGTACGTCAGGGAAAGCGATTCGAACTGGAAGTTGACGGACCGGTGGACGACGCCGCGCTCGCCCGCATCCATGATCTTGCGGAATCCTTCCTCGCCAACACCGTGATCGAGGACTTCACCGTGAAGGTGGAGGAGATGGTGGGGGAAGAGAAGTGACTGCTCGTATTGGAGTCGTCACCTTTCCGGGTTCCCTGGACGACCGGGACACCCAGCGCGCGATCCGCCTCGCGGGTGCCGAGCCGGTAGCTCTCTGGCACAAGGACAAGGACCTGAAGCAGGTCGACGCGGTGGTTCTGCCCGGCGGATTCTCGTACGGCGACTATCTGCGCGCGGGTGCCATCTCCCGTTTCTCGCCGGTGATGGAGTCGGTCATCGAGCAGGCGAAATCGGGCATGCCGGTCCTCGGCATCTGCAACGGCTTCCAGATTCTCACCGAGGCGCACCTTCTCCCGGGCGCGATGCTCGGCAACAACCACCTCCACTTCATCTGCCGCGACCAGAAGCTGCGGGTGGAGAACGCGGACACGGCCTGGACCGTCGACTACGAGGCCGGCCAGGAGATCCACATCCCGCTGAAGAACATGGACGGCCGGTACGTCGCCGACGAGCACACGCTCGACGAGCTGGAGGCGGAGGGCCGGGTCGTGTTCCGGTACCGGGACTTCAACCCCAACGGCTCGCTTCGCGACATCGCCGGCATCACCAACGCCGCCGGGAACGTCGTGGGCCTCATGCCGCACCCGGAGCACGCGGTGGAACCGCTGGTCGGCAGTGGCCGTACCGACGGCCTTCCCT
Source organism: Streptomyces kryoterrae (assembly GCF_054072135.1). Taxonomy (NCBI): domain Bacteria; kingdom Bacillati; phylum Actinomycetota; class Actinomycetes; order Kitasatosporales; family Streptomycetaceae; genus Streptomyces; species Streptomyces kryoterrae. The sequence continues at coordinate 4,913,914 of NZ_CM133358.1, read as the reverse complement.
TCTTCACCTCGATCCTCAAGAAGCTGGTCAACGCATGAGCCGGACGCCTCTGGACACGGTCGAGCACGCGGCCGAGACCCCCGACGTCGAGCTGCCCTGGGCCGAACTCGGCCTGAAGAAGGACGAGTACGAGAAGGTCGTCGAGATCCTCGGCCGCCGCCCGACCGGTGCCGAGCTGGCCATGTACTCGGTCATGTGGTCCGAGCACTGCAGCTACAAGTCGTCGAAGGTGCACCTGCGCCAGTTCGGCGAGAAGGCCCCGCAGAGCGACGCGCTGCTCGTGGGCATCGGCGAGAACGCGGGCGTGGTCGACGTCGGCCAGGGCTACGCGGTCACCTTCAAGGTCGAGTCGCACAACCACCCGTCCTACGTCGAGCCCTACCAGGGCGCGGCCACGGGCGTCGGCGGCATCGTGCGCGACATCATCGCGATGGGCGCCCGCCCGGTCGCGGTCGTGGACCCGCTCCGTTTCGGTGCGGCGGACCACCCGGACACCAAGCGCGTCCTGCCGGGCGTCGTCGCCGGCATCGGCGGCTACGGCAACTGTCTGGGCCTGCCGAACATCGGCGGCGAGGTCGTCTTCGACGCCTGCTACCAGGGGAACCCGCTGGTCAACGCCGGTGCGATCGGTGTGATGCGGCACGAGGACATCCACCTGGCGAAGGCGTCGGGCCCGGGCAACAAGGTCATCCTGTACGGGGCCCGTACGGGTGGCGACGGCATCGGCGGAGCCTCGATCCTCGCCTCCGAGACCTTCGACGACGCGAAGCCGTCGAAGCGCCCGGCGGTGCAGGTGGGTGACCCCTTCCAGGAGAAGCTCCTGATCGAGTGCACCCTGGAGGCGTTCAAGGAGAAGCTGGTCGTCGGCATCCAGGACCTGGGCGCGGCGGGCCTGTCCTGCGCGACGTCCGAGCTGGCGTCGAACGGCTCGGGTGGCATGCGCGTCACCCTGGACGACGTACCCCTTCGCGACTCCACACTCTCTCCCGAGGAAATCCTCATGAGCGAGTCGCAGGAACGCATGTGCGCGGTGGTCGAGCCGGAGAAGGTCGACCGGTTCCTGGCCATCTGCGACAAGTGGGACGTCATCGCCACGGTGATCGGTGAGGTCACCGACGGCGACCGGCTGGAGATCTTCTGGCACGGCGGCAAGATCGTCGACGTCGACCCGCGTACGGTCGCGCACGACGGCCCGGTCTACGAGCGCCCGTACGCCCGCCCGGACTGGCAGGACGCCCTCCAGGCGGACGACGCCAACAAGCTTGCGCGGCCGGGGACTTCGGAGGAGCTGAAGGCGCAGGTCGTGGCGCTGGTCTCCTCCCCCAACCAGGCCTCGAAGTCCTGGATCACCTCTCAGTACGACCACTTCGTGCAGGGCAACACGGTGTTGGCGCAGCCCGAGGACTCCGGGATGATCCGCATCGACGAGACGACCGGCCTCGGTGTCGCCATCGCGACGGACGGCAACGGTCGCTTCGCCAAGCTCGACCCGTACGCGGGCGCGCAGTTGGCACTGTCGGAGGCGTACCGGAACGTGGCGACGACGGGTGCGAAGCCCCTGGCCGTCTCGGACTGCCTGAACTTCGGTTCGCCCGAAGACCCGGCGGTGATGTGGCAGTTCGCGGAGGCGGTACGCGGACTCGCGGACGCCTGCCAGCAGTTGGGCACCCCGGTGACCGGCGGCAACGTCTCCCTCTACAACCAGACCGGCGACGTCGCCATCCACCCGACGCCGGTAGTGGCGGTCCTGGGCGTAATCGACGACGTGGCACGACGCACGCCGGTCGCGTTCCAGGAGGAGGGGCAGCTGGTGTACCTCCTCGGGGACACGCGCGAGGAGTTCAGCGGCTCGGCGTGGTCGCAGGTCGTGCACGACCACCTGGGTGGCCTGCCGCCCAAGGTCGACCTGGAGCGGGAGCGTCTCCTGGCCGAGATCCTGATCTCCGCCTCCCGCGACGGCATGATCGACTCCGCGCACGACCTGTCCGACGGCGGCCTGATCCAGGCGGTCGTCGAGTCGGCGCTGCAGGGCGGGAAGGGCGCGCGTCTGGTCGTACCGGACGGGCTCGACGCCTTCACCCTCCTGTTCTCGGAGTCGGCGGGCCGTGCGGTGGTCGCGGTTCCGCGCTCGGAGGAGCTGCGGTTCAACGACATGTGCGGGGCGAGGGGTCTGCCGGTGACGCGGATCGGCGTCGTCGACGGCGACTCGATCGAGCTCCAGGGCGAGTTCACCCTGACGCTGGCGGAACTGCGCGAAGCGCACGAGGCGACGATCCCGGCGCTGCTGGCGTAGTCGCCCAGTTCCCCAGTCGCCTTCGGCTGTACGAGGTTGAGGTCCCGTCCGGGCTCGGGCGGGACCTCTTCGGCTCACCGCACGTAGTTCTTGCGGATCTCCGTGTCGAGCTCGATGCCGATGGGGTCGGGGAGGAGCACCTTCTCGCCGAACTTCGCCGTGCGGATGTCGCGGTAGCCGCCGACCTTCCGGTCCGGAGAGCTGTGCACCGCGAGGGTGCAGGAGTCCCGGTCGATCAGGAGGTACAGGGGGATGCCGGACTGGCCGTACGCGGCCGGCTTCTCGTGCCGATCCCGCCGGTCGGTGTCGGAGTCGTACGAGGTGACCTCGACGACCATCAGAGCCCCGTCCGGGTCGGCCCACTCACCGTGTCCCGCGAAGTGCGCCTCGGGTGCCAGTACCGCATCCGGTTTCGCCCTGCCCTCCCCGTACGTCTTCACCCGGAGCCCCCGGCCCGTGTACAGGTCCAGGTCGGGCCTGGACCGCATAAAGCGCCGGGCCAGCCAGGCGACGATGGTGCTGCGGTCCCCGTCCGGTGCTCTCTTGACGCCGATGCGTCCTCCGAGGAACTCCAACGTCACGGTCTCGGGAGCGGCGGAGGCGATCGTCTCGAACTCGTTCACCGACATCTCGGGCGTGCGCTCGGCCATGGCAGTCACGTTCCCATGACCTTCCGGTCCGTGCAGTCCAGACATGCGTACGAGGTCCGGCCCGGCCCCGTCCCCTGGTCGACCGTGGGGAGTGCGACCAGCGGGTTGCTGGTGGGCTGTTGGCAGATGGCGCACAGTCGGGTCCGGTGCAGGCACTCCGAGCACATGCGGCCGGTGTTCTCGAGGGTGCCGTAACGCAGGAACGGGGCACGGCCGACCTTGCAGATGTCGCAGCGGGGGTCAGTCTCGACGCCGGTCACGGGTTCGGCTCCGTGTCGGCCACGAGGGACTGACGCTCGGTGCAGTCGGCGAGCCGCACCCAGAGGAAGTCACCCTCGGCGTCGACCTTCGGGTACCCCGAGCCGACCTGCACGACGACGCCCTCGAAGGGTTCGGGTGCCTCGCGTTTGCGGAGGTCGGGCGGGACGTAGGTGGTGCCGCGGACTCGGTCACCTACGAGGAAGGGGGCGCTGTGTGGAGGAGGGGTCATGGGAATTACGGTTCCTCCGCTCAGGCAGCGACGCAATCGAACGAGGGAATCCCACGTGAAGTGGTATATGCCTGGAAGTGAGGAAGTGCCTGCGTATGGTGGGCTGGTGCGGCCACACTGTGGGCACGGGCAGTGATCTGCTGGGCACGGTGAGCCAACTGGCAGGCATCGTCGTACGGTTGCCCTGCTTGGCCGCGAAAGGAACGGACACGGTGGCAGCGAAGACGGGGCCGACGATTCGGCGGATGCAACTCGGCCAGGAGCTACGGCGGTTGCGTGAGCAGGTCGAGAAGGACGACGGCTCGGGCAAGGGGATGACCAGGGCTCAAGCGGTCAGAGGAACCAGCGTTTCGGAGTCGACGCTTCACCGTGTGGAGAAGGGGCTGACCAGCCTTCCCAAGGTCCAGGACCTCAAGGAACTGCTGGACCGGTACGGGGTCGGCGACCCGGACGACGTGGAGTTCCTGCTCGACATCCACAAGAACTCGCTGAACCGGGGCTGGTGGTCGCCGTATCGCACCTTCATGCCGTCCGGGTTCAATATCAGCCTGGGTCTCGAAGGCGACGCCAAGGTCCTGAGGGTCTATCAGCCGGATGTCATGTTCGGCCTGTTCCAGACGTCGGGGTATGCGCGGGCGCAGTTTGAGGCCGCCAAGCCGATCGACGAGCGTACGACCGAGTTTGTCGAGCGGAACGTCGAGATCAGGATGCGCCGCAGGGAGGCCATCACCCGAAGTGACAGTCCGGTCGAGGTTCACGCGATCCTCGACGAAGCAGTGCTCAGGCGGGTGTTCGGCGGTCCGGAGGTGATGCGGGAGCAGTACGCGCACCTGGCGGAACTGGCTGCGCTGGAGCATGTCACTGTGCAGATCCTGCCGATGAGTCAACCGGTCTACCGGTGCAGCCAGAACTTCATGCTCATGGAGTTCGCGGCACCGCTGCCTACCGTGGTGAGCGTCGATGGTTTCAGCGCGGTCGGCGTCACTGACAAAGACACGGAGATCTGGGCGTACAAGCGCCGGTTCGATGCCATGCGAGCTGAAGCCGGCGGTCCCAGGGAAACCCCCGAATTCCTGAAGCGAGCAGCACGAGAGTTGGAACAGCCATGAGTACACACCGCAATGCTCCCGACGGGGCCTGGTTCAAGTCGTCCTACAGCGACGAAACCGGCGGCACCTGTGTCGAAGTCGCCTACCTCACCCCCACCCCCACCCCCGCCCGCATAGCCCTCCGCGACTCCAAGTTCCCGGAGGGCCCCGCCCTCCTCCTCCCCCCAGAAGCCTTCGCGGCGTTGCTGGACCACGTACGGAGCTGACCCCGATGCCCCCGGCCAAAAAGCCGAAGACCCGCACCCGCACCTACGACCCCGTCAAGACCCGCACCGCAGTCCTCACCCAGTACGCCAACATCCGCACCGCCGTCCGAACCCTCACCCCCGACCAGCTCCCCCTCCCCACCCGCCTCGGGGACTGGACGGTCGGGGACCTGGCCGCGCACGTCACGATGGCCGTGGAGACCGTCAGCCGCAACCTTGACCGGGACGAGCCGGAGAAAGCCGAACTCGCCCTCCTCGACTGGCCGTTGGCCACAGCTGCCCGCGCCGCCGACATCGCCGGGGGTACCCGCGAGCTGGCCGCCGCCCACCCCGACCCCGATTCCCTCGACGCCCTCTACGCCCTCTACGCCCGCACCGAGGAGCGCCTCACCGAGCGCCTCGCCGCCGCCCCCGGCACCCGCGTCCTCGCCACTCGCACCGGCGCCATGACCCTCGCCGACTACCTGGTCACCCGTACCGTCGAACTGGTCGTCCACACCGACGACCTGAACGCCGCCGTACCGGGACTCGACATCCCGTACGACCGTCAGGCGTTGGCCACCTGCACCCGCCTCCTCGCCGACACCCTCGCCGCCAAGGCCCCCGGCGGCTCGACGGAGGTCCGTATCCCGCCGTACGCCGTGGTGCAGTGCGTCGAGGGGCCGAGGCACACCCGTGGCACCCCGCCCAACGTCGTCGAGACCGACCCGCTGACCTGGATCCGCCTGGCCACCGGCCGGGTCCGGTGGGCCGACGCCCTCGACGACGCCCAGGTCAGCGCGAGCGGCGAACGCGCCGACCTCGGCGGGCTGCTGCCCCTCATGGCCTGACGGCAGCACCCGTACGGAAAATCCGCAGCCTCCGCCGAAAAGTGGCCGGACGGGAACCGCCCACCCGCCCCTTCCGTCCCATCGGCATGAAAAAGCAGCGACTTGCGAGCGCGAGCCTCAGCCTCCTGACCCTGGCCGTGCTCCCCTTCGCCGCGGCCTGTGGCAGCGAGAAGGACAGCGGCGGCAGTCGGACCGTCGGGACAGGGGCGGGAAGCGTGGACCTCACCGGCGTCCACTGGTCCGTCGACGACCTCACCGCCGACGGGAAGAAGAGCGAGGCCCCCGCCGGCGCATGGCTGAAGATCGACAAGAACGGCAAAACCAACGGCAACCTCGGCTGCAACAGCTTCGGGGCCGAAGCCACCGTCGACGGCGACGAAGTCTCCTTCAAGGAACTCCTGTCGACCGACATGGGCTGCGCCAACGACCCGATGGCCTTCGAGGACAGCTTCAGCGAGGTACTCAGGCAGGGCGCCCTCACCGCGAAGGCCACCGAAACCGCCAAGGACATCCGGCAGCTCACCCTCACCACCAAAGCCGGCGACACCATCCACCTCACCGAGGAGAAGGCCGCCCCCCTCTACGGCACCAAGTGGACGATCACGACACTCGGTGCCACCAGCGACAGCAACGGCAACGGTGACAGCCAGGCCGTCAGCCCTCTCCCCGCCGCCGCCGAGGCCTACCTCGTCTTCGACCAGAAGAAGGGGACCGTCAGCGGCAAGGCCGGTTGCAACAACGTTTCCGCTGAGGCAACCGTCAGCGACGGCAATATCACTTTCGGCAGCCCGGCGACCACCCGAAGGATGTGCGACGCCTCACTCATGGAGACCGAGAAGGCGTTCCTGAAGATCTTCGACGGGAAGACGGCGTACAAGATCGATCACCGTTCCCTCTCTCTGACCAGCACAAACGGTGCCACCGCCAGCGCCACGGCCGCGAATTGACCCCTTATCGCAGTCCGGGCCCCCGCACCGCCCGGGCGGCCCATCCGGATTCCCAAATTCGGACCGGTGGTCGATCTCGCCTACACTCGGTGGCGTGCCACGTGGTGACGGTCGACTCAGTCATGATCTGCTCCCCGGCGAGAAAGGCCCTCAGGACGCTTGTGGCGTCTTCGGGGTCTGGGCCCCCGGCGAAGAGGTCGCCAAGCTCACTTACTTCGGGCTCTACGCCCTACAGCATCGAGGCCAGGAATCCGCGGGTATCGCGGTCAGCAACGGCTCGAAGATCCTCGTCTTCAAGGACATGGGGCTTGTCTCCCAGGTCTTCGACGAGACCTCGCTCGGCTCGCTCAAGGGTCATATCGCGGTCGGTCACGCCCGCTACTCGACCACTGGCGCCTCCACCTGGGAGAACGCTCAGCCCACCTTCCGGGCGACCGGCCACGGCTCCATCGCCCTCGGCCACAACGGCAACCTCGTCAACACGGCGCAGCTCGCCGAGATGGTCGCCGACCTGCCCAAGCAGCACGACGGGCGCACTCCGCGCGTCGCGGCGACCAACGACACCGATCTGCTGACGGCCCTCCTGGCCGCCCAGACCGACGACGACGGCAACCCGCTGACCATCGAAGACGCCTCCGCGCGGATTCTTCCGCAGGTCCAGGGCGCCTTCTCCCTCGTCTTCATGGACGAGCACACGCTGTACGCCGCCCGCGACCCGCAGGGCATCCGCCCCCTGGTCCTGGGCCGGCTGGAGCGCGGCTGGGTCGTCGCCTCCGAGTCCGCCGCCCTCGACATCTGCGGCGCCGCCTATGTGCGCGAGATCGAGCCGGGCGAGTTCGTCGCCATCGACGAGAACGGTCTGCGTACGTCACGATTCGCGGAAGCGAAGCCCAAGGGCTGTGTCTTCGAGTACGTGTACCTCGCCCGCCCGGACACCGACATCGCCGGCCGGAACGTGTACCTCTCGCGCGTCGAGATGGGCCGGAAACTCGCCAAGGAAGCCCCTGTCGAGGCCGACCTGGTGATAGCGACTCCGGAATCCGGCACCCCGGCCGCCATCGGCTACGCCGAGGCCTCCGGGATCCCCTTCGGGGCCGGACTCGTCAAGAACGCCTATGTCGGACGTACGTTCATCCAGCCCTCCCAGACGATCCGGCAGCTCGGTATCCGGCTGAAGCTGAACCCGCTGAAGGAAGTCATCAAGGGCAAGCGCCTGGTCGTCGTCGACGACTCGATCGTGCGCGGCAACACCCAGCGGGCGCTCGTGCGCATGCTGCGGGAGGCCGGCGCGGCGGAGGTCCACATCCGGATCTCCTCGCCCCCCGTCAAGTGGCCCTGCTTCTTCGGTATCGACTTCGCCACCCGCGCGGAGCTCATCGCCAACGGCATGACGATCGACGAGATCGGCACCTCGCTCGGCGCCGACTCCCTCTCGTACATCTCCCTCGACGGCATGATCGAGGCGACCACCATCGCCAAGCCGAACCTGTGCCGCGCCTGCTTCGACGGTGAGTACCCGATGGAGCTCCCGGACCCCGAACTGCTCGGCAAGCAGCTCCTGGAGACCGAGCTGGCCGCAGGGCCCGCCGCCACGGCCGCGGCCGACGCGATCCGTCGCCCGTAAGGCCCGCTCCCGTAAGCACTGCCACCGCAGCCCTGCTTCCGCTTCACATCAACCTGAAAGATCCCAGGCAATGTCTGCGACCAACTCTGCCTCCGGCGCTTCCTACGCCGCCGCCGGCGTCGACATCGAAGCGGGCGACCGCGCCGTCGAGCTGATGAAGGAGTGGGTGAAGAAGACGCGGCGCCCCGAGGTCCTCGGTGGCCTCGGCGGCTTCGCCGGCCTCTTCGACGCCTCCGCCCTCAAGCGTTTCGAGCGCCCGCTGCTCGCCTCCGCGACCGACGGCGTCGGTACGAAGGTCGACATCGCCCGGCAGCTCGGCGTGTACGACACCATCGGCCACGACCTGGTCGCCATGGTCATGGACGACATCGTGGTGTGCGGCGCCGAGCCGCTGTTCATGACCGACTACATCTGCGTCGGCAAGGTCCACCCCGAGCGTGTCGCCGCGATCGTCAAGGGCATCGCCGAGGGCTGCGTACTGGCCGGATGCGCTCTGGTCGGCGGCGAGACGGCCGAACACCCGGGTCTGCTCGGTCCGGACGACTTCGACGTCGCCGGCGCCGGTACGGGCGTCGTGGAGGCCGACCGGCTGCTCGGCGCGGATCGTATCCGGACGGGTGACGCGGTGATCGCGATGGCGGCCTCCGGGCTTCACTCGAACGGGTACTCGCTCGTACGGCATGTGCTGCTGAAGCAGGGCGGGCTGGCCCTGGACACGCACATCGAGGAGTTCGGGCGCACCCTCGGCGAGGAACTCCTCGTCCCCACCAAGATCTACTCGCTGGACTGCCTGGCCCTCATGCGCACCACGGACGTGCACGCCTACTCGCACATCACCGGCGGCGGTCTGGCCGCCAACCTGGCCCGGGTGATTCCGGACACCCTGCACGCGATCGTCGACCGCTCCACCTGGACCCCGGACCCGGTCTTCGACCTCGTCGGCAGGACGGGTTCCGTCGAACGCCTGGAGCTGGAGAAGACGCTGAACATGGGCGTCGGCATGATCGCGATCGTCCCGGAGGACTCGGCGGACGTGGCCCTCGCCACCCTGGCGGACCGAGGCGTCGACGCGTGGGTGGCAGGCGAGATCACCGACCGAGGCGACCACGCGACAGGCGCGGAGCTGGTGGGCGACTACGCAGCCAACTAGCTCGCAAGCTAGATCGCAAGGCGGCGCAGCCGCCGAGCGAGGGGCGCGGGGAACTGCGCGGCCAGCCACAACGCACCCGCACCCGCCAAACCACAGGCACCCCCGAGCTACTGGGCGCCCCCTGCCCAACCCCAGCGGAGCGGCAACGCACAAAACCCGGTCCGGCGTTTGACCGCCCGACCGGGTGAGGTGCAGCTGATGCCCTACAGGAAACGTGCAACCTGTTCAGCGCGCCGCAGCAGACGTAAGACGTCAAGCCCCACGGCGTTGTGGCGACGACGCGGAACCCGAGGACTGATCGTCCTCGTCCTCGTCGTCGTCGTTGTACCGATCCGCGTACTGGGCGTACGGGTCGTCTTCTTCCTCGTCGTCGTCCTCGAACGGCTCGCCATTCGGCGGCTGGCTCGAAGTCGAAGCGCCCAGCTCATTGGCCAGGCGCGAGAGGTCAGTCCCGCCGCTGCTGTACTTCAGCTGGCGGGCGACCTTCGTCTGCTTGGCCTTTGCCCGGCCGCGCCCCATGGCTCGACCCCCTCGGATACGGGGCTCGGTGGCCCCAGAGTCTTGACACCCGTTCATGTTCTGGAACGGGCTCTCCGTGGAGAGACCGGTCCGTAGGGCTTCCACGGTACCTGAGCCCACGCCCATACGGTACGTCGCCCGCAGGACGTGGCGGTGCCCAGAACCCGCGAGGTGCCCTGTCCCCGCTGGTCAACCGCGATTTTAACCACTTCTTGGCGGCCGACCCGCCGACGGGGGTGAGAGTTCTCTCCAACACCCCGCCGACAGGTACCTCCGAGCTGCCTCGGACTACCGGCTCCGGCGGGCCTCCGCCATGCGCTGCTCGGCGATCCGGTCGGCCGCGGCGGCCGGCGGAATACCGTCCGCCTTCGCACGTGCGAATATGGCCAGCGTGGTGTCGTAGATCTTCGCGGCCTTCGCCCTGCACCGCTCGAAGTCGAACCCGTGCAGCTCGTCGGCCACCTGGATCACGCCACCGGCGTTCACGACGTAGTCGGGCGCGTAGAGGATCCCGCGGTCCGCGAGGTCCTTCTCGACGCCCGGGTGCGAGAGCTGGTTGTTGGCCGCCCCGCACACCACCTTGGCGGTCAGCACGGGCAGGGTGGCGTCACTGAGCGCACCGCCCAGCGCGCAGGGCGCGTAGATGTCCAGCCCCTCGGTCCGGATCAGCGCGGCGGTGTCGGCGACGGCCGTGACCCCGCCGTCCGGGTGCGCGGCCAGAATCCGGCGTACGGCGTCCTCCCGTACGTCCGTGATCACGACCTCGGCGCCGTCCTCGCGCAGATGCCGTACCAGGTGGTGCCCCACCTTGCCGACGCCCGCGATACCGACCAGGCGCCCGCGCAGCGACGGGTCGCCCCACAGGTGCTGGGCGGAGGCCCGCATGCCCTGGTAGACGCCGAAGGCGGTCAGGACGGACGAGTCGCCGGCGCCGCCGTTCTCCGGGGAGCGTCCGGTCGTCCAGCGGCACTCGCGCGCGACCACGTCCATGTCGGCCACGTACGTACCGACGTCGCACGCGGTGACGTACCGCCCGCCGAGCGAGGCCACGAACCGGCCGTACGCGAGGAGGAGTTCCTCGCTCTTGACGATGTCCGGGTCGCCGATGATCACGGCCTTGCCGCCGCCGTGGTCGAGACCGGCCATGGCGTTCTTGTACGACATCCCGCGCGCGAGGTTCAGCGCGTCGGCGACGGCCTCCGCCTCGCTCGCGTACGGGTAGAAGCGCGTACCGCCGAGCGCGGGGCCCAGGGCGGTGGAGTGGATGGCGATCACGGCCTTGAGGCCGGTGGCCCGGTCCTGGCAGAGCACGACTTGCTCATGACCCCCCTGATCCGAGTGGAACAGGGTGTGCAGTACATCAGCAGACGCGCCGGTTACGTCGGTCACTGTGGTGACTCCAGGGAAGTAGCGGCGGTTGGGGCCGGGGCCCGTACGGGTGGCGGGCCTCGGTGGGCATGAGAGTAAAGCTCCTCCCCGGCCCGTGTACGCGAACCGTCCCCGCAGTGCCAAGGATCACCCACCGGTGGCAGGGGACCGTACGAGGGTTTGCATAATTTTCCCGTGCTGCTGTGTGCTGGTTCCGCTGGTTGTGCGGGTTTTCCTGGTCGTCCAGGGGGGAGGGAGCAGGCGTGCCCAAGGTGTCCGCGGTGATCGTCCCGTACGCGTCCTACTTGCGTGTCTACGAGCCGCTGGCGGCCTTCCCGGAGCCGGAGCGCAGCCACTGGGCGCGCTACGCCCGACGGCCCGACCGGCCCTCGTACCAGGACGAACTGCGGCGCTCCCTGGCCGACTTGCTGCCGACCCCGCCGGTCGCGGTGCCCGTGCAGGAGAGCGCCGACGCCTTCGTGACCGAGGTCGGGGGCGTGCTGTGCGTCTGCCCCTGGCGCACCCGGCTGCGCGGCTGGCAGGCGCTGGGCGGGCTGGGGGAGGAACTGCCCGCCCCGGTCCTGGACGCCGTCCTGCCGCCCCTCGTACGCCACCAGGCGGCCCAGGACTACGAGCGCTGGCTGTCCCGCAATCCGGACGCCCGCCCCTGGATCCGCACGGCGACCTGGGAGGTGCCGCTGAACTGGTTCGTGCTCGTGACCGACGAGGAGCGCGAGTACGACAAGGGCTCGGGGGCCGACGGGGGCGCGGCGCCCGTGCTGCGGTACCGGACGCCGATGGTGCAGGCGCGGCGGCGGGTGGCGCGCGGGCTGCGGACCCTGCGGGACAGCCTCGACGAGGGGCCGCTGATCGACGGGCTGCTGGACGTCGGGCGCTGGCTGGAGGAGTTCCACCCGAGGTCACTGGTCGAGCTGGACTACGGCGGGCTGGTGCATGTGCTGCCGGCCGGTGATCTGGCCGGCGACCACTCGGCGGCGGACGTGGCCGCGGGCATCGAGGCGCTGCGCGACGGGGACGGCGAGGCGGCCGGGGAGGCGTACGCGCGGCTCGTGGAGCGGTGGCGTGCGGTGCGGGACCGGCGGTCGGCGAACTGACGGCCTGGCTGGGGGTTTAACTGACGGTTCGTCAAAAAAAGACTCCCTGGAACATGAGTTCCATATGTGTGGGACGCTCTTGGAGCTGCCGTGGGACGTAGGTCCCGATCCGGGCGTTTGTGTCAAGCGTGACGGACCGCACGTACAGGTGGCTTGCGTCCCTTGCCCCTCCTCGTGCCAAAATAGGACAAGGAGTCCGGGGGAGGCTCTATCTGCCCAGCTATGGGTGGAATCTCAGCATTGCACGCTATGGGGGGTCTCGTGACTCCTGATCGCCACTGTGACTGATCGTCACAGTGGCGTGACTGTCCGCTATGGCATGGTCCATTGGCTTCCGTCGCCGATGGACACCTGGGAGGGCAATTCCATCGGTTTGGCCTACGCGGTTGGACAGATGGTGTAGTTGTAGTGCCGAGGACAAGCCGTTCGTCCTATAACCGACTCGACCCGCATCCGCCATTTCGGGCAACGCGGGTCAAGGTGCAGAATTTAGAGGAATGAACCGAGAAGGTTCGGTTCTCCCGAGGAGGCCGCTCATGACCGCTCGCACCCCTGATGCCGAGCCGCTGCTGACCCCGGCTGAGGTCGCCACCATGTTCCGTGTTGACCCCAAGACGGTGACGCGGTGGGCGAAGGCCGGCAAGCTCACATCCATCCGCACGCTCGGCGGACACCGCCGATACCGCGAGGCCGAGGTTCGCGCCCTGCTTGCGGGCATTCCGCAGCAGCGCACCGAGGCCTGACCAACTAAATAGTCGGACAAAGCGGCAGGTCCCCCAACTATCGGCCGAGATGTCCGGCGGGCAACACCAGCACCACCAGTGCCACCAGTGCCACCAGAGTCACCTGCTTGATCACCAACAGCTTCAAGCGACGCGGGTCCTGCCCCAACAGGCCCCACACCCAAGGCAGTTCCATCAGTTCCACAGCTTCGAGGGCGCGTCGTAGAGATCGCGCTGGACTCCGCCGGGTCCAGCGCGATCTTTTTTGTGCCTGGAGCCGGGGGTGGCACGGGGTGCTGTGAGCGGGCTTGTTGGAGTCTGGGGAGGGCTGTCGGATCCGCTGTGGGAGCCTGCTGAGGCTGGTGCAATTGCACATATTAAATTGACCAGTTGTAGGAGACCGGTAAGAACCCGCATTTTGAAAACTCATGCGGTGACACCCGTCACATGCCGCGCACCTTGTTGACGATGTGCCACAAGTGCTAAAGGGAGCTGCTGTTGGCACCCGGTGTCTCGTCGGCCCCGGTCCCGGCCTCGGGGTCTCCGTCGGCCTCGGCGCAGCGCTCCATGGCGAGCCTCTGTAACCGGTGACAGATCGGACAGTGTCGCGTGAGGTGCGGGTACCCGATGGCGGCCGACAGATGTGCCCGCAGCAGAGCGCGTGTCTCATGCCGTCGCGCGGTCGCCGCCATACGCCACCTCCGGAAGGGGGACAGGGCATCGAGGGCCCTGCTCTCTGGGTACCGGGGGAAGGTGACTCCGTCAATATGGCGACAACGCGAGAGGGCCCGAGTCGTGAGACTCGGGCCCTCTCGTTTCCTGCCGTCCTTCACTGACGAGTGCGTCGGAGGTGGTGATGAAGCACGAGGAAGGCCCGCGTCCGTCGCCGGATGCGGGCCTTGTCCTTCACTGCGGTCCTGACGGGATTTGCTGCATCGGATTGCGGCTCCGCCGCGGGCGCGGCCTCCACCTTGACAGGCTGACGAGTGCGTCGGAGGTGGTGATGAAGCACGAGGAAGGCCCGCGTCCGTCGCCGGATGCGGGCCTTGTCCTTCACTGCGGTCCTGACGGGATTTGAACCCGCGGCCTCCACCTTGACAGGGTGGCGAGCACTCCAAACTGCTCCACAGGACCAGGTTTCGCGGCACTTGATGTTGCGCTGTGCTGCGAAAAGAGACTGTACAGGAGGGTGAGCCCGGGGGCGAACTCACCCACTGTGCAGCGGTCGTTACGGGGCCTGCGCGTCGATCGCCTTCACGATCCGCTTGTCCGACACCGGGTACGCCGTGCCCAGCGCGTGGGCGAAGTAGCTGACCCGGAGCTCCTCGATCATCCAGCGGATGTCCAGCACCGCCGACGGCACCGGCCTGCCCTGCGGCAACTGCTCCAGCAGCCACGCGTACTCGTCCTGCATCTCGTGCACCTTCTCCATGCGGGTGGTGTCCCGCTGGACGTTGGTGGGCATCTGCTGCAGGCGCCGGTCCACGGCGACGAGGTAGCGCATCAGGTCGGGCAGACGCCGCAGACCGGTCGCCGTCACGAACCCGGGCCGTACGAGGGCGTCCAGCTGCCCCCGTACGTCCGTCAGGTTCGGGAGGAGCACGGCGCTGCGAACGCCCTTCAGGCGGCGCTCACAGGCCTGCCAGGCGGCCAGCACCTGCTGCACCTGGTTGACCGTGCGGACCGTCGTGTCGACGATCTCCGCGCGCACCTTCTCGTACAGCTTCCGGTGCGACTCCTCGTCCCACGCCGGGCCCCCGAAGTCGGCGATCAGTTTGTCGGCCGCGGCCATCGCGCAGTCGTCGAACAGGGCCTGGATCGAACCGTGCGGATTCGCCGACAGCGCGAGCTTCTGAACATTCGTCAACTTCTCGGACGCGAACTTCGCAGGATTGACCGGGATGTTGCGCAGAATGAGCCGCCGGGTGCCCTTCCACATCGCCTGCTGCTGCTCGGCCTCGGTGTCGAAGAGGCGTACGGAGACGGTGTCGCCGTCGTCGACCAGCGCCGGGTACGCCTTCACCGGCTGGCCGGCTCTGCGCGTCTCGAAGAGCGGCGTCAGGGTGCCGATCGACCAGTCCGTCAGGCCGGTGCGCTCCAGGGACTCGCCGCCGGCGCGCTCGGCGGTGGCCGCGGCGGCCTGGGAGATGGCCTGGCGGGCCTTCGGCTTGAGCTGGAGGCGCAGAACCTCGAGGTCCTTGTCCTCGGCCAGCTTGCGGCGCCGCTCGTCGACGATCCGGAAGGTGATGCGGAGATGGTCGGGGATCCGGTCCAGGTCGAAGTCGTCGGCGCTGAAGGGGACTCCGACCATGCGCTTCAACTCGCGGGCCATGGTGGTCGTCAGCGGTTCCTGGAGGGGTGTCGCGGTGGCCAGGAAACGCTGGGCGAAGTTGGGCGCCGGGACGTAGTTGCGGCGGATCGGCTTGGGCAGGGAGCGGATGAGTTCCGTCACCAACTCCTCGCGCAGGCCCGGGATCTGCCAGTCGAAGCCCTCGTCCGTCACCTGGTTCAGCACCTGGAGCGGGACATGGACGGTCACACCGTCGGCGTCCGCGCCCGGCTCGAACTGGTACGTCACCCGGAACTTGAGCGGGCCCTGGTGCCAGGCGTCCGGATAGTCGTCCTTGCTGACGTCACCGGCGCGCTCGTTGATGAGCATCGCCCGCTCGAAGTCGAGGAGTTCGGGCTCCTCGGCCTTCTTGTGCTTCCACCAGGAGTCGAAGTGGGCGCCGGACACCACGTGTTCGGGGACGCGTTCGTCGTAGAAGTCGAACAGGGTCTCGTCGTCGACGAGGATGTCCCGGCGGCGGGCCCGGTGCTCCAACTCCTCGACCTCGGTGAGGAGTCGGCGGTTGTCGGCGAAGAACTTGTGGTGGGTGCGCCAGTCGCCCTCGACCAGCGCGTTCCGGATGAACAGCTCGCGGGACGCCTCCGGGTCGATGCGCCCGTAGTTCACCTTCCGCTGGGCGACGATCGGTACGCCGTACAGCGTCACCTTCTCGTACGCCATCACCGCGGCCTGGTCCTTCTCCCAGTGCGGCTCGCTGTACGTGCGCTTGAGGAGGTGCTCGGCGAGGGGCTCGACCCACTCCGGCTCGATCCTGGCGTTGACGCGGGCCCACAGGCGCGACGTCTCGACGAGCTCCGCCGACATCACGAAGCGCGGGGGCTTCTTGAAGAGGGCGGAGCCGGGGAAGATCGCGAACTTGGCGTTGCGGGCACCGACGTACTCGTTCTTGCCGGAGGTGCCGCGCGCGCTGTCACCGGTCGATGTGGACGCTCCGGTTCCCGCCGTCGTGGTCTTCGGTACGTCCTTCATCCCGATGTGGGAGAGGAGGCCGGCCAGCAGAGAGACGTGGACGCTCTGCTCGGGGGCGTCGTCCTCGTTGGGGTGGATGCCCATCTGGCGGGCCACGGTACGGAGTTGGGTGTAGATGTCCTGCCACTCGCGGATACGCAGGAAGTTCAGGTACTCCTGCTTGCACATCCGCCGGAACGAGGACGAGCCGCGTTCCTTCTGCTGCTCCCGGACGTACCGCCAGAGGTTGAGCAGGGCGAGGAAGTCGGACGTCTCGTCCTTGAAGCGGGCGTGCTGCTGGTCGGCCTGCGCCTGCTTCTCGACGGGGCGTTCGCGCGGGTCCTGGATGGAGAGCGCGGCGGCGATCACCATGACCTCGCGGACACAGCCGTTCTTGTCGGCCTCCAGGACCATCCGGGCCAGCCGGGGGTCGACGGGCAGCTGGGCGAGCTTGCGGCCGGTGTCCGTGAGTCGTTTGCGGGGGTCCTTCTCGGCGGGGTCGAGCGCGTTGAGCTCCTGGAGGAGCTGGACGCCGTCGCGGATGTTGCGGTGGTCCGGCGGGTCGATGAAGGGGAACTTCTCGATGTCGCCCAGCCCGGCCGCGGTCATCTGGAGGATGACGGAGGCGAGGTTCGTCCGCAGGATCTCGGGGTCCGTGAACTCCACGCGGGACTCGAAGTCGTCCTCGCTGTAGAGCCGGATGCAGATACCGTCCGACGTACGGCCGCAGCGGCCCTTGCGCTGGTTGGCGCTGGCCTGGGAGATCGCCTCGATGGGCAGCCGCTGGACCTTCGTGCGATGGCTGTAGCGGGAGATACGGGCGAAGCCGGGGTCGATGACGTACTTGATGCCCGGCACGGTGAGCGAGGTCTCGGCGACGTTGGTCGCCAGAACGATCCTGCGCCCGGTGTGTTGCTGGAACACGCGGTGCTGCTCGGCGTGCGAGAGGCGGGCGTAGAGGGGCAGGACCTCAGTGAACCGGTAGTTCCTCTTGGTGATCGCGTCCGCCGTGTCGCGGATCTCGCGCTCCCCGGAGAGGAAGACGAGGATGTCCCCCTTGCCCTCCCCCTGGAGCTCCTCGACGGCGTCACAGATCGCGGTGATCTGGTCGCGGTCGGAGTCCTCGCTGTCCTCTTCCAGGAGCGGGCGGTAGCGGACCTCGACGGGATACGTACGGCCGGAGACCTCCACGATGGGCGCGTCGCCGAAGTGCCGGGAGAAGCGCTCGGGGTCGATGGTCGCCGAGGTGATGACGACCTTGAGGTCCGGGCGCTGGGGGAGGAGCTGGGCCAGATACCCGAGCAGGAAGTCGATGTTGAGGGACCGCTCGTGGGCTTCGTCGATGATGATCGTGTCGTAGGCGCGCAGCTCGCGGTCGGTCTGGATCTCGGCGAGCAGGATGCCGTCCGTCATCAGCTTGATGACCGTCGCGTCCTGGTTCACCTGGTCGGTGAACCGGACCTTCCAGCCGACGGCCTCACCGAGGGGCGTGTCCAGCTCGTCCGCGATCCGCTCGGCGACCGTACGGGCGGCGATACGACGGGGCTGGGTGTGCCCGATCATCCCGCGTACGCCCCGGCCGAGTTCGACGCAGATCTTGGGGATCTGGGTGGTCTTCCCGGACCCGGTCTCGCCGGCGACGATGACGACCTGGTGATCGCGGATGGCGGCGGCGATCTCGTCCTTCTTCTGACTGACGGGAAGCTGCTCGGGATAGCTGACGGCCGGCACGCGGCTGCGGCGCTCGGCCATCCTGAGCTCGGCCTTCGCGACCTCCGCCTCGATCTCGGCGATGACGGCGGAACGGGCTTCGGGCTTGCGGATCCTGCGCGCACCTTCGAGCCTGCGCCCGAGCCGGTGCGCGTCGCGCAGGGACAGCTCGGTCAGGCGGGGGGCGAGGTCACCGAGAGCGGGAGCGCCGGGGGCGGAGGCGGGGTGCGTAGACATACCTGACCCAGGATCTCACCTTGACGAAACGAGGGGCGAACGCTTTTGCGTCCGCCCCTCGTCCTGTGCCTGTGATGCGTGTTACCGCACGTCGACGTAGTCCTCGGCCCCGGCGCCGGCGAAATGCCTGCTGTCCGGCTCCAGATGCACCGGCACCCAGGTGCCGTCCATGGGCGCCTTGATGCCCTTGGCGAAGGAGCCGTTGCGCCCGGTCCCCACCCTGCCCATCAGGTACCAGGTGTTCTGGCCCTTCGGCCGGAACAGGATCTGGACCCACTTGCCGCCGTACGCCTTCCAGCTCGTCCAGCCCACCGTGCTCGCGGGCTTCGCCTCCTGGAGGACGCCCTTCACGGTGAGGGTCGCGCCCTTGCGGACCGGCTCGGGGGTGGCGTTCGCGCTGATGATCCGGGTGAGGGCCTTCACCCGGCGCACCGCCACGCTGGTGGTGCCCTTGAAGTCCCGGGTGGAATCGCCGGCGTACCGCAGTCGCCAGTAGCCGTCGGCGTCGCCCCGGAGGCGCTCCACGATGAACTGCTCGTCGAAGCCGGTCGTCACGGTCTTCTTGGTTATCCAGCCGTTCCTGCCGTTGGCGGAGCGCTGGATGTCGACCTTGATCCGGCCGCCGTAGCCGTTGCCGGCCAGGCGCACGATGCCGGTGATGTCGAGCTGGGCCCGCTCGTCCTGCGCGGCCGTGAACTCGGTGAACCTGCTCGTCGAGGTGACCTTGACCTTCACATCGGCGGTCGCGGTCCGCACGATCCAGGCGTTGTACGGGTATGGCGGGAAGCCCACCTCGAACGTGGTGTCGCCGTCCACCCGCCGGACGAAGGTGAAGCGGCCGGCTGCGTTCGTGGTGGCCTCGGTCG
The DNA here is from genome assembly GCF_054072135.1 of Streptomyces kryoterrae. Classification (NCBI taxonomy): domain Bacteria; kingdom Bacillati; phylum Actinomycetota; class Actinomycetes; order Kitasatosporales; family Streptomycetaceae; genus Streptomyces; species Streptomyces kryoterrae. The sequence goes on along the minus strand of NZ_CM133358.1, from coordinate 4,894,780 downwards.
CGTCGGTGATGCTGCTGTTCTTGTAGTCCAGCTGCAGTGGGATGCCCGCCAGCGGCTTCCACTCGCTGCCGCTCCGGTACTCCAGCCGCCCGGTGACCTTCATCTCGGCGTTGGTCACGAGATGGAAGCTGTTCTTGTCGAGGATCAGGCGGGTCGGGGCGGCCTTGGGGGTGATCGCGACCATGGGGACCGTGGCGTAGCCCAGGTCGCTGCGGTACTGGGCTCGGGCCCAGCCGCCCTCGCTCACCTCACGGGCGAGGGAGAAGTGCCCCTGGTCGTCCGTGGTGACGGTCTCCTCGACCGAATCGCCGAGGTCGATGTAGACGGAGGCACCGGGCATGGCCTCGGTCGCGCGGGTGCTGGGATCGCGGAGCAGCAGATCACCGGAGGCCGTGACGAGCTTGGCGTCGATGTTCGGGTTGGTCGGTGTGACGATGAAGTTCGTGATCACGGGCTGCTTCTGGTAGCGCAGCACACCCGCGTTCCGCTGGACGGTGGTCTCGCCGCCGCTGTTCGTGGCCTCGACGTCGATCGTGTACTCGCCGAGAGTGTCCAGGTGGACAGGCTGTGAGGACCAGGTGCCCTCCCAGGGGCTGGCCCGGTACGTCTCGGTGAAGTCGGTGATCGTGGCCACCGGAGTGTCCGTCTCGGCACTGCCGAGCGGGCGCAGCTTCGCGGTGATCTTCTTGACGTCCTCGCCGACCACGCTGCCGTGATTGAGGCGTACGTCGATGACCGACCAGTCCGTGTAGTCGCTGGACGCCTCCTGGACCACCGGAGCGGCGGCGTGGGCCGCGCTGGGTATGGCGAAAGTGGCGAGCAGGACGGCACCGGCCGTCACCATCCCCCTGATGCTGTGTCTCAAGAACCCCCCATGGTTCTCGGTGGGCCACGGCTCCGCAGTGGCCCACGGTGAGCGACGAAGACCCCCTCCGGACAACCGGAGGGGGTCTTCGTGCGATGTGGCTGGGGCCGGGGTCGAACCGGCGACCTATCGCTTTTCAGGCGATCGCTCGTACCAACTGAGCTACCCAGCCACGAGGTTTCACGTGAAACATGTAACCTCAGCGGTCCTGACGGGATTTGAACCCGCGGCCTCCACCTTGACAGGGTGGCGAGCACTCCAAACTGCTCCACAGGACCTTGCTGTTGTGCGCGAAGTAAGTCTCGCACACCGTGTCGCATGCTCCCAACGGGGTTTTCCGCCTGCTCGCTTTCGCCGATCCAGTGGTTCTGGGTGACCGGTTCGAGGCTGGCTGGCGGGCCGATGTCGCTGGAAAAGCGTATCAGACCACGGGGGATGGTCCGCGCACGTGGCAGTGCAGGTCGAGGGGTGTGCGGTCCGGCTCGCGGCCCTGCCGGCGGCCGAGCGGGCGGGACTTCCCGGCGTCTCGGCGCCTCGGGCCCTGCAGAGTTTGGCCGGAGCGGTGGTGGGGCACACGGCGATGAAGCTGACGGGCATCGAGACGCTCACCATCTGCCCGTGGGCCATCCGCGAAGGGGTGCTGCTGCGGTGCGTCGAGGACGGTGTGTCGTGGTGGGCGGAGATCACCCAGGAGTGGGACGAGGCGGCGCCCGTGGGGCCGACGCCGCTGCGGATCGCGACGCCTGAGGCCTGAACCGCCGGCGCCTCGGCGGGCGAGTCGCCCCGACCCGGCCCGACCCGAGCCGGCCCGACCCAGGAGGAGCCATGGTGGACAAGGGCCGTACCGACAGGATCAAGGGCAAGGCCAAGGAGTTGGCCGGCAAGGCCACCAGCGACCACGAGCGGGAGCTGGAGGGCAAGCTGGAACAGGCTCGTGGCGAGGCCAAGAAGGCAAGGGGAGAGGCTCGGGAGCGCGCCGAGAAGGCCGTGCGCCCGGACGAGCGGGATCGCGGCTGAGTCGGCTGAGTCTTCCGGCGTGACATCACCCGGTCCGACGCGGCGTCATCAGGGGTGAGGGCCGGGCGGCGGGTCCTCGGGCAGGGCCCGGAGGCCGGCGACCGTCTCGGCGATCTGGAGTCGGAACACCTCGGGGAGCGCGTCGCCGGTGACGGCTTCGATGAGGTTGCCGGCCACCTCGTGCAGCTTCGTGTTGGTGTTCTGGGAGACCGCGACCAGCACGTTCCAGGCGTCCTCGGCGTTCAGCCCGAAGGACGCCATGAGGACACCCCGCGCGAGGTCGATGACGGGCCGCGTCTGCATGGCCCGCCGGAGCTGAACCACCTCGATCCGCAGGTCCTGGTCTGTTTCGCCGAGTGGCGCCATCTCCGCGCCGAGGGAGAGGGCCCCGGCGGGGCGGGCCTCCTGGGTCCGGCCGGATCCGCCGGCCCCTCCGGCGACGGCGGGTTCGTCGGCGTCGTGAGCGCCGGCGAACAGTGGCAGCGTGCCGGTGATCGAGAGGAGCCGGAGCATCGCGGTGCCCGCCGACCGAATGGTGATGATCTTGCCGTCGTCGAGGGCGCGCCGTCGGACGCGGAGTAGGACGTTGAGTCCGGAGCAGTCACAGAAGTCGACGCCGCTCAGATCGAGCTCGATGCCGCGCTCCGAACGGGCCAGGGCCTGGCGCAGACCGTTGTGCAGTTTCTGCTCCGTGACGAGGTCGATCGCCCCCGACACCACGACGAGCGTCGAGTAGCCCTCGGGACGGGTCTCGATGCCGAGCAGGGGCGCCAGGCGGACTTCGTCCGCCACGCTGAGCTGCGTGGTAACTGCACGTTCTGACATCGCGGCCAACTCCGTAGGCATCGGGCAGTACGTGGCACCTCAAGCGTCGGTCCAGAGAGCCTCGTACGTCAAGAGATACGTGAAATCAAGTTCGGCCTTTTGAATACGTGAATCAAACAGCCTATGCTGTCGACATGCGTGGAGTACCCGAGTCACATACCGGATGGACGTTCCTCACCAACCACTCCCGTGTGCTGGCCGCGATCGCGGAGAATCCCACCATCCGCATCCGTGACATCGCCGCACATTGCCGGCTCACCGAGCGCGCTGTTCAGAAGATCGTCGCGGACCTGGAGACGGCCGGGTATCTCACCCACACGCGTCAGGGACGCTCCAACACGTACCGGATCGAGGACGGGACCCTCCTGCGGCACCCCGCCGACGAGGGGCTGAGCGTGGCGGAACTGCTGTCCCTCCTGTCGCGGCACGATGACGCTCACACCGACGGTCGGCGCGAGCTGCAGTCGACGGCTCCGCGCGCGAGGACCCCCGAAGACGACCAGTGACTCCCTGAGTGTCGCCCCGCCCGCCGCACTCCGCCCCTCGGGGCGACGTGCGTTGGTTCCGCGTTCGCCGGAGTAGTAGCGGGCGCGCGCCTGGGTACTCGCCTGTGCGACCGGTGCCCGTCGACGAAGGGGCAGCGCTGTGAGCGACTACCGCACCAACACTCCCGAGGGTGACGAAGAGGGAGCCCAGGAACAGGATTCCCGGCCGGACCCCGTCCCGAGGGACATGCCCGACCAGCAGACGGGCGCGGACGACGACCCCTGGGAGCTCGAGGACGACCCGGCGGCCACCGAGGCGGACGAGCGGCCCGACCCCGAGGTCCCCGACACGGACGAAGCCGGCACGGGCAAGCGGGGCGCACCCCACTCCGGCAGCGAGCGCCCTGAACACCCCGTGCCCGACGAGTCGCCCGCCTGACCCTCCCGGTCCCCGAAAGGGCACGCGACGGGTGTGCGCAAGTGGATCAGCGACTGGCCCGTCCGCCGGCAACTCACCGGAGCCGACCCGCTGGGCTGCGGCAAAGCCGCCATGTCGGAGCGCACCCACCAGCTACGGCCTCGTACGGACACCGCCGATCGGGTGCTGAGCTCCGTCTGCCCGTACTGCCCGTACTGTGCGGTCGGCTGCGGTCGGCAGATCTACGTCAAGACGGCAAGGCCGTCCAGATCGAGGGCGACCCCGACTCCCCGATCAGCCGGGGCCGGCTCTGCCCCAAGGGCTCCGCCGCCGCGATGAAGGTGTCCTCGCTCGCCGCGGTCTCGCTGTCCGGCGCCGCACTCGTCCACGACCTCGGGGTGCCGAGCCGCTTCCCGAACATGCTCCGGGTGTTCAAGCCGAACTCGCCGATGAGCGTGGGCTCGTGGCTCCTCGCCGGATACGGGCCCGTGGCGGGCGCGGCGTCCCCTACCTCCGTCACCGGGCGGCTGCCCAGGACGGGCCGGGCGGCGACGGCCGCGCTGCTCGGCCCGGCGCTCGCCTCGTACACGGCGGTCCTGGCGGCGGACGCCGCCGTTCCCGCCTGGCACGGCGCGCACCATGAACTCCCGTACGTCTTCGTGGAGTCCGCGACGGCCGCCGCCTCCGGGATGGCCCTGATCCTCGGCCCCACGGCGGAGTCCGCATCGGCCCGCCGCGCGGCGGCGCTCAAGGCGGCCGAGAAACGGCTGGGGGATGGTGGCGGAGACCCACCGCGAGGGCCGCGCCGACGCCCTGCCGCGCACCCGCCCGGTGGCGGAGGTGAGGGCTGCCGCAGTCGCCAGGCGGCCGTGGCCGGGGGCCTGGCCCTGCTCGCGGGCTCGGCCCGCACCCGCTTCGGCATCTTCGCGGCCGGGATCGCCTCGGCCGAGCACCCGAGGCACACGGTCGTCCCGCAACAGCCGGACCAGCCAGCACGCCCCTGACGCACGAAATGGCGGCCACCCCTGATGCGGGATGCCGCCAACCGTACTTATCTGTGCCCCCAACGGGATTCGAACCCGTGCTACCGCCTTGAAAGGGCAGCGTCCTGGGCCGCTAGACGATGGGGGCGAGGACGTGAGAAGCATAGGTGATGCCGGGGAGGTTCGCCAAAACGGTTTACGGGCTCCGAACGGGGGACGGCGAAGGTGAAGTCGGGGCCGAAGTCGGCGGCGAAGTCGGGGGTGAAGGCGAAGGTGAGGGAACCGGTGTGGCGCCCGGCTGGTTCTCCTTCGGCAGGTGGCGGCTGACCTCCGCCGTGGTCAGCCCGAGGCCGCCCAGTTTGATCTCGTCCCAGGCCTGCAGGCGATGCGTGTCGCGGTCCAGGTAGAGGACGGACGCCTCGATCTGGGCCGGGTTCCGCTTCTCCAGGGCGCGCAGTCCGCCGCCGCCCGTCGAGCCCTCGATGCGCAGCCGGGTGCCCTGCTTCATGACCTCCATCTCCGCGTGGTGGAGGTGACCGGCCAGCACGAGCGGGACCACGCCGTCGGTCCGGCGGGCCGCGTCCGGCTCGTGGACCATCGCGATGTCGACCGGGGTGCCCAGGGTCCGCTGGTCGCGGATGGCCGAGGCCAGCCGGTCGCCCGCCAGTTCCTGGTCCCGGCCGCCGTCCTGCTCGCCCGCCGCGCGGTCCGGGGTGAACGCCGGGTCGCCGATGCCCGCGAAGCGCACCCCCCCGATGGTGGCCGACTGGCCGTCGTCCAGGACGTGCACGTTCTTCATGCGCTGCAGATAGCGCTGGGTGAGCCGCGAGTCGTGGTTGCCGCGCACCCAGACGTACGGGGCACCGAGGTCCCTGATCGGGTCCAGGAAGCCGTTCTCGGCCGCCGTGCCGTGGTCCATGGTGTCGCCCGTGTCGACGATCACGTTGATGTCGTACTGCTTCACCAGCGACGCGATGATCTTCCAGCTGACCGGGTTGAGATGGATGTCCGAGACGTGCAGGACCCGGATCGTGGCCGGGTCGGGCTGATAGGTCGGGAGCGTGGACGTGACGTCGTACAGCTTTGTCACGTTGGTCACCAGACGCGCCAACTCCTTCTGGTAGACGTTGAATTCGGTGACGATGCTGCGCGCGTTGCCGACCAGGGAGGGGGCCGAGGACAGCAGCCCGGAGAACTTCGGTTCCAGGACCGACTTGGGGTTCCAGGTCGCGTACGCCGTCGCTCCCGACGCCATCAGGAGGGTGAGGGCGAGGCCACCCGCCGCGAGGGCCCGGCGCGGGCGGCGGTAGACCGCGAGGCCGAGGGCGGTGGCCCCGGACACGACGGCCACGCAGGAGCGGACGGCCAGGTCGAGGGTGCCGTGCCCGACGTCCTCGGCGACCTCGTCCTGGAGGCCGGAGAGGCGTTCGGGGTGGTCGACGAGGGCCTGGGCGCGGTCCGGGTCGAGCTGGTCGACGTTCACGTCGAGGCGGACCGGCGCGGTATGGCTGTTCAGCTCCAGGGCGCCCAGCGGGGAGACGTTGATCTTCGTGCCGCCGGTGAGGGACGGGCGCAGGGTCATCGTGGTGTCCATCGGGCCGACCGGCGCGCGTACGTTGCCGACGATCAGCAGCCCCAGCCAGGCACCCAGAAGGACCACCGCGACCAGGCCCAGGGCACGCGTCCAGGGGTGCGGCGGATGGACCAGCTCGGCGGCCGGATGCACGCGGCGGGCCCGGTAGGGGCCTGCGAGGGCGGTCAGGGGGCGGGCGAGGCGACCGGGGGTGGTGCGGGAGCGTTCGGGGTGCGGGGTGTTGGCGGGTACGCGTGCCATTGGTCCCGTATGCCCAAAGCGGGACGCGGCTAAGCGGGGTGACACAGAGCACGGCTTTCCGCAGAGCGCGGGTCCGTGACCCCCCGTACGGGCGGCTCGTACCGGACAATGGGCATGTGCTGGAGATGACGCGCGAGGAGTTCGAGGAACTGGTCGCCGAGTCCCTCGACCGGATTCCGCCGGAGCTGACGAGGCTGATGGACAACGTCGCGGTGTTCGTCGAGGACGAGCCCCCGGCGGACGACCCCGAGCTGCTCGGGCTGTACGAGGGGACGCCGCTGACCGATCGCGGGGAGTGGTACGCGGGGGTGCTGCCCGACCGGATCACGATCTACCGGGGGCCGACCCTGCGGATGTGCGAGACGCGGGACGACGTGGTCGCGGAGACCGAGGTGACGGTCGTACATGAGATCGCTCACCATTTCGGGATCGACGACGAGCGGCTGCACGCGCTCGGCTACGGCTGACCGGCCATGAGGTCATGGGGTCAGGCGTGCGGAGGCTGTTGAGGGGCGCGTGTCTTCTTGTGGGCGACGGGAGTTGAGCACGTTGACTCCTCGACTCCCCACCGGAGGTGGCTGCCCGTGCGCCCCTTGCATGTACCTGTCCGTTTGGCCGCCACGGTCGTGGCCGTCGCCGCTGCCGCCGGCTGTATGAGCGTGGGCGACGGCGACACCGGCCAGGTCAAGCCCTCCCACTCCGCCGGCCAGAAGGGCGCGAAGGCCCCCGACGGGGGGCCGGGGGTGACCGGCGGTGGCGGCTACGGGTGGGCCGGCGGGTCCGCGGGTGACGGCAAGTCGGGGCGCGCGAAGGGCAAGGGGGGCGCGAAGGGGGCCAGCGGGGCGCCCGTTTCCCCGGGCGCCTCCCCGTCCGCCGGGCAGAGCGCGCCCGCGTCGGTACCCGCCAAGCCGGGCGGCGGCAGTGCCGGGCCGGTCGATCCCGGTGCGCCCACGCCGACGAAACCGCAGCCCACGCCGACGAAGACCGCCGAGCCGGAGCCGGAGCCGCCGCCCGAGTCCCCCACACCTCCGCCGCCTTCGACGGACCCGACGACCGCGGAGCCGTCCTCCTCGGTGCAGCCACAGCAGGCCCAGTCGCAACTGGTCACGCGGGAGCCGGCGCCCGAGGCCGGAGTGCCGGTCTAGCCGAGGGTCCGGAAGGCGGGTGACCTGCGACGACGGTACTCAATTTGCCCAAAGGGGAGGTGGGTGCGTATGGTAGTAGATCGTTTGATCCCATTGCCTGGCGCCGAAGAGATGCGCCGCGTGTGGCGCGTACTCTCCCTTGCCGTGGCTGACCGCATTGAGGCGGTCAATTTGCGAAATCACGGAGTTGACGGGCGCGTGCCGACGAGACTCCGGAAGGTTTCGCATTCGCATGTCCATTTCCAGTACTGATCACATCGTCGTGCCCGAGAACGAGAACGAGAACGACGAGGTCGTCAGCCTCGACCTCGATGTCGACCTCGCTGAGACGGCCGCCGACACCGACGCCGCCGATGACTCGGTCGACACCGAGCCCGGCGAGCCGGAGATCACCTTCACCGATCTCGGTCTCCCCGAGGGCGTCGTGCGCAAGCTCACGCAGAACGGTGTGACCAGCCCCTTCCCGATCCAGACGGCGACCATCCCGGACGCCTTGGCCGGCAAGGACATCCTCGGCCGTGGCCGCACCGGCTCCGGCAAGACCCTCTCCTTCGGTCTGCCGCTGCTCACGAAGCTGTCCGGCGGCCACACCGAGAAGAAGAAGCCCCGCGGCATCATCCTCACGCCGACCCGTGAGCTCGCGATGCAGGTCGCGGACGCCCTCCAGCCGTACGGCGACGTCCTCGGCCTGAAGATGAAGGTCGTCTGCGGCGGTACGTCGATGAGCAACCAGATGTACGCCCTGGAGCGCGGCGTCGACGTCCTCGTCGCCACGCCCGGCCGTCTGCGCGACATCATCAACCGCGGCGCCTGCTCCCTGGCGAACGTCGAGGTCGCGGTCCTCGACGAGGCCGACCAGATGTCCGACCTGGGCTTCCTGCCCGAGGTCACCGAGCTGCTCGACCAGATCCCGGGCGGCGGCCAGCGCATGCTGTTCTCGGCCACGATGGAGAACGAGATCTCCACGCTGGTCAAGCGCTACCTGACCAACCCGGTCACGCACGAGGTCGACAGCGCGCAGGGCAACGTCACGACGATGTCCCACCACATCCTCATCGTGAAGCCCAAGGACAAGGCGCCGGTCACGGCCGCGATCGCCTCCCGCAAGGGCCGCACGATCATCTTCGTCCGCACCCAGCTGGGCGCCGACCGCATCGCCGAGCAGCTCTGCGAGTCCGGTGTGAAGGCCGACGCGCTGCACGGCGGTATGACTCAGGGCGCGCGTACCCGCGTACTCGAGGACTTCAAGAAGGGCTACGTCAACGCCCTCGTCGCCACCGACGTCGCCGCCCGCGGCATCCACGTCGACGGCATCGACCTGGTCCTCAACGTGGACCCGGCCGGCGACCACAAGGACTATCTGCACCGCTCCGGCCGTACGGCCCGCGCGGGCCGCTCCGGCACGGTCGTGTCGCTGTCCCTGCCGCACCAGCGCCGCCAGATCTTCCGGCTGATGGAGGACGCGGGCGTCGACGCCTCGCGCCACATCATCCAGGGCGGCGCGGCCTTCGAGCCCGAGGTCGCCGAGATCACCGGCGCCCGGTCGATGACCGAGGTCCAGGCCGAGTCCGCGGGCAACTCCGCGCAGCAGGCCGAGCGTGAGGTCTCGCAGCTCACCAAGGAACTGGAGCGCGCCACGCGCCGTGCCGCCGAACTGCGCGAGGAGGCCGACAGGCTGATCGCGCGTGCGGCGCGCGAGCGGGGCGAGGACCCGGAGGCAGCCGTGGCCGCGGTGGCCGAGGCCGCTGCCGCCGTCGTCGTCGCCGAGGCCGCCGCCGAGGCGACGGCCGCCGCGGAGGCGCAGGTGCGCGAGGAGCGTCCGCGCCGTGACGACCGGGGCAACTACGAGCGCCGCGACCGTCGCGATGACCGTCCGTCGGGTGGTTTCAACCGTGACAACGACCGTGGTGGCCGTTCGTTCGAGCGTCGTGACGAGCGTCCTTCGGGTGGTTCGGGTGGCGGCTTCCGTCGGGACGACCGTTCGTCCGGTGGTGACCGTGGTGGTTTCCGTCGCGATGACCGTCCGTCGGGTGGTTTCAACCGTGACAACGACCGTGGTGGCCGTTCGTTCGAGCGTCGTGACGAGCGTCCCTCGGGTGGTTCGGGTGGCGGCTTCCGCCGGGACGACCGTCCGTCGGGCGGCTTCAACCGTGACAACAACGACCGTGGCGGCTTCCGCCGCGACGACCGTCCGGCCACCGGTCACCGGGGCAGCGACCGCCCCTTCAACCGTGACCGCCAGGGCGACCGTCCCACCGGCGGCGGCTTCCGCGCCGGCGGCCACGAGCGCCCGCAGGGCCGCCGCGACGACCACCGCGGCACCGGCACGGGTTCGGGCTCCAACACCGGCACCGCCACCGGTTCCTTCGGCCGCCGCGACGAGAAGCCGCGCTGGAAGCGCAACGGCTGATCGCCGGTCGATCACCGGGTGATCGCTGACTGATCACCGAAGGGCCCGTACGACTCCGGTCGTACGGGCCCTTCGGCGTTGCCGCGCCTTCCTCCCCCACGCCGAAAAAATCGCAACTCGCCTGTGAGCAGCGGCTGTTACGCTCCGGCACGGAATCAATGATCCGGTGATCAGCCGGATCCACGGGGAGGAAATTCGTTGAATCCGTTGGATCGTCATGCCTTCGCACGCTGCGGGGCCGCCGCGCTGCTCGCGGCGTCGGCCGTCGTCGCCACGCCATGGGCGGCTGCCGCTGCGGAGAACCGACCACCGTCCCAGCCGGCGCTGTCCGAACTGACCACCGGGAGCAAGGCGTGCGTCGGTGGTGCGGACCGGCTGTACGTCGGTACGCGGCCGACCCTCGGGGCGGTTCTCCGCGACCCGGACGGGGGCCGGGTGAGCGCCGAGTTCGAGGTGTCCTGGACGGACGGCTCGGGCGTACGGCAGATACGAACGGGCGTGACCACCGCCTCGTTCAGTGGTACGTCGTTCAGCTGGACCGTGCCGACCGACGTGCCGGCGTTCACCGGGGTGAGCTGGCGGGTGCGGGCGAGCGACGGCACGCTGTGGGGGCCGTGGAGCTCCGACGGCGGCAGCGGTCCGTGCGAGTTCGTGTACGACACCGAGGCACCCGCGAAGCCCTCGGTGTCCTCGCCGGAGTACCCGGACGACACCGGGGTGTGGCACGACGGGGTGGGCGTGTACGGCACGTTCACCGTCGACTCCACGTCGGACGACACGGTGTCGTACCGCTACGGCTTCCTCGGCGGGCCGCAGTTGACGGCCGTACCGGACGTGCCCGGCGGGCCGGTGGTCCTGCGCTGGCTGCCGCAGTCGGTGGGCGTCAACGGGCTGGAGGTCCAGGCCGTCGACCGGGCGGGCAACGCGAGCGCGCCCGCCACCTACCAGTTCCGGGTGAGCGGGGGCCGTACGCCCGTCGCCGCCTGGACGCTCGCCGACGCGGCCGGGGCGAGCGAGGCCTCGGCGGAAGCGGGCGGCCGGTCCGCGACGGCGGGAGACGGGGTTGTGTTCGGCGCGGCGGGTCCGTCCCGGACCTCGGTGACGCGGGCCGTCGGCCTCGACGGGTCGGACTCCGCTTATCTGACGAGCGGCGCGCCGGCCGTCGACACCGGCAGGGCCTTCTCCGTGAGCGCCTGGGTGCGGCCGGATGCCGCCGGCGTGGACATGACCGCGGTCGGCCAGGGCGGGGCGGCAGGGTTCGGGCTCGGCGCGGAGAACGGCGCCTGGTCGTTCTCGGTGGGCGGCTCGGTCGTACGGGGTGGTGTGCCGGAGGCCGGTGACTGGGCGCATCTCACCGGGGTGTACGACCCGGTCGCCGGTACGGCCCGGCTGTATGTGAACGGGCGGCCGGCCGGCACGGCCGAGAACGTCACCGGCACCTCGGCGTCCGGAAACCTCCAGATCGGGCGCGCACTCGCCGGGCACGGAGAGAACTGGCGCGGTGCGCTGGCCGGCGTACGGGTGTGGGACCGGATCGTGGTCCCCGCCGAGGCCGCCGGGGCGGCGAAGCGGGCCACCGTGAGCGAGGGGTACTGGGCGCTCGACGAGGCGACCGGCGCCGGCAGTCCGGAGCGGGACGGCGGACGGCCACTGACGCTCGGCGGGAACGCGACGATCTACCGCGACGACGCCCCCTGCGACTGGCTCGACCCGGACTGCCTGCCGGCACAGTCCCCCCTCTTCGGTTCCGGGCACCTGCTGCTGGACGGCGACGGGGACTTCGCCGCGACGGACGGCCGGGGCATCGCCACCGGGGACAGCTTCTCGGTCGCCGCGCACGTACGGATCGACGCGGCGGCCCAGGACCGGCCGATGACGGTGCTGTCGGTACCGGGCGTGGACAACTCCCTTGCCGAGGTGCGTTATTCGGGGGCCACGCAGCAGTGGGAGGTGGCTCTGACGGACGTGCACGGTGAGCCGGTCACGCTCACCGCCGACAGCGCGTGGGCCTCCCCGGACGATGTCCATCACCTGGCACTCGTGTACGACGACGAGGCCGACGAGATCCTGCTCTACGCCGACGGGCAGCTGTCGGCGAGGGCGTCGTACCGGCCCGGCTGGACGACGACGGGTGACCTGCAGATCGGCCGGTCGCAGGGCGTGGACGGCTGGGGCGGATACCTGGCCGGAGCGGTCGACGAGGTGCACGTCTACGCGGGCGTGCTCAGCGCGGTCCAGGTGGCCCAGCTGGCGATCGGCGCGACGGACGTCTGACAATGTGGCCGGGACAGACATGATTTCGGCCAAATTGGTTCGCCTGTGGCGCATGTCATACCCCCAGCAAGGGCATTGCTGGGGGCATGACAGATGACGTCAGAGTGAGTGGGCTGTCGGACGAGGAACGGCTTGCCCAGCTCGGTTACACCCAGGTCCTCGCCCGCCGGATGTCGGCGTTCTCCAACTATGCGGTGTCCTTCACGATCATCTCGGTCCTGTCGGGCTGCCTGACCCTCTACCTGTTCGGCATGAACACGGGCGGCCCGGCCGTGATCACGTGGGGCTGGGTCGCCGTAGGGCTCATGACCCTCTTCGTCGGGCTGTCGATGGCCGAGATCTGTTCGGCCTACCCGACCTCCGCCGGCCTGTACTTCTGGGCGCACCGGCTCGCTCCCCCTCGTACGGCCGCCGCCTGGGCGTGGTTCACGGGGTGGTTCAACGTGCTCGGGCAGGTCGCGGTGACCGCCGGCATCGACTTCGGGGCGGCCTCCTTCCTGGCCGCCTACCTGAACCTCCAGTTCGACTTCGAGGTCACCCCGGGCAGCACGATCCTGCTCTTCGCGGGCATCCTCGTCCTGCACGGGCTCCTGAACACCTTCGGCGTACGCATCGTGGGCCTGCTGAACAGCGTCAGCGTGTGGTGGCACGTGGTGGGGGTGGCCGTCATCGTCGGCGCGCTGACGTTCGTGCCCGACGAACACCAGTCGGCCTCCTTCGTGTTCACCAAGTTCGTGAACAACACGGGCTGGGGCAGCGGCGTCTACGTGGTCGCCCTCGGGCTGCTGATGGCTCAATACACCTTCACCGGCTACGACGCCTCCGCACACATGACCGAAGAGACCCACGACGCGTCCACGGCGGGCCCCAAGGGCATCGTCCGCTCGATCTGGACGTCCTGGGTGGCCGGGTTCGTACTCCTCCTGGGCTTCACCTTCGCCATCCAGTCGTACGACGGCGCCCTGGGGTCCCCGACCGGTGTACCGCCCGCGCAGATCCTGCTCGACGCGCTGGGCGCGACCGCGGGCAAGCTGTTCCTGCTGGTGGTGATCGGGGCGCAGCTGTTCTGCGGTATGGCGTCGGTCACTGCCAACTCCCGCATGATCTACGCCTTCTCACGTGACGGCGCCCTCCCCTTCTCCCGCCTCTGGCACACGGTCAGCCCCCGCACCCGCACCCCCGTCGCGGCGGTGTGGCTGGCGGCGTTCGGGGCGCTGCTCCTGGGCCTGCCCTACCTGATCAACCTGACGGCGTATGCGGCCGTGACGTCGATCGCGGTGATCGGCCTCTACATCGCCTACGTCATCCCGACGCTGCTGCGGCTGCGCAAGGGCGAGGCGTTCGAGCGGGGGCCGTGGCATCTGGGCCGTTGGTCGCGGGCGATCGGCGTGGTGTCGGTGATCTGGGTGGTCGTGATCACGGTGCTGTTCATGCTGCCCCAGGTGGCGCCGGTCACCTGGGAGACCTTCAACTACGCCCCGATCGCCGTCCTGGCGGTGCTGGGGTTCGCGGCGCTGTGGTGGGTGGTGTCGGCGCGGTACTGGTTCCTCAACCCCGAGCACGAGCGCACCCGGGCCCGCGAGGCGGCTCGCAAGGGGGCGCCCGAACCGGTCGATCCGTAACGAGGGGCCCCATTTCCTCCAGGGGCCACCGCCCTGTTCGTGAAGCGACCCGGCCGTGTCTCCGATACCCGATCGGAGTCGTGGCCGGGTCCGGCTATGCTCGGGGAAGCAACATCGCGGGGACCCTTAGCTCAATTGGCAGAGCAGTGGACTTTTAATCCATTGGTTGTGGGTTCGAGTCCCACAGGGTCTACGGACAAGCCCCAGTTCAGAGGACATCTGAACTGGGGCTTTCGTACGGTTCGGGGCCTGAGCGATCGTTAGCCGGCCCGTCGCCGGCCCGTGAGGGCGGTCAAGAATCCGAACATGCGACGGCTCCAGCCGGGGCGTGGGTCCCGACATGCCGGGCTCGTGCCCGACCAGGACGCCGTCGTCGGGGTCGGGAACGGGGACCCACCAAGGGCGTCGCGACCGCGCCGGGCCCCGAGCCCTGTGCAGCACCGTGGCTATGGGAGGAACCGCGCGTGAGCCAGGACGCGGCGAGTGCCGTCGACGATCCGCCGGGCGCGCTCCGTCGGTGGGACTCCGGCCTGTTTGAGGCTGTGCAACGGGATTTCGGCGCTCAAAGTGATCTGCGGAGGCATGAGCGACACCACTTCCTCCAGCGGCATCTCCCCGTGCCCGGGAATGGCTCGCTCGTGAACCGCCTCGCCCAGGTAGGCCCAAGGCCCTCAGAAGCACGGGGGCCGTCACTCAGCTGGCAGTAGCCGATGAGCGGACCGCCGCTGCGAGGGACGGCACGTGCGAGAGCGGGGTGAACTCGATGAGTACGTCCACCTGGGCTGCCCGAGCAACCTGACAGAACTCTCCCAGGACGTCCTGGACGCGATCCGGATCGCGCCGGACAGCCGGGTCGGGCTCGAACGCACAGACATTGGCCAAGGGTGCGCCCAGTTCGGCAAGAACGTCCAGTCGGCGCCCGAGGGAATCCGGATCCGATTTCGGGGATATGAGGAAGCCGTCGCCCATCGCAACGGAGATATTCAGATCCTCGAGTCGCGCGAGAGCCTCACGTAGTTCCCTCCGGTCATGGACGCCTGGATGCGCGACGCTCAGACAGATGGTCTCAGCGCCACCGGCGGTCGCCGCGGCGGCGAAAACGGGCAGCGGCTCCTCGCGAAGGCTGAGGTACTCGAGACCGACGGATGGGCCACGCCTTTCGTGCACGCCCAGGTGGTTCATGTTCACCTTCGTCCAGTGCAGCAGGCGACTACATGGACCGTTCACTCGATCACCGAGAAGAGGACACTGAAATATGTATCCGGTCCTACGGGCGGTCTGGGCGATCGCCAGCCGACCGACCCGCGCCCGGACTGTGACAGGCCTGGGCGAGCGACCCCGCGGTCAGGCTCCGAGCATCTGGAGTCCGCCGTCGACGGCGATCAGCTGACCTGTCATGAAGTGCGCCCCAGTGCTGGCCAGGAACACCATGACCGGACCGAGATCCGTCTCCGGATCGCCGAGCTCGCCCCGAAGCGGCATGGTCGAACGCAGGCGTTCCTTGAACATCTGGGCTCCCTCCTGGCCCAGGTGCTCCCACAGCCGTTCGGCGCCCCTCGTGCTGACCGCCGGCGCCAGGGCGTTGACCGTCACCCCGTACCTCCCCCACGCCGCGGCCACAGACCGTGTCCACGCGTGGACGCCGGCCTTCGCCACCGCGTAGTGCGGCGCCAGGGGATTCCCGCGAACGCCCTCTGCCGATCCGAGGTTGATGATCTGGCCGCCGCCGTGACGCATACGTTCGAACGCCGCCTGGTTGGTGATGATCGTCGACCGGAGGTTGGCGTCGATCACCAGGTCGAACTCGTCGTCGGACAGCGACTCGGGCGTACCCGGGCGCCAGACACCCGCCGCGTGCAGCAACACGTCGATACCGCCCAGCGTGGACACGGACTGATCGAACGCGGCATCGACCGAGTCGCGGGCGCTGGCGTCGCACACCACCCACTCGCACCGGTCCTTGAGGTCGTCCGGGGGCGGCGTCGTGTGGTGCAGGCCGACGACATCCGCCCCGGCCGCGAGGAACGAGGCCACGGCCGCCGCGCCGATTCCGCCGGCTGCTCCGGACACCACCGCTCGCCGACCGGCGAGTGGCAGGCCCGCCGGCGCGCCCTCGGCGGGACGACTCACGACGCCGCCTCGAAACGCAGGCAGGCGTCAGGCCGCCGGATGCCACCGCGGTCCACGCGTCCGGCGCGTATGACCGCCGGATCCGGATGAGGGGCGAAGACCGCTGAGGTGCCGCGCCGCCGCATCGTTCGAGCACCTGCTCTTCCGCCGGCCGGTGATCGCAGATCCGCTCGTACCGCTGCTTCCACCACGTCACGCACTCCCTTGCGGTCGCGACCTGAAACCGAACACGCCCCGGCGGCCCGTGCGCCATCCTGAGGCTGACCACACCTTATCCATGACTCAACGAATTGCGTATACCTAATTTGGTGCGGTCGGCCTGTCAGCTCGCCACTCCGCTCTGGCCTCCCAGCGGCTCACACCGGATGCCGGCAAGCCCGGTGCCCGATCGCGCACCGTCCCCGTCCCGGACGCGATCGCCGGGGGCCGCGTTCGGGCGTCTGCCGCCCGGTGGCTGCGGCCACACCTGCGGTCGCTCTGAGCACTCCTAGCGCCACCGAGAAATAGACCACTCGGTCATAAGTGTGGTACGTAGGGTCACTGTTTCCAGCGCGAGGTCCATTTCACAGGGAATTGAGAGGAGTTTGAGAGCATGGATCGCGAATGCTTCGTGGTAGACAGAAAAGACCAAATTCACCTCCCCGTCCCTCCCGCGAACCAGAGGAGATTTCTTCCCACCATGCGAAAGAACCTTGCTCTCACAACCGGCGCTGTTCTGTCGGCGGCCCTCGTCGTCAGCGGCTGCGGTTCAGGTGATTCCACGTCGTCGAGCCCTTCGACCCAGCAGAGCAACAGCCAGGGGGGCCCGGGGGGTATGGGTATGCAGCAGGTCACGGAGGTCAACCTCAACACCGACGGGGCAAGCCCGGGCGGCGCCAACACCGCGGCGGTCGTCAAGGCGGTGAAGGCGTTCCTGGCCTCGCTGGACGACGACAAGCGCGACAAGGTCGAGTACGACTTCTCGGACAGCAAGTCGCGGCAGACCTGGTCGAACTTCCCCGCGACCACCGTGCCCCGCGAGGGCATCGAGATGTCCGCCCTCACCACCGCGCAGCAGAAGGCCGCCGACGCGGTGCTCCAGGTGGCACTGAGCTCCAGCGGTGCGCAGGAGGACGCCGACATCCGGAAGTCCGACGACGAGCTGAACAGGCTCGGCGGTCAGGGAGCGGACGGGTTCGGCGCCCTCAAGGACTACTACTTCGCCGTGTACGGGACACCGTCGACGACGCAGCCGTTCATGGTCCAGTTCGGCGGCCATCACCTGGCCCGCAACCTCACCTACAACGGCGACAAGGTCAGCCAGACCCCGCAGTTCGTCGGCTCCGAGCCGACGTCGTTCAAGTCCGGCGGCACCACGGTCGAGCCGGTCAAGGCCGAGTCGACAGCCATGTTCGCCATGCTGGCGGGGCTCGACGCCGAGCAGAAGAAGGCCGCGGAGATCACCTCCGGGACGTTCGACGACCTCGTCATGGGACCCGGCAAGGACTCGGGGACCTTCCCCACCTCCGAGGGGTTGTTGGTGTCGAAACTGACCGCCGCCCAGAAGAAGCTGGTGACCACGGCGATCGAGACGTACGTGGGCGACCTCAACGCCACGGCCGCCGCCAAGCTGCTGGCCAAGTACGAGTCCGAGTTGGACAAGACCCGTATCGGCTGGTCCAACAACGTCGGCCCGACCGACGAGAACAGCTACCTCCGCATCGACGGGCCCAGCGTGTGGATCGAGTTCATCAACACCCGCAGCCAGAGCACGCCCGACATCCACTACCACTCGGTGTACCGGGACAAGACCAACGACTACGGCAGCAGCAAGCCGAAGTGACCACGCACGTCATCCCGCCTCCCCGGGCGGCGGCCGGCGCAGGGCAGCGCTCCCGGCGCGGGGGGCTCGGCAGGTGGGCGGCCCGCGCCGGGACGCTGCTCGCGTGTCTCGCTGCCCTGGCGGCCACGCTGACCCTCGTGATGCCGACGCGCGCGGACGCCCATCCGCTCAGCACCACCGCGATCCTGCTCGACACGGCACCGGACCGGGTGAACGGCAAGGTGGAACTGCCCATCGACCGGCTCGCCATCGCCCTCGACCAGCCCCTGACCGCGAAGACCGTCGTCCAACCGGCCAAGCTCGAAGAGCTCCGCCGCTACGTGCTCGGCCACACCTCCGCCGCCGACCCCGACGGCACACGCTGGACCACCACCGTCAGCGGCGGCCGGATCGAGAAGATCGACGGCGTCGACCACCTGGTCTTCGACCTGGTCCTACGGCCGCCGACCGGCACGGTCCACGACTTCCGGCTCACCTACGACGTGATCGTGCACCACCTGCTGTCCCACCAGATCCTCGTCTCGCTGCGCCCGGACGGCTCCGACAGCTACACCACCGTGGGTGTGCTCGACTGGCAGCAGCACACCCTCGCGATTCCGGCCTCGGGCGCATCCACCGAGCACGGTTTCGCCGCCGCCGTAGGTCTGGGCATCCGGCACATCGCCTCGGGCGCCGACCACCTGCTGTTTCTCGTCATGCTCCTCCTCCCCGCACCGCTCCTCGCCCGCCGCGGCCGATGGGTCCGCGCCGACGACCTGCGCCGTAACTCCTGGCGCGTCGTGCACGTCGTCACCGCCTTCGCCGTCGGGCACTCCATCACTCTCGCCCTGGCCGCCCTCGGCTACATCAGCGCTCCCACACGCGTGGTGGAAAGCCTGATCGCCCTGTCCATCCTGGTCTCCGGCATACACGCCATCCGGCCCCTCGTCCCCGGCGGCGAGGCGTGGATCGCCGCCGGATTCGGGCTCATGCACGGCCTCGCCTTCGCCGCACTGCTGGGCAGCCTCGACCTCGGCCGCGGATCCCTGGTCACCACCCTGCTCGGCTTCAACCTCGGCATCGAACTGACCCAACTCATGGTCGTCGCTCTGCTCATGCCCTCACTGCTGGTCCTCAGCCGAACCCGGATCTACCCGGCGGCACGCCTCACCGTCGCGGCCATCGGCATCGTCCTGGCCGCGGCATGGCTCGCCGAACGCACCACCCTGCTCCCCAACAACCCGCTCAACCACGTCTCCGACGCGCTCATCGCGCATCCGTTCCTCGTCGCCGGAGCCCTCGCGGCCGTAGCGGCGGCCAGCTGGTCCGTACCCGACCTGCGCACGGCCAGGACCTGAAGGACGACGGGCTGGACAGGCTCCGGTGGGGACGGCGCTGTCCTTCGTATCTCCTCCCTCGTGGCGGTGATCCACGTACCAGCCCATCGCTATCTGCACGCCCGTCACCAGCCTCGGCGCCAGCGCGGTCGTACCGCTCAACGACTGGTCGTGGCGGACGGTCTGCCGCTGGGGCTCGCTGGACATCCTGCTCGTCCTGTTGACCCGGCGCCTCAAAGAGTCACCGCGCCGGCTTCGAGAGAAGCGGGGACCACTCCGGGGCGGACGCGGTCCTGAGGGAGATCGAGGCGAGCGTCGCCGCGGTGAGAAGCGGTGAGAAGCGGTGCTGTGCGGGCTGTGGACGCGAGGCCGTCACCCTGAGAGCACCCCCGTGGTACGGACTCGATGTCCGCCGCGCCGGTTCCGCTTGAAGAGCCGCAGGTGGAAAGCTGTTCCGCTGGTCCGGCGCCGGTTCCGCCGACGCCCCGTGCGACCGTGCGACCGTCGGCCGCGGTGCGCGCCGCGGGACAGGCCCTCCGCTGGATACTCCCCAATATCTGTATCCGCAAGCTGAGATATTGACGGAACGCACGGGCAGGTTATTTGCCGCAATAAATAGCTGAGAGTTATTCAACGCTCGTCGGCCGTCGCCGTGTGCTACTGTCGATCTAAGTTGCAGTCGTGGTTCCCGAAGTTTTAATGCCGGTCATTTCCGGATGGGTTAATCATCGCGGCGACACGGAGTCTGTGATGTGCGGACCCGTAATCACTGCCCCTGAAGGAGATTTGACATGGCTGCTGGTACCGTGAAGTGGTTCAACGCGGAAAAGGGTTTCGGATTCATCGAGCAGGATGGTGGCGGCCCTGACGTGTTCGCCCACTACTCGAACATCTCCGCCCAGGGCTTCCGCGAGCTGCTCGAAGGCCAGAAGGTCAACTTTGACATCGCGCAGGGCCAGAAGGGCCCGACGGCCGAGAACATCGTTCTTGTCTGACGCTGACGCGTACTGTGCAGCTGGGGCCCGCATCCCTCGGGGTACGGGCCCCAGCTGCATGCATTTTTTCGCAGTGGTCTCACCTGCTTCACCTGTGAGACGACGACTCCGACGACTTCGAGGGGTCTGCGGGCATATCGAACGCCCCGGACCTCGCTCCGTATCGAGTCACCCAATTCAGCATCTGAGCCCGCGTGAATTCGCTGTCGGCCAGATTCGCTTTCGCATTCTTTCGGCCCATTCTTGCAATTCTCCGCGCCGCTCTTCGCTGCGGAAATTCCTAGATGTGAGCCGCATCGAGGAAGGTTCCGCATGAACCGCACACGTACGAACGACCGCTTCTCCCGCACCCGTAACGGCGGCGCCGCTGCCGGACGGAGTGGCGGCCGATCCGGTTCGTCGACCGCCGGCCGGTCCGGTGGGCAGGGGCGTTCCGGTGGTGGCGGCGGTTACGGCCGCCGATCCGCCGCGGTCCAGGGTGAGTTCGCTCTCCCCGAGACGATCACCCCCGCGCTTCCCGCCGTGGAGGCCTTCGCCGATCTCGAGATGCCCAAGGAGTTGCTGACCGCGCTCGGCACCCAGGGCGTGACCGTGCCCTTCCCGATCCAGGCCGCGACCCTGCCGAACTCCCTCGCCGGCCGGGACGTACTGGGCCGCGGGCGCACCGGCTCCGGCAAGACCCTCGCCTTCGGGCTGGCGCTGCTGGCCCGTACGGTCGGGCGGCGCGCCGAGGCCAGGCAGCCGCTGGGTCTGATCCTCGTACCGACGCGTGAGCTCGCGCAGCAGGTCACCGACGCGCTCACCCCGTATGCCCGCGCCGTGCGGCTGCGGCTCGCCACGGTGGTGGGCGGGATGCCGATCGGCAGGCAGGCCAGCGCGTTGCGCGGCGGAGCCGAGATCGTCGTCGCCACCCCGGGACGCCTCAAGGACCTCATCGACCGCGGCGACTGCCGGCTGGACCAGGTCTCCATCACCGTCCTCGACGAGGCCGACCAGATGGCCGACATGGGCTTCATGCCGCAGGTCACCGCGCTGCTCGACCAGGTCCGCCCCGAGGGCCAGCGGATGCTGTTCTCCGCGACCCTCGACCGCAACGTCGACCTGCTGGTGCGCCGCTACCTCAGCGACCCGGTCGTGCACTCCGTCGACCCCTCGGCCGGCGCGGTCACCACGATGGAGCACCACGTGCTGCAGGTCCACGGCGCCGACAAGCACTCGGCCACCGTCGAGATCGCGGCCCGCGACGGCCGCGTGATCATGTTCCTCGACACCAAGCACGCCGTCGACCGCCTCACCGAGCAGCTCCTGAACAGCGGGGTACGTGCCGCCGCGCTGCACGGCGGGAAGTCGCAGCCGCAGCGCACCCGCACGCTGACGCAGTTCAAGAGCGGGCACGTCAACGTGCTGGTGGCGACCAACGTCGCGGCGCGCGGCATCCACGTCGACAACCTCGACCTCGTCGTCAACGTCGACCCGCCGACCGACCACAAGGACTACCTCCACCGCGGCGGCAGGACCGCCCGTGCCGGTGAGTCCGGCAGTGTCGTCACCCTGGTCACCCCGAACCAGCGCCGCGAAATGACCCGTCTCATGGCGGCGGCCGGCATCGTCCCGCAGACCACCCAGGTCCGCGCCGGCGAGGAGGCCCTGCACCGCATCACCGGTGCCCAGACCCCCTCGGGCATCCCGGTCGTCATCAAGGCTCCGGTGGTCGAGCGCCCCAAGCAGCGCGGCACCGCCTCACGGGGTCGCCGCCGTCCCGCCTCGGCGGTCGGCCGCGCGCCCGTACGCCGGCCCAACGTCGCCGCGGCGGCGTAGCACCTTCTTGATCAGGAAGCCGTCCCATCTCCGCAGGAGGCACTCTTTGCCGCTGGTCCAGATGCAGCCCCGCCCGGCGACCGCCGCCCCCGTGCACAGCACGGCGGCCGACGCCATGGACGTGACCGGACCGCAGGTCTGGCACGACATGACCGTCGAGGTGGCGCTGTCCGTCTCGGCCGCCGCCGGGGCGGGGCATCTGGTCCTGCGGGACGAGGACGGCCAGTACGTGGGTCTGGTCACCCGGGCCCGGCTCGCCGCCGTCCGGGACAGCCGCGACTACACGGACCGCGTCCGCCTGAGCGACATCACGGAAGGCGGCGGGCCCTTCGCCGAACACGGCGATGTCCCGCGTGTCCTCGCCATCGCAGGCTGAACCGCTGCACCGTGGTCGGCTCCGTGTCGCCGTCCGCTCGCCTCTCCCCGCTTCAGTTTCCTTGTCTTCCGTCTCTCCCTCTCCCTGTGAGGCATCATGCGCTGTGTCATCGCACGCTTCCCGTTCGACCTGACCAAGAGCGGTGTGCTGGAGTCGATGAAGGGCATCAAGCCCGAGCCGATCACCGGTGAGACCGTGATCGTCGGACGACGCCGCTACCCCGTCAAGCAGGTCGGCCAGGTCGTCACCCGTCAGGATCCCCGCGACTTCAGCGCGGGCGAAGTGGTGCGGGCCATGACCCGGCTCGGCTTCACCTGCGGCACCCTTCCCGTGGCCGAACCGGAGGTGCGTACCGAGAGCCCGTTCGAGCGGGCCTCGGCGCTGCTCGGTACCCCGGTCGCCGTCTGACAGACCCGGCCGGCGCGAGCCGGACAAACAGTGAGGGCCCTACCGGCACGCGCCGGTAGGGCCCTCACTGCGTGCTGTGCCGCGCCGTTCCCGGCGCGGCGACGGGTCGGTGGGTTCCGTGGGCCGGTGGATCAGTGGTCCGAGTAGCGGAAGTCGCCCACGGTCCAGGCGGTGACGTCCTCGATGGCGATGCGGTACATCCCGCCCGTCTCCGGGATGCCCACCGTGCCCTGCAGGATGCGGGCGACATGGAAGTGCAGATGGGTGGGCGGCCCGTCCCGCTTGGCGGGGGCTTGGAAGACGGCGGAGAAGTCACCCAGTTGGGCGGAGTCCGTCAGGACCTCCGACACCCTCTGCCGCCACACGGCTTCGGGAGCCAGTCGACCGGTGATGACAGCACCACCGGTGACCACTGTCAGGGACATCTGATTGCTCCGCCCGGATTCCACAAGGGCGGCGATGTCAACGATCAGGTCGTCAGGCTTCGGCATGACACCGGATTCTATGCAACACCACGTCCGGGCGGCTGGGGCGGTGGTGCCGTCCTCCGGAACGGGCGCTGCCCGCAGCTCGGCCCGGCAGGATTACCTCATCGGCGAGCTCACCAAAATCTATGCTCGCCGGAGTAGACATTGGTGGCTCGGTTCATTATTGTTTCTCCCGTAGACGAGATCGAGCGAGGCCCTGGCAGACACGAACTGCCGGGCGGCAGTACACGTAGGACGGTGCGGTGGTGGAGTTCCGAAGCCAGCGTTGCGCAGGACGGCGACGGGACTGACGACCGGACCGGGTGGCCCGCAGTGATCAGGGGCCGCCGTGAGCAGTGAGCAGGGCCGCGATTGACGCGGTGGCAGTATCCAGCAGTACCAGCAGTTCGTAGTACGAGCGGTACCAGCAGTACCCAGCAGTTCGCAGTTCCTGTTCGACAGGTTGTTGGTCCAGAGGGAAAGAACGGAGGAGTCGAGCGCCATCAGGATCGCCCGGGCGGAAGTCTGAGCCCGGGTACCGCAGGACATCGATAGTGAGGTGGTCTCCGGTCGTAAATCCGCGATCCCCGCGCCCCCGTCGGCGTTACCGGACGGCAGTGCGGAAAAAGTAGGCCGGTGCAGCAGTAGGGCCGGCAGATGGTGTTTGCAGTTCCTTCGGGGCCTTGGTGCCGTTACGGCACCAAGGCCCCTCGACGCGTTCCAAAAGAGAGGTGAGATGACAGCAGACGAGTCGCTGGGCCGTCTTGACGACGACGACTACCCCGCCTACACCATGGGCCGGGCCGCCGAGATGCTCGGTACCACTCCCGGTTTCCTCCGGGCCCTCGGCGATGCGCGGCTGATCACACCGCTGCGCTCCGAAGGCGGACACCGCCGCTACTCCCGCTACCAACTGCGCATCGCGGCCCGCGCGCGTGAGCTCGTCGACCGCGGCACCCCCGTCGATGCCGCCTGCCGGATCATCATTCTCGAGGACCAGCTCGAAGAAGCCCAGCGCATCAACGCCGAGTACCGCCGCTCCGACAAATCGCCCAATCCGTCGACTACGACCTGAAGTGACCGTGCCCGTCGGCTCGGCGGGCATCACCCACGAGTATGGCCGGAATACTGAGCGGCGTTTTCTGTGGTGAAGGCGGGTGCGGACGGGTAGCGTTTGTGCGAGCTGTCGTGGTTCGGATTTCCCCTTGCCCACGCCTTGGGTGTGGGCGTTTTGCTGTGCTGTGCCGCAGGGACCAGGGCGATCACCTCCGTCTGCTCCACGAAGGGGCAGACGTTTCATCGACTGGAAGGCATGACTGTGGCAACTGGAACTGTGAAGTGGTTCAACGCGGAGAAGGGCTTCGGCTTCATCGCCCAGGACGGCGGCGGTCCGGACGTCTTCGCGCACTACTCCGCGATCAACTCCTCGGGCTTCCGTGAGCTCCAGGAGGGCCAGGCCGTGACGTTCGACGTCGTCCAGGGCCAGAAGGGCCCCCAGGCGGAGAACATCTCCACCGCCTGATCTCTGCCGTCTGAACGTACTGGGCCGCGCGGCGAACGCCGCGCGGCCCAGTCGTCTGTCTGCGTCTGTCTGTGTAAATCCGCGTCCAGCCGGGGCTCAGCCCGGCCAGCTGCCCGTCAGGCGCCGGATGGCGGTGGCGCCGCCGCGGTCGACAGCGGCCTTGACCCCGGCGAAGATCGCGCCCTGTACGACCGCCGCCGCGAGCACCTCGCGCCAGCTGCGGAACTCGTCCGTGGCGTCAGGCGCCTCGTCCTCGTGCGCGAGCCGCTTCCAGGCCTGCTTGAACACCGCCCCGGCCAGGAGACCCCCGACGATGCCCATCGCCATGCCGACCGGCTTGTAGGCGGCCTTCGAGGCCTTCATCGGTTCCTCCTCGACCGGCGGACCATGAGCAGCGCGACGATCACCCCGACGGCGAGCAGCGGGACGCGATTGGCGCGCGCCGCCCGCATCCCCTGGCCGGCCTTCTCCCGTACCGGCTCCGGGGTCTTGTCCCGGGCCAGTTCGGCGACCTGCACGGCCTTGTCGTGGACCTGCCCGCCAGCCGCGGCGGCCTTGGCGCGCACCGGCTCGGGGGTCCTGTCCTGCACCGCGTGGGCCGCGTACGTCGCCTTGTCCCGAAGCTGGGCGCCCACCTGGGCGGTCTTCTCGGCCACCTGCTGCTTGACGGCCGTCGTCTTCTCCTGGGCGCGGGCCTTGACGTCGGCCTTCGCCGCGAGCGCCTCGACCGTCACGCCGAGCTCCTCGCGGGTCGCCTCCACCCGCATCCGCAGTTCCTCGGGGGACGGTGTTGCCTCGGCACCCGGCTGCGACTTGTCCTCGGTCATCGCTGTGCACTCTCCTTGATAGCGGCCACATCGGCCTTGACGCTGTCCACCGTCCGCTCGGGCGTCGGCGGGGATGCCTTGCTGAACTGCTTCCTGCCGAGCACCGCCATCACCGCGGTCACCACGGCCAGGACGCCGGTGACGATCAGCGCCGCCACCCACACGTCCACGGCGAGCGACAGCGCGGCGATCACGGTGACCACCAGTGCCTGCAGCGTGAGCACACCCAGCACGCCGGCGCCGCCGAACAGGCCGCCGCCCTTGCCGTACCGCCGGCCCTTCTCGGTCATCTCCGCCTGCGCCAGCCGCATCTCGTCGCGGACCAGCTGTGACAACTGCTGCGAGGCACGCTGGACCAGGTCGCCCACCGGTTCCTGCGCTCCGCTGTCCGTGCGGTGGGAGCCCGCTGCTGTCATGGGTGCTCACCCGTCCTTCGTCGCGTTCGTCGGTGTGCGCGGCAGGCCCGCTCGGCGTTCGTCGACGCTCGTACGACCCTGCCCTGCGCGTTTGTCGGATCGGTCGGCTGTGCGAGTACCCCCGCATCGCCGCGTCACCCCGACGGATCACGCTCCGGGTCACACGCCGCTCGGCCGGTTCAGGACTCGAAGCGGCGGCGGTCCTCCGCGTCCCACTTCCGGGTGTCCCGCGGCTGTACGTAGGGCTCCTCGTCGGCCGGGTGGCCGCCCGCGACGGCCCGCTGGCGGGCGAGTTCCGCGTCGCACTCCAGGCCCAGCAGGATCGCCAGATTCGTGATCCACAGCCACACCAGGAAGATGATCACACCGGCGAAGGTGCCGTACGTCTTGTTGTACGAGGCGAAGTTCGCCAGATACACCGCGAACCCGGCGGAGGCGGCCATCCAGATCAGCAGCGCCAGGAAGCTGCCCGGCGTGATCCAGCGGAAGCCGCGGATCTTCGCGTTCGGCGTCGCCCAGTACAGGATCGCGATCATGATCGTGACCAGGATCACCAGCACCGGCCACTTCGCGATCGACCACACCGTGAGCGCCGTGTCGCCGAGCCCCAGCACGCCGCCGACCTTCTCGGCGAGGCCTCCGGTGAACACGACGATCACCGCGCTGACCACGGCCAGGATCATCAGGAACACCGTCAGGCCGACGCGGACGGGCAGCACCTTCCACACCGGGCGGCCCTCCGGGATGTCGTACACCGCGTTGGCGCTCCTGATGAACGCGGCGACATAGCCGGAGGCCGACCACACCGCGAGCACCAGACCCACGATGGCCAGGACCGAGCCGATCCCGGCGGTGCCCTGCATCTGCTGCACCATGTTGCGCAGGACGTCCTGCACCGCGCCCGGGGCCAGGTTCTGGATGTTGTCCAGCACGCGCTGGGTCGTCGACCGCCCCATGATCCCGAGCAGGGAGATCAGTACGAGGAGGGCCGGGAAGAGGGCCAGGATCCCGTAGTAGGTCAGGGCGGCGGCCCGGTCGGCCAGCTCGTCCTTCTTGAACTCCTTCGCGGTGCCTTTCAGCACCGCCCACCAGGAGCTCCTGGGCAGGTCGGTCGGGGTGTCCGGGGCCCGCCGCTCCACCTGCTCGTCGGGGCCGGCCTCGGGCGCCCGCGCCCGCTCGGCCGTGCGGTCGGCTGTGGCGGGCTCGTCGTGTCCGTCGTAGCCGCCGTGTCCGTCGTGTCCGTTGTCGTGTTCGTTGTCGTGTTCGTGTCGTCTCAGTATCCGTGGCATGCCGCCCGAGTATCCGGTTGGGCGGCACTCCAACCGTCGAAGGCAGCGTCCACTGCGCCACGGTCTACGGCGTTCGGCCGGTCAGGAGCTTGGGAGCGGGACGACCCTCGGGTGCGCGCCGGGTGGCTGTACCTGGAGCGGTGGGCTGAGGTGACGCCTACCGCCGGTCGGGCTAATGCTATGTAATAGGATAATTTCGGGCAGGGTGACGAGAGTGAGATGAGTGACCATGGAGCGGCGTGTCGTCGACGACCGGGGAGCGAGTCCCGTCCACGAGGTCGTCCACGAGGCCGTCGATGAGGCGCTCACCGCACGGGTCACCGTCGACGAACGCGGCATCGTGACGGGGTGGGGCGCCGGAGCCGAACAACTGCTGGGGTACTCGTCGACGGAGGTCCAGGGCCGCCCGGCGGTCACCCTGCTCGCCGAGGAGCCCATGGCACCGGATCTCCCGCCCTTCGCCCAGCTCCCGAGGTGGCACGGGAGACTCGCTCTCCGGCACCGGGACGGTCACCGCGTCGAGGCCAGGCTGCTGGCACACCACAGGACGCCGCCCCAGGGGAGCGGCGAATGGCTGGTGCTCTCCGCGCTGACCGGACAGGAGACCCGGCGGCCCGACGAGGACCTGGTGAGCTGGAGTTTCACCCAGTCCCCGTGCTGCGCGCTGGCGCTGTACGACACCGGGCTTCGGCTGCGGCGGGCCAACGAGGACATGGAGCGGTCCGTGGCCCTCACCGAGGCCGACATGCGCGGACTGCGCGTGGGGGAGATCGTCGACAACGAGGCCGGCCGGCTGGCCGAGCAGGACATGATGCGGGCCCTTGAGACCGGTGAGCCGCAATACCGCGAGAACTTTCTGCGCACGGCCGGCGAGAACCGCGAGCACGCCTGGTCGGTCTTCGTGGCACCGCTGCGGGACGCCGACGGCCGGACCCACGGTGTCTGCCTCTCGGCACACGACATCACCGAGCAGCACGCGGCCCGCAAACGCCTCCAGCTGATCGCCGAGGTCAGCAGACGCATCGGCAGCACCCTCGACGTGACACGGACGGCGCAGGAGCTGGCGGACGTGGCGGTCCCGGGCCTCGCCGACTTCGTCAGCGTCGACCTGCTGGCGTCCCTGGACGACACGCATGAGCAGCTCCCGGGATCGTTGCCTGCGGGCACCTCCCTCGCACTGCGGCGCATCGCCCACCAGTCCGTGCTCCCGGGCGTCCCCGAGGCGGCCGTCGCGCCGGGCGAGGTGGACGAGTATCCGGCCGGCTCCCCACCCGTCGAGAGCCTGAGGTCCGGACGGGCCGTGCTGCACCAGGTGACCGAGCCCGCGATCGCCGAGTGGGTCGCCCAAAAACCGGTACGGGCCTCCAGGGTCCGCGATTTCGGCGTCCACTCGGTGATGACCGTGCCCCTGTCGGCACGCGGAACCAACCTGGGCGTCGCCGTCTTCATCCGTCACCGGCACCCCGACCCGTTCCAGCAGGACGATCTCGTACTGGCCGAGGAACTGGCGTCCAGGGCGGCGGTCTGCATCGACAACGCCCGGCGCTACACGCGCGAACGCGGTACGGCGGTCACCCTCCAGCGCAGCCTGCTGCCGCAGCGGCTGCCCGAGCAGTCCGCGATGGAGGTCGCGTCCCGCTATCTCCCGGCCGGTGCTCAGGCCGGGGTGGGCGGGGACTGGTTCGACGTGATCCCGCTGTCCGGAGCCAGGGTGGCGCTGGTCGTGGGCGATGTCGTGGGCCACGGCATCCACGCCTCCGCGACCATGGGACGGCTGCGCACCGCCGTACGTACCCTCGCCGACATCGATCTGCCTCCCGACGAACTGCTCACCCACCTCGACGACCTGGTGGCCCGCCTGGCCACCGAGGCGGAAGGCGCCGAGCGCGACGCCGGGAACGGCGAGACCGCCGGAGACGTCGGAGCGACCTGTCTGTACGCCGTGTACGACCCCGCCTCCCGCCGTTGCTCGCTCGCCCGGGCCGGGCATCCGCTGCCGATCGTGGTGAGCCCGGACGGCACCGTGGAACTCATCGACCTGCCGGCGGGGCCTCCACTGGGCCTGGGCGGACTTCCCTTCGAGGCGGTCGAGATCGAACTGCCGGAAGGCAGCCTGCTCGCCCTCTACACCGACGGCCTGGTCGAATCCCGCGACGGGGACATCGACGACGGCATCTCCCGCGTCTGCCAGGCACTCGCCCGCCCCGCCGCGTCCCTGGACGTCCTGTGCGACGGGATCCTCGCCGCCGCGCTCCCCCGGCGGCCCGCCGACGACGTGGCCCTGCTCGTCGCCCGCACCCGGGCGCTCGACGACGCCAGGGTCGCCGCCTGGGACGTCTCCCCCGATCCCGCCGCCGTCGCCGAGACCCGCAAGAACGCGGTCGGCCAACTGGCGTCCTGGGGTCTGTCGGACGCCGCCTTCGTCACCGAGCTGGTCGTCAGCGAACTGGTCACCAACGCCATCCGGCACGCCGAGCCGCCCATCCAGCTGCGCCTCATCCATGACCGGAGCCTCATCTGCGAGGTCTCGGACGCCAGCAACACGGCACCCCACATGCGCCGCGCCCGCACCTACGACGAGGGCGGCCGCGGCCTGCTCCTGGTCGCCCAGCTGACCCAGCGCTGGGGCACCCGACCCACCCCCGAGGGCGGCAAGGTGATCTGGGCAGAACAGAGCCTCGACGGCTGAGGCCGGTCGGTCTGAACGTCAGGAGTTGCCGCGTTCGGAGAAGTCGCGCTTCTCCAACTGGTGTACGGCGGGATCCTGAAAGCGGTCTCGCACCCCGTGACCACCCCCGGCCCCGCACACCCGACCTCCCACACCCGCCCGAGTTGGCAGAGGTGGTCGGCGAGCACGACGACTGGCTGCCGGGGAAGAAGTTCCTGATGGTGCCCTACCACCTGGTGGGCGCCGCCACCCTGGACCCGGCGCCGCTCGACGGTTGCGTCAAGTCCGTACGCTGCGAGCACCCGCACGAGCCCACACCGGCCGTGTTCAGGGCGGACTCGCCGCTCGCCGACGCCCGCACGCCCCGGGAGTCGCTCGGCGACGAGGCGTTCGTACGGCTGCTGCCCACCGCCGTTGCCGCCGCGCCCGCCCAGGACGACGGGCCGGCGCCCATCGGGTCCACCACCGCGGCTACCGCTGTGGCCGGATCGGACGACGCGGAGCTGCCGACCGGTTCGTCAATACCCTGCTCGCAACCCCGTGCGACCTCGTGGAACGAGGCCCGCACCAGCCGGAGTTCGCCTCCGTCAGCCGACGCTCAGCTCCGTGAGGCCGGTGTGGCCGGTGTGGCCGCCGACCCCGCCCAACTCGCCCAGCGGCAGCGTGTGGTGGGTCTGCAGGACCTTCGCGCGGAGGTAGCGGACGTTGGCCGGGGTGGTGAACACGCCCGTGGGGACGCGGTCGTGGACGTCGGTGCCCAGGGCCCGGAGCTGGTTGGCCTTGTCCGGGTTGTTGGAGAGGAGGTCCACCGAGGTGATGCCCAGGGCCTGGAGCATCTGGGCCGCCGCCGTGTAGTCGCGGGCGTCCTCCGGGAGGCCCAGCGCGGCGTTCGCGGCGTAGGTGTCGAGGCCCTCGTCCTGGAGGGCGTACGCGTCGAGCTTGTTGTAGAGGCCGATTCCCCGGCCCTCCTGGCGGAGGTAGAGCAGGACGCCACCGTGCTCGGCGATGCGTTCGACGGCCTCGCGCAGCTGGGGGCCGCAGTCGCAGCGGGCCGAGCCGAAGACGTCGCCCGTAAGGCACTCGGAGTGCAGCCGGACCAGCGGGGTGGTGCCGGGCGCCGGTTCGCCGAGGACCATCGCCACGTGCTCCTGACCGTCGACCAGGCCGTGGAAGGTCACCAGTTCGGTGTCGACGCTGTAGCCGTCGTGGAAGCGCAGCGGCACCCGGACACGGGAGCGCTGGGTGGCGGCGGGCAAGTCGGTCAGGTCGGGCATGCGGGTCTCCCGGGTGGTTCTGTCCTCGAAACCTCGATCTGCTTCAGTTTTGAAGCAGATCCTCACTCGAAGGGTGACCCTACCTCATGCTTCAAAGTTAAAGCAACGGATTCGTGGACCTGCGCAGCCACGGCAGGCCCTCGGGCGCCGACTCCGACCCGTCCCCCTGGAGCGCCCGCTCGATCCGCGTACCGATCTCCTCCAACTGGCCCACCTGCTCCGGGGTCAGATGGTCGAAGAGGGCCGCGCGGACCGTGGCGACATGCCCCGGGGCGGTGCGCTCCAGTACCGCCATCCCCTCCTCGGTCAGCGCGGCGAAGGTGCTCCGCTTGTCCCACCGGCAGGCCTCGCGCCGTACGTGACCGTCTTTCTCCAGCCGCGCCACGGCGTACGTCAGCCGACTGCGCGTGATCTTCAGCTTCTCGGCGAGATCGGTCATCCGCAGCCGTCGCTCGGGCGTCTCGGAGAGGTAGGCCAGGATCGTGTAATAGAGGTGCGGCATCCCGGCGTCCTGCTGGAGCTGCCGGTCGAGCGCGTCCTCCAGGAGCAGCGAGGCCGCGACGTACGCGCGCCACGCGCGCTGCTCCTCGGGGGTGAGCCAGCGGGTCGTCATGCGACCAGTGTAGGTTTGTTTAAAACTTGAACCAAGTCCGCCCGGTCAAGCTCGCCTCCGAAGACACCGGAAGTCCCGGAAGCGCTGGAAGAGAGTGCCCCCATGCCCCTCCCTCACGTCCTGTTGTCCGCCGCCGTCTCCCTCGACGGCTACCTGGACGACACCGGCCCCGAGCGGCTGCTCCTCTCCGGTCCCGCCGACTTCGACCGGGTCGACGAGGTACGGGCGTCCAGTGACGCGATCCTCATCGGTGCCGGCACCATCCGCGCCGACAACCCGCGGCTGCTGGTCAACTCTCCCGAGCGGCGGGCCGCGCGGCTGGCGGCCGGAAAGCCCGAGTACCCGCTCAAGGTGACGGTGAGCGGATCGGGCGAGCTGGACCCGGCCGCCAACTTCTGGCACACCGGCGGCGAGAAGCTCGTGTACACGACGGACAAGGGCGCCGAGCAGGCCCGGCGGGCGGACCTCGGTGCCGGCGTGGACATCGTCTCCCTGGGCCCGGGCGCCCTCGACTGGCGGGCCCTGCTCGAACACCTGCACGACGTACGGGGCGTAAGGCGCCTCATGGTCGAGGGCGGCGGCACCGTCCATACCCAGCTCCTCCGGCAGGGCCTCGCCGACGAACTCCAGCTCGTCCTCGCGCCCCTCTTCGTCGGCGACCCCGACGCCCCCCGCCTCTTCGGCCCCGGCGCCTACCAGGGCGGCCGGCTCCGGCTCACGGAGACCCGACGTATCGAGGACGTCGTCCTCATGACCTACGAGCCCACCGCCCCCGGCGCAGGCCCGCTCGCCTCCGCCGCCGACCGGCGCTGGCTGGCACTGGCGTGCGAACTGGCGGAGCGGTGTCCGGCGTCGAGCACGGCGTTCAGTGTCGGGGCGGTGGTGGTGGCCGCCGACGGTACGGAACTGGCGCGCGGCTACTCACG
Source organism: Streptomyces kryoterrae (assembly GCF_054072135.1). Lineage (NCBI taxonomy): Bacteria > Bacillati > Actinomycetota > Actinomycetes > Kitasatosporales > Streptomycetaceae > Streptomyces > Streptomyces kryoterrae. The sequence continues at coordinate 4,862,035 of NZ_CM133358.1, read as the reverse complement.
GGAGGGCGGCGACCCCGTCGTGCACGCGGAGGAGGCGGCGCTCGCCAAGCTCGACCCGGCCGACCCCCGGCTCCAGACGGCCACCGTCTACAGCAGCCTCGAACCCTGCGCCCGGCGCGCGTCCCGCCCGGCACCGTGCGCCCGGCTGATCCTCGACGCGGGCGTCCGCCGGGTGGTGACCGCCTGGCGTGAGCCGGACACCTTCGTGGTGGCGGCGGACGGGAACGGGCTGCTCGCGCAGGAGGGCGTCGAGGTCGTCGTACTCCCCGAGTGCGAGGAGCGCGCCAAGGCTCCCAACGCCCACCTCGCGGGCTGACGATCAAACGTGGTGATCGGCGTCCCGCGGATGGCGTATAGTTGCATTCAACGGCGCGGGGTGGAGCAGCTCGGTAGCTCGCTGGGCTCATAACCCAGAGGTCGCAGGTTCAAATCCTGTCCCCGCTACTAAAGGCCCAGGGCCGGAAACCAGGAAACTGGTTTCCGGCCCTGAGTCGTTTCCTCGGGGCGTTTCCCCGAGTCGTTTCTTAGCCCGGTCGGTCCACCTGGCTCGCCCGCCGCACCCGCCCCCGGAAACCTGGTCGGGACGGACAGGCCGTGGTGAGCCGGCGGGAGACGAGACGCGTGGGACGGTCGGGGCACTTCCTGGACCCGGCAGCGGGCGAGCCGGAAGAAAAGGCCATCTCCCGGGTGCGGACCCTCGTCCGTGTCCTGCCCGCACTCCTGATCCTCACCGGGATCGTCTACGACTACGCGACCCCGCGTCACCTCACCGCCATCCCCTTCTTCACGGCCGCTCCGCTCATCGCCGCCCCGCTCTCCTCCCTGCGCACCACGGTGGTCACCGGCGCCGCGGCACTCTTCGCCGAGTACGTCGTCCACCTCCGCTTCGGGTTCAGCGCGGACGCCGACTCGATCACCGAGACGGTCACCGTGGCCACGGTCGCCGTCCTGGCCGCCGTCATCAACCGGATGGTGCGCCGGGGCGACCGGCGCCTCGCCTCGGCCCGCGAGATCGCCGAGGCCGTGCAGCGCGCCGTACTGCCCGAACCGGAGGCACGCATCGGCGGGTTCGAGATCGCGGCCCGGTACGAGGCCGCCCACGAGGGCGCCTTCATCGGCGGCGACCTGTATGCCGTGCAGGACACCACGTACGGCGTACGGGTCGTCCTCGGGGACGTGCGGGGCAAGGGGATGGGGGCGGTGGCGGCGGTCGCCGTCGTCATCGGGGCGTTCCGGGAGGCCGCCGAACAGGAAGCGACCCTGGAGGCCGTCGCCCAGCGGCTGGAACGGGCCCTCGCCCGCGAGGGCGCCCGGCGCGACGGGCTGGAGGCCGCCGAGGGTTTCACCACCGCCGTCCTCGCCGAACTCCCGCACGGCGACGGGATCGTACGCATCCTCAACCGCGGCCACCCCCCGCCCCTGCTCCTCGCCGCCGACGGCACCCTGCGCATCCTCGACCCGTCCGCGCCCGCGCTGCCGCTCGGCATGGGCGACCTCGGCACCTGGCCCGACCGCACCGAGGAGACCCCCTTCCCCGGCGGCGCGACGCTGCTCCTGCACACCGACGGGCTCTCCGAGGCCCGCGACGAGCACGGCACCTTCTTCGACCCGGCCGACCGCCTCACGGGCCGCGTCTTCCGCGCCCCGGCCACCCTGCTCGCCACCCTCGCGGACGAGGTGCGCCGGCACTCGGGTGGCGGGACGACGGACGACATGGCGCTGCTCGCCGTACGACGGCCGTGAGGCCGGTTCTCATCGGTTGTCACCGAAGGTGAGCGAACGCTCTCTCTCCGCCTCTCTCCGCGCAAGATCTGACACACAGTCAATACTCAGGAGTCACTTGCGTCATGGTCAACTCGCCCGATTTTCACCGGTGGTGACCCAGAAAGTCCTCAGGAAAAGGATTAATGATCAACGGGAACAGCTTGGAATCAGGTGGCCAGGTCTATTAACGTTCGATAACGCAGCGCGGTAGTCCCAGCCGACACAAGAGTCGGCTCCGTGCGCACGTGCCTAATCCCGCAAGGGAACCGGGGAACCACCACCTTGGGGTGAATCGCTCGTCCGCCTCCGTGGCAACACGGCAGGTATACGCGCGTAGGAGACCTTCCTGCTCCGAACCCGTCAGCTAACCCGGTAGGCGAGAAGGAAGGAAAGGAGCACGCCCACGTGGCGTCAAACCCGGCTGCCCCAGAGGCCCCGTTCGTGCCGAGTCAGCGCAGCAGCGAGACCGAGGCGGGCAAGATCCCGACCTTCGGCCTCGGCGGTCGGCGCACCGACGAGGGCCCCTGGGAGGAGTGGAATCCCACCGCGGACTCCACCCGACCCGTTCGCGGCCGGCACCGCGTCGGCAAGCAGCGCGGCGGAGGACTCGCCCGCAGCTCCACCGTTCTCGGCGTCGGCGTCATAGCCGCTGTCGGCGGGGCCGGCATGGCCACCGCGCAGACCGGCAAGCCGCCGGTCTCCATCTCCATCCCCGACCTGCCCTCGGTCGGCTCGCCCTTCACGCACGACGACTCGGACGACGAGCCCAAGGGCTCCGCCACCGCGCTCAGCAGCGTCGGCGTCACCTCCGAGGAGACCCAGCAGGGCACCAGCGACGCCGGCGAGGCCCTGCGCGCCCGCATCATCCTCCAGGCCGAGCAGCAGAAGGACCAGGCCGAGGCCAAGGTCCAGCAGGCCGCCCAGGACACCGCCGCGAAGAAGGCCGCCGCCGAGGCCGCCAAGGTGAAGCGGGAGGCCGCCGCGAAGGTCGCCGCCGAGAAGAAGAAGGTGGCCGAAGCGGCCAGGGCGAAGCTGGAGGCCGCGCGTCTCGTCGAGCTCGCCAAGCAGTACACGCTGCCGACCTCGTCGTACACGATCACCTCGACGTTCGGCCAGGCCGGCTCGCTGTGGTCCTCCGGCTACCACACCGGTCTCGACTTCGCCTCGCCCACCGGCACGCCGATCAAGGCCATCCACAGCGGCACCATCACCGAGGCGGGCTGGAGCGGCTCCTACGGCTACCGCACCATCCTCACCCTCGACGACGGCACCGAGCTGTGGTTCGCCCACCAGTCGTCGATCAACGTCAGCGTCGGCCAGAAGGTCGCCACGGGTGACGTCATCGGCCGCGTCGGCGCCACCGGCAACGTCACCGGGGCCCACCTCCACCTGGAGGTGCACACCAGCAGCTCGGACAGTGCCGGGATCGACCCGATGGCGTGGCTGCGGAGCATGGGCCTGAACCCGTAGGAGACACCCTTCCGGTACCGGCGGTCCTGACCTCGGGGCTGCCGGTCCGGCTTTTACACGAACTTCGTGAACCCGCCGGAATCAGGTCCTCCGTGGCGCGCGTTGACGATGAGCATGACTGCACTCCGCAAGCTCGGATCATCGGACCTAGAGGTCTTCCCGCTCGCCCTCGGCGGCAACGTCTTCGGCTGGACCGCCGACGAGACGCAATCCTTCGAGGTGCTCGACGCGTACGCCGCGGCCGGCGGCAACTTCCTCGACACCGCCGACTCCTACTCGGCCTGGATCGACGGCAACAAGGGCGGCGAGTCCGAGACCATCATCGGCAACTGGCTGAAGGCGCGTGGCAACCGCGAGGACATCGTCGTCGCCACGAAGGTCAGCCAGCACCCCGACTACCCCGGCCTGTCGGGCGCCAACATCAAGGCCGCCGCCGACGCCTCCCTGAGCCGCCTCGGCACCGACCACATCGACCTCTACTTCACGCACTTCGACCAGCCCGAGGTGCCCGTCGAGGAGATCATCGGCGCCCTCGACGAACTGGTGACCGCGGGCAAGGTGCGGTACATCGCCGCCTCCAACATCTCGCCCGAGCGGCTCCAGGACTCCCTGGACTTCTCCGACCGCGAGGGCCTGGCCAAGTACGTGGCCATCCAGCCCCACTACAACCTGGTCTCCCGCGACACCTACGAGGGCCCGCGACGCGACATCGCCTCCCGTACGGGCCTCGCCGCCGTCCCGTACTACGCGCTGGCCTCCGGCTTCCTCACGGGCAAGTACCGCGCCGGTACGGCCGTCGAGAGCCCGCGTGCGGGAGGCGCCGTCCGGCACCTGGAGTCGGAGCGCGGCCGGAAGGTCCTGGCCGCGCTGGACGCCGTCGCGGCGGCACGGGGAGCGGAGGTCGCCACGGTCGCCCTGGCCTGGCTCGCCGCCCGGCCGACGGTGGCCGCCCCGATCGCGTCCGCCCGCACGGTGGACCAGCTCCCGCCGCTGCTCGCGGTCGCGGAACTGGAACTGACGGACGCGGAGATCGCGAGCCTCACGGCGGCCTCGGCGTGAGCGGCGCCTGAGGGCCGCAGGCTAGGAGCGGTACGGGTTGTAGGCCGGGTACGGGTCGTGGACGGGCCGGTTGTGGCTGGGGCTCGGAATGTGGCCGAGGCCGGGGCTGATGTTCTGGCTGTACGAGGGGTACGGCGTCGTCGGTCCGTACCCGTACCCGTACCCGTACCCCTGCCGGCCGTACGGCGGCCAGGTGACCGGCGGGACGGGAGCCGGCGCCGGTGCGATCGCGTGGGCCGCGTGGTCCAGGGCCGGGCGGGCCACCTCCCTGCGCTGCCACAGCTCGCCCAGCAGCTCCTGCTCCCGGACGACGAAGTCGGCGCCCGCCCGGCCGAGGCGCCCCCGGTGGCGCAGGAACGCGAGTGAGGTGGCGTACGCCTCGTACTGCGCCACCTGGCGCGCCGCCGGTCTGCCCAGGTGGCGGTGGGCGTACTCGCGGGCCAGACGGCGGGCGCGCATCGAGCCGAGGGCGTACGGCTCGGCCGGGGACAGCCAGCCGGCCATCGCGTACGCCGGCAGCTCGGCGCGCACGGTACGCAGTTCGCGCTGCCGGGTCCAGATGACCAGCCAGGTCAGCAGCCCGAACGCGGGGACCATGAACGCGGCGTACACCGCGAAGAACCCGTAGTCCCCGAAGGTCGACGAGCCGTTCCAGAAGGCGTGCATGCTCATCGCGAGCAGCAGCCCGGACAGCGGGAGCAGGACCTGGCGGACGTGCTGGCGCTCGCCCGACAGCGCGGAGATCCCGAAACCGATGCCGGTGAGGACCGTGAACAGGGGGTGTGCGAACGGCGACATGACGATCCGCACGAAGAAGGTCGCCGCGGTGACCGAGGCGATACCGCTTTCCCCGGTGAGCTGGTCGGTGCCGAAGGCGGTGCCGAGATAGAGGATGTTCTCCGTGAAGGCGAACCCGGTGGCGGTGACCCCGGCGATGACGACGCCGTCGACGATCCCGGTGAAGTCGCGTCGCCGGAAGAGATAGATGAGCAGTACGGCGGCCGCCTTGGCGGACTCCTCGACGACCGGCGCTATGACCGTGGCCCCGAGGGTGTCCGCGCCGGACGGGTCGGCGGTGGCCGTCGCTATCCATCTGGTCGCGAAGCTGTTGGCGACGATCGCTATCAGGGCCGCCGCGCAGGCGCCCCAGGCGAAGGCGAAGAGCAGGTTGCGCCAGGGCCCCGGCTCGACCCGGTCCAGCCACCGGAACGCGGCGACGAGCAACGGCACGGGCAGTACGGCGAGCCCGAGCCCGACCAGGAACCCCTCGGTGCCGGTCTGTTCACGGACCAGGGCGAGGATGACGAGCCCGGAGAGCGCGAGCAGGCTGGTGAGGGCGCCGTAACGCACCCAGTTCCGCTGCCACCAGTGAGCGTGCCGCAGCGCCCCGCCGACGGGACCGTCGGTGGGGCCGCTGGGATGCGTCGGGTACGGGGGAAAGGTGGCCACGGCATTGACCCTAACGGCGGGTGTTTTACGAGCGTTGCGGCTCGTGCTCTATGGGTGCTGTACGCGGCGGAACAGCAGGTCGTTCACGACATGACCCTTCTCAAGTCCCTGGCCCTCGAAACGGGTCAGCGGCCGGAACTCCGGACGTGGCGCGTAACCACCCCCGGGCCGGGTGTTCTCGAACTCCGGGTGCGTGCTCAGCACCTCGAGCATCTGTTCGGCGTACGGCTCCCAGTCGGTGGCGCAGTGCACGATCGCCCCGGGGCGCAGCCGAGCGGCGACGAGATCAAGGAACTCGGCCTGAATCAGCCGCCGCTTGTGGTGCCGCTTCTTGGGCCAGGGGTCGGGGAAGTAGACGCGCAGGCCGTCGAGGGAGCCGGGGGTGAGCATCTCGCGGAGCAGGATGACGGCGTCACCGTTGGCGACCCGGATGTTGGTCAGTCCGTGCTGGTCGGCGAGGCTGAGCAGGTTGCCCTGGCCCGGGGTGTGCACGTCGACGGCGAGGATGTTGGTACGGGGGTCGTCGGCAGCCATCCTCGCGGTGGCCTCGCCCATCCCGAAGCCGATCTCTAGTACGACGGGCAGGTCGTCCCCGAACAGCTCGCCGAGGCGCAGAGCGCGGCCGTCGATGTCGAGGCCCCACTTGGGCCACAGCCGCCGCAACGCGTCGTCCTGCCCGGCGGTGACCCGGCTGCGCCGGGGCTGGAAGCTCCTGATCCGCCGCTCGAAGTGGGACCCGGCGGGATCGGCCTGAGGCCCACCGGGGAACCGGGGCGCACCCTTGGCCCGGACGGCGGCGGGCGTCGGCTCGGGGGAGGGGGCGGAGTCAAGGGAGTCAGACACAGTGCGGCCGATTTTAGCCCTTGGGGCGTTTCCCACTCACGCACTCACTCCCTCACCTGTTCACGGCATCCCGGGTCTGCCTACCCGCCCAGCACACCCAACGCGCGCCGAGCCACCTCCCGCCCGATGGGCAGCGAAGCGGTCGCCGCGGGCGACGGCGCGTTCAGGACATGCACCGCCCTCGCCCCCTCCCGGATGAGGAAGTCGTCCACCAGCGTCCCGTCCCGCAGCACCGCCTGCGCCCGCACCCCCGCCGCGGCGGGCACCAGATCCGCCTCCGTCACCACCGGCAGCAACCTCCGCACCGCCCGCGTGAACGCCTTCTTGGACACCGACCGCATCAGCTCCCCACCGCCGTACCGCCAGTGCCGCGCCGCTATCCGCCACGACCCCGGCCACGCCACCGTCGCCGCCAGCTCCCGCACCCGCACGGTCCCCCACCCGTAGCCCTCCCGGGCCAGCGCCGGCACGGCGTTCGGCCCGATGTGGACGCCCCCGTCGATCCCCCGGGTGAGATGCACCCCGAGGAACGGGAACGCCGGATCCGGCACCGGATACACCAGCCCCCGCACCAGCTCGGGCCGAGCCAGCGTGAAGTACTCGCCCCGGAACGGCACGATCCGCATCCCGGGATCGTCGCCGGTCAGCCGCGCGATCTCGTCGCAGTACAGCCCGGCGCAGTTGACCAGCACCCGCCCCCGCACGACCTCGCCGCCGCCCGGTCCCGCCGTCCGCACGGCCACCCCGAGCTCCGGCCGCCGGTCGACCTGGACGACCTCGGCCCCGTACCGGATCTCCGCCCCGGAGGACTCGGCGAGCTGCCGGGCGACCGCCACGTAGTCGCACACCCCGGTCGTCCCCACGTGTATGCCGGCGAGACCCCGCACCTCCGGTTCGTACTCCCCGATCTGGGAGGGGCCCAGCTCGCGCACCGGAATGCCGTTCTCCCGGCCGCGCTGGACGAGGGCGTGCAGCCGGGGCAGCTCCTCCCGCTCCGTGGCGACGATCAGCTTGCCGGTGACGGCGTGCGCGATGCCGTACTCCGCGCAGAACTTGACCATCTCGGCGGCGCCCCGCACCGCGTACTCGGCCTTGAGCGAGCCCGGCCGGTAGTAGATCCCACTGTGGATGACACCGCTGTTGCGGCCCGTCTGGTGCCGGGCGGGGCCCGGCTCCTTCTCCAGCACCGTCACCCGGGTGCCCGGAGCGGCGCGCGTGATCGCATACGCCGTGGACAGACCGACGATCCCCCCACCGATCACCAGCACGTCACAGTCGTAAGCGATTCCACGCGTCAGCTCCACCGCACTCCACCTCCTGCTTTCGATAGTGCACTGCGCCACTGACACTCGCTTCAAACGCAGTCACTTCAAACGCAGGAGGAGAGCACGATCCGGACGCCGCGGGTTGGCTGCGCCTTCTCTACGCCGGAGCCATCAGCAGAGGCCGGGCCCGTTCCCGCAACTCCACCACCTGCGGCTCGTCCCCGTACGGCTCCAGCCGGTGCAGAAGATCCCGCACGTACTCGGTGGTGCGCACGGAGGAGATGCGCCCCGCGACCTCCACCGCCCGTACGCCCTGCTCGCATGCCGCGTCGAGGTTGCCCGACTCGAGCTCGGCGACCGCCGAGACGACCAGCCGCAGTCCGTGCGAGCGCACGAACTCCTCCGTCGGCTTGGACAGTGCCTGCTCCGTGAAACGGCGGACCTGGCGCGGTGCCTTCAGGTCGCGGTAGCACTCGGCGGCGTCGGCGGCGAAGCGGTCGTAGCCGTAGAACCCCAGCCAGGACGGGTCGTTGTCGCCGTCGCGGGCCCGCTCCAGCCAGCCCTCCGCGGAGCGCAGGGCCGCGCCGGCCGCGTGGGCGTCACTCGCGCGCGCGTGGGCCCGGGCCTCGACCAGCCGGAAGAAGCTCATCGTGCGGGCCGTCGCGAGGCCCCGGTTGCGCTCCAGGGCGGCCTGGGCGAGGTCGACGCCCTCGTCGCCGAAGCCCCGGTAGGTGGCCTGCAACGACATCGAGGCCAGTACGTATCCCCCCAGGGGTACGTCCGCCGCCGCCCGCGCGAGCCGTAGCGCCTGGATGTAGTACCGCTGCGCCGCCTCCTGTTGGCCCGTGTCGAAGGCCATCCAGCCGGCGAGGCGGGTGAGTTCGGCGGACGCCCCGAAGAGCGCGCGTCCCACCTCGTCCGAGTACGACCCGAGCAGCAGAGGAGCGGCCTCGACCCTTAAGCACTCGGGCACCATCGACGAACGCCAGTCGCCGCCGCCGTACTTGGAGTCCCAGCGCCTGGCGTCCTCCGCGGCCTCCCGCAGTTTCAGCACATCGCTGTGGCCGACTTTCAGCGGTGCCCCGGAGTCCTCGGAAGGGTTCGCGTCGCGTGCCACCGAACTGTCGGCCGGGGTTATCAGCCACCGTGAGGCAGGCGTTGCGTATGCGCTCACCGCGAACGATCCGGCGAGCGACTGCCAGATGCCGCCGGAGCCGGCGCGGCGGCCCGCGAGGTCCAGGCGGTAGAGGTCGGTGGCCGAGCGGACGGCCTGTCCGACGTCCCTGGGGAAGGCGAGGCCCACCTCGGGTGCGGGATCCGCGTCCGCCAGGCCGATCTCGTGGAGCGGCACCGGGCGGCCGAGCTTCTGGCCGATGGCGGCCGCGATGAGGTGCGGCGCGGCGCCCTGCGGCACCATGCCCTTCGACACCCAGCGCGCCACCGACGTCTTGTCGTAGCGAAGAGTCAACCCGCGTTGCGCGCCAAGGTCGTTGACGCGACGTGCGAGTCCTGCGTTGCTGATTCCCGCGAGGGCGAGAACGGCGCCGAGTTTTTCGTTCGGCCCGCGTTGCTCCCTGGACATGCGCCACCCCTCGACACAGACGGCTGCCGCGCTGGCATAACCATGCGGCATTCGTAAACCCAGCGTAGTTCGCCGCATCCCAAGCGTTAAGGGGCATTGTTCCGGATGGCGGGATTGTGGTCCGTACGGAAGTTCTGGGGATGTACGCACCGTTGCGACGTGCCCCCGACGTGTGGCCGTGCGCCTGTCCGTGCGCTCTTCTCCGGCCATGGCGGGAGCGCTTCCATGGATTCTGCGTGGGTCGGCCCGCTGTACTGGATCCAGTGGGCTGGGGGACACCGCCGCCTACATCCCCGCGGGCGGCGGACCGGTCCGGGAGGCGAACTCCGCCTCCCGGACTGTGCGTGGGCGCTGCGCTCCGCAGAGCCTGTACGGAGCGTGCGCGAGCCTGCCTCCACTTCGCCAACTTGGCCGAAAACAGACCCCGCCTTACCGGGTCGATTACGCCTCCCACCATGGAAATTGAGGGCGCGCGGGGCGTCTTGGGGGAGCGTAACGGGGGCGCATTCAGGTCGCAGTCGCGGCTCAGTAGTAGCTCGGTCGTGGCTCGGTCATGCCGTGAACTCCCTGCCCGACGGGTTGTGAACTTTCCGCCGGGGTCCGGCGATCCTCTGACCCGCACGCCGAAGTCCCTTGCTCCGAACCTCGAAGTCCCTTGATCCACGCGTGCGTTCGGGGCCGGGCGGGCATGTTCCAGGGGGTGCACAGGAGTTCGCAGGGGCGCACTTCGGGGAGCGCGAGCGGCTCTGCCGTCCCTCCGAGGCGCGCCCTTCATGGCAGCATGGTGCCGAGTTCGTACGGTGCACTGGTTGTCCACAGCCTGTGGAGGCGTCGATGCGGTGGTTGGTGGGATGGAGCAGCACCGCAGCTGTGGCCGCCAAATACGCGACAGGGCCCAGCGGTTACGCGGCCGACGGCGCGGGAGCCGGAACCGGGACCGGGTCCGGGGCCGGATACGCGGCGGGGGCAACCGGCTACGACGGCGAGACGGTGCACCCGGTCGGCTCCCAACTCCTCTGGGGGGACCCCGATCCGCTCTGGGCGGTCGGCGACTGGCGTCCCGACGAGGTGCGCGTCGTGCGGGCCGACGAACAGACCCGCATCGCGGTCCTGGGCACCTGCGGAGCAACCGACGAGCAGCTGCGGGTCGCGCTGTTCGCCGCCCGCGGAGGAGCACTTCGCCATCTGACGGCCTGGCCGGGGAGCTACACGGCGATCGTCCAGGTGGGGCGCCGGCTCATGGTCAGCGGCGACCTGGCGGGCGCGCGCCCGGTGTTCTACACCCCCTGGGCGGGCGGCACCGCCTACGCGACGGCGGCCCTCCCGCTCGCCGACCTCATCGAGGCCAACCTCGACTTCGGCCACCTCGCCGCGCTCCTCGCCGCCCCCGACGTACCGGCCGCGCTGCACGACTCGACCCCTTACGACGGCGTACGGCGCATTCCGCCCGGGCATGCGCTGATCCTGCGCGCCGGAGCACGGGAGATCGCCGGGTACGAACCGGTCGCCTCCCTGGCGGTCGCGGCGGCCTCCGTGGACCCGGACCGCGCGGTGGACGGCGTACGGGACGCCCTGGTGGAGGCGGTACGTCTCCGGCTCTCCGCCCCTCGCCATGTGCCCGAGGCCACCATGGATCCCGGGCCCGTGCCCGGCATGGGCCCCGCGGAACGGCGTGCCGCGCGCGGAACGCCCGTACCGGGGATAGGGGCGGACCTGTCCGGCGGCCCGGCCTCGGGGACACTCGCGCTGCTGGCGGCGGGCCTGCCGGGCATGCCGGGGACGCTGCTGGGGCACGGCACGGGCGCGGGGGAGCGGCTCGTGGCGGTGACGTTCAACGACCTGGTGGTCGGCGGGCGCGAGGCCGAACTGGAGCGGGCGGGGAACCTGGCGGCGAACCCGCGCCTGCACCACGTGGTGGTGGCCGGCGGCGAGGACGTCCTCCCGTACGCCGACCTGGAGGGCCCGCTGACCGACGAACCGGGCCCGTCCCTGGTGACGGCGGCCAGACACCGGGCCCGGCTCGCCTCGGGCAGCGCGGACCACTTCACCGGCTACGGCGCCCGGCAGGTGCTGGACGCCCACCCCGCCCGCCTCGCCGACCTCCTGATGGACCGCAAACGACGCCACCTGGTCCGCCCCGTGGCCGCGCTCACGAAGGCCGACGGCTCGGTGATGGTCCCCGCGCGCATGTACGGCGCCGCCCGCAAGCTCGCCCGTACGCCCTACCGGGTCGGTATCGAGAACCTCGCCGACCGCCTGATGCAACGCCGTTTCGACGAGCCCGGCGGCGCGGTGGGGGCCTCGCTGGCCGCGCTCACCTGGGCCAGACCCGGCCCGGCCGCGCGCTGGCTGACCGGTGAGGCGCTCGCTGAAGTATCGGTTCGCCTGAACTGGGCGACGGACCGCGCGGGCGCCGGCGTAGGCCCCGGCCAACGCCCCGGCGACTTCCGCGCGCGGGCGGCACTGACCCGCCAGGCGTCGGACGTACGCGTCCTGGAACAGGCCGCGGAGATCCGCTTCCAGCGCCTGCACACGCCCTTCCTGGACAACCAGGTGGTACGCGCCTGCCGAGCCCTCCCGGAAGCACTGCGCGTCCAGCCGGGCGCCCGGGCGTCCATCCTCCGCGCGGTCCTGGAAGGCGCCGGGGTCGCGGACCTGCCCCCAGGCTGGGGCGCACCGTCGCACGCGTCGGCGACCGCGGCGTCGCGGACGGGCCTGCGCGTGTCGGTGGACTCCCTGATGACCCTGTTCGACACGCCACTGCTCGCGGAGGCGGGCCTGGTGGAGGCGAGAGTGGTCCGCAAGGCCCTGCGAGGCGCCGCGGAGGGCGAACCCCTCCCCCTGGACGGCCTGGCGGACCTGGTCTCCCTGGAGGTATGGCTACGTCGCCTGCTCTCCCGCCGAGGCACCTGCTGGACCGGAACCCCGGCCCGCCAACGAGCCGTACCGTCGGGAATCACCCCCCAGAGGGGCGCGCTGGGAGCGGGGGCGGGGGCACACCGGGGGTGAGGGGCGGGGTTACGGGGGCCGGTTTCCCACCCACCCGTTTACGGCCTGTGTGCAGCGCGGGCCCAGGAACCTCCAGCCCGTCTGAGGGTCCCCCTCTGGGGGAGTTTGAGGACGAGGCCCGTTCAGGGCCGACAAGCGGGGGTCCGGGGGCGGCAGCCCCCAGGGACGGGACGGGTAGGGGCGGCGGGGGCGAGAATAGGTCGGTGCGGTACAGAATTCTGGGCGTCACCCAGGCCGAGGACGACCACGGCACAGCCGTACCCATCGGCGGCCCCCGCCTCCGAGCCCTCCTCACCGCCCTGGCCCTCCGCCCCAACCGCACCACCACCCCCGAAACCCTGATCGCCGAGGTCTGGGCGAACACCCCGCCCAAGGACGCCCCCGCAGCCCTGCAGGCCCTCGTCGGCCGCCTCCGCCGCACCCTCGGCAAGGACACCATCACCTCGGACCCCGGCGGCTACCGCCTGACGGCACCCCAGGACCACATCGACCTCCACCTCTTCGAACACCTCGTACGAGAGGGCACGGCGGCCCTGGACCGCGCAGACCCCACGACCGCCGCCCGCACCCTCTCCGAGGCCCTCGCCCTGTGGCGCGGCCCCGCCCTGGCCGACCTCCCCGACCGCACCGCCGCGACCCGCCCGGAGGCCCTGCGCCGCGAGGCGACACGCGCACGCGTGGAGGCGGACCTGCGACTCGGCCGCGCCCACGACGCCGTACCGGAGCTGCGGGAACTGACGGAGGCGCACCCGTACGACGAGCCGCTGCACGCCCTCCTCATCCGCGCCCTGCGCGACACGGGCCGCAGCGCGGACGCCCTGGCCGCGTACGAGACGGCCCGCCGAACCCTGGCGGAGGGCCTGGGAACGGACCCGGGCCCGGAACTACGAACCCTGCACAAGGAGTTACTGACCCAGCCACCACGCCCACCACGCCCACCACGCCCACCAGACCCAGCCGGAGAACCGACCCCCGCCCACCACCCCGACCGCAGCAACAACATCGGCCACACCAGCAAAAGCGGCAACATCCGCCCCCGTCTGACCTCTTTCGTCGGGCGGGAACCCGAGATCGAGGCCATCCGTTCGGATGTGCACAGGACCCGTCTCGTCACCCTCATCGGACCGGGCGGTTCCGGAAAGACCCGTCTCGCCGAGGAAGCCGCCGCCGGCCTCCCCCAGGCGTGGCTCGTCGAGCTCGCCCCGCTCGACCGGCCGGAGGCGGTGCCCGGCGCGGTGGTCAGCGCGCTCGGTCTGCGCGAGACCGTGCTCAGGACCACCGAGCTGACGACCCCGCAGGACGACCCGCTCGCCCTGCTCATCGAGTACTGCGCCCCGCGCAGCCAACTCCTGCTCCTCGACAACTGCGAACACGTCATCGACGCGGCGGCCGAACTCGCCGAGACCCTGCTCACACACTGCCCCGGGCTCACGATCCTGGCCACCAGCCGTGAACCCCTGGGCGTCCCCGGTGAGTCGGTGCGCCCGGTCGAGCCCCTCCTCCCCGACCCGGCCCGCCGCCTCTTCGAGGAGCGCGCGGCAGCCGTACGCCCCGACGCGGACCGCGCCCTCCGCGACACCGAGGCGGTGGAGGAGATCTGCCGTCGGCTCGACGGACTGCCCCTCGCCATCGAGCTGGCCGCCGCCCGTCTGCGGCTGCTCACCCCGCGTCAGATCGCCGACCGCCTCGACGACCGTTTCCGCCTCCTCACCTCGGGAAACCGCACGGCACTGCCTCGCCAGCAGACCCTGCGCGCAGTCGTCGACTGGTCCTGGGACCTGCTCGACGAGCGGGAGCGGACGGTGCTGCGCGAGGTCTCCGTGTTCGCGGGCGGCTGGGACCTCACGGCGGCGGAGGCGGTCTGCACCGGACCGGTGGCCGACCTCGTGGGGGCCCTCGTCGACAAGTCCCTGATAGTCGCGACCCCGCACGAACACGCCGACGACGGCACAGTCGGCATGCGCTACCGCCTGCTGGAGACCATCCACGAGTACGCCACCGAGCGTGCCGCGGAGAACCCCGGTCCGCGTGCCGCCGTCGAGCTACGGCACCGCGCGTGGGTCCGCGCGCTGGTGGAGAAGGCCGAACCGCTGCTCCGCTCCGCCGAGCAACTCCCGTGGATCGCCCGCCTGGAGACGGAGCTGGACAACATCCGGACGGCCCTCGACCGCACGATCAAGGAGGGCGACGAGGAGGAGGCCACCGCCCTGGTCCTCGCGATGGGCTGGTTCTGGTGGCTGCGCAACTACCGCCGGGAGAGCGTGGAATGGCTGTCCCGGGTCCTGGACCTGAGCACACGGCCTCCCCACCCGACCGGGCCAGGAACAGGAACAGGAACAGGAACAGGGGAAGGTACAGGTACAGACGGCTGGGCGAAGGTGCACGCCCGGCGCATGAACCTCCGTATGCTCCACATCTTCCTGACCGTCGACGCCGACCCGGCCACCGTCCCCCACGACGAGCTCTGGCACCGTCAACTCGTCGAGACCCGCGCCTATTTCGAGCGCGGCGGCCCGGAAGCGGCCCGGCTGCCGGGCATCGCCTGGCCGTTCACCTTCCTGTCCGACCGGCTGGGCGTCGACCGCCCCGATGGACCGGACGGCCTCGGCGACACGGCGAACAACCCCGCCGCCACCGCCGCAGCCGCTCTGGACTCCGTGATCGCCAACTGCCGTGTCCACGGCGGCGACTGGGAGGTCGCCGTGACCCTGATGTTCCGTACGCATCTGGTCGTCGACTCGGCGGGCGGCCTGCGCGGCCCGCGTGTCGACGACGACCTCGCGGAACTGCGCGTGCTCAGCCGACGTGTCGGCGACCGCTGGGTGCGGGCCCAGGTGTGCAGCGCGGCCGGGGAGGCCGCCATGTCGCGCGGCGGCTTCGAGGAGGCGAAGCGGGAGTACGCGGAGGCGCTGCGGCTCGCCCATGAGGTGGGCGCCCATGCCGAAGCACCGTTCCTCATCGCGCGGCTCGCCGAGATCGCCTACCGGGAGGGCGACCGCGCCGGCGCGCTGACCGCCCTGGACGAGGCCGGCGCGGCGGCCGAGCGTTACGGAGTGGCGGACTCCCGGGCGTTCGTCCTGCTGCTGCGGGCGCAGATCGCGCTGGACGAGGGGGAGGTCGCCCGCGCGCGTGCGCTGTGCGACCAGTCCCGCGCGGAGATCGCGCACGGCACACCGCCGCCGCAGTTCATGGCGGGGCTGAACGCGATGGACGCCCTGGTCACGGCCGAGGAACGCGGGCCCGAGGAGGGAGTGGCGAAACTGACCGCCACCCTTCGCGAGGCCGTGACCCAGCGGTGCGCCGAGGTGATCACGGCGGCGCTCGCGGACAGCGTGGCGAGACTGCTGGCCGACCTCGGTGACCTGCCCCACGCGGCCCGTCTGCTCGCCGCCTCCGACAGCTGGCGGGGCGACCAACCGCGCCCGATGCCGGACCGCGCGCGGGCCGAGGAGACGGAGGCCGCAGCGCGCCGGGCCCTGGGAGCGGAACGGTACGAGTCCGAACGTATGACCGGATCGGAACTCACCGCGGACGACGTACTCGACCTGCTCGACGAACTCGCCCGCACCCCGGTCACCGGCACATGAACGTCGACTCCGCCCAGTCCGCGAGTGCCACCGAGTCGAACGCCGAGTGCGGTTCCACGACCAGGCGGATCGTTTTGCGCCCGGTGAGGTCGACGTGGACGGGCACGGCTTCCTGGCCGCCCTGGATCAGCTCGGACCGCCACACGCTCTGCCCGTCGGCGAACACCGAGAAGCGGACCTTGCCGAGGCCCATCGTCATGCCGTCGACGCCGACCATGGCGTCGTACGAGGCGCAGTCGCGGTGGAGATCGATGGTGACCGAGGACTCCCCGTGGACGGTCACCCCGTGCTCGTACCGCTTGTCCCCGATCGACACCCCCCACCGCTGCCACACCCAACTGCTCTCGCCGAGCCGCATCTCGGGCTTGGTGCCGTCGCCGGTGATGCCGTACTCCAGCTCGTTCCACTGGTAGTCGGCCGGGGCGGGCGGCGGCGGGGGAGGAGGCGGCGTCGGGGTGGGAGTCGGGGTAGGCGTCGGGGTCGGGCTGGGTGTCGGAGTGGGGGTGGGGCTCGGGGTGGGCGTCGGGGACGCGGTCGGGGTGGGGCTGGGGGGAGGAGTGGGGATGGGCGCCAGGGCCGGGACCACGGCCGGGGGTGCCGGCTCGGGTTCCTGCTCGGGCGGCGTCGGGCTCGGGGTCGGGGGCGGCGTCGGCGCGGTCGGCCGGACCACCGGCACGGACGGGGCCGGCTGTGCCACCGGCTTCTTCGGGACCTCGTCGCCGGCCAGCGCGAACACCACCGCCGCGATCCCGACGGCGACGACCCCCGCCGCGATCCCCGCCTTCACCGGCGCGCCGAGCCCCTCCGAGGCCGCCGCGCCGCCCCCGGCCCCGCCCGACGACGAGCCGCTCGCCGCCGCCGCGCCGCCGATGCCCACCGCACCCGCTCCGGCGCCCCCGGCGACCAGCGCGGCCACCTTGGCGTATCCGGCGGCGCCGAACCAGCCGATGACCGCGATCGGTACGACGGCGGGAATGCCGCTCGCGACCTCCTTGATCTGGCCCGCGGCCAGCCGGCACCTGGCGCACTCCTCCAGGTGCTTGCGCAGCCCCCGTTCGGCCCGGCTGCGCAGACCGCCGCGGGCGTAGGCGCCGAGCCGGTCGGCGTAGCGGGAGCACTCCTCGTCGGTGGTGAGGGTGGAGCTGACGTGGGCCTGGAGGTAGGCCTGCTTGAGCCCTTCGCGGGCCCGGCTGGCGAGCACGCGCGTGCCGTTGGCGTCGAGTCCGAAGAGGGTGGCGACCTCGCTCGGCGACTCGTCCTCGACCTCGGTGTGCCACAGCACCGCCTGCCAGCGCTCGGGCAGCGACCGGAACGCCTGCATGGCCATGGACCGCTCGGCCTCGTGCATCGCGCGCACGTCGGCGCCCAGGTCCAGCGTGTCGGTGTCGGCGGACACCATGGACATGGCGGACATTTCCGAGCCGCGCGCGGCCTGCGTCGCGAACACCGCGAAGTCGTCGACCAGTTGCTCACGCCTCGCCGACGTCGTCCAGTTCGCGGCGACCCGGCGGACGGAGGTCAGCAGATAGGCGCGTACGGCGTACTCCGGGCCGGAGCCGCCGCGCACCGCCTGGAGCATGCGGGCGAAGACCTCGGCGGTGAGATCGTCGGCGGTGTGGCCGTCACGGCAGCAGGTGCGCGCGTACCGGCGTACGGCGCCCGCGTGGCGCCGGTACAGCTCCTCGTACGCCGTGTCGTCGCCCGAGCGCATCCGCCCGATCAGGTCGGTGTCGGAGGGCGGCAGCTCGATGGGCGGCGGCAGCACACTGTCCGCTCGGGGCGGCAGCAGGCTGCCCCCGCGCTGGGCCGGGACGCTGCCCTCCATCGGGTCGTCGAGGTACTGCGGGTACTCCGAGTCGTCCACCGAACCGCCCAGGTACTGAACGCCCCCGGGTCCGCCCTGGTTCGGCACCTGAGGCGAGGTCAGCCCGCCGCCGGCCTCCGGGTCACCGTCACCCGGTGACTCGTCCCGCCCGTCAACGCTCATCGCGGAAAGCCCCCGCCGCCTGCACAGCTGCCTGCACATCGAGTCCCGAACACCGGGTCAGAGTGCCATATTGGCTTTTGTTCAGGACGCCTGGAACGAACCAACCACTCGTCCGTGGGGACTTCCCGCACCGAGGTACTAGCGTTCACCCGAACGGGGAATGCTCAACCGACACACATGTGGACCTTCACAGGGGCCGTGACCGCAACCCCTCCAGCAGGATGTCCAGCAGTCGTGAAGAGGCCGCCGCCTGCTGCGCGGCGTCCGGCAGCGAGGGCGCCGCCGTCGCGATCACCAGCAGTACGTCCGACACCGACACGTCCGTCCGCAGTGCGCCCGACTCGCGCGCCCGCTCCACGAGCCGGCCCACCACGTCGAGCAGCGCCACCGCGCCCGCGTCGTCCGCCGGCGCAGCCGCCGTGATGTCGTCCGACACCAGCCGCAGCTCCCCGTGACCGATACCGGCACCCGCCGGCTGGGTCCGCTGCTGCGGCACCCGCGCCTCGTCGAGACCGAGGCCACCGGAGCCGTCGGAACCAAGGGAACCGTCGTCGTCCGCGACCCCGACCCGCAGTATCTGCGGCGGCAGCAGCCGTCCGGCGCCCGAGGCCACCGACGTCCGCAGGAAGCGCGACAGCGCCGACCACGGCTCGTCCTCCTGGCCGAGCGCCGCGCGAGCCTGGTCGGTCAGCCGGGAGGTCTCCTCCTCGGCTATCCGCCGGACCAGGACGTCCTTGCTCGGGAAGCGCCGGTACACCGTGCCGACACCGACCCGCGCGCGTCGTGCCACGTCCTCCATCGGCGCGCCGTATCCCAGCTCACCGAAGACCTCACGTGCCGCCCGCAGTACGTGTTCCAGATTGCGCTGTGCGTCCACACGCAGTGGCGCCGTACGCGATCCCTCGCCGCGTCCGTTGCCCGCCGCCGCGCTGACCGGTCCGCCTGGTGCGATGGCGGACGCGGATGACCAACGAGAATCCTGAATGTGCATAATGTTCCCCCGGTAATGACGTCTCCCCCCGGAGACTCCCCGCCATTGGCAGCCGGAGCGCGCGGAACAAGCACTGAACACGGGTCCACGCGTCGCAGAGCGGACCCGAAAGAGCGCATCCCCCTACACCCCGTCGACCTACGAACATAGTTGAGCGAGGGTCAATTCAGAAGGGGCGCGTTCCGCACGGGGTGCCGCCCGATCGGAGTACGCGTCGCTTACGTCCCGGTTGCGCCCCCTCCTGCCACCCGGCCCACACCCACTGACCTGCGGTTGTGCCCTGCAGGCCGACGATTCGGGCAACGTTGCGGCCCACCGCCCGAAGGTCACACAAATTGCCGGGCCTGTGGACAAACGCGAGCGCTGGGTGCGTCATGGGATGGTGAAGGAACGTGCGCGCATTCTCGTTGTCGGCGGCGGCTACGTCGGTATGTACACGGCCCTGCGCCTCCAGCGGAAGCTCCAGCAGGAGCTGAAACGGGGCCAGGTCGACATCACCGTCGTCACTCCCGACCCGTACATGACCTATCAACCGTTCCTCCCGGAGGCGGCCGCGGGCTCCATCTCGCCCCGCCATGTCGTCGTACCGCTGCGCCGGGTCCTCGACCGGTGCCGGATCGTCGTCGGCGAGGTCGCGGCGATCGACCACGCCAAGCGCACCGCGACCGTCACCACCCTCGCCACCGCGGAAGAGGGAACGGGCGCCGAGCAACTGACGTACGACGAACTCGTCCTCGCCCCCGGCTCCGTCTCGCGCACCCTGCCGATCCCCGGCCTCGCCGAACACGCCATCGGCTTCAAGACGGTCGAGGAGGCCATCGGCCTGCGCAACCACGTCATCGAACAGATGGACATCGCCTCCTCCACCCGCGACCCCGCGATCCGCGACGCGGCCCTGACCTTCGTCTTCGTGGGCGGCGGCTACGCCGGCGTCGAGGCGCTCGGCGAGCTGGAGGACATGGCCCGCTACGCCGCGCGGTACTACCACAACGTCAAGGCCGAGGACATGAAGTGGATCCTCGTCGAGGCCTCGGGCCGCATCCTGCCCGAGGTCGGCGAGGAGATGGGCAAGTACACGGTCACCCAGCTGCGCCGCCGCAACATCGACGTACGCCTGGAGACCCGCCTCGACTCCTGCGCGGACCGGATCGCCGTCCTCAGCGACGGCGCCCGCTTCCCCACCCGAACGGTCGTGTGGACCGCCGGCGTCAAACCCCACCCCCTTCTCGCGGCCACCGACCTCCCGCTGAACGAGCGCGGGCGCCTCAGGTGCACCGCCGAGCTGCGGATCGAGGGCACCACGCACGCGTGGGCAGCGGGAGACGCCGCCGCCGTCCCCGACGTCACGGCCGCGGAACCCGGCAAGGAGACCGCCCCCAACGCCCAGCACGCGGTCCGCCAGGCCAAGGTCCTCGGCGACAACATCGCCCACTCCCTGCGAGGCGAACCGCTCGAAACGTACTCCCACAAATACGTCGGTTCAGTAGCCTCCCTGGGACTCCACAAGGGGGTCGCACACGTCTACGGGCGCAAGCTGAAGGGCTACCCCGCCTGGTTCATGCACCGCGTCTACCACCTGAGCCGGGTGCCCACCTTCAACCGCAAGGCCCGGGTGCTCGCCGAGTGGGTTCTGTCGGGACTCTTCAAGCGGGAGATCGTCTCCCTCGGTTCACTCGAACATCCCCGCGCGGAGTTCGAACTCGCGGCCGGTGGGAAGCCTTCTCAGAACCTGAACCAGGACCCGAAGGGGTCGTCCTGACCGGATCCAGGAACTCCACCGACTCGGCCGGCGTCTGAAGGATGCCGGCCCGGTCGGCCACCCTGCCAGACTGGTTCTCCACGCCCTTGCCGCACGTCCCTTCTCCACCCATCTCTCCCGCGAGGCTTTCCGCAAGTGCTGTATCTCCCGGGGAACGCCCCCTGCACCTCCGGCCGACCCGCTGCCGGCCTGTGCCGACAAACACGAGGCAAGGTTTCGTGAACTTCACGCGCTGGAGCGCCCGACTTCCCGGAACGCAGCGCCGCGCCGCAGCGCGGACCGATCACACGATCACTCCGGACCGGCTGCCGGACCGACTCGGCGAGGGCACCGGCTCCGGCCCAGGTTCCGTACCCGCCGCCCGCGCCGAGCAGCTCGCCGACGGGTCGCCCTGCCTCCCCGCGGTCGACGACCTGCCCACGCGCGAGGTCCTCGACCGCATCCCGGCCCTGGTCGCCATCGTCCACGGCCCGGACCACCGCATCGCGTACACGAACGACGCCTACACGGCGGCCTTCGGCGTACGCGCGGAGGGCGTCCCCGCGCGGGACGTGGCCCCCGAGCTCGACGAACTGGGCGTGCTGCCCCTCCTGGACCAGGTCCGGCGCAGCTCCAAGTCCCGCACGCTGAAGTCCCGCAAGGCGCACAGCGGACGCTCGTACACGATCACGTGCACCCCGGTCGAGGCGACGGCCACTCCCGAGGGCAGTGGCGGTGTCCTCATCTTCGCCGCCGATGTCACCGACCACGCCGAGGCCGCCGAACGCCTGCGCGCCAGCGAACGCAGCCAGCGCGAGACCGCGGTGACCCTCCAGCGCTCCCTCCTCCCCCAGGAACTGGAGGAACCGGACGACCTCCGCGTCGCCGCCACCTACCATCCCGGCGGCACGGAAGCGGCGGTGGGCGGCGACTGGTACGACGTCATCACCCTCGGCGGAGGCCGCACGGCCCTCGTCATCGGCGACGTCATGGGCCGAGGAGTGCGCGCGGCGGCGATCATGGGCCAGCTCCGTACGGCGGTCCGCGCGTACGCCCGCCTGGACCTCCCCCCGCACGAGGTCCTCCAGCTCCTCGACGGCCTCGCCATGGAGATCGACGCCAACCAGATCGCCACCTGCGTGTACGCCGTCCACGACCCGAACGAGGGCAAGCTGGTGTACGCCTCAGCGGGCCACCTCCCGATCCTCGTCCGCGACGAGAGCGGGGTCGTCCAGCGCGCCGACGAACCCACGGGCCCACCCCTGGGCACGGGCGGCTGGATGCACGCCTCGGGCTCGATCCCGCTCACCCCGGGTTCCACGGCGGTCCTCTACACCGACGGCCTGGTGGAGCGCCGCAACGAGGACCTCGACGAGGGCATCGCCGCCCTGGAGCGCGCCCTGTCGGGCGCCACGGGCAGCCCCCAGGTCGTCTGCGACCGCCTGGTCCGCTCGGCGGGCGTCACCGCGGACCACGACGACGACGTGGCGGTCCTGGTCCTCCAGCACCCGGCCCGCACCGGCCCCGACAGCGACCTGTTCCGCAACGCGGCCCTGGAGCTCATGGGCGGCATCGAGGCGGCCCCACGCGCGCGTGCGTTCGCCTCCGGCGTCCTGACGAGCTGGCGCTTCCCCACCGAACTGCACGACGTGGGCGTCCTGGCGGCCAGCGAACTGGTCGCGAACTCCCTCCAGCACGGCACACCCCCGATGCGCCTGCGCCTGCGCCGCACCGACCGCCGCCTCATCGTCGAGGTGACGGACGGCGACGACCATCTCCCCCTGCGCCGCACCGCGGAACCAGGCGACGAATCGGGCCGGGGCATCGCCATCGTCGCGACGATCGCCACGAGCTGGGGCTCACGCCGGACACCGGGCGGCGGCAAGGCGGTGTGGTGCGAGTTCGTGCTGCCGAACAGCTCTCCTACGCGGTAGGCACTACGGACTCCACCGGAGCCCCGCCCTGCGCGACCACCCGACTCCGCCGCGCCAGCGACGGCTGATTCTGTACGGGGGTCAGCTGCCGCCCCAGCCGTACGGCGAGGACGCTGATCCCCAGCGAGAACAGCAGGAACATCACGATGTACGGCCCGTGCAGCGAAGCCCCCAGCGGCCCGCCCACCGCCGGACCGACAGCCAGCGCGAGCTGCTTCACCAGGGCGAACGCCGAGTTGTACTGCCCCGCCATCCCGTCCGGCGCCAGATCGGCCACCAGCGGCGCGACGGTCGGCGACAACATCGCCTCCCCGAGCCCGAACAACGCGTACGTCGACACGAACGCGGCGGTCGCCATGGCCTGGCTGCCGTGCCCGAGCCCCGCGTACCCGGCCACGCCCCACGCGACGGCCCACAGAATCCCCACGCCGGCGATCACCCGGGAACGCTTCTGCCGCTCGACGAACCGGAGCACCGCGAACTGCGCGACCACGATCACCGCGGTGTTCGCCGCCAGCGCCGAACCCAGCGCGGACGTCGAGATCCCGGCCGCCTCCACCCCGTACGCGCTCAGCCCCGACTCGAACTGCCCGTAACAGGCGAAGAAGAGCACGAAGCCCAGCACACACAACTGCACCATCGCCCGGTTCCCGAGCAACTGCGTCCAGCTGCCCCTGGCCTGACCGGGGGCGCCGTCGATCCTCGGCGAACGAGGCATCCGTACGGTCGCCATGATCACGGCGAGCAGCAGGAACATGGCCGCCTCGATGGCGAACAGCAGGGTGAACGAGCCGACCCGGGTCGTGTCCACGAGGTGCCCGCCGATGAGCCCACCGACGCCGAGCCCGAGGTTCTGCAGAAAGAACTGGGTGGCGAAGTCCCGCGACCGAGTCTCCGCCGACGAGAAGTCCACGATCATCGTCGCGAGCGCCGGCTGCATCACGGCCTGCCCGGCGCCCAGGGCCACAGCCGCAAGGAGTACGGCGGTCGCGTTGGCGGCGAGCCCGAGGCCCATCGCGCCGACAGCGGCGGTCACCAGGGCGACGAGCAGCACCGGCAGCGGGCCCCGCCGGACGATGGCCCGCCCGGCGAACGGCAGCACGACCAGCGCGGCCACAGCGAAGACGGCGAGTACGAGACCCGCCGTCATGGCTCCCAGTCCCCGCACCTGCGCCACATAGACGTAGAGATAGGGGACGGTGAAGCCGAGCCCGAACGCGCTGAGTGCGTTGCCCACATGGATCCGGCGCATCGCTGCGCCCATCGCCCTGGTCACTTTCACCTGCTTTGATCATGAAGTCGTACGCCTACTGAAAGAGTTAGGAGTGAAGACTTCGAAGCTAAAGTTAAGATCTGAACAGTACACCTCGAAGAACTTCGACGCCAAGCGCCCACATGGGATACTCCGCACATGGGTGACACCCCCGCCGTCGGCGAGCCGACGCTCGATGAGCAGATCGCCGCCTACCAGCGCGAGTTCAGGGATCTGGATCCCCAGGTCGAGAAGATCGTCGCGGCCCTGGGCCGGCTGAACCGCCGTATGAACGTCGCGTACGGCCGCCAGACCGCCACGCTCGGCATCAGCAACGCCGAGTGGGAGGTCCTCAAGGCGCTGGTGCTCTCCGGCGCCCCGTACCGCATGGGTCCGAGCGACCTGGCGAAGCGGCTGGGCCTGACGCCGGCCGCGATGACCCACCGGATCGACCGGATGGTGACGGAGGGACTGGTCACCAGGGAGCGTGACGAGTCCAACCGGGTCCGCGTGATCGTGGAGCTGACGGACAAGGGCCGCGGGAAGTGGCAGGAGGCGATGCGCCTGGCCACCCTCTTCGAGGAGGACCTCCTCCAGGACCTCTCCCAGGACGAGCGCGGCAGACTCGGCGACGTCCTCACCCGTCTCCTGCGCCGCGTGGAACACGCCCAGCCGGATGCCGGAGGGCGACTCAGCGACCTCGACTAAAGATCTTGACAGGGGTGGCAGGAGGATGCTTGACATCCCCCTGCCCGATCCGTAAAGTTCTCCGGGTTGCCACGGGGCCGTAACGGTTCTGCGGCAGCACCTTCGCCGCAGTAGCGGCAACCCAAACCATCAGCACGATCTCCCAGCCGGGTTGATTTCGGTGTGCCCGAATTCAATTCGAATGGGGCTCGATGAGCTCAGCGGCCCGATTGGGAATCGCCGAGAGGATCCGCTAGGGTTTGAGACGTCGGAACGGCCCAACAGCCGGGAAGACAAGCCCCGCTGACTGGGAATCGGGCCCGAAACGGTCTGGTAGAGTCGGAGTCGCCGGAAAGGGAAACGCGAAAGCGGAAACCTGGAAAGCGCCGAGGAAATCGGATACGGAAACGGTCTGGTAGAGTCGGAAACGCAAGACCGAAGGGAAACTGCCCGGAGGAAAGCCCGAGAGGGTGAGTACGAAGGAAGCGTCCGTTCCTTGAGAACTCAACAGCGTGCCAAAAATCAACGCCAAGTTTGTTGATACCCCGGCTCACAGAATGTTCTGTGGGTTGAGGTTCCTTTGAAGTAGTAAACACAGCGAGGACGCTGTGAACGGTCGGGCTTATTCCGCTTGACTGTTCCGCTCTCGTGGTGTGGCCCGCAGTCTTTAATTAGACGCAGCCGGGTTGACATTCACGGAGAGTTTGATCCTGGCTCAGGACGAACGCTGGCGGCGTGCTTAACACATGCAAGTCGAACGATGAACCCGCTTCGGTGGGGGATTAGTGGCGAACGGGTGAGTAACACGTGGGCAATCTGCCCTTCACTCTGGGACAAGCCCTGGAAACGGGGTCTAATACCGGATAATACTCCTGCAGGCATCTGTGGGGGTTAAAAGCTCCGGCGGTGAAGGATGAGCCCGCGGCCTATCAGCTTGTTGGTGAGGTAGTGGCTCACCAAGGCGACGACGGGTAGCCGGCCTGAGAGGGCGACCGGCCACACTGGGACTGAGACACGGCCCAGACTCCTACGGGAGGCAGCAGTGGGGAATATTGCACAATGGGCGAAAGCCTGATGCAGCGACGCCGCGTGAGGGATGACGGCCTTCGGGTTGTAAACCTCTTTCAGCAGGGAAGAAGCGAAAGTGACGGTACCTGCAGAAGAAGCGCCGGCTAACTACGTGCCAGCAGCCGCGGTAATACGTAGGGCGCAAGCGTTGTCCGGAATTATTGGGCGTAAAGAGCTCGTAGGCGGTCTGTCGCGTCGGATGTGAAAGCCCGGGGCTTAACCCCGGGTCTGCATTCGATACGGGCAGACTAGAGTGTGGTAGGGGAGATCGGAATTCCTGGTGTAGCGGTGAAATGCGCAGATATCAGGAGGAACACCGGTGGCGAAGGCGGATCTCTGGGCCATTACTGACGCTGAGGAGCGAAAGCGTGGGGAGCGAACAGGATTAGATACCCTGGTAGTCCACGCCGTAAACGGTGGGAACTAGGTGTTGGCGACATTCCACGTCGTCGGTGCCGCAGCTAACGCATTAAGTTCCCCGCCTGGGGAGTACGGCCGCAAGGCTAAAACTCAAAGGAATTGACGGGGGCCCGCACAAGCAGCGGAGCATGTGGCTTAATTCGACGCAACGCGAAGAACCTTACCAAGGCTTGACATACGCCGGAAAGCATCAGAGATGGTGCCCCCCTTGTGGTCGGTGTACAGGTGGTGCATGGCTGTCGTCAGCTCGTGTCGTGAGATGTTGGGTTAAGTCCCGCAACGAGCGCAACCCTTGTTCTGTGTTGCCAGCATGCCCTTCGGGGTGATGGGGACTCACAGGAGACTGCCGGGGTCAACTCGGAGGAAGGTGGGGACGACGTCAAGTCATCATGCCCCTTATGTCTTGGGCTGCACACGTGCTACAATGGCCGGTACAATGAGCTGCGATGCCGTGAGGCGGAGCGAATCTCAAAAAGCCGGTCTCAGTTCGGATTGGGGTCTGCAACTCGACCCCATGAAGTCGGAGTTGCTAGTAATCGCAGATCAGCATTGCTGCGGTGAATACGTTCCCGGGCCTTGTACACACCGCCCGTCACGTCACGAAAGTCGGTAACACCCGAAGCCGGTGGCCCAACCCCTCACGGGGAGGGAGCTGTCGAAGGTGGGACTGGCGATTGGGACGAAGTCGTAACAAGGTAGCCGTACCGGAAGGTGCGGCTGGATCACCTCCTTTCTAAGGAGCATCTAGGCCGCCAAGCTCGCTTGGTGGTCCAGGGCCATTACGTCGGCATCTGTCCGACGGTGGTTGCTCATGGGTGGAACGTTGATTATTCGGCATCTTCAGTCATCTCAGGCTGTGAGTACTGTCCTTCGGGGCGTGGAAAGCTGATCTGAGTGGTGGGAGGGCCGGGCACGCTGTTGGGTGTCTGAGGGTACGGCCGGCTTGTCTGGTCGCCTTCAGTGCCGGCCCCAGTGAACTCGCCTGTAAGGGTGGGGTGGTGGGTGGTTGGTCGTTGTTTGAGAACTGCACAGTGGACGCGAGCATCTGTGGCCAAGTTTTTAAGGGCGCACGGTGGATGCCTTGGCACCAGGAACCGATGAAGGACGTGGGAGGCCACGATAGTCCCCGGGGAGTCGTCAACCAGGCTTTGATCCGGGGGTTTCCGAATGGGGAAACCCGGCAGTCGTCATGGGCTGTCACCCACATCTGAACACATAGGGTGTGTGGAGGGAACGCGGGGAAGTGAAACATCTCAGTACCCGCAGGAAGAGAAAACAACCGTGATTCCGGGAGTAGTGGCGAGCGAAACCGGATGAGGCCAAACCGTATGCGTGTGAGACCCGGCAGGGGTTGCGTATACGGGGTTGTGGGATCTCTCTTTCATGGTCTGCCGGCCATGAGACGAGTCAGAAACCGTTGATGTAGGCGAAGGACATGCGAAAGGTCCGGCGTAGAGGGTAAGACCCCCGTAGTCGAAACATCAACGGCTCGTTTGAGAGACACCCAAGTAGCACGGGGCCCGAGAAATCCCGTGTGAATCTGGCGGGACCACCCGTTAAGCCTAAATATTCCCTGGTGACCGATAGCGGATAGTACCGTGAGGGAATGGTGAAAAGTACCGCGGGAGCGGAGTGAAATAGTACCTGAAACCGTGTGCCTACAAGCCGTGGGAGCGTCGCTCATCAAGTTTACTTGGTGGGTCGTGACTGCGTGCCTTTTGAAGAATGAGCCTGCGAGTTTGCGGTGTGTTGCGAGGTTAACCCGTGTGGGGAAGCCGTAGCGAAAGCGAGTCCGAATAGGGCGTTTTAGTAGCGCGCTCAAGACCCGAAGCGGAGTGATCTAGCCATGGGCAGGTTGAAGCGGAGGTAAGACTTCGTGGAGGACCGAACCCACCAGGGTTGAAAACCTGGGGGATGACCTGTGGTTAGGGGTGAAAGGCCAATCAAACTCCGTGATAGCTGGTTCTCCCCGAAATGCATTTAGGTGCAGCGTCGTGTGTTTCTTGCCGGAGGTAGAGCACTGGATAGGCGATGGGCCCTACCGGGTTACTGACCTTAGCCAAACTCCGAATGCCGGTAAGTGAGAGCACGGCAGTGAGACTGTGGGGGATAAGCTCCATGGTCGAGAGGGAAACAGCCCAGAGCATCGACTAAGGCCCCTAAGCGTACGCTAAGTGGGAAAGGATGTGGAGTCGCACAGACAACCAGGAGGTTGGCTTAGAAGCAGCCACCCTTGAAAGAGTGCGTAATAGCTCACTGGTCTAGTGATTCCGCGCCGACAATGTAGCGGGGCTCAAGCGTACCGCCGAAGTCGTGTCATTTCAGCATATACGCCCAACGGCGGCTGGGATGGGTAGGGGAGCGTCGTGTGCCGGGTGAAGCCGCAGCGGAAGCTAGTGGTGGACGGTTCACGAGTGAGAATGCAGGCATGAGTAGCGATACACACGTGGGAAACGTGTGCGCCGATTGACTAAGGGTTCCTGGGTCAAGCTGATCTGCCCAGGGTAAGTCGGGACCTAAGGCGAGGCCGACAGGCGTAGTCGATGGATAACCGGTTGATATTCCGGTACCCGCTGTGAAGCGTCAAACATTGAACCAGGCGATGCTAAGTCCGTGAAGCCGCCCCGGAGCCTTCGGGCAAGGGGGAGTGGTGGAGCCGACGGACCAGATCTGCAGTAGGTGAGTGATGGGGTGACGCAGGAAGGTAGTCCATCCCGGGCGGTGGTAGTCCCGGGGTAAGGGTGTAGGGCGTTGTCCAGGTAAATCCGGACAGCACATAGCCTGAGACCTGATGCCGAGCCGATTGTGGTGAAGTGGATGATCCTATGCTGTCGAGAAAAGCCTCTAGCGAGTTTCATGGCGGCCCGTACCCTAAACCGACTCAGGTGGTCAGGTAGAGAATACCGAGGCGTTCGGGTGAACTATGGTTAAGGAACTCGGCAAAATGCCCCCGTAACTTCGGGAGAAGGGGGGCCATCACTGGTGAGAGGATTTACTCCTCGAGCTGGGGGTGGCCGCAGAGACCAGCGAGAAGCGACTGTTTACTAAAAACACAGGTCCGTGCGAAGCCGTAAGGCGATGTATACGGACTGACGCCTGCCCGGTGCTGGAACGTTAAGGGGACCGGTTAGTGCACCTTCGGGTGTGCGAGGCTGAGAACTTAAGCGCCAGTAAACGGCGGTGGTAACTATAACCATCCTAAGGTAGCGAAATTCCTTGTCGGGTAAGTTCCGACCTGCACGAATGGCGTAACGACTTCTCGACTGTCTCAACCATAGGCCCGGTGAAATTGCACTACGAGTAAAGATGCTCGTTTCGCGCAGCAGGACGGAAAGACCCCGGGACCTTTACTATAGTTTGATATTGGTGTTCGGTTCGGCTTGTGTAGGATAGCTGGGAGACTTTGAAGCGGGCACGCCAGTGTTTGTGGAGTCGTCGTTGAAATACCAGTCTGGTCGTGCTGGATGTCTAACCTGGGTCCGTGATCCGGATCAGGGACAGTGTCTGATGGGTAGTTTAACTGGGGCGGTTGCCTCCTAAAGAGTAACGGAGGCGCCCAAAGGTTCCCTCAGCCTGGTTGGCAATCAGGTGTTGAGTGTAAGTGCACAAGGGAGCTTGACTGTGAGACCGACGGGTCGAGCAGGGACGAAAGTCGGGACTAGTGATCCGGCGGTGGCTTGTGGAAGCGCCGTCGCTCAACGGATAAAAGGTACCCCGGGGATAACAGGCTGATCTTCCCCAAGAGTCCATATCGACGGGATGGTTTGGCACCTCGATGTCGGCTCGTCGCATCCTGGGGCTGGAGTCGGTCCCAAGGGTTGGGCTGTTCGCCCATTAAAGCGGTACGCGAGCTGGGTTTAGAACGTCGTGAGACAGTTCGGTCCCTATCCGCTGCGCGCGCAGGAACATTGAGAAGGGCTGTCCCTAGTACGAGAGGACCGGGACGGACGAACCTCTGGTGTGCCAGTTGTCCTGCCAAGGGCATGGCTGGTTGGCTACGTTCGGGAGGGATAACCGCTGAAAGCATCTAAGCGGGAAGCCTGCTTCGAGATGAGTGTTCCCACCCACTAGATGGGGTAAGGCTCCCAGTAGACGACTGGGTTGATAGGCCAGATCTGGAAGCCCGGTAACGGGTGGAGGTGACTGGTACTAATAGGCCGAGGGCTTGTCCTCAGTTGCTCGCGTCCACTGTGTTGGTTCTGAAACCACGAACAACCCCACCCCTTGTCTGGTCACGGGGGTGGTGCGGTTGATATGTGTTTCACCGTGTTTCGGTGGTCATAGCGTGAGGGAAACGCCCGGTTACATTCCGAACCCGGAAGCTAAGCCTCACAGCGCCGATGGTACTGCAGGGGGGACCCTGTGGGAGAGTAGGACACCGCCGAACAAATATTACGAAAACCCCCGCACTTTCGAGTGCGGGGGTTTTTTGTTTTCCGGATTTCCGCGGGGTACTACCGTGATCTCTATGAGCAGCTTTGTGGTCAGGTCCGTGCGGGCTGACGAGTGGCGTGCCGCCAAGGAGCTTCGGCTGGCCGCCCTGCGGGATCCCGTCGCGCATCTCGCCTTCCTGGAGACGTACGAAGAGGCCGTGGGCCGGCCTGATTCCTTCTGGCAGGAGCGGGCCCAGCGAGGTGCTGAGGGGGCGACCGGTGCTCAGCAGATCATTGCGGAAGGGCCCGACGGCGAGTGGGTCGGGGGGCTCGTGGTGCTTGTCGAGGAGCCTGGGACCACTGATTGGACCGGGGCCGCTGTCGAGCAGCGGCAGGGGCACATCGTCGGGGTGTTCATGCTGCCCGAGCATCGGGGGTGCGGGCTGACCGACGTACTCTTCGACGCCGCTCTGGAGTGGGCCTGGGAGGCCGCGGGCGTCGAGCGGGTGCGGTTGATCGTGCATCAGCACAACGCGCGTGCGCAGCGGTTCTATCGGCGCGTGGGGTTCGTACCCAGTGGGGTCGTCGTGCCGTTGGGTGGGGGCTCCGATGGCTCCGATCCCGAGGTCGAGTGGGAGTTCGTGCTGGAGCGGGAGCCGCACCCGTAGGAGCTATACGCGTAGGTCGTGGTGCGGCCATCTTGCTCGGAGTTGTTCTCTTGATCGGAGCAGGGCCAGGGTTGGCATGCCGCGGTCTGCTCCGGTGCTGAGCAGTTCCGGGAGCTGGGGTAGTGGAGCGACCGCCGCGACGTCGTCCAGGACGAGCGTCATTGGTGGGTCGAGGCGACCGGAGGATGACCGTTCGGCCATGCGCCGGCCGCGCTCGACCACGCTTGCGGTCAGCGCCGTCAGGAGGGGCATCGCGCCCGGGTTCGATCTGGGGTCCTCGATCGGTTCACCGACCACATAGAGCGTGCCCCCTTCGGCGATGAAGGAATCCAGCACGAGGGCATCACTTCGGTTCGCCGTGCACGCCTCGCGGATGTTCACCGTCGAGAGCGCGGCGAGGGCTCGGATCGTCAACTCCTGTGCCATGTCACGGCGTTCGGGGTGCGCGGTGAGGGCGGCTTCGAGTTCGCCGGCGGCCCCGGGGGCCGCCTTGGAGTTGGTCCGGAGGATGCGTACGGCTTCCTGGACGTTGGTGCCCTGGGACCAGCGGTGTACGTGGCGAACCGTGCGGGCGTCTATGGCGGCGGCGTGGAGGTAGCTGCGGAGGAGTGTCTCGGCGGTTTCCGCCGTTGTCTGGTCGATCTTCGCGGTGGGGCGGACCGGGGTGAGGAGGGCGGTTGCTCTTGCGGCCGCCGTGGGTCTGTCCTCGCAGCCTGTGGTGGGGGGCCAGTGGAGGCGGGCCGGGGTGTCGCAGAGGTGGGTGGGGTCGTAGAGGAGGACGGGGCCGAGTTTGGCTCGGGCGTCCTTGGTGTCCTGCCAGAGGGTGGGGTTGGAGGTGAGGATGAGGGCGGGGCCCTCGGCGTCCTGGATGGCTTGGGTCGCGGGGTGGGTGCGGGTTTCTTTGGGGCCGAAAAAGATTGTTTCCCACCCATCCACCCGTTTGCTGTCCGTTGCCATGGGTGCCGTCGAAAGAACCTGAGTGGGTGTCGGCGGAAGGTCCCCCGAGGGGGCTGGGGCAAGGACCTTCGGGGGTTCCGGCTGCGGTGGTTGTTCGCGGGGCTGTTGCTCCGTGTCGGGCGGCTGCTGCTGTGTGCGTTGTTCCGGGACCTCGCCGCGAGTGGTCCTTCTCGACGCCCGTACCGCCTTCCAGCGGGCCAGGGTGCCCACCGTGAACACCGTCAGGACGAAGAGGATCATCAGCTGGCCGATGAACAGGCCCCAGAACAGCCCCCAGCCCGAGAGCTGTCCCGCCGGTGTCCGGGGCCAGGCGCCCGGTACGTCGTGTGGCTCCGTGATCAGGTGGCGCAGCGCCTCCGGAGTACGGGTGAACGTGACGGCCTGTGGCCAGGCGCCGTGGGAGAGCAGGGCCGCGAGGCCTGTGGCCGCCCAGACCAGTACCGTCAGGCCGAGGAGGAACGCGATCAGGCCGACCAACAGGCCGTCGGAGACGCCGCGTTGGCCCTGTCGCTGGTCGCCCCCGTGCCGTTCGTCCGGTCTCATCGCGTCACGCCACCGTGGACTCGGGGGAGTCGTCGAGGTCGCTGAGGTGCTGTTCGACGAAGGCCGCCGCGCGTTCCTCGGCCTCCAGTTCCGCGGCTCTCAGGGCGTCGTCGGTCAGTTCGAGGTCGCGGGACGATTCCGTCATCGCCCGGTCGGTGAAGACGAGGTCCCGCTCTGTCTCCGTGACGAGGTGTTTGACGACCTGGACGTTGCCGTTGACGTCCCAGACGGCGATGCCCGGTGTCAGCGTCGGGATGATTTCCACCGCCCAGCGCGGTAGGCCGATGACGCGACCCGTTGCCCTTGCCTCGTCGGCCTTCTGGGCGTAGATCGTCCTCGTCGACGCCATTTTCAGGATCGCCGAGGCTTCCTTTGCCGCCGCCCCGTCCACCACGTCCGAGAGATGGTGGACGACCGCTACGAAGGACAGGCCGAGGCGGCGGCCGAACTTCAGCAGGCGCTGGAAGAGTTGGGCCACGAACGGGCTGCTGATGATGTGCCAGGCCTCCTCGACCAGGAAGATGCGCTTCTTCCGGTCGGGGCGGATCCAGGTGTGCTCCAGCCATACGCCGATGATCGCCATCAGGATCGGCATGGCGATCGAGTTGCGGTCGATGTGACTCAGGTCGAAGACGATGAGCGGGGCGTCGAGGTCGATGCCGATCGTCGTCGGGCCGTCGAACATGCCCCGCAGGTCGCCGTCGACCAGGCGGTCCAGGACGAGTGCCACGTCCAGGCCCCAGGCGCGGACGTCGTCCAGTGCGACGTTCATCGCTTCCGCCGACTCCGGCTCGGGGTGGCGGAGTTGCTCGACGATGTCCGTCAGTACCGGCTGGCGCTCGACGATCGTCTCGTTGACGTAGGAGTGCGCGACCTTCAACGCGAAGCCAGCGCGTTCGTCCAGGCTGTGGCCCATCGCCACTTCGATGATCGTGCGGAGCAGGGCGAGCTGGCCCGTTGTCGTGATCGAGGGGTCGAGGGGGTTGAGGCGGATCCCCATGTCCAGGGCGGCCATCGGGTCCAGGCGGATGGGGGTTATCCCCAACTCCTCCGCGATGAGGTTCCATTCGCCGACGCCGTCCTCGCCCTGCGCGTCCAGGACGACCACCTGGCGGTCCCGGAAGCGGAGTTGGCGTAGGACGTAGGTCTTCTCCAGCGCCGACTTGCCGTTGCCGGACTCGCCGAGCACCAGCCAGTGCGGGGCGGGGAGTTGCTGGCCGTACAGCTGGAAGGGGTCGTAGATGTAGCCCTTCCCGGAGTACACCTCGCGGCCGATGATGACGCCGGAGTCGCCGAGGCCGGGGGCGGCCGTGGGGAGGTAGACGGCCTGGGCCTGGCCCGTGGAGGTGCGGACGGGCAGGCGGGTCGACTCGATCTTGCCGAAGAGGAAGGACGTGAAGGTGTCGGTGAGGGCGGTCAGCGGATCCCGCATCAGCGCATCAGCCCTACCTTCGGATTCCGGTGGCGAACGGGAGTGTGTTGACGAATGCTCGGTGGTGCTCTCTGTCGCACCACTCCAGCTTCAGGTACGACTTGCCCGCCGACGCTCTGATCGTGCGCTTGTCGCGCGCCAGGGCCTCCGGTGAGCGGGAGGAGACGGTGATGTAGCCGACCAGGTTCACGCCGGCCGCGCCGCTCGCGAGGTCTTCGCCGCGCTGGTCGATGCGGTTGTGGGAGGCCACGTCGCGGGGGTCGACCGTGCGGTTCATCTTGGCGGCCCGGCTTGCCTCGGCGTCGTCGTTCGTCTTCTCGGTGAGCATGCGTTCGATGGCGATCTCGGTGGGTTCGAGGTCCATCGTGACGGCCACCGTGCGGATGACGTCCGGGGTGTGGACGAGGAGCGGGGCGAGGAAGTTGACGCCCACCGGGGTCATCGGCCACTCCTTCACCCACGCGGTGGAGTGGCACCAGGGGGCGCGCGTCGACGACTCGCGGGTCTTCGCCTGGAGGTACGTCGGCTCCATGGCGTCCAGTTCGGCCGGCCAGGCGTTGCGCTTCGTCATCGCCTGGAGGTGGTCGATGGGATGGTCCGGGTCGTACATGGAGTGGATGAGGGAGGCGAGCCTGCCCTGGCCGAGGGGCTGGCGGACGCGGATGTCCGCCTCCTGGAGCCGGGAGCAGATGTCCGTCAGTTCGCGGGCCATGACCACGGCGAGGCCGGCGTCCCGGTCGACCTTCCTGCCGCCGTGCGGACGCGCCGCGCGGGCCATCGTGTGGGCCTCGGCGGCGAGTTCGCGGTTGAAGTGCATACAGGCGACCAGGTACGCGCGGTGCTGCTCGCTGCTCGTCGACACCATGGACTGCAGCTGGTCGTACGAGTGCTGCAGCCACTGCGGTGACTTCTCGTCGCCGCGTACGGCGACGTCCTTCGCGTGGGCGTCCGGGTCGGCGGGGAGGGTGCGGGCGAGCATCTGGAGGCGGGTGACGAAGCCGTCGCCGTTGGCCACGTGCTTGAGCAGCGTGCCGAAGCGGTCGACCAGGGCCTCCTGGTCCTCGCTGTCGCGCAGGCCTACGCCCGGGCCCTCGATCTCGATCGCCGCCGTCACCGTACGGCGGTCCGCGTGCAGGAGTACGGCGATCTCGTCCGGGCCGAAGGGGGCCGCGAGCCAGTTGATGCGGCCGATGCCGGGGGGCGGGCCGATCTCGACCTCGCGGCCGTCGATCTGGGTGCCGGCCTCCATGACGGAGCTGCGGTAGGCCGTGCCCTGGCGGAGCGTTCGCTTGTAACTGCGGTTGATCTCGAACCACTTGTAGAACGTGCGGCGCTTGTACGGGACGTACACCACCGCGAGGGCCAGCATCGGGAAGCCGGTCAGCAGCACGATGCGCAGGGCCAGAACGGGCACGACCAGGCCGCACACCATGCCGAGGAAGGCGCCCACGATGATGAGCGCGATCTCGCCGGACTCGCGGTTGCGGCCGACGATCGCGTTCGGCCGGGCGCGGCCGATGAGATACGTACGGCGGGGCGAGACGGCGTGGGACACATGGGCCAGGTGGGAATCCGTCGTCAACGCCCGTCACCTCCAGGGCGGTTGGATCGGTTGCTGTTGCCGGCGTGCGGGCTGCGCGGCGGGGGTGCGGCGGAGGGGACAGATCCGCCGCCGCCCGAGGGCCGCGAGCTGTGCGCGGCCACGCCGCCGGACGCGGGGTTGGCGGGGCGCGGCGTGGAGGACGACTGGCCGCCGCCTCCACCGCCCCCGTTGTTGTCCGCCCGGCTGCTGTGGGTCTTGATGCCCTGGGCGACGAGGGTCGCCGGGGAGCTGATGACCGCTGCGGCCTTGCCTTCGGCGCCCTGCATGATGCGGTTGTTGCGGGAGCCCGCGATCTCGTCGCCGAAGCCGGGGACGAAGCGGTAGATCATCGCGCTCGCGAAGATGGCGAGGAGGATGATGGACAGGCCGGAGACGACCGCCGAGAAGGCGTCCGGGCCGTCGTTGGTCGACAGGGCGCCTGCCAGGCCGAGGACGATGGCGATCACCGGTTTGACCATGATGACCGCGATCATGATGCCGGCCCAGCGGCGGACGTGCCCCCACAGGTTCTTGTCGACCAGCCCCGCGTACACGACCGTGCCGAGCAGGGCGCCGACGTACAGCAGGGCGGCCCGGATGACGAGCTCCAGCCAGAGGACGCCGGCCGCGAGGATCGACACCATGGACACCACGATCAGCAT
The DNA here is from genome assembly GCF_054072135.1 of Streptomyces kryoterrae. Lineage (NCBI taxonomy): Bacteria > Bacillati > Actinomycetota > Actinomycetes > Kitasatosporales > Streptomycetaceae > Streptomyces > Streptomyces kryoterrae. The sequence goes on along the minus strand of NZ_CM133358.1, from coordinate 4,825,713 downwards.
GACCGGGCCGCCGCCGATGTCCTGGCCCTTGGCCAGCGCACCGGAGAAGGTGCCGAAGAACGTGTCGGTCTGGTCGCCGGTCGCGCTCGCGAGGACCTCGGTGACGCCGTCGGTCGCCGAGACGACGGTGTAGAGGATGAGGGGGGTGAAGGCGGAGGCCAGGACGGTCAGCCAGAGGAAGCCGATCGCCTCGGAGATGGCCGTGGTGAGGGGGACGCCCCGCACGGCCCGCTTGGAGACCGCGAGCAGCCACAGCACCAGGGTCAGGACGGTGGACGCGGCGAACACGACCGCGTACTGCTGGAGGAACTTGGTGTTGGTGAAGTCGACGTTCGCGGTCTCCTTCACGGCCTCGCTGAGCTTGTCGACCGTCCAGGAGGCGGCGTCGGCGCAGCCCTTGGCGAGGGAGGAGAGGGGGTCGAGGGTGGAGGTGGGGGTGGTGAGGGAGCGCGAGCCGCCCTGCTGGTTCTCGCAGACCGCCTTGGTCTGCTCGGGGAGCAGCGCGCACTCCGGTTTGCCACTCGTCGGCGATGCCGACGGCGTGGGGGACGGTGTCGGTGCCGCGTACGCCTGGGAGGCCAGGAGTACGGCCGTCGTCTGTACGGCCGTCAGCGCGCCGGCGAGCTTGAGCACGAGGTTGGGCCTAGCTGGCGTGTTACCGGGCATAGGTGAACCCTCCGTACTCGTCGATGGCCTTGCTGATCTCGTCGGAGGTGGCGGCCCTGCCGTCGCCGGGGACCGGGTTGGGGCCGTCCTTCGCCGAGTAGGCGACGATCTTCCAGTCGCCGCCCGACCAGCGCATGTCGTAGGTCCAGGTGTTCCAGGACGAGGTGACCGGGCTGGTGGACTTCTCACCGGCGATGCCGGTCAGGCCGACGTACCAGACGTCGACCGTGGCGGTGGCGCCGCCGTATGCCACGGTCTTCGTGCCGACCGGGGTCACGCGGGAGACGAACGTGCTGCCCTCGGGGGCGTTGCCGTTGGCGTCGAGGCCGAGTCTGGTGAGGAGGCCGGCGGAGTAGGCCTTGTCCAAGGGGGCCTTGAGTTCGGCGGCGGCCTCGGGGGTGAAGAGGGCGTCGACGATCGTGTTCCGGCTGTCCTTGCGGAACATGCCGGCCGAGCCCAGCGACACCGCGTAGTTGGCCGCCGCGGACTGGACGCCCTGCCGGTTGTGCGCGAACCCGGAGGGGATGCCGGCGGCCTTCTTGGTGACCGGTTGCTCGCCGGAGGCCGTGGTGGGCGCCGTGTCGGGCCGGCCCGCGCTGTCGCTGTTGGAGCCGCTGCCCGCCGTGGACGAGGACGTGGACTTTGAGGAATCGTCTCCTCCGCGGTTCGCGAAGGCGATCGCCGCGATCAGCAGGACGACCACGCCGACTGCGGTCACGGGGCCCCGCGACGACTTGGTGCGCCGGGCGCCGCCGTAGACGCCGCCGTTGCCCTGGTCGTGGTAGCGGGTCCGGGTCTGGCCGGTGCCGCCGTACCCGCCGTCGTCGGGGCGCGTGGAGTCGCCGTCGTGCTGACTGTCACCGAGACTCATCGAGCGCCCGTCCCCTCGAACTCGCATCGAACCGAACTCGTATCGAACTCGTGTCGAATCGACGCGTACGGGTACGCGTGACAGTACGACGGTAGCCGTGCTGGTTCCCGCGCGGGCGCGGTGTGGTGACTCGACATCAGGGAGACGCAACCTCAGTCGGTGGGCACGACGGGTGGGTGGGTGTTGGGGGGAGGAACCGGGCTCGCCCGGCGGTCCGACTGACGATGCGCCACGCACGGGTGGCGCCGGCTACACGGCCATGCCGTAGACGATGGTGAACAGGGTGCCGAGCGAGCCGATGATGAACACGCCCGTCAGGCCCGCGACGATGAGACCCTTGCCCTGTTCCGCGCTGAAGGTGTCACGCAGCGCCGTAGCTCCGATGCGCTGCTTGGCCGCACCCCAGATCGCGATGCCCAGGCACATCAGGATGGCCACGGCCATCACGACCTGGACCATGGTCTTCGCTTCGGTGCCCAGGCTGCCGAAGGGGCCCCAATCCGGAGCGATCCCGCCGATGATGGTGTTGATGTCGCCCTTTTCGGCCGCAAGCCACATGTAAGTCACCTAAGTCACCGCCCCTGTCGGGTAGTTCCGCGCGTCCCCTGCCGCAGTGCAGAGGTCAGGTCTATTCTCGCCGAAAATGACGCTGTCGGATGTCGACTTGACGTCATTCATTGGCGGGATTCGTACGAATACCTTGCCACCGCCTCTCGCGGCACCCTATGAGGGGAGCGCGGGACGGTGTGCGAGGGGTTGAACGGATCGTATGGTCACTCTGTGTATCACGGCAGGTTACGCCGAGCAATGAGGTGTGAGCGAAACCTGTGGTGTGGTCCCGTCGTTAGTCACCGGTGGCCAGCTGTGACCATCGGTGCGGTCATGGACCGCTTCTGACGGTCCGTATCCAAGTCCAGGCTATCGCGGACCTCGGACATGGCGACGGGCCGCGGCTGGTAGCCGCGGCCCGTTCCCCAGTGCCCGCCGGTGATCCCCACGATCTCCGGTGGCGTTTTTTGTTCCTTCTACCGGTTCAGCCGGTTCTTGTTGGTTCTGTTGGTTCAGCCGGTGAAGGCGGTCAGGCCCTCCGGGGTGCCCAGGCCGGTCGGGCCGTCGTAGCCGGTTCCGGCGGTGCAGTAGTAGCTGGTGGTGCAGGTGCCGTTGTTGCCCGAGGTCACGTCGTTGAGGGCCGAGGTGCCGGCCTTCGCGTAGGGGAACGAGGCGGGGTAGGAGCTGCTCGACGGGGTGCCGGCGAGGGCGTAGACGCCCGCGATGATGGGGGAGGAGGCGCTGGTGCCGCCGTAGGTGACCCACCCGGACTCGCCGTAGGTGTCGTAGACCGAGACGCCGGTCGCGGGGTCGGCCACGGCGGAGACGTCGGAGATCATGCGCTTGGTGCAGGTCGCGTCGGTCTGCCAGGTCGGCTTCGCGTCGTACGCGGAGCAGCCGGAGCCGGTGCCCTCGGTGCTGCTGGTCTTCCACACGGTCTCGGTCCAGCCGCGGGTGGTGGAGGAGGTGGACAGCTTGGTGCCGCCGACGGAGGTGACGTACTTGGAGGCCGCCGGGTACTCGGCGCCGTAGTCCGCGTCGCCCGCGCTGACCGTGATGGCGACGCCGGGGTGGTTGAAGTACGAGGTGTCGTAGCTGGTGTCGGAGGACGACTCGGAGCCGCCGTAGCTGTTGGAGACGAACTTGGCGCCCAGGGTGACCGCGCGGTTCACGGCGGTGCCGAGGTTGGCCATGGTGGCGGAAGTGGCCTCGACCAGCAGGATGTTGCAGTTCGGGCAGGTGGCGCTGGCCATGTCGAGGTCGAGCGAGATCTCACCGGCCCAGCCGCTGTCGGCGGCGGGGAGTGAGGTCGTCGAGCCGGTCTGACTGACCTTCTTGAAGCAGCCGTTGGCGACGGTGCAGGCCGAGAGGCCGTAGTACGAGCGGTACGCCGCGAGGTCGGCCGCCGCGTTCGGGTCGTCGTACGCGTCGACGATCGCGATGGTCTCGCCGGCGCCCTTGGAGGAGGCGGCGGAGGTCAGTCCGTAGGCGGACTGGATGTTGCTGGGGCCGTAACCGGTGGGGGTGGCCGAGGTGGCGTTCGGCTTGATGGTCTTCGGGGCGGTGCCCTTGCGGGCGGCCTGCTCCTCCTGGAAGGCGGTGGTGCCGCCGGTGACGCGCAGGGCGTGACAGGACGCGAAGCCCTTCGCCGGGGTCGCGGCACACTGGTTGGTGTAGCTCACGTGGGCCTTGGCGACCTGTGCGGCGATGGTCTTGGCGGTGACCTTCTGGGGCGCCGTGGCGGCGCCGGCCTGGGCCGCGGTGCCGAGTCCGGCGAGGGCGAGCGCGGCCGTGGCGACGGCCGCGGTGCCTATGCGGCGCCATCTGCCGTGCGTGGACTGGCTGCTGGGGGGTGACGTACGCAACGTACAGCCTCCTGTTAGGGGGTTGGCAGGGGCAGTGCGGGTGGGGGGTTTGCCGCCGGTGCGGTGTCCCCGGCGGCGGGTTGGCGGCCCGCGACGACCCTCGCTTGTTGAGTACGTGACAACAAGATGGGTTACGGAATCCTGACTTCCGCATGACTTGCGGGGGTTGCTGGGTTACCGATCACTGACGGGGTGATGGGTGGGGGGAGGGGGTGGCTTGACCTTGAACACGGGTCGTCCACAACCTGTGCACAGTTGTGTGCGGGGACGCGCGTAGAAGCGTGTGAGGTGGTTGTGGGGTGGTGTGGTGTGGTTCGGGGTTTGACGGGAGTTCAGTCGAGGCTTGTGGTGCGGCTGTTACCGGGGGTGGTGAGGCGGGTGCTGGGGGGTGGCGCGCCGCAGCCGTGGTGGATGCCGAGGCGTGTACTCACGGTGGTGACGGCCGATGTCGACACCGGTGCCGGGGTCGGGGCGGTGTGGATGGTGTGGCGTCCAGGGGCCGTTGGGGCGCGGGAGCACATCGAGTTCCTGGAGTGGTTCGACGGGCAGTGGCGGTCCCTGGGGGGTGGTAGTTCTTCCGTGAACGATCCGGCCGACGTCGACGTGATCGACGTTCGCGGCGGCTCGGGCTCGCTCAGCCTCAGCCGGCGGCTGGATCCGCCGCGCTCCATCGAGACGGCCCTGTGGATCGCCTGCGTCCAGGTGTATCTGGGGCCGGATGTCGACCACATCCTTGTCGGCGACCGCCGGTTCGACGTGGCGTCCGGGCAGCGCAGGGTTGTCGCTGTCTGGAAGGGCCCCCAGATCAGTCGCGGGAGGCGTCCCGTCATCGTCGCTTTCGGGCGCGACGGCGTCGAACTCTCGCGTCTTGGGCCGCTCGACAGCTTGGACAGCCGTACGTGGTTGCGGGTGAGGGAGGAGCTGGGTGAGTGAGTCCGAGGGGGCTTACGGGGGTTACGGGGCTTAGGCGAAGTGGTCGAACCCGCCTGCTTGTACGCCCAGGACGAAGGCGTGCCATCTGTGGCGGTCGGTGGTGACGACTGTGTCGGGGGTGGTGGTCGGGCGGAGGTGGACAGGGGCGTCGGAGGCTTCGACGAGGGTGACTTCGATCGCGGGGGCGGTTGCCCTGGGTGGGGTCGTGTCCGCCTTCAGGGTGGTGGGGAAACACGCGGGTGTGGTCAAGCAGGTGCGTCGGCAGCTTGAGGCGGTTGTCCTGCCTGACGGTCTGGACGTGTACGAGGTGTCCTCGATCGCTCTGCCCGAGGATCCGGACGACTACGCGACGCCCGACCTGATCGTGCTGCCCGTCGAATGGGATGAGGACGACGACTGGCTGGCCGACGCCGCACTCGCCGGTTCACGTTTTCCTGGTTCACGGAGAATTCTCAGCGGGGACCCGTACCCCTTCTTGCGTTCGCGCGGCACAGTTGCCCCTGATGAAGCGCCTCACTCGTCCCCGTGGCAACCGGCGGCACGCTCTGCTTCCCGTCGTCGCGCTGCTCGCTGTCACCTCTGTCTCCGGTGCGGCCCACGGCAGTGCCGTCACAGGGTCCCTCGGTGCCGCCGGTGTGGCTGGTGCGGTCCGGGCGGTTCCGCCGCCTGGTGCCCGGGTGGGGGCCTTGTTCAGCGGTGATCTGGAGGGCGGGCACTTCTGTACGGCCTCCGTCGTGCGCAGTGGTGGGCGGGATGTGATCCTCACCGCCGCGCACTGTCTGAGCGGGGACGGGGACACCGACGTCGTCTTCGCGCCCGGATATCGGAACGGGCGTGCGCCTTACGGGCTGTGGCGGGTGACCAGGACCTTTGTGCCGAGGGCCTGGAGTGATCGGTCCGACGAGGACAGCGACTTCGCCTTCGCCGTCGTGGCGTCGAAGGGTGGGCGGGATCTGGAGGATGCCGTGGGGGCGAACGTCCTTGTCACGGGGCGGGCGACCGGGGTCAGCGATGTCGTCGTCACCGGGTATCCCAACGTGCTGGAGGCGCCCCTCACCTGTACCAACCGGCCCACCGTGCAGAGTCGAACGCAGCAACGTATTGAGTGTCCGGCTTTTACCGACGGTACGAGTGGGAGTCCCTGGGTGGACGGGGAAGGTGAGGTCGTGGGCGTGCTCGGCGGGTTCGAGCAGGGGGGCTCGACCGATGACGTGTCCTACAGCGCGGTGCTCGGGGGCGCGGCTGCCTCGTTGTTTCGGGAGGCCGACGGTTCCGCCGGCGCCTCCGGTTCCTCTTGACGGGCGGCGTGTTTCGTCATGATCACCGCCGGGTGTGGGTAGCCCCTCTACACTGACGTGGGCGTACTCCCGGGCGGTGAGGGGCGGTTGACGGTGCGTAAGGCATGGATCGTGGCGAGCGTCGCCGTCGGTGGCGCCCTCAGCTTCGTGATGCTGCTCGTCGTGGGTGTCTACCTCGTTGCCGGGAACGTCGCCGGTGGGGTCGGGAGTGGGAGCGTCGCGCTGGCCAAGGGGGCTGTGCCGGCCGCGTATTCGGCGCTCGTGCAGAAGTGGGGCAATCTGTGCCCCGCCATCAATCCCGCCCTGCTCGCCGCCCAGCTGTACCAGGAGAGCGGATTCAATCCGCATGCGAAGAGTCCGGCAAAGGCGGAAGGGATAGCGCAATTCATCCCCGGCACCTGGGCCTCGCACGGAATCGACGGCGACGGTGACGGCGACCGCGACGTATGGGATCCGAATGACGCGATTCCATCGGCCGCGTCGTACGACTGCGAGCTCGCCTCCTACGTGAAGGACGCGCCCGGAGACCTGACGCACAACATGCTCGCCGCTTACAACGCGGGGGCGTACGCCGTCATCAAATACGGGGGCGTACCGCCGTATGCGGAGACCCGGAACTATGTGAAGACCATCACCACACTGCAGACGAGCTTTGCCGCGCCTGTGGGGCGCGTCGACCCCTCCGAGCAGGCGGCCGGGGCGATCAACTACGCCCAGGAGAAGCTCGGCACCCCCTACCTCTGGGGCGGCACCGGTACCGCTGAGCAGGGCGGACGCTTCGACTGCTCCGGTCTCACCCAGGCCGCGTACGAGAGCGTGGGCATCCAGCTGCCGCGCGTCGCCAACGACCAGTACAACGCCGGCGCGCATCCCTCGCGGGCGGAGCTGTTGCCGGGCGACCTTGTCTTCTTCTCCGATGACCTCACCAACTCGCGGGCCATCCGGCATGTCGGGATTTATGTAGGCGGCGGTTACATGATTGACGCGCCCAGGACTGGTGCGGTCATTCGGTTCGATCCGATCGACAGCCCCGATTACTTCGGGGCGACGCGGGTCACCGAAGATGGCGCGAAAGCGTTGCCCACGGCGGTATGAGCGCAGCGTGAAACCATCCCCTGAGCTGCGCGTATGTGTCTCTCTTCGATAACGTCTGCGTGATCATTCGGTGGAGAGTGGAACGTATAAACGGAGTCCGTGCGTTCCTGTTCCTGTAGTGGATTCGCCGGCGCCCGGGTCAAGTGTCGGGTGTGTCCCGTTTGTCACGTGTGGCACGTGTCAAACGGTGGGTCCCTGCATCACGGGTGAGTAGGAGTGGCGCACGGAATCAGTGCGCTCCGGAAATTCACGACGAAGGGGCCGCAGCATCATGGCTGGACTCGCCGAAACCGGGTCGAACCCCGACGTCGACCTGCTCTACGACATCAACGGCCTGGCCAAGGACGCGCCCCGGTGGGTCGACCGGGTGGTCGAAATCGTGGGCGGGTACGGGCTGTTGGTCGCCATGGTTCTTGTGGTGATGTGCTGCTGGTGGAGTGTGCGGCGGCGGGGTGGGGACGAAGCGGCCGTGTCCGTGGCCGCGTTGATCTGGGCGCCGCTCGGTGCGGCGGTCGCCGTGCTTGTGAACATTCCGATACGGGGGTTCGTGGAGCGGCCCCGTCCTTTTCTGGATCATCAGGGGCTTGAGGTTCTTGTCTCCGGGAAGACCGACTACTCGTTCGTGAGCGACCACGCGACGATCACCATGGCGATGGGGGTCGGGCTGTTCGTGGCGAACCGGAAGTTCGGGCTGGTGGGGATAGGGCTCGCGCTGGTGGAGGGGTTCTGCCAGGTGTACATGGGGGTGCACTACCCGACGGACGTGGTGGGTGGGTTCGCGCTCGGGACGGCTGTGGTGCTGCTGTTGTCGCCGCTGGCCATGGCTCTTCTCACTCCGGTGACCCGGGCTGTTGAGGGGTCGGGGTGGGGCGGGGTTCTGATTCGGGCTCGGGGGGTTGGCTCGGGTGCGGGTGGTGGGGCTGGTGTGGTTCCGGGGGCTCGGGCGGGGGCGGAGGCCGACGCCGGGGAGCGGGATTTGGCGGCGTAACGGGCGGTTTCCTTCCACACGCGACGTTGCTCGACACCGCGAAGCGCCATGCGTGTCATATGACGCCGGCTTCGGCTCCTGATCGAGCGCCGAGTCCTGAGAGGACCGCGTCGGCTCCGGTGACCGCCGAGCGCAGGACTGCCGGGTCCGCGGTCGTGAGATCGGTGACCACGGTGCGTATCGGCATGTCGGGCAGCCTGTCGGGGTTTCTCGGCGGCTCTGCGGTTCAGAGGGGTCGTGACCGGAGTGACCGACGAGCGGAGAGCTTCCCCCTGGCCGAGGCGGGAGTGCTGTCGGCGGTGTTGTAGCGGGTCCGCCCGGCGAAGGACCGGCAGGCGCAGGGTCGTATCAGGCCGGCAGGTGAGGGCGTCGTCACCGTGTGCTGTGCTCGGTGAGGCCTTCCACCCGCTGCTTGAGGCCCGCGTTGAAGGCGGCGTACCCATCGCGCTTGGGCGTCCTCAAAAATCGCCGGGTCAGGGTGACCAGGACGCCGGAGAATTCCTCGCGGTTGGTCAGGCGGGTGGTGCCGTCGTGATTGGGGGAGAGGGTGAAGGAGTGCTGGCCGTGGAAGAGCCGCTTCGTGCCGAGCGTGCCGGCCCACCGCAGTTCCTGGCCGGGTGTCGCGACGGTGACCGTGGGTCTGAAGGTCATGCCCGGCATGCGCATGGTGAGTCTGTTTCCCACGTGAGCGGTTCCCTCGGCTGAGGTGAAGGTGCTCCACTCGCCGTAGGCGGCGAAGTCGGTGAGGACGTTCCACACCGCTTCCGGGGTGGCGTCTATGTCGACGACTGCGGTGAGCACTGCGTCCATGACGGATTCCACTTCTGGCGTGTGTCGGGAGGAGGGGTTGGCGGTCCCGCGAGCGTGGGGTCTACCGGTGATGGTCTGCGGGGTCTGCGGGGTCTGCGGGGTCCGCGGGGTCCGCGGGGGCAGGGTTTGCGGCGGCGGTGGATCGAAGGCCGCGGTCGACGAGGTCGATGAGATATTCGAAGCTCTCGCCGACGTCGGCGGACCACTGGAATCCGCCGGATCCCTGCAGGTGGGCGAAGCCGTGGAAGATGCTGCGCACTGCCCGCAGCGCGTGGGTCATATTTTGCGGGGGGATGTCGTATCCCCGCAGTACCGCTCCGAAGGGGCCGATCCCTCGTCTGCCGGCGAGCATGATCGGGTCGTCGGGACCGGTCGGCGTGAGGCCGAGGGTGGCCGCGTAGCGGCCGGGGTGGGCGAGCACGAAGTCGCGGAGCGCGCCGGCCGCGGCGGCGAGGGCGTCGCGCCCGGCGAGGCCCTGGATGGCCGTGCCGATCGCGACGCCGGCCTCGTCGAAGGCGAGCGCCGCGATGCGCCGGTGGAGGTCGTCCTGGCCGGCGATGTGCTTGTAGAGCGAGGGGGCGCGCACCCCGAGCCGCTCTGCCAGCCGGCCCATGGTCAGCTCGCTGAAGCCGATCTCGTCGGCGAGCGCGGCGCCGGCGGCGGCGATCGTGGCCGCGTCCAGGCCCGCCCTAGGCACCGACACCGGCCAGGAAGCTCAGGACCGCCGTGAGGGTCTGCTCGGGGAACTGGACGTGCGGGTAGTGACCGGCCCCCTCGATCATCTCCAGCCGGCCCAGACCGGTCGGCAGGTCGGCGACGATCGCCTCGCCCTCGGCCTGCGGCGAGGCCCAGTCGGGGTCGAGGGTGCCCTGCACGACGAGCACCGGGCAGGTGACGTTGCCCAGCTGCTCACCCGCGTCGACGGGGGAGATCTTGCCCATCGCCTGCAGGACCTTCATCCGGCCGGGCTCCTCCAGCATCGCGGTGATCTGCCCTATGCGCGTGTCCCAGTCCGCGGGCTTGGAGCCGGGGTAGGCGACGTCCAGGTACTTGGCCCACTGCCCGGTGCTGCCGAAAACGGTGGTGCCCATGAGATGGGTCATGCCGCGGCGGTAGCCGGCCACCCGCAGGTCACCGAGCCGGAACTGCTGCTTGCGGGTGAAGGGCGCGAGCTCGACCACCGCCGTGATGAGCTCCGGTGCCTTGGCCGCGGCGATCGTGACCGCACCCCCGGCTATGGAGTGGCCGACGAGCACCGCCGGCTCACCGAGATGTTTCACCAGGGCGATCAGATCACCCGCGAGGTCCGTGCGGGTGTAGGACGCCCACCCGACGCTGGACTCACCGTGGCCGCGCAGGTCCACCGCGGCGACCCGGTACCCGGCTTCCACCAGAGCGGGAGTGAAGAACCTGTAGGCCTCGCGGCTGTCGCCCATGCCGTGGGCAACCACCACCAGCGGCCCGGCGACACCGCTCACCTCGTACGCGATGGTCCCACCGTTGACTTTCAGGAACTCGGTCACGACTACCTCCGTGTGGTCCGTCAGCCCAGTGGCTAATGGCATTAGCCAAAAGCTATCACCATTAGCCAGGAGGTCAATCCCCGCAACAGCACTGCGGGCCAGGCCGCGCCGCACACAAAGCCCGCGGGGGTGCCTCCATTGAGGTCCGGTTGGGGGGACGGGGTGGCGAGGGCCGTTACAGCGCCTGCGGGAACGTGAACATCCGGCTCGGGTCGTACTGGTGCTTCAGTTTCTGGAGGCGGGTCGCCGCGTCGCCGTAGTACGCCTTGCGCCAGTTCTGCAGGGTGGGGTCCGTGTAGTTCTGGTAGGCGGCGCCCGAGGAGTAGGGGGCCATGGCGTTGTGGGCCGAGGTCAGCCAGGACTGGGCCGCGCTGCCCGTCGTACCCGCGCGCCAGGACACGATGTACTGGGCCAGCATGCGGCTGCGCCGGTGGACGAACGCCGTCGCCGTCGGTGAGACCCGGTTCACCGCGCCCCCGAGTGCCGTGAACGCGATGCTGCCCGAGCCGCCCTGGACCGAGGTGATGCGGGAGAGGAGCGTCTGGATTCCGGACGTGGAGAGGGAGTGGTCGAAGAAGTCCGAGCGGGCCGCGTATGTTTCCCGGCCCAACGCGCCTTGCGGGGAGCGGCCCGGGGTTCGGCCAGGCAGGTGGCACTGCGCGTCCGTCGCGAAGGACGAGCAGCCCGCGTACACCTCCATCGCCTCCTCGTACGAGCGGCGCTTGAGCGAGACGCTGCTCGCCGGTGAACCGATTCTGTCCGCCAGGCGGTCCACCGCGTTCTGCAGTTCTGTGTAGGTGCCCAAAGAGAATGCCGAGATCGAGATGGTCGGGGTGCCGCCGGCCGTGTTCGCCACGTGCAGGGCCGACCAGATCTCGTCCGGCTGCGTCGGACCCCACTCCTGCCAGGCCTTCATCACCGCCGCCGCCTTCCGCCACGGCCAGGTCATGTACGCCGCCACCGCCTGCGGTGCCGGGTGTGTGCGGAACTGGAGCTCCGTGACGATGCCGAAGTTGCCGTTGCCCGCGCCCCGCAGGGCCCAGAACAGGTCCTTGTTCGTCGTGGCGTTCGCCGTCAGCTCGCGGCCGTCCGCCGTGATCAGCGTCGCCTGGGTGAGGCTGTCGCAGGTCAGGCCGTACGCCCTCGAGACCACGCCGTGGCCGCCGCCCAGCGTCAGGCCCGACACCCCCACCGTCGGGCACGAGCCCGCCGGGATCGTGACGCCCTTCGCCGTCAGGGCGCGGTAGACGTCGATCAGTTTCGAGCCCGCTCCTACTACCGCTGTGCCGCCGCCTGCGCGGACGCGGTTCAGTTTCGACACGTCGACGATCAGGCGGCCGTTGCCCGAGGACCAGCCGGCGTACGAGTGGCCGCCGTTGCGGATCGCCACGGGGACGGAGTGGGCACGGGCGTACGACAGCACCGTACGGATGTCGTCGGCGTGGGCGACGTACGCCACCGCGGCCGGCTTGAGGCCGTCGAAGCGGGTGTTGTAGAGCTGCCGGGCCGATGCCCAGGAGGCGTCCCCGGGGCGGATGAGGGGGCCGTCGAGGTCGCGGCCGAGGGCCGTCCAGTTGGCGGGGGCCGAGGCGCTCGTCGCGGTGAGGGGGGTCGTTCCCCTGGGAGTGCCTTCCGCGGCACCCTTCGTGTCCGGGTTCCCCTTGCCCTCGCACGCCGTCGTCATCGCCGCCAGGGCGGCCACGCCGCCTCCCACGAACGTACGCCGATGCATGGTGCGCCTCGGTTGCACGGTCTCCGTGATCTCCGTGATCTCCATGGTTTTTCGGCTCCCAGGTTCCTAGGTTCCTCCGTTTGAGCCCGTGTTGGCCCCGTCGGACGAGACGGGTTCCGGGCATCGTGGGTTCCCTCGTCCGACAGCGTTTGCGGAGGGAACGGGAGCGATGTATTCCGGGCTTGTACAGCAGAAGCGAGGCGGTGGGGGCCGATCCCCGGGTCGGGACCCACACGTGTTCTCCCCGTGAGCATTCCGTGACCTCACCGCACCGACCGCAGGGGTTCACCCTCCGTTCACCCGCGCCCGTAGGTGGCTTCACCTGATCTGCCTACTTTCGGCCTTACCGGTGCTGCGTGTGCCCTCCTGGGCGCCCTCCGCACCACCCATACTTCGCGACCTCGCACGCCGCCGGATCTCAGGTCGGCGGCTCCTGGAAGGAAATACCAGACAGTGAAGCTTCAGCGCATGAACCGGCGGGCCCTCACCCTCGGTGCTCTCGCCGTCTCCGGCGCCCTGGCCCTCACGGCGTGCGGCTCTGACGACACCAGCACTGACACGAAGGCCACTGGCGGTGCCACCACCGGCGCCAGCAGCTCCATCAAGTGTGACGACGCCAAGGGTCAGCTGCTGGCCGACGGCTCCTCCGCGCAGAAGAACGCGATCGACGCCTGGGTCAAGGCCTTCACGGCCGCCTGCCCCGGCGTCCAGATCAACTACAAGGGCGGCGGCTCGGGCGCCGGCGTCACCGCGTTCACGCAGGGCACGGTCGCCTTCGCCGGTTCCGACTCGGCGCTGAAGCCCGACGACGTCACCGCGTCCAAGGCGGTCTGCACCGGCGGCACCGCCATCGACCTCCCGGCCGTCGGCGGCGCCATCGCGCTCGCCTACAACGTCCCGGGTGTCGACAACCTCGTCCTGGACGCGCCCACCCTCGCGAAGATCTTCGACAGCAAGATCACCAAGTGGGACGACGAAGCGATCAAGAAGCTGAACCCGACCGCGACGCTGCCCAGCACCAAGATCCAGGCCTTCCACCGCTCCGAGGACTCCGGCACCACGGACAACCTCACCAAGTACCTGATCGCCACCACCCCCGACAACTGGAAGTACGAGGGCGGCAAGGCCTGGCAGGCGAAGGGCGGCCAGGCGGCCTCCGGTTCCAGCGGCATCGCGGCGCAGGTCAAGCAGACCGAAGGCGCGATCGGCTACATGGAGCTGTCGTACGCCAAGGAGCTGTCCACGGTGTCCGTGGAGACCGGCGCCAGCGCCCCGGTCAAGCCCTCCTCCGACTCGGCCACCAAGGCCATCGCGGCCGCCACGGTCGTCGGCACCGGCAGCGACCTGTCGCTGAAGCTGGACTACAAGACCAAGGCCGAGGGCGCGTACCCGATCACCCTGGTGACGTACGAGATCGCCTGCGACAAGGGCAACAAGGCGGACACCCTGCCCGCCACGAAGGCCTTCCTCCGCTACATCACCAGCGAAGAGGGCCAGGGAATCCTGAGCGGGATCGACTACGCGCCGATCCCCGCCGAGATCATCGCCAAGGTTCGCACCACCGTCGAGAGCCTGGCCTGATCTGAGCGTGCGGCCGGGTCCCGCCACCAAGGGGGACCCGGCCGCACCGTCCGGTGCACCGCCGCCAGGAGCCGCATCCCCGAGTGCGGCCCCGCAGACCGGAGAACCCGATGGACATAACCACCAAGAACCCAGACACCACCCCACCCCCAGCCCCCCAGCCGCCCACGGCCGAGGAGAAGCGCGCCGCCCGCGGCGCCACCCGCCTCGGTGACCGGATCTTCCTCGGTCTCTCCCGTGGCTCGGGCATCCTGCTGCTGGCGATCATGGCCGCTATCGCGATCTTCCTCACCTATCGCGCGGTCATCGCCATCAACAAGGACGACGCGAACTTCCTCACCACCTTCGAGTGGAACGCGAACCTCAACCCGCCGGTCTTCGGCATCGCGGTCCTGGCCTTCGGCACGGTGGTCTCCTCGATCATCGCCATGGCCATCGCGGTCCCGGTCGCCGTCGCCATCGCGCTGTTCCTCACGCACTACGCCCCACGCAGGCTGAGCGGTCCCATCGCGTACGTGATCGACCTGCTCGCCGCCGTACCGTCCATCGTGTACGGCCTGTGGGGCGCCCTGGTCCTCGTACCGAACATGAACGGCCTCTTCGGCTGGCTGAACGACTACCTCGGCTGGACCGGCATCTTCTCCTGGGAAGAGGGCGCGCCCCGCTCGATGCTGACCGTGGGCATCCTGCTCTCGGTCATGATCCTCCCCGTCATCACGAACGTCAGCCGTGAGGTGTTCCGGCAGACCCCGCGGATGAACGAGGAGGCCGCGCTGGCCCTCGGTGCCACGCGCTGGGAGGTCATCCGGATGGCGGTGCTGCCCTTCGGCCGCTCCGGTGTGATCTCCGCGTCGATGCTCGGCCTCGGCCGCGCGCTGGGCGAGACGATGGCCGTCGCCACCGTCCTGTCCCCGAGCTTCCTCATCCAGACCAGCCTGCTCGACCCGGGCGGCGGCACCTTCGCGCAGAACATCGCCGCCAAGTTCGGCGAGGCGTCGGAGTACGGCCGTGACGCGCTCATCGCCTCCGGTCTGGTCCTGTTCGTCATCACTCTGGTGGTCAACGGCGCGGCCCGCGCGATCATCGCCCGCCGCGCCGAGTACTCGGGGGCCAACGCATGAGCACCGTCGTAGCCGACAAGCCCACCGGTTCCCTGCAGGGCGCCAGGCTCCCCAAGTGGTTCCCCTATGCCCTGGCCGGCGCCTCCGTCGCGCTCGGGATCGGCATCAGCTTCGCCGCCGGCCTGGACAGCAGCATCCAGTGGGGCCTGATCGCGGCGATCCTCTTCGTCGTCGGTACGTACGTCATCGCCACGAGCGTCGAGGGCAAGCGTCAGGCCAAGGACCGCATCGCCACCTCGCTGGTCTGGGTCGCCTTCCTGCTCGCCCTCGTGCCGCTGGTCTCCCTGCTGTGGACGACCGTCTCGCGCGGTGTGAAGGTCCTCGACGTCTTCTTCCTGACCCACTCGATGGGCGTCGTCTCCGACAACGAGCCGGGCGGTGGCATCTACCACGCCATCATCGGCAGCCTGGAGCAGGTCGGGCTGGCCACCGCGATGGGTGCGCCGATCGGCGTACTCACCGCGATCTACCTGGTGGAGTACGGGCGCGGCTCGCTGGCCAAGGCGGTCACGTTCTTCGTGGACGTCATGACGGGCATCCCGTCGATCGTCGCGGGTCTCTTCATCCTGAGCCTCATGCTGCAGTTCGACATGCAGCCGTTCGGCTTCGCCGGCTCGCTGGCCCTGGCCATCCTGATGATGCCCGTGGTCGTCCGTTCCACGGAGGAGATGCTGAAGCTCGTACCGAACGAGCTGCGCGAGGCGTCCCTCGCGCTCGGCATCCCGAAGTGGCGCACCATCCTGAAGGTGGTCCTGCCGACCGCCATCGGCGGTATCACCACCGGCATCATGCTGGCGGTGGCGCGTATCGCCGGCGAGACGGCCCCCGTGCTGCTCCTGGTCTTCGGCAACCCCTTCATCAACAACGACCCGTTCGAGGGTGCGCAGGCCTCGCTGCCGCTGTACATCTACCAGCAGTACGCGAACAGCGGCGGTGCGGAGGCGGCGTACGACCGCGCCTGGGCGGCTTCGCTCACGCTGATCGCCTTCGTGATGATCCTCAACCTCGGAGCTCGCGGCATCGCCCGCTGGAAGGCTCCGAAGACAGGTCGCTGACGCGGCCGACTGACAGCGACCTGTGGTCGGCCGGGTGGCCGCCCGCCCCCTCGAAAGAAGCAGTGATACCCATGGCCAAGCGAATCGACGTAAGCGGCCTCAGCGCCTACTACAGTTCCTTCCGCGCGATCGAGGACATCTCGATGACGGTCGAGCCGCGCTCGGTGACGGCCTTCATCGGCCCCTCCGGCTGCGGCAAGTCCACCTTCCTGCGCACCCTGAACCGCATGCACGAGGTCACGCCCGGCGGGCGCGTCGACGGCAAGGTCATGCTCGACGACGAGAACCTGTACGGCACCGGGGTCGACCCGGTGGCGGTACGGCGTGAGGTCGGCATGGTCTTCCAGCGCCCGAACCCCTTCCCGACGATGTCGGTCTACGACAACGTGGCGGCGGGGCTGCGGCTGGCCGGCTCGTACAAGAAGTCCGAGCTGAGCGACATCGTGGAGAAGTCGCTGAAGGGCGCGAACCTCTGGAACGAGGTCAAGGACCGCCTGAACAAGCCCGGTTCGGGTCTGTCGGGTGGTCAGCAGCAGCGTCTGTGCATCGCGCGCGCGATCGCCGTCGAGCCCAAGGTGCTGCTGATGGACGAGCCGTGCTCGGCCCTCGACCCGATCTCCACCCTCGCGATCGAGGACCTGATCGGTGAGCTGAAGGAACGGTTCACGATCGTCATCGTGACGCACAACATGCAGCAGGCGGCGCGTGTCTCGGACAAGACGGCGTTCTTCAACCTCGCGGCGGTCGGCCAGCCCGGCAAGCTGATCGAGATCGACGACACGGAGCGCATCTTCTCCAACCCGTCCGTGCAGGCGACGGAGGACTACATCTCGGGCCGCTTCGGCTGAGCCGACGTCCCCGGTACGTCCTCCCGCATACCCCTCGCGGTGCTGCATGGCGGTGCCACCGCGAGGCCGAATAGGGCCCGCCCCCGGATTCCGGGGGCGGGCCCGTTCTCGTGTCACGGTGTCCGGTGGTCTGGAGTCACCTGTGGTGGCAGTCCAGGTGTCCCTTGACCCAGAAGCTGTACCAGTACCCGTGGACGTAGACCCACTTGTGGTGGTGGTCGTAAGTCCAGGAGCCCTGGTGCCACTTGCCGTACCCGTCGTAGTGCCCCTCGTGCCAGGTCTTCGTGTAGTAGACCTTCTTCTCCCAGTGGCCCTTGACCCACTTCTTCTCCCAGTGCCCCTTCTTCCATTCGCACCGGTCGTGGTGGTCGTGGTGGTCACCGGTCAGCGCGGTGGCCGCGGTCGTGGTGGCCGGGGCCGCGGCAGCTGTGCCGGAGAGGCCCAGGGCGGCGCCGCCGGCCAGCAGTCCTGTGGCGGCGACACCGGTCACCAGACGACGGACTCGCAGGGATGCAGTCATCCGGCTCACCTCCTTCCTTCCGAGTGGCTCGATTCGCATGACACCAGGGATTCGAAGCGGGCGGGCTCGCGTATGAGTCGAACTGGGATAAATCGAGAAAAATCGTGAGCGCGGTAGGTAGGAAACGGAAAATTCCCCGCCCCTGAAACGAAAAGTCATCCGCAGGCCCGGTGGTATCGAATCCCTCACGAGACTTGTCACTCCGATTCGCCCAGGGGGCGGTCATGACCATCACCGTGGATTCACCCGCGCACATCGCCAGCCATCGCGTCGTGCTGGCCCGCAGCCGCCATGCTCCCGAGGTGGCCCGCAAGATCACAGCCCGGTGGCTCGCCGCTTGCGAGGCCC
This sequence comes from Streptomyces kryoterrae, assembly GCF_054072135.1. Taxonomy (NCBI): domain Bacteria; kingdom Bacillati; phylum Actinomycetota; class Actinomycetes; order Kitasatosporales; family Streptomycetaceae; genus Streptomyces; species Streptomyces kryoterrae. The sequence continues at coordinate 4,807,910 of NZ_CM133358.1, read as the reverse complement.
CCTTCGGCGCTGCCTCCGACGCGGTACTCATCGTCTCCGAGCTGGTCACCAACACCTTTCGTCACACCAGTGGGCCCTGCACCCTGACGCTCACCGTCCGCGGCTCCGAGCTCGATATCGGCGTCGCGGACACCAGTGCGGAAGTTCCCCGGGCGCGGGCTGTCACCGGCGTGGACGAACGGGGAGGCTTCGGTCTGACCATGCTCGGGGAACTGGGCGCCCGGGTCAGCGTCGCGCCGACCCCGGAGGGCAAGACCGTGCACGCCGCACTCGACCTGGGGCCTGACGTCCTTGACCTCAGGGAGTGAATCCGCTGAGCCGAATGAGGGCCCCGGGCTGCGGGTCCCTCCCCCGGCGCGCAGCGTCGGCCAGAAGAAGCACGTCGAGGGAAACGTGAGGCAGATGCCCGGCTTGAGGTACGGAGAAGAACCGCAGCCGCCCTCCCCGAGCGACGCCAAGAGCGTCGAGGCGTTGCTGGTCAAGGTCGCGGCGGGCGACAAGAGCGCGTTCACCGGCGTCTACGAGGCTCTGGCGCGTCCGGTCATGGGGCTGGCCTGCCGCATCCTGCAGGACGCGGCGCAGGCGGAGGAAGTGACACAGGACGTGATGGTCGAGGTCTGGCGTACGGCGGGCCGCTACCGTCCCGAGCGCGGAACCGCCAAGGCCTGGGTGCTCACTCTGGCCCACCACAGAGCGGTGGACCGGGTCCGTCACGTCCAGTCGGCGGCACAACGCGAGCATCGCGTCGGCGCGTTGATCGCAGGCCGGGAGTACGACGAGGTCGCCGAGGCCGTGGAGGGCGATGACGAACGGCGGCGCACCCACCGGTGCCTGGACGATCTCGCCCACCTGTACCGGGTTCCTCTTCTGCTTGCCTACTACCAGGGCATGACCTACCGCGAGGTGGCGGAATCCCTGTCAGCGCCGGCCGGCACGGTGAAGTCCCGGATGCGCACCGGGCTGCGTCTGCTGCACAACTGTCTGGAGGGCCGGTCGTGACATCCGCCGAGGACCTGCACCTGGCCGTTGGGGCCTTCGTCCTGCACGCTCTGCCACCGGACGAGGAAGCCGTCTTCGAGCGGCATATGAGCAGTTGCGAAACGTGCCGGCGTGAGGTGGCCGAGCTGACCGGGACCGCGAGCCGTCTCGCGCTCGCGGAGGCCGCGACCGCTGCCGTGCCGGCAGACCTGCACGAGCGCGTCCTGCGCGAGATCGACCGTACGCCGCAGGGTCACGTCACCGCTTCCCGCCCGTTGCCCGGTCGGCGGCACCGGTCGCTGTCCTGGGCGCTGGCCGCGAGCCTGGCCGCCGCTGTCTCGTTCGGTGGGACCGCCGCCTGGCAGTACTCCCGGGCCGAGGACGCCCGTGCCCAGGCGGCCGCTCTGCGGAGCGGGAAGTACGCGCTGACCGATGTCCTGACCGCACCGGACGCCACCTTGCACACCGGGAAACTGACCGGAGGCGCCGACGCTGTCGTCGTCGTCTCCCGTACCGGCAACCGGGCTGCCTTCGTCGCCACGGGCCTGCCGGCCCTGAGCGACGACAAGGTGTACGAACTGTGGTACTCGGCACCGTCAGGAGAGTTGCGCCCGGCCGGACTTCTGCCGGGCACGGGAGGCCGTCCCGCCCGTGTCCTGGACAGCCCCGTTGACGGAGCGATCGCTGTCGGCATCACCGTGGAACCCGCCGGTGGATCCGAGCAGCCCACCACCGAGCCACTCGGCCTCATCCAGGTCAGCGCGTAACGCCCTCCGCGTCCGTCATCAGCCCGGACCTGCTGCCCCGATGGCCAGGGGCCGGCGACGCGAGGCGAGGGTGCGGTGCCGGTGTCCGCAGCGGCGGAGCACGGCGTGGGCCCCACGGCCGCAAGCATGGCCCGGACATCCGGGGCGGCCGCGGCGCGCAGTCCGCGGCCGCCCATGGGAAGTCCCACCGGTACGACCGGAACGTCCCCGGCCAGTGCGGCTACCCCCGGCAGGGCGCCTGGATGCCGTGGTGGCACAGATCCTCGGCGATGGTCAGCCGCCCGGCGGTACGCGGCCCAGGCGCTTCATCTCATGCAGGTGAAGACCAACCGCTGGTGGAGGGGGCTGTCTTGATGGTGTGGGCGAGGTCCATCGAGATGGGGTCCCCGGTTCCGGACGGCCGGGGTCGGCGGGGTTCTGGGGCGGGCGGAGTCGCGCGGACCCACCGGCGGCGCTACAGGAACGCCAAGTACACGACCCCATAGCCGGCGGCAGCCACCACCGCTGCGGCCGGCATCGTGATGAACCAGCCCAGGACGATGTTCTTGGCGATCCCCCACCGCACCGCCTTCACCCGCTTCGTCGCGCCCACGCCCATGATCGCCGAGGTGATCACATGGGTCGTGGAGACCGGGGCCTTGAAGAGGTACGCCGTGGCGAACATGATCGACGCGCCCGTGGTCTCCGCCGCGAAGCCCTGGGGCGGATCCAGCTCGATGATCTTGCGGCCCAGGGTGCGCATGATGCGCCAGCCGCCCGCGTACGTGCCCAGGGACAGCATCACCGCGCAGGAGATCTTGACCCAGATCGGGATCGCGTCGCCGTAGTCCTGGACGTCGGCGATGACCAGGGCCATCACCACGATGCCCATCGTCTTCTGGGCGTCCTGGAGGCCGTGGCCCAGGGCCATGCCGGCCGCCGACACCGTCTGGGCGATACGGAAGCCGCGCTTGGCCTTGTGCGGGTTCGAGCGACGGAAGATCCACATGATCGCCGTCATCACCAGGTAGCCGGCCACAAGGCCCACCACCGGGGAGATGAACATGGGGATGACGACCTTCTCCAGGACGCCGTCCCAGTAGACCTTCGTACCGCCCGCCAGCGCCGCCCCCACCATGCCGCCGAACAGCGCGTGCGAGGAGGACGAGGGGAGGCCGAAGTACCAGGTGACCAGGTTCCAGGTGATCGCGCCGACCAGCGCGGCGAACAGGATCGCCATGCCCGAGGAGCCCTTGGGCGTCTCGATCAGGCCCTCGCTGACCGTCTTCGCGACGCCGCTGCCCAGGAACGCGCCGGCCAGGTTCATCACCGCGGCCATCGCCAGCGCGGCGCGGGGCGTCAGCGCGCGGGTCGACACGGATGTCGCGATCGCGTTCGCCGAGTCGTGGAAGCCGTTCGTGTATGTGAATCCGAGCGCGACCGCGATGGTCACGATCAGTGCGAAGGTGTCCATGAAGAGGTCAGGACTCCTTGACGGCGATGGTCTCCACCGTGTTCGCCACGTGCTCGAAGGCGTCCGCCGCCTCCTCCAGCACGTCCACGATCTGCTTGAGCTTCAGCACCTCGATCGCGTCGTACTTGCCGTTGAACAGGTGGGCCAGCAGCTTGCGGTGGATCTGGTCCGCCTGGTTCTCCAGCCGGTTCACCTCGATCCAGTACTCCGTCAGGTTCTCCATCGTGCGGAGGTTCGGCATCGCCTCCGCCGTCAGCTCCGCCGCCCGCGCCAGGACCTCGATCTGCTGCTCGACGCCCTTCGGCAGTTCCTCCACGTTGTAGAGGACGACCAGGTCGACGGCCTCCTCCATGAAGTCCATGATGTCGTCGAGCAGCGAGGCGAGTTTGTAGATGTCCTCACGGTCGAACGGCGTGATGAACGAGGAGTTCAGCTGGTGGAAGATCGCGTGTGTGGCGTCGTCACCGGCGTGTTCCGCGGCCCGCATACGCTCTGCGATCTCGGCCCGGCCGGAGGCGTCCGCCCCGAGCAGTTCCATGAGGAGTCGCGAGCCCGTGACGATGTTGTCCGCGGACGCGGCGAACATGTCGTAGAAGCTCGTCTCCCTGGGGGTCAGACGAAATCGCACGTGAGGTCCTCGGAGTCCTTCGGGTTGGGTCAGGCTGATGCTAGGCGCAACATCCGGCCACGGCTATCGGGTGGTCCCCCAGTGTCGCCCATCGGCCGGAGTGGACTGCACGGTGGTCTACACCGGCCCTATACCCAGCAAAGTTGGTTACGATATACCCGGCAGGGGTATATTGACGCTTTTGTGCTGAAGTTTGTTCAACGGGAGGACGCGATGACGACCACCGAGGCCGGCGCGGAGACGCCCGACGTGGTGACCGACGTAACGACCGAGGTGGTGACCGACCACGACCGGGGTGTGCACGGGTATCACCATCAGAAGGACGAGCACCTGAAGCGGCTGCGCCGGATCGAGGGGCAGATCCGCGGGCTCCAGCGGATGGTCGACGAGGACGTCTACTGCATCGACATACTCACCCAGGTCTCGGCCTCCACCAAGGCCCTGCAGTCCTTCGCGCTCCAGCTCCTGGAGGAGCACCTGCGGCACTGTGTCGCGGACGCGGCTCTCAAGGGCGGTACGGAGATCGACGCGAAGGTGGAGGAGGCGACCAAGGCGATCGGACGTCTGCTGCGTACCTGACCCGCCCCGGCCGACCCCTCGACATACGTCGCTTTTCAGCCACCGGGTGTGAGCTTGCGCCCCTCGCGCTCCTCGGCCACCCGCAGCACCTCGTCGATGCTCTCCAGGCTGAGCCGATCCTCGCCGGCCGCCGAGGCCGCGATGATCAGGTCTCCGCACAGCTCGATCTCGGCGAGGGCCACGTGGTCCTGAACTGCCGTACCGCCGACCGGTGCCACGTGCATCACCTCTTCTCTGCCGTCACCGCTTCCTAGAGTAGGGAGCGGGCGACACGCCGCGCATGGCACGGACGGGCTAGTCCTTGCGCTACGGCGGACGCAGCAGGGCCGTACCAGGTTGCTCGCACGGCTCGGTCGCCTGACAGGCCCGACTCGCCTTCCTCGCCTTCCCTGTTCTCCGTACGGCAGTCCTACTGCTCGGCGATCCGGCCCGCGTAGATGTCCGCCGGCCTCGGCAGCCGTACGTGCGCGGGCGTCCCGAAGTCGTACAGCAGCGTCGTCGAGGCGACCGCGACCGTGTCCTTCCGCTGCCCGTTGACGAAGCTGAACCGGTGCAGGAGCTTGCGGATGCGGCCCTCGTCGTCGAGGTAGGCGTCGAAGGGGACCTGGGCCGTGGCGAACCCTTTCGCCGCCGCCCCCAGCGGGCCCCTGTTGCCCGGCGAGGCGCTCCTCGCGGCCTCGGCGAGGTCGGCGGTGCCCCGGTAGTGCCGTACGTCGACGCCGGCGACCCGGGTCCGGCCGACGTAGGTCGCCTCGCGCGTCCCGCGCAGGACCTCGGCGGCGGCGAACGGGTCAGTGGCCCCGCCCGTCACCAGGTTGCCGTCGGACAGGGTCGCGGTGTCCACCCGTACCCACTTGTCGGCGGGGACGCCCGCGCCCCGGTTCTTCATGAACAGGGCGCCCGGGGCGAGGAGTTCGGTGATCGGGCGGTGCGGGCTCGCGCCCGCCGGGTCCTGGGGGAGCAGCACCCGCAGGCGGCCGAGCCGCTTCGTGTAGTCGTAGACGCCCTCGCCCCGGATGGTGACGAGGGTGCCGCCGGTGGCCATCTCCATGGAGGTGGTGGTGCGGGAGGTGCCCGCGTCGACCAGGGTCGCGGCGGCCCGGCGCAGGACGCGGACCGCGTCACCGGCCGGGCGGGCGTCCGCGGTGGCGGTCTCGCCGGCGCGGGTGCACCCGGTGGCGCAGATCAGGAGGCCGGTCGTCGCGGCGGCCATGACGACCGCCCCGCCGCCTCGCCAGTGTCGCCGGTCCATCGCCGCACACCCCCAAGCAGGGCCGTCGGTCCACGGCCTCCGTCCCTCCGCTTAACGAGGGGTGGGGGAGGTTGTCACGCGCATACCAGTGCTTTACCCAGGGATGGGTACCGTTGAAGGTGTGGCGCAGCAAGATCGAAGCGAACGTTCCCAGTTGCCCGAAGAACACTCCGTTTCCATGGTGGAGCACGGGCCGTTCTGCTTCGCCAGATGCGTCTGCGGGTGGCGCGGACCGGCCCGCCGGGCCCGCAGTCTGGCCCGGACGGACGGCAGGGGGCACGAGAACGACGACAGGTGACAGCCCGCCTGCCTACCTCTGCGGCAGGGCCAGCAGCTCGTCGACCAGGTCCTTGTCGCGGAGCTGGGTGAGGCGTTCGCGGGCCGCCGCCGGGGGCAGCCACAGGATGAGGTCGACCTCGTCGTTCGGGGTGAAGGCGCCGGACGTCGCCTCCGCCGCCCAGTAACTCACCTGCTTGGGGCGGCCGTTGACCTCGTAGTGGGTGCTGGTGAGGGCGGCGCCGGGGGCTGCCAGGTAGCCCGTCTCCTCCTCGACCTCGCGCAGCGCGCCGGCGAGTGTCTCCTCGTCGCGCTTCAGGTGGCCCTTCGGGTGCGACCAGTCGTCGTACTTCGGCCGGTGGACGAGGCAGATCTCCAGGCCGCCGTCCAGGGGCGAGCGGCGCCACAGGACGCAGCCCGCCGCCAGTACGGGGTGCTCACCGGCGGATGTCACCTCGTGCTCATCGCCTTCTTCTCCCAGGACTGCTGGAACGCGAACCGGGCCGCCTCCACCTCGTGGCGCTGGTCGGCGTGCAGCACGCCGAGCGCGTACGCCGTCGCCGGGGCGATACGGGGGGTGCGGGCCGCCGCCGAGGCCGCCGCGGCGGCCTCGGACGCGTCCCGGTGCCGGTTGAGCGCCGTGCCGGCCGCCAGCATCCGTACGTCGAGGCCGTCCCGGGCTTCGGCGCCCGCCAGCACCTCGTGGGCGTAGCGGCGCAGGCGCAGGAGGAGGCGTACGTGGTGCCAGGGGGCGTCCTGGGGGTGGGGGGCAGGGTCGGGGGAGAGGCCGTGGATGAGGGCCTCGGCGTTGTAGGGGTGGCCGGCGGTGAGGAGGGGGAGGGCGGTGACGGCGTCGCACAGGCGTTCGTGGGCCGCGGCGGCGAGGGGGCGCAGGTCGGTGGCGGTGGCGGTGGGGGTGAGGGGGACCTCGCTGGCGAGGACCGCGACGTTGTCGGCCACCGCGTGGAAGCGGCTCGATCCCAGGGCCTGCAGGGCTGCCGAGTGGGATCGGGTGCGGGCCAGGGTCAGCTGTCGTTCCAGCAGGGCGCCTGCCTTCGCGGCGCCCACTGTCAGGTTGCTGCGGTCCGGGGGTGCTGCCGGGTGGGACTGGGCACCGGCGGTACCGGGGTCCGCTTTCCGTGGGACGGGATCCGCCCCAGCGGAACGACCGCCCACAGCGGGGCTGGTTCGGCTGCCCACGGCCGGCTGTGTGGGGAAGGGTGCCGCCCCCGACAGTCTGTGCAGGGCCAGCAGCAGGCGGTCCAGACGGGCCGCGTACGCGTGTTCCCTCGCCAACGTGCCTGACAGCCAGGCCAGTTCGGGGTGCAGGGTTTCCGACCAGGAGGGGTCGAGGAGGGGGCGGAAGGTGTGGAGGGTGCCCGTGATGCGGCGGGCCGCGTGGCGCAGGGCGCGGGCCGCGTCCACGGGCTCCTCTCCGGGGGAGGCGGCGGAGCCCGTGCCTGTCTCCCTGTGCAGGCGCAGGGCGCGGAGGAACTCCGTCGCCTGCGCCCGCAGGTAGTCCGCCAAGGCGTCCGCCGTCACGGGACCGGCCGTCGTGGATCCGGCCGTCGTGGGGTCGGTCGGGTCAAGGTGTCGCTGTGCCACGCCTACGCCTCCGGGCGTCTATGAGCATCTCCTGGACGTTCCGCAGCGGTTGGCCCTCGGAGTCCGTCGCGTGCCGGGTCCATTCGCCGTCCGGACCCAGGTGCCAGGACTGCGTGGTGTCGGACATGCCGGTTTCCAGCAGCCGGTTGATCGCGGTCCGGTGGGCCGGGTCCGTGACCCTGACGAGTGCCTCGATGCGGCGGTCGAGGTTGCGGTGCATCATGTCGGCGCTGCCGAACCACACCTCGGGCTCGCCGCCGTTGCCGAAGGCGAAGACCCGGGAGTGTTCGAGGAAGCGGCCGAGGACGGAACGGACCCGAACGTTCTCGGAGAGACCCGGGACTCCGGGCCGTACGGCACAGATGCCGCGGACCCAGATGTCACACGGGACGCCTGCCTGGGAGGCGCGGTACAGCGAGTCGATGAGCGCCTCGTCCACCATCGAGTTGACCTTGATACGGACATACGCGGGGCGTCCGGCACGGTGGTGCTGGACCTCCTTGTTGATCCGCGAGATCAGGCCGTCCCGCAGGGACTTGGGGGCGACCAGGAGGCGGCGGTACGTCTCCCGGCGGGAGTAGCCGGACAGCCGGTTGAACAGGTCCGAGAGGTCCGCGCCCACCTGCTGGTCCGCCGTCAGCAGGCCCAGGTCCTCGTAGAGGCGGGCCGTCTTGGGGTGGTAGTTGCCGGTGCCGACGTGGGAGTAGCGGCGCAGCGTGTCGCCCTCCTGGCGGACCACCAGGGACAGCTTGCAGTGGGTCTTCAGGCCGACGAGGCCGTAGACGACGTGACAGCCGGACGCCTCCAGCTTCCGCGCCCACTTGATGTTGGCCTGCTCGTCGAAGCGGGCCTTGATCTCGACGAGGACGAGGACCTGCTTGCCGGCCTCGGCGGCCTCGATGAGGGCGTCCACGATCGGGGAGTCGCCCGAGGTCCGGTACAGGGTCTGCTTGATGGCGAGGACGTCCTCGTCGAGCGCCGCCTGCTCCAGGAAGGCCTGGACGGAGGTGGAGAAACTGTCGTACGGGTGGTGGAGGAGCACGTCCCGTTCGCGCAGGGCCGCGAAGATGTCCGGCGCGGACGACGACTCGACCTCGGCCAGGTCGCGGTGGGTGCCGGCGATGAACTTCGGGAACTTCAGCTCGGGCCGGTCGAGGGAGGAGATGCCGAAGAGGCCGGTGAGGTCGAGGGGACCCGGCAGCGGGTACACCTCCGCCTCGGTGATGTTCAACTCCCGTACCAGCAGGTCGAGTACGTACCGGTCGATGGACTCCTCGACCTCCAGGCGCACCGGCGGCCCGAAGCGGCGCCGCATCAGTTCCTTCTCCAGGGCCTGGAGGAGGTTCTCGGCGTCGTCCTCCTCGACCTCCAGGTCCTCGTTGCGGGTGAGGCGGAAGGCGTGGTGCTCCAGGACCTCCATGCCCGGGAACAGCTCTTCGAGGTGCGCGGCGATGACGTCCTCGATGGGCACGTACCGGCTCGGGGAGGCCTCCAGGAAGCGGGACAGCAGCGGCGGCACCTTCACGCGTGCGAAGTGGCGGTGTCCGCTCACCGGGTTGCGGACGATCACCGCGAGGTTCAGGGAGAGACCCGAGATGTACGGGAAGGGGTGCGCCGGGTCGACGGCCAGCGGGGTGAGGACCGGGAAGATCTGGTGGCGGAAGAGGGTGAACAGGCGGGCCTGCTCCTTCTCCGTCAGCTCGCTCCAGCGGACCAGGTGCACGCCCTCCTCGGCGAGCGCCGGGGCCACGTCCTCCTGGTAGCAGGCGGCGTGCCGGGCCATGAGCTCGCGGGAGCGGGCCCAGATCATCTCCAGCACCTCGCGGGGCTGGAGGCCGGATGCCGAGCGGGTGGCCACGCCGGTGGCTATCCGGCGCTTCAGGCCGGCCACCCGGACCATGAAGAACTCGTCCAGGTTGCTGGCGAAGATCGCGAGGAAGTTAGCCCGTTCGAGGAGGGGTGTGTTGGGATCCTCGGCCAGTTCCAGCACCCGCTCGTTGAACGCGAGCCAGCTGCGCTCCCGGTCCAGGAAGCGGCCCTGCGGCAGCAGCTCGCCGTCGTAGGGTGCCTCCTCGTACTCGTCGAGGTCGGCGTCGATGTCGGGTTCCAGGTCGGAGACCACGGCCGACACCGTGTGCGGGCGGTGGGAGGTCAGGGAACCGACGGACGGCTGCGCGTGCTGTACCTGCGACTGGGCGTTTGGCTGGCTCATGACCCCATTGTTCCGCGCCTCGCCCGGTACGGGCGCGTCGGAGCGTGCGGGCGGGAGCGCGGCGGGGGCGATCCGGTCGGCTCCGGTCCCGTTGGTGGCCTCGGGGGGCGGCGAAGGCTCAGGCACGGCGGGCGTCATTGGGTGAGCCTCGCAAGCCTGGCTGAATCACTGGTTACGGGGACATGACGTGCGGGATATCGGGGGGCGACTCGCGGGTGCGGATGCGAGGGGCGCGTATGCCCCCCTCCCCGTTGCAGGGGCATACGCGGGTCGGGCGGGCCGGGGCTCAGGCGGTGCGGCGGCGCAGCAGCAGGAGGGCGGCGGCCGTCGCGGCGGTGGTGAGGGCGAGGACGACTCCGGTCTCCGTGAGCTGGAGGGGCCAGAAGTGGGAGACCGGGTGGTAGTCGCGGTAGAAGCCGACGACGTCGTGGTCGGCGAGGCACTTGGTGTCGGCGACGCAGATCGGGTCCGAGATGTGCTTTCCGGTGGAGGTCAGGGCGCCGTCGTCGACGACCATGCCGATGTAGTCCGGGTAGTCGTCCTTGCTGGTCAGGGTCTTGACCGGCCATAGATGCGGACGAAGTGACGAGATCACGTACACCAGGATCAGGAAGGCGAAGAAGGTGCTGCCGGAGGCGGCCATCGACCGCTGTACGAGCAGTCCCGTCAGGGCGCCGACCGCCAGGCCGAGCAGGGCGTACGCGGGGGCGAGGGTGCCGTTCGCGACGTAGGTGCCCTCGTCGTACCAGTGCCGGGTGCCCATCCCGTGGAACAGCTTGGTGTGCGCGCCCCACGCCAGGCGGTGCAGCAGCACGAGGAGGAGGGTGCCCGCGGTGAGCAGCGCGGCCGGTACGGCGAGCTTGGCGGCGAGCCAGCGCGCCGGGGACACGGACTGGGTCCAGGCCAGCTGGGCGGTGCCGTTCTCCAGCTCGCGGCCGATGAGCGAGGCGCCCGCCCAGAGGGCGGTGAACAGCGGTACGAGGTTGATGAGGCCGCCGCTGATGGTGTTCGCGGTTTCGTAGCGGGTGTAGGCGGGGCCGCCGTAGTTGCAGCTGTCGTTGACGGCCCCCCCGACGCAGCCCTTCCGGAAGAACTCGGCGGCGGCGGCGTCGGCTCCCCAGCCGTACATCCACAGCATCGCCGCGGCGGCCACGGCGATCAGCAGCAGCCAGAACCAGAGGGCCCAGCGGTGCAGGATCAGCATGACCCAGGGCAGGCCGTGGGGACGCAGGCGGGTGCCGCGCTGAGGTCTCGCGGGGGCCGCGAGTGCGGTGGTGGTGGTCATGCGGTGGCTCCCGTGCGGCGCTTGAGGAGGGCGAACGCGATCAGCGCGGCCACCGTCGCGAGGGCGAGGAGGATGCCGGTCTCCATGAGTTGGAGCGGCCAGAAGTGGGAGGCCGGGTGGTAGTCGCGGTAGACGCCGGCGACGTCGTTGCGGGCGATGCATGCGGCCCTGTCGTCGCAGAACAGATCGGGGATGCGGGCGCCGGTGGAGGTGTAGGAGCCCTTGGCGACCGTCATGCCGCCCTCGTCGGGGAACCCGCCGGGGCTCTGCCTGGTCTCGGCCGGCCACAGGTGCGGACGTAGAGACTGGAACTGCTGTACGACGATGCCGATGGCGACGACTCCGACGCCGAGCGCGGGCAGCGAGCGGCGTAGGGCCATGCCCGCGAGGACGCCGACGGCCAGACCGGCCAGGGCGTAGGCGGTGGCGAGGGTGCCGTTGGGCTCGAAGATCTGGCTGTCGTACCAGTTGAAGTTGCCCTGCCGCAGTTCGGAACCGGCCGCCCACATCAGGCGATGCAGGACGGTGAGCAGGAGCATGCCGGCCGTGATCAGTACGGCGGGCACGGCGAGCTTGGCGGCCAGCCAGCGCGCCGGGGACACGGACTGGGTCCAGGCCAACTGGGCCGTGCCGTCCTCCAGTTCGCGGCCGATGAGCGAGGCGCCCGCCCAGGCGGCGATCAGGAACGGGGCGAAGAAGACGAGGAGGCTGCCGAGGACGACGCCCGAGTCCCAGCGGGATCCCAGCGGGCCCAGGGTGTCGCAGCCGAGGTTGGGCATACCGCCGTCACGGCAGCCCGAGCGCACCAGCTCGTCCATGGCCGCGTTCGTGCCCGGCCCGTACGTCCAGAGGAGCACACCGGCCACCACGACGACGTACAGCAGCCAGAACCAGAGTGCGGAGCGGTGGACGCGCAGGAGGGTCCAGGTGAGGCCGTGGAGACGGCCGGTGCGCTGTGCCGCTGGTCGCTCGGGTGCCGCGAGTGCGGCGGTGGCGGTCATACGGCGGCCTCCGCCGACTCGTCCGCGTCGAGGTGCAGGGGCGGTGCTCCCGGGGAGCGGAGGTGGGCGAGGACCAGTTCCTCCAGGGTGGGGGTGGCGCTCTGCCAGGTTCCGGCGAGGCGGCCCCCGGGGCGGATGAGGGCGGTGGTCTGGCGGCCCGTCGTACGGGACTCGATGACCGTGTGGTCGTCGAGGTCGGCGGCCGGGCCGGTGACCAGGGTGTGGGCGGCGAGCAGGTCCTCCAGCGGGCCGGCGAGGCGGACCCGGCCGGCGCCGACGAGGAGGACGTGGTCGCAGGAGCCCTCCAGCTCGGCGACGACATGCGAGGACATGACAACCGTGGTGCCGTTCTCGGCGGCGTCGGCCATCAGGGTGCCCATCAGCTCGTGCCGGGCGAGCGGGTCGAGGTCGGCCATCGGCTCGTCCAGGAGCAGCAGTTCGGGGCGCTTGCCGAGGGCGAGGGCTATCGCGACCCGGGTGCGCTGACCGCCGGAGAGGTTGCGGATCTTGGCGGCGGGGTCGAGGGCGCCGTCCGCGACGATTCCCTCGGCGACGGCCCGGTCCCAGCGCCGGGGGTTGAGCTCCCGGCCCAGCCGCAGGGTGTCCTCGACGGTGAGCTGGGGGTGCAGGGGCTTGTCCTGGGCGACATAGGCCGTGCGCTCGCGTGCCGCGCCCGGGCTGGTGCCGAGGACGGTGAGCGTGCCCTCGGTGGGCCTGAGGAGACCGGCCGCGTGGGCCAGCAGCGTCGACTTGCCGGCGCCGTTGGGCCCGACGACCGCGCAGACGCGCCCGGCCGGCAGGCGGAACGCGCACTCGCGCAGCGCCCAGCCGCCCTTCCGCAGGCCGAACCGCTTGCCCAGTCCGGCCGCCTCCATGGCGGTGTCGTTCATCCCTGGTCCCCCTTGAATTGCGTGTCGGTGAAATGCGTGTCGAGTACGGAGGTGAACAGCGCTGCCACGTCGTCCCGTTCGAGTCCGGCGGCGCGGGCCCGGCCGGCCCAGTCGGCCAGTTCGGCGCCGAAGGGGGAGTCCGCCGGGGCGGCCCCCAGAGACTTGCGGACGAACGTGCCGAGGCCCCGCCGCGCCTCGACCAGGCCCTCGCGCTCAAGCTCGCGGTAGGCCTTCAGGACGGTGTTCGGATTGATGGCGGTGGCCTCCACGACCTCACGGGCTGTGGGCAGCTTGTCGCCGGGTTCCAGCAGGCCCAGGCGCAGGGCCTGTTTGGTCTGCTGGACGATCTGCAGATAGGTGGCGACGCCGGTGCGTCTGTCGATGCGGTACTCGACCACTCGTACAACCACCCTTTCACTAATTGAGTAGTGAAAGGGTGAACCAAGAGAGGGGGCGATGTCAAGATCACCGCCCCCACGTCCTGCGAGTGCCCGCGTGTTACGACTCCGTGCGGTACATCAGGTCCGTCTCGTGGGTCTCGAAGCCCAGCCGCTCGTACAGCGCCACCGCCGCCGTGTTGTCCGCGTCGACGTACAGCATCGCTGTGGGCAGCCCGCGCTCCGCCAGGTGGCGCAGGCCGATCGTGGTGAGCGCCCGGCCGAGGCCGCCGCCCTGGGCGCCCGGGCGCAGGCCGATGACGTACACCTCGCCGAGGCCCTCCGCCGTGTGCGTCTTCGTCCAGTGGAAGCCGATGAGCTCGCCGTCGCGGAAGGCGAGGAAGAAGCCGTCCGGGTCGAACCAGGCCTCGGCCATGCGGTCTTCGAGGTCGCGCTGGGTGAGCGAGCCCTGTTCGGGGTGGTGGGCGAAGGCGGCGGCGTTCACGGCGAGCCAGGCCGCGTCGTCCTCGCCGGGCACGAAGGTCCGTACCGTCACATCCTGCGGAAGCTTCGGCTCGGGCAGCTCCAGGTCGGTCAACGGCCGCCGCAGCTGGCGCAGTTCGCGGAAGAGGGCGAGGCCGAGGACCTGGGCGAGGTGCCGGGCGGCGGAGTGGGCGCCGTGCGCCCAGACGCGCACTCGCTTGCCGGAGGCGGCCAGCAGGGCCGAGCCGAGGGCGCGCCCGTGACCGTTGCCGCGGTGGGCGGGGTGGACGACAAGTTCGGCGGCCGGCGCCTCGACCGGGTCGGTGTCCTCCAGCTGTGCGTAGCCGACGACTTCGCCGCCGACGATCAGGAGGAAGTGCGACACGCCCTCGCGGGCGCCCCCGCGTAGTCGGAGCCGCCCCTGCTCGGACACCGCCTGCTGGCCGTCGGTCCGGGCGGCCTCCGCGAGCAACGCGAGGACGGCGTCGGCCCGCTCGGGCGTGAGGGCGGCCAGGGTGTCGATGGAACGAGACAGGTCGGGGGAGCCGGGGCGCGCGGTGTCGTCGCTGGTCATGGCTACGAGGGTAAGGCCTGCCCGATTCATGGTGAATCTCCCGAGGAGGCAACCGTTCCGTAACCCTGAACCCCTGTCGCGCTACGCGCGTTGACCCTAGGCTGCGCCGGGACGGGATCACATTCTCACCCTCTTCTTAAGTCGTCCTTTCCTTGGGCGTCCACGGGGCGTCCAAGGGGCGTCCACGGGGCGTCCCCTGGGCGCTTCCCAAGTCTTCAGTCTTCCGAATCTCGCTCACTTCAGGGGGGCACATGCCAGCCACACCCCAGCCGTACCACCGCCGCAGACGCCGTACGCGCGCACTGCTCGCCGGCGTCGCCGGTATCGCCACGGTCGGCGCACTCGCGGCCGCCGCGCTCCCGGCCAGCGCCGGCGGCAGCGCGTCCAAGCCCGGCAGCCAGGGACACAGCAAGCCGAGCCGCTACCAGGACGTGCAGCTGCTGTCCTTCAACGACCTGCACGGCAACCTGGAGCCGCCGTCCGGCTCCTCCGGCCGGGTCACCGAACTCCAGGCCGACGGCACGACGAAGACGATCGACGCGGGCGGTGTCGAGTACCTCGCCACCCACCTGCGCGAGGCGCGCGGGGACAACCCGTACTCGATCACGGCGGCCGGCGGCGACATGGTCGGTGCCTCCCCGCTGATCTCGGGCCTCTTCCACGACGAGCCCACCATCGAGGCGCTCAACGGCCTCGACCTCGACGTCACCTCGGTCGGCAACCACGAGTTCGACGAGGGCGCCAGGGAACTGGCCCGTCTGCAGAACGGCGGCTGCCACCCGACCGACGGCTGCTACGTCAAGGGAAAGAAGTTCAAGGGGGCGGACTTCCCCTACCTCGCGGCGAACGTGCTCGACGAGAAGACCAAGAAGCCGATCCTCAAGCCCTACTGGGTGTGGAAGAAGAACGGCGTCAAGATCGGCTTCATCGGCGTGACCCTGGAGGACACCCCCGGTGTCGTCTCCGCCGAGGGCGTGAAGGGCCTCAAGTTCAAGGACGAGGTCGAGACGATCAACAAGTACGCCAAGGAGCTGGAGAAGCAGGGCGTCAAGTCGATCGTCGCGCTGATCCACGAGGGCGGCCTCCCGGCCTCCGGCGCGTACAACTACGACTGCGACGCGGCGGGCGGCGGCTCCGGTATCTCCGGGCCGATCGTCGACATCGCGAAGAACGTCACCTCGAAGGTCGACGCGCTGGTCACCGGCCACACGCACGCGGCGTACGCCTGCACGATCCCGGACCCGTCGGGCAAGCCGCGCACGGTCACCTCGGCCGCGTCCTTCGGCCGCCTCTACACGGACACCACGCTGACGTACGACCGCTGGACGGGTGACATCGCCCGTACGGCCGTCTCCTCCGCGAACCACGTGGTCACCCGGACCGTCGCCAAGGCCGCGGACATGACCGACCTGATCGCCCGCTGGAACACCCTCGCGGCGCCCATCGGCAACCGCGCGATCGGTTACATCTCCGGCGACATCAACAACACCGGCACCGAGTCCCCGATGGGCGACCTCATCGCCGACGCGCAACTGGCGTACGGCAGGAAGCTCGACCCGGAGACCGACCTCGCGCTGATGAACCCGGGCGGAATCCGCGCGGGGCTCACCTTCGCGGCGAAGGGCGCGGAGGGCGACGGTGTCGTCACCTACGCCGAGGGCTTCACGGTCCAGCCGTTCTCCAACACGGTGAACCTGCAGAACTTCACCGGCGCGCAGCTCGTCTCCGTACTCCAGGAGCAGGTCAGCGGCACGAACACGGCCTCGCCGAAGGTGCTCCAGGTGTCGACGGGGCTCACCTACACCCTTGACCTGACGAAGGCCGGCGCCGCGCGCCTGGTCGCCGACTCCGTCAAGCTGAACGGTGCGGCGATCGACCCGGCCGCCACCTACCGCGTCGCGACGAACAGCTTCCTCGCGGGTGGCGGCGACGGCTTCCCGACGCTGGGTCAGGGCACGAACGACCTGGTCGGCGGGGACGACCTCGCGGCGCTGGCGGACTACCTGACCGCCAACTCCACGGCCACGACCCCGATCGCGCCGCCGGCGGCGAAGCGGATCACGGTCGTGCAGTAGCGGTAGCGGTTCCATCCCAGAGGGCCCAAGGCATGTTGCCTTGGGCCCTCTGTCATGCCCGTAATAAATCCTGTGTGAAATGGGGATCGGTTCCCCGGGTGTCCTGAAAATTGGTCTCAGCTGCTATTAACCGAGGTCTAAGCGGAATTGGTCTTTTCCGCTTCTCGGGTCCCGTAGTGTTTTCCATGTCGAAAGCGAACGGCGGACGACACGGAAAGCAAGGGAGAGCAATATGAGCTTCAAGAAGATCGCCCCGGTCAAGAAGGCCCGCAAGGCCGTCCCGCCGCCCCACAAGCCCGCGCCGAAGAAGGTCACTCCCAGGCGTCGACCGGTCGCCCATAAGGGCTGACGCAGAACACAGCCGCAGTCACAGCTAAAAGCAAAACGCGAACAGCCAATTCACAACCCGGGAGGGAATTCCTATGAGCTTCCACAAGATTGTCCCCGTCAAGAAGGCATCCAAGCCCGCCGCCCCGGCTCCGGCTCCCAAGAAGAAGGCTCCGAAGAAGCCGGCGCCCCAGAAGGTGCCGCGTCGTCCGGTCGGGCACCAGCACTGAGACCTGCCGTGAGGCGGGGTCACCGGAGGGCGAGCGCATCGTCCCGGTGGCCCCGCCTCGGGCGTGTAAGGAGAAAAGGAAAGGGAGTTGAGCATGAGGGAAGTCCGGGAGGCGTTCCGCCGGTTCTGGCCGTTGACGCGCGGGGACCGGAAATGGCTGGTGGCGATCGTCATGTGCGTGGTGGTGTCCGCGCTGGCCGAGACCGCCGCGATCCTGCTGTTCGCGGAACTGACGGACAACGCCCTGAAAGCCGGTTCCCTCGCCGCCTTCTGGGGCCCGGCCGGTGCCTGGCTGGCCGTCGCCGTCCTCGGCGCGCTCGTCGGCTACGCCGGAAACTCGCTCGCCACCTGGACCGCCGAGAGATTCGTCCTGCGCCTGCGCGCCAACGTCTTCCGGCATGTCCAGGACCTCCCGCCCCACTTCTTCCAGAAACACCGCCAGGGCGATCTGGTGGAACGTCTCACCGGTGACGTCGAAGCCATCGAACAGATGGTCGTCTCGGGAGTTGTCGGTACCGTCTCCGCCGCCTTCTCGGCCCTCTTCTACTCCGCCGCAGCCCTCTGGCTGCGCTGGGACCTGGCCCTGGTCACCTTCTTCCTGGCCCCCCTCTTCCTCCTCGCCGCCCGCCGCTTCGCCGGCCGTATCCGGACGGCCAGCCAGGACGAGCGGGTCGCCGACGGCGCGATCACCTCCGTGGTGGAGGAGTCCCTCGGCAACATCGTCCTCACCCAGGCCTACAACCGCCGCCGCGACGAGGAGAAGCGCCTCGACCGGGAGGCCCGCGCCTGGATGAGGGCGAGCGTGCGCGGGGCGCGGCTGAGCGAGATGTACGAACAGTTCGTCGAGGTCGTCGAGACGCTGTGCGTCCTCACGGTGATCGGGCTCGGCGTCTGGGAGATCTCCGCCGGCCGGATGTCACTGGGTGCCTTGCTGGCCTTCGCCGCCTTCGTCGGCTACCTCTACCCGCCGATCCGCAGCCTCGGCCAGCTCGGCCTGACCCTCACGGCGGCGACCGCGGGCGCGGAACGCCTCGGCGAGCTGCTGGACGCCGAGCCCGCCGTCACCGACCCGGCCGAGCCGGTGGCCCAGTGGCCGGTGCGCGGCTGGGTCAGCGTCCACGGGGCCTCCTTCACCTACCCGGGCGAGGGAACGGACCGGCGGCCGTCGCTGCGCGAGGTGACCTTCACCGCGGCCCCCGGCGAACTGGTCCTGATCACGGGGGCGAGCGGCGCCGGAAAGTCCACCCTGTCGAAGCTCCTCACCCGCTTCTACGACCCCTCGGCGGGCGTGATCTGCCTGGACGGCGTCCCGCTGACCGACGTACCCCTCACCTTCCTCCGCGAGAACGTGGTGCTGCTGCCGCAGGAGACGCTGATCCTGCACGGGTCGATCCGCGAGAACATCGAGTGCGGGCGCCCCGGCGCGAGCGACGCGGACATCGAGGCGGCGGCTCGGGCGGCCGACGCGCACGACTTCGTCACCGCGCTCCCCGAGGGGTACGGCACGAGGATCGCCCCCGGCACGGCCACGCTCTCCGGCGGCCAGCTGCAGCGGATCGCCATCGCCCGGGCCATGCTGCGCCGGGCCCCGGTACTGGTCCTCGACGAGCCGACGGCCGGCCTGGACTCGATCGCCGCCCGCCGGATCGTCCCGGCGCTGCGCCGGCTGATGGCGGGCCGTACGACCATCATGATCACCCACGATCTGAGCCTCGCCCCGGACGCCGACCGCATCCTGGTCGTCGACGACGGCCGCCTCGCCGAGACGGGCACGCACGACGAACTGATGGCGCGGGGCGGCGGGTACGCGAGGCTCGCGGCCCCGCTGCTCCCCCAACCGGCCGGGTCCTACCGGCGGGAGGAGACGCTGACACTGGCCCTGAGGGTGTAGCCCATTCCCCGGACGGTGTGGATGAGCCGGGGTTCGCCCCGGCTCTCCAGCTTCCGGCGCAGGTACATGACGTACACGTCAAGGGTGTTGGAGGCGGGCTCGAAGTCGAAGCCCCAGACGTCCTTGAGGATCTGGACCCGGCCGAGGATCCTGTCGGGCCGTCTCAGCAGGTATTCGAGGAGGTTGAACTCGGTCTTGGTGAGGTCGAGTCGGCGGTCGGCGCGGGTGACGGTACGGGTCCTCGGGTCCAGGTGGACGTCCTGGAAGCTGAGGCCCGCGAGCTGCGAGGGCGGCCGGGGTTCGCGCTGTGGGCTCCGGCGCAGCAACGCCCTTACCCGCGCGAGGAGTTCCTCGGTGGCGAAGGGTTTCATGAGGTAGTCGTCGGCGCCGTTGTCGAGCGCGACGATCCGGTCTCCGACCGCGGCCCGTCCGGTGATCATCAGGATCGGGACGGTGCACCCCGAGGCCCGTAGCCGCCGGGTCGCGGCGAGCCCGTCGAGGCCGGGCATGGTGACGTCCATGAGCACGAGGTCGGGTGCGCTGTCCGGTTCGGCCACCAAGGCGAGCGCCGCACGGCCGTCCCCGGCGAGCACGGTCTCGTACCCCTCGAACCTGAGCACCCGGTCGAGCCCCTCACGTACGGCCGCGTCGTCGTCGGCCAGCAGGATCTTCCGCGCCATCCCTCCAACGTGCGACGACGGGCTGTGCTGGGCCTGGGAAAGGGGTGTGCGGGGGCTGGGGAGGTGAGGATGCGGAGAGGGCGGGTGGCGGGTGTGGCTGGGGAGCGGGGCATCGGCTCGCGCTCCCCAGCCGTTCTGCTGTGCTTACGCCGGTCAGCCGGCCGTGGGTGTCCAGTCGCCCAGCCAGTCGGCGACCTCCTGGCCGGTGGCCTGGGCGTCGGTCAGCTGCGGGCGGTCGCCGCTCGCGGCGCCCGAGCCCGCGCCGGTGTTCTTGTACTCGGCGAAGCGGTCGTCCTTCCAGGAGAAGCCGCTCATGTCGGTCCAGGGAGTGGTCCTGATCGCGGCGCTCAGGGAGGTGTTGCGGATGGTGGTCTGCGGGTCGAGGGTCGCGTCGCCGCCCGCGTGCCAGGGGCGGCCCAGGTAGAAGCTGCGGTCGGAGACGTCGCCGTTCACCGTGGAGTTGGCGATCAGGATGCCCTTGCGGTTCGCGGCGGTGCTGGGGGCCGTGACGTAGCCGGCCGAGGTGCCGTTCCAGCGCTTCTTCAGGGTGATGACGGACTTGTCGATCACGGCGGTGGCCCGGCCGAAGATGAAGTCGGTGTTGCCGACGACGTAGGAGTTGGTGATGTAGACGCGGCCCAGCTTGTCCTTGGACGCGGTGTCCACCAGCAGGGTGTCCTGGTCGCCGCTGACGATGACGCTGTCGAGGAACACCTTGTCGGCGGAGGTGCGCAGGGCGACCGCCTGGTTGGCGATGTCCTGGTGCGCGGCCTCGTCGAAGTCGTTGGAGATGGTCAGGTTGCGGGCCTGGAAGTCGTCCGCGTCGACGGCGACGGTGGCGCTGCCGCCGGTGCCGTATGTGCCGGAGCCGTCGGGCTTCGGCGTACCGGACGCGTTGTTGTAGACGATCGTGGTGTCCTTGCGGCTGCCGCCGCTGCCCTGGATGGTGACGTGCGGCTTGTTGGACGGCACCTTGACCAGTTCGCGGTACGTGCCCGGCTTGACGGAGATCACCACCCGGGAGGTGTTGTTCGCGGGTACGGCGTTCACGGCGGCCTGCACGGTCCGGTACTGGCCGGAGCCGTCGGCGGCGACGGTGAGGGTCGTGGCGGCGGCGGCCGTGGTGGTCGCGGTGCTGGTCGCCTTGGCCACGGAACTGCGCGGCCCCACACCGGACTTGAGCAGCGCGGGCACGTCGGCCGTCTTGTCCGGGGTGTAGCTGTAGTACGTCTTCGGGTCCCAGGCCGCGCCCGACCCCCCGCTCTCGTTCTTCCCTGTCGTCCCGGAGAAGACGTTGCCGCGCTGGACGAGGGTGGCGGTGGCGTCGCGGACGACGGGGTTGGTCATGCCCTGGAAGTAGGAGTTCTCCAGCACCATGTTGGTCTTGCCGCGCGAGTAGTTGCCGTACGAGGACTTGATGGTGGTCCCCGCCTCGTCCTCCAGGTAGTTGTTGTAGAGGTGCGCGTGGGCCACGTTGTCGGTGGACGGGTTGCGCTGCTCGGTCTCGCGGATCCAGTTGTGGTGGATCGTGATGTCGGCGGTGGTGTTCTCGGTCCAGCCGATGCCGAAGGCCTTGTTGTCCTGGCTCAGCTTGTTCCAGGAGACGGTCAGGTAGGTCGTGTCCTTGCGGCTGTCGATGAGACCGTCGGCCATGTGCCGCAGGTCGTTGTGATCGATCCACACATGATGGGCGCCGTCCATCTGGATCGCGTCGAAGTCGTGCTCCTTGTCGTTCCAGATGCCCTGGTAGGCGTCCCGGATGGTGAGATTCCGGATGATGACGTTGTGGACCCCGGTGCCGAGGAAGAACCCACCGCCGACGATCTGCCCGGAGGTCCCCGACCCGATGATGGTCTTGTCGGAGGCGACCTTGATCTCCTTGCCGACCGGGTCCATGGTGATGGTGGCGGCGACAACGATGATGTACGGCTCGGAGGCTGTTGCGTACTTCTCCAGGTCGGCGAGCGTCTTCACAGTGACGGTCTGGCCGTCCCGGCCGCCGTAAGTCCCGTTCTGGCCAAGGGCGTTGACGGAGGCGAAGCCATTGGCGACGTCGGTGACACCGGCGAGGGCGGAGCCGGCGGAGGTCGCGGCGGACGCCTTCGGCTGCGCGTCCGCGCCGAACACTCCGAAGACACCGCCGTAGGCCATGGCTCCGGCGGAGGCGAGGGCCAGCGGGACCCCGGCGAGCAGTGCGGTCTTGCGGCGGCGGTGACGACTGCGGCTACGGGACTTGCTGCGGGTTTCGCTCACGACTGCTTCCGATCAAGTGAGGGGTCAAGAGGGGTGAAGAGGGGTTCGAGGGGGGCTTGACTGGAGGGAGAACCACGTCACTTGGGTGTTGCAGCCGAGGAGGCAAAGGTTGCCGCGCTGAGGCGACGAAGGCCAGGGACCGCAGAGGAAGCGGAAGGATCGGGAGACAGGCCCTGTCCGAAGCGGAGTTGGCCGAGAGTAGACGCAGTGCCAAGAAAGTGTGGACTGGCTGAGAACGACAACCCGGGCCCCACCAGGGCATTCTCGATCATGCAAACGGGGGTTTCCTCGGCCGTGTGGCTGATCAGCCACACGGCCGAGGAGCGTTGCCGGATCGGCGCAGCCATAAAACCCGTTGGCGGACCACGGCGACCACTGCTACTTTGCCGGAGGCCGTGGGAGAGAACGAGGAGGTGGTACCCGTGAACGCTGTATCGACATGGGTGCTCCCCTCCGGGGCCACGGTCGGGCGATAGGTCGTCCGGGAGCGCCGTTCAAGCGCACTCCCGAAAGGCACGACCATGCGATTCACTTCCGAACAGCGTCTCGACGACGGCGTCCTCGAACGCGAATTCACCCTCGGTGACATCCCCGGACTCCTGTGGACACCCGCATCGGCGTCCGCATCCGCACCGGCGCCGCTGATCCTGCTCGGCCACCCTCCCCTCGGGCTGCGCAAGATGTACCCCCGACTCGTGGCCCGGGCCCGGCACTCCGTGGCGGAGGGTTTCGCCGCAGCCACCATCGAGCTCCCCGGGAGCGGAGACCGGCCCCGTTGGCCCGCCGTCGAGCAGGCCCGTGCCGACCTGCGCCGGGCGGTGGAGGCCGGCGAGCCGGTCAGCGACGAGATCGTCGACGCCCTCGTCCTCCCGCTGGTCGACAAGGCGGTCCCGGAATGGCAGACCGCCCTGGACGCACTCCTGTCGCTGCCCGGGATCGGTGGCCCGGTCGGGTACTCGGGGGGAGTGATCTCCATCGGCGTCCGGCTGGCGGTGGTCGAGCCTCGTATCTCGGCCGCCGTTCTGTTCGCCGGGAGTTTCGTGCCGCGCGCCCTGTTCGAGGAGGCCCGGCAGGTCACCATTCCCCTGCACGTCCTGCTGCAGTGGGACGACGAAGGGAACGACCGGCAGGCGTCCCTGGACCTGTTCGACGCCTTCGGCTCCAAGGAGAAGTCCCTGCACGCCAACATGGGCGGGCACACCGGTGTCCCGCAGTTCGCGGGGGACAACGCGGCCCAGTTCCTCACCCGACACCTGAAGTGAGGCCGGGCCGTCGGACCGGCAGCGGACGGTAGCCGCTGCCGGCCGGCAGACGAGCACAACCGCCCCGATCGCGGCGGTACCGGCCGGCCATCGGCGGTACCGGCCGGTCGGGGCGGCGCTCGGCCCGAACCTCGACGCCCACGCTGAACCGCTTGGGCGCCCTACATCGCCTCCGGCGGCGGAATCGCCGCCCCCGGCAGCCGTACGGTGGCCACCGTGCCGCCGCCCGCCGCGCGGGCCAACGTGACCTCACCGCCCGCCTGTTGGACCGTACGGGCGACGATCGACAGACCCAGGCCCGAACCGGGGAGGGCGCGTGCACTCGGTGAGCGCCAGAAGCGGTCGAAGACGTGGGGGATCTCGTCGGCGGGGATACCGGGCCCGTGGTCGCGGACCGTCAGGGTGCCGCCGCTGAGCTGCACCTCGATCGTGCCGCCCTCGGGGCTGAACTTCACCGCGTTGTCCAGGATGTTGACCACCGCCCGCTCCAGCGCAGACGGCTCCGCCCGGACGAACCAGGGCTGGATGTCCGCGGTGATCGTCAGCTCGGGTCCACGGAGCCGGGCCCGGCGCAGGGCCGACTCCACGGTGTCCTCCATGGCGACCACCTGAACGCGCTCACCTCGCTGGCCCTCCGAACGGGACAGCTCCTGCAAGTCACCTATCAGGGCGGCCAGTTCGGTCATCTGGGCCTTCACCGAGGCGAGGAGTGCCTTGCGGTCGGCCTCGGGGATCGGGCGGCCCGTCTCCTCGCTGCGGGTGAGGAGTTCGATGTTCGTGCGGAGGGAAGTCAGGGGGGTGCGGAGTTCGTGGCCGGCGTCCGCGATCAACTGTTGTTGCAGCTCATGGGAGTTGGCGAGCGAGGAGGTCATCGAGTTGAAGGAGCGGGAGAGGCGGGCGATCTCGTCGTCGCTGTCCTCCTCCACCGGGATGCGGACGCTCAGGTCCTCGGTGCGGGCGACGTGTTCCACGGCCTCGGTGAGCTTGTCCACGGGGCGCAGGCCCGCCCGCGCCACCGCCAGCCCGGCCGCGCCGGCGCCCACGACTCCGATACCGGAGACGAGGAGGAGGATCAGGGCCAGCTCATTGAGGGTGGACTCGGTGCCCTTGAGAGGGACCGCGATGACGAGGGCGGCACGGTACGGCTGCGTGCCGGGACCTTCGCTGACAGCTACGGGCAGGGTCATCACCCGTACCGAGTCGCCGTTCTTGTCCGTGCCGTTATGGAGGATGCCGTTGGTGGCGCTGGTGTCCTCGATCAGCTCTTTGTCGGCACTGGTCACCTTGACCGTGCCCTCCGAGAACCCTGCGACGCAGATGGTTCCGTCCGGCTTGACCAGTTGGAGGTAGTTGTTCGGAGCCCGGAAGTCGTTGCTGTTCTGCTGCGGGGTCTCGCTGCAGTTGGCGACGAGCTGGCGGAGGCTGTTGTCGTCGAACCCGCGCTGGGTCATCTTCTGAAGGTCGTTGTCGACCTGGTCGTACAACTTGCCCTGCACGATGAACCAGCACGTCACCGAAACCGCCGCCACCGCGAACGCCACAGCCGCAGCGACCAGCAACGCCAGCCGCGACCGGATCGGCAGGGATCGGTACCGGCGTCCCACTCTGCTCATTCCGCGCCGCCCTGTCGAAGCACATACCCCACGCCCCGGACCGTGTGGACGAGGCGCGGCTCGCCGCCCGCCTCCGTCTTGCGGCGGAGGTACATGACGTACACGTCGAGGGAGTTGGAGGACGGCTCGAAGTCGAAGCCCCAGACCGCCTTCAGGATCTGCTCCCGGGTGAGGACCTGGCGCGGGTGGGCCAGGAACATCTCCAGGAGGGTGAACTCCGTGCGGGTCAGTTCCACCGACCGGGCGCCGCGCGTCACCTCGCGCGTCGCGAGGTCCATGCGCAGGTCGGCGAAGGTGAGTGCCTCGTCCTCCGGGAGGCTGCCCGCCACGGCCGCCGCCGCGTAGGAGCTGCGGCGCAGCAGGGCCCGTACCCGGGCGAAGAGTTCGTCCAGTTCGAAGGGCTTGACCAGGTAGTCGTCCGCTCCCGCGTCCAGGCCGGTGACGCGGTCGCCGACCGTGTCCCTGGCCGTCAGCATCAGGATGGGCGTGGTCGTGCCCGCGCCGCGCATACGCCGGGCCGCCGTCAGGCCGTCCATCCTCGGCATCTGGATGTCGAGGACGACCAGGTCGGGCTGGTACGCGGTCGCCTTCTCCAGGGCGTCCGCGCCGTCGACCGCGACCTCCGTGTCGTACCCCTCGAAGGCGAGGCTGCGCTGGAGTGCTTCGCGCACAGCCGGCTCGTCGTCGACGATCAGGATGCGCTGGGTGTCACGGTCGCCTTCGGCGGGGCTCATGGTCGTGGATTCCTCGGGTGCGGTGGGACGTGTCGGGCGCCTTCAGCCTCGCACGTTTCCGGTCTGCTGCGGAGAGAAGGGATCAGCTGTGGAGCGGATCAGCTGAGTGCGGGACGGCGACCGCGCGTCGTGACCCTGCGGGCGGCGGCCGTATGCGTGACCGTGGCGACCTCCGCGGCCCGGGTCGTCGCCGTCGGCGGGTGCAGGGCGAAGGCCACGCCGAGGGCGAGGTCCAGGGCGGCCGGGCCGGTGGCCGCCGTACCGGCGGTCAGCTTGTGCGAAACCTGCTTGATCATGACGTACCCCTCATCTCACTTCGGTTCTCGTGCGTGTGCCGGGCGTCGACGTCAGCTGGTGGAGCCCGAGCGCAGGGTCGCCAGGTCGGACTTGACGGTGTTGATCGGGATGGCGAAGCCGAGGCCCGCGCTGCCCGCGTCCGACGAGGACGAACTCGCCGAGTACATCGCGGAGTTGATGCCGATGATGTTGCCGTTCATGTCGATGAGCGCGCCGCCGGAGTTGCCGGGGTTGAGGGACGCGTCCGTCTGGAGGGCCTTGTACGTCGTCGTGGACGTGCCGGTGTCGCCGTTGAACTGCTGGCCGCCGAACTCGAACGGCCAGCCGCCACTGCCGCCGCCCTGCTGTTGCTGCTGGCCCTGGCTCTCCTCGGTGGCGACGGTGACGTCACGGTTGAGGGCGGACACGATGCCGCTGGTGACCGTGCCGGTCAGGCCCTCGGGGGAGCCGATCGCCACGACCTCGTCGCCGACCCGGACGCCGGCGGAGTCGCCGAGGGTCGCCGTCTTCAGGCCGGAGGCGTTCTCCAGCTTGATGAGGGCCAGGTCCTTCTTGCTGTCGGTGCCGACGACCTTCGCGGTGTACGTCTTGCCGTCGCTGGTCGACACCTTGATCGACGAGGCACCGGTGATGACGTGGTTGTTGGTGATGATCTCGCCGTCGGACGTGATGATCACGCCGGATCCGGTCGACGAACCCGCGTTGGAGGTCGCGTTGATCTCGACGATGCTCGGGCTGACCGCCGCGGCGACCCCGGAGACCGTGCCCTTGGCGCTCGACGGCACCACGTTGGTGCTGGTGCTGCTGGAGGTGACGGCGGAGTCGGAGTTGGTGAGCTCCTGGATGCCGTACGCCGTGCCGCCGCCTATCGCCGCGGCCACGATCGCCACGGCGGCGAGGAGGGCGAAGGGGCCCTTCGCACGCTTCCTGCGCGGGGCGGAGGCGGCGTGATCGGCGGGGGGCTCCGCGAGCAGGGTGGCCGTGGCCGCGGGCTGCTCCTGCGTGGCCTGCGGGCCGTACGGAGCCTGCTGGGCCTGGGGCTGGGCCGGTTCCTGGTACGCGGGCTGCTGGACCGTCGGCGGCTCGAACGCCGGCGGGGGCGGCCACTCGGGGTTCACCGGGGAGGAAGCCTGGGGGGCGGAAGCGTACTGCTGCTGGGGGTACGCCGACTGCGGCTCGTGGCCCTGGGGGGTCTCGTACTCGCCGCTGCGGCGGAAGCTCTCGGTCATGGAAGAGAGCTTGTCCCGTCAGCATGAGAGCTGGCTGAGTGCTCCCTGAGAAGCCCGACAGAAGCTCGTATGCCCGAAATAAAGACCCCGGCCGAACGGCTGGAGCGTCTACTCGCAGCCGCAGGAACGCCGGGTCACCAACCGGGACGGGAACAGCTTCAGCCGCTCGCGCCGCGAGCCCGCCACCCGTACCCCGTCGTCGAGGACCAGGTCGACGGCCGCCCGGGCCATGCCCGGGCGGTCGGAGGCGACGGTGGTGAGGGGCGGGTCCGCCAGGGCCGCTTCCTTGATGTCGTCGAAGCCGGCCACCGCCAGCTCGCCGGGGACGTCGATGCGCAGTTCGCGGGCCGCGCGCAGCAGGCCGATGGCCTGGTCGTCGGTGGAGCAGAAGATGGCCGGGGGACGGCGGGCCGGGTCGGCGAGGATCTCCAGGGCGGCCTTGTAGGCGTCGTACCGGTTGTAGAGGGCCTCGAAGAGGCGGCCCTCCGTGGGGACGCCGGCCTCGTCCATCGCGCGCCGCCAGCCCTGGACGTGGTCCGAGACGGGGTCGCCGACCGCGGGGGTCTCGGCGATGCCGCCCATACAGGCGACGTACTCGTAGCCGTGCTCCAGCAGGTGGCGGACGGCGAGGTGGGCGCCGCCGAGGTCGTCCGTGACGACGGCGGCGTCGTCTATCGCCTCGGGGCGTTCGTGGAGGAGGACGACCCGGGCGTCCCAGGCCTCGATCTCCGCCGCCGCGTTGTCGTTCAGGGCGTGGCTGACCAGGATCAGCCCGGAGACCCGCATACCGAGGAACGCCCGCAGATAGTGGACCTCGCGCTCGGCGACGTAGTCGGAGTTGCCGACCAGCACCATCTTTCCGCGCTCGGACGCGGCCTGTTCGACCGCGTGCGCCATCTCCCCGAAGAAGGGCTGGCGCGCGTCCGGCACGATCAGGCCTATGAGGTCCGTGCGCCGCGACGCCATCGCCTGGGCGACCCGGTCGGGCCGGTAGCTCAGTTCCTTGATAGCGGCGAGGACACGCTCGCGCGTGGCCGGGGCAACCGGCCGGGGTCCGTTGTTGATGACATAGCTGACGACGGCGGTGGAGGTACCCGCCAGCCGAGCCACATCATCCCTAGTCACCTTGGCCACGCGCGGAGTCTACGCGGATGGACCCGCTCTGGGCAGGGCGTAAGGAATTCGATCCACCCGCCCGGAGCGCGGACCAGCCGTGCGTCACCGCCCGGCCACCGAGGTCACGCCTCGGCGGTGACCTCGGACGACTCCTCGACGGCGTCCAGGGCCGCTGTATCGCCCGTAACGCCCGCAACGTCCGACTTTGCGAGGGCTGCCTTGGCCTTCGCCTCGTCGCTCGTACGGTCGCCCTTCTCCGGCGTAACGAATCGATAACCGACGTTCCGGACGGTCCCGATCAGCGACTCGTGCTCGGGGCCGAGCTTCGCGCGCAGCCGTCGTACGTGCACGTCGACCGTCCGGGTGCCACCGAAGTAGTCGTAGCCCCAGACCTCCTGGAGGAGCTGCGCGCGCGTGAACACGCGGCCCGGGTGCTGGGCGAGGTACTTCAGCAGCTCGAACTCCTTGAAGGTGAGGTCGAGGACCCGGCCCTTCAGCTTCGCGCTGTACGTCGCCTCGTCGACCGAGAGGTCGCCGTTGCGGATCTCCATGGGGGAGTCGTCGTTGACGATCTGCTGGCGCCCCATGGCGAGCCGCAGTCGTGCCTCGACCTCGGCGGGCCCGGCGGTGTCCAGGAGAACGTCGTCGATACCCCAGTCGGCGGTGACGGCCGCGAGGCCGCCCTCGGTGACGACGAGGATGAGCGGACAGCCGGGCCCCGTGGAGCGCAGGAGCTGGCACAGGCTGCGTACCTGGGGCAGATCCCGCCGGCCGTCGATCAGGATGACGTCGGCACCTGGGGTGTCGACGAGAGCGGGTCCCTCCGCCGGAGCCACGCGCACGTTGTGCAGCAGCAGGCCGAGAGCGGGGAGTACCTCCGTCGACGGCTGGAGGGCATTGGTCAGGAGGAGAAGTGAACTCATCGAGTCCCACCTACCCGGATAGTCGTCGCCATACGGTCGTGCACGTTTCGCTCGCCCATAACGTCTGGTTCCTCCTCGGTCCCTGCGAGGACGTTGCGGTACTGCGGTACTGCTGTACTTCTGCACTGCTGTGCGATCTACGTGGCGTGGCGTACACCTGCGGTTTCCTACAGCGTTCCGCTTCGTAACCCGCTTCGTATACAGCGCCACCGAAAGCACAAAAGGACTCGGGGGCTGCGCTGCCCGAGTCCTCTGCCCAGCAGAATAGCCCACATGAGCACTGGTCCGGCAGGTCATGTGACGCGATCTTTCACCGTCCCGAAATCTGAGACGGCCGATCGCACCTCTCTGCGGAGGTTTCTGACCACCGACGACGGGGTGACGATCGATGCCGTATACGAGCCGGGAGGCGTTGTATACGACACCTCGACGCCACTTTCCGATCACCTTTCCGATCACCTCGTGTTCGTCGTCGCGCACGGTTTCACGGGAGACGTGGACCGGCCGCACGTTCGACGGGTGGCGGCGGCGTTCGCGCAGTACGGGGCCGTGCTGACGTTCTCCTTCCGGGGGCACGGGGCGTCGGGCGGGCGCTCGACGGTCGGCGACCGCGAGGTCCTCGATCTGGCCGCCGCGGTCCGCTGGGCACGTGAGCTCGGGCACACCCGGGTGGCCACGGTCGGCTTCTCGATGGGCGGCTCGGTGGTACTGCGGCACGCGGCGCTGTACGGGAGTTCCGGGCGCCGGGAGCGCGGGGGGCGCACGGGGGCGGCGTCGGACGTGGTGGTTTCGGTGAGTGCGCCGGCCCGTTGGTACTACCGGGGCACGGCCCCCATGCGGCGCGTGCACTGGCTGGTGACCCGTCCCGAGGGCCGCCTGGTGGGCCGATACGGACTCCGTACGCGGATCCACCACCAGGACTGGAACCCCGTACCTCTCTCCCCGGTGGAGGCGGCGGCGCGGATGGCGCCGACCCCGCTGCTGATCGTGCACGGCGACCGGGACGGCTACTTCCCGGTGGACCATCCACGGATGCTCGCGGAAGCGGCGGGCGACACGGGCGAACTGTGGCTGGAGCCGGGGATGGGCCACGCGGAGCACGCGGCGGACGACGAACTGCTGCGGCGCATAGGGGACTGGGCGGTCACGAGGGCGGGCTAGCCTTGGCGGTGTCACAGACAACAGCAACAGACAATTGACTGCCGGCCGATCGAGGAAGCAGAGAACAGGCAGATGCCAAAGGTCACGGTGCGCTACTGGGCCGCCGCGAAGGCCGCGGCCGGGACCGCCGAGGAGCCGTACGACGCGGTCACCCTCGCCGGGGCGCTCGACCAGGTCCGCGAGCGGCACCCCGGTGAACTCGTCCGCGTCCTGCTCCGCTGCTCGTTCCTCATCGACGGTGACCCCGTGGGCACCCGCGAACATGAGACGGTACGGCTGGCCGAGGGCGGCACGGTCGAGGTGCTCCCGCCGTTCGCAGGAGGGTGAGCGCAGCGCTATGAGCGACCAGCAGCGATATGGGCAGCAGTACGGCGAGTCGTACGAGGGGTACGACCCGTACCAGCAGCCGCAGCAACAGCAGCAGTACGGGGGACAGCAGCCTCAGACTCCGGCCTGGCCCGGGCAGCAGCAGCCGGCGTACGACGACGGGCAGGCGCAGCAGTACACGCAGCAGTGGCAGGGGCAGACCTGGGAGACGCAGATGCAGGCCCCGGTGACGGCTGCCCCGGTGGTGCCGGCCGCGGTGGCGGAGGTACCGGAGACTCCGTACCTGCCGCCGCAGGGGGCCGGCGGGGATGCGGCCGGGCCCGGGTACGGGCCCGCCACGGTCGCGGGCAACACCCGCGTCACCGATGCGCAGCGGGCCCGGCTCGAAGGACGTTCGCCGATCATCGAGCCCGGAATGCAGCCGGCCGCCCTCACGGCACTGCTCGGGCTGCTGCTGTCGGGTACGGCGGCCGTCGGTACGTACGCGCTGGTGGTCCCCCTCGTCGTCCTCCAGGCGGTCACGGCGGCGGGCTGGTTCCGGCTGAACGGTATGTGGCCCGCCCGGCAGGGCATCGCCCTCGCCTTCGCGGGCGCGGTGACGGCTGATGTGGCGCTGCTGGCGGCGGGGCGAGAGAACGCGCCGACGGCGATCGTCGGCACGCTCGGGGTCTGGGTCGTGCTGACCCTCGTCCTGCAGCTCCGGTCCCACGCGGACCCGGACACCCGGATGTCCGGCCTGATGGCGACGATCGCCTCGGCGGCGCTGGCGATCATCGCGGCGGGTCACCTCGCGGCGGAGCCGGACGCGGTGAGCGTCGGGGCGGCCGCGGTCGCCGTGGCGGTGCTCGCGCGGGCGTTGCCGTTGCCGACGGTGGCGTCGGTG
Source organism: Streptomyces kryoterrae (assembly GCF_054072135.1). Taxonomy (NCBI): domain Bacteria; kingdom Bacillati; phylum Actinomycetota; class Actinomycetes; order Kitasatosporales; family Streptomycetaceae; genus Streptomyces; species Streptomyces kryoterrae. The sequence goes on along the minus strand of NZ_CM133358.1, from coordinate 4,776,550 downwards.
GTTGTTGCCCTGCTGGCGGCTGCGGGGGCGGGGATCGCGGTCGGGGGGATGACGGACCTGGGAAGCAAGGGTGCGTTGCTGGGGGTGGCTGCGGGTGTCTGTGCGCTCGTCGGACACCGGGTGGCCAGCTATGACTACCCGTCGAGGTTCGTCCACTTCACGGCGGGAGTGGCGTTGCCGCTGGCGGCGGCCGCACCGGCGGTGTACCTGGTGGGACGCGCGCTGACCTGAGGCGGCGCCTGGCCTGCGATGGGCGGGTATCAACTGTTCCGGCGTTCACAGTCGAGGCCGCCGCAGCCCGGGTCTTGTTTCCCACCCACCCGCCCGTTCGCCGTCTCTATCCAGCCCAGGTCCAGGCACCTCCAGCCCGTTGGGGGTCCCCCCTCCGGGGGAGTTTGAGGACGAGGCCCGTTCAGGGCCGAAAGGGGGGTCTGGGGGCGCCGCCCCCAGGGATGGGACGGGTAGGGGCGGCGGGGGCGAGGAATCGTCCCGCCTGTCACAAGCGATCTACAACCACCCCCGCCCCGGCCCCCGTCGAAGCCCCGCCGGGTACCGTCGCGACCATGCGTGCACTCCGAATACTCCTCATCGTCGCCATCATCCTCGGCGGCCTCTTCGTGATCGCCGACCGCGTCGCCGTCGGCTTCGCGGAGGACGAGGTCGCGGACCGCCTCAGGACCAGCGAGGGCCTGGCCACCACTCCCGACGTGTCGATCAACGGCTTCCCCTTCCTCACCCAGGTCGCCGGCGGCGAACTCGACGACGTCAAGGTCGGCATCAAGGACTACGACGCCGCCACCGGAACCTCCGGCCAGAACATCCGCATCGACGACCTCAACGCCCGGATGCGCGACGTCGAGTTCACCGGCGACTACAGCTCCGCCACCGCGGCCACCGCCACCGGCAGCGCGACCATCACGTACGCCGAACTGCTGAAGGCGGCCAAGTCGGCCGAGCGGGGGCCCACGGAGGTGGTCCCGGGGGTGACCGCCACGGTCGTGGGGCTGTCCGACGGCGGCAACGGCAAGATCAAGGTCGAGGTCGAGGCGACGGTGCTCGGCAAGAAGCTGCCGAAGCCGGTGTCGGTCCTCAGCACGGTCACGATCGACGCCGACACGGTGAAGGTGAAGGCGGACTCGCTGCCCAACCTGGGCATCGACCTCGCCGACGGCAGGATGCGCACGGTGACGGACTTCCAGCAGCGGATCGACGGTCTGCCCGGCGGCATCAAGCTGTACTCGGTCGTGGCGGCGAAGACCGGTGTGGACATCACGGTGCGGGGTTCGAACGTCAGCCTGGCTGGGTAGCTGGCTGGGTAGCCGGCGGATAGGACAGCTCAGGACGCCCCGTGTCGTGCGAGCGTCCACCTGGCGAGACAGCTTCGTCCGTACCGCAGATGAGATGACGAACGCACTCCCACCTCCTCGCCCGCACCCCGCCGATCACCGCCCCCTCCCCCCTCGTATCCCACATCGCGGACGATCGCGTCTCATCATGCGACACGCCGGTGACATCCCCGGCAATCCGTCCCTACGATCGACGCTATGCAGCGACAGGCGGATCTCACGAAGCGGCGGGCAGTAGACCTGTGCCGCGTCGCCGCCATGCTCTGTCGCCCTTTCTGAGCGGGAGCGCGCGGCGTCACCGGCGCACCACATCCCGCATCCCCGGCGCCCTTCACCCAAGGGTCCTCGTGCGCGAGTCGCAACAGGCCTGACCGCACACGAGCGGGTACGACCGGGTACGACCGCATTCGTACCCCCTCTGCTTACGCACCACCCCGCCGCAACTGCCCCGGAGGAGAAAAAGCATGAGCCGCAGCGACGTACTGGTTGACGCCGACTGGGTCGAGGCCAACCTCGACAACGCCGACATCGCCATCGTCGAGGTGGACGAGGACACGTCCGCCTACGAGAAGAACCACATCCGCAACGCCATCCGGATCGACTGGACCAAGGACCTCCAGGACCCGGTCCGCCGTGACTTCATCGACGAGGAGGGCTTCGAGAAGCTCCTCTCGGCCAAGGGCATCGGCAACGACACCCTGGTGATCCTCTACGGCGGCAACAACAACTGGTTCGCCTCGTACGCCTACTGGTACTTCAAGCTGTACGGCCACGACAGCGTCAAGCTGCTCGACGGCGGCCGCAAGAAGTGGGAGCTCGACGCCCGCGAGCTGGTCGAGGAGGTCCCGGAGCGGACCGCCACCGTCTACAAGGCCAAGCCGCAGAACAAGTCCATCCGTGCCTTCCGCGACGACGTCGTGGCGGCCATCGGCTCGCAGAACCTGGTCGACGTGCGCTCGCCCGACGAGTTCAGCGGCAAGCTGCTCGCCCCTGCCCACCTCCCGCAGGAGCAGTCGCAGCGCCCGGGCCACGTCCCGTCCGCCCGCAACATCCCGTGGTCGAAGAACGCCAACGACGACGGCACCTTCAAGTCGGACGACGAGCTCAAGGAGCTCTACGCCGACGAGCAGGTCGACCTCGCCAAGGACACCATCGCGTACTGCCGTATCGGTGAGCGTTCCGCGCTCACCTGGTTCGTCCTGCACGAGCTGCTCGGCGTGGAGAACGTCAAGAACTACGACGGCTCCTGGACCGAGTACGGCTCCCTGGTCGGCGTTCCGATCGAGCTCGGCGCCAACAAGTAACCCTCGTAGTCAGTCAAGGCCTGAAGGACGGAAACGAACATGTGTGGAGCGAAGGCCGGCGGCCCGGACGCCTCGACGATCAAGCCCGGTGAGACCACGATCCAGGGTCAGGTGACCCGCGACGGCGAGCCGGTGGTCGGATACGTCCGCCTCCTCGACTCGACCGGCGAGTTCACCGCCGAGGTCCCCACCTCGGCGACCGGGCAGTTCCGCTTCTACGCGGCCGAGGGCACCTGGACCGTCCGCGCCCTCGTCCCGGGCGGCACGGCCGACCGCACGGTCGTCGCCCAGACGGGCGGCCTCTCGGAGGTCGCCATCGCCGTCTGACGGCACCAGCGGCAGTAACCGAAGGGCCGTACTCCTTGACCTTGGGGTACGGCCCTTCGCCGCGCGCGGAACTACCCTTGACCCATGTACGCGCGACGGCGCCACGCCTACTTCGCCATGATGGGGACGTGCATCGGCCTCTTCGTCCTGGCCTGCGGCGTCGTACGCCTCTGGTCGGTGCCGGTGGCCGTCGGTATGTGCGTGGTGGCGATGGTGATCCCGCCCCTGGCGGCGATGGTCGCCAACCGCCGGGGCCCGGACGACCGCTGGTGGGACGACCCGTCCGGCGACTCCAAGTCCGACGAGTGGTGGGACGAGCTGGACGGCAAGAAGCGCCGGCAGTGATCGGGAGGGTGAAGGGGGACCTGTGGGGCGTACGAGTACGAGAGTGTCCACCGTGACGCTGGACGCGCACGACGCACACGAGCTGGCCGGCTTCTACCGCCGCCTCCTGGGCTACGAGATCCGCAGCGAGGAACCCGACTGGGTCCTCATCGGCCCCCCGCCCGGCACCGAGGGCGTCTCCCTCGCCTTCGAGACGGAACGCGCGTACGTCCCGCCGGTCTGGCCCACCCGCGCCCCCGGCGACCAGCAGATGATGCTCCACCTGGACATCGAGGTCGACGACCTGGAGGCGGAAACCGCACGGGCTGTGGCTGAGGGGGCCCGCCTCCACGAACACCAGCCCCAGGGCGACGTACGAGTCCTGCTGGACCCGTCGGGTCATCCGTTCTGCCTGTGGACGCAAGCCGCGCCCTGAACACCCGTGCCCCGTGCCCGTTGCCCTGTGCCTCAGGTCATGGCGTGCGGGGCGGCCGTGTCACGCGTGCCGGTTCCAGGCCCGGGGGCGGACTGTCGGGCCCCTCGGTCGGCTCCACCGGCTCCATGACCGAGTAGTCCGCGAAGAGTCGGCGATAGCGCGTGTGCCGGGTCTCCTGAGTGTGCCTGCGCTGCCACTCCTCGACCTCCCCCGGCCCTGGCCACGTACCGGACCCGGCCCCGCAGTCCGCGTCCTCGCCCGAGACGCAGCGCGCGGAGTACTCCGGGTACGCGGTGAGGTCCTGCGCGAGCACGTACGCCACGTACCGGAAGATCCGCCGGGTCACGAGCCGTGCTCCGCCCGCTGGTGCCTGCGCATCAGGACGTCGGCGTCGGTCACCGCGCTGGCGTCCGACTCCGCCCGTGCGGTCCGCCGCAGCCCGTCCACTTCGGCGCACGTCTCGCAGCCGGGCACCGGCGCGGTCGGTCGGCTCGGCTCCGGGTAGCCCCAAGTGGCCCGCTCGGCACGCTCGTTCGCCGCGCGTACGCCCGCGCTCAGCCGCTGCTCGGGCGTGGCCGCGCGGAGCGACCCGGGGTCCGCCTGCCACTCACGGCCGCCGCCGACGGGGCGCAGCATCGCGTACGGGCCGGAGGTGGCCCGGTACTCGCCGATCCTGTCGGTGACCGGGTCGTGGACCAGCGTTCCGGGCTCGAAGGATGTCGTCGGCTCGGTTGTCATGGAGGCCGTTCCTTTCATCCAACTCGTACAACTTCTATACGGAATGCGTTGTTTGTACTACTCTGCGTATTCGAGTTCAGGGTGAGCATGGCCCATCCGCGCGGCCAAAACGCCGCTGAGCGGCGGTTGTTCGGCGCCTGGAGGCGCAAGTTCCATAAATTCCACAAGGTTCCACAGGAGGAGTGCGATGCCGTCGCGAAGGGTGATCACCGGGCGGAGCCAGGAGCCCAGGCGACGGTTCGCGGAGGAGCTGCGCTTACTCCGGGTCGAGCGAGGGGAGAGCCTGCGGCAGCTCGCGGAAACGCTGGGGTGGGACGCGTCCCTGTTCGGCAAGCTGGAGAGCGGGGCGACGCTGGGGAGCCCGGAGGTGGCCCAGGCGCTGGACCAGCATTACGGGACGGGCGGGTTGCTGCTCACTTTGTGGGAGCTGGCAGTGGGGGATCCGGCTCAGTTCAAAGAGCAATATCGGCGGTACATGACGCTGGAGGGGGAGGCGGTCAACCTGTGGCAGTACTCCGTGAGCATCATGCCGGGCTTGCTTCAGACAGACGCGTACGCCTACGAGGTTCTCTCGTTGGGGGGTGCCAAGGGGCAAGCGTTGGATCAGCAGGTCGAAGCACGCACAGGTCGACGGAAACTGCTCGACGGGGAGGAGGCGCCGCCGTTCCGTGCCCTCCTCGCGGAGGCGGTGCTGTGCACCCCTCTGCGTAGCGCGAGCGCGTGGAGAGAGCAGCTGGAGCATTTGTTGGAGGTGTCGGAGCGCCCGAACGTCACGCTCCAAGTGCTGCCGAACAGGGCAGGTCTGTACGGCCTGGTGAGCACCGACGTCATGTTCTTGAGGCTGCTGGACGGCGGTACGGTGGCGTACACCGAGAACGCGCACCGCGGCGAACTCATCGAGGAAAACAGCTCGGTTGAGCTGCTGCAACGTGCGTACGATGCGGTGCGCGACATGGCTTTGAACGCGGCCGAGTCGCGGGAGTTCATCTTGCGGATGTTGGAGGAAGTGCCGTGCGAGCCATCGACCTGAGCAACGTGACGTGGCGCAAGAGCAGCTACAGCAATCCGGATGGAGGCAACTGCGTAGAGGTCTCTGACGACCTCCTCAGCTCCGCCTCTTGGCGCAAGAGCAGCTACAGCAACCAGGACGGCGGCGCGTGCGTCGAGGTCGCCCCCAACCTCCCCGCCGTCGTCCCCGTTCGGGACAGCAAGGACCCCGGTCGAGGCGCCCTCGTCCTCGGGGCCGGTGCCTGGGCCGCCTTCGTCGGGGCTGTCAGGGACGACTCGGTTCAGTAGACGAGCGCCTGCGTCCCGTCCGCCATCGCCTCCTGGACGAAGACCTGCGCGCCCGCGATCCGTACGCCCTCGATGACGTCCTTCTCGGTGATGTCCCGCCGGGCCGCGCACTGGGTGCACAGGGTGAGCCGGCCGGCCGCGAGGACCGAGTCGATCAGGTCGGGCAGCGGCGCGGCGTGCGGCAGCTCGAACTCGGCGGCCCGGCCCGGCAGCGCGAACCACGCCGACTCCCCGGTCAGCCACAGGGACACCTCGACCCCGCTGGCCACGGCCACCGCCGCCACCGTGAACGCCTGCGAGCACCGCTCGGGGGCGTCGGCCCCCGCGGTCACCTTGATCACGAGCTTGTTCGCCATGGCCGCATCGTAGGCCGTGGTGCGGACCCTCGGGGCGGGGCGCGCCTGGCGACCGCGAGCTGGGTCCGGCCGGCCGTCATGTAGTCCGAATCGTGATCAACTCCCTTGCAACTCTGGGCGTTCGCCATGGGTCTCCTGTGCGCGCGGATAGGGAATCCGTGCGTCACGTTGCATGGGGGACGTCTTGGAAGTCTCGGAAGAACATGATGAAGCGCCGAAGAACCTGGAGGCAGCGGAAGCGCCGCAGGAGCCGCCCGCGCCGCCGCGGGTGCGTCGGCGCGGGCGTACGACGCTGTTGATCGCCGGTGCCGCCGTGCTCGGGCTCGTCGCCGGAACCTGTGCCGGCTACCTCGTACAGGCCGACCGTGAGCCCACGCCGTTGCCCCCGCTGTCGCAGCCGGTGCTGGCGCAGGCGGGCGGCGAAGGGCCGGAGCCGCTCTCGGCCGCCCAGGACCGACAGCTGCGGACCGAAGGCGATCTGCGCAGGCTGCTGTTGAGGAAGCCGGCCGGCACGAAGACCGCCGAGTGGCTGGAGCGCACTGACGGTTGGTTGGATTTCTCCGCTTACCTTGGCGACTTCACTGACCCGGGCGTGAGGTTCGACGATATGGCCGACGACGAGTTCCGCCGTGCGGCCGTCGTCGGCTGGGGGAGCGGTCGTTCGCGCAGCGTGGAGATCCGGCTCATGCAGTTCCGGCAGGAGGACAGCATGGCGGCGGCCGACTCCAGTGAGTACAACCAGAGATGGGCGGACGACGAGGAAGCCACCGACAGCTGGGGCATCCCGGGCACCGGGAGCGGCAGGGCGTACGTACACACCCGGCCGAGCATCGAGCCCGGATACGAGCCGCAGTACTCGGCCGAGGCACACGCCTGGCGCGGGGATGTCGCGATGGAGGTCTGGATCTACGACAGCAAGCCGATCCCGAAGAAGATGATCATGGATCTGGCCGAGCGGCAGATGGAGCGGCTGTGAGTGAGCGCGAGAGTGACGTGAGCCAGCAGAGCCACGAGAGCCACGCGGATCGCGAAGATCGCGAAGGTCGGGACGCGCAGTCGGTGTCACTGCCCGGCCAACATGTCCGGCGAGTGCGCTTCGCAGCCGTGGCCGGGTCCGTGGTGCTGGCCGGGGCGCTGGTCGCCGGGGTGGTCCACACGGTTGCGACCGTGCGGGCGGCCGACCGTGACGCGGGTGCTCCGACCTGGAAGTTCCCCAAGGGCGAGGCCGAGAAGAAGGCGACTGCCAAGCCGGGGCTCGCGGGCATGCTCGTGCCGTACGGGAATGGCGACGGCAGTGGCAGCACCGGCGGCAGTGACGAGGGCGCATGGGTCCGGGGGCCGGACGTCGTGCCGTTCGGTTCCGACGTGGAGCTCGGCGGAGCCCAGGCCACGGACCTGCGGAAGGAATCCCTGCGCGGACTGCCTCGCGCCCAGCGCAAGGAGCTGGAAGGGATGATCGACCGGCAGCGCATCAAGGGACTGGTGGCGCGCAGCTACCTCAGTGACCTCTCGTACGCCCGTGTGCACACTGCGTCCGTCTCCTCGGTGACCGTCGTGCTCGTCCGGATGGACAGGTCGGCTGTCCGCGACAGCTCCACGTTCCAGAACAGGTTCCTCGACGCCTCGGGACTCTTCCGTAAAGGCGTGAAGATCAAGGGGCACGACAACGCCCGGTGCTTCCAGCCGCTCAAGGGCGGGGACGAGGTGCAGCTCGACAGGATGGTCTGCTCCGCCTACGTGGGGGACGTCCTGGTCGCCGTCACGGCATACGGTGCGCGGCCACTCGACACCGAGGGCATCACGACGATGGTGCGTGCCCAGCTCGACCGCATCGTAGAGCCGGGGGAAGCCGTATGACCGAGCAGCCAAGACTGATCGACGAACGCGGACCGGACACCGCCGACGAAACGCCACCGGTCGTCAGTTCGCCACCGGCCGGTGGCGAACCGTCGGTCACCGGTGAGGCGCGGCCCGGTCCCGCAGCGCCCCCGGTGTCCAAGGGCCGACGGGTCCTGCCCGCTCTGCCCGCTCTCCTGCGCTGGACAGCCGCCCTCACCGTCCTCGTCGCGGCCGGTACGGCGACGGCGTACGGGATCGCGCGGATGGAGCGTACGGACGTACCGGGACTGGCCACCGAGTCGGACGGGCGCTGGGACTTTCCGCGGCTCACCAAGCCGCCGTTGCCCGCCGGCAGCCCCGGGCCCTTCGCCGCGGACAACCCGGCCGGCACGCACTACGCCGATCTGCGCGCCCTCGTCCTGCCCGCGCCCGAGGGGGCGAAGGAGGACAAGACGCTGCGCGGCTCGGACGGCTGGCTGGCGACGAAGGACTATCTGGCGGAGTACGAGCTGAAAGAGGACCGCGACGTCCTCGGGCAGAGGCTCGTCGACCTCGGCCTGCGGCACATCGCCGCTCGCGGCTGGACCACACCGGACGGCACTCGGACCCGCATCTACCTGCTCAGGTTCGGCACGGTGAACGTCGCGGAGGAGGGGATGGGACGCTACGCCGTCTCGCACACCTCCCCGGTCTTTCACGTACGGGGCGTCGGTGAGGCCCGCTACGACACTGACTTCCGCGGTCTCTCCGAAGTGGCGCACGTCACCCGTACCGCCTACGTGGAGGCGAAGCCGTACGGCGCCGAGCAGGTCCGCCAGGTGCACCTCTCCGCCGGGGACGTCTACGCGGTGATCCTCCAGTCCCGCAAGGGCACGGCCGAGGCCGTCCCCTTCCAGCAGACGGTGGTCCTGCAGAGCCAACTGCTCGGCTAGCACCGAACCGAACCACCCGGCCGCCAGTACCGCACCACCTGGCCGAGAGAGCCGGGCCCCGGCCGCGTAAGCTTGGGCCCGGCTCTTGTGCACACAACCGATCGTCCGAGGAGCACCCCGTGCTTGAGGCATTCTTCGAAGCCCTGCTGGTTCTGGTCGCCGTCGGCGTTCTCGCCTTCGCCGGTCTCACGGTCAAGAAGCTGTACCAGGGCCAGCGCTGACCCCCGCCACCAGGAATCGCAGGAAACGCAGCTCATGATCGAGATCCCGTCCGACCTCCACAAGGACCTTCTGCCGCTCGTCTTCCTGGTCGGCGAGTGGGCCGGCGCGGGGGTCTACGACTTCCCCGGCGACGAGAAGTGCAACTTCGGGCAGGAGGTCACCTTCACGCACGACGGACGTGACTTCCTGGAGTACCACTCCCGCTCGTGGGTGCTGGACGCCGACGGCAACAAGGTCAGGCCCCTGGAGTCGGAGTCCGGCTACTGGCGGGTCGACGCCGACCGCAAGGTCGAGGTCGTCATGGTCCGCCAGGACGGCGTCGTCGAGGTCTGGTACGGCGAGCTGGCCGCCAAGAAGCCGCAGATCGACATCGTGACCGACGCCGTGGCACGGACGGCGGCCTCGGGGCCGTACACCGGCGGCAAGCGGCTCTACGGGTACGTGCACAGCGACCTCATGTGGGTCGGCGAGAAGCAGACCCCGGACGTCGAGCTGCGCCCGTACATGTCGGCGCACCTGAAGAAGGTCGTCACCCCGGAGGACGTCGAACGCTGGGCGAAGGCCCTGCCGGACGACATGCCGGACGACGGGATCGCGTTCTTCAAGTAGACCGCTCGCTTCTTCTGGCGATTCCCTCCACATCCCCCCGTGTCCCCGTGGCCGGGGGGTCGTTCTCTCCATGGGTCCCGCACGCCCGACAGGGTTAACAGAATGAGCAGCACGACAATGCATTTGTGGTGTGCGATGTCTGGGGCTACAGTGACGCATGTCTTCGCGGGGTGGCTGGCTGCTTCGCAAACGCGCGGAACCCCGGTCGCAATTTGCCTGCGACCGGGGTTCCGGATGCTGTGCTCTGGGTGGCATGCGAAGCAGCGGCGAGCCCAGAACGTTCACTGAGCAGACTAACACGACGCATCCACGGATGCGCTTGAGTGGGGGAGTCATGACCAACCGCCTGCCCGATTGGATGGTGCGGGACCTGTCCCTGCCGAGGCTGCGACGTTACATCCGTGCCGCGCACGGCGACGCCCGGGGCGCGGAGCGGCTGTACTGGTGGAACGTCGAGCTGTCGGCCGCGCTGGTCGGCCCCCTGCACTGTCTGGAACTGACACTGCGCAACGCCCTGCACGACGCGCTCGTACGACATCACGGCAGACCGGACTGGTGGGAGGTGGCACCTTTGAACGAGCGCGGACGCGGGCTCGTGGACGGCGCTCGCCGCTCCTGTGAACGCCGCCTGCCGCGCACGAGGCCGGACGACGTGGTGGCGGAGCTGACTCTCGGCTTCTGGGTGTCGCTGCTCAGCCGCGGCTACGACCGGCATTTCTGGGCGCCTGTGCTGCAATTCGCGTTCCCGCACTACAGCGGCGGGCGTCGTGACCGCCTCTACCGCGACCTGACCTCGCTCGTCCTGCTGCGCAACCGGGTCATGCACCACGAGCCGGTCCACCACCGGCACCTCCAAGCCGACCATGACAGCATCTACCGCGTGCTCGGCCACCTCAGCCCCGAACTCGCCAAGGAGGCACAGGCCATGGACCGGTTCCCCGCCGTGCTCGCCGCCCGGGCGGACGTCCTGGGCGGCGTCAGACCGCCCCGGTTCTGAACGCGGGAGACGCAGTGACCGACCACGACACCCCGCCGTCCGGCCCCAGCGGTGACCCCGTGCCCGCCGACGTGCTCGTCTCCCGGCCCGACATCGCGCGCCTCGCGGGCGTGAAGCGGCCCGCCGTCACCAACTGGGAGCGGCGCCACCCTGAGTACCCCGCTCCGGTCGGCGGGGATCCCGAGCTGTTCCGCTCCGGTGAGGTGCTGGCCTGGCTGTCCACCCGGACCATCCCCGCGAACGCCCTGCTGCCCGACGAACCGGCGGGAACCACCTACGGCGACCGCTTCCGGGCCCGGTTGCCGGGCGGGACGGCCGGCGGGCTGCTCCGGCTGGTCGAGCGGCTCGCGGGGCCGGAGGCGGACCGGCTGCGGGGGCCGATGTCCCTGGACCGCTATATCTGGTGGCTGTTGTACCTCGTCGTGGTCCGGATCGTGGAAGGGCCTTACGGACTGACCAGGGTCTTGGACGGCTCCGACACGGCGGACCGCGAACACGACTTCCCGAGGGAAGTGTTTCCGCGCGACCTGATCATCGAACTCGCCGGCGTGCTCGACCGCACCCCCACCGGATCCGAGCGCGAAGCCCGATCGGCGTTCGATCACGTCCTGGTGCGCTGGCGTGCCGAACACGCACGCGAGGGCGGCGCGTTCCTCACCCCGTCGTCCGTGAGCCGGGTCATGGCCGGGGCGCTGGCCGCCGTGCGGCCCGGGGCGGTGCGCGTACACGATCCGTACGCCCGTACCGGAGAACTGCTCGTCGCCTACCTGGACGCGGTCGCCGTACCCGGTGGCGGCGAACCGCCCCAGGCTGACGGCCGGGTACCGGAGTCCGGGGAACGGCAGGTGGCGGGCTGGAACCTGCGGGTGCGCCATGGGCGTACCGTGCCGCTCGGCGAAGGGCCCGTCGCGCCGGCACTCGACCCCGCCGACCCCCCGGGCGCCTTCGACGTGCTCCTCACCAACCCGCCCTTCGGCCGCCTCCCGGAGGACGTCGCCCCACCCCCGTACTGGACGTACGGTCCTGCCCGCCGCACCGAGTTCGACTGGCTCCAGTACGCCGTCTCGCGCCTCGCCGCCGACGGCCGGGCCGCCGTGCTGATGCCGGCCGGGGCGGCCTCCAACTCCGGAGTCGCCGAGAAGGTGCGCGGGGGACTGGTCGAGGCCGGGGCCGTGGAATGCGTGATCGCTCTGCCCGCCGGGCTCTTCACGCTCACGGCCGTCAAGACGCACATCTGGTTTCTGCGCGCCCCCGGCTCCCGCGGTGCCGCCGAGCCCGCCCCCGAGGTGCTGTTCGTGGCCGGTGAGCACCTCGGGCACCAGGTCAGCCGGACCCAGCGGGCACTGTCCGACGACGACATCGCTCGGCTGGTCGGGGAGTACGTCTCCTGGCATGAGACCCGGGAGAGCGGGGCTCCGTTCGCGGGCACTCCGGGACTGAGCCGGTCCGTGCCGGTGCCGGACATCGTGGCCCACGGCCACAGTCTGGACCCCGTGTCGCGCGTCCGGCCGCCCGGCCCGGCCCGGGCCACCGAGGAAGCAAGGTCAGGATCCGCCGGTTTCCGCGACCGGCTGGACCGGCTGACCGAGGAGATCGGGGCCCTGCACGAGCGGGCGCGAGAGGCCGACGCCGAAGCCGCCCGCTGGCTCAGGAGGTACGGACTGTGACGACCACCACGACCATCGACGAAACCGTGCCGCCGGGCTGGTCGCACGGCATCCTGCGGGACCTGTGCGCCTCCATCCAGGCCGGGCCGGCGATGCGCGCCGAGGACAGGGGCCGCACCGGGGCCGACGGGGAGGGCGGCACCCCCGTCGTACTGCCGCGCGATCTGAGGGGGCAGCGCATCGTCCCGGACGAGACCGCGGACACACCGGTGATCCCCTGGAACCGGGCGCGCACCCTGGTCAAGTACGAACTGGCCGCCGGGGACGTCCTCCTCACCCGGACCGGCACCGTGGGGCGCTGCGCACTGGTCACCGGTGCGCACGTGGGCTGGCTGTTCCATCCCAACCTGGTACGGCTCCGGCTGCCGGAGGAGCGTGCGGGGCTGGTGTCGGCCGCGTACCTCGCGGCCTGCCTGAGCGCGACCGCCGCGCAGGACTGGATCAGGACCCGGACGGCCGGCTCGGTCATCCCGTCGCTGAGTATCCGTACCCTCGGTGAACTGCCCGTTCTCCTTCCGCCGGCCGCCGTGCAGGAGACGATCGGTGCCACGCTCGCCGCCCTCGACGACAAGATCCAGGCGCACACCGAGATCGTCCGCGCGACCCGCGACTACCGCGCCGTGCTTGCCGACGCCCTGATGAACGGCGTCCTGGCCGCAGAGCAGCGATCCGGTCGGCCCTAGACTGGACGGCGTGGTGAGCACCGACTGGAAAAGTGATCTGCGGCAGCGCGGTTACCGGCTGACCCCGCAGCGCCAGCTTGTCCTCGAAGCCGTGGACACCCTTGAGCACGCGACCCCCGACGACATCCTCGTGGAAGTGAGGAAGACGGCGTCGGGGGTCAATATTTCCACGGTCTACCGGACCCTGGAGCTGCTGGAGGAGCTGGATCTGGTCAGCCATGCCCACCTCGGGCACGGTGCGCCGACGTACCACCTCGCGGACCGGCATCACCACATCCATCTGGTCTGCCGCGACTGCGAGAACGTGATCGAGACGGATGTCGCCGTCGCCGCGGACTTCACCGCCAAGCTGCGCGAGGACTTCGGGTTCGAGACCGACATGAAGCACTTCGCGATCTTCGGCCGCTGCAAGGACTGCTCCCTCAAAGCCACAACCGGCAAGGGTGCCGCCCCTCACACCGCGACGGCCAAGGTTTCAACTACCGAGTCGTAGGCTTGTCCCCATGAAGAGTCCTTTGCTGTTCCTGCCCGGCGCCGTCCCCGCCGAGGGGGTGGACGAAGGCGTCGCCGCCCATTACGGCGAACTGTTCCGCGAACAGCGTGCCCTCGCCGAGGGCATCGGATTCGTCGACCTCTCCCACCGCGGTGTGGTCACCGTCACCGGTGACGACCGGCTGAGCTGGCTGCACCTGCTGCTCACCCAGCACGTCAGCGACCTGCCCGTGGGCGAGGCCACCGAGGCGCTGGTGCTGTCCGCCAACGGTCACATCGAGCACGCGCTGTACCTGGTCGACGACGGCACGACCACCTGGGCGCATGTGGAGCCGGGGACCCAGGAGGCGCTGATCGCCTACCTGGAGTCGATGAAGTTCTTCTACCGGGTCGAAGTCGCCGACCGGACAGGCGAGTTCGCGGTCGTCCACCTGCCCGCCGGCGCCATCGCGGAGGTCCCCGACGGTGTCGTCGTACGCGAGACCGCGTACGGGCGTGACCTCTTCCTTCCCCGTGCCGAGCTGGAGTCGTACGCCGAGAAGGCCGGACCGGCGGCGGGGCTGCTGGCGTACGAGGCGCTGCGGGTCGAGCAGCACCGGCCGCGCGTCGGGTTCGAGACCGACCACCGGACCATCCCGCACGAGCTGGGCTGGATCGGCACGGCGGTGCATCTGCAGAAGGGCTGCTACCGGGGGCAGGAGACGGTCGCCCGGGTCCAGAACCTGGGCAAGCCGCCGCGTCGGCTCGTCTTCCTGCACCTGGACGGCAGCGAGGTCCACCTGCCGCCGCCCGGCACGGAACTCCGGCTCGCGGACGACGGACCCGACGGGCGGAAGATCGGCGTCATCACGACGTCCGTACGGCACCACGAGCTGGGGCCGGTCGCGCTCGCGCTGGTGAAGCGGAACGTGGCGGTGGACGCGCGGCTGGTGGCCGACACGACGGCTGCCGCGCAGGAGGTCGTGGTCGAGCCGTAGGCCCCGACCACCACCCCGACCACCCCTACATCTCCACGAGGACCGTGAACGGGCCGTCGTTCGTCAGGGTCACCCGCATCTGGGCGCCGAAGCGGCCTGTCGCCACCGTCGCGCCCAGGGAACGGAGTTGGGCGACCACCTCGTCGACAAGCGGTTCGGCGACGTCGCCGGGGGCTGCCGCGTTCCAGGTGGGGCGGCGGCCCTTGCGGGCGTCGCCGTACAGGGTGAACTGGCTGATGACGAGCAGCGGGGCGTCGATGTCGGAGCACGATTTCTCGTCCGCCAGCATGCGGATCGACCAGAGTTTGCGGGCCAGTTGGGCCGCCTTCTCCTTCGTGTCCTCGTGTGTGACCCCGACGAGGACGCACAGGCCCTCGCCCGCGATCTCGCCGGTCACCTCGCCGTCCACGACGACGCTCGCGCCGTCCACCCTCTGCACCACTGCACGCATGGGGGCCATCATGCCGTGCCGTCGCGCACGTCATGGACGTCGTGGCGTGGTGTGGCATGGCGTGGCGTCCGGGCCGGTTCCGTGGGCCCATGGAGGGATTCTTTTTGATCCTTAAGCCCCCATCTGGGGCCGTTCGGGGGCACTCGGTCACATAGCGGCCACCGGGGGTGGCACGATGCTACCCATTCGCCTGTCGAGGGGACGGTAGAGGCACATGAGCACACCGAGTACCGGGCGGCCTCATACGGCCGCCCGACCGCCCGAGCAGCGCCACGTCGGTCCGGTGGCTCCGGCGGCTCCGGTCACTTCGGTCGGTTCGCTGCTGGCCCCCGCTCCGCCCGAGCACGACCTCGCCGTGCTGCGCCTGGCCGAGCTGCGCGTCCTGCGCCGGGAGGCCCAGCGCGACGAGGCCGACCTCAGTTACGTACGACGGCTGTTGCAGGGGCGCATCGACATCCTGCGGGCGGAACTCGCGCGTCGCGGGCCCACGTCCGTGGTGGCGGTGGGGGAGGGGTCGGTCGTGGAGCGGCTGTCGGAGATCCTGACGGACGCGCCGGCGCGGCACCGGTCGTCGGCGCGGCACGTGACGCTGGGGACGCCGCACAGCGAGGAGTACGGGCGGCTGGCGGCGGAGATGCTCGCCGAGGTCGAGCTGTCGGACCTGAACGCGCGCACGGATCCGGAGCTGACGGCGGCGATGGGCAGGCTGGTGCGGTACGAGCAGCAGGTCTCGCGGCGGCGGCAGGGGCTGCAGCGGACGGCGGACGACTGCAGCGGGGAGATCGCGCGCCGCTACCGGGAGGGCGAGGCCCAGGTGGAGGACCTGCTGATCTGAGTGTCCAGCCTCCTGGGGGTCCCCCTCTCGGGGAGTTCGAGGAGCGGGGGTTCGGGGGCGGAGCCCCCGAGGACGCGACGGGTAGGGGCGGCGGGGGCGAGGGAAATCCGCGCGACACCCCACCCACCCTCCCCCTAGCCTGACCCCATGACCCCCCGTGCCGACATCGACGTACGCACCGTCAACGAGGACGGGCTCCGGGAGTGGACCCGGGCCCTGAGCACCGGGTTCCTCCGGTCGCCCGAGGTCACGGACGCGGAGCTGGCGGCGCGCCGCGGCGGCTTCCTGCCGGGGCGGACCCTCGGCGCGTACGACGGCGAACGATGCGTGGCGACGTTCCGCTCGTTCCCGCAGGACCTGAGTGTCGGCGCCGGCGCGACCGTCCCCGCCGACGCGATCTCGAACGTCACCGTCTCCCCGACCCACCGTCGCCGGGGCATCCTCACCCGCATGATGGCCCAGGACCTCGCCGCGGCGAAGGAGCGCGGAGACGTCGTCGCCACGCTGATCGCCGCCGAGTACCCGATCTACGGGCGGTACGGCTTCGGGCCCGCCACCTGGACCTCCGAGTGGACCATCGACGTACCGCGCGCGGGCCTCGACCCCCGCTGGGCGGGCCCGGCGGACGGCGGCCGTATCGACCTGGTGGACGCGGCGGACGTACGGAAGCTGGGGCCCGAGCTGCACACACGGCTCGTGCGACGGCAGCCGGGTGCCGTCAGCCGTGACGAGCGCTGGTGGCAGGTCAACACCGGTGCGGTGCTGTTCGGCGGGTCCTGGGACGAGCCCTTCTACGCCGTCCACCGCTCGGCGGACGGCGAGGTCGACGGGCTGGTCTCGTACGAGGCCGAGGACAAGTGGGACGGCAAGCAGCCGCAGGTCACCGCCGACGTGAACTGGCTGATCGCCGCGACGCCGGCCGCCGAGCGCGCCCTGTGGCAGTACCTCTGCTCGATCGACTGGATCACCAAGGTCAAGACCGGCTGGCGCGCCCCGGACGACCTGCTCCCCTTCTTCCTGCCGGACCCTCGGGCGGCCAGGCTCACCACCCACGCGGACTGGCTGTGGGTGCGGATCCTGGATGTCGTACGGGCCCTGGAGGCGCGTCCGTACGACGCGACGGCCGGCGGGACGGTCGGCGGCAGCCGTTCCCTTGTCCTGGAGGTCGTCGACGCGGCCGGGTTCGCCGGGGGGCGGTACCGGCTCGACGTGTCCGCTGAGGGCGTCGGTTCCTGCACGGCCGGGACCCGTGACGCCGCCGAAATCACCCTGGATGCGAGGGAGTTGGCGGCGCTGTGGCTCGGTGACGAGTCGGCGGTGCGGCTGGCGGCGCTGGGGCGGGTGCGGGAGGAACGAGCGGGCGCCGCCCGTGTGGCCGACGCCCTGCTGCGTACGTCCAGGCGGCCGTGGTGCCCGGACATCTTCTGATCCGATCCTGATCCGATCCTGATCCGTTTCCGGTCGGACCGTGATCCGACCGCTGATCCGACCTCTTTTCCGGTCGTGGTGGCTGCCGAGCTCCAGGCTCCCCTCCGGAAGAGAGTCCGGTAGCCAACCTGTGGAAGGTTTGACCATGTTGTGGAAGTTGGTAGCCAACTTCACTGTTCTTATCTCCACCCGGAAGCGTCTTATAACCACCTTCCCTTGAACTGCCCAAGGATGGCGGGAAGTTGTAGTGTTTGGTTGTGGAGACCCATAGGTCACACCGAGACGTGGCCGACGCCCTGCGCAGCCGGATCAGGACCGGTGAGCTGCGGCCGGGCCAGCGCATGCCCACCCAGGCCAGGCTGGCCGAGGAGTTCGGCGTCGAGCGAGGTGCCGTACGTGAGGCGTTGCGCATCCTGCAGGCCGAGCGGCTGCTGACCAACGTCAGCAAGGGGAGCCCGGCGACGGTCGCCCCCGATCCCGGACCGGCGCCGACCGGCCCCGCCGCCCCGCCGCTGCCCACCATCGGGGCCCTCGCGCCCCGTATCGCGGCGGCCTTCTCGGCGCCGCACGTGGTGGTCGACGCCCTGTGTCTGACGTCCGTCTCGCTCACCCTCGCCATCGGGGAGCCGCTGCGCCAGATCCACGCCGGACGGCTGAATCCGGCCAGGATCGACGTCCGGGTGCTGCTGCCGAGCCGCGACATCGACCTCGCGTTCCCGGCGCCGGTGGCACTGGCGGACGGTTCCCCGGCCGGGGCCTCGGCCACCGGCCGGCTGCAGCGCCGCTGGCTGACGCATCGCAACGCCCAGGGGCAGGTCCTGCGGCACAATCTGCTGGCCCTGCGCGGCACGCACGGTATCGACGTGCGCGTCTCCTTCCGGGCCCTCCCGTTCACGCCACCGGTGCAGCTGTACCTGCTCAACGGGGCGGACGCGCTCTTCGCGTACTACACGCTCAAGAGGAGCGAGGCGGAGATCGACCACGAGCAGGTGGAGATGTACGACGCCGAGGGCGTCCGGTCGACGCTGTTCGCGTTCGAGCGGGGCGCCGGGCTGCGCGACTCGACGTTCGTGGAGCAGTCGCACCTCTGGTTCAACGCACTGTGGGAGACGATCAGTTCGGAGCTGGTGCTCACGGACTGAGGTCTCCCACGGCCGGCTGTCACTGGTGCCGTCATCGTCACAGGGTGGGCCCCGTGACCAGCAGGGCGAGCACGACGGCCCCGATGGAGCTGAGGGTCGCGTTCCTGGCCTTGATGCCTATGGTGAGCAGCAGCAGGCCGACGACGCCGGAGGTGCCGTACTGCCAGCTGACGAACTGCTGGAAGCCGCTGATGAAGACGGCGGCGAGGAGAGCGATGGCGGGCATGGTGGTTCCTCCTTCAGGGCGGTGACCGGGGCGCTGCGGGGGGTGTTGTCCGGGACGGTGTCGCAGAGGTGGCAGAAAGGAGGCGGAGATTCCACCAACTTCACCAAGTTGGTAACCAACTCTGATTAAGTTGTCCCCACTTGGCTACTACTCATAAACAACTTTTCAGCAACTCCCCAAAGATGGATCCCAGTTGTAGCGTTTGGTCGTGACCCAGGAGAACGTGGCAGTGAACGGCAGCAGAAGACAGACGCCCCAGGAGATCTCCACCGCCCTGCGTGACCGCATCCGCGCCGGCGATCTGCAGCCGGGCGACCGCCTGCCCACCCAGGCCGAGCTGGCCGAGGAGTTCGGCGTCGAGCGAGGTGCCGTACGTGAGGCGCTGCGCATCCTGCAGGCCGAGCAACTGCTCACCAACGTCAGCAAGGGCAGCCCGCCGCGCGTCGCCGAAGTGACGCCGCCCAGGGAAGGACCCCAGCCGACGATGGTGGGGCTGGCGCCGCGTCTGACGGAGGCGTTCTCGGTCCCCCACGTCCGTGTCGACGCGGCCTGTCTCACCGCGGAGAGCCTGATGCTGGCCGTCGGGGAGTCGGTCCGGCTCATTCACGAGGGCCGCATCCGGCCCGAGCGGATCGACGTACGCATCCTGCTGCCGTCCCGGGACATCACGCTGGCGTTCCCGGTGCCTGTCGAGGGCCGCAGCGAGGACGACCCGGTCCACCAGCGCTGGCTGGCCCAGCGCAACGCCCAGGGGCACGTCCTCCAGCACAATCTGCGCGCCCTGCGCTCGTCGCACGGCATCGACGTACGGGTGACGTTCAGGGCGCTGCCGTTCACCCCGCCGGTGAAGCTGTATCTGCTCAACGGGACGGAGGCGCTGATCGCGTACTACATGATCGCCCGCCGCGAGGAGCCCATGGAGGGCGGGACGCCGCTGGACATGTACGACGCCCTGGGGACCGAGTCGCTCCTCTTCCCGTTCGAGAAGGGTGCCGGGGAACGGGACACGGCGTTCGTCGAGCAATCCCAGAAGTGGTTCGACGCCCTCTGGGAAACCATCACGACGGACCTGACACTCTCCTAGTGACCTCTGATACGACACAGCCCGAACTGGTGACCGAGGACGACTCCGTGATCGACGACCTGCGGGAACCGGTGGCCCGCGCACGGGTCGTGCTCTGGGACTTCGACGGACCCATCTGTGCCCTGTTCGCCGGCCACTCGGCGCAACGCGTGGCGATCGACCTCGTCGAGTGGCTCGAAGGGCGGGGCCTGCACGGTCTGTTGACGGAGGCGGAGCGCGAGTCCCTGGACCCGCACGTCGTACTGCGTGCCGTCGACCGCCGGCATCCGGGGAGTGACCTGGTGGACGAGCTGGAGAAACGCCTCACTCAGGAGGAGCTCCGGGCCACGAGTCTGGCGATGCCCACTCCGTACGCCGACCCGCTGGTCCGCACCTGGACGGCGGTGGGCGCCCGGCTCGCGGTCGCCACGAACAACTCCCCGCTGGTGGTCCGCCAGTATCTGGCGAGCCGCGGGCTGACCTCGTGCTTCGCCCCGCACGTCTACGGCCGCACGCGGGAACTGAGCCATCTCAAGCCCCACCCGCACTGTCTCAACCGCGCGCTGAACGCGATGGGGGCGGCGCCGTCGTCCGCGCTCATGATCGGGGACACCCCTTCGGACTACCTCGCCGCACGGGAGGCCGGTGTTCCGTTCCTCGGCTACGCGCGTAACGAACACAAGGAGAAGCTGCTGCGGGACGCGGGTGCCGAGGTGGTCGTGGACTCGCTGGAGCCCGTACTGAGGCTGCTGCGCGGTCAGGCCTGAGTCATCAGCAGGGTGAAGACCACCGCCGCGCCGACGGCCAGCCCGGTGTGGCGTGCCCGGATGCCTACGGCGACCGCCGCCAGGAGCAGCAGGCCCAGCACTCCGAGTCTTGACTGGGCCAGTCGTCCCAGCAGGAACTCGCCCAGTGCAAGGACCACTTGGAACAGAAGCATTCTCCTCACCCTCCCCTTCCACTTTGCGTGAAGCGGTCAACTCACCGTCCAATTGGACTGGTTGACGTGAATGTGGTCTGCCCGGTCCGCTAGATCCCTTAACCGGCTTGGTAGTTGATGGTTCAGTTGACTGGAATCTGTTTGGAAATGGACCGGAAGCGGTACGGTCGGGGTGTGGGACATGGGGAAGGACAGCAGGCCACTGACGGCGGCGGCAGGGAGTTCGACCGGGTGGCCGACGAGCTGCGCCACCGTATGGCGGACGGGCTGTACCCGGTGGGCTCGCTGATGCCCGCACAGCGCGACCTCGCCGAGGCGTTCGGGGTGTCCCGGGACACCGTGCAGCGTGTCCTGAGGGAGCTGCGCAACGAGGGCTGGATCGAGTCCCGGCAGGGCAGCGGCTCCCGGGTCGTCAAGACGCAGCGCATCCAGTCCACGGCGCCCAAGGCCAGCCGCTCGCGCCAGGCGGTGACCCTGGGGCCGCTCATCAGTGAGGCGTTCGAACAGCCCGAAGTCACCCTGGACGTCTACACGTTGACCTCGGAGACCCTGGACGCGCACATCCGTCTCCAGGCGGAACGGATCAGGGCCCATGTCATAGTTCCGCAGCGCATCGCCCTGCGGATGCTCCTGCCGTCCGACACGGAGTCCCTGCCCTATCCGCGCGGAATCGACGCGAAGGACGACCCGCTCCTGCGCAACAGACTCCGCGACATCACCGGCCGTCACACCGATTCACTGCGCGGAGTACTGGCGGAGCTGGCGGCCGAAGGGCTGGTTCCGGAGATCGGCCTGGAGGTCCGCTACGCACCGCTGACCCCCACCTTCAAGCTCTATCTGATCAATGGTGTGGAAGCGCTGCACGGCATGTACGAGGTGATCCGGCGGCCGGTGGTGGTGGACAGGCGGAAGACGGTCGAGGCCCTCGACGTCCTGGGCCTGGGTGCCACGCTGACGCACCACGTACGGGACGGCGACCCGAACTCACCGGGTTCCACCTTCGTCGAGAGCATGCAGAACTGGTTCGAGTCGGTCTGGAACCTCCTGTCCGAGGAGTCCGGGGCCGTGCGCTAGCATGCCCGCACCGTGTGAGCAACACCTCGCGCACATACGTATGGATGGCGAACAGGCCAACCTCGGCGACTTGATGCAGCAGAGCGGCAGACCACCCGTCGTGTCGCTCCGTTGGCGCTCAAGTCGTGCGGAGTATCACCTGGGAACACCGTTCTGCCGCACCATCCATCCTCGCGCGAGTCCCGGAGCAGCCAGTGGGCGCACCCTCAGTTCCCCGTTCCATGACAGGGGAGCGCGCCGACGGCGGTTCGCCGGACATCATCGAGGCGTTCGTGCTGAGGGCCACGCTCAAGGGCAAGGCGAGCAACGGCTTCCACAACCAGAACTATGTCCTGCCGTTGACGGAGGACCTGGCACAGAAGGTGGGCCTGGCGGCCGGGACGCCGGTCACTGTCCGGATCCGGCGGGAGACGGCGCTTCCTGTGGTGATCCGTACCTGGCGGGACGAGGCACGGATCCTCGACGCCGTACACGGTGCGCTGCCGAATGTGCCGAAGTGCCTGCTGGAGGGTGACGGGTTCACCGTCCACAGCTATGTGGACGGCGTACCGCTCTCCAGCATCTGCGGAAACGGCAAGCCCGTCGACACCCTCCTCATGAAGGCGCTGGCCGACCTGCTCGCCCAGATGACCCAGGTGCGCCGAAGGGCTCTGCCGCCCCTGCCCGAGGTCTGGCCCCGCAACCACACGGACAGTCAGGGCTTTCTGCGGGCGCTCGTCCAGCTGGCCGACCGTCAGATCCGCCGGCGCAACTGGCCGGCTTTCGGCGGCCTGTTCAAGGCGCTCGGCATTCCGGAGGACTCCCTCACCCGGTTGGCCGAACGGGTACCGGCCATGACGCGGCGGCCCTACAGCCTGCTGCACGCGGACCTGCACCGCGACAACCTGATCGTTTCCTACGACGGTGACCCACCCCTCATCTGTGTCGACTGGGAACTGGCGACCTACGGCGACCCTCTGCACGACCTCGCGACACACCTCGTGCGCATGCAGTACCCCGCCCATCAGTGGAACGACGTGATCGACGCCTGGGCGGATGCCATGCGGCTGGTCCGCCCCGCCGCCGTCAAGGGCCTGGGCAAGGACCTGCGCCACTACGTGGACTTCGAGCGGGCGCAGTCCGTCTTCCCGGACGTCATGAGGGCCGCGCAGTCCCTGGAGGACACGTTCGACCAGAAGAGCCTGGACGAGGCGACAGCCTCGGTGAGCCGGGCCCTGGAGGCGGCGGCGGCGCCGCTCGGGCTCCGGCATGTGCCGGGCACGGACGAGATCGAGCGCATCCTCTTCCGCTGGCAGGCGTCTCGGGAGGACGGGAGGAAACGCGGCCGGGGGTGGGGCGCGGACGACATCCACTGGACGCCGGACGAGCGGGTGCGGGAGCGTCCCGAGTTCTCCCGCGCCAATGTGGACCGCGCGCTGGTCGCGGAGGGTGTGGCTCCGGCCAACCGTGTGTTCAAGGGGACCGCGAACCTCAACTCGGTGGTCTGGGTCGGGGGCGTCGACTTTCCCGTGGTGGTACGGCGCCAGGTGCCGAAGGCCTGCCGCCGCGAGCCCAGCTTCCTCAGCGAGCACGCGGTGCTCCAGGCCATCGACGAGTCGTCGGTCGCGGTGGCGGCGCCGAGGGTCCTCGCCCTGGGCACCGGCTACCGGAACGAACCCTTCGCCGTCCACACGTACGCGGGCCGGCGCGACATCGACCAGCCGCCGAGCCATCCGGTGAACGGCCTGCTGCCGCACGAGGCGGACGCACTCGTCGACCAGCTGTGCGCGCTGACGGACGTGGACTACCGCGCACTCGACCCGGCGGCGGGCGAGGGCGACTTCTACGGCTGGCTGAGCGACCAACTCGTCGTTCTGGTACGGGACCTGCCCAGGGAGTCGCAGCAACTGGCCAGGGTTCTCGGCCTGCCCGACGCCGACCGGCTGCGGCAGATCCTGGGCCGGCACGTGGTGAGCGAACGCGAGCCGGCGCTGCTGCACGGTGACCTGAACCCCTGGAACCTCGTCCGGCGCGACGACCCGCTGGTGCTGACCATCATCGACTGGGAGATGGCGGTCGTCGGCGACCCGCTCTACGACCTGGTGCGGCACATGCACCTCACGCCGACCCGGTCGGAGATCCGGGACCGGATGTTCCGGCGCTGGGAAAGCCTGCTGTCGCCGAGGTACACCGACAACTGGCGACAGGACTGGCGGGTGTACCGGGACATCGAGGTCGTCCGGTCCGCCTACATCGACCTGGACCGCCTGGTCACCGGCGCCGGTCTGGACGCCCCGAACGTCCGCCGGGCGGTCGACTCGTACCCGATGACTCTGGCGTCGGCCATGGCCGCGCTGGGGCTGCCGGCCCGCTCCACGGAGAACCCGTATCTGGCGCTCGCGTTGCGATAGCCGGAGGCGGCTGGCGGGTCCGTGCGGGCCAGGGGAGTGCGTACCCTCGCTCCCATGGCAGGAACCGGGCTGCGTGAGCGCAAGAAGCAGCAGACATACCAGAATGTGTCCGACATCGCGATCGGGCTCTTCCTCGCGAAGGGCTTCGACGCGGTGTCCGTCGCCGAGGTCGCCGCCGCGGCCGGGATCTCCAAGCCGACGCTGTTCCGGTACTTCCCGGCCAAGGAGGACCTCGTCCTGCACCGCTTCGCGGACCACGAGGACGAGGCGGCGCGGGTGGTGCGGGCGGCCGTCGCGGGTACGGGGGCGGAGGCGTCGCCGCTCGACGCGCTGCGGCGGCACTTCCTCGACGGGCTGAGCCGCGAGGACCCGGTCACCGGCCTCAACGGCTCCCCCGAGGTGCTCGCCTTCCACCGTCTGCTCTACGGCACGGCGTCGCTGGTCGCGCGGGCGTACGAGTACCAGCAGCGCTCGGAGGCCGTACTCGCCGTCGCCCTCGGCGACACCCTGGCGGCCCGGCTCGCGGCCAGCCAGATCATCGCCGTACAGCGGATTCTGGCGCAGGAGAACTGGCGGCGGATCGCGGCGGGGGAGACCGTGGAGGCGGTACGGGAGGACGCGGTCGCGGCGGCGGAGGGGGCGTTCGGGCAGTTGGCGGCGGGGCTGCGGTGGCTCGGGCCGGCGAGGGAAGAGAACACCGCCGGGTAAAATATTTAACTCGGTTGCGTTATTTCGGTATGCTTGCTGGAATGACGCCACCCGGTCCCGACCCCACCCGTGCCCAGGCCCTTCTCCGCGACTCCCTGGGCCGTGAGCGCGCTCATCACGACATCTGTCGTGCCGCCCTCGCCGCGATGATCGACGGCGCCCGGGAACACGTCGTCACCGGCGCGGACGTCTCCGCCTCCGGGGCGGACGCGGAGGTGCTCGGGTACCAGCTGCGCAGCAAGGCGAAGGAACTCGGCGAACTGCCCGCAGGGCCCCTGTTCTTCGGCCGGTTGGACTTCGGCAGCGGTGACCGGGGCGGCGATCACAGCGGCGCGAGCTACCACGTCGGGCGCCTGCGGATCAGCGAGCACCCGACCCGCCCGCCCCTCGTCGTCGACTGGCGCGCCCCCGTCTCCCGGGCCTTCTACCAGGCGAGCGCCCGCGATCCGCAGGGTGTGGCCGTGCGCCGCCGGTTCGGCTGGGCGCCCGGCAGCAGGGGCGACTCCGCCGACCTGACCGGCCTGGAGGACGAGCACCTGGACGAGCACCTGGACGAGCATCCGACGGAAGTCGGCTCGGGGGAGGGGGAGTTGGCGGGCGGCGCGGACGGCTTGGTCGCACGGGAGATCGCGCGACCCCGTGTCGGGCCCATGCGGGACATCGCCGCGACGATCCAGCCCGAGCAGGACGACCTCGTCCGGGCGGGCCTCGGCGTCTCCGTGTGCGTGCAGGGCGCCCCCGGCACCGGCAAGACGGCCGTCGGGCTGCACCGGGCCGCCTACCTCCTCTACACGTACCCCCAACGCGTGCAGCGGGGCGGCCTGTTGATCCTCGGGCCCAACCGCACGTTCCTCTCGTACATCGCGGAGGTCCTGCCCGCCCTCGGGGAGACGGGCGTACGGCAGTCGACGGTCACGGACGAGATCGCGGCCCATCCGGTGCGCGCGGAGGACGACGAGCGGGCCGCCGTCGTGAAGCACGACGCGCGGATGGCGGAGGTGCTGCGCCGGGCGTTGTACGCGCGGGTGGTGGTCGAGGGGTACGCCAACTCCCTTGAGGTGCCGGACGATTCGTACCGCTGGCGGGTCCCGGCGGTGGAACTGGCGCGGATCGTGGCGGGCGTACGGGCCGAGGAGCCGCCGTACGCCGTGGGGCGCGAGCGGGTACGGACGCGGGTCGTCAGCCGTATCCAGCGGGAGGCGGAACGGCGGGCGGGGCCGCAGCCGAACGCCTGGGTGCGGCGGATCGAGCGGGCGCGGGCGGTCGGGGCGTACGTCGAGGCGGTGTGGCCGAGGGCGCGTCCGGAGGAGGTGGTGGCCGAACTCCTGGGCGACGAGCGGGCGTTGGCGCGGGCTGCCGAGGGAGTGCTGGAGGCGGACGAGCAGCGGGCGGTGCGGTGGGCGCGTCCGCCGAGGTCGTGGAAGTCGGCGCGCTGGTCGGCCGCCGACCTGGTCCTCCTCGACGAGGTCGCCGGCCTGATCGAACACCCCGAGGGGTACGGTCATGTCGTGATCGACGAGGCGCAGGACCTCTCCCCGATGGAGTGCCGGGCGATCGCGCGCCGGGTCCCCTACGGCTCACTGACGGTGCTGGGTGACCTGGCCCAGGGCACCACACCGTGGGCTGCGCGGGCGTGGGGGCCCTTGCTGGCCCACCTGGGCAGACCGGACGCCACGGTGATCCCGCTGACCACCGGGTTCCGGGTGCCGCGGACGGTGGTCGCCTTCGCCAACCGACTGCTGGCCCGCCTGGACGTACCGGTGCCACCCGCCCGATCCCTGCGCGGCGACGGGGAGTTGAGGGTCGTGGAGACCACCGACATCGCCGGGGAGGTGGTGGCCGCGGTGCGCCGGGCGCTGGACGGGGAGGGGTCGGTGGGGGTCGTGGCGGCGGAGGGCGAAGTGGCCGCGGTACGAGAGGTGTTGGACACGGCGGGGGTGGCGGTGGACGGGGGGCGGGTCGCGGTGATGTCGGCGAAGGCGGTGAAGGGGCTGGAGTGGGACCACGTGGTCGTGGTGGAACCGGCGTCGATCGTGGAGGGGGAGGGGGCGACCGGGCGGGGCCTGAACCGGCTGTACGTGGTGCTGACGCGGGCGGTGTCACGGCTGGAGGTCGTGCACGGGCGGGCGTTGCCGTTCTGAACGGGGGTGCGGTGACTCCCGAACCGGTGGACCCCCGGCCCGCCCCGCTCCCTCCGCTTCTCCCGCTCCTCTTCCTGGATGTCGACGGACCGTTGATCCCGTTCGGCGGTACCCGGGAGCAGTATCCGGACGGCTATCCGATGTACCGTCCCGCCCGGCGACTGCGCTTCCCGGAGTCTGAGGTGAACCCCTTGCTGCCTCGGATCGACCCCGCACTCGGTCCCCGACTGGCCGCGCTGGCCTGCGAGTTGGTGTGGGCCACGACCTGGATGGACGAGGCGAACGAGTGCGTCGCCCCGTGGCTCGGCCTGCCGGCCCTCCCGGTGGTGAACTGGCCGGAGCCGGACCCCGACGACCTGCCCGGCGTTCACTGGAAGACCCGCCCGCTCGTCGAACGAGCCGCCGGGCGGGCCTTCGTCTGGCTCGACGACGAGGTGACCGACGCCGACCGTCGCTGGGTGGCCGAACACCACCCGGGCCGGGCCCTGCTGCACCGGGTTGACCCTCACCACGGGCTGCGGGACGCGGACTTCGCGGTCGTCGAGGAGTGGCTCCGGTCGTAGGGGTAGGGCCGCGGTTGGTGCGGGGCGTGCTCAGGTGCCCACATACGCCGCCAAGTGCTCCCCCGTGAGAGTGCTGCGGGCCGCCACCAGGTCTGCCGGGGTGCCCTCGAAGACGATTCGGCCGCCGTCGTGGCCCGCGCCGGGGCCCAGGTCGATGATCCAGTCGGCGTGGGCCATGACCGCCTGGTGGTGCTCGACGACGATGACCGACTTGCCGGCGTCGACGAGCCGGTCGAGCAGGCCGAGGAGGTGTTCGACGTCGGCGAGGTGGAGGCCGGTCGTCGGCTCGTCGAGGACGTACACGCCGCCCTTGTCGCCCATGTGTGTGGCCAGCTTGAGGCGTTGGCGTTCGCCGCCGGACAGGGTGGTGAGGGGCTGGCCCAGGCTGAGGTAGCCGAGACCGACGTCCGCGAGCCGGTCGAGGACGCGGTGCGCGGCCGGCGTACGCGCCTCGCCCGCGCCGAAGAACTCCTCCGCCTCCGTCACCGACATCGCGAGCACCTCGCTGATGTCCCGGCCGCCGAGCCGGTACTCGAGCACCGCCGCCTGGAACCGCTTCCCCTCACAGTCCTCGCAGGTCGTGGCCACACCGGCCATCATCGCCAGGTCGGTGTAGATGACACCGGCGCCGTTGCAGGTGGGGCAGGCGCCCTCGGAGTTGGCGCTGAACAGGGCCGGCTTCACCCCGTTGGCCTTGGCGAACGCCGTACGGATCGGGTCGAGCAGTCCGGAGTACGTCGCCGGGTTGCTCCGCCGGGAGCCACGGATCGGCGTCTGGTCGACCGACACCACACCCCCGTCGACGGCACCCCGGGTCTCGACCAGCGACCCGTGGATGAGCGAGCTCTTGCCGGACCCGGCGACACCGGTCACCACGCACAGCACCCCGAGCGGGATGTCGACGTCGACGCCCTGGAGGTTGTGCCTCGTCGCGCCGCGGACGGGCAGCGTGCCGGTGGCCTTGCGAACCGTCTCGGGCGCCTTGAGGGTCGCCCGGTCGTCGAAGTGGCGGCCGGTGACCGTACCGCCGGTCCGCAGGCCCTCGACCGTGCCCTCGAAGCAGACGGTGCCGCCCGCCGTACCCGCGCCGGGACCGAGGTCGACGACATGGTCGGCGATCGCGATCACCTCGGGCTTGTGTTCCACGACGAGCACGGTGTTGCCCTTGTCGCGCAGCCGCAGCAGCAGGTCGTTCATGCGCTGGATGTCGTGCGGGTGCAGCCCGATCGTCGGCTCGTCGAACACGTACGTGATGTCGGTGAGGGCGGAACCGAGGTGGCGGATCATCTTGACGCGCTGTGCCTCACCGCCCGACAGGGTGCCCGAGGCGCGGTCGAGCGCGAGGTAGCCGAGGCCGATCTCCACGAACGAGTCCAGCGTGTGCTGGAGCGCGGTGAGCAGCGGCGCCACCGAGGGGTCGTCGAGGCCGCGGACCCACTCGGCCAGGTCCCGGATCTCCATCGAGCAGGCGTCGCCGATGCTGATCTTCTTGATCTTCGACGACCTGGCCCCCTCGCTGAGCCGGGTGCCCTCGCAGTCGGGGCAGGTGGCGAAGGTGACCGCCCGCTCCACGAACGCCCGGATGTGCGGCTGCAGCGCCTCCTTGTCCTTGGCCAGGAACGACTTCTGGATCTTGGGGATCAGTCCCTCGTAGGTGAGGTTGACGCCGTTGACCTTGATCTTCGTCGGCTCGCCGTAGAGGAAGTCCCGCATCTCCTTCTTGGTGAAGCTGCGGATCGGTTTGTTCGGGTCGAGGAAGCCCGACTGGGCGTAGAGCTGCACGGTCCACTGGCTGTCCGACTTCCAGCCGGGGATGGTGAACGCGCCCTCGGCGATCGACTTGGAGTCGTCGTAGAGCTGGGTGAGGTCGATGTCGGAGACCGCGCCCCGGCCCTCGCAGCGGATACACATACCGCCCGTGCGGTTGAAGGTCGCCTTGACCGTCTTCGTCTTCTCGGCACCGCGTTCGACGGTGATCCCACCGCTCGCCCGGACCGAGGCCGTGTTGAAGGAGTACGCGCTCGGCGGCCCGATGTGCGGCTGCCCCAGCCGGCTGAACAGGATCCGCAGCATCGCGTTGGCGTCGGTGGCGGTGCCGACCGTGGAACGCGGGTCGGCACCGAGTCGCTGCTGGTCGACGATGATCGCGGTCGTCAGCCCTTCGAGTACGTCGACCTCGGGCCGCGCCAGCGTCGGCATGAACCCCTGGACGAACGCGCTGTACGTCTCGTTGATCAGCCGCTGCGACTCCGCGGCGATCGTGTCGAACACCAGCGAGCTCTTGCCCGAACCGGAGACACCGGTGAACACCGTCAGCCGACGCTTCGGCAGCTCGATACTGACGTCCTTGAGGTTGTTCTCGCGCGCGCCGTGCACACGGATCAGATCGTGGCTGTCGGCACCGTGCGGCGCGTCGGCCGCCTGCGAGTCCGTCCTCGGGGTGCTGCTCATCGGGTCTCCGTCTCGTCCGGTTTCCTACAGACTGGCTGACGCGGGCCGCTCCCGGGGCCCGGCTAGCCCTTCGGCTTCTGCGAGATCCGTACCAGGTTGCCCGAAGGGTCGCGGAACGCGCAGTCGCGCGGGCCCCAGCCCTGGTCCATGGGCTCCTGGAGCACCTCGGCACCGGACGCCCGAACCTTCTCGAACATGGCGTCGAGGTCGTCGGTGCGGAAGACGAACATCGGCATGACGCCCTTGGTGAGCAGTTCCTGCAGGGCGTCGCCGTCGGCCGCGGAGCGGCCCGCGTGGGGTTCGGAGAGGACGAGTTCGAGGTCCGGCTGCGCGGGGCTGCCGAGGGTGACCCAGCGGTGGTCGCCGGACGCGACGTCGTTGCGGACCTCGAAGCCGAGTGCGTCGCGGTAGAAGGCGAGCGCCTCGTCGGGGTCGTTGACGGTGATGTGGCAGTACTGGAGTGCGATGTCCATGCCGTCAACGCTAGGCGGCGGCCGTACGGCCCGCTTCTCGAATCCTGCTCGGTACGGTCCCGATGTCCCCGGCCGGTGTGCTGGTGACCGGTGTGCCGGTGGCCGAAGCCTCCGCGCGCGGAGCGCCCGCGCCCGGGACGTCCGGGCCCGGCGCGTTTCTGCTCGGCCGGGTGGTCACCTTCGCCACACAGGCGGGCATCGCCGTCACCGCGTCGTGTTCCCGGCCTCGGTACGCGCTCGGCGTCTCCCCGACGACCTCGGTGAACCGTGAGCTGAACGAGCCCAGCGACGTACAGCCGACGGTCATACAGGCGTCGGTCACGCTCATGCCGGCGCGGAGCAGCGTCATCGCCCGCTCGATACGGCGGGTCATGAGATAGCTGTACGGCGTCTCGCCATAGGCCGCCCGGAACCGCCGTGAGAAGTGCGCCGGCGACATCAGCGCGTGCCTGGCCATCGTCGGAACGTCGAGCGGACGTGCGTACTCCCGGTCGATCAGATCCCGGGCCCGGCGCAGATGCGCGAGGTTGGCGAGCTCCTGCGGGTCCATTCAGCGAAGGTACCACCGGGTCGCGGGACCGGTCCGGGTCTGCGCGAGCGCTCGGAGTCGCTCGGAGGGCGGAAAACATCCACTCCCCTCCACTCTCAAGCTATAGCGCACAGGGGGGCTTGCGGCAAGACCCCGGTCATGCCGCAGAATCGTCGGCCGAGGCAGCCCGGACCTGCGGAAATCGCGGGGATCATGGCAATCGAGGCTGCCGAAATGGGGGTTTTCATGATGGACGTGGACGTGGACGTGGACGGGGACGTGACCGTGGTCGGCGGCGGACCGACCGGCCTGATGCTGGCCGCCGAGCTGCGGCTGCACGGCGTACGCGTGCTCGTGCTGGAGCGGGACGCGGAACCCACCCCGGTCGTCCGCTCGCTCGGCCTGCATGTCCGCAGCATCGAGGTGATGGACCAGCGCGGCCTGCTGGAGCGGTTCCTCGCGCACGGAAAACAGCACCCGGTCGCCGGCGGTTTCTTCGCCGCCATGGACAAGCCCGCGCCCGCCCGGCTGGACACCGCGCATCCGTACGTACTCGGCATCCCGCAGACCGTCACCGACCGTCTGCTGTACGAGCACGCCACCGGGCTCGGCGCCGAGGTCAGGCGCTCCTGCGAGCTGGTCGGGCTGAGCCAGGACGAGGGGGGCGTGACCGCGGAACTCGCCGACGGCACGACGCTTCGCTCGCGCTACCTCGTCGGCTGCGACGGCGGCCGGAGCACCGTACGCAAACTGCTGGGCGTCGGTTTCCCCGGCGAGCCCACCCGGCTCCAGGCGCTGCTGGGCGAGATGAAGGTGGGCGTCGAGCAGGAGACGGTGGCCGCCGTGGTGGCGGAGGTCCGCAAGACGCAGAAGTGGTTCGGCCTCGGGCCCATGGGGGGCGACGGGGTGTACCGCGTCGTCGTGCCCGCCGACGGGGTGACCGGGGACCGCTCGGCCCCGACCCTCGACGAGGTCAAGCGGCAGTTGCGGGCGTACGCCGGTACCGACTTCGGCGTGCACTCCCCGCGCTGGCTCTCCCGCTTCGGCGACGCCACCCGGCAGGCCGAGCGCTACCGCGTCGGCCGGGTCCTTCTGGCCGGCGACGCGGCGCACGTCCATCCGCCGGTCGGCGGGCAGGGGCTCAACCTCGGCATCCAGGACGCGTTCAACCTCGGCTGGAAACTGGCCGCCGAGATCGCCGGCCAGGCACCTGAGGGGCTGCTGGACAGCTACCACACCGAACGGCACCAGGTGGCCGCCGACGTACTGGACAGCACCCGCGCGCAGACGCATCTGATGTCCACCGATCCGGGCGCCCAGTCCGTACGCCGACTGCTGTCGCAGCTGATGGACTTCGAGGACGTCAACCGGTATCTGATCGAGAAGCTCACCGCCATCGGCGTCCGCTACGACTTCGGCGAGGGCCACGCCCTGCTCGGCCGGCGCATGCGGGACCTGACGCTGAAACAGGGCCGCCTCTACGAACTGACGCACGCCGGCCGGGGCCTCCTCCTCGACCGGACCGGCCGCCTCTCGACGGCAGGCTGGGCGGACCGCGTCGACCATGTCGTCGACGACTCGGAGGAACTGGCCGAACTCGACGTACCCGCGGCACTCCTGCGGCCGGACGGGTACGTGGCCTGGGTCGGTGAGGACCAGGGGGATCTGGCCGTCACGTTGGCCAGGTGGTTCGGGCCGGCGGTCGGGACGGAGTGACGACGGGCATTCCGTCCTCGTCGGCGAACGCGGGAATTCCATCAAGGAATGCCCTGCGGTTTCTCCCCCACCAGGAACGAATCCCAACCAGGGACAAATCCTTCCTACCCTCGCCACTGAATTGCGTGCCAAGCTTCCGGAGCAGGATTCGCGCAATTCTTTTCGAGGAGAAATTCCCGCCATGTCTTCCCCCTTCACCGGCCCCACGGTCGCCGTCGCGTTCCACTCCGGATACGGGCACACCGCTGTCATCGCCGAGGCAGTGGCGCGTGGTGCCGCGGCAGCCGGGGCCGAGGTGATCTCCATCTCCGTGGACGTGATCACCGAGGAGCAGTGGGCCCAGCTGGACGCCGCGGACGCGATCATCTTCGGTGCCCCCACCTACATGGGCACCGCGTCCGCCGCCTTCCACACCTTCGCCGAGGCGAGCAGCAAGCGCTGGTACACCCAGACCTGGGCGGACAAGATCGCCGCCGGGTTCACCAACTCCGGCGCCAAGAACGGCGACAAGTCCTCGACCCTGGGCTACTTCTTCACCATGGCCGCCCAGCACGGCATGCACTGGGTCAGCCTCGGCGTACAGCCGGGCTGGGCCTCCACGGAGGGCAGCGAGGACGACGTCAACCGGCTGGGCTACTTCGTCGGCGCGGGCGCGCAGACCCCGGTCGACGCCGGACCGGAGGCGGTCCACAAGTCGGACATCGTCACCGCCGAGGGCCTCGGTGCCCGCGTCGCGCGGCAGACCGCGTTCTTCAGCGCCGGCCGTGCCGCCCTCGCGACCGCCTGACACAGACCCTCTCCCGCATCGTCGGATCATCCAGGAGCACTCTCATGTCCGATTCCCCGAACCTCGCCCTCGTCCGCCGTCTGTACGACTCCGGCATGGCCCCGGACGTGGTCGCCGAGGTCATCGACCCCAATATCGTCTGGGACATCACTCCCGGCTTTCCCTATGGCGGGGTCTACAAGACCTGGGCCAGCGTCGGCGGCGACTTCTTCGGCCGGCTCGCGCCCCGCTTCGCCTCCTTCGGCGCGGTGGCCGAGGAGTTCTACGACGCCGGTGAGCACGTCTTCGCGCGCGGCCATTACCACGCCGTGTCCACGTCCGGCCAGGAGTCGGACGCGCGGTTCATCCACTTGTGGACGGTCACCGACGGCAGGCTCACCCACCTGGTCCAGGCCGCCGACAGCCACGTCGTCCAGCAGGCCGCGACCAGCTGACCGCCCGCACCCACCCCAGGGAGGCCGAGGAGGCCATCGGTCCGTACGGTGCTTCAAGGAGGCCAGGTACGAGATCGGCGCGGCCACCCCGGGTGGCGTATCGCCCACCGCCGACGCTCTCGGTCTGACCGCGGCTTCAACGGCGGCACCGAGGGCGCCGAGCAGTTGGAGACCGCCCTGCGCGAGGCGACAAAGCCGGCGAACCCCGTCCGCATCGAGGACGTCCGCGTCGACGACCACGACGCCGTGTTCGTCCGCGGCATCTGAGGCCCGATGGAGGACCTGTCCGGCAACCCGGAGGCCGGCAGCTCGCTGAGCGACCGGCCCGCCACCGGACCGGACTGTCCAACTCCGAGGAGATCCAGAACGGCCCCGTCGGCCGGGCGAGGTGGCCGCTGCAGGACCGTCTCGCCTCGCACGAGGGCGCGGACCACCGCAAACGCGAGGAGACCTTCGCCCCCACCTCGAAGTCGACCGCACTCTCGTCACCGGCCGGAACCCCGCCTCGGCCGTCCCGTTCGCCCAGGGAGTCGTCGAGGCGCCCAAAGAAAGAGGTAGTACAGATGGACAGCAACGCGACCCTCCCCAGCGTGGGACAGACCTGGCTGGCGGACCTCGGCCCGGACACGCCGCTCGGCCACTTCACGGTGGAGATCACCTTCGACTCGGCGACCCAGGTCAGCTTCGAGGTGACGGGCGGTGCCATCAAGGGCCGGAAGCAGACGATGGAGTACACCACCAGCCGCCTCCGCGACGGCCTGTACGTCGTGCGCTGGACCGAGCCCGACGCCGGTGACCACGTCACTCACATCGAGGACTACACCGAGGGCACCTGCATGGCCAGCTCCGTCATCGGAGGCGGGTTCGTCCAGCTCCACGGGAAGTGGAGCCGCGTCCGCTGAACCCGTGGGCGACGGCGGACGGACCGCGCGTCATCGACGGT
This sequence comes from Streptomyces kryoterrae, assembly GCF_054072135.1. Taxonomy (NCBI): domain Bacteria; kingdom Bacillati; phylum Actinomycetota; class Actinomycetes; order Kitasatosporales; family Streptomycetaceae; genus Streptomyces; species Streptomyces kryoterrae. The sequence continues at coordinate 4,741,711 of NZ_CM133358.1, read as the reverse complement.
GAGCGCTTCCAGGGACAGATCTCTCCCCCTGACAACGCCGCTCTTCCGATGTCAGGGTGATGGCATGAACCGCGATCCTCATCGTCACGATCTGGGAGAATTCCTCAAGGCGCGCCGTGCCGAGCTCGCCCCGGCCGCCGTCGGCCTGCCCGGCGGTGGCTCACGTCGCGTCTCGGGACTGCGACGCGAGGAGATCGCCGTACTGGCGGCCATCAGCACCGACTACTACGCCCGCCTCGAACAGGGCCGTATCCAGCCCTCCCCGTCCGTGCTGGACTCCCTGGCCCGGGTGCTGCGCCTCGATGACGACCAGCGCGCCTACCTCTACGAGCTCGCCGCCAGGGACGACTTCCGCCCTCCCCGTCGGCAGCCGCGCCTCAAGGCCCAGCCGCAGTTGCAGCGCATGCTCGACGACATGGCGCACACCCCCGCCTTCGTGATCGGACCGCGCACCGAGATCGTCGCCTGGAACTCCATGGGCGCCGCCCTGATCACCGACTTCGGAAAGATCCCGGAGAAGCAGCGCTACTACGTCAGGCTCCTCATCACCGATCCCGCGATGCGCGAGCTGTACGCGGACTGGGAGGGCGTCACCCGGCTGGCCATCGCCCAGCTGCGGATGCACAACGCCAACAACCCCGGGGACGCGCAGCTCACCACGCTGGTGGGCGAACTCTCGGTACGGGACGCCCAGTTCCGGCGGTGGTGGGGTGCCCACAACGTCGCCGTCCGGGACACGGGGGCCAAGCACCTGCGCCACCCCGTCGTCGGGGACCTGCACCTCGACTGGAACGCCGTCACCTGGACCGCCGACCCCGACCTGCAGATCATCGTCTGGACCGCCGAATCCGGCACGTCCACCCACGACAGCCTGCGCATGCTCGCGTCCTGGGCCGCCGACCCCAGCCACACGACCAGCGGCAGCTCCGCCTGACCGCCCCGTATTCAGGCCCAGTCACCGGCCCGGGCCGCCGGAGCCGTACTCGACCCGGTCTTCACCGAGCACGTCGATCCCGCCCTCTACGGCGAGCTGGTCCGCTTCGGCAAGGCCTTGCCGTGGCACGACGGCACGCCTCCGGTGGAACAGGACCGGATCCTCAGGCCCTGACCGCCCGCACACCCGCGTCGGGAGAAGCACTGCCTGCGGTCCCGGACACCGACCCCGGCCTCGCTCACGTTCGGCGGGAGCTGAGCGTCACGCCGGCGGCCGGGCGAGTCTGGCGGCCACGGCGTCGAGGACCCAGTCCAGGCCGGTCGTGAAGGATGTCTCGGCGTCCACGTGCGTGCCGTCGTACACGGCCTTGGCCAGCGCCGGGAAGCGGCCCGTGGCCAGCATTCTCGTCACATGCGGCCCGGAGGCGCGCTGCCAGTCGCGCTTGGACAGGCCCGTGGCGCGCTCGGCCCGCAGGTTCGCGATCTCGCGCCTGATCGCGCCGGTGACGTAGGCGCTGACGGTCTCCACGGCGCGCATGACGGTGTCGACGTCGGCGAGACCGTCGAGGGCGGCCAGCTTGGCCTCGGTCACGGCGAGGCCGTTCGGGCCCAGGGTCGGTCGGCCGCCGAGCAGATCGGCCAGCCATTCGTGACGGAGAGCGGCCTGCCTGGTGAGGTGGGCGACGACGCGCAGCGCCTCCCGCCAGTCACCGGGCTGCTCCTCGGGGAGCATCTCGGCGTGGACCTCGTCCATCATGAGGTCGAACAGCTCCTCCTTGGTGGAGATGTATCCGTACAGCCGCATCGGGCCGGCGTCCAGGCGACCGGCGACCTTGCGCAACGACACCGCCTCCAGCCCGCCCTCGTCGGCCAGCGCGATGGCGGCGGCGACGATCCGCTCCCGGTCGAGCGGCACGGGGCGCGTCGGCGGCTCCGGCCGGTCCCACACAGTCATGGCCACATCGTACTGTTGCTATACATCGTACTGAGAAAATACAGTGTATCGACATGAGACATCGCATCGCCGTGGTCGGCAGTGGCCCGGCCGGACTTACCTTCGCCCGTGTCCTGCACCGCCATGGTTACCCCGTCGCCGTCCTGGAACGCGATCCCGCCCCGGACGCCCGCCCCCCGGGCGGCACGCTGGACCTGCACAAAGGGCTGGGCCAGCTCGCGCTGGACAAGGCGGGGCTGCTGGCGGAATTCCAGGCGCTCTCGCGTCCCGAGGGGCAGGCCATGCGCATCCTGGACACGGCAGGGACCGTCCTGCGTGACTGGCGACCCGGTCCAGATGACCTGGCCAATCCCGAGATCGACCGCAGGCAACTGCGTGACCTGCTGATCGGCCCTCTCGACGTCCAGTGGGGCCGGGGTGTGACGCAGGTGGTGCCGGGCACCCGGGACGGCGTCCTGGTCCATTTCGCGGACGGGCGTCAGGAGACGTTCGACCTCGTGGTCGGCGCGGACGGCGCCTGGTCCCGGACCCGCCCGGCGGTCTCACCGGCGACGCCGCACTACACCGGCGTCACCTCGGTCGAGACCTCCCTCGACGACGTCGACACGCGCCACCCCGACCTCGCCCGGTTGATCGGCGACGGCTCCGTGGCTGTGTACGGCGTGAACCGAAGCCTTGTCGCCCAGCGCAACAGCGGCGGCCACGTGAAGGTGTACACCAAATTCCGCGCGCCGCTGGACTGGCACACGAACCTGGACCTGGCCGACGCCGAGGCCGTGCGATCGAGCCTGCTGGCTCTGTTCGACGGCTGGGCCGCTCCCGTCCTCGACCTCCTCCGCCACGGCACCGCTTTCGTCCACCGCCCCCTCCACGTCCTGCCCGTGACCCACACCTGGACCCACGTCTCCGGGGTGACGCTCCTGGGTGACGCCGCCCATCTGATGCCCCCGTTGGGGGCGGGCGCGAACCTCGCGATGCTGGACGGCGCCGAACTCGCCGAGTCCATCGCCACCGGCCCCGGAGACCTGGACGACGCGGTCCGCGCCTTCGAGGAACGGATGTGGGCACGGGCCGGCACCTGGGCGAAGATCACGACGGCCGGTCTGGAACGCCTGGTGAGCCCGGACCCCACCGAAGCCCTCGCCCTCTTCGACCAGGTCCAACCATCCTGACCGCCAGGCGCGCGAGCCCCAGCACCAACAGCTCGCCACACCTACCGAGAACGGACACCTGCGGTCGGTTGAGCACCGGGAGTACGGCAGTGGCGTAGCGCACTTTTGCAAGCAGGCGCTTGCAATAGTTAGCAAGAGTGCGGCAAGGTGGACGCATGGCAACACTCAACGTCGGCAATCTTGGTGAGTACCTGCGCGACCAGCGGCGCACCGCGCAGCTGTCCCTCAGGCAGCTCGCCGATGCCGCCGGGGTGTCCAATCCGTATCTGAGCCAGATCGAGCGCGGGCTGCGCAAGCCGAGCGCGGAGGTGTTGCAGCAGGTCGCCAAGGCGCTGCGGATCTCCGCCGAGACGCTGTACGTGCGGGCCGGGATCCTCGATGCCGAGCGGGACCGGGACGAGGTGGAGACGCGTGCCGCCATCCTCGCCGATCCCACGCTCAGTGAACGGCAGAAGCAGGTGCTGCTGCAGATCTACGAGTCCTTCCGCAAGGAGAACGGGTTCGAGATAGCCGAGTTCGCCGATCCCGGCAGCGCTTCCGCCTCTACGGACGTCCCTGTGCCGGACGTTCCGGGCGGCGCCCACAGCGATACGGGCAGCGATACGGGCAGAGGCACGGACACAGGCACGGACACAGGCACAGCTACAGATACAGCTACAGATACAGCTACAGACATAGGCACCGGCAGTGATGCCGACCCGCAGCAGACGGCCAGTTGACGCACCAGACGCTCCGGTCACACCGGACGAGACCGGCCCGACGTTCACGGAACCCCCAAACCCTCAGTTCGAAGCAACCCGGGAGGACCATCACCATGGCCATCACCGACGACCTCCGCAAGACCTTCAGCGACCCCACGCCGTTCTACTTCGCCGCCGGCACCGCCGACCTCGCCCTTCAGCAGGCCAAGAAGGTCCCCGGTCTGGTCGAGCAGCTGCGCGCCGAGGCGCCCGCCCGGATCGAGGCGGTACGCGGCACCGACCCGAAGGCGGTTCAGGAGAAGGCCGCCGCTCGCGCCAAGGAGGCGCAGGAGAAGGCCGCCGGCCGTGCCAAGGAGGCACAGGAGACCATCCAGACCAAGGTCGGCGAGTTCATCAACACGCTGGACGGCGACTTCAAGAAGCTCGGCTCCACCATCGACGCCGACCTGAAGAAGCTCGGTGAGAGCGCCACGGACCTCGCCCTGCGCGGTGTCGGCGTCGCCGCCGAGTACGCCGTGAAGGCGCGCGAGACGTACGAGAAGGTCGCCGAGCACGGCGAGCAGGCCGTGAAGACCTGGCGTGGCGAGGCCGCCGAGGAGATCGAGGAACTGGCCATCGCCGTCGAGCCGAACTCCGAGCCGGCCGAGGTCAAGGTGGCGACCGAGGAGAAGGTGCCCGCCCCGGCCGCGGCCCCTGTCCCGACTCCCGCCGAGGCCAAGATCGCGTCTGCCCCGGCCGGTAAGCCCGCCGCCAAGAAGGCCCCGGCCCGCAAGCCCGCCGCCAAGAAGACGACTCCGCCGACCAAGTAGGCAGAGCCGAACGAGTGAAACTTCGGGTACGAGGACGGGTCGGGCACTCCAGGAGTGTCCGACCCGTTCGGCGGGTAGCGGGTTTGCGGTTGCGGGTACGGTGACCGCACATACGAACTGACCGAGCTTGGTGGTGGACGTAGTGCTGATGCAGGGGTTCAACGGGTTCATGTGGCTGTTGAGCACGGCCTTTACCCTTTTCAGTGGCTTCGCGCTCTTCGACGCCGCGGTGCGCCGCGAGGACGCCTATCGGGCGGCGGACAAGAAGACCAAGCCGTTCTGGCTGGTCGTTCTCGGACTCGCCTTCGTGGTGAGCCTGATCTTCGGGATCCTGTCGTTCCTGCCGATCATCGGCCTGGTCGCGACGATCGTGTACATGGTCGACGTACGACCGGCCCTGCGCGGTCTCCCGGGCGGCGGACGCAGCCGCAGAGGCGGCGGCTCCAGCAGCGACGGGCCGTACGGGCCCTACAACGGCGGTCGCTGACCGACGGACCCGCCCCCGCCCCCGCCCCCGCGCCCACCTCGTCCCCGCCTCATCGACCCGTCCTACCGGCTCGCCCGCACCGAACGGGCTACGCCAGGCGGTCCAGCAGCAGCACCGCCAGGTCGTCCGTCAGCTCGCCGCCGTTCAGCTCGCGGACCTCGCTCACGGCCGCTCGCAGCAGGTTCTCGCCGCGCAGGCCCTGTGCCAGCTGGCGGCGGATCATCGCCACCATGCCGTCCTGGCCCAGCCGTTCCCGGCCCGTGCCGATACGGCCCTCGATCAGACCGTCCGTGTAGAGCATCAGCGTCCACTCGGCCCCCAGTCGCACCTGCGTACGAGGCCAGCGGGCCCCCGGCAGCAGTCCCAGCGCCGGGCCGTTGTTGTCGTAGGGCAGCAGTTCCGCGATGGCCGGAGAGTCGGCGAGCCCGGAGGTCGCGGGCGCCGGGCGGACCAGCAGCGGAGCCGGATGGCCGGCCAGGCACAGGCCCGCGCTGCGGCCGTCCGGCGAGATGTCGACCGTGCAGAGCGTCGCGAAGATCTCGTCGCTCTCGCGTTCGTGTTCGAGGACCTGCTGCAGCGTGCCCAGCAGCGCGTCACCGCACAGGCCCGCCAGGGTCAGCGCGCGCCACGCGATGCGCAGTTCCACACCGAGCGCCGCCTCGTCGGGGCCGTGCCCGCACACGTCGCCGATCATCACGTGGACCGTGCCGTCGGGCGTACGCACCGTGTCGTAGAAGTCGCCGCCGAGCAGGGCGCGGGAGCGGCCGGGGCGGTAGCGGGCGGCGAAGCGCAGCGAGGAGCCGTCGAGGAGCGGGGTGGGGAGCAGGCCGCGTTCCAGGCGGGCGTTCTCCTGGGCCCGCAGCCGGGACTCGGTGAGCCGGCGTTCGGCTCGGTCGGAGCGTTTTCTCTCCACGGCGTAGCGGATCGCGCGGCTCAGCAGCCGGCCGTCCAGCTCGTCGCGGAAGAGGTAGTCCTGGGCGCCGACGCGGACCGCCTCCGCACCGCGCTCGGCGTCGCCGGAGGCGGTGAGCGCGAGGACGGCGTGCCGGGGCGCGAGCCGCAGTACGTGCTTCAGCACCGCCAGCTCGTCGTCGTTGCCGTCCTCGGTGTGGTGGGGCGCGGGCAGGGCGAGGTCCAGCAGGATGCAGTGGACGTCGTCGGTGAGCAGCCGCTCGGCCTCGGTGAGGTTGCGTGCCGTGCGGACGCGGATCGGCTTGCCCGTCGCGTCGAGCAGCTCGGGCACCACGGGCGAGCCACCGGGGTCGTCCTGGATCAGCAGGAGGGTCAGATGTGTGCCGGGGGCGGTGACGGAGGGGCCGCCCGGTCCGGGGGTGCCTGTGGAGGTCGCTCCGGGCATGGCGCGGGCCGGCGCCTGACCGTTCTCCAGGGCCGGGACCGCTCTCTGCCGCGGTACGGGTACGGGCATCGTCGTGGGTTCCTTCCCTCCCCCCGAGGGCACGATGGGCGAGGGGTCTCGATCCACCGACCGGGACCATAGCGGTTGACAGGCCCGCAGCGGAATGGTTGGCGGCGCGTCGACCGGGTGGCGCCGGTGTCATATGCCGTGCTCCGTAACGCACTTGGACACGGGGTTGCTCGCCCGGGGATGACGAATGTCACGTCCACCAGAGGGTTGGGCGGTGCCGGCGGGTGCGGTGGGTCACGTGGGACGGGTCACGGGCGGTGCGGGATGTTCCGTACGGCGTGAAAGCTGCCGTATGTGGTGAATTGTCCGAGATGGCCTCCGGGTTCACGTGCCCGGTCGGACCACCCCGAGTATCTTCATCGACCCCGCCCCCGCGATCGTCACCGTCCGCCCGGGCCGCGGGGCGTGCACCATCTTGCCGTCGCCCACGTACATCGCGATGTGGCTCGCGTCGTCGAAGTAGACGATCAGGTCGCCGGGGCGCATGTCCTCGATGTCGACGTGCGGAAGCTGCTCCCACTGCTGCTGCGAGGTGCGCGGGATGGGGACCCCGGCCGCCGCCCAGGCCGCCGAGGTCAGGCCCGAGCAGTCGTATGTGCCGGGGCCCTCGGCGCCCCACTCGTACGGCTTGCCCGTCTGCGCCGTCGCGAACCGCACGGCCTTCTCGCCCTGTGCCGTCGCGCCGGTGTCGCTGCCGTCGACGTGGTCAAGGACGCCGGAGTCGAGCCAGGACGTCTGCGCCCTGGCGGCGGCCTCGCGCTCCAGCTCCGCGAGGCGTTCCTTCTCCTCCTTCTGAAGCTGGGACTCCAGGTTCTCGGCCGCCGCGATCTGCTGCTTGATCTGCTTCTGGGCGGCGGCTTTGGCCTTCCGGCTCGTCTCCAGCTTCTTCCACTGGGCCGAGGCGTCCCGCGCGTACAGCTCCAGGTCCTGCTGGGTGCGCGTCAGTTCGGCGAGCAGGCCCGTGGTCGCCTTCTCGCCCTGCCGGATCCGGCTGACCCCCTCCAGCCACGCCTGCGGATCGTCACTGAGCCACAGCCGCGCCGCCGGCGGCAGGCCTCCCGAGCGGTACTGGGCGCGCGCCGCGGCGCCCGCGCGGTCCTTCAGCTCGGCCAGCCGTTCCTGCCCCTTGACGATCTCCCGGGCCAGCGCGACCAGCTCGGCGGACTGCCGCTCGGTCTGCTCCTCCGCCGCGTTGTAGGCGTCGGTGGCGACCGCCGCGTCGTGGTAGAGCTTCTCCAGCCTCTTGTGTACGGCTTCCAGGTCCTTGTTCGGCGGCAGCGTCACGCTCGGGGTCGGTGCGGGCGTCGGGGTGGCCGTCGGGGTCGGTGCCGGGCTCGCGAACGCGGCGCCCGCGCCGCCGAGGACGGTGACCGCGCAGACCAGTCCCACGGCTGTCGCGACCAGACTCCGCTTGCCAACTCCCATTCCCCGTACCCCCGTACCTTTTCGCCCATTTGATTAATCGTCAGTAACTTACGGCGCCCGGGGGATCGTGCCATGTCACCGCAAAAAGCAACAGACATCCCGCAGGTTGCCTGCTCTTTCCCTGTCCCCGCATGTGTGACGAACGGCGTACGGAGATCGTTGCCCTCGAACCGTGAGCAATTCGAGGCACCGGGCAAATCAGCGCCGAGGCGCCAAGGCCCCCCACGCCACGGTCACTTCTCCCTGCCGCCACCGCGCCGGCCCGTCCGTCACCGGCCAGTCGGCCGTCAGGTCCCGTACCGCCCGGATCCAGCGCTGGCGGGCCCCGTACGAGGCGTAAGGCGCCGCGGCGGCCCAGGCGCGGTCGAAGTCGCGCAGGAAGGCGTGCACCGGTTCACCGGGGACGTTCCGGTGGATGAGGGCCTTCGGGAGGCGCTCGGCGAGGTCGGAGGGGCGGTCCAGGGAACCGAGCCGCGCCGCGAAGGTGACCGTGCGCGGCCCCTCCGGCCCCAGGGCGACCCACACATGCCGGCGCCCGATCTCGTCGCACGTCCCCTCGACGAGCAGCCCGCCTCCGAAGGCGCCCCCGAAGCCCTCCGTGGCCGGTGCGAGCCGGGCGCACAGCCGCGCCCAGACCCCGGCGACCTCGGCCTCGTCGTACTGCCGCAGCACGTTCGCCGCGCGGATCAGCGCCGGCCGCTCCGGCACCGGGACCTCGAAGCCGCCGTGCCGGAAGGCGAGCCCCTCGCGCTCGTACGGTTTCGCCGCCGCGACCCGGGCGGGCTCGATCTCGACGCCCACCACGCGTGCGCGTGGCGCCACGGTACGCAGCCGGGCGAGCAGCTCGACGGCGGTCCAGGGCGCGGCCCCGTACCCGAGGTCGACCGCGACGGGGGAGGGGACGTGGCGCAGGGCGGCGCCGTGCGTGGCCGCGATCCAGCGGTCCATACGGCGCAGCCGGTTGGGGTTGGTCGTCCCGCGCGTCACCGTTCCCAGAGGGCGATTCGATGCGCGGGGAGCAGCCATGCGTACGAGGGTAAGGGGCGGCGCCGTATCGAACGGTTGAGCGGAAAACGGTAATGATTGGGCAAAGAGGAAATGGGCCGCCTCCTCCTGGCGTTGACCCTTCGGAGCTGTGCCGAGAGCCAAACCGCGAAGAGCCGCGAAGGTCGGGCCGAGAAGGAGGAACGCCACGTGAGCCAGTACATCGGCCTGCTGGGCCGCCGCCGCAGGCCCCGCCGGGTGGCCATGCTGTCCGTGCACACCTCCCCGCTCCACCAGCCCGGCACGGGCGACGCCGGCGGTATGAACGTCTACATCGTCGAGCTCGCGCAGCGCCTCGCCGCGATCAACATCGAGGTCGAGATCTTCACCCGGGCCACCACGGCCGCCCTCCCCCCGTCCGTCGAGCTGGCCCCCGGCGTCCTCGTGCGCCACATCGACGCGGGCCCCTACGAAGGCCTCCCCAAGGAGGACCTGCCGGCCCAGCTGTGCGCCTTCACGCACGGCGTCATGCAGGCCTGGGCCGGCCACCGCCCCGGCCACTACGACCTCGTGCACTCGCACTACTGGCTCTCCGGCCACGTCGGCTGGCTGGCCGCCCAGCGCTGGGGCACCCCCCTGGTGCACGCCATGCACACCATGGCCAAGGTCAAGAACGCCGCCCTGGCCACCGGCGACAACCCCGAGCCCGTCGCCCGCGTGATCGGCGAGATGCAGGTCGTGGCCGCCGCCGACCGTCTCATCGCCAACACCGCCGAAGAGGCCGGCGAACTCGTACGGCACTACGACGCCGACCCCGGCCGGGTCGCCGTCGTCCACCCGGGTGTCAACCTCGACCGTTTCTGCCCGGCCGACGGCCGCGCCGCCGCCCGCGCCCGCCTGGGCCTCCCGCAGGACGCCCTGATCCCCCTCTTCGCGGGCCGCATCCAGCCCCTGAAGGCCCCCGACGTGCTGCTCCGCGCGGTCGCCGTCCTCCTGGACGAGCGCCCCGAGCTGCGCGCCAACATCGTCGTCCCGATAGTCGGCGGCCCCAGCGGCAGCGGCCTGGCCAAGCCGGAGGGCCTGCAGAAGCTCGCCGCCCGCCTGGGCATCGCCGACGTCGTGCGCTTCCGCCCGCCCGTGGGCCAGGAACAGCTGGCGGACTGGTTCCGGGCGGCCTCCGTCCTCGTCATGCCGTCCTACAGCGAGTCGTTCGGCCTGGTCGCCATCGAGGCCCAGGCGGCGGGCACGCCGGTGCTGGCGGCAGCGGTGGGCGGCCTCCCGGTGGCGGTCGACGACGGACGTACGGGATTCCTCGTACAGGGCCATGATCCGGCCGCCTACGCGCGCGTGCTGCGCGATTTCGCCGACAACGAGACCCTCACCGCCCGGATGGGCGCGTCGGCGGCCCGGCACGCGCAGCGCTTCGGCTGGGACGCCTCGGCCGCCGCCACGGGGGACGTCTACACGGCCGCGATGCAGGCCCACAGGCGTCGCGTACGCTCGCTGCATGGCTGATTCGGCGTCGATCATCGAGCAGGTCCTCACCGAGGCCGAACTGGACTGGGAGAGCCCGAAGCCCGGCAACTACGTGGTGAAACTCCCCGGCACCCGCAAACTCTCGACGACGGTCTCGTTCCTGGTGGGCAAGCACTCCCTCTCGCTGAACGCGTTCGTGATCCGCCACCCCGACGAGAACGAGGCGGGCGTCCACCGCTGGCTCCTGGAGCGCAACCTCAAGCTGTACGGCGTGAGTTACGCGGTGGACCGCCTGGGCGACGTGTACGTGACGTCCAAGCTGCCCCTGTCCGCGATCACCCCGGAGGAGATCGACCGCCTCCTCGGCTCGGTCCTCGAAGCGGCCGACGGCGGCTTCAACACCCTTCTGGAGCTGGGGTTCGCGTCCGCGATCCGCAAGGAGTACGCCTGGCGGGTGTCCCGGGGCGAGTCGACCCGCAACCTGGACGCGTTCGCCCACCTGACCCAGCGCCCTACGGACTGAATCCCCGGCCGAGCCGATAGCGCCCGGGTGGCACGCCCACCAACTTCCTGAAGTGACGGGCGAGATGGGCCTGGTCGTAGAATCCGGCGGCCGTGGCGACCTCACCGGGAGCCAGCCCGTCGAGGAGCAGCCGCCGGGCCAGGTCGACACGACGCGCCGTCAGATACCGGTGCGGCGGCATCCCGAAGGCCGCGCTGAACGCCCGTACGAGATGCGCGGGATGGGCGTGCACGAGCCGCGCGGCCTCGTCGAGCGCGATCCCGTCGACAAGCCGCTCGTCGAGCAGTTCGCGCAACCGCCGGGCTAGCGGCGGATCTACGCGCGCGGGACTGGCTGTGCCGGTCGCCCGCAACCGCGTACGCAGCCGCTCCGCGACGAGCGTCAGCCGGCTCGCGGCCTCGAACTCCTCCCCGGCCCGCACGAGCGCACCGTGCAACTGCCCTACGCGCAGCCGCAGCAGGGGGTCGCGCAGATCGGGCCGGTCGACGGCGGCCCCGATCAACTCGTCGCCCAGATGGGTGGAGTCGAGATAGAGCACCCGTTTACGGAACCCGTCCGGAGTCGCGGGCGACCCGTTGTGCGGCACGTGCGGCGGCAGCAGGGTCACGGTGTCGTGCGGGGTGCCCCGCTCGTGCCGGTCGAGGTCGTACCGTACGGCGCCGTCGTCGACGATGAGCAGCGTCCAGGTGTCGTGTACGTGCATCGGGTAGGCGTACTCGACGAAGTGGGCGTGGAACACCTCAAGGACACCCGGGACGCGCGGGCGCCAGGCGGAAACGGTTCGCTGCTCCGAGGATGTGGCGGCCACGCAAAGAACGTACAAGACGCCTGGGTGCGCGGGTCGGCAGTCTCAAGGCATGAACGCACCGCACACCACCCCCACCTCTGCCCTCGCGCCCGCCCCCGAACCCGTTCGCTTCGACACGAAGATCGCCGTGGTCCTGCGCGAGGACCTGGAACCCTGGCAGCGCCTGAACGTGACCGCGTTCCTGGTCAGCGGCCTGGGGACGACGGTCCCCGAGGTGATCGGCGAGCCGTACGAGGACGCGGACGGCACCCCGTACCTCCCGATGTTCCGTCAGCCGGTCCTCGTCTTCGAGGCCGCGAAGGAGACGCTGAAGGCGGCTCACGGACGGGCGGTGTCCCGGTCCCTGCCGTGCTCCGTCTTCACGTCCGACCTGTTCGGCACGGGCAACGACCGGGACAACCGCGCGGCTGTACGGGCCGTGGGGGCCGGGGAGTTGGATGTGGTGGGGATGGCGGTGTACGGGCCGAAGAACGCGGTGGACAAGGTGGTGAAGGGGGCGCGGATGCATCCGTGAGCCAAAGGCGCCGAAGGTCGATCAGGTTCAGGTTCGCCCGACGTGCTCGATGTGGAGGGTGCGCGCGTCCTGGTCGAAACGGTAGAGGATGCGCCAGGGAAGCCCGTGGTGAAGGCGGCGGTGGTGAGTGCCCCAGGCCCGGGACCCTGCAGGCCTGGGATTCTCCGTGAGTTGGTCGGTCGCCTGGAGGAGTGCGTCCACCCCCTGCGGGTCGTCCTTGAGGTAACCAGTGGCCTCGTTGAGCGCTGCCGGTTCCCACTGGACCTGCCAGGTCACGCCTCGCTCCCCCTTCCTGCGGCTTCGAGAAGCGCACGCCGTGCCTCGGCATGCGGTACGGGAGTCTCTGTACGTCCGAGGGCACGGTCACGCTCAAGGCGGGCGAGCGCGAGCGCGTCCTCCAGGTCTTCGAGCTCCGCGGGGGAGATGAGGACCGCGGTCGGAACACCGTGGTCGGTGAGGGTGATGTGCTCGTGCTGGGCGGCCCGGCGTGCGAGTTCTCCGAGCTTGCCTCTGGCTTCAGCGATCGGATATGTAGCTGACATGAATCTAGTGTACACAGAGATGACACTTTCACCCTCGAAGCCATGTGCCGCAATGTGTTCCACCGCTGTGGCGCTCCGGTGGAGGTCGGTGTCCTTCCGGAGCGCCGCAGCCTTCGGGGAGTCGGTCAACTCCGCAGGATCTGAAGGGAGTTCATGGACAGACTTCCTTCGCAGGGGCCGGCGTCAGGTGGTGGCAGGAGCACGTGCGCGCCGGGGACACCGCTGTCGCGGGGCTCAAAGTCCCGGCAGCGGGGATGCTGACCGAGAGTGCACCGGGGCGACCGGTACGAGGGTTCCGGCGTCCAGGCCGGCTCGGGAGCCCGGAGACAGATTCTCGGGGCGGCGCGTTTCAGGGCGGCGAGTGGCACAGGTATCGCCCATGGACGTAAGCAGCTCGAACGGTGATGACACCTTACGAGCGGGTTCCGCGGGGAAGCCACTCAACTAACAGATCCCGGCAACCGTCCGGTTGCCGGGCGGCCGAGCAACGGATCAGGACGTTCTATTACGCTCGGGGGCATGGCCGACGCACCGTACAAGCTGATCCTCCTCCGCCACGGCGAGAGCGAATGGAACGCGAAGAACCTGTTCACCGGCTGGGTGGACGTCAACCTCACCGACAAGGGCGAGAAGGAGGCGGTCCGCGGCGGTGAGCTGCTCAAGGACGCCGGTCTGCTCCCCGACGTGCTCCACACGTCCCTCCAGAGGCGCGCGATCCGCACGGCCCAGCTGGCCCTGGAGTCCGCGGACCGCCACTGGATCCCCGTCCACCGCAGCTGGCGCCTGAACGAGCGCCACTACGGCGCCCTCCAGGGCAAGGACAAGGCCCAGACGCTCGCCGAGTTCGGCGAGGAGCAGTTCATGCTCTGGCGCCGCTCCTACGACACCCCGCCCCCGCCCCTCGAGGACGGCACCGAGTTCTCCCAGTCGGACGACCCGCGCTACGCGACGATCCCCCCGGAGCTGCGCCCCCGCACGGAGTGCCTGAAGGACGTCGTCGACCGCATGCTCCCGTACTGGTACGACGGCATCGTCCCCGACCTCCTCACCGGCCGTACGGTCCTGGTCGCGGCCCACGGCAACAGCCTCCGCGGCCTGGTCAAGCACCTGGACGGCATCTCCGACGAGGCGATCTCCGGCCTGAACATCCCGACGGGCATCCCCCTCGCCTACGAACTGGACGCCGACTTCAAGCCGCTGAAGCCGGGCGGCACCTACCTCGACCCGGACGCGGCAGCGGCGGCGATCGAGGCGGTCAAGAACCAAGGCAAGAAGAAGTAGGAATAGCGATCATGCCCCTGAGCTGCGCATACGGCGCGACTCAGGGGCATTTTCATGCTGTGGAACCTCCCTGGAACCTCAGCCTGTGGGATCTTGCGGCCGGAGAACCTGCCCGAGAGCCTTCCGGGCCCGCTCCCGGCTGCTCGGCATGAGGTGCGCGTACACCTTCAGAGTCAGGCCAGGGTCCGAGTGCCCGAGGTACTCAGCGAGGGCCTTGATGCTCTCCCCGGCGTCCAGGAGCACGGACGCAAGTGCCTCAGCGCGTGCATGCCGTGCTCCCGCGCGGCGGCATGCTCCCGGCTCTTGGCTTTCGGTATGACGCCTGCCTTCGCGAGAGCGGGCTTCCAGTGATCCTCATTCAGCGACGTACGCCAGACATGCCCACCCAGGGGACCGGTGAAGATGAGCCGCCGGGTCACCGGCTGGCCGTTCGCTCGCATCCACGGGAGCTTGATCTCCACGGGTGGGAACCGCTTGATGTGTTCCTTGAGCGCGTCCGCCACGGGTTCGGGCAGCCGCACGTCACGCAGCTTGCCGCCCTTCGGTGGGGCGAACACGGGCTGACTCAGGCTCAGCTTGAGCTGTTGGACGACGTGAAGAATGCCGTTGTCGAAGTCAAGCTCTTCGACGGACAGTCCGAGGATCTCCCCCTGTCGCAGGCCACAACCGGCGCCCATGTCCACCATGGGACGGAACCGTTCGACCAGGGCGCCGCGCATGGCGAAGACCCGTTCCGACGTCCAGGGGACCACACGACGCGCGCCCATCTCCGGGAGCGCCACCGTGCGCGAGTTGCAGGGGTTCCGGGGAAGGTAACCGTCTTCGACGGCCGCGCTCAGGACGGCGCGCACGTTGGAGAAGATGACGCGGGCGTACGCGCCGGACATGCCGGACGCTTCGAGCTGCGTCACGAACTCGCGGATATGGCTCGGCTGGAATGAGCCCAGCGGCCGGGCCCCGATGCGCGGGAAGGCGTGCAGCTTGAGCTGAGACTGCATCGAGGCCCGGGTGTTCGGGTCGCCGCTCTGGCTCGACAGCCACTTTTCCGCGAACTCCTGGAAGGACGTCCGGGCCGCGTTCGGGTCGATGTACTGGCCCCGGGCCACGTCTGCGCTGATGTTGCTGAGCCACTGTTCGGCGAGTCGCTTCTGTCCATCGGCGAAGGACTTGCCCTTTCGCTTGCCGTCAGGCGCGAGGTACCGGGCGCGGTACGGCAGTCCGGTGCCGTGACGGGCGGTCTTGACGCGGGCGGTCTTGCCGTCGGTGTCGGTCTCGGTCTTGAACCAACGGTCTTGAATGCTGCCGGGTGCGGTTCCTTTCGAGTGACGGCCGCGATCAAGTGAGGTCATAGTTCCGCTGGTGAGTGCGTCAGGCGTCGCCAATAAACCATGCTGCGGGGAACCGTGCCGCGTCGGGATACTGGGCCGGTGAGCAACGCCATGGCTGAGTACGAAGCGGATACTGAACAGTTGAAGCGAAGGGTCTACCTCGGCCTGCGCGAGGGCAACCTCGACCCACAGGACGTCGTCGCCCTCGCCTGCGAACTGCTCGACTGGTTCCATTACACCGACGCCGTCCTGGAGGTCGTCGAGCGGAACCCGGCCGAGGTACCGCAGGCGGAGATGACCGCTCTGGCCCGGTGCATCCTGGACGACGCGGGCTTCGATCCCGGCTTCGACCTCGCCCCAGAGCGTTTGGAGACGTTGCGCGCCGCACTGCGGATCGTGGCCCGTGACCTGCCCACGCGCGGGATCGAGGGCGAACCGGAGATCGAGATCCTGGAGGACTGTTTCCCGGTGGGAGCCGGTGTCTGCCTTGCCGACGGCGAACGGCTCAACTGGGGCGGCCCCATCCTGCCGAACATGTGCGACGACCCTGCCATGGCATTGACCAGTCTGGCGATCATGATCCAGGAGAGCTTGCTCGAATGGACCTGGCAGGTCTGGCCGGTGTGCCCCCGACATGACCTCGGCGTCCACGGCTCGGAGCGAGAGCGCGAGGTTGTGTGGTGGTGCGCGGGCGATGGCGGACACATCCTGGCGCCGGTCGGCGAACTCTCGCGCGCTCTCGGCCGCCGTCGCCCCCAGTAGGGGCGGCGGTGGGGTGCAGTTCGTTTCGAACGACCGCCGGGATCAGGCGGTGGGTGCGTAGTTCCGCTGGTCGGGAGCCTTCGGGGGCCATCCAGGGCGGGGGGGCGGCCCGGCGGTGCTCGCCCACGTCGCCCGTCTTCCCCTTGGAGGCCCAAGGACGGCCTTTACCTTCGGGGCGCCCCCAGGTAAAGGCCCGTCATCAGGCCTTCCAAGGAGGGGCGGGCAGGACCCCCCTCCTGGATTGCCGTTGTCACCCTCACTTCACCTATGCCGCCTGCCGGGGTCTGGAGTACCGGAAACGGCTTGTGGCCCGGAAGGCGACAAGACAAGACAAGACAAGACAAGCGACAAGCCGCACGACAGGGGAGGCGACAAGCAGCGCGACAAGCACACCACCCACCGGAGCGTGCGGGGGCGTCGGTCCGGCGGGTGTCAGGGCCCGGGTGCCAGGAGGTGTCAGGGCGCGGTGTCAGGCCGGTGTCAGGAGCGGGTGACGCCGCGTTTGCCTAGGGGTTTGGGTCAGGAGCCCGTGACTGTAAAGACACCTCATGCAGCTAGTAGGACTCCGTTAGGTTGCTTTGGCTCTTGGGTTTGGTCTGGTGGCGGAGGTTCTGGGCAGGGGGCGGTGGCAGGTGGTGCAGGTGCCGGTCCAGCAGTTCAGCAGGTCCTGGATGGTGTCGAGGATCTGGTAGAGGGTGAGTCCGCCGTATCGGCTTTTGGGGCCAGGCGCTGTTCGGTGAGGAAGGCGTGGGCGGCGGTGACCAGGGTGACGTGGTGATGCCACCCCGCCCAGGAACGTCCCTCGAAGTGGTCCAGGCCGAGGCCGTGCTTGAGTTCCCGGTAGTCGTGCTCGATGCGCCAGCGGATCTTGGCCAGGCGGACCAGTTCGGCCAGCGGGGTGCCGGCGGGCAGGTTCGACAGCCAGTAGTCGGTGGGTGCTTCGGCGCCTTCGGGCCACTCGGCCAGCAGCGTGACCTCGGGCAGGACACCGTCCCACAAGCCCTCCTGCGCGGTCGCGGCGGCCCGGGCCAGGCGGCGGGCCCGGACCCCGGCCGGCCGCACCCGCAGTGCCAGGAAGCGCGAGCGCATCGGCCCGCGGGAGCCTTCACGCCAGGTGACCTCGGTGAATGCCTGTCGCCCGTGACCAACGGCCAGAACGGACACGGAGGACGGCTTGTCCCGGTAACGGGCCTGCGGTTTGCGGCCGTTCCCGGACCAGGCCGGGGCGGCGGGCTGCGCATGGTGCGGGTGCACGGTCACATCCGAACGGACCGCTACGACATATCCGATGCCCCGGCCGGTCAGGCCGTCGCGGAAGTCGGCGTTCTGCCCGTAGCCGGCGTCGGCCACCACCACCGGCGGCACCAGCCCCCACCCGGCCAGTTCGTCGAGGGTGTCCAGGGCCAGGCGCCACTTCTCCCGGTGCCCGACCTCATCGGGCACCTGGCAGCGAAGCCGGCGTTCGGCGTCGCTGTCCCACTCCCTGGGCAGGAACAGCCGCCACTGAAGCGGGACGGAGGCGGCATCGGTGACCGCGTGCACGCTGACCGCCACCTGACAGTTCGCCTGCTTGCCCAGGGCCCCGCAGTACTGGTGAGCCACGGCGACCGACATCCTCCCGTCCTTGGGAAACGACACGTCGTCGATGGCCCAGGCATCCGGGCCGATCAGCGGCACCATCCGTTCCGCGATCCGCCGCCGCACCGGCACCGGATCCCACGGCGACTGGTTCACGAACTGCTGCAGGTTCTGCTCGTTGCCGTCCGGCAGCCGCGCAGCCATGGCCTGGATGGACTTGCGCCGCCCGTCCACCATCAGTCCCCGCAGATAGCAGTCGCCCTTGGCCCGCTGGTCCTTGCGCGGCACCGAGGAGAACACATCAGCCACGAACAACGCCAACTTCGCCCGAGCACGGTTCACTTCATGTGCGTCCACACACCCACCATGCCGCTGAACACCACCGACAGAAAGACCTAACGGAGTCCTACTAGTGCTGTGACCGGATAGGTTCGCCGGGGCCAGCTCGCTCAGTCCGATCGTGCTGCTTCCCACCGCCATGAGGTTTGGCGAGGGAGGCCGTCGAGGCCCCCGCGCCCGGTGCACCAGAGAAGTACCTGGGTGGGGTCTCCGGGCGGGGCGGCAGGGAAGAGCCGGTTGAGTACGGCTGCGCTCAGCGGCGCTGGTGGTAGCCAGTCCACGGACAGCCCCTGCGTGATGTCGTGGGTGTGCAGCAGCGTTTCGGCCACACCCATAGCTGCGAACCCCTCGGGGTCGCACGGACCCCAGTGCCAGGCGCGCAAGGTCGGGTCGGCCGCGGCCAACGCGCTGCTGAGTAGCCTGCCGCAGGCGGTGGCGGCCTGGAGCACCTCAGCCGGTGAGGCTGTGGGGCGGACGTTCAGGTCGAAGGGAAGGTAGGCGTCGGCGGGCTGTGCTGCCACCTGTCCTGCGTAGGCCAGCAGGTCATGGCCGATATGCGCTGCTGTTTGCCAGCAGGTCCATTCGAGCGGCCCCGCCGGCACCGTCCAGTCCGCGGCGGTATGAGGGCTGAGTATCCCCAGCATCTCTGCCACGGCGGCGTCGACGTCCTGATGGTTCATGCGGAACTCCTCGCAGTTCGTGCTGTGCGACTGGGCTGTGGCGGCTGTCGTTCCTTCACGCCGCCAGGGATCTGGCACGTCCGCCCCAGCGGATGCCCTTCTCGCTGCGGATACGGGCGCGTTCCTTGCGCTCGGCGGCCAGGACGTCGCGGTGGCGGGCGTTGGCGTTGCGCCAGCGCAGGTAGGCGTGCAGGGCCCGGGTCTGCACGGTGTGGTTGGGGTAGTTCGAGTTGGCGATGGTGAACTGTCTCAGCGGTCCGAAGTGGGCCTCGATCGGGTTCGCCCACGAGGCGTAGGTCGGCGTGAAACACAGCTCGACCTTGTGCTTCTTCGCCCAGCGTCGGATGTCGGTGCCCTTGTGGGCGGACAGGTTGTCCATGATCACGTAGATCGGGGCGCCGTCCGGGCGGGCGGCGCGGATCGACTTCAGTGCGGCCAGCGTGTTCACGGCGCCCTTCTTGCGGCGGTTGATGCCCCACAACGTGTCGTCGCCGACCGAGTAGCAGCCGTGGAAGTACCGGACTCCATGGGTGCGGTGGTAAGTGGCCGGCAGCCGGTCGGGACGCCCTTGTCCGGCCCAGCCCGAGCCCGCGGTGGGCCGAATCCCGAGCGGGCCGAACTCGTCGAACGCAAAGACCCGGTCCGGGAAGCGGTCCAGGACTTCCTCGATGCGGTCGAGCTTGGCGTCGCGCTCGGGGTCCGGGGACTCCTTCCACGTCTTGGTGCGCTGGAAGGTGATGCCGCGGCGGGCGAGCAGGCACCGTAACGCCTCGCGGCCGATGCAGATCACCCGGCCGTGCACTGTGCGCAGGTAGGCGACCAGCTTGCGCAGCGACCAGCGGGTGAACGGCTGGCCGAGCTTGACCGGTCGGGTGGTGGCCGTCGCGATGACGAAATCCTCGTCGTCATCGCTGAGTTGGCGGGGACGGCCTCCCGCCCACTGAGGGTCCAGGCAGGCCAGGCCAATCTCGTTGAACCGGTGGATCACGTCCCGGACTGTGTCCTCGTCGGCCTTCACCAGCTGGGCGATCACCGGCACCCGGTTCCCACCGGCCGAGGCCAGCAGCATCATCGCCCGCCGGTAACGCACCGAACTGGTGCTGCCCCGGCGCACTATCTGCTGCAGCTTCTGCCCCTCCTGGTCGGTCAGTCTCCGCACACGGACAGGATCAGCCACCGCGCCTCCAGCGATCGGGTCGGATGTCACCGCATATCCAACCGCCACGACCACCGACCCGGCGAACCTATGCGGTCACAGCACTAGCGGGTCAAGTTGACCTTGGTCAGCCGACTGAAAAGGCGGCCAGCAAGGTGTCCGCCCGGACTTCCAGTTCGGGCGTCAGGCTTCCCTTCACGGCCACCATGAGCTCGTCGCCGCTGACCGCGCGGGCAAGCCGAACCTCGACCTGTCGATGCTCGCCGACCAAGGGATACGAGTACCAACCGTCGGTCCGCTCGTCGTCGGTCGCCTCGACCGCCAGAGCCACCGTCTCCCAGTCGGTGGCATCGAACCCGTAGCCCACGTAGTGCGACAGCAACTCCAGGAACGACCGCAGGTTGCGCTCCCAGATCCATCCACCGACTTCTGCCATGGCTTCCCCTCCGTGCTCAGAAGGGACAGCCTGTCATGGGCCGATGTCTCAGTGATCACCCTGCTGCAGCAGGAGGGGGAAACGCGACCGCTTCGTCGAAGGGGCCGCGCCCCAGGCCCATCAGAGATCCTGGACCTCTAATTACAACGAATTAGGAGGTGTCAGGGCGGGGCCATACGCAAGAGGAGCACGCCCACGAGCGGGGTGCTCCTCTTGCTTGTGGGGGCCAGTCATCCGGCCGCACGTCGCCGGCCGAACGTACGCCGGACAGGAATGGGCGCCCGAAGGACGTCCGCCCCGGAGGGCGGTCCCTCTTGCCCTTCCTTGGGACGCTCCGGGTCCCGCCTACGGGGGTGTGACGCGGCCCGCAGGTAGGTGTGACGGACCGGTGTGAGGCGGTGCGACGGGCCGGTGTGAGGGCGCGTCACACCGCGTTTGCCTAGGGGTTTGGGTGTGATGCGCCGTCACACCGTGATGAGTGTTGGGCCGGTGTGACGGCGGAACCGGTGCCCTCCCACGAGACCCTGGCGGGCCCTGTGCCGGGCCCTCCGACGACGACCGGTAACGACAGACAACGACCACCAACAACTGCTTAGCAGCAGGTCAGTTGGCGTGTGCACCCCTCTGACCAGGGCCAAAAAGCGGGCCCGCCAGACCCAGGGCAAGAAGAAGTAGCCTTCACGACAGCCTTCGTGATCATGCCCCCGACGCGCGCTCACCGCGCGGATCGGGGGCATTTTCGTTGCCGAGCATGTCAGTTCGGCGAAAGTGCACAACCCCCCAGGCGTCCCGTCAGTCTCACGCAGCGAAGGCACCACCCAGTTCACCAAACAGGGGAAACCACGCCATGCGCATGCGCGCCACTGTCGCCACCGCTACCGCCGCCGCCGTCAGCGTCGCTCTGGCCGTCACCGCCCTCGCCGTCCCGGCCTCCGGGGCCGACCAGGACGACTCGGCCACGACGTTCTCGAACATCGATGTCAACCACGACTGGCAGGACTACACCGTTGGCGTCGACGCCGCGACGAAGAGACTGATCCCGATCTCCGCGACGCTCAGCGACCCGTCCGGCGTCAAGAGCGTGTCGATCGAGCTGAGGCGCGGAGACGACGCGGAGAAGCCCGACGCGGTCATTACCGCGGGCGCCCATTGCCACAAGACCAACGAGATCACCTCCTGGTGCGAGGCCCTGCTGACGGCCAACCCGAAGGTCAACCTCCACAGCAACGCCCTCGCCGGTCTCTGGTACCTGAGCTTCGTGGCCACCGACGGCGAAGGCAACGTCACCCGCGGGGACGGCCTCACCGACCTCACATCCTTCGCCCGCGTCAAGCGCACGACCTACATGTCCCAGACCGACGCCGGCCCGGAGCCGGTGACCAAGGGCAAGAACCTCACGGTCAAGGCCCAGATGACCGTCGCCAGCTGGGAGACGAACAAGAACGTCCCCCTCGTCGGGCACCAGCTGCTGCTCCAGTACCGCAAGGGCACGAGCGGCCCCTTCAAGACGCTGAAGAAGGTCAAGACCGACCGGAACGGCTGGGCCACGGCCACCGTGCAGGCGACCGCGGACGGCGCGTACCGCTACACCTTCGGGGGCACGAACCTCACCATGCCCGCGGCCAGCTACACCGACTACGTCGACGTGAAGTGAGCCCGGACCCGGTGAAGTAGTGCCCGTCCCCTGTCCGCGACATCGGCGGGCAGGGGACCTCCTCGTACCGGCCTGCTACCTGGTACCTGCCGACCGCGTTCTCAGACCGTCAGCGGAACCGGGTGGATCTCGTCGGCCTTGTGCCCGGCGCGCTCGTGGATGCGCTGGACCGCGTCCGCCGAGGGGGCCTCCGAGAGGCAGTAGACCGTGCCGGAGGCGGGATCCGCCCAGGCCTTCTCGAAGTGGACTCCCTCGTCCTTCTCGATGTCCAGGTCGGCCTGGTGGGCCTGGTTCAGCTGGTCGGCGGTGATGCCTTCCATGCCGTGGTGGACGTCCATGAACTGGGGCATGGAGTCGCACCTCCTATCCCTGATCCGGTCGCGCTTCCTGCTTCGTACGGTTCGACTGTTCCCCATCCTCCGCCCGCACCCCGGTCCCGGCGACCCAGCGACCCCGCAGGCGGCCTCCGTCGGCTACGTGAGGCCGATCGTCGCGCAGTCCGCCGCGTAGTCCGGGGTGCAGATCTCCTGGACGGTGTAGATACCGTCCTGGATCACGGTGTCCTTGATGTTCTCCCTGGTCAGGGCCACCACCGGTACCAGCTGCGCCGGGATCCCCTTCGTCGTCGGGCTGTCGACGCTGTCGCGGGTCAGCGCGTCGAACTCGATCCCGCGGCCCTGGACCCTGGCCACCGCGATGGACGCGGCGTTGTTGGCCTCCAGGATGAACGACTTGTAGACGCTCATGTACTGCTCGCCCGAGACGATCCGCTGCACCGCCGCCAGGTCCGCGTCCTGCCCGGTCACCGGCGGGATCTTAGAGGCGCCCGCCTCCTTCAGCGCGTCGACGACCGCGCCGGCCATGCCGTCGTTCGCCGAGTAGACGGCGGCGATGTTGTTCAGCCCGACGGCATTGATCGCCGCCTCCATGTTGGCCTTGGCGACCTCGGGCAGCCAGTCCTTGGTGTTGTACGAGGCCGCGATCTGGACCTTGCCCTGGAGCTCGGTCATCGCGCCGTCCTTGAACAGCGCCGCGTTCGGGTCCGAGAGCGAGCCGTTGATCATCACGATCTTGCTGGCCGCGGCCTTGTCACCGAGCGCCTCGACGACCGAGCGGCCCTGCACCTCGCCGACGAGTTCGTTGTCGTGCGAGACGTACGCGTCGATCGGGCCCTGCGCGAGCCGGTCGTACGCGATGACGGGTATGTTCGCGTCCTTGGCCTTCTCGATGGCCGGCGCGATGGCCTTGGCGTCCACCGCGGTCACCACGATCACGTCCACCTTTTCGGTGACCATCTCTTCGAGCTGCCGGTTCTGCTTGGTTGTGCTGGCCTCGGCGTTGGCGTAGAGGACCTTGCCCTTGCCGTTGGTGAGGGCGATGACCTGCTTCTTGAAGAGCGGGTAGTCGAACTTCTCGAAGCGCGTCGTCTTCTTGTCGGGCATGAGGAGCCCCACGGTGATGTCGTCGCCCTTCTTGGGCGCCGCGGAGCCGCTGCTGCCACTGGCGCTGTCGATGACACCGCACGCGGCGAGCGAGAAGGCCGAGGCGGCGGCCGTCACCGCGATGGCCGTACGGCGCACGGCGGTTCGACGGGGGGTACGAGCGTTCACAGCAGGTGCCTTCCAGGCGGGGAACAGCAGGACGAACCCAGATACAGATACGGAAGCCAACGCGTCGGCAGCATGTGACGTCAAGAAGTGCTGGTTAACGAGATGGCAACAGGGTGCCTGCTGTGCATGGACAGCGTCCGAGCGTCAACTGCTGTGAAGAGTATGCCCGTTCAACGACCGCCGAGGTCGTCCGCCACCGCCCCGGACACCGGTGCACGACCCCGCCGCACACGAACCCCACACAAAAGGACCCCATCTCCACAACGGGAGACAGGGTCCTCGCGGCCTCAGTGACGCGCCGTCAGCCGCACTGACAGGGGTTGCCCGACTGGCAGCCGCAGCCGCAGCCGGAGCCGCAGCCGCAGGCGCCGAACAGGGGCAGGTTCTTGATCTCGGCCGGCTGCTGCGTCTCGCGTGCCTGCGTCGGGTCGGGCGTGCTGGGGGTCTCGGCCATGGGGCCCTCCTGGAGCGTGGATCCTGGAGACGGGTGCCTTCCCCTCATTGCATGCCCGTCCCGCCGGGCGCATCAACGGCGCACAGAGGCTCGCGGACACCCCGGCGGCGCGAGGGCCGGCCCCGCGCGCCCCGCCGCGGAGCCGGCCGTCGGCCTACGCCCCCTCGGCCCCGGTGGGCGGCTGCACGTCCTGCTGCAGCTCGTTCGCGTGCTCGCCCGTCACCAGGAACACCACACGCTTGGCGACCGACACCGCGTGGTCCGCGAAGCGCTCGTAGTAGCGGCCCAGCAGCGTGACGTCGACCGCCGTCTCGATGCCGTGCTTCCAGCGGTCCTCCATCAGGTGCCGGAAGAGCGTGCGGTGCAGCAGGTCCATCTCGTCGTCGTCCGTCTCCAGCTGCATCGCCAGGTCGACGTCCTTCGTGATGATGACCTCGGCCGCCTTCGCCATCAGACGCTGCGCGAGCTGGCCCATCTCCAGGATCGTGGCGTGCAGGTCGCTCGGGACCGCGCGCTCCGGGAAGCGCAGCCGGGCCAGCTTGGCGACGTGCTGGGCCAGGTCGCCCGAGCGCTCCAGGTCGGCGCTCATCCGCAGCGACGTGACGACGATCCGCAGGTCGGTGGCCACCGGCTGCTGGCGGGCCAGCAGCGCTATGGCGCGGCCCTCCAGGTCGTGCTGGAGCTCGTCGACCCTGGCGTCGGCCTCGATGACACTTTCGGCCAGTTTCAGATCGGAGTCCAGTATCGCCGTCGTGGCACGCCCGATCGCCGACCCGACAAGTCGGGCCATCTCGACCAGACTATCGCCGATCGAGTCAAGTTCCTCGTGGTACGCGTCACGCATCAGGTGTCCCTCTCTTGACGTCCGTTCGGGGGCGAACAGCGGGCCCCGTGACCCCCACGCTCCCACGTTCGGCCCCGCACGCGTCCTTTTCCGCCCCGACAAATGAACCAATACTGGCTCCAAGGTGAACTCTGGGCGACGAGTGTTCGAGGTCGCACTCTGTTGGCTGTGGCCAGGACCTGTCCCATGCCTAACCTGGCTGCATGGACGTGAACGCGGCTGTCGCCGCAGCGGCAGCGATCGCCGGGGTGCTCACCGGCGTCATCGCCATGCTGGCGTTCCGCTGGAGCGAGCGCGACCAGAAACGCCCCACCCGAACCTCCCTGCACACCGACCCTGTACTGCCGCCCGGCGTCGACACGGTGCTGTCCGTGCTGCGCTCCTCGGCCGTCGTACTCGACGAGGCGGACGCCGTCGTCAAGGCCAGCTCGGCGGCGTACGCCCTCGGACTGGTCCGTGGCGGAAAGCTTTCGGTGGAGCCGATGCTCCACATGGCCCGCGACACCCGGCGCGACGGCGAGATACGGCAGGTCGAGCTGGACCTCCCCAGGCGCGGCACCGGACGCGGCGAGGCCCTCGCGGTATCCGCCCGGGTCGCCCCGCTGGGCTCCCGGCTCGTGCTCCTCCTCGTCGAGGACCTCACCGAGGCCCGGCGCATCGAGGCCGTACGGCGTGACTTCGTCGCGAACGTCAGCCACGAGCTCAAGACCCCCACCGGCGCCCTCTCCCTCCTCTCCGAGGCCGTCATGGGCGCCTCGGACGACCCGGAGGCCGTCGAACGCTTCGCCGGCCGTATGCAGATCGAGGCCACCCGGCTGACCAGCCTCGTCCAGGAACTCATCGACCTCTCCCGGGTGCAGAACGACGACCCGCTGGAGGACGCCGAGCCGGTCCGCGTCGACGAACTCGTCGCCGAGGCCGTCGACCGCTGCCGCCACCAGGCCGGCGCCAAACAGATCACCATGGCCGCCGGAGGAACCGCCGACCTGCGCGTCTGGGGCAACCGCGGCCAGCTCGCCGCCGCCCTCGGCAACCTCGTCGAGAACGCCGTCAACTACTCGCCCTCCACCACCCGCGTCGGCATAGCGGCCCGCCGGGTGAACGCGCCGGGCGGGGACCTCATCGAGGTCGCCGTGACCGACCAGGGCATAGGCATCTCCGACAAGGACAAGGAGCGCATCTTCGAGCGCTTCTACCGCGTCGACCCGGCCCGCTCCCGCGCCACCGGCGGTACGGGCCTCGGGCTGGCGATCGTCAAGCACGTGGCCGCCTCGCACGGCGGGGAGGTCACGGTGTGGAGCTCCGAGGGCCAGGGCTCCACGTTCACCCTGCGGCTCCCGGAGGCGGCCACCGGCCGCCGGGCCCGCGCGAACCGACCGCACCTGTACGACCATGACTCCCGCCCCGAGTCACTCCCAGACTCCGACCCCGAAGCCGGGGACGGACCGTCCGACCCCGGCGAAGTGGCCGACCGGACCACCGGTACATCCCCTTACGATCCGCTTCACGCCCCGGAGGTCCATCCGTGACCCGAGTGCTCGTCGTCGAGGATGAGGAATCCTTCTCCGACGCCCTTTCGTACATGCTCCGCAAAGAGGGTTTCGAGGTCGCCATCGCGGCCACCGGCCCCGACGGACTCGACGAGTTCGAGCGCAACGGCGCCGACCTCGTCCTGCTCGACCTGATGCTGCCGGGCCTGCCCGGCACGGAGGTCTGCCGTCAGCTCCGCGTCAAGTCGAACGTTCCGGTGATCATGGTCACCGCCAAGGACAGCGAGATCGACAAGGTCGTCGGCCTGGAGATAGGGGCCGACGACTACGTCACCAAGCCCTTCTCCTCCCGCGAACTGGTCGCCCGCATCCGCGCCGTCCTGCGCCGCCGGGGCGAGCCCGAGGAGGTCAGCCCGGCCGCGCTGGAGGCCGGCCCGGTCCGGATGGACGTCGACCGCCACGTGGTCACCGTCTCCGGCGCCAAGATCGACCTCCCGCTCAAGGAGTTCGACCTCCTGGAGATGCTGCTGCGCAACGCCGGCCGCGTACTGACCCGTATGCAGCTCATCGACCGGGTCTGGGGCGCCGACTACGTGGGCGACACCAAGACCCTGGACGTCCACGTCAAGCGCCTGCGCGCCAAGATCGAGCCGGACCCGGGCGCGCCCAGGTACCTGGTGACGGTCCGCGGCCTGGGGTACAAGTTCGAGCCGTAAACCGACCCGCACACGCGCGTGTGTACGTCGAAGGGCGGGACCTCTCCAGGAGGTCCCGCCCTTCGACGTACACACGCGCGTTGCGACGGCCTGGCGGCCGTCGGGCGACGCTCCTACTGACCGGCCGTCGCCGAGGTGCTCGGGGAGGCGTCGGCGGCAGGCGACCCGGTCTCCCCGGACGGGCTCGGGGAAGCGGACGTCGCCGGCTCGCCCGAGGTGGAGGCGGAGGGCGAGGCGGTGTCGGCCGGTGCCTCGGTCGGGCCCCACGAGGCGTAGAAGCCCTCGGCCGGGACGACGAACGCGCGCAGGCTCACGTCACCGGTCTTGCTGAACGCGAAGGTGATCTTCTGCGCGTTGCCGTCCTGGACCGCCTCGCGGCTGCTCGGCAGCACGGCGGAGGCGTTGTTCTCGCCGCCGATCACGAGCGAGCCGCCGGCCGGGATGCTCAGGTCCTTGCCCTCGGCGGGCTTCAGTTCGGCGGTCTTGCCGGTGCCGGGGACGGTGATCGACTCCAGCGTCTGGGCGGTGTCGCCGGTGTTGAACACCGTCGCGGAGACGGCGGCCGGGCCGGTCGACTCCAGCTCCGACGGGGTGATGACGACGACGTTCTGCAGCTTGATGTCGCCGACGGTCGTGGCCGCGTTGTCCGGCTTGACCTCCAGCGTCTGGGCGTTGTTTCCGGCTGCGCACCCGGCGAGCGTGGCGACCGAGAACGCGAGGGCGGATGCGGCGAGGGCGCCGCGTCGAAGGCTGCTGCTCACGGCGGCGGCAACTCCTTGGAACGCACGGGCAGCTCCTGATAAAGCGGCCCTAAGTGACTGTCAGCGGCCTTAGGTTACCGAGCCGTTCCCGCGCCGCTGCACCCGACCCGCCTCTAGGGGGCGCGGAGGTGCCACCAGGAGAGGACGGGTGCCTCATGAGCCACTTCGACATTCACCGGAGAGCCGTCGCGGTGGCTTGCGGATTTCCGGTGAAGGAATGAGCGCGTCCGGAAATTGATCACCGGTTGATCTGCAGGTGATCTACCGGTAGATCACCTGCAGATCACCTGTAGATCATCCGCTTGGCCGTATACGGACATCGACCGGACATCGACCGCCGTGATCAATTCCGGATTCGCCCCGTCTGACTCCGCTCACCGAACGGAGTAGCGGAAGTCGCACACTTGGAAGCGGACATAAGTGGATGTTTGGTCGCCTGGCGGGGTCTCCGGGTGTGTGTAACGCCCGGGTTTCACTTCGTTCGGAGAGCCGCCCCGACCTGCGAATTCCCTCACTGTCCTCGCCTCCGGGGCCCTGTCGAAGCACGTTCCTGTTGCAGTTGTCAAGCCCCGAGATATGCCCTGACCTGCGAAAACGCCATTCAGAAGCCGTCGTTTCCGTGTTACCCTGGATAGCCACGGAAGGGGTACCTGTCACATGACGTTCAAGGTTGGCGACACCGTGGTCTATCCCCATCACGGGGCCGCGCTGATCGAGGCTATCGAAGTTCGCCAGATCAAAGGCGTGGACAAGACCTACTTGGTGCTGAAGGTCGCCCAGGGTGATCTGACGGTACGTGTGCCAGCGGACAATGCGGAGTTCGTCGGCGTACGTGATGTGGTTGGTCAGGAAGGGCTGGACCGGGTCTTCGAGGTCCTGCGCGCTCCGTATGCCGAGGAGCCCACGAACTGGTCGCGTCGTTACAAGGCAAATCTCGAGAAGCTCGCCTCCGGCGATGTCATCAAGGTCGCGGAAGTCGTCCGTGACCTGTGGCGTCGTGAGCGTGAGCGCGGACTGTCCGCCGGTGAGAAGCGCATGCTCGCCAAGGCTCGCCAGATCCTGGTGAGCGAGCTCGCGCTCGCGGAGAACACGAACGAGGACAAGGCCGAGGCACTGCTCGACGAGGTGCTCGCGTCCTGACTCTGACTGAACGCAGGCCCTGAAAGCCGGCTCACTCAGCTCAGCAGCACAATGAAATGCCGCGGTGCCCGATGACGTATCCAATGTCGCCGGGCGCTGCGGCATGTTCGTGCCCGGATGTTCTGCCGTATCCAAGACATCAACCCAAGACACCACTGGCGCCATCAGCGGATTTCCTACAGGCAGTGGATTCCCCGCGCTCGCGGTTTCCCCGCGGTCTGCCTGTAGCACTGAAGTACTGATACCTGACGTACTGATACCTCATGCCGGGCCCGGAGCAGGCTCGACCGGAAGTCACGGAAGGGTCCGATCGAGGCTCGCGCCCGGCACTCCTCCAGGCCATACCCACGAGGGCTCGGCACACAAACCTGACAGGAACCGATGTCTGACGAATCGCGCCCCACACCGTCCGGGGCACGTACGGCCGCCGTGATACCGGCCGCCGGCCGGGGCGTACGCCTCGGTCCGGGCGCCCCCAAAGCGCTTCGAGCGCTGAACGGCACGCCCATGCTCGTCCACGCGGTACGCGCGATGGCCGCGTCCCGTGCCGTCTCGCTGGTCGTCGTCGTGGCCCCGCCGGACGGTGCCGCCGAGGTGAAGGCCCTCCTCGACACCCACGCGCTGCCCGAACGCACCGACTTTGTCGTCGTACCCGGCGGAGAGTCCAGGCAGGAGTCGGTGAAGCTCGGCCTGGACGCGCTGCCGCCCGGCATCGACATCGTCCTCGTGCACGACGCCGCCCGCCCGCTGGTACCGGTGGACACCGTCGACGCGGTGATCGAGGCGGTACGGGAGGGTGCGCAGGCCGTGGTTCCCGCGCTGCCGCTCGCGGACACCGTCAAGGAGGTCGAGCCGGCCACGACGCCCGGGGAACCGGAGCCGGTGGTGGCGACCCCGGAGCGGGCGCGGCTGCGGGCGGTCCAGACACCGCAGGGTTTCGCGATCGACACCCTCGTACGCGCCCACGAGACGGTGACCGACAACGTCACCGACGACGCGAGCATGGTCGAACAGCTGGGCCTGCGGGTCATGGTCGTGCCCGGCCACGAGGAGGCGTTCAAGGTGACGAGGCCGCTCGACCTGGTGCTGGCGGAAGCGGTACTGGCCCGCAGGAGGCTCAACGATGGCTTCTGAGACTTCCGTACCTTCGGCGGCGGAGCCGGTGCTCCTGCCCCAGGTCGGCATCGGTACCGACATTCACGCTTTCGAGGAGGGCCGGGAGCTGTGGTGCGCCGGCCTGAAGTGGGAGGGCGAGGGGCCGGGCCTCGCCGGTCACTCCGACGCGGACGTCGTCGCCCACGCCGCGTGCAACGCGCTGTTCTCGGCGGCCGGCCTCGGCGACCTCGGGCAGCACTTCGGCACCGGCCGCCCGGAGTGGTCCGGGGCGTCCGGGGTGACGCTGTTGACGGAGGCGGCCCGGATCGTACGGGCGGCCGGATTCACCATCGGCAACGTCGCCGTGCAGGTGGTGGGGCCCCGACCCAAGATCGGGAAGCGGCGCGAGGAAGCGCAGAAGGTGCTGTCGGAGGCGGTCGGGGCGCCGGTGTCGGTCTCCGGCGCGACGACGGACGGGCTCGGATTCCCGGGGCGGGAGGAAGGGCTGATGGCGGTGGCCACGGCACTGGTGGCCCGCCTGGGCTGAGCCTCAAGGAGTTCGCCGCCCCCGCCGCCCCTGCCCGTCCCGTCCTCGGGGGCGCTGCCCCCGAACCCCCGCTCCTCAAACGCCCCCAGAGGGGGGACCCCAAGGGGCTGGAGATGCCGGCCGGGGCTTGATCTTCCAGCCCGTCCGGCGATTGAGGACGAGGCCCGTTGAGGGCCGAAGCGGGGGTCTGGGGGCGGCAGCCCCCAGGGACACGCGCCCGCACGTCGTCTCCGCCCGACCGCCGGCGGCAATGTCACGAATATGTGGCCCTTGTGCACAAGGGTCGCAAGGCACTGGGTGCAGGCCACTACCCTGGTCCCGTGACCATTCGCCTGTACGACACCAGCGCCCGGCAGATTCGTGACTTCGCCCCGCTCACGCCGGGTTGTGTCTCGATCTACCTCTGTGGCGCCACCGTGCAGGCCGCCCCGCACATCGGGCATATCCGGTCCGGCCTCAACTTCGACATCCTGCGCCGCTGGTTCACCTACCGCGGGTACGACGTCACCTTCATCCGCAACGTCACCGACATCGACGACAAGATCATCAAGAAGGCCGCCGAGCAGGAGCGCCCCTGGTGGTCCATCGGTTTCGAGAACGAGCGGGCCTTCACCGACGGATACGCCGCCCTCGGCTGCCTCCCCCCGACCTACGAGCCGCGTGCCACCGGGCACGTGACCGAGATGGTCGAGATGATGCGCGGGCTCATCGAGCGCGGACACGCGTACGAGGCCGACGGGAACGTCTACTTCGACGTGCGTTCCTTCCCCGGTTATCTGCAGCTGTCCAACCAGGAACTCGACAACCTGCTCCAGCCCTCCAGCGACGGCGAGACCGGCAAGCGCGACTCCCGTGACTTCGCCATGTGGAAGACCGCCAAGCCCGGCGAGCCCACCTGGGAGACGCCCTGGGGGCGGGGACGGCCCGGCTGGCACCTCGAGTGCTCCGCCATGGCCCACAAGTACCTGGGGACCGCCTTCGACATCCACGGCGGCGGCCTCGACCTGATCTTCCCCCACCACGAGAACGAGATCGCCCAGGCCAAGGCCTTCGGCGACGACTTCGCCAACTACTGGCTCCACAACGCGTGGGTCACCATGAGCGGCGAGAAGATGTCGAAGTCCCTCGGCAACTCCGTCCTCGTCAGCGAGATGGTCAAGGCCTGGCGGCCCATCGTCCTGCGCTACTACCTCGGCACCCCGCACTACCGCTCGATGATCGAGTACAGCGACGACGCCCTGCGCGAGGCCGAGTCGGCGTTCGCCCGGATCGAGGGCTTCGTCCAGCGCGTCGTCGAGAAGGCCGGGGGCGTTGTCGAACCCGCCGCCGAGGTGCCGCCCGCCTTCGCCGAGGCCATGGACGACGACCTGGGCGTGCCGCAGGCCCTCGCCGTCGTGCACACCACCGTCCGGCAGGGCAACTCCGCCCTCGCCGCCGACGACAAGGAAGCCGCCGTCGCCCGGCTCGCCGAGGTGCGCGCCATGCTCGGCGTCCTCGGCCTCGACCCGCTCGACCCGCACTGGGCCGGGGACGGCGCCGACCGCGGCGAAGATCTGCACGGGGTCGTCGACAGCCTCGTACGACTCGTCCTCGACCAGCGTGAGGCCGCCCGCGGGCGCAAGGACTGGGGGACCGCGGACGCCATCCGCGATCAGCTCAACCAGTCCGGCCTCGTCATCGAGGACGGCCCGCAGGGGCCGCGCTGGACCCTCGCACCACGCTGAGTATCTCCCCTCATATCCGCATATTTCCTTGATCGATTGTGCCGCTCGGGATTCCGGGCGGCACACTCATAGACGTACACACGCACGCCTCCACACAGACAGGTAGGTCATGGCCGCTAACAACCGCCGCATGTCCGGCAAGAAGGGCGCGCAGGTCGGCAGTGGCGGCCAGCGGCGCCGGGGCCTCGAGGGCAAGGGCCCGACGCCGCCCGCCGAGGCGCGCAAGAAGCACAAGAAGAACCGTATTGCCAATGCCATGGCCAAGCAGATCCAGCGGCGGCCCGCACCCAAGGGGCGTGGCGGGAAGGCCTCCTCCGAACTCGTCGTCGGGCGCAACTCGGTCGTCGAGGCGCTCCGCGAGGGCGTCCCGGCCACCACGCTCTACGTCCAGCAGTTCATCGACAACGACGAGCGCGTACGCGAGGCGCTCCAGCTGGTCGCCCAGCGCGGCGGCATCCACCTGATGGAAGCCCCCCGCCCCGAGCTCGACCGGATGACCAACGGCCTCAACCACCAGGGGCTCGTCCTCCAGGTCCCGCCGTACGTGTACGCCCACCCCGAGGACCTCGCCAACGCCGCCTACGACAACGGCGTGGACCCCCTCATCGTCGTCCTCGACGGTGTCACCGACCCGCGCAACCTCGGCGCCGTCGTCCGCTCCGTCTCCGCCTTCGGCGGCCACGGCGTCGTCGTGCCCGAGCGTCGCGCCGCCGGTATGACCGCCGGCGCCTGGAAGACCTCCGCCGGCGCCGCCGCCCGTACGCCCGTCGCCCGCGCCACCAATCTGACGCGCACCCTGGAGGCGTACCAGAAGGCCGGGATCGTCGTCGTCGGGCTCGCCGCCGACGGCAACGCCGAACTCGGCGACCTGCCCGCCCTCGGCGGACCCGTCGTCATCGTCGTCGGCAGCGAGGGCAAGGGCCTGTCCCGGCTCGTCGGGGAGACCTGCGACCACCTCGTACGGATCCCGATGCCCGGCGGCACCGAGTCCCTCAACGCCGGTGTCGCCGCCGGGATCGTGCTGTACGAAGCGGCCCGCCGACGCGCCTGAACACGCGTGCATGGCGTCACCCGTACGGGGGAATCCGGGCGGGTGACGTGACCTTGACGCGGTCCGGACACATCCGCCAAGTCAAAGCAGTGTCCTAACCTCACGTCACTCGGTTAGATGAGCGTGGACACCAGAACACCCCGCACACCCACGGGGGACCGCTCGTCGGGATACGACGACGCTCCCGCGCTGAGCATGGTGAAGGTGCCGAGCGATCCGGCGCAGGTCATCGTCAACCATGCGAGTTTCCGCGTGCAGTTGGGGGCCTCGACGCGGCGGGCGGCACCGTCCGCCCGCGTCGCCCGGCACCTCGGCGCCTCCGAGGACACGGCGCGCATCCCCGTCGCAGGCGCCGGCGGCGCCACAGCCGTCCGACGCCGGGCACCCGTCGTCTGGAGCGGCAAGTCGGCGCCCGACGACACCGGCGCCCACCGGCTGCTCCAGGCCGTACGGGGCTCCAGCGTGCGCCACGGCGAACAGCCGCCGGCCGCCGACGCCGGAGCGACGCAGGTCATCCCCCGTATCGACGACGAGCTCGACTACGCCGGCAGCACCCTCGACCAGACCGTCGAGACGCCCATCGTCGGCAGCCAGCGCACCCACGGCTCCGACCGGCTGCTCCCCAACATGCGCACCACCGGCAGCGCGTACGAGGAAGCCGGATACGACGACTCCGGGTACGGCCAATCCGGCTACGGGGACGGCGAGTTCGGCTACGAGGGCGACGAAGCCTACGAGCGGGACGCCGACGGACGGCGCACCGGCGGCAGACGGCATTCCAACGACCCCGTACGGCACGCCTACTACCCCGGCCGCCGGATGAACCTCGGCGTCGTCCTGCTCCCGCTGCGCATCTTCCTCGGCTTCATCTCCATCTACGCCGGCATGGGCAAGCTCTGCGACCCCGTCTACTTCGACGGCGGCAAACGCGGCTCCATGATGAAGTGGCTCAACACCCTGCACCCCTGGGAAGTCGCCGAGCCACTACGGCAGTTCGCCCTCCAGCACCCCGTCGGCTCCGGCCTCGTCATCGCCTTCCTCCAGGTCATCGTCGGGGTCCTCACGGTCCTCGGCCTGTGGCAGCGGGTCGCCGCGGTCGGCGGCGCCATGCTCTCCGCCGCGCTGCTCGTCACCGTCAGCTGGAAGAGCGTCCCCGTCTACGACGCACCCGACATCATCTACCTGGCCGCCTGGTCGCCGCTGATCATCGCCGGCGCCCCCGTCTACTCCATCGACGGCCGCCTCGCCGGCAGCGCCTGGCGCCGACTCGGCCCCCGTACCGACATCTGGGAGCTGCGCAGCTACGTCCTGCGCCGCGGCGCCCTCGTCACCGCCGTCGCCATCGGGCTCACCCTCCTCATCGGCTCGCTCCTCGGCGGCGCCGTCCGCGACGCCGACCGCGTGGTCGTCCCCGGCCCCGGCGAGGCCCCGCGCAACGAACTCCCCGGCTCCCCGCTCCCCGAACAGCCCGGCGAACGCCGCGCCTCGAAGAGCCCCTCGGTGGCCACCAAGCCCCCGACCCAGAGCGCCACTTCGGCCAGCCCCACCACCGGCGAGGCCGCGACCACCCCC
Source organism: Streptomyces kryoterrae (assembly GCF_054072135.1). NCBI lineage: Bacteria > Bacillati > Actinomycetota > Actinomycetes > Kitasatosporales > Streptomycetaceae > Streptomyces > Streptomyces kryoterrae. The sequence continues at coordinate 4,706,738 of NZ_CM133358.1, read as the reverse complement.
CAGGAGGCCCGCGAGAGCGGCAGCGTCACCGGAAGCCGGCCCAGCCAGACCCAGGGCAGCGCCGGCCAGGCCCCGCCGCAGCAGACCACCCCGGCCCAGCAGGCGCCCAGCACCACCGCCGGACCGACCTCGTCGGGCGGCACGGGCACCCCGGGCGGCACCAACGGCGGCTCCACGGGCGGCAGTACCGGCGGCGGCGACGGCAGCACCGGAGGCTCCTCCACGGGCCAGCCGGGGCTGGTGGGCGGCCTCCTCGGCTAGCAACAACGCGCCTGGACAGGGCGGTTACGTCAGTGGGGTCCCGCACTTTCCCGGTGCGGGACCCCACTGACGTAACCGCCCTCCACACAAAGACCTTTGGCACAAAGACCTTTGGCGGACCGTCAGCTCAACCCCCCAGCGCCGCCAGCTCCTTCGCGGCCTCCGTGAGGTCCTTCGCCGTGTCGATCGCCCGCCAGTAGGCGCCGTGCGGGATCGGGAAGCCGGCCAGGCGCAGTTCACGGGCCAGGTGGGGGAACGTGGTGCGTTCGTGGTCGCCGCGCTCCGGGAGCAGGGCGGCGAAGTCGGCGGAGAAGACGTACACGCCCGCGTTGATCTCGAAGGTCGACGGAGGGGACTCGATGAAGTCCGTGATGTGGCCGAAGCCGTCCGTCTGCACGGCACCCCACGGCAGCCGCGGGCGGGCCAGCGCGAGGGTCGCGACGGCGTCCCGCTCGGCGTGGAAGTCGGCCATGTCGCGCAGCGAGAAACGGGTCCAGATGTCGCCGTTGGTGGCGTACCAGGGCTGTTCCGGGGCGGGGAGGTGCGCGGCGGCGTACTTGAGGCCGCCGCCACGGCCGAGGGGTTCGGTCTCGACGACCGTCGTGACGTTCAGCGGCAGATCGGTGCTCTCCAGCCACTTCTGGAGGACCTCGGCGAGATGGCCGCAGCTGACCACGACGTCTGTCACGCCCTCCTCGGCGAGCCAGACGAGCTGATGGCCGATGATCGGCGTCCCCGTGCCGGGGATCTCGACCATCGGCTTGGGCCGGTCGTCGGTGTACGGGCGGAGCCGGGAGCCCTGGCCGCCGGCGAGGACCACGGCCTGGGTGGGGCGCGACGTGGCGTTCGGATCGGTCATGTCCGAACTGTACGGGGCGCTCCGCGGGTTTTGCGGGGGAGACGGGGGCGGAGTGGTGGGTGGGGATCCGCGGGCCGGTGAGGGGCTTGTCGCGCCCACGCGGCGGAGCACATGGGACACAACCCCGCGCCCCTGTCGTGCGTGCCCCTACGGGGCGCCTGACAGGGGCGCCTGACGAATTAGCTGTGGGCTGCGGCTACTCCTGTGGCGAAGGACGTGTCGCAGACCGGGCGGGCGTACGACTGGGCGCGTGACGGGCCGTACATGCGGACCGCGGCGCGGCCCAGGGCGCGGGCGATCGAGGTGCAGTGCTTCGCCAGCGAGGGGTGGCCGTTCACCGCCTGCTGCAGGTGGGTGAGGGCGGTGCCGGGATCCTTCTCCTGGAGCTCCAGGAGAAGCTGGTCGCGCAGGACGTCCTGCGGTGCGGGGGCAGCGGCGGCCCGGGCGGCCAAGTCCTCGGAGGAGGCGGTGAGCACCGAGTCCGAGGGGTTCCCCGACCAGTTGACTCGGGTGACCGCGAGGGTCCCGGACAGCACCAGGACGACGGGCAGGACAAGGGCGAGGCTACGGCCGATCCGGCGGGCGGGGCCACGGCCACTTCGCGTCAGTTGGTTAGTGGAGTGCTTCACGCGAGTGAGGGTAGCGCTCGGTGCTGATTTGGCGACATTCAGTCACCCGATCGGGGGATGGATTGGTTCCGTTTTGTGGGTAGGGCGTTGACGTACGTGATTCGAAACGACCGGTCTGCCGGGTTCTCGGGCTTCCGGCAGACCGGCATACGAAGGGCCCCGCGGCAGGCAAACCGCGGGGCCCTTCGGAGTTCAGGTCGAGTCTCGGTCGACTCAGCCGTCTCAGTCGGCGAGGCGCTCGCCCGTGGAGGTCGAGAACACGTGGATCTCGCCCGGACGCGGCACGACGTGCAGCGTGGCGCCCTTGTCCGGGACGGCACGGCCGCTGACGCGGACGACCAGGTCCTTGAGCTCGCCGTCGACCTTGGCGCTGCCGTAGACGTAACCGTCGGCGCCCAGCTCCTCGACGACGTTCACCGTGACGGCGAGACCGGCCGGGGCGTCCTCGGTGTCCTTGGACAGCGCGCTGGCGACGGCGCCGTCGTGCTCGACCACCTCGAAGTGCTCGGGACGGACGCCGACCGTGACGGTGGTGTCACCCTTGTCGGAGGCGGCCGTGAGGGCCTCGCGGTTGACCGGGACGACCGAGTTGCCGAACTTCACGCCGCCGTCGGTGATCGGAACCTCGATCAGGTTCATCGCCGGGGAGCCGATGAAACCGGCCACGAAGAGGTTCCTGGGGCGGTCGTACATGTTGCGCGGCGAGTCGACCTGCTGGAGCAGACCGTCCTTCAGCACGGCCACCCGGTCACCCATGGTCATGGCCTCGACCTGGTCGTGGGTGACGTACACGGTGGTGATGCCGAGGCGGCGCTGCAGCGACGCGATCTGCGTACGCGTCGACACACGGAGCTTGGCGTCGAGGTTCGACAGCGGCTCGTCCATCAGGAACACCTGGGGCTCACGCACGATGGCACGACCCATGGCGACACGCTGGCGCTGACCGCCGGAGAGCGCCTTCGGCTTACGGGCCAGGTAGTCCGTGAGGTCGAGGATCTTCGCCGCGTCCTCGACCTTCTGGCGGATCTCGGCCTTGTTGACGCCGGCGATCTTGAGCGCGAAGCCCATGTTGTCGGCGACCGTCATGTGCGGGTACAGCGCGTAGTTCTGGAACACCATCGCGATGTCCCGGTCCTTCGGCGGCAGGTGCGTGACGTCGCGGTCACCGATGTGGATCGAGCCGGCGTTGACGTCCTCAAGACCCGCGAGCATGCGCAGGGAGGTGGACTTTCCGCAGCCGGAGGGACCGACGAGGACGAGGAACTCGCCGTCCGCGACATCGAGCTCAAGCTGGTCGACGGCGGGCTTGTCGCCACCCGGGTAGATGCGGGTCGCCTTGTTGAACGAAACAGTGGCCATGGGTACTAGGCCCCCTTCACCGGCAGGAACGTGCCGGACGATCCGTAGTGGAAGGTGGTGTAGTCCACGTACGCGGACTGAACCTGGACGGTACCTGGGGTTTCGGCGTCTGTCAGTAGCTGGGGGAGTGTGAACTTCACGGAAATTCTCGAGCCGGAAACCTACGACAAGGCAGAGCACCGCACTTTTGACCTTGCCGTGAGGCTTCCTGCTTCACCACGCACCGCCGACGCACACAGCCCTCATGAACTGCGCCCGCACGGTCTTACACGCGCTCCACAGGCATTCCGGCCGACGGCCCGTCGGTCCGCACCACCCAGCCGCCGCTAAGCGGCCAGCAGGCAATCCTCCAGCTCCGACGCCCTGATCAGCGCCGGTACTCCCTTCGAGGGCGGCAGCCCGGCCGCCACCAGCCAATACAGCCGCAGCCCCTCGTCCCGAAGGTTCACGGCCGCATTCACATCCCGGTCATGGACGACCCCACACTCCGCACACGTCCACTCCCGCACCGAGACATCCAGCTTCGGCCCCTTGGTGTGACAGGCGGAGCAACGCCGTGTGGAGGGAAGAACCGGTCGACGATCACCAGCGTCCGCCCGTACCAATCGCACTTGTACCGCAGCTGCCGCAACAACTCACCCCACCCGGCATCGAGGATCGCCTCGTTCAGCTTCGCCTTACGCCGACGACCCTTGCCGCGCGCCGCACGCATCAGGTTCCCGATGGCCAGATCCTCCACCACGAGCACTTGGTTCTCGCGCACCAGGCGGGTCGTGAACTGGTCCAACATGTCCCTGCGTACATCACCGATGAGCGCGTAAAGACGCGCGATCTTCTGCCTCACCTTGTCCCGGTTGGCGGAACCCCTCACCTTCTTGTGCAGCTCCCGCTGCAACCGCGCCAACTTCGGAAGCGGTACAGACGGTGCCGCGTCTCCGGCTCCTTGACGTGCCCCTTCAGCGGAGTCGCCGCGCGCTGGTGGTGCTTGCGACGGTCGCCGATACCGAGGGCCTCGCGCTTGATCCGCTCAGCCTCCTCGCCCGTCACCGCTTCCAGCCTCGGCTTCTCCACCGACTTCCCCGGCTCCCCCATGAATCCCTCCCCGACGATCCGACCTTCGGAACAGCACGTCAGAGCGATCAACGAACGGATGCGCGGATGGTTACGTTTGGTTTTCGAGACCGAGGTCAGCCACGAACTCCGTGGCTTGGGGGATCGCACTCTGTGTACAGTGGAGCCGCCTTCGCGTACGGCGTTGTGGTGCGCGGTGCCCCCTTAGCTCAGTTGGCCGGAGCGATCGCCTTGTAAGCGATAGGTCGTCGGTTCGAATCCGACAGGGGGCCCAACAGCCCAGGTCAGCTCCAAGCTGACCTGGGCTTCTTCGTGTTCGGGCCTGTGCGATGCCGGGGCTGTGACTGGTCAACCGCGCAGCCGTCGCGCGATTTCCAGGTCCTTCTCCTCCACCGGATCCCCGTCCTCGATGTTCCACAGGGTGTTCTGTAGTACCCGGGCGAGGGTCCACGCGCGTGCGCGTTCCCGGTCCAGGGACAGTGCCTCCGTCAGGGCGTCGAAGCGCCAGCGGATGTCGGCGGGGTCGAAGCGGTTGTTCAGGGCCGGCCAGAGGTCGAAGGCTGGGTCGCCTGACAGGGGTTTCGGGTCGATCGCCAGCCAGGGGGCGCGGGTCGCGGCGAGGACGTTCTCGTCGTGCAGGTCCCAGTGGAGGAGACGGTCGCCGGGGTCGGGGGCCACTTCGCGCAGGGCCGCCTCGCAGTCCCTGAGGAGGGTGCGGGCCTCGGGGTCCGGGATCCGGGGGAGTGTCTGTGGTGCCTGGTCCAGCATTCGTGCCGCGATGTCGCCCAGGCGGCGGATGCCCGGTGGCGCCGGTATCGCCGTGAGGTGGGTCAGGAGGTCCGCGATGATCAGGGTGGCTTCGTGGGCGTCGGGGTGGTGGGACAGCATCCGGGTGTGGTCGAGGCGTTCCAGGAGCATCGTTCCGGTGGTGGGGTCGTGGTCGAGGAGGTGTACCGCGTGGTCGCCGTTCCAGAGGCGCAGGGCGGTCGGTTCGCCCTCGCTCTCGTCGTCCGGGAGCTGGAGTTTCAGGACGGCCGGGGTGTCGTCGGCGCGGAGTACCGGGAGGACCAGGGCCGTTACGCCGTGCATGGTCCGGCCGTCGACGCGTAGGTTCCAGCGGTCGAGGAAGTCGGCGGTGCGGGTGGGGAGCGCGGTGATGAAGGCGCGGCCCGCCTCGCCGTTGTACCTGAGCTGGGTGGCGGCCAGTTCGTCAGGGACGTGGATGTGGATGGGGATCACTGGCCGACTGTATGTGCGTGCGTAAATTGGGGCATGCGAATTCCGGTGGGCCCGCGTGGGGTGTGGGCGTACGTCCGTAGTGCTCCGGGCACGTATGTGTGGCTGCTCGTCCTGTTCCTCACGACTGTGGCGGTGCATCACATGTCGGCGGAGTTCCAGGAGGAGTTCCTGCGGCAGCGGTCGACGAACATCAACGAGTTGTCGGACCATCCGGTGCGGGTGTTGATCTCCAGTGCGATGTGGATCGACGGGTGGTGGACCCCGTATCTGGTGCTGTATTCGGTGTTTCACGCGTCGGTCGAGCGGTGGTTGGGGACCGTGCGGTGGCTGGTCGTGTGGGTGAGTGCTCATGTGCTGGCGACGTTGGTCAGCCAGGGTGCGGTGTGGCGGGCGATCCGGGACGGTTCGGCGCCGGCGTCGGCGGCGGACACGATGGATTTCGGGGTGAGTTACGGGCTGGCGGGGGTGGTGGCCGTGCTCGCGTACCGGATCGCCCCGCCTTGGCGGTACGTGTATGTGGTGGGCGTTGTCGGTGTGTACGGGGTGCCGCTCTTCGGCTCGCCGACGTTCACCGATTTGGGGCACTTCACCGCGGTGCTGATCGGGTTCGCCTGCTGGCCGTTGACGCGTGGGCGGGGTGCGGAGGTGCGGATTCCGAAGGAGACACCGGGGGCGGTGAGGCGTTAACGTCCGGCGCTATGAGCAGCGCGGATGGCGGTTCGGGTGCGGTCGGTGGGCCCGTCGACGGGCGGGTTTCGTTCTGGTACGCGCAGGACGGTCTGCCTGCCTCGCGTGCGTCTCTCGACGGGGACGCGACGGCGGATGTCGTGATCGTCGGGGGTGGTTACACGGGGTTGTGGACGGCGTACTACCTGAAGAAGGCGGCGCCGTTTCTCCGGGTCGTCGTGCTGGAGAGGGAGTTCTGCGGGTACGGGGCTTCCGGGCGCAACGGGGGCTGGCTGTACAACGGGATCGCGGGGCGGGACCGGTACGCGCGCGTGCACGGTCACGAGGCTGCCGTACGGCTTCAGCGGGCCATGAACGACACCGTCGGTGAGGTGGTGCGGGTGGCGGGGGAGGAGGGCATCGACGCCGACATCTGTCGTGGGGGCGTGCTGGAAGTCGCTTGCACGCCTGCCCAGTTGGCGCGGCTGCGGGACTTCCACGAGGTGGAGGTGTCGTACGGGGAGGCCGACCGTGAGTTGTACGGCGCCGGCGCGACCGCCGAGCGGGTGCGGGTGGCGGGTGCGCTCGGGTCGTCGTGGACTCCGCACGGGGCGCGGTTGCATCCGGTGAAGCTGGTCAGGGGGCTTGCGGCGGCCGTCGAGGCGCTGGGTGTTGTGGTTCGTGAACAGACGCCGGTTACGGAGATCCGGGCGAAGCATGCGGTCACGCCGTACGGGACGGTTCGCGCGCCCTATGTGCTGCGCTGTACGGAGGGCTTCACGGCGTCGTTGAAGGGGCAGCGGCGGACGTGGCTGCCGATGAACTCGTCGATGATCGCGACCGAGCCGTTGACGGACGCGCAGTGGGAGTCGGTCGGCTGGGAGGGGCGGGAGGCGCTGGGGGACATGGCGCACGCGTACATGTACGCGCAGCGGACGGAGGACGGGCGGATCGCGTTGGGTGGGCGTGGGGTGCCGTACCGGTTCGGGTCGCGGACGGACAACGACGGGCGTACGGGGGCGGCGACGGTGGAGGCGTTGCGGGAGATCCTCGTGCGGTTCTTTCCTTCGCTGGGTGAGGTGCGGATCGCCCATGCGTGGTCGGGGGTGTTGGGCGTGCCGCGGGACTGGTGCGCCACGGTGACGCTGGACCGGTCGACGGGGCTGGGGTGGGCGGGCGGTTATGTCGGTTCCGGGGTCGCCACGGCCAATCTCGCGGCGCGGACGTTGCGGGACCTGGTGCAGTTGGACTCGGGGCAGGCGGGTCGTACCGAGTTGACCGGTCTGCCGTGGGTGGGGCACCGGGTGCGGAAGTGGGAGCCGGAGCCGTTGCGGTGGCTGGGGGTGCGGGGGATGTACGCCACGTACCGGGCGGCGGATCGGCGGGAGTCGGCGGGGGGTGGTGAGCGGTCGTCGCGGCTGGCTCGGGTCGCGGATCGGATCTCCGGGCGCCACTAGGGTCACCGCCCCTCCTTCTGTCTTCCCCCTTGTCTTCTCTCTGTGGATACTCGCGGGTGCGTTGTCGCACCTGTGTGCGAACATCGCTTCAACGATCGATGATCCAGGGGGATCCTTGTCCGACGTCGACTTCTGGCCGTCTGCGAGACGGGGGCGGAGGGCCGTTTTTCCGGCCGTTTTCGTCGCTCTGCTCTCGTTGTTCGCCTCGCTGCTGACCCTGACCGGGGCGAGTCCCGCGGTTGCCGCAGACGAGGAGTGTGCGCCGCTTGCGCTCGCGCCCTTCGGGGACCCCGGGGACGCGGTCGGCCGGACGACGGTTCCGGCCGAGAGCAGTACCTGCTTCACGGTGACGATCCCGGCGGCCGGTCTGTATCTGGTGTCGAAGGACAGGAGCAGTCCGGCGTCCGTGGTGCTGTACGGCGCCGACGGCGGCGAAGTCGACTGCTACGACGAGCAGGTCTCGCAGAGCGGCCGGTGCCAGGTGCCCGCTGCGGGCGTGTACACGCTCAAGGTCGTCAACAGTGGCTCGTGGGATGCCGAGGCCTCGTTCACCGTGGTTCCGCTCGGGGTGGACACCCCGGGCTGCTTCGGGTCCGTCGGTACGGGCTGGGACCTGCGGCCGGTGAGCCGAACGTCGGTGGGTGAACTGGAGGTCGGCTGCCAGGAGTTCGAGGGCAGGGCGGGCGAGCGCGTCCGTCTCACCTACGGCACGAGGTACTACGGCGAGAGCCTCGCGTGGATCACCGACGGGACCGGTGCCTGGATCTGTCCGCGTGTCACGGGGGACGACGAGGACACCCGCAGTTGTGTGCTGCCCGGTGACGGCTCCTACCGGGTGCTGTCGCAGGTGACGTACGCGGAGCGGGGTTTTCCCGCCGAGTACGCGGTGAACGTGCGGTCGCTGTCCGATCCGCAGGGCTGCCGTACCGCGTCCGTGCGCCCGTTCGGGTCGCTCACGGGGCTGGACTACGGCACCGACCCCTGCTTCACCTTCACGGTCGACAGGGCGGGCCGGTACCTCGTCCACGCCGTGGACGACTACTCCGCGGACGCGGTCCGGGTGTTCGACGGGGACGGGAAGATCGTCTGCGGGGAGAGCGACCCGTGCCGCCTGCCGGCCGCGGGCACGTATACCGCGGTTCTCGACGGCCAGTACCCGTTCGCGTACGAGGAGGGGGAGCCGGACGACCTCCTCGTCCTCGACCGTGCCTCCGACGCCGGGTGTGTGGCCGCCGGGACCGGTGTGTACAAGGGCGAGTTGAGTACGGTCGGGCAGTACGACTGTCTGGCGCTGGATGTCCCGCGGGGCGCCCGTATCGCCGGGCTCACCCCGATCGCGCCCACCGGTGTGGACGTCGACCTCGCGGTGTACGACCGGGACGGTGTGGAGCAGTGCGGTGCGACGGAACTGGGCGACGGTGACTGCGCGTTGACCGGCGCGGCGCCCTACCGGGCGCTGGTGCACACCGAGGATGTCGGCGAGGACGCCGTCGGCCCGTACACGATCGCCTTCCACCGCACCGACGCGGCGAACGACTGCCAGGTGCTGCCCGCCGGCAGCTTTGCCGCCGACGGTGCGAAGGCCACGTTCGGCACGGGTGACGGTGTCTTCTCGCGGTGTCTGAGCATTCCGGCCGACGCGCACACGGGCGCGGAGGTTCTGCAGCTGATCGGTACCTCGGGCGGCGTGCCGGCGAAGTTCTCCGTGCTGGATGCCACCGGCACGAAGGTGTGCGACCGGCTCGCCACCAACAACGGCTGGTCGCTGTGCGGGCTGACTCCGGGTGTGGCCCACACGGTGCTGGTCACGGGCCGGGACGTGGCCGCCACGTACACGCTGACCCGGCGTGATGTGACCGCGACGGCTTCCTCGGCGGGCTGTACGAGGGTTGCCGCGGCGAAGGTCGGCGGTCCGTCCGTTGCCGCCGCGTACGGCGTTCCCGGCACGCTGAACTGCCACCAGGTCACCACCGACGCTTCCACCGACGTCCTCCATCTTGACGTACGGGACGCGCTGGGCACCGCCAACATCGCGGTCCTCGGCGGCGACGGCGACGTCGAGTGTTCCTTCGTCAACCGCTCCTGCGCGGCGACCGGGTCGACCACTCACCAGGTTCTCGTGCAGACCCCGGCCACGCTGAAGGCGGCGCCCGAGTACCACCTGGACGCCCTGCGCATCGCGACGGCGGACGGTCCCGCGCCGGAGTGCACCAGGGTTTCGTCGGTGTCCTACGGCTACGGGCCGGTCACCGGCACGCTCGACGAGTCGCACACCGCGGTGTGCGCGGTCCTGCCCACCGCCGGGTACGACCGTTTCAACGCGGAGATCACGGACACCTCGGGCGCGACGGTCACGGCGGTGCCCGCTCTCTACAACAGCGCCTGGAGAAACGGCTGTTCGTCCACGACCTCGGGTGCCCAGTGTTCGGCGGGCGGTACGACCAGCGGGTCCTCCCCGTCGCTGTTCGTCCTCGGCCTGCCGGACAGGGCGTCCCGGACCGCGTACAGCGCCAGGCTGACGTGCGCGTCCACGCTGTGCGGCCCGGACAAGGTGAGCGTCACCGGGATGAGCCCGGACACCGGTGCCGCCGGTGGCAGGGTCACGCTCACGGTGACCGGTACCGCGCTGCCGGCGACCGCCACGGTACGGCTGACCCGGAGCGGTCAGACTCTGACCGCGACGACGGACTCGGTCTCCGCGGACAACCGGACACTGACCGCGACCCTCGACCTGACGGGCGCGGCGGTCGGTGTCTGGAACGTCAGCGTGTTCGCCGGCTGCTGCGAGTTCCAGCGCGGCACCTTCACCGTCACCGAGCCCCAGCTGACCAACACGGTCGCTCCCAAGGTGACCGGCACCGTCAAGGTGGGTGCCAAGGTGACGGCGGCGCCCGGGAGTTGGTCGGTGACACCGTCCTCGTACGGCTACCAGTGGAAGGCCGACGGCAAGGCGATAGCGGGGGCGACCGCGTCCACGTATGTCATTCCCGCCGGGCAACTTGGCAGGAAGCTCAGCGTGACCGTCACCGCGGTCAGGAGTGGCTGGAAGAGCGGGTCGGCGACCTCGGCCGCGGTGGCTGTGGCCAAGGGGGATGCGCCCAAGGCGACGAAGTTGCCCGTGATCAGCGGGACGGCGAAGGTGGGGAAGACGCTCAAGACCTCGGCCGGGACCTGGAGTCCGGCGGCGACGTCGTACGCGTACCAGTGGTACGCGGGCGGTCGGGCGATCTCGGGGGCGACCAGGTCCTCGCTGGTGCTGAAGGTGGCCCAGAAGGGCAAGAAGATCACCGTGAAGGTGACGGCCCGTCGGGCCGGTCACCAGGACGGAGCCGCTGTGAGCAAGGCCACGGGGGCGGTCGCGCGGTGACCTGAGGCGGCCGGCGGCCGGCTGTCGATGGATCGAAGGTTGAGGGGACGGGTCCTGGCGGGCACGTCCCCTCAACCGTGCGTCATGGTTCCAGTACCACTTTGCCGGTGGTGGCGCGGTTTTCGAGGGCGCGGTGGGCGGCGGGTGCCCTCGCCCAGGGCGTCGACGGTGCCGGCGACCTCGCGGCCGGGGACGGTCGGCAGCGGGACGGGCGCGGGCGCCGGGCCCTGGACGCCCTCGCGGAGGGCCGTCCAGGAGGTGTACGCCGGCTGCGGCGACGGCGATACGTACCTGGCCCGGGCCGGGGGCCGGGTCCGCGACCTGTTCGTAGGTGAGGTTCTCGGCGGGGCCGAAGGGGTGCAGGCGGATGGCGTGCATGAGGGGTCCCCCAGGTGTGTGGCCTTGTGTCCGGGCTGCTGCCACTCTTCGACCTCAGGCTTGCTTGAGGTCAAGGGGGCCGAGGTCCGCGCGGGGGTCGGAATGTGACATGGGGGCGGGGGAGACGGGTTCGCGCAGGTCAGGGGGATTGTCAGTGGTGGGGTGCAGGATGGGGTCATGGCGAGGCGAGTGGCGGGTGGAGCGGGCGGCGTGGGTGGGACGACGGGTTCCGGGGCCGGAGTGAAGGGTGCTCGGCGGCCCGAGCTGCGGTTGCCGGTGCTGGAGCCTTTCGGGGGCGGGGAGTTGGAGGCGGACGGGGACTACGACGGGCTGGAGTTCCGGGAGGCCGACTTCGCCAGGCAGGACGGCGGGGGTGCCCGTTTCATGGACTGTGCGCTGACGGGGTGTGCGCTGGACGAGACCCGGCTGCACCACGCCCGGCTGCTCGACTCGGTCCTCACGGGGATACGGGGGGTGGGCACGAACCTCGCCGAGTCGACGCTGCGTGATGTGGAGCTGGTCGACGCCCGGCTGGGCGGGGTGCAGTTGCACGGGGCCGTGCTGGAGCGGGTGGTGGTGCGGGGCGGGAAGATCGACTATCTGAACCTGCGCAAGGCGAGGTTGAAGGATGTCGTCTTCGAGGGGTGCGTGCTGGTGGAGCCGGACTTCGGGGGTGCGGTGCTGGAGCGGGTGGAGTTCGTGGACTGTGTGCTGAAGGGGGCGGACTTCACCGGGGCGCGGCTGAGTGAGGTGGATTTTCGGCGGGCGGCGGAGCTGGGGTTCGCTCGGGGGGTGGACCGGTTGGCGGGGGCGGTGATCAGTCCGGTGCAGTTGCTCGATCTGGCGGAGGTGTTCGCGGCGGAGCTGGGGGTGCGGGTGGAGGGGGTTGGGTAGTTCTCCCGCCCACTTGCCCACCTGCCTGCCCGCCCCCGTCTGTCCACCCGCCTGCCCCGCACCGCTTCTTCGGCCAGGGGGCGACGCCCAGGTCGGTTCACGTGACCCGCGGGAAGCGGGCCTGCAGCGTCCAGATCGCCGGGTTCTCGCCGAGCGCGTCGTGCAGGTCGATCAGGTCGGCCAGTAGGTCGTGCAGGAAGTCCCGTGCCTCCTTGCGGAGTTCCGCGTGGGAGAAGTTGAGCGGGGGCTCCTCCGCCGGCATCCAGTCGGACTCGATGTCCACCCACCCGAAGCGGCGCTTGAACAGCATGCGGTCGGTGGACTCGGTGAAGTCCAGTTCCGCGTACTGGGGGCGGGAGGCGCGGGAGCCCGCGGGATCCTGGTCCAGCTGCTCCACGATGTCGCACAGCGCCCAGGCGAAGTCGAGCACCGGTACCCATCCCCAGGCTGTGGACAGTTCCCGGTCCGCCTTGGTGTCGGCGAGGTAGACGTCCCCGCAGAACAGGTCGTGGCGGAGGGTGTGGACGTCCGCGCGGCGGTAGTCGGTCTGCGGGGGATCGGGGAAGCGGTTGGAGAGGGCGTAACCGATATCGAGCACGGTGGTGATGGTGTCACGACGGGATGGACGGGCGGTCCTCAGGACTCCGTACTCCGTGGCCGGCCGCGGTCCGCCGAACCCGTGTTCCGAGAGGTCGAACCAGTTGCGCCGGTTGTCCTCCGGGTCCATCGCGCGGTACTCGGCCGAGGGGGCGGCCGGTGAAGCGCTCCGCAGGCTTGTCCGTGCCCTTCTCGATCGGCGCCGCCGAGGTGACCGCCGTATCGGCGATGTGGAGGCCGAAGCGGTTCGTACGGCAGCGACGTGGTCGGGGGACTCGCCCAGGTACTGCTCGCCGACCGGGGTGTCGCCGTCGAGCCGGTGTTCGCGGGCGGTGCGCGGGTGTCGCGAGGGCGATGCGCGCGTGTCGTCCGGGCACGCGAAAGCCCCCGGTCCCAGCGCCAGTGACTCGCGCTCGGCCGGGGGCTTTTCAGCCGCACTGGGCGGCTCGGCGTCGACTCAGACGCTGACGCCGAAGTCCTGGGCGATGCCCGCGAGGCCCGAGGCGTAGCCCTGGCCGACGGCGCGGAACTTCCACTCCGCGCCGTTGCGGTACAGCTCGCCGAAGACCATCGCCGTCTCCGTCGCCGCGTCCTCCGAGAGGTCGTAGCGGGCGATCTCGGCGCCGCCGGCCTCGTTCAGGATGCGGATGTACGCGTTGCGGACCTGGCCGAAGTTCTGCGAGCGGTTCTCCGCGTCGTAGATCGAGACCGGGAAGACGATCTTGTCGATGTCGGCCGGGAGGCCGGCGAGGTTGACCTTGATCGCCTCGTCGTCGCCCGCGCCCTCACCCGTGCGGTTGTCACCGGTGTGGACGATCGTGCTGTCCGGGGTCTGCTTGTTGTTGAAGAAGACGAAGTGGCCGTCCGAGTAGACCTTGCCCTCTCCGTTGACCGCGATCGCCGAGGCGTCGAGGTCGAAGTCCGTGCCGGTGGTGCTGCGGACGTCCCAGCCGAGGCCCACGGTGACGGCGGTCAGGCCCGGAGCCTCCTTGGTGAGCGAGACGTTGCCACCCTTGGACAGGCTTACAGCCATTGTTGGGAGTCCTTCCCTCGTTGACGTACGTGCGTGCGGTGCGGTGCCCCGTACGGGACGAAGCTACCGTCACTCCCATGAACGCAGACAAGGGTCCCGAAGGTTCCGTGTCTTTACTTTCTTTACCTTCCATGACGGCTGTCGTGGCGAAAACGGGGTGACGTGGACCGGACAGCCGCGCGACCATGGTGGGCATGTCCGGTCCCTACCTCATCCGTGGCTCCGTCTCGCTCCCCGAGGCCGAGCTCATGTGGCGTTTCTCGCGGTCCGGTGGGCCGGGCGGGCAGCACGTCAACACCAGTGACTCGAAGGTGGAGCTGAGTCTCGACCTCGCGAACACCGAGGCGCTGCCCGAAGTCTGGAAGCTGCGCGCGCTGGAACGCCTCGCCGGCCGGCTCGTCGACGGAGTCGTCACCGTCCGCTCCTCCGAGCACCGCTCGCAGTGGCGCAACCGCGAGACGGCGGCCGTACGTCTGGCCGCCCTCCTCGCCGAGGCCACCGCGCCTCCGCCCAAGCCCCGCACCCCCACCCGTATCCCGCGCGGAATCAACGAACGCCGGTTGCGGCAGAAGAAGGCACGCGCGGATGTGAAGCGGGGCCGTACGGGGCGGGACTGGGGTTAGTCGCCGACCGGTCATTGACCCGGTGTGATTGACCTGGTGGCGGATGAACGACCGTGAATTTCCGGGCGGGCGGGAAAAAGAACCGCGGAACGGCTCCGGGAAAGAATTTCTCTACCTGCGACGCGAATCACACCACAGGCATCTCCGGCATCTCCGTGCCGTCACCTACCGAATGCTCGGTTCGGTCCGGCGTCGGCGCCTGGAGTGAGTCCCCGCCATTCACGTTCGTACACGAAAAGGCCGCGATGATCGGCTAGGTGAGTTTCAGTACCCCGACGGTCTGGCCGCCGCTGGTCTCCCCGGTGGGGCTGAAGCCGAGGCTCAGATAGAAGGGCTCCGGGCCGGTCGGGCCGGGGTGCCAGGTGACGTAGAGGTCGGTGCCCCCGCGGTGGCGGATCTCGGCGGCGACGGACTCGACGGCGAAGCGGCCGTAGCCCTTGCCCTGTTCGTCGGCCGCGATGTTCAGGCGCCAGAGGCCCGAGCGCAGGTCGGTGCCGGTGCCGCCCCAGGCGATGTCGAAGAAGGCCATGAGGAAGCCGACGGCCCGTTCGCCGTCGAGGATCAGCCGGGGCCAGGCGGTGCGCGGATGGATGTACGCCTCGGCCAGGGACTTCATGACCGGTGAGACCGTGTGTTCCTGGTCCGGGCGGACCCGCACGGCGACGGCCGCGTCGAAGTTGGCGGGGCTGATCCGCTCCAGCCGGAGCGCGTCGTTCGTCATACGGGCCAAGCTAGGCCGCCCGGCACCGGTGTGACCAGGGAGTTTCCCGTCAGCCCGGCGGCAGTGCGGCTTCAGTCCAGCTGCCGGTAGCGGCCCCGGAAGTACGCCAGCGGGCCGTCGTCCGCGCTCGGTGCCGTCGCCGTCAGGACGCGGCCGATCGCGAGGGTGTGGTCGCCGGCCGTCACCAGTTGTTCCGTACGGCACTCCAGGGTCGCCAGGGCGCCGCCCAGCAGGGGGGCGCCGGACGCCTCGCCCCGGACGACGGGGAGGTCCGCGAAGAGGAGGCGGTCGCTGATGCGGTTCTTCATCGCGAACCGGCCCGCGATGTGCCGCTGGTTCTCGGAGAGGACGGATACCGCCCACAGGGGCTGTTCGGCGAGCAGATCGTCCATCCGGGAGCCCTCGCGCACGCTGACCATGACCAGGGGCGGGTCCAGGGAGACCGAGAGGAAGGCGGTCGCCGTCATGCCGACGTCCTCACCGCCGGGCGCGTGCGGGTCGTCCGGGTCGAGCGGCGGCTCCTGGGCGGTCACCAGGACCACGCCCGAGGCCAGGCGGGACATCGCGGCGCGGAAGTCGTCGTTGCTCACCCCATCAGGATGCCCGGTGGGGGTGGCGGGTGTGGTGGGCGCGGTGGGTACTGCGGGGGGAGTGGTCGGCACAGGGAAAAGCTATTCGTCGGCTCTGTGCCGCCGCATCGGACCTGCGCCCGAACCCGGACCTAGGACTCCCGACCGACACCCAATGATCGGGAACGCCCACGCCGACTTCTCCTCGCCCGTATCCTCGCTCGTAGTGTCCGCACGGATACAAAGTTTGCGTTCAGTAAACGCACAGGGAGAACTCAGAAACTCTACTCAATTGCTCATCTTTCGTTGTGACTTGAGTCACAGGTGACCTTTTTTGTTGACCCTGTGTACCGAGTGGGCAGCGCGCTGTGATTCAGTGGCGGGGAAGGTGAGATAGGCGGAAGGAGGGCGAATGGAGACCGACCAGGAGCCGTACGTCCGTCTCGCGACCTTGCGGCAACTGCACCAGGTCATGGCGGACATGAACACCGCGCGCAGTCTGGCGGACACCCTCCAGACCGTCGCCGACGGCGTCGTCAACGGCCTCGGGTACGAGTTGGCCTGCGTCAACCTCGTCCGCCCCGACGGCGATCTCGTCGTCGCCGCCTTCGCCGGGAACTCCGCCGCCGAGGCCCTCATCACCGGCCGGGTCGGCTCGCGCGACTCCTGGGAGCGCCGGCTCGCCATGGGTGAGGCCTGGGGCGAACTGGTCTTCATACCGCACACCGAGGGCTGGGTCCTCGACGACGACGACGTCCCGCAGTGGTACACCGACGGCCCCGCCCCGCGCTTCGAGGACGAGTGGCACCCCTCGGACCGGCTCTTCGCGCCGATGTTCACCCCGAGCGTGCCCGGCGGCACCTGCGGCGAACTGATCGGCGTGCTCTCCGTGGACCGGCCGCGCAACGGCCGCCGACCGGGCGCATGGGGCAAGGAAGCGCTCCAGATGTACGCGTTCCAGGCCGCCATCGCGATCAGCAACGCACGTCTACGCGCGAATATGCAGCGGGCACTGGTCAGACTCGAACGCGAGCAGCAGGCGCTGCGGGCCAGCGAGGAAAGCTTCCGGCAGGCCTTCGAGTACGCCCCCTCCGGCATGGCCATCGCCGAGATGGGCGGCGACCAGCACGGGCGAATACTCCGTACCAACGACGCCCTGTGCCGGCTGCTGGGCCGTCCCGCCTCCGCGATGCGCCGCTACTCCTTCTCCGACCTCGTGCACCCCGAGGACATAGGCACCCTGCTCCGCACCTCCGCCGAGGGCGGGCGCACCGAACTCCGGCTCGCCCGCCGGGACGGCACCTATCTGTGGGTGTCGCTGCGCAACTCCGTCGTCGCGGACACCACCGACGGCCCCCGCTTCCTGCTCACCCACGTCGAGGACATCGAGGAGCGCAAGCGCCGCGAGCTCCAGCTCGCCCACCGCGCCTCCCACGACTCCCTCACCGGCCTGCCCAACTCCGCCGAACTGCGCGCCCGGCTCAGCTCCCGCCTCTGCCAGCGCTCGCAGACGGCGGTGCCCGGCCTGGTCGAGTCGGTCGACGCGGCCTATGGCCACGGCCAGGTGGACCCCTACGGGACGCACGACCAGTACACGACGACGCCGGCACCCGTGACGGACGGCGGACTCCAGCCGTACGACGTGAACGGCCACCAGTTCGACTTCCGCGCCGCCCCCGAGGCGTACGGCGCGTACGACCACCACGTCCACACCGTCGCCCCCGAGGGCGAGCAGGACGACGGGACGAAGGGGCTCGCGGTGCTTTTCTGCGACCTCGACGGCTTCAAGTCGATCAACGACCGCTTCGGGCACAACGCCGGCGACGCGGTGCTGATCGAGGTGGCCCGGCGGCTCGGCGGGGCCGTGCGCGACGGTGACACGGTGGCGCGGCTCGGCGGCGACGAGTTCGTGGTCCTCGCCGACGGCCTCGGCCGGGCCGACGCCCAGGACCTCGCCGTACGCCTGCGCAACGAGATCATCCAGCCGATCCGGGTCGACGGCCGCGCGATGCGGGTCGGCGCGAGCTTCGGCATCGGGTGGGCTCACTGCGGGATGACGGCGGACGAAGTCCTGAAGTCGGCCGACGAGCGGATGTACATCGAGAAACGATCTCGTCCCAAACAGCACCGGCGTGCCGGATGATCACCAGATCAGTGGCCCTGTAGCGATCTTGTAGCCGCTCTGTGCTGCGGAGTCACCTGTTTGGGTCAGTGGGAGCGGGTAGGCTCGTTATTCGCATTGCATGTTTCGCATTGCATGCTCCCCAGGACCTCGCAGCATCTCGTGGTCCCACCCGCAGTAGTCCCGCCCCGCACCTGTTGAGGAGACCTAGGGATGACGCCCGGCAACAACGGCGCGAGCACGCCCGAGGACGACGATCCGTTCGGCTACCTGTACGAAGACGGGCGGGCCAACGGAGCTCAGCCGCCGAGCAGCGGCTACGGCTACCCGAACTCGGTCGGCCGGGTGCGGCCGGTCGGCGAGCGCCAGTACAGCCCGCCGGCGGCCCCGGGGCAGGCCCCCGTCCAGGGCCAGCAGCCGGCGTACGGCCAGACCGCCCCGACCGCGCAGTACGGCCAGGCGATCCCGCAGCAGCAGGGGGTGTACGGCGGCCCGAACACCCACTACCAGGCGCCCGAGGCCTTCGGTGGCGGCCCCACGGCCCCGCAGCAGCCCGCGACGCACGGCGGCGGTGGCGGCAGAGGCGGGCGGGGCTCCGGCCCCAACACCAAGGGACTGCTGATCGGTGCCATCGCGGTGGTCGCAGCGGTCGTCATCGGTATCGGCGTGGCCATGATGGGCGGCGACGACGACAAGGACAAGGGCAGCGAGGCCGGTGCGACCCCGACGACCGGGCAGAGCGCCGAGACGTCCCCGTCGCCCACCACCTCGGCGGCCTCGGAGGACGAGCTCCCGACGGTCGACGCGAAGGCCCTGCTGCTGGGTGGCGGCGCCGCCACCACGTCGGATGTCGAGGGCGCGAAGGCGGCCGGCGGTGTCTATGTGGGCAACTTCAACAACGTGGGCGCGTCGGTCACGTGGAACGTGAGCGGCATCGCCAAGAAGGGCGAGTACCGGCTGTACGTCAACTACGGCGTACCCGGCAAGGCCGCCACCGCCACGCTGACGGTCAACGGCACCGCCCAGTCCCGTCCGGTCAACCTGGGCAACTTCGCCAATGCCGACGAGGGCGACTACGCGAAGGGCTGGACGAACACCTGGGCGTCCGTCCAGCTGAACAAGGGCACCAACACGCTCAAGATCTCCTGCGAGCAGGGGAACCAGTGCGACGTCAACATCGACCAGCTGTATCTGACGGGTGCCAACGGATAGTGCGGATGGTGACAGGGGTCTGGGTGAAGGCTGACCTGGCCGAGGCCGTCCGCTAGGCCGCCGTCACCCCGCCCGTCACCGTCACCCGGTTCACCAGTTCCTCGTACGTCGCCCGGTCGAACTCGCCCGCCACCGGCGCCAGTACGGTTGCCGTGGACAGGGCCACCGCTCGGGTCAGGCGTTCGGGCCAGGGGAGTTGGTCGACCAGGCCCGACAGCAGGCCCGCGACCGCCGAGTCGCCGGCGCCCGTCGGGTTGCCCCGGACGCGGGCCGGTGGGGTCGCCTGCCAGCGGCCCTCCGGGGTCACCGCCAGCAGCCCCTCCGGGCCCAGTGAGGCCACCACGGTCTGGGCGCCGCGTCGGCGGGCGTCCCGGGTGGCCTGCAACGGCTCGTGGGAGCCGGTGAGTTCGGCGAGTTCACCGGCGTTCGGCTTGACCAGGTCGGGGCGGGCGGCGACCCCGCGCCTGAGCGGCTCCCCGCTCGCGTCGAGCAGTACGGGCACGCCCGCTGTCCGTGCCGAGCGGATGAGGTCGGCGTACGCCCCCACCGGCACCCCCGGCGGCAGGCTGCCGCAGAGGGCCACCACGGAGACGGACGGCAGCAGCCCCTCGTACACGTCCTGGAAGGCGGCCCACTCGGCCGGGGTGATCTGCGGGCCGGGCTCGTTGAGCTGGGTCGTTTCCGGCGTCATGCTCGCGGGCGCGTCCTCGACCACCGCTATCGTGCGGCGGGTCGGACCCGACACCGGGACCAGGGCGTCCAATATGCCTGGTGTGGCGGTGAGTTGGTCCTGTACGGCCCGTCCGGTCGGGCCGCCCGTGAAGCCGGTGACCGTCACCTCGTGGCCGAGGGCGGCCAGGACGCGGGCCACGTTCAGGCCCTTTCCGCCCGGGCGTTCGGTCACCGAGGTGACCCGGTGGGAGGCGTACGGGCGCAACTCCCGTACGCGGTACGTGATGTCGAGCGCGGTGTTCAGCGTGACCGTGAGGATCATCCCGCCGACCTCTCCTCCCTTCAGCTCAAGGTGGGTAGTTGGGGCTTGACTACCCAACTCCCCTTGCGCATCACTCCCTTGACCGTGAAGTCCGCGTCCAGCAGGACCAGGTCCGCGTCCTTGCCCGGTTCCAGGGAGCCCACCCGGTCGTAGACGCCCAGCAGCCGGGCCGGGTTGGCGGACAGGGCGGCGACCGCGTCCGGGACCGGGAGCCGGTCGACGGTGACCGCCCGCCGGAAGGCGCGGTCCAGGGTGAGCGTCGAGCCCGCGATCGAACCCCCCTCGACCAGCCGGGCCACACCCTCGCTGACCTCGACCTCCAGCGGGCCGAGCAGATAGCGGCCGTCGCCGAAGCCGGCCGCGTCCATCGCGTCGGTGATGAACGCCACGCGGTCCGCGCCCGCGTGGTGGAACGCGAGTTGGAGGGAGGCGGGGTGCAGGTGGGTGCCGTCGTTGATGAGTTCGACGGTGACGCGCTCGTCTTCGAGGAGGGCGGCGATCGGGCCCGGCGTGCGGTGTCCCAGGGCGGGCATCGCGTTGAAGAGGTGCGTGGCGACGGTGGCGCCCGCGTCGATGGCGTCCACCGTCTGCTCGTACGTCGCGTCGGTGTGCCCGATCGCCGCGAGGACGCCGTGCTCGACGAGCAGCCGTACGGAGTCGAGGCCGCCGGGGAGTTCGGTCGCGAGGGTGACCATTTTGGCCCGGCCGCGCGCCGCGTCGATCAGCTTGCGGACCTCCGCCGGGTCCGGGTCGCGCAGCAGCGCCTCGGAGTGGGCGCCCTTGCGGCACGGCGAGATGAAGGGGCCCTCGAAGTGGACGCCGGCGATGTCGCCCTGCTCGGCGAGTTCGGAGAGGAGGCCGGCCTGGGCGGTGAGGGTGTCCATGTCGCCGGTGACGGTGCTGGCGACGAGGGTGGTGGTGCCGTGGGTCCGGTGGGTGTGGATGCCCTTGAGGATGTCCTCGGCGGAGCCCGAGGTGAAGGAGGCTCCGCCGCCGCCGTGGTTGTGGAGGTCGACGAAACCGGGGACGAGCCAGTGGTCGCTCACGTCGATCTCGTGGGCGTTCTCGTGGGGATGCCCGGTGATTCGGGTGCCCTCGACGGCCAGTTGGGCGCCGTCGGTGATTCCTGTGGGGAGTACGACTCGGGCGCCTCTGAACACCAGGTTGTGTGTCCGCTGCGGGCCGGTGGGGGCTTGTCGCGCAGTTCCCCGCGCCCCTGGGTCGGGTGCCATCAGGGCGTTACCTCCGTGAGGTCGGTGGTGGTCAGGAGATCCCAGGCGAGCAGGCCCGCGCCCAGGCAGCCTGCCGTGTCCCCGAGGGCCGCGGGGGCGATGGCCGGAAGCTTCTGGAAGGTGATCCGTTCCCGCACCGCGATGCGCAGCGGTGTGAACAACGTGTCGCCCGCTTCCGCCAGACCGCCGCCGATGATCAGGGTGCGCGGGTCCAGCAGGGTGAGGGCGGTGACCAGGCCGTCGGCGAGGGCGTCGATCGCGCGCTGCCAGACCTGGTGGGCGCGCGGGTCGCCGGAGTCGACGGCTTTGGCGCAGTCCGCCGCGTCCGCGCCGGGGATGCCGGAGGCCTCGGCCCACGCCTCGCTCACCGCCGCCGCCGACGCGTACCGTTCCAGACAGCCGCGCTGGCCGCACGGGCACGGGGTCCCGCCGGGCCGTACGACGATGTGGCCGACCTCGCCCGCGAAGCCGTGCGCGCCCGCCTCCACCCGGCCGTCGACGCCGATCGCGCCCGCGATCCCGGTGCCGAGGGCGACGAAGAAGAAACGGTCGGCTCCCTGGCCGGCCCCGATCCGGCCCTCCGCGAGGCCGCCCGTACGGACGTCGTGGCCCAGGGCGACCGGCAGGCCGAGCCGTTCGGTGAGCAGGTCGCGCAGGGGTACGTCACGCCAGCCGAGGTTCGCCGCGTAGACGGCGAGGCCGCGTTCGGCGTCGACGATGCCGGGGACGGAGACTCCGGCGGCGGCGGCGCTCTCGCCGAGGTGGGCGAGGCCGTGGGCGCGCAGGTCGGCGGCGAAGCCGAGGATCGCCTCGACCACGGCGTCGGGGCCGCGCTCGCGTCCGGTCGCCCGGCGCGCCTGGTGGAGCAGAGCGCCGTCCGGCCCGATGAGGGCGGCTTTCATCGCGGTGCCGCCCACATCGAGGGCGATGACATGTCTCACGGGGACAGTGTGACCCGTTGACCCGGAAGAGGTCTAGTCCACTTACGTGGTGTAGACCTTATGGGTCAAGAGATTGAACGTACCAATGAACACGTATATGAACGTTCAGTGGCGATACAGGTGGAGTTACAGCAGTGCAGCGGCGTACGACAGGCATGATCGCGGCGGTGTCCGCCCTCGGGATGACGGCGGTACTCGGCGGCTGCGGAGGAGCCGGCTCGGGTGAGGTCACCCTGAAGCTGGTCGCCGCCGACTACGGCGACTCCGGCGTCAACAGCTCCCAGGAGTACTGGGACAACCTCGTCGAGGAGTACGAGGGCGCCCACCCGGATGTGAAGGTCGACGTCAGCGTCCACTCCTGGACCGACGTCGACCGCGAGGTCCGGGAGATGGTGGCCGCCGGTGACGCGCCCGACCTGGCGCAGATCGGCGCGTACGCCGACTACGCGGCCAAAGGCGAGCTGTACCAGGCCGACGAACTCCTCTCCATCCCGACGCAGGCCGACTTCGTCGCCCAGCTGGCCGATGCCGGAAAGGTCAGTCGTACCCAGTACGGCATGCCCTTCGCCGCCTCCACCCGCCTCCTCTTCTACAACAAGAAGCTCTTCACCGAGGCCGGCCTCACCCCGCCCACCACCTGGAGCGAGCTGGCCGCCGACGCCGCCGCGCTGAAGGAGGAGGGCGTGAAGTACCCGTACGCCCTCCCGCTGGGGCCCGAGGAGGCGCAGGCCGAGGCCATGCAGTGGCTGCTCAGCGGTGGCGACAGCTACACCAGCGAGGTCGGCACCTACGGCATCGACTCCCCGCAGAACATCAGGACGTTCACCTGGCTCAAGGACGAACTCGTCGACAAGGGCCTCACCGGCCCCGTCGCCCCCGGCAAGCTCAACCGGGCCGCCGCCTTCGCCGCCTTCGCGCGCGGGGAGGTCGGCATGCTCAACGGCCATCCCTCGCTGATGAAGATCGCGGCGGCCAGGGGGGTGGACTTCGGGATGGTGCCGATGCCGGGCAAGGAGGGCTCGACGCGGTCCGCGATGGGTGTCGCCGACTGGATGATGGCCTTCAAGAAGAACGGCCACCGCAGCGAGGTCGGCGACTTCCTCGACTTCGTCTACGACGAGAAGAACGTGCTCGCCTTCTCCCGCGAGTACGACCTCCTGCCGGTCACCTCCTCCGCCTCCAGGACGATGTCCACCGCCGCCCGGGACAAGGACCTCGCCCCCTTCCTGGAGGAGCTGCCGACCGCCCAGCTCTACCCGGTCGGCAAGACGTCCTGGGCACAGGTCAGCGCGGACATCAAGCAGCGGATCGGCACGGCCCTCGCCGCGAACGGCGACCCGGCGACGGTCCTCACCGGGCTGCAGAAGCAGGCCAACTCGGAGGAGAGGGCCGAGTAGGCCGTCAGCCGGAACATCCAGCAGACGACCACCGGAACCCGCTTACGAGTATCAATGTCAGTGGCGCGGGCTACGGTTTCTTCCATGGACGGGAAGCAGCTGGGGCGACGGGAACAGGACATTCTCGCGCTGGAGCGACGGGGGTTCGCGGGGCCGGGGGCGAAGGAGCGGGCGATCCGGGAGGAGCTGGGGTTGGCGCCGGTGCGGTATTACCAGCTGCTGAACGCGCTGCTGGATGACCGGCGGGCGCTGGAGTGTGATCCGGTGACGGTGAACAGGTTGCGGAGGGTGCGGGAGTCTCGGCGGGGGGAGCGGTAGGTGGCGTCGGGTTGTTTCGCCCCCGCCGCCCCTACCCGTCCCACCCTGTTCCTGGGGCTGCGCCCCCAGACCCCCAACGGCCCTGAACGGGCCTCGTCCTCAAACGCCGGACGGGCTGAATAATGCGGGTCGGCCGATAGGGTCTAACCCATGGACTCCCTGCCTACGCCCCTGACGCAGGCCGGCCGGGACGGGCTTGACGCCGTCCTCTCTCAGCCTGCCGGTGCCGTCGTCGTCCTCGACTTCGACGGGACCCTCGCTCCTATCGTGGCCGACCCCGAGCAGGCCCGCGCCCACCCCGACACCATCCCCGCCCTCGTCGCCCTCGCCCCCAGCGTCGCCTCCGTCGCCGTCCTCACCGGACGCCCCGCCGGTGTCGCGGTCCGGCACGGCGGTTTCGCGGGCGTGCCCGGTCTGGAGCACCTCGTCGTCCTGGGCCACTACGGCACCGAACGCTGGGACGCCGTGACCGGCACGGTCAGCGCCCCCGCCCCGCACCCCGGCGTCGCCGCCGTCCGTGCCGAACTGCCCGGATTCCTCGAACGGTTCGGCGCCTGGCAGGGCACGTGGATCGAGGAGAAGGGCCGGGCCGTCGCCGTGCACACGCGGCGCGCGGCGGACCCGCAGGCCGCGTTCGAGGCCCTGCGCGAGCCCCTCGCCGACCTGGCGACCAGGCACGGCCTGATCGTCGAACCCGGGCGCCTCGTGCTGGAGCTGCGCCCACCCGGCATGGACAAGGGCGTCGCCCTGGAGGAGTACGTCCGCGAGACCGGCGCCACCTCGGTCCTCTACGCCGGCGACGACCTCGGCGACCTCCCGGCGTTCGCGGCGGTGGAGAAGCTCCGCCAGAACGGCGTCCCGGGGCTCCTGGTGTGCAGCGGCAACAGCACCGAGGCGGTGACGGAACTGGCGGAGCGCGCCGACCTTGTCGTCGACGGCCCCGCCGGCGTCGTACACCTGCTCCACGTCCTCGGGCAGGCCGTCGTCAGTCGTTAGGCATTGGTCATTCGTCGTTGAGCGCGTTCAGCTGGTCCAGGAACCACTGGGCCGGCGGGAGCGCGGTCGCCGCCGCGGCCAGCCGCTTCGTGCGCTCCGCGCGTTCGCCGGCCCCCATGTTCAGGGCCTCCTCCAGCGCCCGCGCGGTCTGCGACACGTCGTACGGGTTCACCACGATCGCGTCCTCGCCCAGCTCCTCGTACGCCCCCGCCTCCCGTGACAGCACCAGCGCGCACCCCTCGTCGGAGACCACCGGGATCTCCTTGGCCACCAGGTTCATACCGTCGCGGATGGGGTTGACGAGGGCCACGTCGGCGAGGCGGTAGGCGGCCAGGGAGCGGGCGAAGTCGTCCTTGACGTGGAGGACGACCGGCGTCCAGGTCGCTGTTCCGTACTCCTTGTTGATGGTGTCCGCCACCCGCTGCACCTCGGCCGTGTAGTCGCGGTAGACGGCGAGATCCTGCCGGGAGGGGTAGGCGAACGCCACATGCACGACCCGCTCCCGCCACTGCGGACGGTCCTCCAGCAGCTGCCGGTAGGCCAGCAGCCCCCGCACGATGTTCTTCGACAGCTCGGTACGGTCCACCCGCACGATCGTCCTGCGGTCGACCCCGCCGATCTCCGCCCGCAACCCGGCCATCCGCTCCTCGACGTCCGGTTCGTGCGCGCGCCTGCGCAGGAAGTCCGCGTCCGCGCCCAGCCCGTGCACCCCGATCCGCGTGTCACCGACCCCGCCGACCAGGTCCGTACAGCAGGCGGTGAACGCGTCGGCCCACCGCCGGGTGAGGAAGCCGAGGCGGTCCGCGCCGAGCATGCCGCGCAGGAGCTGCTCGGAGATGTCGTACGGCAGCATCCGGAAGTAGTCCGCCGGTGCCCACGGCGTGTGCGAGAAGTGGCCGATACGCAGGTCGGGGCGCAGTTCGCGCAGCATGCCCGGGACCAGGCTCAGGTGGTAGTCCTGGACGACCACCGACGCGCCCTCGGCCGCCTCGGCCGCCAGTGCCTGGGCGAACGCGCGGTTGTAGGCCTCGTACGACGCCCACTGGCGCCGGAACTCCGCGTCGAAGACCGGCTCCAGCGGGGTCTGGTACAGCATGTGGTTCACGAACCACAGCACCGAGTTGGCGATGCCGTTGTACGCGTCCTCGTGCACGTCCGCCGGGATCGCGAGCATCCGTACGCCCGCCTCGCCCTCCCCGCGCCGCACGGCCTCGCGGTCGCCGTCGCCGAGGGCCGAGCAGACCCACAGGGAGTCCGCGTCCGACCCGATCGCCGACAGACCGGAGACCAGCCCGCCACCGCCGCGCCGGGCGTGCAGGGAACCGTCCTCACGGATCTCGTACGTGACCGGGCCGCGGTTGGACGCGACCAGCACTCGGTAGGAACCCTGCGTACCCTGCACACCCTGCGTCGAAGCCATACGCCTCAACCTAGCCCGGCCCGGAAACACTCAAACGTACACACGTACGCCCCGGCCGTATACAAACCCGCACAGAACCCGTTCAGAGCCCGTTCAGAGCCCGTACGGAACCTGTGCCGGCCTAAGCGGCCTTCCTCCTCGCGTACTCCGCGACGTCCACCATCGGCGGCCGTTCCTCCGTGTCCACCGAGTACGTACGCGGCTCGAAACCGTCCTCTCCGCGCTCGAACTGGGTGATCGAGGGGCGGATCAGATGGCCCCGGGCCAGCCGGAGCTGCGCGGTGCGGTAGATCGCGGCGGACATCCGGCCCAGGGCCCGGCCGTCCTGGTGGCGGTGCTTGCGCACACCCACGTCGACCTGTGCCAGCGCGTCCAGGCCCACCAGGTGCAGGGAGTCGATCAGCATGCCCAGCTCCACGCCGTAGCCGACGGGGAACGGGAGCTGTTCGAGGAGCGAGCGGCGGGCCGCGTACTCGCCGCCGAGCGGCTGGACGAAGCCGGCCAGCTGCGGCCAGTGCATGTTGAGCAGGGGGCGGGCCATGAGTTCCGTCACGCGGCCGCCCTGGCCGGCCGCCTGGCCGAGCGGGCGGTCGTACATCGCCTTGACGAGGTCGACACCGGGGTCCGTGAGCAGCGGGCCCACGATCCCGGAGACGAAGTCCGACGAGAACTCCTTCAGGTCCGCGTCGATGAAACAGACGATGTCCCCGCTGGTGACCAGGAGCGAGCGCCACAGCACCTCGCCCTTGCCCGGCACGGCCGGGATGCGCGGCAGTATGTCGTCGCGGTGGACGACCCGGGCGCCCGCCGCGGCGGCCACCTCGGAGGTGCGGTCGGTCGACCCCGAGTCGATGACGACGATCTCGTCGACGAGCGGGACCTTCAGCATCAGGTCGCGGCGGATGACGGCGACGATCTCGCCTACCGTCTCCTCCTCGTTGAGCGCGGGCAGTACGACACTCACCGTGGCGTTCGAGGAACGCTTCGCGGCGAGGATCTTCTTCAGCGGGCGGTCGCCAACGGACCAGGAGCGGGTGTTCAGCCAGCGCTCGACGTCTTCCAGCACGTTGCGGCTCTCCCTTACGTTCCATGGGGGGAAGCGCGAGCGATCTTCTATCTCGCGGTTCGGACGGCTCCCACCACCATCCAAGCCTTCGGTTACAGTCTTGAACAACGCGGGTGACCATCGCATGTCCGAGGTCATCGGCGTTCACAACCTCACAACTTCATACCGCTCATCCAGAGGGGCAGAGGGATACGGCCCGATGAAGCCCCGGCAACCCTCCAGCCGATCTTGTCGCAGTCATGTGGCGAGGCTCCCGGCTCGGGAAGGTGCCAAATCCGTCTCATGGCGAAACGCGTCGTGAGGAAGATGAGGAAAGGGCTTCGCCTCCATGGCTGCGCAAACTGCTCTGAGCACCGAGAGCACCACTTCCGGCTCCGTCACCACTGACTCCGTCACCCCTGTCGATCTCGGTCCCGCCGTGGCGCTCTCCTGCCGCGAATGCGGCCACCGGGTCCCCCTCGGTCCGGTGTTCGCCTGCGAGGAGTGTTTCGGCCCGCTGGAGATCGCCTACGACTTCGGCATCCATTCGGCGGCCGACACCGAGGAACTCCGCAAGCGCATCGAAGCGGGACCCGCGAACATCTGGCGCTACGCGCCCCTTCTGCCCGTCCCCGCGAACGTCGCCGAGAAGCCGAACATCAACCCCGGCTGGACCAAGCTCGTCAAGGCCGACAACCTCGGCCGCGAGCTGGGTGTCGACCCCGGCAAGCTCTTCGTCAAGGACGA
Organism: Streptomyces kryoterrae; assembly: GCF_054072135.1. Lineage (NCBI taxonomy): Bacteria > Bacillati > Actinomycetota > Actinomycetes > Kitasatosporales > Streptomycetaceae > Streptomyces > Streptomyces kryoterrae. Next base: position 4,678,591 of record NZ_CM133358.1, on the reverse strand, counting down.
CTCCGGCAACCCGACCCACTCCTTCAAGGACCGGGTCGTCGCCCAGGCCATCGAGGCCGCGCGCGCCTTCGACTTCACCACCCTGTCCTGCTCCTCCACGGGCAACCTGGCCGGTGCCGTCGGCGCCGCCGCCGCCCGGGCCGGTTTCCGCTCCTGCGTGTTCATCCCGCACGACCTGGAGCAGGGCAAGGTCGTCATGGCCGCGGTGTACGGCGGCGAGCTCATCGGCATCGAGGGCAACTACGACGACGTGAACCGCTTCTGCTCCGAGCTGATCGGCGACCCGGCCGGCGAGGGCTGGGGCTTCGTCAACGTCAACCTGCGCCCGTACTACGCGGAGGGAAGCAAGACCCTGGCGTACGAGATCTGCGAGCAGCTCGGCTGGCAGCTGCCCGACCAGCTCGTCGTGCCCATCGCCTCCGGGTCGCAGCTCACGAAGATCGACAAGGGTCTCCAGGAGCTGATCAAGCTCGGGCTGGTCGCCGACAAGCCGTACAAGATCTTCGGCGCCCAGGCGGAGGGCTGCTCACCGGTGTCCGTGGCCTTCAAGGCCGGGCACGACGTCGTACGGCCGCAGAAGCCCAACACCATCGCCAAGTCGCTGGCGATCGGCAACCCGGCGGACGGGCCGTACGTGCTGGACATCGCGCGGCGGACGGGCGGGGCGGTGGAGGACGTGAACGACGAGCAGGTCGTCGACGCGATTCGCCTGCTCGCGCGTACGGAGGGGATCTTCGCGGAGACCGCCGGTGGTGTGACCGTGGGTGTCGCGAAGAAGCTGATCGAGAACGGCCTGCTGGACCCGACCCTCACGACCGTCGTGCTCAACACCGGTGACGGTCTCAAGACGCTGGACGCGGTGGCCGATACCGGGTTGACCGCGACGATTCGGCCCAGCCTTGAGTCGTTCCGGGAAGCTGGGCTTGGTCAGTAGGTCGTTGTTCGTCCGCGGGGCCGTGGGGCCGTGGGGGCCGGTCGCGCCCACGCGGCGGTAGCCGCACATGCGGCACAGCCCCGCGCCCCTGAGCCCGTATCCCTTGACCGGAGGTTTCATCGTGAGCGTCAGTGTCCGCATCCCCACCATCCTGCGTACCTACACCGGCGGGCAGGCCGAGGTGGCTGCCGAGGGTGGGACCCTCGGCGAAGTGATCGCCGATCTGGAGAAGAACCACACCGGGATCGCCGCCCGGGTGCTCGACGATCAGGGGAAGCTGCGGCGCTTCGTCAACGTGTACGTCAACGACGACGACGTCCGCTTCGAGCAGGGGCTGGAGACGGCGACGCCGGACGGTGCGGGTGTGTCGATCATCCCGGCCGTCGCCGGCGGCTGAGACCCGTTGATACCCGCCAGTAGTAACCGTCGGTAACATCGATTACCGAGAGTTCATCGAATTGCCCCCTCCGTAAGAGAAGCGGAGGGGGCAATTCTGTATGGTTGAGCGCGGTACAGTTGGGGAAGCCGCACCACTTCGCTCGTCACACGCGTATTAATTCCTGCCGTGCACCCAACGAGAAGTAGCCAAAGTGTGCAGGCCTTTTGCGTTTTTTGTTCACTTTGTGGGGCCCGGCTTGCCCTGAATCCGCGTGAATTCTCCGCATATTTACTGACCTGGTGTGCCCGGATTTCTCGTCCGATTGACCTGTTGCAGAGGGCAGTTGGACAGATACATTCGGCCGCGGTCGACGCGTTCCGGCGCACACCTCCACCGGTTGGGGGGGTGAGGTCTGACCCGGATTCGCGAAGTGCGGATCCGTGCAAGGGCCAGTAATAGGGGAGTTAGGCATGGCTCAGGGCACCGTCAAGTGGTTCAACGCGGAGAAGGGGTACGGCTTCATCGCGGTCGACGGTGGTGCGGATGTTTTCGTCCACTACAGCGCGATTCAGATGGACGGCTACCGCACCCTCGAGGAAGGTCAGCGGGTCGATTTCGAGATCTCGCAGGGCCAGAAGGGGCCGCAGGCGGACATGGTCCGTCTGGCGACCAGCTGAAGCAACGCGCCGGCGCACCGCAAGCGACGTTCTTCTTCCTTCGTTGAAGGATTCGATGGGCTCGTACCTCGTGGGACCTCACGGGGTGCGGGCCCATCGGCATGTCTGTCTCCGTGGCTGTCGGCGTGGCTACCGGCCCGTAGGCGCCCCCCTGTTCACCTGCGGATCTTCGAGAGCGGCTTGCACTCGGCAGGGGCGAGTGCTAATCATTGGCGTTAGCACTCTGAAGGTGAGAGTGCTACCGAAGGACCGAGTGGGTGAGGCCCGCAGGCCAGGTGGTGCAAGGAATCACCGAGGCAGGCAGGCCGTCCGTCGCGGGCGCCAGCGCGGTCCGGAGCATCCACCCCTGTCCGGGAGGACCACTTCACATGGCCAAGATCATCGCGTTCAACGAGGAGGCACGGCGCGGTCTCGAGCGCGGGATGAACCAGCTCGCCGACGCCGTCAAGGTCACCCTCGGCCCCAAGGGCCGAAACGTCGTCCTCGAGAAGAAGTGGGGCGCCCCCACGATCACCAACGATGGTGTTTCCATCGCCAAGGAGATCGAGCTCGAGGACCCGTACGAGAAGATCGGCGCCGAGCTGGTCAAGGAAGTCGCGAAGAAGACGGACGACGTAGCCGGCGACGGCACGACGACCGCGACTGTCCTGGCCCAGGCGCTGGTCCGTGAAGGACTGCGCAACGTGGCCGCGGGTGCGAACCCGATGGCGCTGAAGCGCGGTATCGAGAAGGCCGTCGAGGCCGTCTCCGGTGCCCTGCTCGACCAGGCGAAGGAGGTCGAGACCAAGGAGCAGATCGCTTCGACCGCCTCCATCTCCGCCGCCGACACGCAGATCGGCGAGCTCATCGCCGAGGCGATGGACAAGGTCGGCAAGGAAGGCGTCATCACCGTCGAGGAGTCCCAGACCTTCGGTCTGGAGCTGGAACTCACCGAGGGCATGCGCTTCGACAAGGGCTACATCTCGGCGTACTTCGCGACCGACATGGAGCGCATGGAGTCGTCGCTCGAGGACCCCTACATCCTCATCGCCAACTCCAAGATCTCCTCGGTCAAGGACCTGCTCCCGCTCCTGGAGAAGGTCATGCAGTCGGGCAAGCCGCTGCTGATCATCGCCGAGGACGTGGAGGGCGAGGCGCTCTCGACCCTGGTCGTCAACAAGATCCGCGGGACCTTCAAGTCCGTCGCGGTCAAGGCTCCGGGCTTCGGTGACCGCCGCAAGGCGATGCTGAACGACATCGCGATCCTCACGGGTGGCGAGGTCATCTCCGAGGAGGTCGGTCTCAAGCTCGAGAACACCTCCCTGGACCTCCTGGGCCGTGCGCGCAAGGTCGTCATCACCAAGGACGAGACCACGATCGTCGACGGCGGCGGCTCTGCCGACCAGGTCGCCGGCCGGGTCAACCAGATCCGTGCCGAGATCGAGAACTCGGACAGCGACTACGACCGCGAGAAGCTCCAGGAGCGCCTGGCGAAGCTCGCCGGCGGTGTTGCGGTCATCAAGGCCGGTGCCGCCACCGAGGTCGAGCTCAAGGAGCGCAAGCACCGCATCGAGGACGCCGTTCGCAACGCGAAGGCGGCCGTCGAGGAGGGCATCGTCGCCGGTGGTGGCGTGGCCCTGCTGCAGGCCTCCTCGGTCTTCGAGAAGCTCGAGCTGACGGGTGACGAGGCGACGGGCGCCAACATCGTGCGTCTCGCCCTGGAGGCCCCGCTCAAGCAGATCGCCGTCAACGGTGGTCTCGAGGGCGGCGTCATCGTCGAGAAGGTCCGCAACCTTCCCGTCGGCCACGGCCTCAACGCCGCGACCGGTGAGTACGTCGACATGATCGCCGAGGGCATCATCGACCCGGCGAAGGTGACGCGCTCCGCGCTGCAGAACGCCGCGTCGATCGCCGCGCTCTTCCTCACCACCGAGGCCGTCATCGCCGACAAGCCGGAGAAGGCCGGTGCCGGCGCGGGCGCCGGTGGCGGCATGCCGGGCGGTGACATGGACTTCTGATCGACCTCTGGTTGATCACCGTCCTTCGTACCGAGGGCGGCACCCTTCTCCTTACGGGGAGGGTGCCGCCCTCGGGCGTTTGCGGGACCTCCGAGGTCGCGGCGCGCACAGTGGCGGGGATCACAGCAGACATCCCCGGCGGACCGGAATGGAGGACCGGAGGACCGGAGTTGATGCACATGCAAGCAATTGCATCTACACCTCCGCTCATCTCCCGTCCCTCCCAAGGAGCCCCCACGTGACAGCCCCCGCCCAGACCTCCCGCGCGGCCCAGATCCTGTCCCGCCCCGTCACGCTGAACGGCCTGACCGTGCCGAACCGGATCGTGATGGCGCCGATGACGCGCAAGTTCTCGCCCGGTGGGGTACCCGGCGAGAACGTTGCCTCGTACTACTCGCGCCGCGCGGGCGCCGGGGTCGGTCTGATCGTCACCGAGGGCACCTACGTCGGACACGAATCCGCCGGTGACAGCGACGGCGTCCCCCGGTTCCACGGCGAGGAGCAGCTCGCGGGCTGGGCGAAGGTCGCCGACGCCGTGCACGCGGCGGGCGGGAAGATCGTGCCGCAGCTGTGGCACATCGGCATGGTCAGGGAGGCCGGGCAGCCCCCGTTCGCCGACGCCCCGCCGGTCGGCCCGTCCGGTCTGCGGCTGGACGGCACCGCCGGTGCGGGCAAGGAGATGACGCAGCAGGACCTGGACGACGTCATCGACGCGTTCGTCGAGGCCGCGGTGGCCGCCGAGCGCATCGGCTTCGACGGGGTCGAACTGCACGGCGCCCACGGCTATCTGCTCGACCAGTTCCTGTGGTCCACCACCAACCGCCGCACGGACGCGTACGGGGGTGACCTGGTCGCCCGTACGAGGTTCGCGGCGGAGATCGTGGCCGCGGTACGCGGGGCGGTGTCCGCGTCGTTCCCGATCCTCTTCCGTTACTCGCAGTGGAAGTCGGGCGCCTTCGACGCGCGCCTCGCCGAGACCCCCGAGGAGCTGGAGTCGGTCCTGACCCCGCTCGCGGCGGCCGGCGTCGACGCCTTCCACGCCTCCACGCGCCGCTACTGGCTCCCGGAGTTCGACGGCTCGGACCTCAACCTGGCCGGCTGGACGAAGAAGCTCACCGGCAAGCCCACGATCACCGTCGGCTCGGTCGGCCTCGACGGCGACTTCATCAACGGCTTCGCGGGCGAGGGCTCCCCGGTCAAGAGCATCGACGACCTCCTGGACCGCCTGGAGAACGAGGAGTTCGACCTCGTCGCGGTCGGCCGCGCTCTGCTCCAGGACCCGGAGTGGGCGGCGAAGGTCCTGGAGGACAGGACGGGCGAGCTGAAGGCCTACGAGGCGTCGGCGCTGGGGTCGTTGAGCTGATCTCCGGCTGAACTGTGCCGCCGGCGGCCGGCGTTTGCCCGCCACCCGGCACCACGGACACACGCCGAAGCCCAGGTCCGGTTCCCCGGCCTGGGCTTCGGCGCCCGCGTCCGTGTGTGGGAGGGGGCGGCATAATCTGGGGCGTGATCCTCACAGCGCGTCAGCTCGCCCTGGCCACCTTGGACCGCCAGCTCCTGCTCGAACGTCAGCGCCTTGATGTGGCGGAGGCGGTCCGCCGGGTCTGCGCTCTGCAGGCGCAGACACCGGCGTCGCCGTACCTGGCGTTGTGGAACCGCTTGCGGGATTTCGAGCCCGAGCAGCTCGACGCGGCGTTCGCGGACCGCAGGATCGTGAAGGCGACCCTCATGCGGATCACCCTGCACGCCGTCCACGCCGAGGACTACGCGGCCTACCACGCCGCCATGCTGAGCACTCTGCGGGCGTCGCGGGTGTACGACCGCCGCTTCACCTCGACAGACCTGACCCACGCAGACGCCGACGAACTGCTCCCGGAGCTTGCCGAGTTCCTGGCGCGACCCCGTACGGGCGCCGAGGTGGAGGAGGAGGTCACGGCGCGGTTCGGCGAGCGGGCGCACCGCGTGTGGTGGGCGCTGCGGACGTACGCGCCGATACATCACGTTCCGACCGGCGGCCCGTGGTCGTTCACGCAGCCGAACACCTACCTCGCCTCCCCCACTGCCCCCGGGTCCGCGACACAGGACGCGGCAACCGGGGTGCGGCGGCTGTTGCTCGCCTACCTGCGGGGGTTCGGGCCTGCGTCGGCTCAGGATTTCGCCCGGTTCACCTTGTTGGGGCGCCCGGTGATAACTCAGGCGCTGCACGAGCTCGGCGACCAGGTGGTGCGGGTGGCGGGTCCGGGCCGCGCCGCCCTGTTCGACCTGGCAGGGGCAACCGTGCCTGACGAGGACACCCCGGCGCCGCCGAGGCTGCTGCCGATGTGGGACAGCACGCTGCTGGCCCACGCCGTCCCCGGGCGGGTGATGCCCCTGGAGTACCGGCCGCTGGTCGTCCGGCGCAACGGCGACATGCTGCCCTGCCTGCTCGTCGACGGGCAGGTCGCCGGAGTGTGGCGCGCAGTCGACGGCGGGCTGGAACTGACCACCTTCCGCAAACTCGGCAAGGCCGAGTGGCAAGGTCTGACGGAGGAGGCGGAGAGGCTGTCCTCACTGCTCACCGACCGCGACCCAGCTGTCTACCGGCGCTACGGACACTGGTGGGACAAGGGGTTTCCCGGTGTCGAGAGCAAGATGGTCAAGGGCTGACCGCTCCGCCCGGACGACGGTCACCGTCGGCTCGGTCGGCCTCGACGGCGACTTCATCAGCGGCTTCGCGGGCGAGGGCTCCCCGGTAGGAGCACCGACGACCTCCTGGACCGCCTGGAGAACGAGGACGACCGACGCCTACGCGCCGTCGTGGACGGGGCCACCGTCGCCTGACACAGCCGCACCCCGACGGAACAACGCGGTCCACAGGAACGTCAAGCCGAACAGCGCTGACTCAGGGGGTTCCTCGCGCATGCGGCGCAGTTCGACCTCTACCAGGTCAGAGAAGATCCAGCGCAGCGATTCGGGTGTGTAGGCGAGGCCGCCCTGCAGCTCGCGTTCACGGTAGAGGTCAGCGTCGGTGAGTTCCGACCCCATTCCCGCATCGCCGGCGGCGAAGCTGGTGAGTGCGAGGTGGCCGCCAGGGGCGAGGACGCGGTCGAGGAGCGCCAGATAGCTGACCCGGCGGTGAGGCGGTAGGTGGTGGAAGCACCCTGAGTCGACGACCAGGTCGTACGGGCCGCTCAACTCGTTGGCAGGGAGCGCGAAAGCGTCACCGCACATGAAGCGGATGTCGACTCCGGCCTCGTGAGCCCGGTCCTCACCCCAGGCGACGGCAACGGGAGAGAGGTCGACTGCGTCCACCTCGAAGCCGCGCGCTGCGAGGTACAGAGCATTGCGGCCCGGCCCGCACCCCAGGTCCAGGGCTCGACCGGGAGCAATCAGGCCCTGGTCGAGGTAGGCGGCCAGGTTCTCGTCCGGCTTCGCCGCGAAGAACGGGACGGGCCTTGACCGGTCGGCGTAGAAGTGGTCCCAGAAGTCCTTGCCGTCGCCGGTCGCCGAGCGGCCGGCCTCGGACTGAGATGTGAAGAGTGCGTCCAGGAGCGCGAGAACGTCCTCGACGGTGCGTACGGTCCGGTCCATCCGGCCCCCTTTCGACCGAGATCGATGATAGGAACGGCGGGGATTAAAGGCCAGGTCAGACGGCATATGGTGATGGGTGGAGCGGGCTGCTGCGGCCCCCTGGGCAGGCGGGGAAGGAACCCTCCAGACCTCGACCCGGCATTCGCCCAAGCACCCATCAGGGGGCAGGAAGGGGCCATCCTCGGCCGGGCCGGGGAAACTATTTCGACAGGTTTTCCAGCGGTGCTGCAGGGCGAACGTTGTCCGGCGCACCACACCAGATCTCGACCGTCCTTACCGATCTGGCTCGGGAAGAGCCGCCGCGCTCAGCTGAGGGGCGCGCGGCGATCGATCCACGGGTGCGCGGGCTCAAGGGCGCGGGACACCTGGAGCAGGAGGTCCTCCCGCCACGGTGCGGCGACGATCTGGATGCCGACGGGCAGGCCGGTGGCGTCGTCGTGGTGGAGGGGGAGGGAGATCGCCGGTTGGCCTGTCACGTTGAACAGTGACGTGAACACGGCCATCGGGTAGCTGTTCAGCAGTGCTGTCAGTGGATCGTCGTCGGTGCCTGCCCGCCAGGCACCGACGAGTGGCGGGAGGCCTGCCATCGTGGGTGTGACCAGGAGGTCCGCGCCACCGCGTCAGCCGCGGTGGCCGCGGCCTTGCGGACGTCGATCGTCGGCCCGGTGGCAGAAGGCGTTCAGCCGGGGATCGAGCTCGTCCATCCGCTCGAGACAGCAATCGGCCACCTCGACCGGGCTCACTCCTTTCGGCGTATGGCCGCGGCGAGTTCGACGGCTGATGTGAACGGGTCGATCGACGAGCGTGTCACGAGTGGTCCCTCCGGTCCGGGGTGCTTACCGAGGACGTCAGCGTGTCGGGACTCGGGCATCGCGTCTTGGACGAATGTCGCCTAGCCTGACGAACATGCGATCCGCCGAGTCGGCTCAGGACGCTGCGGCGGTGTGGGACATCGCCACCCCCTCCGGGCCCTTCGGCCGGGTGCGGTTGAGGAAGCGGGGGTGCGCGGTAGCGCAGGTTGCGGGTACGCCTGCCCCGCCGGTAGGCGGATCGCTGCTCCAGCTTCTTGCTGATCGCGGCGCCCCGGTGGTCGAGCTGGACCGCGAACCGGCCCCGGCGCTCACCGTCCCGGGCGGTGAACACAGCCAGGCCGGTGTGCTTGGAGCCGGGGTCGATGCCCAGCTCGACACCGTCGACCTCCGAGGCGTCGGCGGTGCGGTCCTTCAGACGGATCACGAACGGTGTGTGCCGGGCGACGACCGCACGGCCGGATACCAGGAGCTTGCGGGCCCTGGCGGGGCTGGTGGGCTGCAATGGTGTGCCGTGCTTGTCCAGGACGAACACGGCACGGTCGGCCTCACGGCCGGGCTCCCGGACCTGATGGTCCGGGGTGACGCCACCGGCAGCAGGTGCACTGCCCGTGATCTCCCCTCGCACATGTCCCACACCGGATGCCTTGCCTCGTCCGAGCCCCGTTTCGTCCCTGATCCCGGGGTTGTCTGCTGACTCGAATTCCAGAGCCAACTGCTGAGGAAGCACAGCTGGGTGGGTCTTCTGTCCTGCGTGGAACGTAGCCAACTTCGGTCACCTCCATATCAGTTGGCTGGTGCTGGTAACAGCGGGCCATCAGCCGGTCGGGCTGAAAGCCCCCGCTCTCAGACGGAGGATCCCGTTACACGAGTGTCCTTTCCTGCCGCTTATGTGCCATCGCAGCGCGAATCTCTGCCGCACGGGCGTGGATTGTCGGTGCGAGCGGGGGCGCATCGCGGTGAGCGAGGGCGCACTCGCCCCGGCACTCCCCACACACGCCCCCCGCCAGCGCCTCCGCCCGCCCCGGCACGCCGCACTTCGCGCACTCCAGCATCCGCAGCGGTGGCCGTACGGCGACGGGCTCCGGCGGGAGCTTGCTGGTCAGGCGCCTGCGGATCAGACCGGCCGGGTGGTGGACCGGGGTAGGCAGGCCGGCGGTCACGGCGTGCCGTACGGATTCCTCGTTCGCCCCTCGCTCGAACCACTCCGCGACCAGCGGGGCCAGCGCCGCACAGTCCGCCTCGGAGAGGGACAGGGCGGCCGTGCTACGGCCGAGGGCGGCGAGCAGGATGAACGCGCGGGAGCGGGTCGGACGGCGGCCCGGTTCCTCCGGCGACTCCGCCGGTACGTCTCCCCGCGTGAACGCCGCCCACCAGTCGTCGCCTCGTGCCGTGCGGGTGAACCACGTTCGGGTGATCCAGAGTTGGCTGCCCGTGCCGGTCAGGTGTTCGCGCCCCCGGCGCAGGTGGCCCGCCTGGTGGAGGTTGTTGAGGGTCGTGCGGAGCGCGCACTGGCCGTACGGGAGGTGCTTGGCCAGCGTCTTCACGGAGATGTCGGCCCCGCCGGGCAACCGGTCGATGTACGCCGCGACCGCTGCCTCGCGCGGCGGCAGATGTTCGAAGTCGTGGTTCGTGCGGGGGCGTTGGTCGGGGGCGTCGCGCTTGCCGTAACCCGGATTCGCCATCGGGTGAGGCGGGGTCGTGTGCGCGGGCAGGACGGCACCACTAAAGTTGGCTTCAGCCACGGGATCGCTCGCTCTTTTCGATCTCGGAGGTCAGACCCCCGCAGGTGTTCCAGCACCTGGCGGGGGTTGTTTGTTTGCTATTTCGGCACGCTAGCTCCTCGTGACTCTGCGTGGCAAGCCGAACGCGTCAAGTCAACACGCAGGGAGGGTGGGTGGGTTGAGGCCCACCACCCAATCCTCAGAAAGAGGGCTCGATGCCCGAATCCCGAAGCTCAGGGCGGGTCGGGTAGAGCTGAGGACGCTCAGGGCTTGAGGTTCCCGACGAACGCCGACCACGCCTCCGCCCGGGACGCGAGCTTCGGGTCTTGCGGGTTCGGGACTGTCCGCCGGAGGCGTTGCGCGAGGCGGCGCCCGGGGATGTGCTGCGGGCTCGGCGGTGAACCTGGAGGGGCGGCTGCCTTGAGGCGGCGGGCGGGTGATCCGGCCCGGGACGAGGTCGGGCCGGATCGGCTGAGCCGAGGTCAGGTCAGCAGGTGCGGCCGACGTAGAACGCACCGTCGATCTTGCTGCTGCTGCCGAGCCAGGTATCGCCGGGGAGCACGCACTTCTCGTAGTTCGGGCCCCACACCTCCACCTCGATCACGATGTGTGAGCCGTCGCCCGTGCAGTGGTTGTAGTACGCGTCGCTGCCCGTCTCGTAGAACCCGCAGGGGTTCGCGGCGGCGGTGGCCGCCGGGGTGGCGACGGCGAGCACCAGGGCGCTGGTCAGGGGGCCGACGACGGCGAGGGCGGTGGTCAGGAAGCGGCGGACGTTCAAGGATGGTCTCCCGCGAAGGAATGATGCGGAGCGATGATGCGGACACCCGCAGCATTGACGATCACCGGCCGCTGATCCGGCCACATTGCCTCGGACGAGGGACCTGGTTCACCCGGTCGTGTGGATCAAGGTTTGCGGTGCGTCCGGCTGACCCGGTAGCGCAGGTGCAGCACCCGGTCGCCCTGGATCACCGTGTGCGGGTCGTCGAGCAGATGCCGCGCGTCCGTCGCCCCGAAGTAGCGCTTGCCCGAGCCGAACACGACGGGTACGACGTCCATCGCCACCTCGTCCACCAGGCCGAGGGCGAACGCCTGCCCGCCGACGTCGCCGGCCGACACGGCGACCGTGCGGTCCCCGGCGAGTTCCCTGGCCTTCGCGATCGCCCGCGTCACGTCGTCGACGAAGTGGTACGACGCCTCGGGGTGCCACCCGTCGGGCCGGGGCCGGTGCGAGACGACGACCACGTGCTCGCCGGCCGGTGGCTTCCCCTCCCAGCCGTTGGTGGTGTCGAACAGGTGGCGTCCGATCACCGTCGACCCGATGCCCGCCCACATCGGCTTGACGTACGCGGCCGAGGGCTGCGAGATCTTGAAGGCCACGTTCTCCGCGTCGAGCGGAACGTCGCCGTTGCCGTACCAGTCGAACAGGGGACCGACCTGGTCGTCCGCGTCGGCGATGAAACCGTCCACGGAAACGACGGCGTGCATGACCACGGTGCTCATCACAGCTCCTACGGGTTCAGAGTGCGGCTGTCACACCCTTGGACCTGGCCCGCTCCCGAAACTCATCGCTCCTTGTCGCGACTCATCGCTGTGCCGGGCTCACAGGTTCCCCATCGGCTCGATGTCCACCTTCCTCGGTGTGCCCCAGATGCGCAGGACCTCGTAGTCGGTGAACTCGTGGACCAGGCGGTAGGCGATGCCGGGGCGGGGGGCGCGGCGTTCGGCGGAGAGGTAGCGCTCGGCCTCCTGGCGGTCGCGGCGCGGGGTGCCGCAGAGCTGCCAGTTCTGGCCGGTCCACACCTCGGGGATCCAGCGCTGCTGGGACTCGGGGCGGTCGGCGCGTACGCCGTAGCGGGACATCGTGCGCTCGGGGGGCGCCGTGTCCGGGTCCGCGTGGCGGGCCTGCGGGTAGGTGCCGTTCTGCTGGGAGCGGCGGGCGCTGCGGCGGCGCGTCTCGCAGAGCAGGCAGAGGTCGCCCGCGCTCTCGTCGACCGGGCCGTTGGGGTGCTCGGCGCAGCGGGTCGTGGGCGCCGCCCCGGCCACCGTGTCGTCCAGGATCGCCAGGGCCCGCTTCAGGTCGGCCTTGATCTCGTGCAGCTTCGTGTCGGCGGTGTCTCCGCTGAGCGCGTCCCCGTGCTCGCCGAGGACACGCAGGGCTCGCCCGAGGGCGGTCAGCTGGGCGTGGTTCACGGTCATCGTCCCTTCGGCGTGCGGGCATACCTGCATGTGTATGGGCGTGCGTTGCGCTGGGCGCGCAGCGGTCTCAACCGTCGCACACGCCACTGACAACGCGGGCGCGAGTGCGGGTATGCCGACCGACCGGTTCGGGCCTACGCCTCGAACTCCGTCAGGTCGATCGCGTGTACGAGCAGCTGGTGGCCGTACACGGGGTGTGTCGTGTCCCGTTCCTCCGTCAGCCCCAGCTTGCGGATGATGTTCTCGGAGGCGTCGTCGCCCCCTCGGCTGATGCTGATCACGCGGTCGAGGCCGCGGTCCTGGAGGGCGAACTCCAGGGTGGCGTGGGCGGCCTCGGAGGCGTATCCCTGGCCCCAGAACTGGGAGCCGAGCAGCCAGCTGATCGCGACGTCGTGCGCCACCTCCGGCAGGAAATCGGGCACGGACAGGCCGACAGCGCCGATCAGTTCACCCGAGGCGAGCAGTTCGACGGCGAAGAGACCGAAGCCCTCCTCGTCCCACTCCTCCTCCCACCGCTCGATGGCCTCCGCCGTGTACTCCAGGTCGCGCACCGAACCGTCGTCGATCCAGCGCATGACCTGGGAGTCCGCGAGGATCTCCGACAAGGGCACGAGGTCGTCGTCGGTCCAGCGGCGGAGGAGAAGGCGAGGGGTGTGGATCTCGGTCATGGCGCCCATCCTGCCCGACCCGCGAACGGGTGAGTGAATCAGTGGGGTGCCGCCGCCAGTGCCGCGCGCAGGTGGCCGTCGTTCTCCGCGAGGAGGCGGGCGGCTGTCGCGCCGTCGACCGAGCCGAGGACGACGAGGATCGCGTTCTTCGTCTCCCCGTCCGTCGCCGCGAGCGCCGCCTCGATCTCCTCGTCGCCCGCACCGGTCGCCAGGGCGACGATCCGGCGGGAGCGGGCCCGGAGCTTCTCGTTCGACGCCCGTACGTCGACCATCAGGTTCCCGTATGTCTTGCCGAGCCGGATCATCGTGATCGTCGACAGCATGTTGAGGACGAGCTTCTGGGCCGTGCCCGCCTTGAGACGCGTCGAGCCGGTCAGCAGCTCGGGCCCGACGACGACCTCGATGCCGTGGTCGGCCGCCGCGGCGAGCGCGCTGTGCGCGTTGCAGGACAGGCCGATCGTCAACGCGCCCAGCGCGCGGGCGTGTTCGACGGCGCCGACCGCGTACGGCGTACGGCCGGACGCCGAGACGCCGACCACCGTGTCCAGGGCGCCGACGCCGAGCGCGTCGAGGTCACCGGCCGCCAGCTCCTTGGAGTCCTCGGCGCCCTCGACGGAGGTGACCATGGCCTCGGGGCCGCCCGCGATCACGCCGGTGACCTGCGCGGGGTCGGTGTTGAAGGTGGGCGGGCACTCGGAGGCGTCCAGTACGCCGAGCCTGCCCGGGGTACCCGCGCCCGCGTAGACCAGTCGGCCTCCGCGTGCCATCCGGGCGGCCAGGGCGTCGATCGCGGCGGCGATCTCGGGGAGCCGTTCGGCGACGGCGGCCGGGACGGTCGTGTCCTCGGCGTTCATCAGCCTGGCGATGTCGAGGGTGGGAAGCTGGTCGATCTCGGCCAGCTCCGGGCGGAACGCCTCGGTCGTCAGCGACTCCAACTCCTCTTTCAGGGCGCGGTGGTTGGAGGAGGCGTCAGCGGTTGAGGTCATGGCGTGCGGCTCTTTCGGATCTTCCGGTACGACGCTGTGACGGTGCGGCTACCGGTGTTGTGGCTGTCGGTGTGCGGCCCGGACGGGGAGGCGCCCGGGCGCGGGCGGGCCTAGCGGCGTGCTGTCGTGCCGCTGTTGCGCGGGGTGTGGCGATGGGCGAGGGCCTCGTAGGAGGCGGAGAGCGCGGGGGCCGCCGTCTCGTACGTTCGCTGCGCCACGCCTATGAACAGGCAGTCCACGACCAGGAGTTGGCTGGTGCGGGACGACATCGCCGCCGGGCGCAGCTCGCTCTCGCGGGCCGTGGAGGTGGTCAGGATGTGGTCGGCGTACTGCGAGACGGGCCCGTCGGGCCGCCCGGTGATCGCGACGGTCGTGGCCCCGCGCTCGAAGGCGACGCGCAGCGGCTCGATGACGTCCCCGGTCGACCCGGAGTGCGTGATCGCGACGGCGACGTCCTTCGCGCGCAGCTGCACGGCGTTGGTCACGGCGAGGTGCGGGTCGCTGTGGGCGTGCGCTATCAGCCCTATGCGCAGCAGCTTCTGGGTGAGGTCCTGGGCGACCAGACCGGAGGCGCCGACGCCGTAGATGTCGATGCGACGGGCGGCGGCCAGCGCGCCGACGGCGGCGGACAGCTGGGCCATGTCCAGCCCGGCGGCCGTGTCGGCGAGGGTCTGCTGCTCGTCGTACGCCAGTTTCGCCACGACGTCGGCGATCGGGTCGTCGACCGCTATGTCGGCGGTCACGGCGGGGGAGCGCCCCGACTGCTGCTGGGCGGCCAGGCCCGCGAGGGCGAGGCGCAGGTCGCGGTAGCCGGGGTAGCCGAGCAGCCGGGACGTACGGACGACCGTCGCCTCGCTGGTGCCGGTGAGCTCGGCGAGGCCGGTGACCGTGAGCGCCGCGCAGCCGGCCGGGTCGGCGGCGACCGCCTCGGCGACGCGCTGCATGGAGCGGGTCATGGAGGGCGCAAGCGTCCGCACCTTGGCGGCGAGGGCGGCGGGCGCGGGCGGGGTGACACCCGGCCCACCCGTTCCACCGGTTCCACCAGCTCCACGGGCTGTGCCCGCTGCTGCTCCGAAAATTTCCTTCACGTCTCGGCTCACATGATGAAAGATATTTTCCATTCGGACGTACGGTCAAGAGTGCGCACAATGGGTGCATGACCCCCACCGGCGACCCCGACGCCCCCATCACCCGCCTGGAGCAGGCGTTGCACGCGGCACGCGCCCTCGTCCTCGCCGACCTGGCCGCGCGCGAGGTCGCCGAGGCGGATGTCGTCTCGATGGTCGAGGAGTCGGTCGTACAGCGCCGCTGGTGGGTCGAACAGTGGCCGGACGGTGCGGACTTCGTGACCGGGCTGGTCGCCCAGGACGTCCAGGACGCCCTGCTGGAGACATACGGCCGCTGGCCCCTGTGCCCGGTCTGCGGCGGCGGCGATCCGCACGCGCTCGAGGTGGAACCGGAGTTGGGACCCGATCCGCAGTGGGTGTGTCACAAGGCGGGGGTGCGGGTCTCGGCGGTCGGGCGGCTGGACTCCGCCTCGGGCGGGACGGCGTCGTCGTGACGATCTACATCGACCCGCCGGTCTGGCCCGGGCACGGCCGCCTGTGGTCACACCTCGTGAGCGATGTCTCGTACGAGGAACTGCACTCGTTCGCCGACGGGTTGGGGGTACCCGCGCGGGCCTTCGAGCGCGACCACTACGACATTCCGTCGCATCGGTACGGGGATGTGGTGGCCGCCGGGGCGGTCGAGGTCAGCAGCCGCGAGGTGGTGCGGCTGCTGCACGGGGCGGGGCTGCGCAGGCGGAAGAAGGCGGACCGGTAGGACCGGCCGGGTCGTCCCGGTCGGCCTGGTGGGCTTGGTCGTCAGCCGCGCAACTCGTAGGCCTGGAGGCCTTCTTCGTCGGGTTCCGCGCTCACCGGCACGAATCCCGCGCGGGCGATCACTCCCTGGGACGCGGTGTTGTGCGGCTCGATCGTCGCGAACAGGGACCGTACGTCGGCCCGGGCCAGCGTCCATTCCGCCAGCGTGCGCAGCGCCTCCGTGGCGTAGCCGTTGCCGCGGGCGGCTTCCGCGAGGTCGTAGCCGACCTCGGCCTTGCCCTCCTCGTCGGGGGCGCCGTGGAAACCCATGCCGCCGACCGCGCGGTCGTCCTCCCGCCGCACGAGCACGAACAGGCCGAACTCCGGGCGGTGTACGCCCGCCTCGTACGCCTTCGTCGTCATCCCGGCGGCCTCCCGCGTGCCCTCGAAGGGGCCGCCCTCGATCCAGTCGAAGCCGCCGGTGCCGCCCGCGCTCAGATCGGCGGCGGCGGCCGGGTTGACGCCCTCCAGACGGAGGCGTTCGGTGTCGAGGACGATGTTGTTGGTCCAGTGCCACTCGGTGAGTCGGGCGCGGCCGGGGAGGTCGGCGCGGCCGGTCGCCCAGAGCAGGTTCTGCCAGTGGTCCGGGCCGGGCTGGACGTGCGGGAAGATCCGGGTGAGGACGAACTCCGCGAGATGCGCGGGCGCTTCGTACGGCAGCCCCAGGCCCTCGGCCATGTCGTGGGTGTGCAGCAGCACTTCGGCGATGCCCATCGCGGCGAAGCCCTCGCGGTTCGCGCTGCGGAAGGGGTACGGGTGGAAGCCGCGCGCGTCACGGGGGGCGGTGCGGACGGCGGCGGTGAGCAGGGCGCCGGTCGTCGTGAGGACGTCGACGATGCCCGCGTTGTCGGCGGCGTCCAGACCGTCCTCACGGCCGTCGATGGTGATGTCGAAGGGCGTGTAGGCGCTCTGCGCCCGCCCCGCCAACTGCCCCGCGTACGCGATGAGGTCGCTGGCGACGTGCTCGGCCGTCCGTCGGCAACTCCACTCCAGCCGCCCCGCGTTGATCTCCGCCCAGTCGCGGTCCAGCGCCTGCCGCAGCAGCGCCACCGCGCTCGCGACAGCCTCGTCCACTTCGTTCCCGCCCGTGCTCAGCATGCGGTGAGGATAGGGGGTGGGGTGCGGTGACGGACACGGATTAAACCGGCCCCGAGTCCGTTTCGAGCCAGGTCAGCTCCGCCGTGATGTTGGCGCGCGCCGGCTCCTCCCAGTGCCGCGTGCCGTACGGCGTCCGGAACAGCTGTGGCAGGGCGAGGAGTTGGCGCAGCACCGCGGCCCGGCCTTCCCGGAAGGCGTCCGCAGGGACGAAGGCGTACTCCTCGCGTACGGCCGCCGTGTACGCGGTGTACGTGTCCTGGGACGCGGCCAGGATCGCGAGGTCCGCGTCGCACAGGACCTCGCCGTTGCGGTCGCCGGGCGCGGGGGCGTGGGTGACGGTGAGGCGGACCAGCCGGGCCACCTCCGCGGTGCCTGCCGGGGAGACGCCCGCCTCGGGGAGGGCCCGCTCGGCCAGCCGGGCGGAGCGCTCCTCGTTCTCGGAGCGGTCCGGGGCGTACACGACGTCGTGGAACCAGGCGGCGAGGCGGACCAGGGCGGGGTCGTCCGCGTACCCGGCCTCAGCCAGTACGTCGATGTGGTCCAGGACCGCGGTGAGGTGGGTGAGGGTGTGGTAGCGGCGCTGGGGTTCCTGGTAGCGGGCGAGGAGGTTGTCGGCGTAGGGGGTGGGGTCCGGGTCGGGGGTGAGGCTGTTGGCGGGGGTGGCGCGGGCTGCTTCCAGGGTCTGGGTCCAGCGGGCGCGGAGGTCGTCGAGGTCGGCTTGATCGGGCATGCGGGCATTCTGCCGTCCGCGTGGGTCGGAGTGGGGGTGGTGCTGCGGTGAGTGACGGGGGCTGGGCTCGGGCGTACTCTTGGATTGGACTAGACCTGTAGTCGTTCCAGTCGTTCCAGTCGTTCCAGTCGTTCCAGTCGTTCCAGTCGTTCCAGTCGTTCCGATCGTTCCGATCGCTCAAATGTGTATCCACGGGAATCCAAGGAAATCCAAGGGAAGGGGTCCGATGAGCCGGCGCGCAGTGCTGGAGGTGATCGCCCTCGGTGTCGAGGACGCCGTCGCCGCCCGGGACGGAGGGGCGGACCGGCTGGAGCTGGTCACCGACATGGCCGCCGACGGGCTCACCCCGACGGTCGCGGCCTTCGCCGGGATCCGGGACGCCGTCGACATTCCGCTGCGGGTGATGCTGCGGCTGGCGGACGGGTTCGGTGCCGGGGACGTCGACCGGTTGGTCGGGGTCGCCGGGGAGTTGCGGGGGGCCGGTGCGGAGGAGTTCGTGCTGGGGTTCCTCGGGGCGGACGGTGGTGTCGATCTCGCTGCCGTCGAGCGGGTCGTGGGGGAGATCGACGGTTGCCGGTGGACGTTCCACCGGGCGATCGACCATGCCGTCGACCGGGATGCGTTGCGCAAGCAGCTCGACGGGTTCCCCGGGCTGGACACCTACCTCACCGCCGGTTCGGCGGTGGGGGTCGACGACGGGCTTCCCACGCTGCTCGCGGAGGCGGCGCGGGGTGGGGAGCCGGGGTATGAGCAGCGGCTGCTGGTGGGGGGTGGGTTGCGGCTGGAGCATGTGGCGCGGCTGCGGGCGGGGGGTGTGGACGCGTTTCATATCGGGGGTGCGGCTCGGCCGGAGGGGTGGGGGAGGCCGGTGTCGGTGGGGGCGGTTGCGGAGTGGCGGGGGGTGC
The DNA here is from genome assembly GCF_054072135.1 of Streptomyces kryoterrae. Classification (NCBI taxonomy): domain Bacteria; kingdom Bacillati; phylum Actinomycetota; class Actinomycetes; order Kitasatosporales; family Streptomycetaceae; genus Streptomyces; species Streptomyces kryoterrae. The sequence goes on along the minus strand of NZ_CM133358.1, from coordinate 4,660,056 downwards.
TGGACGGGGGGTGACGGGGGTTTTCTCGCCCCCGCCGCCCCTACCCGTCCCGTTCCTGGGGGCTGCCGCCCCCAGACCCCCGCTTCGGCCCTGAAGGGGCCTCGTCCTCAAACGCCGGACGGGCTGAAATACCAGGGCCTGGGCTGGATAGCGACGGCGAACGGGTGGGTGTCAGGTCAGCTCGCCCGGTAGTGGCGCCGCGTGCACCACGATCAGGCCCGACACCGCTCGGGTCAGGGCCACGTACAGCCGCCGCAGGCCCGTGCGCTCGTCCGGTTCGCCGTCGACGACCGCCTGGGGTTCGTCCAGGACCACGTAGTCGTACTCCAGGCCCTTGGCGAGCGACGCCGGGACCAGGGTCAGCCGGGTCTCCTGCGTCGTCTCCTCGCCCGGGGAGAGGTGGCCGAGGCCGGCTGCCGACAGCGCCTCCGCCAGCGCCGGGACACGGGCGTCCGCCGCGATCAGGCCCGTCGAGCCCTCGTTGCGCAGCAACTCCTCGCAGGCGGCCACCACTTCGGCCGGGTCGTCGTTGATCGGCCGTACGTCGAAGAACCCCGGGTTCTCGCGCACCGACGCCACCGGCGTCAGACCCGGCGCGATGTGCGGCAGTAGGCGTGAGGCGTACGTGATCACGTCCGTCGGGACGCGGAAACCCGCCGTCAGTTCCTCCACCACCGCGTCCGACTTGCCCAGGTGACCCAGCGCCTCCTCCCAACTCCGCGTCGCCCAGGGCGTCGTACCCTGCGCGAGGTCGCCGAGGACGGTCGCCGAGCCGGTCGTGCAGCGCCGGCCCACCGCCCGGTACTGCATGGGCGAGAGGTCCTGCGCCTCGTCCAGGACGACATGCCCGAGGGAGTGCGTGCGCTGGACCAGGTCGATCGTCTCGTCGATCAACACGGCGTCCGCGGCTGACCACTTGGCCGCCTTAACGGACCGTACCGGCTTCGTCCGGAGGATCTCCTTCTGCTCGTCCTCGTCGAGGATTCCGGCCGCGTGCGCGGCGAGGAAGTCGGCGTCGGTGAGCAGCCGCAGGACGAGTTTCGCGGGGTCGACGGGCGGCCAGACCGCCTTCACGGCCGCCTTCACCGCCGTGTTGCGGGCGACAGCGTCCTGCACACGGTCGTCCGGGGCCTCGCCCGACCGTTCCATCTGCACCAGCACCATGTGCGCGATGCGCTGCGGCAGGGCCTCGCGGGCGGCGCCGTAACGAATCCCCCGGTCCAGCAACTCCCGGACGATCTCCTCCAGTTCGTACGCCGGGACGCGCCAGCGCCTGGACCCCCGTACGACCATCACGGGCTCGGTGGGCAGGGTCACGTGGGAGTAGACGGCGTTCCGGAGGACGTCCGCCATCCTCGCGTCACCCTTGACGATCGCCGCCGGCGCGTCGTCCGTACCGTGCACCTCGACATGGGCCACCAGGTCGTCGACGGTGGCCTGCTTGACCTCCAACTCGCCCAGCGCGGGCAGCACTTGTTCGATGTAGTGGAGGAAGGAGCTGTTCGGCCCGATGACGAGCGTGCCGGTACGGGCCAGCCGGTCGCGGTGGGCGTAGAGGAGATAGGCGACGCGGTGCAGACCGACCGCCGTCTTCCCGGTGCCGGGACCGCCCTGCACGCACACCGAGCCGCCCAGCCCGCTGCGTACGATCTCGTCCTGTTCGGGCTGGATGGTGGCCACGATGTCGCGCATCGGGCCCACGCGCGGGCGCTCGATCTCCTGCTGGAGCAGCTTGCTGGTGGTCGCTGCCTTCGATGGATCAGCCGGGTCGGACAGGTGCTCGTCCTCGTACGCCGTGAGGTCCCCGCCGGTGTACCCGAAGCGGCGGCGCAGGGCGACATCGAGCGGGTCCGTCTTCGAGGCGCGGTAGAACGGCTGGGACACCGGCGCGCGCCAGTCGATGACCATGGGGTCGCCGTCGGCGTCGTGGACGTGCCGGCGCCCGATGTAGAACTGCTCCCCCTCCGCGCCCTCGGCCTGCTCGGCGCCGGGCGCGTGCAGGTAGTCGAGGCGGCCGAAGAACAGCGGGGTGTGACTGAGGTCGGCGAGGGCCTTGATCCGCTCCCCGATCTGGCGGGAGAGGACCGCCGCGTTGACCCAGTTCGCCGTGACGTCCTTGATGTCGAGGGACTCCGCGTCCTCACGCATGGCGCGCAGGGCCGCTCGGGAGGCGGAGAGATGGGAGCGTTCGCGGCCGAGGGGGTCGTCGGAAACCGGGTCGTCGGAAACGGAAACGGGGCTGGACAAGGGGGTGCCTCCGGATACCTGCGGCACGAAGTGCCGCGTATCTGCTGCTCGGGTGTGACGTCGAGTGCCGACCGGTTTCCGTCCGGGCGGCGGCGCTCCACGACGGGAGGCGGGCAAGAGCGGAGATCCTAGGGGACCGGAGGAGGCGGAGGCCAATCAATATCCGGTGTACGGCGTCCGCAGTCCCCTAGGGGGCGGACTCCACCATCCTGTGGGGGAGACGTCCACCCGGAGTCGTACGGGGAGACGACGGAGGTTCGACCCGCAGGCGGATGGCGCCGCCGCCCCCGGAAGCAACCATGGATACATGAGCACAGCAGCCTTCACCTCCGCGTCCGTAGCCTCCGTCCGCTCCGGTGCCACCCCCGTGCGGGGCGGCCAGCGGCACCCCTTCGGCGACGCCTTCCGCGCCGTCAAGGTGTTCGCCGGAGCCACCCTGAGCGTCGTACTCCTCGGCGAGTACGGGGAGGAGGCGGGCGTGCGCCGCAGGTGAGCGGCGCACCGCTCAGCCCTCGGCTCCCTCAGCGCCTTCGACTCCCCCGGCGTCCCCCGCCAGCAGCTCGTCCGCGTCCATGATCCGGTACGCGTATCCCTGTTCCGCCAGGAACCGCTGGCGGTGCGCGGCGAAGTCCTGGTCGAGGGTGTCCCGGGCGACCACCGAGTAGAAGTGGGCCTTGTGCCCGTCGGCCTTCGGCCGCAGTACGCGTCCCAGCCGCTGAGCCTCCTCCTGCCGTGACCCGAAGGTCCCCGAGACCTGGATGGCCACGGTGGCCTCCGGCAGGTCGATCGAGAAGTTCGCGACCTTGGACACGACCAGCACACTGATCTCGCCCTGGCGGAACGCGTCGAAGAGTTTCTCGCGCTGCGAGTTCGGCGTCTCGCCCTTGATGACGGGCGCGTTCAGATGCTCGCCCAGTTCGTCGAGCTGGTCGATGTACTGGCCGATGACGAGGATCTGCTGCCCGGCGAAGCGCCGCACGATCGCCTCCGTGACCTTGCGCTTGGTCGCGGTGGTCGCGCAGAAGCGGTACTTCTCCTCGGTCTCGGCGGTGGCGTACGCGAGCCGCTCGGACTCGGTCAGATTGACCCGCACCTCGACACAGTCGGCGGGCGCGATGTAGCCCTGCGCCTCGATCTCCTTCCAGGGCGCGTCGAACCGCTTCGGCCCGATGAGCGAGAAGACGTCCGACTCGCGCCCGTCCTCCCGTACGAGGGTCGCGGTGAGACCGAGGCGCCGCCTGGCCTGCAGATCGGCGGTGAACTTGAAGACGGGCGCGGGCAGCAGATGCACCTCGTCGTAGATGATGAGGCCCCAGTCGCGGGAGTCGAACAGCTCCAGGTGCGGATAGACGCCCTTACGCCGGGTCGTGAGCACCTGGTAGGTCGCGATGGTGACCGGCCGGATCTCCTTGCGCGTCCCGCTGTACTCGCCGATCTCCTCCTCGGTCAGCGACGTCCGCTTCACCAGCTCGTGCTTCCACTGCCGGGCGGAGACCGTGTTCGTGACGAGGATGAGGGTGGTGGCCTTCGCCTGGGCCATCGAACCGGCCCCGACCAGCGTCTTCCCCGCCCCGCAGGGAAGGACGACCACGCCGCTGCCGCCGTGCCAGAAGTTCTCCACGGCCTGCTGCTGGTAGGGGCGCAGCGCCCACCCGTCCTCGGCCAGCTCGATCGCGTGCGCCTCGCCGTCGACGTACCCGGCGAGGTCCTCGGCCGGCCAGCCCAGCTTGAGCAGCACCTGCTTGATCTGGCCGCGCTCGGAGGGGTGCACGGCCACGGTGTCGGGGTCGAGCCGGGCGCCGACGAGCGGGATGATCCGCTTGGAGCGCAGGATCTCCTCGAGTACGGGACGGTCCGTGCTCGTGAGGACCAGCCCGTGCGCCGGGTGCTTGGAGAGGGTCAGCCTGCCGTAACGGTCCATCGTCTCGGCGATGTCGACGAGCAGCGCGTGCGGCACGGGGTAGCGGCTGTACTGCACGAGCGCGTCGACGACCTGCTCGGCGTCGTGCCCGGCGGCCCGCGCGTTCCACAGGCCCAGCGGGGTCACCCGGTAGGTGTGGATGTGCTCCGGCGCCCGCTCCAGCTCGGCGAACGGCGCGATGGCCCGACGACACTCGCCGGCCTGCTCGTGGTCGACCTCAAGGAGCAGGGTTTTGTCCGACTGGACGATAAGTGGACCATTCACGTACGTGCACATCCCTTCCGTACGGCCTACGGCCAAACGTCCAGTGTGCCCTACCGGCCGACGGTCATGGCGGGGTACGCATCACAGCTGAGCCCGGCGGATCACAGTCGGCGTGGCCTTACGGGCAACCCCGGGGCCGGGACGGATGTCTGGTATGGCGGGAGCGGCGCGAGCGCGCGGCCCGGTGAGGAGCTCGCGGTGCGGTCGGTGGGCAGGCGTGCGGCGGGGCTGGGAGCCGTGGCGGTTCTGATGGCGACGGGGGCGTGGGCGCTGTGGCCGACGGGCGTCGACGCCCGCCTCTGGGGCGAGGTGCGGCCGGCGGTCGAGGCCCGGCTCGTGGCCGGCTCGCGGGGCGGTGGGGACGCGGAGACGGTGCCCGGGAGCAGGGTGCGGTGGTTCTGCCGGGCGGAGCCGCTGGACCTCGGCGAGGACGACGACGGCGTCGTACGGGCGGGCGTCAACAGCCTGTGTGTGGAGTACGGGGTCCGCGGGGGCGCTCTGGTGGAGTGCGGCGGCGCCCGGTATCCGCAGGTGCTGCGGCTGGAGCGGGAGGCGGACGGCGGCTACCGCGTCGTGTCGCGGGAGGAGCCGCCGGACGGTGCGGGGTACGCGGAGTGGACGCGGGACCACTTCAGCCACTTCGCCGAGTCCGACGCCGACGGCACGATGTCCTCCACGGCCCTGGAGACCGCTGCCCGCGTCCACTTCGGCCTGCCCGCGGACGCCCGGGTCGCCGCCTGCTGACGTGCACGTGCCTACGGCTGGTCGTCCGCCAGTTCCGCCACACCAGTGACCCGGTGCAGCGGATACGTCCGTACCTCGTCCGCCGTGTGGTCGTACGCCGTCACGAAGCCGCCCTCCACGCGGATGGGGGCGATGACGCGCTGGCTGGCGGCGCCCTCGGCGTTGACGTAGCCGATCCACACCGCCTCGCCGGTCATCACGGCGGCCTGCATGGTGGCCAGGGTCTCGGGAGGGCTGGTGCGCGGGAGGTCGCCGTTCGGGGCCGGGGTCTCCGTCGGCCTGCGCGGGGTCGTCGAGGCCAGGTCGCCCGCCCTGATCGCGCGGATCGCAGCCGAGAGGAGCGTGGTGTCGGGGGCCGGCGGGCCGTCCGGTACCGGGTCCGGGGCTGTGCGGGGCGGGGTGCGGTGGGCGTGGGCGCGGGTGATCAGGACGTCTCCCTCGGCGGACTCGGCGGCCGGCGCGAAGCCCATCGCGCGCAGGCCGTCGAGGAGCGTGGCCGGATCGGCCTGGGCGGCCAGCACCGTGGGCGCCAGGCGCCGCAGGCGCAGGTTCGCGGACCGCTTGTCGGCGAGGATCTCGCTGAGCACCGCGTCGTCGTCGCAGCGCACGTAGGCCGAGGCCGCGCCGATCCGCAGGTGTCCGTGCCTGCGCGCCACGTCGTCGATGAGGTAGGCGAGGGGCTGCGGGACCGGCGTACGGGAGTGGGCGGTCAGAAAGTCGTGCAGGTCGGAGGCGGAGCGGCCCGCGTCCAGGGCACGGCGTACGGAACCGGGGGTGAAGCGGTAGACCGTCGCGCCGCCCTTCGACTCGACGTCCGCGAGCACGCCGAGCATGTCGGCCAGCGGGCGCTTGAGGGGGCCCGGGGCCACCGCCGTCAGGTCCGCCTGGAGGAGGACGTGGTCGAGCGGCTCGGGCAGCAGCGGGGTGAGCAGCCGGGCGGCGGTGGCGGAGGCGACGGCCTGCTCGGACGCCGAGAGGGGTTCGAGGCTGTGGGGGTGCGGGTGAGGGTGGGCGTGATGGTGGACCGGGAGTTTGTCGCCGGGGCCGGTCGGCTCGGGCGGCTTCACCGGCGCGGCGGGGGCGCCCAGCAGCGCCCGGCCCTGGGACGACAGCGCCCCCCGGCCCGTGACGCCCAGCGACTCCGCCTCGGCCAGGGTCCAGCGCGCGAGCCTGGTGCGCAGGTCCTCGTCGCCCTCCCGGTCCTGCTGCGGGCCGCGCGTCGGACGCTCCCAGTGCAGGCGGGCCAGCACGGACTCGACGGTCGGGGACGTGCCCTCCGGGAGGGCCGCCAGCAGGGCCAGCACCCGGTGCCGTACCTCCGGCGCGGCCGACCGGTCCAGGGCCGGGCCGAGGGCGGACAGCGTACGGTCCTTGGCGTCCCGGCCGCCGATCACTCCGGACGTCCGGGTCGCCGTCAGCCAAGCCTCCGCGAGCCGCGCCCAGCGCCGGCCCGAGGGCCACTCCAGCCACTCGTCGTACGCGGGAGTCGCCGCGTACCGCTCGTCGGCCTCGCCGTCGGACGCCAACAGGCCTGCCGCGTAGGCGAGTTCGACCCAGAACGCGGCCACCGGCTCGGACACGTCCAGGGCGACGGCCGTCCGCTTGAGGTCGCGGACGCTCAGCCCGCCGGCCCGCAGCACCGCCGGGCCGCCCTCGTCCCAGTCCTTCAGCAACTCCTCGACGGTCGCGAGCGCGGTGTACGCCTGTCCGGCCGCCGCGTTGTCCACAACCTGTGGACGATGGGTCGCGGCGGGCTCGATCCCGGGCGGCAGCGGCTCGGTCGTACGGTGCGCCCGGCCGGCGCGCAGATGCAGGGCCACCTCGCGCGGCAGTACGACGGTTCCGGGCGCCGTGGGCAGGAGCAGACCTCGGTCCAGCAGCCAGCGCAGGTGTGCGGCCGGCTCGGCGGTGATCTGCCCGTACGGCGGGCCCCAGACGAGGCGCCGCAGTACGTCCACGGAGTCCGGGACGGCGCTGTCGAGCAGCGCGGCCATCCGCTTCCGGTCGGTGAACAGGGCGGTCAGCGAGGCCACCGCGCTCACCGCGTCGTGCGTCGACGTGAGCCCCGCCGCCGCCACGATGTCCTGGACCCGGCCCGGCGACATCCCCGACGTCGCCTCCGCGACCGTCGGCCCGAGCCCCGTCGGGGACGGATGCTGCGGCGAGGGCGCCAGCAGCTCACGGGCGGTACGGACGAGACGCAGCCGGTCCCTCCCGCCCCACACCAGCGCCTGCTCGCGCAGCGCGCTGAGGGCGCGGGGGAGGGCCGCCGTGACGGCGGGATCGGCCGCGTCGCCCGCGAGGAGGGCCAGCAGATCGTCGTACGCCGCCGGGTCCGGGGCCACGGCCAGCGCCTGCGCCGTCTGGAGCGTGAACCGGTCCAGGCGCTCCAGCGCGCGTACGACCGACGCGCGCGTGCCGGCCCGGGTGGCCAGCTGGGTGAGGTCGGTGGGGACGGGGGTGATGAGGTCCGGACGCGTGCGCAGCAGCGCGGCCAGGGACGCGTCGTCCCGCGCGCGAAGCGCCTCCGCGAGGGAACGCGGCGCCGGTGTCTCCTCGGTGCTCATCCCGCCCACGGTAGCGGGTGGGTGCGGGGAGGTGTCTCTCGTAGGTGCGGGTCGGTTGGTGTGGACGTCACTGGGGGCTGCGCCCCCAGACCCCCGCTTTCGGCCCTGAAGGGGCCTCGTCCTCAAACGCCGGACGGGCTGGATGGTGCCGACCGGCGTCAAGACGTGCGGGGCGCCGGTAACGTCTGGCTTCGTGGGTATCGAGAGCGACCAGGTCGTCTACGAGTATCTGAGCAGGGTCGGAGACCTGGCCCAGCAGCGGCAGTTGCCGTCCGGCGAGCGGATGCGGCTCGTCTCGGGGCTGCGTGCGGAGATCGACCGGCGCCGCGCCAAGGCCCCGGTCGACAGCCCCGCCTCCGTACGCCGCATCCTCGACCGCATCGGCACCCCGGACGAGGTCGTGGCCGGCGCGGGCCCCGGTTCCGGTGCGCCCGAGGCGCCGCGTGCCTCCGTGCCCGTACAGCGTGACCGTGAGGAGCCGCAGCGCAAGGGCAAGGGGCTCGGGCGACTCGTACCGCGCCCGCGGCCGGCGGAGACCGGCAAGGAAACGGAAACGGAAGCGGACGTGGGCGACCCCGCCCCGCCCCATCTCGCGGGTACGGACGAGCTCGGGGACCCGGACTGGTGGCTGGCGGGCCGCAGGGGCCCGTTCGCGGACGCGGACAGCCTCCCGGCCGGGTTCGTCGGCGGGGTGGAGATCCCTGACCTGCTCAAGCCGCCGCCCAGACCGCAGAAGCCGCAGCCGAAGCCGGCGGACGAGGTTGCCGAGCCCGAGGAGTCCGCTTCCGAGGGGGACGCCGAAGACGCGGTCGCGGACGCGCCCCGTCGACGGCCCCGGCTGCGCCTCCCCCTTCCCTCCGGCAGCTGGAGCAACCCGCTCCTGCTCCTCGCCGCCGGCCTCCTCGTCGCGGGAGCGGTCCTCGGCAATGTGTACGCCCTCCTCATAGGCTGGGCCATCGCCTACGCCTCGCGCCGGCTCTCCCAGGCCGAGACGAAGTGGGCGGTCGTGTACCTGCCCGGAGCGGCGGTCGCGGCAGGCGCCGGGTGGCTGTGGGGCCGTACGCAGGGCCGCTGGGGCGAACCCATCGCCGAGGGACACATGAGCGAGGCCCTCAGCCAGACCTGGCCGTGGGTGGTGAAGGGCGCCGCGATCGTCTCCGCCCTGTTCCTCGTCTGGCGCTCCCAACGCCTGCGTTGACCGCCGCCGCACTGACTCCTGCTGCCCCCGCTGCCCCCGCGTTGACGGGCCCCGCGCTGACGGGCCCGCCTCCGTCTTTGCTGTCGCCGTGCTGCCCGCGCCTGCGTTGTCCGTGCCGGTCCTTGCTGGCGCCGTGTGGAGCGCCCCTGCGCTGGCCGGCCCGCCTCCGTCTTTGCTGTCGCCGTGCTGCCCGCGCCTGCGTTGTCCGTGCCGGTCCTTGCTGGCGCCGTGTGGAGCGCCCCTGCGCTGGCCGGCCCGCCTCCGTCTTTGCTGTCGCCGTGCTGCCCGCGCCTGCGTTGTCCGTGCCGGTCCTTGCTGGCGCCGTGTGGAGCGCCCCTGCGCTGGCCGGCCCGCCTCCGTCTTTGCTGTCGCCGTGCTGCCCGCGCCCGCGTTGCCCGTGCCCGCCCTTGCTGCTGCTGCCGCCGCGTCGCCGCCCCCGCGCTGACCGCCCCCGCCACTGCTCCCGCCCCCGCCCCTGTCGGCTCCCGCACAATGGTGCATATGACATCCATGCCCTCGCCGACGCCCTCCGGCGCGTTCACCGTCGGGTTCGACCTCGACATGACCCTCATCGACTCCCGCCCGGGCATCCACGCCTGCTATCTGGCGCTCGCCGAGCGGACGGGCACGTACATCGACGCCGATCTGGCCGTCACCCGGCTCGGGCCGCCCCTCGCGGACGAGCTGGTGCAGTGGTTTCCGGCCGATCGGGTCGCGGACATGAGCGACCTCTACCGTGCGATGTATCCGGCCATCGCCATCACCGCGACCCCCGCGATGACCGGCGCCCGCGAGGCGATCGCGGCCGTACGGGAGTCCGGCGGGCGGGCGATCGTCGTCACCGCCAAGTACGAACCGAACGCCGAACTGCACCTGGAACACCTCGGCATCGAGCCCGACGCGGTCATCGGAAACCTGTGGGCCGAGCAGAAGGCGGTGGCGCTGCGCGAGCAGGGCGCGAGCGTGTACGTCGGCGACCACGTCGGAGACGTACGCGGCGCCCGGGCCGCCGGTGCCCTGTCGGTGGCCGTGCCCACCGGGCCCTGCGACGCCGCTGAGCTGCGCACGGCGGGCGCGGACGTCGTCCTCGACGACCTCACCCACTTCCCCTCCTGGCTGGCCTCCTACCGAGGTGTGGCCGCCCGCGCCTGACGGCGGCCCTCGGCCACCGACCGGAGCACCCCGGCGCCCGCGACGAGGAAGCCGACGCCCATCAGCATGCTCAAGCCGAACATGAACGTCGGGAATGGCGTCGTCCCGAGGAGGAACGGGGCCACGGTGACCAAAGTGGCCACCGCGCCGACGAAGAACACGATGGCACCGACACGGATCAGCCGATCTCCGGCCGCGGCGGAATTCGTTTGGGTTTTGTCACGCACTCGACCAGGGTAGTTCCCTGCCCGGAGGAACAACCCGGCGACGTCTTGTCACCGGCCTACGGACCATTAGCCTTGGTACCGGCGGGTCACAGGACCCGCCCCAGTGCTATCAAGACCCGTTTTCCCGCCAGCAGTTCGAAGTGCTTCGAAGCACTTCGAAGCACTTCACAGCAGATTCAAGCAGCCCGAAGCAGTTTTCCGACGAGTATGAGGACGAGGAACAGACGTGCCCACCGGCAAGGTCAAGTGGTTCAACAGTGAGAAGGGTTTCGGCTTTCTCTCCCGCGATGACGGCGGTGACGTCTTCGTCCATTCCTCGGTCCTGCCCGCCGGAGTCGACGCCCTCAAGCCGGGCCAGCGCGTGGAGTTCGGAGTTGTCGCCGGCCAACGCGGTGACCAGGCACTTTCCGTCGTGATCCTGGACCCGACCCCGTCGGTCGCCGCGGCACAGCGCAAGAAGCCCGACGAACTGGCCTCCATCGTCCAGGACTTGACGACCGTCCTGGAGAACATCACGCCTTTGCTGGAAAGGGGCCGTTACCCCGAGAAGACCTCGGGTGCGAAGATCGCGGGCCTGCTGCGGGCGGTCGCCGACCAGCTGGACGTGTAGGACGTGTAGGACGTGTAGGACGTGTAGGACGGCGTGTAGGACGTCCGGAGATTCCTAGGGGAAATCGAGTGCGTTCGGGCCGAGGGGCGGTACCAGCCCCTCGGCCGCCGCGCGGGTCAGCAGTCCCCGGACCGCCGCATAGCCGTCCTCACCGAGGTCGGCGGTGAACTCGTTGACGTACAGCCCGATGTGCTGGTCGGCCACCTTCGGGTCCATCTCCTGCGCGTGTTCCAGGACATAGGCCCTGGACGCCGCAGGGTCGTCCCAGGCGGCGCGTACGGACGTCCGGGCGGCCCGGGCCAGCAGCTCCAGCGTCCGGGCTCCCAGCGCCCGCTTGGCGATGATCGCGCCGAGCGGGATCGGCAGCCCGGTCGTCGCCTCCCAGTGCTCGCCCATGTCCGCGAGCTTGTGCAGCCCGTAGTTCCCGTACGTGAAGCGCGCCTCGTGGATGACCAGCCCTGCGTCGACCTTCCCGTCCCGGACGGCGGGCATGATCTCGTGGAACGGCATCACGACGACCTCCCCGACCCCGCCGGGGACCTTGTCCGCCGCCCACAGCCGGAACAGCAGGTACGCCGTCGACCGCTCGCTCGGCACCGCGACCGTGCGCCCCGTGAGGTCGGCCCCCGCCTCCCGCGTGAGCACCAGCGGCCCGCAGCCCCGCCCCAGCGCGCCCCCGCAGGGCAGCAGCGCGTACTCGTCGAGGACGTACGGCAGCACGGCGTACGACACCTTCAGCACGTCGAACTCGCCGCGCTCGGCCATGCCGTTGGTGATGTCGATGTCCGCGAAGGTCACGTCGAGCGCGGGCGCGCCCGGCACCCGGCCATGGGCCCAGGCGTCGAAGACGAAGGTGTCGTTCGGGCAGGGCGAGTACGCGATCCGCACTTTCCCCGGCTTCTCAGGGCTCATGTGGGTGCTCTTGTGGGTGCTCATGTGCGTTCCAACTCTCCAGTACGGGGCCGAGCTTCCCGAAGGCCTCCGTCAGGGCCGTGAGCGCGTCGCCGATGCGCCAGGCGGCGCGGTCGCGGGGGCCGACGGGATTGGACACGGCCCGGATCTCCAGCACCGGCACACCGTGCGCGGCGGCGGCCTCGGCGACCCCGAAGCCCTCCATCGCCTCGGCCAGCGCACCGGGGTGCCGGGTGCGCAGTTCGGCGGCGCGTTCGGCACTGCCGGTGACGGTGGAGACGGTCAGGACGGCGCCGGCGCGGGCCCCGGTGACGGCCGTGAGATCTCGTACGAGTGATTTCGGCGGACGGTGGGTGACGGCGCCGAAGCCGAGCGCGGTGACCGGGACGAACCCGTCCGGGGTCTCGGCGCCCAGGTCCGCGACGGTGATCTCGTCGGCGACGACCAGCGAGCCGACCGGCGCCTGCGGCTGGAAACCGCCGGCGATGCCCGCCGAGACGACCAGGTCGTACGGGGTGCCGCGGAGGGCCGCGGTGGTGAGCGCCGAGGCGACGGACGCGGCGGAGGCGGCGGGGCCGACTCCCGCCGCGATGACGTCGAACGACGGGCCGGTGGCGCCGGCGTCAGCGGCGCCGAACGCCTGTGCCACCGCGTCCCGTTCGACGGTGACCGCGGTGGCGACGAGGACTCGTACCCCCGACGTGGTCAGGAGTCCTTCTTCAGGCGGAACGACCACAGACCCTTGACGTCGGTCTCGCCCTCCTTGATGGTGACGAGCGTCGAGTTGCCCTGGGCGCCGTACTGGGCGTTGAAGAACACACTGCCCGGGATCGTGCGGTACGTCTTGGTGCTGGAGTCGGTCAGCGGGTTGCCGTTCAGCAGGATCGTCCAGCCCTTGTCGGCGATCTTCGGGTCGACACCGAAGCGCACGTTCTCGTCCGGGTCGACCTTGATGCTCTTGAGGTCCGCGTCCTTGGCGGTGTCCTTCTTGAGGCACTCGGTCACCTCGGCCGTCTTCAGCTCCTTGCCGTCACCGTCGGCGAAGCAGGAGGCCTCCGAGCTCACCGAGGAGGTGCCGACGGTGATCGTGGAGATCGGCGTCGGCTTGTCGCAGGCGGACAGGACGAGCAGTCCGGCACCAACGGCGCCGACGGCGGCAACAGCGCGGCGACGGCGCGCAGTGGAAGCGGAACGCAACGAGGTCATGGCCGAAGGCTATCGGGCACCCGCGACACGGTTGTCACGTGGGTACGGCGTGCCGGGCCCCGGTCGGTGGTGACCCGGCCCGGCCGAGTGGTGTCAGGCGACCCGGGGGTGGGCCCGGCCTCCGTGGCGGGCACAGCCGATCAGGCCCTTGACGGTGGTCAGCCAGCCCGTGGCGACGATCGCGGCGGCCACCCCGAGGCCCAGCTCGCCGATCAGCGGCAGCGCGATACCGATCGCGCCGCCGAGCACCCAGGCCATCTGGAGCAGCGTCTCCGAGCGGGCGAACGCGGAGGAGCGGACGTGTTCGGGGACGTCCCGCTGGATCAGCGCGTCCAGGGACAGCTTCGCGAGGGCCTGGCAGAACCCGGCGACCGCGGCCAGACAGGCGACCAGGGCGGCGCCGAAGAAGATCGCGGCGACGATCGCCGCACCGAGGACCACGGCGACGACCGTCACGACGATCAGCTCCGGCGCGCGCTGCTTCACGGCCGCCCCGACCGCCGTACCGAGCGCGTTGCCGACGCCCGCCGCGACGGCGACCATGCCCAGGGACCACGCGGCGCTCTCCCCGGTCAGCGGATGCTCGCGGAGCAGGAAGGCGAGGAAGAAGATCAGGAAGCCGGACAGACAGCGCAGGGCGGCATTGGCGCCCAGGGCGTGCGTGACGGCCGTACCGACCGTGCGCAGACCCGGGCGGCGCAAGGTCTCTCGGCGGTGCGGGCCGTGCAGATGCTCCGGGTCGGCGGCCAGCAGGGCGATGTCCTCGCCCTTGGCGGAGTCCACCTTGTGGGGGAGCGTGAAGGACAGGAACGTACCCGCGATGAAGATCACGAAGGCGCCGTAGAGCGGCCAGCGCGGCCCGAGGGCCTGGAGTCCGCCACCGATGGGTGCGGCCAGACCGGTGGCGAGCAGCCCGCTCAGCGTGACCCGCGAATTCGCCTTCACCAGGGAGAAGCCGGGTGGGAGGAGACGGGGTACGACGGCGCTGCGGACCACGCCGTACGCCTTCGAGGCGACCAGGACGCCCAGCGCGGCCGGGTACAGCTCGATGCTGCCGGTGGCGACCGCGCCGGCGAGCAGCAGGGCGAGGAGGGCGCGGGCGAGCATCGAGCCGGCCATCGCGGCGCGGCGGCCGTGCGGGAGGCGGTCGAGGAGGGGGCCGATCACGGGGGCGAGGAGGGTGAAGGGCGCCATGGTGATGCCGAGATAGATGGCCACGCGCCCGCGTGCCTCGTCGGTGGGGACGGAGAAGAACACGGTGGAGGCGAGGGCGATGGTGATCATGACGTCGCCGGCGCCGTTCACCGCGTGCAGTTCGATGAGCTTGCCGAGCCCGGACTCCCCGGCCCCGTGCGCGTGGGTGGCCTTGCGGATGCCCCGGGCCGTACCGGTCACCGGAAGGTGCAGGGCATGGCCGACCGCACGTACGGACCCGTTCACCCGGTCCCGTACGCCACGCCGGCCGCTCTTGGTGCCGGTGCCGCTCCGGTTGTGCCCCTCGGTCGCACCGGTCTCGGTGGCGCCGTGGGGCGACCTGTCGGTTGCCACCCCGCAATAGTGCCCCGAGAACGGCCTACCTAGCGCGGTTACCGCGCTTATGGGGCCGAGTGAGGTGAGGGAGGAGGGTGTTGGAGAGGGTTGGGCGCGTCTCATGACGGTTCGGGTGAGGTGTTTTCCGGCCATTGAGGGCTGGGAAGAGTGGGGTGAGAGGCAGGTGGGAGGAGGGCCGGAGTTGCCACGGTTCGATGTCGGTCGTCGAGAACCGTCCCGTCGGTGTGGGCCCCGGGCGCTGGAGAAGGTAGCGTGCGTAGCGCGCAGTGGCGGTTGTTCTCGGCCGCGCGCCTCTCGGCCATCCCGCAGAATGGATGACGTAGGTGCGCCCGAGCGTGATCGGGCGCGAACGTTGACGCGGTCCAGTGGTCCGCTCCGTTCGCAACCGTTCGCACCCCGTCGGGACGGGCGCACTCGTGAGACGGCGTAGGAGAGAAGCGATACCTGTGAGCGCAGCGACAACGCGAAGCCGCACCCCCGACCGCCTGTGCGCCGAGGCCGTCGACCTCGCCCTTTCGGCAGCGGAGGAGGCGGCGGCACCAGGCGTGGTGGGTGAACACTCGGGCCTGGTGTCAGAAGGCGACCGTGTCGTCACGCACTTCTTCGAGTGCAAGGAGTTCGGCTACCGGGGCTGGCGCTGGGCGGTGACGGTCGCCCGGGCGTCCCGGGCCAAGCTGGTCACCCTGGACGAGGTGGTCCTCCTCCCCGGCCCCGACGCACTCCAGGCCCCGGAATGGGTGCCCTGGAGCGAGCGCCTGCGCCCCGGTGACATGGGCCCCGGGGACCTGCTTCCCACGGACGCGGAGGACCTGCGTCTGGAGCCCGGTTACTCGGGCGAGGACGAGCCCCTGCCGAACTCCGTGCTGGTGTCGGGGTCTGCCGCGGCCTCGGTGGCACTGGCCGCGGATCTGGCCGAGGCCGAGGACGCGGACCTCACACCGGGACCACCGTCGGACTTCACGGTCGTACCGGCCCGCGGCTCGATCGCGGCGGTGGCGGAGGAACTGGGCATGCGCCGGGCGCGCGTCCTGTCGCGGTACGGCCTGCACAGCGCCGCCGACCGCTGGGAGGACGCGTACGGTCCCACGACACCCATGGCGCAGGCCGCGCCGGCGACATGTGTGAGCTGCGGGTTCCTCGTGGCGATCGGCGGATCGCTCGGACAGGCGTTCGGCGTGTGCACGAACGAGTTCGCCCCGGCGGACGGGCGTGTGGTGTCCCTGGCGTACGGCTGCGGGGGGCACTCGGAGGCAGCGGTGATGCCGAAGCCGCCGGTTCCGCCGCCGCACGTGATCGACGAGACGTTGGTCGACCCGTTCCCGCTGCGGCCCGCGGCGGACTCCGGATCGGTGTCGGTGGGCGGCACGGACGCGGACGAGGACACGGCGGACCTCGGACACTCGTAGGGAGTGCGGTGGGGGCGGGGCCGCGGCCCCGCCCCCACCGGCCCGCAGCGGACGAACCGCCTGTCCGGCGGAGCCAGTGCCGCGGCGGGCAACGTTCGCCCCGTCGGGCAAACGTTGCCCGCCGTGGCACTAGTTCTTGCCGCTGTCCACGATGACCGGGGTGCCGTTCGCGTTCGTGCCGCACGGCACCGCGTACACCGGGTTGGCCTTGGCGGCCTCCTTGTAGGCCTCCAGGCACTGGTTGTACAGCACCTTGTCGCTCAGCGACTTCGCGAGGATCTCGTTGGCGCGGGCGATGCCCTCCGCCTCGATCCGCCTGCGCTCGGCCTCCGCCTTGGCCGTACGCGACGCCTCGACGGCCCGCTCGGTGTCCTGCTCCTGCTGGATCTTCTTGTCGATCTGGTCCTGCAGCTTGTCCGAGGGCTTCACATTGCGCAGATTGACGTTCGTGACGTCGATCCCGCGCGGCGCCAGACGCTCCTTGATCGCGGCGGCGATCTCCGAGCCGATCTGCTCGCGGGCGGAGGCGTAGCCCTCCTCGCTGGTGTGCTTCGCGAAGACGTTACGGATGATCTCGCGGCTGTCCGGCACCACCAGCCGCTCCTGGACGGCCTCCTCACTGCCCGCCAGCCGGTACAGCTCGACCGCCCTGGCCGGGATGACGGCCCACTTGATGGTGACGTCCGCGTACAGCACCCCGCCCTGCGCCGAGCGGACCTCGACCACGTCCTTGCCGTACAGGTCGAGGTCCACGGGACGGGTGGAGAAGGATGTGACCTCGGTGAACGGCGACTTGAACTGGACGCCGGAGGTCAGCGGTTTCCCGATCCTGCCGAAGGTCACCGGCACCCCGACCTCGTAGGCGCGCACGACATGGACGCACGCGAAGACGCCGGCCAGCACGGCCGCGACGGCGCTGAGCGCCGCCCCGGCCTTCCAGCCGCCGGCCTCCCGGCCACGGCCGACGAGAAAAAGCACGACCGCCGCTATGAGCAGCAGTATGGACAGCACCAACATGGAAATCCCCCCTGAGGAACAGGTACCGCGTACCTGGTTCGTGGACCGGCGCCGCATCGGGCCTGATCCGCAGGGCATCGTAAGGGGCGTCGGTGTACACCTTGTGTCGGTCTGGATGTGAGGGACGCGTGGGGGTGTGTGCGGCCCCGGGGCCGACCGGGTCCGGTGGGCGGGTGCCCTGTCCGGCGCGGGGTACCTTCTTGCTCACGCCGATGAGGAGAGTGAACGTCAGTGAGCAAGTTCGTGCGGCCAGCAGCTGAGGGCGCGGATCCTTTCGGTACTGCCCGTCTGCGCAGGGGTGTTCTGGACGCGTGGGCCACCAGTCCCGCCCGGTTCCGTGAGGATGCCAACGCCGAGGAGGATCTCGTCCTCGGTGGCTACCGGGACCGGCTCGTCGTCGAGCTCGCCCAGAACGCCGCCGACGCCGCCGCGCGGGCCGGGGTGCCGGGCAGGTTCCGGCTCACCCTCCGCGAGGGCGTCCTCGTCGCGGCCAACACCGGCGCCCCGCTGGACGCCACCGGTGTGGAGTCCCTGTCGACCTTGCGCGCCTCCGCCAAGCGGGACGCCCAGGACAGCAAGGACGGCAAGGAGACGGTCGCCGTCGGACGGTTCGGCGTCGGCTTCGCCGCCGTGCTCGCGGTGAGCGACGAGCCCGCCGTCGTCGGGCGCCACGGGGGTGTGCGGTGGGCGCTCGCCGAGGCCCGCGAGCTGGCCGCCGAGACCGCCCGGCACAGCCCCGGACTCGGTGACGAGATCCGGCGGCGCGACGGCCATGTGCCCCTCCTCCGGCTGCCGTTCGCCGCCGAGGGCACCGCGCCGACCCCGTACGACACGGCCGTCATCCTCCCGCTGCGCGACACCGCCGCCGAGGATCTCGCGGAGCGCCTGCTGAACGGCGTCGACGACGCACTTCTGCTGACGTTGCCCGGGCTGGACGAGGTCGTCATCGAGGTGGGGGAGCGGACACGCACCCTCAGCCGCCGCACCGACGGCGCCCTGACCCTCGTGGAGGACTCCCGGGACGGTACGAGCCGTTGGCGTACCGTCTCCGCCCACGGGCCCCTGGACGCCGCCCTGTTGGCCGGGCGGCCGGTCGAGGAGCGTCTGCGTCCGCACTGGTCGGTCACCTGGGCCGTGCCCGTCGACGCCGACGGAACTCCCGTGCCGCCCCGGACCAGCCCCGTCGTGCACGCGCCCACGCCGAGCGACGAGCCGCTGGGCGTACCGGCGTTGCTCATCGCCTCGCTCCCGCTGGACACCGCCCGCCGGCACGCCGCGCCCGGCCCGCTCACCGACTTCCTGGTGCAGCGCGCCGCCGACGCGTACACCGAACTCCTCGCCGACTGGCACCCGGTGGGGGAGGGCATCATCGCGCTCGTGCCCGGCCCGCTGGGAAAGAGCGAGCTGGACGGGCAGTTGCGCCAGGCGATCCTCGAACGGCTGCCGCGCACCGCCTTCCTCCCGCCCGCGCTCGACCCGGGAGACGACGAGGAACTGCCCTCCGCCCTGCGCCCCCGGGACGCGGAGGTCGTCGAGGGCGCCGGGTCCGAGACCGTCCGGGTCCTCGCCGAGGTGCTGCCCACGCTGCTGCCCGCCGGGCTCGAACGCCGGGCGGAGCTACGGACGTTGGGGGTCGCCCGCGTCCCCCTGACCGAGGCCGTCGACCGGCTCGCCGGCCTGGAGAAGGCGCCCGAGTGGTGGCACCGGCTGTACGACAGCCTGGCCGGCGTCGACCCCGACCGGCTGACCGGACTGCCCGTGCCGCTCGCCGACGGGCGTACGACCATCGGCCCCCGCCAGGTGCTGCTGCCGACCGGTGGCGAGGTGCAGGGCCCCACCCCCGAGACCCTCGCCCGCCTCGGCCTCAAGGTCGCCCACCCGGACGCCGCCCACCCGCTCCTGGAGAAGCTCGGCGCCCTCCCGGCGACCCCGCGCGCCGTCCTCACCACCCCGCAGGTACGGGCCGCCGTCGCCGCCTCCCTCGACGAGGACTCCGCCGCCCTGTCCTGGGACGACGAAGGCACCCCGGACGCCGAGGAGTTGGCCGACACGGTCCTCGCCCTCGTCCGGGACGCCGGCCTCGAACCCGGCGACGAACCCTGGCTCGGTGCCCTCGCCCTCCCCGACGAGGACGGCGAGCTGGCCCCCGCCGGCGAACTCGTCCTGCCCGGCAGCCCGTTCGCCCAGGTGATCCGCGAAGGCGAACTGGCGACAGTGGACAGCGAGTTGGCGGACAGGTGGGGCGAGCAACCGCTCGCCGCCTGCGGCGTCCTCGCGACCTTCGCCCTCGTCCGCGCCACCGACGTCGTCCTCGACCCGGACGAACTGGAGCCCCGGGACAGCGACTTCGCCGAACCCGACGACCCCGGCCTGCTCGACGCCGTGGACGTGTGGAGCGAGGACATCCTCGACCGTTTCCCCGACTCGCCCGTGCCTCCCGTGGCCACGGAGCTGGTCGCCGTACGCGACCTGGACCTCGTGGACGACGACCACTGGCCCCAGGCCCTCGCCCTCCTGGCCCAGCCGCCCCTGCGGGACGCGATCGTCCAGCCGGTGCGCGTACTGCTGCCCGACGGCACGCATGAGCTCGTACGGCCGTACACCGCCTGGTGGTTGCGCGGAAATCCGGTGCTGGACGGGCGCAGGCCCGCCGGTCTGCTGGCGGCGGGCGGCGACGCCGTGCTGCGCGGCCTGTACGAGGAGGCGGACGCCACCGGGTTCGACGACGAGCAGGTGCTGCGGGCGCTGGGCGTACGGACGTCGGTGGCCGCCCTCCTCGACGAGCCGGGCGGCGCCGCCGAACTGCTGGACCGCCTCGCCGACCCCGAGCGGGAGGTGAGCGGCTCCCAACTTCACGCCCTCTACGGTGCGTTGGCCGACCTCGACCCGGAACAGGTCACGCTGCCCGACGACCTGCGGGCCGTGGTCGACGGCCACGTGGAGGTCGTGGACGCGGCTGACGCGGTGGTCGTCGACTCACCCGACCTGCTGCCGTTCACGGCGGGGGTGCCGCTGCTCCCCGTACGCCCGGCGAGGGCCGCCGAACTGGCCGAGCTGTTCCAGGTGCGGCGGCTGAGCGAGTCGGTGACGGGCGAGGTGACGTCGGAGGGGGCGGAGCACGACGTACCGCAGTCGGTACGGGTGCTGCTCGGTCCGGCGACGCCGGCCACGTACGTCGAGCACGACGAGCTCGTCGTCGACGGCGTGGAGCTGGACTGGCGCAGGACGCGGGACGGTGTGGTGCACGCCGCCACCCTGGAGGGCGTCGCGGCCGGGCTCGCCTGGGCGGCGGGACAGTGGCCTCGGCGGTTCGAGGTGGCGGCGCTGATCGAGGACCCGTCGAGGACGACGGAGCTGGCGCGGGATCGCTGGTTCGACTGAGGGGGAGAGATCCATACGGGGGATCCCCGCACGGATCCCCCGTATGGATCTCTGTGTTCCACGCCACATTCCGCAACTTCCGTACAACCATTCCCATCCGTCACGGATCTGAGCCAGCGAGTCAAGAGACTCCCAGATCACTTGGGCCCCGGGTGTGACTGCGCGTGGTACGGACGGACTCCGTACGGGCGTGCGCCACCGGGCCCCCTTTCTCCACTTGGGGAAACGCATGCGTATACGTGCCACTGTGGCCGCCGTCACCGGCGCCCTGGCCCTCTCCGCCTTCGCCGTGCCTGCCGCGCAGGCCGCCCCGGCGGCGGCGCCCGACGTCACCTTCACCAAGGTGACGGTCAACAACGGCAAGCCGATCGTCGCTCGTGCCACGGGGACCGCCTCGGTGCCGGTGACGTACACGTTCAAGCACGCCGCGGGTCTCGACATCAGCTCGGACAAGCTCGTGGTCCTTCCGTTCCTCTATGTGGGACCCCTCGACGTGAACAAGGTCCGCCTCGGCGGTGAAGACCCCGCTACCTGCACGGCCACCTCGTCGACCACCGCCAGCTGTAAGTCCTCCTTCGCCCTGCACACCAGCGGAGAAGACGCCAGGCTCCGGAACACGGACGCGCGCACCTGGAAGGTGGGCGCTGTCGCCGTCACGGACGAGGGTGAATACAAGGCTCAGGGCGATCTCGGCACGACCCAGATCAAGTTTCACTCGAAGCTGACCACCGACGCCACCCCGGAGCCGGTCAGGAAGGGCGCGACCATCACGGTCAAGGGCAGCCTGACCCGCGCCAACTGGAACACCAACAAGTACGGGGGTTACGTCAACGCCCCGGTGACGCTCCAGTTCAAGAAGAAGGGCGCCACCACCTTCACCACCGTCAAGACGGTCAAGGCGGGTGCCGCCGGCGCCCTGAAGACGACGGTCAAGGCGTCGGTCGACGGTACCTACCGCTACGCCTTCGCGGGCTCGTCGACGACCGCGCCGATCAACGCCGTCGGGGATGTCATCGACGTGAAGTAGGCCGGGCGGGCCGTATGGCCCGGAAGGTTTGAACGGCGAAGGCCGGTGCCGCCCAGACTGGGCGGCACCGGCCTTCGCCGTACTTTGCCTTCAGTGAGACGACATTGGCACCCTCGGCGCCATACTCGACTGAAACTGACGAAAATTCCTTTGCTCGCGCCGCTCAAATTAAACTCCGACAAATCTCCTGAAGGAACTTAAGATTTGCAGACGCGGGCCTATTGCTGGAGCATTAGAGGCGCTGAAGAGCCCAATCGCGAGCGATTGTGAAAAAGGATTCGAGGTCCTCGAAGGAGGTCAAGAGGCCACTACGTGTCTGAACCTGACCGGTTTCCACATTCGCGAGATCTTCCTCGAATTCTCCGGTATCCCACACCACCACTTGGGCCATAAAATTATCGCCATCGATGGTCCAGCTTACGGACTTCAGTTCTCCCTCATGTGGATATGTCTCGACCTGTGAAATATCTCGCAGGGCCTCGGTATTTCGGATTTCCTGATTGATCCACTCCTGGGCCCGCTCCAGCAGCGTATGGCTTAGGTGCATCCCCAGCCTCCCAATTGGAGATTCTTTGCCTCGGGGAGCTGAGGAATAGGGTTCCCCTTTTTCGCGGCCAGCCGAGCAAAGATGGTATCGGAGTCCGACATCTTGAAGTCTCCAGGCCTGCCTCCGGGAATGAGGGTCGACTTTGGGACGTCAAATTCTACGTACACGGATCCTGGACGTGCAGATATGTACGCGTCTCGACTTGCCGGGTACACGACGTAGGTGAAACCACCCCCGCCGCGCTGAACCTTTCCGGTCTCTACCATCGACTGATGCTCTGCCGACGACATCCAACGGCCAACAGTGACCATCCCCTCGCCTGGTGTGTGGCCTCCGCTGTTGTGAACGAGGATCGGAGTGGCCCCGGCAAGCACATAATACGTGTGGATGTCTGCGATGGTGAGATTGTAAGTGGTCTGCCGTTGGGCGAAGGAGCGGTTTGCTTGAACCCGGACTGTGGACTTGTCGCTACTCAGGAGGGTTGTGCCCGGCGTCAGCGAGCCTGCCTGGATCCAGTCCTGCTGTGACGGACTCCAGAACGGATGCTCGTAGGTCGCGGTGAGCTTTTCGGGACCGGCGCGAGTGGCGATCGTCAACTCGTTGAAGTTCTTGTCGTCCTCAGTGACGATCTGACGGGTCACCTCGCTGACGACTGTCTGCCCGGAGACCGGGTCGGTGGCCAGTACATGGTCACCCGGATGGACGTCCTCGATGTTCTTCCTGGAGCCGTCTCCCATGAGGACCTTGGTGCCAGGCGGGAAGCATTTGGTGCAGATACGCTTCAGCAACTTCAGTTTGTCGTAGGCCTTTTCCAGGGCTTTGACTTTGGCGCCGATTAGGGCGTCCACCGCGAGGCTGCTGCAGTGTTCGAAGTCCTTTTCCCGCATGCAGGCTTCGAGGCTACTCAAGTCGACGACTACACTCGTGACGTTCCAGAGTGCTTCCATCGCGGCGGCGAGCTCATGGCTGTGGGCCAGGATGTCGCAGTAGGTCTCGTTGTGCTGGCACCAGCGGGCAGAGCCCTCGGGGTCACATGGAATGTAGCCCTGCTGGCAACGGTACATCTGGCGGGCGCGGGCCCCCGGGTCGTTCTTCGCCTTCTCCTTGGCCGCGACGGCGGCCTTGCGCCGGGCTTCGGCTTCTTCCCGCTCCTCCTGGACCGCGATGGTGAACGCCTCGGTGGCCGCCTTCAGCGCGGCCTCCGAGTCTTTGCCCGCGTCGATGGCTGATTGCTTCGCCTTGTCGGCGTAGTGCCATGCTGTGGACGCGCTTGCCTGGGCCATCTCAGAGGAGAGCGTGGCGTCGGCCGCCGACCTGGCGGCGTCGGAGACTGCCACGTCCGCGCTGTTGGCCGCGTCCCGAGCTGTCCTCGCGGATGCGGCGGCACTCGCTGCGGAAGCCTCGGCGGCTTTGGCGTGCTGGGCGGCCTCGTCGGCGTACGTCTTGGCCTTGGCCGAGGAGTCGCTGGCCTTCTTTGCCCACTCCGTAGCCTCGGCGGCTGCATTGCGCGCGGTTGCGGCCACCTTCTGGGCGGTTGCGGCGTTCTGCTGCGCGGTGGCCGCGACCTTCGCCGCGTCCGCGATCATCTTCTGGATCTGGGCCACGTGGGTGGCGGCCAAGTAGTCCTTGCGCTGAGCCATGTACTGGCCGGAGACGATGAAGGCGTGCAGCGACTGGGGTGAGCCCTCAAGGGCGATCCGGGCCGCCGACTTCACCTCCGGGCTGCCGGTGTCGAACAACTGTGCCGCACGGACCCGCTCGTCCTGTGTCTGGGCGGTGAACTGGGTTCTGGTCAGGAACTTGCTGAACTTCTTGGGGTCGTCCGAGTTGAGGGCTGTGAGGCCGGACTCCTTGAGGACGGGGCCGGCATCGCCGATCACTCGGGCGATGGCGACGCGCATGCTCTGCGCGGCGACCTTGTACTGCCCGTTGTCGATGAACTCCGTGACGGTGGCGGCGTTGCCGTCGAGGGCGACCTCGGCGGCGTTCCGCACCTCCTCGGTCTCGCTCTCCTCCGCCAGGCGCTCGACGTAGGAGCGGTCGTCGCCCTCCTTGGCGGTCGTCCAGCCGCTGCGCAGGTAGTCGATCACGTCGTCGTCGGTGCCGGTGAGGGCGTCTTCGGCGGCGGCTCGTCCCCAGGCGGTGCCGTTCTGCATCACCAGGACGGCCAACTTGCGACCCGAGGCGGCGATGGTGGATAGGGCGGCTCCGGGCTTCGCTGCCTCAGAGACCAGCCGGTTCCGTTCGGTTTCCCGGTCCTTGGCCGCCTGCTCCAGCGCGGCCTGTCCAGTCGTACTGGCGTTGGCTTCCGCCTGGTCGTCGCGGGCGCGCTCGATGCCCGCGTTGGTACGGCCGAGTAGTTCCTCCGCCTCCACCTCGCGGGCGATCTTGTAGATGTCCTGGGCCTTGGACACGGCGGCGGTGGCCACGTTCGCGGCGTCGGTGGCCGCTTTCGCGTGGTTCGTGGAACGGCCTGCGGCCTTCGCGGCGTTGCCCGCGTCCTTGGCAGCCTCCTCGGCGAAGGTGGCCGCGTTGTTCGCGTGCGCGGCCGCCGACCTGGCGGCTACGCCTGCCTCGCGGGCCGCCTTGGCGGCCTTGGCCGCCAAGGCCTCGGCGGCGGCAGCGGCACGGTTGGCCTCGGCGGCATGACGCCGGGCGGTCGCGGCGGCGGCGCGTGCCTCTGCGCCGGCGGCGCTGGACTGGCCGGCGTAGCCACTGGCCTCGACTGCGGCGTCGGCGGCGAGTTGTGCGTTGGCGCCCGCACTCGCGGCGGAGTGGGCGGCCTTGCCTGCCTCGTCGGCCGCGATGGCCGCCTGGTCGGCGGCGTCGGCGGCGAGAGTGGCGCCGTCGGCCGCGGTACGTGCGCTCTGGGCGGCCAGGTTCGCGGCGTGCGCGTCATTTGCGTCCACCGCCGCGTCGGCGGCGGCGTTACGGGCCTTGGACGCGGCCTGGGAGGCGCCGGCTGCAGCTGCGGCTGCCTGGGAGGCTGCGTTCGCGGCGACACGCGCCGAGGTGTTCGCCGCGCGGGAGGCCTCGATCGCAGTCTGTGCGGAGGCGGCGGCCTGGGTCGCTGCGGTGGCGGCTTGACCTGCGGCTCTCGCTGCCTTGGTAGTGTCGCCCTTGGCTGCCTCGGCCTCAGTAGCGGCCTTCTGCGCAGCTTCCTTGGCGAGCTGCGATGCCTGCACGGCCTTGGCGGACTCCGCCTTCGCCGCCGCCGTCTCCTTGGCGGCCAGCTTTCCGGCTTCCTTCGCCTGCTGGGCGAGCTGCGCGACGGTGGCGTGTTCCTGGTCCTTGGCGAGCGCGACGTACTGGCCGACCTCCAGGAACTCCCGGATGTCGGCGGCGCTGCCGTTCAGCGCGAGGCGCGCGGCGAGTTGCACGTTGGTGCCGCCCGTACCCATGATCTGGGCCGCCTGGACACGCTCGTCCTGCTCGCGCTGTTTGTACTGGCCCTCGCGGAGGAATTTCAGGACGTCGTCGGGTGAACCATCGAGTGCGGCATTGCCGGCGTCCCGGACGTTGGGCCCGCTCACACCCATGATCTGGGCGACTTGGACTCGATTGTCCTGCTCCGTCGGAGCTTCCCAGCCCTCCTGTATGAAGTCCCACAGTGCTTCAGGCGTTCCGAACAGAGCTGTGCGAGCTGCGGTCAGCAGCTCAGGACCACCCACCGAGGCGATCCGGGCGACGGTCACCCGCTGGTCCTGGAAGGCCAAGTCGTCCGCGACCGTGAGAAAGGCGGCCACATCGGCGTCGCTGCCAGTCAGCGCCGACTGGGCGGCTTCCTTGACGATGGGCCCGCCGCCTCGCCAGTAGTCGACGACCATGTTGCGGTCGGCGGCGGTCACTTCCGACGCAGTGATAGATGCTGCTCCCCCTGCAGGCAGTGCCGCGGCTAGGGAGGGTGCGGAGCTCAGCAGGCCGGCGCTGAGAGCCAAAGGCAGCAAACTCAACGCCGTTCTGCGTATCAGCTGCGCCGCCTTACCGGCAGCGTCGAACTGGTCAGTTCTTCGATTCACTGAGTACCCGTTTCGGTCATCGGCGACGTCCCCAAGTGCATGTCGCCGAATATTGGAGGAGAGAGCATAACTTCCTCGATCTCGGCGATGGTGTCAGATATTCGGCCAACGAATGAATGGGGGCCGAATTGAGCGTAATGGCCGGTTTGGGTATCTTTGCGCTCCCGGCGCGCGTGTACTTGTCCTGAGGTGACTCTCCTCGGCGGCATGCATGGAGGAAAGGTGTTGACGATCGCTAAATCTATGGTTACGGTGTGTTCTGCCTTTGCATTCACTTTGCCTGCCCCGGCGGGATGTTCGTTGAGAGGGTTGCCCTGACCTGGCCCCTCTTCTCCGGGGTCGTTGTGGTGGCGGTAGAGGCGGCGCTTTTGCGCTCACATGGGGGATTTACTTTTCCATTGCATCTTGGCGAGGGCTCCTGCTTTGGGAGACCTGTGCCCGAGGGGGTTTTCGTTGCCTTTCCATGCCCGAAGTTTCGCTATTTCCGGAACCTTGGGGATCCTTGTCGTTCTGGCGGGCATCTCTATTGCTTCAGCTGACGATCCGCCTCAGCCGCCGACGTCTGCGGCGCCCCCTGCGGCGATCGAAAATTACGACTACCCCGGAGCCAGTCGGATCCTGACTGAAAAGGGAATCAAGCTGAAGAAGGGCGACGGGCGTATCCTGCTGGCCGAATGCGACCAGGCGGCCCAGCAGATCCGAGTCCTGACTGTTGCGGACGATTCCGTCGGCCGCGAGGGGACCTACTGCTTCAAGGCCCTCGGCAAGACCGGCCACCTCACCCTGGAACTCCCCAGGGTCTTCGTGGTGCAAGCCGCGGACCATCCGATCAGTGCCGACCTCACCGCCAACGGCCAAACCACGACGGTCGACGTGGCCAAGGGTGAGACCGAGTCCGTCGGAGAAGCCGCCCCCGGGGGTGCCAGGTCGGTGCTCGTCGAGCTCCGAGTGACTGGTTGATCCGCTGCCCGGTTTCCGGGTGCGGTACGGGGAGCGCGGACGGCAGCAGACCTCCCGGTGACTGCCCATGGCCGTGCATCACATGACGTACGTGATCGACAGGCTCTTCTGCGCGCATAAAAACTTTGTGATTCGAGGGAAACGTGATGAATGCCCGCCCGCGCAGGATGCGAACGATCAGAACGCGCACGGTGTGGACCACTGGGTTCCTGGCAGCCGGTCTCACGACCGGCCTGCTGGTCGCCCCATCGGCTCAGTCCGTCACAGGTGCCCAAGTCGGTGACGCCGAGGATCAGTTCGCCGTCAAGCTCCACATCGGGACCGGTACCGATGTGGAGCGGAGTTGCTCCGGCACGCTGGTCGACCAGCAGTGGGTGCTCACCGCCGCCAGTTGCTTCGCGGCCGACCCTCAGCAGGGCTTCAAGATCACCAGGGGAGCGCCGACGGACACCACCGTCGTGACTCTCGGCGGTGACCGTCCCACGGCCGCGCAGATCGCCAAGCAGAAAGTCCTGGAACTGGTTCCGCACCCGGACCGAGACCTGGTCATGGCCCGCATCAGCGACGCGACCACGACTCAGGACCCGCTCGATGGACCGTTCCCGGACGTCACCCCGGCTGACGTCGGAAACGTCCAGTCTGCCCAGGGTGACCAGTTGAGGGCCGTCGGTTTCGGGCGTACGAAGGACGAGTGGATCCCAGGACGTGTGCACACCGGTGCCTTCGCCGTGGACACCGTGAATCCATCCACTCTTGCCATCGCGCCCGCAGGTACCGGTGGGGCTGCCCTCTGTAAGGGCGACGCCGGCGCTCCGGTGCTGCGTGACGACAAGGTGGTCGGTGTGGTCACCGCCGCGTGGGACGGGGGCTGCTTCAATTCCGACGAGACCCGTAACGGTGCCCTCGCCACCCGTGTCGACGATGTCGCGGGCTGGGTGCAGCAGGTTCGGCTGACGTCCCGGAAGGCGTACGTTACGGATGTGATGACGGCCGCTGACTTCAACGGTGACGGCCGTACGGACGTTGCTTCCCTTATGGCGAACGGCGAAGTGGAGGTGTTCTACGGCAGGTCGGACGGCACCCTCGAGTTCGGCGATTGGCTGAACGGCGCCGGCCGACTCTCCGGCCAGCAACTCATCGCTGGTGACTTCGACGAGGCCAAGGGCATCGAGATGGTTGGCGTGAGGGACGACGGCACTCTGTACCTGGTGAAGCGACGTGCCCTGTGGGGAATCCCCGGCATTCTGAACTCTTGGGAGTCCGACAAGCTGTGGACGGATGCAACCTGGAAGAACGGCCTGCCCGCCGGCCGGTTGCGGACCGGTGCAGCCGGCCATGACACCATGTTGTTTCAGTGGCCCGACGGCTCGCTGTACACGTACAAGAGTGATGCTGACGGCAAGCTCGTCAACCAGAAGAAGGTGATGTGGCCCGACAAGACATGGAAGAAGAAGCACATCGCCACAGCTGACTTCAACGGAGACGGCCGGGATGACATCGCAGCTGTCGCCGCCGATGGCGCGCTGCATCTCTACCCGGGCAAGGCCGACGGTTCCTTCGACCAGCCTCGCTCCATGTGGCCCGACAAGACGTGGACGAGTGAACGGCCTGTCCTGGGCGGCGACTTCAACGGCGACGGCAAGGCCGACATCGCTGCCATGCGTACTGCTGGCGACCTGCGGTTCTACGCCGGTGATGGCAAGGGTGGGCTGGCGGCGAGCCGAACTATGTGGCCGTCCGTGTAGGACCGCCAGTCGCGAGCACTCGACTTGTGGTTTGTCCCGTACGGCATGCAGTTCCGTGCGGGACAAACCGTAAGTGAGCAGTGATGGTGCTGGACCTCATGTGCGAGGAGGCACAGAAATCCGCACCACCCGTACAACCATTCCCGCCTGTCACGTATCTGAGCATGCGGGTCACCTGACTCCACGATCACTTGGGCCCCCGGTGTGACGACAACCGCGAGGACGACCGCCATCGGGCCCCCTTTCTCCAAGTGGGGAAACGCATGCGTATACGTGCCACCGTGGCCGCCGTCACCGGCGCCCTGGCCCTCTCCGCCCTTGCCGTGCCGGCCGCGCAGGCCGACGGTTCTGTGTCCCGCGCGGATGCCGCCAAGATCCTTGCGGCCGGCCAGGCCGCCTCCGGCAAGTCCGCGTTCAGTGCCTCGGCCGCCGCTGATGACGCCGGCAAGCCGTACGCCCTGAACGCCTCCTTCTCCAACATAAAGATCAACAAGGGCAAGTCGATCGTGGCGGGCATCACCGGCACGATCACCGTGCCGATCACCTACACGCTGACCCACGGCGCCGACGTCGACATCACCGCCGAGGACTTCTTCACCGACGTCGAGCTGTACTACGGCGCCTCGTACGTCGATTCCGACTTCGGGTTGTTCGGCGACGACTGGTCCCACTGCACGGCCGCGTCGACGACCGTCGCCAACTGCACCCAGTCCATCGTGATCCACCCGGCTCGGGACCTGTTCAACGAGACCGCCGGAAAGTGGAAGGCGTTCGCGTACGCCGAAGCCTGGAACGGCCAGGACATGGGCAGTGATGACTTCGACGCCACGAAGGTCGGGGTCGCGGAGAAGGACCTCATCGCCGGCCCGAGCCTCCTGCGCGCCGCGAAGCTGTCGGTCAACGCGACCCCCGAGCCGGTCGTCAAGGGCAAGACCATCACCGTCACCGGCAAGCTGACCCGCGCCAACTGGGACGGCGCCAACTACACCGGGTACGCCGGCCAGCCGGTGCAGCTCCAGTTCCGTAAGAACGGGACCAGCGCCTACACCGTCGTCAAGACCATCAAGACGACGACCACGGGCGACCTGAAGACCACCGTCAAGGCCGCTTCCGACGGTTACTTCCGGTACGTCTTCACGGGGACGGCGACCACCGGCGCCCTCGGTGCCACGCCGGACTTCATCGATGTGAAGTAATCGACGCACAAGTCCATACAGGCGCTAAGTATACCAAATCGTACGTCGGTTGGGTGAAATGTGCGTAACCGCCGTCGACCCTCATGCTCTCGGGGTCGACGGCGGGCCCATGGGTAAGAGGTGCGCAAAATTACGTCCCCCGCGCACAACCAACCACACCCGTATCGGATCTGATCATGGGGGCCAACAGGCTCCACGATCACCCGGGCCCCGGGAAGAGCGCGCGTCGATGCGGACGATCGCCGCCGGGTCCCTTCTCCATGTGGGGAAACGCATGCGTATACGTGCCACTGTGGCCGCAGTCACCGGCGCCCTGGCCCTCTCCGCCCTTGCCGTGCCGGCCGCGCAGGCCGATGTCCACGCTTCCGGCGGTGACTCCGCCTACCGCGCGGCGGTCGCGAAGATCCTGGGGAACGGAGGCAAGAGCGCGTTCGTCACGTCGCCTGTCGATGGTGGTCTGCCGTACGAGCTGAACGTCTCCTTCTCCAACCTCAAGGTCGCCAAGTCGATCAACGTTGGTGCCGGCGGGCACGTCGTCGTCCCGGTCACCTACACGCTGACCCACGGCACCGAGGTCAACATCAAGGCCTCCGACTTCATGAGCGGGCCCGTCCTCTACACGGGCGCTGACGACGAAGATCCCGATTCGTTCAACGCGATCCAAGGCGAGAAGCCCGCCATCTGCACCGCCACCTCGACGACGGTCGCGAACTGCAAGGCCAACATTGACATCTACCCGGCTGAGGGTGACCTGATCAACGCCAACGCCGGGGCCGTCTGGACGGCCGGCGCATTCGCCATCGCCCTCAACGGCCAGGATCTCGAGGGTGACAACATCGACCCGTCCAAGATCGGTACCAAGTCCCAGGGCGACCTCGGCACCACGACCGTGCGGCGCCTCTCCAAGCTGACGGTCAACGCCACGCCGGAGCCCGTCGTCAAGGGCAAGACCATCACCGTCACCGGCAAGCTGACCCGCGCCAACTGGGACGGGCCCAACTACACCGGGTACGCGACCCAGCCGGTGCAGCTCCAGTTCCGTAAGAACGGGACCAGCGCCTACACCGTCGTCAAGACCATCAAGACGACGACCACGGGCGACCTGAAGACCACTGTCAAGGCGACCGCCGACGGGTTCTTCCGGTACGTCTTCGCGGGTACCGCGACCACCGTGGGCGCGAGCGCCGCCGCGGACTTCATCGACGTGAAGTAAGCCTCGCCGTACGGCTCATGCCGGGAAGCGGCGGTCCACCCACCTCCACAGGATCTCCAGGGTGGCCGCCGCCACCGCCGCGATGCCCACCGCGATCCACGGCATCGTCACGCCCACCAGCTTCAGCGCGAAGAACTCCTGGAGCGACGGTACGACGAGTACCACCAGGAAAGCCGCGCCCATCGAGGCGACCAGGACGATCCGCCACCAGGTGTAGGGGCGGGCGACGATCGCCAGCACCCACATGGAGATCAGGAACAGGGTGAGGGTCGCCGCGCTCGTCTCCGCGTCCAACGAGCCCTCGCCCGTGTAGTAGTGACGGGCTATCAGGTAGGTCGCGAAGGTTGCCACCCCGGCCAGTACACCGCCCGGGATCGAGTAGCGCATGACCCGCCGTACGAAGTGGGGTTTCGCGCGTTCCTTGTTGGGGGCCAGGGCCAGGAAGAAGGCCGGGATGCCGATCGTCAGGGTGGAGAGCAGCGTCAAGTGGCGTGGGAGGAAGGGGTATTCGACCTGGAAGCAGACCACCAGGACGGCCAGGAGGACCGAGTAGACCGTTTTCACCAGGAACAGCGTTGCCACGCGGGTGATGTTGCCGATGACCCTGCGGCCCTCCGCGACCACCGAAGGCAGTGTCGCGAAGCTGTTGTCGAGGAGGACGATCTGGGCCACGGCCCTCGTCGCCTCCGAGCCCGATCCCATGGCCACGCCGATGTCGGCGTCCTTCAGGGCCAGTACGTCGTTCACGCCGTCGCCCGTCATCGCCACCGTGTGTCCACGTGACTGCAGCGCGCCCACCATGTCCCGCTTCTGCTGCGGGGTGACCCTGCCGAAAACCGTCGCTTCGTCCAGTGCCTTCGCCATCTCCACTGGCTCGGTGGGGAGTTGACGGGCGTCCACCGTCGTGCCGGTCAGGCCCAGTTTGCCTGCCACCGCGCCCACCGACACCGCGTTGTCGCCCGAGATGACCTTCGCGTCGACGTCCTGCTCGGCGAAGTAGCGCAGCGTGTCCGCCGCGTCCGGGCGCAGACGCTGCTCCAGGACCACCAGGGCGGTGGGGGTTGTCCCCGTGGCCACCTCCGGGTGGTCGAGTTCGCTGGTGGTGCGGGTGAGGAGGAGGACGCGCAGACCGGCCTGGTTCAGGCGGTCCGTCTCGGCGAGGGCCGGGTCCTCGGCCGAGAGCAGTACGTCCGGGGCGCCCAGCAGCCAGGTGCTCGTCTCCCCGTTGCCCTCGCTGAACGACGCTCCGCTGTACTTGCGCGCCGAGGAAAACGGCAGCGACTCGGTGCAGCGCCAGTCCTCGCTGTCCGGGTAGGCGGCGATGACGGCCTTGAGGGAGGCGTTCGGGCGGGGGTCGGACTCACCGAGCGCGCCCAGGACCCGCCGTACGTACGCCTCGTCGCCGCCGTTGAGCGACCGCAGCTCGGTCACGTCCATGCCGCCCTCGGTCAGCGTGCCCGTCTTGTCCAGGCAGACCGTGTCGACACGCGCGAGGCCCTCGATCGCGGGCAACTCCTGTACGAGGCACTGCTGTCGGCCGAGCCGGATGACACCGATCGCGAAGGCGACGGAGGTCAGGAGGACGAGGCCCTCGGGGACCATGGGGACAATGCCGCCCACCGTACGGGCGATCGAGTCCTTCACGTCGTTTTCCTTGACCACCAGTTGGGTGATGCACAGGCCGATCGCGGCCGGCAGCATCATCCAGGTCACGTACTTGAGGATCGTCGAGATTCCGGTACGGAGTTCCGAGTGGACGAGAGTGAAACGGGAGGCCTCTTCGGCGAGTTGGGCCGCGTAGGCCTCGCGGCCGACCTTCGTGGCCGTGAAGGCGCCGCCGCCCGCGACGACGAAACTGCCCGACATGACCTGGTCGCCGGGCTGTTTGACGACGGGGTCGGCCTCGCCGGTGAGCAGCGACTCGTCGATCTCGAGCCCGTCGGCCTCGACGCACTCGCCGTCCACGACGATCCTGTCGCCGGGGCCGATCTCGATGAGGTCCCCGAGGACGATGTCGGAGGTGCTCACCGCGGTGGCGACGCCGTCCCGGCGGACCGTTGGTCTGGCTTCGCCGATCACGGCCAGGGAGTCGAGGGTCTTCTTCGCCCGCCACTCCTGGATGATGCCGATGCCGGTGTTGGCGAGGATGACGTATCCGAACAGGGTGTCCTGGAACGGGGCGACGAACATCGTGATCAGCCAGAGCACGCCGATGATCGCGTTGAACCGGGTGAAGACGTTGGCGCGGACTATCTCGGCGATGCTGCGGCTGCTGCGTACGGGGATGTCGTTGACCTCGCCGCGGGCGACGCGGTCGGCGACCTCAGCGGGGGTGAGGCCGTGGGCGCGGGCGCGGGCTGGTGCGTCCCTGCCCGGCGTGGTGCTGGGGAGGGGGACGGGGTGCACAGGATCGAGTTCGGCGCCGGCGTCGATGTGCGTCATGTGTTCGACGGTACGTGCGGATTCAGGGCTTCACCCGGTGGGAGAGGCAAAGATCCGACCTGGGGAGGAGGGGTGGGGTGGGGAGTGGTGCGGTGGTTGTAGTCGGGGGTGCGTAGGGGTCGGCGGTGGGGGCACGGTTTTTTTTGGGTCTCGCCCCCGCCGCCCCTACCCGTGCCATCCCGTTCCTGGGGGCCGCGCCCCCAGACCCCCGCTTTCGGCCCTCAAGGGGGGCCTCGTCCTCAATCGCCGGACGGGCTGAAATACCTACTCCGCCTGCGTCCGCTTGATCGCCGCGTCCCGTCCCCGGACGTACCAGATGCCGATCAGGCCCAGGGCCGTGCCCGCGAGGCAGGTCCAGACCCACCACTCGTGGTCGTGGTCCTCGTACCAGCCGTAGAAGGGGAGCTGGGCCAGGAAGAGGACGAACCAGAGGATCGTGAGGCCCGTGATGGTGGCGACGACGGGGCCCTCCAGGGGCTCCGGCGCCTCGTGCTTCGGTGTCCACTTCGCCATGCGCACAGCTTACGAGGCCGCCCTGCGGGCGCGCCGCAGGCCCATGGCTCCCCCACTGCCTGTTGCCGGCGCCGGCGCTGGCTGACCCGCCTCACCCCGTCCCACCTGGTCCACGAGGTGTCCTACGGCACCCCGTAGAACTTCTCCGTCTCCTCGACGGCGGTCTGGAAACGCTCGTCGAAGTCGTCGCGGACGAGCGTCCGGACCACGTAGTCCTGCACGCTCATCCCCCTTTTCGCCGCATGGGCCCGGAGCCGGTCGAGCAGCTCCCCGTCTATCCGCAGGCTGAGCACGTTGGTCCCCATGGAGACGAGGGTCGCGGGCCGGTGCGGGGCGGCGGGGGGCTTTTTGCGGTCGGTTCACTCGTACGTGTGATGTGGAGGTTCCGTGGCCCGCATCACGGGCATCTCGGCGTGTTTCGAGTGGTCTTTAGTCAGGGTAATGAGTTACGCTAAAGAACATGCATGACCTAACCCATGGCGACGACGCTGCCGCCGTGAACTCCCTGCGCTCCGCCGTGATGCGCCTGTCGCGCCGACTCAAGCACCAGCGTGTGGACGAGTCGCTGAGCCCCACCGAGATGTCGGTGCTGGGCACTCTTGCCCGCTGCGGCTCGGCCACGCCGGGCGAGCTGGCCCGCAAGGAGCATGTGCAGCCGCCCTCCATGACTCGTATCGTCGCGTTGTTGGAGGGCAAGGGCCTGGTCAGGCTGGAGCCGCATCCCGAGGACCGGCGCCAGAAGGTCGTCACCCAGACCGAGACGGCCGAGGCGATGCTCGAAGAGAGCCGCCGCAGGCGGAACGCCTGGCTGGCCGGTCTGGTCGAGGACCTGGACGAGGACGAGTGGGCCAAACTGCGCGCCGCCGCCCCCGTACTGGAGAAGCTCGCACATCTGTAAGCAGGACCCAGCAAGGAGGCGATTACCTTTGAGTTCGGGAACCGGAGCACACTCCGCACCCGCACCAGCCGCCCACGACCCCCAGCCCGCTCCCCACCCCACCGCGCCCGTGACTCCGACGGCGCCTGTGACTCCGGCGGCGCCTGTCAGTCCCGCCGCGCCTGTCACTCCGGCAGCGCCTGTCGCTCCCACCGCGCCCGCGGCTCCGGTGAAGCCCGTGGCTCCGACGGCGCCCGCAACCCCCACCGCGCCCGCGGCTCCGGCGACGCCCGTGCCCCCCGCCGCGCCCGTGACTTCCTCCGAGCCCGCGGGTCGCCCCGAGCCCGGCGATCGCCCGGAGTCGCCTGCCGGGCTCCCCGCGCCTTCCGTCGAGGCGGAGTCCCCCCGCGCCGGCTCCCGTACCGCCATGTTCAGTTCCCTGAAGGTCCGGAACTACCGTCTCTTCTTCCTCGGCCAGGTCGTGTCCAACATCGGCACCTGGATGCAGCGCATCGCCCAGGACTGGCTGGTCCTGAGCCTCACCGGCTCCTCGACCGCCGTCGGCATCACGACCGCGCTGCAGTTCCTGCCGATGCTGCTCTTCGGCCTGTACGGCGGTGTCCTCGTCGACCGGCTGCCCAAGCGCCCCACGCTGCTCGTCACGCAGGCGATGATGGCCGTCACCGGCCTCGCGCTCGCCGCCCTGACCCTCACCGGGGGTGTCGAGGTCTGGCACGTCTACCTCGCCGCCTTCGCCGTCGGTCTCGCCACGGTCGTCGACAACCCGGCCCGGCAGTCCTTCGTGTCCGAGATGGTCGGGCCCGGGCAGCTCCAGAACGCTGTCAGCCTCAACTCCGCGAACTTCCAGTCCGCACGCCTCGTCGGACCCGCCGTCGCCGGTGTGATGATCACCGGCGTCGGTACGGGCTGGGCCTTCCTCTTCAACGGCCTGTCCTTCGTCGCCCCCATGGCCGCCCTGCTCCTCATGCGGGGCCGCGACCTGCGTGCCGTGGAGCGGGCGCCGCGTGCCAAGGGGCAGCTGCGTGAGGGCCTCCACTATGTCGCCGGGCGGCCCGAGCTGGTCTGGCCGATCGTCCTCATCGGGTTCATCGGCACCTTCGGCTTCAACTTCCCGGTCGTCCTCTCGGCCTACGCGGACGACGTCTTCCACGCGGGCGCCGGCGCGTACAGCCTCTTCAACACCCTGATGGCGGTCGGTTCCCTGACCGGCGCCCTGCTCGCCGCCCGGCGCGGTACGGCGAAGCTGCGCGTCCTCGTCGCGGCGGCCGTGGCCTTCGGCACGCTGGAGGTCGTGGCCGCGGTGGCCCCGTCCCTGTGGCTGTTCGCGCTGCTGATGGTGCCGATCGGAATCGCCGGCCTGACGGTCAACGTCACGGCGAACACCTCGATCCAGATGTCCACCGACCCGGCCATGCGCGGTCGGGTCCTGGCCCTGTTCATGATGGTCTTCATGGGCGGTACGCCGGTCGGCGCACCGATAGTCGGCTGGATCACGGACGCGTACGGCCCCCGGGTCGGCCTCGCCTTCGGCGGCGTCGTCGCGACGGCCGCCGCCCTGACGGTCGGCCTGGTCCTGGCCCGGGTCGGCGGCCTGAAGGTCTCCGCCGTCTGGAACTCCGGACACCCGCGCGTCAGCCTCGTCAAGCGCCAGGAGGAGCATCGGGAGCCGGTGGCCTCCGTGGCGTGAGTACGGTGAGCGCCATGAGTTCCACGAGTGCCACGAACACCGTCAGGCTGTTCGCCGCCGTGCTTCCGCCCGAGGACGTCTCCGCCCAACTCGCCGACGCGGTGGCCGGGTTGAGGGGCCTGCCGGGTGCGGACGGGCTGCGCTGGACCGGCGTACCCGGCTGGCACTTCACCCTCGCCTTCTATGGCGAGGTGGACGAGGACGTCGTACCGGAACTGTCGGAGCGGCTGGCCCGGGCCGCCCACCGTACGGATGCGTTCGCGCTGGCGGTGTGCGGCGGCGGGCAGTTCGGGCACGGGCGGGCGCTGTGGGCGGGCGCCGCCGGTGAGGTGCGCGTACTGGGTCTGCTGGCCGACCGGGCGGAGGCGGCGGGCAGGAAGGCGGGCGTCGACATGGGGGAGCACCGGCACTACAAGCCCCACCTCACCGTGGCCCGCAGCCGCGAGGCCTTCGAGGTGCGGCCGTACGTCGAGGCCCTGGACGCGTTCACGAGCCGCACCTGGACGGTGGACGACCTGGCGCTCGTGCGCAGCGATCTGCCGAGGTCGGGGGTGCCGGGGGAGCAGCCCCGGTACGAGGTGGTCGCCCGTTGGTCCCTCGGTGCGGCCGGTTAGGCTCGACGGCGTGAATCCGAAAATCCGGAACCGGGTGATGGCCGGTGCGCTCGTGCTGATGTTCGTGGTGGTGGGGGTGGCGGCGGCGGTCGGGAAGTGACGTGAGCCGGACTCCGGCCTGCCTCGCGACCGCCGCCCACCTGTTACGCCTGGTGCCCGCGCCTCACCAGGCGAAGGCCTCCGGTGACGGGCCCGGGCCCGGGAAGATCTCGTCGAGCGAGGTCAGCAGGTCGTCGCTCAGCTCCAGCTCGGACGCCCGTACCGCCGACTCCAACTGTTCCGCGGTGCGCGGGCCGACGATCGGGCCGGTGACGCCGGGGCGGGTGAGCAGCCAGGCGAGAGCCGCCTCGCCGGGCTCGATGCCGTGCTTGTCGAGCAGGTCCTCGTACGCCTGGATCCGGGCGCGGGAGGCGGGGTCGGCGAGGGTGTCGGCCGCGCGGCCACTCGCCCGCCGGCCGCCCTGGACCT
Organism: Streptomyces kryoterrae; assembly: GCF_054072135.1. Taxonomy (NCBI): domain Bacteria; kingdom Bacillati; phylum Actinomycetota; class Actinomycetes; order Kitasatosporales; family Streptomycetaceae; genus Streptomyces; species Streptomyces kryoterrae. The sequence continues at coordinate 4,622,324 of NZ_CM133358.1, read as the reverse complement.
CCTTCTTGATGACGCCGCCGAGCAGCCCGCCATGCAGCGGCGACCAGGGGATGACGCCGAGCCCGTACTCCTGCGCGGCCGGGATGACCTCCATCTCGGCGCGCCGTTCGATGAGGTTGTAGAGGCACTGCTCGCTGACGAGCCCGATGGTGCCCCCGCGCCGGGCGGCGATCTCGTTGGCCTGGGCGATCTTGTACCCCGGGAAGTTGCTCGAACCCGCGTAGAGGATCTTCCCCTGCTGTACGAGCACGTCGATCGCCTGCCAGATCTCCTCGAAGGGAGTCGAGCGGTCGATGTGGTGGAACTGGTAGACGTCGATGTAGTCGGTCTGGAGCCGCTTCAGCGAGGCGTCCACCGAGCGGCGGATGTTGAGCGCGGAGAGCTTGTCGTGGTTGGGCCAGGCGTCGCCCTCCGGGGCCATGTTGCCGTACATCTTGGTGGCGAGGACCACCTTGTCGCGGCGTTCGGCACCCTTGGCGAACCAGTTGCCGATGATCGATTCCGTACGGCCCTTGTTCTCGGCCCAGCCGTAGACGTTGGCGGTGTCGAAGAAGTTGATGCCCGTTTCCAGGGCCGCGTCCATGATCGCGTGGCTGTCGGCCTCGTCGGTCTGGGGGCCGAAGTTCATGGTCCCGAGGACGAGTCGGCTGACCTTGAGTCCTGTGCGTCCGAGCTGCGTGTACTTCATGACTGTTCAGCCAACGTCGTGGAGTGCGCTCTAGGCAAGGGCGGGCCGGGCCGGGCCGGCAGCCCTTGACGCTAACTCGTGGTTAGTGCTTACGTATGCACAGCGCGACTCGCTTTAAGTTTCAAGATTCTGGTCGCCGTCTGGCTCGCCGTCTGATTCGTCGTCAAGATCCCGAGAGAGGGAGCACTGTGACCCCCCACATGCCTGCCCCGCACCTGCCCGTCCGCCGTGTCCTCGTCGCCGCGCTCGCCGCGTCCGCCCTGCTGGGCGCCGCGACCCTGCCCGCCGTCGCCTCGCCGTCCGCCGGTGGGCGTCACGTCGTCGGGTACGGCGGGTACATCGGTGACGGCGTCCGGCTCGACTACCAGAAGGACGTTGCCGTACGCGTCCTCAAGGGCGTGTTCGAGCGGGGTGACACCGCGGTCGTGGACAGGTTCGTACGGGCCGACTACATCCAGCACAACCCGTTCGCGGCCGACGGCTCCGGGACGCTGAAGAACCTGGCCACCGGGGTGCACCAGCAGTTCCCCGAGGCGAAGTACGACGTCAAGCGGGTCATCTCCGAGGGCGATCTCGTCCTGGTGCACTCCAACGTCGTCCTGACGCCGGGGAGCCGCGGCTCGGCGGTCTTCGACATCTTCCGGTTCCGGGACGGCAGGATCGCCGAGCACTGGGACACCGGGCAGAACGTGCCGGACACCAGCGCGAACGGCAACGACATGTTCTCCACGGTCAGTTGGCCGCGGAGCGAGCAGCCGGGTCCGCGGTGGCTCACCGCCTACAACAAGAAGCTGGTGACCAAGGCGTTCGACCGGCTCATCGTCGCCAAGGATCTGTCCGCGCTCGACACGTACTGGGGGACCGAGTACCACCAGCACAATCCGAGCATCGCGGACGGTGTGGCCGGTGCGCGGGAAGGGCTCGGAGGGTACTTCCGGGCGTTCCCGGAGCTGGCGGTGTCCCGCAAGCGGGTGGTGGCGGAAGGGGATCTGGTCGCCGTGCACAGCCACTACGTAAACGCGCCGGGCGAGCGCGGACAGGCCGTCGTGGACCTGTTCCGGGTGCGGGGCGGGAAGATCGTCGAGCACTGGGACGTGCTGCAGGACGTGCCGGCCACTTCGGCCAACGACAACACGATGTTCTGAGTGACCGGGCCGCCCTGCCTCCCGCTGGGTGGCCCCGCCACCCCGGTCGCCCGGCAGCGGGCGTCGCCGTCGTCAGAGCTGGGCGAACATGCCGGGCACGTAGTCGCCGGCGGGCTGCTGGACGATGACGTTCATCCGGTTGAAGGCGTTGATGAGGGTGATGGTGAGGACCAGCGCGGTGAGCTGCTCCTCGTCGTAGTACTTGGCGGCGTTCGCCCAGGCCTCGTCCGTGACGCCGCCGGCCGCGTCCGCGATACGGGTGCCCTGCTCCGTCAGCTCCAGCGCGGCGCGCTCGGCGTCGGTGAACACCGTGGCCTCGCGCCAGGCCGCGACCAGGTGGAGGCGCTGCGCGGTCTCTCCCGCCGCGGTGGCCTCCTTGGTGTGCATGTCGGTGCAGAAACCGCAGCCGTTGATCTGGCTGGCGCGGAGCCGCACCAGCTCCTGTGTCGCGAGCGGCAGGGCCGATTCCGTGGCCGCCTTGCCCGCCGCGACGAGGTGCTTCGTGGCCTTGGCGGCGACCGGGCTGGCGAAGAGGTTCAAACGGGCTTCCATGGTGGGCTCCTCCGTGATGGGTGCTGCTGCCTTGTGGGGCGTTACACATGCACGACGGGGCGGAGCGGCGGGATGTGACATGGCTGAGCGAATGTGACGTGGGTCTCGTCGGAGCCGACGGCGCCGAGGCGCCCTTCGAGTGGCTCCACGGCCTGGCGAGCCGGCGGGAGCGCCAGGGCGGGACCGGCGGGGGACGAGAACCGCGACTCCGAGTTGATCCGCGAGTGGTTCGGGTCAGGGTGGTCGACACTCCCCTTGCCACCCACCTCAAGTACCGCTTCGTGGCGTCTGGTCGCGGGGGAACTCGTCCGTCTTGAGGGTGAGGCCGACGACGGTGTCGCCGAAGGAGAGCTTCGTCTCGGTCGCGTACTCGCCGTTCTTGGGGTGGGTGCAGAGGAAGCACCTGCCCTGGTAGGGGTCGGCGATGAGATAGACGGGCACTTCGGCATCGGCGTAGGCGGACTTCTTGGGGCCGTAGTCATTGGCGGCGGTCTTCTTCGAGATCACTTCGGCGACGAACTCGACGTCCTGGTAGCGCCACAGGCCCTTGTCGTCCTTTGCGGCATCCTCGGCCAACAGCGTCACGTCGGTGGCGAACCCGTTGAGGTAGCCGGGGTAGTCGATGCGGACATCGGACTTCAGGCCTTTGCGTGAGTAGGTGGCCCCCAGTTGCTCGTGGATGTCCGCAGTGATCTCCAAGGGAGTGTCCCGCTGGGGTGAGACGAAGACGTGGCCCCCGACAATCTCGGTTCTGTACCCCTGGGGAAGGGGACTTTGCTCCAGCCACTCGAACATCGCGTCGAGTGTGGGCTCATCGCCAATGCCGTCGGCCATGTCGATCCTCTCCTCGAGAACTGTCACCGGGACGTCAACGACGTACGCGGCGGCTGGGCCACGCCTCGATCCAGTCAGTCGGTTCCAGCCCCGTACCGGTCCCCCAGATCCCAGGCCTCGTGCAGCGAGTCCGCGAACGCGCCCGCGATCTTGTGCTCGCCGTTCGCGTTGGGATGCGTGCCGTCGTACGTGTCGTGGTGGATGTCGTACGAGGGCGGGGGTGATGCCAGGAGCAGGGGGGAGCGGGGTTCGGCCAGGTCGGCCGCCGTCTTCGCGAGGAGTTCGTTGAAGCGGGTGACCTGGGCGGCGAAAGGCGGGTCCGTCTCCGCGCGGACGTTCGGGATCACCGGGAGCAGGGCGATGGCGATGCGCGGGTTGGAGCGTCGGGCCTCGGCCACGAAGAGGCGGGCGTTGTCCGCCGTCTGGTCCGCGTCCGTGTAGAAGCCGAGGTCGATCAGGCCCAGGGAGACCAGCAGGACATCCGGCTTGTGGGCGTGTACCGCGTCCGCGATCAGCGGGGTCATGTGGTGCCAGCCCTCGCCCCAGCCGGCCAGATGGGCGCGGGGGAAGTCCGGGTCGGCGTACTCGTAGGAGTCGGCGGTGTCCGTCGCCTTGTCGTACAGCGCCTCGCGCGGGCCGACGATCCGGAACGGGCCGCCGTACGTCTCCCGCAGGTGCTGCCACAACCGGTAGCGCCAGGTGTGTTCACCGGCACTGCCGATGGTCATGGAGTCGCCTACGGGCATCAACCTGAGCATCCGCTCATGATGAGGGATGGGGGGAGGGGCATGGGACGCGTGCGGTGTGTGAGTCGGGCCACCCGGTGTCAGGCGAATGTCAGGTGTAGGTCGGCTTGCGGGCAGTTGTACGTCAGCGAGCGGCCGATCCGGCACTGATCCGGCACTGATCCGGCACTGATCCCGCACTGATCCGGCGGGCGCTCAGGGTCGTGGGCCTCGTATCGATCGCCGGGATGGCACGCTTGGGGGCATGCGCCGATCGCTCGCCCTCCTCGCCGGGGGCCTACTCGTCGGGGCGCTCGCCGCGCCCGTCTCCGCTGCCGATGGTGACCAGGACTTCACCATCAAGGACCCGCGGATCACCGAGTCCAGCGGTCTCGCGGCCTCCCGCCAGCACCCGGGCGTCTACTGGACCCACAACGACAGCGACGACGGCGCCTTCCTGTACGCGATCGACAGCGCGACCGGGCAGACCGTCGCCACCGTCACCATGACCGGCGTGGGCAGACCCCGCGACATCGAGGCCATCTCCATCGGGCCGGACAACCAGATCTACGTCGGCGACATCGGCGACAATGATGGTGTGACCTGGGATTATGTGTGGGTTTACCGGCTCACCGAGCCCAAGGTGCTCAAAAACCAGACGATCCGCGCCACGCAGTACGTCGTGAAGTACTCGGACGGTTCGCGGGACGCCGAGTCCCTCGTCGTGCATCCGAAGACGGGGCGCGTCTACATCATCGACAAGCAGGAGGACGGCGGCCATCTGTACGCCGGCCCGGCCAAGCTCTCCTCCTCCGGCGCCAACGTCTTCCGGCCCGTCGCCGCCGTCGACATGTGGGCCACCGACGCCGCGTTCTCGCCCGACGGGCAGCAGTTGGCCGTACGGGGGTACTTCGGGGGTGTCTCCTACGCCTGGAACGGCGGAAAGCTCAAGCGGCAGGGGCAGCTCGACGTGCCGTTGCAGGGGCAGGGGGAGTCGGTCACGTACAGCCGCGACGGGTCCAGGATCATGTACGGGAGTGAGGGTGCCGAGAGCGGGGTCGAGGCCGAGGACGCTCCGTCGTACGGGAAGTCAGGTGGCTCCGACTCGGCTTCCGGTAACGGGAGTTCGGCCTCGGGTGGCGGGGGAGGCGGGGGTTCCGAGGGGAACGTCAGGACCGGGGCCATCGCTGTCGGCGTGCTCTTCGTCGCCTATCTCGGGCTGAAGCGGCTTCGGCGGCGGCGGCCGTCGTCGTGATCGTCCCGGGGGTCCTGCCCGCGAGGGCCGGGGCGGGGCTTGAGGAACATCTATGGCGGATCGTGCGCTAAGCCTTCTCAGCGCTGATCGGCGCTTTGACCTGGGGTGATTGCGTGCCGGAGCCTTCGTAGGTCGCTGTTGTCGATCTTCGGAGAGTTGCTGTGGCGGTCGAGTTCCTGTCGGGTGAGCAGGTTGGGTACGGGGCGTTCGTCGGGGCGCCGTCGCGTACGGAGTTGGAGCGGTACTTCTTCCTGGACGACGCGGACCGGGAGGCGGTGCAGGCCAAGCGTCGTGCCCACAACCGCCTCGGGTACGCAGTCCAGCTCACGAGCGTGCGCTACTTGGGCCGGTTTCTGCCGGACCTGAGGCAGGTGCCGGAGGAGGTGGTCGAGTATCTGGCCGAGCAGTTGGAGATCGCGGACCCGTCGTGTCTGAAGGAGTACGGCGAGCGGGACGGGACTGCTCGCACCCACGCCGGGGAGATCCAGGAGGCCGGGGGCTGGCGGGACTTCGCAAAGGTCTCGGCGGAGCTGAGTGAGTGGCTGGACGCGCGGGCCTGGACGACCGGGGACGGGCCGAAGGCGTTGTTCGCGGACGGCTTCGACGTCCGTGACGAGGACGTCGCCCGCCTGTCGCCGTTCGTACGGCATCACATCAACATGCTCGGCCGCTATTCCTTCCAGCTCCCCGACTTGCCCGGCGGAATGCGCCCCCTGCGCGATCAGGACGCCGCCGAAGATTGAGTACCGCGCAGCTCCATCCGGGCAGGTCGGTGAAACGGTAGGACCCGGTGACGCGCTGATGCCAGTGAAAGGGGGCCCGAAGCTTGTCGGCTCAGGTGTTGAGTGTGTGCCCGGTCGTTGCGTCCACGTGGTCCGGGATCTCGTCGTGGCGATCGCCCACGGTCGGCGTCCCGGCGGGCTCGAACATAAGGATCGCGGCGCCGGACGGAGAGTACGGCTTGTGCTCCGTACCTCGGGAGACGGTGAAGACCGCCCCCTGCGGGAGCAGGACCGTGCGCTCCCCGGCGGGCTCGCGCAAGGAGATGTGCAGTTCTCCTTCGAGTACCAGGAAGAACTCGTCGGTGTCGTCGTGGGCGTGCCAGATGTGGTCGCCCTGGACCTTGGCGATGCGGACGTCGTAGTCGTTGACGCGCGTGACGATGCGGGGGCTCCACAGGGCATCGAAGGAGGCCAGAGCCTTGCTGAGGGGGATCGGTTCGTTGCTCATGTGCTCATCCTTCAGTCTGTCGTACGCCTGGCGTGAGTGCTAGGAATTGCATATGGCGAAAGAATCCTCGCAGGCAGTTCGCTCGGCGGGCGTACACCGGGTCGTCGTGATCGTGGACGAGAACTCGAACCCCTTCGAGCTCGGCTGCGCGACCGAGATCTTCGGACTGCGCAGACCGGAGATCGGCCGTGACCTCTACGACTTCAGGCTCTGCTCCCCCGAGCCCCACACCCTGATGCGCGACGGATTCTTCACGCTCACGGGAATCGCCGACTTGGAAGCGGCCGATGCCGCGGACACCTTGATCGTCCCCAATCGCCCAGACGTCGAGGTGCCCCGCCGACCGGCCGTGCTCGATGCCGTCCGACGGGCGCACGCGCGCGGTGCGCGCCTGGTCGGCTTCTGCAGCGGCGCCTTCACGCTGGCCGAGGCCGGAGTCCTCGACGGGCGCCGGGCCACCGCGCACTGGCAATGGGCGGATTCCTTCCGGGCCCGCTTCCCATCTGTCCACCTCGAATCAGACGTGCTGTTCGTGGATGACGGTGACATCCTTACCGCTGCGGGGAGCGCGGCCGCGCTCGACCTTGGACTGCATGTGGTGCGCCGCGACCACGGAGCGGAGGTCGCTAACTCCGTGAGCCGGCGACTGGTCTTCGCCGCGCACCGGGACGGCGGGCAGCGGCAGTTCGTGGAGCGCCCCATGCCCGACCTGCCGGACGAGTCCCTGGCACCTGTCCTGGTCTGGGCCCAGGAACGGTTGGACTCACCGCTCACCGTGCCCGACCTTGCGGCACGCGCGGCGGTCAGTGCGGCGACGCTGCATCGCCGCTTCCAAGCGCAACTGGGCACGACGCCGTTGACCTGGCTGACGGGGGAACGACTTGCCCTCGCATGCCGCTTGATCGAGCGGGGCGAGTCCCGCTTCGAGATGGTCGCGCGGCGCAGCGGGCTCGGCACCGCCGCCAACCTGCGTACGCTGATGCGCCGCGAGACCGGCATCACTCCGTCGGCATACAAGCGTCGGTTCGGGCCCGAGGCGAATTGACGGCAGGGCATCCTCATCCGGCGAATTACGGGAATGTGCCTCAGCGTCGGCTATCACCAGGGGCGAGGAGGCTGGTGATCGCAGCGATGGCCTCCGGGGAGGGCTTGAAGTAGCGGCGGACGTTATCTGTGGGAAGACTTCAGATCGCGCCCACCGCCGACGCCCCGTCAGCCGCTCACCAGGCACAACGAGGGCCTAGCGCACGATCCGACATGGATGTTCCCTAAGAATGTGAGGCGGTCCGGGAGGACCGGGTGTGGCTGATGGTTGTTTGCCGTTGATGGCTCACGAGGAATGGCCGCCCGGTCCTCCGGGACGCTCCGACCACTGATTGAGAACTGCGGTCATCGCTGGTTAGGGACCTGTCGGCGGGGTGTTCTTCGGGCCATGAAGTGCTGGTCACGAGGGATACGGAGCGATGGGGTTGAGCACGCGGCAGGCGCGGATATGGGTCGGCATCGACGCCGGCAAGGGGCATCACTGGGCGGTTGCGGTCGACGCCGACGGCGAGACGCTGTTCTCGACGAAGGTGATCAACGACGAAGCCCAGATCCTGACTCTCATCGGGACGGCCCGGGAACGGGCCGACGAGGTGCGATGGGCGGTGGACATCTCGGGACGCGCCTCCACCTTGCTGCTGGCCCTGCTGATCGCACACGGCCAGCAGGTCGTCTACGTGCCCGGCCGCACGGTCAACCGGATGACCGGCGCCTACCGGGGCGAGGGCAAAACCGATGCCAAAGACGCCCGAGTCATCGCTGACCAGGCACGGATGCGGCGGGACTTCGCCCCGCTGGACACACCGCCGGAGCTCGTTTCGACCCTCCAGCTGCTGACCCGCTACCGGGCCGACCTGATCGGAGATCGGGTGCGGCTGATCAACCGGCTCCGCGATCTGCTGGTGGGCATCTGCCCGGCCTTGGAGAGAGCCTTCGACTACTCCGCGGCCAAGGGCCCGGTCGTCATGCTGACCGAGTACCAGACCCCCGCCGCCCTGCGCCGGATCGGCGTCAAGCGCCTGACAACCTGGCTGGAACGACGCAAGGTCCGTGGTGCCGCTGAAGTCGCCGCGAAGGCCGTCGAGGCCGCCCACTCGCAGATGACCGCTCTGCCCGGTGAGAAACGGGCCGCCAAGCTGGTCTGTGACCTCTCCCACCAGCTCCTTGCCCTGGACGAGCGGATCAAGGACAACGACCGGGAGATCCGCGAAGCCTTCCGCACCGACGAACGCGCCGAGATCATCGAATCCATGCCGGGCATGGGCCCGATCCTGGGCGCCGAGTTCGTCGCCATCGTCGGCGATCTGTCCGGCTACCGCGACGCCGGCCGTCTCGCCTCGCACGCCGGCCTGGCACCGGTCGCCCGGGACTCCGGCCGCCGCACCGGTAACTACCACCGGCCCAAGCGATACAACCGGCGTCTGCGGCACATCTTCTACATGGCCGCGCAGACCGCGATGATGCGGCCCGGACCGTCCCGCGACTACTACCTCAGGAAGAGGTCCGAAGGACTGCTGCACACCCAAGCCCTGCTCGCGCTCGCCCGGCGACGGGTCGACGTGCTGTGGGCCATGCTGCGTGACAAGAGGCTGTTCACCTCCGCCCCGCCCGTCACACAGGCGGCTTGACACGATCATTGAGATTCCTCAAGCCCCGGGGCAGGGCCGACGGGAGTTCCGGGCGGCTGCTGAACTCCGTGCTGCACGCACTCCGCGGTGCCGCGAGTATTGACGTGGGCATGTTGTGTCAGTTTCCTGGGAGGTGCGCGGTATGTGGGAGCGCTCCCATCGATTCCGGGGCCGCGCCTCCCGAGAGGAACGAGCGACATGTTCCGCTTCCCCCAACTCCGCGACCGCCGTACCTGGCGAAGGGCGCTGTGTTCCGTGGCCGCCGTGCTCCTGCTACCGCTGGGAGCGGGTGCGCAGGCCGCCCACGCGGCGGACGCCGATACGGCGGACGTCCGTGCGGCAGCCGCCGGCGCCGGCTACTGGCACACCAGCGGGCGCCAGATCCTGGACGCGGCCGGGCAGCCGGTCCGGATCGCCGGCATCAACTGGTTCGGCTTCGAGACCAGCAACAACGTGGTGCACGGCCTCTGGTCCCGCGACTACAAGAGCATGATCGACCAGATGAGGACGCTCGGCTACAACACCATCCGGCTGCCGTACAGCGACGACATCTTCAAGTCCTCCACCGTCCCCAACAGCATCGACTTCAGCAGCGGCAAGAACGCCGACCTGCAGGGTCTGAACTCCCTGCAGATCATGGACAAGTTGGTCGCGTACGCCGGTCAGGACGGCCTCAAGGTCATCCTGGACCGGCACCGGCCGGACGCGGGCGGGCAGTCGGCCCTCTGGTACACCTCGGCGGTGCCCGAGTCGACATGGATCGCCAACCTGAAGGCGCTGGCAGCGCGTTACTCCGGCCAGGACGCGGTCATCGGCATCGACCTGCACAACGAGCCGCACGATCCCGCCTGTTGGGGCTGCGGTGACACGACGAAGGACTGGCGGCTGGCGGCGCAGCGGGCGGGCAACGCGGTGCTGTCGGTCAATCCGCAGCTGCTGGTGTTCGTGGAGGGCGTGCAGACGTTCAACGGGGTCTCCGGCTGGTGGGGCGGCAACCTGATGGGGGTCGCGCAGTATCCGGTGCAGCTGGATGTGGCGAACCGGGTGGTGTACTCGGCCCACGACTACGCGACGAGCGTGGCCCAGCAGAGCTGGTTCAGCGATCCCTCGTTCCCCGCCAACATGCCGGGGATCTGGGACAAGTACTGGGGCTACCTCTTCAAGCAGAACATCGCGCCGGTGTGGGTGGGGGAGTTCGGTACGACCCTCCAGTCGACCGTGGACCAGCGGTGGCTGGCCGCGCTGGTCGACTATCTGCGGCCGACAGCGACCTACGGCTCGGACGCCTTCCACTGGACCTTCTGGTCCTGGAACCCCAACTCCGGTGACACGGGCGGGATTCTGAAGGACGACTGGCAGACGGTCGACACGGTGAAGGACGGCTACCTGGCGAGCGTCAAGGCGCCGGGGTTCCCGGGGAGCGGTGGCGGCGGGGGAGGGGGTGGCGGTGGCGGCAGCACGGCGGCCTGCGCCGCCACCTACGCCGTCAGCAGCGACTGGGGCGGCGGGTTCAACGCCGAGGTGAAGGTCACCAATTCGGGGACGGTTGCGCTCAAGTCCTGGAAGGTGACGTGGACCTGGAGTGGCGCACAGACGGTCACCAGCATGTGGAACGCCTCGTACACGCAGAGCGGAGCGACGGTCACCGCTGTGAACGCGTCTCACAACGGGAGCGTGGCGGTGGGGAGTTCGGCGAGCTTCGGGTTCGGGGGAGCGCCGGGAGGTGGGGGTGTGCCTGCGGTGAGCTGTACGGCTACGTGAGGTGCTGAGGGCACGTGGGGCATGAGGAGGGGGCGCCCGGTGCTCACCGGGCGCCCCCTCCTGCGTACGTGCTCATGTACGGGAGTACGGAAGCGGCTACAGCTTCTCGATCACGTAGTCGATGCACTTCGTCAGCGCCTCGACGTCCGCCGGGTCGACCGCCGGGAACATCGCCACGCGGAGCTGGTTGCGGCCGAGCTTGCGGTAGGGCTCGGTGTCGACGATGCCGTTGGCGCGCAGGACCTTGGCGACCGCGGCGGCGTCGATATCGTCCGAGAAGTCGATCGTGCCGATGACCGCCGAGCGCTTGGCCGGGTCGGTGACGAACGGGTTCGCGTACTTGACGTCCTCGGCCCAGCCGTACAGCGTGCGGGCCGAGGTGGCGGTGCGGCGCACGGCCCAGTCCAGGCCGCCCTGGCCGTTGATCCACTCCAGCTGCTCGTTGAGGAGGAACAGGGTGGAGAGGGCCGGGGTGTTGTACGTCTGGTTCTTGCGCGAGTTGTCGATCGCCGTGGGGAGCGAGAAGAACTCCGGTACGTGGCGTCCGCTCGCGTGGATGCGCTCGGCGCGCTCGATCGCGGCCGGGGAGAACGCGGCGAGCCAGAGGCCGCCGTCCGCCGCGAAGGACTTCTGCGGGGCGAAGTAGTAGACGTCGGTCTCGGTGATGTCCACGGGCAGACCGCCGGCGCCGGACGTGGCGTCCACGAGGACGAGGGAGCCCTCGTCGGCACCCGGTACGCGCTTGATGGGCGCGGCGACACCGGTGGACGTCTCGTTGTGGGTGAAGGCGTAGACGTCCACGCCCGCCTCGGCCTCCGGGTCCGGGTGGGTGCCCGGGTCCGAGGAGAGGACCGTCGGGTCGGCGAGCCAGGGGGCGAGCTTGGCCGCCTTCGCGAACTTCGAGCTGAACTCACCGAAGGTGAGGTGCTGCGACTTGTTCTCGATCAGGCCGTGCGTCGCGACGTCCCAGAACGCGGTGGAGCCGCCGTTGCCGAGGATCACCTCGTAGCCGTCGGGGAGCTGGAACAGCGAGGAGATGCCCTCGCGCACCCTGCCGACCAGGTTCTTGACCGGGGCCTGGCGGTGGGAGGTACCGAGAAGGGAGCTACCGGTGGCGGCCAGCGCGTCCAGCGCTTCCGTCCGCACCTTGGAGGGGCCCGCGCCGAAACGTCCGTCGGCGGGCTTGATGTCAGCGGGAATCTGGATCTCAGCCACGGGGGGAGCCTAGCCGTTTTGGGAAACGTGGAGGAAACGTGGTCCGTCCGGTGAGACGCGCTCCGCGGGGTTGGCGGGGGGTTGGGGGGGCGCCCGTCTCTGGGGGCTGCCGCCCCCAGACCCCCGCTTCGGCCCTGAAGGGGCCTCGTCCTCAAACGCCGGACGGGCTGGATGGTGCCGGACGGGCTGGAATCAGCCCCTCAGGATCGGCGTGAACCGCACCGGGAGTTCCGTCAGGCCCCGTAGCCACGGGGACGCGCGGCGGGTCAGCGTCTCGGCCGGGACCGCCAGGTCGATGTCCGGGAGGCGGTCGAGGACGACCTCGATGCCTGTCCTCGCGATGACCTCCGCGACCTCCTGCGCCGGGAACGGGCACCGGTGTTCGCCGTGTCCGAAGGAGAAGTGGGCGTTGTTGCCGCCGGTGAGGGCGGAGCCGTCGGTGCGGACCTGGGGGTCGGAGTTGGCGGCCTGGAGGCCGAGGAGGAGCAGGTCGCCCGTACGGATGTGCCGGCCGCCCAGGCGGGTGTCGCGGGACGCCCAGCGGCCCGGCATGGTCTGTACGGGCGCGTCCTCCCACAGGACCTCGTTCATGGCCTCGGCGACACTGCTGCGGCCACCGAAGAGGGAGGCCGCGAACCGCTCGTCCGTGAGCATCAGGCGCAGCGAGTTGCCCATCCAGTCGGCCGTCGGGTCGTTCCCCGCCGCGATCATGATCATCAGGTCGTGGGCGATCTCCTCGTCCGTGAAGCCGTACGGGTTCGCGAGCATCCGCGAGACCACGTCGTCCGAGGGCCGCAGCCTACGGGCGGCCAGCAGGCGGCCCATCGACTCGACCAGGTGCTGCTGCCCCGCCATACCGGTCTCCAGGCCGTCGGTGATGGCGAGCGTCGCGGAGACCAGGGCCGGCCCGTCCTCGTCGGCGAATCCGAAAAGGCGGGCGATGACGCGTACCGGCAGCCGCATCGCGTACTCCTGGACGAGGTCCGCCTCGCCCCGGGCGCAGATCGCGTCGATCAGCTCGTCCGCGAACTTCTCGGTGTACGACCGCAGTTCGACCGGATCGGCCTCCTCCAGCGCGCTGCCGATCATCGCGGCACGCTCGCGGTGGCGTTCGCCGACGGTGTAGAGGATCGAGGGCTGTCCGCGGCCGATCATCGGCAGGTGCGGCCAGTCGGCGGGGATCCTCTCCCACTGGTTCCACAGCTCCGAGTCCCGGCTGAACAGCACGGAATCGCCGGTGACCTGATGCAGTTCGCGGTAGCCGAGCACCAGCCACGCGGGTACGTCCCCGTCGAGCAGCACCGGGGTCACCGGACCATGGTCGCGCCGCATCTCCCGGTACAGCCGGTCGGGTTCGGTCCGCAGCCGGGAGCCGTTGAGGGGGACATGAGCGGCGGTCACCGGGGCAACTCCTCGTAAGGGGCGGGGACTTGAGCATCGTACGAATGTGCAGGCTGTGAACGCCGGTAGCGGTTCTTCGCGTGTTCCACGAGGGCGATCAGCACCCGCTTGCTCGAACTCCGTGCGCGCGCGTCGCAGTGTATGAGGGGTACGTCGGGGTCGAGGTCGAGCGCGTCGCGGATGGCCTGGGGGGCGAAGTCGGGGCCGCCGAAGTCGTTGCGGGCCACGACGAACGGTGTGCCGTGCCGTTCGAGGCGGTCGATGGCGTACCAGGAGTCGTCGAGGCGGCGGGTGTCGACGAGGACGACCGCGCCGAGCGCGCCGGAGAACAATCGGTCCCAGAGGAACCAGAAGCGTTCCTGGCCCGGCGCCCCGAACAGGTACAGCACGTTGCGGGCGTCGAGCGTGATGCGGCCGAAGTCGAAGGCGACGGTCGTGGCGTTCTTGTCGCGCACCGCGCTGACGTCGTCGACGGACTCGCCGGCCCGTGTCATCGTCTCCTCGGTGCTGAGCGGACGTATCTCGCTGACCGAACGGACGAGCGTCGTCTTGCCGGCGCCGAAGCCGCCGACGACCACGATCTTCAGCCCGTTGTCGGCGGAGGCGCGCAGCGGTGGCCGTGGGTCGGCCTCGGGATCGGCGCCTTCGGCCGGGTCAGAGGTTGCGGAGTCCAACGAGCACCTGCTCCAGGATGTCGGGGTCGGTAACGGCGGTCCGGCGCGGATGGCGGGCGCTGACGCGGCCCGCGGCGAGGAGGTCGGCGAGCAGGATCCTGGTGATTCCCACCGGCAGCCGCAGCACGGCGGCGACCTCCACCACCGCCGTGGGACGCTCGGTGAGCCGCAGGATCGCGGTGTGCTCGGACTGCATCCCCGGCGCCGGACCGCACTCGGCGACGACCAACGTCACCAGGTCGAACGGGTTGTCGGGCGTGGCGCGGCTGCGCCCTCCGGTGAGCGTGTAGAGCCGGTCCGGAGAATCGTCCCTTCCCGGACGGTTCCCCGGTTGTCCCCCCGGTCCAGTCATGCCGTACGGGGCTGAACTGTCCGGGACTGGACTGTTCGGGGTTGGGCGCGCAGGTGTTCGCCGAGCTGCTCGACGAGTTCGCTCATGTTGTGGCCGACGAGCCCGGTGTCCGCGTCCTCGGCGGTGACGACGGCGAGGTGCGCGCCCTGGCCGGCCTCGACGATGAACAGCACCCCGCCGTAGAACTCGGTCATCGCGGTACGGACCCCTCCGCTGCCGTCCCCGAACTCCACGGACGCGCCGTGCGACAGCGACTGGATGCCGGCCGCGATCGCGGCGAGCTGGTCCGCCTGGTCGACGGACAGCTCCGGCGTACGGCACAGCTTCAGGCCGTCCCGGGAGAGCACGAGCGCGTGCCGGGCACCCGGGGTGCGCTCCAGCAGGCCCTCGATGAGCCAGGTCAGCTTGTCGTCGGCGGTCGTCGGTCCGGGGCCGAGGCCAGTGCCGGTCATGGGGTGGGGTCGCCTTCCGGGTGGGAGGTGGTGGGGGGTGCGGGTGCGGCTTCCGCCGGGGTCGAGGGGGCCTGCGCGGGGGCGGCGTAGGGCGCGGGTGCCGGCTCCGGGCCGGCGCTGCCCTGGAGGGCCGCCTGATCGGGCACGGTGCCGCGCACGGCCTGCCGGAAACTCCCGAAGCGGGCCACCCGCTCGCGCGTGTCGTCGGGGTCGGGCGGCGCGAGCGGGATCGAGAACCTGGACTCGTCGGCCCCCGCGGCCCCTCGGGCGCGCTCGGCCGCGGCGAGCGTACGGCCCCGGCGCCGCTGCGGCAGCTCGCCGGGGGGCACCTCCGCGGAGTGGCTCTCCGGGGGCTCCGGTGCCTGGTCGGGGGACTCGTGGGTCGGTACGGGGTCCGGGTCCAGGTCACCGACGGCGGCGCGGGCGGCGGTGTACGACTGCTCCGCGTAGGGCCGCTCCGCATAGGACGGCTCCGCGTACGGTTCCTGCGGGTACGCCCGCCCCTGCTCGTACGGCTGCTCCTGCTCGTACGCCAGCTCCCGCGCGGAGGGTGTGTCCGCGTACGGCTCCTCCGGGTACGGCCATTCCGCGTGGCCCTCTTCCGCGTACGACACCTGCGGGTGCTGTTGCTGTTCCCGCTCTGCGGAGTGGGCTTCCCAGGGTTCGCCGGGTGTGGGCGCCGGGGCCACGGGGGCCTCCGTCACCGGCTGTGCTGCCGGTCGAGTCGGCGGCGGTGGCGGCATCGGCATGGGCAGCGGCTCCGCCGCCACCGGGCTTCCGGCCAGGACATCCTGCGGGACGAGCACCAGGACGCCGGTGCCGCCGCGTGCCGAGGGGCGGAAGGAGACCTTGAGGCCGTACTTGCGGGCGAGCCGGCCGACGACGGTGAGGCCGAGGCGGGTGCCGGTGAGGCCGCCGAGCCCCACACCGTCGGAGCTCCTCCCGCTTCCCCTGGCGTCGTTCTTTCCGTCCTCGCCGGAGACGGCCCGTTCGGCGCGACGCAGCTGCACGTCGCTCATGACCAGGCCGCTGTCCTCGACGGAGACGATGACCCCGGCGGGGACCTCCTCGACGTACACGTGGACCTCGGCGGTCGGCGGCGAGAAGTTCGCGGCGTTGTCGAGGAGTTCGGCCAGCGCGTGCATGACGCCCTCGGCGGCGTGTCCGGCGACGGCGGCGGCGCTGGCGGAGTGCACGCGCACGCGTTGGTAGCCGCTGATGCGGCCCATGGCGCCGCGCAGGATCGACTCCATGGCGATCGGGCGGGCCCAGCGGCGGCCCGAACGCGCGCCCGAGAGGACGGCGATCGAGTCGGCGAGGCGGCCCGCCTGGGCTGTGCGGTGGTCGAGGTGGAGGAGGTCGGCGACGACGTCCTCGTCCGTGTGCCGGTCCTCCATGGCGCGCAGGTCGGCCAGGGTGCTCGTGGCCAGCGCCTGCATACGGCCGGCCACGTTGGCGGTGGCCGCGAGGGCAGCCGCCCGCTCCTGGTTGGCCCGGCGCAGCTCTTCGGCCAGGCGGGTGTTGTCCTCGGAGAGCCGGGTGATCTCGTCGGCTTTCTCCTGCTGGAGGCGGCTGTACTCCCGGGCGGACGCCTCGGTGAGGCGGACGCGTTCCCGGGCGAGATCGGCGGACACGCGCGCGTGTTCCCGTTCCAGGTCGGCGGCCGTTCCGGCCCGTACCTGGTTCAGCTCCTCGGTGAGGAGGGCGCGGTCGTGCAGCAGCCGACCGGCGTCGTCGGTGACGGTCGCGAGCCGCCGGCCCGACAGACGGGCGGACCTGACGCCGTGGACGGCCACGGTGACGGCCGCGCACAGCAGCAGCGCGGCGACCGCGCCGCCCAGGGCGAGCGGGACCCGTGCCTCGTCCGGCGCCCGGGCGACCCCGCCGGCCACCGCGACGGCGGCGAGTGCGGCGGTGAGCAGCGGGGCGGGCAGGAGGGCGCGGTAGGCGGGGCGTTCACCGGGTTGGCGGGGCGCGGTCATGAAGCGGTCCTCGGTCGGTTCCTGGGTCGGATCCTCGGCTGTGTCCTCGGTGCTGCCGCCTGGCCCACGGGGCCCTGCGGGGTGCCTGTGCGATCGGTTCGTGAGCGAGATGTGACTAATGGTGCTCAACTCGCCGTAACTATAGGGGAGTTAGTGATCAAATTGGCGGTGTTTCGGTTCGGTCCCCACAAACCGTCCACGTTTGCCCGGCCGCCCCGACGGTCACTGTCAGTGGTGGGATGCATGCTGGGGGCATGACGGATCTTCGGCCGCTGGAGGCGGAACTGCGGGAGGCCGTCCGGGGCGAGGTCGGTTTCGACGTCACGTCCCGGGCGCTGACCACCATGGACGCGTCGAACTACCGGCGCGTCCCGCTGGGCGTGGTCGCCCCGCGCGACGCGGACGACGTGGCGGCGGCCCTCGCCGTCTGCGGGGCGCACGGTGTCCCGGTCGTGGCGCGCGGAGGGGGTACGTCGATCGCGGGCCAGGCGACCGGTACAGGGGTCGTTCTGGACTTCACGCGGCATATGGCCCACCTCCTCGCCCTCAACCACGAGGAACAGACCGCCGTTGTTCAGCCAGGGCTGGTTCTCGACCGTCTTCAGGAGGCCGCCGCCCCGCACGGGCTGCGTTTCGGCCCCGATCCGTCGACGCACGGCCGCTGCACGCTCGGCGGCATGATCGGCAACAACTCCTGCGGCGCGCACTCCGTCGCCTGGGGCACCACCGCCGACAGCGTGCGTGAGCTGACGGTGATCCGCGCGCGCGGTGACCGGCTTCGCCTTGGCCGGGACTGGGCGGGCGCCCCGGACGGCCTGCGACAGCTGGCGGAGGGCGACCTGGCCCGCCTGCGCACCGGCTTCCCGGACCTCCCCCGCCGTATCTCGGGGTACGCGCTGGACGCACTGCTGCCCGAGAAGGGCGCGGACGTCGCCCGCTCCTTCTGCGGCTCGGAAGGAACCCTGGGGATCGTCACGGAGGCGGTCGTCCGCCTGGTCGAGGCCCCGCGCGCGCGTGCGCTGGCCGTGCTGGCGTACGTGGACGAGAGCGCGGCGGCTCAGGCGGCGGCAGGCCTGCTGCCGTACGGTCCGCTGACGGTCGAGGGCATGGCCGCCGACCTGGTCCGCACCGCCACGGACCTTCCCCGGGGCGGCGCCTGGCTGTTCGTGGAGACGGGCGGCGAGACCCCGGCGGAGGCACGCGCGCGTGCGGACGCGATCGTGCGCGCCGCGGACGTCACGAACGCCCTCGTGGTGTCCGACCCGGCCGGTCAACGCGCCCTGTGGCGCATCCGCGAGGACGCGAGCGGCACGGCGACGCGGATGCCGGACGGCACGGAGGCCTGGCCCGGCTGGGAGGACTGCGCGGTACCGCCGGCCCGACTGGGCGCGTACCTGCGGGACTTCAGAGGGCTGTTGCGCGACCACGGCCTGCGCGGCACGCCGTACGGCCATTTCGGCGACGGCTGTATCCACGTACGCATCGACTTCGACCTGCTGACGGCGCCGGGCGTGGCCCGCTTCCGCCGCTTCTCGGAGGAGCTGGCGGAACTGGTGGTGTCGCACGGCGGTTCCCTGTCGGGCGAACACGGCGACGGCCAGGCCCGCGCGGAACTCCTCCCGAAAATGTACGCCCCCGAGGTGATCGCCCTCTTCGAGCGCACGAAGGCCATCTGGGACCCGGACGACCTCCTGAACCCCGGCATGCTGGTCCGCCCCGCCCGCCTGGACGAGAACCTCCGCTTCGCCGTCCTGCCCCGCGAGCCGGTGGACGTGGCTTTCGGCTACCCGGCGGACGGCGGGAACTTCGCTGCGGCGGTCAGCAGATGCGTGGGCGTGGCGAAGTGCCGTACGCCGGCCGTCGGCAAGGGAGGTTCCGGGGGCTCGGAGGTGATGTGCCCGTCCTTCCGGGTGACGGGCGAGGAGGCGCACTCCACGCGCGGGCGGGCCCGGCTGCTGCACGAGATGCTCGCGGGCGAGGTGATCACCGACGGCTGGCGGTCGACGGAGGTCCGCGACGCGCTGGACCTGTGCCTCTCCTGCAAGGGCTGCCGCTCGGACTGCCCGGTCGAGGTCGACATGGCCACGTACAAGGCGGAGTTCCTCCACCACCACTGGGCCGGCCGACTGCGCCCGGCCGCGCACTATGCGATGGGCCTGCTGCCGGTGTGGCTGGGGGCCGTCGCTCGTACGCGCACGGCGCGCGTGCTCAACTTGCTCGCCTCGGTGGGCGCGTTGGCGGCACTGGCGAAACGGCTGGGCGGAATCGCGCCCGAGCGGGAGATTCCGGCGGTGGCGAGGGAGACGTTCAGCCGGTGGTGGGGGAGGCGAGCGGCGGTGCCCGAGGGTGGAGGGCGTCCGCCGGTGGTCCTCTGGCCCGACACCTTCACGGAGCACCTGACGCCGTCGGTGGGACAGGCGGCGGTACGCGTACTGGAGGCGGCGGGCCTGGAGGTGACGCTGCCCCCGCCCGCCCGCACCCGGGTCTGCTGCGGTCTGACGTACGTCTCGACCGGCCAACTGGACCGGGCCCGCGCGGTGTTGCGCCGCACGCTCGACGTCATGGAACCGGTCCTGGACGCGGGCACCCCGGTGGTGGTCCTCGAACCGAGCTGCGCGGCAGCCCTCCGCGCCGACCTCCCGGAGCTGGTGCACGACGACCCGCGCGCGCGACGCCTCGCGGACGCGGTCCTCACCTTCGCGGAGACCCTGGAACACCATGCCCCCGACTGGACCCCGCCCCACGTGGACCGCCCGGCGACCGGCCAGACCCACTGCCACCAGCACGCGGTCCTGGGCGACGCGGCGGACCGACGGCTGCGCGAGGCCGCGGGCCTGAGGGGTGAACTGGTCGGCGGCTGCTGCGGTCTGGCCGGCAACTTCGGCTTCGAGAAGGGCCACTACGAGGTGTCGACGGCCTGCGCGGAGGAACACCTGCTGCCGGCGGTCCGGGAGGCGGGCGAGGGGGCGGTGGTGCTGGCGGACGGGTTCTCCTGCCGGACGCAGCTCCAGCAGCTGGCGGGGGTACGGGGGCGGCATCTGGCGGAGGTGCTGGCGGAGGGGTTGGAGGGGAACGAGGTTTGAGAGGAACGGAGGCAGAGGAAGCACATGTCCTTGGGTTGCGGGACGGGCAGCCAGTTCGATCTCGGCGACGATGTCTTCAGTGGCCGCGAGGAGGAGGGCTGGGGTGGCCGCACCCTCCTCCCTTCCCTTCGCTCTCGCCTCCGGCTCAGTTCAGCCGGTTCAGCCGCTGCCCCCGGCTCTCGGCCACGCGGAGCGCATCACGCAGGGCCTCCGTCAACCGCTCGGCGAGGAAGCGGAGTTCGCCGCGCGGCATGTCCGGGAGCAGTTCGCGGGCGTGGGCGAGGAGTTCGGCGCCCATGCCGAGTTGGATGGACTCCGTGGCGTCGGCCAGGCGGGACACGGGGCCGCCGTGGTCGTCGGTGATCAGGTAACAGGGCTTGCCCTCCTGGCCGGACCAGGGAAGCAGGCGAGGCGAACGCGTCATGCGACCTCCACCCCGTGGGTCCAGTACGGACCGGGCATGTCCAACCCCAGGGTGGCCATCGCCATCTCCCTTCGCCGCAGCCGTTGTTCATGGGCGGTGAGGTACGGGCGTACGGACCTGGTGGCGGCGCCGTCGAGAGGGGCGTCGGCGTCAAGGCCGTACGGGCTGCGGTGGGCGGGGAGCGTGGGGCGGGCCGGGGGTGGAGCGGTGGGTACGAGAAGGATGGGCGGGCGGGTACGGCGGTGCGCGCCGCGCGGGGTGAGCAGGGTGCACGCCCAGGCGATGAGGCGATGAGGCGGTCGATAAGGTCGGTCACTGTCATCAGCTCCAGTTGAGGTTGCTGGTGGCCATGCCCCGGAGCGGCCGGAATCCGCTGCCGGGGTCTTTCAAAGCTATACCCTACTGCGGTCTACTGCTGTATGAGCGGTGGACTGTGAATCGCACAGAATACGGCCGTCTGCGCATGGTGGTGCGGTGATGGAATTTGCTGCCGACATCCCCCGCTGGCGCCAGGTGGCCGAGGTGATCCGCCGCCGCATCGAGGACGGCACGTACCCGCCGCGGACTCGCATCCCGTCCGTTGTGGAGATCACGGCAGAGTTCGGGATCGCCGCCGTGACCGCGCAGAAGGTGCACAAGGGTTTGCGTGCGGAGGGGCTCATCTACACCGAGCCGGGCCTCGGCTCCTTCGTTGCCGAGCGACCCGAGGGGTGATCGGTCGGCTTCCCCTTGATGAGCAACTCGTAGTTCTGCGCGAGGTGTTGTCCCGCAACGACGTGTTGCTGGAGGTGCTGGTCCGCACCTCGACGCTGGATCTGCCCGGGTGGTATCTGACGGCCGGGTGTCTGTTCCAAACCGTGTGGAACGTCGCCACGGACAGGCCGCCCACCCATGGCATCAAGGACTACGACGTCTTCTACTTCGACGACGGCGATCTGTCCTGGGAGGCGGAGGACAGGGCGATCCGAGCCGGGCACGAGGTCTTCGCCGGCCTGCCGGCGAAGGTCGAGATCCGCAACGAGGCCCGGGTCCACCTCTGGTACGAGGAGAAGTTCGGCGTCCGGTGCCCGCCGCACTCGTCCACCGAGGCGGCGATCGACAGCTTCGCGGCGACGACGTGCTGTCTGGGCGTACGCCTGGAGGGGGACGGCCGGTGGCGTGTGTACGCGCCGCACGGGCTGTCGGACGTGTTCAACCTCGTCGTCCGGCCGAACCCGGTACTTGCCCCGCAGGCCGTCTACGAGGCGAAGGCGGCGCGGTGGCGGGAGCAGTGGCCCGAGTTGACAGTGCTGGACTGGCCTCGGTCGCGGGGGCCGGGGGACGGCCGGAGTTGATCTCCCGGGAGGCTGGGCCGAGCAGTGGTTGTAACGGCGGTGAACATGGTCTCCGAACCCGCCTCCGGCAAGGAGAGGCCGCTATTCGGTTGCTTTGGGGTGACCGAGGCCGGCCTTCACCAGCCAGACGATGCGCCGCACCTCGTCGACCACGTACCAAATGCGCCCACCGCCTGTGACCTCGATCTGCCATTGCGGCAGCCGTTCACCTTTGTAGTCGCGGTGAGCGAGATCGAACTTGAGTTGGTGGTGGCGTTCCGTCTGGACGGCGGGGCCTTGGATCGGCTCTCATCTGCTCCCACGCCTTGTAGGCGTTGCCAGGTGCCTTGTTGCCGACCTTGCGCCATCCTTCGACCGTCGCGGTCTCCCCGTACCGGATGTCGTACTCGCTCCTCCCCGGTCGCGGTGCGACTGAGTCTCCCTTCTTCGGACTCACTCGGAGGGGACCTCCGGCGGCTCGACCGGGCCGAAGTCCTCGCCGGCCGGGGTGGTGAGCTCGCGGTGCAGATTCTTGTCGGCGTGGATGAGGGCGGTGGACTTCCACGCGGCGATCACGGGGGCGAGCAGGCTCACGTTGTCGAGGTCGACGGCTGCGCGCGCGGTCTCGACGAACTCGACGAGGAACTCGCGGACGGCCGCTTCGGGCAGGAAGCGCACCCATGGGAACGCCTCGGGAAAGACGTGCGTGAGGATCTTTGTCGCCTGGGGGTCGCTCTTCATCATGGCGACGAAGATCCGGGTGGTGGAGTCGACGACCTGCACGGCCTCGTCCGCTCGGGCCGCAGTGGTGAGGTACAGGTCTTCGTCATCGCGGCGGTGCAGGCGGATGCCTCGGCGGGCGCTGCCCTGCATGCGGGCGACCGTGTCCTTGGGCTTCTGGATCAGCTCCGAGAAATTCGCTTCTATGGGCATGGCAGTCATGACTTCAAAACTACTTCAGAAGTCTGAGGGTGTCCATCAATGGCTTTGCCCGGCCGTCGTGGCGCAGGCCTGGACGCCTCGGGTGCCCCGGGTTCGCATGCTCTTCCTGGTCCATTACTCTGGACGTTAGAGTGCATCTCATTGTACGGAGATCGCGCGTAAATCGTGGGAAGGCCCTGTGAAGATGCCCAGTGCTGAGCGTCTGCCCTCGTGGGCCGCCGTGGCCGGAACGGTGGTGCCTGCCGGTGCGGGTGAGGTTGTGCTGGCCTCCGCCAACCTGCCCGCGCTCGTCGTTCCCACCCCCGGGGGCTCTCGGGGGCGGCATCGGGGGGCGCGTAAGGGGTGGGGGGCCCTGGGGGCCGTTGGACTCGTGCTGTCCGGGGGGATATCCGTGCAGTTCGGTGGGGCGCTAGCCGTGACCTTGTTGCCCAGGGCCGGGGCCTTCGGCATCGTGACGCTGCGGCTGGTGGCCGCCGCCGTGATCATGCTGCTGGTGTGCCGGCCGAAGGTGCGCGGGTACTCGCGGGGCGACTGGGGGGTGGTCGTCCTGTTCGGGGTGACCATGGCCGCCATGAACGGGCTGTTCTACCAGGCCATCGGACGGATTCCGCTCGGTCCCGCCGTCACGCTGGAGGTGCTCGGGCCGCTCGTGCTGTCTGTGATCGCCTCCCGGCGAGCCGTTAATTTCGCCTGGGCCGGTCTCGCCCTCGCCGGGGTCTTCCTGCTCGGTGGCGGCGGCTTCGGCACCCTTGATCCCGTAGGGGTCGCCTGCGCCCTCGGCGCCGGTGTCCTGTGGGCGGTGTACATCGTCCTCAGTTCCCGTACGGGGCGAAGGTTCCCGCAGGCCGACGGGCTGGCGCTCGCCATGGTGGTCGCCGCGGTGGCGTTTCTGCCGCTGGGCATCGTCGAGTCGGGCGGGAGGCTGCTCGACCCGACCACCGTGGCCCTGGGTGCGGCGGTGGGCGTTCTGTCCTCCGTGCTGCCGTACACCCTTGAGCTGCTGGCCCTGCGGCGCCTGCCCTCCTCCACCTTCGCGATCCTGATGAGCCTGGAGCCCGCTGTCGCCGCGACCGCCGGTTTCCTGATCCTCGACCAGGCCCTCTCCGCCCCCGAGGCCCTCGCGATCTCCCTCGTCATCGTGGCGAGCATGGGGGCGGTACGGACACAGGTGGGCCGGAAACAGGTCCCGGCCGTCGTTGTCGACGAGCCCGCCGGATCGGCTGAAGTTCCCAGGAAGGTCCTGGAGTTGGAGGCGTAAGGGCGCCGCGTTACGGGTTGCCCCGGTACTCCAGCGGCTTTTCGCTTTTCCTGCTGGTCAGGGTCCTGGTTGTGAGTGCGGTGGGCCGGTGGCGGGTCGCATACGAAAGGTCCCGTTACGGCCGAGGTGACGGGACCGGTGCTGTGCCTCCGCGGGGAGCGGATGTCCTGTGCGCCCTACCCACCCTGGCGCGCTGCTTCGCAGCGGGCTTGGTCCAGGGGTGGCACCCGCTGCCCGGCGCTGGCCGCCAAGGTGGGAGGCGCGGCGGGACGATCAGTGCTGATGGCCGCCGAAGTCCGGGCCGGACAGGAAGCCGTCGTGTCCCTCGCGCTCATCGCCCTCGTCGTCGGAGCGCTGACATCCCTGGGCGTAGTAGCCCTGGCCGTGGCCCGCACCAGCCACGATCCAGCACGCGCTCGACGAGTGGCCGTCGTCGTCGCCCTGTCCGCCCCCGCCGTGCGCCAGCGCCGAGGCCGAACCGCCCAGAACAAGACCGGCCGACAGAACCGCAGCCGCCACAATGGTACGCATGCGCATGAAAAGACTCCCTGTTCGATGAGTTGAAGGGTCGTCCTCAGCAATGGCCCTCAGACGTGGGTCACAAACCTGCCCATACCCGTTCAGCTCACCGAAATCGCCACCATGCTGCGGGTCGCCGGCGTGCCGGAGGCAGCCGCGAAGGTCGAGCCCGTACCGCTCGGGCAGATCCGGCCAGGGCACCCCGTCCGGGCCCGGAACAGCACCCCGCAGATCGGTGCAGGTTCGGCGGAGGTGGTGGCAGTGCCGGGCGACGGCCTGATGGCGGCGTCGTCATTTTGACCGGCTCAGCGCATTGACTCGCTTATGTGAATGGGGCGTTGGGTCATGAACCGGGTAACTGCCCACCCAGAGCCCGGCATTCCGCGACGGTCGGGATTTGGAGACCGGAGACCATAAACGGGAGACCGGAAACCCGAGCCCCGAAACCGGAGCGGCCACCCGTCCCCGCAAAGGTGGCAAACCGCCAGTGCCCGTCCCGTCAGCCGTTTACTGTACGTACATGCTTCGCTGCGCACCGCAGCCGCCCGAGGAGGACTTCAGTGTCATCGCCCTGCGATCCCCAGCACGCTCCCGTCGGCGATGTGGGCGCGGCACTCCTGGTGATCGACTCTCACCTCAAGAGTGTCCACGACGGCAAGACCGGGGCCGATCCCGAACAGCGGAAGCTGATCGAGCAGTTCGCCACGTCGCTGGGTCCCAAGGGGGCCGATGACCTGCTGGACGGCGCGTGCACGCTCATCTACATGTTCATGACGTGGCTGCGGAAGGCCCACGAGGAACACGACAAGGACGTCATCGAGTACGTGGTGCCCAACCTCGTCGCCTCGATGCGCATGATGCCCAGGAGCGTCCGCCCCGAAGCGATCCCCACCATGGCCGGCCTGGTCATCGCCGCCGGCGCGGGCCTGAGCCCCAACCTGTGGCGCAAACAGTACGGAGACTGGACCGAGGCCGAGCTGACTCCCCTGGAGGCCACCGCCTTCCTGCTCGCGGAGCACATCAACCGCATCACCGAGGACCCCGACTTCGCCACCCGCATGATCGGCGAAGCGCTGTCCAGGTCGGTCGACGAAGCCGACGAAGGCTGAGTGCCCTTGGTGGCGGAAGGCCGAGGGGGCGGCACCGGGCAACGGATGGCGGGGAGAGATCATGAGGGGGTGAGAATCACCCCCGAGGGCACCTTGGAAGACGGCCAGGACGGCGGGCCCGTGCCCGAACCGGTGCGCGAGCTCGTCCTCCTGGAGGGCCTGGACCACGCCGACATCGCCCATGTCCACCGCGAGGCTCTACGGGTGCTGCGCTCCGGCCTCGACACGGCCCACCTGGACGCGTACAGCGACGACGCCTGGCCGCCGGAGACATTGCCGTCGTACGAGCGGCTGCTGACCCTGGGGACGGAGACGCTGGCGGCCGGCAGGCGCTCACGCCGCGCCGACCTCGGGATGGCCATCGACATCGACGTCCGCGACGACGAACAGTTCGGGCTGCTGCTGGCCCTGGCGCCGCACACGATCAACGCCGAGGCGGGTCAGGGGGACCGCTCGGTCTTCAGCGCGAACGACTCCGGAACGTCGCTGTGGCTGGCGGTCACAATGGAGCAGGAGGCAGAACTGCGGCGGCGGCTGGGTGAGTTGGGGATCCCGGCGGACGTACTCGCCGATGCTCCGCGACGCCGCCGCGGATGGTGGAGCCGCCGACAGTCACCGAAGTGACCTCGGCGGCCGGGCCGCGCCCGATGCCCCAGTTCAGAACGCCCGCTTCTCCCACACCGACACATGCGTCGTGCTCTCGCTCGTGAACGGCTCCCGCGTCCATCCGTCCCACCGCTCGCGCAGTCGCATCCCGGCCAGCTGGGCCATCAGGTCGAGCTCGGACGGCCAGACGTACCGGAAGGGAATGGACCGGTACGACCCACGTCCGTCCACCACCTCGACGTAGTTCGAGCTGGTCGCCTGGGTGGCGGTGTCGTAGATGTCGAAGGCCCAGCGGGTCGGGCTCGTGTGGAACGGTACGACGTTCTGGCCGGGCGGCAGGTGGCGCAGCCGGGGCACGCCGACCTCGACGACGAAGGTCCCGCCCGGCGCCAGCTGCGCCGCGACATTGCGGAAGCACGCCACCTGCGCCTCCTGCGAGGTCAGGTTCATGATCGTGTTGTAGACGAGGTAGGCGACGGAGAAGTCCCCGTCCGTCGTACCCGCCCTCGTCGCCGAGAAGTCCCCGATCGTCACCCCGATCGCGTCCCCGCCCTGCTTGGCCCGCAGCCGGGCGACCATCGCCCGGGACATGTCGATCCCGTGCACCTCGACCCCGCGCCGCGCCAACGGCAACGCGATACGTCCCGTCCCGATCCCGAGTTCGAGAGCCCGCCCGGCACCGGCCAGCTCGGCCAGGAAATCGGCCGCCGGTTCGATGGCGGCGGGCGTGAACATGTGGGAGGAGGGGTCGTCGTACCCTGCGGCTACGGGTTCCCCGAAGTAGCCGTCTTCGGCATCCTCTTTGTCTTCGGCATCGTCGTCTGCGGCTCGGCCCTGGTCGGTTCCGGCGTCTGAGGCGGTCACCGGGGGACCGTACTGCGGGGCGCGACCGCGGTGCATCCGAATTTGGCAGCGGATCGACAGGCTGAACCGGCTGAACCGGCTGAACCGGCTGAACCGGCTGAACCGGGCGAACCGGCCGCATCGAGGGCCGCCCCGCCCCCCGCCCCGATGGTCCCCAGTCAATGCAAGCATGCTTGCTTGTTTATGGTCGCGCTGCCATCCTTCGGGAACGGACCGCACCACGCCGCAACGCCCGGCACGCCGTCGTGCCCGAAAGGAAGCGCCTCGTGTCCGACCTGTCGGCCGTCATCGACGATCTGTGCCAGGAAGGCGCCCAACTCGACGAACTGGTAGCCGAGTTGAGTACCGAACAGTGGGCCCTCGACACCCCCGCCCCCGCCTGGACCGTCGCCCACCAGATCGCGCACCTCGCCTGGACCGACCACTCCTCCGTGCTGGCCTTGACCGACCGGGCCGCCTTCGACCGTGAGGTGGAGAACGCGCTGACCTCGCCGGGGGACTTCGTGGACAACGGCGCCGAGGAGTGGGCGCAGAAGCCGCCCGCGCGGTTGCTCGCGGACTGGCGGGCCGGGCGCGAGGCCCTGGCGGACGCCCTGCGCGCGGCACCCGACGGGGCACGGTTCCCCTGGTACGGGCCGCCGATGTCCGCCGCCTCCATGGCGACCGCCCGGCTGATGGAGACCTGGGCCCACGGCCTGGACGTCGCCGACGCGCTGGGCGTGCCCCGGATCGCCCCCACCGCCCGGCTCCGGCACATCGCCCGACTCGGTGTCCGCACCCGCGACTTCGCGTTCGGTGTGCACGGGATGGCCCCGCCGTTCGACGAGTTCCGCGTGGAACTCGTCGGACCCGCGGGGGAGTTGTGGACGTACGGTCCGGAGGACCCGAAGCACGCGGTCGGCCGCGTCACCGGACCCGCCCTCGACTTCTGCCTCCTCGTCACCCAGCGCGCCCACCGCACCGACCTCGCCCTGCGCGCCGAAGGCCCCGACGCCGACCGGTGGCTCGACATCGCCCAGGCCTTCGCGGGACCGCCGGGCAACGGGCGTGCGCCGGGCGGAGCACCACAGTGACGGCTCCCCAAAGCCGACCGGCTGCCCTCCGCATAGGCAACGCCTCCGGCTTCTACGGCGACCGTTTCGACGCCATGCGCGAGATGCTCGACGGCGGTCGACTCGACGTCCTCACCGGCGACTACCTGGCCGAGCTGACCATGCTCATCCTGGGCCGCGACCGGCTCAAGGACCCGTCGGCCGGGTACGCCCGTACCTTCCTGCGGCAGTTGGAGGAGTGCCTCGGGCTCGCCCGTGAGCGCGGGGTGCGCATCGTCGCCAACGCCGGTGGCCTCAACCCGGCGGGCCTCGCGGAGAACGTCCGGAAACTCGCCGACCGACTCGGCATCCCCGTCCGCGTGGCCCACGTCGAGGGCGACGACCTCACCCCCCGCCACCCCAACAGCCTTGCCGCACACGCCTACTTGGGCGCCTTCGGCATAGCCGCATGTCTGCGCGAGGGTGCGGACGTCGTCGTCACCGGCCGGGTCACCGACGCCGCCCTCGTCGCCGGTCCTGCCGCCGCCCACTTCGGCTGGGGACCGCAGGACCACGACCGACTCGCGGGCGCGGTGGTCGCCGGGCATGTGCTGGAGTGCGGTACGCAGGCCACCGGCGGCAACTACGCCTTCTTCGCCGAGCATGTCCGTCAGGGTCCCCGTACCCTCCGCCACCCCGGCTTCCCCCTCGCCGAGATCCACGCCGACGGCACGAGCGTCATCACCAAGCACCCCGGCACCGGCGGCGTCGTCGACACCGGCACGGTCACCGCCCAACTCCTGTACGAGACCCAGGGCGCCCGGTACGCCGGCCCCGACGTCACCGCCCGCCTCGACACCGTCCGCCTCACCCAGGAGGGCCCCGACCGGGTACGTATCCACGGCGTACGAGGGGAAGCGCCTCCGCCCACCCTCAAGGTGGGCCTCAACCGGCTCGGCGGATTCCGCAACGAGGTCACCTTCGTCCTCACCGGGCTCGACATCGACCTCAAGGCCGCACTCGTCCGGGACCAGTTGGAAACCGTGCTCTACGCGGCCAAGTCCCGCCCAGCCGAAGTCAGTTGGACCCTCGCGCGCACCGACCACCCCGACGCCCCCACCGAGGAGACCGCCAGCGCCCTGCTCCGGCTCGTCGTCCGCGACCCCGACCAGAACACCGTGGGCCGCACCCTCAGCGGCGCCGCCGTCGAACTCGCCCTCGCCAGCTACCCCGGGTTCCATGTCCTGGCGTCCCCCGGAAAGGGAGCTTCCTACGGGATCTTCGAGGCGGAGTACGTCCCGCAGGACGCGGTGGACCACGTGGCCGTCCTGGACGACGGACGCCGGATCCCCGTACCCCCGCCGCACGACACCCTCGTACTCGAGGAACAGCCGAAGCCGCCCCTGCCCGAACCCCTGCCGCCCGGCCCTACCCGCCGCGCGCCCCTCGGGCTCGTCGCCGGTGCCCGCAGCGGTGACAAGGGCGGCAACGCCAACGTCGGTGTCTGGGTGCGCACGGACGAGGCCTGGCGCTGGCTCGCGCACACCCTCACCGTCACCCGATTCCGTGAACTGCTCCCGGAGACCGCCGACTTGACCGTCGTACGACACACCCTCCCGCACGTCCGCGCTCTCAACTTCACGGTCGAGGGCATCCTCGGCGAGGGTGTC
Organism: Streptomyces kryoterrae; assembly: GCF_054072135.1. Classification (NCBI taxonomy): domain Bacteria; kingdom Bacillati; phylum Actinomycetota; class Actinomycetes; order Kitasatosporales; family Streptomycetaceae; genus Streptomyces; species Streptomyces kryoterrae. Next base: position 4,592,567 of record NZ_CM133358.1, on the reverse strand, counting down.
GCCGCGCAGCACCGCTTCGATCCGCAGGCCAAGGCGCTCGGCGAATGGCTGCGCTCCCGGCACCTCGACATACCGGAGGCACTCCTGTGACGGTCCTGACCTCCGGCCTCGACATCAGCGGCGCCGATTTCGCCGGCCACCGCGAGTCCATGCTCGGCAGACTCGCCGCCCTCGACGCCGAACACGCCAAGGCCCTCGCGGGCGGCGGCGAGAAGTACATCGCCCGGCACCACGGGCGCGGCAAGCTCCTCGCCCGCGAGCGCGTCGAGCTGCTCCTCGACCCCGACACGCCCTTCCTGGAGCTGTCGCCGCTCGCGGCCTGGGGGAGCGAGTACGCCGTCGGGGCCTCCCTCATCACCGGGATCGGGGTGGTCGAGGGCGTCGAGTGTCTGATCACGGCCAACGATCCGACCGTGCGCGGCGGCGCCAGCAACCCCTGGAGCCTGAAGAAGGCCCTGCGCGCCAACGACATCGCGCTCGCCAACCGGCTGCCCTTCATCAGCCTCGTCGAGTCCGGCGGCGCGGATCTCCCGTCCCAGAAGGAGATCTTCATCCCCGGGGGAGCCGTCTTCCGCGACCTCACCCGGCTCTCCGCCGCCGGGATTCCCACGGTGGCGGTGGTGTTCGGGAACTCGACGGCCGGTGGGGCGTACATCCCCGGTATGTCCGATCACGTGATCATGGTCAAGGAGCGCGCCAAGGTGTTCCTCGGCGGGCCGCCCCTCGTCAAGATGGCCACCGGTGAGGAGAGCGACGACGAGTCGCTGGGCGGCGCCGAGATGCACGCGCGCGTGTCGGGCCTCGCCGACCACTTCGCCCTCGACGAGCACGACGCCCTGCGCCAGGCCCGCCGGATCGTCGCCCGCCTCAACCACCGCAAGGCGTACGCCGATCCGAGCCCCGCCGACGTCCAGCCGCCCAAGTACGACGCGGAGGAGCTGCTGGGGATCGTCCCGGGCGATCTGAAGGTGCCCTTCGACCCCCGCGAGGTCGTCGCCCGTATCGTCGACGCCTCCGACTTCGACGAGTTCAAGCCCCTCTACGGGAGCAGTCTTGTCACCGGCTGGGCCACGCTGCACGGCTATCCGGTCGGCATCCTCGCCAACGCCCAGGGTGTTCTGTTCAGCGCCGAGTCGCAGAAGGCCGCCCAGTTCATCCAGCTCGCCAACCAGCGCGACATCCCGCTCCTCTTCCTCCACAACACCACCGGTTACATGGTCGGCAAGGAGTACGAGCAGGGCGGCATCATCAAGCACGGCGCGATGATGATCAACGCGGTCTCCAACTCCCGCGTCCCCCACCTCTCCGTCCTCATGGGGGCCTCGTACGGCGCCGGGCACTACGGCATGTGCGGGCGCGCCTACGACCCCCGCTTCCTCTTCGCCTGGCCCAGCGCCAAGTCCGCCGTCATGGGCCCCCAGCAGCTCGCCGGCGTGCTGTCGATCGTCGCCCGTCAGTCGGCCGCCGCGAGGGGGCTGCCGTACGACGAGGAGGGCGACGCCGCGCTACGGGCCATGGTCGAGCAGCAGATCGAGGCCGAGTCCCTGCCCATGTTCCTCTCCGGGCGGCTGTACGACGACGGCGTCATCGACCCGCGCGACACCCGCACCGTCCTCGGCCTGTGCCTCTCCGCGATCCACACGGCCTCCTACGAGGGCGCCCGCGGCGGCTTCGGCGTCTTCCGGATGTAAGGAACCAACGATGCCTGGGGAACCAACTGTGATCACCTCCGTACTCGTCGCCAATCGCGGGGAGATCGCCTGCCGGATCTTCCGCACCTGCCGTGAGCTGGGCATCCGCACGGTCGCCGTGCACTCGGACGCCGACGAGAACGCCCTCCACGCGCGCGTGGCCGACGCTGCGGTACGGCTGCCGGGGGCCGCCTCCGCGGACACGTATCTGCGCGGTGACAGAATCGTGCGGGCGGCGCTGGCGGCGGGCGCGGACGCCGTGCACCCCGGGTACGGCTTCCTGTCGGAGAACGCCGGCTTCGCGCGTGCCGTACTCGACGCGGGACTCGTCTGGATCGGCCCGCCCCCGGCCGCGATCGAGGCGATGGCGTCCAAGACGCGCGCCAAGCAGCTGATGGGGCTCAAGCCGCTGACCGGCGTCACCGAGGCCGACCTGCCGGTACTGGTCAAGGCGGCGGCGGGCGGCGGCGGGCGAGGTATGCGCGTCGTACGCGAACTGGCCGAGCTGGAGGGCGAGTTGGAGGCGGCTCGGGCGGAGGCCCAGAGTGCCTTCGGGGACGGTGAGGTCTTCGTCGAGCCGTACGTCGAGGGCGGCCGGCACATCGAGGTCCAGGTCATGGCCGACACCCACGGCACGGTGTGGGCGCTCGGCACCCGCGACTGCTCCCTCCAGCGCCGCCACCAGAAGGTGATCGAGGAGTCCCCGGCCCCCGGCATCCCGGAGACGCTCACCGCGGAACTCCACGAACTGGCCGTACGGGCCGCCCGTGCCGTCGACTACACGGGCGCCGGCACGGTCGAGTTCCTCGTGGGCAAGGACGGCAGGGCCCACTTCCTGGAGATGAACACCCGCCTCCAGGTCGAACACCCGGTCACGGAGGCCGTCTTCGGCATCGACCTGGTGGCCCTCCAGATACGTGTCGCGGAGGGCTGTGCTCTCGCGGCTCTCGAAAACGAGCCCCCACGCGCGCGTGGCCACGCGATAGAGGCCCGCCTGTACGCCGAGAACCCGGCGGCGGCCTGGACCCCGCAGACCGGCACCCTGCACCGCCTCGCCGTCCCGGAAGCCGAGAACATCCGCCTGGACACCGGCTACGCCGACGGCGACACGATCCCCGTCCACTACGACCCGATGCTCGCCAAGGCCGTCGTACACGCCCCCACGCGCGCGGAGGCGATCCGCAAACTGGCGGGCGCCCTGGAACGGACGACGATCCACGGCCCGATCACCAACCGCGACCTCCTTGTCCGCTCCCTGCGCCACCAGGAGTTCACGACGGCCCGGATGACCACGGGCTTCTACGACCGCCACCTCCCCGAACTCACCGAGCCGACCCCCGATCCCCACGCCCCCCTGGCCGCGGCCCTGGCCGACGCCCACGGCCGCTCCCGCTTCGGCGGCTGGCGCAACCTCCCCTCCCAGCCGCAGGTCAAGCGCTACGCGACGGCGGACGGCGAGGAACACGAGGCGAGCTACCGCCACACCCGCGAGGGCCTGACGGCGGAGGCGGACGGGGTACGGGTCGTCCACGCCGACGCGGGTCTCGTCGTCCTCGAAGTGGCCGGCGTACGAAGGAAGTTCGAGGTGACGAGGTACGGCGACCAGGTCCACGTCAACAGCACGACCCTCACCGCCCTGCCCCGATTCCCCGACCCGACGGCACAGCACGCCCCGGGCTCCCTGCTGGCGCCCATGCCGGGGACGGTGGTCCGGGTGGCGGAGGGCTTGGCGCCAGGAGCCTCCGTACAGGCGGGACAGCCCCTCCTGTGGCTGGAGGCGATGAAGATGGAACACAAGATCGCGGCCCCCACCACAGGCACGCTCACGGCCCTGCACGCCACACCTGGGCAACAGGTAGAGGTCGGCATGTTGCTGGCGGTAGTGGATCAGGCCTAGGGGCGCGGGGCTGTATCGATATGCGGCTCCGCCGCGTGAGCGCGCCAAGCCACAGCGGCCCGCCTCACCACACACGACCGAATCTCCTCCCCCTTTTAGGAGTCCTGGATGCCCTCCGCGATCGAACCCGAGGAACACAAAGCCCTACGCACCGCCGTAGCCGCCCTCGGCAACCGCTACGGCCGCGCCTACATGGCCCAAGCCGTCGCCGACGGCCGCCACACGGACGAACTCTGGTCCGACGCCGCCAAACTCGGCTACCTCGGCGCCAACATCCCCGAGACATACGGCGGCGGCGGAGGCGGCATAGCCGAACTCTCCATCGTCCTGGAGGAGTTGGGTGCCGCGGGCTGCCCCCTCCTCATGCTGATCGTCTCCCCGGCGATCTGCGGCACCGTCATCGCCCGCTTCGGCACGGACACACAGAAACAGGACTGGCTCCCCGGAATCGCCGACGGCACCCGCACCATGGCCTTCGGCATCACCGAACCCGACGCCGGCTCCAACAGCCACCGCATCACCACCACCGCCCGCCGCGACCCGGACACCGGCGACTGGCTCCTGAGCGGCCGCAAGGTGTTCATCTCGGGCGTCGACATCGCGGACGCGGTCCTCATCGTCGGCCGCACCGAAGACTCCCGTACCGGACGCCTCAAGCCCTGCCTGTTCATCGTCCCGCGCGACGCCGAAGGCTTCACCCGGCGCCGGATCGACATGGACATCGAGTCCCCGGAGAAGCAGTTCGAGCTGACCCTCGACGACGTACGGCTGCCCGCCGGCGCGCTCGTCGGCGACGAGGACGCCGGGCTGCTCCAGCTCTTCGCCGGGCTCAACCCGGAACGCATCATGACGGCCGCGTTCGCCATCGGCATCGGGCGGTACGCGCTCGACACGGCAGTCCGGTACGCCAAGGAGCGCACCGTCTGGAAGGAGCCCATCGGCGCCCACCAGGCCGTCGCGCACCCGCTCGCCCAGGCGCACATCGACCTCGAACTCGCCCGCCTGATGATGCGGAAGGCCGCCGCGCTCTACGACGCCGGTGACGACGTCGGCGCGGGCGAGGCGGCCAACATGGCCAAGTACGCGGCCGGGGAGGCCTGTGTGAAGGCCGTCGACCAGGCCGTGCACACCCTCGGCGGCAACGGCCTCACCCGGGAGTTCGGGCTCGCCTCGTTGATAACGGTCGCCCGCGTGGCTCGTATCGCTCCGGTGAGCCGGGAGATGATTCTCAACTACGTCTCCCACCAGACCCTGGGCCTGCCCAAGTCGTACTGACCCGGCACGGTTTTGCGCGAGGAGGAACCATGTTCCGCAGCGAGTACGCAGACGTCGAACCCGTCGATCTCCCCATCCACGAGGCGGTGTTGGGCCGGGCCGCCGAGTTCGGCGACGCGCCCGCCCTTGTCGACGGCGTCGACGGCACCACCCTCACGTACGACCAACTGGACCGTTTCCACCGGCGGATAGCCGCCGGACTCGCCGAGGCGGGCGTCCGCAAGGGCGATGTCCTCGCCCTGCACAGCCCGAACACGATCGCCTTCCCGACCGCCTTCTACGCCGCCACGCGCGCGGGTGCCACCGTGACGACCGTGCATCCGCTCGCCACCGCCGAGGAGTTCGCCAAGCAGCTGCGCGACTCGGGCGCCGGCTGGATCGTCACCGTCTCACCGCTCCTGGAGGCGGCCCGCGAGGCGGCCGAACAGGCGGGCGGCGTACGGGAGATCTTCGTCTGCGACAGCGCGCCCGGGCACCGCTCGCTCATCGACATGCTCGCCTCGACCGCGCCCGAACCGGAGATCGGCATCGACCCGGGCGAGGACGTGGCGGCCCTGCCGTACTCCTCCGGGACGACCGGTATCGCCAAGGGCGTGATGCTCACGCACCGGTCGATCGCCACGAACCTCGAACAGCTCGCACAGTGCGTCTCGGTGGCCCCGGGTGACCGCATTCTGGCCGTATTGCCGTTTTTCCACATATACGGCTTGACCGCCCTTATGAACATGCCCCTGAAGCAGGGCGCGGCCGTCGTCGTCCTGCCGCGTTTCGACCTCGACACGTTCCTCGCCGCCATCGAGAAGCACCGCATCACCGGCCTGTTCGTGGCCCCGCCGATCGTCCTCGCCCTGGCCAAGCACCCGGCGGTCGCGAACCACGACCTGTCGTCCCTGGAGTACATCATCAGCTCCGCCGCTCCCCTGGACGCGGCGCTCGCCGCCGCCTGCTCGAAGCGGCTCGGTCTGCCGCCGGTCGGCCAGGCCTACGGCATGACGGAACTGTCCCCGGGCACCCACGTCGTCCCCCTGGCCGACATGCGCGGCGCCCCTCCCGGGACGGTCGGCAAGCTCCTCCCGAACACCGAGATGCGGATCCTCTCCCTCGACGACCCCGACCGGGACGCCGACGGCGACGAGGCCGGCGAGATCGCCATCCGCGGCCCCCAGGTGATGAAGGGCTACCTGGAGAACCCCGAGGCGACGGCCGCGATGATCGACGCCGACGGCTGGCTGCACACCGGGGACGTCGGCCGCGTCGACGCCGACGGCTGGCTGTTCGTCGTGGACCGGGTGAAGGAACTCATCAAGTACAAGGGCTTCCAGGTGGCCCCCGCCGAACTCGAAGCCCTGCTCCTCACCCATCCAGGGATCGCCGACGCGGCCGTCATCGGCGTCTACAACGAGGACAACAACGAGGTCCCGCACGCCTACGTGGTCCGCCAGCCGTCGGCCACCGACCTCTCCGAAGGAGAGGTCATGATGCACGTCGCCGAGCGCGTCGCCCCGTACAAGCGCGTCCGGCACGTCACCTTCGTCGACGGCGTACCGAGGGCCGCCTCGGGCAAGATCCTGCGCCGCCGACTGAGGGAGAAATCGTGACACCGGTAGTGACCGCCACGCGCGCGCGTGGCATCGCCACACTCACCCTGGACGCGCCCGCGACCCGCAACGCCCTGTCCGCGCACCTCGTACGGGACCTGGCGGAGGCGCTCACGGACTGCGGCAAGGACCCGGCCGTACGCGCGGTCGTCCTCACGCACACCGGGAACACGTTCTGCGCGGGCGCGGACCTGAAGCAGCCGCCCGACCCGGCGGCCTTCGTCGGCCTGCTCCGGCAGCTGCTGGAGCTGCCGAAACCGGTGGTCGCGCGGGTGACCGGCCACGTACGCGCGGGCGGCCTCGGCCTGCTCGGCGCCTGCGATCTCGCGATCGGCGGTCCGGGGACGTCGTTCGCGTTCACGGAGGTACGGATCGGGGTGGCGCCCGCCGTCATCTCGATGCCGCTGCTGCCCCGCCTCGACCCGCGTGCCACCGCCCGCCACTACCTCACCGGCGCCCGCTTCGACGCCGCGGAGGCCGCCCGTACCGGCCTGCTCACGGAGGCGGCCGAGGACGTGGACGCGGCCCTGGAGCCGATCCTCGACGGGCTGCGCAGGGCGGCGCCGGGCGCCCTCGCGGAGACGAAGAGGCTGCTCACGGCTAAGGTGCTGGAGATCTTCGACCGGGACACCACCGAGCTGACCGCCCTGTCGGCACGGCTGTTCGCCTCCGCCGAGGCCCGCGAGGGGATGACAGCCTTCCTCGAACGACGGGACCCGGCATGGACGCTGTGACACGCGAACCGAAACGCCAACCGGAACGCCAGCCCAAACAGGACCGCAGCCGGGCCACCCGCCAGCGTCTCCTGGAGGCCGCCGTGTCCTGCCTCGCCGAACACGGCTGGGCCGGCTCCACGGTCTCCGTCGTCGCCGAACGCGCCGGTGTCTCCCGGGGCGCCGCCCAGCACCACTTCCCGACCCGCGAGGACCTGTTCACGGCCGCCGTCGAGTACGTCGCCGAGGAGCGCTCCACCGCCCTGCGCGCCCTCTTCCCCGAGGGTGCCGCCCATCGCCGCGCGGTGGTCGCGGCCCTGGTCGACCTCTACACCGGTCCCCTCTTCCGCGCCGCCCTCCACCTCTGGGTGGCCGCCTCGAACGAGGAGCAACTGCGCCCGCGCGTCACCGAGCTGGAGGCCCGCGTGGGCCGCGAGACACACCGCATCGCGGTGGAGCTGCTGGGCGCCGACGAGTCCCGTCCCGGCGTACGGGAGACCGTCCAGGGCCTGCTGGACATGTCCCGGGGCCTCGGCCTGGCGAACCTGCTCACGGACGACGGCGGGCGCCGGGACCGGGTGGTGGTCCAGTGGGCGACCCTGCTGGACGAGTCCCTGGACCGCCCGGCACCCTGACCCCGCGCTGTCCGGCGGTCAGGGGCTGAGCCGCTCCACGCGCCAGCTCCCGTCCGTCTCCGCCACGTACCGCAGCCGGTCGTGCAGCCGGTTCTCGCGCCCCTGCCAGAACTCCACCGTCTCCGGGGCCACCCGGAACCCGCCCCAGTTCGGCGGCACCGGCACCTGCTCACCCTCCGGATAGCGGGCGGCCAACTCGGCGTACGAGGACTCGAGTTCGTCCCGGGAGCGGATCACCGAGGACTGCTCACTGGCCCAGGCGCCGAGCTGGGAGCCGTGCGGCCGGGTGCGGAAGTAGGCGGCCGTCTCGTCGCGCCCCGTACGGCGGGCGACGCCCGTGACGACGACCTGGCGGGCCAGCGGCAGCCAGGGGAACAGCAGCGAGACGTACGGATTGGCGGCGAGGTCGTTCCCTTTGCGGGAGCCGTAGTTGGTGAAGAAGACGAAGCCCTGCTCGTCGTACCGCTTAAGGAGCACGGTACGAGAGGAGGGCCGCCCGACGGCGTCGGCCGTGGAGACGACCATGGCGTTGGGCTCGATGAGCCCGGCGTCGTCGGCGGCCTGCCGGAACCAGCGCGCGAACTGCTCCATGGGACCATCGGCCAGCTCGCCCTCGGCAAGGCCGTCGGCGCGGTACTGCTTGCGCATCGAGGCGGGGTCGAGGGGGATGGCGGGGCGGCGGTCGGTCACACCGTCATCTTGCCGTATCGGCGACATCACTGAGTGGCACTGAGTGCCGCAGGGGGTCCCCAAAGGTGGCACTCGGGGATATCGTGCTGTTGACGTCCGGTTGAACGACCGCTCGAACCGGGCATCACCAGGGTGACCGTTTCGGACCGCGAGCAGTGTGGAAATGGCCGTGGAACCGAACCGGACACACGGAATCTCGCGCACCCGGGCCGCACAGCCGCACAGCCGTAGCAATGCTCGTAGCCAACGCCTGTCCCAGCATCTGTCGCACGCATCAAGAGGAGCCGCCTGATGTCCGACTTCGTACCCGGACTAGAGGGAGTAGTCGCTTTCGAGACGGAGATCGCCGAACCGGACAAGGAGGGCAGCGCCCTCCGGTACCGGGGCGTCGACATCGAGGACCTGGTCGGCCACGTCTCCTTCGGCAACGTCTGGGGCCTGCTCGTCGACGGCGCCTTCAACCCCGGCCTGCCGCCCGCGGAGCCGTTCCCGATCCCGGTCCACTCCGGCGACATCCGGGTGGACGTCCAGTCGGCGCTGGCGATGCTCGCCCCCGTCTGGGGCCTGCGTCCGCTTCTCGACATCGACGAGCGGACGGCCCGCGACGACCTGGCCCGTGCGGCCGTCATGGCACTGTCGTACGTCGCCCAGTCGGCGCGCGGTCAGGGCAACGCCATGGTCCCGCAGCGCGAGATCGACAAGGCCCAGTCCGTCGTCGAACGCTTCATGATCCGCTGGCGCGGCGAACCGGACCCGAAGCACGTGGCCGCGGTGGACGCCTACTGGACGAGCGCGGCCGAGCACGGCATGAACGCGTCCACGTTCACGGCACGCGTGATCGCCTCGACGGGCGCGGACGTGGCGGCGGCCCTGTCGGGCGCGGTCGGAGCGATGAGCGGCCCCCTGCACGGAGGCGCGCCCTCCCGGGTCCTCGGCATGATCGAGGAGATCGAACGCACGGGCGACGCCGAGGCGTACGTGAAACAGGCCCTGGACAAGGGCGAGCGCCTGATGGGCTTCGGCCACCGCGTCTACCGGGCCGAGGACCCACGCGCGCGTGTGCTGCGCCGCACGGCCCGTGAGCTGGGCGCCCCGCGCTTCGAGATCGCCGAGGCCCTGGAGAAGGCCGCGCTGGCGGAGCTGCACGCCCGCCGCCCGGACCGGGTGCTGGCGACGAACGTCGAGTTCTGGGCGGCGATCGTCCTGGACTTCGCCGAGGTCCCGGCCCATATGTTCACGTCCATGTTCACGTGCGCCCGCACGGCCGGCTGGTCCGCCCACATCCTGGAGCAGAAGCGCACCGGCAGGCTCGTACGCCCGTCGGCCCGCTACATCGGCCCGGGGACGCGGAACCCGCGGGAGATCGAGGGGTACCAGGGCATCGCGCGCTGAGGCCGGCACCCGGTCGGGCTGCCCCGACCGAGGACGACGGACCGTCACCCGCTCCGATAATGTGACCCGCTCGAACGAGGGGAGACACGGCACATGCTGGTCGGGGCGGGAAACGGACGGCACGGGCTGGTCCAGGTGACGCTGCTGGTGGCGGCACTGGCGGGCTCACTGGCGGGCTGCTCGGAGGCAGCGGACGACGACGCGAAGACGACCGCGACCGCGAGCGCCTCGGTGACGGCGGCCGGGGTGGGCGCCAAGAGCGGCGGCAGCATCGGAGCCGTCGGCTCGGCCTGCGAACTTCCCGTCACGTTCGACACAGCCGAGGACTGGACGGCGGAAGCCGTCGACGAGCCGCCGCGTCAGGGCCCGGTCGCCCTCGTGTGCGAGGTGGATGCCAAGCCCGCCGGCCACATCGGCTATCTGCGCGTCTGGACCGGAGACCCGGGCGCCGACGACGCCCGCACAGTGCTGGAGGCCTTCATGGCCGCCGAGACCGGCGCGAGCAAGGCGCGGTACGGCACGTTCAAGGCGGGCACCCTCACCGGCGTCGAGGTGAAGTACGTGTACAAGACCGAGTTCGACGACGCGGCGAAGACCGAGCGCGCCCTCGCCGTCACGACCCCGCGCGGACCGGTCGTCGTACACCTCGGAGGTCTGGACGACGAGGAGCACGAGGCGATGCTCCCGGCGTACGAACTCGTCAAGCGCACCCTGAGGACCTGAGAAACCTGGGGACGTGGAACCCGAGGCCTGACGCAGACGACCCGCGAGCTCGGTCCCTCTGGACGAGGGGCCGGCCGGACGTACCGGCGAGCTCGCGGGTCGGGTGACTGCGTTGGATTCGGCCGGCTGCGTGTCAGTCGCCCACGCCGGTCCGGCACCGCATTGAACGTGGTGGCGAGCCGCTAGCCCGCAGCCACCTCACGCGTCCGGGTTTCACTCATGTACCCGATCACCTCCCATCATGTGTAAGCCACACCCTAGGAAGCGATCGACCGCGCATCAACCGATTTATCGGAGAGTTCGGGACGGCGGTGTCAGAGACGCCTGAGACGCAGGTCAGGCGGTCTGCCCGAACTGGATGCCCCGGCCGTTGGTGGCCAGGTACACCATGCCGGGAATGCGGGGGTCCCCGGTGATGGCCTCGCCGAGCCAGCCCCACTGGTGCTGGTCGTCGTTGATGCGCCGCCAGGTCTTCGCGGCGTCGTCGGAGCGGTAGACGCCGGTGACGCCCTTCACGGTGGCGACCTGGTAGACCGAGAGGCAGGAGGCGCCGTCGGCCGCCGCGCCGAAGCCGAGCGTGATGGCGGGTACTTCGGGCAGCTTGTCGCCCTTGGCGCTGGGAGATTGCCACGGTGCGGGTCGGCGAAGATGACGGTGACCGACCCGAACGATGATCACTCCGGGTCCTTGTGCATGCGCGCCATGTGGTCGGGCCGTTTGGTTGCGCCGAAGGGCGGAGCGTGTTGTCGGGGCTCCGGAAGGGCCCTGGAAGGGGTTCGCGGCGGGCTCTTCGGCGGGATCCGCAGAGGGCTCTACGGCGGGATCCGCAGAGGGTTCCGCGGTGGGCTCTGTGCGGGAGGGCGCGTCCCTGTGGCCCGCGCCCCGGACCAGCCCCCGTCGGCGCTCATTCAGCCGGCGTGCGCACCATGAACACGTCCACCGGGTCCTCGTGCTCGACCGTGAATCCGTGCCGCTCGTACAGCCGTCGGGCCGGGCTGCCCTGGAGGACGTCCAGCCGGACGAGCACACCCTCGCTGTCACACCGCTCCAGCAGTTCGCGCAGCACACCCGAACCGATGCCGCTGCCCTGAAACCTCGGGTCGAGGTAGAAGTGTTCCAGCCAGCAGCAGTCCTCGGCCGGGCGCAGTGCCACGCAGCCCGCGAACTCGCCGCCCACCTCGATCACCCAGGTGTGGGCCGCCCCGAACCCGTCCCGGAACCGCTGCCGGACGCGCTGCTCGTCGTACCGCCCGAGCCGCTCCAGATCCGCCCGCATCACCACGGCCCGCAGCTCCGCCACCGCCTCGACGTCCGTCGTCGACGCCGGCCGTATGTCCCAGTCCGCCATGATCGGCACGGTACTACTCCGTTGACGACCTCCCGGAGCGTGCGATTTCCTGGCGCCGTGTCTGATCTTCGTTTCGTCCCCGTGAGTCATGCGGACGAGGTTGCGCTTCGGGACTGGCGGCACGTCCACAACCTGATCGTCCCGCCTGCCGCCATGTCCCTCGACGACGTGCGCGAACGCGGCGCGCGGTTCCGGCTGGAGGTCGCGTATCTCGGTGACACCCTCGTGGGATGTTCCACCGTTCGGCCACCCGCCGGTCAGGGTGACGAGGCCGTGGCGACCGTCATCGCGCGCGTGCTGCCCGGTTTTCGGCGGCGTGGGTTCGGGGCCGAGATGTACGGGCGGGGGCTCGCGCTCGCCCGGGAGCTGGGGGCCGGCCGGATCGAGACGGTCGTACTGGCCGCCAACGAGGACGGGCTCTCCTTCGCGCACGGGCACGGGTTCGTGGAGGTCGAGCGGTATGTGCTGGACGGTGGGAGTGACCTCTGGGTCGACCTGCGGCTGGCGGACACGGGATCATGAAGGCGCGTGATCGTGGAGACCTTGGACATTCCGGATGGTCGGTTTGGTCCGCCGGTGGTGGGGCAGGAGGGGCTTGTTCCCGGACTACGGCGAGTTTCCGCCGTACAACGATTTCCTTCGAACTTGGGGGAACGTGATGTGTGCTGCGTCACGTTCGAGTTGAATGATGGTGAGTGAGCGAACCGTCGCGCAGTACGTGCGGACGCAGCCTGCAGGGGGTCCAGGTGAGTGCTTCCCGGCGTAGTGGGACCACCGACGAGCTGGGGCCGGACGAGCCCGAAAGGGACGGCCCGGAAAGCTCGGACGGCGGTGGCTTCGATCTGCTCGCCGCCCTTCTCGACGGCATGGACGCCGCCCTGTGCGCCTTCGACGTGGACGGCGTGGTCACCCACTGGAACCGGGAGGCCGAGCGCATTCTCGGGTGGACCGCCGCCGAGGCCGTCGGGCGGCACGGGTTCGCCGGATGGGCCGTACGCAAGGCCGACGCCGAGGAGATCGAGGGGCGGCTGCTGTCCGCGATGCACGCCCCGGGGCGCCAGGTGCACGAGTTCGCGCTGCTGACCAAGGACGGCGGGCGGGTGCTCGTCCGGACCCAGTCGGCCGCCGTGCGCGGGCCCGACGGCAAGCCCGCCGGGCTGTACTGCGCCTTCAGCGAAGTGCACGCCCAGATTGATCTGGAGCGGTCGATCGCGCTGAGCGAGGCCCTGTTCGAGGACGCCAGCTGGGGTGTCGTGCTCGTCGACGCCGATCTTCGCCCCGCCGTCGTCAACGCGCACGCCGCCCGCTCGCTGGGCACCGGCCGTACCGCCGTGCTCGGGCGGCCCCTCGGGGAGCTGCTCGCGCAGGGTGTCGAGGAGCTGGAGAGCGCGCTGACGCACGTGCTCGCCGAGGGCGCGCCGCCCGCGCCCGCCGAGATGTGGGTGAGCGTGCGGACGCCCGAGGGCGAGAAGCGGCGCTGCTGGCGGAGCGGGTTCCTGAGGCTGGCCTCGCCGCTCACCGAGGAGCCGGTTCCCCTCGGTGTGGGGTGGCTGTTCCAGGACATCACCGAGAGCAAACAGGTCGAGCAGGAGGCGGCCCAGCTGCGGTTCCGCGCCCACCAGCTGCACCGCGCCGCACGGGCCTCCGCCGAGTGCGAGGATCCCGCCGAGGCGGCGACCGTGCACCTGGACTTCGCCCTGGCGGGCTTCGCCGACCACGCGCTGATCGACCGGATCGCCGTCATCGGCGGCGAGGCGGCCGACGGTACGGCGGACGACGGGGACGGGCCGGTACGGCTGGTCCGTGCCGCCGCCACGCCCTCCGGGGCGCCGGGGCCCAGCGTTCTCGCCGGCCAGGCCGGACTGCCGGTGGGCTACGGCGACGGGCACCCGGCCGTGCAGTGCGTCGAGCGGGTCGGCTCCGTGCGGGCGAGCGCCGGGTCGTACGCCGCCGAGCAGGCCCACGAGTGGGCCGTCCAGCGCCGGTGGCCGCCCGACTCGGTCCACGCGCTGTGCGCGGTGCTGCGCAGCCGGGGGCGCACCCTGGGCGTCGTGACGTTCCTGCGGGGCGCCGGACGCAGCCAGTTCGAGCGCACGGACGCGATGTACGCGGAGGACGTGGCCGCCCGCATCGCGACGGCCCTGGACCTGGCCGGGTTCGGCAGGTAGCCGCCAACGCGCTGAGCCGACCGCCGACCGGTCGGCTCAGCGCTGGTAGAAGATCCGGTCGCCGTACTGCTTCAGGATGCGGGCGTTCCAGTCGTGGCCGCCGTCCACGTTGCCGGAGCGCAGCAGCGGGGGCTCGACGCCCCGTTCCGCCAGGATGCCCGCCGCCGTCGCTATGACCGACTGGAGCAGGGCCGACGTGACGACCGTGGAGGCGGGGGCGAAGGGCGCCGGGATGGTGTCGAGGGTGAGTTCGGCGTCGCCGGGAGCGATCTTCGAGTCCAGTACGACGTCGCAGTGGTCCTTGAGGAACGTGCCGGAGGCGTTCCGGGGCGTCGTCTCCGTCGCGTACGCCACCGAGGTCACGCCGATGACCCGTACACCGAGGGCACGCGCGTGCAGTGCCATCTCCACCGGGAGGGCGTTGCGGCCGGAGAGGGAGATGATCACGAGTACGTCCCCGGCGCGCAGCGGTGACGTGTCCAGGACGGCCGTGGCCAACCCCTCGACGCGCTCTAGGGCGGAGCCCAGCGTGGCCGGCATGACGTCGACGCCGACGACGCCGGGGACGGCCAGCAGGTTCATCAGGGCGAGGCCGCCCGCGCGGTAGACGAGATCCTGCGCGGCGAGCGAGGAGTGCCCGGCGCCGAAGGCGAACAGGCGCCCCTCGGCCGCCACGGTGTCGGCGATGAGTGTGCCCGCGGCCGTCACGGCGTCCGCCTCCTCGTCGCGCACCCGCTCCAACAGCCCGATCGCGGCGTCGAGGAACCGCCCGGCCAACTCGCTGTCGCTCATCGGTATGCCCTTCGTCCTTCGGGGGATCGGCGTACCGGACCGGCGTTCCGGTCCGCGTCGCGATCACCGTGAGGTCTGGACCACTGCCCTGTCAACAGCGCGACCGCCCGTTCCCGCGTCCGCCGCCGTACCCTCGGTGAAACGTGCTGTCTACCCGGCCGCGAGGATCTGTAACCGTGTGGTTCCCCCGCAAGGGCACGGTTGTCAGTGGTATGCGTCAGAATTGAAGCCAGGGCCAGCGCACGCGCCGGAGCCGTCGAGCCTCCGGCACATCTCATCAAGGGGCACGAATGTCCGGACTGATCGATACGACGGAGATGTATCTCCGCACCATCCTCGAGCTGGAGGAGGAAGGTGTGGTCCCCATGCGCGCCCGGATCGCCGAGCGGCTGGACCAGAGCGGCCCGACGGTCAGCCAGACCGTGGCCCGGATGGAGCGCGACGGTCTGGTGGCGGTCGCCAGCGACCGGCACCTGGAACTCACGGACGAGGGCCGCCGCCTCGCCACCCGCGTCATGCGCAAGCACCGCCTCGCGGAGTGTCTGCTCGTCGATGTGATCGGCCTGGAGTGGGAGCAGGTCCACGCGGAGGCGTGTCGCTGGGAGCACGTGATGAGCGAGGCCGTGGAGCGCCGCGTTCTCGAACTGCTGCGCCACCCCACCGAGTCGCCCTACGGCAACCCGATCCCGGGCCTGGAGGAGCTGGGCGAGAAGGACGGCGCGGACCCCTTCCTCGACGAGGGCATGGTCTCGCTGGCCGACCTCGACCCGGGTGTGGACGGCAAGACGGTCGTCGTACGCCGGATCGGCGAGCCCATCCAGACGGACGCGCAGCTGATGTACACGCTGCGCCGCGCGGGTGTGCAGCCCGGTTCGGTGGTGAGCGTGACGGAGGCGGCCGGCGGGGTGCTGGTCGGCAGCGGCGGCGAGGCGGCCGAGCTGGAGGCGGACGTGGCCTCGCACGTGTTCGTGGCGAAGCGCTGACCGGGCCCCCAGCGCGGCGCCGGTCGCCGCACCGTCAACTCCTGTGACCGTGGAGGAACTTGCCGGGTCCCGGGATCCGTGCCGTTCCGGGGCGCCAATCCAGATTCAGTGTGCGGAATCGCAGCGCTCGGCCGTTTCGCGTGCCACGCTGTCGCGAGGGCATATGACTTGAGGGCTCTTGGCCGGGTTCGGCAGCGGTGTCGCCCGGCGGGGAGGGGGAGCGTGCGGATGTGCCGCGGACAGGAAGAGGGCCCCGGCGCCAAGTGGCGCCGGGGCCTGTCCTCCCCTGTGCTGACCCGGAGCCCCGAGCTCCCAGGGTCATCCCCTACGGACCGTTTTCCCCGAGCGGTCCGCCTCCCGCAGAAGATCTCCCCCCGGCCACGCGGATCATTCCCTGAGCGGTGTCACTCGTACGAGGGGTGTTGCGGCCGGAGACCGCATTTTCGAATAGTCATTCGATAATCTGTGATCCTGCGGTCCAGCGATCGGCAGACGATCGGCAGAGGAAACTTCGATAGCTAGGGGGGTGCCAGGACCTATGGCGCGGCGTATCGACGTGACCGGAGCGGGCGGCGTACGCCTTGCCGCCTGGGAGTTCGCCGACCCTCCCAAGACGGGTGAGGAAGAGGCCCGGGCCGGAGCACCCGACCGGGCACCGGGCGTGCTGTTACTGCACGGGCTCATGGGCCGTGCCTCGCACTGGGCGTCCGCCGCCCGCTGGCTGGGCGAGCGGCACCGGGCCGTCGCACTCGACCAGCGGGGCCACGGCCAGAGCGACCGTCCGCCCGGCGACAACTACACCCGCGAGGCGTACGTCGAGGACGCCGAGGCGGCGATCGAGCAGCTCGGCCTCGGCCCGGTCGTCCTCATAGGCCACGCCATGGGCGCCCTGACCGCCTGGCAGCTCGCCGCGAAACGCCCCGACCTGGTGCACGGCCTGATCATCTGTGACATGCGGGCGTCGGCGCTGGGCGCGGCCTCCCAGCGCGAGTGGGAGGACTGGTTCAAGGCCTGGCCCGCCCCCTTCGCCACTCTCGCCGACGTACGCAAGTGGTTCGGCGAGGACGACCCCTGGGTGGAGCGGCCCAGCCCCTCGCGTGGCGAGTTCTACGCCGAGGTGATGCAGGAGGCCCCCGACGGCTGGCGCCCCGTCTTCGAACCGGAGCAGATGCTCAAGACCCGCGAGACCTGGGTGTTCGACGCGCACTGGGAGGAGCTGACGCAGGTCCAGTGCCCCACGCTGGTCGTGCGCGGCCTGGACGGCGAGCTGGGCCGGGCGGAGGCGCAGGAGATGGTCCGCGTCCTGCCGAGGGGCGAGTACGCGGAGGTGGCCGACGCCGGCCATCTCGTGCACTACGACCAGCCGGAGGCCTGGCGCGCGGCCATCGAACCGTTCCTGGAGGGCGTACTGACGGGTTAGCGCTCCGCAGGGTGGGCTGTTCCGGGACAGTTGGTTCCGTGCCCGCGGGCCGGTGGGGGCTGGTCGCGGCCCGGCGGAGCCGCAGATCGGGCACAGCCCCGTGCCCCTGTCGGTGCGCGGTGCGCTCCCCGGCCTGGTGTGCCCGCAGGCCGGTGGGGGCTGGTCGTGCCCCGCGACGGAGCCGCGGATACAGCCCCGCGCCGCTGTCGGCGCGCGGTGCGCACCCGGCTTCGCCGAGTCCGGATCGGCGGCCAGGGGCGCGGGCCTCAGCCCTTGCCGCCCCCACCCGTCACCGTCAGGAAGCCGACCGCCCCGGCCGCTACGAGGGCCACCGTGAGCAGGCACCAGCGGCGGGCCTCGTGGAAGGCCGCCCGGATCTGCCGGACGTGCGCCATGGCGAGCAGCCGGCGTACGAAGGGATCCGTGCGGGCGATGTCGGCCTTCGCCCGGTCCGGATGCCCGCGCAACTGCGCGCGGCGGTGCGGGTCGGTCTCGGCCGCGAGCGCGCGGTGGATGCTCACGGCGACGGCACGGTGACGCAGCAGGTCGTCGACGCCGGTGGCGGCGGAGCCGAAGAAGTCCCGGGCGAGGCGTCGACCCGTTCGCGCAGGCCGCATGCTGCCGATGTGCCGAGGGTCGCCGTCGTGGTGATCGGCGGCACGAGCACCCGGCTGACCTGCCAGACGGCGAGGCAGACCCCGGCGAGCGCGACGGCCGGCGCACCGCCGGCGACCAGCGCCTCGCCGAGCCCGTGCACCTTCCCGACGGCGACCAGCGGCCCACCGCCGACGAGCGCGACCCGACGGCACCGAACGAGGCGATCATCCACCGTGCGGCGGCCCGCGGTTCGGGCACGGCGTCGAGCGGGGAGGGAAGGGCGTCGAAGGGCGTGCCGACACCCGGCCCGGACGAGCCGGGCGGCGGTTCCGTGGTCACTGCGGCCAGTCCTCGGACGTGGGGGAGTCCTTGGTCAGCGCCTGGGGAGGCCCGTCGTCATCGGGCACGTCCGGGTACAGGACCCACGCCGTGCCGTCGTAGAACTCCAGCACGCCGTTGTCACCGAGCCGTACTTCGTTGATCTTCGGGGCGTCCGCCATGCGCGCAGTATCCCAGCCGGAAGTCGCCACCGACCGGTCAACAGGCCGCCGACTCGACGTCGTTGAGATAGTGCGGCACGGCGGCGACCGCCGCCCGCTGGGTCGGCTCCCGAAGCCCGGCGGCGAGCCCGGGGCCGCGGTCGCCGGCGAGGATCCGCTCCAGGACCGACTGATCGGGATCATCGGCCCGACCGGCCGGATCGGACTGGTCCGGCATCGCGGTCAGACCCCGAACTGTCTGCGCAGGCCCCGGATGACGCCGAGCTCCTGTTCCACGCGGGCGCGCAGAGGGTGGCCGACGGGGAGTTCCCCCAGTCCGCGCGCGTACATGTCCTCCGCAGCGCTGAGGTGTTCGTGATGGCCGGTCTGCACGAGCCCGAAGAGCGTGCCGCCGAGGTTGACGAGGCGCGTCGCGTGCATCGGATGGTCGTCCGGGGTGTCGCGCAGCGCGGCGCGGGCGTGTTTGGCGGCCTCGTTCAGGATGTCGCCGTCGCCGCTGCCGCGCCCTTTGCGGAGCAGGGAGTTGGCGAGGTTCGACTCCTGGTCGACGCGCTGCTCGCCCAGCCTGGTGCTGCCCCTCGGCAGGAGGTCCAGGCAGCCGCGGTACAGGGCGATGGCCTCGTCGATCGCCTCCTCGTCCTCGGTGCTGTCGTGGACCTCCTGGAGGGCGCTGGCCAACGAGGCCATGTGCCGGGGGAGTTCCGTGTCGCCGGGCGGGGACTTGTCGACGGCCTGCCGCCCGTAGTCGACGGCCTTGACCAGGTCGGCGGCGGACCGGTCGCGTTCCCAGCTCAGCCGGTGCAGCACGCACAGTGAGGAGAGGGCGGCGGCGTGGCGGATGTCGTTGACCGGGTAGACCTCCACGGCCAGCTCGGCGGCCTGGAGCGAGCCGCGCAGCAGCTTCGGGTCGCCGGTGCGGCCGTACGCCTGCCGCAGGTCGTCGGAGACACCGAGAGGTTCGAGGTGTTCGGACTCCGCCGCGGCCCCGGGCTTGTCGTAGCTCCTGGACTTGGATCTGCCGAACCATCTGGCCATGCGCAGGCTCCCCCCTGAAAGCTATCGTCACCCCGTCAATCCCCCTGATTCGCGGCTCAAACCCCTTATGCCATAGGCAAGTTCGGCCCGTGCGCGAGTGGAGGCCCCGGCGGGTTCAGCCCCTGCTGACCGCCGCCAGGATCTCCGGCAGCCGCCGAGCCGTGCGCGGGGCGGAGAGCCGCAGTCCGAGGAGTACGAGCAGGGCGCCGTAGCCGGCGCCGACGGGCAGCAGCAGCCAGGTCCACCGGTCGCCGCCCGAATCGACGCTCAGCCAGATCGTGAGGGCGATGACGGGGGCGCACAGCAGGGCCGCCCCGACCATGCCGCCCAGAATGGCGACCGTGGCGAGCCCGGACTGACCGGGGGCGACGTTCTTGTAGCCCTCCTGCGGGATGGAGTACGGGTACCGGGCCGACGACCAGGCCCCGGCCGCCAGCATCGCCCCCAGCAGCGCGAGGGACAGCCCGAGCGCCTGCGGCAGGGTGGCCCAGTCGTCGAGCAGCGCGGTGGTGAGAACGACCACCAGGGCGGCGTACGGCAGGCTGATCAGCAGCAACGCCAGGGCCCGGCCGAGTAGTTCGGCGTACGCGTCCCGGGTGGACGAGATCGTCGTCGCGACCATCCAGAAGGCGGAGGTGTCCTGGCCGAACTGGTTGTACATCTGGATGCCGAGCATCCCGGCCGCGAAGCAGGCGAAGTAGACCGACCCGGTGCCCTGCAACGCGTTGAACACCGGCACGATCAGCCCGATCGCGAGCGAGGTCACCCACGCGGCCTTGGTCTTGGGGTCCCGCCACGCATAGCGCAGGCTCCGTTCCATGACGGTCCCGGTACGCCCGCCCGGCAGCAGCCGCGCGAGCCCGCCGGACGCCCGCTCCCGCTTGGCGGCCGGCTCGGCGGCCTGGAGCGTGGAGCCGTCCGGAGAGGTCATCAGCCGGGTGAGGGTCCGCGACCAGACCGCCAGCAGCAGCACCAACGCCAGTGCACTGAGAGCCAGTTGGGCGAGTGCGACCCCGTACGAGCCCTCGCTCACCGAGTCCACCGCCCCGAGGGCGGAAGCGGGCGGCACCCACGCCAGCACATCGGCGGCCGGGTCGAGTTGGCCGAGCCCCGCCGAACCGAGCTGCTGCATACCGAAGTTGACGAGCTGAGCCCCGACCGCGACGACCAGCCCGCTGAGTACGGCGAGATCGCGCCCCTTGCGGCTGCTGAGCAGCCGGACGTTGGCGACGGCCACGGCCCGCGCGAGCGCCACGCACACCAGCAGCGCGAGGGGGACGGCGACGAGCGACACGGCGAACGCCGCCCCGCCGCGCGCCAGCGCGATCACCGACCCGACGAGCAGGGACAGCGTGAACAGCGGCCCGATACCGACGAGCGAGGCCACGAGCAGTGCCCGGACCAGCGGCCGGGGGCGCAGCGGGAGCATCACCAGCCGGGTCGGGTCGAGGGTCTCGTCCCCGCTGGGAAAGAACAGCGGCATGAAGGCCCAGCCCACCGCCATGACCGCGAGCAGCAGGACGGTGACGGACGCGGCGTGCGCGTTGCCGCGCAGGGCGAGCAGCCCGAGGAACTGGAGCGCGGCGATCAACAGCACGACGACGACGGAGGAGAGGTACGCGGCCCGCCGCCCCGCGGACTGCCGCAGCCCGTTGCGCAGCAGCGACACCTTCAGCCGTACGACGACGGCCGTGACCGACCCTTCGCCCGTCACCGGGCGCCGCCGCCCAGCCAGTCGAGGTGGGACCCGTGGTCGCGTCCGCCCGCGCCGACGAGTTCGAGGAACGCCTGCTGGAGCGAGGGCGCGTCGCCCCGCACCTCGGCCAGCGTGCCGTGCGCCCGGATCCGCCCCGCCGCCATCACGGCGACCCAGTCGCACAGCGACTCGACCAGCTCCATGACGTGGGAGGAGAAGATGACGGTGGCGCCGGAGGCCGTGTACCGCTCCAGCACACCCCGGATGATCTGCGCCGACACCGGGTCCACGCCCTCGAACGGCTCGTCGAGGAACAGGACTTCGGGATTGTGGAGGAGAGCGGCGGCCAGACCGATCTTCTTGCGCATGCCGGTCGAGTAGTCGACGACGAGCTTGTGCTGGGCGCCGGCCAGGTCGAGGACGTCGAGCAGCTGGGCGGCCCGCTTGTCGACCTCGACGCCGGGCAGCCCGCGCAACCGCCCTGAATAGGCGAGGAGTTCACGCCCGGACAGCCGTTCGAATAGCCGAAGTCCTTCGGGCAGCACCCCGATCCGCGCCTTGACCTCGACCGGGTCGCGCCACACGTCGTGTCCCACGACCTCCACGGTGCCCTGGTCGGGCCGCAGCAGCCCGGTCACCATCGAGAGCGTGGTGGTCTTCCCGGCCCCGTTCGGCCCGACCAGCCCGACGAACTTCCCCGCAGGCAACTCCAGATCGATCCCGGCGACAGCGACCTGCTGCCCGAACCGCTTCCAGAGCCCCTGCACCCGCACGGCAGCACCATTGACCATGCGAGAGACCCTAGGTGAGAGTCCCTCGTTTTTGGCAGGTCGGGGGAGCGGACTTCCGCCGACGGTGACAGCGGGCCTTCAGGGGCGCGGGGCTGTATCCGATCTGCGACCGCGCCACAACGGACCCGCGGTCGCCGCGCAACCGAACCGGGCGCCCCGAACCGCGAAGTCACCGATCCCGCCCGCACGCGTAAGCGAGTGGCGAGATCAACTCCTCCGCATCGGGCAGCCACCGATTCGCGGGCGTAGGCCGACAGGCCCACTGCACAGCCCCCCGGGACGCGTACCGGGTGGGCGGCGCGGCCACATACGCACCCTCGCCCAGCGCGACCAGATCCAGCGAAGCCGGCGACCAGCCCAACTTGCGTACAAGATCGGGCACCTTCGCCGAGGCCCCCGGCAGCACGAAGAACCGCATCCGTCGATCCGGCGTCAACATCACCGGCCCGAGGGTCAGTTCCATCCGCTCCATGCGCGCCAGCGCGAGGAACCCGGCCGTCTCGGGCACATCGATCGCATCGAACGTATGGCCGGTCGGCAGCAGGATCGACGCCGTCGGCCGGTCGGTCCACAGCCGGCGCGCGACGGTCGCACTGCCCGTGGCCTGCGTCAGCCAGTCGGGCCGTGTCGGGTGTGCGCCGGGCAGGGCGCACGCGGTGTCGCCGCAGGAGCAGCGCTCCACCCCGTCGACTGCTTCCAGCCACGTACCGGGAAACACGTCCCAGTGGCGTTCTTCGGCGTAACGGACGGCGGATTCCAAGAGGGATTCGCCGCGTTGCTTGGGGATTTGGGCAGCATCAGGGCCCGCGATGGTCTCTTCCACGATGAGGACAACTCTAGTGGGAATCACGAGTTACGCATGTCACATGCGCGGGGGAGGAGCATCGATTCCGCGTCTGGGGCGCATGGATGCATGTGCGGGGGCGCGCGGGAGGATCCGGGGCGGGGCTGGGTAGGCAGGGGAGGGGCTGGGCATCCGCCTTTACCCCGGCAATCCTCACATGCTTCGCATTGTCGGCATGTCTGCGGGGCATTGATCTTCAAGGCCGGATCTTTTCGCCGTACTCGTCCGCTGTCAGGACGCGTACGGAAGGGGTTCCGGGCACGGAAGACACATCAACTCGGTGCGTGGGCACGGCACCGCAGCCACAGGGGGTACGCCATGGCCGCAAGGCCTCTCGTCGCGCGGCAGCCGAACGAACGGTTGCAGGCGCTCATCCAGGAAGCGGGCTGCTCGAACGCCGGGCTCGCCCGCCGGGTCAACATGTGCGGCGCGGAGCACGGCCACGATCTGCGGTACGACAAGACGTCCGTGGCCCGTTGGCTGCGCGGACAGCAGCCCCGGGGCCGGGCGCCCGCGATCATCGCCGAGGCCCTCGGCCGCAAACTCGGCCGTACGGTCACGATCGACGAGATCGGCATGGCCAACGGCAAGAACCTCGCCTCGGGCGTCGGGCTCCAGTTCTCCCCGACCGTCCTCGGCGCCATCGAGCAGGTGTGTGAGCTGTGGCGCAGTGACGTGGGCCGCCGTGACTTCCTCTCCGGCTCGTCCGTCGCCGCGTCGGCGCTCGTGGAGCCCAGCCGCGACTGGCTGATCTCGTCCCCCGACTCCCAGGTGGCGCGCCAGGCGGGTCCCCGCGTGGGGCCGTCGGACGTGGCGGCGGTGCGCGCGATGACGCAGGCGCTCACGGACCTGGACCACCAGTACGGCAGCGGGCATGTGCGTCCGGTCGTCGTGCACTACCTCAACAGCGTCGTCTCCGGGCTGCTGGCGGGCTCGTACCGGGAGGCGGTCGGGCGCGACCTCTTCGCCGCCGTCGCGCGGCTGACCGAACTCGCCGGGTACATGGCCGTCGACACCGGCCAGCCCGGTCTTGCCCAGCGCTACTACATCCAGGCACTCCGGCTCGCCCAGGCGGCCGGGGACCGGGGGTACGGGGGATACGTACTCGCCGCCTCCATGAGCCATCTCGCCGCGCAGCTCGGAAACCCGCGGGAGATCGCGCAGTTGGCGCGGGCGGCGCAGGAGGGGGCGCGCGGCCGGGTCACCCCGCGCGCGGAGGCGATGTTCTACGCGGCCGAGGCCCGGGGGCACGCCCTGATGGGCGACGCGCGGGCGGCGCAGCTGGCGTCCGGGCGCGCGGTCAACGCCCTGGAGGCGGCCGATCCGGAGTCCGGGGACGACCCGGCGTGGATCGCGCACTTCGACGGGGCCTACCTGGCCGACGAGCTGGCGCACTGCCACCGGGACCTCGGCCAGGCCGAGGCGGCGGCGCGGTGCGCGCAGGAGTCCCTGGACGGCCACCCGGAGACGCGGGCGCGGCGCCGGGCCATCGGGCTGGTCCTGCTGGCCACGGCGCAGGTCCAGCAGCGCGAGGTGGAGGAGGCCTGCCACACGGGCCTGCGCGCGGTGGAACTCCTCGGCACCCTGCGCTCCAACCGGGGTGCCGAGTATCTGGAGGACCTGCAGCTGCGCATGGAGCCGTACCGCGACGAACCGGTGGTCCGGGAGTTCGGGGCGCGGGTGGACCTGCGGGCGGCGGCGTGACGGGAGACACAGCGGGGCGCTGAGATGCTGGTGGGGGAGTGGTCCGGTCCTGTGCTTCGTCAATCGGATTCCGGGAACCCGGTAGCTTTAACTGACGATTCCGAAGGTCCCCCCATCAGCAGGAGTGCCGGTGACGCAGAGTGGACAGGGCGAGGAGCCCTCGCAGCGCGTGGCGCGCGAAGGCATCGTGCTGCCCTCCGACGGCGGCGAACCGCTGCTGCCGGGTATGACGGGGGGCAGTGGCGGCCGACCGGCTCCGGCGGCGCCCCCGGCCCCTGCCCCGAACCCGGCCGGCGGTCAGGCCTGGGGACTGCCGTGGGGCCCGGACACGAACCAGGACCAGGAGCAGGACCCGGGCCAGTACCAATACCAGCCCCAGCCCCAGCCCCAGCCCCAGCCCCAGGCCCATCCCCAGCCTCAGGCGGCCGAGGGCTGGCCGACGCCGCCCGACGCCCAGCAGCAACAGTGGGGTGACCAGGGCCAGTTCCAGCCCCAGCCGCAGCAACAGCCCGAGCAGCAGGCCCCGTCGGCACCGGCGTGGGGCAACGACCCCGGTTTGTCCGGCGGTTGGGCCCAGCAACCCGGATACGGCGCACAGGCGACCCCGGACGCCCCCCACTCCGTACCGCAAGCCGCCCCTGGCCCCGAGTCCGCGCCGTATCCGCCCGCGGCCCCGCAGTACGAGCAGCAGGCCCACCAGCAGTACGGGCAGTACGGTGGCGCCCCGCTGCCGCCGGCCGAGGACGCGACGCAGTACATCCCGCCCGTCCCGGGCACCCCCGGGCCCGTCGCCGAGCCGGCCACCCAGTACCTCCCGCCGGTGACGGCGCACACCCCCGCGCCCCCGCACGTCAACGAGGCGGCGACGCAGTTCCTGCCGCCGGTGGGTCCCGGCGCGCTGCCGCCCGAGATGTCCGCCGAGGCGACCACGTACCTGGGCCGCGTACCGCAGGCGGCCCCCGGCGGTTCCGAAGCCGACGCCACCCAGTACATCCCGCCCGTGCCCGGAGGGCCGTACGGCACACCCCCGGGCGGCACGGACGACCGCCAGCCGCCCTCCGACTTCGACAACCTCTTCCGCAGCGGACCGGGCGCCGAGGCGCCGGCCGGCGCCACCCAGCAGATGCCCCGCATCCCCGCCCAGCAGCACCAGCAGCCCGCCCCCGGGCCCTACGGCCGGCAGGCTCCGTACGCCGCCCAGCAGGCCCCGTACGGCTTCCAGGCTGCCGACGACATGGACGAGGAGCGGGACGGCGGGGGCCGGCGATCGCGGGTGGCCGTCATCGCGGCCCTCGGGGTCGGCATCGTGGTGCTCGGGATCGGGGCCGGTGCCATGCTGAGCGGCGGGGGCGGGGACACCGACAAGGACGCGGGCAACAAGACGGTCGCGGCGACCTCGGCCACGCCGGAGGAGTCCGGGGCACCGGCCGCCGACCCCGCCAAGGCGCAGGCCGTCGAACTGGACAAGCTGCTCGCCGACAGCAACAACAGCCGCGACGCGGTGATCAAGGCCGTGTCGGACGTCAAGTCGTGCGACAACCTCGGCCAGGCCGCCGCGGACCTGCGCGGCGCGGCCCAGCAGCGCGGCGAGCTGGTCACCCGGCTCTCCACGCTGGCCGTCGACAAGCTCCCCGAGTACGCCGCGCTGAGCGACGCCCTCACCAAGGCCTGGCAGGCGTCCCAGGCGGCCGACAACCACTACGCGGCCTGGGCCGACCAGACGGCGGGCAAGAAGGGCTGCAAGGGGGGCCAGGCCCGTTCGACGGGCCAGACGCAGAAGGGCAACCAGCAGAGCGGCATCGCCACCGAGCAGAAGTCCAGGGCGGCCGAGCTGTGGAACACGATCGCGAAGACGTACGGCCTGACGGAGCGCCAGTCCACCCAGCTCTGACCCGGTTCTGATCCGCGTCCGGCCCGGTTCTGGTCCGGCTCCGATCCGGCGCGGTCCCTCCGAGAGGGGGGACCGCACGTCAGTGCTTCGCGCTCTCCAGCAGCTTCGTCGTGTTGATGAAGCCCTTGCGGGCGGCGACGAGCCGGCCCTCGCGGACGACCTGGAGGGTCACCTGCGCGTTGACCAGACGCGGGAACCCGATCACCGAGAGCAGGTCCTCGAAGCGCCAGCGCAGCGTCGGCGTGAGACCGCCGGTGGTGACGCGCAGGCCGTCGTCGAGGGCCCGCCGCACGCTGGTCGAGGACACCTCGCGCCCGTCCAGCGACTCGACGACCGCCTTCAGGACGGTGTACGCGATCCAGGTGGTCTGCACACCCGCGTCCTGCGGGTCGATGCGGTTGTCGCCGAAGGCCTCTTCGTTGATGACCTTCCTCATCTCGTCCCAGCGGGCGTCACCGGCCACCGGGTACCAGCCGGTGATGTACGAGTCCTCGTACGGGCCCGTCCTGCCGCCGGTCGCGTTGATCACCGTCTGGTCGACGCTGCCGAGGACGGTCGCGGTGCGCACGTCCGGATAGTCCTCGCGGTCGCGCCGGAAGGAGTCCATGAAGGTGTTGGTGCGGTCGCCGAGCGCCGGCACCACACAGCCCTTCTTCTCGCTCTCCGTGTCCGTCGTCCGTTCCAGGGCGAGCTTCGTGTGCGCCCCGTACTCGGTGGCGTCCTCGGCGGCCAGCTGGTCCAGCGCCGGGGCGTGGCCGCCCGCCTGCAGACCGGAGTCGAGGAGCTGCGGCAGCTGGTCGCCCGCGATGGTGTCGGGGCGGATCAGGGCGACGGGACCGCAGACGGCGGCGAGTTCCTTGCCGAGGCCGGCCAGGAGGGCGGGCGAGCCGCCGTTGACGGGGTAGGACATCGGGTTGGTGAACTCGTCGTTGGTGACGCCGTAGCCGCCGATGTAGGGAATTCCGGCGGAGGCCAGCGGGCCCAGGAAGTCGTCGCCGAACTGGCTGTAGGAGCCGACGACCGCGACCACGTCCTCGTCGGCGGCGCGCCGGGCGCACTTCACGGCGGTCACCCGGTCGTTGTGGTCGTTGCAGGTCAGGATCTTGAGCTTGTGCCCGTTCAGGCCACCCGTGGAGTTGATCCAGCGCGCGTACGCCTGTGCCATGGCCGGCATGCCGGGCTTGTTGGTGGCGTCGGTTCCCTCCGGCGCCCAGGTCATGACGGTGATCTCGCCGTTCTCGGTGTCGGCCGAGCTGCCGGGTACGACCCCACAGCCGGCGGCGAGCGCCGCGCACACGGCCAGCGCGCTCAGGGATCTCACGCTCATGGACCTGGGGAGGTTGGTGCGGAAGGTGCTGCGGGTGCGTCGCCTGCCGGTCATGGACATGCACGATTCCGTCACACAGCCAACCCGGATGTGACCCTTGGTCAACAGGTGGTGACGGGGAGGTGAATTGCGGGGGGCGTTGATCTCATTTTCACAGGGACCGTACGATCGATGACCGTGCAAGGTTCGGAAGACTCTTCCCGTCGCGGCCGTCGCTCCCCCACCATGGGCGGCATGCCACTCAACGACATGCCCTGGTGGCGCTGGCGCAGCAATGTGCGCTCCGCGCTGCACATGCTCTCCGATCCGGCGTTCCAGCGGGACGTCTGGCTGGCCGGCGTCGACGGGTACGGGGACGTCACCGACGCCGTGTACCGCCTCGTCGAGGACACCTGGCTGGACAGCTGGTCCGCCGAGAAATACGTCGGCACGATCTTCCGGGACTCCCAGGAAGCCGCCCTCGTCGACACCGCCGTACTCCGCGTCCTGCGGATCATGCACCAGGTCGGCCCGGACGCACCCGTCTCGGCCTACCTCGACCACGCCGGCTGGCCGGAGGCGGTCCGGGCGGCCCGGGACGCCCACGTACGCCTCGCGGTGAGCGACGGCGAGGAGCCGGACGTCCCGCCGCGCACGCTGGAGGTACTGCGGATACTGACGCGTTCGGCGTAGCGGCCGAACGTTTCGGCCGATGCGTTCCGGGTGGCGGACGGGAGTCGGCGGTTCCGGGTGGATATGGGACCCTGTCCGGCATGAACGAGCAGTCCAGCCCAGCCGCGGCCCCCGCCGAGCAGTACGTCCTCACCCTCTCCTGCCCCGACAAACAGGGCATCGTGCACGCCGTGTCGAGCTACCTCTTCATGACCGGCTGCAACATCGAGGACAGCCAGCAGTTCGGCGACCGGGACACGGGACTGTTCTTCATGCGCGTCCACTTCTCGGGTGAGGCGCCGGTGACGGTGGAGAAGCTCCGGGCGAGCTTCGCGGCGATCGGTGACGCGTTCCACATGGAGTGGCAGATCCACCGGGCCGAGGACCGGATGCGGGTCGTCCTGATGGTCAGCAAGTTCGGCCACTGCCTCAACGACCTCCTCTTCCGCACCCGCATCGGCGCGCTGCCGGTCGACATCGCGGCGGTCGTGTCCAACCACACGGACTTCGCCGAGCTGGTCGCCTCGTACGACGTCCCCTTCGTCCACATCCCGGTGACACGGGACACGAAGGCGCAGGCCGAGGCGCAACTCCTGGAACTGGTGCGCACGGAGAACGTGGAACTGGTCGTCCTGGCCCGCTACATGCAGGTGCTGTCGGACGACCTGTGCAAGGCGCTCAGCGGCCGGATCATCAACATCCACCACTCCTTCCTCCCGAGCTTCAAGGGCGCGAAGCCCTACCACCAGGCCCACGCCCGGGGCGTGAAGCTGATCGGCGCGACGGCTCACTACGTCACGGCGGACCTGGACGAGGGCCCGATCATCGAGCAGGAGGTCGAGCGGGTCGCCCACGACGTGACCCCGGACCAGCTGGTGGCCATCGGCCGCGACGTGGAGTGCCAGGCGCTGGCACGGGCGGTGAAGTGGCATGCGGAGCGGCGGATCCTGCTGAACGGGCGGCGGACTGTGGTGTTCGCGTAACCGGTGAACCGGGCCTCGATTCCCTCAGAAGCCGGTGCCAGAGCCCTGTGACCTGCTTTTCAGCTGTCGGATGTGGCGCCGACCCGGCCGGGCATGGGGCTCGTTCAGCACCCCATGCGGCCGACGGAACATCGCTTCTAGGACCGGTCGCCAATTCCTGACGTGCTCTGCGCCCACATGGCATCACAGCGGCGACGAGCGAACTGCGAAGTTCTCTCCACCGTAGAGAGACTCGTACCGAATTTCGATGAGCATTCTCCGGGCGATAAGTTCCCAGAACCAGCGGTGTTCCTCCTCGTCGAAATCATCGATATGCAACAAGTAGCACTTCTGTCCCATGAGAAGAGTCCCGCCTTCGGTCAAGGTTGTTACCTTCGGCTTAAACGGCAAGGACTGACTCATTCTGCGGTAGGTCTGCAGGTCCCACGGCCCGATGGCATCCCCGTCGAGCGTCACCAAGGTCTTGGTTACAATCGCGGGGCCAAGGCCGGCATTGATGACTTCAAGGCGTGCTATTTCATCCTTGAGGCCCTTGACCCTCCGAATTTGTAGCAAGGGCCGCACAGACTGCCGGTTGTGTTCCCGGGCGGCCTTTGTCTGAACCAAGCTGACCCAGAGCGAACCAAGCGCTATCACGGTCGCGCAGACAGCGATGCCCGTATCAGTGTCCACCGTCGTCCCCCACCTCAGCAGCTTTGAGGAAGAAGACTCATTCACTAGATGCACGGTTCCACTGTCCGGACTACTCCCACTCGCCCGGTGCGTGTCCGACGTAGCCAGGTGCTGGCCTGTGACCCGGGCAAGCTGTGCACCCTGCACGGTTCGCATGTCGACGGACCCGACGCCCGAGTCCTTGCAGGGTGGAGTGCCAAGTCACGCTACTGCGGCTACTCTCCGTTCTGGTCGTTCCCCTCGGTCTCGCCGCTCTTCGAGCCGGCAGGCAGAACGTACGACCCCTTGCCCGGGACTGTGTAGATCAGTCCGCGCTCCCGGAGTTCGCGCATCGTGCGGCGTGCGGTCATCTGAGCGATGCCGTACTCCTCGGCCAGCCGCGCAGGCGTGGGGATCATGCGGTCGGGTGCGTACTCCCCGCTCGTGATTCTCGCTTGGAGTAGGTCTGCGAGCTGTGCGTAGAGAGGGCGCCCGGATTCCGGATCAAGACTCATGAGTTGACATTAGGCAGTCGTACATGTGTCCACATTATTAGCTCTAGCTACATCGTGATGCATCTAGGTACGTCACGCACTACTGTGAAGGCTCGACGAAACAGACACCCCGGCGGTGCGCGAACACCCCGGGGCATGGCCACCAACCCTATGGAGGTTGACGACGTGCGCAACCGTATCGCGGTCGCACTACACCGGGCCTTGTGCCCAGTAGCGCTGCTGCTTCTGTGTTTGGCCCTGCCTGCCACCGGTAGGCGGCGCAAGGCGGCGCCGAAACCAGGCCGATCCTTCACGATCAGCGTGAATGTGAAGGACCAAAGCCGTCTCGCGGCGCATCTGATTGTCCCGCGTTCCCCCTACAGCACCGACCGCGCGCCCCTCGACGGAGCATCGTCGGCCCTGTCACGGCCGTACTTGCCCGACCCCCTCGCCGTCCGGCCCTCCGAAGTGGCCGCAGTGGCCTGTGCGGCGAGCGTGCGGCCTCACTGGACGGCACGCGAACGAGCCGTGCGGTTGCGGCGTCGCGCCGTCGCGGTGTTGGCCGCCGACTTCCGCATCAGCTTCGACACCCGCGACATTCACTCCGTGCTGGACGGGGTGAGGTCCCGATGACCGGCGTCACGACCGCCGTCAGGTGCGGGAAGGTCCGCGCCTCGATGTTCTGTCGGGCGTCGATCTTGGGCGACGCCGGGGCCTGCGTACGGGACGAGGGGCACAGGGGACATCACCGGGACGCGCGGGGCGGCATGTGGGATGTCCGCCCACTTCGGTTCGAGTCCGACGCCGAGAACGGAGCGCCCGAATGAGCGCCACCCAGGAGTCGGCCCGGACGCCGGAGTCTCCGTACGTGTCCGGGCGCTGCACCATCGGCACTCACGAGCAGTGCCGCGACGCCGAGCCTCGGGAGAGCGGTGTTCCCGGGCTGCGGTACCTGGTGTGCACCTGCCTGTGCCACCGCCTGATGCCGGTCCTGGCGACGGGAGTGCGCGCATGAACGCCACCCCTGCGGGGCATGGAGTTGGTGGCAGATGCGGCTGAAGACCTATGGGCGGGCGCTCGCCCTCATGGCCATGTCCGGCTCTGCGGTTCTGCTCGTCCTCGATGTCCTGGAGATCATCCGATAGCGCTGGACCAAGCCCGCCTCCAAGACTGAAGTCCGCTTCGGCCCCTTCCGCGTTCCGCACGCCACAGAGGGGGCCGTTCGCGTGCCTGCAGTCTGGGCGCCCGGTGAAGTCAGTACGGGTTCAGTGCCCGGCGGGCGCTGTTGATGACGTTGTGGGCGTCGGTGCCGTACACCGCTGACTCCCGCAGGGTCCGCCAGACCTTGGTGTAGAGGGCGACGTTGTCGGCGTCGTCGAGCCATATCTCGGCGTGCCAGTCCTCGGCGACGACGAGACGGTCGTCGAGAATCCAGAAGCCGTTGGCTGGGACGATCTTCACCGAGGCGGTGAACGGGATGATTCCCAAGTCGACTGTGTCCATCCCGATCAGGCCGGTCAGCCGGTCGAGTTGGGCGGCGAGCACCGACGGTGGGCAGATCAGCGAGCGCAGTGAGGCCTCCCACATGAGCACGTGAATCTTGCGATCGGGCCGGTATAGCCACTCCTGGCGCTTCATCCGCGCCCGGACCGATTCCTCGACGTCACCGGTCGCAGCGAGGAGCTGCGAATACCTCGTGATCACGTGGCGCGCGTACTCGGGTGTCTGCACCATCCCGGCGACGACCGACTCCTCCCACACCCACAGGTCCTTGGTGCGTTCGATCTCCCTGCTCAGGTTCTCGTGCATGGGCTTGAAGCCGCTTGCGAGGGCCCGGCGCCACGATCTGATCGTGGACTCGAAGCCCGAGAGCCGGCCGGTGAGTTCGGGATACACCTCGGGTTGGCCCGTGGCGTGAGCCCAGGCGCGGAGGTCTTCCGGGGTGGCGGTCTGTTTGCCGTTCTCCAACTTGCTGACCTTGGAGTTCGGCCAGCCCAGCCGCTGGGCCAGTTGTTGGCCGGTGAGCCGACCCTCAGGGCACGAGAAGCGCAGTTCGCGCAGCCGCCCTCCCAGGGCTTCCCGCGCTTGCTGATAGTCAGTACTCACCGGCCACGCACGCTAGTTGCTCCCGTTCACCTGTCCTGCGAAGTGCTGATAGGGGACGGCGTGATGCATCGCCGCATCGCGAGTCATTGAGTACCGCACGACCTCGGCGGGCTCCGTGATCAGCTCGACGTTCAGAAAGTTGTCCGCGGCGTCGAAGATCAGCCGAGCAACGATCCGGGAGTCGAAGAGCCAGAAGTCCTCTGCGGGCAGGCCGGATCGCTCGGCCTCTTCGCGCCAGAGGTAGCGGATGTCTTCCCCGACTGCCGAGTTGTGCCTTGAGTAGTCGAGCAGGAACAGCTGCTCTTCTGTGGGCGGGTTGTCAGCGACGCGGACTCGGCCGACCCTCTTGCCCGCGTCCGTCTGCTCGCGGATGTTCCTGAACCACGGTTCGCTGAAGTCGCAGGGCGCGCTACCCGTCTCCACAAAGGCCCGGTAGTCGGGGTCTTCGCGGTCGGACGCATACCCGCGCCGTGTCTCCAGGCGCCACGCGGTGTGCTCGAACGTCTCGAAGAGGCGACGGAACTGGTCCCGGCTGACGATCTCCGGCACGTGCGTCATCTCCTTCGGAGCCCAGTTCACGAGCAGTTCGCGTGGCACGACGACCGCGGCTTCGGCCTCGCTGAAGTGGTGTAGTTGCGCGATGTCCTCAGGGGCGGTCAGGGGTGTGCCCTGAACGATGACCTCTCCCGGTCCCCGTCCTCGTGCAGAGCAGGGCAGCCGTCGATCTTGCTGTCGGTGCCGGTGAAGCGTAGCTGTCGAGCCATGGGTGCGGTCCCTTCGAACGCCGTTGGTCCAGCCAGCATGGCTGGACCTGAAGGTCCTCTCCACAGAGTGACGTGTTGCATGGAAGAAAAGAGAAGCAAATCAAGAGTGCCCACGAGAAAACTCAAGAAAACTGCATGGAGCCAGCCAACTTCCTGCCCTTACCGTCCCGTTCATGGCGAAAGCATCCAACTCGCAAGACATCGATCCCTTCACAGCCGTGGAGTCCCTGAGAGCGGCACTCGACCAGGTCGGCATCGTGCTCCCGTCACTCGCCGTCGACGCGGCCTCGCCCGCCCTCGGCCTGGTGGAGCTCGGGCGCGTACGCGCGGACGTGGCCCTGCGGCTGGCGCACACGCTCCGACGAGGGGGCTCGGCGGCATGACACTGAAGCGGCGGGTCGAGATCCTGGACGCCGACCAGGCAACGGCGATGCGCGACTTGGCGGTCCGGTTCCTCAACGAATCGTCATTGCCGCGCTACGAGACCGTGCAGCAC
The DNA here is from genome assembly GCF_054072135.1 of Streptomyces kryoterrae. Classification (NCBI taxonomy): domain Bacteria; kingdom Bacillati; phylum Actinomycetota; class Actinomycetes; order Kitasatosporales; family Streptomycetaceae; genus Streptomyces; species Streptomyces kryoterrae. Next base: position 4,558,712 of record NZ_CM133358.1, on the reverse strand, counting down.
TTCGGACACGCCTTCCACCGCGATCTGTGGCGCCTGATCCCACGCATCGAACAGCTCGCCGGACGCCTTCCTGATGAGGACGTGTCGGCGAACGTGGCGCCGGCCGGTGTCAGCGAGGCCCGCCGTCGGCTCGACGAGATCGAACGCGCGGGCCTGTCCGGTGAGTTCGAGCGCGTCAAGCGGCTCGCCCGTTCCGTCGTGGCCCTGTGCGATCACCACGAGAACCTCACCGGGGCGATGTCCTGCTGAGGGAGTCCCTACATCCGGCTCAGCGAAGCCGCCGCGAACAGCACATCCCTGATCGCCTCCCTGTCGCCGTCCTGCCCGGCCGCCGCTTCCTCCGGGGATACGTGGCCCGCCGCCAGTTGGCAGAACTCCACGCCGTCCAGGGCCACATGGGCGACCTCGTGGGCGGACGAGGCGCGGGCGGCCGGGGAGTCCAGGGGGATCAGCCATTCGCCGCCGCCGGAGCCCTCGATCTCCAGGCGGAGGCTGCGGCCCGGTTCGCCGGCCGGGACCAGGTGGCGGGTCGTCCGGCTCGGTGCGGCCAGGCCTGCCTGGCGGCGGGCGGCCAGTGCTTCCGGGAGCATGCGGGCCGCGAGGTCGATCATGCTGTGGAGGTGGCGCGGGGCCGGCGGTTCGTAGGGGTAGTCGACCGCGTCCGCGATGTCGCCCGCGTGCACCCAGCACTCGAAGGCGCGGTCCAGCATCGCCTCGTGCAGCGGCAGTTCGAAGTCGCCGTACGACACCGGCAGCTTCCCCGAGCCTCCACCCGCGAACGACACCGTCCGGACGATGTTGTGGCTCTGCTCCCGCCACGGCACCCGTACGGAACGGGTGGGCGGGAAGTACGAGGCCCGCCAGTACGCCTCCGTACGGGACGCCGGAGTCGGTGTGCCCGGGGTCTTCTGCTCGCCGGTCAGCGGGTCGTCGAGGCCCAGCGCGACCGCGATCAGGCCGTCCACGCTCAGCAGGTGGGCGATGACACCGGCGACCGTCGTACGACGGCTCGTCTGTTCGTCGCCCTCGAACCAGCGCAGCCGGACGGGCGCGTGCCACTCGGAGTCGCCGAAGTCCTGGAGCAGGGCGTCGAGGCGAGCGGTCTCCGCGTCGTACGGGGCCGCCCACTCCGGTACCGGGATGCGGGGCGGGCGCCGGTCGAGGCAGCCCTCCAGGACACGGGTGCGCAGGGTCGGGTCCAGGTCGAGTGGCTCCGGGCGTTGCAACAACTCGACCGCTTCTCGCAGCCGCCGGGCCTCGTCCGCGCAGGCGCCGCACTCGCCGAGGTGCTCCTCGACCGCCAACGTCTCCTCCAGCGCGCAGGCGGCCAGCGCCCACGCCCCGAGCAGCGACCTCAGTACGTCGTGTTCCAGGATGAGGGGCGCGGGGGGCAGATCCGGCGCGTCGGGCAGGGGGTGGCCCGTGTCCTCCACCGAGGAACGCGGCATCGGTATGCGGGGCGAGCCGTCGCCGGCGCCCTTGTCGGAGCCTTGGGGGCCGTACCCCTCGTACTTCTCCCGGTCCCCGTCCTCGTGGTCCGCGCCGCTCACACCGCACCCCCGTATTCGGGGGGTGCCCCTGGTGTGCCGGTGTCGTGGGCCGTGGACAGGAGTTGGAGGCCGAGGCGCAGGCGGCGCCGGGCCTCGGCCTCCGTGACGCCCAGGTCGGCGGCGGTCTGGCGGTAGTCGCGCCGCTGGAAGTACGCAAGGTCCAGGGCGGCGCGCAGCGGGGCCGGCATCGACGTCACGATGTAGTCGGCGCGGGCGGCGACGGAGGCGCGGCGGACCCTGCGCTCCAGTTCCTCCATGGAGCCCGTCGAACCGGTGGTCCCCGTGGTCTCCGTAGCGTCTGTGGCGTCTGTGGCGTCAGCCTCTGTGGCGTCGCCGTGGGTCAGTGCCGCCGTCTCCGTCTGGCGCAGGCGCTGTACCGCGAGGCGGTGGGTCAGGGTGGCGACCCAGGAACGCAGGGGGCCCTGCTTGGGGTCGTAGGCGTCGGGGTGCTGCCAGACGTGGGCGAAGACCTCGCGGGTGATGTGGTCGGCGGCCTGTTCGTCGGCGAGGACACGGTGGGCCAGGCCGTGCACGAGGGAGGCGAACCGGTCGTACAGCTCACCCAGCGCGGCTGCCTCCCCGCGCGCGAGCCGCTGCTGCATCCTGCGGTCCCAGCGGGGCGGTGTGTCCCTCTTCTGCATGCTGCCCCCTCACCTCCCCTACGGCTGTCCGGGTCCGGCGGTTGCCCACCGTCTCCTCGAATGTAGTCGGCCGCTCTGACAGCCCACTCCGCTTTGCGGCATTGTGCGCTCTCCGGAGGGCCTCGGATGGTAGAGAACCGACGGGGATCGACCGATCATGACCCAATCCGTGCCGCTTTCGATCAAATAAGTTCACGGGTGACCGAAACAAGTCCCCTGCAAACCGCTTGCAAGTCTCTTGCGGTCCGGCCCGAGCCGATGTGCGGTGTTTGATGACATGGCTGTTGGGCAGCCGCGTCGACAGGAAGCGTAGGTCGAGCTTCCGTTTCTGCCGGACTAGTCGGACGAGGGGCCTCATGGTGGCGTTCAAGGTGACCGGCGGGGAGCGAGGCGGCTGGACCGTGCTCCAGGTGTCCGGAGAGATGGACCTCGTCACCTCGCCGGAGTTGCGACAACGGGTGCACGACGCCGTGGCCGAGGGCCGCCACCGAGTCGTCCTCGACCTCTCCGAGGTCGTCTTCTGCGACTCCAGCGGCGTCGGCGTCCTCATCGCCACCCGGCGGCTGATGCGCTCCTGCCAGGGCCACCTGCGCCTGATCCTGCCCGCCCAGGGCGACGCGGAGAGCGCCCACGCACACCATGTCAACCGGGTCCTCGGCGCCCTGGGAGTCCGCCGCCTCTTCGACGTCTACGCGGACCTCGGCACGGCGGCCGACGAGACGGCGGTACCGCTCCAGGCGGCCTTCCCGCCCGTGGGAGCGGCCCCCACGCGCGCGTGACGCCGTTGTCGCGGAATTCCCCCAGTCTTGGCACAGGCGTCGTTTTCCTGCCCCGGTCGCCACCCGCGCGTCGTACGCTCCGTGCGAGAAGGACCTCGTCGCAGAGGTAGGACGCAGACGTAAGGCAGGCCCGACAGACATGGTCAGCTCCGAGTACGGACGGAAGATCGCCGCCCGGTTCACCACCTTCGACCAGGACGGCAACGGCTACATCGACCGGGTGGACTTCAACGTGGCGGCCAAGGCGCTGCTCGCCGAGTTCGACACCCCCGCCCGGTCCGACAAGGGCCAGGCCCTCTACAGCGGTGCCGAGGCCTTCTGGCAGGGCATGGCGGGGATAGCGGACCGGGACGGCGACCAGCGGATCACCCGCGACGAGTTCGTGAACGGCGCCGTGAAGCGGCTGCACGACAAGCCCGGCCGGTTCGCCGAGATCGCCCGCCCCTTCCTGCACGCGGCCCTGGCCGTCGCGGACGTGGACGGCGTCGGCACGGCGACCGTCGCGGACACCGAGCGCGTCCTCAAGGCCCTCGGCGTACCCGAGGACATCGCCGCCACGGCCGCCGCGACACTCGACACCGACGCCGACGGCCGCGTCGGCGAGACGGAGATCGTCGACGCGCTCGCCCGCTACTTCGACGTCTCCGACTCGGACGAGGGCGCCGGCCCCGGAGAAGCCTCCGCGTAGCGCTCGCGCAGCTTGTACTTGAGCACCTTCCGCAGGGTCTCGCCCCGCGGAAGGGCGTCCACCACCTCCAGCCGCTCTGGCAGCTTGTGCGCGGACAGCCCTTCCGCGCGCAGGTACGAGGTCAGTGCGGCGAGGGTCAACCCACCGGCACCCTCAGCCCCCGCCGCCTGTTCCACCACCGCGCAGACCAACTCCCCGCGCTCCACGTCCGGCAGCCCCACCACCGCCACATCGGCGACCCCCGGATGCGTGTGCAGCAGGTCCTCGATCTCCTTCGCCGAGATGTTCTCGCCCTTGCGGATGATGACGTCCTTGAGCCGCCCGGTGAGCACCAGGTGCCCGCTCGCGGTGACGAATCCCAGGTCGCCGGTGCGCAGAAAGCCGTCCGCGTCGAAGGCCTCGGCGGTCTGCGCGGGGTCCAGATACCCCTGGCACACGGCCTCGCCCCGCAGCCGCACCTCGCCCTCCACCACCCGTATCTCCATCCCCTCCGGCGGACGCCCCTCCGTCGTCGCGAGGTTCTCGACCGTGTCGTCCGGCGCCCCCATGGTGATCATCGGCACCTCGGTCATCCCATAGCCGTGCGTGAGCTCCACCCCCATCTCGCGTACGACGCAGTGGTAGACCTCAGGCGGCTTCGGCGCCCCGCCGCCCGCGAGCAGCCGCAGGGACGGGATCAACGGAACGCCCGGCTGTTTGCGCTGCTCGGCGAGGAACATGGAGTAGAAGGCCGTCGACCCGCCTGCCACGGTCACCCCGTGCTTGCGGTAGCCCTCCAGCGCGTCCGGCAGCGCGAACTGCTCGAACATCACCGCCGGGAAGCCGTACAGCAGGAGCATCACCGTGTAGTCGGGGCCGGCGATATGGGCGTAGGGAAAGGCCATCGAGCCCACGTCGGACTCGGTGAGCCGCAGCGCGTGCGCGAGACACGAACCGCCCGCGATGAGTGAACGGTCCGTGTGGAGAACGCCCTTGGGGTCGGAGGTGGTGCCCGAGGTCCAGTAGATCCAGCGGACGGAGGTGCCGTCGGCGGGCGGCGGCGGCAGCAACGACGGGTTCCCGTCTGGGAGTTCGTCGCCGTCGTAGGCCGGGAAGAGGCCCTTCGCGCCGAGCCGCCGCGCCATCTCCGTGTGGTCGAAGCCTCGCCACACGCCCGGCACCGCGAAGAACTCCGCCTTCGACTCCCTCAGGGCGAAGCCGACTTCACGGTCCCGGTAGAAGGGGATGACCGGAGACTGTACGGCGCCCAGGCGGGCCAGCGCGAAGGAGAGCAGGGCGGTCTCGATACGGGTGGGCAGCTGCCAGGCGACGACCGTGCCGGGGCGAACGCCCATGTCGTAGAGGCCCGCCGCAACCCGTTCCGAGCGGGTGCGGAGTTCGCCGAAGGTGAGAGAGCGGTCGTCCTGGAGGAGGACGGGCCGGTCGGGGGTGAGTTCGGCGCGCCGGGCCACCAGTTCCCAGAGGGTACGGGCCGAACCCAGGGCGTGCGCGGTGTCGACGACGTTCACATGGCCCCCAGTTGCCAGCTGACCGGAAGACTGTCTGACGAACAGTCAGATTGTGCCGGGAGCGTAGGGCTTGGCGCCTTGTCGGTCCATAGGCGCGGGACTAACCTTCTAGGGGGCTGGACCTGACGGTCCGTCAGATAATCACCGAACGGCCAGGCGGAGGGGACCCATGACCGAACTGCCCCGCATCATCAGCGTCGATGACCACGTGATCGAACCCGCGCACCTCTTCGAGACCTGGCTGCCGGCCAAGTACCGGGACAGGGGGCCGAAGCCCTTCACCGCCGGAATCGGCGAACTCGCCTACGTGGGCGGCAAATACCGGATCACAACCGACCCCGACGGCCCGGTCACCGACTGGTGGCAGTACGAGGACCTGCAGTTCCCGTACAAGCGGATCATCGCGGCCGTCGGGTTCTCCCGGGACGAGATGACCCTCGACGGCATCACGCGCGAGCAGATGCGGCGCGGCTGCTGGGACCCGAAGGCCCGGCTCGCGGACATGGACCTCAACCACGTCGAGGGCTCGCTCTGCTTCCCCACCTTCCCGCGGTTCTGCGGGCAGACCTTCGCCGAGGCCGCGGACAAGGAGGTCGCGCTGGCGTGCGTGCGCGCCTACAACGACTGGATGGTGGAGGAGTGGTGCGGCGACAGCGGCGGCCGGCTGATCCCGCTGTGCCTGATCCCGCTGTGGGACATCGGGTTGGCGGTCGCGGAGATCCGGCGCAACGCGGCCCGCGGGGTGCGGGCGGTGACGTTCTCGGAGATCCCGACGCACCTCGGGCTGCCGTCGATCCACTCCGGCTACTGGGACCCGTTCTTCGCGGTGTGCGAGGAGACCGGGACGGTCGTCAACATGCACATCGGCAGCAGCAGCCAGATGCCCGCCGCCTCCCCGGACGCGCCGCCCGCCGTACAGGCCTCGCTGAGCTTCAACAACGCGATGGCGTCGATGATGGACTTCCTCTTCTCCGGGGTCCTGGTGAAGTTCCCGGCACTCAAACTCGCTTACAGCGAAGGGCAGATGGGCTGGATCCCGTACGCCCTGGAGCGTGCCGACGACGTGTGGGAGGAGCACCGCGCGTGGGGTGGGGTCAGGGATCTGATCCCCGAACCCCCGTCGACGTACTACTACCGGCAGATCTTCTGCTGCTTCTTCCGGGACAAGCACGGCGTCGCCTCGATCGACGTCGTCGGCCGGGACAACGCCACCTTCGAGACCGACTACCCGCACGTCGACTCGACCTTCCCGCACACCAAGGAGGTCGCCCTCGACCATATGAAGGGCCTCGACGACGAGACCGTCTACAAGCTGATGCGCGGCAACGCCATCCGCATGCTCGGCCTCGACCTGGACAAGTAGTGGACCTCTCCGACACCCCCCAAGAGGCGGAGTTCCGGGCGCGGTTGAGGGAGTGGCTGGCGAAATCGCTCCCCTCGCTGCCGGTAAAGCCCTCGCCCGACGACTGGCCCGGGCGGCGCGCGTACGACCTCGGCTGGCAGCGGACGCTGTACGACGCCGGGTACGGCGAGGTCCACTGGGGTGCCGACCCCGCCGTACGGATGATCTTCCTGGAGGAGACGGAGAAGGCCGGCGCGCCCTATGTGGGCGCGAACTTCGTCGGACTGCTGCACGCCGGGCCGACCATCGCAGCCGAGGGCACGGACGAACAGCGGGCGCGCTGGCTGGCGCCGGTGCTGCGCGGCGAGGAGGTCTGGTGCCAGGGGTTCAGCGAGCCGGACGCCGGTTCGGACCTCGCGGCGCTGCGTACACGCGCGCGGCGCGACGGCGACCACTACGTCGTGAGCGGCTCCAAGATCTGGACCTCGCACGCCGAAGTCGCCGACTGGTGCGAGCTGTTGGTGCGGACCGACCCGGACGCGCCCAAGCACCGCGGGATCACCTGGCTCGCCATGCCGATGGACGCGCCGGGCATCACCGTACGGCCGCTGCGCACGCTCGCCGGGTCGAACGAGTTCGCCGAGGTCTTCCTCGACGAGGTCCGGGTGCCCGTCGCCAACCGGGTCGGCGAGGAGAACGACGGCTGGCGCGTGACCATGGTGACGCTGTCCTTCGAGCGCGGTACGGCCTTCGTCGGGGAGGTGGTGGCCTGCCGCCGGGTGCTGGGCGAACTCGCCCTGGCCGCACGGGAGAACGGGCGCTGGGACGACCCCGTACTGCGGCGCCGGCTCGGGCGGCTGAACGCCGAGTTCCGGGCGCTGTGGCGGCTGACGCAGTGGAACGTGAGCGGGGCGAGCGAGGGGGTGCCCGGGGTCGGCGGGTCGGTCTTCAAGCTGCGGTACTCGCACGCCCGGCAGGAGTTGTACGAGGCGGCTGCCGAGGTGCTGGGGGAGGGCGGTGCGGCCCTGGATCTCGAACAGCCGTGGGTGCTCGACCGGTTGTCCTCGTTGTCGTACACCATCGCCGCAGGCACCTCGCAGATCCAGCACAGCATCGTGGCCGAACGCGTTCTGGGACTGCCGAAAGGACGGTGACATTCGCACATGCGCTTCCAACTCACCGAGGACCAGAGGGCGTTGCGGGAGGGCGTACGAGGGCTGCTGGCGGCGCGGTTCGGGCGTGAGCGGCTGCGGGCGGCCATGGACGTCGCCGAGGTGCCCGAGCTGGACCGGGGACTGTGGCGGGAGCTGGGGACCGCCGGGTTCTTCTCGCTGCGGCTGCCGGAGACGGCGGGCGGGGTCGGACTCGGGCTGCCCGAGGCGGTGTTGGCGTTCGAGGAGGCGGGGCGGGTGCTGCTGCCCGGGCCGCTGATCGCCACGCATCTCGCGGCCGGGGAGGTCCCGGGGGCGGCGACGGGGGAGACGGTGGTGACCGGCGTCGACGGGGGCGGGGTGGTGGAGTGGCTGGGAGCGGCCGACGTCGTACGAGGGAATGCGGCCGGAGCGGTGCCGATGCGGTCGGTGGATCCGCTCACGCCCCTGCACCAGGTGGCCGGTCCGGACTCCGGCGACCGTACGGACGTAACCCTGGCCTCTCTCCTCACGGCCGCCGAACAGCTCGGCAGCGCCGCCCGGGTGTGTGAGCTGGCCGTGCAACATGCCCGGACCCGTGAGCAGTTCGGGCGGCCGATCGGGGCCTTCCAGGCGGTGCAGCAGCTGTGTGCCGGGATCCTGGTGCGGGTCGAGGTGGCGCGGGCCGCGGTGTACGCGGCTGCCGTCACCGTCGATCCGGCGGACATCGCGGCGGCCCGGCTGCTCGCCGACGAGGCCGCCGTGCGCGGCGCCCGCGACTGCCTCCAGGTACACGGCGGGATGGGCTTCACCTGGGAGTCGGACGTCCATCTGTATCTGAAGCGGGCGTGGGTACGGGCCCGGCGACCCGGCTCGGTGACGGAATGTGAGGAGGTGCTCGCCGCCGCGCTACTGGCCGAGGTGCGGTGACCGGCGGCTGGAGCGGGACTGGCCGGATTGGTGTCGCTGATCGTGGCGCGATCGAAATGTGACCCAGACGTTGTGCGGTCACTGAGCGTCGATACCGGGTTGTGTCCTACGGGTGACTCGTCACGGCCCGGAGTCGTGTGTTCGCTCCGGTACCTTCTGTGGCATGCGAGTGGTTCCGAGGTCGAGCCATCCCGGTGTTGCCCCTGAGGCGGCCCCGGATTCGGCGGTGCGCGCCGCTCGTGGGGCGGGCCGGAGTTCCCTGCCCGCCTGTTCGACTCCCCGCGGCGAGCGTCGCACAGTATGCCGCAGGCGTACTCCTTCGCGTTGGAATATGCCCGAAGCGCTTGTTGGCGTGACTGTACGTCAACCATGCTTTCTCGTAAGGGAATCACGTTCTGTGATCCCCGATCTGGCCGTGGGCCCAACCGTTGTTCTGGGCATGCAGAAAATGGCTACGATCGTGGCCCTCGTGCGGCGCGAGGCGATGTGTCCGCCGGTTCGGATGGTGTGAGCGGTGCAGGTGCTTCAAGTGCAGCTGGAGATCCGGCCCGACCCCGCGGAGGTGGGGCGGGCCCGGAGATGGGCGCGGTCGCGGCTTGCCGGGTCCGGGGTCGCGGACGACGAGCCGTTGGCCGAGACGCTGATCCTCCTCGTCTCGGAACTCGTCACCAACGCGGTGGTGCACACCGGATGTCCGGCGGTGCTGCGGCTGTCGTTCGCGGGCGAGTGCGGATCGCGGTCGGGTGCCCCGGGTGTGGCCGGCGGGATCGTGCGGCTGGAGGTCGTCGATCTGAGCGACTGTCCTCCCGTGCCCCGGCATGCCGAAGGCGACGAGACCAACGGGCGTGGGCTGGAGCTGGTCGACGGGCTCGCCGACCGGTGGGGGTGGAGCGCCGAAGGCGTCGGTAAGCGCATCTGGTGCGAACTGGACCGCTGCCCGGCCCCGGCTCCCGCATCGCGTGGAGGCGGAAGTTCGGTCGCCGCTCCGGCCGCCGCTTCGGTGGCCACGCCGGTGGTCGCCACGGCCGCTTCCGCGCGTACCGCTTCCGCTTACGGGGGCATGGCGGCGTACGAAGCCGTCTGACCCCCAAGGGTCCTGGCGGTGCGGCGCTCGGCGGGGCACGGCCGCAGAGGTGTCCCGGTTTCTGGGCCGGGTGTGGTGCGGTGCGCCGGGGTGTGCCCCTGTGCGCGGTTGTCGCAAAACGGGCTTAAGCGATAAATCTCCGAACGGGTGTTGACGTGACGTGACCGCGTGAACACGCTTGTGTTCAGCGCGATCCGCCGCGAGGGGACGGCGAGGGTCCGGTGACGGGGGCCCTCGGCGAGTGCGGTTCGTGTGTTCGGCGTCGGCTCCTTCAGGGCCCGGGGGGGTGGAGCGGGAACGCCGAAGGCGGGTGGCGGCGCGCGATGCCGTACTTGGGGTGGGCAATGGCGCGCCGCCGGCCGGCCGGCAGGGGTCAGAGGATCGCCACGGGCGCCACGGGGCTGCCCGTGGCGCCCGTGAACGGTTCCGGTGTCGCCGACAGCAGGAACTCGTACCGGTTTTCTTGTCCACAGGCTGTGGACAACTTTTCGAGATTCCAGTTCTGGCCCTGCGGCATCCCCATCTCCACCAGGTCGAGCGCGTGTACGGGCAGCCACAGATCATTCGATTCCGGCGGAAATATCTCAAAGGTGATCGTGTCGTTCGCGACCGCCGCGACATCCCGCGCGTGGAACCACTCCGGCGTACGGATCGACAGCCCCGGCGAGGGATACATGTACCCGTGCTTGTCCCCGGCCAGGTACACCTGGATCTGCCCGGTCCGTACGAGCACGATGTCACCGGCACGCACGCGCGTGCCCGCCAACTCCTCCGCCGCGTCCAGGTCCTCCGGGGTGACCGCGTGCCCCCCGCCGAGCCGGTCGACCCCCCGCGCACGTGCCACGTCCAGCAGCACCCCGCGCGAGACGACGTGCCGGGCCTTGTCGATGCCGACGAACTCGGCGCCGGCGTGGGCCGTGATCGTCGCCGCCGGACGCCCGTTGTAGAGCTTCCCGGAGTGGGAGGCGTGGGCGAGGGCGTCCCAGTGGGTCGCGCACTGGAGCCCCAGGGTCACGACGTCGTCGCTGGTCGCGACGGTTCCGCCGCCCGGCGGCCCGAACAGCTCCTGGTTGATCTGGACCATGGCGTGCACGGGGTTCACCCGGCCCGGAATCGCCCCGGTCTGGACGCCGTCCTGCTGGAGCGGGAGGGCGAGGGGGACGCGGTGACCGCTGCGGACGGTCGCGGCGGCCTCGCGCACGACGGCGTCGGTGATGAGGTTGAGGGTGCCGATCTCGTCGTCCGCCCCCCAACGCCCCCAGTTGTTCACGCGTTTGGCGATGGCGTGGAACTCGGCCGGCAATGACATGAGTCCGGTCCTTCCTGGAGTCCGGTCGCTCCCGGGGCTTGCCTCCGGATATCCGACGGGTCATAAAATCTAACGGTCCGTCAGAAACCGCGGGAAGGGGCCGGACATGGGGAACTTCTTGGCAGGCAAGGTCGTCGCCGTGACGGGCGCGGGCCGGGGAATCGGCCGGGCGGTGGCACTGGGTGCGGCGGCCGAGGGAGCGCGCGTCGTCGTCAACGACTACGGGGTCTCCATCGACGGCGCCTCACCGACGAGCGAGATCGCCGAGGGCATCGTCAAGGAGATCGAGGCGGCGGGCGGCGACGCGGTCGCGGTGGCCGACGACGTGTCCACCATGGCCGGCGGCCAGCGGGTCGTGGACGTGGCGTTGTCGTCGTACGGGCGCCTGGACGGTGTCGTGTGCGTCGCCGGGATCCTGCGCGAGCGGATGCTGTTCAACATGTCCGAGGAGGAGTGGGATCCGGTCGTCGCCACCCATCTGAAGGGCACGTTCACGGTGTTCCGGGCGGCTTCGGCGGTGATGCGGAAGCAGCGGGCCGGGACGCTGATCGGCTTCACCAGCGGCAACCACCAGGGGTCGGTGTCACAGGCCAACTACAGCGCTGCGAAGGGCGGGATCATCTCGCTCGTACGCAGTGCCGCGCTGGGGCTTCACAAGTACGGGGTGACCGCCAACGCGGTGGCCCCGGTCGCGCGTACGCGGATGTCGGCGAACGTGCCCATGGAGCTGGCGGAGATCGGGGAGCCGGAGGATGTGGCGGCCCTGGTCGTGTATCTGCTGTCCGACCGGGCGAAGGAGCAGCGGATCACCGGGCAGGTCTACACGGTCGCGGGGCCGAAGATCGCGGTGTGGGCGCAGCCGAGGGAGTTGCGGGCGGCGTACGCGTCTGCCTCCGGCGGGTGGACGCCGGAGACGATCGCGGAGTTCCTGCCGGGGTCTGTGGGGGTGGATCCGATGCCGATGCTTGTGCGGTTGGAGGAGATGGAGCGTGCCGCGCGGGATGGGGATCGGCCCAACGCCCAGTAGCTCGGGGGTGCGTGTGGGTTCGGCGGGTGCGGGTGCGTTGTGGCTGGTCGCGCCCACGCGGCGGAGCCGCAAATCGGTACAGCCCCGCGCCCCTGGGTGGGTGTGTGTGCGGGTGCCGGTGTTGAGAGGAGAGGTCTGTGGACTTTGGGGTCAGCGTCGGTGATGAGGAGTTCCGGGCGGAGGCTCGGGCTTGGCTTTGCGCGCATGTTGACGGGGCTCTTGATCGGCGTAGTTGGGAGCGGATTCTTGGGAAGGCCGGGTGGATCGGGCTTTCCTGGGGGGAGTCCGGGTTCGGGAACCGGGCCGCCAGTCTCACCCAACAGGTCGTGTGGGCCGAGGAGTACGCCCGGTCGGGGGCGCCGACGCGGTCGGGGCACATCGGGGAGAACCTGCTCGCTCCCACGCTTCTCGCGCACGGCACCGACGAGCAGCGGGCCCGGTTTCTGCCGCCGGTCGCCGCGGGCGAGGAACTCTGGTGTCAGGGCTACAGCGAGCCCGGCGCGGGGTCCGACCTGGCCGGGGTGAGCACGAAGGCCGAACGGGCCACTGACGGGACGTATCGGATCACCGGGCAGAAGATCTGGACGTCCCTCGCCCATGAGGCGGACTGGTGCTTCGTGCTCGCCCGGACGGAAGCGGGGTCGGTGCGTCATCACGGGCTCAGTTTTCTGCTCGTTCCGATGGACCAGCCGGGGCGGATCGAGGTCCGGCCGATCCGGCAGCTGACCGGGACCAGCGAATTCAACGAGGTCTTCTTCGACGGGGCACACGCACGCGTGGAGCACCTCGTCGGGGGTGAGGGCGCCGGCTGGAGCGTCGCGATGAGTCTCCTCGGGTTCGAGCGTGGCGTGTCCACGCTGGCCCAACAGATCGGGTTCGCTGGGGAGTTGGCGCGGGTGGTCCGGGCGGCCGTCGACAGCGGCGCGGTGGCCGATCCCGTCGTACGGGAGCGACTCGTGCGCCAGTGGGCCGAGTTGCGGGTGATGCGCTGGAACGCCCTGCGCACGCTGGGCGGTTCGGGGGACGCCGGCGCGCCGAGCGTGGCCAAGCTGCTGTGGGGCGGGTGGCATCAGCGGCTGGGAGAGCTGGCGATGCTCGTGCGGGGCGCGGGGGCCGGGGTCGGGCCGGTGGACTGGTCGGCCACGGCGCCGTACGAACTCGACGACGCGCAGCACCTGTTCATGTTCTCCCGGGCCGACACGATCTACGGCGGCTCCGACCAGATCCAGCGCACGATCATCGCCGAGCGCGTGCTCGGTCTGCCCAGGGAGCCCAAGGGAGTCGTCTGATGCGCGGTGTGCTGTTCGACGGGAAGCAGATCCAGGTCGTCGACGATCTGGAGGTGAGGGATCCGGGAGCCGGGGAGGTGCTGGTCGCGATCTCGGCGGCGGGGTTGTGCCACAGCGACCTGTCCGTGGTGGACGGGACCATCCCCTTCCCCGTCCCTGTCGTGCTCGGCCACGAGGGCGCGGGCGTGGTGGAGGCCGTCGGGGCCGGCGTGACGCATGTGGTGCCCGGGGACCATGTGGCGCTGTCGACGCTCGCGAACTGCGGTGCGTGCGCGGAGTGCGACCGGGGGCGTCCGACCATGTGCCGGCAGTCCATCGGGCGGCCGGGACGGCCGTTCACGCGGGGCGGGCGGCCGGTGTTCCAGTTCGCGTCCAACTCGGCGTTCGCGGAACGCACGGTGGTGAAGGCCGTGCAGGCGGTACGCATCCCGAAGGACATCCCGATGCCGTCCGCCGCGCTCATCGGGTGCGGGGTGCTGACCGGGGTGGGCGCCGTGCTCAACCGGGCCCGGGTGGACCGCGGGGACAGCGTCGTGGTGATCGGCACGGGCGGGGTCGGGCTGAACGTCCTCCAGGGCGCGCGGATCGCGGGTGCCTCACGGATCGTCGCCGTGGACGCCAACCCGGCGAAGGAGGCGATGGCGCGGCGGTTCGGCGCGACCCACTTCCTGACCTCGGCGGAGGGCGTGCGGGACGTGCTGCCGACGGGCGCGGACCATGTCTTCGAGTGCGTCGGCCGGGTCGAACTCATCCGTCAGGCGGTCGACCTGCTCGACCGGCACGGCCAGGCGGTCCTGCTCGGTGTCCCCTCGGCCACGGCGGAGGCGTCCTTCGTCGTCTCGTCGATGTTCCTGGACAAGTCGATCCTCGGCTGCCGCTACGGCTCCTCCCGCCCCCAGCGGGACATCCCGCTCTACGCCGACCTGTACCGCGAAGGGCGGCTGCTGCTGGACGAGTTGGTGACGGAGACGTATCCGGTCGAGGACTTCGAGAAGGCGGTCGGGGACGCGGAGGCGGGGCGGGTGGCGCGGGGGGTGCTGACCTTCTGAGCGCCGGTGGGGGAGGGTGAGGGGCGGGTTCGCTCGCGGGCGCCCTGCTCCAGGTGGCGGCCCCGTCCACGGCCGTCCTGGCCGGGGTGGCCCTGACGCTGGTGCTGACGGCCGTCGGGTGGTGGGGCGAGACGCGCTCCGGTGACCGTTCGGCGGCGCGGGGCGCCGACACGGCCGTAACCACCGGGCGTGCCGACTCGCTGGGTCCTGCCGGCTCGCTGGGGCCTCTCGGCTCGGTGGATCGTGCCGACTCTGTGAGGCCTCTCGGCTCAACTCGCGATCCGGTCGCCGCCCCCTGCCGCTCCGACGCTCCCGGCCCGGAAGGTGCGGCGATACGCGGTGGGGGTGACGCCGAGGGTCACCTGTAGGTGCTGGCGCATCGACTGGGCCGTGCCGAAGCCCGCGTCGCGGGCCACCTGGTCGACGGAGAGGTCGGTGGACTCCAGGAGGTGCCGGGCCCGTTCCACCCGCTGCCGGGTGAGCCACTGGCCGGGGCTGACGCCGACCTCCTCACGGAACCGGCGCGTGAACGTACGTACCGACATGGACTCCTGCTCGGCCATGTCGCGCAGCTGGAGCGGTTCGTGGAGACGGCCGAGCGCCCAGGCACGGGCGGTGGTCGTGGTCGCCAACTGGGGCTCCGGCACCGGGCGTTGGATGTACTGCGCCTGCCCGCCGTCACGGTGGGGCGGTACGACTGTACGGCGGGCCACCTCGTTGGCGACGGCGGTGCCGTGGTCGCGGCGCACCATGTGCAGGCACAGGTCGATGCCGGCCGCGACACCGGCCGAGGTCAGCACGTCGCCGTCGTCGATGTACAGGACGTCCGCGTCGACCCTGATCTTCGGGAAGAGCCGCTGGAAGTGCTCGGCGTCGGCCCAGTGCGTGGTGGCCGGACGCCCGTCGAGGTGGCCGGCGGCGGCGAGCACGTACACGCCGGTGCAGATGGAGGCGAGCCGGGTGCCGGGGCGGATGTGGGCGAGGGCCGCCGCCAGCTCGTCGGTCAGCACGCCCTCCTCGAAGACCGGGCCGAGTTCGTACGACGCCGGGACGATCACCGTGTCGGCGGTGGCCAGGGCCTCCGGGCCGCAGGCGACCTGGATGGCGAAGTCGGCGTCGGTCTCGACCGGGCCCGGCGGCCGGATCGAGCAGGTCACGACCTCGTACAGATGCCGGCGCCGGGCGTCCCTGGGGCGGCCGAAGATGCGGTGCGGGATGCCCAGCTCGAAGGGCAGCACGCCGTCCAGGGCGAGGACGACGACCCGGTGGGGGCGGAAGTCCGGGTCCGCCCGGGTGTCATTCGGGGACAGAGCCATGGCCCGATCCTAGCGAATACTGTCCTCCCGGCCACTCGCTCGGGGAGTGCGCAGCTCGGAAGCTGGACGGCGTGACGACGACCTCCAGACAGACACCCGATGCCGCCGACGCCGCCGACGCCCCCGGCCGCCTCCGGAAGCCCGGCCGGGCCCCGCGCCTCCCCATCCACCGGGCCTGGTTCGTCGCCGCCGTCGCCTTCGTGACGATCATCGGCGCCGCCGCCTTCCGCTCCCTGCCCGGACTGCTCATCGACCCGCTCCACCAGGACTTCGGCTGGTCGCGCGGCACGATCGGGGCCGCCGTCTCCATCAACCTCGCGCTGTACGGGCTGACGGCTCCCTTCGCCGCCGCGCTGATGGACCGCTTCGGCATCCGGCGGGTCGTCGCGGTCGCCCTCGCGGTCATCGCGCTGGGCTCCGGCCTGACCGTGTGGATGACGGCGGCCTGGCAACTGATGCTGTGCTGGGGCCTGTTGGTCGGCCTGGGCACCGGTTCGATGGCGCTCGCCTTCGCGGCGACGGTCACCAACCGCTGGTTCACCGAGCGCCGGGGCCTGGTGACGGGCATCCTGACCGCCGCCTCGGCCTCCGGTCAGCTGATCTTCCTGCCCCTGCTGTCGTGGATCATCGAGACGTACGACTGGCGCCCGGCGGCGGTGACGGTGTCCCTCGCGGCCCTGACGGTCATCCCCTTCGTCTGGCTGCTGCTGCGCGACCACCCGGCGGACGTGGGCCTGAAGCCGTACGGGGCACAGGAGTTCGTACCGAAGCCGCCCCCTGTCCAGGGCGCGGCACGACGCACGATCCAGGTACTGCTCTCGGCGGTCCGCACCGGCCCGTTCTGGCTCCTCGCCGGCACCTTCGCGATCTGCGGGGCCTCCACCAACGGCCTGATCCAGACCCACTTCGTGCCCGCCGCCCACGACCACGGCATGCCCATCACGGCCGCCGCCTCACTGCTCGCCGTCATCGGGGTCTTCGACGTGGTCGGCACGATCGCCTCCGGCTGGTTCACCGACCGCTACGACCCGCGCCGCCTCCTGGCGGTGTACTACGCGCTGCGCGGAGTCTCGCTCCTCTTCTTCCCGATGCTCCTGGCGCCCTCCGTCCACCCGCCGATGATCTTCTTCATCGTCTTCTACGGCCTCGACTGGGTCGCCACGGTCCCGCCCACCGTCGCCCTGTGTCGCGAGCACTACGGCGACGACAGCGCGATCGTCTTCGGCTGGGTCCTCGCCTCCCACCAGGTCGGCGCGGCCCTCGTCGCGTTCCTCGGCGGCCTGGCCCGGGACGTCTTCGGCTCGTACGACGTGGTCTGGTACGCGTCGGGCGCGCTGTGCGCGGCGGCGGCGTTGATGGCGCTGGTGATACGGCGGCGCGGGTCGGCTCGGGTGGTGGGAGCACTGGCCTGAGGGGTTCGGGGGTGGTTCGGCAGGCGTCCGCCGCGGAGTGAAAGGGAGTAGCACGCTGAGACACGTGGGGCCACACTCGGTACGGTGAAGACGATCACTCAGCGCGAGTTCCGCGACAACTCCGCCGCCGTCCTGGACGCGGTCGAGGCCGGTGAGACGTACCACATCACTCGCAACGGCACAGAGGTCGCCGAACTGCGCCCACTGACGCGTCGGCGCAGGCCTGGCGCCGAG
Source organism: Streptomyces kryoterrae (assembly GCF_054072135.1). Lineage (NCBI taxonomy): Bacteria > Bacillati > Actinomycetota > Actinomycetes > Kitasatosporales > Streptomycetaceae > Streptomyces > Streptomyces kryoterrae. The sequence continues at coordinate 4,541,424 of NZ_CM133358.1, read as the reverse complement.
CAGTTGGTGGCCCGGCATCGCATGCTTCCGCGTGTGGACTACGCGCAGATGCGTGCGGAGGCGGACGAGCTGTTCGAGGGCGAGGAGCGAGTCGAGGACGACCCGTGGGAGCGTAGGCGTGACTGACCGTCTCCCCGAGGGTGTCCTTGACACCGGCACCTACATCGACCTGGGGGTTCTCAGTCTGGAGGCCCTTCCCATCGCGCCAGAAATCACCGCCGTGACACTCGCTGAGCTACAGCAGGGCGTGGCCATGGCGAAGGATCCCGCCGCGAGAGCAGCCCGGATGGAGAAGCTGGGAGCCGCGGTCGCGGACTTCGATCCCCTGCCGTTCGACGGGGACGCCGCTGCCAGGTACGGCACCCTGGTCGCGCTGACCATCGCGGCCGACAGGGACCCACGTCCGCGTCGCATGGACCTGATGATCGCCGCGATCGCATCGGTGAGAGGCCTGCCGCTGTACACCCGGAACGCGGACGACTTCAAGGGACTGGAGGGGGCGGTGGTCGTGGTCGCCGTCTGATGGGGGTCCCGCCCGTTTCGCGAACACGGCAGCTCAGCGGCAGCGGCTCGTCAGGGGCCTCGGTCCCTACGGGCGAAGGGCTCGGGCCGGGCCTGTGCCGAGTAGGAGGTGGCTTACCCGTGCAGGGCTTGCCCCGCTCAGGCCAGCAGGACGTCCGCGCCCGCCGTCACGGGGACGACCTTCTTGGCCGACGGCGCCTCGGCCTTCACCGGCGTTCCGAAGTCCGACAGTGTCATCGTCGTCGTGGCCTTCATGCCGCCGAAGTAGGACAGCCGGGCCTGGACGGCGCGCCCCTTCCCGTCGACCCACACATCCGCGTAGACGGGCACGTCGGCACCCAGCTTCTCGCGCAGGGCGTCCAGCCCCTGTCTCGTCTCCGTCGTCATCCGGAGTGTCGCGGTGGCGTGGTCGATCGTGCCCCGGTAGTGCACCGCGGGGGCGTTGTTCACCTGCTCCGTACCCTCGTTCGACACCTGCCGCATCGCCTTCATCTGGCGGAGCAGGTGCTCGGGGTCGTTCAGTGGTGCCCGCAGGAAATAGCGGGTCAGGGCCTCGCTCCGGTCGGCCGAGGCCCACTCGCTCTCGTCCAACGCCCGCGAGCCCCGCACATAGACGGTGTCGTCGACGAAGACCTCCTCGACGGGATCCATGCCACTGTCCTCAAGCTCCACCGTGAGCCGGCCCCTGTCACCCGCCAGGTCGAAGGCGCCGGAGATCGCGAACACGTACGTGGTGGGGCTGTCGGCGGACCTCAGCTCGATCTTCTCGTCCACGCGGGCGCTGTCCGCGTTTGTCCTCTCGATCGCGGCGCGTACGGCCGCCCCGTGATCCACGGCCTTCTTCGCACTCTCCTCCGAGTCACTGTCCGGACCGCCGGAACAGGCGGTGCAGAGCAGGAGGGCAGTGGCGGAGAGAAGGTGGGCACGGCGCATGGGCTCTCCGGTGAATCGTTACTGCGGCAGGGTGAAGCCCGACAGGGCCCGTAGATCTTCGCACGGAAGCGGCGACGGGGCCCGAGGGGTTCGTCCCCAGGCGCGGTGTGGGCTGAGGCGATCCCGGGGAGCAGGGAGTCCGCCCCGTCAACGCCCGGCAGCAGCCGCAGCCGATTCAATGACGCCATGCCAGGTCCGGCGATAGCCCTCGCGGAGAGGCCCGCCGACCAGGTCGAGGATCGCCGATGCCGCGCCGGTCAGGAGCGCCGGGTCTCCCGACCCGCACAAGGACAGGTGCCCTTCCAGCAGGGCGGCCCCAAACTCCGCGTCTGCCTCCAGAAGACGTCGCGGCAACCACTTCCCGCCGCCGATCCAGGCGTGGCGGTGGTCGCAGAGCAGGTCGGCCGCTGTGTTGAGCACGAACCCGCCCACTGCCAGACGCTCGATGCGGTCGCCCGCGTCAGCGAGATCGTCCAGCGCGTCCGTCAGCCCGTACCTCTTCGTCTCGACCGTCTCCGGTGCCAGCGCCGGCGGCCCCTTTCGGAGGTCCGCTTCAGCCAGGGCCTGTGCCCGCCGGGCCTCACCGTCGGTATCGACGAGCACGAGACCGGCGGCATACATGCTCTGCATGACCGCACGACGTGAGGCAAGGTCCGCTGCGAAGAGCTCGACGAGACCGGCACGGGTGTGGACGAAGAGCTCCACGACCCGTCCCTCGAACCGAATCGTCTCCCGGTGGGTCTCGCCACCGTCCCCGATGAGGACCGCCATGTCCAAGTCGCTGTGCGCGGTGGCCCGTCCGGCAGCCGTCGACCCGGCAAGGATCACGGTGAGCGCGTCGGGGAAGCGTTCGTGGGCGAGACGTCGCGCTTGGTCGACGGGATCCGTGTGCATGGCGGAATGCTTCCAGGAGCCCTGACCAACAGCGACCGGGTTTCCACGCGGACCGGATCGGCACCCGACCGTGTCGTCCCGGTGCCGAAACCGTGCCGCCCCCGCATGCGCCCCGCGCCGCCGAGGACACGTCGTTGTAGAGGCCGACGATCGTCAGGGACTGTCCTGGTCGCCCCGGGGCTGAGTGAACAGTCCCCGATGGAACAGCAGCGGCGCGCCTTCGTTCTCGCCCGTCCCCAGCCCCTCCACCCGCCCTACGACGATCAAGTGGTCGCCTCCCGTGTGCACCGCGTGGATCGTGCAGTCGATCCAGGCAGCGGCACCCGTGAGGCGCGGGGAGCCGGAGACCGGGGCCGCGTCGTAGCCGACCCCCGCGAACTTGTCCGCGCCGCTCCTCGCGAAGCCGCGGCACAACTCGCCCTGCCCGGCGCCCAGTACGTTGACGCAGAAGACACCGGCGCGCGCGATGAGCGGCCACGTCCTCGACGTACGGCCGACCATGAAGACGACGAGGGGCGGGTCGAGGGAGAGGGCGGCGAAGGACTGGCAGGCGAAGCCGGCGGGGGCGTTCTCGCCTGCGGCGGCCGGTGCGGTGACGACGGTGACGCCGGTCGCGAAGTTCCCCAGTACGCGCCGGAACTCGGCCGGGGCGACCGGCGCCCGCTCGTCCTCGCCGACCGCCCGTAAGTCCGGCCGGGGCAGCGCCTCGACGGGGTCCGCGACGGTGGGCGCCACTGTCGGCGCCCCGGCAGACCTGAGATACCGGACGGCAGCTGCCGCCATTCCCGCTTGTCCCAACATACGTCCATTGGAACTGACGGATCGTCAGAAGTGAAGCCCCGCAGAGCAGTCAGCTCCCGCTGTAACGCGGACTCCGCCGCTCCACGAAGCTCGCGACCCCTTCCCGCGCGTCCGCCGTCGTCATGTTGATCTCCTGGGCGGCGGCCTCGGCGGCGAAGGCGGTCGCGCGGTCGGAGTCGAGGGAGGCGTTGACCAACTGCTTGGTGAGGGCCAGGGCGCGGGTCGGACCGGCGGCCAGGCGCTCCGCCCAGTCGCGGGCCGTCTTGTGCAGGTCCTCGGCCGGAACGACCCGGTTCACCAGGCCCAGGCGCTCGGCGTCCGGGGCGGTCAGCGCGTCGCCGAAGAACATCAGTTCCTTCGCGCGCTGCGGGCCGACCATGCGCGGGAGCAGATAGGCGCCGCCCCCGTCCGGGACCAGACCCCGGCGCACGAACACCTCGATGAACCGGGCCTGTTCGGCGGCCAGGACCAGGTCGCAGGCGAGGGCCAGGTGGGCGCCGAGGCCGGCCGCCGTGCCGTTCACCGCCGCGATGACCGGCTTCTCGCAGTCGAGGACGGCGGAGATCAGGCGCTGGGCGCCGAGCCGGATGACGCGGGCCACGTCACCGGCGATCCGCTCCCCGGCGGCCTGCCCACCCCGCAGGTCCGCGCCCGTGCAGAAGCCGCGGCCCGTGCCGGTGAGGACGACGGCTCGTACGGCGGGGTCGGCGGAGGCGTCCGAAAAAAGTTGGATGAGGCGTTCTCGCTGGTCAGGCGTGATGGCGTTGAGGGATTCGGGGCGGTTGAGGGTGATCCACGAGACCTGATTGTCAGTGGCGTGCAGTACCAATGAATCAGCCGACAAGGCGGATTTTTCCGGCTCTGTCGGAATTTCCGGCGTGCTGGATTCTTCGGGGGAGGAGGTCGTCATGTGGGTGCTGCTCCGTTTCCTGTGGTGGTGGCTAGAGCGGCGGCTGGTTCACGTCCGTGCCGTGCCGGCCGTCCGGACCAGGTCCGCACACCGCCAGCGCGTCCAGCGCCACCGCGCCCTGCCCCCTGGGCAGCACCATCAGCGGATTGATGTCGAGCTCCGCCAGCTCGTCCCCGAGTTCCAGCGCCATGCGCTGCACCCGCATGACGACCTCGACGAGCGCGTCCAGGTCGGCCGGGGGGCGCCCCCTGACCCCGTCGAGCAGGGCACGCCCGCGCAGCTCGGTCAGCATGTCCCGCGCCTGGACCTCGCCGAAGGGCGGCACGCGTACGGCGGTGTCCTGGAGCACCTCCACGAGCACCCCGCCGAGCCCCACCGTCACCGTCGGGCCGAACAGGTCGTCGTGCGTGACGCCGACGACCATCTCGACGCCCCGCTCGACCATCTGGCACACGAGTACGCCGTCCAGGTCCACGCCCTCGTAGCGGGCGATGTCGGTCAGCTCGCGGTAGGCGTCGCGGACCTGGCTGGCCGAGGTCAGCCCGATCTTCACCAGCCCGAGTTCCGTCTTGTGCGCGATCTGGCCGCCCGACGCCTTCATCACCACCGGGTAGCCCACCAGCCCCGCCGCCCGGACGGCCGCCGCCGCGCTGGTCACCAACTGCTCGCGCGGCACCCGGATTCCGTACGCGCGCAGCAGCAGCTTGGCGGCGTGCTCGCTCAGCGCCTCGCCCGGCCGCATCAGCGCCCGCGCCTTGCGGAAACTGGGCGACGGGGTGCGCGGTGCCTCGTCGAAGGGGGAGCGGTAGGAGGCGGTGAACCGGGCGTGGTCGAGGTGGGCGCGCACGGCGGTCACGCAGTTCGCGAAGGTGCGGAAGGTCGCCACGCGGGAGGAGCCGAGGAGCGTCTCGCGGTACGCCGGCTCCGTGCCGACCGGCGAGCCCCAGATCACGCACACCAGCTTGTCCGTCTGCTCGGCCGCGTCCACGAGATCCTGCGCGAGCTTGTCGCTCATCGGGGGGAAGGGCCCGGTGATGGGACAGACCAGGACGCCTACCGCCGGGTCGGCGAGGATCGCGTCGATGATCTTCCGGCCACGCCAGTCGCCGACCGGATGCCCGCCGCTGTCAATGGGGTTGGCCACGTTCAGGTAGCCGGGTATCCACTCGTGCAGCTCGGCCTGCTTGGCGCCGGACAGCTGCGGCAGGTTCAGCCCGGCCTCGGTCGCCAGGTCCGCGAAGTGCGCCCCCGTGCCGCCCGAGATCGAATAGACGGCGACCCCGTCGGCGAGCGGGCGGCGGGCGCGGGCCAACAGGGCTGAGGTGTCCTGGAGTTGGTCGAGTCCGTCGACGCGGATCACTCCGTACTGCCGCATCGCCGCGTCCACCACCGTGTCGGCGCCGGTCAGTTTGCCGGTGTGGGAGGCGGCCGTGCGGGCGCCGGTCTCCGTGCGGCCCACCTTGACCGCGACGACAGGCACTCCGCGCCGGGCGGCCCGGTCGGCGGCGAGGAGAAAGGAGCGGCCGTCCTTCAGGCCCTCGACGTAGCAGGCGATGGCGCCCACCTCGGGCCGTTCGGAGAAGTACGAGATGAAGTCGGCGGTCTCCAGATCGGCCTCGTTGCCGGTGGGGGCCCAGTGGGAGAGGCGGATGCCGAGTTCCTGGAGGGCGAAGACGGGGCGGCCCTGGTGGCCGGACTGGGTGATCAGGGCGATCGCCGGGCCGTCGAGGTCCTCGCGGAAGTTCTCGAAGGCGTTGAGGTTGGTGTTCGGGCCGAGCAGACGGATGCCGGAGCGGCGGACGGCTGCGGACAGGCGGGCCTGTGCCTCCGCGCCCGCCTCACCGGTCTCCGCGAACCCGGAGGCGAAGGCGACGGCGAACTTCACCTTGGCCTCGGCGAGTTGCTCGACCACGGGAAGGGGGTCGGCGACGAGGAGCACGGCGAGATCGATCTGCTCGGGCAGGTCGGCGACGGAGGGGAAGCAGGGTATCCCGAAGACGGCCTCGCGGGTCGGGTGCACCGGGTGCAGCCGGGCACCGACCCGCTCGGCCCACGCCAGCAACTGCCGGGTGATACCGGTGTTCGGCCGCCCCTCGGCGTCCGAGGCACCGACCACCGCCAGGGACTCGGGCCGGAAGAAGCGGTCGAGATCGGGCACGCCGGCGTACAGCGGCCGGCCGCTGACGTCGAGGTCGTCGACATCGGCGGGCCTGCCGTGCACGACCGGCGAGGGCTGCTCGCCGCAGGCGATGACCCGGGCCCGGCGGGAGTCGGTGGTGAGGGTGCCGTGGGTTGATCCAAGCATCGGTCCACCCGATCCTGTGTGACAGCCAATTAACTGACGCAGTGTCAGGTTACTGAACTGACACTCCGTCAGGAACCGGCGTGCGAGGAACTTTTGCCACGTTCGCCCACGGCTCGGCCGAGCCGGTGGCCGATCCGTGGGCGGCGGGGGTGCGGACCGTACGAGGTCTGTCTACTTCGCGGCGACGGACTGCTGCCGGGCGACCGCCTTCGCGATGCGCACCGCGTCGATCGCGAGTTCGCGGAGCATGCCGCTAATGGGGTTGGCGTAGCCGTGAAAGAAGAGCCCTGGCGCGTTTTTCGGGGAACGGGCCCCGTGGACGAGCGGCTTGCCGCGTGCGTCGAGTACGTCGAGGTGGCCGACGAGGCCTTCCAGGCCCCGGAGGTAGCCGGTGGCGGCGATGACGGCGTCCGGTTCGAGGCGCTCGCCGTCGGCGAGGACGACCTTGCCGTCCTCGAACCCCTCGACGGCGGCCACGATCTCGACCCGCCCCTTGCGCACGGCGTCGATGAGGCCGACGTCCTGGACGGGGATCGAGCCGGCGGTCACCCGGGAGTACAGCCCGGTGTCGGGGCGGGGCAGTCCGTGGGCGGACAGGTCGGGCACGCTCACCTTGGCCATCGGCCCGGCGAGCCGGTCGACGAGGCGCACCGGCAGCCGTCGTACGGCGATGCCCGTGAACTGGGCCGCCCAGCCGGCCGTGGACCGGCGCACGATGTGCGGAGCGGTGCGCACCGACAGCCGTACCCGCGAGGCCCCGCCCTCCACCAGGTCGACGGCGATCTCGGCACCGGTGTTGCCGATCCCGACGACGAGGACGTCACGGCCGGCGTAGGGCTCGGGGTTGCGGTACTGGCCGGCGTGCAGCAGTTCACCGCGGTAGGTGTCGCGCCCGGGCCACTCGGGGATCCGGGGGGTGTGGTTGGTCCCGGTGGCGACGACGACCGCGCTGCCGGTCAGCTCGCGCCCACCGGTGGCGTGCAGCAGCCAGCCGGTGCCGTCGGTGGTCCGCTCGACCCGGGACACCTCGACGCCGGTGACGACCTCCAGCTCGTGGTACTCGGCGTACTTCTCGAGGTATCGGACCACGTCGTCCCGCGCCACCCACCGCCCGAAGGAGCGCGGCATCGCCAGCCCCGGCAGCGAGGACAGGCGCCGGGTGGTGTGCAGACGCAGCCGGTCGTAGTGCCGCCGCCAGGACGACCCGACCTGGTCGCCCCGCTCCAGCACGACGGCCCGTACGCCCTGGGCCCGCAGCGCGTACGCGACGGCGAGACCACCGGGTCCGCCGCCGATGACGTACACGGGGGCCGGAGAAGTCGTGGTCAAAGGCGCTGTCGAGGAGTCGGTCATGCGCCTGAGCGTATGCGCGTCGTTACTTGATAGGTATCGGTCAAGCTCGGAATTGGTTGCGGATTGATCACGGCTGTGGGGGAGACGGGCGGGGCCGGTGGCGCGGGAGGCCTGGTTGTGGGGGCCTGGTGAGGCCATACTGAACTGACGTACCGTCAGATACGGAAAGTCGTCAGGGGGCCGTGGGCATGAGCATGGGCACGGACAGGGGCGCGGGCAGGAGTACGGACAGCGGTACGGACAGCGGCCGGTTCGACATCCCCGAGATCGACGCCTTCACGCGGCCCTACTGGGACGCGGCGGCCGAGGGGCGGCTGCTCCTGCGGCGCTGTGGGGGGTGTGGGCGCGCTCATCACTATCCCCGTGAGTTCTGCCCGTACTGCTGGAGCGAGGACGTGGTGTGGGAGACCGCGAGCGGACTGGCCACGCTCTACACCTGGTCCGTCGTGCACCGCAACGACCTGCCGCCCTTCGGGGAGCGCACGCCGTACGTGGCCGCTGTCGTCGACCTCGACGAGGGGCCGCGGATGATGACGGAGGTCGTGGACGGAACGGAAGGCGAACTGCGGGTCGGGATGGGGCTGGAGGTGGCATTTCGGGAGGGTGTGCCCGTATTCCGTCCGCGGAGTGGGAGTCGTACAGCCGTACGGGCTTCAATGGACTGATGGCCCACATTCACGAGCGGTCCCACGCCCACGACGTCCCCGAGTTTCCCGAGCTGCTCGGTCACGGACTCCGGTTACGGCAGTGGCGCGCGGAGTCCGAAACCGACGTCGACGCATGGCTGCGCGGGCTGACCGACCCGGACTTCCAGCGCTGGAACACCCCGATGAAGCCGGTCACCGACCTCGCCAGCGCCCGCGACTCCCTCGGCACCCGCTCCGGGACCGCGGTGGACGGCACCCGGGTGTCCTTCTGCGTCACGGACGTCGTCACCGGCGCGATACTCGGCCACCTGGGCGTCAACGACATCGACCCCTTCATGCGTGACGCCCACATCGGCTACTGGGTCCTCCCCGAGGCCCGCGGCAGACGCGTCGCCACCCGCGCCCTCGCCCTCGGCACGCGCTGGGCCTTCGACGTCCTCGGCCTGAACCGCCTGCAACTCGGCCACGCCATCGGCCACGACGCCTCCTGCCGCGTCGCCGAACGCTGCGGCTTCCGGTACGAGGGGACCCTGCGAGGCGCGATGTTCGAGGAGCACCGCCAGGACGTCTTCCGGGACGTGCACCTGCACGGACGGATCGCCCAGGACCCGGAGCCTGAGCCGGAGCCGGTCCCTGATCCGGCCCCTTGGCCGGACCCGGATCAGGAAGCTGCCACGCCTACGGCCACAGCAACTCCCTGAGCCAACCCGTTTCTGTACGGCGGTACTTGAGCCGTACGTGGCGGCGCTGGGCGTCGCCCTGGAAGAACTCGGCCTCGTCCGGGCGCAGGCGGTACAGGGTCCAGGTCGGTGCGGGGGTGCTCGGTTCGCGCTGCGCCTGTTCCCAGGCCTCCTGCGAGACGCGCGCCAACTCGGCCACCGAGCCCAGTACCTCACTCTGGCGGCCGGTCAGCGCGGCGGCCAGTGCTCCCGTCGAGCGGGCGTGCAGGTCGGCCTGTGCCTCGGGGGAGGGGGCGGACTCCACGGGGCCCCGCAGCCGGATCTGGCGGCCCAGTGCCGGCCAGTAGAAGTGGAGCGCCGCGTAGGGGCGCGCCGCCAGTTGCCGGCCCTTGCTGCTCCCGGAGTGCGAGGCGAAGGACCAGCCGTCGGGGTCCGCGCCGTGCAGCATCACGGTGCGTACGTCGGGCAGGCCGTCGGTGTCCGACGTGGCCAGGGACATGGTGTGCGGCTCGGGCTGTCCGGCGGCCACCGCCTCCGCGAACCAGGTGGTGAAGAGGGGGAGCGGATCGGCGGGGGCCGTATCCGGGTCGAAGGCCGGGAGGCTGGTGACCTCGGGGGACCACACCCGCAGGGTCCTGAGCAGGGCGTGGAGATCGGGTTCCGGTCGCGCGGAAGAAGAAGCAGCAGAAGCAGAAGGTGGCATGGGGACGAGTATCGGTGGAGGCGTACAGACGAAAAACGTCCAGGCCGACCCGTACCGTACGGGCCGACCTGGACGTCATGACTCAACCGGTCTCTGGGATCAGACGAGGTCGAAGCGGTCCGCGTTCGAGACCTTGACCCACGCCTTGACGAAGTCCTTGACGAACTTCTCCTTGGCGTCGTCGCTCGCGTAGACCTCCGCGACCGCGCGCAGCTCGGAGTTGGAGCCGAAGACCAGGTCGGCACGGGTGCCGGTCCACTTGACCTGGCCCGAGGCGTCGCGGCCCTCGAAGGTGTTCTGGTCCTCGGACGTCGCCGTCCACTCCGTACCCAGTTCGAGCAGGTTGACGAAGAAGTCGTTCGTCAGCTTGCCGGGGGTGTCGGTGAAGACGCCGTGCGAGGAGCCCTGGTAGTTGGCGCCGAGGACGCGCAGGCCGCCGACGAGGACGGTCAGCTCGGGGGCGCTCAGGTTGAGCAGGTTTGCCTTGTCGAGCAGCAGGTACTCGGCCGGCAGACGGTTGCCCTTGCCGAGGTAGTTGCGGAACCCGTCGGCGGTCGGCTCCAGGGCGGCGAAGGACTCGACGTCCGTCTGCTCCTGCGTCGCGTCCACGCGGCCCGGCGTGAAAGGAACCTCGATGTCGAAGCCGGCGTCCTTGGCCGCCTTCTCGATGCCCGCGGCACCCGCGAGGACGATCACGTCGGCGATCGAGACCTGCTTGCCGCCGGACTGCGCGGCGTTGAAGGACTCCTGTACGCCTTCCAGGGTGCGCAGCACCGTGGCGAGCTCGTCCGGGCTGTTGACCTCCCAGGCGGCCTGCGGCTGGAGGCGGATGCGGGCACCGTTGGCGCCGCCGCGCTTGTCGCTGCCGCGGAAGGAGGAGGTGGCCGCCCAGGTGGTGGAGACCAGCTGGGACACCGTGAGGCCGGTGGCGAGGATCTGCGCCTTGAGGGCGGAGACGTCCGCCGCGTCGACGAGCTCGTGAGTGACCGCGGGCAGCGGGTCCTGCCACAGCAGCGTCTCGGACGGGACCTCGGGGCCGAGGTAGCGGACGACCGGGCCCAGGTCACGGTGGGTCAGCTTGTACCAGGCGCGGGCGAAGGCGTCCGCGAACTGGTCCGGGTTCTCGTAGAAGCGACGGGAGATCTCCGCGTACGCCGGGTCGAACCGGAGTGCGAGGTCGGTCGTCAGCATCATCGGGGGCTTGGACTTCGACGCGTCGTGGGCGTCCGGGATGGTGCCCGCACCGGCGCCGTCCTTGGCGACCCACTGCTTGGCGCCGGCCGGGCTGGTGGTCAGCTCGTAGTCGTACTCGAAGAGGTTCTTGAAGAACCCGTGGCTCCACTGGGCCGGCGTGCTCGTCCAGGTGACCTCGAGGCCACTGGTGATCGCGTCGCCGCCCTTGCCGGTGCCGTACGTGCTCTTCCAGCCGAAGCCCTGCTGCTCGATCGGGGCGGCCTCGGGGTCGTCGCCCACGGCGTCGGCCGGGCCAGCGCCGTGGGTCTTGCCGAAGGTGTGGCCACCGGCGATGAGGGCGACGGTCTCCTCGTCGTTCATCGCCATGCGGCGGAACGTCTCACGGATGTCGCGGGCCGAGGCGAGCGGGTCCGGGTTGCCGTTGGGGCCTTCGGGGTTGACGTAGATGAGGCCCATCTGGACGGCGCCGAGGGGCTCCTCCAGCTCACGGTCGCCGGTGTAGCGCTCGTCGTCGAGCCAGACCTTCTCGGGACCCCAGTACACGTCCTCGTCGGGCTCCCACACGTCCGCGCGTCCGCCGCCGAAGCCGAAGGTCTCGAAGCCCATCGACTCCAGGGCCACGTTGCCCGCGAGGATCATGAGGTCGGCCCAGGAGAGGTTCTGGCCGTACTTCTTCTTGACCGGCCACAGCAGACGGCGGGCCTTGTCGAGGTTGCCGTTGTCCGGCCAGCTGTTCAGGGGGGCGAAGCGCTGCTGACCGGCGCCGCCGCCACCGCGGCCGTCGCTGATGCGGTAGGTGCCCGCGCTGTGCCAGGCCATCCGGATCATGAACGGGCCGTAGTGCCCGAAGTCGGCCGGCCACCAGTCCTTGGAGTCGGTCAGCACCGCGGTGATGTCCTGCTTGACGGCAGGAAGGTCGAGGGTCTGGAACGCGGCGGCGTAGTCGAACTCCTCGCCCAGCGGGTTCGAGACCGCGGGGTTCTTCGCGAGGATCTTCAGGTTCAGACGCTCGGGCCACCACTGGCGGTTACCGCCGCCCTGGGTCGGGTGCGGGGCGCGCGTGTGCGCGACCGGGCAGCCACCCGTGCCCTCGGTTTTCGCGTCGGTGACGATCGCATCATGGTTCTCAGACATGGGAATCCTTCCGGACGGGGCAGATCTCGGTGCTGCTCACTGCTCACGAACTGCGTTCTCAGAAACTGGGGGGTGGGGGGACGGTCGGCACGTGGAGGAGGTCACACACGCCGTCGCGTCTCTTCTGTCTCCTGCCGCGCTGGTGCCGCACTGGAGTCTCTTCCTGTCCCTTGGCTCCCTTGGCCATCGCCGTGAGCCATCCTACAATGGACAATGTCCAAGTCAAGAAGTGTGACAAATCCATATCCTATCGGAACCCGGACGTCCACTGGTAAAATCCGTGTATTCCACCGAACCTGAATAGGTGAACGATATGAGCGACCTGCTGGAGCGACTGCGTGGGCGCGGCTGGCGGATGACTTCCCAGCGGCGTGTCGTTGCGGAGGTCCTCGACGGCGAACACGTCCATTACACGGCCGACGAAGTGCACGCCCGCGCGGCCCAGCGGCTGCCGGAGATCTCCCGGGCGACCGTCTACAACACCCTGGGCGAGCTGGTCTCCCTCGGGGAGGTCATAGAGGTCGCGACGGACGGCCGGGCCAAGCGCTACGACCCGAACGCGCACCACCCCCACCACCACCTGATCTGCTCGAACTGCGGCATGATCCGGGACGTGCACCCCGCCGGCGACCCCCTGGCGGACCTCCCCGCGGAGGAGCGCTTCGGCTTCACGGTGTCCCAGGTGGAGGTCACCTATCGGGGGCTGTGCGGGTCCTGCGTGTAGCGGTACGGCGGTACGGGTGTTGCGGGTGTTGCGAGCGGTACGGCGTCAGTGCCCCGCTCGCAGCCCGTCGCACAGCACCGTCAGGGCCAGTCGGGGATCCGCCCCCGCGTTCGCCCGGTGGCGCAGGGACAGCAGGATGCCCGACAGGATCGCCATCAGGTCCGCGATGCCGATGTCGGCGCGGATCGTGCCGGCGGACTGGGCGCGGGTCAGCAGGTGGCCGATCACGCGGTGGAGGTCGGCGGAGGTGGCGTCGACCGTCGCCCGGACCTCGGGGCCCGCGTGGGCGATCGCGTCGATCAGGTCCGCCTTCGTCACCGCGTCCGTCACCAGCCGGTCGAGCACCGTGAACAGTGCCGCGCCCGGGTCGTCCGCGTCGCGCAGGGCGCGGGCCTCGGTGAGGAGCGGGTCGAGGCGCTCGTGGACCACCGCCTCGAACAGGCCCTCCTTCGTGGGGAAGTGCCGGTACAGCGTGCCCGGCCCCACGCCCGCCCGGCGCGCGATCTCGTCCAGCGACACCGAGAGCCCCTCGGTGGCGAACGCCTCCCGCGCCACAGCCAGCAGCCGGTCCCGGTTGCGGCGGGCGTCGGCGCGCAGGGGCCGGTTCTCTGTGGCCATCTCCGGGTCTCCATCGTCGTGAAACAGGTCGTGAAACAGGTAAACGGGGCGCTGTCTCCGGTACGGTGTGGACAACCGGGGCGCACTCTCCGATTCTAGCCGCGCGCCCTGCCCCCTAAGGAGAACCCCGTGGCCACCCCTGACGCCCCCGCCACCCGCACCGCGTTCCTCTCCCTCGACTACGCCACCTACATCGTCGACAACTTCAGCCACGACCCCTCCGTCGCCGAGCGCGCCGCACACGCTCTCGCCGCCGCCCGTACGGCCGGGCTGCCCGTCTTCCATGTCGTCCCGCAGGGCATGAGCGAGCAGATACACCCCCTGCTGGCCCCCGCCGAGGGCGAGACCGTGCTGACGAAGACCAGCTTCAGCGCCTTCGCCACCACCGACCTCCGTGAGCTGCTGGAGGCCGCCGGTGTCGGCCGGCTCGTCGTCGCGGGCGTCGCCACCTCCGGGACCGTGCTGTCCACCACCCGGTGGGCGGTCGACACCGGATTCAAGGTCACCGTCTGCGCCGACGCCTGCGACGACCCCGACCCCGAGGTCAACGCCGTACTGCTCGACGAGTCGGTCGCCCCGAAGAGCTGGATCGGGCTGTGGCGCATCGCCGACGTCCTGCCGGCGGACGAGATCCCCGAGCTGCGTGTGTGACGTGAACCGCTGGGCCCACCGCCTCACCCCCGGCCCAGCACCACCGTCCCGGACGAGCAGAACCAGCCCCCGGTGCCGGAGGCCACCCCGAGCTCCGGGAGCCCTCCCGCGGCCGTACGGACCTGCCGCGCGCCCCCGTCCCCGCGCAGCTGCCGCACCGCCTCCACGAGCAGGAACAAGCCCCGCATTCCCGGGTGTTGGGCCGACAGTCCGCCCCCGTCCGTGTTGACCGGCAGCTCGCCGCCCGCCACCCGCAGGCGGCCCTTCCCGGCGTCCACGAACTCCCCGCCCTCGCCCTTCCCGCAGAAGCCGAGGTCCTCCAGCGTCACCAGCGTCATATAGGTGAACGCGTCGTAGATCTCCGCGAAGTCCATGTCCTGGGGCCGAACTCCCGCCCGCTCGAAGGCGATCCGTCCGCTCACCGCCGCCGGGGACACCGTGAAGTCGGCCCACTCCGACATGCTCACGTGCGAGACGTGCTCACCGGTCCCGAGGATCCACACCGGCCGCGTACGGCAGTCCCGTACGTACTCCTCGGCCACCAGCAGCACCGCCGCGCCCCCGTCCGAGCGCAGACAGCAGTGGAGTTTGGTGAAGGGGTCCGCGATCATCGGGCCGTCGAGCACCTCGTCGACGGTGATCGGCGTCCGGAACATCGCCTCCGGGTTCAGTGCCGCGTTCGCCCGCGCCTGGACGGCCACCGACGCCAACTGCTCGATCGTCGTGCCGTATTGATGCATGTGGCGGCGGGCCGCCATCGCGTACTTGGCGATCAGTGTGTGGCCGTACGGGACCTCGAACTGCAGGGGTCCGCGCGCGCCGAAGGAGAGGTTCCCCGTCCGCCGGCCCGCCTTGACGTCCGCGCGGGCCGTGGAGCCGTAGACGAGGAGTACGGCGTTGGCGTGGCCGGCGGCTATCGCGTCCGCCGCGTGCGCGGCCATCACCTCCCAGGTCGAGCCGCCGACCGAGGTGGAGTCGACCCAGGTGGGGCGCAGGCCCAGGTATTCGGCGACCTCGGCGGGGGCCAGTGTGCCGAGACCCGCGGACGCGAAACCGTCCACCACCTCCCGGCCGAGCCCCGAGTCCGCCAGCGCCCGCCGGGCGGCCTGTGCGTGCAGTGCGTACGGGGTCACGTCGTCCACCCGGCCGCAGTCCGACAGGGCGACCCCGACGATCGCGACCCTCCGGCTCACCGTCCGCTCCTTCGCGGTCCGCCCGTTCGTCGTCGACTCAGCATGAATCTGACGGTATATCAGTTCGGGCTCTGTGCGGCAGGGTGCGTCCGCCCTAATATGACGAACCGTCAGATCCCGCTGAACGGGCGCCGCGGACGCCCAGGAGGGGCAGGTCATGGACGCCCGTTTCACCCCAGAGCAGGACCACATCCGCCGTACCCTCCGCGAACTGCTCCACAAGCGGTGCTCGCCCGGCGACGTCAGGGCCGCCGTCGACACCCCGGCCGGGTACGACCCCGCCCTGTGGACCGCCCTCGCCCGCGACCTCGGTCTGCCAGGGCTCGCCCTCCCCGAGGAGCATGGCGGCGTGGGCGGCACCACAACCGAACTCGCCCTCGCGGCGGAGGAGTTGGGGCGGTCCCTGGCACCCTCCCCGTTGCTCGCGACCGCCGTACTGGCCGCCCCCCTCGTCACCGCCCTCGGCAGCGACGCCCAGCGCGCCGACCTCCTCCCGCGCATCGCCTCCGGTGCCCTGACCGCCGCCCTCGCCGTCCCCGGTGCCTGTCTGGCCACCGTGCTCTCCCTCACCGGCGAGCCCCGCCGCGACTGGGCCGGGGGCGGGCGGGCCGGCGGTGTGCAGGCGGCTCAACGGGAAGGTGACTGGCGGCTGTACGGGCAGGTCGGGCAGGTCCTCGACGGTCACAGCGCCGATCTCCTCCTTGTGGCGGCCCACGTCGGCGGATACGCCCGCTCACGCACCCTTCTCTTCCTCGTCCCCGGCGACGCCCCCGGCCTCGTCCGCACCCGGCAGACCTCCCTCGACGCCACCCGGCCGCAGGCCCGCCTCGAACTGCGGGACGTGCCGGCCGAGTTGCTGGGCGACGAGGAGGCCGACGTCGGTGCCCGTCTCGCCCGCGCCGGGGACGTCGCCGCCACCGTGCTGGCCGCCGAGGCCGTCGGAGCCGCCGACCGGATCCTGGAGCTGACCGTCGAACACGCCCGGCGGCGCGAGCAGTTCGGGCGGGCCATCGGCTCCTTCCAGGCCGTGAAGCACCGGCTCGCCGATGTGTACGTCCAGGTCCAGGCGGCGCGTTCGGCCGCCTACTACGCGGCCTGGGAAACCGCGTCGACCGAACCAGGTGCCCCAACTGCCCACGAAGGGGAGCGGGTCGGCGGGCTCGCCCTCGCCCAGGCCCTCGACTCCCTCCGTACGGCCGCCGCCGAGGGCATCCAGCTGCACGGCGGTATCGGCTTCACCTGGGAGCACGAGGCCCAGCTGTACTTCAAGCGCGCCGCCGGTGACGAGCTGCTGTTCGGGCCGGTGCACCGGCTCCGGGCCCACGCGGCCGACGCCGCGCGGCTCTTCGACACGGGAGAGGTGGCCGTCTGATGCCGGTAACAGCGGCGAGGGTAGTGAAAGCGGTCCAGAAAGTGTCCTCGGCGCCGGCCTTCGCGCGGATCGCCCCGCACGTCGTCCCGGCGCTCGACCGTGCCGTCCACCGGCTGACCAGGGGCAGGGTGCTGCTCAGCGCCCAGCTGCTGCCCGGGGTCGTTCTCACCGTGCGCGGGGCGAAGAGCGGGCAGCCACGGCATACGCCGCTCGCCTGTATGCCGGAGGAGCCGGGGGAGGGGGCGGCAAAGGAGAGCGGCGGCAGCTGGCTGCTCATCGGGTCCAACTTCGGGCGTACCGGTCATCCCGCCTGGACCGCCAACCTCCTCGCCCATCCGGACGCCGAGGTCAGCTGGAAAGGGGAGGACATCCCGGTCACGGCCCGGCTGCTGGCCGGTGAGGAACGGGCCGCCGCCTGGAAGGCGCTGCTCGCGTTCTGGCCGCCGTACGCGACGTACCAGGCGCGGGTCGAGCGGGAGATACGGATCTTCCGGATCGTCCGGCGCTGACGGCGCTGACGGCGCTGAACCCGTGCGGCCGAGGCCGCTGACGCGCGACAGGCGGTGGTCCACCGGAGTGGACCACCGCCTGCGTGACAGGACTTGGGCCTGAAAGGGCCGCGGAACCTGGATAAGTGGGCTGGGGCTATTTCGTCGGCTTCTTGCCGGTCACGCCCAGATGGACCAACTGGGCCAGGTTCGGCTTCAGTTCGGCCTGTTTCACACCCCAGGTCTGGAAGCCCCTCTGGTGCGAGGCCACCGCCGCGAGCATCGCGACGAGAGAGCCGGCCATGGCGGCGGGGCTGACGTCCTTGTCGACCCTGCCCTTGGCCTGGAGCTCGGTGACCGTGTCCGTAAGGGAGTTGGTCACGGAGTTGAGGATCTTCATGCGGATCTTGTAGAACCGCTTGTCGCCCTCGGCGGCGCCCAGATCGACGACCCTGAGGATCGCGTCGTTGCGCCGCCAGAACTCCAGGAACCCGTCGACGAGTTCCTGGGCGGTCTGCCAGCCGGCCTTGCCGACCCACGACCGCCCCGCGAGCAGCTGGGTCAACCCGGCGCCCTCGGTGGCCATTTGCTCGGCGATCTCCAGGACGGCGCCTTCGACGTCCGGGAAGTACTGGTAGAAGGTGGCGGGCGAAGTCCCCGCCTTCCGGGCGACATCGATGACTTTGACGTCCCGGTAAGGGGAGGAGCTGAGCATCTCGCTGAGGCAGTCGAGCAGCTTCTGCCGGGTCGCCTGCCCACGCCGACCGGCCACACGGCCGTCGACGGTACGCACTTGTCCTGTCATGCCGTCAGCTTACCGAGGGGTGATCGGAGCGCGATTCGGCCGACTGCAAATGGGGTGCGTGCGAGGTGAGAGGGCGTCGGGAGGGCGGCGAGAGGCGGCTGCGCCCGGTCTCGCGCCCGGATCCCGCGCCTGCTCTGCGGGATGCGTGAAGGACCGTTAACTTGACGGTATGGCCGAAAACAGGGCATCCGCCCGTACAGAGGGCGTCCCCTGCTGGGTGGACGCCCAGCTGCCCGACGTGGAGGCGGGCAAGCGCTTCTACGGTGAGCTCTTCGGTTGGACCTTCCGGGAGAAGGGCGGCCGGACGCACGCCCTGTGCGACGGCGAACCCGTCGCCTCCCTCGCCCACAAGGCCGACGGCCGGATGCCCACCGTCTGGACGGTGTACTTCGCCACCCCCTATGTCCACGCCCTCGTCGCCCGGATCCACGCGGCCGGCGGACAGGTGATCACCGCGCCCGTCCCGGTGGGCGAACTGGGCACGACGGCACTGGCCGCCGACCCCGAGGGGGCGGTGTTCGGCCTCTGGCAGGCCGGTACGCACCCGGGATTCGGCCGCCGTCACGAGCCCGGCAGCTTCGCCTGGGCGGAGCTGTACGCCCGGGACACCGCCGTCGCCAACGCCTTCTACGGCAACCTCTTCCACGAGGCCCTCTTCGGACCCGAAGCGGCTCCCGACTTCGGCCGGGCCGCCGTCTCGGAGGTGTTCCCGGCCGAGATGCCCCCGCATTTCCTGGTCCACTTCGCCGTCGAGGACATGGAAGCGACGCTCGGGACGGTGAACCGGCTCGGCGGTCGCGTCCAGGTACCGCCCTTCGACACTTCGTACGGGAATGTGGCCGTCGTCACGGACAATCAGGGAGCGTCGTTCGCACTCCTCCGAAAATGAGCCGCCGACGGCCGTCATCAGGCGTCATGAGCTGCCCTGGAACGGGTGCGAGCCGGAGCGGGAGCGTCCACGGGAGGGGGTTTTGTGATGGTTAAGGTGGAGACATCCCGTTTCGTATCCGAGTTCGCAACCTGTGGCCCGGCCAGGAAGAATCGGGGTGCGTGCCGCCAACGCGGTGGCGGTGGTGAGACGCTGCACGAGGTCGCGTACATATGTAGGTGACGCGGCTCGTACGGGGAGGTGGCAGGCAAGTGGTGGATCCGCTGACACAGCACGATCCGCGGCGCATCGGGCCGTTCGAGGTGCTGGGGCGGCTGGGTGCCGGCGGCATGGGGCTGGTCTATCTCGCGCGCTCGGCCTCCGGGCGGCGCGTGGCGATCAAGACGGTCCGGACCGAGCTCGCCGAGGACCAGCTGTTCCGGGTCCGCTTCACCCGTGAGGTGGAGGCGGCGAGGGCCGTCTCCGGCTTCTACACGGCCGCCGTCGTCGACGCCGATCCGCGTGCCGCCGTACCGTGGCTGGCCACCGCCTACGTACCCGCGCCCTCCCTCGAAGAGATAGTGAACGAGTGCGGGCCGATGCCGGCCCAGGCGGTGCGCTGGCTCGCGGCGGGTGTCGCGGAGGCGCTGCAGTCCATCCACGGCGCGGGGCTCGTCCACCGTGACCTGAAACCTTCCAACGTGCTGGTGGTCGAGGACGGTCCCCGGGTCATCGACTTCGGTATCGCCTCGGGCGTCTCGAACACGCGTTTGACGATGACGAACGTCGCCGTCGGTACACCCGCCTACATGTCCCCCGAGCAGGCGAAGGACTCGCGGAGCGTGACCGGCGCCAGCGACGTGTTCTCGCTCGGCTCGATGCTGGTCTTCGCGGCCACCGGCCATGCCCCCTTCCACGGCGCGAACCCCGTGGAGACGGTCTTCATGCTGCTGCGCGAGGGCCCGGACCTCGAAGGCCTGCCGGACGAACTCCGCCCGCTCATCGAGTCCTTGATGCAGATGGAGGCGACCGGCCGCCCCAACCCCGCCGACCTCCAGGCACAGCTGGCCCCCCACCTCTACGGCTCCGGCTCCGACGACAGCGGTACGGCGTCCGCCTGGCTGCCCGAGCACGCGGTGTCCCTCATCGAGGCGCGGCGCGGCGGTCGCCCGGCGCCGAAGCCGCAGCCGTCCGGTGGCAGAAGCGGCGGCAGGCTCGCGATCCCGCCCCCGCCGTCCCACGACCCGGTGCCGGCCTTCGGACGCGGCCCGGGACCGGGCCTCGTACCCGCCCCCATGCCGTCCGCCCTGCCGGCCGGAGCACCCGACACCGGCCCCGTACGGCTGGCCGGCGCGCCCGTGCCGATCGGCCCCGGTCCGCGTGTCGCCGACGCCCGTGCCGCCGCCGTAAAGGCACCGCCTCCGGAGGCCGGTCTCGTCGCCTCCTGGTCGCGTCCGCGCCCCGGTGTCAACGGCGCCGACCCCAACCCCGTGCCCGTCGCGCCGCAGCCGCCCCCGGAGTCCCCGGCGGGCTGGCGCCCCTGGCGTTTCCGGATGTCGAACGACGTCTGGGGCAAACCGGCCGTCGCCGGAGACCTGGTCTACGTCACCTCCTTCGAGGTGCACGCCCTGGACGTGATGACGGGCCGCCGCCGCTTCAAGACGAGGGACGTCGCCTGGTCGATGGCGGTCGCGGACGGCCGTATCCACGCCTCCGACGGCCCGACGCTCTTCGCTCTCGACGCCCGCGAGGGCATGGACCTGTGGCGGCTGTCCACGGACGCCTGGGTGTACTCCCTGAAGGCCGACCGGGGCACGGTCGTCACCGGCACGCGCGGCGGCGGCGTCCAGGGCTGGGACGCGGCGACCGGCCAGAAGCTGTGGGAGATCGCCGGCGCCCAGACGGACTTCGAGTCCCCGGAGGCCGGCCCGCACGTCCACGAGGGCACGGTGTTCGTGTGGCAGGACGCGCGGCTGCGCGCCCTGGAGGCCCGTACGGGTGACGAGCGCTGGTCCTACCCCATCGGCGACGCCGCCTCCTGCGGCGGAGTCCCGGTACGGCTGACCCCGGGCCCCGACGGGCAGGTGTACGTCTGCGCGGGAACCCGTGTCCTGGCGATCGACGTCGCGGGCGGCCACGTCCGCTGGCACTTCGAGGCTCCGGCGGTCTTCCTCTCGCCGCCCACCTTCGCGCCCGGCCCGGCGGTCACCGGCGGCGGCGTCTACCTCGCCGACTACCTCGGCACGGTCTACGCCCTCGACGCGGCCGACGGGCGGGACAGGTGGCGGATCGCGACGGAGTCCCGCGCGTCGATCGAACCGGTGCTGGTGGCGGCCGGCCATGTGCACGTCGGCAGCGGCAAGGGTCTCTACACCCTGGACGCGGTCACCGGCACCCCCAAGTGGCGCTTCCAGGCGGGCGGCGACATCGTCGGCGCCCCGGCGGTCGCCGAGGGCCGCATCCACTTCGGCTCGACGGACCATCTCCTCTACACCCTGAAGGCCGACGACGGCCGCCTCAGATGGAAGCTGGCGACCGGCGGCGAGATCACCGGCGCCCCCGTGGTCAAGGACGGCGTGGTGTACGCGTGCAGCAAGGACCGGTGCGTGTACGCGCTGGACGCGGAGAAGGGCACGGGGACCGCACGGACGGGGTGAATATCCAGCCCGTCCGGGGGTCCCCCCGCTGGGGGAGTTTGAGGACGAGCGCGTTCAGCGCGATACGGGGGTCTGGGGGCGCAGCCCCCAGTGGGGGTCCCCCTCTGGGGGGAGGGACGGGTAGGGGCGGCAGGGGCGAGATACTCCCCGGCTTCGGCGGCGGGTGGCGGCAAGGCATCGTGTGCCACCTGGCCCGCAGCCCGGTTCCAGGGTGCTGAAACCGTGGTGAAACCGCGCTGAATGCGGCCTGCCGCAACCTCCTCGGCATGACCACAACGACATCGCACTCACTCGCCATCGCGGCCAAGGGGCTGCGGAAGGCCTACGGGGACAAGACGGTCCTCGACGGCATCGACCTGGCGGTGCCGGCCGGCACGGTCTTCGCGCTGCTCGGCCCGAACGGCGCCGGGAAGACCACCGCCGTCAAGATCCTCTCCACCCTCGTCAGCGCGGACGCCGCCGACCTGCGCGTCGGCGGCCACGACCTGGCCACCGACCCGCGGGCCGTGCGCGCCGCGATCGGCGTCACCGGGCAGTTCTCCGCCGTCGACGGCCTGATCACCGGCGAGGAGAACATGCTCCTCATGGCGGACCTGCACCACCTGCCCAGGCAGGACGGGCGGCGCACCACCGCCGAGCTGCTCGAGCGCTTCGATCTCACCGAGGCCGCGAAGAAGCCCGCCTCCACCTACTCCGGCGGTATGAAGCGCCGCCTCGACCTCGCCATGACGCTGGTCGGCGACCCGCGGATCATCTTCCTCGACGAGCCGACCACCGGCCTCGACCCGCGCAGCCGCCACAACATGTGGGACATCATCCGCGGGCTCGTCGCCGACGGGGTGACCGTCTTCCTCACCACCCAGTACCTGGAGGAGGCCGACGAACTCGCCGACCGTATCGCCGTGTTGCACGACGGCACGATCGCGGCCGAGGGAAGCGCCGAGGAACTCAAGCGCCTTGTCCCCGGCGGGCACGTCCGGCTCCGCTTCACCGACCCGGTCGCCTACCAGTCGGCCGCCGCCGCCCTGCGCGAGGTCACCCGGGACGACGAGGCGCTGGCGCTCCAGATCCCCAGCGACGGCAGCCAGCGCGAGCTGCGCTCCATCCTCGACTGGCTGGACTCGGCCGGCGTCGAGGCGGACGAGCTGACCGTGCACACCCCCGACCTCGACGACGTGTTCTTCGCCCTGACCGGCCCTGCCGCCGCCCTCACCACGGGCACCTCCACCGTCCCCAGCCAGTCCTAGGAGTCCGTCCGATGAGCAGTGCCCTCTCCCTCGCCGTGCGCGACTCGTCGACGATGCTGCGCCGCAACCTGCTGCACGCGCGCCGCTATCCGTCGATGACGCTGAACCTGCTGCTCACGCCGATCATGCTGCTGCTGCTCTTCGTCTACGTCTTCGGCGACGTGATGAGCGCGGGCATCGGTGGCGGCGGCGCCGACCGCTCCGACTACATCGCCTACATCGTCCCGGGCCTGCTGATGATGACCATCGGCAGCACCGTGATCGGGGCCGCGATCGCCGTTTCCATGGACATGACCGAGGGCCTCATCGCCCGCTTCCGCACGATGGCGATCTACCGGGGCTCGCTGCTCATCGGGCACGTTGTGGGCAGCGTGCTGCAGGTGCTCGCCAGCCTGGTCCTCGTCGGTGTCGTCGCCGTGGCCATCGGCTTCCGGTCCACGGACGCGACGGCTCTGGAGTGGCTGGCGGCGTTCGGGCTGCTCACGCTGTTCTCCCTGGCGCTCACCTGGATCGCGGTCGGGATGGGCATGGCCAGCCCGAACCCCGAGGCGGCCAGCAACATGGCGATGCCGCTGATCCTTCTCCCGCTCATCTCCAGCGCCTTCATCCCGACCGACACGATGCCCGGCTGGTTCCAGCCGATCGCCGAGTACCAGCCCTTCACCCCGGCCATCGAAACCCTGCGCGGACTCCTCCTCGGTACCGGGATCGGCAACAACGGGTGGATCGCCCTCGCCTGGTGCGTCGGCCTGACCGTGCTCGGCTACCGCTGGTCGACGGCCCAGTTCAACCGCGACCCGAGGTAACCGCCGTGACGGCGTGGGCCGCGTCCCGCAACTCGTCCCGCCCCAGGGCGGCGTACTCCGACACCGCGTCGGCGTACGCCGCCCCGTCGGCTTCCCCGGCCGCCCGCCGGGCGCGGTCCGCCGACATCGTCGGCTGGTAGTCGCGCAGCACCCGCAGCCGTTCGGCCAGTGCCAGCATCCGTACGGCGGTCGAGGTGTCGTCGCCGGAGGCGAGCCCGGCCAGGCCGAGGGCGTGCAGGACCGTCCCGAGCACGGGGAGGTCCTTGGGCGAGCCGGCCGGACCGGAGAGCATTGTCCGCAGCCCCTGCCGAAGCCGGCCGACCGGCTCCGCGACCAGTTCGAGACGGCCGGCATACGCGTGCGCCGTCACCGCCGCCGACTGGATCTGCAGCGCCCACCGGTCCAGGAAAGGGTCGCCGCCGGGCATCTGGCCCGCCCCGACCACCCCCTCCACGGCGCCGCGCCACAGGCCGAGCCCGACCTCCGTCAGTCCGCGGGCGAGCGCGATCTCGGCCCGGCCGCCGAGATCGGCGCTGTCGGAGTCGTCCATCTGCGGGTTGTACGCGTCCTCCGCCTGGCGCAGCCAGTACTCGGCCTCGTCGGGGTCGCCGCGCTGGAGGCAGGCGAGGACGAGGCCCCAGCGGACGCCGAAGGTGTCGTGCTCGTCGCCGAGCCGAGACAGCGCCGTGAGCGCCGCCCTGAGATGCTCGTACGCGGCCTCACCCCGCTCCATGTGCAGGTACAGCTCGCTCAGCCGGGCGTGGCCCAGGACCTGCAGGAACGGGTTGTCGACCGGCGCCAGCGCGGTGATGATCCGGCTGGCCGAGGCGAGCGCGCGGTCGATGTCGTGCTCCGCCTCCCAGACGTACGTGGCGACGCACTCGGCCATGCCGGCGAGCAGCGGCTGCTCGCTCTCGCAGAGCTGCCGCAGTACGTCGTAGTCGGGAGGCAGCATCTCGGGGACCGCGCTCAGCACGGTCGCGAAGGCCCGCAGCAGGGTGTCCGGCGGGGCCGGGGGCAGCCGCCGGAGGGTGACCAACTGGCGTACGACGTGCGGGCCGTAGCCCATGAACAGGCTCGCCGTGCACAACACCGCGGCGGCGCGGGCGGCTTCGACGTACTCGGGCTCGGGGTGGTAGTGCGACAGGGCCGGTCCGGTGTCGGCGGCGAGGGCGGTGAGGCGGGGGTAGTTGGAGCCGGTGGACCACAGGGCGCCGAGAACCGCGGTGAGGGCGGCGACGGTGGGACCGTCCGTACGGGCCAGGGCGTGCCGCAGGGCCAGTACGAGGTTGTCCTGCTCGGCCCTGATCAGCCTCCGGACGGCCAGCGGTTCCGAGCCGAAGAACCAGTCGTGATAGGCGACCCCGAAGTCCCGTGCCCAGGCTAGGAGTTGGGAGATGGCCGCCTCGTCCTCGCCCGCCTCCGCCCGCCGGGCCGCGCTGAACTCCCGTACGGTCTCCAGCATCCGGAACCGGACACCGGCCGGGGTCTCGGCGACGGTGAGCAGCGACTGGTCGGCCAGCTGCTCCAGCAGGAACAGGGCGTCCTCACCGAGGACATGCTCCGCTGCTTCCCCCGCGAAGCCGCCGGGGAAGACGGACAGCAGGCGCAGCGCGGTCCTGGCCTCCTCGGCGAGCAGGTTCCAGCTCCAGTCGACGACCGCGTGCAGGGTGCGGTGGCGCTCCGGTGCGTCCCGGGCTCCGCCGCGCAGCAGCGCGAACCGGTTGCCGAGGCGGCGGGCGATCTCCGGCACCGACAGCACCCGTACCCGGGCCGCCGCCAGTTCCACGGCGAGCGGCAGCCCGTCGAGGTGGCGGCACAGCTCGGCCACCGCGTCCGGCGGCAGCTCCACACCGGGCCGGGCTGCTCTGGCCCGCTGGATGAACAGCTCGACGGAGGTGGTGAGTTGGAGCTCCGGCAGCGCGTACACCGCCTCCGAGGTCAGGCCGAGCGGGGCCCGGCTGGTGGCGAGCACCCGCAGGTCCTTCGAGGACGAGACCAGGGCCCGTACGAGGCCGGCGGCACCGGCGACGACCTGCTCGCAGTTGTCGAGGACGAGGAGCGCGGGCCCGGCGCCGAGTACGCCGAGGATGCCGGGCACCGGGTCGTGGCCGCTCACGGCGCCGGGCCGCTTCTCGCCCGCGCCGAGCACGGAGGCCACCTCGGCGGCCACGTCCGCGTCGGCGGTGACACCGGCGAGCGGCACGAAATACACCACGCGCTGCTCGGCCCGCCGACTCGCGGCGTGCGCGAGCCGGGTCTTGCCGAGACCCCCGGGGCCGACGACGGTGACGGCGCGGGAGGCGCGCAACAGCCGTTCCACCGCAGCGAGGTCCTCGTCCCGGCCCAGCAGCGGATTCGGCTCGTGCGGCACACCGTGCCTGACCACGGGTGCCTCGCCGGACAGCAACTCCTGTTGCACGGACTTGAGTGGGGCCCCGGGGTCGGTGCCGAGCCCGTCGCGCAGCTCCCTCCGGTACGCCTCGTACCGGGTCAGCGCGGCGGACGGGCCCGCCGACGCCGCCTCGGCGCGCAGCAGTTCGGCGAGCACCTCCTCGTCGCGCGGATGCTCGGCGGCTGCCACGGCCAGCGGCCCGGCGGCCTCCGCGTGCCGCCCGAGGCGGGCGAGGGCGAGCGCCCGCGCACGGACGAGGGTGCGGTGGACGGGGGCCCGCTCGGCGCAGAGCGCGGCAACGGGGTCGTGGAGGTCGCCGTCACCGTCCCCGTCCGCGGTCCCCTCCCACAGGGCGAGCCCGGCGTCGGCGGCGGCCAGGGAGCCCGCGTGGTCCCCGGCCCTGGCCCGGTCCGCGCTCGCGGCGGCGTGCAGCAACAGGGCGGAGCTGTCGACCTGGTCCTCGGTGAGGGCGAGCCGGTATCCGGTCGGTGTGCTCGCGAGGACGTCGGCGCCCAACTGCGCCCGCGCCCGGGACACCAGGACCTGCAACGCCTTTCCCGGCCGCTCCGGCAACTCGTCCGGCCACAGCCCCGCCACCAGGCGCTCGGTGCCGCAGCCGGTGCGCAGGTCGCTCGCGAGGAGTGCGAGGAGGGCGCGCAGGCGGGGCGCGGTGACTTCCTGCCCGCGCCAGGAGACACGCGGGAGGAGGGTCAGGTCGGTGGTCATCCGTGCAGCGTAGCCAAGGGGTGGGCCGCCGGAACTCCTGCTGGGGGCCGAACTTCCGCCGCACGGGCGGCTGTCGGGATCGGGGCTACGCATGTCCGTTGAACATGGCGACCAGGCTGTGGGGTGCGTTGTCGCCGTAGAGGACCTCGTGGATCCGGGCGCCTTCGGCGGCGGCTGCGGCGCTACGGGGGAACAGGGCCTGCTCGTACTCGGTGAGCGCGGTCTCGATGTCGCCGGGGTGGGCGGCGATGGCCCGGGCGAGTTCGGCGCCGTCGTACATGGCCAGGTTGGCGCCCTCGCCGTTCGGGATGGTGACGTGGGCGGCGTCGCCGAGCAGGGTCACCCCCGGCACCCGGTCCCAGCGGTGCCCGCTGGGCAGGGCGTTGATGGCGCGCACGACCGGTGTGGTCTCGCTGTCGGTGATCAGCGCGGTGAGTTCCGGCGCCCAGCCGTCGAACTCCTGCGCGATCCGTGCCGTGGCGGCGGCGGAGTCGGTGAGATCGATGCCCGCGAACCAGTCCTGGGGCTCGGTGAGCATCACGTAGGTGTGCAGGGTGCCGCCACGCTCCCGGTGGGCCCCGAGTCCCTTTCCCGGCGCGAGCGCGAACAGGGCCCCGCCGCCGACCGTTTTCGCGTGGGTCGGATGCCGGGTGTCGCTGTCGAAGAGGTAGGTCTCGACGAACGACATGCCGGTGTACGCGGGTGTCGCGTCGGAGAGCAGGGGCCGGACGCGGGACCAGGCGCCGTCCGCGCCGACGAGCAGGCCCGTGGTGAGGGCGGTGCCGTCGGCGAAGGTCACCTCGTGGCGGCCGTCGGCGAGGGTACGGGTGGAGCTGACCTTGTGACCCCATCGGACGGTGCCGGGCGGGAGCGAGTCGAGCAGCAGCTGCCGCAGCTCGCCGCGCGGTACCTCGGGGCGGCCACCCGTACCGTCGTCGGCCTCCTCGAACAGGACGGTGCCGTCCCGGTCGAGGACCCGTGTCGCCTCGCCGCCCTCCAGGACGAGGCCGCGGAACTCGTCGAACAGGCCGGCCGCCTTGAGGGCGAGCTGGCCGTCGTGCTCGTGGATGTCGAGCAGCCCACCCTGGGCGCGGGCGGTCGCCGAGGGCTCGGCCTCGTAGACCGTCGCCGGGATGCCGTTGACGTGGAGGACGCGGGCGAGGGTCAGCCCGCCGAGGCCGGCGCCGATGATCGTGACGTTTTCGTGAGTGGTGGTGGTCATGGTCGTGACTCCTTGGGTGCGTGTCGCAGCTCGTGGCCGGGCGGACACCCGGCAGCTCACTTCTGGAACACCGTTCCAGCGCTGTCGGTGTCAGCTTGGAACGCCGTTCCATGGATGTCAAGCTGGAACGGTGTTCCAGGCGTATGTCAGGATGGGTGCATGGCTACAACCAGGACGCGTCGTCCGGAGCGACGAGAGGAGCCGCTCTCCCGGGAGCGCATCGTCGAGGCGGCGATCGGGCTTCTCGACGAGTCGGGCGAGGCCGGGCTCACGTTCCGCGCGCTGGCCAGGCATCTCTCCACCGGGCCCGGTGCGATCTACTGGCACGTCACGGGCAAGGACGAGCTGCTCGGTGCCGCCACGGAATCCGTGGTCGCCGGTGCCATGCCGGCCGCCGCCACCGCCGGTGCGACACCGCGGGAAGCGGTCCGTGCCCTCGCGGTCGGCGTGTTCGACGCGATCGACGCCCACCCGTGGATCGGCACGCAACTCGCCCGCGCCCCGGCGCAGTCGCCGCTGCTGCGGATCTTCGAGCACCTCGGGCGCCAGGTCCAGGCGCTGGGGGTGCCCCAGGCCGCCCAGTTCACCGCCGCGTCCGCGCTGCTGAACTACATCCTCGGCGTGGGCGGCCAGAACGCGGCCAACGCCCGCGACCACCGTCCGGGCACGACCCGGGCGGAGTTCCTGGGCGCGGTCTCGGACTCGTGGGCGAACCTCGATCCCGACGAGTACGCGTTCACCCGGAGCGTCGCGGAGCAGCTACGCGATCACGACGACCGGGAGGAGTTCCTGGCGGGGATCGACCTCATCGTCGCCGGGATCACTGCGCGGTGGTGAACTTCCGCCAGGCGGTGCGGGAGAGGTGGAGTATGGGGGCGTCGGGGGTTTCGGGGGGTGTCTTGGAGTCGCGGACGGCGACCACTTCTGGGAGGTTGCGGGCGACTTCGACACATTCGCCGCTGCCGGTGCTGTAGCTGGACTTCGCGAATTTGAAGGCGCCTATCAACGCATGTCCTCGCAGATGTTCTCGATCAGCCTGAGCGAGTCTTTTGGGGCCAGGCTCAGTCTTGCCGTGCGGTCGAAGAACGAGCTGTACGTCGTACTGTCGGCCTCGTTCTCGACCCACACGGTAGCCGCGATGCTGTCGACGTGGACCACGTCAACCGCCTCGGCTTCCGCGAACGAGACGATGTTGAAGGAACCGCCGATGCATGCGTGTCCGCCTGCTCGGAACGGCAGTACCTGCACACGTACGTTGGGGAGTTCGGCGACCTCGATGAGGTGCTGCAACTGGGCGCGCATGACCTCGGGGCCGCCGACCTGCTGGTGCAGGACGCCTTCTCCGATGACCGCGTAGAACTGGAGCGGGTTGCTTTCCGACAGGCGTGCTTGGCGTTTCTGTCGAACATCGACAACACCCTCGATCTCGTCGGGGTCTTGCCACAGCCCCTCGCTTACGACAACCCCCCTGGTGTACTCGGGGGTTTGCAGCAGTCCGGGAATCAGGGACTGTTGCCACGCGCGGATCTCGGAGGCGGCGTCCTCCATGGCGATGTATTCGGCGATCCCCCTGGCCTGCGGGGCGTGTTGCCACCAGCCTTTTGTCTTGCGGCGCTCGCGGTCGAGCTTGGCGAGGGCGAGGAGCCGACTGAGCGTCTTCGGATCCTCCAGGCCGTAGCACTCGCACAGCGCCCGGATGTCGACGTCACGCATCGGCACCAAGCCCTGCTCCATCTTCACGATCTTCGAGTTGGTCGCGTCGAGAACGCTGGCGGCTTGCTGCTGGGTCTTTCCGGCGGCGTCCCGGAGGCGTAGCAACTCGCCACCGAGACGGCGGCCCAAAACAGTTGACGCTCGGTTACCTGCTGGCGCGGATCGGTTCACGGGATCAGTCTCGCGCTTCGGAAGGCCCTCCGTCACACGATGGAGCCAATTGTCTCCAAGCTGCTTGCGCTCAAGCTTAATGGCTCGCTACGTTCGGTGCTCGGCCGATCGCCTGTCGGTGACCGCATGCACTCGGAGGTGCACCCCCATGCCCGACCCCCTCCTCCATGAAGACCGCCTCGACTACACCCCCGTCCCCCGCAGCGTCCCCCTCGCCCGCACCCGCACCGCCCGTCTGGTCGTCGAGTGGGGGCATCCGGGGCTGGCCGGTGATGTCGCCCTCGTCGTCAGCGAGTTGCTGACCAACGCCGTGCTGCACGGCAGCATCCGAGGACGCCTCATCCGCGTACGTCTCACCGTCACGGCCACCTCCCTCCGCGTCGAGGTCAGTGACCCGTGTGCCGAGCGGATGCCCTGTCCGCGTGAGGTGACCGACGATGACCAGTTCGGGCGGGGGCTGCTGCTGGTCGGGGCGCTGGCCGAGCGGTGGGGGGTGGGGCCACGGGAAGGTGTGGGGAAGACGGTCTGGGCGGAGTGGGGGCTCGCTGTCGTCCCGTGTGGTGCCGGTCCGCTCATCGGCGTCCAGAAGTGACGGGCCGGGTAGGCGATCGGCAGTGTCGACCCCGCCGTACGGGAGCGGGCGATCCGCGGGGCCGACTGGATCGCCCCGCCCTCGGGTCGGCATCCAGAACAGGATAAGAGTAGCTATAATAACTGCACCTATACATGTAACCCCGGGATGCGCCGTGGACAAGCCCGCCGAGATGTTCGACCGAGAGTTCGAGTGGGCCGAGCTGACCCGGTTTGCCGCCCTGCCCGGCCCGAGGGCGACGCTCGGGGTGGTCTCCGGCCGGCGTCGGCAGGGCAAGACCTTCCTGCTCGACGCGGTCTCCCGTGCCAGTGGCGGCTTCATGTTCACCGCGACCGAGACCACCGAGGCCGATGCCCTGCGTCAGTTCGGCGAGGCACTCGCCCGGTACCGGCGCCAGCCCACCCCGTTCCGCTTCGCGCACTGGGACGAGGCGGTCAGCGAACTCATGCGCATCGCCGACGCGGGCGGCCCTAGGGTGGCGGTCATCGACGAGTTCCCCTTCCTCGCCAAAGCCTCCCCCTCGCTGCCGTCGATCATCCAGCGCGCCCTGGACCCCGCCGCCCAGCACACCAACACTCCCGTACGCCTGCTGCTGTGCGGCTCCGCGCTGTCCTTCATGGGCAGACTGCTGTCCGGCAACGCTCCGCTGCGTGGCCGAGCCGGCCTCGAACTCGTGGTGCCCACCCTGGACTTCCGCCTCGCGGCCGAGTTCTGGCAGATCGACGACCCGCGCACCGCGCTGCTGACCAACGCCGTCGTCGGCGGCACACCTGCCTATCGCCGTGAGTTCACCCAGGGCGACACTCCCGCCGGGCCGGACGACTTCGACGCCTGGGTCAGCCGTGCCGTGCTCAACCCGGCGCGCCCGCTCTTCCGTGAGGCCCGCTACCTGCTCGCCGAAGAGCCCGAACTTCACGACACCGCGCTGTATCACTCCGTACTGGCCGCCATCGCCGCGGGCAACGCCGCTCGCGGTGGCATCGCCGACTACCTGGGACGTAAGTCCACCGACCTCGCCCACCCGCTGACCGTCCTCCAGGACGTCGGCATGATCACCCACGAGGCGGATGCCTTCCGCCGCAACCGCTCCGCCTACCGCATCGCCGAGCCGCTCGTGACCTTTTACCACGCGGTCATGCGCCCGGCCTGGGGCGACCTGGAACGCCCCGGGCGGGCGCCCGACGTATGGCGCCGCGCCCAGTCCACGTTCCGCAGCAAAGTCGTGGGCCCGCACTTCGAGCAGGTCTGCCGGGAGTGGGCCCGCTGGCACGCGGCGTCCGGCACCCATGGCGGACACGCCACGCGGGTGGCCGGCGGCACCGTCAACGACCCCGCTGCCAGGACCAGCCATGAGGTCGACGTCGCCGTCCACGGCGAAACCCATGAGGGCCGTCACGCACTGCTCGCCATTGGCGAAGCGAAGTGGAGCGACGTCATGGGGGTCGGCCACCTGGAGCGTCTCCGGCGCGTCCGCTCTCTCCTGATCAAGAGCGGCGCGGCCACCGAGGCGACACGGCTGTACTGCTTCAGCGGCACCGGCTTCACCGACGAACTGCGTCACCTCGCGAAGGGCGACCACGCGATCCAACTGATCGACCTGTTCCGCCTCTACCACGGAGAGTGACTTCCGATCTGTAGGGCGGGGGCCTGATCTGCCGCCCCCGTCGGCGAAGGGTGTCGCCGGGCCCGGTCCGTACGGCGATCGTGGCATGCTGCGGTGTCAACGCTCGTACGGGCGTTCGGTGTTCGGGGCGCGCAGGCCCCGGGCGGGGTGGGGAAGGCGGTCGGATGGAGCGCTCTGCCGAGGGTGGCCTTCCGCGTGTGCTGCCCAGCCTCAGCGCGCCGCGTTTCGTCGGACGGGCGGCCGAACTGCACCGGCTGACAGACGCGTTGGCCCGGCCACCGGCCGCGGTTCTTGTCGAGGGTGAGGCCGGAATCGGCAAGAGCCGGCTCGTTCAGGAGGCGCTGGACCTGCCCGGTGTCGCCGCCCGACGGCCGCTCGCCGCCATGTGCCCCCCGTTCCGGGAGGCCCTCACTTTGGGCCCCGTCGTGGATGCCGCCCGCGATGCCCAACCCGATGTGGCCGAGTTGGTTCTCACGCCCCTCGCCGGGGTGCTGCGGCCCCTGTTCCCCGAGTGGGGGCAGGACCTGCCGCCGGCCCCCGAGGCACTGTCGGACGCGGGCGCCGCCCGGCACCGGCTCTTCCGCGCACTGGCCGAACTGCTGGACGCCATGGGCGTCGGCGTGCTGGTCCTGGAGGACGTCCACTGGGCCGACGAAGCCACCCTGGACTTCCTGCTGTTCCTCTCCTCCCGTCGTTCCCGCCGGCCGAGCCTGGTGCTGACCTACCGCCCCGAGGACGTGGCGCCGGACTCCGCGCTGATGCGGCTGACCTCCCGGCCCCCGGCCGGCACCGGGTACGTACGGATCTGCCTCGGCGCGCTGGACGTGCCGCAGACCGCCGAGCTGATGTCGTCGATGCTGGACGGGGAACACGTCTCCGAGACGTTCGCGTCGTTCCTCCAGGAGCGGACCGACGGCGTGCCACTGGCCATCGAGGAGTCCGTGCGGCTGCTGCGCGACCGGGCCGATCTGGTCCGGCGCGACGGCGAGTGGGTACGCAGGACGCTGGCCGACATCGCGGTGCCGCCCACCATCCGGGACGCCGTCGCCGAGCGCGCCGCGCGCCTCACCCCGGACGCGCAACGCGTGCTGCGGGCCGCCTCCGTACTGGCCGAGCCGGTCGGCCCGGCCGTCCTCGCGACGGTGAGCGGGCTCCCGGACAACGTTGCCGGGAGCGCAGTTGACGCCGCCGTACGCAGTGGACTGCTCGGCGAGGACCGGGCCGGCCGGGTCAGTTTCCGGCACGCGCTGGCGGCCCGTGCGGTCTACGACATGACGCCCGCGCCCGACCGCCGGGCCCTGCACCGGGAAGCGGGCCGCTCACTGCGGGCCATGACACCGCAGCCGGTGGCCCGGCTCGCCCACCACTACCGGGAGGCGGGGGACACCGGGCAGTGGCGCGAGTACGCGGAACGGACCGCCGACCTCGCCCTGGCCTCCGGGGACCATCGCACCGCCGTAGGACTGCTGCACGAGTTGCTCACCGGGAGCGATCCGCCCGCCGCCTCGGTGGTGGCCCGGTGGGCGCAGAAGATGCCGGTCCTGGCCTACGCCGGGCTCGTCGCCCGCGGCGACCTGATCCGCGCGCTGCGCGGGGTGCTGGACGGGGAGGCGCTCGCCCCGCACGACCGCGCGGCCGTCCGGATCCAACTGGGGAGGATGCTGCTGCAGGTGGCCGAGTACGCCGCCGCAGCAGCGGAGTTGGAGAGGGCGCTGCCGGATCTGGTCGGCGATCCGTTCCAGGCCGCCTGGGCGATGAACACGCTCGGCAGCCCGCCGAGCACCATGATGTCCGCCGAGGAGCACCGTCGTTGGCTGGACCGGGCGGCCGACGCGGCCCGGCTGCCGATGACGGCGGACCAGCGGCTGGCTCTGGTGGGGGACCGGGCAACTTCCTTGCTGGAAATGGGAGATGAGGCCGGCTGGGCCGTGGCCGCGGAGCTGCCCGACACCGCGACGACCCCGGAAGGAATGATGCAGCTGGCTCGCGGCGGACTCAACATCGGCAACTCGGCGCTGCGTTGGGGCCGCTACGACGAGGCCAGAGCGCTGCTGACGACCGGGCTGGCCAGGGCCGAAGAACACCGGTACCAGCGGCTCCAGGACATGATCCGGGTGACACTGGTGCACCTGGACTGGTTCACCGGCGCCTGGGACGGACTGGCCGAGCGAGCCGCCGCCCTGGCAGGGGTGGAAGAGGAACCCGTGGTCCAGCTGGACGCCCTGCTGATCACGGCGCTGCTGGACCGGGCGACCGGCGGCGGGGGAGCGGATCCCGGCCCCGTGGCGGTGGCCGACGGCGGGCTCGGGACCGTCGAGGAGCGGTTGCGGCAGGTGCTCGACGCCGGGCTGCGGCGAGGCATCGTGGATCTGCCGCTGGAACCCGCAGCGGCCCTGGCGCGGATCCGGCTCGCCGAGGGGTCGGCCGCCGAGGCGCTGGAGCTGACGGACGGACCGGCCGACGTCGTGGCCCGCAAGGACATCTGGTTGTGGGCCACCGAGTTCGCACCCGTGCGCACCGGAGCCCTTCTCGCGCTCGAACGGCCGGACCAGGCAAGGCAGTTCGTCGCAGACCTGACCGAAGGGCTCAGGGGCAGGAACCTCCCGGCAGCGGACGCGGCCCTGGAGACGTGTCGCGGAATCCTGGCGGAAGGAGAGGGCCGCAGCGTCGAGGCAGCCGCCGCGTTCGGCCGGGCCGTCACCGCCTGGAGGCGCCTGCCCCGGCCGTATGACGCACTGCTCGCGGCCGAACGCCGGGCCGGCTGCCTGCTGGCGGCGGGGGACAGGGACACCGCACTGGCCGAACTCGCCCGCGCGCAGGCCGGGTTCACGGCTCTGGGGGCCCGGACGGACGCCGCCCGGGTGCACGGCGCGCGCCATGCGGCCGGGGCACCGGTACGAGAGGTGTGGCGCGGCGGGCGGCGCGGCTACGGCGACCAACTGTCCCCGCGCGAGCTGGAAGTGGTCCGGCTGATGCTCACCGGTCTGACCAACCCGGCCATCGCACGGGCCCTTTCCCGTTCCCCGAAGACCATCGCCGCGCAACTGAACTCCGCGATGCGCAAATACGGGGTTACCTCGCGTACCGCACTCGCGGTCAGCCTCACCCAGGCCGGAATCACCCCGGCGGAAGGCCACGCCACCGGCGCGGAGTCCCCTCGGTCCGATCTTTAGGTCATCCGCCCCATCGCGAGGACCCGCGGCAGGCATCGATACTCAGTGCGCGCAGGGTCCGGGAGCCCGCCTTCACCCGGACATGACCGGAGAGGCATCCATCCGTCGGATGAGCAGCACACCTCCTGAACCGAAGTCCGACGTGCCGCCCGCCGAAGTGCGACACCCCGAACCAACGGCCGCCGCACCGGGCGTACTTGCCGACGACACGACGGCAGACCCCGCCTGCGGGGACGACCCGTACACCGATTACGAACCCCTCTGATCCCGGCCCGATCGGGTCCGAACGCGACGAAAAGGGTGCTCCTTGCTGTCCCCCTTGCTGTCCTCCTTGCTGTCCTCAAGA
Organism: Streptomyces kryoterrae; assembly: GCF_054072135.1. Classification (NCBI taxonomy): domain Bacteria; kingdom Bacillati; phylum Actinomycetota; class Actinomycetes; order Kitasatosporales; family Streptomycetaceae; genus Streptomyces; species Streptomyces kryoterrae. Next base: position 4,505,957 of record NZ_CM133358.1, on the reverse strand, counting down.
CGTGCGCGCGTACGCGCACCCCTCTCTCTTCTCATAGCCGGCTGTCTCGGCGTCGGAGCTCTCGCCGCGATACCACCGGCCACCGCCGCCGCGGCCACCCCCACTTCCTCGGCCTCCTCAGACGCCGGCTCCTCCAAGGCCTCCGACCTGCTCAACGCCGTGCCGCAGGACAACGTCCCGCAGAACTACGTCCCGGCCGGCTGCAACAACCCGAGCGTCAAGGACGGCGTGGCCCAGTGCTTCGCCGACGTACGCACCGCCTCCGACCACATCGTCCGGCCGCAGGCGACCGCGCCCCCGTCCACGGCGCTGGCCCCGGCCGACATCCAGGCGGCTTACAGCCTTCCCGCCGGTGGCGAGGGCAGGACGGTCGCGATCGTCGATGCGTACGGCAACTCCCACGCCGAGGCCGACCTGGCCGAGTACCGCGAGCACTACGGGCTGCCCGAGTGCACCACCGCCAACGGCTGCTTCCGCAAGGTCGACCAGAACGGCGGCACGGACTACCCCGCCGACGACGCGGGCTGGGCACTGGAGACCGCGCTCGACCTCGACGCCGTCTCCGCCGCCTGCCCGGCGTGCGACATCCTTCTGGTGCAGGGGGATTCGGCGACTCTGGACGACCTGGGCACCGCGGTCGACACCGCCGTACGCCTGGGCGCCAAGTACGTCTCCAACTCCTACGGACTGCCCGGCGAGGGTGCCTTCCAGACCGCGTACGACCACCACTACGACCATCCCGGTGTGGCCGTGGTCGCGTCCACCGGCGACACCGGCCATGTCCAGAACTGGCCCGCCACCAACCCCAACGTGGTGGCCGCCGGCGGTACCCGGCTGACCCGCGCCGAGGACACCGAGCGCGGCTGGACGGAGTCCGCCTGGGCCTCCGGCGGATCGGGCTGCTCGCTGTACGAGGCCCAGCCCGCCTATCAGAGGGGGCTCGGCACCGGCTGCGACACCCGGGCGACGGCTGACGTCTCCGCGGTCGCCGACCCGGCGACCGGCCTGGCCGTGTACAGCACGGTGGGCCGGGACGGCTGGCTCCAGGTCGGCGGCACCAGCCTCTCCGCGCCGCTCATCGCGGCGATGTACGCGCTGGCGGGCACCCCCGTCGAGGACACCTACCCGGTGACCTACCCGTACATCAACGCCTCCGCGCTGACCGATGTCACGACAGGTTCCAACGACGACTGCTCAACGGTGACCTGCACCGCCGGCGAAGGCTGGGACGGCCCGACCGGTCTCGGCACCCCGGTCGGCGTGTCCGCGCTGGCCTTCGGCGTCCATGGAACGCTGTCCGGACGAGTCACCGACAGCGAGTCCGGCGCCCCGCTCGCCGGTGCGGGGCTGGCCATCTCCGAAGAGGGGACGGACGGCCGGGAGTACCGGGTCACCACCGACGCCGACGGCGCGTACAGCCTCCCCGTCGCGGTGGGCGACTACCGGATCACCGCCACCGACTTCGGCTACCGGGAGATCACCCGCTCCGGGGTGAGTGTCGCCGAGAGCCAGAGCACCACCGCCGACCTGGCCCTGGTGAAGCTGCCCACCCGCACGGTGTCCGGCACGGTGAAGGACGGCAGCGGGCACGGCTGGCCCCTGTACTCGAAGATCACCATCGACGGCTATCCGAACGGCGCCCTCTACACCGACCCCTACACCGGCAAGTACAGCGTGGAGCTTCCGGAGAATTCCACCTACGACGTCCACGTGGCCCCGGTCTACCCCGGCTACCGCAGCACGGACCTGAGTGTCCCCGTGGGCACGACCGACGTACGTACCGACGTCGCGCCTGACGTGGACCTGGCGGCCTGTGTCGCGCCCGGCCACGCCTATCCGGCCGAGACCGGTTTCGAGGGCTGGACCGGCACCACGCCGGAGCACGGCTGGACCGTCGTCAATCACGGGACGGACGGCGCCGCCTGGGACTTCGCCGACAAGTCGGTGTGGAACTTCACGGGCGGAACCGGGAACTGGGCCTCCGCGAACCCCTACGGCCGGGGCGGTGTCCCGGAAGACACCGAACTCGTCTCACCTGTCTTCAGCCTGGTGGGCCAGAACTCACCCGTCCTGGGCTTCGACGCCGCCTACGCCGCCGGCAAGGACTCGGTGGCCGACGTCGACCTCAGCCTCGACTCGGGCGCGACGTGGACCACGGTGTGGCACCGGGACACGGCCGAGTACCTGGGCCACGCCGAGGTTCCCCTGCCCCAGGCGGCAGGCGCGAAGCACGTGAAGGTGCGCTTCCACTACTCCGGCAGCGGCCTGTCGCTCTGGCAGCTCGACACCGTCACCGTCGGCTCCTGCGCCGCCGTGAGCGGAGGCATCGTCGCCGGACAGGTCGTCGACGGCAACACGGGCGACGCCATCACGCCTGCCACCGTCACCGACACCGCCGACCGCTACGCGACGGCGACCACCGTCGCGACCCCCGACGACCTGGCGCTGGCCGACGGCTACTACTGGCTGTTCAGCGAGCCCACCGGACGTCACACGTACCGGACGGCCGCCGCCCGCTACTCCACCTCGACCGGCACCCTCACCACGCGGCCGGACAAGGTCAACCGGTTCGACCGCACGCTCAAGGCGGGCCGCCTGGCGGTGAGTTCGGACGCCCTCTCCGTCAGCGAGACGCTCGGCGGATCAGGCAGCAGGAAGGTCACCTTCACCAACAAGGGCCAGGCGCCGCTGCACGTCAACCTCGGTGAGCAGAGCACCGGTTACACCTCACCGGACGGCACCCCCACCACCACGTCGGACTCCTCGGAGGGCACCCCGACACTGCGTGTCAAGGGCAACTACGCACCCGGACCGATGAGTTCCACCTCCTCGGCCTCGAAGAGCACGCCGAGCGACCTGCCGGCCACAGCAGCGGCAGCAGGAGCGGCGTCGACCGGGCCCTGGACCGGTATCGCCGACTACCCCGAGCCCGTCATGGACAACGCGGTGGGCACCTACCAGGGCAAGGTCTACTCCGTCGCCGGAATCTCCGCTCTCTTCGGCGGGGAGTTCCTCAGCCGCGGCTATGTGCACGACCCGTCCACCGACGCCTGGACGCCCATCGCGGACCTCCCCGAGGCTCTGGAGTCACCCGGCGGGGCGTTCATCAACGGGACCATGTACGTCGCCGGCGGCTGGGCCGCGGACGGTGCCCGCGCCTCGCTCTACGCGTACCACCCCACCACCGACACCTGGACCCGCCTCACCGATCTGCCCCAGGCGGTCGGCATGCCCAATGTGACCGTCCTCGACGGCAGCCTGTATGTCATCGGAGGCTGCACCGGATCCGGCTGCAACGACATGGTCAGCACCGTCTACCGGTACACCCCGGCCACCGACACCTGGACCCGCCTCGTGGACTACCCGTTCCCCATGGAACGCGCGGCCTGCGCCGGCATCACCGGTGAACTGGTCTGCGCCGGGGGCCTCTCGGGCAGCGACGCAAAGGAGGAGACCTACCGCTACAGCCCCTCCGCCGACACCTGGACCCGTGCGGCCGACATGCCCGACCCGCGCTGGGGCGCCATCGCCAGTGGGAACGACGGCAGGCTCCAGTCCGTCGGCGGCATCGCCGCACGGGACGCGGTCAACACCGTCGTCGAATACGACCCGGTGTCCAACACCTGGTCCGACCTGCCCAACACCACCTCCACCGTCTTCAGGGCCGGCGGCGGCTGCGGGATCTACCGCGTCGGCGGCATGATCTCGCTCTCCGAGGCCGCCTCCTCGGCCGAGGTCCTGCCCGGGCACGACCAGTGCGACGGCGACGACGTCACCTGGCTGTCGACGGACCGGACCTCGTTCGACCTCGCCCCCGGCCGCTCCACCACGGTCACCGTCCGCACGGACGCCTCCGCCGTCGCCACGGCCGGCACCTACACCGCGCGGCTCACCTACAGCACCGACGGCCCCTACGCCGGAGCATCGGTCAAGGTCAGCCTCACGGTCACGATCCCGCGGACCTGGGGCCATCTCTCCGGAACGATCACCGACAAGCGCACGGGAGCGCCGCTCGCCGGGGCCACCGTCCAGATCTGCCCGGCGGCACACGCCGGAGCGACCGGCTGCGACCGCCGCGCCCACACCGTACGCACGGTACGCACGGACTCCGACGGTCGCTACGACCTCTGGCTGGACGCCCGCACGGGCCCGCTGCGGATCACGGCCTCGGCCGCCGGCCACCGCCCGGCATCCAAGGAGGTGACCCTGCGGCCGGGCCGCGCCACGACGGCCGACCTGTCACTGACCGCGAACTGACCCCACCGCCACCGACTCACTTCGCCACTTCGCGCCCACCCAGATGCTGTGTCCGGGTGGGCGCATTTAACCAACCTTGCAAAAGCCCTGAGCCGACCGCCAGCTGGAAGTAATAAATTGGGAAATTTCGCGAACACTGCGCGGCTCAAGGTGGCTCAACGGAAGATCGAGCATGGATGCACGTATGGGCAATCCGGGTTCCGCCCGATACCAGGCGCCATGGCCGGGATATGCTTCCGGAATGGCTGGCTACCAGTAACTAGCGCAACCTCTTCTTCGTGTGTTAGTAGTAGATTTCATGAACGGAATGGACAAATGGGTCTTGGGGCTGGTGTTGTCGACGTTACGTCTCCAGAATTTGAGTCTGACCCTTACCGCTACTTCGCGGCGCTGCGAGATGAGCATCCACTGTATTATCACGAGGGGCTCGGCGCCTACTTTTTGAGCCGTCATGAGGACGTGGTCCGGGCACTGCGCGATCCGTTGTTCTCCACTGCTGCATATGAAAGTCGTCTGGGCCCGATAATGGGGGCGCCAGTGCTCGATCAGTACGAGGGCGCGGACCTTTCCCTCCGGCGGAAGCTTGCCATCAGGCCCTTCACCGGCAACGCACTGGACGAACATCGAAAGACCGTTCGGCGGCGAGTCGAGGGTCTCATCGATGAATGGCGCGCGCGTGGCCACGTCGACCTGGTGCGTGACTTCGCTGGCCAGTTCGCCATCCAGAGCATCTTGGATATTCTGGGGCTACCAGAGAAGGATGCCGAGCAGCTCACCGATTGGTATCGGGGCATCCTTGCCTACGCCGTCGCTGTTGAACTCGACGATGAGACAGCCACAGAAGGCGTCTCGTGCGGTAAGCAACTGGCGGAGTACCTCGACCCCATTATCGATTCCCGGCGCCGGTCCTCAGGCAGCGACGTCATCTCTGTCCTCGCGTCCGGGGATTTCGCCGAACTGGATTTGACGACCCCCGAGATCCGTGCTCTTTGCCTCAACATACTCATTGCGGCCGCCGAGCCGGCGGAAAAGGGTGTGGTCCTGCTCATCCATAATCTCATCGACCATCCCGAACAGGCCGATCAAATCCGAAGAGATCGCAGTCTGATTCCGCTTGCGATAGCGGAAACTCTCCGCTTCACTCCGCCGGTACATCTCGTTCCCAGGCGCACTACCACCGACATTCCGGTAAGTGGCGGAATTCTGCCGGGTGAGTCGACCGTCTTCTCCATGATTGCCGCGGCCAATCGCGACCCCAAGGTCTTTCGTCAACCGGATGAGTTCCGTATCGACAGGACTGAGCTTGGCGCCGACCGGGCTTTCACCGCTGCCGCCCGGCACGTCACCTTCGGGGCGGGACGCCACTTCTGCATCGGGGCCGGTTATGCGAGGATGACAATTGAAACAGCCGCCAATGCGCTCCTCGACGCTATGAGCAGTATTCGTTATCTTCCTGGCTTCGAATATACCGAGCATGGCCTTTACGCCCGTGGCCCTGCCTCGCTACGTCTGCTGTTCGAGCCGCGATAGAACGCCCGGGTATCAAGTGAACGCATTCACGGCAGCAGCGGGCGGAAACATTTCGAGTCCTGTTGAGGATGTCGATCGAGCAGACGGCACATACTCCTGAGCGCGCGCAAGCGGCTGCACATAACCAACATGTTTTGTGCCATGAGGAGCTAGGAGGCAGTATTTGATGTCCCACTCTTCCGATGTGAGCTTTGCCCACGTACCTGGCCTTGCCGATGTCGAGGCCGAAGTCGTAGGCGCGACGGCCCCGCAGGTGAAGTGGCTGTTACCGGAGTGGGAGGACAACCTGGTGCTCGATCACGGCATCATCGGAGTCAGCCCCTTCAACAGCTACTTCAGCCAGGAGCGAATACACCACTTAGCTCACTGGGCTTTGAAGACTTTTTCCCACGTAAATTTCGTGCTCCCCGGAGCCGAGGAGGCCTCCTACAATCTGATCGCGCGAGGTTGGCCGGAGGGAAAGGCCAGGAGGAAGTGTCGTAACATCGTCGGAAGCCTCCACAGGAAGGTGATCACTGCTCTTTCCGCAGCAGGCGTCTCCGATCCATCGGCGATGATTCAGGAATTCTCCGAGCTGGCTGACAATTCGGTGTACCGAAGAATTCGCGATGAGGCGGACATACTGTTCGCCGAAGACGACTGGTTCCGGAGCTACTGCCTCGAGATCGCCACGGAGACCCTACTTCGCCGCGATCCGGAAACCGCTCGAATTACAACCGAGCAGGCCGCGATCGCCGCACAATATTTCCTGGCCGAAATCCCGGTGCTGGTTGCCGGTAATGAGATCTACGGCAAAGGGACATCCACCGTCTGCTATCACAGAGAGGTCCCCTTCGTAGCGCTCTATCTCGCCAACCGCCTTCCCTGGCCCGCCACACTGTCCCAACGCTTTGCCGTCGTAGAACACTCTCTGGGATGTGATTGATATGAGCGATAAAACTCGCGATAGTGTGAACGCCCCTCAACAAGATTCAAACGAGCAGCAGGCCCAATTAGCGGCGCTTCGGGTCCTTGAATTGGCCACCAGTTTCTTGGCCTTCCAGGCCACGCATGTCGCAGCCCGACTCGCACTCGCCGACCACATCTGGAACGGCCACACGACCAAATCCCAGCTGGCGCAGATCACCCAGTGCGATTCTGACACCCTGGAGCGGCTGCTGCTGACTCTCATCGAGCTGGGGCTGCTCAGGTGCGACGAATCAACCGGGGATTTCGAGCTTACCGACGCTGGACACATCCTCAGGGAGGACTCGCCGTTCTCGTTGAAGAACTACGTGCTCTGTCAGGGTGTTGCGTCCTACCCGGCGGCGGCTCACCTGGAGGAGAGCATCCGTACCGGAGAACCGGCCGCACCCGGAATTGACATATTCTCGCAGCTGAGGGAAAACCCCTCCCTACTCGCGATCTTCACCCGAGCCATGGCGGACTTCGTCCACGCATTCAAAATGCCGACGGTGGGAGCGTTCGACTTCTCCAACGCCAACACCGTCGTCGACCTCGGAGGGGGTTCGGGCGTCCTGCTCCAGGCGATACTCGAAAAGAACAGTCATCTGCGAGGAGTACTGTTCGAGCTGCCGGAGGTCGCGAAACTGGCAACCGCCAAACTGGCGGATGCCGAGATACTCAAGAGGTGCGACATCGTCGGCGGCGATATCTTTACCGACCCGCTCCCTGTCGGTGACGTGTACGTTCTGTCGGCGGTCCTGCATTGCTTCGGTGACGAGGAGGCGGCCAAGCTGCTCACCCAGGTTCGGGAAAGTCTTCCCGCCACCGGCCACCTGCTCATCCTGGAGGCCGTACGGCCGAGTGATTCCAGCCTGCGGGTAGCAAGGCTGCTGGACCTTCACATGCTCAGCATCGCCGGTGGTCGCGAGCGGACCGAGGCACAATTCGCGGCTTTGCTCTCCCAGGCCGGCCTTTCGATATCGGCTATCTACCCGGGAGACTCGTCACCTATTTCACTGCTGGTCGCAGAACCGGCGGCGTCGGTGTAAACGTACTCTTCGGAATAGCCGCCAGGCAGGCCGGGGCCGATACGCCACCGACAGTCAACGGCTACACCTACTCCTGGACGGTCAACGCCGCCGACATCACCGGCTCGTCGGACTTCGTCAGCTTCCAGGGCGAGGGCTACGGGCCCCTGACCAACATCTGCACAAACAAGTGAGCTGACCTACCGGCGTCGAAGCGGGCGGGTACGCCATGGTCACCCCGGCCCGGGCATCCGCCGGGGCCATGCTCGCCGACGGCTCGAGCGCTGCCGTGGTCGGATCTGACGTGGCTGCGGGCGTGGGCACCGGCGACTCGTCGGTCGGGACGGCGGCCGTTTCGTCCGCGAGGGCGGCGTCTCCTCCATCCATCGGCTGACCCGGCGGATGGAGGAGACGCCGCGCCGCCTACGACCGCACCGCGACCGAACCCTTCACGGTCGCGGACTTTCCCGCGTGGTCGGCGGCCCGTGCGGTCAGGGTCCAGCGGTACGTCCCCGTGGGGACCTTCCTGCCGCCCGGGCCGATGCCGTCCCACGTCGCGGAGATCTTGCCTGCGGCCCGACCGCCGGTGAGGGTACGGACGGTCTTTCCACTGGCGGCGGAGACGATCGTCAGCTTCCAGCTCGCCGCCGGCTTCGACAGGTGCCACACCCCCGTGTACGTGCTGCCGGCCGCGCGCAGATCCACGCGTGCGGGGCTGTCGGTCGCGATGACGGCCAGGGGAGAGGTGGTCACCCGCGGCCATTTGACCGTCACGTCCCCCGCTTCGGTGAGGTAGGCCAGGGGGCCGCCGAACCGGTCCACGGCCCAGAACCGCCCACGCCGGTCGGCGGGTTCGCCCACCTGGTTCGTCAACGGAGCCAGGTCGCTGGTGCCCACGCGCGCGGCCGGAACCGCGCCCGGGAAGTAGGTGATGCTCAGCCTGGCCGTCGCATCGTTCTGGCTGACGAGGTAACCGTCGGCCAGTTGCGCGTAGCCGGACGGCACCTTGATCACGCGCTTCGTGATGCGGTCGTAGACACCGGCCTTCTTGGCGGGACCGCAGGACCAGTAGATCCACCGGCCCACCACCTGGATCTCCTCGGGTACGCAGGGTGCGCCCACGGACACGGCGGAGCCGAGCGCCTTCATCGACGGCAGGGACACCGCGGTGACGGTGCCGCTCCTGGTGCCCGCGCTCCACAGTTGGCTGCCCCAAAGGGAAGCCGCGTGCCAACGGTCGGTGTGGCTCAGCGCCTTGGTCCCGTCGAGGACGTACTGGAACCGTGAGTCGGGGCGCTGAACGCTGTACCTGCCGGATGCCGACAGCGTGGGTGCGTAGTTGCTCTGGGGAGTCCGCACTACGTCGCCTTCCCCGGTGCCGACCAGCCGCAGGCACTGCCCGGTGCACTGCGCGTCGTACGCGGGGTCTTCGTCCGCCGGGTGCCTTCCGAGGTCGCCGACGTTCCGCGGGGGCGTGGCGTTCAGCGTGCCACTCGCCGTCAGCGACAGGGAGGAACCGGAAAGATACGTGGTCGCGCGGGAGGCGTCGCTCGGTAGGTGCAGCGTGCCGGCCCGGAGTTGTCCCTGGTCGACCGCGACACCGCCCACGTCGTACGTGGTCTGCCGGGGCAGCGGTACGTGTACGCCGACGACCGGGGCCCCGTCGGTGCCGAGGGCGATGCGCCGAACCGCCCAGTCGTCCGGACCCGTGCCGCCCACGGTATAGACGGCGCCGTCCGCACCTGTGACAGGGCTGTGGCCGCTGGCCTGCGGCAGCAGGGTGCGGGCCGCGCCGCCCGCGGCAGGCTGGGCCACGAGCTCGTCTTCGCCATTGGGGTATATCGCCCAGTTGCCCAGCAACGTCAAATTGACGTTGGAATCCACCTTGAGCAGGGGTCGGGGCCCGTCCGGATGGTCGCGGTCGACGAGGTAGGACTTGAAATCGGCGTCGTAGGTGGTCTCGTACAGAACCGTCGTGGCGCTGAGCGACAGCAGGTTCAACTTGGAGGTGCCCTCGTCGGGCACCACGGCCAGGCGGCGGGTCGCGAAGTCCAGCAGCGTCTGGATACCGGACGGGCCTCCGAAGGTGATCGCCGCTCCGCGGGCGTCCATCCGGACCTTGGTGATGGTTCCCGGCAGGTTGTCCGGGACACCGGCCACCGTCCGATCGACCGGCCGGCCACCGGCCGCGGGGATCTCCAGCAGATGCAGCGTCCACTTACCGGCTGTCTTCCGCTGCGTCAGCAGGCGGTTCTCGGCGATCACCGTGGTGGCGGTGTCGCCGGCCGGCAGGTCGAACTGCACCACCTTGCCGGTGTCGTAGTTCCGGATCCGGTAGGTGCGGGTGGTGCCGACCCGCTCCAGGGCGAAGCGACCATTGACGGCCCACAGGGTGTCGTCGTGGGCGGGCTCGAAAATGACGGGCCTGGGCAGGCCGTTCACGTATGTACCGTCCGGCCGCTCCCATGTGTACGCCGCCGATGGGCTGTTCCCGGTGCCGTAGGACAGGACGCCGGCAGCATCGGCGCTGACCGGTGCCGCCGGCTTCGTCAGCGGTCCCGGTTTCCCCTTGAGGGTGACCGACGGCATCGCCGCGCGGTCCGCGACCGCGGCCCCCGACCCTCCTGCGGTTCCAGCCTCCGCCGACGGCAGCAGCCCCGCCCCGACCGCCAGTACCGCCAACGCCAAAACAGCCCCTGAACCGGCCTTTCGCCGTCCTCGCTGACGTCTTTCCCGCATCGTGGCCCCCCGTTCCTGATCGGTTGATCACTTGAATCCGACGTGTGATCGCTGAACATCACGGACGGTGGCCGGCCACCGTGCCGATCAATCTGACGACCGATCCCGTCGAAAAGTTGTACGGGGGATGGGGATGGGGACGGGGACGACAGGCGGGCCGGTCCGGCTACGGAGCCGTCGTGCCCCCGGGCGTGGCGGCGTCCCCGGTTCCGATCGTCGGTGAGGTGATCGCCGCTGTGGTCGGATCTGACGTGGCCGCGGGCGACGGCACCGGCGACTCGTCGGTCGTGACGTCGGACGTTTCACGGGGCGCCTGGCTGGGGGAGTTGAACTCCTCGGTGGGTTCTTCGGCCGGGGTGCCGGGGTCGGTGGTGCCGGGAACGGACGGCTGCGGTGTGGCGGGCGTGGGCGCGGCCGTGGGCGAGCCGTCGGCGGGGGGTGCCGACGGGCTGGTCGCGGCGGGCGGGGCCTGGGGGACCGTGGGGGAGCGGGGGCTCTCGGCCGTGGTCAGGTTGAGGGGGAGGGCGATGAGGGCGGCGACGGCGCAGACCATGCCCACTCCGGCCGCGGTACGGGTGCGCCGGCGGCGGGTCGCGGTACGGCGGATCTCCTCGAAGCGGCCCAGGGGTGCGCCCAGGTAGGCGGGGGCGGGGCCGAGGAGGACCAGGAGGGGGTCGTCGGGGTCGTGGTCGGAGGCGGTGGGGTCGATCGGTCCGAAATCCGGGTCTTCGTCGTCGTCAAAGCGTGTGGTCAAGACTTTTCCTCAGGTGGGCGCGGAGTTGTTCACGGGCCGCGTGGAGGTCGGCCTTGATGGTTCCTTCCTTACGTCCGGTCAGTGCGGACACTTCCCGGATGGGCATGTCAGCGTAGTAGTGGAGGAGGATCGGGACGCGCAGTCGTTCCGGCAGCGACTGCACCAGCAGACGGACGGACGGGTCCGACGGCTCGGTGTGGGTGCGCAGCGCCGCTTCCGTGGTCACGTGCCGCATGGCCCTGCGCTCACGTTCCATTTTGCGCCAGTGGTCCCGGACGATGTTGGCCGCCGTCACATAGAGGAAGCCGCGCGGCTCCTCGACCGACGTCCAGCGGGCCCACAGGCGGGTGAACGCCTCCGAGGCGATCTCGTGGGCCGTCTCGTCGTCGTCGACAAGACGGCGGCACCAGCCGGCCAGGCGCGGATAGAGGGCGGCGAACAGCTCGGACGCTGCCTTGTCGCGGGACCGTTTCAACGCTCTCCATGGTGCTGTTGCCACGGGTGTGGCACTCGTGGGGGAGGACGGCGGGCCGGCGGCGTACGTTCCGCCGGCCCGCCGTCCTTTGTGCTCCAGTGTGCTCACGGGGCGTTCACGGGGCCGTGGACGACGTCAGCGCGGCGAAGACGATCACGTTGTCGAGGTAGCCGTCCTCGTCCTTGGGGCCGCCGCAGGTGATGAGACGAAGCTCCGGACGGTCCACGTTCCCGTAGACGTCGGCCGTCGGGAAGTTGGCCTTGGCCACCGTCCGCAGGGAGGTGACCGTGAACTCCGCCCCGGTGCCGTTCTCCAGGCGCGCGACGATCTTCTCGCCCCGGCGCAGCCGCGAGAGGTCGTGGAAGACACCGTCCCCGTACGCGCCGACCGTGACATGCCCGAGGATCACCGACGGGCCGGTCTGACCCGGCGTCGGCGAGTGCTCGTACCAGCCGGCCTGGTCGTGATCGCTGATCGGAGGGACCTGCACCGTGCCGTCGGACGCCAGTCCCAGCCGCATGACCGGGGTGTCGACCCCGAGGGCCGGGATGCTGAGTCGGACCGGGGCCGAACGGCCCACCGCCCGCGCGGACTTGGCGGAGGTGTGCCGGCCGTCGGTCGACTGCGGTGGCGGGGAGGAGGCGTCGGGGCTCGGGGTCCCTGTCGTCCGTACGCCCTCGCCGCCGGAGGAACAGCCCACGAGCAGCGAGGCGGCGGCAGCCGTGGCTCCCGTACCGAACGCGCGCCTGGAGAGCACGGTCACGCCCCGGTCGCCCGCCGACGGCGTACGACGAACAGCGAGGCGCCGGCCACGGCGAACGCGGCGGCGGCGCCCCCGCCGATCAGTGTCCCCGGCGTGCCGGAGTCCGTCGACGTCTGCGTCACCCCGGTGTTGGGCGCGCCGGCCGGAACCTCGGCGACCTGGGACGGGCTGGACCAGGTGGTGGGGGCCTCGCCGGCCACGGGGTCGGCCCCCTCGGACGGTGCCTGGGTCGGTTCGGCGCTCGGCTCCGGGGTGGCCTCGGTCGGCGCGACGCTGGGGGCCGGGGTGGTCGAGCTCGTCCCGTCGGCGAACGCGGGGGCGGTGCCCGCGAGTACGGCGGTGGCCGCGAGTGCCACGGCGCTGAGGACGGTACGGCGCACGGTACGGCGCATGGAATGGCTCTCTTTCGTCGTCCGCCCCGAACCGCGCCCGGAAGAGGGCGGGTTGGGCTGGGCGGGCTGAGTGACGGATCGTGTGGAGAGACGACCCGGCGCCCGGACGGGTTGTAAAGAGATGGCAAAGTCGTGAGAGGGGGTGTGGTGCGGGTCGGGTCCTTCGCACCGGCTCTGCGCGTACGCCGCAGGTTTACCCATGGGTACGCCGCAGGTTTACCCGCACTCGTACGAGCGCGGGATGGCATCGAATGCGTCGAATGCCAGGCTCTCCCCATGAAATCGCAACGCAGAAATCGACGTCTCCTGGCCGCGTCCATCACCGCCGGCGTGATGACCCTCGCCACCCTGGCGACGGCGAGTCCCGCCTCCGCCAGTGCGAGAGTCTGCGGAAACGGTGGGTCCGCCTCCCTGGGGTACTGGGAGGTCTGCTACGAGATCATCGGTGACGGCCTGTACGTCGAGCAGGTCACAGGAAGCGCCAGGCGAACCGACAGCAACAACGCGAAGTCGATCCACCTTGAATACCTCAAGGCCGGCCAGGTGCACTGGAAGAACGGCTCCCAGGTCACCACCAACAACTTCGCGGAAGTCAGTGTCCTCAACGGCTCCGTCTCGAGGGCGGGCGAATACTGCGCCGTGCTCTGGATCTACAGCGGCGGCGGCCATTACTACGGCGGTGAGGCCTGCATCTACGTCCACTGACCCGGGACATGGGCCGCCGACGCGCCCGGTCGCTATCCGCCCGGGGTCACGAGCCCTGATTCGTACGCGATCACCACGGCCTGTGCCCTGCTGTCCAGGTCCAGTTTGGTCATCGTGCGGTTGAGGTGGGTCTTGACGGTGGCCTCGCTGATGTAGAGGCGGTCGGCGATCTCCTGGTTGGACAGGCCGCGGGCGATCAGTTTCAGGACCTCCCGTTCGCGGGCGGTCAACGTGTCCAGGTCGGGGGGCAGTTCACAGGCGGTCTGGCGGGCGTACGCCTCCACCAGGCGGCGGGTGACGCTGGGGGCGAAGAGCGCGTCACCGCCGGCGACGGCACCCACGGCGGCGAGCAGCCGTTCGGGGCCGGAGTCCTTGAGGAGGAATCCGCAGGCTCCGGCGCGCAGTGCCCCGTAGACGTACTCGTCGAGGTCGAAGGTGGTCAGCATCAGGATCCGGGGCGGGGGGTCGCCGGCCTGGGCGAGGATGCGTTCGGTGGCCTCGATGCCGTTCATGCCGGGCATCCGGACGTCCATGAGGATCACCTCGGGGGCGGTCTCGGCGGCCAGCGTCACGGCTTCCGCGCCGTCGCTCGCCTCGCCGACGACCTCGATGCCGGGGGCGGCGCGCAGCAGGCCCGCCAGGCCGGCCCGGATGAGGAACTGGTCGTCCACGACGAGCACGGTGGTCATGTGGTGGTGTCGTCCCCCTGCTGTGCGGCCCGCGCGGAGGTCGGCAGGACCAGCCGCACGGCGAAGCCCCCTTGGTCCCGCGGGCCGATGTCGATCTGCCCGCCGTAGAGCTTGGCCCGCTCCCGCATGCCAGGCAAGCCGTGGCCGCCGCCGGTTCGTACTCTGGCTGGAATCACCCCCTCTCCGTTGTCCGTGACCGACACCGTCACCTGGTGCGGTTCGTACCTCAGCCGTACCCAGGCACTCGCGCCGGGCGCGTGTTTGAGGACGTTGGTGAGCGCCTCCTGCACCACCCGGTAGGCGCACAGTTCCACGCCGGGGGCCAGAGGGCGCTCGGTGCCCTCGACCGTCAGAGTGACCTCGGTGCCGCCGGTGCGGAGGCGCTCGGTCATCTCGCCGAGGCGGGCCAGGCCCGGCATCGGGCCGGCGGGGGCGCCGTCGCCGTCGGCGCGCAGCAGCATGAGCATGCGGCGCAGTTCGTCGAGGGCTTCCCTGCCGGTGGCTTCGATGCTGTCGAGCGCGGTGCGTGTGGTGTGGCGGTCGGTGTCGAAGACGAACCGGGCGAGACCGGCCTGTACGGAGATCACGGAGATGTGGTGGGCGACCACGTCGTGCAGTTCACGGGCGATCCGGCCGCGTTCCTCGGCCACCTCGCGCCGGGCCCGCGCGGCCTGTTCCCGGCGCAGCTGCCGGGCCAGCTCGGCCGAGCTGCGGGCGAGGACGCCGAAGCGCCACAGCACCGCCGGGTAGACCACGGCCTGTGCGGCGACGGACTCCCAGGCGTCGGTGTGGTTCACCGCGCCCGCGTAGATCCAGACCGCGCCCATCAGCGCGGCGCAGGGGACGGACACGCGCGGCGAGCGCTGGGAGGCGACGGTGTAGACGGCGAGCATGGGGCCGAAGCTGCACACCACGGGCCAGTAACCGGCGGTGATGTACACCAGCCACATCGCGTGCACGAGGCACCAGACCACCACCGGGGCCCGGCCGCGCAGCACGAGCGGCACATGGACCAGGACGACCAGCGCGTAGGCGGTCGCGTCGAGCGGATTCTGCCCCTGGCGCGCGGCCTCCGGCCCCAGCAGGAGGGCCACACCGGTCAGCGCCGCCACGATCAGCGCGTCGACGGCAGGAGGGCGGATCCGCATCGCAGCAGCCTAGGGCCGCACCCGGCGCACGGGCGTCAACCTTTCGCGGTACCGCGGAAGTCGCAGGAACCGGACGGCTACCACTCCGGGTCGACCCGGAGTGCCAACGAGCGCGGGACGACGCCACACGCGTCCCGCTCGTAGCGTCTGGGACCAGCACACGGATCCGACGAAGGGCAGGGCCGCACGACCGACGTCTTCACACCAACAGGGGGTTGCTATGTCCACGAACACGAGATCTGTCCGGCCCAGCACGGGGATGTGGCGCCGGGTGCTGGCCACGGCGGCGGTGCTGGCCACCACCGGCAGCGCGCTCACCGTCGCTTCGCAGCCGGCACAGGCGGCGCTGCCGCGACAACAGATCGCCGATCCCGTCCACTTCTGGAACGACGTCCTGCTCCAGGTCATCCGGCGTGAGGGTGGCGGACCGGGGCCGATGGCCCGTTCCGCGGCGATGCTGAACGCGGCGATCTACGACGCGGAGAGCTCGTACCAGCTGAAGTGGAAGGGCAAGATCACCTCGGAGCCGTACCTCTACGCCCACAAGTACGACGGCTGGGTCGAGGGTCCCGACGAAGAGGAACGGGTGATCGGCCGTACGGCGTACAACATCCTGCTGGGGCTGTACGGCAGGAACCAGACGCAGTTCCTCGACTCGAAGTTCCGTGAGCGCTTCGGCACCGAGCCCACCGCGTTCGATCTGCTCGACGTCACGGTTGTCAACCGCATGGTCACGCAGATGAGGGACGCGCGAAACGGCGACGGCTCCGACAACGACCAGGTGTACGTCGGCGACAACAAGCCGGGCGCGTGGCGGGCCACCAGCTACCCGGACATGCCCGATCCCTCGTGCGAACGCGACAGCCAGGCGGTCACACCGTTCTGGGGCCAGCTGAAGCCCTTCTCCCTCACCTCCGGCTCGCAGTTCCGCCCGGCGACCCCGGGCCTCTACGGGACGTACGAGAAGCTGCTGGCCAGCGACGCCTACAAGGCTCAGGTCGAGGCGGTGCGGTCGGCCGGCGCCGACAAACCGACCGCGCGTACGCCCGTCGTCAACCGGACCCCGGATCAGGAGGCGGCGGCCTGGTTCTGGGCCAACGATCTGGACGGCACCTACAAGCCGCCGGGCCAGCTGCTTCAGGCGACCCGGGAGGTCTCCTACGCCCGCAACCTGACCACCTACGAGAACGCCCGGCTGTTCGCGCTCGTCTCCCTCGCCATGGCGGACGCCGGGATCGCGGTACGGGACGTGAAGTTCCTGACACCGATCGACCTGTGGCGGCCGGTGTCCGCGATCCGGGAAGGCGGGCTCGACCCGGAGTGGAAGCCGCTGCTGAAAACCCGGGCGGGTGTGAACGTCAGCCCGTGCTTCCCGGCCTGGGCCTCGGGGCACGCGACGTTCGGCGCGGCCTGGGCAGGGGTGATGAAGCGCTACTTCGGCAGCGACAACATCGCCTTCGACATGACCACCGACGAGCCTCAGTCACCGGTGAAGACACGCCACTTCAACAGCTTCAGCGCGGCGGCCACCGAGGACGCCTACAGCAGGGTCTGGCTCGGCGTCCACTTCCCGTGGGACGCGGAGGACGGCCTCGTCCTGGGTGACAAGGTCGCAGCCCAGGTCTTCACCACGAAGTTGCGCGTGTTCTAGGCGGAAATCCTGGGTCCTGGACGGAACTCCCGCTCAGCGAGCAGGAGTTCCGTCTGCCGCGACGTGCTCAGCTCGTGGCGTCCCTCAGCTCCGTGAGGAACGGGATCAGCGCCGCGTTGACCTCGTCCGGCCGCTCCTGCTGCGTCCAGTGGCCGCAGCCCGCCAGCACCACCGGATCGCGCCGCAGATTGGGCATCAACTTCGGAAGCCGCGCGATGAGTTGGGGCGTACCCGGAAACGCGGGTACGAGGTCCCTGTCGCCGTACACGTACAGGGCGGGCGGGCTGACCACGGCCCCGTGCCAGGCCGACGTCAGTTCCCAGTTGCGGTCGATGTTGCGGTACCAGTTGAGGGCACCGGTGAAGCTGCCCGCGAAGCTCTCGGTGAGGGAGTCGAGGTCCGCCTCCGTGAGCCAGGCCGGGAGTTCCTCCGGGTCGGGCATCGTGTCCAGCCAGCCCTGGCCGGGCTCGACCAGGGGCTGCCTGCCGGTGCCGGAGTCGGGGTTGTCGCCGGAGAAGGCGTACAGGGTCCTGCGGAGTGTGGTGCGCGGGTCGCGGGCCAGTTCGGCGTCGGCGACCCGGGGGCGGTTGATGTAGTTCCAGTAGAAACGGCCGCCGAACATCGCCTCCATCACGCCCAGGGGACGGTGGTCGCCCCGGAACGGCGGCGGCACGCTCAGGCCCGCCACCCCGCGCACGACGTCCGGACGCAGCAGCGCGGTGTGCCAGGCCACCGGCGCGCCCCAGTCGTGGCCGACGACGTACGCCGTCTCCTCGCCGAGCGCGTGGATCAGCCCGACCACGTCGCCGACCAGGTGCATGATGCTGTACGCGGACACGTCCTCGGGGCGTTCGCTCTCGCCGTATCCGCGCTGGTCGGGGGCGACGACCCGGAAACCGGCGGCGGCCAGCGGCCCGAACTGGTGGCGCCAGGAGTGCCAGGACTCGGGGAAACCGTGCAGCAGCACGACGAGCGGACCCTCGCCCGCCTCCGCGATGTGCAGCCGGACGCCGTTCACGTCCACCCTGCGGTGCTCGACCCTGTGGTGCTCGACCACGGTGCGGTTCTCAGCCATGACGCAAAGGGTATGCGTTGCTATCGCAACCGGAAATCCGGGGTGCGGGCGGCGAACAGCTCCGACTGTCTGTCCCCCGGCAGGTTGCCGAGGCGGACCAGGTGCGGGGCGTAGGCGAGGGCATGCGCGCGGGCCGCCTCCTTCGCCGCCCACACCGCCCGCACCGTGCCCTGCACACCCTCCGGCGGATACGACGCGAGGACCCGGGCGCGGTCGACGGAGGCTGCCAACGACCCACCGGGTGCGGTGACTTCACTCACCAGCCCGATCTCGTACGCCCGCGCGGCCGACACCCGCTCCGCCGTCCCCATCAGCGCCATCCGCGCGATCTCCCCGTACGGCATCCGCTGTGCCATGCCCATCGACTCGTAGGCGCTGACCATGCCGTACGTGGTGTGCGGGTCGAAGAAGGTGGCGCTCGGGTCGGCGACGAGGAACTCCGACTCCGCGAGGAGGTAGAAGGCGCCGCCGCACGCCATACCGTTCACCGCGGCGATCACCGGCTTCCAGAGGTCGTTCGCCTTCGGGCCGATCATGTCGAGCGGATCGTCCACCATGTAGGGCGAGCTGGGCTGGGGGACGACCGCGCCGCGGTCGAGGCCCGTACAGAAGGCGCGCGTCCCGGCCCCCGTGAGGACGATGGCCCGCACGGTGTCGTCGAAGCGCAACTCCCGCCAGGTGGAAGCCAGTTCGTTGGCGGTGGCGAGGTCGATGGCGTTGAGTTTCCGCGGCCGGTCGAGGGTGACGACGGCGACCCCGGTCTCCTTGTCGGTCGACAGGCTCAGGCTCACGGGCGCTCCAGGATCCACTGCGGAAGCCCGGCGGAGGAGAAGACGACCTGCACGCGTGCGCCGATGCGAATCCGGTCGGGGGGAAGGGAGTTGAGGGGGGCGTCGGGGCCGGTGACCAGGTTGCCGACCAGCCGGATGCGCGGTGCGTCCGCCAGCTCGACGACGATCACGTTGTACGGGGCCAGCTCGGCGTAGTCCGGCAGGAGCGGCGGATGCGGGACGACGTACGACCAGACGCGTCCGCGTCCGCTGACCGCGCGCCACTCGCTCGCGAAGGACTGGCAGTGGGGGCAGCAGGGGCGGGGCGGAAAGCGGGGTTCGGCGCAGTCCGCGCAGGTCTGGACGCGGAGTTCGCCCTGGGCCGCGTACCCCCAGAAGGGGGCGCCGTCCTCGTCCACGACAGGGGTCAGCATCTCTCAACTCCTCAGCAGAAGGGCGGAGGTGGGGACGCCCTCGCCCGCGGTGACCAGACAGGTGGCGGCGCCGGGGACCTGGGCGGTGCTGGTGCCGCGCAGTTGCCGTACGCCCTCGGTGATGAGGTTGAAGCCGTGGACGTACGCCTCGCTGAGACCGCCCCCGCCGGTGTTGATCGGCAGACGGCCGCCGCTCTCCAGGGCGCCCCCCTCGGTGAAGGCGCCGCCCTCGCCGCGTCCGCAGAAGCCGTAGCCCTCCAGGGAGAGGGGGATGAGGGCGGTGAACGCGTCGTAGAGCTGGGCCACTTGGATGTCGTCCGGGGTGAAGTCGGCGTGTTTCCAGAGGTGTCGGGCGGCCGTCCAGGCCGGGCCGGTCAGCGGGTCGTCGTTCCAGTAGTTGACCATGCCGTGGTGCTGGGCGGGCAGGCCCTGGGCGGCGGAGTGGATGTAGACGGGGGCGCGGCGGCAGTCGCGGGCCCGCTCGGCGGAGACGACCACACAGGCCAGGGCCCCGTCCGTCTCCAGGCAGTTGTCGAAGAGGCAGAGGGGTTCGCTGATCCAGCGGGAGGTCATGTACATCTCGCGGGTGAGCGGACGGTCGTACATGATCGCGTCCGGGTTCTGGTTCGCCCGGTTGCGGCAGGCGAGGGCGACGTTGAAGAGGTGGTCGCGGGTCGTGCCGTACTCGTGCATGTGCCGGCGCGTGAGCATCGCGATCTCGTCGGAGGGGCGCAGCAGCCCGAAAGGGCGCGTCCACTGGGCGGGGGTGGGGAGTTGGGCGCTGGTGTTCCGCCACGGCCGGGGCCCGGAACCCCTCTTCCGTGACCGCCAGGCGACACCGACCGTGGCCTGTCCGGTGGCTATCGCGGCGGCGAGATGGGCGACGGTGGCACAGGAACCGCCGCCGCCATAGCCGACCTTGGAGAAGAAGGTGAGGTCACCGAGACCGAGTGCCTTGGCGACCTCGACCTCGTCGGTCTCCTCCATGGTGTAGGAGGCGAGGGCGTCGACCTCGGCGGGCGCGATACCCGCGTCGTCGAGCGCGGCGAGGATCGCACGGCACGCCAACGTCCGTTCGTTCTGGGGGAGTTGCCGGGCGAAGGGGGTCTGCCCGATCCCGGCGATGGCGGTGGCGTCCTTGATGCCGGTGGCGCCCCTGATCCCGGCCGTAACTGGTGCGACTGTCATGACTGCACACACCTCCGCACGCGTGTCCGGCTGCTGACAGGGCGTCAGGTTACAGCTAATCTGACGGTCAGTCAGCTCTTGTGCGGTGAGGTGTTGTGGGGAGGCTCGCGGTGCGCGGTGACGTGGAGTGGGGCAGCATTCCGGGGCTGGTCCGGGCGGCGGTGGAGCGGTACGGCGACACCGAGGCGGTCGTGGACGGACGTACCCGCGTCTCGTACGCGGAGCTGGGCGCGCGGGTGGAGCGGGCGGCGGCGGCCTGCGTCGCGAGCGGGGTGGCGGCCGGTGACCGGGTGGCGATCTGGGCGCCCAACTCCCTCGACTGGATGGTGTCCGCACTGGGCGCGGTGTCGGCGGGCGCGGTGCTCGTACCGCTGAACACGCGCTTCAAGGGCGCGGAGGCGGCGTACGTACTGGCGCGCAGCCGGGCGAGGCTGCTGTTCGTGACGGGCACGTTCCTGGGCACGTCGTACGTGGCCTCGCTGCGGAGGGCGGCGGGGAGCGGCGACGGTCACGGACCCTTGGCGGGGCTTCCGGAGCTGACGGACGTGGTGGTGCTGGGGGAGGACGCGCCGGCCGAGTTCCGTACCTGGAAGGACTTCCTGGCGGGCGGCGACGGCGTGGACGCGCGGATCGTCCGGGCGAGGGCGGAGGCGGTAAGGGGTTCCGACCCCTCGGACATCGTCTTCACCTCGGGCACGACGGGCCGGCCGAAGGGCGCCGTGATCACGCACGCGCAGTCGCTCCGCGCGTACGAGATCTGGAGCGAGTTGGCGGGACTGCGGGAAGGGGACCGCTATCTCGTCGTGAACCCCTTCTTCCACACCTTCGGCTACAAAGCAGGGGTGTTGGCGTGTCTGATGCGGGGCGCGACGGTGATCCCGCAGCCGGTGTTCAACGTGAACACGGTCCTGGCGAACGTGGCGGCGGAGCGGGTGTCGGTCCTCCCCGGCCCGCCCACGCTGCTTCAGTCGCTCCTGGACCACCCGTCCCGGGGCGCGTACGACCTGTCGAGTCTGCGGCTGGTGGTGACGGGGGCGGCGGTGGTGCCGTTGCGGCTGGTGGAACGGCTGCGTACGGAGCTGGGCGTGGGGACGGTCCTGACGGCGTACGGCCTGTCCGAGGCGAGCGGCATCGTCACGATGTGCCGCCGGGGCGACGCGCCACCGGTGATCGCGTCGACGTCCGGACGGGCCGTTCCCGGGGTCGAGGTGAGGGTCGAGGCACCTGTGGGCGAGCCCGGTGAGGTGCTGGTGCGGGGCTTCAACGTCATGCGCGGGTACTTCGAGGACGCGCAGAGCACGGCCGAAGTCGTCACGGGGGAGGGCTGGTTGAGGACGGGAGACGTCGGCGTACTGGACGCCGACGGCAACCTCCGGATCACCGACCGCCTCAAGGACATGTTCATCGTCGGAGGCTTCAACGCGTACCCGGCGGAGATCGAGCAACTCCTTGGACTGCACCCGGACGTGGCGGACGTGGCGGTGATCGGCGTACCGGACGCCCGGCTGGGCGAGGTCGGGAAGGCGTACGTGGTGCGCCGGCCGGGGGTGTCGCTCACGGCGGACGATCTGATCGCCTGGGCGCGGCGGGAGATGGCCAACTACAAGGTGCCGAGGGTGGTGGAGTTCGTGGGCGGGCTGCCTCGGAACGCGAGCGGGAAGGTGGTCAAGGGGGAGTTGCGGGCGGGGGGTTGAGGGCGGGGGTTGAGAGGTGCGACGGGGATGAGGGGCGCGACGGGGATGAGCGGGATGCGGGGGGAATGGCAGATCACTGGCACCCCTCGGTGGAGCGCTCCGGGCACACATCGTCAAGAGTCTGGCACGCACCGTCAATGAGGTGACGGCCCGTTCTCTCTAGCCTTGCCTGTACATGCCAGCAAGGGAGAGGAAACCTCACGTGTTGCGCACCACATCACAGCACCGCCCGGTCCGGGTGGCCGCGAACCTCCTGCTCGCGGTCCTCATGACGTTCGGCGTCAGTGCCGCGATCGCGCCGTCCGCGCAGGCCACCGCGCAGGCGGAGTGCTGGACTCCCACGGCCAACGGGGAAGGGCGCGGGTACACCTACTGGGACGACGGCTGGGGCTACAACCTCAAGAGCGGGCCCTACCAGGACGGCTGCTGGGACGTCGGGTGGGTCCCCCAGGAGGCCCTGATCTACTTCCAGTGCTGGAAGAAGAACTCCTTCGGCCACACGTGGTGGTACATCCGGGTCGCGGGCACCAGCACCTACGGCTGGACGTCGGAAGACAACTTCTGGGGCGACTCGGTGGATGAGAACGGCGACGGGAAGATCGTCTACTACGAGTGCTGAGACCCGCCCCGTACGGAGGCCGCCCCCTGGGACACCGGGGAGCTCAGGGGCGGCCTGCGTACGGGGCGGCCGTAGTCCTTGCGATCTCGATGCCGATCGAGAACATCTGCTCTCGGCAGGTCAGCCCGCCACCTCGGCGAGGAAGGCCGCCCGGGCACCGGGCCGGCTTCCGGGACCCCGGCCGGCTTTACCAGCCGTCAGCGCCGGACAGGATGGGACCGCCTTCGGTGTTGTCCGCCTGGGCCGGGGCGAGGCCCGCGAGCAGGGAGGTGGACAGCGTGGCCGCCGCCAACAAGGTGCTGCGTCTCATGACGGTCCCTTGGTAAATCGGCCGGTTTGTGTCTGGGTGCGGCTAGTTGGGCGAGCGTGTCGTGCCTGCGCAGGTACACCAGGCCGACCAGCGCGCGTTGGCGCGGTGGGAGTTCGCAGCGGCGGTCACACTCGCGGGTGACGATGAGTAGCGTGACCCGCTCGACCAGGGTGTGCGGTAGGCCGAGTGCGGCAGGTCAGGGAACCAACGTGGCTCCTGTGTCTGTGGGTTGAGACGTCGAACACCTCCCCCAACGGCACGGGAGCCTCGTGCGTTGCGCACCCTGTTGGCATCACCCGATCGGGGGCCGAGCTGAAAACGCTCAGTGAGTTCGGTCCAGCTACGGGACACGGTCGCCCGGCGGCTATGGACGCGGGCGGTGCACCAATTACCGGGACGGAGTGCCTTGGGCTGCGGCGGGATCCGGCGATTTACGCAGGACTTGAGCCCAATTTGAGCTCACCGGCAAAGCGAGTTGATCGCTATGGCAAAACGATAGCCAAGCTCGTTGACCATTCAGGTTTTACCGCGTTAGCTTCCAGTCAAGCCGCAGCTCAGCAGACCAGCGCGGCGCAAGGCGGGGGAACGCATCAAAGGCGATCGACCATACCCCCGCCGAATTTCGCAGCCGCACTTCGTGAGGCTTCACTTGCCTCATCGGGGACCCGGAAAATCCGGGGAGCCCCGGGGGAATCGGGGAATTCATTCATGGCCGAAATATCTGGCAGACGGCTGACTTTGGCCACTACCAGGACATCGACCACCAGTACGCCTGCCCTGAGGGCAAGACCACACATTCGTACTCCATCGTTCCGGTGGGCTACGACATCCCGTCCGGGGGCGCCGTGGCGAGGTGCGGCGTCGATGTCAGTTCCATGACATCTGGGGCGCCAAGGGCAAGATTTCGGGGCACCCCGGTGTCATCTACTCGTACTGGTCGGCGCGGTCGCACACGGGCGCTCACCGTGACGGCCCTGCTGGCTCTCACGGCAGGCTGCGCAGGGACGACTGCTGGCGGCGGGGTCACCGCAGGGACGGCGCTGCAAGCGGAGGGGCCGGGAACCACCGGTGCCCTCGGTTTCTCGGACGTCAAGGTCGGTGAGGTCTACCGCATGGCCTTCCCTCTCACGAGGAACACGTCCAAGCAGCCCGTCTCCATGACCGGGATCAAGCTCCTCAACATCCCGGCAGGGGCCAAGGTCCTCGGCTATTCCGTCTACTCCGTGAAGGACACGCCCGGCTACCGCTTGGGCTACCAGGAGACCGCGCATCCCACCAAGGGCGATGTGGACCTCGACAAGTACACGAACTATGCCGGGCACCCCTACACCATCAAGCCATCGGTGCTCAGCGACAAGTACGCGGTCGTACGGATCAAGGTCATCGGGAAGATCACCAAGCCCCTCTCGGGCTGCCAGGCTGACTACACCCAGGCAGGCCACACCTACCACCAGACCTTGACCTGCAAGTTCGGCCTCGACATGGCCTGAGCGAGCTTGGAGGCACGGTTACTTCCACCTCATGCCCCTACCCCTGACGCCCTGCCCCGCCCGCCGGGGCGGGGCGAGTTGGATATCGACCGGTGTTCCGCCGCCCGCCGGTTTCTCGCCCAGCATGCGATATACGGGCGGCGCGTGATGCGGGGAGGGCAGGAAATTCGGGCTGTAACTCGCCATCGCGTAACGGGCGCGCCCATTTCTTCGCCCACCGTCCCGGCGGCGATGACGAGGTATCCGCCGGCCACGATGACCTCACGGCCCCGGGCGGCCTCCCGGACCGCCGCGAACTGGGCGGGGACCGAAGCCTCCACCAACTGGCGCCGCTGCTCAGGGGTGGGCGGGGCGGCAGCGGGGTTGCTCCTGCCGGTCGCGCGCAGCTCGGGGCCCACCGGGGTGAAGGGGATGCTCAGGCTTTCGGCCTGCTCGCGGAAGTCGGGGGGCGCGCAGTGTGCGTCACCGAGCTGGTCGACAACGTGATCCGGCATGTGGGGGAGGGGACTCCCGTATCCGTGCGGGTGGGCTGTGTGGACGGTGGTGCCCGTATCCGGGTCGGGGTCGGAGATCCCGACCCGCGCGCTCTTCCGGTGCTGCTCAGCGCCACGGGGGCAGATCAGGGCGTGGGCAAGACGGTGTGGTGCGAGGTGGCGGGTAACCGGCCAGGCGCGGGAAAGGTCGGTATGGTGATTGGTATGGCAACGAAGAAGTACACCGTGACACTGCCGGAGGAGCTCGCCGAGGAGATCCGGAGCGAGGTTGGGCCCGGAGGGTTCAGTGCCTATGTCACGCAGGCCATAGAGCGTCAGCGGGAGCAGGACCGGCTGGGGGAGCTGGTGGCTTGGCTGGAGGAGGAGCACGGGCCGGTCACCGAGGCCGAACTGGCGGCGGCCGAGGCCGAGCGCCGGGAGATCGATCGTATTTTCGCTGAGCGTGAGGCGGCGGCCGAGACGCAGTACCCGAAGGCGAGTTGAGGAAGTCCAGTTGTTATGTGCTGGACTGCGAGGCGTTGTCGCGGGCGGTGCTCGGTGAGCGGGTGATGATGTCCAGGCTCAAGGACGCCCGGCGTACGGGTATTCGCCTGGTCACGAGTTCTATGACGCTCATCGAGGCGTACCACGGCCAGGTGAGACGGGGAGCCTGGGCGTGGGCCATGTCCCGGGTTGTGGTGGAGCCCGTGACCAAGGAGGTCGCCAATGCTGCGATCGGGTTGTTGGAGGGAACCGGCCTGCACGGCCACAAGTACGCGATCGACGCGGCGCTGGCGGTGATCGCGGATCAGCAGGCGGGAGGCGTGGTGCTGTACACGTCCGCCGAGGACGACATGGGGAAACTGTGCGGCCCAAAGGTGGTCGTCAGAGGTCTGTGAGCCTGCCCCCGGACACACCACGACCGCGGCGGCTCCCCCTCCGCGCCGCCGCGGTCGTTCCCCCGTGTGCAGGTGTACGTCTGTTGATGCCGGAGCCGGTGGCTCAGACCGGCTCGTCCGTCGCGTGGATGTCGTTCGGCTTGGTGGTGACCGGTTCCGTCGTGGCGTGGATGTCGCCCAGGACCGTCGCCGTGGCCTTGGTCTGCTTGGCCGGTTCGGTCGTCGCGTGGATGTCGCCCAGGGTGGTGGCGGTGACCGGCTCGCTCGTCGCGTGGATGTCGTTCGTCTTGGTCTCGTCGCTCATCTTGCTGTCTCCCCTGTGATGGTGACCGGTGTACGGAGGGCCCGCTCCGCGACTCCCCCGCGGACTGCGGGGCGGGCCCTGGGCCGGTTCACCTTAAGAGGTCCGGCCCCCTGTCGTTCCGCCTGCCCCCCGACGCGACGGCTCGACAGGGACGAGCCTGCCGGAGCGCGATAAACGAATGATGAACGCCGCTCATGCCGCTCGTCCTCGGCCGCGTCCGGCAACCTCAGCAGTTCGTACGCGTCGCCCGCCCCAGCAGCCCCCGCACCGCGTCCGCCTCCGGTGCCTCCAGTGACTCGAAGATACCGAGTGCGTCCTGCCAGCACACCTGGGCGCGGTCCAGCTGGCCGATGCCGTGCAGGGCGCGGCCGAGGACCGTGAGGACGTTGCCCCGCCGCCACTCGCCGCCGATGCCGCGCAGCACCGTCAGCGCCTGCTCGGCGTTGGCCGCCGCCCGTGCCGAACGGGCCGCCGCGAGATCGACCTCGGCGAGACGGAACAGGGTCATGCCCTCCCACAGGCGCTGCCTGCTGTCCCGGAACACCCGCAGGGCCTCGTCGAGATGACCGGCGGCCTCCGTCAGCCGGCCGCTCTGGGTGAGCGCCAGACCGAGTGCGTACCGGCCGTTCGCTCCGCGCAGGGCGTGGCCCATCGCGTCGTACATCGCCGTGCCCTGCTCGGCCAGGGCGACCGCGCTGTCGGTGCGGCCCGTGGCGAGGTGGATGCGGGAGAGGTTGCACAGCGCGCTCGCCTCGCCGGGGCGGTCCGCGCAGTCGCGGAAGCTCTCGATCGCCCGGGTGAGGTGGGCCTCGCCCGACTCGTGCCGGTTCTGGTAGAGGGCCACGACACCACTGATGTTGGACGACCAGCAGGCGGTGAGGCGGTCGTCGGCCGCGAGCGCCAACTCCATCGCCCGTTCCGACTCCTGGATGGCGACGTCGAAACGGCTGCTCGAGAAGCAGTGCACGAAGGCCAGCGCGGTCAGGACGCGGGCTTCCGTACGGGGGTCACCGGCGGCTCGCGCCGCGTCCCGCACGATCGCCGCGACCGCCTCGTACTCCTTGGAGTTGGTGCCGGACTCGGCCAGTTCGACCGCCGCCCACAGCACGTCTGCGGCGCGGCGCAGCGTGTCCGGCCGGGTCGCCGACTGCCGGACGCAGGCCAGTACGCACACCGCCTCCGCGTGCACCCAGTCCTGCGCGGCATGACTGTCGGCGAACGTCAGCCCGGGGTACTCCGTGTGCTCCAGGTGGTCGACGAGCTTGTCCTCGGGGCGCTGGATGCGGTAGGTCGCGGCGACCGTCGCGAGGTAGAAGTCGAGCAGGCGTGACATGGCCGACGCCCGTTCGCCGGGCGGGTGTTCGTCCCGTTCCGCGCACGCACGCGCGTAGAGCCGTACGAGGTCGTGGTAGCGGTAGCGGCCCGGCGCCGCCGATTCCAGCAGCGAGGTGTCGACCAGGGACTCCAGGACCTCCTCCGCGTCGTCGACCGGTAGTCCCAGTACGGCCGCTGCCGCCGCCAGGGATATGTCCGGGCCGTCCGCCAGGCCCAACAGGCGGAAAGCGCGGGCCTGTTGGGGGTCCAGGGCGCCGTAGCCGAGTTCGAAGGTCGCCTTCACGGCGAGGTCGCCGGCCTGGAGTTCGTCCAGTCGCCGGCGTTCGTCGCCCAGCTTCTCCGCCAGGACGGACACCGTCCACGTCCTGCGCGCCGACAGCCGGGACGCCGCGATCCTGATCGCCAGCGGCAGGAAGCCGCAGGCCGCCACCACGTCCAGGGCGGCCTTGCGCTCCGCGGCGACCCGCTCCTCGCCCACGATCTTCGTGAACAGCTGGAGGGCCTCCTCGGGGGACATGACGTCCAGGTCGACGAGGTGGGCGCCGGCCAGGTCCACCATCCGTACCCGGGAGGTGACCAGGGCCGCGCAGCCCTCCGTACCCGGCAGCAGTGGCCGTACCTGGGCGGCGTCGTGGGCGTTGTCCAGCAGGACCAGGACCCGGCGGCCGTCCAGCACCGAGCGGTACAGGGCCGCGCGCTCCTCCAGCGAGTCCGGGATCGCCGAAGCGGCCGTGCCGAGGGCGCGCAGGAACGCGCCGAGGACGGTCTCCGGCTCGGCCGCCTGGGTTCCGGCACCCTGGAGGTCGATGTACAACTGCCCGTCGGGGAAGGCGGAACGGGCCTGGTGGGCCACATGTACGGCGAGGGTCGTCTTGCCCACGCCGCCGATACCGGCCAGTGCGGACACGGCCATCACCCGGCCCTGCGCCGACGACGCAGACGAGGCGGACTCCAGGACCTTGCTCAACTCGGAGACGAAGGCGGCGCGACCCGTGAAGTCCGGGACCGTGGCCGGGAGTTGGGCGGGGCGGACGGGCGCGGGGGCCGGTTCCGGGGCGAGCGGGGCGGAGGGCTCGGCGAGTCCCGGGTCCGCCTGGAGGATGCGCTGCTGCAACTCCCTGAGGCCGGGCCGGGGATCGACGCCGAGTTCGTCGGCGAGGAGGCGGCGCGTGTCCGCGTACACCGCCAGGGCCTCGGCCTGCCGTCCGCTGCGGTACAGCGCCAGCATCAGCAGCTCGCGCAGGCGCTCGCGGAGGGGGTGTTCGGCCGTGAGGGCGGTCAACTCGCTGACCGACTCCGCGTGGCAGCCCTGTTCGAGGTCCATGTCAAGGCGCGATTCCAGGAGTTGGAGCAACCACTCCTCCAACCGGACGCGCTGTGCCTCCGCGTACGGACCCGGGATGCTTGCCAGCGGCTGCCCGTCCCACAGGTCCAGCGCCTGGTTGAGGATCTCCCGGGCCTGGCGCAGATCCCCGGCGCTCCTGGACTTCTCCGCCTCCGTGGCCAGTTCCTGCGCCACTGTCAGGTCCAGCGCGCCCTCCGCGAGTGAACGGATCGCGTATCCGCCCGACTCGCTCACCAGCACCCAGGCGCCCAGCGCCTTCCGCAGCCGCGACGCGTACGTCCGTACCGCCGCCAGCGCCTGCGACGGAGGTTCGTCGCCCCACAGCGCGTCGATCAGCTCGGCCGCCGTCGCCGTGCGGCCCTCACGCAGCAACAGCGCGGCCAGCAGCGCGCGTTGCTGCGGAGAACCGGTGGGCAGCGGCTCGTCGCCGCGCCAGGCCCGTACCGGCCCGAGCACGCTGAAGCGCAGCGCCGCCGGGGAATCGGCCGAGGAGGCCGCCGGATGGCTCACCGGTGTATCCCTGGGATCCCGCTGTGCCGGCACCCGCGGTACAGCCGGTGTGTCACCCATCGCCGCTCCCTGCCGAACATCATGACTAGAACAGCAGTTTGCCTTGTCCATGGCATGTGCGTCAGCTCTGGAGACAGCGATCACAGGCCAGGAGGTGAGGTATTGCACGGTTCTCACACGGTCTCCGCACAGGGTTCCACGGAAAGGGGGCGGCGAGGTGGCCGAAAGGGACGTGCGGCCGCGTAGCTGACGGTTCGTCAGATCAGCGCTACCGTGCCCCTATGGAGACGACTGTGGAGAGCGCGGTGGAGGGTACGGGGACGACCGACACCTTCCCGAAGATCATCTCGGTGGACGACCACACGGTCGAGCCGCCGAACGTCTGGCAGGACCGGCTGCCGAAGAAGTACCTGGACGTCGGCCCGCGCATAGTCCGGGCGCCGTTGAAGTCGATGTCCTTCCTCGGCGGCCGGTTCAAGCCCGTCATGGGCGAACCCGGCGACGACGGCCCGATCGGTGACTGGTGGATCTACGAGAACCTGCACCGCCCCCTCACCCGCCTCGACACCGCCGTCGGCTTCGACCGGGACGAGATCAAGCTCGAAGTCATCACCTACGAGCAGATGCGCCCCGGTTCGTACGACGTCCCGCAGCGGCTGGCCGACATGGACATCAACCACGTCCAGTCCGCCGTCTGCTTCCCGACCTTCCCGCGCTTCTGCGGCCAGACCTTCACCGAGGCCCAGGACCACGAACTCGGACTGCTCGGCGTACGCGCCTACAACGACTGGATGGTGGACGAGTGGTGCGGCCCGGCCGCGCGGGGCCGTCTCATCCCGCTCACCCTCATCCCGCTCTGGGACGCCGAGTTGGCGGCGGCCGAGGTCCGGCGCAACGCGGCCCGGGGCGTCCGCGCGGTCGCCTTCTCCGAGATCCCCCCGCACCTCGGCCTGCCCTCGATCCACGGCGACGACTGGGACCCGTTCCTCGCCGCCTGCGCCGAGACGGGCACGGTCATCGCGATGCACATCGGCTCCAGCAGCCGGATGCCGTCCACCTCCGCCGACGCCCCGCCCGCCGTCGGCTCCACCATCACCTTCGCCAACTGCTGCTTCTCGATGGTCGACTGGCTGATGAGCGGCAAGTTCGAACGCTTCCCGCAGCTGAAGATCATGTACGCGGAGGGCCAGATCGGCTGGATCCCGTACATCCTGGAGCGCGCGGACATCGTCTGGCAGGAGAACCGGGGCTGGGGCGGGGTCGCCGACAAGGTCCACCGGCCGCCCTCCGAGCTGTTCGCCGAGCACGTCTACGGCTGCTTCTTCGACGACGCCTTCGGGCTGCGCAACCTCGACTCGATCGGCGTCGCCAACGTCCTCTACGAGACCGACTACCCCCACTCCGACTCCACCTGGCCCGGCTCGCGCGAGGTCGGTGAGGCGCAGATGGGGCATCTGGACCCGGAGGTCGTGGAGCGGATCGTACGAGGCAACGCGATCGACCTGCTGGGGCTGACGCCGGACGGGCTGTGGGATCCCGGCAGCCGGGCGTAGCGGGAGAAACCGGCGTAGAACCCGTAGCGCCGCCGGCCGTCCGGTACCGTGAACTTCCTTGGGGGGCCAAGTGGTCGGACGGTGAAGACGCGCTGCCGAACGCGACCGTCCCCCGGCGACCGCACAGCTGCTCCACAGCGACCGCGCAGGGAAAATCGGGGGACGTCCGTTGCCGTACACCGCAGAGATCAGCCGGACCAACCCAGGATGCTTCATCTTCCTCGTGGACCAGTCCGCCTCCATGGGCGATCCCATGGAGAACGGTGAGACGACACAGCCGCGGGCCGAGGTCGTGTCCAACGCCATCAACCGGCTGCTGACGGAACTGTCGGTCAAGTGCGCCAAGGAGGAGGGCGTACGCGACTACTTCCACGTCGCGGTGATCGGCTACGGCCACAACCGCGTCGGCTCCGCCTACCAGGGCGCCCTCGCCGGCCGTGACCTCGTTCCGCTGGGCGAGGTCGCCAACAACCCGGCGCGGGTGGAGAGTCGTACCAAGAAGGTGTCCGACGGCGCCGGCGGACTGGTCGAGACGTCCGTCCAGTTCCCGGTGTGGATGGACCCGGTCACCAACGGCGGTACGCCCATGACCCGCGCCCTCGGCTACGCGAACACCCTGGTGGGGCACTGGGTCGACACACACCCCGGCGGCTTCCCGCCCATCGTCCTCAACCTCACCGACGGCGAGTCCACCGACGGCGACCCGACCAGCGCCGCCATCAACCTGGCCTCGCACGCCACCGCCGACGGCCCGGTCCTCCTCTTCAACCTGCACGTCTCCGGCAGCGGCGGCGCCCCCATCACGTTCCCGGACGCCGAGGAAGCGCTGCCGGACACGTACGCGAAGCTGCTGTTCCACATGTCCAGCGTCCTGCCCAGCCACATGCGTTCGTACGCCGCCTCGCAGGGCCACCGCGTCAGCGAGTCGACCCGGGGCTTCGTCTACAACGCCGACATCGTCTCCATCGTGGAGTTCCTCGACATCGGCACCCGTGCGACGGAGCTGCGCTGACCATGGGGGACATCCCGGCGCTGCCGCAGGCGCAGTGGTTGTGGACGCAGAAGTCGGGCAGCAGCGAGCGGGAGTGCGAGGACGCCGCGTACTGCTGGCAGTCCGGAGAGGCGGGCGTCGACAGCGCCGGCCGGGCCGTCGCGTCGCTGTACGCCGCCGTGTCCGACGGCGCCTCGGAGAGCCTGCTCGCCCGCGACTGGGCCATGCTCCTCGTCGCCGACGCCGTCGAGTCCATGCGGCTCGCCGGTGACTGGTGGGAGGAACTCGGCACGTTCGTACGGGACTTGATGGAGCGTTCCGCGCTGCACTGGGACGCCTTCCTCACCCGCTACCAGGCCGAGCGCGCCGCCCAGGGCAGGCCCATCACCTGGTACGAGCAACCCGGCCTGGAAAAAGGGGCGTTCGCCACGGTGCTGGGGGCCGAGATCCGGGCCACAGTCCTGGAGGACGGCACGACCCGCTGGTTCTGGTACTCCTTCGCCCTCGGCGACAGCTGCCTCTTCCAGCTGCGCGACGGGCGCCTCCTCGACTCCTTTCCGGTGCGCACGGTCGAGGAGTTCGGGATCACACCCCAGCTGCTGGGCAGCCGCAACCATGACGTACGGCTGGTCGCGGAACGGATGCGGGTGGCTCACGGGGAACTGCTGCCGGGCGACGAACTCCTGCTCACCACCGACGCGTTGGCGGCCTGGGTGCTGTCCCGGGAGACACGGGAGGCCGAGGGCGAGGTTGCGGCGTTCCCGGCCTTCGCCGCGTTCGACCAGCAGGACTTCGCCGAGTGGGTGGACGACCAGCGGGCGCGCGCCCACATGCGCAACGACGATGTGACCCTCGTCCGAGCGAGAGTGTGACGTTCATCCGTATACCTGTGTAGCCGTATCACGGTGGGGCGTTCTTCCGGACGGTGGTGAGAGGGGAGGCACACATGGCGGTGTCCCGCGGCGGCCGTCCCGGTCACGGGCACGGTCCTGGCCAAGACCCCGGTACCGGATCGGCCCGGAAGTTCCCGACGGGAGCGAACTACGCGGAGGCGTTGCAGCATCCTGAACTGTGCTTCAGCGACCCGGACCTGAAGCACGGCACGGTCCAACAGAGCCCGGTACTGGGCCCGAAGGCGATCTCCGGGAACTTCGCCAGCGTCTTCTCCGTCACGGCGACGAACGGGCAGCGGTACGCGCTGAAGTGCTTCACCCGGGACAGTACGACGCTCGGCAAGCGCTACTCCGCCATCAGTACGGCACTCGGCGGACTCGGAGGCAGCGGTGGTTCCGGCGGGGGCGGGCTGTCCCAGCCGTGGCCGGTGGGGTTCGACTTCCTGGAGCAGGGTGTTCTGGTCGGCCGGGAGTGGTACCCGGCGGTCAAGATGACCTGGGTCCAGGGCACCGGCCTCATCAGCTGGATCGAACGCAACCTCCACGACCCGGCCGCCCTGCACACGCTCGCCGACCGGTTCCTGGCCATGACCGCCGACCTGGAGAAGAACGGCATCGCCCACGGCGACCTCCAGCACGGCAACCTCCTCGTGGCCACCGACGCGACCTTCCGGCTCGTCGACTACGACGGCATGTACGTCCCCGCCCTGCGCGGCGAGCAGGCGACCGAGAACGGCCACCGCAACTACCAGTCGCCCTCCCGTACGGCCGCCGACTTCGGCCCCGCCATGGACCGCTTCTCCGCCTGGACCATCGAACTGGCTCTGCTCGCCGTCGCCACGGATCCCGGCCTGTGGACCCAACTCCACGACAGACACGGCGAGTTCCTGATCCTCTCCGAGGCGGACTTCAAGGAACCGGCGACGTCACTGGCCTGGCCGGTCCTGCTGAGCCACCCGGACCAGCGGGTACGGGACGTCGCCGGCCGGGTCAAGGCCTTCCTCGGCAAACCGGCGTCCGCCCTGCCGCCCCTGACCGCCGCCGCCGTGAAGCTCCCGGCGCAACGGACGGCATCCGCATCGGGTGCGGGCGCGGGTACGGGGGGTTACGCGTCCGGGGGCGGCCTGGGTGGCGGGCGCCCCACGGTCACGTCCTGGACGCCGGCCGCGTCCGGGGCATCCGGGTCCGGGGTGCCGGCCTGGATGGCGGGACGGATAGCCGTGTCCACCGCTCCCTCCTCCGCCGCCCAGACCTCTGCCCAGCAGTCCGCTGCCCAACTCGCGGGGTCCTCCGGCTTCGGCGGGCGCGGCGCCGGTGACCTGGTCGCGGGTCTCGGCGCGTTGCTCAGTACGTCCCTGCCGGGCGCGTTGGTCCTCGCCGCGGCGCAGCCGGTGGACGTCCTGCCCGCGGCACAGGGCTTGGCCCTGCTCACCTCCGCCGCCATGGTCGGGTTCGGCCGACGCCGGCGCCCCGAGTACCGGGCGGCGCGGAAGCGGGTGCGCGACCTGAAACGGCGCTCCCGCGAGCTGGCCGACCCGGCGAGCGCCCATCAGCGCCTGGAGAACGAGATCCGCGTCCTCGACGACGCCCTCGCCAAGGACAACACGGCCTCAGACCAGCGCATCCAGGCCCTGCAGCTCGAACTGCGCGATGCCCAGGCCCGTATCACCATGGACCTGAACCGGCGTACCGACCAGGCCCAGCAACAGCTGGCGGGGCTGGCGGCGCAGGAGCAGCGCCGGGTCGCCAAGGCCCTGGAGCCCGCGATCAGGGCGCACATCCAGGACAAGCTGCGCCGGACGTCGATCCAGGAGGCGCGGTCGCTCAGCAACATGGGCAACAAGATGGTGCGGGCGCTCCAGGACGCGGGAATCCGTACCGCTGCCGACTTCATCGGCGTCGACTTCTCGCACAACCCGTCCGTCGTGTACCTGGTGCGTCCCAGCGGCCAGCGGATACGGGTGCCCGGCATCGGCGAGGCCCGGGCCACCGCGCTCAGCGACTGGCGGCAGGGCCTGGAACACCGGGCCAGGGCATCGGCGCCCACCACGGTGCCGCCGGCGGCCAAGGCCCAGATCAAGGCGGACATCGCCACGCTCCGACGGACCCACAAGGCGGAGATCAAGCAGGCGGAGGCCGAGGCCCTGCAGAAGAAGGCCGCCCTGCAGCGACGGATCACCGACGAACGAGCGCGTCTCACCACGCAACGCCAGCAGCGAGCGATGGACACGCAACGCAAGCGGGCGGAACTGTTGCACAGGCAGAAACAGTTGGCTGGCGCGGAGGCGGAACGTGGCCGGGTGGAGGCGGAGTTGGGCGTCGCCCGCAGGGAGGCACGGGGTGCGTTGGGGGCGGGCAAGTACGTACGGTTCCTGCTGACGGGACGATAAGAGGGCGCCCCCTGCTGCAGCCCGGGCCCCGTGTTTCCCACCCGCTCCCCGTTTACTGCATGTGTCCAGCGCGGGCCCAGACACCCCCAGCCCGTCCGGCGCCCGATCGCGAGGCCGGTTCAGCCCAACCCTGTTCCCCAACGACCCGCCCCCGCCACATCCAGCCCGTCCGGCGCTTGAGGACGAGGCCCCTTCGGGGCCGACAGTGGGGGTCTGGGGGCGCAGCCCCCAGGAACAGGACGGGACGGGTAGGGGCGGCGGCGGGGGCGAAGAAGC
Source organism: Streptomyces kryoterrae (assembly GCF_054072135.1). NCBI lineage: Bacteria > Bacillati > Actinomycetota > Actinomycetes > Kitasatosporales > Streptomycetaceae > Streptomyces > Streptomyces kryoterrae. The sequence goes on along the minus strand of NZ_CM133358.1, from coordinate 4,470,332 downwards.
AAGGCCGGCGACCCCTTGCCCGACGACGCGTCACCCGCAACGATAGCCATCGCGCCTTGAGGTGACGGATCGTCAGATACGAGAAGCCAGGGAAAGGGACGCCCCCATGACCTACGGCATGCAACTCCCCATCCAGTCCCAGTCCACCCTCTACACCGAACCCTGGGAAACCTCGGCCACCCCATCCGACCTCCTCGACATCGCCCGCACCGCCGACCGCACCGGCTTCGCCTACCTCGCGAGCTGCGACCACGTCGCCATCCCCCGCCGCCTCGCCCCCGCGATGAGCACCGTCTGGTACGACCCCGTAGCCACCCTGGCCCACCTCGCCGCCGTCACCGAACACGTCCGGCTCCTCAGCCATGTGGCCGTCGTGGGCCTCCGCCACCCCCTCCTCACCGCCAAGCAGTACGCCACCCTCGACCACCTCTCCGGCGGGCGCCTGATCCTCGGGGTCGGGGCGGGCCACGTACAGGAGGAGTTCGAGGCGCTGGGGGTCGACTTCGAGCGCCGGGGCGCCGTGCTCGACGAGACGATCGACGCGTTGCGCGCCGCGCTCGGCCCGGACGAGTTCCCGCAGCACCACGGCAAGTTGTACGACTTCGAGGGACTCGGCCAGCGGCCACGGCCCGCCCAGGCACACGTACCGTTCTGGGTCGGCGGGTCGTCCCCCGCCGCCGTACGCCGGGCCGCGCTCAAGGGCGACGGCTGGCTGCCGCAGGGCGACCCCCGCGACCGCCTCCCGGACCAGATCGCGCGCATCCGGCGACTGCGCGAAGAGGCGGGCGTCCAGGGGCCGTTCACCATCGGGGCCATCACCGAGCCGCTGTACGTCGGAGAGCCCGGGTGGGATGTCGGGCGGCGGACGGTCAGCGGGGCGCCGGAGGCACTCGCCGAGTCGCTGCGGGCGTACGGCGCGATGGGGGTGGACCAGATCCAGGTGCGGTTCCGCAGCCGGAGTCTCGCTGAACTCACCGACCAAATAGGCACGTTCGGGACGGAAGTGGGCCCGCTGCTGGGCGACCTGTCTGACAGCTTGCCCGGATCTCTTTGAACCTTTGAACATGTCCATGCTGGGGCGCGTACGTAGGGACGTACGGACGTCATCGTTCCGGCGGAAGGACATGCGCGGTGCACGCTTCCCGGCTCGTCGACCACCCCTCGCCCAGGCTGTCCGTCGCCCTCGCCTGTGCCGAGGGTGAGTGGCCGCACCAGGACTGGCCGGACCCCGACGACCCCTACGTGGGGCGGGCGTTGCGCGTGGACCCGCCCTACCGTGAGCTGGGGGAGCAGGGCGCGGTGGACGTCGTCGTCCTGCGGTGCGAGGAGCCGGCGGCCGAGTTCCCGGTGCTGCTGAAGGCCATGGGTGCCGTGAGCGTTCCGGTGATCGTCGTCAGTCCCCGGCGGGACACCGAGACGGTGGTGGAGGTGTTCCGGGGCGGGGCCGGCTATCTCGTCGAGGGCGACTACTGCACCTGCATGCTGGCCTCGGCGGTCATGGCGGCCACGGTCGGGCACACCTACCTCTCACCGGTCGCGTGCGCGGCCCTCCGGGAGGGGGCCCAGCGGGTCTCCGGGGAGGAGGCGAAGGGCGCGTCCGTCGCCGGGGCGGCGATGGAACGGCTGCGGAGTCTGCTCTCGCCGCGCGAGCGGCAGATCATGGAGCTGCTGTCGACCGGCCTCGGCGCCCAGGAGATAGGGCTGCGGTTAAGGCTGAGCGAGAAGACCGTCCGCAACAACCTCAGCAACATCTACGCCAAGCTGGACGCCCGGGGGAGTACGGACGCGGTGCTGAGATGGCTGGGGGCGACCCCGGTTGTTCGCATATGAGAAGCATGAGAACAACCGGTGCCGCCGTGTTCCGCCGTTTTCTGTCGCTGAATTCCGTCCCGGATCCCGCTACGGCGCGGGAATCTCCGACAGCGGGATTTCCACGTCCGTGACGTTGTCGCCGCCCTGGCCGAATCCGGGCTCCGCCCTGCTGCTCTTCGCCGAGTTCTGGAGTCCGTTGGCCTGAGGTGTTCCGCACTCGACGTTGCGCAGCCAGAGGCGGCCGTCCGGCGTACCGTTCTTCAGGAGCTGTGGATAGAAGACGTGCACACTCGTGGCGCCCTCGCTGGGCGAGAAGAACACCTTCTGGCCGTCCTGCTCGTCCTTGTACGTGGCCTTGAGGAATCCGCTCACGTCGGTTCGCTTCTCCGACCACATGAAGAACCCGAGGTGGTCGGCCTTCACGGTGTCGGTCCGGGAGAAGTCGAATCCGGTACCGGTGTCGTCACGCTTGAGGTCGATCTCCGTGGTGTTGAACTTGGCGCCGATCTCGAAGAACGAGTTTCCCAGCTTCGAGTCGGCGGAGGCGGTGAATCCGTCCTCCAGCGTGATGGACCTCGTCACCGAGGCGGCCACACTGAAGCTCTTCGTCAGGGCGCTGGTGGAACCGCAGTTGTCGGTAATGGTGGAAACGCGCTTGTTGGGCCCGAGGTTGTCCCTCTTGAACTGGACGTCGACGAATTCACAGTTGTCCAGCTTGGGGGAGTTCTCCGCGCAGTCCCTGGTCACCTCGGAGGGGGTGGCGGCGCCCGCCTGGTTCATCAGCGGAACGGCCACCGCGACGGCCACCACCGGGGCCATGGCGATGACGATGCGCTTCTTCTTGCTCCGGTGACTGCCCTTGCGGCTGGTGCGGGTCATCGTGCGTCTCCTTGCGGGAAAGGGGGAGTTGAGGGCATTCGGCCAGGTGGGACGAGTGGTCGGGAGGGGGGAGGGTGGTGGTGGGGTGGGGGGAAGCGCGGGACATGGGAGGGCATCGTCGGCAGTCGGTCGGCAAACGGTCGGCGGTCGGTCGGGTCAGCAGTCGGTCAGGACGGGCTTGGCGACCCCGTCCGCGATGCCTGCGGCTCCGGCGGCGCCCGGCAGGACGGCGGGCCCCTCGACGAGTTCCGACGCGACGAAGTTCTTCTCCGGTGAGGGGTTCACGGCGAAGCTTCCGGGGTTGGCGTCGATCCGTACCCGCCATTCGCCGGTCATGCGCTGCATTTTCGGCGTGAACTCCATGTGCAGGACCTTGCCGACCGGAACCTCCCGGTTCTCCGTGTCACCGGCGGTCACCGACTTGACGGTCATGTCGGTCGTCCCCTTGTGTTTGAGCCAGGATCCGCTGAGGAAGCCGAAGAGCCCGCCGCCGGCGCCCTGTTGGGTCGCGGTGTACTTGCCCGACCCCTGGGCCACGGTCGCTTTCCAGGTGATCGAGACCTTCGCCGGTTCGGTGGCGTTCGGTTCGCAGTTCGGGAAGTCGATCGAGGCCTTCTCGGTGGGGCCGTCGAACAACTCGAAATTGGTCTCGACGTAGTTGCAGTTGTCGGCCTGGAAACCGTCGGCGAAGGCGCCTCCGAAATCCCTCACCGACCGCTGTTTTCCGTTGACCACCGCGGACCTCTCGCACATCGTGATGATCTGCTCGGGTGTCTTCTCCTCGGCCGCGTTCGCCGACGGAAGGAGGGCGATGATCGCGCCACCGGTCGCGAGCGCCGATCCGACCGCCACAAGTCGGACCTTCCTGTTCTTCAGACGCCTCTTGGCCATGCCGCTCCGTCCCTGGGATCCTTGGTGTTCGCTTTACCTGTTCGTGGAGGATTATTGGCTCACCGGCGGATCCGCGACAGGGTCAAATATCCCTACTCCCCGGTTACTTAAGGTGTGCTCTCGCACACACAGCACACACGGCGCACTCGGCGACCGGGTCTGACGCCTCGTCAGATGCGGCGGTACGATGCTGGCCTCCACCGATGTGAACGCTGTGAAGGGGTTCCGCATGGGCAAGCTCGACGGACGGGTCGTCATCGTCACCGGCGCGGCACGCGGTCAGGGGGAGCAGGAGGCGCGGCTCTTCGTGGCGGAGGGCGCGCGGGTGGTCGTGGCGGATGTGCTCGACGACCAAGGAGAGGACCTGGCCAAGGAGTTGGGCGCCCTGTACGTCCATCTCGACGTGCGCGAGGAGGCGGGCTGGCAGGCTGCCGTCGCCGCGACGGAGAAGGCGTACGGCCGGATCGACGGGCTGGTCAACAACGCCGGCATCCTCCGCTTCAACACCCTTCTCGACACGTCCCTCGACGAGTTCATGCAGGTCGTGCAGGTCAACCAGGTCGGCTGCTTCCTCGGGATCAGGACGGTCGCGCCACGCATCGCCGACGCCGGCGGCGGGACGATCGTCAACACCGCCTCGTACACCGGGGTTACGGGTATGGCGGCGGTCGGGGCGTACGCGGCGAGCAAGCACGCCATCGTCGGGCTCACCCGGGTCGCCGCGCTGGAACTGGCGCGCCGGAGGATCCGGGTCAACGCCATGTGCCCGGGCGCGATCGACACCGCGATGTCCAACCCGGCCGTGCTCGACCCGGACGCCGACGCCGAGAGTGCCTCGCAGGGGCTGGACAAGCTGTACCGCAAGCTCGTGCCGCTGGGACGGATCGGGCGGCCGGACGAGGTGGCGCGGCTCGCGCTGTTCCTCACCTCGGAGGACTCCTCGTACATCACCGGGCAGCCGTTCGTGATCGACGGGGGCTGGCTCGCCGGTGTTGCCATTGTCTGACTGACCGTCAGCTATTGACGGTCACAGGGGCCGGTGGAACAGTCGTCTCAACAAATCTGACGCTGCGTCAGAAACGGCGAGAGTGTCAGAGACGGCAGGAACGGTTACTGGGGACGGTGAACCTCCTTGGAATTCGGGCTCTTTGTACAGGGATACGTGGGCAAGCGGGCCGAGACCGATCCGCTCGCGGAGCACAAGGCGCTGATGGAGGAGACCGAGTACGTCATTCAGGCGGACAGGTCGAACTTCAAGTACGCCTGGGTGTCCGAGCACCACTTCCTGGAGGAGTACTCGCACATCTCGGCCAGTGACGTCTACCTCGGCTACCTCGCCCACGCCACCGAGCGCATCCACCTCGGCTCCGGCATCTTCAACCCGCTCGCTCCGGTCAACCACCCGGTGAAGGTGGCCGAGAAGGTCGCCATGCTCGACCATCTCACCGGCAACCGCTTCGAGTTCGGCTCCGGCCGGGGCGCCGGCTCGCACGAGATCCTCGGCTTCATGCCCGGCATCACCGACATGAACCACACGAAGGAGCTGTGGGAGGAGACGATCGCCGAGTTCCCGAAGATGTGGATGCAGGACGAGTACGTCGGTTTCCAGGGCAAGCACTGGTCACTGCCGCCGCGCAAGATCCTGCCCAAGCCGTACGGTCCCTCGCACCCCGCGATGTGGTACGCCGCCGGCTCGCCGCCCTCGTACGCCATGGCCGCCCGCAAGGGGCTCGGGGTTCTCGGCTTCAGCGTGCAGCGGGTCTCCGACATGGAGTGGGTGCTGGAGCAGTACAAGACGGCGATCGTGGACGCCGAGCCGGTCGGGGACTACGTCAACGACAACGTGATGGTGACGTCGACGGCGATCTGCGCGCCGACGCACGCGGAGGCGGTACGGATCGCGGCGGGCGGTGGGCTGCACTATCTGCAGTCGCTGCTCTTCCGGTACCACGACACGTTCCCTCGTCCCGAGGGGTTCCCCGTGTGGCCGGAGACGTTGCCCGAGTTCAACGAGGAGATCATCGAACTGCTCATCGCCGAGGAGCTGTTGATCTGCGGGGACCCGGACGAGGTGCTGACGCAGTGCAAGCGGTGGGAGCAGGCGGGGGCGGATCAGCTGAGCTTCGGGATGCCGATCGGGATCTCCAGGGAGGACACGCTGCAGACGATCCGGCTGGTCGGTGAGCATGTGATTCCGAAGATCGACACCGACCCCGTGCATCGGACTTCGCGGTTCCGGGGGGCGGCTTGAGGTTGTCGTCGGCGGGTGCGGGGCCGTTGTGGTTTCTCGCGCCCACGCGGCGGAGCCGCAGATCGATACAGTCCCGCGCCCCTGAAGGGGCGCGTCCGTGTGGCCGTTGGGAAGAGGTGCAGCCGTGCTTGACCATCTGATCGCGGGCGTCACCGTCGTCGACGGGACCGGCGCGCCCGCCTACGTCGCCGATGTGGGGATACGGGACGGTCGCATCGCGGCCATCGGTACCCGGATCACCGAGGACGCCCGGACCACCGAGGACGCGTCCGGGCTGGTCCTCGCGCCCGGGTTCGTCGATCCGCACACGCACTACGATGCCCAGCTCTTCTGGGACCCGTATGCCACGCCGTCCCTCAATCACGGGGTTACGACGGTCGCCGCCGGCAACTGCGGTTTCACGCTTGCCCCGTTGAACCCGGACCGCCCCGACGACGCCGACTACACGCGCCGGATGATGTCCAAGGTCGAGGGGATGTCCCTGGTCGCGCTGGAGGAGGGGGCGCCCTGGAGCTGGAGCGGCTTCGGGGAGTACCTGGACGCGCTGGAGGGGCGGATCGCGGTCAACGCCGGTTTCATGGTGGGACATTGCGCGCTGCGGCGGTACGTCATGGGCCCGGACGCGGTGGGCGGACAGCCGACGGAACAGCAACTCGCCGACATGCTACGGCTGTTGCACGAGGCCATGGACGCCGGAGCCTGGGGATTCTCCACCACCCAGTCGTCCTCGCACTCCGACGGGGACGGCGAACCGGTGGCGTCCCGGCACGCGCTGCCCGCCGAACTCCTCGCCCTCTCCCGGGCGGTCGGCGAGCACGAGGGCACCCAGATCGAGGCGATCGTCGCAGGATGCCTCGACCAGTTCAGCGACGCCGAGATCGATCTGTTCGTCGAGATGAGCGCGGTGGCCGGGCGCCCGCTGAACTGGAACGTGCTCACCATCGACGCGTCCGTGCCGGCCCGTGTACCCCGCCAGCTGGAGGCAAGTGAGCGCGCCCGCAAGGCGGGTGGCCGGGTCGTGGCCCTCACCATGCCCATCCTCACGCCGATGAACATGTCCCTCGGCACCTTCTGCGCCCTGAACCTGATCCCCGGGTGGGGACCCGTGCTCGGCCTGCCGGTCGCCGAGCGGATCACCCGGCTCGCCGACCCGGCGGTACGGGCCGAGATGGTCCGCCAGGGGCAGAGCGAGGAGGCCGGCGTCTTCCGGCGGCTGACGGACTTCGGGCGGTACGTCATCGGGGACACGTACAGCGCGGCGAACGAGGGCCTGACGGGGAGGGTGGTGCGGGACATCGCCGCCGAACGCGGCCAGGACCCCTTCAGCTGCCTCGTCGACATCTGCGTGGCCGACGAACTGCGTACGGTCCTGTGGCCCATGCCCACCGACAACGACCCGGCGTCCTGGGCGCTGCGCGCCGAGACCTGGCGGCACGAGGACGTACTGCTCGGCGGCTCCGACGCCGGCGCGCACCTGGACCGGATGTGCGGGGCCCCGTACACGACCCGTTTCCTCGGCGACTGTCTGCGCGGCCGGAAACTGGTGCCGCTGGAGCGGGCGGTGCAGATGCTGACCGACGACCCGGCGCGGCTGTTCGGCCTGCGCGAGAGGGGACGTATCCAGGAGGGCTTCCACGCCGACCTGGTCCTCTTCGACCCGGAGCGGATCGCCGCCGACAAGGCCACCCTGGTGCACGACCTGCCGGGTGACAGCCCGCGTCTCGACTCGAAGGCGATCGGCGTAACGGCCGTATGGGTCAACGGGGTTGAGACGATCCGGGACGACACGGTGACGGGCGCGGTGCCGGGCACGGTGCTTCGCTCGGGCCGGGACACGGCGACGGTGAGCACCAGGTGAACGACGCACAGCGGCTGTTCGTCGGCGGTTCGTGGGTGGACCCTGCCGACGGGCACTACGAGGTGATCGACCCGGCGACGGAGGAAGTCGTCGGGTGGGCGCCGGAGGCCTCGCGGGATCAGGCGTACGCCGCCGCCGCGGCGGCCCGCGAGGCCTCCGGACCGTGGTCGCGCACCTCACCGGAGGAACGGGCCGCAGTCCTGGCCCGCGCCGCGGACATCATCCACAGCCGTCTGGTGCCGTACGCCGCACTCGCCCAGGCGGAGACCGGCGCCACGACGGGGACGGCGCGCGGGATGCAGGTGGGCGTGGGCGCTGCCCGTTTCCGCCGGTACGCGAAGGTGGAGCCGGCCGAGTGGGCGATCCCACCGCAGGTCAACGAGGGGGGCCCGTTCGGGAAGGCGGCGGTGATGGGCGCGCTGGCGATCCGCCAGGCGGTGGGCGTGGTCGCCTGCATCACCTCGTACAACAACCCGTGGGCCAACCCGGCCGGCAAGATCGCGCCCGCCCTGGCGATGGGCAACACGGTGGTCGTGAAGCCCGCTCCGCAGGACCCGCTGTCCGTGTACAGGATGGCGGAGGCGCTGGAGGAGGCGGGCGCGCCGCCGGGGACCGTCAACGTGGTCAGCGGGCTGGGCGTCGGGGTCGGCGAGGCGGTCGTGGGCTCCCCGGACGTCGACATGGTCAGCTTCACCGGCTCGACGGCGGTCGGTCAGCGGATCGCCGAGGTGTGCGGCCGGAGCATGAAACGCCAGTTGATGGAGCTGGGCGGAAAGGGCGCGGCACTCGTCTTCGACGACGCGGACATCCGCTCGGCGGTCGCGGGCATCGGCACGACGTTCTCGTTCTACAGCGGCCAGATCTGCACGGCCCCGACGCGGGTGCTGGCGCAGCGGGGCGTGTACGGGCGACTCGTGGAACAACTCGCCGCCTACGCCGGTCACTTGAAGGTGGGTGACCCGCGCGCGGAGGGCACGGTGGTCGGGCCGGTGATCTCGGGGGCGCACCGGGACAGGGTCGAGGCGTACGTCGAACTCGGGCGGAAGGAAGGCGCGGTGGTGGTCGCGGGAGGCGAACGACCGCCGTTCGACCGGGGGTTCTATGTCGCCCCGACCCTGCTGGCCGACTGCACCAACGACATGCGGGTGGCCCGGGAGGAGATCTTCGGGCCGGTGGTCACCGTCATCCCCTTCGACGACGAGGAGGAGGGCGTCGCGCTGGCCAACGACAGCGAGTACGGGCTCATCGACTACGTCTGGTCGGCGGATGTGGCCCGCGCCTTCCGGGTCGCGCGCCGACTGCGGGCCGGCGGGGTCGGCGTGAACACCGTAGGCCGGAACATGGAGGCACCGTTCGGCGGGTTCAAGCGGAGCGGGGTGGGGCGCGATGTGGGGTCGTACGCGCTGCACGCGTACGGGGAGGTGCAGTCGGTCGTCTGGGCGGGGTGAGCGCGGGTACGGCCACGGCCCGGACCTCTGCCTCGGGTGAGGCGGGGTTCGGGCCGCGGTGCTGCCCGGGTGGTGCTGGCGGGGTCAGCCAAGCGCGGGGGCTCCGCCGTCAGCGCGGTCGGCGGCGGTGAACCAGCCCTCGGTGCCGGTGCCGGCGATCCACGCGTACGTCCCCTCGGAGCAGTCCGCGCCGGTGCCCTTGCCGCTGTGGACCCAGCCGCTGCGGGTGACGGTGCCGGAGCGGGCGTGGTCGGGGCGGCCGAGGTGGGCGACCCCGACCACGCGGGAGCCGCGCCCAGCGGTGGTGCACTGGTCGGCCAGGAGAAACGCACCGTCAGGAGTCGAAGCACTCCCGGTCCGTGCCGCCCGCCGGAATGAAGCACAGCCGTAGGTCGGTCCGGTTCGGGCCGCCGATCATCGGCGTGAAACGGTAGACGCCCGTATCGGCGGTGTTTCTGACGACGACTCGATGCGGCCGGGTGCCGGGGGCCGAGACCTCGATCGCGTCCCCGACCTTCGAATGCCAGATCCGGCCCCACGCGGCGGCGCACACCTGGCTGTACCGGATCTCCACCCTCGCACCGGTGCTGGTGGGGTGCGGCGGACCGAGCGAGTCCACCCTGCCGGGCAGTCCGCAGGCCATCGGGCTGGGATCCTTCCCGTCACACGCTTTCCCCTGGCATCCGGGGATGGGATCCAGCGCGGGGGACGCCAGGCCCGCCGGGCTTCCGGCGGCGCTGTGGCTCCGCAGAGACTGCGCCGCCAACATCGCCACTGCGACCACACCCACACCGGCGATGAACAGCCCTTGGCGCCGAACCCTCCGGTGGATGCCCGGGGCACCTACAGCACCTGCGGGGACCAGGGCGGCTGCGGACGGGGCCGCGGGCGCGGGCTGGGCAGGGGGGCGGGTGTGCCGGGCGCGCCCGCTCCACTCGGTGTCCGCCAGCTCCCACAGCGCGAGCAGCCGCCCGGCGGGCTCCCCGGCCATCGCGCACAGCGCCTCGACGGCCTGCCGGGGCACCGGCTTTTTCCCGTTGAGGTAGCGCTCCCAGGACGACTTGCTGTACGGCGAGCGTTCGGCCAACGCCGCCAGGCTCAGGCCCGTCCGCGCCCTCATTTCGCGGAGCCCCTCGGCCAGTGCCGCGCACTCCGGTGCAGGGCCGGTCATCCGCGCAGCGCCTGCCAGGTGTGCGGGCCCACGACGCCGTCCGCCGGCAGCCCGGCCTTCTTCTGCAGACGCATCACGGCCGCGATGGTCTGCTGCCCGTAGACCCCGTCGACGACGCCCGGCTCCAACTGGCGATAGCCCAGCAGGCACTGGGCCTCCACCACGTCCCAGCCCGGTCCGGCAAGGACGGCGGTACGCGTGGTGCTGTATCCAGCGAACAGCCCCCCGCCTGCCGCGCCGGTCCGGCGGACCTTGCAGGAGTACGACTTCTCCGGCTTGAAGACGTACCAGCCCAGCCCCTCGGTAGAGGTGTTGTTGCTGTTGGTGCCCGTACCGGTGCCAGTACCACCCGTACCGGTACGGGCACCGGTACGGGTGGTACTGCTGCTCGGCAGTGGGCCGTTCAGCGCCGTCTGCACCTTGTCGCCCCCGCCGTCGTCATCGCCCCAGGGTGCGGCGATCAGTATTCCGGCGGCCATCCCCACGAGTGCGGCGACCACCACGGCAGCGAGGGCGACGGGCCGGCGCACCCCTGGCGGCTGCCCAGCCACCAACGCTGCGGGCCCCTCCGTCAAGGCCCCGGGTCCCTCCGCCGACGCCGCAGAGCCCTCGGCCGCACCGGAACGCTCGGCAGCCGCCTCGCCCCGTGCCCCCTGCTCGCCGCCGTCGCCTTCCGCACCGGCCGACGAGGACGACGCGATCCGCTGCGGCCACGCTTCCTCGGCCACCTCATGCAGCACCAGCAGGCGGACCGGATCCGCCCCCGCGACCCGCGCCAGCTCCTCCACCGCGTGCCGCGGCGGCAGTGCCTTCCCGTTGAGGTAGCGATCCCACGACGAGCGGCTGTATCCGGTCCTGACCGCGAGCACGTCCAGGCTCAAACCGCCGCGGTCCTTCAACCTCCGCAACTGCACCACGAGTTGACGGACTCTCTGGTCCAGAGAATCCGGCAGTTCCTTCCAACGTGACACGCTCCACCCCAATACGTATCAACAATCCCCCAGGGCTCTCGCCCCTTGCCCTGTTAGTACACCTCGCGCGGGCTCCGGGGCTAGGCCGGAGCTCCACACCCATGTCTTCAGGCACGGCCCGCGAGGGTGGACGTCCCAGCGATGCCGCATCACGCCGGACATCCCAGCAGGTCAATGCATGGGATGTCCCACGGTGTCCCAACGGGGCAGGCCTCTCTGGCCCGGATCCGGATCGACCAGCAGTCTCTGTGGTGCAAACCAGGCTGCGCGGTCCACCCCGCATCGTCATACCGGGAGGAGGTCGAATCGTGAACGCACGAAAGGGCGCCGCCCTCGCGACGTCAGCACCCGGACAGCCCGCTCCGGCGATCCGTGTCCGATGCTCCCGGTCGGCTGTGAGCCGAGGCAGGGCCGCGATTCGTAGTCACATAGACCTACAGGAGTGCGCGTCATGAAAATCAACAAGAAGGTCACAAGTGCGCTGTTCGCAGCGGGACTGGCTGTGGCGGCACTGCCGCTCATGGCCTCACCCGCGCAGGCGGCCAGCGCGTACGTCGGGGTGGAGGGCAACGAGTCCCGCTGCACTGCGGGGGGCTACTACGTCTGTTTCTACTACAGCGGCTGGAGCGACGCTTATTGGGGCGGCTGGAACGATGATGCCGACCTCGCCAACAACTACTTCAGGTCAGGCACCGGATCAGGATCAGGGCAGGCCGTCCGCAACAACTCCCGCAAGATCCAGTGCGACTCGTTCCTGGCTTCGTGCCGGAGCTACTACTCCCCGAGCTACGGCGGGAATTACGACTGGCTCTACGGCGGCCAGCGCGGTGAGCTGTCTTACACCTGGAACAACAACGCGTCGGTGAAGCTCTACTCCCGGCAGTGATGCGAGAACGCCTCACCCTGCCCCTGTGGGGTGCCGTGACCACGCGCGGTGGTCACGGCACCCCCTGGCTGGTGAAACCCCGTCCCGGACAGAGGTGAATGCCGCCATGCTCTCCAAGCAGTTCTCTTCACTATTCTCTTCGTATCGACCGGCGACAGCCATTGTGGCGGTTCTGCTGTTCGTCCCGGCCTGTTCCGGCGCTGACTCTCCGCCCGTTTCGGCCTCTGTTGATTCCCTGACCGTGCAACCTGCGGCGGGAGAGGTTCATCTCCCCGTCAATGCCTACCTGCCGACAGTCGCCGAATTCTTCGACATAGGCCGGGCGAGAACATTACTGATCAGCCGCTGTATGCGTGAGTACGGCCTCTCCTTTCCGGAGACGACTGCGACTCTGGATGACAATGTGAAGGACGACGGCGTCTACGGCAATGCACGCCGTTACGGTGTGGCGAACTCCGCCCTGGTCAAGCGGTACGGATACCACCTGCCGTCGACCGTCGAGTCGGCCTCGGGTGCGGCCGACACGGACAGCGGCAGTGGCGTATGGGACGAACGGCGCCAAGATCCCATGTACGGACGTGTTCTCAACGGTGACACGGAAAAACGTTCGGCGAACGGCCGGAAGCTGCCGGATGGCGGGTGCCTCGGACAGGCCGCGCGGGAATTCGCGGAAGCGGGGGGCGCCGGATTTTCCTATGCCAAACTGGCGGCGGACATCAAGGGTGACTCCTTCAATCGGTCACTCTCCGACCCGGCGGTTATTTCGGCGACAAGGAAATGGGCAAACTGTATGAGGGCCGCGGGTTATGAATCCTCCTCACCGGTCACCGACCGTCCGCTCTTCGATCTCGACCGGCCTGAGGTGAGCGGGGCAGAGATCAAGATGGCGCTGGCCGACCTGGAATGCAAGAGGCGGACCCGGTTGGTAGAAATCTGGTCAGGGTTCGAGAGGAAGTATCAGAAAGAGCAAATCACGCTGCACGCCGACGAATTCGGCCGGATTCTCGGGGAACACCGGACCCGTATGGCCGCGACTGCCCGGATACTCGACGGTTCCTGAGCCCGGATCCACCGGCTTGATGCCCTTGGCGGGGCGGCCGGCGCAGGCGGTTGAAACCGGCGCGCAGTTCGGTTCGGTCGCCGCGCCCCGGTGAGCAGCCGGCGGGCGTCCGGGACGCGGCTTCGAACGGTCGGCTAGCAGCCGAGGTAGAACCGGATGGTCGTACCCTCCGGGTCGGTGTGAACCCGGACCAGGTCCGCGACGGCGTGCACCAGGAGCAGGCCGCGTCCGCCGCGCTGGTCCCGGGTGGCCGGACGGCGGCCGGCGAGCGGGTCGGTCAGCTGGCCGCGGTCGCGGACCTCGCACACCAGCTGCGAGTCCTCCGCCCAGATCCGCAGGCTGCCGGAGCCGCCGCCGTGCACCACGCTGTTGGTGGTCAGCTCGGCCACCGCCAGAGCCAGGTCGTCCAGGCGTACGCCGGACAGGCCCAGCCGTGCGCCCCACGCGACGGCGAAACGCCTGACGACCGGCAGCTCCTCGGCGCCGAAGTGCTGGGGCTCGGCCGTCGCGGGAGCCGGAGCGAGGGGCTGGTTGTAGTGCGCGACGACCTGCCCGGGTGCGTAGGACGGGCTGGGCCGCCGACTGCCGCCGGAGATGATCACCGGGTGGGTGGCGTAGGCGTCGGCGAGCACCTTCTCGTCGAGGCGCTCGGCGTCGTACGGGCACAGGATGGTCACGTCCCGGCCCTCGAAGGCAGGGTTGATCAACGCCTCGTGCTGCACGCACGCCGGGTACTCGACGCTGCTGCGGCCGGCCCAGATCGGCTCCCCGATGATTCGAACGTGCGTCTGAGGGTGGGCGTCGGCGAAGGCGCGCAGCACCCTCGGGATGATCCGGCCCGGGTTGCGGCCCACGTCGGTCATGTCGAGGAAGCGCACGGACGCGGCGTCCCCGCCGAGGCTGTCCCTGAGCAGGGTCAGCTGCGGGCCGGGCACGGCGACCGCCACCGGATGTCCGGCTCTCAGCCCCTCGCGGACGAAGGGGACCGTGCCGTCCAGGTACTCCTCCTCGCCCCGGTAGAAGAGGGCGGGATGCACGAACGGCTCGGCGGTCGACTCGTCGGCCGACTCGGCGGTCTTCGTGGCCGTCATCGTGCCACCACCTCGATCACGGACAAATGAGGCCAGAACATGTCAAGCAACCGTGGCAGAGCGGCAGGCGGACGTTCGAGCACGATGCGCCGCTCGGCCGAAAGGCTCTGAGCGGCCATTGCCAGGGCCGAGGCACCGGCGACATCGACGAAGGTCACGGCGGACATCTCCAGATGGCACACGATCTCTTTACGTAGGGTCATACGACGGATCAGTTGGTCCAGCGTCTGCTCCCAGGCCGGACACGTGGCCGAGGTGATCTCGCCGACGGCCTCCCATCCCGCCCGGTCCCGCAGCGGCCGCAGCCGCAACGCGCTTCCCGACGGAGCCGCCACCGACGCCGAGGCATCCGCCCGTCGCAGAATGTCCACGTCCCACCCCTGTGTACCGGTTGCACCCCAGTATCCCTTTGCCGTGCGGCAGGCAGAGGGAGACGCTGATGCGCACCTCCAGCACGACCGGCACGATGTTGCCACTTCCCTTTGCCCCGCATGACCGCATTCATGCACAGCTCTACTGACAGCTCTACTCACAGCCCTCCCCGCAGCTCTACTCGCGGCGTCTCACGCACAGCGTCGTACACGCAGCGGCGGCCGACCCGACGACGGGTCACAGAACCGGCCCAACATCTCCACGCCGGTTCCGGAATAGGTCGTCCCGGGCGGGGAAGACGCGACAGCACAACGGCCGCGGGCTACGTCGGAGTCGCGTGTCAGCGTGGCGTGGACCCCGACGGCACAACCGGACCCCAGACCCGAGGTGAGCACATGTCTGTCGTCCCGCCCTCCTCTTCTCCTCCGTCGGCATCGGTCGCCGACGGGCCACTGGCCGTCCGCACGGAGATGTGGGGCACCACGGTGGTCCTGACACCGAGCGGGGAGATCGTCCGCGGCTGCGTTACGGTGCTCGACCCTGCCCTGGGCGAGCTCCCCGACGGGACGGACGGCCTGGTCCTGGACATGGCCGAGGTCACCTTCATGGACACGGCCGGACTCCAGTTCCTGGAGCGCCTGGAGGACTTCGGAGCAGCCGCCGGCATCCCGTTGTGGACCGTCAACTGGAACGGCCAGCCCCGCCGCATCCTGGAGATCACCGGCTTCTCGGTCCCTGCCCCCGCGTCCGACCCCGCAGGCGACGCCACCGCCTGGCTGCCGCCGGACATCCGCCAGCTGCTCGTCCTGCTCCGCTCCGACCAGGGGCTCGCCGCGGTGGCCGTGGAACGTGCGGAGCAGGTGCGGCGACTCCAGTCGGAGGTCCAGCAGTTGCAGCAGGCCATCGAGTCCCGCCCGGTCATCGACCAGGCCCGCGGGATCCTCATGGCCGTCGAGGCGTGCACCGCCGACCAGGCCTGGAACGCCCTGCGCGACACCTCCCAGCACACGAACACCAAGCTCCGCGACGTCGCCGAGGCGATCGTCACGGTGAGCACCGGCGGCCCGCCTCCGACAGAGCCCGTGCGGACGGCGCTACGGGATGCGGTGCGGCGCCAACACGCGCGTGATCACACGCCTTGACGGTTGTCGCGCGGAGCCGCAGAGGTCCGCTCTTGGAGTGTGCGATGCGGGATGCGCGATGCGCGTGAAGAGGCCGGGCAGGGCCGAACCGGAAACGGAAGGGGCGGCCACCATCCGGTGACCGCCGCGCACTGGGACTCCGTACTACCGCGACTCCGCAGTACCGCCGCCTCGCCAGGACAGCGGCGCATCCCGGACCCTGAGCGGGCCGACGATCGCGTCCAACTCCACGTCCGTGAGGGGGCCGCCAGTGCCCAGGCCCTCCCAGCGTTCCAGCTCCCGGAGGTGTTCCACAGGGACGTGGTAGACGGTGAAGAAGCGGACCATCAGCTGGAAGACCGCGAAGTCGTCCCCCATCTCCCGCATCACCCAACGCGCCGCCTCGGAGGCCGGCCGACCCTCATCGCCGAACCTCCGCAGTCCGGCTTCGATCGCGGTCTTGTCGGTCACTTGCTGGTTTCCTGAGCGGTCAGGGCGTTCATTTCTTGAGCAGGTGGATGAAAGCAGCGAAGGCATCGCGGCCGACCGAGATGATGGATGTGGGGGTCGGCGTTGCCGAGTCGGCGAGCAGGATCGTTTCTCTGGTGACCGATATGTGAACGCAGGCTTCACCTTCCTGGCACTGGGACGACTTCCTCCATGCTTGCTGGGACATCAGGGCTCCTCTAAAGGTTCTGAGCGATGGCAAGGATCAGGTCTCGGGACTTCTCCGGGGCGAGAGCGGCGGCTTCGACGGTGTCCAGGAGGCGTCGGTACTTTTCCAGGTGGGCCTCGGCGTCCAGCAGCATAGGGCCGTGGAACTGGTCGAGTTGGACGGTGTCCAGCTGCGGTACAGGTCCGCACAGGTAGTTGATGGACTGGCCCGACCCGGGGAACGCGCCGACGTCGAACGGCAGTACCCGGAGAGTGATGTGGTCCCGTTCGCTCATGTCGAGCAGATGCCGGAGTTGCGCCCGTGCCACGTCCCGACCGCCGACCCTCATGTGCAGGGCGGCTTCATGGATGACGGTGCTGTACGGATTCGGATCTGCCCGGTACACGACGTCCTGCCGTTTGACGCGGTACGAGACCCGGTGCTCGACCTCGGGAGGAGTAGGAGCCGGGATCACGTGACGGAAGATCTCGCGGGCGTGCTCGGCGGTCTGGAGCATTCCGGGGACGTGTGAGGTGAAGGCGGTACGCAGGGCGGTTGCGTGGTGCTCCAGTTCGGCGAGGGCGAGCATCCCTGACGGCAGAACCTCCCGGTATGCCTCCCACCACCAGCCGCGCGTCTTCTCGCCGGCCATGTCGGCGAGGGCATCGACGTAGGGCTGGTCCGCGCACGAGTAGAGATGGGCCATCGCGCGGATGCGGTCGGGGCTCACGCCGAACCGGGCGGACTCCACATTGCTGAGTTGACCAGAGCTGGTGCCCAGCAGTTGTGCTGCCTCCGTCGAGGTCATCCCCGCCCGCTCGCGGAGTTTGCGCAGCTCCGTTGCGAGCCGGACACGTCGGGCCGTCGGAGCGGGCCTTGTCGTCATGACGTCTCCTTGTCACGGCCGCTGGAAAAGTTTTGTCACCCACATGAGGGATAAAGCGCCGAGATCCTTCGGAATCCAGCAAAGTACCTTTGCGGATCCCCTACCTTCATCTCAGGCGCCTCGCCCAGAAGCACCCCGCTCGACGGAGCGGCCACGGTCACTGGGCACCGCAATGCAACACAAGCGAGCACAACGTACCGACACCATCCAACTCCCCTCCGTGATCGGAGACTTCCGATGGCCACCGTATCGCCGTCCTCCTCCTCTTGGAGCTACGCCCTCCAGCTCCCGCACGATCCACGCGCACCGGGCATCGCCCGGGCGACCCTGCGCACCGTCCTGGCCGCCCACGACCTCGCCCACCTCACCCCCACCGCCGAACTCCTCGCCTCCGAACTGCTCACGAATGCCCACCTCCACACCACGGGCCCTTACTCTCTCCGCCTCCACTCCAACGAACCGAACCGGCTGCGCGTCGCGGTATGGGACACGGACCCCAGGGTCCCGCTCGGCTTCTCGGCATCGGAGAGGGGTGCCCTCGTCGGCGTAGCCCCCGAAGACGCCGAAGGTGGACGAGGGCTGCACCTCGTACGGGCGTGCGCGGACGCATGGGGTGTGACGATGCTGCGGGAGTCAGGCGCGTCGACGGGCGGCAAGTTGCTGTGGGCGGAGTGCGGGCGGACGGGGTGACCAAGATGCGCGAGCAGGCCGAAGTGGACCGCACGCACGCCGCTCAACGGCTGTGCGAGGCCGAGCACCAGGCAGCCGCCGAACACGACCTCTGCAGCCGTGACCTCAGGGAGACCCGATGAATCACAGGGAATGGAGAACCCGCCGCCACCGCCAGCTGATCGGCGAACACCTCGATGCCGACCCCGAGTACGACCGGGTTTACGGAGAAGCCGGCCTGGCCATGACGCTGGGCAAGGCCGTCCATGACCGGCGCAGGGAACTCGGGCTGAGCGAGGCCGACCTGGCGGAGTGCCCGCACACCACCACCGACGAGATCGAAGGCATCGAGACCGCCCACCGAACTGCCGCCCATCGCCGTCATCATGCGCCTGTCCCGAGCCCTGGACCTCACCGTCGTGTGCACACACACGCCAGGCATGGGAGTGACGGTCGTCTTCTACTTCCGTGATCCACAGGTGGTGGACTGAGGGCTGCCGGTGTCCTGTCCAGGTCACGGCTGCGCCAGCGTGCTCGCGACAAGTGCGAGCAAGGCCGTCAGCAGTGTGAGGGTGCCTCCGAATGCGATCCCCCCGCGTGTCAGGGCGGCTGGGAGGGAAGCGCCGTCCCAGCGGGCGAGTAGCGCGGCGGTCACAGCGGCCAGGAGGGCGAGCAGGACGGCGGTGAGCAGCGTGAGGGTCAGCAGCATCAGGTGCGTGGGGGTTGCAGGCATCGGGGATCTTCCGTTCCGTCGACGAGGGCGGTATGGGAAGGAAGATGAGTGAAGTCCCGTACAGCAGCGTTCGGTTGGACAAAGATGGACGGACTTGAACAACGAGGACGATGCGCGGTAGGTGGAGGGGCCGGTGGGGGACAGGGAGGACCGGCGGGAGGCGCTGGTTGAGCTGAAGGAGCGGCTGCGGAGTCTGCGGGCCCAGCGCCGGTTGTCGATGACCGCGCTGCCGATGCGGGCCGGGCTGGGGCGTACGACGGTCAGCCAGGCGCTGAACGGGACCGGCGTGCCGAGCGAGGCGACCGTGGCGGTGCTCGCCTCGGTGTTGGGGGCTGACCCCGAACCGTTGCTGCGGCTCCGGGCGGGTGCGCTGGCTTCAGCCGTCCCGGCCGCGGACGTGGCGACCGCGGAGCCAGGAGTGGAAGGCGAGTTCGACGGGTGGTACCGGCAGTATGTGGAGCGTCGGTATGGACAGTTGTCAGTGATCGGGCTTGATCTGTCCCGGCCCGAACGCGCCCGCTGGCCGCTGGATGCCGCATATCTCAGCCTGGAGTTCGCCACCTCGGCCCACGGTCTCGGATCCGCAGTGGGACGGGGGGTGATGGGGGCAGGCCCCGAAGGCGGGGTGGAAGTGAGGGCCGAGCGGGCCGAGCAGGCCTTGGCCGGACGGCGGCGCATTCTTGTGCGGGGACTGGCCGGCAGCGGCAAGACCAGTTTGCTGCGGTGGCTCGCGGTCGCCACCGCCCGCCGTGGACTGCCTCCCGAGCTGGCGCATCTGGAGGGCCGCCTGCCCTTCGTCCTGCCGCTGCGAACCCTGGTACGCCGTGGCGAACTGCCGGCCCCACACGAATACCTGGCAGCGACCGGTTGTCCGCGCGAAGGTGCCCAACCGCCGGGCTGGGCCGACCGGGCCCTCGTCGACGGCCGCGGTTTGCTGCTCGTCGACGGCCTTGACGAAGTTCCCCAGGCACGGCGGGCCCAGACCCGGCTGTGGCTGCGCGACCTGCTCGCCGCCTATCCGCAGGCCGCTTGCCTGGTCACCACCCGGCCTTCCGCGGTGCCCGAAGGGTGGCTGGCCGACAGCGACTTCACCGAGCTGACCGTGCGGCCGATGAGCGGTCGGGATGTGGCGGTGTTCGTCGACCGCTGGCACGCCGCAGCCGGCGCCGACACCGCTACCGCGCAGGAACGCGTCAATCTGGCAGCGCTGGCGGAGGCGTTGAAGGACACGGTGCGTTCCCAGCGTGACCTGGCACGCCTCTGCACCACTCCGTTGCTGTGCGCTCTGGTCTGTGCCCTGCACCGTGACCGGCGCGGCCATCTGCCGCACGGCCGCATGGAGTTGTACGAGGCGGCGCTGTCCATGCTGCTGCACCGACGCGACCGCGAACGCGACATCGAAGCCCCCGAAGGTGTTTCCCTTACCGAGCACCAGAGCGTCCAGCTCCTTCAGCGGCTGGCCTACTGGCTGATACGCAACGGGCAGACCGAGCTCGACCACGACACAGCCCGCGCCCTCATCGACGAGGCCCTACCCGCCATGCCCCGTATCGCGCAGAGAGCCGACGCGGAGGGTGTTCTCACCTACCTTCTCGCCCGCTCCGGACTGCTGAGACAACCCACCGCCGACTCCATCGACTTCGCCCACCGCACCTTCCAGGATTATCTCGGGGCCAAAGCCGCGATCGAAGCTCGTGACATCCCCCTCCTGGTCCGCCATGCGCATGATGATCAGTGGGAGGATGTCCTGTGCATGGCCGTGGCCCACGCACGTCCTCATGAACGCGCCGACCTCCTTCGCCGTTTGATCACCCGTGGCGACCGCACTCCCAGACACCGCGACCGCCTGCATCTGTTGGCCACGGCCTGCCTGGAACACGCAACCGAACTCGACCCGGCCGTGCGCGAGGACGTTCAGCGGAGTACGGCTGCGCTTCTGCCTCCCCGAAGCCTCGACGAGGCCATGACTCTGGCTGCCGTCGGCCCTGTGATCCTCGACCTGCTTCCCGGCCCTGAGGGGCTGGAGGACGACGAAGCCCAAGCCGTCGTCGCCACCGCCGGCCATATTGGCGGCGACGCCGCTCTCACGGTCATGAAGAAATTCCGCTCCAGCACAGACCTCAGTGTTCAGTCGGTGCTGCAAGACGGCTGGGGCAACTTCGACACCGAGGACTACGCTCGCGAAGTCCTCGCCCACATCCCCGGCTTCCGTCATCTGACGGTGCGCTCAGTGGAACAACTCACGGCCCTGCAGCACCTGCGTCCGCCCGGCAGCGTCACCTTCGCAGGCAACTTCACTGGCAGCGAGATCACCAGTGCGATCGGACCGGAAGAACTTCGGGCGCTGCGATTCTTCGACAACTCGGTGCTGGACAACCTGAAGTTTTTCCAGGCGTACACGTCCCTGAGCAACATTTCCTTCAGCCGCTGTCCCAATGTCGCGGACCTGACCCCCTTGGCCGCCACGCCTGCCATCAGCCTCGACCTCTACGAGTGCGCGGCGGCGCGATTGGACGTTATCCAGGACTTGCCCCTCCTCGAAAGACTGGGCCTCGACCTGGAGCTCCCCTGCCGGAGTCTTGATGTGCTGCCGGTCGGTGGTGATCTCACTCAGCTGTGGCTCGGCGCCATCGCCTGCAAGCATCTACGCACGCTCGAGGGCATCACCCGATGGCCCAATCTCACCACCTTGGGCCTGGGTGGCCTCGTGGACGGCCTCTCCCAGGTCTCGGAGTTGCCCAAGCTCAACTACCTCGTGTTCCAGGCCGGGGCCAGCCTGTCCATGCTTGCCGAGCTCCCGTCGGCACCGCAGATCGAAGAGTTCTGGCTGGGTCTCTGGCAGGCAGGTGATGATCTCGGCGCGGTGGCCAGGGCACTTCCCAAGCTCAAGAAGCTGACGATCAACTGCTTCGACGAGCACCGACAGGTCGATGTCAGTCCGCTGATCGGCATGCCGGACCTTGCCATCAACATCCACCGGGCGGACGAAGTCCTCGGTGTCGAACAATTCCCACCCGGCACCGTCAAGCGCAGTCCCCGCCCCCGTAGCTGACTAGATCGAGCCCTCAGCCCTCAGCCCTCAGCCCTCAGCCGTCCAGGTCCACCCGCACCGTCAGCAGATTCGTTCCCAGCGTCCGTACGCCCGTGCTGTTGACCTTCGGCAGTGTCCGCAGCCGGGCGATCGGGTCGTCGTCCGGCAGTAGGTGGGCCGTGCCCACATGCCAGCGCCCTCCGACCCGCACCCGTACGCGCGGGTTCGCCTTGATGTTCCGTACGTACTGCGACTTCTCGCCGAACTCCGAGACCAGCCAGAACGTGTCGCCGATGCGACGGCCGCCCAGCGGGGTGACGCGGGGGAGGCCCGAGGTGCGGCCCGTGGTCTCCAGGAGGGTCTGGAAGGGGAGGCGGCGCGTGACGGGGTTGCCGATGCGGCGCTGGAAGGCGGTGGCGGCCTTGAATCTGAACTCTCTGAACTCTCCGAAGCGGGACATCTGGTTCTTGTGCCTCCTGTGCGCGTGCCGCTGCTGTTGGTCGTGCTCTTGAATGGTGTCCCAGAGACGGGCTGCTGGGCGACATGAGTGGGCGGTGGCGAATATGCGCGTGGTGACCTGGAACCTGTGGTGGCGGTTCGGGCCCTGGGAAGCGCGGCGGCAGGCGATCCTCTCCGTGCTGCGGGACCTGCGGCCGGACGTGGTCGGACTCCAGGAGGTCTGGGAGTGCGACGGCGAGAACCTCGCCGCCTGGCTCGCCGGTGAACTCGGACTGCACTGGACCTGGGCCGCGTCCGAGGCCCCCGAACGCTGGCAGCGGCGTATCGAGGGTGCGGGTGGCGCGAAGGTGAACGTCGGCAACGCGGTGCTGAGCCGGTGGCCCGTCGTCGAGAGCGAGGCGATGCGGCTGCCGGCGCCGGACGAGTTGGACGACGGACGTCTTGCCCTGTACGCCCGGCTCGCCGCCCCCGGCCACCACGTGCCCTTCTTCACCACCCACCTCACCTCCGTGCCCCACGCCTCGGCTGTCCGGTGCCAACAGGTCACCGCTCTGGCCGAGTTCGTGGCGAAACACCGTGACGGCGGCACCGCCTTCCCGCCCGTCATCACCGGCGACTTCAACGCCTGGCCCGACTCCGACGAGATCCGCCTGTTCGGCGGTCACAAGACGGCCCCACCTGTACCCGGCCAAGTCTTCATGGATGCCTGGGAGTTGGCCGACCCGGCGGCTCCCTCGGCGACCTGGGACGCCGCCAACCCGTATGTCGCGGCCGGGTTCGGCCCGAGCTCACGAATCGACTACATCCACGTGGGGCTGCCGTGGCCGGGAGGTCTCGGGCATGTGCGCAAGGTGGACCGGGCGGGGCACGGGCCCGTGGAGGGCGTCTGGCCGTCCGATCACGCGGCGGTGGTGGTGGATCTGGCGTCGGCTTGACCCCGCCCCGGTCCACCACCCCCGAAGGCACTCCGAAGGATCGTCCGCCTGGGCCGGCCCTGGCCTACCGCCCCAGGAAGATCGGGTTCGTGAACGCCGCCAACGCCCCGGGCAGCGGCGCGAGTACCGCCTCGTGCCGCACCTCCGCCCGGACGTACGCCGCGTACTGGGCCGTCGTACGCCACTCCACGACCCCTGTGCCCGCCACCGGCAGGACCGCGCTCGTGAACAGCACGCCCTGGTCCGTGACGAAGCGGACCGTGCAGCGCGGGGCGCCCGACACCTCCAGGCGGACCGTGACCGGGGCGTCCTTGGACACCTTCAACCGGCCCCCGATGTCCGCGTGTTCGCCCTTCGGGCCGGACGCCGTGAAGGTGAGGGAGACCGACTTGGACTCGGCGACGTAGGAGCGCCCTGCCTTCAGGCCCGCCTGGATCGCCTCCCGGGTCAGGTCGTCGGCCAGGACGACCGTCTGCGGGACGCCCACCGGGTCGGGGTCGCGGTGGGCGTCGCTGTTGCCCATGGCCGGAATCCACCCGCGCCCGCCCGAGGCACCCTCCCGCACGGACGCCACCAGCATGCCGTCCCAGTCCGCGAGGGCCACCTCGTCCTCGGGCGAGTAGGCGCCGTTCCACACCTCCACCGCGTCCGCCTCGGCGAAGCCGAACTTCCAGTTGCAGCCGACGCAGGTGGCGTGCGGGTGGGCCGGGACCACCAGGCCGCCGGCGCGGCGGATCTGGCGCGCGTACTTGCCGAAGCGGTTGTCACGGGCCCGGTAGCGCCAGTCGACGAACGTCCCCGGGTCGATCCCCAGCGCGACCACGTGACCGTTGCGGGTCGTCACCTCCTCGCCCAGCAGGATGAGGAGGTCGTCGCCTGCCTCAGAGGCCCAATGGGCGTGAGATGAATGGGTGTTGTGGTCCGAGGAGTTGATGAAGTCCAGGCCCGCCGCCCGCGCGAGGGCCGTGATCTCGGCCGGGGTGCGGCGGCCGTCCGAGTACCAGGTGTGCAGGTGGCAGTCGCCCCGGTACCAGGCCCGGCCCCGCCCCTTCGCCCGCTCCGGCGGATAGACCGGGTCGACGCCCTCGCCGGGCTCGCCGTAGGTCAGCGTGATGGTGATCTCGTACGAGAGGCCCTGCGGGGAGACGGTGTACGGGCCCAGCGCGATGTGCCAGGTGCCCGCCTTCACCGGGCCGGGGATGTAGCCGGGCGTCGCGTCGTCCGCGCGGACGAAGAACTCCGTGCGGGCCCCGCCCGACCAGCCCCGGAAGCCCTTGCCGCCGAGTTCGGTGCCGCGCTGGTCGAAGACACCGATGTCGAGCGCGTTGCCAGCGGTACCGGCTGGGACGGAGGGGCGGTCATAGCTGTACGTCACCCTCAACTCCCGTACGCCATCCGGGATTTCGACGGGCAGGTAGACGAAGTCGGGGGAGCCGGTCGGCAGTGTGCCCCGTACCGTCTTCGTCTCCGTGCCGGGGGCCGCCGAGGCCGGGGTGCCGTGGGAGAAGGTCACGCTTCCCAACGTAAGCGCGGCGGCGGCTCCCGTCACGAACAGGGCACGTCTGGCCAGGCTGTTTCCGGTGTCGGTGCCGGTGCCATTTCCGGTGCCGTCTTCCGTGCCGGTTCCGTGGTCGTCTTCGCACATGCTGCCGCTCCCAGGGTGTCGGGGTGTGACGTGGGTGACGCAGTGACGGTGCTGTGGTGGCGCGTACCACTTTCATAGCCACTCTCGTGCCGTGGAGTGAACTCCCGTACAAGACAGGGGGATCGCCGTGACAAGACCGCGTGCCCCGAGTGATGTTCGACCAATCCCGACCGGTCGGTATGGACAGACGAGGAGTCGCCCGGTACAGATATGGACATGCGCCTAGCCGTCACGATCTTTCTCACCGACGAGACGATCACCCCGACCCGACTCGCCCGTGAGCTGGAGCAGCGCGGGTTCGCCGGGCTGTATCTGCCCGAGCACACACACATCCCGGTCGAGCGGACCAGCCCGTACCCGGCGGGCGGCGACCTGCCGCCCGAGTACGGCCGTACGCTCGACCCCTTCGTCGCGCTCGGCCAGGCCGCAGCCGTCACCGAGCGGCTCGCCCTCGGCACGGGCATCACGCTCGTCGCCCAGCACGACCCGATCGACCTCGCCAAGCAGATCGCGACCCTCGACCACCTCTCCGGCGGACGCTTCACCCTCGGTCTCGGCTACGGCTGGAACGTCGAGGAGGCCGCCGACCACGGTGTGGAATGGCGTACGCGGCGCGAGCTGACCCGGGACCGGATGGCGCTGATGCGTGCCCTGTGGTCAGACGAACCGACCGCGTACGACGGTGAGTTCGGGAGTGTGCGGGCGAGTACCGCGTACCCCAAGCCGGTACAGAAGCCGCGTGGGCCGGTGATCGGCCCCCGTACCCTCGTCGGCGGCTCGGCCGGGCCGAAACTGTTCGCCCACATCAGCGAGTACGCCGACGGGTGGCTGCCGATAGGCGGGCGCGGCCTGTCCGAGTCGCTGCCCGTACTGCGGTCGGTGTGGGCGGACGCGGGCCGCGACCCGGCCGCCCTCCAGGTCGTCCCGTACGCCGTTCAGCCCACCCCGGGCAAGCTCGCGTACTACGCGGAGCTGGGCATCGAGGAGACCGTGGTGCAGCTGCCGCCGGCCGGGGAGGCGGAGGTGCTGGGCCTGCTGGACGGGTACGCGGAGTACCTGTAGCTCCGACGGCCCTGCGGACTCCGCCTACCGAGCCGGCTCCATCTACCGCGCAGGCTCCGCCGACCGCGCCGGCTCCGCAGGCGGTGGCCACCGAGTCCACCAGTGCCACCACGGTCACCAGTGCCGCCCTGTAACGTTCGACAGCCCGAACGGACAGGGCGGTCCCTGCAGGACCTGATCACATCGATCGTATGCTCGAAGGATGACGACTCCCGAGACCTCCGGACCCGGCCCCACCGAGCGCCCCGGCGGCGCCACCGGCCCGACCGAGAACTCCATGCGTCGCGCCCTCAAACGCGCCCGGGACGGCGTCGCCCTCGACGCCGGCGAGGCCGCGGTGCTGCTCCAGGCCCGCGGCGAGGCACTCGACGACCTCACCGCGTCCGCGGCCCGCGTCCGGGACGCCGGCCTGGAGGCCGCGGGCCGCCCCGGCGTCATCACGTACTCGAAGAGCGTCTTCATCCCCCTGACCCGCCTCTGCCGGGACAAATGCCACTACTGCACCTTCGTGACCGTGCCGGGCAAGCTCCGCCGGGCCGGACACGGCATGTTCATGTCCCCGGACGAGGTCCTCGACATCGCCCGGCGCGGCGCCGCCCTCGGTTGCAAGGAAGCGCTGATCACCCTCGGTGACAAGCCCGAGGACCGCTGGCCGGAGGCGCGCGAGTGGCTCGACGCGCACGGCTACGACGACACGATCGCGTACGTCCGCGCCATCTCCATCCGCATCCTGGAGGAGACGGGCCTGCTGCCCCACCTCAACCCGGGCGTGATGTCCTGGACGGACTTCCAGCGCCTGAAGCCCGTCGCTCCCTCCATGGGCATGATGCTGGAGACGACCGCGACCCGCCTGTGGTCCGAGCCGGGCGGCCCGCACCACGGCTCCCCGGACAAGGAACCCGCCGTACGACTGCGGGTGTTGGAGGACGCGGGCCGGTCGTCCGTCCCCTTCACCTCGGGCCTCCTGATCGGGATCGGCGAGACGTACGAGGAGCGGGCGGAGTCCCTCTTCGCCCTTCGTCGCGTCTCCCGCGCCTACCACTCCATCCAGGAGCTGATCATCCAGAACTTCCGTGCCAAGCCGGACACCGCGATGCGCGGCATGCCGGACGCGGAACTGGACGAGCTCGTCGCCACGGTGGCGGTGGCACGGCACATCATGGGCCCGAGCGCCTGCCTCCAGGCCCCGCCCAACCTCGTCGACTCCGAGTACGAGCGGCTGATCGGCGCCGGCATCGACGACTGGGGCGGCGTCTCCCCGATCACCATCGACCACGTCAACCCGGAACGCCCCTGGCCCCGGATCGACGAACTGGCGGCCAAATCGGCGGCAGTCGGCTTCGAACTGCGCGAACGCCTCTGCGTCTACCCGGAGTTCGTCCAGCGAGGCGAGCCCTGGCTCGACCCGAGACTGCTGCCGCACGTACGAGCACTCGCGGACCCCGAGACGGGCCTCGCGCGCGAGGACGCGGTCGTCGAGGGGCACCCGTGGCAGGAGCCGGAGGAGGTGTTCGTGTCGTCCGGCCGCACCGACCTGCACACCACGATCGACACCGACGGCCGTACGTCCGACCGGCGCGACGACTTCGACGAGGTGTACGGCGACTGGGGCGCCCTGCGGGAGGCGGCGGCGCCCGGGATGGTGCCGGAGCGCATCGACACGGACGTACGGCAGGCGCTGCGCACGGCGGCCGACGACCCGACGAAGCTCACCGACGACGAGGCGCTGGCGCTGTTCCACGCGGACGGCGCGGCCCTCGACGCACTGTGTCAAGTGGCCGACGAGGTAAGGAAGTCGGCGGTCGGGGACGACGTCACCTACATCGTCACCCGGAACATCAACTTCACCAACGTCTGCTACACCGGCTGCCGTTTCTGCGCCTTCGCCCAGCGCCGCACGGACGCCGACGCCTACACGCTGTCCCTGGACCAGGTGGCCGACCGCGCCCAACAGGCCTGGGACGTGGGGGCGGTCGAGGTCTGCATGCAGGGCGGCATCCACCCCGACCTGCCGGGCACCGCGTACTTCGACATCGCGCGCGCGGTGAAGGAGAGGGTCCCCGGTATGCACGTACACGCCTTCTCACCCATGGAGGTGGTGAACGGCGCGACCCGCACCGGGATGTCGATCCGCGAGTGGCTGACGGCCGCGAAGGAAGCCGGCCTCGACACGATCCCCGGCACGGCGGCGGAGATCCTCGACGACGAGGTCCGCTGGGTCCTCACCAAGGGCAAGCTGCCGACCGCCACCTGGATCGAGGTGGTGACGACCGCCCACGAACTCGGCATCCGCTCCTCGTCCACGATGATGTACGGCCACGTCGACCAGCCCCGCCACTGGCTCGGCCACTTCCGCACCCTGGCCCGCATCCAGCAACAGACGGGCGGCTTCACGGAGTTCGTCACCCTCCCCTTCATCCACACCAACGCCCCGGTGTACCTGGCGGGCATCGCCCGCCCCGGCCCGACGATGCGCGACAACCGGGCGGTCATCGCGATGGCCCGCCTTCTCCTGCACACCCACATCCCCAACATCCAGACCAGCTGGGTCAAGCTCGGCACGGAGGGCGCGGCGGAGATGCTCCGCTCGGGCGCGAACGACCTGGGCGGCACACTGATGGAGGAGACGATCTCGCGGATGGCGGGGTCGTCGTACGGCTCGTACAAGTCGGTGAAGGACCTGATCGCGGTCGCGGAGGCAGCGGGGCGCCCGGCCAGGCCCCGGAACACCGTCTACGGAGAGGTCCCGGAGGAGCGACAGCGGGCGGCGGCGTTGTCGGACGGGCATCTGCCGGAGTTGCTGCCTGTGCTGGAGTGACCGGATTGGTCGGCGTGGGCGAGGCGGAGGTCCGTACCCGGCGGTGACTGCGGCTCGCAGAGCGTTTGGACGTCGGCTGAGCCTCAGCTGCGACTGTGCGCCCCTCGCTCGGAGGGAACGGCGTGGGTAACACGGTGTCGTGCCACCCGCGCCGTTGTTGGCGCACCTGGCGGTGTAGTAGGCAAGTCAGTCTTTACGGGTTGACTCCAACTTGTTTGGCCGGACTGCCTCATGCGCGGTTGGCGTCCAAGCGCTCCGCCGACTCGAGCAGGTGCTTGGGTAGTTTCGAACTGGCCGCC
Source organism: Streptomyces kryoterrae (assembly GCF_054072135.1). Lineage (NCBI taxonomy): Bacteria > Bacillati > Actinomycetota > Actinomycetes > Kitasatosporales > Streptomycetaceae > Streptomyces > Streptomyces kryoterrae. Next base: position 4,441,329 of record NZ_CM133358.1, on the reverse strand, counting down.
AGCACTTCGATACCGATGAGGCGGCCCTCCTCGTCGAAGTCGAGGTTGATCATGCCGTCGACCTTTACCGGATCACAGGGATACATGCGTGCCGCCTCCGCACGGGCTTGGGGTTCCGTGAAGTGCACATACGCGGCATTCGCCGTCTTGTCGTAGGTGACTCTGACGTTCGCCATGGTCAGCGTGCTCCCTTGCTGTGATTGAGGTCGGCCCCACCCACGTTTTGCTGTGCCGCGCGTCGGGTGGGCCGGTGGAGTCCAGGCCATCCGGCTGAACGGGGCGGTGATGACCTGAACGTTCATCCCGTGCTTCTTGTGCTTGGCCGAGCCGATGAGCCGGTCGGCGGCGAGCCGGTCGATTGGCAGCATCCCGGTCGGCGGGATCAGTCGTGGTCGGCCGCCGTCAGGCCGCCGTGACCTGCTGGGCCAGCAGTAGTGCCAGCGGTCCCCCTTGAAGTAGGAAGCGTCCCTCGGCGGCGGCCCGGATCGCGTCAGGCATCGGCCACCACATGAGCTTGAAGTTTGCCTCGCTGGGCGTGAGCTGCTGCGGGCCGCAGGTGAGGCCTTCGGCCAGGAAAAGGTGGATGCGGGCATCGGAGTTCAGGGTGATGGCGTACGAGCCGAGGGCCCGCCAGGTCTGGGCGGTGACCCCGGCTTCCTCGCGCAGCTCGCGCTGCGCGCACTCTTCCGATGTTTCGCCGGGCTCCCTGCGGCCCCCGGGCAGGAACGCGTACTCGCCGCCGTGCCGGGGGAATTCGGCGGCCAGGACGGCGACCGTGCCGTCCGCGTCTCGGGCCACGATCACGGAGGCGTCGCGTACGGCCTCCTGCTGGGAAGTGTCGGTCATGGCCCGGGAGCGTAGCCGCCTACTGTGACAGCCAGGCCGCGAACGGCACGTTCAGGACCGTTGGGTGAGCGAGCACGGGGTGTGCCTGGCGGCGTTCGCGATCAGTTCCGAGATGATCAGCGCTGCGGGGTCGGCGAAGCCGGTCAGGTGCCATACGGCGAGGGCGTCACGGACGAGTCTGCGACCTATCGCGGCAGTCGCCGGCTCGCACGGGAAGGTCTGGCTGTAGGCCGGGGGCCCGGTCGGGGCGGCCTGAACTGACGTCGGGAGACTCGTCATTGGCGGAGCCAGGGGTTCCGCTCCTCGGCCATGTGGGCGGCGATCGATGGCCGCCGCTACGACGACGCGAAGATTCACATGCGAGAGGCGCAGGCACTCGCCGAGATGTCCGGCGATCAGGCGATCAAGTTCCGGATCTGGAGTCACGCGGGGACGATGTATCGGCACATGGGGCGGCCCGGCGACGCCTTCGCCGCCAACGACGTCGCCCGCAACCTGCACCTCACGCGCAGGGACCCCCTGTTCGCCTGCCTGGGACACGCCCGCCAGGCCGCCACCCTCGGCCTCACCGGCGACACCGCAGCCGTACGGTATGCCCTCGGCCGCGCTCAGGACGCACTCGAACGCGCCGATCCGGATCTTGCTCGCCCGGTGTGGATGGCTGCTGTCCGCGACGGAGCCGAGCTTGAAACACTTGCTCTGTCGGCGTACCTCCGCCTAGGCAACTTCGAACAGGCCGAATCGCACGCCCACCGAAGCCTGACCCTGCTCCGCCCCCAGATGCAGCGCGACCGCGCCATCAATACTGCCCGGCTTGCACACGCCCAGCTCGGACAGGGCGAAGTCGACGCCGCCACGGTCACTGCGATGAAGGTCCCCGCTGAAGTTGCCACGCAGCACGCCCGGGTGACGCGCATGCTGCAAGAGTTCGGGGCTGCGCTGCGTGCTACCGCCCCCGGCAGCACCACCGTCCAGACGTGGACCGAGCACGCCGCCACCTGGAGGAAGGCCGCGTGAACACGGCGCCCGCTGACGACCTGCGTACGTTCAGCGCCCACGACACCGTTCGCGGCGATGTCCTCGACGTAACGCCGATGTGCGTATCCCGCTGCTTCACCTGCCGAACCACGCGGTCACCTTTTTCGGCGAGCGCGTGGACCGGCACGCCGCCGAGCCGGGTTTCGGGGCTGTGCTCGCGTACGCGGACGGGCACTCGATGGGCTATGCCTACGGCAACACGATCGAGCGCGGGGACCGGTATTGGCAGCGCACGTCACCGGCGCCGACGGATGAGTACACCAAGCATCCCGCCGTGGCCCTGAAGGAGATCGGCGTAAGCACTCAGTGGCGGGGCACGGGGACCGCACGGCGCATCCATGACGCTTTCCTCGCTACACGCGACGAGCCGTATGTGACGCTCATGGTCAACCCGGCGGCCGGGGACGGGAAAGTGCACGCGCTCTACCGGTCGTGGGGATACGAGGACATCGGACAGAGCCAGCCGTCGGCGGCCTCGCCGGTTCTCACGGTGATGATTCGCGCCGCGCGCTGAGCAGCGCACCCTCGCGGGTGCGGCGAAGCAGCCGCCGAACCGGCACGGTCAGCGCGAGCAGCAGGGACCATCTCCGGCGACTACGAGGCGGCGCTCGCGGACCAGGCGGAAATGCCGCCGGGGTTGTTGTTGGAGTTGGTCCCTGCGGGTGCGGGGAGCAAGTTGGTACGTCCCAAGAATCGGGATCATCACCAGGTAGGTGGGCAACAGAACGTGGGCTCAGTACGCCCAAAACAGCCGGGCGGAATACTTCGAAGCCGTCCAATCCACCGCCTAGGCCTCGACGTCTTCGCTCGGACCGGCTGTAGTACCGGAGACGAGGTCGCGCCGCGCGACGTTTGCCACCCCGAGCGCGACCTCGAGCCCTGACGCAGCTGACCTGTCTCAGTGAAGTTAGTCGACCGAGTCACGCTGACCTGCGTGGACTGGATTGGGTGAGACGGAGTTCCTGCGCGGAGCTGTGACCGAGCGCGATACTTGGCCCTTGAGCACGCGAGTTGGCCCCTGAGCGCGATTCCTGGCCTGCAGAACAGCGGGCGGGACTGCCGACAGAGGCGCTGCCGGACCCGCCACTAGACTCCGGCACCATGACCGCCGACACTCCCATATCGCCGATCCCAGTCGCGCCTGCCGGTCTGACCCGGAGAGCCAAGAGCTTCGTGGAGGTGGACGGCATTCGCGTTCCTCGGCAGGGAATCGGACGCCACCGCGATGCGTGGATCACGCACGGGATCCCGGCCGCGGAGATCGACCGTGCCGCGGCCTTCCAGGACCGCTGGGGCGGTTTCGCCCTGCCCCCGGCCCCGTTCTATGAGAGCGGCCCGCGCATCCTGGACGCGGACGTGCCCGAGGGCTCGGCCGCGGAGGGCTGGTGGATTCCGGCCGGGGACTGTCGGGTGTCCATGGCCTATGGATTCCTGATCGGCCCCGGTGGCGAGTTCGGGATCCACGGGTCCCGTTGGGCACCGCTTCATGCCAGTACGGACGGCTGGGTGGAATCGCTGGCGCTGGCCACCCACGCAAGACGCTGGGCCAAGACCATCACGAGGATCACCGGCAAGGCCGTCGCCTCCCTTGACCTCGACGGGTACGAGCAAGTGCCTGAAGTGCAGGGCATGACTGACACCTGGTGGCGGGGCACGGACTCACTCATCGCCCTATACCGCGGCGAGGCCGTCGGTCTTGACGCACCTCAATGCCTTGAAGCTCACATCTACGGCGGCCTCGACGAGTGGGGCCTCCACGGCGGCTGACCGCTCGGTGGCGCCTGCGGATCTGAGCATCCAGTTTGCGGGACGGGCCATCTGTCGCGCTCAGTCGCAGGAGCGCGTGCCATCGATTCCTAATGCCGTTCGTCAAGCCGCGGCGCACGCTTGAGGTAGCGGGCAGGAGGTGTCGGAGGTGCGCGGTACAGTCCGTTCATCCGACTGGGGAGGGCTCATGGCGACCAAGTGGAGCTTGACGATCGACTGCGCGTACCCGGCGAAACTGGCCGCGTTCTGGGCGCTGGCGTTGGGCTACGAGGAGAAGCCCGCGCCCGCAGGGTTCGGGAGCTGGGAGGAGTGGTTCTCGCATCATGAGGTTCCGGAGGACGAGTGGGATGACGGGGCGTACCTCTCAGATCCGGACGGCGTGGGCCCTACCTTGTCCTTCCTGAAGGTGCCGGAGCCGAAGGTGGCGAAGAACCGGCTGCATATCGACGTGCAAGTTGGTGGCGGCCGTGAAACCCCGTGGGAGGTGCGCTGGCCGCGCGTGGTCGCGGCGGTGGAGCGGTTGACCGCTGCGGGCGCGACCGTGGTCCGCGAGGACGAGTTGCAGGGCAGGCCGGATCATGTGGTGATGGCAGACCCGGAAGGTAACGAGTTTTGCCTGGTCTGACGGGGTCGGTCAGGCCAACTGGCCGCGCGCAGCGTGTCGCGTCCCTTCCTATGCGGCAGCCCTTGCCGGCGGAGCTGGCTCGTAGCGCCGTCCGTCGCGCAGAAGGGCCCAGAGGACGTTGACGCGGCGGCGAGCGAGAGCCAGGACGGCCTGGGTATGACGCTTGCCCTCAGCACGTTTGCGATCGTAGAAGCGCCGGGATTCCTCTCAGTGGCGGATGCTGAACAACGCCGAGGTGTAGAAGACGCGTTGGAGGCGGCGGTTGTATCGCTGCGGGCGGTGCAGGTTCCCGCTCAGCTTCCCGGAATCGCGGGGCACCGGGGCGACGCCGCCGAAGCCGGCGAGGCGGTCGGCGGTGCCGAACGCCGTCATGTCGCCGCCGGTGGCTGCCAGGAACTCGGCGCCGAGGATGACGCCAAGGCCGGGCATGCTGGTGATCACCTCGAAGGTGTGGTGGTCGCGAAACCGGGCCTCGATGGCCTTGTCGAGCTCGGCGACCTGCTGGTTGAGGACGTTGGAGTGTGCCATCGAACCTTGAACGGAGTTAGTGCGGCGTTCAGTCGTTGCCTTGGCGGTTCCGTATTTCGATGACGCTCGCGTATAAGGCGTCCGCTCCAAGCGACGGGCGACCCTGCGGGTCAGCTCAGCAGTGTTCGGTGGACGTCTTGTACCAGCCGCCCCACGTGTTGGTCGCGTAGTCGTCATAGTTGCAGTAGTAGTTTCCGGCCGACGTCACGACCTTGACGGCCTTGCCGACGGAGTCCTCGAAGAAGGCGGTGAAGTGGAGGGCCGTGCCGCCGCCCGGCATCTCCTTCCAGCCACCCGCGCCCGCCCATGTGTGCCAGACGGTTCCTGAGGGTGCCACGGCGAAGCATTCGTCCGGCCCCCACGACCAGTCGACGGGGGTCAGGCCGTAGTCGTTGGCGGTACCGGTGTAGCCAAAACAGGAGACGGTGACGGCCGCAGCTGCGGGCGAGGACGACACCCCCACCGCGCCGAATGCTGCCAGTGACACTGCGGCGGCAGCGGCCGAAAAGCGGAAATGAGACTTCACGATCTCTCCTTTGTTCGGGGCGACAACACTGGCTTGTTCCGGGACACACACTGTGGAAGGGCGGCACCTGATGCGGGTTTGCTGTACACAGGTCACCCCTCCCAATGACTCTCATCGTGATCCTGGGGCCGACCCAAGCCTGGCCGAGGGCAGCGGAAGTGTCGTTGGTGATGCGCGCACTGCCGTTAACGGCCAACGCACTATCGGGCTCGCAGAGCGGCTTCCCGGTAGTCACTGGGCGGCATGCCGTAGGCGGCGCGGAAGGCCCGGCTGAAGTCCGCCGCGTGCCTAAAGCCCCACCGGGCGCCCACGGCGTGGATCGGCCGTAAGAACAGTGCAGGCTCGGCCAAGTCCCGGCGGCACCGTTCCAGGCGCCCGCGCCGGATCCACCCGCCGACGGTAGTGCCCTGCTGCTGGAACAGCCGGTGCAGGTACCGCACTGAGATGTGGTGAGCGGCAGCGACCACGGCGGGCGACAAGTGTGCATCGCCGAGGTGGTGTTCGATGAAGGAGTGGATGCTGACCATGAGCGTCCGCTGACGGTTCTCGGGGGGAACGGCGTCTTCCGCGTCCGCGTGGTGAGCGAGGAACGCGGTGATCAGGTCTGCTGCGACCCCGCCCAGACGCATGGCGTCCTGGGGGCGGCAGGAGCCGAACTCAGGTGCCAGGCGGATCAAAAACTGCGACAGGAGAGCCCCCATGCCGGTATCTCCCGGCAACACCACCGTGAGGAGGCGGTCAACCTTCGCCGCAGGGAGAGGGAACGCCGCGCGGGGCACATTCACGATGATCCCTTCGACCGCGCCCCCGTCATCCGGGAAGGCCCAGGCGTCGGCTGGGTGGGACGAGTCGTACAGCAGCAGGTCCCCAGCCCCCACCAGCGCGTCACGCCCGCAGTGGGAGATACTCTGCCCACCGCTCAGCGTCAGGGCCAGGTGGTACAGCTCCGGGTCCGACCGACGCACCAACGCCGGTGTGCGACACGAGCGCAACGACGGATAGGACAGCACCGACACCTGCACGGCCCCAAGCTCCAGCGTCCGGGCACTGGCCCGGAAGTCATCGGCGTGGTCAGTGGTGATCTCCGTAGGCGTGATCGTGCGCGACGTCATCTCCCGCCACCACTCGAATCGATCGGCGACCGGCAACTCCTCACTGCACAGCACGGTCTCAATCACCTGAAGCTCCCGCCCCATCATGGCCTCGTCAAGGTCTCCATGAGGGGTGCGCTGGGCGAACCCGACATGGCGCACACCCAAACATCGGCTGACCAGTAAGAAAGGGAACGAGATCGAGATGAGTACTGGGTGGCGCTGCCGCTGTACGCACCCGCTGAAGCACGCCGCAACCTTCACCGCCGAACCGTCGACGGCCGTCTTCGCCTGCCCGGCCAAAGCGTGCACGCCCATCAAGGGCGAGGACTACAGCGGCGTCCCCCGGAGGCGCTCCGGCTGTGTCCGACGGGCACAGCCGGAGCTGCTGCCGGTGCCGGACTGAAACGAGGGGCGAGGACACCGGAGTTGCCGGTGCCGGGGTGATGCTCCGGCACCGGCAGAGAGACAAGCTCCCGAAGGCCCACTCAGGTCAGGCCAGTTCAGGACGGCCCCCGCCCTCAGTACCCCACCCGGAACGTAGCGTCCTGCTTCTCGGCAGTCGTGGAGATCGGGTCGATCCGCAGCACGTAGTTCGAGTGCCGGATGTACCGCGTCGGGTTGTTGTACGACCGGAAGGACGCCCACGAGCTGTCCGCCAGGCCCGCCGTGCGGTAGAACGTCGCGTCGCCCGCGAACGTCGACGTGCCGTCGTTGACGTCGAGTTGGAGGGCGTAGTTGTAGTGCCGGAGATAGCGGGTCGGGTAGTTGACCGACTGGAAGGAGATCCCGGTGCTGTCCGCCAGGCCCGGGACGAGTTTCCACTCCGAGTCGGTGTACAGGTCGAAGGGGTACTCGTCGATGCGGCCGACGTAGTTGGCGTGGCGGATGTAACGCGCCGGGTAGTTGTACGACTTGAGGCGGTTCCAGGCCGGGGAGCCCCACTTGGTGAGCAGGTTGTTGTACTCGGTCGTCGTGATCGTCGCGATGCCGCAGTGCTTGGAGTTGACCGGCTGGGTGTACGTCTTCTGGTCGAGCGCGGTCCAGGAGCCGGAGGCCAGGTCGGAGGTCTGCCAGGCGTAGAAGACGCCGTTCGGCGTGTACGTGTCGCCCCAGAGGTACCAGGTGTTCGACGACAGCGACTTGAAGACCGTCGGGGCCTCGGTGCCGCCGTGTGCCACGCCCGCGCTGTACTCGGTGAAGCTGCCCGGGTCGAGGGAGGTGGAGCGCGCGGAGACGAGGGTCTGGTTCTTCTTGAAGAACAGGTAGTTGTAGCCGTTGACCCCGACCGCCATGTCCCCGTCGATCACCTCGTACCCGGGGTCGAAGAAGACCTGCGGGCTCGACGCCGTGACGAAGTCGCTGGTGTAGTTGACCATGATCACGTTGTGGCCGGTGGAGTTGACCGCCGAGTAGATCACCGCGTACTGGCCCCGGCTCGCGTCCCAGAACGCCTCGGGTGCCCAGCTGTGCGTGGTCATGTCGTGGAGTTTCAGGCGCCGGTAGCCCGTGAAGGTGCGCAGGTCGGCGGAGTCCCAGACGTGGATGTACTGGCTGTTGTACGACCAGTCCGTGCCCTTGAGGTCGGTGGCGAGGACGACGAACGTGCCGTCCTGCTTGCGCATGAGGAACGGGTCGCGCAGCCCGAGGGCACCCGCGGTCGGGGTGACCACGGGGTTGTTCTGGTTCAGCGGCGTCCAGTTGAGCGAGTCGGTGCTGACGGCCAGGTGGAGGCCGTAGTCGGTGCCCAGCCCGAGGCTCGTCGACTCGGTGAAGTAGCACATCACGTACGCCGAGTCGGCCGCGTGGGCCGTGCCGGCGCCGAGGGTCAGGACGCCGGACGCGGCGAGAGGAGCGGTGGCGGCCATGCCGAGGAAGAGACGGCGGGAGGGCTGGGGTCTTGCGCTCATCTTTGTCTCCAAGCGGGTGCTGGTGAGGGGGTGGATGCGGGTCCAGGAGTGGAGTGAGCGGCTGCGCGGCTTGTGTGTGGGGGGAGGAGGAGCGGGGTGAACAGGTCGAACAGGGTGAATGGGGACGTGGAGAGCGCAGCCAGGCAAGCGAAATGGCCGAAATTTCGAACTAGGTTCGGAAAGTCGATCAGAAGGTAGATCGCCCCACCCTGCTCGTCAATCACTCTGGCGAGGCTGTGCAGATTCTTTGTGCACAACCATCCGCATCCGCCGTGAGTCACCTGGGGGTGTTGAAACCGCTTGTTCCTCTTGGAGGTTGTGCATGCCCTCTCGCCCCGTAAGTCGCCCCGCGAGTCGTTCCTTCGGCCGTAGGGCGCGCACGGCCTCGGCCCTGACCCTGGCCGTCACCACCGGACTGACCGCCCTGGTCGCCCTGCCCGCCACCGCCGGCGCCGCGGAACCGGCGGCCACCGTGACGAGGGGCGCTGACGGCAAGTCCTTCGTCTACACGGCGGCGCCGGGCCAGACCAACAAGGTGAAGGTCGAGGCGTGGAACGACGGCGGCATGAACCTCTACCTCATGTATTTCATCGACGACGTGGTCCCGATCGAGGACCCCGGGGACGTCTGCGGCTACCCCGACCCCACAGACCGCACCAACATCGCCTGCGATGTGAGCCCCCCGGACCCCGACCACGGGTACGTAACGCTGACCATGAAACTCGGCGACGGCAACGACAGCGTCACCTACAACAACCATACGAATTACAAATTTCCCACCGCGATCGAGCTGGGCGCCGGAAAGGACACGTCGACCCAGACCGGTAGCACCGACGTCAACCTGGTCTACGGCGGACCCGGCGACGACAACATCGCCGTGCACGACAAGGGGAGGGCCTGGGGCCAGGACGGCAACGACACGATCTCTGCCGACGGCGAGGGAAGCCGAGCGGACGGGGGCACGGGCAACGACCTCATCTACGGGGGCGCGGGCCGGCAGACCCTGACCGGCGGCACCGGCAACGACACGGTCCGCGGCGGCGCCGGCAACGACCTGATCTACGGCAGCCCGGGCAACGACGTCCTCTACGGCAACAGCGGCAACGACGCCATCCAGGGCAACAGCGGCAACGACAAGCTGTACGGCGGTCCCGGCAAGGACACTCTCAGCGGCGGCCCCGGCCGCAACGTCGTCCGCCAGGACTGACGCCGACATCCCTCACTCGACACCCGTCCCCGGCCCCTGTCCGGCCAGGGACGGAGCGCGTCTCGGAGTAGGATGATCCGACCCCCGGCGGAGGACCCGGCGGCGGGTTCCGTTGCTGAGGAGATGCGTGACCGTGGCTGCCCGACGGCTTCCCTCATCGGTCTGGGTCACCGGTCTGACCTTGGGCGCGGTCGCCGCGGTCACCGTACTGGCGGTGAAGGCCGAGCAGGGCCCGCAGCCCCACGCCACCGCCGCCATCAGGCCCAGCGCGTCCGCCTCGGCGAAGCCCTCCGCCAAGCCCAGCCAGGCTGCCGCGGTGGCCGTGCCGGACGGTTCGGGGACCGGGCGGCGGGTCGTCTACTCGCTCGGGCAGAAGCGGGTCTGGCTGGTCGACGCGAGCGACCAGTCCCGCCGTACGTTCGTGGTGTGGCCGGGCTCGGTGAGCCCGGAGCCCGGGAAGTACGTGGTGGGGCAGCGGGTCGAGGCCCGGACCGGCTCCGACGGCGTCGCGATCGAGCACGTCATGTTCTTCGCCACCAGCTCCGGGCTCTCGATCGCCTTCTCCAACGCCGTCGACGGCGCCTCACCGCAGCCCGTGTCCGGCGTGCAGACGGGCGGCATCCGCATGTCCAAGGCGGACGGCACCGCCCTGTGGGCCTTCGGGGACACGGGGACCGCGGTGACGGTCGTCAAGTAGCGCCGCTGGCTGCTCCTGCTACTCCTGCGGGGACCGGTCCGCGGTCGGCGGTGCGGTACGCGCCGGCAGGTGGATCACCAGCAGCACCAGCCCGCTCAGGGTGATCACGCGCGTCGCCGCGTCCAGTCCGTTCCAGTCGTCCGACTGCCACATGGCGAACCACTCGCCGCCGATCGCGATGAAACCGGCGCCGAAGAGCAGCATCAGCATCAGCAGGCCGTACGTCGAGACGCGGCGCGCCTGTTCGAGGTCGCGGCGGATCCAGAGCCAGGTGGCGGCGATGAGGACGAACGCGGCGAGCGTCTCCCACACGATGATCGCCACGTACGCCGTGTCCTGGAGGCCCTTCGACGTGATGGCTCTCCACATCAGGTCGTCGTCCTTGAACGTGGTGTCCATGGCGAGGACATGGCGCACGAACTGCTGGTTCGAGTCGAAGTCGGTGATGTTGCCGAGCGCCACGAGAGCTATGTAGAGCGCGACCGTCGCCGTCAGCAGGGTCGCGGCGAGGGTGAGCGCGGTGTGTGGGGGGTGGACGGTACGGGTGGGGTGGGGGGTACCTGTTGTGGTCATGAGGTAACTCTATGGATGGGCTCGGGCGCCGTCTCCCCGCCCCTGTCCATGAGTTGGGCCAAACTGGTGGCTGACCCAGGACACCTGCCAGGACACCTGCCACGACACGAGGAGACGCACGGATGCCCCAGGCCCCGCGCCCGTCGATGCGCCAGCTGATCCAGCAGCGCAGACGCGCCGGTTTTGTCGGCCGGGGTGCCGAACGGGCCGCGTTCCGGGCCAACTTGGACCTGCCGCCGGACGACGAACGCCACCGCTTCCGCTTCCATGTGCACGGCAACGCGGGTGTCGGAAAGACGTTCCTGGTACGGGAGTTGGAGCAGCAGGCCAAGGAGCGCGGCGCGCTCACCGCGTACGTCGACGAGGGCGTCGGCAGTGTTCCCGAGGCGCTCGCGGTGATGTGCCGTCAATTCGCATCCCAGGGGCGGCGGTTCAAGGAGCTTGAGCGGCTGCTCGCGGCCCATCGGGAGCGGCGGCACGAGGCCGAGTCCGCCGTCGCGAGCCTCGAACCGCAGCCCGAGAGTCCCTCGGCCGGCAGTCTGGCCGCCGTCCGGTTCGGGCTCGCCGGCGCCGGGCTCGTCCCGGTCGTGGGACCGTTCGCCGGAGCCCTCGACGCCGACCGGATCGCCCAGGGCGCCGACCGGGTACGGGCCGGGATCGCCGCCCGGCTGCGCAATCAGGACGACGTACAGCTCGTCCTCGCGCCCGAGCGTGTCCTCACCCCGGTGCTGCTCGCCGAGCTGGACGACATCTGCGCCGCCGTCCCCTGGATCGTCCTGTTCCTCGACACGTACGAGCGCACCGGCCCCTTCCTCGACGGCTGGCTGCACGACATCATGACCACCGACCGCTACGGAGACCTCTCCTTCCCCGCCAACCTCGTCCTCGTCACCGCAGGCCAGCGCCGCTTCGACACCGGCCGCTGGGGCGGCTTCGCCGACTTCGTCACCGAGGTGCCGCTCGGCCCGTTCACGAACGCCGAGGCGCGTGGACTGCTCGCCGACAAGGGCGTGACCGACGAGCCGGTCGTCGAGGAGGTGCTGCGGCTCACCGGCGGACTGCCGGTACTGGTGTCGACCCTCGCCGAAGCCCGCCCCACCGACCCGGACGACATCGGCGACCCGAGCGCCACCGCCGTAGGACGGTTCCTGAAGTGGGAGACCGACCCCGTACGCCAGGCCGCCGCCCTCGCCTGCGCGCTGCCCCGGCGTCTGGACGCGGACATCTTCCGGGCCGCCCTCCCGGCTTCCGCTTCCGAGCAGGCGCGGGACGATGCCGAACTCGACCTGCTGTTCGGGTGGTTGAGGTCGCTGCCGTTCGTGAGCGACCGCGGCGACCGCATCCAGTACCACGACGTCGTACGCGCCCCCATGCTCCGTCTCCAGCGCCACCGCTCCCCGCGCCGCTGGGCCGAGCAGCACACCGGCCTCGCCGACACCTTCGCCGGCTGGCGCGCCGAGGCCGAAGTGCCGCTCCCCGCCGACGAGTTGTGGGCGACGGAGGAGTGGCGGGAGCTGCGGCTCGCGGAGTCGTACCACCTGCTGTGCGCGTCCCCCCGTACCGCGCTGCCCGTCGTCCTGCGGGATGTCGTCGACGCCTGCGACCACGGGGAGGTGGTCGCCCGGCGGTGGGCGCGCGTCCTGGTGGAGGCGGGTGACGACAACGAGGCGCCTGAGGTGCGGAGTTGGGGACGTGACCTCCTCGACGTGCTCACCGACGACGGGGGCGGGCCCGGCGCGGAGAGCGGGGAAGGCGGGGTGCTCGGCGCGCTCGCGCTGCTGCTGGGCCGCGCCGGGCTCGACGCACGCGGACAGGCCGTCGCCCGAATGCTGCGCGGGCGCGAACTGCGCATGAGCCGGGAGTACGAGAAGGCCCTCGCGGAGTACGCACACGCCGTCGCCCTCGATCCAGAGCTGGAGCGCGCCTACTACGGCCGGGGCGTCACCCGCGCCGAACAGCGCGACTACGCCGCCGCCATCGCCGACCTCGACCGCGCCGACGAACTGGCCCCCGACACCGCCCGCGTCCTCTTCGTACGCGGCGACTACCACCGCATCCTCGGCCACCACGAGGAAGCCGTCCGTGACCTGGACCGGGCCGTCGCCCTCGGCCCCGACCTGGCCGGCGCCTGGGCCTCCCGGGGCGTCACCCGGCACGGCACCGGCGACACCGAACACGCCCTCGCCGACCTCGACCGGGCCCTCGAGCTGGACCCCGAGCACGTGTGGGCGCTGGTCCGGCGGGCCCGGGTGCACCGCTCGCGCGGGGAGCGGGCCGGTCAACTCGCCGACCTGGACCGGGCGGTGGCCCTCGGGCCCGAGCTGGCCTGGGTCGCGTGCGAGCGCGGCGACGCGCTCCGGGCCGCCGACCGGGACGCCGACGCGCTCGACGACTACGACCGCGCCCTGCGACTCGACCCCGCCTACGCGTCGGCGTACGCCAGCCGGGGCGTCTCCCGCAGCCGACTCGGCCGCCACGACGAGGCGTTGGCCGACCTGGACAAGGCCCTGGAGCTGTATCCGGCGTACGCCTGGGCGCTGGTGCAGCGCTCGGTCGTGCACCGGCGGGCCGACGGATACGAGGCGTCGTACGAAGACGCCGACAGGGCGGTCGAGTTGGAGCCCGACAGCGCCTGGGCGCTGTGGAACCGGGGTGAGGCGCTGCGCTGCCTGGGCCGGTTCGAGGAGGCACGCGCGGACCTCGACCGGGCGCTCGCACTGGCCCCGGACAGCGTGTGGGCGATCGGCTGCCGGGGCGCCGTACTGCACGAACTACGGCTGTTCGGGGACGCGTTGACGGATCTGGACCGGGCGGTCGCGCTCGACCCGGACGGGGCCTGGCATCTGATGCGCCGGATCATGACCCTGCTGGCGGTGGGCCGCCCCGCGGACGCCCGCACCGACCTCCACCGCTATCTGGTGATCGGCGAGGACCGGGCCTGGGCGCACCACGCCCTCGCACAGATCCACCTCCTGGACGGGCGCGCCGAGGACGCGGCGGCGGCGCTCGCGGAGGCGGCGCGGCACGGGCTCGCGGAGCCGGCCGGCCTGGAGGAGCTGTCCCGCGCCCAGCGCAGGGCGGGGGAGTGGCGGGCCGCCCGGGAGACGGCGGACCGGATGTGCGGCCTGCACGAGGCAGGCGGCGTCTTCTGCCGCGCCCTCGCGGTCGCCGGGGAGCGCGGCCAGGAGGCCGCCCGCCCGGTCTGGCAGGAGGCGGACCGGCTGGCCTCCGACTGGGACCTGCTGACCCAGGGCGCCTCCGGCTTCCTGCACGCGGTGATCGCGGCGGGCCTCGGCGACTGGACGGCCCTGGACGAACACCTCGCCGACCTGCTCACGGGGACGAGGGAGTGGGTGGACGTGGCATGGCTCGCCGACCTGCTGAGCGAGCTGGCGGGGGCGCCGGGCGGCCCGGCGGAGGAGCGGGAGCGGCTCACCGTACGGCTGGAACGGGTGCGGGAGGCGCGGGAGGCGATCAGCGGGCGGTACGCGGAATGACGAAGGACCAAGGCGTGAGCGACGAGAGGGGCGAGAGGGGGGAGAGGGGCGCGGGGGCAGAGAGAAGAGGGAAGGGGGTAAGGCTCTCGATTGGTGACCAGCCGGGACCACTCATGACTACTCGTGCCTACTCGTGCCTACTCATGCTTACTCGTGCCCTCTCATGCCCTCTCCTGTCACTTTCCGCATACCAATACGAGCCCTGAACGGACCGTTCCCGGTCGATTACAGTGCTGAGCTGTCAATCGTACGAACGATGCTGTGAGGGAGGTCCGAGGTGGGCGTGATGACATCCGGTGGCGTGACCGGTGCCGCGGCCGGCGCCATCTGGGGCCGCTCCGAACAGCAGGACTTCCGCAGCAGGGTCCGCGGCACCCTGCTCGGCGCGGCCCTCGGCGACGCCCTGGGCGCCCCGCTCGACGGCCTCACCCTCGGCTCCATCAACGAGGCGTACGGCGCGGACGGACTCACCGATCTCGCCTTCGCGTACGGCAGACGCGGCGCGATCACCGACCTCACCCAGCTCACCCTCTTCACCCTGGACGGCCTGATCCGCGCCCAGGTACGCCGCGACACCGGTGCCTGGCACCCGCCGACCGACCTGCACCGTGCCTACCGCCGCTGGCGGGCAACCCAGAGCGACTGGGGGCCCGACGAGCGCCGCAAGGAGGACGGCTGGCTGGCCCACGAGGAGTGGCTGTACGCCCGCCGCGACCCGGCCCTCGCCTGTCTGCTCGGCCTCGGCGACGAGACGATGGGCACCCTGGACGCGCCCAAGAACCCCGGCGAGGCGGGGGCGGAGGCGGCGGCCCGCTCGGGCCCGTTCGGGCTCCTGGTCGGCTGGGAGCCGCAGCTCGTGATGCAGCTGGCGGTGGAGTGCGCCGCGCAGACCCACGGCCACCCGACGGGCTACCTGGCGGCGGGCGCGTACGCCGTGATCGTGCACGGTCTGGCGCGCGGCGAGAGCCTCGACACGGCGGTGCAGCGGGCGCTGGCCCTGCTGGCGGCCCGACCAGGCCACCAGCAGGTGGCGGAGGCCCTCCAGCGGGCCCTGGGCGCCGTACGCCAGGGCATCCCGTCCCCCGCGCGGGTCGCGGACCTGGCCGGCGCAGGAACGGCGGAGGGCCTCCTGGCGGTGGCCGTCTACTGCGCGCTGGTCGGCGAGGACGTCCGCCACGGTCTGTCCCTGTCGGTCAACCACGGCGGCCCGTCGGCCGCGACGGGCGCGCTGACGGGCGGCCTGCTCGGCGCCCTGCACGGCGAGACGGCCCTCCCGCCCGCCTGGCTGGCGGAGCTGGAGGGCCGACCGACGATGCTGGTCCTGGCGGACGACTTCGCGATGGAGATGACCCAGGGCCCGGCCCTGCACGGCCCGGCGGGATCTTCCCCGGGATGGCTCACCAGATACCCACGGGCGTGAAGGTCGTTTCAGCCCGTCCGGGGGTCCCCCCTCTGGGGGAGTTTGAGGACGAGCGCGTTCAGCGCGAAAGGGGGTCTGGGGGCGTAGCCCCCAGGAAGGGATGGGACGGGTAGGGGCGGCGGGGGCGAAACTCCCCCACCGCCACCCCCACCCCACCCGCGCCCTCAGTCCTTGACCGGCGCCACGTCCGCGGGCTGCTGCGGAACAGGCACCCGAACCGCCGCGCTCCCGCTGTCGTCCCCGTCCGTGTTCACGGTCTCGATGATCGCCAACCGCTCCGGCGTGTCCTCGGGCCGCAGGAAGCCGATCAGGATGTACAGCACCAGCGAGACGGTCAGCGGGATCGACACCTGGTACTGGAGCGGTACCCCGCCGTCCACGCTCCAGTTGATCGGATAGTTCACCAGCCAGAAGGCGAGCAGCCCCATCGACCAGCTGCCCAGCGCCGCCGTCGGCCCCGACCGCCTGAACGGCCGCAGCAGACCCAGCATCATCGGAATCGCCATCGGACCCATCAGCCCGGCCACCCACTTGATGACGATGGTGATGATGTCCTTGAACGCGGGCGAGTTGACCTGCGTGGCCGCCGCCATGGACAGCCCGAGGAACACCACGGTCGTCACCCGCGCCGCGACGAGCCCCGACGAGTCCGTCCAGGTACGTGCCCGCTTCCAGACCACCGGCGCGACGTCCCGGGTGAAGACGGCGGCGATGGCGTTCGCGTCGGACGAGCACATGGCCATGGTGTGGGAGAAGAAGCCGACGATGACGAGTCCCAACAGCCCGTGCGGCAGCAGCTGTTCGGTCATCAGGGCGTAGGAGTCGGACCCGTCCGGCTTCTGCGACTGGACCAGCAGCGGAGACATCCACATCGGGAAGAACAGCACCAGCGGCCAGACCAGCCACAGGGCCGCCGACAGCCGCGCCGACCGCTCGGCCTCGCGGGGACTGGCCGTGGCCATGTACCGCTGCGCCTGGTTGAGCATGCCGCCGTTGTACTCGAACAGCTTGATGAAGAGGAACGCGAGCAGGAACACCGTGCCGTACGGGCCCACCAGCGGCTTCCCGTGCCCTTGCAGCGCAGGCTCGTCCCAGACCCCGAAGAACCCTCCGTGGTCGTCGAGTTTGCCGACAACGGCGATGAACATCGCGATGCCCGCGAGGAGTTGGATGACGAACTGTCCCAACTCCGTTAGCGCGTCCGCCCACAGGCCGCCGATCGTGCAGTACACGGCGGTGATCGCACCGGTGATGAGGATGCCCTGGTTGAGGGACATGCCGGTGAAGACGGACAACAGGGTCGCGATCGCCGCCCACTTCGCGCCCACGTCCACGATCTTCAGCAGCATCCCGGACCACGCCAGCGCCTGCTGGGTCTTCAGGTCGTAGCGGTTCTTCAGGTACTCCAGCGGAGACGCCACATGGAGCCGCGACCGCAACCGGTTGATGCGCGGCGCGAACAGTTTGGAGCCGATGGCGATGCCCAGCGCGATCGGGAAGGACCAGGTGACGAACGACGTGACGCCGTACGTGTAGGCGATACCGGCGTAACCGGTGAACATCACCGCGCTGTATCCGGACATGTGGTGCGAGATGCCGGACAGCCACCAGGGCATCTTCCCGCCCGCGGTGAAGAAGTCGCTGACGTTGTCGACCCGTTTGTGGGACCAGACACCGATGGCGACCATCACACCGAAGTACGCGATGAGCACGGTCCAGTCGAGGCCGTTCATGTGCTCCCTCCCAGGGGCGTCGAGCAAGTCGAGCGGGGGTGTCGAGCGCCCGCTCATCGTCGATTCGATGGCATGGCAACGACAACAGCCCGTACGGTCAAGAGGGAGTAAAGAAGTTCGCCGCACTGACCTCGGTTCATGTCCATGAACAAAGTGCGACCACTGAGGGATTGGCGGAATATCGGCTACCGCATCAATTCACCCGCGTTCACCAGCAAGGACTGCCCGGTGATGGCCCGAGCCCGCTCCGATGCCAGAAACACCACCGCGTCCGCGACATCCCCGTCCGTGGCCAGCTCGGGCAACGCCATCCGCTCCGCGAGCCGCTGCCGCACCTCGGCCTCCGGCACCCCGTCCCCCTGCGCCGTGAACCGCACGTACGCCTCCACCGGCGGCCCCCACATCCACCCCGGCAGCACGGTGTTGACCCGGATCCGATGAGGTCCGAGCTCCCGCGCCAGCGAGTACATCGCGCTCGTCAGCGCCCCCTTGGAGGCGGCGTACGCGGCCTGCCGCACCTGCGAGGGCGCGGCCACGGCGGACTGCGTACCGATGAACACCACACTCCCGCCCCGCTCCTTCAGCGCCGGCAGACAGGCCCGCGTCATCCGCAGCGTGCCCAGCAGGTTCACATCGACGACACCCGCCCAGCTCTCGAAGTCCGCGTCCTCGATTCCCCCGAAGTAGCTGTCCCAGGCGGCGACATGGACGACCCCGTCGATCCTCCCGAACCGCTCGCACGCCAGCGCGGCCAGCGCCCGGCACTGCCCCTCGTCGGTGATGTCGGTCGCGCGGTACGCCGTACGCGCCCCGTCCGGATCGAGCTCGCCGGCGGTCTTCGCGAGGTGCGCCTCGGTGCGCGCCCCGAGCACGGCGTTCCCCCCGTCCCGCACGACGGCCGCCGCGACCTGACGCCCGAGCCCGGCGCCGACGCCCGAGACCACCACGGTCTTCCCTGTGAGCAGCGACATCGAAGCCCTCCCCGACTCTGGCGGTTTATCTGACGGAGCGTCAGAGTATGGGCGTCCGAAGGAGGAAGGAAGAGGAGAGAAGGAGAAGGGGAGGCGAAGGGAATGACTGAACGGGAAACGAGTGCAAGGGAAACGGGTGCGAGGGAGACGGGCGAAAGGGGGACGGGCGAGGAGACCCGTAGCGAGGTGTACGCCGAACTGGCGGCCGTCGGCCCGTACGGCGTCCACCCGGGCCACGCGCTGATCACCATGGTCGAACCGCACCCGGGCCACGAGTACGCGTACAACCGATGGTACGAGGACGATCATTTCATCGCCGGCGCGATGGCCATGCCCTGGATGTTCTCCGGCCGCCGCTGGGTCGCGACCCGGGACCTCCAACTCCTGCGCCGCCCCGAGAAGTCGGCGGTGGCGCAGCCGGTCACCGCCGGCTGCTACCTCTCCACGTACTGGATCACTCAGGGCCGCTACGCCGACCACATGCGCTGGACCGTCGGCATCAACAAACGCCTCAACCGCGACGCACGCGTCTATCGAGACCGTACCCACGTCTTCACGGCGTTCCAGGACCACGAGACGACGGTCTACCGGGACGGTGCCGCCGGCCCCCGCGACTTCCACGCCCTTGACCACCCGTACGCGGGCCTGGTGTTGCAGGTCATCGACGCCGAAAGCCCCCAAGCGCGGGCGGAGTTGCTGGAGTGGCTGCACACCCGGCACCTGCCCGAGCGGCTCGCCGGGTCGCCCGCCGCGATGGTCACCGTCTTCCGCCCGACCCCGCTGCCCGGCGACCGGATGACGTACGTGAAGCAGGTCGAGGGTGTGGACGTACGGCTGACGCTGCTGTGGTTCCTGGAGGCGGACCCACGGGACTGCTGGGAGCCGCACTTCACGGGCCTGGAGGAGGCGGTGACCGAAGTCGGCCTGGGGCGGGTGGAGTTGGTGGCACCGTTCATTCCGACGGTGCCGGGGACGGACCTGTACGTGGACCGACTCAGGTGACCGGAGCCGGGCGTGGCCGAGCCCCCTCGGCTAGGACGGCGGGCCAGTCGAGAGGGCTCTTTCGGTGGTGCATATGAAGTTGTCGGTCGTCACGGTGTGTCAGGCGGGGTCGAGAGTTCCCCGGCCCACCTCGGTCACGAACGTGTTCCATGAGTCCGAGGGGAACGCCAGCGTCGGGCCGGCCGTGACCTTGGAGTCACGTACGGCGAGTGCGGTCACCACGGTGGACCTGACCTCGACGCACGCGCCGTTGCCGGCGGAGTAGGAGGACTTCGTCCAGGTTCCCGTGACGCCTTGCAGAATTGCCATTTTTGCTCCAGTGGACCAGTTGTCGAATTGCTGTCACCGGACTGCGGGTTCGATACGGAACTCGTGGTTCGGTTTGCGCCAACGTTTGTTACTCGATGGCGTGATCGACGCTACTCGCCAACTGCTCCGTCTGAAGTGGCCGTTCACTCTTCCGGATGGCATATTCCACGGGGGTCTTCCGGTCCTGAGTGGCGGCGGTGTATCGTGCGGCACTTCTTCGGGCTGAGGGTGCCTGGAGGGGATCCAGAGGGAATCGGGACCGTCAGCGCGCGTACTCTTTCGCGACGTTCAGGATGAACTGGCGCGATTGGTCCACATTGAGGGCCTGTGCGCGGAGATGTTCGTACATCACGCTGTATTTCTGCACGTCGGGTGCCTTCTCCAGGTAGAGGTCACTGGTGACGCCTTCGATGTAGACGACGCTCGAATCCGCCGCGTCGGGGAACTCCAGGATCGCGTACTGGCCGTTCAGGCCGGGGTGTGCGCCCACCTCGTAGGGCAGCACCTGGACGGTGACGTGGGGCAGCTGGGACATCTCGGCCAGGTGCTCCAACTGCTCGCGCATCACCAGGCGGTTGCTCACGATGCGATGCAGGGCCGCCTCGTCGATGACGGCCCACAGGCGCAGCGGATTGTCGTCGGTGGAGACGCGTTCCTGCCTGCGCAGTCGCACCTGGACGCGTTTCTCGACGTCGTCCGTCGACGTCTCGGGCAACGCCCCCTGGATCAGGGCCTCGGCGTAGGGGCGGGTCTGCAGGAGGCCCGGGATGATCTGCGACTCGAAGGCCCGCAACGACGCCGCGTCCGTCTCCAGCCCGATGTACACGCTGTACGGGACATCCCCGAACGCGTGCCACCAGCCCTGCTGGCGGGAGTCCTTGGCCATCTCCATCAGGGAGTCGACCATCCGCTGGTCCTCGACCTCGTACACCCCGCACAGGTCACGGACGTCGCGCTGGCTGATGCTGCGGCGGCCGTTCTCCAGTCTGCTGATCTTCGACTGGGAGACCAGCAGCCGCTCGGCGACCTCCTCGGCCGTCATGCCCTTCTGTTCGCGGAGCCTGCGCAACTCCTGGCCCAACCGGCGTCGCCTGACGGTGGGATTCACATTGGACGCCATGGGACGTGCACCTCCGGCTGCGTACCTGTACTTGCCACTTTCCGTATCTGCTGTTGAGCAGACTGCCACCAAGGTGCGCGCTACCGCTGGGAAACTGCGGATATGCGGTGCCGAGGCGGGAGATATGCGCCCGGTACACGCCAGTTCGGTGGATTCCGCTTACCGTCCGGGTTCGCTCGCGGCCGGCTCCGGACGCGCATGTGCCGGATGCGCTTGTGCCGGGTGCCGGGTGCCGGGTGCCGGAGGGCATGCGCCGGAGGGCAATCACCGGAAGAGCTGTGCCGGAGGGTGGGTGCCGGGCGCCCGGCCCCGGACATGCGGCCGCGCGAGGCGGCGAGGGCCGGGTCGGAGTCCTTGCGGACGTCCTTACGGTCCCTCACCGCCCCGCGCGGGCCAGCGGCTCCCGAACCGGTCTTGGGGACTGCGGTGCGGCGCTGTTGAGGTCCTGCGTGGTGCGCGTGCGCGTCGTGCGGGGTCGTGCGGGTGCCTCGCGGATCGGGCGTTCGCCGTGGGACTGCGGCTCAGTGAGCCACGGCGCGCGCCATGGATCCGCGGTGCGGCTGCATCGGAACGCCGCGTGCGGGCTCCGGTGCGGGCCTGGCTCCGGGGGCGGCCTGACGGCCGGCCGGTGCCGGGCTGCGACGCGGCTGGACCGCGACGCCGTTCTGCACGTCCATGACAGCGTGAGCCACCAAGCCGCCCATGGGGTCGTGCCGGATCAGGTCCCGCAGCCGGGAGCGGGACGAACGTCCCTCGTTACCCGGATACAGGTGCTTGCCTAGACCGACCGCATGGGCCAGCGCGGCGAGCGCTGCCGTCCGCGGGTCCGGCGGGACGCCGGTGCGGATGGCGGTGTCCAGTCGGGCTCTGATCTCCCGGCTGATCTCCGTGTCCGTCGCTTGATAGCGAGTTGTCGGCAGCACCCCGCACATCTGTCCCGCCACGGCATGCACCATGCCGCACCGCTCCAGATGCGAGAGGTAGGTCTGACGCAGCCCCAGGCGGGGCCCGCCAATCCAGTTCACTGCGCGTACGGGTGCTCCGCGTCGGCGCAGCAGTTCCAACGCACAGTCCAGTGTTGGATCTCCAGTCGGCCGTGGTACGACCACGGCGATACGATCCCCATCGGGGGCTATCCGTCCGGCCATCGCCAGCTCCACTAGCTGTGCTCCGGCCAGACCGAGGTCGAGCGACTGCGGCTGTGCGGTGGTACCCGTGGCCGGGTCCAGCGCCAGCAGTAGAAGCTCTTCCGGAATTGATCTGCGGCTCCTGCCCATCCATGCCTCCCCGCGTGGATGAATGACAGGGTGACCCCTCTCACATTCATCTGTCGAGAGGGCGTGACCGGTTCGATATGGAACCAGTAGGTATGTCGTTCTCGTCTACCACTGGAGTCGAGGCTGCGCACAGGACACTGGTAGGTGGTTCGGACAGTGTCGTTCGGGTGGCGCATGACGGTTCACGGGTCACGGTTCGGTAGACGCACGGTGAGCGTGCGGCGCGAGAAGGAGGCATCGGTGGCGGGCGAGTCCCCCGACAGGTCGAAGCAGCGCGAGTCGTCGGAAGAACCGACGTCGGGGAGCGCGGGCCCGGTTCCCGGGGCCAGGGGTGAATCCGGCGCCGGGGCACGCGACCCCCGGCTCGCGGTGGCCCGGGAGCGCGGCGGCGTCGACACGGCGACGCGGGTGTTCCAGCGCCCGCCGCTTCCGGCGGAGGCCGCGGACGCGGATCCCGACGCCGACGCGAGTACGGCGGACACGGCGGCGGAGGCTCAGAGCGAGCCCGAGGCTCCCGCTGACGGCACCGACGGAACGGGCAGCACCCGGCTGCGCGCGGCGGTGGCCGCGTGGGTCGCCGGCGCGGACGAGGGGGCGGGCGAGGGGAAGTCCGAAGGCGTCGAGGGTGCCGCCAAGGAACGAGGCCCCGACACGGACGCACCGGCCGACGCCTCTGAGGGCACCGAGAAGCCCCCAGTGGACGCCACTGACGATGCCGGACCCGCCAAGCCGTCCGAGGCCACTGATGGGCCCCCTGGGTCCTCCGGTGGGGCATCTGGCGATTCCGGCGAGGACCCGTCTGAGCCGGAGAGCACCCAGGAGCCCGAACCGGAGCGGCAGGCAACGGCCGACACCGAGTCCGGCGCCGAGCCGAAGTCCGGCGCCGAGGCTGTGAGCACGCCAGAGTCGAAGGCCAAGCCCGGTGCTGAGCCGAAGCCCAGGGCCAAGTCGGGCGCCGAGGCTGAGCCCGGCACCGACTCCGGGGCTGAGCCCAAGTCTGGCGCCGAGGTTGAGTCGGGCGCCGAGGCCGAGGGTGCGGCCGATTCGAAGCCCGGCACCGGCGCCGAATCCCGCGCGGAGACGACGCCCGGCGCCGAGACTGCGCCTGGGTCGAAGTCCGGGGCCGGCGCCGAATCCGGCACCGAGGCCAAGCCCGTCACCGCCTCGGGGGGCGAGTCCAAGTCCGACGCCGAGGTTCAGTCGGACGCTGAGGCCGAGCCTGTGGCCGGGTCGAAGTCCGGCGTCGGCGCCGAGTCCGGTACGGAGACGACGTCCGGCGCGGAGGCTGCGAGTGCGGCCGGGTTGGAGTCCGGCGCTGGCGTCGAGTCCGGGATCGAGTCAAAGTCCCGCGTCGAGGTTGGGTCCGGCACGGGCATCGAGACCGCGGCCGAGTCGAAGTCCGGCGCGAAGCCGAAGTCCGCGCCGGAGCCAAAGGCCGCCGCTCAGGCCGTGAGTGTGCCCGGGCCGGAATCCGGCACCCGCACCGACTCCGGGGCTGGGTCCAAGCCTGGCGCCGAGCTTGAGTCGGACGCCGAGCCCGTGAGTGCGGCCGGGGCGAAGCCCGGCACCGGCACTGAATCCGGCGCGAAGCCGAAGTCCGCGCCGGAGCCAAAGGCCGCCGCTCAGGCCGTGAGTGTGCCCGGGCCGGAATCCGGCACCCGCACCGACTCCGGGGCTGGGTCCAAGCCTGGCGCCGAGCTTGAGTCGGACGCCGAGCCCGTGAGTGCGGCCGGCGCGAAGCCCGGCACCGGCACTGAATCCGGCGCGGAGTCGAGGTCCGGCGCCGAGACTGCGCCTGGGTCGAAGTCCGGGGCCGACTCCGAGACCAGGCTCTCCACCGACTCCGAGTCCAAGGCCAAGTCCAAGAGCGCCCCCGATTCGCGGCCCGAGCCGGACGCGAAGGCCGAAGTCGCCGCTGACACCGCCTCCGGCACGGACTCCACCCCCGACACCGACGGCCCGGCCCCCAAGCCCTTCGTCGATCAGCCCACCGCCATTTTCAAGGCCGTACGGCCCCCCGCCGCACCCCCTGTCGACCAGCCGACGACGATGCTCAAGCTGGGCGACCTCGCGGCAGCGAAGCCCAAGGGTGACAAGCGCGACGCGGACATCAAAGCGGAGGCCAAGGCCGGTGCCGATGCCGACGCCAAGGCCGACGCCGTCGCGGACGCCAAGGGTGAGTCCGTTTCGGAGCGAACCAGCAAATTCGTAGCCCTGAGGCAGCTGGACGACCCCTCCACCCGCAAGCCGCCGCCCACCGCCGGTCCCCCCGAGGCGCCCGCTGCCGAGCGGTCCGCGCCGCCCGCCGCCCAGCCGTCGGGGACACCCGCCGCCCAGTCGCCGAAGGTACCCGCCGCCGAGGCCACCGCCGTGGTCCCGCAGGTCGGGCCGGAGCGGACGACGCAGCAGCCGTTGCCGCCCATGCCGCCGCTGGATCTGCTGGCCGAGCTGACGAACACGCCGCCGCCCCGGGACACCGCCGTGCGGACGATCGCGCGGCGCGTCAAGATCTGGACGCCGGTGGCGGTCCTGTTGCTGATCATCTTTGCGGTCGTACAGGCACTGCGTCCGCTGCCGAGCCCCGAGCTGACGCTGACCGCCGAGGACTCCTACACCTTCGACGGGAAGGCCGCCGCGCTGCCGTGGCCGTCCGAGGGGCAGGGCTGGATGGACGTCAACGGCGTCGGAACCATGGGGAACTTCGGCGAGCAGAAGCCGGTCGCCATCGGGTCGGTCGCCAAGGCCATGACCGCGTACATCGTCCTCAAGGACCACCCGCTGAAGTCCGGCCAGGCAGGCCCGAAGATCACCGTGGACGCGCTGGCGGAGAAGGAGGCCGGCTACTGGAAAGACGGGGAGTCCACCCTCACCACCGTCAAGAAGAACGACGTCCTCACCGAGCAGCAGGCGATCTCGGCCATCATGATCCCGTCGGCGAACAACATCGCCCGGCTGTTGGCGCGTTGGGACTCGGGGACCGAGACGGCGTTCATCAAGAAGATGAACGACACGGCCAAGGCACTCGGGATGAAGAACACCACCTACACCGACGCCTCCGGCCTGAAGGAGACCACCGTCTCCACCGCCGAGGACCAGGTGAAGCTGGGCAACGCGCTGGTGAGGATCCCGGCCCTGATGGACATCACCAAGCTGCCGGTCTGGTACGACCCCACGGGCAAGAAGTGGGACAACTACAACCGTCTCGTCCCCTACAACGGCGCCATCGGCATCAAGACCGGCACCACCACCGCGGCCGGCGGCAACCTGCTCTTCGCCGCCACCAAGGAGGTCGGCGGTGAGACGGCCATCGTCGTCGGCGCGGTCCTCGGCCAGCACACGGCGCCGATCATCGACACCGTCAACGCGGTCAGCAAGACGGCGATGATCGCCGCCCGGGACGCGCTGCTCTCGTCGAAGATCCTGAAGAAGGGCGACGTCGTCGGGTACGTCGACGACGGGCTCGGCGGGCACACGCCGGTCGTGCTGTCGAAGGACGTCACGGCGGTCGGCTGGGCCGGGCGGAAGGTCGAGCTGTCGTTCGCGGCCGCCGCCGACCTGCCGCACTCCGCCAAGGCGGGCACCGCGGTGGGCTCCCTCACCGTGGGCGACGGCAAGGGCGGCGCGGTGAAGGTCCCCGTGCAGCTCCAGAAGGACCTGGTCGAACCCGGCTTCGACAAGAAGCTGACACGGGTCGGCTGACCGATACCAGTACTGGCACCAGTACGAAACAGGACGACGAGTAAAGGGCCCGCCCCGATCGGGGCGGGCCCTTTACTCATCTACTTGTTCTTCTCCGCTTCCTTCTCGCACTGCAGGGCCGTCTCCTGGGACGGCCCGCCGTACGTGGAGCTGATCCGGATGTCGCCGGGCTCCTCGACGGTCAGCTTGGTGAACTCGCCCTCGTCCGTCAGACAGCCGTTCTCCGCCCACAGCCAGGGCGAGTACGCGATCCGTACGGTCACCTCGCCCGCCCTCGGCATCCGGACGACGAGGTTGGCGCCGTCGGCGCTGACCACGGAGGCCGGCTTGTCGACCAGCGGGGTCGCGTTCTTGACCCGGTAGATCTTCCAGTTGGCGTCCTCCCAGACGGGCTGGAGATAACTCGGCCCGCTGGTCACCAGGGCGTGTTCCAGCTTCGCGGGGCCGTCCGGTTCGCCGTTGACGAGGACGACGAAGCCCACCGCCCACTGGGAGAGCCACGCCTTGTAGGCCGTGGGGGAGAAGCCGCCCTCGGGCTCCGCGGTGCCGCCGTGGCCCTCGTAGAAGAGCCGGCCCCGCTCGACGTCGGCCTGCCGGTTCCAGCCGCGGGCCATGTTGATGTACGGGGCGAGGATGGCGGCCTCGCGGTGGTCGCGGGCCGGTACGACCTCGACGCGTGTCTGCTCGGCGCCCAGCCGCTTCAGCTCGTTCACGACGCCGTCCGTCTTGACGGCCCACTCGGGCACCGTGGTGTTGGTGACGATGTCGGCGATCGTCTTGCCGGACAGCCAGCTCACGGAGATGGCCATCGCGAGCCCGAGGGCCACGATGCGCCGCCGGGGGGTGAACCAGGGGAGGGGAAGGGGAAACGGGAGACGCAGCCGGGAAGGGGCCACCGGGGCGGCGTCCCCGTCCCGTGCCCCGTCCCGCGTCCCGCCCCGGTCCCCGGTCCGCTGCTCGGCCGTCCCCCACCCGGTGCGGTACATCATGATCGCGAGCAGCGTCGCCGGGGCCGCCAGCTCCGAGAGCCGCTCGACGTTCGTACCGATCGGGGTCGGGATCAGGTAGCAGAGGACCACGCCGGCCGCGTACACCGCGGAGCCCAGACGCAGTGTGCGCCAGGCGCGCGGGGCCGTCAGGACGACGATCGCGCAGAGAATGACGGGCGGCCAGATACGGGCGAACGGCATCGGCTGCTCGCCCTCGAACGGGAACAGCAGCGTCGTGACGCCCACGACGGCCACCGGGGGCACCAGCAGGGCCGCCGCCCGGCCCCAGTCGCGCGACAGTACGTAGGCGGCGCCGACGACGAGTACGAAGAGACCGGCGACCGGGCTGCCGGTGGTGGCCAGGGTCGCGCACAGGGCGGCGACGCCGAGGTGCCGTGCGCTGCGCCCGCTCACCACGGCCAGCACGGCCGCCATCGCGAAGGCGGTGCCCAGCACGAACGTCGAGCGCCCCGAGATCACCTGGCACCACAGCGAGAACCCCACCGCCAGGGCCGGCCACAGCGGCCTGCGCACACCTGTGCGGGCGACGAGTTCCGCACCGAGCACCGTGGCCGCGACCCCGGAGAGCATGGTGGTCGCGACGACGCCGATGGCGGCCATCAGGTACGGGGACATCAGGCTGTAGTTGGCCGCGTGCAGCCCGCCGTACCAGAACAGGTTGTAGGCGGATCCCGGATACATCTTCGCGAACTCGGCCCACGCCACCTGGGCGGCCAGGTCGCCGCCGCCGGTCGCGAACACCGCCCACCAGATGAAGTACAGGGGCATCGCGCAGGCGGTCACGGTCAGTGCCACCCGGTGGCGCTCGTGCCACACCTCACGTGCCTGCGTGGGCTTGTCGGCGCGCATGACAGGTCTGCGTGGGGTCAGCTCGGCAAAGGCCACTGCAAGTTCCGTTTCGCTTCGGCTCGGGCGCGCGCGGACGACTGGCGGGTGTCTGTCCTGTGGAGGTGTCTCCGGGGTAGACGCTAATCGCACCCCGGACGTTGGTTTACCGGGCCCCATGTGACCAGGTGGTGACCGGGGCATGACGGAAAAGAGCCCCATCAGCTTGAGATGGTTCCCGGACGGGCGCGACCGGATAATTCAGGCCGCGCCCTTCCGGACACACCTCAGGCGCTCTTCAGGCACTCGTCAAACACTCTTCAGGGTCCCCTACGGGTGCCCCCGGGGCATTTTCACGAACCGCCGGGGGACGAGACGGGGGACGCGACGGGGAACGCGATGTCGCACACCGCGTCGTCCGGTCCCGCCGCTTCCCAGTCCGCGAAGTACACCTCGCGGCACGGCCCCGCCGGCTCCAGCCCCTGCCCGGCCAGCCACCTCTCCACCGCCTCGAAAGCGGCGAGGATCTGCGGATGGGCCACCTGCGCCTTGGTGATCCGCGTGAACGCGAGCCGCCGGGCCGGTTCCACGCGTACCGCCGTCTCCCGGGCCCGCCCGTGCGCCTTCGCCCAGGCCCGCGCGGCGGCCTCGTCGGCGACCGGGACGCACGACTCGGCCGGACCGTCGCTCTCCATGGACACCTCGGAGTGGTAGACGACGAACGGCGCCGCAGTCACACCCCCGCACTCCCGGGCGCCCGCCTCCAGGCGCCCCAGCGACGCCCCGATCCACGCGGGCAACTCATCCGCGAGAGTGTGCCGTGTCTCCGTCAGTACCACCCGCTCGGGTACGTCCACGGTCTCGACCACGAACTTCCCGTACAGCTCTTCCATCTCGGAGCTCCTCCCTGACAGTCGTCCACGGAGGTATCCGGCGAGTGTGCGCTGGCCCGCGATCCGCGCCTCGACGTCCGCCCAGTAGGCGGTGAGCCGCTCGGCGGCGGCCGTCCCGTCCAGCTCGACCAGGGCCACCAGCTCGCCGATGAGGGCGAGTGGCATGTCCAGCTGCCGGAGCAGGGCCACCAGGCGGGCGCGTTCGGTCTGGTCGGTGCGGTAGTAGCGGTAGCCGCTCACCTCGTCGACGTGCGCGGGGGCGAGCAGCCCGAGCCGGTCGTACAGCCGCAGGGCCTTGGGCGAGAGCCGGGCCCGCGCGGCGAACGCGCCGATGGTGAGCAGGTCGTCGTTCTCGTAGCCGTCCACCCCGGCATCCTCCGTCACCGGGCACGGTCGGCCCGGTGACACAGGACACTCACCCCTGCCCCAGGGGCAAGGTCAACCGACGGAACTACGCAAACACGGAATCGACGGGGTCAGCCGATGGCCTTCTCCACCGCGCCCACCAGCTCGTCCGTCTCCGGCTCGGTCTGCGGGGAGAAGCGGGCGACGACCTGGCCGTCGCGGCCGATGAGGAACTTCTCGAAGTTCCAGCGGATGTCACCGGTGTGGCCCTCGCCGTCGGCGAAGCCCACCAGACGGTCGTACAGGGTGTGCCGGGCGTCCCCGTTGACCTCGACCTTCTCGGTCATCGGGAAGGTCACGCCGTACGTCGCCGAGCAGAACTCGGCGATCTCCTCGGAGCTGCCGGGCTCCTGGCCGAGGAACTGGTTGCAGGGCACCCCGAGGACGGTGAAGCCCTTGTCGGCGTACCGCGCCTGAAGCTTCTCCAGCCCCGCGTACTGCGGGGTCAGCCCGCACTTGGAGGCGACGTTGACGATGAGGACGGCCTTGCCCGCGTACTGGGCGAGGTCCGCGGAACCGCCCGTGAGGGCACCGATCTCGACATTGAGGGGGGAGTCGACGGGGGAGGAAGTGGCATCAGTGGTCATAAGCGGATGCTAACTCCGGTAGGTGTCGGTCCCGGCTCCCGCCCCCGAAGCCGTGACCAAGACCTCACCGGCCGCCGTACGCGAGTACAGCACCGACCGCCCCGCCCGCCGCCGCTCCACCAGCCCCGCGTCCAGCAGCACCCGCAGGTGCCGCCCGACCGAGCCGAGCGTCTGCCCGGTCACGGCGGTCAGCTGGGTGGTGCTGTGCGGCGAGTCGAGGAGGACGAGCACGGCGGCCCGGGCCGGTCCGAGGAGCGCCCCGAGGGCGGCGGACGCGCTCCCACGACGACCGTCCCGCCCTGCCAGGGCTCCCACGCACGGGTAGACGACGGCGTACCGCTCCGACTCCTCCCACGCCACCCACCCGGCCTTCGGTGTCACGGGTACGAAGACCAGCTCGGCGCCGGAGATCTCGCGGGGCGGGTACTCGTGCAGGTTCACCTGGAGCCGGTTGCCGCCGAGCCAGCGGGTGCCCGGCCGCAGCGCGTCCAGCACCGCGGCCCAGCCGCCCTGACTGACCTGCGCGGTCCGCGCGACCACATCGGCTTCGAGAACGCGCCGGCGCCGGTCCCAGTACGGGCGTACGGCTTCCTCCCACACGTACGTGAGGAGATCGGCGGCGCGTTCCGGGAGGTCGTCCCGGTCGGTGAGGGCGGCGGGCAGTGGGCCGGGGCAGGAGCGGGTGAGGTGGTCGCGGGCGAGGGCGGGGGCGACCGTCCGGACTCGCGCGACGGCCTCCTCGAACGTCTCGTCGTACCGGGGGGTGGGGGTCAGGAAGTCGGCGATCCAGTCGCGGCCGAGGCCGACGCGGACGAGGAGGGCGGTCGTCGGGTCCTGCGCGAGACGGTGGCGGTACGCGGGGAGGTGAGCGGTCAGCCAGGTGCGCTCGCCGGGGTGCGTGGCAGTCCCGGTGTGCAGCAGCCGGAGGCTCGCGAAGGTCTCGGCGAGGGGCGATATGACGAACCGGCTGCGGGCGAGGGTGTCGGCGTTCACCTGCCACCAGCCCATGCCCGTACCTCCGTCGGTGGGGAACGCGCCTGATGTTTCGCGTGTGTGCGAAACAATAACGGGGTTCCTGCGCCCCTCGCAGACTTCCCGCATGCCCAGCTACTCCGCCCTCTTCCGCACCCGCGAGTTCACGCCGCTCTTCCTCGCCACGGCGCTCAGATCCGCCGCCTCGACGATCGGCGGGCTGGCCCTCGCCACCCTCACCTACCGCGCCACGGGCTCCCCCCTGCTCTCCGCCCTGAGCATGTTCGGCCCGCAGCTCGCCCAGGTGGTGGGCGCGACGACCCTCCTCTCGGCCGCCGACCGCCTGCCCCCGCGCGCGACCCTGACGGGCATCGCGCTGGCGTTCGCGCTCGGCATGGCGGCGATGGCGATCCCGGGTCTGCCGATCGGGGCGGTCTTCGCCCTGCTGTTCGTCCTGGGGCTGACCGCGTCGCTGGGGGCGGGCGTCGGCTGGGGCCTGCTCAACGAGATCCTGGCCAAGGAGGGCTATCTGCTGGGGCGTTCGCTCTTCAACATGTCGAACGGGCTGATGCAGATCGCCGGCTTCGCGGCGGGCGGGGTCATGGTGACGGCCCTCTCCCCCGGCACCACACTCCTCACCTCGGCGGCTCTCTACCTGGCGGGCGCGCTGGTGACCCGCCTGGGCCTGACCGGCCGCCCGCCCCGCCTCTCCGGCCGCCCGTCCATCGGCCGGACCTGGCGTACGAACGCCCGGTTGTGGTCGGCCCGTCCGCGCCGGCTCACCTATCTGGGCCTCTGGATCCCCAACGGGATGGTCGTGGGCGTCGAGTCCCTGTACGTGTCCTACGACCCCGGCTCCGCGGGCGTCCTCTTCGCCTGCGCGGCCCTGGGCATGTTCATCGGGGACGTGACGATCGGCCGGTTCGTACCACCCCGGCTGCGCCGCCGACTGGCCGTACCGCTCCTGCTGTTGCTGGCGGTGCCGAATCTGGTGTTCGCCCTGGGCCCCGGGGTGTGGGCTGCGGCCGTGACGGTCTGCGTGGCCTCGGTCGGCTACGGCGCGAGCCTGGTCCAGCAGGAACGCCTGATGTCCCTCACCCCGCCCGAACTCTCCGGCCATGCCCTCGGGTTGCACTCCGCCGGGCTGCTCACCATGCAGGGCGTGAGCGCGGCCCTGGCGGGCACGATCGCCCAACTCACCTCCCCCGGTGCGGCGATGACGGTCATGGCGGCGGGGTCGGTGTGCGTGACGGTGGGGCTGGTCGCGGCTGGGTGCCGGGAGGGGCGCGTTGGAGGTGAACGCGAGGGCGCGGGTTGGAGCCCGGCGCAGCGGTCGCACTCCGGTACGTGACCCCTGGCGGTCCCCGGACCGGGTGAGGAATTCCGCGCGCGGGAAGAACAGGCCAGGACATGCGCGGCTCGACCGGCCTGCCAAGGGGGACTCACTCGGATGACGACGCGTGACGAACGTACGAAGAAGGCGGAGCAGACGGAGCAGGCCGAGAAGGCGGAGCAGGCGGAGAAGGCGGCCAAAGGGAAAGCCGTGGGGGAGGAGGGCGCCGAGGACGGTGTCTCCGAGTCCGAACGGCTGCTGTTCGGGGGGCCGTTGCGGTACGACATGGGGTGGAACCAGCATCAGGGTTCGTTTCTGGAACTGGGGCTGCGGACCATGGTCGCGCGGATGCCCCGCCTGATCGGCGCCACCATCCGGCTCGCCCACCGGGCCGACCCCCGCGCCCTGCGCCGGGTGGCGATCGCCGAGTTGGGCGGGGGAGCGGCGCAGGCGGTCGGGCTCGTGGCCGTCAACCGGGTGCTCACCCAGCTGCTCGGGGGCGGGCACACCACCGACCGGCTGCGGGACGCCGTACCGGCGCTGGTCGTCGTCGCGGTCACCGCGCTCGTCGGCGCGCTGCTGAGGTCCGCTTCGACGGCCGGTACCGGGCGGCTGGAGCCCAAGGTGTTCCGGGTGGCGACCGAGGAGTACCTGGAGCGGGTGGCCCGGGTCGAGTTGGCCGCCGTGGAGGACGAGGAGTTCCACAAACTGCTCGACTCCGCCCAGTACGGCGCCGAGTCCGCGCGGCGCATGATCCGCTTCTGCACGTCCGTCATGACGGCGAGCATCGCGCTGGCCGCTGCCGCCGGTGTGCTCACCGTGCTGCATCCGGCCCTCCTCCCGCTCCTCGCGCTGATGACGCTGCCCAGCGCCTGGAGTGCGCTGACCATCGCCCGCCGGCGGTACGTCTCCTTCCACACCTGGGTCCAACACGCCCGCGCGGGGCAGCTGTTGGGGCGGCTGCTGATCGACACGCAGGCCGCTTCCGAGGTGCGGGTGCACAACATCGGGCCGTTTCTGCTGCGGCACTTCCGGACCATGGCCGAGACGGGCGAGCGGGAACAGACCCGGCTCGCCTCGCTGGCCGCCCGTACCGGGCTGATCGCCTCCGGGTGGACGGGCATCGCGACGGCCGGCGCGTACGGCGTGCTCGGGCTGCTGCTGTGGACGGGGGCCATGGATCTGGCCGTCGCCGGTACGGCGGTCATCGCCATCCGGACCGGGTCCGCCAACCTGGAGGCACTGGTCGTCCAGCTCAACTACCTGTACGAGGAGAGCCTGTTCGTCGCCGACCTGGAGCGGCTGTGCCAGGAGGCGGACCGCCGGCTCATCCCGGAGACCGGCCGCCCGCTGCCCGCCCACGTGGACGCCGTCCGCTTCGAGAACGTCTCCTTCACCTACCCGGGCACGGACACCGAACCCGCGCTCGACGCGGTGAACGTCACCATCCCCACCGGCCGGATCGTCGCGCTGGTCGGCAACAACGGCAGCGGAAAGAGCACGCTCGCCAAGCTGCTGTGCGGGCTGTACGCGCCCGACGCCGGCCGCATCCTCTGGGACGGAGTCGACTCCACCGAACTCGACCGAGGCGACCTCTTCGACCGGATCGCGGTCGTCGCCCAGGACTTCTACCGGTGGCCGTTCACCGCCCGCGTCAACATCGCCATCGGCCGGCCCGACGCCCCGCACGAGGACGAACTCCTGCACGCCGCCGCCGAGTACGCGGGCGCCGACGAGACCATCGCCGCCCTGCCACGGGGGTGGGACACCCTCCTCGCCCGTGGTTACAAGGGCGGCCACCAGATCTCCGGCGGCCAGTGGCAGCGCCTCGGTATCGCCCGCGCCCGGCACCGCGACGCCCGTATCCTCGTCGTCGACGAACCGACCAGCGCCCTGGACGCGGAGACCGAGCAGCGTGTCTTCGACCAGATCCGCAGCCTCGCCGCGGCGGGCCAGACGATCATCCTGATCACCCACCGCCTGCACAGCGTCCGGCACGCGGACGAGATCTACGTCCTGGAGCGCGGCCGGGTCGCCGAACACGGCACGTTCGAGGACCTGTTGAGGCCCGACGGTGACGGACCGGGGCTTTTCCGGCGGATGTACCTCGTGCAGTCCGAGCAGTACCGGCTGGACGGCGAACAGTGAGCCGGGCAGTGAGCCGGGCGTAAACCGTGTAGTGATCCACATCACGGAATCGTGAGGTGAAGAAAGTAAAGGAAGCGTGCCCCGGGGGTGCGTGGGACTGGCATGCTCATGCGTGGCTACTGAGGGGTAACCGTTCGCGCTCGATTCCTGGCTCAACCCCCGTGCCCCGTCCCGTCATTCGATCAACTCGATCCCGAGGACCCCCACGCGTGCACAAGCTCACCAGACATGCCCTGCTGGCATCGGTCACCGTCGCGGCCCTGCTCACCACGGGCTGTTCCGCAAGCTCGTCGACCGAGGCGGACAGCGCGGGTGCGGCTGCGGCCGAGATACCCGCCGCCGCCAACACGCCGGACCAACTCGCTGTCGTACAAGCCCCGTTGGACAAAACGGCCCCCACGGCCGTGGCAACCCAGGGAGCGGCGAAGGAGGGTGCCGGGGCGCGGAAGTCGTCGCTCAAGGTCGCCTCCTACGACAAGAAGAGCGGCCGGGCGGTCATCACCGCGAAGTCGGTCACCGCGCCCGCCGGCGGCACGAAGACACCGTCCGCCTCCCCCGGCTCCTCCTTCCCGGCGTCCTCCGCCCCCTCCTCCGCCTCACCCTCCGCGTCGGAGACAACTGCCGCTCCCGCCGCGCCCGTTGCCGTCGGTGACGTCATCGCCAGCGCGCCCGCTCCCGGTGCGCCCGACGGTCTGCTGGCCGAGGTGACCGAGGTCGTCGGTGACGCCGCGGACGGCGGTACCGAGGTGGTCACCAAGTCCGCCGAGCTCAGCTCCGTCCTCGGTGAGAGCAAGGCCGAGGGCGATGTTCCGGTCGACCCGTCGGCCATCGAGGTCGACCCGCTCGTCGAGGGCGTGAAGGTCTCCTGGGCGAAGACCGGCGACCTGACCTTCGGCCCCGAGGGCGCCAGGCTCCCGCTGGGCAGCCTGCGTATCGACGTGGGCGCCGCCATCGCCACGGCCGAGGGCGCTCCCGCCTCGGCGTCGGCCTCGGTGCGGGGTTTCGTGCAGCTCGCGCCCGAGGTCGCCTTCTCGTACGACGGTTCCGGCAGCGGGACGGGCTCCGCGCCCGGCGGCGCGTTCCTCGGCCTGACCGGTGACTGGGCCTCGAAGTGGTCCCTGAAGGGCCGTGCGGCCGGGACCACCACGACCGACGGCAAGCCCCTGCGCGTCCCCTTCGCGAAGCTCCACTCCGACCCCGTCATCTACGCGGGCCCGGTCCCGATCGTCGTCAACCTCGACCTGGTCTGCTACTTCCAGGTCGACGCCGACGGCAAGGTGACCGTCGACGTCGAGCAGGACCTCAAGGGCGACTTCCGCGTGGGCGGCACCTTCTCCTGGAGCAAGGGCTGGAAGGCGGTCAGCGAGTCCGAGATGACCGGCACGCCGCTGGACGTCGACGTCACGGCGACGGGCGACGTCAAGGCGTCCCTGGGCGCCGAGGCCTCGATCGGTCTGTACGGCACCGTCGGCGTCAGCGCCGACCTCGCCCCGTACCTCCGCGTGGAGGCGGACGCCTCGGCGGGAGGATCGAGCGACGGCACGGGCTCGGCGAGCGGCAAGTGGGCCCTGTACGGGGGCCTCGACCTCTCCGGCGCCCTCCAGATCCAGCTGACCATCTTCGGCACGCCGGTCTTCCAGCATCGGATCCCGCTGGGTGAACTCCACAAGGAGTGGCCGCTGGCGAAGGGCGAGGCGTCGGCGACAACAGCGCCGGCGACGCTGAAACCGGCCGCCTGACCCGCGTCGGCCCGACCTGGGACGGCCTGACCAACGACAGTGGGGCCCTTCCGTCCGGTACCGGACGGAAGGGCCCCACTGTCGTGGTGCGCCTGCGGGGTCAGCCCAGTCGCTTCACCGTCGTCCAACCGTCGGCGTCCAGCGTGTCCGGGGACGTGTCGTTGGCGGTGGCGGTGCCCGCGAACAGGAGCAGGGCGCCGGCGGTGTTCGTCGCCAGCATGTCGGGGATGCCGTCGCCGGAGATGTCCGGACTGCCGTAGAGCAGCGGGTAGGCGGCGGGGGTGAAGCTGGTGGCGCCGTAGACGGTGTCGCCGTCCAGGCTGCCGCCCGACGTGCCGAGGCTGCTGAGGACCGTGCTCACCCCGTCGCTGCCGAGGATGCCCTTGCGCAGCACGATGTTGCCCGAAGCGGTCCGGTACGTCATGTCCATCGCCTTGTCGCCGTTGTAGTCGGCGATGGCCACGAAGTCCCGGCCCTCCCAGGAGGTGGTGGTGTGCTGGGTGGCGGTGGTGAAGGCGCCGCCCGTGTAGCCGGAGAGGATCCACAGCTCGCCGCCGCCCACGCCACCCGCGACGAACAGCTCGGGCCGGCCGTCGCCGGTGAGGTCGCCGGCCGCCTTCATCTCGGACCAGGTGGACGGGGCCGGCATGTTGGCGGGCAGCCGTACCTCGACGCGTTCCCTGACGTTGATGGCGCCGTAGCCGTCACCGGGGTAGATGAAGAGCCGGTTGTCGGGCGTACGGATCACCCAGTCGGTGACACCGTCGCCGGGCGCGAAGTCGCCGTTGTGGGTCACCAGCGAGTACGCGGGGGCCGTGCTGTCGCCGTTCCAGATGTGCGGGGCGGTGCCGGCGTCCCGCAGCAGTGTGCCGTTGTCGTGCTGGCCCCAGGAGCTGACGATCCACTTGCCGTTCTGGTCCGTCGTGTTGATCCACAGGTTCCCGGCGGCGGTGACGTGCCCGTAGTCGGGGGAACCGTCACCGTTGAGGTCGCCCGCGCTGTCGGCCGTCGGGCGCGGGGTGACGTAGAAGGAGTGCTTGTACGGGTTGGGGGAGATGTTGCCCGACGAGTCGACGGCCTTGACGTAGAGGGTGTTGGGGCCGGCGGCGGGGGGTTGCATCCCCGTGTAGTTCTCCGTCGAGGTGATGACGGTGGTGCAGGTGGCAGCGCCCGTGCCCTGCTTGGTGCCCGCGCAGGCGTAGTGGTCGTAGGTGGTGTTGTTGATCGAGAAGACGAACTTCACGATGTCGGCGTCGGCACCCTTGGTGAAGGTGAAGTCACCGGCGGTACCGAACTTGACCGTGGACCAGACGTCGCCGTCGCTGTCGTTGACGGTGTCGGCGGGGAACTGGACCGAGGTGACGTTGGTGGGCGAGTCGGGGAGGTCGGCATCGTAGTGGAAGCGGCAGAACCCGGAGCCGCTGGTGGGCGACCAGGCGCTGCTGACCTTCGCGTCCCAGGAACGCACCCGCCACACGTAGTTGCTGCCGTTGGACAGCGTGAACTTGTCGGAGCTGAGCTTGACCGAGGCGGTCTCGCCGTCGTCCGCCGCGTCGGAGAAGTACTTGTGGGTGGCGTCGTACGACCCCTCGCGCCAGACCTCGAACTCCAGCTTGGCGAGGTCGCTGTCGGGGTCGGTGGCCTTGGCGCTGATCGTCGGGACGGTCTTGCCCAGGTTGATGTAGGGCGACGCGCTGGTGTCGCAGGAGCCGGGGCTCATGGTGACGGAGGTCGGCAGGCCGGGCTTGCGGTTGTAGGTGATGGCCACCGACGGCGAGCCCTCGCCCTCGGCCTTGAACTTCTTCCAGGAGTACGTGTCCGTCTCCAGGGTCGACGACGAGGTGGTCGGCGCGGACGAGGAGGTCGAGGCCACCAGGCCGATGTTGAAGGAGGTCCAGGCGTTGTCCGCGGCCTCCTGGGCCAGCGAGGTCACGGTGAAGTTGACGTGCGTGTCGGGGCAGGAGCTGTTCGACTTCCAGCCGTACGCGAACGACTTCGAGGTGATCTTCCGGCTCCAGCTGGGCTGCTTGTTCCAGGTGGTGGAGCTGGAGAAGTTGCCGGTGCGCCACACCTGCATCGTGCGCTTGCTGCACGACCAGGAGTGGGTCTCCAGGACCTTCAGGGTGGCGCTGGAGACGTCGGCGTCCTTGATGTTCTTCTGGAGCTTGAGCTTGAAGAGGGACCGCGCGGTGCCCCAGGTGTCCCGCTCGAAGCCGACGCGGGCTTCCTTGGTGTCCTGGTTGTAGTTGGCGCCGTCGTAGAAGCTGGAGCTGGGGTACTTCTTGTAGACGGTGGTCCAGTTGGACCGGGTCGCGGTGGTGGACGGGTCCAGGAACAGCGGGTACACCGGGGCCTTGGCGCCGGTCCCGTCGAGGTACCCGCTCGGCGGGTCGATGGTCAGGACGCGGCTGACCTGGTTCAGGGCGGCCCCCGCGGTGGTGGCGTGCGCGCCCTCGCCGGGCCCGTTCACGGCGGGCAGCGCGAGGGTCTCGTTCGCCGCGGCGGCCGGGAGGGCGTAGGCGGCGGGGTCGGCGTCCGCGCCGTCGAGCCGGGAGTCGGAGTCGTCCGACGAACTCCCGGAACCGCCGGTGCCGTCCTCCGGGTCGGCCTCGGCGGACTTGTCCGCCTCCGAGGTCCAGGTCTCGACGTCCTCGGCGTCCTCGTTGCTGCCGACGGCGGCGTCCGGGTCGGCGGCCGGGGTGTCGGTGTCGTGCGTGCCCGCCGAGTCCCAGAGGAACGGGGTGGGGGAGACGGTGATCTCG
Source organism: Streptomyces kryoterrae (assembly GCF_054072135.1). Classification (NCBI taxonomy): domain Bacteria; kingdom Bacillati; phylum Actinomycetota; class Actinomycetes; order Kitasatosporales; family Streptomycetaceae; genus Streptomyces; species Streptomyces kryoterrae. The sequence continues at coordinate 4,402,819 of NZ_CM133358.1, read as the reverse complement.
TTGCCGTCCTTGTCCTTGCCGTGCACGACGTCGTCGGACGGGTCGAGGGAGAAGGCGAGGGTGGGCGAGGTGAAGCGGTAGCGGGGCGGGTCGGCGGCCAGCGCGGCGGCGGCCTCGGGGGTGTGGATGACCAGGACATGGGTGTACCCGGTGTCCCGCGCGGTCAGCATCAGGTCCACGTCCGGCAGTACGTTCTCGTACAGCGCCCTGTTGTCCTCGACGACCGGCTCGGGGAGCCCGCCGGGCCACTCGACCTGGATCTCGTGACCCTCGGCGGACATCGTCAGGAGCGGCGTCCAGGCGTTCTCGGCGGCATCGGCGACGGTGTCGGCGGAACGCGTGCCGTTGACCTGTGATTCACCTGAGGAATGCGCGGTGTTCTCTCGGGTGGAGGTTGCGAAGATCGCGTGATTGGTTGTGGCTTTACCGGAGAAGCCCGCGTTTTTTGCCTTCGATTTGCCTGCGGCGGGGCTGTAGTCCGGGTCCCCCGACGCGAAGGTCACGGGATAGGGGCTGTTGACGGTGGACCAGCCGGCCTCTCCCTCCCGCAGCGAGACATCGACCGGCGCCCACTTCCCGCGGGCGTTCTTCGCCCGCACCGGCGCGACGGAGGCCGTGTACGTGAAGGAGCCGTCGGGATTGGCGAAGGTCTGGGAGAACTCGTCGGTCAGAGCGGCCACTTCGACCTTCTTGCCGGTCCTGCGAGCCTTCTTCTGAGCCGTGTCCTCGGCGCTGACCTCGCTCTTCGCCGCCTTGGCCTTCGCGCCCGCGGCGGGCGACCTCTCCGTGGCCGGCCCGTCGTCGCTCAGGGCCAGGACCGTGGCACCGCCGGCCAGCAGCGCGAGCGCGACCGCTGCGGCGACGCCGCGTCGAACTCCCCGTCTGCCAGGGGGCGTTGATGGAACGTCATGACTTTCGTGGTCGCTCAAGGGACCCTTCTCCCGTTGTCCTTGGGCCTCGCTTGAACGCACGACCCCCCGTGTTGGACGTGTGGAGTATGTGCAAGCCACCCCGGCGAGATCAACACCCCTGTGAAGCCGAGAAGTAGGAGGGGCGTAAGTGACTGCGGGCTACGGAGATTCTTTGCCGTTCTTTGTCTGAATTTGGCGCGTGACATAGCTAACACAAACTTATCCAGCCTTGACGCGGATCTTTACGACGCGCGAATTTCATCCCGTCATTGATCACCGTGTGCCATCACTCGGAACGTTTTCCGGATGGCTGCGGCACACGGTGATACGGGGAAACGGGGAGAGGTCGGTCCGCCATGCGTGGGGGCTTGTCGTGGTGCGGCAGAGGTTGGCTGACGGAGAGATCACCACGTGATCGGTTGTTCCGCCGAAGAGCGCGACTCGGAGTCGTCGCCGCCGTTTTCCTCGCCCTCAACGTCACCTCGTTGCAGGGCGCCGTGGCGTTCGGCCCCGACAACGACGCCCGTACGACGGTCGAGCTGGACGAGCTCCAGGCGACGGACGCCGTCCCGGTCGACGAGACCAAGACCGACAAGCTGGAGCAACTCGAAGCGCCCGCGCTGGAGAAGCTGACCGACTACGCCCCGGCAGCCGTGGTCCAGGTCCCCGCAGCCGTCGACGTGACCGCCCCGGTCGCCGACGTGACCGCGGGCGGCCCGCCCAAGCCGGTCGCCGCCTCCACCGACGGCACGCTGACCGTCGGTGTGACCGCACCCGACGACGCGACGCAGGCCCAGGCCGACTCCCTCGAAGGTGCCTGGAACGTCTCGGTCAAGCCCGAGGCCGACGCGGTGGCCGCCGGTACGCAGGGCGTCATGCTCCAGGTCGACGCCCCCGACGCCGCCACCGGCAACGCGGTCATCCAGATCGACGCGACCCGCTTCGCCGAGACGTACAGCGCGCAGTGGCTGGACCGCCTGTCCTTCGCCCTGATGCCGGCCTGCTACGCGACGACGCCGGAGCTGGAGGAGTGCTCCACGGGCGTCCCGGTGACCACCGAGGTCGAGCGCACCACCGACGAGGTGACCGTCTCGGTCGACGCGGGCGGCGACGACTCCGGCTCGGAGGCGGACCCCGGTGAGGACACCGCGACCGACGAGACGTCCGACTCCACCGCCACCAGCAAGGACATCCAGGAGACCCTGCTCAACCTGACCGTGGACACCGCCGCCCTGGCCTCGGTGTCCACGGCCACGTCCACCAGCACCTCCACGGCCGTGAGCACCGACAAGGGCTCCGTCGACTCCGCCGTCTGGCACGGCGACGCCCGGACCGGCGTGCAGCAGGTGGCCGACTCCGCGGGCGGCCTGCTGGTCGGCACCTCCTACGGCGCGGGCGCGGGCGGCGACTTCGCCGCGACCCCGCTGTCCTCGGCGGGCACCTGGTCGCAGGGCGGCTCGTCGGGCGCCTTCACGTACGCCTACACGATGGCCGGTCCGGAGGCGCCTTCGGGCCCGACGCCGAACGTGACGCTGAGCTACAACTCGCAGTCCTCCGACGGGCGTACGTCCGGCACCAACAACCAGGTCTCCTGGATCGGCGAGGGCTGGGACTACAACCCGGGTGCGATCACCCGTACCTTCGTGGGCTGCGCGGCGGACACCTCGGGTGCGAACAACAAGGGCCACTTCACCGGCGACCAGTGCTGGGGCTCCAACAACGCGGTGCTGACGCTGAACGGCACGACCACCGAACTGGTGAAGAGCGACGCCGACGGCACGTGGAAGACCTCCCGCGGCGACAACACCCGCGTGGAGCTGCTGACTTCGGCCGACTACACCCGCATCACCGGCATCTCCAGCTCCAACAACGGTGACAACAACGGGGAGTTCTGGCGGGTCACCACCAGCGACGGCACCCAGTACTACTTCGGCATGAACCGCCTGCCGGGCTGGACGTCCGGCAAGGAGGAGACCGACTCGGTCCTGAACGTGCCGGTCGCGGGCAACCACCCCGGTGACGCCGCGAAGAACATCCCCGCGGACCCCTGCTACGCGACGAAGTTCGAGGACTCCTTCTGCGACCAGGGCTGGCGCTTCCAGCTCGACTACGTGGTCGACCTCAACGGCAACGCGATGTCGCTGTGGTGGGACAAGGAGACCAACGCCTACGCGAAGAACAACAAGGAAGCCAAGGCGGTCGCCTACGACCGGGCCGGCTACCTGACCCGCATCGACTACGGCCAGCGCGCGAACACCCTCTTCTCCGCCGAGCCGCTGGGCCGCATGAAGTTCACCGCCCAGGAGCGCTGCTTCGAGAAGGACGGCGACAACACCTGGGACTGCTCCAACACGAGCTTCGACTCCAAGCAGTCGTACCTGACCCGCCCGTGGTTCGACACCCCGGCGGACCTGGCCTGCAAGACGAACGCGAAGTGCTCGACGTACGCCCCCACGTTCTGGTCGCGCAAGCGCCTGGCGACGGTGACGGCGTGCGCCCAGCGCCAGCAGGGCGTCAAGCTCACCGAGTACAACTCGGCCGACGACACGGGTGCCCGCAACGCCTGCGGCATCGACGACTCGACGTACGGCACCACCGCCCTCTCGAAGGTGGACTCCTGGAGCCTGGCCCAGTCGTTCCCGTGGGGCCTGACCGGCGAATACACGGCCCTCTGGCTGGAGTCGATCACCCGTACCGGTTACGCGGTCGACGGTTCGACCGACCGCCTGAACCCGGTGATCTTCGGCCGCAACAAGCTCGTCCTGCCCAACCGCGTGAAGAAGGCGTCGGGCGACACGGACCCCCTCTTCGGCCGCCTGCGCATCCAGGACGTGGTCTCCGAGTACGGAGGCCGGACGCACGTCACGTACCTGGCACCGGACGGCGCCTGCGCGACCGGCGAGAACTTCCCCGAGGTCGACAAGAACACGCTGCGCTGCTACCCGGCCTACTGGCACGCGGACGGCGAGCTGACCGACAAACGGATCTCCTGGTTCCACAAGTACGTGGTCGGGTCGATCACCGAGTATCCGCAGCTGGCGGACGCGACGGACGTCACGACGACGTACGAGTACGAGACGGACACCTCCGACAAGACGGTCGGTGCCCTGTGGGCCAAGAACCAGGCGGAGTTCTCCCGCCCGAAGACCCGCACCTGGGACGACTGGCGCGGCTACCCGGTCATCACGACCATCTCCGGCGTCCCGTCGGCCCCTGACGGCAGCGTCGCCTCCAAGTCGGTCACCCGCTACTTCCGGGGCATGGGCGACGACGTCCTGAAGGACGACACACCGACGAACCCGAAGGACGACGTCAAGCGCTCCTTCAAGTTCAAGGACATCACCGGCGCGGACATCGCGGACGACCGCAAGGCGTACGCGGGCATGGTCGCGGAGTCGCTGACGTACCCCGACTCCAACGCCGTCACATCGTCGGGCTGGCTGTCCCGCACGGTCAACTACCCCAATGCGCCAGTGCGGTTGGCCACCCGTGACCGGACGGACGGTCCGGATGTGGTGTCCGAGCGGGTGACGCTCGGCAAGGTGCAGACGATCACCAAGTCCTCGGGCACCCGCCCCGGCGACTCCGCGACGCTGCGCACGGTGGAGACGCAGACCGACTACGACGCGGACGGTCTGCCGACCGTCGTCCGCGAGTACGGCGACAAGGCGAAGACCACCGACGACACGTGCACCCGCACGTCGTACGTGAACAACAACTCCGGTGGCACGGACAGTGTTTACCTGATCGGCCTGGTCACCCAGACGATCACGACGACCGGCACGAGCACCTGCTCGACGGCACTGTCGTCGGCCACGGCCACGACACTGGTCAGCGGCTCGCGCGTCTACTACGACGGCTCCACCGAACTGGGGGCGACGCCCACCAAGGGGCAGTCGACCCTTACCCAGACGCCCACGGGAGCGGGCACGGGCTGGGAGACCACCAACCCCGAGTCGCGGACGACGTACGACGACTTCGGCCGCGTCACCAAGGTGGTGGACCCGAGCGGGCTGACCAACCTCACGACCTACACGCCTGACTCCGGCCAGGTCTACGAGATCAGGACGGTCCAGGGCACCAAGCTCGACAGCGCCGGCGCGGAGACGGGGCTCGTCTCGACCACGACCGTGGAGCCCGGCCGTGGCGCGACCCTGACCTCGAAGGACGCCAACAACCGGGTGACGTCGTTCGCGTACGACCCGCTGGGCCGCACCACGGCGGCCTGGGGCCCGACCCAGTCCGGCACGGACGACCCCGACGCGAAGTACACGTACAACACGGTCGACGGCAAGCCGGTGTCCGTGGTCACCGAGTCGCTCCAGGACAACCCGACCAGCGCCTCCGGCGACGGCGTGTACACCGCGTCCACCGCGATCTACGACGGCCTGGGCCGCGAACGCCAGTCCCAGACCCCGGCGGTGGGCGGCGGCAAGCTGATCACCGACACCTTCCACAACGCGGCCGGCCAGGTCAGCTTCACCCGCAACGCCTACTACATGGCGGGCGACCCCGGCACCGACCTGATCGTCCCCGTCTCCGAGTCCCTCGTTCCCAACGCCACCACCTACACGTACGACGGCCTGGGCCGCGTCCTGACCGTCACGCCCGTCCACCACTCCTTCCCGCAGACGGGCTCCCCGGCCGCCGACGGCAACGCGACGGTGCAGACCACGGACCGCCGCACCCGCTACGAGTACGGCCTCGACTACACGATCGTCCGCCAGCCGAAGGGCACCCCCGGCTCCCGGGTGTGGACGGACGCCCTGGGCCGCACGGTCCAGCAGGACACGTACAGCGACACGACGCTGACCGAGGCCGGCGCGATCTCCACCACGTACGAGTACGACGTGCGCGGAGACATGTTCAGGTCCACGGACGAGGTCGGCCACACCCGGACGTGGACGTACGACGCGCTCGGCCGTGTCACGGATGCCACGGACCCGGACACCGGGGCTACGCACACCGACTACGACGCCTACGGCCGCGTGGGCACGGCGACCGACGGCCTCGGCGGGAAGCTCTCGTACAGCTACGAGCGTTACAACCGAGTCTCGGAGATCAAGTTCACCCCGGCGGGTTCCACTTCGGGTACGGCAGTCCAGTCGTTCGCGTACGACTCGGCGCCCGGCGGCAAGAGTCAGCTCGCCAGCGCCACCCGCTACAACGATGGTGGTAAGGCGTACAAAACATCGATCGGCGGCTACACGGCCGACTACCAGCCGACATCCATGACATTGACGCTGCCCGACGGAACGACTTCCGGCACGACCGCGGACGGCTTCAAGACCAACTACACGTACGACTACACGTACAACGACGACGGTCAGCTGGAGAAGTACACGACTCCGGAGGTTGGTGGTCTGACCGCTGAGTCGGTCATCACCCGATACAACGAGGCCGGACTCCCCACCACCGTCTCCGGCCGGGACTGGTACGTCGCCGACACGTCCTACTCGCCCTACGGCCAGGTGATGCGCTCCACGGTTGGCGAGGTCGGCCACCGCGTCTGGCAGGACAACAGCTTCGACGAGTCCACCGGTGAGTTGTTGACCAGCAAGCTCGTCCGCGAGAACGCGACGGACACCAGCATCACCGGCAACACGGTGAGCAAGCGGGCCTACGCCTACGACCCCTCGGGCAACATCCTCTCCGTCGCCGACAAGACCGGCACGGCCGCCGTCGACCAGCAGTGCTTCACGTACGACACGCTGGGCCAGCTGAAGACCGCCTGGACCACGCCGAGCGGCGGCGCCTGCACGGCCGCCGGCAAGACGACGGCCGAGCCGGTGTACTCCGACGGCAAGGTCAACGTCTCGTCCAACAACGACGGTTACTGGCAGTCGTACGACTACGACGTGCTGGGCAACCGCAAGTCGAAGACGGTCTACAAGGCGGACCCGACCTTCACCACGGCCGGCGCCCGGGTGACCACGAGCGACGTGTCCACCGCCTACAACTACGGCAAGAGCGAGGACACGGCGGTCAAGAACGACCAGCCGCACACCCTGACCTCGTACGACGCAACGAGCCACACTTCGGCCGGGGCCGAGGTGAAGACCCGCTCCACGCAGACGTACGACGCGGCGGGCAACCTCATCAACCGCTCCACCGGCGGCGACACGTCCCAGGGCCTCACCTGGACCTGGGACGGCCAGGTCGAGACGGTCACCGGCTTCGGCCCGGACGGCTCCGGTCCCTGGCTGGGCGCGTCCGACATGTGCCTGGACCTCGCCGGTGGCAACCCCGCGGCCGGTGGTGTCATTCAGATCTACGTCTGCAACGCGTCCAAGGCACAGAACTTCCGCCTCAAGGCCCTCGACGCCGACAACAACGGCACGGTCGAGAGCGCGACCATCGGACAGTTCGTGGTCGCGGGTGCCTGCGCCCAGCCGACCAGCGCGGCGGCAGGCGCGGCGGTCCAGGTCCAGCCCTGCAACAAGGACACGGCGACGCAGCTCTGGGAGGTCCAGGACACGGGCCTCCTCAAGCTCAAGGGCACCACCCTGTGCATGAACGCCCCGTCGACCGCGAACAGCACCGACCTGGTCCTGGCGACCTGCTCGGCATCGGCGACGGGCCAGGTGTTCAAGCCGGCCTCGAAGACGACGTATGTGTACGACGCCATGGGCAACCGCGTGCTGGAGCGCTCCTCGGCCGGCGCGGTGCTGCACCTGCCTGACACGAGCATCTCGTTGACCGTGTCAGGCAAGCTTCGCTCGGCCGAGCGTTCTTACGGTCACCCGGGGGCCCCGACGGTGACGCGTTTCCGGGAGGCGTCCTCCACGTCCGGTGCCAGCGAGCACCTGTTCGCCCAAGCGGTCGATCACAACGGCACCCCGCTGGCCGAAGTCCGGTTGGACGGGGGCCAGGCCGTCCGCGTCACGAAGAAGGACCCGTGGGGCGAGGACCGTACGTCCTATGTCACAGCACGCTCGCGCACGGCGTTCGCTACAGGTGACGCTGACAAGGCAGCGGGTCTGGTGCATCTGGGCGCACGTGAGTACGACCCGGCGACGGGCCGTTTCCTCTCGGCGGACCCGGTCATTGACCAGAGCGATCCGCTTCAGGCGAACGGCTACTCGTACGCCAACAACAATCCGGTCACACACTCCGACCCGTCCGGTCTGACGTCGTCGGCGTCGAGCTTCGACGCATCGATCGCGGCACTGGACGCGAAGATTGCGGACTACCAGCGCACCCTGTCGACGTCGATCGGCGACGTGATCCTTTCGGTCGGATGGGCGGTGTTCAAGGAGTTCATCGGCTGGAACGACGTGGTCGGCTGCTTCTCCCAGGGTGACCTGTGGGCGTGCGGCAGCCTGCTGATGGACGCGATTCCGTGGACGAGCGTCTTCTCCAAGGGCAAGAAGATGTTCAAGGCGTTCAAGGCGACGATGGGCGCGGTGAAGGCCTGGAAGGTGGCGAAAGCCGCGGCGGAGATCGGCCTCAAGGCGGCGAAGGCAGCCAAAGCAGCGCTGATCAAGGCCAAGAAGGCGGCGGAGGCAGCGGCGGCCGAAGCGAAACGCAAGGCCAGAGAGGCGGCCAAAGCCGCGGCGGAGGCCGCGAAGAAGAAGTCCCACACAGGGTCGAAGGGCGCGCGGGGTAATACTCCACAGGTCCAGGCTCGTAAGACCTCCCAGCAGAAGGGGTCGTCCGGCGGGGGCCGGGCGGAATCCAAGTCGGGTGGCAAGCGGGGCGATTCGGGCCGGGACGACTCGGGGTCGAGTGGTGGTTCGCCCGACGGCGAGGGCGCCACCTGCAACAGCTTCATGCCGGACACGCTCGTGCTCATGGCCGACGGTTCCACCAAGCGGATCAAGGACGTCAAGGTCGGCGACAAGGTCCTGGCCACGGATCCGGAGACCGGCAAGTCAACCGTTGAGACGGTCACTGCCGAGATCAAGGGCCAAGGTTTCAAGCGCCTGGTCAAGGTCACCGTCGACGTTGACGGCAAGGGCGGCTCGAAGACGGCCGCAGTGACCGCGACGGACGGCCACCCGTTCTGGGTGCCCGAGCTGAAGGCATGGATCCACGCCACCGACCTCAAGCCCGGCGAGTTGTTGCGCACGAGCGCTGGCACGTATGTGAAGGTCACCGCAGTCGAGCGCTGGACGACGCTGTGGGCGACGGTTCACAACCTCACAGTCAGTGACCTGCACACGTACTACGTCGTTGCGGGCGGCACATCCGTCCTCGTCCACAACTGCGAGGCGAAGGACTGGAAGCCGTTCCGGGAGGGCGTCGACCACACAGACCAGGGCACCCTCCCGCCGGACGCAGGGATCGCGCCCAACTCGGCCCTCGCGCAAGGCGAGTACCACTTCATCGTCCGACAGGACGGGTCGGTCCGTGCCATGGAGAACAACTCCATGTACGACTTGAACCCGGACGCTGGGCATACTTCCCTGGGCGATCGGCAGCCGGTGAGCATGGCAGGCACCTTCGATGTCGACGCGGATGGTGTGATCTCCCATATCGACAACTTCTCCGGTCACTACCGGCCGGCGGACACAGAGGGGTTCATGCCGCTCATCGAGGTCACCCGCGCCGCCTTCCGCCGACACGGATGGGGCTTCACCGACGATGCCTGGGATTATTACTCGGGGCCGACAATAGGGTTCTGAGCTGGTAATGGTTCCACCGGGGGCAGTCTCATGGAGACTGCCCCCGTGGGCTGTCCGATCGACACCGAGCGACTACTGGCAACTGGCGGCGATATGACGCACCGGGAGTACCCCAGCTTCGATGTACTGCTGAACCGTCTCCTGGACGGCGGAGACGCAGGTGCTGTGGATCCCGAACTGCGTGAGACGGTTCGGAACCTGCGGCTTGCCGATGAGAAACCAGGCCCGGATCTCCTGAACACCGTCGCAGATGCCCTCAGCCTGCACAGGCCGGACGTTTTCCTCATCGCCGGTGTGGCTGTCCCTGATGAGGCACTGCCTCAGGACGACCAGGCGGGCGGCGAACTACCTCGTCTGGTGCGCAGCGCACTGCAACTTCCCGCGTCGGGCACGAAGCAACTGTGCGACTACGCGCGTGCTCTTCCGCAAGAGCCGCGAACCCAACCACACCGCGTGCCCCATCTCTACCAGCAGTACCCACCGGGATTCGGTGGCCTCTTGGTACGACTGCTTGCCCTACGCAATTTGAACTGGATCAAGTCCGCCCAGGTGCTATCTCTGATGAGCGGAGTGCATCTCTCGGCGTCGACCATCGGGGCGGTGGGGCGCGGCAAAAAGGACCTCGACTCTGATCTCCTGGCGGCTCTCGCGGTGGTGCTGGGTGTTCCTGCGCCAGTCCTGTCATCCCTGACGAACCTGCCTGTCAAGGAATCAAGTCCGCAACCATCCGCGCAGACTGCCGAGGTCGCCGAATTGCTCTGGCTCGTCAGACGCCTCACTGCCGATCAGGTGAGGCAGCTACGCGAGATGGCTGAGGGCATGAGGAGGGGGGCAACCGGCGAGACCGGTGCCTGAACCTGTCGCCCAAGGCGCCTCCTCGGCGCTCAGCAGCCCTATCCAGCCGAAAGACAGGCGCGCCGAGTCGCACGCATCCCGGCGCGCACCTGTGCGGCCAGGGCGCGCACGGTCGGATTGGGGCGGCGTGTCGCCTGCCCGGTCACTCCTGGCCCGCCCCGATCGTCCTGACTGCGGCAACCTCGGCAGAGCCCACCGGGCAGAGCCTCCGCCCGCCCCGGCACCCCGCAGTCGGTGCATTCCATCAGCAGGGAGCGTCGAGGGGCGGGAGGCGACTGCACAGCAGGTACGACGGCCCGCTCGGGCGGCATCTTGTCGAGCAGCCGCCTCCGGACGAATCCCCGGGGTGAGTGCACGGGGTCCGGCAGCCCGGCGACCACGGCGCCGGTGAGTAGCCCGGGCGTCGCACTCTCCGGCTGCACGTGCCTTCGTTGATCGCGAACGCGCTCGTCGCGCCGACGGTGAGTGAGGCCGTTGCCGCGACGGACGTAAGTGCGGCCAGGACCGCTCGTTCGGCGATTTGCTTCAGCGGAGAGTGGTCGTGCGTGTGTCGTTTCGCCGCGTCCGCCCGAGCAGGTTGTCCTCCAGCCGAGGGCCGATCGTGTCCGTCGCCAGCAGGGGCAGGCCGGACACGCCAGGGGTGGGGCTACGCGGCCGAGCCGAAGTCCTGGGTCCAGTAGTAGCCCGGCTGGGCCAGGCCGATACCGATCTCCTTGAAGCCGCAGTTGAGGATGTTGGCCCGGTGACCGGAGCTGTTCATCCAGCCGTCCATGACGCTCTCGGGAGTGTTGTACCCGGCGGCGACGTTCTCGCCCGCCGACCTGAACGTGTACCCGACGCGGGAGAGCCGGTCGCTCATGGACGAACCGTCGGAACCGGTGTGGGACATGTTCGTGTGATCGGCCATGTCCTGGCTGTGGTCCTGAGCGGCCTTGGTGAGCTTGGCGTTCTCGGTCAGCGGCGCGCAACCGGCCTTTGTGCGTTCGGCGTTGACGAGGACCAGCACACGATCCGTGGGACCGGAGTCCGATGTGCCGGCGGAGGCACTGGGGGTGCTGTCGGCGCTCGCGGCGGGCGAAGGGCTCGACGGCGGGGTGTACTCGTCGAGCGTGCCGGCGGTGGGCGTGGCCGTCGGGCTGCTGGACACCAACGGTGACGCGCTCGGGGCGGCGCTGGAGGGAGAGGCGCTCGGGGTGGCGGACGGAGCGGTGGTGGCGGAGGCGGGGGTGCCCGAGGCGGTCGGGGACGCGGTTGCGGACGCGACGGGTGACCGCGAGGGCGTCGGGGCGGCTACCGCATCCGACTTGCCCCATCCCCACCATGAGAACGAGACGATGCGCCAGCCGCCCAGCCCGCTGTCGCTCGCCTGGGCGACCGAAGGAATACCCACGGCACCCACGACCAACACGGCGGCTGCCGCACCGGCTATCCTCCGGCGGCTCGATTTCTGGCGGTGCTTGGTCATGCGTAGCCTCTCTCAGTGATCCGTTTACCGTCTGCGAATGGCCCCCACGGCTCATTCGCCAGCCTTGGCCCTGCAGAGCTCGGTCATTATGGGGAGCGCCGAGCGCGTCGGGCAACGAACGGCCGCGCTGCTGTCGGGCGTTCACACCAGGGTTTGTCCGGAACCCGGGAGTCTGGAAATCCAGCCGTTTCCACACTCCTTCGACCACTCGCACACACCTGTCACCAGGCCAAAGGCATCCCTTTCGCAACCTCGACCATCACCCCGATAGGTCTACCGAATGACCCGCTCATGGTGGCAAGGTCCCGATCGGTCCCTAAAAAACGTAGTTATTACCATCGGTAACCAGTCAATCGGCATCATCGAGCGCAATTCCGGCGTGACGCACATCACCTCAATTCGAGGTGTAGGAAGTTCTGCCCTGTCTGTGGGAAAAATCCGGCGGCAACCTGACGGCGGTGGGCGGCAACCTGAGGGCGGTATCTACTGCGACTGCGCGGACAGCCGCAGTTCCGCGTTTCAGTCGGTGAGATGTGCGATCGACAGGGTCGTGGTGGTCGGGGAGGTGCCGGACATCGCGGAGCTGTAGTCGGGAGTGGAGGACGCGAAGGCCCAGGCCAGGCTGCCGTCCGGCAGGGTCGCGATGTCTCCGGCGATACGGGCGTCCACCACCTGGTCCGCCACGACCGGTGTTCCGGTGCCGTCGACGACCTGGAGGTGGGTGCCGGTGAACCTCCCGGTGCAGGTGCCGTCCTTGCAGGTGGCGCCGGCGACGCTCTCCCACGAGACCAGCAGGTTCCCGCCGTACGGGGTGATGCGGACGTTGCGGTGATCGGTGCCGGGGTCGTCGGTGAGCGTCACCACGCTGCCGGGGGTCGAGGCGTCCTTCAGGAACGCGACCGCCACCTGGTGGGTGTCGGTCCTGGGCGTGACGGTCCAGCCACGGCCGCTGCTGTCCGCGGTGTTCTTGACCGCCGAGGCCGCTCCCCGGTCGGCGAAGGCCGTGGCGTACCCACCGGTGGAGGTCTTCACCAGGTCCCCGGAGTTGCCGGGGTACGCGCCTCCGCAGTAACCCGCCCAGCACTGCTCGCGCTGTATGACGGGGGCGTCGTCCGGAGCGCTGATCCCGGTGCTGACGAACAGCCCGGACCGCCAGTCGTCGAAGCAGAGGGAGGGGAAGTCACCGGAGGCCGCCGGGGCCAGGGCTATGCCCTCGTTGTGGCTGCAACCCCAGTCCCAGCCGCCGGACTTCGTGGTCCCGGCGTCGTCGACGTAGGCCAGTTTGTCGCCGTAGTGCCCGTCGGCGAAGCCGCCCGCGCCGTGTACGACGAAATAGGCGCCGTACTTGCTGCCGTTCCACTTCAGCGCGCCGTCCAGCACGGGAGAGGTGTCGTTGCTGGCGGTCCCGGTCAGCTTCTTGCTGAAGAGGGCGGAGCCGTCCTTGTAGCGGATCAGGGCGGCGGCCGTGTCACCCCACTTGTTGGTGTCCGGAACTCTGGTCAGCAGCGCGAAGCCGTTGTCGTGGGCGACGAGCCCGCTGACTTCCTCGGTGTCCGGGACCACGGTGTCGGAGCCCTGTCGTGCCAGGGCCGGTGACAGTGAGGTCACATGGACGCCGTCGGACGCCGGCCAGGCCACCCGCACCGAACCGTCGGGGGCCGCCTGGGTGTCGACGCGGGTCCACTCCGGAAGCTGGTTGTAGCCGGACTGCTGGTAGCCGAAGGCTGCCGGAAGCGTCACCTTGGAGACGGTGAGCTTCTGCGCGAGTGTGCCGCCGTCGGCACTCGGGGAGGCGGAGGCGGAGGCGGAGGCAGAGGCCGAAGGCGAGACCGAGGGCGAGGCGGAAGGCGAGGCGGAAGCGGTGGCCGACGGTGAGGGGCTCGCCGAAGCGTCGCTGCCGGGGACCGCCGCCAGCTTCCACTGCTGGTTGGCGCCGCCGTTCGCCCTGTACTGGATGATCCCCGCGCCGTCGGCGGTGGAACGCGCCCTGACGTCCAGCACCTTGCCGCTGCCCCGGTTGACGACCTTGATGGCGCCGCCGTCCAGGTCGGTGATCTTCCACTGCTGGTTCGCGGCTCCGGAGCCGGCCGACTGGTCGACCGAGGCCTTGTCCGCCTTCGAAGCGCCCTTGACCTGCAGCAGTTTGCCGCTCTCGCGGTTGACCAGTTCGAAGTAGCCGCTGTCGGTGGACTTCAGCCGCCACTGCTGGTTCGCGGCGCCGTTGTCGGTGCGCTGGACGACCGCCGCGCCGTCGGCGGTTGAACTCCCCGCCACCTCCAGCGCCTTGCCGCTGTTGACCGACACCAGACGGTAGTAGCCCGTGGAGTCGATCGTCGCGGCCTCGGACTCCGGCTGCGAAAGCAACAGATACGGCCCCAGCACCGCCGACACACCGAACAGCAGGCCGGTCACGGTCCAGCGTTTCCGGTGGCGACCGCGCGAGCGCCGCCCCCTGCCGGCCGCCTGGTCCGCGAGGCCGGGCTCGTTGATGTCACTCACGACGGATCTCCTTGCACACAGTGCGCTGTTCCGCAGAAGCTCGGAGACTCAGGAGAGGACTCTGAGTCTGCTCGTCAGTGGTCGCCGCGCAAGCGAAGGTTGCCGAGTGACCGTCACTTCCCGGGCTGAGCGGGCGAGCCTCAGCTCGCGGCTTGCGTCTCCGGCCGGGCGCGGAACACGCCTCGCCGAGGGCGGCCACACACCCGCGAGCACAGAACAACGGGCTTCTCGCATCCCCGCCCCGTTCTCCAGCCGGCACACAGGTGCGCCGAGTCGTCAGGCGGGCTGGACGGTGATGGTGCAGAGGCGCTTGGTGGCCCGGGTCAGGGCTACGTACAAGTCCCTTTCCCCACCGGGGCGGGCCGTGATGATCTCCTCGGGGTTCATGACGACGACCCCGTCGAATTCCAGGCCGCGTGCTTCGGACGCCGGGACGATGCGCGCGTGGTGAGCGACGCCCTGGGCCGTCAGCTCGCTCACCCTGGTGTCCGCGCAGATCACTCCCAGAAGCTCGCCCGGGTGCGCGGTGATCTGGGCGCGGAGTTCCGAGACGACGGCGGTGACCAACCCGTCCGCAGGTGTGGTCACGGTACGAGGGCTCTCACCGCTTCGCAGTGACCGTGTGGGCTTCTGGTCCGGAGCGATCCGCGCGAGCAGGTCCCGGACGCTCTCCAGGATCTCCCGCGTGGTGCGGTAACTGACGGTCAGGTTGTGCAGTCTGAACCGCGGCCCGACGTTCGGGCTCAGCGCTTCCCTCCAGTCGCGCGCTGTCGCGACCGGGCCTGCCTGGGCGAAGTCACCCACCAGCGTCATCGCCCTTGCCGGGCAGCGGCGGACGATCATCCGCCACTGCATGTCGGTCAGTTCCTGCGCCTCGTCGACGACGACGTGCCCGTACGTCCGCTCAGGGGGGCCGTCGACCAGGTTCGCCGCCTCGTCCAGCAACGGCACATCGGCATCGGTCCACGGGTCGTCCTGACCGCGCAGCAGAAGGGACCGCTCCTGCGCGGTCAGGCGGGGCAGGCGCTCGGCGAGAGCGCCGGCGTCCGTCAGGAGCGCCTTCACGAGGTCACCGGGTACCAGCCGCGGCCACAACACCTCGACCGCTCGGTCGACGCCGGCGTCGTCGAGCAGATCGGCTCGGACGGCGTCCAGGTCCAGCTCGTGGGCCGGCCCCGGGTCGGCCGCGCCTTCGGCACGGCGCTGGGCGGCTCCCGTGAACCGGTCGAGGTCCAGGCCCGTCATCCTTTCGGTATCGGCGTCGATCTGCTCCAGGAGGGCTCCCATGTCTCGCCGCATCGCGTCGGTGACGGCGTCGACCAAGAGCTCCTTGAACACCTGGCGCGCGGGGTTGTGCCCCGGTACGGCTGCCACGGCGGCGTCGCGTGCCGTGGCGACCTCCTCGTCGGACAGATGGACCCGTTCCTGTCCGACCCGCACGGTGAAGTCACCGGCGGGGGCTTGGCGGACGCGCAGCAGGCCGGTCAGGGCGTCGGCGAGGCCGGAGCTGCCCTTGAGGCGCGCCGTGCCGAACGGGTCCACCGTGTCCGTGGACACTCCGGCGAGTTCCCGGCAGGTCGCCAGAACGACGTCGTTCTCTCCGAGCGAGGGAAGGACCTGGGAGATGTAGTCGAGGAACCGGGCGTTCGGGCCCACCACCAGGACACCCTCCTCGGCGGCGCGCGGGAACGCGTACAGGACATAGGCCGCCCGGTGCAGGGCGACCACCGTCTTTCCGGTGCCGGGCCCGCCCTGCACCACGGTCACCCCGCGGTGGGCGGAGCGGACGATCTCGTCCTGCTCGGCCTGCAGCGTCGCGACGGCCGCGTGCATCCTGCCCGTACGCCGTGCCGACAGAGCCTCGGTCAACGGGCCGTCCCCCACGACGTCCTCGTCGGTCGGGGCGGTCCCGTCCAGCAGTTCGTCGCTCACCGAGACGACCGTGCGCTCCTTGAGGCGCAGGTGCCGGCGCCGCCGCAGGTCCATCGGGTGGACCGGCGTCGCCTCGTAGAAGGGCCGCGCCGCGTTCGCGCGCCAGTCCACGAGCAGAGGCAGGTCATCCTCCTCCGTGTGCAGTCCGATCCGCCCGATGCGCAGGACCGTGCCGTCCGTCCCGTCGATACGCCCGAAGACCAGCCCCTTTTCGGCGCCCTCCAGCCGGCCGATCTCCTTGGCAAGGCGCTCGGCGGCGATTTCCCTCTCGTATGCCTCACCGGCGCTTTCCGCCGGGGCCTTCAGTACATTCGCCCGGTGTACTCGCGCCTCGGAAATCCGCTCGGTGAGCACCTCATATAAGGAGGACACGTAATCCCGCTCCGATTCAACCGCACGCACGGCGGGATCGTTCATTTTCGACAACAGGGGCTCCTTCGATTCGAGCCACACCATAGGGCCAAAGTTCCCTAAAGGTAAGTCTTGACTTACTTGGCAAGTCATGACCCTGCGGCTGAATCCATAATGGCCGGCCGGCTGGCCGTATGGCATGGCATGCATTCCGCCGTTCCGGATATCGCTGATTGTGCTCCCGATGCCCGCGTGCCTTATGGGCGAGCCCACCCTTGATACCTGCAATGTTTTGCCGCGCTCGGGAAAAGGGGGAAGACCCCCGGCGAGGCGACCGGCACCATCGATCTGACATCTGACATCTGACATCTGACATCTGACATCTGACATCTGACATCTGACATCTGACGTTCTGACGGCCAGGGGGCATCCGGTCGCTTCGTCCGGCGACCCGGCCGAGGGCCTCCTCGCTCCCTCCCTACGATGGTCCTCTGGACTTCTACGGCGTCGCGCTCGCACCAGTGCGTGACACAGGCCACAGGAACTCCTCCCGTGTCGCGGAGAGAAGTGGTCGTGAGGGACTCAGAGAACGATGTGCGTCGCCGTGTGCGCGAAGGGGACCGAGAGGCGTTCGCCCTGCTGTACGAGCAGTTCGCCCGCGCCGTCTACAACCACGGGCTGCGACTGACGGGCGACTGGTCGACAGCCGAGGAGATCATGTCCGAAACGTTCCTGGCCGCGTGGCGGACCCGCGCGCGGGTGCAGGAGGACGGCGGCTCCCTGCTGCCCTGGCTGCTGGGCATCGCCACCCACAAGGCGGACAACGCCCGCCGGGGAGTCCGCAGACGGCAGTTGTTCCTGGCGCGTCAGCCGCAGCCACGGGTGGAGGAGGACTTCGCGCCTCGGACGATCGGGCGTATCGACGACGCACGGTACCTGCGTGCCGTGCAGGCCGCGCTGGGACGGCTGCGGCGCCAGGAGCGGGAGGTACTGGCCCTGTGCGTGTGGTCCGGCCTGGACTACCAACAGACGGCCGAAGCGCTGGGCATCGCCGTCGGAACCGTACGGTCCCGCCTTTCGCGTGCCCGCAGGAAGCTCGCTCACCTCGCGGAAGAAGAACGGGAACCACCGACCGCCCGCGGAGAGATGACAAGTGCGGCCGCGATCGCGGCCCTGCCCGTACGGGAGGAGCTCACATGAACGACGACACCACCGGCGCTTCCCCGGAGCGGCGCGGCGACCGCGAGGAGATCGCCCGCCTGCTCCCGGCCCCGGCCGACTGGGACCTTCCGCGCGAGCAGCACCTTCGTCACAGGGACCTTCTGATGAACCACATCGACCACGACCAGGCCGCCCGTACCCGGCCGGCCCGCCGACTGCTGCGGCCCGCGGTCCTGGCACCGGCGACCGCTCTGGCCCTGGCCTGCGCGGTGACCGCGGGGATCGCGCTGACCGGCGGTGACCCGGCGCCCGCCGGCACCGCGTCGCACCGCGCGGCCACGGACATGCAGCCCGCCGCCGCGCTCCTGGACCGGATCTCCGACGCCACGGAGACCCGCGCCGGCCTCACGGTGCGCGACGACCAGTTCGCTTACACCAGGGAGAAGACCCGCGGGGCCGACCTGACCAGCGGGAAGGCTGTCCTCGGCCCGCTGGTGGACCGTGAGGTGTGGGCCGCTGAGGAGCCGGGGCCCCTGCGGAAGCTCGGCCTGATCCGGGAGAACGGTGAGACGTTCCCCATCAACGCCGACCTCGGTGACACCGAGGGCACCCCCGCCGGTATCAACCGGCCCACCTACCGCTGGCTCGGCTCGCTGCCCACCGACCCCGACAAGCTGCTGACCTATCTGTACGCCAAGACCCCGCAGTCCGATGGACGGGAACGCGACCAGGCGGTGTTCGAGCAGATCGGGTCTCTGCTCGGCGGGGTGATGCCGCCCCGTACGGCCGCCGCCCTCTACCGGGCCGCGGCGAAGATCCCGGGTGTCACCCCGGCCCCTGAGGCCCGCGACGCGATCGGTCGCAAGGGCCTCGGAATCGCCCGCGACGACACGCGGTACGGCATCCGGACCGAGTGGGTCTTCGACGAGAAGGACTTCGCCTTCCTGGGCTCCCGCAGCTACCTGACCAAGGACGCCCCGTACGGAAAGGCCGGGACCCTGCTGTCCAGCGTGGCCGAGCTGGAACACGCCGTCGTCGACGAAGCCGGCCGACAGCCCACCGACGCGGAGCGGACACAGACCGAGCGCCAAAGCTGACCGTCGACCGCCGGAGGCGGTGCTGCGGCGCAGGCCGCAGCACCCATCCGCGCATGGCGGAGATCGAGCGGTTGCGGGGAGATCTCACGCTGAGCCGGATCAAGGAGCGGTGGACGGGCCGGCGGGGCCGCGCGATCGAACCCGTGGTCCGCGAATCCCTCGCCCGCCTCCTCCCGGACGGGCCTCTGCCCGCCGCCCCGGCGATCGGCGGGTACCGGACCCGCGGCAACGGCGTCGAGATCGGCCTCGTGGGCGCCGACCGGCAGCCCGTGGCAGAGGAGTCGCTCTTCCTCGGCTCCGTCAAGTGGCTGGAGAACGCGGCCTTCGACAGTCACGACCCGGCCGCGCTGTAGAAGCACCGGGCGGCGATCACCGACGAACCGGTACCGCTCGTCGCCGTCTCCCGCAACGGGGTCAGCTGTTCCGGACTCCAGGCGGCATACGGGCCCGAAGAACTGCTCGCCGCCTGGCGCAGGACCTGACACTTGCCGCTGCCGCCTACCGGAACAGTTCGAGCGAGATGTGCTCGGACAGAGCGCCCAGGAAGTCGGCCGCGTCGAAGGCCGCCCCGGCTGACGCGACACCGACCGTCCGCGTACGGCCCGTCAGCACCCGCGCCACCGCCTCCACCGCCAGCGGCGCGCTGACCGCGTAGATGTCCCGCCCGCGCGCCACCGCACGCCGTTCCACGCCCCCGGCCCGTACGACGACGTCCACGACGAACGTCTGCGCGGACCGCCCGTCCTCGTCGACCGCGACCGGCGCCGGGGTGTCCGGGGCCGACAGCTCCCGGGCCGCGTCCGCCGCCATGTAGCCGCGTACCTCGGGAATGGCCAGGTGGCTGGGGACGGTGACGACGTCGGCCATGGAGAACTCGCCGATCACCTCCCGCGGCCCCATCGGGTCCGGGAAGGGCCACTTCAGGGTCGGCAGCGCGTCGTCGTGGTACTCCAGCCGCCCTCCGCTGTAACGGACCCGGCGGCCGTTCCTGCGTTCCCGGGAGACCGCGCCCGCGGTGCGCGTCCCGGCGGTGGGGTGCCAACTGCTCAGCCCGTACGCGATGTCCGCCTCGTCGGCCGACGTCCAGTCGCCCATGGCCGCCGTGACCAGCAGGTCGCTGAGGCCGCCGAAGAAGGCTATCGCGGGGATCACCAGGGCGTTCGCGGCCCGGGCACGCTCCGCGAAGCGCGTGAACGTGTCGAGGTTGGCCTCGATCTCGGCCGCCACGTCCACGTACGGGATCCCGGCCCGCAGCGCCGCCTCGATCACCGGCGCCGCCGTCGCCGCGAAGGGTCCGGCGCAGTTGATCACGGCCGCCGCTCCGGCCAGCCCCCGGTCCAGCGAGCCCGGGTCGTCGACCGAGGCCGGCCGGGCATCGAGCCCCGGGCGGGACGCGGCCAGCTCCCGCAGCTGCTCCGGGTCCCGCCCGGACAGGACCGGGACGAACCCCCGGTCCAGCAGCTCCGCCACCACGAAGCGCCCGGTGTGCCCGTACGCGCCGAACACCACGACAGCCTGCCCTGACCCTGACCCTGACCCTGACTCCGACCCCGATACCGATCCCATGACTTCTCCCCGTCGCGTTGCGAGTGATCATCCGCTGATCAACTGTGACCATCCTGACGCCGGTTGCGGCTCCGTACGAGTGTCCGGAACGACACGCCCCGTACAGTTCCGGACATGGGTACTGTCGCTGTCGCCGTCACCGACGGCATGCTCCACTTCGAACTCGGCATCGCCTGCGAGGTCTTCGGCTCCGATCTCTCCCACCTCGTCGACCCCTGGTACGACGTCGCTCTCTGCGGCCCGGCTTCGATCCGCGCCGGCAGATTCCTGCTGGAACCCGACGCCGGCCTCGACCGTCTCCCGTACGCCGACACGGTGATCGTCCCCGGCTGGGCCGACGTCGACCAGGCGCCGCCGGCCGAACTGGTCGACGCGGTGCGCGCGGCCCACGAGGCGGGAGCGCGTGTCGCCTCGCTGTGCACCGGGGCGTTCGTGCTGGCCGCCGCCGGACTGCTGGACGGGCGGCGCGCGACCACACACTGGGCGCACACCGATGTCCTGGCCGCCCGCCATCCCGAGGTCGAGGTCGATCCGGACGTGCTCTACGTCGACAACGGCAGCGTCCTCACCTCCGCCGGCAAGGCGGCCTCGATGGACCTGTGCCTGCACCTCGTACGCCTCGACCACGGCTCGGCGATCGCCAACACCGTCGCCCGCCGCCTTGTCGTACCCCCGCACCGGGCGGGTGGTCAGGCGCAGTTCGTCACCGCGCCGGTGCCCGCCCGGGACGACCATCCGCTCGCCGAACTGTTCCCCTGGGCGATCGAACGGCTCGACCGCGCGCTGACCGTGGAGGACCTGGCCCGCCGGGCGAACATGAGCTCGCGCCACCTGGGCCGCCATTTCCGTACGGTCACCGGCACCACCCCGCTGCAATGGCTGCTCACCCAGCGGATCCGACGCGCCCAGGAGCTGCTGGAGGCCACCGGCGACAGCGTCGACGCCATCGCGGAGGCCGTCGGCATGGGCACCGCCACGACGCTGCGCCGCCACTTCAACCGCACGATCGGCGTGCCCCCGGACGCGTACCGCCGTACCTTCCGCAACTCGCGGTCCAGCGCGGGATGATGCGCGACACCTTGACGTGTCCCTGCCGCAGTGGGTTTATGGGAGCGCTCCCACATTTTCCCTCCCGCGTTCCTTCTGATGCTGAAGTTTCTTCGCGCTCACTTTCTGGAGTCGCAGTGAGAACAACGAGAAGCACGACAAGAGGCACGACAAGAGGCACTACGCGAAAGAGCCCCATAACCGTCCTGCTGACCGCCCTGGTCACCGTCCTCGGTCTTCTGGCCCTGGCGCCGACCTCCGCCCAGGCGCAGGCCGAGTCGCCCCGCGCCCTGGCCGCCGGCCTGCACATCTCGGGCGGCCGTCTCCTCGAAGGCAACGGCAACGACTTCGTGATGCGGGGCGTCAACCACGCCCACACCTGGTACCCGACGCAGACCCAATCCCTCAGGGACGTCAAGGCGTTGGGCGCCAACACCGTCCGCGTCGTCCTCGCCGACGGGCACCGCTGGACCAAGAACACCGCCGACGACGTGGCCGCCGTCGTCGCGCAGTGCAAGGCCAACCGCCTGATCTGCGTACTGGAGGTGCACGACACCACCGGCTACGGCGAGGACGCCGCCGCCGGGACGCTCGACCAGGCGGCCGACTACTGGATCGGCCTCAAGAGCGTGCTCGCCGGCCAAGAGAACTACGTCATCATCAACATCGGCAACGAGCCCTGGGGCAACACCGATCCGGCCGGCTGGACCGCCCCCACCATCGCCGCCGTGCAGAAGCTGCGTGCCGCCGGCTTCCAGCACACGATCATGGTGGACGCGCCCAACTGGGGCCAGGACTGGCAGGGCGTCATGCGCGCCAACGCCCAGTCCGTGTACAACGCCGACACCACCGGCAACCTGATCTTCTCGATCCACATGTACAGCGTCTTCGACACGGCGGCGGAGATCACGGACTACCTCAACGCCTTCGTCACGGCCAAACTCCCCATCCTGATCGGCGAGTTCGGCGGCCCGGCCGACCAGTGGGGCGATCCGGACGAGGACACCATGATGGCGACCGCCCAGCAGTTGAAGCTGGGCTATCTGGCCTGGTCGTGGAGCGGCAACACGGACCCGATCCTCGACCTGTCGATCGGCTTCGACCCGAAGCAGCTCAGCGCCTGGGGCCAGCGCATCTTCAACGGCGCCAACGGCATCGCCCAGACCTCCAAGGAGGCCACGGTCTACGGCGGCGGTACGGGTACCGACACCCAGGCCCCGACCGCCCCCGGCACGCCGACGGCGTCCGCGACCACCGCCACCTCGACCACCCTGACCTGGGCCGCGGCGACCGACAACGTTGGCATCGCCGGCTACGACGTCGTCCGCGTCAACGGCACCACGGAGACGGCAGCCGCTTCCTCCACCACCAACACGGTCACGGTGACCGGCCTCACCGCGGCCACGGCCTACACCTTCGCCGTGTACGCGCGGGACGCGGCCGGCAACCGTTCGCCCCGCTCGGCCACGGTGAGCGTCACCACGTCCCCGGGCGGCGGCACCCCGGGCGTCAGCTGCTCGGTCGCGTACCGGGTCGTCGGCGAATGGCAGGGCGGCTTCCAGGGTGACATCACCCTGCGCAACACGGGCACCGCCGCTCTCACCAACTGGACGCTGGGCTTCAGCTTCGCGGGCGGCCAGACGATCAACAACATGTGGGGCGGTACGCCCACCCAGAGCGGCGCCAACGTGAGCGTCGTACCCGCCTCCTATACGGCCACGATCCCGGCCGCCGGCTCGGTCTCGGTCGGCTTCATCGGGGCGAAGGGCGCGACGAACGCGGCGCCGACGTCGTTCACGCTCAACGGCACGGCCTGCACGACCACTTGATACACACGGCTGGCAGGAGGGCGGCGTCCCGTATCCGGAACGCCGCCCTCTGGCCTGCTGGTTACCGAGTCGGTCCTATGTCCGAGACCCAGCCCGTCAGCCCTGGTGGGGCGTGCCGTGGACGACGAGTTCGGTCATGTCCAGGTACTCGCAGCCCGAAGAGCCGCATTCCTGCGCGCAGTTCACGCCGTTGTCGACGGCCTGGTTGTCCATTGCCCAGCATCGTCACGCGGATGTACCGGATGTACCGGATGTACCGGATGTTCCGCTCGGTGTCCGTGTTGAGCGGCACGGCGTTCTCCCGGCCGGTGTCGCCTGTCGAGCCCGGCCACTTGGCGCGCGGTACCGGTGGCTGGGTCCAGTTCGAGTACACCCTGCGCCCCGAGCCGATTGTGCAACTGTCGTACGCCGGACCGCTGTTCGCCCGCCGTCAGCCGGGCATCGCGTCGCGCTCAGCACCGGAGCGTCGGTCACAGCCCCCGGCCTGGGGTGTGAGGGCGACGCAATCCAAGTTCCCACGGGCTCTAACAGATCGGAAACCGGCCGCTGCGGCGGGCGCACTAGCTTCGTGACATGAGGGTGTGGACGCCATTACGGCCGCTGCTCGACAGGCTCGGCGAAGCCGGCAGGCGCACTGTCCGCAACAGCGTTGCGGGCAAGGGCAGTTCAGCGCACCGCCACGATGACCGAACGCCTCCCGGTCGCCGTCCGCTGCCCGGCTGGCGCAGCATCAGGGGCCGGGTGGCGGTGGTCATCACCGTCCCCATCTGCCTGCTTCTGACGGTGGCCGGTCTGGCCGTGTACGGACGCGCGGAGGCCCTCGGTGACGCCCGGACGACCCGTGCCGAGGTCGGCCTCAGCCTTCGGGTCCAGGCGCTGGTGCATCAGCTGCAACGCGAACGCGGCCTGACGAACGGCCTGTTGGGCGGCGAGAAGAGCTACCGCACACCGCTCACCGCCACTCGCCAACGCGTCGACACGGCGCTGGAGGCCATGCGCCCGGAACGCGCCGTCGAGCAGGTCATCCAGAAGCACCTGCGCCGCCTCACGGCCATCCGCACCGCAGCCGACAGGAACACTGTTTCCGGCGCGGGCACCGCCGACCGCACCGCCACCCTCACCTTCTACACGACCGCCGTCGACGCCCTCAACGCCGTCGACCCGGTGGCGGACACCGCGACCCGTGACGACCGTCAACTGCGCGACGGACTGGCGGCGTTGCGGGAACTGGCCGCCGCCAAGGAGTCCGTCGCCCTCGAACGCGGCCTCCTCAACGGCGTGTTCGCCGAGGGCGCCTTCCAGGACCGCGAGTACCTCACCTTCACCGAGGTGCGCGCCACCCGCGTCGCCGCCCTCGCCCGCTTCCGCCAGGTCGCCACCGCTCCCCAACTGGCCGCCCTGAAGCGCGCGTTCGGCACAAAGGACGCCGAACGCGCCACCACCTACGAGGCCCGGGCGGAGGGCGCCCCCGACGGCTCCGCGCTGCGCGTCGCCCCTGGCACCTGGTGGGACGCGATGACGGTACTCGTGGACGACCTCTACGCAGTCCAGCAGACGGTTGGTGACGACGTACGCGACCGGGCCGACCGCCTCAGTCACGACGCCGAACTGGCCCTCGCCGCCTACCTCCTCGGGGGAACGCTGATGGCCGCCCTCGTCGCGGCCCTCGCCGCCTTCGCCTCGCGTTCCCTCACCCGCCCCCTCGGCGCACTCGCCGAGGCCGCCCACGACGTGGCCCGGCACCGGCTGCCCGCCACCGTCGCCCGTATCCAGCGGTCCCCGCAGGACGAGGTGGAGTTCCCCGAGGCACAGGCACAGGCACAGGCACTGGGCGGCGCGGCCGAGATCGCCGAAGTCGCGGAGTCCCTGCGCCTGGTGGAACACACCGCCCTCCAGCTGGCCGCCCAGCAGGCCGGCCTGCGCCGCAACACCACCGAGTCGCTCGCCAACCTCGGCCGCCGCAACCAGAATCTCGTACGCCGTCAGCTCGGCCTCATCACCCGCCTGGAACGGCAGGAACTCGACCCGGACGCCCTCGCCGAACTCTTCGAGCTCGACCATCTCGCCACCCGTATGCGGCGCAACGCCGAAAGCCTGCTGGTCCTGGCCGGACAGAATCCGCCCCGGCCCACGGCCGCACCCGCCGGCGGCCTGGAGGTCGTCCAGTCGGCCGTCGCCGAGGTGGAGCAGTACCGGAGGGTCCTGATCGCGGCCGTGGAACCGGTGCGCGTACGCGGACACGCCGTCGCCGATGTCGCCCACCTCCTCGCCGAACTCATCGAGAACGGGCTGACGTTCTCGCCACCGGACGAACCGGTCGAGGTGCACGGCTGGTACGACACCGAGGACGGCACGTACAGCTTCGCCGTCGTCGACCACGGTGTCGGCATGTCCGCGGCCGACAAGGAACGCGCGAGCGCCCGCCTCTCCGGCTCGGACGAGGACGCCTTCCTCGCCGCGCCCACCCGCTTCCTCGGCCACCTCGTCGTCGGCCGGCTCGCCCACCGCCTCGGCGAAGGAGCGAAGGTCCACCTCTTCGACACCCCGGGCGGCGGCCTGTCCGCCCTCCTCGTCCTGCCCGACCGCCTGCTGGCCC
Organism: Streptomyces kryoterrae; assembly: GCF_054072135.1. NCBI lineage: Bacteria > Bacillati > Actinomycetota > Actinomycetes > Kitasatosporales > Streptomycetaceae > Streptomyces > Streptomyces kryoterrae. Next base: position 4,376,883 of record NZ_CM133358.1, on the reverse strand, counting down.
CCGCCCAGCCCCTCCCCGCCGTACCGCTCACACCCCCACCCACCACCACAACCACCCCACCCGCTGTCTCCTCCCTGCTCAACGGCTTCCGAGCAGGTGTCGCCCGAGCCGAGGCCCGAAGCACCCAAGGAGCGTCATCGTGACCACCGCAGTCCAGAGTTTCGGCTGGCTCATCTCGGAGTTCGTACGCACCGCCGACGGCGTCACCGACGCGGTCGCCGTCTCCTCGGACGGCCTCCTCATGGCCGCCTCGGACAGCCTCGGCCGGGACCGCGCCGACCACCTCGCCGCCGTCGTCTCCGGCATCACCAGCCTCGCCCAGAACGCGTCGACGACACACGGCTTCCGTGGCATGAAGCTCGTCATGATCGAAATGCTCGGCGGCTTCCTCATGGTCGGCCGCATCCGCGACGGCAGCTGCCTCGGCGTCCTGGCCGCCGAGGGCTGCGACGTGGGCCTGGTCGGCTACGAGATGTCCGTCCTCGCCGACCGCGCGGGCGAACTCCTCACCCCGCAGCTCGTACGCCAACTCCACTCGGCACCGCTGGCGGCGGGATAGCCGCGGTCCCACAAGCCAGAAGGCCCTCCCGTCCGATGGACGAAAGGGCCTCTGACCTGGATTTCCTCTGTGCCCGCGGCAGGATTCGAACCTGCGACACCGGCCGTCCGCTCACGTATGTGGGACGTTCTCACCTGCGGCGGAGTGAGTGTCTCTGGGCAGCTGTCAGGATGTGCGCCCCGCCCCGGGCGGTTCGCCGCGGGCAGACAGGAAAGATCCACGGCTCAATCAACTGCCACTGCTCGTCGGTGAGTCGCCTGCGCGTCCCGCTCGTCTTCCTACCCGCCGCCTTCCAGTTTGATCACAACGTCACACAGGCCCTAGCGGACTGCCGACCCGGGAGATTGTCAGCGGCCAGTACCGGAACGCGTAACACTTAATCCTCTACACGACGACGCAGGACACAACCAGACGCCCCGTCCGCAGTGACCGTCGCATCACAAGTCCAGGAATAGCGCATGGTTCGAATGACGCTTCCCACCAGTCGGCGCCTCCAGCTGGAGCGCCGTACGGCGCGAGGCGTACGCCAGCGACCAGGACGCCGTCACCGGTCTCGTCGCGGTCACCGCGCGGACGAACCGCCAGAAGGCCGACCAGGACCCGAGTGACTGGATGCCGCCGGCCCCGACCGCCACCTGCCGCTACCTCGCCGAATGGACCGCAACCAAGCTCCGCTGGGGCCTGACCGCCGACCAGACAGAGATCGACACCATCAACGTCTACGCCGGCGGACCGTGCCAGATGACCGTCGTCCACTACATCCCGGCGCCGTAACGCCGACAACGCCGACCCGTGCTGGGGACGCAGCCCGTCCCCGCCCCCTCGCCGGGGCATCTGCGGCGTGCGAAGCGGCGCATGCGGGCGCGACTTCGGGCCGGTGATGCCCAGTGTCGCGGCGAGCCGCGGACACGAAGCGGCGCCGGCACGCACCCCTGGCCCAGGAAGGGACGGAGGGCGGGTGGACTGGGCTCGCTACACGCAGCAGATGGCGTCCATGGCGAGGGATCCGCCGGCGTGAAGCAGGCGGGCCTGGCGCGTGGCGTCGGCCGGACAAGCCGAATGATCGGCGGTACAACGGCTGCAGGCTCGTGCGGTTGCAGGGCCGGAACAGGCCCGGATTCACGGGCTGTTCCCAGGTGTGAACGAAGGCTCGACGGTATGGCCGGCGGCACCGTGAAGTGGTTCAACTCCGAGAAGGGCTTCGGGTTCATCAAGCAAGACGGCGGGGGCCCGGACGTCTTCGCGCACTACTCCGAGATCGCGGGCAACGGGTACCGCGAGCTGACCGAGGGCGAACACGTGACCTTCGACATCGGCCAGGGGCGGAAGGGGCCGCAGGCGCAGAACATCGTCCGCGGCTGAGCGGGCCACAAAGCGCTGGGCGGGGCGGCTGACCGGCCCCGCGCGGACCTGCCGAAGGTGACCGAGGTGAAGGTCGCCTACGGCCGAGACCGGCTGCGCGCCGACGGCTGCTTCGACGGCCAAGACGGCGGGCCGCTGTGCGAGGACGACGCCGACTGGCTCGCCGACTTCGTCCGCGGGACCGAGTGACCCCATAGGCCGCCCAGCCTGGACGCTGTCATGGGCGAACGCCCTGTCAGGACGCAACCGGCCAGGGACGTTTGCGGCCATCGGATCTCTCTTCCGGCACCCCTGACCTGCGGCGAAAGTAGTTCCTGACACCGGGCGCCACACCCGCGAACACCCCTCACAGCTGTACCTGCAGGGCAGCTGTCCGGGCCAGGGACGTGCGTTCGCCCACTCGACTTCCGTGCCGCAGGAGAGACCATGAAGCTGAGCAACGTCATTCGCCGTACGTCCGCGACACTGGCCGTCGGGGCGATGTCCCTGGGGCTGGTCACCGTCGCCGGCGAGGCCGCGCAGGCCGTTGCCTCGTGCACCGGGAACGTGTCGATCTACGGCACACTGGCGGACGGCCGGCTGACGTACTCGCAGATCGAGCCGAACACCGGAGACCGCGTGAAGACGCTCACCGGCCCGAACCTCGGTTTCACACCGAAGGCGATGGCGACGCTCAACTTCAACACGGTGCTGGTCACTTCGACGGCCGGTGACCTCTACCGCGTCGACATCCAGACCAACAACACCGCCCTCGCGCTCGCCGGAGTCACCAAGATCTGGGACGGCGGCTGGACCTTCGACAAGATGGTCTACGACGGCGCCGGCCACCTCTACGGCACGGTCGACGGGCAGCTTCACCAGTACCTGGTGTCGCAGGACAAGCCTTCCGGGCCGGCCCACATAGGCCAGCATGTCGTGATCGACACGGGCTTCGTCCTCAAGACGCTGGCCGCCGCGGGCGACGACCGCATCATCGCCTCCACCTCGGACGGACGCCTGCTCAGCTACAAGATCAACGGCGTGAACGACTGGGACCGCGCGGTGCTGAAGTCGAGCGGCTGGTCGGCGGTCGACTCGCTGTCCTCCCCCGGCGGGGGCCTCTACTACGGCCGCACCAACGGCGGCATGTACTGGTACCACGACTCCGACCCCACCGACGCGGACGGCTCCGACATCGCGTACCACCCGAGCGACCCGGTGGACGCCTCCGGCTGGACGCAGAGCCTGCTGTCGGCGTACGCGGACAACTGCGCCTACGTGCCCCCGGCCCCGCCGCACTCCGTGCAGGGCGGCACGATCTACCGCAGCGAGGTCATGACCCGGGCCAAGGACTGGTACAACCGCAACATCCAGTACAGCCAGAGCGCTTACGCCACCGACATCGAGGGCGACGACACCTACCGCGCCGACTGCTCCGGCTTCGTCTCCATGGCCTGGCACCTCACCTCCTCGCTGACGACGCAGACCCTCGACAACGCCGCCGCGCAGATCTCCAAGGACGACCTCCGGCCCGGCGACGCGCTGAACTCCAGCAGCGAGGGGCACGCGGTCCTCTTCGCGGGCTGGAAGGACCAGGACGCCGGCACCTTCTACTACTACTCCGAGGGCAGCCCGGACTCGGACATGAACTACCGGTCCGCGAACGCCTACAGCGGCACCATCGACAGCCACCCGGCCTCGGCGTACGTGGCCCTGCGCTACAACAAGATCGCCTGACGCCCCGGCCCCGCCCCGCCGCCCCCGAGGGCCCCGCCGACACCGGCGGGGCCCTCGCGGCATGCGCGCATGCCCGGCCCTTGGGCCGGGGGCGGCCGTACCGGCAGACGATGTCCACCCCCCTCGGCACGCCCGCCCGCACGACAAAGGGCGGCACTCCCTCCTCCGAGGGGCGCCGCCCTTGTGCCGTGTCCGTAAGCCCGTAAGCCCGTAACTACGGTCCTAGTACCAGTTGTTCGCTTGCCAGAAGTTCCACGCGTTGCACGGAGAGCCGTAGCGGCCGTCGATGTAGCTCAGACCCCATCTGATCTGGGTCAGCGGGTTCTCGTGCCAGTCGTCGCCCGCGGAGTCCATCTTGGAGGCAGGCAGCGACTGCGGGACGCCGTACGCGCCGGAGGACTGGTTCGTGGCGTTCCAGCGCCAGCCGCTCTCGTGGTCCCAGAGGTTCTCCAGGCAGGCCCACTGGGAGGCGTTGGCCCAGGCCGCGTCCTTCTGGTTCATCAGCTGCCGCCCGGCCGCCTTGACCTCGGTGATGTTGCCGCGGTCGACGGTGTCCACGGAGGTCGTGCAGGTGTAGGTGCCGGGCTGTGCGGACAGCAGCTTCTGCGTCCAGCCGCTGGTGTTGACCGGGTCGTCAAGGTGGTACGAGATGTCCGCGCCGGAGCCGTCGGTCGGGTTGGCGTCCTTGTACCAGTACATGGCCCCGGTGGAGAGCCGTCCGTAGTACAGCCCGCTGCCCGGGGAGACGAGCTGGTTGAAGCCCGACCAGCCGGAGGACTTCAGGGAGTTGCTCTTCCAGGAACCGGCACCCGCGACGGTGTAGTCGAGCAGCCGCCCGTCCTCGGTGGTGGCGCCGAGCCGGTCGTCGCCGGTGGCGGTGAGGGTCTTCAGGACGAACCCGGTGCCAATCTCGGTGCGTACGCCGATGTGCTGGGAGCCGGCCGGTTTGTCCTCGGTGACGTTGTAGCGCAGCAGCAGGCCGGAGGTGGTGGTGCCGTAGAGGTGGCCGTGACCGTCGTAGGTCAGCTTGTCGTGGGTCCAGCCGCTGTCGGCGATCCTCACCGGCGGGTTCAGCAGGGTGAGGCTGGTGTTGTTGGTCCTGATGTCGACGCGGTAGAGGGCGCCGCTGGTCGAGGTCATCAGGACGGTGTTGAAGTTGAGGGTCGCCATGGCCTGCGGCTCGAAGCCGAGGTCCGGTCCGACGAGCACCTTGGCGAGATCGCCGGTGGCCGGGTTGATCTGGCTGAAGGTGAGCCTGCCGTCGCCGAGTACGCCGTAGATGTTGACGCCGCCCGAGCAGGTGGTGGCCGCGTCGGCGGTGGGAGCGGTCACCGTGAGGAGGGCGGTGCTCAGGGCGGCGGTGGTCAGCAGACCGGCTGCTCTGCGGCCGTGGGTGCGGATGGTCTTCACTTCTGGTTCCCCCCGGGGCGGTTGGTGTCGGGCAGTCAGTGGCGGCGCGGACGGCTTACTGCCAGCCGGCGTCGGTGAGGGCGGCCTGCCAGCCGGCGTCGGCCGGGACGGCCTGCCAGCCGGCGTCCGCGGTGACGACGGAGGAGGACTCGGCGGCGTCCGTCCCGTATGCCGAGGTGACGGCGGGGGTGGCGAGGGCCGCGGTGACCACGAGGGAGACGACCGCGACGGCCTTGGCGATACGGGTGCGAGGCATGGCTGTCCGTTCCTTCCGGGACGAGGGGTGAGGTCCGGCCCGCCGTCGCGTCCCGCGGTGACGCGCTTACCGGCCGGTGATCACCAGGTTCGTCGCCGCCCGGGCCCATGAGAAGGGTTCCTCGGTGGACGGAAAGGGCCTTGGACCGATACGTCCACACGGGCCGCTTCAGTCCACCGGCTGCGCCTCGAACGCCAGCGGTATCAACGGCACCCCGGCCCCCGTCAGTCGCGCTCCCGCCAACTGCGGCACGTCGCACAGCAGTCGGCCACAGAAGCGGACGGCCCGTTTCTCGGCCTCTCCCAGCCCGTCGGCCAGCAGGTAGAAGCCCAGGGTGAGTCGGGAGGAGGAGCGGGGATGCACGGCGACGTGCTCGACGCGGTCACCGGGAACGAGGGACGCGCGCACCAACTCACGGACGTCCGGCGGCAGACGGTTGCCGGGAGGGAGTTCCAGGTGCGCGTGGACGAGATACATGCGCTCCAGCGTCTCAACGGATGAGGCCGCCAAGTCCGCCTGGCGGGTGGCCGGTTGTGTCCCTGGCCCGTTCCGGCCCGCCTCTGTGACGAAACGTCTCCGTTCTGCGAAGATCGGCGCTGAAGAGGGGTCGTTGTGTGCAGAAACGGGGGGACGCACGTGCTGACCGCACTCGGGCTCGACGCTGTCGCGGAGACGGTGTACCGCGCCATGCTCAGACATCCGGCCGCCGGTGTCGCGGACCTCGGCGACGCCGTGGGGCTGTCTGAGGAGCAGGTGCGCGACGCCCTCGACACCCTGAGCGAGCTGGCGCTGGCGCGTCCCGCCGCCGGGGACGCGGGGCGGCTGCGGGCGGTCTCGCCGGACATCGGCATGGAGATCCTGATGGCCCGGCAGCAGGCCCAGCTGGCGGCGCAGCAGCAGCGCCTGGAGGCCTCGCGGGCGGCCGCGGCCCAGCTCATCTCGGAGTACGCCGAGCTGAGGCCGGCCGCCAGTCACCCCGGCGTGGAGCAGTTGGTGGGGCTCGATCAGATCCGCGACCGGCTGGCCGTGCTCACCCGTGAGGTGCGCGAGGAGTTCCTGACGTTCGCGCCGGGCGGGCCGCAGACCGCGGAGAACATGGCCGCGTCCCGGCCGCTCAACGAGGATCTGCTCGGCCGTGGGGTGCGGATGCGCACGATCTACCTGGACAGCGTGCGCGCCAACCGGCCCACTGTCGAGCACGCCAACTGGCTGGCCGGGCTGGGCGGTCAGGTCCGCACGGTGCCGTCGCTTCCCACCCGGATGATCCTCATGGACCGGCAGATCGCCATGATCTCCGTCAGCAGCGACGACACCGCCGCCGGCGCGGTGCTCCTGACCGGACAGGGCACGCTCACCGCACTGTGCGCGCTCTTCGAGACCATCTGGGAATCCGCCCAGCCGCTCGGCCGGCTCGTCCCCACCGACGCGCACGGCCTCACCGGCCAGCAGTCCACCGCCCTGCGCCTGCTCGCCGAGGGCCACACCGACGAGGCCATCGCCAAGCGCCTCGGAGTCTCCCATCGCACGGCCCGCCGCATAGCCTCCGAACTCATGGACCGCCTCGGCGCCCGCAGCCGCTTCGAGGCCGGCGTACGAGCCGTCCAGCAGCACTGGCTCCCGCCCCACCCGTAACCCGCGCCCGTACAGTGACAGTGTCTGTCGCCAAGGCGCAGGGGCCTACGTGACCGCCGCGCGGGTCATCCACGCTGACCTGCGGTTATGCAGCTGCCGCCGCTGAGCTCGACCACCATCACGGCCGACACGTACACGAGCCTGCGTCCCGAGGCGGATCTGGCGATCGCCGAAGCCCGGCTCGTACCGCGCGCCCGAGCTACCTCCGAAAACGCCGCCCCCGAAGCGGAGACCCAGCCCGACGACACGGAGGATCCAGGCCCAGAGTCCGTGCCGGATGATGCTGATCCGTTGGGAGATATTTCGGAGCTCAACTCTCCGTCCGCTCACGCAAACGGCCCCGGACTAGGAGTCCGAGGCCGAATAGAGTGCCTCCCTGGGGAGGAAACTCCAGGTCAGCGGCGTTCTGTGTTGTGCCCTCGGCAGGATTCGAACCTGCGACACCGGCTTTAGGAGAGCCGTGCTCTATCTCGACTCGATCATGGTCAGACTGCCTCTGACCTGCTGCGGTACCCGCGCCGCTCCCGCTGCCACTGGTCGATGGAGATCGTTTGGGAGGAATTCGGGAGATCATCTTTGGCGGGAGCCTTCACCAGGTCGACCCGGTTCCACAGCGTCTTCCACCCCAGGTTCCCCATCGCGCGCCAGAAGATCTCCTCGAAGCCGTCGAGCCGCTCCTGCCGCATCTCCGGAGTCGGGTGCTGATACACGCCCTTGATGCCCGGCCGCTTGTGGCCGGCCTGCTCGAAGGCGAGCGCAGCCCGCACCCCGATCTGGTCCTGCCACGTGTCGTGCGTATGCCGCAGGGCACGCATCGTCATGCCCGGCGCGAGCGGCTCCCACTCCGGCCGGTACGACGCCCCCTGCCGTATCTTCCGCTCGGGCCGGCCATCGGCCGCGGGCCGCAGGTACTGCTTGCCCCAGTTGTTGCGGCGCCACCACTTGCCGCTCGGCGTCGACAGCGGCCAGTCGTACGGCCAGTCGTCCAAGTGGTACCGCCACAGCCGCGCGAGGAACGGCATCAGATCGAGGTCGCGCGTACGCCACTGGGTCTTCAGCCCCTCGATCTGCATCAGCGTGCCCTTCTTGTTGCCCTCCTCATCGCGCTCGGTGTACTCCACCAGCTCCTGACCGACGCGCAGGACAGGGCACTCGAACCACCCGTTGTCCCAGGCCTGGCGACGGGTGAGCAGACAGTTCTCCCGGGGAAGCCCCGCCCCCTCACCCCAGTTGATCCCCGTCCACGCCGTCGTGATCACGTGCAGACCCTTCGCCGGTCCAAGGCGCTGGGCGACCTGCAGCACCTGCTCCGGCGGGTACGCCTTCTCGTCGCTGCTGCGCGCCACCACGACGACTGGCGTACTCACCACCGGCTTGGTGCGCTTGCGGCCGAACAACGGGTTGATCTTCAGGTGCTTCGCGTCGACGGCCGCAGTAAGGATCGTCGACATCAGCGACACACAGTGCCCCCGGATGACGTCGGCGCAGGGCAAGGTCATCTGCCATGAGTCGACGTCGAACCAGTTGAACGAGATCAGAGGGGCGTGCTCCCACTTCGGAAGGATGTACGTCTGGAGGAGCTTCCACCGCGTGTCCATGGTCTGGCCGCGCTTTGGGCGAGCCGCCATGAACTTGCGGACGAAGGCCCCGAAGGGGGAGCGGTACAGGTCCGGGTCGACCCAGGTGCCGTCCTTGATCAGCCGCTCTTGTTCCTCCCCCCACTCCACGGCCTTGACCTTCGTCGGAAACCCCGGCTCGCTCCCCATGCTTCCGTCGGGCTTCTTGTACTTGGCTCGCCACGTGAACTGCTTGGTCTCCCGACCGTCGCGGACCTTGTACCGCTTCTCCGCCCAGGCCATCGGCCCCCCTCTGTGTCGCGCCAGTCACATGGCGCCGAGCCGAGCGGCGTACGGAGCGGGAAGCCGCCCCCAGTCCGGCGACCGCTCGGACTGCGTACGGGATATCGATTCAGCACCCCGCGCGCTGATGAGATCCGCGCGGACGGTGTACCTGATGAAGTCGGGCCGGTCGTCGACGACGATCACAGCGCCTTCCGGCAGGACCGCGCGACGCTCCATCGCTACGGGGATGCGCTTACCGCGCTGCTCGCCCGGCAAGCGGCGGGCCCACCTGAGGGCCTGCCCCGTGTACGCCTGGGCGAGGTAGCCGGCGCCTTCTTCAGTGATGTCGTCGTTGTGGAAGGTGACGACGCACCCGGTGTCGTGATCCGTGATGTACGGGTCGAAGTACGCGCCCCCACAGCGCTCCACCTCGATCGTCAGCATGGCTTTCCCCGTTCCGCCGAGTGGTGCCCCCCTCTCGGTGACGGTCTGTGCATGCAACCATACTGACGGCTGATACGCGAGTGCCCTGCGGGAATCCCCTAGGGCTCTGCAACCTCGTCGGTGTCATTGCCGATGCCCTGCAGGCGTCGGCGCACCCCCCTGGAACGGGCCGCGATCCGTTCCAACTGCTCCGGCGACATGCCCTTCTTGCCCTGGACGACGACGATGATGTGGCCATCATCCTCATCCGGGCCCAGGTTGAAGACCTGCGAGTCGACCGTCTCGCCCGATCTCAGTTCGTATTCAACCGCGGGGGACAAGCCAAGCGCCGGGGCTGGGCCACCGCCCCCCTGTGCTTCGGAAGCGAGCACAGGCTCGCCTCCGGCGAGCACTTGGTCGACGGACTCATCGGTCCAGCCGAGGAGCCGCGCATAGCTGCGCACCGTGGTGACGGTGACCTGGCCTCCGTCGCCGCGCTCCATCTTCTGGACCGTGCTGCGTCCCACGCCTAGAGCGTCGGCAGCCGCCTGCTGACTCAGCTTCGGGCGCCGCTGCTCTCGTGCGGCTTTCAGCTCTTCGCCCAGCCGTACGAACTCCTGGTTCATGCAACCCAATGATGCCTCATCGGGTTGCACGCTCATAGCTCAGATTCGGCGCTTTGACCTGCGTTTTATCTGGCGCATTGCCCGTCTTGGTTGCATCATCCGCCTCTGTCGCACCATGAGTAACCCTCCATTCGCTTGCAATGCGAGCACTTAGCGAGCGCAAGATGCTTGCACGGGTAGCCAGAGTGCGCTTAGATTCCAAGCGTGAGACCTAACGGACCAGCAATGCGTGCCATCCGTGAAGCTCGGAATATGAGCCTCCGTGAGCTCGAAGAGGAGACCGGCCTGAACCGGGGCTACCTCTCGCGTCTCGAACGCGGAGAGATCCACGAGACCGGCGAACAGAAGGTCCGCGAGGTCGCAACAGCACTCCACGTCCCTGAAGACCTGCTCGAACTCAAGGAGAAGCCGTGACCGGGAAGGCCACGATCACACCCCCCACAAGGCCCGTCCCCAACACCCCGGACCACGCCGAGAACGAGGCCGAATTCCGCCGGTGGACGCCGGAAGAGGTCATCGCGAGGTGCCTCCTCCCGTACCGCAGCGCCCGAGTCCTCAAGCAGAAGTGCTACCGGCGCGAGGTGCACCACCACAACGACGGCGGGCGGATCACCTTCACCGCCGAGGACCTGCGCAAGGAGAACGAGCGGACCGCCGTCACGCCGTTCGCCAGGCCCGCCGCCTGACGCTCAGCGGCATGGAAAACGGGGCCATACGAACCCTGCTCGGTCCGTACGACCCCGCTCAAGACGACACCTCACCACGTGAAATGAGGTTCACCGTGGAACAGGCTACCCAGCCCGCCACCCCCACCGCACCCTCCGAGACCAGAACCCCCGTGCCACCGGGTGCGACGGTTCAGCAGGCACACGCCCTGGCCAGCCGGATCATCGGCCACCTCAGCACGTGGCCCCGCGCCATAGAGCTGCACCGCGAACTCACCGGCGAGTACAGCGTCCACGTCTTCTGGAGCCACGACGTGTCCGGCGTCAGCGCCCTCGCCGCCTGGGCCGACGCTGCCTGGGACCTGGTGCCCAGCGAGACCGGCACCGGCATCTGGGCAGAGACCCGCACCCACGTCGACGACGTCGCAGTCTGGGCCTACACCCTGCTGTCCAGGGACGAGGCGGACCAGGCCCGCTCGATGATCCTGCCGCCCGCCCCGCAGCCCGCCGCGCCGGCCCCGGACCCGTCCGGTTCGAGCACCCACGCCGTACCGCCGGCCCCGCCCGTCGACGAGGACCAGGCGGCGGCCGACACCGTCACCGTGGTGCCGTCGCCCACGGCCGTGCCGCTCGGATCCAGCATCCTGGCGCACGTCGCCGCCGTCTCCCCGCAGGCCGCACCCGGGGCGGATGTCCTGTGAGCCGCGACCTGCAGCACCGGCTGCACACCCAGCTCCGCACCGCCGTCGACCTCCTCGACCTCCCGCTCACCGAGCAGCACATCGAGCGCCTGGCCGTCGAGATGACCGCCCCCGTCAAAGCCCTGCTCGCCGAGGCCCTGGCCGGCGCGGAGGAACAGGCGCCCCTGCTCGTCACGATCACCGTCCCCGTCATCAGCGTCGGCTCCGGCCCGTGCTTCGACGATGCGGTCGGTGTGGCGACGAGCGAGTACGCGGGCTGCGTCAACCACATCGGCCTGGACGTCGACTGCGATTCCCCGGCCGCCGCCCTCGCCGACCAGCTGCGCCGCCAGCCGGACGTGACCGCGACCGACATCCCCACCGGCACCCACATGGGACTGACCGTACGGCCCCCGTCCCTGCACGCCTGGGCCTGGTGGCTGCACAAACTCGGCATCCCCTCCCACGCGGTCACCGTCCAGGGCGAAGCCGCGTACGCGGTCGGTGAGAAGGACGGTGTCTGCGTCCTTCTCTGCGGCGACGGCGTTCCCGAACTCCTCACCGACCGGCCCGCCGCACGCCTCGCCGGAGTCCTCGCCGAGCCCGTCGCAGCTGGACACCCGTGGTGAACACGACCACCACGACGGCCGAGTGGCTCGGCGCCGGCCTCATCGGTATCTGCGCGCTGGCCCTCGTCGCCGTGGCTGCGGTCGCCGGTGAATCCCACGCCAACGCGTCCGCCGACCTGGCCCTGGCCGCCTACCGCGACCAACGCCACAGCCCGGACCACACCCCCGGCACCCCGGCCCCCGCCCCGCGGGCGATCCCGCCGTGCCCCGCCTACACGCCTGACATCACCGTGCTCACCGAGACCGTCCGGCTCACCCCCGCGACAGCCCCCCGAGCACGTCACCGCAAGGGATCACGATGGACCCTCTGATCGAAGTCCAGTACTTCGGGTGGCAGCCGCTCACCCACACCCTCACCTGCCCCAACCCCGTCTGGGACACCGTCGAACTCCGCCACGACGACGGCATCCGCACACCACCCACCGCCACCGACACACACACCTGCACCCACAACGGCTGCACCCACGCGAACACCTTCGACCGCGTGCAGATCCGTCTCCTCTGCAGGGACTGCGACACCGTCCACCTCGTACGGGGCGAGGGACACGGCCAGACCGCCGTCACCACCGCCGACACCGGCTGGGGCCAACAGCCCACCCGACACGGCGAGATGTGGCTGTGGCCCGGCCAGCCCGACATCCCCGGCGGCAACCCCCACGACTACCTCGTCACCCGCACCCCCAACCCCATCACCCCCGGTGCGGTCTACGGGCTGATCGCCAAGTACCGCGACTCCGAAGGAGCACCCCGCTGGGTCGCCGGTGCCAAGCCTGACCCCGACGGCGCCCACTACGTCAGCAGCCTCCGCTTCCGCCACCGCTCCGCCGGCCTCCACAACCTCGACGAAGCTGCCGCCTGGATCACCACCGCCGACACCCGCCCCCAGCGCCCCTTGGTGGTGCACGTCTGATGACGGACACCACGAAGCCCGTCACCGTACGGGCCGGCCTACGCCGCGTGTGCTGCGAGATCGACACCAACCGCCTGCGCCAGAACACCAACCGCGCGTACTGGGAGCTGTACCTCGTCGTCTACAACACGACGGAACAGTGGCCCGCTCACACCTGGCCCGTCTCCCGTCGCCACCAGATCCCCACCATCGCCGAACGCACCCAGGCCCTGGCCGAACTCGGCTACGCCCCGGCGCCCGACGCCGAGTGGATGTGGGTGGAGGACGAGACCCCGGACAACCACGGCCACCCCGTCGCGGTCAGCGTCTTCGCGGGCATCGACATCATCCCGCTCGAGCAGGCCGCCCCCACGGGCGGTGAGTCCGCATGATCAAGCCGGACACGAAGGTGACCATCGCCATCGACTTCGACCTGGCCGCGCTGTCCCACGTCCCGGACGCCCGCCTCGCGATGCTCTGGCACGTCGCCCAGGCCAACCCCGCCCCGCACGGAGACGAGCAGGCCGGCGAGACGGTGAGGAAGATCGGGCAGGAGATCGTCCGCCGCTGGCTCGCGTCGACCGGGCCCGAGATGTACCACCACCAGGCGCGGGACTACTACTGGCACCACCTCGGCCGGTTCGCCTCGCACCGCGACGGCGACTGGCGCCCCGACCCCGAGAAGATTGCCAAGTACGAGGCGGAACAGGCCACTTCGACGGCGCTCTCCTCCGGCGAGTACCTGTACTGCGGCGCCAGCCTCAGCCACCGGCCCGAGTACCCGCTCACCTGTCACCGGCGCATCGGCCACGACGGGCCGTGCTCACGCTACCGGGACAAGGACACCGCAGGCGGTGAGGGCTGATGCCGTCGCGTACCGACATCACCGAGGAGAGCGCCGAGGCCGTCGTCTCGCGTACCGAGCTGTCGCGGTGGGTGGATATCGCTGCTGCGCTGAACGCCGCGCACGACGCGGGGATGCCGGTGGGCATCGACCTCGACGGGACCCTCACCGACCGCCGCGCATGGTCGGTGATCTGGGACCGCGACACCGGCCGGTGGACGGTCGCCGGATACGAGGACCAGGCCGAGACGGACAACGAGGAGGAGGACATCCCGGCCGCCGGCACCATCGCGGCCGGGACGGCGTCCACTGCTCGAGCGGAAATCCTCCGCGCCCTCCAGGCCTACGGCCATACCGCGACCGCCGCCCGCGGCCTCCTCTCGCGCGCCGACCACGAACCCCGCCACGACGACCCCAACGACCCCGCCCCGGATCCCGACTTCCGGGAAACCCTCGATGGCGGGCACGCCCTGGTCATCGAGTACGGCGACTGCGAAATGCATGCCTCCTGCCAGTGCGGCAGCCACCTCGGCATGACCACCCCCGACGCCTCCCTCGACACCTTCGTCCCTGCCTGGGAGCACCACACCAACACGGAGGTGGTCTGACATGGCGCTCAACCGGAAGCGACCCGCCGCCGACCACGCGAAGACTGCCCTCGCCCTGGCCGCCCAGCCGTACGAGTGGGGACCCGTCCGCGTCTACCCCACCACCTACGGGGCCGCCGACGTCGGCCGCGACATCGAGGACGCCCGCGGCAACTTCTCCGTGTACGGGCCCGCCGGCTACTTCGAGACCCGCACCACGCCCGTCGAGGACGGCACCCTCCTCGAGGCCCGCTACATCGGCGGCACCTCCAAGCCCCGCCGGCGCTCGGCCACCGCTACGGACCTGATGTGGGCCGACGCCATCTCCGGTCTCGCCCCTCCCACCGGACCGAACGGAGCGTCATGACATGGGCACCACCCCGCAGCGGCGCACCGCCAACCACCCCCAGATCGCCAAGGAGCTGACCGCCCGCCCGTACGAGTGGGGGGCCGTCGCCACCTACCCGGCCGCCTACGTCGCCGCGTCGACCGCCAGCCACATCCGCAACGCGCAGCGCGGGTTCCACGTGTACGGGCCCGCCGGCTCCTTCGAGACCCGTGCCACGCGAGTCGAGGACGGCACTCTCCTCGAGGCCCGCTACGTCCGCGGCATCGCCCGCCCCCTGAACGGCCTGATCCAGGGAACCGCCGACACCCAGCCCGCCCCCGCCGGGCCCGGCCAGGTGTGGCCCGACGCCGTCCCCGTCCTCTCCCCACCCATTGGATCGAACGGAACACCCATGACCACGCCCGCGCCCGCTCTCCCGCACGACCCGTACATCACCGCCGTCTGCGAGGCCCTCGACAAGGCCGGCCTTGAGGTCAAGGACGGCCGGACCGACGACTGCGAGACCCGTGGCACGTACTGCTACCTCAACGCCGTGATCGAGCTGGACATGCTCACCACCGGCCTCCAACAGGAGTGGCCGCACGGGCTGCTGCTGATCTGGGAGTGGCACACCGGCCGCGAGACCGAGCAGGGCGAGCCGGAGCGCGGCCCCCAGTGGTCATTCGCCGAGCTGAAGGCCGACGGCTCCAACGAGTACCCGACCGACCTGCCTGTGGAGGGCTACGCGAGCCCGGCCGCGGTCGTCGAGGCCGCCCGCAAAGTCATCAGCCAGGAGATCCAGGCCGGGTCGTTCCACAACCTCGGTCAGTGGCGTGGCTGGGACGGCGGGATCATCGGCGACTCCTGGGAGCAGGCCGACGAGCTGGAGTCCGCTGCCGCCGCGTGGGACGCCGAGGAGTGATCCGCCGGAAACGGCCGCCCGCGTGCGAGGCCGTCGCGCTGCCCCACGGCCTGACGTACACGCGCTTCTACGTCTGCGGCTGGCGGTGCAACCGCCACACACCGGCAGCGGAGAAGGGCCGGCCGGAATCCCCGGCCGGGCCCGGCTGGCCCATCCACCGACAGCCCCCACCCGACACCCCCGAGGCTGCTGCCCCCACCGGCGCCGACCACGAACAGGAGCCCATGCCGTGAGCAACACCGCCCGTCCCCGCTGCTTCTCACCCGCCGACATGGCCCGCGCACCCCGCACCCCGCTGGCAGCGCGGCCCGCCGGATCCGCCCGGCCCCCGACCGCCGAACCGCAGTCGCCGCAACCGGCACCGCAGCCCGCCGCCCAGGAGCCGAGGACACCGGCCGTCGGGGACTCGATCGAACCCGGCAGGCTGCGCCGCGACGAACACCTGCGCACGCTCTACAGCCAGGCCATCCGCATCAGCCGCCTGCTTCCCAACACGCGGCTCGTCGCCCTCACCCTGCTGTCTTACGCGCATTTCAACACCGGCCTCATCGGCGCGCGATACCAGCCCACCGACGACGAGCTGGCCGAAGCCACCGGCCTGCACGCCGATCAGGTCCGCGGCCAGGTGGAGATCCTCCGGCAGCGCGGATGGTGCCGGGCCCGCACCATCACCGACGGCCCGCGCGCCGGCGAAACCGCTCTCAAGCTCACCGTCCCGGCGCTCGTCCTCGAGCAGCTCCGCGCCCCCAAGAGCGAGCCCTTGCCCGCCGGTTGACCCGAAGCCACCATCCCGGCGGCCTCACCCCGGGGCGTCCCCCACGCCCGAGGCCGCCACCCCCAGGGTCCCGCCCGGCCAACCCCCGAGCCGGGCGGGACCCACCCCCAACAATCCGCCCCTGTGAAGGGAACCCCCGTGACCGCTCGTCACCACCAGGGCCGCCCGCTCAGACGCGCCCTGGTCGCGCTCGGCGCAGGCCTCACCGCCGCCGCCTTACTGCTGACCGCCGGCAGCCACCAGCCGGACACCTGCCGCCCCGCCGCCTGCACCACCCGCTGACCCCGCCACCACCACACCCGAAGGAACCCGATGTCCGCCGTCGCGCACGCAGCCCCCGTGGCTGCACCGCACCTCCAGCCGCCGTGCGCGGCCGAGGGTGCGCGCCCGCGCGCCGGCGGACACACCATCAAAGTCCCCCTGCGCCTGGTCGTAGGTGCTCAGTACCCGGATGCGGCCCTGAGCACCTACGTCAAGATCGCAGCACTGGCCCTCCGCCCGGAAGGCTGCACCGCCAAGGTCGCGGTGATCGCCGGATACCTCGGCATGTCCAAGTCCTCGGTGGAGAGGGGTCTTCGCCCGCTCATCGGGCCCGACCTCGTCGACGGCATCACCGAGATCCCGACCGTACGGCGCACCCTGCCCGGCGGCACCGGCGAGTCCGCACACCGCGTCACCCGCATCCTCACCACCGGCGAGCTGTGGGTCCGTATCCCCATCCGCGCCGCCGAAGCCCTGAGCCCCCGCCTGCTGCGCCTGTACGCGCTCCTCGCCTACGCCACCGCCCGCCGTATCCCCGTCACCGCCGCCGAGCTCGCCGAGCAGCTCTACCACCACACCGGGGACAAGGCCGGACGGCACCTGTCCGAGCGGCAGGCACGGCGCCTGGTCGACGAGCTGGAGGCGACGGGCTGGCTGACCGTGCACCGCCGTGAGGGCGAGCAGGGCCGCCACGCGTACGAGACCCACCGCCACCCCCTCCACAGCGTTCCCGCCACGATCACCACCGCGGCGACCGAGCCTGCGGGCGATGAGCAACTGGCGCTGTGGGACACCGAGTCACCGGTCATTCATGACGGATCGGGTCCGGGCGATCATGACGGATCCCTCGCGACTGAGGAAGACCTGAGTACTGACCGACCTGGTGAAACAGAAAAAGCTGGGGGCATCCGCCGTAGGCGAACTCACGTAAGTACACCGCGCGGTGCTTCGGGTACCTCCGTTCCGGACACCTTCGCCCCGGACGATCGCGTGCTACGCACGGATAGCCACACCCCACCCAGCAGCGTCGCCGACCGCGCCCCGTACACCGGACCCGGACTCCAGCTCTCCCCCCGCGTCTGGCGCGTCCTCACCCCCCTCCACCACGAACTCCCCGGCATCAGCACGTTCGTCCTGCGGAAGATCGCCCGCGCCATCGGCGCCCATCTCAACGACGGCACCGACGAGCAGCGGCTGACGGACCGCCTCGAGCGCCGCTACGCCACGACCACCACCGTCCGCGACATCGGCCGCTGGATCCTCGGCGCAGCACTGGTCCGCCACGGCTGTGGCCGACCCGACTGCGAGACCGGCGTCATCTGGCCCACCGGCGCGGACTGCGAACTGTGCGCCGCCAACCGGCAAACCACCGCCGCCCGGGCCCAGCGCGAGGCCGACCTCGCCGCCAGCGAACTCCGGTTGGTTGAGCAGCGCAGGCAACGCGAGACCCAGACCGGCGGCGCCGCCGAGGGCCAGGAGCAGCACGGCCTCGCCGCCAGTACGGCGGGCGAGCAGCTGCTCGCGCAGCCCGGCGCCGACCCGTCGCCCTCCCCGGCCGGGGACGTGCCGCTGCAGCCGGCCGTGCCATGGCCTGCCCGGGCCACCGAAGCGGAACGGACCGCCGCCACCCCGGCGGACATCCGTACGGCTATCGCCCGCCACGGCCCTGCCGCCGCAGTCCACGTCTACGGCCTGCGCCTGGTCGCCCCGCACCTCAACGCCCTCGACCTGCCCGACACCGGCACCTGACCCGGAAGGACCCCGTGCAATGCCGCCCTACCCGAATCAGAAGCCCGCCCCCCGTAACGGGTCAGGCCAATGCACCCGCTGCCACGCCGACGTCATCTACTGCCTCAACGCCAACGGCAACACCCAGGCGATCAACGCCCAGCGCGTCGACTACGGCAACCAGGCCGTACGCCAGGACTCCGCCGGCCGCTGGCACGTACGCCAACTCACCAAGGACCGCCCCACCCTCGAGGGATCCGAGGCCCTCCACTACCCGCACGCCCCCACCTGCGGCAACCCGGCGCCGCGCGTTCCGGTACCGGCTCGCCGGTCCGACCGGCGCGGTGCTCCCGTGCGCCCGGGCCCCTGGAAGTACGGCCGATGACCACCACCCCGCCCAACCAGCAGACGGTGCCGGACGAGGACCACGCCAACGGCGCCGCCTGGACCAGCACCCACGGACTGCCCGACCACATCCGGCCCTGGACCCCGGCCGAGCAGGCCGAACACCTGGCCACCCTCACCGAAGGCATCGCCGGATTCGCCGTCACACAAGCCCTGTACCGCGCCGCCGCCCGCAAGGAGCGCCAGCCGTGAGGGGGCCAGCCGGCGCCCGCGCCGCCGACCCAGCGGACTGGCGTGCACAGGCCGCATGCCTCGGCGACGACACCGACTCCTGGTTCATCAGCAAGGGCCCCTACAGCACCGCCCAGCCCATCTGCGCCCGCTGCCCGGTCCGCGCCGAGTGCCTCTACGAAGCACTGCAGACCGAACCGGCCAACCTGCGGTTCGGCATGTGGGGCGGACTCTCCGGCAGGCAACGCCACCGCCTCCCCGCCCTCCCCACCCCGAAGGCCGCCGCCATCGCCGCCCTCCGAGAACTCCTCGACACCGCCCAGGACGACGACCCACCCACCGAAAGGACCCAGCAGCCCATGACCACCGCACCCTCCCCGACCCCAGCGCCGCCGGCCGCCGACGTACCGCTGAAGACCGCCGCCGACATCGCCGAGAAGCTCCCCCTCGGCCGGCTCCTCAAGTGGGGCGACGAACACCCCGACCCGGACGTCCGCGACCAGGCCGAGCGCGCCCGCCTCGCACTGGCCGGCCTCCGCCAACGCCACGTTGCCGACCAGGAACTGAACGACCTCACCACCGAACGCGAGCAGCTGGAGAAGCGACTCGCCGAACTCCAGGCACGCGAAGCCGAACTCGCGCCAGCCAAGAAGAAGACGAAGCGGAAGCCAGCCCCCGTCCGCGACTACGACACCCGCACAGTGCGCGCCTGGGCCAACGCGAACGGCATCGACTGCCCGCGCGTCGGCCAACTCCCCAAGCAGGTCCTCGTCGCCTGGCGCACCGCGACCACCCTCAGCGCCCCGCCGTCGTGAGCACGCGTACGGCCGCCCCTGTCCTTAGCAGGGGCGGCCGACCCGGCCAGTCCACCACACCCACCAGGAGTCATCCCATGGGCCGCTACCGCAAACGCCCGGTCGAAGTCGACGCGCGCCAGTTCACGACGGACACCATGCACGACGTACTCGCCTGGATCCGCGAGCAGGGAGGCACCGCCACCGAGGCCGCCGCCGACAACCGCCCGGTCCTGTACATCCACACCCTCGAAGGGAACATGCAGGCCTGCCCCGGCGACTGGATCGTGCAAGGGGTACGCGGCGAGTTCCACCCCGTACGCGGCGACATCTTCACCGACACCTACGAGCCCGCCACCGCACCGCTCGCGGCTGCCGACCGAGACGGTGTCCTGCCTGCCGGGTTCCGCTCGGTCGTGGCGATCGCTGTGACGTGCGCCGCCTGCGAGTACGAGTTCGACGAGGACGAGTCGCACACCGTCCACTTCGACACTGTCGCCCAGGCCCAGCAGGTCCTCCGAGACCACGGCTGGACCGTCCTCGCCGACGGCCGCGCTATCTGCGACAGCGACGAGCCCGACCACCATGAGCTGCGCCCCGGCACACCCGCACCGGAGACCGGACAGTGACCGGCCCCGTCCTCCTGGCAGCCGAGCCAGCCGCGACTCCGGCCCTCGCGGGTGGCATCCCCGAACGGGTCCTCGCCCACATGGAGGGCGCCTACCCGGACGGGTCCGAAGCCGGGGACTGGCAGATCGCCCGCGACTACCGCGACGACACAGCGATTGTCGTGTGGCGGTGCACCGGTGACCTGCTGACGATGCCGCGGATCCGCGGTCAGCAGCTGTACCGATGGCTCGGCTCTCTGCACGACGCCGGCTTCACCGTCCAGGCCCGCACCGACATGGAAGCCTTCGGCCGCCCCGGCGAGGAGTCCGCCGACGGGATCGCGCATTGGCTGCACGTCACCGGCTGGCAGCCCACCCAGTCGCGTACCCCAGAGACGCTGAGCGAGATCGCGAAACGGCTGCGCAACCGGCTGGGTGTCGTGCCGGAGCACAACGTGACGCTCGACCCCGGCCTGGTGCCGCAGATCGACGGCCGACGAGTGCACGGCATCCGGTTCGCGACGGTCAACGGCGCGCTACGGGTGGCCGTCGCGTTTGAGGACGAGGCCTTGCTGCTTCCGGATCCACCCGGCTGGGTGGCGGACCTTGCCCGGGCCCATGAGGGACATGGCGAGGCCTGGTGCTACCCGCACGGCTGTCCCGGCGAGGAGAACTGACATGCCCGGCTTCACGTTCGAGCAGCCGCCCGACCGGCTCACCTGGTACCACCTGCCCTCCCTCCTGGCGGCCGAGGCCGGACGCCTGACCTACAACCCGGCCTGGTACCCGTTCCACCGCGTGTCGAACAACGCGGTCGCCTGCCACTGGGCCGGCCTCCTCGTCGACGGCGACGGCGGCATGGTCCTCACCGACCTCGGCCGCACCATGCTCACCGACTGGAAGAACACCCCGGCCGGGCAGGCCTGGCTCGCCGAAGAAGCCGACGACGAACCGGACCACGACGAGCACCACCAGACGCAGCCGGTCCCCGCGGTCGTCGAGCAGCTCGACCTGTTCGGAGCCGCGTGATGACCGTCGAGTGCGAGCTGTGTCACCAGCCCATCCGCTCCGCGGCGTCCCGCGCCCGGCGGATCGGCTCGCGCTGCTGGCGGAAACTCCCGCCCGCCCAACGCGCCGTGATGCGCCGCCTCCTCAAGGCCACCGCCGCCCCGAGCGCGGCCCGCGTACGCCGCGTCCTCAACCAACCCACCCCCGTCGCCGACGGCCAACTCCCCCTCGACCACCAGGAGATCCCGAATGCCCGCCTATAGCGGCCTCACCCTCAACCTCACCGTCCGGACCGCGACCGCCGGCCACGCCGCACCCCGCACTGCCGACGAGGCCGCCGCCCTCCTCACCGCCCAGGGCCGACACGTCCACCTCGTCTCCGAAAGCGACACCCACTGCCTCACCGGCGCATGCATCCCCGCCCTCGTCGACGGACTCCTCGGCACAGCGCCACGCCGACGCCCGCACCTCAGCGCCCCGCTTCCCCTCACGTAAGGAGCCCCGCCGTGACGAACACTCGCTGCCCCGGCTGCCCATCCGGCATGAAGGGCCCCGGCAAGTACCTCTGCCTCGGCTGCTGGAACACCCTCCCCATGACGCAGCGACGCCTCCTCAACCGTCGCGACAACCGAGCCAGGGGCCGTCTGCAGGAGCTGTACAGGCAGACCGCCCAAGGCGTGCCCCTCGACGAGATCCAGGTGACCCCGTGACCACCGACCCCGGCATGGCCGAACTCGCGCGCGCCCGCAGCGAGTTGTCGACCCAGCTCTACAAGGGCGTCCGTGGGACGCGCGCGCACGAGCGGGTGGCCGAGCTGGTCGACGCACACCAGACCGCAGTCAAGGACGTCCTCGCCCACCGGCTCGCCGAACAGCAGCGCGACCACCTCCGCAGTCACGGCTACGACCTCGACTGCGTGTGCGGCGGCTGTACCTGCTGCCTCGCCAAGGAGTTCATCGACCTCATTGACCCGGAGGCGCGACCGTGACCACCCACCTGCGGTACGCGATCGGCACCGCCACCGCCGGCCTGGCCCTCATCGGCCTCGCCATCTTCCTGGCCGTCAACGGCCAGCCGTGGCCCGCCCTGTCCGCCCTGGGCAGCGCGGTCCTCCTCGCCTGGGACACCCGCCGCGAGGCCGTCCTGCACCAGCGGCGCCTGGCCGAGCACGACCTCGCCCGACGCCGGGCCGAAGGCGAGACGGTGCCCGCTCTGGATCCGTGCTGCCTCCTCAACCCCCGTACGAAGGGCCTGGCGCACGACCACCGGTGCACGATGCCCGGCCCCGCCATCCACGTCCTGCACGCCGACGACACGACAGCGGGATGGACCGCATACGAACGGCTCGCCGCCCGGGTCACCGAGAGCGACGTGCGTTCCGGCCTTGGCACCCCCGCCAACGAAGCCGACATCGGAAAGGACCAGACCACGTGAGCCCCGCCGAGGAACTCCGGCACGCCGCGTTCCTCCTCCGCAACCCCCTCCGCCGCCCGGCCGCGCTCGGAAGCCTCGACCTCACCGAGCCGCTCGCCGAACTGCTGGAGACCGCCGCCGAGTACGCCAACGTCTGCGACACCCCCACGCACCCGACACACCTCGTCCGCGCGCTCACCGTGGCCCGCGCGATCAACCCCCAGGAGCCCACGTGAGTAAGACCCCGCTGCCCTCGGGCATCAGCCCCGGCACGAAGGCCGTCATCAGCGCGGCCGAGGAACTGACCCTGCAGGTCCGACGCATCGCCAACGCCCTCACGACACCCACCGCCGTCATCCGCGACGGCGTACTGACACCCCTCAACGCCGCCACCACAGCTCCCCCCGCCACGTGCAGCGCGCAGTACATGAAGCACGCCGAGGTGATCCGCAACTGCATCCGAGTCGCTCACCACATCGGCACCGGACGCCCACACACAGACGAGCAGGGCTTCAACTGGTCGGACACCGTGGCCGTCTACCCCACCGAGACACAGACGATCTCCGCGTGCAACGAGCCCGGCCCGTGGGGCGACGCCCACGCCTGCATCCGCCCCGCCGGCCACACCGACGACCACGAGGCACACGACGGCTGCGGCTGGCGCACCGGCATGTGCGACAGCGGACACCACAGGCAGCACCCGGGGTTCAGCTGCCCGGAGGTCGACCAGACCCGCCCGTACTGGAACGCACGGTGGGAGCACGAGCAGGGGGCCACGACAGCATCGGACCCCACCGACGTGTGGACACCCGACCCGCCCATCGGATGCCTCCTGCCCACCCAAGCCCCGCCCGCGACGACGTGCAGCGCCCGGTACGCCCTGCCCGACTACCCGCTGGGCGAGTGCATTCGCACCGCCGGGCACGCCGCTGATACCGACCACACCGACAACCTCGGGCGCAGTTGGACCGACCGCGCGGCCGTGTACCCGCTCGACCCGTACGCGGCACGCGAGGCCCCGGCTGAGGGCGCGCCACTGGCCACCTGCCGCACCATGGAAACCCGCACCTGCCCCGCCTCCTACGCAGGCCCGTGCGGCGAGCGGCCCTGCGCCCGATTCGAATCAGACGACCCCACACCCTGGCTCGACACCGACACCGACAAGGCCTCGTACTACCGGCAGCTCTCAGCCGAGCAGGGACAGGCCCTCGCGCGCGCGGAGACCAGCCGGGCTGAGGCGCAGCGCGACCGAGACCAACACGCCGCCGTACTCACCGAGGTCCTCGCCACGTTCGGCCCGATGCGGGACACGCACGACGGCCCCGTGTCGTACTACGACGGATCCGCGGACATCACGCCGGAGCAGTTCGAGCGGTGGTCCAGCGTGGTCGCGCCGACAGTCGAGCGGCCGTGGTGGCAGACCGTCACCGAGCTGCGCGAGGAACTGAAGCGAGCCGAGGCTGAGAGGGACGGTGCGTACCGCGAACGCGCCCAACTCCTCGCGCTTCTCTCCGCACTCCACCCCTCGGTCATCGCACCCGCACCCGACGTCGACGAGGACGGCTGGCAGATCCTGTATCTCCAGATCGGCGGCACGCAGGCGTCATGGCACATCGCACCCCGCGACACCGAGCTGTACAAGCACGTCGAGTACGTCACCGCCGACGACCGCCGGGCGCAGTGGGACGGCCACACCACCGAGGAGAAGTACGCGCACATCGGGCAGCACGCCGCCCGGCTCTACGCCGAAGCGCGCGGCCGGACCGAGACCCCCGCTCATGAGCGGTACCGGTTCGCGACCACATGGGCTGAGTACGAGGCGGGGCGGCGCGCCGCCCTCGCCGAGTCCACCCAGGAGCAGTCATGACGGCCGTCGGCTGGGACGCGGACGGCTCGGAGGGCGAGCACTGCGGTGGCCCCTGCTGCCACACCACCCCACGCATCCGTCCACCCCGCAGCCCCGGACTCCTCGCCCGCATCCGTAAGGCGCTGCGTGCCGCCGCCAGCACACCCAAGGAGCAATGACCGTGGACACCCCGCCCCCGGCGCCAGCCACAGCCGAACGCCTCGCTGCCCTGCGACACCAACTCGTACAGGAGGGCATCGCCCGGGCCTACCTCAACGCGAGACAACCCGCCGTAGAGACAGCGGGCGCGGCCCTCGCCGAGTTCGCGCGCTGCCTGCGGGAAAACCCGCCGACTCCGCCACGCCAGAACGTCTTGCTTATCCGGGACGAGACCCACAGCTGGAGTGAGATCGGCGGTGTCGTCGGGATCGACTTCGGGTTCGAGCCGCGCGAACGGGTCGTCGTCTGGCCCCGCCAGCACGGCAAGAGCGCCCTCACCCTCGAGGCGACGTTCCACCAGACCGACGGCCTTCGGGACCTGTTCGCCCGGGTCGACGCCCACGTCCACGCCCGCCGGCAGACGACAGTGACCCGCCTCGCTGACGAGTTCCACCGGCCCCGATTCCTGGTCCGCCGCCAGTTCGACGCGGTACAGGACGTCCTCGAGCAGGCCGGGATCGGTGACGGCTATGGCGGCCTCACCATCCGGCAGCCCGTACGCCCACCCGTCCCCGCCCCGTCCCGATGAGCGGCCCGCCGCCCGGCACGCAGTTCCGTCTGCACCTGCGGCACCGGCTGTTCGACGGCTGGATCGAGCCGGGCGGCCTGGCCGTCGCCCTTGAGGACTACGAGTACGGCCTCACCACCTGCGCCGCCACGGTCGAGGACCTGCTCCGCGGCTACGGCGGCGGCTACATCCAGTGGCCCGACGAGTACGACGCACCACCAGAACAGCACGAAGGGGAACCCAGTGACCGAGACCCACACCGCTGAGCCCTCCGCCCCGGCCGGCACCCCGTGCACGGCCGCCACCTGCCACCGCACCCTCCGCGACCACGAACTCAGCCTGGGCCAGAGCATCTGCGACCCATGTGTCGACGTCATCGCGGTCTGGCTGGGCGAGATCCCCCGGCAGATCACCGTCCTCGAGGGCTCCCTGCAGCGCGAGACCACCGGCCCGGGCGGCGGCGGACGCACCACCCACCCCAACGCACCCCTGCCCGGCCGCGACGACGTCCTCAACCTCCTCGCCGTCTTCGCGTGGGCCGACGGAATCTGCGACCCCTACGGCGACGCCCACGAAGACCAGCACGGACCGCTACCCATCGCCGGCGTCCTCATCCCCTGGGTCAGACTCATCACCGAGGAACGCCGCTGGAACCCACCCACCGTCCTCACCCCGCAGGCCCTCGCCGCATGGCTCGCCGCACCCCGCCCCCTCGACTGGGCATCACGCCGCCCCTGGGCAGGAGACATGCGCGACGAACTCCACGCCCTGATGCGCACCATCCGCAACGCCACCTACCTCCGCCCCCGCCGACGCCCCGTGCAGACGCCATGCCCCCGCTGCGAAAGCCTCACCCTCGTCGAGACCGACCACCAGCTGTACATCGAGTGCACCCGCGAGGAGTGCGGGGGACTCTTCACCCGGGACGAGCTGGCCTTCGCCGCAGCCATCCACCCCGACGTCCTCGCCCACAACGCCGCATAGAGTGAACCCGGGACACGAAGAGCCCCGCCGCCCCATCACGACTGGGGCGGCGGGGCACTTCTGCGTTCAGCTACGGCCGCCACTCCTCGCGGTATCCGGGCCGGTCCGCGTACGGCAGCGCGAGTAGGCGCGGCACTGGATTCATTGCGTCGAGGAGCAGCCCGAGGTCGAGGCCAGGCTGAGGGAACTTCGGCGGATCGACCGCCTCCCGGCTCGCACGCTCGTTCCAGTAGACGACTTCGGTGAGGATCCGGCGCTTGGCTTCGATGTCGGCAAGCTTCGCTTCAGCCCGCTTCCTGACAGTCTCGGGCTGGAACCGTGCAACCAAGAGAGCATCGGCCTCATGCCGGGCTCCGTCGAGCCGCACGACGGGCGTGCTCTCGGTCTCGATCCAGGAGTGGTCGAGGTTCACACCGTAGCGAGCACGCCACCGGCCCGCAGTCGCTTTCTCAGCCGCCCAAAGGTCCTTCCGGGCGTGGGCTTCATCGAGGGCTAGCTGCTCGCCGAGCCACCGCACCAGCTCATCCACGCCACTCACTCCTCGGCTTGCGTCGCGCGGGGTCGGTCCTTGCCCGAGCCGGTGTAGCCGCGCTCGATGTCCTGCACCGTCGCCAGCCCCACGCCCAAGGCCTGCGCGATCCTCCGATACGCGACAGGCGGATCTTGCGCGCGCATCTCCAGCACGACCTGGCGGCGCATCTCCCGCCATCGCTTGCCGCGTTGCGCTTGATCGGCCATCACCTCGCCGATCGCCTTCGCGCGCTGCTCTGGATCGGTCATCGCTTCCACCGCGTCCATGGCTTCGATCACGCGTTGAGCCTCCTCGGTCACACCCGGCCTCACATTCTTCGGGCGGGCCGCTTGCCCAGAGTGTACGGGGCCCCGTACAGTCTGTGGAAGTAGCCCGCGCTACTACGCACAAAGCCCCCGGCCCGGCGCTACGAACGCCATACGGGCCGGGGGTACCCACCCTGACTCTCACGAAAGGGCAGGCATGCCCGACCTTACCCAGCCCGACCCCGTCGACGTAGGCCTGCGCGTCCTCCTCGACCAGCCGTCCTACGCCGCGCAGGTCCTGATCACCCTGGCCCGCGTCCTCGAGATGGACGCCCGCCACGAGATGACCGGCCTGGTCCGCGAGCGCGCCGTCGACACGATCCTGCGCACCCTCCCCGACGCCGTCGCCCGAGACAGCCTCGCCCGCGCCTACAACGTGATGCCGGCCCTCACCCTCGACACCACGCGCGGCCAGTACGCCCTCCTCGTCCGTGACGCCGCCCGGGGGCTGGGATGACGAACGAGCAGATCCTGCCCGAGCCCGTACGCGACCTCCTCGCCGCTGTCCTCGAGGCCCTCGACCTGCCCCACCCCGCCACCACCGGCGACACCGAAGCCCACGACCGCCTTCTCAGTGCCCGCGCCCGGCATGCCTGCATCGCGCTGCGCTCCGTCCTCGACGACGACGGCCGCGGTATGGGCCCGGCTTGGGACGCCGCCTACCTGCGCGAGCGCCTGGCCGAGCACCCGGTCGCCGGGTACGTCACCGCCGACCAGGCGCACGCCGCTCTCGACGTCGGTCAGTCGTGGTCCGAAGCCGTCACCCTTCCCACCGGGGGAGGACCGGTGAACGGTCGGCCCGCCCCGGCCGCGCAGCCCGGCGACGACGGGTACGACCACACCAAGGCCACCTGGTACACGAAGCCCGGCCAGGACATGACCGACGACGAGGTCAACGAAGCCCGCGCCTACTACCAGTCGATCGGCTCCACCTCGATGGAAGCCGAGTGGCTGCGCCGCCACGGCCTCCCCGAGAACTACGGCGACCCGGCGCCGGAAAAGCCGGTTCACTCGGACGTCGACGCGTCCGCCGCCGAGCTCCTGGCCGCCGCCCACGACGACTACGCCACCGCCCGGCTCCGCAGTGAGCCGCAGCTCCCCGTCCTCAGCCCGGAACTCGCGGCCCTGGCCGCCGAGGCCGACGCACTCGCCGAGAGCGGGGACCTGTGATCCGGGACCAGCTCACCAGATGGGCCGTCGACCAGCCCACGGCGACCGCCCTCACCGCCCTCGTCCTCCTGGCCACCCTCACCGCCCTCGTCGTCCTGGTCGTGCGCCGTACGAGCGGCCCCGTCCTCACCGCCGGTTGCGGCGCGATCGTCGCCACCGCCTTCTCCGGCGACACCAGCTGGCGGTTCGCCGGCCACCAGCTCGGCATGGCCGACTCCGAACGCCTCGGCCTGTTCGCCGCCGGAGAGATCGCCCTCCTCGCGTGCGCGGTCATGGCCCGCGCCAACAAGAAAGCCACCGCCACCGACACCACCGCCGGCACCCCGGGCGTGCCCGGTGTCCTCGTCTGGTGCATCACCGGCGTCCAGACCATCCCGGCCTACGCCGAGTCCGGCCTCCTCGGCGGCACCGTCCGCACCGTGTTCGGTCCGGTCATGGCCGCCCTGCTCTGGCACCTCGCCATGGGGCTGGAGATCCGCGTCGCCAAGCCCGAGGCCCTGTCCTCCGGCCTGCCCGCGCAGATCGGCGCCGAGCTCCGCGAACGCCTCCTGTCCTACCTGGGGCTCGCGGCCCGGAACCGTACCGCGGAACAGATCTCACGCGACCGGGCCACCGCCCGCGCCGTACGCCTCGCATCCCGCCGCTGGCTCGGACCGTGGGGGAGTGCCGCGCTCGCCGCGTCGGTCGCCCGCTCCGGCGCGGCCGTCCACGGCGAGCAGCGCCACCAGCTCCTGCAGCTCCTCGCCGGACGGCGCACCGCCACCGAGCTCCGCACCGTACCCATCGCCTCCCCCTGGGTACCCGAGCCCGTACCCGGCCCGTACCCGGCCACCCCGCTCGGCGTCACCGGCGCCCAACTCCGCACCATGGACCCGCTCGCCGCGATCCGCCAGGTACACGCCGCACGCCCCGACCGCACCCCCGCCGAGACCGCCGCCCTGTGCACCGAGTACGGCGTACCCGTCTCCGAGACCCAGGTACGCATCGCGCTACGCGCAGGCAACCCCGACCCCGTACCCGCTGTACCTGACGTACCCGAGCGGCCCCAACCGCCCACCGCCGCCGACCCGCTGCCCGCCTCACCCGAGCCCGCGGACAGCCCGGCCCCGGCCGTACCCGCCACCCATGTACCCGCCGTACCCCTGACACGCGCCGTCGGGAACCTGACCCCTGGCCTGCACCTCGACCTCACCACCCACGCCCGGGCACACCGCGACGTCCTCTGCGCCGTACCCGCCACGATGATCGGCACCCCCCGTACCCGCACCCAGGTACACGCCCGCGTACCCGACGCACCCACAGGCCTCGAAGACACCGGCGACTTCATCCGCCGCCGCGCCCGCGAGGAACGCGAGGCGACCAACGCGCACCCCCGTACCCGGACCGAGGTACACGCCGCACCCCGGCCCGTACCCGTACCCGAGTACACCCCTGTACCCGAGGTACGCCCCGGCGCCGAGCCTGTACCCGCCGTACCCGCTCCCCGGCCGGACGCGTCGGGTACGGACGACGCGGACGTACTCGACCGCGCCCGGCTCGTCGACGCCGAGCACCGCCGTACCCGCCAGCGCCCCGCCTCGATCCGCGCCCTCAAGAACGCACTCGGCATCGGCCAGGCCCGCGCCGAGCGGATCCGCGACGCCCTCGACACCGAAGCCCGGAAGGCCAACTGACCATGCCCGCCAACCCCGTCATCTACCTGGCGCTCGCCGCCGGCATGCTCGCCGGACTCCTCGGCTGGAACCACCCCGACACCGAGACACGCACCATGTGCCGGTTCGTCGGCGTCGCCACGCTCATCGCCTCGGCAGTGATCGCCGCCAGGGAATGGCTGTGAGCGCCGTCTGGCCCATAGCGATGTTCCTCAGCGCCATCGGCCTCCACGCCCTGGCGCCCCGCCGCGCGCCCCTCCTCTACCTCGGCCCCGCCGCCTGCACCGTCGCCCTCGTCACCCTCGCCGCCGCCTACGTCGCGGCCGTCTGGAGCACCTGACATGCCGTACATGGCCATCAACCTCGGAGGCGTAGCCCTCGGAGTCGGCATCGACCTCGCCTTCCTGCTGCGCTGGTGGCTCAGGGAGAAACGCCGCTGGGGAGCCCTCGTCCCCTTCGTCCTCGCCAAGCTGTACGGGATGCTTGCCGCCCTGGCCGCACTCGGCGCCGTCTCCCTCCTCGGCGCCGTCACCTGGGTCGCCCTCTGGGCAGGCAACCTTGCCGGATACATGGGCCTGGTCTGGGGAGTCGGCGGCAGCGCACCGGACGTGACACGCGCGCAGCAACTGGCCCTGACGCCCGGCGGATACGTGATCGTGTTCCTGCTGACGGTCATCCTGCTCGGCCTCCTCAAGTGGGGTCCGAAGCAGTCCAAATCGAAGATCGTCATGGGGTGCCTGGCGGGGATCCTCGTAGCCCTGTCAGGGAACGTGGCCGGCGTGGCCGCGATCCCGCTCGGCTCCGGTGTGAACCTCGCCGGTATCGGCTTCACCGGGGTGTTCGGATGAGCACCGACGCGCAGCCGGAGACGGAGACCGAGGAGACCGCCGAAACAGGGGAGGAAACGGAGCCGGGGGAGTCCGAGGGGATGAGCGAGCGCACCGCGAAGCTCATCCTGACCCTGATCCTCCTCGGCGCCATCTGGACGGTCGTCGTCGTCCTCCCGGAGACCGCCTACATCGTGACCGGCGTCCTCATCACCCTCGGCTGGCAGAAGGCCCGCACGTGGCGGGAGCAGCGCTCCGCCGACGACGGCCAGGACCAGGAGGAGGTGCAGCCGCCGGACGTCGGCGAGGCACTCCGCCGCCTCGTCGGCGACGACAACGGCGTCCTCCTCACCCGCCTCCGCGACGACCTGCAGCTCCCCAACACCAAGGCCGTGAAGGCGCTCCTCGACGCTGACGGCATCCCCTTCAAGGCCGTACGCACGCGAGCGGGGAACGGGCCGGCCGTACACGTGAAGGACATCCCGCCCGCACCCTCCCCCGCCACCAACCCCCATGGCGACGGTTGTTGCTGCAGGTCAGGCGACAACACCAACACCAACAACGACCCCGCAGGGCCCGGCCAGAAGGGGTCGTCTGTGGAGGCCATCGGCGACGGCGGACGCCTCGTACGCCTCGGCGACGTCTTCGAGGCCTTCCTCGGCGAGGCCGCCAAACACCACCAGCAAGCCGCCCCCCAGGGGGAGGTGAACACCCCATGATCCGACGCCTCCTCGCCGCCCTCGGCATCGACCACACCACCTACTACTGCGCCAACTGCGGCGGCCACTTCCCCGCCGGCCACTTCCCCTGCCTCTGACGCGCCAGGCCCCGCCCGCGAACCCCTCCCGCCACGTGGCCCCGTACCCCATCCTGGACCCATGCCTGCCGCACTGAAGTACACCGGGGAAGACAAGGACCTCACCCTCGACGAGCTCGCCGCGTTCGTCGACGCCGCCCGCAAGGCTGCCGTACCGGGCGACAACCCCATCAGGGCAGACCTCTCAACGAGCGGGAAGATCAAGACAGTCGAGATCGCACTCGACCAGGACGACGACTGACCGCACCCGCCACACGCCGGGTAACGCCCGGCACCCGAGGCCCTGCCGCGAATCCCCCTCGCGGCAGGGCTGCCTTATTCCCGCCCGCAGTGACGGTGCCGGCCGCTACGATCCGCGCACCGATGTCCTTGGGGGAATCATGCGCCGTACCACTCTCCTGCTCGCCGCCTGCCTTGCGCTGGCCGGCTGTTCCGATTCCGGCGGGGACAGGGCCGCATCAACGCCCTCGCCGAGGCCCTCGCCGTCCGTGGCCCCGGTGATCCCGTTCATGAAGTCGATAGAGGTCGCCCGCTTCGCCTCGTACGAGACGGGCATCCCGCCGTACCAGGAGCTGGAGGTGTTCCCGCCGAAGTGGTGCGCCGCCCTGGACGCCGGCCACAGTGTGGAGTGGATGTTCGGCGACGGCGGCCTGTATCCGATCGGGCAGGAGTGGGGTACGCAGAAAGGCGACGCGTACCAGCTGGTGCTGTTGGGGGTGACGGCGTACTGCCCGAAGAACGTGGCGGCCGTGACGGAGGAGTTGCGGGCGTTGGGCGAGTACTGAACGCGAGGACTGGCGGGGCCTTCGTCATGCGGCGGGCTACGGTCAGAGGCCATCTCAGGAGTCGTCCAACATCCACAGAGTCGCCCCGACCGCGAAGGACGAGCCGACCCGCGTCGCGAGGCCCCCACCGTCCAACGTGCCCTCCCTCACCCGTAGTACTGGTCGGTGTACACAGGCCCGCCCGGCTCATCCTCACAACCCTGATCACGGTCCGGACTGCCCCCATGGGACACAACGAACACGTACCCCTGCGTGAGCGAACACCCCTTCTCCGTCCACGAGTTCGCCGTCACCGTCCACACCAGCAGGAGCAACAGCACGGCAACGATCTTCTGAGTACGACTCGGCCTCCAGGCCTTCGCCGCAGCGGTGTCTGACATGCCCGCGATTGTGACCTGCGCACCCTATGAGCCGCACGGGAGTGACACATCCGTAACACCCCACGCCACACCCACAGCCGCCCGCAGGCGCAACTTCCTGGACACGCGCCCGATCAGCACTGCATAATCCGATGCCAACAGCACAGTTGTGCCCACACGCCACACCAGCCCCCGCCCCGGCGGGGGTTTCCGCATGTCAGGGGGACCCCCACATGCCCCACACCCCAGACAGGACCCCCGCCCACGGCCGCGAAGCCGCCGACGACACCATCTGGTTCACCATCGCCCAAGCCGCCGCCTTCCTCGACTGCAGCCCCCAGACCATCTACTCCTGGGAACGCCGCGGCCACCTCAAGGGCCCACGCCACGACGAGGACGGCCGGCGCATCTACAGCCAGCAGCAGATCGCCGACGCCCACCGCCGCGCCCGCCACAACGCCCGCGCCGTACGCCGCGTCGCCGCCGCCTGACATGGCCGCCAACCCGCGCAACGGGCGCCCCTACCGCGACCTCTGCGCCTGGCTCCGCGCCCAGCGCCTGCCGTGCTGGCTCTGCGGCCACAACATCGGCTACGAGCTGGACGCCCGCCACCCGATGTCCTTCACCCTCGACCACCTCATACCCCTCACCCGAGGCGGCAGCCTCCTCGACCGCGCCAACGCCCGCGCCGCACACCGGCGCTGCAACAGCAGCCGCGGCAACCGAGTTACGCAGACGCCCAAGGCAGCACCACAGCGGACCTCACGGAGGTGGTGACCATGGACCAGAGAGACGCACACACCCTCGCCGCGGCGCTCAGCCAGCTCCCCAAGACGTGCCGGTACCACGGGGACAAGACCGACCCGCCCTCCGGCCTGATCCATCGCGAGGCCTGCTGCGACACAGGGACAGCAGCACACCGGCGCAAGGCCGCCGAGGAAGTTCTCGCCCGACTGCAGAGGTGACACCCCGTGCTCTCCGGACTCCTGCACCGCATCGCCCAGCGCTGCCCGACCCATGACCGAGCCGCACACACCGTGACCGTTCGCCTGGACAACAAGGACGCCCGGTACACGCCTACACAGCCGCCCAAGCCGCTCTACCCCGCCGACCTCAAGTAGCCGCCCGCCACACCCCAGGAGCACGCAATGGCATCCCAATACGCCAACCTCAGCACCGGCACCGCCCCCGCCAACCAGGCCGCCGTCGACCTCGTCATAGGCACCGGCAGCGCCACCCTCATGGCCGGCACCGCCCCCACCGTCAACAACGCCGCCGTACCCTTCGCCGACCTCACCGCAGCAGCCAACGCCCACAACGCCCTGCTCGCCGCACTCCGCACACGCGGCGTCATCGGCGGCTCCTGACGGGCCCTGAGCGACTGTCAGTGGTGCCTGGGAGGGTGAACAGGCGAGACCCCGGCGGCTGCATGAACAGCCCCGGGGCATGGCCATACCTGATGGAAGCAGGCAGACATGGCGGAGCGTACATGCACTATCGACGGCTGTGAGCGGACGCTCGTGGCACGGGGCTGGTGCCAGACTCACTGGCGGCGGTGGCGCAGGAACGGCGCCCCCGGAACTGCTGAGGTACTGACCAAGGTCCGACGCGACGCGACCATATGTGCAGTCGACGGGTGCGAGAAGGAGCGCCAACAGCGCGACTGGTGCAGTGCTCACTACGCACGGTGGCGGAAGGGCGGCAGCCTCGGACCCGCAGCCGTTCGCGATCAGTCCATCCCACTCGGCTGCCAAGCCGAGGGCTGCGACAACCCCCACGACAGCAACGGGTACTGCATCCGCCACGCACACAGGCTGCGCCGATACGGCGACCCGACCCACACGCCGGCACGGCTGAAGGCAGGCGACCCGAACGGCTGGCGGAACGAGACCGTCGGCTACATGGGCGCCCACAACCGTGTGCGAGGCCTGCGCGGCAACGCCAAGGACCAGGCGTGCCAACACTGCGGCGACGCCGCCCATGACTGGGCCTACGACCACCAGGACCCCAACCAGTCGCACGAGGTCATGGACGGCTACCGGATGGCGTACAGCGGGGACCCGGCGCACTACATGCCCCTGTGCAAGCCGTGCCACGTCAAGTTCGACAGGTAGGAGAGTGGTGGCGGCCATGACGTTGATCGTCGTCTGTGGCCCCCCTACTGCAGGGAAGTCGTCCTGGATCGATGCGCACGCCACCGCGCGTGACATCGTCATCGACCTCGACCGCATCACCCAGGCCTTCACCGGCCCCGGCGCCCCCGCCTGGAACCAGGACCCGCTGCAACTGCGCGTCGCCCACCGTGCCCGCTACGCAGCCATCGACGAGGCCATCACGCTGCGCGACAGGGTCGACGTCTACCTCATCCACACCATGCCAAGCCCCAAGGCGCGCGCGAAGTACAAGCGCCTGGACGCACGCATCATCACCGTCGACCCGGGCCGCGACATCGTCATGCAACGCATCGAGGCCATGCGCGACCCGGAGATGAAGCGGGTCGCCAGCCGCTGGTACAACTCGCGGCCGGCCCCGTCACAAGGAGCGATGCCGCAGGCGTCCCGGACCTGGTGACCATGATCGACCCGGTGTGCCTGACCCAGTTTTTGAGGGGGAAGCGGGCGACCCAAACGCCCTTCTCGCCCGATTTTTTGCGCGGCCGAATTTAAAGATCAGTCCGCGCGAACTCGGTTCAGCTGTTTTAGTGACGTCACTCTGCGTAACGTCACTCATTGTGACTGGCGGTGATGATCTTGGGGCTCGTCGCGTCAGCGATCAAGGACGAGATCGCGCAGCTGAACGTCGAGGAAATCTCACCGGGCATGACCGCCCTCGCGCTCAGCTTGGCCCGCGCCGTCGACTCATCGTCCAAGGCCCCCACCGCGAAGGCCGTTGCGGCCCGGGAACTGCGCGCGGTGATGGCCGAACTCCGCAAGTTGGCCCCCGTCGAGACGAAGGGGGACGTCGTCGATGACATTGCTGAGCGACGAGCGAAGCGCCGCGCTGGCACCGATCGGCAGTCCTCGAGCGGCTGACGGCCCCTTGTACGGCTCGCAGGAGCCACCCATCCAGGCGGCGGCGCCGTCGGCGTCTAGCGCGGGCCAGGAGGCGGTCGACCTTGCGGCCAGGGCGGGGCTGAAGCTGGACCCGTGGCAGCAGCACGTGCTGCGCGTAGGCATGGGCGAGAAGCCGGACGGCAGTTGGTCGGCTGACGAGGTCTGCGTCAACATCCCGCGACAGAACGGCAAAGGCGCGCTCATCGAAGCGCGGGTGCTGTGGGGCCTGTTCATCGGCGGTGAGCAGGGAATCCTGGTCTCCGCCCACGAGTTCAAGACCGCGATGAACACGATGAAACGCATCGAGCGTCTCATTCGCGGATGCCCTGACCTGCATAAACGCGTCAAGGCGTACCACAAGACCGTTGGTCGTGAAGGCATCGAGCTACATGACGAACGCGAGGTGCGGTACGTAGCGCGCTCGCGCGGGTCGGGCCGTGGCTTCACGGCGGACTGCGTCATCTTCGACGAGTGCATGATCCTCGGCGACGACGCGATGTCCGCGCTGGCGCCGACCACGGACGCTGTGGAGAACAGCCAGCTGTGGTACCTGGGCAGTGCCGGTATCGGGGGGCCGTCTCAGCAAATGGGGCGTCTTCGCCGGAGGGCTCTCGCTGCTCTGGAGAGCGGCGTACCGGATCCGGTACTGGCCTATCTGGAGTGGTCGGTCGATCCGCACGTGGACGAGTGCCCGGCGGACTGTGACCAGCACGACGACATCGCCTCCGTGGAAGCGCTGCTCAAGTCCAACCCGGCTGTCGGCTACCGGCTTCAGGTTGAGAAGAGCATGCACCGCAGGCTGACCATGGGCGACACCCTGTACGCGCGGGAGAGGCTCGGTGTGGGCGAGTACCCGTCCGACGTGGCGGACACGTGGCAGGTGATCGGCGAGGAGGTCTGGCGGTCGCTGGCGGCGTCGGAGTCGCAGCCCTCGGACCCGGTGTCGTTCTCCATCGACATGACCCCCGAGCGGTCGCATGCGGCGATCTGTGTGGCGGGCTACTGGCGAGGCGGTGTGCACGTCGAGGTGGTCGACCACCGGCCCGGCACGGGGTGGATCCTGCAGCGGGCCAAGGAGCTGCACGCGAAGTGGAAGCCGCGGTGCTGGGTGGTCGACGGCGGGGGCCCGGCCGGTTCCCTGATCGCCGATCTGGAGGACGAGGAGACCGGGCTGGGGATCACAGTGGTGCAGCCCAAGGTACGTGAAGTCGCGCAGGCCTCCGGCCAGTTCTACGACGCCGTCGCCGAGCAGGCCCTGTCCCACTTGGACCAGGCGCCGATGGCCGCGGCGCTGGCGGGCGCGCAGAAGCGGCCCCTGGGAGATGCGTGGGCGTGGGCGCGCCGGGGCGTGAACGTCGACATCAGCCCGCTGGTCGCGGGGACGCTGGCGAAGTGGGGGCTCAGCGTGGAGATCGAGGAAGCGTCGGATCCGTTGGACAACATCTGGTGAGCGGAGGATCTCGCATGGCGGCCTGGCGGGCTTGGTGGGTGGGCCTGGCGGGCGTGGCCGGCCTGGTGGTGGGGGCGGTGTGGCGGGTGCTGCCGGGTGTGGCGGGGTTGGGGCTGGTGTCGTACGGGGCGTGGCTGGCGTGGCGGCCTGCGGGGTTTTTGACGGCGGGTGTGCTGGTGCTGGTGGATCAGGTGGCGGACCGGATGTCCGGTGGGGGGAGGTCGCGGTGAGCTTTCTCCTGGGGCGGCGTGAGGTGCGGGCGCCGGCGTTCGCGGAGCCGCCGATCCCGCCGAACTCGGCGACGGGCAGCGGGTTCGCGCGGGTGGATCTGTCGCGGACCGAGGCGTCGCTACAGAAGGTCGCGGTGTGGTCGTGTGTGAACCTGGTGGCGACGGTCGCGGAGACGATGCCGCTGGGCTACTACCCGCGGCCCCGTGAGACGGCGCCGATGCCTTCGTGGCTGGCGGACCTGGGCGGGGACGGGTACGGGCTGCCGGACTGGACGTCGCAGTACACGTACTCGGCGATGCTGCGCGGCAACACCTACGGGGCGACTGGGCAGCGGGACCGGCTACGGGGCACACCGACGCTGATCCAGCTGCAGCATCCGGATTTGGTCCGGGTGCAGATGGTCAAGGGCCGTCCCGAGTGGCGATTCAACGGCGAGGAGGTGCCCGCCGATGATGTGTGGCACAAGCGGTTCCATCCGGTGCCCGGCCGGCTGCTGGGGATGTCTCCGATCGCGGTGCACGCGCTGACCATCGGCACGGGTATCAGCGCGCTGCAGTTCGGCGCGCAGTGGTTCCAGGAGGGCGCCCACCCGTCGGCGATCCTGTCCAGCGACCAGAACCTCAACGCGACGCAGGCGGCCACCGCGAAGGAACGGTTCATGGCCGCGGTGCACGGCCGGCGGGAACCGGCGGTGCTGGGCAATGGCTGGAAGTACCAGTCGATCCAGATCGCGCCGAACGAGTCGCAGTTCCTGGAGACGAACAACTACACGGCCGCGGAGTGCTGCCGGATCTTCGGGCCGGGCTTCGCCGAGATCTTCGGGTACGAGACGGGCGGCTCGCTGACCTACTCCAACATCGAGCAGCGCTCCCTGGACCTGCTGACGTACGCGGTGGATCCGTGGCTGGTGCGGATCGAGCGGGCCCTGACGGGGCTGCTGCCGCCCGGGCAGATGGTGAAGTTCAACCGGGCTGCGCTGGTGCGCACGGACCTGCTGACCCGGTACAAGGCGCATGCGATCGCGTTGCGCAACCAGTTCAAGGTCATCAACGAGGTGCGGGACGACGAGGACTGGGCGCCCGTGCCGTGGGGTGCCGAGCCGTCCAAGGACGCCCCCGCCAACGGCGACCCGACAGGAGGTAAGTCATGAGCGACAAGAGTGAGCGCGCCTCCGTCACGGGCATCGTGCGGCGCGCATTCCCGGTGGAGCTGGAGGTCCGGGCGAAGAAGGGCACCCCGAGCGTTTCGACGATCGAGGGGTACGCCTCGGTGACCGAGGCCCCGTTCGAGATGTGGGACTGGCTCGGCCCGTACACCGAGGTCGTCCGTACGGGCGCCTTCGCGAAAACCCTCGGCGAGAACCCCCAGGTGCAGCTGCTGCTGAACCATGCAGGGCTGGCCATGGCCTACACGAAGGCCGG
This sequence comes from Streptomyces kryoterrae, assembly GCF_054072135.1. Classification (NCBI taxonomy): domain Bacteria; kingdom Bacillati; phylum Actinomycetota; class Actinomycetes; order Kitasatosporales; family Streptomycetaceae; genus Streptomyces; species Streptomyces kryoterrae. Next base: position 4,338,192 of record NZ_CM133358.1, on the reverse strand, counting down.
CACGCTGCGCCTGTCGGAGGACACCACGGGTCTGCGTATGGAGGCCGACGTCACCACGACGCGGTCGGACGTGGGCGACATGCTGGCCGCGCTCGACGACGGAAGCGTGGACGAGATGTCGTTCGCGTTCCGGGTGACGCGGCAGATGTGGTCCCCCGACTTCGACCAGCGGGACATCCTCGAGGTCGACCTGCACCGTGGCGACGTGTCCGTCGTCAACTTCGGTGCGAACCCCTCTACGTCGGTCGGCGCGATGCGTGCGGCCGACTTCGACAAGCTCGGTGACGACGACGCCCGGGCGCTCATGGAGCGCCTGCAGCGCCGCCTCGCACCGCCAGCGGTACTCGAGCCGGTCCCGGCCGGGCATCCGCTGTCTCTGTACCTGGCTCAGGCCGAGGCACTGGCCCTGTAGCCGTATCCCGCCTGCATCACCTGACGCGCCGGAGTCCACGCCGGAGCGCTCCTCGGCATGCCCGAGGGACGCCACCACCTGGGCCACCACCCGGACGGTTCGCGGGCGCGACCCACCCCATCACCTAAGACGAAGGAGTGAGCCATGCTCGCATTCCTGCGCAAGCAGCTGCAGGACCTGCTCGAGCAGCGGGCCGCGCTGAAGACCGAACTCGACGGCATCCTCAAGGCGCCGAGCGAGGAGAAGCGCAATCTGTCCGACGACGAGGACAAGGTGTTCGTCGAGAAGCGCGACGCCATCAAGGCCAAGGACACCGAGATCGAGGCGGTCAACACCCGCATCGCCGAACTCGCGGACGCCGAGGAGCGCGACGCGAAGGCGGCGGAGCTGCGGGCGAAGTACCAGCCGGCGGGCCCGCAGCCGTCCGGGGCGAAGGTCACCTCGGAACCGGAGACGTACCGCAAGGGCGGACAGGATTCCTACTTCAAGGACCTGTTCCGGGCCCAGCAGCGCGGCGACCACGAGGCGATCGAGCGTCTGCAGCGCAACGACCGTGAGGTCAAGGAGAAGCGTGCGCTGAACACCACCGACGGCGGGATCGGCGAGTTCGTGCCGCCGCTGTGGATGGTCGACGAGTACGTCGCTCTGGCGCGTGCCGGCCGCGTGGTGGCCGACCAGATCGGGAAGCAGCCGCTGCCCGCCGGGACCGACTCCATCAACCTGCCGAAGCTCACCGGCGGTACGTCCACCGCCGAGCAGGCGACGCAGAACTCGGCCGTCTCGAACACGGACGCCACGTCGTCCAGCGTGACGGCCGCAGTGACGACGATCGCGGGCCAGCAGGTCGTCTCGCAGCAGCTGCTGGAGCAGTCCCCGATCAACATGGACCCGATCCTCCTCGCCGACCTGGCGGCGGACTACGCGGTACGGCTCGACACGTTCGTCATCAACAACAACGCGGCGAACAAGCGGGGCATCCTCAACGCGTCGGGCATCAACGCCATCACCTACACGGACGCCTCGCCGACCGTGGGCGAGGCGTACTCGAAGACCGGTGACGGTATCCAGCAGATCCACACGGGTCGCTTCCTGCCGCCCGACAAGATCTTCATGCACCCGCGGCGGTGGGCCTGGTACACGGTGTCGCTGGACACCGCGGGCCGGCCGCTGGTGGTCCCGGTGGCGAACATGCCGCAGAACGTCCTCGCGGCGATGGGCGACGTCACCAGCGAAGGCTTCGTCGGCACGCTGCAGGGCCTGCCCGTCTTCGTCGACCCGAACATCCCGGTGAACCTGGGCGGCGGCACGAACGAGGACCGGATCATCATCCTCCGGTCCAGCGACGTGATCCTCTTCGAGGGCACGCCCCGCGCTGAGGCGTTTCGCGAGACCTACGCCAACCAGCTCAGCGTGCTGCTGCGGTTCTACAACTACGCGGCCCTGCACTCGGAGCGCTACCCGAAGTCCATCTCGGTCGTCTCGGGTACCGGCCTGGTCACCCCGACGTTCTAGTCCCCAGTCCGTCCTGTGCCCCGGCCACGCACGTGGCCGGGGCACCTTCGCAGAGAGGTTCGGCCATGGCCGAGGAAGACAAGACCGAACAGACCGAGACGGCGGACGAGGCACAGCCCGCCGCCGAGGAGCAGGCTGCTGCCGAGGACCCCAACCGTGAGGGCGTCATCGCTGCACTGCGGCGAGAGCGTGCCGGCTACGCGCTGCGCAAGCTCGACGACCGGGTGGCCGGCGTCGACGCCGAGCTCGAACGGCTCGGCGCCGACACCGACGCACCCGAGGAACGAGAGCAGAAGGCGCCGCGGGAGACAGCTGTGGAGTCCAAGCCGCGCAGTACGGCGGCGGCCTCCAAGGCGCGCGGTGCGGCGGCCGGCCGCGCCAAGCAAGGTGAGTGACCAGCCCTTCGTGCACGGCCGCGGTGAGCCGGTACCGCAGGTGAGGGGGCGACCGTGGCGCTGCTGACGCTCGACGAGGCGAAGGCCCAGCTCGACATCGACACCACCGCCACCGACGTCGAACTGCGCGCGTACATCGAGGGCCTGACGAAGGCGATCGAGGCGCACGTCGGCCCGGTGGAGAACCGGTCGGTGACGGAGACGGTGGACAGCCGCGGCCCGCGCCTGGCGCTGATGCAGGTGCCGGTCGTGTCGCTGACGTCGCTCACGCCCATCCTCACCGGCGGCCTGGCGCTCACCGTCGCCGATCTGCACGTGGACGGCACCACGGGCGTCGTACGGCGCCGCGACGGCGGCGTCTTCTACGGCGGTCCGTGGGACGCCCTGTACGTGGCAGGCCGGGGCGAGGTGCCGGCCACCATCAACCTGGCGGCGCGGATTCTGCTGCAGCACCTGTGGCGCACCCAGTACGGGGCGTCGCGGGGGCTGTCGGGGATCGGCGGCGGCGAGGACTTCGCCGTCACCGAGCCCGTACCCGGCTGGGGGTACGCGATCCCCAACCGGGTGCTGCAGCTCCTCGAGCCGTACAAGGCACCGCCGGGGGTGGCGTAGATGGCGACGTCCCGCGTCCCCGCAGCGGTGGCCGCCCTCCTGACGATCCTGCGCGCGGCACCCGCCCTGGACGGCGTGCGCATCATCGACGGCCCAGAACCCACGAACCTCACGGTGAAAGAAATGATCTTCGTGGGGTGGTCGCCCGGCGCCGAGGCCGCCGTCGGCCTCACGCAGAACTTCAACGCGGCCGGCGCCCGCACGAGGGACGAGGACTTCCAGATCTCCTGCTACGCCGAATCGCGGGCGGGCGACAAGGACATGTCCCTGCGCCGTAACCGGGTCTTCGAGCTGGTCGGCGTCGTCGAGGCCGCGCTGCGCGCGACCAACGACGCGCAGACGGCGCCGACGCTGAACGGCACGGTGCTTTGGGCGCACCTGACGGCCGGAAACCTGCAGCAGGTCCAGAGCGAAGGCGCCATCGCGGGCCTCGCGTTCACGGTGTCCTGCCGGGCCCGTATCTGATCCACCTCACATGAACGGAGTACTGCCATGGCGCGTGTGCGCTACCTGGGCCCGGAGACGGTGACGGTGCCCGAGCTGGGCCTGACCGTCGAGCCGGACGAGGTCGTAGAGGTGCCCGACGAGCGGTTCGAGGGCTACGTCTGCCAGACCACGAACTGGGAGCCGGTGGAAGAGCCGAAGGCCGATGTGGCCCCGGTGAAGAAGGCGACCGCGGCCAAGTCGGCGCCGCAGAAGGAGGGCTGATCCATGGTGATCGGATCCGGACTCGGCGCGCAGATGGGTGTCAGCGCAGAGTCGACCTACGGGACGTTCGTCGTGCCGGCGAAGTTCTTCGAGTTCACCAAGGAGAGCTTGGTCCTCAAGAAGACCACAGCCCAGAGCGCGGGCATCGCGGCCGGCCGTCTGCTGCCGCTGTCGGCGCGGCGTGTCCTGACGCGGAAGGAGGCTTCCGGGTCGGTCGACATGGAGGTCTCCAACAAGGGGATGGGGCTGTGGCTGCAGACCCTGATGGGGACGACGGTCACGCCGGTGCAGCAGGCCGCGACCGCCGCCTATCTGCAGACTCACACTCTGGCGTCCACGGCGGGCAAGTCGCTGACGATCCAGAAGGGTGTGCCGCTGACGACCGGCACGGCCACGGACAAGACGTTCGTCGGCTGCAAGATCACGTCGGGTGATTTCTCGTGCGGTGTGGGCGAGATGCTCACCGCGTCGTTCGAGATCGACGGCAAGGACTGCGACGAGGGCCAGACGCTGGCCGCCGCGAGCTACAGCAACATGTCGCCATTCCACTTCGGGCAGATGGCCTTGAAGACGGGCACGTTCGGTGCGGAGGCGGCGCTCGACGGGATCCGCAAGGTGTCCTGCAAGATCGAACGGCCGCAGGACACCGAGCGGTTCTACGCCAACCAGTCGGCTCTGAAGAAGGAGCCGATCGAGAACGACCAGGTGAAGATCACCGGGTCGCTGGAGACGGACTACGTCGCCACCACCCTCGACGACCTGCACACCTCCGACGGCGCGACCTCGCTGGTGTGGGAGTTCGTCGGCCCGCTCATCGCCAGCACGTACTTCGAAACGTTCCGCATCACGCTGCCGGCGATCCGCCTGGACGAGGGGCCGCCGGTCGTCGACGGCTTCGGCGTCGTGAAGCCGACGTTCAACTTCACCGGCCTGTACGACGGCACCAACCAGCCCAAGATCGAATACATGTCGACGGACGTCACGCTGTGAGGTGATTCCCCATGGTCGCGGACATTCGCATCCTCGGCACCGGCCAGTTGCTGGAACTGCAGAGGCGGCTGCGCCGGGCCGGCCACGAGAACATCCGAGCATCCATGCAGCGCCGCAGCAGGCGGGCAGCGGAGCCGCTGCGCGACGACCTGCAGGACGCCGTCCGCAGCCTCGACATCGGCTCGCAGGGCCGCGGGTCGGGCAAGCGCGGCGGCCGGTCGCCCACCACCCGCCCGCTGCGGGCGAACATCGCCGACGCCGTACGGATCAGTGTCCGTACGACCGGAGCACCGGGCGCCCGGGTGTGGCTGGACAAGGGGCGCCTGCCGGCGGACATCCCGGTGGGTGTGGTGAACCGGCTGAACGAGGGCCGCCTGAGGCATCCGGTGTTCGGGAACAAGCGCCGCTGGGCGCAGCAGACCGCCACCCCTGGGTGGTGGGACAAGACCGAGCGTGCGCACCGGGACCGCATCGCCCGCGAGATGGAGCGGGTGGTCGACGACGTGCGCCGCCAGCTGGAGTAGGAGCACCCGAGTTGATCATCATCTACACGCCTGAGGGCGGTACGCCCGAGGAGTACGACGCGTCGACCCTGAAGGTGTCGGAGGTGTCGATCGTGCAGCGGACCATCGACATGAAGTGGCCGGCTATCAAGGCCGGGCTCGGTGACGAGGACCTCGATGCGATGCGCGGCGTCGCCTGGGTGCTGAAGAAGCGCGGTCAGCCCAGCCTCCGGTTCGCCGAGCTGGACCCCGGTATCACCGAGATGGTCACCCGCCTGGACAAGAAGGAGGTCCAGGGCTGGGTAGACGAAGCCGTCGCGCAGGCGGCCCGTAATCCGGAGGTGACGCCGGAACAGCTCATCGAGGCGCTTGCCGAGTTGCCGGACGCGGCGCACGACCCGGAGCACGCCCGCCGACTGATCGACGCCCTGGCGCAGGACCCAAAAGACCAGCCGGACCAGGAGGCGCCGACCGGGGAGGAGAACGGCGAGCCGCAGAACCCGACCCTGACATCGACGTCGTCCGGGACCAGTACCTCGGACTCCTCGCCCATCTCTGCCACCTCAGTCCTCTCGTCGTCGACGAGCTGACGGTCCACGACTTCTACGGACTCGTCGCCTGGATCGACGCCCACCAGTCACAGCAGGCGGAAGGCGGTGAGTAGATGTCGATGAACTTCGTCCTGACCGGACGCGACCACCTGTCCCGGGTCCTGGACCGGGCAGGGGATGCGAGTGACCGTCTCGGGCGCCGGCTGCTGACGATGTCCATCAACGGCGACGCGGCTGTGCGCCGGTTCACCAACAACTCGACCCGCAACCTCGCCGGGTTGCGGCGGGACAACGACGCGGCCGGCAAGTCACTGGGTGAGCTGAAGAAAGCGACGATGCTGCTCGCCCCGGCAGCGATCCCGGCCGCCGCCTCTCTCGCCCCGATCGCCGCCGGGGCTGGGGCGGTCGCGGTCGCTGCCGTGGCGATGGGGGCCGCGCTGGGTCCTCAGATCGCCCGGCTCGGGGAAGCTGCCGAGGCGCAGAAGAAGTATGAGGATGCGGTCGACAAGTCCGGCGCCTCGTCGCAGGAAGCGATCACCGCGCAGCAGGAGTACCTGCGCCTGATGGCGTCGATGCCGCCGGCCACGCGGCGGGCCGCGGTCGCTGTGGCGGACCTCAAGGACGAGTACAAGGACTGGTCGGACTCCCTGGCCGGGGACACGATGGCCCCGTTCACCAAGGGCGTCGCCATCGCCAACGCGCTGCTGCCCAGGACCCGCAGCCTGGTGAAGGGCACGGCCGGCGAAGCCGACCGGTTCATGACCATCATCGGCGGCGAGATGGCGTCGCCGGGCCTGGACCGCCTGAGCGGCAAGCTCGAGCGGTTTTCCACCGGCGTCCTCGACCGGATGAACGACAAGCTGATCCGACTGCTGCGCACCACCGACTCCGGGCAGGTCGGCGGGAACGTCACCAAGTTCATGACGTGGGCGTCCGCCCAGGGGCCCCGGGTGGCGGATGTCCTGTCGAGTGTGAGCACGGCGCTGATGCACGTGCTGCAGGCGGGCAGCGAGGTCGGCGTAGGGCTGCTGGACGTTGTCGGGGTGATCGCGTCCCTGGTCGCGGCCGTCCCGCCATCGGCGATCGCCACGTTCCTGCAACTGGCCCTCGCGCTGAAGATCGTGAAAGCCGCGGCATTGGGCATGGTCGCGGCGCGTACCGCGCTGGCCGCACTGGGAATCCAGCTCGTCGCGATGCAGACGGCCGCGGCGGCGGCGCCCGGGCGGCTGCGCGCGGTGACGGCAGCGATCGGCGCCCTGTCGCGTGGGGCGAAGATCGCGATGGCGGGCACGGGGATCGGGCTGCTGCTCCTGGCGCTCGGTGAACTGTCGGCCCGCGGGAAGCAGACGCCGCCGGACGTCGACAAGCTGACGTCCTCGCTTGCGCGTCTGGGCCGGGACGGGACGGTTTCCGGGGAGGCCGCGAAGGCGTTCGGCAAGAACCTCGACGGCCTGCACGGCAAGGTCCGCGCCCTCACCGACCCGAGCACCACGGACAAGGTCCAGCAGTTCGTGGTGAGTCTGGGCGGGCTGGCCGACTGGGACTCGACTCCCGTCGAGGACGCCAAGGCCAACATCGACGCCATCGACAAGGCCCTGGCCGGGTTGGTGTCCAACGGGCAGGCGGACCTGGCTGCGGCTGCCCTGAAGCGGCTGACCGCGGAGTACGGCAAGGGCGGCCGGGACACGAAGGAGTTCACGAGCCAGCTGGGCGACTACCGCGATGCGATCGCCGACGCCAAGTTCGAGGCCGAACTGGCCGCGGAAAGCCAAGGCCTGTTCGGTGCGCAGGCGCAGAAAACCCAGGCGACGCTGGCCGCGCAGAAGGCCAGCGCGGACGGGCTGCGACAGTCCATCCAGGCACTGTCGGATACGTCGCGGTCCGCTTTCGACGCGGAGACCAAGTTCGAGGCGGCGGTCGACGCTGTCACGAAGTCCCTGAAGGACAACGGCAAGACCCTCGACGCGGGCACGGACAAGGGCCGGGCGAACAGGGACGCCCTGTCCCAGATGGCCACGGCAACGCAGGACGCCGCGGCGAAGGCGAGGGAGAACGGCGCGTCGTGGCAGACCGTCGCGGGGATCTACGACAAGGGACGCAAGTCCCTCGTCGACAACATCGCCGCGATCACCGGCAACCGCAAGGAAGCCGAGTCGCTCGCCTCGCAGCTGCTGAAGATGCCCAGCCCCAAGATGCGGCTGGAGATGCGGACCGAGGACGCCACCCGCAACCTCGACTCGGTCGTCGCGGCGATGAAGAAGGCACCGGGCTCCAAGTCGGTGACGGTCACAGCGCTCACCGCTGACGCGGTCGCCCTGCTGAAAGACATGGGCTTCAAGGTCACCCGGCTGAAGGACGGCCGCTTCAAGGTCGTGGCGGAGACGGCCAACGCGAAAACGAACATCGCCGCGGTGCAGCGCGCCCGCGACGGGCTGAAGGACAAGTCGATCGACCTGGCCGCCAGGGACCGCGCATCCGCCGCAGCACGAGCGATCCAGACTGCGATCGCCGGGCTGCGGAACAAGACCGTCACGATCACCACCGTCCGGGAGACCATCGCCACCTACTCGACCGACAAACGGCCCACCGTCGGCCAGGGCGGCGTCAGCAAGTACGCCGCCGGCGGTACGCCCGAGGCGGGCGAGATGGCCATGGTCGGGGAGAACGGGCCCGAGCTCGTCGTGTTCGGGGAGGCCGCCCGGGTCTTCGACGCGACGAAGACCAAGGCCATGATGAGCGGCACGCTCGGCGCAGGCCGCGCGGCCGGGCAAGGCCTGGCCGCCGGGCTGGGATCCACGGGCGGCGTCTACACGGCCGCGCGGGCCATGGCGGCTGCGGTCACGGCCGGCATCCGTGCCGAGCTGGAGATCCGGTCACCTTCGAAGAAGACGCGGGCGCTGGCACTGGACATCGGCCGGGGCCTGATCGTTGGGCTGACCGGGTCCCGCGACAAGATCCGGTCGACGGCCGCCGATCTCGCGAAGGACATCCGTGCCGCCTTCGAGGGGCGCAAGGAGTCCGGCCTCGTCCGCATGGTCACCGCGCAGACGAACCGGCTGATGTCCCTGGCCGCGCGGCGGGACAAGCTCGCGGCGAGGATCGCGGAGGCCAAGGGCTACGCGCGCGAGGTGACGGGCAACGCCCGCAGTGGCGCCCAGCTCGGCAACCTCGGACTGGAGGTGGTGACCGGCGGCACCATCAAGACCGCCATGGGCAACAAGCTGTCCAAGATCCGCCGCTTCACCGCGTACATCAAAAAGTTGGCGGCGCGCGGCCTGCACAAGACGCTGCTGCGGCAGATCCTCGACATGGGCCCCGAGCAGGGATACGCCTACGCCGCAGCACTGGCCGAGGCGGACAAGGCGACGCTGTCCTCCGTCAACAAGGTGCAGTACGGGCTGGACACCGCGACCCGCAGCCTGGGCGAGACCGGCGCGGACAAGCTGTACGACGCCGGGAAGAACGCCGGGAAAGGCTTCCTGACGGGGCTGCAGTCCCAGCAGAAGAACATCGAGAAGCTCATGCTGAAGATCGCCACGAGTATGCAGGTGGCGATCCGGAAGGCGCTCGGCATTAAGAGCCCGTCCACGGTGATGGCGCGGCTCGGTGCCTACTCCACCGAGGGCCTGGCCGGAGGGCTGCTGTCCCGCCGGCCACTGATCGAGGGCGCGATGAGCGACCTCGCGGGCGTCATCTCCTCGCCCCGCGCCCGGGCGTCGCTGCCGCACCTGACGGTGCCGCGCCAGGCGGTACGTGCCGGGGGTGGAGCGGGGCCGGCGCAGATTCATATCCACGTCGACGGCACGGTGCTGGACCCGGTCGCGGTCGGCCGGCAGATCCAGACGGCGCTACTGGAGCTCAAGCGTGCCCGCGGCGGCGCCGCCCTCGGATTCGGGTAGAGAGGGGGCAGGGAATGACGCGGTGTGCGGTAGAGGTCGGGTTCGGGAACACGGTCACCGACAGCAGCATCACGTGGACGGACATCACCCAGTTCGCCGACATCATCACGTCGGGTATCCGGATCGACAACCGGGGTGCGCAGGACGAGCAGTCGGAGACCCAGCCCACCACCTGCTCCCTGAAGCTGGACAACTCCGACGGCCGGTTCACCCCGTCGCGGACCGGCAGCCCGTACTACCCGAACGTCAAAAAGAACTGCCCGATCCGGGTGTCGGTCATCACGGTGTCCAAGAACTTCATGAGCAACCCGTCGTTCGAGTCGGGGGTGTCGGAGTGGGTGAGCTCCGGTACGCCGACCCGGGTTACGGACGCCACGCATGTGCAGGACGGCGCCACCGCCATGAAGATCACGTGGGGTGCGGTGGCGTCCCAGACGATGACGTCCCCGGTCATCTACGGCCTGGAGATCGGCGTCCGGTACACGTTCTCCGCGTATGTGTGGGTGCCGACGGGGGACGCGCCTGTACGCCTCGTCGTGGCGGATGTGACGACCGGCTCGCAGAGCACGCTGTTCGACACGTTCCAGCGGCTGACCGTGTCCTGGACGGCGACGTCGACCTCTCATCAGGTGCGTGTCGGAGCGATCGGCACACCCACCGCGGGTGACCTGGTGTGGGTGGACGCCTGCCAGATCGAGGCGGCCAGCAGCGCCACCGCCTACGACAGCAACGGCGCCCAGGTCCACCCCCGGTTCTTCGGCATGGTCAACGAGTGGCCGACCAAATGGGCCGGTCTGTCGTCGACGGTCAGCATCACCTGCACGGACATCTTCAAGCGGCTCTCGCGTACCCCGGCGCTGCGGCCGATGCTCATTCAGGAGGTGCTGCTGGACGGGCCGCTCGCCTACTACCCGATGGGCGAGGCCTCGGACTCGGTGAGCGCGGGTGATGAATCCGGGGTCCTGGGGTCCAGCTCGCTGACGATCCAGCAGAAGGGATCGGGCGGCACCCTCACGTTCGGTACCAGTGGCGGGCCGGCCGACACACTGAACGCCCCGACGTTCACGCCGGACGACAGCGTCAACGGCCTGTACCTGCGGGCCAGCCTGGGCCAGACGTTCACGGACGCCAGCGTCAGCAACTTCGTGATGATCGAGTGCTGGTTCAACACGCTCACGCGGGGCCGGAACATCCTCACCCTTTTCACGTCCGACGAGGGCCGCTACATCATCTTCTACCTGGCGAATGCCACCGGGTACCTGACCGTCGAGACCCGCAATCCGACCTCGGGCGGTGCCGTCACCACGACCGTCGGCTCCGTGGACCTGGCCAACGGGGGTGTGCACCACCTGGTGTACGACTCGGAGACCAAGGAGATCCTGATCGACGGGGTCAGCCTGGGGACGTTCTCCGCGATCCTGACCCTGGTCAACCTGGACACCCTGCACGTCGGCGCGAGCCAGAACGGGTTCAACCTGTGGCAGGGCAGCATCTCGCACGTCGCGCTGTACGCGACGACCGCGCTGACGACGGCGACCCTGGCCACCCACTACACCACCGGCCTCAACAACCACACCGGGGAGACCGCGGACCTGCGGGTCGCGCGGTTGGCGTCCTACGTGGGCATGACCGTCCTGGCGACAGGCAGCGGGTTCAGCCCGATCGTGCGGCAGGCCGGCCTCGGATCCAGCGCCCTGGACCACATGCGGGAGGTGGAGCGCACCGAGGCGGGGCGGCTCATCTCCTCGCGCTCGGCGGCGTCGCTCGTCTTCCAGGGCCGCTCCCTGCGCAACAACCCCGTCGCCGCCTTCACGGTCGCCTACGCGGACCTGGAGACGAGCGACGTCGAACTCGCCGACGACGACCAGAAGATGGTCAACACGCTGCTCTTGAGCAGGCCGACCGGGTCGCAGACGCGGATCGCCAACCAGGCGGCACGGGCGGCGTACGGGCCGTACGAGCAGACGCTCGAGCTGTTCACCATGACCGACGACGCGATGGTCGACCGGGGGAACTGGGTCGTCTCCCGGTACGCGGACCCGCCGCCGGAACTGCGCACCGTCCCCCTGGAAGCGTCCACGCTCGGGCTGACCACCTGCCGGGCGATCCTCGACGCCGACGTCTCCAGTGCGTTCACGATCACCTCGCTGCCTGCCGAAGCCCCGGCGTCGTCGCTGACCTGCACCATCGAGGGCTACTCGGAGACCATCACCCAAAACCAGCACAAGTTCAGCCTGTTCGCGTCGCGGACCGACCTCGACACCAGCTGGGTCCTCAACGACAGCCTCTACTCGGTGCTCGGCACCACCACCCGATTGGGGTTCTGACATGGTCGCCGTGCTGCGCGCCGAGACGTTCTACCTGCCCCCGCCCTCTCTGCCCGCCGACGTGTGGGACAGCGTGCCGGCGGCGGAGCGGGCTCTGCGGTGGACCGAGGTCTACGCCCAGCGGCGCCTGCCCGACATCCCGCGCGAGCAGGCGGCCGAACCCTTGTATGCGCGGATCGACGCCGGCCGGTGGGTCGCCGAATGCGAGTGCGGGGCCGCGGACGTCGTCAGCCCCACCGACCCGCACATGCTGTGCACCGTCTGCCTCGACGGCTGGCACCCGCTTCTCTTCCCCCCGGACCCCGACGCAGTTGAGGCGGAACTGGCAGGGCTGCCGCGGCGGCACCAGTTCTGGTACCACCCCGGCGATGTCCGCTGGCAGGCCGAGCGACGGCAGCGCCTGGCGGAACAGGCCGCGGTAACTCAGCAGCTGGACGGGGACAGCTGATGCCGATCCTTGCAGCGCCCCGCACGTGGGTTTCCGGGGAGGTCGTCACCGCGACGCTCGTCAACACCGAGCTGCGTGACCAGTTCCAGGCACTCCGCAACGCCGTCAACTCCTCCGCGTCGACCACGGTCGGCAACACGACCACGGAGACGGTCGTCGCCGTGTACTCCATCCCGGCCGCGCAGGCTGCGGTCGGGTCGATCTACCGGGTCACCGCGTTCGGGAACATCAGCTTCCTGGCGTCCGCGCAGATCACGTGGCGGCTGCGGATCGGCGGGGTCGCCGGCACCACGCTGGCCACGATGGGCCCGACCACAGCCAGCGGTACGGGCCAGACGTTCAAAGAGTTCCACCTCCGCGGCAACGTCGTCTGCCTGACCACCGGCGGCAGCGGGACCTGGTACGCGGACTTCCACGAGATCCGGAACTGGACGCAGGCCGGATCGGTGGGCGAGGTGCAGCTGGCGTCCAGCGACGGCTCCATCACCCGCGACACCACCGCCGCCAACGACTTGGTGATCACCGCCCAGTGGGCGGCGGCCAGCGCCTCCAACACCCTCACCGCCCGACAGCTCGTCGAGCGGTTCGTCTGAGAGGACACCCCCTGTGTCGGTCCCGTTCACCGCAGGCGTCGACGGCTACGCCTCCTACCGCATCCCCGTCCTCACCCTCGCACCGGACGGCACGCTCGTCGCCCTGGCCGAAGGGCGTAAGGCCAGCAGCGCCGACAGCGGCGAGATCGACATCGTCCTCAAGCGGTCCGCCGACGGCGGCGCCACATGGGGCCCGCTCGCCATCGTCACCAGCCACGGCGCCAACACCGCAGGCAACGCAGCGGTGGTCACCGACCCGGCGTCCGGGGACCTCGTCCTGCTGTCGTGCGGCCACGCGGGCACCGTCACCGAAGCCGACATCATGAAGGGCCTGGCCGCCCGGCAGGTGTACGTCCAGCGCAGCGCGGACTCCGGCGCCACCTGGTCCACGCCCGTCGACATCACCACCCAGGCGAAGGCCTCGTGGATGCGCTGGTACGCCACCGGGCCCGGCCGCGGCGTCACCGTCACCGGCGGCGCCCACCCGGGGCGGCTCGTCATCCCCGCAAACCACTCCCGGGCCCCCGTCTCAGGGAGCACGGACACCGGGGCGGAGCCGAAGTACTTGGGTGCGCACGCGCTCGTCTCGGACGATGGCGGCCACACCTGGCAGATCTCGTTCACCTCGTCGAACCCGACCGGCGCCATGAACGAGAACGAATCGTGTGTGGCCGAACTGCCGGACGGGCGGCTGTACTTCAACTGCCGCGACCAGAACGGCACCGTGCCGGGCACCCGGGCGGACACCTATTCCGCCGATGGGGGCAGCACCCTGCAGTCCGCGTACCGGGTGCAGGGGACGATCACCACGCCGGTCGTGCACGGCAGCCTCCTGCAAGTCCCCGGCGGACCACTGCTGTACGCGGGGCCGGAGCATCCGGACGGCCGCGTCGCGATGGCGATCCGCCGGTCTGACGACGGCGGCCGTACGTGGTGGACCTGCCGCAAAGTGTCGGGGCTGCACGCCGCGTACTCCTCGATGGCGATGCTCGACGCCACCACAGTCGGCCTGCTGTACGAGACCGGGCCCTGGACACCGTACGACCGCATCGAACTCGTGGCCGTACCCGTCACCGCACTCTGACCGGCACCAGCCCGCTCCACCCCCGCAGCCCTGCGCCATACGGCCGGGGCTTTCTTCATGCCCTGGAGGGCCACGTGAAGCCATCGATCGGACGCATCGTCCACTACACCCTCAACCAGCAGGACGCCGACGAGATCAACCGACGCCGCACCGACTCCTTCGTGCTGGCTGGAAACCAGGCACGGGAGGGCGACATCTGCCCGGCGATGATCGTCCGGATCTTCGGCGAGACCCCGGAGTCGGCGGTCAACCTCCAGGTCCACCTGGACGGGACTGACATCTTCTGGGCGACCTCCCGCACCCTCGGCGAGGGGCCGTTCCACTGGGCATGGCCGGAGCGTGTGTGATGCAGCACTCCATCCCGGCTGACCTGGGGCAGAAGGCGTACGCCGCGTACGGTCAGGAGACCGGCGGCCTCACCCACGACGGGCGCGTCATGCCCGACTGGGAGAACCTCGGCGATCAGGTCCAGAACGCGTGGACCGCCGCCGCCCGCGCCATCTACAGCGCGGCCCTGACGGGACGGTCCCGATGACGAGGACCGGCGCCCAGAAAATCCCCGGCGCCTCGCTCGCCCACTTCTACGGCGACGGCCAGTACTCCGGCTCCGACATGGAGACCAACTGCGGCGTCGCCCACACCACCGAGGGCCGCACGCTGCCCGACTACAACGGTGGCGCGATCGCCCCCACGGTCACCGGCGTACCCGACATCGCCGGGCGGAAGATCCGCTGGTATCAGCACTACGACGTCGACGAGTCCGCGCGTGCCCTCGCCAACAAGCTCGGCGGGGTCGAGACGAACACGGCCAATGTGTTCCAGGTCGAGCTGGTCGGGACGTGCGACGACTCGAAGAAGACGACCTGGGGCAGCGCACGCGCCGGGCTCGACTACCTGCACTGGCCGACCGCCCCCGAGTGGGCGCTCGCCGAGGTGGCGTGGCTGGTGCGGTGGCTGAACGAGCAGCACGGGGTGCCGCTGACGTGCGTGCGGGACTGGCTCGCGTACGGACCGGACGCGCGGCGCCCGGGCGTGGTGCCTGCGTCGTACGGGGCGAGTCCTGCTCGCATGACGCAGGGCGAGTGGCGGGCCTTCACCGGTTGGTGCGGGCACCAGCACGTACCCGAGAACGACCACGGCGACCCCGGCTCCATGAACTTCGCCCGGGTCATCGCCCTCGCCAAGGGCACCGCTACCGAGGAGGACGACATGCCCACCACCACCGAGATCGCCGACGCCGTCGCCAAGAAACTGATCGCCGGGGGCGGCGTACTGGAGACCTCCGACGTGGACCGTGTCGCGACGGCCGTGGCCGCGAAGCTGCAGCCCATCGAAGCCGCGCAGAACGCCACGATCGACAAGCTCGTCGGCGCCGTCGCCACGCTGGCAGCGAACGTCGGCGGCCTGGACCCGGCCGCGATCATCGCCGAACTGAAGCAGGCGATCGAGTCCATCACCATCCACCTCGACGTCCCCGACGCCTGACCCGAAAGCGAGACACCCATGTCCAACGCCTCCTTCCCCGTGAAGACCGCAGCCACATACGCCAAGGACCTCACCGAGCGTGTCATCTGGACATTCCTCGTCGCCGCGGCTGGCGTTGCCCTCGCCGCCGGTCCGGCGGACATGCTCAACGCTTCCCTCTGGGAGACCGTCGGCACCGCCGGAATCGCGGCTGTCGGCTCCCTACTGAAGGGCGCTTTCGCCCGCATCGTCGGCGAGAAGAACAGCGCCTCAACCGCCTCTGGCGTGTAGGGAGTCACCTTGGACGCCACCACCATCGGCAGCCTCCTCGTCGGCGTGGGCGCGGTTGTCGGCGGCGTGGTGGCGTACCTGGGGAAGAGGGGCGAGAACGCCATCACCGGCTATACCTCGCTCACCGGCGACCTCCAGGAGGAGCGCGCTGAGCTGAAGGTCGAACGGGCCGAGCTGAAGGCGGAACGGGCCGTGCTCGCCGCGCAGCACGCTACGGATCAGGCCGAGATTTCCCGCCTGCGGAACCTCGTCATTCGACTCGGAGGACAACCGTGACCCGGACAGAACGGGTGCTCGCCGATCACTGGCGGTGGATGACTGTCTTCTGCTGGCTGGTCGTGTTGACCGGGGCGGCCGTGATCGGCTGGTCCTGGTACAGCCAGCTCGCCGACGAGGCCGACCGCCGTGGTGTCGCGGTGAGCACCCTGGCGGGCGACGTACGCGTACTGCGTGCGCAGGTTCAGGCTGCGGGTGAGACGCCGAAGGCGCCGGACCCGAGTCAGGCTGTGGAGGACCTCGACGACCGTGCCCGGGTCCCTGTTCCGATACCCGGTTCCCGGGGGCCGGCAGGCGAGCCGGGTTCGCCCGGGCCGTCGGGTTCCCCCGGATCGGCGGGCCAGGACGGTGCGGATGGTTCGTCGGGTCAGGCCGGGAGCGTCGGTGCCACCGGGCCGCCGGGCGCGACCGGTTCTGCAGGGCCAGCCGGTCCGGCCGGACCGGCCGGTCCGGCCGGACCGCAAGGAGACCCCGGCCCGGCGGGACCAGCTGGCGAGCAGGGGCCGCAGGGCCCGCGGGGTGACGTCGGTCCGGCGGGGCCGTCCTGTCCGGACGGGTATGCGCTGCAGGCGCCGGCCTGGGATCTGGATTCCCTGGTGTGCCGTCGGGGCGGAGCTCCCTCCGACGGCGGGAGTACGCCGCCCAGTTCGCTCGTGGCCGGGCTTGATCCGAGCCGCCGCCAGTACCCGTAGGAGGAATGACGGATGCCTTTGCCTGTGGGTGTGGAGACGGTGACCGTGACGGCGGGCGAGCCGCTGACCGGGTTCGACGGGGCGCTCGCGAAGGGCCGCCTGTTGTTCACGGGGCCGGACCTGGTGACGATCGGCGAGGACGATGCGGTCCTCGGCGGTACGGCTGAAGCCGTCCTCGAGGACGGCGAGTTCAGCAAGGCGCTGGTGGCGACGGACGCGACGGGGATGTCGCCGACCGGATGGACCTACAGGGTGGAGGCGGTGCTGACGAACGGGCCCGGCTGGGTCCGGTACCTCACGCTGCCGAAGGCGTCGCCCACCGTGAAGCTCGCCGACGTCCTGGTCCCGGATCCGGTGGCCGGTACGTACACGGTCCTCGTGGACGGCTCCTCGCTGCTGGCCAAGGCCGCGAACCTGTCCGACCTCGCGGACCCGGCCGCCGCCCGTACGAGCCTCGGACTCGGCAACGCGGCGACACGCAACGTGGGCACCACCAACGGGACCGTGGCGGCCGGCAACGACGCCCGCCTGGGGGATGCCCGGACGCCCACCGGTCAGGCCAGCGGTGACCTGTCCGGCACCTTCCCGAACCCGGCTGTGGCCAAGGTCAATGGGGTCGCGGTGTCGGGGACGCCGTCGACGGGCAAGGTGCTGACGGCGACGTCGCCGAGCGCGGCCACCTGGCAGACCCCGTCCGGCGGCGGCGGACTCGTTGCCAGCACGGACGGGCGCATCGATCAGCAGATCATTGTGCTCAGTGCGGCGGCGGCCTGGACGATCGTCGCCACCTCGGGTGGGGTCGAGATCGGGAAGTCGGTCCCGGCGAGCGTTGGCGACCACGTCTGGTACAGCCCGTCGTTCCTGCGTATCGGCGGAGTCGTGTTCCTCGACATGGCCATCAAAGCAGCGGGCGGTGGGGCGTCCCGGTACACCAGCTCGGGCACGGCTACGCCGGAGCCGGAGGGCTACGCGCCCTTGTATCCGCAGGCCTCGTTCGTGGGTGTCGTGGGTATGCGGGAGTTCATCGTTCAGCCTGGCGAGGTCGACGGCGACGGCATGGTCACGATCGTGTTGGCGTACAAGGGGCCGGCTGACGGTGTGAACCAGAAGCTGTACTTCGGGAGCGGCTACAGCGGGGCGATCTTCGTGGCCAACATGGGGCAGTGATGATCTACCAGTCTGGGAGCAGATGGTAGATCGGGTAGTAGCAGTAGGTGTTGGGCCCTCACCGCCTTCGGGCGATGAGGGCCGTTTCGTCGTGTCCGGGGTCAGGCTGCTTCGGCGGTGGTTTGCTCGGCGCGTACGGCGGTCGCCCAGGCGGTGACGAGCAGGTTGTATTCCTGCCGCTGCTCCGGTGTGAGCGTCCCGCCGGCGCGGTTCCAGAGCGTGCGGATCTGCTCGTTCAGCTCGGCAGCAGACCGTACGGAACCACGGGCCGGGACGTTGGGGGGCATGGGCACAAGCGTACGGGTCGGCTGTCCCTCGGCCCCGGGCCTAGGCTGCCGGTGTGATTGACACCATCGTGTTCGACATCGGCGAGACGATCACCCGCGATGATCGGTACTGGCGCAACTGGGCTGAATGGCTGGACGTTCCGGGCCACACGCTGTCCGCGCTCGTCGGTGCCGTTGTCGCCCAGGGCAGAGACAACGGCGATGCCATCCGGATGGTCCGCCCCGGCGTCGATATCGACGCCGAGTACCAGGCCCGCGAGGCGGCCGGCTTCGGCGAGCTCCTTGACGAGGGCGACCTGTACGACGACGTACGCCCCGCTCTCGCCGCGCTCCGCGCACAGGGCATCCGTGTGGTCATCGCTGGGAACCAGACCGTCCGCGTTGGCGAACTCCTCCGCCATCTCGACCTGCCCGCGGATCTGATCGTTACCTCCGGAGAGTGGGGCGTTGCGAAGCCGCGGCCGGAGTTCTTCGCCCGGGTCCTGGAGGTAGCCGACTCGGTACCAGGAAGGACGGTCTATGTCGGGGACCATCCGGCGAACGACGTCTTCCCGGCGAAGGAGGCCGGGCTGCTCGCCGCGCACCTGCGCCGCGGCCCGTGGGGGCATCTGTGGGCGGACGATCCTGCTGTGGTGGCGGCTGCGGACTGGAGGATCAGCAGCCTCACCGATCTCGCGTCTATCACAGCGGGTAGCTGAAACCCGAATGGCCCCACCCGCCCGGGGGGCTGGTGGGGCCATTCGGGTACACCGGGCATACGCCGCAGGTACCGTTCGAAGTGGATGCCTCGAACTGGAGCAAGTATGCCCGGACCCCTGCACGGTGGGGTAGGCAGAAGGATCGCCTACTACCGCAGCGTCACGCGCCCGAAGATGACGCAGCAACAGCTCGCAGACGCTGCCCGCGTTGCCCTCGGCACGATCCGCAAGATTGAGCGCGGGGAGCGTGGCGTTACCGTCGCCACCCTCGACGCCATCGCGGACGCGTTGGGCGTCGACCCCTCCCGTCTGTGCACCGACCGCGACGCCGCCCGCACCACAGTCCATGACCAGATGCCCGCGCTCTCTGCGGCGCTCGCCACGTACGACTTGCCGGACGACGGCCCGGTCCGGCCCCTTCACGAACTGCGCGAGGCCGTGGACGAGACTGTGCAGTGGCGGCTCGCGTCGCAGTACACGCGCATCGCCCGCACTCTCCCTGGCCTGCTCGCCGAACTCGCGCGCGCTCGTTACGAAGCGCCGCCGGACCAGCGGCGGGAGCTGGCCGAACTGCTTGTCACCGCCTACCGGTCGGCGGACGCCGTGGCCTACAAGTTCGGTGCTCGCGATCTCTCGGCCAGGCTGGTCGAGCTGATGCGGTGGACTGTCCCCGAGGCGGAGGACGTACTGCTGGCCGCGTCGGTCGCCTACGTACGGACGGAGACCTTCTTCGCCGCGCAGGCACACGCCCCGGGGCTCCGCGCCCTGGAGCAGGCCATCGACGCCACCCCCGCCCCGGCATCGGCGTCACAGACCGCCGCACGCGGTGCCCTGCACATGAGGGCTGCCGTCATCGCTGGGCGCACGCGCAACGCCGCGTCCGCGCAGACCCACATCAGCGAGGCCCGCAAGCTCGGCGACCAGGTGCCCGAAGACATCTACAACGGGACCGCGTTCGGGCCCGATTCCGTCCGCGTCCACGAGGTGTCCCTCGCTGTCAGCCTCGGCGGCGATCACCTAAGCCGCGCCCTGGACATTGCGCGGGAATGGAAGCCGCCGATCGATCTGCCGGCGGAGCGCCGCTCCGGCTTCTACATCGAGCTGGCCCGCGCGCAGCTGTGGTCCGGCCTTGCCGACGATGCCTTCGAGTCGCTGAAGGTCGCCCGCGGTATCGCTCCCCAGCACACCCGCGAACACGGCTGGGTGCGCGAGGACGCGGCCACCCTCCGGCGTCTGAAGCGGGCCGACTCCGAGAGCCTCACCAACTTCGCCGAGTGGTGCTCCGCAACCTGACGACAGGTACCCCCGTACCCCTTGCTGGGGTACTTGTGCCCCTTGCCGACGCCCACCATCTGTCACACGAGCAAGAACTGGCAGATGGGAATGGGAATGCCTGACGCTCTCCCGCTCGCGCCCACGGTCATCGACGGCGGGGTGAGCATCGTGCGACTGCACGGCGAGGCCTGCTTCGACTGCGGTGCGGTCGGTAAGGACCTGCGTGCAGCTGGGGCCGTCGTGATCTGCGGCAGTGCTCGCGTGTGGCAGACCGTCACGTGCGGATGCCGACGCAACGCGGGCCAGGACTGGCTCCTGGCCTGCGCCCCGAACCCTGCGGATGTGCAGCGCGCGTGGGACGCCGGGCAACTCGCCGGGTTCCCGGCCGGCCTGCGCTGGCGTGTCGCCGAGTCACGGCTCCTGCACTCAGTAGAGGCCGTCGGCTGGATCGGCGGGAACCGGATCGGCCCCGTCCTCGCAGACGTACACCGCGACACCGCGTGGTGGCTCCTACCGGCCGACCTCGCCGACGGACTGGACGGGATACCCCGGCTCACCGTCCGGCCCCCCGGCTGGATCCTCGAATGCCCGCCCGTCCTCCGCTCGGTGGACGGCCGCTGGTGGCTCGAGCGACCAGACGGGTCCGGCCAGCTCACCGATCCGCTGTTACTCGGCGCCGCGTTCCGCGCCGGCCGCGCTCGATTCCCCACGGAGGTAACCCGATGACCGCCACCACACCCGACGCTGACGCTCCGACGCTGGGGGAACGGCTGCTCGAGAAGGCCGCACACCCCCGGGACAAGGCCGCCCTACGCGCCCTCATCGAGGAGGAGACCGTCCTCGCGCGCGAGAACGTACGCCGGGCCCTGATCGTGACGAACGATCGCGGCGCACCAGTGGGCTGCGCGTGGGACCGCCTCGCCAAGGAGCGGTTCGGCCTCGACCTGGACGAGGAGCAGCGCATCTTCCTCGACGTCATCCTGTCGATCGCGGGCCCGCATCATGTGAATCTCGGCTGGCTGATGGAGATCGACGACCGGCGCCTTGCGATCGTGCTGCGCGCGATGACGGAGATGGCGGGCAACGACACCATCGCGATCGCCACCCGTATCTGATCTCTCGCCGTCGGCCCCGTGGCCGGCCGCGAGGAGGGGGAGGCCGCTCTACGTCCCCCGTTGGGGCGGCCTCCCGTCAACGCACGAGATCGGCGAGTGACATGTCGAGGACTCGGGCGATGCGTAGGAGCGTGACCAGGGCGGGGTTGGCCTGGCCGGCCTCTATGTCCTGGTAGAAGCTCCTGGCTACAGGCACCGCCAGGAAGACGTCTTCCTGGGTGAGGTTGCGGAGCAGCCGGGCTTCACGGATCCGCTCGCCGATTCGGCGGCGTTCTTGCAGGAGCCATTCGTCGTCGCCGTCGGTCAGATTGCGGAGCACTCGACAAACGCTCTGACCAGCGTGATCATAAGTCAGCCCAGTGAGACAGGGCTTTTTCCGATCATGATCGGTATGTCTGCCTTGCTGCCGGGCAGTGAGACAAGTGGCGCGACGGGCCCCTGAAGCGCACGCAATACCCAGCCCTGCGGCGAGGTGGCATATGCCGCAGGGCTAGAGGTACGGTGCTTAATCGAACACTTGTTCACACGAACGGGTGAATGACTACTTCCACATGCGCCTGTTAGACATGTAGTCAGGCGCAACCCATGAGCGTGTCGGGTCGTCCCACATGTGGTGCCCCCCTCTGTGGCGGCCCGGCACTTGGGGCGGCCCCCGCGTTTCCGCCGGCGCGGAACGCGGGGGCCGCTTCGCTGAGCCCCTGACCTGCGTAAAGCGCATGATCATTTGGGAGGGATTTGGGAGCCGTGCTCCCGTAGTCGGTCTGTAGTCAGACTGTTTGAGGGTGTAGCCAGAGTGCGCAAGACGAAGGCCCAGGTCGCGGAATCCCTTCCGCGACCTGGGCCTTCGGTCGTTTTACCTTGTGCCCTCGGCAGGATTCGAACCTGCGACACCGGCTTTAGGAGAGCCGTGCTCTATCCCCTGAGCTACGAAGGCGGGGCTAGTAGGAAACCTTAGCGGATGTGCGCCGACGAGTGGCCGCCGTATAGGGGCTGCGGAGCGGACTGGCGAGTCGGAGTGCCTCTGACCTGGATCAAGGTGATCGCCCCAGTGCACTCCAAGACCGCGGACGGTGACCACAAGCTCGCCAGCGCCGGCGCCAGCCACCGCCCCAGGAACAGATCGATCGCCGGGTACCGTGAGCGGGTTACGCGCGACAAGTGTCCCGATGCGGGGAACGAGACATGACGTCTCCACTCTCCGGCGGCAGTCAGGAGGCCGCGCCCGTGCAGCGGTGGGAGAGGGAAGGGCTGGCCCGGCTGCAAGCCGCTCTCGTGCGGGACATGCTCCGGTTCACGGCGGCATCCCTGGGGGATGGCCCTGTCGTCCGGGGTGTGCTTCCGGACCCGGACGGGCGAGGCGTGGGGCGGGTGGTCGTCTGGGACGGCCACGATTTCGGGACCTCGGTGGCCTACGACCTGCCTCTGCTCGACCGTCACGGTGACAACATCCCCGCTTCCGATCTGGCTGCTGCTCTGCGGCAGGCGGTGCGGGGGCGGCAGGTGCCCGGCGCTCGACGGACCGCGGCGGGAGCGGGCCACGACCGTGACGGGCACGGCATCCCCGTCGTGGCCGCGGAGAACATCGGGCTGCTCCTGGAGGACGGCCCGGAGTTCGACCTCACGGACGCCCTCCACGGGGCAGCCGCGGGGATCGCCCCGTCCGGAGGATGCGAATCCGCCGGGGAGCTTCGTCTGCTCGGCTTTCTTCTCCTCGACCGGTACAGCGCGCGTCTCTACGTGACCGGCGAGGGGCTGGTCGACGTGGTCGGCCTCGACGTGTCACTTCGCGACGAGGCAGGAGCCGTGGTCGTGGGCATCACGGGCCTGGCCGCGGCCCTGCCCTCCCTCATCGCCGACGACCAGTTGCGGTACAACCCTTCGGACGCCGTGGACCCGTACTGCTCAAAAGTGTTCGACCTGGCCCACTGGTAGAGCACTGTCGATCACGTACAAGTCCTCTGTGACTGCATCACCGCTCGCGCGGCGACGGTGGTACCGAGAGTCCTGACGGCGAACACTCCGACCGGGACGGAGCCCAACCGTGCCTGCGCGCGGACAGCCATACCCGAAGGCCCAGGCCCAGGCCCAATCCCAGGACCGCATCAAAACCAGTGGAGCGGCGCCGCTGTGCGCCGTTACCGTGCTGCCGGACCAAGTCGTCTGGGTGAGGACGTGCCGTTGTACACCGTGTGAGACCTCCCGAGTGCTGATTCGTCGCGCGTCGCGTCTGTGCGCCGCGCTGCTTTTTGCTGCGGACTTCTCACTGGAACCGGTGTACTTCTGTGCTCGAAAACTGGGTGGTCACGCCCACCTGCCTGCCTCTCGTCCTCCGCCGTTGTCACGCATGCGCGTCGGAGCGCTTCCGGGCAAGCGGCAAATTCCGCGTCAACGCCAACCACAAGCTCATCGACGCGTGGCTCCTCGTGCTCTGTACGGCGTGCGGGGACACGGCGAAGCTCACGGTCCTGGAGCGGGTGAACGTGCGCTCCGTACGACCTGAGCTGCTGGACCGGCTGCATGACAACGACCCCGGCCTAGCAGCTGAGTTGCTCCAGGATCCGGTCGTAAGGCGCCGTAATCGCATAGCCCTCGACTGGGACCGCGCCTGGCGCCTGGACACCGGCGGTCCGGGCCACCCGGACCGACTGGACCGCTCGGACCGCGAGGTACTCGACGTCTCGGTCCGCTTCGCGGCCCGGATCCCCGTCCGGCCGGTGCGGCTGATCGCTGAAGGGTGCGGTCTTGCGCGGGCCGAGGTCGAGAGACTGATCGCGGAGGGGAGTCTCGTCTCGGCAGTGCGGCTGGGCGGGAGGCTCTCCGGCGACTTCACCTTCACGCTCAAGCGCTGAGCCCTCCTGGCCCCGGGGCCTGTCCGGCAGGATCCGCCGGACAGGCCCCGACCGGGCCGGAGCCACCGCCGATGGCCGGCCGGAGAGCCCGGTGCTCACCACCCCCTGACCTCCCACCGGGGCCGTATCCCTACCGCACCAGTCCCTACCGCACCAGGCACGGCCGCTTCCCGTCGAACTCCCACCCCGGCACCAGGTACCGCATCCCGATCGCGTCGTCCCGCGCCCCCAGCGCCTTCTCCCGGTACAGCTCATGTGCCGCGAGCACCCGCTCCATGTCCACCTGAACCCCCAGCCCCGGCGCGTCCGGCACCGCGATCTCGCCCCCGACGATCCGCGGCGGAGCGACCGTGAGCCGTTCCAGGCCCTCCTGCCAGATCCAGTGGGTGTCGAGGGCGTTGTACTCGCCCGGGGCCGCCGCGCCGCAGTGGGTGACCATGGCCAGGGAGATGTCGAAGTGGTTGTTGGAGTGACAGCCCCAGGTCAGACCCATCGCGTTGCACAGCTGGGCCACGCGTACCGAGCCCTGCATGGTCCAGAAGTGCGGGTCGGCCAGTGGGATGGACACCGACTGGAGGGCCAGGGCGTGGGTCAGCTGCCGCCAGTCCGTGGCGATCATGTTGGTCGCCGTGGGCAGGCCCGTCGCCCGGCGGAACTCGGCGAGGATCTCGCGCCCCGAGTAGCCGTCCTCCGCGCCGCAGGGGTCCTCGGCGTAGGCCAGCGTGCCGTTCAGGGGTGTGCACAGCTCGATCGCCTCGCGCAGCGACCACGCGCCGTTCGGGTCGAGGGTGATCCGGGCCTCGGGGAAGCGGTCCTTCAGTGCCCGTACGGCCTTGACCTCGTCCGCGCCCTCCAGGACACCGCCCTTGAGCTTGAAGTCGCGGAAGCCGTAGCGGGCGTGGGTGGCCTCGGCCTGGCGGACGATCGCCTCCGGGGTCAGGGCCTCCTCGTGCCGGACGCGGTACCAGTCGACGTCCGAGTCCGGCTCGCGGACGTAGTCCAGGTCGGTCCGGTCCGGGTCGCCGATGTAGAAGAGGTAGCCCAACACCCGTACGGAATCCCGCTGTTGGCCGTCGCCGAGCAGGGCGGCGACCGGTACGTCCAGGTGCTGGCCGAGGAGGTCCAGGAGGGCCGACTCGACGGCCGTCACCGCGTGCACGGTGGTGCGCAGGTCGAAGGTCTGGGCACCGCGTCCGCCCGAGTCACGGTCGGCGAACCGGGCCCCGATCTCCGCCAGGACGCGCTTGTAGTCGCCCACCTTCGCCCCGACGACCAGGGACTCGGCGTCGCGCAGCGTCCGCGTGATCCTCTCGCCGCCCGGGACCTCGCCGAGTCCCGTACGGCCCTCGGAGTCGGTGAGGATCACGATGTTGCGCGTGAACCAGGGGCCGTGGGCGCCGGAGAGGTTCAGCTCCATGCTGTCCCGGCCGGCGACCGGGTAGACGGAGAGGGCGGTGACGGTCGGCGGGCTCGTGCTGTTACCCGTACGCGTACTCATGGTCATCGAAGTCCTTGCGCAGACTGCGTATGTGGCTGCTGCCCTGTCTATATATGTAAATAGAGACTAAATGAGTGAACGGGCGGAGGCAACGGGAGCGGAGGCAACGGGAGCGGGGGCGATGGGAGCGGGGGCGATGGTGACGGCGGCTACGCCAGCGGCACCCGGGTGAACCTTCCCGCCGTCCGCAGTTCCCCCTCGATCCGTGAAGCGGTCCCGTACAGCTCCGGCAGGACCTCCGTCACACACTGCTCCGCCGTGCGCCGGGTCGTGTGCATGGCGACGTTCACCGCCGCGACGACCCGTCCCGTACGGTCCCGCACCGGGACCGCGATCGACCGCAGCCCCTCCTCCAACTCCTCGCTGACCAGGGCGTATCCCTGCTCCCGCACCTCCGCCAGCACCCGCGCGAAGGCCGCCGGGTCCGTCACGGTGTGCGGGGTCAGCGGGGCCAGGTCCCGCACCTGCCGGTGCGCCTCCGGTATGTCGGCCAGCAGGACCCGGCCCATCGACGTCGGATACGCCGGAAGCCGCGTCCCGACGGTGATGCTGGCGCTCACGATGCGCCTCGTCGCCACCCGCGCCGTGTACTGGATCTCCGCCTCGGGGATCGCACCCGAACCCGCCCCCGAGTCCCCTGACAGGACCGCCAGTGACGCCGACTCCTCGACCCGCCCCGCGAGTTCGGCCAGGTGGGGGGCGGCGATCTCGGGCAGGGAGGTGTGGGAGAGGGGCGGGAAGCCCAGGGACAGCACCCGGGGGGTGAGGGTGAAGACGCGGCCGTGGGCCTCGACGTATCCCAGGTGCTCGTAGGTGATCAGGGCCCGGCGTGCGGTCGCCCTCGCCAGGCCCGTAGCCCGCGCGACCTCCGTCAGGGTCAGCTCGGCGCGGGACTCGCCGAAGGCCGTCAGGACGGTGAGGCCCCTGGCCAGGGACTCGACGAACTCGCGGCCCAGTTCCTGCTTCGAGGCCCCGGTCCAGGCGGCCAGGCCGGAGGGGGGCGCCGGCGTCCCGGCGGGCGGGCGTACCCGCAGCTCGGCCTCCATCGCGGCCACCGTCACCCGCAGTCGCGGCAGCAGGTCGTCGCGCAGCTCGGTCGCCGTACGGCGGCTCGTGTGGCTGACGACGCTCGCGACACAGGCCACCCGGCCCGTACGGGGGTCCCGTACGGGTACGGAGACGGCCACCAGCCCCGGTTCGATCAGCTGGTCGTCCAGTGCCCAGCCGTCGACGCGGGCCCGCTCGACGTACGCCTCGAAGTCCGCGCCCGAGTCCGCGCCCGAGTCGGAGGGTCGGGGCGGGACGGCGGGGAAGCCGTGGTCGGTCGGGTCCGCCGAGCGGCGTTCGCGCCAGCGGTGCCAGTCGGCGGGCGTCCACTCGGTGGCGAACAGCGGTCCGGGGGCGGTGCGTTCGGCGGGGAGGAGGTCGCCGATGCGGAAGCTGAGGGACATCGCGCGGCGGCGGGTGGCCTGGTGGATGAACCGGATGCCGTCCCGGTCGCCGACCGCGAGCGACACCGACTCGTCCAGCTCGTCGGCGAGGGCGTCCGCGTGCGTGTCGAGCAGGGCGGGCAGCCGGAGCGCGGCCAGATAGGCGTTGCCGAGCTCCATCAGCCGAGGGGTGAGAACGGCGTCCCGGCCGTCGAGACGGACGTACCCCATGCGGGCGAGTGTCGCCGTGATCCGGTCGACCGTGGAACGGGCCAGGCCGGTCGCGCGCTCAAGACCGCTCAGGCTCAGTGTCCCGCCCGCCTCGGTCAGTTGCCGCAGCACGGCGATCCCGCGCATCAGCGGGGCGACGGCCTCGGCGGGCACAGGACCGTCCAGGACCGGCGGGACATTCGTGGCGGGGGCGACCATGGGCACACCGTAATGCCCGTACGGAGCCCCTGGCCGTACGGCCGTCGGCCCTGGCAGGCTCACCGCCGGGTGATCGCCACCCGGTGGTTCCCGTCGAGGTCCGCGCTCGTCACGGCGATCTGGATGCCCCGCTTCGGGTCCTTGAAGGTCTCGCCGGGTGCGAAGGGCGCGTCGGACAGTTCCGAGTGGACGTTCGGGCTGCGGGTGCAGCCGCCGCTGCCCCGGTGGGAGTCGTACACCGTGACCGGGCCGCGGCCGGTGTCGACGTTCGCGTCGACCCGGTAGATCAGCACGCCCGGCCGGCACACCGTCTCGTCGTTGCCCTCGCGCGTACGCAGCTCAAGGGCGTATCCCGTACGGGAGTTGACGGGTACGAAGACGAGTTTCGCGCCGCCGGGACGGGCCAGCGGGGTGAGGATGTACTCCGCCGTCCCGGCCGTCGCCGCGCAGCCGACCTGCGAGGGGTCCAGCCAGCCGAGCTTCCACTTGTGCCAGCCGAGCAGGTCGTTGTTGGCCCCCCAGTCCTCGCTCATGATGTCCCAGTGGCCGACCGCGCCCCCGCCGGCCTGCGTGTACAGGTCGGGCAGCCCGAACACATGGCCGTTCTCGTGGGGGAGGACGCGGTAGCCCGTGGTGTCGTACGAACCGGAGCCGTCGTCCTGCCGGGAGTAGACGAAGGACGCGTTGGCGACGGCCACCCCGTCCGCGACCGGTGCCTCCCTGTTCCCGGCGAAGGTGACGGACAGGACGGTGTCCAGGGCGGAGGGGCCCGCGTTCGGGGTGACCAGCACGTTCAGCAGGTCGTACGAGCGGAAGTCGACTGTCGGGTCGGCGGCGGCCACGATGTCGTGGACGAGCTTGCGGTAGCCGGGGTCGAAGGGGGCGCCGCGCTCTATGCCGTACGAGCGGAACGACCGGGGCATCCGCAGCCAGCCCGGGACGGGGGCCTCGGGGCGGTAGTCGAGGCGGCCGTACGAGCTGGTGGTGAACCAGTCCCGGGTCTGCGGGAAGAACTCCGCGAGCCGGTCGACGGCGCTGCCCTGGCCGGGGGCGTCGGAGAAGTCGACCATCAGGTTCAGCGCGCGGACGGTGCCGGTGGAGCGGGAGTAGCCGGCCGGGGTGGGCAGGCCCTCGGACATCTGGACGCCGAGGCCGCCCCGGATCGCACAGGGGCCGACCGCGGAGGTGCGGGCCAGCGGGACGGAGCCCGCGGCCGTCGTGGAACCCCTGGTGAGGTGTCCGGTGCCGGCCGAGGTGCTGACCGCGAGGGTCAGCGCGGCCACGGACACCAGGGCCGCGGCCCGGCGGGGGCGCAGGGCGCCCGGCGGGCGTATCCGACGACGGCTGGACGGCTGCTGCATGCACGGACCCCTCGCGCCACGGCAGCCGCCGGTCTCGGACTGCACCCTTTCGATCACCCTGTGTGGAGGTCGGCGCGGGCGCGCGCTGGAGGAGACCGATCGTGGGTTTCTCGCCGGAGGTTATGTGACCCAGGTCACATCAAATGTCTTCCGATCCGGGAAATAACCGGGGACCGATTCCCCGTTTAGCCATGTGTCCGAGCGAAACGGGGAGTGATCCCCCGGATCGCAACGCAGGGTTCACGAACACCGTCCATGAAGGAGTACGCCGTGCAGACCGCGATCCGTGTGCAGAAGGTGACCCGGCCCCGCGCCGACGCTCTGCGCAACCGGGAGCGGATCGTCACCGCCGCCCGCGAGATGTTCGTCGAGTTCGGCGCCGAGGTGCCGATCGACGAGATCGCCCGCCGGGCCGGCGTCGGCAACGCCACGGTGTACCGCAACTTCCCCGACCGGGAGGCCCTCGTACGGGAGGTCGTCTGCTCGGTCATGGACCGTACGTCCGAGGCGGCGGAACTCGCGCTCGCCGAGACCGGCGACGCCTTCGCGGCGCTGGAGCGCTTCGTGCACGTCACCGCCGACGAGCGGATCGGTGCGCTCTGCCCGATGATGTCCAGCACCTTCGACCAGCACCACCCGGACCTGGAGGCCGCGCGGGAGCGGGTCGAACAGCTCACCGGGGAGATCATGGACCGCGCCAAGGCGGCCGGGAGGCTCCGCGCCGATGTGGGAGTGGGCGACGTGATGGTCGTCGTGTCCCAGCTCAGCCGTCCTCCGGCGGGCACGGCGTGCACGAACATCGACGGCTTCGTGCACCGACACCTGCAGATCTTCCTGGACGGACTGCGGGCCCCGGCCCCCTCCGAACTGCCCGGCACGACCGTCACGATGGAGGATCTGCGCCGATCCTGACCGATGAGTTCAGCGCATCACCCGAGTCACCACTGACGCCAAGCTTCCAGTCGTCAACGTCGACGTACTGATTCCTTTCGCATCCTTTTTCCTCACGAAGTCCCGAAGTGGGTATCTCCATGTCCGAAACAGCCCAGGCTGTCGCCGCCAAGGCGCCGACTCCCGACTCCAACCGCTGGAAAGCGCTCAGCTTCATCGCGCTCGCCCAGCTGATGGTCGTGCTCGACGCGACCATCGTGAACATCGCACTGCCCTCCGCCCAGCAGGACCTGGGGATATCGGACGGCAACCGGCAGTGGGTCATCACGGCCTACGCCCTGGCCTTCGGCGGACTGCTGCTCTTCGGCGGCCGGATCGCCGACATCTGGGGCCGCAAGAACACCTTCGTCACCGGCCTGATCGGCTTCGCCGCCGCCTCCGCCCTGGGCGGCGCCGCGACGAACGAGGCGATGCTCCTCGGCTCCCGCGCCCTCCAGGGTGCCTTCGGCGCGCTGCTGGCGCCCGCCGCGCTCTCCCTGCTCGCCGTGATGTTCACCGACGCCAAGGAACGCGCCAAGGCGTTCGGCATCTACGGTGCGATCGCCGGTGGCGGCGGCGCCGTGGGTCTCATCCTCGGCGGCTTCCTCACCGAGTACCTGAACTGGCGCTGGACGTTCTTCGTGAACATCCCGTTCGCGATCGTCGCCGCCCTCGGCGCGTACTTCGTCATCCGTGAGCCGTCCGGCAGCCGCAACCGCTCGCCGCTCGACATCCCGGGTGTCGTCCTGTCCACCCTCGGTCTGGTCTCCCTCGTCTACGGCTTCACGCGGGCCGAGTCCGAGGGCTGGAGCGACTCCCTGACGATCGGCCTGTTCGTCGCCTCGGTGGTCCTCCTCGCGACGTTCGTGTTCGTCGAGTCCAGGGTCAAGGCCCCGCTGCTGCCCCTGCGCGTCATCACCGAGCGCAACCGCGGCGGCGTCTATCTCTCGCTCGGCCTCGCGATCATCGCGATGTTCGGCCTGTTCCTCTTCCTGACCTACTACCTGCAGATCGTGAAGGGCTACTCGCCGGTCAAGACCGGCTTCGCCTTCCTGCCGATGATCGCGGGCATGATCACGGGCTCCACGCAGATCGGTGCCCGACTGATGACCCGCGTCCCGGCGCGGCTGCTGATGGGCCCCGGCTTCCTGGTCGCCGCGCTCGGCATGCTGTTCCTGACCCAGATGGAGATCGGCTCCTCGTACGCGGCCCTGCTCCTGCCGGCCATGCTCCTGCTCGGCCTCGGCATGGGTACGGCGTTCATGCCGGCCATGTCCCTGGCCACGCTGGGCGTCGAGCCGCGTGACTCCGGTGTCGCCTCCGCGATGGTCAACACCTCGCAGCAGGTGGGCGGCGCGATCGGTACGGCTCTGCTGAACACGATCGCCGCCTCCGCGACCACGTCGTACCTCGCCGACCACATCGGCTCGGCGACCTCCCGCTCCCAGCAGCAGTTGGTCCAGCTCGAAGCCATGGTCGAGGGTTACACCAGCGCGATCTGGTTCGCCGTCGGCATCCTGGTCGCGGCCTCGGCCATCGCGTTCACCTTCATCACCGCCGGTGCCCCGGACATGAGTTCGGTCAGCGGTGAGGGCGCCGAGGAGGAGCTGAAGGTTCCGGTGGTCGCCCACTGACCCCGGCCGCCGTCCCCGTCGTACCTCTTCGGGCCACCGCGTACGTCACGCGGGGTGGGGACACCTCGTGACGTACGACCCCAGGATCTGCCCTGGTTCCGCTCAGCGGAGCCAGGGCAGATCCGCGCCCGCGTCCTTCGGCTGGAGGCCCTGGGCGACGATGTCCATGACGTCGTGGAGCGTCTTGCGCTGCTCGTCGCTGATCCGGTCGAACAGGGCCTGCCGTACGGCGCTCACATGGCCGGGGGCGGTGCGCCTGAGCACCTCCTGGCCCTGGTCGGTCAGGACCGCGAACTGGCCGCGCTTGTCCGAGGGGCAGTCCTCGCGGCGCACCCAGCCGTTCTTCTCCAGCCGGGCGATGGCGTGCGAGAGACGGGAGCGGGTGATCTTGGCCTTCATCGCCAGTTCGGTCATGCGCAGACGTCCGTCCGCCTGCTCGCCGAGGCCGACCAGCAGGCCGTAGTAGACGTGTGGCATGCCGGCGTCACGCTGGAGCTGGCGGTCGAGATGGTCCTCGAGAAGGGTGACCGCGTGCATGTAGGCACGCCAGGTGCGCTGCTCCTCGTCGGTGAGCCAGCGAGGCTCCTCGTCAGATGTAGATGCCGTGTTCATGTACTCCACTCTACGTTCCCCGTCCTTGAATTTTAAACCAAAACGATGTATGTTCAGTATGCGAGAAGCTTGAGACTTCAAGATGCAGACTTGAAGCAGAAGAGGTAAAGGTCCCGGGAGGGAAGCAGTCGACATGTCCGCCGACATCCAGGAGCGCATGCCCGCGCTCTACATCAGTCATGGCGCCCCTCCGCTGGCGGACGACCCGATCTGGCCCGGTGAACTCGCCGCCTGGTCGGCCGGCCTGCCCCGCCCCAAGGCGATCCTCATGGTCTCCGCCCACTGGGAAGAGGCCCCGCTCGCCATCGGCGCCATCGAAACGATCCCCCTCGTCTACGACTTCTGGGGCTTCCCCGAGCACTACTACCAGGTCGAGTACGCCGCCCCGGGCGCCCCCGCACTTGCCGAGTCCGTACGCAAGCTGCTGCGTGCCCCCGGCATACCCGTCCAGGACGTCCCCGACCGCGGTCTCGACCACGGCGCGTACGTCCCGCTGGTGGAGATGTTCCCCGAGGCGGACATTCCTGTCCTCCAGATCTCGATGCCGACCCTCGACCCGGTGAAACTGATGGACATCGGGCGCAAGCTCGCGCCGCTCCGCGACGAGGGCGTGCTGATCGTCGGCTCCGGCTTCTTCACCCACAACCTGGCGGCCCTTCGCCACTCGGGCCCCGGTGTGCCGACCTGGTCGAGCGAGTTCGACGACTGGGGCCGCCGGGCGCTGGAAACGCGGGACGTGGACGGCCTGCTGGACTTCCTGAACAAGGCTCCCGCCGGCCGGTACGCCCACCCGCGCACCGAGCACTTCGCCCCGCTCTTCGTGACGATGGGCGCCGCCGACCTGGCCGGCGAGCTGGACTCCCAGCGGTCGGTCATCGACGGTTTCTGGCTGGGGATGGCCAAGCGGTCGGTGCAGTTCGGCTGACCCCTCAGGGCCGGTGATCGGCCCTTTCGGGCAGGTGCCCGGCGGCCGTAAGGGCTACCCGAACGGGCGTGGGAAGGGGATCAGAGCTCCTTCTCGTACCAGGCGACGTCCCAGTACCGGCCGAACTTGCGGCCCACCTCGCGGTACGTGCCGACGTACCGGAACCCGAAGCGTTCGTGCAGCCGCACGGACGCCTCGTTCGGTGGCACGACCCCCGCCAGGGCGCGATGCACGTCCTCGCCGGCCAGGGCCTCGAAGAGTGCCTCGTAGAGCAGGGTGCCGATGCCGCGCCCGCCCGCGTCCGGGGCGAGGTAGACGGTGACCTCGACCGTGGTGGCGTAGGCCGGCTTCGCACGGAAGGGGCCGGATGTGGCGTACCCCAGAATCCGCTGTGAGTCCACATCCGTGGCAACCATCAGGCGGTGCGGGCCGTCTTCAGGGTAGGAGAGCAGCCAGGGGCGGCGCTCCTGTGGTGTGAAGGTTTTGGTGTCGAAAGTTGTGGGTGTCTCCCGCACGTAATGGTTGTAGAGCTCGGTGAGGGCTGCGAGATCATCCTCGACCCCTGGCCTGACCTGCACCTTTGTACGTTCCGACGACATCGGGCCTCCTCTGCGGCGGGACAGGGTACTGCAAGATCAGAAAAACAGGGGGACGGGTGGGGAATTCTGTCCTGATTCCAGTCGTTGTTTCCTTCAGAAGCTGGGCACGCGAGGAGTGTGCTGAGCGTTCAGTAACCAACAGGGACACCCAGGACCACCCGCTGGCCCTCCATCGCAAGGGAGCAAGCATGGCAACCCGTGCCGTCGCCCGTCGTACGTCGTCCGCCACCGGCGGGGCCGTCGGCGGCGCACGCAGTGTTCGCGCCCATGGCGGCGAGATCGCCGACCGCGACCTGGTCGGCATGTACTTGGACGAAATAGCCCGGACCCCTCTGCTCGACGCCGCGAAGGAGGTCGAGCTGTCGCAGACCATCGAAGCCGGTGTGTTCGCGCGCCAGATCCTCGACGGCGAGACAGAGGCCAACGCCGACGCCACCGCCCCGGAGCTGGAGGCGCTCGTCGCCGAGAGCGAGCGGGCCAAGGACATCTTCATCCGCTCCAACCTCCGGCTGGTCGTCGCCGTGGCGCGCCGCTACCCCCGCAGCGGCCTGCCCCTTCTCGACCTGATCCAGGAGGGCAACGCCGGTCTGGTGCGCGCGGTCGAGAAGTTCGACTACCGCAAGGGCTTCAAGTTCTCGACGTACGCCACCTGGTGGATCCGGCAGGCCATCACCCGTTCCATAGCCGACCAGTCGCGCACGATCCGCCTTCCCGTCCACCTGGTCGAGGAGCTGGGCCGGATCCGGCGCGTACAGCGCGAGTTCAACCGCAAGAACGGACGGGACCCGGAGCCCGCGGAGATCGCCGCCGAGCTGGACACGAACGCGGCGCGCGTGGTCGACGTCCTGGACTGGGCCCGCGACCCGGTCTCGCTGAACATGCCCGTGGACGACGAGGGCGAGACGCAGTTCGGCGACCTCCTGGAGGACACGTCGGCGGTGTCGCCGGAGCAGTCCGTGCTGACCCTGCTGCGCAGCGAGGAACTGGACGACCTGATCGGCCGCCTCGACCAGCGCACGGCCTCCATCATCAAGATGCGGTACGGCATCGACGACGGCCGGGAGCGGACGCTGACGGAGGTCGGCAAGGAGCACGGGCTGACCCGTGAGCGGATCCGGCAGATCGAGAAGCACGCGCTGCTGGAACTGAAGAAGCTGGCCCGGGACACCGGGTTCGACGCGGCGGCGTAGTTCCCCGCACCCCTCAGGGGGCGCATTCGAGAGCTTCGCGCGCCGGGAGGCGTACGACTGTTGGTGGTCGCGTGCGCGGGGTGGCGGAAGGCCGCGCAAAGATTGCGGTGCGAGGCTGGTTCAAATCGCGGGCCCGGGGCACAAGACCTCAGGGCCCAGGACTTCGGGTCCGGGCGGAGACGCCTCGGACCCCCTGAGCCGAGTCCCGACGCAACCCCCCCCAGCGTCGGGGCTCATCCCGAGCCGGGCTTCGGCACCTACCCCCCCCAGGTGCCGGGGCCCGGCTCTCTTTCGCGCTCTCTTCCGCCCGGTGGATCGCTTGAGCTGCCCAGCGATTGGTCCAAGGGCGGGGCACCCCGTACCTGAACCCCGGGGTGGCCCGCCGAATGGCAGATTGTGCCACAGCGGCATAACGTGGCGTCCGTGTCCCACCCCAGTTCGCTCACCCAACGGCGTAAGCACGAGACCCGGATGGAGATCGCCCTGGCGGCGGGGCGGCTCTTCGTGACACACGGGCTGCGAGCCACCCGCGCCGAGGACATCGCCCAGGCCGCCGGGGTCGCGCCGCGCACCTTCTACCGCTACTTCGCCACCAAGGAAGAGGCCATCGGCCCCCTGTTCGGCGCGGGCACGGAGCGCTGGGCGCAGGCGGTGCGCGAGGCCCCGGCCACACTGTCCGTGCCGCAGGCACTGGAGCACGCGGTACGGCAGGTGCTGACGCCCGGAGCCGAGGTGTCACAGGGCGCCCTGGACCGGGCCCGCACCCTGCTCCGGCTGGCCGAGGAGAGCCCCGGCCTGCTGCGGGTGTGGGCGGAGCGGTGCCGGTCGGCGGAACGCGCACTGGCCCAGGCGCTGGCCTCCCGGGGCGCGGGCCCGGCCGGCTCACCCGAGACCCGCTTCACCGCCGCCGTCGCCAGTGCCGCCGTACGCGTCGCCTTCGAGACCTGGTCGGCGGGGGACGCCCCGGCCGACGGCCCGACCGGCCCGGCGGCACTGGCGGTGCGCAACCTGGGAACGCTGCGGGACTTCCCGTGGAGCGGCGCGAGCTCCTGAGAGCGGTCGGCAGGGCGGTGGCGCCGGTCGGTCAGCTCCCCGCCGCCCGGGTCATCCGGGCCCCCAACTCCCGTACCCGCTCGACCAGTTCGGCCGGTTCCCGGACCGTGAACTCGCAGTCGACCGACGCCAGCCGCACCGCCAGCTGCTCCACGGCGTCGCCGACCGAGGAACGGATCCGGCAACTGTGCTCGTCCAGGGGCTCCGGGGTGCCGAGCCAGGCCGGGACGCGGGCGGCGACATACACGGCCGGGGCGGCGAACGTCGCCTCGAACACATAGGCCTCCTGCCGTACGTGCATCGAGCGGCGCAGATACTCCGCCGCGTCGCCCGTCGGCAGCTCGCGCGGGGTGAAGCGGGCGCCTGTCGCGAAGGGGTCGCTGACCCGGTCGACGCGGAAGGTGCGCCAGTCGGCCCGGTCGAGGTCGTAGGCGACGAGATACCAGCGGCGGCCGGTCGACACGAGCCGGTGGGGCTCGGTCAGACGCTTGGTGGGGGTGCCGTCCTTGGCGCGGTAGGCGAACCGCAGCCGCTCCTGGCCGGCCACCGCCGAGGCCATCACGGTCAGTGTCTCGGGCGCGATGACCGCACCGTCTCCACTGGTCAGCGGGGTGGTCGCGGCTTGGAGGGTGGAGACACGCCGGCGCAGCCGGGACGGCAGGACCTGCTCCAGCTTGGCCAGCGCCCGTACGGAGGCCTCGTCCAGCCCCTCGACCGCGTGCCCGGCACCCGCCCGCAGCCCGACCGCGATCGCCACCGCCTCCTCGTCGTCCAGCACCAGCGGGGGCATCGCCTTGCCCGCGACGAGCCGGTACCCGCCGTCGGAACCCTTGCTCGCCCGCACGGGATAACCGAGTTCACGCAGCCGGTCGATGTCCCGCCGCACGGTACGCCGGGACACCCCGAGCCGGTCGGAGAGCTCACCGCCCGGCCACTCACGGGGTGTCTGGAGGAGGGAGAGGAGCTGAAGGAGCCGGGCCGGGGTGTCCGTCGTCATGAGTTCCAGGATGCCGCACCACTAGGACACGATCTGACCTAATGGGGTTCTAGGTTGAACACATGACCTCCACCGAAACACCAACCGGCCTCGCTGCCGTGCCCGACCGTGCACCTGACCGGCGGCGCTGGTTCGCCCTCGCCATCGTGATGACCGCGGCCTTCATGGACCTCGTCGACGTCACGATCGTCAACGTCGCGATCCCGTCCATCCAGCGCGAGGCCGGCGCCTCCTTCAGCCAGATCCAGTGGATCACCGCCGGCTACGCGCTCGCCTTCGCCGCCGGCCTCGTCACCGGCGGGCGGCTCGGCGACATCCACGGCCGCAAGCGGCTGTTCCTCGTCGGCATCGGCGGCTTCACCCTCGCCTCCGCCCTCTGCGGCTTCGCCGCCAACCCGGAGATGCTGGTCGCCTCCCGCATCCTCCAGGGCGGCATGGCGGCGATGATGGTGCCGCAGGTCCTGTCGATCGTCCACGCGACCTTCCCGGCGCACGAACGCGGCAAGGTGTTCGGCCTCTTCGGCGCGATCGTGGGCCTGGGCGCGGTGACCGGTCCGCTGCTGGGCGCGCTGCTCACGGAGTGGGACCTGTTCGGCCTCGGCTGGCGGCCGATCTTCCTGATCAACCTGCCCGTCGGCATCGCGGGACTGGTCCTGGGCCGCCGTTTCATCACGGAGTCGAAGGCCCCGCGGGCCATGAAGCTGGACCTCGTCGGCGTCGCCCTCGTGACCCTGGGCCTGCTGATGCTGCTCTACCCGCTGACGCGCGGACGCGAGCTGGGCTGGCCGCTGTGGGGGTACCTGTCGATGGCGGGCGCGCTCGGTGTCTTCGGCGCGCTGGTGGCGTACGAGAAGCGCAAGACGCGGATCGACGGGTCGCCGCTGGTCGAGCTGTCGCTGTTCCGGGTGAAGAGCTTCGCCGCGGGCATCGCCGTGCAGACCGTCTTCGGGGTCGGCCTGGGCATCTTCTTCCTGGTGTGGACGCTGTACATGCAGATGGGGCTCGGCTGGAGCGCCCTGCGGGCCGGGCTGACCGGCGTGCCCTTCTCGATCGCGGTGTCGGTGGCGGCCGGGATGTCCGTCCAGAAGCTGGTCCCGCGCTTCGGCCGCAAGGTGCTCCAGGCGGGCGCGCTGGTGATGGGCGCGGGTGTGCTGATCTACATCTGGGAGTCCGGCCGCTACGGCCTGGCCATCGCCTCCTGGCAGATGGCGCTCCCGCTGGTCGTCATGGGCGCCGGCATGGGCCTGATCGTCGCCCCGCTGACGGACGCGGTGCTGTCGGAGGTGCCGAAGGAGCATGCCGGGTCGGCGTCCGGGCTGATCAACACCGTGCAGCAGATGGGCAACGCGCTCGGGCTCGGGCTGGTGTCGGTGGTGTTCTTCGGCGCGATGGGGGACCGGCTCGCGCCGAGCGAGGTGGGACCGGCGTTCGTGGACGCCTTCCAGAACGCGCTGGGGTGGGTGGCCGCGCTGATGGGCGTGATCTTCCTGGTGATGTTCGCGCTGCCGACGCGGGCCGCGGTGGCGGACGTGGCGGAGACCGGGGCTGAGGAGCAGCGGGAGAAGGTGCTCGTCGGCTGAGCGAGCGGAACCGAGCAGAACCGGCCAAGAGCGGTGGAGCGGGGCCCGGCACCTCAGGTGCCGGGCCCCTTCCCCTGTGCGTGTCCGCACCGCATCCCTTACAGAAGCCTGATTGTGTCCACATCGCGCCCGAATCTGTTTACTTTGCGGAAATCCGGGCGTAGCCTCCGAGTGAATCCACAAGTTCGGGCATCGGTCGGAGGTAAACGGACATGTACGCACCGGAGCGGCAGCAGGAGATCCTGCGGCTCGCCCGTGACGGCGGGCGGGTGGACGTGCTGTCCCTCGCCGAGCAGTTCCAGGTCACCGCCGAGACCGTCCGGCGGGATCTGAAGGCTCTGGACCGCGCGGGCCTCCTACGGCGTGTGCACGGCGGGGCCATACCGGCCGGCCGCCTCGACTTCGAGCCGGACCTCACCGAGCGCGAGTCGACCTCCGCCGACGAGAAGGACCGTATCGCCAAGGCCGCCCTCGCCGAACTGCCCACCGAGGGCACCCTGATCCTCGACGCCGGCTCGACGGTCGCCCGCCTCGCCGCCGCCATCCCGCTGGACGCGACGCTCACCGTCGTCACCCACAGCCTTCCGATCGCGGCCCGCCTCGCCGACCACCCCGGCATCCAGCTGCACCTCGTCGGAGGACGCGTCCGGCACCGTACGCGGGCCGCCGTGGACGCCTGGGCGCTGCGGGCGTACGGCGAGATCCGCGCCGACGTCGCGTTCGTGGCCGCCAACGGGTTCTCCGCCGAGCGCGGGCTGACCACGCCCGACCTCGCCGAGGCCGCCGTGAAGCGGGCCGCCGTGGAGGCCGCCCGCCGAGTGGTGCTCCTCGCCGACTCGACGAAGCACGGCCAGGAGCACTTCGCCCGCTTCGGCGACCTGGCCGACGTGGACCTGCTGATCACCGACAGCGGGCTGAGCCCCGAGGACGCCACCGGCCTCGAACGCGGCGGCGGCACAGAAGTGGTGCGCGCATGATCCTCACCGTCACCCCCAACCCGTCCCTCGACCGTACGTACGAGGTCCCGTCGCTCGACCGCGGCGAGGTCATCCGGGCCACCGGCGAACGCATGGACCCGGGCGGCAAGGGCGTCAACGTCTCGCGGGCCGTCGCCGCCGCCGGGCAGCGCACCGTGGCCGTGCTGCCGCTGGGCGGCGCGCCCGGAGCGCTCGTCGCCAGCCTGCTCGACGCCCAGGGCATCGAGGTCGCGCCGGTGCCGATCTCCGGAGCCACCCGCTCCAACATCGCGCTCGCCGAATCCAACGGCGTCCTGACGAAGATCAACGCACCCGGGCCCGAACTCTGCGCCGCCGAGCAGGAGTTGCTCCTGGAGACCGTGCGCCGGCAGTCGGCCGACGCCGACTGGATCGCCTGCTGCGGCAGCCTGCCGCGCGGCCTCGCACCCTCCTGGTACGCCGACATCGTCGCCCGTACGCACGCGGCGGGCGCCCGCATCGCCCTCGACACCTCCGGCCCCGCTCTTCTCGCCGCCCTGCGCGAACAGCCCGACGTCGTCAAGCCGAACGCCGAGGAACTCGCGGAAGCCGTCGGCCGGCCCCTCGCCACCATCGGCGACGCCGTCAAGGCCGCCGAGGAACTGCGCGAACTCGGCGCGGGCGCCGTCCTCGCCAGCCTCGGCGCCGACGGACAGCTGCTCGTCAACGGCTCCGGCACCTGGTTCGGCAGCGCGCGCGTCGACACCGTACGCAGCAATGTGGGCGCCGGTGACTCCTCGCTCGCCGGTTTCCTGATCGCCGGCGGCAGCGGACCGGAAGCCCTCGCCTCCGCCGTCGCACACGGCGCCGCAGCCGTCCAGCTGCCCGGCAGCGTGATGCCGACGCCGGCCGACCTCGACCTGTCCGCCGTGACGGTGACGAGCGAGGTACCCGTGGACCGCGTACTGAGGGAGCCGGTGTCATGAGCTTCCGGTCGGGTGTCCTCCCTGGTCAGGCCCGCTGTTGTCGAGCGCGTCGCGGCGGTCCGGCTGCCCGGCGGTGCGATGCCGCTGAGGGAGCCCACGTCATGGGTTCCCCACCGCGCGTCCCCCCTGAACCGGCCCTGACGCGGCGGGGTTCCCCCGGCCCCGCCGCAGCCACCCCCAGCCCCCACCGCAGTGCCCGTACCACCCCCGTCCCCAGCCCCGCCCACCCCACGCCCCGGGCGATACACGTGCGAAGGAGCCCGCGATGAGCGAGATGATCACCGCGGACCTGGTCGATCTCGACCTGTCCGCCCAGACCAAGGACGCGGCTGCCCGTGCCCTCGCCGAGCGCATGGTGGCGAAGGGGCGGGTGACCGACCTCGACGGCTTCCTCGCCGACGTGGCCGCCCGCGAGGCGCAGATGCCGACCGGCCTCGACGGCGGCATCGGCATCCCGCACTGCCGAAGCGAACACGTGACCGAGCCGACGCTCGCCTTCGGGCGCAGCGCCGCCGGGATCGACTTCGGCGCGGCGGACGGACCCGCCGACCTGATCTTCCTGATCGCGGCCCCCGCCGGCGCCGACGACGCCCATCTGACGATCCTCTCGTCGCTGGCCCGCCAGCTGATGAACGACGAGTTCACCGCGGCGCTGCGGTCGGTGGGCGACGCGGCGAGCGCCGCCGCCCTGATCCGCGGCGACGAGGCGCCGGCCGTCGGCGCCGAAGACTCCGCGGCGGTTTCGGCGGCGGCCTCCGCCGAAGCCGCCGCGGGTACCAGTGCCGACGAGCGCCCGTTCCGTATCGTCGCCGTCACCTCCTGTCCGACCGGTATCGCGCACACGTACATGGCGGCCGAGTCGCTGGAGAACGCCGGCCGCGAGGCGGGCGTCGAGCTCGTCGTCGAGACGCAGGGCTCGGCCGGGTTCACCCGGCTCGACCCGGCGGCCATCGCCGACGCGGACGGCGTGATCTTCGCCCACGACGTGCCCGTACGGGAGAAGGAACGCTTCGCCGGGAAGCCGACCGTCGACGTCGGCGTGAAGGCAGGCATCAACAAGCCCGCCCAGCTCATCGCCGACGTACGCGGCAAGGCCGAGCGCGGCGAGGTCACCGCGAGCGCCAAGGGTGACGGAACGCCCGTCGAACGGGCCGGTGAGTCCGGTGACAACTACGGCACCAAGCTGCGCAAGTGGCTGATGACCGGCGTGAGTTACATGGTCCCGTTCGTCGCCGCGGGCGGTCTGCTGCTCGCCCTCGGCTTCGCGATCGGCGGCTGGGAGATCAACAAGGCGCCCTCGGTCATGGAGCACTTCTCCTGGACCCAGGTCGACAGCTGGGGCGCGCTGCTCTTCCAGATCGGCGGGGTCGCCTTCGGCTTCCTCATCCCGGTCCTGGCCGGCTACATCGCCTACGGCATGGCGGACCGGCCCGGCCTCGTCCCCGGCTTCGTCGGCGGCATGATCGCCTCGAACATCGCGGCCGGCTTCCTCGGCGGACTGGTCGCCGGTCTGCTGGCCGGTGGCATCGTCCTGGCGATCCAGCGGATCAAGATCCCGCCGGTGCTGCGCGGCATCATGCCGGTCGTGGTGATCCCGCTGATCTCCTCGCTGATCGTCGGCTTCCTGATGTTCGTCGTCGTCGGCAAGCCCATCGCCGAGGCCCAGAAGGGCATGACGGACTGGCTCTCCGGGCTCTCCGGCACCAACGCCGTCCTGCTCGGCATCCTGCTCGGCCTGATGATGTGCTTCGACCTCGGCGGCCCCGTCAACAAGGTCGCGTACGCCTTCGCCACCGCCGGTATCGCCGTCCAGGACCCGAGCGACTCCGCGATGAAGGTCATGGCCGCCGTGATGGCCGCGGGCATGGTCCCGCCGCTGGGCATGGCGCTGGCCACCGTCGTCCGAAGGAAGCTCTTCACCCCGGCCGAGCGCGAGAACGGCAAGGCCGCCTGGGTACTGGGCGCCTCCTTCATCTCCGAGGGCGCGATCCCGTTCGCGGCGGCGGACCCACTGCGCGTCATCCCGGCCTCGATGGCGGGCGGCGCGGTCACCGGCGCACTGTCGATGGCCTTCGGCGCCACGCTGCGCGCCCCGCACGGCGGCATCTTCGTGGTCCCGCTGATCGGCAGCCCGTTCCTCTACCTGATCGCCATCGCGGCCGGCACCGGCGTCACCACGGCCCTGGTGATCCTCCTCAAGAGCATGCGCAAGCAGGCACCGGGGGCCACGGCCGCCGAGTCGCCGGAGAGCGAAGCGAAGTCGGCGGCCGAGAAGAAGGAGCCGGTGGCGGCGTAAGCGGCGCGACGAGCAGGTCAACACCTCAGTGGGCCGGTCGCCCTGGCGACCGGCCCACTGAGGTGTGTGACTCCGGTCGGGCTACGACGTCCGCGCCGCCCGGCGCTCCATCGCGTCCCGCGCCCCGTCCTCCGTCGGATACACCTCGCACATGTGCCGGCCGTCCGGCGTGGCCGTGTGCTCGATCTCCCAGAGGGAGACCTCCTCACCGCCGGGCAACAGGAAGGCGTGCTCGTAGAGCGAGAAGCCGATACCGGCCCGGCCCGCACGGCACGGGCGCCCGAACGCCTGGGTGATCCGGTGCGCGAACGCCGTACGCAGCAGGTCGGCGATCTCCGCCCCCGGCCGGTCCGCGTTCTCCGCACGCCTCAGTAACCGGCGCGCGTGGTCAGCCGAGTTGTCGTCCGGAACGTACCTGTGCCGCGGCTGGACGACCGCGGTGAGCTGCACCGTCACCGGCAGCTCGAAGTCCGGGGCGTCCGCCGGCAGCGGGAGCCGGGCCGTCGCGGCGCGCAGCTCCTCCTCGTCCACATATACCTCGGCCTGCGGACCCGACCCGGGGGCCGTGTTGTGCACCAGCTCCCAGAGGGTGAGCGCCGAGCCGTCGGCGAGCAGCCAGGTGTGGCGGTACGTCTCGCGGTGCAGCCCCGCGCTGTGGTGCGCGGAGTGCAGCGAACTGTCGTGCGCCAGCGCGCAGTCGAGCCGACGTATCGCCTCGTCGGGCAGTTCGAAGGAGTTCAGCGCACGACCCAGGAGTCGCTCGAGGTGCTCCTCCGGAGACTCGGGCGACTCGGGTGGTTCGTACGCTGCCGTCTCGTACGGAACGCTCAAGGCTTCTCCCGGCGTTGCTGCATGTCACCTTGTGGGTGCATACCGTAGCCCCTCGGTCGGACATCATGTCCGCGAACCAAGAAAACATACGTCCAGAGGACGCCCGGACCGCGCGAAAAGTTCCCGCCCGCCCCCGAAAAACCGTCAATGATCCGTCAACACGCCCTGCCGGGGCGGTAGTTCAGGCGGCACTCCCGGCCGTCCACTCGCTCCACGACAGGTTCCAGCCGTTGAGACCGTTGTCCGGCGCGACCTGTTTGTCGGCGGAGTTCTTGACGACGACGACGTCCCCGATCATCGAGTTGTCGAAGAACCACTTGGCGGGCGTGTCCCCTTGGGCCCCCTGCACATCCCGCAGCCCCACACAGCCGTGACTGGTGCCCGTGCGCCCGAACGGCGGGTTGCTCTGCTTGTACCAGTAGTTGCCTTGACATCCTCCCCCTCTTAAAAGAGGGGGATTCCAACCCAGGTGGGTTGAGGTTCACGGGCGCTCGAACGGCTGGTGGCCGCTGTCACCCCTCCGGCACCGGCTGAGCGCCGGGGGCGGGGGAACCCGCCCTGTCCTGCCGCGACGTTGTGTGCTGCGTTCTCGTCGGCGTTGCAGGTGAAGCCGCAGGACACGCAGACGAACTCGGCTTGGCTCTTGCGCGAGTTCTTCTCGATCCATCCGCAGGTGCTGCACCGCAGGGACGTGTACGGGGCCGGGACATCCTCCACGCGGCCGGGGCCTTGTGTTCGGTGCGCTGCCGGAGCAGGCCCCAGCCCTGGGCGAGGATCGCCCGGTTCAGCCCGGCCTTCTGCCTGACCTGCTTCCCGGGCTTCTCGACCGTCCCCCTCGCGGAGGCGGTCATGTTCTTGATGTTCAGCCTCTCGAACCGCACCAGGTCGTAGGTGCGGGCGAGCATCGTGCTGGTCTTCTCGCACCAGTCCTTACGCCGGTCGGCTTCGCGCGCCTTGAGTTTGGCGGCCTTGGTGTATGCGGCGGTCCTGGCCTCGCTGCCCTTCGGTGCGCGGGCGGCCCGTCGCTGGTGCTTGCGGATCTGCGCCCGTTCCTTGACGGTGAGCTGCGGGCAGTTCAGCTTCCGCCCGTCCGAGAGGGCTGCGGTGATCTTCACGCCCCGATCGATACCGATGACCTTGCCCGCGCCAGGCGCGTCGATCGGCTCGGGGACGACGGCGAACGCGATGTGCCACTGTCCGTTGCGGTAAGTGACGCGGAACGTCTTCGCCTTCGGCGGCTCACGCCGGGTGAGACGGAACTTCACCCAGCCGCAGCCGGGTACCTTCACCTGCGCCCACCTGCGGTTGAGTTTCTGCACCACGACTGAGCGGCCCATGACCTGCTTGCTGGTCTTCGCGTTCAGTTTCGGTGAACCGTCCGCCTCGAACTCCGGGACGCGGTCGGTGCCGATGACGCGGAAGCCTTCGTGTACGTGCTTCTTGCGCCAGGTCGGTTCACCGAAACCGGAGGTGAACTTGGCATTCTTGGCCTTGGCGAAGTCCTTCAGGGCCTGCTGCTGCACATCA
Organism: Streptomyces kryoterrae; assembly: GCF_054072135.1. Lineage (NCBI taxonomy): Bacteria > Bacillati > Actinomycetota > Actinomycetes > Kitasatosporales > Streptomycetaceae > Streptomyces > Streptomyces kryoterrae. The sequence goes on along the minus strand of NZ_CM133358.1, from coordinate 4,293,231 downwards.
GCGTTCCCGGCTGCCAGCCATTCGTTGTCACGCCGGGCCTCGGTGAGCTGGCGGCACTGCTCGGCGAAGCCGGGCGCAGCCTTGCGGCCCTTGTGCCAGTGCGCGTGCTGCTCGATGGCGAGGTTCCATACGTACCGGGCGTGCGCGCAGTGGTCGAGCATGATGCTCGCCTGCCCGCTCGTCGGGTACATCCGGAAACGTGACATGCCGCCACGGTAGCGGCACAATGGCGGCGTGATCAAATTTACGCTCCGCCTCCCCGAGGACCTCCACCAACGGCTGACCGACCAGGCGGCCACCGACCGGCGGTCCCTCAACTCCGAGATGCTGCACCTGCTTGAGATCGGCCTCAGCGCGGTATCTTCCGGAACGCCGAATCGCCCTGCCGGCGATTCGGCTCCCCCTGCCCCGCTACGCGGAAGCGGGCATTCACCCCGGCCCTGAAGGACCGGGCACCCTGCCCGACAGCAAAGTGGACACCTGTGAGCGCCCGATCGTGCAGCTGACAGTCTTCTTCTGCACCCCGACCGCGCAGTTGGCGCCCTCGACCCCGTCCAGGTCGATCTTCATGGTGACCTTGGAGCCGGCCTTCCAGTACTCCTCGGGCCGGAAGTCGAGCCGCTGCGCCCCGAACCAGTGCCCCACCACCTGCTGCCCGCTGCTCGACGTGACCGTGATGTGCGACCGCACGGCAGCCTGGTCGGTGATGGCCTTCATGCCCATCACGTGACGGAACCGCGACAATCGCACCTCAACCAAGAAGAAAACCCCCGGAGTTACCGCTCTCCGTGCGGTTCCCCGTGCACGCGTCCGTGCGGCTCTCCATACAGCTCTGCGTACGACGGCCACCTCCCGCCCGGCCCCGTCACCGACTCCGCCGCCCGCACCGCCCGGACGATCGCCCGGGTCACCAGGTCCGCGCCCGCCGCGAGGATCTCGTTCAGCGCGAGCGGGTCGTCCCCGTCCAGCGGACGCGCCCCTGTCGCCAGCGTGAACACCGTGTCCCCGTCGGTGAGCAGATGCACCGGTCGTACGGCACGCGCGATGCCGTCGTGTGCCGTGCCGGCCACCTTCTGCGCCTGCGCCTTCGACAGCGCCGCGTCGGTCGCGACCACAGCGAGCGTGGTGTTCAGGGGCGGCAGGGGAGTCTGCGCGGCGGCGTCGGCCAGCCGCCGCCGCGCCACCTCGTGCACACCGGCCGCCGGATACGCGACCCGCCGCCCCTCGAACAACTCCCCGTACAGCACCCCCGTTTCCGGATCCACCGAGAACCCCGCCGCGTTGGCCACCACCAACGCCGCCACCGTGATCCCGGACGGCAGCACGGTGCTCGCGGTGCCGACCCCGCCCTTGAGGAACCCGATCACCGCCCCCGTGCCGGCACCCACGCATCCCTCCGGCACGGGCGCGCCCAGCTCGCTCGAGGCAGCCGCCTCGACCGCCGCCCGACCGGTGGCCGCGTCCGGCCGGGCCCGGAAGTCGCCACCCCGGCCCAGGTCGAAGACACAGGCGGCGGGCACCACCGGCACGACGTGCCCGGGACCGGGCCCGACCCGCACCCCGCGCCCCCGCTCCTCCAGCCAGGCCATCACCCCCGACGCCGAGTCCAGCCCGTACGCGCTGCCGCCCGTCAGCACCACCGCCTCGACGCTCCGCACGACGTTGCGCGGATCCAGGGCGTCGGTCTCCTTGGTGCCGGGCCCGCCGCCCCGCACGTCCACGGCCGCCACCGCTCCACCCTCCGGTGCGAGCACGACCGTCGTCCCGGTGAGCCACCCGTCGCCGATCCGGGTCGCGTGCCCCACCCGCAGCCCGGCGACATCTGTCAGAGCGTCAACTGTCATGACGCCCAGTGTCGTCCAGCGCCTCCCGTCCTGCTTCGTCTGCCTGGCCGGCCGCTTCCGTGTCTTCCGCCCGGTGCTCCCCGGCCACCGTCCGGGCGGGCAGCGTCACCCCGGCCGCCACCGCGAGCGCCGACACGAGGCCCGCTGCGAGCACGGCCCAGTCGCCCAGGAACGTGCACACGATCACCAGCAACGCCGCGGACGGCAGGATCAGTTGCTCGACGACGCCCACCTTGAAGTAGCGCGAGTGCAGGGCCCAGACGGTGACGAGGAAGAGCGCCGTTGGCAGGGTCACGGCGGCCGACGCGGCCGTCGTGGAGATGTGCGCCTTGCCGACCGCCTGCTCGACCGTGACCTCCAGGCCCGCGCCGATCGCGGCGGCCGACGCGAAGATCAGGTAGTGGCCGTACCCCCACAGGAACGCCTGTCCGCTGGTGCGCAGCCGCCCGTGGATGGGGACGGCGAAGTAGATCCACCAGGCGGCGAACACGATGAGCAGCCCGCCCGCCGCGATCGGCACCAGATCGGCCAGGGCGTCGTTCTCCTCCACCCCCGACTTCACGGCCACCGTCGCCGCCGCGATCGCCTCGCCCAGCACGATGATGGTGAACAGCCCGTACCGTTCGGAGATGTGGTGCGGGTGCCAGGACGTCGTGAAGTTCCTCTCCGCGTAGACGGGGACCGCCAGTTCGACGAGCGCCATCACCAGGAACAACCAGGGACGGCCGGACTCCGGCAGGACCACCAGGCCCAGCCAGCCGACCATGCACAGGAGCACGCCACCGGCGTAGCGCAGTGCCGTCGTCCGCTCGGCGCCGGTTGCCGCGCGGGCGGCCCGCAGCCACTGGGCGGCCATCGGCAGCCGCATGACCAGGTAGCCGAGCCAGACGACCAGGAAGTCGTGGTCCTCGAAGGCCCGCGAGACCCCGGCCGCCAGCACCAGGACACCGGCGATCTGGACCAGCGTCACCACCCGGTACAGCACGTCGTCGTTGTCGTACGCCGAGGCGAACCAGGAAAAGTTCATCCAGGCCCACCAAATGGCGAAGAAAACCATGGCGTAGTTGAGGATCCCCTCGCCCGGGTGCCCCTCGGCGACGGCGTGCACCAACTGGACGCCCGCCTGGGCGACGGCCACCACGAAGCAGAGGTCGAAGAAGAGCTCCAGCGGCGAGGCGACCCGGTGCGACTCGCCGCGTCCGCGCGCTGTCAGCCTGCGCAGGGGCGCGTCGTGGCCTGCACCGGCCGAGGCGTCGGGCAGGTCGGGCACGTCGGCCACGGGTGAGGAACTGGACGTCATACGCCCCAGCACAGCAGATGGGCCCACCGTGCGCAGGCCGAAGGGCGGCGCCGGAGCGTGATCGTGATCCGGCGGGTGCCCCACGGCCCGGACCGGGCCCGGAAGGTGGGCCGTACCCTGGAGTCATGAGCAGCCCCGCCGCCCCCGAACCCCGTGCCCCCAAGCCCGCGCTGATCTTCGACGACCCGCTGGACCAGCAGTCGTCGGACGACACGGACCGGGGGTGGGGCGAGCGCCCGGGCGACGGCGGCGGCGACAGCGCCGCCGACCTGAGGCGCTTCCTCGACGAGAAGCCGCCCCACCACATCTGAACCACGCCGAACGGCCTCTGTAGGAGGCCGCCGAGCGCGCCGGCTAGATCTCCTTGTGGTCGGAGTCCCGCTGGGCCACCAGGGTTTCGTTGTGCCCGGCGCCGCGCTGTGTCACCAGCGCGTCGCGGATCTCCTTGAGGACCTCCAGCTCGCTCACCTCGATGACCTCCTGCGCGCCCTCCTTCGCCTTCTGGCGCGCGGCCGCCCGGGCCAGGTACTTCGACATCGGCAGGACCATCAGGAAGTAGACGACGGCCGCGGTGATCAGGAAGGTGAGGGTCGAGCCCAGGACCGAACCCCACATGATCCGGACGCCGGTCGCGGTGTCGCCGGTGCCGTTGCAGGGTCCCTTGAGACAGGAGCGGTAGTTGTCCAGGTTCTTGGTCCCGAACGCCCCCACCATGGGGTTGATGACGCCCTTCACCACAGAGTTGACGACGTTGGTGAAGGCGGTGCCGATGACTACCGCGACCGCCAGATCGACGACGTTGCCGCGCGTCAGGAAGGTTTTGAAGCCCTCCAGGACGCTCGGTTGCTTCTTCTCGCTCACCGCGGGGCCTCTCCTCGTACACGCAAATGGTGGAACGAACAGTTCCGCAACCTACGTCAAGGCCCGGCAGGCCTGTCCAATTGGGTAACCCCAACGAGGGACTTGACGTCTGACGGTTCGAGGGGACCACGCTACGGCTCACCACAGGGTCACCGCCAGCCGTGCCGTGGCACCCGCGCCGGCCAGCCGGGACGCCGTGGCGTGCGGCACCGAGAGCACGACCAGGGCCCCGCCCTCGACCATGCCGTCCTCGGACGCCGGGACCTGCGGCACCTGGGTCACCCGCGCCCGGCGCGCGACCACCCGGGCATCGGTGCCCGTCGGCGACTCCTCGGCCGCGATGACGTCGACCCGGTCACCGGGCCGCAGCAGCCGGACCGTGGCCGCGTCGGCGATCCGTACCGGCGCCGTCACCATCTGCACCGCCGGCCGCTTCCGTACGGGTTCCGCCACGGGGTGGCCCCGGACCCGTCCGGCATCGGGTGGTGGCCCCGCCGCCTGGCGTGGGCCGGCCGCGACGATCGCCGCCGCCGTGACGGCGAGGCCGACGGCCAGCGCCCGCCTCCGGTGCCGTACCAGGCGACGCAGCTGATACCGCCCGCCGCGCACCCGCACAGGGGCGAAGTGCGGCACCTCGCAGGGGGCGGGTACGAGAGGAACGGAACGCACGGAACGTACGGGATGCGCGGAGGACACGGGATGTACGGAAGACGCGGGACGTACGGAGGACACGGACACGGGCACCACCACCTGTGACGAGGGAGTTGCTTGCGCTCCCACGATGAGGCTTCTCGGCGAACCGTGCTGAGGCCTGTGTGCTACTCACCGGTTGTGGACAACTCGCTCACCCGAACGGGAGGTTCCGCCCCCGCCGACCCCGTATCTCGCCGACACCGACTCCGCATCTGACCCCGTACCCGCCCCCGTCAGGGCAGCTCGAACCCCGGGTCCATCCCGCCCAGCGCCCTCGTGCACAGGCACTCCCGCGATTCGCCCGTCGGCAGCGCGGCCACCGCGTCGAACAGGACGCCCCGCATCCGGTCCACGTTCGCCGCGAACACCTGGAGCACCTCCTCGTGCGACACGCCCTCGCCGGTCTCCGCGCCCGCGTCGAGGTCGGTGACGAGGGCCAGCGTCGTGTAGCAGAGCTCCAGTTCGCGGGCGAGTGCCGCCTCGGGGTGGCCCGTCATGCCCACCACGGACCAGCCCTGCGCCCGGTGCCAGAGGGACTCGGCGCGGGTGGAGAAGCGCGGCCCCTCGATCACGGTCAGCGTGCCGCCGTCCACCGGCTCCCAGTCGCGCCCGCGCGCCGCCGCCAGGGCGACCTCGCGGCCGACCGGGCAGTAGGGGTCGGCGAGGGACACGTGCACCACGTTGGGGACGGCGCCCCCGGGCAGCGGCAGGCCGTCGAAGAACGTCCCCACCCGGGACTTCGTACGGTCGACCAGCTGATCCGGCACGAGCAGTGTGCCCGGGCCGTACTCGGGCCGCAGCCCGCCCACCGCGCACGGAGCGAGCACCTGGCGCACGCCGAGCGAGCGCAACGCCCACAGGTTGGCGCGGTAGTTGATGCGGTGCGGCGGAAGATGGTGGCCGCGTCCGTGCCGGGGCAGGAAGGCCACCCGGCGGCCGGCGACCTCGCCGAGAAACAGGGAATCACTGGGGGATCCGTACGGCGTGTCGACCTGTACCTCGGTCACGTCGTCGAGGAAGGAGTAGAAGCCGGAGCCACCGATCACGCCGATCTCGGTGCTCGGAGCGCCCGCGGGATTCGCCTGATTCACCATGTCCGCACCCTAACCGCGTGCGAAAACACCGAAGACCCCGTCGTCGTACGACGGGGTCCCGTTGGCCAAAAGGCGGTGGCTACGCGGCCGAGCTGGTGCTCGACGAGCTGCTGGAGCCCGAAGAGGAGCTGGACGACGAGGACGAGCCGGACGACGAGGAGCTCGACGAACTCGACGACGAGTCCGAGGAGGACGACGTCGTGGCAGAGGACGTCGACGGCTTCGCCGCGGGCGCGCTGCTCGACGAGGAGCCGCGGCTGTCGTTGCGGTAGAACCCGGAGCCCTTGAAGACGATGCCGACGGCGGAGAACACCTTCTTCAGGCGGCCACCGCAGCTGGGGCACTCGGTCAGGGCGTCATCGGTGAACTTCTGCACCGCTTCGAGGCCCTCAGCGCACTCCGTGCACTGGTACTGGTAGGTCGGCACTTGTCTTCCTCCTGGCACTCTCACTCGATGAGTGCTAACGACGGTCCAGTGTGACGTATTCCCGAGGATCAGTCCACTGTCACCGGCACGCGGTGACCGACGCCACGTGCGAGAGTCCGGCTCGCCGGGCGCATCTTCGCCTTCGGCGCGAGCCGTGACCGCAGGGCCACGAGGGTCGCGAGGGCCAGCAGTGTGCCGCCCATGGGGACCAGGAATCCGGCGCCGTCCCAGAGGCGGTCCTCCAGCTGGCCGGCGACGGTGACGGCCGCCGCCTGGCCGAGGGCGACCGCGCCGGTCAGCCAGGTGAACGCCTCGGTGCGGGCGCCGGCCGGGACCAGGCTGTCGACCAGGGTGTAGCCGGTGATCAGCGCGGGCGCGACGCACATGCCGACCAGGAGGCCGAGCCCGGCCAGCGTCGGCACGGACTCCGCCGTCCACAGGCCGGAGGCGGTGACCGCGAGGGCCGCGTACCCGGTGACCAGGCGCCGTTGCGGGGCCATGCGCCAGGCGACGGCTCCGCAGACCACGCCGGAGAGCATGTTGCCGGCGGCGAAGACCCCGTACAGGACACCGTTGAGGCCGGGGTTTCCGATGGACTCGCTGAACGCGGCGAGCGAGACCTGCATACCGCCGAAGACGGCCCCGATGCCCAGGAAGGCGACGATCAGGACGCGTACCCCGGGGACGCCCAGCGCCGAGACGCGCTCCACGCGCGCGTGCGGCCCGCCGAGCGGGATGTCGGTGAGGGCCCGCGGCTGGGTGCTCTTCTGCGCGGCGAACAGCAGGCCGCCGAGGAGGGTCAGCGCGGCCTCGGTGACCAGGCCGGCCGCCGGGTCGACGGCTGTGCACAGTGCGGTGGCGAGGAGCGGGCCGAAGACGAAGGTCAGCTCGTCGGTGACGGACTCGAAGGCCGCCGCCGTCGGCATCAGGGGCGAGTCCTGGAGTTTCACCGCCCAGCGGGCACGGACCATGGGGCCGACCTGGGGCGTGGAGGCCCCGGTCAGGACCGCGGCGGCGAACAGGGTCCACAGGGGGGCGCCGGTCAGCGCCAGCGCCGTCAGGCCGAGGCCGGACAGGGTGTGCAGGACGACGCCGGGGACGAGGACCGCGCGCTGTCCGTGGCGGTCGGCGAGACGGCCCCCGTAGGGCGCGCACAGGGCCATGGAGACGCCGGTGACGGCGGCCACGGCGCCGGCGGTGCCGTACGAGCCGCTGGTGTGCTGGACGAGCAGCACGATGGAGATGGTGAGCATCGCGAACGGCTGTCGCGCGGCGAAACCGGGGAGCAGGAACGTCCAGGCGCCGGGGGTGCGGAGCAGCGTGCCGTAGGTGACCGTGGATGCCACGGCCGTGCCTTTCTGCCGCCTGGTAGCGCGGCCCCCTTGCGTGGGGCGGCGCCGAGAGCTGTCCTCTTGCGCGGACTGCGGTAGATGCCGACGCTCCCGCAGAGGATGTCCCGGCCGCCATACGGTCGCGCCAGCTCTGCTTCAGACAGAGTTGGTTCGATCAGGGTGCGCCTTCACTGTACAGGGGAAGTGGGCTCGTAGGCCTCTGAAAGCAAGAAGCGGGGTGCGTCACGCCTCTGCTCCGTTCCCGCCCGTCCCCAGCCACTGCGCCAGCTTGCCGCCCTGTCCCACGGCCCGCAGCCGGCGTTCCGTCGCGTCGCGGACCGGGTCGGTGGTCACCACGAGGAGTTCGTCGCCGCGGTGCAGGATGGTCGTCGGCGCTGGAACGAACGATTTTTCATCGCGGACGACGAGGGTGACCGCGGCGCCCGGCGGCAGCCTCAGCTCGCCCACCTCCACGCCGTGCATCTTGGAGCCGTCGGGTATCGCGACGGACAGCAGATGCCCGCGCAGCCGCTCCAGGGGGGCCGACTCGATGCCGAGGTCGGCGGCCTCGTCGCTGGTGTCGAGGTGCAGTTTGCGGGCCAGCCAGGGGAGCGTCGGGCCCTGGACGAGGGTGTAGACGACGACCAGGACGAAGACGATGTTGAAGATGCGACGGCTGTCCTCGACGCCGCTCACCATGGGGATCGTCGCCAGGATGATGGGCACGGCGCCGCGCAGCCCGGCCCAGGACATCAGGGTCTGCTCCTGCCACGGGACCCGGAACGGCGTCAGGCTGACGATCACGCTCAGCGGGCGCGCGACCATGGTCAGGGCCAGGCCTATGACGAGGGCGGGCCAGATGTCGTCGCCCATCTCGTGCGGGGTCACCTGCAGGCCGAGCAGGACGAACATGCCGATCTGGGCGATCCAGCCGAGTCCGTCGGCGAAGCCGCGCGTGGCCGGCCAGTGCGGCAGTTTCGCGTTGCCGAGGACCATGGCGGCCAGGTAGACCGCGAGGAAACCGCTGCCGTGGGCCAGGGCGCCGGCGGCGTACGCGGTGACCGCGATGGCCATCACGGCGATGGGGTAGAGGCCGGACGCGGGCAGGGCCACGTGTCTGAGGCCCCAGGCGCCGAGCCAGCCGACCGTGATGCCGATGGCCGCGCCGATGGCCAGCTCCAGGACGATGACGCCCAGCAGCGTGTACCAGTGCTCGACCGGGCCCGCCGTGGACAGCGAGACGACCAGGATGACCACCGGGGCGTCGTTGAAGCCCGACTCGGCCTCCAGGGTGCCCGTCACGCGCGCGGGGAGGGGGATCTTCCGCAGGACGGAGAAGACCGCCGCCGCGTCCGTCGAGGACACCACCGCGCCGATGATGAACGCCTGCCGCCACTCGAGACCGATCAGGTAGTGCGCGGCCGCCGCCGTGATCCCGACGCTCACCGCGACCCCCGCCAGCGCCAGCGCGGAGGCGGCCGGGAGGGCGGGTCTGATCTCCTTCCACTTCGTGGCGAGTCCGCCCTCGGCCAGGATCACGACCAGGGCCGCGTACCCGATGACCTGGGTCAGTTCGGCGTTGTCGAAGTGGATGTCGCCGATGCCGTCCTGGCCCATGGCGACGCCGATCCCCAGGTAGACGAGCAGGCTGGGGAGCCCGCTGCGCGAGGAGATCCGGACCGCTGCCACAGCGATGAGGAGGACGAGCGAGCAGACGAGCAGAAGCTGGTTGAGGTGGTGGACAGTCAGCGGCCGTTCCCTTCCCTGGCCCGGGCGCGGCACGCGCGGGGGCTCACGTACATCGGACACGAGATGAAGTCACCGCGCACCCAAGTACTTCGTTACCTTACCTAACTCTTGACGATTTCTTGACACTTCCACAGGCATGATCGAACGCCTGCTCGTTCGCGTACCCGACTCCGCGTCAAGTCGCGCCGGGCCCTGCGCCTATGGTTGCTCCAGCACTCCAGTACCGCCTGCCGCTCGCGTTAGGACAGCAAGGACAGCGATGCCCCCCACCACCACCAGCTCTTCCGGCCACAAGTCCGGCAAGTCCGGCAGGAAGAAGGGGCGCAAAGCCCGACTGTTCGTGATCGTCCTGGTTCTGGCCATCGTCGGAGGCGTCGCCTTCGGCGCCTACTGGTCCGTCAGTACCGTCCGGGCCTCCTTCCCGCAGACCAAGGGCTCAATCTCGCTCGAAGGCCTGTCGGGCCCCGTCGACGTCAAGCGCGACAGCCACGGCATCCCGCAGATCTACGCCTCCTCCGACGAGGACCTGTTCATGGCGCAGGGCTATGTCCAGGCGCAGGACCGGTTCTACGAGATGGACGTACGCCGGCACATGACGTCGGGCCGGCTCTCCGAGATGTTCGGCGAGGGACAGGTCGACGAGGACGAGTTCCTGCGCACCATGGGCTGGGACCGGGTGGCCAAGGAGGAGTACGACAAGACCCTGTCGGCCGCCACGAAGAAGTACCTCCAGGCCTACGCCAAGGGGGTCAACGCCTACCTGAAGGGCAAGGACGGCGCGGACATCTCCCTGGAGTACGCGGCCCTCGGGTTCGAGAACGACTACAAGCCGCAGGCGTGGACCCCGGTCGACTCGGTCGCGTGGCTCAAGGCGATGGCCTGGGACCTGCGCGGCAACATGCAGGACGAGATCGACCGCTCCCTGCTGACCAGCCGCCTCGGCCCGCAGCAGATCGCCGACCTGTACCCGGAGTACCCCTACGGCCGGAACAAGCCGATCGTGCAGGAAGGCGCGTACGACGCCGCGACGCAGACGTTCGTCAAGAGCGGCAGCGCCGCGAGCACGGAGTCCGCGTCCTCGGGAACGTCCGGAACCTCGGCCGCCGACTCCGCGGCCTTCCAGAGCCAGCTGGCGGGCCTCTACCGGGTCCTGGACAACGTCCCGACGGCCGTCGGGGTGAACGGCAACGGCATCGGCTCCAACTCCTGGGTCGTCGCGGGCGCGCACACCATCACCGGCAAGCCGCTGCTGGCCAACGACCCGCACCTGTCGCCGTCGCTGCCGTCCGTCTGGTACCAGATGGGCCTGCACTGCCGCAGCGTCTCCAGCAAGTGCCAGTACGACGTCTCCGGGTACACCTTCGCGGGCATGCCCGGCGTGGTCATAGGCCACAACGGCGACATCGCCTGGGGCATGACCAACTCGGGCGCCGACGTCACCGACCTGTACCTGGAGAAGCTCTCCGGCGACGGCTACCTGTACGACGGGAAGACGAAGCCGTTCACCACGCGCGAGGAGACCATCAAGGTCGCCGGCGGCGCGTCCAAGAAGATCGTCGTACGCGAGACCGAGAACGGACCCCTGCTGTCCGACCGCTACGACGAGCTCGTCAAGGTCGGCCGGAAGGCCACCGTCGACGCCGCCGCCCCCGACCGGGGCGACGGCTACGGCGTCGCACTGCGCTGGACCGCGCTGGACCCCGGCACCTCCATGGACGCCGTCTTCAGAATCGACAAGGCGTCGAACTGGACCGAGTTCCGCGCGGGCGCGGCCTCCTTCGACGTGCCCTCGCAGAACCTCGTCTACGCGGACACCGCGGGCAACATCGGCTACCAGCTCCCGGGACGCATCCCCACGCGCGCGGCGGGCGACGACGGCTCGCTCCCGGTCCCCGGCTGGGACTCCAAGTACCGCTGGACCGGCTACCTCAAGCAGGCCGAGCTGCCCTTCGAGTACAACCCCGAGCGCGGCTACATCGTGACCGCCAACCAGGCCGTCGTCGACAAGGCCAAGTACCCGTACACGCTCACCACGGACTGGGGCTACGGCACCCGCAGCCAGCGCATCGCCGACCTGATCGCCTCGAAGATCAAGGGCGGCGGCAAGATCTCCACCGACGACATGCGCCAGATGCAGCTGGACAACAGCAGCGAGATCGCCAAGCTGCTGGTGCCCAAGCTGCTGGCGATCGACATCAAGGACAAGTACGTCCGTGAGGCGCAGAAGCTCCTCGTGGGCTGGGACTACACCCAGGACGCAGACTCGGCCGCGGCGGCCTACTTCAACTCGGTCTGGCGCAACATCCTGAAGCTCGCCTTCGGCAACAAGCTGCCCAAGGAGGTGCGGGTCAAGGGCCAGTGCCTGTACGTCAAACCGGTCAACACCACCAGTCCCGCCGACCCGGACCAGCGGGTGCTCGAATGCGGCCAGCGGGACGCGGACCAGGCGCAGCCGGACGGTGGCGACCGCTGGTTCGAGGTGGTCCGCAAGCTCATCAACGACCAGGACAACGACTGGTGGAGCACGCCGGGGACCCGCACCGAGAAGGCCGCGACCAACCGCGACCAGCTGTTCGCGCGCGCCATGTCGGACGCCCGCTGGGAGCTGACCGCCAAGCTCGGCAAGGACATCGACACCTGGAGCTGGGGCCGGCTGCACCGCCTGTTCCTGAAGAACCAGACCCTGGGCACCGAGGGCCCCGAATTCGTGCAGTACATCCTCAACCGCGGCCCCTGGAACCTCGGCGGCGGCGAGGCGGCGGTCGACGCGACCGGCTGGAACGCGGCCGGCGGCTACGGCGTCGTCTGGGTGCCGTCGATGCGCATGGTGGTCAACCTCGGCGACCTCGACAAGTCGAAGTGGATCAACCTGACGGGAGCCTCCGGGCACGCCTTCAGTGACCACTACACCGACCAGACGGGCAAGTGGGTCAAGGGCGAACTGCTGGACTGGTCCTTCACGGACAAGGCGGTCGACGACAGCACGAGCGACACGTTGCTGCTGAAACCGTGAGCACGCGGTAGTACGTAGTTCGCGGACGGCCCTCCACGCGCGTGGAGGGCCGTTCCGCTTCAGCAGGAGCCGGGGAAGCGGCGTACTCCCGACGGAGTGACCACGGCGTGCACCGGCCGGTCGTGCGGCTCGGCCGGGACCCGGGCGACGACCTCGGAGTCGTACAGCAGCACCACCAGGGCCGGATCGGCGCCCGCGCGCTCCAGCCGGGCCAGCACACGGTCGTACGAGCCTCCACCGCGCCCCAGGCGCAGCCCGACGTCGTCCACGGCCAGGCCGGGCAGCAGGACGGCGTCGGCGCCCGTCACGGCGTCCGCTCCGAGACGCTCGCCGGCCGGCTCCAGAAGGGCCATCCGTCCGCCGTGCCGCACCTCCACCAGGGACCCCGCCCCGGCGTACGCGCCCCAGTCGAGGTCGTTGTCCGGGAGGAGCACCGGCAGCAGGACCCGTACCCCGCGCGCGTGGAGGGCGTCGAGCAGCGCCCGGGTGCCGGGTTCGGTGCCGACGGAGACATACGCGGCCACCGTGCGCGCGTGCGCGAGCTCGGGCAGGTCGAGCGCGCGGGAGGCCAGGTCGGCCCCCGCCGCCTCGACGTCGGCGGCCGTCAACCCGTCTCTCACCGTGAGGAGGTCCCGCCTGAACGTTCGCTTGTCAGGCTCTGCCCCCATGGCTCTCCCCTTATCGTGACCAGTGTTCTCATGTGTTTCATATGCCGATATGAGCTTAAGTTCATCGGTGCCACGGAATCAGCACAAAGGCTCCGGATAAGGTTGCCGCCATGACTGAGTCGCACCCCAGGATCAGCAAGGCTGTCATCCCCGCAGCAGGCCTCGGCACCCGGTTCCTGCCGGCCACCAAGGCCACTCCCAAGGAGATGCTGCCGGTCGTCGACAAGCCGGCGATCCAGTACGTGGTCGAGGAGGCCGCGTCCGCGGGCCTCGACGACGTCCTCATGATCACGGGACGCAACAAGCGCCCCCTTGAGGACCACTTCGACCGCAACTACGAGCTGGAGTCCGCCCTTCAGAAGAAGGGCGACGCCGCGCGACTCGCCAAGGTCCAGGAGTCCAGCGACCTCGCGACCATGCACTACGTCCGCCAGGGCGACCCCAAGGGCCTCGGCCACGCCGTCCTGTGCGCGGCCCCGCACGTCGGCCACGAGCCCTTCGCCGTCCTCCTGGGCGACGACCTCATCGACCCCCGTGACCCCCTGCTCCAGCGCATGATCCAGGTCCAGGAGCAGCACGGCGGCAGCGTGATCGCCCTCATGGAGGTCGCCCCCGAGCAGATCCACATGTACGGCTGCGCTGCCGTCGAGACCACCGCCGACGGCGACGTCGTCAAGGTCACCGGCCTGGTCGAGAAGCCGGACGCCGCGGACGCTCCCTCGCACTACGCGGTCATCGGCCGCTACGTCCTCGACCCGCACATCTTCGGCATCCTCCGCGAGACCGAGCCCGGCCGCGGCGGCGAGATCCAGCTCACCGACGCCCTCCAGCAGCTCGCCCAGGACGAGAAGGTCGGCGGCCCCGTGCACGGTGTCGTCTTCAAGGGCCGCCGCTATGACACCGGGGACCGCGGCGACTACCTGCGTGCCATTGTCAGACTCGCATGCGAACGTGAGGACCTGGGCCCGGACTTCCGGACCTGGCTTCGCAGTTACGTAGCCGAGGAGATGTAGCAACGTTGAGCAGCGCCGCGCCCCGCACCGCCGGCCAGGACCACCTGTGGTCGGTGGACGAGCACCTGGAGGACATCCTCGCGACCGTCCGCCCCCTGGATCCCATCGAGCTGCAACTCCTCGACGCCCAGGGCTGCGTCCTGGTCGAGGACGTCACGGTGCAGGTCTCCCTGCCGCCGTTCGACAACAGCTCCATGGACGGGTACGCGGTCCGGGTCGCCGATGTCGCGGGCGCGAGCGAGGAGTACCCGGCCGCACTGACGGTGATCGGGGACGTCGCGGCCGGCCAGGACGGACTGCTCCATGTGGGTCCCGGCCAGGCCGCCCGCATCATGACCGGCGCCCCGCTGCCGCCCGGCGCCGAGACCGTCGTCCCCGTGGAGTGGACCGACGGCGGGCTCGGTGAGGGCCCCGTCACCGGGATGCGCGCCCGCAGCACCGACCCCGAGGGCGCCTACGGCCAGGTGCGCGTGCACCGCCCGGCACCGGCACGCGCGCACGTGCGCGAACAGGGCAGCGATGTCCGGGCCGGCGACCGCGCCCTCGCCGAGGGCACCGTCCTCGGCCCGCCGCAGATCGCCCTCCTCGCCGCGATCGGCCGCGGCACCGTACGCGTACGCCCGCGCCCGCGCGTGGTCGTCATGTCGACCGGCAGCGAGCTGATCCAGCCCGGCCAGAAGCTCTCGCACGGCCAGATCTACGACTCCAACAGCTTCGCCCTCACCGCCGCCGCCCGGGACGCCGGGGCGATCGCCTACCGCGTGGGCGCGGTCGCCGACGACGCCGAGACCCTCCGCTCCACCATCGAGGACCAGCTCGTCCGCGCCGACCTCGTCGTCACCACCGGAGGCGTCAGCGTGGGCGCGTACGACGTGGTCAAGGAGGCCCTCGCGCATGTCGCCGACGAGGACGAGCCCGGCGCCGGCGTCGACTTCCGCAAGCTCGCCATGCAGCCGGGCAAGCCCCAGGGTTTCGGCACCGTCGGCCCCGACCACACCCCGCTGCTCGCGCTGCCGGGCAACCCGGTGTCGTCGTACGTCTCCTTCGAACTGTTCGTGCGGCCCGCGATCCGTGCCCTGATGGGCGTGACGGACATCCACCGGCCCACGACCACAGCGGTCCTGGCGACGGACAAGGCGCTGACCTCGCCGGCCGGGCGCCGCCAGTTCCTGCGCGGCACCTACGCGGACGGCCGGGTGACGCCGGTCGGCGGCGCCGGATCGCACCTGATCGCGGCCCTGGCCCACGCGGACGCGCTGATCGTCGTACCCGAGGAGCGGGAGTCCGTGGAGCCCGGCGCCGAGGTCGAGGTCGTCCTGCTCGGCTGACCCGGTGGGCGGGGGCGGCTGAAGTGCGCCGGTTGGGAGTACCGTGTCGCGCACAACAGGCCCGACCGGGAGCGCCGCAGCACATGAGCACGCAGGACGACCGACTGACGCACATCGACGAGGCGGGCGCCGCCCGCATGGTCGACGTATCCGCCAAGGACGTGACCGCGCGCACCGCCCGCGCCAGCGGTCGTGTCCTTGTCTCCCCGCGCGTGATCGAACTGCTGCGCGGGGAAGGGGTTCCCAAGGGGGACGCCCTGGCCACCGCGCGGATCGCGGGCATCATGGGCGCCAAGCGGACCCCGGACCTCATCCCGCTCTGCCACCCGTTGTCGGTGTCGGGTGTGAAACTGGACCTGTCGGTCGCGGACGACGCCGTCGAGATCCTGGCCACCGTGAGGACGACGGACCGCACGGGCGTCGAGATGGAGGCCCTCACGGCGGTCTCGGTCGCCGCGCTCACCGTGATCGACATGGTCAAGGCGGTCGACAAGGGGGCGGTCATCACGGACGTCCGGGTGGAGGAGAAAACCGGCGGGAAGTCGGGCGACTGGAGCAGGTCATGACACCGACGCTGCCTGTCGAGTTCGGGGGCCCGCTGCTCACGCCCTACTCCGCCCTGGTCGTGACCGCGTCCAACCGCGCGGCGGCGGGCGTCTACGAGGACAAGGGCGGCCCCCTGATCGCGGCCGGGCTGGAGAAGTTCGGCTTCGCCGTCGACGGACCGTGGGTCGTGCCCGACGGCGACCCGGTGGAGAACGCCCTGCGGGCCGGTGTCGAGGCCGGGTACGACGTCATCCTCACCACCGGCGGCACCGGCGTCTCGCCCACCGACCGCACCCCGGAGGCGACCCGCGCGGTGGTCGACCGGGAGGTGCCGGGCATCGCCGAGGCCGTCCGGGCGTTCGGCCGCGAGAAGGTGCCGACGTCGGCGCTGTCGCGTGGACTCGCCGGCGTCGCGGCCGGGACACTGATCGTCAATCTGCCGGGCTCCACCGGCGGGGTGAAGGACGGACTGGCCGTGCTGGAGCCCTTGTTGAAACACGCGGTCGACCAGATCCGGGGCGGCGATCACCCCAGACCCGGCGCCAGCAGCGGGGGTGCGAGCTGAACAGCCCGTCCTGGCCGGTCGAGCTGGTGGACGGCGATGTCGTCCTCCGGCCCGTCAGGCTGCGCGACCAGCGGATCTGGCGCGAGATCAACCGGCGCAACCGGGACTGGCTGCGGCCCTGGGAGGCGACGATCCCGCCGCCGACGCCCAGCGGCCCGATCGCCCACCGGCCGACCTACCGTCAGATGATCCGGCATCTGCGCGCGGAGGCGAACGCGGGCAGGATGCTGCCCTTCGCCATCGAGTACCAGGGGCAACTGGTCGGCCAGTTGACGGTCGCCGGCATCACCTGGGGCTCGATGTGTTCGGGACACGTGGGTTACTGGGTGGACGAGGCGGTGGCGGGCCGGGGTGTCATGCCGACGGCGGTCGCAATGGCGGTCGACCACTGTTTCCGTACGGTCGGACTGCACCGCGTCGAGGTCTGCATTCGCCCGGAGAACGGGCCCAGCCGCCGGGTCGTGGAGAAACTCGGATTCCGCGACGAGGGGCTCAGGCCCCGCTATCTCCACATCGACGGGGCCTGGCGCGACCATCTCGTCTTCGCGCTGACAGCGGAAGAGGTGCCGGAAGGGCTGCTGAGCCGCTGGCAGCGGGCCCGCTCCCGGAACACGCCGCGGAATCCGGCGTAAATTGAATAAGTGTTCGAAAATGATCGGCGGACGACTGAGTGGCGACCGAGTGGCGATCGACTTGTGGTGCCAAATGCAGGCCCGCGATGACCCGCTGATCGCATCGATCACAAAAAAAGCTCGAAATATCAGCCAGATCGTGCGACACACCGGCTCAATTGGCAGATGGCCTCACGCAAACCCCTCTACCGTGTGAGGCGTGAGCAGCAGCGGCCTCATCTACGCAGTCATTGTCGGGGCCTGGGCCGCCTACTTGGTGCCGATGTGGCTCCGTAGGCAGGACGAGCTGAACGAGGCCCGTCCGACGGAACGCTTCAGCACCGCCATCCGGCTCCTGTCCGGACGGGCGGGCATGGAGCGCCGGTACGCCAAGGACCTGCGGGCGCGCTCCACCGACGAGGGGGAGCACAGCGCCGGAGACCCGGAGGGTGTCACCGACTCGGTGGACGTCCGGGCCTTCGCCGCGCCCCCGACCCGCCCCAAGGCGAAGGTCCAGGCGGAGGTGCAGGAACAGGCGCACCCGGAGCAGTCGCCGGCCCAGGCGCACGAGCAGCCGAGGGCACCGAAGCGGGAGCAGCACGCACAGGCGTCCGCTCCGGCTCCGGTCAGGGAACGGGAGCGTGCGCGCGTACCGGCGGCTCGTCGGAGCGCGAACGCATCGGCGGAAGCCGCCGCGCGCGCCCGGCGCTCGAAGGTTCTCGCGCGCCGACGGCGTACGACGGTGATGCTGTTCTTCGCCTTCACGCTCGGCACGATCGTCGCGGCGGTCGGCGGACTCGCCTTCCTCTGGGCCCCCGCTGTCCCGGCGGCCATGCTGAGCGGATACATCGCCTATCTGCGGTCGCAGGAACGGCGCCGTTTCACCTACCAGATGGACCGGCGCCAGGCCGAGCTCGCCGCGCAGCGACTGCGTGAGCGCCAGCCCCGGCGGCGGCCGTCCACCGACCCCGGGGCGGAGGAGCAGGACGAGCACCCGGAGCCGGCCACCGACCCGGGCCTGTCAGCGCTCGCCGCCGACAGGCGTGCGCTCGTCGAGCAGACCGACCACGCGGAGTGGGTCGACCAGCAGCGCGAACGCCAGCGCCGCCCCGGGCACGGCGACAGCTGGGACCCGGTCCCGGTACCACTGCCGACGTACGTGACCGCGCCGGTCGCCCCCCGCGCCACGTCCGACGTGGACCTCGGCGCACCGGACGCCTGGAGTTCGGCGCGCTCCAGCACGGTGGGCCGCGAGTCGGAGTCGTCGGCGGACGAGCCGTCGTCGACGGAGGACGCGACGGAGGCGGAGCTGTCGGAGGGGGCCGAGTCCGACTCGGAGCAGGACCTGGAGGACTCGGACGGTCGCACCGACGCCCGCCGCGCGGCCTCCGCCCGGCGGGCCCGGGAACGGGGCCGTACGCCGCTGTTCGACCAGTACGAGGACGGCGAGCGCCCTCGCGCGGCCAACGAGTAGCGAGCGGTAGTGGCAGGTGGGAGAGCGTGCGACGGCCCTGGCCGACCAGCGCGGAACGGATTTCCGAGCACCCGGATCGGGATGCTAGAGTTTCACTCGTTGCAAGGGCCTGTGGCGCAGTCTGGTAGCGCACCTCGTTCGCATCGAGGGGGTCTGGGGTTCAAATCCCCACAGGTCCACCGCAAGCCGTTCGCGAGTTAGCTCGTCAACGGATCACGAGATCCCGTCCAGCTCACGGAGTTGGACGGGATCTCGTGGTTTTGAGGCTTGGTTCGGCACGGATGCCGCTTCGGGAAGCCCCGGGCGGCGCCCTGTACGGGTCAGGTGTCTCGGGGATGGTGCCGATCGTGTAGCGCTCTGGCTTCCAAGAGGTGCGTAGGAGCCCCTCGCACGCTTGATGGGTGTGAGAACTTCGGATCAGGTGGCTGCCGTCGGCGGTTCGACCAGTTCGAGTCCGCCGCCGGGCAGGCGTCGCCCGGACATTCCGGAACGCAGCAGCGAAGCCTCCTCCCAGGCCGGCAGTGCACGCCCGGGGCGGCGGACGGTGTCGAAGGGCAGCGCGCGGCCGGCGGCGCACAGCTCACCCGTCTGCCCGTCCGCCAGCGGTCGGCCTCGGTCGTTCACCACACTCACCTGAACCTGGGGCACCGGAGCGCCGAGGGTACCCGTCCAGGACGTCGCCCCGTCGGCCGCCGTGAACTCCCGGGAGACCCAGGGCAGGGCGCCGTCCACAGGGGCGAAGTCGGCACGCAGCCGGGTGCCGGGCAGGGCCGTGAAGTGCCGGGCCACGAGACCGCTCGGCACGGACCCGCCGACGAGCTGTACCAGCCGCGGCCGGACGGGGAGGACGTCCACGAGGGCGTCGTACTCCTCGGGGCTGAACACGGCGGCGGACACCGTCCCGTCGCGTTGTGCCGACGCTCCCGTACCCGGCAGCGTGCGCAGCGATCCTCCGCCGGCGAACGCCCACCACATCGCGGACAACACGCGCGGTCCGGCCGGCGGGCCGGCCACGAAGACCCGGCGCGGAGCGGGGCCCGCTGTCCGGATCCGCTCGGCCACGGCGAGTCGCCAGGCGTGGTGGTCGACCAGGTGCCCGGTGAGCCCATGCCGGCCGCCGTCGTGGACCAACAGGTAGGCGGCTTCCCTGGAGTGCGAAAGGGGCAGTGCCGGTTCCAGTCGCTGAGCGGTGATCCGCCGACGGGCCTCATCGTCGTCGAGCGAGAGGGTGGTGTGCCGCCGCGGCCAGGCTTCCTGGGTGGAACGGCTGCACAAGACGGTCAAGGCGCCGCTGACCGCGGCGATACCACGGAGTTCCGATCGGCCGAGACCGTGCGTGGCGGGCACACAGACGCCTCCGGCCTTCAGGACGGCCAACTGCGCTATCAGCGCCTGCCGGTGGTCGTCGCAGTGGATGATCACCGGATCGCCGAGCTGGACCCCACTGTGCACCAGGAGCGATGCCAGCCGTGCGGCCCACGACTCGGCCTTGGCGAAACGCAGTTCGCCGCGGGTGTCCTGGACGGCGACAGCGTCCGGGTGGCGCTGGGCCACCTGGGCGAACAGGGCGTCCAGAGTGCTTGGCGATGTCGACGGCGAGAGCGCCCGTTCTCCAACTGCGGTGCGCGCACCGGGACTGGCGGGGCGTGCCGGGGGGAGGGCGGATGCGGCATGAGGCGTACGCATGGCGTGTGCCCGGCGGGTGGCCAGGGCGGGATCGGTGATCACTGTGCTTCCTCCAGCTCAGGAATGAACCCACCTCTGTCCCTCTCCGGTGAAGTCCTTGACGCATACCCGTCCCGCCTCGGAGCGGAATGCGAGGCGGAGACCGCGAGGGCGGGGACCAGGTGGGGACGGTGAGGCGGGGACTATGTATCGATTGCCCCGGGGCCGGGCTTCGCCGACTGGACGAAGGCCAGGGTTTCCGCGAGGTTCTTCCAGATCTCCGCGGCGAGATCCATGTTGGACGCCTCGTGCGCCTTGCCGGCCAGCGCCTCGATGGCGCGCACCCCGGCCTCCACCTGCCCGGAGATGATGTCGAGCAGATGGACCAGTACTTCGAACCGGATCATGTCGCGGAACTCGAGCTTCGTCGCGTCAGGGCGGATCTCCTCACACAGGGTGCGTGCCGCGTCGAGTTCCCCCGCCTGGAAATGTGCGTGGGCGCGGATCGTGCGGAACTCCAGGTGCTGCCCGGCGTCCCCGACCAGGGCGAGCGCGGGCTCGGCCTCCTTGAGGACCTGCTGGGCGTCGGAGAGCCGGGAGGGGTGCATCTGCAGGTAGAGCGACGCGGCGGCGAAGCGCAGCCGCATCCACAGCCGGAGGTCGTCGGCGCTGCTGCTCAGTGCCAGTGCCTCGGCCAGCCGGGCCGCGGCGGCCGCGTGGTTGCCCTGCCGGACGTACACGCTGGCCGCGGTCCACAGGGCTTCGACGCGCATGGTCCGCGTGGTGTGCTTCGAGAGCACCTCCAGGTCCGCCACGTACTTCAGCGCGTCGTGCAGTCGGCTCGCCTCGGCCTCCGTGGAGATCAGCACCATGAGCGCGCGTACCTTGTCGGCTCTGGGCACGTCATGTTCGATCGCGGTGGAGTAGGCGTCGTCGGCACAGGCGTTGGCCGCCTTCATGTCACCGAGCGAGCGGTGGAGGCGGGACACCAGGACCAGGGAGCGGACACGCAGCTCGGGGATGCCGCTCTCCTCGGCGGTCCGGAGCAGCTCCTGGCCCAGGGGCAGTTGAGCCTCGTGCGTGGCGCCCTCCGGCCGGATCCCGGCCAGCGACCACAGGGCCAGCCACCGCAACGGGAGGGACAGATCGGTCTGGTGGTGTGTCAGACGTTCCAGTAGCTCGCCGACCTGGCCGTCGCCGTCGGGCGTCGCGGTGACCGCTCTGACCAGGACCGCGACCGGTGCCTCGTCCGCGACCGGCGGGCCGTCGAAGGCGGACGGGGGCACATCGAGCCGTTCGGCGAGGTAGGCGATGATCTTGGGAGTGGGTGGCCGCGCACCGGACTCCAGGCGAGAGAGGTAGCCGGCGGAGATCTCGTCGCCAGCCAACTGCGCCTGGGACATGCCCCGTTCCTGCCTCAGTGTTCGCAGTTGCTTACCGAAGTCTGACCGATCTGCCACCGCTCAATCCTTCCTTGCCATGTATATGGGGGTGGGGGAAGCCGCTGATCGCGGCTTCCCCCACCCCCATGTCACCGACATTTTGGCAGTTGCCAGAGCGGTTGTCAATTTTTGGTAATTACCCTTGGGTCAGGTTGGCAACGCTCAGGCGTATCCGTCGCGGGACTCCGGTGGTGCCGACCGTCACGGCCAGTCGATCGCCGGAGCTCCGGAACTTGCCAGCGGGGCCGTCCAGGTCGGGCCGGGCGTCCCTGTCGCGGCATTGCCGTGACCGATGACGAAGACGACTGCGGCCAGACCGAGAACGGCGCCAAGTCGGTGCAAACATCGCATGTCAGAGGATCCCCTCGTAAAGAATGGAGAGAGCGTTGCCGCTGTGGTGTCCGAGCCGGACGTGACGTCACGCTAGCGGTTAGGCACGTCTCTTGACAAGGAGTTGCCAAAATTCAGAGCGCCATGGAAAGGTGGTGTCATCAACGTGACAAGGCGGGGCCCGCAAAGCGGTCTGCTGTGGCACGTCGCTGGGACGATCGGGCAACCCGAGGAGTGAACCGATGGTGAATGCGTTGGACGACCCCAGGGGCCGTCTGGTCGTGGTGGTGAACGGCGAAGGGCAGCACGCGCTCTGGCCGGACCACCGCGCCGTGCCCGCCGGCTGGACCGTCACACACGGCCCGGCGGACCGGTCGGCATGCGTCGCCTACGTCGACGCGCACTGGACGGACATGAGGCCGCTGGGGAGCCGCTTCTCCATGGAGTGACGTCCACCTGTGGAGTGACGGTCACCAGCCACGCTGCCCCTCCTCCTCTCCCGCCCCCCATCCCACTCCCGCCGAAACCGGAGGTATGCCGTGGAGGCACCCCGTCCGCCCGGCTCCCTCTTCCAGAACAGGGCGTTCGCCGTGTTCTGGTCGAGCCAGTCGATCTCTTTCCTGGGCACACAGATCACCTATGTGGCACTGCCCCTCACCGCGGTCGTCGTCCTGCACGCGTCACCGATGGAGGCCGGCCTGCTGAGCGCCCTGGAGACGCTCCCCTTCCTGCTGATCGGCCTCTTCGTCGGCGTTCTGGTGGACCGGCGGGCCCGGCGGCCCATCCTGATCGCAGCCAACGCGATCAGGTTCGCCGCGCTCGCCTGGATCCCCACGGCCTACGCGCTCGACATGCTGACGATCCCCCAGCTCCTCGTCGTGACCTTCCTCGTGGGCGTCATGACCGTCTTCTTCGAGATCGCCTACATGTCCTATCTCCCCGGACTGGTCGGCCGCGAGCAGTTGATGGAGGCCAACGGCAAGCTGCAGGCCTCCGCCTCGACCGCCGAGGTCGCGGGTCCGGGCATCGCCGGCGCACTGATCGGCGTGATGAGCGCCCCTGCCGTGATCGCCATCGACGCCGTGAGCTATCTGGTCTCGGCTCTCGCCCTGACCAGACTGCCCGCGGACGCCGCACCCCGGGCCGAGCAGGACGACCAGGGCAAGCAGTCGGTCTGGGCTTCTCTCCGCGAGGGATTCGCCGTCGTCGGCCGCAGCCCTCTGCTCCGCTGGTGCACCGTCGCGGTCTTCTTCCTCAGCCTGTTCTTCAGCTCGATCATGGCCGTCTACTTCCTCTACCTCATCCGTGAGGCGGGACTCGCCTCGACGGCGGTGGGACTGATCGTGGCCGTCGGCAGCGTTGGCGGGCTCGTCGGCGCCCTGCTGTCCGAGCGGTTGAACACCTGGCTGGGCGTCGGCCCGACCCTGGCGGCCGCCGTGGCTCTGCCCGGCGTCGGCTTTCTCCTGCTCGCCACCGTGGACGGGAACTCCCTCGGTTCCGCCGCGCTGGCAGGCGTCGCCACCTTCATCGGGTTCTTCGGCATTCCCGTGTGGGACGTGACCGTGATCAGCTTCCGTCAGTCGATCACCCCCGAGCATCTGCAGGGCCGGGTGAACGCGACCGTGCGCTCGCTGTCGTGGGGAACCCTGTCGCTGGGCTCCCTGATGGGCGGTGCCCTGGCCAGTTCCTGGGGCCTGCGCGAGACGGTCGTCGTCTCGGCGGTCGGACTGTTCGTACCCTCCCTGGTCGTACTCCTGTCCCCGGTGCGCGCGATTCGGCGGCTGCCCGGACAGATGGACGGGCCGGCGCAGCCGAGTCCCGTCAGCTCCCCCTGAGACATCCCCTCCGGCGAGCGGGCCGGATCCGAACCCTCGGCTCCGTCCCCCGGTGAGCCATGCCCTTCGAAGGAGAACCCCGACGTGGCGGACATCGCACACGAGCGGTACCGGTCCGAGGACGCGCCCTCGTCGCTCGGTCTCTTCACCGACCGCCTGCGGACCTCGACGTGCCGTGAACCGCGCGACTCGGTGAGCGTCACTCTCGGCGACTCGCTCGCCGGCCGGCTGGGCCGGGTCGCCGACGCCCACGACACCGACCGGTTCACGACGCTGACGGCGGTGTTCACCCTGCTGGCAGGCCGTTGCGCGGGAGCGGCCGACGTCAGCGTCGGCGTGCCGGCCGGGACGTTCCCGTACGACCCGCTGGTGCTGCGCTCCCGCTGGGAGGACACGCGGACCTTCGGGGAGT
Source organism: Streptomyces kryoterrae (assembly GCF_054072135.1). Classification (NCBI taxonomy): domain Bacteria; kingdom Bacillati; phylum Actinomycetota; class Actinomycetes; order Kitasatosporales; family Streptomycetaceae; genus Streptomyces; species Streptomyces kryoterrae. The sequence goes on along the minus strand of NZ_CM133358.1, from coordinate 4,269,030 downwards.
TCCTCACCGGGGTCCGGGACGGCCTGCGGGACGCTGCCGAGCGCCCGGACCAGGGCGACGACGTGACCGGGACGGCGCGGTTCCGGCTGATGACGGCGACGCGGGACGCGTACCCCGCCCCGTCCCCCGGCCTCGACGCCGACCTCGCCCTGCTCTGGGACGGGCCGTCACCGGACGGCACCCTGCGCGGCACGATCGAGTACGACACCGCCCTCTTCGACCGGGCGGCAGCGCAACGGTTCGCGGACCACTTCACGGCCCTGCTGGAGTCCGCCCTCGACTCGCCCGCGTCGCCCCTGTACCGGCTCGTGCACACGACCGCCGAGGAGCGGGCGCTGCTCGCCGCGTGGGGAACGGAACCGGTACGGACGGCCGCCGTCAGCGTGGTCGAGGCATTACGCGATCGGTCCCGGACCGCCCCGGACGCCGTGGCGTTGGTGTTCTGGGACGGAACCCTGACCTACAGAGAGCTCCATGCTCGGGCGGAGCGCCTGGCGGAGGCCCTCCTGGAACGCGGGGTTCGGGCGGAGAGCGCCGTCGCACTCGCCATGGAACCCTCGGCTTCGCTGGTCGTCGCGATGCTGGCGGTACTGCTGGCCGGCGCCGCCTATGTGCCGCTCGACCCGGGGCATCCCGACGCACGGCTGGCCCACATGGTGGCGGACAGCCGTGCGTGCCTGGTGATCGCCGACCGCGACGTCTCCTTCGGAGGCGACGTGCCCGTGATCCCGGTCGGCGAACTGCGGGCGGGGCCCGTCGGACCCGTGGAACTCCCGCCGCCGCATCCCGACCAGCAGGCCTGCGTGCTCTACACCTCCGGCTCGACCGGCCTCCCCAAGGGCGTCGCCATCACCCACCGCGGGATCGTGCGTCTGGTCCGCGACACCGACTACCTCGGCTGGGACTCCTCCGACGTGGTGGGCCAGGTCGCCAACACCTCGTTCGACGCGGCCACCTTCGAGATCTGGGGGGCGCTGCTGAACGGCGCGCGGCTGGTGGGCGTCCCCAAGGACGACGTCCTCTCGCCCCCGGCGCTGCGCAGGCGCATCGAGGCCGACGGGATCACCTCGATGCTGCTCACCACCGCCGTGTTCCACAAGTGCGCCGACGCGGACCCGGCCATGTTCCAGCGGCTGCGCACGCTCTTCTTCGGCGGCGAGGCCGCGGACGTGCGGAGGGTGCGGGCGGTACGGAACGCCGTTCCGGGCGTCCGGCTGGTGAATGCCTACGGCCCGACCGAGGGCACCACCATCGCGAGCTGCCACGACGTCGGCGCCCCGCACGCCGACGCCCGGGTACCGATCGGCCGGCCGATCGCCGGAACCGACCTGTACGTCCTGGACCCCCACGGCGGGCACGCCGGCATCGGTCTGCCCGGTGAGCTCCACATCGGCGGCCCGGGCCTGGCCCGCGGATACACCGGACGCCCCGGCCTGACCGCGGAGCGGTTCGTCCCGAGCCCGTTCGGGAGCGGGGAACGCCTCTACCGCACCGGGGACATCGTCCGCTGGCGGGAGGACGGCGTCCTCGAGTACCTCGGCCGCGCCGACTCCCAGGTGAAGCTCCGCGGGGTCCGTATCGAGCCGGACGAGATCGCGAACGTGCTCCGCGCGTGTCCCGGCGTGCGCGAGGCGGTCGTAGCCCTGAAGGGCGAAGGCGAGCGGCGGGCCCTCGCCGCCTATGTGGTCATGACGGGCGGGATGCGGGCCGAGCCCCGCGTCCTGCGATCGTTCCTGACGGAGCGGCTTCCCGCGGCGATGGTCCCGACCTGGTACGTGCCCCTCGACGAGCTGCCGGTCACACCGAACGGCAAGGCGGACCTGAGAGCGCTCCCCGAACCGGACGAGCGGGACGGCGTCCGGTCCGGGACCCGTGTCCCGCCGCGGGGCGCGACCGAGAAGCTGGTCGCCCGGGTCTGGTCGGAGCTGCTGCGGGTGACGGAGATCTCCGCGCACGACGACTTCTTCGTGCTCGGCGGGAACTCACTGCTCGCGGCTCAGGCGGTCACCCGCGTCGCCGCCGAACTCGGCGCCGGGCTCGGTATCCGGGACATCTTCGAGGCGTCCTCGGTGTCGGCGTTCGCGCGGCGCGCCGCGGCGGCCCGTTCCGTGCGCGCCGCCTCCCCCCTGGTCCCCGCCCGCCCAGGCCCCCAGCCCCTCTCCTTCGCCCAGCGGCGCCTGTGGTTCCTCGACCGGCTCGACCCCGGCAGCCCGCTCTACAACGTGCCCCTGGCCGTGACGCTCACGGGCGTCCTCGACCTGACGGCCCTGCGCCACGCCCTCCGGGAACTGGTGCGGCGTCACGCCTCACTGCGCACCCGGCTGGTGGCAACCGCGAGCGGCGACCCCGTCCAGGTGGTCGACGAGGCCGGTGACGTCCGGCTGGAGGCCGAGGACCTCGGCCGTCTGCCCGAGGCCGCACGGACCGCGACGGCCGCCGAGCGCACCCGGGCGGAGTCCCTGCTCCCCTTCGACCTCTCGGCGGGCCCGCTCGTCCGCTTCCGCCTGCTGCGTATGGACGAGCGGCGGTCCGTGCTGCTGGTGACGATGCACCACGCCGTCTGCGACGGCTGGTCGGTGGGTGTGTTCCTGCGCGACCTGGTGGCGCTGTACCGGGCGGAGCTCGGCGGCACGGCCGAACCGGCGCCGGCGCTCCCGGTCCAGTACCCGGACTACGCCGTCTGGCAGCGCGCGCTCCTCGACCGTCCCGACCAGGACGGACGGCTCGGCTACTGGACCGACTGTCTGGCGGGCGCGCCGCCCGTTCTCGACCTGCCCACCGACCGCCCCCGGCCGACCTCCCCCCGGCATGTCGGCGACACGGTCCCGGTGCGGTTGTCGAACGAACTGACCGCCCGGCTCGGTGAGGTGAGCCGACGCTTCGGCGCCACCCGCTTCATGACCCTGCTCGCCGTCTTCACGCTGGTGCTGGGCCGGTACGCGGGGGTCCGGGACGTCAGCGTCGGCACGCCGGTGTCCGGCCGGACCCGTCCGGAACTCGAAGACATGATCGGGTTCTTTGTGAACACGCTGGTGCTGCGCTCCCGCTGGGACGAGGAGCAGACGTTCGCCGAGTTCCTCACGGTCGTCCGGGAGAGTGCGCTGGGCGCCTTCGAGCACCAGGAAGTTCCCTTCGAACAGGTGGTGGAGGTCGTACGGCCGCCCCGTGACCCCAGTTGGACGCCCCTGTTCCAGGTGATGATGGCGATGCAGAACGTGCCGAAAGACACGGTCGTGGCGCCGGGGCTGTCCATGACGGTGCACGAGTCCGTCAGCCCGGTGGCGAAGTTCGACCTCACCCTGGTCTGGGAGGAGTCCTCCCTCGAGTCGGGAACTCTGTGCGGTGCGATCGAGTACGACGTCGACCTGTTCGACCGGGCGACCGTGGAACGGTTCGCGGGCCACCTCACGGCCCTGCTGGGGTCCGCTCTGGCCGCACCCGAGGCACCGCTGCACGAGCTGTCCATGCTCGGCGCGGCCGAGCTGGAGGCTCTGGTGGCAGGCCCCCGGCCCGCGTCCGGGACGGCCGCGGACACGCTGGTGCGGCTCCTGGCCGAGTCCTGCGACCGCTGGGGCGAGCGCACCGCGGTCAGCCAGGACGGCCGGTCCCTGACCTACGCCGAACTGGCCGCCCACTCCGACAGGATCTGCGCCCACCTGCGCGCCCGCGGTGTCCGGCCGGGCAGCACGGTCGTCGTGCGCATGGCGCGCGGCCCTCTCTGGCCGGCGGCGCTGCTCGGGGTCATGAAGGCCGGGGCCGCCTACGTCCCGGTCGACGTCGCCGCCCCGCAGGACCGGTTCGAACAGGTACTCGCGGACTCGCGGGCGGTCCTCGTGCTGGGCTCGTCGGCGACCGGCCGGCCCGCGTGCGGTGACCTTCCCTTCGTCCTCGCCGAGGAGGCGCTGGGCGGGGACGGGCCTGCCCCGGACACCGAGCCCTGGGTCACCGCCCCGGCGGCGACGGCCTACGTCCTGTACACCTCGGGGACCACCGGCACCCCCAAGGGGGTGTGCGTGAGCCAGGCCAACCTCGCCCACACGCTGCGTACGGTCGCGGACCGCTACGGGCTGTGCCCCGACGACCGGGTGCTCCAGTTCGCCTCCACCGCCTTCGACGTGGCGGCGGAGGAGCTCTTCGCCACGCTCATCCGGGGCGGCCACGTCGTCCTGCTCCCGGCGGGACCGGTGCCCGGGATCGCGGAGCTGACCGAGCTGGTCCGGCGGGAGCGGCTGAGCGTGCTCAACCTTCCGGCGTCGTACTGGCACGAATGGGTGGCCGTGCTCGACCGGTATCCGGCGGGCGCCTGCCCCACTCTCCGGCTCGTCGTGGTGGGCAGCGAGCGGGTCGACGCCGGACGGCTCGCGCAGTGGCAGGCCGCGGCGCCGGCCGGAGTGCGCTGGCTGAACGCGTACGGCCCGACCGAGACCACCATCACGGCCACCCTGTACGAACCCGGTCCGGGGGAGTCGTACGACGGGACGACCGTCCCCATCGGCAGGCCCCTCCCCGGTGTCCGCGCGTACGTGCTCGACGAACGGCTCCGGCCGGTCCCCCAGGGCGTCCACGGCGACCTGTACCTGGCGGGCGCCGGAGTGTCCCTGGGCTACCTGGGAGACCCGGGGCGAACGGCGGCCTCGTTCCTGCCCGACCCCTGGGGACCGCCGGGCGAGCGCATGTACGCCACGGGCGACCGGGCGCGCGCGGCCGCCGACGGGACGCTCGAGTTCCTCGGCCGCGACGACCACCAGGTCAAGCTCCGTGGTTTCCGCATCGAACTCGGCGAGATCGAGGCCGCCCTGAACGCGCACCCGCGTGTCACGGACGCGGCGGCGGTGCTGCGCGAGGACGTTCCCGGCAGACCCGTACTGGTCGGCTACGCCGCCCTCTCCGGCCCTGTCACGGCGGCCGAGCTGCGTGAGCATCTCGAACGGAAGCTGCCGGAGTACATGGTCCCCGGCTCGATCGTCCTCATGGACGCGCTGCCGCGGGGCGAACGCGGCAAGACCGACCGGCGCGCCCTGCCACCTCCCTCCCGAGCGCCGGACACCCCTGCCCGGGTCCCGCTCAGCGGCGCGGTGGAACGCCTGGTCGCCGCCGTGTGGAGCGAGGTCCTGGAGGTCGGGCAAGTGGGCGCCGAGGACAACTTCTTCGAGTCCGGCGGGCACTCGCTGCTCCTGCTGCGGGTGCAGGCCCGGCTGACGGAGCGGCTCGAACGGCAGATCCCCGTGGTGGACCTCTTCGCGTTCCCCACCGTCCGGAGCCTGGCCCGGCATCTCGCCGGCGAGGGGCGGAGCCCCTCCACGACGGGTGACGCGGGACGCAGCCGGGCGGCCGCACGCAAGGCGCGTTCGCGCGCACAGGCACCGCGGAGGACCGCGCGGTGACTTCCGAGATCTTGGAGACAGGAATGACGAACGACATTCTGGACGACGACGGAACGCCCGCCGGAGCGGTCGCCGTCGTGGGCATGGCCCTGCGATGTCCCGGCGCGGACACCCTGGACGCCTTCTGGCGGAACCTGAGCGACGGCGTCGAGTCGATCACGACGTTCACCGACGAGGAACTCCTCGCCGCGGGCGTCGCCCCGGACGAGGCCGCCCGGCCGGACTACGTGCGCCGGCTCGGTGTGCTCAGCGACATGGAGGGCTTTGACGCGGCCTTCTTCGGCTTCTCCCGACGTGAGGCCGAGATGCTCGACCCGCAGCACCGGCTGCTGCTGGAGTGCGCCTGGGAGGCCCTGGAGCACGCGGGGCGCGCCCCGGGCGCGACGGACAAGGTCACCGGCGTCTACGCGGGTGTCGGCGAAAGTGCCTATCTGCACCGCAACCTGCTGCCGAACGGTGACCTCGTCGCACGGGTGGGCGAGTTCCAGACGTCCCTCGGCAACGACAAGGACTTCGTGCCGACGCGTGTCTCCTTCAAGCTGGACCTGCGGGGGCCGAGCGTCAGCGTCCAGACGGGGTGCTCGACGTCCCTCGTCGCCGTGCACACGGCGTGCCAGTCCCTGAACAACGGCGAGTGCGACGTGGCGCTGGCCGGCGGTGCCACCGTGATCCCGCAGCGGCGGGGACACCTTCACGAGAAGGGCGGCATCAGGTCGTCCGACGGCCACTGCCGCGCGTTCGACGCCGCGGCGGACGGCACCGTGGCCGGCAGCGGCGCCGCCGTGGTGGCGCTCAAGAGGCTCGACGACGCCCTCGCCGACGGCGATGTGATCCACGCGGTGATCCGGGGGTCCGCCGTCAACAACGACGGCGCGCGCAAGGTCGGCTTCACCGCACCCAGTGTCGAGGGCCAGGCGGACGTGATCGCGGAGGCGCTCGCCGTCGCCGACGTCGACCCGTCCACGGTCTCGTACGTCGAGGCCCATGGCACCGGCACCCCGCTGGGCGACCCCGTCGAGGTGACCGCGCTCAAGAGCGTCTTCGGCACGGGCCCTGCCGGCCGCTGCGCCCTCGGCTCGGTGAAGACGAACATCGGGCACCTGGACACGGCGGCCGGTGCGGTCGGCCTCATCAAGGTGGTTCTCTCGCTCCGGGCCAGGAAGCTGCCGCCGTCCCTGCACTTCACCGAGCCGAACCCGGAACTCGGACTGGATGACAGCCCCTTCTACGTCAACACGGCCCTGGTGCCGTGGGAGGGCGAGCGTCTGCGGGCCGCCGTCAGCTCGTTCGGCATCGGCGGCACCAACGCCCACGTCGTCCTCGAAGAGGCCCCCGCTCGTACGCCCGCCCCCACCGGCCGTACCCGGCACGTCCTGCCGGTCTCCGCCGCGACCCCCGCCGCGTTGGCGACGGCCGTCGACCGGCTCGCCGGTCACCTCCGGGCGAACCCCCGCGAGCGCGTCGACGAGGTCGCGTACACGCTGCAGCGAGGCCGCCGCGGGCTCGCGCACCGCGGGTTCGTCGTCGCCGGCGGCGTCGCCGAGGCCGTCGAGGCACTGGCCTCCGGCGTCCCGGCGCGGCACGGCGCGGCCGGCCCGTCCCAGGACCGCGAGGTGGTCTTCGGCTTCCCCGGTCAGGGCGCACAGCGTGCGGGCATGGGCCGGGCGGCCTACGCACAGGAGCCGGTGTTCCGTGCGGAGGCCGACCGGGCCGCGGCCCTGCTGCGGTCGCTGACCGACGGCGCCGTCGACGTCCGGCCGGTCCTCGGTCTCGACGGCCCGGTGCCCGACGACGGGGCGACGGTCGACCGGACCTCGGTCGCGCAGCCGGCGCTCTTCGTCATGGAGTACGCGCTCGCCCGGCTCTGGGAGTCCTGGGGCGTGCGCCCCGTCGCGATGGTCGGGCACAGCCTCGGCGAACTGGTGGCCGCCTGTGTCGCCGGAGTGATGTCCCTGGAGGACGCGCTGCGTCTGATCGCCGTGCGCGGCCGGCTGATGCAGTCCGCGCCGGCCGGCACGATGACGGCCGTCCCGCTGCCGGAGAGCGAGGTGGTGGCGCTGCTCGACGGTGTGGACCTCGCCGCCGTCAACGGACCGCGCGAGTGTGTGGTCTCCGGCCCGGCCGACGCGATCACGGCCTTCGAGGCGCGGCTCGCCGGGCGCGGCATCGTCTCCAAGCGGCTGCGCACCTCCCACGCCTTCCACTCGCGCCTCATGGACGACGCGGCGGCCTCGTTCGAGGAAGAGGTCGCCCGCGTGAGGCTCTCGCCTCCACGCATCCCGTTCGTCTCCGACGTGACGGGCGACTGGATCACCGACGAGGAGGCCACCAGCCCGGCGTACTGGGCACGGCAGATCCGCGCCACGGTCCGCTTCGACGACGCCCTGACCGCCGTCCGCGACACCGGGGCGGTGCTCCTGGAGGTCGGTCCCGGACAGGTGCTGACCCGGCTGGCCCGGGCCGCCGGCGTTGCCGCGGTCGCGAGCCTGCCCGCCGGGGCCGGGGCCGGGACCGACGGGCCGCCGGAGCTGCTGTCGGCCGTCGGCGAACTCTGGTGCGAGGGCGCCGCGGTGGACTGGGAGGCGCTGGCCGGCGGGGTCCGGCCGCACCGCACGGTTCTGCCGACCTACCCCTTCGAACGCGAGCGGTGCTGGATCGACCCGCCGTCCGCCGACGCCACCGGCTGCCGCTGCGGCGGTCGGACCGACCCGAGCGTGGCGGAGGAGCCCGAGACGCGGGAGTCGGCACAGACCGCCGCACCCGGCTACCAGGACCCGACCGAGCGGGAGGTCGCCGCGGTCTTCGCCGACCTCCTCGGCGCCCACGCCATCGGCCCGGAGGACGGCTTCTTCGAGCTGGGCGGGCACTCGCTGCTCGCCACCCAGCTCGTCTCCCGGGTACGGGCCCTCTTCGGCGTCGACGTCCCGCTGCGCACCTTCATCGAGGCGCCGACGATCCGCGGCCTGGCGCGTGCGCTGGTCGCCGCCCGCGACGAGTCCGGGGACAGCGCCCCCGTCGCACTGCCGGTCGTCGTGGCCGACCCGGCCGCCACGGCGGAGCCCTTCCCGCTGACCGATGTGCAGCAGGCCTACTGGATCGGCCGCACCGGAGTCTTCGACATCGGCAACGTCGGCATGCACGGCTACGAGGAGTTCGATGCCACCGGCCTCGACCTGCCCCGGCTCGAGCACGCGTTCCGGCGGCTCGTCCGGCGGCACGGCATGCTCCGCGCGATCGTGTTGCCCGGGGGTGAGCAGCGGATCCTCACCGACGTACCCGACTACGTCATCGCCGCCCAGGACGTGCGCGGGCGACCGGACGACGAGGCACGCGAGGCCCTGGAGGCCACCCGCGTCGCCATGTCCCACCAGGTGTTCGCGCCTGAGAGCTGGCCGCTGTTCGAGCTGCGCGCCACCCTCCTGGACGGTGACCGCACCCGCCTGCACTACAGCATCGACGGTCTGATCACCGACGCCCGCAGCTCGAACCTCCTGCTCCGCGAACTCGCCGACCTGTACCGGGACCCGGACCTCGACCTGCCGGAGGTCCAGCTCTCCTTCCGGGACTACGTCCTGGCCGAGCAGAGTCTGGAGGAGACCGACCTGTACCGCCGTGCGCAGGCGTACTGGTGCGAGCGGGTGCCGGACTTCGCCCCCGCCCCCGAGCTGCCGCTGGCCCGTGAGCCGCGCACCATCGACACGCCCCGCTTCAGCCGGGTGAGCGGAACACTGGACGAGGAGCGCTGGAGCCGGCTCAAGGCGGGCGCGGCCCGCCGCGGCATCACCCCCACCGCGCTCACCATCGCTGCCTACAGCGAGGCGATGGCGACCTGGGCCACGCACCGCAGGTTCACGCTCAACCTGCCCATGGCCAACCGGCTTCCGCTTCACCCGGGCGTGGACGCCGTCGTCGGCGACTTCACCTCGGTAACGCTGTTGGAGGTCGACGCGGCCGGCACCGGCTCGTTCGGTGAGCGGGCGCGGGCGGTGCGGGATCAGCTGCTGACCGACATCGACTACCGCCTGTTCAGCGGTGTCCGTGTCCTGCGCGAGATCAAGAAGGTGCGCCCGGACGCGGCGATGCCGGCGGTGTTCACCAGTCTCTTCCTCGACCACGGCCAGGACGTCGGCCTCGGCCAGGAGGTGTTCAGCATCTCCCAGACACCGCAGGTGTGGATCGACGCCCAGGTCTTCGAGTCGGAGGGCTCCCTGGCCCTGGACATCGACGCGGTCGACGAGCTCTTCCCCGACGGGCTGGTCGCCTCGATCCACGCGGCCACCCTGGACCTGCTGCGGTGGCTGGCCGACGACGAGGCACGGTGGAACCTGCCCCTGCCGTCACTGCTGCCGGCCGCGGACGCGGCGGCGCGGGAGGACTACAACCGGACGCCGGGCCACCTGCCGTCGGGCCTGCTCCACGGGCCGTTCTTCGCCATGGCCGAGCGCGCTCCGGACCGTCCGGCCGTGATCACCCCGACCCGGACACTGAGCTACGGCGAGCTCGCCGGCCGCGCCCGGGTGATCGCCGCCCGACTCACCGCGCTGGACGTCCGGCCGAACGACCTGGTCGCCGTGGTCATGGAGAAGGGCTGGGAACAGAGCGCCGCGGTGCTCGGCATCCTGGCCTCGGGCGCGGCGTACCTGCCGGTGGACGCGGAGCTGCCAGAGGAGCGGATCCGCTTCCTGCTCGCCCAGGGGCAGGTCCGGGCCGTGCTGACCCAGTCGTGGATCGCCGGGCGGCTGACCGGGCCACTGGGGCCGGACGGCACGGTGTTCCTCGTGGACACGCTGCCCTCCGACCCGGGCGCGCAGCCCGCCGCCCGGCCGGCCACGGAGGCCGGCGACCTCGCCTACGTGATCTTCACCTCGGGCTCGACCGGTGTGCCCAAGGGCGTGATGATCAGCCACCGCGGCGCCCTCAACACGGTCGTCGACGTGAACGACCGCTTCGGCGTCGGGGAGCACGACCGGACGCTGGCCCTGTCGTCGCTGAGCTTCGACCTGTCGGTCTACGACATCTTCGGTCCCCTGGCCGTCGGCGGCGGCGTCGTCGTCCCCGACCCGGCCTCGCACCGTGACCCGGCGGTCTGGCTCGACCTGGCCGAACGGGCCGGGGTCACCGTGTGGAACTCCGTACCGGCGCTGATGGAGCTGCTGGTCGAGCACATGACGGTGGGCGGTGCGCGGAGCGACGCGCTGCGGCTGGTGATGCTCAGCGGTGACTGGTTCCCCGTCACCCTGCCGGAGCGCATCCGGCGGGTCCTGGGAACGCCGGAGATCGTGAGCCTCGGCGGTGCCACGGAGGCGTCCATCTGGTCCATCCTCCACCCCGTGGGCGAGGTGCCGGCGGACTGGCCGTCGATCCCGTACGGCCGCCCGATGCGCAACCAGGCCTTCCATGTCCTCGACGAGGCGTTCCACCCGCGGCCGACCGGTGTTCCGGGGCAGCTCTACATCGGCGGCATCGGCCTGGCGGAGGGTTATCTGCGCGACGAGGCGAGGACCGCCGCGAGTTTCGTGCGTCACCCCGTGACGGGCGAACGCCTGTACCGGACGGGCGATCTGGGACGGTTCCTGCCCAGTGGCGAGATCGAGTTCCTCGGCCGCGAGGACTTCCAGGTCAAGCTCCAGGGGTACCGCATCGAGCTGGGCGAGATCGAGACGGCGCTGCTCCAGCATCCCGCCGTGCGCGGCGCGGTGGCCGTCGTCCACGGCCGCCCCCAGGGAGCCAAACGGCTGATCGCTTTCGTCGTGCCCGAGGAGGGCCGACAGGTCCCGTCGGACGTGCGGGAGTTCCTCGGCGCGAAGCTGCCGGGCTACATGGTGCCCGAGACCGTCGTCGGGATCTCCGGGCTTCCGCTCACGGCCAACGGCAAGGTCGACCGGAAGGCCCTCGTGGTGCCGGACGAGCCGGACGAGCCGACGGTGTACGAGGCACCGGCCACGGAGGTCGAGAAGATCGTCGCGGCGGTGTGGGAGAGCATGCTGAAGGTCGAACGGGTCGGCCGGCGGGACCACTTCTTCGAGCTCGGCGGCGACTCGCTCACCGCCATGCGCACGGTCGTGCGGCTGCGCAAGGCCCTCGACGTCGAGATCCCCATCCGCGTGATCTTCGACAACCCGACGCTGGAGCGCATCGCGGCCGCGATCGACTCCGACTCCGCCGGCGCCAGTGCGGACGGCGGCGGCACGGCACGTCCGGTGGCCGGGCCCGTCCGCGCGGACCACGGTGGGGCTCCGGTTCCCCTGACGGCCGCTCAGGCCCGCCTCTGGTTCCACGACCAGCTCGTTCCGGGCAGCACCACGTACAACCTGGTCCAGCCGTTCCGCCTCACGGGTCCGCTCGACGTCACCGCCCTGCGTGGCGCCTTCGAGATGTTCGTCGACCGGCACGACGTCCTGTCGCTGTCGTTCGAAGAGGCCGGGGACGCCCCCCACCAGATGCCCGGCACCGGCAAGCCGCTGGACTTCCAGCTCATCGACGTGTGCGACAACCCGGAGAAGCTCGCTCCGGAGCGGGTGATCGCCGAGGAGGCACGCACCCCCTTCGACCTCGCGAGCGGACCGCACTTCCGGGTGAGGCTGCTGCGGGTCGCACCGCGGGAGCACGTCCTGGTCGTCTCCGTGCACCACATCGTCTGGGACGCCTGGTCGACCTCGGTCATGGTCCGTGAGATCAGCGAGCTGTACCGCGGCGGGAACGCGTCCGTCCTCCCGGAACCCGGTGTGGGTTACGCCGACGTCGCTCTGTGGGAGGCCGAGCAGGCCGGCTCGGGCGAGTTCCGGCACCAGATCGACTTCTGGCGCCGCGAACTGGCCGCTCCGCTGCCCGTCCTGGCCCTTCCCACCGAGGGGACGGTCGAGGACTCCGAGGTGATCGAGGGGGCCCGCGCGCCGCTCGCGGTCGACCCCGTGGTGGCCGCCGGCTTCAGGGACGTCTGCACGGCCGAACGCGCGACCACCTTCATGGGGTACCTCGCGGCATGGAAGGTGCTGCTCCAGTGGTGGTGCCGCCAGCAGGACATCGTCGTGGGCGTCCCGGCCGGCCACCGAGCCCACCCGCAACTGGAGAACACGATCGGGTTCCTGGTCAACAGCCTCGCCATCCGGACGCGGTTCACGGGCGACCCCACCTTCACGGACGTGCTCAGGGAAGTCCGTGAGAAGGCGCTGCAGGCGTACGTGAACCAGGACGTGCCGTTCGACCACGTGGTCCAGGCCGTGAGGCCGGAACGCCGCTCGGGCGAGTCGGCCCCGGTGTACCGCACCTGGTTCCTGCTGGAGGACGCTCCGATGTCCGACTGGGACATCCCCGGCGTACGTGCCGAGGAGATCGACGCGGAATTCCTTCTGTCGGTGCACGACATCAAGCTCACGCTCGTGGCCACCGCGGAAGGCGGAATGGAGGGCGGAATCGACTACCGCGTCGGCCTTTTCTCCGATTCCACCGTCCGCCGTCTGACGAAATGCCTGACCGAACTGGTGAAACTCCTGTCCACCGAACCGGACGCGAGGCTCAGCCTCGTCAACCGCACTCTGGAAAACCTGTGGGAAGGAAAGGAAGAGGCGCGGAAAAAGCGGTCATGGAACGACATCCGGTCGCAGCGGCGACCGCAGGACAACCGAGGAATGCTGAATGCTTGACGCCGAACGATATCGAAGCGATCTGGTGCGGCTGGGCCTGCACAAGATCGCGCACCAGGACGAGACCCTCCTGGATCACATGTTCCGGGCCTGCGCCATTCTCCAGGACATGAAGGCGGGGGAGCACGTCTGCCTCGCGGGACTGTTCCACGGCGTCTACGGAACGGAGGGGCTGCACAACGACAATGTCGAGTCCATTCCCGAGGAAAGACGCGTAGAGGTCCGAGCGTTCGTCGGACCTCGGGTGGAGGAGATGATCCACACCTTCTCCGTCATGAACTACGCGTCGCTGGGCAAGAGCTTCCGCAACATCATGCGCCCGAAAGGGGAGCCGGCCCTGAAGGACCGGCGGACCGGCGAGGACATCGCGCTGGACCGGGACGAATTCGAGGACCTCCTCCGCTTGAAACTCGGCGACGTCCTGGCGCACATGCCGCAGCAGGTCAGCCACTCCCATCTCAACCTCCCGGCCGAGTACGCGGGTTTCTGGCAGATCGCCGCCGAATACCTCGGTCCGGACGCAGTCAACACATGGAACACATTTACGAAGGGGCAGTTGTGGATCGAGCCGGAGCAGAACTGATGTCTCAGGCCTGGGAAGGCTTCCGTCTGTCGAAGCAGCAGGAGCATGTCCTGGGGCTCGTGGCGGGCGGACGGGCCGGCCGTACCGTCGCCGTGGTGGGTCTCGGCACCCCGCTCGACCGCGAGGTGCTGGAGCGCGCGGCGCACGACGTGGTGTCGGCGCACGAGAGCCTGCGCACCGTCTACCGCAAGGTGCTCGGCGAGAACAGCACCGCGCTGATGGTGATCGAGGACCGTCCGCGGTTCCACGTGTCGGAGCGTTCCGGCGACGAGGCCGCGCTGACCGTCCTCGTGCGGGAGGAGGCGCGGGCGCGGACCGGCGAGGAGGACGCGGACTCCCTGCGCCTGACCCTCTTCACCCACGCCGGCGGCCGGCGGTCACTCGTGGTGTCGGCGCCGCGGATGAGCATGGACGCCCTCTCGGCCGAGGTCTTCCTCAGGGACCTCCGGGAGGCCTGCGCCGCGCGGCTGCACGGCACCCCGTGGAGCCGCGACGGCATCGTCCAGTACGCCGACTACACCCAGTGGCAGGTCGAGGAGGGGGCGACGAGCCCGCGCCAGAAGGAGCTCGCGGCCGACCGCGCGGCCCGGCTGACGGAGCTGCCTCCGCTGAACCTGCCGCTCGAACTCCTCTCCGACGACACCTCTCTCGCCGACCTGCGGTGGACTGTCCCCGCGCCCCTGGCACAGCGGCTGCGAAGCCTCGGCGACGACTGCGACGGCGGTCTGCGCAGCGTTCTGCTGACCGGCTGGTTCGTCGCCCTGTGGCACGCCGCCGGACGGCCGGAACGCCTGGCGGTCAACGCGCTGCTCACCCGTCGGCCGTTCCCGGAGCTCCGGACCTCGATCGGCCTGTTCGAGACTCCCGCGCCGGTGTTCGCCGCGGTCTCCGACGAGACGACGCTGACCGATCTGCTGCGCTCGGTGGACCTGGAGCTGGACGCCTTCGAGCAGGCGGACGAGAGCTCCATGGACCCGGCCGGCCAGCACGTCGCAGGCATACCGGGGTTCGCCTTCCACGACGTCACGGAGTTCGGCTCACCTGGGGAGCCGGCCTTCCGCGACCTGTGGATCGAACCGTCCGACGACATGCGCAAGGTCGCGCTCTGCGCGCAGGTCCTGGACGGGGAGATCCGTCTCACCCTGCGCCACCAGGCCCTCGGCATGGCGGAGGGCGGCATCGAGGCGCTGCTCGCCTGTCTGCGCGCCGCCCTGTCGGCGCTGGGCGGCGATCCGGGCGTCGCCGTGCCCGACCTGGCCATGCTGGACGAGGACGCCGCGCGGGAACTCGTCGCGGCCACGAACCCGGCGCAGCCGCCGGTGCGCTCCGCGGAGCACTGGCACCGCCAGGTCGAGCGGACCGCACGGTTCGCCCCCGACGCCCCGGCGCTCAGGACGGCCACGCGCTCCTGGACGTACCGGCAGCTCGACGAGGCCGCAGGCCGGCTGGCCAACGAGCTGGTCGGGCGCGGGGTGCACGCCGGCGAACTGGTCGGTCTCTGCCTCGAACGCTCCGACCTGGCCGTCGTCGCCATGCTGGCGATCGCCAAGGCAGGGGCCGGGTATGTGCCGATCGACCCGAGCCTGCCCGCCAAGCGCCGGTCCGCGGTCATCGAGGCGGTCGGTCTCCGCCACGCCGTGGCGACCGAGGAGACGGCCCCGACGCTTCCGCGGGACTGCGACACCGTCCTCCTGGACGCGGACCTCACGGTGTGCGCCCACCGCGCGAGCGACAGCCCTCTGGTGGCGACCACCGATGACGACCCCGCCTACGTGATCTTCACCTCGGGCTCCACCGGCGCGCCGAAGGGAGTCCTCGTCGGTCACGGGCACCTGGCGGCCTACCTCGACGGTGTGCTCGACCGGCTGCGCCTGACCGGCCCGGTCGACTCGGTCGCCCTGAGCACCCTGGGCACCGACCTGGGCAACACCGCGCTGTTCCCGCCGCTCGTCACCGGGGGAGAGCTGCTGGT
This sequence comes from Streptomyces kryoterrae, assembly GCF_054072135.1. Lineage (NCBI taxonomy): Bacteria > Bacillati > Actinomycetota > Actinomycetes > Kitasatosporales > Streptomycetaceae > Streptomyces > Streptomyces kryoterrae. The sequence goes on along the minus strand of NZ_CM133358.1, from coordinate 4,253,448 downwards.
CGTCGCGCCGGAGGTCTCCGCGGACGCGCAGGCGCTCGCCGAACTGCTCTCCCGGGAGAGCTACGACCTCCTCAAGATCACCCCGTCGCACCTGGAGGCCGTCTTCACCGTGGCCGAGGCACCGGAGCGGCTGATGCCGCACCAGGCCCTGGTCGCGGGCGGCGAGCCGTTCGGCTGGGGCTGGTACAACCTGTTCAAGGACTACCTCGGCGACTGCAGGCTCTTCAACCACTACGGCCCGACCGAGACGACCGTCGGCGTGCTCTGCGGGGAGGCCACCGCCTCCCACGACCTGGCCGCCCTGGCCTCCAGCGTCCCGCTGGGCACCCCGATGCGGCACGCCCGCGCCTACGTCCTGGACTCCCGGCGCCGGCCGCTGCCGGTCGGCGTGCCGGGCGAGCTCTGGATCGGCGGATCGTCCGTGTCGCACGGCTACCTGTCCCCGACCGAGGACCAGAGCGCCCGGTTCGTCGCCGACCCGTTCGGCCCGGACCCGTCGGGGCGGATGTACCGCACCGGTGACAAGGCGCGCCTCCTTCCCGACCACACCGTCGAGTTCCTCGGCCGGGTCGACCGTCAGATCAAGCTGCGCGGCTTCCGCGTGGAGCTGGGCGAGATCGAGGCGGTCATGCGCCAGCACCCCCGGGTGACCGGCAGCATGGTCGTGGAGGCCGGTGAGAGCACGGGCGCCCACCTCGTGGGATACCTCATCGACGCCGAGGGAGGCCGGGGCGGCGCGGAGTGGCTCCGCGAGTTCCTGGCCGAGCGTCTCCCGGACTTCATGCTGCCCGCCCACCTGGTGGCCCTGGACGCCTTCCCCCTGACCAGTACCGGGAAGGTCGACGCCTCGATGCTTCCCGAACCGGGCTTCTACACCCAGGGATCCACCGCCTACGCCGAGCCCCGGACCGGGACCGAGCAGCGGGTCGCCGGCATCGTCGCGCAGCTCCTGCTGCTGCGCCAGGTCGGCGCCGACGACGACTTCTTCGAGATAGGCGGGCATTCGCTGCTCGCGACCCAACTGGTCGCCAGGCTGCGGGACGACTTCAAGGTGAGTTTCAAGCTGCGCAACCTGTTCGAGTTCCCCGTCGTGTCGGAGCTCGCCGAGTTCATCGACCAGCTCCTCGAGAAGAAAGAGGCAGACGCATGTTGACCCAGACGACCGGCACCGGCATGAACGGGCGCTTCAGCAGAGCCCGGAGGTCCGTCGCGGTCACCAGCGAGACGCTGGTCCGCGTCGCCCCGCTGATCGACGGAACGCGCGCGGTGTCCTGCACACCGACCCTCACCGGCCTCGACGCACGGGAGTGGCTCGCGGGCTCGGGGAACGCCCTGGCCCGGCTGCGCGACGAGCACGGCGCTGTCCTGCTGCGCGGCTTCGCACCGCTGGACGCCGCGGGCCTGGCCGAACTCGCCACAGGGCTCGACGGCGAGCTGCGCGACTACGACAACCGCTCCACGCCGCGCAAGCGGGTCGACGGCAACGTCTTCACCTCGACGGAGTACCCGGCCGACCAGACCATCCCCCAGCACAACGAGATGTCGTACACGGACTCGTGGCCGGCCACCCTGTTCCTCACCTGTCTCGTCCCGGCGGCCACGGGCGGCGAGACGCCCATCGCGGACAGCGCCCGCGTCCACGCCCGGCTGCCGCGGGCCACGCGTGAGCGCTTCGAGCGGCACGGCGTGATGTACGTGCGCAACTTCGGCCATGGAATGGACCTGAGCTGGCAGGAGGCCTTCCAGACCGAGGACCGCGCCCAGGTCGACGCCTACTGCGAGCGGCACGGCATCCAGGCGGAGTGGCTGGGCGGCGAGCGGCTGCGCACCCGGCACGTGGTGCAGGCCACCGTCAGGGCGCGGGCGACCGGGGAGACGGTCTGGTTCAACCAGGCGAACCTGTTCCATGTCAGCTCGCTTCCCGAGCACGTCGAGCGCGAGCTGCGCGAGAGCTTCGCCGAGGACGAACTGCCCCGCAACGCGCTCCACGGTGACGGCACGCCCCTGGACCCGGAGGATCTGGCGCAGATCCGCGCCGCCTACGCGGCGGAGGAGATCGCCCTGCCCTGGCAGGCCGGCGACATCATGATCGTCGACAACGAGCAGTTCTCGCACGGCAGGAACCCCTACACCGGGTCCCGCACCGTCCTGGTGGCCATGGCATGAGCGACTCGACGACGTTCGAAGCCGTGCGGGAAGAGATCGCCTACGCGTTCGACAACACTGTCTTCTTCCGCAAGCACATGGAAGCCAGCGGTCTGCGGCCGGAGGACATCCGGGGCCCGGCGGACTTCCTGCGGCTGCCGCCCACCTCCAAGTCCCACTACCGGCGGAACTTTCCCGCGGGGGTGCTGGCCAAGGGCTACACCCTCAACTCGCCGCACGTCATGCGCTTCCAGAGCTCCGGAACCTCCGGCGAGCGGCTGAACAGCGCCATCCTGGCCTACGACCTGGCGAGGAGGCAGGCGACCGCGCTCGGCGTGAACCGCCGCTTCGACGAGCTGTGGCGTCCCGGCAGCCGGCCCAGGATCTGCCGCTTCGCCCCGCCGAACTGCTCGGACGTGGAATGCGCGACGGGATTCTCGACCATGGAGGACCGGACGCTCGCGGACGGCACCCTGGTACTGACCGTGGCCCACGACCTCCTCGCCACACCCGAGTGGCAGATCGTCAAGGCCCTCGACGAGATCGAGCTCTACGAACCCGACCTCCTGGTGGTGGACCCGACGCACTTCGCCTTCCTGACGAGGTGGGCGCGGCGGCTCGGCCGCAGGATCACCTCACCGCGCCGGCTGCACATGGCGTGCGGATACACCCTCATGACACGGGTGGCGCGGCGCCAGATCGAGGACTTCATGGGCCCGGACCTGGCGATCGGCGACATGATCGGCATGTCCGAGCTCGGCTACCTCGGGTTCGAGTGCCACCACGGGATGCGGCACATCAACGACCAGGACTTCCACGTGGAGTTCGTCCGCGACGGCGAGCCCGTCGCGGACGGCGAGTCGGGCGAGCTGTACGTCACGACCAAGGACGACGCACTCGTCCCACGCATCCGGTACGCCACGGGGGATCAGTTCACGCCCCTGGGCAGCCCCTGCGGCTGCGGCAGCGAGCTGCCGCTGGTGCGGATCGAGGGCCGCGCCACCCACATGATCCAGCTGGCGGACGGCCGGGTCGTCACGCCGGGCGCCGTCGACGCCGTGGTCGGCGACGCCCCCGGCATCGAGGTCTACAAGCTGGAGCAGGACCGGACCGGAGCGTGCACCTTCCGGTACATCCCCGACACCGACGCGCGGGCCGACGGCATCGCCGCGCTCGCCCACCGTCTGACCGAAGCCCTGGCGCCGAATCCGGTGCGCGTCGAGGCCGTCGACTACATCGCCAGCGAGCGCAGCGGCAAGCTCCAGCCCTGCGTCTCCCAGATATCCGCGGAAGGTGCGCGATGACCGTTCGAGACAACCTCCGGGACGACTTCCCGGCCCTGCGACGGAAGATCGACGGGCAGACGATCTCCTACCTGGACAACGCGGCCACGACCCTGAAGCCGCGGCCCGTCATCGAGGCGATCACCGAGTACTACGAGACCAACGGCGCGAACATCCACCGCGGCAAGCACCGGCTGTCCGAGGAGGCCTCCGACGCGTACGAGGCCTCCCGGGTGGCGATAGCCGCTCACCTCGGCGCCGCGGCGAACGAGGTGGTCCTGACCCGGAACACGACCGAGGCCCTGAACCTGGTCGCCCAGGGACTGGACCTGGAACCGGACGCCTACGTCGTGGGGTGCATGGACGCGCACCACTCGCAGACGCTGCCGTGGCGGCGGGCCGGCCGCCTCGCGTTGACCCGGATCGACGCCGACGGCAGACTCGACCGCGACCACTTCCGCGAGCTGCTGCGCGACCGGCCGAAAGTGGTCGCGCTCACGCACTGCTCCAACGTCACCGGTGTCGTCCACCCGGTGGCGGAGCTGATCGCCGAGATCCGTTCGGCCACCGACGCGGTCATCGTCCTCGACGCCGCGCAGTCCCTGCCCCATGAGCGCATCAACGTGCACGAGCTCGACGTCGACTTCCTGGCCTTCTCGATGCACAAGATGCTCGGCCCCACCGGGGTCGGCGTCCTCTTCGGCCGCAGTCGGCTCCTCGCCGGGCTGCGTCCCCTGTCGGTCGGCGGGGGCATGGTCGACTGGGTCGATCTGGACAGCAGCGTGGACCGGCGCACGCCCTTCAAGTTCGAAGCGGGTACGCCGGCCATCGCCTCCGCCATCGGGTCCGGCGCGGCCATCCGGTACCTGGAGTCGCTGGACGCCCCGGCCCTCCGGCGGCGCGAGCGCGAACTCGCCGCGGCCCTGGTCGGTGGGGCGCTCATCCGCCCGGGGGTGCGTCTGGTCGGGCCGCCGAACCTGACCGACCGGATCGCGCTCGTGAGCCTGCGCCTGGAGCAGGGCGTCCCCACCGGCGAAGTCGCCCGCATGCTGAGCGATTCCTACGGCTTCATGGTGCGCAGCGGTCACATGTGCTCACAGCCGCTGGTCGCCGACCTGGCCGGCGGGGAGATCCTCCGCGTCTCCGCGTACCTCTACAACGAGGTCTCCGAGATCGAGGCCCTCTACGAGGCGCTGGACGAACTGCTGAGCTGGATAGGCCCGGCCGCGGTCGTCGCCGCGCGCCGCTGAAACCACCGATCGACAGAAGGTGTTCACATGTCTGGCCTGCGGACCCTGACCCTGGTGTGCTTCCCGCACGCCGGCGGTGGGCTGGGACGTTATCGGAGCTGGCGGGAAGACCTGCCGGACGGTGTCGAGGTGGTCGTGCCCGACCTGCCCGGCCGGGAGGGGCGGCTCTTCGACGAGCCCCTCCCGGACGTCGCCTCGGTGAGCGCGTACGCGATGCGCACGCTGGCCGCGGAGATCGCGCGCACCGAGCGACTGGCGTTCGCCGGGATCAGCTACGGGGCGCTCGTGGCATACGACATGGCCGCGCGCCTGGAGGCGTCCGGGAAGCGGGTCGAGGCCGTGTTCGCGGCGAGCCAGCGGGCGCCGTCGACCCCCCTGCCACCGATCGACTGGCGCTCGATGGGCGACGCGGAACTGCTCGGTGAGCTGGCCGGGATCGGTGGGCTGAGCCCGGACCTGACGGACCAGGAGGAACTCCTCGAACTGTTCCTCCCCACCATCCGGGCGGAGCTCCACGCGAGCGAGAGCTATCTCAAGCCCCGGACCCACGACCGTCTGCGGTGCCCGGTCTTCCTGTACCACGGCACCGAGGATGCCGTCATCCCGGAGTCCTCGGCTCTCGCCTGGCGTGACGAGACCGACCGCCTCTCGTGGCGAAGCCTGAAGGCCGCGCACTTCCTGACCGGACCCGACGGCAGGGACCTGTGGTACGAGGCGCTGCTCCAGGACCTGGCCTCGTGCACGCCCCGGCCCGCTCTCGACCGCACCCCGTGAAGCGGTCGCACTCCCTGAAGAAAGGATCAGCGATGAACGGAACACAGACCCCCGGCCTGCGGTTGCCAGGCTGCTGCGCCCACCTGGTGTCATGGGACGACCGGCCCCGCACGGACCTCGCCTTCGCCGATGCCGGCACCCGTGACCGCGGCGCGGAGGACCCGCGGCAGATCACGGGGACGGAAGCGGCGGTGCCGGCACCTCACGGTGCCGACACGTCATGCCGCGGCGGCGAGTTCGGTGGGGAACGCGGTGTGTTCGCCGAACAACTCGCGGTGCTGTAGGCGGTGACGGTGACGGTGCCGCGGCAGGGGACGGGCCGGTCCGCGCGACTCCGCCGCACCGCCCGCAGCAGGGGTCGGGACCGCGGGCGTGCACCAGGGTGCCCTCCGCAGGTACGGAGAGGAAGTCGGCCAGGTCCAGCGGGCCGTACTCGTCCCGCGGATGAATCAGGGTGCGCGACGGGTGGCTCACCCGCCCTGTTCTGCCCGGCGACCGCTTCTTCCCGCACCCCGCTCACGGCCACCGCCGGGCGACCGCCAGGCGTGCGACCGACCTGGTGACCTGGTGAACGACCCGAACGAAAGGAGCAGTGATGAACACGACAGAGACACCCGGACTGATGCTTCCCCGGTGCTGCGCCCACCTCATGACCTGGCATGACGGTCCGCTCACCGCTCGTGCTCCCGCCACCGGCGCAAACCCCCCGGAGTCCGCGACAGCTCTCCACCCCAGGGTGCTCCGCCTCTCCGAAAGCCGGGTGGTCCGTACGTGAGCGACAGCGACCTCCAGATCGCCGGCGACATCCTCGAGGTCCCGCACCTCCTGCAGCCCCCGCGCGAGCACCCGGCCACCGTCGCCGAGTTCGCCGGCCTGGCCCGCTCCGTCGCCGCGGACCGCTCCCAGTGGGAGCACCTCGTCCGGTACGACGCCACGACGCGCTGGTACCACCGGCTGCGCACCGGGCCCGGCTACGAGGTGTGGCTGCTGTCCTGGGTGCCGGGGCAGGGCAGCGGGCTGCACGACCACGGCCGGTCCTCCGGCGTGCTGACCGTCCTGGAAGGCACGCTCACCGAACGGACACAGAGCGGAAAGCGGGTGTTGGGGGCAGGCGCCCAGCGGGTCTTCGCGCCGGGGTACGTGCACCGGGTCGTCAACGACGCGCTGACGTCGGCGGTGAGCCTGCACGTCTACCACCCGGGCCTGACCGAGATGCCGGCGCACACCGCCCCCCACTGCGAGGCGCGTACGCAGCCGGAGCTGGTGACTGCCTGACCCCTTGTCGGGAGCAATGTCCTTGCGGGGCGCGCGAAGTGTGCCGCGCGCCCCGCAAGGAATGCTTCAGGGCAACATCAAGCCGACTCGCCCCTCACCCGCCACCAACGACCGCACGCCTGCGCCACACCGAAAGCGTGACCGGCCGTCCGGCTTCACCCGAGAAGCCGCAGCCCGTTGCGGAGCACCAGCCCGCTGACCTCCGTCAGCCACTGGAGCGGGCGACGTCCGTTCGCCCGTGGTCCAGGCAAAACCCCGAGTCTGCTGCCGTCTGCGTCAGGGGCTGCTGTCCGGCCGGTGTTCGATCAGCCATTTCGACGCGTACGCCACCGCCGGAGCCAGGTCGAACAGCAGGCAGTCGGCGGCCCCCACCCGGCCCGAGGTCACCGGACGCTCCGGCAGCGACGCGTAGGAGTCGCCCAGCGCGGGGAAGGCCGAGGCGTCGAAGTCCACGTCGCGGTAGTGGTGCCAGCGCCGTCCTCCCGGGCCGTCGGCGACCGCGCAGCCGTAGTGGCGGGTGCCCTGGCCCGGCACGCGGTACTCGGCCAGATGGAAGGCCGTGCAGGCGGAGTAGCCCACGCCCAACAGCAGGATGCGGGCGTCCAGTTCCTCAAGGCGGGCCAGGGGCGACTCCTCGCCCAGGTGGCAGTCCAGGGCGTGCCCGGCGGTGACCCGCGCCGCGGCCGGGCCCAGGGCGGCGAACGAACTCTGCGGGTGGCCGCTGCGGAGCGCTCCGGGGCGGGTGCGGACCTCCTCCGGGAGGACGCCGACTCCGAAGCTCGGGGTCCGCTCGGGGTCGAACGCGGGCAGGGTCGCGCGCAGCCGGGGCCACTCCTTCGCCGGCACGGCGTACCCGCGGGTGACGGGCCAGCGGGAGGGGTCGGAGTTGTCGGGGGTCTGCGTGTAGACGACGAGGGTGCCGTCCGCGCCGAGCGTCTCCAGCAGGGAGTCGGCGACGGCCCGCGCGCCCCCGTGCACCGGCCCGACGGTGCTCAGGGACGCGTGCACGAGCACGGTGTCCCCGGGCCGGACTCCCAACGCGCGGAACCGGGACACGAGTTCGTCGGGACCGAGGGGAGACGGCGGGACACCGGGACGAGCGGTGCCGGTGGTCATCGCAGGGCGTCCTGCGGGACGCCGACGACCTCGTACAGGTCGTCCGGCGAGAGGTCGGCGGACTGCCGCGAATCGGCGCGCCGGAGGTCGGCGGCCCGGTGCGGGGCCTCTTGCGGCACGTCGACGACGCGGCGCAGTTCCTCCTGCGGCAGCGCTGTCCACAGCAGCCGCAGATCGTGGCGGACGACGGGGGCCACGGGCCTGCCCGGCGCGTTCGTGCCGTCCAGGAACTCGCGCAGTCCGATGTCCCCGTCCCTGGCCATGGTGTACGGCGGAACCGAGTGCCGGGACAGCACCAGCGCCCCCGGACCGGTGGCCCCGGCCGCGAACAGACGGCGTACGTCGTGGAAGTGACGCTCCTGAAGGCTGCCGATGTCGATCACCCTCGCGTTCTCCGGGACGGGACTGCCCCGGAGCAGGGCGAGCGGGACGGCGGCACGGTCGTGCACCAGGACATGGGCGGCGGCGTACAGCAGGGTCTGCTCGTCGGCGGTGGCGCCGCCCTTTCCGGCGAGCCGCTCGACGACAGCCGCCCGCCGGACGGGGGGCAGCGTCCGCACCAGATCGCCCAGCGCGGCCACGACCTCGGTCGACGGAAGCGTGCCGTACACCCCGTAACGGCCCGGCGTCAGGTACGACAGGAGCCGGCCGAGACTGCGGGCGAGCAGATCGGTCTCCGCGTCCACGGCGGGCCCGGACAGACCGTTGACCCAGCAGCCGAGAGAACCGGCCAGCACGATCTGGAGGTGGGGGACCCGGTTGCCCGCCTCGGCCAGCCGGGACGCCATGCGCACGGCAGGCAGGACATAGCTGAGCGCCCGGAGCGGAACGGTGGTGCTGGCGCCGTACACGATCCGCAGCACCAGCGGGGCACGGACCGCCTCGCCGACGGTCCGCAGCAGTGGGACGACGCCGTGGCCCGGCAGCCCCTGGACGTAACCCGAGCGTCTGGCCTCGGCCCCGATGACCGCGTTGAGTACGCGGGGACGCAGCCGGTTGACCTCACCGGTCTCCTGCGCGTCGGCACATGGCGAAAGGGTGCCCAGCACATCGCGGACGTCCGTGTCGGTCAGCAGATGGGGTTCCTTGCCGGGTCCCAGGACGGGCACCCCCCGCAGGATGGCAGTGAGCAGATTCGCCTGCTTCTTTCCCAGGGGCGAAACCCCTTCGGACACGTTGGGCATTGCACCTGACAATTCGCCGATAAAGCCTGAATGGTTACGAGTTGATGGCCTGGATTGTGCCACGGTCGGCCACCGGGCTCGTGCGAAACTGGAAAGGCAGGTACGTAAGCCACACACCGGGGGATGAGATGGTGCCCGTGTGCCGCTATGCCGTCAGCTACGCGCACGGCAGGGACGAGGCCTGGGTCGCGAGATTTCTGGACGAGCTGAGACGGCGTCTGGAGACCTCGGCCGGGCCGCGTTTCCACCGCCTCGTCCCACCGCCCCTCCCACCCGGCGGACGGGAGGGGTCGTACGGCGTCGAGACGGCGGACATCGTGCTGGCCCTGTGCAGTCCGGCGTACTTCAACGAGGGTCCCGCCCAGCACGACTGGGCGGTCCTGGCGCTGCGCCGGAGTCTGGGGCAGGCCCGCACCGGCGTCACCCCGCACACGGCCCTGCCCCTGGTCTGGGAGCCGGTCGACCGTCGGCTGCCGGGGCCGGTCGCGACGGCCGACGCCTTCGCCGCGGACCAGCTGCCCGAGTACCGCTCGCTGGGGCTGGCGCTGATGACCATGCAGGCCCCGCGGTACCGCGCGGCGCTGGACCGGGTGCTCGACGCGATCGTGGCCCGTATGACGGCGATGGCCGAAGCCGGGGCCCCGGCGCCCAAGCTGGACGACCGGTCCGGCGGGGAGGCGCCCGACGCGCTGTCGGCGGAGGACGCGGCCTTCACCGAGCAGTTCCGCAAGGAGGTGGCCCCGCTCCTGCCCGCGACACCGGTCGCCCGCACCCTGCACGCCCGCGGCCCGGTGGCCGTCCCGGGCGCCGGGCCGGACGGTGACGCGTCGCCGCCGGAGTACGTCCTGGCCGCCGAGCGGATGCCGGAGCTGGGACCGCGGATACTCCTCGTCGGGCCGCCGGGAGCCGGCCACAGCACCGAACTGGCGCGGCTCGCGGGAAGGGCGCTGGACGACACGACGCCGGGGCGGGCCGGCGCGGGCCGCGCGCCCTGGGGCTGCCGGATACCGTTCGTGCTGTCGGCGAGGTCGGGGGCGCTGCCCCGCCTGGACGGCATGGTGCCGACGCTCGCCCCGCTGGCGGCGCCGCAGGAACCGGCCGGCTGGGCCGCCCGTCAACTGCGGTCCGGACGGGCCTTCCTGGCCGTCGACGACCTGGACGCGGTGCCCTCGGGCAACCGCGCCGCCGTATGGGAGTGGCTCCTGCTCCTGCTGCGGACCCACCCGCAGGCGCCCTGCGTCATCGCCACGAACGGCACCGGAGTGCCCTGGGCCAGGCTCGGGGACGCCTTCCGGGTCGCCGGCCTCGGACCCCTGCCCCCGGACGGGGTGCGCGCCCTGCTCGACTCCCTCGCGGCGACGTCCGCCGGCGACCGGCGGGTCCTCAATGCGCTGCTGCGGCAGTTCGACACCGATCCGCTGCTCCTCGGCGTCGCCGGCCGCCCGGCCGCCGCCGCGGCACTGCTGCGGGCGGCGAGCGGTCCGGGCCGGCCGGGGCCGGTGCCACGGCGCCGGCTGCTGCGTGCCGGCGTCTCGGCGATGTGGCGGCGGGGGCGGGAGGAGACGGCCGGGTCGTCCACCTTTCCCGTGCCCGTGCCCGGCCGCGCCGCCGACCAGGTGCCCGACAGCGTCCTGAGGGCCGCCTCCGGCCGGCTGGCCGTCGCCGCCCTCGGACTGGACAGCTCCCGCATTCCGCTGCGGACCGCGCTCAGCGCGCTGCGGGACTCCGGTGACTCCGACGCCGCCTCGTCCGAGCGGCTGCTGGCCGCCCTCGCGGACCGCGCGGGCGTGGTGTTCCGGCCGGGGCCCGACACCGTGGCCTTCCCCGGCCCCGAGGTCAGGACCTTCCTGGCGGCCCACCACCTGGCGCATGCGCCGGGCGCGGACACCGACGAGCTGCTCCGCCGCCACCCCTCCGCCGAACTCGGCGAACTGCTGGCCCAGTTACGGACCGCCGAAGCCGGCACCGGCGCCCCGCGCAGTGTTCTCGCGCCGACGGGCGGGCCGCCGCGCCGGCTGTCGGCCGGCAGTCCGCCGCCCCGTCCTGCAGTGCGGCGGGCGGGCGCACGGTCGTCCGCGGAACTGCGTGCTCTGCTCCGGGCCGGCACCGCCGTGGCCGAACTGCGCTGCACCGGCCCCGTGGACGGGCTGGCCGAGGCACTGCCGCGGCTGCCCGGACTGCGCTCGCTGGTCCTCGCGGACGATCCGTCGCTCGTCGCCCTGCCGGAGCTGAGCGGCTGCCGGTCGCTGCGGTCGCTGCGGGTGCTGCGCTGCCCGAATCTGAGGGATCTGACGGCGCTGGAGTCCTCGGCGGTCATGTTCCTCGGCATAGACCCGTGGCCGGACCTGCCGGTACCGGCAGGTCTGCGCCGGGCACCCTGGCTGAGCGGGGTGGATCTGGTGACCGGCGACCCGGGGGCCGGGACGGCCGGAACCGCCGACGCGGTCGGACGGCCCGGCGCTGTGTCACCGGAGTCGCCGGAGCTGCCCGAGGTCCGGATACGGCGTCGGCTCCATGGCTGACGGTTCCCGCGGACCGCGGTTCGCGGTTTGTTCGGCTTATTCGCTTTGTTCGGCTTCGGCCTCTCCCGGAGCACCGTGCTGTCAGCCATATTCGTCGACCGGGTAGTGGCCGCACGTCCCATGGGGAAGAGTGCAACGGGGTGCGGTGCGCCGGAGCCGTGGGCTGATGATGGGGGGCAGTGGGCTTGATCAAGCTTTTCGACCCGGCCGAGGAGACCTACCGGTCCGCGAGGACCGGCCGTACGCCGGCGCGCGGCACGGCCCGCCTCGACGACCAGGTCTATCTCTTCGACGACCGGACCGTCCTCGCCGTCAACGTCGCTCTGGCGTCCGGCCGTCCACTGCTCGTGCTCGGCCCGCCCGGCTCGGGGAAGTCGGCGCTCGCGCCGAACGTGGCCCGGCTGATGCGCTTCCGCTACTACGCCGAGGTGGTCACCGCCCGCACCGAACCGCACGACCTGCTGTGGCGCGAGGAGGCGTTCCGCCAGCTCAACGACGCCACCCAGGGCACGCTCCAGGACCCCGGTTCGCGGGCCTACTTCCGGCCCGGCCCCCTGTGGCAGGCGCTCGATCCGGCCGTGGACGAGGAGGGCCCGCCCGCGTTGCGCGACCGTCCCGCGGTGGTCCTCATCGACGAGATGGACAAGGCCGACCCCGATGTCCCGGACGCCCTTCTCGATCCGCTCAACAACCTCCGTTTCGTCGGCCCCGACCGCCGCACGGTGACGGCGGCCGAGGGCACGGGCGCACCCCTGGTGGTGATCACGAGCAACGAGGAACGGGAACTGTCCGCCGCCTTCCTGCGGCGCTGCATCCTGCTGAGGCTGGAGTCGCCGGACCGCGAACACCTGCTGAAGGTCGCCCGGTTGCACATGGGGGACGACTACGACGAGGCGCTCACCCTGGAGTTGGCCGACATGTTCGAGAACGAGTCGGTGGCGACCCGGCCGGCAGCGAGCACCGCCGAGTTCCTGGACACCCTGCGGGCCTGCCGTCAGATGGGCCTGACGGCCGCGTCGCCGGAGTGGCGGGCGGTCGCCGGCCTGGCCATGACGAAGGGCTCCGCCGACCCCTTCTCCTACACGTGAACCGAGGCCCGGCCCGGCTGGCGGATCTACTGCGGACCGCCCGTGCCCTGGGGGTGTCCGACCCGGACGGCCTGGCCACGCTGGCCGCGGCCCTGGGACTGGCGCTGCCCTCCGACGGTCACACCCCGTCCGCACGCGCCGACGCCCCGTCCGACGGCCCCGCCCGCCGTGGTGCGGACCCGGTGCGGCCGTCCCGGGGCGAGGGTACGGCGGCCCGCCCGAGCCGCTCGCGGACCGGCGCCGGATCCCCCGACCGGGTCCACGGCGGGAGCGCACCGCCCGGACCCGCCGAGAGGGACGCCGCCGCCTCGGCCCCGCTCGTGAGCCCGCCCGAGCAGGTCCCCGGCCCGGACACCCGGTCGGCCACCGGCGGTTCGCTGCTGCTGGTCCGCGCCGCGCGCCCGGCACCGGGCCGGGAGGCGGAACGGTGGTGGCGCGAGACCGATCCGCCCGGTCCCCCGGACGACGGCACCGAGGAACTCCTCGGCCACACCGAGGCGTTCGACGTGCCCTGGCCGACGGCTCTGCCACGGCCGGCCCCGCCGTGGAACCCGCGGACCGAACGGGCCGTCTTCCTCGCGCTGGCCGGCACGCTGACGACCGGCCGGGCGGTCGATCTCCCCCGGCTGGTGGACCTGTTCGTGCGCGGTCTCGCCGGCGGCAGGCTCGTCCGACCGCGGGTCCCCTACCGGCAGCGGACCACCACCCGGGCCGGAGCGCTGCTGTTGATCGACCGAGGCGAGTCGATGCGGCCGTTCCGGCACGACCAGGAGTGGATCACCCGGCTCGCTGCCCGCATCCTGCCGCCGGGCGGCCTGCGGGTGCTTGACCTGCGTATCGCCCAGGGCGTCAGCCGCGACCGGGGGCGCACCTGGGAGCCCCACCCGGTGCCGTCGTACGGACAACCGGTGCTCCTGCTCACCGACCTCGGGCATCTGCAACCGCCGTCTCCGGGCCGCCATCACTCCTCGCCGGCGAGCTGGCTGCCGTATCTGCGGCGGCTGCGGGAGTCGGGCAGCCCCGTCGTCTGTCTCACGCCCTATCCCGCCGAGGAGTATCCGGAGGCCGTGCGGCAGGCGGTCGTGCTGGTTCCGCTGGACCGCCGGGTGTCCGTACGGCTGGCGCAGACCGCGGCCCGCCAGGACCCGCGCCGGGCGGGACGGCGGCGGTGACGGCGGCACCCGAGCGCGGCAGTGCGTTCCGGCTGATCGCGGACGAGCGACGGCACCGGCCCGCCGTCGTACGGCTGGCGCGGTCGCTGTGCCTGGCCGCGCAGGCGGAGCCGTACTTCCTCAGAAGCGCCCGGCTCCGCTTCGCCCCTGACAGCAGCGCCGGGCTGGAGGCCAGACTGCACTTCTCACCGCTGGTGGAGGCCGCCGACAGCCGCGCTCTGGTGCTGTACCCGGAGGTCAGCGCGGAGCTTCGGCGGGAGCTGTACGACCACGACCCGGACCTGCTCGGCTCGGTCCGCGACTTCACCCTCACCGCCCACCGCTGCGCACCGCCCCTGGTCCGCGGTTTCGAGGAACTGCTGTGGTCGGCGACCATCGGGCCGCCGCCCGCCGAGGCCGAGGTCGAACGGGCCCTGACCCCGCTCTTCCGGCAGGTGCTCGCCGAGGGCGCCTCGGCGGCCGAGGCCAGCCGCTGGGTCCTGCGCTTCCTTCCCCGCCTGCCGGAGGCCGTACGGGAGTCGCTGCCGGCCTGGCGGCTCCAGGTGATGGCGGCGGAGCGGCTGGGCATGGAGCCGCCGCGCGGTCTGCTGATCCGGGCCGACGCCGACGAGGTACGGACGGTGCGGGCGTTGGTCCACACCGAGGTGGACATCGGCGTCCGGGCCTCGGCGGACGGCCTGGTCCTGAGCCGGCCCCCGGAGCGCGGCGCCCTGGTCTGCGGGGCGAGCGGGGCGGGCCGCGTCCAGCTGCGGCTGCGCGCCGCGCTGCCCGGCGCCCAGTGGCACGAACTGGACCTGTACGACGGCGAGCACACCGCCCTGAGCCTCGGCGTGGCCGCCGAAGCCGGCGTGGACGGCACGCTCCTGGCCGCGCAGGCGGAGCTGGGCGGCACGCTGCTGTGCGCACGGGCGGGCCACCGGGCGGCGGCCGCGACGACCGCGGACGGCCGGACCGTACTGCGCGTCGACGACGGCGAGTCCGTGCTCTCGGTCGAGCTGCCCGAGCAGCCGAGGCTGCTCGCGGTCGCCGACGCCGGGCCCGCCGCCACGGCGGTGGTGAGCGGCGGGCAACTGCACGTGGTGACGACGGCCGTGGACGGCACGGCCGACGCCGTGGCGCACTCGCTGCCGGTGCGGCCGACGGCCGTGGGCTGGTCCCGGACACGAGAACGCGGCGTGCTGTGCCTGGCCACCGCGAACGACGTCCTCCTCGTCGACGACGCAGACCCCGGCCGGACGCTGGGCGTCCTGTCGCATCCCGCGCCGGTGGTGCGCCTGTGGTCCTCGGTCCGGGCCGCTCTCGTGGCCGTGGCGGACGCGGACGGCGGCGTGACGGTGCACGACCTGGCCGGGGGCCCGGCCGCCGGCCTCGCACGGTGGCGGCGGGGTCCGGGGAGCGGGGTCACGGCTCTGGGCGGGGACCCATGGTCGGGAGCGGTGGTCTGGGGCTCGACGGAGGGCCGGGTGTACGGGGTGAGGGTGCCAAGGGGGTCGGCCGGGGCGGCCGGGGGAGCGGCGGATTCCTCTTCCTCGCTCGGCGGATTCGGCGAGTCAGGCGAGTCAGGCGAGTCAGGCGAGTCAGGCGGGTCGGGCAGGCCGGGCGAGTCGGGCAGGCCGGGCGAGTCGGGCAGGCCGGGTGGGTCAGGCGGGTCGGACGGGCTGGGTGGGTCAGGCGAGTCGGGTGGGTCGGACGAGTCAGATGGATTCGATGGGTCCGCCGGATCAGGCGGACCCGGCGAGGCGGCCGGGGTCGCGGCTGGTGCCTCCGGTGGGGCGGCCGGGGCCGCGTCCGGTGTCTCCGCCGGGGTGGGGGATCCCACGGCAGCTGTGCAGAGCGGGGTGGCGGAAGCCGCGGTGGGTGACTCCGGGGGCGTCGGTGGAGCGGACGGTGTTGTCGCCCTGCTGGGTGCGTTGCCGGCGCCCGCTTCCTCACTCGCGGTGCTCTCCGATGCCGGGCTGGTCGTGGCCGCGGACGGTGGGGACCGGTTGTTGCGGCTGTCCTGGCCGGAGGGCGGGCCGGTCACGGCGGTGCCGATGCCCTTCCGGGTACGGGAGGTCCATCCGGCGACGGACGGGCTGCTGCTGGTGTCGGGGCACGGCGGCGAGGTGGAGATCCGGGCGGAGGACGGCCGGACCCATCTGCTCACCCCGGGTCCCGTGCCCTCCCCGCCCGACGAGGCGGGACCGGGCTGGCTCCGGGACAGTGTCGGGGTGGTGCTGCCGGCGCGCGACGCCGTGCTGCCGGCCGGCATCCGGCGCTGGGGCATCGGGCACGTCTGTCTGCCCGCCGCCCTGGCACCCGACTCGGAGGAGTTCGCCGCGCTGCTGGCAGGGGCCCGCGATCAGGGACTGCGCGTACTGGCGGAACTGGCGCCCCCGGGCGCGGACTCCCCCCAGGGCGAACCGCTCAGGCGGGCCCACGAGCTCCTGGAGGAAACGGTCGACGGACTCCGGCTCAGCGACGCGGCCCGGTGGCCGGCGTCCCTGCTCACCCGACTGCGTCATCTGCTGGACGCCTACCCGCAGGCGGCGGTCGTCACCACAGGCACCCCCCTCACCGCACTCGGCACCGGCCACCTCGTCCTGAACGCGGCCCCCGATCCCGCGACCACCCTGGGCCCGCCTCACGAACCCGCGGGCGCCGACGACGAGGACACCGACGGGAACACCGGAGCCGCGGCCCGGATCCCCGGCCCTGCCACCTTCCTGCCGTACGGCACGTGGTTTCTCCCGGAGGGGCTCCCCCACCCGCGGGCCTGCCTGCTCCTGGCCCTGCCGGGCTGCCACGAGGTCCCCGTCTCGGCCCTGGCTCCGGCAGGGCACGCATCCTCGGAGCTACGCCCCTTGCTCGCGGCGCGCGCCGCACAGCTGGCCCTGCGCCATGGCGGGGTGGAGCGACTGCCCACCGGCCGCGCACGGCTGACCGCCGTCCGTCGGGACCACGCCGGACAGACCGTCCTGTGCCTGACCAGCACGGACGACGTACCGGCCACCGCCCGGGTGCACCTGCGGGAGGCGACCGCCGGGACCGAGCTGATCGAGATCGCCCACGACGCCCCGGAGTACCCGCCCGACGCACCGCCGCGGATCCTGCGGCCGGCTCCCGACGGCCTGGTCACGGTCGAGCTCGACGCCGGCCGCACCCGCTGGTTCCGGATCCGCACGGACGCACACCCGCCCCCGGACGGGGCCATGGACCCCTTCGCCCCGCCCGCCCGCTGACACACCACGGTCCAGTACCCGGTTCAGTACGAGGAGTCCCATGCCCGGTCCGCACGTCTTCCTCAGCCGCAGCGAACCCCTGGGCTGCACCTGTAACTGCTGGCCGGCCCGCCGCGCCATGGAGGAACTGCTGCACCAGGAGGGCTGCGAGCCGGTCGTCGTGGACCGGGAGTCCCTGGTGCCGGGACAGGACTGGATGGAGGCCATCTCCGACGGCATGGGCAGCGCCCACGGCATGCTCCTGATCGTGTCGAGCCATGCGCTGAGGTCCGAGCATGTGCAGAACGAGCTGGCCATGGCGGAACTGCGCAACCGGCACGACGGTTTCCCGGTGATCCTGCTGATGCTGCCGGAAGTGACCCTGGACGCCGTGGAGAGGAGCGGGCTCGGGTCGCTCAGCCCGAGCAGACGGCAGACCGTGGTGTGGTCGGGAAAGGACGACATCGAAGCCGTACGGCGCGGCATAAGCCCCCAACTTGATCTGATGCACGCCGAGTTGAGCGGAGCCAAGGTGCACCACCGGGTGGTTCACCATCTGCGGGAGGTGGATGCGCAGAGCCTGAGCCGGGCCGGCGCGACGCTGGGGGTACCGGTCGAGACACTGTCCCCGCTGATGCGCCACCGGCTCGCCTCGGGGCTCCTGGCCGAACGGCCGAGCGAGCTCGAGACCGACCCGCTGCGCGCGGCCCTCACCGAACTGCTGCCCCTGTCCGGCCCGGACGCCTCGCGGGAACTCATCCAGCTGAGCGTGACCCATGCCCGGGTGCCCGCGGCCGAGGCGGACCGGATGCGCGGGGTGCTCGACACCGGTTTCCCCAGGGTCGCGGTGCTGCCCGCGCTCTCCACGGACACGGCACGCCGGTACATCCACCGGGCGAGTGAACAGCCGCTGCCCTGGGACCACTTCGTCGTCACGCTCACCGCGGGCGCCGGCGTCCTGGGCGATCTGGTGCGGCGCATCGGAGAAGAGCTGCTGGAGGAGTTCGACATCCACGACGAGGAGACGCTGCGCGAGCACGAGCACGACTTCGGCCCGGTGGTCGTGATCGTTCCGCACCCCCCGGACGCCGACCTGGTCAGGGCGCTCGACACGGCGTACCCGGTCGGGCTGCTGTTCCTGTTCGTGGTCGACGGGGAACTGCTCGGCGCCACCGGGGCGCACACCCGCCTGGAGGGCCTGCCGGCCTGGCGGGAGGAGGAGATGAACCGCACGGTGCGCCGGTTCGTACGCAGATACGGGACGACTCTGAGCAACTGACCCGGTGCGCCGTGACCGCCCCGGCACCGGCCTCGGGCGGTCACGCGCACGGCCGGCTCAGGTCGGAGGCATCTCCAGGTCGAAGTCGATCCGCTTCCGGTCGCTCATCGCCCCGACCGTGGGATGGTCCGGCCCGAACTCCCGCTCGGCGGCCAGCACCGCCCGGCTGACGCCCTGGAGGGTGTTGTCGTCACCCAGGAGGCTGCGGTCCAGGGCGACGTTGTACTCCGCGCAGAGCACCCGTGGGTGATGGTTGCGGTAGAGGTCGCGATAGGCCTCGCAGGCCGCCTCGTCCTCGGCCAGCGCCTCGTCGTACCGGCCCAGCGCGGCCAGCACGCCGGCCCGGTTGGAGCGGCAGCCGAGGGTGGCGGGGTGGGAGTCGCCCAGTCGGTCGGCGAGGAGCGGGAGCGTCTCGTCGGCGAGCTCCATCGCGCGCTCGGTCTCGCCGCGGCTCCTGAGGATGGCCACCAGGTTGGTCGCGGCCGCCAGGGTGAACGGGTGGTCGGCGTCGAGGCGCTCGCGGTAGCGCTCGAAGTTCTGCTCTCCGAGGTCCACCGCCTCCGCTCCGCGGACCGGATCCACCAGCGACAGGGCGAGCAGGTCGCAGGCGAGATTGGCCGTGCACGACATGGTGTCGGGGTGCCCCTCGCCGTAGCGCTCCCGGTACACGTTCAGGGTGGAGCGCGTCAGGGCCTCCGCCTCGGCGTAGTGGCCGAGACGGCGCTGGGTCACCGCGAGGGACGTGTCCGTGCGCAGGACGTCGTTGGACTTCTCGTCCTGGAGGTTGACGAACCGCTTGCGGATCTCGATGAGCAGATCGAGGGAACCCTGGTAGTCGCCCGTCTCACGACGGTCCAGCGCGACACTTCCGGCGAAGGCCCAGGTGAGCACGTGCCGAAGTCCCAGTGACTGCCGGGACCTCTGATAGGTCTCGGTCGCACGTTCCAGGGCCTCCGAGGCCCGGCCGGCCATAAGGAGCGAAACACCGAGGTTGTTCGCGGCCCGGAGGGTGTCCTCGTGGTCGGGGCCGAAGTGCGGGCTGCTCATGTAGAGCTCGTAAGTCTGGCGGTCCTCGTCGTGCGCTTCCCGATAACGGCCCAGGCCACGCAGATCGGCACCGTAGTTGCGGGCGGTGACCAGGCTGTAGCCGTCGTCGAGGCCGAGCTGCGAGCGCTGACGCTGCAGCGTGTCCGCATCCAGCGCATGGGCATCCCGGTAACGTCCCAGGGACCGCAGCGGGTTGGCCACCTGGGCGGCCAGCCGCAGCCGGAGGTGGTGGTCCGCGCCGAGAGACTCAGTCCAGATGGCGAGTGCCTTCTGCCCCAGCGCGGCGGCGGCCCGGTGGTCGTCGATCCGCCACTGGTTGCGGACCTGGCGGATGACCCACTCGCACACCCGCGCATCGGTGTTGGCCAGTGCGTCGGAGGGTTCCAGATGGGGCAGCAGCTCCGCGAACCGCTGCCGGGTCGGCGCGCTGTCCTCCGGGAAGGCGGCCGAGGGCAGAGCGCCGGCCAGTACGAGTTGAGCCTGGTGCCGCGTGCGTTCCTCGCGCTCGGGGTCCTCACCCAGCCATTCGCGCACCGCGGCCTGCACCAGTCGATGGACCTGGATGGAGCCGCTCTGCTGGTCCACCGTGGCCAGCGCGTACCGCCCGAGGTCACGGATCAGATATCCCATCACCATGGGGTCGAGCACGGATTCGTCGTTGGTCTCCTTCGCGAGCCGGTTGCGCATGGCGTCGCTGTAGAGGAGGGAGTGCGCGATCGGCTCGGGGGAGAGGAAGGCGCAGAGTTCGAGGAGCCGGACCGCCGCGGGCCGCTCGTTGCCGAGCCGGTCGACGGTCAGCCGCCAGACCGCCAGGAGGGACTCCTGCTGGCTGTCCCCGCTGTCGTTGGTCCCGCTCAGAAGCGCGCTGACCCGGCTCTTGACCTGTTGGAGGTAGGTGTCCAGGGGCATGGCCGTCTGCCGCAGCCAGGCTGCCGCGAGTTCCATGGCCATCGGGAAGTCGCCGAGCGTCTCGGCGATCCGGTCGGCGTCGTGGACGGAGAGTCCGTCGACCCTGCGGCGCAGCAGGGCGATGCTCTCGGACCTGTTGAAGGCGTCGACCTCCACGGCGATCCGGTTCTCCTCGTGAGGTGAACGCCGGGCGGTGAGGATGACGTGCCCTGGGCCCTCGGCGGGAAGATACCGCTCCACCGTCGTGTCTCCCTCGTCCCTGTTCCGGTTCTCGTCGTTCGTGCCCTGGCTTTCGGTGATGTTGTCGAAAACCAGCAGCCAGCGACCATGATCGCCGTTTTCCAGCGCCGTGATGGTCGCCTGGGCACGTTCGTCTACCGTGTCGCCCGGAATTCCCAGCTCCGTCCCGAGTTCCGCGAGGAGCTGCGGAATCCGGTTGGGCTGTTCGGCGGGGATCCAGTGCACGAGGTCGTACTGGGAACCGTACCGGTGGACGTACTCCTGCGCGATCTGGGTCTTGCCGATCCCGCCGAGGCCGTACAGGAAGACCCTGCCCGCCGAGGTGTCCGAACGCAGCGATTCGGAGCTCAGTTCGGACCGCAGCCGGTCCAGTTGTACGTCGCGGCCCGTGAAGGCGCTGTTGCGGCGCGGCGCGTTGAAGACCTGGGGGGCCAGGCCCGGATAGGTGACCTCGCTGACGGCGGAGGCCGGTGCGTCGAGTTCGAGCAGGCCGAAGACCTTGCTGAGCACCTGCGCGGCGGACACGTCCACCAGGGTGAATCCCGGCAGCCCGCGCAGCGCCGGCTCCGGCTGGTGCTCCCGCGTGCGCAGCCCGATGATCCTGGGCCCTTCGGGGGCGGCCACCAGGGCGCGCACCTCGTCGGCGACCGGTGTGGTGGCGAAGTCGGGCGAGAGGAGCGCGACGACCACGTCGGCTCCGTCCGCCGGGCGGCTGGACAGCGGTACGGAGGGGCTGCTTCCGCGCAGCGCCACGGCGATCCCCGAGGCCTGCAGCTGGGCCGCGATCCACTCCGCCCAGGCACCGTCGCGCAGCGCGTAGTCGACCCGCACCCTGGGCACGAGGCGACCGCCGGGTACCGGTACCCGCTGGAAACGGGCGAGCAGTTGCCTGCGCACCGGCTCCTCGACCGGCCGCAGGGCCGTCACCTGACCGTCCGTGATCACCGAGGTGAGGCGTTCGTAGGCGCCGAGCAGGGAGGCGGGCTGGCGAGGCGTGTCCGCGACGGTGGCCAGCACCTCCTCGTAGGCGAAGAACGGCTTGTAGGGGATCTCCACCGAGCCCCAGTAGCCATCGGGGTCGGCGGCCCGCGGGGTGTCCTTCAGGAACTCCTGGAAGCGCTGGCGGGCATGGCCCCGGCTGACCGCGAGCTTCTCCTGCTCGGCGTCCTCCACCCGCATGGGCACGGGGAGGATCCTGACGTGCGGGACGCTGCGCCGTACGTCCGCGGCCACGCTGGCACTGCCGTCCACCGACTGGGTGTTCAGCGTGAAGCAGTCGACCAGCACGTCCGGCATGGCGATCGTGGTGATGCCGGAGGTGTCGCTCCAGCCGGTCCGGCTGTCGATCAGGGCGTAGTCGTAGTTGCGCCGCATGTCCTCGCGCAGGGCCTGCAGGAAGGCGGCGCCGTCCCGGCGGTCGTAGAAACCCTTCCAGTCGTAGGTGTTGATCGTCTCCGAGTATTCGGGGGTCTTGCGTCCCGGGGACACGAAGTCGATGTAGCCGCCGCCGT
This sequence comes from Streptomyces kryoterrae, assembly GCF_054072135.1. Taxonomy (NCBI): domain Bacteria; kingdom Bacillati; phylum Actinomycetota; class Actinomycetes; order Kitasatosporales; family Streptomycetaceae; genus Streptomyces; species Streptomyces kryoterrae. The sequence continues at coordinate 4,231,453 of NZ_CM133358.1, read as the reverse complement.
CGAAGTTCAGCGCCAGGGTGGAGGCGAAGCGCTCCACTCGGGCGTACTGGCTGTAGTCGCCGTCGGCCGGCCTCGGCCTCGCCAGGTCGAACCCGCGGACGAGTTCGATGACACCGGGAGTGGAGTCGAGCTCCGGGTCGCCGAGGAAGGGGGCGAAGTAGCGGTGCAGACCCGGCGCCTCCAGGTCCCAGTCCATGGCCAGTACACGTTTTCCGTTGCTGGCCAGGATCCAGGCCACGTTCGCCAGGGCCATGGTGCGACCGGTGCCGCCCTTGAACGAGTAGAACGTGACGATCGTGCCGGACTCGCGGGTGCCGGCGTCACCCGAGTCGAACGTCATGAGGAATACCTTCCGAGCAGGGGAAACGTATGGAGGCCTTCGGCCGGGGTTGCCGGGGACCGAACGGCTTCCACCGACTTGAGCGCCTCGTTCTGGAGGCGGATGAGGACCTTGCGCAGGGAAGAGGTGAAACTCTCCGCGTCCGGCAGCCCCCAGCGCTCGTCCTCGCTGTGCTGACCGCGCATCAGAGGGAGCGTGTGGTCCAGGAGTTCGTCGAGGGTGACCGTCTGCGCGACCGACTCGGTGTCGTCGCGGGCCCTGGGTTCGAGCGCCGTGGTCGCCTCGGGACTCCGCTCGTCCACAGCCGCCAGAAGCCGGCGTTCCTCCCGCCGCATGGCCACCCAGGCGTCCACCAGGAGCACGACGAGCTGCTCAGGGTCCTGTTCCTGGGTGATCCGGTCGACGGTCTCCTCGTTCAACGGCAGCACGGTGGCGGTGAAATCGAGGGCGGTGGCGGTGTTCTTCACCAGTGAGACCAGGGCCTCGTGTTCCCCCGGAGCGTAGGGAGACCAGTGCAGGGCCGTCTTTCCGTAGTACTGGCTGGAGTGCCGTTCCTCGGGCAGGTCGTCCTGGGCGGTGGACGCCACGACGAAACTGACCGTCTGGCCGCCGACGGGAGTGGGCGCGCCGAGGGGGGAATGGCTGCCGGCCGCGTCGAATCCGTGCACCTCGGGAAGCCGTTCCGCGGCTACGACGATGCGGTCGGCGGTGGCCCTCAGCACCTCCTCGTACTCGGACCGGTAGCGGGCCTTCAGCCGCAGCAGGTGCAGCAGCCCGTCGCGCCGGTAGGCCGCCGACCGCACGCTCAGGGGCGTGGCCGGGGCGACGGCGTCCAGCGTGTGCGCGGGGTCGGGCTCCCACATGACGGGGACCACCGCGTCGGCGCTGCGGCCGGTCCTGGACCACTGCATGTTGAGCCGCCGCTGGAAGTAGGACAACTCGGCCCGGCAGTACGACTGGCTGAAATAGCGTGGTGAGTGCAGCACCACCAGGACGGTCGACCGGCCCAGCAGATCCACCGACACGTCCGGCGAGTGAGGCTTCCCGCGGACACCCACAACCTCCGGGGAGCGCCCGGTGCGCTCGCCGACGACCTGGCAGAGGTCATGAAAGAACGACGCGACCCACTCCTCGTCGACGGTGCGAACGTGACTCAGATAGAAGTGGCTCAAGGTGACTCCATTGGCGCGACGCGGTCCCGGCCCGAGCCGGACTGGTCGATGGACCGGGCACTCGCGCAGCACACTTCGCGCGACTCCTCACCACCGGCACCACCACGTCGATGTTTGTTGCGGACATGATAAAAATCTGGTGGTGTGCCCCTGGCGCGCGATCTCGTCGTTCCCCGCGCGCTCGCGACCTTCCGCCGCGCCGTCGCGTCTCCGCCGTGCCACCGCATCCTCATACTGAGCCCGCCCCCGGGGTCGTCTCGTCGGACGTTTTCCCACCGCAGCCGCCAGCGCCAAGAGCCAGCCCTGCCACAGCCTGCACATATGAGGAGGCTCCGCGCCTTCGCGTCAGGTTCGGCGCCTCGCGCGATGCCACTCGAACGTGTGAAGGGCTGTTGCGGCGAGCGGAGGGCGGCGGGCGCATGGGAAAGCCGCAGCGTGCCGCCTCCTTGGCCATGGCTGCGACAAAGTGCGCCCCCAAGGGCGTGAGCGCGGGATGGACCTGCAGGATCCGCAGGGCGTCCACGACCTGCCGGCCGTAGTGGTGCAACCGTGCCCGCGCGGCACCGGCCTGCCTGCCGCCCAGTTCCCGATGGCGGCGGCGCCAGAACTCCAGGAGCGCCAGATGGGCATATGTTCCCGTGAGCACGGACCCGACGGGGCGGGCGTCCTCCCGCCAGCCGACCTGTTGCAGTGTGCGGTCCTCGGGATCCGAGAGATCGGTCAGATCGGCGAGGGCTCCGAAAGCGATGTGCGCGGTCTCGTGCACCACCGTCTCGGCCAGCCGTACCGGATCCGTGGTGAAGGAGGTCGCGATCGCCGTGTACGCCTCCCGCGCCGAGGAACTCACGCCCTGCCCGGTCCACGGTGGCCGCAGCGGCACCAGTGCCGTCCACAGCGCGGCGCAGGCGGCGGCACGTTCCGGGAGCAGGCGGGTCACCACGTCCCAGGCCGATGCCACCGACGCCTGCCAGGCGTCCAGTTCCGCGGCCGTCTGGCGGGGCAGCACCGGATGGCCGTGCGCGTCCCGGTAGGGGTCGGTGTCCTCCAGCACCACCGACAGGGCCGGTGCGTCTCCCGGAGGCCTGGCGGTCATCCGCCGCGGCGCGCAGCGGATCGTGCCGTGGACGGCCGGTTCGTGCCGCTCGCCCAGGGCCAGCGACCGCCCGCCCAGATCCAGGACGTCACCCCGCAGGCGGGCTTCCCGCACGCCCCCGGTCAACCGGACGCCCCCCAGCGTGGGCAGCCAGACCAGGGCGCCGGGTGCCGGAAGGATGAGGTGGGGGCGGAGTCCGGCGCGTAACGCGGCGGCGGCGGCCAGACCGGCCAGCCGGGCGCACTCGGCGTCCGCGCGGACGGCGGGGCGCGGGTCGTTCAGGTCCCGCAGGCAACGGCCGAGCCACACACCGACATGGGGATGGAGCAGCACGTCCTCGAAGGCCCGGACGTCCGCTCCACGGGCCTGGACGCACAACTCCCAGGCTGCCGCTCCCCAGGACTCCCAGAACTCGGGCGTACTGCGACGGGCCGTGTCGGCCACGCTCATCAGCATCAGCAGGCGCCGGGAGACCTGGCCGTCCCGCAGAACCCGCAGGGCGGCCGGGGACGGGCGACAGCCCGCCAGGCTCGCGAAGTCCTCGGCGGTCATCCGCAGGGTCGCCGGGGCCGTCACGACGCGCTCCCCAGCAGTACGGCGGCATCGGCCACGACGCGGTCCCGGATCCGGGTGGTGAGCACGCGCAGGTCCGCGCAGTACACGCTCGCGTTGGCGAAGCCGGTGCTCGGGTGGAAGCGGTGGGCGCGCAGCCCGCCACCGCACAGGCGTACGACCTCACAGCCGCGGCAGACGTCCGCGAGCGCCGCCAGGCCCCCGCGGCGGGCATCGGCCACGACCGGGTGCCGTGCCGCGGTGTCGAAGTCGTGAGCGAAGATGTCGAGCCCGGTGGCCGCCCCGCCGTCCGCGGTGGCCTTCAACGAGTCGGACAACTCGATCGTCCCGTCGCTCTCTATCACCAGGAAGTCCGTGTCGGCCAGTCCCGTGCTCTCCGATCGCACGTCACCGCCGAGCGCGAGGTCCATGAGGTCCTCGAACAGGCGGATGCCGGTCTCCTGGCGCGGTGCCGTGTACCACCTTTCGAACACCGCCAAGAGCCAGTGCGCGTAGGGCGTGCGATGCGGGTCGTGGCCGGGCGGTGGGTGTTCCCAGGTGGCGTGCGGCAGCAGGAAGTTGATGGCCGGCGGCTCGTGCGCGAGCAGGGATTCGAACACCTGGAGGGGCGGATTTTCGAGGTTGACCGTGCACAGCAGGCCCGCGAACAGCGCCTTGTTCTCGGGCCTTCTCAAGAGTTCCAATCCCCTCTGGACGGAGGCATGACTGCCTCGCCCGTTCCTGGCACGCCTGTGGCGGTCGTTGGCCTCGCGATCGCCATCAAGACTGACGCCTACCGACACGTCGTGTCGGCGGAACAGCTCCATCCATAAGGCATTGAGAAGTGTCGCATTGCTCTGAACGGAAATCTCGCACTCGGCCGTTCCGCGCAACTCCCGCTTCAGGGCCTCGAAAAGATGTTCGATTCTGGCCGGGCCGGCGAGTAGAGGTTCACCCCCGTGCAGAGTCACCCGGACCCGGGGCAGGGAGTGACGCCTGGCGTGCTCGGCGATGCGACGGGCCAGCCGCTCCGCGGTCACGGCCGCCATGACGGGTGGTTTCTGCCGCCACGTGCGATCGCGCAGCTCGTACACATAGCAGTAGTCACAGGCCAGATTGCATGGCTGGGCGACCTTGACCACCCACTCGACGAAGGGGTTCGCATCACGCACGTGCCACCTCCTGCTATGCGGTCCCCTGCTGCCTGCGCACCCGTCAGAGCGCCGACTGGAACATGGACACGTCCACCGCGCGAAGCTCCAGAGTGTCCCGTCGAACCCTTCGTATGGACCGGCCCAGAGCGTCTTCGGGCAGCTCGTCCAGATCTACGTTCGCTGAACCGCTGAGGTTCACCACGTCAAAGTCGAACTCCACGTCAGTCGCTGACGTTTCCATGAACCCCCCGTGCTCCTCGCCCCGCGGACCCCGGCCGTTGTCTCGAACCCCGCGGATGTCAACCTGCGTCGGGCCGCAACCGGGCCCACGGGGCGCTGAGTTGCGGAAGAGGTGGCGCTGTTCAGTTCTCGTTTCAGGGAAGCACACCGATCAACCGAGGGCCAGCACGCAGGGGTCCGTCGGCTCGGGTGCGGCTTGATCTCGTCGGCACTGGGCTCAAGTCCTCTCGGGTGACGCGGTGTTGGCACTGGTTCGACTCCAGGTCACCATGAGTCCTTCCCCCTTCACGGCAAGGTGACCCCTGAGCGGAGGCGGCAGTCGAAGCGTGACGACGGCGAAGCGGGCACCGAGCCGGGCCGCACGGCTTCGGTATGGCCGGGACTGTCATTCCCGGTTTCCCGCCAGGTCCACCGGCCTCCGGCGGACGGGACGCGTCGCCGGGTGCCGGCGGTGCTCACATTGCTGCGGGCGTGAGCAACCGAATCACCGTCGGGATACCGGGGCCTTACAGGCTCTTGGCGAAGCAGAGGCTCGCCTCGTGGTGGCGGTAGTAGCCGAACTTCGCGGAGGGTTCGTAGCCGCTGGAGGTGTACAGGGCGATGGCCTCCGGCTGTCTGTCGCCCGTCTCCAGGACCATGCGGGTGCGGCCGGCGGTGCGGGCGTCCTCCTCCAGGGCGGCGAGTATGCGGCGGGCCAGGCCCAGTCCGCGCGCCTCCTCGACGACGTACATCCGCTTCAGCTCGGCGTCGCCGGGCAGATACCCTTCGGCGTTCGCGTTGTCGTCGTCGCGGCCGCGCCAGCCGCCGGTGGCGACGGGGCGGTCCTGCTCGTCGTACGCGATCAGGTAGAGGCCGGACGGCGGGTCGAACATCGCAGGGTCGAGGTGGGTGGCGTCACCCTCGTCGTCGTAGCGGACGGCGTACTCGGCCTGGACCTGGTCGTTGAGCTTCACGGCGTCGGGGTGGTCGAAGGCGACCCGGCGGATATTCATTCCATACACGGTACATGTATGCATGTCGCTGTCGCCAGGTGATTTCGCGCTCCGGGTATCGTGCCCGCGTGCTGACTGTGACCTCTGTGAATGTGAACGGACTCCGCGCCGCCACCAAGAAGGGCTTCGTGGAGTGGCTCGCCGGAACCTCCGCCGACGTGCTGTGCCTCCAGGAGGTGCGCGCCGAACCGCAGCAGCTGCCGGAGGAGGTCGGCGCGCCCGAGGGCTGGTACGTCACGCACGCGCCCGCCGCCGCCAAGGGCCGCGCCGGTGTCTCCCTCTACTCCCGCCGCGAGCCGGACCGCGTCCAGGTCGGCTTCGGCTCCGCCGAGTTCGACGGCAGCGGCCGGTACGTCGAGGCCGACCTGCCCGGCGTCACCGTCGCCAGCCTGTATCTGCCGTCCGGCGAGGTCGGCACCGCACGCCAGGACGAGAAGATCCGCTTCATGGACGAGTTCCTGGCCTATCTCAAGGGCCTGCGCGAACGGGCCGCCGCCGACGGGCGCGAGGTCGTCGTCTGCGGTGACTGGAACATCGCCCACCAGCCCGCCGACCTCAAGAACTGGCGCGCCAACCAGAAGAGTTCAGGGTTCCTGCCGGAGGAGCGGGAGTGGCTCGGGCGGGTGCTCAACACGGCGGACGGCGGGTTCGTGGACGTGGTGCGGGCGCTGCATCCGGAGGTCGAGGGGCCGTACTCGTGGTGGTCGTACCGGGGGCGGGCGTTCGACAACGATTCAGGTTGGAGGATCGACTACGAGATCTCGACGCCGGGGCTCGCCGCCAAGGCGGTCAAGGGCTACGTCGAGCGCGCGGCGACGCATGAGGAGCGCTGGTCGGACCACGCGCCCGTCACGGTCGTCTACGACCTCTGAGCCGCACCGCGTCAGGAGCCTTCGGGGTCCTGGCGCATCCGGCGGTCCAGCGCCAGCGACAGTTCCGCCTCCACCACCCGTTGCGCCAGTGGGCGCAGGCGTGCCGGGTCCGATTGTGGGGCGTGGGTGAGGATCACGTTCGTGAAGATCTCGGCCAGGGCGTCCGCGTGGTCGCGTACCCGTTTGCCCGCCGCCAGGACGGCTGAGAGCGGGATGCCCTCCTGGACCAGTGCCGACGACGCGTCCAGGAGGCTGCGGCTGATGTGGACGATTTGTTCGCCGTCGGTGCCCAGGTAGCCGAGGTCCATCGAGGCCGCGAGGTTCTCGGGGGTGGCGTCCGGGCCGAAGCGGTCGGCGAGATCCTCGGGGGTGAGACGGACCGGGGTCTCCTCGGTGGGGGCGCCGAGGCCGAGCAGGTCGGCGACGTCGCGGCCGTGGTCGAAGGCCTCGGCCAGTTCCGCGATGCCGTTGAGGGTGTGCCCGCGTTCCAGCAGCGCCGAGATCGTGCGCAGGCGGGCCAGGTGGTGGTCGTCGTACCAGGCGATGCGGCCCTCGCGGCGGGGTGGTGGGATCAGTTTGCGTTCGCGATAGAAGCGCAGGGTGCGGACGGTGATGCCGGCCAGCCCGGCCAGTTCCTCCATCCGGTACTCGCGCTGTTCGGCGTTCTCTGCTTCTGCCACGTCGGAACCCTACGGCGTACCAGCGGTACCCGCGGCGGAGCCGCTGATGTAAACGTCCTTCTTCCGGCCCCTACCCATCAGTACGGGCGTCCTCTACTGTCCCCATTGCGCCAGTGTTCACTGGCGGAGTCGTGGGTGAGGGTCGGAGGCATCGGCATGGCCGGACAGGAAGCCGAACACGAGCATGTGCGGGTGGCGGTGATCGGGTCCGGGTTCGGGGGGCTCGGGGCAGCCGTGCGGCTGCGCCGCGAAGGTGTCACCGACTTCGTCGTGCTGGAGCGGGCGGGCAGCGTCGGCGGTACCTGGCGCGACAACAGCTATCCGGGATGCGCCTGTGACGTGCCGTCCCACCTCTACTCGTTCTCCTTCGCGCCGAATCCCGACTGGCCGCGTGCCTTCTCCGGGCAGGAGCACATCCGCGCCTATCTGGAGCACGTCACCGACGTCTTCGGGCTGCGGCCCCACCTCCGCCTCGACTCCGAGGTGAAGAAGATGACCTGGGACGGTGGCCGGCTGGCGTGGGTCATCGAGACCAGCAGCGGGACCCTGCTCGCCGATCTCGTCGTCTCCGCCACCGGACCCCTCTCCGATCCCAGGGTGCCGGACGTCCCGGGGCTCGACACCTTCCCCGGCAAGGTCTTCCACTCCGCCCGCTGGGACCACGACTACGACCTGCGCGGCAAGCGGGTCGCGATGGTCGGGACCGGGGCCTCCGCCATCCAGATCGTGCCCGCGATCCAGCCCGACGTCTCCCGCCTCACCCTCTTCCAGCGCACCCCGCCGTGGGTGATGCCCCGCGTCGACCGGGCCATCGGCGACGCCGAGCGCGCCGTGCACCGCGCGCTGCCCTTCACCATCCGGCTGCGGCGCGGACTCTCGTGGGGCGTACGGGAGTTGCAGGTGCAGGCGTTCACCAGGCATCCGGGCGAGCTCGGGGCCGTGGAGGCGCTGGCCAAGCGCAATATGCGTCGCGCCGTCAGGGATCCCGCCCTGCGCGCCAGACTCACCCCCGACTACCGCATCGGCTGCAAGCGCATCCTGCTGTCGAGTACGTACTATCCGGCGCTCGTCCGGCCCAACGTGGACGTCGTGGCGAGCGGGCTGAGCGAGGTGCGGGGCTCGACCGTCGTCGGCGCCGACGGGAGTACGGCCGAGGTCGACGCCATCGTCTTCGGTACGGGGTTCCACGTCACCGACATGCCCATCGCCGACCGGGTCGTCGGGGCCGACGGGCGTACGCTCGCCGAGGCCTGGGCGGGCAGTGGGATGCGGGCGCTGCGCGGTGCCTCCGCCGCCGGGTTCCCCAACTGGATGACGATCATCGGACCCAACACCGGCCTCGGGAACTCCTCCATGATCCTGATGATCGAGTCCCAGCTGAACTATATGGCCGACTACGTACGGCAGTTGGGCGTGCTCGGGGGTCGGGTGGCGCTCGACGCCCGGCCCGCCGCCGTCGACGCCTGGAACGACCGGGTCCAGCAGCGGATGCGGCGCACGGTGTGGAGCACGGGCGGGTGCAGCAGCTGGTACCTCGACGCGAACGGGCGCAACACCACCGTCTGGCCCGGTACGACGTCCGAGTTCCGGCGGGCGACCCGGCGCGTGGATCTCGCCGAGTACGAGGTCCTGCGGGCGACCGGCGGTAACAGCAACACCACCACCGGCACGACCACTGGCACCGGTACCAGCACCGGTGACATCAACTCGCCCGTAGAGGTGGACGCGTGAGCCGGCTGACGTCCGTGGCGGACGGTTCGTGCACTCCGCCCGTCCCCGCCCGTGAACTCACCGCCGTTTCGGCCGACGGGGCCCGGCTGCATGTCGAGGTGCACGGTGCGGCCGACGGGCCCGTGGTCGTCCTGGTGCACGGCTGGACCTGTTCCACCGCCTTCTGGGCCGCCCAGATCCGCGAACTCGCCCCCGATCACCGGGTCGTCGCCTACGACCTGCGCGGCCACGGACGCAGTCAGGCGGGCCCCGTCTGCAGTACCGACGTACTCGCCGACGATCTGGAGGCCGTGCTCGCGGCCACCCTCGCGCCCGGTGAGAAAGCCGTGGTCGTGGGGCACTCCATGGGCGGGATGACGGTGCTTGCCGCGTCCGCGCGGCCCGGGTTCCGGGAGCACGCGGCGGCCGTACTGCTGTGCAGTACCGGCAGTTCGCGGCTTGTCGCCGAATCGCTGGTCCTCCCGATGCGTGCCGGGCGGCTGCGCACCTGGCTCACCCGGCGGATCCTCAGCTCACGCGCCCCGATGGGGCCGGTCACGCCGGTCTCCCGGCGCATCCTCAAGTACGCGACGATGGGCGCCCGTTCGTCGCCCGCGATGGTCGAGGCGTGCGCCCGGATCGTGCACGCGTGCCCGCGCAAGGTGCGGTACGCGTGGGCGCGGGTACTGGACGGGGTACAACTCGACGCTCAGGCGCGGGAGTTGACGGTTCCGGCCGTTGTCGTCGTCGGTACGGCCGATCGGCTCACCCCGCCCGTTCACGCGCGGGCACTGGCCGCCATACTGCCCCGGTGTCACGGTGTGACCGAGCTGGCCGGGGCCGGGCACATGGCGCCGGTCGAGGCGCCGGGGGCGTTCACCGGGGCGATCCGTGAACTCGTCTCCGTATGCGGGAAGTTGGGGTCTGAGGGCACTCAGGTCGACAGCGGTGTCCGTGTCGACGGCGGCGTACCTATCGAGGAGAGCGCATGAGCAAGGTCGGTCTGGACGGACAGGTAGCTGTCGTCACAGGGGCGGCTCGGGGGGTCGGTGAGCTGCTCGCGCGCAAGCTCTCCGCTCGCGGGGCCAGGGTCGCGCTGGTGGGGCTGGAGGCCGGCGAGCTCAAGCAGGTCTCGGAACGGCTGCACACCGACAGCGCGTACTGGTACGCCGACGTCACCGATCACGGGGCGATGTCCCGGGTGGCGGAGGAGGTCAAGGAGCGGTTCGGGAAGGTCGACATCGTCGTGGCCAACGCCGGGGTCGCGAGCGGCGGGCCCTTCGTGGACTCCGATCCGGAGTCGTGGCGGCGGGTCATCGAGGTCAACCTGATCGGGTCGGCGGTGACCGCGCGGGCGTTTCTGCCGGTGCTGACGGAGAGCCGGGGGTATCTCCTGCAGATCGCGTCCCTGGCCGCCCTCACCCCGGCGCCGATGATGACGGCGTACTGCGCGTCCAAGGCCGGCGTCGAGGCGTACGCGCACTGTCTGCGGGCCGAGGTCGGGTACAAGGGCGTCCGGGTGGGGGTCGCGTATCTGTCGTGGACCGACACCGACATGGTGCGCGGGGCCGACCAGGACGACGTCATGCGGGAGTTGCGGCAGCGGCTGCCGTGGCCGGCCGGCAAGACGTATCCGCTGGGGCCCGCCGTCGACCGGCTCGTGGCGGGGATCGAGCGACGGTCCAGCCATGTGTACGGGCAGGGGTGGCTGCGCGGGATGCAGGGGGTACGGGGGTATCTGCCGGGGCTGATCGGTGCGGTGGGGCAGCGGGAGGTCGGGCGGTACTCGGGGCGGTTGCAGGGGATGGGCACCGGGCTCGTGGGCGCGGGTGGCGTGGCCGACGAGGAGGCCCGGGGCGCGGGGGCCGGGCGGGGGTCGGACGCGGTCGGTGACTGAACGTGACTGATCGAAATGCGTGCGTTGTCCTGGCGTGCAAATCTGGTCGAGCCCCCATCCCCTCACCCACTTACGGGAGTGAACCCACATGGGCATGAAGGACGAGATGCAGGACAAGGCCCGCCAGGCCAAGGAGAAGATGGAGCAGACCCGGAAGGGTCAGCAGGGTCAGCAGGACCGGCAGGGCCAGCGCCAGGAGGGCCGGCCGGGCAAGCAGGGCCAGGAGACTCCGGAGCGGGGGCGTCCTCGTGACGAGGACACGGAGCGGGCGATGCGCGAGGAAGCGGAGCGGCTCAGCAGGGACCACGAGGCGTAGTCCTGCTTGAGCGAAGCGGTTGACGTGGGGTGCCCTCTGTTTTCGAGGGCACCCTGCGTTTTTTTGAGGGCACCCTGCGTTTTGTTGTGGCGGTTCCCCGTGCTTCCTAGGTATGTGAACGCGGGGGGAGTTGGGGTCTCGCCCTGTTGGGGACCTCGTCGTAGGTCGGCGGGGTTGCCGCGGGGTGGGTCTCCAGCAGGGCCAGGGCCAGTCTGATGGCGTCGTCCGTTTCGACGTGGCGGCCCTCTGCCCAGTCGAGGGGGGTGCGCAGGACCTCCAGGTCCGGGGCGACGCCCTGGTTCTCCACTGTCCAGCCGTAGGTGTCGAACCAGGCCGCGTTCATCGGGACCGTGATCACCGTGCCGTCGCCCAGGAGGTGGCGGCCGGTCATGCCGACCACTCCGCCCCAGGTCCGTTGACCCACCACCGGGCCGAGTCTCAGCAGTTTGAAGGCGGCCGTGATCATGTCGCCGTCGGAGGACGTCGCCTCGTCGGCGAGGGCGACCACCGGCCCCCGGGGGGCGTTCGAGGCGTACGAGACCGGCTGGGCGTTGCGTGTCAGGTCCCAGCCCAGGATCGTGCGCGTCAGCTTCTCCACCACCAGCTCGCTGATGTGGCCGCCCGCGTTGCCGCGCACGTCGACGATGAGGGCGGGCCTCGACACCTCCATGCGCAGGTCGCGGTTGAACTGGGCCCAGCCCGAGCCGCCCATGTCGGGGATGTGCAGGTAACCGCACCGCCCGCCGCTCAACTCCCGTACCACTTCACGGCGTTTGGCCACCCAGTCCTGATACCGCAACGGACGTTCGTCGACGAGGGGGACCACCGCGACCCTCCGCGCCCGGCCCGCGCCCTCGGCCGGACCATCCTCCGCCGCGGTGAACGTCAGCTCCACCGTCGTACCGCCCGCTCCCGCGAGCAACGGGAACGGGCCCGTCACCGGGTCCACCGGGCGGCCGTCCACATGGGTGAGCAGCGCGCCCTCCCGGATGCCCGAACCAGCCAGCGGGGAGCGCGCCTTGGAGTCGGAGGAGTCGCCGGGGAGGATCCGGTCAAGCATCCAACCACCTTCCCTGCGAACGAAGTTTGCGCCCAGCAAACCCTGCCTGCGCTGGTAGTGGGGCGGGCCCTCGTTGCGGCGGGCGGCTGTCACGTAGGCGTGGGACGTGCCCAGCTCGCCCAGGACCTCGCGCAGCAGGTCCGCGAACTCGTCGGGGGACGCGACCCGTTCGACCAGCGGGCGGTACTGCTCCAGCACCGCGTCCCAGTCGATGCCGCACATCCGGGGTTCCCAGAAGTAGGCGCGGATCAGACGGCCCGCCTCCTCGTACGACTGACGCCATTCCGCCGGGGGGTCGACCTCGTGGAGGACCCGGCGCAGGTCGATCCAGACGGTCGTGTCGCCGTCGCCCGGGTCGGTGGAGGGCACCGCGCGCAGCTCGTCCTCGTCCACGACGACCAGTCGTGAGGCGTCGCCGCTGACCGCGAACCAGTCGAGGTGGTCGACGAGTTCGGACTTCTTGCCCTTGCTGATGTTGAAGTGTTCGAGTGTCGGCCGGCCGCTCGTGTCGGCCGGGTTGGCGAACGTCTCGCCCAGTGCGCCCGAGATCGGCCAGCGCAGCCACACCAGGCCGCCGCCCGCGACCGGATACAGCGCCGAGTACTTGGAGGCGGCGACCGGGAAGGGCGTCACCCGGCTCTCCAGGCCCTCGGCCTCGACGGTCACCGTGCCGTCGGCGCCCTCGTCCTCGGCCGGGTCCAGGCCACCGGCGGCCGGGCGGCCGTCGGGGGAGAGGGCGAAGGGGGAGGGGGTGGCGGAGGAGAGCGGGACGAGATAGGGGCGGCAGCCGAGCGGGAAGGAGAGGTCGCCGGTGTGGACGTCGTACACCGGGTCGAAGCCGCGCCAGGAGAGGAAGGCGAGATAGCGGCCGTCCCTGGTGAAGACCGGGTTCTCGTCCTCGAAGCGGCCGTTGGTGACGTCGACGATCAGGCGGTCCTTTATGCGCGCCATCTTGATCTGGCGCAGGGAGCGGCCGATGCCGGGGTGCGACCAGGTCAGCCAGGCGCCGTCGGGGGAGAAGGCGAGGTCCGTGACCGGCCCGTTGAGGGAGCAGATCAGCTCGGTGACCTCCCCGTTCGACTCTTCGGCGGCATCGATCAGCAGGAGCCGGCCGTCGTGGGCGGCGATGGCGAGGCGTTCGCCCGCCGGGTCGGACACCAGTTCCCGTACCCGGCCCAGCTCGCCCGACGCCAGCCGCCTCGGCACCCGCTCTCCGCTGGCCCTGGGCAGGTAGGCGATCTCGATCGCGTCCTCGCCCTCGGCGTCCGTGACGTAGGCGACCTGCCCGCCCGAGCCGAGCATCTCGGGCAGCCGGACGCGTACGCCGGGAGTGTCGGTGATGGTCCGGGCCGGGCCGTCCCGGTGCGTCAGCCAGTACAGGCTGCCGCGTACGACGACGGCGCTCGCGCGGCCCGTCTCGTCGACCGAGATGCCGTCGACGTGCTGCGCGGCGGGCACCTGGTACGTACGACGGCCGGCGCGCGGCCCGCCGAGCCGTACGTCGAGGCGCCGGGGGACGGAGTCGGCGGCGAGGTCGTCGACGATCCACAGGTCGCCCGCGCACTGGTACACGACCCGGGTGCCGTCGCTGGAGGCGTGCCGGGCGTAGAAGGCGTCGTGGTCGGTGTGGCGGCGCAGGCCGGAACCGTCGTACGCGCACGAGTACAGGTTGCCGACGCCCTCGTGGTCGGAGAGGAAGGCGATGCGGTCGCCGACGAACATGGGGGAGTGCAGATGGCCGTCGAGATCGGGGAGCAGCCGCTCGCCGTGCAGCCAGAGGCGGCCGGTCGCGCCGCCCCGGTAGCGTTTCCAGGCGGCCGGTTCATGGGGCGGGGTGCCCGTGAGGAGGAGGGTCTTGCGTTCCCCGGCGATGTCCGCCACCTGGATGTCGGAGACGGGACCCCAGGGGAGCCGGCCGCCGGGGCCGCCGCCCGCCGGGACGCTGTAGGCCCAGGTGAAGTAGGAGAAGGGCTGGCCGTGGGAGGCGACGGCGAGGATGTCGCCGTCCGGCGACCAGCCGCAGACCTGGGTGTCGGCGCTGCCCCAGTAGGTGAGCCGCCGCGCGGGGCCGCCGTCCACCGGCACCCGGTTGATCTCGGGCACGAGACTGCGCCAGCTCGTGTACGCGATGTGCCGGCCGTCGGGCGAGAAACGAGGGTGCCCGACCTTCGTACGGTCGACGGTGAGCCGCCAGGCACGGCCGTCGGTCCCTGACGACCCCGGCCCTCCGTCCCCGTCGAGGCGGGCGAGCCAGAGATCGTCCTCGGCGACGAAGCACAGCAGGTCACCGCTGAGGTGGGGCAGACGCAGATAGCTCACCTCCCCATGCTTTTCCGGGAATCGGGACCGGGCAACTTGTGAAATATCGGGAACATGGATACGAGTGAACGCGGCCCGTGAGCGAGGACACGTACGAAACGGTTTCGTTTCTATGGTTCTCGGGGTATGTTCATTGACGTAGGGCGGAGCCGTACGAAACGGTGTCGTCCGAAACCGGAACAGGAAAGGGTGAGTGACATGACCGAGGTCGCAACGGCGCGTCGTAGTCGGATCACGCCCGAGCGCGAGGCCGAGCTGTACGGCGCCACGCTCGACCTGCTCCGGGAAGTCGGTTACGAGGCCCTCACCATGGACGCCGTCGCCGCCCGTACGAAGTCCAGCAAGGCCACGCTCTACCGCCAGTGGGGCGGCAAGGCCGAACTGGTGGTCAGAGCGCTGCGGCACTTCAAGCCGGGTGGCGGCGCCATCGCTGATGTCGACACCGGGTCCCTGCGCGGCGACTTCCACACCCTGCTGCTCCGCGAGGACGACTGCGCCATGGAACAGACCTCCGCGCTGATGCGGGCTCTGGGCATGGCGGTCCACGGAAACCCCGATCTCCTCAAAGCACTTCGGGAACTGCTCATCGAGCCCGAGATGGCCGAGTTCCGCAAGGTGCTGGAGCGGGCTGTCGACCGGGGTGAGGTCAGCGCGGACAACCCGGCGATGGGTTATGTGCTGCACATGATGATCGGCGGCTTCATCGCGCGCTCGCTCATCGACGAACGGCCCCCGACCCAGGCCTACTTGCGTGACTACATCGACGCCGTGGTGCTCCCCGCCCTCGGCGTACCGGTCACGTAGGGCAGCCCGTCTCCGAACCAGCCCTTGAACAACCCCACTTGTTACCCCACCTTGCACCTGACTCGTACGTGACTTGCACCTGACGCGTCCGCTCACGTCGTCGGGCTGATCACTCCTGCGCCCCAACAGGCCGATCAACCCTGCCCTGTTGCTGTTCAACGACCTGACCGGGAGTACGCCCCTCGTGGCCACGTTCCTCTACAAACTCGGCCGGCTCGCCTTCAGGCGACGGCATTTCGTCGCCCTGATATGGGTGGCGCTGCTGACGCTCGCGGGAGTCGGCGCGGCCAGCGCGCCCGCCGCGGGCACCACCTCCTTCTCCATTCCGGGTACGGAGGCCCAGAAGGCCTTCGACCTGCTGGAACAGCGTTTCCCCGGCGCCAGCGCCGACGGAGCGACCGGGCGCATGGTCTTCAAGGCGCCCGAGGGCCAGAAGATGACGGACGCCGCCAACAGGGCGACCGTGACGAAGACCGTCAAGCAGCTGGGCGACGGCTCCGAAGTCGTCTCCGTCACCGACCCGTTCACGACGAACGCCGTGAGCAAGGACGGGACGGTCGCCTACACGTCGGTGAAGTACAAGCTCCCCGGCATGGAACTCGCGGACTCGACCAAGGACGCCCTGGAGAAGGCCGGCGACCAGGCCCGGGTCACCGGGCTGACCGTCGACGTCGGGGGTGACGCGCTGCAGGCGGCGTCCGAGCCGGGGGCGATCGGTGAGGCCGTCGGCATCGCCATCGCCGCGATCGTCCTCGTCATCACCCTGGGCTCGCTGGTCGCGGCCGGACTGCCGCTGCTGACGGCGATCATCGGCGTCGGTATCGCCGGCGCCACCATCTCCGCCCTCGCCAACGCGCTCGACCTCGGCGACACCACCTCCACGCTCGCGCTGATGATCGGCCTCGCGGTCGGTATCGACTACGCGCTGTTCATCGTCTCCCGCTACCGCGGCGAGCTGGCCGACGGCCGCGACCGCGAGGAGGCGGCCGGCCGCGCCACCGGCACCGCCGGCTCGGCGGTGGTCTTCGCGGGCCTCACCGTCGTGATCGCCTTGGCGGGCCTCGCGGTCGTCAACGTCCCGATGCTGACCAAGATGGGCCTCGCGGCGTCCGGCACGGTCGTGGTCGCCGTACTCATCGCGCTGACCCTGATCCCGGCACTGCTCGGATACGCCGGCCGCAAGGTCCAGCCGGCGGGCCAGAAGAAGAGCAAGAAGGCGAAGAAGGAGAAGAAGGGCGAGACGGGGGATACGGGCAAGAGCGAGACGAACGGCCAGGTCAAGCCGGTCGGACCCAACATGGGTACCCGGTGGGCGCGCTTCGTCATCCGCCGGCCGGTCGCCGTACTGATGTTCAGTGTGCTCGGTCTGGGAGCGATCGCGCTCCCGGTCACCCAGCTGGAGCTGGGCCTGCCCGACGACGGCTCGCAGCCGACGTCCACGACCCAGCGCAGGGCGTACGACCTGCTGTCGGAGGGCTTCGGCCCCGGCTTCAACGGTCCCCTGATGGTCGTCTACGACGCCCGGGGCACCACCGACCCCCAGGCCGGCGTCGACAAGCTGGCCGACCGGATCAAGGGCCTCAAGGACGTCGTCACGGTCGCCCCGGCCGCCTTCAACAAGGCCGGCGACACCGCGACGATCACCGTGATCCCGAACTCCAAGCCGTCCTCGGTCCAGACCGAGGACCTGGTGCACGCGATCCGCGACCAGAGCGCCGACGTCAGGGCCGAGACCGGCGCGACGGTACTGGTCACGGGCACCACCGCGATGAACATCGACTTCTCGCAGAAGCTCAACGACGCGCTGATCCCCTACCTGGGCCTGGTGGTCGGCCTCGCCTTCCTCCTCCTGATCCTGGTCTTCCGCTCCATCCTGGTCCCGCTCAAGGCGGCCCTGGGGTTCCTGCTCAGCGTCCTCGCCGCGCTCGGCGCGGTGGTCGCCGTCTTCCAGTGGGGCTGGCTGAGCGGCCTGCTCGGCGTCGACGAGACCGGCCCGATCATGTCCATGGTGCCGATCTTCATGGTCGGCGTGGTCTTCGGTCTCGCGATGGACTACGAGGTGTTCCTCGTGACCCGCATGCGGGAGGCGTACGTCCACGGCGAGTCGCCGTCGGATGCCGTGGTGACCGGCTTCAGGCACAGCGCCCGGGTCGTGGTCGCCGCCGCGATCATCATGATGGCCGTCTTCGGCGGCTTCATCAGCTCCAGCGAGTCGATGATCAAGCTCTTCGGCTTCGGCCTGGCGATCGCGGTCTTCTTCGACGCGTTCGTGGTCCGCATGGCGATCGTCCCGGCGGTACTGGCCCTGCTGGGCAAGCGGGCCTGGTGGCTCCCGAAGTGGCTGGACCGCGTACTCCCCAACGTCGACGTGGAGGGCGAGAGCCTGCGCACCCTGGACGACGACAGCCGCCCGAAGGACGAGGACCGGGAGCTCGTACGAGTCTGACGTACCGCGTCTGAAGAAAGCCGGCCGGTGAGGGCCCCGTGGGGACGGGGAGCCCTCACCGGCTTCTTTCTTTCCTGCCGCCCAGACCGACGAACGGATCCGGCCTGTCGAGGACGTGTACTCGGCACCGACTGGTACTCAGGCGAACACCTCGGCGGTGGAGGCTGCGGTGATGGCGCGACGGAACCAGCGACCAAGGGTGTCGAGGTCGTCGCACGAGGTGATCTGCTCGCGGTCGGCGTCGGAGACGGGAATGCCACGGCCTTCGAGGAGCTCAAGGAGGTTGGTGGTAGCCCTGCGGACCTCCCCTTCGGCGCGGAGTTCCTGCGACAGTGACGACGTGAAGAACGAGGTTTCGGTGGTCAAGAGTTGCCTCCAGATCTCGAAGGCCTTGGTCTTGTCCAGGCCCTGGTTGGTGAATTCCTCGAAGAGTCCCGCCCTGTCCGGGTCGCGGGCCTCCATGGCCTTCAAGGCCGCTGCCAGTACCTTCAGTGTGCCATCGACCGACCGTTCCTCGGAGTGCAGAATGGCGGACAGTACGGCCATGGGGACATCGCGGGTGGCTTCGTCCAGTGATTCGACGGCGGGGATGTCCCGTGGCCCGACGACCAGAGGTTGCAGCGCTAGACCTTGCCATTGCGGCGGGCCGAACTTCACGGGGCGGGCGGCCCAGTCGGCGGTCCGCTGGTTCTTGCAGATGACGAGGAGCAGCGGCGGGAGCTTGTACTTCTCCTGAGCGAAGGTCATGTAGTACGCCCACGTGGCGTGCTTGGAATCATTGGGTTTCCCCTGTGCCTCGACGGCCAGGATGTAGCTGCCGTCCGCTTCGTCGATCTGTAACAGTGTGTCCACCCGCCGCTCCACGGGGTGGTTCTCGGTGAGGTCGGTCGGGAGTTCGGTGACGGAGATCGGTGTTCCGAACGCCGGGATGTCGAGCTTGCGGGCGACGCGGGCGAAGAGCCCGGGTTCCTGCCGGAAGATCCGGTGCATCGCCTCGTGCGAGGAACTGACCATAGTGGTGACATCGGTCCTTTCGTGACGAACGGCGGCGAGCATATGACTCAGGCATGTTCCGAAACGCGGCCGTTCGGGTGAAGATCACCCTTGTGGGTGATGCCCCACCGTCTGTCCTGTCTGTCCCGGCTGTCCGCGGTGCCGTTCGGGTACGGGTCGCCGTTGGAGGTGGGTATGAGCGAAGACGTGGACGAGGTGGGCTGGGCGATCGAGCCCGGCGACGAGATGGCGCCGATGATCGAGGTCGTGGGCGGCGTGATCAAGTTCCACAGGGAGGCCGCCGGAATGTCGGTGGCCGACTTCGGGGCGGCCATGCGGTACGGCGAGGACCTGATCCGGAAGGTCGAACGCGGGGCACGGATTCCCCGGGTCGAATTCCTCTACAGCGCCGACGAGTTGGTGAACGCGCGGGGCGCGATTACCGCCATGCGGAAGTACGTGGAGGACGCGCAGTACCCGAAGAAGGTGCGGGCGCTGAAGGAGTTGGAGGCGCGGGCGGTGGAGATGTTGCTGTACAGCAACCACAACATCCACGGTCTGTTGCAGACGCCGGAGTTCGCCAAGGCGCTGTTCGGGACACACCAACCCCTGCTCTCTCCCGGCGAGGTGGAACGGGAAGTCGCCGCGCGCATGACCCGGAAGTCGGTCTTCGAGCGGGAGCCCACACCTACGTTCAGCTTCATCCAGGAACAGGTGACGCTCGAGCGGCCGATCGGAGGGAGGATGGTTCTACGGCGGCAACTCGAACACCTGCTGGAAGTGGGGCAATTGCGGAACGTCTTGCTCCAGGTGATGCCGAGTCCGGGACTCCAAGACCCCCACCCCCGCCCACACTCCGCACCTCACCCTCGCCCCCGCCACCTGGAATTCGTTCGTCACGCATCTGTCCGCCAGCTAGCGTGCCGGGCATGACCACGTCCTCCCGTTTCGCCGAGGCCCTCGATGAGCTGGGTCTCAGCGAACTCCGCTCCCGTATCCGCCGGTTCCCGGACGAGACCCGTACCGCCGCCGAGGCCGCCGCCGCGATCGGGTGTGAGCTGAGCCAGATCTGCAAGTCGCTGATCTTCTCCGCCGACGGAGTCCCCGTGCTCGTCCTCATGGACGGCGCCTCCCGCGTCGACGTCGAGCTCGTCCGGCGCGAACTCATGGCCGCGAAGGTCACCCGCGCCAAGGTGGACGTCGTACGGGAGACCACCGGGTACGCCATCGGGGGCGTGCCGCCCTTCGGGCACCGGACCAGGACCCGGGTGCTCGCGGACCGTTCGCTGCTGGAGCACGACGTCGTCTGGGCCGCCGCCGGTACCCCGTACACCGTGTTCCCCATGGAGCCGAAGGCCCTGATCACCCACGCCGGCGCGACTCTCGTGGACGTACGCGAGTCGGCGGCTTCGTGACCCCGACGGTCACCGCCGCCGTACTGCTCGCCGCCGTCACGCACGCCTGCTGGAACGCGCTCGCGCACCGCATCACCGACAAGCTGGTCGGGTTCACGCTCATCGCGGGCGGCGGAATGCTGATCGGGCTGGTCGTGGCTCCGTTTCTGCCGCTTCCCGCTGCCGGGGCGTGGCCGTATCTCGTCGCGTCGGCCCTCATCCACATCGCGTACTACGTGCTGCTCATGCGGTCGTTCCGGCTCGGCGACTTCGGGCAGGCGTATCCGATCGCGCGCGGCACCGCGCCCCTCGTCGTCACCGTGCTCGCCGCCGTGTTCGCCCATGAGGTGCCGAACGGGTGGGCGGCGGCCGGAATCGCCGTGTCCTGTGCGGGACTTACCGGCGTCGCGCTGTGGGGCCTGCGCGGACGGCGGCCCAACTGGGCGGCGATCGGGGCCGCGTTGGCGACCGGGCTGACCATCGCCGCGTACACCGTCGTCGACGGGCTGGGCGTACGGGCCTCGGGCTCCTCGCTCGCCTACATCGCCTGGCTGATGGCCCTGGAGGGCATCGCCATCCCCGCCTTCGCGTTGTACCGGTGGCGGGGCCAATTCCTCGCGATCGTACGGCCGTTCGCCGCCGTCGGGCTCCTCGGCGGCGCGCTGTCCGTCGCGGCGTACGGCCTGGTTCTGTGGGCGCAGACCCGGGCGGAACTCGCCCCCGTCGCGGCGCTCAGGGAATCGTCGATCATCGTGGGCGCGGCGATCGGCGCCGTGTTCTTCAAGGAGCGGTTCGGGGTGCCCAGGGTCGCCGCGGCCGGGCTGCTCGTCGTCGGGATCGGGCTGATGCTGCACGCCGGGTAGGGGAAACCTCCACCGCGGCCATGTTGATCCACCAGACTCGCTCTTGTTTCCCGTCGGGAATTCCCATCGGAATTCCCGACGGAGAAGGGACGGCAAGCATGGCGAACAGCGCGCTTCTGGTGATGGACGTCCAACGGGACGTCGTGGCCATCGCCGACGACGGTTCCGGATATCTGCCCCGCCTGCGCAGAGCGATCGACGGAGCCCGGGCGGCCGGCATCCCCGTGATCTACGTGCGGATGGGATTACGGCCGGGTGATCCGGAGGTCAGCCCTCGCAACAGGGCGATGGTGAACGCCGTGCGGGCCGGCCTGTTCACCGAGGGGGCCCCTGGCGCCGAGATCCACGACGACATCGCGCCCCAGCAGGGCGACGTGGTGGTCACCAAGAGGCGGGGGAGCGCCTTCTCGGGCAGCGACCTCGACCTGGTACTCAGGGCTCGCGACATCGACAGCCTCGTGCTCACCGGCATCGCCACCAGCGCCGTGGTGCTGTCCACCCTGTGGCACGCCGTCGATCTGGACTTCGGTCTCACCGTCCTGGCCGACGCCTGCCTCGACACCGACCCCGAGGTGCACACGATGCTCACCGAGAGGCTGTTCCCGCAGTGGGCGGATGTCGTCGCCGTCGAGGACTGGCTCAAAGCCATCGCACCGCGATAGTCCCGGCGGGACAGGGATGTGTCCCGCCGGGACTGTCGCGGCTGCCGGGCCGGCCGCCGGAACGGGGCCCGGTGCGGTCGGTCCGCTCGGCGGCTTACTTGGTGACGGGCTGGAGGGCGGTCATGAGCAGATACATCGCGTAGGAGACCGCGGTGTTGAAGACGTAGTCCTCCAACTCCCGACGCCCCGTGTCGGCACTCCGCAGCCACACGTACTGCCGCAGCGGCTGCGGGTCCTGGTAGTGCGGGTTCTTCTTGGTCTCCTTCTGGATCTGGTTGAAGCGCCTGCTGAACTCGCTCCAACGGTTCTCCATCGAGACGTAGTAGCCCGGCATGGCGCTGGCAGCCACGTGGTCCCGCTGGGCGGCGGTCATGTACTCGGAGATGGGCCGGAAGCGGGCGGCCTCCGAGACGGCCTGGGTCATCCTCAGGAAGGCGCCGGCCTGGTCCCGGGTGCTCCTGCGGTCCGCGCGGATCAGCGTCTCCACCGTCTCGTTGAGGATCCCGTGGCTGTACTGGATGTGGCCGCGGTCGCTGTTCACTCCGGTCTCCCGCTCGATCGCCGTGTAGCTCTCACCGAACGGCGCGGACACCCCGGGCCGCTCCTCGTGCGCACCGTTGACCGGCGGCTGCGTCTGCGTCCTGTCCACCGAGACGTACTGGTCACGCTCGTGGGAGTTGCGCCACCAGCCCACGAGGTACAGGTTGCTGGCGCGCAGTCGCAGCCGCACGGACCGGTTGCTGTCCGACCGCTCGACCCTGACGGTGATGTACGTCTCGCGGTTCGGGTTGCCCGAGGTGTGGAACACCTGGCGTCCGGTGCCCGTGACACTGGACTCTCCGACGTTCACCGTCCTGCGGATCTGGTTGATGAAGGCGGCGTAACTGTTGACGTCGCCGATCTTCCATGTGGCGATGGGGTCGCCGTCCTGCGCCGCGTTCGCGCTCGACACCATGCCGAGCGGGCCGAGCAGGGTGGCGAAGACCGACAGCACGACCGTGGCCACGATCGATCCGACGGTGCGTCTGCCTGTTCGGCGCCGCAGTGTCTCTGCCGTCGGCCGCTGCGCTTCCTCTACGGGGAGCGTCATCACGTCTGAGTGGGACATGCGCTGTCCTCCAGTTGCTCGGCGTGCCGGAATCCGGCCTTGTCGTCACCGACGTTCGCAACCGCGACATTGATTGGCACGCCCCTTTTGTCAGGTCGGTCAATCCCGCGGGCGAAAGGGAATTGATCGATGTCACACACCGCAACGCCTGCCTGTCACGCGTGGGCAACCGGGGCGTTACCGGACGGCTTGTATCTTCATCGCTCCCGATGTCACTTTCGTCAGCTGTGTGGAGGTACGCGCGTGGGCCGTCCGGAGAGACCGCTGGACCCGATCGCCGGTCCTGTGCCGCGCCTCGCGCACGAGCTGCGGAAGCTGCGCAGGAACGC
Organism: Streptomyces kryoterrae; assembly: GCF_054072135.1. Lineage (NCBI taxonomy): Bacteria > Bacillati > Actinomycetota > Actinomycetes > Kitasatosporales > Streptomycetaceae > Streptomyces > Streptomyces kryoterrae. The sequence goes on along the minus strand of NZ_CM133358.1, from coordinate 4,208,457 downwards.
GGGAACCCCCTCATATCGGGCGATGGCCGAGACCGCGGGCTTCTCCGGCACCACGTTGTCCCAGGCCGCCGCCGGCGAACGGCTGCCGTCCCTCGCCGTCGTCCAGGGGTATGTACGGGCCTGCGGCGGCGACCCGGCCGAGTGGGAGCTCAAGTGGAAGGAGGCCGAGGCGGAGGCGGCGGGGACGGCCCGCGAGGACGATGCGAACGCGACACCGCCGTACCGGGGTCTCGCCCGGTTCGAGCCGGCCGACCAGGGGCTGTTCTTCGGCCGGGACCGGCTGGCGCAGGAGCTGCTCCAGCTGGTGTGCGCGCACCGGTTCGCCGCGGTGATCGGCGCCTCCGGCAGCGGGAAGTCCTCGCTGCTGCGGGCCGGGCTGATCCCCCGGCTCCAGCGGGAGATCGCGGACCGGGGCCGCCCCGCAGCGCTGCGGGTGCTGACTCCCGGGGACCGGCCCGCCACCACGTACGCCCATCTGCTGGCCCCGGCGGCGGACGAGCCGGAGAGCTGGGTGGTGGTCGACCAGTTCGAGGAGGTCTTCACCCTGTGCCGGGACCGGACCGAACGGGCCCGGTTCATCGAGCTGCTGCTCGCCACCCGCGACCCCGGCAGCCGACTGCGGGTCCTCATCGCCGTACGGGCCGACTTCTACCCCCGCTGCGGCGAGCACCGGGAGCTGGCCGACGCGCTGAACGGCACCGGACTGCTGGTCGGCCCCATGACGGCGGACGAGCTGCGGGAGGCGGTCGTCAAGCCGGCGCAGGAGGCCGGGCTCCTGGTGGAACGTGAGCTGACCGCGCGGATCGTGGAGGAGGTCCTCGACGAGCCCGGCGGGCTGCCGATGCTCTCGCACGCGCTCCTCGAAACGTGGCGGCGCCGCAAGGGCCGGATGCTGACTCTGGGCGCGTACCAGGCGGCGGGCGGCGTGCACGGCGCCATCGCGGCGAGCGCCGAGGAGGCGTACGGGCAGCTGACCGCACCCCAGGCGGCGGCCGCCCGGCGGTTGCTGCTGCGGATGGTCGAGCCAGGTCAGGGCACCCCCGACACCCGGCGCCCACTGACCCGGACCGAGCGGGAGGAGTGGGCGTCCCCCGACGTGACGTCGGTGGTGGAGCGGCTGGCCCGCGCCCGGCTGCTGACCGTCGACGAGGAGGGCGCCCAGCTCGCCCACGAGGCGCTGATCAGATGCTGGCCGCGACTGCACGGCTGGATCGAGGAGGACCGCGAGCGGCTGCGCCACCACCGGCGGCTGACCGAGGCGGCCCGCGTCTGGCTGGAGCACGACCGCGACCCCGGCGCCCTGTACCGGGGCACCCGCCTGGCCCGCGCGGCGGAGCTGTTCGCCGATCACGAGGACGACCCTTCCCTGACCGTGCCGGAACGCGAGTTCCTCACCGCCGCGCTGGCGGCCCACGAGGCCGAATGCCGGGCCGCCGCCCGCTCGACGCGCCGGGCGCGGGCCGCGGTGGGCGTGCTGTCGGCCGTCCTCGCGGTGGCGCTGGTCGCGGGCCTGGTCGCCTGGACGCAGAGCCGGGACAACGAGCGTCGCCGCACCGAGGACGCGGCCCGCCGCATCGCCACCGTCGCCGACTCCCTGCGGACGACCGACCCGCGCACCGCGCAGTTGCTGGGCGTCGCCGCCTGGCGGGTGGCCGAGCTGCCGGAGACCCGGCGGGCCCTGCTGGGCTCCCTCGGCCAGCAGGAGCTGGACGCCTTCGGCGACCCGGCACCGGGCGACGGCCCCTCTCGCCACCTGATCGACTCCGGCCGTACGCTGCTCAGCGTCGAGGGCCGGGTGTGGCGGACCTGGGACGTGGCCCGGCACCGGCGGATCGCCGAGGGGCGGCTGCCGGAGCACGGCACCGTGCTCGAGGCGAGCCCGGACGGGCGGCTGCTGGCGTTCGCCGGGGACGACGGGGTACGGCTGTGGGACATGGTGGCCGAACGGTGGTTCGGTGACCGGCTGCCCGCGTTGGCCTACATCCGCTTCGCCGCACGCACGTACGTGGTGAGCAGCATGGACAACGCCCGGGTGGAGGTGCGTTCGGCCGCGGACGGGAAGCTGCTGTGGGAGACGGAGTCGGACGACACGGAGGCGGCGCCGAGCGCGGACGGCCGGATGGTCGCGGTCTGTCCCCGCGGAGGCGGCCCGGTACGGGTGCGGGACCTGCCGAAGGCGCGCACGGTGCACGGGAGCTGGGAAGACGCGGGCGACCTCTGCGGCCGGGAGTGGTCATGGCTGATGCTCGGCGGTGGGCAGCGGCTCGCCGCCGTGACCGCGAGCGGGGTGCGCCTGTGGGACGTCCGGTCGGGGAAGCAGCTGGCGGACCTCTCCGACCCGGGGGTGCAGTACGCCGCTCTCAGTGAGGACGGGACCTTCCTGGCGACCGCCGACGGTCAGGAGATCAGGGTGTGGCGGGTGGGCGTCGACGCCCCGGTGCTGCGGCACTCCCTCGACAACCAGCACCTGTACCGCGGTCTTGCCTGGGACCCCGCACGTCCGGTGCTGCGCTATCTGGAGGCCGGCACCGTCCACTCCCTGGACGTCGCGACGGTCGTGACATCCGCCTGGCAGGACCGGCCGGTGGACGACGTGCTGATCGCCCCGGACGGCCGTACCTTCGCCACCGCGCGACGCACCGGCGACACCTACCGCTTCGAGCTGCGCGACACGACCCCCGCCGGGCGGCTGCTGCGGACACTGCCGCCCACGCCGCTTCCCGTCTCCTCCGATCCCACCCAGCCGGTCGTCCCGGAGGACGTCTCCCCGCGCCTCGCGTTCGATCCCGAGGGCAAGGCGCTCGCCTACGCGGTCTCGGCAGACGGCAGGACGGCGTCCCCGCAGCGCCTCACGGTCTGGGACGTCACCGAGGGCCGGGTCCGCACGACGCTCGACCTGGCCACCCGCACGTCGGACGGAGCCGTGATCACCATGGCTCTCGGCCCGGACGCGCGCACCCTGCAGCTCGCCCGCGCATCGGCTGTCGGCGAGCTGACCAACGAGACCTGGGACCTCGTACACCACCGCCGGACCGCGGTGCTCCCGGCCCTGGCCAGCGGCCACCTGGCCGTCCGCCCCGACGACGGGCTCCTGGTCGGCGACAACCGAACGGTGGCCCTGCCCGGCGGCAGGGCCACCGCACGGAACCTGGTCCAGGGCGACGAGATCGGCGCTCTCGCCTTCGCTCCGGACGGTTCGCGGTTCGCGGCCGGGGACCAGACGGGCCGGGTGGCGCTGTGGGACGGAAAGTTCCGGCAACAGGAGGCAATCCTGCCGAACCGTTTCCCGGCGCTCGCGGAGGACCTGTCCGACGCGCTCACCGGCGACACCTCCGAGGCCGTCAGCGCCCTCGCCGTCAGCCCCGACGGCCGCACCCTGGCGGTGGGCGGCGAGGCGGGAAGCCTCCAGCTGTGGGACCTCGCCACCCAGCAGCCGCTCGGCGGCCCGCTGACGACGCGGGGCGAGGCGATCGACTCGGTGGCGTTCGCCGCGGACAGCGGCACGGTGTACGCGGGAAGCGTGCACGTACCCCTCCAGCGCTACACCATCGAGCCGTCGAAGGCGGTCGCGTCGGTGTGCGCGCGAGCGGGCGGCGCCGAGCTGACGCGGGCGCAGTGGCGGACGTACGTGCGTGACGTGCCGTATCGCCGGGTGTGCGGCGATTGATTGACCTGGTGGAAAGGGTGGCCGATCAACTCCCGGCCCCATGACGATCGACCCGTTGCCGCCCCGGCCCGACTCCCCCCTCGGCCGGGGCGGCGGCCCGGCCCGATCAACGGGCCGGGGAATCCGACGGGAGAACGACCCATGAAGATCCGGAAGACCGGCCGCCGCCGGATGGCCGTACTGACATCGGCCCTCGCCCTCGCGCTGATCCCCCTCTCCACGGGGACGGCCAACGCCAACAGCAGCCCCGGCTGGGGCGACGACAGGCCCGACGTGATCTGGGACTGCAACCACGGCAAAACCAGCCTGTGCCAGTACCACGAGGTCAACGCATGGACCCAGCTGGGCAAGCGGCGCCAGGTCGGCAACGCGGTCTACAACTGCGCGGGCACCAGAGACCTGGGCTTCGACATCGCCTTCCGGACCGACCGCAGCACCTCGTACTCCTTCCAGCAGGAGACGAAGGTGGAGGTCTCGGTCGGTTTCGAGGACAAACTCGAAGCGGGTATGTCCGTCAGTCAGTCGCAGACCGAGAAGTGGGAGGTCGGCAGGACGACCAGCGCGAGCACCACGCTCCGGGCCGCCATCCCGCCCCACATGGCGGGCGGGTACTGGTTCGCACCGTACTGGCGGAAGTCCGAGGGCTGGCTCGAGGTCCACTACGGCAAGCGCAAGCACGGCCACTACTTCTGGTACTACCCCGGCCAGGGCAGCACGGGCGTCCAGATCGCCACACCGGTGACGAACTCGGACGGTTCGATGAAGGGCAAGTGGTACTGGGCGACATGGAACTGCTGATCTCCGGCGCCTGAAAGGAGTCGGGCAACCACGTTCGGCACATGGTGTACATCCGCGAGCTGAACGCCTGTGCCTCTCCGTCGTACCGGCCGAGCCGGTCCCGGTGCTCCACCACCACCGTGGTGACATCGGGATCGGCCGATCGGGACCTAAGGGCGTACCGCCACCGCGTCCACCTCGAAGAGCATCCCCGGCAGGGCCAGCGAGGCGACACCGCTGAGTGTCTGCGCCGGGAGCCGCGTGCCGAAGCGGGCGTGCAGCGCCTTGCCGAGGGTTTCCAGCTTGTCCAGGTCGTGGCCGACGATGAACGTGCCGAGCCGCACGACGTGTTCGTAGCCGAGGCCGACTCCTTCGAGGGCCGAGCGCAGCCGGTCGAAGGCGAGGTCCACCTGGGCCGCGAAGTCGCCGGGGACGGGAGCGCCGGTGGCGTCGGAGGCGTACTGGCCGCCGATGTACACGGTTTCGCCGGGCGCCGACACCGCGTGGCTGTACCCGAAGGGTGTCGGGTCGTGCAGGGCGGGCGGATTGGTGATCGTGCGCTGGTCGGAGGTCATGTCGGGGCCAACGCCGGACGGGCACCCGCGATTCCGGCAGGCGCTCGCTCAGGGCGTCGGGGTCACGCCCGCAGGTAAGCACGTACGCCCGACAGGTCGTGGAGGCGCATGCTGTTGCGGTCGGTCACCGAGCGGCCGAGGGCGTGGTGGGGCCAGAGGCCGCCTGCCGTGAGGCGGCTGCGTTCGACCCAGGCGCGGGCCGGGACGCTGCTGTTCTTGTAGTAGTTGAGGGCGTAGCCGCCGGTGTGGACGCGCAGCAGGCAGAAGCCGCCCGGGTAGTCCTTGACCGCGCTGACCTCCTGCTGGGTGACGTGCGGCGCGCCCGTCAGGACCGTGCGCTTGTTGCGGTGGGTGTGGCCCGCGTGGTGGAGGAAGACGCCGGGGGAGGAGGCGTAGGCGTCGACGATCGAGCGGGCCTGGCCGCGGTCGAGGCGCTGACCTCGGCCCATGGGGAAGACCGAGTCCCTTGTGGTGAGCGGGTGATGGCCGAAGACGACCGTCGGCTGGTCCCGGTCACGCCTCAAGTCGGCCTGAAGCCAGGCAAGTTGCTCGGCGCTCAGCCCGCCCGCGTCGCCGCCGTTGCCGTCCTTCTCGTAGGTGTCCAGGCCGATCAGGCGCAGGCCGCCCAGGTCGCGCGCGAAGTAACCGAGGCCGTCGGGGCCGCCCAGGAATCCGTCGCGGAAGGAGTCGTCGGGGTGGCGGGGGCGGTCGTGGTTGCCCCGTACGACGAAGTAGTCCCGTCCGTGGGTGCCGAAACCGTCCAGGATGCGGCGGGCCTCGGCCAGGTCCCGGGGTGCGCCGGCCGCCGAGATGTCCCCGGCGGCCAGCAGGACGTCCGCCCCGCGCCGGTGGGCCTCCTCGACCATCGCCCGGCTCATGATCTCCGGGTACGGGTCGAGGCCGGGCCGCTGCGAGACCCCGCGCAGCATCGGCACGCCGGCCACCCGGCCCGCCGTGGTCTCGCCGAGGTGCAGATCGTTGCAGAGGGCGATGGAGAGGAGGTGGCGGCCGGGAGGCGGCTCTGGGGTCGTGAAGGAGTACGGGCCGCCGTGCGAGCCCAGGCCGTGCAGCGAGGTGCCGACCGCGTTGCCGCGCACCAGGTGCAGGGGGGTCGGTGTGGCCGCCCGGCCGCGCGAACGGGCCTGGTAGTAGTACGTCTGGCCCGGCTCCAGGTCCGTCAGCTCGACGTGGTGGTGGGCGGTCGGGTGGTCCTCCGACGCCGTGCGGTCGAGGTGGGCGGGGTGGGTGCCGTACACGACCTCGCCCTCGGTGACCGCGGGGACCAGGTGCCCGAAACCGTCGTCGGTGCCGGGCACGGCCGTGTACCAGGTGATGACGGCGCGGTCCTCGGTGAGCGTGACCAGCTCCAGGTGGAGGGCCGTCACGACGTCCGTGCGCGTGACGCGTTCCCGGCGCGCGGCGAGCGCGGACCGGAGTACGGCGGGCGTGAGCAGCGCGCCGGATCGGACGAGGTCGCGGGGGGCGGGGAACGCCGCCAGGGCGGCGAGGGGAGCGGAGAGACAGCAGCGCATGATCGGAACGTGCCCGTGGCCCGTTAACGGCTGCCGTGGGGGCGGAGGCGGCCGGAGGTATGGGGCACGACAACTCCTTGGCGTCGGTGCGGTCGGTGCGGGGGTTCTTGAAGCGTACGACTGGGGGCGGGCGCGCATCCCTCACCCGGGGCGATCGCGACGAACGTCACACAACGGACGCCGCGCCCTACAGCCCCGGCCCCATCACTCCCGGCACCGACCGCACCGCCCGTACCAACGCCTGCGCCCGTGCGTCCGCCGTCACGCTCTTGCGGAAGCCGTTCGTCACGTACCCGAACGCGATGCCCGAGTCGGGGTCGGCGAAGCCGAGCGCGCCGCCTCTGCCCGGGTGGCCGAAGGATCCGGGGGTCAGGAGCGGCGAGGCGCTGCCGTGGAGCATGTAGCCGAGGCCGAAGCGGGTGCCGATGACCAGGACGCGGTCCGGGCCCGCCGACTGTTCGCGCCGGGCCAGTTCGACCGTCGCCGGGGTGAACAGGCGGGTTCCGCCGTCGACCTGGCCGATCAGGGAGGCGTAGAAGCGGGCGAGTCCGTCGGCCGTGGCGATGCCGTTGGAGGCGGGGAGGGCGGCGGCCCGGTACGCGGGGTCGTTCTCGTCGGGCAGCGGGGTGATCGCGGCGAAGGCCCGGCTGGTGAGGGAGTCCGGGTCGGCGTAGGCGTCGGCGACGGACCGTTTGGGGCGTGTCCTGAGGCCCGGGCCCGCCGTCTCCGGGGTCTGGACCCGGCCCACCCGGCCCACGCGCCCCGCCTGGGCCTCCGGCAGCCCGATCCACAGGTCGAGGCCGGCCGGCCCGGCGATCTCCGTGGCGACCCAGTCACCGATCGGGCGCCCGCTGACCCGGCGTACCAGCTCGCCCGTCAGCCAGCTGTACGTCTGGGCGTGGTACCCGTGGTCCGTCCCCGGCTCCCAGGCCGGCGCCTGGGCGGCGACCGCCGCGGCGCCGAGTGCGGGGTCGGCCGCCTGCACCGGCGTGAGGGGCCGGTCGAGCACCGGGACGCCCGCACGGTGCGAGAGCAGGTGCCGTACGAGGGTGCGTTCCTTGCCCGCCGCCTTGAACTCCGGCCAGTACTCGCCCACGGGAGCGTCCAGGTCCAGCTCGCCGCGCTCGGCCAGCATCAGGAGTACGGCGGCGGCGACGCCCTTCGTCGCCGAGCGCACGATCTGCGCGGTGCCGTGTTCCCAGGGCGCCGACCCGGATCCGGCGTCCGCGTCCCCGTCGAAGTCCCGTACCCCGGCCCACAGGTCGACGACCCGGCGCCCGTCCCGGTACACGGTGACGGCGGCGCCGCGCTCGCCGCCGGTCGCGAAGTTCGCCGCGAACGCGTCCCGGACCGGCTCGAAGCCCTCCGCCACAGTGCCGTTCACGTCTACGTTCAAGTCCGCCATGTCCACGCGGGTGTAACGCGCCCCTACCCGCCTTCGATTCCTCGGCCCGGGAGGAACCGGAGGCTCAGCCCAGGATGATCGTCACATCGATGTTGTCGCGGGTGGCGTTGGAGTACGGGCAGACCATGTGCGCCGCGTCCACCAGTTTGGCCGCGATGTCCTGGTCGAGGATCGGCAGCGAGACGCTCAGGGCGACCGCGAGGCCGTAGCCGCGCTGCTTGTTGGGGCCGATGCCGACCTTCGCGGCGACCGTGGAACCGGTCAGGTCGTAGCCCTCGCGGCGGCCGACCAGGACCAGCGCGTTGTGGAAGCAGGAGCTGTAACCGGCCGCGAACAGCTGCTCCGGGTTGGTGCCGTTGCCGTCGCCGCCCAGCTGTGGCGGCATCGCCACCTTCAGTGCGAGCTGGCCGTCCTGGCTGGTGACATCGCCGTCCCGGCCGCCGTGGGCGGTGGCCTCGGCGACGTACATGATCTTCGTCGGGCGAGTGTCCGGACGAGTCTCGGTAAGGGCCTCGGTACCGGCCTCGGTACGGGCCTCGACGTCGATACCGGCGTCAGTCACGGCAGAACCTCCACCAAAGCGGACAACAGGAACATGTGTAGATACTGCGAATACCGCAACTACATCGTGCACAAGGTACCGGCTGGTAGGGATGTATTCGCCACCCGGGGGTGGGAACCCTGGGTAACCTCAGGTCAGTGGCTCACCCCAGCTCGAACGGGACCGTTCCGCCGCCCCCTGTGCCCGGTGCGCCAGCGCCCACAGCTCGCCCCGCAGCCGTGCGACCTCGCCCCCGCTCAGCTCCGTCGCCGCGAGCAGCGCGCCCGGTACGCGCGCCGCGCGCTCCCGGAGTTCCGCGCCCCGCCCGGTGACGCCGACGGACACCGACCGCTCGTCCAGCACCGACCGCTCCCGGCGGACGAGTCCCGCCGCCTCCAGCCGCTTGAGCAGCGGCGACACCGTGCCGTAGTCGAGGCACAGGGCGGTGCCCAGCTCCTTCACGGTCATCTCGCCGCGCTCCCAGAGGACCAGCAGCACGAGGTACTGCGGGTAGGTGAGGCCCAGCTCCTCCAGGAGCGGGCGGTAGGCGGCGGTCACCGCGCGCTGGGCCGCGTACAGCGCGAAGCACAACTGGTCGTCGAGGCGCGGCGACCCGGGATCGTATGCGTCGTTGTGCGCGTCCTCTTGTTCGATCACGCGCCCATTGTCCACGCGCCCGCCGTCAGGTGGTGCGGGTGGTGGAGACGGAGCGCGGGTCGAACCCGTAGGGCAGCTCCAGGCGGTGGGCGCGCATCAGGTCGTCGTCGGCCAGGAGGCCGCCGGTGCGTCCGTCGGCGGCGATGACGCCCTCGCTGAGGATCAGCGCACGCGGGCACAGCTCCAGGGCGTACGGCAGGTCGTGCGTGACCATGAGGACGGTGACGTCCAACGACCGCAGGATGTCGGCCAGTTCGCGGCGCGAGGCGGGGTCGAGGTTGGAGGACGGCTCGTCGAGGACGAGGATCTCGGGCTCCATGGCGAGCACTGTCGCCACCGCCACCCGGCGCCGCTGCCCGAAGGAGAGATGGTGCGGCGGGCGGCCGGCGAAGTCCGCCATGCCGACCAGGTCGAGGGCGGTGCGGACGCGCCGCTCCAGCTCCTCGCCCTTCATCCCCGCGGCTGCGGGCCCGAACGCGACGTCCTCGCGGACGGTCGGCATGAAGAGCTGGTCGTCGGGGTCCTGGAAGACGATTCCGACCTTGCGTCGGATCTCGGCCATGTGCCGCTTGCCGACGGGCATCCCGGCCACGGTGACCGTCCCCGCGCCGCCGGTGAGGATGCCGTTGAGGTGCAGCACGAGCGTCGTCTTGCCGGCCCCGTTGGGCCCGAGCAGCGCGACCCGCTCACCGCGCCCGACGGAGAAGTCGACGCCGAAGAGCGCCTGGTGGCCGTCGGGGTAGGCGTAGGCCAGCCCGGCCACTTCAAGTGAGGGTGAGAGTGCGGGTGTGGTTGTCACAGGGTCCATCCCAGCAGACAGACGGCGAGCGCGGCGACGGGCAGGGCGAAGGCGTACGACCACTGCGCCCGGGACGCGGTCACCTCGTCGATGACGGGCATGGAACCGGTGTACCCCCGGCTCACCATGGCCAGATGTACGCGTTCCCCCCGTTCGTACGACCGGATGAACAGCGCCCCGGCGGACTTCGCCAGCACCCCCCAGTGCCGGACTCCGCTCGCCTCGAAGCCTCGTGACTCCCGGGCGATCCGCATCCGCCTCATCTCGTCGGCGATGACATCGCCGTACCGGATCATGAACGAGGCGATCTGCACGAGCAGCGGCGGGAGCTTGAGGCGTTGCAGCCCGAGGAGGAGTTCGCGCAGTTCGGTGGTGGAGGCGAGGAGTACGGAGGTGGCGACGCCGAGGGTGCCCTTGGCGAGCACGTTCCAGGCGCCCCAGAGGCCGTTGATGCTGAGCGACATGCCCAGCACGTCCACCCGCTCGCCCTGTGCCACGAACGGCATGAGCACGGCGAAGGCGACGAAGGGGATCTCGATCAGCAACCGCTTGAGCAGGAACGCGGCGGGCACCTGGGCCGCTCGGGCCACCCCCGCCAGTAGTACGGCGTACACCGCGAAGGCCCACACCGCCTCCCGGGGCGTGGAGACGACCACGATCACGAAGGCGAAGGCGGCGGCGAGCTTGGTGTGCGGCGGCAGCGCGTGCACGGGGGAGTGCGCGTGCCGGTAGAGCCGGTGGGCGTGCCCGGCGCCCATGTCAGACGCTCACGTGGGGGGTGACGGCCGGGGTGTCCTCGTCGGTACGGCGCCTGCGTACCGCCCAGAAGACGCCGGTCCCGGCGACGATCGTGGCCCCGACGCCGATCACGCCGGCGAGGCCGCCGGAGAGCCGGCCGTCGGTGATGCCCTCGACGGAGTAGTCGGCGAGCGGGGAGTCGGCCACGGCGTGGCCCTCGGCCTTGGCGTCGATGCCCTTGTCGGCGGCGACCTTCTCCAGGCCGTCGGGGCTGGCGGAGGCGTAGAAGCTGACGCCGCCGGCGAGGACGAGGGAGGCGGCGAGGCTGGTGAGCCAGACGTTGCGCGTGCGGTGGGAGGGGGCGGGTTCCGGTTCGGGGTCGGGTGTCGCGTCCACCAGCTCGCCGCCGACCCGCAGCCGGAGCTTCTGGCGCAGGCCGCGGGCGCCGTACACGAGATCCGGCCGTACGGCGATGACGGCGCCGACCGTGAACGCGGTGATCGCGGCCTCGCCGAGTCCGATCAGCACGTGCACGCCGACCATGGCGGTGAGGACCCGGCCGATCGGGACGTCCGTCGTGCCGCCGACGGCGTAGACGAGCGTGAAGACGAGGGCGGCGGCCGGCACGGAGAGCGCGGCGGCGACGAAGGCGGCGACGGTGACCGAACGGCGCTTCCTGGGGAGCACCTTCACCAGTCCGCGGAAGACGGCGTAGGCGACGACGGTCGTCGTCACGGCCATGACCGTGATGTTCACGCCGAGCGCGGTGAGGCCGCCGTCCGCGAAGAGGATGCCCTGCATGAGCAGGACGACGGACACGCACAGCACCCCTGTGTAGGGGCCCACGAGTATCGCGGCCAGCGCGCCGCCGAGCAGATGTCCGCTGGTCCCGGCGGCGACCGGGAAGTTCAGCATCTGCACGGCGAAGATGAACGCGGCCACGAGACCGGCGAGTGGCGCGATCCGTTCGTCCAGTTCGCGCCGGGCGCCGCGCAGGCTCACGGCGACGGCGCCGGCGGCGACGACTCCGGCCGCTACGGAGACGGGGGCGTTGATGAATCCATCAGGCACATGCACCGTTCGATGATAGTGGCTTGTTGCGAATGTCTTGCAAGAGCGAGAAGAAAGCGAGTTGCTGCATATTTGGGAAAATATGCGACATTGGAGAGGAAGCGGAAGCGGATTCATAGCTTCTGCACAGGTCACGCAGCGTAAGGGGCCGTCCGATGTCCGTAGTCGAGCAGTACGCGCGAGCCCATATCGTCACGGGCACCCCGGACAACCACGACGACGACCGGGACGCGGTCCCCGTGGTCCTGCGCTACGACCCGGACGCCGATCCGCGCGCCGTCCGCATCGGTCTGCCCGGCCCGCACGAGTGGACGTTCTCGCGGTCCCTCCTGGAGGAGGGGCTGCGGGCACCGGTGGGGTCGGGGGAGGTGCGGGTGTGGCCGTGCGGGCGGGTGCAGGCGGTGGTCGAGTTCCACTCGGCGGGGGGTGTGTCGGTGGTGCAGTTCGAGACGAAGACGCTGACGAGGTTTTTGCGGCGTACGTATTCGGCGGGGGCGCGGGTGTCCAGCTGACGTAGGGCGCCCCGTCCCTGGGGGCTGCGCCCCCAGACCCCCCAACGGCCCTGAACGGGCCTCGTCCTCAAACGCCGGACGGGCTGAAATGCCCAGGCCTGCGCTGAACACATGCGGTGAACGGGCGGGTGGGAACTACCCCCCAGCCTTCAGCAGTGCCGCGACGATCGGGCCCGCCGTGCTTCCTCCGTGGCCGCCGGACACGACCACGCCCGCGCCCGCCAGGTCGCCCCGGTAGGCCGTGAACCAGCCGTTCGGCTTGTCCTGGCCGTCCACCTCGGCCGAGCCCGTCTTCGCTCCGTAGTCCGGGCCCAGGCCGGCCATCGCCTCCGCCGCCGTGCCGTACGCCGCCGTGTACTGCAGCAGTTCCCGCAGTTGTGACAGCGTCGACGACGACATCGTCCGGGACGCGGTGGCCAACGTACGGCCGTCCACGTCCGCCGAGACCAGATACGGCTGCCGGAACACCCCCGACTCCACCGTCGCGGCCACCGACGCCATGTTCAGCGGGTTCATCCGCACCCCGCCCTGTCCGATCAGCGACGCCGCCATCTGTGCCTGCGACTGCACCGGCACCGACCCGTCGAAGGTCGAGACGCCGATCGCCCAGTTGTTCATGCCGAGGCCGAACACCTGCTGCGCCTGCTTGGTCAGGCTGTCGTCGTCGAGTTCCTTCGCCTGGCTGATGAAGGCCGTGTTGCAGGACCGCGCGAAGCTCGCCTTGAACGTGCCGCCCTTGATCTCGAACTTGTCGTCGTTCTGGAACTTCCAGCCGCCGTACGTGGAGAACTTGGGGCACGGGTGCGGCTTGTCCGGCGACGCCAGCCCCTTCTCGATCAGCAGCGACGACGTGATGACCTTCATCGTCGAACCCGGCGCCAACGAGCCCTGGAACGCGGTGTTGAAGCCGTGCGACTGGTTCGCCACCGCCAGGATCTCGCCCGTCGACGGGCGCATCAGCACCACCGACGACTTCGCCTTCTTCGCGACCTGTGCCTCCGCCGCCGCCTGCAGGGCCGGGCTCAGCGTCGTCCTCACCGTGCCCGGCGTGCCCTTGCTCAGCTCCAGCAGCGTCTTGTCCGCCGACTTCGCCGCCTTGGACGCCTTGCCGCGCACGACCCGGAGCTCGATGCCCGCCTTGCCGCCGGCCTTCTTGCCGTACTTCTCCCTGAGGCTGTCCAGGACCGTGCCCAGCGACGGGTACCTGGCGACGGTCAGCTCACCGCCGTCCCGGTCGACGGCCTTGATCGGCGGGGTGCCGGACTCTCCGGTGAGGAGTTTGTCGCCGTCCGCCAGGTCGGGGTGGACGACCGCCGCGTGCCAGTCGACCAGCGGCTTTCCGTCGGACGTACGGCGGACCACGGTCAGGGCGCTCTCGTACGTCAGCGGCTTGCTCGTGCCGCCGTACGTCACCGTGCCCTTGACCGTGAAGGGGACCTTGGCGCCCGTCGCCGTGCCCGGTGTGATCGTCACGCCGGTGATGTGGGCGTCCTTGGTGTAGCCGGTGAGGAGGGTGGTGGCCGCTGACGTGGTGTCGTTCGTCGACGCCGCCGCGGCAGCGACCCCGCCCTTCTGCCAGGCCGTCAGGAACTGTGTGGCGACCGCCTTGACCTGGGTCGCGGACACCGGGCCGGTCGGTACCGACGGCTTACGGTCGGCCGAGGTCGCCGTCGAGGAGCCCTCCTCGGCCGCCGCTCCGCCGCCGTACAGCGCGTAGACGCCGAAACCGGCGCCGCCGACGACCAAGGCGATCATCCCGCCGATCACGGCGGGCCTGGCCTTGGGTGCACTCTGTCGCTCGGCGACGCGCCTTCTCTTGCCCACAGCTCTCGAACCTCCGCGAAATCCTCAGGGTCCCCGTTGCCCTCGTCCACCTCAACGACAACGACCACCCTAGAGGCCCGTGCTGTGCGGGTGAGTTCAGCCAGCTGTCCGTAGCACGGCTGCGACAATCGGCCCGGCCGCGTCGCCGCCGTGGCCGCCCTCCTGGGTCATGGCCGCCGCCGCGATGTCGCCCCGGAATCCGGTGAACCAGCTGTTGGACTTTGTCTGGCCGTCCACCTCGGCGGACCCCGTCTTCGCCCCGATGTCCCCGCTCAGCCCTGCCATGGCCTGCGTCGCGGTGCCCTGCGTCGCCGTCATCCGCATCATCTCCTTGAGCTGCGCGGACGTGCTCGACGGCAGGCCCTTCGCCTTCGCCAGCTCGCGGTTGTCCAGCTTCGGCGACACGAGGTACGGCTGCCGGAACTCGCCGGTGATCGCCGTCGCCGTCACCGACGCCATGTTCAGCGGGCTCATCTGGACCTGGCCCTGGCCGATCGCGTTGGCCGCGCGGTCCGGGCCGGGGGAGGCCGGGACGCTGCCGTCGAACGAGGCGATCCCGGTCTTCCAGTTGTCCTGCCCGAGCCCGAACCGCTCCTGGGCCTCGGTCGTCAGCGACTCGTCCGTGAGCGGGTTCGCCTTGGTGCCGTCGATCAGCTTGATGAAACCGGTGTTGCAGGAGCGCAGGAAGTCGTTGGCGAGGGTGGCGTTCTCGTTCGGTGCCATGCCCTTGAGGTTGCTGAAGGTCTGGCTCATCCAGACGGCGGTCTGCGTGCAGGGCGCCGGGCCGTTCATCGACGTGACGCCGTTGTCTATCAGCATCGCCGCCGTGACGATCTTCATCGTGGAGCCCGGCGCCAGCGTGCCCTCGAAGGCCGCGTTGAACTGGTCCCCGCGGTGGTTGGCGACCGCCAGCACCTCACCGGTGCTCGGCTGTACGGCGACCACGGACGACTCGGAGAACTTCAGCACCGCCTTCTCGGCGGCGTCCTGCGCGCTCGCGCTCAACGTCGTCTTCAGCTTGCCCGGGGTGCCCTCGGAGAGGGTCAGCAGAGAGGTGTCGGCCGTCTCGGCGTCGGCGTGCTGGATCATCAGTTCGATGCCGGGCGTGCCGCCCGCCTTGTCGCCGTAGCGGGCGCGCAGGGTGTCGAGGATCGGCCCGAGGGACGGGTACTTGTCCTTCGTCAGGACCTTGCCGTCCCGGTCCGTGGCCTCGATCGGCGCGCTCGTGGCCTGCTCGGTGATCAGGCGGTCCCCGGACACCTTGAGGCCGGGGTGCAGCACCGACGGCTTCCAGTCGACCAGCGCCCGCCCGGTCGTGGTACCCCGGACGATCGTCAGGCTGCTGGTGTAGGCGAGCGGCTTGCTCTTGCCCTGGTAGGACACCGTGGCCTTCACCGAGAACGGCACGGTGGCGCCGCTGGCTCCGGTGGCCGTCCCGGGAGTGATCTTCACGCCGGTGATGTGCGCTTTCGCGCTGTAGTCGCCGATCAGATTGGCCGCCGGTATGGCGTTGTCGGTGAGATCGGCGGCGGCCTGCGCCTGCCCCTTCTCCCAGGCCGCGAAGAACTTCTCGCTCGCCTCCGTGATCTCGTCCTTCGACGGCGGCCCGGTCTTCACGCTCTCCGCGCCGCTGTCCTCACTGAGCGCGGACACGATGTTGAACGCGCCGTACCCGGCCCCGCCGACCATCACCGTGAACACGGTCCCGATGATGGCGGCCTTCGCTCCCTTACGCATGGGTGTTCCCTCCCCGTTGGCCCATGCACTGTAAGTGGCCTGAGGGGCAGCTGTGGGGAGAGTTTCCTTCTCTGTCTTAACTCTTGTCCGAAGAGTGACTACACCCAGGTATCCAGCCACATCCGTGAACGCCAGGAATCGATGGGAATCGCCGTCCCCGTGTACAGCGGCCAGAAATAAATGAAGTTCCAGGCGATCAGCAGCACCAGTACGCCCGCGCCCGCCGCGCCCGCGACCCGGCGGCGTTCGCTCGACCCCGGTGGGCCGACGATCGCGCCGATCATCATCGCCAGGGCCAGGCAGAGGAAGGGCAGGAAGACGATCGCGTAGAAGTAGAAGATCGTGCGCTCCTGGTACAGGAACCAGGGGGCGTAGCCCGCCGCGATCCCGCAGGCGATGGCGCCCGCCCGCCAGTCGCGCCGCAGCAGCCAGCGGTACAGGACGTACGCGACCGCGAAGCAGGCCGCCCACCACAGGAGGGGCGTGCCGAGGGCCAGGACCTCGCGGGCGCACTGCTCGCCCGAGTCGGTGGGGCAGCCGCCCTTGCCGGGTTGGGGGGACTCGTAGAAGAACGAGACCGGGCGGCCCAGGACCAGCCAACTCCACGGGTTCGACTGGTAGTTGTGCGGGGTGTGCAGGCCCACGTGGAACTCGTACACCGCGTGTTCGTAGTGCCAGAGGCTGCGCCACCAGTCGGGGAACAGCCAGGACCAGCTGCTGCCCTTGCCCTCGGTGGCCGCCCAGTTGCGGTAGTAGCCGCCGGTGCCGTCCGAGGGGGAGAGGATCCAGGCCGTCCAGGAGAGCACGTACGTGAGGACGGCGACCGGGATCGTGGCCAGGAACGCCCAGCCCAGGTCGCGCTTGAGGACCGCCTCGTACGGGTGACGGGCGCCGGCGACCTTGCGGGTGCCGACGTCCCACAGCACCGCCATCACACAGAACGCGGCCAGGATGTACAGGCCGTTCCACTTCGTGCCGATGGCCAGGCCCAGCATCAGGCCGGCGAGCCAGCGCCAGGGGCGGACGCCGAAGCGGGTCGTCTCGGCGATGTGCGCGTCCGGTCGTACGACGCCGTCCGCGTCCGGTGGGAGCGCCGCCGCCAGCCGTTCGCGGGCCCTGTCCCGGTCGACGACCAGGCAGCCGAAGGCGGCGAGGACGAAGAACTGCAGGACGCCGTCGAGGAGTGAGGTGCGGCTCATCACGAAGGCCAGGCCGTCCACCGCCATCAGCGCGCCCGCCAGGCAGCCCAGGAAGGTGGAGCGGAAGACGCGGCGGCCGACGCGGCACAGGATCAGGATCGACAACGTGCCCAGCAGCGCCGTCATGAAGCGCCAGCCGAACGGATTGAACCCGAACATCCATTCGCCGAGCCCGATGACGTACTTGCCGACGGGCGGATGCACGACATAGGCCGGATCCGTCGGGATCGCCACATGCCCGTCGGTCTTCAGGATCAGGTCGTTGACGTCCTTGTCCCAGTTGACCTCGAAGCCGCGGTGGATGATGCCCCACGCGTCCTTCGCGTAGTACGTCTCGTCGAACATCACCCGCTTCGGACTGCCCAGGTCCCAGAAGCGCAGCACGCCCGCCAGCAGCGTCACCAGCAGCGGGCCGCCCCAGCCGGACCAGCGCGTGATCCGGTCGGAGAGGGCCGGCGGCAGCCCGAGGGTCGCCCACAGACGGGGGTTCGGCTCGGTGTACGGCGGCACCAGCCGGCCGCGGACATCGCTTCTCGGCTTCGCCGTGTATCCGTATCGGCGCAGCCGCTGCTGCCACGCCGGCCGTTGCTCTGGCGAGGGGTCGCTTGGCCGGATGTCCGTGGAGGGCGCGGTACTGGTCACCGCGCCATCGTAGGGAACAGCTCTGTGTGAGTCCCGCGGAAGGGCCCTGCGAGGATGGAAACGTGACAGGAACCTTGGTTTTGGCAGGCACCCCCATCGGCGACATCACGGACGCGCCGCCCCGGCTCGCGGCGGAACTGGCGGGCGCCGACGTCATCGCCGCCGAGGACACCCGGCGGCTGCGCCGGCTCACCCAGGGGCTCGGCGTGCAGCCCAAGGGCCGGGTGGTGTCGTACTTCGAGGGCAACGAGGCCGCGCGCACCCCCGAACTGGTCGAGGCGCTGCTCGGCGGCTCGCGGGTGCTGCTGGTGACGGACGCGGGCATGCCGTCGGTGTCCGACCCCGGGTACCGGCTGGTCGCCGCCGCCGTGGAGAAGGACATCAGGGTGACGGCCGTACCCGGCCCGTCCGCCGTGCTCACCGCGCTCGCGCTGTCCGGGCTGCCCGTCGACCGCTTCTGCTTCGAGGGCTTCCTGCCGCGGAAGGCGGGCGAACGCCTCTCCCGGCTTCGGGAGGTGGCGGAGGAACGCCGCACCCTCGTCTACTTCGAGGCCCCGCACCGCCTCGACGACACCCTCGCCGCCATGTCCGAGGTGTTCGGCACCGGCCGACGGGCCGCCGTCTGCCGGGAGTTGACGAAGACGTACGAGGAGGTCAAACGCGGTCCGCTGGCCGAGCTGGCCCAGTGGGCGGCCCAGGGCGTACGGGGTGAGATCACCGTCGTCGTCGAGGGCGCCCCCGAGCGGGACGGCGGTGAGCTCGGCGCGGAAGAACTGGTGCGGCGGGTGCGGGTGCGCGAGGAGGCGGGGGAGCGGCGCAAGGAGGCCATCGCGGCGGTCGCGGCCGAGGTGGGGCTGCCCAAGCGGGAGGTGTTCGACGCGGTCGTGGCGGCGAAGAACGCGGAGGGCGCGGAGAGGTCCGCGGGCGCTACGGGAAGTGCGACGCCGGTCACGCCATAAGGGGGCAAAGGGGAAGGGCGGAAGGCAAAGCCCCGACCTCGGATCCGGGCCGTTCCCACAAGGAATGGCCAAGACGACTTCAACAGTCGACAGGTCTGATGCCTTCACGTCGGCGGAGGCGTCCACTGGTTCACAGGACGCACCCGTCCTTTGTCCAGCGGACAAGAGGAGCTGGCATGAGCGAGATCACCGGCCACCGCAGCACGGCCACCGCAGTCGTTCACGAGTCGTATTCCTTCGCCTGCATGCGCTGCGGGCACGGCTGGGAACAGTCGTACGAGATCGAGCACCACATCGACGCCGAGGGCGGCGAGATGGTCATGTACGTGACGGAGGGCCGCGTCGTACCGTCCCCGCTGACCCGTCCCACCTGCCAGAACTGCGACGGCCATGTCGTACGCATCATGCGGGCCGGGCAGGTGTCGTCGGTGCAGAACTCGATGCACCGGCAGCGCTCGGCCCCCAAGGCGGTACCGGTGACGGACACGGCCGCCGCCGAGCCCGGGGCGCCGAAGGAAGACCACCACTGGCACCTCTCGGATCTCCTGCACCCGTTCCACCGCAAGGCGAGTTAGCTCCGCCTGGCTCCCCCGGACAGGCGGGCATGCCCCTTTCGTAGGATCGGGGCATGTCTGCCAAGTCCGATGCCGCCTCCGCGCCGCCGTTGCCCGAACCCCTACGGGTGGCGGTCGCCGATTCCCACACCCACCTCGACATGCAGTCCGGCACCGTCGCGGAAGGCCTCGCGAAGGCCGCGTCGGTCGGGGTGACGACGGTCGTCCAGGTCGGCTGCGACATCAAGGGCTCCCGGTGGGCGGCCGAGACGGCGGCCACGCACGACAGCGTGCACGCGACCGTCGCCCTGCACCCGAACGAGGCCCCCCGCATCGTCCACGGCGACCCCGACGGCTGGTCCCGGCAGGGCGCGCGGGTGCCCGGCGGAGACGCCGCCCTGGACGAGGCGCTGGCCGAGATCGACCGGCTGGCCGGGCTCCCGCAGGTCAAGGGTGTCGGGGAAACGGGACTGGACTACTTCCGCACCGGGCCCGAGGGCAAGGCGGCCCAGGAGCGGTCCTTCCGGGCGCACATCGAGATCGCCAAACGGCACGGCAAGGCGCTGGTCATCCACGACCGGGACGCGCACGCCGACGTCCTGCGGGTCCTGAAGGAAGAGGGCGCCCCCGAGCGGACCGTCTTCCACTGCTACTCCGGCGACGCGGAGATGGCCGAAGTCTGCGCCGCGAACGGCTACTTCATGTCCTTCGCCGGCAACATGACCTTCAAGAACGCCCAGCCCCTGCGCGACGCGCTCGCCGTGGCCCCCCTTGAGCTGGTCCTCGTCGAGACGGACGCGCCCTTCCTCACCCCGGCGCCGTACCGGGGTCGCCCCAACGCTCCCTACCTCATCCCGGTCACCCTGCGGGCGATGGCCGAGGTGCGGGGCACCGACGAGGACAGCCTGGCGACGGCCATCTCGGCGAACACCGCACGCGCCTTCGATTACTGACAGCACTGACATGCGTTGACGCTCGGTAGTCGCGTCGCTTTGGAGAGTGACGGCCGCTCCGCTAGGTTCTGGTGCTCGTCCGTCGCCGGAACCTGGAGCGTGTCGTCGTGAGCAGTTCGCCGTACGAGACGTACAGCCCCGTCAGCGGGCCGCCGCCGCCCTACGAGGAGTTGTACGGGGCGTACGACCCGCACACCGCCGAGACGGTGGCGTACGGGGTGCCGCACGGCGTGCCGTACGAGGACACGTACAGGCCCGCCTACGAGCCCCCGGCGCCCCCGGAGCCGATGACGCCCACGCTGCCCCAGCAGCAGCGGCAGGCGCCCCGTGGACGGGCCCGGGAGGGGCGGGCGGCCAGGCGCCGCAAGGGCTCCGAGCGGCCCGACGCCATCCGGCGGTTGCTGCCGCAGGCGCTTGTCGTGGCGTTCCTCGCGGGCGGTACGACGGCCTTCGTCGCCAAGGACAAGGCGATCGAACTGAACGTCGACGGCAAGCCGCGCACCCTGCACACCTTCGCCGACGACGTGACCGAACTGCTGGCCGACGAGGGGGTCGCGGTCGGCGCCCACGACGTCGTCGCCCCCGCGCCGGGCACCGCACTGGCCAGCGGCGACGAGGTCCGCGTCCACTACGGGCGACCCGTACGGATCACTCTGGACGGTGAACGGCGCGAGGTGTGGACGACGGCACACACGGTGGAGGAAGCGCTCGCGGAGTTCGGGGTGCGCGCGGAGGGCGCGTACCTGTCGCTCGCGCGCTCCCAGAAAATCGGACGCCAGGGACTGACCATTGACGTCCGCACCGAGCGCACGGTGACGATCATGGCGGACGGGCAGGCCCGCACGATCCGCACGAACGCGGCGACGGTCGGCGAGGCGGTGGAGGAGGCCGGGATCACGCTCCGCGGCGAGGACATGATCTCGGTGGCAGCCGGGAGCTTCCCGCGCGACGGCCAGACGGTGACGGTGCTGCGGGTGACGGGCTGGAAGGAGCTGCACGAGGAGGCGATTCCGTTCGACATCCGGCGTACCAGGGACGCGACCCTGTTCAAGGGCACCGAAGTCGTCGACCAGGCGGGCCGCCCCGGCCTGCGCCGGGTCACCTTCGCCGTGCGCGCGGTCAACGGCGTGAAGCAGAAGCCACGCCGGGTGCGTACGGAGGTGGTGCGCGAGCCACGGGCCCAGCTGGTGCGGGTCGGCTCGAAGCCCATGCCGACCTCGGTGCAGGGAGCGGACCATCTGGACTGGGGTTCGCTGGCGGCCTGCGAGTCCGGGGGGCGCCCGAACGCGGTGGACCCGTCGGGGACCTACGGGGGGCTGTACCAGTTCGACACGCAGACGTGGCAGAGCCTGGGGGGCTCCGGGCGGCCTCAGGACGCGACGGCCACGGAGCAGACGCTCCGCGCGAAGAGGCTGTATGTGAAGCGGGGGGCGGGGCCTTGGCCGCACTGTGGGGGGCGGTTGCACGGGTGAGGGCCTCGAAGAGAGCTCCGGTGTCACATCGTCGATGTCCGGGACGAGGTAGGAGTGCTTCCGGCCCAAGGGGCTTCCACGCTCACCTGAAGAGAGTGGGGAGGTCGCTGCTCGGCCTCGGACGAGTCGTCGGTCAGCACCCAGATCGCGACCATGGCGAAGAAGCCGATGACGAGAAGTGCCGGCAGACCCAGGATGAGGGCGACCACCCACCACCTGGTCCGTCCCGAGGGGGCCTGGATGTCCTCGTGCCCCACCGGCGAGCCCTGTGTCGTTCCCATGAGATCCATCCTTCGTCCGCCTGTACCTGTCGCCAGCCCATCCAACCAGGAGCTTCACCTCGTCGTACGCTCAGCCTCCCCCAACTCGACCTGTACTCAATCAGGTTGGCAACACCACGGAGGTTCGTCCGCAGACAGGCCCCACTGCGGCGCCTCCTGCGCCGACGCGTCACCAGCCTGCTCGCGCAGCGTCGGCCACTTCCGCACCCTGAACTCGGGTGACTCTCGGGCACACCTACACTCGCGCCCATGATCTCCCTGGACGACCCGCGCTGGCCCGCCCTCGACCACCGAGGTTGGTCCGACGGGCAGGGCACGGAGGGCGCCCCTTTCGTCCCCGACGAGTTGCGGTACCTGGCGGCCCACCCCACCACCTCCGGTAGGCGGTTCAACGACCTGTGGCCGTACCTGTGCTCCGAGGGCACCGCCTGGCCGGCGGCCTACGCCTCGGTGCCTCACATCGTCACCATCGCGCGTGGGCTTCCCGCTGCCCAGCGCGATGACTACCTCTACGTCATCGGCCTCGTGGCCATCTGCTCCGGCGAACTCGGGGAAGTCCCGACAGACCTCCCCGAGGACATCGCGGATGCCTACCGACACGCCCTCCCCGAGGCGCTGACCCTCCTCGCGGAAACGCTGGCCACGGCGGAGCACGACCAGATCACGACCCGCTACCTCCTTGCCGCGACGGCGGCGCTCAAAGGGCACCCCGAATACGCCGAGATACTCAACGACCTCGATGTCCACGCCGAATGCCAGTCCTGCGGCGAACCCATGCTCGAACTCCCGGAGTAACCGCGTCCCCTGACCGGATCCGTCCGCATCGGGACCCGATGGGGCCTGTCGCCGTGCCCTCCGCGTGGCTGAGGCTGGACGCATGACCCGAGCGCTGATCGTCATCGATGTCCAGGAGTCCTTCCGCGCCCGCCCGCTGTGGGAGACCATCTCCGACCCGAAGATCGCCGACAAGGTCAACCGGCTGGTCCGGTCGGCCCGCCGCGCCGGGGACCTGGTGGTGTGGGTACTGCACTCCGAGCCCGGGAGTGGCGGCGTCTTCGATCCGGCGCTCGGCCATGTGCGGCTGCTGGAGGAACTGGAGCGGCCGGAGGACGGCGAACCGCTGATCCACAAGACCTCGCACAACGCCTTCACCACCACCAACCTGCAGCAACGCCTCACCGAGCACGGCATCCACGAAGTCGCCGTCTGCGGCATCCGCACCGAGCAGTGCGTGGAGACCACCGCCCGAGTGGCGAGCGACCTCGGTTACCAGGTCACCTTCGTCGTCGACGCGACCGCCACCAACCCCATCCCGCACCGCGACGCCCCCGCCGACCGGAGCGTCGCGGAACTGCTCGCCGACCCCCGTACCCTGTCCGCCGACGAGATCATCCGGCGCACCGAGTACGCTCTCGCCGGCCGCTTCGCCACCATCGCGACGGTCGACGAGCTGGAAACCGCGGCCGGTCTTCCGGCATGATGACCGAATCGTGAGCCACGTCGTCTTCTTCCTGGTGCCCGGAGTCCATCTGCTCGACCTGGCCGGCCCCGCGCAGGTCTTCTCCACCGCAGCCGACCTCGGGCACCCGTACACCCTCGCCTATGTCGCCGAGCAGCCGCAGATCCCCACAGCCCAGGGGCTGCCCCTGGTGGCCGGGCTGGGCTGGCCCGAACTCGGGCCCGAGGACCTGGTCGTGGTCCCCGGCTGGCGGACCGTCACCCTGGCCGACTCGCCCGCCATCGCCGACGCCTCCCTGCAGGTCCTGCGGGACCACCACACCCGGGGCGGAACGGTGGCCAGCGTCTGCGCCGGCGCGGAGGCACTCGGGCGGGCCGGCCTGCTCAGGGGCCGCCGCTGCACCACCCATCACGACGTGCAGGACGAGCTGGCCCTGCGCCACCCCGGGGCGGTCGTCGTCCGCGACGTCCTGTTCACCGCCGACGACCGGGTGATCACCTCCGCCGGTATCGCCAGCGGCATCGACCTGGCCCTCCACCTCGTCGCCGGCCGGCACGGGCCCGCCGTCGCCGCCCAGGTCGCCCGGGACATGGTCGTCTACGCCCGCCGCAACGGCCACGAGCCGCAGGCCAGCGCGATGTTCCGGCACCGGTCCCACCTCGACGACACCGTGCACCGCGCCCAGGACCTCATCGACACCCGCTTCGACCAGCCGCTCCCGCTGCCCCACCTGGCCTCGGCCGTCGGCGTCAGCGAACGCACCCTCACCCGCCTCTTCACCCGCGCCACCGGCCTCACCCCGCTGCGCTACCAGCAGACCCTGCGCCTGGAACGCGCCGAGCACCTCATCAGCCACGGCGCCACGGTCGACGCCGCCGCCCACTCGGTCGGCTTCGAGGACGCCCGCATGCTGCGCCGCCTGCGCACCCGCGCCGCCTGACGGGGCATGGTGAGGGAGAGCACGAGGTCACTCGGCTCCGGGGGGAAGCCGTAGATGCCGTCGCCCGCCGGTGGCGCGTCCGGGATCTCTTCCGTCCCCGTCTCCCGGTCCAGCGCCACCCGCGTGAGCAGCCCGAGCGCGTCGGCGACCTGCCTGTTGTCACCGTCGGGCACGGCCAGCCAGGACATCTTGCAGCCGATTCCCACAGCACTCCCCCCTCCCACACGCGTACGCGGGCATCGCGAGGCCCCCACCACCCCCGACAGGTCGGCCGACCCGGGGCATGCCCACGCCGAGCACCCTGGGCGCACCCACCGACAACGGCACTGAGCCCACACCGCCCTCCAGCCCCACCCAGCCCATCTGCACACCCCCGCCCCCCCACCCCCCGTACCCTGGACCCGTGAGTACCAGCCCCGTCCCCGATGCCCTGTTCGGCGCCGCCGACATCCGTGAGCTGGCCGACGTCCTCGGCGTCAGGCCCACCAAGCAGCGCGGGCAGAACTTCGTGATCGACGCCAACACCGTCCGCCGTATCGTGCGCACCGCAGGTGTGCGGCCCGACGACGTGGTCGTCGAGGTCGGGCCGGGGCTCGGGTCCCTCACCCTCGCGCTGCTGGAGGCCGCCGACCGGGTCGTCGCCGTCGAGATCGACGACGTGCTCGCGGGCGCGCTGCCCGCCACCGTCGCCGCCCGGATGCCCGGCTGCGTGGACCGGTTCGCGCTGGTGCACTCCGACGCGATGCGCGTCACCGAACTGCCGGGCCCCCCGCCCACCGCACTGGTCGCCAACCTCCCGTACAACGTCGCCGTGCCCGTGCTGCTGCACATGCTGGAGACGTTCCCGAGCATCGAGCGGACGCTGGTGATGGTGCAGGCCGAGGTCGCCGACCGGCTCGCCGCGCCGCCCGGGTCGAAGGTGTACGGCGTCCCGTCCGTGAAGGCCAACTGGTACGCAGAGGTCAAGCGGGCCGGTTCCATCGGGCGCAACGTCTTCTGGCCCGCGCCCAACGTCGACAGCGGGCTCGTCTCGCTCGTCCGGCGGGCCGAGCCGCTGAAGACGACCGCCGAGCGGCGCGAGGTGTTCGCCGTCGTCGACGCCGCCTTCGCTCAACGGCGCAAGACCCTGCGCGCCGCACTCGCCGGCTGGGCCGGGTCGGCCGCCGCCGCCGAGAGCGCCCTCGTCGCCGCCGGAGTCTCCCCGCAGGCCCGCGGCGAGTCCCTGAGCGTCGAGGAGTTCGTCCGCATCGCGGAGAACAAGGTCCAGGAGAACAAGGTCCAGCAGCACACTGACGACGAGGAGTCCGGGCAGCTGTGAGCGTTACCGTTCAGGTTCCCGCCAAGGTCAACGTCCAGCTCGCGGTGGGTGCCGCGCGCCCCGACGGCTTCCACGACCTCGCCAACGTCTTCCTCGCCGTCGGCCTCTTCGACGAGGTGACCGTCACCCCGGCAGCGGAACTCCGGATCACCTGTGAGGGGCCCGACGCCGCCCAAGTCCCCCTCGACGGTACGAATCTCGCCGCCCGTGCCGCCGTCGCGCTCGCCGAGCGGTACGGCCGTACGCCCGACGTGCACATCCACATCGCCAAGGACATCCCCGTCGCCGGCGGGATGGCGGGCGGCAGTGCCGACGGCGCCGGTGCGCTGCTCGCCTGCGACGCGCTGTGGGGGACCGGGGCCTCGCGTGTCGAACTCCTCGACATCTGCGCCGAGTTGGGCAGCGATGTGCCCTTCAGTCTGGTGGGCGGGGCCGCGCTCGGGATCGGGCGCGGGGAGAAGCTGACGGTCCTGGAGACCGGCGGCACCTTCCACTGGGTGTTCGCGATGGCGGAGCGCGGGCTGTCGACACCGGCCGTGTTCCGGGAGTTCGACCGGCTGGTCGCCGACAGTGACGTTCCGGTGCCCGTCGCCTCGCCGGAACTCCTCGACGCGCTCGCCGAGGGCGACCCGGACGCGCTCGCCGCCACCGTCTCCAACGACCTCCAGCCCGCCGCCCTGTCCCTGTTCCCGGCCCTCGCCGACACCCTCGCCGCAGGTCGCGCCGCCGGTGCGCTGACCGCGCTGGTCTCGGGTTCGGGTCCGACGACGGCGTTCCTCGCCCGGGACGCGGGGGCCGCGCAGCAGGTGGCGCGGGCACTGTCGGCGTCCGGTACCTGTCGTGCCGTACGGGTGACCGCGGGTCCCGTACCGGGCGCCAGGGTGTTGTAACAGCGCGTACACGACAGTCACCCCATTTGTCCGACGCCCACA
Organism: Streptomyces kryoterrae; assembly: GCF_054072135.1. Taxonomy (NCBI): domain Bacteria; kingdom Bacillati; phylum Actinomycetota; class Actinomycetes; order Kitasatosporales; family Streptomycetaceae; genus Streptomyces; species Streptomyces kryoterrae. Next base: position 4,181,913 of record NZ_CM133358.1, on the reverse strand, counting down.
GGGAATTCACCGACCTTTGGCCTGGACCTGTGTGGATGGGGCGGGTGTGGCGAGTAAGGTCTTCTCAACTTCAAGCACTCGCCGTTCGCCACAAGTCTTAGCTGAGGCCCAGGAGTTCACCGAGTTCCAGAGTGCGCGTGCGGCGTGGGGTCCCCCTTGGGTTGCCAACTCCCCCAGCACTTCGGAAGGCATCTCCGTGTCAGTACCTCCCCCCTCCTCTTCCTCCCCGGCTCCCTCCCATCGCCGGAAGGTCCCCCTCACCCGGCGCGGAGTGATCGGCGCCGCGGGCGCTGTCGCCGTCGGCGGCGCGCTGACCCCCGTGGTCTTCGCGGCCACCAACGGCGAGGACTCCGCCCCCGGGACGACGGACAGCACGCCCGACGCGTCCGGTGCTCCGGGTACGGAGCCGCAGAAGTTCCCGGCGACCCGTACCGAGGCCGCCACCGGCACCGCCGAGGCCAGTGCCGCCTTCGGTATCTCGTACGTCGGTGTGCGCTGGAGCGGCGCGGCGGACGGCGCCGGGATCAGGTTCACCGGCGGTGCCTCCGCGCCCGGCACGTGGCAGGAGCTGAGCGGCGGTTGCGCGACCGTCGAGGGCGGCGGCACGGCGTTGGTGGCGGCGGGGGACGCCACCGCGTACGAGCTGAGGCTGCCGGACGGGGCGAGCGTGAGCGGGGCGCGGTCGCTGGCGATCGACACGACCGGCGGGGCCGGCAAGACCTTCCGGGTGCCGACCGAGCCGACCCGGGTGCGCGGGGTGGAGTACCTGTCGCGGCCGGCGTGGGGTGCCGACGAGTCGAAGCGCTACAAGGACGGGAAGGTCAACTCGCCCGAGGTGTACTACCCGTTCCAGACGGTCACCGTCCACCACACGGACACCCCGAACAACGACCCCGACCCGGCGTCGACCGTGCGCGGCATCTACGAGTACCACGCGGTCACCCTCGACTGGGGCGACATCGGCTACCACTTCCTCATCGACGAGGCGGGCGACGTCTACGAGGGCCGCTACTCCGGCGACGACCTCGTCCCCGCCTTCGACAAGGACGGCAAGCTCGTCACCGCCTTCCACACCGGCGGCTTCAACTCCGGCAACCTCGGCATCGCCCTCATCGGCACGCTGGTCGACCAGCCGCCGACGGACGCCGCCAAGGCCTCACTGATCCGCCTGATCAAGGTGATCGCCCGCTTCAAGGGCCTGGACCCGCAGGCGAAGCTGACCTATGTGAACCCGGTCAACGGTGTGACGAAGGACGTCAACGCGATCAGCGGCCACCGCGACTGGCTGGCGACCGACTGCCCCGGCCAGACGATGTACGACCTCCTCGGCGAGGTCCGTACGGCGGTCGCCGCCCAGCCCGCGTGACCAACGGCCGTGCGCCCCGGACGAGTCGCATCCCGGGGCGCACGGCTTTCTGTTCTGTGCGGGCTCAGAAGGTGAGCTTCCAGCTGTTGATGTAACCGGTGTCGGCGCTGTAGGTGTCCTGGACCCTGAGCTGCCAGGTCCCGTTGACGGTGGTCTCGCAAAGTAGGAAGGTGACCCGCTGTGCAACGCTTCACCGAGTTCGACTTCGGCGTCTCGTGGGTGATGGGCTTCTTCCATCAGGACTGGACGTATGAGGCGGACACCGCCGCCGAGGTCGTCGCGCAACACCTCCCGGAAGGGGCAGGCGAGGAGGCTTTGGCGGTTCGCCGGGACGCCCGGACGCTTGTCGACAACCTTCCGTCGGAGACGCTGGAGGTGCTGTGGACGGCCGGATCGCAGTACTGCCCGGGCTTCGGGCGGACCACGGGAGCCGAGTGGACGCGGACAGTCGTCGGCGTGTGTGACACCTGGTTGTCCGAGCAGAGTGAGGTACGCCCGCTCACCGGCGCGGACACGGAGGACGGCCTCACCCACCGGGATGCGGTCGTCGCGGAGATCGAGGCGATGGGGTTCCTGGCCGCCGAGGTACGTCGGGCGCTCGTCGACTGCGCTCACCACTGCACCCCGGACCTGGCGTTGCGGGTACTGCTGAGGGTCGCCGTGGACACCCCTGGGGCGTCTTTGTCCGATGACCGTTACAAGAGGCTGGAGAGCATCGGATCGGCGCTCCACTACGGCGAGTTCCTGGTGGAGGACGTCAAATTCCTGGTGGCCGACGACTAGAAGTACGGCGCGAGGGCTCTCCCCGTACGGCCGCAGGGGAAGAGCCCTCGCACGGCGTTTCCCGATCTGGTCCCCACATCCGGAGGTGACGGTCAGTGCGAAGTGCCGACGAGTCCGACTTCGGTGTGACATGGCTGATGAGCATGTTCCACGAGGACTGGAGTCATCACGGGCCCACGGCCGCCGACGCGGTCGGTTACCACCTCTGGGACGAACTGGACCCGGAGAGCGTCCTCGCGGTCCGGAGGGACGCCCGGCTTCTGCTGCGCCTTCCCTCGGAGACGATCGAGGCGCTGTGGCTGGCCGGCACGGCGGTCGGTCCGCCTTTCTTCTCCGGAGGACGGACCGGTGTCACTTCGGGAACGCGGTGGATGGAGACGCTCACCGGCCTGTCCGACGCCTGGTTGTACCGGCATGCGCAGACCGCCGTCCCCGCCGCCGTCCCCGCCGAGTGGGACGGCGTGGAGCTGGCCGACGTGGTCCTCGCCGAGATCGGTGAGGACCGCGTCGTACCGGAGGGCGTCGGGCGGGCGCTGGCCGAATGTGTCCGTCACTGCACTCCGGACCTGGCGTTCCGGCTGCTGCTGCGGGCGATGGCCCAGATCGGCACCGCGTCCGGCGCGACGCTCTCGCCGGAGCACTACGCGCGGCTGGCGGCACTGGGCTCGGTGCTGCACTACGGCGAGTTCGTCGTGATGAACGTCGAGTACCTGGTGGCAGACGAGTAGAGGCACGGCGTGAGGGCCCTCACGCGTGGGACCCGCACGGGACCCCACTCGCGGTGCCGTTTCGCCGGCCCCGCTAATCCGCCCGCCGACGACACCCACCCCACCAACTACCCTGGAAGGTCGACCCACCCCACCTCAGGAGCGAAATGGCCGTCAACCTCGTCAATGTCGAGAACGTCAGCAAGGTGTACGGGACCCGTGCCCTGCTCGACGGGATCTCGCTCGGGGTGTCCGAGGGGGACCGGATCGGGGTCGTGGGTCGTAATGGCGACGGCAAGACCACCCTCATCCGGATGCTCGCCAAGCTGGAGGAGGCCGACACCGGGCGTGTCACCCACTCCGGCGGACTGCGTCTGGGCGTGCTCACCCAGCACGACTCCCTCGACCCCACCGCCACCGTCCGCCACGAGGTCATCCGGGACATGGCGGACCACGAGTGGGCCGGAAACTCCAAGATCAGGGACGTACTCACCGGGCTGTTCGGCGGACTCGACCTCCCCGGGTTCCCGCAGGGCCTCGACACCGTCATCGCGCCCCTCTCCGGTGGTGAGCGGCGCCGGATCGCGCTCGCCAAGCTGCTCATCGACGATCCCGACCTGATCGTGCTCGACGAGCCCACCAACCACCTCGACGTCGAGGGCATCTCCTGGCTCGCCCGGCATCTGCGCGAGCGTCGCTCCGCGCTCGTCTGCGTCACCCACGACCGGTGGTTCCTCGACCAGGTCTGCACCAGCATGTGGGACGTGCAGAAGGGCGATGTGTACGAGTACGAGGGCGGCTACACCGACTACGTCTTCGCCCGCGCCGAACGCGAGCGCATCGCCGCCACCGAGGAGGTCAAGCGGCAGAACCTCGTCCGCAAGGAGCTGGCCTGGCTGCGGCGCGGGGCGCCCGCCCGTACGTCGAAGCCGCGCTTCCGCGTCGAGGCCGCCAACGAGCTGATCGCCGACGTACCGCCGCCCCGGGACAGCAGCGAGCTGATGAAGTTCGCCTCGACCCGGCTCGGCAAGACCGTGTTCGATCTGGAAGACGTGACCGTGCAGGCCGGGCCCAAGGTGCTGCTGAAGCACCTCACCTGGCAGCTCGGCCCCGGTGACCGCATCGGGCTCGTCGGGGTGAACGGCGCAGGCAAGACCTCCCTCCTGCGTGCCATGGCCGAGGCCGCCCGCAGCGGGGGTGAGACGCAGCCCGTCGCCGGGCGGGTCGCCGTGGGGAAGACCGTCAAGCTGGCCTATCTCTCCCAGGAGGTCGCCGAGCTCGACCCGAACCTGCGGGTGCTGGAGGCCGTCCAGCAGATCCGGGACCGCGTCGACCTCGGCAAGGGGCGCGAGCTGACCGCCGGGCAGCTGTGCGAGACGTTCGGGTTCGGCAAGGAGAAGCAGTGGACCCCGGTCGGGGACCTCAGCGGTGGTGAGCGGCGGCGCCTGCAGATCCTGCGCCTCCTCATGGACGAGCCCAACGTCCTCTTCCTCGACGAGCCCACCAACGACCTCGACATCGAGACCCTCACCCAGCTCGAGGACCTGCTCGACGGCTGGCCCGGCTCCATGGTCGTCATCTCCCACGACCGGTTCTTCATCGAGCGGACCACCGACCGCGTCTTCGCCCTCCTCGGCGACGCCACCCTCCGTATGCTGCCGCGCGGCATCGACGAGTACCTGGAGCGCCGCAAGCGGATGGAGGAGGTCGCGGCGGCCGCCGTACCGGTTCCCGCCGCCAAGGCCGGCAGCGAGAAGAGCGCCGCCGACACCCGTGCCGCGAAGAAGGAACTCCAGAAGATCGAGCGGCAGTTGGGCAAGATGTCCGAGCGCGAGACCAAGCTGCACGCCCAGATCGCCGACAACGCCACCGACTTCGGGAAGGTCGCCGAACTCGACGCCGAACTGCGCGAACTCATCGGCGAACGCGACGAGTTGGAAATGCGGTGGCTGGAACTCGCGGACGAGGCATAGCCGAAGCCCGACGAAGCGCGGCCGAAGGCGGACGAACCGTGAAACTCGCAGACATGGCGTGAAGAGCGCGTGAACGCGCATAACGGCGGCATCACGGGCCGGTTCGCCCTTGGGAACAGAGGTGGGCAGGGGCGGATACAGTCCGGTGCGGGGCGGCCACGGAGTGGTAGAAAGAGCCCTCTGAGAACTCCCTGAGTACCTCTCCGCGTGCGTCCGCGCACCGTTCGCGTATCCCAGGGTGTGGCTAAAAATCAGCTGAAGGGGGAACGCGCTGATGACCCAGCCGCCCAGCCAACCGCCCCAGGGGCCGCCCCCGGGCGGCTTCGGCCCGCCTCCACAGACCCCGCAGGGAGTGCCGCAGGGATCGCCGTACGGGGCCCCGCCGCCCCTGCCGCCGGCCCCGCCCACGCCCCAGCCGGGGTACGGCTATCCGCAGCAGCCCGGCCCCTACGCCCAACCGGGCCCGTACGGCGCCCAGTCCGGCCCCTACGCCCAGCAACCCCCGGCCTACGGGGCGGCGCCCGTCCCCGGTTACGGCTACCCCGGCCAGCAGCCCCCTCAGTTCCCCGGCGCCCCCGTACCCCCACCGCAGCTCCCGCCCGGCGGCGGTTCCCGCAGCCCCTTCAAGGGGCGGCCCGCGATGCTGCTGGGGGCGGCCGTCGCCGCGCTGCTCGTCATCGGGGGCACGGTGTACGCCGTGACCAGCGGCGGTGGCGACGACGACAAGCCCGTGGCCGGCGGCAGCGAGGCGGCCCCGGACCTCTCCGCGCCCGCCTCCGGCCCCGCCGACACCGGTGAGGGCGCCGACGACGGGAGCGGTGGTGCCGCCGGCGCGGACCCCGACGACCTCAACGAGGGGCGCAAGGCCGGCGAGTCGAAGGTGCTCTGGTACAAGGACGCCCCGGACGCGCCCGCCTCCGGCGCCGACGCGAGCGGCATGTGGATCACCGACAAGGTGGCCGTGAAGACGGCGTACAAGGAGGTGTTCGCGTACCGCGTCGGGGACGGGAACGCGGCCTGGGGGCCGATCGCCTTCCCGCAGAAGATCTGCGCCGTCACTCCACAGAGGTCGGCCGACGACAAGATCGTGGTCGCCTACATGAGCGGCGCCAGCGAGCGCGCCAAGTGCAACAAGCTCCAGGTACTCGACCTGAACACGGGTGCGAAGGGCTGGAGCGGCGAGGTCGCCGACGGGGCGCTGTTCGACAGCGCGCTCAGCGTCGAGCTGACGCTCACCGGGACGACCCTGATGGTCGGGCGCTCGCAGTCCGGCACGGCGTACGACCTGAACACCGGCGCCAAGCTGTTCGACAAGGTGAAGTACGGGGCCGCCTGCTTCCCCGCCGCCTTCGCGGGCGGCGCCAGGCTGATCGTCGTGTCGTCGTGCGGGGCGTCCACCTCCACCGAGCACGACGAGGTGCAGGAGCTCGACCCGAAGACCGGTGCGGTCCGCTGGACCAGGCCGATCCCGAAGGGCTGGTCGGTCGGGCGTACGTACTCCGTCGATCCCGTCGTCCTCTATCTCACCAACGAGGACAAGAAGTCGTGGAACATCTCCACGCTCAAGGCCGACGGCAGCTTCCGTTCCGAGGTCTCCGTCGACGAGTCCTTCGCACCCGTGTGCGGCTGGGCGATCCTCGAACGCGACCTCCAGGGCTGCCAGGGCGTCGCCACCGACGCCGACACCCTCTATCTGCCGACCAAGGCGACGGGCGGCGCGGGCGAGATCGTGGCGATCGACCTGGCCACCGGCAAGGAGAAGTGGCGCGCCAAGTCCCCGGCCGACGAATCGATGCTGCCGCTGAAGGTCGAGAGCGGCGCGCTCATCGCCTACGTCGAGCCGTCGTACGACACCGGCGGCCAGGTCGTGTCGATCCCCGTCACCGGCAGCGGCCACACCCCGACGACCCTGCTGAAGAACCCGGCGGCAGCCGCCGACGTCGAGAACGGCTTCTATTCCAAGGCGTACGACTGGGTCGACGGCCGCTTCTATCTCTCCACCACCCGGCTGAGCGGCAGGGACGACCAGAAGGAGAAGCTGATGCTCGCCTTCGGCAGGTGAGCCGCCCTCTCCCACTCGCTCTCCCCCTTCCCCCTCTCCCCTTCTTTCCTCTAGCCGCTCCCGAGGTACCCACGTCATGACCCAGCCGCCGCCCCCGCCCAACCAGCCCCCTCAGCCTCCCCCCGGCTACGGCTATCCCCAGGGCGCCCCGAACCCGTACGCCCAGCAGCCCCCGTACGGTCCTCCCGGTTACGGCTATCCGCCTCCGCCTCAACCCCCCGCCCCCAAAAGGAAGGTGAACGCGCAGGCGGTCATCATCGTCTCCGCCGTCGCCGCGATCGCGCTGATCATCGGCGGCGGGGTCTGGTACTCCTCCACCAAGGACAGCCGGGCGGACGGGAAGAACGGCGACACGAACAGCACCGCCGGCACCACCGGGGGAACCAGCGGTGGCGGCGGTGGCGGCGGTACGGACAAGGCGCCCGCGAACACCGCCTCCAAGGTCCTCTTCCAGGTCCCCGAGCCCGCCGTCGGCGCCGACGGGAACAGCGCCACCGTCGTCGGGTCCTGGCTCACCGACACGGTGTACGCCAAGAGCGGCAACGCCGAGATCGTCGGATACGACCCCGCCAAGGGCACCAAGCTCTGGACGGTCCCGCTGCCCGGCCCGGTGTGCGCGGCGAGCCGCCACACCACCGCCGACCACAGCACGGCGATCGTGTACGAGCCCGCCATGCCGACCAAGGACAAGCCCTCGCACGGCTGCAGCCAGGTCGCGGCGATCGACCTCGACGCGGGCAAGAAGCTGTGGACGCGGACGGTCAAGTCCGGCGACCAGGCGATCAACCTCGACAACGTGACGATCAGCGCGAACACGGTCGCCGTCGGCAGCACCAGCGGCGGCGCCGCCTTCGACATCACCGGCAGGTCCTTGTGGGGCCCGAAGCCGACCGACTCCTGCTACGACGCGGGCTACGGCGGTGGCGAGAAGCTGGTCGCGGTGCGCAAGTGCGGCACGTACGACGCCCGGCAGCTGAACATCCAGACCATCGACCCGGTCTCCGGCAAGGTGCTCTCCGAGTACGCCATGGCCAAGGGCATCGAGGACGCCAGCATCGTGTCCACGAACCCGCTCGTCGTGGCCGCCGACATCAACCACTCCGCGGGCGACGGCAGCGGCATCTCGGACTTCTTCTCCATCGACAACAGGACGGGACAGCTGCGCACGAAGATCTCGGCGCCGGGCGACAGGTACGCCGCCGAGTGCGAGGGCATCACCAGGATCGAGTACTGCACGATGCTGGCCGTGGGCAACGACAGGCTCTACCTCCCGACCGAGGAGCACGACGGCACCGGCGAGTACGGCAAGACCAACGAGATCGTCGCCTTCGACCTCGCCACCGGCAAGCAGGACGGTCAGCGCGCCGACGCGGGCGAGGGCTACACCATCTCCCCGCTGACCATGGACGACGGCAACGTGATCGCGTACAAGCGCCCGCCCTACGACAAGGGCGGCCAGGTCGTCAGCATCGACGGCGGTTCCTTCGCGCAGACCAAGCTGATGGAGAACCCGGCGACGAAGGTGGTGCGGGAGGTCGAGGCCAGCATGCAGCCCGGCTACGCCGAGCTCATCTACGCCGACGGCTGCCTCTACATGTCCCAGGTGTATGCCCGGAAGCCCTCCACCACGGGGGAGACCAGGTACCTGGCGATCGCGTACGGCACGAAGTGAACACGATCGACTGATCGCCGACCGCTGTGTTGACGGCCCCGTCCCTGTTCAGGGGCGGGGCCGTGCACGTACTACTCATCACCCTCGAAAGAGAGGATTTTCCGCGATCCGGGGCACTTCTCTCCAGTAGGGGGAGCGCAACGTCGAACAAGCGTGTAGCTTCCGGGGTCATGAGAATCGGGGGGAGCCGGGGGGCTCCCGTCCGTGGGGACCAATGGACATCCAGAAGGGACAACCATTGGGGGGACTGGGGGGTGGCTCGATGGGAGTGCGGCTGATGGTGGTCGACGACCACCGACTGCTCGCCGAGGCGCTCGCCTCGGCGTTGAAGCTGCGCGGGCACCGCGTGCTCGCCGCGGCGGCGCCCGCCGCGGGCGCGGCGGAACTGGTGATCACGCGCGCTCCGGAGGTGTGCCTGCTGGGCACGGCGACCCCGGCCGAGCCGGGCATGTTCGACCCGGTGGTGCGGATCAAGCGTGAGCGTCCGCAGGTGGCGGTCGTGGTACTGGGCCCGGTGCCCAGCCCGCGCGGCATCGCCGCCGCCTTCGCGGCCGGTGCTTCCGGGTACGTGCGTCACGACGAGCGCATAGAGGGCGTCGAGCGAGCCATCATGAAGGCCAGGGCGGGCGAGGCGGCGGTCGCTCCGGCACTGCTCCAGGGCGCGTTCAGTGAACTGCTCAACCCCGCCGCCCAGCCCGACGACGAGGGCCAGCGCCTCCTCCAGATGCTCACGCCGAGAGAGGTCGAGGTCCTGGTCCGGGTCGCCGACGGCGAGGACACGCGGCTGATCGCGGCCGGCATGGGGATCGCGCCCAGTACGGCCCGTACGCATGTACAGCGGGTGCTGATGAAGCTGGGGGTGGGCTCCAGGCTGGAGGCGGCGGCGCTGGCGGCCCGGACAGGGCTGCTGGACCGGGCGGGCCCGGTGCATCTGCACTCGCCTCCTGGACCGGACTTCTGACGACGACGTACTTCCTCACTTCTCAGACCGCGGAGCCGGAGTTCCCGTGAACTCCGGCTCCGCTCGCGTCTCGCACCTCATCTCGTCTGGCCATACCGATGGTTGTGGATTTATGATTTAATGTGTTCGGTTCTGTTTGAAGCTTGACTTGACTTGGCTTGGCTTGTAATGGCTGGTTTGGGTACGGATGGAGAGTCCGGCGTGAAGAAGACCTCGACGAGGCTCGCCGACGGTCGTGAGCTCATCTACTACGACCTGCGCGACGACACAGTGCGCGACGCGGTGGACCGGCGCCCTCTGGAGCGCACGGTCACCACGTCGCAGGTACGCCGGGACCCGCTGCTCGGCGACGAGGTGGCGATCGCCTCCCATCGCCAGGGCCGCATCTACCACCCCCCGGCCGACGAGTGCCCCCTCTGCCCGACCGAGGGCGACCGGCTGAGCGAGATCCCGGACTCGTCGTACGACGTGGTCGTCTTCGAGAACCGCTTCCCCTCCCTGGCCGGCGACTCCGGGCGCTGCGAGGTGGTCTGCTTCACCTCCGACCACAACTCGTCCTTCGCCGACCTCACCGAGGACCAGACGCGGCTGGTCCTGGAGGCGTGGACCGACCGGACGTCGGAGCTGTCCCACCTCCCCGCCGTCCAGCAGGTGTTCTGCTTCGAGAACCGCGGCGCCGAGATCGGTGTCACCCTCGGCCATCCGCACGGCCAGATCTACGCGTACCCCTTCACCACCCCCCGCACGGCCCTGATGCTCCGCTCCGTGGCCGCGCACAAGGAGGCGACGGGCGGCGAGAACCTCTTCGACTCGATCGTGGAGAAGGAACTGGCGGGCGAGCGACTGGTTCTGGCCACCGACCACTGGGTCGCCTTCGTCCCGTACGCCGCCCACTGGCCGTACGAGGTGCACCTGTACCCGCGCCGCCGGGTGCCGGACCTGCTGGCGCTCGACGAGGCGGCCCGCACAGAGTTCCCCAAGGTCTACCTGGAACTCTTGAGGCGCTTCGACCGGATCTTCGGTGAAGGGGAACCGCCGACGCCGTACATCGCGGCCTGGCACCAGGCGCCGTTCGGCACCCTGGAGGAGTTCGAGGGCGTCAACCGCGACGACTTCGGGCTCCACCTCGAGCTTTTCACCATTCGACGCACTTCCGGCAAGCTGAAGTTCCTCGCGGGCTCCGAGTCGGGGATGAGCGTGTTCATCAACGACATCCAGCCGGAATCCGCGGCCCAGCGACTGCGAGAGGTAGCGAGTTCATGAGCGGTAAGTACCTGGTCACCGGTGGTGCGGGCTATGTCGGCGGGGTGGTCGCCCAGCATCTGCTGGAGGCCGGCCACGAGGTCGTCGTCCTCGACAACCTCTCGACGGGCTTCCGGGAGGGCGTCCCGGCAGGTGCCACGTTCGTGGAGGGCGACATCAAGGACGCCGCCAAGTGGCTGGACGCCTCCTTCGACGGGGTCCTCCACTTCGCGGCCTCCTCCCAGGTCGGCGAGTCGGTCGTCAAGCCCGAGAAGTACTGGGACAACAACGTCGGCGGCTCGATGGCGCTGCTCGCGGCCATGCGCGAGGCCGGCGTACGCAAGCTGGTCTTCTCCTCGACCGCGGCTACGTACGGCGAGCCGGAGACGACCCCGATCGTCGAGACGGCCCGCACCTCCCCGACGAACCCCTACGGCGCCTCCAAGCTGGCCGTCGACCACATGATCACGAGCGAGGCGACGGCCCACGGCCTCGCCGCGGTGTCGCTGCGCTACTTCAACGTGGCCGGCGCGTACGCCACCCAGGGCGAGCGCCACGACCCCGAGTCCCACCTGATCCCCCTCGTCCTCCAGGTCGCCCAGGGCAAGCGGGACGCGATCTCGGTCTACGGCGAGGACTACCCGACCCCCGACGGCACCTGCGTACGGGACTACATCCACGTCGCGGACCTGGCGGACGCCCACCTGCTGGCCCTCGCGTCCGCGACAGCGGGCGAACACCTGATCTGCAACCTCGGCAACGGCGAGGGCTTCTCGGTCCGCGAGGTCGTGGAGACGGTACGCCGGGTCACCGGGCACCCGATCCCGGAGGTCGTGGCCCCGCGCAGGGGAGGCGACCCGGCGGTCCTGGTCGCCTCCGCCGACCGGGCCCGGACCCGCCTCGGCTGGAACCCGACCCGGTCCGACCTGGCCGGAATCGTCGCGGACGCGTGGGAGTTCGCGCAGCGGCACAACAAGTAGCAGGTAGTGGCAGGTAGCAGCGGACGGTAAGGCCTGGCAGGCCTGGAACGTACGAAACGAAAGGTCAGAGGTAGAGGGCATGTCGACTGTGGATGTCGCCGAGGCGTTCGAGGGGCTGTACGGGTCTGCGCCGGAGGGAGTGTGGGCGGCGCCGGGCCGGGTCAACCTGATCGGCGAGCACACCGACTACAACGACGGCTTCGTCATGCCCTTCGCCCTCCCGCACACGGCGGTGGCAGCGGTCTCCCGCCGCACGGACGGCGTCGTACGCCTGCACTCGTCGGACGTGGAGGGTGGCGTCACCGAGCTGCGGGTGGGGGAGCTGACGCCCGAGTCGGACAAGAACTGGACGGCGTACCCGGCCGGCGTGATCTGGGCGCTCCAGGACGCGGGCCACACGGCGGTGTCGTCCGGCGCGGACATCCACCTCACCTCGACCGTACCGACGGGCGCGGGCCTGTCGTCCTCGGCGGCCCTGGAGGTCGTGGTCGCCCTGGCCCTGAACGACCTGTACGAACTGGGCCTGGAACGCTGGCAGTTGGCCCGCCTGTGCCAGCGTGCGGAGAACGTGTACGTAGGCGCTCCCACCGGCATCATGGACCAGACGGCGTCAGCGTGCTGCACGGCCGGGCACGCCCTCTTCCTCGACACGCGGGACCTCTCCCAGGAACAGATCCCCTTCGACCTGGCGGCCGAGGGCATGACCCTGCTGGTGGTGGACACCCAGGTCAAGCACTCCCACAGCGAGGGCGAGTACGGCAAGCGCCGGGCGGGCTGCGAACGGGGCGCCGAACTGCTGGACGTCAACGCGCTGCGGGACGTGCCGTACGAGGACCTGGACGCGGCCCTGGCCCGGCTGACCCACGCGGGCGCCGACGAGGAAGTACGCCGCCTGGTACGGCACGTCGTGACGGAGGACCACCGCGTCGAGCGTGTCGTGACGCTCCTGAAGTCGGGCGGCGACACCCGCGCGATCGGCCCGATCCTGACCGAGGGCCACGCCTCCCTCCGAGACGACTTCCGGGTCTCCTGCCCGGAGCTTGACCTCGTCGTCGAGTCCGCGGTCGCCTCCGGCGCACTGGGCGCCCGCATGACGGGCGGCGGCTTCGGCGGCTCGGCGATCGTCCTGGTCGAGGCGGAGGACGCGGAACGGGTGGGCAAGGCGGTGGAGGAGGCGTTCGGCACAGCCGGGTACACGGCACCCCGGGTGTTCGCGGCGGTGCCTTCGGCGGGGGCGCGCAAGGTGAAGTGAGGGTGGGTTGGCCGGGCTCCGGTTTCCCGGAGAGTCCCCTGCGAGCCGCAGGAGTAACTGGTCAGCGTGCGGGAGCGGCGAACTCCGGCTGGTCCAGCAGACGCAGCCAGCTTCCGTCGGGCTGGCGGCGGACGACCTGGGCCCGGGCGCCGGTTCCATCCTTCGGTGGGGTCGAGGTGAGGGCGATGTCCCCGCTGACCAGTGTCGGCAGCGGCTGTTCCGGCTCGAAACGGGGACGGTTGGCCAGCACCTTCTCCCACAGTGCGCGGATCGCCTCCCGGCCCACCGTCCGGTCGCCGGGCGGGTAGGCCATCACCGCGTCCTCTTCGTAGAGCGCGGCGACCCCGGCCGCGTCACCGGCGTTGGACCGTTCGACGAACAGACGGGTGATGTCCTCGGGCCGCATGGCCTTCTCGTACTCCGGCACGGTTACCTCCTGGCGGTTCGCAGGGCTTCGGTCTGCTTTCCAGCCCTGGTCATCCGCCCGCCAGAAGTCCAACAGATGGTTCCTCTGGAAACTAGAATCACCGGTTATGGAACTGAGGCAGTTGGAGTACTTCGTCGCGGTCGCCGAAGAGCAGAACTTCACCAGGGCCGCCGAGCGGGTGCACATCAGCCAGTCCGGCGTCAGCGCCCAGATCCGCCGACTGGAACATGAGCTCGGCGCCGAACTGTTCGACCGATCGGCGCGCATCGCCACGCTCACTGCCGCGGGAAAGGCCGCGCTCGGCCCCGCCCGCGCCGCCCTCGCCGCAGCCGGAGCGGTCGGACAGGCGGTGGGCGAGGTGACCGACCTGATCCGGGGCCGGCTCACGGTCGGGATGGTCATCGGGTGCACTGTCACGCCGCTGTTCGACGCCCTCGCCGCGTTTCACCGGGCGCATCCCGGTGTGGAGATCTCCCTGCTGGAGGAAAACTCCGACCGACTCGTCGAGGGAGTGCGCACCGGCGCCGTGGACCTGGCGCTCATCGGTACCGCGACCGCCACCCCCGACGGGCTGGACGCGCTGACGATCATCAGTGAGCGGCTCGTCGTGGCCGTTCCGGACGGGCATCCCCTGGCAAAACAAGGGCGGGTCTCCCTGCGCGACCTGACCGCCCACCCCATCGTCTGCATGCCGTCCGGCACCGGCCTGCGCGCGGTGTTCGACCGCGCCTGCGCCGCGCAAGGCATCCACCCCGTCATCGCGCTGCAGGCCGGCTCCGCGGATGCCATCGCCGACCTCGCAGCCCGCGGGCTCGGCGTCGCCGTCCTCAGCGAATCGATGGCCGCGGACCACCGCGACCGCCTCATCGCCCGCACCATCGACGACGTCGAGACACCGGCACTGCTCGCCCTGATCTGGAGGAGGACACCCGGCCCCGCCCTGCGCGAGCTGCTCGCGCACAGCCGGCGGGCCTTCGCCTGACCCCCGCCTCCCCGGTCCTCACCGCCCGCGGCGCCCTACACGTACCCCCACGCCCGACACATCCCCCGCAGCACCTCCGGTATCTCCGCAGCCGCCGGAGTCGGGCGGTCCGGCTGGACCCTTCCCGAGCGGATCTTGTCGTTCCAGTCGCCGAAGCCGCCGCCCAGGACCGCGCCCTCCAGGCTGCTGCCGTACTCCAGCATGCCGGGCTGCCAGTCCAGGTCCAGGAAGTCGCAGAGGGCGCGGAGTTCGGTGGCGGGGTCGGCGGTGAGGTCCTCGTACGTGAGGATGTGGCCGCCGAGTGTCGCGTGGGCCTCCTCCATCGCCTCCATGTACTGGAGGACCCGCGTCGCCGCCTCCTCGCGGGTACGGTCGGGGACCGCCTCGTGCCAGGAACGGGACACCGCGGCCGGGTGGCGGCGCAGGAAGACGAACCGGGCGTCGGGCCAGGTGTCGGCGATGCGCTGCCACTGGAAGGTGTTGCCGGGGGTCTTCTCCACGATGTACGGCTTGCCCGACTTGACCAGTTCCCGGTGCAGGGCGCGGTCCCAGAGCAGGCCCTCCAGGTCCTCGTAGCCGAGGCCGAGCGCCTCGAAGGAGCGCTCCGTGGGGCTGCCCGACTTGAAGTAGACCTCCAGGCCCGTCAGATGCAGCTCGTGCGAGGCGTGCAGCTCGGAGTGGGCGCCCAGCATCATGCGGAGCAGCGTCGAACCCGAGCGCACGGGGGCCAGCACGAAGACCGGACGGTCCAGGAGACGGTCCACCGCCGGGTCCACGGGATGCCGGGGCGCGGCCGGCAACCGGGCCGGCCGCGGCGAACGCGGCTTCGGTACGGCGTCCAGGGTGCCGGGCACAGCGGATGCTGCGACCTTGGGCGGGGGGACGCGGCGGACCTGGTAGCCCGTCGTCTCGGCAAGCTTGGAGTTCAGCTTCCGCAGGATGCTCATGGGGCGGCACGTTAGAACTCTTACCTGAGACTTACCTTTGTCTTGTCTGAGACCGGCGTAAAGGCCCGTGGTGGGTGCGAAGAGGTGGTTCCCGATCATCGCGTCACTCTTTGTGATGACGGTTCTGGATTCCGGCCGTTACTGTGAGGGGGCAGGCCGAGAATTCCGTTCATGGGAGGAATCATGACCGCCGAGCCCGTCGCCGAGCCGACCGCTGAGCCCGGCTGCCGTTGGCCGGTGCCGCCCCAGGACGGGTACACCGTGGAAGACCTGTTCACGCTGCCCGACCTCCCGCCGCACACAGAGCTGATCGACGGGAGCCTGGTTTTTGTGAGTCCGCAGCGGATTTTCCACAGCCGCATGATCGACCTTCTGGTGGCTGGCCTGCGCCGCACGGCTCCCAAGGGGATGAAGATCGTCCGTGAGATGACCGTCGTCCTGGACCGCCACAACGGTCCCGAACCCGACGTCAGCGTCGTCCGCGCAGAGGCTGTCACCGGCTTGGACCAGACCCGGTTCGATGTCAAGGACGTGGTGCTCGCCATCGAGGTCGTCTCCCCCGACTCCGAGGCCCGTGACCGTGACGCCAAGCCCCGCAAGTACGCCGCCGCAGGCATCCCGTACTTCTGGCTCGTCGAGATGGCCGACTCCAACCAGCACCCGGTCGTCCGCGCCTACGAGATCGACCCGGTGAACAAGACCTACGCCCTCACCGGCATCCACCACGACCGTCTCAAGCTCACCGCGCCGTACGACATCGACGTCGACATCACCCTGGACGCGCTCAAGGAACTCTGAGTCCCACCAGCCTGCCTTCAGGACCTTGGCAGCAACCGCTTCGTCAGCGTGTACTCCGTGACCCCCGGGGGATAATCCGGGATCACGCACACCACCTCGTACCCCTGTCCGCGGTAGAAGTCCGGTGCCTGGAAGTCCCAGGTCTCCAGGCGTGCGTTGGTGCACGCGCGCTCCTCGCGTGCCGTGCGCTCCGCTTCCGCGAGGAGGCGGGAACCCAGACCGCTGCCCCGGTGCGGGGTGTCGACCCAGAGGTACGTCACATGCAGCCAGGTCGTCCAGGTGTGGCCGACCAGGCCGCCGGCCAGGCTTCCTGCCTCGTCCAACGCCCATACGTGGAGCGGGAGTTCGCGCTCCGCAGGGGTGCCACGCAGGGCGCGCAGGACGGGCGAGGCCGCCGTGTTCGCCTCACGCAACCGCGTCCGGAGCACGGAGAGCCATTCCTTGTCGACTTCTGTCTCGATACGAAACATGCGGCACACCATAAACGCGCTGGCCAATCAGTTCTGTGAATTACCTTCCGCTCCTGCCTCCCGGCCGTACCCTGATGAACAGCACCGGTGGGGGCCGGTGCTGATCAGGGGGCGAGACAGTCGGGTACGACGCCCGGAGTGGGGGTAGCAGTCATCGCACGGCGGCAGTCGTGCGCAGGTGGCTGCGGCAGCCCCGTCCCAGGCCAGAAGCATCAGCCGGGGACTGCTCCGGGCGTCGCGTCCGCACGGGTTGTCCCCCCGACGATTGGGTCTCCCCAGCTCTTGAGGAGCTCGGGGAAGGGGGTTTCAGTGGTTCGCATCCGAGTCCTGGTCGTCGACGACCATCGCATCTTCGCCGAGTCGCTCGCCGCCGCACTGGCCGCGGAGCCCGACGTCGACGTCTCCGCCGCCGGCAGCGGTCCCGCCGCGCTGCGCAGTCTGGAGCGCGCGGTGGCCGAGGGCCGCCGGTTCGACGTTCTGCTCGTCGACTCCGACCTGGGCGGCAACGTGCCCGGGGCGCGTCCGGCGGTGCCCGTACAGGAGGGCAACGCGGAGGGGCTGGTCGACGGCATCTCGCTGGTCGCGGGCGTCCGTTCGGGACACCCGCACGTACGGATCGTCGTCCTCGCCGAGAAGGACGACCCCCGCAGGGCCGCGCTCGCTCTGCAGGCGGGCGCCTCCGGGTGGGTCGCCAAGGACTGCTCGCTGTCGCGGCTGCTCACCGTCATACGGGGTGTGCTGCGCGACGAGACGCACCTTCCGGCCGCCCTGCTCACCGGTGTGCTGCGTGAGCTGACCGCCGCCCGCAAGCACCGCACCGAGAGCGAGCGGCTGGTCGAGTCGCTGACGCCGCGCGAGCGGGAAGTGCTGCGGTGCATGGTCGCCGGGCTGGGCCGGAAGGCCGTCGCCGAACGGCTGTTCCTCTCCCCGCATACCGTGCGCACCCATATGCAGAACGTGCTGGGCAAACTCGGCGTCCACTCCACACTCGCCGCCGTCGCACTCGCCCGCCGGGCCGGGGTCGGCCCCGTCGACCTCGACCTGGGACCCGGCGGACGGATCACGGTGGAGGAGAGCAGCAGCGCCTGACCGGTCGGGCGACCCGGTCGAGGTCGCCCCGCTCGGTGTCAGCCGGGGATGTTGTCGAACGGCGCCGTCAACTGGCGCAGCAGCCCGGCGAGTTCGCCCCGCTGCGCCCGCGACAGCTCCGCCAGGATCGCGCGCTCCTGGTCCAGCAGGCCCGCGAGCGCCTGGTCCGCCCTGTCCTGGCCCTCCGGCGTGAGCCGGACCAGTACCCCGCGCCGGTCGCTGGGGTCGGGGAGGCGCTCCACCAGGCCCTTCTTCGTCAGCCGGTCGATACGGTTCGTCATCGTGCCGGACGTGACCAGGGTCTGGGTGAGGAGTTGCCCGGGGGAGAGCTGGTACGGGTTCCCGGCGCGCCTCAGCGCGGTCAGGACGTCGAACTCCCAGGGTTCCAGGGCGTGCTCGGCGAACGCCAGCCTGCGCGCGCGGTCCAGGTGCCGGGCCAGCCTGCTGACCCGGCTGAGCACTTCGAGTGGTTCCACGTCGAGGTCCGGGCGCTCCCGGCGCCACGCAGCGACCAGCCGATCGACCTCGTCCTCCATGGCGATCAGTGTAGTGGTTGTGTCGATGTGAAGTCTCTTGGCGTCAAGTCTCTTGACGTCGAGAGACTTTCTCGGTCAAGGTGGAGCCACAGACGGTGATCGTCACCCTGACTCACGGACTCACGGGAGAGCCCCACATGCCTGCCCCCACCTGGGACCCCGCCCAGTACCTCCGCCACGCCGGCCACCGCGCCCGCCCCTTCACCGACCTCCTCGCCCGCGTCCCCGACCTCCCAGGCACCCCGCCCCGCATCGCCGACCTCGGCTGCGGCCCCGGCAACGTCACCGCCGTACTCGCCGACCGCTGGCCCACCGCCCACATCACCGGGTACGACAACTCCGCGCCGATGCTGGAACGGGCGGCCCGGTACGCGGGCCCCACGGCGGGCGGCGGACGCCTCGACTTCGCCCACGCGGACGTCTCGGCGTGGGCGCCCTCCGAGACGTACGACCTGATCGTCTCCAACGCCGCCCTCCACTGGGTCGAGGGACACCTCGACGCGTTCCCGGCCTGGCTGGACGCCGTCGTGCCCGGCGGGACCTTCGCCTTCCAGGTGCCGAACAACCTCGACGCGCCCCTGCACACCCTCATGCGCCAACTGGGCACCGGCGCCCGCTGGAAGAGCCGCCTCGGCGAGGTGCTGCGCCACGACGACTCCGTCCACGCACCCCTCGTCTACCTCGACCGCCTCGCCCGGCTCGGCTGCGAGGCGGACGTGTGGGAGACGACGTACCTGCACGTCCTGCAGGGCGAGGACCCGGTGCTGGACTGGGTCAAGGGCACCGGTCTGCGCCCCGTCCTCACCGCCCTGGCGGACGACCCGGACGCCCGGGACGCGTTCGTCGCGGAGTACCGCGACCTGCTGCGCGCGGTGTACCCGACGGAGACGTACGGCACGGTGCTGCCCTTCCAGCGCCTGTTCGCCGTGGCGCGGAAGGGTGGAACACCTGAAGGGCGGGCTGAGCGGTGATCGCCGCCGTCGACCATGTGCAGTTGGCCGCGCCGGTCGACGCGGAGGATGCCCTGCGTGCGTACTACGTCGACATCCTCGGGATGACCGAGATCCCGAAACCGTTGGCTCTGGCCGCGCGGGGCGGCTGCTGGTTCCAGGCGGGGCCGGTGCAGCTGCATCTCGGGGTGGAGGAGGACTTCCGGGCGGCCAGGAAGGCTCACCCGGGCCTCCGGGTCGTCGACATCGACGCGTACGCCGAGCGGCTCGCCGCCCATGGCGCGGCGGTCATCTGGGACGGGGACCTGCCGGGGCACCGGCGCTTCTTCTCCTACGACCCGGTGGGGAACCGGCTGGAGTTCCTGGAACGCGATCACCCGTTCGGATGATCAGGCGAGATGGGGTCGCACGAGGCGTTTCACCTCCGTAGCATTCGGAGGCGCTTCCCGATGGCTGCTCCCATTCACACGAGGTGATCCTGGTGGTGACGACGAATGAGCCGGATGCGGTCGACGAGATCCTCTGGAAGACCTGGAGGGCCATGGAGCTCCCCGAGGGCTACCGAGCCGAGGTCATCGAGGGAGCCATCGAGGTGTCGCCAACAGGCCGCCGTCGCCATGCCGTACTCATCAGCCGCACGCGGCGGGCTCTGGAAGCTCACCTGTCCGGTGGAGAGTACGTTGCACACCAGGTGGTCCATGTGATCCACCAGCGTAGATCCTGGATCCCCGACCTCTTCCTCGGCCCCGAGGATCTTGACGAGACCCTTGACGAGGAGGGTCTGGGCGTCGATGCCGTCGTCGTTCCCATGGTCATCGAGGTCGTCTCGCCCGGGCGGCGCAACATCGAGGGCGACCGGGTCCGGAAGCGTCGTGAATACGCTCGCGCCGGGATCGCCGTCTACGTGATCATCGACGACTTCGACGAGGACGGCGCCGTTGTCGTCCTCAGCGCGCCCAACCCTGGCAAGGCCACCTACGAGGACGAGCACCGAGTCACCTACGGTACTGACGCCATCATCCCCAGCGGCCCCGCCAAGGGCTTCGTCATCGGCGGGGCGATCACCCGGGGCTGATGCCCGATGGGCACCCGCCCCCTGAACCCCGAAGGCGGGCTCAAGCCTTCCGCCGCCCTATGAGGCGCGGCTTCGCCTCCAGCCCGTCCAGGCCGTGCCACGCCAGGTTCACCAGATGCGCCGCCACCTCCGCCTTCTTCGGGCGGCGTACGTCCAGCCACCACTGGCCGGTGAGCGCGACCATGCCGACCAGGGCCTGGGCGTACAACGGGGCCAGCTTGGGGTCGAAGCCGCGGCGTTTGAACTCGCGGCCCAGGATGTCCTCCACCTGGGTGGCGATGTCCGAGATCAGGGACGCGAAGGAACCCGTCGACTGCGGGATGGGGGAGTCGCGGACGAGGATGCGGAAACCGTCCGTGTACTCCTCGATGTAGTCGAGGAGCGCGAAGGCGGCCTGCTCGCACAGTTCACGGGGGTGGCCTGCCGTCAACGAGCTCGTCACCATGTCCAGCAGGCGCCGCATCTCGCGGTCGACCACCACCGCGTACAGGCCCTCCTTGCCGCCGAAGTGCTCGTACACCACCGGCTTGGAGACGCCGGCCTTGGCCGCGATCTCCTCCACCGACGTGGCCTCGAACCCCTTCGTGGCGAACAGCGTGCGGCCGATCTCCAGCAACTGGGCCCGGCGCTCGGCACCCGTCATCCGGGTGCGGCGGGGGCGCCGCGGTTTCTCATTGCTGTCAGTGCTGCTGGAGTCGGTCGCCACGCCGTCAATCATGCCGCCTTCGCGGGCTCCTTCCGGCGCCGGGAGCCGTCCTGGTCCGTGTTTCGACGGGAATCGATACGCGAGCGTGACGGCCACCGCACGTCAGAGGCCCAGCCGAGCATCTCGAACCAGCGGATCAACCGCGCCGAGGAGTCGACCTGCCCGCGCATCACACCGTGCCGCGCCGACGTCGGGTCGGCATGGTGCAGGTTGTGCCAGGACTCGCCGCAGGAGAGGACGGCCAGCCACCACACGTTGCCCGAGCGGTCCCGCGACTTGAACGGGCGCTTGCCCACCGCGTGGCAGATCGAGTTGATCGACCAGGTGACGTGATGGAGCAGGCAGACGCGGACCAGCGAGCCCCAGAAGAAGCCGGTGAACGCGCCCCACCACGACATCGTCACCAGGCCGCCGATCAGCGCGGGCAGCGCCAGCGACAGCATCGCCCACCAGATGAACTGACGCGAGATCGCCCGGATGTCCGGATCCTTGATCAGGTCCGGCGCGTACTTGTCCTGCGGCGTCTGCTCCTCGTCGAACATCCACTCGATATGCGCCCACCACAGGCCCCGCAGCAGCGCCGGGACCGTCTCCCCGAACCGCCACGGCGAATGCGGGTCGCCCTCCGCGTCCGAGAACTTGTGGTGCTTGCGATGGTCGGCCACCCAGCGCACCAGCGGACCCTCCACCGCCATCGAACCGGCGATGGCGAGCGCGATCCGCAACGGCCGTTTGGCCTTGAAGGCACCGTGCGTGAAGTAGCGGTGGAAGCCGATGGTGATGCCGTGACAGCCCAGGTAGTAGAAGAAGACGAGCAGACCGAGGTCCAGCCAGCTCACTCCCCAGCCCCACGCCAGCGGCACCGCCGCCAGCACCGCGAGGAACGGGACGGTGATGAAGAGGAGAAGCGTGATCTGTTCGAGCGAACGCTTCTGTTCGCCACCCAGCGTGGCCGAGGGCGGTGAGGTGTCGTCGGGCGTCTTCCCGGCGTCTTCGATCGCACCGGAAGGTGAGGTGGTCATGCGCGTCCCCTGGGGGGTGGTGGGTCTGGGTAGATGCCGGGTTCGGAATCCGAGGGCGCCCTTCGGATCCAGGCTCCCTACGGTTGCGTAACCTACGGCGTCGTAAGTATGTCAGCGCGTTGCCCGGCGGCAAGAGCCCAAAATTCTGCGCGTCCCCCTCGACACCTATCCTTGAGTCGGTCGGACAGCGCGGTCCGCTCCCATTTCTTCCCGGATGCCCAGCCCCTATGCCGCCCGGCACCCGGTTCCGGGGCGGTCGAGCCGCCCGGACACCGGCCGGGTACCCACCCGCCGAGCCTCCACACTGCAAGGAGCCGCACCTGTGAGCAGTGCCGACGACCATGGCCAGGCCACCACGATGACGACCAGCAGCGAACTGCGCGCCGACATCCGGCGCCTGGGTGACCTGCTCGGAGAGACCCTCGTCCGCCAGGAGGGCCCTGAGCTGCTCGAACTCGTGGAGAAGGTCCGCCACCTGACCCGCGAGGACGGCGAGGCCGCCGCCGAGCTGCTGCGCGGCACCGAGCTGGAGACCGCCGCCAAGCTCGTCCGCGCCTTCTCCACCTACTTCCACCTCGCCAACGTCACCGAGCAGGTCCACCGAGGCCGCGAACTGCGCGCCAAGCGAGCCGCCGAGGGCAGCCTCCTCGCCCGCACCGCCGACCGCCTCAAGGACGCCGACCCCGACCACCTGCGCGCCACGGTCAGGAACCTCAACGTTCGCCCGGTCTTCACGGCCCACCCCACGGAAGCGGCCAGGCGCTCGGTCCTCAACAAGCTGCGCCGCATCGCCGCCCTGCTGGAGACCCCCGTCATCGAGGCGGACCGGCGCCGCTACGACACCCGTCTGGCCGAGAACATCGACCTCGTCTGGCAGACGGACGAACTGCGCGTCGTACGCCCCGAACCCGCCGACGAGGCCCGCAACGCCATCTACTACCTCGACGAACTGCACGCCGGCGCCGTCGGCGACGTACTCGAGGACCTCACCGCCGAACTGGCGCGCGTCGGGGTCAGAATCCCCGACGACACCCGCCCGCTCACCTTCGGCACCTGGATCGGCGGCGACCGCGACGGCAACCCCAACGTGACCCCCCAGGTCACCTGGGACGTCCTGATCCTCCAGCACGAGCACGGCATCAACGACGCCCTGGAACTGATCGACGAGCTGCGCGGCTTCCTCTCCAACTCCATCCGCTACACGGGCGCCACCGAGGAACTCCTGGAGTCCCTCCGGGCCGACATCGAACTCCTGCCCGAGATCAGCCCCCGCTACAAGCGCCTCAACGCCGAAGAGCCCTACCGACTCAAGGCCACCTGCATCCGCCAGAAGCTCGAGAACACCAAGCAGCGCCTGGCCAAGGACACCCCGCACCAACCCGGCCGCGACTACCTCGGCACCGGCCAGCTCCTCGCGGACCTCACCCTCATCCAGACCTCCCTGCGCGAACACCGCGGCGGCCTCTTCGCCGACGGCCGCATGGACCGCACGATCCGCACCCTCGCCGCCTTCGGCCTCCAGCTCGCCACCATGGACGTACGCGAACACGCCGACGCCCACCACCACACCCTCGGCCAGCTCTTCGACCGACTCGGCGAGGAGTCCTGGCGGTACGAGGACATGCCCCGCGAGTACCGCAACAAGCTCCTCGCCAAGGAACTGCGCTCCCGCAGACCGCTCGCCCCGACCCCGGCCCCCCTCGACGCGGCCGGCACCAAGACCCTCGGCGTGTTCGAGACCGTCAAGAAGGCCCTCGCCGTCTTCGGACCCGAGGTCATCGAGTCGTACATCATCTCGATGTGCCAGGGCTCCGACGACGTCTTCGCCGCCGCCGTACTCGCCCGCGAGGCCGGACTCATCGACCTGCACGCCGGCTGGGCCAAGATCGGCATCGTGCCGCTCCTGGAGACCACCGACGAGCTCAAGGCCGCCGACACGATCCTCGAAGACATGCTCTCCGACCCCTCCTACCGCCGCCTCGTGGCCCTGCGCGGCGACGTCCAGGAGGTCATGCTCGGCTACTCGGACTCCTCCAAGTTCGGCGGCATCACTACTTCCCAGTGGGAGATCCACCGCGCCCAGCGCCGCCTGCGCGACGTCGCCCACCGGTACGGCGTCCGGCTACGGCTCTTCCACGGCCGCGGCGGCACCGTCGGCCGCGGCGGCGGCCCCTCCCACGACGCGATCCTCGCCCAGCCCTGGGGCACCCTGGAGGGCGAGATCAAGGTGACCGAACAGGGCGAGGTGATCTCCGACAAGTACCTCGTCCCCTCGCTCGCCCGCGAGAACCTCGAACTGACGGTCGCCGCCACCCTCCAGGCCTCCGCCCTGCACACCTCCCCCCGCCAGTCCGACGAGTCCCTCGCCCGCTGGGACGCGGCCATGGACCTCGTCTCCGACTCGGCCCACGCCGCCTACCGCAGGCTGGTGGAAGACCCCGACCTCCCGTCGTACTTCTTCGCCGCCACCCCCGTCGACCAGCTCGCCGACCTCCACCTCGGCTCCCGGCCCTCCCGCCGCCCCGACTCCGGCGCCGGCCTCGACGGACTGCGCGCCATCCCGTGGGTCTTCGGCTGGACCCAGTCACGGCAGATCGTGCCCGGCTGGTTCGGCGTCGGCTCAGGCCTGAAGGCACTCAGGGAAGCCGGCCTGGACACGGTCCTCGACGAGATGCACGAGCAGTGGCACTTCTTCCGCAACTTCGTCTCCAACGTCGAGATGACCCTCGCGAAGACCGACCTGCGCATCGCCCAGCACTACGTCGACACCCTCGTCCCCGACGACCTCAAGCACGTCTTCGACACCATCCGCGCCGAACACGAACTGACGGTCCGCGAAGTCCTCCGCATCACCGGCGAGGACAAGCTCCTCGACGCCAACCCGGTCCTCCAGCAGACCTTCACCATCCGCGACGCCTACCTGGACCCCATCTCCTACCTCCAGGTCACCCTGCTCAAGCGCCAGCGCGACGACGCGGCAGCGGGCAAGGACCCCGACCCGCTCCTCGCCCGCGCCCTGCTCCTCACGGTCAACGGAGTCGCGGCGGGCCTGCGCAACACCGGCTGAGCCGGACGGAAACAGCCCGAAACAGCCGAGGGTGCCCTCGTACGCGGACCACGGTCCACGTGCACGAGGGCACCCTCACATCATCCGCGACGCCACCTACAGCGCCACCCAGGCCGCCGTCACCAGGGCCAGACCGCTCCCGGCCAGCGCCCAGCCGGTCCGCGTCAGCCCCAGCCCGCCCGCCACCACGACCGACGCGAGCAGCAGCGCCCCGCCCAACGGCACCCACGCGTACAGGAAACCGGCCGGCCCCGACCGCACCACATCACGGCTGCCGGGCTTCACGACCACGGTGTACGTCTCGCCCTCACTGACCCCGACCGACTGGTCCAGCACAACCCGGCTCCGCGCCTTCGACCCCACCGACACCGGCCGGTACGACCCCGTGCAGACACCGTCCTCGCACCCCGACACGGTCATCGTGCCCTTCTCGTGCCCCTTGCTGAGCATCACGTGCTGAGCCGACCCCCAGGACGCCCACACCCCCGCGATCAGGATCAGCGCGGCGACCGTACCCATCACCACGAACCGCCCCAGCCGCCCGACACGCCCGAGCCGCAGTGCGGCGGGGGCGGACTTGCGCCGGTGGGCGGTGGCTGGCATGGCCGGGATCATTGGCCATGGTCGGGCGATCGGTCAACTCCTGCCCGACAAAGTCAGGAGTTGTACGCACGTATCTCCCGTACACCCCCGGTGACTCTCCGTCCCTAGGAGTTGTACGCGGTCTGCGCCCGCTCCAGGCCCTCGGTCAGCAGGGACTCCACCGCGTCCGTCGCCCGGTCCACGAAGTAGTCCAGCTCCTTGCGCTCCGCCGACGAGAAGTCCTTCAGCACGAAATCGGCGACCTGCATACGGCCCGGCGGGCGCCCGATCCCGAACCGCACCCGGTGGTAGTCCGGGCCCATCGCCTTCGTCATCGACTTCAGACCGTTGTGCCCGTTGTCCCCGCCGCCCAGCTTCAGCCGCAGCACCCCGTAGTCGATGTCCAGCTCGTCGTGGACCGCCACGACACGGTCGAGCGGCACCTTGTAGAACTCGCGCAGCGCGTTCACCGGGCCACCCGACAGGTTCATGTACGACGTCGGCTTCGCCAGGATCACCCGACGGCTCGCCGGTCCCGGCGGGCCGACACGCCCCTCGACGACCTGCGCCTGCGCCTTCCCGGCCCGCTTGAACTTCCCGCCGATCCGCCCCGCCAGCAGGTCGGCCACCATGAACCCCACGTTGTGCCGGTTCATCGCGTACTCCGGGCCGGGGTTGCCGAGCCCCACGATCAGCCAGGGGCCGCCCGCGTCGGTCGTCACGTCCATCTCTCCTTGATACGTGCCCTGACACACGCCGACCGCCGCCCCTGGTGGGACGGCGGCCGGCGGATGAGGACTCCGGGAAAATCAGGCCTCGGTGGTCGCGGCCTCGCCCTCGGCGGGGGCTTCCTCCGCCTGCGCGGCCAGGACCTGGAGGACGACCGCGTCCTCGTCGATCGCCAGCGTGGTGCCCTTGGGCAGCGGGATGTCCTTGGCGAGGATGGCGGCACCGGCCTCCAGGCCCGCGATGGACACCGTGACGGACTCGGGGATGTGCGTGGCCTCGGCCTCGACGGTCAGCGTGCTCAGCACGTGCTCGAGCAGGTAGGCGCCGGGGGCCAGGTCGCCCTCGGTGTGGACGTAGACCTCGACGGTGACCTTCTCGCCGCTCTTCACGGTGAGCAGGTCGACGTGCTCCAGGTAACCCTTCAGCGGGTCGCGCTGCACGGCCTTCGGGATCGCCAGCGCGGTACGGCCCTCGATGTCCAGGGTGAGCAGGACGTTCGGGGTACGCAGGGCGAGCTGGAGCTCGTGGCCCGGCAGCGTGATGTGGACGGGCTCGGCACCGTGGCCGTAGACGACCGCGGGAACCTTGGCGTCGCGGCGGATGCGGCGGGCGGCGCCCTTGCCGAACTCGGTGCGGGTCTCGGCGGTGAGCTTTACGTCAGACATGCTGTTCACTCCTCGTACGGGTGAGAGACGGACAGGTCACCCGGCCACGAACGGCCTGCTACGAAGAGCGCGTCGATAACGGATCACCGGCCCGCGAACCACACGGGCACGGCCTCCCTCGCCGAGCAACTCCAACAGAGTACTCGGCAGGGGAGGCCGCAGAAAAGTTGATCATGCAGAAGCGATTCGGCAGATCTGACGGGTAAGAAACCCGCAGGTAGAAGACCTGGTCAGCCCTAGTGCTCGTCGAACAGGCTCGTCACAGAACCGTCCTCGAACACCTCACGCACCGCACTCGCGATCGTCGGCGCGATCGACAGCACCGTGATCTTGTCCAGGTCGGCACTCAGCTCACCCGGCGTCGGCAGCGTGTTCGTGAACACGAACTCACTCACCCGCGAGTTCTTCAACCGGTCCGCCGCCGGACCCGACAGCACACCGTGCGTCGCCGTCACGATGACGTCCTCCGCACCGTGCGCGAACAACGCGTCCGCAGCCGCCACGATCGTCCCACCGGTGTCGATCATGTCGTCGACGAGAACACACACCCGACCCTTGACCTCACCCACCACCTCGTGGACGGTCACCTGGTTCGCCACGTCCTTGTCACGCCGCTTGTGCACGATCGCCAGCGGCGCACCCAGCCGGTCGCACCAGCGGTCGGCCACCCGCACCCGGCCCGCGTCCGGCGAGACGACCGTCAGCTTGCCCTTGTCCACCTTGTCGCCCACATAGTCCGCGAGCAGCGGAAGCGCGAAGAGATGATCGACCGGACCGTCGAAGAAACCCTGGATCTGGTCCGTGTGCAGATCCACGGTCAGAATGCGGTCCGCACCCGCCGTCGCCATCAGGTCCGCGACCAGACGCGCCGAGATCGGTTCACGCCCACGGTGCTTCTTGTCCTGCCGCGCGTAACCGTAGAACGGCACGATCACGGTGATGGAGCGGGCCGACGCACGCTTCAGCGCGTCGATCATGATCAACTGCTCCATGATCCACTGGTTGATCGGAGCCGTGTGGCTCTGGATCACAAAGCAGTCCGCGCCACGCGCCGACTCCTCGTAACGGACGTAGATCTCGCCGTTCGCGAAGTCGAAGGCCTTCGTCGGCACCACCCCGACCCCCAACTGCTGGGCGACCTCCTGGGCCAGCTCGGGGTGGGCGCGGCCGGAGAAGAACATCATCTTCTTCTTGGGGCCGGACGTCTTGGTCCCGGTCACAGCACTGTCTCCTCGGAGGTGTCTCAGCCGTGATCAGCCCTGAGAGGCCTGCTCAGCTGGGGGTGTGCGGGTGTGCATCTATCACGGTAGCCCGAGTCGGACCGGACTGTTTCCGGTCAGCTTTCGTCGCCCTGCTCCCGGACAGCCGCCTCGGCCGCCCTCGCCGCCGCACTACCCGGACGCTTACGAGCCACCCAGCCCTCGATATTCCGCTGCTGGCCACGGGCCACAGCCAGCGAACCGGCCGGCACATCCTTCGTGATCACCGAGCCGGCCGCCGTGTAAGCACCGTCCCCGACCGTGACAGGCGCCACAAACATGTTGTCCGAACCCGTCTTGCAGTGCGACCCCACGACGGTGTGATGCTTGTCCTGCCCGTCATAGTTCACGAACACACTCGCGGCACCGATGTTCGTGTACTCACCGATCGTCGCGTCCCCGACATACGACAGATGCGGCACCTTCGTCCCGTCACCGATCGACGTGTTCTTGGTCTCGACATACGTACCGATCTTCGACTTCACCCCGAGCCGCGTCCCGGGACGGAGATACGCGTACGGCCCCACGAGCGCCTGCGCCCCCACCACCGCACCATCGGCCACCGTGTTGTCCACCCGAGCCCCCGCACCCACCCGAGTGTCCTTGAGCCGCGAGTTGGGCCCGACCTCCGCACCCTCCGCGAGATGCGTCGCACCCTGGAGCTGCGTGTTCGGATGGACGATCGCGTCCTGCTCGAACGTGACCGTCACATCGACCCACGTACTCGCCGGATCGATCACACTCACCCCCGCGAGCATGGCCTCGGTCAACAGCCGCTCGTTCAGGATCCGCCGCGCCTCGGCCAACTGCACACGGTTGTTGATCCCGGCGATCTCCCGATGATCGGCGGCCACGGACGCCCCCACCCGATGCCCGGCCCCACGCAGAATCCCGAGGACGTCGGTGAGGTACTCCTCACCCTGACTGTTGTCCGTCCGCACCTTCCCCAACGCGTCGGCCAGGAGCCGCCCGTCAAAGGCGAAGACACCCGAGTTGATCTCCCGGATCGCCCGCTGCGCATCGGTCGCGTCCTTGTGCTCCACGATCGCCGTCACGGCCCCCGACGCCCCGTCCCGCACGATCCGCCCGTACCCGGTCGCGTCCGGCACCTCGGCGGTCAGCACGGTCACGGCGTTGCCGTCACCGGAGTGGGTGGCGGTGAGGGCGTGGAGCGTGGCTCCGGTGAGCAGCGGGGTGTCACCGCAGACGACCACCACAGTCCCGTCGACGGCCCCGCCCAGCTCCTCCAGCCCCATCCGCACGGCGTGACCGGTGCCGTTCTGCTGCGCCTGGAAGGCGGTACGGATGCCGGTGCCGGCCTCCGTCAGATGGGCGGTGACCTTCTCGCGGGCGTGCCCCACGACGACGACCAGGTTCTCGGGGTCCAACTCGCCTGCGGCGGCGAGCACATGACCCACCAGGGAACGGCCACAGAGCTCGTGCAGGACCTTGGGTGTGGCCGACTTCATACGGGTGCCCTCACCCGCTGCGAGTACGACTACGGCGGCGGGGCGATTGGCGCTCACGGGTGGTGCCCTTCGGCTGCGGAGGGGGTGGGGTGGACATCCGCAGGATACCGGGGCGTTTCGTGGGGGACATGAGTAAGGGCCCTGACTGGACTGTCAGGGCCCCACGTTGGTCAGGCTCCCGGGGAAGGAATCGAACCCTCATTCAATGGACCAAAACCATTTGTCCTGCCTTTAGACGACCCGGGATGGTTCGTCCCTTATGACCGATTCTCTGAATCGAGATTGGCTGCGGCACCTACTATGCCGCACCATGAGCCTTCGATGCGACGGTACAAGTCGGCTCCCTTGAGGACTTTGATCACTAGGCAGCCCCGGTAGGAGTCGCCGACGTTCTCGCGGACTGTTTTCGGATTGTGCTTCTTGATGGTCGTCTTGTTGAACGCGGAGCGGTCGGTGCCGACAAGGTCGGCCCAGTACTGCTCGGCGCCTGGCACGTCTGCAGTCTCGTGGATCATGACTGTGTAGCGAAGGCGCTCACGCTCGACTTCGAGGAGTGTGAGCCAGGCCAGGAAGACCTTGATCATGCCCGGGTCGCTGTTGACGAAGGCGACGTTCTCTCGGCGGTCGTACGACTTGTCCTTGCCGCCCTCGGCCCAATAGAGCCCCACGCCGACCAGGAACAGTTCCCGGGCCGTCATCTGTCCGACTGCTTCCGCAGCCGCTTGCTTGGTCTGCTGCCGTTCCTCTTCGCGCAGCCGCAGCGTGGCCTCCCAGCCTCGCTTGGCGATCGCCGACGCCTCTTCACGCGTCCGCTTTCGCCGCTCCGGTGCTGGCAGATCCCGTACCCACAGTGAGATCGAGCTCTTCGAACACCCCAGTTCCATCTGGATCCGGTCGTACGTCCAGCCCTGGAGTCGGAGTTCCCTCGCCCGGTGCCGCAGGTCGTCCTTCGCGTTCGGGCGCTTCGTCCATTCCGGGGGTGGCTCGCCCTCCAGGAGGCGGTTGAGGATGTCGTTGTTGTGGACGCGAAGCTGGTCGCGGATCTGGCGGCGGCTGAGGCCCTCCCGCCGCAACGCCAGCGCCCGTTCCCGCAACCCCTCGAAATCCGCGTACTTGCCACATGCATGTTCCATGGGCAAAGCCTCAGGGCGGAATCATCGCTTCCGGGGTCGAACGGTGCGCGATTCAGCAGTTCGAGGGATTCTGGTGGGTTTCGCTTCTGTTCGATTGTGGTCACGGCAGCCCGTGTGGTGTAGGCCGGTCGTCGAAACTCGCCGGAAATGCGGGGGGTGGCGCCCGTAGGCTGGGCGCATGACCACTACGGGGGAAGACCACGCCGGGGCCCTGACCGGGCCGTTGTGGTGGGCCCGGTGGCGGAGCGCGGCGTTTGACGTGGGTCTCGCGGTGCTGTCCGCCGGGGAGTGTGCGGCGGAGGGGGTCCGGTTCGCGAGGGACTCGGGGATCCCGTTGGCGGCGGGGATCGTGTTCGGGCTTGTCTCCGGGTCCGTGCTGGTGTTGCGGCGGCGGTGGCCGATCGCTGTCGTGCTGGTGTCCATCGCTGTCGCGCCGGCCCAGATGGGCTATCTGATGGGCATCGTCGGGCTGTACACGCTCGCCGCCTCCGAGCTGCCCCGGCGGATCATCGGGGCGTTGGCGGGGATGGCGATGGTGGGGACGCTCATCGTGACGTTCGTCCGGTCGCATCAGCACATGGCGGACGGGAGCCTGAAGATCGGGGACTGGCTGGTTCCTGTCGTCGCGATCACCACGTCGCTCGGGGTCACCGCGCCGCCGTTGCTGCTCGGGTTGTACGTGGGGGCTCGGCGGCGACTGATGGAGAGTCTCCGGGAGCGGGCCGACAGTCTGGAGCGGGAGCTTCAGTTGCTGGCCGAGCGGGCCGAGGAGCGGGCGGAGTGGGCGCGGAACGAGGAGCGGACGCGTATCGCCCGTGAGATGCATGACGTGGTGGCCCATCGGGTGAGCCTGATGGTGGTGCATGCGGCGGCTCTGCAGGCGGTTGCGCGCAAGGATCCTGAGAAGGCTGTGCGGAATGCCGCTCTGGTGGGGGACATGGGGCGGCAGGCGTTGACCGAGTTGCGGGAGATGCTCGGGGTGCTGCGGTCGGGGGACGGGCTGGAGCGGCGGGTGCAGGGTGTGCCGTTGGCGGCGGTGGGTGTGGCCGCGGCTGTGGCTGCCTCTCGTGCTGCTCGGGGTGAGGGTGGTGATGGTGCGGGGGACGGGCCTTGTCTGGCTGAGCTGGAGGAGTTGATCGGGCAGTCGGCGGCGGCGGGGATGGTTGTGGCGCTGTCGGTGGAGGGGGATGTGCGGTTGTACGGGGCGGTGGTGGAGCGGACCGCGTACCGGGTGGTGCAGGAGGCGTTGACGAACGTCCACAAGCATGCGGCGGGTGCGAAGACGCACGTGCGGCTGGCTCATCGGGGTGATGAGATCGCGATGCAGGTGGAGAACGAGCCGCCGCCCGAGCCGTCGTCGGCCTCCGCGGTGCGGTTTCCGTCCGGGGGCAACGGTCTGCTCGGGATGAAGGAGCGGGTTGCCGCGCTGGGCGGGGTTTTTGTGTCCGGGCCGACGGAGGCCGGGGGGTTTCGGGTGTCGGCGGTTATTCCGATTCAGGGTCTGCTCGACAGGTCCTAGGGCGGTCCTAGGGCGTCCTAGGGCGGTGTCAGGCGTATGGGTTCCAGGCCGGTGACCAGTGTGGCGAGGGCTTGGTCGACGTCGGCGCCGAGGTACCAGTCGCCGGTGTGGTCGAGGGCGTAGACGTGGCCCGCTGTGTCGATGGCCAGCAGGGACTGGGTCTCGGGTTCCTCGCCGAGGGGGCAGACCTCGGTGTCGAGGGCGCGGCCGAGGTCGGCGAGGGTGCGGGCCATGTGGAGGCCGTGGAGGGGGTCGAGGTGCAGGGCGGTGGGGGCGACCTGGCGGCCGGTGCCGGGGGGTGTGAGGTGCAGGCCGCCGAATTCCGCCCAGGCTTCCACGGCGGCCGGGAAGACCGCGTGGCGGTGTCCGGCGGGGGAGGTGTGGCCGCGCAGGGTGTCGGCCCAGATCTCGGCCTGTTTTATGTCCCAGCGGCCGGGTTGCCAGCCGGCGGCGCGCAGTGCGGCGTCGACGGCTACGGGGAAGCGGGTGGTGGAGGTGCGGTCGGTGTGCATCTGCGCTTCGATCGTCGAGGTCATGGACCGGCGCGGGTGTGTGTCTGGTGCGGCGCCGTTGCGCGGTGGGGCTTGGGGTGGGGTGGGGCGTCAGTCGGTGGTGGCCGACGAGTCGACTATGCGGACGCCGAAGTGGGCGCTGAGCGCTGTGCAGGAGCGGCAGGGGGTGGCGAAGGTGCCGTGGAGGGGGTCGCCGTCCTCGCGGATGCGGCGGGTGGTGAGTTTGGCTTGTTTGAGTGTTCTGCGGGCTTCGCCGTTGGTCATGGGTTTGCGGGCGGCGCGTCGGCTGCGGGCCTCGTCGGCGAGGGTGATGTGCCGGGATATGAGGAGTGCTTCGGCGCAGCGGCCGGTTGACCGGTCGCGCTGGGTGCTGGTGAGGGTGTCGAGGAAGTCCTGGACGAGTGGGTGGAGGGCGGGTGGCTGGTCGCCGCGGGCGGCTGTGCCGGTGAGGGTCGCGCCGCGTACGGAGAGGGCGGCGGCGACGGTCGGGAGTATGCCGTCGCGGCGGTGGCGGAGGGTGGGGACGCGGGGCGTCTCGTTGGCGCTCCAGCCGACTCGTGGGTCGCCGCCGGGTCTGCCGGACGTGCCGGGTGTTTCGGGCGCGGGTGTTCCCGCGGAGCCGTCCGTCGGCCTTCCTGGCGCTGTCCCCGTCTGTGTCGCGTTCATGATCGTCATCCCCTCGGTGCCTCCCCCGTGCATGCCCTCGGCGGACACAGAGTGCCAAATGGCGTGCCTGGTGCGGTAGCTGGGGCGGTGTGACACGCCCGGGCTTCGTCGTACCGTCACGGCGGGGTGACGGCAGGTCACGGAAGCGGGGGGCCGGTGGCTGGTGCCGGTGACCGGTGTCGGCGTACCGCATAGGCTGTCGGGCAGCCGCGATCCGCAGCGCCGTCCGGGTTGCTGTCCGCACTGATGTGCTGACAGGTGGACGGGGTGATGTGTCGTGACGTGATGTGACAGACGTACTGGTCGTACTGATGTACAGGCCTTACAGGACGCCGCAGGGGGCAACCGCCATGACGACAGGTCGGCTCGGGCAGCGAGCCGTGCCGCCGAACGCGGCTTATGCCGGGCAGGTGGTGCACTTCCCGGATCCGGTACGGGCCACTCGGCATCCGCGAGGGGTGCGGATCGACGAACACGGCTATCCGGACTTCTCGCTCTACGCGCGTGCGGTGGCGGAGATCGCCGAGCCGCCCGAGGGCTTCGGTGTCGACGAGCTTCGGCTGACGGACTACGTGTCGGCGAACGCGGCGCTCGCCGCGTCCGGGCACGAGCTGTGGGACACGGTCCCCTCGGTGGCGACCCCGCACGGCTGGACGTGGCACCACGTTCCCGGCGGGCGGCGGCTGGAGCTCGTCCCGGTCGAGGTGAAGGCGCTGCTGCGGCATCACGGCGGGATCGCGACGTCGGCCGTCGACCAGCACAAGCGCGGTACGCGGCCGCTGCAGGAGACGCGGCCCGCGCACTTCGCGCTGCCGAAGTCGGCGGTGGCGGTGACCGAGCCGCAGGTGCAGGGTGTCGAGGAGGATCTCGGCTACCGGCTGCCGGGGGCGTACCGGTCGTTTTTGAAGGCGGCGGGCGGGTGCGCGCCGGTGGGTACGGCGCTCGACGCCGAGCTGGGGCTGCTGCTGGACCAGCCGTTCTTCACGGTGCGGGACGAGGCTGCGGTCAACGACCTCGTGTACGTCAACAAGTGCCTGCGGGACCATCTGACGAAGGACTACCTGTGCGTCGGTTTCGTGCAGGGCGGTCTGCTGGCCGTGAAGGTGAAGGGGGAGCGGCTCGGTTCGGTGTGGTTCAGCGCGTACGACGACGCGCGGGACGTGGATCCGACGTGGCCGCCGGCCGACCGGGTGCAGCGGCTGCTGCTGCCGTGCGGCGACGACTTCGACCAGTTCCTGTCCCGGCTCGCGGGCAGTCCGCCGGAGCTGGAGACGGTGGCGAACCTGATGGTGGACGGCGGCTTCGCGCGTGCGGTGCCGGTGCCGTCCCAGGTGTCTTCGGTGGGGGAGTGACTGACCGATGGTGACCTTCGCGCAGGCGCAGGAGCGCGCCGAGGAATGGGTCAACGGGGACGTGCCGTCGTACCAGCACCGGGAGGTGCTGGTGCGGGAGTTCGAGCTCGGGTTCGTGGTCTGGGCGGAGGACCGCGCCGAGGGTCCGCGTTCGGACGGCGGCGCGCAGCGGCTGGTCCTCGCCCGGGACAGCGGCGAGGCCACGTTGTGGCCCGCTCTGCCGGTCGGTGAGGTGATCCGCCGGTACGAGGAGCAGTACGGCCGTGCTGCCTCCGTCGAGGACGCGGTACCTGCGCCTCCGGCGCGGGTCGACCTGAACCAGACGTCGTTCCTGCTGACTCCGCCGGAGTGGTTGCAGGAGGCGGCGGACAAGCTGGGGATTCCTGACCGGCAAGCGGGTGCGGGTGCCTCCGGCGGTGGGGCGGGCTCGGTTTCCGTGGCCTCTTCGGGGGGCGGGCCGGTGGACTCGGTGCCGCCGGGGGCCACGCCCTGGACCGGGACCGACACGACCGGTGTGGACGCGGGCGAGGACCGTTCCGTGCCGCTGCCGGCGACCGTGTTCGCGCCGCCGCTGGGCGACGAGGACCAAGATGACGTTCCACGTACCCGGGACGCCTACAACGGGGGTCCGGGGGGTCCGGGATACGGATATCCGCAGGGGGCGGGTGGGTCCTCGTACGGGTACCCGCAGGGTGTGCCCGGTGTGCCCGGTCCGCCGGGGCGTGCGCTCGCGGCCAACGCCGGCGAGATCGCCGACGCGGCGACCAGCAAGGCGCCGCCGCCGCGCGGGGCCCGGGGAGCGAGTGCTCCGCCTCCACCGGGTGCGCCGGGAACTCCGGGCGCCCGTCCGGGAGTTGGGTCACCTCCTCCGCCGCCGGGACCTGGTCCCGTGGGCGGGTATGTGCCTACGCAGTTCGTGTCGGCGCTCGGGGCCGAAGGGGCCGACGGGTCGGCGGGGGCGGGTGCTCCGGGCTCTGGTGCTGCTGCCGGTGGGTCTGGCGGTGCGTATCCGGTTGGCGGTCCGCGTCCGCCCGGTGGTCCCAACTCGCCTGCGGGTGGGCCTCCTGGGGGCGTTCATCAGGCCGCGACGATGTTCTCCGGGCCCGGTGGCCCGGGTGCCCCCGGCGGGTCCGACGCGTTTCAGCCTCCGGTGGCTGCCGGGGGTCCGGGTACGGGCCGGGCTCCGGGTACGCCCGGTGTTCCGGGTGGGTCTGGTCGGCTTGGCGTGTCCGGTGCTCCTCAGCCTCCCGGCGCGCCGTTGCCTCCGGGTCCGCCCGGTGCGCCGGGTACCGCTGGCGGGCCGAACCGGCCCGGCGTTCCCCACTCGCCCGGGGATGCCCCTCCGGGCGGTGTCCACCAGGCCGCGACCATGTTCGCCGACCCTCATCAGGGTGGCGCCCCCAACGCGCCTCGGCCGCCGGGTGCTCCGGGTAGTCCCCAGCCCCCGGGTGCTCCCGGCGTGCTCGGTGCGCATGGCGTGCCCGGCGGGCCGGGCGTACCGTCCGCTCCCGGTGCTCCCGGTGCTCCCGGTGCTCCCGGTGTCCCTGGGGCCGCCGATGCCGTGCACCGAGCCGAGACCATGCTGGCCGGTCCTCCGGTCGGCGGTCCCGGCATGCCCCCGCCGCCTCCGGCCGCCGGTGTACCCGGGGCTCCTGGCGCCCCGGGCTTCCCCGGCGCTCCGGGCCGTGCCGGTGGTTCTGGCGCTCCCGGTTTCCCGGGTGCTCCCGGTACCCCGGGCGTTCCGGGTGGGCACGGCGGCGCCGGCTCGCAGGGTGCCTCCGGTGCATTGATGGCTCCCGGCGCTCAGGGCGTTCCGGGTGCGCTGGGCGGCCCTGGCTCGCAAGGTGCCCCCGGTACATCGGGTGCTCCCGGTTACGGTTTCCCCGGCGCTCCCGGTACCCAGGGCGCTCCAGGCGCTCCAGGCGCTCCAGGCGCTCCTGGTGTCCCGGGCACGCCCCCCAACAGCCCCCAGCCCTCCATGCCCCACGGCGCGATGCCCCCGCCCTCCGGCAGTCGGCCGGCACCCGGCATGCCCGCACCGGCTGGTCCGCCCGCCCCCGGTCTGGCGGCCCCCGGCCTCGCGGCGCATGCCCAGTCGGCGCACGCCCCCGGCTTTCCGCCTCCGCCCGCCCCCAGCCTCTCCGCGCCGCCGCCTCCGCCCCCCTCCTACGGCTACCCTCCGCCCGGTCAGCCCACGGTCGGGCCCGGTTATCAGGCCGTTCTTCGCTACCGGGCGCCCGACGGGTCGGAGCAGCAGGTGATCCGGCGGTCCGCGCCGGGGACGCCGCATCCGGAGTGGCAGATCTTCCATGAGCTGCGGGCGATGAACATCCCGCCGGATCAGGTCCTCGAACTCCACACCGAGTTGGAGAGCTGTGAACTGCCGGGCGCCTACTGCGCCCGCATGATCCGCGAGCAGTGGCCGAACGCCCGGATCACCAGCATCGCGCCCTACGGCACCGATCACGCGAGCCGCCAGCAGGGCATGGCTCAACTCCTCGCGCATCAGGGTGAGTTGCACCAGGTGGCGGATGGTCCGGCGCGCCCGGGGCCGGTGCGTACGCCGCTGCCGCCCGTGCAGACCGCGCCGCCGATCCCCCCGGAGGGGGTCGCGCAGGAGATGGCCGCCGCGTTCGGGCCCGGGGTGTTCCGGTTCGACCAGGCGGCGGTGTCGCGGCAGGGGGTGCCGCCGATCGTGGCGCACACCCTGGTCGTGGCCGGGCTGCCCGCCGACATGGGACCGTTCTTCTGGGCGCAGGCCCAGCCGGGGCGGCCGGTGCCGACGCTCGCCGAGCTGGCGCAGGAACGCGGGGTGCGGCCGGCGGCGGACGCCGGGTCGTACCTCGTGATGGGCAGTGACTTCGGCAAGGCGGTCTGCGTGCAGTACGGGACGGCGAACATCGTCGCGGTGCCCGTGGAGGCGGGGCCGGGCGGGGCACCCGTAGCGCCGCAGTTCGTGAACACGGGGCTGCCCGAGTTCGCGCGCTGCCTCGCGCTGCTCGGCCGTATGTGGCGGCTGCGGTACGGCCTCAACCAGGAGCAGGCGGGCCGCTGGACGGTCGATTTCCAGGCCCAGCTCGCCTCCCTCGACCCGGCGGCGCTCGGCTCGCCGGAGAGCTGGTGGTCGGTGCTGCTGGAGGAGATGTGGGACGGGTTGCTGTGACCCGCTGAGCGCATGCGGAAGGGGGTGGGTGGCCGTGCGGCCGCCCACCCCTTCGTCGTACCGAGTCCTCGTACTGAATCCTCGTACTGAATCCTCGTACCGGCCGTGACCCGGCCCGGAGTGTCGCGTTAGGGACATTTCACCCCAATCCATCAAGATGTGCGCGAAATCATTACTTCGTACGCGGAGAGGGGTTGCAGAATGAGCAGCGCAGCGATGTCGCACGGTTTCGTGGCCGGTTTCGGGGCCGGACGGGGGCGTGGTTACCGGCCCGATCAGGTCGACGCGTACGCCGCCGCGCTGTCCGTGGAGCGGGACTCCGCCTGGGAACGGGCCGCGCGGCTGACCGTGCTCGCCAGGGACATGGAGGCGGAGTCCGGGCGGCTGCGGGAGGCCGTCGCGCGGCTCGCCCCGCAGACGTACGAGAGCCTTGGTGAACGCGCCCGGCGGCTCTGGGAGTTGGGCGTCGAGGAGGCCGCCGCCGTGCGGGAGCGGGGGCGCGGCGAGGTGCGGCAGCTGATCGCGGCCGCCGAGGCCCGCGCGGACGCCCTGCGGGAGGCCGCGGAGGCCGCCGCCGAGACGGTACGCGGCGAGGCCGAGGAACGTGCCCGGCATCGGCTGCTCGCCGCCCGCGCCGAGGCCGACGAGATCCGGATCGGCGCCCGGCGGGAGGTCAAGGAGGGGCGGGGGGAGGCGCTGGCCGCGCTGCGCGAGATGCGGCTGCGGACCTCCGGGCTGCTCGCCGAGCAGGAGAAGGAGTACGCCGAGCGGTGGGCCGAGCAGGAACGCCTCATCGCCGAGCGTGAAGTCGCCCTGGAGACACGGCATATGGAGCGGGTGACGGCTGCCGAGGCCGCGCTGTCCGAGGCGAAGCGGTCCTTCGGGGAGGCCGAGGAGTCGGTCCGGCGGAGCGACGACGACGCCCGGATCCGCGCCGCCGAGCTTCTCGCCGAGGCCCGCGCCCAGGAGGACCGCATCGCCCGTGAGACGGAGCGGATCCTGCGGGAGCACGGGGAGGAGTGGGACGACGTCCAGGCCCATATGGACCACGTACGCAGCAGTCTGACCACGCTCACGGGGCGGGCGGCGGCCGAATGAGCGCCGGCACCGCGAAGGCCGCCCGCCAGGCCCGCTAGGGGCTGTCGAGGACCGGGAAGCGGCGCGGCGCCAGTACCAGCAGTGCCACGAACGCCAGCGCCGCAGCCCCCGCCGCCCCGAAGTACACCGCGTGCACCGCCTCCGCGATCGCCCGCCGGGTCGCCTCCGGTGCGGCGCCCGTGCCGAGTGCCCGGGTCACCGAGTCCAGGTCGTTCGCGCCGCCCAGCCGGGACGCGAGTACGCCGTTGGCCACCGCGCCGAACAGGGCGGCGCCGATCGTCTGGCCGGTCTGGCGGCAGAAGAGCACCGACGCCGTGGCCGTGCCGCGTTCCGACCAGCCGACCGTCGACTGGACGCCCACGATCAGGGGGAGTTGGAAGAGGCCCAGGGCGCCGCCGAGCAGCAGCATCAGGAGCGTGGGCTGCCAGGGGGAGCCGGGGTAGGGGAGGAAGGGGAACGCCAGCAGGATCAGGGCCGCCGCGCCGATGCCGAGCATCGCGGTGTCGCGGAAACCGATCCTGCGGTACACGTGCTGGCTGAGCGCCGCCGACACCGGCCAGCTCAACGTCCATACGGACAGCACGAATCCGGCGGCGACCGGGGCCAGGCCCAGCACCGACTGGGCGTACGTCGGCAGGAACACCGTCGGGGCCACCATCAGCAAACCCAGCGCGCCCAGTGCCAGGTTGACCGCCGCGATCGTGGGGCGCCGCCACACCCACCCGGGGATGATCGGCTCCGCCGCCCGGCGTTCGATCACGACCACGAGGAGCACCAGCACAAGTCCCGTACCGAAGAAGGCAGTTGAGGGCCAGGACAGCCAGGGCCAGGCCACGCCGCCCTGGACGAGGGCCGTCAGGAGTACGCCGCCGCACGCGAACACCGCCAGCGCGCCCGCCCAGTCGATGCGGGGGCGCGGGCCGGAGGTGTCGCGCTGCGGTTCGTGGAGGTGGCGGGCCAGGAGCCACATCGCCACCACGCCGACGGGGAGGTTGACGAGGAAGATCCAGCGCCAGCCGGCGTAGGCCGCCAGAACTCCGCCCACGGCGGGGCCCGCTATCGCCGCGGTCGCCCACACGGTCGACAACTTGGCCTGGATTTTCGGGCGTTGCTCCAGCGGATAGAGGTCGGCGGCCAGTGTCTGGACCGTGCCCTGAAGGGCGCCGCCGCCCAGGCCCTGGACGATCCGGAACGCGATCAGCGCGCCCATGTTCCAGGCCAGCGCGCAGAGAAGGGATCCGAGGAGGAACAGGGCCGCGCCCGCAATGAGCACCGGCTTGCGGCCGAAGGTGTCGGAGAGCTTGCCGTACACCGGGAGGGTGACCGTGACGGCCAGCAGATAGCCGGAGAACAGCCAGGAGAAGACGGAGAAGCCGCCGAGGTCGCCGACGATCTGCGGTACGGCGGTCGACACGATGGTGGAGTCGAGTGCGGCCAGTGCCATCGCGAGCATCAGGGCCGCGACGACGGCCCCTCGCTTCTCGGTTCCCGAGTGCCGCGCCGCGCCGGGTATCGCGGGTCTCGTACGGCGGCTGCTGCTGCCCACCGGGTTCCTTTCCCCCTGCATCTATCTGCCGGCGACCACTCTGCCACTTGCCCCTCACGCGGCGGGAGGGTGGAGCGTGGTCGGGGCCGAGGGTGGAGTGACCCCGAGACCCGCTCCACCGAGGGGTGGACAGCCCCTAGGGGTACCTCCTTACTACGGCTCGGGGAGGGTTCGTACCGACGGAGGACGAGACGGGGGCCGGGCGGTCCTTAACCTGGCTTTATGCCGCTGGGGGCGGCGTTCCTGAACTTCGGGGGTGGGGTTTTCCCCCGCACAAGACTGCGCTGGGCACCAGAGACCCGGACCCCCTCCCACCAGCAGACTCATGGACATACCGCAGAGCAGGGCACCGGCGGCATCGCCCGGTGTCAGTGCGCTTTCACACTGACCGACTTAGGAGACATACCGTGACATCGGCTGTGACCATCACCAGGCACGGGGGCACTGGAGGGCGTACGGCCGTTGCCGCACGGGCGCGGCAGGTCGTGAAGGCGTACGGGTCCGGTGAGACCCGCGTCGTCGCCCTGGACACCGTGGACGTGGACATCGCGCGGGGACAGTTCACCGCGATCATGGGCCCCTCCGGGTCCGGCAAGTCCACCCTCATGCACTGCCTCGCCGGCCTCGACACCGTGACCAGCGGTCAGATCTACCTCGACGACACCGAGATCACCGGGCTCAAGGACAAGAAGCTGACGCAACTGCGCCGGGACCGGATCGGGTTCATCTTCCAGGCGTTCAACCTGTTGCCGACGCTCAGCGCGCTGGAGAACATCACGCTTCCCATGGACATCGCGGGCCGCAAGCCGGACAAGGGCTGGCTGGCGCAGGTCGTCGAGACCGTCGGGCTGGCGGACCGCCTCAAGCACCGGCCCAACCAGCTCTCCGGCGGTCAGCAGCAACGCGTCGCCGTGGCAAGGGCGTTGGCCGCGCGGCCCGAGATCATCTTCGGTGACGAGCCGACCGGAAACCTCGACTCCCGTGCGGGTGCTGAGGTGTTGGGCTTCCTGCGCCGCTCGGTGGACGAGCTGGGCCAGACCATCGTGAT
The DNA here is from genome assembly GCF_054072135.1 of Streptomyces kryoterrae. Classification (NCBI taxonomy): domain Bacteria; kingdom Bacillati; phylum Actinomycetota; class Actinomycetes; order Kitasatosporales; family Streptomycetaceae; genus Streptomyces; species Streptomyces kryoterrae. The sequence continues at coordinate 4,140,105 of NZ_CM133358.1, read as the reverse complement.
GGTCACGCACGACCCGGTGGCCGCCTCGTACGCGGACCGGGTGCTGTATCTGGCCGACGGACGGATCGTCGACGAGATGCTCCGGCCGACCGCCGACAGTGTCCTCGACCGCATGAAGGACTTCGACGCGCGGGGGCGTACGTCATGACTGTGCTCAAGACCTCGATGCGCAACTTCTTCGCGCACAAGGGCCGGATGGCCCTGTCGGCGGTGGCCGTGCTGCTGTCGGTGGCGTTCGTGTGCGGGACCCTCGTCTTCACCGACACCATGAACACGACGTTCGACAAGCTCTTCTCGGTCACCTCCCCCGACGTCACGGTGTCGCCGAAGGCGGCCAAGAGCGACGACACCCCGCAGAACGGGGTGCCGGAGTCGCTGCCGGCCTCCGTACTGGCGAAGGCCCAGCAGGCCCAGGGCGTCAAGTCGGTTGAGGGCGCGGTCAGTTCGATGAACGTGACCGTCGTCGACAGCGAGAACGAGAACATGGGGTCCAGTACCGGGGCGCCGACCTTCGCGGGCAACTGGACGCGCAACGACCTGCGTTCGATGGAGATCACCAACGGTCACGCACCACGCGGGCCCACCGAGGTGATGGTCGACGCCGACACCGCCGACAAGCACCACCTGAAAATGGGCGACGAGCTTCGTACCATCACGCAGACCGGTGACATCACCGCGCGGATCGTCGGCATCGCCGCCTTCAAGGTGACCAACCCCGGTGCGGCCATCGTCTACTTCGACACCGCCACCGCACAGCGTGAACTCCTGGGCGCCACCGGTCGGTTCACCCAGCTCAACGTCACGGCGGCCGGCGGGGTCACCGACACGCAGCTCAAGCAGAACGTCACCCAGGCCCTCACGGCCAGTGGCGCGTTCAAGGTGCAGACGCAGAAGGAGTTCTCCGACGAGAGCCGTGAAGGCATCGGCGAGTTCATGAACGTCATCAAGTACGCCATGCTCGGCTTCGCCGGGATCGCGTTCCTGGTCGGCATCTTCCTGATCATCAACACCTTCTCGATGCTGGTCGCCCAGCGCACCCGCGAGATCGGCCTGATGCGGGCGATCGGCTCCTCCCGCAAGCAGGTCAACCGGTCCGTGCTCGTCGAGGCGCTGCTGCTCGGCTTCGTCGGATCGGTCCTCGGTGTCGGCGCGGGGGTCGGCATCGCGATCAGCCTGATGAAGCTGATGTCGATGGCCGGCATGAACCTTTCCACCGACGACCTCACCGTCAAGGCGACCACCCCGGTGATCGGCCTGGTCCTCGGCGTCGTCGTCACCGTCGTCGCCGCCTACTTCCCCGCCCGCCGCGCGGGCAAGGTCTCCCCGATGGCCGCACTCCGCGACGCCGGCACCCCGGCGGACGGCAGGGCGGGCCTCGTACGGGGTCTCATCGGCCTCGTCCTGACGGGCGCCGGTACCTACGCCCTCTACCTGGCCGCCACCGCCGACAAGGCGAGCGACGGTTCCCTGGTCCTCGGCGCGGGCGTCGTGCTCACGCTCCTCGGGTTCGTCATCATCGGCCCGCTCCTCGCGGGCGGTGTCGTACGGGTGCTCAGCGCCGTACTGCTGCGGGGCTTCGGGCCCGTCGGCCGGCTCGCCGAGCGCAACGCCCTGCGCAACCCGCGCCGGACCGGTGCTACCGGCGCCGCCCTGATGATCGGTCTGGCCCTGGTCGCCTGCCTCTCGGTGGTCGGCTCGTCGATGGTCGCCTCGGCGACGAGCGAGCTGGACGCGTCGGTCGGCGCGGACTTCATCGTCCAGGGCAACCAGCGGATCGTGCCGCAGGCGGAACAGGCGATGCAGCGCACGCCCGGCCTGACCCACGTCACCCGCTACAAGGAGGTCGACGTCACCCTGACAGCGCCCGACGGCAGGGCCGAGAAGACCCAGCTGACGGCCGCCGACCCGACGTACGCCTCCGACCTGCGCCGCACCACCACCGCGGGCACGCTGAGTGACGCGTACGGCAAGGACGCCATGTCGGTGGGCTCCGCCTACGCCAAGGACCACGCGGTGAAGGTCGGCGAGACGATGACCGTCGCCTTCAAGGGCGGCTCGACGGCGAAGCTCAGGGTCGCCGCGATCACGGACGACGACGTGGCGATCGACAAGGGCTCGCGGTACCTGTCCATCGCGACGATGGAGAAGTACCTGCCGGCCGACAAGGTCCCGCCGAACAGCCTGATGTTCGCCTCGGCGAAGAAGGGCGAGGAGAAGGCGGCGTACGCGGCGCTGAAGAAGGCCTTCGACCCCTACCCGCAGTACCAGGTCCGCGACCAGACCGACTACAAGCAGGAACTGAAGGACCAGATCGGCCAGCTCCTGAACATGGTCTACGGTCTGCTCGCCCTGGCGATCGTGGTAGCGGTCCTGGGTGTGGTCAACACGCTGGCCCTGTCGGTGGTGGAGCGGACGCGGGAGATCGGCCTGATGCGGGCGATCGGCCTGTCGCGACGCCAGCTGCGCCGGATGATCCGCATGGAGTCGGTGGTGATCGCCCTCTTCGGCGCCCTGCTCGGCCTCGGCCTGGGAATGGGCTGGGGCGCGACGGCCCAGCGACTGCTGGCGCTGGAGGGCCTGAAGGTCCTGGAGATCCCGTGGGTGACGATCGGCGGGGTGTTCGTCGGGTCGGCGTTCGTGGGCCTGATCGCGGCACTGGTGCCGGCGTTCAGGGCGGGGCGGATGAACGTGCTGAACGCCATCGCGACCGATTAGCCGACCCGGGCGGGGGCCACGGGGAACGGGGAACGGGGAACGGGGAGGGCCCGGCGTCGGGGAGTCTGCGACTCCTTGGCGCCGGGCTTCGTGCTGAGGTGCGTTCGGCGGCCTGTCCATGTGGCGCCGGGACGCGTCCAAGGGCCACGTCGTGGAGCGGTGCCGTTTCCGCTAGTCGGCGGTCACTCCCCAGTAGCCGATCTGCGTGGGCCGGCCGTCGCGGTAGAGCACTGTGCAGTTTCCCTGGGCACGGTCAGGAAAGGCCAACCGCTCGCTGTCGAGTGCGTCGTCCCAATCCGCGTAGGTGGGGCGGGCGTCGGGAGCCCACGCACGTACCTCACCGTCAGTCAGCGGCCGCATGAACGGGCCGTCATCGGTGTCCGTGGCGTCGATCATGACGGGGAAATCCAGTACGGTGCCCGTGCCGCCGGTGAAGATGTACTCGTGCCAGTTGGGATCGCGCCACAGCTCCTCGACGGATTGGCCTTCGAAGCCGTGGTTGTCCTGTGCCAGGGTCTCTTCCTGAGCCTGCCGGAATGCTGCCGCCAGGTCACGCTGATACGGGCCCGTGTGGCTCCATGCGTTACCGCCCATCCTTGATGCCTCCCCAACTGAACTGTTCGACCGGTACCGCAGCGTAGGAGATGGCACTGACAGTGCCCGGCGCCTGATCACTCGTACTCGCGCAACGGTGCGTCGAAGCCGCGGTCGGCACCCCGGATGGCACTCATCTCTCGCTGGAAGAGGACAACGGACTCGAAGAGGACTCCGCAAGCCATGGTCCTGAAGCGGTGCGATGACGAATGACTCGTGCCGGACGCGTGGCAGATGGCGCGGGGGACCACAGGGAACAGCGGGGACCCCATCGACCGTCCACCGCAGGAAGAGCCTGGTCAGCGGTGGCCTTCGGGGCGGCTGTGGCTGGGGTCCTGGTGCGGCAGGGCAAGGCCGGCGGAGCCGGGCAGAACCGTGTGCCGGCTCTGCGGGACCGTCTCCGGCAGGACGCGGCACGGGCGGCGAAGGCTCGTCACAGGAGAAAGATCGCGGTGAACAGCGGCCACATCGGCCAGACATATTCAGCAACGGTGGCCTGGACCGCACCGGCCTCGCCTCCCGCGGCGGGTGAGATGGGCAGGCCGGGCCTGTGCTGCCGAAGCTGCGGAGGCGGCTGCGCGGGAAACAGGGTTGCGGGGTCCGGGCCGTTTCAGGGGGCCGGTGCGGTGCACGTTGTCCACAGGCGCCGCGTCCGTCGGTGCGGCGTCGTACCCTGGACACCCCCCGGCCCGTCACACGTGTCGGGCGGCTCGCGTTGCCCATCCCTCACGCCCTTCACGTTCCTCACGAAAGCCTCTTCATGAGCCTGCACGGTCTGCTCGACGTCGTAGTCAAGGACGCCGCCCTCTCGGAAGCGGTCAAGGCCGCCGGCGACGGCAACCGTATGCACGTCGACCTGGTCGGACCACCCGCCGCCCGCCCCTTCGCCGTGGCCGCGCTGGCCCGCGAGGCCGGGCGCACGGTGCTGGCCGTGACCGCGACCGGACGTGAGGCCGAGGATCTCGCCGCCGCCCTCAGAACGCTGCTGCCACCGGACACGGTCGCCGAGTACCCGGCCTGGGAGACCCTCCCGCACGAACGCCTCTCGCCCCGCAGCGACACCGTCGGCCGCCGCCTCGCCGTACTGCGCCGCCTGACGCACCCCCGCCTCGACGACCCGGAGACCGGCCCGGTGTCGGTCGTCGTGGCCCCCGTGCGTTCCGTACTCCAGCCGCAGGTCAAGGGGCTCGGCGAGCTGGAGCCGGTCGCGCTGCGCACCGGTCGGACCGCCGATCTGGGCGCGGTCGTCGAGGCACTGGCCGCCGCCGCGTACTCCCGCGTCGAGCTGGTCGAGAAGCGGGGCGAGTTCGCCGTACGCGGCGGGATCCTCGACGTGTTCCCGCCCACCGAGGAGCACCCCCTCCGGGTGGAGTTCTGGGGCGACGACATCGAGGAGATCCGCTACTTCAAGGTCGCCGACCAGCGCTCCCTCGAAGTCGCCGCGCACGGACTGTGGGCGCCGCCCTGCCGCGAGCTGCTGCTCACCGACCAGGTGCGGGAGCGGGCCGCCGCGCTTGCCGAGGCCCACCCGGAGCTCGGCGAGCTGCTCGGCAAGATTGCCGAGGGGATCGCCGTAGAGGGCATGGAGTCCCTCGCTCCCGTGCTCGTCGACGACATGGAGCTGCTGCTCGACGTCCTGCCCAAGGGGTCCATGGCCGTCGTCTGCGACCCGGAGCGGGTGCGGACGCGGGCCGCCGACCTGGTGGCGACCAGTCACGAGTTCCTGCAGGCCTCCTGGGCGGCCACCGCGGGCGGCGGCGAGGCGCCCATCGACGTCGGCGCGGCCTCCCTGTGGTCCATCGCCGACGTGCGGGACCGGGCGCGCGAGCTGGACATGATGTGGTGGTCGGTGTCGCCCTTCGCCGCCGACGAGGAGCTGACGGATTCATTCGCCGCCGACGCGGCGGGGGACACGCTCAAGCTGGGCATGCACGCGCCCGAGACCTACCGCGGGGACACCGCGAAGGCACTCGCCGACACCAAGGGCTGGCTCGCGGACGGCTGGCGCACGGTATTCGTCACCGAGGCGCACGGCCCGGCCGCCCGTACGGTCGAGGTGCTCGGCGGGGAAGGCATCGCGGCCCGCCTGGAGGCCGATCTGACCTCCCTGACGCCCTCCGTCGTACAGGTGGCGTGCGGCTCGATCGACTTCGGGTTCGTCGACACGAAGCTGAAGCTCGCCGTGCTGACCGAGACCGACCTCACCGGGCAGAAGGCCGCCGGCAAGGACGGCGCCCGTATGCCCGCCCGGCGCCGCAAGACCATCGACCCGCTCACCCTCGAAACCGGCGACTACATCGTGCACGAGCAGCACGGTGTGGGCCGGTACGTCGAGATGGTCCAGCGGACCGTGCAGGGCGCGACCCGCGAGTACCTGGTCGTCGAGTACGCGCCCGCCAAGCGCGGCCAGCCCGGCGACCGCCTCTACATCCCCACCGACCAGCTCGAACAGATCACCAAGTACGTCGGCGGCGAGTCACCCACCCTCCACCGGCTCGGCGGCGCCGACTGGACGAAGACCAAGGCACGCGCGAAGAAGGCAGTCAAGGAGATCGCCGCCGACCTGATCAAGCTGTACAGCGCGCGGATGGCGGCCCCCGGGCACGCCTTCGGGCCCGACACGCCCTGGCAGCGCGAGCTGGAGGACGCCTTCCCGTACGTGGAGACGCCCGACCAGCTGACCACGATCGCCGAGGTCAAGGACGACATGGAGAAGACGGTCCCGATGGACCGCCTGATCTGCGGCGACGTCGGCTACGGCAAGACGGAGATCGCCGTCCGCGCCGCCTTCAAGGCCGTCCAGGACGGCAAGCAGGTTGCCGTCCTCGTCCCCACGACTCTCCTCGTACAGCAGCACTTTGGCACCTTCGGTGAGCGCTACTCCCAATTCCCGGTCAACGTACGGGCGTTGAGCCGCTTCCAGACGGAGACCGAGGCGAAGGCCACTCTGGAGGGCCTGCGCGAGGGCTCGGTGGACGTCGTCATCGGCACCCACCGGCTCTTCTCCGCCGAGACCAGGTTCAAGGACCTCGGGCTCGTCATCGTCGACGAGGAACAGCGGTTCGGCGTCGAGCACAAGGAACAGCTGAAGAAGCTGCGCGCCAACGTCGACGTGCTGACCATGTCCGCGACGCCCATCCCCCGTACGCTCGAAATGGCGGTCACCGGCATCCGCGAGATGTCGACGATCACCACCCCGCCGGAGGAACGCCACCCGGTGCTCACCTTCGTCGGCCCGTACGAGGAGAAGCAGATCGGCGCCGCGATCCGCCGCGAACTCCTGCGCGAGGGCCAGGTCTTCTACATCCACAACCGTGTCGAGTCCATCGACCGCGCGGCGGCCCGGCTGAGGGAGATCGTCCCCGAGGCACGGATCGCGACCGCCCACGGCCAGATGTCCGAACAGGCGCTGGAGCAGGTCGTCGTCGACTTCTGGGAGAAGCGGTACGACGTCCTCGTGTCGACGACCATCGTCGAGTCCGGCATCGACATCTCCAACGCCAACACCCTCATCGTGGAGCGCGGAGACAACTTCGGTCTCTCCCAACTGCACCAGCTGCGGGGGCGAGTCGGGCGTGGGAGGGAGCGCGGTTACGCGTACTTCCTCTATCCGCCGGAGAAGCCCCTGACCGAGACCGCCCACGAGCGGCTCGCGACCATCGCCCAGCACACCGAGATGGGCGCGGGCATGTACGTCGCCATGAAGGACCTCGAAATCCGCGGCGCCGGAAACCTGCTCGGCGGCGAACAGTCCGGCCACATCGCGGGAGTCGGCTTCGACCTCTACGTACGGATGGTCGGCGAGGCCGTCGCGGACTACCGGGCCTCCCTGGAGGGCGGGGTGGAGGAGGAGCCGCCGCTGGAGGTCAAGATCGAGCTCCCGGTCGACGCCCACGTCCCGCACGACTACGCCCCCGGCGAGCGTCTGCGTCTCGCGGCCTACCGCGCCATCGCCTCCGCGAACACCGAGGCCGACATCAAGGCCGTACGGGAGGAACTCGTCGACCGCTACGGCAAGTTGCCCGAGCCGGTCGAGAACCTGCTGCTCGTGGCGGGCCTGCGGATGCTCGCGCGGGCCTGCGGGGTCGGTGACATCGTGCTCCAGGGCGCCAACATCCGTTTCACGCCGGTGGAGTTGAGGGAGTCGCAGGAGCTGCGGCTCAAGCGCCTCTACCCGGGGACGGTCATCAAGGCGACCGCACACCAGATCCTCGTACCGCGCCCCAAGACGGCGAAGGTGGGCGGAAAGCCGGTGGTCGGGCGGGAGTTGCTCGGCTGGACCGGGGAGTTCCTGACTTCGATCCTGGGGTCGTGAGCGCGTAGGAAGTGACAAGAGGAAGCCGCCCGTGGCCCGTTGGGGCCGGGGGCGGCTTCTCTTTTTTGTCCCAGGTTGTTGTCCCGGGCTTCACGGACCTCCGGGGCTACGGCTGTTCGGGCCTGTCGCGATCACGGGCCATGCCCATCGAGCCCTCGATCCGCTGTTGCGCGTCGTCGACCTGGCTCGTGTACTTGTCGCCCGTCTTCTCGTTGACCTTCTTTTCCGCGGTGTCGGAGACCTTCTGTCCCGACCTGCCGCGCATCTGGTCCTTGAACTTGTCGAGGATGCCCATCCAGAGCTCCTTCCGGAGGTGAGTCAGCAACGACGATACGCCCGGTATGCGGAATACGCCCCTTGAGTGCCGGTGGGCGCCCCTGTGGTGGGGAGGAGCCGCCCGATAGCCTGTCAACCGGCGGGATACTGCGGGTCAACCGGCGGAATACTGCGGGCGGGCGCGGGAACTGGCAGTAGCGGGCGGGGACCGGAACGGGCAGTAGGGGAGGGGCGCAACGTGGTGTGTCTGAGGGGTGGGGGCGTCGCCGCCGTCGTACTCGTGGTGGCGTTCGGCATCGGCGGGTGCAAAGGCGAGACCCTGGGGTCCGCCGGGCCCGAGGAGAGCGCGAGCGGCGCGGCCGGCGGGGGAGGCGGTGGCGGGGGTGCGGCGCTCGCGGCTGTCGACTCGCTGACCGTGAAGGGGCGGGCGCCCAAGACGGGATACGCCCGGGACCGGTTCGGCACCGCGTGGGCGGACACCGACTCCAACAAGTGCGACACCCGCGACGACATCCTCAAACGGGATCTGGTCGACGTGCGGTTCCGCAGCGGCGGCTGCAAGGTGTCGGCGGGGAAACTGGATCCGGACCCCTACAGCGGCAAGGACGTGACGTTCACCCGGGGCCGCAGCGAGGTCGACATAGACCACATCGTCGCGCTGTCGGACGCCTGGCAGAAGGGCGCCAAGTACTGGGACGCCAGCAAGCGCATAGCGCTGGCCAACGACCCGCTCAACCTCCGCGCCGTCGATGCGAGTACCAACCGCAGCAAGGGTGACGGCGACACGGCGAGCTGGCTGCCGCCGAACAAGGCGTACCGCTGCACGTATGTCGCCAACCAGGTCGCCGTGAAGAAGAAGTACGAGCTGTGGGTCACGGAGGCGGAGAAGGCCGCGATGAAGAAGGTGCTGTCCGGGTGTGGCGGGGAGAAGCTGCCGGCCGGCGGCAACCCGACGGAGGCGCCCGCGCGGTTCCACGCGGGGTGAGTGGGGCGGGGGCGGGGTGGGCCGGGGTTGGTGTGGTGAACCGGCGTTGGTGTGGGCGTCTGCTGGGGGCTGCGGCCCCCAGGCCCCCGCTCCGGCCCTGAACGGGCCTTGTCCTCAATCGCCGGACGGGCTGAATGGTGCCGGCCGGGGCTGAATTGCGCCGCTCCGGCCTGCATGGTGCCGCTCGAGGCCGGATGGCGCCGCCCGTGGCTGGGACCAGGTCCTGGTGTGGGCGTTGCAGGACCTGCGCGCCGGTACCCGTCCGGACACGGTGAGCGCGATCTCGATCGTCGTCTCCCCGCACGCATGCTCGCGGCGATGCGGGACAACGCCGCCGCGCACGGCTTCCACGAGGTCGTCGCCCGGTCCGGCCCAGCGCCAAGCACCTGGAGCCGCGAACGCCGATCACCGAGTACGGCAGAAACCCCTCAACACGACCACTCGCGATACCACTCGTCACGATGCTGCTGCTGTGGCGATCGGAAGGCGCGCCCAGGGACACGCGATCCGGCGACGGACGGCACCGCCCCCACGGCACCGGAGTGATGCGGTGGGGCATCGGACCATCCAGGCCAGAGCGGGTGTCCCTGGGCGTGAGGGAACCCGCCCCCGCGTTCCCGGACCACGGACACGATCCGTAGGCGCCGGACGCGGAGCGAACGCGGGCAACCAGAACGCCCAACACCGTCCGGGGCGTTCGGCCGAGCATGAGACCTGGCAACAGGACTCACTCCCGCTCGGTCCCTAGGGGCGGTCTACGTGGAGCCCAACGTGCGGCGGCACACCTTGTGACCGGCGCTACGGCGGCCGGGCTCAGCCGCCCAGCGCGTCCAGGTCGAGGATCTCGCCGCTGGGCTTCCGGGCCGAGACGGGCTTGTCGTAGTCGCTGAAGACGATGGTCCCCGGGTCCTTCGCGGACTTGCTGTCGACCCGCAGCAGATAGGGCTTGCCCTTACTGGCGACGTACATCGTGTACGTGTCCTTGCCGTCCTTCTCCGTGACGACGACGGCAGGCGCACCGCCCACGGTGGTCGTGGCACCGCGCGTCACGTTGGAGCCGGCCCCCGACCCGGTGTCCTTGACGTCGGCGAGTGCGCTGTCCAGGTCGCAGAAGCCCGCGATGTCCTTGGCGTCGGAGCCGGTCGCGGACATCTTGGTCCACTTTCCGGCCAGCATCGCCACGACCCCGTCGGTCTCCTCCTTCGACGAACCCTCGCTCTGCGCCCGCAGGAACTTCTCGTCGTATTTCATGTAGAGGGTGGGGCCGGACTTCACGAGTTCGGCCTTGCCCGCACCGTTCATGCTCATCGTCCCGGCGCAGTCGCCCCGCTTGTCGAGGGCCATGTCGATCCGGATCGTCCCGCTGCCCTCGTCGTCCGGGACATCGCCCGTCATACGGAGCGACGAGGCACCCGAGGTCGCTGTCAGCGCCCGGTCGGCTATCCCGCCGCCGGTCAGCCCGGCGAACGGGTCCTTCGGTTCGGCGGCCGAGTTGTCCGCCGTCCTGTCCGCGGTTTTGCCGCCCGCCTTGTCGGAGGCCTTGTTCTCGCCGGTCTGGCAGCCGGCGACCCCGGCGACGGTGACGGCGGTGAGGCAGAGAGCGGCAAGTGTGCTTCGACGCATGGGAGTTCCCCCGAGTTTTCGTGGTGGTGGTGGGGACGAGCTGAGTGGAACTGAACGGAACTGGGCTGAGCTGGGAAGGGTGGGCGGCGGTGGCGCGGTCCCCGGCGCTGCGCCACCGCCGCCCGGCTGGGGCAGCGGGAGCGAAGGGGGCGACCGCATCCTTCGTCCTTCCGGCGGGCCGCTTGTTCGCTGGGTCAATAACAACAGAGCGTGTGAACCGAGTCAACACGATTCACGCAACGTCTTGTGTACACGCCGTGAATGGGTAGATCTTGCGCACGTCGGTATGCTCGGCGTCACAGTGAAGCGAGGGCTGCACGACCAGGGCTGTGTACGGGGATCAGAGCCGTACGCGAGAACGCCGGGGCCGTGCACCGACGAGGGGAGCGCGGCGCGTGCAGGACAACGCCACGGAAGTGACCGCCGCCGGCATCGCACGGCTCGCGGGCGTCGGCCGCGCCGCCGTCAGCAACTGGCGCCGCCGTCACGCCGACTTCCCCAAACCGGTCGGCGGCACCGAGACCAGCCCCGCCTTCGCCCTCGCGGAGGTCGAGTCCTGGCTCCGCCACCAGGGGAAACTCGCCGAAGTCCCCCTCCGTGAACGCGTCTGGCAGCAACTCGTCGGCCACCCCGAGGGCCCGGCCACCGCCCTCGTCCACGCGGGCTGCGTCCTGCTGCTCATCCATGACCGCCCCACCGTCTGGCTGGAACTCGGCGCGGTCTCCGACGAACGCCTCGCCGCTCGCCTCCCCGCCACGCTGGAGCAGGTGATCGCCCCGCGATTCGGCCTCGCGGGGAAGCGGGGTGTTCACACGTCGCCGGCCGTGCTGGGAGTTCACGCGGTACCGACCGCACAAGGTGTTCACAGTCCGACTGGTGTTCGGGGGGTTCACACTCCGCCGGGTGGGCGTGGGGTGTCGGCTGTGAACGAGCCGGGAGGCGTGAACACCCGAGGTGCTGTGAACACCGCGCCCGGAGTGCACGACTCTCCGCCCACATCCGGCGTTCACGCCTACCCTCCCGCACCTGGCGTTCACACCACCCCCGCCCGGCCCCGCGTACACAGCTCGCCCGTCGTACACAGCGACAGCGCCCCCTCCGCCGTACACGCCGCCCCCGCCGTACACACACCCACCGGCCCCGAACTCCTCCCCTCCGTCCCCCTCCTGCGCGGTGTCGCCGAGCTCGCCGCCGAGATGGGGGCGCGGCAGGCGTACGAGTTCCTGGTCGGGCGGCATCTCGACGCCAACCCGCGGCAGTACACGCTCACCCCGGCCGAGCTCGCCCGGCTCATGGGGGACCTCGCCGGCCCGGCGCGCACCGTTCTCGACCCGGCCTGCGGCACCGGCGCGCTGCTGCGCTCCGTCCCCGTGCGAGGTGCGCGGGAGGTCGAACGGGACGATTCCGAGCGGGAGTTGTACGGGCAGGACAGTGCCCCGGAGCTGGCCGCGCTCACCGCCCTCCGGCTCGCGCTCCTGGGCCGGAACGTGGTGCGTACGGCCGCCGGGGACACGCTTCGCGCGGACGCGTTTCCCGGGCTCAGGGCAGACGCCGTCCTCTGTCATCCGCCGTTCAACGAGCGCAACTGGGGGCACGACGAACTCGCGTACGACGCCCGCTGGGAGTACGGGTTCCCGGCCCGCAACGAGTCCGAGCTGGCCTGGGTGCAGCATGCGCTCGCCCGGCTCAGGGACGGCGGCACCGCCGTGCTGCTGATGCCGCCGGCCGCCGCGTCCCGGCGTTCGGGGCGCCGTATCCGCGCCGATCTGCTGCGGCGCGGGGCGCTGCGCGCGGTGATCGCGCTGCCGGTCGGCGCGGCACCCCCGTACAACATCCCGCTGCACCTGTGGGTGCTGCGGCGGCCCGACAAGGCGCCCGCGCAGCCCGAGGTGCTGCTCGCCGACACCGGGAGCGTCGCCGAGCACACCGGGCGCGGCGGGCTCGACTGGGAGGCGGTGCGCACCGCCGTTCTCGACGCCTGGCGGCCCTTCGAGCGGGCCGGTACGGCGGTCGAGCGGCCGGGGGTGGCGCGGTCCGTGCCCGTCATCGAACTCCTCGACGACGACGTCGACCTGGCCCCGGCCCGACACCTCCCGCCCGCCGCCACGGGCGACGGCGAACACCTGAGCGACGTACGGGAACGCCTCGGCGAGACCCTGCGGCTGACCGCCGACCTCACTCCGCCCGCCCCCGCCGGACCCACCGACGAGCAGTCCGGGCGCTGGCCGCTCATCACCATCGGTGACCTCGCGCGCGGGGGCGCCCTGGTGATGCGTACCGGCGGAAACGGCGGCCACGCGCGCGTGCCCGTGCTCACCGACCACGACGTCCTCGCCGGAACCGCTCCCTCTGGCACGCTGCCCGAGAGCGACGAGGCGGCCGTGCGGGTGGCGGCGGGCGACGTAGTCGTGCCGGTACTGGGCGGCGGGTCCGTCGCGCGCGTGGTCGACGACGCGACCGCGGGGGCCGTTCTCGGCCGCAGCCTCGTCCTCCTGCGGCCCGATCCGGCCGCCCTCGACCCGTGGTTCCTCGCCGGCTTCCTGCGCGGCACCGCCAACAACCGGCAGGCCAGCAGCTACGCGTCCACCGCGACCCGGCTCGACGTACGCCGACTGCAACTGCCCCGGCTGTCGCTGGACGAACAGCGGCGCTACGGCGCGCGGTTCAGGGCGCTCGCCGAGTTCGAGGAGGCCCTGCGGCACGCGGGCCGGCTCGGCGGACAGCTCGTGCGGGGCATGTACGACGGCCTGACGGACGGGACCGTCGCGCCCGACTGACGTGCTGATGGCGTGCCGATGAGGTTCCGACGACAACGGTTCGGTACAACCCGGACCCGTTGTCGGTGTCGGCCTATACGCTCGGACCCCGACACCGAACCTGTCACTCGTATGTCCGTCCCCGTCGGCATCACCCGGTCCAGGAGCAGTCATGTACGGCCCCGGCGCGCCGCCGCCCACCCCCAGCATGGGCACCGTCATCACCCTGCGCGTGCTGATCGCCGCCGCCGGGTTCCTCTCGTGCGGCCTCCTCGCGTGCCTCCCGCTGTTCCGGGTGGCCTTCCTGCGCGGCCGGTGGTTCAACTGGACCGCGGCCTGGGTGAGTCTGCCGCTGTCCATCACGTGCTTCGGGGTGGTCGGCACGGTGGCGGAGAAAGACGTCAAGGGCGACATCGCCCTCAGCACCGTGATGATCCTCGGCGCCCTGGCCAGCACCTACTTCCTGATCATGGACATACGGCCGGGCAACCGACAGCGCCAGTACGCCGGTTACGCGCCGGCCCGGGCCGCGACCGTGCCTCCCGGGTACGGCTACCCGCCCCCGTCGCCGTACGCGAACATGCCGACCGGGCCGCAGCCCCCCATGCCCCACACGCCGATACCCCGGCCCCAGCCTCAGGCCCCGGCACCCCGGCCGCCCGTCGCCCAGGGCCACGTACCGCCCCCGCCGCAGCGCCCCGCGCCCGCCCGCATCGACCAGGTGCGCGCCGAACTCGACGAGCTCAGCGACTACCTGCGCAAGCACGACAGCAACGGCAACGGCACCCCCAACCCCAATGGCACCCCCAACCCCAACCCCAACAGCAGCCACGAGGGCGGACGGTGAGCGTGGCGACGGGCCGTGTCATCGCCGACCGGTACGAACTGTCCACGCTCATCGGACAGGGCGGCATGGGCCAGGTGTGGACGGCGTACGACCAACGGCTCGACCGGCGCGTCGCGGTCAAGCTGCTGCGCCCGGACAAGGTCGCCGGCCAGGAGGCCGACGAACTGCGCCGCCGCTTCGTGCGCGAGTGCCGGGTGACCGCGCAGGTCGACCATCCCGGGCTCGTCACCGTGCACGACGCGGGCAGCGAGGCCGAGGAACTGTTCCTCGTCATGCAGTACGTCGACGGCGCCGACCTCTCCGATCACCTCGCCGAACACGACCCGTACCCCTGGCAGTGGGCGGTCGCGGTGGCCGCGCAACTGTGCGCCGTGCTGAGCGCCGTGCACGCCGTGCCGATCGTCCACCGCGACCTCAAGCCGCGCAACGTGATGGTGAAGCAGGACGGCACGGTCACCGTCCTCGACCTGGGCGTCGCCTCCGTCATGGACACGGACACCACCCGCCTCACCCACACCGGTTCACCCATCGGCTCGCCCGCCTACATGGCCCCCGAGCAGGCGATGGGCGGCGCGGTCGGCCCGTACACGGACCTGTACGCACTCGGCGTGGTCCTCCACGAACTCCTCAGCGGGGACGTGCCGTTCTCCGGCTCGACGGCCCTCGGGGTGCTGCACCGGCACCTGTACGAGCCGCCGCTGCCCGTGCGCCGCCTCAGACCCGAGGTGCCCGAGTCGCTGGAGGCGCTCGTCCTGCGGCTGCTCGCCAAGGACCCCCAGCACCGGCCCGCCTCCGCGCAGGAGGTGTACGAGCACCTGGCACTGCTCCTCCCGGAGCGCGGCATGCCCACCGGGGCGCCCCTGGACCCCACCCGCCCCTTCCTGCGCCCGCACGCCCCCTGGCCGGACCGCGCCCGCACCCCCGCCACCCAGCCGACGGCATCCCCGGCGGCCGAGAGGCCCGACGTCGCCGGAGCCGTCGACGAGGTCAAACGCCTCCTCGGCGAGGGCCGGATCACCCAGGCCGTCGACATCCTCGGCGGGATCCTGCCCGCCGCCGCCGAACAGCACGGCGAGCACTCCCCGGTCGTCCGCACCCTCCGCAAGCAGTACGCGGCCACCCTCATGGACGACGGCCAGTACCGCCGCGCCCTGCCCGAACTGCGCCGCCTCGCCGACGAACGCGCCGCCGAGGCCGGCCAGGCCGACCCCCAGGCGCTGCGCTTCCGCTACGAGGCCGCCCAGTGCCTCGAACAGCTCGGCGAACCCGCGGCGGCCCTCGCCGAGTACCGCGCCCTGCTGCCGTACTACGAGAACCAGTACGTCGCCGGCGACCCCGAACTCGCCCTCGACGTCCGCCGCCGCATCGGCCACCTCCTCCTCGCCCTTGGCGACCGCACCGCCGCCCGCGACACCCTCGCCCGCCTCCTCCACGACGTGGACCGCCTGCGCGGCCCCGGGCACCCGCTGGCGGCGGAGATCCGACGGACCCTGGAGTGGCTGGGGCAGGTGCGGGGGTAGTTTGGCCGGGCTCTGAAAACCAGTCGCAGAAGAACGTCGTAGAACCAGGAGTGGGTTACGTGGTGTCCAGTCACCGGCAGTCCAAGAAGCGCCGATACGTCACCTGGGCGGTGGCCGGCGCGGCCGTCGTCGCCGGGGCCGGGCTCGCCGCGCAGTCGTCGATGGCCGCCACCACCTGGCCCGCCCAGCGCACGTACACCGGCCGCGCGTTCGACACCTGCACCGCGCCCTCCCTCGCCGCGATGAAGGCCTGGCGCACCAACAACTTCTACGGCGCCGCAGCCGTCTACATAGGCGGCAAGAACCGCGGCTGCGCCCAGCCCAACCTCACCGCGTCCTGGGTGAAGTCGGTCAGCGCGCAGGGCTGGAAGCTCATCCCCCTGTACGTCGGCGCCCAGCCCTCCTGCCAGACCGGCTCCAGCCCCGAGAAGATCACCGCCGCCACGGCCGCCTCACTCGGCGCGAAGGACGCGGCGGACGCGGTGACCAAGGCCTCGGCGCTCGGCATGAAGGCCGGCAGCCCGGTCTACCTCGACATGGAGTCGTACGACATCACGAACAAGGTGTGCAACGACGCCGTACTGACGTACGTACGCGCCTTCGGCAAGGCGCTGCAGGCCAAGACGTACCGCACCGGCTACTACGGCTTCACCAGCTCCAGCGCGAAGGCGATCGCCCAGGCCACCGACCGCACCAACCTGCCGGGCAACATGTGGTACGCGCTGTCGGACAAGCAGAACACCACCACCGCGGACTGGCCCTTCGCCGCCACACAGTGGACCAGCCACAGCCGGGCCCACCAGTACATGGTCAACAGCAAGGAGACGCGCGGCGGTTACACGATCACGGTGGACCGCAACGCGTGGGACGCGCCGGTGGCGATCACCGGCTGAGGTCGCCGGAGTGGGCATGGCGGTGCCCGAAGTCCTGGTGAATCGTTGGTCGAATGGCTTGGCCGGAGCCAGGCCACTGCCTAACATCGATCACCGCAAGACTTTGTGCTCTGCCGCACAATCTCCTCGGGAGGCTTCCTTGCACCGCCGTAGTCGCACCGCGCTCTTCCTCTCCGCCGCGATCGTCGCGGCGGCCCCTCTCCTCACCGCCTGCGGAAACGACGCGCATCCCGGCGCGGCGGCCGTAGTCGGCGGGCAGCGGATCACGGTCGCGCAGCTGGAGAGCAGGGTGAACGAGGTACGCGCGGCGCAGCGGGCGGCCACCCCGGACCAGGCCCAGTACGCGCAGACCGTCGCCAGAACCGGCAGCCTCACCCGGGACACCCTGCACACGATGGTCCTCGACCGCGTCCTGAACCAGGCCGCGAAGAACGCGGGCGTGACCGTGACCCGCAAGGACGTCCAGACCCTGCGCGCCTCCCTGGAACAGCAGGCCGGCAGCGCGAAGTCGCTGGCGGACGCCTGGCTCCAGCAGTACGGCGTCGCCCCGGCACGCCTCGACGACAGCCTGCACACCGAGATCGTGGCCCAGAAGCTGGCCACCGCGCTCGGCGCCGACATGAACACCCCGGACGGCCAGGCCACGTTCTGGAAGGCGATGTCCGAGGCCTCGAAGACCCTCGACGTCGACCTCAACCCGCGCTACGGCAGCTGGGACGTCCAGAAGAGCAGCCGCGTCGACGCCAGGACACCCTGGGTACGGGAGGTCACGGCGCCGCAGACGGCCGAGGGGACGGCGTAACGGCCACGGCGTAACGGTTGTCCGCACGGGTGTACGAGCGCCCTGTGCGCATCCGCGTGGTGGCCTGTGGACAACCGGTCGGGCTGTCGGTGGCGTGGGTTACGTTCGGAGGGTGAACGCAACCAGCGGCTTCGAGACCGCTCCGGAGACGGAGACCGACCCCGGTCGTGTCGTCCTGCTCACCACCAGCCACCGCGTCGCGCCCGGCCTGTTGTCCTGGCCCGCCTGGCAGGTGCTGCACGCGGCCGACCGGGTGCTGTGCGCGGACGGTACGCATCCGCAGCTGCCGTATCTGCGGGACGCCGGCATAGCGGTCGAGGAGACCTCCCCGGCCGCCGAGCACCTGATCGAGGCCTGCGCCGGCGGCCGGACGGTCGTGGTCGTGACCACCGGCGAGGGCGACCCGGCCCTCACGGACGGCCTGGCACGCCTCGCCGGCTCCGGCCGCGTACACATGCCGGACCTGGAACTCCTCCCCGCCTCCTACGACCTCCCCGGTGCCCGACTCCTCGACCTCGTGCAGGTCATGGACCGCATTCGCCTGGAGTGCCCGTGGTCCTCCCGTCAGACCCACAAGGGCCTGGCGAAGTACGGCATCGAGGAGGCGTACGAACTCGTCGAGGCGATCGAGGAGGGTGACCGGGACGAGCTGCGCGAGGAGCTGGGGGACGTCCTGCTCCAGGTCGTCTTCCATGCGCGCATCGCCGAGGAGGGCAGCGAGGAGGAGGGCGAGGAGGGCACAGCCCCGTTCTCGATCGACGACGTGGCGGCCGGCATCGTCACCAAGCTGATCCACCGCCACCCGCACGTCTTCGGCGACGAGACGGCGTCCACCCCGGAGGACGTCAAGGAGCACTGGCTGCGCACCAAGGCGATAGAGAAGCGCCGTACCTCCGTCACCGAGGGCATCCCACTCGGCCAGCCCGCCCTGGCCCTCGCGGCGAAACTGGCGTCCCGGGTACACACGGCGGCCCTGGACGTCCCGCTGCCGCAGGGCGAGGGCGTCGGCTACGAGCTGCTGGAGCTGGCCGTACGGGCGGAGCGCGAGGGCGTGGACCCGGAGGCGGCACTGCGGGTCGCCGCGCGGGCCTACCGGGATGCGGTGCGGGTGCGGGAAGGGGTGGGCGCCGGGACGGCTGCGGAGGAGTGACGGTGTGCAGGGCCGGGCCCGGCGCTCAGCGTGGTACCGGTGTCCCCGATGTCCCGGGGCCCGCGCCGAGCCGTGGGGGTGTGCCGGGCGTGTGGCCGCCTCAATGCCGACCAGGGCCCCGCTGAAGTCCTCCGCCCTCCCGATACCGTCACCGGGTGACCAACCAGCCCCCCGCCACGCCCCCGGCCCCCGCCCCCGAACTCTTCACCTGGGAGTTCGCGACGGACCCCTACCCCGCCTACGCCTGGCTCCGTGAGCACGCGCCCGTGCACCGGACCAGGTTGCCCAGTGGCGTCGAGGCCTGGCTCGTCACCCGATATGTCGACGCCAAGCAGGCCCTCGCCGACCCCCGGCTCTCCAAGAACCCCGAGCATCACGACGAGCCCGCGCACGCCAAGGGCAAGACCGGTATCCCCGGTGAGCGCAAGGCCGAGCTGATGACCCATCTGCTCAATATCGATCCGCCGGACCACACCAGGCTGCGGCGGCTCGTCGCCAAGGCGTTCACGCCTCGCCGCGTCGCCGAGTTCGCGCCCCGCGTCCAGGAACTCACCGATCACCTGATCGACCAGTTCGCGGCGAGCGGCTCCGCCGATCTCATCCACGAGTTCGCGTTCCCGCTGCCCATCTACGCGATCTGCGACCTGCTGGGCGTACCCCGCGAGGACCAGGACGACTTCCGGGACTGGGCCGGGATGATGATCCGGCACGGCGGAGGGCCCCGGGGCGGGGTCGCCCGATCCGTGAAGAAGATGCGGGGCTATCTCGCCGAGCTGATCCACCGCAAGCGCGAGGCGCTGACCGACGTGGCCGAACCCGGTGAGGACCTCATCTCCGGGCTCATCCGCGCCTCCGACGAGGGCGAGCACCTCACCGAGAACGAGGCCGCCGCCATGGCTTTCATCCTACTATTCGCTGGTTTTGAAACCACCGTGAATTTGATCGGCAATGGCGTCCACTCCCTGCTCACCCACCCCGAGCAGCGCGCCCGCCTCCAGGCCTCCCTCGCCGTCGAGGACTCCTCCCTCCTCGAAACCGGCATCGAGGAACTCCTCCGCTACGACGGCCCCGTCGAGCTGGCCACCTGGCGCTTCGCCACCCGGTCGCTCAGCATCGGCGGGCAGGACATCGCGGCCGGCGATCCCGTCCTCGTCGTCCTCGCCGCCGCCGACCGGGACCCGGCGCGGTTCGCCGACCCCGACACCCTCGACCTCGGCCGCCGGGACAACCAGCACCTCGGATACGGCCACGGCATCCACTACTGCCTCGGCGCCCCGCTCGCCCGTCTGGAGGGCCGCAGCGCGCTGGCCACCCTCCTCACCCGTCTCCCCGACCTGCAACTCGGTGCGGAACCCGCCGAGTTGAGATGGCGGGGCGGGCTCATCATGCGTGGACTGCGTACCCTGCCCGTCGAGTTCACGCCGGTTCATGGGGCCGGGCAGGCGTCGCCAGTGGTGTCGTAGAGGATCGCGAGAAGGTGACACTCCCTCAACAAAGTGATCTTCACGTGATCTGCGCGGCATTAACTTGTGACAAGCGTTCGTCTGTAGATACGTTCGTGCACCAGTGCGATGCCTTGGTGTCTTGCGGCGCCGGTTGCACTGCCCCCAGTTGTCTCGTGAAAGGCACCGCATGCTCTCCGGGAACGGTCGTCACCGTCGCCCCCGTCAGGCCCCGGCTCTGCTGGTAGCGGCCGGCGTGACAGGCTCCGCCATCGCCATCCCCCTGCTCGCCGCGTCCGGCGCCAGCGCGGCAAGCGGTACCACCTGGGACAGGGTCGCGGAGTGCGAGAGCGGCGGCTCCTGGAGCGCCGACGGCGGCAACGGGTTCTACGGCGGGCTCCAGTTGACCCAGGCGGACTGGGAGAAGTACGGCGGGCTCGCGTACGCCGCGAGCGCCGACCAGGCCAGCCGTTCGCAGCAGATCGCCGTCGGCGAGAAGATACTCGCCGACCAGGGGGCGGGCGCCTGGGAGGCCTGTGCGCTGTTGTCCGGGCTCGGCAAGGACACCGGCTCGGCCGATGTCGACACGGGCGTCGCCGGGGGTGACACCGGCGCGGCCGAGGGCGACACCTCGGGTTCGGGCCTCGGCTTGACCTCGGGCTCGGACTCCTCGCCCTCCTCCTCGACTTCGGCGTCGCCCACGCCCTCGGTGTCCCCCTCGACCGGCTCCTCGGCCTCGACCAGGACCTCCGGCTCGTCTCCGTCCCCCGCGGCGTCCGTCGGAGCGACCACCGGCCCTGTCGGCTCCGGCGACTCCGCCGGGTCGGTCACCTCGCCGGCCCCGTCCTACTCGTCGCCCGGTGCGGGTGACGGTGAGGAAAGCGACAGTTCGCCCATAGGTGCCCCAGAGGGTGAAGAGCAGGGCAACTCCGGTCAGAGTGCGGAAAATCGGGGCGCCGAAGTCGGCACCGAAACCGCCGTCGGTACCGGACGTCATCGGGGTGAGGCCGAGGGCTCGTACGCCGACAGTGTCGGGGGCGTCCTCTGGGGCGTCACCGACTCCCTTGATCTTGCGGGCGGGCAGTCCGGAACCTCCACCGGGACCGAGTCCTTCCTTGACGCGGACTCGGGTCTCATCCTCCCCGGTCAGACCCTTGCGGTAGGTAGCGAACCCGGGCAAAACTGACCGGAGTTCACGTCCTGCTTTCAGGCTGAATGTCCGCTATTGACGCGGTGAGACAAAGGTCTCAGAAGCCCTGATCGTCTTTGTATTTCAGAGGATCAGCTGTTTACGGTCGTCATCGCCCGCCACAGTGGGCCCCGCCGGTCGCAACGCCGAATCCTGCCAACGGCCGTACGGGAACAGTCGTCGCTGTCAAGCGCCGTAGGCAGGAGCGGGGGACCCAAGGTAAGTGCCGCACCGGGCAGTTGTCCGGAGCGGCTTGGGGTGAAGCCGTACGACGCCCGCAAGGGACGTACGGCCGGGCAACTCAACCGGCCCGAACCCGACAGCTCACCTCGCAGGCGTCGGTGAGGGGATACACGCATGCTGTTTACCGGTAAGGGCAAGCACCGCCGTCCGTCCAAGGCCACCCGCGTCGTCGCCATCGCGGGCGTGACCGGTGCCGCCGTCGCCGCTCCGCTCCTGGCGGCCGGCTCCGCCTCCGCCGCCACCTCCGCCGAGTGGGACACCGTCGCCCAGTGCGAGTCCGGCGGCAACTGGTCCATCAACACCGGCAACGGCTACTACGGCGGCCTGCAGTTCTCCGCCTCGACCTGGGCCGCGTACGGCGGCTCGGCGTACGCCTCCACGGCCGACCAGGCCTCCAAGTCCCAGCAGATAACCATCGCCGAGAAGGTCCTCGCGGGCCAGGGCAAGGGCGCCTGGCCGGTCTGCGGCACGGGCCTGTCCAGCGCCTCCTACGGCGGCGGCGCGAGCAGCGGCACGGGTACGAGCACGAGTGACAACAACTCGTCCGGCAACTCCAGCAGCTCGAACAACTCCAGCGGCTCCGGCGAGACCTCCACCCGCTCCACCGACAACCAGCAGGCCTCCCGTTCGCAGGAGCGGCCGGCTGCCAAGAAGACCGTCACCACCCCGACCGGCAAGAAGGTCGAGAAGGGTGACGGCGAGTACAAGGTCGTCAAGGGCGACAGCCTGAGCGCGATCGCCGAGGCGCACGACGTCAAGGGCGGCTGGCAGAAGCTCTTCCAGCTGAACAAGGACATCATCGACGACGCCGACTTCATCTTCCCGGGCCAGCAGCTGCACCTCAGCTGACGCGGCCGTATCTCGGTTGTACGGCAGCTGACCCCGGTCACCTGCGGGCCGGAATCTCCCCCAGATCCCGGCCGGCTCGCAGGTGAACCACAGGGCCCTCACATCCGCGCCTTCCACAGTGAAGGCCTCGTGAGGGCCACCCCCGTCCCCCACGGGCTCCCCGCTTCGGTGCGTCTTCCCCCGTACGCACCGGAGCGGGGCTTTTTGTTCCCCGGGGGAACAATGTTTACCCTCGGTTCCGTTCATGTTCCGTCCATGGGGTGGCCGGAAGGCTGGCCGATCCCCCGGAGCCGGTTAGGCTCATCATCGCGGAGCCGCCGCCGCCTCGTACTCACGAGGCCCAGCAGCCCCGCGTACCCGCGTCACATCCCAGCAAGAAGGAGATGCTCGTGCCGTCCATCGACGTCGTCGTAGCCCGGGAAATCCTCGACTCGCGAGGCAACCCCACCGTCGAGGTCGAGGTCGGCCTCGATGACGGCAGCACCGGCCGTGCCGCCGTCCCGTCCGGCGCCTCCACCGGAGCCTTCGAGGCCGTCGAGCTGCGCGACGGTGACCCCAACCGCTACCTCGGCAAGGGTGTCGAGAAGGCCGTCCTCGCCGTCATCGAGCAGATCGGCCCGGAGCTCGTCGGCTACGACGCCACCGAGCAGCGCCTGATCGACCAGGCGATGTTCGACCTGGACGCCACCGACAACAAGGGCTCCCTCGGCGCCAACGCCATCCTCGGCGTCTCCCTCGCCGTCGCCCACGCCGCGTCGGAGGCCAGCGACCTCCCCCTCTTCCGCTACCTCGGCGGCCCGAACGCGCACCTGCTGCCCGTTCCGATGATGAACATCCTCAACGGCGGATCCCACGCGGACTCCAACGTCGACATCCAGGAGTTCATGATCGCCCCGATCGGCGCGGAGTCCTTCTCCGAGGCGCTGCGCTGGGGCGCGGAGATCTACCACACCCTCAAGAAGGTGCTGAAGACCAAGGGCCTGTCCACCGGCCTCGGCGACGAGGGCGGCTTCGCCCCGAACCTGGAGTCCAACCGCGCCGCGCTCGACCTCATCATCGAGGCCATCAAGCAGGCCGGTTACGTCCCCGGCGAGCAGATCGGTCTCGCGCTCGACGTCGCCGCGTCCGAGTTCTACAAGGACGGCAAGTACGAGTTCGAGGGCAAGTCGCGCACGGCCGCCGAGATGACCGAGTACTACGAGGAGCTCGTCTCCGCGTACCCGCTCATCTCCATCGAGGACCCGCTGTACGAGGACGACTGGGCCGGCTGGAAGACCATCACCGCCAAGCTGGGCGACAGGGTCCAGATCGTCGGCGACGACCTCTTCGTCACCAACCCGGAGCGCCTCGCCCGTGGTATCGAGGAGGGTTCGGCCAACGCCCTGCTCGTCAAGGTGAACCAGATCGGCTCGCTGACCGAGACCCTGGACGCCGTCGAGATGGCCCAGCGCAACGGCTTCAAGTGCATGATGTCCCACCGCTCCGGCGAGACCGAGGACGTCACCATCGCCGACCTCGCCGTCGCCGTGAACTGCGGCCAGATCAAGACCGGCGCCCCGGCCCGCTCGGACCGCGTCGCCAAGTACAACCAGCTGCTGCGCATCGAGGAGATCCTCGACGACGCGGCGGTGTACGCCGGTCGCTCGGCCTTCCCCCGCTTCAAGGGCTGAGAACAGCGACTCAGAACACCGGCTGAGAACAACGGCCGACCCAACCCGGGTCAAGGCATAGCCAGTCGCACGTACGTCCCCGTACCCGGTCCCGTACCGTGTGCGGGGACGTACGCGCGTGTGAACGGGAGGCGGGGAACATGGGCCGTACTGTGCTGTGCCTTCCCGGGGGACGACCTCCCGGACCCCCGGCCGCGAAGATCAGGTGCGCGAGCGTGACCGGCCTAGAGCTGCGAGGTGAGCATCAGTGACCAACCGGGACCGGTTCTCCACCGCGACCAGGATCAAGCTGCTCGGCGAGCAGACGGCGGCCCGTGTCTACCGGTCCCAGACCAAGCGCCAGGCCCGCCGCTCCCGGCTGACCGGCCGGGCGGCCCTGCTCGTCCTGGTCCTCTGCACGCTGATCGTGGCCCTCGCCTACCCGATAAGGCAGTACGTCTCCCAGCGCGCCGAGATCGCCGCCACGGAACGCGAACGCGACCGGACCAGCCGGCGGGTCGAGCAACTCCGCGACCTGAAGGCACGCTGGCAGGACGACGCGTACGCGGAGCAGCAGATCCGGCAGCGGCTGCACTATGTGCTGCCGGGTGAGACCGGGTTCATCGTGATCGACCCGGACGCGGCGAAGCAGTCGCGCGCCGACCTCGGCGCGGCCGACCGCCCCTGGTACGCGAACGTCTGGGACGGCGTGGACAAGGCCGACGCCGCCGACCAGTGAATTGAACGGAACAGAGAAGACAGGTATGGACACGCCCCCGCCTCCCACTCCGCGCACCGAGCCGACCGACGCGGACGTCGAGGCCTTCCAGCAGCAGCTGGGCCGCCCGCCGCGCGGGCTGCGCGCCATCGCGCACCGCTGTCCCTGCGGTCACCCGGACGTCGTGGAGACGGCTCCACGGCTGCCGGACGGCACGCCCTTCCCCACGACGTACTACCTGACGTGCCCGCGCGCCGCCTCGGCGATCGGCACGCTGGAGGCGAACGGCGTGATGAAGGAGATGACGGAACGTCTGGCGACGGATCCGGAGCTGGCCGCCGCGTACCGGGCCGCGCACGAGGACTACATCGCCCGCCGTGACGCCATCGAGGTCCTGGAGGGCTTCCCGAGCGCGGGCGGCATGCCGGACCGCGTGAAGTGCCTGCACGTCCTCGTGGGCCATTCGCTGGCCGCGGGCCCCGGGGTGAACCCGCTGGGCGACGAGGCGATCGCGATGCTGCCGGAGTGGTGGGCGAAGGGGCCCTGCGTCATGCGCTCGAGGCCTCCGGAGGGGGACGGCTGGGAGGTTCACGAGAGCGAGTCCGGCTACTTCGCGTTCAAGCCGGTGGAGCCCGGGGAGGGCGGCAAGTGACCCGCGTCGCCGCCATCGACTGCGGTACGAACTCGATCCGCCTCCTCGTCGCCGACGCCGACCCGGACACGGGCGAACTCGTCGACCTGGACCGGCGGATGACCATCGTCCGCCTCGGGCAGGGCGTCGACCGTACGGGGCGGCTGGCCCCCGAGGCGCTGGAGCGGACCTTCGCGGCCTGCCGGGAGTACGCCGCGGTCATCAAGGAGCACGGCGCCGAGCGGCTCCGCTTCGTCGCGACGTCCGCCTCCCGGGACGCGGAGAACCGGGACGAGTTCGTACGGGGCGTGCTGGACATCCTGGGTGTCGAGCCCGAGGTCATCTCGGGCGCACAGGAGGCCGAGTTCTCCTTCACCGGCGCCACCAGGGAACTGACGGGACGCGACGACCTCGCCAAGCCCTACCTCGTCGTGGACATCGGCGGCGGCTCGACCGAGTTCGTGGTCGGGGACGACCACGTGCGCGGGGCGCGGTCCGTGGACATCGGGTGCGTACGGATGACGGAGCGGCACCTGGTGCGGGACGGCGCCGTCACCGATCCACCCGCCGAGGAGCAGATCGCGGCGATCCGATCGGACATTGAGGCGGCCCTGGACCTGGCGGCGGAGACGGTCCCGCTGGGCGAGGCGCGCACGCTGGTGGGTCTCGCGGGGTCGGTCACCACGGTGTCGGCGATCGCGCAGAACCTGTCCGCGTACGACCCGGAGGCCATCCACCACTCCCGGGTCTCCTACGACCGCGTCCGCGAGATCACCGAGACCCTTCTCCGCTCCACCCACGCCGAGCGCGCCGCGATCCCCTCCATGCACGCGGGGCGCGTCGACGTGATCGGGGCGGGGGCGCTCGTACTGCTCTCGATCATGGAGCGCATCGGTGCGTCGGAGGTCGTGGTGAGCGAGCACGACATTCTTGACGGGATCGCGCACAGTTGCGCGGCCGAGTCGCGTTCGTAGGCGTTCCTCGACGGGATCACGTTCACAGTGGCCCAGGACGTCGCAGAGGATGACAGTAGAGATTGACCTGCGGTGATGCGCTGAGCTGAGCGCGAGGCGGCCCCGGAACCTCGTTCAGAGGGACCGGGGCCGTCGTCTGTGCGGGGCCCTCGGCCGCCTGCTGCCCTTGCCGTGTGGCAACGGAGCATTGCTGTCCCATCTCGTCGGTTGTTCTGCTCTGGTCCGGGCCGCCGTGGAGTACTGACAGGTCTCGGTAGGATCTCCCGATCATGGACGTGGTCGCAGGAAGCGGGATGGTCGTCGTTCCGCCGGGGCAGGTAACGCTGTCGGACCGGCGGACACAGCGCAGTTGGCCGGTCGAGGTCGCGTCGTACCGGCTCGGGGCACGTCCGGTCACCCAGGCGTTGTACGCACAGATCACCGGCCGGCGGCCGAGCGCCGCCTGTGGGGACCAGTTGCCCGTTGAGTCCGTTTCCTGGTGGGACGCGGCGCGGTTCTGCAACGCCCTGTCCCTGCGCGACGGGTTCACGCCCGCTTACCACCTGCGTACCGGCAGCGAGGGCGTCGAGTGGGACGGGTCCGCCGACGGGTACCGGCTGCCGACCGAAGCCGAGTGGGAGCACGCCTGCCGGGCGGGCACGACCGGACCGCAGTACGGGCCGCTCGACGAGATCGCCTGGTACCGGGACAACTCGGACGAGCGGATCCATGCCGTGGGCGGCAAACGTCCCAATCCGTGGGGTCTCTACGACATGCTCGGCAATGTCTGGGACTGGTGCTGGGACGTCTACGACGCCGAGGTCTACGGCACCTACAGAGTGCTCCGCGGCGGTGGCTGGTTCGACGAGCACTGGAGCTGCCGCGCCTCTGCGCGGCGCCGCAGCCACCCGACCTTCCAGGTCGACGACGTAGGGTTCCGCCTCGCGCGCTCCATCGTGTGACGACCGGTTCCCGCGTGTCGCCGCAGGGGCTGTCCGCCGCCGGCCCGCACCCGTTGAGGGCTGGTCGGCCTTGATGGGGCATCGAACGAATCTGATCACCCGGTGAACGGTTTCGCCCGGCCGGATGGGGCGCGTTCGATCGGTCCTCGGCTGTTCCCAAAGGGCTACCGGCAGCCTCTCCTGAGCAGGTCGGACAACGTATGAGCGCACCTGGGGGACTGTTTGCGGCCCTCCGGTGACGCCCTCGCGGGAAACTTCGTGAAGTTCTTCACAAGGAATTCGGTCCTGTTGGGCGACGAACGTGGTCCGAAGGCCTCTTTCGGGGGCTCACCTGGGGCGGGAGCGTGCTCGGGGGAGCGTTTCGGCGGTGTTTCCAGGGGGTGTGACCGAGGGCTGGTCCAGTCACTCCGGCGGCCCGGAAGAGCAGTTCACGCGGCATTGACATCGGGGCGTACCGCCCGCTGGTACCTCTCGCGTGGCAGGGTCTCGCCCAGGCGGGGCGCGCAGTGTAGCAGAGGGTCCGCATAAGCTTGTGAAGGGGCGCACGAGCGACCCCCCTGGAGCGGGTGGATACTCGATGGCATGAGCACCACGGAGCGTCCCAGGATCCTCGTAGTAGGCGGTGGGTACGTAGGCCTGTACGCAGCTCGGCGCATCCTCAAGAAGATGCGCTACGGCGAGGCGACCGTCACGGTCGTCGACCCCCGGTCGTACATGACCTACCAGCCCTTCCTCCCCGAAACCGCCGCCGGCAGCATTTCGCCGCGCCACGTCGTCGTACCGCTGCGACGCGTGCTGCCCAAGGCGGAAGTTCTCACCGGTCGGGTCACCACCATCGACCAGGACCGCAAGGTCGCCACGATCGCCCCCCTCGTGGGTGAGGCGTACGAGCTGCCTTTCGACTACCTCGTCATCGCCATGGGCGCGGTCTCCCGCACCTTCCCGATCCCCGGCCTCGCCGAACAGGGCATCGGTATGAAGGGCATCGAGGAGGCCATCGGCCTGCGCAACCACGTCCTGGAGCAGCTGGACAAGGCTGACTCCACGACCGACGAGGAGATCCGCCGCAAGGCGCTCACCTTCGTCTTCGTCGGCGGTGGCTTCGCGGGTGCGGAGACCATCGGCGAGGTCGAGGACATGGCGCGCGACGCGGCGAAGTACTACACCAGCGTGTCCCGCGAGGACATGCGGTTCGTTCTCGTCGACGCCGCCGACAAGATCCTTCCCGAGGTCGGCCCGAAGCTGGGCCAGTACGGCAAGGAGCACCTGGAGAGCCGCGGGGTCGAGATCTACCTCTCGACGTCGATGGACTCCTGCGTCGACGGTCACGTGGTCCTGAAGAACGGCCTCGAGGTCGACTCCAGCACCATCGTGTGGACCGCGGGCGTCAAGCCCAACCCGGTCCTGTCGCGGTTCGGCCTTCCGCTGGGCCCGCGCGGTCACGTGGACGCGCAGCCGACGCTCCAGGTCACGGGTACGGACTACATCTGGGCCGCGGGCGACAACGCCCAGGTGCCGGACGTGGCCGCCCGCAAGGCCGGCGTGGAGAACGCCTGGTGCCCGCCGAACGCGCAGCACGCGCTGCGGCAGGCGAAGGTGCTCGGCGACAACGTGGTCTCCGGTATGCGGGGCTTCCCGCAGAAGGAGTACGCGCACTCCAACAAGGGCGCTGTCGCGGGTCTCGGCCTGCACAAGGGCGTCGCGATGATCGTCATGGGCAAGCTCAAGATCACGCTCAAGGGCCGGCTGGCGTGGTACATGCACCGCGGCTACCACGGTCTGGCGATGCCGACGTGGAACCGGAAGATCCGGGTGTTCGCGGACTGGACGCTGGCGATGTTCCTGAAGCGTGAGGTTGTGGCGCTGGGGGCGCTGGAGACTCCTCGTGAGGAGTTCTACGAGGCTGCGAAGCCGGCGCCGGTCGCTGCGGCGAAGAAGGCGGAGGAGAAGGCCGAGGAGAAGACAGAGGCCAAGGCCTCCTGACCTCCTCCCTTTGACCTCCGGTCACTGAAACACCCCTGAAGGGGCCGCTCGCCATCCGTGGTGCGAGGGGCCCCTTCAGGCGTTTCTCCGCCCCCGCCGCCCCTACCCGTCCCGTCCCGTTCCTGGGGGCTGCCGCCCCCAGACCCCCGCTTCGGCCCTGAAGGGGCCTCGTCCTCAAACTCCCCCAGAGGGGGGACCCCCAACGGGCTGGGAAGGGGTGCCTGGGCCTGGGCTGGACAACTGCGGTGAACGGGTGGGTGGGTGGGAAACCAGGGCTGGGCTGTATCGGCCTTGTCCTGGAACGCCGGATCGGGTGACGTGGCCGGGCCTGGGCTGGACAGGTGTGGGAAACCAGGCCCGGGCTGTATCGGGCCTCGTCCCCGAATGCCGGATCGGCCGGCGTGGCCGGGCCCCCGGCTGGACAGGTGCGGTGAACGGGTGGGCGGGTGGGTAAACACGGCCTGGGCTGCGACGGCGCCGCCCCTCGCATCACCCTTTTGCCCAGTTGTGATCAACCCTGGGGACTGCGAGCCCGACCCGTTGGTGTTTTCGTGGGTGTTGGACATTCCCGGTGATGTCGTCACGGAGGTGTGCGTCATGCCCGAAGCCGCATCGCGGCTCCAGAGCTTCGCCGAACAGGTGCTGGGGGCCCCGCTCCCGATGCGTATCCGCGCCTGGGACGGTTCACAGGCCGGCCCGCCCGGCGCCCCCGCACTGGTCGTCCGTAACCGCCGCGCCCTGCGCCGGCTGCTGTGGAAACCCGGCGAACTGGGGCTCGCCCGGGCCTGGGTCGCCGGCGACCTGGACATCGAGGGCGATTTCTACGCCGCCCTCGATCACCTGTCCGGGCTGGTCTGGGAGCGCGGGGAGGACACCCGGAGACTCACCGAGGCCCTGCGCGAACCCGGCGTGCGGACCGCGGTGCGAGGGCTGGTGAAGATGGCCGGGCTCCCCGTTCCTCCCGCCCCGCCCCGTGAGGAGGTTCCGCGGCGGCGCCGGCGGCTCCACACCAGGCGCACCGACAAACGTGCCGTCAGCCACCACTACGACGTCGGCAACGACTTCTACGAGGTCGTCCTCGGCCCGTCCATGGTGTACTCCTGCGCCTACTGGGAAAGCCCCGACGGAGCCCCTGGCGGCGCCGCCGGCCTCGAAGACGCCCAGCGCGACAAGCTCGAACTGATCTGCCGCAAGCTCGCCCTGACGCCGGGCCTGCGGCTCCTCGACGTCGGCTGCGGCTGGGGCTCCCTCGCCGTCCACGCCGCCCGCGAGCACGGCGTACAGGTCGTCGGCATCACCCTTTCGCAGGAACAGGCCGCGTACGCCCGTAAACGCGTCGCGGAGGAAGGGCTCGCGGACCGGGTCGAGATCCGGGTGCAGGACTACCGGGATGTCACCGACGAACCCTTCGACGCCGTCTCCTCCGTGGGGATGGCCGAGCATGTGGGGAGCGAGCAGTATCTGGCGTACGCGCGCGATCTGTACGCCCTGCTCAAGCCGGGCGGCCGGCTGCTCAATCACCAGATCGCCCGTCGGCCGCACACGGACGAGGACGCGTACAGCCTCAACGGGTTCATCGACGCGTACGTCTTCCCGGACGGCGAACTCGCGCCCGTCGGCACCACCGTCACCCAGCTCGAACGGGCCGGGTTCGAGGTGCGTGACGTCGAGTCGATCCGGGAGCACTACGCGCTGACCCTGCGTCGGTGGGTCGCCAATCTGGAGGCCGACTGGCCGCGGGCCCAGCGGCTCACCAGCCCGGGGCGGGCCCGCGTCTGGCGGCTGTACATGGCCGCCTGCGCCCTTGCCTTCGAACACAACCGGCTCGGCGTCAACCAGGTCCTCGCCGTACGGACCCCCGGGTCCGGTGCCTCCGGGATGCCCTTGCGGGCCCGTACCTGGAACTGACCGCGACGAGAGGGGAGTTGGGCCCGCTGTGCTGTCAGTGGGCCCAACTCCCGTATGGCTGCTACCGCTGCGACTGCCGCACCCCTACTCCGACTTGATCGCCGCCAGCATGTTCAGGCGGGCCGCGCGGCGGGCCGGCCACAGGGCCGCCAGGACGCCCACCGTGGCCGCGAGGAGCAGGAAGAGCGCCATCCTGGCCCAGGGCAGGACGAGTTCGTACGTCGGCATGCTCGTGCCCAGCAGTTCGCCCGCCGCCCAGCCGAAGAACACGCCCAGGCCGATGCCCAGGACGCCGCCGAACAGGGAGATGACCAGGGACTCCAGACGGACCATCCGCTTGATGCCCTTGCGGTCGAGGCCGATCGCGCGGAGCATGCCGATCTCCTGGGAGCGTTCGAAGACCGACATGGCCAGGGTGTTGATGACCCCGAGGACCGCGACCAGGACCGCCATGGCCAGCAGGCCGTAGAGCATGTTCAGCATCAGCGTGAACATCTGCGCGATCTCGTTGGAGATGTCCTTCTTGTCCTGGATCTTGATGGCCGGGTTGGCGCCCAGGGCCTTCGCCAGCCTGTCCTTCGTCGCGCTCGTCGCGCCGTCCGACGTCTTCACCATGACCTGCGTGTCGGCGTGGTCGGCCGGGTCCGTCCGGTGCGGGGCCAGCAGGGTGTTGTCGAGCATGATGCCGCTCACCACCTCGTTGCCCTCGTACACGCCCGCCACGGTCAGCCGCTGCTTCTGCCCGTCGTCGTAGGTGACCGTGAAGGCCGAACCCGCCTTCCATCCATGGGACTTGGCCGTCCGTTCGTCCACGACCACCTGGGTGCCGCCGACCTTGAACGTGCCGTCGTCGACCGTCAGCTTCGTCAGCTTGCCGATGGCGCCGCCGGTGACGCCGGTCATGTACTCCGACGTGCCGTCGATGAGGACGGGGGCGTCGCTCAGGGGACTGACGGCGGTCACTCCCGGCGTCTTCGCCAGCTTCTCGGCGACGTCGGGGGAGAGGCCGTTGCCGTTGGCCATCGAGACGATGTAGTCCGCGCTGATCGAGGCCGACGCCATCTTGTCGATCGCCTGCTGGAGGCTGCCCGCCATCACCGTCATACCGGTGATGAGGGTGAGCCCGATCATCAGCGCGGAGGCCGTGGCGGCCGTACGACGGGGGTTGCGGACCGAGTTCTGGCGGGCCAGCTTCCCGGAGACGCCGAACACGCGCATGAACGGGCCGGCGGCGGCGATCAGCGGGCGGGAGAGGAGGGGGGTGAGGATGAAGACGCCGATGATGAGCAGTACCGCGCCGATGCCCATGGGGGCCTGGCCGTCCGAGCCGTTCATCGTCGTCGCGGCGAGGACCACGGCGATGCCCGCGCCCGAGAAGAGCGCGCCCAGTGTGTTGCGCAGCACCAGCGACTTGGTGGTCGCGGTGGCGTGGACGCTGCTCATGGCGGCCACCGGCGGGATCTTCGCGGCGCGGCGGCCGGGCAGCCAGGCCGCCAGCATGGTGATGAGGATGCCGACCGCGAGGGCCGCGCCGACCGTGCCCGGAGTGACGACCAGCGGCCCGTCGGGCACGGTCGCGCCGATCGTGCCGAGGAGCGCCTTCAGTCCCGCTCCGATTCCGATGCCCGCGACCAGCCCGGTCACCGCCGCCACCGCGCCGACCACGAACGCCTCGACCAGCACGGACCGCGTGACCTGCCGGCGCGAGGCGCCGACCGCCCGCATCAGCGCCAGTTCCTTGGTGCGCTGGGCGACCAGCATGGTGAAGGTGTTGGCGATGATGAACGTACCGACGAACAGCGCGATGCCCGCGAAGACCAGCAGGCCCTGCTTCAGGCCGCTCATCCCGGAGGCGATGATCCTCGCCTGTTCGTCGGCGAGTTCGGCGGCCGTCGTCGTCTCGACGGCGTTGCGCGGCAGGGCCTTGTCCAGCGCCGCCTTGAGCGTGGCCTGGCTCGTCCCGGCCGCCGCCCTGACGTCGATCTCGTCGTACGCGCCCGCCTTGCCGAACAGCCGTTGCGCGGTCGCCGTGTCGAAGAGGGCGAGGCTGCCGCCGGCCGTCACGTTGCCGTCGTCCGTGGTGAAGATGCCGGAGACGGTCGGGGAGAGGACGGGGCCGTCCACCGACAGGCGTACGGTGTCGCCGACCTTGTATCCGGCCCGCTCGGCGGTCTTCGCGTCGAGGGCGACCTGGCCGGCGCCCCTGGGCGCGTTGCCGTCCGTCAGCGGGTACCGGGCGTCCTTGTCGCCCCAGTAGTTCGCGCCCCGTGACTCGAAACCGTCGCCGACGAGCTTGCCGTCCTTGTCGGCGATGGCCGTGAAGCCGTTCACGACCCCGATGACGGACGCGGCGCCCGGAACCCTCGCGCTCTCGTCGAGCAGGGCCTGCGTCAGCTCCGGGGGCCTGCCGGTCGTGCCCCGATCGTTCGCAACGTCCCCGGTGCCCGGCTGCACGGCGACGTCGACCTGGTCGAAGCCCTTGGCGGAGCTGTTCTGGAGGGCGTTCGAGAGGGTGTTGGTGAAGACCAGGGTCCCGGTCACGAACGCGACGCCGAGCATCACGGCGAGCACGGTCATCAGGAGTCTGGCCTTGTGCGCGAGTACGTTGCGCAGGGCGGTACGGAACATGGGTGTCGTCTCAGTCCGTCGAGGTCGAGGTCGTGCCGAAGTCGGTTCGGGCACACGGAAGTTGAGGTAGCGTCAACTGGTGGCCCGTGCGGTGGCGGTGCGTCAGCTGGTGCGGACCGTCCTGGTGTCGAGCCGCTTCATGCGGTCCAGGACGCCGTCCGCCGTCGGGCCGTACAGCTCGTCCACGATCCTGCCGTCCGCGAGGAAGACCACCCGGTCCGCGTACGCCGCCGCCACCGGGTCGTGGGTGACCATCACGACCGTCTGACCCAGCTCCCGTACGGAGTTGCGCAGGAAGCCCAGTACCTCGGCGCCCGCGCGGGAGTCGAGGTTCCCGGTCGGTTCGTCGCCGAAGATGATGTCGGGGCGGGAGGCCAGGGCCCGGGCCACGGCGACGCGCTGCTGCTGGCCGCCGGAGAGCTGGGACGGGCGGTGGCGGAGCCGGTCGGCGAGGCCGATCATCGAGATCACCGAATCCAGCCACTCCTTGTCCGGCTTACGGCCCGCGATGTCCATCGGGAGGGTGATGTTCTCCAGGGCGGTCAGCGTCGGCAGCAGGTTGAACGCCTGGAAGATGAAGCCGATCTTGTCCCGGCGGAGCTTGGTGAGCTGCTTGTCCTTGAGCGAGCCCAGCTCGGTGTCGCCGATGCGCACGGAGCCGGACGAGAAGGAGTCCAGGCCCGCCACACAGTGCATCAGCGTGGACTTGCCGGAGCCGGACGGGCCCATGATCGCGGTGAACTCGGCCTGCTTGAAGTCGACGGAGACCCGGTCGAGGGCGACGACCCGCGTCTCTCCCTGTCCGTAGACCTTGGACAGTTCCGTGGCGCGGGCGGCCACCGTGGTGGTGGTCCGGTCGGCGAGGGGAGTGGTCGTCACGGGTGGGGCTCCTGTCGGGACGGCGGTGCGCGGCGATGGGCCAGAGATGTGCCGGCTTCGAGGTCCGAAGCTCGTGAACCCATCGTCATGGCCCGGGGCCGCCGTGTAGTCAGCCGCTGTTCCGGTTCCGAAGGCAGACCCGGGACGGACCCGGGGGGCCCGTGTCATACCTGGGGATGACGGTCGTCCCCCAGGACCTCCGGACGCGGCCATGGCAAGAACAGGTGGAGCCCCCTTGTTCGAACGGTGAAATTCCGTCATTCCGCATGTGCGCCGAACCGCCTCACGAAAGGCTATTGGCAAGT
This sequence comes from Streptomyces kryoterrae, assembly GCF_054072135.1. Taxonomy (NCBI): domain Bacteria; kingdom Bacillati; phylum Actinomycetota; class Actinomycetes; order Kitasatosporales; family Streptomycetaceae; genus Streptomyces; species Streptomyces kryoterrae. Next base: position 4,105,290 of record NZ_CM133358.1, on the reverse strand, counting down.
GCGGATGGCGCGTTCCAGGTGCTGATGCACCCTCAGAAGTCAATAAAATAAGACAACATCGGTTCCCTCACCCGCAGTTCGGGTGGGGCGTCCCGATAGGCTCGGAACCTCGATGCGGAGCCCAGGGCCTGCCCGGATGGTGGAATGCAGACACGGCGAGCTTAAACCTCGCTGCCCCTTCGCGGGCGTGCCGGTTCAAGTCCGGCTCCGGGCACTTCCGACTGCCGTAACGCCGGATTTGTCGGTGCTGTGTTCATTGAGGACTTCATCGCGGAAGCGTTGACATCGGGCGTGTGCGGCCAGAGACTCATCACAGAGCATTCGTGAAGAAAATTTCACCACGCGAACGTACTCCCGCTGGATGACCGTACCGCCCGTATGAAGGGAACGACCGATGCGTACCACCGTCGGCATCATCGGAGCCGGCCCCGCCGGGCTCCTGCTCGCCCGGCTGCTCCACAACGCCGGTATCGACTCGGTCGTCCTGGAGAGCCGGGACCGGGAGTACGTGGAGCGGCGCCAGCGGGCCGGGATCCTGGAGCAGGGCACCGTCGACGTGCTGCGCGCGGCCGGGGCCGGCGCCCGTATGGACCGCGAGGGCCTGCGCCACGACGGCATCGAGCTGCGCTACGACAGGAAGCGCCACCGTGTGGACTTCCCCGCCCTCACCGGCGGCCGGTCCGTGATGGTGTACGCGCAGACCGAGGTCTGCAAGGACCTCATCGCCCTCCAGCTGGCCGAGGGCGGCCCGCTGCTCTTCGAGGCGGAGGCACTCGCCGTGGAGGGAGTCGGGGGCGCCGACGGCGGTGGCCCCCGGGTGCGGTTCCGGCACGAGGGGCGCGAGGACGTACTGGAGTGCGAGTACGTCGTCGGGTGCGACGGCTTCTGGGGGGTGGCCCGTACGGCGGTCCCCGCCGAACTCACCCGCGTCTTCGAACGGTCGTACCCCTTCGGCTGGCTCGGCATCCTCGCCGACGTACCGCCTTCGCACGACGAGCTGGTCTACGCCCGCCACGACCGCGGCTTCGCCCTGCTGTCCATGCGCTCCCCGTCCGTCTCCCGCCTCTACCTCCAGGTGCCGGACGGCACCGACGCCGAGGCGTGGAGCGACGAGGAGATCTGGGACGAGCTGGAGCGGCGCTTCGAGACCGCCGACGGCTGGAAGCTCGACCGGGGGCCCATCACCCAGAAGTCCGTGACACCGATGCGGAGCTACGTCCACGAGCCGATGCGGTACGGACGGCTGTTCCTGGCCGGGGACGCCGCGCACATCGTGCCGCCCACCGGCGCCAAGGGGCTCAACCTCGCCGTCGGGGACGTCGTGACCTTCGCGCGCGCACTGACGCACGAGAGGGAGACGGGGTCGGCGGAGCTGCTCGACGCCTACTCCGAGACCTGTCTGCGCCGCGTCTGGCAGGCCGAGCGGTTCTCGTACGACATGACGACCCTCCTGCACCGCGCCCCGGACGCCACTCCCTTCGAGGACCGGCTCCAGCTGGCCCGGCTGGAGCGGATCGCCGGCGCCCGCTCGGCGGAGACCGACCTCGCCGAGGGGTACACGGGCTTCCCCCTGGAGTGACGGCGGGGTGAGGGGTGCCGCCGCCAGGCTTGATCAGCGGGCGGTCTCGGGTCTGTACCGGGTTGGTCATGGTCCCAGGGGGCCGTGGCCGGGAATCCGGGGGACGCGTAGCGTGTTCGCGACAGGACAGGGAAAGATCCTCCCCAAGCACTAGGGTCAATCCTTTGCCCACCCATTACCCTTGAGCCCAAGGCCACGCACTGTGGCCATGGAGGAGTGAAATGAGGAGCAGCAACCCGGTCTTCTCGCGACGGGGGTTCAGCCGCGACAACGGCTACGCGGGCTTCAACACCGCGCCGCAGGCCGGGGGCGTCGGCACGCAGTCGGGCAACCCGTATGCGGACCAGCAGGCCCAGCAGGGCGGCAACCCGTACGCGACCAACCCCTATGCGCAGCAGGACCTTCAGCACGGCGCACCGCCGCAGGCCCCGGTCTCCACCGGCCGGATGACGATGGACGACGTCGTCATGCGGACGGCCACCACGCTCGGTGTGCTGGTCGTCACGGCGGCGCTCGCCTGGGCGCTCCTGCCGGTCGACGACGCGAACATCAGCCGGTCCTACGGCATCGCCATCGGCGCCGGTCTGGTCGCGATGGTCCTGGGCCTCGTCCAGTCCTTCAAGCGCAAGCCCTCACCCGCGCTGATCGTGACGTACGCGGCGCTCGAGGGTGTCTTCCTCGGCGTCGTCTCCAGCGTCGTCGACAACCGCATCGCGAGCGGTGCGGCCATGCAGGCCGTGATCGGCACGCTGGCGGTCTTCACCGCCGTACTCGTGGCGTACCGGGCGGGCTGGATCCGCGTCAACCGCCGCTTCTACGGCTTCGTGATGGCGGCGGCGCTCGGCTTCGTGCTGCTGATGGCCGTGAACCTGCTGTTCGCGGTGTTCGGTGGCGGTGACGGCCTCGGCTTCCGCAGCGGCGGCCTCGGCATCATGTTCGGCATCATCGGCATCCTGCTCGGTGCGTGCTTCCTCGCCCTCGACTTCAAGCAGGTCGAGGACGGCATCGCCTACGGCGCGCCGCGCGAGGAGGCCTGGCTCGCCGCCTTCGGCCTCACGATGACGCTGGTCTGGATCTACCTGGAGTTCCTGCGGCTGATCGCCATCCTGCAGGGCAACGACTAGTACGCCAGGCAGTAGGCAGTAGGCAGTAGGCAGTAGCCAGTAGCCAGTAGGCAGTGGAAGGGCCCCGGGGTCACCCGGGGCCCTTCGTCGTTGTGTCGGTGTGCGCCTCGGTCTCTCGTGGAGGGCCGTGCTCTCAGAGGAGCTTGCGCGCGGCCCTCCTCAGGTCGTACTCGTGAATGATCGCCTTGGCGTGGCCGTACGCGAGATTGTGCTCGTGCCGGAGCCAGCTGACCTTCTCCTCGAAGCGGAAGAGGGAGGGGCCGTCGTCAACGGTGCGCAACCAGTCGGCGACTGCACGACCGGTGCATTGAGGGATGCGGGCGAGCATGTTGCGGTGGGTCTCCTCGGAGAGGACGTGGGACATCGGCGCCTCCGGACGCAAAGGGGATGTAAGCCGGTCCTTCACGCCACGGTGCCTGAGGGTTGGGTTGTTGGCAACAGTCCGGCTACGACGGCTAGTCTCACGGCGTGCTGGATACCGAGCCTTTGACGCTTGCCGTGGACCACTTCGCCGACCGGTTGCGGGCGGCGCCGCAGAGTCGGTTGCAGAGGGGTGCCGCGGCGGAGGCGCTGGGGCTGGCCAGGGAGTTGGCACGGCGTGCCCAGCTTCTGGAGTCGCCAGGGGCCGAGCCCAGGGTGATGCCTGATGTGGGGATGTTCGCCGCGGCGGATCAGGTGACCGTCGCCGCGCACGATCTGGCGCTCGTTCTCAGCAGCGAAGGGGAGCTGGCCTCGGCGCTGGCCCTGGTGGCGGAGGCTCAGCAGCGGGCGGGGGTCTGAAGGGCGACCGCGAGACCACCACTGTCACGCCCCGCGACTACAGGGACGCTATGACCCTGTCCGCCAGCACGTACACCGTTTCCTCGCCGCATTCGAAGGTCAGGGCGTAGGCGCCCGAGATGCCCGAGCCGCCGAGGAGGACCGGTGCCTCGCCCGTGCGCAGGGCCGCGGAGAGGCGTTCGGCGGTTTCGCGGTGGCCCGGGGTCATACAGAGGGTCGTGCCGTCGGTGAAGACGTAGACGTCGAGGGTGCCCAGGGGACCGGGGCGGACGTCGGCCAGAGCGGTACGGGACTCGGCGAGGTCCTCCAGGCAGGCGACCGTGCGTTCGTGGTCGTTCACGATGGGCGACTGGGCCGGTACGAAGTCGGGGTGCGAGGGGTGCCGGCGACGGGCGGCGGCCAGTTCGGCGGACTCTCCCGCGAACTCGTCGGCGTCCGTGCTGGGCTCGGTCACCGGCTCCAGGGACTCCAGGCCCGCGAAGTCCGCCGCCCGCGGCAGGAACAGCTCGCTGTCGGGGAGGCCGAGCAGGGAGGGCGCGTCGGAGGCGTCACGGGCCTCCTGGGCGGCCCAGAAGGCACGCGCCTCGGCGAGCTCCCGCTCCCGCTCCTCGGCGAGCGCCTCGGCCACGGCGGCGCGTATCCGGTCGGTGTCGCCGGGAGTGCGGGCCTGCGGCACGAAACCGTGCGCGCCGACGGCGAGACTCTGGGCGGCGAGCTCCGCGTGCAACGCCGCGATCTGTCGACGCAGCCCCAGCAGGGTGCGCAGAACGGCGACGCCCACAGCCGTGGTGACGGTGGCTGTGGCGAGCAGCAGAGCAAGAGGCATAGCGCTCACTGACGTACTCCCGGTTCAAAGTCGGCCCCCGACTTCCTACATCAGCTTGAAGGGTGGACTAACCACCTGTCAGTGCGTAACGTCACGAAACGGACAGGACTTTGGGCCCGGGGTTTGGTATCGAACCTGCCTTGACCTGCGCAAATACCCCGCCAGAGCGAGATAGGTCACATCCTGGGGGAGATTGGATCACAAAACGGCCCAGAACCCCGGTGGTTACAGGGCTCCGGACCGTTTTCTCACGCGGTGCGTCCGGCCGACTACCGAAACGATTCCGCCGGTTGGGGATCGCGGCGACTTCGCTTCGGGCGCTCGGGGCTCAGCTCAGGCGCTCGATGACCATCGCCATGCCCTGGCCGCCGCCGACGCACATCGTCTCCAGGCCGAACTGCTTGTCGTGGAACTGGAGGGAGTTGATGAGCGTGCCGGTGATCCGGGCGCCCGTCATGCCGAAGGGATGGCCGACGGCGATGGCACCGCCGTTCACGTTCACCTTCTCCAGCGGGATGCCGAGGTCGCGGTAGGAGGGGATCACCTGGGCGGCGAACGCCTCGTTGATCTCGGCCAGGTCGATGTCGTCGACGGTGAGACCGGCGCGGCGCAGCGCCTGCCGGCTCGCCTCGACCGGGCCGAGGCCCATGATCTCGGGGGAGAGGCCGGAGACGCCGGTCGACACGATGCGGGCCAGTGGCGTGAGGCCCAGCTCGCGCGCCTTCGTGTCGCTCATGACGACGACGGCGGCGGCGCCGTCGTTCAGCGGGCAGCAGTTGCCGGCGGTGACGAGTCCGTCCGGACGGAACACCGGCTTGAGCCCCTGGGTGCCCTCCAGTGTCACGCCCGCCCGCGGACCGTCGTCCTTGCTGACGACCGTGCCGTCGGGCAGCGTCACCGGGGTGATCTCGCGCTCCCAGAAGCCGTTCTTGATGGCTTCCTCGGCGAGGTTCTGCGAACGGACGCCGAACTCGTCCATGTCGAGTCGGGTCACGCCCTTGATGCGGGCGAGGTTCTCGGCGGTCTGCCCCATCGAGATGTAGGCGTCCGGCACGAGACCGTCCTCGCGCGGGTCGTGCCACGAGGTGCCCTCCTGCTCCGCGACGGCGGCGGTACGGGCCTCGGCCTCGGCGAAGAGCGGGTTGCGCGTGTCGGGCAGCGAGTCCGAGTTGCCCTTCGTGAACCGGGAGACCATCTCGACACCGGCCGAGATGAAGACGTCGCCCTCGCCCGCCTTGATGGCATGCAGTGCCATCCGGGACGTCTGGAGGGACGAGGAACAGTAACGGGTGATCGTGCAGCCCGGCAGGTAGTCCATGCCCATCTGTACGGCGACGATCCGCCCGAGGTTGTTGCCCTGCTCGCCGCCGGGCAGACCGCAGCCGAGCATCAGGTCGTCGATGTCCCGCGGGTCCAGCTCGGGCACCTTGGCCAGCGCGGCCTGGATGATCGTGGCGGTGAGATCGTCGGCGCGCAGCTCCTTGAGGGAGCCCTTGAAGGCGCGTCCGATGGGGGAGCGGGCGGTCGAGACGATGACGGCTTCCGGCATGACGGCTCCATTGGCGTACGAGGGACTGCTGGGCGTTCTTACTTCTTGCGGGCGGACCTGCTTGGGAAGTTACCCGTACGTATGGCCCCGGTCACGGGTGTCGCGGTGTGACTCGGGCCGCACTTTTCTAAGCGCTTGCTCAGAGGGACGGTGAGGGGGACGGCGAGCCCAGGTATGCCCGGTCGCAGTGGGACCAGTCGCTGAAGTCCTTGGCGCGCCTGTACAGGCGGTACGCGGCCTGGATGTTCCACTCCGGCTCCAGGGCGGTGCGCGGGGTGCCGCCCAGCTCCCGCAGTCGGGCGTCGGAGATCTGGAAGACACCCCAGTTCCTGCTGCCGTTGGTGTTCGGCAGGACGTACAGCGGATCGAGGTACGACTGACAGTCGGCGATGGCGACCGCGCGATCCGCCCCTTCCAGGAACACCTTGTGGATGCGCTGCCGTACCTTCTCCGGCGACCAGGTGTCCATCCGCGTCCTCTGCGCGTAGAGCGCCTTCTTCGTCTGCTCGCCGACCACCCCATTGACGGTGATGCCGGACAGCACCTGGAAAGCGGTCACGCCTCTCAGCGTCTGCGGTCCGAAACTGCTGTCCACGTCGATGTCGGCCCCCGCCAGGACGAGGAGCCGCTGCACCTCCCGTACGCAGGCATCCTGCTGGCCCATGCTCACCGTCCCGGCGCACGCTTCCGAGAAGAGGAGACGGCTGTCGTTCTTCGTCGGGCTGTTCGCCTGGAGCGCGGTCTCCGACACGGCAACCCATACCCCCGTCGCGAGTACCAGGGCACTCGCCCCGAGGACCATTCGGCTCGGCAGCCGGTACCGGTTGCCGAGCCGGGCGGGCGCCGCCGACACCGGTGCCGGTGCGGTGTCCGACGCGGAGGCCGGGTCCCGGGTCGGTGCCGGTCCGGTGTCCGACGCGGAGGCCGGGTCTCGGGTCGGTTGCGGGTCCGGGTCCGGCATGGGCTCGGAGGCCGAGATCTGCGCCGAACCGCTGCCTGGTACCGGTACGGGTTCTGGGCTTGCCCCTGCGGATGTCGGCCGGTCGGCGTCCGCGAGAGCCCACAACCGGTGCAGGCGTCGCAGTTCCTCACGCGAGGCTCCGCAGGCCGTGGCGAACCGGTAGGCGTACCCGTAGTCCTGCGGGACATAGGAGCCCGAGCAGTACCGGTGAAGGCTGGAACTGCTGATTCCGGTCTTCTGGGCGAGTGCCTCGTAGCTGAGATCCGCACGATCCTTCAACGCCCTCAAACAGGCCGCGAATCTCTCGAATTCCGCACTGTGCGTCACGGGAACACCCCTTCAGGCAACCGTGGCTGTAGGAGGCCGGATCCTAGCCCCCTGCGCTGTGCTTGTCCCACCCCCGTCCCACAGCCCCTCGAAAGCACTGCGTTCACGCAGGTCGTCCCATCCCAACGTCCCATTCAGGGCTGACTCGTTGCCGTCGGCGGACACCCCTTGCCAGTGTCTGCGGCGTTCGACGGGGGACGGTCGGCGCGGCGGGAACGCCGCGCCGTTCCCGTCCCTCCGTGAGCCGATCCGTAGCACCACCGACTCAAGGAGAAATCCATGAAAAAGCTCTGGGCAGCGCTGGCTACGACGGGCGTGATCGGCGCCTCCCTGGTCGCTGTGGCGCCGGCGGCCTCCGCGGCCGCCCAGGCGTGCGTCACCACGACCATCACCACGGGCTACCGCACGTACTCGGAGACGGCGACGAAGTCGTCCACGAGCAGCTGCAGCGACCTCAACCTCACCCTCGCGAACGACACGTCGGCAGCGGCCTACGACTGTTACCGCGGTATGTACCGCAACTCGGCGGGCACCTGGTTCCGGGGCACGTCCGGCTGGCACTGCCTCGACGACGGCAGCTACGCGGTGGACACGCAGCTCCTGCTGACCGACCTCAACGACGGCACCACGTTCGCCGTCGAGAGCTACTACGACGCGCCCGACTACGTGAACATCACGCACTAGTCCTTCCGTCCCTGTCCGGTGGGGCCGCCCGGCGGCGACCCCACCGGACACGGTCATGGACACCGTCACGTACACGGCATCCGTCACTGTTCGCGAAAGAGAAGGAGAAGGCCCCTGATGGCCGGACCGACCCGGACCGCCACAGCACCGCCGCGCACTGTGCTCACACTGGTCACGATGGTCATTCTTGTCGCGTGCGCAGCCGGCTGTTCGGAACCCTCCGCCTCCCCCGGCGGAGGCGATCCGGTCGCCGCAGCGCTCCGAACCGCGCCCGTCACCTACGAGGTACCGGCGGACCTCACGCCCGCCGTAGTGCCGGCGACCGGCGCCGAGGCCCGGTGGTCCCAAGGCCTCGACGCCTTCGGTGAGGCGGTCGCCGACGGTGAGATCCGCGACTGCCTGCTGTCCCGAGGCGAGGAGATGCCGGAGTTGGCGCCGCTCGCCTTCACCAGATACATGGACCTGCCCGACCTGGACTTCATCCGGCGCCAAGGCTTCGGATCGACCGCGGTTCCGGTGACCACCCCCGAACCCGCCGCGTCGCAGGACTCTCCGGGGCCTGAGCTGATGCGGCGTTGCCTGACAGCGGGCCAGACCGTTCTGAACGAGTTCCGGGCGCTCTACGGTCCGCTGCGGATGTCGTGGTTCAAGGCGATCGGTCGACTCGGATCCGACGAGTCGGTCGCCCTGGCCTACCGCGCCTTCCCCTCCTGCCTCGCACAGCGGGGTGTGCAGGTGAAAAGCGAGAGCAGGTTCTTCGGGCTCGTGGACCGGCGGCTCGCCGCCGGCGGAACCGACATGGACCTGGCCGCCGACTACGCGGCCTGCATGGCCCCGGTCGAAGCCGTCCGTGAGCCGCTGCGCAGGGAGCTGCGGACCCGGTTCGTCACCGACCACCGCCAGGAAATCAAGGAACTGACGGACAAGCTGATGCCGCGGGTCCGGCAGCTGGAGGCCCACTACAACGTACGGCTCTGCTTTCCCGCTCTCGAACGGGCTGGTGCGGACGTCACGGAGACTGCTCGCTGACCCGGCCCGCACCGGGCCCGGCGCCACGTTCGCGGCAGATCGGGCCCGCCCGTGAAGCTTGGGCGTTCCTCCTTCTCGCGGGCGCTCGGTCACAGGGGTGGGGCCGGCGGCAGCCGACCCTTGTTCTCCAGCCACTCCCAGTACACCCGCGCACGCCGCGCCTCCGCCCAGTACGCCTTCGTGAGCGCGTCGTGCAGGGCGGGCGCGTGCTCGGCGAGGGGACTGGACGCCGCCCACACCAGCCGTTGCCGCACGCCCATCGGATCCCCGGTCAGCGGCCGTGCGACGACACCCTCGCGCTCGGTCACCAGCGGGTGCGCGAGGGCGACCCCGTGCCCCTGCCCGACCAGCGGGAACACCACGCTCGCGCTGAGGCGCTGCACCCGGCGCGGGGCGAACCCGGCCCGGCGGCACGCGGCCCTGAACTGCGCCCGCATCCGTACGTCCTTGTTCTCCCCGACCAGCCAGGCCTCGCCGGACAGGTCCCGCAACGGTATGTCCGGCCGGCCGGTGAGCGGGTGCCCTTCGGAGATCAGCACGAAGACGGGTTCGACGGCCAGGAGGGCGTCGCTGAGCCCGGGGCGCAACGCGAGCTCGTACTCCGGGTAGTCCACGACCAGCCCGAAGTCGAGCCGGCCGGTGGCGAGCAGTTCGAGCTGCTCCTCCTCCGTGTCGCAGGTGTGCAGGGTGATCTCGGCCCGGGGCAGCAGCCGGCGCGCGGTGGTCACCAGTACGGCGGTGAGCGGGCCGGGGATCGAGCCGAGCCGCAGGGCGGTCAGGTCGGAGTCGTCGGGGCCCCGCTGCCGTACGTCACGCATGAGGTCCTCGTGGGCGGTGAGGATGCCGTGCGCGTGCGCCAGCACCATCGCGCCGAACGCCGTGGGCCGTGAGCCGTTCCCGTCCCGTATGAACAAGGAGCCGCCCAACAGGCGCTCTATGCGCTGGAGTTGTGCGGTCAGCGCGGGCTGGGTGAAGCCGAGAGCCGCTGCGGCACGGCTGATGGAGCCGGCGTCGGCGATCGCGTTCAGGACGCGTAGGTGGCGGACCTCCAGCTCCATAGCGCGATGTTATGGGCGGTTGGGAGTACCCGGAAGATCGCATCGGGCGGGACAGTCGGTCGCAACCCGAGTCACGACCGTCACCACCACAACAGTGGAGGCCGTATGTCCCGCATGTCCCGAAGACTGAGCGGCGCACTCGTCACCGCCCTGCTGGTGCAGGGAGTCGCGGTGGTCACCCCCGCGACCGGCGCCACCGGCGGCATCAGCGCGGCCGGCGCGACGGACCCGACCGCCGCCGCGTCCGACTGGACCCACGGAACCGGACAGGGAGCCGTCACCCACCGGGTCACCCTCGTCACCGGCGACCGCGTGGACCTGTCGGGGGCCGCAGTGGCCATCGAGCCCGGCGCGGGGCGCGAGGCGATGGGCTTCCAGCAGTTCGAGCGCGACGGCCACCAGTACGTCGTCCCGAACGACGCCCTGCGCCTGGTCACCGGCGGTCAGGTCGACGAGCGGCTGTTCGACGTGACGGGCCTCGTCGCGGCCGGGTACGACGACGCCGGTACTGCCGTACTGCCCACGATCGTGACGTACGCCGACGCGACGCTCGGCAGCCGCAGCCTGCGCGCCACGGCCGGAGCCCTGGTGACCAGGACCCTGGGCGCCGTCGACGGCGCGGCCGTGGCCGTGCAGAAGAGGACCGCGGGCACCTTCTGGGACGGGATGACCACGGGCAGCCCTACGACGGGACTGCGCACGGCGAGCGGTGTCGCCAAGCTCTGGCTGGACGGCAAGCGGCAGGTCAGCCTGGACCGGAGCGTGCCGCAGATCGGGGCGCCGACGGCCTGGCAGGCGGGGTACGACGGGCGGGGCGTGACCGTCGCGGTCCTCGACACCGGATACGACGCGACCCACCCCGACCTGGCCGCACGGGTCACGGAGGCCGTGAACTTCACGGACGCGGCCAGCGCCGACGACAACGTCGGCCACGGCACGCACGTGGCGTCGACGGTGGCGGGCGGCGGCGCGAAGTACAAGGGGGTCGCACCCGGCGCCACGCTGATCGTCGGGAAGGTGTGCAGAGACCGCAACTGCGCCGATTCGTCGATCCTGGCCGGCATGGAGTGGGCCGCTCCCCGCGCCAAGGTGATCAACCTGAGCCTCGGCGCTGAGGACACACCGGGCGAGGACCTGCTCGAAGAGGCCGTCAACACGCTGACGGCGCAGACCGGCGCCCTCTTCGTGATCGCCGCGGGCAACGAAGGCAGCTCGGAGGGCACGGTCGGCTCCCCGTCCACCGCGGACGCCGCGCTCTCCGTGGGCGCCGTCGACAAGCAGGACGTGATGGCGTCCTTCTCCAGCCGGGGCCCGCGCGAGGACGGCGCGATCAAGCCGGAGATCACCGCACCGGGCGTGGACATCGTCGCCGCGCGGGCCGTGCACGCGACCAGCGACTACCTGGAGGTCGAGCCCGGCTACACCACCCTCTCCGGTACCTCCATGGCCACCCCGCACGTGGCCGGAGCGGCGGCCCTGCTCGCCGGGCAGCACCCGGACTGGCGGGCGGCCGAGCTGAAAGCGGCCCTGATGGCGTCGGCGACGCCCACTCCCGGCGCCGACGTCGACGCGCAGGGCGCGGGCCGGGTGGACGTGGCCCGCGCCATCCACCAGTCGGTCCTCGCCACGCCCACGTCCCTGCCCCTGGGCACCCAGGAGGCCCCGGCCGACGACGACGTACCGGTGGTCAGGACGGTGACGTACCGGAACGACGGCACGGAGCCGCGCACGCTGGACTTCGCGGCCCGGGTGACCGGGCCCGACGGTTCCCCCTCCCCGGCGGGCATGTTCACGGTCACCCCGGAGCGGGCGACCGTCCCGGCGGGCGGCACCACCACGGTGACGGTGACCGCCGACACGCGCGTACAGAGCGGCACGGGAGTGTTCGAGGGCGCGCTGGTGGGGGTGGACACGACCACCGGCACCTCGGTCCGCGTCCCGCTGACGATCACCAAGGCCACCCCCACCCACAAGCTGACGGTCAAGGTCATCGACCGTGACGGCAACCCGGCGGGCGACTACTGGACCGACATCATGAGCCTGGACGGCTCGGTCTACCGGTTCGTGTACCCCTCCGGCTCGGGCACGGTCTCCCTCCCGGCGGGCCGCTACACGGTCAACGCGTCGGTCATCACCCCGTCGGACGGCAGTTCGACCCTGCTGGTCCGCCCCACCCTCACAGTGACCGGCGACAGCGAGATCGTCCTCGACGCCCGCAAGGGCACCCCCGTCTCGGCGACCCTCCCGCGCAAGGACGCGAGTCTGCGGCTCGCCGCGGTCGGCTTCCACCGCGAGCTCACCAACGGGACGGGCTACGGCATGCGGGTCACCGCCGACGCCTTCGGCAAACTGTTCACGGCCGCGCTGGGCGACGACGTGGGCCCGGGCGAGGGAGCGCTGGTCGCCGACGTACGCGGCTTCTGGGCGAAGAAGGGCAAGGACGGCACGTACGACGACTCGCCGTACGAATACGTGCTGGCGTGGTTCGAACGGGGCCATCTGCAGACGAACTTCAGGCGGGTGGTGCGCCAGAGCGAACTGGCGGAGATGCGGCAGCGGTGCTACTCGGTGACACCAGGGACCCCCGCGCGGGCGTTCCAGCACCACTTCGCCTTCCCGCCGGAGGGCGGGAGCGCGCTGTCCGCGGGCGCGATCTGGTTCGACAACCCGGGCCGCCGGACCGTCTACTACAAGGCCGACGACACCATGTGGGAGACGCGCTACAACCAGTACGCGGCCGACGGCACGTTCCAGACGCAGTTCTATTCGAACTACGAGACCTACAAACCCGGCAAGCGCTACACCGTGACCTGGCAGAAGGCGGTACCCGGTCCACGCTTCACCCGTCAGACGTTCGTCACCCGGGAGGGCAACCACCTCTCCTTCAACATCCCGATGGCCGGCGACCAGGCAGGCCACACCGGCTACTCCACGTACGACAAGAGCAGGGTCGCCTTCTACTACGGCGACCGGAAACTCGTAGAACTGGACTACCCGTGGACCGACGCCGCGGGCTCGGTCCCGGCGGCGGAATCGACCTACCGCCTGGAGTACTCCGCCGAACGCGGCGCGGCCAACGGAGGCTTCGGCCACGGCACGAGCATCAGCGGCTCGTGGACCTTCCGCTCGGGCGAGGCGAACGGGAGCACGGCGGTCGGCCTGTCGGCGTTCGACTTCGCTCCGGCTGTCGACCAGACCAATACGGGGCGTACGGCCGTCATTCCGATGCGGTTGGTACGGCAGCCGGGGGCAGCTCCCTCGGCGGTGCGGACGGTGTCGGTGGACGTGTCGTACGACGACGGGAAGAACTGGCGGAAGGCGCGGCTGGTGCGGTCGGGGCGGGATGCCTGGGTGATGCCGCTTCCCGGGCGGCCGGTGGCCGGCGGGTATGTGTCGCTGCGGGCGAGTGCCGGGTTCGTGGATGGGGGAGCGGTGGAGTATCGGGTGATTCGGGGGTACCGGGTGGGGTGAGGCGCGGGTGCGTGTGCCTGTGGCGGCACCGGTGAGGTGCGGGCGGGGTGCTGCGGCGTACGAGTTCACGCTGCGCCGAGGTGCTGGGCGCCACACGGCATGCACGCTCGGTCGCGGTGACACGGGTGCGGCTCGCGGGACGGCGGCTAGGGGATCGTGATCCTGTAGACACCGCTGGAGACGTCTGCGGCCGTGGGCTTGACGGTCACGCCGCCGAGGGACTGCTGGCCACCCGAGTTGCAGTTGCCGGTCTCCCAGGCGGAGACGCCGTAGGTGGTGCCCGGGGTGATCTTGTAGTTGGTGGCGAATATGATCCGGCCGTTGCCGCCGGAGGGGGTGGCGTTGCTCGTGTTCACGCAGGTGACGGAGGTGCCGTCGTCGATCCGGAGACTGCCGAAATACACGACGGAGTTGCCGGCGCCCCTGGCGGCCATCGGAACGTCGGCGGTGAGTGAGGCCGTGGGGGCCGCGGACGCTGTGGGCGCCGCGGCAAGGGCGCCGGCACCGGTGAGGGCGAGCAGTGCGGCCAGGGAAGCGGAACGGGCAGTGCGGTGAGTGCGGCCGTGGGGGGACGTCAGGCGCATGCCTCTTCCAATCGTCGAGGGGTTGTCCAAGTCTCAAGCAACTTGTGTGACCAGTGTTACGCGCGAGAACACCAGCACAGGACCCCGATTTCGGCCATGTTCGAGATCCGTCGCGCCCCGGGCGTACCGGAGGAAGCGCCGACGCCGTTCGGGCCACGAAAATGCCTCTGTGCTCCGGCTCGGCGCAGAGGCCATGCGGACGCGCCTCGGCCGGCGGGGCGGCGACTTCGGACTGTCGTGGCAGCGCCTTACCGCATATCGGCGTTGCCGAAGATGAGAGGAGGGCCCGGACGGCAAGTCGCCCACCGTCTACGTCGACGACGAGAAGGGCACGTACCTGGTGGCAGGGTTGGAAGGCGGTCGACGAGGCTCGTCGCTCCCAGCTGGACACTTCCGGCCATGAGGACCTGATCGAGATTCCGAAGCGCATGGTGCGGTTCTTCCCGGAGGTCAATGGTGGCGGCACCGACGCTTGAGGAGCGGCTGAGGAGGTGCACGCGTTCCGCCGTCCACCTGGAGATGCGCGACGGGTACATGCGCTCCGACTCCCGTAGCCCAGGGCGTTGAGATACGCAGAGCCCGGGAAAGGACACCGGAACTCCCGTTCCGCTCCCCCCGCTGCGTCCTGAGCGAGCACCCCCAGTGCCAGGACTCCGAACCCCGCGACACCGGCGTACCCGGAGTGCACTACCTGGTGTGCACCCGCGCCTGCCACCACCCGGCTCTGGCCGCGGCCCCGGTGAAGGAAGCACGTACCTGAACTCTCCTCACCCCCGGTCAAGTTGGTTCCGGGTGTACTGGAGTCCAAGGGGCCAGGCTGCCGCACTTCGCAGCCGGGCTCCGGTCGGGTCACCTCTTGACAGCCTCCGCGATCCGCACGGCGGCCTGGGTCGGCGTGAGGTGGGTGGTGTCGACGACCTCGGCCTCGGCGTGCAGCCAGGTGCGGGCCGCCTCGGCGTACGGCTCAAGGTATGTGAGGCGGAACGGGGAGTTGGGGCCGAGGACGGTGTCGTTCGCGATGCGCCCGCGCAGGGTGTCCTGGTCGGCGTGGAGGACGAAGTGCCGTACGGGGATGGAGTGTTGGGCCAGGCCCGTGCTGATCTCGCGCCAGTACCGCTCGACCAGGACGGTCATGGGGATCACCAGGGTGCCGCCGGTGTAGTCGAGCACGCGGCGGGCGGTCTCGACGACGAGCGGTCGCCACGGGGGCCAGTGCTGGAAGTTGTCGGTATCGGGAAGCCCCGGCTTGATGTCCATGAGCGTCTCGCCGACCTTCTCGGCGTCGAACACCCGTGAATCGGGGATCAGTTGCTGTACGAGCGCACTGGTCGTCGTCTTGCCCGCGCCGTGCGTGCCGTTGAGCCATACGATCATGGGACCAGACGATAGTGCCGCCCCGCGTTGATCCTATGGGGGGTCGCTGGGCGGACGAAGGCGTGTATTTCAGCCCTGTGGGGGAACACCCTGTGGACGGCCCGGACCGCCTCGGGCAAGGCCGTGTTCGAGACGTACTCACTGCCCTCCATGCGGAAGCTGGGCAGCCTGTCGGTCAGTTCCTGCCTCCCGTCCCATCTGCAGGTGGTGGGCCGGTACGTCTACTGGTCCTGCGGGCCGAACGCCCAGGCGGTCGTCTACGACCAGGTCAAGCGGACGACGCAGACCGTGCCGCGGGGCTACGCGCGGCTGGCCGACGGCTACCTGGTCTCCCAGGACAACAAGGCCGGCAAGCTGCTGATCACCTACCTGAAGGGCGCGGTCCCCGCCGCCAAGGTCGGTACGAAAGAGCTGGGCCCGCTGCTGTCCCCGCCGAACGCCCCGGCCGACCGGCGCGGCCGGTTCTGGAACGTGGACCGGTTCGGCGGTCCGGTCGCCTACTCGACGGCGTCCGGTGACGTGACGGTGAAATGGCCGCAGGTGACCACCTCCCCGCTCGCGGTGACCGACGCCACCGCCCCCACCTCTGTAGCCCCGCGCCAGGGCGGCGACTTCAAGGGCGTCTGGCACCTGAACAAGCCGACCGCGAACTGGAAACTGACCGTCACCACCTCCACCGGCGCCGTCGTACGGACCATCACCGGTGGCCGGGCCCACGGGAAGATCGCCGTGACCTGGGACGGGCGCGCCGCGAACGGGGCACTGGTCCGAGCCGGCACCTACCGGGTGACCCTGATCGCCCGCACCGCGAACGGCACACCCCGGAACGCGGTGATCTACGACAGGCCGCTGACGGTGCGGTAGACGGTGCGGCAGACGGACCGTCACGGCCTGTACCGATCCCGCTCGCCCCTGCCATCGGGCCCGGTCGCGACTCCCCGCGGCCGGGTCCGGTCAGGTCCGGCCCCGGTTCCTGACCGCCTCCGCGATCCGCAGGGACTGCACCGGGAGACGGACCCGAGCCGGATCGAGCGGGTCTCGATGGCCGCACTCTTCGTGGACCGGGCGACGGGGTGCCGTGCGGCGCTCTGGCCCCTTGTGGCCGGGATCAGCCGCTCGACGCTCCTCGCGTCGTCGTCGGCGCAGGGGACGGGTCCGTCGCCGGTACCCGCCTGCGTCGCCTGCGCTTCATCAGGGCCCAGGGGCCCCTGGGCCCCGTCGGCATCGCCGCGGTGACCTCCGTGCCCGGCTCCGACGCCGCCTCCGCCGCCGCCCGTGCCACCGGCAGGAAACCCTCGCGGCGGGTCACGTCCGGGCGCTCCTCGTCCGCCGGCCACAGGCCCAGCGCCGCGCACACCGTCGGGAGGACCGCCATCGCCGCCGTCGCGTAGCCCTCCGCCGAGGGGTGGTAGTTGTCCGGGCCGAACAGTTCGCGTGGGTTGGCCTCGAACTCGGGGCCGAGCAGGTCGCCCAGCGACACCGTGCGGCCTCCCTGTTCCACGACCCCGATCGTCTGTGCCGCCGCCAACTGGCGGGACGCCCGCCGGGCCAGCCAGCGCAGCGGCTGCTGGACGTGCTCGACGGTGCCCAGGTCGGGACAGGTGCCCACGACCACCTCCGCACCGGCCGTACGCAGGCGGCGTACCGCCGAGGAAAGGTGACGGACCGAGCGCGTGGGAGGCATCCGGTGGGTGACGTCGTTCGCGCCGACCATGATCACGCAGATGTCCGGGATCCGGTCGGACGCCGAGACGGTCAGCCCCACCTGGCGGTCCAGATCGTCGGACTGGGCGCCGGCCAGCGCCACGTTGCGCAGTTCCACCGGACGTTCCGCGAAGGCCGACAGGCCGGACGCGAGCAGCGCGCCCGGGGTCTGACGGGCCCGGTGGACGCCCTGGCCGGCCGCCGTGGAGTCGCCCAGCAGGACGAGTCCGAGCGGGGGCTCACCGGGGGTGGCGTATCCGTGTCCGTACAGGCCGTCCGCGCTCGGCGGGTGCGGGCCGCCGCCGTTGCCCACCTGGCGTCTCGCCATCCGGACCTCGGCCAGCACCACTCCCACGGCCGCCGCGCTCATCAGGCCGATACCGCCACCGCCGTACGCGGCACCGGCCGCGATCCGCCGGGCCACCCTTGCCCTGGACATGCTCGTCATGCGTCGCCGCCACCTCCTCGTAGCCGTACACCCACTCCTTGCCCCGAACCCACGGTCCGCCAATCGTGACGTGAGGTGAATGCCGAGGCGGAGCCTTAGGCTGGCCGCACCAATGACAACCACATTTATGTGCGGCAACCGGAGACAACGGTGCAATTCCACGACTCGATGATCAGCCTCGTCGGCAACACCCCGCTGCTGAGGCTCAACAGTGTGACCGCGGGCATTCAGGCGACCGTCCTCGCGAAGGTCGAGTACTTCAACCCCGGCGGGTCCGTGAAGGACCGCATCGCCCTGCGCATGATCGAGGCGGCGGAGGAGAGCGGCGAGCTTCGGCCCGGCGGCACGATCGTCGAGCCGACCAGCGGAAACACCGGGGTCGGGCTGGCCATCGTGGCCCAGCAGAAGGGGTACAAGTGCATCTTCGTCTGCCCCGACAAGGTGTCCACCGACAAGATCAACGTGATGCGCGCCTACGGCGCCGACGTCGTGGTCTGCCCCACCGCCGTTGACCCCGAACACCCGGACTCTTACTACAACGTGTCCGACCGGCTCGTGCGCGAGACTCCGGGCGCCTGGAAGCCCGACCAGTACTCCAACCCCCACAACCCCCTCTCGCACTATCACTCCACCGGCCCCGAGCTGTGGGAGCAGACCGAGGGGCGGATCACCCACTTCGTGGCGGGTGTCGGCACCGGCGGGACCATCTCCGGCACCGGGCGCTATCTGAAGGACGCCAGTGACGGGCGCGTCCAGGTCATCGGGGCCGACCCCGAGGGGTCCGTGTACTCCGGGGGGTCCGGGCGGCCGTATCTGGTGGAGGGGGTGGGCGAGGACTTCTGGCCCACCGCCTACGACCGGACCGTCGCCGACGAGATCATCGCCGTGTCCGACAAGGACTCCTTCCAGATGACCCGGCGGCTCGCCAAGGAGGAGGGCCTGCTGGTGGGCGGCTCCTGCGGAATGGCCGTCGTCGCCGCGCTGCGGGTCGCGGAGCGGCTCGGACCGGACGATGTCGTCGTCGTGCTGCTGCCCGACAACGGGCGCGGATACCTCAGCAAGATCTTCAACGACGAGTGGATGGCCGACTACGGCTTCCTGGAGGACACCGGCCCCTCCGCGCGCGTCGCCGACGTCCTCGACTACAAGGAGCACGGCCACATCCCCTCCCTCCTCCACATGCACCCGGACGAAACCGTCGGCCAGGCCATCGAGGTGCTGCGTGAGTACGGCGTCTCGCAGATGCCGATCGTGAAGCCCGGCGCCGGTCACCCCGACGTCATGGCGGCTGAGGTCATCGGGTCGGTCGTCGAACGCGAACTGCTCGACGCGCTGTTCACCCAGCGGGCCTCGCTCGACGACCCGCTGGAGAAGCACATGTCGGCACCGCTGCCGCAGGTCGGCTCCGGTGAGCCCGTCGGCGACCTGATGTCCGTACTCGGTACCCACGACGCGGCGATCGTGCTGGTCGAGGGCAAGCCGACCGGAGTCGTCAGCCGGCAGGACCTGCTGGCCTTCCTGGCCAAGGGCGGCAACCAGTAGCGAACGTCCGGTGAATGGGGCGTGCCGGAGGGGAACCTGCGGCGTCCGCCGCGATGTCCCGTTCCGCTTCCTTTCGGACGGAGACTTCGTGGAAGTGGTACGAGGGTGTCACGTCCGCGCAGCACACGCTTAACACGGGACCGGCACAGTAGTGGATGTCGGCAAGGGCGGGAGCGGCTCCCCGCCCCGGCCGGCACCAAAACGGCGTCACGGACCTCCGGAGCGGCTCCCGGACCTCCACCGACGCCCAGGACGCGCCAGCCCGGCCCTGACCCGGCCCGCGTCCCTCGCGGGGACCGCCGTCGTCCCGCCCCCCGGCAACGGGGGTGCGGCGGTCCCCGCGAAAGCTTTTTTGCCCGGCGTACGGTGACGCTCCCTGCCCGTGGTGACTCCTGGACGTCAGCCGGCGGCCCTCAGTCCTCCCAGTCGCTGTCCTGGCCGGACCTCTTGTGCCGGCCGAAGAGCCACGCAGAACTGGCGACCGCCTGGAACGCGTTCACGCCCACGATGCCGCCCCAGGCGACCAGCAGGCCGGGAAGGCCCGCGGTGCCGGCGCCGATGGCGGACAGGGGTATCGCCAGAACCAGCGAGACGATGGCGAAGCCGAAGCGTTCGCCGAAGGTGTCGGTGGATTTCGGGCCGCGCGAGTCGCGGGCCACCACCATCTGCTGCTCGGCGAGCTGGCGTCGTACCCGGCGCTCCACCGAGCCGTCTATCCGCTGGTCGACCTTCTCCAGGAACGAGTCGACCAACGCGGACTCGTAATCCTCGCCCAGTTCCCTGCGGGCCTGCAGAGTGGCGCTGAGTTCCTTGTTCAGGTCGGCGTCGTGCGCGCCCGTGGTGTCCATACCGGTCATACACACCACGGTAGGGAAACGGGACCCGCCCGGCACTGGGGTTAGCCCCCCTGTTGCCCCTGGGCCGGACCCTAGGGGGGCCGGCCCCCCAGGGCGCCTACTTCGTCAGGCCCTTCTCCTTCGCGTACGCGTTTGCCACGTCCTCCGGGTCCTTCTTGTCCTTGTCCACCTTGCGGTTCAGCTCGGTGAGGTCATCCGTGGTGAGGACGTTGCCGAGTTCCGCGAGGGCCTTGCGGACCGTCGAGTCGGCCTTGCGGTCGGCGATCAGGGGGACGATGTGCTGGCCGGGGATCAGGTTCCTGGGGTCCGTCAGGACCACCCAGCCGTTGTCCAGGATGTCGGTGTCCGTGGTGAAGAGGTTCGCCACGTCGGCGTCACCCTTCTTCAGGGCGCCCTTGACCAGCGGACCGGAGGAGTCGAGCGACTTGAACTCCCTGAACTCGACCCCGTACACCTCCTTGAGGCCCACCACGCCCACCTCGCGCGTCTTCACCTCGGCCGCCGCGCCCAGCGTCAGCTTGCCGTTCTGCTTCTTCAGGTCGGCCAGCGAGGTGAGGCCGTACTTCGCCGCCGTCTCGCGGGTCACGACGAAGGCGTCGGAGTCCTCCGCCATGCCGTAGGGGAGGACCTGGAGGCTCGCCGGGAGGGCGATGGTGAGGGCGTTCTGCGTCTCGCCCTCCTCCGTGGCCGTCGCCTTGGGGGCCAGGTAGTGGAGCAGGGCGCCCTGGTACTCGGGGAGGAGGTCGATGTCGCCGCCCTTCATCGCGGGAATGAGGATCTCGCGGCTGCCCAGGTTCGGGCGGACCTTCGTCTGCACGCCCGCCGCGTCGAGCACGGCGGCGTAGAGGTAGCCCAGCACCTGGTTCTCGGTGAAGTTGGCGGTGCCGATGGTGAGGCTGCCGGCGCTGGAGCCACTGCCTCCGCCCGAGCTGCCGCCGCCCTCGTCGAGGGAGGTGATACCGCCGCCGCACGCGGCGAGGGCGGGGACGGAGGCGGCTGCGAAGAGGCCGCCGAGGAGGGCGCGTCGGTTCATCGGAAGGGCCATCGGAAGGGCTCCTGGGCGGGATCGGTGGGTGCTCGCGCGGGTGGTCACGCGGGGCGGTGGCGGAAGAGGAAGCGCTGGACACCGGAGAGGGTCAGGTCCAGGGCGATGGCGACCACGGCGACCAGCACGGCGCCGCCCATCACCTGGACCAGGTCGCGCTGGGCAAGGCCGTCGAAGACGTAGCGGCCCAGCCCCCCGAAGGAGACGTACGCGGCGATCGTGGCCGTGGCGACCACCTGGATCAGCGCCAGCCGCAGGCCGGTCATGATCAGGGGGAGTGCGAGCGGCAGTTCGACCTGGAAGAGGACCTGGTGCCAGCGCATGCCCTGGCCGCGTGCCGCGTCCTTCACGTCCGGGTCGACGGCGGTCATGCCCGCGTAGGTGTTCGTGACGATCGACGGGACCGCGAGCGCCACCAGGGCGATGTACACCGGCCACATCGACAGCCCGCTGGCCAGGAACACGAGAACCACCAGGCCGACGGTCGGCAGGGCGCGGCCGAAGGAGGCCAGGTTGATCGCCACGAACGCGCCCCGGCCCGTGTGGCCGATGAGCAGGCCGAGCGGGAGGCCGATGACCGTCGCGATGACGGTGGCGAGGAGTGAGTACTGGAGGTGCTCGGCGAGCCGGTGCGCGATGCCGTCGTAGCCGGACCACTGGTCGCCGCTGGTCAGCCAGGCGCCGAGATCCTTGAAGAGTTCGAACATGTCAGGCTCGCCGCCTCGTCCACGGGGTGAGTACGTACTGGACGGCGACCAGCAGCGCGTCCGCGACCACCGCGAGCAGGAGCGTGAGGACCACTCCCACGATCACCGGGGTCGGGAAGTCGCGCTGGAAACCGTCCGTGAAGAGCTGGCCGAGACCGCCGTCGCCGATGTAGGTCGCCACCGAGACGAGCGAGATCGACATGACCGTCGCGATACGGACGCCCGCCATGATCACCGGGAGGGCGAGCGGGAGTTCGACCGTGAGGAGGGTGCGCAGCGGGCGCGTGCCCATCGCCTTGGCCGCCTCCTTGGTCTTCACCGGCACCGAGTCCAGGCCCTCGACCGTGTTCCGCAGCAGCACGACCAGGGTGTAGACCGTCAGGCCGATCACGGTGGTGGTGCGGGTCAGACCGCTGACCGGGAGCAGCAGCACGAAGATCGCGATCGACGGGATCGTGAAGAGGACGTTGGACAGGCCGAGCAGAAAGCCGCGCAGCGGGCGGACCCGGTGTGCGACCACGGCCAGCGGGAGAGAGATCAGCAGGCCGAAGAAGACCGCCGAGAGGGCCGCCTGGAGGTGGGAGACCGTGAGGGTGGTGAGGTCGTCGGTGTGGTCGCCGATCCACGACCAGTCGATGGTCATGCCTCGACCTGGGCTTCGGTCGTCACCGGGGCCGCTGCCTGTGCTTCTGTCTGGGCCTCGGTGTGGGCGCGGCCCGCGTGCGTGTGGATGTCGTCGCGGGAGGAGACGCCGGTGAGGGTGCCCGTCGCGTCGACGCGGGCCACGAGCCCGGTGGGGGAGGCGATCGACTCGGTGAGCGCCGCGAGGAGCGAGTCGCCGTCCTTCAGCGGTCGTACGGGGATGTCGGCACCGTGCGTGCCCTGGTCGGCGGCGTGCCAGCGCAGTGGTCTGCGGGCCTCGTCGAGTGCGAGGGTCCAGGCGCCGCTCTCGGGGGCCGGGGCCTGCGGGAGGGCCGCGAGGGTCTTCAGGGAGAGCAGCTTGAGGCCGCGCTCGGCGCCCAGGAAGTCGGCGACGAAGTCGTCGGCCGGGCGGGCGAGGAGTTCGGCGGGGGCCGCGCACTGGACCAGATGGCCGCCGGTGCGGAAGATCGCTATCTGGTCGCCGAGCCGGACGGGCCTCGTCCACGTCGTGCGTGACGAAGACGATGGTTTTGTTCAACTCCTTCTGCAGGCGCAGCAGTTCGTCCTGGAGCTGGGTGCGCACCACCGGGTCGACCGCACCGAACGGTTCGTCCATGAGGAGGACGGGTGGGTCGGCGGCGAGGGCGCGGGCCACGCCGACGCTCCCCCAGTGCCTTAAAGGCCTGGGGGGACCCCCAGCTGCTGGCCGCCGGACAGTTGGTGCGGGTATCGCTTGCCGGCGTCGGCGGCGAGGCCGACGGTCTCCAGCAGTTCGGCCGCGCGGGCGCGGGCCTTCTTCCGGCCCCAGCCGAGGAGCAGGGGCACGGTCGCGATGTTGTCGAGGACCGTGCGGTGCGGGAAGAGTCCCGACTGCTGGATGACGTATCCGATGGACCGGCGCAGGTCGGCGGCGTCCTGTTGCAGGATGTCCTTGCCGCCGACCTGGATCGTGCCGGAGGTCGGGTCGACCATTCGGTTGATCATCCGCAGGGTGGTCGTCTTGCCGCAGCCGGAGGATCCGACGAGAACGGTCACGCCGCCTTCCGGCATCCGGAGTGAGAGGTCGTGGACCGCTGTGGTGCCGTTCGGGAAGCGCTTGTGAACCGCGTCGAACTGGATCATGGGGTGCCCCTTGCCGGGCCTGTATAACGTCATGCAGAGTTCTCTGTGTCTGAATAGATTGTCAATGCCCTGGTGTTAATCCGAGGTAACGGCCGTCCAGCAAGCAAGATCGAGTGCCCGGTTTGCTTCCGGTTTGAGAGGAGTCCGCGTCTTATGTCGTCTCGAATCGTGGATACGTCGTCTTCGGTGCCACCTCCGACACCACCTCCGGTGTCCACCGGCATCGTCGTCCTGGACGGTGTCGGCCTCGGCGTCGAGGACGTCGTCCGCCTCGCAGACGGGGCCGCGCGGCCCGTCGCCGGCACCGACGCGATGAAGCGCGTCGAGGAGGTCTGGGACGTCGCCCGCCGCATCGCCGCGACCGGCCGTGTGTACGGCCGCTCCACCGGCGTCGGCGCCAACCGCAACGAGGCCGTCCCGACCGAGGCCGCCGCCGACCACGGCCTGCGCCTGCTGCGCAGCCACGCCGGTGCCATCGGCGCGGAACTGCCGGCCCGGCAGGTGCGGGCGATGCTCGCCGTCCGCGCCAACCAGCTCCTCGCCGGGGGCGCCGGACTGCGCCCCGGGGTGGTCACCGCCCTGTGCGAGGCGCTGGAGAACGGGGTCCATCCCGTGATCAACGAGTTCGGATCGGTGGGCACCGGGGACATCGCGGCGCTGGCGCAGATGGGCCTCGCGCTGGCCGGGGAGCACGAGTGGATCGGGCCGGAGACGACGGCGGGGGGATCCGCTTCGCGGGGCTGGAGCGTCGCCGGAGCCCCCGAGCCCCAGGCCCTCGACAACAACGACGCCCTCGCCCTGATCAGCAGCAACGCCCTCACCCTCGGGCAGGCCGCGCTCGCCCTGCACGAGCTGCGCGGGCTCATCGCCGCCACGCAGGTCGTCGCCGCGCTCTCGCTCTACGCCGTCGACGGTTCCCACGAGGCGTACGCCGCGCCCGTGCACGCCGCCCGTCCCCACCGGGGGTCGGTCGAAGTTGCGCGCCGGATGCGGGAGTTGATCGGTTCCGCGGCCCGGCCCACCCCTCCCCTCGGGCGCATCCAGGACCCGTACGGCTTCCGGTGTCTGCCGCAGATCCACGGGCCCGCGCACGACGCGGCGGACGCCCTGGAGGGGGTGCTCGCCATCGAGATCAACGCCGCCGCCGAGAACCCGCTCATCTCCCCCGAGGACTTCACCGCCTACCACCACGGGGGCTTCTACCAGGCCCAACTGGCCCTCGCCCTCGACCACTTCAGACTGGCTGTCACCCAGGTGGCGCGGCTGTCCACCTCCCGCCTTTCCACCCTCAACGAGCCCGCCTTCACCCGTCTGCGCCCCTTCCTCGCCGACCACGAGCCCGCCGCCTCCGGCGTGATGATCCTGGAGTACGCCGCCGGCGCCGCCCTCGGTGACCTGCGGGCCTTCTCCGCGCCCGCCTCCCTCGGGCACGCTGTACTCTCCCGGGGCGTCGAGGAACAGGCCAGCTTCGCCTCGCTCGCCGCCCGCCAGACACTGCGCGCCTGCGACGCGTACCGTCTCGTCGTCGGCTGCGAACTGGTCGCCGCCGTACGGGCGCTGCGCCAGCGCGACCTGCGACCGGACCCGGAACTGCCGGCCGGACGGGCGCTGGAGCTGGCCGAGTCGGTCCTCGACGCCGAATCGGCCGACCGGCCGCTCACGGACGACGTGACAGCGGCGGCGGCACTGCTGGACCGGTTCACGGAGATCTGGAGGGGGAGCGCGGCATGAGCACGCCGAGTGCGGACGACAACAGGGGCGCCGGTACGGGTACGAGTACGGCTGCGGGTATCGAGGGGGAGGTGGGCGCGAGCGGTCACCTGCCCGACAGCCCCGCCGTCCGGCTCCAGGCCCTCTTCGAGGGGCACCGGCTCACCCCGACGCAGCGGCGCATCGCGCACAGCATGGTGCGCCGGGCCTCCGAGGTGCCCTTCCTCTCCAGCGTCGAGCTGGCCGAACTGGCCGGTGTCAGCCAGCCGTCCGTCACCCGCTTCGCCGTCGCCCTCGGCTTCGACGGCTACCCGGCGCTGCGCAAGCACCTGCGCGAGGTCGCCCCCACCGAACAGAGCGCCCAGCCGGGCTCGTACAACGAGTACCAGCAGGCCGTCGAGGCCGAGATCGAGAACCTGAAGCACCTGGCCGAGGTGCTCGCCGACCCGCGCCCGGTGCGGCGGGCGGGCCAACTCCTCGCCGCGTCCCGCCCCCTGCCCGTCCTCGGGCTGCGCGCCGCCGCCTCCCAGGCGTACGGCTTCGCGTACTTCGCCGCCAAGGTCCACCCGGACGTACGGCTCCTCAACGAGGGCGGCACGATGATCCACGACCGGATCGACGCCGCCGTACGGGCGGGCGCCACGACCCTGCTGTGCTTCGCGCTGCCCCGGCATCCGCGCGAGGTCGTCGACACCCTCGCCTACGCCAGGTCGGCGGGACTGACCGTGGTCACCGTCGCCGACTCGGCGTTCGCGCCGGTCGCGAAGGTCTCCGACCTGCTGCTGCCGGCCGCCGTCGGCACCGGGCTCGCCTTCGACACCGTCTGCGCGCCGATGCTGCTCGGCCGGGTGCTGCTGGAGGCCATGTGCGACGACCTGCCGGACGCGCAGGCCCGCCTGGAGGAGTTCGACGCGCGGGCGGCGAGCCGGGGGCTGTTCATCGAGTAGACACCGGCCGGGGCAATCCGCCGGGGCTCCTTCCGGTCTCTGTCCGGGTTCTCAGACTCGTCTCACGTTCGCTCGTTACTCTCCCGCTCCGACAGGACTGTGCCGGATGAACGAACCGGGAGGCGGACGTGGCACGCGGAGTTCGCGGAGGGCAGGGTCTCGCTCGGGTCGCCGTGGTCGTACGGGCCGGAGCGGCGCCCATGTGGTGGTTCGGGGTGTTCGCGGCGGGCATCGGCGTACTGGTGCCGGGGCTCACCGGCCGCCGGATCGGGGTGATGGCGGGGGCCGCGCTGTTCATCGTCGCGGCCGGTGTCGTGGCGTATCTGCGGCGCGGGCGTTACACCGCGCTCGCCGCCGGTGCCGCCCGGGCCGGCCGGCACGACGTGCTCCAGGACCGTGCGGTGACCGTGCGCAACTGGCGCCGTGGCCACCGCTGGTGGCTGCTGCTCGCCTTCGTCGTCGCGCTGGGCAGCTCCCTCGCGGTGCCCGCGGCGGGCGGGATGCTGCTCGCCGGGGCCGGCACCGGGCTGCGGCTGAAGGCCGCCTGGCTGGGCCGCCGCGAGCGCGCCGACGACGTACTGCTGTGGGTACGGGTGGACTGGCTCGGACCGCGCTCCGGCGCCCCGGCGGGCAGGCCGGTCAAGGCCTACCGCGCCACGGGAATCGCCGCCGGCGACGCCACCCCGGGCGGGGCGCGCCGCCGCGCCGGCGTCCTGGTCTAGCCTCCTCGTCGCCGCGGGCGCCGGGAGGAGCTCAGACCTCGATCTCCGCCTCGATCCGCTTCAGCTGGTGGCGGGCCATCGCCAGGTTGGAGCGGTTGATGTCGAGCACGAGGTAGAGGAAGAGGCCGTTGCCGCCGCGCCCTTTCATCATGCGGATCAGGTGGTACTGGCTGGAGAGCGTGATCAGGATGTCCTCGATCTCGCCCTTCAGGCCCAGGTGCTCCATGGTGCGCATCTTGGCGCGCACGACGTCGGTGTTGCCGGCGGCGGCGACGTTCAGGTCGAACGTCTTGCTGCCGCCCATCGTGCCCAGGGCCATGCCGCTGGTGTAGTCGACGAGTGCGACTCCGGTGGCGCCCTCGATGGAGGTGAGCGCCTCTTTCAACGCGGTTTCTGTGGTGGCCATGACGGTGTTCCTCTCCTGCTTCCGGTTCAGTTTTCCGTGGTGGTGCGCGCGTTGGGCGTGGTTGTCGGTGTGCGTGGCGCGCGCGGGGTTCTGGTTCGGGTGGGCATGGGTTCGGGTGCGGCCGGGGGCGTGGGTTCGGGTGCGGCGGCCGGTTTCGCCGGTGCGGATGCCTGCTCCGCCTCGGCCGCCGCGTCCACCAGCTCGCCGATCCGGAGGCCGGCCCGGCGGCCCTCCAGGTGCAGCCGGCCGACGTTGACGCGGTCCTGGGCGAGCAGCGTCAGGACGGCGGTACGGCCCGCCGCGTACGTCGCCACATAGCCGTAGACCCCGCGGATCAGCAGCTCGCGGAAGTCGCCCTGGCCGGTCGCGTCCGCCATGCGCACGGCGACGCTGAGCGCGGTGGCGGTGAGTGCCGCGACCGTCTCCGGTTCGACACCGGGGGTGTCCTGGACGAGGACGAGACCGTCGACGCTGGCCGCGAGTGCGCCGGTGAGCTGCGGGACGCGCGCCCGCAACCGGCGTAGTTCGTCCATGACCTCGGCCTCGGCTGCCATGAGTTGTTGCCTCCTCTCGGCACGCGGGCGCTGCTTTTCAAAGGGCCTCCAGCGCATCCCTGAGCCTCTTCAGCAGCGTGATGTTGGGGTCGGCGAACGACGGCGGCAGTGTCCCGGGGGGAGCCGGGGGAGCCGAGGACTCCGACGGTGGTGGAGGGACGACGGGGGCCGGCGCCGGGGTCGGCGCGGCCTCCGGGGCTATGACGCCGGCGGCTGCCAGGCGCCGCACGTCCACGAGGGTGTGGAAGGCCGGGCGGGCCAGCGCCAGGGCGATGTCCGCCGCCGTACGGACACCGTTCACCAGGGCCAGTACGGCGTGCTGGCGGGTGGTGACCGTCGGCGCGGCCGGGCTTCCGGAGAGGAGCAGCGGGGCGCTGTCGGGGGCCGGGTCGGGCCAGATGCGGTGCAGCAGGGCGCGTCGGCGCAGGGTCTCGTGCTCGACGGCCGCCACCGGCACCGGGCGCACCGGGCCGAGCCAGTGCGTGTCCCCGTACTTGAAGTGCCCCGGCGTCCCGCTGGGCGCGAGGGCGAAGTACGCCGCGTCGTACACCGCTCCCAGGTGGCACACCTCCAGGGCGCCCGCGCCGATCCGGCCGCTCTCGACCAGGAACCGCCCGACCCGGTGCAGCTCGCCGGCCGCGCCGACCGCGTCCCGCCAGCCCTCCGCGTCCAGCGTGCCGCGCGCGGTGAGCAGCACGTCCAGGCCCGGTACGGCCGGGCTCTCGGCGTGCACGACCTGGCCGTCGGCGAGGTAGAGCGAGCCGTGCTCGCGGACCAGGACGCCGGTGGCCCGCTCGGTGGCGAGCCGGCCGAGCATCGGTGAGACCCCGCCCCACGCCCGCTGCCGGGCCGCCGCCCTGTCCCGCACCGGCAGGCGTGGCGGCGGGGTCGTCAGGTTGGTGTGCAGAGCCGTCATCCCAGCACCAGCCGTCCGGCCATCTCGCCGAGCCGGATACGGGCCAGCGCGAGATTGCCGTCCGCGCGGGCCAGCCACAGGTGCAGGAACACACTGCTGTCGAAGCTCGTCGTGACGAACCGCAGGACGTGATAGCTGTCGCGGTTGCTGATGATCAGGTCCTCGACCGGAGGGTCCTGCCCCGCCCGGCCGCCGTTGAACTCGTCGTCGTCCTCCGGGGCGAACGCGCGGTGCTCGGCGGCCAGCCGGGCCAGCTCCGCCGCCTCGGCCGCCATCGTCTCCGGGTCACCGCCCGGGGACTCCCCGACGGTGCCCAGTGCCAGCCCGCTGGTCCAGTCCACCAGCGCGGCACCCCGGGCACCGGGCAGCCGCATGGCTTCCAGTAAGCACTCGTCGATTCCGGGCACCCTTGGCCCCTCCCACCTGTCCCGCTCGCGTCTGTCCGGCTGGTCCTCGGCCGCCTGGTGTTCGGCCGACGGATGTTCGGCCAACCGGCGTTCGGCTGAGTGACGCAGACGCTACGCAACGTGTGCGCGAGGAGTGAGAGATCTGGCATTTTCCGGTGGAACATGCGGCGGATGACTAAGGTAGGTCGACTGACCCCGTTTTCAGGGCAGTTGACCTGCATGTTCCCCGGAGTCCGTCAAGGGCGTGCGGAGGGGGAGGTGGTGGGAGCGAGGGTGGTGAGCGCCGAGGCGTGCGCCCCACCGGATTCGGCCACGATCTCCGCGACGGTCTGCGGCTTCCGCACGACCGCGAAGGTGACATCGTCGGCTCGTCCGCCCCCGCTCCCGTTCGGCACGAAGCCGTAGATCCCGGGCCGGGCAAGGGAGTTGTACGCGTAGTGGTGCGCGAAGTAGTACGCGCCCGTGTCCAGCGCCGCCGCGTAGTCACCCTGTTCGAGCAGCGGCAGCGCCCGCCCCTCGGCGAGCAGATCGCCCGAGAAGCAGGCGGGTCCGGCCACGTCCTGCACCACGTCAGCCCCGGACTTGGGGAGCCCCTTCCCGTCGTACGCGGCGATCCTGAGCGGCCACGACGCCGGTGCGTACACCGTCCGCGTCGCGACCTGCACGCCCGCGTGCGTGACCGCGACCGGTCGCCCGCCGGCGCTCTTCGCGTACTCGACCCGCGCCACCACCGTGCCGTGCTTGGCCAGCAGCGACCGCCCGAACTCGGTCACCAGCCCGTACCGGCCCCCGAACAGCCCCGGCACCGCGTCGCTCAGCAGTCGCGCGTACTGCGTGTACGTCGGACTCGTCGCGTCCGACGTGAAGTTGACCGGCAGCCCGCCGCCGATGTCGATGGTGTCGATCTGCCGCCGCCCGACCCGCCGGTTGATCTCCTCGGCGAGCGCGTAGGTCTCCGCCGCGCCCCGCACCATCAGGGACAGCGGGATGCCCTGGGACCCGGTGTGCGCGTGCAGCCTGGTCAGCCACGGGCGCTCGGCGTACGCCCCCACGATCCACTCGCGCGCCCCTTCGTCCAGCAGTGCGACCCCGAACTTCGAGGTCGCGGTGGCGGTGGACGTGGCCCCGATCGACCCTCCGCCGATCTGCGGATTCACCCGGATCCCGATCGGGGACCGGCTGGACGCGGACCGCATCAGCGCGTCGATCCGGTCCAGCTCCTGCGGGTTGTCGGCGTTCACGGCGATGCCCAGCGCCAGCGCCTCGCGCAGCTCGGCGGGCGTCTTGGCGGGAGAGTCGAGCACCGTCCGGTTCGGCGGCACCCCCGCCGCCCGCGCCAGTGCCAGCTCCCCCGGACTCGCCACCTCGGCGCCGATCCCCTCCTCGCGCAGCAGCCGCAGGACGGGCACCAGCGGCGTCGCCTTCACCGCGAAGGCGTGCAGGACGGGCGTGCCGGGCGCCACGACCGCGTCGAAGGCGGCCCGCAGCTCGGCGGCGGACTCGCGGATGCCGATGACGTCGAGAAGTCCGACGATGGGAGCGTCGGTGCGGAGCAGTCCCTGCTCCACGGCGGCGCGTACGGCTTCGTCCCGGCGGCCCGTGCGATCGGAACCGTTGCTTTCCATGTGCGTCCCCCGTGGTGTCGTTCTGTGCTGATGTCCGTGTCGACGTCCGTGCCGACGGGTCAAGCCAAACATCCTCGGCGCGCGCATGCCGGTGCGAGAAGGTATTGACTAGTTCTATTCAGAAGGTCAGGATGTGAATATCCACTGCAATAGTCCACTGTCAGTCCGCTGGGAGGCAGACCATGTCAGGACCCCGCCCCGTACGAGCCCCGCGCGGTACGGAACTGAGTGCCCTGGGATGGCAGCAGGAGGCTGCCCTGCGGATGCTGCAGAACAACCTGGACCCCGAGGTCGCCGAACACCCCGACAAGCTCGTCGTCTACGGCGGCACCGGCAAGGCCGCCCGTGACTGGCGCTCCTTCGACGCCATGGTCCGCACCCTGCGGACCCTGAAGCAGGACGAGACGATGCTCGTCCAGTCGGGCCGCCCGGTCGGTGTCATGCAGACCCACGAGTGGGCCCCGCGTGTCCTGATCGCCAACTCCAACCTGGTCGGCGACTGGGCCAACTGGGAGGAGTTCCGCCGCCTGGAGGCCCTCGGCCTGACCATGTACGGGCAGATGACGGCCGGCTCGTGGATCTACATCGGCACCCAGGGCATCCTCCAGGGCACCTACGAGACCTTCGCCGCCGTCGCCGCCAAGAAGTTCGGCGGCACCCTCGCCGGGACGATCACCCTCACCGCCGGCCTCGGCGGAATGGGCGGCGCCCAGCCGCTCGCCGTGACGATGAACGACGGCGTCGCGATCTGTATCGACGTCGACCCGCGCGCCATCGAGCGCCGCATCGAGCACCGGTACCTCGACGTGAGGGCCGACTCCCTGGAGCACGCCCTCCAGCTCGCGGTGGAGGCACGTGACGCCCGCCGCCCGCTCTCCATCGGCCTGCTGGGCAACGCGGCCGAGCTGCTCCCGCGCATGCTCGCCGAGAGCGCCCCCATCGACATCGTCACCGACCAGACCTCGGCCCACGACCCGCTGTCCTACCTGCCGGTCGGCGTCGACTTCGACGACCTCGCGACCTACGCGGCGAAGGACCCGGCCGGCTTCACCACCCGGGCGCGCGAGTCGATGGCACGGCACGTGGAGGCGATGGTCGGCTTCATGGACGCCGGCGCCGAGGTCTTCGACTACGGCAACTCGATCCGCGGCGAGGCCCAACTGGCCGGATACGAGCGGGCGTTCGCCTTCCCCGGCTTCGTGCCCGCGTATATCCGCCCCCTCTTCTGCGAGGGCAAGGGCCCCTTCCGCTGGGCGGCCCTGTCGGGCGAGGCGTCCGACATCGCGAAGACGGACAAGGCGATGCTGGAGCTGTTCCCCGAGAACGAGTCCCTGCACCGCTGGATCAAGATGGCCGGGGAGCGGGTCCACTTCCAGGGGCTGCCGGCCCGGATCTGCTGGCTCGGCTACGGCGAGCGGGACAAGGCGGGCGAGCGCTTCAACGACATGGTGGCGAGCGGTGAGCTGGCCGCGCCGCTGGTGATCGGCCGCGACCACCTGGACAGCGGATCCGTCGCGTCTCCCTACCGGGAGACCGAGGCGATGCTCGACGGCTCCGACGCGATCGCCGACTGGCCGCTGCTGAACGCGATGGTGAACGTGGCGTCCGGGGCGTCGTGGGTCTCCATCCACCACGGCGGCGGTGTCGGCATGGGACGGTCCATCCACGCCGGCCAGGTGTCGGTGGCCGACGGCACGAAGCTGGCGGGCGAGAAGATCCGCCGGGTGCTCACCAACGACCCCGGGATGGGTGTGATCCGGCACGTGGACGCCGGGTACGACATCGCGGAGTCGGTCGCGGACGAGCGGGGTGTGCGGGTGCCCATGCGCGAGGGGGACGACGCGTGAGGCGTCTTTCCGGCGGGCGGGACGGCGACTCTTCGGTGGGGGCGGGTGATTCGTTGCCGCCTGCCGGTTCGCCTGTCGGCGGCGCCTCGTTCCAGGAGATGTGGCGCGAGCTCGCCCCCATCGGACGGCACCCCGACTCACGCGGCTATCGCCGTTACGCCTGGACAGGCATCGACCTCGAATGCCGGGCCTGGTTCAGGGAGCAGGCCGAGAGCCGAGGGCTGTCCTACGAGGTCGACCGGAACGGGAACCAGTGGGCCTGGCTCGGGGATCCCGCCGCCGGGGACGCGGTTGTCACGGGGTCGCATCTTGACTCCGTGCCCGATGGCGGGGCCTTCGACGGGCCCCTCGGTGTCGTCTCCTCCTTTGCCGCTCTCGATGAACTCCGGGGCCGGGGTGCGCGGTTCGGCAAGCCCCTCGCCATCGTCAACTTCGGGGACGAGGAAGGTGCCCGGTTCGGGCTCGCCTGTGTCGGATCACGGCTCACCGCCGGGGCCGTCACCGTCGAGCAGGCCCGGCTGCTGACCGACGGGGACGGGGTCACCCTGCCGCGGGCCATGGAGGCCGCCGGGTACGACCCGGACGCCATCGGGCCGGACCCCGAGCGGCTCGCCCGCATCGGCGCCTTCGTCGAGCTGCACGTCGAGCAGGGCCGGGCCCTCGACCTGAGCGGCGACCGTGTCGGCATCGCCAGCGCCATCTGGCCGCACGGGCGGTGGCGGTTCGATTTCCGCGGCGAGGCCAACCACGCCGGTACGACACGCCTCGTCGACCGGCGCGACCCCATGCTGTCGTACGCCGAGACGGTTCTCGCCGCCCGGCGCGAGGCGCAGCTCGCCGGTGCCGTCGCCACCTTCGGGAAGATCAGCGTCGAGCCCAACGGCGTCAACGCCATCCCCTCCCTTGTACGCGGCTGGCTCGACTCCCGCGCCGCCGACCAGCACGCCCTCGACACCGTCGTCTCCGGCGTCGAGAAAGCGGCCCGTGAGTACGCCGAGGCGCACGGCGTCGAGCTCGACGTCGTCCGGGAGTCGTTCACCCCCGTCGTCGAGTTCGACCACGCCCTGCGCGACGAACTCGCGCGTGTGCTCGGGCAGGAGACCGAACTCTCCGTCCCCGTCCTCGGCACGGGTGCCGGACACGACGCCGGGATCCTCTCCGGGAGCATCCCGACCGCCATGCTGTTCGTGCGCAACCCCACGGGCGTCTCGCACTCCCCGGCGGAGTACGCCGCCGAGGACGACTGCGTGGCCGGGGTGACCGCACTCGCCGACGTACTGGAAGGGCTGGCCCGCACGTGACGCAACCGCAGCGCACCTACTGGCTGGAGCACGCCTGGCTCGACACCAACGTCGAGCCGGGCGTCGCCCTGGACGTCAGGGACGGCCGGATCGCCGCCGTCCGGACAGGGATCGACGCCCCGCCGGCCGGCGCGGAGATCCTTCGCGGGCTCACCCTTCCCGGGCTCGCCAACACCCACAGCCACGCCTTCCACCGAGCCCTGCGCGGCACCGTCCAGGTCGGCTCCGGCACCTTCTGGACCTGGCGCGAGGTCATGTACTCCTTCGCCGACAAGCTCACCCCGGACAGCTACCACGCCCTCGCCCGAGCCGTGTACGCCGAGATGGCCCTCGCCGGCATCACCGCGGTGGGCGAGTTCCACTACGTCCACCATGCCCCCGGCGGCACCCCGTACGCCGACCCGAACGCGATGGGCGAGGCCCTCGTCGAGGCCGCCGCCGACGCCGGGATCCGCATCACCCTCCTCGACACCGCCTACCTCTCCGCAGGCATCCTGAACAAGCACAGCGGCCAGGCCCCGAACCGTCACCAGCTCCGCTTCTCCGACGGCACGGCCGACGCCTGGGCGGAACGCTGTTCAGTTCTCAAGGAACGGGATCACGCGCGGATCGGTGCCGCCATCCACTCCGTACGGGCCGTGCCCGCCGGTCAGTTGGCGACCGTGGCCCGCTGGGCCGAGGAACGGCGGGCGCCGCTCCACGTCCACCTGTCCGAGCAGACGGCGGAGAACGACGCCTGCCAGGCCGCACACGGGTGCACGCCCACCCGGCTCCTCGCCGACCACGGCGTTCTCGGGCCGCGCACCACCGGCGTCCACAACACCCACCTCACCGCCGAGGACATCGCGCTTCTCGGCGGCGGCGGAACCGGTACCTGTATGTGCCCCACCACCGAGCGCGACCTCGCCGACGGCATCGGCCCCGCCGTGGCCCTCCAGCGCGCGGGCTCACCGCTCAGTCTCGGCTCCGACAGCCACGCCGTCATCGACCTGCTCGAAGAGGCGCGCGCCATGGAGCTGAACGAGCGCCTGCGCACCCGCACCCGGGGTCACTGGACGGCGGCAGCCCTGCTCCGGGCAGCCTCCGCCGACGGCCACGCGGCCCTCGGCTGGGACGACGCGGGCATCCTCGAAGCAGGCGCGCTCGCCGACTTCACGACGATCGCGCTCGACTCGGTCAGAACTGCGGGGCCGGTGCCTCGGCTGGGAGCGGAGACCGCGGTATTCGCAGCGTCGGCAGCGGATGTGCGCCATACGGTCGTGGGCGGCCGGCACGTTGTGCGCGACGGGGCGCACACCCTCGTCCCCGAGGTGCCGCGGGCGCTTGCGGCCGCTGTCGAAGCCCTGCGCGGCTGACCCCCGTACGTCCCCCCGCCCGCAGGCCCGCCACCCATGAGGACGCGATGAACAGCACCAGCACGCCGAGCAGTCCGGGCAGCCCGAACCGGACGAACAGCGCTATCGGCAGCACGACCGACACCACCACCGGCACGACGACCGTCATCACGAACATCGGCAGCCTGGTCACCAACGACCCCTCTCTCGGCGACAAATCCCCCCTGGGACTGGTCCTGGACGCGGCCGTCGTCATAGAGGGCGACCGCGTCGTCTGGACCGGTGAATCAAGCAAAGCACCCGCCACTGACAATCGGGTCGACGCAGGTGGCAGGGCCGTCCTCCCGGGCTTTGTCGACTCCCACTCCCACCTCGTCTTCGCGGGCGACCGGACCCAGGAGTTCAACGCCCGCATGTCGGGGCGCGGCTACACGGCCGGGGGTATCCGCACCACCGTCGCCGCCACCCGCGCCGCCACGGACGCGGACCTGGAGGCCAACCTCACCCGTTACCTCCGCGAGGCCCTCCACCAGGGCACGACCACCTTCGAGACCAAGTCGGGGTACGGCCTGACCGTCGAGGACGAGGCCCGCGCCCTGCGCATCGCCGCCGCCCACACCGACGAGGTCACCTACCTCGGCGCCCACATCGTGTCCCCGGACTACGCCGACGACCCGGCCGCCTATGTCGCCCTGGTCACCGGCGAGATGCTCGACGCCTGTGCCCCGTACGCCCGTTGGGTCGACGTCTTCTGCGAGAAGGGCGCCTTCGACGGCGACCAGGCGCGCGCGATCCTCACGGCCGGCAAGGCGAAGGGGCTGCATCCGCGTGTCCACGCCAACCAGCTCTCGTACGGCCCCGGGGTGCAGCTCGCCGTCGAACTCGACGCCGCCAGCGCCGACCACTGCACCCACCTCACCGACGCCGACGTGGACGCCCTCGCGAACGGCGACACGGTCGCGACCCTCCTGCCCGGCGCCGAGTTCTCCACCCGCGCCCAGTGGCCGGACGCCCGCCGTCTCCTCGACGCGGGCGTCACGGTCGCGCTCTCCACGGACTGCAACCCGGGGTCGTCCTTCACCTCCTCCGTGCCCTTCTGTGTCGCGCTGGCGGTACGGGACATGGGCATGACCCCGGACGAGGCGGTCTGGTCGGCCACGGCGGGGGGCGCGCGGGCCCTCCGCCGCACCGACATCGGCCGCCTCACGCCCGGGGCGTACGCCGACCTGACCCTTCTGGACGCCCCGAGCCACGTGCACCTGGCCTACCGGCCGGGCGTTCCGCTGGTCAGCGGGGTGTGGAAGCGGGGCGTGCGGGTCCTCTGAACCGAATCGTCGGATCAGAGGCCGTAGCGGTTCTTCAGGTGGCGCCAGAAGTCACGGAACATCCACTTGTCGAAGTCCGTGATCTGCGTGGCGCTGCCCGCGTTCATGAGGAAGCAGCACTGGCCGGTCGGGGTCCAGTCGTAGAAGTCATCGAGCCCGAAGGTGTGGCCGACCTCGTGCAGATAGATGTGGATGTTCTCCTGGTCGAGCGTGCTGGTGAAGTACTCCTGGCCGACCCGCTGGCCCCAGTCGCCGCCGGCGCCGCCCTGGAAGCCCTTCGTCAGCCACAGCGACTGGTCGTAGTGGCGGGACGCGCCGCCCGGGCACCTGGAGTAGTTGCCGTCCTGGTGGAAGAAGCGGCCGCAGTCGGGAGCGCACTGCGGGGCGCCGCCGCCGTCGAGGTTTCCGGCGTAGACGTCGACGGAGTTGTCGGTCCACTGGAGGGTCGAGCGGTTCCTCACCGCCCAGCCGACGATGTTGACGGGCACACTGGTGTACGGCCAGGCGTTGTGCCCCTTGCCGTTGTCGACCATGGCCGCCATCCACTTGCCGAACTGCTTCTTCAGCGCGGTGTGGATCCGGTCGCGCAGGGCGGTGCTCACGGGTGCGTCCGACTCCCAGCGGACGCAGTAGTTGACGCTTCCCCGATTGGCCATGACCTGGTCCCAGCCGTAGTTGCGGAAGCCGTAGAGGTCCGGGTAGGTCGACGAGACGTGGTTCCAGACCTCGTTCAGTGGCTGTACGAGGTTCGCGGGCGGGTTCCAGTCCTCGGCGGCCCGCGCCTGTGCCGCCGTCACGGCCGGAGCGGCGAACGCAGCCGGCAGACCGGGGGCGGCGATCAGCGCGGCCAGTGCCGCGAGGACGGCCAGCAGACGTGCGATGTGCTTGCGCATCGGTGAACTCCCTTTGTGGGGAACGGGATTCACCCTTCGGGTCGGCACCGGCCGCGCACGGGGTTGCCGACGCGTCCCCGGCGGCATTTCACTCCCGCCTCGTCCGGTCTCGTCCGGGCGAGTGAAACGCTCCTCCGGCGCGGGAGGTTGGCGGACACGGACTTTTCAGCTAGCGCCCGCCCGCCACCGCTGCTCCGACCCGCCCGTCAGTGGTTCGAGGGTCAGGCCGCCGTCGCCGGCCGGGGTGAGTGCCGTCGCGATGGCGATCGCCGGGCGGATCACACCGTCGTCGTCCACGGTGAAGCGCAGGTTGTCGCCGTTCTCGTCGTCGCCCGCCGAGGCGCACTCCCAGATGCCCACGCCCTTGTCCACATCACCCCGGCTGTCCAGGCACAGGTCGCTGTCCGCGGACGAGCGCAGCAGCGCCGAGCCGGCGTCCACCTGCCAGCGTTGGGTCGCGGCCGACGCGGAGCAGGGCGCCGTGACGACGTCCGTGCCCTTCTCCAGCACACCGCCCCGGATGTCCAGGCAGCGTCCCGAGGCGACGTTCACCACCTGGGCGAACGAGGCACCCGGCGCCCGGAACGCGGGCGTGGGCGTCGGTGTAGGGGTCGGCTCGGGAGTCGGAGTCGGAGAGGGGGTCGGAGTGGTCGGCGGTCGTGAAGTCGGCGGCGGGGAAGGGGAGTCGGCGGCAGCCGGTGACGAGGGGAACGTCGTCCCGGGGACGCTCGGTACCGCGGTGACCGGGAGGGTGCCCGCCGCGCCCTGTGGATCGGGCGATCCGCCGCCCCGCGAGAGCAGCACGATCAGCAGCGGGACCAGCGTCACGCCCAGCACCGCCGAGGCCAGCACGAACCGCCGGCGGGACGGCCGGGCCGGAGTCCAGGGCCAGCTTCCCTCCGGCTGTGGGGTGTTGGCGCGGGTGACCGTCGGTGCGTCCCTCGCGTACGACAGGCCGCTCCACGGCAGCAGGCCCTCCCCCAGCGCCGTGCGCGGGTTGTCGCGCAGGGCGGAGAGTTCCTCGTAGGCCACCGAGCAGTGCGGGCAGATGACCATGTGGGAGTTCAGGTCCGTGCTGTGGCGCGGGTTGACGGGGCGGACCGACTCCTCGATCAGCCGGCGGAAGTCCTGGCAGCGCGGATCGTCGGAGACGGCCAGCCGGAACCGCAGACAGGCCTGTGCCAGGACCTGGAGGGCCGAGTCCGTCTCGTGCGTCACGTCCTCGCGCGTCAGCCCGAGGAGAGCGGCGGTCCGGTCCTCGGGTTCGCGCTCCACGATGCCGTACCAGATGAGGCCCTGAATGCGGGACGGCAGCGACTGGAACGGGCCCAGCATGGGCGGGGGCGGGATCAGTCCGACGCCGCCCGCCGCGCTCCGCGCGCTCCCGGTATGCGTCGGGCCGAGGGTGTTCAGGACGAGGAGCAGGCTCGGGTCGAGACCCGCAGCACGTTCGTCCGTCGCCCAGGTGGCCGCCAGATCGGCTGTCAGCAACAGGAGTTGGTGGCGCCACGGGACGCTCGGCTCGGTACCGCGTGCCGTGTCCCGGGCCGCCGCCGTGAACGCCTGGGCCGCCAACTGCCCTGCCGTGGAGTCGCTCGTCGTGCACAGCCGGGCGTAGGCGAGGACGGACGCGCGGTGGCGGGCCCGGAGTTCCTGCAACGCGAGGTACGCGGTGGGGGAGTTGGTGCGCAGCAACTCGGTGAGGTGTGCGTCGGACGTGCCGACGTACACCCCGTCCACCCCACCGTGGTCGGTGTCCTGGGACATCCGTCCGCCTCCTCGCACCCCCGGCCTCGCCCCGTCCTGACGTACCAGCCAGTCTGAAGGCGGTCCGGGTGACGCAGGGGGCCTTTGGGAAAAGAGGGGAGGGGTTTCCGTAGGTAACCGGAAACCGTTCAGGCCGCTGGGGGGACACAGCCCCGCGCGACCTGGCCGGGTTGGGTACGGCCGGAGGTGACGGGGAGGCCCTGCGCCATCCGCTGGTGGAGCAGGGGCCCCGACGGCCGGGCCCTGACCGTCACTCCTCGACGGTCAGACCCTTTCGCAGTCGCTGCAACGTCCGTGACAGCAGCCGCGACACATGCATCTGGGAGATGCCCAGCTCCTCGCCGATCTCCGACTGGGTCAGGTTGGCGACGAACCGCAGCGAGAGGATCTGCCGGTCCCGGGGCGGGAGTCCGGCGATCAGCGGCTTCAGGGACTCGATGTACTCGATGCCCTCGATGCCGTGGTCCTCGTAACCGATGCGGTCCGAGAGCGCGCCCTCGGAGTCGTCCTCGTCGGCCTGTGCGTCGAGTGAGCTGGCGGTGTAGGCGTTCGAGGCCGCCATGCCCTCGACGACCTCCTCCTTCGAGAGGCCGAGGCGTTCGGCCAGCTCGGCCACGGTGGGGGCGCGGTCGAGCCGCTGGGCCAGTTCGTCGCCGGCGCGTGCCAGGTCCAGCCTGAGCTCCTGGAGCCGGCGCGGCACGCGGACGGCCCACGACGTGTCACGGAAGAAGCGCTTGATCTCGCCGACGATGGTCGGCATGGCGAACGTCGGGAACTCCACGCCGCGGCTCAGCTCGAAGCGGTCGATCGCCTTGATCAGGCCGATCGTGCCGACCTGGATGATGTCCTCCATGGGTTCGCTGCGCGAACGGAAGCGGGAGGCTGCGAACTTGACCAGCGCGAGGTTGAGCTCGACGAGGGTGTTCCGGACGTACGAGTAGTCGTGGGTGCCTTCTTCGAGGGACTCCAGTCGCGCGAAGAGGGTCTTGGACAGGGCGCGGGCGTCGACCGCCCCCACCTTGTCGAACGGCGGGATCTCGGGGAGCCCGTCCAGGGCGTCCGGAACGTGTGCACCCGGGAGGTGCTGGTCCAACTGTTGGGAGTCCGTGTGTTCCGGAGGGGGTGTCGACGTCGCCACGTGGGTATGCGATGCGTCGAGCCGGGGTGACATGGTGTCCTCCATGGTTCTCGGCACAAGGCTGCCGAAGCCGGTGTGTGCGGTGCGGTGTGCGGCGCCTCCAATGCCGGCCGTGTCGGGTGTTTGTCTCGGCCGGCTCACTACGGGAACTGGCTCACTACTAGCCCTACCCGCTTTCCCGAGCCCACCGCAAGTGCATTGTATTCCTGTATGTCCATATATGGGTATTAGTTCAGGTGTCGGAGAGTGTGAGGAAGGCGTAGTGTTCGTGGACGTCAGTTGGGCGCGAGAGCGCCGGTAATGCAGACACGAGCTCGGGAGAGAGACGGCATGGACCGCGAGACGGTCGGCAGCGCACAGTCTGGCCGGCTTCTGGTGGAGGTGCGCCACGAAGGCTCCAGCGCCGTCGTGACGCCGACGGGTGAGTTGGATCACCACACCGCCGACCTGTTGCGTGAACCACTTGAGGACTGCCTCGCGAAGGGCATCTCGCGGCTGGTCGTCGACTGCGCGGGGCTGGAGTTCTGTGACTCCACCGGCCTCAACGTGCTGCTCGGCGCCCGCCTGAAGGCAGAGGAGGCGGGTGGCGGCGTGCATCTCGCCGCGATGCAGCCGGTTGTCGCACGGGTGTTCGAGATTACGGGCGCGGACGCCGTTTTCACCGTCCACGAGTCGCTTGCCGACGCCCTGGCCGATGAGCCTCCAGCGTCTCCTGGGGCCCTTGAATCCTCCTAGCCTTTTTTGGCCGAGTCTCCTCGGTCGGTCGGGCAGGTTGTCGAGCGCGCTCTTTTTGGGGGGTGTTCTGTCCGTTACGCCGGGCAGGAGACATCCTGAATGCGCACACAATGACGTGCGTAGGGAACTGTGGTGAATGAAGTCCGTGTACGTGAACTGGTGAATCGGTGAGGTGAAGCGCTGATGAGCACCACCCGGCCCGACTCGCCGGGCTCTCCGGAGTCCTCGCCGGACTCCTCGGAGTCCGCCGAGTCAAGCGGCGCTTCCGTGGGCCGTCAGACCCGCAGCCTGAGTCTCGCGGGCGAGAGCGGTGTCGTTCCGCTCGCCCGCGACTTCGCCCGCCAGGCGTTGTACGCGTGGGGCTGGCTGCCCGCCGAGACCGCCGACCGGCGGGCCGCCGCCGAGGACGTGCTGCTCGTCGTCTCCGAGCTCGTCACCAACGCCTGCCTGCACGCCGAGGGCCCGGACGAGATGTGGATCACCTGTGACAACAAGGTGATCCGGGTGGAGATCTCGGACAGTGGCGCGGGCCAGCCGGCTCCGCGCACCCCGCACCGGGCCGGGCGCCCCGGTGGCCACGGAATGTTCATCGTGCAACGCCTGTGCCTGGACTGGGGAGTCGTACGGACCCCCGGCATCGCGGGCAAGAAGGTGTGGGCGGAGCTGGGCGCTCCGGCGTAGTTCCCGCCCTTCCGGCGCGTGAGCACCACTCGAATCAGGCCGAAATCCCGGCGATCCGGTGTGTGCTGTGTCTTCCAAGTGCTGGTCCTCCGGCGTACCTTGACGGCCGATCCGCGATCTGATGTGCCGTCAGAAACGCCACCAGGGCCGCCAGGAATGACCGCCAGGAATGGGGGACGACGATGTCGTACCACCGGACATGCCGCCGAACGCACCCGAAACGAAGCGCCGCGCTCGCGTCCGCCGCGGCCCTGGCCGGATCGGCGGTACTGCTGGCCGCCCCCGCCGCCCGGGCCGAGGTCGTGGACGTCAACTACCGGTGCGACACGCCGATCGGCATCAAGAGCGCCCTCTCGTCCATCGACATCAAGGCGGTCGGGAGCGGCGGCTCCTACAAGGTCACGATGTCCTGGCAGAAGGGTGTCTCGTCCAGCCCGGTGGAACTGGGCAAGGGTGCGATGAGCCCGAGCGCCACGATCAAGCTGGGCGGCGCGGACAGCGGCACCCTGAACGTCACCGGGCCCGCGAACGAGGCCGCGCTCCCCGCCAACACCCCCATAAAGATCAACGACCTGAGCGGTACGTACAAGCCGTCGAAGAACGGCAAGGTCACCTTCACGGCCGGCATCCTGACGATCAAGGCCGCCGGTACGACGACCACGTGCACGCCCACCAACAGCCCCAAGCCGTCCCTGACGCTCGACGTCACGGGGGCCTCGGGCGGCGGTACCACCGGCGGCACGAGCAGCACCGGCGGCAGCGGCGACACCGGCGCCGACCTCCCGCAGACCGGCCCCGAGGACTCCTTCGTCGCGCTGGGCACGCTCGGCGGGACGGTGCTGCTCGCGGGCGCGGCGGGCACGCTGTGGCTGACGCGCAGGAACCAGACCGGGACGACGGTACGACGGCAGCCGACGGCACGCCGCTGAGGACCGTACGAGACCCGTACGACTTCCGGGAGCCGCCGATGCGTGTCCTCTGCCCCAGCCTCAGCCACCTCCGTCACCTGCGCCTCCTCGGACTCGTCGCGCTGCTGTCCGCGGGGACGCCGGCCGTGGCCGACGAGGGCTGGTCCGTGACGCCCCTGGGCACCGGCCGGCCGTACTTCTACGCCGAGGGCACCCCGGGAACGGTTCTCCAGGACACGCTGTCCGTCCGCAACCCGACGGCGCGGATCCTGAACGTGCGGCTGACCGGCGGCAGTTGGCTCACCCTGGCCGCGCCCGAGGTCGGCGTCCCCGCCCGGACCCGCGCCGACGTGCCCTTCACGGCGCGCATCCCCGAGGGCACGCCTCCCGGTGACCGCACCGCCACGATCACCGTCCGGGCCTCGGGCCGGAGTGCGACGGTGCGGGTCCGACTACGGGTCAGGGGACC
Source organism: Streptomyces kryoterrae (assembly GCF_054072135.1). NCBI lineage: Bacteria > Bacillati > Actinomycetota > Actinomycetes > Kitasatosporales > Streptomycetaceae > Streptomyces > Streptomyces kryoterrae. Next base: position 4,062,192 of record NZ_CM133358.1, on the reverse strand, counting down.
CCGGTTGCCCGCGCTGACCGTCGAGCACGTGCGGGTGAGCGGTGACCGCATCGCGTACGAGCTGGTCAACCGCGGCACCACCGACCTGACCCCGACGCTCGCCGTCCACGCGGACGGTGTCCTCGGCCCCGTCCTCGACCGGGCCCCGCGCACGCTGCCCGTACGCCTGTCCCCGGGCCGGCGTGTCGCCCTCACCGAACCCTGGTCGGGGCGGCCGGAGTTCGACGCGGTCGACGTACGCCTGACGGTCACGGCGGCGGGCGGGACGGTGCGCGACGAGGCGGGCGCGTCGGCGCGGTTCGTGCCGTGGGGCGGGGTGGTGGGGGGCGCGGGGGTGCTGTCGGCGGGCGGCGCCCTCGTGGTCGTACGACGGATGGGGCGCCGTAGGCGCGATGAACGGCCGGGCGGACGCCCGGAGTTGGTGGCGAAGTCGGATGAGCTGACGGGGGCGATGACGTGATGCGGCGGATTACCGCACTGGTGGCGGTGCTGGCGATCGCTCTCCTGATGGCGCCCGTGACCACCGCGGCGGCCGCCGCCGGGCCGACCGTCAAGGTCTCCAGGTCCCAGGCGGGGACCGGTGACTCGATCGTGGTGACAGGGACGGGCTGGCAGCCGAGGACGCTGCTGATGATGCTGATCTGCGGCCGGTCCACGCCGGGCCGGGGAGTGCTCGGCGGCACCAACTCCTGTGCCAACGCGGACGCGAGAGCCGTCACCACGGACACCCTGGGCGGCTTCAGCAAGAGCCTGCCGGTGGTCGAACCGCCGGTGCCGTGTCCGTGCGTGGTGCATGTGGCGACGGTGACGGGAGGGTCGCAGGCGGCGGCCGACGCGGTGTTCCAGGTGGCGGGGCACCCGGTCGAACCGCTGCCCGCGCAGACCGGCACGGGCCGTCTCTCGGTCCTCACGGACCCGCTGCTCGACGGTTCGAGCGGGCTGCTGACCTGGTTCGGGGCGCCGCCCACCCGGACCCTGGTGGTCACCGTCGGCAACCTCGGTACGGCGGCGGTCAAGGACCCGGTCTTCCAGGTCGGCACCTCCCACGGGGTGTTCGCCCCGCAGTGGGAGGAGCAGCAGTGGCGCGGCACGATCCGGCCGGGCGGGAAGGCACGCGTCGAGGTGCCGGTCGGGCTGGTGAGCGGGGCGCACGGTGACTACACGGTCTCGCTGAGGTACGACGGCAAGACGCTCGCGGAGCAGCCGTGGGGCGTGGGCCGGCCGTGGGGCGTGACCCTGTTCTGGGTCCTGGCCGGTGTTGTCGTACCGGCGGCGCTGTTCCGCGTCGGCATGGCCGTGGTGGACCGGGTACGGCCCCGCGGAGCGGGCGGCGGGCGGCCGTCGCCGCGTCATGGCAGAGCGCTGCGGATGCCCGAACTGACGCTGCGTATGCCGAGGGTGGGCGCGCGGGAGGGCCGCGAGGAGCCCCGGCCGACGACCGCTTCCACCACCCTGCCGTGGTTCACCCCCGACGCCGGCCCGGGAGCGGGCGCGGGCGAGGGCGCGGGCGAGGGCGCGGCCACCGGCTTCGACACAGGCGCGGGCGCTGCGACGACCAACACGACGAAGACGAAGGGGAACACGTGAGAACGCAACGGAGACGGAGCGTGGGTGCGGCAGGGGCCCTGTTGCTGCTCGGCGGAGCGGGCGGTGTCCTGCTGGGCCTGGCCGCGGCGGGGCCCGCCCAGGCCGCCGAGGTGTCGTACGCGACCAAGTGCGTACCGCCGGCGGCCTCCGGCCTCGACCCGGTCAACGGCACGACCAAGGTGGAGATCACCGCGCCCGCGACGGCGAAGGTCGGCGACGAGGTGGACGTGGTCTGGAAGTTCACACAGGCCGCGTCCAAGAACCCGGACCTGATCGACCTCCCGGCCAACTCGGTCCAGCCGAGCGGGGTGTTGAAGGCGGCCGGGGCACAGACCGCCGACATCGCGATGGTGGGCCCGCGGGAGAACCCGGCGATCCCCAAGGGCGGGGCGATGGTCCTGTCCGACATGAAGGGCAAGGTGAAACTGACGACGGCGGGAGACGTGACGCTGACGCCGGACGCGTACACGATCAACGTGTACGGGACGGACACGAAGTGCGCGCCGACCGAGACGGTGCGGTCGGCGGCGACGATCAAGGTGACAGAGGGGGGCGGCGGTTCACCGTCGACCTCGGCGTCACCGTCCACGTCGACCTCACCCACACCCACGCCCACACCCACGCCGACGCCGACGGATTCCGCGTCCCCGACCGCGACCGACTCGCCGAGCAGCACACCGAGTGCGACGGACGGCGGCCAGACGGACTTCACCGGGAAACTCGTGCAGGTCCCGTACAAGTGCGACACGCCCCTCGGCGACAAGGACGTGACGTCCCCCATCCAGATCAACGCCAGTAAAAACGGCGGGAGTTACGACATCACGGTCCAGTTCAAGGGCTCGGTGATGAACAGTCCGGCGGACCTACCGGCAGGCGTGGTGAAGCCGTCCATGGAGGTCGTCCTGGGCGGATCCGACACGGGCACGGTCCATGTCGAGGGCCCGGGCAACGCGGAGGCCATCAAGACGGGCGACGCGATGACGATCTCCGACATGACCGGCACGTACAAGCCGGGCGCGACCGGTGAATCGACCCTGTCACCAGGCGTGTTGACGGTGAACGCCCTCGGCACGACGACCGTCTGCACCCCGGCCGAGTCGATGGTCTCCCTGACCCTGGACACGGAGGAACAGGCGAGCGGAGCGTCCGGCGGCTCGTCGACCACGACGTCCGGCGGTACGTCGACCAGCGGCGGCCTGGCCAACACGGGCGCCGAGAACAACGGCGCCCTGAAGGCGCTGGGACTGGTGGCCGGAACGGTGATCCTGGCCGGCGTGGCGGTGTTCACGTTCATGCCGGGACGGCGGCGCCTGCGCTGAACGGTGAACGGATACGTCAGGACCCCGCCCCGGAGTGTGTTGCCGCGGGCGGGGTCCGGCGTTCTCCGCTGCCTCGGACGTACTGCTCACGCGCGGCTCACGTGCCGCTGTGGGCGTCCAGCGGATGGGCCCGGAGCCGTACGTTCGCGTCGCTGACCGCGCTGTGGTCGAAGGCGGCCTGCGCGGCGCTCCGGCATGCGGCGAGTCCCTGACAGGCCTCACAGCCGTCCATCGGTGGGGGAGGGCGGTACTCCCCGTAGGAGGGGTAGAGCGGCGGGCTCGGTGGGCGCGGTGTCATGGCGCACACCCCCGTCCGTGTCTGCCGTGCTCCCGCAACTCCCGCTCGCAGTCGCCGACTTCGCCCGTACGCCCGGCCTCCCGGGCCGCGTCCCGCTGTGCGGCCAGCGCCTCGCACACGTCACAGGGCGGTGCCTGGGCCGTCGTGGGGGGCGTGGCTGCCGTGTTCTTCACACCGACCACCGTGCGAGCGCCGCCTCCAGGGAGCGCAGGACCTCGGGGGTCGGCGCCGCCCAGGCACCGGACGGAGCCCAGGCGGGAGCGGGGGTGGCGCGCTGGACGGTGGTGCGGGGACGCCGGGGGAGACGGGGGAGGGAGGTCGTCGTCATCGGGTCACTCCTCGGGTGGAGGTTCCGGCGTAAGCCTGTGCTGTGCGCGGTCGCCGGATTACGGTGCGTGTTCAGGTACGACGAGCATGCCGCCTCAATAGGGCGGAAACGTCGTGGACAGGGCCGGATGCCCACGTTCGGCGGGGGCTATTTCCACTACGCCCGACGGCAACCCACAGTCACCGCACGAGGGGAACGAGATGTCGCAACGACGCACCGTGACGAGCCTCAGCCAGCAGCCGCGCGCCCGGTTCGCGGAGGAGCTGAAGGCGTTGCGGGAGGCGAACGGGGACAGCCTGCGGCAACTGGGCGAGAAGGTCGGCTGGGACTTCTCACTGTTCGGGAAGATGGAGAACGGCCACACGCTGGGCAGCGCGGATGTGGTGGTGGCGCTCGACCGGTACTTCGGTACGGGGAAGCTCCTGGTGACGTTGTGGGAGCTGGCGCTGGCGGACAAGAGCGAGTTCAAGGAGCAGTACCGCGCGTACATGGAGTTCGAGGCCGAGGCGCTCAGCCTGTGGCACTTCGGTCTGAGCAGCATCCCTGGCCTGTTGCAGACACAGGGGTATGCGACCGAGGTGCTCGCGGCGGGCGGCAACCGGGGTGAGGAGCTGGCCCGTCAGGTCGAGGCACGCGTCAGCCGTGGCGTGATGCTGCTGGCGGAGGACGCGCCGCGATTCCGCACGATCCTGTGCGAGTCGGTGCTGCGATTGGTTCTGCGTGACCAGGAGTCATGGGTGGAGCAGTTGGACCATCTCGTGGCCATGTCCGAGCGCCCGAACGTGACCGTGCAGGTACTGCCGTTCAGCGCCGGACCGTTCGGCTTGATGAACGGTCTCGTGATGTTCCTGCAGCTCGCGGATGGCCGCGTTGTGGCTTACACGGAGAATGACCTCCATGGTGAACTCATCCAGGACGGGAGCCAGATCGAGCGTCTGCAGGCTGCATACGATGCGATGCGCGACCGGGCGTCGTCCCCCGCCGAGTCGCGGAAGTTCATCGGGGAGATGCTGGAGGAAGCACGATGCGATCCATCGATCTGAGCTCGGTCACGTGGCGTAAGAGCAGCTACAGCAACACCGATGGTGGCGAGTGCGTCGAGGTGTCCGACAATGCCCGGGCTGTCGTCCCCGTCCGCGACTCCAAGACCCCCGACGCCCCCACCCTCATACTCCGGGCCGCCGCCTGGACCTCCTTCGTCACGGCCGTACGCCGCGACGAACTCCCGGCCTGCTGAGGGACGTACGACCGTCACGCGCCGAGGCGGGCCTCCCGGCTCGCCAGATCCCAGCGCTGCGCCCCCGCCCACTCCGCGAAGCTCTGCCACCCCACCTCCGGGTGGTCGCGTCGCAGGCCCTCGACGTCCACGTCGAGGCCGGTCGCGGCGAAGTAGCGGAACATGGCGGCCAGATCGGCGTCGTGTTCCTCGATCCGGGCCAGGGGTACCGGCGTGAACCCGATCGGACGGCCGCAGACGACGGAGAGGGTCTCGGCGATCTCCGTGCACGTCAGGTGGTCCGACGCGATGTCGATGCGGCGCCCGGCGAACTCCTCGGGGTGCCGCAGGGCGAGCGCCGCGAACGCGCCGATGTCGGCGGCCGGGATGAACGGCAGTCGCAGGTCGGCGGGCAGGGGCAGGGCGAACCGGCCCTCGCGCAGGCCGCTCAGTGTCCACTCGCTGGTGTAGTTGTCCATGAAGACGCCCGGCGCGATGACCGTCCAGGGGATGCCCAGGCTCCGTAGGTGGAGTTCGACGCGGTGCTTGGTCTCGAAGTGGGGGACACCGGTGCCGCGGTCCGCGTTGGCGGCCGAGGTGAACACGATGTGCCGGACGGTTCCGCTCGCGGCGGCGGCGTCGAGCAGCGAGACCGCCTGCCGTACTTCGGCGTCGGCGTCGCCGCCGTTGCGCGTGGACATCGTGAACAGCGCGTCGGCGCCGGTGAGTGCGGCATCCAGGCCGGCTCGGTCGTCGAAGTCGGCGTACGCCACCTCCGCGCCGAGTCCGCGCAACTCCTCGGCCGCCGTGGACGACGGGTCACGGGTCAGCGCGCGGACCCGTGACCCGTGACGGAGCAGAGCCCGGGCGGTGGCGCCGCCCTGGGCGCCGGTCGCGCCAGTGACAGCGATGACGGGCCGGGTGGGCCGGGTGGGCCGGGTGGGCTGATAAATTGTCTGCGTCATGCAGTAAACCTACATGCATTGTCTGCGTCGCGCAGATATTAAGGGGGGGGGTCGTGCCCCGAGACGACCGGACGAGCGGCCTGGAACTGGACTCCCGGCGGTACGTGGCCTCCTATGTGCTGTTCAACCAGGCGGTCGCCGACCATCTGGGGATGCATCCGACGGACGTGCAGTGCCTCAGCCTGCTCGGCATCGAGCCGGGCCCCTTCACGACCGGCCGGATCGCCGAGCTGACCGGCCTCACCAGCGGCTCGGCGACCCGGCTCGTCGACCGCCTGGAGAAGGCCGGCTACGTCACCCGGCGGCGGGACGAGGCGGACCGGCGACGGGTGCTGGTCGTGCCGGTGGCCGCGGCCATGCGTCGCCTCGGTGAGTTCTGGGACTCGCTCGCCGAGGGCTGGCTGGCGACGTTCGAGGGCTACACCGAAGAGGAACTGGCCCTGCTCGGCCGCCACATGCGCCGGACGACCGAACTGGCCCAGCGCCAGATCGAGCACCTGCGCGCCCTGCCCACGGAACCGAGGTGAGCCCGCCCGGCTTCCCGGTCGCGCCGTGTGAAAAGGACCTTCGACGGAAACTTCTCAAAGGCGTCATGGTGTTGTTAAGGGTGTTCTTTCTCCGTGTATCAGTTCACTTTCATAAATGGCATGACTTGAGGCTCTAATCACAGGTGATGGGTCGACGTCAATCGCTCATTCGAAGGTAAGAGACGGGATCTGCTTGCGGAGACGCAGGCTCGGGCTCCGGAGTGCGGGCGGGTACCGGTCCCGCCGTCCCGGACGCTCTCGTCGTACCGTCCGAAGGTAAGAATCAAGAACGCCTGGTCACACCCCGGACGACGTCCAGGGCGGTCTACCATCAGCTCATGACCCGTGTACTGCTCGCTGAGGACGACGCGTCCATCTCGGAGCCACTGGCCCGCGCACTGCGCCGGGAAGGTTACGAGGTCGAGGTGCGCGAGGACGGACCGACCGCGCTCGACGCAGGCATCCAGGGCGGTATCGACCTGGTCGTCCTGGACCTGGGACTGCCCGGCATGGACGGCCTCGAAGTGGCCCGCCGGCTGCGTGCCGAAGGGCTGACCGTCCCGATCCTCATCCTGACCGCGCGCGCCGACGAGGTGGACACCGTCGTCGGCCTCGACGCGGGCGCCGACGACTACGTCACCAAGCCCTTCCGGCTCGCGGAACTCCTCGCCCGCGTCCGGGCCCTGCTCCGGCGCGGCGCCTCCGAGCCGCAGCAGCCGCCCGCCACGCACGGTGTGCGCATCGACGTCGAGTCGCACCGCGCGTGGATGGGTGACGAGGAACTCCAGCTCACCGCCAAGGAGTTCGACCTGCTGCGGGTGCTCGTGCGCGACGCGGGGCGGGTCGTGACCCGCGACCAGCTGATGCGCGAGGTGTGGGACACGACGTGGTGGTCGTCGACCAAGACGCTCGACATGCACATCTCGTGGCTGCGGAAGAAGCTGGGCGACGACGCGGCCAACCCCCGTTACATCGCCACTGTGCGGGGTGTGGGTTTCCGCTTCGAAAAGAGTTAGTCGACTACGCGCGTAACGTCACCTCCGGGGGCTGGTCGCGCCCGCGCGGCGGTAGCCGTACAGGTACGCCCCGCGCCCCTGAGCGGCCCCTGACGGGGCGCTCAGGGTGTCTGTTGTCCTGCCATCGCCCGGAGGGGCCGTGCGTCGTCGTCTTATCCAGTCCACCCTCGCTGTCGTGCTCGTGGTGATCGCCGTGTTCGGTGTGTCGCTCGTCATCGTCGAGACGCGGACGATCAGTACGAGTGCCCAGGACCGGGTGGACTCCGAGGCGGTGCGGCTGGCCAGCATCGTGGACAGCCGCATCCTCGGGGACGAGCAGATCAACGCCAAGGTCCTGCGCGGCCTCGTCACCGGCGACCGGTACGCCGTCGTGCGCATCCCCGGCCGCGCGCCGATCGAGGTCGGGGACCAGCCCGTCGGTGACGTCATCTCCGCCGAGGAGGACGGCGAGGAGGGCGAGAGCGTCCGGGTCGAGGAACCCCGTTCCTCCGTGACCCGCGAGGTCGGCCGCACCCTGCTGATCATCGGCGCCGTCGCGCTGCTCGCCGTCATCGCCGCCGTCCTGCTCGCCGTACGGCAGGCGAACCGGCTCGCCTCGCCGCTCACCGACCTCGCCGAGACCGCCGAACGCCTCGGCTCGGGCGACCCGCGCCCCCGTCACAAGCGGTACGGCGTCCCGGAGCTCGACCGGGTCGCCGATGTGCTGGACAGCTCGGCGGAACGCATCGCCCGGATGCTCACCGCCGAACGCCGGCTGGCCGCGGACGCCTCGCACCAGCTGCGTACGCCCCTGACCGCCCTCTCCATGCGCCTTGAGGAGATCACCCTCACCGACGACCTGGACACGGTGAAGGAGGAGGCCACGATCGCGCTCACGCAGGTCGAACGCCTCACGGACGTCGTCGAACGGCTCCTCACCAACGCCCGCGACCCGCGCACCGGCTCCGCCGTCTCCTTCGACCTCGACGAGGTCATCCAGCAACAGCTCGCCGAATGGCGCCCCGCCTACCGCAGCGAGGGCCGCGCCATCGTCACCTCCGGCAAGCGGCACCTGCAGGCCGTCGGCACGCCGGGCGCGGTCGCCCAGGTGCTGGCCGCCCTGATCGAGAACTCGCTCATGCACGGCGGCGGCACGGTCGCCCTGCGCACCCGCGTCATCGGCAACCAGGCGGTGATCGAGGTCACGGACGAGGGACCCGGCGTTCCCACCGACCTCGGCGCCCGGATCTTCGAGCGCGCGATCAGCGGCCGCAACTCCACGGGCATCGGCCTCGCCGTCGCCCGCGACCTCGCGGAGGCCGACGCGGGCCGCCTGGAGCTGCTCCAGGCCCAGCCGCCGGTCTTCGGGCTCTTCCTGTCCCGTACCCCGCTGAGGAAGCCGCGGAGGGACGAGGAGGAGCGGACGGTCCGGTAGGCGGGCCTGGTCCTGGTCCTGGGGGGCCGGGGGCGGTCAGCCGACGTGCTGGCGGTGGGTCCGGCGCTCGGGAATCGTCCGTCCCTCGGCAAGGGACACCGGGTCCGCCTCTTCGAGGAACGATTCGGCGCTGGCGACCGCCTCACGCGCCGGAAGCGTACGGAACACCCACGTACGGTACGACCAGAAGCGGAACAGGGTCGCGACGCCGATCCCGACGAACTTGAAGACGTTGCTCTGCAGCGGGCTGTCCAGGCCGAAGCCGTACGTCGCCGCGTAGAGCACACCGTTCTCGATGACCAGTCCGACCGCGCTGAACAGCAGGAACAGCGTCAGTTCCTTCGTACGGCCGCTCTTGTCGCGGTCCCGGTACGTGAAGTAGCGGAAGCCGATGTAGTTCGAACAGATCGCGACGACCGTCGCGGTCACACTGGCGCGGACCACCGGCAGGTCGGTCGCGGTGCGCACCAGGTTGAACACCAGCAGGTTGACGAGAAGCCCCGCCGTGCCCACCGCCCCGAACTTCGCCACCTCGGCCGCGAACTGGTCGAATCGTCGGCGCACGGCGCTCCGGGGCGTCGTATGAAGCCCGTCGGAACCACCTTCGGAACCACGTTCCATGGTCTGTCGGCCCCCGTCTGTGGGATCGCAGTGTGGGATTTCGTCAACCCAGCCATGCTAACCACCCCCTCTGGGGCTTGCCTGTGCGCATCGGGTCACAGGCGTGTAATGCGTGAAATCAGGCCGGGATGGCCGACCCGGTACTCGCCGATACTCTTGGAGGGTGACGTTCCCGGTAGTCGGCATGGTCGGCGGGGGGCAGCTCGCTCGTATGACACACGAGGCGGGCATCCCGCTCGGCATCAGGTTCAAGCTTCTCAGTGACACCCCGCAGGATTCCGCGGCGCAGGTGGTCGGTGATGTCGTCATCGGCGACTACCGCGACCTGGAGACGCTGCGCGCCTTCGCGCAGGGGTGCGATGTGATCACTTTCGATCACGAGCACGTCCCGACCGAGCATCTTCGGGCGCTGGAGGCGGACGGTATCCCCGTCCGCCCCGGCCCCGACGCGCTCGTGCACGCCCAGGACAAGGGCGTGATGCGGGCGAAGCTCGACGAGATCGGGGTGCCGTGCCCGCGCCATCGCATCGTCCGCGATGTCGCGGACGTGGTCGCCTTCGCGGCCGAGGGCCTGTCCGAGGGCGCTGAGGGCGACGGCTTCCCGGTCGTCCTCAAAACGGTCCGCGGCGGGTACGACGGCAAGGGCGTGTGGGTCGTCCGGTCCGCGGCGGACGCCGCCGACCCCTTCCGGGCCGGTGTGCCGGTCCTGGCCGAGGAGAAGGTCGACTTCGTACGGGAACTGGCGGCGAACGTCGTCCGCTCCCCGCACGGCCAGGCCGTCGCGTACCCGGTCGTCGAGTCGCAGCAGGTCGACGGCGTGTGCGACACCGTCATCGCCCCGGCGCCCGGCATCGCGGAGGAGCTGACCCTCCAGGCCACGGAACTGGCCCTGCGCATCGCCAAGGAACTCGGCGTGGTCGGCCACCTGGCCGTCGAACTGTTCGAGACCCGGGACGGTCGCATCCTCGTCAACGAACTGGCGATGCGTCCGCACAACTCGGGCCACTGGACCCAGGACGGTGCGATCACCAGCCAGTTCGCCAACCACGTCCGCGCGGTCCTCGACCTCCCCCTCGGCGACCCGCGGCCGCGCGCGAAGTGGACGGTCATGGCGAACGTCCTCGGCGGCGACTTCCCCGACATGTACTCCGCGTACCTGCACTGCATGGCCCGCGACCCCCAGCTGAAGATCCACATGTACGGCAAGGACGTGAAGCCCGGCCGCAAGGTCGGCCACGTCAACACCTACGGCGACGACCTGGACGACGTGCTGGAGCGCGCCCGTCACGCAGCCGGCTATCTGAGAGGCACGATCACCGAATGAGCCCCGTTGCAGAACCCGGTGCAGGCCCCCTCGTGGGCATCGTCATGGGTTCCGACTCCGACTGGCCCGTCATGGAGGCCGCCGCCCAGGCCCTGGACGAGTTCGAGATCGCGTACGAGGTCGACGTCCTGTCCGCGCACCGCATGCCGCGCGAGATGATCACGTACGGCGAGCAGGCCGACGGGCGCGGGCTGAAGGCGATCATCGCGGGCGCGGGCGGCGCGGCCCACCTGCCCGGCATGCTCGCGTCGGTGACCCCGCTCCCGGTGATCGGCGTCCCGGTCCCCCTCAAGTACCTCGACGGCATGGACTCGCTGCTGTCGATCGTGCAGATGCCGGCCGGTGTCCCGGTCGCCACGGTCTCGGTCGGTGGCGCGCGCAACGCGGGCCTGCTGGCGGCCCGCATCCTCGCCACGCACGACGAGGAACTCCTCGGCCGGATGCGGGAGTTCCAGCAGGAGCTGAACGACCAGGCCACCGAGAAGGGCAAGCGGCTGCGCGCCAAGGTCGACAGCGGCGCGGGCGGCGGCAGCGGCTTCGGCTTCGGGAAGTGACGTCCGTGAGCTCCCTGGAGCAGGCCCGGGAACTCCTGCGCGAGTTCCCGGTCGTCGACGGCCACAACGACCTCCCGTGGGCGCTGCGCGAACAGGTCCGCTACGACCTCGACGCCCGCGACATCGCCACCGCCCAGCACGCCCACCTGCACACGGACATCCCGCGCCTTCGGGAGGGCGGGGTCGGCGCGCAGTACTGGTCGGTGTACGTCCGCTCGGACCTGCCCGACCCGGTGCCGGCGACCCTCGAACAGATCGACTGCGTACGTCAGTTGATCGCGCGGTACGGCAACGACCTGCGGCCCGCGCTCACCGCCGCCGACATGGAGGCGGGCCGGCGTGAGGGCCGTATCGCCTCCCTCATGGGCGCCGAGGGCGGTCACTCGATCGCCAACTCCCTCGGCACCCTGCGGGGGTTGTACGAACTGGGCGTGCGCTACCTGACCCTCACCCACAACGACAACGTGGCGTGGGCGGACTCGGCGACGGACGAACCGGGCGTCGGCGGGCTGTCGGAGTTCGGCCGCGAGGTGGTCCGGGAGATGAACCGCCTCGGCATGCTGGTCGACCTCTCGCATGTCGCCGCGACGACGATGCGGCACGCGCTGGACACGTCCGTCGCGCCGGTGATCTTCTCCCACTCCTCCTCGCGCGCGGTGTGCGACCACCCACGCAACATTCCCGACGACGTGCTGGAACGCCTGCCCGGCAACGGCGGGATGGCCATGGTGACGTTCGTACCGAAGTTCGTCCTCCAGGCCGCAGTCGACTGGACGGCCGCCGCGGACGACAACATGCGCGCCCACGGCTTGCACCACCTGGCCACGACCCCCGAGGCGATGAAGGTCCACCGCGCCTTCGAGGAGACGAACCCGCGCCCGGTCGCCACGGTCTCGACGGTCGCCGACCACCTGGACCACATGCGCGAGGTGGCCGGCATCGACCACCTGGGCATCGGCGGCGACTACGACGGCACGGCGTTCACCCCGGACGGCCTCAGCGACGTCTCCGGATACCCGAACCTCATCGCCGAGCTGCTGGACCGGTCCTGGTCGAAGACCGACCTCGCCAAGCTGACCTGGGGCAACGCGGTACGGGTGCTGGGCGCGGCGGAGGACGTGGCCCGGGAGGAGCGGGGGCGGCGGGGGCCCTCCAACGCCACGCCGGCGGACCTGGACGGCTGAGGGGGCGCCGATGTCCCCGGGCCACGGCAGGGCTCAGGTTCTGCCGCCCCGGACCGGCCTGCCCCTCCCCGGTCCCGACGGCGTCGGGGCCGCCGTCGGGGCTGTTCACGCCGTGCCGACGGGCATCGCGCGGATCCATGACGGACGGCGACCACTCCGGCGCCCCGGCTGCCTCGCGTCGAGGCGGACCGTGTCTGTCGCGGATCGGGCTCACCCCGCGCACCCCGGGCCCGGCGTACCCCCGAACGCCCCACCCACCAGGAAGGCCCCCCGCCTCCGTGCGACGGTGACCGTATTGCGATCACGAGGTAGATCACGACGTACGGAGCCCGTCATGGCCGACCTGCAGGACGAACTGCACACCACAGCCGAGGTCGGAAGACTCGACCCGCAGCTGCCTCCGCCCGTTCCCTTGCCGGAGCCCGACGACCACCCCCACGACGACGGGGCGACGGAGCTCGGCTTCTCCGCCCTTTCCGGCCCGGACACCGCCGCCCCCCTCGACCGTGCCCACGCCCTCCTCGCCGAGCACCCCGTCGCCGACGGCTACAGCGGGCTGCCCTGGGCGCTGCGGCACCTCTCCTGGTACGACCTGGAACTCGGTGAGGGCACCGTCGACACCGATGTGCCCCGGATGCGACGCGGCCACGTGGGCGCGCTGTTCTGGGCGCTGCACCTGCCGGAGGGGCTCGCCGGGGACCGGGCCGTCGGCGCCACCCTGGAGCAGCTCGACCTGGTGAAGACGGTCGCTCGGAGCCACCCCGAGGGGCTGCGCCTCGCGGGCACCGCCGGGCAGGTCACCGACGCCCGCAACTGCGGACGGGTCGCTGTCGTCCTCGGGCCCGCCGCCGCGGCCGCGCTCGACGACTCGATCGGCATCCTGCGCGTCCTGCACTCCCTGGGCCTGCGCGTGCTCACCCTCGCCGGTACGTCCTGGGCGAGCGAGGCCGGGCTCACCCGGTTCGGCGAGGAGGTGGTCCGCGAGATGAACCGGCTCGGCGTGCTGGCCGACCTCTCGGGCGCCTCGGCGGCCACCATCAGCCGGGTGGTCACGATCTCCAAGGCGCCGGTCCTGTGCACCCGCTCCGCGGCCCGCGCTCTGCGCCCCCACCCCACCAACCTCCCCGACGAGACGCTCGCCGAGCTGGGCGTGGCCATGGGCCTGTGCCTGGTGCCGCTGACGGCCGAGCAGACCGGGCCTTCCGTCCGTGACGTCGCCGACCACATCGACCACGTCCGTGCGGTCGCGGGCCCGGAGTGCGTCGGCCTGTCCGGCACGTACGACTCCGGCAGCGCCCACCCGCAGGAACTCGGCGACGCCTCCTGCTACCCGAACCTGATCGCCGAACTCCTGCGCCGAGGCTGGACCGAACCCGACATCGGGCTCCTCACCTGGGGAAACGTCCAGCGAGTCCTGCGCAGCGCCGACTTCACGGCCAAGGCGGCCCAGCAACGCCGGGAGCCGTCCACGGCACGGATCGCGGAGCTGGACGGCTGACCCGCCTGTTCAGGGGTGCTCGATCCGGCAGAGGCAGAACGGATGCCCCGCCGGATCGGCGTACACCCTGAAGTCCCGCTTCCCGTCCTGGTCGTCCAGGTCCAGCGGGCGGGCGCCCAGCGCGAGAACCGCCTCCTGGGCCGCGTCCAGCTCCGCCCAGGTGGAGCCGGCGTCCAGGTCGAGGTGGAACTGCTGGGAGCCGTGATCGGCCCGCGGCCACTCGGGCGGGGCGTACCCGGGCGCCTGCTGGAAGGCAAGCCGCGGCCCGCCGGGGACGTGGAGCACGACCCACTCGGGCTCCTCCTCCGCGGGCGTACCGCCGAGGACCCGCGCGTAGAAACGGGCCAGCGCGTGCGGGTCGGGACAGTCGAGGACGACGGTACGGAAACGGGCTACGGGCGTCATGGGTTCCTCCGGTCGTTACGTCTAGCGCATCCGTCGTGCCTGTTCAGCCCGCGCAGAGGCAGAACGGGTGCCCCGCCGGGTCCGCGTAAACCCTGAAGGAGCGGGCCCGGTCCTCCGTGTCCAGCGGCTTCGCGCCCAGCGCGAGCACCTCCCGCTCGGCCGCGTCCAGGTCGGTCACGGTCACGTCCAGATGGAACTGCTGCGAGGCCTCGGGCGACGGCCACTTCGGCGGTACGTAACCCGGGGCGGCCTGGAAGGCCAGGCCCGGCCCGTCCGGGACCCGCAGGTCGACCCAGTCCTCCTGGACCTCGGGGGTGCCGCCCAGCAGCCCGGCGTAGAAGGCGGCGAGGGCGCCGGGGTCGGGGCAGTCCAGGACGACCTGGTCGAACTTGGCGATGGGCATGGGTTCCTCCGTCGATTTCCTGCTCGGTGCTCTCTGTCGCTCTCCGGCGTTCCGGGTACCCCGTTGTTACCGGTTGACCCGGCTCATGAGGTAACGGCTCTTACGTTAACGGTTACCGGATGCCCCTGCATAGGAGGTAACGCGAGGAGGTAATCTCGCCCGTATGAGCGAGAACGCGCCCGGGGGGCTGGCCCTCGTGGAGGCCCTGGTGAACACCAGGGACCTGGAATCGGGCCGGGACGCGCTGGACACGGCCGAGGCGCGTACCGCGTTCGGCATCGCGGAGATCGCCGAAGCGGAACTGGCGGCCGTGAAGGAGCTGCGGGAGTCCCTGCGGGCCGTCTGCCTCGCCCACGCCGGGCATCCACCGCACGACGTCGTCACGCCCCTGGGCCAACTGCTGTCCCGCACCCCGCTGTTGGTGACCGTCGACGAACGGGACGGCTCGGCCCGCCTGACCGCCGCCGAGGAGGGCCCGCTGCTCTCCCGCGTGGCGGCGGCCGTCGCGGAGGCGCTCACCGACGGCACCTGGCTGCGCCTGAAGGCCTGTGAGCTGCCCGAGTGCCACTGGGCCTACTACGACCGCAGCCCGGCCGGGCGCCGCCGCTGGTGCTCCATGTCGGTGTGCGGGGCGCGCGCGAAGATGCGGCGCTATCGCGCGAAGTAGGGGGCCCGCGCGCGGTGGCCGCCCGGGATTTGGGATGCGGGTCCCGAAGGGTGGCCGGGATGTGGAGAATGGGGCAGGCGCCGGTCCGGCCGACTGAGCCTCGGCCGGACCGGCGTCCTTTCCGGGGCCGGACTCCGCCAGCCGTAAGCGGTCCGTCAGCCGTAAGCGGTCCGTCGGGCGGAAGCGGTCCGTCGGGCGGAAGCGGCCCGTCGGGCGGAAGCGGCCCGTCGGCCGGAAGCAGCCGTCAGGCGTAAGCAGCCTGTCAGGCGGTGGGCCGCCCCATCGCCCGATACGTCCAGCCGGCCTTCCGCCACACCTGCGGGTCGAGGGCGTTGCGCCCGTCCAGGACCAGCCGGTGGGCCACCGCCTCGCCCAGCACCGCCGGGTCCAGCTCGCGGAACTCCCGCCACTCCGTCAGGTGGAGTACGGCGTCGGCGCCCCGGACCGCCTCCAGGGCCGTGTCGGCGTACGCGAGGGTCGGGAAGACCTTGCGTGCGTTGGCCATGCCCTTCGGGTCGTAGACCGTCACCTGGCCGCCCTGGAGGTGGATCTGCCCGGCGACGTTGAGGGCCGGCGAGTCGCGGACGTCGTCCGAGTCGGGCTTGAAGGTGGCGCCGAGCACCGCGACCCGCTTCCCGAGGAACGGGCCGCCGCCCAGCGCCTGCCGGGCCAGCTCCACCATCTGGCCGCGCTGGCGCATGTTGATCGAGTCGATCTCGCGCAGGAAGGTCAGCGCCTGGTCCGCGCCCAGCTCACCGGCGCGCGCCATGAACGCCCGGATGTCCTTGGGCAGGCACCCGCCCCCGAAGCCGATCCCGGCCCGCAGGAACTTCTTGCCGATCCGGTCGTCGTACCCGATCGCCTCGGCGAGCTTCGCCACATCCCCGTCGGCGGCCTCGCAGACCTCCGCCATCGCGTTGATGAACGAGATCTTGGTGGCCAGGAACGAGTTCGCGGACGTCTTCACCAGCTCGGCGGTCGGGAAGTCGGTGACGACGAACGGCGTCCCCTCCGCGATCGGCGTGGCGTACACCTCGCGCAGCAGCTTCTCGGCCCGCTCGCTCCGTACGCCGACCACGAGCCGGTCGGGGTGCAGCGTGTCCTGGACGGCGAAGCCCTCACGCAGGAACTCCGGGTTCCAGGCCAGCTCGGCGTCCGCGCCGGCCGGCGCCAGCCCGGAGATCGTCCGGGCCAGCCGGTCCGCCGAACCGACGGGCACGGTGGACTTGCCGACGACGAGGGTGGGTGAGGTGAGGTGCGGGGCGAGGGACTCGATCGCGGCGTCGACGTACGACATGTCGGAGGCGTACTCGCCGTGCTTCTGCGGGGTGTTCACGCAGACGAAGTGGATGTCGCCGAAGGCGGCGACCTCGGTCCAGTCCATGGTGAAGCGCAGCCGCCCGGTGGACCCCTCGATCCCCGCGACATGCTTGCGCAGCAGCTCTTCGAGTCCGGGCTCGTACATGGGGGCCTGCGCGCGCCGCAGCAGGTCGATCTTCTCCTCCACGACATCCAGCGCCAGCACCTCGAAACCGAGCTCGGCCATGGCAGCGGCGTGGGTGGCCCCGAGATATCCGGTGCCGATCACGGTGATCTTGAGAGCCATGGGTGCTCCTGGGGTGTGGCCTGGGGGTGGTCGTGTGTGCGATGGCGAGCATAGTCGTGGGCCTGACGGGGCCGGATGGGGGCTGGCAGGGGCTGTTGCGGTCCTTCACCGGGCAGAATCCCCCCGGAATTCCGCCCTGTCGCCAAGCTCACGTATCACTGGGGTGGGCAGGCCCTTAAAATTTGGATTACCTACTGGGTTACTTAACGGTAGTTAGCGTCAGTCACACAGCGTCTTTGGAGCGTGAGAGACCTTGGCCGGATCGGCTGATTTCGACCTGTACCGCCCGTCGGAGGAGCACGACATGCTCCGTGACGCGATCCGCTCCCTGGCCGAGGCGAAGATCTTGCCGTACGCCGCGGTGGTGGACGAGGAAGCCCGCTTCCCCCGCGAGGCCCATGACGCGCTGGTGGCCAACGACCTGCACGCCGTGCACGTACCGGAGTCGTACGGCGGCGCGGGCGCGGACGCGCTGGCGACCGTGATCGTGATCGAGGAGGTCGCGCGGGTGTGCGCCTCCTCGTCCCTGATCCCGGCGGTGAACAAGCTCGGCTCCCTGCCCGTGATCCTGTCCGGCTCGGAGGAGCTGAAGAAGAAGTACATGACGCCCCTCGCCAAGGGCGAGGGCATGTTCTCGTACTGCCTCTCGGAGCCCGACGCGGGCTCGGACGCGGCCGGCATGAAGACGAGGGCGGTCCGTGACGGCGACTTCTACGTCCTCAACGGCGTGAAGCGCTGGATCACCAACGCGGGCGAGTCCGAGTACTACACGGTGATGGCCGTGACCGACCCCACCAAGCGCAGCAAGGGCATCTCGGCGTTCGTCGTCGAGAAGTCCGACGAGGGAGTCTCCTTCGGCGCCCCGGAGAAGAAGCTCGGCATCAAGGGCAGCCCGACCCGCGAGGTCTACCTCGACAACGTCCGTATCCCGGCCGACCGCATGATCGGCGACGAGGGCACCGGCTTCGCCACCGCGATGCAGACCCTGGACCACACCCGCATCACGATCGCCGCGCAGGCGCTGGGCATCGCGCAGGGCGCCCTCGACTACGCCAAGGGGTACGTCAAGGAGCGCAAGCAGTTCGGCAAGCCGATCGCCGACTTCCAGGGCATCCAGTTCATGCTCGCCGACATGGCGATGAAGATCGAGGCGGCCCGGCAGCTGACGTACGCGGCGGCGGCCAAGTCCCAGCGCGGCGACAAGGACCTCACCTTCCAGGGTGCGGCGGCGAAGTGCTTCGCGTCGGACGTGGCGATGGAGGTCACCACGGACGCGGTCCAGCTGCTGGGCGGCTACGGCTACACCCGCGACTACCCGGTCGAGCGCATGATGCGCGACGCCAAGATCACCCAGATTTATGAAGGCACGAACCAGGTCCAGCGGATCGTGATGGCCCGCAACCTGCCGTAGCCCGGTAGCCCGGCACGAACGCCCGTTCGCCCCTGCCCGATGGATCGGGCAGGGGCGAACGGTTTTGCCGTGGGGCCGGTCGCTGTGCTCAGTTGCCGGAGACGGTGACCGTGTCGTCGTTCTTCAGTTCGGTCACCAGCGTCTTCACCTTCGTCTTGTCCCAGACGAGGTTGCCGCCGGTCGAGCCCGAGATCGGCATGTTCATGGACTTGCCGTCGCCGCCCGTGACGCCCTTCATCGCCCAGAACATGTCGCCCAGGTCGAACAGGCCCATGTCCTTGTCGACGATCAGGGTGTCGAGGCCCGCGCTCATCGTCGGGTACAGCTTGAAGGGGTTCAGGATCGTGCTCGGCGTCGCGGTCTGGCTCGCCAGGGCCGCGAGGAACTTCTGCTGGTTCTTCGTCCGGTCGAGGTCGCTGCCCGCGAGGGCGTACCGGGTACGGACGAAGGCCAGGGCCTGCTCGCCGTTGAGGGTCTGCTTGCCCGCCGTGAAGTTGGCGCCGGACTTCGTGTCCTTCATCCCGCCCTTGGGGATGGTGAGCTCCACCCCGCCGACCGCGTCCACGATGTTCGCGAAGCCGGCGAAGCCGATCTCCACGTAGTGGTCGATACGCAGGCCCGTGTTGAACTCGACGGTACGGACGAGCAGTTCGGGCCCGTCCGTCGCGTACGCCGCGTTCAGCTTGGTGTGCTTGCCGGTGCCCTTGTACGTCTTGCCGGACTCGGAGCCCACGAACGTCGGGATCTCCACATCCGAGTCACGCGGGAGGGAGATCAGCGTCGGGCCGTTGTCGCCGGTGTGCAGGATCATCATCGAGTCGGTGCGCTTGCCCTCGGCGGACCCGGTGTGCAGGGCCTTCTTCTCCTCGGCCGACATGCCCTCACGGCTGTCGGAACCGACGATCAGATAGTTGGTGCCCTTGCCGCCGTCCGGCCGGTCGATGACCTTGGACAGGTCGACCTGGCGGTTCAGCTTGCCGTCGGCCCAGAAGTACGTACCGACGGACACCACGACCAGCAGCGTGACCACCGTGATCGCGGTCCACTTGATCCGCTTGCGCCAGTTCGGGGCGGGACGGGGGCCACTCATCGCGCCGGGCCCGCCGGGTCCGCCGTCCGACCCACCGGTATTCGGGGCGCCGCCGTAGACCTGGCCGGTGTTGTACCCGCTGTCGTAGCCGTTGCCATAAGGGTCCTGTCCCCGTCCCTGTCCCTGGTCACCGGCGTACGGCTGCTGCTGCGGCACCCCGCCGCCGTACGGCGGGGCGGCCGGGTGCTGGCCACCCGGGCCGCCTTGGCCGCGCTGGACCTGCCGCATCACGCGCGCACTCTCGGGCTGTGCGTTCGCGCTGCCGCGTCCGTAGCGGTTGTCGCGGTTGTCGTCGGACCACGCGCCTGGCCAATCGTTCATGCGGACCAGTGTGCAGTGCCGGGCCATGCCCTATACAAGGGTCGTAGGAAATTAGGAGCACTGCTGTTGCCAAGCTGACACAAATCGCCCAGGTGTACGTCCCGCATAGGGTGGACGCCATGACAGACCAGGCCACCGGGGCAGAGGACGCGCCTCCGGGCAAGCCGACCTCCGCCTCCCGGACCACCCTCAGCCACATCATGACGAACGCCGACACCAACCTCCTGGGTACGGTGCACGGCGGCGTGATCATGAAACTGGTCGACGACGCGGCGGGCGCGGTGGCCGGCCGGCACAGCGGCGGGCCCGCGGTCACGGCGTCGATGGACGAGATGGCGTTCCTGGAGCCGGTCAGGGTGGGCGACCTGGTCCATGTGAAGGCTCAGGTCAACTGGACCGGCCGGACCTCGATGGAGGTCGGGGTACGGGTCCTCGCCGAGCGCTGGAACGAGTCGACACCGGCGACACAGGTCGGCTCGGCGTACCTTGTCTTCGCGGCGGTCGACGCCGAGGGCAAGCCGCGTGTCGTCCCGCCGGTCCTCCCGGAGACGGAACGCGACGAGCGCCGCTGTCAGGAGGCCCAGATCCGCCGCACGCACCGGTTGGCGCGGCGGCGAGCGATCATGGAGCTGAGGGAAAGAAGAGCGGCGGAGGGCCTGGACGACTGAGGTCAGGGGTCAGAGATCCACTGTTCGGCGGACCGGAAACGGGTGGCTGGGTGGGAAAACCGACCTGGGCCGCACCGGCCTCGCCGACTCACCGACACCCCACCTCATCCCCCGTGGTCACCCCGAACTCCCCGACCCGGACCTTCCGTACCCCCTGATAATCCGTTCCGACGGTCACCTTCAGCACCGCCCCCTGTCCCCGCACGACCCGCAGCGAACTCCCCGGCAACGCCGCCGCCAGCGACCTCGCGGACCGGTCCCACCGGGGGTCGTACGCGATCACCGTCCGTACCGTCGCCCCTCGCACCCGCGCGTTCACCGGCACCCGGGTCGTCCGGAACCCCGTCGCGGCCAGCGCGCGATCCACCGTCCGCCCCAGCCCCACCGTGCGCGTCCCGTTCTCGACCTGGACGCGGATCTGCTGCGGCGCCACCTCCACCCGCACCGGCGCCCCGCCCTTACCGCCGCCGCCCCCGCCCTTGCGCACCGACAACGGCTCGTCCTCACGCAGCGCCCGGAACAACCGCCCCGCCTTCGCGTCGTCCCACTTCAACGTCGAACCGATGCCCTTCACGGCGTACCCCATCCGCCCGATCGGCACGGTCGTGAACTCGGACGACGACGGGGAGAAGTTCCGCATGGCCCGCCCGAGGTCCAGCAGCTCACCCGTACCGAACTCCTTGTCCGCCCGCACCGACCCGAGGACCGCCCGGGTGATGTCCCGGAACTTCATCGGGTTCAGCAGCACCCCGGACGACGTGGACTGCGCCATCAGCGACCCCATGAAACGTTGCTGCCGCTGCATCCGCCCCAGGTCGGAGGACCCGTCGGCGTGCCGCGAACGCACGTACTGCAACGCCTCCCCACCGTTCAGCTCATGCTCCCCGGACGTCAGGTTCAGCCCGGTGTACAAGTCCTTCAGCGGCTTCGGCGTACAGATCTCGACTCCGCCCAGCACGTCCACCGTCTTCATGAAGCTGGTGAAGTCGATCTCCAGGTAGTGGTCGATCTTCACGTGCGTCATGTGCTCCACCGTCCGCACGGTGAGGTTCGGGCCGCCCTCCGCGTACGCCGCGTTCAGCTTGATGACGTGTCCGCCGTGCCGGTTCCCGGTGATCTGGTCGGTGTGCGGGGGCGTCACGGCGTACGAGTCGCGGGGCAGGCTGACCACACTCGCCCGCTCCCGGTCCTCCGAGATGTGCACGATCATCATCGTGTCGGTGCAGTGGCAGGGCGCGCCGCCGAGCCGGTACTTGCGCCGCTCGGCCTCACTGATCTTCTCCCGGCTGTCGGTGCCGACCAGCAGCACGTTCATACCGTGACCGGCCCGCGGACGGTTCTTCATGTCCTTGAAGGGGTCGACCCGGGCGATGTCGGCGTCGAGGCTGGTGACCACCGCGTGCCCGATCCCGGCCGCGGCGAGCACCACGACGGACAGCGTCGTCACCGCCCGCATGGCCCAACGGGGCTTCTTCCGCCGTACGGGGGGACGCGGGCGCCCGGACGACGGCCGTGGCCGGCGCTGCGGGGAACCGGGGGAGCGAGGGGATGCGGGGGATGCGGGCATGGGGGAACACCTCCGCGAAGGCAGACCGGGGGAGGGGGAGTGGGCCGAACGTGGGATCCGTGAGCACCGTAGGGCCGTACGATCTGCGGCCCGGGTCAGGGAGCGGGCGGCGCGCGTCGGTGTCCCCCGTTCGCGGTAACGTGAGCCCCCTATGAACGCCAAGCCCGACGTGCAGCTGCCCGCCGTGTCCGTGATCATGCCCGTCCTCGACGAGGAGCGGCATCTGCGCGGAGCCGTCCAAGCGATCCTCGCCCAGGAGTACGCCGGTGAGATGGAGGTCGTCATCGCCCTCGGTCCCTCCAAGGACCGCACGGACGAGATCGCCGCCGAACTGGTACGCGAAACGGCCGGCACGAACAAGCGCGTCCACACGGTCCCCAACCCGACCGGCCGTACGCCCGCCGCGCTGAACGCCGCGATCAAGGCCTCCCGCCACCCCGTCGTCGTACGCGTCGACGGGCACGGCATGCTCTCGCCCGACTACATCGCGACCGCCGTACGTCTCCTCGACGAGACCGGCGCGCAGAACGTCGGCGGGATCATGCACGCCGAGGGTGAGAACGCCTGGGAGCACGCGGTGGCCGCCGCGATGACCTCGAAGATCGGGGTCGGCAACGCCGCCTTCCACACGGGAGGCGTGGCCGGGCCCGCCGAGACCGTGTACCTGGGTGTCTTCCGACGGGCCGCTCTCGAGCAACAGGGCGGCTACAACGTGGAGTTCATCCGCGCCCAGGACTGGGAGCTGAACTTCCGCATCCGGGAGGCGGGCGGCCTCATCTGGTTCTCGCCCGAGCTGCGGGTGTCGTACCGGCCCAGGCCCTCCGTGCGCGCGCTGGCCAAGCAGTACAAGGACTACGGCCGCTGGCGCCATGTCGTGGCCCGCTACCACGAGGGCTCCATCAACCTGCGCTACCTCGCCCCGCCCACCGCCGTGGTCGCGATAGCGGCGGGCGTGCTGCTGGGCGCCGTACTGACGCCATGGGCCTTCCTGGTGCCCGGCGGCTACCTCGCGGCCATCGCGGCGGGCTCGGTCCCGGCGGGCAAGGGACTCTCGCTGAAGGCTCGCCTGCAGATCCCCGTCGCCCTCGCCACCATGCACATGTGCTGGGGCTGGGGTTTCCTGACGAGCCCGAAGTCGCTTGCCCGCAAGGTGATCGCGGCCCGTCGGCCGGCGGTACTGGACGGCGCGAACGCGGCCTGAAAGACAATGAGTTGGGGCCTGCCGTCAGTGACTGACAGCAGGCCCCAACTCGTTTTCCCACAACCGGTGCGGCGGCCGTCTACCAGCGGTAGGGCGAGTACACGTCCATGCACGCGCCGGTGTCCGAACCGACCACCTTGTCGGCGGTGGCGGGCAGTTGGCCGGCCTTCGGAGCCTCCTGCTTCGGATACGCGTTGCCCTCGCGCCAGTCGGCGCCCACGGTCACCGTCACACCGGAGACGTCCGTCGACTTCTTCACCGAACTCGCCGGAATCCCCAGGGACTTGGCGACGAGCTGGGCGTCGCCCGCCAGGTCGGCGCTCGGGTAGTGCACGACCGTCTTCTCCACGGAGAGTGAACCGGACGTGTCCGCCGCCGCGTTGGTGAAGCCCTTGGCCGAGAGGATCGCGCTGATCGCGGTCGCCCGACGGCCGACCGCGGCGAGGGTGGCCGTCCGGGTGCCGTTCTGCACGAGCACGCCGATCTTCCCGGGATCGGCCGCCGGGTCCGTCGAGGCCGTGGCCGAGGCCGCGGCCGTCGGAGCCTTCGTCGCCGTGGCGCCGCCCTTGTCGTCGAAGGCGATGTCGTCGCGGAGCATCGTCCACACCTGCTCGGCGTCGTCGCCGGCCGGCACCAGATGGTTCGCGTTCTGCGGGTCCTCGACGGTCGGGATCGTCGTCATCGTGAGGCGGTCGGTCGGCACCGACTTGAGCTGCATGCCCAGGTCGTACAGCTTCTTGACCGTACCGAGCTCCTCGGACACCGTCAGGGACTTGGTGGCCGCCTCGGCCAGACCGGTCAGCCGCCCCGCGTCCGTGAAGACGTTCTGCGCCTTCAGCGTGCGGATCATCGAGTTCATGTACATGTGCTGGGCCTTGGCGCGCCCCAGGTCGCTGTAGAAGGCATGCCGGGTACGCAGCCACTGCAGCGCCTGCTTGCCCTTGACCTTGTGCTTGCCGGCCGTGAGCTTGAGCCCGGAGCCGCCGGACACATCGGGCAGGGGGCGGTCCCACACGCTCTGCCTCACACAGACCTCGACACCGCCGATGGCGTCGGCCATCTTCACCACGCCCGCGAAGTCGATCGTCATCCAGTGGTCGATGTAGACCCCGGTGAGGTTCTGCCAGGTGGCCAGCGTGCAGCCGGCGCCGCCCCGGGCCAGCGAGGTGTTGATGATGTCGTTGGTCGCCGCGAACTTCTCACCGGTGTCGGGGTCCGTGCACTTCGGTATGTCGACGCGGGTGTCGCGCGGGATGCTCACCACGGCCGCGCTCTTGCGGTCGGCCGAGAGGTGGACCAGCATCTGGACGTCGCCCAAGGGCGGGTTGCCGCGGTTGGCCCTGTCACCGCCCAGGGACACGTTGGCGTCGGAGTTACGGCTGTCCGAGCCGATCAGCAGGATGTTCAGCGGAGTCTGCCCGGCCGCGTTCGCCTCGGTCTTCCGCGCCTTGGAGTCGCCGCTGGTGCGCTTGCCCTTCTGGATGTTGCTGTTCAGGTGCTCGTAGTACAGGTATCCGACGCCGGCGGTGGCGAGGATCAGCAGCGAGAGGGTCGCCGCCGACCAGCGCAGCACCTTGCGCTTGCCCGGCCGCCGCTGTCTTTCCGCTGGACCACCGCGACCGCTGCCGGTTCCGCCACTGCTGTCGCCTTCGCCGGAGTCGCTCTCCTGCTCGTGTGAGCCGTCTCTCTGCCCCGGAACCCGAGTGGGCCGGACGCCAGGTCGCGTCCCCTCCCCATGCACACTGCTCTGCGTCATTCCCCTGCCTCCCCACCCTTGCGCCGCCGTTGAACAGGCCTGCCTCGCGTCCGGTAAGACGCAAGGCAGGCCTGTCAGGTCAACCGGCGCACCAAAAACATCTGGCGCAGATGCCCATTGATCAATGCGAAATGCTCAGCTGGCGCACTGCACCTTGTTCGCCGTGGACTGTCCCTCCACGGTCGGTGCCTTCGCCGGCGCGGTGAGCGAGACGCCGGCCCCCTTGAAGTCCTTGCCCACGGTCAGCGTCATGGTGGGCAGCCCCTGGGAGTTCGTCACACTCTTGCCGGGCTTCATCGCCGAACCGGACAGCCCCATGATGGCGGCCAGCCGCCGGGCCTGGTCGGCCTGCTCGGGCGCGTACTCCAACGTCGTCTTCGCGAGCTCCGCCGGAGCGTTGCCCGCGTTCTCGGACTTCGTCACGCCCTCATCATTCTGCAGGTAGTTGAGAACCGCCTGTGCGGAGCCGGAGGGGGCGCCGCCGTTCAGGATCCGCACCCGCACCTCGGAGGCCTCGGACTTGGTGCCCTTGAGGCGGGCGGCGACTGCGGCCGCCTCCTTCGCCTTCTGCTGCTTGACGGCGGTGAACGACACGTCGTTGATGATCGAGTCGAAGACCTGGGGAGCGGTTGTCGGGTTGACGATCACTGTCTTGCGGACTACGCCGTCCGCCGGGTTGTCGATGACCGGCACGGTCAGGAAGGTGATGTTCTTCGTCGGCACCTTCTTCAGCTCCAACGCGACATCCTTGAGCGTGGAGACCTTGCCGAGGCCGGTGTCCACGGTCAGCGCCTTGGTGGCCGCCTCGGCGAGCTTCAGCAGCTTGGCCGGGTCGGTCAGGGTGTCGCTGGAGGCCATCTTGCGCATCAGTGAGCTGAGGAACTGCTGCTGCACCTTGATCCGGTCCAGGTCGCCCTGGTTGCCGAAGCTGTGCCGCGTACGGACGAAGGCGAGGGCCTGCTCTCCCTCGACCGTCGACTTGCCGGCGGGCAGCTTCAGCTTCGAGTCCTTGTCGTTGACGGCCTTGGTCACGCAGACCTCGACGCCGCCCACCGCCGTCGTCAGCGTCTTCACGGCGTTGAAGTCGGCCATCATGAAGTGGTCCGGCGAGATACCGGTGAGCTCCTTCACCGTGCGCATGGTGCAGCCAGGGTCGCGCTCGTCCTGCCCGAGGCTGGTGTTGAAGCGGACGTTCTGGGTGCCGGTGATGATCTTCTCGGACCCGTCCTTCTGCACGGTCGGACAGTCCGGGACGTCGACGATCAGGTCACGCGGAATGCTCAGCGCGGTCGCGTTCGTCCGGTCCTTGGAGACGTGCAGCAGGATCGTCGTGTCCGCGTGCCCGACGCTGCCCGCGTCGCCGTAGGCCTCGTTGCCCGCACCGGTGCGCTTGTCCGTGCCGATGATGAGGATGTTGAAGGCCTCGTCCTTGCTGAAGCCGGCCTTGCCCGCCGTACCGACGTCCGTCGTCTGGACGTTGCCCTCAAGGTGCTTGAGGTAGAAGTAGCCGGCCGTCGTGGCGGCCACCAGGACGAAGGCCATGGTCCCGCCCGTCCAGAGCACCACCTTCTTGGCCTTCGACTTCTTCTTCTCCGGGGCCCGCGAGCGGCGCCGCCCGGGCAGCGGCTCCTCGGGCACACCGCGACGCCGTCTCGGCGGCGGTACCTGCCCGGGCGTACCGGGCACCGCGTGCGTCTCTCGTTCCTGCTCGCGCTCCCGCTCCGGAGCCGCCGAACGCCCGCGTCCCGCACCCGCGTTGGCAGGTGTGGCTCGACGAGGTCCCGGGACCGCTGATTGCGGTGCGGAGGGAGTCAGTCGCAGTTCGTATTCGCCGGTGCTCGGGTTGAGCACCCACTGGTCTGCGGGGTCGATGTCGTCCGCCCGCCCACGGCCTTGCGCGTCCACGGTTCTGCATCCTCCGTCGGGGCCACGCGGCGCCTTTCCCCCTCCAAGGCGCTCGGGTCTCTCGGTCTACCGGTGTGCACACGACACGTGTCCTGACGCACCGGATCGCTCACACTATCCGTCCAGTTGGGCGTCAAGCGACGACGGTGACAAATTCCACGTCCCTACACCTGGGCAATCCACCCATTTTCTTGAACTAAAGACCGCCGACTTGGCAAGCGCTTTACCCGCCAGTACCCGGGCGGCCGTGTTGCCGCGAAAAGTGGGTACGGGGGGCGGGGTGAAGGATCATCCCGAACCGGCTTTTCCGCCGTGACGGCGTCCGGCTCGGCAAGCCGGCCGCGATTTGTGTCGTAGGCGTACGACTCCTGTGGAACAGTCAGGAGCTGCATACGTTCGGCAGGAATGTCATGCATTCCGCGCACCAATGAGCCCTCGATGGTCGTTGGGGGCACGTGCTCCTACGACCATGACGCGTAAGCCGGGCTCGGGGTGGCCGCTGATGGACCGAACGAATGAACGCCGGGGCGGCAGCCGAAGCGCACCCCCTACGCGCGGCGCGTGGCCGTGACCCGCTCATCCTCGATCCGCTTGGCCAACGCGCCCTCGGACACCTGTCCCAGGTGCCGGCACAGGACAACAGACCCTCCGGTGGCGAGCGGCGAGTACAACCCCGCGCTGACCCCGTCCCACGTGTCGTACCCCAGCCCCGACAGCAACCGGGACCCCGGCCCCGTAAGCCCGAACCCCACCGCATCCGCCCCGGCCCGCTCCACGACCTCCGCCCCCGTGAACTCCGCCCCGGCCACGATCAGCGCCGCCGCCTCCGGATCGACGGGCGCGTACGGCGCGAACCGGTCCCCCTGCCCCGGTACCTCCACCGCGTAGTCGGCGAAGCCGGCCGGTGCCTGTGGAAACCGCCCGCCCAACGGCCGCAGCGCGAGAGCGATCCGCTCACCGGAGCACGCGCGCGCGGCGTCCAGCGTGTCGGGCCCGCTGACGACGATGTCGGCAGCGCCGGGCTCGCCCGCCATGTCGGCGACGACACCCGCGGACGAACAAGCCAGCAGCCACACCGCCGTCTGCCAGTGCGCGGGCAAGAGCAGTGCGACGCGGTCGCCGGGCTCGGCGGACAGCTCGCCCTGGAGGAGATTCGCGGTCTTGGCCACCCAATTGGCGAAGGTGGCCACGGACAATTCGACACGTTCACCCGTGGCGTCGTCGTAGAAGGTCACCAGGGGGCGTGCGGGGTCCGCGGCGAGCGCGGAACGCAGCAGGTCGGCAGGGGTGCGATCGGTGGCGTTCACCCGCGCAAGAGTACGCAGGGGTCCGCGTGGCGGTGGGCGCGGGCCGACTGCCGGAGCCACCGGTTCGGGTGAACACGCCAGACGGCCCGTCAGTTCATCGTTGGACAGATATGTATGACTATGTCCAGGATCAGGGGCATGCGTGGATATCTTTCTTCTTCCATCGGCGTCGTATGCGCAACAGCCCTGGCGCTCCCGTTGACCCTGCCCACAACCCAGGCCTCGGCCTCGGCGAGACCCGCCGGGACGAGAGCGGCGAAGGCGGCCCCCGCCGCTTCCGCCGTCCCCGGCAGCACCCAGTCGCTCCCGCTGGCCCCCCGCCCCGGCGACCGCACCCTCGGCCCGGCCGCAGAACAGGGCCTTTACCGTCCGGACGTACGGCACTTCTCCCTGGTCGGTGTCGTCTGGGACAACCCGGACACCGAGCTGTACGGCCAGGTCCAGGTCCGCACCCGGGAGGCGGCCGGCGGTCACTGGTCCGGCTGGCAGGACATCGAGACGCACAACCACGAGCACGCGGCCGACCCCGGCACCGCCGAACGCGTCTCGGGCCGGGTCCGCGGCTCCACGGCGCCGCTGTGGGTGGGCGACTCGGACGGCGTGGAGGTGCGCGTACGGGCGGACGGCGAGGGCGGCGCGCGGGGCACCCGTTCCGCCCTCCCCTCAGGCCTGCGCCTCGAACTGGTGGACCCGGGTACGGCACCCGCGGCACCCGTGCGACAGGGCACTCGCGCGATGGGGGCGGCGGAGACCGAGTACACAACCGGCACCGCCGCCGCGGAGTCGGCGACGGCCAACGCGGACCTCGCCCCCCTCGGCGCCACCGAGATCCCGGCGTTGACCAGACAGCAGACGGAGGAAGAGGCGCTGACGCTGCGACAGCGACAGGAAACGGGAACGAGACCGGAGGAGCGACGGGTGAACCCGTACATCGGCCCGCGCCCGCGGATCGTCACGCGCCGCGGCTGGGGTGCGGACGAGACGCTGCGCGAACCCGGCTTCGTCTACACGAAGAAGGTGAAGGCGGCCTTCGTGCACCACACGGCCTCGGGCAACAAGTACTGGTGCTCGGACGTCCCGTCTCTCATCCGGGGCATCTACCGCTTCCACGTGGAGAGCAGCGGCTGGCGGGACATCGGCTACAACTTCCTCATCGACCGGTGCGGAAACATCTACGAGGGCCGCGCGGGGGGTCTGGCGAAGCCCGTGATGGGCGCGCACACGCTCGGATTCAACACCGACAGCATGGGGATCGCCGTCCTCGGAACGTTCGGCAGCTCCAAGCCGTCCAAATCGGCAGTGGGTGCGATCGCCCGGCTGACCGCCTGGAAGCTGGGCCTGTACGGGGCCAATCCGAACGGGAAGACATACCTGAAGTCGGGTGGTGGCAATCTCTATCAAAAGGGAATGAACGTACGACTGAACGTGATCTCCGGCCACCGGGACGGCTTCGCCACCGAGTGCCCGGGGCGGCTGCTCTACGGGAAGCTCGGCTCGGCGCGCAAGTCGGCGGCCAAATACCAGGGGCGATGAGGACCTGGGCGCGGCAAGGGCACCCGGCTGCGTCCGCTCACCGTGCCCACCCCAAAGCCGATGGTCCCGGCGGCCGGCGCGATCCGCAACGTGGCCTCACGCCTGTACCCCGCCCCCGACGAACTGAGGGAGGGTGTACGGGTGTGGTGCGACGCAAGAATCCCAGCGGGCGCACTCCGCTTCTCGTCGGACCAGTAGGCCGGACGATCTCAGCCTGTCTGGGGGTCCCCCTCTGGGGGGAGTTCGAGGGCGAGGCCCGTTCAGGGCCGAAGGGGGTCTGGGGGCGCAGCCCCCAGGAACGGGATGGGACGGGTAGGGGCGGCGGGGGCGGGAAAACGCCCCCTCACAGCCGCCCGATATCCCCCTTGGGCATACGCGGCCCCCGTCTCCCCGGCGTACGCCCACTCAGCAGAATCAACCGAGCCGCCCGATGCCGCTGCCCCGCATACGGCTCCAGCAACGACAACATCACCTCGTCATCCGCATCCCGATCCCCCGCCAACGCGAACCCGACGATCCCCGGCAGATGCAGATCCCCCACGGTCACCGCGTCCGCCGCCCCATGACTCCGCTGCACGACCTCCGCCGAGGTCCACGGGCCCACCCCGGGAACCACCTCCAACCGAGCCCGCGCCCGCTCAGGATCCAGCGCCACAGCCTCCTCCAGCCGCCCCGCCACCCGAACGGCCCGCAGAATGGTCGACGCCCGCTTGTCGTCGACCCCGGCCCGATGCCACTCCCAGGACGGAATCAGAGCCCAGTCCCGAGCCGCGGGCACCACGAACAACCCCTGGGGCAGACCTGCGGGCCCAGGCGCGGGCTCCCCGAACTTCCGTACGAGCAACCGCCAGGCCCGATAGGCCTCATCGGTCGTGACCTTCTGCTCCAGCACGGACGGAATCAGCGACTCCATGACCAGCCCGGTCCGCGTCAGCCGCAACCCCGGCCGCCGATGCCGGGCAAGGGCGACGATCCTATGCCGAGGCGCGAACACCTCGGGATCGTCGGCCGCCCCCAGCAACTCGGGCAGCCGCTCCAGCAGCCACTCGGCCCCGGGCCCCCACGCCTCCCCCCGGACCACCCCGTCCCGCAGCGCGACCCGCAAGGTCCCCGCCCCGGCAGGCGTACGGCTGGCCCGCCACACGGACCCGTCCGGGGTCGCCCGGAACGTAGGGTCGCCCGGCCCCCGCCGCAGCGGCCCCAGAACCAGCCCGAGGTCGAGCGGCACACCGGGCACCCAGGTCCGCGTCCGCCCCGGCGCGGCAGCCTGCCGGGGCACCCCACCGGGCACGACGACATGCCCACCCCGCACGGTCGTACGAGTGGGCTGGGAAGGCCGAGAAGCGAACCGTCCTGCCACGAACCGTTCCTAGCACGCGAAGAAACCCGGACAGAGAAGAACCCCGGAAGAGAAGAACCCCCAAGGGGGACGGGACCCCCCCTACAACCCTTCACCGCACCTCGATGAACGCCCCCGCATCCCGATCCACCCGAGGCTGCGGCGCCTGAGCCGGATGCCCGACCGCGACCGCCCCCATCGGATCCCACCCCGCCGGCAGCCCCAGCACCTCCCGCACGACATCCCGGCAGAACATCGTCGACGACACCCACGCCGACCCGAGCCGCTCACCGGCGAGCGCGACGAGGAAGTTCTGCACCCCGGCCCCGGCCGCGACCACGAACATCTCCCGCTCGGCCCCGTCCCGCCGGGCGTCCCCGTAGGTGTGCGATCCGTCCATCACCAGACAGGGCACCACGAGATACGGCGCCCCCCGCAGCACATCCCCCCGCCGCACCCGCTTCCCGACGGACGCCTCGCTCTTCCCGTCCCGCCGCAGATCCGCGATCCAGGCGTCCCGCATCGCGTCGAGCAGCTCGGTCCGCGACCGCTGCGACTCCAGCAGTACGAAGCGCCAGGGCGTCGTGTGATGAGGAGCGGGCGCGGTCACCGCGGCGGCCACCGCCCGCCGTACCGCACCGGGGTCGACGGGCTCGTCGGTGAAGGCCCGCACCGTGCGCCGCTGGGTCACCGCCTCCCGTACCGCCTCCGACGTACCGAGCCGGAACATGTCGTCGCGGGCGTCACGCACCAGAGCCCGGGCCCCCGCCACCTCACCGTCGTCATCGCCCTCGACCACCACGTGCGGCAGACCGCGCACGACGGCGACGGGCAGCCCCGAAGCCTTGCCCTTGACCAGATCCCCGGCGGCGGCCAGCTCGTCGGCGGTCGCCACGACCGTCGCGGAGAGCGGATTGCCGTACGCGTCCGTGCCCCCGCGCAGATCGTCGAGCACGCGTACGCCCGCGGCGCCGATCGCCACGTCCGTGAGCCCCGCGCGCCAGGGTCGCCCGAAGGTGTCGGTCACGAGGACCCCGATGTTGACGCCCAGCGCGTCTCCGAGCCCGTCCCGGACCGCACGCGCGGACGCGTCGGGGTCCTCGGGCAGCAACAGCACCGTCCCGGAGGGCGTGTTGGAGGCGTCGACGCCGGCTGCGGCCATCACCAGCCCCTGTCGGTTCTCCACGATCCGCAGCGGCCCGCGCCGGGCGACGACCCGCACCGTCTCGGCGTCGATGGCGGCCTCCCGGTCCGCCGCCTGTACGACGCGTCCCTCGGCCTTGGACACGATCTTCGAGGTGACGAGCAGCACGTCCCCGTCGAGCAGCCCGGGTTCGGCGGCGGCGATGAGCTTCGCGAGATCGTCCCCGGGCTGAACCTCGGGCAGCCCGCTCACGGCCCAGACCCGATACCCGCCACCGGTACCACCATCGATACCACCATCGATACCGCCACCGGTTCCGCCGCCGGTGGCACCCTCACTGGAACGCTCGCCGCTCACGCGCCCCGCACCTCCTCCGCCAGCGCGAGCGCCTCGCGCGCCATCTGCGCCGACGCCTCCACGTCCGTCATCATCAGCGGCACGGCACGGCAGCGGATGCCCGCCGTCCGCACCCGCTCCACCGCACCCGCGTCGACCGTGTCGACGAGCCAGCCGTCCAGCAGCCCCGAGCCGTAGTGCTCGGCGACCGCCGCCGCCGTGGCCTCCACGCCCACCGCCGCGAGCACCTTGTCGGCCATCCCGCGCACGGGCGCGTCCCCGACGATGGGGGAGAGGCCCACCACGGGCACCCCGGCCTCGGCGATCGCCTCGCGGATCCCGGGCACGGCCAGGATCGTGCCGATGGACACCACCGGGTTGGAAGGCGGGAAGAGGATCACGTCGGCGTCGGCGATCGCCTCCAGGACCCCCGGTGCCGGCTTCGCCTGCTCCGCGCCGACCGGCACGATGGCCTCGGCCGGGACGGAGGCCCGCAGCCGCACCCAGTACTCCTGGAAATGGACGGCCTTGCGCTCCCCGTCCACCTCGACGGCGACATGCGTCTCCACGCGGTCGTCGGACATCGGGATGAGCCGCACCCCGGGCTTCCACCGGTCGCACAGCGCCTCGGTGACGGCGCTCAGCGGATAGCCCGCGCCGAGCATCTGCGTCCGCA
Source organism: Streptomyces kryoterrae (assembly GCF_054072135.1). Taxonomy (NCBI): domain Bacteria; kingdom Bacillati; phylum Actinomycetota; class Actinomycetes; order Kitasatosporales; family Streptomycetaceae; genus Streptomyces; species Streptomyces kryoterrae. Next base: position 4,029,006 of record NZ_CM133358.1, on the reverse strand, counting down.
CGATGTGCGTGGCGAAGTCCCGGTCTCCGAGACCGAACCACTCAGGCCCGACGCCGTACGCCGCGAGCTCCTCCTTCAGACGGAAGGTCTCGTCGGTCCGCCCCCAGCCCTGTTCCTCGTTGATGCCGCCGCCGAGGGTGTACATCACCGTGTCGAGATCGGGGCAGACCTTCAGCCCGAACAGGTGAATGTCGTCCCCGGTGTTGCCGATGACGGTGATGTCCGCGTCCGGCACGGCCCGCTGAAGACCGCGCAGGAACCGGGCACCGCCGATGCCGCCTGCCAGAACCACAATGCGCATACGGCCAAGTCTTGCAGGCGGGTACGACAACGCGTCGACCGGTCGCCGGGCCCGGTCCCGAAGACCCGCCGCAGGCCGCTCACGGCCGCTTTCAGCCGGTGACGGCCGCCGACGGCGCGCAGCGCGCCGCGTGCATCGGCATCTCCGTCAGGCCCGGGTAGTAGACGTGCAGGCTCACGGCCGGTTCGAGGCTGTCGTTGACCACCTCGTGGACGTACCCCGGAGCGAACACCCGCTGCGAACCGGCCCGCAACGCGCGCGTGCCGCGCTCCGTCCGCTCGGTCAGCCGCCCGTCAAGGACCGTCAGGACGCCCGACGAACCGCCGTGGTCGTGCAGCCCGCTGCCTTGCCCGGGGACCCAGGACAGCAGCCACACCTCGTAGCCGGGGCCGGTGCGCAGCCGGTGGTACCAGCGTGAGGTCGCGTCGTACTGGACGAGGTGCTCCCACTGGGAGCGGTCCGCGGCGATGGTGCGGGACAGGCCGACGAAGTCGGCGACGGTGGCCGGGTGCTCGCGCGGCGCCTGGAGGAGGTGCGCCACTTCGAGGATGTCGCCGGCGATCTGGAGGTCGCTGTCGCTGTTCATGGAGTGCGGGTCCTCGGCGGGAGAAGTGTGGGGGTTGGCTGGGTGTCGCGTACCGTCCGCCCGGGTCACGGGTGGAAAAGGCATCGCCCTGGTGTGGGCTTCGGGGGAAACAGCAGCCGAGTCGCGGTGGACTCAAAGGCAGCCGGAGCTCGTTGAACTCAACAGCTGGAACAGCGACAACAGCTACAGCGAGCACGGGCAGCACCGAGGGACCGCGCGGGGCGGGTCGAGGTGAATGCCAAGTTCGCGAGCATGCCCACAAGGACATCGGTTCACACCATGACTGTCAACTCGGCGCCCGGTATGTGGGACATGTTTCACCTCATCCGGTTCATCTCCCAGGTGAAAGGTTTGCTCGCCCGACTTCGCGGACACATGGCGACAACCAGGCGCACGGACCTCGGAACGAGATCGAAGTTCTGGGCGTCCTCCCCCGTACAGGCTCTGTGCGGGGGGAGGCGTCCCCCGGGGCCTTCCTCTGCCTGTCAAGGTTTATGCCGATTTGAACACTTTCCGCATGGCCTTGGTTCCGCAGAGTGAATAAGAGGCCCAATAGCAGATCTCGGCTTGACTCGCCCGGATCAGCACACTTGTAATTTCACTCGTGTCGTTCGGCCGATACCGGTCAACGGCAACCTCACGGGGACGCGAAAGACAGACGAGGGGCGCACATGACCGAGACGGTGCAGCAACTGCTGGTCGACGACGCGGACGAGGAACTCGGCTGGCAGGAGCGCGCGCTGTGCGCCCAGACCGACCCCGAGTCCTTCTTTCCCGAGAAGGGCGGCTCGACCCGCGAGGCCAAGAAGGTCTGCCTCGCGTGCGAGGTCCGCTCCGAGTGCCTCGAGTACGCCCTCGCGAACGACGAACGCTTCGGCATCTGGGGCGGGCTGTCCGAACGGGAACGCCGCCGTCTCAAGAAGGCCGCGGTCTGAGGCGTACGGCACCGGGCTCCACGTAACGCAGCACACGGCGAAGCAGCACAACGAACGGCCCGTCGCGGGTGGGGTTGTCCACAGGCGGCGGGCCGCCGTGCTGCCCAGCCGATAGTGTGGCTGTTCGTCCGAGACGCCCCGCCGCTCACAGAGGGCACAGGCGTCCACCACAGTCCACCGAACCGGGGCCCGTACCTCGATGTCCGCGCACAGCCACACCGCAGCCGACTACGGCACTGCCACCACGCCCGAGTTCCCGCGTCACGTGGTGACCGCGGTGCTCGTCTCCCACGACGGCGCCCGCTGGCTGCCCGAGGTGCTCGCCGGGCTGCTCGGGCAGGAGCGCCCGGTGCAGAACGTCATGGGGGCCGACACCGGCAGCGCGGACGACTCCGCCCAGCTGGTCACCGAAGCCCTCGGCGCCGACCGCGTCCTGCACCTCGCCCGCCGCACCGGCTTCGGCCAGGCCGTCGAGGAGGCGAACCGCACCGCGCCCGTCCTCACCCCGGACGAGCTGACGTATCTGAAGCGCCCCAGCGGCTGGGACCCCGTCACCCGCAGCTGGCGCGACGACGCGTACGACATGCCGGAGCTGCCCCACGGGGAGCCGGTGCAGTGGCTCTGGCTGCTGCACGACGACTGCGCCCCCGACCCGGACGCCCTGGCCCAGCTGCTGCGGGTCGTGGAGCACGAGCACGAGTTGGGCCGGGGCGACGACATCGCGGTCGTCGGCCCCAAGCTGCGCGGCTGGTACGACCGCAGACAGCTCCTCGAAGTCGGTGTCACCATCGCCAACTCCGGCCGCCGCTGGACCGGCCTGGACCGCCGCGAGCAGGACCAGGGCCAGCACGACCACGTCCGCCCGGTGCTGTCCGTGTCCACCGCGGGCATGCTCGTACGGCGTGACGTCTTCGACGAACTCGGCGGCTTCGACCGCCGGCTGCCCCTGATGCGCGACGACGTCGACCTGTGCTGGCGCGCCACCGCCGCCGGCCACCGCGTCCTCGTCGCCCCCGAGGCGGTCGTACGGCATGCCGAGGCGTCCTCCCGTGAGCGTCGCACCGTCGACTGCGTGGGCCGCACCTCCGCGTCCCCGCACAAGGTCGACAAGGCCGGCGCCGTCTACACCCTGCTCGTCAACAGCCGTACGGCACAGCTGCCCTGGGTGCTGCTGCGGGTGATCCTCGGCACGTTCGTGCGCACGGTGGCGTATCTGGTCGGCAAGGCCCCCGGACAGGCCGTCGACGAGATCCGCGGCCTCCTGGGCACCCTGCTGCGGCCCGAGCGGATCATCGCCGGGCGCCGCCGACGAGGTGCCGCCCAGGTCGACAAGGGCGAGCTGCGAGCCCTGTTCCCACCGCCCGGCGCGACCGTGCGGGCCACCATCGAACAGGTCGCCGGTGACCTCGGCGGCCGCTCCGACCCCGAGGTCACCTCCGGCGCGGGCCGGCACGGCGGCGCTGTCGAGTCCGGACCCGGCGGTGACGACGCCGACTTCCTGGAGGTCGAGCAGTTCGTCCGCCTCAAGCGCATCGCCCGCAAGCCCGGCCCGGTGCTCTTCCTGGTACTCCTGCTCGTCTCGCTCGTCGCCTGCCGTGCACTGCTCGGCGGCGGTGCCCTCGTGGGTGGCGCGCTGCTGCCCGCTCCGGCCGACTCCGCCGACCTCTGGGCGCGTTATCTGGACGCCTGGCATCCGGTGGGCGTGGGCGACACCTCGTCGGCGCCGCCCTATCTGGCGCTCGTCGCGATGCTCGCCTCCACGCTGTTCGGCTCGGCGGGCCTCGCGGTCACCGTCCTGCTGATCGCCTCGGTGCCGCTGGCCGGCTTCACCGCGTACTTCGCCTCCCGTCCGCTCGTCGAATCGCGGCTCCTGCGCGCGTGGGCGGCCGTCGTCTACGCCTTCCTGCCCGCCACCACCGGCGCCCTGGCGGGCGGCCGGATCGGCACCGCCGTACTCGCCGCCCTCCTGCCGCTGATGGCCCGCGCGGGCATCGCGGCCAGCGGCCTGGCACACGCGTCGGGAGCACGCGGCAGCTGGCGCGCCACCTGGGCGTTCACGCTCCTCCTGACGATCACCACCGCCTTCACACCGATCGTGTGGCCCATCGCGCTGCTGCTCGGTCTCGCGCTCCTCGTCGTGCGGCGCGGTGAGATCACCGCCTACGGGTTGCGCTTCCTGGCCCAGTTCGGCGTGCCCCTGCTGGTTCTCGCCCCCTGGTCGCTGTCCCTGCTCCCGTTCGGCTTCTTCCAGCAAGCCGGTCTGGAGTACGGCTCCGGGTCCGCCGGAGCCCTCGACCTCCTCAGCGCAAGCCCGGGCGGCCCCGGCACGGTCAGCGGGCTGATGCTCATCGGCGTCGTGCTGGCCGCACTGGCCGCCCTGCTGCGCACCGAACGCCAGTTCGGTATCTGGACCGCCTGGGCGGTCGCCCTGGTGGCACTCGTCTTCGCGGTCCTCTCGAACAGTTCGACGTGGGCCGGACCCGCCACCCTCGTCTACGGCCTCGCCCTGCTGGCCGCCGCCGCGCTCGGCGCCGACGGGGCACGCTCGCGCGTGGCCGAGCAGAGCTTCGGCTGGCGTCAGCCGGTCGCCGCGCTGATCGCGTTCGCCGCCGCCGCGGGCCCGCTGCTCCTCGCCGCCGGCTGGATGATCGGCGGCGCCGACGGACCCCTGGAACGACGCGACCCCGTCCAGGTGCCCGCGTTCGTCGCCGAGGAGAGCGGCACCCGCGACCAGGCCCGCACCCTGGTCCTGGCCGGCGACTCCACCGCCCGCGTCGGTTACAGCCTCGTCCGCGGTTCCGGCGCCCGCCTCGGCGACGGCGAACTCGCCGCCCAGAGCGGTGAGAACGAACTCCTCGACAAGGTGGTCGCCAACCTCGTCGCGGGCTCCGGCGCGGACCAGGCCGACGAACTCGGCGGCTTCGCCGTGCGCTACGTCCTCGTCCACAAGGGCGCGCCCCGCCAGGTCGGCCGTGTCCTCGACGCCACACCCGGCCTGACCAGGCTCAGCCAGCAGGACGGCGGCGCACTGTGGCGCGTCGACCGGCAGGTCTCACGCGCCGCCGTCGTCCCGGCCTCCGGCACCGGTGCCCCGCTGCCCGTCGCCGCCGGACCCGTCGACATCCACACCACGATCCCGGCCGGCTCCGGCAGCCGCGTCCTGCGCCTCGCCGACTCCGCCGACGAGGCCTGGACGGCCACGCTGGACGGCAGGCCCCTCACCCCCACCACCCTCGACGGCTGGGCCCAGGGCTTCGAACTCCCCTCCTCCGGAGGGAAGCTGGACGTCATCTTCGACACCCCGGTCGGCCACACCGCCTGGCTGTGGACGCAGGGCGGGCTCGCCGTCGTCCTCGTCGTCATGGCCCTGCCGGGCCGCCGCCGGGACGTCGACGACGACCTTCCCGAGGAGGAGCGCGCCATCCCCGCCCAGGCCACCACCGGCGAGGGCCGCCGTGCTCGCCGCCTGCGCGCCCAGGCGGAGGCCGACCAGACCGAACAGGCCGACGAACACGCCGGGTTCCCCTCCGTCACCCCTCCGCCGGAGGAGGCCCCGGCCGCGATCCCGCAGCAGCAGCCGTACGGCGACGAATGGAACACCGCGGCCTACGCGGGCACCCAGTACGACGGCTACAACGCCGACCAGTACCAGAACACCCAGCAGTACCCGCCGGGCACCTACGACCCGGCGTACCAGGGGGATCCGTACCAGAGCGGCCAGTACGACCCGTACGCCTACGGCGGTTCGCCGCAGACGACGTCGTACGACCAGACGTACACCCAGGGTTACGACCCCGCGTACGACCCGGCGCAGCAGCCACAGCAGCCGCACCCGCAGGATGAGCGCCCCGACGGGAGCCAGCAGTGAACCGCACCACCCTCTCCCTGCTCGCCGGCACGACCGCGCTCGCCGCCGTCACCGGCTTCGCCTCGATCAGCACACCAGACGCGTCCGACGCGGACACGGCCAGGACAGCCGCCCAGCTGCCCGTGGAGCGCACGAGCCTGCTCTGCCCGGCTCCCAGCACCTCCGACCTCGCGGAGACGACATACACCTCCTTCACGCCCGTCACAGCGGGCACCGGGAGTGACGGCAAGGCCGAACTGGCCGCCGCCACCGCGGAGTCGGCCACCGGCGCGAAGGGGAAAGGGAAGGGGAAGGGCGGCGCGAAGGCCACCAAGCCCGTCCTCACCCCCAAGGAGCCCGGCAAGCCCGTCACCGGGGACATCTCGGGCGGTGACGCGCCCGCGCTCGTCGGCACCGCCGAGGGGAAGTTCGCGCCGGGCTGGACCGTGCAGGAGACCACCGAGGTCGCCGCGGGCACCGGACGCGGCCTGCTGGGCGTCAACTGCACCGTCCCGGACACCGAGTTCTGGTTCCCGGGCGCCAGCACCGCCGCCGACCGCACGGACTACGTGCACCTGACCAACCCGGACGACTCCGCCGCGGTCGTCGACATCAAGCTGTACGGCAAGGACGGCAGCCTCAAGTCCGAGGTGGGCGAGGGCATCACGGTCCCGCCGCACGGCAGTGAGCCGATCCTGCTGTCCACGCTCACCGACGGACCTCAGGCCGACCTCACCGTGCACGTGAGCGTGCGCAGCGGCCGGGTCGGCGCCGCCGTCCAGGCCCTGGACGCCAAGACCGGCGGCGACTGGCTGACCGCGTCCACCGAACCGGCGGGCAGCCTGGTCCTTCCGGGCATCCCCAAGGACGCCACCTCCGTGCGCCTGATCGCCTTCACGCCCAGCGACAGCGACGCCGACCTGAACGTGCGCCTCGCCTCCCCGACCGGCCTGATCACCCCGGTCGGCAACGAGACGCTGCACATCAAGGCGGGCATGACGGCCGCCGTCGACCTCGGTGACCTCACCCGCGGCGAGGCGGGCTCCCTGGTGCTCACCCCGACCGACACATCGGTGCCGGTCGTCGCCGCCCTGGAGGTCGTACGCGGCAAGGGCGCCAAACAGGAGACCGCTTTCATCCCGGCCACAGGCCCGGTCTCCGCGCGCGCGACGGTCGTCGACAACACCGCCAAGGGCACCACGCTCTCCCTGACCGCCCCGGGCCGCGCCGCCCAGGTGAAGGTCACGGCGTCCGCGGGCAGCGCGGGCGGTACGGCGGCGACGAAGACGTACACGATCAAGGGCGGCACCACCCAGGACGTCGAACTCCCCGTCCCGGTGGGCCTGAAGGGCACGTACGCGCTGACGGTCGAGCGGGTCTCCGGGGGAGCCGTCTACGCGTCCCGGACCCTCGCGGCCCCGGCGGACGGCATCCCGGCGTTCACCATCCAGACACTGCCGGACGACCGGGGGACGGTGGCGGTACCGGACGCGGAACAGGACCTGTCGGTTCTGCAGAGGTGATCGCCCCGAGAGGCGGTACGGGGTGTCAGTCCGACTCCTCGCCGTACCGAGGATCCACGGTGTCCGGGGTGAGCCCCAGCAGCTCGGCGACCTGCTCGACCACGACCTCGTGGACCAGCGCCGCGCGTTCGTCGCGGCCCTTGGTCCGGATCTCGACCGGACGGCGATAGACCACCACACGCGCGGGGTGACCCTCGCGGGCGGCGATCGTGCCCCCCAGGGGGACTGTTTCGTCGGCCCAGGCCTCGGGAGACCCTTCGAGCTGCGGTACCTCAAGGACGAGGAAGTCGAAGTCCGCGAGCTGCGGCCACCGCCGCTCCAGCCGCTCCACGGAGTCCTGCACCAGATCCGCGAACGCCTCGGCGCGGCTCGCGGAGAGCGGAACCTGCGGCGGTGCCACGGGGCCGCGCATGCCACGGCCGTGGCGATCACGGCGGCGGGGCCCGGGGCCTGCGGCGCGGGGCGGTACGGGGTTGTCCATCACTGACGAAGCGTAGTCCCCGCGACCGCCGCACGGGTGCCGGGCACGCTGCACCCGTGGGCAGCGAGGATGATCATTCCAGCCAAGGTTGGGCTCGATCTCGTATGTCTCCTGGAACGCCGATGACCGTCGTTGTCATGGCAATTGACATGGTTTGTGCCAAGTGGTGATCGGGACCAGGGTTGTTCGGTATCTCGTAACCCGCTGTCGCCCCAGGTCAACGAGGTGTCCCAGAAGACCCGCGTGGGCGGTTTCACACCACGACACGGGAGAGTGGGCTGGTGGGGAGTCGTCGCGGCCCGCTCAAGAGTGCGGTACCGTCCAACGTCGTGAGCCCTGTACGTCGCTGTTCGCGCACCGCTTGCGGCCGTCCGGCCGTCGCGACGCTGACGTACGTCTACGCCGACTCGACCGCGGTCCTCGGCCCTCTCGCGACCTACGCCGAACCCCACTGCTACGACCTGTGCGCCGAGCACTCGGAGCGCCTCACCGCGCCGCGCGGCTGGGAGGTCGTCCGGCTCCTGGACAGCTCCGCTCCCGCACGGCCCAGCGGAGACGATCTGGAAGCGCTTGCCAACGCGGTCCGCGAAGCGGCCCGCCCGCCGGGACGGACGGCCGAGGCCGGCGGACCACGCACGGCGGACCCGCGCGAGGTCGCCCGACGCGGACACCTGAGAGTCCTGCGCTCACCGGACAACTGAGCCACCGGAGCCGTTTTCGGCCTCCTCCCCATCCGCGTGTCCAAAACCTCGTCGTCACCTTCCTGCCACAGGGAGTGTCAGTGAGGGCGGGTAGTTTGGGCCGACCAATGGGACTTTCCGAAGGGTTGGCCGTGTCTGCAGATCTGTCGCAGCTCGTGAAGGCGTACGACGTACGTGGTGTGGTCCCCGACCAGTGGGACGAGCCGCTGGCGGAACTGTTCGGCGCCGCCTTCATCCAGGTGACCGGGGCGGACGCGATCGTCGTCGGACACGACATGCGGCCCTCGTCGCCCGGTCTGTCGCGGGCCTTCGCGCGCGGGGCGGCAGCACGCGGCGTCGACGTGACCGAGATCGGGCTGTGCTCCACGGACCAGCTCTACTTCGCGTCGGGCGCCTTCGACCTGCCCGGCGCCATGTTCACCGCCTCGCACAACCCGGCCCAGTACAACGGCATCAAGATGTGCCGGGCGGGCGCCGCACCGGTCGGCCAGGACACCGGTCTCGCCGACATCCGTGAACTCGTGGAGTCCTGGCTGGACCTGGGCACGCCGGAGCCGAAGCCCGTGACACCGGGAACGATCACGCGGCGGGACACGCTGGAGGAGTACGCGGCACACCTCCGCTCGCTCGTCGACCTGACCTCCGTCCGCCCCCTGAAGGTCGTCGTCGACGCGGGCAACGGCATGGGCGGCCACACGGTCCCGACGGTCTTCGCCGGCCTGCCCCTCACCCTCGTCCCCATGTACTTCGAGCTGGACGGCACGTTCCCGAACCACGAGGCCAACCCGCTCGACCCGGCCAACCTCGTGGACCTCCAGAAGCGGGCCCGCGAGGAGAACGCCGACCTCGGCATCGCCTTCGACGGTGACGCGGACCGCTGCTTCGTGGTCGACGAACACGGCGACCCGGTCTCGCCGTCGGTGATCACGGCCCTGGTGGCCTCCCGCGAGCTGGCCCGCAACGGCGGTTCCGGCACGGTCATCCACAACCTGATCACCTCCTGGTCGGTCCCGGAGGTCGTCCGCGAACAGGGCGGCACACCGGTACGCACGCGCGTGGGTCACTCCTTCATCAAGGCCGAGATGGCACGCACGGGTGCGATCTTCGGCGGCGAGCACTCCGCGCACTACTACTTCAAGGACTTCTGGAACGCGGACACGGGCATGCTGGCCGCCCTGCACGTCCTCGCCGCGCTCGGCGGCCAGGACGGCCCCCTGTCGGCCCTCGTCGCCCAGTACGACCGGTACGCGGGCTCCGGCGAGATCAACTCCACGGTGGCCGACCAGACAGGCCGCCTGGCCGCGATCAGGGCTGCGTACGAGGGTCGAGAAGGCATCGAGCTGGACGAGCTGGACGGCCTGACGGTCACCGCGACGGACTGGTGGTTCAACGTCCGCCCGTCCAACACGGAACCCCTGCTGCGCCTGAACACGGAGGCCCGCGACGAGGCGACGATGGCAAAGGTCCGGGACGAGGTACTGAACCTGATCCGAGGCTGACCGGCACCCCGCAGCCCGTCATGGGGCGCCGTATCCGTTCAGCGGCCCCGCCGCGGGCCCTCCCGGCCCAAGCCCTCACCCCCGCCACGCCCGACACCCCGCCCCCCACGGCGGTACCCTGACCGGGCCACATCAGCGCACCTCGAAGGGACACCACATGCCGCTCGAAGCCGGCCTCCTGGAGATCCTCGCCTGCCCGGCCTGCCACGCTCCCCTCAAGGAGCAGGAGACCGAGCTGATCTGCACCGGCCAGGACTGCGGCCTGGCGTACCCCGTCCGGGACGGAATCCCCGTACTGCTCGTCGACGAGGCCCGCCGCCCCGCGTAAGCCCGCCCCGGCGATCGGAGGTGCCACCCATGCTCGACGAATCGCTGCTCGACGCCCCCGAGGCGTTGACGGACGCAGACCGCCGCGGCCTCCTGCGCGGCGCGGCGGAAGCGGGCGCCCGCGTCCGCACAGCCGCCCGCCACGCGGCAGAGGCGGGCATCAACGACCTGAAACCCGACGGCCGCCCCCGAGCCGTCCTGATCGCGGGCCCCGGCGCCGCCGCGACCTGCGTCGCCGACCTCCTCGGCACCCTCGTCGGCGCGACCAGCCCCGTCATCCGCCTGGCCCCCACAGGCGTCGCCCCCGCGGCAGGCGCTCTGCGCTGGGAGCTGCCGGGCTGGGCGGGTTCCGTGGACCTGCTCCTGATCGCCTCTCCCGACGGCACCGAACCCGGCCTGTCCCTGCTCGCCGAGCAGGCCTACCGCCGCGGCTGCACGGTCGTCGCCGTCGCCCCCGCCGACACCCCGCTCACCGAGACGGTGCAGGGCGCGGCCCATGGCCTGTTCGTACGCATGGCGACGACCCCGAACGAGCAGGAGGAGGCGGACCAGCCGCCCGCCGCGTCCGCCCCCGGGGTCCTGTGGGCGCTGCTCACCCCGCTGCTCGTCCTCCTCGACCGCACCGGCCTGCTCACCGCCCCGCCGGACGCGCTGGAGAAGGTCGCCGACCGCCTCGACCACATCGCCGAACGATGCGGTCCGGCCATAGTGACGTACAGCAATCCGGCCAAGACCCTCGCCGTCGAACTCGCGGACACACTCCCGGTGATCTGGACGGAGGGCACATCGGCCGGGCCCGTGGGCCGCCGGTTCGCCGCCGTCCTCGCCGAACTCGCCGGCCGTCCCGCGCTCGCCGCCGAACTCCCCGAGGCGCTCGCCGCGCACGGCGCCCTGCTCGCGAGCCGGCTCGCCGCGGGCGCCGACCCCGACGACTTCTTCCGCGACCGGGTGAGCGAGGCACCAGCCCTGCACGCGCGCGTGGTCCTGCTCCGCGACCGCCCGGCCGGCGGTCTCACCGCCGCCCCCGCCGCCCGCGAACTCGCCCTCGGCCACGACACGGCGATCAGCGAGCTCGAACCGGAGGACGGCACCGAACTGGAGAGCCTGGCGGAACTGATCGCCACCACGGACTTCGCCGCGGTGTACCTGGCGCTGACCGCCGGGGCCTGACCCGCGAAGAACCGCGTAAAGCAGCGGACAGCCCCTGAACCACCGCATCTCACCCCGCTTCACCCCACCTCACACTTCCTCCAACCCGCACCAGAAAGACCGGTATGGACCGCCTCGACAACACCATCCGCCCCTACGCCTGGGGTTCCACCACCGCCATCGCGGCGCTCCTCGGCACCGAGCCGACCGGTGAACCGCAGGCGGAGATGTGGATGGGCGCCCACCCCGGCGCCCCCTCGCGCACCGGACGCGGCACGCTCGTCGAGGTCATCGACGCGGACCCGCGGGGCGAACTGGGCGCGGCGGCCGTCGCCAAGTTCGGGCCCCGTCTGCCCTTTCTCCTCAAGATCCTCGCGGCCGGCGCCCCCCTCTCCCTCCAGGTGCACCCCAACCTCGCCCAGGCGAAGGAGGGTTACGCGGACGAGGAGAACCGCGGGATCCCGGTGGACGCCGGGCACCGCAACTACAAGGACGCCAACCACAAGCCCGAACTGATCTGCGCCCTCACCGAGTTCGACGGCCTGTGCGGCTTCCGCGACCCGTCGCAGACCGCCGACCTCCTCGCGGGCCTGGAGGTCGACTCCCTCAAGCCGTACGTCGACCTGCTGCGCGCCCACCCCGAGGAGGCCGCGCTGCGCGAGGTCCTGACGGCCGTACTCAGCGCGGACCGCGAGGACATGGCCCGCACGGTCACCGAGGCCGCGACCGCCTGCGCCCGCCTCGGCGGCGACTACGCCCCCTACGCGGACATCGCCCAGCACTACCCCGGCGACCCGGGCGTCATCGCGGCCATGCTCCTCAACCGCGTCCGACTTCAGCCAGGCGAGGCCCTGTTCCTCGGCGCCGGCATCCCGCACGCCTACCTCAACGGCCTCGGCGTCGAGATCATGGCCAACTCGGACAACGTCCTGCGCTGCGGCCTGACCCCCAAGCACGTCGACGTCCCCGAACTCCTGCGCGTCGTCCGCTTCGAGGCGAGCGGCCCGGGCGTACTGCGCCCGGAGGCCGCCGCCGACGGCGAGGAGGTCTACGAGACCCCCATCGACGAGTTCCGCCTCTCCCGGTACGTCCTCCCGGAGAGCACACCCGCCCGCGACCTCACCCTCCCGACCCCGCAGATCCTGCTCTGCACGGCAGGCGCGATCCGTACCGGAGACATCGAACTCGCCCCCGGCCAGTCGGTCTTCGTACCGGCGAACGAAGAGGCCGAGGTGTCCGGCCCCGGCACGGTGTTCCGGGCGACAGTCGTCGTCTGACACCACCCGCGGAGACCCTGAGACTGTTCGGGCACATCCCGGGCACTGGTTGCCAGGGTCTGTGTGGCAGCCTGGCGGGCCGTTGCCGGAGGGGGCTGCAACAATGACCCACCGGCAAAGGGCGGGCAAAGCCCGGGACAGCGAACGTACGAAGGGACAACACGAACACATGAGCGCGTCAGGCGGCACCAGGGCGATCGTGGCGGCACTCGGCGCCAACCTCGCGATCGCGGCAGCGAAGTTCGTGGCGTTCCTCTTCAGCGGTTCGTCGTCGATGCTCGCGGAGTCCGTGCACTCGCTCGCCGACTCCGGCAACCAGGGCCTGCTCCTCCTCGGCGGCAAGAAGGCCCAGCGCGAGGCGACCCCCCAGCATCCCTTCGGCTACGGCCGCGAGCGGTACATCTACGCCTTCCTCGTCTCCATCGTGCTCTTCTCGGTCGGCGGCATGTTCGCGATCTACGAGGGCTTCGAGAAGATCAAGCACCCGCACGAGATCGAACACTGGTACTGGCCGGTGGGCGTGCTCGTCTTCGCGATCATCGCCGAGGGCTTCTCCTTCCGTACGGCCATCAAGGAGTCCAACCCGCTTCGCGGCAACGAGTCCTGGAAGGACTTCGTCCGCCACGCCAAGGCCCCCGAACTGCCCGTCGTCCTCCTGGAGGACCTCGGCGCGCTCGTCGGCCTGGTCCTGGCCCTCGGCGGCGTCGGCCTCGCCCTCGCCACCGGCGACGGCGTCTGGGACGGCATCGGCACCCTCTGCATCGGCATCCTGCTCATCCTGATCGCCCTGGTACTGGCCGTCGAGACCAAGTCCCTGCTGCTGGGCGAGGCCGCGGGCCCGGAAGCGGTCGTGAAGATCGAGAAGGCGATCGTCGACGGCGACACCGTCACCGGCATCATCCACATGCGCACGCTGCACCTCGGCCCCGAGGAACTCCTGGTCGCCGCCAAGATCGCCGTCCAGCACGACGACTCCGCCGCCGAGGTGGCCACCGCGATCAACGCCGCCGAGTCCCGCATCCGCGCCGCCGTCCCGATCGCCCGCGTCATCTACCTGGAACCGGACATCTACAGCGACAAGGACGCCGCCAAGGGCCCCGACCGTGAGGCCACCCCGGGCGGCCCGGCCCAGCCCGCCGCCCACTGAGTTCCCCTCCACCCGGTCTCGATCTGTCCTGATGTGTGCGCAGGCGGACTGGGGACGGCCGGGCGACAGGTGTAGCTTGGGACGGAGCCAGACGTCGCTGCTGATGGCGGTCGGGCGGTCCCACAACGGACCGACCGAGGGAGAGAGGGCCTCCGACGGACTGTGCTGCGCGTACTGGGGCATGCCTGTGCCCTCTTCGGGCACCCCTGTGTCCGCCGCCGCGCAGACCAGCCGTACGTACCCACCTCGCCCCAACCTTCAGGAGCAGCCCGTAATGACGACTGTCGACGCCCGACAGGACTTCAAGGTCGCTGATCTCTCCCTGGCCGAGTTCGGCCGCAAGGAGATCACCCTCGCCGAGCACGAGATGCCCGGTTTGATGTCCATCCGCAGGGAGTTCGCCGCCACTCAGCCGCTGGCCGGGGCCCGCATCATGGGCTCGCTGCACATGACCGTGCAGACCGCCGTCCTGATCGAGACCCTGGTCGCCCTGGGCGCCGAGGTCCGCTGGGTGTCCTGCAACATCTTCTCCACCCAGGACCACGCGGCCGCCGCCATCGCGGTAGGCCCGAACGGTACGCCCGAGAACCCGCAGGGCATCCCGGTCTTCGCCTGGAAGGGCGAGACGCTGGAAGAGTACTGGTGGTGCACGGAGCAGGCCCTGACCTGGCCGAACACCCCCAGCGGCGGCCCGAACATGATCCTGGACGACGGCGGCGACGCCACCATGCTCGTCCACAAGGGCGTCGAGTACGAGAAGGCCGGCAAGGTCCCCTCCGCGGACACCGCCGAGTCCGACGAGCACCGCGTCGTCCTCGAACTCCTCGACCGGACGATCACCGACGGCTCGCAGAAGTGGACCCAGGTCGCCTCGGAGATCCGCGGCGTGACCGAGGAGACCACGACCGGCGTCCACCGCCTGTACGAGATGCAGCGCGACGGCGCCCTCCTGTTCCCGGCGATCAACGTCAACGACGCCGTCACCAAGTCGAAGTTCGACAACAAGTACGGCTGCCGCCACTCCCTGATCGACGGCATCAACCGCGCCACCGACGTCCTCATCGGCGGCAAGACCGCGGTCGTCTTCGGCTACGGCGACGTGGGCAAGGGCTGCGCGGAGTCCCTGCGCGGTCAGGGCGCCCGCGTGATCATCACCGAGATCGACCCGATCTGCGCGCTCCAGGCGGCGATGGACGGCTACCAGGTGGCGACCCTCGACGACGTCGTCGACAAGGCCGACATCTTCATCACCACGACCGGCAACAAGGACATCATCATGGCCGCCGACATGGCCAAGATGAAGCACCAGGCGATCGTCGGCAACATCGGCCACTTCGACAACGAGATCGACATGGCCGGCCTCGCGAAGATCCCGGGCATCGTCAAGGACGAGGTCAAGCCGCAGGTCCACACCTGGAAGTTCCCCGACGGCAAGGTGCTCATCGTGCTGTCGGAGGGCCGCCTGCTGAACCTGGGCAACGCCACCGGCCACCCGTCGTTCGTGATGTCCAACTCCTTCGCGGACCAGACCCTGGCCCAGATCGAGCTGTTCACCAAGCCCGACGAGTACCCGACCGACGTCTACGTGCTGCCCAAGCACCTCGACGAGAAGGTCGCCCGTCTCCACCTCGACGCGCTCGGCGTGAGGCTGACGACGCTCCGCCCCGAGCAGGCCGCGTACATCGGTGTCGAGGTCGAAGGCCCGTACAAGCCGGACCACTACCGCTACTGAGCCGGCACCCAGCCAGTGGTGAGCACGTCCGTGCACGGACGCGCTCACCACCAGCAGGTCCTCCGAGGCAGGCCCCCGCACCCCCGTGGCGGGGGCCTGCCCCTTTACCGAGGCTCGAAGGCCCAAGCGACAGCGACAGTCCGAAAACCCAGGACCCCCATGCCCCGCGGCCGATATTCGCTCCACGATCCGCACGATCACACCCCCCTCGCAGAAGAACACTTCCACTGCGCCCCCGGCCCTTCCGGCTGGCGTTACGTCTCCCAACTGACCACCCCCTCGGGCGACCACAGCGGCTCCGTCGACCTCACCCTCGACGACCTGGGCCGTCCTATCCGCCTCGAACTCCACGCGGCGAGCTGGCAGGTCCGAGGCGCCGCACTCGACGGCGTCACCTGGGTGCGCACCGACCCCACCGGCACTGACGCCACCGAAGGCAACGTCCGAGCCCACGCCTTCACCGGCACATCCCCCGCGTTCCTGGTCGCCACCGCCCGCCTCCTGCGCCTCACCCCCTCCGCCGCCGCAACCCGCGTACGCCTCGTCGCCCTCACGGACCCCGTCCTCGCCCCCCGCACCGTGGACCAGTCCTGGGCCTTGGTGAAAAGAGAAGCACACGCCACTGACAACGGCCCTCTGACAGTGGACGAATACCAGGTCACAGCCCTGGACACGGGCGAACAGCACGCCGTACACATCGCCGGAGACGTGGTCCTCGCCGCACCGGGCATCGAGCTGGAACACCTGGAGTCCCCGCCGTCGACGTTCGCCGATTAGGCGGGTGGCGCGAACCCACCGGAGGAGTGGAGACCACCGTCCCGGTCCTGCGGCGCGGCTTCGGCGACCGGGACGGGCACGGCGGCTTCGGCGACCGCAGGATAGGGAACCGCGGCAGGCGGTTGCGACGCCGGCGCCCCGAACGACTGAGGCACCCGGGCCACCCCGGGTCCGCTGGTCGCCGCCCCGCTCCCGAACGCCCGCCGAGCCTCCCGCACCTGCCGCTCCTGCACCACGGCCGCCAGATAGGCGGCCGGAGGAACATTCTGCGGCGCGGCAGTCCCCGTACGCGCCGCCACATCGGCGGCGAGCCGCTCGGCCATGGCCCAGCCCACCTGCGGATCCAGCTGTCCCATGCGCGTCAGATACTGACGTACGGCCAGCCACAACCAGTCGGGCACGCCCGACAGATCGAGTTCCGCGAACTGTCCGGACAACCAGGGCGGCGGCGGAGGAACGAACGCGGTCCGACCGACGGGCACCCGCTCCCGAACGACGAGCGTGCCCGCGACGACATCACCGATCCGCCGTCCCCGCGCCGAGACGAGCGAGGCGATACAGGCCACCACCCCGGCCGTCATCAGAATCTCGACCACGCCGACCGCACCCCGAACCAGCGCATGCCGGAAGCGGATCGGCCCGCCGTCGTCCCGCACCACCCGCAGACCGCACGCCATCTTGCCGAGCGAACGGCCATGGCTGAGCGTCTCAACCGCGATCGGCGCGCCCACCAGAACCAGAATGAACGCCGCGATGGAGAGAGCGACCTGCGCCGCCTCGTCCAGCGAGGCCGTCGATATGATCAGGACAATCGTGACGACGGTGTAGACCAACCCGACCACAACTAGGTCGAGCAACACGGCAAGCGCCCTACTGGGCAGTTTCGCGGGGCGCAGCTCCAGCGCCACCGCCTCGCCCGTAACCAGCTCACTCACGCCTGCCGTCCTTCCCCTGACCTGCCCCTGGAACCACCAGTCTGCCAAGCTGAAGGGGCATCGCGCCGCAGTACGACAAGCCGACACCCACGACGCGCAGTCGACGAACAGCCGAGGAGCAGGCAAAACGATGGACCTCGACGTCTTCGTCTCCGCCCACCGCGCCGAGTGGGACCGCCTGGACGCACTGCTGCGCCGCCGACGCCGCCTCACCGGCGCCGAGGTGGACGAACTCGTGGCCCTCTACCAACGCACCGCCACTCATCTCTCACTGATCCAGTCGAGCGCACCGGACCCGCAGCTGACCGGTCGGCTCAGCCAGCTCGTGGCACGCGCGCGTAGTGCCGTGACAGGAACACGCCGCGCCTCCTGGCGCGACGTCACGCGCTTCCTCACCCACGGTTTCCCCGCGGCGGTCTACCGAGCGCGCCGCTGGTGGGTCCCCACCGCGCTCATCTCCACGGCGGTGGCGGTCCTCCTGGGATGGTGGATAGGCACGCATCCCGAGGTGCAGTCCTCCATAGCGGCCCCCGACGAACTGCGCGCCCTCACCCGCCCCGGTGGTGAGTACGAGACCTACTACTCCAGCCACCCAGCCGCTTCCTTCGCCGCCCAGGTGTGGACGAACAACGCCCAGGCCGCCGCGATGTGCCTGGTCCTGGGAGTCTTCCTCTGCTTCCCGGTCATCTGGATCCTCTTCCAGAACATGCTCAACGTGGGCGTCGGCCTCGGCCTGATGTCCTCGGTAGGTCGGCTCGACACCTTCCTCGGCCTGATCCTGCCGCACGGCCTCCTGGAACTGACCGCCGTCTTCGTTGCTGCCGGTACGGGCCTGCGCCTCGGCTGGACAGTCATCGACCCGGGCCCGCGCACCCGCCGTACAGCACTGGCCGAGGAAGGACGAGCAGCCCTGGGAATGGCCATAGGCCTGGCCCTGGTCCTCTTCGTCTCGGGTGCGATAGAAGGCTTCGTCACCCCATCGGGCCTGCCCACCTGGGCGCGCATCACGATCGGGGTCGTTGCCGAACTGGCCTTCCTCGCCTACGTCTATGTCCTTGGCGGTCGCGCGGTCCGCGCCGGCGAGACGGGCGACCTCGAAGCGGCCGAGCGCAGCGCCGCCGTCCCCACGGCTGCCTGATGTGCGGGCACACCTGCCGGGCTGCTAGTCTCCTCTTCGCCCCACAAGAGCCGTTGACGCGGAGCTAGCGGGGAGGTAGGTTAGAGCAGTTGCCTGGAGCCGGACAGGCTCGGTGGCGACAGTGAAAATCTACTGGTCGCTCGAGAACTTGGATTCTTGAGGACCACATCCCGATGAATCTCAGGAATGAACAGCCGGTCAGTCCGGCTAAAAACTTCTGATAAAGTCGGAGTCGCCGGAAAGGGAAACGCGAAAGCGGAAACCTGGAAAGCGCCGAGGAAATCGGATACGGAAACGGTCTGGTAGAGTCGGAAACGCAAGACCGAAGGGAAACTGCCCGGAGGAAAGCCCGAGAGGGTGAGTACGAAGGAAGCGTCCGTTCCTTGAGAACTCAACAGCGTGCCAAAAATCAACGCCAAGTTTGTTGATACCCCGGCTCACAGGCGTCTGTCTGTGGGTTGAGGTTCCTTTGAAGTAGTAAACACAGCGAGGACGCTGTGAACGGTCGGGCTTATTCCGCCTGACTGTTCCGCTCTCGTGGTGTGGCCCGCAGTCTTTAATTAGACGCAGCCGGGTTGACATTCACGGAGAGTTTGATCCTGGCTCAGGACGAACGCTGGCGGCGTGCTTAACACATGCAAGTCGAACGATGAACCCGCTTCGGTGGGGGATTAGTGGCGAACGGGTGAGTAACACGTGGGCAATCTGCCCTTCACTCTGGGACAAGCCCTGGAAACGGGGTCTAATACCGGATAATACTCCTGCAGGCATCTGTGGGGGTTAAAAGCTCCGGCGGTGAAGGATGAGCCCGCGGCCTATCAGCTTGTTGGTGAGGTAGTGGCTCACCAAGGCGACGACGGGTAGCCGGCCTGAGAGGGCGACCGGCCACACTGGGACTGAGACACGGCCCAGACTCCTACGGGAGGCAGCAGTGGGGAATATTGCACAATGGGCGAAAGCCTGATGCAGCGACGCCGCGTGAGGGATGACGGCCTTCGGGTTGTAAACCTCTTTCAGCAGGGAAGAAGCGAAAGTGACGGTACCTGCAGAAGAAGCGCCGGCTAACTACGTGCCAGCAGCCGCGGTAATACGTAGGGCGCAAGCGTTGTCCGGAATTATTGGGCGTAAAGAGCTCGTAGGCGGTCTGTCGCGTCGGATGTGAAAGCCCGGGGCTTAACCCCGGGTCTGCATTCGATACGGGCAGACTAGAGTGTGGTAGGGGAGATCGGAATTCCTGGTGTAGCGGTGAAATGCGCAGATATCAGGAGGAACACCGGTGGCGAAGGCGGATCTCTGGGCCATTACTGACGCTGAGGAGCGAAAGCGTGGGGAGCGAACAGGATTAGATACCCTGGTAGTCCACGCCGTAAACGGTGGGAACTAGGTGTTGGCGACATTCCACGTCGTCGGTGCCGCAGCTAACGCATTAAGTTCCCCGCCTGGGGAGTACGGCCGCAAGGCTAAAACTCAAAGGAATTGACGGGGGCCCGCACAAGCAGCGGAGCATGTGGCTTAATTCGACGCAACGCGAAGAACCTTACCAAGGCTTGACATACGCCGGAAAGCATCAGAGATGGTGCCCCCCTTGTGGTCGGTGTACAGGTGGTGCATGGCTGTCGTCAGCTCGTGTCGTGAGATGTTGGGTTAAGTCCCGCAACGAGCGCAACCCTTGTTCTGTGTTGCCAGCATGCCCTTCGGGGTGATGGGGACTCACAGGAGACTGCCGGGGTCAACTCGGAGGAAGGTGGGGACGACGTCAAGTCATCATGCCCCTTATGTCTTGGGCTGCACACGTGCTACAATGGCCGGTACAATGAGCTGCGATGCCGTGAGGCGGAGCGAATCTCAAAAAGCCGGTCTCAGTTCGGATTGGGGTCTGCAACTCGACCCCATGAAGTCGGAGTTGCTAGTAATCGCAGATCAGCATTGCTGCGGTGAATACGTTCCCGGGCCTTGTACACACCGCCCGTCACGTCACGAAAGTCGGTAACACCCGAAGCCGGTGGCCCAACCCCTCACGGGGAGGGAGCTGTCGAAGGTGGGACTGGCGATTGGGACGAAGTCGTAACAAGGTAGCCGTACCGGAAGGTGCGGCTGGATCACCTCCTTTCTAAGGAGCATCTAGGCCGCCAGACATTGTCTGGTGGTCCAGGGCCATTACGTCGGCATCTGTCCGACGGTGGTTGCTCATGGGTGGAACGTTGATTATTCGGCATTCTTGACTGTCTTCTCCTTCCAGTACTGTCCTTCGGGGCGTGGAACGTTGAGGGAAGCGGTAAGGGTGCCGGGCACGCTGTTGGGTGTCTGAGGGTACGGCCGGCTTGTCTGGTCGCCTTCAGTGCCGGCCCCAGTGAACTCGCCCTTCGGGGTGGGGTGGTGGGTGGTTGGTCGTTGTTTGAGAACTGCACAGTGGACGCGAGCATCTGTGGCCAAGTTTTTAAGGGCGCACGGTGGATGCCTTGGCACCAGGAACCGATGAAGGACGTGGGAGGCCACGATAGTCCCCGGGGAGTCGTCAACCAGGCTTTGATCCGGGGGTTTCCGAATGGGGAAACCCGGCAGTCGTCATGGGCTGTCACCCACATCTGAACACATAGGGTGTGTGGAGGGAACGCGGGGAAGTGAAACATCTCAGTACCCGCAGGAAGAGAAAACAACCGTGATTCCGGGAGTAGTGGCGAGCGAAACCGGATGAGGCCAAACCGTATGCGTGTGAGACCCGGCAGGGGTTGCGTATACGGGGTTGTGGGATCTCTCTTTCATGGTCTGCCGGCCGTGAGACGAGTCAGAAACCGTTGATGTAGGCGAAGGACATGCGAAAGGTCCGGCGTAGAGGGTAAGACCCCCGTAGTCGAAACATCAACGGCTCGTTTGAGAGACACCCAAGTAGCACGGGGCCCGAGAAATCCCGTGTGAATCTGGCGGGACCACCCGTTAAGCCTAAATATTCCCTGGTGACCGATAGCGGATAGTACCGTGAGGGAATGGTGAAAAGTACCGCGGGAGCGGAGTGAAATAGTACCTGAAACCGTGTGCCTACAAGCCGTGGGAGCGTCGCTCATCAAGTTTACTTGGTGGGTCGTGACTGCGTGCCTTTTGAAGAATGAGCCTGCGAGTTTGCGGTGTGTTGCGAGGTTAACCCGTGTGGGGAAGCCGTAGCGAAAGCGAGTCCGAATAGGGCGTTTTAGTAGCGCGCTCAAGACCCGAAGCGGAGTGATCTAGCCATGGGCAGGTTGAAGCGGAGGTAAGACTTCGTGGAGGACCGAACCCACCAGGGTTGAAAACCTGGGGGATGACCTGTGGTTAGGGGTGAAAGGCCAATCAAACTCCGTGATAGCTGGTTCTCCCCGAAATGCATTTAGGTGCAGCGTCGTGTGTTTCTTGCCGGAGGTAGAGCACTGGATAGGCGATGGGCCCTACCGGGTTACTGACCTTAGCCAAACTCCGAATGCCGGTAAGTGAGAGCACGGCAGTGAGACTGTGGGGGATAAGCTCCATGGTCGAGAGGGAAACAGCCCAGAGCATCGACTAAGGCCCCTAAGCGTACGCTAAGTGGGAAAGGATGTGGAGTCGCACAGACAACCAGGAGGTTGGCTTAGAAGCAGCCACCCTTGAAAGAGTGCGTAATAGCTCACTGGTCTAGTGATTCCGCGCCGACAATGTAGCGGGGCTCAAGCGTACCGCCGAAGTCGTGTCATTTCAGCATATACGCCCAACGGCGGCTGGGATGGGTAGGGGAGCGTCGTGTGCCGGGTGAAGCCGCAGCGGAAGCTAGTGGTGGACGGTTCACGAGTGAGAATGCAGGCATGAGTAGCGATACACACGTGGGAAACGTGTGCGCCGATTGACTAAGGGTTCCTGGGTCAAGCTGATCTGCCCAGGGTAAGTCGGGACCTAAGGCGAGGCCGACAGGCGTAGTCGATGGATAACCGGTTGATATTCCGGTACCCGCTGTGAAGCGTCAAACATTGAACCAGGCGATGCTAAGTCCGTGAAGCCGCCCCGGAGCCTTCGGGCAAGGGGGAGTGGTGGAGCCGACGGACCAGATCTGCAGTAGGTGAGTGATGGGGTGACGCAGGAAGGTAGTCCATCCCGGGCGGTGGTAGTCCCGGGGTAAGGGTGTAGGGCGTTGTCCAGGTAAATCCGGACAGCACATAGCCTGAGACCTGATGCCGAGCCGATTGTGGTGAAGTGGATGATCCTATGCTGTCGAGAAAAGCCTCTAGCGAGTTTCATGGCGGCCCGTACCCTAAACCGACTCAGGTGGTCAGGTAGAGAATACCGAGGCGTTCGGGTGAACTATGGTTAAGGAACTCGGCAAAATGCCCCCGTAACTTCGGGAGAAGGGGGGCCATCACTGGTGAGAGGATTTACTCCTCGAGCTGGGGGTGGCCGCAGAGACCAGCGAGAAGCGACTGTTTACTAAAAACACAGGTCCGTGCGAAGCCGTAAGGCGATGTATACGGACTGACGCCTGCCCGGTGCTGGAACGTTAAGGGGACCGGTTAGTGCACCTTCGGGTGTGCGAGGCTGAGAACTTAAGCGCCAGTAAACGGCGGTGGTAACTATAACCATCCTAAGGTAGCGAAATTCCTTGTCGGGTAAGTTCCGACCTGCACGAATGGCGTAACGACTTCTCGACTGTCTCAACCATAGGCCCGGTGAAATTGCACTACGAGTAAAGATGCTCGTTTCGCGCAGCAGGACGGAAAGACCCCGGGACCTTTACTATAGTTTGATATTGGTGTTCGGTTCGGCTTGTGTAGGATAGCTGGGAGACTTTGAAGCGGGCACGCCAGTGTTTGTGGAGTCGTCGTTGAAATACCAGTCTGGTCGTGCTGGATGTCTAACCTGGGTCCGTGATCCGGATCAGGGACAGTGTCTGATGGGTAGTTTAACTGGGGCGGTTGCCTCCTAAAGAGTAACGGAGGCGCCCAAAGGTTCCCTCAGCCTGGTTGGCAATCAGGTGTTGAGTGTAAGTGCACAAGGGAGCTTGACTGTGAGACCGACGGGTCGAGCAGGGACGAAAGTCGGGACTAGTGATCCGGCGGTGGCTTGTGGAAGCGCCGTCGCTCAACGGATAAAAGGTACCCCGGGGATAACAGGCTGATCTTCCCCAAGAGTCCATATCGACGGGATGGTTTGGCACCTCGATGTCGGCTCGTCGCATCCTGGGGCTGGAGTCGGTCCCAAGGGTTGGGCTGTTCGCCCATTAAAGCGGTACGCGAGCTGGGTTTAGAACGTCGTGAGACAGTTCGGTCCCTATCCGCTGCGCGCGCAGGAACATTGAGAAGGGCTGTCCCTAGTACGAGAGGACCGGGACGGACGAACCTCTGGTGTGCCAGTTGTCCTGCCAAGGGCATGGCTGGTTGGCTACGTTCGGGAGGGATAACCGCTGAAAGCATCTAAGCGGGAAGCCTGCTTCGAGATGAGTGTTCCCACCCACTAGATGGGGTAAGGCTCCCAGTAGACGACTGGGTTGATAGGCCAGATCTGGAAGCCCGGTAACGGGTGGAGGTGACTGGTACTAATAGGCCGAGGGCTTGTCCTCAGTTGCTCGCGTCCACTGTGTTGGTTCTGAAACCACGAACAACCCCACCCCTTTGTCTGGTCACGGGGGTGGTGCGGTTGATATGTGTTTCACCGTGTTTCGGTGGTCATAGCGTGAGGGAAACGCCCGGTTACATTCCGAACCCGGAAGCTAAGCCTCACAGCGCCGATGGTACTGCAGGGGGGACCCTGTGGGAGAGTAGGACACCGCCGAACAAATATTACGAAAAGCCCTGTACCGGGTTCACCGGTACAGGGCTTTTCTGCGTTTCCGGTTAGTTGAAATGGTGTCTTTCCTCTTCTCTCTTCTCCTCTTTCGTCGGAGAAGAGAGACCATTCAGAGGCGTCCTGCGGCTTTCAGGGCCAGATATGCGTCCGCCAGTGCCGGCGCAAGGTCGTCCGGAGTCGCGTCTACGACGGTGACGCCGTGGCGGCGGAGTTGTTCGGCGGTGCGATGACGTTCTGTCTGTGCCTGGGCGGCGGCTGCGGCCTCGTACACCCCTTCTGTGTTTCCTCGGGCTGCTGCCATGGTTGCGATGTGCGGGTCCGCCACCGAGGCCACGAGGACCGTGTGGCGCTGGGTCAGTTGACCGAGGACGGGAAGCAGGCCCTCTTCGATGGGCGCCGTGTCCAGGCTGGTGAGCAGGACGATCAGGGAGCGTCTGGGAGCCGTACGGAGTGCGGTGGCCGTGAGGCCGCGGGCGTCCGTTTCGATGAGTTCGGGTTCCACGCCGGCCATCGCGTTGACCAGGGACGGGAGGACGTCGGCCGCGGCACGGCCCTGGACCAGGGCGCGTACCCGACGGTCGTACGCGAGGAGGTCCACACGGTCGCCTGCGCGGGAGGCCAGGGCCGCGAGGAGGAGGGCTGCGTCCATGGAGGCGTCCAGCCGGGGGACGTCGCCGACGCGGCCCGCCGACGTACGGCCGGTGTCCAGGACCAGGAGGATGTGGCGGTCACGTTCGGGGCGCCAGGTGCGGACGGCGACCGTGGTCTGGCGGGCTGTGGCGCGCCAGTCGATGGAACGGGTGTCATCGCCGGGGACGTACTCGCGCAGGCTGTCGAATTCCGTGCCTTCGCCGCGGGTCAGGACGCTGGTGCGGCCGTCGAGTTCGCGTAGGCGTGCCAGCTTCGAGGGGAGGTGCTTGCGGCTGGTGAACGGGGGGAGGACGCGTACCGTCCAGGGAACGCGATGGCTGCCCTGTCGGGCGAAGAGGCCCAGGGGACCGTACGAGCGGATCGTCACGCGGTCGGCATGGCGGTCGCCTCGGCGGGTGGGGCGTAGACGGGTGGTGACGCGGCGGCGTTCGCCGGAGGGGACCGTCAGGCGGTGACGGGAAGCCTCCACTTCGGTGCCGGACTGCCAGCTGCTGGGGGGCCAGGCATCGCGTAGGCCGGCGCGGAGCAGACGGCCGGAGGGGTTGGTGACCGTGAGTGTGACGTCCGCTGATTCGCTCAGGCGTACGGAGACGTCGCCGGAGCGGGCGAGGCCGAGGCGGCGTACGGGTGCGGCCAGGGCGAAGTCGCAGGCGCAGGCGACTGCCAGGGAACCGTTGACCGCGAGGAAGCCCGTCCAGCCGGCGTCCCAGAGGCCGAGGGGGATCGAACCCAGGGCCGCCAGGAGGGCGGCGCGGCCGGTGAGTGCCATCAGCGGGGAACGGGGACGTGGGCGAGGATCGCGTTGATGACCGAGTCGGCCGTCACGCCCTCCATCTCGGCCTCCGGGCGGAGTTGCACGCGGTGGCGGAGAGTGGGCAGGGCGAGCGCCTTGACGTCGTCGGGGATGACGTAGTCGCGGCCGGTCAGCCAGGCCCACGCGCGGGCCGTCGCGAGGAGGGCTGTGGCGCCTCGGGGGGAGACGCCGAGGGTGAAGGACGGGGATTCGCGGGTGGCGCGGCAGATGTCCACCACATAGGCGGTGATCTCGGGGGAGATCGTTGTCTTGGCGACCGCCGCGCGTGCCGCTTCCAGGTCCGCCGGGCCTGCCACGGGGCGTACGCCGGCGGCGCGCAGGTCGCGCGGGTTGAAGCCCTCGGCGTGGCGGGTGAGGACGTCTATCTCGTTCTCGCGGGAGGGGAGGGGGATCGTGAGCTTGAGGAGAAAACGGTCCAGCTGGGCCTCGGGGAGGGGGTACGTGCCCTCGTACTCGACCGGGTTCTGGGTCGCCGCGACCATGAACGGGTCGGGGAGGGGACGGGGGGTGCCGTCGACGGTGACCTGGCGTTCCTCCATGGCTTCCAGGAGGGACGACTGGGTCTTCGGGGGTGTGCGGTTGATCTCGTCCGCGAGGAGGAGGTTGGTGAAGACCGGGCCCGGCTGGAAGGAGAACTCCGCGGTGCGCGTGTCGTAGACGAGGGAGCCGGTGATGTCGCTCGGCATGAGGTCCGGAGTGAACTGGACGCGCTTGGTGTCGAGGTCGAGTGCGGATGCGAGTGCCCGGACGAGCAACGTTTTGGCTACTCCAGGGACTCCTTCGAGGAGAACGTGTCCGCGGCAGAGAAGGGCGACGACGAGGCCGGTCACGGCGGGGTCCTGGCCGACCACGGCTTTGGCGATCTCGGCGCGCAGGGCTTCCAGGGAGGCCCGGGCGGTGTCCGGGTTCCCGGTGATCCTGGTGATCCCGGCGTTGTCAGTGGTCGGGTCCATCATGGACGGCGTACCTCTCTTTCGAGGGCGTCGAGTTGGTCGGCGAGGGAGATGAGGGCGGCGTCGTCGCCGGGCGGCGGGCCGAAGAGGAGGGAATGCAGGGACTGTCCGTCTCCGTGGTCGTGGAGGTGGGCGGACAGAGCGGGGAGCAGGGCCTCGGGCGAGTGCGCCTGGGGTACGGGGACGCCTACGAGGGGGGCGAGGCGAGTGCGGGTGGTGGAGCGAAGAGCGCCTGCCGCGCGGTCGCGGGCGTTGGTCTTGCGGTAGAGGCGGGCGCGGCCTTCGACGGTTTCGGAGGCGCGGATCGCCACCGGAAGACGTTCGGGTACGAGGGGGCCGAATCGGCGTGCCCGCCAGAAGGCGGCCAGAACCGCGGCGAAGAAGAGTTGCAGGGTCCCCCACAGCCAGCCCGAAGGGAGCAGGTCGAACAAGCCGCGCTCGCCGGAGTCGGTGCGCGAGCCGTCGGAGAGCGAGGGGAGGTACCAGACCAAGTGGGGGCGGGAACCGAGCAGTTGCAGGGCGAGCGAGGCGTTGCCGTGCTCGTCGAGACGGTCGTTGTAGAGGATGTCGGGTGCGCCGAGCACGACGGTGTCGCCGTTCCCTGTGACCGCGGGGACGCGTACGAGGGTGGGGAGGCCGTCGCTGGGGTAGCACGCGTCGGCATTGCTGGCGGTGGTGTCGTAGCGGAAGCCACCCGTGTCGGCGCTGCCCGCGCGTTGGGCTGCGGGCAGGTCACAGTCGGGGGAGAGCTTCGAGTGGAAGCTGATCGCGGCATCGGCGGTGACACCGGGCGCGAGTGTCCCGACGGACGGACTGCCGGGGGCGACCAGGACCGTACGTCCGCCGGAGCTCTTCGTCGCTGTGTGCAGTTGGTCCTGTTGACGGTCGGTCAGCAGGTCGGGGGCCGCGATCAGGAGCGTCGTGTCGGCGTCGGCGGCGGCGCTCGCCTGGGCGAGGGTGGTGACCACGCGCGTGGAGACGCCCCGTTCGGCGAGGAGCGTGGCGACGGCGCGGCTGCCGCGGGGGTCGGCGGAACGTGGGTCGAGGCCGCCGCGGCGGGTGCCGGAGTTGATCACGGCGATCGCGACGGCACCCACGAGGAGGAGGACGACGCCGAGTACGACACCTCGCGCGCGGGTCCACACCTGGCGGGCGGTGGGCGAGGCCGAGGTGGGAGCGGGGAGCAGCGTGGCCTCGGTGATCATTCGGCGGCTCCCTGGCGGGCGTTGGGGGCCGTGCTGAGGGCACTGCTGTGGTTCGCGAGGACCGGTTTCGTGCGCTCCAGGTCGTTGTCGAGGTCGGTGAGCCGGCGGTACATCTGCGGGGTCGCGCCGCGTCCGCCGTATGTCACGTCGTCGAAGTCGCGGGCCGCGGTGCGCAGGCGGTCGGTGTGTGCGGGCAGGGTGCGGCCCGCTTCCGCGGCTGCCTCGTCGGCGGTGCGACCGGGGCGGGTGTCGAGGAGCGCGCGTTCCTCCAGGGAGCGGACGATGGCACGCATGCGCTCCTGGACGGCCTGGTTCCAGTGGCCCTGGACGGCGTGCGCCTCGGCGGCGGCGCGGTGTTCGGCGGCGCTGCGGGGGCGGTCGTCGAAGAGCACGGCGGACGAGGTGGGGCCGGTGCGTGGAGTGCCGAGGCGCCACCACAGGGCGCCGATCACGGCGGCGACGGCCAGGAGGACGACCACCAGTCCGACGAAGCCTCCGGGGGTCGCGGTCGAGGTCGCGTTGAACACCTTGCCGAGCCAGTCCCAGAGGGCGTCCATGCCTCGTTGGAGGAGGCTCGGGTCGTTCTGGTGGTACATGCGCTTGGACAGCTCGCGCCGGGCTGCCTCCCGCGCGGGATCACGCGGGATCGTCACCGGCGGGTCGTCGGCCGCCAGCGACAGTACGGCCGTGTCGCCGACGCGCAGCAGGGCTCGTACGGCCGCTTCGGCGGTGGACGGCAGCGTCGGCACCGTGGTGAGGAATCCCCCCGTCAGGCTCACCGCATCAGCTCCCCGGGGTGGCGCCCGGGGCGCCGGAGCCCTGGATGCCGGCGGCGCGGGCCAGGTCGAGGTCGAGGGCCTCGCGGCGGATGCGCTGGTCGATGTAGAGGAGCACGGTCACGCCCGCGGTGATCGGGAAGGTGATCATGGAGCCGATCACCGAACCGATGCCGCTGACGATCAGGAACGTCCAGCCGAAGCCGCCCGTGCCGTCGAGGAGGCCGCTGATGCCGTCTCCGGTCAGGGCTGCGGCGACGAAGGAGAACGGGAGGACCACGATGGACGAGACGACCATGGCGATGATCGAGGCGAGCAGCTGGATGCCGAGGACCCGCCACCAGGAGCCACTGACGAGCTTCACGGAGCGGCTGATCGACTTCACGATGCCCTGTTTCTCCAGCATCAGCGCCGGCGAGGCCAGGGAGAAGCGGATCATCAGCCACAGCGCGACGATGCTCGCGCCGAGGCCGCCCAGGATGGCCAGCGCCGCGCCTGCGCCCTCCGAACCCGCGAGGGCCACGAGGAGGCCCGGTGCGACGGCGACGGCGAAGATCGTGACGACGGTGAGCAGCAGCAGGAAGATGAGGCCGAACAGCTTCGGGATCTGCGGGCGGGCGTCCCGCCAGGCTTCGCCGATGGTCACCGGCTTGCCGAGCACGGCGCGGCTGGTCACGGTGGTGAGCAGGGCGGTCGCGATGACGGTGCCGATCATGGAGATCACGAAGAGGACGCCGGAGCTGAGCGCGGCGTCACCCATGGCGCGGCTCACTTCCTCGAAGCTGGCGTTCGCGTCGTTGAGACCGTCGACGCTCGTGCTGTCCTCCAGGAACAGTCCCTGGAGGAGGATGGCGACGATCTCCGTGACGATCGCGACGGTGAGCGAGATACCCAGCACGGTGCGCCAGTGGGCGCGCATGGTGGAGACGGCGCCGTCGAGGATCTCGCCGACGCCGAGGGGGCGCAGCGGGATCACGCCGGGCTTGGCGGCGGGCGGGGGACCGCCCCAGTTGCCGCCCCAGCCGGGGTGGCCGCCGGGCGGGCCGTATCCGCCGTACCCTCCGGGGCCGCCGTAGCCGCCCGGGGTGCCGGGGTGGTTGCCGCCCCAGCCCGGGCCGGGAGGCGGTGGTGGGGGCGGGGCCTGACCGGGGCCCCGGGGGCCGGTGGGGGCGGACCACTGGGCGGGCGGTGGCTGTTCCGGGGACCACTTCGGGCCCGAGCCGGTCGTGTCCGGGCGCGGCTGGTCCGCGGGTTCCGCGGGACCGGGGCGGTCGGCGGGGGCGGACGTGCCGGGCTGCTGCCCTTCGGAGGGGGCAGATCCGGGCGAGGCCCAGCCCGGAGTGTCGTTCATCGTCGCTCCTTCACGGTGCCCGTCCGCGTTCGCGGCAGGTTGGCAGCCATCGTGTCATGGGGAGTGCGCGGGGGGATCAGCCCCCGTATGGGCTGGACACCTTCAATTGTCCGACGGATAAGGGGCAGACTGGGTGGATGGCTGATCAGTACGCGCAATCCCGCGAGGACAACCGGCCCACCGAGATACCGGCGCTCCGCTGGGAGGAACCTCCCGAGGGTCCGGTGCTGGTCCTCCTCGATCAGACGAGACTGCCGGCCGAGGAGGTCGAGCTGGTCTGTACGGACGCGCCCGCGCTGGTGGCGGCGATCCGTTCGCTGGCCGTGCGCGGGGCGCCGTTGCTCGGTATCGCGGGGGCGTACGGTGTCGCGCTCGCCGCCGCTCGCGGCTTCGACGTGGACGAGGCCGCCGTCGCCCTGGCGCAGGCCCGGCCCACCGCCGTGAACCTCGCTGTCGGGGTGCGCAGGGCGCGGGAGGCGTTCGAGGAGGAGCTTGCCAGGAGCGGTGACCGGGAGCAGGCGGCCGGGGCGGCGCTGGTCGCGGCGCGGGTGCTGCACCGGGAGGATGCCGAGGCCAGCGCGCGGATGGCCGTGCTCGGGCTGGCGCTGCTGGACGAGTTGCTGCCCGGCGGCGGGCACCGGGTACTCACGCACTGCAACACAGGGTCACTGGTGTCGGGTGGTGAGGGAACGGCGTTCGCGGTGGCGCTGGCGGCACACCGGACGGGGCGGCTGCGCAGGCTCTGGGTGGACGAAACGCGCCCGTTGCTGCAAGGTGCTCGCCTGACGGCCTATGAGGCGGCGCGCAGCGGAATGGCGTACACCTTGCTCACGGACAACGCGGCGGGCTCTCTGTTCGCCGCCGGGGAGGTGGACGCGGTACTGATCGGCGCGGATCGGATCGCGGCCGACGGTTCGGTGGCGAACAAGGTGGGGAGCTATCCGCTCGCCGTGCTGGCCAGGTACCACCACGTGCCGTTCATCGTGGTGGCGCCGTTGACGACGGTGGATCCGGACACCCCCGACGGGGCGTCCATAGAGGTGGAACAGCGTGCCGGACACGAGGTGACGGAGATCGCCGCGCCTCAGGTGCCGGTGGCGGGAGCGGAAGCGGGAGGCGGAATTCCGGTGGCACCCCTGGGAACCCAGGCGTACAACCCGGCGTTCGATGTGACGCCTCCCGAGTTGGTGACGGCGATCGTCACCGAAGCGGGCGTTGTGTCGCCCGTGACGGCTGCGGCGCTGGTAGAGCTGTGTGACAGGTCACGACAGGTAACGATTTAGTTAATGGGATGATGTCGTTTATGAAGGGACGAGTCCTTGTCGTCGATGACGACACCGCACTGGCCGAGATGCTCGGCATTGTGTTGCGTGGTGAAGGTTTTGAGCCGTCTTTCGTAGCTGACGGCGACAAGGCGCTGGCCGCTTTCCGTGAGTCCAAGCCCGATCTGGTGCTCCTGGACCTGATGCTTCCCGGCCGGGACGGTATCGAGGTGTGCCGCCTGATCAGGGCGGAGTCCGGGGTGCCGATCGTGATGCTCACGGCCAAGAGCGACACCGTCGATGTCGTCGTGGGCCTGGAGTCGGGTGCCGATGACTACATCGTGAAGCCGTTCAAGCCGAAGGAGCTGGTCGCCCGGATCCGGGCGCGGCTGCGGAGGTCGGAGGAGCCGGCGCCCGAGCAGTTGGCCATAGGTGACCTCCTCATCGACGTCGCCGGTCACTCTGTGAAGCGGGAGGGGCAGTCGATCGCGCTGACGCCTCTGGAGTTCGATCTGCTGGTGGCGCTCGCGCGCAAGCCGTGGCAGGTGTTCACGCGTGAGGTGCTTCTGGAGCAGGTCTGGGGGTACCGCCACGCGGCGGACACCCGGCTGGTCAACGTTCATGTGCAGCGGCTGCGCTCCAAGGTCGAGAAGGACCCGGAGCGGCCGGAGATCGTGGTGACCGTCCGTGGCGTCGGTTACAAGGCAGGACCGAGCTGACATGTCCGGGGACAGTGCCGCTTCGCCCCCCGGGCGTTCCGGGGGGCGTGCGGAGCGGCCTGTCGGGCGGCAGAAGGTGAGCAGGGCCGGCTCCGGCTGGCGGCAGTTCTTCGAGGGCGGGCTGCTCCAGGGCGGTGTCCAGGGCAGCCCGGTCCTTCGTCTGTTCATGCGCTGGGTGCGTCGGCCGCTGCTGCCCGTCATGCGGTTGTGGCGGCGCAACATCCAGCTCAAGGTCGTCGCCACGACGTTGCTGATGTCGCTCGGTGTCGTCCTGCTGCTCGGTTTCGTCGTTATCGGGCAGGTGCGCAACGGCCTGCTGGACGCCAAGGTGAAGGCCTCGCAGAGCCAGGCCGCGGGCGGCTTCGCGGTGGCCAAGCAGAAGGCGGACACGGCGGCCAGCGCCAGTGGTGACGACGGCTCCGGCGCCGACGGCCGGCCCGCGCAGAACGTCATCCAGTACATGAGCGACCTGGTGGAGTCCCTCTCCAGTGGCGGCCAGGGAGCCTTCGACGTCGTGACGCTCCCGATCGGTCCGGCCGGCGACGACAGCGGCGGCGGGCGCGGGCCGCGTGCCTCCGGCGGGGTGGACCCGACGGCGAGCGTGCCCGAGGCGCTGCGCGCGCGGGCCGACGGCAGCATGCTGATGGCCCAGAGCTACACCCGTATCACCTACACCAACGGCAGCGAGTCGCAGCCCGCGCTGATCATCGGCAAGCAGGTCGACGACCCGAACGGCGACCCGTACCAGCTGTACTACCTCTTCCCGCTCACCCAGGAGGAGAAGTCGCTGAGCCTGGTCAAGGGGACGCTGGCGACGGCCGGGCTGTTCGTCGTCGTACTCCTGGGGGCCATCGCCTGGCTTGTGGTGCGGCAGGTCGTGACGCCGGTGCGGATGGCGGCCGGGATCGCCGAGCGGCTGTCCGCCGGGCGGCTGCAGGAGCGGATGAAGGTCACCGGCGAGGACGACATCGCGCGGCTCGGCGAGGCCTTCAACAAGATGGCGCTGACTCTCCAGCTGAAGATTCAGCAGCTGGAGGAGCTGTCGCGGATGCAGCGGCGGTTCGTGTCCGACGTGTCGCACGAGCTGCGGACGCCGCTGACGACCGTACGGATGGCCGCCGATGTCATCCATGACGCGCGCGTGGACTTCGATCCGGTGACCGCGCGGTCGGCCGAACTGCTCGCCGATCAGCTGGACCGGTTCGAGACGCTGCTCGCGGATCTGCTGGAGATCAGCCGGTTCGACGCGGGCGCGGCTGCGCTGGAGGCCGAGCCGATAGACCTCAGGCAGGTCGTCCGGCGGGTGGTGAGCGGTGCCGAGCCGCTGGCCGAGCGCAAGGGGACGACGGTACGGGTCGTCGGCGACCAGCAGCCCGTCGTGGCCGAGGCCGACGCGCGGCGCGTGGAACGGGTGCTGCGCAACCTCGTCGTCAACGCCGTGGAGCACGGCGAGGGCAAGGACGTCATCGTGAAGCTGGCCGCCGCGGGGGGTGCGGTCGCGGTGGCCGTGCGCGACTACGGGGTCGGGCTCAAGCCCGGTGAGGCGACCCGGGTCTTCAGCCGCTTCTGGCGGGCCGACCCGGCACGCGCGCGTACCACCGGCGGTAACGGCCTCGGTCTGTCCATCGCGCTGGAGGACGCGCGGCTGCACGGCGGCTGGCTGCAGGCGTGGGGCGAGCCGGGCGGCGGTTCGCAGTTCCGGCTGACGCTGCCGCGCACCGCCGACGAGCATCTGCGGGGTTCACCCATACCGCTGGAGCCCAAGGACTCACGGCGCCATCGTGGACTCAACGACGCGGGTCTGCCGTACGCGGGCGGCGACAAGCTGGCCACGGTGCCGGTGCAGACGGTGGTCACGGAACAGCGGCCGATAGCGCCGAGGCTGGTCGGCCCGACCCCGACCGCGGACCCCACGGCGCTGCCCGGCAACGGATCGCGCGTGGTGCCGCGCCCGGCCGGTGGTGCACGGCGGGACGGTACGTCCGGTACGGAGCCGCAGTCCTCGGACACGGTGTCCTCCAGTGCCGGGCCAGAGCGTGTGGACGAACAAGGGGAGGCATTTCGTGGGCCCTGACCGCGAGCGGGACGGTCGGCGGCGGGAAACGGTTCGCGCGGTCGTGTACGCCGCCTGTGGCGCCGTACTGCTGGCCGGATGCGCCTCGATGCCCGACAGCGGGGATCTGCGCGGAGTCGAGTCCACGCCCCGGCAGGACGCCCAGGTACGGGTCTTCGCCCTGCCGCCCCACGAGAACGCCCCGCCGGGGCAGATCGTCCAGGGCTTTCTGGAGGCTCTGACCAGCGACGATCCGCACTATGAGACCGCACTCAAGTACCTGACGGCGCGTGCCGCGAAGCAGTGGCGGCCCGATGCGTCGACCACGGTGCTGGACGGGGGGCCCACCGCCGATCCCGTGCGTGTGGGCAGCCGGGACGAGACCGACGACGACTACACGTCCACGCTGACCGGTGACCGGTTCGCCACGCTGGACTCCCAGCAGTCGTACGAACCCGCCGACGGGAAGTACAGACAGACACTGCACCTCACGCGCGAGAAGAAGAGCGGGCAGTGGCGCATCGACGACCTGCCGCAGGGCATCGTCATGGGCAAGTCGGACTTCCTGCGCAACTACACGTCCGTCAACAAGTACTACTTCGCGTCGAACACGCCGACGGAGTCGGACGGGCAGCCCGTGTCCGTCGCCGATCCGGTCTACGTCCGCAAGAAGGTCGACCCGATGACGCAGACGGTGAGTTCGCTGCTGCAGGGCCCCTCGCGCTGGCTGGGACCGGTGGTCAGGTCGAGTTTCCCCACCGGTACGGCGCTCAAGAAGGGCGTCACCTCACTGACCCCCGACGACCAGAACCGGTTGACGGTGCCGCTCAACGACAAGGCGAGCCGGGTCGGGTCCGCCAAGTGCACCGAGATGGCGGCCCAACTCCTCTACACGCTCCAGGACCTGACCCCCACGGGGGTCGACGAGGTCGCACTGCAGCGCGCCAACGGCACCCAGCTGTGCGTCCTCGACAAGGACCGGGCCGAGATCGTCGCCGCGCGCGGTGTGGTGCAGCACCCCGAGTTCCAGTACTTCATCGACGGCAAGCACCGCCTCGTACGCGTGGCCGGCGACAGCCTCGAAGCCGCCGCAGACGTCACCCCGGTGCCGGGCGCGCTCGGCGAGGGCGAGAAGCAGCTGCGGTCCGCGGCGGTCTCGCGGGACGAGGACAGCGCGGCGGGGGTCTCGTCGGACGGGGCCATGCTCTACGTCGGGTCCCTGGTGTCCGGCGGATCGCTCGGTGAGCCCGTGCTGACCAGCCAGGGCGCCACCAAGGCCGACCGGCTGACCACGCCCAGCTGGGACGGCGACGGTGACCTGTGGGTGGCCGACCGCAACCCCGCGAAGCCCCGGCTGCTGCTCCTGGAGAAGGGTGCGGGCGAGCCGCTTGAGGTGCGGACTCCGGCGCTCGACGGGCGTATCGAGGCGGTACGGGTGGCCGCCGACGGGGTGCGGATCGCGCTCATCGTGGAGAAGGACGGCCTGCGGTCCCTGTACGTCGGGCGGATCGAGCGCGACGAGCGGTCGGCGGCCTCGGGCGGGACGCTTCAGGAGAAGACGGCGGCGGGGCAGAAGTCCGGGGAGCGGCCGGTCGTGTCGGTCCTCGAACTGCACTCCGTGACACCGCAGTTGGAGGAGGTCACCGCCATGTCGTGGGCCGGGGACAGCCGGCTCGTGGTGGTCGGACGTGAGCAGGGCGGCGTACAGCAGATGGGATACGTACAGGTCGACGGCTCGACGCCGGTGGGGTCGGCGCCGGCCGCGCTGACCGGTGTGAAGGCCATCGCCGCCTCCGAGGACGAGAGGCTGCCGCTGGTGGCGTACTCGGAGGAGGACGGGATCGTGCGGCTGCTGTCCGGGTCCAAGTGGCAGAAGCTCGTCAAGGCGGGGTCGGCTCCGGTGTATCCGGGGTGAGTGGCCTTTCCGGTTCTGTGGTTCCGCGGTTCTGTGGTTCGGCCCGTGGGCCAGGGTGGGAGTGAGGTGTGACGGCCCGTCGGATGTCCGGCGGGCCGTCGGCGTTCCCGGGTGCTGCTCGTGGGGCGTGCGGAGTTGTCCACAGGGGTTTTCCACAGGGGTGGCCGGGTGGCGTCGGTGTTGGCACAGTGGTGGGCATGCGGGGGTGGTGGCAGGATCTCGGCGACCTGGTGCTGCCGGCCGAGTGCGGAGGCTGCGGAAGGCCTCGCACGGTGCTCTGCCCGGAGTGCCGTGCCGTTCTGAACGGGGCCGCACCGAGCCGGGTGCGGCCGGTGCCGGAGCCGCCGGGGCTGCCGGCCGTGCATGCGGCGGCACGGTACGAGGACGAGGTGCGCGCGGTACTCCTCGCGCACAAGGAAAGGGGTGCGCTGGCCCTCGCGGGGCCACTCGGGACGGCGCTGGCGGGAGCTGTACGGGCGGGGCTCGACGGGGCCCTGTGCGGTGGTACGGGCGTGCTGCTCGTGCCTGTGCCGTCCGCGCGTCGGGCTGTGCGGGCCCGGGGGCATGATCCGGCTCGGCGGATCGCGCTCGCCGCGGCGAGCGAGCTGCGTCGGTCCGGTACGCCGGCCCGGGTGCTGGCGGTGCTGCGGCAGCGGCGTGCTGTGGCCGATCAGGCGGGCCTTGGCTCCCGGCAGCGGCTGGACAACCTCGCGGGCGCGCTGAGCGTGGTCGCCGGGGGCGGCCGGCTGCTGGCCGGGGCCGGTGCGGTCGTCCTGGTCGACGACCTGATGACGACCGGGGCCTCACTGGCCGAGGCCGCGCGTGCCGTGCGTGAAGCGGTCGGGTGTGGCAGGACGGGAGGGGCGAAGGGGGCGGAACGGTCGGGAGAGGTGGGGAACGTGAGAGGAGTGAGAAAAGCCGTGTACTCGGAAGCGGGGCGGGAAGGCAGAGGACAGGAGTGCGCGGAAGCCACGTCGGTGAGTGTGGAGCGGAGGCCAGGACGGTCGGGAATGGTGGCGCCGGGCACCTTCAGAGGGATGTTCTGCGCGGCTGTGGTCGCGGCGACGCCTGATTCCTTCGAAATAAACCGGAACTGAGCGCGAACTTGCATCGTTGCAGGTAGTGAGAGGGTCAATTCATTTGAACGGAGGTACGCGCCAGTAGAGGGTGACGACATCCGTCCGGGCGAGATATGTTCGGTTGTGAGGGAAAGCCGCAGGCCACACCTCGCAAATCCGAATGCCGTGCTGCGGGTTTTGCCTAATCACCCCAGTCGGCCGCGTGGGGATCTTGTCCATGGGGGAGGAGGAGGTGGAAGTCACCGAGTCCGCGGTTCCGGAGCACACCGGAGCCTGGTGCAAAAGGGAGACGCTTCGCCACTGAAGCGGAGCGATCCGGGAACGGAGTTCTGCGTGGACATCGTCGTCAAGGGACGCAAGACCGAGGTGCCCGAGCGGTTCCGGAAACACGTTGCCGAGAAGTTGAGGCTGGACAGGATCCAGAAGCTCGACGGCAAGGTGATCAGCCTCGATGTAGAGGTGTCCAAGGAGCCCAACCCCCGGCAGGCCGACCGCTCCGACCGAGTGGAGATCACACTCCACTCCCGCGGTCCGGTGATCCGGGCGGAAGCAGCGGCAAGCGACCCGTACGCGGCACTCGACCTCGCGGCGGACAAGCTCGAGGCCCGGCTGCGCAAGCAGCACGACAAGCGTTACACCCGCCGGGGCGCCGGCCGGCTGACAGCCGCCGAGGTCGCCGACCACGTCCCGGACGCGGCAACGCTGAACGGCAATGGTCACCCCGTCCATGAGGAAGACACGGACGGCGTGCCCGTCAAGAGGATCGGCTCGCTGGAAGTGAAGGGCGAAGGCCCCCTCATCGTCCGAGAGAAGAGCCACGTCGCCTCCCCGATGACGCTCGACCAGGCTCTCTACGAGATGGAGCTGGTCGGGCACGACTTCTACCTGTTCGTCGACTCCGAGACCAAGGAACCGAGTGTCGTCTACCGGCGGCACGCCTACGACTACGGCGTGATCCACCTCAACACGGATCCGATGGTCGCCCACCAGGCGCACGCCCCGGAGGCGGGTGGCACGCTGGGCGGCTGAACCGCCCCCGGTGACAGCTGGGCGGGTGCCCCTGGAGCGCGTGTGCGCCCCCAGGGGCACCCGTGTGCGACTCCTCCGGGACCCGCTCTGTCACCTCACCGACGCCCGGGCATGGAATCATGGCCGCAACGGCTCAACCGGTGGGTCGTTGCCTTGGGTTGGCGATGGCACAGGACCACAGGCCACAGCCTTCAGGGGGAGGAACGATGGCGGACAGCTTCGGACCGATGCAGGTCGAGGATGCCGGCGACGGCGTCACCGGCATGGGCCCGGACGGGGGCAACTCGCGCAAGGAGCCGATCAGAGTCCTTGTCGTGGACGATCATGCGCTCTTCCGCCGTGGACTGGAGATCGTGCTCGCGGCCGAGGAGGACATCCAGGTCGTCGGCGAGGCGGGGGACGGCGCGGAGGCTGTCGACAAGGCCGCCGATCTGCTGCCCGACATCATCCTGATGGACGTACGGATGCCGAAGCGCGGCGGGATCGAGGCCTGCACCTCCATCAAGGAGGTCGCGCCCAGCGCCAAGATCATCATGCTGACGATCAGCGATGAGGAAGCCGATCTGTACGAGGCGATCAAGGCGGGTGCGACCGGCTATCTCCTCAAGGAGATCTCCACGGACGAGGTGGCCACGGCCATTCGTGCGGTGGCCGACGGGCAGTCGCAGATCAGCCCCTCGATGGCGTCGAAACTGCTCACCGAATTCAAGTCGATGATCCAGCGGACGGACGAGCGGCGGCTGGTGCCCGCGCCGCGGCTCACGGAGCGCGAGCTGGAAGTGCTCAAGCTGGTCGCCACCGGGATGAACAACCGCGATATCGCGAAGGAGTTGTTCATCTCCGAGAACACCGTGAAGAACCATGTGCGCAACATCCTGGAGAAGCTGCAGCTGCACTCCAGGATGGAAGCGGTGGTTTACGCGATGCGGGAGAAGATCCTCGAGATTCGGTAGGGCGGTCGTGCGTCGGGGGCGTGAGGCCGGGGGTGGCGCGGTCGGCGGTGGGTCAGGTGAGGGACCGGGCCAGTTCCCTTGTCAGAGGGGCGCGTAGGTCCGGGGCGTCCATCCGTTCCACTCGTACGTTTGTGCAGTTCACCCAGCTTGCCGCCTCCAGCAGGGCCTGGGCCACCGCCGGGACCGCCTTCGGGCCGTTCAGGGTGACCTGCCTGGCCACCAGGGTGTTGCCCTCCCGGGCGGGGTCCACCCTGCCGACGAGGTGGCCGCCGGCGAGGACCGGCATCGCGAAGTAGCCGTACACGCGCTTCGGCTTGGGGACGTAGGCCTCCAGGCGGTGGGTGAAGCCAAAGATCCGTTCTGTGCGTGCCCGTTCCCAGATCAGGGAGTCGAAGGGGGAGAGCAGGGTCGTGCGGTGGCGGCCTCGTACGGGTGTCTCCAGGGCCGCCGGGTCGGCCCAGGCCGGTTTGCCCCAGCCCTCGACCGTGACGGGGACCAGGCCCGAGTCCGCGATCACCGCGTCGACCTGTTCAGCCTTGAGACGGTGGTAGTCGGCGATGTCCGCGCGGGTGCCGACGCCCAGGGACTGGCCCGCCAGACGGACCAGACGGCGCAGGCATTCGGCGTCGTCCAGTTCGTCGTGCAGCAGTGTGTCCGGGATGGCGCGCTCCGCCAGGTCGTACACCCGCTTCCAGCCTCGGCGCTCCACGCACACCACCTCGCCGTACATCAGGGCGCGTTCGACGGCGACCTTGGTGCCGGACCAGTCCCACCAGTCACTGGTGCGTTTCGCGCCGCCCAACTCTGTCGCGGTGAGGGGGCCCTGGGCGCGGAGTTGTTTGATGACCTGCTCGTAGGTGCCGGGTGGAAGGTCGTGGTTCCAGTGCGGGCGGGAACGGTAGGCGCGGCGGCGGAAGGCGAAGTGGGGCCATTCCTCCACGGGGAGGATGCAGGCGGCGTGCGACCAGTACTCGAAGGCGTGGGGGTGGGGTTTCTGGTCGGGGTCGAGAGTGGGGGTGGTTCGGGAGGTCGGCGGCGCCGGGTTCCAGTAGGCGTCTTCGATTTTCTTGCGGGGTATGGCGCCCAGGCGGGCGTACGGGATGAGTTCATGGGAGCGGGCGAGTACGGAGATCGTGTCGAGCTGGACCGCGCCGAGGTGGCGGAGGATGCCGCGGACGCCTGCCTTGCGGTTGGGAGTGCCGAGGAAGCCCTGGGCGCGTAGGGCGATACGGCGGGCTTCGTCGGCGGAGAGATCGGTGTGGAGGGTGGGGTGGGGCGGGCTGCTCGTCATGCCTCCGCACGATAGGGGGTGGGACTGACAGTGCGGGTGAGCTGGGGTTTTTGGGGGTGGTTGTTCTCGCCCCCGCCGCCCCTACCCGTCCCGTTCCTGGGGGCTGCGCCCCCAGACCCCCCTTCGGCCCTGAAGGGGCCTCGTCCTCAAGCTCCCCCAGAGGAGGGACCCCCAGACGGCTGGAGGGGCCTGGGCTGGAGTGACGGGGGTGGGAAACACGGCCCGCGCTGAACGGGCCTCCTCCTCAGTCGCCGGACGGGCTGGAAATGCTGGGGGGCGGGAGATACGGGGCCGTGGAGGGGAGGCCGACGTCCGAGGGGAGGAGGGAAGCGACCCAGCAGTCGCGGCGTACTCCCTTGTTGTTGATTGCTGAGCGCAGGGTGCCCTCCATGGTGAAGCCGGCTTTTTCTGCTGTTGCCCGGGATGCCGTGTTGCCCACCTCCGCCCGCCATTCCACGCGGTCCACCGACATGTCGGTGAAGGCCCAGCGGGAGGCGGTGATGGTGGCCTCGGTGATAAAGCCGTTGCCACGGTGGGCCTTGGCGGCCCAGAAGCCGACTTCGCTCACTCCGAGGGAGCGCATGGTGAGGGCGAGCATGCCCACCAACTCCTCCCTTTCGGGAAGGAAGACGCCGAACGTGAACATCGATCCGTCCGCCCAGCCGTCGGGTACCAGCTGGGAGGTGAAGCCGTGTGCGTGCTCGGGAAGGTAGGGGGACGGGATCGTCGTCCAGCGCTGGATGTCTGCGTCCTGCACCGCCGCGTACACGGCGTCCGTGTCGTGGGGGCCGACCGTGCGCAGAAGGAGACGGGCCGTGGTGAGGGTGACGGGGTCCATCGGCTGATTCTGGTCGGGAGAGGATGAGGGCGCCATCCCTTTTGCCAGGCGTGAGTTCGTGATCACAATTCGTGCAATTCATGGGTGGGGCACGGCACCATCCGTGGCTCCCGGCCGTTCTCCTTATGGCTGTCCTACCGGCAGGCCTCCCGGCTGGGCGGGGTCCTCGCATACGATGGCCGTCGCTCAGTCAAGACAATGAAAACCGACCGTCCTAGGCCCGACCGGCAAGGAGACCAACCCCCGTGTCCGTCCTCTCAAAGATCATGCGTGCAGGCGAAGGCAAAATCCTGCGCAAGCTGCACCGCATCGCGGACCAGGTCAACTCCATCGAAGAGGACTTTGTCGACCTCTCCGACGCCGAGCTGCGGGCCCTCACCGATGAGTACAAGCAGCGGTACGCCGACGGTGAGAGTCTGGACGACCTGTTGCCCGAGGCCTTCGCCACCGTGCGCGAGGCGGCCAAGCGTGCCCTCGGCCAGCGTCACTACGACGTGCAGATCATGGGCGGCGCGGCGCTCCACCTCGGCTATGTCGCCGAGATGAAGACCGGTGAGGGCAAGACCCTGGTCGGCACCCTGCCCACCTATCTGAACGCCCTCTCCGGAGACGGTGTTCACCTCATCACGGTCAACGACTACCTGGCCGAGCGTGACTCCGAGATGATGGGCCGCGTCCACAAGTTCCTGGGACTGAGCGTCGGCTGCATCCTCGCCAACATGACGCCGGCCCAGCGGCGCGAGCAGTACGCCTGCGACATCACGTACGGCACGAACAACGAGTTCGGCTTCGACTACCTGCGCGACAACATGGCGTGGTCGAAGGACGAACTCGTCCAGCGCGGCCACAACTTCGCCGTGGTCGACGAGGTCGACTCGATCCTCATCGACGAGGCCCGTACGCCGCTGATCATCTCCGGCCCGGCCGACCAGGCCACCAAGTGGTACGGCGACTTCGCGAAGCTGGTCACCCGTCTCAAGCGCGGCGAGACCGGCAACCCCCTCAAGGGCCTTGAGGAGACCGGCGACTACGACGTCGACGAGAAGAAGCGCACGGTCGCCATCCACGAGTCGGGTGTCGCCAAGGTCGAGGACTGGCTGGGCATCGACAACCTGTACGAGTCGGTGAACACGCCGCTGGTGGGCTACCTGAACAACGCCATCAAGGCCAAGGAACTCTTCAAGAACGACAAGGACTACGTCGTCATCGACGGCGAAGTCATGATCGTCGACGAGCACACCGGCCGTATCCTCGCCGGCCGCCGTTACAACGAGGGCATGCACCAGGCGATCGAGGC
The DNA here is from genome assembly GCF_054072135.1 of Streptomyces kryoterrae. Taxonomy (NCBI): domain Bacteria; kingdom Bacillati; phylum Actinomycetota; class Actinomycetes; order Kitasatosporales; family Streptomycetaceae; genus Streptomyces; species Streptomyces kryoterrae. Next base: position 3,986,687 of record NZ_CM133358.1, on the reverse strand, counting down.
CAAGGAAGGGGTGGACATCAAGGACGAGAACCAGACCCTGGCGACCATCACCCTCCAGAACTTCTTCCGCCTGTACGAAAAGCTCTCCGGCATGACCGGTACGGCCATGACCGAGGCCGCGGAGTTCCACCAGATCTACAAGCTCGGTGTCGTCCCGATCCCGACCAACCGTGACATGGTCCGCAAGGACCAGTCCGACCTCATCTACCGCACCGAGGTCGCGAAGTTCGAGGCGGTCGTCGACGACATCGCCGAGAAGCACGAGAAGGGTCAGCCGATCCTCGTCGGCACGACCTCGGTGGAGAAGTCCGAGTACCTGTCGCAGCAGCTCTCCAAGCGCGGCATCCAGCACGAGGTGCTCAACGCCAAGCAGCACGACCGGGAGGCGACCATCGTCGCCCAGGCCGGCCGCAAGGGAGCCGTCACGGTCGCCACCAACATGGCCGGTCGTGGTACGGACATCAAGCTCGGCGGCAACCCCGACGACCTCGCCGAGGCGGAGCTGCGGCAGCGCGGCCTCGACCCCGAGGAGCACATCGAGGAGTGGGCCGCGGCCCTGCCGAGCGCCATGGAGCGGGCCGAGAAGGCCGTCAAGGCGGAGTTCGAGGAGGTCAAGGACCTCGGTGGGCTCTACGTCCTCGGCACCGAGCGGCACGAGTCCCGGCGGATCGACAACCAGCTGCGCGGTCGTTCCGGCCGTCAGGGCGACCCCGGCGAGTCGCGGTTCTACCTCTCCCTCGGCGACGACCTCATGCGGCTGTTCAAGGCCCAGATGGTCGAGCGCGTCATGTCGATGGCGAACGTTCCGGACGACGTGCCGATCGAGAACAAGATGGTGACCCGTGCCATCGCCTCCGCCCAGTCGCAGGTCGAGACGCAGAACTTCGAGACCCGCAAGAACGTCCTCAAGTACGACGAGGTCCTCAACCGGCAGCGCGAGGTCATCTACGGCGAGCGGCGCCGCGTCCTGGAGGGCGAGGACCTGCACGAGCAGATCCAGCACTTCATGGACGACACCATCGACGCGTACATCGCCGCGGAGACCGCCGATGGCTTTGCCGAGGAATGGGACCTGGACCGGCTGTGGGGCGCCTTCAAGCAGCTCTACCCGGTGAAGGTCACCGTCGACGAGCTGGAGGAGGCGGCCGGCGACCGTGCCGGGCTGACCGCCGAGTTCATCTCCGAGTCGATCAAGGACGACATCCACGACCAGTACGCGTCGCGTGAGGAGCAGCTCGGCTCCGAGATCATGCGTGAGCTGGAGCGCCGGGTCGTGCTGTCGGTCCTCGACCGTAAGTGGCGCGAGCACCTCTACGAGATGGACTACCTCCAGGAGGGCATCGGTCTGCGCGCCATGGCGCAGAAGGACCCGCTGGTCGAGTACCAGCGCGAGGGCTTCGACATGTTCACCGCCATGATGGAGGGCATCAAGGAGGAGTCCGTCGGCTACCTGTTCAACCTGGAGGTCCAGGTCGAGCAGCAGGTCGAGGAGCTCCCGGTCGCCGACACCGCGCCGTCCCTGGACAAGGGTGCCGAGGACTCGGTGCCGGCCCAGGCGAGCGCCGGTTCCCGGCCCGAGATCCGGGCCAAGGGGCTCGACGCTCCGCAGCGGCCGGACCGGCTGCACTTCTCCGCCCCGACCGTGGACGGAGAGGGCGGCATCGTCGAGGGCGACTTCGTCGGGGACGACGACGAGGTGCGGTCCGAGGCGGACGGCCTCACGCGCGCGGAGCGGCGCAAGCAGCAGCGGAGCGGGCGGCGGCGTAAGAAGTGAGCAGTCAGCACTCAGTCGGCAGTCGGCAGTCAGCAGTGAGTGCGTGGTAGTCGCTGTGTGACGTGTTGTGTGAAGGGCCGGGCATCCATGGAGGGTGGCCGGCCCTTCGGAGTGTCGCGGAGGACTGCCGGCCCTACTCCGCCGTGTGGGGCCTTCGGGGGCCGCCCAGTTCCACCGCCGTGCAGCGCCAGCGGAAGTCCTGGCCCAGCTCCAGGCGGAAGGCCATCGCGCGGAGCTGGTCGCCCGCGCCGATGCGTGCGAAAGCCTCCAGAGCGCCTTGGCTGGGCTCGTAGTAGCCGACGTCACGGACGACGGGGCGGGTGCCGCGGGTGCGCAGGGGGCCGCGTTCCGCGAGCCAGGCCAGTTCGTCGTAGGCGCGGCCCACGGTGTGGCGGAGCATGCTGTGGACGGGGCGTTCGCCGCTCAGGACGGCCAGCAGGCGGTCGGCGAAGAGGTCGGTGGGGCGGGGCTGCGGGGGCGTTCGGCGCGGCTGCGGGGGCTTCTGGAGGGCGTGCGGGGGTGTCCTGCGTGGGTCCGGGTGCTGTCCCTGGGCGGGGACCCGGGGTTCGGGACGGGTTTCGGTGGGCGTGGTGGCTTGGGGGAAGGGCGTGCGGGGGGTGCCTCCGCCCGGGGTGGTGCGGTGCGGGGTGCTGCCGGGGCGGCGGGTGTCCCGGCGTACCGGCGGGCGGGACGGGGTGCGGTGGACCGTCCTCGTCATCACCTTGTTCATGGAATGTCCCCGTTCTTGGGGCCCGGATGGGTACCGGGCGGTAACTTTCTGGTGGGGATCTTGTACGGGGAGTGATCAGCCGGGTGCAAGGAGGGATGGGGTGCGGTTCGGGTGGTCCGGAGATTCACTTATCCGGGTGGTTCGTGGAGAGGAAATGCCTGGTGGCGGCGGTGGTGGGGGTGAATTTCGAGGCGTCGGGTGGACGCCCTAAGAGGCCTGGGCGGGGACTCGAAAGGGGACGCCGCGACGTATCCTGAGGGTCTTCCCGGGGCATCCCTGGTCGTGCGGGAGGGCTCGCTGGTTCCGGTTGGGGAGCCTGCTGGTTCCGGTTGTGGAAACGCCTACTACGAAAGCGGTCAGCCATGCGCGTCTACGTCCCTCTGACCCTCCCGGGCCTTGCCGAGGCGTACAAGACGGGTGAGTTGGGGGCGGGGCCGTTCGTCGCGTACGCCGTCACGCCCGCGTTGCGTGAGTGGTATCTGTCCGACGACATCGAGGAACTGGAGTACGCGGCGCTGAACCGGGCCGCGCTCGCTTCCCTGCGGCTGCTGGCGATGGAGCCGGGGGTGGTGCGTCGGCGGGTGGTCGTCGCCGTCGAGGTCGCGGACGGGGTGGCGGTCGCCGACCCCGACCGGGGGCTTGATCCGGGTGCGCTGGGTGAGGTGCGGGTGGGTGGGGCCCTGTCGTTGAAGAAGGTTGCGGCTGTGCACGTCGACTCCGGGGATGCGGAGGGGGATGTCGCGGCGGCTGCGGGGGCCTTGGGGGCGGCGGATCGGGGGGATGACGATGCGCAGTTCACGGTGGACGGGGCGGAGGATCATGAGCTGCTCTGGTATGCCACGCAGGAGATTCCGACCCTGGTGAGTCTGTTGGGGTGAGTGGGGGTGCGCGGTGGGTTGTTCTCACCCCCGCCGCCCCTACCCGTCCCGTCCCGTTCCTGGGGGCTGCGCCCCCAGACCCCCCTTCGCGCTGAACGCGCTCGTCCTCAAACTCCCCCAGAGGGGGGACCCCCAACGGGCTGGAGGATGCCGGCCGGTGTCGAAGGGGTGCCGCTTGCGCTGGGGGTGGGGGGTATTTTCTTGGTATGGGGAAGTACGGAGTGGCGCACATCGTGTGGGACTGGAACGGGACGCTGTTCCATGACACCGATGCCGTCATAGGGGCGACGAACGCCGCGTTCGCCGAGCTGGGGCTGGAGCCCGTCACGCTGGAGCAGTACAGGGCGCTGTACTGCGTGCCGGTGCCGCGGTTCTACGAGCGGCTGCTCGGGCGGTTGCCCACGGACGCCGAGTGGGCTGTCATGGACGACATCTTCCACCGGTACTACGCGGAGCACCGGGTGGCGTGTGAGCTGGCCGCGGGTGCGCGGGAGCTGTTGGCCGGTTGGCAGTCGGCGGGGCGCAGCCAGTCCATCCTGAGCATGTACGGGCACGCCGATCTCGTCCCGCTGGTCCGGGGATTCGGGATCGAGCCCCACTTCGTCCGTGTCGACGGGCGCACCGGGCCCTCCGGGGGGAGCAAGGCCGAGCACATGGTGCGCCATCTCGGTGCGCTCACCGGCGTCGAGGCGGCGCGCACGGTGGTCATCGGGGACGCGGCCGACGACGCGATCGCCGCCCTGCACGTCGGTGCGCGGGCCGTGCTCTACACCGGTGGCTCCCATGGCCGGGCCAGCCTCGAAGAGGTGGGCGTGCCCGTGGTGGACAGCCTGGAGGAGGCCGTCGCCGAGGCCGAGCGGCTGGCCGCGTAGCCGTAGCGGTGCTCCGCCTCACCGCCCGGTTCACGCTCCGCGTTCGTCCACGTACCCTGTGCCATGGGTGGTGGGCGGGAGCCGGGGCCTGTCCCACCTGGAGATCGCCGAACGGCTGGTCATCTCGAAGAGGACCGCCGACGCCCACGTCGAACACATCCTCGCCAAGCTGGGCGGCACCTCCCGCGGCGAGATCCCGGCCCCGCCGGTTGTGCCGGCCGTTCCGGTCGTGCCGGCGACGCCGGAAACGTGACGTGAACGACATGGTGTGTACGTAAGGCTGTCGTACGTATACCCACAGGCGCGTCCTCGCGTGCCGTGCCGCCGAATCCGTATGCCGATCTCCGTCGGATTCGAGCCCCCGGGCAGCTGTCGTGCCCGATGCTCGTAGTGCGTCGCCCGGGGATCCCGCTGAGCGGCCGGGTGTCGGCACTGCTGGTCAGAATCCCCACGGCCCGTGGCTGTCATGGCAGGCACCCCGCCGTTCGCCCCGGGCGACGCGGAGGCCCGGCGGCTGTCTTCGTCGGTGGGGTGGCCGTCGCCGTTCGGGGCGTTCCGGGCCTCCTTTTTTCTCCACTGTGCAGAACGGCAAACTTCACCACCCGCCTTTGTACACAAATGGCGCATGACGTGGCCCCCGTGATGAGCGATAGCCTGGTGGCGTGATCAGCGCGATACGTCGCGGGGGCGTCATGGCCCCTGCCCTGCGCCCGGAACGCACGGACCACATCCGTGCCCGGGTGGCGATCGCTGGTCGGCGCGGGCGGGACGGAACCCCGAGGGTTCCCAGGACGCCGTACGCATCCCACGGACCGGCGCCTGCGAGAGCAGCGTCACACTCCGCCGGGGTGCCGAGAATGGCTGATAACCCCCCGCTCTTCCCACCCTGCGGCATAGCGTCGGAGCAGACCGGAGACCCCGCGTCGAGGCGTTGTGCCGGAAGAGGGACCGTACTTCCTTCTACGTCACGCAACGGCGCGCGACAGGAGCCAGAGGACAATGCAGACCAAGCTGGACGAAGCCAAGACCGAGCTGCTCGAGAGGGCCGCCCGGGTAGCTGAGAACAGCCCGGTCGGGGGGCACCTACCGACTGGGACGACACGTGCAACCGCGCCCGGCGGAGATCCCGGAACCCCGGACCACGAGACCGTGCTCGCGTTCCTCCAGCGCTACTACCTGCACACCGCCCCGGAGGACCTCGTCGGCCGCGACCCGGTGGACGTGTTCGGCGCGGCCTTCTCGCACTACCGGCTGGGCGAGACGCGCCCGCAGGGCACGGCGAGCGTGCGGGTGCACACCCCGACCGTCGAGGAGAACGGCTGGACGTCCAGCCACTCCGTCGTCGAGGTCGTGACCGACGACATGCCCTTCCTCGTCGACTCGGTCACCAACGAACTGTCCCGGCAGAGCCGGGGCATCCACCTCGTCATCCATCCGCAGTTCGTCGTACGACGGGACCTGACGGGCCGGCTCATCGAGGTACTGCCCGACCGGGCCACCGGGAGCGCGGCCGTCGACCTGCCGCACGACGCGCACGTCGAGTCGTGGATCCACGTCGAGATCGACCGCGAGACCGACCGTGCCGACCTGAAGCAGATCACCAACGACCTGCTGCGCGTGCTGTCCGACACCCGTGAGGCCGTCGAGGACTGGGAGAAGATGCGCGACGCCGCGCTGCGCATCGCCGAGGAACTGCCCAAGGAGCCGACCGCCGACGATCTGGTCGACCAGGACGTCGAGGAGGCGCGCGAGCTGCTGCGCTGGCTCGCGCAGGACCACTTCACCTTCCTCGGCTTCCGCGAGTACGAACTGCGCGGCGACGACTCGCTGGCCGCCGTGCCCGGGACCGGCCTGGGCATCCTGCGGGCCGATCCGCACCACTCCGAGGACGAGGGCCACCCGGTCAGCCCGTCCTTCGAGCGGCTGCCCGCCGACGCCCGGGCCAAGGCCCGCGAGCACAAGCTCCTCGTCCTGACGAAGGCCAACAGCCGCGCCACCGTGCACCGGCCGTCGTATCTCGACTACGTCGGGGTCAAGAAGTTCGACGCGAACGGTGAGGTCGTCGGTGAGCGGCGGTTCCTGGGGCTGTTCTCCTCCGCCGCCTACACCGAGTCCGTGCGCCGGGTGCCCGTCGTCCGCCGCAAGGTCGACGAGGTGCTGCGGGCCGCCGGGTTCTCGCCCGACAGCCACGACGGCCGCGACCTGCTCCAGATCATGGAGACCTACCCGCGCGACGAGATCTTCCAGACGCCGCCCGACGAACTCCGGGCGATCGTCACCTCGGTGCTCTACCTCCAGGAGCGGCGCCGGCTGCGGCTCTACCTCCGCCAGGACGAGTACGGGCGCTACTACTCCGCGCTCGTCTATCTGCCCCGCGACCGGTACACCACCGGCGTACGGCTGCGGATCATCGACATCCTCAAGGAGGAACTCGGCGGTATCAGCGTCGACTTCACCGCCTGGAACACCGAATCCATCCTGTCGCGGCTGCACTTCGTCGTCCGGGTCCCGCAGGGCACCGAACTGCCGCAGCTGTCCGACCAGGACAAGGAGCGCATCGAGGCGCGGCTCGTCGAGGCCGCCCGGTCCTGGGCCGACGGCTTCGGCGAAGCCCTGGGCGCCGAGTGCGGCGAGGAGCGCGCCGCCGAACTGCTGCGCCGGTACGGGAACGCCTTCCCCGAGGGCTACAAGGCCGACCACACCCCGCGTGCCGCCGTCGCCGACCTCGTCCACCTCGAAAAGCTGGCCGGCGGCACGAACTTCGCGCTGAGCCTGTACGAGCCGGTGGGCGCCGCGCCAGGTGAGCGCCGCTTCAAGATCTACCGCACCGGCGAGTCCGTCTCGCTGTCCTCCGTGCTCCCCGTCCTCAACCGGCTCGGCGTCGAGGTGATCGACGAGCGGCCGTACGAGCTGCGCTGCTCGGACCGGACCACCGCGTGGATCTACGACTTCGGGCTCCGGCTGCCCAAGTCGCTGAGCAGCGGCGGGGATTATCTCGGGGACGACGGCCGGGAGCGTTTCCAGGAGGCTTTCTCGGCCACCTGGACCGGGCAGGCCGAGAACGACGGTTTCAACGCGCTGGTGCTGAGCGCGGGCCTCGACTGGCGTCAGGCGCTGGTGCTGCGGGCGTACGCCAAGTACCTGCGGCAGGCGGGTTCCACGTTCAGCCAGGACTACATGGAGGACACCCTCCGCAACAACGTCCACACCACCCGGCTGCTGGTGTCGCTGTTCGAGGCGCGGATGTCGCCGGAGCGGCAGCGGGCGGGCGTCGAGCTGACCGACGCCCTGCTGGAGGAGCTGGACGCGGCCCTCGACCAGGTGGCCTCCCTCGACGAGGACCGCATCCTGCGGTCGTTCCTCACCGTCATCAAGGCGACCCTCCGGACGAACTTCTACCAGGAGAGCGCGGGCGGCAAGCCGCACGACTACGTCTCCATGAAGTTCGACCCGCAGGCCATCCCGGACCTGCCCGCGCCGCGTCCGGCGTTCGAGATCTGGGTCTACTCGCCGAAGGTGGAAGGCGTCCACCTGCGGTTCGGGAAGGTCGCGCGTGGCGGACTGCGCTGGTCGGACCGGCGCGAGGACTTCCGTACCGAGATCCTCGGGCTGGTCAAGGCGCAGATGGTGAAGAACACCGTCATCGTGCCGGTCGGCGCCAAGGGCGGGTTCGTCGCCAAGCAGCTGCCGGACCCGGGCGTGGACCGGGACGCGTGGCTCGCCGAGGGGGTCAGGAGCTACAAGACCTTCATCTCGGCGCTCCTCGACATCACCGACAACCTGGTGGCCGGCGAGGTCGTGCCGCCCGCCGACGTCGTACGGCACGACGAGGACGACACCTATCTCGTCGTCGCCGCCGACAAGGGCACGGCGACCTTCTCGGACATCGCCAACGAGGTCGCCCAGGCGTACAACTTCTGGCTCGGCGACGCCTTCGCGTCGGGCGGCTCGGCCGGGTACGACCACAAGGGCATGGGCATCACCGCGCGCGGCGCCTGGGAGTCCGTCAAGCGGCACTTCCGCGAGCTGGGCGTCGACACCCAGAGCGAGGACTTCACCGTCGTCGGTGTCGGCGACATGAGCGGTGACGTGTTCGGCAACGGCATGCTGCTGAGCGAGCACATCCGCCTTGTCGCCGCCTTCGACCACCGGCACATCTTCATCGACCCCAAGCCCGACGCGGCCACCTCGTACGCCGAGCGGCGGCGCCTGTTCGAGCTGCCGAGGTCCAGCTGGGCCGACTACGACAGCCAGTTGATCTCCGCCGGGGGCGGCATCTTCCCCCGCTCCGCCAAGGCCATCGCGGTCAACTCGCACATCCGCGAGGCGCTCGGCATCGAGGCCAAGGTCGCCAAGATGACACCGGCCGACCTGATGAAGGCGATCCTCCAGGCACCGGTCGACCTGCTGTGGAACGGCGGCATCGGCACGTACGTCAAGGCGAGTACGGAGTCGCACGCCGACGTCGGTGACAAGGCCAACGACGCCATCCGTGTCGACGGCGCCGACCTGCGCGTCCAGGTCGTCGGCGAGGGCGGCAACCTCGGGCTCACCCAGCTCGGGCGGATCGAGTTCGCGCAGGTCGGCGGGAAGATCAACACCGACGCCATCGACAACAGCGCGGGCGTGGACACCTCCGACCACGAGGTGAACATCAAGATCCTGCTCAACTCCCTTGTCGTGGAAGGCGACATGACGGTCAAGCAGCGCAACAAGCTGCTGGCCCAGATGACCGACGAGGTCGGCAAGCTCGTCCTGCGCAACAACTACGCGCAGAACACGGCCATCGCCAACGCCCTCGCCCAGTCCAAGGACATGCTCCACGCCCAGCAGCGCTTCATGCGCCATCTGGTCCGGGAAGGGCACCTGGACCGGGCGCTGGAGTTCCTCCCGACCGACCGGCAGATCCGTGAACGCCTCAGCGGCGGCCAGGGGTTGACCGGTCCGGAGACGGCCGTGCTCCTCGCGTACACGAAGATCACGGTCGCCGACGAGCTGTTGAAGACCTCGCTGCCCGAAGACCCGTATCTGCGGCGCCTGTTGGAGGCCTACTTCCCGAGCGCGCTGCGCAAGAAGTTCCCCGAGCAGATCGACGGGCACGCGCTGCGCCGCGAGATCATCACGACGGTCCTCGTCAACGACACGGTCAACGCGGGCGGTACGAGCTTCCTGCACCGGCTGCGCGAGGAGACCGGAGCCTCGCTGGAGGAGGTGGTGCGGGCGCAGACCGCGGCTCGCGCGATCTTCAACTCCGGCGCGGTGTGGGACGGGGTCGAGGCGCTCGACAACACGGTCGAGGCCGCCGTCCAGACCCGGATCCGTCTCCACTCGCGGCGACTTGTCGAGCGTGGCACGCGCTGGCTGCTCAACAACCGGCCGCAGCCGGTGCAACTCACGGAGACCATCGAGTTCTTCGGTGAGCGGGTCGGCCAGGTCTGGTCCCAGCTGGCCAGGTTGCTGAGCGGCGCGGATCTGGAGTGGTACCAGAAGATCTACGACGAGCTGACGGGCGCCGGCGTCCCCGACGAACTCGCCACCCGGGTCGCGGGCTTCTCGTCCGCCTTCCCGACGCTGGACATCGTCTCGGTCGCCGACAGGATGGGCCGTGACCCGATGGACGTCGCCGAGGTCTACTACGACCTCGCCGACCGCCTCCACATCACCCAGCTCATGGACCGCATCATCGAGCTGCCGCGCGCCGACCGCTGGCAGTCCATGGCCCGCGCCTCCATCCGCGAGGACCTGTACGCGGCCCACGCGTCCCTCACGGCGGACGTCCTCGCGGTCGGCAACGGCTCGTCGACGCCCGAGCAGCGCTTCAAGGCGTGGGAGGAGAAGAACACCGCGCTCCTGGGCCGGGCGCGCACGACCCTGGACGAGATCCAGAGCTCGGACGCCTTCGACCTGGCGAACCTGTCGGTCGCGATGCGGACGATGCGGACGCTGCTGCGGAGTCACTCGTAGGCGGTACGCGCGTACAGGGGGCGCCCCGAGCCGGCATGGCTCGGGGCGCCCCTCGTTTTCTTGACAACTGTTAGAGAAAAGCAGACAGGGAATTTACCCTTTTCTGCTAGGCGGGACGCCTCGGATAAAGTCGCGGGCGTGAGTGTGAATGTCTCCGAGGACCGACTGTCCGTTCCTGCCCGACCGGTGCGGCGCGTAATCCTTGAAGCGGTGAAATTCGGAGCCGTCGGCGGCAGCGGCGTCCTGGTGAACTTCCTGTTCTTCAACCTGCTGCTGCACGGCCTCGGTTGGCGGGCGATGACGGCCACCGTCCTCGCCAGCCTCATCGCCATGGGCACGAACTTCCTGGGCTTCCGCTATTTCACGTACCGGGACAGGGCCTCACGTACCAGGCAGCAGATCGCGCTGTTTTTCGTGTTCAGCGCGATCGGCATCGCGATGGAAAGCGGCCTGTTCTACATCGGTTATCACGGTCTGGGATTGCATGGGCCCGTCGAGTCGAATGAGGTGAAGGGCGTCTCGATCGTGCTCGCGTCGGCGTTCCGCTTCCTCGTCTACCGGACGTGGGTGTTCCGGCACTAGTGGTGCCGAACAGGCCAACAGGTCCTATGCGGCCCGGGCGGGCTTGGCCGGGCGGTTGGTGAAGGCCTCGTACTCCTTCAGTACGTCGTCCGTCGGGCCGTCCATCCGGAGTTCGCCGCGTTCCAGCCACAGGACGCGGTCACAGGTGTCGCGGATCGACTTGTTGTTGTGGCTGACCAGGAACACCGTGCCCGCGTGCTGGCGCAGCTCGCGGATGCGTTCCTCGGAGCGCTGCTGGAACGAGCGGTCGCCGGTCGCCAGCGCCTCGTCGATCAGCAGTACGTCGTGGTCCTTGGCGGCGGCGATGGAGAAGCGCAGGCGGGCGCCCATGCCGGAGGAGTACGTCCGCATGGGGAGGGTGATGAAGTCGCCCTTCTCGTTGATCCCCGAGAAGTCGACGATGCCCTGGTAGCGCTCCTTGATCTGCTCCCGGGACATGCCCATCGCGAGACCGCCGAGATAGACGTTCCGCTCGCCCGTCAGGTCGCCCATCAGGGCCGCGTTGACGCCGAGGAGGGAGGGCTGGCCATCTGTGTAGATGCTGCCGTTCTCCACCGGCAGCAGTCCGGCGACCGCCTTGAGCAGCGTGGACTTGCCGGAGCCGTTGGTGCCGATCAGGCCGACGGCCTCGCCGCGGTAGGCGACGAAGGAGACGTTCTTGACGGCGTGCACCTTGCGCACACCGGCCGCCTTCTCGCTCTGCTTGCGCCGCATCATGCGGTTGAGGGCGGCGGTCGCGGTGCCACGTCCGGCGCCCGTGCCGTTGACCCGGTAGACGATGTCGACGCCGTTGGCGACGACGGTGGGGATCTGCTCGTTCGGGTTGCTCGGGTTGCTCGGGTTGCTCGGGTTGCTCGGGTTGCTCGGGTTCTCAGCCACGGCCGTACGTCTCCTCAGCCTTCCAGAAGTAGATGAAACCGCCGACGCCCACGAGCAGCGCCCAGCCGGTCGCGATCGGCCAGACGTGCGCCGGCAGCTGGCTGGAGTGGTAGCTGTCGATCAGCGCGAAACGCATCAGGTCGATGTAGATCGCCGCCGGGTTGTTCTCCAGGAGCACCGACACCACGTGCGGCAGATTGTCCTTCTTGGCCAGCTTGTCGATGCTCCACATGACCCCGGACACGTACATCCAGGTCCGCAGCACGAACGGCATCAGCTGGGCGATGTCCGGGGTCGACGCGCCCATCCGCGCCATGATCATCGACACGCCCGCGTTGAACACGAACTGGAGTGTCAGGGCGGGGATGACCAGCAGCCAGGAGGCAGTGACGGGGATGCCGAAGCAGAGCAGGATCACGATCAGCGCGGCCATCGAGAACAGCAGTTGCTGGAGCTGCTGGATGCAGAAGGAGATCGGCAGGGCCGCGCGCGGGAAGTGCAGGGCCCGGACGAGGCCGAGGTTGCCGGCGATCGCGCGGGTGCCCGCCATGATCGAGCTCTGGGTGAACGTCCAGATGAACACGCCCGTGACCAGGAACGGGATGTAGTCCGGCACCCCGTGCTTGGTGCCCAGCAGGACGCCGAAGATGAAGTAGTAGACCGCCGCGTTGAGCAGCGGGGTCATCACCTGCCAGATCTGGCCGAGCTTCGCCTGGCTGTACTGGGCGGTGAGCTTGGCGGTGGCGAACGCGGTGATGAAGTGGCGCCGTGCCCACAGCTGGCTGACATATGTGCGCAGGGTGGGACGGGCGCCGCTGACCGAGAGGCCGTACCGGACGGCGAGCGCCGTGAGGTCGTCGCCGGCCTGCGTGACCTGCGAGGGGGGTGGTGTGGACTGGGGCGGTGTGTCGAGGGCCTGGCTCACATCCGCTGCTTTCGCTCGGGGGAAAAGGGGGTGCGCGACCGGTTCCCGTGTCAGGCGTCCCCCGCCGGTTCCTTGGGTTCCTTACGCGATTCTTGCCATACTCTTACGTCGGGACGGGACCGTATCGTCGTGACGGGAGCGTATTCCGATTCGGCGTCGGAACGCAACCGTTTCGTCGTCACGCCCCTATGCTGGTCCGTATGACGACGAACACCGACGAGCCCGGGACCGCGCCGGCACGGACCCGCCGCCGGGCCCCCGCCGGAGCCGCCGTACTGCGGGAGGACGTGACGGAGGCCATCCGGGCGGCCGTGTTCGAGGAGCTGGCGTCCGCCGGGTACGCCCGGATGTCCATCGAGGGCATCGCGCGCCGGGCGGGCGTCGGCAAGACGGCGGTCTACCGGCGCTGGCGTTCGAAACTGCACCTGGTGCTCGACCTGGTCTCGGCGATAGCGGTGCAGGGGCTGCCGGCGCCGGACACGGGCACGCTGGAGGGCGACCTGCGGCTGCTGTACGAGCTGACGTCCCGCGCGCTGCGCCACCCGGTGGCCTCGCAGGTCATCCCCGACCTCCAGGCCGAGGCCGCCCGCAACCCCGAGATCGCCGACGCCCTGCAGAAGGCGCTGCGGGAGGGGCAGGAAGGCGTCGCGAGCGGGATCGTCGCGGCGGCGGAGGAACGGGGGGAGGTCCGTTCGGGCATCGACCCCGACCTGGCCCTCGACCTGATCTCGGGGCCGCTCTACTGGCGCTCGGTCGTGATCCGGAACCCGAAGCTGCCCAAGGGGTATCTGGCGGCGCTGGCCCGGGCGACCACGGCGGCGCTGAAGGCGCTGTAGCGGGCTGTGGCGGGCTGTCCGTACGACGGAACGGGGGCGGGCGATGACCGTGGTCACCGCCCGCCCCCGTCAAGGTCTGCTGTCAGGCTTGCTGTCCCTGACGCCGGCCCTTCAGCAGGCCCATCCCGGCGCCCAGTGACACGACTCCCATGCCCGCGCTGGTCGCGAGGCCCTGTGCGCCGTCCACCGCGAAGGGCGCCACCGCCGCGACGGTGAGGTTGAAGAGGAACAGGAACCAGAGGACCGGGCGGGACGAGAGGAGCGCCTTCATGGGATTTTCCTTCCGAGGTGGGTAGCTCCTTCCGACCGGGGGAGCCGAGTGGGGGAGCCGTGAACTTCCGAGATCAACGATCCCGGCATCCGCCCGCCGCCACGAGGGAGTGCTCTCCCGAACCGATGGTGTAGCGAGCTACACCATCGCCCGGGAGCTGGGTCTCCCGCGCTCCCGCCGACCCGTCGCCTAGCCTGATGACCATGTGGAAGACACTGCGGCAAGCAGCGCGGGCCACGGTCCAGCTGGTCGCGGTCGCGATCCTGGCCTTCGGCTCGTACATATTCATCACCGTCCTGCTGATCACGGCCACCGTCTCGCTCGCGGTCGTCGGCATCGGGATGCTCCCCGAGACGGTCCTGCTCATCCGCCGGATCGCCGGCACCAAGCGGCGGATGGCGACCGAGTGGTCGGGCGCGGAGATCCCCGAGGCGTATCTGCCCATCGAGGGCAGGCTGAAGGAGAAGCTGCGCATCGTCGTCCGCGACCCCGGTACGCGCACCGACCTGCGCTGGATGCTCGCCCACTACGTGTACGGCGCCCTGCCGCTGCTGATGATCCCGCTCTGGCCGGTGGGCCTCGTCGTCGACGGTGTCTGGTGCGGACTGCTGGGCCGCGAGGCCGTCGTCCTCCCCCTCATCAGCAGGCTCGCCGACCTCGACGCCTCCTGGTCGGCCGGCCTGCTCAAGCCCTCGCCCAAGGCGCAGCTCGCCCTGCGCGTCGAGCAGCTGAAGGCGACCCGGGCCGACGCGGTCGCCGCGCACGGGGCCGAACTGCGGCGCATCGAACGGGACCTGCACGACGGCGCCCAGGCCCGCCTGGTCTCCCTGTCCATGCGGATCGGCCTCGCGAAACGGGCGTACGACCGTGACCCGGACGCCGCCCGCAAGCTGCTGGAGGACGCCCAGGACCAGGCCGAGGAGGCGTTGACCGAGCTGCGCAACGTGGTGCGCGGCATCCATCCGCCGATCCTCACCGACCGGGGGCTGGTGGGTGCCGTACGGGCGTTGGCGTCGAGCAGCGGACTGGAGGTCGGCGTGGTCGACGACGGGGTCGAGGACGGCGTACGGGCGCCCGCGGCGGTGGAGGCCGCCGCGTACTTCGTGATCACCGAGGCGCTGACGAACGCGGCGAAGTACAGCGGTTCGCCGACCGCCTGGGTGGAACTCGCCCGTGTACCAAGGGGGTTGAAGGTCCGGGTGGGCGACCACGGCAAGGGCGGCGCCGACGAGAAGGGCGGTACCGGACTGCTCGGGATGCGCCGCCGGGTGGCCGCGCTGGACGGAAGCGTGGACGTGTCGAGCCCGGTTGGGGGGCCGACCGTGATCGAGGTGGAACTGCCCTGCGTATGGTGAGCGCGACCGCCGCTTGATCGGCGAGCTGGACCGGATCGAGAACAGGACCGTCATGCGCGTAGTGATCGCCGAGGACAACGCCCTGCTGAGACAGGGCCTCGTCCTGCTGCTGACGTCGGCCGGCCACGAGGTCCTGGCCGAAGTGGGCAGCGGCCCCGAGGTACTGCCGGCCCTCCTCGAACACCGCCCGGACGCCGCCGTACTGGACGTCCGGATGCCTCCAGGCTTCCGCGACGAGGGTCTGCGCGCGGCGTTGGAGGCGCGGGAACAGATCCCCGGCCTTCCGGTGCTGGTCCTCTCCCAGTACGTGGAGGAGTCGTACGCGGCGGAGCTGCTGGGCGGCGGCGCGAGCGGCGTCGGCTATCTCCTCAAGGACCGCGTGGGCAGGGTCGACGAGTTCCTCGACGCCCTGGAACGCGTCGCCGCCGGCGGCACGGCCCTCGACCCCGAGGTCGTCGCCGAACTCCTCACCCGCCGCCGCGACTCCCCCCTCGACTCCCTCACCCCGCGCGAGCGCGAGGTCCTGGAGCTGATGGCGGAGGGCCACGACAACACGATGATCGCCAAGACCCTGGTGGTCACGGACCGCTCGGTCAGCAAACACATCGGCAACGTGTTCCTGAAGCTGGGCCTGCCCCCGACCGACAGCGGACACCGCCGGGTGCTGGCGGTACTGGCGTATCTGAACAACCGGAAGGGTCCGGCTACCGGCTGACCAGCCCGCGCGCCAGTGACTCCAACTCCGTTGTGCGCAGCACCCGTTCACCGAAACCCGGCAGGGGCACGTGCAACGGCCCGGTCCAGCGCGCGGGGATGCCGGTGACGCCGTACACCGCCCCGGCGAGGGTGCCGGTGACGGCCGCGACGGTGTCGGTGTCGCCGCCGAGGTCGATCGCCGCGCGGACGGCCGCCTCGTACGAGGACGTGGTCCGCAGCGCCCATACGGCGGAGCCGAGGCAGGGCCAGACGGCGCCGTTGAACTCCGTGGCCAGGTCGGGGTGCCAGTCGGGGGCGAGGACGGTGGCGTAGCGGGCCCGGTGTTCGGGGTGGACCGCTGCGAGGGCCTCCGGTACGGCGGTGAGCGGGTCGTCGCCGGCCAGCGCGACCCGCACCAGCTCGTGGCAGAGGGCCGTCCCCTCCCAGGCGGCGCGGTCCCCGTGGGTGAGCGCGGCGATGCGCCGGCCGGCGTCCATCGTGGCCTGCCGGCCCTGGCCCGCGAAGTACACGGCTGAGGTGGCTGCTCGCATCAACGCGCCGTTGCCCGCGCCGCGTTGACTGGTCTGAAAGTGCAGGGCGGCGGCCATGTCCCAGTCGTCGGGGCCGCACAGCACCGCCTCCGTCTGCAGCCCGATGTCCTTGGGTTCGCTCATCGCCCATCTTCGGAACCGCCGGAAGACGTCCGGGAGTTCGAGCCCGCCGCACTCCAGCAGTGACTCCCCGACCAGCACCGCCATCTGCGTGTCGTCGGTCGCCTCACCCGGGTCCCAGCCGCCGCCCCCGCACATCTCACCGCCCTGGCCGGCCCGGGGGAAACGCGCGGAGAAGGCACCCTCGGGGCCGAACTCGAAGGGCGCGCCCAGCGCGTCCCCGACGGCCGAACCGACGACGGCGCCCGCCGCCAGTCGCGCACGTTCCCGCTGAGCACTCCGGTCGTCCACAGCCGCAGGATACGGAGGCCGCCGCACCCGGGATGCGACTAGGGTGCGCCCGTCCCCGCCTCCGGATGCAGGCGGAGCCAGCCCTCCCATGCCGAGGTGATCATGTCCTGGACGTCGTGCTTCGCCTTCCAGCCCAGCTCTGTGGCGATGCGGTCGGCCGAGGCCACGACCCTCGCCGGGTCGCCCGGGCGGCGCGGGGCCACGACCGGGGGCAGGGTGCGGCCCGTCACGCCGTTCACGCGGTCGATCATCTCGCGGACCGAAACCCCCTCGCCCCGGCCGATGTTGAGGGTGAGTTCGCGGCCCGGTGTCGTCTCCAGCGCCCGGGCCGTCGCCACATGGGCCTCCGCCAGGTCCATCACATGGATGTAGTCCCGTACGCAGGTGCCGTCCGGGGTCGGGTAGTCGTCGCCGAAGACGCGCGGGGGTTCGTGGGCCGTCAGGCGTTCGAAGATCATGGGGACGATGTTGAAGACGCCCACGTCCGCCAGCTCCGGGGCCGCCGCGCCCGCCACGTTGAAGTAGCGGAGGCAGGCGGTGGAAAGACCCGTCGCCCGGCCCGTCGCGCGGACCAGCCACTCACCCGCCAGCTTCGTCTCGCCGTACGGGCTCATCGGTGCGCACGGCGTGTCCTCCGTCACCAGCTCCACCTCGGGCATGCCGTACACCGCCGCCGAGGACGAGAACACGAACGACGGGACGCGGGCCGCCGTGACCGCGTCCAGCAGGACGCGCAGCCCCTCCAGGTTCTCCCGGTAGTAGTGCAGGGGGCGGTCCACCGACTCGCCCACCTGCTTCTTCGCCGCCAGATGGACCACACCCGTCACCTCGTGGTCCCGCAGGGCACGCGCCACCCGCTCGCCGTCCAGGGTCGAGCCGACCACCAGCGGTACGCCGTCCGGCACGCGCTCGGCGATTCCGGTGGACAGGTCGTCGTACACCACAGCTCGTTCGCCCGCTTCGGTCATCGCGCGCACGACGTGCGCCCCGATGTAGCCGGCGCCGCCGGTGATCAGCCAGGTCATGTGCGGCCGTCCCCTCGTGTGGTCGGGTGGTCGGGTGGTCGGATGGGCGGTTGAACTTTGTCAGCTAACTCCCGTTACGGCGCACTGAGTTCCCGCTCGGAGAGTGAACGGACGAAGGAACGCGCCGGAAGCGGAACCCGAACAGCGGCCGGGCGGGCCGAGCGCCACAACCGTACGAAGGACAGGAGGGCCGCCGCGGCCAGCAGGCCGTTGCGTACGACCATCACCGCCACCCCCGTCCAGGTGCAGTGAATGACCTCGGCGTACAGGACCGGATAGTCGAGAGCGCTGACCGCCGCTGCCGCCAGCAGGAGCCACGCCACCGGGCGCTGGCTGGTGTGCCGTGAGGTCAGGCACACGGCGGCCAGTCCGAGCAGCCAGACGAGGTACTGCGGGCTGATGACCCGGCTGGTGACCGTGAAGAGGAGTACGGCGGTCAGTGCCGCGTCGAACGGTGTCGCCTCCGTCCAGTGCCGGGCCCGCACCCGCCACAGCAGCAGAAGCCCGAACGCCACGCCCGTCAGGGCGAGGGAGAGCGCTGCCACGGCCGAGACGTACGGGCCCACGAACTCCATCGCGCCGTACTGGTAGCGCACGCGCCCCTCCCACCCGGCGCGCGTGGCGAGGGAGAGCGCGGTCCCGCCGAACGACTCGATCTGCACGCCCCGCCCGCCCTGCTGGCGCAGGAAGGAGAACGGGTTGCTGAAGACCACTGCCAGGAGTGCCAGCGCGGCCGTCGCCGTGACCGTCGCGGACGTCCAGGCCGACCGGGTCGTACGGCCCTTCGGCATGCCCAGCAGTACCAGCGCGGGCCAGACCTTCACCAGGGCGCCCAGTGCCGCGAACGCGCCGCACGCGCGCGGGGAGCGCGACAACGTCAACAGGGAGATGACGGCGAACGCCGTGACCTGCACGTCGTAGCGGGCCAGCGGCACCTGGAGGAGGAGGGGCAGGCCGGCCGTCCAGTACGCGGCACCGCGCAGGGAGCGGCCCGGACGGCTCCCCGCGCGCGTGAGGGCCAGCAGGATCAGGACGTCGGCGGCCAGTGTGAGCGCCACGAACGCCTCGAAATACGTGAGCGTCGGGAGCAGCGCGGGCGACAGCAGCACCGGACCCGCGCCCGGCGGGTACTGCCACAGCCTGTCGTCCGCCGGGAACGTGCCCTGGGTGAGGACGCCGTACCAGCGGAAGTACAGCCGCTGAACCTCACGCGCCACCCCGCCGCCGCCGAGCAGCGGGATGTCGTCGTGGACCAGCAGCCACAGCATCAGGGCCCGGGAGGCGGCCCAGCCGAGGGTGAGGGTGAGGAGGCGGGCGGTGGGGGTGGGGGGTCTCGTCACGGCGGGATCGTAAGCCGCAGAAATGCCACATTCACGTCAATTCGCCATCAATCCCCAACAAAGATTGTCTAATCGCACAAAATCAGGCCCGTGATCAACAGACCGATGAACAAGGAGATGAACGAGAAGACAGCCGCCGTCGCGGTTCCCGTGATCCCCATGGCCGTCATGCTGGTGATCGGCTGCTGGGGGCTCGACCGGGGCGGCATATGGCGTGACGAGGCGGCCACCTTCCAGGTCGCGCGGCGCACGGTGCCGCAGATCTGGCGGCTGCTGCGCCAGGTCGACGCCGTGCACGGCCTGTACTACCTGTTCATGCGGCCCGTCCTCGCCGTCCACCCCGGCGAGGTCCTCCTGCGGATGCCGTCCGTCCTCGCCGCGGTCGCGACCGCCGGCCTCGTCGCGGCCCTCGGTGCCCGCCTGGCCCGCCCGCGCGTCGGCCTCTGGGCCGGTCTGCTGTACGCGGTCAATCCGATGGTCGGCCACTACGCCCAGGAGGGCCGCTCGTACGCCATGGTCGCTGCCGGTGCGGCCGGCGCGACGCTGCTGCTCGTGCGGGCGGTCGGGGGCCGCTCCTGGATGCCGTACGGAGTGGTCGTGGCCGTCACCTGTCTCCTCCACGAGTTCGCCGTCCTGCTGCTCCTCGCGCACGCCGTGACCCTCGCGCTCGCCCGCGTCCCCCGGCGGGTGTGGGCGGGCTGGCTCTGCGCGGCGGTCACCGTGGCGCTGGCGCTGCTCCCACTGGTGCTGCTCTCGCACGCCCAGTCGGCGCAGGTGGCGTGGTTGCGGCCACCCGGCCAGGACAGCGTGGACCAACTCGTACGCCAGTTCGCCGGCCCGACGGACGAGGTCCTCGCCCCCTGCCTGATCCTCATGTACGTGGGGCTGCGCCGCCCCTGGGCCGAGCGCCCCGGCCGCCATGGCCTCCCCCTCCCGGCCGTCGCCCTTCCCCTGCTCGTCGTACCGCCCGCGATCCTCATGACCGTGTCCCAGTGGTCACCGCTCTACGACGCCCGTTACGTCCTGTACGCCCTCGCCGGCGCCCCCCTTCTCGCCGCCGCCGGGGCCGACCGGATCGCGCGGGCCGTGCCGCGGCTGCCCCGTGTGACCGTCACCGCGGCCGGGGCGCTCGCGGTGGCCCTCGTCTGCGCGCACCAGTTGCCGCTGCTCCGGCAGGACCGTTCCATGGCCCAGCGTGGCGGTGACAATCTCGCCGTCGCCTCCGCGCTCGCGGCTCGTGAACTGCGCCCCGGTGACCCGGTGCTGTTCCTGCCGGCCATCGGGCGGCGCTCGGCGCTGGCGTACCCGAAGGGGTTCCGCGGCACCCGGGACGTGGCCCTCGCCAGATCCGCGCGCACGTCCGGCACGCTGTACGGCGTCGAGACGGACCCCACCACGCTACGGCGGCAACTGGCGGGACTGGATCATGTGTGGCTGGTCGCGGAACCGTACGCCCTGCGCGCGTCCTGGTCTCCTGGCAGCCCGACCGAGCGGGCCAAACTGGCGGTGGTGGAGAAGGAGTTCGAGCCGAGGAGGGAGGTCAGGGGTGGCGGGGTGACGCTGCGCCTGTATGAGCGCAGCTCGGCAGGGCGACCCAGAGAGGCGCGGGGCGGTATCGATATGCCGCTCCGCCGCGTGGGCGCGACCGGCCACGACGGCGCCGCGGCCGCCCGGAAAAGCGCTACCCCTCCAGGGTCGCCGCGTCCAAGGCGACAGTGAGCTCGTCGAGACGGGCCCGCAACGCCCGGATCTCGTCCACGTCGAAGCCGGTCGCCGCGCCGATCCGGCGCGGCACCTGAATCGCCCGCTCGCGCAGCGCGAGGCCCTCCTCGGTCGCCCGTACCTCCACCGACCGCTCGTCCCGGGCGCTGCGCTCGCGCCGGACGAGACCGGCCGTCTCCAGCCGCTTGAGCAGCGGTGACAGTGTGCCGGAGTCGAGGCGAAGGTGTTCGCCGACCTTCTTCACGGGCAGCTGGCCGTGCTCCCACAGCACGAGCATCACCAGGTATTGGGGGTAGGTGAGTCCGAGGTCCTTGAGGACCACGCGATAGACGCCGTTGAAGGCGCGGGACGCCGCGTTCAGGGAGAAGCAGATCTGCTGGTCCAGACGGAGGTAGTCCTCGGCGGAGGCGGAGGTTGCTGACATGTCTCTACGATACCTCTTTGCCCGTCATTTAGTTGTGCACAATTGAATTGTGTGCTTAAGTTGTCTCCATAAGGGACCCCGCGAGGGGCTCCAGGGAAGCTTGATGAGAGGGACGGGTTCCATGGACGCCATCTACACCGCAGTCGCCACCGCCACGCACGGCCGCGAGGGCCGCGCCGTCAGCTCCGACGGCAAGGTGGACCTTGCGCTCGCCATGCCGGTGGAGCTGGGCGGCAACGGTGCCGGTACCAACCCGGAGCAGCTCTTCGCCGCCGGTTACGCCGCCTGTTTCGGCAGCGCGCTGGGCCTGGTCGGCCGCAACGCGAAGGTCGACGTCAGTGACGCCGCCGTGACCGCCGAGGTCGGCATAGGCAAGCAGGGCGAGGGCTTCGGCCTCAAGGTCACCCTCCGCGTCGAGCTGCCCGACACCGTCGACGCGGAGACCGGCCGCAAGCTGGTCGAGCAGGCCCACCAGGTCTGCCCGTACTCCAACGCGACGCGCGGCAACATCGAGGTCGACCTCGTCATCGAGTAGTACTGCGTGCGCCTTCGGGGCTGGGCTGCGGACGGGGCACGCTCGCGAGGGCTGCGGCGGCGAACGTGGCCGCCGCCGACGGCACCGGGTGGCGCTCGGTGAGCGGAGTGACCGGCGTCTGCCGGGCCGTTTCGCCCAGCACCAGTCGCCGGACGACCCGTTCGGCGGTGCGCCCGTCGTCGTACGGACAGAACCGCTCGCGGAACGCCCCCCGCAGCTGCGCGGAGCGTGAACCGCGCCAGTGCCCGGTCGCGAAGATGTCGATCAGCTCGTCCTCGCTGCGCGCGACCGCGCCCGGCGGGAAGGCGCGCAGGTCGAAGTAGGTGCCACGGGCCGCCTCGTACGCCTCCCAGTCGTCCGAGTGGATCACGATCGGCCGGTCCAGGTTGGCGTAGTCGAACATCAGCGACGAGTAGTCGGTGACCAGCGCGTCCGAGGCCAGACACAGTGACTCGATGCTCGGATGGCCGGTCACGTCGATGAGCCGGCCGCCGGAAGCGGGCGCCAGCGGGGCGTCGTAGAGATGGTGCGCGCGGGCCAGCAGCACGTAGCGCGGGCCGAGTTGGCGCAGGACGCGTTCCAGGTCGAGGGTGTGGCGGGGGCCGCGCAGATAGTCGCGGTGGGTGGGCGCGTACAGGATCGCGACCGATCCCTCCGGAATGCCCAGCGACTCGCGCAGCCGGGTCACGTCCGCCGAAGTGGCCTGCTGGAACACGTCGTTGCGGGGCTGCCCGGTTTCGAGGGTGGTGTAGCCGCCGGGGAAGACCCGCTCCCAAACGAGGGTCGAGTGACGGTTGGCCGACAGGCAGTGGTCCCAGGTGTCGACGTCCGCGAGGAGCGCGGTGAAGTCGGTGTCACGGGCGGCGGCCGGCCGGTCCTGGAGGTCGAGGCCCATGCGCTTCAGCGGGGTTCCGGCTTGCGTCTGGATCACCGTCTGCCCGGCCCGCTTCACAAAGCGGTCGTCCCAACTGGCGTTGCTCACCAGGTACTTGGAGCGGGCCAACGCCGTCCAGTAGGCGGCGGTGCCCGGTCGCACCCGGGCGGTCGCCGTCGGAAGCGTGTGATGGTGCTCGGGGCGGGCGACCCACGCCGTCCGGATGCCCGGCACGAAGGAACGGAACGCGGCTTCCAGGGCGCCCGGGTTGCAGCCGTACCCGCGCCCGGAGTGACTGGTGAAGACGGCCCGGTCGGCGCGCAGCGGCAGCCGCCGCTGGACCCGGTAGTGCAGCCGCAGGGCGGACGAACGGACGCTCCGCGCAAGGGACTTGACGAACCGGGTGGTATGCCTGCGCAGAGCGGACGCGAGACGCACCACCCGATACGTGCGGTAGCTGCCCGTCCGGACGAGGAGGTGCCGCAGCCGCGCGTGCAGTGGAACGGCGGCACCCGGGGTGCGGTAACGGCGGTAGTGGGCCCGCGACCTGCGCAGGAACTCGGCGCGGGCGGTGCGCGGCAGCCGGTCCGCGCGGGCCAGCACCGCCATCAGCTGGTCGACCATCCGACGGAACAACACCGGCCGCCAGTGCGCGAGTTCGGGGCGCGCGTCGACGAACGCGAAGACCCGGTCGTACTGCTCGTGGATGTCGAAGTGCCCATGACCGCCATGATCGGTGGGGGTGCTGGTGATCTGCCGCTGCCGGCGGTGGTGGACGCAGACCCGGTCCAGGGTCGCGACCGACTCGGCGGCGAGCAGCGCCGGGACCGTCCAGGAGGTGTCCGTGTGGGCGCCGGGCGCGAAGGCGAGACCCTCGCGCTCGACGAACTCGCGCCGGTACGCCTTGTTCCAGGCCACCAGCGGCAGCTTGAGCAGCAAGGGCCTGTCGTCGAGCCGGAAGGGGACGGGACCCTGCTCGGTGAGCTGGTGGAGGAACGGGCTGCGGACGGTTTCGCCGGTCCAGAGGGCGTGCGCGTGGTCGTAGACGACGACGTCCGGGTCGCCCGCCTCCTTGATCCGGTCGGCGATCGCCCGCAGCGCGTCCGGGGCGAGGGTGTCGTCGCCGTCGACGAAGACGAGATAGTCCCCGGTGGCGCGCTCGATGCCCGCGTTGCGCGCCCCGCCCACCCCGCCGTTCTCCGGGAGGTGGACGGGGCGCACACGGGCGTCGCGTGCCGCGAACTCGTCGACGAGCGCACCGCAGGCGTCGGGGGAGCCGTCGTCGACGGCGATCACTTCGAGATCCGGATACGACTGGTCGAGCACCGATTCCAGGCAGTCCTGCAGATACGCCTGAACCTTGTACGCGGGGACGATGACACTGAACCTGGGCAAGGCACATCCATGGGTCGGCGGGTCGGCGCGGGCCTACTGCCCGGGAACGGCCGATGGAGTGACTTGGTTACGCCGATTGCGGCATGTGGGGGACATGGGCGTTTGAACCCGTAACCTCACAAGTGGGATGCTTATCCGTTTACTTGATCGCGTCACTTGATCGCGTCACTTCACCGCGCCCGCCATCACCCCCGACACGAACTGCCGCTGGAACGCGAAGAACACGGCCAGCGGAATCACCATCGAGATGAACGCGCCCGGCGCCAGTACCTCGATGTTGCTGCCGAACTGCCGTACCTGCTGCTGGAGCGCGACCGTCAGCGGCTGCGACTGCGAGTCGGAGAACACCAGCGCGACCAGCATGTCGTTCCACACCCACAGGAACTGGAAGATGCCCAGGGACGCGATGGCGGGCGCGGCGAGCGGCATGACGACGGTCGCGAACAGCCTCATCTCGCCCGCGCCGTCCAGCCGGGCCGCCTCCAGCAGCTCGCGCGGGATCTCCGCGAAGAAGTTCCGCAGCAGGAAGATCGCGAACGGCAGCCCGAACCCCACGTGGAACAGCACCACCCCGATGATGTCGCCGAAGATCCCGATCTTCCCGAAGAGATCGGAGAGCGGGATCAGCGCCACCTGCACGGGTACGACGAGCAGCGCGACGACGACCAGGAACCACCAGTCGCGCCCCTTGAAGTCCATCCACGCGAAGGCGTATCCGGCCATCGCGCCGATCATGACGACCAGGAGCGTCGCCGGAACCGTGATCCAGATGGTGTTGAGGAGGGAGCTGGTGATCGCGTCGTTCTCCAGCAGCGTCCGGTAGCTCTTGGCGGTCAGCTGCCCGGGCGCCGTGAACACCTTCCACCACCCGGAGGTGGAGATGTCCGTCGGGTCGCGGAACGACGACACGAGCAGCCCGAACGTCGGCACCATCCAGATGAGCGCGACGAGGATGAGGAAGAACCGCATCACGCCGCCTGCCGCACCACTGGCGACGCGGGCGGCGAAGGAGCGCTCGGCGCGCACGGGCGGGGCGGGAGCTGGGTCGAGGGCCGGGTCCACGGTCGTCACCGCTGACGCTCCTTCCTGAGTCGACGGAGATTGACGAACATCACCGGCAGGACGAGCAGCAGCAGAATGACGCCGATCGCGCTGCCGACGCCGTAGTTGCCGCCACCGCCGAACGACGACAGGAACAACTGGAGCGCGAGGACGTTGGCGTCGTCCTGACTCGGCTGCGGGGCGATGATGTAGACGAGGTCGAACACCTTCATCACGTTGATCATCAGCGTGACGAGAACGACGACCAGCACGGGTGCGAGGAGCGGCACGGTGATCCGCCGGAACACCTGCCACTCGTTCGCGCCGTCGACCCGCGCCGCCTCCAGCAGGTTCCGGTCCACACCCGCGAGCCCCGCCGCGATGAGCACCATCGCGAACCCGGCCCACATCCAGGTGTAGCTGCCGATGATGGCCGGGGTGACCAGGGTGGGCCCGAGCCAGTCGATCCCGTTGTAGGCGGCGGCGAAGTTCGAGCCGGGCAGGCGCAGTTGGGCGCCGTCGGCGTCGGCGGGCAGGCTGAAGGTCCCGTCGGCGCCGCTGGTCGCCGAGGCGACGACCTGCCCGTCCTTCACGGCCTGGACCTTGACCCCCGCCAGCGCCTTCTCACCCGGGTCGACCTGACCCTTCGTGCCGCCACCGCCGAGCTTGAAGTCCAGCCAGACGGTGCCGCTGATCCCGGAACCGGAGGCGCCGGCCGCCTTCGCGTTCTCGGGCGTGCCGGGGAGCTTGTTGGGCGCGATGCCTACGAGGGGCAGCAGCGCCGGGGTGCCCGGGCTGACGGTTCCGGTGGAGGTGAACGAGCCGCCGCCGGACGCCTTGAGGTCGCTGGCCTGGGCGTTCGGGCGGGCCTTCGGATAGACGGAGGAGTCCACGAAGGCGTCGTGCACGGACGTCACCATCGCGTTGGCGACGCCCTGGTCCGGGTCCGCCTCGTAGACGAGGCGGAAGATGATGCCCGCCGCGAGCATCGAGATCGCCATAGGCATGAAGACGATCAGCTTGAACGCCGTACCCCAGCGCACCCGTTCGGTCAGCACCGCGAAGATCAGACCGAGCGCGGTGACGAGGGCGGGCGCGACCGCCACCCAGATCGCCGTGTTGCGTACGGCGGTCAGCGTGGCGTCGTTCGTGAAGATGTCGCCGTAGTTCTCCAGGCCGACGAAGCCCGAGCCGTCGGCGTCGTACAGGCTGCGCCAGATCGAGTAGCCGATCGGGTAGACGACGAGCGAGCCCAGCAGGACCAGGGCGGGCAGCAGGAACAGGCCTGCCACCCACCAGCGGGTGCCCGTGACGCTCTTGGTCTTTTCTCTCTTGGCCTTGTCTCTCTTCGGGTCGGGTGTCGTCGTGTCGTCTGTGTCTGTCCTCGACTCCATGCGGGGGCCGTCAGCCGTTCTTGTACGCCTTGGCGGCGTCGGCCTCTAGATTCCGCTGGGTGCCGGCGATGTCCTTCGGGTTCTTCAGGAAGTCCTGGAGGTCCTTCCACTCGCCGACGCCCTGGGTACCGCCGAAGGCGGCCGGGGCCTGGTCGGACATGTCGAAGCGGAAGTCGTCGCCGGCCTTGATGAGGGCCTTGGCGATGTCCCGGGTGACGTCGTCCTTGTACGCCTTCTGGTCCATCGCCTTGCTCGGCGAGAGGAAGCCGCCCTGGGCCGCCCAGATCTCGGCGGCGTCGGTCGAGCCGAGGAACGTCAGCAGGGCCTGGGCGCCCGCGCCGTCCTTCAGCGCCACGGCGACGTCGCCGCCGCTGACGACGGGCGCCTGGTCGCCGACCGCCGGGAACGGGAAGACCTTCGCGTCCGTGCCGATCTTGGCCTTCGTGTCCGCGTTGATGTTGGCGGCCACGAAGTCGCCCTCGAAGACCATCGCCGCCGGGGTGTCACCGGAGAAGGTCTGTGTGACCGACTTCGGGAACTCGGTCCCCAGCGCGCCGGAACGACCGCCCGCGAGGAGGTCGTCCTTGCCCCAGAGCTCGGCGAGGGTGGTCAGGGCGTCCTTGACGGAGGGGTCGGTCCACTTGATCTTGTGCTGGGCGAGCTGGTCGTACTTCTCCGGGCCTGCCTGCGAGAGATAGACGTTCTCGAACCAGTCGGTGAGGGTCCAGCCGTCGGCGCCGCCCACGGACACGGCGGGGGAGCCGGCGTCGGACAGGGTCTGGGCTGCCGCGACGAAGTCCTTCCAGGTGGTGGGGGCGTCGGTGAGGCCCGCGGCCTCGAACGCGGCGGTGTTGTACCAGACCAGGGACTTGTTGGCGGCCTTGACATAGATGCCGTACTGCTTGCCCTCGAAGGCGCCGAGATCCTTCCAGCCGGCGTCGAAGTTCTTGTCGAGCTGGGCCTGGGCGTCCGCGCCGAGGGGCTTGAGCCAGCCCTTCTCGGCGAACTGGTGCAGTACGCCGACCTGCGGCAGGAACGCGACGTCCGGGGGCTTGCCGCCCTGGATCTTCGTACCGAGGAACGTGGAGGTGTTGTTGCCGGTCGGTACGAAGTTGACCTTCGCGCCGGTGCGCTTCTCGAACTCCTTCAGGACCTTGGTGAAGTTCTCCTGCTCGGGTCCTGTCCAGACGGCGGCGACTTCCAGTGTCTGGCCGTCGAGCTTGGGGAGCTTGACGGAGGCGGAGGTGTCACCGCCGGTGCCGGTGCCCGTGCTGGTGTCGGTCCCTTTGTCGCCCGGGTCGTCGTCGGAGCCGCAGGAGGTGAGGGTGAGGGCGAGGGCTGTGGCGGAGAGGGCGGTCAGAGTGCGTGTACGTAGCGTGCTGCGCATGTGTGCCCCGTTCGTCGTTCGGCGTTGAACGTGTTCGGCGCTTGTCCCGTGGGCTCTGGTCTACGCCGGGTCGTGGGGGTCGGCAAGTGCGCCTGGGGTGTCAAACGGGTGATCGTGACCCCGTCGTGTCCTTCGTTTCCGACCCACCTACCCGTCTCGGTCTGTAAACCGGGTGCCCCGGAACTGCTTTCCCACCCACACGCCTGTTCGCCGCCTGTCCAGCCCAGGCACCCCCAGCCCGTCCGGCGTTTGAGGACGAGGCCCCTTCAGGGCCGACAGCGGGCGTCTGGGGGGGGCGCAGCCCCCAGGTACGGGATGGGCCGGGCAACGCCCCCCATCACAACAGCGACGGCACCTCTGTCGCCGACACCGACCGTGCCGCCCGCTCCAACGCGCTTGCCAACAGCGCCAAGTCCGTCGGCCCGTTGCCCAGTTCACGCACGGGCCGACGAGCCGGTGGATCTCCCATCCGCTGCCAGTCCAGCGCGACCACCGTCGGCCGCAACGTCGCCGTACGCGGGATACGCCCCGTCACCCGCCCGCCCTGGAAGGGGATCCCCCTCCCGTCCGCCCCGCTCAACCGCCCCCGCCCGGCCGCGGGCTCGTCCGGCCCCGGTGCCGGCGCGTCCAGCAGGACCCGCAGCGCGGCCCCCCGGGCCAGTTCCGTCTCCGCCGTACGCCCGCCGACGCCCGCCGCGGCCACCAGATGCACTCCGAGCCGCTCGCCCTCCCGGGCCACCGCCTCCAACGCCCGCACCACGGACCCCGCCGACGGCCGCCCCGGCGACCCCAGCGCCGGCGACACCAACGCGTCGAGGTCGTCCACGACCACCACGAGACGGGCCAGGGGCGGTGTCTCCGTACGCCGCCGACTCGCCGCCGGCCGCAACCGCATCGTCGAACTGGGCGGCGAGTCGAGATCGCCGGCGCCTTCCCCCGCCCCCGCGCCCACCGAACCGTGAGTGGCCGACTTGGCCCCCGACCCCGACCGCTGCGGTCCGATCCGGCCGGACAGTTCGCGCCCGGTGTGCCACTCGCCGAACCCGACCCGCCCGAGCAACTCGGCCCGCCGCTTCAGCTCGGCGCTGAGCGACTGGGCGAACTCCCGCATACGGACCGGGTCGTTGGCCGTGAGGTGAGTGGTGACATGCGGAAGGTCGGTGCACACCCGCAGCCCTTCTCCGTGCTGCGCGCCACCACCGCTCCCACCGGTGCCGTCCCGGCCGTCCATCAGGACCATGCCCAGCCGGTCGGGCCGCTCTGCGGCGGCCAGCGACGCGACGACCGCGCGCAGCAACTCCGTACGCCCGCTGCCGGGAGGTCCCTCGATCAGCAGGTGGGGTCCCTCGGCCGCGAGGTCCACGCCGACGGGCCCGCGCGGACCGGCGCCGAGGACAGCCCAGGCCCGGCCGCCGAGCGTCTCCTTGTCGTCGGCCGCGTCCGCCCAACGGGCCATCAGGGACGCCGGGGTGGCCCGGGCGAGCCCCAACTCGTCGAGCAGTCGCGCCGCTTGTGGCAAGGGCGCGGAGACGCGCTGCTGCCGGCCGCCGGTGGCACCGTCGGTGCGCAGGGGAGCCAGTGCCCGCGCGAACCGTTCGGCCCAGGCCAGGGACACCGCGTCCACGGCGGCGACGGAGCCCTGCCCGACCGGCCCGGCGCTCCCGGCGGGGGGCCGGGCCCCCGCGTCGGCGAAGTCGGTGTCGGTTGCGGTGTCGGGGGAGCCGGTCCGCCCAGGTGCGGTCACCCCGGCTCGCGCCACCCGCATCACATGCAGCGCCGTGGCCACGTCTCCGCCGAGCAGTGCCACCGCCCCGCACTCACGGAACGGCGGCGAGGCCGCGCACGCCGCCTCGTAGGTCTCCGTCACCGGGGACGCGGGCGACGCCGCCTCCGTCTCCGCGAGGCACACGACGTGGATCCCGGCCCGCGGCCCCTCCTGCGCCAGCCGTGCGACGGCCTCCCGGACCGCGGCACCGCCCGGGTCCCCGTCCACGACGACCACGGTGTACGGGCCCGCGAAAGCGTCCGCCGACCCGTCGGGGTCGTCGTCCCGGGCCCAGGAGGGCCGGCGGTCCGCGCCCCGGTCGTCCTGGGCGTTCCGGTCCGGTGCTGCGCCACCCGAGGCGAGGCTCTTCGCCGCCGCCTCCGTGTCGTGGTCCTCCAGGCGCCGCAGGAGTTCGTCGGCGCGGGCCGTGGCCTGTTCGCGGTCGTAGGCGAGGAGGAGACGGCAGTCCTGGCCGTGCCCGGGGCGCAGATGGGGGAGCCAGCCGAGCCAGGACCACTCGGCGGTGCGCTCCTCGGGGGTGCGCGAGCGGTCCGTGCTGATCAGGACGATTTCCAGGGTCTCGGGGGAGTGCAGCGCGGTCAGCTGGGCCACCACCGCGCGGGCCAGTCCCGCGAGCCGCGCGCGAGGCCCCGCCAGTCCCAGTGCTCCGACCTCACGCAGCCCGGCGGTCACCGGTACGGCGGGCAGCAGCCCCGAGCCGTCGGGCGCCGCGCGGTCCGCCGTACCGAGCCGGACCGTGAGCGCTTCCGGGTGCCTGGGGCCGCGCTCCCAGAGCCGGGGGCCGGGGCCCAGGGCCGTGAGCAGCAGCGCCGCCGGGTCGGGCCAGCTCTCCGGTGCCTGCGGCGGGGCGTCCGCGAACTCCGGGGCCGCCGCGTCGGACACCGGCCCCTCGTCGTCGTACACCTCGCCCTCGGTCGTCTCCTCCTCCGCGCGCCCGCCGGTCAGCCGTCGCGCCCACTTGGAGAGCCCGCCGCGCCTGCGCACACCCTGCGGGACGTCCGTGCCCCGGAGAGGCGTCCCCTTGCGGCCGCTGCCCGCGGAGGCCTCCGCGTCCGCCTCGTCGTGAGCGGGTGCCGGTGCTACCGCGGCGGCCCCGGACACCGGTCCCACCATGGAGAACCCGGCGCCGTGGGTGTCCCCGCCACCGCCCGATGCCCTGGCCGTACCCGCCGGGCCCGGGGCACCCCGGTTCTCGATCCTCGGTGCCCCGCCCTGCCCCGGGACGAGCGGCTGCGCCGCTTCCGCCGGACCCCGCGCACCACGCGATCCGGGTACGTCCCCGGCCGTTGCCCAACTCGCCGAACCGTAGGCGTGACGGGTCTCCCCGGAGGGCGGCTTCGCCGTGCCGCCGGGCTGCACGCGCGCGGAAGGCAGCGGCACCCGAGACGGACCGGACGGGGACGCCGTCGGGGAGGAGCGCCTGTTGTGGGTGTCCTCGGTGGTCTGCGACTCGTCCGCCGTCCGCTCCGGGGCCTTCGTGTGCCCTTCGGCGACGCTCACGCGTACGTGCCCCTCGCCGTCCGGGGTCGTGGCCACGCGTGCGCCGGCGTCCCCGGGGGGCGTCAGCCGGAGGGCCGACTCGCCGATGCGCAGCAGCGCGCCGGGTGCGAGGCGGACCGGGCGGGTGCCGAGGCGGGTGCCGGACAGCGTCGTACCGTTCGTGGAGCCGAGGTCCGCGACCCCTATGCGGCCGTCCTCCGCGACCGTGACCGCGCAGTGCAGCCGGGATACGTCCGGGTCGTCCAGCGGGACGTCGGCGTCGGCGGAGCGGCCGATGGTGATCTGGCCGCCGTGCAGGAGATGGACCCCGCCCGCGTCCGGTCCCGCGACCACGTGCAGCTGGGCGGCCACCTCGTCCGCCTCTGGGTGCGGCTCGGGTTCGGCGGGGGTACCGAGGGCGAGCACCGCGCCGTCGACCAGCGGGGGCTCGCCGAGGGTGCAGCGCTGGGTGTCGAGGCGCTGGTCGCCCGCGTACAGCACCACCGGGCCGCCGCTCTCGCGGCCCGGGCCGCGCTCGGGCGTGGACGGAACCCTGTCGCCCGCGACCACCGACGCCAGGGCCGAGGCGACCGCGGCGAGCGCCGTGCCGGCGGGAGCGGTGACCAGTACGTCGCAGCTCGCGGCACGCGCCCACGGCTCCGAGGGCGGCCCCAGCGGGTCTACGACGGTCAGCCGGATCTGCATCGCCGTCAGCGGTCCCTTCTGCACGGACACCCGGAAAGGAGGACGAAGCCACGCCACGGGTCCCACCACCGCGGACTTCCCCCACCGCACACGAGCACGTAGGCCAGTACTGGAGGCATCCTCGCACCTGCCACTGACAACGCGCCCGCCCCCCACCCATAAGTGATCTTGAATGGTCGCCTCTGCCCGCAAAAGTTCCTGACCAGTGACCCGCGGCTGTCCGTTTGGGATCGGTTTGGTAATCGATTTGAGATCGGTCACGTTCGGGATTAGGCAACCGGGGGGACCGATCGAGACGTCTTTCCGTCGAACGCGCGAAGGGAGCCGTACGTAGCCGTCTGTGGACGGCGGTCGTCGCCCAGGGTGTCCTGGGGACGCGGCACTACAGTGGGTCGGACACACCGTGTACGGGATGTACGTACGTAAGGGAGCCATGACGTGCGGCCGGTAGGGAGCAAGTACCTCCTTGAGGAGCCGCTGGGACGCGGCGCCACAGGCACCGTCTGGCGCGCCCGCCAGCGGGAGACCGCGGGAGCCGAGGCGGCCGTGCCCGGCCAGCCCGGTGAGACCGTGGCGATCAAGGTCCTGAAGGAGGAGCTCGCCAACGACGCGGACATCGTGATGCGCTTCCTGCGCGAGCGGTCCGTGCTGCTGCGGCTGAGCCATCCGAACATCGTCCGGGTACGGGACCTGGTCGTCGAGGGCGATCTGCTGGCGCTGGTCATGGACCTCATCGACGGGCCCGACCTGCACCGGTACCTGCGGGAGAACGGTCCCTTCACACCGGTCGCCGCCGCCCTCCTCACCGCCCAGATCGCCGACGCGCTGGCCGTCAGTCACGCCGACGGTGTCGTGCACCGGGACCTGAAGCCGGCCAACGTCCTGCTCATGCAGGACAACGGCCGGATGCACCCGATGCTCACCGACTTCGGCATCGCCCGCCTCGCCGACTCCCCGGGCCTCACCCGCACCCACGAGTTCGTCGGCACGCCCGCGTACGTCGCCCCGGAGTCCGCCGAAGGCCGTCCGCAGACCTCCGCCGTCGACATCTACGGCGCCGGCATCCTGATGTACGAGCTGGTCACCGGGCGTCCGCCGTTCGGTGGTGGGTCCGCCCTCGAAGTGCTGCACCAGCACCTCACCGCCGAGCCGCGCCGCCCCTCGACCGTGCCCGAACCGCTGTGGACGGTCATCGAGCGCTGTCTGCGCAAGAACCCGGACGAACGCCCCAGCGCCGAGAACCTCGCGCGCGGGCTGCGCGTCGTCGCCGAGGGCATCGGCGTCCACTCCAACTCGATGCAGATCGCGGCTGCCGACGGAGTCGTCCACCTGCTCGCACCGGATCCGACGCCGACCGTGGTGCCCGGCTCCGGCGACCCGACGCAGGTGCTGCCCTACGGCGCGGGCGCGGCGGCAGCGTACGACCCGAACGGCGCCACCAGCGTGCTGCCGCACACCGGAGGGCCCGGTTCCGTGGGCGCGATGGGCGCCGTGGGTGCCGCGGACCCCACGGCCGTCCTGCCGTCCATGCCGCAGAACCAGCCCGGTGGCCCCGGTGGCCCCGGTGGCCCCGGCGGGTCCGGAGGGCCCGAGGAGCCGCACCCCTGGCAGAACCAGCTGCGCGCGGCCCGGGACCGCAACGAGCAGACGCAGGTCCAGTACCTGGACCCCGGCGAGGACCCCCTGCGCCGCCGGCCCCAGCGACAGCCGGCCCGGCCGCCGCAGCAACAGCCCCAGCAGCAGCCGTACCAGCAGCAGCCCCCGCCGTCGCGTCAGCAGCGGGGTCAGCAGCCCCAGCCCGGCTACGGCTATCCCCAGGGACCGGGACAGGGCCCTGGGCAGGGCGGGCAGCCCCAGCACCAGCAGTACGCGCCGCCGCCCCAGCACCACCAGCCCCAGCAGCAGCCCCAGCGGTACACGCCGCCCGCTCCCGCCCAGGCGCCCCAGCGCCCTCAGCAGCCCGAGAGCCGGCCGACGCGTGAGCCGAGGGAACCCCGGCAACGCAGCGCCAACCGGATGAAGATCCCGGGGCTCGGCTGCCTCAAGGGGTGCCTTTTCACGATCGTCGTCCTGTTCGTCGCCGCCTGGCTGATCTGGGAACTGACCCCGCTCCAGGGGTGGATCGGGTCGACGAAGGGGTTCTTCGAGCAGATCGGCGACTGGTACGACAAGGTCAGCGAGTGGGTGTCGCGCCAGCAGAACCAGTAGCACGGAGGGTTTCCGGTCGGGCGCGGAGGTTTTCCCGTTACGGGGAGACGGTCCGCACAATCAGGTCGTAGCCGGGGCATTTGCGGATCAGGCGGGCGATGCTCCGGCCGTGTTCCGGTGCGACTCTGGGGATTTGTCGACACCTGGCGGGTGATTTCCGTCCCGGCGGTGAAGGTTGCCCCTCCGGACGCGTAGCTTTGTCGGCTGAGGTCGAGGTCTTGTCGGGTGAGGGTCCCGAGGGAGTCCCCCGGATCGGCGCCGTCGGCAACACGCGTCTGTAGGAGCAGTCTTGGCACGGAAGATCGGCAGCCGGTACACCGCCAACCAGATCCTGGGGCGGGGCAGCGCCGGCACGGTGTGGCTGGGCGAGGGACCCGAGGGTCCCGTCGCCGTCAAGCTGTTGCGCGAGGACCTGGCGTCGGACCAGGAGCTCGTCGGACGCTTCGTGCAGGAGCGGACCGCGCTGCTCGGCCTGGAGCATCCGAACATCGTGTCCGTACGGGACCTGGTGGTCGACGGGAACGACCTCGCGCTCGTCATGGACCTGGTGCGGGGTACGGATCTGCGCACCAGGCTCGACCGCGAGCGCCGGCTCGCCCCCGAGGCCGCGGTCGCGATAGTGGCCGACGTCGCGGACGGGCTGTCCGCCGCGCACGCCGCCGGGGTCGTGCACCGCGACGTGAAGCCGGAGAACGTGCTGCTGGACATGCAGGGCCCGCTGGGCCCCGGTGGCGCGCACCCCGCCCTCCTGACGGACTTCGGCGTCGCGAAACTCATCGACTCACCGCGGCGCACCCGGGCCACGAAGATCATCGGTACGCCGGACTATCTGGCGCCGGAGATCGTCGAGGGCCTGCCCCCGCGCGCGGCGGTCGACATCTACGCGCTGGCGACGGTCCTCTACGAGCTGCTGGCCGGCTTCACGCCCTTCGGCGGCGGCCACCCGGGCGCGGTACTGCGCCGGCACGTGACGGAGACGGTGGTCCCGCTCCCCGGTATCCCCGAGGAACTGTGGCAGCTGCTCGTGCAGTGCCTGGCGAAGGCGCCGGCGTCGCGGCTGCGGGCGTCGGAGCTGGGGGTGCGGCTGCGGGAGCAGCTGCCGTTGCTGGTGGGGATGCCGCCGCTGGACGTGGACGAGCCGGATGCGGAGGACGACGAAGCGCAGTCCGGTCAGGGACACGGCCTGGGCCATGGCCAGGTGCCTGGGCAGGGTTCGCGGGACGAGGTGTACGACGACGTGGCCGTGCCGGCGGGGGAGCGGGTACGGCGGGGTGCGGTGCCGCTGGTGCGGGGGGCGAAGCCGGACTCGAACCGGGACACCCACACGTCGATGCGGGTGCCCGGGCCGGACGAGCTGGCGGGCGGGGCGCTGGGCACGGCCCGCGTGCCGCGTCCCGTGGGTGCCCCGCGGCCCGGCTCGGCGCGGCACCGGGCTTCGGCGCGGCGGCGCAGGGTGACGTTGGGGGCGGCCG
Organism: Streptomyces kryoterrae; assembly: GCF_054072135.1. Classification (NCBI taxonomy): domain Bacteria; kingdom Bacillati; phylum Actinomycetota; class Actinomycetes; order Kitasatosporales; family Streptomycetaceae; genus Streptomyces; species Streptomyces kryoterrae. Next base: position 3,951,176 of record NZ_CM133358.1, on the reverse strand, counting down.
CGGTGGTGCTGGTGGCGGCGGTGGGGGTCGGTACGTGGGTGGCCCTGTCGGGCGACGACGCGGGAGTGACACCTCAGGAGACGAGAAACTCGGCCCCGGCGTCACCGTGAGGCCCCTGGAGGCTGCGCCCCCAGACCCCCGCATCGGCCCTGAACGGGCCTCGTCCTCAAACTCTCCCAGAGGGGGGACCCCCAGACGGGCTGAATTACCTGGGCCTGGGCTGGATATATGCGGCAAACGGGCGGGTGGGTGGGAAACACGGCCTGCACTGCATCAGCCTCGCCCCCCTGAAGCTCCGGGCGAGACCGAAATCCCGCCGCCCGGCGGAGCCGTTACGCTGGTGTCGTGGCAGTCGTCGATGTATCCGAAGAGCTCAAGTCCCTCTCCTCGACCATGGAGTCGATCGAGGCCGTCCTGGACCTCGACAAGCTGAGGGCAGATGTCGCCGTGCTCGAGGAGCAGGCGGCAGCGCCGTCCCTGTGGGACGACCCGGAGGAAGCGCAGAAGATCACCAGCAAGCTCTCCCACCTCCAGGCGGAGGTGAGGAAGGCCGACGCGCTGCGCAGCCGGATCGACGATCTGAGCGTGCTCTTCGAGATGGCCGAGGAGGAGGACGACCCGGACACCCGCGCCGAGGCCGAGACGGAGCTGACCTCCGTCAAGAAGGCCCTCGACGAGTTGGAGGTCCGCACCCTCCTCTCCGGCGAGTACGACGCCCGTGAGGCCCTCGTCAACATCCGCGCGGAGGCCGGTGGCGTCGACGCCGCCGACTTCGCCGAGAAGCTGCAGCGCATGTACCTGCGGTGGGCCGAGCAGAAGGGCTACAAGACCGAGATCTACGAGACGTCGTACGCCGAAGAGGCCGGCATCAAGTCGACCACCTTCGCCGTCCAGATCCCGTACGCCTACGGGACGCTGTCCGTGGAGCAGGGCACGCATCGCCTCGTCCGCATCTCGCCCTTCGACAACCAGGGACGCCGCCAGACCTCGTTCGCCGGGGTGGAGATCCTGCCCGTCGTGGAGACGACCGATCACATCGAGATCGACGAGTCCGAACTGCGGGTGGACGTCTACCGGTCGTCGGGCCCCGGCGGCCAGGGCGTCAACACCACCGACTCCGCGGTGCGCCTGACTCACCTTCCCACCGGCATCGTCGTCTCCTGCCAGAACGAGCGTTCGCAGATCCAGAACAAGGCGAGCGCGATGAACGTGCTCCAGGCCAAGCTCCTCGACCGGCGCCGTCAGGAGGAGCAGGCCAAGATGAACGCGCTCAAGGGCGACGGCGGCAACTCCTGGGGAAACCAGATGCGTTCGTACGTCCTGCACCCGTACCAGATGGTCAAGGACCTGCGGACGGATTTCGAAGTCGGCAACCCCGAGGCCGTGTTCAATGGTGAGATCGACGGATTCCTCGAAGCCGGAATTCGCTGGCGCAAGCAGCAGGAGAAGTAGAACTCCGCAGGACGCGCCCGAAGGGCGCCTTGTCGACAAAGCAACCGCCGCCCAGTGGGCGGCGGTTGCTTCGCGTCGGGAGATGTCTGGGTTTTACATCACACTCACAGGATCTGATGTGCGGCAAGCGAGGAGCAAGGGGACATTGCGCGCGCAACGACCTTGACGTGCTCTTGGAAAATCGGAAGGGTGAGGCTCGGCATGCGTATCTCTGGGGCGCATGTGAACCGGGGGTGCGCACTGCCGCCCCTGTCGATCACGGCCCCGAGCGCGGCTCCACTGATGAATTAGCTACATGGGGGTAGCAGCCATATGACGAACAAGACGCGGATCCGGGTCGCGCGGATCGCGGCCGGAGCGGTGATCGCCGCCGGTGCGTCCTTCACCGCCGCGGGCATAGCCTCCGCCGACGAGTGCGACCTGCTCGGAGTCTGCGCCGGTACGCCGAGCCCGGAACCGACCGTGACCGACCCGACCGGCGTCCCGACCGAGCCGGACCCGGAGCCCACCGTCTCCGACCCCGGGCCCACGCTGCCGGACCCGGAGCCCACTGTCTCCGACCCGGAGCCCTCGGAGCCCGACGAGCCCTCCACGGAGCCGAGCGAGCCCACCGAGGAGGACCCGACCGCGACCCCGTCCGACGATCCGACGGACGGCGACGAGACGGGCACCGGCGGCGACGGCTCCACCGGTGGCAACAGCAACACCGACCCCGACGGCGGCTCCAACACCTCCGCCCAGGAGGAGGGCTCCTCGGCCCTCACCGACACGGGCTCGGACACCTCGGCCCAGGGCTCGGGCGACGAACTCGCCGAGACCGGTGCCGCCGAGACGGGCTTCCTGATCATCGGCGCAGCCACCATGATCGCCGGCGGTGTCGCCTTCCGCGTCCTCCCGCGCCTCGTGGGCGGCCGTGGCGGCGCCGCGGCCTAGTGGTGCCCGTAGCGCCTGGCGGTAACCAGTAGGAGCAGTGCGCACGCGTAAGGGCCCGGAGCTTCGCGCTCCGGGCCCTTACGCGTTCACCAGGGCTGTGTTCGGGCTATGCGGTCTGATGCGCCACCAGTGCCAGTGCCGCGATCAGTACCGCCAGCAGTGCGATCAGGGCCATCGGGTTGAGCCCGCCGAACTGGCCGTCCTCCTGCAACCGCTGACGGCTGGCCCGGCAGACGCGACAGCGTCCCTCGTTCACGGGCGCCGCGCAGTTCGCGCACACCAGTCGGTCGAACGTCATGCGCTAGCCCTCCTTGCGCCGCTTCTACGTACACAACGCTTCCGGGGACGCAACCGTTCCCCGGTTCACGCTCCACTGTGCCAGGTTCCGCGGATTTCGGCGCGGCTCGCCTTATTCTGCCCAGCGCTTCCCCGGGTCAGTCCAGGTCGGGCGAGTGTGTGAGGCCGCTCACGACCGGCACAAAAGGGCACAACCCTTGTGCAAAGCACTCCCGTGCCTGCACTCCCGTGCTCGGTTCGCGTATGGTCACGGTCACCTGCCCCCGATGGTCCGTGGTGTATCCGTGATCCGATTCGACAGCGTCTCCAAGCTCTACCCCAAGCAGAGCCACCCCGCCCTCCGGGATGTCACCCTGGAGGTCGAGAAGGGTGAGTTCATCTTCCTCGTCGGGTCCTCCGGCTCCGGAAAGTCCACCTTCCTGCGACTGATCCTCCGCGAGGAGCGCGCCAGCCACGGTCAGGTGCACGTCCTGGGCAAGGACCTCGCGCGCCTCTCCAACTGGAAGGTGCCGCAGATGCGGCGTCAGCTGGGGACGGTGTTCCAGGACTTCCGGCTGCTGCCGAACAAGACGGTCGCCGAGAACGTCGCCTTCGCGCAGGAGGTCATCGGCAAGTCGAAGGGCGAGATCCGCAAGTCCGTGCCCCAGGTGCTCGACCTCGTCGGCCTGGGCGGCAAGGAGGAGCGGATGCCCGGTGAGCTGTCCGGCGGTGAGCAGCAGCGTGTCGCCATCGCGCGGGCCTTCGTGAACCGGCCCAAGCTGCTGATCGCCGACGAGCCGACCGGCAACCTCGACCCGCAGACCTCCGTCGGCATCATGAAGCTGCTCGACCGGATCAACCGGACGGGCACGACCGTGGTGATGGCGACGCACGACCAGAACATCGTCGACCAGATGCGCAAGCGCGTCATCGAGCTGGAGAAGGGCCGTCTCGTCCGCGACCAGGCGCGCGGCGTCTACGGCTACCAGCACTGACGGTCACGGTCACTGTCACTGGTGGTCAGTGACGCCGACGGTCCTCGGAGTTCCCGGAAAGGCTTGAGCCCGCCATGCGTGCCCAGTTCGTACTGTCGGAGATCGGTGTCGGTCTCCGTCGCAATCTGACGATGACCTTCGCCGTCATCGTCTCCGTAGCCCTGTCGCTCGCCCTGTTCGGCGGGTCGCTCCTGATGAGCGACCAGGTCAGCTCGATGAAGGGCTACTGGTACGACAAGGTCAACGTCTCGGTGTTCCTCTGCAACAAGAGCGACGCCGAGTCCGACCCGAACTGCGCCAAGGGCGCGGTGACCGGCGACCAGAAGAAGCAGATCCTCGCCGACCTGGAGAAGATGGACTCGGTCGTCGAGAAGGTCACGTACGAGTCCGCGGACGAGGCCTACAAGCACTACAAGGAGCAGTTCGGCGACTCCCCGCTGGCCAGTTCACTCACCCCGGACCAGATGCAGGAGTCGTACCGGATCAAGCTCAAGGACCCGGAGAAGTACCAGGTCATCGCGACCGCCTTCGACGGACGTGACGGCGTGCAGTCCGTGCAGGACCAGAAGGGCATCCTTGACAACCTCTTCGAGCTGCTGAACCTGATGAACAGGGCGGCGCTCGGGGTGATGGCGCTGATGCTGATCGTCGCCCTCCTGCTGATCGTCAACACGGTGCGCGTCTCGGCGTTCAGCCGTCGGCGTGAGACCGGGATCATGCGGCTCGTCGGCGCCTCCGGCTTCTACATCCAGGCGCCGTTCATCATGGAGGCCGCCGTGGCCGGTGCGATCGGCGGCGGACTGGCCTGTGTCTTCCTGATCCTGGGCCGGTACTTCACCATCGACCACGGCATGGCCCTGTCCTCGAAGCTCAACCTGATCACTTTCCTGGGCTGGGACTCCGTACTGACGAAGCTGCCGCTGATCCTCGCCGCGAGCGTGCTGATGCCCGCGTTGGCCGCGTTCTTCGCGTTGCGCAAGTACCTCAAGGTGTGACGCATGCCAAGGGGGCCGTTCGGACATCCGACCGTCCGGCCCTTCGCCTTGTCCTAGACTCACCGGCATGTCGGGCCGCGACCTGTTCACACAGCCCCGCCGTGCAGGCCGCGGGGCGGCTCTGACGTTGCTCTTCGCCAGCGTCCTGGTCGCCGGCGCGGCCACCGGCTCGCTCCCCGAGCCCACCGAACGGAAGTCCGCCCTCCCGGACACGGCCCGCTCCGCCGTCCCCGCCGGGCGCCACGAGGACGTCGCCGCCGCTGCCGCCGAGGCCATGGCCGACGGCAAGTCACCGATGGAAGCCGCCGAGCGCGCCGTCAGCCGCAGCGGGGACCGCTGGGGAGCGGTGTACTCCCCGGGGGACTACGAGGAGCTCGAGGAGGCCCTCGACGGCCGGTACACGGGCGTCGGGCTGTGGGCCCGGCGTGAGCGGGACGGCCGGATCGAGGTCACCAAGGTGCGCTCCGGGTCGCCCGCGGCCGTCGCCGGGATCCGTAGCGGCGACCGGTTGCGCAGTGTGGACGGCGAGGCGGTCGACGGACGGCCGGTCACCGAGGTCGTCTCCTTACTCCGAGGTGACGCGCAGGACGCCGCAGCCGGTACGACCGTCCGGCTCGGGCTGGAACGCGGCACGCGCGCGTGGAGCGAGACCGTACGCCGGGCCCAGCTCTCCACGGACTCCGCGACCGTGCGGCAGGTCGCCGCGAGCAAGGTCACCGTCATCCGGGTCGCCGCCTTCACCAAGGGGGTCGGCGACGTGGTGTGCGGCGCGGTGCGGGCGGCCCCGGCCGGCGCCGGGATCATCCTCGACCTGCGCGGCAACTCCGGCGGGCTGGTCACCGAGGCCGTCACCGCCGCCTCCGCCTTCCTCGACGGCGGCCTCGTCGCCACGTACGACGTCAACGGCGAGCAGCGCGCCCTGCACGCGGATCCGGGCGGCGACACCACCAGGCCGCTGGTCGCGCTGGTCGACGGCGGCACGATGAGCGCGGCCGAGTTGCTCACCGGCGCCCTCCAGGACCGCGGCCGGGCGGTCGTCGTGGGCTCCAGGACCTTCGGCAAGGGCTCGGTGCAGATGCCGAGCCGGCTGCCCGACGGCTCCGTCGCCGAGCTGACCGTCGGCCACTACCGCACCCCCGCGGGGCGCAGCGTCGACGGCGTGGGCCTCACGCCCGACCTCGACGCCGACCAGGGTGCACTGGAGCAGGCGGAGACCGTGCTGAGCGGTCTGGGCGATCCTTCGTAGCTTGCTCATAGCCCGTTCGTGGTCCGCTCGTGGTCCGGTGGTGGTCCCCACCCGGTCCCCTTGGTAATCGACTTTCCCTCCAGCGCCCTCCTAGTGCGAAAATGGCGGGACTATGGCTAAGGAAACAGGGCGCAAGCTGGTCGCCCAGAACAAGAAGGCACGCCACGACTACGCCATCATCGACACCTACGAGGCCGGTCTGGTCCTCACCGGTACCGAGGTGAAGTCGCTGCGTCAGGGGCGTGCCTCGCTCGTCGACGGCTTCGTTCAGCTCGACGGGAACGAGGCGTGGCTGCACAACGTGCACGTGCCGGAGTACAGCCAGGGCACCTGGACCAACCACAGCGCCCGGCGCAAGCGGAAGCTGCTGCTGCACCGCGCGGAGATCGAGAAACTGGAGTCGAAGTCGCAGGAGTCGGGTCACGCGATCGTGCCCCTGGCCCTCTACTTCAAGGACGGCCGGGCGAAGGTCGAGATCGCGCTGGCCCGAGGCAAGAAGGAGTACGACAAGCGGCAGACGCTGCGGGAGAAGCAGGACCGTCGTGAGACGGACCGGGCGGTCTCGGCCGTGAAGCGCAGGCAGCAGCACGCCTAGCACCGCGCGGCGGCTCGACCGGCGGCTCGACCGGCGGGCGGAATATTGGTGGCACGCGCGCGCGTTGGTCACGTACGATGGCAACCGCACCTCACCGAGGGTGCACCTCCCTCCTCGGAGGGACTCCTCTTCGGAGGGGATTGAAAAAACAACATGGGGATGATCGGTTTCGACAGCGGCTGTCGAAGCAGGTGAAGCGTGTCGAGGAAGCGGCCATGATCTCGTAAACCACAGGCCGAAAAAAATAATCGCCAATTCTAACAGCGATTCTTCCGCGCAGCAGTTCTCTCTCGCCGCCTGATTTCAGGTAGCGACGAGTCTGCTCCGCACTAATGGGAGTGTCAGCCCGGGAGTGTTCCCGACCCGGATCCTGGCATCAGCTAGGGGACTAAACCTTGATCCCGGTCACGGGGTGAAGAGGGAAATCTAACAGTGACTGGGCCCGTCGGCGACTTGTTCGCGTGATTGCCGGGGCCGAGAAAAGCACAGCGAACTGCACACGGAGAAGCCCTGATTCCGCACCGTTGGACGCGGGTTCGATTCCCGCCATCTCCACAATTCCCATGTTATGCAGTGCACGCAGTGTCCAAGGGCCCTGTCGCTTTCGAGCGGCGGGGCCCTTGGCGTTCCCGCCCTCGCGTCGTCATACGGCTGTGTCTTGTGTGGCGCGTGTGACATGTCTATGGTGATCTCCGCGCATCAGGCGGACCCGACCCGTTCGCCATCGCGCACATCAGACTGCGCACGGGGGGAACCGCCGCCAGGTCTGCCTCTTCGGACGGGCAGGACAGGTGACCCCTGCCTGCACGTGTTCACGAGGGGGATGTTCTCTTTGTTGTTGCGAAGATCGACAACGCGCTTCGCGCGTGTGGTTCCGGTCGTTCTCTCCATAGCCGTCCTGAGCGTGGTCACCGCCCGGCCCGAGCTGGCCGCCCGCTACGCCGACGACGCCGCGCCCGTGGCCGCCGCCACCGACAGCTACGACGGATTCGACAGCGCCGCCGCGGAGCAACTGCGCCAGGACCAGTGCCTGATGGCCGACGCGCTGCGGCTCGGTGGCCCGGGCATGTTCAGCACCGCGCAGGACGCGCTCAACCAGACCCCGGACAAGCTGCGCACGGCGGCGAACCGGGAGTACTGGAACACCACTCCGCTGTCGACGGCGTTCGAGCAGGACAGGGCCGCCGCGAGCAAGGAAGGCAGCGCGCTCTACGACCGCCTCGACGTGTGGCAGAAGCCGGTGTCGGATCTGTCGTACCCGGGCGGGTTCACGAGCGTCGCGGACTTCCGGGACCCGCCGGGACTGCCCGGCAGCAAGGAAAAGGACTTCTTCCAGCAGACCGGTATCTCCCAGTGGATCTGGGAGCAGTTCTGGAAGACCGAGGGCGATCTGTACGAGGATCCGACCCCGGCGGCCGACGCGGCCACGGTGACGGCCGTCAAGAACCTCGGTACCCCGCTCTACGGCGCCAGCCCGTCCGGCTCGGATCCCAACTGGAACCAGGCCTACGAGGAGCACCAGGCCTGGGACAACCTCGTCAACTGGAGCATGGAGCCGACGGGTTCGGACAACGCCCGGCTCTTCCTGGCGTCGGGCGGGTTCCCGCGTACGGCCGCCGAACCGGGAACCGTCGAGTACCGGCTCGCCGTCGAGGACCTGAAGACCCGGTTCGCGGCGTGCGGTTGGCGCGGGCCGGTCGACCCGAACAAGGTGCTCGGCAAGCAGGTCGCCGCGGCCTCGGCGGAGTGGCAGCAGGAGATCGCCGCACAGGCCGCGCCGCGCAACCAGATCCTGACCGCCAACCGTGACGCCGTGAAGGCGCTCGCGGCCGGTTCGAAGGCGCTCGGCGAGATGCTGGGCCAGTCCTGGATCGCCGATCACCTCACCCGCTGGCAGAGTTACTGGTCCGCCGGTGGTCCCGGTTGGATCGGCACCAGCCCGATGGTCATCCACGCGAACGGCGCCGCCGACAAGTGCCTCGAAGTCGCGGGCGCGGGCAAGACCAACGGCTCGATCGTGCAGATCTACACCTGCAACGGCGGCGCCGGTCAGAAGTGGCAGATCAGCGGCGACACGCTCCTCAACGTCAACTCCGGCAAGTGCCTGGAGGTGAAGGGCGCCGGTACCGCCAACGGGACCGCCGTCCAGATCGGGACGTGCAGCGACAAGAACGCCGCCCAGAAGTGGGAGTACGACACCCACGCCACCACGCGGCTGTTCAACCCGGGCACCGGCAACTGCCTCGACCTCGCGACGTACGCCAACAGCCGCGACGGCCGGATGTGGGACTGCGCGGGCACCGTCCCGCAGAAGTTCGACATCACGCCGTCCGGTCACCAGGGCACCGACGACCTGGACTACCCGGTGACGGCCGACTTCACCAAGGTGAAGGCGCGCATCACCGCCGCCCGCGCCGAGTCGGTCAAGCAGCTCGCGGTGATCAAGGCGCAGGCGGCCGCCGCGAAGAAGTCGGCCGCGGCGACGGACACGGCTCAGCAGGCCGCGTACGCGATCGCCGACCGGGCCGGTGCCCCCAGGGGCCGCGCGTTGCTGGTCGGTCTACAGAAGGCGCAGGTCACCAAGGCGTCCTCGGCCGCGCTGGACGCGCTGGTGAAGGCCGGTGAGACCGCCGACGCGGCCACCCGTGCCGCCGCCGGCGACAGCGCGACCATCGCCGCCCGCGCGGTGACCCAGACGGCGGCTTCGAAGGCGGCGTTCCGTACGGCCGCCGCGCAGCAGGCCAGGGAGCAGGCGAAGGCGGCTGCCGACGCCGCCGCCGTGCAGGCGCAGGCCGCGAAGGCGGCCCGGGATCTCGCCAAGGCGAAGCTCGTCGAGACGCAGGCGGCGGAGGCGGACGCGAAGGCCGCCGCTGCCGAGGCGCACGCGCAGCGGCTGAACGCGGAGAAGGAGGAGCTGACGGCGAAGGCGGAGAAGGAGACCGCCGCGCAGAAGCAGGCCGAGGCCGCGCAGCACCGGCTTAACGCCGAGGGGTACGCGACCGAGGCCACCAACGCGAAGGGCCGGGCGGAAGCCTCCGAGACGACGGCGCGGGAGCGCCGGCAGGACGCGGAGACGGCGCGGGACAACGCCAAGGGCAAGCGGGACGACGCGTGGGACGCCGAGAGCCGGGCCAACACGGCGCGGGCGAAGGCGGACGCGAAGGAGGCGTACGCCCAGGCGCACGACGCCGACGACCAGGCGACGGCGTCGCGGACGGCGGCCGACGCGGCTGACTCGGCCGCCACGGACGCGGAGTCGGCCGCGGCGTCGGCCCGTGGCGAGGCGAACGCGGCGACGCGGGCGGCGGCCGACGCCGACGCGGCGGCGACGCGCGCGGAGGCCGCTGCCAAGCGGGCCCGTGCGGCCTCGGACGCGGCGAACGCCGCGAAACTGAAGGCCGACGCGGCGGTCCGTACGGCGACGGCCTCGGCGGCCGACGCCATCAAGGCCTCGCAGGTGGCGGCCCAGGCCGCCAGTACGGCGGTGCAACTGGCCGACGAGGCCGACAAGCACGCGGCCGAGGCGAAGGTACACGCCGACGTTGCCAAGGCGGAGGCCGTCAAGGCGGTCGCGGGCGCGGCGGAGGCCGTCGGTCACGCGTACGCGACCGCGCAGGCGGCGGAGGACGCCCGTAACTCGGCACAGCAGGTGGCGGCTCCGGCGAACGACGCGATCCAGCTCGGTTCGCCGTACGTCACCACGGACTCGGCGGCGGGTCTCGCGGTGCTGACCGGACAGTCGACGAAGACGATCGCCGAGCAGCAGGTGGCGGTCGCCGACGCGCACGCGGCCAACGCGGCGCAGGTCGCGACGCAGGCCCAGAGCACCGCGAACGCGGCGACGGGCGACGCGAAGGCGGCCCTGGTACTGGCGTCGGAGGCCGCCGGATTCGCCGTGCAGGCGCGCAAGTCGGCCAAGGAGGCGCTGGGTTACTCGGCGGAGGCGGCTTCGTACGCGGCCGAGGCACAGAGGTCACTGGCCCGCACCATCGAGTACGACCAGCAGGCGACGGCGGACGCGGCAGCGGCCGATCGCTCCGCAGGCCGGGCAGAGGGCTACGCCAAGGACGCCCGCGCCTCCGCCGACCAGGCGGCCCTGGACGCGGCAGCGGCCCGCACGGCCGCGTCGCAGGCCGAACAGGCGGCGAAGGACGCCCGCGCGGCGGCCGACCGGGCGGACGCGGAAGCGACGCTCGCGGAGGAGGCGGCGAAGGACGCGCAGAAGTACGCGGACTCGGCGCAGGAGGCGGCCGACTCGTCGGAGCGCAAGGAGGCGAACCAGACGGTCGCCGAGGGTTCCGGCTCCGGAATCGAGGGTGTCTTCACCGTCATCGACAAGATGACCGACGCGGCACCGGCCGAGCAGCTCAACCAGTGTGACTACGTGCCCCAGGGCTGCACGGTGACGTACCAGCTGCACCTCAACCTGACGGTCAGTTACTACTACTGCGCCAACCCCGATGTCCCCGCCACCGAGACGGGCTGTCCCAAGGCGGACTGGGTATTCCTCGACACGAAGTCGTTCGAGGACCAGGACCAGAAGTGGACCCACCACTTCAGCTTTGGGGACATCACCCGGATCGGTTGGCAGGCACTCTTCGGTGAGAAGGCCGGCGCGATCCTGTATGAGATCGTGCTGGGTGACGTCGCCAAGTGCTCCCACGGCGACAAGTCCAGCTGCGCCTGGGCTGCCACGCTCGTCGTGCCGCAGTCGATGTTCACGAAGCTCGCAGAGGCGGTCAAGCTTGCCGAAGGCGTCGAACTGGCTGTCAAAACCGGTGAGAACGCCGCTCAGATACTCGCGGACCTGAAGAAGATCTACGGCGAGAAGGGCGCCCTCGATGTCGCCAATGCCACCGGCGCGGCGGGTATGGGGCTGCGGATCGCGACCTCCGTGGCGGAACGGTCCAGGATCGCCCGTGGCGCACTTGACACCAAGCTGCTGGAGCAGCTCAGGGACGCCGGCGCGAAGATCAACAGGGCGAACACGATCTGGATCGTCAACTACGCCAAGCCCGGTCTGCCCATCGCCTGGCTGGAAAAGGGCAACGTCGACGCGGGCCTGACTCACATAATCTTCCGGCACGCCGGAGAGTTCGCACAGGTGGGGGTCAGGGTGGAGGACATCCCGGCCGTCGTGTCGAAGGCCCTGACCGAGGGCACGAGGGTCGGCACCCAGGCATCCGGCAGGCCGATCTACGAGGTCGTCTTCAACGGCAAGACCCAGCGTCTGGCCGTTAGCGTGAGCGACAACGGATTTGTGATCGGAGCCAACCCCGCATGACCTTCGAAGAACCGCGACACCTACTCGTGCAGGCGCGGGGCGAAACTTCTCCGCTGTACGGGACGGAGGACCCCTGGGCCTACGACGACCTGGGCGCCTTCACCCGTTCCGTCCCGCTGGACGACGAGCGGCTGCTCCTCCAGGCGGATCTCGTGGACGCGTTGCGTTCCTGGTCCCTGTCTCGTCCGCCGGGCGGGTTCACCTCCCGTCCGGAACTGCGCGAGCATGTCAAGCGAGGACTGGCGGTCACCCAGCGGCTGGCCCGGCAGCTCGGACCGGCGTGGTCAGTGCGGTTTTGGGACGAGCGGCACGGCACGGCGAAGTGGGTGTGCTGGGGGTGCGACCGGCTTCACTGGGAGCGTGACAGCCACGGCACGCCTCCGCACCCGGTCGACCTCACCGTCGAGGGCGAGTTCAAGTTCGGTCCGTTGCGCTCGGAGGGGTTTGGAGACTTCTTCCCTGACGATCCGGCCGCAGCGCTCGCCCTCTCCGACGGCCTTGTCACCAACCTGTACGAGTGGGCGCGGACCATCGACACCACGGTGAACCTGGACTTGCGGGACCGGGAGGAAGGCAAGTACGACGACGCGTGGGAGCGGCTGTTCCGCGAAGGGGCGGAGCTGGCGAGGCGTGTCGCGCACGAGGTGGGCCCGGAGCGGACAGTGACCTACAAGGGTGTGGCCCATGGTGGTCTGGCCGCGCTGACGTCGGTCAGCTGGCGAGGGGACCGCCAGGTGTAGCGGCAGGTACGACCCACGTGCAGATGTGCGTTGGATGTGGCCGGTGGGGTGGGAGGACTCGTGAACCTCCGCTTCACCGGCCACGCTGTATTCAGCGGGGTGAAGAGGCTTGCCCAGGGGGCGACTTGAGGGCGCCGAGGAAGGGGGCGAAGGCGGAGGGCGAGAAGGTGAGGGTGCGGGTGGTCGGGGCTTTGGAGTCGCGGATGGCTGTGTGGGTGGGGGAGTTGGCTATCTCCACGCATTCGTTGCCGTCGCCGCCACCGGAGTACGACGACTTGCGCCAGGTGCCATGGGTAGTCATCGGGCGCCTCACAGCTCCTTTGCCAACTTGTTGATGAAGTCACGCGAGCGTTCGGGTTCGAGTGACACGGCCTCTATTTTATGGAAGAGCGTTCGAAACGCGTTGAGCTGAGCTTCGGAATCGATGAAGACCGTGCCATGGGGTGCGTCACGTACAACCGTGTCCAGCTTGGGTACGGACCCACTCACGTAGGTCATCGCGTTTCCAGCGTGGGAGAAGCCGTCCAGGTCAAACGGGATCACCCGCACGGTGATGTGGTTCGCTTCGGACAGCTCCAGAATGCGGCCGAGTTGAGCCCGCGACACCGCACGGTCGCTGACCCTGATGCGCAGGGCTGCTTCGTGGATCACGATCTCGACAGGGGTAGGATCCGGGCCTTCGATGATCGCGCGGCGCGCCATGCGGTGCTGTACCCGCAGCTCCAGCTCTTCGGAGGCGAGTTCGGGGATCCTGTCGGAGAACACCGCACGGGCGTAGTCCGTCGTCTGCAGCAGGCCCGGCACGTACACGATGGCCACGTGGCGCTGGAGGCGGGAGTGGTGATCCAGCTCGGACAGGTCCAGGAAGGAAGTGGGCAGCAGGCCCCGGTATTCCTCCCACCAACCGCGTGTCCGATCGGTGGCCATCGCGACCAGAGCCTCGATGAACTCCTCATCTGTACAGGCGTAGTGGGACGCGAGGCGGCGCAGGCGCTGCTCGCTCACTCCGGCGAGTGCGGACTCGATGTGGGTGATCTGCGCGGGGCTCACTCCGAGCAGTGTTGCCGCCTGGCGGGAGCTGAGGCCTGCCGCTTCGCGGAGTCTACGTAGCTCGGTTGCCAAACGTGTCTGGCGAGCCGTTGGTTCGCGCCTCAAAACTCTCGACCGCTCCTAGGTTCAGCGCGCCTGCGGGCGCGACTCGTTCGGGTCAGATTACGCGACCGGCTTGCTGCATCTCTATATTTAGATCTACCGTCAGTGATGCGACGCACACCCTGCGGAACGCCTGGATCCCCGGAAGCGCACCACTCCGTCCTGCCACGACGGCTGCGGCATGCCACCACCCGCCCGACCGCGACCCCCACCACCGAACGGGAGTTGACGCATGCCCGAAATCGATGCCGAACCCGAGTTCACATCCGATCCCGAGTCCTGGGAGTACTCCCTCTACATCCCCAACGACCCCCGAGCCGTCACCGTCAGCCGCCGCACCCTCCGCCTCATCCTCACCATGCACGGACTGATCGGCCTCGTCGACGTCGCCGAACTCCTCGCCACCGAGTTGGTGTCCAACGCCGTACGGCACACCAAGGGCCCCGCCGCCCTACGCGTCCGCTGGTCAGCCGGCGTACTCCGCATCGGAGCCTGGGACGCCGACCCCAAACCACCCGAGCCGCCCCAGGAGTTGGGTCAGCTCACCAACTCGGAGGACGGGCGTGGGCTTGGAATGGTGCGGGCCTGTGCCGATCTCTGGGGATGGCAGCCGCTGAGCAGGTTCGGGAATCGCGGCAAATTCGTGTGGTGCGAGCTGCGGGCCGCCGCGTGATGCGCCCGGAACTGGAAGAGGAGGTCTCCGGTATCGCCACGGGGCTTGTGGCGGCCATGGCTCTGGTGGGCCTCTCGCCCGAGAGGGCCATGGCCGAACTGCACCACCGTCTCAAGGAGATCCTCGAACGGGATGGGTTGTCGCCCGGAGAGATCGCGTATCTGCGGGGAAAGGTCGAGAACTGGCCGCCGGGATACGCCGAGCGGTGGGCCATCGGCTACGCGAACGGCCTGGCGAAGGGGAAGGCCAGCACGATTCTGACCGTGCTGGAAGTAAGGAGGCTCCCCGTCTCCGACGACATCCGCGACCGCGTCACCACCTGCGCCGACCTTGCCCGCCTCGACGACTGGCTCGACCGCGTCGGCACTGCGGAGCGCGCCGAGGACCTGTTCGCCGGGGACCCGGAGGTTGTGCCGGGTCGTGCTCCTGAACAGGGCTGACGGATCGTAGAGTGCCCGGATGAGCATCATCGGAGTCGGGATCGACGTCGCCGAGATCGAACGGTTCCGGGCCTCGCTGGAGCGGACGCCCGGGCTGGCCCAACGGCTTTTCCTGGAGAGCGAGTTGCTGCTGCCCAGCGGTCAGCGGCGCGGTGCTGCCTCGCTTGCCGCGCGGTTCGCCGCGAAGGAGGCGCTCGCCAAGGCGCTGGGCGCTCCGGGCGGCATGCTGTGGACGGACGCGGAGGTCTGCGTCGAGGACAGCGGGCGGCCCTGGCTGAGAGTCACGGGGACGGTGGCCGCGCGTGCGGCGGAACTCGGGGTGCGGTCGTGGCATGTCTCCCTCAGCCATGACGCGGGGGTGGCTTCGGCTGTGGTGATCGCGGAGGGATAGGGCCCCTTGTCCGGCGGGCTCTGCGGGCCGGTCAGCCGGTGGTGCGGGAGACTCGACGTATGCGAACTGCGTACAGCGTGGAGACGGTACGGGTGGCCGAGCGTGAGCTGATGGCGCGGGTGCCGGAGGGTGCGCTCATGCAGCGCGCGGCGGCCGGACTGGCCGTCGCCTGCGGCCAGTTGATGGGGCGGGTGTACGGCAGCCGGGTTGTTCTGCTTGTTGGTAGTGGTGACAACGGGGGTGACGCGCTGTACGCCGGGGCCCGCCTCGCCCGGCGCGGAGCCGGTGTCACGGCGGTGCTGCTCGCGCCGGAGCGCACGCATGCCGGAGGGCTCGCGGCATTGCGGGGAGCGGGCGGGACGGTCGTGGGCGCCGGTGCTGCCGAGCAGGCGATCCGTCGCGCCAATCTCGTCGTCGACGGCATCGTCGGGATCGGGGGGAGGGGTGGGCTGCGCGCCGATGTCCTGCCGCTCGTGGAGGCTGTGCGGGAGTCGGAGGCCGCCGTGGTCGCCGTCGATCTGCCCAGCGGGGTCGACGCCGACAGTGGTGAGGTGCCCGGGGTGGCGGTGCGGGCCGATCTGACCGTGACCTTCGGGGCCCACAAGCCGGGGCTGCTCATCGATCCCGCGCGGGAGTACGCCGGGACGGTGCGGCTCGTCGACATCGGGCTCGGGGAGGTGCTTCCCGAGCCGGCCGAGCTGGAGGCGTTGCAACACGCGGACGTCGCCCGGCTGTTGCCGGTGCCCGGCGTCGAGAGCGACAAGTACCGGCGGGGTGTCGTCGGGATCGCGGCGGGGTCGGCGCGGTATCCGGGGGCCGCTGTGCTGGCTGTCGCGGGCGCGCTGCGGGGCGGGGCCGGGGCCGTGCGGTACGTGGGGCCGGCGGCCGACGCGGTGATCGCCCGCTTTCCCGAGGTGCTCGTGTCCGACCAGGGGCCGCACAAGGCGGGGCGCGTACAGGCGTGGGTCGTGGGGCCCGGGGCCGGGGACGACGCCGCGACGGTCGCCGAGGTGCTGGCGGCGGACGTACCCGTGCTGATCGACGCGGACGGGCTGCGGCTGGCGGAGCGGGAGGCGGTGCGGGGGCGCACCGCGCCGACGCTGATGACTCCGCATGCGGGGGAGGCCGCCGCGCTGCTCGGTGTGGGGCGGGGAGAGGTGGAGGGGGCTCGGTTGTCGGCCGTGCGGGAACTCGCCGCCCGTTATGGGGCGACCGTGCTCCTCAAGGGGTCGACCACGCTGGTCGCCGACCCGGCGGGGGGTGCCGTACGGGTCAACGCGACCGGCACCGGGTGGCTTGCCACCGCCGGGAGCGGCGATGTGCTGTCGGGGCTGAGCGGGTCGTTGCTGGCGGCAGGGCTTTCGGCGCTGGACGCCGGGAGTGTGGGGGCGTATCTGCACGGGCTGGCGGGGCGGCTGGCGTCGGAGGGTGCGCCGGTGGGGGCGCAGGATGTCGCGGAGGGGGTGGGGAGGGCCTGGCGGGATGTTCGGGACAGCCATGACGGCCAGGATGTTCGGGATGTTCGGGGCGTTTGATGTGCTGAGGCGCACGGTCGGGTGACCTCGCCGCGCGGCTGAGCCCGGTGGCGTCGACCCCGCGTTCTCCTGATCACATGATCAGTCGACGACCGTTCGTGCTCCAGGGGCTCACCGCGCTGCTTGTCGCAGTGGCCGTGCTGCCCGTCGGCCCTGCCTTCGCGGACCCCGTGCTGCCCGCGCCCGGCCCCGAGGGCGTCCTCGTGCCCGGTGTGCCCCCCGCCCCCTCCCAGCCCTGGACCTTCGACACCCCGGACCAGGTGCTCGCGCCGCAGGTGTACACGCCGACGAGGCAAGAGGACGCCGTCGAGCCGGCCGAGGTCGCGCAGGGGACGTACGACCTCATCGAGTACGTACCTCTGCGCGACGCCGCCCGGAAAGTGGCCTGCTCCAAGCTGACCGGGCCCTATCAGCGCCAGGTCGAGTTCTGGCTGAAGCTGAGGGTGGACGGGAAGCAGTCCGCCGCCGACTGCCGGGCCATCCGCGACTTTCAGCGCAAGTACAAGATCAAGCCGGACAGCGGATTCGCCGGGCCCGTCACCTGGTCCCGGATGCAGCTGCTGTCCGCGAAGAAGAACCCGAACGCCGCCGGTAAGTGTCCCGTGCGGACCTACCGCGTCGCCTGTGTCGATCTCGGGCGGCAGCTGACCTGGGTGCAGAAGGGGAGGAAGGTCGTCTACGGGCCCGCGCCCGTGCGGAGCGGGCGGACGGCCTATCCGACGCGCGGCGGCTGGCACAAGGTGTACTGGAAGCACAAGAACCACCACTCGACCCTCTACGACACCCCCATGCCCTACGCCCAGTTCTTCAGCGGCGGCCAGGCCTTCCACGCCGTCTACGGCAGCATCTACACCACCGTCGGCTCCATGGGCTGCGTCAATATGCGGCTCGCCGACGCCCGTACCCTCTGGGGCGTTCTGCGGACGGGCGACCGGGTGTACGTGTGGGGACGCCGGGCAGCGGGGTAGCCGCGGGTGTGCTCCGCGGTCCCTCTGAGACACTGGGGGCGCCATGAGTGAGACAGCAGCCCCGCCGGCCGCCGCCCTGCGAGCCCGCGCCGAGATCGACCTGGCCGCCCTGCGGGCCAACGTGCGGACCCTGCGCGCCCGCGCGCGCGGCGCGGCCCTGATGGCCGTCGTCAAGTCCGACGCGTACGGCCACGGGGCGCTCCGGTGTGCTCGGGCGGCCGTCGAGGCGGGCGCCGAGTGGCTCGGCACCGCCACCCCCGAGGAGGCGCTCGCCCTGCGGCGGCCCGACTCAGGGATTCCCCATCACGTACGCGTCATGTGCTGGCTCTGGACGCCCGGCGGGCCCTGGCAGGAGGCGATCGAGGCCGACATCGACGTGTCGGTGGGCGGGATGTGGGCCCTGCGGGAGGTCGTCGAGGCCGCCCATGCCGCTCGGCGGCCCGCCCGCGTCCAGCTCAAGGCCGACACCGGGCTCGGGCGCGGCGGCTGCCAGCCGGGGGACGACTGGTGCGCGCTCGTCGCCGCCGCGCTGCGCGCCGAGCGGGACGGGCTGATCCGCGTCACCGGCCTCTGGTCCCACCTCGCCTGCGCCGACGAACCCGGACACCCCTCCGTCGACGCCCAGCTCACCCGCTTCCACGAGATGGTCGCGTACGCCGAGCGGCACGGACTGCGGCCCGATGTGCGGCACCTCGCCAACTCGCCCGCCGTGCTCAGCCGTCCGGACACGCACTTCGACCTCGTACGCACCGGGGTGGCCGTCTACGGCATCTCGCCGAGCCCCGAGATCGGTACCTCCGCCGACCTCGGGCTTCGCCCCGTCATGACATTGGCCGCCTCGCTCGCGCTGGTCAAGCACGTACCGGGCGGGCACGGCGTCAGCTACGGGCACCACTACGTCACCCCCGGCGCCACCACCCTCGGCCTCGTCCCCGTCGGCTACGCGGACGGCATCCCGCGCCACGCCTCCGGCACCGGTCCCGTCCTGATCGGCGGGAAGTGGCGGACCGTGGCCGGACGGGTCGCCATGGACCAGTTCGTCGTCGATCTGGGGGGCGACGAGCCCGCAGCGGGCGCGGAGGTCCTGCTCTTCGGACCCGGCGACCGAGGCGAGCCCACCGCCGAGGACTGGGCACAGGCGGCCGGGACGATCGCGTACGAAATCGTCACCCGCATCGGAACCCGGGTGCCGCGCGTCTACGTGAATGTGAATGAGGAAGAGGGACAAGAGGGGTAGGCGCCCGCAGGGTTCTTCGGCCGGCGGCACGAGTAACCGCGGCAACTTCAGTGGTGGTTCCAGCCTTAGTGGCAGTTCCAGCCTTCAGTGGTAATTCCAGCAAGGAGCGGTACGTGAGCGAGAGCAGTGCGGAGGTCCTCGCGAGCGCCGCCACGGCGGTCGTGGCCTCCGCCGCGGGGGCGACGGGCGGGGGGTGGCGCCGGGCGACCGGTATCGCGGGCGTCGCCATAGGGGTGGTGGCCGCCGGTGCCGCCGCGGGGGTCGCCGTCGAGCGGCTCACCGTGGGGCGCGGTATCCGCCAGCGGGCGCGGATGGCGCTCGACTCGACGGGCCCGTACGGCGCGCTGCGCGGCACCCCGGGCAAGGCGTACGCCGATGACGGCACCGAGCTGTACTACGAGGTCGACGACGTCGACCCGGCGACCGCGCCGTCCCTCACTCCGCGCCGGCGTCGGCTCTTCGGGCGCAAGGCCCCGGCCCCCGTCACCGTCGTCTTCAGCCACGGCTACTGCCTCAGCCAGGACTCCTGGCACTTCCAGCGGGCCGCCCTGCGCGGGGTCGTCCGCAGCGTGTACTGGGACCAGCGCAGCCATGGACGGTCCGGGCGCGGAGTCGCCCAGCACGAGGGGGTGGCCCTCTCCATCGACCAGCTCGGACGGGACCTGAAAGCCGTCCTCGACGCCGCCGTGCCCGAGGGGCCGATCGTGCTCGTCGGGCACTCGATGGGCGGGATGACCGTCATGGCCTTCGCCGACCAGTTCCCGGACGTGGTCCGGGAGCGGGTCGTCGCGGTCGCCTTTGTCGGTACGTCGTCCGGGCGGCTCGGCGAGGTCAACTTCGGGCTGCCCGTCGCGGGCGTGAACGCCGTCCGGCGGGTGCTGCCCGGCGTACTGAAGGCGCTGGGGCAGCAGGCCGAGTGGGTGGAGCGGGGGCGGCGGGCCACCACCGATCTCTTCGCCGGCATCATCAAGCGGTACTCGTTCTCGTCGCGGGACATCGATCCCGCCGTCGCCCGGTTCGCCGAGCGGATGATCGAGAGCACGCCCATCGATGTCGTCGCCGAGTTCTACCCGGCCTTCACCGAGCACGACAAGACCGAGGCCCTCGGCCACTTCAAGGACCTGCCCGTGCTGGTGCTGGCCGGGGTCGGCGACCTCGTCACGCCCAGCGAGCACAGCGAGGCCATCGCCGACCTGCTGCCGGACGCCGAACTGGTCCTCGTGCCGGACGCCGGGCACCTGGTGATGCTGGAGCACCCGGAGGCGGTCACCGACCGGCTCGCCGACCTGCTCACCCGCGCGGGTGCCGTGCCGGCAGGGGCTACGGTTTCCGGTTATGGAAGCACCAGCAGCAGCGCAGGACACCCCGGCTGAGTCCCCCGCGCGCCCGACGCCCGCCTCGTCCGCCGAGCTCACCGTCCACTCGCCCGAGGAGATGCGGGAGTTGGGCCGTCGGCTCGCCGAGCAGCTACGGGCCGGCGACCTGGTGATGCTCACCGGTGAGCTGGGCGCGGGCAAGACGACGCTGACGCGCGGGCTCGGCGAGGGGCTCGGGGTCCGGGGCGCGGTCACCTCGCCGACCTTCGTGATCGCCCGCGTCCACCCCTCCCTCGGCGACGGCCCGCCGCTCGTCCACGTGGACGCGTACCGGCTGGCCGGCGGTCTCGACGACATGGAGGACCTTGATCTCGACGTCTCGCTGCCCGAGTCCGTCGTCGTCGTGGAGTGGGGCGAGGGCAAGGTCGAGGAGCTGACCGACGACCGGCTCCATCTCCTCATCCACCGCGCCGCAGGGGACACCACGGACGAGGTGCGGCACGTCACCCTCACGGGGGTGGGGGAGCGGTGGGCGACGGTTGACCTGAGCGCCGTAGGAAAGTTCGCGTGAACGATCGCGTGAATGTTCCGACAATCCGTCGGCAAGATATTGCGTTCGGCGTCTCGCGCGTGGTCACATGGTACCCAGTTCGTGGTTAGGGTTACCTAACTACGTCCGCCCCCGAACTTCAGGAGGCGTCCATGTCGGCTGCAGAGAGCCCGAGTACCGGCACGCGCAAGCCGAAGCCCTACGCGGTCCCCGGGGTGTCCATGCGTGATCTGCTGGCTTCCTGTGCCGCCGCCCGCGCGATCTCGACGCCTCCGTGCCCGCCCGAGGCGCCCGTCCGGCAGCGGTCGAAGGCCGCGTAGCGCGCTCAGCGGATCACGACGACCTTCTCGCCGATCGTCGCGAACTCCCACATCGCGTCCCCGTCCGGCCGGGTCTCCCGGATGCCGCCCGTGCGCGCCTCCGGGTCCTGCCGTGGAGCCGAGCCGTCCAACGCCGCGCTGAAGCCGATGCCCACGCCGTCCACGCAGGTGAACCGCACGACGTGCTCGATCGGGGTGCCGTCGGTTCCCGTGATCGAGTTCGAGCGGGACGTGACCTGATAACTGCCCGGCGCCGGGTCGACCGACCCCGGCGCGACGGGGAACGAGCGGCGCACCCCGCCGTTGTCGCCGACCAGCCACACCCGGTCGTCGTCCAGGGAGTACACGACCCGCCTGCCCGCCCCGGACCCGGGCGGCAGGGCGCCCGGGTGCCGGGTGTCCCGGGGGACCTTCGAGGCCGTCACCGGCGCCGAGGGGGATGTGCGCTCGGCGCCCGGGCGCAGCGGGGCGTTCGCCGAGGCCTGGTAGGCGAGGAAACCGACCGTGGCGAGGGCCGCCGCGGTGAGCCCGGCCACGAATCCCGAGCCGCTCCTGGTCACCAGCGCTCACCTCTTCGTCTCGTACGTCCCGTTTTGCGGTGACGGTAGCAGCAGCCGTACCGCCGACCGGAGCGGCCGTGCGCGGGGCGCGGGCGCCGTAGGCTGTTCGCGTGCTCTTGCTCGCTCTGGATACCGCCACCCCGGCCGTCACGGTCGCCCTGCACGACGGGACGGCCGTCGTCGCCGCGTCGAGCCAGGTCGACGCGCGCCGGCACGGGGAACTGCTGCTGCCCGCCGTCGACCGGATCCTCGCCGAGGCGGGCACGGGCCTCGACGCCGTCACCGGCGTCGTCGTCGGCATCGGCCCCGGCCCCTACACCGGGCTGCGCGTCGGCCTGATGACCGCCGACACCTTCGGATTCGCCCTCGGCGTCCCCGTACACGGCGTCTGCACGCTGGACGGCCTCGCGTACGCCGCCGACGTCGAGGACGGCCCCTTCGTCGTGGCGACCGACGCCCGCCGCAAGGAGGTCTACTGGGCCCGCTACAGCGACTCCCGTACGAGGGTGACGGAGCCGTCCGTCGACCGGCCGGCGGACATCGCCGACCAGGTCGCGGGCCTGCCGGCCGTCGGCGCGGGCGCCCTGCTCTACCCGGACACCTTCCCGGACGCGCACGCCCCCGAGCACGTCTGTGCGGCGGCCCTCGCCTCCCTGGCCGCCGAACGGCTGGCGGCGGGCGTCGAACTCCCGGCCGCCCGGCCCCTCTACCTGCGCCGACCCGACGCCCAGGTCCCCAAGAACTACAAGGTGGTCACCCCCAAGTGACGACTGCCGTGCTGCGCGAGATGCGCTGGTGGGACATCGAGCCCGTGCTGGAGCTGGAGAAGGACCTCTTCCCCGAGGACGCCTGGTCCCGGGGCATGTTCTGGTCCGACCTGGCCCACGCGCGGGGACCGCGGGCGACCCGGCGGTACTTCGTCGCCGAGGACGAGCGCGTGGAGGGGGGCGGCAGACGGATCATCGGGTACGGGGGGCTCGCCGTCGCCGGTACCGAATCCGACAGTGCCTCCGCCACGGGGGCCGACGTACAGACGATCGCCGTCGCCCGCGAGTGCTGGGGCACCGGCCTCGGTGCCGTGCTGCTCACCGAGCTGCTGCGGGCGGCGACCGCGTTCGAGTGCACCGAGGTCATGCTGGAGTGCCGGGTGGACAACGTGCGCGCGCAGAAGCTGTACGAGAGGTTCGGCTTCGAGCCCATCGGGTTCCGGCGCGGCTACTACCAGCCGGGGAACATCGACGCCCTGGTGATGCGGCTGCGCGACCCGTCGGCAGCGCTGCCGACGCGAGAGACCGACGTGCGGGAAGACCTGCGGACAGACGTACAGCACACCGACGTACAGCACATCGACGTACAAGGAACCGAGAGCAATGGCTGACTCCAAGGACGTGCCGCTCGTCCTCGGCATCGAGACCTCCTGTGACGAGACCGGCGTGGGCGTCGTCCGGGGGACCACGCTCCTCGCGGACGCCATCGCGTCCAGCGTCGACGAGCACGCCCGGTTCGGGGGTGTCGTGCCCGAGGTGGCCTCGCGCGCGCACCTGGAGGCGATGGTGCCGACCATCGAGCGGGCGCTGAAGGAAGCGGGGGTGAGCCCGAAGGACCTCGACGGCATCGCCGTCACCGCCGGTCCCGGGCTCGCGGGCGCCCTGCTGGTCGGGGTCTCGGCGGCGAAGGCGTACGCCTACGCGCTGGGCAAGCCGCTGTACGGCGTGAACCATCTCGCCTCCCACATCTGTGTCGACCAGCTGGAGCACGGCCCGCTGCCCGAGCCGACGATGGCCCTGCTGGTCAGCGGCGGCCACTCCTCGCTCCTGCTCTCCTCGGACATCACCTCCGACGTACGGCCCCTGGGCGCGACCATCGACGACGCGGCCGGCGAGGCCTTCGACAAGATCGCGCGGGTGCTGAACCTGGGCTTCCCCGGCGGCCCGGTCATCGACCGGTACGCGCGCGAGGGCGACCCGAAGGCCATCGCGTTCCCACGCGGGCTGACCGGGCCGCGTGATCCGGCGTACGACTTCTCCTTCTCCGGGCTCAAGACGGCCGTGGCCCGCTGGATCGAGGCGAAGCGGGCGGCGGGGGAGGAGGTGCCGGTGCGTGACGTGTCTGCCTCCTTCCAGGAGGCGGTGGTGGACGTGCTGACCCGGAAGGCGGTGCGGGCCTGCAAGGACGAGGGCGTCGACCACCTGATGATCGGCGGAGGCGTCGCCGCCAACTCGCGGCTGCGGGCGCTCGCCCGGGAGCGCTGCGAGGCGGCCGGTATCCAACTCCGGGTGCCCCGGCCCAAGTTGTGCACGGACAACGGCGCGATGGTGGCCGCCCTGGGCGCCGAGATGGTCGCCCGCAACCGGGCCCCCTCCGACTGGGACCTGTCGGCGGACTCCTCGCTGCCGGTGACCGACCCGCATGTGCCGGGCCATTCGCACGGTCATGTGCATCGGGCGAGCGAGGGGAACCTGTACGCGTGACGGTCGCGTTGATGTGGGAGGCGCGGGCCGTCGAGGGGCGTGGGGGTGAACTCCTCGCCTGGGCACGGGCGCAGGAGCTGCCGACGGAACCCCTGCGCCGGGAGACGCTCCGGGCTCCGCAGGACCGCGTGCTCGTCATCACGTGGTGGGACGCGGAGTATGACGCGGCATTGCCCGAACTTCCGGAGCCGGGGGCGGGGTTGGTGACACGGGCGGTGCATCGATGGCGGTTTGAGGTGGTGGGTGAGTGATGTCCCCATCTCCCGTCAAGGATTAGGCAACTCCGGCTTTGCCCGGATGAGGGCCGATCTCCTGGATGACATGGGCAAATAGGGTGTTTCGGTGGGTCGGCTCTGCCCGCCCGGGCATCCCCTTTGAGTTCGCTTTGGGTTTCCCGGGGGCGCTGTTGAGGTGATCCCCGCCCGGGTCTGTCCCGACCCGGATGATCAAGCGTGACCATCGCGCCGGACTCGATGCGCGGGCGCCTCGTCCACGCCCGCCAGACCAACCCCTGGGCGCTCCTCTGGGGGCGGCTCGTCCTCTGGGCCGCCTTGTCGGTCCTGGCGGGACTCACTCCCTTCTCCGTTCCTGACGCACCCGTCTGGATCTGGCCGTTCGCCCTGGTCGCCAGTCTCCTCATGGCCGGCCGGACGATCGGCGTCATGCGGAGGAAGAAGCGCGATGGCAGTGGGAGTGAGAAGGGGAGGAGGGGAAATTTGTGGAAGTCGTCTCGCACGTGATCGGGTTCGCCCTCGCCGCGGTTCTCATCGGGGGAGGCGTACTCCAACTCCTGGGCCGCCGAATGCCGGCAGGCCTGCCGGAGAGCCGGCGCAGGAGGGGCGCGTGGTCGAACATTTTGTTCGGTGTCGGGCTCGCCCTCGCCATCGCGGACCGTATCCCGAGCAGCCACCGTCTCCTGTGGGACGACCTGCTCCTCGGCCCGGCGTTCGTCTGTGTCCTGATCGCGGCCCTGGTGTACGCCGGGCCCTGGCGGACCGACCGGTGACCGGCCCGGTGGTCCGCGGCGGCAGAGGTGTCTCCGTGCGTCGTGACCGAGCCGCTCCGATCGCCACCCTGATCGTCTTCGGCACGCTCTCGGCCTGGCTGTTGCCCGACGGCTGGAGACTGGCCTCGCTGCCCCTCGCCCTGGTCTGCGCGACGATCGCCCAGCGGTACGTGGCCGGGCTCCCGGCGCGGAGGCGGCTCGGGGACGACGGCAGAGGAAACGGCCAGGAGTGACACGAACGAACCCTCCTGGTACGGCGTCCGGTGCGTTTTCCGTCACCGGCACCTGGAGGTGTACGAGGAGAGGGCGACCTTGTGGGTCGCCCGGTCCCTGGGCGAGGCGATCGCCCTTGGAGAGGCGGAGGCCGCCGCGTACTGCGAGGGCCTGGACGGCGTCGAGTACACGGACTTCGCCGAGGCGTACGCCATGGTCGACTCCCCGGGGGAAGGTGCCGAGGCGTTCTCCCTGATGCGGGAGAGCGGGCTCCCGCCGGACGACCACGTGCGCAGGTTCTTCGCCACGGGGGAGGAACGGGCCGGCTGAGGCGGGAGCTTTCCGCGGTCGGACGGGCCGGTCCGGAGACCGGTGAGGATGCGCCAGAGGCCTGCGGTGATGACGAGGTCCGCCTCCCGGCGACCGGCACGCGATCCGCCCGGGTGCGGCCGATGAGCCGTGACCCGGGCGGGATGCCGGTGGGGTTGGAGCGGTCAGCTCACGGTGATCTTCAGCGAGGGGCTGTGGGCAGCGGCGAAGGCGGTCGTCGCCGTGGTGAGCAGGCGGTAGGTGAAGGTGCCCCTCGTCCTCTCGGTGACGGTGAAGGTGACTTGGCCCGTGCCGGACTGGGGCTTGGAGGTGAGGGTCGTCCAGGTGCCGTTGCGGTACACCTGAAGCTTCACCGCGGCGCCGGTCTCCTTCGAGGTGACGGTGCCGCTGAACCTGACGGTGGCGCCGCGCTTGACGGCGGTGGCGGATGCCTTCAGCGTCACCTTCGGTGACACCGACACCTTGAGGGCGGCCGAAGCCGGTTCGGTCCCGGCCGCGGCGACCAGGCGCAGGCTCTCGTTGCGGGCCGGCCTGGTGGTCAGCGCGATGACGCCGTCGCCGTCCGTCGTGCCGGTGACCACCGTCGTCCACAAGGTGCTGCCGGCCGGCCGGGCCTGAAGCGAGACGGTACGGAACGGCAGCGGGTTCTCCGTGCCCGTGGTGAGCAGGCCGGACACCGTCACCTTCTGCCCGAGCACCACACTGCCCAGGGCGCTCGCGGTCAGCTTGTCGGCGGTCACGACCGGCTTCACGGAGGCGGTGGTGACCGCCCCCGTGCTGTCGGTGACCGTGACGGTGACGGTGTGCGTACCCAGCGACCAGCCCGAGGTGGAGAGGCCGTCGCCCCAACTGGTGCTGGTGTAGTGGCCCTCGCTCCGCGCCTGGAGCGGGGAGAACGGAAGGTCGTTGTCGGCGTAGGACCGCACGGTCGTGCCGTCGATCGCGACCTCCTCCTTGGTCAGCCACACCTCGGTGTACCCGGTCCTGTTCCAGCCGTACGGCACGGCGGCCGTCCACTCGACGGACATCGGGTCGGCGCCGCCGTAAGCGAGTTTCGGCGTGACCGTGGTGGCCTTCACGGTCGGGCCGGGGGTGGCCGTGACCGACAGCGACACCGGGGCCGAGCGGTAGCCGTCCTTGTCGACGACCACGGCTTGGACGAGCGGGCGGTAGGCCATGGTCGAGTACGTGCTGGTGTACGTGTAAGGAGCGCTGCCGTCCGTGGCGCGGGGCTTGTTGGTCCTGGTGAACAGGGCCGTCTCGTAGAAGGCGACGTGGTCGATCGCGGGGCCGCCGGTCGCCGCCTGGGCGTCCACGCCGTACGTGGTGGCCCCCCACACGAGCGCGTGCGACCGCGGAGAGGTGAACACCGCCGACGGATTGGCGACCCTGAGGCCGACGGTGCCGGTCACGCTCCGGTACATGCCCCCGGAATTCGTGCCGTCCGGGGTTTCGGTGATCCTCACGTCCAGGGTGTTCGGGCCGTCCGGCAGATCCCGTGTGTCCAGCCTGAAGTAGCCCGTGCCGAGGGAGGAGATGGGCACTCCGGTGTAGCTGACCGAGCCGGCACGTGTGGTGAACGCCGCCTTGCCGATACCGGCCTCGAAGTGGAAGCCCGGGTCGGCCACCGGCGTGAAGCGGACGAGGACATCACCCCGGTAGGCACCCGAGGCGGCCTGGGCCTCCTGGGCCCCGGTGACCGAGTCCGGCTGCTCGACGACGCTCACGTCACTGACGATGCCGGTACCGGACGGGCCGTCGTCGGCCAGGGCGGGCCCGGCGGTCGAGGCGGAGAGGAGAAGGATCAAGCCCAGAGCTGTGGCCGCACGCAGGGAAGTCCGCACCGTGGCGACTCCGTAGGAAAGGGAGCGGTTTCGGCCACTCCGGATCACTGAGAGCCACACCGTACAGATGTTCCATGAACGCGGGATGCCGGGGGGTGTCTCCACAGTTGACCCACCAGGTTGACATGGCTCGTTCACTTGATGTCCACATCTGGCGCGTCGGGACGTCAGGATCCGGCCATTGACTCTCCTCGCACGGTGCCTTCAGCGCCGCGTGGGGAGAGTCGTTTTCGTTTCTTGAGGGGCGTACGTGGTGTCCACGCAGGTGGGTTCCGGCAGACCGGAGTCCGACAGACCCGTGCCTCGGCGGTTGTCCACCGCCAGGGGGTTCGGTGACCGGGTCTTCCGGATCCAGTTGACGGCCACCGGGGTCGTGGTCCTCGCCATCATGGCGGCCGTCGGGCTGTTCCTGTTGCTGAGGGCGGGACAGGCCCTGCGCGCCCGGGGCCCGGCGTTCCTCACAACTGCCGCCTGGCAGCCGGACGTTCACAACTTCGGCATCGCCGCCGTACTCACCGGCACCCTGCTGATCGCCCTCGTCGCGGTGGCCATCTCCGTACCGCTGGCCGTCGGGACGGCGCTCTTCATCTCCGACGTGGCCCCGCGCGGGCTGCGCCGCACCCTCGTGAGCATGGTCGACCTGATGGCCGCCGTACCGTCGGTGGTGTACGGGCTGTGGGGGCTGTTCTTCCTGCAGCAGCATGTGATCGGGCTGTCACGCTGGCTGTCCGACTGGTTCGGCTGGATACCGCTGTTCACGGTGGACGGCGTCCAGCCGGGCGATCCGCTCGCCTCCGACAGCGTGTACACCGCGTCCACCTTCGTCGCCGGGATCGTCGTCGCGCTCATGGTCGCGCCGATCCAGTGCTCGGTGATGCGCGAGGTCTTCTCCCAGGCCCCGGCGGGCGAGCGGGAGGGCGCCTACGCGCTCGGCGCCACCCGGTGGGGGATGATCCGCTCGGTCGTCCTGCCGTACGGCAAGGGCGGCATCATCGGCGGAACGATGCTGGGGCTCGGCCGGGCGCTCGGCGAGACCATCGCGGTCTACCTGATCATCTCGCCGGTCTTCACCATCCAGCCGCACATCCTGCAGACCGGCTCGAACTCGGTCTCCTCACTGATCGCCCTGCACTACGGAGACTCCTCCGAGTTCGGGATGTCGGCGCTGATGGCGGCGGGCCTGGCGCTGTTCCTGCTCACCCTGGCGGTCAACTTCACCGCCTCCTCCGTCGCGGCCCGCTCCCGCTCCGGTGCCCAGAGCGAGGCCTGAGATGACCGTCGTAGCCGTAGAACCAGAAAAGACCTCCGCCGAGGGCGATGCGCTCACCGGGCCCCCCGCGCCGGAAACCGTGTCTCCCCCCGAACAGCCCCGCCGTATCGGTGGCGTCAGCCGCTCCGCCGTGCTGTCGCTGGCCGGTGCCGCCGCCTCCGCGCTGTGTGTCACGGTCCTGCTGTTCGGTGAACTCGCCCCGTTCTCCGGAACGTTGGGCTTCGCCGTCACCGCCTATCTGGTCTTCCTCGCCGTCTACGCGGTGCTGACCGGGTTCGAGGAGGACGGACAGGCCGTACGCGACCGGGTGATGACGGTCGTGCTGTGGACGGCGGCCTCGCTGCTGTTCACCGCCCTCGCCCTCGTCGTCGGGTTCACGGCCTGGCGCGGCAAGGACGCCCTGCCGCACGCCAACTTCTTCACCCAGGACATGCAGGCGGCGGGCCCGCTCGACCCGTTGACCAACGGCGGCATCGCCCACGCGATGGTCGGCACGCTGATCATGATCTCCATCGCGCTGACGATCACCGTGCCGCTCGGACTGGCCTGTGCCGTCTACCTCAACCAGATCCCGGGGCGCTTCTCCCGCTTCGTCCGCACCATCGTCGAGGCGATGACCGCGCTGCCGTCGATCGTGGCCGGCCTGATGGTGTACGCCGTCTGGATCCTCGGCCTCGGCATGCAGAAGTCGGGCCTCGCGGCCGGGTTCGCGATCAGCGTGATGATGCTGCCGATCGTGATCCGGGCCTCGGACGTGGTGCTGCGGCTCGTACCGGGCACCCTCACCGAGGCGGCGGAGGCGCTCGGCGCGCCGCGCTGGCGCACGGTGTGGCACGTCGTCCTGCCCACCGCCCGCTCCGGGCTCGCCACCGCCGTCATCCTCGGCACCGCGCGCGGCATCGGCGAGACCTCGCCCGTGCTGCTGACCGCCGGTTTCACGGCGGCGCTCAACGCCGACCCGACCGCCGGGCCGATGGTGTCCCTGCCGCTGGCCGTCTTCAACTTCGTCAAGTCACCGCAGCCGGAGATGATCGCCCGCGGCTTCGGCGCGGCGGCCGTGCTCATGACCATGGTGCTGGTGCTCTTCGTGATCGCCCGGGTGATCGGCGGACGCGGCCCCGGCCACCAGACCCGCCGCCAGGCCCGCGGTACCGCCCGCGCCTCCCGCCGTGACGTCGCCCGCTTCGACGAACTCCACACGCCCGCACCCGAGTCCGTGCCCGGGCTGTCGCTGTTCGAGGACGCCTCCGCCGCTCAGCCGCACGACACCGCCGCGCCCGCCGCCCCCGCACCCGGAGAGACCGACTGATGCCCAGCCACCTGACCGCCCCTCTCCGCCGCCTCCGGGCGCTGGCAACCCTGGGCGGGGTCATGACAGCGATCGCCGTGCTGCTGGCCGGCCCGCTCGCGGCGCCCGCCGCGGCCGAGAGCTACACCCCGGTCGCCGGGGCCGGTTCGACCTGGGCGGAGAACGCCATCGAACAGTGGCGCAAGGCCGTCAACCAGTACGGCATGCGGATCAGTTACGCCGGCAGCGGCTCCTCCGACGGCCGCCGCCAGTTCCTCAGCGGCACGGTGGACTTCGCGGTCTCGGACATCCCGTTCCAGACCAACCCGACCGACGGCTCGGCAGCCGAGCGCCCCTCCTCCGGCAGCTACGCCTACATGCCGATCGTGGCCGGCGGCACCTCCTTCATGTACCACCTGACGGTCAACGGCAGGAAGGTCACCAACCTCCGCCTCTCCGGAGACGTGGTCACCAAGATCTTCACCGGCGTCGTGAAGTACTGGGACGACCCGGTGGTCAAGGCCGACAACCCGGGGCTCCAACTCCCGCACCGCGCCGTCGTCCCCGTCGTCCGCTCCGACGGCTCGGGCTCCACCGCCCAGTTCACGATGTGGATGGCCAACCAGCACGCGTCGCTGTGGAAGGCCTACTGCGCCCGCGTCGGCCGCTCGGGCGCCTGCGGGCAGACCTCGTACTACCCGACCGTCGCCGGCATGATCGCCCAGTCCGGTGACCCGGGCGTGGCGGGGTACGTCGCCCAGAACTACGGCGAGGGCGCGATCGGGTACGTCAACTACTCGTACGCCATCAACGAGGGCTATCCGGTCGCCAAGGTCCTCAACCACGCGGGCTACTACACCGAGCCGACGCCGAAGAACGTCGCCGTCTCGCTGCTCAAGGCGAGGATCAACACCAACAAGGCCTCCGCCGACTACCTCACCCAGAAGCTCGAAGGCGTCTACAACGACGCCGACAAGCGCAACTACCCGCTGTCCAGCTACTCGTACATGATCCTGCCGCTGAAGGTGCAGGGCACGTTCACCAAGGACAAGGGCAAGACGCTCGGCGCGTTCTCCTACTACTTCATGTGCCAGGGCCAGCAACAGGCGCCCAAGCTCGGCTACTCGCCGCTGCCGATCAACCTGGTGCAGGCGGGCTTCGACCAGATCCGGCGGATCCCCGGCGTGAAGACGCAGAACATCAACATCAAGGGCTGCAACAACCCCACCTTCAGCGCCGACGGCCGCAACAGGCTCGCCGAGACCGCCCCTTACCCGGCCGCCTGCGACAAGAAGGGCGCCGCGCCCTGCACCACGGGCAGCGGCGGCGCCAAGCCGGCCTCCGGGAGCGGTGGTTCGGGTGGTTCGGGAAGCTCCGGCGGTACGACGTCCGGGGGCACGACCGGCGCCGCGGCGTCCGGGGGCACCGCGTCCGGGGGGACCACCGGCGGCTCGGCGAGCGGCGGAGGCGCGGCGGGCGGCGCGGCGGCGAGCGGGGGCGCGGGCGGCGACGGGAAGCCGGCCGTCGACCCGGACACGGGGCAGGTGCTGTCCGCGTCCTCCGGAGGCGGCGCCACCGGCTCGGGCGGCGGCACCGCCGTCGACGGCACGATCGCCCTGGCCCAGCCGGTCGCCGTGGCCGGACGCGGCGGCTGGACCGGCACCCAGACCCTGATGGTGCTCGCGGCGCTGCTCATCCTCGGGCTCGTCCTGCTGCCGTCCGTCGTCGCACGGGCGCTCGGCGCACGCGGCGGCAACGGCACCGGCGGCGACACCACGGACGGGAACTCGCGATGAGGACGGCCATGAGCACGAGTCGGATACGCCGGCTGCTGACGCGCCTCGTCGCCGGGGCGGCCGTCGGGGCCCTCGCCGGCCTCGCCGTCGCGCAGACCGCCCCGCCCGCGACCGCCGACGCGGGCAGCGGTTCCGCGGTGACCGTCTCCGGGCGCGGCGAGTTCAAGGACATGAGGTTCACGGTCAGCCAGACCGAGCACCTCACCAGCCAGGCGGTCACCGTCTCCTGGACCGGCGGCACCCCGACCACCCTCGCGGGCACCCTGTTCAACACCGACTTCGTACAGATCATGCAGTGCTGGGGCGACGACGACGGCACCGTCCCCGCCAACCCCGGCCCCTCACGCACCCAGTGCCAGTACGGCGCCTCCCCGACCACCGACCGGGGCAGCTGGCCCGGCAACGAGTACGACGACACCCGCAAGGTCTTCTACAGCGCCGACCCCACCAACTACGGCCAGGACAACCGCTACGGCGCCGGAAACGTGACCGGCCTCGGCGAGGTTCCCTTCAAAGCCGTCGACGGCACGCTGATCACCTCCGGCACCCAGAACAACGCCCTGTTCAACCGCAACACCACCAACGAGGTCGACTTCGCCCGCACCGGCGCCGACGGCACCGGCCGGGAGTACGTCGAGGTGCAGACCGCCAACGAGGCCCCGCACCTGGGCTGCGGCACCCCCATACGGCAGAACGGGACCGTGCGGCCACGCTCCTGCTGGCTGGTCATCGTCCCGCAGGGCCATCTTGACCTGGACGGCAAGCCGTACGCCGACACCAGCCAGGTCAACGCCGGTTCACCGGTCTCCGCGACCAACTGGAAGAACCGCGTCGCCGTCAAGCTCGGCTTCAACACGGTCGGCGCCAACTGCGCGCTGGGCTCCGACGAGCGCGCCACCAGCGGCAGCGAACTCGCCGCCGACGCCATGAGCAGCTGGCAGACCGCCCTCTGCCCGAGCGGCAAGGTGTACGGCTACACGGAACTCGGCGAGCCCGACACCCGCTCCGACCTCATCGCCGACGGCTCCTCGGGCCTGGCGTTCACCACCCGGGCCCTCGGCGCGGACCCGGGCACGACCGCCCCGGTGGACCCCACCGTCTACGCGCCGACCACGCTCTCGGGGACCGTCATCGGCTTCACCGTCGAACGCAGACCCAAGGCCGGCGCCTCCGAGGCGATCCGTAAACTCGCCGGCACCAAGGTCGAGTCGCTCGACCTGACCCCCCGGCTGGTAGCCAAGCTGCTCACCGAGTCCTACCGCAACTCTCCCTGGGGAGCGGTCGTCGGCACCACCGCCGCGAAGGGCTACGGCTGGGCGAAGTCCAACCCGGCCGGGCTGGCCAGTGACCCCGAGTTCATCTCGCTCAACCCGGAGTTCGCCGAACTGTCCGTCCCGGAGACCCCGGCCACCGACACCGACCTGCTCACCGCGCTGGGCCACAGCGACTCGGCGCGCGCGGTCTGGCAGTGGATCGTCTCCGACAAGGAGGCGCGCAACTTCCTCGCGGGCGTCTCCGACGACTGGGGCATGAAGGTCAACCCGTACTTCAGCACCAACACGGACGTGAACCCCACCGGCTTCGCCTTCGACCCGGCGGCCATCGACACGTACCCCAAGAGCGACCCGTGGTGCACGATCCCGCCGGGCACCGGCGCCACCGCCGAGCAGTGCATGATCGACTTCCACCCGTACGTCTCGGACATGCACGCCGGCGCCCTGCACACCCGGCGCGCCGACAGTCTCTGGAAGGCGACCTGGGACCCGCTGGCCAGCCCGCCCGCCTACAAGACCCCCGGTCCGCAGACGGTCGGTTCCCGGTTCGTGATCACGGTCACCGACGCGGCCTCCGCCGCCCGCTACGGCCTCCAGACCGCGCGGCTGCGCAACGCCGCCGGCGCGTTCACCGCACCGACCCCCGCTTCCCTCACCGCCGCGGCGGCGAGCGCGGTCGGCGCGAACGCCCCCGAGATCAGCCCGGCCAAGGCCACCGCGAAGGGCGCGTACCCGCTCGCCCAGCTCGTCTACGCGGCCGTGCGCCCGGCGAAGCTCGACGCCGCCGCCCGCAAGGACTACGCGACCCTGCTGACGTACGCGGCCGGCCAGGGCCAGATCAGCGGCGCCGACCCGGGCCGTCTCCCCGGCGGCTACGCACCGCTGCCGAAGGCCCTGCGGGACAGGACGGCCAAGGCCGCCACCGCCCTCGCCCACTACACCGGCCCGTCCGCCGACCCGGGCGGCTCGTCCTCCTCCGGCGGCGCGAGCGGGGGGTCCAGCGGCGGCGGCACGTCCGGCGGCGGCACGGGCACCTCCGGCGGTCTCGGCGGTTCGGGCGGCACGCAGGCCGGGGCCGCGACCGACGGTGGTACGACCGGCGGTGCCGCGTCCGGCAGCGGCGGCGCGAGCGCGAAGCCCAGCGACCGGCCCTCGTACGGCGGCGGCCAGGCCGTCGAGACCACCGCCCTCGGCACCACGCCCGCCGACCCGGCCAACGCGCTGCGCTACGCCGTCCCGGTGGGCGCCGCGCTCGGCGCCGCGGCCGGTATCGGGGCGCCCTTCGCGGGCGGCGGCAGGCTGCGGCTGCCGCTCCGGGTCCCGCTTCCCGGCGGTCGCACCGTGACCGTCGTCCCCCGACTCACCCTGCCGGAGCGGCTGCGCAGGCTGCTG
Organism: Streptomyces kryoterrae; assembly: GCF_054072135.1. Classification (NCBI taxonomy): domain Bacteria; kingdom Bacillati; phylum Actinomycetota; class Actinomycetes; order Kitasatosporales; family Streptomycetaceae; genus Streptomyces; species Streptomyces kryoterrae. Next base: position 3,916,634 of record NZ_CM133358.1, on the reverse strand, counting down.
CCACCCGGCCGGGGCTGAGCTCCGGAGCCACGGCCACCCGGCCGGGGCTCCCCACAGACGGCCGCCCGCCCCGAAAGTCAGTCGGGGCGGACGGCCCGTACCACCCTGCCAGATCTGCCAGATCCATCGGTTCCACACGACGCACAACAGGAGAACCTCGATGCGCAGAACGCGCCTCACGGCGGCCATGGTCGCCGCCGCCGTGGTGTCCGGCACGCTGGCTCTCGCGAGCCCGGCGTCCGCCGACCCCACCCCCGCCGGAACGTTCCGCCAGCTCGTGGGCGTGGGTTCCGACACCACCCAGGACGTCCTGAACGCCCTCGCCGGCGACAAGGTCGCCGAGAACAGCTACGCCGACACCGCTGTGAAGTCGACGTCCGGCGCGGGCATCGCCTCGTACGACGCGATCGGCTCCGCCACGATCCAGACCCGCTCGGGCGGTACGACGTTCAACCGGCCCAACGGGTCCGGTCCCGGCCGGACCGCGCTCAGCATGTCGCTGACGGGTGACCTCTTCCCCAACGCGACGGGCGTCTCCGTCAAGGGTCAGGTCGACTTCGCCCGCTCCTCCGGCGGCCCGAGTGTCTCCGGCACCGCGCTCACCTACATCCCGTTCGCGCGGGACGCGGTCGGCGTCGCGGTGCGCGGCTCCGGCCTCGACACGCTGACGGTCGACCAGCTGCACGACGTCTACGCGGCCGGCAGCGACCACAAGGTGAACGGCCAGACCGTGCACCCGGTCCTCCCGCAGAGCGGCTCGGGCACCCGCAAGTTCTTCCTCGGGGCGATCGGCCTCAACGAGAACACGGTCGACACGAGCATCGCCACCACCCAGGAGAACCAGGCCGACACCGCGCTCACCGCGGACGGCACGCTCGTCCCGTTCTCCGTGGGCAGCTGGATCGCGCAGAACAACAACATCGCCCCCGACCACAGCAAGGACGCGGTCGCCGCCGGCGCGCACCTGGCGAGTGTCACGCTGCCCGGCGACACCGGCGCCACCAGCCCGGTCACCACGGTCAACGGCAAGCTCTCCCCGGTCACCGGCTACTACGAGAACGCCACCTTCGGCCGCGACGTCTACAACGTCGTCCCGACCCGGGCGATCGACCCGAGCAGCGTCTTCTTCGACAAGGACCTCTACGACGTCTTCGTCACCAGCGGCACCCACGAGGCGGCCCTCGCCTCCGACCCCGCCGAAGGGGTCATCGCCAAGTTCGGCTTCGTGAACGAGTCGTACAACGGCTCGGTCAACCTCGCCAAGCACGCCAAGGTCGGCGGCCTGGAGATCAGCGGCCTCGAAGCCAAGACGCCCGCCGCGCCCGCCCTGAAGACCACCCTCGGCGACGCGAGCGTCAAGCTGGCCTGGACCCCGGCGAGCCCCGCCCCGGCCCAGCCCGTCACGGACTACCGCGTGACGCTGCTCGACGCCGACGGCGGCGTCGTGGCCACGAAGGACGTTCCGGCCACGACGACGTCGTACACCTTCTCGGGCCTGGCCACCGGCACCTACACCGCCTCGGTCGCCGCCGCCAACCTGATCGGCACCGGCGACGCCGCCTCCTGGACCGGCGCCGTCAAGTACGCCAGCACCACGAAGGCGACCGCCGCCACGACCGCGTACGGCGTCGCCCCGAAGGTCGCCGTCACCGTGACCGGCACCCACGGCGTCGTCCCCGCCGGCAAGGTCACCGTCAAGGAGGGCGCCACCACCCTCGGCACCGGCACCCTCAGCAGCGCCGGCAAGGTCACCGTCAGCCTGTCGAACCACCTCAAGGTGGCCACGCACACGCTGACCGTCTCCTACGCGGGCGGCGCCAAGCTCAACTCCTCCTCGGCGACCGTCTCCCTGAAGGTCACCAAGGCGACCCCGGCCGTCACCGCCACCGCCCCGGCCTCGGTCAGCCACACCGCCCGCGCCAAGGTCACGGTGAAGGTCACCGCGACCGGCACCACGCCCGCCGGCACGGTCCGTGTCTACGAGGGCACCCGCATCATCGCCACCGGCACGCTCAGCGCCGGCAAGGTGACCGTCACCCTGCCGAAGCTGTCCAAGGGCAAGCACACGCTGCACGCCTTCTACGCCGGTTCGACGACGGTGGTCTCCAAGAACGGCGCGAACTTCGTCGTCAAGTCCACCTGATTCCCGTCCCTCTCCACCCGACACCCGGGGGACCGCCGCCACGGTCCCCCGGGTGTCGTCCCGAACCCCTGAACCGCGAAGGAGGCGGGCCGCCGTGACGGTCGCCGTACAGACCACGCCCGCACCGGCAACGGCACCGGCAGCATCCGCGTCCCGGACACGCGTCGCCGGCGTCACCGTCGTGCGCCACCTCTCCCGGGGCGGCCTGCTCAGCCTCGCCGCCCTGCTGCTCGGCGTCACCGCACAGCTGCTGCTGGTCAGCGGCATCCAGCAACACAGCGCCCAGCAGGCCGCGTTCGACGCGCTGCGCGACCAACTCGCCCAGGGCACCGCCCCGGTGGCGCAGGTCGACCAGGAGGGCAGGCTGCTCGCACCGGGCACACCGGTCGCGCTGATCGACGTACCCGCCCTGCACCTGTCCCAGGTCGTCCTGGAGGGCACCGACTCCGCCGTGCTGACCGACGGCCCCGGTCACCGCCGGGACACCCCGATGCCCGGTCAGGCCGGCACCAGCGTGCTGATGGGCCGAGCCGCGGCCTACGGCGGCCCCTTCGGGCAGCTGGCCGACCTCGCCGCAGGAGACACCTTCACCGTCGTCACCGGCCAGGGCAAGGCGAAGTACCAGGTCACCGGCGTACGGCGGGCCGGTGATCCGGCGCCCGCCGCCCTCGCCGCCGGGAAGGGGCGCCTGGTGCTGGTCACCGCGACCGGCCCGCGCTTCATGCCGGACGGTGTCCTGCGCGTCGACGCGGACCTGGTGTCCGCGCCCGCCGAGACCCCGGCCGCCGTCATCCGCTCCGGCACCCTGCCGCACGCAGAGGAGCCCCTCGCCCGTCCCTCCGGGGTGCCCTGGCCGCTGGTGATGTGGCTCCAGGCCCTGCTGCTCGCGGCGGTCGCCGCGGTGTGGACCTGGCACCGGTGGGGCCGGCACCAGACGTGGATCGTCTTCGCCCCGGTCGTCGCCGTCCTGGGCCTCCAGGTCGCCACCCGCGCCACCGAGCTGCTGCCGAACCTGCTGTGAGCCTCGCGGCAACGCCTTCCGCGCCCGACTTCTCCGACACGAGGTACCCGACGTGACCGACGCCCTGACCGAATCCCTGACCGATTCCGTGACCGACACGGTCGTCCTGCCCGCCGTGCCGGCTTCGACTCCGGCGCCGGCCGGTGCGGCCACCGTGCCCGCCACGCTCGAAGCCCGCGCCGTCGCGGCCTGGTTCGGCAGCCACCAGGTGCTCAGCCGGGTCTCCCTCACCATGCCCGCCGGTCAGGTCACCGCGCTCATCGGTCCCTCCGGCTGCGGCAAGTCGACGTTCCTGCGCACGCTCAACCGTATGCACGAGATGATCCCGTCGGCGGCGCTGGCGGGCGAGGTGCTCCTCGACGGCGAGGACATCTACGACCCGTCCTGGCGGCTGACCGACGCGCGGCGCCGGATCGGCATGGTCTTCCAGAAGCCGAACCCGTTCCCCGCCATGTCGATCTACGACAACGTGGTGGCGGGCCTGCGGCTGACCGGAGCGCGTACCGGCCGCCGCGAGAAGGACGAGATCGTGGAGGAGTCGCTGACCCGGGCGGGCCTCTGGAAGGAGGTGCGCGACCGGCTCCGCCAGCCCGGCGGCGCGCTCTCCGGTGGTCAGCAGCAGCGCCTGTGCATCGCCCGCGCGCTCGCCGTACGCCCCCGGGTCCTCCTCATGGACGAACCCTGCTCGGCCCTCGACCCCACCTCGACCCGACGCGTCGAGGAGACGATCCACGAACTCGCCGGCCAGGTGACCGTCGTGATCGTCACCCACAACATGCAGCAGGCCGCCCGCGTCTCCCAGCAGTGCGCGTTCTTCCTCGCCGAACAGGGCACACCCGGCGGCATCGTCGAACACGGATCCACCGACGACGTGTTCGGCACCCCGCAGGACCAGCGCACGGCGGACTACGTGGCGGGCCGCTTCGGCTGAGCCCCCGAGCGGGCCGACCACGTGGCCGATTTCTGGGCCCAGGAGAAAATTTCCGGAATCCCTTCAACCTTTCCGCCCCGAGCGCGCTCAAGAACAGGTGAGACACAGACCTGTGAGCGTGTGAGGGGCGTGATGCGTATGAGGCACGTGTGCCTTTACGGCATGTGAGCTCCACAGCCATACGCAGGACGGGAAAAGGGAGAGTGGATGTCGGCGACGATCCGGCAGCGGGACTTCGAGGAGTACGCGCGCACGGGCCGGCGCGGCTGTACCGGACCGCGTATGCAGGAGGCGAACCACGCGGCGGAGGACGCGGCCGGAGAAGGGACGGACTCCACGGGCGAGGCCTCCCCCGCCCCGCCCGCCACACCCGAACCGTTCACCGCCGAGCCCTCCAGAGCCGAGCCCTCCAGCGCCGAGCCCTCCAGCGCCGAGCCCTCCTCGGCGACCGACGCGAGCAGTACCGACAGCACGAGCGAGACAGGCGGTTCCCCCCGATGAGTGAGCAACGACGTGCGGTGAACGGGTCGCGCCGGCTGAGCGCGTTACGACGGCGGCAAAGGCGCCGGACCCGTATCGGGGCGATCGGCGCCACGGTCTGCCTCGCCGCGCTCGGTACGGCGGCGGTGCCGGTACTCCTGCCCCGGCTGCTGCCGGACACCGCGTCGCAGGCCCGCGCCCCGGAGGTGGTCCTGACACCGGCCGAGCCCACCCCGGCGGCCACTGGGACGGACGGCACGAGCCCGCCCCCCGACGACTCCACCGCCGCCGGGTCCCCCGAGGCCTCCGAGTCGCCCAGGTCCCCCGCCGCCGGCCGCACTTCCGGATCCGGGAAGGGCTCTTCCACGCAGCCCACCATCCCCGCGTCCGGCCCCGGCACCTTCCGGACGGCCCCGCTCACCGGCACCGGGCCCGCCTCCGGAACCCCCTTCCGCGTCCAGGTCGAGGACGGCGCGGGCGTCGACCCGGCGGACGCCGCCCGGCAGATCGGCGTCATCCTGGGCGACCGGCGGGGCTGGGGCAGGGCGGGCGCCGGCTTCCGCCAGGTCACCGGGCCGGAAGCCGAGTTGACGTTCCGCGTCGCCACCGCGAAGACCACGGACAAGCTGTGCAACGTGCGGCAGCCGGAACACCTCGGGGAGGTCAACTGCCGTGCGGGAACCGACGTGGTGATCAACCTCAAGCGCTGGCAGCTCGGATCCCCCGAGTTCGACGGACCGCCGGTCGAGTACCGAGCCCTGATCGTCAACCACGAGGTCGGCCACTGGCTCGGCCACGGCCACGAGACCTGTCCGGGTCCCGGCCGCCCGGCGCCCGCGATGATGCAGCAGATCGACGGTCTCAAGGGCTGCAGGTCCAACGCCTGGCCGTACGACACCCAGGGCCGCTACCTGAGCGGCCCCGCCGTGCCCTGAGCCGGCGGGGCCGAGTCCGCGCTACGGGCCTACGGGGCTACAGAACCGATCTCCGTATCGCACCGCATCCGCCGGTCCGCGCCCAACTCCCTGACCGCGCCCACCAGTCGCACGCGCGCCGCATACCGTACGTCAGCACTCGACGCCGCCAACCGCAGCTCCAGCACCCCCGGTTCGACGATCCTGCGCCCCGAGCGGTCCGTGAACGCCGACAGGTCCGCGTGGAAGCGGAACGTCACCCGGCTCGCGGCCCCCGGCGCCAACTCCAGCCGCACGTAACCGATCAGGCGGACGTCCGGCCGGGTCACCGAGGCCACCGGGTCGTGCAGATACAGCTGCACGACCTCCGCCCCGGCCCGCGCGCCCGTGTTGCGCACGGTCACGGACACCTCGTACGAACCGTCCGTCCCGATCTCCGCCGGACCCCCCTCCGCGAAGTCCTCCCAGCGGAAGGAGGTGTAGGAGAGCCCGTGCCCGAACGGGTAGAGCGGTGTCGGGTCCAGGCTGCTCACCCCGCCCGCCAGCCCCAGCGGCGGCTGGAGGTACGTCCACGGCTGGCCCCCGCGCTCCCTCGGCACACTCACCGGCAGCCGGCCCGACGGGGTGACGCGGCCCGACAGCACTCCCGCGACTGCCGGGCCGCCCTCCTCCCCGGGAAAGAACGCCTGCACGGAGGCCGCCAGCCGCCCGTGCCAGCGCCCGAGCGCGTACGGGCGGCCGGTGAGCAGGACGAGCACCACCGGCACCCCCGTCGACACCAGCGCGTCCAGCAACTCGGCCTGTACGCCCGGCAGTTGCAGCTCCGCCACATCGCAGCCCTCGCCCGACGTACCCCCGCCGAACAGGCCCGCCCGGTCACCCAGTACCGCCACGCACACATCCGCCTCGGCGGCCTTGGCCACCGCCTCCTCGAAGCCCCCGGTGTCCGGCTCCGAGGTGGCGCAGCCCTCCGCGAACGTCACCTTGGCGTCCGGGAGTTCGGCGCGCAGGGAGTCCAGGAGCGTGGGGATGTCCACGCCCACCGGGGTCTCCGGATGGCTGGGCAGGACATGCGACGGGAACGAGTAGCAGCCCAGCATCGCCAGCGCGTCCGCCGCCCTCGGCCCGACCACCGCGATCCGGGTGTCCGGGGCCAGCGGGAGCAGCCCGTCCGGGTTGTCCAGCAGCACCACCGACTCCTGGGCCAACCGGCGGGCCAGCGCGCGGTTTCCGGCCGAGTCCAGGTTGATCGGCCCGCCGTCCGGCTCCGGCCGCCAGTCCTCGTCCAGCAGGCCCAGCTCGCACTTCTGCGTCAGCACCCGGCGCGCCGCCCGGTCCACCAGCGACTCCGGTACGTCTCCCGCCCGTACCGCAGTCACCAGCGCGTCGCCGTAGCTCGCGAACGACGGAAGTTCGACATCGATGCCGGCCGCCAGGGCGAGGTGCGCCGCCTCGGCCGGCGTACCGGCGACCCGGTGCAGGGACTCCAGGAAGCTGATGCCGAAGTAGTCCGAGACCACGGTTCCCGTGAACCCCCATTCCTCACGCAGGAGTTGGGTCAGGAGATACGGGTCGGCCGAGGCCGGGACGCCGTCCGTCTCGTTGTAGGCCGCCATCACCGAACGCGCCCCGCCCTCGCGCAGCGCCATCTCGAACGGGGGGAGCGTCACGTCCGCGAACTCCCGCGCGCCCGCCCGTACCGGCGCCAGATTGCGGGCGCCGGCCGAGGACGCGTACCCCGCGAAGTGCTTCAGCGTGGCGATGATCCCCGCCGACTCCAGGCCCCGCACATACGCCGACCCGATCGTCCCCACCAGATACGGGTCCTCGCCGATCGTCTCCTCGACCCGGCCCCAGCGCAGATCCCGTACGACGTCCAGGACCGGGGCGAGGCCCTGGTGCACGCCGACCGAGGCGAGGTCGTGGCCGATGCGCGTGGCCATCTCCTCCACCAGCTCGGGGTGGAAGGTGGCACCCCAGGCCAGCGGGACCGGGTACGCCGTCGCACGCCAGGCCGTGAAGCCCGCCAGGCACTCCTCGTGGGCCAGCGCGGGGATGCCGAAGCGGCTCGCTTCGACGATCCGGCGCTGGGCGCGGGCCAGTGCCTGCGCGCCCAGCGGCGGGTCCACGGGGGCCGTGCCGAAGGGGCGCGTGAGCTGGCCCAGACCTCGGGTGATCAGCTCGTCCCACTCGTAGTCGGCGGTCAGGTCGTGCTGGTGCGGGGCGACCCCGTGGCCGTCCGTCGAGGCGCCCACCCACACGCCGTACAGCTGGGCGGTCTTCTCCTCCAGGGTCATCCGGGAGAGCAGGTCGTCGACGCGGGCGTCGGCGCACAGGGCGCGGTCACGCCAGGGAGCCGTGGTCATGAAACTCCTGTCAGAGAAGGTGAGTTCACCGGCGTCGCTTTCCGTCGGTTCCCGTCGGTTCACTTGCCGCCCACGCCCATCAGGCCGCCGATCAGTGCGCGCCGGGCCACCAGATAGACGGCGAAGATCGGGATGCCGGAGAGGACGACCGACGCGAGCAGGGCGGGGATGTTCACGCCGAACTGGCTCACGAAGTTGAAGAGGCCGAGGGTCAGGACCCGGGGTTCGTCGGACTGGGTGAAGATCAGCGGGAAGAGGAAGCCGTTCCAGGCCTGCAGGGCCGCGTAGATCACGACGGTGCTGATGCCGCCCTTGGCCAGCGGGACGGTCAGCTGGAACAGCATGCGCAGGGGAGAGGCGCCGTCGAGGGCCATCGCCTCGTACAGGTCCTCCGAGATGTCCCGCAGGGTGCCGGTGAGGACCAGCACCGAGACCGGCATCGCGAAGGCCGCCGTCGGCAGGATCACCGCCAACAGGCTGTCGTACAGGTCGAGTTTGGCGATGAGGAGGTAGAGGGGTACCACGACCGCCTGGGCCGGGATCGCCACCCCGAGCAGGAACAGCCGGAAGGCGGCGCCCGACCAGCGGGTCCGGGTGCGCACGGCCACGTACGCCAGCGGCACGCAGAGCACGAGGACGATCACCACGACCGTGACCGCGACGATCACCGTGTTGCTCAGCAGATGCCAGAAGCCCGAGTTGAGGACGGTGTTGTAGTTGTCGAGGGTCGGATCGGTGGGCGGCTTCAGGGGGTTGCCGGTGAGGGCCTTGTCGGGGCCGGTGAGCGAGGCCGACAGCATGGCGTAGATCGGGACGAGGACGATCACCAGCCAGACGATCGAGCCCAGGCCGGCCAGCGGGTTGGGACGCCGGGTCCAGTGCCTGCGCCGACGGCCGGCCGGCCGCCGCCCCGGTTGTTCCGGGCGCTTGCCGGCGGTCGTGGGACGAGGAAGCGTGTCGTGTGACACTCCGTCACATCCCTTCACGCGTACTGCGCATGCCGCCGAAGCCGGTCAGCCGGATGAGGATCAGGGACAGGCCGGTGGCGGCCAGCACGAGGGCGGAGGCGATGGCGCTCGCGTAGCCGAAGTCGTACGTCTTGAAGCCCGCCTCGTACATCAGGTACGGCAGGATCGCCGTGTCCGTGCCCGGGCCGCCCTTCGTCAGGATCAGCACCGTCTCGAAGTACGTCAGCGAACCGACGACGATCAGCACGGTCGACGTGGTGATCGTGTGCCGCAGTTGCGGGAGCGTGATCGAGAAGAACTGGCGGTAACGGCCCGCGCCGTCGATCGCCGCCGCCTGATAGAGGACCTGGGGGATCTGGCGGGCCCCGCCCTGGTAGATCAGCGTATGGAACGGGATGAACTGCCAGCCGCCGACGAACACGATCGCGAGGAACGCGCCGCTGGACGAGCCCAGCGTGTCCTTCTGGATGATGCCGAAGTTCGGGTCGAGCAGGGCGTAGAAGAGGACCGAGATGGCGGTCGAGGAGAGCAGGAACGGCACGAAGAAGATCGCCGAGAGGACGGCCCGGTTGCGTTGCCGGCCTGCCGCCCACACCCCGAGGAGGAGTGCCACGACGGTCTGGAACGCCCAACTCGCCGCGGTGAGAAGGACGGTGAGCGTGAGTGACTGCGTCAGCCGCGGATCGTCCAGCAGCTTCTGCCAGTTGGCGAGGCCCACCGGTTTCGGATCGCCGAGGCCGTCCCACTTGGTGAAGGAGAGATAGAAGGCCAGGCCCATCGGGACGACGGCGAAGAAGGCGAAGAAGAGCACCGCGGGGAGCGCCCAGACGGCGCCCGGCCGCCCGGCCCGCACCTTCCCCCGCTGAACCTTTTCGCCTCCGGAAGCGACCGTGACGCTCACTTCAGCCCCTTGCAGGCGGACACGAACTCACCGGGCGACGACTTGCCGGTGAACAGCTTCCCGATCTCCGTGTGCATCTTCGTGCCCAGCTCGTCGCCGAGCGCCTGGTCCCAGGAGAGCGTGAACGCGGGTGCCTGCTGGACCAGGTCGTACTGGAACCTGGCGTACTCGGGGTTGGGCGCGGAGGACAGCAGCGCCGCCGCGTTCGAGGTGGTCGGGACGTCGCCGAGGGCGACCAGGTCCTTCGCGTACGCCTCGGACGCGCAGTCCTTGAGGAACGCGATCGCCGCGTCCTTGTTCTGTGTGCGGGGGTTGATCGACCAGTAGTTGGTGGGGTTGCCGACGACGTTGCGGACGTCGCCGGTGCCGTCCTCGATCTTCGGGAAGGCCGCCCAGCCCAGGTTCGACTTGGCGAAGTCGGGGAACTTGCCGAGCTGCGTCGAGTACTCCCACGAGCCCATCAGATGCATCGCCGCCTTGCCCTTGGCGAAGACGGCCGGGGCACCGCCGTTGACGTACGACACCGAGGTGAACTTGGAGCCGAAGGCGCCGTCGTCGATGAGCTCCTTCACCATCTCGGCGGCCTTCAGGACGGCCGGGTCGCCCCAGCCCTCCGCGTCGCCGTCCTGGATGCGCCGGAAGACCTCGGGGCCGCCGATACGGTCCACCAGGTACTCCAGCCACATCAGTTCGGGCCAGAGGTCGGAGCCGCCGAGGGCGAACGGGGTGATCCCCGCCTTCTTCAGCTTGGTGTTGATGTCGAGCAACTGGTCCCAGGTGGTGGGCGGTTGGAGCTTCTGCTCGGCGAAGACGGTCTTGTTGTAGAAGAGGATCACCGGCTGCATACCGCGCATCGGTATGCCGTAGTGGCGGCCCCCCAGGTCCCCGGCGGCGAGTACGGAGGGCAGGAAGCCGTTCTTCAGCACCGGGTCGTTCTCGATGACGTCGGTCAGGTCGACGATCTTGTCGGCTTCCTGGTACGCCTTGATGGAGCCGCCGCCCCAGTTGAAGAAGACGTCCGGGGCGCTGGGCGACCCCATCGCCGTACGCAGCTTGGGCAGATAGTCCGAGCCCGGGATCTTCTCCAGCTTGACCTTGCCCTTGGCCGTCTTCGCCGCCGCCGACTTGTTGAACCGCGCGACGGCCGCCGCCTGGACCTTCACGGCGTCGTCCCCGTACACGAACGCGGTGATCGTGTCCCCGCCACCGCCCGAACCCTCACCCGAGCCGCAGGCGCTGAGGCCGGTGGTGAGCAGGGCGGAGGCTCCGGCACCGAGCACCCAGCGCCTGCTGAACCCCGTACCGGTGGACCCTGTGGACCGCCCTCTGTTCGACTCCATGACTGCACCTCTCGCGAATGTTCTGAACGAAACCTGAACGAGTCTCTGTACGAATCTTTCGGGTGGTACGTCGAATGTTCCGGGAATTTATGGGGGGACAGGGTCTTCGTCAAGAGGTCGCGCAGGGATACGATCGCCGCCATGAGACCCTCGAAATCCGTTGAAACGCAGACGACACCGCAGTCCACCCAGACCGCGACGCTCGCCGAGATCGCCCGCGAGGCAGGCGTCTCCGCTCCGACTGTTTCGAAGGTGCTCAACGGCCGCGCCGATGTCGCCCCCGGCACCCGGACCCGTGTCGAGGACCTGTTGCGGGCGTACGGCTACCGGCGCCGCCGCGCCGAGGCGACCCGCTCCCCGCTGATCGACCTGGTCTTCCACGAGCTGGAGAGCGCGTGGGCGATGGAGGTCATCCGGGGGGTGGAGAACGCGGCGCGGGAGGAGGGGCTGAGCGTCGTCCTCTCCGAGAGCGCGGGCCGTCTCACCCCGGGCCGCACCTGGGCCGACCAGGTCGCGGCGCGCCGTCCGCACGGCGTGATCCTCGTCCTGTCCGGCCTCGACGAGTCCCAGCGGGCGCTGCTGACCAGCCGCTCCATCCCGTTCGTGGTGATGGACCCGGCGGGCGACCCCGGCGACAACGTGCCCTCGGTCGGCGCGACCAACTGGCAGGGCGGTCTGGCGGCCACCCGCCACCTCGTCGAACTGGGCCACACCCGCATCGCGTCGATCAGCGGCCCCTCCCGGATGATGTGCAGCCGGGCCCGCGTCGACGGCTACCGCGCCGCGCTGGAGACGGCCGGCCTGCCGGTCGACCCCGCCCTGCTCAAGGTGGGCGACTTCCACCACGAGACGGGCTACCGCGCCGGCCTCGAACTCCTGCGTTCCCCGGACCGCCCGACCGCCGTCTTCGCCGGCAACGACCTCCAGGCCCTCGGCCTGTACGAGGCAGCCCGCGAACTCGGCCTGCGCATCCCGGAGGACCTGAGCGTCGTCGGCTTCGACGACCTGCCGATCGCCCGCCTGGTCGGCCCCCCACTGACGACCGTCCGCCAGCCCCTGATGGAAATGGCGGAGACGGCGGCCAAACTGGTCCTGAATCTGGGCAGGGAGGACGGCACGTCGGGGGCGACCAGGGTTGAGCTGGCAACGAGCTTGGTGGTGCGCAACAGCACGGGAGCACCGCCAGCGGTCTAGAGCGGGACAGTGCAGTCCACCGGCGGCCGAAACATGGGCCTACCAGCGGCACAACTGTATTGACGAGTGACGCGAGGCCCCCCAAACTGCACCGAAGTCAATCGGTTGAACAGCCGAAACTTTCGGAGGCACCCGCAATGAGCCCCTCCAGAACAGCATTACGCCCACGTCTGCTCGCGCTCCTCGCAGCCGCAGCCACCAGCGCCACCCTGCTCCTCGCCGGGACGGCAACCGCGGCGGAACCCCCACTGCGTGACCTCGCCACCACCAAGGGCAAGGTCATCGGCACCGCCGTCACCGGCTCAAAACTCACCGGTACGTACGGCGACCTGGCCGGCGCCCAGTTCAACTCGCTCACTCCCGGCAACGCCATGAAGTGGGAGTCCGTGGAGCCCAGCCGGGGTACGTACAACTGGACCGAGGCCGACCAGATCGTCGCCTTCGCCCAGGCGCACAACCAGCAGGTACGCGGCCACACCCTGGTCTGGCACAGCCAGAACCCGGGCTGGCTGGCCAACGGCACCTGGACACCGGCCCAGCTGAGCACCGTCCTCCAGGACCACATCACCACCGAAGTCACGCGCTACAAGGGCAGGTTGGCGGCCTGGGACGTGGTGAACGAGCCGTTCAACGAGGACGGCACCTACCGCTCGACGCTGTGGTCCACCAACCTCGGCACCGACTACATCGCGCAGGCCCTGACCTGGGCACGGGCGGCCGACCCGACGGCGAAGCTCTACGTCAACGACTACAACGTCGAGGGCGTCAACGCGAAGAGCACGGCCCTCTACAACCTGGTCAAGTCCCTGAAGGAGCGCGGGATCCCGATCGACGGAGTGGGCCTGCAGGCGCACCTGATCCTCGGTCAGTACCCCTCGACCCTCCAGCAGAACATCCAGCGGTTCGCCGATCTGGGCGTCGACGTGGCGATCACGGAACTCGACATCCGTATGCAACTACCCGCCACGGACGCCAAGTTGACCCAGCAGGCGGCCGACTACAAGTCGGTCATGGACGCCTGTGTGGCCGTGACCAGGTGCGTCGGCGTGACGGTCTGGGGTTTCACGGACTCCGACTCATGGATCCCGGACGTGTTCGACGGATACGGCGCGGCGACCCCGTACACGGAGAGCTTCGCCCCGAAACCGGCGTACTACGCCATCGCCCAGTCGCTCGGCGGCACCCCTTCGACGGAGGGCTGCACGGCGACGTACAGCGTCCCGAACCAGTGGAACTCCGGGTTCACCGGGCAGGTGACGATCGCCTGTTCCGCGGGCCGGTCGCTGTCGTCGTGGAAGGTGAGCTGGACGTACGGCGCGGGCCAACGGGTCGCACAGGCCTGGAACGCCGCCTGCACCCAGTCGGGGGCGGCGGTGACCTGCGTGAACGCCTCGTACAACGGGACGGTGCCGAGTGGCGGCTCGGTCAGCTTCGGGTTCAACGGGACATGGAGCGGGAGCAACCCGCTACCGACGGTAACGCTGGGGTGATCCCGGTCTGATTTTGGGCTGAGAAGCGTGAGATTCTCCGAAGAATCCCGGGCCGGCGCCCCTGCGCGTAATAATTCGGACGTACGTTCCTCCGTGTGACGGGAGACGAAGAGAAGACGTCGGATGACGACGGGGGCGCGGAAAGACAGGTGGGCCGACGGTCGTCGCGCTGGATGAAGGCCGTCGGTTTCACGCTGGCAGGCACCCTGGTGATCGCGGCCGCAGGCGCGGGTTATGCCTACTGGCACCTGAACCGCAACATCAAGAGCGTCGACATCAACAGCGCGCTCGGCGACAACCGCCCGGCCAAGACGCAGTCACTGCCCTCGGCAGGCGCGTCCGCCTCGGCGTCACCGTTGCCGAGCGAGGCGCTGAACATCCTGGTCCTGGGGTCGGACTCGCGCAGCGGCAAGCGCAACCAGGCGCTCGGCGGTGGCAGCAGCGAGGGCGCGCGGTCCGACACGGCGATGGTCGTCCACCTGGACGCGGGCCGCACGAAGGCGACGATCGTGAGCATCCCGCGCGACACGCTGGTCACGCGCCCGTCCTGCCCCCTGGCGGACGGGGGTTCGACGGCGGAGGCGTACGGCGTCATGTTCAACACGGCGTACTCGGTCGGCGGCCCGGTCTGCGCGGTCAAGACGGTGGAGGCGATGACGAACGTCCGCATGGACCACTATCTGGAGGTCGACTTCGCCGGCTTCGCGGACCTGGTGGACGCGCTGGGCGGCGTCACGGTCACCACCGACGAGGACATCCACGACGAGGACAGCCACCTCGACCTGAAGGCGGGCGAACACCACCTCGACGGCACCAAGGCGCTCGCCCTCGCCCGCACCCGGCACGGCATCGGCGACGGCAGCGACCTGGGCCGAATAGGCCTCCAGCAGACCCTGGTCAAGGCCCTCCTCCAGCAGATCTCCTCGACGAACCTGCTGACCAGCCCGGCCAGGCTGTACAAGGTCGCCGACGTGGCCACGGCCGGCCTGACCACGGACACCGGCCTGAACTCGCTCAGCGAGCTGATGAGCCTGGGCCAGAGCCTCCAGGGCCTGTCGGCGGACGAGCTGAAGACGGTGACGATGCCGGTGGTGACGGCGGCATCCGACGCCAACCGGGTGGTGGCCCAGCAGCCGGAGGCGGCGGAGTTGTGGGCGACCTTGCGCTGAGGGCCTTGCGGCGCGGGGGGATGCCTCTGAGCTGCGGAAACGACCCCGGGGAAAGATTCCCGAAGAAATTTCCGCAGCTGTGTCGATCCGGGTCCTCCCCGTTCGACGCACAGGTGAGAGCCCGGAAAGGAACCGGGCCCCGCCCAAGGAGGAACCCCATGCCCCGCTATCTCTCCCTCGTACAGATCGACGAAGCCACCGTCCCCGCCGAGGGCCCCAGCCCGGAGCTGATGCAGCGCATGGGCGAGCTGATCGAGGAGGTCACCAAGGCCGGGGTGATGCTCGACACGGCCGGTCTCACGCCCGCCGCGCAGGGCACCCGCGTGCACTGGCAGGACGGAAGGATCTCGGTCACCGACGGCCCCTTCACCGAGTCCAAGGAGGTCGTCGGCGGCTACGCGATCATGCAGTGCAAGGACAGGGCCGAGGCCCTGGAGTGGACCAAGCGCTTCCTGAAGGTGCACGAGGAGCACTGGACGGTCACCTGTGAGGTGCGGGAGATCGCGGAGGGCTGAGCGAACCGCTCGTCACCCCCGCTCTCCCAGCCTCCTTGGCCGATCGCCGCCGACGGTGTCTGATGGTGGGCTGTGACCCAGCAGCCCACCTCCGACTCCGACTCCGCGACCGAGCGATCAGTCGAGACGGTCTTCCGCCTCGAATTCCCCCGCATCATCGCGGCCGTCACGCGCACCGTCCGGGACATAGGCATCGCCGAGGAACTGGCCCAGGACGCCCTGGTCGCGGCCCTCGAACAGTGGCCCCGCGACGGCGTCCCCGACAACCCGGGCGCCTGGCTCATGGCCACCGCCAAGCACCGCGCCATCGACCTGGTCCGCCGCCGCGAGACGTACGCCGGCAAGCTGGCGGAGATCGGCCGGACCCTGGAGACGACCGCCCCGCCGGTCGAGCCGTCCGCCCCCGACGACATCGACGACGACCTGCTCCGCCTCGTCTTCACCGCCTGCCACCCGGTGCTGTCCGCCGAGGCCCGCATCGCCCTCACCCTCCGCCTCCTCGGCGGCCTCACCACCCCCGAGATCGCCCGCGCCTTCCTGGTCCCCGAGGCCACCGTCGCCCAGCGCATCGTCCGCGCCAAACGGACCCTCGCGACGAAGAACGTCGCCTTCGAGGTCCCGTACGGCCCACAGCGCGAGGCCCGTCTCGGCTCGGTCCTGGAGGTCATCTACCTGATCTTCAACGAGGGGTACGCCGCCACAGCCGGCGACGACCTGCTGCGCCCCGCCCTCTGCGAGGACGCCCTGCGGCTGGCCCGTGTGCTGTCGGGCCTGATGCCCAAGGAACCCGAAGTGCACGCGCTGACAGCCCTGTTGGAGCTCCAGGCGTCCCGTTCGTCGGCCCGCACCGGCCCGAACGGCGAACCGGTACTCCTCAAGGACCAGAACCGCTCCCGCTGGAACCGCATGCTGATCGCCCGCGGCTTCACGGCCCTGGCCCGAGCGGAAGCGGCCGGCGCCACGACAACCACGTCAGGCCCGGGCCCGTACGCCCTCCAGGCCACCATCGCCGCCTGCCACGCCCACGCCCACTCCTACGACGACACGGACTGGCCCCGCATCGCCGCGCTGTACGCGGCACTCGCCGCCCGGTCCCCGTCCCCCGTGGTGGAGTTGAACCGAGCGGTGGCCGTCTCGATGGCGCAAGGCCCGGCCCCCGCCCTACGCGTCATCGACACCCTCATGACCGAACCGGCCCTGCGCGACTACCACTTGCTCCCCAGCGTGAGAGGCGACCTGCTCCTGCGCCTCGGCCGCGCGAAGGAGGCCAGAGCCGAATTCCTGCGAGCAGCGGACCTGACCCAGAACGCACGCGAACGGGACCTGCTACGAGCCAGAGCGCAGGAGTGCGGCTGAGCTTTCAGGGGCGTGGCAAGCCCTCACCGGGCCCGCGGTGGACGAACCGCCCAACCGGCGGAGCTCACCGCGCGGGGTGGCCGATCAGCATCGCCGGCGCCCCCGCCACCCGGGTAAGAAAAACCGTCGCCGAGTTGGGCCCCCGAGGCTTCACCATCTTCCGGAGCTCCTCGGGCTCGACGGCCGACCCCCGCTTCTTCACGGTCAGCACCCCGACCCCCCGCTCCCGCAACAACGCCTTCAACTTCTTGACCCCGAACGGCAGTCGGTCGGTGATCTCGTACGCGGAGGCGTAGGGCGTGGCCCGCAGCTCATCCGCCGTCACATAGGCGATCGTCTCGTCGAGGAGCCCCCCACCGACCTCCTCGGCCACCTCCGCCACCAGATGCGCCCGGATGACGGCGCCGTCGGGCTCGTACAAGTACCGCCCCACCGCACGTACTTGAGGATCCGGCAGCCCCCGACCGGCCAGAACACGCGGCCCCGGCAGCAGAGTCGCCCGCACGACCCCCGGCTCGGTCCCGAACCACAGCACCGCTTCCTTCACGTCCCCGCCGTCCGAGATCCACTCGGCCCCCGCGTCGGAGGGAATCGCCTCGTGCGGCACACCGGGGGCGATCTTCAGCGCGGCCAGCGGAGCCTTCCGCGCCGCCCCCGTGGCCCACGACAGGGGCGGTGAGTACGCCTCGGGATCGAAGATCCTCCCGCGCCCGCCCCGCCGCCCCGGATCGACGAACACGGCGTCGTACGAGGACGTGTCGACGTCGGTGACGTCCGCCTCCCGCACCTCCACCAGATCCCCGATCCCCAGCGCCTCGACGTTCGCGCGCGCGACGGCGGCCGTGAGCGGATCCCGGTCCACGGCGAGGACGCGGATCCCGGCCCGGGCGAGCGCGAGGGCATCGCCCCCGATCCCGCAGCACAGGTCGGCGACGGAGGTCACGCCCAACTCCCTGAACCGGCCCGCCCGGTACGCGGCCACGCTCGCCCGCGTCGACTGCTCGACCCCGTTCGGCGTGAAGAACATCCGCCCAGCGTCCCCGGCACCGAACTTCGCCACCGCCCGCTGCCGCAACCGTTCCTGTCCCAGCGCCGCCGAGACCAGTTCGGCGGGGTGCGCGCGGCGCAGCCGGGTGGCGACGGCCAGTTCACGGGCCGGCTCGGTACCGCGCACCTCGTCGAGGAGGGCGCGGCCCTCGGGGGTGAGGAGGGCGGCGAAGGCGGAGAGGGGTGCGGCGAGGTCGTTCACCGGGTCATTGTGGGCCAGCCGGTGGACGGCGTGCTTCCGGTGGCGGTGTCGGCCAGCTTCCTCGGTCCCGCCCTGGGAAGATCCGACACCATGCGATCAGTAGGACAAAAATACAAAAACGGGTCTATTTTCCGTGCTGGGATCGCCGCGCTCGCCGTGGCCACCCTCGCCTCCGGCTGCGCGGAAGGCGGCCCGGAACGGGGCGCGAAAGACGGTGCCCCGCCGAAGAACGTCCGCCCTGCCCCCGGCCAGGAACTGCGCCTGAACGCACCCCCGGCGCGCGCCCTCGACGCGTACGCCCGGAAGCTGCGCCGCACCTACGCGGCCCGCGCGGCCACGGCCAGGCGCTGGGGCCTGGCCGAGCCCCCGCTGACCGCACCCCCGCCCCCCGCCCGCAAACCGAGGCTCACCACCCGCAAGGGCTTCGAGGTGGACGACCACGAGGAACGCGGCCTGCCGCCCGTCTTCACCACGATCCCGACCCGCGACAAAATCGTCTTCCTCACGATCGACGACGGCGCCGAGAAGGACCCGGCGTTCCTGCGGATGATGAGCGACCTGAAGATCCCGTACACCGCCTTCCTCAGCGACTACCTGGTCAAGGAGGACTACGGCTACTTCAGGAAGATGCGCGACCTGGGCGTCGTACTCAACAACCACACCCTCCGCCACCGTTACCTGCCCGCCCTCTCCTACGAACGCCAGAAGACCGAGATCTGCGGCATGCAGGACGTGATCAAAAAGCGGTTCGGCACCCGCCCGACCCTCTTCCGCCCGCCCTACGGCAACTACGACGAGGACAGCCTGCGCGCGGCGAAATCGTGCGGCGTGAAGCACGTACCCCTCTGGAACGAGGAGGTCTTCGCCGACCACTGGGACTACCGCGAGTGGGACCGGGACATCCACCCCGGCGACATCGTCCTCAGTCACTTCCGCGGCAAGGGCGAGGGGAAGGGCACGATGCCCGACATGGTCCGCCGCTTCATGAAGCTCGTCACCGCCAAGGGGTACGCGGTGGCCCGCCTGGAGGACTACCTGTGACCGCGCGCCCGCTGGCCGCCGCCGCCCTCGCCGCCGTGCTCCTGGCGGCGACCGTCGCCGGCTGCGCCCCGTCCGTGGACCCCATCGAACGGCTCGGCAGGAAGGCGGCCCACGCGGCCCGGCAGGCCGCCCGTACGTCCTCCCCGGCCGGCGACGCACACGCGTACCGCCGCTGGGGCCTGTCGTCCCCCGTGCCCCTGGCCCCGCCCCCGTCGCCCCGCCCCCGGATCCACGCGGCGGGCCCCGGCCTCCCCCCGGTCGTCGACCGCGTCCCGACCCACGACAAGGTCGTCTTCCTCACCTACGACGACGGCGCCGAACGCGACCCCCGGTTCGTCGACCTGGTACGCGAACTGCGGCTCCCGGTCAGCATGTTCCTCACGGACAGCGTCGTGGGCCCGGGCTACGCACACTTCGCCCGCCTGCGCGAGGTCGGCGCGAACATCCAGAACCACACCCTGGACCACCAGTCCCTACGAGGCCTGCCGTACGCCGGCCAGCGCGCCGAGATCTGCGGCCAGCAGGACAAACTCCGGGAACGCTTCGGCCTCCGCCCCCGCCTCTTCCGCCCGCCCTACGGCACCTACGACCCGACCACCCTGAGGGCGGCCGGGGACTGCGGGGTCTCGACGGTGGTCCTGTGGACCGAGGGGGAGCGCCTCCGGGCGGGCGACATCCTCCTGGTGGGCCCGGACGACGACCTGGACGGCACTCCCCTGGTCGAGCGGACGGTGAGGCTGCTCCGCGAGGTCCAGGAGAGGGGGCTCGGCGTGGGCCGCCTGGAGGACTACCTCTGACGTCCGGGGTCGAGCCGGTCCAGAGGTGGCCTCAGGGGCCGGTCGGCGGGGCGACGACCAGCTCGGTGCCCGGGTCGTGGTCGTGGTCGGTCTGCGGAGGGCCGGCGACGATCATGGTGGCCCGGGCCCACGGCTGTTCGCGCAGCATGAACGGCAGTTCCTCCAGCAGCCAGTTCGCCACGTGCTCCCGCTGCTCGGGGGAATCACCGTCGCGGACGGCCAACAGGCGCTGCTGCTCGTCGAGGTCACCCTGCATCCACACCGAGGCGTCCAGCCACGGGGCGAGCTCCTCGCGGATGATGCCCGTGCCCTCGACCCAGACGAAGTCGCCACCGGCGGGGACGGTGATCGATCCGGGCCGGTCGTGCCGGATCCAGGCGTCGGGGCGGAAGCCCACCGCCTCACCCCGGTGCAGGGGGCGCAGGACGTTCTCGACGAGCACGGCGCCCCAGTCGAAGCAGGCGTGGTTCCAGGCGATGTCATCGGTGTGCACGACGGCGGAGCCGGGCGCCGCGCCGCGCAGCAGCTCGGCCAGGGTCGTCTTGCCGGCGCCGCCCCGGCCGTCGATCGCGATCACCCGGGGACGTCCGGTGACGTCCGGCGTCGCATCGCGCAGCTGCCGGACGGCGTCGGGCACGGCCACCACGCGCCAGCCGACGGCCTCGGTCTCGCCCGGACGCAGCCGCATCGCCACCCTGTCTTCGACCCCCTTCGCCACGTCCCACGAGCACCGGAAACCCCGCACGACCGACGACGCGATTGGCACTCCGCTTGACCGAGTGCTAATCGCAGTCATAGTCTCAGGTCTGGCACTCCCCACTGGAGAGTGCCAATAGCGACGGGCAGGTCCGGCACCCGCGACGACGGATCGACCTGGTCGCCACCTCAGACAGTTAACCCCGTGAGATCTCCGAAGGGGGAGGTCGGATCGTGACGACCACCAGCTCCAAGGTTGCCATCAAGCCGCTCGAGGACCGCATTGTGGTCCAGCCGCTCGAAGCTGAGCAGACCACGGCCTCTGGCCTGGTCATTCCGGACACTGCCAAGGAGAAGCCCCAGGAGGGCGTCGTCCTGGCTGTTGGCCCGGGCCGCTTCGAGAACGGCGAGCGGCTTCCGCTCGACGTGAAGACCGGCGACATCGTGCTGTACAGCAAGTACGGCGGCACCGAGGTGAAGTACAACGGCGAGGAGTACCTCGTCCTCTCGGCTCGCGACGTGCTCGCGATCGTAGAGAAGTAATTCACCCGGTTTTAACAGCATTGCAGTGAACTGCGCCCCTGGCCCCCGCGACTCTCAACAAGCCGGGTGCCGGGGGCGCGGTTCGTTCACCCAAGTTTTCCGAGAGGGCTGAACCGCTCCTATGGCGAAGATCCTGAAGTTCGACGAGGACGCCCGTCGCGCCCTTGAGCGCGGCGTCAACAAGCTTGCCGACACTGTCAAGGTGACGATCGGCCCCAAGGGCCGCAACGTCGTCATCGACAAGAAGTTCGGCGCTCCCACCATCACCAACGACGGCGTCACCATCGCCCGCGAGGTCGAGCTCGACGACCCGTACGAGAACCTCGGCGCCCAGCTGGTGAAGGAGGTGGCGACCAAGACCAACGACATCGCGGGTGACGGTACGACCACCGCCACCGTGCTGGCCCAGGCGCTCGTCCGCGAGGGCCTGAAGAACGTCGCCGCCGGCGCCTCCCCGGCCGCCCTGAAGAAGGGCATCGACGCGGCGGTCAAGGCTGTGTCCGAGGAACTCCTCGCGACCGCCCGCCCGATCGAGGAGAAGTCCGACATCGCCGCCGTGGCCGCGCTCTCCGCGCAGGACACACAGGTCGGCGAGCTCATCGCCGAGGCGATGGACAAGGTCGGCAAGGACGGTGTCATCACCGTCGAGGAGTCCAACACCTTCGGCCTGGAGCTGGACTTCACCGAGGGCATGGCCTTCGACAAGGGCTACCTGTCCCCGTACATGGTGTCCGACCAGGAGCGTATGGAGGCCGTCCTCGACGACCCGTACATCCTGATCCACCAGGGCAAGATCGGCTCCATCCAGGACCTGCTGCCGCTGCTGGAGAAGGTCATCCAGACCAACTCCTCCAAGCCGCTGCTGATCATCGCCGAGGACGTCGAGGGCGAGGCCCTGTCGACCCTGGTCGTGAACAAGATCCGCGGCACCTTCAACGCGGTCGCGGTCAAGGCCCCCGGCTTCGGTGACCGCCGCAAGGCGATGCTCGGCGACATGGCCGCGCTCACCGGCGCCGAGGTCATCGCCGAGGAGGTCGGCCTCAAGCTCGACCAGGTCGGCCTCGACGTGCTGGGCACCGCCCGCCGCGTCACCATCTCGAAGGACGACACGGTCATCGTCGACGGCGGTGGCGACAAGGGTGCCGTGGCCGGCCGGGTCAACCAGATCAAGGCCGAGATCGAGAACACCGACTCCGACTGGGACCGCGAGAAGCTCCAGGAGCGCCTCGCGAAGCTGGCCGGCGGCGTGTGCGTAATCAAGGTCGGCGCCGCCACCGAGGTGGAGCTGAAGGAGAAGAAGCACCGTCTCGAGGACGCCATCTCCGCGACCCGCGCCGCGGTCGAAGAGGGCATCGTCTCCGGTGGTGGCTCCGCGCTCGTCCACGCCGTGAAGATCCTCGAGGGCAACCTCGGCAAGACCGGCGACGAGGCGACGGGTGTCGCGGTCGTCCGCAAGGCCGCCGTCGAGCCGCTGCGCTGGATCGCCGAGAACGCCGGCCTGGAGGGTTACGTCATCACCGCCAAGGTCGCCGAGCTCGACAAGGGCCAGGGCTTCAACGCCGCGACCGGCGAGTACGGCGACCTGGTCAAGCAGGGCGTCATCGACCCGGTCAAGGTCACCCGCTCCGCCCTGGAGAACGCGGCCTCGATCGCCTCCCTCCTCCTCACGACCGAGACCCTGGTCGTCGAGAAGAAGGAAGAGGAAGAGTCGGCCGCCGGTGGCCACGGTCACGGCCACTCCCACTGAGCCAACAGCTCACGCGGCACGAAGAAACCCCCCGTTCCTGGCTGGAACGGGGGGTTTCTCCCTTCGCGGGCGGTCAGATGATCCCCGTACGCACGCGCCCCAACTGCTCTGCCCTCTGCTGCTCTCTACTGCTCCAGCGAGTCCAGCACTCCGAGCTGTCCCATCAGCCCCAGCCGGTCGTACTCCCACCAGCCCTCGGCGATCTTCCCGTTCGTGTCGAACCGGTGGATGGTCGCGCCGGTCATCGAGGCCTTCCTGCCACTGTTGGGAATCCCGAGGAAATCGCCCCGCTGGGTCCCGTTCCACGTCCACCGCGTGCAGACCCGGTCACCCTGGGCGATCTGCTCGTGCACGGTGAACGCGAAGTCGAAGCCCTCGCGCCACATCTGCATCTCGCGCCGGGCCGCGTCCAGCCCGACGACATCCTGCTCGTTGGACGGGTCGTGGTCGTGGTAGCTCTCCACGAACAGGTCGTTGAGCGGGGGCAGTTCACCATGGGTGGCGATCACCTCGAAGAACCGCCGCGCGGTGTCCGCGCACAACTGCTCGTCCCGCACCACGTCCAGATCCGTGAACGTCGGCATCTCGTCGCACAGGGCGACCATCTCCCGGAAGATCCTGTCGGTCTCGGGAAGGTTCGAGTTCCGCATCGCCTCCTCGTACGACGGGAACTCCACGATCTCGACGAAGTGCGACGAGTCCGAGAGATCCTTGCCCATCAGCGTGTGCGTCGCGCTCCGCTTCCCCCTGGTCTGTTCCACCCAGGAGTCCATCAGCCGGTTCATCTCGTCGAACCGACTGGTTCTGCAGTCAATCAGCTGTACGAATGTCATGGCGCCGCCTCCGGCCCCCCTGGGTCCGGTACCTCTCTCCATACTCCCACCGGAGCCGCGGCACCACCTCCTCCACCAAGACCGGTACAGATCTCACCGAGGCCCGTACTTCCGCCCCGTCTTCGACGAGATCCCGCCGAGCAGCGCCCTGGGCGTCACCTTCACCACTCCCATCAGCGCCTTGTAACGCGGATCCGGAATCGACAGCGACTTGCCCCGGGACAGATCGGCGAGCGCCGCGGCCACCAACTTGTCCGCGTCCAGCCACATCCAGTTCGGGATGTTGTCGGTCCCCATCCCGGCCCGCTCGTGGAACTCCGTGCGCACGAAACCGGGAGCCAGCGCCATCAGCCGCACCCCGCTCCCCGCCAGGTCCTTCGCCGCCCCCTGGGTGAACTGCACGACCCACGCCTTCGACGCCCCGTACGTACCCCGCGGCACGAAGGCGGCGACGGACGCCACATTGACGACACCCCCGCGCCCCCGCTCCCGCATGGCCTCGGCCGCCGCACTGGTCAGCCGCAGCACCGCCTCGCAGTGCACCTTGAGCATTTTCAGCTCGTCCGCCATCGACACGTCGAGATAGCGGCCCTTGTTGCCGAAGCCGGCGTTGTTCACCAGCAGGTCGACGGGATTCTTGCGATCGCCGAGACGAGCGGCCACCGCCTCGATGCCGGCGTCCGTCGCGAGGTCGGCGCTCAGCACCTCCGCCTCGATGCCGTGCCGGTCGTGCAGTTCGGTCGCCTGCTCGCCGAGCCGCTTGGCGTCGCGCGCCACCAGGACGAGGTTGTGGCCGTCGGCCGCCAGCCGCCGCGCGAACGCGGCACCGATTCCCGCGGTCGATCCCGTAATCAGAGCCGTTGTCATGGCGCAAGATTAGTGACCCCGACCGCGCTCGTCCGCCCTCCTGCACGCTCCCTCCCGATCGTGAAGCCCCCGCACGGGGCCCCGGCGTAGTCCCTTGTCAGCAGCCGTGCCGCCCCAGCGCGTCAGCCGTGCTTCTTCACATACTCGCGAACCGCCGTCGCCGCCTCGGAATGCAGCGCCGCACCGGCCGTGAGCAGCCGTGGCAGCAGTGCCCGCTCGATGGTCAGCGCCCGGAAGTACAGGGCGACCGTCACGTCGTGATCGGGCCGGTGCACGATGTCGACCGGGTCGCCCGCCTGTATCGCGCCCGACTCGATCACCCGAAGATAGGCACCCGGCGCACCCCGCTCCGTGAACCGTTTCACCCATCTTTTCTCACCCAGATGGCCCTGAAACGTCACACAGGGGATACGCCCGCTGCTGACCTCCAGGATCACCTCGGACCCGATCCGCCAGCGCTCGCCGATCAGCGCGCCGGACACGTCGAGGCCCCGGGTGGTGACGTTCTCGCCGAACATCCCGTCGCGCAGCGGGCGGCCCAGCTCGCGCTCCCATTCGTCGAGATCCTCGCGCGCGACCGCGTACATCGCCTGTTCGTCGCCGCCGTGGTGCTGCTTCGAACACACCGTGTCCCCGGCCAGACCGCTGCCGCCGATCCCCTTGGGCCCGGGCGCCGCGACCCGAACCGGCCCGTCCACCGGCCGTTTGTCGATACCGGTGCCCTGCGGATGATCCGTGTACGGCACGGACTGCGCACGACCCACGTTCACGGACAACACCTTCATCACGCACTCGCCCCCGCACTCGTCACTTCGACACCACATTCATGACCACGACCACACGCTAAGTCACTCCTGCCCAAAGCGTCGACGCATTATTCGTCAAAATACCCAAGGTTCACTTATGATCGAAAAATGATCGAAGCCCGTCATCTCCGTGTCCTGCGCGCCGTGGCCACCACCGGCTCCTTCTCGGCGGCGGGCCGCGAACTGGGCTGCACCCAGCCCGCCGTGAGCCAGCAGATGAAGGCGCTGGAAGCCTCGGTCGGCACCCCGCTGCTCATCCGCAGCGGGCGCGAGATGCGCCTGACCCAGGCGGGCGAGGCCCTGGTGCGACACGCGGCCGGCATCCTCTCGGGCCTCACGGCGGCGGAGGAGGAGGTCGCCGCGATCGCCGGTCTGCGGGCGGGCCGGGTCCGGCTGGTCTCCTTCCCCAGCGGCAGCTCCACCCTCGTCCCGACAGCGCTGGCCGCCCTGCGCGCAGCCCACCCCGGCACCCGGGTCTCCCTGGAGGAGGCCGAACCCCCGCACTCCGTCGAAATGCTGCGCCAGGGCGACTGCGACGTGGCCCTCGCCTTCCGGTACGAGGGTGCGGCCGGCGCCGGCGAGTGGGACGACCTGGTGGTCCGCCCCCTCCTCACCGACCGGCTCGTCGGCCTCGTCCCCGAAGGTCACCGGCTGTCCCGCGCCGAGTCTGTCGCCCTCGGCGAACTCGCTGCCGAGTCGTGGATCGCCGGCTGCCCGCGCTGCCGGGGCCAGCTCGTCGAGGCCTGCGAGAGCGCGGGCTTCACCCCGCGTATCGACTTCGCGACCGACGACTACCCCGCGGTGATCGGGCTGGTGGGCGCGGGTCTGGGCGTGGCGGTCCTGCCCCAGCTCGCCATCGAGTCCGTACGGCCGCGGGGTGCGCGCACGGTGACGTTGGAACCGGCGGTACGGCGGGAGATCGTCGCGCTGACCCTGCCCGATCTGGCGCAGGTGCCGGCGGTGGCGGCGACGCTGGACCAGTTGGCGCGGGCGGCGACGCGGGACTGAGGCGGGCCCGGCCCGGGAAGAAACGTTCCTTCAGTTGTTCGAACCGAAGTCCCCGCCACCGGCCGACGCCGACACCAGTCGATTGCGCGCGCGTCCCATCAGCTCTTCGCGCTCGTCCTCGGTCAATCCGCCCCACACGCCGTAGGGCTCACGCACCGCCAGCGCGTGCGCCGCGCACTGTGCGCGGACCGGGCATCTCATGCAGACCTCCTTGGCCGAGTTCTCGCGAGCGCTCCGTGCCGCACCGCGCTCTCCTTCCGGATGGAAGAAGAGCGAGCTGTCGACCCCACGGCAGGCCGCGAGGAGCTGCCAGTCCCAGAGGTCCGCGTTCGGACCGGGAAGGCGGGAGAAATCTGCCATTGCGTGTCCCCTTGTTGCCGTTCTGGGCTGAGTTGTTGCCCCTGACCGTACAACTACGATCTAAGGAGATGAAAATATGACTCATTGCGAATCTAGCCTCAGACACCAATAAAAGGGAAGAAAAACGTCTGAATGGGGCATAGGTTGTGTTGAAAGCTTGAGGGTCTGTTGCGCATGTCTGCACCGTGTGCGGGCCCTCACGTAGAGTGCCGAAGACGACACACGGCCCCGTAACTCTTTCGAGTGACCATCGTTGAGAGTGCGAGGCGGTTGGAGGGACAAGCGCTCGAACGGGCGGCAGTACCCACTGCCGGGAAATTCGGTCGAGCGTCAACCGCACAGGTGACGATATGTACCAGCCTGGAGGCTCAAGGTGACGCGCATCAGCTGCGGAGGGCGGCCATGACATCCGTCCTCGTCTGCGACGACTCCCCGCTTGCCCGAGAGGCGCTCCGCCGCGCGGTCGCGACCGTGCCCGGTGTCGAGCGCGTGACCACGGCGGCCAACGGCGAGGAAGTCCTCCGCCGCTGGGGTGCCGACCGTTCGGACCTGATTCTGATGGACGTACGCATGCCCGGTCTGGGCGGCGTCGAGACGGTCCGGCGGCTGCTGTCCGCCGACCCCGGAGCACGCATCATCATGCTCACCGTCGCCGAGGACCTGGACGGCGTGGCGCTCGCCGTCGCCGCCGGGGCCCGCGGCTATCTGCACAAGGACGCCTCGCGCGCCGAACTGCGGGCCACGGTGACGCAGGCGCTGGCCGACCCGACCTGGCGGCTCGCGCCGCGCCGGCTGCGCTCGGCCGAGATGGGCGCGGCGCCCACGCTCACCGCGCGCGAGATCCAGGTCCTGGAAGGCATGAGCCACGGCCGGTCGAACGCGGAGATCGGACGCGAACTGTTCCTCTCCGAGGACACGGTGAAGACGCACGCCAGGCGCCTGTTCAAGAAGCTCGGCGCCTCGGACCGAGCACACGCGGTGGCGCTCGGTTTCCGGTGGGGTCTGGTCCGTTAAGTGGACCTCGCCGGGGGTGGAGAAGTCCCCGCCCACCGCAAGGTGGGCGGGGGTCGCAGAACGGCCCGCCGGATGCCCGCTCCTCGTTTCGGCGCGGATGCCGCATCCTTGAGGTGTGGAGTTCCTCGGGGACGAGTCGGTCGAGCGGAAGGGGAGGGCGCAGGAGATGAGTTCCGGCGCACCTGCTCATAACGCTTCGGTGCACAACAACGGACGCGGTGCCACGGAGAGAGCGGCGCCAAGGCACCATGGTCCGATGCGTGACGACGAGGCGGCTTATACCCATGGGGTGATTGGTGGTCTCGTCCACCGCGCCGTCGACGGCGACGAGCAGGCGACGCACGACCTGCTCGCCCATGTCCACCCTCTCGCCCTGCGCTACTGCCGTACTCGGCTGTCCCGACTGCCCGGCGACGCGCGGCACTTCGTGGAGGACCTGGCGCAGGAGGTCTGCGTCGCCGTACTCCTCGCCCTGCCGCGCTACCGCGACACCGGACGCCCGTTCGAGGCGTTCGTCTTCGCGATCGCCGCGCACAAGGTCGCCGACCTCCAGCGCGCCGCGATGCGCCACCCGGGTTCGACGGCGGTCCCCTCGGACGAGATGCCGGAACGCCCCGACGACTCCCTGGGCCCGGAGGAACGCGCCCTCCTCAGCAGCGACGCCGAATGGGCCAAGAAACTCATGGCCAACCTTCCCGAGAACCAGCGCGAACTGCTCCTGCTGCGCATCGCGGTGGGCCTCACCGCGGAGGAGACGGGCCAGATGTTGGGAATGTCACCCGGCGCGGTGCGCGTGGCCCAGCACCGCGCGCTGAGCCGGCTCCGGGCGCTGGCAGAACAGTAGGAGCCGCGGCGGCGGACCCCTTTCCCCGGCCCTGGGTGAACGGTCTCTTCCCGGCCCTGGGTGAACGGTCGGAGCACCGACTCCGTACGAACGGACGACTCCGTACGAACATACGAAGCCCCGGGGCAGCTCGCACCGTGGAATTCGGGACCCGTGCTTCCCGTTAGCATGGACATCCGCACCGATCAAGGCTTTGGGGAAGGTGTCATGACTGCGAACGTCGACGGAGTGCCCGCCAAATTCGCGACACTCGGGCTGACCTACGACGACGTGCTGCTGCTGCCGGGCGCATCGGAAGTGCTGCCCAACGCTGTCGACACCTCGTCCCGCATCTCCCGCAACGTGCGCGTCAACATCCCGCTGCTCTCCGCGGCGATGGACAAGGTGACCGAGTCGCGCATGGCGATCGCCATGGCCCGGCAGGGTGGCGTGGGCGTGCTGCACCGCAACCTCTCCATCGAGGACCAGGTCAACCAGGTCGACCTCGTGAAGCGCTCCGAGTCCGGGATGGTCACCGACCCGATCACGGTGCACCCGGACGCGACGCTGGGCGAGGCCGACGCGCTGTGTGCCAAGTTCCGCATCAGCGGAGTCCCGGTGACCGACGCCAACGGCAAGCTCCTCGGCATCGTCACCAACCGCGACATGGCCTTCGAGACCGACCGCTCGCGGCAGGTCCGCGAGGTCATGACGCCGATGCCGCTGGTCACCGGCAAGGTCGGCATCTCCGGCACCGAGGCCATGGAGCTGCTGCGCCGCCACAAGATCGAGAAGCTTCCCCTGGTCGACGACTCCGGTCTCCTCAAGGGCCTGATCACGGTCAAGGACTTCGTCAAGGCCGAGAAGTACCCGAGCGCCGCCAAGGACTCCGAGGGCCGGCTGCTGGTCGGCGCGGCCGTCGGCGCCAGCCCCGAAGCACTGGAGCGTGCCCAGGGGCTCGCCGAGGCGGGCGTGGACTTCCTCGTCGTCGACACCTCGCACGGGCACAACAGCAACGCCCTGAGCTGGATGTCGAAGATCAAGTCGAGCGTCCACGTCGACGTGATCGGCGGCAACGTGGCCACGCGCGACGGCGCCCAGGCCCTGATCGACGCGGGCGTCGACGGCATCAAGGTGGGCGTCGGCCCCGGCTCCATCTGCACCACCCGCGTGGTCGCCGGCATCGGCGTACCGCAGGTGACGGCCATCTACGAGGCCGCCCTCGCGGCCCGCGTCGCCGGTATCCCGGTGATCGGTGACGGTGGCCTGCAGTACTCCGGCGACATCGGCAAGGCGCTCGCCGCCGGTGCCGACTCGGTGATGCTGGGCAGCCTCCTGGCCGGCTGCGAGGAGTCCCCGGGCGAGCTGCAGTTCATCAACGGCAAGCAGTTCAAGTCGTACCGCGGCATGGGCTCGCTGGGTGCCATGCAGTCGCGCGGCCAGGCGAAGTCGTACTCCAAGGACCGCTACTTCCAGGCCGACGTCGGTTCCGACGACAAGCTCGTCCCCGAGGGCATCGAGGGCCAGGTGCCCTACCGCGGTCCGCTGGCCAACGTGCTGCACCAGCTCGTCGGCGGTCTGCGCCAGACGATGGGGTATGTGGGCGCGGCCACCGTCGGTGAGATGGAGACCAAGGGCCGTTTCGTCCGCATCACGTCGGCGGGTCTCAAGGAGAGCCACCCGCACGACATCCAGATGACGGTCGAGGCGCCCAACTACAGCCGCAAGTAGGCGCGAGCAGTAGCCGGACGTGCGAGAGGCGGTCCCGGAGGTACTCCGGGACCGCCTTCGTCGTGCCCGTCGGGGATACTGGGAGGCGCAGAACCAAGGATGGAAAGGCCACACACGTGACTGAGATCGAGATCGGGCGCGGCAAGCGCGGCCGTAGGGCGTACGCCTTCGACGACATCGCCGTCGTCCCGAGCCGTCGTACGCGCGACCCGAAGGAGGTCTCGATCGCCTGGCAGATCGACGCCTACCGCTTCGAGCTGCCCTTCCTGGCGGCACCCATGGACTCAATCGTCTCCCCGGCCACCGCGATCCGCATCGGCGAGCTGGGCGGCCTCGGCGTCCTGAACCTCGAAGGCCTCTGGACGCGGTACGAGGACCCGGAGCCGCTCCTCGACGAGATCGCCGAGCTGGACGTGGACACCGCGACCCGCCGCCTCCAGGAGATCTACGCGGCTCCCATCAAGGAGGAGCTGATCGGCGCGCGCATCAAGGAGGTGCGCGACTCGGGCGTGGTCACCGCCGCCGCGCTCTCCCCGCAGCGCACGGCCCAGTTCTCCAAGGCCGTCGTCGACGCCGGCGTGGACATCTTCGTCATCCGCGGTACGACGGTCTCCGCGGAGCACGTCTCCAGTGCGGCCGAACCGCTGAACCTGAAGCAGTTCATCTACGAGCTGGACGTCCCGGTGATCGTCGGCGGCTGCGCCACGTACACCGCGGCCCTGCACCTGATGCGCACCGGCGCGGCCGGCGTGCTCGTCGGCTTCGGCGGCGGCGCCGCGCACACCACGCGCAACGTGCTCGGCATCCGGGTCCCGATGGCCACCTCGGTCGCCGATGTGGCCGCCGCCCGCCGCGACTACATGGACGAGTCCGGCGGCCGGTACGTGCACGTGATCGCCGACGGCGGCGTCGGCTGGTCCGGCGACCTCCCCAAGGCCATCGCCTGCGGCGCCGACGCCGTGATGATGGGCTCCCCGCTGGCCCGCGCCACGGACGCGCCCGGCAAGGGCCACCACTGGGGCATGGAGGCCGTCAACGAGGAGCTGCCGCGCGGCAAGAAGGTCGACCTCGGCACGGTCGGCACGATCGAGGAGGTCCTCTTGGGCCCCTCGCACATCCCCGACGGGTCGATGAACTTCTTCGGCGCCCTGCGCCGCGCCATGGCGACCACCGGCTACAGCGACCTCAAGGAGTTCCAGCGCATTGAGGTGACGGTGGCGGACTCGACGCACATGCGCTGAGGTGACGCTGCGCTCGGCCTGAGCTGAGGGAGGGGCCCGGTTACCCGTGGGGGTGGCCGGGCCCCTCCGCGTGTCCAAGTGGGCCTGGTGGGGCTTGCTTTGCGGGAGGGGGGCGCACGGTTCCTTTCGGGGCGAACGCGGGCCGATCAAGGGTGGCAAGGCCGCTAGCGTGTGTCGGCGCCCCAGTTCTCTGGAGCGCCCCCTTCCAGGGACATGGTTCCGGACCCCCGCCCATCGGGGCCCGGCCCGAGTTCCAGCAAGCCGCCTACCGGGTCTATGGGCGGCGTCGGGGGAGGGGGCGCCCATGGGTCGTCACCGCAAGCCCACCCGCTGGGATCGGATCCGTCTTCGGGCGGTCAAGTTCCGGAGGAGGTGTCTCTTGTGGACATACGGAAAGTGAGCGGCCACCCCCAAGAGCACTAGGGGTGGACACTCCGTTCACTTTTCAGGAGCCTGCCGCAGTGACCGCTGCGGTGGGCTCCACCTCTTTGTACGGTACCGGGTTTGCCGTTGGGCGGCCCGGTATCGTAGATGGTGCATCTTGCGGACCTACGGATGGTGAGCGGCCACCCCTAAGAGAAGTAGGGGCGGACACCCGTAACCCATCCAGGAGCCCGCCGCAGTAAAACGCTTCCCGGCTGCGTTGGCCTCCACTTCGTACGCTACCGACGCAAGCGTTCCCCGCGCCACCGTCCCAGGAGGCGCAGCCACCCGCACGCGCCCCCCTTCACAACCGATGCGCCGCCCCCGTAGGCGTGGCCCCCCGTGTGTCCAGCAGCAGCTGCGCCTTCACCGACAGCCCCTGGAGGTCGTACGTGCGGTGCTGCTGGAGAAGGATCGTCAGGTCGGCGTCGGCTGCCGCCTCGTAGAGGGAGTCCGCGCGCGGGAGGGGGCGGTCCAGGACACTCCAGGAGGGGACGTGGGGGTCGTGGTAGCTGACGGCGGCGCCCAGTTCCATCAGGCGGATCGCGATCTCCTGGGCGGGGGAGCCCTGTAGGTCGGCGAGGTCGGGCTTGTAGGTGACGCCGAGAAGCAGCACGCGGGCGCCTCGGGCCG
This sequence comes from Streptomyces kryoterrae, assembly GCF_054072135.1. Lineage (NCBI taxonomy): Bacteria > Bacillati > Actinomycetota > Actinomycetes > Kitasatosporales > Streptomycetaceae > Streptomyces > Streptomyces kryoterrae. Next base: position 3,884,034 of record NZ_CM133358.1, on the reverse strand, counting down.
ACTTGCCGTGCTCGTTCAGGAGAGTGGCCGCGCGCTGGATGACGTACTGGGGCATGTGATTGTTGACCTGTTGGGCGAGTTCCACCATGCGCAGGGTGCGGCCGGTGTGGCTCCGCAGGTCCTGGGGGGTGGCGTGGCCGCCGACGCCGGGGCCCGGGCGGAAGGCCTGGAAACCGAACGGCTTGGTCTCCGCACAGCGGATGACGTCCCACAGGTCGACGCCGAGGTCGTGGCAGAGGACGGCCATCTCGTTGACGAGGGCGATGTTGACGTGCCGGAAGTTGGTCTCCAGGAGTTGCACGGTCTCCGCTTCCCGGGGTCCACGCGCGCGTACCACCTTGTCGGTGAGCCGGGCGTAGAAGGCGGCGGCCGACTCGGTGCAGGCGGGGGTGAGGCCGCCGATGACCTTCGGGGTGTTGGCGGGGGTGAAGTCGCGGTTGCCGGGGTCGACGCGGCTGGGGGAGTAGGCGAGGTGGAAGTCGCGGCCCGCCTGCAGTCCGGAGCCCTCTTCGAGGAGGGGGCGCAGGAACTCCTCCGTCGTGCCCGGCTGCACGGGCGACTCCAGGATCACCGTGGTGTGCTGGCGCAGACGGGCGGCGAGGGTGCGGGCGGCTGCCTCCACCTGGCTGAGGTCGAGCGTGCCGTCCGCGCCGCGCGGCGTGGGGGCGCAGATGACGGCGGTGCGTACGCGACCGAGCTCGGCGGGGCCGGCGGCCGTCCGGAAGCCCCCGGAGAGCATCCGGCGCAGCTCGGCGGCGGTCAGGGAACCGGCCTCCGGGCCGGTCTTGTACCCGAGGGTGGGGATGCCGGCGGCGACGGCGGCCTGGGCCAGCGGCAGGCCGAGATGTCCGAGTCCGATGACGGCGAGATCTGCGGGCATGCGTGGGCCGTCCTTCCCAGTAGCCGAAGCGGGACAGGTGCGCAAGCCCTGTGGACAGAACGAGCGAGCGCAATGTCAGACTAGGAGTAAATATGACCGATATGCGTGATTGGGTGGGCGAGTTTCCACAGGTGTTTCTGTGTGGGTTGTCCACAGGCTGAGGGCGGGTGGTGGCCGAAGTCGGGCAACCCGGTCAGAATTCGGGCAGGGGATTCGGGCAGACGCTTCCGTACGGCGGGACACAGTCGGCCGGCCGTACGGAAGCGGCCGGCGTGACCGACAGCAGGAGGCAGCGATGAGGACAGCGGCACTGGGACCGGCGCAGCGCGCCGAGTCACTGGCAGCAATGGCCGAGCGTGAGCTGGACGTGCTGGTGGTGGGCGCGGGTGTGGTCGGTGCGGGCACCGCGCTCGACTCCGTGACCCGCGGCCTGTCCACGGGCCTGGTGGAGGCCCGTGACTGGGCGTCGGGCACGTCGAGCAGGTCCAGCAAGCTCATCCACGGCGGACTGCGCTATCTGGAGATGCTCGACTTCGCCCTCGTGCGGGAGGCGTTGAAGGAACGCGGGCTGTTGCTGGAACGGCTCGCACCGCACCTGGTGAAGCCGGTGGCGTTCCTGTATCCGCTTCAGCACCAGGGCTGGGAGCGGCTGTACGCCGGAGCGGGCGTCGCGCTCTACGACGCCATGTCGATGGCCCGCGGGCACGGGCGGGGCCTGCCGCGCCACCGTCACCTGAGCCGCCGTCACGCCCTGCGTGTCGCGCCCGCCTTGAAGAAGGACGCGCTGGTCGGAGCGTTGCAGTACTACGACGCACAGATGGATGACGCCCGCTTCGTGGCCACCCTGGTGCGCACGGCGGCGGCGTACGGCGCGAAGGTCGCCAACCGCGCGCGGGTGACCGGCTTCCTGCGTGAGGGGGAGCGGGTCGTCGGCGCCCGGGTACAGGATGTCGAGGGCGGCGGGGAGTACGAGATCCGCGCCCGGCAGATCGTCAACGCCACCGGGGTGTGGACCGACGACACCCAGGGAATGGTCGGCGAGCGAGGCCAGTTCCACGTTCGGGCGTCCAAGGGCATCCATCTGGTCGTCCCCAAGGACCGGATCCACTCGACGACCGGGCTGATCCTGCGCACCGAGAAGTCCGTGCTGTTCGTGATCCCGTGGGGCCGGCACTGGATCGTCGGGACGACGGACACCGACTGGGACCTGGACAAGGCCCACCCGGCCGCGTCCAGCGCGGACATCGACTATCTGCTGGAGCACGTGAACTCGGTCTTCGCGGTGCCGCTGACGAGGGACGACGTCCAGGGCGTGTACGCGGGCCTGCGGCCCCTGCTCGCCGGTGAGTCCGACGCCACCAGCAAACTGTCGCGCGAGCACACCGTGGCGCACCCGGTGCCGGGCCTCGTGGTCGTGGCGGGCGGCAAGTACACGACGTACCGGGTGATGGCGAAGGACGCGGTCGACGCGGCGGTGCACGGGCTCGACCAGCGGGTCGCCGAGTGCGTGACGGAGGACGTGCCGCTGCTGGGCGCCGAGGGCTACCGCGCGCTGTGGAACGCCCGGGCGCGGACGGCCGCGCGCACCGGCCTCCATGTGGTGCGCGTGGAGCACCTGCTGAACCGGTACGGCTCACTGGCGCAGGAGGTCCTCGACCTGATCGCCGCGGACTCCTCGCTCGGCGAGCCGCTGCAGTCGGCGGAGGACTATCTGCGGGCGGAGGTCGTGTACGCGGCCTCGCACGAGGGGGCGCGGCATCTCGACGACGTGCTGACGCGGCGGACCCGGATCTCGATCGAGACGTTCGACCGGGGGACGCGCAGTTCCCGGGAGGCGGCGGAGCTGATGGCGCCCGTCCTCGGCTGGGACAAGGACCAGATCGAGCGTGAGGTGGAGCACTACGACAAGCGGGTGGAGGCGGAGCGTGAGTCGCAGCGGCAGCCCGACGACCTGACGGCGGACGCCGCGCGGTTGGGTGCGCCGGACATCGTGCCGCTCTGACGCCTCCGCAACTCCCGGTCGCGAACCGCGGGTTTCGGACTTCCGGCGGCTTCCTTGCCGCACCTCTCGAACTCCCGGGCGTCACTCGAACGAGTGTCGTGAGCTGGGATCTTTGCTCGGCACCCGTCCGTTCTACGGGGTGCGGAGCGAGAACTCGGCGGCGAACCGGGCCGGTTCGAGGCCGGGGTCCGCGCTCGCGTCCGTGTTCAATCGGGAGGGGGGAAGACAGTGGCAGCAGGTCGGGCGGCGGATCGTCTGCTTCACGCGGTCTTCCTTCCCACGGGCCGCCGTCCGTCCCGAGGGGCACCCGGGGCATCGGCCGGTTGTCGGGTGAGGGACAATGGAGGCTCTGTCAGGGCGGGTTGCATGAGGGGACGCATGTCGGAGGCGGAGCGGGCGGGAGCATCCCGTCAGGACAGGAGTGAGCGTCTCCTCGCCGGGCGGTACCGGCTGGGAGGAGTCCTCGGCCGCGGCGGCATGGGCACGGTCTGGCGGGCGGAGGACGAGACCCTCGGCCGGACGGTCGCTGTCAAGGAGCTGCGGTTCCCGGGGAGCATCGACGAGGAGGAGAAGCGGCGTCTGATCACGCGGACACTGCGCGAGGCCAAGGCGATCGCGCGGATCCGCAACAACAGTGCCGTGACCGTCTTCGACGTGGTCGAGGAGGACGACCGGCCGTGGATCGTGATGGAGCTCGTCGAGGGCAAGTCGCTCGCCGAGGTCATCCGTGAGGACGGGCTGCTGGAGCCGCGGCGCGCGGCCGAGGTGGGCCTCGCGATTCTCGACGTGCTCAGGTCCGCGCACCGTGAGGGCATCCTGCACCGCGACGTGAAGCCGTCGAACGTGCTGATGTCGGAGGACGGCCGGGTCGTCCTCACCGACTTCGGTATCGCGCAGGTCGAGGGCGACCCGTCGATCACCTCGACCGGGATGCTCGTCGGCGCTCCCTCCTACATCTCGCCGGAGCGGGCCCGCGGCCACAAGCCCGGCCCGGCTGCCGACCTCTGGTCCCTCGGCGGCCTGCTGTACGCGTCGGTCGAGGGTGTGCCGCCGTACGACAAGGGGTCCGCGATCGCGACGCTGACCGCCGTGATGACGGAGCAGCTGGAGGAGCCGAAGAACGCGGGCCCGCTGAAGGACGTGATCTACGGCCTGCTCACCAAGGATCCCGCCAAGCGGCTCGACGACGCCGGTGCGCGCGCGATGCTCAACGCGGTGATCCACGCGCCCCAGCGCAAGCAGGTCGAGCCGGAGCCGGTGGACGTCACGAAGGTCGTGCCGTTGCCCCCCGTCCCCGGCAGGAACGAGCGGGCGGACAAGAGCGCGGAGAGCGGGAGTTCTGCCGACTCGGGCTCCGGGGGCAAGCGGGGCGAGGACGCCGGCGAGCGGTTCCGGGGGGCGTTCCGGTCCGTGAAGAAGGCGGCCGTCGCGGTGGGTGCCGGGGCGGGGGCGGCGGTGCGGACGAAGTCCGCCGACTCCACTGACTCCGCCGGGGTTTCCGGGGCCGGAGGGACGGCGGGGGCCGCGGTCTCCGAGACCGCGGTCTCCGGGAGTGTGGCTGCCGCCGGTGTGGCGGACGAGGCTGCGAAGAGCGGCGGTACAAGGGAATCCGGGAAGCCGGCCGGGGACGCTGCTCAGGGAGCCGTTGTTCCCGGCGCTCGGGACGGTCAGGGTCGTGACAGTGCGGCTCAGGGGGCCGGTACCGGTGGGCGGAGTTCGGGGTGGCCTGTGGTGCCGCCGCCGGATCTGCCGCCTCGGTCCGTGCCCAGGGCGCCCCTCACCGACGTGGTGCCGAAGCGCACGCTGGTGATCATCGCGGTGGTCGTCGCGGTCATCGTGCTCGGCGTGGTGCTGGCCCTCGTGCTCGGGGGCGACGACTCCACCGACAGTTCCGCCGGCGGGGCGAAGAGCGGTGGGGGCAAGGTGACGTCCACGTCCTCCTCCTCCGCCGAGACCAAGGAGGACAAGGACGAGGGCACCCGTGCGGACGGCGGGCAGAGCGCCGACGCCACGAAGAGCGCGGAGGCAGGGGCCGGCTCGGGCGCCGGAGCGGGCCCGGGGCATTCGGCCAGTGCGTCGGCGAGTGCGTCCGGTGAGTCCGCGGGTGTGTCCACGTACAGGAATGGGCAGGGATTCTCCATCGGACTGCCCGCCGGGTGGAAGTACGAGTCCACGGGGGCCGCGGGGGCCCGGTTCGCGGGACCCGAAGGGCAGAAGCTGCTCGTCGGATGGACCACCACGCCCAAGAGTGATCCCGTGGCGGACTGGAAGAACCAAGAGCAGTTCATGACGCGTTCGCAGTACGACCGGATCCGAATAGAGAAGGTGGGCTACCGCGGCTGGAACACGGCCGACTGGGAGTTCACCTACACGGAGGGCGGGACGAAGTACCGGTCGGTGGACCGGGGGTTCGTCGTCGACGACCAACTCGGATATGGGCTCATGTACACGGCGAAAGCGTCGAATTGGGACAGCGGGCTGCGCAAGGAGACATGGCGGACCTTCACGGAGACGTTCGAGCCGAAATCGTGATGCCCGCGCTTCCGAGTTGAGGCCGTCAGATCTCGAATCCCCTCTTTGCGAGTTGCCTCCGGCACGTATCGTGAGTGGTTGCGGACCGTACGCATGCAGAACGGGACGTATGGCGAACGGAATTGAGCAGCCGGACGGCCGGGGGAGGCATCGTGGAGGAATATGCGGGGCGGGTGCTCGCCGACCGCTACCGCCTGCCGCTGCCGTCGTCCGATGAGTTCGAACAGCCCGAGACCCGCGCTTTCGACACATACAGCGGGCAGGAAGTCCTCGTCAGGCAGGTGCCGTTGCCCGAGGTCGTCGAGGCCGAGGTGCTCGACGCGGACGGGCTGCCGGACGGTTTCGTGGCGCGGGACGGGCGTCGGGCGCGCGGCGCCACCGCGCGGTCCGCGGCCACCCGCCGACCCAGCGATCCGACCGTACGGCGTGCCATCGAGGCCGCGCAGGCCGCCGCGTCCATCCCTGATCACCCACGGCTCGACCAGGTCTTCGACGTGTTCGCGCAGGGTGGCTCGCTGTGGATAGTGAGCGAACTGGTGCCGGCCCGGTCACTGGAGTCGCTGCTCGCCGAGAAGCCGCTGACGCCGTACCGCGCGGCCGAGGTCGCCGCCGACGTCCTCATGGCCCTGCGGGTGCTGCACGCCCACGGCTGGGTGCACCGCAACATCACCGAGCGCACGGTGCTCGTCTGCGACGACGGGCGCGTGATGCTCACCGGGCTGGCGGCCGGGGCGGCGGAAGAGGCGCTGTGCGGATACGACCCGGTACCCGGCCGGGACACGCCGGGGGCGGCCGGTGCTCCGGAGGACGCGAAGGTCACAGGGGGCGCGAGCACGACAGTCGGCGCTCCGGGCGCCGGCGGCCGTAGCGGGGGCGGAAGCTACGGGGTTGCCGGGGGTACGTTCGCCGGGGGTTCCGGGCTGGATGCCGAGGCCGCCCGGCGTGCCGCCATCGAGGCGCGGAGCGGTTCGGGTTCGCCGGGTGGTCGTGGCGGGGGCGGTGGGTACGGGCAGTCGGCGGGTGAGCCGGGTGTGGTGAGGCCGCAGGGCCTGGCCGGCGGCGAGGGCGGCGGTCCGGGTCATCCCGGCGGAAGCTACGGGGTCGCCGGGGGTACGTTCGCCGGGGGTTCCGGGCTGGATGCCGAGGCCGCCCGGCGTGCCGCCATCGAGGCGCGGAGCGGTGGAGGGGTGCCCGGGGCGGGCGTCGAGGGGCGCGACCCGGGCACCGCCGGGGGCGAGCAGCGGGCGTTGGAGACCGGCGGGGACATTCGGGCGGCGCGGGCCGGGGCGATCGCCGCGTACCGGGCGGGAGCGCGGGCCGCGGCCCGGGTTCAGGAGGCCGAGCAGAGCGGGCGCACCGCGCTGCCCGGCGCCCGGCCCTCGATCGAGGCGGCCGGTGACACCGGTGGCGGCGCGTACGGCACTGGTGCGGAGCGCGGTCCGGCCACTCCGCCGCCGGGGCAGATCGCCGACCCCTACGGCGTACGCAACGCGACCGCCTGGCATGGTGGCGCCGCCCCCGCGACCGGGGTTGCCGGGCAGATCGGGCCGCAGGCCGGGCACACCGGACCGGCCCGGACCGCCCTGTCCGCCGGAGGAAGCGGCGCCGCGACGAGCGGGGTCGCCGACAGCGTCCCGCAGCAGTACCAGCAGCAGCCCCGCCCGCTCACCCACGCCGACCCCCACCCCCAGGACCAGCCCCCGCCGACCGACCGCGCCCCCGGCCGGCCCCCGGGCCGTTGGGACGACAGGGCTGTCGCCGATGCCCCCAGGCGTGGGCCGGCCACCGCGCTGGCCGCCGAGCGGGCACGGCAGGCGCGGATGTCCGTCGTCGGGGCGGTGACCGAGCGTTGGGCGCCCGAGCAGGCCGGGCCCGTGCACGAGAACTGGCAGCTGGCCCCTCCCATCGGTCCCGCGACCGACCTGTGGGCGCTCGGCGCGCTGCTCTTCAGGGCTGTACAGGGACATGCGCCCTACCCCGAGGAGTCGACGGCCGAGCTGGTGCAGCTGGTGTGTGCCGAGCCGCCCGCCTTCGCTGAGGAGTGCGGGCCGCTCAGGCCCGTCGTGGAGTCGCTGCTGCGCCAGGACCCCACCGAGCGGCTCGACTTCGAGGAGCTGAACGGCTGGCTGCGCTCCCTCGTCCGCTCGGCACCCGAGCCGGAGGCCGGCGCGCATGTCGTCGCCGCGCCGCCCACCGATCCGCGCCGGCTGCCGATCGTGCGGCGCCGGGGCGAACTGGTGCGCAGGCGCCGGGCAGGCCTGCCCGCGACCGGCCGGCACAAGCGGGCCAGGCAGGAGCAGCGGGCGCCGCGCAAACTCGGCCGCAACCTGCTCCTCCTGATACTGCTCGCGCTGGCCGCGGCGATCGCGTACGCCATGTACTTCATGCCGAAGGGCGGCAGCGACGGAGCGCGGGACGGCGAGCGGACCGGCTCCGCCGGGGAGGTGAGCGCGGCGCCGGAGCAGTCGGCCGACACCCCGGACGCGAGCAGCGAACCGCGGCCCGAGCAGACCTCACCCGACGGCGGGAAGGGCAACAGTGCCTCCCCGTCGGCCAGTTCGTCTTCGCCCGAGTCGCCGTCGGCCTCCGGGCCCGATGCCGCCGCCGGCTTCACCGTGCGCACCGACCCCGCGGGCTTCCGCGTCGCCGTAGCCGACGGCTGGGACCGGACGGGCAAGAACGGGCGCGGCCAAGTCGTGTACTCGCACGGCTCGTTCCAGCTCATCGTCGTACCGGGCCGGGACACCACCAAGGCGTACGGCGCCGATCCGATGGCGTACCAGCGGGAGCGGGAGTACGAGTTGCAGCCGTTCCGCGATTCGACCTGGGCCACGTCCAGCGGGATGCGGACCATCGAGGTGGGTGGACGGACCATGGCCGAGGGGCAGTTCACCTGGCAGAACAGCTCCGGCAGCGAGGTGTTCGTACGCAATCTCGCGATAGTCGTCGGCGGCCGGTACCACGTGGTCCAGGTGCGCGGGCCGGAGGCCGAGCGGGACGAGGTGACCCGTCTGTACGAGCAGGCGGCGGCGACCTATCAGCCCACCGGCTGACCTCGAGGCCAAGCCCTCCGGGCAGAACCGTCACAGTGCTGTCCCCGTAGGGCCCCCTGCGGTTCCCTCAGGCGTGGGCGCTCCTTAGTCTTGCCCCTGACAAGACCATTGCGGGGAAACGTGAATCAGATGCAGGGTCAGCTCCTCGCGGGCCGCTACCGGCTCGTCGACGTCATCGGCAGCGGTGGCATGGGGCGGGTGTGGCGTGCGCACGACGAGCTGCTGCACCGTGCCGTCGCCATCAAGGAGTTGACGGCCGCGCTGTACGTGTCCGAGAGCGAACAGGCCGTCCTGCTCGCCCGTACCCGGGCCGAGGCGCGTGCGGCGGCGCGGATCAACCACTCCGCCGTCGTCACCCTGCACGACGTGCTCGACCACGACGGCCGGCCGTGGATCGTGATGGAACTCGTCGAGGGCAACTCGCTGGCCGACGCGGTCAAGGAGGCCGGGCGGGTCGAGCCGCGCGAGGCCGCGAGGGTCGGCCTGTGGGTGCTGCGCGCGCTGACCGCCGCGCACGCCGCCGGGGTACTGCACCGGGACGTCAAGCCCGGCAACGTCCTTCTCTCCCAGGACGGCCGCGTCCTGCTCACCGACTTCGGCATAGCCCAGGTCGAGGGGGACACGACCATCACCCGTACGGGAGAGATCGTCGGGTCGGTCGACTACCTCGCCCCGGAACGGCTGCGCGGTGAGGACCCCGGACCGTCATCCGACCTGTGGGCGCTCGGCGCCACGCTGTACACGGCCGTCGAGGGCCGGTCCCCGTTCCGCCGCACCTCCCCGCTGACCACCATGCAGGCGGTCGTCGAGGACGAGCCGACCGAGCTGCGGTACGCCGGTCCGCTCGGGCCTGTCATCACGGCCCTGCTCCTCAAGGATCCCGCCGTACGGCCCGGAGCGGCCGAGGCCGAGCAGATGCTCGCGGAGGCGGCGGAGGGGCGGCGGCCCCGCGCGGCCCAGCAGTACGTGCCGACGCAGCACGTCGGGTCGGTGCGGGCACCTGCGGAGGGCGAGGTCGGAACCTTCCGGATAGGCGGGGCGGCAGCGGCAGGGCCGGTCGTCTCCGACACGCCACAGCAGGGAGTCGTCGTCGGCCCTCCCGCCCCGGGCCGGCCGCGGCGCCGGGGTCGCACCATCGCCCTTGTCGCCGCGCTGGTCGTGCTCGTCGGCGGGGGCGGCGTGGTGGCGCTGCACCAGTGGAACCAGGGGTCGCGGACGGCCGGCTCCGCCTCCTCGGCCGCTCCGTCCGCCAGTGCCTCGGCCTCTGCCTCCAGCTCCGCCTCGGCCATTCCTCCCGCCGCTGCCCCCTCCGTGGCGAAGGGCTGGGTGCGGGTCGACGATCCGGCCGGTTTCAGCCTCTCGCTGCCCGAGGGGTGGACGCGGAAAGAGGAGAACGGGCAGATCGACTACTCGCCCGACGGCGGCGAACACTTCCTGCGTATCGCCATCGACGAGTCCCCCGACTTCGACGACCCCTACCTCCACCAGCGCGACCTGGAACAGCAGCTCAAGCGGCTCAGCGAGTACCGGACGGTGAGCCTGGAGTCGAACGTCTACCGCGACCGGAAGGGCGCGCTCTGGGACTTCACCTGGACCGCCCTGGCCAAGGACTCGGAGTTCCCGGGGCCCCGGCGGGCCATCGAGCAGGCGTATCTCGGCCGGGACGGAGCCGAGTACGTGATCTACATGTCCGCTCCGGCGGCCGACTGGGCGACCGCGAGGGAGCAGTTCACAGCGGTGCTGCGAGGGTGGCGGCCGGGCTCCGGCTGACCTCGGGGCCTGCCCCGGAGGCCTGGTACGGCGGTTGTCGGTCATCCACCGCGCACCGTCCCGGAGCCCCGTCCTCCGGTGCGGCATGATGAGGCGCATGGGGACAGAGGGGGAGAGCTTCCGACTGATCGCCGGGCGGTACCGTCTGGAGACGAGACTCGGCCGGGGCGGTATGGGCGTCGTCTGGCGGGCGACCGACCAGCTGCTCGAACGGCGGGTCGCGGTCAAGGAGCTGACGCCGGACACCTCCCTCGCGACGGACGAGGCCCGGCTGCGGCGCGACCGTACCCTGCGCGAGGCGCGCGCGGTCGCCCAGTTGCACCACCCGCACATCATCGTCGTGCACGACATCGTCGAGGACGACGAACGCCCGTACATCGTCATGGAGTTGATCGACGGCGGCTCGCTCGCCGACCGGATCTCCCAGCGTGGCCCGGTTGACGCCGACGAGGCCGCCCGGATCGGCATCGCCCTGCTCGGCGCCCTGGGCACGGCCCATGCCGCCGGTGTCCTGCACCGGGACGTCAAGCCCGCGAACGTGCTCATCGAGGACGGCACCGACCGGATCGTCCTCACCGACTTCGGTATCGCCCAGGTCGCGGGCGCGACCACGCTCACCGAGAGCGGCTCCTTCGTCGGCTCGCCCGAGTACACCGCGCCCGAGCGGATGTCCGGGGTCAGGACCGGGCCGGAGTCCGACCTGTGGTCGCTCGGCGCGCTGCTGTGCACGGCCCTGAGCGGCGAATCACCGTTCCGGCGCGACTCACTGGGCGGCATCCTGCACGCCGTCGTGATCGACGAGGTACGGCCACCGGCGCAGGCCGCGCCGCTCCTGCCCGTCGTACGGGGTCTCCTGGAACGCGATCCCGAGCGACGCCTCGACGCGGTGGAGGCGGAACGGATGCTGCGGGCGTTCCGGGCGACGGGGCGTACGCCGAGACCGTCGGCCGCGTACACGTCCGGCCGGCAGCAGACGCAGCGGCGCGAGGAAACCGGCGGCCGGGTGTCGACGCCGACGGTCTCTCTCCGTAAGCCTTCCTCCCGTACGGACTCCTCCCGTACGTCGGACCAGCCGCCGCGGCCCTCGGGGCGGGCCGTGCTGATCGCAGCGGTGCTGGTCGCGGCGCTGGCAGGGGCGGGAGTGTCCGCGGCGGCCCTGCTGATGAACTCGGGGGACGACGGGGGCGGCACACCCAAGAACACGGCGACAGCGGCGCCGGCGGTGTCGGGGGCTTCGGAGGTGTCGCCCAGCAGGACGGAGGCGTCGCCCGGTACGACAGAGGCGTCGCCCGGCACGTCGACGGTGTCGCCCGGTACGGCGGAGGGATCGCCGGGTACGGCCGGGCCGTCGCCTTCCTCCCCGACCGCTCCCTCCGGCTACCGCCTCGCCCACGACCCCCGCGGGTTCTCGCTCGCCGTGCCGGACGGCTTCACGCGGTCCGAGCAGAAGGAGCGCGTCTTCTATCTGTCGCCGGGGGAGACCTTCCGCCTCGGGATCAAGGTCCTCGCTCCCCAACCGGGCGGCCCGCTCGCGGTGATGGAGCGGGCGGACGCCAACGGGGCGACCGCCAACCCGGGTTACCGCGACGGGCGGGTCACCGAGACCGTGCACGCCCAACAGGCCGCCGCCCTCTGGGAGTTCACGTGGGACGGCTTCAGCGCGGCCGAGGGACCACGGCACACCTACGATCTGTGCTGGGAGCAGGGCGGGCGGATGTACGACGTGTGGGTGTCGGCGCCCGTCGGCAAGGTGCGGGAGGCGAAGGAGTATTTCGATGTCGCCCTGGACACCTTCGTCACGGCCGGCTGACCGGAAAGCGATGGAAGCGACGGAAGCGACGGAAATATCGGAAAGCCGTGGGGCGGCGATTTCAGAAACGGACAGCCGCCCTGACAAGTCCCCTTTTCCCGGTCATACCCACTCGCAGAGCGAAACCGCCACCGGGACGGGAAACCGCCTTCGCGTGCCAAAGCCCGTTCCGACGCCACCACTTGGCCGCCCGCAGCCCTTTCGGTAGCTGCGGCAAAGGCAACACCCTTTCCCCGAGCCGGAGTTCGCCGCTCCACACGCCCGGACCGAGCTCGGCGACGGGCACGGAGACGGTGAACTGCTCGCCGTGCGGGGGTTGTACGGCGGTGAAGACCGCCGTGGCGTCGCCCGGCTCCTCCCCGTTGCGCAGGTGCACGGTCAGCGCCCCGCGCGGGCACGCGCCGAGTGTGCAGCGGCCGGTGATCAGCAGCTCGGTGGGCCGGCCGGCGTGCCAGCGGACGTCCCCGAACGCGATCCGCTTCAGCACCGGGTGCTTCCGCTCGCCGAGGTCGATCGTGTAGTTGCCGTACGGGACGGTGGTGTAGAGGGTGACGGCGCGCCGACCGCGTACGGTCTCCGCTATCCGTACGTCGGGACGGCCCGGCAGCCGGTCGGCCCGGCTGCTGCCTATGCGCACCTCGCGCGTCAGGCCCTGGGCGCCGACGGCCAGGGAGATGTCCCACAGCCCGTCGTCGAGGGGCGATCCGTCGGCGACGGAGTCGATGTCGAAGGCCGCCTCGAAGCCGGCCTTCTCGTACGAGTACCGCCCGTCGTCCTCCTCGGCGCCGAGGCACGGGGACGCGGTGTGGGTGACGGGCAGCCGGTACTCGGTTCCCGACTCCCGCTCACGCAGGACGAGTTCGGTGGTGACGTCATGCGTCTCGACCCGGTGCAGATACGCGTGCCCGGCCAACCGCACCCGGGTGCCCCGCAGTTCGGCCCGCGAGACGTGATGCCGTATCTCTGTTTCCTGCTGTCTCAGAGAATTCGTTTCGGGCACGGTCATCGTCACGTTCTCCAAACAGTGCGAAGTGTGAAGTGCGAATGCGCGCGCCGATATCGGGTATGCGTGGCGACTGGCTCGTGAAGATACCGTGACCTGATCGTGTCTTCAAGGTAAGAGCGCCGTGATCATCCTGCTCAGCGGGGTGAACCGGGTCACCCTTGAATCCCGCTTTGTTCCGCCTGTGAGCAGGCTGAATGCGAACTCTGCTAGAACGTCGACATGGACATGGGTACCGGCGTGAACAACGAGCTGTTCGGGCGTGCGCACGCCCGGCAGCGCTGGGCCGCGCGCGGTGCGCTCGGAGCCGCCGGGCTGGCCGTGCTGCTGCCGATCGGCTACGCGGGCATGGGCAGCCTGCTGCTCGCGGTGGTCGGCGTGGGCGGGGCCGTACTCACCGCCTCCGGTCTGTGGTGGGCGCTCGCCCGGCGCGGCATCGTGCGGGGCGTGGGGGCGGTGCTCGCCGTCGCCACGCCCATCGCCGTCGTCGTCCTCTTCGCCGCCGCCAAGCTGCTGGGGCCGGCCATCGCCTCCCTCGGCCTGTGGGGCCTCGCCGTCTGGGCCGGAAAATTCGCGCTGAGCAGCACCAGGTCCCATGTCCTGCCGGTCCTTGAGTACGAGTCGCCCGCGCCCCTGCGGCCCTTCCTCCTCATGAACCCGCGTTCCGGTGACGGAAAGGTCGAGCGTTTCCGGCTGCGCGAGAAGGCGGAGCTGCTCGGCGCCCGCGTGTACCTGCTCGACACCGACAAGGCCGAGCCCGAGGACGTCGTCGCCCTGGCCCGGGAGGCGGTCGCGGCGGGCGCGGATCTCCTCGGTGTGGCCGGCGGCGACGGCACCCAGGCCCTCGTCGCGGGCGTAGCCGTCGAACACGGCCTGCCCTTCCTGGTCGTGTCCGCCGGTACGCGCAACCACTTCGCGATGGACCTCGGCCTCGACCGCGACGACCCGGCGACCTGTCTCGACGCCCTCACCGCCGCGGGCGGGGTGGAGCTGAGGGTGGACCTGGGCTTCCTCGACAGCGGCGTCGCCATCGCCGACGACGGCGGTACGGCGGACAGCCACCCCTTCGTCAACAACGCCTCCTTCGGCGCGTACGCCTCGATCGTGCAGAGCCCCGCCTACCGCGACGACAAGGTCGGCACCACCCTGGGGCTGCTGCCCGAGCTGCTCACGTTCGAACGCGGCCCGACCCTGACCGCGCGGGCGTATCCACAGGGGCGGACGCAGCCGGGGGAGACGGTCATCCACGCGCCGCAGGCCGTGCTGGTCAGCAACAACCCCTACCGCCTGGACGACCTCGCCGGCCTCGGCCGCCGCGAACGCCTGGACGCCGGTCTCCTCGGCGTGCTCGGCATCAAGGTCGAGGACGCGGCCCAGGCCGCCGAACTGCTGCTCGGCCGGTACGCCAGCGGCATGACCGTCGTCACCGCCCACGAGGTCGTCGTCGACGCCGACCTGCCCGAGATCGAGGTCGGACTCGACGGCGAGGCCCTCGTCCTGCCCACCCCCGTCCGCTGCCGCGTCGAACCGCGCGCCCTGCGCGTCCGCGTCCCCCGTGACCGGCCCGGTGTGCCCGCCCCGACGCCCCCCATGGACTGGCGGCGGCTGCGCAAACTGGCGGCGACGGTCGGTCGTACGGCACTGCCCCGTCGTACGACGGACGCCCTGAACAGGCGTCGACAAGCGTCGGGCCCGCAGGGTAGGGATGGGGCATGAGCAACGGCGGGGAAGGCGGCGCGCACCAGGGTGGGGGGAACCGGAACGGGAGCGGCGAAGGCGACGAGGGGCGGCTGGTCGGGGGCCGGTACCGGCTGACCGAGCGCATCGGCTCCGGCGGCATGGGCACCGTGTGGCGGGCCCAGGACGAACTCGTCGAGCGTGAGGTCGCCGTCAAACAGCCGAGGCTGCCCGGGGACCCGCGGGACGCCGCCCACCAGCGGATCGCCCACCGTCTTCACCGGGAGGCGCGGGCCGCCGCACGCGTCGACCATCCCTCGGCCGTCACCGTCCACGATGTCGTCGTCGAGGACGGACTCCCCTGGATCGTCATGGAGTTGGTGCGCGGCGAGTCGCTGCACGAGGTGCTCCAGCGCGGCGCCCTCAAGCCCGCCGAGTCCGCGCGCATCGGCCTCGCGGTGGTCGGCGCGCTGCGCGCCGCGCACTCCGTCGGGATCGTCCACCGGGACGTGAAACCCGCCAACGTGCTGCTCGGACAGCACGGCCGGGTCGTCCTCACCGACTTCGGCATCGCCCACATCATGGGCGAGGAATCCCTCACGATGAGCGGGGAGTTCGTCGGCTCCCTGGAGTTCATCGCGCCCGAGCGCATGTCCGGCCGGGGCGCCGGACCACCCTCCGACCTGTGGTCGCTCGGCGTACTCCTGTACGCGGCCGTCGAGGGCTGGTCCCCGTTCCGCCGTACGACCGTGGAGTCCACGCTCGCCGCGATTCTCGCCGCCGAACCGGTCAAGCCCCAACAGGCGGGTCCACTCGGCCCGTTGCTCGTACGGATGCTGATGAAGGACCCCGCCGAGCGCCCCGACGCGGACGAGGTCACCGCAGCCCTGGAGGCGGTCTCCAAGGGCTGGCCGCTGCCGAAGGCGCCGGAGCGCGTCGAGTTGACGAAGCATCAGGAACCGTCCGGTATTAGGGAGTTCGCGGACGATGCCGGGACGATGCGGCTGAAGGCCGGGGGCGGGACGCCCGGGTCCGCGCCGGTGCCGGGTTCCGGGCCGGGTTCCGATTCCGGTTCCGGGACAGCCGTCCCCGGCGCATCGGTGCCCGAGGCCCCCGTGCCCGGGCCCTCGCCCGAGACGCAGGCCACCTCGCTGCCTGCCCCCGGGCGGCCGCGTCTGCGCCGTCCCCGGCGCCTGGTCCTCGCGGTCCTCGCCGGTGCCGTCGTGCTCGTGGCCGTCGGCATGGTGTTCGCGGGGGTGGTCGTCGAGACCAGCGGCGAGGACACGGGGGTCACGGTGGAGGAGCCGCGCGGTACCCCGGACGTCGTGCCTTCGGAAGCCCTCCCCACCCTCGACAACTGGCCGGCCCACGACGAGAAGGACCTGAGGGCGGTCCTCGCCCTGCCCCGCCAGTACGTCCGTTTCCACCAGCAGGGCGACGCCGTCGACCAGCCCCGGATGGCGATCTACGACAACGACGAGGCCATCCAGGTCCGCCTCACCCTCTGGGACAAGGCGCCCCGCTCGCCCCTGGAACAGGCCAAGAAGGCCGCCGAGACCTGGTCGGGATACGGCGAGTCGACCACCCGGTACACCGACACGACCGTCGGCGGCTACCAGGCCGTCCAGGCCGACACCACGTACGACACCGAGGGCAGGCTCGTCAGGGTCATGCAGGTCGAGATCCTGACCGACGACGGCAGGCTCTACGAGCTGCGCGTCGACATGCCCAAGGGGACGGCGGACGAGAAGCGGGGGATGGACGTCTTCAAGGGGGCGCGTGACCGGCTCGAAATCGACAGGAAGTGACTCCCGGTCGGCTACCGGCCGAGAAAAAGTGACGCAACCCGCTGTCCGAGGCTGTCCCCGGCCGAGCGCGCGACGCCCAACGCCCTGATCAGCGGATTCGTTGCCAGTGCTCACTGGCGGCATGCCGCTGAGAGCCGGTGCCGTGTGCGTACTCGGTGAATCCGGGTTACCCATGGGTACCCAAAGCCTCCGAGCCGTCATACCCTGCGGCTCATGACGGACTCGCAGGCCCCGGTAAAACCCGGCACCGACGCCCCCACCGGTACGAACCCCCTGGCACCCGCGCCCACAGGCGCCCGCACCGCCGCCGACGTGGTCACCCCCGAGCTGGTCGCCCAGCTCACCAAGGGTGTCGTCGGCTCCGGTCGCACCGCCAACCACACCCCGTTCACCGGCGAGAAGCTGGCTGACCTGCCCGAGTCCACCCCCGAGGACGTGGAGACGGCGTACGAGCGGGCCCGCGTCGCCCAGGCCGTCTGGGAGCAGACCCCGGTTCGGCAGCGCGCCGCCGTGCTGCTCCGCTTCCACGACCTGGTGCTGGCCCGCCAGGCCGAGGTGCTCGACCTCATCCAGCTGGAGACCGGCAAGGCCCGCCTGCACGCCCACGAGGAGGTCCAGGCCGTCGCCGTGGTCGCCCGCCACTACGGCCGCACGGCACCCCGGTATCTGAAGCCGAAGCGGCACGCGGGCGCGATGCCCACCCTCACCAAGGTCACCGAACTGCGCCACGCGCGCGGGGTGGTCGGCCAGATCGCCCCCTGGAACTACCCGCTGGAACTCTCCGTCGGCGACGCGCTCCCCGCCTTCGTCGCGGGCAACGCGGTCGTGATGAAGCCGGACACCGAGACCTGCCTGACGGCCCTGTGGGCCCGGGACCTGCTCATCGAGGCCGGTCTGCCCGCCGATGTCTTCCAGATCGTCCTCGGCGAGGGCCCGGTCATCGGCCCCGAGGTCGTCAGGCACGCCGACTACGTCTCCTTCACCGGTTCCACCCGCACCGGCCGCGAGGTCGCGCAGAGCGCCGCCGCGCGCCTGGTCGGGGTGTCGCTCGAACTCGGCGGCAAGAACGCCATGTTGGTCCTGGAGGACGCCGACATCGAGAAGGCGGCGTCGGGAGCGGTCCGGTCCTGCTTCTCCTCCGCCGGTCAACTCTGCGTCTCCATCGAGCGGTTGTACGTCCACGAGTCGATCGCGGACGCGTTCGTCGAGCGCTTCGCGGCCCGTACGAAGGCGATGCGGCTCGGTACGTCCCTGGCGTACGGCGCCGACATGGGCTCGCTGGCCGGCCAAGGTCAGCTGGAGACGGTGGCGCGGCACGTCGACGAGGCGGTCGCGAAGGGCGCGAAGGTCGTCGCGGGCGGCACGGCCCGTCCGGACATCGGCCCGTACTTCTACGAGCCGACCATCCTCGACGGCGTCGAGACCCCGATGGCCGTCTGCTCGGAGGAGACCTTCGGCCCGGTCGTCTCGATCTACCGCTTCAAGACGGACGACGAGGCGGTTGCCCTCGCCAACTCCACGCCGTACGGCCTGAATTCCTCGGTCTGGACGAAGAACGGCGCCCGTGGCCGCGCCCTGGCGGCCCGCGTGCGCTGCGGCACGGTCAACGTCAACGAGGGTTACGCGGCCGCGTACGGCAGCGTCCAGTCGCCCATGGGCGGCATGAAGGACTCCGGCCTCGGCCGCCGCCACGGCTCCGAGGGCATCCTCAAGTTCACCGAGGCCCAGACCATCGCCCAGCAGCGCCTGCTGCCGCTGGCCCCGGCCCTGGGCATGGACGACGAGAAGTACGCGGAGTTCATGAGCAGGAGCCTCAGGGTGATGAAGGCACTGAGGCTGCGGTAACACCGCGGCTGCACCAGGCAAGTTCTGTTCTCAACGAGGAGAGCAAGTGTCGTACGAGAGCGATCACGACTCCGGCTACGCCTATGACTACGACGTCCTCGTCGTCGGCTCCGGCTTCGGCGGTTCCGTCACCGCCCTGCGCCTGACCGAGAAGGGGTACCGGGTCGGCGTACTGGAGGCGGGCCGCCGCTTCACGCGCGACACGCTCCCCAGGAACTCCTGGGACCTCAGGAACTACCTCTGGGCGCCCAGGCTCGGTATGTACGGCATCCAGCGCATCCATCTGCTGGGCAACGTGATGGTGCTGGCGGGCGCGGGAGTCGGCGGCGGCTCGCTGAACTACGCCAACACCCTCTACGTACCGCCGAAGCCGTTCTTCGAGGACCCCCAGTGGCGTGACATCACGGACTGGCAAGGGGAGCTCCGCCCTTACTACGACCAGGCCCGGCGGATGTTCGGCGTACGGCTCAACCCGACGATGACCCCGTCCGACGTCCATCTGAAGGCCGCGGCCGAGCGGATGGGCGTAGGCGACACCTTCCATCTGGCGCCGGTGGGCGTCTTCTTCGGAGACGGCGCGGACGGAGAGGGCGGGGAGGGCGCGGTGAAGGCGGCGCCGGGGGAGCAGGCCCCGGACCCCTACTTCGGCGGCGCCGGGCCCACGCGCAAGGCGTGCGTCGAGTGCGGGGAGTGCATGACGGGCTGCCGGCACGGCGCGAAGAACACCCTCAACGAGAACTACCTCTACCTGGCCGAGAAGGCGGGCGCGGTCGTCCACCCCCTGACGACGGTCGTGTCCGTCACGGACGACTCACGCGGCGGCTACGCGGTCGCCACGCTTCCGACCGACAGGAAGAAGAGCGGCGGGCGCACCCTCACGGCCCGCCGCGTGGTCCTCGCAGCCGGCACGTACGGCACCCAGACCCTGCTGCACCGGATGAAGGCGGGCGGCCAACTCCCTTACCTGTCCGACCGGTTGGGTGAGCTGACCCGTACCAACTCGGAGGCGCTCGTCGGCGCCCAGACCGACGACCGCCGCTACCGCAGGGCGACCGGCGAGACGAAGGTCGACTTCACCCGCGGAGTCGCCATCACGTCGTCCATCCACCCCGACGAGAACACCCATGTCGAACCGGTCCGCTACGGCAAGGGCTCGAACTCGATGGGCGGGCTGTCGATCCTCCAGGTCCCGTACGCGGAAGGGTCGTCGAGGGCCCTGGGCTGGCTGGCGAACGCCGCCCGTCACCCCCTGCTGGTCCTCCGCTCGATCTCCAACCGCCACTGGTCGGAGCGGACCATCATCGGCCTGGTGATGCAGTCGCTGGACAACTCCCTGACCACGTATCTGAAGCCGAAGGGCGCGGGCAAGGGCCTGCTGACGGCCCGTCAGGGCCATGGCTCCCCCAACCCCAAGCAGATCAGGGCGGCGACGGAGAGCGCGTCGGCCATCGCCGCGGAGATCAACGGCTTCGCCGGCAGCAACGTGGGTGAGCTGATGGGCATGCCGCTGACCGCCCACTTCCTCGGCGGCTGTCCGATCGGCGACTCACGGGAGACGGGCGTGATCGACCCGTACCACCGCCTGTACGGCCACCCCGGTATCTCGGTGGTCGACGGCGCCGCGGTCTCCGCGAACCTGGGCGTCAACCCGTCCCTCACGATCACCGCCCAGGCCGAACGCGCGATGTCGTACTGGCCGAACAACGGCGAGGCGGACCCGCGTCCGGCCCAGGGTGCCGCGTACGAGCGTCTGCAGCCGGTCGAGCCGAAGGCGCCGGCGGTCCCGGCGGAGGCGTTCGGCGCGCTGCGGTTGCCGTTCCTGGGGATGCCGTCGGTGCCGAAGAGGAAGTAGCGGACGGACACCGAACCGGCCAAGGGGACCGACCGGGGAGGCCGACCGAAGAGGCCGGAAAAACAAAAGGGAAGGACCCGCGCCCCCCTCCGAGCGCAGGTCCTTCCCTTGTTCTTGGCGGAGGCCGGACTACGCCTCCGTGCCCGACTTCCGGCGGCGCATCGCGAACACCGCACCCGCACCGGCGACGACGGCGACACCGCCGACCAGACCGATCACCGGCAGCGCCGAACTGGAGCCGGTGTCGGCGAGGTTGCCGCTCGGCAGGTCCGAGACGCTGCCCTGGGGCTTGTGGACCGGGTCCTTGGAGCCGCTGTCGCCCGGCGTGGCCGTACCCGGGTCGGGGTTCGAGGAGCCGGCCTTGAGGACCTCGAAGTCGTACTGGGCCCAGCCCTCGGCGATGCAGTCCTGGCCGTCGACGTTGTCGATGTAGGCGCCGGAGCCGAAGGAGTAGGCGTCGCCCGCGGGGGCCTGCTTGTCGATGCTGACGCGCAGGTCGACGGACTCGCTGGCCCCGGCCTTCAGCTTGTCGACGTAGAAGAAGTAGTCGCCGGACCAGTCGTCGTTGCCGATCCGGTCCCAGCTGCCGGTCTCCGGGTTCTTGAACTCCAGGTCGACGTACGGGCTCAGGAACTTCGCCTCGTCGAACTCGTAGTTCTCGATCTCGGCGTAGAAGGCGACACCCTTGATGTCGGCCTCCGAGTCGTTGGTGACGACCAGCTCGAAGCCGTGGAAGCCGTCGCCCGCGACGATCTTGCCCGGCAGGCCCTTGATGTCGGCGGACACCTGGGCGTCGCTGTAGTCCTGGTCGAGGTCCTCGCAGTACGGGACGTCCGGGTCCGTCGGCGCCTCGCTCGGCTCGGCCGAGACCGAGGGGGAGGCGGAGCCGGACGGGGAGCCGGACGTGGAGGGCGAGGCGGAGCCGCTCGTGCTCGCGCTCGGCGGGACGCTGGTCGACGGCACGTCGGACGGCAGACCGGTGTCGGAGGGCGTCGCCGACGCGGTGTCGCTCGGGCTCTGCGAGGGAGTCTCGGTGACGGCCGTCTCGGTCGGGGTGGCGGAGGGCGACTCGTCGGCGAACGCGGCGGGTGCGGACAGCAAAGCCAGCGGGGCTATGACAGCTGTCGCCGCTGCGGCGGCCATTGCACGGCGAAGCTTCATGAAGACCTCGAGATCTCAGGACGTCCAGGTACAGGGCACGGTCGTGCCGCCTGGTTCTGAACGTGTGACATGCGGCGCCTGTGAATGGTTGCTCTTCGCTCACACAAAATTTATGTGTGCTGGGTCACATGTGGACTGCTCGTCAGGTTTTGGGTGGGGGCTTGTTGTGGATCCGCTTTCGGATCGCCTAGAACTGTCCCTCGTGTCTGATAATCAGTCCGACGGTAAGCCGTCCGAAGAGCCCGAGCTGTCGGTTCCCGACGACATTTGGGAGAAGTTCACCCGCGACACCGAGCGGGACATCCGCGCCTCCGCGCAGAAGGAGCCGTCTGCGCGTGCGCGGATGGTCGCCGAGCGGCTGCGCCGGCAGGACGCGCGCGGCGAGCAGCCCGCGGGCTGGCGCACCGGCCCTGCGTGGCAGGAGATGGACGGCCGGGCGGCGAGGCGACGGCGCCGGTGGGCGTTGGTCGGTGTACCGCTGGCGATCGCGGTGGCCGTGGTGGCCATGAAACCGTCGCTGCTCCCGGGCGACCCCTTCGGCTCCGCCCTCTCGGACGGAACCTCCGATGCCTCGCCGCTGCCCGAGGAGACGGCTGCGCCGTCCGCGGCGCCGTCGGCGGTGGACCCGGATGTCCCCACCCTCGCCAGGCCGTTCGCCGGATCACCCGCTCAGCAGTACTCGGACGGCGCGGCCGGAATCGTCCTGCCGCCGGCAAAGACGGTGGGCTCGTTGTCGAAGGCCCAGGTGGAACGGGCGTTGCGGCAGACCAGGCAGTTCCTGATCGACGCGAACCTCGACCCGGCCACCCTGCGCGGCGCACGCCCCGAAGCCGTGCTCAAGGTGATCGACCCCACCCAGAAGGACCTGCTCGGCGACCTGAACACCGCCCTGCGCCGGCCGGACGAGAAGCATGATCCGCTGTGGATGTTCAGCCGGTTCAAACCCACCGAGGTGCGTCTGGCCGGTCAGGTGATCAAGACCCGCGGACGGATGACGTTCCAGGCGGGCAAACACGACACCGTCGTCGTGCACGCCGACTACACCTTCGTCTACCCGCTGGTGCAGGCCCGCGCGGGCGCGACCGAGGTGGCCCGCACCATCGTGCGCCGGGTTCTCGACATCGAGCTCTACGACCCGGCCAAGTACCAGGTCACTCCGGGGAAGATCAGCGTCGCGCGCTACGACAGTGAGCTCGGCAACTCGGACTGCGAGGTGTTCGACGGCTTTCTCCACCCGCACTTCGCCTCGGACACCGCCACGACGGGTGCCAACCCCACCGGCCCCACGACCGACCCCTACGATCGCAGCGGCGACGTGCGGGACGGCGGGGGCTGCGGGACCGTCACACGTTCCTGAGTCCCGGGCGCGGGCGCCGGGCAGAGCGAAGGGCCCCGCGGGGCGGAGCCGCGGGGCCCTTCTCCGTCAGCACCGGCGTCAGGGCAGCGCCGGTGCCTGGGGGAAGCGGCGCCGGGGGGTTGCGCCGCATTGTTGGTCTGTACCCATGGTCGGCGCCGCGGCGTACGGGAACACACGCCTGGTCTGGACCAATGGCAGTCAGGGGTCGCAGGTCAATGTACTTGCCTGCTAGGGGACTTGGGGTGGTTCTTGCATCGTGCTGGAAGGTCGTCGAGTACGCAACCTTTTGACCCGGGCTTGCACTTTTTGGCCCTTGTGCAGTGTCGACCACGCTGTGTCGACGGTGCTGTTCCGGCTGCGCTGTTCCGGCTGTGCTGTCCCGACTGTGCTCTGCCGGTCGGCCCCGGGCGTCCCCGGAGCCGGCCGTTCTCGGGGTGACCGGGCTGCTGTCCCCTGCGGTCCGGTCACCACCCTGGAGCCACGCGTGGTTTGTGCGGGCCCGCCCCTGGCTGGCACGGACACAGGTACCAACGAAGGGGGAGTACGGCGGTCACGCACCGGACGGGTGAGACGGCGCCCGAACTCAGATACGACCCCGGCACAGCTCCAGCAACGTCATCGCGAGAGAGGTGCCGGGCCTGCCCAGCGCCTCCCGGTAGCGGCTGAGGACCTCCAGCTCACGGGACAGGTTCACGCGCCGCCCACCGGAGACGATCCGGGCCTGCTGGATCACGGCGGACACGGCCATGCGCTCCTGGACGAGACCGATGATCCGGTCGTCGAGGGCGTCGATGCGTTCACGTGCGTCGGCGATCACTTCGGTGGCGTCGGCGGTGGCGTCGGTGGTGGTCATGCGGGGCTCCTTGTCGGACGGGGCGGTGAGCCCCGGACCGGACGGACCCGGAAACGGCAGGCGCCCCGGGCCTTGTCGGCCCGGGGCGCCTGGGAAGTCGCTTGTCAGTTGCTCAAGCAGCACGACCATGGCAGCCGGTGGGCCGGTTGCCATAGGTAAAGAGGAAGGTCGGGTGCGTGAGCATGGGGGCCAGTATGCATGGAGAAGGGTGCCCTTCCAAATGCGCGGAGAAGGGTGCTTTTCCAAGCGGGGGCTTGATCTCTCAGCGCCGGCCCGCATCTCCAGCCCGTCCGGCGTTTGAGGACAAGGCCCGTTCAGGGCCGGAGCGGGGGTCTGGGGGTGCAGCCCCCAGTGACGGCGAGGTGTCCACCTCCCCCGGTAGAATCGCCCCCACAGACCCCCGCCCAACCGCCGGAAGGCCCCCGTGTCAGCAGCGACCCCCGCCCCCGACACCGTCCTGGTCGTCGACTTCGGTGCGCAGTACGCCCAGCTCATCGCCCGCCGCGTCCGCGAGGCCCGGGTCTACAGCGAGATCGTGCCGAGCACCATGCCGGTCGAGGAGATGCTCGCCAGGAACCCGGCGGCGATCATCCTCTCCGGCGGCCCCTCCTCCGTGTACGCGGAGGGCGCCCCCAGCGTCGACCGCGCCCTCTTCGAGGCCGGCGTCCCCGTCTTCGGCATGTGCTACGGCTTCCAGCTGATGGCGACCACCCTCGGCGGCACGGTCGACAACACCGGAGCCCGCGAGTACGGCCGTACGCAGCTGGCCGTCACCAAGCCGTCCTCCACCCTCTTCGAGGGCACTCCGGCGGACCAGTCGGTGTGGATGTCCCACGGCGACGCCTGCTCCGCCGCCCCCGAGGGCTTCTCCGTCACGGCGTCCACGGACGTCGTCCCGGTCGCCGCCTTCGAGAACGACGAGAAGAAGCTGTACGGGGTCCAGTACCACCCCGAGGTCATGCACTCCACGCACGGCCAACAGGTCCTCGAACACTTCCTCTACCGGGGCGCGGGCCTGACCCCGTCCTGGACCACCGGCAACGTCATCGAGGAGCAGGTGGCGCTGATCCGCGAGCAGGTCGGCGACAAGCGTGCCGTCTGCGGCCTCTCCGGCGGCGTGGACTCGGCGGTCGCCGCAGCCCTCGTGCAGAAGGCCATCGGCTCCCAGCTGACCTGCGTGTACGTCGACCACGGGCTGATGCGCAAGGGTGAGACCGAGCAGGTCGAGAAGGACTTCGTCGCCTCGACCGGCGTCACGCTGAAGGTCGTCGACGCCGAGGAGCGCTTCCTCGACGCACTCGCCGGGGTCTCCGACCCCGAGGAGAAGCGGAAGATCATCGGGCGCGAGTTCATCCGCGTCTTCGAACAGGCACAGGCCGAGATCATCGCGGACGACGGTCCCGAGGTCGCCTTCCTGGTGCAGGGCACCCTCTATCCCGATGTGGTCGAGTCCGGTGGCGGTACCGGCACCGCCAACATCAAGTCCCACCACAACGTGGGCGGGCTGCCCGAGGACCTCGAGTTCGAGCTGATCGAGCCGCTGCGCCAGCTCTTCAAGGACGAGGTCCGGATGGTCGGCCAGGAGCTCGGCCTGCCGGAGGAGATCGTCCAGCGCCAGCCGTTCCCCGGCCCCGGCCTCGGCATCCGGATCGTCGGCGAGGTCACCAAGGACCGCCTCGACCTCCTCCGCGAGGCCGACGCGATCGCCCGCGAGGAACTGACCGCCGCCGGCCTCGACCGCGACATCTGGCAGTGCCCGGTGGTCCTCCTCGCGGACGTGCGCAGCGTCGGCGTCCAGGGCGACGGCCGTACGTACGGCCACCCGATCGTCCTGCGCCCGGTCTCCTCCGAGGACGCGATGACCGCCGACTGGTCCCGCCTCCCGTACGAGGTACTGGCGAAGATCTCGACGCGCATCACGAACGAGGTCGCGGACGTCAACCGAGTCGTCCTCGACGTGACGAGCAAGCCGCCGGGCACCATCGAGTGGGAGTAGTCCCGCAGGCCGTGCGGGTCACGTCCGCCTGAGAGTCCGCACCGGCTCTCCGGGCTGCCAGACCTGGACGACCAGGTACTTCTCGTCCTCGACGTACGTCCGTACGACCTCCGTCAGCTCGGTACGGAAGAGGTGGAACGGCTCCGGCGGTTCCACCTCTTCCACGTACGCGGCCTTGGCGGCCGGATCCGCCACCTCGTACGCCCGCCCGCTGATCCGGACATCGCCGCCGCCCATGTCCGTCCCCGCGCCGGGATTCGCCTGGAGCGCGAAGCGGGGGTCGCGGCGCAGGTCCAGCGCCTTCAGCGAGTCCGGCATCATGGCGAGCCACAACTCGCCGTGCAGGAAGCGGACTTCGAGGCCGGAGGTGCGCGGGGAGCCGTCCTTGCGGAGGGTGGCGAGGGTGTGGTGTGTGAAGGCGCGGAAGCGCTCTTCGACGGTTGTGGCCAGCTCGGGTTCCGTGGTGGTGAATACTGCCCAGTTCATGGAACCGAGTCTGACGCGGATACCCGACATCCTTTGACGTGTATTCGCCGCCTCCTTGCTCCTTTTTGCTGGCGTCCCGTCGGTGTCTCGGGTCCCTGGCTCAGATATCTGTTTCATCTCTTCGCCAACATCCCTGTTCTCCTGCGCGGACCGACGGTAACTTCCGCTCCGTAAAGGAACCCAGTGCTGGAGGACCTATGCACGGGCCTACTCCGCCCCTGCCGTTGCCCACCGACCAGCTGCAGTTCGCGATGCCCCCGATGTACGAGTCGCTCGACGACGAGCGCGGGCACCGCAAGGAACGGCTGGCCGGAGCGATCAGACTGTTCGGACGGTTCGGCTTCGAGGACGGTGTCTCGGGGCACATCACGGCGCGCGACCCCGAGTACAGCAACTGCTTCTGGGTGAACCCGTTCGGGATCCCCTTCAAGCAGGTCACCGTGAGCGACCTCGTCATGGCCAACCAGGACGGCCAGGTCATCGAGGGCCGCTACCACATCAACCAGGCGGCCTTCACCGTGCACGCCCAGGTGCACGCCGCCCGCCCGGACGTCGTCGCCGTGGCCCACTGCCACTCGGTGCACGGCCGTGCCCTCTCCGCCCTCGGCGACCTCCTCGACCCGATCACCCAGGAGAGCTGCGCCTTCTACGAGGACCACGCCCTCTACGGCGCCTACACGGGCGTCGCCGTGGACGCCGACGAGGGCCGGCGGATCGCATCCGCGCTGGGCTCCCGCAAGGCCCTCGTACTGCGCAACCACGGGCTGCTCACGGTGGGCGACTCGGTGGACGCGGCAGCCTGGTGGTTCCTGTCGATGGAACGGTCGAGCCAGGTCCAGCTGACGGCGCGCGCGGCGGGCCGCCCCATCCTGATCGACCACAAGCAGGCGGTCTCGACGCGTGAGCAGCTCGGTGGTGACCTGGTCGCGTGGATCAACTACCAGCCCCTGTGGCGGGACATCAGCAGGAGCGAGCCGGACCTGCTGAGTTAGCGGTCCTGGGGAAGCCGGAAAACCCGGGTGGGTCAGAATCCCCGCAGGACGGCCGCCTTGGTGGTCGCGAACTCCTCGTCCGTGAGCACGCCCTCGCGGTGCAGCTCGCCCAACTCCCGGAGCCTGCGCAGGAGTACGTCGTGATGATCGGACCGGGGCGGAATCGCGGGCGTGAGGCGGGGCCGCTCCACGTGGTCGACCGCTCGGGTGGAGGGGTGCGGCAGACGGGCGGTGACCGCGGTCGCCACGAGTGCCGTGAGCAGGTCGCGGCGGGTGCTGCCCCACAGGTCGAGTGCGTAGGGGTCCTTCTCGGGCGGCAGCTTGGACAACACCGTCTCGCGGGTCACGAAACGCATGAAGCCGTCCTGGTAGCCGGAGTTGGGCAGCCAGTCGACCTGGACGAGATCGTGGGTGGAGATGATGCGGGGGCCGGTCGCCCGCTTGACCCGGTCGGAGGAATCGGCCCAGTCGATACGGACCTGCGTACCGTCGAACGACACCATGCCGTCGCTGGACCGCACCGACACCGGCACGGGCGGGCCCGGGAGCAGATACGCCTTGGCCGGCTCCTCGGGAACCTGGTCGAGGAGCAGGGCGTGCCGGATCTCCTCGGCCACGTACTCGGCGACTCCGGACCGGTCGATGTCCACGATCAGCCGGTACGGGTCGGCGGCGTCCGGAAGCCGTCCGCCGGTCGCCTGGAGCAGCGGGTCGGCGCCCTCGCGGAGCCGGAGCCGCAGCCGCCCACGCTTGCGTTCGGGCT
The DNA here is from genome assembly GCF_054072135.1 of Streptomyces kryoterrae. Taxonomy (NCBI): domain Bacteria; kingdom Bacillati; phylum Actinomycetota; class Actinomycetes; order Kitasatosporales; family Streptomycetaceae; genus Streptomyces; species Streptomyces kryoterrae. The sequence continues at coordinate 3,856,194 of NZ_CM133358.1, read as the reverse complement.
CGTACACGATGCCCGACACGGCCTCCAGGGGTACGGCGACCTCGCCGTACGTCTGCCGGAACAGCGGTACGGAACGGTGGCGTCCCGGCGTGATCCTGACCGTGCTGCCGTCGAAGGCCCAGGTTCCGTCGCGCTGGATGATCTCGGCCATACGCGAATTCTCGCAGCCGGGTCAACACGGGGGCCGTGGTTTCACTCGCCTTTTCCGCTGCAGGGGCCGACCTGCCGCACACGACGGGTGTTAGGTAGGGCACAATTCGCTCTCGTCGTGGGGGAGTTGCGCGAGCCAGGTTACGGGCTCCAGAAGTCCCGGTGTAGGCCGGTTTGTCCCGGTGGGCTTTCCGGTGGGTCGATGTCCTGGTTCGTGATGTGTCGTGTCGGGTGTGGGGAAGGCGGGCGGCGGACGTGGCGTTGCAGGAGGCGAGACAAGGTGTGCTGCCCGGGGAACACGGGGGTGGCTGCACCTGCGGGGACTGCCCGCACGGGGCGCGCGCGGGACACCGGCGCGCGGTCGCCGAGTTCCTGCTCATGCGGGACGGGTTCGCGGCCGGGCAGGGGCTGCCGGCCGCGGTGGCCCACTCGGCCTCGGCGTCCCGCCAGTGGGTCTCGGACGAACTGACCCAGTCCGCGGCGATCGTCGCCGACCGCGGCCGGGCCGAGGGCGAGGTCTGGCTCGCCCGGCTGTGGCGCCGTACGGCGTTCACGGTGTGGGTGCTGATCGGCGTCCTGCTGCTCGTACAGGCGCTCACCGCGATCGGGGCGGGCTGGACCGCCGCCCGGACGGCCGGACTGGTGGCCGCCGTACTGGTCGGCGGCGCGCTGACCGCCGCGTCCTGGTTCCACCGGGCGCGGGGCGGGGCGCTGGCGCCCCTCATCGGCGAGGACAACCGCCTGTCGACCTCCCGTGTGGTGGCGGCGAGCTGGGTGCTGTTCCTGGCGTACGCCGTGCTGGTGCTGGTGGGCCGGCTGGCCGCTGCCTCCGGCCACGCGGAGCGCGACGCGCTGATCGCCGGCCTCGACCTCGCCCGGGGCGCGGGCGTCGTGACCGTCCTCGCGGTGGTGTGCGCCATCGCGGTGCTCGTGCGCAGGGTGGTCGGCCTGCGCGTGCTCGGCCAACGCCTGCAGAAGGTACGCGCGGACCGCCCGCGTGCGGCCGACCTCCTGACGGACGACGCGGGCCGCGGCACCTTCGCGGACATCCAGTACGTGATCATCGGCACGGTCGCTCTCCTGTTCGCGGTCGTACGGCTGGCCCGGCGCCCGGACCAACTGCCGGATCTGCCGTGGGGACTGGCGGTGGTGGTGCTGGTGTCGGCGGCCACCTATGTGGCAGGCAAGTACTCGGAGGGCGGCCGGCCGGTGATTCTTTCGGTCGTCCGGTCCCGGGAGGCGGGCGACCTGGACGGCCCGATCCGCACCGGCGACGACATCGAGATCCGCGGCGCCGGTTTCGTGCCCCCGGGTGCGGGCACCGCCGACCGGCTGTCCCGCATGGTCGTCCGCATCGGCCCGGTCCACGTCCATGTCCCCCTGGTTCCGGTACCCGGCGGCTTCAGCAACCCCCGCGACGAGGTACTGACCGTGCCGGTACCGGCGGATGTGGAGCCGGGCCGGGTGGAGGTGCAGGTGGTGACCGCGGCGGGCGTGGAGACGAACCGGTGCGTGATCGATGTGACGGACTGAGCAGTCGGTTCGGGTGGGTGGGCCTCCGGTGGTAGGGGCGCTCGTCGCGCGCTGTGCCGTCGTGTGAGGTCGGTGCCGCGCCGGGGGATCCGCCCTCGGCGGGCGTGAAATCGGGTCGGTCACCAACGCGAGGGCTTGCTCGGCCACCCCTGCTTCCCAGATACGGGCGGGAAAAATGCCGTGCCGGAGGTGAGCGGGGTCACGTTGTCGTGCGTATCGTCTGTTGAGGGGTCAACGGTGGCAGGCGAGAGGCGGCTAGGGCGATGGCTCACAGCACTCGAACGGACACGCACTCTCCTTATCTCGACGGCGACCGGGACTGGCGGGACACCGCCACTCGGTACGCCCTGCTGCCCCTGCGCGTCTTCCTCGGCGTCACCTTCATCTACGCCGGCCTGGACAAACTCACCGACAGCTCCTTCTTCGCCAGCTCCGGATCAGGCTCCGTCGGCGACCTGATGCGCACGGTCCGTGACTCCTCCGCGATCCCGGCCCTGGTGGACCTCGCCCTCAAGAACCCTTCCGGCTTCGGCTACGCCATCGCCCTCGGTGAGCTGGCCGTCGGTATCGGCACGCTGCTGGGGCTGCTGGCCCGGCTGGCGGCGGTCGGCGGCGCGCTGATCTCGCTCAGCCTGTGGCTGACCGTGAGCTGGGCCTCCGATCCGTACTACTACGGCAACGATCTCCCGTACCTGATGGCCTGGCTCCCCCTGGTCCTCGCCGGCGCGTCCGTCTTCTCCGTGGACGCCGCCCTGCGGGCGCGACGGCGGCAGCGGTCCGGGGGATATCGCTAGCAGATGGCTGGGCGCCGGTGCGCGTGAGCGTCGTCTCGACAGCGGGCGGTGGGCCGGTCAGTTCGGTATCTCAGGTCGCCTTGACTGTCCTGTCGCCTCCGTCGTGTTGTCGGTGGGTGCTGCCGCGCGGCGAGCCCTTGTGCGGCGGCGTATCGCCCCGGTCAGAAGGGCCACCAGGCCTGCCAAAGTCAGGCCGGACACCAGGAGCGGGATCACCGCGAACCACGGTGTCTCCCAGGCGTCGCCCGCGTCGCCCACATAGGTGATGCCGGCGATGGTGACGAAGAGGCCGGCGATCAGCTTTCCGGGCTGGAACTCATGACGTAGCACGGGTCACCTCCGCCTGTCCCAGGCCGACTCCGAGGTCGAGGTCGACCGTGCCGGCGTCGGCGCTCCCGCTCGTCGGCGACAGCGTGACCTGCTTGTGCTTGCCCGGTGCCACGTCCACGTCCTGTCTGTCGTCGCCGGGCAACTGGATGTCCCCCATGCCCACCTCGATGTCCGCCTGCACTGTGACGCCCTTCGGCACGATCACCTCGATCCGGCCCACACCCACCTCGACCGCCGTCGTCACCGTCTGCCCCCTGGCGAGGCGCAGCCCGGTCAGGTCCAGCGTGGCGACACCCGTACCGAGGTCATATCTCGGTAGTACGTCTGCCACCGCGGCCGGTGTCCACCGCGTGCGCACCCAGTGGGTGCTGACGTCCTTGGGCAGTGCGGCCGAGCCCGCCAGCAGGGCCGCCGTGATGATCGCCAGGAAGATCGACCCCGCTCCGGTACGGCCGAGGAACGCGCTGACCGTGATGCCCACGCCGAACACCGTGAGCGCGCAGGCCAGACCGGTCTGCAAGCTGGTGGCGAGTGCCTCGTCGTCCCATTTCACGGCCGTGCCCAGGAAACCGGCGAGGAGGGCGAGCAGGAGGATCCAGCCGCCGATCCAGCGTGGGCCGCGTGGCTTCGGCTGGCTGGGCCAGGAGGTCCGTAGGCCCGGATGGTGTCCGCCGTAGTTGCCGTAGGTGATGTTGACCGCTGCGGAGATGTCCCGGTCGCGGGTGTCGTGGGGGCCCCACAGATAGCCCGTACCGCCGACGTGTGTGCCGTCCTTGACGATGGGGTCGCGCCACCAGGAGGGGTAGGCGGAGGGGACCGGGGGCGCCTGCGCCTCCGGCGGGGCGTCGGCGACGGCCTGGGCGGCCAGCGGGTCGGGGTCGGGGGCGCCGCGGTTGCGCGACCAGTAGCCGGCGCCCGCGAGGAGAATGGACAGTATGACGGCGAAGGAGAGCACCCCGCCGTTCTTCAGCATCGTCAGGAACACACCGCAGCCGACCAGAGCGAAGAGCACGCCCGCCAGCGCCTGGCCGTCCACGCGGCCGGTGAGCAGCTTGCGGACCTCGTTCTCCTCCTCGTCGTCGTACGGTACGAACAGCCAGGCGAAGCCGTAGAAGATGAGGCCGATGCCGCCGGTCGCGGAGAGCACCGCGAGCGTGATCCGGAAGATCACCGGGTCCATGTCGCACGTCCGCCCGAGACCCGCGCACACCCCGCCCAGCATCTTCTGCCGTCGGTCGCGCCGGAACCTGGCCGGCAGCTGCTCGTCGGCTGTGGCAGCCGCGGTTGATGCCTCGGACGGGCGGGGACTCGCGTGCGCTCCCGCGCCCGCACCTGAACCCCTGTCCGCTTGTGCGCCCGTGTGCTCGGGCGCGCGCGGTTCCCCTTTCTCCGTGGGCGGGGTCGCCGCGGCGGGTGCGGCATCCTGCGGCCCGGCGCCCGGGGCGGGGCGCGGGCCGAAGCCGGGTCCCGGACCCGTCGCGGCGTGTGCGTGATCTGTCATGCGTCCATGTTGGCGCCTCGGGCGGCCCGGCGGCAGTCGGAACGACCCTGGGCGAACCCTGAAATCGGCCCTGAGGGAGGGCGGGGGAAGCGTTCGACGGCAGAAGGGTTCGAAGATCAGGGGAGTCTCGGGGGCCGACCCTGATGCCCGGGCCCGCCGGGCGTGTGAACATCGATGGCATGCCGGATGCCGCAGCGTTGCCACTCGTCGAACCGCGGCCCCCGCGCAAGCTCTACCGCAGCAGCGACGGACGCTGGCTCGGAGGCGTGGCGCGAGGGCTCGCCGGGCATCTCGGGCTGCCTGTGGTCTGGCTGCGCCTCATGTTCGTCGGCCTGTTCATGGCGGACGGCCTCGGTGCGTTGCTGTATGCGGCCTTCTGGTTCTTCGTCCCGCTGGGCGTCGGCGGTGTGGAGGCCCAACGGCCCCCGTCCCTCGTCAGCACCGAGACCTCGCCCGACGGTCGCCGCAGACTCGTCGCCCGAAAGCCGGACAAGGGGCAGATCGTCGCCCTGCTCCTCATGGTCGTCGTGGCCATGGTCTTCGTCGGCAATGTGAATCTCGGCGGAGGCGCCAAGGCCTATCTGTTCCCGACGGTGCTCGTCGCCGCCGGCGTCGCCCTGGTCTGGCGCCAGGCGGACAACGCACGGCGGGCCCGCTGGATGGAGGTCGGCGGCCGCCGACGCACGCTCACCCTCGTCCGGGCCGCGGCCGGCGTCATGCTGGTCACGGCGGGAGTGTCCGGAGTCTTCGTCCTGCAGGGCTCCGCCGCCCACCTCGGCTCGGTCCTGCAGGCGGCGCTCGCGGTGCTGGTCGGGACAGCGCTGCTGGCCGGTCCGTATCTCGTTCGTATGACCCAGGACCTCTCCGAGGAACGCCTGATGCGTATTCGCGCCCAGGAGCGTGCGGAGGTCGCCGCCCATGTGCACGACTCGGTGCTGCACACCCTGACCCTGATCCAGCGCAACGCGGAGAGCGCGAACGAGGTGCGCCGCCTCGCCCGCGCGCAGGAACGCGAACTGCGCAACTGGCTCTACAAACCGGAGGGCACCGGCAAGGAAGAGGACGACGAACCCGGCACCCTCGCCGAGGCGGTGCGGCGCAGCGCGGCCGAGGTCGAGGACAAGCACGGTGTCCCCATAGAGGTGGTGGTCGTCGGTGACTGCCCGCTCGACGACAGAACCGGCGCACAGATGCAGGCCGCGAGGGAAGCGATGGTGAACGCCGCCAAGTACGGTGGCGAGGGCGGCGCGGTGCAGGTCTACGCCGAGGTCGAGGGCAGGACGGTCTTCGTGTCCGTCCGGGACCGCGGACCCGGATTCGACCTCGACTCCATACCCGCCGACCGCATGGGCGTCAGAGAATCGATCATCGGCCGTATGGAGCGTCACGGCGGTACGGCGCGACTGCGCGCGGTGCCGAGCGGCGGCACGGAGGTCGAGCTGGAGATGGAGAGGGCGGAGAGCACGTCATGAGCGAGGCGCACGGGGACAACAGGCAGACCGGTTCGGCCGGTTCGGCGGAGTCGAGCGGGCCGACGGCAGCCGCCGCGGCAGGACAGGCCGGCGAGTCCGCCGCCGTCGGCGGGGGCGGTGACGCGGGCGGGCGGCGGGTGCGCGTGGTGCTCGTCGACGACCACCGGATGTTCCGTACGGGTGTTCAGGCCGAGATCGGGCAGACCGAGCGGACCGGCGTCGAGGTGATCGGCGAGGCCGCCGACGTCGACCAGGCGGTCACCGTCATCACCGCCACCCGGCCCGAGGTGGTCCTCCTCGACGTCCATCTGCCGGGCGGTGGCGGTGTCGAAGTCCTGCGCCGCTGCGCCCCGTTGATGGCCGACGCGACGCGGCCGGTCCGCTTCCTGGCGCTGTCCGTCTCGGATGCCGCGGAGGACGTCATCGGCGTGATCCGCGGCGGCGCGCGGGGATACGTCACGAAGACGATCACCGGCACGGACCTCGTCGACTCGATCTTCCGCGTCCAGGACGGCGACGCGGTGTTCTCGCCGCGTCTCGCCGGGTTCGTCCTGGACGCGTTCGCGTCCACGGACGCCCCGCCGGTGGACGAGGACCTCGACCGCCTCACCCAGCGTGAGCGAGAGGTACTGAGGCTGATCGCCAGGGGCTACGCGTACAAGGAGATCGCCAAGCAGCTCTTCATCTCCGTGAAGACGGTGGAGTCGCATGTGTCGGCAGTGCTCAGGAAGCTCCAGCTGTCGAACCGGCACGAGCTGACGCGGTGGGCCACGGCACGGCGCCTCGTCTAGGCGGGCCCGCCTGTCCTCACACCACCCTCGTGGCTCCCGCGAACGGCATCTGGTCCAGAGGTGCCACCCGTACCGGCGCCGACGGGTTCGGAGCGTGGATCATCTGGCCGTGGCCCACGTAGATGCCCACATGGCTGATGCCCGAGTAGAAGAACACCAGGTCGCCGGGGCGGAGTTCGGACTGCGAGACACGCTGACCGGCGTCGATCTGGGCGTAGGTGGTGCGGGGCAGGGAGATGCCCGCGGAGCGGTACGCGGCCTGGATGAGGCCCGAGCAGTCGAAGGCGTCCGGGCCGGTGGCGCCCCAGACATAGGGGCTGCCGAGCTTCTGGTAGGCGTAGGAAACGGCAGCCGCCGCACGCGAGTTGGGCGCCTGGGCCACTCCGGAGGTTCCGGAGACCCCGGAAGCACCGGACGCTCCAGCGGCGCCGGTTGCGCCCAGCGCGCCGAGCCCCTCCCGGGCGCCCTCCGACGACCGTGAGGCATGCGCCCCACCCCAGGCTCCGCCGCCACTGGCGTCCGCCGCCGTGATTCGGGCGCGTTCCTCGGTGGTGAGGCGGGACAGCAGTCGGCGGGCCTCACCCAGCTTTCCCGTCACGGTCTTCTTGTGGCGGTTCAGCTCGGCCTGGCGGGCCTTGAGGGAGGTCAGTTCGACATGGGCGGCTCCGCGCAGCTGTTCGATCTCGCGCAGCTGTTCGCGTACCCGGGCCACGTTCGACGCCTGTCTGCTGCCCGCCCGTTCGGCGAACGCGGCGCCGTCCAGATAGCCGTCGGGGTCCTCGGAGAGGGCGAGTTGCAGTGCGGGGTCGAGCCCGCCGGAGCGGTACTGTGCCGCGGCCATCGAACCCAGCGCCTCCCGCGCCGAGTTGAGCCGTTCCTCCCTGCGCGCCGCCTCGTCCCGCAGGGTGCCCAGCCGCCGCTCCGCCCGATCGGCCTTCTCCTTCGAACCGTTGTACTTCTCGGTGGCGACCTCCGCCTCCTCGTACAGCTTGTGCACCTTGGCCTCGACCTGCGCGGAGGTCAGCTGTGGCTCGGCGTACCCGATGCCGTCGAAGCCGGTCGCCGTCGCCGCGCCCGCGAGGGCGATCGTCGCGGCGGTGCGGGCCGTATTGCCGTTGAGCGAGCGCTGTCGGGGCTTGCGGTGCGCTGCCACCGGGGTGTCACGTCCTTTCGTACGACCGCCACTACGACTACCGCCGGAGGACTGCCTGGGAAGCGGACCCAGGAGGGCGGTTGCGCGTCCGGCGACGGCTCGCACAGGGGGAGCGGTCCGCCGCCGGACTTTCTCGGCGGTGGTGTCCGACTGCCGCCCCTGGCCCGGGCGGCGGTGGGGAGCCGGGCACCTGGTGGAGGACGCTAAACCTGAGTGGGGAGGGGGGTAACGCCATGTACGGAACTGGCTTGAGCCGATCACCGGGTGACCGCATGCGACCGTGATCCGGTTCCGGCGCCGCCGACTTCACGCAGACGGCTGACCGATGCCGGGGTTCAGGGGGCACGTGAGGGTGACACGGTGCTATGGGGTGCATATATGCGAGGTCTCAGGGCGCCGCGCATACGCCTCGCGAACGCCGTACACCCGGCCCGGTGTCGTACGGCGTGTGCGCCGCTGACTAGGCTCCGGGCTCATGGACGTACTCATCCATCTCGTCGTCGGCCTGCACATCATCGGCATCGCCTCGCTCCTGGGCGGTTTTCTCACCCAGCTGAAGGCGATGGGGCAGGGCACGGCCCGCTTCGTGCCCGCGATGCTGCACGGCGCGTTCACCATGCTGGTCACGGGTGTCGCCCTGGTGGGTCTCAACCAGGCCGACGACCAGCCGGTCAACAACGTCAAGATCGCTGTGAAGCTGGCCCTGCTGATCGTGATCCTCGGCCTCGTCTACGTGCAGCGGGACGACGAGACCGTGGACAAGCGGCTGTTCGGCCTGGTGGGCCTGTTCACCATCGCGAACATCTTCATCGCCGTGCTCTGGACCTGACCCGACCTGACCCGACCTGACCTGGCCCGACCCGACCTTCCGTCCGCTGTGCGTCAGGCCGGGCGCACCACGCTGTGGATCGTCGACTCGCCGTCGTAGAAGATCGACTCCTCACGGACGTACGCACCCGGTTTCGGGGCGTGGATCATCATGCCGTTGCCGATGTACAGGCCGACGCGGCTGATGTCGTCGCAGAAGAAGACCAGGTCACCGGGCTGGATATGGGAGAAGGAGACCGTCGTGCCCGCGTTCGCCTGGTCGTAGGTGGTGCGCGGGAGGGTCACTCCGGCGGCCCGCCAGGCGGCCTGGGTGAGGCTGGAGCAGTCGTACGAGTCCGGACCCGTCGCACCCCAGACATACGGCTTGCCGACCTGTGCGCGTGCGAAGGTCAGGGCCTTCTCGGCCTTGGTGGCGTACGAGGAGTCGGGGACTGTCGTCGTCGACGTGCCCGAGGCGCTGCTGCCTGTCGGCCGCTGCGTGGTCGCTGCTGCTTCCGGCTGGCGTCGCTGCTCCGCCGCCTGTCGCTGTTCGGCGAGTTCCTGTGCCTGGCGGAGGGCCTTGGCCTGCTTCTCCCGTTCGATCGCCGCGAGTCGCAGCCTCTCCTCGGCGGTGAGGCGGGAGAGCAGCCGGCGGGCCTGCACGAGCTTCGTCTGGACGGCGGTCTTGGTCGTCTGCAGTTCGTCCTGGGACTCCGTGAGCGACTCGAGGCTCACGGTGGCCTCCCGGTGTTTCCGCGTCGTCTCGGCCTGCTGCGTGGTGTAGTCGTCGACAGCGTCCTTCTGGCGGGCGGTCAGGCGGTCCATCGGCTGGTTCTGGTCGAAGTGGTCCTGCGGGTCGTCCGCGAGCAGGAACGTCGTGGTCGTGTCGGGGGTGACGGATCCGGTGCGGTACCGGGCAGTGGCGAAGGAACCCAGCTCCGCGCGCGCGTCGTTGAGCTTCTGGGTGCGCCGGGCCACGTTGTCCAACAGGGCGTCGACGCGCCCCTGCTGCTTGGAGGTCGTCTCCTTGGCGGCGTTGTACTCGTCGGTGGCCGTCTCGGCCTGGCGGTACAGGTCGCCGATCTTCGCCTCGACCTCCTCCATGCTCGGCTTGTCGTCGGAGGAAGGCGTCGGGGGTGTGGCGGGCGCCGTGGGTGCGGCGTCGGCGGTCTGGGACAGCAGGGCAACGGAGGTCAGGGCCGCCGTGGCGAGGGCGGGGGTCCGTGTGCCTGCCGCGCGCGTTCCCGTAGGACGCGACTTGCGGTGCGACGACGCCAAGGGAGGCGACTCCTTCCACGTTCCGCCTACCGGGTTAGCTGTCGGGTTCGGGCGGGTGGTTCGGAAGGATTGCCCTACGGTCCGTGCCCTGGACGGCGGTCGGACCGATTCACCCCAGGTTTTCGGTGGGTCCCCGGCTCCTGCCGCCCAGGGCGGCACGATCGGACTCGGCGGAGGCCGCGCGGCCCGGCGATGTTCGCCGGTGGGGGTCGAGCGGCCTTACGGCACGCTAACCAACAGGTGTGGCTCCTGTGAAGGTTGATGACCGCTATGCCCGATACGTATGTGTGACCTCGGTCCTAGACATGGCTCTATGTGATCAATCAGAAGGAGTCTGATGTGTTAGCTGGTGAATTGTGGATTGCACCCCGTTTCATGACCACTGTCCGTGCGGACCCGGTCGTCCGGTGCGGATTCCGGGGGATGTTTTCGGGGTGGGGGCGGGCTGTCAGTGGGGAGGCCTAGACTCGGAGAGCGATGAGCAACCTCTTTGACGACAGCTTCCTGGCGGACCTCCAGGGCCCTCGGGCCCACGAGGAGGAGCCCCCGCCGCCGCCCGAGGACGAGCATGAGCCGGAACCCTTTCCGGACGACCTGTTCGGCGGGAAGTTCGACGCGCCGCCGGACCGGGACGCGTACTACCGCGGCGGCGCCCCGCGCCCGGTGGTGGACCCGGCCGCGCTCCTGGACGGGCTGAACGAGAACCAGCGCGCGGCCGTCGTGCACGCCGACACCCCTCTGCTCATCGTGGCGGGCGCCGGCTCCGGCAAGACACGTGTGCTCACCCACCGCATCGCGTATCTGCTCGGCGAGCGGGGCGTCCACCCCGGCCAGATCCTCGCGATCACCTTCACCAACAAGGCCGCCGGCGAGATGAAGGAGCGCGTCGAGCATCTCGTCGGCCCGCGCGCGAACGCGATGTGGGTGATGACGTTCCACAGCGCGTGCGTGCGGATTCTCCGGCGGGAGAGCAAGAGACTCGGTTTCACCTCCTCCTTCTCCATCTACGACGCCGCCGACAGCAAGCGGCTGATGGCGCTCGTCTGCCGCGATCTGGACCTGGACCCCAAGCGCTTCCCGCCCAAGTCCTTCAGCGCGAAGATCTCCAACCTGAAGAACGAGCTGATCGACGAGGAGGACTTCGCCGCCCAGGCGAGCGACGGTTTCGAGAAGACCCTCGCCCAGGCGTACGCGATGTACCAGTCGCGGCTGCGTGAGGCCAACGCGCTCGACTTCGACGACCTGATCATGACGACGGTCAACCTGCTGCGCGCCTTCCCGGACGTCGCCGAGCACTACCGCCGCCGCTTCCGGCACGTCCTCGTCGACGAGTACCAGGACACCAACCACGCCCAGTACGCGCTCGTACGGGAACTCGTCGGCACCGCCGAGCACACCGGCGACGACGTTGACGTACCGCCCAGCGAGCACGACCTGCCGCCCGCCGAGCTGTGCGTGGTGGGTGACGCCGACCAGTCGATCTACGCCTTCCGAGGCGCGACGATCCGCAACATCCTCCAGTTCGAGGAGGACTACGCGGACGCGACGACGATCATGCTCGAACAGAACTACCGCTCCACGCAGACGATCCTGAGCGCCGCCAACGCGGTCATCGAGCGCAACGAGTCCCGCCGCCCGAAGAACCTGTGGACCAACGCGGGCGCGGGTGCGCGCATCACCGGCTATGTCGCCGACACGGAGCACGACGAGGCGCAGTTCGTCGCCGAGGAGATAGACCGGCTGACGGACGCGGGCGACGCGAAGGCGGGCGATGTCGCCGTCTTCTACCGGACGAACGCCCAGTCCCGTGTCTTCGAGGAGATCTTCATCCGCGTCGGCCTGCCCTACAAGGTCGTCGGCGGCGTCCGCTTCTACGAGCGCAAGGAGGTCCGGGACGTCCTGGCCTACCTGCGCGTCCTCGCCAACCCGGAGGACTCGGTGCCGCTGCGCCGCATCCTCAACGTTCCCAAGCGCGGCATCGGCGACCGTGCGGAGGCGATGATCGACGCGCTGTCCCAGCGCGAGCGGATCAGCTTCCCGCAGGCGCTGAAGCGCGTGGACGAGGCGTACGGGATGGCCTCGCGGTCGACCAACGCCGTCAAGCGGTTCAACACGCTGATGGAGGACCTGCGGACGATCGTGGAGTCGGGTGCGGGCCCGGCGACCGTCCTGGAAGCCGTCCTCGAACGCACGGGCTACCTCGCCGAGTTGCAGGCGTCGACCGACCCGCAGGACGAGACCCGGATCGAGAACCTCCAGGAACTCGCCGCGGTCGCCCTGGAGTTCGAGCAGGAATCAGCGGCGGCCGAGGCAGCGGGTGAGGCGGACCAGCCCGCGGACGGCGAGCCGCCGGCCCCGACCGGGCTCGCCGCGTTCCTGGAGCGGGTCGCCCTGGTCGCCGACTCGGACCAGATCCCCGACGAGGACGACGACGGCTCGGGCGTCATCACCCTGATGACCCTGCACACCGCCAAGGGCCTTGAGTTTCCCGTGGTGTTCCTGACGGGCATGGAGGACGGCGTCTTCCCGCACATGCGTGCCCTCGGCCAGGCCAAGGAACTGGAGGAGGAGCGGCGGCTCGCGTACGTCGGCATCACGCGCGCGCGTGAACGCCTGTATCTGACGCGATCGTCGCTGCGCAGTGCGTGGGGGCAGCCGTCGTACAACCCGCCGTCGCGTTTCCTGGAGGAGATCCCGGCGGCCCATCTGGACTGGAAGCGCACGGGCGCGATGGCTCCGGCGACGTCTTCGGGGCCGGCCTCCGGGGTTGCGTCCTCGCTGTCGTCCTCGCGCTCACGCTCCGCGGCCTCGGGCGCGTCCGGCTTCGCCACACGTCGCGGCGGTGTCGAGAAGCCGGTCGTCGCGCTGGCGGTGGGGGACAGGGTCACGCACGACCAGTTCGGGCTGGGCACCGTGGTGGGTGTCAACGGCACGGGCTCGAACGCCGAGGCGACGGTCGACTTCGGCGAGGACAAGCCGAAGCGGCTGCTGCTGCGGTACGCGCCGGTGGAGAAGCTTTAGCGCTCCGCCGGCAGCGCGGGAATCACCCTGCGGGCCGGTGGGGGCTGTTCGCGCAGTTGCCCGCGCCCCCTGTACGGGGCGCGCGTGGGCTACGTCGGGTCGAGGCCGTGGCTGCGCAGCCACGGGAGTGGGTCGATCGCCGAGCCGCCGGCGGGCCGTACCTCGAAGTGCAGGTGCGGGCCGGTCGAGTTGCCGGAGTTCCCGGAGTACGCGATGGGGTCGCCGGCCTTGACCGTCGTACCGGACGCGACCTGGTAGCTGGAGAGGTGGCAGTACCAGGTCTCCGTGCCGTCCTTGTCCGTCACGATCATCATGTTGCCGTATGCGCTGTTCCACTGCGTCCGGACGGTGCCGTCGGTAGCGGCCATCACCGTCGTGCCGTACGAGACGGGAAAGTCGATCCCGGTGTGTACGGACATCCAGTTGATGCCGGCCTGGCCGAAGTAGGCGCTGAGGCCGCGCTGTTCGACCGGGAGGGCGTACTTCGGGCGCAGTCGCTCCCTGCGGGCGGCTTCCGCCGCGGCTGCCTTCTTGTCGGCGAGCTGCTGAGCCTTGAGGTCGATACGTTCCTGCGTCCGGCTGGCCCGGTCGGCGAAGTCGTCGGCGCCCGCCGAGAGGCTCTCCAGCTGGGAGTCCAGCTTGTTGTTCGCGGTGGACGGCTTCACGGCGACACCGTCCGACGCCGACGTCACCGTGTTCTGCTCGCTGTCACCACTCATCCCGCCCACGGAGGCGGCGGCGATACCCGCGACCCCCATCACACACGCGGACGGAACGGCGATGGTCAGCAGGGCGGAACGTTTGGCCGGGGTACGCCGCCTGGACCGGCCCGCGTTGCGCGCCGCCGTACGGGACGCCGCGCGTCCGACTCCGGGTACCGCGCCCGGAGCGACCTCTTCCTGGCCGTCGAGCAACGGGGCCTCGGCGGGCAGCTCGCCATCGGTGAAGGGGTCCGACTCGTCGTGGGCGAGGGCGTGTTGGTCGTACTCCGGTGCGTCCGCCACGTCCGTGATCTGCTCGAACAGCGCGGTGGCCTGCTGGTCGTACTCGTGGTCATGCGCGTGGTCGTACTCGGAGGACGGGGCGGGAGTGCCCTCCGAGCCGCTGTCCGAGTTCCACTGGGTGGCGTCGTACACACCGGAGTCGAAGGCCTGCGTGCCCCATTCCCACTGCTGGGTCTGGTTGGCCGGGCCGGCCTGCTCGGGCTGGAGCCAGGCGTTCGCGTCCCACTGACCGCTGGTGTCACCGCCGGGAGGCGGTGTCTGCGCGGGGATGCCGGCGAGCTGCTGGTAGTCGGGCGTCCAGGTGGAGGTGTCGTACGCCCCGGTGTCGTAGGCGGCGTGGTGCTGGGCCGCATAGGGGTCGTAGTTCAGGGTCTGGTGACTACCCGTGGACCACTGGGAGTTGTCGTACGAACCGGTGGTGTCCTCGCCCGGCATGTTGCCGAAGAGCGGGTCGGTTTCGAAATTTCCGGTGCCGGTACCCGTGCCCATGCCCGCGTCGAAACCGTTGGCGAAGGTGGGGTCGTGCGTGGTGAAGTCACCGAAAGGGACTTCCTGCGTGCCGTACGACGCGTAATGAGCCGTCGCGGCATCGGAAGCCGGAGCCGGGGTGGTCATGGTCCCCGACGGGTGACGTTCGTTCACCAACTTCTCTTTCGCCTCGACAACAGGGGCTGGCAGAGCAGTGCGGCGACTGTACCCGGCGGTACGCGGGCACGACAATCTTCTGCAGGTTTCGTGCTTGCGGGAAACGGGCAATCGGCCGTGTTTCGGGGGACTGCGGGCACGGGTTTGGCCTGGCGTTCGAAGAGTGTTCGAATTCCGGAGGCTGTTCGGCAGTTCTGACCCGCCTGTGGGTGGCGTTCGGGACAGGGTTCACGCCACGGTCAGTCCGCCGACTCGGACGTGGTCGTTCTGCCGCACGGCGGTGAGGGCGTGGTCGCTCTCGTCCAGGGCCTGCCGTATCCCGGTCGCGACGGCGGGGTGCACGGGCAGGGCGAGGTGGCCGATACCGGTGACCTGCACGTTCTGCGCCAACAGGTCCGGGTGATCGATGCAGGCCGTCTCCGGCTGGTCCATCAGCTGGTCCAGATCGCTCCAGAAGCTGACGAAGCGCGTACGGCAGTCCGGCGCGGGGAGGCGTAGTTCCTCGATGAGCTCCGATCCGGGCCGCATCTGGCGGACGATCGGGTGCGCGTCGGCCAGCGGGACGACCCGGGTGCCGGAGTGCGGGGTGCCGAGGGTGACGAGCGTACGGACGCGGAGGTCACCGCCGAGGCGCTGCACGTAGTAGCGCGCGATCAGACCGCCCAGGCTGTGCCCGACGATGTCCACCCGCGGCTGGCCCGTGCGCCTGCATATCTCCTCTATGTGCCGGCCGAGCAGCTCGGCCGCGGTGCGGATGTCGCAGGTCAGCGGGGAGTAGTTGAGCGACTCGATCTGCTGTCGGCCGTGCTGGGCGAGGGACCGGCGCAGCAGGACGAAGACGGAGCGGTTGTCGATGAAGCCGTGGAGGAGGACGACCGGGGGCTTCGGTGCCGTCGGCAGGTGGGTGGGGGAGGTGGCGGTCGTGCGGGCGCCGGGGAGCGCGGAGGGTTCGGGGGGCGCGGGCCGGCGCTCCTGGACGATGCCGGACGGATAGAGGAGAAGATGTCCCGCCAGAATCGCGACCTCCAGGGCGGTCGCCTTGAGCAGCGCGGCGGAGAGGCCCGCCGTCAGCCTGCTGGGCAGGACGCGCTGGCAGAGTGGAAGCAGGGGCAGTGCTGCCCGGATGACCTTCATGGCCGACCTCCTGTCGGCACGCGGGAGACTTCTCTGTCCCCCGTGTGCCCTCGTGGGGGGTCGCGACGAGGGCGGTCGGTGGTGACGTCGGTGGTGGTGCACGAGTGAGGCGTGCGGCGTGTGTGACGCCAAGGGGGTGGCGAAGCTCCTTGCCGGCCGGCGACGAAGCTCCCCGCTGTCGTGCCCCTACTGCCCTTCGTGCCCTCTCCGACGCACCGCACCCCCACAGCGCGCGGCTCGCGACGCGGTGGTGCGACGACCTCGATGCGGCTCCCCTTGCGCCGGTCCCACCGGTGCGCGGCGAACGTGTCCCACCGTGTGATTTCCCCCTCGGCATCCGTCGCGAAACTGCCGGTTGGGGGATGCTTGACATAACGTTCGTTCACTTCATGGAGGCAGCGATGGGTGTGGCAGCCGGTCCGATCCGCGTGGTGGTGGCGAAGCCGGGGCTCGACGGTGACGACCGCGAAGCCGAGTTGATCTCCCGGGCGCTGCGTGACGCCGGTATGGAGGTCATCTACACCGGCCTCCACCAGACCCCCGAGCAGATCGTCGGCACCGCGATCCAGGAGGACGCCGACGTGATCGGGCTCTCCACGCTCTCTGGCGCCCACAACACGCTCTTCGCGGCTGTGGTCGACCTCCTGCGGGAGCATGACGCGGCGGACATCAAGGTGTTCGGCGGTGCGCCTGAGGCGATCACGGCTTCGGTTGCGGAGTGGGCGCGGGGTGGGCGGGGGCTGTGCGGGAGTGAGGGGGTTGTCTGAGCACCCGCAACTCATCTTCAGCTTCTCAGTTCCTCCGCCATCGCCGCGCGCAGGCGCAGGGTGCTCACGAGGCGTTGGAAGGCCTCCGCCCAGTAGCTTCCGGCGCCCGGTGACGCGTCCTCCCCTTCGTCGGGTATCGCCAGCAGGCCGTCGAGGCGGCCGGCCTCGGAGGGGTCCAGGCAGCGTTCCGCGAGGCCCATCACGCCGCTGAAGCTCCACGGATAACTCCCCGCGTCCCGCGCGATATTGAGCGCGTCGACCACGGCCCGCCCGAGTGGCGGAGCCCACGGCACCGCGCACACCCCGAGCAGTTGAAAGGCCTCGGACAGCCCGTGCGTCGCGATGAACCCCGCCACCCACTCGGCCCGTTCGGCGGAGTCCAGGGTGGCCAGCAGCTTCGCCCGCTCCGCCAGGGACACCGCCCCGGGCCCGCCGGCCTCGGGTGTCGAGGGCGCGCCGAGGAGCGCCCGGGACCAGTCGGCGTTCCGCTGCCGCACCGCCGCCCGGCACCACGCGGCGTGCAGCTCGCCCCGCCAGTCGTCGGCCACCGGCAGCGCCACGATCTCCTCCGGCGTACGTCCGCCGAGCCGCCCCGGCCACGAGCCGAGCGGGGCGGCCTCCACCAACTGGCCCAGCCACCAGGACCGTTCACCGCGCCCTGCCGGGGCCTTGGCCACGACGCCGTCGCGCTCCATGCCCGCGTCGCACTCGTGCGGCGCCTCGACGACAAGTGCGGGCTCACCCCTCGTACCGCCGCCCTCGCCGTCGGCGGTGTTCGTGTGGTCGAGCGCCACGCACGCTCCCGCGCGGACCGCCATCCGTGCGGCGAGTGCCGAATCGGGCAGCGCGGACAGCAACTCGGCAGCTGTCGCCCGGACGTTGCGGCTGCGGTCGGCCAACGCCCGCTCCAGGAACGGCTCGTCCTCGGTGTGCAGTCCCGTGCGGAGCGAGTCGAGGAACATCAGCCGGTCTTCGGCCCGCTCCGTCGGCCAGGTCGTCTCCAGCAACTCCCGGGCGGCGGCTGGCTCCCGCGTGCGTATCGCCGCGAGGAGGGTGACGCGTTCGGCGAACAGGCCCTCCTGCCAGAGCAGTTGGATCCGTTCTGTCTCCTCGGCCCCGGGCAGGGACACGCCCCCGCCCGGGGTCGAGCGCAGGGCGAACCGCCAGTCCGGGTTCAGCCGGGCAAGCCACAGCGCGCGCGGGCCCGCGAACGCCAGGGCCGCCGGGCGTAGATCCGTACGCCCCCTGGCCGCGTCCAGCAGTGCGGGCAGCGCCTGTGGAGGGGCCGCGAAACCGTGCGTGTTCGCCGCCGCGAGCCACTGGGGCAGCAGCTCCATCAGATCCGGCGTCGTACCCCGGCGACCACCTCCGCCGGAGACGCCGGGCCGGTCTGCCAGCAGGAGCGACAGTCTGCGGGCCGCCGCGGGAGGCAGCGGCGGGCGCGGGTCCGCCGCGGCGGGCTCCGGGCGCGTCGCCGCCCGGGCCGGCCGCAGCCCTGCCCGCCGCCGTACGGTCTCCACGGCCGCCGCGTCGAGCAACGCGACCGGCGCCTGACTGCCCGGCGGACAGCCCGGGGGCGTACGTCGCTCCGTGCCGAGCAGTGCCGCGGTGACCAGCTCCTCCCAGGCGTCCGCGGCCGGCGAACCCACGGGGGCGGATGCCCTGCTGCCGTTCATGAGGTTCCTTTCGTCAGGAGTCGTGGAGTTGCGGCGCCGTGAGCCGGGTCGAGCCGCCTCAGCACAGCGGGACCGCTTGTCCCGCCGTTCCCTCCGGCCAGGCCGTCAGAGGAGTGAATCCCCGGTGACCGCACTCGCCGAAGACCGTGACGGGGGCGCCGCCCGAGAGTGCGACGAGGCGCCACAGGCCCGGGTGAGTGACGGCGGAGGGGGCCAGAGGCAGCGCCAAGTCGGAGTCGGCGTCCGCCAGTTGCCAGGAGCCGCCGTCCGGGACGGGTATGACCCGGTCCAGTGTCACCGGGCAGGAGTCAAGCCAGGGGTCGTCCCGGAGCGCCTCCCCGTAGCGCGCCGCCGCGCGCGCGGTCGTCGTCCCCGGCGGCCGTACGTCCGTCGGCGCGGGTGGTGTGAACCGCTCGCCCAGGGCCGCTCGCGACTGCCCGGCGCCGGGATACGCGGACACCTCCGCCTCGAACGCCAGGCCGACGGGCAGCGCCAGTTCGGGGGCACGCCCTGCTGCTCCGTACGAGAGCAGCAGGGCGGTACGGCCCGACTCCGCGCCGTGCAGCCAGATCCTTCGGGTCGTCAGGCGGGCGTCCGCCGTCTCGTACTGGGCGAGGACCAGCCACTGGTCGCGCACCGGCGGCCCGTCCGCCGACCCCGGCAGTCCGATCCGCGACCGCACCGTCGCCGCCAGACCGTCCGGCAGCTCGCCCCGGCGCAGCCAGCCCCGGTCGAGAAGGTGGAGCAGCGCGCACTCCTCCAGCAGCCGCACCGGCCAGCCCGGACCGGACGCCGGTATCGCCCCCAACTCCCTTACCCTTGCTGCCAGTCCGGGAGCCTGGGCGTCGACCATGCGGGCCGCCGTCTCCTCCCACAGCCCGTACCCCGCCTGCTCCGCCGTGGCCAGGCCGCCGCGCAGCAGGTCGGCGAGGCGCTGCTCCAGCTCCGCCGCCCCCGCCGTGATCCGCTCGGCCCGGCGCTCCGCCCGGCGCCGCGCCGCCTCCGGATCAGCGGACCCGGACGGGGAACCGGCAGCGTCCGCCGCCCGTTTGTCCTCCGTGCGTTTCCGCCGCGCCGCCAGCCACTCCTCCGCCCAGCCCGGCGCCTCCCCCCGCGGCACCGCGCCGTCCTCGCCCGCCCAGAGCAGCAGCAGCCCGAGCGCGTGCTTGCACGGGAACTTGCGGCTCGGACAACTGCACTTGTACGCGGGCCCGGTGGCGTCCGCGATGTCGACGACCGTCTGATACGGCCTGCTGCCACTGCCCTTGCACAGTCCCCACACCGTCCCCTCGTCAGAACTGCCGGCTTCCGACCACGGCCCGGCCGCGCCGAGTTTGCTTCCCGCTTTGCGTGACGAGACGTCAGGCGCCAGTGCCAGCACCTGATCCGCCGTCCAGCGTGCCCCCTGCTGAGTCATGACACCGAAGGTAGGTCCCGGCACTGAC
Organism: Streptomyces kryoterrae; assembly: GCF_054072135.1. Classification (NCBI taxonomy): domain Bacteria; kingdom Bacillati; phylum Actinomycetota; class Actinomycetes; order Kitasatosporales; family Streptomycetaceae; genus Streptomyces; species Streptomyces kryoterrae. Next base: position 3,836,693 of record NZ_CM133358.1, on the reverse strand, counting down.
AATCGGTCCTCGCAGCGATCTACGCTCAGCCCTCGAAATGACATTTCCGCAGGTCAGAACGCATTGTCAGTGGCGTGGTGCAGTGTGGACACCAGATCCGAACGGGCCAAGACCGGCCGAGCTGGAGGGGGACCGAGCCATGCCTGTTTCCGCTGAACCGACATCCGTCGACCCGCGTCACGAGCAGTCCGCGCACGCGAACCGCACGGAGGAACTGCGTCCGCACGCCGAGGACGCCTTCGCCGCCGAACTCGCGGCGCTGGCCGCGCAGGACGACCGCCCGCGCCCGGCCCGCTGGAAACTGTCACCGTGGGCCGTCGCGACCTACCTGCAGGGCGGCACCCTGCCCGACGGCACGGTGATCACACCGAAGTACGTGGGCCCGCGCCGCATCGTCGAGGTCGCGGTCACGACCCTCGCGACCGACCGTGCCCTCCTGCTGCTCGGCGTGCCCGGTACGGCGAAGACCTGGGTTTCCGAGCACCTGGCGGCGGCGGTCAGCGGCGACTCGACACTGCTGGTCCAGGGCACGGCCGGCACACCGGAGGAGGCGATCCGGTATGGCTGGAACTACGCGCGGCTGCTCGCGCACGGCCCGAGCCGCGAGGCCCTCGTGCCCAGCCCCGTGATGCGGGCGATGGCGGAGGGGATGACGGCCCGCGTCGAGGAGCTGACGCGAATCCCGGCCGACGTACAGGACACGCTGATCACGATCCTGTCGGAAAAGAACCTGCCGATACCGGAGTTGGGGCAGGAGGTGCAGGCGGTACGCGGGTTCAACCTGATCGCGACGGCCAACGACCGTGACCGCGGGGTCAACGAGCTGTCCAGCGCCCTGCGCCGCCGCTTCAACACGGTGGTGCTGCCGCTGCCGGCGAGCGCCGATGCCGAGGTCGACATCGTCTCGCGCCGGGTCGACCAGATCGGCCGCTCGCTCGACCTGCCGGCCGTGCCGGACGGCGTCGACGAGATCCGTCGCGTCGTGACCGTCTTCCGCGAACTGCGCGACGGGGTCACGTCGGACGGCCGGACGAAGCTGAAGTCGCCCAGCGGCACGCTGTCGACCGCCGAGGCGATCTCGGTCGTCACCAGCGGTCTGGCCCTGGCGGCCCACTTCGGTGACGGCGTCCTGCGGGCCTCCGATGTCGCCGCGGGCATCCTCGGCGCCGTCGTCCGCGATCCGGCGGCCGACCGGGTCGTCTGGCAGGAGTACCTGGAGGCGGTGGTCCGCGAACGCGACGGCTGGAAGGACTTCTACCGGGCGTGCCGGGAGGTGAGCGCGTGAGCCGTGCTGAGGGTGCGGGTGTACGGGGGCGGGTGTTCGGGATGTCGGTGGGAGGCGGTTCGGTGTCCGTGCTGGTCGGTGTGGTGAGTGAAGCGGTCGGTGACGACGACTCGTCGTGGGGCAGGAAGGGGGCGTCGTGACCGAAGCCGAGGGGAGCACCGGGCCGCTGCTGCTCGGTGTGCGGCATCACGGGCCCGGGTCGGCGCGGGCGGTGCGGGCAGCGTTGGCCGCGGCGCGGCCGGCGGTCGTACTGATCGAGGGGCCGCCCGAGGCCGACGCCCTGATCCCGCTGGCGGCCGACGAGGACATGCGACCGCCGGTCGCCCTGCTGGCCCATGCCGTGGACGAACCAGGCCGCTCGGCGTTCTGGCCGCTGGCCGAGTTCTCCCCGGAGTGGGTGGCGATCCGCTGGGCCCTCGAACACGGGGTCCCCGCCCGCTTCATCGACCTCCCCGCCACGCACACGCTGGTGTGGGAGAGCGAGGGCGAGGAGGAGGGGAAGGGGGAGAACGAGGGGGACGACGGCGAGGAGGACGGAACCGACGGCCCAGCGTCCGACACGGACAAGGACACGGACGTCGATCTGCGGGTCGATCCGCTCGCCGTGCTCGCGCGGACCGGCGGTTACGACGATCCGGAGCGCTGGTGGGAGGACGTCGTCGAGCACCGGGGGACGGGCGAGGGGGACGTGTTCGCTCCCTTCGAGGTGCTTGAAGAGGCCATGGGCGCGCTGCGCGAGGTGTACGGGACCGGGGGCCACGACCGGGATCCCGTGCGGGAGGCGTACATGCGGCTCCAGGTGCGGGCGGCGCAGCGGGAGTTCGGGGACGCGTCGGTGGCTGTGGTGTGCGGTGCCTGGCATGTGCCCGCGCTGCGGCGGAAGACCGCCGTCGCCGCAGACCGGGCGCTGCTGAAGGGGCTGCCCAAGGTCAAGGTGGATGTGACCTGGGTGCCGTGGACGCATCGCAGGCTCGCGCGGGCCAGCGGGTACGGGGCGGGCATCGACTCGCCCGGCTGGTACGGGCATCTGTTCGGCGCGCGGGACCGGCCGGTCGAGCGGTGGATGACCAAGGTGGCGGGGCTGCTGCGCGCCGAGGACAGGATGGTCTCCTCGGCGCACGTCATCGAGGCGGTCCGGCTGGCGGAGACGCTCGCCGCGATGCGGGGCCGCCCGCTGCCGGGGCTCACCGAGACGACCGACGCCGTGCGGGCGGTGATGTGCGAGGGCTCGGACGTGCCGCTGGCCCTGGTGCAGGACCGGCTCGTCGTCGGGGACGTCCTCGGAGAGGTACCGGCGTCGGCGCCCGCTGTGCCGTTGCAGCGCGACCTGACGCGGCTTCAGCGCCGGCTGCGGCTCAAACCGGAGGCCTTGGAGAGGGAGTTGGAGCTCGACCTGCGCAAGGACACCGACGCCGAACGCAGTCGGCTGCTGCACCGCCTGCGGCTGCTCGGGGTCGGGTGGGGAGAGCCCGCGGTGTCGCGCGGCAGTACCGGCACCTTCCGGGAGACATGGCGGCTGCGGTGGGAGCCGGAGCTGGCGGTACGGGTCGCCGAGGCCGGTGTGTGGGGGACGACCGTGCTCTCGGCGGCGACCGCCAGGGCAGAGGCCGACGCCGTGGCCGCGGGCTCGCTGGCCGAGGTGACCGCACTCGCCGAGCGCTGTCTGCTCGCCGAACTGGCCGACGCGCTCCCCGTGGTGATGCGCGTCCTCGCCGACCGCGCGGCACTCGACGCCGACGTGGGCCACCTGGCCCAGGCCCTGCCGGCGCTGGTCCGGTCCCTGCGCTACGGCGACGTACGCGGCACGGACACCCGGGCGCTGGCCGAGGTCGCGACGGGTCTCGCCGAACGCGTCTTCGTCGGCCTGCCCCCGGCCTGCGCCGCGCTCGACACGGAGGCCGCCGAGGAGATGCGGCGCCATGTGGACGCGGTGCACGGGGCGGTGGGGCTGCTCGGGGAGGCCGCGGGCGCGTACACGGCTTCGGCGGAAGCTCCGGCCGATACCGCTGCCGCAGGGGAGTCTCCGGGCATCGTCCCTGCGGGCGCCGCTGCGGAGATCCCCGCCAAGGTCCCCGAGCCCCAGAACGCTCCGGCGAGCGGCACCGCGGTCACCTCTGTCTCCCCTGCCGACTCTGCCTCCTCTTCCTCGGGCGCTCCGGCGGACGCCGCCGAGGATGTCCCCACGCCGGGACGCCACAGCAGACTGCGGCGCCGTTGGCACTCCGTGCTTCGGGTGTTGTCCGCGCGGGACAGCGTGGCCGGAGTCGTGCGTGGGCGGGCCGTGCGGCTGCTGCTGGACGACGGGGAGCTGGCGCAGGACGAGGCGGCGGTGCTCATGGGGCTCGTGCTGTCGCCGGGGACGGCGCCGGGGGACGCGGCAGCGTGGATCGAGGGGTTCGTCGGGGGCGGCTCGGGGGGCGGGATGCTGCTGGTGCACGACGAACGGCTGCTCGGGCTGGTCGACGCCTGGCTGACCGGGGTACCGGCGGAGGCGTTCACCGATGTGCTGCCCCTGCTCAGGCGCACCTTCTCGGTGTACGAGCCCGGGGTGCGCAGAACCCTCGGGGAGCTGGTCCGGCGCGGTCCGGGGAAGCGGGGGAGCGCGGTGACCGGCGCCGCCGGGCTGCCGGGCTTCGCACCCGACCTCGACGCCCGGCGCGCGGACGCCGTGCTGCCGGTGCTGCGGCTGCTGCTGGGGCCGTCGGACGCGGGTGACGGGGGCGTCGACGACAACAACCTTGTGGGGGTGGGGACATGACGACGGTGACCGAGTCGGCGGATCCGGCACAGGAGCGGTTGCGGCGGTGGCGGCTCGTGCTCGGGGGCGACGCGGCGGACGGTACCGGGTGCGCGCTCTCCGGACAGGACGCCGCGATGGACGGGGCACTCACGTCGCTCTACGGGAGAGGGGACGGGGGCAAGGACCGGGCGGGGCGGGACCGTTCGGCGGGACTCGGGGCGTCCGCGCCGTCGGTCGCGCGGTGGCTCGGCGACATCCGGACGTACTTCCCGTCGTCCGTCGTCCAGATCATGCAGCGGGACGCCATCGACCGGCTCGGGCTCTCCGCCCTCCTGCTGGAGCCCGAGATGCTGGAGGCGGTCGAGGCGGACGTCCACCTCGTCGGCACGCTGCTCTCCCTCAACAAGGCGATGCCGGAGACGACGAAGGAGACGGCGAGAGCGGTCGTACGCAAGGTCGTCGAGGACCTCGAGAAGCGGCTCGCCACGCGGACCCGGGCCACGCTCACCGGTGCGCTGGACCGCAGTGCCCGTATCAGCAGGCCGCGCCATCACGACATCGACTGGAACCGCACGATCGCGGCCAACCTCAAGCACTACCTCCCCGAGTACCGCACGATCGTGCCGGAGCGGCTCATCGGCTACGGACGTGCCTCCCAGTCGGTGAAGAAGGAGGTCGTCCTGTGCATCGACCAGTCGGGGTCGATGGCGGCGTCGGTGGTGTACGCGTCGGTGTTCGGGGCGGTGCTGGCGTCCATGCGGTCGATCGACACCAGGCTCGTCGTCTTCGACACGGCGGTCGTCGACCTCACCGATCAGCTCGACGATCCGGTGGATGTGCTGTTCGGTACGCAGCTCGGCGGTGGTACGGACATCAACAGGGCGCTCGCCTACTGCCAGTCGCAGATCACCCGGCCCGCCGAGACCGTCGTCGTGCTGATCAGCGACCTCTACGAGGGCGGCATACGCGACGAGATGCTGAAGCGGGTCGCCGCGATGAAGGCGTCCGGGGTGCAGTTCGTGACGCTGCTCGCGCTGTCGGACGAGGGGGCGCCGGCGTATGACAGGGAGCACGCGGCGGCACTCGCGGCGCTGGGCGCACCGGCGTTCGCCTGCACGCCCGATCTGTTCCCGGACATCATGGCCGCGGCGATCGAGAAGCGCCCGCTGCCGATACCCGACACCGAGTGAGCCGAGTGAACCCGGGGAGATGAGGGCGGCTTCGGTCCGCAAAAGGGACATGAGGGTGCATCGGTAACGGGGGACTTGCGCGACCTCGGGAGGGCCGTGCGAGGATCGGCGCCGCCTCGTCCTGCTCCTCGCTGTTCCTAGACGCTCGTGGTTACCCGACGCTCGTCGTCATGTCGCCGCCCGGGAGAGTCCGTCCTCTTGAACTGGCCAGCCGCCCTGTCCGTTGCCGTACTGCGTGTGACGCGTACGGCGGTGGGGCGGCGCGCCCTGCGAGTGGCGGTGCTGGTGGGCGGGTTGTTCGTGTTCGGGTTCCTCTGCGGGGAGCGGGCGCACGCGGCGGAGGGCGTGCCGCCGGTCCGGGCCGATGTGGTTCGGCCGGTGGTCGAGAAGGCCGGGCCACCGGTTGGTGGTCTGGTGGAGGCAGTGACCGAGAAGGTGGCGGAGGTCTCCGCGGAGGTCTCGGCACAGGCGCCGACGTTGCCTGCCCTCCCGACGCTTCCTGAAGTTCCCGCGTTACCCGCACTCCCCGCACTCCCCGCACTCCCCGCACTCCCGGTGCTCCCGGTGCTCCCGGAACTCCCCGAGTTGCCGGCGCTCCCGGAGATTCCTGTGCCGCCCGTGCTTCCGGGCGTGCCCACGTCGCCTGCCGCCCCCGCGTCTCCTGCTTCTCCCGCGTCCTCTGCTTCCCCCTCGTCCCCGGCATCGTCCTCGCCGCTGAAGAAGACCCCGTCGGCGTCCGCTGCCCGGACGCAGCGGGGTGAGGTCGCGTACGGTCCTCGGTTCCTCGGCCGGGTCGGTGCTGCCGCGGACGTCCGTGGTGTGGCGGCCGGCGACCGGGGTGGCGTGGACGTCTCGCGGGCGTCCGTCCGTCAGGCGCCTGGGGACGTGCCGGACAACGGGGTGTCCCACGGGGCGTTCGGTGATCGGGCGGTCGTCGACGCCGGCGGTCCCCGGCAGGGTGGGCACGGCGATGGGTATGCCGTCACGTCGAGCCGGCGGGTGTCGGTGTGCCTCGTACCGGGGGTTGCGCCGGTCGTTGTCGGTGCCGAGGCCGGGGCGAGGTACCGGGACGTTCCGGTAAGTCCCGCCTAGACACGGCTTGCTCTCCCTTCCGGTCCCGTCGGTTCTTTTTCCGTCGCCGTGCGTGAAACCGTCCGTCGGTTCGAAAACGCGCGCGACTGCACGGAGTGCCGGCCAGGAAACCGGTCTCCGCGCATCCGAGCTGACCTCCGCACGCCCGACCTCCGCACGCCTGACGTGCGGACTTCCGGACTCCGCCGGGAAAGCCCCCGTACGGCCGAATGCCATCGGTCCGGTCAGGGCGGGCCCGGCGGGCATCGGCGGGCGGCTCCCTCAGGGGTGGGGAACCGCTTGCCGGAGGACCGTCAAAGCTGTTGGCGGGCCTTCCAGGGGCCTCACCGGGCCCACCCCAGCCCGGTGAGGCCTCACCTTTGCGCCCCTATGCGTTCGTAACGCGTCTTTACGCCTCTCGCGCGGGCCGATCCGAAGCCGATTCGGGGCCGATCCCGGGTCGTCAGTGGCACTCTGTGACAGGTATCACCGCTCAGGTGTGATTCCTGATTTAGGGACCTGCGTGGTGCGGCGATAACCTGCGGGACGGACATGCCGCGCGCTCGGACATCGTGTGCGCCACCCCTGTGACACAGCGGACGTCACGTTGCCCATCGCGGCACGCCCACGCAGACAGCAGACCGCTGAGCGGCGAGATCACTGATAGGGACGGACGCGCGTGGACCTGTTCGAGTACCAGGCGAGGGACCTCTTCGCCAAGCACGGTGTACCGGTGCTGGCCGGTGAAGTCATCGACACGCCTGAGGCGGCGCGCGCGGCGACCGAGCGACTGGGCGGCAAGTCCGTCATCAAGGCGCAGGTGAAGGTCGGTGGGCGTGGAAAGGCCGGCGGCGTGAAGCTCGCCGCCACCCCGGACGAGGCCGTCGCCCGTGCGACGGACATCCTCGGCATGGACATCAAGGGCCACACGGTCCACAAGGTGATGATCGCCGAGACCGCCCCCGAGATCGTCGAGGAGTACTACGTCTCGTACCTCCTCGACCGCACCAACCGCACCTTCCTCGCCATGGCGTCCGTCCAGGGCGGCGTGGAGATCGAGGTCGTCGCGGAGGAGAACCCCGAGGCCCTCGCGAAGGTCCCGGTCGACGCCAACGAGGGTGTCTCGATCGAGAAGGCCCGCGAGATCGTCGCCCAGGCGAAGTTCCCGGCCGAGGTCGCCGAGCAGGTCGCCGAGATCCTCGTGACCCTGTGGGACACCTTCATCAAGGAGGACGCCCTCCTCGTCGAGGTCAACCCCCTCGCCAAGGTCGCCTCCGGCAAGGTCATCGCCCTCGACGGCAAGGTGTCGCTGGACGAGAACGCCGAGTTCCGCCAGCCGGAGCACGAGGCACTTGAGGACAAGGACGCGGCCAACCCGCTCGAGGCCGCCGCGAAGGCCAAGAACCTCAACTACGTCAAGCTCGACGGTGAGGTCGGCATCATCGGCAACGGCGCGGGTCTCGTCATGAGCACCCTCGACGTCGTCGCGTACGCCGGTGAGGCGCACGGTGGGGTCAAGCCCGCCAACTTCCTCGACATCGGCGGTGGCGCCTCCGCCGCCGTCATGGCGAACGGCCTGGAGATCATCCTCGGCGACCCGGACGTCAAGTCCGTGTTCGTCAACGTCTTCGGCGGCATCACCGCCTGCGACGAGGTCGCCAACGGCATCGTGCAGGCGCTGCAGCTGCTCGCGGACAAGGGCGAGGAAGTCTCCAAGCCCCTCGTCGTCCGTCTCGACGGCAACAACGCCGAGCTGGGTCGCAAGATCCTCTCCGACGCCAACCACCCGCTGGTCCAGCGTGTGGACACCATGGACGGCGCGGCCGACAAGGCCGCCGAGCTCGCGGCTGCGAAGTAAGGGAAGAGGGACAGAACAGCCATGGCTATCTTCCTGAACAAGGACAGCAAGATCATCGTCCAGGGCATGACCGGTGCCACGGGCATGAAGCACACCAAGCTCATGCTGGCGGACGGTTCCAACATCGTCGGCGGCGTGAACCCGCGCAAGGCGGGCACCTCCGTCGACATCGACGGCACCGAGATCCCGGTCTTCGGCACGGTCGCCGAGGCGATCGAGAAGACGGGCGCGAACGTATCGGTCCTCTTCGTACCGCCGGCCTTCGCCAAGGCCGCCGTGGTCGAGGCGATCGACGCGGAGATCCCCCTCGCGGTCGTCATCACCGAGGGCATCGCCGTCCACGACTCCGCCGCCTTCTGGGCGTACGCGAAGTCGAAGGGCAACAAGACCCGCATCATCGGCCCGAACTGCCCCGGTCTCATCACCCCGGGCCAGTCGAACGCCGGCATCATCCCGGGCGACATCACGAAGCCGGGCCGGATCGGTCTGGTCTCGAAGTCCGGCACGCTGACGTACCAGATGATGTACGAGCTGCGTGACATCGGCTTCTCGTCGGCGGTCGGTATCGGTGGCGACCCGGTCATCGGGACGACGCACATCGACGCGCTGGCCGCGTTCGAGGCGGACCCCGACACCGACCTGATCGTGATGATCGGTGAGATCGGTGGTGACGCCGAGGAGCGTGCCGCGGACTTCATCGCGAAGAACGTGACGAAGCCGGTCGTCGGTTACGTCGCGGGCTTCACGGCCCCCGAGGGCAAGACGATGGGCCACGCCGGTGCCATCGTCTCCGGCTCGTCGGGTACGGCCGCCGCGAAGAAGGAGGCCCTTGAGGCCGCCGGTGTCAAGGTCGGCAAGACGCCGACCGAGACGGCGAAGCTGGCGCGTGAGATCCTCGCCGGCTGACGTCTGTTCGCGGTACTGAGCTGAATCCATGTGGGCCCGTTCCCTTCGCTGGGGCGGGCCCACTGGCGTGCGTGTCTCACCTGGGCACCGGCAGGACCCTCTCCGGGCCGCTCGTCGTCGTGTTCCGGAGTCTTTCGCGGAGGCTCCGTTCCTTCCGGGACAACGGTCCCGGGGCCGCCCGTGGCGGTACCCCCTGCACTGTTGTTCCCGGGGACACCGGTGGCTCGTAGTGTGTCGGGGCCGTGCGCAGGGTGAACGTGGTGGCGCCGATCAGGGCGACGGTGAAGGCGATCGCCGCCCGGGTCCAGTTCCGGGCGCGGCGTTCGCTGCCCGCGCGGACGGACGAGGGGCGGGCGGCGCGCAGCCGGGCGTGGGTGGCCAGGCCCGCCAGGCGGGGCGCGAGGTGGGTGGGGTCCGTGAGGTCCGGCAGACGGGTCGCCACCGTCTCGCGGGCGTGGAGGAGCCTGCCCGCCGCCGCCCGGGTGCTCGCCTCCGTCTCCGCGGCCGTCTCGGGCAGGCCGAGGCCCAGACCGTCGTGGAGGAGCAGCGTGCGGCGGTACGGCGGGGGGAGTGTCAGCAGGGCGGACAGCAGCGCGCGGTCGGCCGGGTCGGCGGGCGGGGCCTCCGGGTGGCGGTGGCGACCGCGGAAGCGGTGCCAGGGGGAGAGGGCGCACTCGTACGCCGTGGCCCGTACCCACCCCGCCGGGTCCGGGTCCACGGCCACCTCGGGCCAGCGATGCCAGGCCAACTGGAACGCCTGTTCGACAGACTCGCGCGCCAACTCCCGTCGCCCGGTGAGGAGATAGGTCTGCCGTACGAGGGCAGGGGCGCAGAACGCGTAAAGCGCGTCGAAGGCCTGAGCGGGCGTCAGGGGGGCGACGGAGGGCGTCTCTTCGGCGGCCGTCTCTTCGGTGGCCGTGACGGCGGTCGGTGCCGGCGCCGGCGCCGGCGTTGCTGTTGGTGCCGACGCCAGCAGGCTCGCGTACGTCTGTGCCCTGCGTCCGCGCGGTGTCGTGCGGCCGGTCTCCCACGCGCGTACCGTCTCGCGGCTGACGCCCACCCGTTCGGCGACCTGAGCCCGCGTCAGCGACTGGGACTCGCGCAGGCGTCGGCGTTCGGTGGGCGGGGGCAGCGGGATGGCGGGGCTTTGCGTCACCAGGGGCCCCTTCGCGCGGAAAAGTACATAAAACGTATATTGAGTGACACGTCGTAAGTTCGCCTGTTACGACGGGAAAGCGCGTGTCGTTGGGAGCATGGCGCTCGTGACCCAGACGACCGACCGCCGGCTCCCCTTCCTGCCCCTGCGTACCCGGGTCCGCTCCCGGGGCCGTTCCCGGTTGCGCGATCGGCTCCGCGACCGGCTGCGTGACCGTTCCCCCGGACTGGGCGCGGGTCTGCTCGGCGGCGCGGTCGCGGCCGGGCTCGGGCTCGGTTCGTTCGCCGTGCTCGTCATGGTGCTGTGGATCAGCTCGCCGTACCCGGACGGCGGACCCGACGGCGCGCTGCACATCGCCGCCGCGCTCTGGCTGCTCGCCCACGGGGCCGAACTCGTCCGCGTGGACAGCCTGTCCGGCGCCCCCGCCCCCGTCGGCGTCACTCCGCTCCTGCTGCTCGCGCTCCCGGCCTGGCTGCTGCATCGCGCGGCCCGCGACGCGACGGAGGGCCCGGAGGAGGAAGGGGCGACGGAGGACGCGCCCCCTCTTCCCGCCCGTACCGTCTGGCTCGGTGTCGTCGCCGGGTACCTGGGCGTCGGCGGGGCCGTCGCGCTGTACGCGGCCGGGGGCGGACTGCGTCCCGACTGGGCGTGGACGGCCGTATGTGTGCCGCTGCTCGCCATGGCGGCGGCGGGCGCCGGGGTGTGGACGGCGTACGGCCGTCCGTGCGGGCCCCTGCCGCCCCGGGTGCTGTATCCGCTGCCCAGGTGGGTACGCCGGCGCGTGCTGGACCCGGATGCCCGTGGCCGGGGACTGGCCGTCGTGCGGGCCGCCGGGGCCGGAACCGCGGTGTTCGTCGGGGGCGGGGCGCTGCTCGTCGCGGTGTCGCTGGTGGGGCACGGCGGGGCCGCCCGGGCCTCCTTCCTCCAGCTGACGGAGGCGTGGTCGGGCCGGATCGCCGTACTGCTGCTCTGTCTGGCCCTGATCCCCAACGCGGCGCTGTGGGGCGCGGCCTACGCCCTCGGCCCGGGGTTCGCACTCGGCGCGGGCCATGTCACCGGTCCGCCGGCCTCCGACCCGGCGCCGCTGCTGCCGCCGTTCCCGCTGCTGTCGGCGGTACCGGACGCCGGGCCCGGCACCCCGCTGACCTGGGCGGTCACCGCGGTACCGGTGGCTGCGGGGCTGACCGTGGCCTGGTTCACGGCGCGGGCGGCAGCGCCGGAGGAAGGAAAGGCGCCATGGCCGGGTGGGCGTACCGCCGCGAACGCGGGTCTTGCCGCCGCTCTGTGCGCGGGCGCACTCGCGACGCTGGCCGCGCTGGCCGGCGGGCCACTCGGGAGCAACGCTCTCGCCCATGTCGGCCCGGTGTGGTGGCAGACGGGCGCGGCGACGCTGGTGTGGACGGCCGCCGTCGCCGTACCGACGGCCCTGGGGCTGCGTGCGTGGCGGCTGCGGAAGCGGCCGAAGGACACCGGCACGGACAACGGCACGCTGAAGCTGACGCCCCCGGCGGCATCCGACGGGAAGAGGAAGCCGCACGCGACGGCGGCCGACGACGCCTACGAGGCCGATGACCCCTACGAGCTGGAGGCCGTCTACGACTTCCTGCCCACCGACCTGCCGTCACCGTCATCGCCGCCCCCGCCCCCGCCGCCGCCCTCGCCCTGGTACGACGACACCGCGTCCCGCGAGGCCCGCTGGGCAGCGCTCAAGGAGGCGTCGTCGGCCACGCCGCCACCGGAGCCGGAGGAGACTCGGACTCAGCCGTAGCCGGGGCCACAGCTGTTTCCGGAGCTAGCTGTTCGTGCCGAACACTTCCCTGAGCTGCTTCGGGAGCAGGTCGTTGCAGGCCTTCTCGGCGGTGGTCGTGAGGGCGTCGTTCGCGCACGTGTAGTAGTCGCGGTACATGAACTGGAGGCTGAACGTCCCGGCGACCATGAGGAGTGCCAGGGAGGCCGTGACCAGGCCGCTGATCGCGGCCGTCCGCTGCTGTCGGCCCGCGCCGGCCGTGCCGCCCGCGCCCTGAGGGGGTGCCGGGATGTCCGGGTTCGGGGTGCGGGGCTTGGCGCGCAGGGCGCCGATGCCCCAGTTCAGGGCGAGCGCGCCGAGCAGCAGCGCCACGTACGGCCAGCTGAAGAGGGCGAAGAAGAAGGCCCACATACCGCACAGCAGTGCGTACCGCGCCTGGCGCTGGGCCGGGTCCATCGGGTCCCAGCGCGGGTTGGTGCCCTGTCCGCCGCCCTGGCCCTCGGGGCCGCCCTGGCCACCCTGTCCGCCGGACCGGCCGGAGCGGTCGCCGAAGACGCCCGGGGAACGGCCGGGCTGCCGGTCGCTCCACAGGCTGCCCCATGGTGAGTCACCGCCGTCGCCGGAGGCGTCGTCACCCTCCGGACGCCGGGGCTGCCAGGGCTTGTCCGGTGTGCCCTCCGGCGGCGGCGCGAACGGGTTGTCGTCCTGGGCCGCGCTTCCCTGACCGTCGTTCGCGCCGGTGTCGCCGTTCTTCTTGCCCGAGGGCGCGTCGGGCGGCGACGCGGGGCGCTCCCGCAGCAGCACAGACTGCGGGGTGAGCGTGAGGAGTCGCAGGCTGCGGTCCGACATCAAGTGAGCGTCTTCCCCTTGTTGATCACGGCCGTCGGTTCACGGCTGTCGATACGGCTGTCCATTACGGCTGTTCGGCATGAGCCGCCACCCCGTGAACGCACCGCATGACCACCGCGTTCCCGGACCGGCTCCTCCCAGACGCTACCTTCCGGCCACGCCCCCGTCCCGTGGGGGCTGTCCGCAGTGCCGGTATCGTTGCTGCCGGTCGGCCGCTTCGTAGACTTCCCCGTATCCCGGGGCGCGAAGCATTCGTATGAATACACGAGCCGCCCGCACAAACCGCTCCCCCGAGAAAGGGCCCCGCCGTGGCCGAGTCCCAGGCCGCCAAGCGTCTTGTCGTGCTGGTCTCCGGATCCGGTACGAACCTGCAGGCGCTCCTCGACACCGTCGCGGCCATCGGCACCGGGGCCTACGGGGCCGAGATCGTCGCCGTCGGGGCCGACCGCGACGGCATCGAGGGACTCGCGCGCGCGGAGCGCGCCGGGCTGCCGACCTTCGTGTGCCGGGTGAAGGACCACGGCACCCGAGCGGAGTGGGACGCGGCGCTCGCCGGGGCGGTGGCCGCGTACGAACCCGATCTGGTCGTCTCCGCCGGGTTCATGAAGATCGTGGGCAAGGAGTTCCTGGCCCTGTTCGGCGGGCGGTTCGTCAACACGCATCCCGCCCTGCTGCCCAGTTTCCCGGGGGCCCACGGCGTTCGCGACGCGCTCGCGTACGGCGCGAGGGTCACCGGCTGCACCGTCCACTTCGTCGACGACGGCGTCGACACCGGACCGATCATCGCTCAGGGCGTGGTGGAGATCCGGGACGAGGACGACGAGAGCGCTCTGCACGAGCGCATCAAGGAAGTCGAGCGAAGGCTGCTCGTCGATGTCGTGGGGCGGCTCGCCCGCAACGGCTATCGCATTGAGGGACGAAAGGTAGTTATCCAGTGACCGCCGACACCGCCGACATCACTGTCACGGCCGAGAGCAACAAGCGGGCCCTTCGCCGGGCGCTCGTCAGCGTCTACGACAAGACCGGTCTGGAAGAGCTGGCCCGTGGCCTGCACGAGGCGGGCGTGGAACTCGTCTCCACGGGATCGACGGCGGCCCGGATCGCCGCCGCCGGCGTCCCCGTCACCAAGGTCGAGGAGCTCACCGGCTTCCCCGAGTGCCTGGACGGCCGGGTCAAGACCCTGCACCCCAAGGTGCACGCGGGCATCCTCGCCGACCTGCGCCTGGAGGACCACCGTACCCAGCTCGCCGAGCTGGGCGTCGAGCCCTTCGACCTGGTCGTCGTCAACCTCTACCCGTTCCGCGAGACGGTCGCCTCCGGCGCCTCGCCCGACGAGTGCGTGGAGCAGATCGACATCGGCGGCCCGTCGATGGTCCGCGCCGCCGCCAAGAACCACCCGTCGGTGGCCGTGGTCACCAGCCCGGCGCGGTACGCCGACGTGCTGAGCGCCGTACGGACCGGCGGCTTCGACCTCACCACCCGCAAGCGCCTCGCCGCGGAGGCCTTCCAGCACACGGCCGCGTACGACGTGGCGGTGGCCTCCTGGTTCGCGTCGTCGTACGCCCCCGTCGACGAGTCCCAGTTCCCCGACTTCCTCGGCGCCACCTGGGAGCGCGAGAACACCCTCCGCTACGGCGAGAACCCGCACCAGCCCGCCGCCCTGTACGTCAACGGCACGAACGGCGGTCTCGCCAAGGCCGAGCAGCTGCACGGCAAGGAGATGTCGTACAACAACTACACGGACACGGACGCCGCCCGCCGTGCCGCGTACGACCACGACGAGCCCTGTGTCGCGATCATCAAGCACGCCAACCCGTGCGGTATCGCGGTCGGCGCGGACGTCGCCGAGGCGCATCGCAAGGCGCACGCGTGCGACCCGCTGTCGGCGTTCGGCGGTGTGATCGCCGTCAACCGGCCGGTCAGCAAGGAGCTGGCGGAGCAGGTCGCGGAGATCTTCACCGAGGTCATCGTCGCGCCCGGCTACGAGGAGGGGGCGCTGGAAGTCCTCGCCAGGAAGAAGAACATCCGGGTGCTCAAGGCCGCCGGCGCGCCCGCCAACCCGGTCGAGGTCAAGCCGATCGACGGCGGTGTGCTGCTCCAGGTGACGGACCGGCTCCAGGCCGACGGCGACGACCCGGCCCACTGGACCCTGGCGACGGGCGAGGCACTGTCCGCGGCCGAGCTCGCGGAACTCGCCTTCGCCTGGAAGGCGTGCCGGGCCGTCAAGTCCAACGCCATCCTGCTGGCCAGGGGCGGTGCCTCGGTCGGCGTCGGCATGGGCCAGGTCAACCGTGTCGACTCGGCGAAGCTGGCGGTCGAGCGGGCGGGGGAGGAGCGGGCGCGCGGCGCGTACGCGGCCTCGGACGCCTTCTTCCCGTTCCCCGACGGCCTGGAGATCCTGACGGCCGCCGGCGTCAAGGCCGTGGTCCAGCCCGGCGGTTCGCTGCGGGACGAGCTGGTCGTGGAGGCGGCGCGGAAGGCGGGCGTCACGATGTACTTCACGGGGACGCGGCACTTCTTCCACTGAGACTCCCGCGATTCCGTGCGTCCGGCCGGGTCCGCCGGGTCATCGACTCCGGCCGGACCACGCGTACGGCCGCGGCCCGCCAATACCCCAGGGTCCGGCGGGCCGCAGGCGACGGCTGCAGGGAGCGGAGCAGGGCGACGCAGCCGGGCCGTGCCCCCTCTGACGGGTGAGGCACGGCCCTGGGCGGTGAACGGCGCAGACGCTTCGTCGCGCGTCAGTGCTTGTGCACGACCATCGTGCTGGCGGCCTTGTCGTGCCAGCCCATCTGGCGGCCCGACTTGTCCCAGAACGGGGACAGGTACACGACCAGCTGACCGATACCGCAGGCGAAGCCACCGACGACCGGGATGATCCAGCGGATGAACGCGGAGCCCAGACCGGGCTTCTGGCCCGTGTCGGCCTTCGCCACGCGAATGCCGACAGCCATCTTGCCGAGGGTCGCGCCCAACAGGCCGGTCATCAGCCACTCGTACAGCAGACCCGCGATCACCAGGACGCCGAACACCGCGCCCATGGAGGCCACGATGTTGCCGCTGGCGTCGTTGACGCAGCTCTCGTAGTTGGTCGCGTTCGGGTCGCAGTCCTGGATCGCGTTGGCCGTCCCGGCGATACCCGCGAAGCTGAACCCGATGTAGATGGCGGAGAGGATCACCCCGTCGATCAGGCGGGCGCCCAGTCGGCGGCCCATCGAGGCGACCGTGGGACCGGGACCGCCCGGGTAACCCGGCTGCTGGGGGTAGCCGTAACCCTGTTGCGGGTAGCCGTAGCCCTGCTGCGGCGGGACACCCTGGGGCGCCTGCGGGTAGCCGTAGCCAGGGGGCTGCTGGCCCTGTTGCGGGTAGCCGTATCCGGGCTGCTGCGGGTCCTGCGGCTGACCGTACGGGTTGTTGGGAGAGCCGAAACTCATGGTGGGATTCCTCCGTTGCACAGCTGGGGACGATGCGGATCGCGCGGAGGAACATCACGTTCTGAGCGGTTTTCCCCCCGAACATCAACCGCGATACTGCGCCGGACATGCTTCTAGGGGAGGCAAGTTGTTGTCCAGCCGCAGGCCGCAGGTGTTGTGCAAGTGCAACATCGCTGATCATGGCGGGATGCGGGCGGACGGGCGCCGTGCTGTCCCAGTGGGACCCGGATTGGAACCTGGACCGGGTCATCCGGGAGGATGGGGGGCATGACCGCCCAGATTCTCGATGGCAAGGCCACCGCAGCCGCGATCAAGTCCGATCTGACCGCCCGCGTGGCGGCCCTGAAGGAGAAGGGCGTCACGCCCGGCCTCGGCACGATCCTCGTCGGGGAAGACCCCGGCAGCCAGAAGTACGTCGCCGGCAAGCACCGCGACTGCGCGCAGGTGGGCATCGCCTCCATCCAGCGTGAACTGCCCGCCACGGCCACCCAGGAGGAGATCGAGGCGGCGGTCCGCGAGCTGAACGAGGACCCCGCCTGCACCGGCTACATCGTCCAGCTGCCCCTCCCCAAGGGCATCGACGAGAACCGCGTCCTCGAACTGATGGACCCCGACAAGGACGCGGACGGCCTCCACCCGATGAACCTCGGCCGTCTCGTCCTGAACGAGCCGGCCCCGCTGCCCTGCACCCCCAACGGCATCCTCACGCTGCTCCGCAGCCACGGCGTCGAGATCAAGGGCGCGGAGGTCGTGGTCGTCGGCCGCGGTGTCACCATCGGCCGCCCGATGCCGCTGCTGCTCACCCGGCGCAGCGAGAACGCGACGGTGACGCAGTGCCACACGGGCACGCGTGACCTGGCCGCACACCTCCGCCGCGCCGACATCATCGTCGCCGCCGCGGGCTCGCCCCACCTGGTCCGCCCCGAGGACGTGAAGCCGGGCGCCGCCGTCCTCGACGTCGGTGTCTCGCGCAACGACGAGGGCAAGATCGTGGGCGACGTCCACCCGGGCGTGGCCGAGGTCGCCGCCTGGATCTCCCCGAACCCCGGCGGAGTCGGCCCGATGACCCGCGCCCAGCTGCTCGTCAACGTGGTCGAGGCGGCGGAGCGCAGTGTCGGCTGAGGCGGAGGACAGGCGGACGGCGGACGGCGGGCGCAGGACGCCCGGCGGCGACACGTCCGACACCTGGGTGCTCGAGTCGGGCGTGGCGTCCGAGGCACGCCGGGTATCTGAGTCGGGCACAGTGTCTGAGCCGGGCGGGGCGTCCGAGCCGGGCCGGGTGCCTGAGGCTGGCGGCGCGTCCGAGGCCCGCGGGGTCTCCGAGCCGGGCGGGGTGTCCGAGCCGGGCCGGGTGCGTGAGACCGGCGGCGCGTCCGAGGCCTGCGGCGCGTCCGAGTCGGGCGGGGTGCGTGAGGCCGACAGGGCCCGCGGGGTGTCCGAGTCGGGCGGGGTGCGTGAGGCCGACAGGGCCCGCGGGGTGTCCGAGCCGGGCGGGGTGCGTGAGGCTGGCGGGGCCCGCGAGGCTGATGGGGCGTCTGAGGCGGGCGGAATGTCCGAGTCGCGCCAGGTGCGTGAGGCCGGCGCGGACCGCGAGGCTGGCGGCGCATCCGAGACCCGCGCGGCGTCCAGGGCAGGCGGGGTGCGTGAGGCCGCCAGGGTGTCCGAGGGTCGTGGAGTGTCCGGGCGGAGTGGTCTGGGCGCCGACGCCGCGGTGGTGTCCGGTGAGGTGCCCGAGCCCACCGTCGTCGACCCCGTCAGCGCGCCGGACGCCGAAGGGCGTCCCCGGCGTACGACGCGTCGCTTCCCCCTCTTCACGCGGGACACCGCGCGACCCGAGGGAGGCGGCCGGGCGGCTCCCGGGGACGCGCCGGCGCCGGTGCGGCAGTGGCCGATCCTCGTCGTGCTGGGCACGGTCGGAATCGGGCTCCTGATCACCGCGCTCGACGTGTTCCGGTACGGGCTGCTGCTGATCGGGGCCGCGCTGCTGGCCGGCGCGCTGCTGCGCTGGGTGGTGCCGGACGTCGGCATGCTCGCCGTCCGGTCCCGGTTCACGGACATGGTCACGTACACGGTGCTGGGCACGGCCATCGTGCTGCTGGCGATGATGGCGCAGCCGAAGCCGTGGCTGACGATCCCGTTCCTGGACGACACGCTGCACTACACGATCAGCAGCCAGGGCGGGTAGGGCCGTCGACCGTACTTCGCCCCGGCGGGAACCGTTCACCCCTCTGACGTCGTCAAATGCCTCGGACCGGCCGACGACGTCGAGGAGGACGCGCGATGAGCGCCTGGCAGCCGCTGCCGGACGATCTGCCGCCGGAGGTGCGGCACTTTGTCGAGCAGGTACGGCTCCTCAAGGACCGCACCGGGCTCAGCCTGGCCGCGCTGGGCGCGCGCACCGCGTACAGCAAGTCCTCCTGGCAGCGGTACCTCAACGCGACCCAGCCGCCGCCCGAGCAGGCGATAGCCGCCCTGTGCCGGGTCGCGGGCCTCACCCCTGCCGACGCCGAGCGCTTCGGCGTCCGCCGGGAGCTGGCGGTGCGGGCCTGGCCCCGGCCGCCGGCCCCGGATCCGGCGAAGCCGGAGCGGCAGGACGGGGTGGACGGGGTGTACGAGGAGGAGGTGCCCACCCTTCCGTGGTGGGTGGAGTCCGGTACCGGGTCCGGGCCCGCCGGGGGTTCTGAGGAGGTCCCCGTGGACTCGTCGCGGAGGGTGCTGCTCGTCGCCGTACTCCTCGTACTGGTGCTCGGGCTCGTCGCGGTGGTCGGCGCTGTCGCTTTTGGTTGACGGCGTTGAGGGAATGTGACATCCGTACGTCCCATGTGGCCGTTCTTGTGCTTTCTGTGGGGCGATGTGTCGATAAGTTCGAGGAACCGCAACCGGGGCGCAACGCGACAGGGTTAATGTGGTCAATCGGGGTGGTCCGGGGTGTCCGGTGCGTTATCCAGGGGTTCGGTCGGCCGTGGGGGCTGTCGGTGGAACACTGGACCGTAGGCCGGGGGCGTGCAACGGTGCACCTTCAGGCCCGACAATGCTCCCGTGCGCCCCCACCCCGGGAACCGAGATCCTGACTGGGCGCATCCGTGTGGGTAGTCAGGACAGTCAGGACGACGATTCGGCCAAGGATCCACGGCACCACGCACGGAAGAACAGCCAGCACGACCGGGGGGAATGAGGGGGGAAGCAATGCCTCGTTGGAGGGCCTTGCCGGATGAACTGGATCCGCAGGTCAGGGAGTTCGCGAGCCAGCTGCGCAGGCTCGTGGACCGCAGCGGCCTGAACATCGCGGCGGTGGCCGACCGCACGGGCTACAGCAAGACGTCGTGGGAGCGTTATCTCAACGGCCGGCTGCTCGCGCCCAAGGGCGCGATCGTCGCTCTGGCCGAGGTCACCGGTACCAATCCTGTGCACCTGACCACGATGTGGGAGCTGGCCGAGCGCGCCTGGAGCCGCTCGGAGATGCGCCACGACATGACGATGGAGGCGATCCGGATCTCCCAGGCGCGCGCCGCGCTGGGGGAGTTCGGGGCGCCCGCCGTCGAGACGAAGAACGGGAGCGGCAAGAGCGGGCGGGCCGCCCGGAGCGCGACGGTGACTCCGGGAATCGCCGGACCCGCGGGCGTCTCCCCGACCGTGCCGCCGCAGCCGACGGCCACGGAGACCCGCGACTCGGCGGGCGACGTACGGGCCGGCGTGGCCCGGGGCGGTGTTTCCGGCGGCTCGGTGAGTTCCGCGAGTTCGTCGGGTTCCGTCTCGGCCGAGAGCAACTCGTGGGGCATGGCCGGGTACCAGGGACCGGCGTCGAGAGGCGGCGCCGGGGGGCGCCCGGCCTCGACCCCGGGACCGTCCGGGACACCCGGCTTTCCCAGCGCGCCGCCCTGGACTCCCGGTACGCCCACGGGGTCGCCCGGCGGTCCGCCGCAGGACGCCCGGCCGGCAGGCAGCGGCGGATCAGGCGGATCAGGCGGTTCGCGGCGCAAGCGGCGGCTCACGATGTTCCTCGCGGGCGTCGTGGGGGCGTCGGTGGTGGTCGCGGCGGCCTGGTGGTTCACCAACCAGGGCGACGACACGCCGGTGGCGAGCAAGCCGAGCGCGTCGCCGACCATCTCGGCCGACACGAATACCGACCTGCCGATCGGTGTGAAGTGCAGCGGTGCCGCGTGCACCGGCAAGGACCCGGAGAACATGGGCTGCGGGGGCCAGTTGGCGCAGACCGCCAACAGCGTCACCGTCGGCACCACGCTCGTCGAGGTCCGCTACAGCAAGACCTGCCAGGCGGCGTGGGCGCGCATCACCCAGGCGGCCCCGGGCGACCAGGTCGACGTCACCGCCTCGGGCGCGGCGAAGCAGACCGGCGCGGTCGACACGGACACCGACGCGTACACGCCGATGGTGGCCGTGAAGGACGCGGGCGACGCGACGGCGTGCGTCACGCTCAAGGCGACCGGGCAGAAGGGCTGCACCCAGTAGGTACGCGGTAGGACCGCACCCGGTCGGGCCGCACGCGGTGGGGCGCGGGGCCACGGCACCCTCTCCTCGTACGGAATCGCCGTACGAGGGGAATGCCCGGCCCGGTTCGGGGCAGGCGGGGAAAGTACCCCCGCGGAGTCCGGCACCGTCGGTCCCCGGGCGACGGTCGCTCGTCACTCCCCCCTCCGGACGAGCGGCCGTCGCCGGCCGGGACACTGTGGACGCGACACAGCGAACGGGACTCCGCGAACTCGGCGCTGTGGGGTGGGCCACACGGGACCCGTACATCCGGGATCCCGGATGCGCGATAGCCTGACGGCGGATCTCTCTTGACGCCAAGAGATCGATCATCCGAACCGGGGCAGCGACGCCCCACCGCCAGCTGTCCTACGGAGAACGCCATGACCCGCACTCCCGTGAACGTCACCGTCACCGGCGCGGCCGGCCAGATCGGTTACGCCCTGCTCTTCCGTATCGCCTCCGGCCAGCTGCTCGGCGCGGACGTGCCGGTCAAGCTCCGCCTCCTGGAGATCACCCCGGCGCTCAAGGCCGCCGAGGGCACCGCGATGGAGCTGGACGACTGCGCCTTCCCGCTGCTCCAGGGCATCGACATCACGGACGACCCGAACGTGGCCTTCGCCGGCGCGAACGTGGGCCTGCTGGTCGGCGCCCGCCCCCGCACCAAGGGCATGGAGCGCGGTGACCTCCTGGAGGCCAACGGCGGCATCTTCAAGCCCCAGGGCAAGGCCATCAACGACAACGCCGCGGACGACATCAAGGTCCTCGTCGTCGGCAACCCGGCCAACACCAACGCGCTGATCGCGCAGGCCGCCGCTCCGGACGTACCGGCCGAGCGCTTCACCGCGATGACCCGCCTCGACCACAACCGCGCGCTCACGCAGCTCGCGAAGAAGACGGGCTCGACGGTCGCCGACATCAAGCGGCTGACGATCTGGGGCAACCACTCCGCCACCCAGTACCCCGACATCTTCCACGCCACCGTCGGCGGCAAGAACGCCGCCGAGGTCGTGAGCGACGAGAAGTGGCTCGCCGAGGACTTCATCCCGACCGTCGCCAAGCGCGGCGCCGCGATCATCGAGGCCCGTGGCGCGTCCTCCGCCGCCTCCGCGGCCAACGCCGCCATCGACCACATCCACACCTGGGTCAACGGCACGGCCGACGGCGACTGGGCCTCCATGGGCATCCCGTCCGACGGCTCGTACGGCGTCCCGGAGGGCCTCATCTCCTCCTTCCCGGTCACCACGAAGGACGGCGTGTACGAGATCGTCCAGGGCCTGGACATCAACGAGTTCTCCCGCGCCCGCATCGACGCCTCGGTGCAGGAGCTGGCGGAGGAGCGCGAAGCGGTGCGCGGCCTCGGCCTCATCTGAGCCCCAACAGCTCTTCTCACGAGCCCCGTTCAGGCTTCGGCCGGACGGGGCTCGGGTTTGTCCGGCGCCGCCCGCGCCACCGCCTCCTCCGTGAGCACGGCCTACGGGCCCTGACAATCCGCTGTCCCCGGAACGTCCGTCCCCGTATGCTGATCGGCTGTCAACTGGCCCTCTGGTACGGGCCGTTACACGCATCGGGGGAGTCGCGTGAGTACCGCACACGTGCCGCAGCAACCACAGCCGACACCAGCCGCACCGGCGCCCACACCACCGCACGCCAGTGAGGCCACCCGGCTGCTGTGCGCCGGGACCTATCTGGACTCCGGATACCGCGACCGGGTCATCGAGGAACTGCACCTCAACGAACAGCGGATCGTGGCGCCCTCACTCGGCTTCGACGCGGCCCGCGTCCTCGCGCACGCCCTGCGGGCCAGACGCCAGGAGCTGATGTGGGCCGGGGCGATCCTGGGGCTGTGGGTGATCGGCGCGGCGCTGACCGGCGGTCTGCTGGCCCTCTTCCTGTTGCCCATCGTGTACATCGCGGTCGGGTCCTGGATCCGGGGCCGTGCCGCGTACCCGCCCCTGTACCGGCGGGTGCCCGCCTTCCTGCTCCGCTGGTGGGGCCGATTCCTGTTCACGGTGCTGCTCCTCTTCACGGCGGCCGTCGCGTTGGGCATCGTGGACGACGACTCGTCGAGCGGCTCGTCCTACGGTTCGTCCAGCTCCGGCCTGTACGGCGGCAGCGGCTTCTCCGACTCGCCGAGCGCGACCGACGTACTGGTGCCGTCCGGCGACAGTGTCAGCGATCTGATCAATCCCTGGCAGGCCTGGATCACGTTCGCGATGTTCGCCCTGATCGCGCTGTGCGTGGCCGCGCAGCGGGGCCAGTTCGCCAAGGCGCTGGCCGCGGAACTGTCCCCGCAGCGCTTCCCGGACGCCGCCTCGGACCCGGCCGAGCGGGCCGAGGGCGAGCGGTTCCAGCGGCTGAAGGACCGTATCCGGCTCGAACAGCACGCGCCGTTGATCATGTACAACGAGGCGCGGCCGTTCCGTGGGGCGGGCGCGGCCTACCAGACGTGGGTCCTCGCCGTGGAGTTGCGGCCAGACGAGACGAAGAAGCAGCAGCCGCTCGGCAACCGCGTCGTGCTGGAGAGGATCCGGCCGCTGATCGAACAGCTGCGGCTGCCCGCCGAGTACGCCGGTCAGCTCGGGCGCGACCGGCTGCGCCGGCTGGAGATCGACGAGTGCGTGTTCCTGCCCGCCGAGGGGATCCTGCGGCGCGACGAGGCGCCGTACCACCGGCAGGCCTTCGAGGAGCACCGGGCGCGCGCTGTCGAGGAGGGCGCCGAGAAGAGACGGCACTTCCTGCGCATTCGCGTCGGCGGCTGGGAGGAGGAACTGGTCGTCACGGTCTTCGTGCGCATCCACACCCAGGGCCGCATGCTGACCCTGGAGGTCGCCCCGCACGTCCTGACGCCGGTGCGCGAGGACTTCAAGAACGCCGACCGCGCCGCGCACCGCTACCGCCACAACAACACGCTCGGCAAGTCGGCCTGGGCCGTCGCGCAGGTCCCGGGCTCCGTGGCCCGCTCACTGGTGACTCTCGGCAAGGGCCTGCTGTACGTCTGGCGGCTGCTGACCGGCGGGTACGCCGGAGCGCTGCCCGACGGGCCCAGCCTGTCCGTGCGGGAGCTGGGCTCCGTACCCCTCGGGTCCGACTTCCAGGAGATGGACGTCCTGCGGTACCTCAAGAACGTGCAGGACCGGGTGGCGAACGGGGTACGGGTCGCGTTGGCCGAATCCGGTTACCAGACCGGCGAGTTCATGCAGAAGATCACCACCATCAACAACAACGGCGACGTGACGAACAATTTCGCCCGCGTCGACAACAGCACCTTCGCTGTCGGCAGTCACGCCACCGCCTCCTCCACGACCGGCGGCGCCGCGCCGCAGACAGGATCCGGCACCGATGGCCACTGATGGATCGAACGAACCGCACGTCAACATCGGCGATGTCTCGCACAGCACCTTCGCCATCGGCAGCCACGCGAGTGCCGTCGCCCACCATGGCACGGCCCCACAGCGTGACGAGGCGGCCGAGGAACTCCTGAGGGCGGTACGCGAGTTGCGCGCCGACCTGGCCCGGGTGCGCGCCAGCGAGGAGACGGACGCACTGCGTACGGCCCTGGAGGAGACGGAGGAGGAGATCACCCGCACCGGCCGGGCGGCTCCCTCGCGCCGGGAAAGACTGCGGGAGCTGCTCACCGACTCCCAGACCCTGCTGAACGTGCTCGCCTCGGCCGGGGCCGTGGCGGGCCTCCTGGGGATGTGAGGGGACCACCATGAGCGGGGGACCGCGGTACTGGAACGAGGAGACACAGCGCTGGGAGGACACCGCAAGCCGCAGCGCCGCTCCGCCGACTCCGCCACCACCACCTCGACCGAACTTCCTGCCGACCGGGCCGGAACCGGGGGCGGCGGGGACGGATGCGTCGGGGTACGGGCCGTCGCCCGCGGGTCAGGCTGGTGCTGGTGAGTGGCCGCCCGCGCCCGTGCCGGCCGAGGCGCCTGCGGTGTCCGGGCCTGTGGGGTGGCCGGGGGCAGTGGGGACGGACGTGTCGCCATACGGGCCACCGTCCGTCGATCCGGCCGGCGCTGGTGAGTGGCCGCCCGCGCCCGTGCCGGCCGAGGCGCCTGCGTCGGCCGAGGCGCCCACGGTGTCCGCGCCTGCCGGGTGGTCAGGTGCTGCTGCCGCGCAGGGCGTCTGGCCCTCGCCGACTTTCGGCGAGGCAACGACGGACGACGTCGGTCTCCCTTCTTTCGCCGAGGGGTCGAACGCGTCCTGGCCGCCCGCCGGTCAGCCCGCCGGCATCGGTGGGCGGAGACGGCGGCTCATGTGGTCCGTGCTGATCGGCGCTGCCGTCGTCGCCGTCGCCGGGAGTCTGGTGCTGACCTTCCTGGTCGGCCCCGGGGACGACGACAAGGACAACCGGACGACCACGGCCCACGAGTCCACGGCCTCCACAGCGTCCACGACATCCCCGACGTCCGTCACGTCGCAGCCGACGGACGTGACCGGGTCGCCCACCGAGGGCACGGCCTCGCCCTCCGTGTCCGCGTTCGCCTCCGAACCGCCCGTCGGCTACGCGTTGTACCCGGACCAGGAAGGCTTCCGGATCGCACTCCCCCAGGGCTGGAAACGCACCACGGCGGACTCCTCGTACGGCATCCGCGTGGTCAACTACCGCAGTTCGGACCGCACTCACCGGATCCAGGTGTACCAGGTGGCGGAGTCGTCACCGGCCGAGTCGTTCGACCTGTTCCTCTCGGACGAGACCCCGAAGGCGCCCGGTTTCACGGCGATCCGCCGACAGACCCTCGACGAGGGCACCTTCACGGCAACCCGGCTGGAGTACCTGGCCGACTCGATACGGGGCGAACCCGACCTCGGCACCTGGCACGTCTACGACGAGCGTTTCGTGGCCTCGGACAGCAACATCTACGCGATCGCCGCGTACGGCCCGGACTCGGACGGCCGCGACGACGAACTGGAGCTTCTCACCACGGCGTTGGCCTGGTTCTGCCCGCCGCTCGGCGCCTGCGAGACGGCGATTCCACAGGATTCCACACCCCAGACCCCCTGAATTCGGTGAAATCGGGTGTCCCGAAGAGCCGTTGTGTGCACGCTCAGTGCATGAGCGACTACAAGGATGATGTTCCGGGATATCTGACGATCCGGGTCACCGCCCAGGAGGGCCCGATCGCGGCCTTCGCGGAGCAGGAGGCGGGGGAGGCCGCGCGGCGGTATCCCGACCTGATGGGGGTGGGCATCCCGGAGTTCTTCCACGCCAGGGAGCGCGAGGCGGGCGGCTGGGAGCTCTACGGCTACGGCAGCGACACCCCGCAGGGCTCCCGGGACTCGCTCGGCTCGGTGTTCCGGCTGCGCGCCAGTGAGGCCGAGGACGCCGGGGACGAGGTCGCCCGGCGCAAGTGGATGGCGGCGGCGGTGCGCATGGACCGGGAGGTCGTGAACGACGTACGGGTGCGCGGCGAGCGCTTCCGGATCGTGCGTGCCTCCCGCTTCGTCCGGATGGGGCCGAACGGGCCCGAACCGCCCCGCCCCTCCGACCCGGACCCGGCGGAGGTCGGCGAGGCGTACCGGGTGGGGCCGCGTACCAAGGGGTTCGTGGTCGACCCGATCACCGGCACCGGCCTGTCCGACGGCATCCTCAAACTGGACCTCATCCAGTTCATCGGCATCGTGCCCGGCGCACCGCAGGCGGTCCGGGACGAGGCGCGACGCGCACTCCACACGCACCCGGGCGGGGTGCTGCTGCCCGCCGTCTACATGATCTCCGAGCGCGTGGACGGGAGTTGGCGTGCGCACAACCCCGGCTCCTCCGACTCCACACCCCAGGGCGCGCGTGACTCCCTCGCCTACTGGCTGCGCGTGATGGCCCCCTTCACCCTGCGGCTGAGCGAGGAGAAGGCCGCGGAGTACGCCCTGATCGCCGACCGTATCGACGAGAAGCGCTCCAACGTCGCGACCGTCGACGGCATCCGCTACCGGGTCACCCGGGTCGAACGCCTGATCAGGGTCGGCCCCGACGGGCCCGAGGGCCCGCGCCCCTCGGACTTCGACCCCGAACCACCCGTCGACGTACAGACACGCCGGCTCAAGGAACAGGGCCTGTGGCGGGAGGAGGACGACGAGCCGGTCCAACTCAGCGAACGAAGCCTGGAGTTGAAGAGCCGGTGGGAGGCGGAGGAGGAGCGGAGGCGGGCGGTGCGCGAGAGCAGGAAGACGGCGAAGGGTGACGGTGTCCAGTCCTGAGCCCTTCCTGCGTTTCCTGAGCCCTTCCTACGTTCGCTGCCTGAGCCCGTCCACGATCCCCCGCAGCGCCTCGGTCGTCCGCCGCAGCAGGCCGGATCCGAAGGTGACGCGGGTCGCACCGAGGGCGCCCAGTTCGGCCGGAGAGGGGCCGTCGAGCGTGGCCAACACGTTGAGAGGCCCCTCGACGCCGGACCGCAGCAGGGGCAGCGCGGCGAGCGGGGCGCC
Organism: Streptomyces kryoterrae; assembly: GCF_054072135.1. Taxonomy (NCBI): domain Bacteria; kingdom Bacillati; phylum Actinomycetota; class Actinomycetes; order Kitasatosporales; family Streptomycetaceae; genus Streptomyces; species Streptomyces kryoterrae. The sequence continues at coordinate 3,809,537 of NZ_CM133358.1, read as the reverse complement.
GATGGGGTAGACGCAGTCGGCGCCGACCGCGACGTACAACGCGGCCCGCTCGACAGCCCGTTCGGGATCCTGCTCGCCGTACGTGAACGTGTCGACACGCGCGTTGGGGAAGAGCCGGTCGCCCGCCGCGGCCCATACCTCGGCGAGCCAGCCGGCGTGCGCGTGCGGGTCCTTGAGGGTGCCCGCCCGGGAGTCCTCCAGGTTGCGGCCGACGACGCCCGCCGCCAGCAGCCGCTCCACCAACTCCCCTGGCGCCAGCCCGTATCCGTCCTCCACATCCGCCGACACGGGTACGTCCACGGACCGGGCGATGCGCGCGACCGCCGCGAACATCTCGTCCCCGTCCCCATACCCGAGCGAGACCGCGACCCCGGCGCTGGTTGCCGCGAGCGCGGGAAATCCGGCGCCGTGAACTCCCGTGCGCTGAAAGCGTCCCAGGGGCCGGCCAGGACCAACGGGTCGTGGGGTGGGCGCTGTCGGTGCAGCGCCCGGAAGGCGTCTGCCGTCACTTCGCGCCACCGGGTGTGCCGTGCGTGCCGGGTGTGTAGTGACCGGGGAATGCCGCATCACCGTTTAACGGCCGCACCGGCAGCGGCCGGTCGCCGGGCACCGCACCGGCCTCGACCTGGAACCACGAGACCAGTTCCGTGCCGGGGCCGGCGAGAGGGTGTCCCCACCCGGCGTCGTTCATGGCCCACAGACCAGGTGCTCCCGCCCCTGTGTCGTCGAGCCAGCCCATGGCGAGCGAGTGTTGGTGGAACAACTGGTAGGCGTCGTGTTCCGACCCGGGGTATCGCCATGCGTGCGGGACCAGTTCGCCGTGGAGGGCGGCGAACATCGTGCCCGTGGTGCGGCGGGCGCCGGGCGCGATGCCCGGCTGTGATGTGTCGCTGTGCTCTGTCACGCCGACCCCTATTCCGTTTCCGTCAGCTTTCTGATCCCGGAGCACTTTTCAGCGTATACAGTAATCCCATGACCACCACTGAACCCATATCCCGAGTCGCCCTGAAGAAAATCACCCCCGAGGTCTCCGCCTCGATGGGTGCCCTGCATGGCGCCGCCGTTTCCGCCGCGCAGGACGCCAAGGTGGAACCCGAACTCCTGGAACTGATCCGGATTCGCGCCTCCCAGCTCAACGGCTGCGCGTTCTGCCTCGACATGCACACCAAGGACGCCCGCGCCCAGGACGAGACCGAGCAGCGGATCTACGCCCTGAACGCCTGGCGGGAGACCCCCTTCTTCACCGAACGGGAGCGCGCCGCACTGGCGTTGACCGAGGCTGTGACCCTGGTGCACGACGGGCACGTCCCCGACGACGTCTACGCCGAGGCCGCCGCCGTCTTCGATGAGGCACAGGTCGCCGCGCTGATCTGGGCGGCCACCGTCATCAACGCGTACAACCGGATCGCCATCGCGACGCGGATGGTTCCCGGGGGTTATCAGCCGGTCCAGAAGAACAGCTGAATTCAGAAATCAAAAAGCAGGGCAGGGCGAATGGAAATCGTCCTGCCCAAACTTTTTCACCTGTTTACTGCAGCGGCTCCGCCAGGCCATCCAGCCATTGCCGCCATTCGGTGGCCCGTACCGCGCGCCCCGTCCGCATAAACGGTTCCGTTCCGCCCGTCCATTCCGTCACCGGGCGGATTCCGTGCAGCGCGTTCACGAGCCACACCTCGCGGCCGTCCAGGTCGGCGAGGGTGCGTTCGCGGTGGGCGACGCGGACGCCGGTGCGCTGGGCGTGTTCCTGGATGAGGGCGACGGTGACTCCGGCCAGGACGGGGAGCTGTGGCGAGGGCAGGCACAGGGTGTCGTCCTCCCACCACAGGACGCTGGAGTGGATGCCCTCCAGGACCACGCCCGAGGGGGCGATCAGCACCGCCTCGTCCGCACCCTCGGCGACCGCCCGTTGCCGGAGCCGGGCCAGGATGTCCAGGTCGGGGCCCTTGCGGCGAGGGACGGTACGCGGGTCCAACTGGCCTGCGGCCCAGACCCGTACGCCCGTGCCGAGTGGTGGTGCGTGGCGGAGCAGGAGCCGCAACTCCCTTGATTCAGCGCCAAGTTCGACCCGGGGAAACCACTCCCCGGTGCGCGGCAGCGCGATGGTCATGTCCCGCCAGAAGTCCACCAGTTGGCGCAGCGAGGGACCACCGGAGTCGCCGCACGCCCGCAGGAAGCGCTCCCGGTGCCGGCCCAGGCCGCGTACCCGGCCGTCGCGCACCAGCCAGGAGTCGGCGACCACCAGTCGCTCACCTACCGTCGGCACGTAGCTCTGTGCGTCCGGCCCGGTCAGGCCCCGGCGCGGCGACCATGCCAACAGCCCTTCCGTGGGCGCTGGTTGTGTTGCTGTTCGCGTCATCAAGTGTGCTCTTTCTTGATACTCGGTCAGTACTTGCGGCCCGCCACCGCCGGCGCCCCGTTCCGGGGCCCGTACGGCGCGTGCTCCAGCCACGATCCGCACCACGGCAGCACCGGTGCGAGGGCCGCCGCCGCGCGCTGCTTGGCCCGGGCGATCCTGCGCCGGGGCCGCAGATGGTCCAGCGCGTTGCCGGCGGCGGCACTGTTGAACACGGCCGCCGCATGCCGAACTTCGGCGAACTCCGCGACCGCTCCCACCAGCCCCGTCCTGGCCACCGCGGCGATCGCCTCCGCCGCGGCCGCCGCGTCCGCGATCCCGCTGTTCATCCCGCGCGCCCCGAACGGCGGGAACAGATGCGCCGCCTCCCCGACGAGCAGCACCCGCCGGTGCGAGTCGGTGAACGCGTCCGCGACCTTGCGCAGGAAGCGGTACGTCGACACCCACAGGATCTGCGACCCGTACCCGGGTGCCTCCAACACCCCCGGCAGCCAGTCCCGTACGGCCTCCTCCGTGCCGTACGCCTCCTGCGGGTCGTCGTCGCGGCACTGCAGGTCGACCTGGAAGCCGCCGGTGAAGGGCACCCGCATCACGCTTCGGCCGCCCACGCCCGGGTGTTCGTAGTGGAAGACGCGCTCCAGAGGGAGTTCGGCGCCGGGGATGTCGGCGACGTCCACGACCACGTGGAACCCCTCCGAGCGCGTGCCGTCCATGGTGATCCCCAACTCGGCCCGTACAGCGGAGCGGGCACCGTCGGCGGCCACGACGTGCGTGCCGTGCCAGACGCCGCCGTCGGAGTCGGTGAGGGCGACCCCGGTCGGCGAGGACCGGACGCCCGTCACCCGTACGCCCCACGCGAACTCCACGCCGGCGTCACGGCAGGCGGCCCGCAGCAGGCGCTCGGTGTCCACCTGGCGCAGGCTGGTGAAGGGCGGGATGTTCGCGGGCGCCTTCGGCTGCTCGGGGAAGGTGCGGGAGTAGACCTCGCGGCCCCGGTACAGCGTGCGCCGGGTGTGCCACGTCCGGCCGTACGACGCGAACTCGGCGGCCAGGCCCGGGCGCATCCCGTCCAGCAGCCGCAGGGTCTCGCGGTGCACGAACAGGGCGCGGCTGCCCGGGCGTTCACGCTCCTCGGGGTCCGCCTCCAGGACGACGACGGGCAGCCCGTGGGCGCGCAGACCGAGGGCGGCCGAGAGGCCGACGGGACCCGCGCCCACGACCAGTACCTGGTTCGCCGCCTGTGCCGCTCCCTCTCCCGGGAGGGTCATGCGCGTGCGCCCTCGGCGAGCATGCGGGTGATCTCCACGCGTTTCACCTTCCACGTCGCCGTCATCGGCAGCTCCTCGAACCGCCACTGACGGGGCTCGGCCATCGTCGGCAGATCGGCGGTCGCCTGACGCCAGCGGTCCGGGTCCAACGGCAGCTCGTCCCGTACGCAGACCACCGGCACCGGCTCACGGTCGGCGCCCGGCACGATGACGACCTCGCGCAGCTCCTCCAGCCGGTCCATCAGCGTGTCCTCGACCTCCAGGTTGCTGTGCACGGAGTCGATCTGGTCGATCTCACGGTCGATGAGGTACAACGCGCCGAGCCGGCTCCGGTACCCCATGTCGCCCATCTGCCACCACCCGTCGCCGTCGAGCTGGCGCTGGTACTGCTCGCGCGCGCCGAGGTAGGTGAGGATGCGCCCACGTGTACGGGCCTCGATGCGACCCGGTTCGCCCGGCGCGGCGGGCCGGCCGTTGTCGTCCGTGACCCGGACCCGGGTGAAACCGGGTATCCCGATCCCGACCCGGCGGCCGTCCGCCTTCGCGACGCTGCGCCGGGTGAACCACTGGAAGGCGACGGGCCCGGTCTCGCTCTGCCCGTACAGCTGGATCAGCCAGGCGTTGCGGCGCTTCGACGCGCCCAGCAGCCGCCGTACGGTCCGCGGGTGGATCGCGTCGAACGTCGACCCGTACGACCGTACGCGCGACAGCGGTTGACCCGGTGCGTCCGCCAACTCCTCCCACAGTACGAAGGTGTTGGGGTGGGTCTCCACGATGCCCGGGCGATGGCGGGCGAGCAGCGGGCCCACGGCGGCCGGGGTCGGGTCGGTGATCAGGAGCAGCGGGCTGCCGAAGTGCAGGAGCACGCCGAGGAGATGGTAGAAGCGCGAGTGCACGAACGACATGTGCAGGGCGGCCGTCTCCCCACGCGTGGGCCAGCCCATCGCCTGCTGCGGTACGAGACGGTTCCACATGGTGTTCGCGCAGTGCACGGCGAGCTTGGGAATGCCGGTGGTGCCCGAACTGTGGGTGATCAGGGCGGGTTCGCGGGGGTGGAGGCGGACGGCGGCGGCGGGCTCGGCACCCGCGTACATCGCCAGCGGCTCGGCGCCGGGCGCGTCGGCGCCGGCGTCGGCATCGACGGAGAGGGTCCGGCGCACGAGCAGCGAGAGGTCCAACTCGCCCAGCGGGCCGGTGAGTTTGGCCCTGTCGGTGAGCAGCCAGGGCCGCTGCAGCCGGGCCAGCAACTGGCCGACGACCGGTCCGGCGAGGCCGGGGGACAGCAGCACGGGAACCGCGCCGATACGGGAGACGGCACAGGTCAGCAGCACGATGTCGACGTTGTCCGTCTTGTGGACGGCCACCTGCTCGGACGGTCGCACCCCGGCCGCCCACAGTCGGGCCGACAACTCCTCGACCACATCGGCCAGTTGGGAGTAGCTGAGGTCGACTCCGAGTTCGGGGTCGACGTCGAGCGGCCGGTCCAGGGTGACGAAGACGGCTCCGTGGCGGTCGGCGGCCCGCCGGAAGACCGGGCCCAGATAGAAACCGCGGTCGGCGAGCAGGGGCTGCGGCTGTGGCATGCGCCCGTTCCCTTCTGAAGTACGTGACATACGGCGGGGGGTTGCGATGGTCACCAGGCGCCCTGGCGGACCAGGTGGCGGCGGAGTTTCCCGGTCGGGGTGCGGGGCAGCGACGGGACGAAGCTGACGCTCCGGGGGACCTTGAAGGCGGCGAGCCGGGCGCGGGCCAGCTCGATGAGCTCGGTCTCCAGGCCCGCCCGGACCTGCCCGGCGGGGACCACGAAGGCACGCAGCCTGCTGAAGCCCCGCTCGTCGGTGAGAGCGGCCACGGCGACCTCCCTCACCGCCGGGTGGGTGCGCAGTACGGCCTCCACCTCCAGCGGTGAGACCGTGATGCCGCCGACCATCTCCAGGTCGTCGGCACGGCCCAGGTGCCGGTAGGAGCCGTCCGGTTCACGCACCGCACGGTCCCGGGTGGCCAGCCAGCCGCCGACCAGTGAACGGGCCGTCTCCTCGGGCCGGTTGAGGTAGCCGCTCGTCACCGTGGGCCCACGCACCCAGAGTTCGCCCTCGGCGCCCTCGTCGGCGTCGGACAACGGAAGCCCGGCGCGGTCGCGCAGCTCGACCTCGAAACCGGGGACGGGACGGCCGACCGTACCGGGGTGGTTGTGGTCGAGGCTGTTGGCGCAGAAGGCGTGCCCGGCCTCCGTCGAGCCGATCTGCTCCAGCACCGGCGCGCCCAGCAGCTCGCCGACCTGCTGCCCGAGCCCGTCCGGCAGCCCCTCGCCGGCGGAGACGGCGGCCCGTACGGAGGCGAAGCAGGCCTGGTGACCGTTGCCCCGGTCGGCGACCAGGGCCGCGTACGCGGACGGCACGGAGTAGAATAGCGTCACCCGGTGCCGGGCGACGAGTTCGTCGACGGCTGCCGGGGCCGGACGACGGTCGACCAGGACGGCCGACGACCCGGAGAAGAGCGGGAAGACGAAGGCGTTGCCGAAGCCGTAGGCGAAGTACAGCTTCGAGACGGACAGGGTGACGTCGTCCTGGGTGATCCGCAGCAGGCGGCGCCCGATGAGGTCGTGGTAGGTCTTCGGGTCGCCGTGACAGTGCACAACTCCCTTGGGACGCCCGGTCGTTCCGGACGTGTACTGCACATACAGAGGCGTGTGCGCGTCCACCGGGTGGGCGGTGCCGGCCGGTTCGGCGGTGGGGGCGAGGGCGGCGAGCTGGTCGGCGCCGAGGATGGGCCGTCCCGCGAAACGTCCCCCTCCTCCGTCGCCCCCTTCCAGGCCGGGTCCGGTCACGCACAGCACGGCCTCGGCGTCCTCGGTCATGAACGCGTGGTCGGCGGGCGGGAGTTCGGGGTTGGCCAGGACGGCCACGGCACCGAGCCGGGCGGCGGCCAGGAAGACGGTCACCCAGGTGATGCCGTCGGGCAGCGCGAGGAGCACCCGGTCGCCGGCCCCCACCCCGTGCCCGGCGAGCACCGTCGCCGTACGGGCGGCCAGCTCGTGCACCTCGCCGTGCGTCCAGGAACGGTGACCCTGGTGGAAGGCGGCCCGGTCGCTCCAGCCGCGCCGCTCGGCGAGGGCCGCGAGATGGGCGGCGAGGTTGCCGGGGGCGCCGGCGTCGGCGGGGACGGGACCGGGGGGAGCGACGGTGACCTGGTGGGTCGTCATCGGGCGGCCTCCTCGGCGGCGGTGGCCGACCAGGACGAGGGCCGCGGGTGCCGCTCGTACTCCTGGTACTGCTCGTAGGCCCGCATCTGCGCGGCCGTCTTCAGGAGCATCTCGTCGTACTCCGCGACCGGGTCCGAGGCGAGGACGATCGCGCCGCCCGCGCCCAGCTGCATCTCGCCGTCGGCGATCACGGCGGTCCGGATGACGATGCTGAGATCCGCGCCGCCACTGCACCCCAGGTAGCCGAGGGCCCCGGAGTACACGCCACGGGCCTCGGTCTCCAGCGTGTCGATGATCGCCATCGTGCGGAGCTTGGGCGCGCCGGTCATGGAGCCGCCGGGGAAGCAGGCGCGGACCGCGTCCACCGAGTCGGTGCCCTCGCGCAGCCGTCCCTCGACGTAGGAGACGAGCTGGTGCACGGTGGCGTACGTCTCGGCGACCATCAGCCGGGAGACCCGTACCGTGCCGGTGCGGCAGACCTGGCCCAGGTCGTTGCGGAGCAGGTCGACGATCATCAGGTTCTCGGCGCGTGTCTTGGCGTCGGCGGCGAGTGCGTCCCGGAGGCGGTCGTCCTCCTCCGGGTGGTGGCCACGCGGGGCGGTGCCCTTGATGGGTCTGGCCTCGGCCATGCCGTCCCGGGTGATCCGCAGGAACCGCTCGGGAGAGGAGCCGGCCACCTCGAGGTCCCCGAACCGCAGAAACGCCGCGTACGGCGCCGGGTTGACGTGACGCAGGACCCGGTAGTAGTCGTACGCGTCGGTCGGGGCGGGCAGCCGGGCCGCGTTGGTCAGACAGACCTCGTAGCTCGTGCCGGCCGTCAACTCCCGTCGGCAGGCCGCGATGTCGGCGAGATAGGTGGCCCGGTCGCGCACCAGCCAGGGTTCCGCCGAGGCGGGGTCCGGCTCGGCGGCCGGTACGGGCAACGGGGGTTGCTGACCGGACACGCAGGAGAGTTGGGCCAGGGCGCTGTCGAGCCAGTCCGCGGCCTCCAGCGTGGCCTGCGGGGTGTCCTCGGCGACACAGACGGCGTATGTGTGGCCCTCCTGGTGGTCCACCGCGATCAGCCGGTCGGCGAACAGCCAGCAGGCGTCGGGGGTCTGGGCCCGGTGGACGCCTGGCGAGGCTCCGCAGTCGGCCTTCGTCTCGTACCCGAAGTAGCCGACGTAGCCGCCGGTGAAATCGAAGGGCAGGCCGGTGGCGTCCACATGACGGCTCGTCAACTGCCGCTTCAGGTAGTCGAAGACGCTCGCCCCGACCTTGCGTGTCGGCCGCCCGGCCCGCTCGATCTCACAGACGCCGCTCGTGACGTCGTAGCGCACGAACTCGGCGAGCGGACCGGACCCGTCCCCGAAGAACGAGAACCGTGACCGCCCCTTCTCGACCTGCGAACTGTCCAGCCAGAACGCGCGCGGCGAACCTGCGTACATCCGGCCGAAGGCGGCCTCCGTGTCCACGGCGCCGGCGATCCGGCGGGTGTGCAGCCGGTGCGTGGGCCGCTGCTGCGGCGAGCGGCGCTGGGCGGGGATGCGGGCGGCACGCGGGATGAGCACCGGGGAGGAGGGCGCGGGCATCGCCGCCGCGGTGCGGGTGACGGCGGTGTTCTTGGTACGGAGCTTGCGGGCGCGGTCCGCCGTGAGGTTGCGGAAGTTCATGAGCATGCGGCGGCCGTACTCGGTGAGGACCGACTCCGGGTGGAACTGCACTCCCCACAGGGGGCGCGTACGGTGCCGCAGCCCCATCAGGACGCCGTCCTCGGCCCAGGCGGTGGCCTCAAGGGTGTCGGGCAGCGGTTCGCGCACGGAGAGGGAGTGGTAGCGCACGGCGGTGAAGTTCTGCGGCAGTCCCTTGAAGAGGTCCCGCTCGTCGTGCCGGATCGTGGAGAGATGCCCGTGCCGGGGCTCGGGGGCGGGCGCGATCCCGCCGCTCTCGCCGAGCGCGATGCCCTGGTGACCGAGGCAGACGCCGAGTACGGGTATCCGCGAGCCGGCGAGTACACGTGCGCTGATCCCGAAGTCGCGGGGGACCGCGGGGTGCCCGGGCCCGGGGGAGACGACCACGTTCTCGAACTTGTCGAATTCCAGCAGACTGTCGACTCTCCCGGCCGGCGTGTCGTTGCGGATCACCGTCGGCTCTTCGCCGTTGACCTCCGCGATCAGCTGGAACAGGTTGTACGTGTACGAGTCATAATTGTCGATGAGCAGGGTCTTCACCCGCGCCCACCTCCCTTGCGTCGTTCATGTCGCCGTTCATGCGGTTCGCCTCTTGTGCCGTCCACGAAGTGCCTGGAGCGGTGGGTAGAGCCATTTCTTGAAGAAACGCTGAAGGCGCGGCATGAGAATCCAGGTGACGAGTGCCGTCACGGCCAGACACAGCAGCAGCGTGCGAATGAGTGGATTTACGCCGCCGAGGAACGGAAGAATGGTCAGATTGAATATGAGCACAGGCGGAAAAACCGCGCTCATATTCACGAACCACAGCTTCCATTTGTCCGGCGGGCGCGGCGGTGCGGCCGGTGCCGGGGCGGTGGCCGGTGAGTCCGTCTGGGATTCGAACCACACCTTGGAGCCCCGGACCGTACGGCGCCCGGTCTCCCGGGCGAGCCCCTCCGCCCTGGCCGCCCACTGCGTCCAACTGTCGGAGTTCTCCCAGGCCAGGGCCGCACTCTCACTGTCGAAGCGGTAGACCACATGCCATTCCGCCTCTCCGTCGACAAGCACACCACCCCCCAGGAAACCCGGCTCACGCGCCCTCGCACGCAGCACGGCCCACCCCCAGGAGTGGAACTCGGTCTCGCGGCCCGGGATCACGTGATACGCCACCGTGACGGTGACGGGATTCCTGGTCACACCGTCGTATACGCAGCACGAACCGATCACGCTCAAACCTTCAACGAAGATTTTCAAAACCTCCGTGAAGGTGTCCGGAAGGTTACTTTTTATCGGCTTTTAGGGCTGCTTGCCGTGTTCTTTCGAGTGCTACTCGGGGTAACTTTTCCGGAATTCAGGAAAGGGCTTGCCTGGGGGAGTGGGTAAGTTGCACGATCGCCGTTCGATCGTCATTCGAATCGTCGTTCGGCCGATGCTAGGGAGATTTCGTGTCCAGGTACGACTGGGATATGACCCACGAAGGAATCGAGCGGGCCCGGTCCGTGATCGAACCCGTACGAAAAGAAGTGACCGCCCACCCGATTTACCAGCGGATAAGCACCAGGAAACACATGGCGACGTTCATGGAACACCATGTGTTCGCGGTATGGGACTTCATGTCCCTGCTCAAGTCGCTGCAACGGGAGCTGACCTGTGTCGACGTCCCCTGGGTGCCGCGCGGGTCGGAGGTGAGCCGGCGCCTCATCAACGACATCGTGCTCGTCGAGGAGAGCGACGAGCTGAACGGCGGCTTCACCAGCCACTTCGAGCTGTACCGGGCAGGTATGGGCGAGGCGGCGGCGGACACGTCCCGTATCGACACGTTCGTCGCGCTGGTGGGAGAGGGGCACGACGTGAACTCGGCGCTGCGGGTCGCCCAAGTCCCCGGCCCCGCAGCCGAGTTCGTCCGCACCACGTTCGAGATCATCAACGACCGGCCACTGCACTGCCGGGCCGCGGCCTTCGCCTTCTCCCGGGAGGACCTCATCCCGGACATGTTCGACCAGGTCATCAAGGAGGAGGGTACGGACCGGTTCCCCCTGTTCCGCGACTACCTGTCCCGCCACATCGAGGTCGACGGCGAGGAGCACACGCCCATGGCGATGCAGATGGTCGCCGACCTGTGCGGTGCGAGCGACGAGCGCTGGGCGGAGGCGGCGGAGACGGCGACGGACGCGCTGGAGGCGAGGGTGCGGTTGTGGGACGGGGTGGCGGAGGGGCTTGGGTGACCCCCCTCTGGGGGAGTTTGAGGACGAGCGCGTTCAGCGCGACAGGGGGTCTGGGGGCGCAGCCCCCAGGAACAGGATGGGACGGGCAGGGGCGGCGGGGGCGAGACCTATTCCGGTGCCTCGCCGAACCGGGCCAGTGCCAGCGCTCCCGCCACGGCGACCCCGAACCCCGCGACCGCCAGCCACCCCAACCCCTCCCGGGTGCGGTCCCCCAGCCACACCACCCCGATCAACGCCGGCCCGATCGTCTCCCCGATCACCATCCCCGCCGTCGGCACGGTCACCGCCCCCCGCTGCAACGCCGACGTCAGCGCGAGAAACGCCGCCCCACCCCCCACCACCAGCGCGTACACCGCCGCGTTCCCCGCCAGTGCCCCCACCGACACCTCGTCGACGAGTCGTACTGACACCTCGACCACCCCGAACCCGAATCCGGCCGCCAACCCGAGCACCAGCCCCCGTCCCCGCTCCGGCAACCGCCCGCTCAGCAATCCCAGCACCAGCAAGCCCACCGCGGTCGCGAGCATCGCGTACCTCAGCGCGTCCGACCCGGCCCGCTCGCCCTCCGTCCCCGACGCCAGCCCGAGCATCCCCAGCCCGGCGCACACCACCCCCACCGCGGCCCACTCCACCCCGCTCAGCCGCACCCGCAGCAACCGGGCGGCGACCACCGCGGTGACGGCGAGACTCGCGGCCAACGCCGCGCCGACGGCGTAGATCGGAAGGGACCGCAGCGCGGCGATCTGGAAGACGAAGCCGAGCCCGTCCAGAGCCAGCCCGGCGAGGTACCGCCACTGCCGCAACGCCCGCAACAACAAGGCCGCGTCGCCGCCCGGGCCACTGCCCCCGGACGGGTCGGTACCGACCGCCGCCCGCGCGGCCACCGCCTGCAACACCGTCGCCGTACCGAAGCAGACCGCCGCGCTGAGCGCGCACACCATTCCAAAGAGCACCAAGCGACTCTAGGCGGGCGGGAAGGGGGCGGGAGGGGCAGGGGGCCAGGTGAGCACCGGCCGCAGGCGATCTTTAAGCTGAGCCGACTTCAAACCGAGCCGAACGCCAACGGGGAGACGCAGACATGGCTGACGCACGCAGACAACCGGGCAGAAGACTCCGTTCAGGCACCGTCGTACTCGGCGGCATGGGCCTGCTCGCCGCCGCCCTCACCGCCTGCTCCTCCGACGACCCCGACAAGCGCTGCGTCGACCGTGACAGCTACAACGCGGCCAAGGGCTACAAGGTCGTCGCCGAGAAGAACTGCAAGACCACCACGAGCGTCAACGGCGCCCATTACTACGGCGGCAAGAAGAAGTCCGGCTGGGTGAAGGGCGGCTCCTTCACCAAGTCCAGCAAGTCCAGCAAGGGCAGCGGCAGTTCGAGCAGCGGCGACGGTGACAGCAGCCACACCGGCGTCCACCGCGGCGGCCTCGGCGGCGGCGACGGCAGCTCGGGCGGCTGAGCCCGCCATGCAGCGCCGCACGATCGAACCCCGTCCCGACTGGCAGCGGACCGTCGAGGGACAAGGGCTCATCTACCCGCTCACCCGCCATCCCGACGACTCCCTGCGTCCCTACTGGGACGAGAGCGCGTACTACGTCTTCTCGCTCCCGGAGGTGGAGGCGCTGGAGGAGGTCGTCGAGGAACTCCACGGCATGTGCCTCGCGGCGGCCGACCACATCGTCACCGCGAACCGCTTCGCCGACCTCGGCATCACCGACCCGCGGATCGCGGCAGCGGTCGCCGAGGCCTGGCACCGCCGCGCCGAACTCCCGTCCGTCTACGGCCGGTTCGACCTCCGCTACGACGGCACCGGCCCCGCGAAGCTCCTCGAGTACAACGCCGACACCCCCACCTCCCTCGTCGAGGCCGCCTCCCCCCAGTGGTTCTGGATGGAGGACCGTTTCCCCGGCGCCGACCAGTGGAACTCCCTCCACGAACGTCTGATCGCCGCCTGGCAGAAGCAGGCCGCCCTCCTCCCGCCCGGCAGCCCCCTCCACTTCGCGCACTCCGCCGCCGACGAGATCGGCGAGGACCTGATGACCGTCGCGTATCTGAAGGAGACAGCGGAGCAGGCGGGTCTCGACACCGACTGGATCTCCGTGGAGGAGATCGGCTGGGACCCGCTCTCCGGGCGCTTCGTCGACAACCAACTCCGTTTCATCCGCAGCTGTTTCAAGCTGTACCCGTGGGAATGGCTCACCACCGACGCGTTCGCGGACCACGTCCTCGACACCCTGGACAACGGCGGTGGCACGGGCAGCACCCTGTGGATCGAACCGGCCTGGAAGATGCTCCTCAGCAACAAGGCCCTCCTCGCCGTCCTCTGGGAGCTCTACCCGGACCACCCCAACCTCCTCCCCGCCCACCTGGACGGCCCCCGGGAACTGGCGCACACGACCGGTTACGTCGCCAAGCCGCTCCTCGGCCGGGAGGGCGCCGGAGTGACGGTCCACGAGCCGCACACCGCCCCCGCCGCACATGAGGCCGAAGAGCGGTGCTGCTACCAGGAGTTGGCGCCCCTGCCCACCTTCGACGGCAACCACGTCGTCCTCGGCGCCTGGGTCGTCGAGAACGAGTCGGCGGGCCTCGGCATCCGCGAGTCGGCCGGCCTGATCACGGACGAGTACGCCCGTTTCCTGCCCCACGTGATCCTCTGACGCCCGCTGCACCTGTGTGGGCGGGCGTCGCTCGTATGGTGGACAGGGCGGCCCGGTCCTCCGGCCTGCCCGGTAGGCTTCCCGGCGGGCCGTGACTGGCGCGCTGGGATGGGACCGACCATCGGGAAGCGGCCCCAGGACCCGGTGTCATTCGCTGCCGGGGTCCGTGAGTGAGTGCCGTGCGCCTGGGCCGAGCCGTGAACGCCGAACGCCACGTCCGGAGGTCCCCATGTCAGCCGAGTCCCCCTCCACCCAGCCCCTCTCCACCGAATCCACCGCCTTCCGCAGCGCTCTCGACGTGATCCGCGCCGTCGAGCCGCGCGTCGCCGACGCCATCGGCCAGGAGGTCGCCGACCAGCGCGAGATGCTCAAGCTGATCGCCTCCGAGAACTACGCCTCCCCGGCCACCCTGCTGGCCATGGGTAACTGGTTCAGCGACAAGTACGCCGAGGGCACCGTCGGCCGCCGCTTCTACGCCGGCTGCCGCAACGTCGACACCGTCGAGTCCCTCGCCGCCGAGCACGCCCGCGAACTCTTCGGCGCCCGGCACGCCTACGTCCAGCCGCACTCCGGCATCGACGCCAACCTCGTCGCCTTCTGGTCCGTCCTCGCCGACCGCGTCGAGGTCCCGTTCCTGGAGAAGACCGGCGCCCGCCAGGTCAACGACCTCTCCGACGCCGACTGGGCCGAGCTGCGCCAGGCCTTCGGCAACCAGCGCATGCTCGGCATGTCCCTGGACGCCGGCGGCCACCTCACCCACGGCTTCCGCCCGAACATCTCCGGCAAGATGTTCGACCAGCGCTCCTACGGCACCGACCCGGCGACCGGCCTGATCGACTACGAGGCGCTGCGTACGTCGGCCCGTGACTTCAAGCCGCTGATCATCGTCGCGGGCTACTCCGCGTACCCCCGGCTGGTGAACTTCCGGATCATGCGCGAGATCGCCGACGAGGTCGGCGCGACGCTCATGGTCGACATGGCGCACTTCGCCGGCCTGGTCGCGGGCAAGGTCCTCACCGGCGACTTCGACCCGGTCCCGCACGCCCAGATCGTGACGACCACCACGCACAAGTCGCTGCGCGGCCCGCGCGGCGGCATGGTCCTGTGCGACGACTCCCTCAAGGACCAGGTCGACCGCGGCTGCCCGATGGTCCTCGGCGGCCCCCTCCCGCACGTCATGGCCGCCAAGGCCGTCGCCCTTGCCGAGGCTCGTCGGCCCGCCTTCCAGGACTACGCCCAGCGCATCGTCGACAACGCCCGCGCGCTCGCCGAGGGCCTGATGAGCCGGGGCGCCACCCTCGTCACCGGCGGCACCGACAACCACCTCAACCTGATCGACGTCGCCTCCTCCTACGGCCTCACCGGCCGCCAGGCCGAGACCGCGCTCCTCGACTCGGGCATCGTCACCAACCGCAACGCCATCCCGGCCGACCCCAACGGCGCCTGGTACACGTCGGGCATCCGCATCGGCACGCCCGCCCTGACCACGCGGGGCCTGGGCACGGCGGAGATGGACGAGGTGGCCGGTCTGATCGACCGCGTCCTCACCGCCGCCGAGCCCGGCACCACGAAGTCGGGCGCCCCCTCGAAGGCGTCCCACGTCCTGGACACGAAGATCTCCGACGAGATCTCCCACAGGGCAACGGACCTGGTGGCGGGCTTCCCGCTGTACCCGGAGATCGACCTGGGCTGACCTCGTCCGGCCTGGGCCAACCTGACCTGACCTGACCTGATCTGACCCCGGGCTGACCTGGCCCGACCTGCGCCGGCCTCGGGTTGATCCGGGGTGACCTGGGCGGACGTGCGCCGACTTGGGCTGGACTCGGGCGGATCCGGGCGGACTTGGGCTGGCCGGGAGCTGGCCCGGCCGACCTGGGGTGGCCTCGGCCCGGTCCGGGCGGACCGGCAGTGACGTCGGACTGATCCGGGCTGACCTGAGCCGACCTGGACTGGTCCGAGCGGACCGGCGCTGACCTGGGCCGACCTCGGCCGGCCTGCGCCAGCACTACAGCTCGATCCGCTCCTGTCGTGGCCCTGCGGCGGTCCGGCCTCGCGCCGGTCCGCCGCTCGGCGTATCAGCAGCGCGCCCCCGGCACCGACCCCGGCCCCGAGGCCTGCCCCCACACCGCCCACCGCACACCGACGCCGGCACCGCCCCCCAGCCCCACGGTCAGCCCCCGCACAGCCCGCCGCACACTGGCCCCGGTCCCGGCACCGGCCCCTCAGCCTCACGATCAGCCCCCCACACCACACATCATTGTCCGGCCCTGTTTCCGATCAGTGGTCGACCCGTGTCGGTATCCGTACCGGACCGGGCCCCGACACCTGAGAGAATGGTGAACATGGCCTCAGACCGTCCCCGCGTGCTCTCCGGAATCCAGCCCACCGCAGGCTCGTTCCACCTCGGCAACTACCTCGGCGCCGTACGCCAGTGGGTGGCCCTACAGGAGTCCCACGACGCGTTCTACATGGTCGTCGACCTGCACGCGATCACGGTCCCGCAGGACCCGAAGGAGCTCACGGCCAACACCCGACTGGCCGCCGCGCAGCTCCTCGCGGCCGGGCTCGACCCCGACCGCTGCACGCTGTTCGTCCAGAGCCATGTCCCCGAGCACGCCCAGCTCGCCTGGATCATGAACTGCCTCACCGGCTTCGGCGAGGCGTCCCGGATGACCCAGTTCAAGGACAAGTCCGCCAAGCAGGGTACCGACCGCGCGAGCGTCGGGCTGTTCACGTACCCGATCCTCCAGGTCGCCGACATCCTGCTCTACCAGGCGAACGAGGTGCCGGTCGGCGAGGACCAGCGCCAGCACATCGAGCTGACCCGTGACCTCGCCGAGCGCTTCAACGGCCGCTTCGGCGAGACCTTCACCATCCCGAAGCCGTACATCCTGAAGGAGACGGCGAAGATCTACGACCTTCAGGACCCGTCGATCAAGATGAGCAAGTCGGCGTCCACGCCCAAGGGCCTCATCAACCTCCTCGACGAGCCGAAGACCACCGCCAAGAAGGTGAAGAGCGCGGTCACGGACACGGACACCGTGATCCGCTTCGACCCGAAGGAGAAGCCAGGCATCAGCAACCTGCTCGGCATCTACTCGACCCTCACCGGCACGGACATCGCCGAGCTTGAGCGGACATACGACGGCAAGGGCTACGGCGCGCTCAAGGTGGACCTCGCCGACGTCGTGGTCGACTTCGTGACGCCGTTCCGGGAGCGCACCCAGCAGTATCTGGACGACCCGGAGACGCTCGACTCGATCCTGGCCAAGGGCGCGGAGAAGGCACGGGCCGTCGCCGCGGAGACCCTCGCCCAGACGTACGGGCGAGTGGGTTTCCTGCCCGCGAAGCACTGAGCCGAGACGTCGGGAAGCGCTTAACCGTCGCCGCGCGGGTACCTGTACCACCGCACGGCGCACGACGCGGCATCAGAGCGCTGCACATCACTACGGTTGCGCCTGCCCGCAGACCCGCCGTGGCCGTACAGTCGATAGCCGACCGGTACGAGCAACAGCCCATATGAGCAATACGGGCGCCAGCAACACCGCACACACGAAACCGCACGAGCAACACAGCACGAGCAACACCGGGACGACGAACAGGAGACGACGTGGGGACCGTAACGATCGGTGTGTCGATCTCGGTCCCGGAGCCACACGGCAGCCTGCTCCAGGAGCGGCGTGCGGGCTTCGGCGACGCCGCCGCACACGGTATCCCCACCCATGTCACCCTGTTGCCGCCCACGGAAGTCGACTCCGAGGCGCTGCCCGCCATCGAGGCACACCTCGTCGAGGTGGCCGCGGCGGGCCGGCCCTTCCCGATGCGGCTCTCCGGGACGGGCACCTTCCGGCCGGTGTCGCCCGTCGTGTTCGTCAAGATCGTCGAAGGCGCGGAGGCCTGCACCTGGCTGCAGAAGCAGGTCCGTGACGCCTCCGGGCCGGTGGCGCGCGAACTGCAGTTCCCGTACCACCCGCATGTGACGGTCGCGCACAGCATCGCCGAGGAGGCGATGGACCGCGCCTTCGCGGAACTCGCCGACTACGAGGCCGACTGGTCCTGCACGGGCTTCGCGCTCTACGAGCGGGGGGCCGACGAGGTGTGGCGCAAGCTGCGCGAGTACACCTTCGGCGCGGCCGTGGTGCCGCCGCAGGCCACCCATGTGGAGCGCGGCCCCCTTCCGACCAGGTAGAACCCCTAAAAAACCACCACCAGCAGGCGCTTCCGGGGTACAAGGTCACCATGGACTGGCTGAAGAAGCTCCCCGGCGTCGGACCGATCGTCGTCCGCCTGATGACCACGCACGTGTGGCGGTCGTACGAGCGTCTCGACCGGGTGAAGTGGTCGCGACTGGCCGCGGCGATGACCTTCATCAGCTTCGTGGCCCTGTTCCCGCTGCTCACCGTGGCCGCCGCGATCGCCGCCGCCACGCTCAGCACCGGGCGGCAGAAGGAGCTCCAGGAGAAGATCGCCGAGCAGGTGCCCGGCATCTCCGAGCAGCTGGACATCAACGGTCTGGTCCAGAACGCCGGCACGATCGGGGTGATCGCCGGTGCCGTGCTGCTGTTCACCGGCATCGGGTGGGTCGGCTCGATGCGGGAGTGTCTGCGGGCGGTGTGGGAGGTGCCGGAGGACGAGGGGAACCCCGTCCTGCGCAAGGTCAAGGACATGGGTGTACTGGTCGGGCTCGGCGGCGCCGTCCTCGTCACGATCGCCGCGTCCACCATCGCCTCGGCGGCGGTCGGCTGGACGGCACGGGGACTCGGCATCGACGAGGCGGGCTGGGGCGCGGTCCTGCTCCGCCTCGCGGCGTTCGCGGTCGCGGTTCTCGCCGACTTCCTCCTGCTCCTGTACGTCCTCACCCTGCTGCCCGGCGTCGAGCCGACCCGGCGTCGGCTGTTCGTCGCCGCGTTGATCGGCGCGGCCGGCTTCGAACTGCTGAAGCTGCTGCTCAGCAGCTATATGCAGGGGGTGGCGGCGAAGAGCATGTACGGCGCGTTCGGCGTGCCCGTGGCCCTGTTGCTGTGGATCAACTTCACGTCGAAACTCGTCCTGTTCTGCGCGTCCTGGACGGCGGAGGGCAAGGCCGAGCCCAAATCTCCCGAAGCTTCCAGCCTGCCTGGGGGTCCCCCCTCTGGGGGAGTTTGAGGACGAGGCCCCTTCAGGGCCGAAAGGGGGGTCCGGGGGCGCAGCCCCCAGGAACAGGACGGGACGGGTAGGGGCGGCGGGGGTGAAGAAACCCCACGCCCACCCCCCACCTCACCGCCGACGCCGCACCAGCTCCGGCAGCGGCCACCGCCGGTTGATCAGAAACGCGCCCCCCGCCAGCACCATCACCACACCACCGGCGATCCCGAACGCGACGCCCATCCCGCTCCCGTCCGACCCCGACCCGGAGGACGCCTTCGTGACCGGGGCCGCGGAGGAGTCGCCCTTGCCGGACCCGTCGCCCGACTCGCCCCCCGCCTCTCCGGAGTCGGAACCGGCGTCCGCGCCGCCGGTCGAGCCAGGCTGGTCACCGGAACCCTCCGCCCCCTTGGGCGCGACCAGTTCACCCACCGGCTGCACCTTCCCGGCGGCCCTGAAGCCCCAGTCGAGCAGCCGGGCGGTCTCCTTGTAGACCTCGTTGTGCTCGTTCTTCTCCGGGTTCATGACCGTGACCAGCAGCACCTTGCCACCCCGCTCGGCGACCCCCGTGAAGGTCGCGCCCGCGTTGGTGGTGTTGCCGTTCTTCACGCCCGCGATGCCCTGGTACACGGAGACGTCCGAGGCGCCGACGAGCAGCCGGTTGGTGTTCTCGATCGCGAAGGAGTCGCGGACCAGCTTGCCCTTCTTGTTCTTCTTCGTCTCGCCGGGGAACTTGGCCGAAACGGTCGAGCAGTACTCGCGGAAGTCCTTCTTCTGCAGCCCCGAACGGGCGAACAGCGTCAGGTCGTACGCCGACGACACCTGTCCCGGCTCGTCGTAGCCGTCGGGGCTCACCACGTTCGTGTCGAGGGCCTGGAGCTCCTCCGCGTGCTCGTTCATCTCCTTGACCGTGGCTTTGACGCCACCGTTCATGTGGGAGAGCACGTGCACGGCGTCGTTGCCGGAGCGCAGGAAGACGCCGAGCCACAGGTCGTGGACCGTGTACGTCTCCTTCTCCTTTATGCCGACCATGCTGGAACCGGCGCCGACGTCCGTCAGCTCGGCGGTCGTGACCTTGTGCTTCAGCGTCCTCGGGAACTTGGGCAGCACGGTGTCGGCGAACAGCATCTTCAGGGTGCTCGCCGGGGGCAGCCGCCAGTGCGCGTTGTGGGCGGCGAGCACATCGCCGGACTCGGCGTCCGAGACGATCCACGAGCGGGCGGTGAGGTCCTTGGGGATCACCGGCACCCCGTCGGAGAGGTTCACCTGCGTCCCGGCCTGCCCGAGCCGCTCCCCGCCCACGGCCGACATCTTCGCCGGGGGAGTCACCGACGGCGAGGCGCTCGGCGTCGGCTTGGGGGCCGCGAACGCCGGTACGGGCGCGGTCAGCGCGGCGGACAACAAGGTGGCGGAGGTGACCAGCAAGGCTCGCTTGGCGGTCTTTTTCGAGGCGGGCACGTCGGAGAACGTACATGTACCGGCCCGTGAAGTCGCACCGCCCCCGGGCCGAACCCGCCAACCGGCCCCGGGTCGAACCCGCGCACCGCCTTCCCCACCCCGGCCACCGGGCCCAGTACCGGACGGCGATACTGGACTCATGCTGTGCTCATCCGGGGGACAACCCCCGGACCCCCGGCCGACTGGGCCGGATCGAGTTGCCCGGTGAAGTGATGAAAGGCCCGTTTTTGTGAAACTCAGCCGCCCCGTCTCCTGGTTCCTGCTCGCCTTCGGGGTGTGGAGCTGGGTCATCTGGGTCACTTTCATCAAGAATCTGGTCAAGGACAGCAGCGGCCTCGCGTTCAACGACGCGGGCACTCCGACGGCGTACTTCTGGGTGCATCTGGTGCTGGCGGTCGTCTCCTTCGTATTGGGGACGATCGTCGGGGGCATCGGGTTGCGCGGACTGCGCGCATTGCGCCAGACCTCATAACGGGGGACACACCCGCATGGTCATCGTTTTCCTGCTCGTCGCCGTCGCCGCTCTGGTGGGGCTGCACTGGTACGTCTGGCGCCGCCTGGTGCGCGACACGACCGCCGGCCCCGGCCTCGCCCGCCGTGTCGGGACGGTGGTGTTCGTCGCCCTGCCCGTCATGATGGTCGCGGCCCTGGCCGCCGAGCGCGGCGGCGCGCCCTTCTGGCTCCAGCGCACACTGGCCTGGCCGGGCTTCCTGTGGCTGGCCCTGTTCATCTACCTGGGCCTGGCCCTGATCGCGGGCGAGCTCGTACGGTCACTGCTGCGACGGTTCCTGGAGCGGCGACGGCCGGTCGAGGCACCCGTATCGCCGCCCGTACCGCTCCGGAAGGCGGAGACCGTACCGGCGGGGACCCCCGAGACCCCGGAAGCCGCCCCGGGGACCCCCGGCATCCCGGATTCCCCCCGTCTCCTCGCCGCCCCCTCCCGGCGCCTCTTCGTCTCCCGTGTCGTGGCGGGCGCCGCGGCCGCGACCGCCGCCGGGACCGTCGGATACGGCACATACGGCGTACTGCGCGGCCCCCGCGTGAAGCGGGTCACCGTGCCGCTGGCCAAACTCCCGCGCGGCGCCCACGGGTTCAGGATCGCCGTCGTCAGCGACATCCACCTCGGGCCCGTCCTCGGCCGGGGTTTCGCGCAGCAGGTCGTCGACACGATCAACTCCACCCAGCCCGATCTGATCGCGGTCGTCGGCGACCTGGTCGACGGCAGCGTCAAGGACCTCGGTCCGGCAGCCGCCCCTCTCGCCCAACTCCGGGCGCGGCACGGGGCGTTCTTCGTGACCGGGAACCACGAGTACTTCTCCGGCGCCGAACAGTGGGTCGAGGAGGTACGGCGGCTCGGTCTGCGCCCGCTGGAGAACGCGCGCGTCGAACTGCCCGCCTTCGACCTCGCCGGTGTCAACGACATCGCCGGTGAGAGCGAGGGCCAGGGCCCCGACTTCACCAAGGCGCTCGGCGACCGGGACACCTCACGGGCGAGTGTGCTGCTGGCCCACCAGCCGGTGCAGATCCATGACGCCGTCGAGCACGGCGTCGACCTCCAGCTCTCCGGCCACACCCACGGCGGCCAGCTGTGGCCCGGCAACTTCTTCGCCGACCTGGCCAACCCCACCCTCGCGGGCCTGGAACGGTACGGGGACACCCAGTTGTACGTCTCCCGGGGCGCCGGCGCGTGGGGCCCGCCCACGCGGGTGGGCGCGCCGTCGGACATCACCGTGGTGGAACTGGCGTCCCGACAGGCCTGATCACAACAACCCCCGGTCCGGTGAACTCGGGCTTGACGGCCACTGGTTGGATCATTGGATCACTGGTCGGTTCAACAGGCCGGCCCGCCTCCGGGAAGTACGAAGGCGCAGTCGATGATCACGTACTGGTCGGCGGTGGTCCGCCGCGTCGCGCCCGCCGCCGGGTTGATCGCCCTTGTGGTCGGCGGTGCCATGCTCGCGGCGCTGCTCGTGGGCGACGGGGCGCCCGTCGTGTCGGCGCTCGGACAGAGCGCGCTCGCCGGGCTGATCTGCGGAGTCGCCTTCCTGCTGGTCGTACCCGCGCCGGACACGGTCACCGCCGCCCGCACGGCCTCCCACTACGGGCTGCCGCTGGAGCCGGCCGCGGCGCGTCTGCCCGCCGTCCGCCGCGTCACGGCCGACACCCCGGGCGCCACCGCGTTCACGCTGGCCGACAGCGTCCTGCACACCATCAAGAAGGCGCAGACCCCGGTGGTCGCCGAGGTGCTGGAGCTGGGCCACGGAAAGGTCTCCCTGATCTGCGGGACGCGGCACGGGCCCCAGGTCCAGGTGTCCATCGAGATCGCCGTCACCGAGGGCAGGGCTGCGGCGGTCATCACCTGCCGCCCCACGACCAGCTGGAAACGCCTTGACGGCGGGGCGAGTTGGGCGATTGCGGGCGCCCTGGAACGCCATGTGCGGGCGGCTCTGACCGAGCGCTGACCGAGGCCTGAAACCCGCCGGTAACAGGTCGTCAGTAACGTCTTTCCCATCTCCTGAGAAGCCTCTTCCCCGACGTTAAACACGTGTGCTTAGGTGATCAACGCCACAGGGGAGTCACCTGTGCAGGGGGCCTGGGGAGGGCACACCGATGCGCTCGGTACGCATGCGGATTCTCGCGGCGCTGCTCATTGTGTCGGCCGCGGGGGCGGTCGGCTGGCAGCTCATGCCGACGGGGGCCGACCACAGCAGGACGATCACCGTCGGCACCACCGACGCCGTGACCGCCCTCGACCCGGCCGGCGCCTACGACGCCGGCTCCTGGGCCCTGTTCAGCAACGTCTTCCAGTCACTGCTGACCTACCGGCCGGACGGCACGGCCCCCGTCCCGGACGCGGCGAAGAGCTGTGGCTTCAAGGGCTCCGGCCTGCGCACCTACGTCTGTGTCCTGCGCGACGACCTCGACTTTCCGAGCGGCCGGAAGATGACCGCCGAGGACGTGAAGTTCTCCTTCGAGCGCGTCAAGCGCATCAACTCCGACGTCGGCCCCGCGTCCCTGCTCGGCACCCTCGCCTCGGTCGACGCCAAGGACCTGACCGTCACCTTCCACCTCAACTCGCCCGACGCCACGTTCCCGTTCAAGGTGGCCACCGGAGCCGGTGCGATCGTCGACCGCGAGAGCTATCCGAAGGACGCCCTGCGCACCGACACCGGCGCCGACGGCACCGGACCGTACGTCCTGAAGACGTATACGAAGGAGAAGCAGGCGCTCCTCGAACCCAACGAGCACTACAAGGGCGCCGTGAAGAGCACCGGCCGCCCCATCCGCCTGCGCTACTACGCCGATCCGCCGGCCCTCGACAAGGCCTGGAAGGCCAAGAAGGTCGACGTCGCCACCCGTCAGCTGCCGCCCGCGGTCCTCGCCGGCCTCTCGCCCAGCGACCCCGGCCAGCAGGTCATCGAAGCCGACAGCGCCGAGACCCGCAACCTCGTCCTCAACGTCCGCGCCGGCTCCCCCCTCCACGACCCGCTCGTCCGCCGCGCCCTGGCCTGGCTGGTCAACCGGGAGGAACTCGCCGGCACGGTGTACAAGGGGACGGCCGAGCCCCTCTACTCACTGATCCCGGCAGGCCTCACCGGCCACACCACCTCGTTCTTCGACGAGTACCCCAAGCCCAGCGTCACGCAGGCCCGCGCCCTGCTCACCGAGGCCGGTGTGGAACTCCCCGTCCGCTTCACCTACGGCTACGCCAAGGGGCGCGGCGCCGCCGCCGAGGAGGCGTCCCTGCTCAAGCGGCAGCTGGAGACGGGCGGCCTGTTCAAGGTCACCGTCAAGGGCTACGAGTGGACCGACTACCAGAAGCGGTACGCGGCAGGGAAACTGGACGCCTACGCCGTCGGCTGGGTCGCCGACTTCCCCGACCCGGACACGTTCACCGGTCCGCTCGTCGGCACCGGGAACAGCATGAAGAACGAGTACAGCAGCAAGAAGGTGGACCGGCTGATCCTGGACAGCCGCCAGTACGCCGACCGCGCCCGCGCCGCCCAGGACTTCCGCGCACTCCAGCAACTGATCGCCCAGGACGTGCCCGTCGTCCCGCTGTGGCAGCGCAAGGAGTACGTCGTCAGCAGTGTGGACGTCGGCGGCGGCCAGTACCTCTCGGACGGCACCGGGGTCTTCCGGCTCTGGACCCTCGACTGGATCTGACGCGGATCGCCTGACGCGGACCGGCCGACGTGGACTAGGTGACGCAGGGTGGGTACCCGGCGCGGCATCAGATGTGCTGATGGTGTGGGCCGGGGGAGGAGCTGACGTGTTGAGACGCGACTCCTTCCGGCTGCCCCGGCACCCGGCGTCCGTCGAACTCGCCCGGCGCCGGGTGCGAGACCATCTGGCCGACTGGGGACACAGCTCCGACGGCCCGGCGCTCGCGGACGCCGTCCTGCTCGTCTCCGAGCTGGCGACCAACGTCGTACGCCACGGCCCCCTCCTGGAGCCGGAGTTCGAGGTCGCCGTCACCGCGCTCGCCGACGGCTCCTGCCTCATCGAGGTCTCCGACGAGGGCACGACAGAACCCCGCCTCCGCCCGGTGACGGACTGGGCGGAACACGGCCGCGGCCTCCACCTGGTTGAGGACATCGCTCAGGCGTGGGGGGTGTGGAGCAGGGGACGGCACGGCAAAACCGTATGGGCGCTGGTAGCGGCCCCGGGATAGGGGCGCGGGGTGGTGTCGTTCTGCGGCTCCACCGTGCGGGCGCCACCCGCCACAACAACCGGCCGACAGGCAGACGCACTTCAGAAACGCCCGTTCACGGACAGACGACCCGCTCGGGCAAGGTGACCGTCACCGCCACCCCCTCGCCCCGCGAGGTCCGCACACTCACCTCCCCGCCGTGCGCCAGCACGACCCCCTGCACGATCGCCAGCCCCAGCCCGCTCCCCGCCCCACCCCCCGCACGGAAGAACCGGTCGAACATCCGCGCCGCGTCCTCCCGCGCCAGCCCGGGACCCCGGTCCGCGACACACAGCCGTACGACACCGTCCACCCGCTCCACGCCCAGCCGCACCGGCACATCGGCGGACGTATGCGTACGGACGTTGCCCACCAGGTTGCCCAGCACCTGTCTGAGCCCCGACTCGTCGGCCCGCACCAGGATCGCCCCGTCGGCGGCGACACTGATCGGCCGGTCCGGTTCCTGGACCCGCAGATCCTCCGCCGCGTCCCGCACCAGGCGGCTCAAGTCGACGTTCCTCAGCCGAAGTTCGGGCTGCTGGTCGAGACGGGCCAGCGTCAGCAGCTCGTCCACCAGGCGCCCCATACGGTCCGCCTCGCCGTTCATCCGGTCCCAGGCGCGCCGGCGTTCCCGCGGGTCGGTCAGCATGCCCTTGTCGTAGAGCTGGAGGTAGCCGCGGATCGCGGACAGCGGGGTGCGCAGTTCGTGCGAGGCGTCGGCGACGAAGCGGCGCAGCTGGGCCGCGCTGCGCTCGCGGGTGCGGTGCGCCGACTCGACCTGGTGGAGCATGGTGTTGAGGGCGACCCGCAGCTGTTCGACCTCGAGGGTGGCGTCGCGGCTGGAGGGGACACGCCGGGTGAGGTCACCCTCGGCGATGGCCGTCGACGTCTCGACCATGTCCTCCAGGGGGGCCATACGGCGGCTCACGCTGAACATCGTGAGCACGGCGAGCAGCGCCAGCAGGAGCGTCCCGACGGCGAGGTCGAGCTTCAGGGCCTTGCCGAGGACGTCGTGCAGGGCGTCCGTCGAGGTGGCCAGGAGCACGGTCTTGCCGTCGGCGAGATGGGCGGCGGTGACCCGGTAGGGGGCGTCCCGTACCCGGATGTCGTGGGGTTCGTCGTCGCGGGCGAGGCCGGCCGGGTCGGAGACGGCGGCGGCGAGGGCGCGCTGGTCGGCGGTGGCCTCGAACCCGGCGACGGGCATGGCCCGCCCCTTCTCGCCGACGACCACGAAGATGCCGTCGGACACGAGGGAGTCGGCGTTCGTGAAGCCGGACGTCCTTGAACCGGTGGTCGTCGAACCGCCGGGCGTGGAGCCGGAGTCGGAGTCGGAGGAGCCGGACCCCGCTGAACCGTCGCTGCCGCTGCCGCCGCCGCTGTCCTCACCGGCGGCGTGCCGGTACCTGTCCGTCAGGGCGGCGAACGCGGTCAGCGAGTCGATCTGCTTCAGCGTGACCCGGGAGCCGCCGATCGAGTCCCGGGTGCTCATCAACTGGGTGTCGACGCTGTCCAGCAGATACAGCCGCATACCCATCACGCTCACCGCGGTCGCCACGACGATGCCGAGGGCGAGCAGCACCACGTTGGCCAGCGTCAGCTTGACGCGCAGGGAGTGGATGCCGCGCTTGCAGCGGAAGGTGCGGTCCCATCCCGCCCCGAAGGCACGCCCCCACCCCATGCCGATCGCGAGGAGACTCATGCCAGCCCGTATCCGACACCGCGCCGGGTGGTGATCACGGGCGGTCCGAGTGCGTCGAGCTTGCGCCGCAGATAGCTGATGTACGTCTCGACGACGGTCGATTCGGGCGGCGTGTGCTCGTACTGCCAGACGTGCCGCAGGAGTTGCTCCTTGGGCACGATCCGGCCGCCGTTGCGCACCAGGAACCGCAGCAGCGCGTACTCCGTGGGGGTCAGCTCGACGGTGCCGCCCGCGCGGTGCACGCTGTACGTCGACTCGTCCAGCTCCAGGTCGCCGTAGCGCAGGGGAGGCCGCTGGGGCAGCACGTCGACGGGCCGGGTCCGCCGCAGTACGGCGGTGATCCGTGCGACCACCTCGTCGATGTTGAACGGCTTGGTGATGTAGTCGTCGCCGAACCCGAGGGCGCCGACGATCTCCCCGGGCGCGTCCCGCGCGGTCAGGAAGACGAGAGCCAACTCGGGCCTGCGGGCGCGCAGTTCACGCCCGAGGGCCCGGCCGTCGCCGTCCGGGAGCATGATGTCGAGCAGCGCGACGTCCGGGCGGGTGCGCCCGGCGAGCGTGAGCGCCTCGCGGACGGTGCCCGCGACCATCACCTCGAAGCGGTGGTAGCGCAGGGCGATGGCGAGGACGTCCGCGATGCTCGGTTCGTCCTCCACCACCAGCACGGTGCCTGTGCCCGTAGCCGTACCTGTGGCAGTGCCCGTCCCTGCGCCCGGAACCGTCATGCCCCCATTATCGGCGCGGCCACCGACAGCCGGGCCCCCTTCGCGCTTTGGAGTTCCTTGAGAGTCATGGCCGCCCGGTGTCCACGCCCGCGCGTCACCACCAATCCTGTTGCCCGGGACCTGGGGGACCGACCGAACCAACCAACCGATGAACAAGGGGTGTTGAGCGTGGCGGCATTGGCGCGGTGGTGCTATCGGCACCGGCTGGTGGTCCTGTTGATATGGGTGGGGGCCGTGTTCGGACTGGGCTTCGCGGGCTCCGCCGCGGGCACGGACTACGCGAACACCTTCTCCCTCCCCAACACGGACTCCACGCGTGCGTACGACCTGATGGAGAAGGCCTTCCCGCAGTCCTCGGGTGACACGGACACGGTCGTGTGGAAGGTCGACGACGGCACGGTACGCGACGAGTCGGTACGGTCCCGGATCGAGCCGGAGCTGGCGGAGATAGCGAAGATGGCGGGGGTCGGCGAGGTCACCAGCCCATACGCCGCCGACGGCGCTGGCGCCGCCCAGATCAGCGAGAACGGGCGGATCGCCTACGCGCAGATCACCTTCACCGAGCAGGCGAACGGGGTGCCCAAGGCGACGGTCGAGGACGTCGTCGAGACCGCCCAGGCCGCCGAACGCGACGGACTTCAGGTGGAGTTGGGCGGCCAGGCGATCGCCAGGACTGAGGAAGCGCCCGCCGGCATCGCCGAGACTGTGGGCATCCTGGCCGCGGCGGTCGTCCTGTTCCTCGCCTTCGGCTCCCTCTTCGCGATGCTGCTGCCGCTGGTCGTGGCGATCGCGGCCCTCGGCACCGGCCTGATGGCCACCTCCCTGCTCAGCCATGTCACCGACGTCCCCGAAGTCGCCCCGCTGCTCGGCTCGTTGATCGGCCTGGGCGTCGGCATCGACTACGCGCTGTTCATCGTCACCCGGCACCGCCGGGGCATCCTGCGCGGCATGAAGCCCGAGGACGCGGCGGTGACGGCGCTCAACACCTCGGGCCGAGCCGTACTGTTCGCGGGCGGCACGGTGTGCATCGCCCTCGCCGGGATGCTCGTGATGAACATGCGCTTCCTGGACGGTGTGGTCGTCGCGACCTCGCTCACGGTCGTCCTGAGCGTCCTCGCCGCGACGACTCTCCTCCCGGCGCTCCTCGGCCTCCTCGGCATGCGCGTCCTCAGCCGCAGGCAGCGTCGCCGACTGGCCGCGACGGGACCGGAGTCGGCCGAGGCCAGCGGGCTGGCGGCGCGCTGGTCGGCGTACGTCGAGAGGCGCCCGCGCTCCACCGCGGCGATGGCCCTGCTGGCGATGCTGGTCCTCGCGCTCCCCGTCCTGTCCATCCGGCTCGGCGCGACCGACCAGGGCAACCACCAGGAGTCGACGACCACCCGACAGGCGTACGACCTGCTGGCGGAGGGCTTCGGCCCCGGCTTCAACGGTCCGCTCCAGGTGGTGGTGGCCAAGGGTGACGCGAACGCGCTGGTCGCGACGATCCGTACGACGGAGGGCGTGGCGCAGGCAGCGGCGGCGCCCCCGTCTAAGGGCATCACGGTGATCCAGGTGGTCCCGACGACATCACCCCAGTCGAAGGCCACGGACCAGCTGATCGACCGTCTGCGCGACGAGGTCATCCCGGCCTCCGGGGCCGAGGCCCACGTCGGCGGGGTGACGGCGATCTTCAAGGACTTCGCGGCGGTGACGGGCCACCGTCTGCCGTACTTCGTCGCGGCGATCATCTCGCTGGGCTTCCTGCTCCTGATGGTGGCCTTCCGCTCCCTGGTCGTCCCCCTGACCGCCGCGCTGATGAACCTGATCGCGGCGGCGGCCTCCTTCGGCGTCCTGGTCGCGATCTTCCAGTGGGGCTGGGGCACGGAGCAGCTCGGCATCGGCAAGGAGGGCCCGATCACGGCCTTCCTCCCGGTGATCATGCTCTCCCTCCTCTTCGGCCTCTCGATGGACTACCAGGTGTTCCTGGTCAGCCGGATGCACGAGGAATGGGTCCACACGAAGGACAACGCGCGGGCGGTCCGCGTCGGCCTCGCGGAAACCAGCAGGGTCATCAACTGCGCGGCCCTGATCATGATCTGCGTCTTCTCGGCCTTCGTCCTGAGCGGCGACCTGGAGGGCGCGATGGCGGGCATCGGCCTCGCGGCGGCGGTGGCGCTGGATGCGTTCATCCTCCGTACGGCCCTGGTGCCGGCCGCGATGCACCTGCTCGGCAACTCCAACTGGTGGCTCCCGGCCGGCCTGGACAAGCGCCTGCCGCATCTGGCGGTGGAACCGAAGGAGGAGTCGGAGGCAACGGAACCCGCGAGGCCGGCAGGCAGCGCGTCGGTCGTCCACGGTTACGTACGTGACACTGAGGGCGCGCCGGTGGAGGGCGCGACGGTGACCCTCCGGTCGAAGGGCGGGCGCCAACTGGACCGGGTCACCTCCCTGGCGGACGGCTCGTACATCCTCTCCGTCCCGGCCCCGGGCGCGTACCTGCTGGCGGCGACGGCGGTCTCGTACGGCTCCCGGGCACGACAGGTCACGGTGGAGGAGGGCCCGCTGGTGTACGACGTGGAGCTGACAGAGTCGTCGGAGGCGTCGGAGGAGGAAGCGGACGCAGTGAACTGACGCTCCCCGCCGCCTACTTGGCCTGCTGGCCCTTCCCGGGATCCGCGCCCTTCGCGGGTTCCTCGGGAAGGGCGTTGGTCATCCCCGGCAGGAAGTCGCTGAACAGGTCGTGGACTTCTAGGACGAGCGGGCGCAGCACCCGGAAGCGGGCCAGCGACACACCACGGGCGGTGAGGCGGGCGCCGCGTCCGGCGAGCCGGTAGGTGCGCTCACGGCCCTCCGTACGGTCGTAGATCCAGTACATGACCATGCCCATCTGGGACAGCCACATCAACTCGGGCAGCACGTCCCGGAGTTCCTCCGGAACCTTGGCCTTCGACCCGGCGAGCACCTCCCTGTGTACGGCGATGGCCTGCGCGCGCGCGTGCTCCGACTCGGGGGAGAAGGGGCTGAGGGGGCTGTTCGGGTCGGCGGCGGTCTTGAAGAACTGCACGGCGAACTCGTGGTAGGAGGCGGACACATCGAGCCAGGCCCGGTACACCCCGGCGAGCCGGGCCTCCAACTCGGTCTCCCGGTCCAGGACTTCCCGCGCGGCCACCTGGTACTCGCGGGCGAGCTGGTCGTAGAAGCCCTGGATCAGGTGCTCCTTGCCGGCGAAGTAGTAGTACGCGTTGCCGACGGAGACCCCGGCCTCCTGAGCGATGGCCCGCATGGTCGTCTTGTCGTACCCCCGCTCCTTGAACAGCCGCATGGCCGTCTCCAGGATCAGCGCACGGGTCTGCTCACTCTTGGCGGGAGCAGGAGCGGAGGGCGCGGGGGATTCAGGCGACTCAGAGGACTCAGAGGACTCAGGGGACTCGGGGCTGTCTTTCGCTGCTGACACGGAAAGGAGCCTAACCAGTGGAGCAGGTGCCGCTGTCACAGCCGGGCGGGGTGCCCGGTGGGTTGTGGACCCACCCGAAGCGGGGATCGTACGACCACCCGTCGGGCAGCCGGTACGCGGGGCGGCCACTCCTGTTCGTACCCCACCGGCTCCCGCGCCACTTGGCGGCGGCGAGAACGGCCCCCTTGGCGAGCCGGGCCCCGGCCGGGGTGGCGAACCGATGGGCGAGCGGCCGGTACTCACGCAACGCCCACAGCACGACGACCCAGGCACCGGTGCCGCGATAGACCTGCCCGGAGTCCCCGACGACGGTGACGTCGTCGAGGGTGGCGGAGTGGTCGAGGGTCGGAAACAGTGTCCGGGCCCGCTCCGAGCCCGCCGGAACCATCGCCAGCGGCACCAGTTGAGGCTGCCGTACGAGCCATTCGCGCACGAAGGTGCACAGCTCGCACTCGGCGTCGTACAGGACGGTGAGCCGGCGGACCGGAACGCCCCCCGTGGCGTCCCGGTCCGCGCGGGCGGTGGTGTGGTCCCCCGACCCCACCGCTTCCATGTGGCTCATCGCGGTCACGCCCCGGCCGCGGGTGCGACCCAGCCCTGCGGCGCGACGGGCGGCACCTGCTCCCGCTCCATGACACTCCGCCGGCGGATCTTGCTGAGGACGAACACGTTGGCGAGATGCATGACCCCGAGCACGAGCAGCACGACACCGAGCTTGGTGGAGAGCGCCTCGAAGACCTCCCGGGTACTGGCGATGTCCCCGTCACCGCTCAGATAGAGGGCGACGAACCCGAGGTTGACGAGGTAGAACCCGACGACGAGCAGATGGTTGACGGCCTCGGCGAGCTTCTCGTTCCCCCGCAGCACATCGGAGAGGAAAACCCGCCCGTTGCTGCTGAGGGTCCGCGCGACCCAGACGGTCAGCGCGACGCTGACCAGCAGGTATATGACGTATGCGACGACTGTGAGGTCCATGTCTCGTCCTTCTCCCCGAGCCTCCTGAACGACTTGAACGCGTTCAAAAGTGCTTACGGGGATGACTGTAGACCTGTTTTTGAACACGTTCAAGTCATGTTCGACGCGATCCGAACGTGTCGCACAAATGTTCCGTGAGTGGGTGCCTCGTTCAGGTGGCGCCGTGGCGGTCTGTGCTGGGTACGCTGAGCGGACAGGCGAGACTCCGTCGCATGGGAGCACTGATGAGCGCCGTATCCGAGGATGGACTCGACGATGAGCCGGCGTACCGCTGGCCGATCCCGCCCGCCGAGGGCTGGACCACGGACGACCTCGACCGGATTCCGGGCCTCCCGCCGCACACGGAGTTGATCGACGGGAGTCTTGTCTTCATGAGTGCCCAGACCCGGTTTCACAGTCGCACGATGCGGCTGTTGGACAACGCCTTGCTGGCTCAGGCGCCGGCGCATCTGGACGTCGACCGGGAAATGGCGGTCAGGCTGGACCAGAAGAATCGGCCGGAGCCGGACATCGTGGTATTTCCGGCGGAGGCGGTTACTGGTCCGAACCAGACCTGGTATGAGCCGGAGGACATCGTCCTTGCCGTTGAGGTTGTCTCGGCCGACTCCCGCGAACGCGACCGCGAGGTCAAGCCCCGCAAGTACGCGACGGCCGGGGTGGCACACTTCTGGCGGGTCGAGCAGGACGGCGACAAGGGGCTCCCCGTCGTCTACGTCTACGAACTCGACCCCGCCACCAAGGCCTACGCCCTCACCGGCATCTTCCACGACCGCCTCAAACTGGCCGTGCCCTTCGAGATCGACATCGACCTCACGGCGATCGATCGCCGCCCGGGTTCATGATCGACCGGGTTCACGACCGCGCGAGTTCCGGCCGCTTCGTGTAGTCCGTGAAGCCGATGACGTTGCCCCAGGGATCGGCGATCTCGACGGTCCAGCCCGTGGCCACGGACATCGGGGCGTCGAGCGGGGTGATGCCGGCCGTGGCCAGGGCGCGGGCCGCCGCCTTGGCGTCCGGCACCTCCAGCCAGATCCGGGGCGAGGCCCACGGCGGCTCCCGGTGCCCGAGCGCCTCCTCGACCCGCAGCAACAGCCCCGGGGTCTCGGCCCCGACCCTCAGCACGGCGATCCCGGCCTCGTCGACCCGGGCGGTGACACCGAACCCGGCGCGCTCGTAGAAGGCGACCGCCTCGGCGAGCTCACCGACGGGCAGCAGCACGTTGTCGAAACCGAGCAGTTCGTACGACTCGTCATCTGACATGGCGTCAGGATAAGGGGATGGTCGGCGGAATCCATGGAGGCTGGGGCGGGCAGACGGGCGTTGTGACGTGCGTTGCGACGCGGGTGATCAGGGAGTCCGGTTCGGCTGGCCGGCGTCGAGGATCGCAGCCACGTCGAGGGTGACCTTGGCGCCGATGGAGTCGGGGAGGGTGACCATTTCGCCGGGGGCGTGGATGCGGTGGCTGCCGTAGTCGTTCTCGGCCGCGTCAGTGAGTACGCCCTGGACGAGCAGTCGAGGCACGACGTACGCCAGGTTGGTGATCATATGGACGGCGTTCGTCGGGTTGGCGATGGGGGAGAGGTAGTAGAGCCAGAGGCCGAGCGAGCGGTACGCCGGCCCCAGCACCAGGCCGCGCCGCGCGTCGCCGTTGCTGTAGTGGCCCAACTCGTGGCCCAGCAGGGCGATTCGGTGCTCGGGGGTGAGGGGTTCCCACAGGGGGAGGCCAAGGGTGAGGAGGCGGCCACGGAGGCCGTACGTCTGGACGCTCGCGTTCGTCTCGGCGTTGACCGCCACGGCATCCACACCCCTCGTACCCGACGCCTCGGCGATCAGCGCGAACAGTTCGGGCGCGTCGGGGCGGCGCAGGACGACGCCGTCGTCCTCCTCCTTCGGGAGCCGGTTCAACCTGGGGTGCAGGGCCAAGCCCAGCAACAACAGGAACACCCCGGGCAGCATGAAGAATCCGCCCCAGCCCTGCACCAGGCACCAGGCTCCGGTCACGAAGAGGACAGCCGTGACGCCGTGGATCAAACAGCGCGACCGCGTACGCCAGCGCGCCGTACACATCACGACGAGCCCGCTGTTCCTCAGCGGCGTCAGAAGTCATCGCGTCCAGCAGCTTCTCCCCGCGCCGCTGCGCCAGCGTGCGGCGCAGCGCCTCCAGCCTGCCCTTCTTCTTCTCAGGGCCACCCGGATCCACGTTCCAGTCGCAGGCCGGACACCACTTCGTGAAGCGACTGTCCGCCTGGATCTCCGTACCGCACTGAGGACACGTGCTCTCCAGCACGCCTTCTCCGATGGTCCGCATCGTTGCGCACCTCCCCCTGACCTCTCCCCAGAGGTCGCTCTGCTCATGACAAGTTGGGGTCGATCATGTCAGTTCCTGTGAACTCGGAGCGGTGACGGGCGAAGCACGGCCGGTCAGTTGGGCTGCCTGAGCTGAAGCTGTCGGCGCATTCGGCGAGTTGGAGTCTGCGCGCCTCGGCCACCATGTGCAGGGCTCCCGCCGAGATCTCGTCGAGTTCCTCCGCGTCGAAAACCTCCTCCTTGACTTCGGCCCACGAGTGGAAGCTGGTCACTCTCGTGCCTCCTTCTGCTGCTGCGGTACCGCTCGGTCGTTCTCTACTCGGACAACGCGAGCCAACCGCGCAGGTATGCGGGCCGACCCGCCCGAATACACTTGTCCACCGCTCCCACCCGCCACTACGGTCCCGAACCGTGGACCTCTTCTCGCGTTCCTGGACGGCCCTGCTTGCCGCCGTCGCCGAGCTCCCCGACGACGACTTCGACCGCCCCTCCGGCTGTACCGGCTGGCTGGTGCGCGACCTCGTCTGTCACCTGGTCATCGATGCCCAGGACGTCCTGATCACCCTCGTCACGCCCACCGAAGCCGAGCCGACCGTCGACGCGGTCACCTACTGGGACGTCCTCACCGAACCTCCGACCGGCGACGACCCGCTCGACGCCCTGATCCCCCGGCTGGCCGCCGCCTACGGCGCGCCCGCGCTGCTCAAGTTCCACCTCGACGACGTCGGTTCCGCCGCCGGCCGCGCCGCCCGACTCGCCGACCCCGCCGTCCGGGTCAGCACCCAGGACGAGGTCCTGACCGTCGGGGACTACCTCTCCGCGTACGTCCTCGAATGGACCCTGCATCATCTGGACCTGATCGCACATCTGCCGCACCACCCCGCGCAGCCGCCGCCCGCCGACACCCTCGCGGCGGCACGCGCGGCGCTGGAGGCGATCGCCGGGGCCCCGTTCCCCGCCGGCTTCTCCGACCAGCACGCGCTCCTGATCGGCACCGGACGCCGTACGCCGACGGACGAGGAGACGGCCGCGCTCGGCGGTCTTGCCGCGAAGCTCCCCCTCATCCTCGGCTGAGGGGTAAGGCAGGGCGGGCGCCGCCCGCCTCACCCCTCACCGGGTCAGCGCGTCCTCAACACCCGCCCACGCGCCGCGAACCCACCACCACATCGTCCATCCGCACGTCGTACGACGACGGAGTCGGGTCGGCCTGGTACAGCTGCCACCCCAGCTTCAGCCTGTCGAACGTCGGGAAGGCGAAGTCCGAGTCCTGCGCACCGCCGTGGCTCTGGGCGGAGACCGTCAGGTCCGACCGCTCGACCCCGTCGAAGTACACCGTGACCCGGTTGTCGGTCGCGTCGAGATGGAACTCCACGCAACTCCAACTCCCCGCCACCGCCGGTGCCGACGTCTTCCACGACGTCCAGTCGCCCGTCGGTCCCAGGTCGGAGCCGACGCCCCAGAAGTTGCCCTTGTCCGTGGGGGCGTACTGGCCGCCCAACGGACGTACGAGGGTGGGGGAGTCGGCGCCGGAGGCCTCCGCGATCGTCCAGTGGGCCCAGTCGGGAGCCGTGGGGAAGGCGTCCACGCGCAGGCGCAGCCGGGCCCAGTAACTGTTACCGGGCGCCGAGAGGTTGGAGGGTTTGGAGAGGTTGGAGAAGACGACGAACGCGCGCCCGTTGCCCTCTGTATGGACGCGGAGTTCGCGGCCCTTGCCGGTCGAACTCGGGGCGACGGTCAGCGTGCCGTTGGACGTGTCCGTCGTCCAGTCGCGGCCGGCCGTGACCGGGCCGAGCGGAAGGTGGTCGAAGTTCTCCCGGACGAGGGGCCGTTGGCCATATGCCGTGCCGTGGACGGGAGTTGCCGAGGCGGTGGGGGTATCGCGAGCAGGGTGGCCGCCGTGGCTGCGGCGGCCGACAGTGCCGCGATCGATTTCCTCAGGATGGTCATGTGCCCAGTCTGTAACGGGAGTTGACCAAGTTCCTAGTGGTACTGGTGGGTATCGAGGGGTGTGTGGCCGCGATCACCGCAAGCTCGAAACGCCCGGCGGTAAAACGCCCGATGGCCGTGCTTCTGTCGATGCAGAAACACGGCCACCGGAGCGTGATGCGAGATCAGAACCGCCGAGTGATCAGAACCGCCGAGTGATCAGCGCCCTCTTCACTTCCTGGATCGCCTTCGTGACCTCGATGCCACGCGGGCACGCGTCCGTGCAGTTGAACGTGGTCCGGCAGCGCCAGACGCCGTCCCGGTCGTTAAGGATCTCCAGCCGCTGCTCGCCCGCCTCGTCACGCGAGTCGAAGATGAACCGATGCGCGTTCACGATCGCGGCCGGGCCGAAGTACTGGCCGTCGTTCCAGAAGACCGGGCACGACGACGTGCACGCCGCGCACAGGATGCACTTCGTCGTGTCGTCGAACCGTTCCCGGTCCTCCGCCGACTGGAGACGCTCGCGCGTCGGCTCGTTGGTGTCCTTCGTGATGAGGAAGGGCATCACGTCGCGGTACGCCTGGAAGAACGGGTCCATGTCGACGATCAGGTCCTTCAGGACCGTCAGGCCCTTGATGGGCTCGACCGTGATCGGCTTGGCGGGGTTGATGTCCTTGATCAGGGTCTTGCAGGCAAGGCGGTTCTTGCCGTTGATCCGCATGGCGTCCGAGCCGCAGATGCCGTGCGCGCAGGAGCGACGGAACGTCAGCGAACCGTCCTGGTCCCACTTGATCTTGTGGAGGGCGTCGAGGACGCGCTCCTTCGGGTCGATCTCCAGCTTGAAGTCTTCCCAGACCGCCTCGGCCGCCAGCTCCGGGTTGAAGCGGCGGATGCGGAAGGTGACCGTGATGTACGGGGAGTCGGCGAAGCCGGGCTCGGGCTCGCCGGCCGCGTCCGCCTTGTCCAGAACAGGGGTTGCCATCAGTACTTACGCTCCATCGGCTGGTAGCGGGTCTGGACGACCGGCTTGTAGTCGAGACGGATGGACTCGGTGCCGTCGTCGCCCACCTCGCGGTACGCCATGGTGTGGCGCATGAAGTTGACGTCGTCGCGGGTCGGGTAGTCCTCGCGGTAGTGACCGCCGCGCGACTCCTTGCGGGCCAGCGCCGAGACCGCCATGACCTCGGCCAGGTCGAGCAGGTTGCCCAGCTCGATGGCCTCCAGGAGGTCGGTGTTGAACCGCTTGCCCTTGTCCTGGATCGAGACGTTCCGGTAGCGCTCGCGGAGCTCCGCGATCTTCTCCACCGCCGTCTTGATCGTCTGCTCCGTACGGAACACCATGACGTTCGCGTCCATGGTCTCCTGGAGCTCCAGGCGCAGCGCGGCGACCCGCTCCGTGCCCGTGGACTCGCGCAGGTGCTCCACCTGGGAGATCACCAACTCGGCAGGGTTCTCGGGGAGTTCGACGAAGTCGGCCTTCTGGCTGTACTCCGCCGCCGCGATACCGGCCCGCTTCCCGAACACGTTGATGTCCAGGAGGCTGTTCGTGCCGAGGCGGTTGGCGCCGTGCACCGACACACACGCGACCTCGCCGGCCGCGTACAGGCCGGGCACCACCGTCGTGTTGTCGCGGAGCACCTCACCCTCGACGTTCGTCGGGATGCCGCCCATCGCGTAGTGCGCGGTGGGCTGGATCGGGATCGGGTCCGTGTACGGCTCGATGCCCAGGTAGGTGCGCGCGAACTCGGTGATGTCGGGCAGCTTGGCGTCCAGCTGCTCCGGCGGGAGGTGGGTGAGGTCGAGGTAGACGTGGTCGCCCTCTGGACCGCAGCCACGCCCCTCGCGGATCTCCGTGTAGATGGAGCGCGAGACGACGTCACGCGAGGCGAGGTCCTTCATCACCGGCGCGTACTTCTCCATGAAGCGCTCGCCGTCCTTGTTGCGGAGGATGCCGCCCTCACCGCGGGCGCCTTCCGTCAGCAGGATGCCCATGCGCCAGATGCCGGTCGGGTGGAACTGGAAGAACTCCATGTCCTCCAGCGGCAGCCCGCGACGGTAGACCGCCGCCTGGCCGTCACCCGTCAGCGTGTGAGCGTTCGACGTCACCTTGAAGAACTTGCCGCAGCCGCCGGACGCGTAGATCACGGCCTTCGCCTGGAAGACGTGGATCTCACCGGTGGCGAGTTCGTAGGCGATGACGCCGGCCGACCGCTTCACACCGTCGATCTCGACGATCAGCTGGTCGAGGACGTAGAACTCGTTGAAGAACTCCACGCCCTCCTTCACGCAGTTCTGGTACAGCGTCTGGAGGATCATGTGGCCGGTGCGGTCGGCCGCGTAGCAGGACCGGCGGACCGGGGCCTCACCGTGGTTGCGCGAGTGGCCGCCGAAGCGGCGCTGGTCGATCGTGCCGTCGGGCGTGCGGTTGAACGGCAGGCCCATCTTCTCCAGGTCGAGGACCGAGTCGATGGCCTCCTTCGCCAGGATCTCGGCGGCGTCCTGGTCGACCAGGTAGTCACCGCCCTTGATCGTGTCGAAGGTGTGCCACTCCCAGTTGTCCTCCTCCACGTTGGCGAGCGCGGCGGCCATACCGCCCTGCGCGGCGCCCGTGTGGGACCTGGTCGGGTAGAGCTTCGTCAGTACGGCGGTACGGCTGCGCTTCGTCGACTCGATCGCGGCGCGCATGCCGGCGCCGCCCGCGCCGACGATGACGGTGTCGTACTTGTGGATCTTCATCAGGATTTCCTCAGTCCCTCAGCACCGTGGCCTAGCGGATGTTCGGGTCGAAGGTGAAGATCACCAGCGTGCCCAGCAGGATCGTGAACACCGTGGCGGTGTAGAGCAGGCCCTTGAGCCACAGTCGGGTGTTCGCGCGTTCCGCGTAGTCGTTGATGACGGTGCGCAGGCCGTTGGCGCCGTGCAGCATCGCCAGCCACAGCATCAGCAGATCCCAGACCTGCCAGAACGGCGAGGCCCAGCGGCCGGCCACGAAGGCGAAGCCGATCTTGGAGACCCCGCCGTCCAGCACCAGCTGGATGAGGAGGTGGCCCAGGACCAGCACGACCAGGACGATGCCGGACAGCCGCATGAACAGCCAGCCGTACATCTCGAAGTTGCCCCGGGTGGACTTGGGGGTCTTCTTCGTGCGCTTGCGCGGGGCCTCGATCAGGGGAGCCGGGTTGTCGGCGTCGTACCCCGCGAACGTGCCCGCGCCCTCGACGGGGCCGATGCCCGAGGCGGTGGATTCAGTCGTCGCCATGTGCGTCAGCTCCCGAACAGTTCACGAGCGGCGTGGCCGAGGACGGGGTAGACCGCCCCGATCATCAGCACGACCCACAGGCCGACGACGGTCCAGAGCATCTGCTTCTGGTAGCGCGGGCCCTTCGACCAGAAGTCGACGGCGATGACGCGCAGGCCGTTCAGCGCGTGGAAGAGGATGGCGGCGACGAGGCCGTACTCCAGCACGGCGACGATCGGCGTCTTGTACGTGGCCACAACCTTGTCGTAGGCCTCGGGAGAGACACGGACGAGAGCGGTGTCCAGGACGTGTACGAACAGGAAGAAGAAGAT
This sequence comes from Streptomyces kryoterrae, assembly GCF_054072135.1. Taxonomy (NCBI): domain Bacteria; kingdom Bacillati; phylum Actinomycetota; class Actinomycetes; order Kitasatosporales; family Streptomycetaceae; genus Streptomyces; species Streptomyces kryoterrae. The sequence goes on along the minus strand of NZ_CM133358.1, from coordinate 3,770,273 downwards.
GAGGACGCCGGTGACTCGATGAGCCACCCAGGACCACATTCCTTCCCGGCCGCGGTACAGCGTTCCAGCCGGCACGGAAAACCCTCCGGGAGCGGGGATCGGAGCCGCGCCGGCTTCGGGTGTCGGACGGGCCCGGCCGGGTACGGTCCACCGGCCCTGGCCATCGTAGCGACGTGTTGTCGGAACGCTTACAGCGGGCCTACCGATGTGATCAAACAGGCTTCGTACGGGCTACTGGGTGCGGCTGCCCGGGGAGGGCGTGCGGTTGTCCGCCGGGCGGCCGGTCAGCTGTGACCGGGCGCGCCCCGCAGGGCGTTTTCCAGCCGTTCCCTCGCCAGGCCGCGGAGTTCCTCCGCCGCGACCACCCGCTCCTCCTCCGGATCGTTCGTCAAGCGTGCCCGGATGGCGGCCAGGATCGTGTTCAGGACCTCCGTGGGAGGCGTGCCGTCCAGGCAGATGACGAAGACATGCCCGAACCTGGCCTCGTACGCCGCGTACGCGGCCCCCAGGGCCGTGTGGGCCGCCGAGTACACCCCGTCCGGCAGGGTGGGCAGCGCCTCCGCGGCCAGGGCCTCGCAGAGGTCGCCCGGGGTCAGGTCGTACGCCGCCTCGTCCGCTGCCGCGAGCAGGGAGTCCAGGTCAGGGTAGGGGCGGTGGTCGGCGAGACGGCGGGCCCAGCGGAGGCTGCGCAGGCAGGTGAGGAGCGCGCGCTCGATGTCCTCGGCGGGCTCGGTGTTGAACCCTGCCAGGCTCCGCGGCGTAGGAGAGGGGGACTCGGCGCGCGTCTGTGCCGGCATGGCGAGCCGGCCGGAGAATTGGGGAAGACGGTGCGCGGACAGCGTGAGTCCTCGGAGGTCTGGGTCGGAAGGTGAGATGCGCCTGAAGAGTGGAGAGGCGCCGCTCACATTATCGAGAGTGGTCAGGAGCTGTCCGACGGAGGTCTGAATTTCACCCGAACGGGAGAGTTTCAGACCGTACGGTGGACGATTCCCGTGGGGTGGGGCCGTAGGTTCAGAGGTGGAGGCGATCCAGGAGGTGCGTGGCATGCGGGCGATACGTGAGGCTCTGGCAGGGGGGACCCGGTGACCGGGCGGAGGCGACGGGCTCCGGAGCGGAAACGGGGTCTGAGCAGGAAGACGTACGGACAGGGGTCCGGGTTGCTTCTCGGGGCCGGTGTTCTTGTCGCGGCCGGTGCGGTGGGGGTGACCGTCGTCCTCTGGCCGGTCGGCAACACCAGCAGCGACACCGACACCGGCAGCGGCATCGCGTCGACCGGCGCGGCGCGCTCCTCGGACGCGGCCGGAGCGGACAGCTCCGCGGCCACCGCGTCCCGTGCGCCTGCCTCGCCCTCCCCGTCTCCCGCCCGCGTCTACCCCCTCTCCAAGACCCCCCGCACCATCCCCGCCGTACGCGAGCACGTACCCGCCCGGGGTCCGGGCTGGCGCCCCGCCTCGGCGTCCCGGGTGGTCGTCACCGCCGACGGCCTCGCCGACGAGGGGAAGCTGCTCGCCGGTGAGCTGCGGATGACGTACGGCGGAACCGCCGCGCCCGGTGCCGGGGACGTCCAGCTCAAGCTGGACCCGGCGCAGGCGACGAAGGGCCCCGAGTCCTACACCCTCACCGTCAGGAGCGGCCGGGTCACCGTGGCCGCCCCCGCCGAAGCCGGCGTCTTCTACGGCACCCGCACCCTCAAGCAGGAGGTGGCCGGCGGGAGCACCGCCTCCGAGGGTGTCGTGCGCGACCGGCCGGCCAAGGCGCAGCGCGGGCTGATGCTGGACATCGCCCGCAAGCACTTCACGGCGGCCTGGATCGAGGACCGCGTCCGTGAACTGGGCGACCTCAAGTTCAACGAGCTGGGCCTGCACTTCTCCGACGACCAGGGCTTCCGGATCGCCTCCGACACCCACCCGGAGGTCGTCTCCGGGGACCACCTCACCAAGGCCGAGGTCCGCCGCATCCTCGCCCTCGCCGCGAGCCGTCACATCACCGTCGTGCCCGAGATCGACTCCCCGGGCCACCTGGGCGCGGTCCTCGCCGCCCACCCCGACCTCCAGCTGAAGAACGCGCAGGGCACGGCGGCACGCGGGGCGATCGACATCTCCGAGCCCGGAGCCGCGAAAATCGTCGACGACCTGCTGGGCGAGTACGCCGACCTCTTCCCCGGCGCGTCCTGGCACCTGGGCGGCGACGAGTACCGGGCCCTGGCCGTGTCCAACCCGGCGGCCTCCTACCCCCAGCTCGCCGCAGCGGCCACCGAGAAGTACGGCGCGGGCGCAGGCGTCTCCGACCTCGCGACAGGCTGGCTCAACGACCGCGCCGCCACCGTCCGCGCCCACGGCCGGACGAGCCTGCGCGCCTGGAACGACGGCTTCTACAAGGCGAGCTCGGTCCAGCCGGACAAGAACCTCCAGGTCGCCTACTGGACCGGCAAGGAGATCGGCGCCCGGCAGCCGACCGCCTACCTGAGCGCGGGCCGCAAGGTCGTCAACTACAACGACGAGTACCTCTACTACGTACTCGGGCAGCCGAACACCTTCGTCTATCCGACGGGCGAGCGGATCTACAAGCAGTGGACCCCACGGGTGCTGCGCGGCAGCACGGCTGTCTCCGCGTCGTACGACGGGCAGATCCGGGGCGGGGTCTTCGCCGTCTGGTGCGACCTCGCCGGATCGCAGACCCAGAAGCAGGTGGCCGCCGGGATACGGCTGCCGCTGCGGGCGACCGTGCAGAAGCTGTGGGATCCCCGGGCCCAGCCGCCCCTGTCCTGGACCGACTTCAAGAAGCTGGCGGCCCGGCTGGGCTGAAACCGGCTGGACGTACGGGCCGGACGAACCATAGGTTCCGCACAAGTAGCACACGTATTCGTGTGTCGGGCGTGGTCCTGGGGAGGGGCCGCGCCCGGCTTCTTGTTCCCGGGGGATCCGCATGTTCTGCAAGCACTGCAAGCTGTCCACGGCCACCACCCCCGAGGGCCTGTGCTGGGACTGCGCCGACGCCGCCGACGAGCCCACGTCCGGGCGCGCGTTCGTGTCCCGGCCCGTGCTCTCGGCACCGCCCGCACCCACCGGCCCCGTCGTCCAGCCGCACGGACCGGCCTGGCTGCGTTCACCGGTCGGACTCGGCAGGGCCGTCGCCGTCATGCTCGGCGTGGTCGTCGCCGTCGACCTCTTCGCCGTCTGCGCCGGCATCAACATGCACGACGTGATGGGCGCCCTCGCGGACGACGGCCTCGGCTACGGCGGCTACAACGCCCTCATGCGCCGCGCCGACCAGGCGGACACGCTCTACTACGTCGCCGGAGTCGCGCAGACGGCGACCTTCTTCGCGACGGCCGTCTTCTTCCTCGTCTGGTTCCTGCGCGTGCGGGTCAACGCCGAGGTGTTCAACCCGTTCGGGCACACCATGAAGCGCGGCTGGACGGGCTGGTGCTGGTTCGTGCCGATCGTCAGTCTGTGGTTCCCGCGCCGGATCATGCTGGACATCTGGGACGCGAGCAGCCCAGCGGGTACCCGCGCGCCGCACGGGCTCGTCAACGCCTGGTGGACGCTGTGGCTCATCGCGCTCTTCACCAGCCGGGAGGATTTCGGTTCGTTCGACCGCGCCGACACGGCCGACGAGATCCGCAGTGGCGTCGTCCAGGTGCTCGTCTCCGACGCCGTCGACATCGCGGCAGCCGTGCTCGCGATCCTCGTCGTGCTCCGGCTGACCCGGATGCAGCAGGAGAAGGCCCTGCGGGGTCCCGTCCCCGTGGGCGTCTGACGTCCGATTGTCCGATCTCTGGCCAACTCGCTCGTGTCTGTGGTGTATTCGGCGCGGGCACAGCGAGCAGAACCGGAACGCCAGGGGGATGGCATTGGGTTACTGGGGCTACTTGATCGTGGGCAGGAGCGAGCGGCCGCTCGCGGAGACCGACGCCCTGCGGGCGGTGCGCGACGGGCTGACCTCGCGTGAGAGGCGGGACGACGGCTGGCAGGTGTGGGAGTACCCGAGCGGCGACGGTGACGTCGGCAGCATGAACGCGCTCGCCATGGAGACCGGCGCGCCCGCGCTCTTCGGGTACGTCATGGACAGCCGCTGTGTGGTGCTGGAGGCGGCGGCGCCCGCGAGCGGGGCGTGGACCACCTGTCTGGCGCGCGACGCCATGGCCGGGTACCTGGGCGCCGGACAGGGCGAAGGGGGCGCGGAGAGCGAGGAAGGCGCCGGGCTCACGCTCGACGACTACTTTCTGGAACCCGGCGACGCGGCCGAACGCGCGGTCGACTGGGCCGCGGAGGCCGGCCACACCGTGAACGCCGCGCCGCTCCTCGACGTACTGACTTCGGAACCCGACCCGTTGGCCGAAAACCTGTTCTTCCGGTTCCTCGACCGACTTGGTGTTCTGCCCCTGTGACGCTCCGGGTACCTTGCACGCAGCTAGGGATAGTACGGGCTCCGTAAGGGATGGCGCCCTCGGAGGGAGGCGTGCATGAGCCTGGTGGAACTGATCGCCGGCGCCGACGAGCGGGGCCTGACTGTCAGCGGACTGGCTTGTTTGGACCGGTGTGTGTCGCTCCTGGGCGGTGATGACGAGGTCCTGCGTCCCCTGTGGACCAGCCTCGCCGACGGCACCGACGCGGAGGAATGGGCGACCCGTCTGGAACAGGCCCGGATCAAGCTCGGCCCCGAGGACGCCGACCACCCGGCCGCCCCTCCGGCCTCCGCCGAGGGTGAGGCCACCCTCCTCGCCCGGCGGATGCTCGCCGCCGCCCCCGCCACCCGGTCCGCCGCCGACGTGCGCGAATGGGCCGACGACTGCTCCGTCGCCGCCCTCCGCATCCACCGGCTCCTGGACGCCTCCGCCACCGGCCCGTCCTCGGTCGACTCCCACCGTGAAGGCCGTACGGAGGGCATCTCACCCCTCGTGGCTGCCGAACTGCGGCGCCAGATCACCGTCCTGGAACTGCTCGCCGGGCACGGTTTTGGCGGCCTGCGGCAGGCGCTGGCGGTGTCGACGGAAGGGCGGCGCGTCCTGCGCGCGGTGGTGTCGCGACGGGCACGCGGACGGGCCTGACCTCCGGGACCGGGTGGACCTTGTGGCTTTCCTGTGGTCGTCCTGGGGCGGACCTGGGGTGGTCCCGCGCCGATCCCGGTCAGGCGCCGGAATGGGGTGACGCGGGCAGCCGCCCGCACGCTTTCCTGGAATGTGACAGCACACCGAGCACCAGGAAGAGCGGCCCGAACGACACGTCCACAGGCCGCCGCGAAGCCCGTGCGGTGGGCCGCCGACACCGTCGCGACGATGCGCGAGGGCGCGCGGCTGCGCCTCGACTACTCGACCCAGAGTCTGTGGCGCGCCGACCGGATGATCGAGGAACTCCGCCGCGAGCAGACGCCGTACGCCGCCGTGGAGTCGGTGCTGCGCGGCTTCGGAGCGTACGCGGGCGAGGTGATCGTGCGGCGGACCGACGGTGCCGCGGAGTGGCTGGAGGCGGACGGCGGGCACTGGGTCCGTACGGCCGACGGGCGGTTGTGGGACCCGGTCGAAGAGGCCCGCCGCTGTTTCGCCGGCCATGGTTCGCTGCGGCTGCTGTGCCGGGACGCCACGGCGATCTGAACCGGCCCGAGCAGTGACGTTTCCGTGCCGAGCGACGCAGATGCCCATGAGGACGGGCACCGACCCCGCACGCGGTACGCCGGTACGCCGGCACGGACGAGGACAGCGCTTGGGCCAGGGACGACGGAAACCCCGCCGGGTACAGGTGTACGACGCGGAGCTGGGCGACGCCGTCGCCCGGGCCCAGGACGGGGACGAGGCCGCCTTCGCGGTCGCGTACCGGCTCGTGCAGCCCGGACTCCTCGGCTATCTCCGCGGCCTCGTCGGCGACGAGGCGGAGGACGTGGCGTCCGACGCCTGGCTGGAGATCTCCCGCGACCTGGGCCGCTTCAAGGGCGACGGCGCCGGTTTCCGGGGCTGGACGGCGACCATCGCCCGCAACCGCGCCCTCGACCTGCTGCGCCGCAGACGGACCCGGCCCCAGGGGACGCCGCTCGAACCGGACGTACTGGACCTGCCCGGCCCGCACAGCACCCCCGACCAGGCCCTGGAGACCCTCTCCACGGAGTACGCCCTCGGCCTCATCGCCGGACTCCCGCGTGACCAGGCCGAGGCGGTCCTGCTCCGCGTGGTCGTCGGCCTCGACGCCCCGGCCGCCGCCCGCGTCCTCGGCAAACGCCCCGGCGCGGTACGCACGGCCGCACACCGGGGCCTGAAACGCCTGGCCCGGCAACTGGAAGAAACGACATGAACGCAGACGACGTCACAGGCCGACCGCCGGCCCACCTGACCGGGCTGCTCGCCGCCGCCCTGCGCGAAGGCCCACGGGACGACGACACCACCGGCGACGGGGAGCGGACGGCGATCGCGGCGTTCCTCGTCGCCCGGGACTCCGGCGCACACAAGGCGGCACGCACCCGACGCCGGGACGACTGGCGATGACGGAGGGCCCCACTCTCAGCCGATGGCAACGACCGGGGCCGCCACCCCCCACAGGAGAGGCCCCGGCCGTCGCGCGGCACGGGCCGCGCGGCGGCCCGTATCTTCTACAGCGCCGCGCGTGCGTTTTCTGTCACACCGTCACCGGATCACGAGTTAGTTGCACGTTGTACGGACATGGACGAGGACCGCTTTCACGCCGTAACGTGCCTTTCGCTACAGGCTGCGGACGACAGGCAACTGCATCCACTGAGGTCTTGAGGTGTGCGCGGTGCAGGGGGACGACGCGGAGCTGACCACCGCGGTGCTTGCGGCACAGGCCGGGGACGAGACCGCGTTCCGGACTGTGTACCGCTCGGTGCACCCACGGCTGCTCGGGTACGTGCGGACGCTGGTCGGCGACCCGGACGCCGAGGACGTGACGTCCGAGGCCTGGCTCCAGATAGCCCGTGACCTGGACCGGTTCAGCGGGGACGCGGACCGCTTCCGGGGCTGGGCCGCGCGGATCGCCCGCAACCGCGCCCTCGATCACCTACGGATGCGCGGGCGCCGCCCCGCCATAGGCGGCGACGAGACCGAGCTGTCCGGCCGGCCCGCCGACTCCGACACGGCGGGCGAGGCCATGGAGTCGCTGGCCACCGACAGCACCCTCTCCCTCATCGCCCAGCTGCCCCAGGACCAGGCCGAGGCCGTCGTCCTGCGGGTGGTCGTCGGCCTCGACGCGAAAACCGCCGCCGAGACCCTCGGCAAGCGCCCCGGAGCCGTCCGCACGGCGGCGCACCGAGGTCTGCGACGGCTCGCGGAACTGCTCGGCGAGGACCCGGACGCGACCGCCGCGCTCGACGCGCTGCCGCCCCCACGGGAACCGCACGGACGTGCGGTGTCATCGGCCGGTGTGACGCATACGCGTTCGCGGACGCAGAAGGACATGTGATGGCCGACGACGACCCGTACAGGTGGCTGGACCGCGCTGCGGCGGAGCGTTTGCTGAGCGGGCAGCCGCTGGAGCCCTCACTCGCGTCCGCCGGCCCCGAAGCCCGCGACCAGGCCGAGCTGCTCGCCAAGACCCTGGACGCGCTCTCCGTGGACACCCCGCCGGGCAGCGCCGAACTCCCGGGCGAGGCCGCCGCGTTGGCCGCTTTCCGCAAGGCCCGCCCGGCCCCCGACCTCATCACCGTTGCCCCCGCGACCGCAACGCCGCCCGCGTCGGACCTGGGCTCGGACATGGGCCTCGTACGGGTGGGAGGGTTCGGGCGTTCCGGTGCCTCCCCCCGGAGCGGAGCCCGCACGGCCCGCTGGAACCGTCCCCTGCGGCTGGGGCTCGGTGCCGCGCTGGCCGTCGGCATGGTCGGCTCGGCCGCGATGGCCGCCGGCATCGGCGTGCTGCCGAACCCGTTCGGCGGCGACGCGCCCGGCCGCCCCGCCGCCACCGTGTCGGCCGGCGAGTCGCGTGACGCCATGCAGGCCTCGCCGTCGCCGGACGTGACCCGGGGCAAGGGCATCCCGTCCCCCAGGCCCGACAGCACGGCCGGGGGCTCCTTCGGCAGGGGCACCACCGGGGGCGCCGAGCCCCGGGACAGCCCGACCGGCGCGGGACAGGGGTCCCGCTCCGATCCGGGCCGGCCCGGCGACTGGCGCAGCGCACTCGCCCTGTCCTGCCGTGACATGCGCAGCGGCAAGAAGCTGGAGGCGGAGCGCAGACGGGCCCTGGAGAAGGCGGCCAAGGGTTCCCGGAAGGTGCCGCAGTACTGCGAGGACACCCTCAGGGACGAACCGGCAGTCCGCTCGAACGCCGACACGGGCACCGGCAGCGGGGCGGGCGGCACAGACACCGGCGCCGAGGACGGCCAGAACGGCGCCGGTGACACCGGGGGCAAGGGCAACGACGTGAGCGGCGGCAACGGCGACGGCGGTGGAAACGGCCACGGGAGCGGCAACGGCCACGGGAGCGGCAACGGCCACGGCGGCCGGGCCGCTGCGGAGCCGACGCCCACACCGACGACCTTCGCCGCGGTACGGGTGAACGAGCCCCCGTACGAACCGGCGCCGGACCCCGACCCGTCGTACGGCGTCCTGCCGCAGCCGACGGCCACCTGAGTCCCGTACGCCCCGGAGCACACCTCTCTGCACCGCGGGGCACCGCTCCGACCTGCGCGGATGTGCGTCGGCGAGGTGCTTCGGCGAAGTTCGCGCGTGCGGGGTGTGACACTTTCGGCGGCGCCGACGCAGTAGGAAGTGAGCCGACTGGTCATCGGTTCCTCGCACAGAGCCGGGGGTTCCCCCCGTACCTTCGGCTCGTGCACCTGGCGCGGGCGGGACACGTTCCCCCGGTCCCGTCCGCGCCCCGAATCATCCTCGCCGCCGCAGGCTCACCAGTAGATGACGACCTTGTCGCCGTTGCTCACCTCGGCGAAGATCGCGGCGATCGCCGTCTCGTCCCGGATGTTCACACAGCCGTGCGAGGCGCCGCCGTAGCCGCGGGCCGCGAAGTCGGCGGAGTAGTGGACGGCCTGGCCGCCGCTGAAGAACATCGCGTAGGGCATGGGGGAGTCGTAGAGCGTCGACACATGGTGCCGTGACTTCCAGTAGACGCTGAAGACGCCTTCCCGGGTCGGCGTGTACTGGCTGCCGAACCGCACGGCCACCGTCGAGACCGTCCGGCCGTCGATCATCCAGCGCAGCGTCCGGCTCGTCTTGCTGATGCACAGCACCCGGCCGGTGAGACAGCGCGGGTCGGGATAGGCGGCCGGCTGCCCGCCCATCAGATACAGCTCCCACTGTCCGGGCTCGCGCGTCATCCGCAGCAGCCGCTGCCAGGTGACGGTGTCGGTCCGCCCGGTGCGCGGCAGCCCGCGCTTGCCCTGGAAGCCCTTGACGGCGTTCTCCGTCAGGTCGTCGTACGACCCGGTCGGCCCGTCGAAGAGCCAGGAGACCTGACGCAGCCGCGCCTGGAGCTCCCGCACGTCCCGCCCGCTGTCACCGCGCGACCAGAGAACGGCGGCGGGCGGGGAGGGAGCGCGGGTCGCCCGCTTCGGAGACGGGGTCGGTTTCGGCGCCGGAGTGGCCGTGGCGCCGGGTTTGTCGTCGGCGGGCGGGTGCGAGACCTGGATGTGGACAGGCGACCGCGGGTCGCCGTCCGGGTCCGTGGTCTGCACCGTGCAGCCGCCCACGGCGAGAGCCGTGAGAACGGCGGACATCACCTTTCGCATGCCCGTAGTACGCAAGCCGGCCCCCCGAAGCTCATCACCTGACCCCCGTGCAAGTTACGCCGAGGCACCCACCATGACGCGTGTGTCGGCATCAGGACTACCCGTCGAACCGGTGTACAGACCCGCCGCGCCTTCCGATGTCCTCCGAGCTGGGCAATTCGCCCGAATGGGTGATCGGAAGGGGAAAGCGCACGCCCCCGGTTAGTCTCGCGAAGTGTGAGCCCTGAAAAGGAGGATGCCGTGGCCGTACTGCAACGGTCGACGGCAGCTATCCCGACCCGCAGCGCTTCAAGCGGGGCCAGAGCGTGCCCGTTCCGGAGTCCGTCGGCGTTCGCGGCGAACTCTCCGTGGACACCCTCCACGACGGCTGACCGTGGGGCTGTCGTCCTCGCCGTGAACCTGTCGCCTGCCGGGTTCTAGCCCGTCACACCCATGCCCGCCGCGTACTCCTCCAGCCCCTCCGCCGTGGCCCCCGCCCAGCCGACGTAGCCGTCAGGGCGGACGAGGAACACCCCGGTGCCGTACGCCTCGTACGGGAGGAGGTGGACCGTGGGTACGGGGAGCGTCGGCAGTGCCGTGGCCGTGCCCACCGTCAGCAGGGTCCAGTGCGGGCCGCGGAACGTGTCGAAGAGGCGTACGCCGTCCACCGTGCCGTCCGGGGCGCGGTCGCCCGCGTGGACCGGGCCCGGCGCCGGGCGGGTCTCCACCGCCAGTGACGAGTCGCGGTAGCCGAGGGCGAGCTGCCGGGTCGCCTCGCCGCGCCTGATCTCGCCCCGGTGGACACCCGTCGAGATGCCCAGCATCCGCCCGGCGACCGGCCGGCGCTCCTCCTCGTACGTGGCCAGTACGGACTCGGCGACCCCGCCCCGCAGCACCGCGCCCAGCTTCCAGCCCAGGTTGTACGCGTCCTGGACGCTCGTGTTCAGGCCCTGGCCCCCGGCGGGGGAGTGGACGTGCGCCGCGTCCCCCGCGAGGAACACCCGGCCGGTGCGGAAGCTGTCCGCCAGTGCCGCGCGCGGGCGGAAGTCCGAGGCCCAGCGGACCTCGGTCACGTCCTCGGGGGCAAGGTGCGAGCGGGCCGCGGCGACCTTGCGGATGCCCTCCAGGGACAGGTCAGGGTGGTCCCCCTCCGGGAACTGGGCCACCAGCTGGAAGTCCTCCGTCCCGGCCAGCGGGCAGATCGCGAGGAAGCCCGTGCCGTCCGCCCGCGGCGGGAAGACATGCCAGTTGTCGCGGTCCAGGCCGGTGATCCGTACGTCCGCCACGAGGATCGGGTTCGGGTCGACCGTCTCGCCCGTCATGGCGATCCCCAGCGCCCGGCGCACCGTCGAGCGGCCACCGTCGGCCGCGACGACGTACCGGGCGCGGACGGGCTCACCGGCGGCGAAGGCGACCGTCACGCCCTCCGCGTCCTGCTCCAGGCCCACGACCTCGCGGCCGAAGTCCACCCGCCCGCCCAGCTCCGTCAGCCGCGCGAACAGGATCTCCTGCGTCCTCCACTGCGGCACCATCCACGGCTCGGCCCCGTACGGAGACTCCTCGCCCTCCTCCGCCGGGTCGAACATCCGGTGCTCGCCCGCCCGCCTGCCGTCCTGCCAGATCATCCCGGCCGGGTACGGGCCCCCGGCCGCCCGGATGGCGTCCACCACCCCGAGGTCGTCGAAGACCTCCAGCGTGCGCGGCTGGATGCCCTTGCCCCGCGACCCGGGGAACAGCCCCTCGGCCCGCTCCACGACCACCGCGTCCACCCCGCGCCGTGCGAGGTCGACGGCGAGCGCCAGTCCGGTGGGGCCCGCGCCCACCACCAGTACGTCGGTCATCACGACCATCTCCTTAACGTTGTTAAGTCGCCTTGCCTCCGAGAGTGGACTTAACAGTGTTAAGTTGTCAAGCGTGAGCACGGAAGCAGCAGAACCAGCAGAACCGGCAGAGCCGGCGCGACGAACCGAACGATCAGGCCGCCGAGCCCCCCTCGACCGCAAACGCGTCGCGGACACCGCCCTGAGGCTTCTGGGCGAGGTCGGCCTCGACGGGCTCACCCTGCGTGCCATCGCCAAGGAGCTGGACGTCAAGGCGCCCGCCCTGTACTGGCACTTCAAGGACAAGCAGGCCCTGCTCGACGAGATGGCGACCGAGATGTACCGGCGGATGGTCGCCGGCCCGCCCCTCGGCCCCGACGTCCCCTGGGACGAGCGCCTGCTCGCGGCCAACCGCGGCCTGCGCGACGCCCTGCTCGGCTACCGCGACGGCGCCAAGGTGTTCAGCGGCTCCCGTTTCACCGGTGTCGAGCACGCCGTCCGGATGGAGGCGAACCTCCGCTGCTTCGTCGAGGCCGGCTTCACCCCGGCCCAGGCCGTGCGCGCGAACATGACCGCGTACGTCTATACGATTGGCTTCGTCACGGAGGAACAGGGCGTCCAGCCGCTGCCCGGCGAGCGCCGGGAGGGGTACGACGTCGAGGAGCGGGCCCGGCGGATGGCAGACTTTCCCCTGTCGGCCGCGGCCGGCGCCGAGGTCTTCCAGGACTACGACCGACAGTTCGAGGAAGGGCTGGGGCTGGTGCTCGCAGGGATCAGGACGACGTACGCGATGACGTACGGGAAGTCGTCGTGACGCGTGGGGATTTCGGCCCGGCCCTCATCCTTCGAGTGCTGCCCGGTCGGGACCGAGTTGACATCCGGCGCCGAATAACTCTTACTGTCGCGGAATCTGCAGCTGAGAGAGCCCAGGTGTGCGCGTGACCAATCGTCCCCCGATACTGTCCGTCATCGTCCCTTGTTACAACATCGAGACCTATGTCTCGGACACAGTGACGAGTCTCGTCAACAACGACCAGGACGACTTCGAGTTCATCTTCATCGAGGACCGCTCGACGAAGGACAAGACCTACGAGGCGTTGCTGGAGCTGACGAAGCGGCTGAAGCACGGCAGGGTGATCCAGCACGAGCAGAACGGCGGCCTGGCCACCGCCCGCAACACCGGCATCGACGCGGCCGAAGGCACCTACCTCACCTTCCTCGACGGTGACGACTGGCTGGCCCCGGGCTATCTGAAGGACCTCGTGGGCGCCATCCAGCGCCACGACGTCGACTTCGTGCGCACCGACCACGTCCAGGTCAACGGCATCGAGCGAGCCGTCCACCGGGCCCCCGAGGGCCGCCGGAACGTCCCGTTGGACCCGCGCACCTCGATCCTCCCGGTCGACGACACCACGATGGTCGACTACCCCTACGCCTGGGCCGGCGTCTACCACCGCCGCCTCCTCGACAAGGGCATGCTGCGCTTCCACGACGGTCTCAAGACCGCCGAGGACCGCCCCTGGATCTGGGACCTGCACCGCCGGGCCGAGTCCTACACGGTCGCCAGCCTGCGCGGTGTCTTCTACCGCCGGGGTGTCACCACCTCCCTCACCCAGATCGGCGACGTCCGCCAGCTGGACTTCTTCCGGTCCTTCGACCTCGTACTCGCCGAACTGGCGAACGACCCCGAGGTGGGGCTGCTGCGCAAGAAGGCGCTGCGCAACTACTGCGTCGTCATCGCGCACCAGCTGCTCCAGCGCAGCCGGTTCGACCGCCCCACCGCCGCCAAACTGCGGCAGATGAGCGCCGACGCGCTGAACAAGATGTCCGAGGACGAGCTCCAGGCCGCCCTCATCGGGATGGGCGAGCAGCGCGTCCACCTGCTGCGGCGCGTGCGCGGCGGTATGAAGGGAATCGCGGCATGATCCAGATCTTCTTCTCGGCGACGCAGTACGCCGCGGCGACCGTCACGGCCGCCATCCGCGCCGGCCTCTTCGGCCCGCGCGAGGACCACCGCCGCATCCTGGTCGTCAGCAACACGGCCGCCATTCCGGAGGTCGGCACCCCGCTCGACAGAATGTCCGGCTTCGAGAAGCTGCGGCCCGAGTTCGACGAGGTGCGCTCCTGGAACGAGTTCATCTCCCCGCACCACCCGGCCGGCTGGTCCCCCCGCGCGCAGGACGCCATCATGTGGGAGAAGGCCGTACGCCTGGCCTGGAACCTCGGTGACGAGCCCGTCGAGATCGCCTGCGAGTCGATCCAGGCGAACCCCTCCCGCGCGGTCGCCGAGATCTTCGCCGACAGCCCGATCCACGTGTACGCGGACGGCCTGATGAGCTACGGCCCCACCCGCAACCGCGTCCCGCACGGCATGAGCAGCCGCATCGCCCGTGTGCTGCACCTCGACCTCATACCGGGCCTTCGGCCCCTCCTCCTCGCCGAGTACGGCGTGGAGCCGGTGCCGATCCCCAACGAGCCGATCGTCGGCGTACTCAACGAGATCGGGGAACAGGGGGCCGACATCCTGGCCGCCCGTATCCCGGCCGAGAACCGTCCGACGGCCGTGCTCCTCGGCCAGTACCTGTCCGCCATCAACCTCATCACCCAGGAGGAAGAGGAGGAGCTGCACGTCCGGATGCTCCGGGCCGCGGCCAGGGCCGGTCACACGGCCGTCCTGTTCAAGCCGCACCCGAGCGCCCCGGCCGCGTACTCCACCTCCCTGCAGAGCGCCGCCACGGAACTCGGCGTGCACCTGAGCGTGCTGAACGAACCGGTGCTCGCCGAGACGGTGTTCGCGTACCTGAAGCCGCAGCTCGTCGTCGGCTGCTTCTCCACCGCGCTGATGACCGCCGCGACCTTCTACGGCATCCCGGTCGCCCGGGTCGGCACGGAGTCGCTCCTCGACGCCATCACGCCGTACGAGAACAGCAACCGCATCCCGCTCACCATCATCGACGCGGCCCTGCCCGACGCCGAACGCGACCTCGCGTCCAGCATCGGCACGCCGTCCGACGACCCCGGGCTCGTCGAGCGGCTGTCGCCGCTGGTGAAGGCGGTCGGGTACTGCATGCAGTCCCGTAAGCACCCGCAGCTGCGCGACGAGGTCGCCGCCTGGCTGTCGGTCCATCTGCCGGAGAACGCCCACTACTTCAAGCGCCGCCGCCTGACCAGCCTCCGCCTCCCCGGCGGCAGCGCGGTCCGCGCGGAGACGCTGCGGCGCAACCCGACGGTCCGCAAGGTCGTGAAGAGGGTCAGGGCCGCGCGGTCCTGACGGGCAGGAACACGAGGAGGCCCGGGGTCGGATACCGACCCCGGGCCTCCTCGCATCCGCTTACCGCTACGCCTGCTTCAGCTTCTCGCCCAGCTTCTTCGACTGGAGTGTCATCGTCCGCTTCAGCCGGGATCCGAACGGCTTCTCGACGAACCGGTGCATCAGCCAGGCCAGCGACAGCAGGCCCGCCACCGACGCGAGGATCGTCAGATACGGGTCGAGGCCCCAGCCGCGGTGCAGGACCCGGATGAAGAACCAGCCCAGGTGCTCGTGGATCAGATAGAACGGGTACGTCAACGCGCCCGCGACCGTCAGCCAGTTCCAGTTCGCCCAGCTCGTCCAGCCCAGCGCCACCACCGCGACGGACACGAAGGCGAGCAGCACGATGGCCTGGATGACCAGCGGGTTGCGCACGAAGTCGCCCTGCGCGCCCGGGTGCCACAGGGCCGTCACCGAGTAGCGCTGGCCCAGCAGGTACGACATGCCGACGATGCCCCACAGGAGCAGGTCACTGCCGTAGCGGTGGATCAGGTAGAGGGCCAGGCCGCCGATGAAGAAGGGGGCGTGGTCGCGGAAGGTGAGTTCGGAGATCAGCGGGTTGTCCGCGACCCGGGCGAAGGCGCCGGCCAGCGTCCACAGGATGCAGAAGGTCACCACCCGGCGGTAGGTGACGCCCTTCCAGACCACGAACAGCGCGAACAGCACGTAGAACTTGAGCTCCACCCACAGCGTCCAGCACACGCCCAGGACACGCGGCACGCCCAGCGGCTGCTGCATCATCGTGAGGTTGACCAGGAACTCGTCGCCGCGCACATGGTGCACGACCACCGGCATCAGGAACGAGGCGGCGGTGACCATGACGATCGCGACCCAGTACGCCGGGTAGAGACGGGCGATGCGCGAGCGGAAGAAGTCGCCCAGCGTCTTGCCCCAGCTGCTCATGCAGATCACGAAGCCACTGATGACGAAGAAGAACTGCACCCCGAGGCTGCCGTAGGTGGCGAACCGGGACAGGGTCGGGAACATCACACCCGGCGACTGGTGCCAGGACTCGGCGACCTGACCGTTCTTGCCGGCGAAGTGGTACATGCAGACCATCAGCGCGGCCACCAGCCGCAGCCCGTCCAGCGCCTTCAGCCGGCTGACCGGGCGGCGCTTGACGGCCTCGGCGGCGGGCACGGCGGCCGGTTCGGCACTCCCGGACCGCGGGACCGGCGGCGGGGCCGGTAGCGGGGGGGCCATGGTCTGGTCGGCCGCGGTCATCAGGTGGCCTTTCGCAGCTGGGACAAAAGAAACTGACTCATCGACGACAACCAGGAGAGTCAGGGGCAAGCCAAAGAGGTAGCACAGAACTCTCACGGATGAACAACCGGTCAGCTCATTGACGTATGCACGCACGCGTACGGACACGGACACAGGCACGGCCGCCGACGCGTACAGACACCTACGCGTCGCCACCCCGTCCGTATACGAGGCGGGGGGCGACGCGTTCGGCAGATTAAATCTTCGCAGTGCCTGTTGTCACAGAATCACCGATTCGGCGATTCACCGCTACCGCTTGACGGTCCTGCTGAGCGCCCGTGCCCGGCGCGCGATCCGGCGCACGGTCGCGTTGCGCGGGATGAACGACAGCTGGGACGGCAGGGCACCGGGCAGCGCCAGCGAGGTCAGACGGCGGCGCTTGAAGTAGCGCCAGGTCTGCTCGGTGAGGTGCTTGGAGAGGTAGTTCTCCGCCTCCGGGCGCAGCCGCGGATAGATCCGGGGCTGCATGCAGAACCCGATCGCCTTGACGAGCCCGGCCAGGTTCTTGCCGACCTGCTTGTCCGAGGGCATCGCCCACTTCTTGACGGCCTTGGCGTCCGCGAGGTCCGGCAGCAGCAGGTCCACGATGGTCAGGGGCACACGGTTGCTGTTCTGGTACGGCGTGATCTTCTCCAGCACGGTGTCCGTGCCGACCCGGGCGACCGGGATGCCGTACAGACCGGCGGCCGTGAACAGGCCGGTCGAGAAGCAGCCGACGACCAGCGCGGGGCGCAGTCGCTGGAAGAGGACCTCGGCGAGCACGGGCCGGTCCAGGACGGTGAGTTCCGCGCCGAGCTTCTTCGCCTCCGTCTCCAGGGACCCCGCCCAGGCCGTGGGCGCGGTCGGGTGCGGCTTGAAGACGAGCGAGCGGTGTCCGGCCGCGACGGCGCCGCGCACCATGCGCAGATGCAGCTCCTCCTCTTCGTGCGGGGTGAGGATGCCGAGCGCGGATAGGTACTGCCCGAGGAGCAGCGCGGGCTGGTCCTTCGGGAGGTTCTCCCAGGTCACCGTCTCGTCCCCGGCCTCGGCGAGTTCGCCCAGCACCTTCAGGAAGGCCTCGGACGGCACCAGTTCGGCGGGCACGCCGAACTCGGTGAGCAGCAGCGGGGTGAGGCCCGGGACGAGGTCGAGGTGCAGCAGGCGCCCGATGCGGGTGCCGACCAGCGCGTCGATCTTGTCGCGCGTGGGGCCATAACTTATGAGGCCGTCCGCGTAGACGTCGACGGGAGCGCCGGTGAACAGCTGGCACAGCGCGAGAGCCGGGTTGACCTGCACGGACTCGACGGCCAGCTGGATGTTGTCGTCACCGAGGTTCCACAGCAGCCGCAGATGCCGTTCCCACAGCGGGACGTCGTCGGCGCGCGGGCCCCAGCCGCTGGGGTGGAACGGGGCGATCGTCTCGTTCCAGGACAGGACCTCGTCGAACCGCCCGCTCACCCGGTCGAAGCCGGACATCGCGTCGACCCCGGGGGTGATCTCGGGGTTGGCCGCGTTGTTGGTGATCAGCAGCAGCCTTCGGTCGGCCGGCTCGAAGAGCCCGGCGTCGAGGGCGGCGGCCAGCGTGGCGGCGCCGTACAGCGTCGACGCACAGAAGATCTGCGTGGTGCGGGTCTGAGTGGTGCGGGACATCAGACGGACACCGTCCCGGCGGACGCGGAGACGGGCCTGCGCCGCACCTTCCGCAGCCGGGTGGCCCGCTGGGCGTCCATCGAGTCGATGGCCTCCGCGAGAACGTCCTGCGGCATCCGCTTCAGCGCGGCGGCGCTCAGCGAGCGCAGTTTTCGGGCCACAGCGGGTTCGAACCTCTCGATCGCTCCGAGATGATGAGCCATGATCGCGCAGTAGGTGCGCACTGCTTTCGGCAGCAGCCTATCCGCCTCGGGGTCCCGGGCCGTCTCCTCGATGACCTGGTCGAAGGCCCGGATGAAGTCGAGTTGGCGAACATCACCGATTTGGGTGAGCGAGGAGGCGACCCCGCGCCGGTAGAAGACGCCGAGCAGCCCCACCGCGGCGAACGACTCCGCCTCCCGGTGCAGCTTCCAGATCCACGGCCGGTCCTCCGCCGTACGCAGCCCGTCGGTGAAGTGCAGGATGCCGCGGTCGACGAGCCGGCGGTGGTAGATGCCGGCCCAGGCGTAGGCGTAGTCGACGGAGGTGGTGCGGTCGGTGGGCAGGATCGCGTCCCGCGGCGACATCACGACCCCGCGCCGGCCGTGCGGGACCCGATGGATCGCGCGTGCCCGGTTGGTGCACTGGACATGGTCCGTACGAACGAAATCGCAGCCCAACTCCTCAATAGCGGCGAGGAGTTGGGGAAAATAGCCGGGCGCGAGCCAGTCGTCGCCGTCGAGGAACGTGAGGTATTCGCCACGCGCTTTGTCGATACCGGTGTTGCGAGCGGTGGCCAGGCCTCCGTTCTTCTCGTGGCTGACCAGCACGGCGCCCGGCAGCTCGCGCTCTGCGCGCGCGAGGATGTCCGGAGTCTCGTCGCGCGAACAGTCGTCGACGAGGATGAACTCGAAGTCCTCGCGCGCGTTGGCGCGCAGGCTCTTCAGAGTGTCGGGCGCGTATTGCTGCACGTTGTAGAACGGCACGATGACGGAGAGCTTGACCACGAGTCCGAGGTTAGAGCCTCTCCGGTGGTCCTACTTTACCCGGGGTTTGATGTCGGGTGAACTACATGTGTCCGCCCGGTGAATCAAGGGGGTTTCTGCACGTTTGACGTCTTGATTCAAGCCGACGCGACCCTTTGTTAACCCTTTGTTGCCTTGGGATTGGGTGGAAGCACCCCATGTCGGCTTAAGGTCTTGGGCGTGCCAGCCAGTACCACGAGCCCCATGCGGGTCGCCGTCCTCGCCGATTCCGACACTCGGTGGAAATGGGGTGCGCTCACAGCCAGCCGTATTTCTCCTGATAATTCCGACATTCATCTTGACGGCTACCTCCTCCGAGGCAGAGCCACCCCCACCGCCCGACAGCTCCAGGAAGTAGGCGTCAGGGCGGACTCGCTGCGCGAGGTGACCGCCCTGGAGTTCCTGCGGGCCATGGACCAGGAGGAGCCGTACGACATCCTCGTGCTCGCCCTGGTCGGCGGTGGCGTCCAGGCGATGCTGCACGGCCTGGCGCAGGTGTGGGACGACACGGCCCTGCGCCCTGTCGTCGTCACCGGCTATGTCGGGGTCGTGTACGAAAAGCTCGCCGACGGGCTCCTGCTGCGGCACGGTGCCGACCTGGTCCTCGCGAACTCCCGCCAGGACGCCGACCGCTTCAAGGCCGTGTACGACGGAGTCGGCGCCGACTCGTCCTCTGTGACCGAAGTCGCACTTCCGTTCCTGGGTGGCGCGACTTACACGGGTGAGCATGGTCACCCGTACACCGTGGTGTTCGCCGCTCAGCCCTCCGTCCCGGAGAGCCGCAAGGACCGTACGTATCTCCTCGACCGGCTCGTGCAGCACGCGAAGCTGCACCCGGAGCGCGAGGTGCTGCTCAAGCTGCGTTCCAAGCCAGGTGAGCACACCACCCACATCGAGGAACTGCCCTACCAGAAACTGGCCCAGCGCGCCGACCTTCCGCCGAACTTCAAGCTCGTCTACGGGCACATGGGCGAGGTCCTGGACCGCACGGACCTGCTGGTCACCATCAGCTCCACGGCCGCCCTGGAGTCCCTGCACCGCAGCATCCCGACCGTCGTGCTGAGCGACCTGGGCGTGCGCGAGGCGCTCGGCAACCACCACTTCGTGGGCTCCGGCTGCCTCGCCTCCTGGGAGCAGCTCGACGCCGGTCACCAGCCCGTTCCCGACGCCGACTGGGTGGCCCGCCAGGGTGTCGCTGCTGATGGCTCGTACGAGACCGCCTTCGACGCCGCACGCGACAGGATCGACCGACTTCTGGGATCCTCGAAGCTTCCGCCCCTGGCCCCGTACTACACACCGATGACGGCTCCCGGATATTTGCCGGGTATTCTCGCTCGGCACCACCTCGGCCCCGACGGCGTTCCGCTGCCCGGAGCGCCGGCCGCCGACAAGGAGCCGGGAGCGGTGCGGCAGATCGTGCGTCGCGCGGCCCGCGGCGCCTACCGGCACGGCGTGCAGCGCGTCGCGCCCGTGATCCGGCGGATGGGGGAACTGTGACCCACCGGATCCCCCGTCGAACACGCGAAGAGCGTCAAGGAGTGCAGGCAATGTCCAACCCGGAGTCCAACCCGGAAGCGGGCCGAGCGACCGCGCGGCCCCGCGTGCTCGCAGTGATCCCCGCGAGAGGGGGCTCCAAGGGCGTGCCCGCGAAGAACCTGCTGCCCGTCGGCGGGGTCCCGCTGGTCGCCCGTGCGGTGCGCGAGTGCCTCGCCGCCAAGCTGGTCACGGACGTCGTCGTCTCCACCGACGACCAGGCGATCGCCGCCGCAGCCCGCCAGGCCGGCGCCGAGGTCGTGCTGCGCCCCGCCGCCATCGCCGGTGACACCGCGACCTCCGAGGCCGCCGTCCTGCACGCCATGGACGCCCACGAGACGCTGCACGACGCCAAGGTCGACGTGGTCCTGCTCGTCCAGTGCACCAGCCCGTTCATCATCCGCGAGGACGTCGACGGCGTGGTCAACGCGGTCGTGCACAACGGCGCGGACAGCGCGCTGACCGTCGCCCCCTTCCACGGCTTCATCTGGCGCGACGCCGCCGACGACCCGCAGCCGGCGCCCGCCGAGCGCACGGCCGTCGAGGGCGGCACCGGCTCCGTGGCCACCGAGACGGTCACCGTCGGCGGCGGCTATGGCGTGAATCACGACAAGTCCTTCCGGCCCCGCCGCCAGGACCGCCCCCAGGACCTCCTGGAGACCGGCGCCGTCTACGCCATGGACGCGACGGGCTTCCGTAAGTCGAAGCACCGTTTCTTCGGTCACACCGAACCCGTGCGCACCGACCCGGCCCGCGTGCTGGAGATCGACGATCCGCACGACCTCGCCCGCGCCCGGGCCCTCGCGACGCTCTTCGACGCGAACCGCCCCGGCGCCCTCCCGACCGCCGACGACATCGACGCGGTCGTACTCGACTTCGACGGCACCCAGACAGACGACAGGGTGCTGATCGACTCCGAAGGACGGGAAATCGTCTCCGTGCATCGCGGTGACGGACTCGGCATCGCCGCTCTGCGCAAGAGCGGCCTCCACATGCTGATCCTGTCCTCGGAGCAGAACCCGGTCGTCGCCGCCCGCGCACGGAAGCTACAGCTGCCCGTGCTGCACGGCATCGACCGGAAAGACCTCGCACTGAAGCAGTGGTGCGAGGAGCAGGGCATCGCGCCGGAGCGCGTGCTCTACGTCGGCAACGACGTCAACGACCTCCCGTGCTTCGCCCTCGTGGGCTGGCCCGTGGCGGTCGCGAGCGCCCACGACGTTGTGCGCGGCGCCGCACGCGCGGTCACCACCGTTCCCGGCGGCGACGGCGCGATCCGAGAGATCGCCAGCTGGATCCTCGGCCCCTCTCTCGACCCCCTCAACAAGAAGTAAGGAACCAAAAGTCATGACCACCACCCGCTTGCGCTCGTTCGGCTCGAAGACCGCCGGCCCCGGCCAGCCCGTCTACATCTGTGGCGAGATCGGCATCAACCACAACGGTGACCTTGAGAACGCCTTCAAGCTGATCGACGTGGCCGCCGAAGCCGGCTGCGACGCGGTCAAGTTCCAGAAGCGCACCCCGGAGATCTGCACCCCGCGCGACCAGTGGGACATCGAGCGCGACACCCCCTGGGGCCGCATGACCTACATCGACTACCGCCACCGTGTGGAGTTCGGTGAGGACGACTACCGCAAGATCGACGAGCACTGCAAGAAGCGCGGCATCGACTGGTTCGCCTCCCCGTGGGACACCGAGGCCGTCGCGTTCCTGGAGAAGTTCGACGTCCCGGCCCACAAGGTCGCCTCCGCGTCCCTGACGGACGACGAGCTGCTCGTCGCCCTCCGCCAGACCGGCCGTACGGTCATCCTGTCGACGGGTATGTCCACCCCGAAGCAGATCCGTCACGCGGTCGAGGTGCTGGGCAGCGACAACATCCTGCTCTGCCACGCGACGTCGACCTACCCGGCGAAGGCCGAGGAGCTCAACCTCCGCGTGATCAACACGCTGGAGAAGGAGTACCCCAACGTCCCGATCGGCTACTCCGGCCACGAGACGGGCCTGCAGACCACGCTGGCCGCGGTCGCCCTCGGTGCCACCTTCGTCGAGCGTCACATCACCCTCGACCGCGCGATGTGGGGCTCCGACCAGGCCGCCTCCGTCGAGCCGCAGGGCCTGACCCGCCTCGTCCGTGACATCCGCACCATCTCCGAGTCCCTCGGCGACGGTGTCAAGAAGGTCTACGAGTCCGAGATCGGCCCGATGAAGAAGCTCCGTCGTGTCTCCGGCGTCATCGCCGACGCGGAGATCGCGGCTGCGGCGGGCGAGCCCGTCACCGCCTGATCCGCACCACTCAGCGGCCTCACCGGCGCGAGCCGGTGACCACTGTCGTCCACGCGGATCCCCCAGTCCGTACTCACGGAAGCGACGGTCGTACGTCGATGAGCCCACGCGCCGGTACCACCGGCCCCCAAACTCTCGCCTTCGTCGAGAGCCCGGTCCAGCTGCTGAACGTGCTGGAATGGGCGCATGTGCACACGCATGCGCTCAGCCCGGAGGGGGCCGGCGGTCCGGCGTCGGCTGTTTCCGCCAGCAAAAAGGGCAAACTCTCCGGGAGGGTCCCCGGACAGGCTTCGCGCCGCTGGCGCAGAGGCCGGAGCCGGCCGGAGATCCACCGGGAACCCGCCGGTGGCGGACTGACCCTGGTCGTCCTCTCCCCGGTCGACCCGATGACCCGGGGCCAGCTGCGCCGTATGGCCGAGCTCGCCCGCGAGGAGGGCCACGAGGTCCGCTGGGAGGACGCGCGGGCCGGAACCTCGGCCCCTTTCCGCACGATCGGCGGTCTCGCCCCCCTGCTGCGCAGGACGGAGCGGATCGTGATGGGGGACCCGTTCTCCCGCTACGTACAGGTGCTTCTCAACATCACCAAGGCCCGAGACCTCGTCGTGGTCGACGACGGCACCGCGACCATGGAGTTCGTCTCCCAGCTCGCGCGCGGTGAGCGCCTGGTGCGCTGGCACCGCAAGTCCCAGCGCCCCGGAGCGCGGGACCTGCTGTTCATCCCGGTGTCGTCGAAGGCCCGCCGCCGGCTGACCCCGGGCGGCAGGCGCCGGGTCGAGATCTTCTCCTCGATGCCGATCGAGGACATCCCCGAGGGCGTCGAGGTCACCTCCAACGACTTCGCCTGGACCCGCTCCCGCTTCGGCCCCCCGCTCATCTCCGAGGGCGCCGACATGGTCGGCACGTCACTCGTCGAGACGGGCGTGGTCGACGCCGACCGCTACCGCGACGCGGTCCGCACCCTGGCCAAGGCCCACGGCGTGACGCGCTACTTCGCCCACCGCCGCGAGAGCGCCGAGAAACTCCACGACCTGGCGGCCTGCACGGGCCTGGAGGTGGTCCGCCCGGACCTCCCCCTGGAACTGATCGCCCGCCGCGGCCCCATCGGCCGTACGATCCTCAGCTTCCCCTCGACGGTCGTCCACACCCTCCCCCTGGCTCTGGCGGGCACGGACGTCAAGGTCGCCGTCTGCGACATCGACCCGGCCTGGCTCACGGCGAGCGCGTCACCGCGGGCGCAGGGGTTCCTCTCGGGCGTCACGGGCTCGGCCCGGGACGTGCAGCGGGTGTCGACGAAGTCGGACCACCCGGCAAAGGAAGCGAAGGCTACGGGCTGACGCCCGGTATCCCCCTGAGGTTTCGCAAGCGCCCTCAGCCACTCAGAACTCGTTGCCCTCCGGGTCCAGCAGTACGACATGGCCGTCGTGGCGGGCGGAGAGGGTCGCGCCCAGAGCGGTGAGCCGGTCGAGTTCAGCGACGAGGCCGGCGTCGACAGGTCCAGGTGGAGCCGGTTCTTGACGCGCTTGGGCTCCGGAACGAGCTGCACCCACAAGCGGGGGCCGCCGTCCTGCGGTTCCAGGAGAACTGTCGGGTCGTCCTCCGGACCGTCGATCCCCAGCCCCCGCAGACGGGGGAGTTCGGCCTCGTCGTACGGGGCGACGGCGTATCCGTCGAGCGCGGCGGCCCGGAAGCGGGCCGGCGAGGCGGGGTGGGCCGAGTCGACGACGATGTCGTGGAGGCGTGCCATCCGCCCATGACGCGGGCGCGGGCGGGAAGTCGTCCCCCGGGCTACGCCACCGGCTTGCGCGCCAGCAGGTAAGCGCGTTGGCGCGTCTCGTCCTCGTACGGTTCGCGGACCGTTTGCGCGTGCAGGGTCAGGCCCGCCTTCGCGAGGAGCTCGGCCACCCTGTCCGGCGTACGGAACCAGTAGTCCAGCGACATCTCGTGGCCGAAGCGCTCCGCGAGGTGCAGGTGGCCGTCGTCGGGGCCCGACTGGAAGCCCAGGAGGACATGGCCGCCGGGGGCCAGGACGCGGTGGAACTCCGCGAACACCGCGGGCAGGGCGGCGTCCGGGATGTGGATGATCGAGTAGAGGGCCAGGACTCCGCCCAGGGTCTCGTCCGGGAGGTCCAGGGACGTCATCGACCCGACGTGGAACCGGAGTCCGGGGTGGGCCCGGCGGGCCAGCGCCACCATGCGCGGGGACAGGTCCACGCCGAACACCGGGACGCCGAGGGCGTGCAGTCTCGCGGTCACCCAGCCCGGGCCGGAGCCGATGTCCGCGACGGGCGCGGGGCCCTGCGCCCGCACCAGCTCGGCGAAGGCGGCGACGAGGGCGCGGTCCAGGGGAAGGTCCGCCAAGTGGTCCGCGTATCGCTCTGTGTAGTCGGCGGCCATGGCGTCGTAGGACGCGCGGGTGGCCTGGAGGAAGTCCGGTGGGTCCGGTACGGCGGCCTGTATGGAGTCCGTTACGGACGCCTGGTTCGGGGCGGTCACGGGGCTGCACGTTACCCGGGAGCGATGCGGCCGAAGGGGCGATTACGCGGGCGGCGGAGACTGTGGGCCAATGTTCATGTGCCGTGACCCCGGCCGTTTCGGTGGGTGGACAGTTCCGTCGGCGCGGTGGACGGCGTGGCATCGTGGACGCAGGTAGACGCGAGTGGCTGCCGGGAAAGGGCCCCGAGTTTACCCATCCCAGTTCGCGAGTATGCCTTCGGCGGTCAGAATTTCTTCCCTGACAGGTTGAAATTTTGTTGATCGTGGGTCAGTTCACCGCCCGGGCGTCCTACCCTTCAGAGGGTGAACCAATTGATGTCCCGAGAGTCCGAGGCCGATCTCCCCGGGGAAGCCGCGCTTCCCGGCACGCTGCCGGAGGCGTTGCGCGCCGAGCTCGTCGCGTTCCGGCGCGACCTGCACATGCACCCGGAGCTCGGCAACCAGGAGTTCCGCACCACCGCCGCCATCAAGGCACGGCTCGAGAAGGCCGGCCTCAAGCCGCGCGTCCTCGCCACCGGAACCGGGCTCATCTGTGACATCGGCGACATCGGAGTCGACCCCGAGGGCGAGGCCGACGGCACCACTGTGCCCGCGCTCGCCCTGCGCGCCGACATCGACGCCCTCCCCATCCCGGACACGAAGAGTGACTGCGCGTACCGCTCCACCGTGCCCGACCGCGCCCATGCCTGCGGGCACGACGTGCACACCACCGTCGTCCTCGGCGCCGGGCTCGTCCTCGCCGAACTGCACCGGCAGGGCGCTCTGCCGCGGCCGGTGCGGCTGCTCTTCCAGCCCGCCGAGGAGGTCCTGCCCGGTGGCGCCGCCGACGCGATCGAGTGCGGCGCGCTCGACGGTGTCGGCCGGATCATCGCCGTGCACTGCGACCCGAAGGTCGACGCCGGGCGGATCGGGCTGCGCCACGGCCCCATCACGTCCGCCTGCGACCGGCTGGAGATCTCCCTCGACGGCCCCGGCGGCCACACCGCGCGCCCCCACCTCACCACCGACCTCGTCAGCGCCGCCGCCCGCGTCGCCACCGAGGTGCCCGCGCTCGTCGCGAAGCGTGTCGACGCCCGCAGCGGGCTCTCCGTGACCTGGGGGCGGATCGAGTCGGGGCACGCCTGCAACGTCATCCCGCAGCACGCCGAGCTCTCCGGGACCGTCCGCTGCCTCGACCTCGACACCTGGCACCAGGCCCCCGACCTCGTCCACGAGGCGATCGACGAGATCGCCAACCTGTACCGGGCCAAGTCCGAGATCACCTACGTGCGCGGCGTGCCGCCCGTCGTCAACGACGCGGAGGTCACGGAGCTGTTGCGCGACGCCATGACCGCCCGGCGCGGCATGCACTCCGTCGAGGACACCCCGCAGAGCCTCGGCGGCGAGGACTTCTCCTGGTACCTGGAGCACGTACCCGGAGCGATGGCCCGGCTCGGCGTGCGCAGGCCGGGGGAGCGGGGGGTGCGCGATCTGCACCAGGGCGACTTCGACGCCGACGAGTACGCGATCACGGTCGGTGTGGAGCTGTTCACCGCCGCCGCGCTGATCGACGCGCAGGAGCGACAGCAGTAGGAAGGCGGGGGACGGGGCTCATGCCATCAGACTCCTAGCGAAGGGATCCGCGCCTTTAGGTGTGGGGGAATCGCTTCTGAGTGTTGCTCTGACCCCTGCTTTGTTTATGGATCTGCACTGTTGGCTTCGGGGCGCTGATGCCCGCCGATACTAGACACACGTTGCGTGTATAGTTCCTGCGGTGACTGTGACTCGGAAGGTCCGCCGGTATTCCGGCGGCGTGTACGACTTGGGACTGCACGTCGTGTGGTGCCCTAAGTACCGCCGCCGGGTCCTCGGCGGCCGAGTCGCGGTCCGGCTCCGCGAGCTGATCGAGGTGAAGGCGGCAGAAAGGGACTGGGAGATCATCGCCCTCGAAGTGATGCCCGACCACGTCCACCTCTTCGTGAAGCACGAGCCGAAGGCATCCGCGTCCTACGTCGCGAACCAGTTCAAGGGCTTCACCTCCCGTGTCCTGCGCGAGGAGTTCCCGCACCTGAAGTCGCAGATGCCCACGCTGTGGTCGTCATCGTTCTTCGTCGCATCGGTTGGCGCGGTCAGTGCGGACACGGTCGAGCAATACATCGACACCCAGTGGGAACGCCCCGACAAGCGGACGAAGAAGCCGGAGGGGGACGCCGGTGCACCGCGCGTATAAGTTCCTCCTCCGCCCCACCGTCCGCCAGGAGCAGGCGCTGGTCGAGATGTTGCGGGATCACCGCTCCCTCTACAATGGGGCCTTGGAGGAACGCCGTGACGCCTACCGGCACGTCTCCAGGACCTCGGTCAAGTACGGCGACCAGTCGGCGCAGCTGAAGGACATTCGGGCGTTCGATCCGGAGCGTCAGGGCCGCTGGTCGTTCTCCTCGCAGCAGGCCACGCTCCGCCGTCTGGACAAGGCGATGCAGGCGTTCTTCCGCCGTGTCAAGGCCGGGCAGACGCCCGGATACCCCCGGTTCCGGGGCGTCAACTGGTTCGACACGGTCGAGTTCCCGAAGGACGGCGACGGCTGCCGCTGGAACTCCACCCCGCACGACCCGGTCACCCGTGTCCGTTTGCAAGGCGTCGGGCATATCCGCGTCCACCAGCACCGGCCCGTCAGGGGCCGCGTCAAGACGATCAGCGTGAAGCGCGAGGGCCTGCAGTGGTACGTCGTCCTCTCCTGCGATCAGGTCCCAGCCGAATCGCTGCCCGCGACGGGCGCGGTTACCGGCATCGACATGGGCATCGCCCACTTCCTGACCACCTCCGAGGGCGAGCACATCGCCAACCCGCGCCACGGCAAGCGCAACGCCGCAGCTCTCGCCGACGCCCAGCGCGCGCTCAAGGCGTTCCCGAGGCGCAAGCAGGACAACCGGTCGGCCCGGCACCGCCGGGCCGTGGAAAAGGTCGCCCAGCTGCACCGCAAGGTCAGGAGGCAGCGCACCGATCACGCCCACAAGACCGCCGTCACCCTGGTCCGCGACTACGACACGATCGCGCACGAGCAGCTCCGTATCACGAACATGGTCCGCGCCCCCAAGGCCAAGCCGGACCGTGACGCCCCCGGCACCTTCCTGCCGAACGGTGCGGCGGCCAAGGCCGGGCTGAACAAGAGCATTCACGATGCGGGTTGGGGGGTGTTCCTGGGCATCCTCGCGCACAAGGCTGAAAGCGCCGGTCGCGTACTGATCCCGGTGGACCCCCGCAACACCTCCCGCACCTGCCCCGCCTGCGGGTACGTGTCCGGCGAGAACCGCACCACGCAAGCAAAGTTCGAATGCGTCTCGTGCGGCCACACCGCGAACGCGGACGCGGTCGGCGCACTCAACGTCGCTGTCAGGGCCGGGCTGGTCCTTCCCGACGTGGCCTAGCCACCGACAGGAGAAGCCCCCCGGATCTATTCGGGGGGAGGAGTCACCCAGAAGAAGACCGCCGTCATCCGCTTCTCCTCGATTGTCGTCCCGCAGTAACCGGTCGCGCTGTGCACGAGGTTGGCGTTGTAGAGGAGCAGACGGTTGTACTTGTGCGGGACGCGTACGTCCTCCTCGAAGGCGTCCGGTGCCACGAACCGGGTGCCCAGCGCCTCGACGAGGTTGTTGTGCGGGGCCTGGACTGTGTTGCCGCCGAGCCGGCCGCCGGGCAGGGACTGGCGGAAGAAGCTGGTGCCGCAGTCCTTGGGGACGCCCGGGTTGAGATAGAGCACGGCCGCGTACCGGCACAGCGCCCGTGAGTCCGTGTGCGGGCGGGGCGTGCTCTCGCCCTCGCCGACCACCTGGACGCAGTTGTGGTTGAGGGTGCCGCCGCCGGGGGCCTTCTGCACCCTGAGTTCCTTCGCGCCGGTCGCCTGCCGCACCAGACGCTCGATCCGCCCAAGCTCGGCGGGTTCGAGCCCCGGCATGGCCCGCAGTCCGGGCCAGCTCTCCGAGGTGTAGGGGTGCCCCTTCGTCCAGTCGTCCTTGGCGAGACAACGCTCGCGCACGGCGTCGACGTTGGGCAGGACATCGTCGAGGACCCAGTAGTCGCGGCCCTTGGTGGGCTTGCGGTAGGGCAACACCGGGAGGGCGGGGCGGGCGGCGGCAGCCCAGGGGGGAGGCGGTGGCTGTGGGGACATGGGTCAGAAGGTAGGGCGGGCCTGGTTTTGTCTTTGTCCGTGCTCGGTCAATTTTTGCCCGGCTTCGGTCAATCTTCGGTCAGCGGACGTCTCTCCCGGCGTTCCCTGGCGCACCCGGCCGGGCATCGTTTCCCGCGCATGTGCCGCTTGGGTTCCGCGCGGGGCGCCTTCCTGTTCGTCACGTGAGCCGTGACTGCGGCCACAGTAGGACAAGCCTGTTTGATGCCTGTCTGGAAATCTCGGGGCCCCTCAGTGCCTTGTTTCTCGGAGGACCCGGTTCTCCCAAGTTGCGGTGGCCCGGCTCCGCGTCCGCACGCCTGGTGAGTGGAACGCACGTGATCTGCGCCAGGGTGGCTTCGATGCCGACGAGTCCGCCATCACGGTGGCGTGGAGATCTTCACGGCGGCGGCGCTGCTGAACGCTGTTTAGGCCGACTGGACGAGGATGTTCGGCATTCAGCGGTCAGCCTCGTCCAGAGCCGCCAAGTATGCGCGGGCAGGCTGTCCGGACTGCTCGATCACATGGGGTGTGTGCCCGACACGACGGCTATTCTCCAGGTCGCCGTACCCCCACTGACGTGCACAGACAAGGCCTGTTCAACCAGGTCTGTGTACACCTGACCAATGGTGATGGGGCTGTCGCATTTGACACGGTTGGGCGCTTGGGTCGGGTGCTTGCGGTCGACGATGGTCACTGTGCCCGCTCCCGAGCAACTGGCATGCACGGTGTAGACGTCCGTCAACGGCTTGAACACGGGAAGGTCCGTGTCCGCAGTGCCATTGGTCACGGGGACGAGGAATTGTGCCTTGGCCGGAAGGTCGAGCCCCGAGCCTTTGACGGACTGGCTGGACTGAGTAGGCTGCGCGGTGTGGGAACTCTTGGTGTCGCGGGTTGCGGTGTCGTCGGTTGCCGCGCAGGCGGCCGTGAGCGACAGGACGAGCAGTGTGGGGACGGCGATGGTACGGCGACCCATGGAATCTCCTTGGTGGAATGACGCGGCCCCGGTGTCAAGACCGGAGCCGCGCCTGTGGTCAGCCGAGATCAGTTGATCTCCCAGCCCTCTCGATAGGGCGCCCACACCGTCATGTTCTTCTTATTGGTCACCGAGCAGTCACCGTTGAGCGTGGCCGTGTAGCCCTTGATGTTCTCCTTCATGATTCCGTAGTCGCCGGTGACGGTCGAGTGTGCCTGTACCTTGCCGCTGGTTCCGACGTTCAGCGACGACGTCCAGCTCTTCGAGGCGTTGAAGTTCACATCGGCTTTGATCTTTCCGAGCCACATCACCTTGAACTCCCCGCTGAGGGTGAGGGAGCCGCCTATGCTTGTAGTTCCCGACTTCTCTGAACTGAAGTTGTAATTGATCGCGTAGGACTTGTTGTTCGTGACGTATGTCGAGTACTTCACGGACATCGTGTTCTTCACGTTTTGCGTGATGTGAACAAAAGGTCCTCCCTCGCTGCAGTGGCTGCTCGGCGAGGAGTCGGGCTCGCTCAACTTCGGGCCGTCGACCTCGCCCGGGATCGAAAGATCCTCCTGCAGTGACTCGTCGCTTTCCACTCCAGTCGCGGCCGCCACCGAATTGACGGTCGACGGCTGCGCATCGAGGTCGTCGGCGAGTGCCGGTGTTGCACTGCCCATGAGCAGCAATCCGGTCATGACTGCTGCGGCATGTATCTTCAACGCTTTTACCCCCTGAATTTTCGGCAACCCGGTGGCGGATCGCCGATACGCATTGATCGAACCACGGGATGACATGGCAATGACAGGAAGTTGAGCGAATCTTGAGGGTTCGCGGAACCGTTCGACTTGCCGAACCGTTTTTCAAGGTCAACCCAAGTCTTCAAACATGCGGTCTGGGATGGTGTTCCGCCAGGTGCCACGAGGGGAACGCGACCCGGTCTGGACGTGTCTGCGGGTTGGGTGGATGGCAGTAGATCTGAGTCCCTCCGCTTTGTCTGCGCGAACCTCGAAGGTTGTGCGGTGCCGAGCTTTGATTGCGGGATCGGTGTCCTGGCTTGGTGTCACTACATCCGGGGAGCGCTGACGAGGCGATCTCACAGCACCTGGAGAGCACGTCCCCGGGCTCTGTCCGCCTCGCTGTCTGCATCTACAGCGAACCCGTGATGCGTGTGTGAGGCGACGTCCACGAGTCGGCGGTGATCAGGGTCGGCGTGGAACGGTGTCACCGGATGCCGTGGACTGGTGTGCGCGTGACGATGGGCACTCTCGAAGACGGGTCCGCCACCCGGCGCAACACGGTTGTAAGCCAATCGTGCACACTTCGAAACAGGGGTGCGTGAGGCCTCCAGACCCCGAGTTCAGGCGGCGTTTGCCTCGAATCGATAACGGCTTCGGAGTAGGTCTGTTTCCGACATCTACGCGCGTTACGATGCCGCGAAGCCGACGCCACCAGGGCGTCCGGGCCCGAGCACTGGCATGGTGCTCACATGAAGCGCCGACAAGGCGCTCAGGTCAGGTGAAGGAGCCTCCCGTGCGCCGGGTAGCCAAGCTTTCCGCTGCGTGTATCGCCACCGCAGCTCTCGCAATGACTGCCACTGCCTGTGGCAGCACCTCCTCCGAGAAGGACAGCTCGTCCTCGCCCTCGTCGTCGGACGGCGGCAAGGGCGGTATCAAGATCGGCCTCGCCTATGACGTCGGCGGCCGTGGTGACCGCTCCTTCAACGACTCCGCCGCGCGCGGTGCGGACAAGGCCGAGAAGGAGTTCGGCGGCTCCATCAAGGAGCTGACCGCCAAGAGCTCCGACACCGAGGCCGACCGGGAGCAGCGCCTGAGCGACCTGGCGGACGCCGGCTACAACCCGATCGTCGCCGTCGGCTACTCCTACGCCACCTCGATCGACAAGGTCGCCGCCAAGTTCCCGAAGGTCAGCTTCGGCCTCATCGACTCGGTCGCGACCGCCAAGAACGTCGACAGCATCACCTTCACCGAGGAGCAGGGTTCCTACCTGGCCGGTGTCGCCGCGGCGCTGAAGACCAAGAAGGACCACGTCGGCTTCATCGGCGGCGTCGACGTCCCGCTGATCAAGAAGTTCGCGGCGGGCTACGTCCAGGGCGTCAAGGACACCAACTCCAAGATCAAGGTCGACGTCCAGTACCTGACCCACGGCTCCGACACCTCCGGCTTCTCCAGCCCCGACAAGGGCAAGGAGGCCGCGTCCGGCCAGCTCGACGGCGGCGCCGACGTGATCTATGCTGCGGCCGGCTCCTCCGGCAACGGCTCCATCGAGGCCGTCTCCGGCGTCAAGGGCGCTTGGGCCATCGGCGTGGACTCGGACCAGTACAACATCCCGGGTCTGGCCAAGTACAAGAACTCGATCCTCACCTCGATGGTCAAGAACGTCGACGTCGGCGTCTACGACTTCGTCAAGTCCGTCAAGGACGGCACGCCGCTGACCGGCAACCAGATCTACTCCCTCGCCAAGGGCGGTGTCGGCCTCTCCACCAGTGGTGGCTTCATCGACGACATCCAGACCCAGCTGGACGCCGCGAAGAAGAAGATCGTCGACGGCACCATCACGGTCAAGACCAGC
The DNA here is from genome assembly GCF_054072135.1 of Streptomyces kryoterrae. Taxonomy (NCBI): domain Bacteria; kingdom Bacillati; phylum Actinomycetota; class Actinomycetes; order Kitasatosporales; family Streptomycetaceae; genus Streptomyces; species Streptomyces kryoterrae. The sequence continues at coordinate 3,737,587 of NZ_CM133358.1, read as the reverse complement.
TGACCTGACGGTTCCCGCCGAAACCTCGGCTCGGCGAGAGGGCTCGACAACCCTCTCGCCGAGCCATAACAATGTGTCAACTCTACGCGTGTAGCGCGGAGTTGCCGCGCTAGCGTCGCCGACGCCTGGCCTCCCCTATGCAGCCCCTTTCCCCCGAGGAGAGTGCGCCATCAACGCGTCCAGCCCTCCCGCTGCCGTCGAACTGCGCGGCATCACCAAGCGATTCCCCGGCGTCGTCGCCAACAAGGACATCGACATCACCGTCCGCACCGGCACCGTGCACGCCCTGTGCGGTGAGAACGGTGCCGGCAAGTCCACCCTGATGAAGATCCTCTACGGCATGCAGCAGCCGGACGAGGGCACCATCACGGTGAACGGCGAGACGGTCACCTTCAGCAACCCCGCCGACGCCATCGCCCGCGGCATCGGCATGGTGCACCAGCACTTCATGCTGGCCGACAACCTCACCGTCCTCGAGAACGTCGTCCTCGGCGCGGAGAAGCTGTACGGCATCGGCGGCAAGGCCCGCGCGAAGATCAAGGAGGTCTCCGACGCGTACGGCCTGGGCGTCCGCCCGGACGTCCTGCTGGAGGAACTCGGCGTCGCCGACCGCCAGCGGGTGGAGATCATCAAGGTCCTCTACCGCGGCGCCAAGACCCTCATCCTCGACGAGCCCACCGCAGTCCTCGTGCCGCAGGAGGTCGACGCCCTCTTCGACAACCTGCGCGGGATGAAGGCCGAGGGCCTCACGGTCATCTTCATCTCCCACAAGCTGGGCGAAGTCCTGTCCGTGGCCGACGAGATCACCGTCATCCGCCGCGGCACCACCGTCGGCACGGTCGAGCCGGCCGGCACCACCACCAAGCAGCTCGCCGAGCTGATGGTCGGCAGCGAACTGCCCACGCCGGAGACCGAGGAGTCGACGGTCACCGACGTCCCGCTGCTGAAGCTGGACGGACTGCGCCTGGCCCAGACCGACCTCGACGGCGTCGAGCGCATCATCCTCGATGACATCACCTTCACCATCCACCAGGGCGAGGTCCTCGGCATCGCCGGCGTAGAGGGCAACGGCCAGTCGGAACTGGTCGAGGCGATCATGGGCATCCGCGACCCGGACGCCGGCGTCATCACGCTGGGCGACGCCGACATCTCCCACGTCCCCACCCGCCGCCGCCGCGAGGCAGGCGTCGGCTACATCCCGGAGGACCGTCACCGCCACGGCCTGCTCCTGGAAGCCCCGCTGTGGGAGAACCGCATCCTCGGCCACGTCACCGAGAGGCCCAACTCCCGCGGCCGGCTGCTCGACATCAAGGCGGCCCGCACCGACACCGAGCGCATCATCGAGGCGTACGACGTCCGTACCCCCGGCATCGACGTCACCGCCGCCTCCCTCTCCGGCGGCAACCAGCAGAAGCTGATCGTCGGCCGCGAGATGAGCCACGCGCCCAAGCTGCTCATCGCCGCCCACCCCACCCGCGGTGTGGACGTCGGCGCGCAGGCCGCGATCTGGGACCACATCCGAGAGGCCCGCCGCGAGGGCCTGGCCGTGCTGTTGATCTCCGCGGACCTGGACGAGCTCATCGGGCTCTCCGACACCCTGCGGGTGATGTACCGCGGCCGTCTGGTCGCCGACGCCGACCCCGCCACGATCACCCCCGAGGAGCTGGGCTCCGCCATGACGGGCGCGGCCACCGGCCACCTGGAGCACACAGAGGCCTCCGGCCCGGAGAGCACAGAGGACGACGCCCGATGAAGAAGCTCACGCAACGCATCGACAGGGAGCGGCTGCTCCTCGGCATCGCGGCGCCGCTGCTGGCGGTCGTCGCCGCGCTCGTCGTCACCACCCTGGTGATCCTCGCCACCGGCAAGAACCCGGGCGCCGCCTTCAGCGACATGGTGACTTACGGCTCCGCCAGCGACAGCCAGATCTACATCCTGAACAAGGCGACGACGTACTACCTGGCGGGCGTTTCGGTGGCCATCGGCTTCCGGATGAACCTGTTCAACATCGGCGTCGACGGCCAGTACCGGATCGCCGCGTTCCTCGCCGCCGTCCTCGGCGGCGCGCTGACCACGCCGGGCTGGATCTCCATCCCGCTGATCATCCTGTGCGCGATGGCGACCGGTGCCCTGTGGGCGGCCATCGCGGGCATCCTGAAGGTGACCCGCGGGGTCAGCGAGGTCATCTCGACGATCATGCTCAACTCGATCGCCACCGCGATCATCGCCTACCTGCTCCAGCCCGGAAAGCTCGCCGAGCTCCAGGCCGGCGGCACGGTCGTCTCCACCAAGCCGCTGCCCTCGTCCTCGTACTTCTTCCAGATCGACACCGGCGCGGCCGGCGAGCTGTGGGGCTTCATCGTCATCGCTGTCCTCGTCGGGGTGGCGTACTGGTTCGTGCTGGGCCGCACCCGGTTCGGCTTCGACCTGCGCACTGTCGGCCAGTCCGAGTCGGCCGCCGCCGCGAGCGGGGTCTCGGTGAAGAGGATGGTCGCCACCAGCATGGTGATCTCGGGCGCGATCGCCGGTCTGATCGGCATGCCGACCCTGCTCAACGACAGCCACCAGTTCAGCAACGACTTCCCGGTCGGCATCGGCTTCACCGGCATCGCCATCGCGCTGCTCGGCCGCAACAACCCGGTGGGCATCGCACTGGGCGCGCTGCTGTGGGGCTTCCTGGAGCGCACCACCAACCACCTTGAGTTCGAGGGCTACGACAAGGAGATCCTCGGCGTGATCCAGGGCGTGATCGTCCTGTGCGTCGTCATCGCCTACGAGGTCGTACGCCGTTACGGACTCAAGCGCCAGCAGCAGCGGGTCGGCGCCGAGCTCGCCGCCCAGGCCGCGGCCCCGACCCAGAAGCAGGAGGTGGCGTGATGACTGCCACGATGACCGACACACCGCCGCCCGCGGCACCCAAGGCGGCCGGCGCCGGCCCCCGTTCGGGCCGTTCGGTCGGCCAGATCCTGATGATCGTCGCCGGGGCGCTGCTGCTCGTCGCCGCGGTCCGGGTCATCTCCGGCTCCGACCAGCTCACCTCCGAGGGCCAGGTCTCCGCCGCGCTCAGCCTCGCCGTGCCGATCGGGCTCGCGGGCCTCGCCGGTCTGTGGTCCGAGCGGTCCGGTGTGGTCAACATCGGCCTCGAAGGCATGATGGTCCTCGGCACCTTCGGCGCCGGCTGGATCGGCTGGCAGTCCAACCCGTGGCTCGGTCTGCTGTGCGGCATCGGCTTCGGAGTCCTCGGCGGTCTGGTGCACGCCGTCGCGACCGTCACCTTCGGTGTCGACCACATCGTCTCCGGTGTCGCGATCAACCTGCTCGCGCTCGGTACCACCCAGTACCTCGCCAAGCTCTTCTTCGTGGACGGCGAGGCGGCGGACGCGGGCGGCAACCCCAAGCAGTCCCCGCCCGTGGACTCCCTGCCCAGCTTCGACGTCCCGGGCCTGTCCAGCGGGCTGCACTCCATCGAGAACCACCATTGGTTCCTGATCTCCGACATCGCCGGCATCCTCGGCGGTCTGGTCACCGGCCTCTCGGTGGTGACGGTCCTCGCGGTCGCGCTGTTCGTCGGCAGCTGGTGGCTGCTGTGGCGCACCCCGTTCGGCCTGCGTCTGCGCTCCTGCGGTGAGAACCCGATCGCCGCGGAGTCCCTCGGCGTCAACGTCTACAAGTACAAGTACGCGGCCGTGGCCGTCTCCGGCGGCCTCGCCGGCCTCGGTGGCGCCTTCCTCGCGCTGGTCACCTCGCACACCTACCTGGAGGGCCAGACCGGTGGGCGCGGCTACATCGGTCTCGCCGCCATGATCTTCGGTAACTGGCGGCCCGGCGGTCTCGCCATGGGCGCGGGCCTGTTCGGCTACTCGGACGCGCTCCAGCTGCGCAGCGGGGGCGAGACCGTCCACGCGCTGCTCCTGCTGCTGTTCGTGCTCCTCTTGGCGATGGCCGGCTGGAAGCTGTACAAGAAGGCTCTCGTCCAGGGTGTCATCAGTGCCGTCGTGGCCGTAGCGGTCCTGGTCTGGTACCTGACCACCGACGAGGTCCCGAGCGACTTCGTGGGCGCCACCCCGTACGTCGTCACGCTGCTGGTGCTGTCGCTGTCCGCGCAGCGTCTGCGGATGCCCAAGGCGGACGGCATGCGCTACCGGAAGGGCCAGGGCAAGTGAGCATCGACGAGGTCGACTGGGAGAAGCTGCGGGCGGTGGCCCGGGACGCGATGTCCCGGGCGTACGCCCCCTACTCCGGCTATCCCGTCGGCGTCGCGGCCCTGGTCGACGACGGCCGCACGGTCTCGGGCTGCAACGTCGAGAACGCCTCGTACGGGATCGGCCTGTGCGCCGAGTGCGGCCTGGTCTCCCAGCTCCAGCTGACCGGCGGCGGCCGGCTGACGCACTTCACGTGCGTGGACGGCAAGGGCGACGTTCTCGTCCCGTGCGGTCGCTGCCGGCAGCTGCTGTACGAGTTCGGCGGCGCGGGCCTGCTGCTGGAGACCCCGGCGGGCATCCTGCCCCTCTCGGAGATGCTCCCCCAGGCCTTCGGCCCGGACCATCTCACCAAGTAACTCCCGTACGGCCCCCCGGAGTCGGTCGAGCACCCACTCCGGGGGGCCGCACAGTTCCGCAGAACGACCGGTTCTCAGGACGACTGGAACCACCGGAAGGAAGCCATGGCCATGGACGTCATCTCCGTCATCCGCACCAAGCGGGACCGCGGTGAACTCAGCGACGAGCAGATCGACTGGGTCATCGACGCGTACACGCACGGCGTGGTCGCCGACGAGCAGATGTCCGCGCTCGCCATGGCGATCCTGCTGAACGGCATGAACCGCCGCGAGATCGCCCGCTGGACGGCGGCGATGATCGCGTCCGGCGAGCGCATGAACTTCGACGCACTGTCCCGCCCGACGGCCGACAAGCACTCCACGGGTGGGGTCGGCGACAAGATCACCCTCCCGCTGGCCCCCCTGGTCGCGGCCTGCGGCGCCGCCGTGCCGCAGCTCTCGGGCCGCGGCCTCGGTCACACGGGCGGCACGCTGGACAAGCTGGAGTCGATCCCCGGCTGGCGCGCGCTGCTCTCCAACGAGGAGATGCTGCACGTCCTGGACACGACCGGCGCGGTGATCTGCGCGGCGGGCGACGGTCTCGCCCCGGCCGACAAGAAGCTGTACGCGCTGCGGGACGTCACCGGCACGGTCGAGGCGATCCCGCTGATCGCCTCGTCGATCATGTCGAAGAAGATCGCGGAGGGCACCGGCTCCCTGGTCCTGGACGTGAAGGTGGGCACGGGCGCCTTCATGAAGACCATCGAGGACGCGCGGGAACTGGCGTCCACGATGGTGGGCCTGGGTACTGATCATGGTGTTCGCACGGTGGCCCTCCTCACCGACATGTCGACTCCGCTCGGCCTGACGGCCGGCAACGCGCTGGAGGTACGGGAGTCGGTCGAGGTCCTCGCGGGCGGCGGCCCCGCCGATGTGGTCGAACTGACGCTCGCCCTGGCCCGCGAGATGCTGGACGCGGCCGGCGTACGCGATGCCGACCCGGCGAAGGCACTGGCCGACGGCTCGGCGATGGACGTGTGGCGCCGGATGATCGCGGCCCAGGGCGGCGACCCGGACGCCGCCCTGCCGACATCGAAGGAACAGCACGTCATCAAGGCGCCGACCTCGGGCGTCCTGACCCGCCTGGACGCGTACGGCGTCGGCGTCGCCGCCTGGCGGCTCGGCGCGGGGCGTGCGCGCAAGGAGGACCCGGTGCAGGCGGGCGCGGGCGTCGAGCTCCACGCCAAGCCGGGCGACACGGTCACGGCGGGCCAGCCCCTGCTGACCCTCCACACGGACACCCCGGAGCGCTTCGAGTACGCGCTCCAGGCGGTCGAGGGTTCGTACGACATCGGGGCGGCGGGCACGGACTTCACGGCGGCGCCGGTGGTGCTGGAGCGGATCGCCTGAGCCGGTAGCGGTACGGCTGGGAGGGGGCCGGCGTCCCCTCCCAGGGTTCCCGCTCAGCCCAGCAGGGCCGCGACGACCACCAGCACGGGTACGGCCAGGACGGTCGACAGCAGGATCGACTCGCGGGCCAGGGTCTCCCCGACGCGGTACCGGCTCGCGTACGTGAAGAGGTTCTGGGCGGCGGGCAGGGCCGAGGTCACCACCACGTCGAGCAGGGGCGCGCCGTGCAGCCCGAAGACGCCCGCGGCCAGCGCCCAGGCGGCCACCGGCTGGCCCACCGACTTCAGGGCGACTGACAGCAGTACGGGAGTCCGCTCGGGGCCGCGCAACGGCCAGGTGCTGCCGGACAGTGAGATACCGAACGCCATCAGCACCGCCGGGACGGACATGTTGCCGATCAGGGTGAGCGGGTCCATCACCGGCGCGGGGACGGTGAGCCCCGTCGCCGCGACCAGCACCCCGGAGAGCGTGGCCACGGCGATGGGATTGCGTACCGGTGTGATCAACTGCCGCCACAGCGGGCCCTTCTCACCGGTGCTCGTCAGATCGAGGACGGTCAGCGCGACCGGCGTGACCACGATCAGCTGGAACAGCAGCACCGGCGCGACGAGTGAGGCGTCCCCCAGCACGTACACCGCGATGGGGATACCGAGGTTGCCGGAGTTGACGTAACTGGAGCAGAGTGCGCCGATCGTCGTACGTCCGGCGCCCCAGCGGCGCACGACGCCCACCGCGACGAAGACACTCGCCGCCGCGACCGTGCTCAGCGCGGTGATCAGGAGCCGGCTGGAGAAGACCACCGACAGGTCGGCGCGGGCGAGCATGGTGAACAGCAGGGCCGGGGTGGCCACATGGAAGGCGAGCTTGGTCAGGACCTCGCGTCCGTTGTCCCCGAGGTAGCCGCGCAGCCCGATCACGTAACCGACGCCGATGACCACGGCGATCACCGCGAACCCGGTCAGCACGCCTTGCACGGAACCTCCCTGGCGAGCCGGGAGGAAGGGAGGCCGTGGGGTATCGAGGGCGGGGACGGTTCGTGGGGCATACACGCAACCCTCCGGGGGAGGAGGGGCACGCGTCAAAGTGATCTCAACGGGTGGGCGATGAGTTACGGGCGGCCGTGCGGTCTACCGTTCGTGGACGCCATGACACCCGCTGTACTCGTGCTGGCCGGCCCCGTCACCCGCGAGGGGGTGGCGAGGCTGTGCGAGGACGTGCGCGCCCTGTTGGCCACGGGTGCCGGCGGTGGTCGTGACCCGGCCGTGGTGTGTGATGTGGCCGGGCTGGGGCCGCCGGGGCTGGACACGGTGGAGCTGCTGGCCCGGCTCCAGCTGGCCGCCCGCCGGGCCGGAGGCCGGATACGCCTCCGGGACCCGGCGCCGGACTTACTCGCCTTCCTTGACCTGGTCGGTCTTCGCTTCGAGGTGGAGGGGAAGGCCGAACAGCGGGAACCAGCGCTTGGTGTCGAGGAAGCAGTGGAACCCGGTGATCCGGCCCTCTGAGATCTCCAGCACCTGGACCGCCCAGGGGGAGTAACCGCCCGTCTCCTCGTCCGGCTTGTACTGGGCGAAGCCCGGCAGCCCGTTCACGGCGACCGGCACGAGGTGCGAGCCCGCGCAGGCGGCGCCGAGCGTCGTCATGAAGCCGGTGATGTCCTCCGGCCCGGTCAGCCACAGGTCGAACGGCGGCATCGTCATGACGGCGTCCTCGTGCAGCAGCGCGGTGAGCGCCGTCATGTCGTATCCCTCGAACGCGGCGACGTAGCGTTCGAGGAGTTTCTGCTGCTCTTCGCTGAGCGGGTCGGAGACGGCGGCACGGGCACGGGCCTCGGCGGGGACACTGTCACGCTCGGCGAGGGTAGCCCGGGCCCGCTGGAGGGCGCTGTTGACCGACGCGACCGAGGTGTCGAGGAGCTCGGCGACCTCGCTCGCCTTCCAGGCCAGCACCTCGCGGAGGATCAGCACGGCCCGTTGTTTCGCGGGGAGTCGCTGCAGGGCGGCCATGAAGGCGAGCCGCACGGATTCCTTGGCCACGGCGGCCTCCGCCGGGTCCTCGACGGTCGGCAGCACACGGGCGTCCGGCATCGGTTCCAGCCAGGTGTTGTCGGGGCGGGGGGAGAGCGCGGCGCGGGCGAGGGGGGTGGAGTCGGTGAGGTCCATGGGGCGGGCGCGTTTGTTGCCGGCGGTCAGCATGTCCAGGCAGACGTTGGTGGCGATGCGGTAGAGCCAGGAACGGAGGCTGGAGCGGCCCTCGAACTTCTCGTGGTTCCGCCAGGCGCGGACCATGGTGTCCTGTACGGCGTCCTCGGCCTCGAAGGAGGAGCCGAGCATGCGGTAGCAGTACCCGGTCAGTTCGACGCGGTGCCGTTCCAGTTGTACGTCGAGGTCTGTCGCAGTAGCCGTACCAGCCGTACTGTCACCCATCGCCAACCCACCCCATGGCTGCCTTCGTCGCCGCATGGCGACCGAACACGAAGAAAGCTAGCGCAGCCCACTGACAACGGCCCGGGGAGTGGAAAAAGGTGCAGGTGGGAGGGGTTTTCTCCCCCGCCGCCCCTACCTGTCCCTCCCCCAGAGGGGGACCCCCGGACGGGCTGGTTGGTCAGCCGCTCCGGCGTTTTGTGGGCCGTATGCCTATCGATCGTGGATGCGGTTCTGATCGAACATCGGGCTTGGCCGGGTGATCTCCGGTCGTGGAGCGCGGGAAGACAGGGCCTCCGGTGCGGCACGAGGGGTGTGAGAGGGCCCCGGTCTGCAACTCGGACATGACGGACGCCCAGTGGGCGGTGGTCCGTGGTGAGATGCCGACACCGGGCTGGCTGGAGGGGAGGGGTGGCCGGCCGGAGGGCTGCTGGGCATGCTTGTTGACCGTGATTCGTCCGCCGGCGTGGACGGGGCGTTGAGCCCGTATGGGCCCCGCGGGCAGCGGTGGCGGTGGCAGCGCCGTAGAGGCCACCCGTGCTCCAGGGAACCGCGTCAGTCGGTCAGTCCGAGCTGACCGGCCGCGCGAATAGCCAGCCAGACCTCGGCGAATGCCTCGGTCGAGGACAGGTCGCGCCCTGACAATGCGGCGAAGCGACGCAGCCGGTAGGCCAGTGTGTTGGGATGGATGTGCAGGGCGGCTGCTGCGGCATCGGTGCGGCGGTCGCGTTCCATCCAGGTGCGCACCGAGTTGAGCAGGTGGGCGTCATGTGCGGCGTCGTAGCGCAGCGCTTCGCCAAGGACGTGCTCGACCAGTGCGCTCAGCACCGCCGCATCGTCGGGGAGCCAGCGGCCGGTGGTGTCGTTCCCGTAGCGGACCAGGGGCCTACCCGACTGGACGGCCTGGGACACCGCCCACAGCGCTTCGCGCTGGGCGACTCTCAGCGATTCCCCAGGGGCGAAGGAACGGCTCATGCCGACCGCGGCACCCGGTATGGCGGCGACAGCCGCCCCTGCCTCCGGGGGTCCGAGAAGGTAGCGCTCTTCGCCGCGGTTGAGCAGCAGGTACGGTAGTTCGTGCAGATTGCGCAGCAGGTCGTCCTCGCTGACGGCGCGCACCACCGAGAGCGTGATGTCACCCCCGATGGACAGCCGCTGCAGGCGGCGCCTGGCGGCAGCGGGGTCGAGGACGTCCTGGAGCAGTTCGGCCAGGGTCTCCGCGCCCTCGCGACGCAGCGCCTCACGCTCCTGGCGGACCATGGCCAGTTGCAGGGCGGCGACGGTGGCGATGTGCTGGACGACCGCGAGCCCCGCCGGGCGGGCGCCCCGGCGCTCCAGTGCGACCAGGAACCCGGCCGGGCCGCCAGGGGCGTGCACGGGCACGGCGAAGCCGCCGGGGATGGTCGGCGGGGCATCCATCGAACCGGGGAGCACCGCGGGGTCCGGGGCGGGCACGCCAGGCAGCAGCGGTCGCCCCTGCGGGGTACACAGATAGACCTGGTAGCCGGAGAGTCGTTCCAGCCGGCGGAACAGCACGGCGGTTTCCAGCCTCTCGGTCGCCATCCACCGCAGGGCACCGAAGACCTGTAGCTGCGCGCCGAGGCGCTGTCCGGGGATCTCCTGGACGGCTGCCGCGACCTCCTGCGCGACGGCGATGAAAGGCACGGAGAGCGGGACTTCGAGGACGGGCATCCCCCGGTCCTCCGCCGCCTGAAGGAAGGCGGCGTGCAGGTGCGGCACGTGAAGTTGGGCGGAGAGCGCCAGCGCGGACACGCCGGCGTCGTCGAGGCGCTCCAGATAGGCCCGCTGGCGGGCCGCCGTGCGGGGCACGGCGAGCCCAGTGGTCATGATCACCTCGGCGCCGAGCAGCCAGGGCGTGGGGTCCTCCAGTTCGCTGACATGCGCCCAGGACACCGACCGCCGCAGCCCGCTCCCGCCCGCCAGGACCGTCAGCTGCAGAGCGGGGAAGGAGAGCAGGCCCTCAACGCTCAGTTTGTGGTCTGCCACAGGAAACATCCTATTGCTTCATTCCCAGAACAATTGTCGGCTTCTTTATGGCGGCCACACACTGGGGCACACCGCAACGGGAAGGAGAGCCGCGATGACCGAGCCGATCGGACCTGTGGATTCCTCGCGCGTCCCGCGCTTCGCGGGGCCCGCCACCTTTGCGCGGCTGCCGCGTCTGGACCAGGTGGACCGGTGCGATGTCGCCGTGGTCGGAGTGCCCTTCGACGGCGGGGTCTCCTACCGGCCCGGCGCGCGCTTCGGACCCGCGGCGGTGCGTGAGGCGAGCAGGCTGCTGCGCCCCTACAACCCGGGGCTGGATGTCTCACCGTTCGCCGCGCAGCAGGTCGCCGACGCCGGGGACATCGCCTGCAACCCCTTCAACATCGGCGAGGCCGTCGAGACGATCGAGCACGCGGCGGGGGCACTCCAGGACGCCGGAGCGAAACTGGTCACCATAGGCGGCGACCACACCATCGCGCTGCCGCTGCTGCGCGGCGTCGCCCGCAGGCGCGGCCCGGTCGCGCTGCTCCACTTCGACGCCCATCTGGACACCTGGGACACCTATTTCGGTGCCGAATACACGCATGGAACTCCGTTCCGGCGCGCGGTGGAGGAGGGCATCCTCGACACCGAGGCGATCAGCCACGTAGGCACCCGCGGCCCCCTGTACGGCAAGCGCGATCTGGAGGAGGACCGCCGCCTGGGCTTCGGCATCATCACCTCCGCCGATGTCATGCGACGCGGCGTGGACGAGACCGTCGACGCGCTGCGCCAGCGGATCGGCGACCGTCCGCTCTACGTCTCCATCGACATCGACGTACTGGACCCGGCCCACGCCCCCGGCACCGGCACCCCCGAGGCGGGCGGTCTGACCAGCCGCGAGTTGCTGGAGATCCTGCGCGGTCTGGCCGGCACCGACCTGGTCGGGGCGGATGTCGTCGAGGTCGCCCCGGCCTACGATCATGCCGAGATCACCTCGGTGGCGGCCTCCCACGTGGCCTACGACCTGGTCAGCCTGCTGGCCCTGGGCGGGAAGTCATGAACCGGCCCGGATGCCGATCCGTACCTTCCGCAACTGGCGCGAGCTGCGATTTACCGCGCGTCGGACGGCGCCGGACGGCGTGCGGGTACTGACCTGGACGTCCGCCCGGTCCTCGGGCCCTTCAGCCCGCTCCCTCAAGACCCGCACCCCCTCTTATGAAGGTGGACAACTCCCGCGCGAAACGCGAAGACACCGTCGTCTCCCGTCTGGCGGCCCGGGCCGTACACAGCACAGCGGCACATCACCTACCGCGTTGATCCAAGGAGGCGCCGACATGGCGGAAGCAACGAGCACACGGGCCGAAGTCCCTGACAGACCCGGCGGAGCCCTGGGCGTGGAGACCCGGTCCATCGACTGGATTCCCGACGCCGAACGGCACGGGAAGATCTGGCACCAAGGCCCCCTGTGGTTCCTGGGCAATTTCCAGTACTTCACCATCGCGCTGGGCTTCGTCGGCCCCTCGCTGGGACTGCCCCTGGGCCACACCATCCTCGCGGGGGTGCTCGGCATCGTCGTCGGCACCCTGTTCATGGCCTTCCACGCCTCGCAGGGCCCGGTCCTCGGGCTGCCCCAGATGATCCAGTCCCGGGCCCAGTTCGGCTACCGCGGCGTCGTCGTGGTCCTGATCGGCACCCTGTTCACCTACCTGGGTTTCAACGTCGCCGACCAGGTACTGCTCTCCGAGGGGCTGAACGGCGTATTCGGCTGGAGCCCCGGCTGGGTGGCCGCCGGCACCGCGCTGCTGGCAGTCCTGCTCGCGGTCTACGGGCACGACTGGCTGCACCGGGCCTTCCGCTGGCTGCTGTACGTCTCGCTGCCCCTGATGCTGCTGCTGACCGTGGGCGTACTGACCGGACAGGCCGGCGGGCACACCCCCAGCCAGCACCTGGCCTTCACCTGGGCGGCCTTCTTCGCCCAGTTCTCCGCCGCCGCCGCGTACAACATCACCTACGCGCCCTACGTCTCGGACTACTCGCGCTACCTGCCCCGCACGACCTCCGCCCGTGCGCTCATCGCCTCCGTGTTCTTCGGCGCCTCCGGCTCCGCGGTCTGGCTGATCGCCCTGGGCGCATGGCTGGCCATCCGGCTCGGCGCCGCGGACGGCCTGGTGGGCCTGCGCGACGCCGGCGACCACTTCATCCCCGGCCTGGGCGCGGCCGCCGCCGTGCTCTCCGCGCTCAGCCTCGTCGCCACCATGGGCATGAACGCCTACGGAGGCATGCTGACGGTGCTGACCGGTATCGACTCCGTCCGGAGCATCAGACCCGGCCGAACGGCACGCATCGTCACCGTCCTGGGGCTGGCCGCGCTGTGGTACACCGTCGGCTCGCTGATCACGGCGGACGCCGTGTCCACCATCTTCACCGCCCTCACCCTGATGCTGTACCTGCTCGTCCCATGGACGGCGACCAACCTCGTGGACTTCTTCCTGGTCCGGCGCGGGCACTACGCCATCACCGACCTCTTCACCCCCACCGGTGTCTACGGCGCCTGGGCCTGGCGCGGTCTGACCGCCTACGCGATCGGCTTCGCCGCCGAGATCCCGTTCATGGTCCTCCCCGACCTCGGCGGCTGGCACTACACCGGACCGGCCGCGCAGCAACTGGCCGGAACCGACGTCGCCTGGATCGTCGGACTGATCGTGTCCGCCCTGGCCTACCTGGTGGTCTCACGCTCACTGAACCTCAGCACGGAGACGGCCGCGACGACCCTCAGCGAACAGGAGCTGGCCGCACGCTGACACCGGACGTCAGCAGTCCGCCGGACGGCCCCGGCACCACGACCCGCCCGAACACCCTCGGAGTTGTCTTGCCGCGGGTCATTCCGGCAACGCGACCAGCCCCCCAGGCGCAGCGCACGACGGGCCCGCACCCCTCGTGCGTCGGAGCGCGGGTGAGGCGGCGCTGTGAAACGTGGTCACACCACATTCCTCGCCGACACCGTCACGCGTGCTTGGTGCCGGCCTCACTGCCGGTGAAGCCGCAGCGCTGGTGGCAACGAACATCCCGGCGGCCGCTGACCAGGCACGTCCGGCGCCGGCACGTCTCCCACCTCCTCAGGAACAGCCAGGGCCTCGGACGGTTCCTCCCGCGCGATGACCCGGCGCTCCAGCACCAATTTCGGCTTCACCGAGAGCGGCCAGGATCCGGTCCGCCTCCGCCTGAAGCTTCTCCGCGGCCACCCGGGCCACCCGCTCCCGCTCCTCCAGCAAGCCCTTCACCGATGACACCGACCGCCTCCACACCGCCCTCGACGAACAGAACGGTCCAAGCCTCCCTCGGCAACACCGAAACCATGCTTGACCAGCGGAAAGTCAGCGATCGCATCCGGAAGGCAACTCAGGAGCGGGGGTTCGGTGGGCGGCGCACTTGAGGAAGAAGCTTCGGTCAGGCCGCCGCGGGCACCCGCACCCGCGCCGCCGCCCGAGACCCCATCACCGTGACCGTCACCACGCCGAGCACCGCCAGCAACCCCATCGCCACCGTCCCCGACCAGCCACCCGCGTGGAACGCCACCGCTCCCAACGTACTGCCGGCGCTGGAGCCGATGTAGTACGCCGACTGATACAGCGCCGACGCCTGCGCACGCCCCTCCTTCGCCGTGTGGCTCACCGCCGACGACGCCACCGCGTGCCCCGCGAAGAACCCCGCCGTGATCAGCACCAGGCCCAGCAGAACCAGCGCCAGGGAGTCCGACAGGGACAGCAGCAGGCCTGTCGTCGTCGTACCGCCGGCCAGATACAGCGCGCCCCTGCGTCCCAGGCGGCCCACCAGCTTCCCCGCCGTCGACGCCGACACCGTACCCACCAGGTACACCAGGAAGACCGAGCCGACGATGCCCTGGGGCAGGCTGAAGGGCGCCTCCGTCAGGCGGTAACCGATCACCGTGTAGACCCCGCCGAACACCGTCATGAACAGCGCGCCGATCGCGTACAGCCGCCGCAGCAACGGGTTCGCCAGATGCGTACGGACCGTGCGCGCCAGCACCCGTGGCCGCAGCGAGCCCGTCCGGAAGTGACGCGGCGCGGGCAGCAGCAGCCGGAAGGCCACCGCGCAGCCCACCGCCACGACGCCGATCACGGCGACCGCGACCCGCCAGCCCCACTCCTGCGCGACCCAGCCCGTGATGACCCGGCCGCTCATCCCGCCCACGCTGTTGCCGGCCACGAACAGGCCGATCGCCGTGATCAGCGCCTTGGGGCGGACCTCTTCGGCCAGATACGCGGTCGCCGACGCCGGCAGCCCCGCCAGCGCGGCACCCTGCACCGCCCGCAGGGCGACCAGCGCGCCCAGTGACGGGGCGAAGGGCACCAGCAGCCCGACCGTCGCCGCCACGGCCAGCGACGCCGTCATCACCGTACGCCGCCCGAACCGTTCCGACAGCGCGCTCATCGGGAGGACGAACAGCGCCAGCGCACCGGTCGCCGCCGAGACCGTCCAGCTCGCGTCGCTCGCCGGCACCCCGAACTCGCCGGAGATCAACGGCAGCAGCGCCTGCGTGGAGTAGAGCAGGGCGAACGTCGCGACACCCGCGAGGAAGAGCGCGAAGCTCATCCGCCGGTAGCCGGGCCCACCCGGGGCCATCCGGGAGTCGACGACGGGAAGTGCGGGGCGGGAGGGAGGGGCGGCGGCCGTGATCACGGACGCCCCGGTACTGGCAGCAGGCATGCCTCGAAGTTACGTACGCCCCCGTTCATCCGTCCAATGCACGGAAACCCCATAATCGTTCCCATGGTGCATCAGCAGAGGTCAGCGGCCCGTCTGTCACCGTCCAGTGACACGGAAGACATTGTCACCGCGCTCGCCCCCCGTCTGTCCTACTTCGCCGGGGTCGCCCGCACGGAGCACGTCACCCGCGCCGCCCAGGAGATGCAGGTCCCGCAGTCGACGCTCTCCCGGGCGATGGTCCGCCTCGAACAGGACCTGGGTGTCGATCTCTTCGCGCGCCGCGGCCGTACCGTCTCCCTCACCCCCGCCGGCCGTACGTTCCTCGCCTCCGTCGAACGGGCCCTCGCCGAGATCGGGCGGGCCGCCGACGAGGTACGCGCCGACGCCGACCCCGCCACCGGCAAGGTCGCCTTCGGCTTCCTGCACACCATGGGCGCCGAGACCGTCCCCGGCCTGCTGCACGCCTTCCGCGCGGACCATCCACGCGTCCGCTTCACCCTCGTACAGAACTACGGCGAGGCCATGATCGAACGCCTGCGCTCCGGCGAACTGGACCTCTGCCTCACCTCGCCCGTCCCCGACGCCCCCGACCTGGTCGGCCGCCGCCTGGACGAACAGAAACTCCGTCTGGTCGTCCCCGCCGATCACCGTCTCGCCACCCGCAGACGGGTTCGCCTGGCCGAAGCGGCCGACGAAACCTTCGTCACCCTCGAACCCGGCTACGGCCTCCGCCGCATCACCGACGACCTGTGCCAGCAGGCCGGTTTCCGCCCCCGCATCGCCTTCGAGGGAGAGGAGGCGGAGACCCTGCGGGGCCTGGTGGCGGCCGGCTTGGGGGTGGCGCTGCTCCCGCCTCCGGCCGTTCCCCGCCCGGGAGTGGCAGAACTGACGGTGACCTCACCGAGAGCGGCCAGGGAGATCGGCGTGGCCTGGCTGGACGGCCACCCGGACACCCCGCCGGTGGCCGCGTTCAAGAAGTTCCTGCTGGCAAGAAAGGGCAACCTGCTGCCGTGAAGGGCGCGGACAGCCCCCACCCCGAGCACAACCGCGACCGCGCCCGCCGCGGACCTAACGCCGCAGAGACCCGCCGAACCCCGCCGCCAACGGCATCCTCAGCCCCAGCGGTGGCGGAGCCATCAGCGCGTCCTGCACGGGCCGGGAGAACCCCCGCCCGAACAGCGCCCCCATCACGAAGTCCTCCGCCAGCGCGTGCACTTCCCGCCGGTACTGATGCAACCCGTGTCCGTCCGCGTGCACTTCGAACCGGCAGATGTCCCGGTTCGCCTTCTTGGCGCGCGCCGCGAACCGGAACGACAGTTCGGGATCGGTCCGTTGGTCGTTCGTGCCGTGCACGATCAGCACCCGTCGCCCGGTCAGCTGCCGTACCGGTTCCGGCGGCGCCGCCACGTCCTCCTCGGGCAGCCAAGGGGCCAGCGCCAGTACGGAGTTGACGGCCTCGTGGTCCGCCGCGCGAAGCGCCGCCCGGCCGCCCATGTCGACACCGGCGAGGCACACGGAGACATCGCCGTACCGTCGTACGACCTCGTCGACGGCCCATCGCGCGTCGTGCGCGAGCTGCGCCTCGATGCCGTTCCAGCCGCGGTAGCGGTAGTGGACGACGTGCACGGCAAGCCCGTCCGTACGGCCCGCGCGGGCGAGCCGGCGGCCCAACGTCCGTACGGAGGCGGCGGCCAGCATGGGTGACGGTCTGCGGGTCGACACCTCGTCACCGGCGGGAAGCAGCAGGACCACGCCACTGACCGACGTCGGCTCCGGGCCCAGCGCCTTTCCGAGCCGGGCCTGTCGTACCGGCGTCACTTGGTGTGCCATCAGAGCCCTTTCGAGGGGACGCCCCGGCGTAGCGGGGTAGGGAATCGAATCTCCAACTGTTCTGACCTCAACTTTCCTCACGGATCTGCACTTTTGACCTGATCCGTGTATTGCAAAATGCTAGACATGTAGCGTCTGTATAGTGATCGCATGACCGTGGTGAGGAAGGTTCGCCGGTTCGCTGGTGGAGTGTCCAATCTCGGGCTCCACGTTGTGTGGTGCCCGAAGTACCGCCGCCCGGTCCTCGGCGGACGGGTCGCGGAACGCCTGGACGAGCTGATCCGGGCCAAGGCCGACGAGCGTGGGTGGGAGATCATCTCCCTTGAGGTGATGCCGGACCACGTCCACCTGTTCCTGAAGCACGACCCGAAGTCGTCGGCCTCGTACGTCGCCAACCAGTTCAAGGGCTTCACCTCCCGCGTTCTGCGCTTCGAGTTCCCGCACCTGAAGTCGCGGATGCCCACCTTGTGGTCGTCGTCGTACTTCGTGGCCTCCGTCGGCGCGGTCAGCGCGGACGCGCTGGAGGAGTACATCAGCACCCAGTGGGAACGCCCCTTGAAGAAGGACAACGAGGCCCGCTCTTGATGCGGGCCCACAAGTTTCGCCTGCGCCCCACCGTCCGGCAGGCGCAAGCCCTGTCCGAGATGCTGCGCGATCACTGTTCCCTCTACAACGGGGCCCTGCAGGAACGTCGCGCCGCCTACCGGCACGTCTCGAAGACGAGTGTCAAGTACGGTGACCAGTCCGTGCAGCTCAAGGAGATCCGGGCGTTCGATCCGGAGCGACAGGGGCGTTGGTCCTTCTCCAGCCAACAAGCCACCCTCCGTCGTCTCGACAAGGCGATGCAGGCGTTCTTCCGCCGGGTCAAGGCCGGACAGACGCCCGGGTACCCGCGTTTCAAGGGGGTGGGGCACTTCGACACGGTGGACTTCCCAAAGGACGGGGACGGCTGCCGGTGGGACTCCACCCCGCACGATGCGCAGACCCGCGTACGACTCCAGGGCGTCGGACACGTCCGCGTCCACCAGCACCGGCCCGTGCGGGGCAGGGTCAAGACGATTAGCGTCAAGCGGGAGGGCAAGCACTGGTACGTGGTGCTTGCCTGCGACGACGTACCCGTCGAACCGCTTGTGCCCACGGGGTCGGTCGTCGGGATCGACATGGGCGTCACGCACTTTCTCACCACCAGCAACGGTGAGCACGTCGCGAATCCGCGCTTCCTCGAAGCGTCCGCTGCCGAACTGGCCGAGGCCCAGCGCGTGCTGGCGACGTTCCCCAAGTGCACCCGCCGCCGTACCAAGAAGCACCGGACGGCAGCACGAAGGGTCGCCAGGCTGCACGCCAAGATCCGGCGACAGCGACTGGACCACCACCACAAGACCGCGAACGTCCTGGTCCGTGAAAACGACGTGATCGGGCACGAGCGGCTGAACACGGCGGGCATGACCCGCGCCCCCAAGGCCAAGCCCGACCCCGAGCAGCCCAGCCGCTTCCTGCCGAACGGCGCCGCCGCGAAAGCGGGCCTGAACCGCAGCATCCTCGACGCGGGTTGGGGTATCTTCCTGGCAATTCTGGCGAACAAGGCTGAAAGTGCCGGTCGCCGAGTGATCCCGGTCGATGCCCGCAACACCTCCCGCACCTGCCCGCCTTCCGTAGGAGGATGCGGGCACGTGAGTGCGGAGAACCGCCCCACCCAAGAAAAGTTTGAGTGCACCGAGTGCGGCTTCCTCGCGAACGCCGACCACGTAGGCGCCCTCAACGTACGCCACAGGGCCGGGCTGGCCCTCTGTGCGGAGGCTTAGCCGCCGACACAGGAAGCCCGCGACTTCAGTCGTGGGTGGAGTCACGACAGAACAGTGTCAGAAGCATCGGTGTACGCGACCCGTCCTCGCGGTCACCGTTACATATCGACGGAAACGTACAGGCGAAGAAAGGGAGAAGAGGAGGGAGGGAGAGCGGGCGATCTACGCGCGTAGGAGTTAGAGTGCGGAAATGACGAGCCAGAGTGACCGGACGACGAGCCAGACGAGTCGGAAGACGACCGGGAGCGCGAACGCGAGCGTGAGTTCCGGTCCCAGTCCCACCCCGGACCAGATCCGCCGCGCACCCAAGGTCCTGCTGCACGACCACCTCGACGGCGGCCTGCGCCCCGGCACGATCGTCGACCTGGCCCGCGACACGGGCTACACCCAACTGCCGCAGACCGACGCCGACAAGCTCGGCGCCTGGTTCCGCGACGCGGCCGACTCGGGTTCCCTGGAACGGTACTTGGAGACCTTCGCCCACACCTGCGCCGTCATGCAGACCCGCGACGCCCTCGTCCGGGTGGCCGCCGAGTGTGCCGAGGACCTCGCCGAGGACGGTGTCGTCTACGCCGAGGTGCGGTACGCGCCCGAGCAGCACCTGGAAGCCGGGCTCACGCTCGAAGAGGTCGTCGAGGCCGTCAACGAGGGTTTCCGGGAAGGTGAGCGGCGAGCCCGGGAGAACGGTCACCGCATCCGGGTCGGCGCCCTGCTCACGGCGATGCGGCACGCCGCGCGCTCGCTGGAGATCGCCGAACTGGCGAACCGGTACCGCGATCTTGGCGTCGTCGGGTTCGACATCGCCGGTGCCGAGGCCGGCTTCCCGCCCACCCGGCACCTCGACGCGTTCGAGTACCTCAAGCGGGAGAACAACCACTTCACCATCCACGCCGGCGAGGCCTTCGGGCTCCCCTCCATCTGGCAGGCCCTCCAGTGGTGCGGCGCCGACCGGCTCGGCCACGGTGTGCGCATCATCGACGACATCCAGGTCCAGGACGACGGCTCGGTGAAACTCGGCCGCCTGGCCTCCTATGTACGGGACAAGCGCATCCCCCTCGAACTGTGCCCCAGCTCCAACCTCCAGACCGGCGCCGTCGCCTCCTACGCCGAGCACCCCATCGGACTGCTGCGCAAGCTGCACTTCCGCGCGACCGTGAACACCGACAACCGGCTGATGTCGGGCACCGGGATGAGCCGGGAATTCGAGCATCTTGTCGAAGCATTCGCTTATACGCTCGACGACCTGCAATGGTTCTCGGTCAATGCTATGAAGTCAGCATTCATTCCTTTCGATGAACGACTAGCGATGATCAATGACGTCATCAAGCCCGGATACGCCGAGCTGAAATCCGAATGGCTGTTCAGGCAGACCGTTTCCACCAGCGGTTCTGTCGATACGCAGGGCTGATCCAGAGGTCCGGGAAGCGGTCGGGTCGGTGCGACCCGGCCGCTTTTCGATGTTTGCGGCGGGCGGCTTCTCGTGTTTACGGTCATGAACCGCTCACATCCCCGTCTCGCATTCAAGGACGCATTCACTATGAAGCAGTCTGCTGCCAAGACCCTCGGTGTCGCCGCTCTCGGTGCCGCCTTCGCCGCGGCGGGTGCGGGTGCCGCCAACGCAGCCCCGGCCCTTCCCGCCCTCCCGGACTCCGCCGCGCTGGGCTCCGTGACCCAGACGCTGCCCGTGGAGAACGCGTCGAAGGCGCTGCCGGGTGCCGCCGAGGCCGTGGCCCAGGGGCAGAGTGCGCTCGGCGCGGGCGTGGCCGCCGCGCAGCCTGCCGTCACGAAGGTGCTGTCCGAGGGCCCGACCGCGCCGGTCTCCGGTCTGCTCGGCGGTCTCCCGCTGCAGGGCCTGCCCACCCACGGGCTCCCGCTGAACGGCATTCCGCTCGGCTGACCCACCCCGTGAACGCGCCGATGGGGCGCACCCCTTCTTCAGGGGTGCGCCCCATCGGCGTACAGGCGGGTCGTCAGGGTCGGCTACCAGGCGGCGTGGGCCTTGTTCTCGTACTTCTCGGAGGGCAGCAGGATCCACATGGCTATGTAGAGCAGGAACTGCGGTCCGGGCAGCAGACACGAGACCACGAAGATCACGCGCATCGTCGTCGCGGAGGTGCCGAAGCGCCGTGCCAGCGCGGCACACACTCCGCCGATCATGCGGCCGTTGGTGGGGCGGGCAAGGGCGGTCATGGCGTCTCCTGAGTGAGTACGGTGACGGGGACCGGCTGTTCCGGTCGCCTCATCTGCGTTCTGTACTCGACATTACGGACACACGGCGGACGAAGCGTCGCTCTACGGGGCGATCCCGACCCTGGGAATCGTCGGGGTCCTACCCTGAGTCGCGTCCTCCGTACGGACGGCCGCCCGGCGCCTGCGGTCGCTCCTGCGGCGGAGCCAGGACCGTACGGCGGGCACCACGGCGACATACGCGAGGCCCACGCCCACCGTGTTCAGGAGCAGTGAGTCGACGTCCACGACCTGACCGGGCACGCCGGTCTGCAACAGCTCGATGCCCAGCGAGATCATGGCACCGGCCATGACCGTACGGACGAGCGAGGCGAGCGGGGAGACATCGAGGCGTCCGCCCGCCATCGGCAGCAGCACACCCAGCGGAGCCAGCAGGGCCAGCCCCTCCACGATGCGCCGGACCGCGTCCTGCCAGCCGAGGGTCAGATCGGCCCGTATGCCCGCGAAGGGCTGCAGGTTGGCGGGCAGTTGCCACGGGACGTCCAGCGGACGCAGCGTGATCCAGGCGACGAGCGCGAGATGGGCGACGAGGAGAACACCTCCCGCCGCACGGATGCGATTCGCGGCACTTTCGCCGCCCGAGCCATGACGCTGCACGCCCCCCAAGACGCGGCCATCGGCACGATCGGTTCCGGGATGCCCCCGTTCAGGCGAGTGAGGCATGTGCCACACGGGAGCCGGGGCCCCGCCAGGACAGGCCTAGCCGCCGTCCACACCGGACGACGGGGGCACCTGGGCCCCCGGCCGGGAGCGGACTTCCGGGGTGCACGCGTACCGGCGCAGCGGGTCGCTGTCCGGGCCGCCCAGGACGACGGAGCCGTCTCCCTCGGCCGCGGCCGAGTCGGAGAACGTACAGACGATCTGGGCGAGGGCGTACGACGCGAGGTCGGCCGGGGACGTGCTCAGACGCAGGGTGTCCTTGGGGTCCTTCGGGCCCGGGCCGCGCACGCTCATCCCGCCGCGTACGTCGGTCGTGTAGCGGGCCTCGGTCTCGCGCGCCGTCGGAGTCCGGGCCAGCTCGTCCAGCAGCCCCTGGGCCACCAGGACGCGCCGCTCCGCCTCCGCCGTACCGTCGGGGACGCGCACCGCGCGGTCGACGGTCACCAGCTGGGAGGAGCACAGGAGGAACACCTGGACCGGGACGCCCGCGGACGTCTCCGCGACGTCCGGCGTGGCGGGCGTAGTGGGCGTGGAGACGTCCGAGAGGGAGCACGGGACGCGGGAGGGCGCCGGACCGAAGTCCGTCGGGACCTCCGTGGCCCGGATCCCGCACCCGGCGAGCAGCACGGCGAGCGCCCCGAGCAGGGGGACGGCCGGCCAGCGGCGTACGCCCTGTACACCCCGTACGCCTTGTACGTTCGTCACGCGCTCTCCCCGTCGCCGTTCGCGCCGTCCGGCTCGGCCGGTGTCTCCGTCAGTGCCGACGGGTCCCTGGGCAGCCGCAGGGTGAACACCGCGCCGCCCTTGGGCGAGTTGGCGGCGGTGATCTCACCGCCGTGGATGTGGGCGTTCTCCAGGGCGATGGACAGGCCCAGGCCGCTGCCCTCGGAGCGGGGGCGGGAGGCGCTCGCCTTGTAGAAGCGGTCGAAGACGTGCGGCAGGACGTCCTCGGGGATGCCCGGACCGTTGTCCCGCACCTCGATCAGCAGCTCGCCGCCGTCGCCGTCGGACGCGCACACCGACACCCGTACCGGCGAGCCGCCGTGCTTGAGGGCGTTGCCGATGAGGTTGGCCAGGATGACGTCCAGGCGGCGGGGGTCGAGCAGGGACATGATGCCGCGCTCGGCGTCCAGTTCGACCGCGTCCAGCCAGGCGCGGGCGTCGATGCAGGCCGTGATCTGGTCGGCGATGTCGACGTTGTCGAGGACCAGCCGGGCGGTGCCCGCGTCGAAGCGGGTGACCTCCATCAGGTTCTCCACCAGGGAGTTGAGCCGCCGCGTCTCGCTCACCACCAGCTTCACCGCCGGTTCGATCATCGGGTCGATGCTGCCGGTCTCCGCGTCCAGTTCCTCTTCGAGGATCTCCGTCACGGCGGTGATCGCGGTGAGCGGCGTACGCAGCTCGTGGGACATGTCCGCCACGAACCGCCGCGAGGCGTCCTCCCGGGCGCTCATGTCGGCGACCCGTGTCTCCAGGGCCTCCGCCGTGTGGTTGAACGTCCGGGCGAGGTCGGCCAGTTCGTCCGTCCCGGACACCCGCAGCCGGGTGTCCAGCTTCCCCTCGCCGAGCCGCCGGGCCGCGATACCGAGGCGCTGCACTGGCTTCAGCACGGTCGTCGCGGCGGCCTGTGCGAGCAGCGCCGAGCCGACCAGCGCGAGGCCGGTGGCGATGCCCAGCGACCAGGCCAGCGAGTTGAGGTCCTTCTCCTCGGGCTCCAGCGACTTCAGCATGTAGCCGGCCGGACCGCCGCCGATCACCTTCGTGCCCGCGACCAGGTACGGCTTGTCGCCGTTGATGATCCGCTGCCAGTACAGGTGGTACGGGGACTTGTTGTTCGAGGTGATCGCCTGCTGCTTTCCGACCGCCGTACGCAGCGACTCGGGCACGTCCGCCAGCGAGAAGGGGTCCAGCGCCCCGGAGTTGCCGACGACCGTCCGCCCGCTCTCGTCCTCGGCGACCAGCAGCACACTGAAGCGCTGGCTGCTGGCGGCCATCTGGCCCGCCGTGTGCTGGAGTTCGTCCTGCGTGGGGTGGGGGGACAGTACGCCCGCGCGGTTCTGCATCTCCTGCTGGAAGTCGCGCAGCACCGCGTCCTGCGTACGCGTGAGCACGGCCTCGCGGTTGAGCCAGTACGCGATCCCGGAGGCCGACACGGCCGCCGTCAGCGCCACCAGGCCGAAGACCACGACGAGCCGCAGCCGCAGGCTGGTGAAGCGCAGTCCGGAAAGTATCGCCCTGCGCGCCACGGCCCAGCCACGGAGCTTGTCCTGCGGTCTGCTCACTGAGGCGAGTCCAGCCGGTAGCCGACCCCGCGGACGGTACGGATCAACGTCGGCGACGAGGGCACGTCCTCGACCTTGGCGCGCAGCCGCTGCACACACGCGTCCACCAGCCGCGAGTCGCCCAGGTAGTCGTGCTCCCAGACCAGCCGCAGCAACTGCTGGCGGGACAGCGCCTGACCGGGCCGCCGGCTCAGCTCCAGGAGCAGCCGCAGCTCGGTGGGCGTCAGCTGCAGATCCTCGCCGTTCTTCGTCACCGTCATCGCCGACCGGTCGATGACCAGCGAACCGAAGGTCGCCGAGTCGCTGGACTCCCGCTCCCCGCGCCGCAGCACGGCCCGGATACGGGCGTCGAGCACCCGCCCCTGCACCGGTTTGACGACATAGTCGTCGGCGCCGGACTCCAGCCCGACGACCACGTCGATGTCGTCGCTGCGCGCGGTGAGCAGAATGATCGGCAGCTGGTCCGTGCGCCGGATGCGCCGGCACACCTCGAATCCGTCGATGCCGGGCAGCATCACATCCAGGACGATCAGATCAGGCCGCTGCTCACGCAGCAGCTTCAGACCGTCCTCACCGGTGGCAGCGGTGGCGACCCGGTGGCCCTGGCGGGTCAAAGACAGCTCCAGGGCCGTACGGATGGCGTCGTCGTCCTCGATCAGCAACAGGGAAGGCACGGATGCATTCTGGCCCATGGCATGGCCGGGCTGCGACTGTCAGGTGCTTGTCGGGCGATTTCGGGGTGTCGACGGGCCTTTACCGGGCCACTCTGTGACCTTCCTGTGTTGTTGGCCGTCCTGTTCCTGAGAAGTGCCCCTGTTGCACGCCTGTGACAGTCGGCGGACACCGTCATGAAGTGGCGTGGGCAAGCTTCTCGGCACAGGCAAGGGAGCACATCGGACCGGGCCGAAGACGGTAAGTCCACGACGGGGGGCGCGAGATGAGCACGCTGCACAGCACAAGCGCGAACGCAGTGATCACGCGTCTGCACGACGTCACCAGGACCACCGAGAAGTCCGGTGCCGTGAACGGACGGGGGTGCGTTCGCGGCACCGGGCGTCAGCACACCACGTACATGTCGGTGGTTGACGCACACACGGGGGGAAGCGGCGGCGCCGCCACGAAAGAGGCGGGGCTTACGGGGGCCGCGTACAGGGAGTCCACGGGGGAGCGTCGTTCGCTGTCGGAGGCGGAGTTCACCGCCTACGTCCAGGAGCGCCGCGCCTCCCTGTACGCAACCGCCTACCACCTCACCGGCGACCGCTTCGAGGCCGAGGACCTGCTCCAGAGCGCGTTGTTCTCGACGTACCGGGCATGGGACCGGATCAGTGACAAGGCCGCGGTCGGCGGGTACCTCCGCCGGACGATGACCAACCTGCACATCAGCGCGTGGCGCCGCCGCAAGCTGAACGAGTACCCGACCGAGGAACTGCCGGAGACGGCCGGCGACACGGACGCGATGCGCGGCACGGAACTGCGCGCGGTCCTGTGGCAGGCGCTCGCCCGGCTCCCCGAACTCCAGCGGACGATGCTGGTCCTTCGTTACTACGAGGGCCGCACGGACCCGGAGATCGCGGAGATCCTCGACATCAGTGTCGGCACGGTGAAGTCCAGCATCTGGCGGTCGCTCCGCCGGATGCGTGAGGACGAGGTCCTCAGCTTCGGCCGTGACGAGGAGGAATCCTTCGGGGAGCTTGTCGCCTGAGGGTGTGGGGGAAGCACCGCTCGGGGGAGCGGTGAACGGGGGAAGCACGGGGGAGCCACCGGGGCTGGGGGGCCGCGGGGGTGGCACCACACGGGGGAAAGCACAAAAGAAGCGGGACTGGAGGGCCGGGGGGTCCTTCCGGTCCCGCTTTTCGTGTGCGTACGCGCATGTGTGCGTACGTGCGTTTCGTGTACGTGTGTTGCGTGGGCGCGAGTGCGGGGTGAGTGCGCGGGTCAGGCCGCCGTGCTCGTCTGTGTGCGGCGGCCGGCCGCGGCGTCCGCCAGTCTGCCCATCGCCTCGTCCCGGTCGCACGCGTGGGCGCCCAGGGCCGTCTGGCGGGCCACGATGGAACGCTCGGCTCGCATCAGCCGCCAGCCGCGGCGCACCAGGAACGGCACCGACTTGCGACCCTCGCGCAGATCCCGCAGGAAGCGCCGGCGGAATGTCCGAGCCGGCCCCCGGCTCAGACAGAGCGCGTCCGCGAGGACGCCCTCCTCCCGGCAGCGCGCGACGATCTCGGCGGCGAAGATGCCCTCCGCGATGAACAGGGGGGTCCGGCCGATCTCGACGCTCTCCTCGCCCGTGCGCTCGCTCAGCGAGATGTCGTACACCGGGACGTTCGTACGACCCGTGCGGCACAGCTCGGTGATCGCGGTGACCGCCGTGTCCGCGTCCCACGACCGGGGGTGGTCCCAGTCGATGTCGGTGCTTCCCAGGACCTGCGGCAGTGTCGGGTCGGCGCCCTCCTTGTAGAAGTCGTCGAGCCGCAGCACCGGGAGACCGGAGCGGGCCGCGAGGAGGGACTTGCCGGAGCCTGAAGGGCCGCAGAGCAGCACGACTCGCGTGGGTGTGGGCGGGTGGGAGGTCACGAGACACCAGTGTGAGGCATCGGGCGCCCACCTGCCGACCCCGCGGGTCGGCTTTGAAAGCTGCGTCACACGTCAACTACCCTACGTGTCTATCCGATTACCCGGCGCACCAGAAGGCGGCCACCAGTCATGGCACGACGTACGTCCACCCAGAACCAGACCGCTCAGCGCGCCCTGATCGCCCTCGCGGCCACCGGCGCCGCCCTGGGGGCGGGCGCCGCGACGGCCTCCGCCGCCGAGGGCGGACCCGCGGTGGACGTCGTTCGCACCAACCCCACCACCTCGCTGGGGAACATCGACCCCCAGTCGGGCCTCGCGGCGCTCACCGGCTCGGTCGGTTATGTCACGGGGGCGGTCCAGGGCCTCAAGCCCAACCCCCTCGCCGGTACGGGCGTCGACCCGCTCGACAACGGCGTGGGCACCCAGCTCGCCGACTTCCAGCCCCTGACCTCCCAGGCCCTGACCGGCCCGGTCGCGCAGGCGCAGTCCATCGGCAGCATCCCGGTGCTGGGGCAGGCCGCGGGGCTGCTGGGCGGCTGAACGCCCGCCCGGCGACAGAAGAAGAGGGCCGCGCCTCCCCGGACGGTGGGAGGCGCGGCCCTCGGCTTCAGCGGCAGCGGCCGTCGGTCAGTTTGTCGGTCAGGCTGTCCGTCAGTACGAGGAACCCGACGCGCCCAGGGAACCCGTCGGGTGCCAGACCGTCTTCGTCTCCAGGAAGGCGGTCATGCGTTCCGTGCCAGGTGTGGCGAACCACTGTGCGTTGTCCACAGTCTGTGGACGGAGAACGCGCTTGAGGTTGTCGGCCGCCGCGATCTCCAGCTCCTTCGCGAGGACCTCGTCCGCGCCCGCCAGGTCGATCGCGTTGACGTCCTGGTGCGCGGCCAGGGACGGGGTGATCTCCGCCGTACGGCCGGAGAGGATGTTGACGACTCCGCCGGGTACGTCCGAGGTGGCCAGGACCTCGCCGAGGGAGAGCGCGGGAAGCGGGGACCTCTCGCTGGCGACCACGATCGCCGTGTTGCCGGTGGCGATCACCGGGGCGAGCACCGACACCAGGCCCAGGAACGACGACTCCTGGGGGGCGAGGACGACGACCACGCCGGTCGGCTCGGGGGAGGAGAGGTTGAAGTACGGTCCCGCGACCGGGTTTCCGCCGCCGACGACCTGGGCGATCTTGTCCGTCCAGCCCGCGTACCAGACCCAGCGGTCGATCGCCGCGTCCACCTGTGCGGTGGCCTTCGGCTTCGACAGGCTCTCCGCCTCGGCGACCTCCCGGACGAACTGCTCCTTGCGGCCCTCCAGCATCTCGGCGACGCGGTAGAGGATCTGACCGCGGTTGTACGCCGTGGCCCCGGCCCAGCCGCCGAACGCCTTGCGCGCGGCGACGACCGCGTCACGGGCGTCCTTGCGGGAGGACAGGGGCGCGTTCGCCACCCAGTTGCCCTTCGCGTCGCTCACCTCGTACACCCGGCCGCTCTCGGAACGCGGGAACTTCCCGCCCACGTACAGCTTGTAGGTCTTGAAGACGGACAGACGTGCGTCCGGCCGTGTGTCCACTCGGGGGTCAGACATCGAGGTACGCCTCCAGGCCGTGGCGACCGCCCTCGCGGCCGAAGCCCGACTCCTTGTAGCCGCCGAACGGCGAGGTGGGGTCGAACTTGTTGAACGTGTTGGACCAGACGACGCCGGCGCGCAGCTTGTTGGCCACGGCGAGGATCCGCGAACCCTTCTCCGTCCAGATGCCCGCCGACAGGCCGTACTGGGTGTTGTTGGCCTTGGCGACGGCCTCGTCCGGGGTGCGGAAGGTGAGGACCGAGAGCACCGGGCCGAAGATCTCGTCGCGGGCGATGGTGTGCGCCTGGGTGACGTTCGTGAAGAGCGTCGGGGCGAACCAGTAGCCGGAGGAGGGGAGTTCGCAGGCCGGGGACCAGCGCTCGGCGCCCTCCGCCTCGCCCGCCGCGACGAGCGAGGTGATGCGGGCGAGCTGCTCGGCGGAGTTGATCGCGCCGATGTCGGTGTTCTTGTCCAGCGGGTCGCCGAGGCGGAGCGTGGAGAGACGGCGCTTGAGCGAGTCGAGCAACTCGTCCTGGATCGACTCCTGTACGAGGAGCCGGGAGCCCGCGCAGCAGACCTGGCCCTGGTTGAAGAAGATGCCGGTGACGATGCCCTCGACGGCCTGGTCGATGGGCGCGTCGTCGAAGACGATGTTCGCGCCCTTGCCGCCCAGTTCGAGGGTGAGCTTCTTGCGGGTGCCGGCGACGGTGCGCGCGATCTCCTTGCCGACGGCCGTCGACCCGGTGAACGCGACCTTGTTGACGTCCGGGTGCGCGACGAGCGCGGCTCCCGTGTCGCCGTACCCGGGAAGGATGTTGACGACGCCCTTGGGCAGGCCCGCCTGACGGCAGATGTCCGCGAAGAACAACGCCGACAGCGGAGTGGTCTCCGCGGGCTTCAGGACGACCGTGTTGCCGGTCGCCAGGGCCGGGGCGATCTTCCAGGCCAGCATCAGGAGCGGGAAGTTCCAGGGGATGACCTGGCCCGCGACGCCCAGCGGCTTCGGGTTCGCGCCGAAGCCGGCGTGGCCGAGCTTGTCGGCCCAGCCCGCGTAGTAGAAGAAGTGCGCGGCGACCAGCGGGAGATCCGCGTCGCGCGTCTCCTTGATGGGCTTGCCGTTGTCCAGGGTCTCCAGGACGGCCAGCTCGCGGGAGCGCTCCTGGATGATGCGGGCGATGCGGAAGAGGTACTTGGCGCGCTCGGAGCCCGGGAGCGCCGACCACTTCTCGAAGGCCTTGCGGGCGGCCTTCACCGCGCGCTCGACGTCCGCCTCGCCCGCCTGGGCGACCTCGGCGAGGACCTCCTCGGTGGAGGGGGAGACGGTCTTGAAGACCCTGCCCTCGGCGGCCTCGGTGAACTCGCCGTCGATGAACAGGCCGTAGGAGGGGGCGATGTCGACGACGGCGCGGGACTCGGGCGCCGGTGCGTACTCGAATGCGGATGACCGCTTCTCGATGGTCATGGTGATCAGTCCACCGTCACGTAGTCGGGGCCGGAGTAGCGGCCGGTGGCCAGCTTCTGGCGCTGCATCAGCAGGTCGTTGAGCAGCGAGGAGGCGCCGAAGCGGAACCAGTGGTTGTCGAGCCAGTCCTCGCCCACGGTCTCGTTGACCACGACCAGGAACTTCACCGCGTCCTTGGTGGTACGGATACCACCGGCCGGCTTCACGCCCACCTGGATGCCGGTCTGCGCGCGGAAGTCGCGTACGGCCTCCAGCATCAGGAGGGTGTTCGAGGGCGTCGCGTTCACCGCCACCTTGCCGGTGGACGTCTTGATGAAATCGGCCCCGGCGATCATGCCGAGCCAGGAGGCGCGCCGGATGTTGTCGTACGTCGACAGCTCGCCGGTCTCGAAGATGACCTTGAGCCGGGCGGACGCCCCGCAGGCCTCCTTCACGGCGACGATCTCCTCGTACACCTTCAGGTAGTGGCCCGCGAGGAAGGCGCCGCGGTCGATGACCATGTCGATCTCGTCGGCGCCGGCGGCGACGGCGTCACGCACGTCGGCCAGCTTCACGCCGAGGGCGGCGCGGCCGGCGGGGAACGCGGTGGCGACGGAGGCGACCTTGACGGTGGACCCGGCGACGGCCTCCTTCGCGACGGCCACCATGTCGGGGTAGACACAGACGGCGGCCGTGGCGGGGGCCGTGCGGTCGGTCGGGTCGGGGCGGACCGCCTTGGCGCCGAGCGACCGGACCTTGCCGGGGGTGTCCGCGCCCTCCAGCGTCGTCAGGTCGACCATCGAGATGGCCAGGTCGATGGCGTACGCCTTGGCGGTCGTCTTGATGGAACGCGTGCCGAGGGAGGCGGCGCGCGCCTCCAGGCCGACCGCGTCGACGCCGGGCAGCCCGTGAAGGTAGCGGCGCAGTGTGCTGTCGGACGCGGTCACGTCCTTGAGCGGGAGTGCGGTGGATGCAGTGGTGGGCATGGTCACAAGCCGAGCATATCTACGCGCGTAGCGGCTGTACAGCCCGGGAAATCGCCGAGCCGGGGTTTGTTTCGCCCCCGCCGCCCCTACCCGTCCCGTCCCGTCCCGTCCCCAGGAGCTGTGCCCCTGGACCCCCCTTCGCGCTGAAGGCGCTCGTCCTCAAACGCCGGACGGGCCGGAACAGGCCGGACGGGCTGGAATAGGCGGTGTTCGGCGCGTCGGGCAGAATCGGGGGCATGACGACCCCGGACCACCCGTCGCCCGTGCAGGGCCCTACGCAGCCAGAGTCTCCCGACCGGGTCTACCGGTCGACCTCCGCCCTCGTGGCCGGAGCGCTGCTGCTCGGGATCGCGGCCTGGCTCGGCGGTGACGCGCTGTTCGTCGGCCACGGGCGGATCCCGTGGCTGGCGCTCGCCACGCTGCTCCTCGTCGTACCGCTGGTGATCGCCTTCACGCTGCGGCCCGTCGTGCTGGCCAATGACCACCGGCTGCGCGTGCGCAACCCGTTCCGGACCGTCGTGCTGCCCTGGGGCGCCGTCGCCGGGTTCCGGTCGGGCTTCTCGAACGAGGTCGTCGTCGAGTCCGGTGCGAAGTACCAGCTCTGGGCCGTCCCCGTCTCGCTGCGTGCCCGCAAGCGGGCCAACCGGGCCATGATGCGCCAGACCCGCGAGGCCGGGGGCACCGCCGGACGGACGCCCCTGGTGCCGTCCGGTCCGACCCGCGCCCAGACCGACCAGATCATGGACGACCTGGGCCGGCTGCGGGAGGCCCGGGGGGAGGCGGCCACCTCACAGGGCGAGGTCACCGTGAAATGGGCGTACGAGATCATGGCGCCCGCTGCCGCTGGTGCGGTTCTGCTGGCGATTCTGCTCGCGGTCGGCTGACCCGCGTGGCCTTCCCCGACGAGTCGTTGCGGCTGCCCTCCGCCTCCATACCCGACGGCTGCCGCGACTGGACCACCGTCCGCGCGGCGGGCTGGTCGGCCGCGCTGCCACCGCGCTGGACCTTCCTCCGGGTACGCCGCTCCATCGCGGCCGGCCTCGCCACCCTGGTGCTGTGCGTGGGTGCCCTGGTGGCCATGGCCGGCGGTCTGTGGCCGTTCGTCGCCGCCGGGTTCGCGGTGTACGTGCTGTGGGTGCTCGCCCGGCCCGAGCTCGTGTGGGTCGGCGCGCCTCTGCTGCTGCTCGCCCTCGCCGCGGAGGCCTCCGCGAAGTCGTGGGCGCTGACCGGCTTCGGAGTGGTGGTCGTGGTCGGCTCCTGGGCTGTCGTGGCCGTGCGGCTGCGGGCGCGCGGTGAGCAGCTGGAGCGGGCCGTGGCGGCTGCCGGGGGCGTCGCCGTGCCCGTGCCTGGCTCCGACGTTCCCGTACGGCGCGGGCGGTTGCTGTTCGCGCTGGGGTTCCTCGTGCTCGGGCTCGGTGTGCTGACCGGGAGCACCGCCGGTCTCTGGGGCTCGGCCGAGGACCAGGAGGGCGCCTGGGTCGTCACCGTCTTCCTGGCCGGCCTCGGGGTGACCGCGCTGGCCTCGGCATGGCTCGGCCGGCAGCGGGCGGGCGCGCTGCGCGGGGCTCCGGTGCCGGTGCTGCGCGTCCTCGTCCGGGACGACGCGCAGGGCGGTACGGAGGTGTACGCCGCCGACGACCTCGGCGCCGAGCGGCCCCTGTTCACCGTCGACCTCACCTCCTTCGACGAGGACGACGAGGAAGAGGAAGAGGACGAGGGCGAGGGCGACGGGGTTGCGGAGGACCAGGCCGGCGGGGACGGTGACGACGAGCTTCGGCGGGTGCTTCTCGGTCTTGACGACGACACCCTCGGGCCGGTCCGGGAAGCCGTTCTCTACGGCGCTCCCTTCGACGGCGCCGAGGTGCTCGTCGTCAGCGCCGACGAGGATCCCGAGCAGCCGCCGCTGACGGAGTGGTCGGCGGGGCCGGTCCGGCCGCTGTCGCCGGACGCGAGTCGCAGACGCGTGGCCCGGCACCGCGAACACGCCGTCGACAGTCTCCGACTGGAGCTTCAGGGGCGGGAGTTGGCCGGGCAGCAGGAGGCGGTCGGCAAGGTACGGCGATGGCGGGCGGGGTGGCTGGACTGGCTGGGCACCGTGCTTCCCGTGTTGTGGGGCCTGTGGCTGGCCCTGGACTGGATCTACGAGCCCGGCCACTCGACGTGGCAGCTGGTGTTCCTCCTCCTGCTCGGGCTGTTCGGCGCGGCCAACGTCTCCATGAAGCTCGCCTGGCGCGTCACGGCCGACCGGTCCGGCATCTGGATCAACGGGCTGCGCGGGACCCGACATGTGCCCTGGGACGATCTCCGTTTCGTACGCCGCCGGTCGCTGGAACTGAAGATCGACTGGCAGGACGGCGCCTGGTCGGTCTTCGCGCCCCGTTGGGGCCGGCTCCAGCGACGCCGGGGGCTGACCCATCCGTACGACGCCCTGGCCGCCGAACTGACCGCCATGCGCCTCGACGCCGACCTGCGGCCGACCGGCGAGAGCGACGCGACGGAACGGGGACGGCCGCTCTGGCCGCTGGCCGCGGTGCTGGCGGCGGCGTGGGTGGTGGCGTTGGTGGCGGCGCGCTGAGACGGGGCAGATCATGGACGACCCGGCCGGCTGGGGGAGGCGCGGGAGAAGGCGGTCGCCTCACCGGGCGAGGTGACCGTGAAACGGGCGTACGACATCACGGCGCCGGGCCGCCCCTGCGGGGAACCCGGCGCAGCTCGTACGGGAGTCAGCCCACCACGTTGACGAAGGTGGCCGGGGAGGCCGCGGCCGCGGTGGTGGCCGTACCGGCGTAGGACCAGCGGTAGTAGCCGTCGGCGTACGCGCGGACGGTGGTGGAGAGGGTGCCGTCCGCGGCGGTCCGGACGGTCTTGAGGGCGCAGTAGGCGCTGCTGCCCCGCGGGCGGAACTCCAGGGTCGCGGGCAGGCCGGCCTCGGCGGCGACGGACGTGCCGGTCGTCCAGTCCGCGTGGGTCACACCGCCCGTGACGGTGAGGTTGCGGCCCCACTTCACCGGCTTGGGGGTGGTGTCGACGCTCACCTCGGTGGCGCGCAGCATGGTGAACGAGGCCGCGTCGTCCCGGAACACGGCGTCGCTGTCGGCCGCGATCGCGTAGGCGCTGACGCTCCAGCCGCCGGCCAGCGAGCCGGCGGCCGGGACCGTGCCCGGGGTGAGGGCGAAGGTCAGGGTGCAGGTGGTCGTCGTGGCGGACGTCGGACCGCAGGCGGCCGCCGGGGCCACGCTGCTGTCCGGAGCGCTGAAGGAGCCGTGGTAGAGCCTGGCGCTGATCTGTTCGAGACCCGCCGGGTCGGCCGCGGTGACCTCGACGGTGACGGTTCTCGCACCGGTGCCGACCACGACGGGGGCGCCGTCGTTGACGACCACACCGGTGATCTCGGTGTCACCGAACTGCTCGTCCGCGTGTGCGGCCGGCACGGCGAGGGCGGTCAGGGCCACGACGCCACAGGCTGCGGCGACGCTTGAGTTCATACGCATGCGAATTCCCCAATGTGAATGCCACGGCCTGTCAATTTCCCACCGGCAGGCCCGAATTGACGTGTGCAGCGTACTCGTTGACCGGAGATTTCGGAACGTTTCCGTATGCGGTTCAAACAGGCCCGTAATTTCCTGGGGAAGGGAATGCGGGTGAATATCTGGTGAGCCGGTTGCGTGGAAAGCCGAAGGGGAAATTCGATTCAAATTTCAGCGGACCTGGCGACCACCTACGCGTACCGTGCCTCGTCAGGGCGGGGCGCTTCGCCCTATGGTGATCCGGTGGTCCGGCGTGTGAACGAGGGGCAACTTCCGGGTGAAACATCCCCCATGAGTGGATCACGTTCCTCTCTTGTCTCAGTAACCTGCGGATGCCGCATGACCGACGAACCAGCGTCGACTCATGCGGCTTCCTGATATGGGGAAACAGGAGTGGGGATGGATGGCGACAAGAATGGGGGGCGCGGCCGCACCGGGCACGCGCTGTCACATAGACATAGGTGCAGATGGCACTTACTCGTGGCGGCTGACCGCCACGAACGGGCGGGTGATCGCCGTGGCCGCAAGGGCGTACCGGGACTACGAGGAGTGCCGTGCCGCCTTCGATCGAATGTGTACCGACATCGGGGGGTTACCGGGCGCGGTGCACCACACGACGGGGGGCAGTGGATGGGTCTGGCGGTTGCGTGATCGCACGGGGGGTGCGGTGGCCGTGTCCGCGCGCTCTTACGAGCGTCACTCGACCTGCCAGGCCGCTTATGAGCGGTTCCGGATGCTGTTGGCCGCACTCGGGTCGGGTGGGGTGATTTCGTGGGACGACGCCGGCTGAGAGGGCCGGGCTGACGGCTCGGACGGTTTGCGTCAATTCGCGGTAAGTGGATATTTCGTACCAAGGGGTCGAGGCCCGCCATGCCGGCGAGCGTCGGCCCTTATTTGTTTCTTGTCGCCGCGTTCACGTCGACATTGGAAGTTGCCTGGCGGGAGCACCTCGTTCACATGCGCGTGAGCGGGTGTCCATGACGCCTCAGGAGTGTCGTCCTGTGTGACGACTCGAATCTTTGAGCGACCTATGGCTCCGGCGGACGACCCGCCGAGACGCCTGCACCCCGACAGGGGTGTGCCCGACCGCGTGTTCAGGGGCATTCTGCGCGGCGGTGGCGGCCTGGTCCTCGCGATCATGCTGCTGGTCGGTGGCTTTCTGACGTACCGGGCCTGGCAGGCGCTGTCGCTCGCGAAGTGGGACTTCGTCACCACCGAGGTGTGGGAGCCCGAAGGGGGCAAGTTCGGGATCGCGGCGGTGCTCGTCGGGACGGTGCTGATCGCCATGGTCGCGATCCTGTTCGCCGTACCGCTGGCGCTCGGCACCGCGCTCTACATCTCCGAGTACGCGCCGCCGAGGATCCGCCAGACCCTGGTCAGTGTCGTCGACCTGATGGCCGCCGTGCCGTCGGTCGTCTACGGACTGTGGGGCCTGTTCTACTTCCAGGGGCATGTGCTCACCCTGTCGCGCTGGATCTCGACCTACTTCGGGTGGATCCCGCTCTTCAAGGTCGACGGCACCGACCCGGCAGACCCGCTCGCCACGGCCACGGTCTACACCTCCTCCACCTTCATCGCGGGCATGGTCGTGTCCTTGATGGTCGCGCCGATCATCTGCTCGGTGGTCCGTGAGGTGTTCTCGCAGGCCCCGGTCGGAGAACGGGAGGGGGCGTACGCCCTCGGCGCCAACCGCTGGGGCATGATCCGCAGCGTCGTCCTGCCCTTCGGCAAGGGCGGAATGATCGGCGGCACCATGCTGGGCCTGGGCCGGGCGCTCGGCGAGACCATCGCAGTGGTCCTGATCATCTCGCCGGTGTTCGTGATCCAGCCGCACATCCTGCAGAACGGCACCAGCTCGGTCTCGTCCCTGATCGCCCTGCGCTACGGCGAGGCGTCCCCCCTGGGCATGTCGGCGCTGATGGCCGCAGGCCTCGCGCTCTTCCTGATGACCCTCGTCGTCAACTTCGCCGCTTCGTCGATCGTCGCCCGCAGCCGTTCCGGCGCGACGAGCGACTCCTGAGGAGACCGCGCCCGATGACCGTCACCGCACCACAGAGCCCCGCGGGCCCGCCGAAAGAACCGGCCCCGGCCCCGGCCCCGGCCCCGGCCACCGAACTTCCCGGACACCGGTCCGACGGCAGGTCGACGCGCGGAGAACCGCGCCGCAACCTCTCCACGCTGCGCGCCACCGACGTGTACGCCATGACGGGTGCCGCCGCCGCGTCCCTCGCCATCACCTGGGTGATGTTCGACCGGCTGCTGCCCTTCAACGGCGTCCTGGGCTTCCTCGTCATCGCGTACGTGCTCTTCATGGGCCTGTACGCGCTCCTGGTCTCCTTCGACGAGGACGGCCCCGCGGTCCGCGACCGGGTGGCCGCCGCTGTCGTGCAGAGCCTCGGCCTGGTGATGCTGGCCGTCCTGGGATTCGTGGTCGTCTACACCCTCTACGAGGGCCGTGAGGCGCTGCCGCACCTGAACTTCTACACCGAGTCGATGGCCGACGCGGGTCCGGTCGAGCCGCTCACCGCCGGCGGCATCCTGCACGCGATCGTCGGCACGCTGTGGCAGATCTCCATCGCCCTGTTCTTCTGCATACCGACCGGGCTGGTGTGCGCGGTCTTCCTCAACGAGGTCCCGGGCGCCTTCAGCCGGTTCGTCCGCACGATCGTCGAGGCGATGACAGCGTTGCCGTCCATCGTGGCGGGCCTGTTCATCTACGCGACCTTCATCCTGACCCTCGGCTTCGACCAGTCCGGCCTCGCCGCCGCGCTCGCCATCTCCGTGATGATGCTGCCGATCATCATCCGCGCGTCGGACATGGTGATCCGGCTGGTCCCCGGCACGCTGCGCGAGGCGTCGTACGCGCTCGGCACCTCACGGTGGCGCACGGTCTGGCACGTGGTGCTGCCCACCTCCCGGTCCGGACTGACCACGGCGGTCATCCTGGGGACCGCGCGCGGTGTGGGCGAGACCTCGCCGGTCCTGCTGACCGCCGGCTTCACCCAGGAGTTCAACTCCGACCCGTTTCACGACCCGATGGTGTCGCTGCCCCTCGCGGCCTTCAAGCTCGTCGAGAACCCCGAGCCCACCTACGTCGCCCGCGGCTTCGGCACCGCCGCGGTGCTGCTGGTGCTGGTGCTCGTGCTGTTCGTCGCCGCCCGCATCGCCGGCGGCCGCGGACCGGGCAAGCTGACCCGCCGCCAGGAACACCACCGGGTCAGGACCTCCCGCCGCGACGCGCAGCGCTTCGCGGCGAAAGCGGCCTCCGGCCGGCCGACGACCGGCCCCGCCTCGACCAGTCCCGCATCGACGAGGAGCACCACGTGATATCCGCACCCGTCCGTCGTCCACGCGGCATGCGCGTGTACCAGGCGTCGGCGCTGGTCGTCGCACTGGTCTGCGCGCTGCTGGCCGTCAACCCCCCGGGCGCCGACGCCGCCACCTACACCAAGATCAGCGGCTCCGGCTCGACGTGGAGCGCCAACGCGATCGAGCAGTGGCGCCGCAACGTCCGCCAGCAGGGCATGACCGTGAACTACGCGTCGGTGGGCTCGTCGGTCGGCCGTACCCAGTTCGCGAACGGCACCTCGGACTTCGGCGTCTCCGAGATCCCGTACGGCCTCACCGAGTTCGGCCAGCTGGACCCGCCGCCCGCGCGAAAGTTCGCCTACATGCCGATCGTCGCCGGCGGTACGTCGTTCATGTACAACCTGAACATCGGGGGCAAGCGGGTCACCAACCTCCGGTTGTCCGGGGACGTCCTGACCAAGATCTTCACCGGCAGGCTCAAGCAGTGGAACGCGCCGGAGATCAAGGCGGACAACCCCAGGCTGGCGCTCCCGGCCCGCCGGATCGTCCCGGTCGTCCGCTCCGACGGCTCCGGTACGACCGCGCAGTTCACCCTGTGGATGTCCAAGCAGCACAGCGCCCTGTGGAACGACTACTGCAAGCGGGCCGGCAAGCCCACGCCCTGCGGTCTGACGTCGTACTTCCCGAACATCCCGGGCTCCGGCTTCGTCGCCCAGTCCGGCTCGCTCGGCGTCGCGGGCTACACCAAGCAGTCGCAGGCAGACGGCGCCATCACGTACGTCGAGTACTCGTACGCCCGGAACGCGGGTTTCCCGGTCGCCAAGGTCCTCAACAGGTCCGGCTACTACGTCGAGCCGACCGCGTCGGGTGTGGCCGTCGCGCTGACCAAGGCGCAGATCAACAACGACCCGCGCTCCGCGAACTACCTGACCCAGAACCTGGACGGGGTGTACACGTACGGCGACCGGCGGACCTACCCGCTGTCCAGCTACAGCTACATGATCGTCCCGACCAAGGAGGAGGCGAACTTCACCAAGGACAAGGGCAGGACACTCAGCGCGTTCAACAACTACTTCCTCTGCGAGGGCCAGCAGCAGGCCGACCGGCTCGGCTACTCGCCGCTTCCGAAGAACCTGGTGGAAGCCGCCATGGCCCAGACGCGGAAGATCCCCGGCGCCGAAACGGCGGGCATCGACATCAACAAGTGCAACAACCCGACGTTCTCCGGCGGCAAGAACCTTCTGATCGACAACGCCCCCTACCCGGCGGCGTGCGACAAGAAGGGCTCGGACCAGTGCTCCACGGGCACCGGCGGAGCCAAGACGCCCACCGCCCCGAGCGGGACCGGGACCACCGGCGGCACCGGTTCGGGCGGCTCCGGCACCACGGGCGGCACGGGTACGACGGGCGGTACGGCCGGCACCACGGGCGGCACGAGTGCGACGGGCGGTACGGGTACGGGTACGACGGGCGGCACCACCGGCACCACCGGCGCCGGCACGGCGGGCACGACCGGCGGAGCAACGGGAACCACGACGGGCGCAGCCGTCGTCGACCCCGACACCGGTGAGGTGGTCGGCACAGGTCAGGGCGCCGGCGACACCTCGGTCGTCGCCAGCCCCGTCGCCCTCGGCTCAGGCGACGCCCTCGGCCTGCGCACGGCGCTGATGGCACTGTCGGCCCTGCTCCTGCTCGGCGTCGTCGTCGGACCACCCCTGGTCGGACGTCTGCTGGCCAACCGCACGCGCCGCCGGGGAGGCGTGCTGTGACCGCCGCGACCCGGCCCCGCGTCGTCGCGGCCGTGGGCGCCCTGCTGGCCGGACTCGTGCTGGCCCTGCTCCCCGTGGCACCCGCCACCACGCCTGCCTCGGCGGCGGACGGGACGGAGGGCTCCGCGCTGACACTGACGGGACGGAAGGGCGCGTACGACGACTTCTCCGGCCTGCGGGTGACCGTCCACCAGACGAAGAACCTGCGCTCCCAGGGCGTTCGGGTGAGCTGGGAGGGCGGGGCGCCGACGCTTCCGGACACCGGCTTCAACGCCGACTACCTGCAGATCATGCAGTGCTGGGGGGACGATCCGACCGGTCCCACCCGTGACCAGTGCGAGTACGGGACCGGGCTCGTCCCGGGCACCTTCACCGGTACGCGGAGAGTCGACAACGGGTCGGCCTACGATCCGGGGGAGAAGCAGTACACGGGCGCGGGCGCCTTCGTCCCGTTCCGCCCCGCCACCGGGAAACCGGCCACCACCCGCTCGGACGACTACACCTACTTCAGCCCGCTCGACAGCAACGAGCAGGCGGCCACCCGTACGTTCGCCAACGGCACGGGCGAAGTGGAGTTCGAGCTGCAGGACGGGGTCCAGTCGGACTACCTCGGCTGTGGAGTGAACACGGCGCCCGCGGGCGGCACCCCGGCTCCGCGGTCCTGCTGGCTGGTGGTCGTGCCGCGGGGCAATCACGAGGCGAACGGCCAGGAAGTCCTCAACCCCAGCAGTAACAGCCTCAACACCTCTCCGCTGTCCGCGACGAACTGGGCTCAGAGAATCGTCTTCCGCCTGGACTTCCTGCCGGTCGGCCAGTTCTGCCCGGAGGGTCAGCCGGAGCGGCCCACGGTCGGCTCCGAACTGGTCACGGACGCCGTCACGTCGTGGCAGCCGAAGCTGTGCACGTCCACGGCGAGCACCTTCGGCTTCAACTCGGCGGGCGAGGAGGACGCCAGAGGCCAGGTGGCGAACACGACGAGCGAGACGCCCTTGCTGGGCT
The DNA here is from genome assembly GCF_054072135.1 of Streptomyces kryoterrae. Taxonomy (NCBI): domain Bacteria; kingdom Bacillati; phylum Actinomycetota; class Actinomycetes; order Kitasatosporales; family Streptomycetaceae; genus Streptomyces; species Streptomyces kryoterrae. Next base: position 3,697,526 of record NZ_CM133358.1, on the reverse strand, counting down.
TCACGGTCGACCCGGTGGCCGAGCCGGAGGGCGGACCGTCCGTCGTGCACGCACCGGTGGCCGTGTCCGCTCTGGCGATCGCCTTCTTCGTGGAAGGCCCGTCCGGCGTGGTGCAGGAAATGAAACTGAACCCGCGGCTCGTGGCCAAGATGCTCACCCACTCCTACGTGGGGGACGTACCGCAGGCCGTTCCCGTTCCGGCACATCTGAAAGGGAACCCGCAGTACTACACCAAGGATCCGGAATTCCGGAAACTGAACCCGGAATTCCCGGAGAATTTGCCGGGTGAACCCATGAGCCTCGTGGTCCCCCTCGGGAGCTCCGACACCGCACGGCTGGTCTGGAACTGGCTCCGGTCGGACACGGAAGCTCGTGAATTTCTCGCCGGAAAGAAAGACCCATGGGGAATGCGGCTGAACTCCTACTTCACGGGTCTGGACAAGAACACGGCCCTGAACAGTTACCCCAAGAGTGACGAGACGCGGGCTGCGGCGCTGGCCGCGGGCGGAGCCCATCCTCTCGACTACGGAATCCTTGACCTCGCTCCGTACTCGGCCGACCTCCACGACGGCGCCGTGCGCGCCCGCCGGGGATCCAACGGCCGCACCATCATGCAGAACGAGTTGCAGTCGCCGGCCCCGAAACTTGTCGAGGAGCAGATCTACCCGGGCCGGCACGCCGTCATGGCCATCGTCGAAGCCGCGTCGGCGAAGCGCTACGGACTGAACGTGGCCGCCCTGCCCAACGCGGACGGCCGTTTCGTGAAGCCCTCGACCGACACACTGCTGGCCGGCGTCGACGCCATGCGGCCGTCGTCCGAGAACGCCTCGGTCCTCGAGCCCGACCCGGCGCGGGCCAAGGGCCAGGCGTACCCGCTCACGGTGGTGACGTACGCGGCGGCCTCCGTGAACCAGGACGCCGAATCCCGCGAAGCCTACGCGCAGTTCATCAGGTTCGCGGCGGGATCGGGCCAGACGCCGGGCCTGTCGGCGGGCCAACTGCCTCCCGGTTACGCGCCGTTGACGGCGAAGCTGCGACAGCAGGCCGAGGCCGCCGCTGACGACCTGGAGCGCGGAGCGGTCTCGGAGGATCCGCCGGCCGGCGATCCGGGCTCCGGCGGCTCCGGGGGTCTCGCGGGCGGGGCGGACACCGGAGGAGGCACCTCCGGTGGGGCGGCCGTCGGCGGAACGAGCGGAGGCGCGACGGGCGGCAGCGTGACGGGCGGCGGTGGTGACGCCAGTCCGTCGGCGTCGCGGCCCGTCGCAGCGGGCGGCTCCCCGCCACCCTCCACGGGGCCGCAGCAGAACGTCGCGGAATCCCAGGGCGGGGTCACCCCGGGAGGGATTCTCGGAATTGTCCGCTGGGTTCTTCTCGTCGTCCTGCTCGTGGGTGGAGCAGCGGGTCTTTCAGGTCCGATAATGCTGTATTTCGCGCAGCGCCGGACTCCCTAGGAGACACCTAGGAAGCTTTCCCGTAACCTTTCCCTCTTCGGGAATTGGTGGTCGCCGTGCGGAATTACTGGAAATGTGTGCGGTGACCGGTCGACGGGTCGGTCGCAAAAGAAATCCGGATTCAGGTCGAACGTCCAGTCTTCGAAATTCGAAAACGAGGAGTTCAGAAGTGAACGTCAAGTCTCGCGCCAAGGTCGGCGCCGCGGTTCTCGGTGCTGCCGCCCTCGGTGTCGGTGTCCTGTCCACCCCTGCCTCTGCGGACTACTCGACTCCCTCGTGGCGTGCCCTGGCGGGCGTCGGCTCGGACACCACGCAGTACGTGGTGAACGGCCTTGGCGAGGTCGCCGTCGACGCCAGTGGCAACAAGATCATCGGTTCGTGGGACGCCGTCCCGCCCACCGGTGCCACCACCACGATCACCCCCAAGGACCCCGCGACGAGCCCGCACTGTGCGAACATCGTCCGCCCGAACGGCTCGTCCGCCGGCATCGACAGGCTGAACGCCGAGGTCGCCGACACGACGACGGCGGACTGTGTCGACTTCGCCCGTTCCTCGCGCGGCCCGTCCACCGCGGGCACGAACCTCACCTTCATCCCGTTCGGCAAGGACGCGGTCACCTACGCCACGGACCTGGGCAGCACGCTGCCGACGAACCTGACGAAGGCGCAGCTCGCCTCCATCTACCAGACGTGCGCCTTCGTGAACGCCTCCGGCGCCACCCAGACGGTCTCCAAGGCGCTGCTGCCGCAGAGCGGTTCGGGCACCCGGACGTACTGGCTGACCTCCATCGGCGTGACCGAGGCGCAGATCGCCACGGCCAAGGCCGCCGGCTGCGTCGACGACACGGTGCAGGAGCACAACGGTGCGGCGATCGCCAACGGCACCCAGATCATGCCGATGTCGGTCGCGCAGTGGCTCGCCCAGGGCAAGACCCTCCCGAACGTCCCGAACCGTCGCGGTGAGTCGCGTCTGCGCGGCATCGAGGGCACGGCCCCGACCACCGGTACGGGCACGGCCATCGAGCTCAACCCGAACTTCTTCTTCGCCCGTGACGTCTACAACGTCGTCCCGAGCACCAAGATCACCGGGGCGACCGCCGACCCGACCATCGTCCGTGCCTTCGTCGGTGCCACCTCCCAGGTCTGCGCGAACCTCGCCACCATCAAGACCTACGGCTTCGGTGACCTCAGCGCCGACTCCGGGGCGTCCAGCTGCGGTGACACCAACCTCACCGGCAACCGGTAGCCGTTGACCGCCACCTGACCTCCGCGTGACGGCCGGGCACCCTCCAGGTGCCCGGCCCCACGCGCTGTCCTGTTTTCCGTCCGTCAACCGTCCCTCGGGGGGCAACCGCAATGACAGTGCCACATCCGTTCCGAAGAGTCGCCGCGATCATGGCCGTCTGTGCCGTGCTCGCCGCGGGCCTGGTGACCCTGGTCGCGTTCCAGAGCCAGTCAGCCCGGGCGGCGTCCGTCGGGGAGTTCACCATGGAGCCCGCCACCGGCAGGCTGAGCGATCCGCAGCCCTTCGCCGGTTCCATCGGAATCCCCGGCAAGTGCCCCGACACCACGGTCGAGGAACTCAACTGGAACAACTTCCTCCGCCTGTACGTGGTCAAGGCCGACGGCACCACCGAGGTGACAGCGCTGAACGGGATCAGCGCGGGAGCGCCCTTCAGTGAGGCGACGTCGGCTGTCTCGCTGAAGGCGGAGGACAACCCGGGGATGGCCGTGGCCGACCTGGCCGGAGTCATCGCGGGCGACGGCACGTACGAACTGCGCGTACGGTGCGTGGACCCCTTCGACCTGAGCCCCGCCCCCGAGGACTGGGTGCCCGGCGACCCGTACTGGACCCAGAAGATCACCGTCACCGGCGACAACTGGGTGGTCGGTGAGGGCGCCGAGGCCACCACCACCGAGCTGACGTACAGCCCCTCCACTCCCGAGCCCGGCCAGGAGGTGACGCTCAGCGCGACCGTCGGCCCCGCGGAGGCGGCGGGCACCGTGGCGTTCCTGGACGGTGAGACGTCGCTGGGACAGGCCACGGTCGCCGGCGGGAAGGCCGATCTCAAGACATCGGCGCTGACCGAGGGACCGCACAGGATCGTCGCCCGCTTCACACCCACGGACACCACCAAGTGGGCGGTCTCCGAGTCCGCGTCCAGAGACGTGACCGTGCAGGCGCCGCGATTCGAGATGCAGAACGCCTCGGGGGAGCGGCTGCCCGTCAACCCCGAGCTGCAGCGCGGCCAGGAGGTGAAGCTCATCCTCCGCGGCTGCACGGTGGGCACGCCGTACGCCGTCGCCCTCAACGGGAACGACACCGCGTTCCCGGCTGCCACGGCCGACGCGAACGGCACGGTGAGCTGGGCATCCCTGAAGGTTCCGGACGACGCGGTCGGCGGGAACAACGCATGGAAGGTGACCCCGAGGTGCGGCGAAGTCGACACGGTCGCCTTCACCGTCCCCGAGCCGTCCGAGTCCCCGTCGCCGACCGCGACCGACGACCCGACCGGTGACCCGACGGACGATCCCACGGACGACCCGACCGCCGACCCCACCGACGACGCGACCGACGGCGGTTCGGGCGACACCTCCGGTACGACGTCCGGCACGACCGGCGGTGACGGCACGTCCGGCACGACCGGTGGCACCAGTGGTACCGGCGGCACCTCGCCCCAGGGCGGCCTCGCCTCCACCGGCAGCCGGATCGCGCTGTTCTCCGGCATCGGCGCCGTCGTCCTCCTCGCGGCCGGCATCTTCGCCGTCAGGTTCGGCCGCCGCAACGGGCTGCTGACCTTCGGCGAGCCCCGCCCCTAGGGCCTGTCCGGCGGATCATGCCGGAGACGCGGGGCTTGGTACGCACTCCCCCAGAGGGGGGACCCCCAGCGGCGTTGTCGTCGGTTGCCGACCCCCCACTCTCGGCTTCGCTCGACCGGGGGGACCCCCATCGCGTCGACGCCCTCCTCCGCCTTGCAGCTGCACGTACCAAGCCCCGCTCACGTTCGCCGAAGAGGCACCGTTGCTTCCCTCCGACCTGATCCGCCGGACAGGCCCTCACAGCAGACGGAGCACGGGCGGCGGGCCACCGTCCCGCCGCCCGTACCTGTCGTTTCGCCACCCCATACCTCTCCACAGGAGCGCACCCCGTGACCGTGTTGTCCCCGCCCCCGCCGGCCGCCGCGCCGCCGGTGCCGGCGCCCGCACCCGAGCCCCGGCCCGCCTCGGGGCGACCCCGGGTCGAGCGCCCCGGCTTCGCGTTCGCCGGGGCGGCGATGTGCCTGCTCGCGGCGCTGCTGCTCGGTTTCGCGGCCAACCTGACCCTCGTGGGCCACCTCCAGCACAGCCGCGACCAGCAGACCGCCTACGACGAACTCCGGCGTCAACTCGCCCTCGGCACCGCCCCGGTGGGCCAGCAGACGTACGACGGCAAGATGCTGCGGCCGGGTGCGCCCGTCGCGCTGCTGCGCATCCCCGTGCTGGGCCTGAAGGAGGTCGTCGGGGAGGGCACCACCTCCGGGGTGCTGATGTCCGGCCCCGGCCACCGCCGGGACACCCCGTTGCCTGGGCAGGCGGGCACCAGCCTGATCATGGGCCGCCAGTGGGGGTACGGCAGCCCGTTCAACGAGCTGCGCAAGCTGCCCGTCGGCACCGAGATCCGGGTGACGACCGGTCAGGGCACGGCCGTCTACGAGGTCTCGGGCATCCGCCGCGAGGGTGACCCGCTGCCGGCCACCCTCAAGGAGGGCGAGGGCCGGCTCACGCTCGTGACGGCCGACGGATCGCCCTACACGCCCTCGGGCACCCTCCGCCTCGACGCCACCCTGACGAGTGACGCCCAGCCCAGCCCGCCCCGCCCGCTGACGCTCGCCTGGATCGGTGAGGCCGAGCAGGCCATGGGCACCGAGGACGGGGCCTGGCTCCCGGTCTTCCTCTGGTCGCAGGCGCTGCTCGCCGCGGCCCTGCTCACCATGGCCGCGTACCGCGTGTGGGGCCGCTGGCAGACCTGGGTCGTCAGCGTGCCCGTACTGGCCGCCCTCGGCCTCGCCGTCTCCGGCGCCGCCACCCGGCTGCTGCCCAACCTGCTCTGACCGACGAGGAGTTCACCCATCATGTCCGACACCAACGACACGCTCGTCGACGCGGTCCATGCCCCGACGGTGAAGCTGGAGACCGTGCGGACGAGCAGGCCCGCCGACACCCCGGCGAGCAACCCGGCCACCCTGGAGGCCGACTCCATCTCGGCCTGGTTCGGTGATCACAAGGTCCTGGAGCAGGTGTCCCTCTCCATGCCCGCCCGCAAGGTCACCGCGCTCATCGGCCCGTCCGGCTGCGGCAAGTCCACCTTCCTGCGGATCCTCAACCGCATGCACGAACTGATCGGCTCCGCCTCCCTCTCGGGCCGGGTGCTGCTCGACGGCGAGGACATCTACGACCGGGGCCGCCGCATCACCCACGCCCGCCGTCAGATCGGCATGGTCTTCCAGAAGCCCAACCCCTTCCCGGCGATGTCGATCTACGACAACGTCACCGCGGGCCTCAAGCTGGGCGGCATCAGGGCCTCCCGCGACGAGAAGGACGTACTCGTCGAGGAGTGCCTGACCAAGGCGGGCCTGTGGAAAGAGGTCCGCGACCGGCTCCGGCAGCCCGGCGGCGCGCTCTCCGGTGGCCAGCAGCAGCGCCTGTGCATCGCGCGGTCGCTGGCGGTACGCCCGAGGGTCCTCCTCATGGACGAGCCGTGCTCCGCCCTGGACCCCACCTCCACCCGCCGCATCGAGGAGACGATCCACGAGCTGTCCGAAGAGGTCACCATCGTGATCGTCACCCACAACATGCAGCAGGCGGCCCGCGTCTCCGACCAGTGCGCGTTCTTCCTCGCCGAACAGGGCACTCCCGGCCTCATCGTCGAACACGGCACCACACGCGCGATGTTCGACAACCCGCAGGATCCACGCACGACGGACTACGTCAACGGACGCTTCGGATAGGCGAACGAGGGGCGTTCGAGCCGCGGCCGAGCAGGTGAGGAGTCCACCCATGAACGTCAGGTCCCGCTCCGGAACGGCCGTCGCACCGTCCGACGCCGGTGACACCTCGCTCACGGGCAGACGGCGGCCGGTGATCGGCGGCCGGTCCGTCCAACCGCCCGGAGGCGTTCCCTCCCGAGGCGCCCCGCACCGTGGCCGGGCGACCGCCGCGGCCTTCCTGGGATTTGTCGCGGCCGTCGCCCTTGCGGGCTGTGCCGTCCCCGGAGGGTCCGACGAGCCCTTGGCGGCCCCGCCGGCGTCCGCCCCGTCCGTGCTTCCCTCCGCTCTCCCGTCCGCCGAGCGGGAGCCGGAGGACCCGGCCGGGCGCTCCGCTCCCGCACCGCCGCCCCCCGAGGAGGTGCCGGCCGACCCGGCTCCCACGACCGCCACCACCGACCCCACGCCCCACCCCACACCGTCCCGGACCGCGTCCACCGGGTCGCCGGAGGCGGCACTGCCGGCCTCGTCACCCACGGCGTCCCCGTCCGTTGCCCCGCGCCTCCGCGCCACACCCACCGAGGCACCCCGCGCCGAGACGCCCGACGGGCGCAGCCGTGACGGTTCGACCACCCTCCGGATCGGCTCCTGGTCGGCCCGTGTCGTCCGGGGCGGGCAGGAGGAGGTGGACAGGTGCCGGGACGCCGTGCAGTGGACGGGGCCCGACCTCGGGACGACGGAGGACGGCTTCGCGCTACGGACCGCCGTCGTCGTGGGCCACGACTACTGCGGGTTCGACCGGTTCGCCGAACTGCCCCTGGGCACGGTCGTCACGGCCACGACACCACGCGGCACGTTCGAGTACCGCGTGTACGCCCGCCATGTCTCACCCGGCCGCGGTACCCCCTCCCACGGCCTCTACTGGGGCGACCTCACTCTTCAGTCCTGCGTCGGCCCGGACACGGGTTTCAGCTATCTCATGCGGGTGTGAAACGCGATCGTCACCGGACGCCGTAAGCGCGTGGGCCGGCCGCGAGATGCGGCTGACTCATGTGTGACCGCACCCCACGACCGGCCTGTGCACGGCATCGGCAGCCCGCCAGGGTGTGAGAGGGGCGGCGGGCGCCTGGAGGCGGATGCCCTCCAAGGGGGGCGAGGAAGGCATCCGTGCCGCCGTTCCAGGATGGGACGGGTGCGGAGGGGACGAGCAGCCGGGGAGCATCCGGCAGCCCAACACCCGGTGAATCAGGGCCGGACGGCGTCCGGTCGGCCGCGGCTCAGATGCCCGCCGCCGTGGACAGGTCCCGCTTGATCGTCTCCAGCAGGTCCGTCGCCTTCGCGCGGGCCGCCGGGAGATCCGCGTGCGTGGCCACCGGGAGGACGACCTCCAGGTAGCACTTCAGTTTGGGCTCCGTACCGCTGGGGCGGACGATGACGCGGGCGCCGTCGAGCGTGTAGCGCAGGCCGTCCGTGGGCGGGAGCGTCTCCGTGCCCCGCGTGAGGTCCTCGGCCTTCGTGATCGCCAGGCCCGCGAGGTGGGTCGGGGGCTGCTCGCGCAGCCGGCCCATGGCGTTCGCGATCACCGACAGGTCCTCGACGCGGACCGAGAGCTGGTCCGTGGCGTGCAGACCGTGCTCGACGGCGATGTCGTCGAGCAGGTCGAGGAGCGTACGGCCCTCGGACTTCAGCTCGGAGGCGAGTTCCGTGATGGCGAGCGCGGCGGTGATGCCGTCCTTGTCGCGTACACCCTCGGGGTCCACGCAGTAGCCGAGGGCCTCCTCGTAGCCGTAGCGCAGGCCGTCGACGCGGGCGATCCACTTGAAGCCGGTCAGGGTCTCCTCGTACGGCAGACCCGCCTTCTCGGCGATCCGGCCGAGGAGGGACGAGGAGACGATCGACTCGGCGAACGTGCCCCGCGCTCCGTGCCGGACCAGGTGGGTGGCGAGGAGGGCGCCCACCTCGTCGCCGCGCAGCATGCGCCAGCCGTCGCCGCCCGGTACGGCCACGGCGCAACGGTCCGCGTCCGGGTCGTTCGCGATGATCAGGTCCGGGTTCGTCTCGCGGGCCTTCGCGAAGGCGAGGTCCATCGCGCCGGGCTCTTCCGGGTTCGGGAAGGCGACGGTCGGGAAGTCCGGGTCGGGGTCGGCCTGTTCGGCGACCAGCTCGGGGGCGGGGAAACCGGCCCGGGCGAAGGCCGCGAGGAGGGTCTCCCGGCCGACGCCGTGCATCGCGGTGTAGACCGTGCGGGCGGTACGGGGCGAGCCGGGGGTGAGAACGGCGTCCGTACGGGCCAGGTAGGCGTTCAGGACCGTGTCGTCGAGGGTTTCCCAGCCGGTTTCCGGGCGCGGTACGTCGTTCAGCGCGCGTACGGCGTCGATCTCGGCGGCGATCTCGGCGTCGGCGGGCGGGACGATCTGGGAACCGTCGCCCAGGTACACCTTGTAGCCGTTGTCGCGGGGCGGGTTGTGGCTGGCGGTGACCTCCACGCCCGCGACGGCGCCGAGGTGCCTTATGGCGAACGCGAGTACGGGGGTGGGGAGGGGGCGGGGGAGGACGGCTGCCCTGAGACCGGCTCCGGTCATCACGGCGGCGGTGTCCTGGGCGAAGTCCGCCGACTTGTGGCGGGCGTCGTAGCCGATGACGACGAGGCCGTCGGTCCGGCCCTTCGCCCTGAGATACGCGGCGAGGCCGGCGGCGGCGCGGATGACGACCGAGCGGTTCATGCGCATGGGGCCGGCGCCGAGTTCGCCGCGGAGGCCCGCGGTGCCGAACTGGAGGGTGCCGGTGAAGCGGGTGGTGAGTTCGGGGAGGTCCTGGGCGTCGATGAGCTTGGCGAGTTCCTCACGGGTTTCGGCGTCGGGGTCCTCGGCCAGCCACGCCTTGGCGCGTGCGATGAGTTCGTCGTCGTGCACGTCGGTGCCTCTCGTTGTGGTGGTGCGTTGCCTTGCGTGGTCGGGTGCGGGGCCATTGTCGTCGCCCCCGCCGCCCCTACCCGTCCCATCCTGTCCCTGGGGGCTGCGCCCCCAGACCCCCCGTTCGCGCTGAACGCGCTCGTCCTCAAACTCCCCCAGAGGGGGGACCCCCAGACGGGCTGGAAATGCGGGAGGTTCGGGGGCTGACCAAGCGTTACAGGCGGTCCAGGACCTGGGTCAGGAGGGCGCCCATGCGTGTCGCGCTGTCGCGGCCCGCCTGGAGGACCTCCTCGTGGTTCAGGGGCTCCCCCGTCATCCCCGCCGCGAGGTTCGTCACCAGGGAGATGCCCAGGATCTCGGCGCCGGCCTCGCGAGCCGCGATCGCCTCCAGCACCGTCGACATCCCGACCAGGTCCGCGCCGATGGTCCGCGCCATCCGGATCTCCGCCGGCGTCTCGTAGTGGGGGCCCGTGAACTGGGCGTACACGCCCTCCTCAAGGCTCGGGTCGATCTCCTTGCACAGGGCACGCAGCCGCGGCGAGTACAGGTCCGTCAGGTCGACGAAGTTCGCGCCGACGATCGGGGACGTCGCCGTGAGGTTGATGTGGTCGCTGATCAGGACCGGCTGGCCGGGGCGCATGTCGGCGCGCAGCCCGCCGCAGCCGTTGGTCAGGACGATGGTCTTGCAGCCGGCGGCCACGGCGGTACGGACACCGTGCGCCACGGACGCGACGCCCCGGCCCTCGTAGTAGTGCGTGCGGCCCAGGAAGACCAGCGCGCGCTTGTCACCGATCCGGTACGAGCGGATCTTGCCGCCATGGCCCTCGACCGCCGACGGCGGGAAGCCGGGCAGGTCGGTGACCTGGAGCTCGGCCTCGGGGTCGCCCAGGGCGTCCACGGCCGGTGCCCAGCCGGAGCCCATCACGAGGGCGACGTCGTGGGTCTCGGCGCCCGTGAGCTCGCGCAGGCGCGCGGCGGCGGCGTCGGCGGCGGAGTAGGGGTCGCCCTGGATGTCGTCCGGAAGAAGAGATGCGTTCACGCGCATGAGGGTATCCGGTTCGAGCCTACGCGCGTAGATGAGGGAGGTCACGGGATGGCGATCGTTGTCCTGTCGTTTCCAACGGCACGCGGCCGACGGCTTTCAACAGGGACGTTTTCTCAGTTCCATCACATAGTCGTGCGGCGCCCCCGCCGACTCCGCCGCGTCGGCGATCTCACCCAGGTTCCGGGCCGACGGCAGGCCGCCCTCGTATCCGTTGAGGACGTACACCCACGCCGGTTCCTCGCCCTCCAGCGTGTCCACGCGCAACCGCATCCGGCGGTAGATGTCGAGGCCCACGCCCTCCCAGCGGTCCAGGGAGTCCTCGTCGAGCGGGGCGATCTCGTACAGGGCGACGAAGACCTGGGAGCGCGGTGCCTCGACGATCGTCGGGAGGGCGCCCTCCCAGCCCATGTGCTCGCCGCCGAACGTCAGCCGCCAGCCGGTCAGCCAGCCGGTGGCGCGCAGCGGCGAGTGCGGTGCGCGGCGCGTCATGAGCCGGGCGTCGAGATTGCCGGCGTAGGCGGCGTAGAGCGACATGGATCGAGAGTACGGCAGCGGACACGGCCGTCACTCCGGCAGCACACGCCTCTCCCGCACCCGTACAGACGTCCGTCCTCGCCCGTGCCGCACCCGTCGGCCGTCCCCCTGGCACGCGCCCCGGGACCCGTGCGGGGGCCCCGTGGCATCGGCACCCCGGCGCGTACGGGACAATGGGGTATGTGACTCGGATCGTGATCATTGGTGGCGGACCCGGCGGCTACGAAGCGGCGCTGGTGGCAGCGCAGCTCGGCGCGGAGGTGACCGTCGTCGACTGCGACGGTCTGGGCGGGGCGTCGGTGCTCACCGACTGCGTACCGTCGAAGACCCTGATCGCCACGGCCGAGGTGATGACCACCTTCGACTCCTCGTACGAGGAGCTGGGGATCATCGTCGCGGACGACACCCCACCCGACAAACAGGCCGCCCGCGTCGTAGGCGTCGACCTCGGCAAGGTCAACCGACGGGTGAAGCGCCTCGCCCTCGCCCAGTCGCACGACATCACCGCCTCCGTCACCCGGGCCGGCGCACGCGTCCTGCGCGGGCGCGGGCGGCTCGACGGCCTCCAGGGCGTCGACGGCTCCCGCAAGGTCGTCGTACGGGCCGTGGACGGCAGCGAGGAGACACTCGTCGCCGACGCCGTGCTGATCGCCACCGGCGGACACCCGCGTGAGCTGGAAGACGCGCAGCCCGACGGTGAGCGCATCCTCAACTGGACCCAGGTCTACGACCTCACCGAGCTGCCCGAGGAACTCATCGTGGTCGGGTCCGGTGTGACCGGAGCCGAGTTCGCCGGTGCCTATCAGGCCCTCGGGTCCAAGGTCACCCTCGTCTCCTCCCGTGACCGCGTGCTGCCGGGTGAGGACCCCGACGCCGCCGCCGTCCTCGAAGAGGTCTTCCGGCGCCGTGGCATGAACGTCATGGCCCGCTCCCGCGCCGAGTCCGCCAAGCGCGTCGGCGACCGGGTCGAGGTCACCCTCTCCGACGGGCGGGTTATCAGCGGCTCGCACTGTCTGATGGCCGTCGGCGCGATTCCCAACAGCGCCGGAATGGGCCTGGAGGAGGCCGGGGTCAAGCTCCGCGACTCCGGGCACATCTGGACCGACAAGGTGTCGCGGACGACAGCCCCGGGCGTGTACGCCGCCGGTGACGTGACCGGCGTCTTCGCCCTCGCGTCCGTCGCCGCCATGCAGGGCCGTATCGCCATGTACCACTTCCTCGGCGACGCGGTGGCCCCCCTGAACCTGAAGACCGTCTCCTCCAACGTCTTCACCGACCCCGAGATCGCCACCGTCGGCTACACCCAGGCCGATGTCGACGCCGGGAAGATCGAGGCCGTGGTCGTCAAACTGCCGCTGCTGCGCAATCCGCGCGCGAAGATGATGGGCATCCGGGACGGTTTCGTCAAGCTCATGTGCCGGCCCGGTACCGGGATTGTCGTGGGCGGGTGCGTCGTGTCGCCGCGCGCCTCCGAACTCATCCACCCGATCTCGATCGCCGTCGACAACAATCTGACGGTCGAGCAGATCGCGAACGCGTTCACGGTCTATCCGTCCCTTTCGGGATCGATCGCCGAGGTCGCCCGGCAGCTTCACACGCGCAAGGCGGCGGGCGAGGCCTGACGGCCGGGAGGTGCCGGGGAGGCGCCGGAGAGGGCAACTTCCGGCTGGTCACGGGGATTTGCTGCCCATTCCTGTGGCATAGGCAGAGGAGATAGGCGCGTATACCACTTCGCGTACCTCCATGCGAACAACTTCTGCTATTCGGCGCAAACTGCTGAAAGCAGACGGTCCTTGGGGTTACTGTCAGTTTCGTGTTCGCTGCAGAACGTCGTCAATTGATCCTCGAAATGGTGCGTGCCAATGGAGCTGTGTCGCTCCGTGAGCTCGCCCGCGTCGTCCAGACCTCCGAAGTGACCGTACGGCGGGACGTGCGCGCACTGGAGGCAGAAGGACTCCTCGACCGCCGGCATGGCGGTGCGGTATTGCCGGGCGGGTTCACGCGAGAATCCGGCTTTCCGCAGAAATCCCATCTCGCGACCGCCGAGAAGACGGCCATCGCCGACCTCGCCGCGAGCTTCGTCGAAGAGGGCGAGGCCATCGTGGTCGGGGCGGGGACCACCACGCAGGAGCTGGCACGCCGGCTCGCGCGGGTCCCCGGGCTGACCGTCGTCACCAACTCCCTGTTGGTGGCTCAGGCGTTGGCCCACGCGAACAGAGTGGAGGTCGTGATGACCGGTGGCACTCTGCGCGGTTCCAACTACGCCCTGGTCGGCAGCGGTGCCGAGCAGTCCCTGCACGGGCTGCGGGTGTCCAAGGCCTTCCTCTCCGGAAGCGGGCTCACGGCCGAACGCGGGCTGTCCACCTCCAACATGCTGTCGGCGTCCGTCGACCGCGCGCTGGTGCAGGCCGCCGCCGAGGTCGTCGTGCTCGCCGATCACACCAAGCTCGGTTCGGACACCATGTTCCAGACCGTGCCCACGGATGTGATCACCCGCCTCGTCACCGACGAACCGCCCGTCCACGACGACCGCGCCGGTACGGAGCTCCAGGCCCTGGCCGACCAGGGAGTGCAGATCGCCGTGGCCGGATCGTCGGGCTCGGGCAACAGTTCCCCGGGAAACGGGCCGCAGGGCGGTGAGCACGTCCCGACCCGCCAACAGCGCCGGGACGTGCCGCTTCCCAACCCGCGCCGGGGCCAGCTGCCCGGCGGCTCGGCGGGCCATCCGCTGCGCGGCACGATGCTGGGCGAGCAGCCCGGCGGACCCGGTGAGCGCGAGCGGGAACGAGCCAGGGTGGCGGACCTCCGCCGCCGCTGACCGTCGTACGAACCGGGTAACCGGGGCCAACCGGGTTACCGGGGTACGGCCTTCAGGCCCCGCAGTGTCAGGGTCAGGAGGCGGTCGGCGAGGTCCGGGTCGTCCGGGGTCTCCTCGGCCGCCAGCGCGATGGCGTTGGTGAGCTGGAGCAGGTCGCCGATGGAGACATCGGTGCGCAGGGTGCCGGCCTGCTGGGCGCGGGCGAGCAGGGCCGCGCCCGCCTCCCGCATCGGGTTGCTGCACCTGGCCAGGGCCGAGTCGGCGTCGGACGACACCGACATGAGCGCCCGTGCCAGGCCGCGGTACTCACCGGCGTGCGTGACGATCTCGCGCAGCCAGGTCACCAGCGCGGCGCACGGCTCCGGGGCGGTCAGCAGTTCGCGGGAGCGGGCCAGCAGGTCGCTCACCGCGTCCTCGAAGACCGCGCTCAGCAGGGCGTGCCGGTTGGGGAAGTGGCGGTAGAGCGTGCCGATACCGACTCCGGCGCGCCGTGCCACGTCCTCCAGGGAGGCGTCGGCCCCGTGCTCGGCGAAGGCGGAACGCGCCTCGGCGAGCAGCCGCTCGTAGTTGCGGCGGGCGTCCGCACGCATGGCGCGCGGCGGCACGGCGCCCCCGTCCTCCGCCGCCTCCCGTGAGGTCGCCTCCTGCGAGGCTGTGCCCACCATCCCGCTCACCTGCCCTCTCGCCCGACTCCCGTACCGGGTCGGCCTGCACCCAGGATGCCATCGGGTGGAGAGCGACGAAGCGCCCGGCGGACCGACTGCTCGGTCCACCGGGCGCTTCGGAACTCCGTAGGACCACTCAGTCCTTGATCTCGCAGATGGGAGCGCCCGAGGTGAGGGAGGCGCCGACCTCGGCGGCGAGGCCCTTGATGGTGCCGGCCTTGTGGGCGTTGAGGGGCTGCTCCATCTTCATGGCCTCCAGGACGACGATCAGGTCGCCCTCCTTGACCTCCTGGCCCTCCTCGACCGCGACCTTGACGATCGTGCCCTGCATGGGCGAGGCGAGGGCGTCGCCGGAGGCTGCCGGGCCGGTCTTCTTGGCGGCGCGGCGCTTCGGCTTGGCGCCGGCCGCGAGACCGGTGCGGGCCAGGGACATACCGAGGGAGATCGGGAGGGAGACCTCCAGGCGCTTGCCGCCGACCTCGACGACCACGGTCTCGCGGCCCGCCTCCTCGTCCGCCTCGATGTCGGCGGGCGCGGCGAAGGCCGGGATCTCGTTGGCGAACTCGGTCTCGATCCACCGCGTGTGGATCGTGAACGGGGCGTCGGAGCCGGTGAGTTCGGGTGCGAACGCGGGGTCGACGACCACCGCGCGGTGGAAGGGGATGGCGGTGGCCATGCCCTCGACCTGGAACTCGGCCAGCGCGCGGGCCGCCCGCTGGAGGGCCTGGGCGCGGGTGGCGCCGGTGACGATCAGCTTGGCGAGGAGCGAGTCCCACGCCGGACCGATCACGCTGCCGGACTCGACGCCCGCGTCGAGGCGGACACCGGGGCCCGAGGGCGGGGCGAAGGTGGTGACGGTGCCGGGGGCGGGCAGGAAGCCGCGGCCCGGGTCCTCGCCGTTGATCCGGAACTCGAAGGAGTGACCACGCAGTTCGGGGTCGCCGTAACCGAGTTCCTCGCCGTCGGCGATACGGAACATCTCGCGCACGAGGTCGATGCCGGCGACCTCCTCGGTGACCGGGTGCTCGACCTGCAGACGCGTGTTGACCTCCAGGAAGGAGATCGTGCCGTCCGTGCCGACCAGGAACTCGACGGTCCCGGCGCCGACGTAGCCGGCCTCCTTCAGGATCGCCTTGGAGGACGCGTACAGCTCCGCCACCTGCGCCTCGGAGAGGAACGGTGCCGGGGCCTCCTCCACCAGCTTCTGGTGGCGCCGCTGGAGTGAGCAGTCACGCGTCGACACGACGACCACGTTGCCGTGGGAGTCGGCCAGGCACTGGGTCTCCACGTGCCGGGGCTTGTCGAGGTAGCGCTCGACGAAGCACTCGCCGCGCCCGAACGCGGCCACGGCCTCGCGGACCGCCGAGTCGTACAGCTCCGGCACCTCTTCGAGGGTGCGGGCGACCTTCAGACCGCGTCCGCCACCGCCGAAGGCGGCCTTGATCGCGATCGGCAGACCGTGCTGCTCGGCGAAGGCGACGACCTCGTCCGCGCCGGAGACCGGGTCGGGGGTGCCGGCGACCAGGGGGGCGCCGGCACGCTGGGCGATGTGCCGGGCGGCGACCTTGTCGCCGAGGTCACGGATGGCCTGCGGGGGCGGGCCGATCCAGGTCAGGCCGGCGTCGATGACTGCCTGGGCGAAGTCGGCGTTCTCCGAGAGGAAGCCGTATCCGGGATGGATCGCGTCCGCCCCTGAGTCCTTGGCGGCCTGCAGCACCTTGGCGATGTCGAGATAACTGCTCGCCGGGGTGTCACCGCCCAGGGCGAACGCCTCGTCCGCGGCACGCACATGAAGCGCGTCCCGGTCCGGCTCGGCGTACACGGCCACGCTCGCGATCCCGGCATCCTGGCAGGCCCGGGCAACGCGGACAGCGATTTCGCCACGGTTGGCGATGAGCACCTTGCGCACGATTGAGGCTCCCTCCTTGAAACAAGCCGAGTTTAGGGACTGCCGACACGGCGCATCGACCCGTCCCCACTGGTGAGCTTGCCCACACGGAGCGTGATGCGAGGCTCGCCCTACCCGTGAAATCCCTTGTCGCACCTATGTACACGGGACTCCATCGGGAAACCCTAGCCCCCTGATGTGGTCAAGGTCTCTGTGAGAGCGTGCTGCGGCCCACTCGGATTCTTTGTGGACACCCTACGAACGGCCCAATGATTCTTTGCCCGCCGAGGAACCTCCCCCGAACCCTTGTCCGCACGTTTACCGGTTAGTAGCGTTCACGATGTACCGAACGTAGTACCAACCGAACGTACTAGTGGTAACAACAGCCTTCCTCGTGCGGCGCCCTGCGCGGTGCCCGCGCGCAGTCGAAAGTGGGTGGGGGCCGGTGGTCCGCAGACCGGTGGCATGGATCGTCGCGATCGTCCTCTTCGTGGAGGCGTTCGGTATAGCCGCGCTGAACTGGTTCCTGGGGATCGTGGCCGACAACCAGCGGATGTCCCTCGCCGGCCTCGACCCGGACATGATGTCCGTGTCCTCGAAGGTCGGCGGCGTGGTCTTCGGTCTCTACTTCGCGCTGTGCGGCGTGGTGGCCCTGCTCGTCGCCTGGCGCGACCGCTCCCCGGCCGGGCTCGGCCGCATCCTGCTGATCAGTGTGGCCGTGGTGCACGCGCTGCTGGGGGCGTTCGCCTGGGGGCTGGTGGGCGTGCCGGCGTTCCTGACCATGGTCGTGGTGCTGACGCTGGTGGTGCTCCTGCTGATGACGTACGACAAGCAGAACCCCACCGCGACCGAGACCCACGAGACCCCCGACGCCCCCGAGGACGCCTCCCCGCTGGCGCCCCCGCCGGCCCCCAGCACCCCCTGAGCGCTACACCTCCCGGGGCGTCCACAACTCCGTGATGCCGACGCCCAGTTCGGCGAGCAGCTTGCGCACCAGGGGCAGGCTGATGCCGATGACGTTGCCGTGGCCGCCGTCGATGCCGTCGATGAACGGTGCCGAGCGGCCGTCGAGGGTGAACGCCCCGGCGACGTGGAGCGGCTCGCCCGAGGCGACGTACGCGGCGATCTCCTCGTCCGTCGGCTCGCCGAAACGGACCACGGTGGACGCGGTGGCGGACACGACGCGTCCCGTCGCCGTGTCGTGGACGCAGTGCCCGGTCTCCAGGGTGCCCGTCCGGCCGCGCATCGACTTCCAGCGGGCGGTGGCCTCCTCGGCGTCGGCGGGCTTGCCGTACGCCTCGCCGTCGAGGTCGAGGACGGAGTCGCAGCCGATCACCAGCGCGCCGTGCGCCTCGGGCAGCGCGGCCACCACGGCGGCCTTGGCCTCGGCCAGGACGAGGGCCAGTTCGGCCGGGGTCGGCGCGGTCACGGCGTCCTCGTCGAACCCGCTGACGATCACCTCGGGGTCGAGTCCGGCCTGCCTGAGCAGGTTGAGCCGGGCGGGGGACTGGGAGGCGAGCACGAGACGGCGGCGCGGCTGATCGGTCATGCGGCCAGGGTATCGGCGGGGTTCGGGCTCCGGACAGGCCCTACAGCACGCCGAGCACGATCATCGCGAGCAGCATGGCCAGCGCCATGAGAAACCCGAGCCGCCGAAGCATCTGCTGCGCGTCGCGCAGTTCCTTCGGCGGCTCGTTCTCGGGGTCGGACCACAGCATGCCACCAGCGTGGGGCTTGGCGGGCCGGGGCGCCTGAGTAGACGTACTCAGATTGGCGCCCTTTCCTGTCCTTCCGTGCGCGGTTCCTCGCGCCCCTTTGGGGCGCTCAGCCCGGCCAGTAGGTGCGGGTCCAGGACGATGGGCCGGGGTGGGGCAGGTGCTGGGTGGCGATTCTTGCCGGGTCCGCCCAGGCGTCCTTCGTGCCCGGTGCGCCGGGCGGGGTGGAGGGCGCCGCCACTGCGCGGGCCCGGACCACCGCCAGGGCGGCGGCGAGCTCCTCGGGGGTCGGATTGCCCCGTACGACCTTGATGTTCACAACGGCTCCTGAACGGTCCGGGCGGTCTAGAGGGGGATGTTGCCGTGCTTCTTCGGGGGCAGGGACTCGCGCTTCGTACGGAGCTGGCGCAGGCCCCGTACGACCTGGCGGCGGGTGTCGGACGGCAGGATCACCGCGTCGACGTAGCCACGCTCGGCCGCGATGTAGGGGTTGAGGAGGTGGTCCTCGTACTCTTGGATCAGCCGGGCGCGGACCACGTCCGGATCCTCACCGTTCGCCTCCGCCTCGGCGATCGTGCGGCGGTGCAGGATGTTGACCGCGCCCTGGGCGCCCATCACGGCGATCTGGGCGGTCGGCCAGGCGAGGTTGAGGTCGGCCCCCAGGTGCTTGGAGCCCATGACGTCGTAGGCGCCGCCGAAGGCCTTGCGGGTGATGACCGTGATCAGCGGGACGGTCGCCTCCGCGTAGGCGTAGATCAGCTTCGCGCCCCTGCGGATGATGCCCGTGTGCTCCTGGTCGACACCCGGCAGGAAGCCGGGGACGTCCACGAAGGTGAGGACCGGGACGTTGAAGGCGTCGCACGTACGGACGAAGCGGGCCGCCTTCTCCGAGGCGTCGATGTCGAGGCAGCCCGCGAACTGCATCGGCTGGTTGGCGACCACACCGACCGGACGGCCCTCCACCCGGCCGAACCCGGTGAGGATGTTCGGCGCGAACAGGGACTGCGTCTCGAAGAACTCGGCGTCGTCCAGGACGTGTTCGATCACCGTGTGCATGTCGTACGGCTGGTTCGCGCTGTCCGGGATCAGGACGTCCAGCTCGCGGTCCTCGTCCGTGACGGCGAGGTCCGCCTCCTCCGGGAACAGCGGGGGCTCGCTGAGGTTGTTGGACGGCAGGTACGACAGCAGCTGCTTGACGTACTCGATGGCGTCCTTCTCGTCGCCGGCCATGTGATGGGCCACGCCCGAGGCGGAGTTGTGGGTGCGGGCGCCGCCCAGCTCCTCCATGCCGACGTCCTCGCCGGTGACCGTCTTGATGACGTCCGGGCCGGTGATGAACATGTGCGAGGTCTGGTCGACCATGACCGTGAAGTCGGTGATGGCCGGCGAGTACACGGCGCCGCCGGCGCAGGGGCCCACGACGAGCGAGATCTGCGGGATGACCCCGGACGCGTGGGTGTTGCGGCGGAAGATCTCGCCGTACGCGCCCAGGGACGCCACGCCCTCCTGGATACGCGCGCCGCCCGAGTCGTTGATGCCGATCACCGGACAGCCGGTCTTCAGCGCGAAGTCCATGACCTTGACGATCTTCTGGCCGTACACCTCGCCCAGCGCGCCGCCGAACACGGTGAAGTCCTGCGAGAACACGGCGATCGGACGGCCGTCGACGGTGCCGTAACCGGTCACCACACCGTCTCCGTACGGGCGGTTGTTCTCCAGCCCGAAGTTGGTCGAGCGGTGGGTGGCGAACTCGTCCAGCTCCACGAACGAGTCCTCGTCGAGGAGCAGTTCGATCCGCTCACGGGCCGTCAGTTTGCCCTTGGCGTGCTGCTTCTCGACAGCCCGTCCCGAGCCGGCGTGCGTCGCCGCCTCGACGCGGCGCTGCAGGTCGGCGAGCTTGCCCGCGGTGGTGTGGATGTCGATCTGCTGCGGCTGTACCGGCTCGGCCATCGGGATGCGGCTCCCTGCAAAGAGTGACGTGCTCAGAAGGGGGGGGTGGCTACTCATCCGTAGCGTAGTGGCGTGCCTACCCATCGGCAGTGCGGCGTTTACCACACTCCTCTCCTCTTCACAGAGGGGCAGGGAAGATCTCCAGAAGATGTCACGTGAGCGCGCGGCCACCCATATGCTCAAGATGTCGCGGCGGGACACGCCGGAGAGGTGACATCGCGAGAGCGGTCGAGCGCCTGTGAACCTCAGCCTTCAGGGGCTGGAATCCATCCCCACTCTGCGGGATGGAGGGTGTCAAATCTAGTGTTGCTTGCATGATGGAGACGCCACCGAACGGTGAAGGTAACCCGCCCGACGGGCACGGTGAGCCGAGGTCGGACCGCTGGTCCGACCTCGACCGCCCCCCTCTGAACGTCGCCGGCCTGCGCAGGGCCCTCGTGCGCGAGGGCAGTCTGTGGTCCGACGTGAACGTGGTGCGGAGTACCGGCTCAACCAACGCGGACCTGGTCGCCCTGGCGACCGCGGGCAAGGCAGCAGAGGGCGTGATCCTGCTCGCCGAGGAGCAGACCGCCGGGCGCGGCCGGCTGGACCGGCAGTGGACGGCGCCCGCGCGTTCCGGGCTCTTCTTCTCCGTGCTGCTGAAGCCGACGCAGGTCCCGGTGGCCCGCTGGGGCTGGCTGCCGCTGCTCACCGGGGTCGCGGTGGCGACGGGCCTGTCACGTGCCGCGGGCGTCGACACGTCACTCAAGTGGCCCAATGACCTGCTGGTGAACGTGGGGGGCGCGGAGCGCAAGGCGGGCGGGATCCTCGCGGAGCGCGCCGGTGCGGACGGTGTGGTGATCGGCATCGGCATCAACGTCACCCTGCGCGAGGACGAGCTGCCGGTGCCGACGGCGGGGTCGCTGGCGCTGGCCGGGGCGGTGGGGACGGACCGGGATCCGCTGCTGAGGGCGGTGCTGCGGTCGCTGGAGCAGTGGTACGTGCGGTGGCGGTCGGTGGAGGGGGACCCGGTGTCGTCCGGGCTCCAGGAGACGTATGCGGCGGGGTGCGCGACGTTGGGGCGGACGGTGCGGGCAGAGTTGCCGGGGGACCGGTCCATCGTGGGCGAGGCGGTTGCCGTGGACGGGGACGGAAGGTTGGTGCTCGCCACGGGGGAGGGGGTGCAGGAGCCGGTGGGGGCGGGGGACGTCGTGCACCTGCGGCCGGCCTGAACGCATTTCCCGGTGCCGGGCGGCGTTTTCAGCCCGTCCGGCGCTTGGGAACGAGGCCCGTTCAGGGCCGTAGGGGGGTCTGGGGGCGTGGCCCCCAGTGGGGTCACACCAACACCGGGTACGTCGTCCCTGCTGGACCTGGCGGAGCGAAGCCGTATCGTTGAGGGCGGTCGATATCTGACCGTGACAGATCGGAAGGGCAGCAGGCGTGACCGTCGACGACACGGGCTCCGACACGGCGGCCAGCCGGGTGTACGGGCAGGACGCCGACCCCGGTGAGGACCCGCTCGCCCTGCGCCTCGAACAGCTCATCCTCGGCGCCGAGCGGCGCTACACCCCTTTTCAGGCCGCCCGCAGCGCCGGTGTCTCCATGGAACTCGCGTCCCGTTTCTGGCGGGCGATGGGTTTCGCCGACATCGGACAGGCCAAGGCGCTGACGGAGGCGGACGTACTCGCGCTGCGCCGGCTCGCCGGCCTTGTCGAGGCGGGGCTGCTGAGCGAGGCGATGGCCGTGCAGGTGGCGCGGTCCACGGGGCAGACCACCGCCCGTTTGGCCGAGTGGCAGATCGACTCCTTCCTGGAGGGGCTGACCGAGCCGCCCGAGCCCGGAATGACGCGCACCGAGGTGACGTATCCGCTGATCGAGCTGCTCCTGCCCGAGCTGGAGGAGTTCATCGTGTACGTCTGGCGGCGCCAGCTCGCCGCCGCGACCGGGCGGGTCGTGCAGGCCGCCGACGACGAGGAGATGGTCGACCGGCGGCTCGCCGTCTGCTTCGCCGACCTCGTCGGGTTCACACGGCTGACCCGGCGTATGGAGGAGGAGGAGCTCGGCGAACTCGTCGAGGCCTTCGAGACCACGGCCGCCGACCTGGTGGCGGCGAACGGCGGGCGGCTCGTCAAGACGCTCGGCGACGAGGTGCTGTACGCGGCGGACGAGCCGGGTGTGGCCGCGGAGATCGCGCTGCGGCTGATCGAGACGATGGCGCACGACGAGACGATGCCCGAGCTGCGGGTCGGGATGGCCTTCGGCACGGTGACCACCCGCATGGGTGATGTGTTCGGGTCGACGGTGAATCTGGCCTCGCGGTTGACGTCGATAGCGCCGCGGGACGCCGTGCTCGTCGACGCGGCGTTCGCCGAGGAGCTGATCCGTACCGGCGACGCGCCCGCCTCCGAGGCGGAGGCGGCCGAGGCCGCCGCCACCGCGGAGAAGGAGGGCGAGGAACCGCCGGTGTACCGCTTCGCGCTCCAGCCGATGTGGCAGCGGCCCGTGCGCGGACTCGGCGTGGTCGAACCCTGGCTGCTGACCCGGCGGGCCGGTCCCGTCGCGTAGGCCCGGTGCCACCGCGTTTCCCGCCGGGCTCCTCCGTCCAGTAGCGGTGGTTCAGCGCGTCCGCGCCCGGGCTCGGCGTGGTCGAACCCGGGCTGTTCCGGCGGGCCGGTCCCGTCGCGTAGGCCCGGTGCCACCGCGTTTCCCGCCGGGCTCCTCCGTCCAGTAGCGGTGGTTCAGCGCGTCCGCGCCCGGGCTCGGCGTGGTCGAACCCGGGCTGTTCCGGCGGGCCGGTCCCGTCGCGTAGGCCCGGTGCCACCGCGTTTCCCGCCGGGCTCCTCCGTCCAGTAGCGGTGGTTCAGCGCGTCCGTGCGCGGGCTCGGCGTGGTCGAACCCGGGCTGTTCCGGCGGGCCGGTCCCGTCGCGTAGGCCCGGTGCCACCGCGTTTCCCGCCGGGCTCCTCCGTCCAGTAGCGGTGGTTCAGCGCGTCCGTGCGCGGGCTCGGCGTGGTCGAACCCGGGCTGTTCCGGCGGGCCGGTCCCGTCGCGTAGGCCCGGTGCCACCGCGTTTCCCGCCGGGCTCCTCCGTCCAGTAGCGGTGGTTCAGCGCGTCCGTGCGCGGGCTCGGCGTGGTCGAACCCGGGCTGCTCCGGCCGGCCGGTCCCGTCGCGTAGGGCCGACTGTCGCTGGTTTCCCGCTGCGCCTCGCCGCTCAGTGGTGGTGGTTCAGCGGGTCCACGCACAGGCCGATGAGCGGTACGCACACTCCCCCCGGCTTTGCGGGCTGCGGGGCCGGTGCGGGGGCCTTCGGGGGCTCGGGTGTCGGTGTGGGGGGCGGTGCCGCCTGCTGTGGGGGCTGGGGCTGAGGCGCCACCGGGGCCGGTGTCGGTGCCGCCGGGCGTGACTGGCCGGGCGTGGTGACGGGCGCCGGTGGGTCGGGCTGCTGCGGGATCGTGGTGGCGTCGGCGGCGGGCCCGGGTGACGGGGGGAGCGCGCCGGGCGGGAAGGGCCGCAGCGGGCCCGTCCCGTTCGGCGGAGCGGTCGGGAGTGCCGTCGAGGGTGTGGTCGGGATGGAGGTCGCGCCGCCCATGGGAGCACTCGCCGACGGGTTCGCCGTGGGGGCGCCGCCGACGGTGGCCGCCGTGTTGCCGGTGCGGTCGGCCGAGGTGTCCGCGCTTGTGTCCGAGTCCGTGTTCGCGCCGGCGTTCGTGTCCGCGTCCAGGTCGGACTGGGCCTGTGCCCTGCCGACGCCCACTCCGCCGTCGGGTGCCAGCCGTACGAGGCTCAGGACCCCGGCGGCCAGCGCGAAGCCGCCCGCCGCGAGCAGGACCTTGCGGGGGCGGGGCTTGCGGTGGCGGCCCCGGGGGCGGTTGAGGAGGGGCGTGGGCGGGTCCTCGGGTGCCGGGGGAGAGGTCCATGGCCGGGCGGGGGCCTGGAACCGCTGCGGGACCCGGGGTGGGGCCTGGGGCGGGACCTGCGCGTGCCTCGGTGTGCCTGTCTCGACCGGCCTTGTCGTCGTGTCCGTCATCGCGATCCCTCCCCGTTGCGCTCGCGCCCCGGGTGCGCCGTGGCGGAGCGCACGTTATGCGCTCCCGGGTGGGGAGTTTCAGGAGATCGGCGCCATGTCACCCGAACGAGGAGAGAGGCCTCCGGGTCTCCTTCTCCCTCCGTTTCTCCCTCCGTTTCTCCCTCCGTCCGTTCTTCCCCTGGGCGTGGCCGGGCTGCGATGATCGGGGCGGCCGTAGTTAACCTGCGTTAACCAGGAGGGTGTCATGGGCGAGGAACGGTCCGGGGAGCGGTTCGGGGAGTTTGTCGTCGTGCGGCGGCACGGGTTCGTCGCCGAGCTGGTCCTCGACCGGCCGAAGGCCATGAACGCGGTCTCCTCCGC
Source organism: Streptomyces kryoterrae (assembly GCF_054072135.1). Lineage (NCBI taxonomy): Bacteria > Bacillati > Actinomycetota > Actinomycetes > Kitasatosporales > Streptomycetaceae > Streptomyces > Streptomyces kryoterrae. The sequence continues at coordinate 3,673,217 of NZ_CM133358.1, read as the reverse complement.
CATGGCCCGGTCCATCGCCGGCGCGTGTGCCGCGCTGGCCGCCGACCGTGACGTACGCGCGGTGGTGCTGACCTCCACCCATGAGCGGGCGTTCTGTGTCGGGGCCGACCTCAAGGAGCGGAACTCGATGTCCGACGCCGAACTGGTCCGGCAGCGGCCGGTGGCGCGGGGTGCCTACACCGGCGTACTGGAGCTGCCGATGCCGACGGTCGCCGCGCTGCACGGGTTCGCGCTGGGGGGCGGGTTCGAGCTGGCGCTGTCCTGCGATCTGATCGTGGCGGACTCCACGGCGGTGGTGGGGTTGCCCGAGGTGTCCGTGGGCGTGATCCCGGGGGGTGGTGGTACGCAGTTGCTGCCCCGGCGGGTGGGCGCGGCACGGGCCGCCGAGCTGATCTTCACCGCGCGGCGGGTGGAGGCGGGTGAGGCGCGGGAGCTGGGGCTGGTGGACGTACTGGTGGAGGAGGGGCGCGACCGGGAGGAGGCGCTGGCGCTGGCGTCCCGGATCGCGGCGAACTCCCCGGTGGGGGTACGGGCGGCCAAGCGGGCGTTGCGGGTGGGGTTCGGGCTGGATCTGCGGGCGGGGCTTGAGGTGGAGGACGCCGCGTGGCGTTCCGTCGCCTTTTCGGGGGACCGGGCGGAGGGGGTCGCGGCCTTCGCCGAGAAGAGGGCGCCCGTCTGGCCGGGGGAGTAGCTCTCCCGGCCAGACGGGCGACCGTGAGAGGACCTCTGTTCGCCCTCTCGATGTCTCAATTCATCCCAAACCTTCCTAACCTGGATCAATGGGTGAGGAAAGCCGGCTCCACGCCGTCGTGACACTCGCGCAGGGCATGGCCGCGGCGCAGAGCTCCCGCGAGTCCTGGCGTGCCGCCGCGCTCGGTGCCTGTCATGCGCTGGCCGGGAACTTCGCCGCGCTGTCGGTGTGGGAGCGGGAGCTGGGGCGGCTGCGGGTGCTGGTGAACGTGGGGGAGATGGCCACCGACGAGGAGGAGTTCCCGGAGGGGGAGGCCTATCCCGTGCACCAGTTCCCGGAGATCACCGAGTTCCTGCACGAGCGATGGGCGGGCGGCGGGGAGCCCAACGCCTGGGTCGAGACCGCCGAGGGGCCCGCGCGCGGGTCGTCGGCGGGGCGTGCCGGGTACTGCCATCAGCGCGTCGCCGCCCTGCGGCGCCGGGGACGCGGCTGCTGTGTCGTCGCCCCCGTCGTGCTGCACGGCCGGGCCTGGGGCGAGCTGTACGTCGCCCGGCCCGTCGGTGCCCCCGTCTTCGGCCGTGCCGACGCCGACTTCGCCACCGTCCTGGCCTCCGTCGTCGCCGCCGGGATCGCCCAGACCGAGCGGCTGGAGGAGGCCCGGCGCCTCGCCTTCACCGACGCGCTCACCGGGCTCGCCAACCGCCGGGCCGTGGACGCCCACCTCGACGAGGCGATCGAGCGGCACCGGCGGGACGGTGCCGTGGTCAGCCTGGTCGTCTGCGACCTGAACGGACTCAAACGCGTCAACGACACCCTGGGGCACGCGGTCGGGGACCGGCTCCTCGAACGGTTCGGGTCGGTGCTGTCGCTGTGCGGGGCCATGCTGCCCGGCGCCCTCGCCGCGCGTCTCGGGGGTGACGAGTTCTGCCTGCTGGTGGTCGGCGCGCCCGCCGACGACGTGGTCCGGGCGGGTGTCGAACTGTGCCGTCGCGCCGCCGAGCTGGAGCTGGGGGAGGGGGTCGCCTGCGGGATCGCCTCGACCGACGACGCGATCGGGCCGGTGCGGACGGCTCGCCGGTTGTTCCGGCTCGCCGACGCGGCGCAGTACCGGGCGAAGGCGGTCCACGCGGACCGGCCGGTCGTCGCGGGGCGTGAGGGGCCCGACGATCCGGTGGTACGGCTTGCCGAGGAGCCCTCCGGGCGGGGGGCGGTTGAACGGCGGCGGTTCCGTGGGCGTCGGTTGTGAGGTGCGGGGGGTTGGTGCGGGCGTCACTGGGGCTGCGCCCCCAGACCCCCGCTCCGGCCCTGAACGGGCCTTGTCCTCAAACGCCGGACGGGCTGGATGGGTAAGGGGTGTACCGGGCACCCGGTAGTGACATCTTCGAATTCACTGGTTACGCTCCTGAATATGGATATGCACACTGTGGTGGTGGGGACGTCCGGGACGTCCGCGGTCGACGTGCTCGCCGTGGCGCGTGGTGGGGCCCGGATCGAGCTGTCCGGGGAGGCTGTCGCCGCCCTCTCGAAGGCACGCGGGATCATCGACGCGCTGGCCGCCAAGCCCGAGCCCGTGTACGGCGTGAGCACCGGGTTCGGTGCCCTCGCGAGCCGGCACATCAGCCCCGAACTGCGCGCCCAGCTGCAGCGCAACATCGTCCGCTCGCACGCCGCCGGCATGGGACCGCGGGTCGAGCGCGAGGTCGTACGGGCGCTGATGTTCCTGCGGCTCAAGACCGTCTGCTCGGGGCACACGGGCGTGCGGCCGGAGGTCGCGCAGACCATGGCCGACGTGCTCAACGCCGGGATCACCCCGGTCGTGCACGAGTACGGCTCCCTCGGCTGCTCCGGCGACCTCGCACCCCTCTCCCACTGTGCCCTCACGCTCATGGGCGAGGGCGACGCGGAGGGGCCGGACGGAGTCGTGAAGCCGGCCGCCGAACTCCTCGCCGAGCACGGCATCGTCCCCGTCGAGCTGCGCGAGAAGGAGGGCCTGGCCCTCCTCAACGGCACCGACGGCATGCTCGGCATGCTGATCATGGCCCTCGCCGACCTCGACACCCTCTACAAGTCCGCCGACGTCACCGCCGCGCTCTCCCTGGAGGCGCTCCTCGGCACCGACAAGGTGCTCGCGCCCGAGCTGCACGCGATCCGGCCGCACCCGGGGCAGGGGGCCAGCGCCGCCAACATGCTCGCCGTGCTGAAGGGGTCCGAGCTCACCGGGCATCACCAGGACGGCGCGCCCCGCGTCCAGGACGCCTACTCCGTGCGCTGCGCCCCGCAGGTCGCCGGTGCCGGGCGCGACACCATGGCGCACGCGCGGCTCGTCGCCGAGCGGGAGCTCGCCTCGGCCGTCGACAATCCCGTCGTCCTGCCCGACGGGCGGGTCGAGTCCAACGGGAACTTCCACGGCGCCCCGGTGGCGTACGTCCTCGACTTCCTCGCCATCGCCGCCGCCGACCTGGGATCCATCGCCGAGCGGCGCACCGACCGCCTCCTCGACAAGAACCGCTCGCACGGGCTGCCGCCGTTCCTCGCGGACGACGCCGGTGTGGACAGCGGGCTGATGATCGCCCAGTACACGCAGGCCGCCCTGGTCAGCGAGTTGAAGCGGCTCGCCGTACCCGCCTCGGCCGACTCGATCCCGTCCTCCGCGATGCAGGAGGACCACGTCTCGATGGGCTGGTCGGCGGCGCGCAAACTCCGTACGGCCGTCGACAACCTCGCCCGGATCATCGCCGTGGAGCTGTACGCGGCCACGCGTGCCATCGAGCTGCGGGAGGGGCTGACGCCCGCGCCCGCGTCCCGGGCCGTCATCGACGCCGTACGGGCGGCGGGCGTCGAGGGGCCGGGTCCTGACCGGTTCCTGGCGCCCGACCTCGCCGCTGCGGACGCGTTCGTGCGGGGCGGTCACCTGGTCGCGGCGGTGGAACCGGTGACCGGGCCGTTGCGGTAGCCGCCGGCCGCTCGCGGTGAGCGGGTCGGGGGCCTGCCGGTGCTGCCGAGCGGAGTCCTCGTCCCGCTCAGAAGCCCAGGCGCTCCCGCCGCAGCGAGTACACGACGAACCCGGCGCCCAGAGCGAGGGAGAACGTGCCGCCGACGACGTACGGCGTGGTGTCGAAGCTGCCGGTGTCGGCGAGGCGGGTGCCGTCGCCGACGGCCGAGTCCGAGGTCGTCGCGGCGGTGTCCGTGGCCGTGGTGGCGGTCGTACTCGTGCTCACCCTCGTACTCGTGCCCGCGCGCTCGGCGGTGGTGCCGGTGATGGAGATCTGCCGGGTGTGCTCCGACATCGTGGACATGGTCGTGTCCGCTCTGTGCCGCTGCTCCACCGGCTTCTCGGCCGTCGCGTTGGCGGACGGGACGAACCACAGGGCACCCAGCAGGGTGCCCGCGGCGGTGGCGGTCAACAACGATCGACGTGCGGATGACACGGAATATCGATCCCCTTGTGGCGCTGGCGAATTGGCCGTGACCCCGATGTTAATGACAGGCGTGGGTCGTGGGAAAGTTGCGGGAGCTGTGAGCCGTACGCTCTGCGTCCATGAGTACATCAGAGACATCGCGTTTTGTACGGCTTCGGGTGGAACTGATCGTCGAGGTCGACGACGTGGACGCCCTGACGAAGGCCGCGTTGCAGCGGATCGCCGGTGACACCGAGATGCCGGCCGACGAGCGCGTGCACGCGGAGGACACTGTGACGGAAGACACCGCGGAGGCGCTCGCGTACCTCGTGGACCCGTTCGACCTGGTCGGCGAGGTGCCGGGGACCGAACTCGCGCAGGCCTCGTGGAGCAGCGAGGAGATCGACTACGACCCCGATTCGCCGGATTGGGATCTGGACGAGGAAGATGAGGCGGACGGCGATGAAGCGGTCGGTGAACGGGTAGACGGCTGAGACCGCTGGGGAAAAAGATGACCCCGGGCGGCAACCGCCGACCGGGGTTTCGTCGTCTCAGGGGAAGCAGTGACCGGCAGTGGCACCACGCGACCCGGTGGAGTACGGGATGAGCGGACAGCTCCCTGTGACCTGGGCGACGTGGTGTCCCCCACACATCGAGTGAATGTGGAACGGGACGTACCGGTCGTAGCGTTGAGTTGAAACGTGTTACGAGGATCTGCAGGTTTCGTACGAGGACCCTCGCTGGTTCTGGTTGGGGATTCGGCAATGATGGAGAAGCGTGTGATGACGGACAGTAGGCGGCGCAGGGGTCTGATGGCCGCGTCCGCCCTGCTCGGTGGTGTGCTGGTGCTCTCTGCGTGCAGCGGAGGCGACAGCGACAGTGCCTCCAAGGGCGACAGCGGTACCGACACCTCACAGGCCAAGGCCGACGAGGCGGCGGCCGAGAAGACCTCCGAGGCCCAGATCAAGATCACACCCGGGGACGGTTCGAACAACGCCTCCATCAACAACGCCGCCCAGGTGGCGGTGACCAAGGGCGCCCTCACGTCCGTGGCGATGACGACGGCGGACGGTACCGCTGTCGCCGGTGAGATATCTGCCGACAAGACCAGCTGGAAGCCGAGCGGCCAGCTGGAGCGCGCCACCACCTACAAGGTGGCGGCGACGGCGAAGGACGCCGACGGCCGTGCCGCGCACGAGAACGCCTCGTTCACCACGGTCGCCGCCGCGAACAGCTTCGTCGGCTACTTCACCCCCGAGGACGGCTCGACCGTCGGTGTGGGCATGCCCGTGTCGATCAACTTCGACAAGGCGATCACCGAGAAGGCGGACGTCCAGAAGGCCGTCACGGTCTCCTCGACCAGCGGGCAGGAGGTCGTCTGCCACTGGTTCAACGACACCCGCATGGACTGCCGGCCCGACGACTACTGGCAGGAGAACTCCACCGTCACGCTGAAGCTGGCGCTCGACGGCGTGGAGGGCGCGAAGGGTGTCTTCGGCGTGCAGCAGAAGACGGTCACCTTCAAGATCGGCCGCAACCAGGTCTCCATCGTCGACGCCAAGACGAAGACGATGAAGGTCATGCACAACGGCACGGTCGTCAAGACCATCCCGATCTCCGCCGGTTCGCCCGCGAACAAGACGTACGAGGGCAAGATGGTGATGTCGGAGAAGTTCAAGGAGACGCGTATGAACGGCGCGACCGTGGGCTTCACCGACGACGACGGCAAGGGCGAGTACGACATCAAGGACGTGCCGCACGCCATCCGGCTGACCACCTCCGGCACCTTCGTGCACGGCAACTACTGGAGCTCCGACGGCACCTTCGGCAGCGCCAACGTCAGCCACGGCTGCGTCGGCCTGAACGACACCAAGGGCGCCAACGACAAGAACGCCGCGGGCTACTGGTTCTACGAGCACTCGATCATCGGTGACGTCGTCGACGTCCGGAACACCGGTGACAAGACCGTCGACCCGGCCAACGGCCTCAACGGCTGGAACCTGAACTGGGCGGACTGGAAGGCGGGTTCGGCGGTCTGAGTTCCCCAAGGCCTGCCTGACGCACACTCATCGCACAGCTTTCCGATGCCGCCCCCAGGGGCGGCATCGGTGTTTCGTGGGATTTTGCTGGGCTGATCACAGCCTTCTCATGCATCTCTTATGCAGGACTTATCGCGTCATCACGCGGTGTACCTAGCTTGCGGCCATGTTCTTCACCTACCTGAGGCGCGAACTGCGCCGCCGTCGTAAAGCGGCACTCGTCGTCGCCTCCGGGCTCGCGCTCGGCATCGCCCTGGTCATCGTGGTCACCTCCGTGTCCGCGGGCATGTCGAAAGCGCAGGACAAGGTCCTCGAGTCGCTGTACGGACTCGGCACCGACATGACCGTCACCAAGGCCGCCGCGGCCCAGACCGGCACCGGTGCCACCCAGCGCCCGCGCTTCCAGTTCGACGCGCGGCCCGACGGCAGCGACTCCGACGCGGAGCAGAGCAGTGACCGGGTGTTCGTCCAGGGCTTCCAGACCCTGGCCGCCTCCACGGTCACCAAGGTCGACACGCAGAAGGGTGTCTCGGACGCCGTCGGCGGACTGAGCCTCCAGGTCGTCAAGGTCAGCGGTCAGTTCCGCCAGGGCCAGTTCCAGCAGGACCAGCAGAGCAGCGGCGGCAACCAGGGCGGCGGACGCCCCGGGGGCAACTCGACGGCCGCTCCCCAGGGGCGTGTCGAGGGCGGCGGTGCCAACTTCGACGTCAACAACTACTCGGTGTTCGGCACCGACGTCAGCAAGCCGGCCCTCGGCCCGCTGACCTCCTCGAAGATCACCAGCGGCCGTACCTTCACGACCGCCGAGACCGATGCCAAGGTCGTGGTCGTCGACGCCTCCTACGCCAAGGAGAAGAAGCTCAAGGTCGGCAGCACGGTCACCATCAAGAGCGTCAAGTACAAGGCCATCGGCATCGCCACCCCCGAGAGCGGCGACTCGGCGGCCAACCTCTACATCCCGCTGAGGCAGGCCCAGACCCTCAGCGACTCCAAGGACAAGGTCACCACGATCTACGTCCAGGCGACCGACTCCCAGCAGATCACCGCGGTCAAGTCGACGATCCAGAAGAACATCTCGGGTACGACCGTCACGACCTCCGCCGATCTCGCCAGCACCGTCTCGGGGTCCTTGTCGACCGCCTCCGACCTGGCCTCCAACGTCGGCAAGTGGCTGTCCATCGCGGTGCTCGTCGCCGCCTTCCTGGTCGCGGGCCTGCTCACCTCCTCGGCCGTCTCCCGCCGGGTGCGCGAGTTCGGCACGCTGAAGGCGCTCGGCTGGAAGTCGGGCCGGGTCACCCGGCAGGTCGTCGGCGAGGCCGTCGTCAACGGGCTGGTGGGCGGCGCCCTCGGCATCGCGCTCGGCCTCGCCGGTGCGTATGTCGTCACCGCGATCAGCCCGGAACTCCAGGCGGAGGTGGGCAGTTCGGGCGGGAACGGCGGTCCCGGGGGTGGCGGCGGCTTCCCCGGCGGCGGTGGCGGCTTCGGCCGGCAGGCCGCGACCAAGGCCCTGACGGTCGCGCTCACGGCGCCCGTCGCGCTCTCCACCATCACCCTCGCGGTCGGCCTCGCCGTCGCCGGCGGCCTGATCGCCGGCGCCTTCGGCGGCTGGCGGGCGTCCAGGCTGCGCCCGGCGGACGCGCTGAGGCGAGTCGAGTAGGACGCGGGGTTCGGCTACGGCCGACGCCGACAAACGACGACGCACCACCCCGAACCCCACCCAGGAGTCACTCACATGTACGAACTCAAAGGCGTGACCAAGCGCTACACCCGAGGCAAGGAAACCGTGGACGCCCTCGCGGGTATCGACCTCACCATCGCCGACGGCGACCGCCTGGTCATCCAGGGCCCCACCGGCGGCGGCAAGTCCACGCTCCTGCAAATGCTCGGCGGGCTCGACCGCCCCACCGAGGGCAGCATCGACCTCGACGGCACAGATCTCGCCAAACTGTCCGAGAGCCGCCTTACAAAGGTCCGCAGCGAGAACATCGGCTTCGTCTTCCAGAGCTTCAATCTCATTCCGACGCTCTCGGCCCAGGAAAACGTCGAGACCGCTCTCGTACCACTCGGTGTGAAGGGCCGGGAGCGGCGAGAACGGGCCGCCGAGGCGCTGAGGTCGGTGGGGCTCGGGGAGCGGCTCGGGCATCTGCCGGGGGAGATGTCCGGCGGTCAGCAGCAGCGCGTCGCCATCGCTCGTGCGCTGGTCAAGCAGCCGAAGGTGCTGCTCGCCGACGAGCCCACCGGGAACCTCGACGAGTCGATGCGCGACGAGATCATGGACGTACTCGAAACCATGTGGAAGGAGCTTGGGCTCACTTTCATCATGGTCACGCACGATTCGGCGATCGCGAGGAAAGCCCCGCGACTGGCGATCATCCGCAAGGGGAAGATCACCGTGAAGGAGAACGCCGGTTCGTAAAGTCCGTAACGTCCGCAAGATTTCGTAACCGGCTCGTAACAGCCAAAAGCGTAATCCTCCAGTCTATTGAGTGGCTGATCACCCCTCGGCATAATTCACGGTCGGGGGGTGTGCGCTCATGCGTACGGGACTCCCCCCTGCCGGGTGAACGGGGAACTGCCCGGCACATCAGCCAGTGCTCCAGGGGGAGACTTGCGCACAGAAGTGAAAAGAGCATGCGCGGCAACCGTGGCCACGGCGGCCGCGGTTGCCCTCGCGGCGGGCATGACCGGCCCGGCGTCCGCGAAGGCCGACGCGAAGGGCGGCCAGCAGCGTGTGACCAGCGCCGCCCAGCCGCTCAAGCCCGCGCACCGCATCACACTGATCACCGGTGACCGTGTCGCCGTCGACGCCAAGGGTCGCGTCGTCGGCCTGGAACGGGCGGCGGGCCGCGAAAAGATACCCGTACAGATCCGCAAGGCCGACGGGCACACGCTCGTCGTCCCGGCCGACGCCGCCCGGCTGGTGTCGAGCGGAAAGCTCGACCAACGGCTGTTCGACGTCACGGAGTTGAACAAGGCGGCGACCCGCAGGTCCCAGCAGAAGGGACTGAAGGTCATCGTCGGCTACACGGGGGCGGCGACCGCCACCAAGGCCGATGTCCGTGACGCGGGCACCCTCCGTCACACGCTGAAGGTCCTGAACGCGGACGCCGTGCAGACTCCGCAGAAGGACACTCCCGAACTCTGGGACGCGGTGACCAACGGCGACAAGACCGCCGCCGGGATCGCGCACGTCTGGCTCGACGGCACCCGTAGGGCCAGCCTCGACAAGTCCGTGCCGCAGATCGGCGCGCCGAAGGCGTGGGCGGCCGGCTTCGACGGCAAGGGCGTCAAGATCGCCGTCCTGGACACGGGTGTCGACGCCACCCACCCGGACCTCAAGGACCAGGTGATCGCGGCCAAGAACTTCTCCGCGGCCACCAGCACCACCGACAAGTTCGGTCACGGCACGCACGTCGCGTCCATCGCGGCGGGCACCGGAGCGAAGTCGGGCGGCAAGTTCAAGGGTGTCGCACCCGGCGCCAAGATCCTCAACGGCAAGGTCCTGGACGACACCGGTTCCGGTGACGACTCGGGCATCGTCGCCGGCATGGAGTGGGCGGCCGAGCAGGGCGCCCAGGTCGTCAACCTCAGCCTCGGCGGCCAGGACACCCCCGAGGTGGACCCGCTGGAGGCGACGGTCAACAAGCTGTCCGCCGAGAAGGGCATCCTCTTCGCGATCGCGGCGGGCAACTCCGGTCCGGAGTCGATCGGTTCACCGGGCAGCGCCGACGCGGCGCTCACCGTCGGCGCGGTCGACGACAAGGACCTGCTGGCGGACTTCTCCAGCACCGGCCCGCGAGTCGGCGACGGCGCCATCAAGCCGGACGTGACCGCGCCCGGCGTGGACATCACGGCGGCCTCAGCCAAGGGCAGCGTCATCGAGCAGGAGGTCGGCGAGAACCCGGCCGGCTACCTCTCCATCTCGGGTACGTCGATGGCGACGCCGCATGTGGCGGGCGCGGCGGCGATCCTCAAGCAGGAGCACCCGACCTGGACGTACGCCGAGATCAAGGGCGCGCTCACCGGGTCCGCGAAGGGCGGCAACTACACGCCGTTCCAGCAGGGTGCGGGCCGTATCCAGGTCGACAAGGCCATCAAGCAGACCGTGATCGCCGACCCCGGGTCGGTGAGCTTCGGGACGCAGGCGTGGCCGCACACCGACGACACCCTGGTCACCAAGCCGCTGACGTACCGCAACCTCGGCACGACCGACGTCACGCTGAAGCTCACGGCGACCGCGACCAACCCGAAGGGCCAGGCCGCTCCGGCCGGCTTCTTCAAGCTGGCCGCGACGACCCTCAAGGTCCCGGCGAACGGCAGTGCCTCGGTCGGCTACACCGTCAACACCAAGCTGGGCGGCACCCTCGACGGCGCGTACTCCTCGTACGTGACGGCGACGGCCGGCACCCAGACCGTCCGTACGGGGGCGGCGGTCAACCGTGAGGTCGAGTCGTACGACGTCACGGTCAAGCACATCGACAAGGCCGGTCAGCCGACGGGCGAGTACAACACGGTCCTCTTCGGCTACAGCGGCCTGGCCAACGGCGCCTACTACCAGGTCCCGACGGCCACCACCGGCACCACGACCCTGCGGGTGCCCAAGGGCACGTACCTCCTGGACGGGTGGATCGCGAAGGACTTCACCAAGCCCGACCTGGGCGGCGAGGGCCTCGACTGGGTGGTCCAGCCGAAGCTGGCGGTCACCAAGAACGTCTCGGTGACGATCGACGCCCGCACCACCAAGGCGGCGGACATCACGGTGCCGGACGCCGCCGCCAAGCCGCAGAGCGCGACGATCGACTACATGTACGACGAGCCGGGCATCGGTATCGGCGTGAGCCTCGACTCCTTCGCGAACGTGCGGATGGCCCACCTCGGCCCGGAGGTCACCGGCCTCTCGCAGACCTGGTTCGGCCAGTTCAGCAAGGGTGCGGGCGCGGAATACGACGCGATCACCACCGCCAAGGTCAAGAAGATCCAGGGCGACAAGGTCCGCCACTTCAAGGCGAGCGAGTTCGCCACGGTGGCGAACCGGCTCGGTTCCGGAGCACCCAACAAGACCGGTGCGCTCGGCGTGCTCGCCTTCCTGCCCGAGGACGTCGGCTTCGGCATGCCCGTCGAGCAGGCCCTGCCGGCCACGCGCACGTTGTACGTGTCCACGGGTGAGAAGGTCCAGTGGTTCTTCGACTTCACCCAGTTCAAGGGCAAGGACGCACAGGGCTTCCCGCTTCCCGAGGCCTACTCCTCGCTCGGAACCGCGCAGACGCTGAAGCCGGGCGGCACGTACGCGCGCACCTTCAACACCGCGGTGTTCGGGCCTCGGCTCCTTCCGGACTACGGCGTCTTCCGTGACGGCAACAACATCTACGGGCTGATCCCGCTGTTCGCCGACGGCGCGGGCCACCCCGGCTCGTCCGACTTCACGTCGGTGGTGACGACGCTCTACCGCAACGGCCAGAAGGTCGGCACGAACGACGACCCGCTGTTCGGCGGGAAGGCGTTCACGGTTCCGGCGGGCGACGCCGCGTACAAGCTGACGACGTCGGTCAAGCGCAGCGTCAAGGTCGCCCAGGCGTCCACGCGGATCGACGCGAGCTGGACGTTCCGGTCGAAGAAGCCGGGAGTGGACGGGGCGAAGCTCCCGGTCTCCTCGGTCCGCTTCAACGCGGCCGTCGGCCTGGACAACAAGGTCGCGGCGGGCACGAAGGCCACGTTCCCGGTCGTCGTCGAGGGCGCGGCGCGCGGCAGCAACCTGAAGTCGCTGTCGGTGTACGCGTCGTACGACTACGGCAAGACCTGGAAGAAGCTGACGGTGAAGAACGGCAAGGTCACCGTCGTGAACCCGGCGAAGGGGGCGGCGATCTCCTTCCACGCGAAGATCAGCGACAAGAAGGGCAACAAGTCGACGATCTCGATCTACAACGCGTACTACGGCAAGTAGAACGCGTACTACGGCGAGTAGGTCGCCGTTGACGTAGATGTCGGCGGACGGCCGGTCGGGGGATCCCCCGACCGGCCGTCCGTGTGTTTCAGCTCCTCAGGAGCTTCAGGCGCCCGCGCCCGCCCGCGTCGCGTCCCGGCCCCAACTGGCCAGCAGGCGCAAGGCCTCCGCCGACGGGGACCCCGGTTCCGCGTGGTAGACGATCAGGGTCTGGTCGTTGTCGTCCGGGACCCTGAACGACTCGTAGTTCAGGGTCAGTTCACCCACCAGGGGATGCCGGAACCGCTTCACCCCGTAGTTCTTCTCCTTGACGTCGTGGGTCGCCCACAGCCGCCGGAACTCCTCGCTCTTCACCGACAGCTCACCCACCAGCGCGGCCAGCCTCGGGTCCTCCGGATAGCAGCCGGCGTCCATCCGCAGATGGCAGACGATGTCGATCGCCTTCTGCTCCCAGTCCATGAACAGGTCGTGGTACTCGGGCCGCAGGAACACCAGCCGCGCCCAGTTCCGCTCCTGCGGCGGCAGCTCGGCCCAGTCCCCGAAGAGGGACGCGGCCATCGCGTTCCACGCCAGGATGTCCGTACGCCGCCCGGCGACGTACGCCGGTACGCCGTCCATCGTGTCCAGCAGCTGCCGCAGCGTCCCGCGCACGACCTGCGCCCGCACCGACGGCTTCTTCTTGTGCTGCTTCGGCTTGGCGAGGTGGGTCAGGTGGGCGTGCTCCGCACCCGTCAGCCGCAGGGCGCGGGAGATGGCGTCGAGGACCTCCGCGGAGACGTTCCGCCCGTTGCCCTGTTCGAGCCGCGTGTAGTAGGCGACGGACACCCCGGCCAGCTGGGCAAGCTCCTCGCGGCGCAGCCCGGGCACCCGACGGTGCCGCCCGAGGTCCGGCAGCCCCACGTCCTCCGGCTTGAGCCGGGCCCGCCGGGTGCGCAGGAACTCACTGAGCTCGGCACGCCGGTCCAGGGCAGCCGCAGCCCCAGGGTTCTGCCGGTTCCCGGAGGCGTTCGCCGGATACGCTGACTCGGGATGTTCGTGCATACGGTCCATTATTCCCGGTCGTACGAACACGAGCCTGACCCCGCCAGTGGTACGACCGCTGGACGTACGCAGAAGCGTGGACTGGGTGAATGCGGAAACCTTGGGCACACTGAAGGTCGCACCCGGTCAGAAGGCGGCCGGGCGCGAATCCCCCCGAGGAGAACTCCCGGCATGACCACTGTCGCTGCATACGCCGCCCCGTCCGCCAAGGCTCCCCTGGAGCGCACCACCATCGAGCGTCGCGACGTTCGCGAGTTCGATGTCCTGATCGACATCAAGTTCGCCGGTATCTGCCACTCCGACATCCACCAGGCCCGCGAGGGCTGGGGCGAGGCCATCTTCCCGATGGTTCCCGGTCACGAGATCGCCGGTGTCGTCGAGGCGGTCGGTTCCGGCGTCACCAAGTTCGCGGTCGGCGACCACGTGGGTGTCGGCTGTCTGGTCGACTCGTGCCGCGAGTGCGAGAACTGCGAGGCCGGCCTGGAGCAGTACTGCCTCAAGGGCGGGGTCGGCACGTACAACGCCCTCGACAAGGACGGTGAGCCGACGTACGGCGGCTACTCCCAGAAGATCGTCGTGGACGAGAGCTTCACCGTCCGCATCCCCGACGGCCTGGCCCTCGACGTGGCCGCGCCGCTGCTCTGCGCCGGCATCACCACGTACTCCCCGCTGAAGCACTGGAACGCCGGCCCCGGCAAGAAGGTCGCGATCCTCGGCATGGGCGGCCTCGGCCACATGGGCGTCAAGATCGCGCACGCGCTCGGCGCCGAGGTCACCGTCCTCTCGCAGTCCCTCCGCAAGAAGGAGGACGGCCTGAAGCTGGGCGCGGCGCACTACTACGCGACCAGCGACGAGGCCACCTTCAAGGAGCTGCGCGGCACCTTCGACATCATCCTGTCCACGGTCTCGGCCCCGCTGAACCTGGACGCCTACCTGTCCCTCCTCAAGACGGACGGCGCGTTCGTGAACGTCGGCGCCCCCGAGGAGCCCGTCGCGCTGAACCTCTTCTCGGTGATCGCCGGCCGCAAGACCCTCGCCGGCTCCGGCATCGGCGGCATCCAGGAGACCCAGGAGATGCTGGACTTCTGTGCCGAGCACGGCCTGGGCTCGGAGATCGAGCTGATCAGCGCCTCGGAGATCAACGAGGCGTACGAGCGGGTCCTCGCGAGCGACGTCCGCTACCGCTTCGTGATCGACGCGGCGACGATCTGACACGTCGTTCGAGGTGAGGGCCCCGGCGGGTGGTGAACGCCGGGGCCCTCACCGCTGTCGAGAGCAGCCGAGCAGTCAAGGGCGGCGAGAGTCCCGCCGCCCCAGCAGCCACAGCAGATACGGCCCCCCGACCAGTGAGGTCAGCGCGCCCACCGGAATCTCCAGCGGCGGCAGCAGCGTACGGGCCATCAGATCCGCCCCCACCAGCACCACCGCACCCGTCAACGCCGAGCCCAGCAGCGGCAGTTGCGGCGTCCGGGTGAGCCGCCGCGCCAGTTGTGGCGCGGTCAGCGCGACGAACCCGATCGGTCCGGCGGCGCCGGTCGCGGTGGCGGCGAGGACGACCCCGAGGAGGGTCAGCCCGAGCTGCGTCCGCCGCACCCGCACCCCGAGCGCGGCGGCGGTGTCGGCGTCGAGCCCGAGCGGTCGCAGCGCCCGGCTCGCCCACACCAGCGCGGGCAGACACAGCAGCAGTACGACGACCAGCGGCCCCGCCTGCTCCCAGCCCCGCCCGTTGAGACTCCCCGTGAGCCACAGCTTGAGCTGCTCGGCGGCCTCCAGCTCACTGTCGGTGAGGTAGAGCTGGACCACCGCGGAGAGCGCGACACCGATCCCCACCCCGGTGAGCACGAACCGGCTCGCCTGCATCCCACGCCGCCAGGCGAGCACGTACACCAGCGCGGCAGCCGCGATCCCGCCCGCGACGGACACGGCGGGCATGGCCCCCGGGGAGGCGACCGCCCCGGTGGCGAGGGCCAGCACGGTCGCGGCGGCGGCGCCGTGCCCGACGCCGATGACGTCCGGGCTGGCCAGCGGATTGCGCGTCACGCTCTGCACGAGCGCCCCGGCGAGCCCGAGGGCGGCCCCGACGAGCGCCCCGAGCACGATCCGCGGCACCCGCAGCTCGTTGACGACGAGGTCGTGCGCCCCGCCCCCGCTCCGGACGGTCGTCCACACCTCCCCGGGCGGGACGTACGTCTGTCCGACGCACGCGGACACCGCCATCACCAGGGCGAGCAGTGCGAGGAGCAGGGCGGCGACGGCGGCGGACCGCCGGTGCAGGAGAAGGGAGAGACGGCGCCGGGGCCGCAGCACGGTGACCCCGGGAGGAAGGGAGCCGCCCGGGGTGTCTCGGCGTACCGGAGCGGTGCTCACGTACTCGCCACCTTCCGCCGTACGAGCACCACCAGCACCGGCACGCCGACCAGCGCCGTCATGACACCGGCGGGGACTTCGGCAGGGGCCCGTACGACCCGTCCGGCCACGTCTGCGG
Organism: Streptomyces kryoterrae; assembly: GCF_054072135.1. NCBI lineage: Bacteria > Bacillati > Actinomycetota > Actinomycetes > Kitasatosporales > Streptomycetaceae > Streptomyces > Streptomyces kryoterrae. The sequence goes on along the minus strand of NZ_CM133358.1, from coordinate 3,657,622 downwards.
CCAGCAGCAGGGCGGCGCCCAGCAGGGCCGACAGCGGGAGGACGAGGCGATGGCCGCCGGGGACGAGGCGTCGGGCCAGGTGGGGCACGGCGAGGCCGACGAACGCGATCGGCCCGGCGGCGGCGACCGCGGCGGCCGTCAGCAGGGTGGCGCCGAGCGCGGCGGCCCCCCGTACGGCATGCACCCGGTGTCCGAGCGCCCGGGCCGTGTCGTCGCCGAGCGCGAGGGCGTCGAGGCCACGGGCGCAGCCCAGCACGAGCAGCGCCCCGCCGAGCAGGAACGGCAGCATGCGCCCCACGGTGTCGGCGTCCCGCCCGCTGAGCGCGCCCACCTGCCAGAAGCGGAACTGGTCGAGCGTGGCGGAGGAGGAGGTCAGGACGACGGTCGTGGCCCCGGCGGTCATCGCGGACAGGGCGGTACCGGCGAGGGCGAGCTTCACGGGCGAGGCGCCGCCACGGCCGCGCGCCGCGATGGCGTACACGAGACAGGCGGCGGCGACGGCCCCGGCGAACGCGTACCAGACGTACCCGCCGAAGCCGTTCGCGAGCCCGAGCGCGATGGCGATCACGACACCGGCCGCCGCGCCCTGACTGAGCCCGAGGATCCCCGGGTCGGCGAGCGGATTACGGGTGACGGCCTGCAACGCGGCCCCGGCGAGCCCGAGAGCGGCCCCGGCGGTGAGTCCGATCTCGGTCCGGGGCAACCGCAATGAACGTACGACCAGCGCGTCCGGGGTGCTCCCGCCGTGCAGCAGCGCGTCGAGGACGGCACCCGGCGGCACGGGCCGGGTACCGACGGCGAGGCTGAGCAGAGCGACGGCGGCGAGAGCCAGGAGGGCGAGGAGGGCGAGGACGGCGGTGGCCGCTGTACGTCCCGTACGGGCTGTGCGTGCGGTCACTTGCCGAGGTGCTCGGCGAGTTGCCGGACGACGAGACGGGCGGCGGTCGGACCGGCGTTGAGGTACCAGGGATCGTCGTCGACCTTGACGGCGTGCCCGGCGGTGACGGCCTTCATGGACTTCCAGAGCGGCCCGGCGACCACGCTGGCGGCGTCGGTCCTGTCGGCGTCACCCTGCACGGAGTAGAAGATCCAGTCGGCGTCGGCGGTGTCGATGCTCTCGGCCCCGATGTCCTCCGAAATGGCCCTGAACTGCTGGGACTTGGGCCGTCCGAGTCCCATGTCCACGGCGATGGAGCCGGTGAAGGAGGAGACGCCGAACATTCGGGTGCGGTCGGGCGTGAAGCGGACCATGGAGACGGTGGTGGCGTTCCCGAGTGCCTTCCCCCTCGTGGCCGCGTCGGCGGAGATGCCGGCGACGAGTTCCTGAGCCGCCTCCCCCTTGCCCACCGCGTCCCCGACGAGCAGCAGGTCGCGCTTCCAGTTGATGCCGTTGCCGGCGGTGACGACGGTCGGGGCGATCTTGGAGAGCTTGGGGTAGAGGGCGCTGAGGGAGTCGTTGGCGAGGATGAGATCGGGCTTGGCCGCGGCGAGGGTCTCCAGGTTCGGCGCCTGACGGGTTCCCGCGTCGGTCATGGCGGCGAGCTTCGCCTTGTACTGCGGGAAGGCGTCGGTGAGGTAGTCGGGGACGAGCCCGGCGTTGCCGGCGCGAGTGGTGGCGGCGGGGACGAGCCCGAGGGAGAGCAGGTCGTCGAGCTGCCCGGTGCTGAGGACGGCGACGCGGGTGGGCGCGGCCTTGAGGGTGGTGGAGCCCTTGAAGTGTGTGACGGTACGGGGGAATTCGCCGTCCGTGCCGACATCGGAACCCATCCCGGCGGCGAGGACGGAGGGAGCGGCGGAGGGCCCGTCGGCGGAGCCTTCGGAGGCCCCGATGACGGGGTTGCGGGCGTCGGTGCCGGCCACCTTGGCATCGTTGTCGGAGGCCGACGAGCAGCTGGTCAGCAGCCCTCCGGCGAGGATCGCGGCCAGGAGGGGCTGCCACTTCGACGTACGCACTTGTTCACTCCGCTGCTTGCTTCTCAGTCACTCCGGTATTGCTAAGGCAAGGCTTACCTTAACTTTGGTTCCTGTGTGGCGCGGACCCGGGGGACCGGCTTCAGGCGCTGGACGGACCCGCCCCACCGTCGCGGTGGGAGGGGACGCACTTCGAGGATCCGAACGGCCACGGTCCGGAGATCCTTACGCGGCCGTACGGGAGCGGGGGCGGGAGTGGGGGGCGGCGGGGCTTGAGTGAGGCTTCGGCTCTCACGTCCCGCTGGTGTCGTCGAACGTCCACACGGCGCGGGCGCCCGGGCCGACGGCCAGGGTCAGCCGGATACGTCGCCAACGCCGAACAGTTCGAGGTAGGTCTCGCGGCCCGTCAGATACCGGCCGGTCCAGGTCTCGCCGCCGGCCCCGGTCGTGGTGCGGACCTGGAAGTTGGCGAACCTCCGCAGATAGGCGGAACGCTCGATGGCGTCGGCGGTCCCCCGGTCGAACACTCCGTAGGCGTGGTTGTAGTAGAGCAACTGCCTTTTGGGAAACGTCGGTTGATTCTCCCGAGCGGGTGTCGCGCTCGCGCCACCACCCTGCGCCGTCGCCGCGAGGGCCACAGCGGCGACGATGATCATCCATAATTTCCTTCGAAGCGGCATGTGGATGATCGTAGGACGCGGGGTTTGTGCCGCGGTTTATTCCGGGGCGCCATCCGCCATCCGCCATCGCTCGCCCGCGACTTCGACCGACGGTGACGCACAATGGGGCGGTGACCGACGGTACTTCGCAGGCAACGGCCGCCCAACTGCCGCCCCGGTTGATCGATGACAGCGAACTGACCGGGCACTCGGTGGTGGCCAACAGCACGATGAACCGCGAACGGGTCCTTACCGGCGTCAACAGCTACGAGCACGAACTCGGCTTCGATCCGGCCGAGTTCCTCGCCGGTCGCGGCCCGGCGCCCTCCTGGCTCGACCTCTGCAGCGGAGAAGGGCAGGCGCTGCGCGCGGCGGCCCAGCAGCTCCCTCAGGCCGTGATCACCGGGGTGGACCTCGTCGGCCCGCTGCGACCGATGCAGCCGCCCAACGGCCTCGAACTCATCACCGCCGACCTCTGCCGGTGGTCCCCGGCACGCCGCTACGAACTCGTCACCTGCGTCCACGGCCTCCATTACGTCGGCGACCGCCTCGCCCTCCTGGAGCGGGCGGCCTCCTGGCTCACCGACACCGGGCTGCTGGTCGCCCACCTGGACCCGGCGACGCTCCGGCGCCCCGACGGCACCGACGCCTCCCGCCCGGTCCTCGCGGCACTGCGCGCCGCCGGCTTCGACTACTCGGCCCGGCACCATCGGCTGAGCCTGCGGGGCGGAAGGTCGGTCCGGCTTCCCTTCACCTACCTCGGGGCCGACCCGGAGGCGGGGCCCAACTACACCGGGCAGCCGGGAGTGGCGTCGTACTACGGCGACGGGCGGTAGGGCGGCGAAGGCGTTCGGCCTGCTCAGGGGGTCATGGTGCCGCCGATGAGCACGAACGGGGCGCGATCCTCGCTGCCGTCCGGCAAGCGCCAGCCGACGGTGACGTGCCCCCGGGCCTCGGTCGGGTCGACGTCGTGCGGGACTTCGGCATCGTGGTGGAGTAGGACCGCCCAAGGTCCGTACACTGCCGCAACCCGCCTTACCCCAGGCGGCCTTGACGGTCGGTCGGACGCCCCGAGTACGCGGTGGCCTGCCCGGCCGTGTGCCCCACAGGCCCTCGTCGAGTCGAACCCGTACGGCGATACTCCCTACTCGTGGGACGTGATGATCTCCGCCGGGCAGTCCCGCCAACCGGGGACCACGCGACCATCACTCTCAACCAGGCCGCGACGCGCACGAGTTGTTCATGTTCTCGTTGCTGATCCTCACACGACGGCGCGGGGCTGAGGGGACAGGACCAACTACCGTGCCCGGAAGGCCGACGAACCGCACAGCCCCGGCTCAGGGACCTGCGTGACATCCGTGCCGCACCCACGACCTGGTTCAGATCTCAAAGTTCAGCGTTCAGCGTTCAGAGTTCAAAAAACGTTCTGGAGACAAGCTCGATGAAACTCGCCAAGCGTCTCATCCTCACCACCACCGCTCTCACCGCCGTGGCCGTCGGCACCCTCCTGAGTGCGACCGTCGGTCAGGCGGCAACCGTGCAGTCCGCCCGCCCCGGCGTCGACGCTCCCGCCGCGCTGAAGGTTCCCGACGGCAACCGGCTGACCGGCGTCTTCTCCGCCGAAGGCGTCCAGACCTACACCTGCACCGACGGCGCCTGGAAGCTGCTGGAGCCCGCCGCCACCCTCTGGGCCAAGAACGACCGCTCCCACCGCACGGTGGCCCTCCACTCCCGCGGCCCCGTCTGGGTGTCCACGGTGGACGGCAGCGCGGTCAACGCCGCCGCCGTCGCCAACTCGCCCAAGACCGGCACGATCCCGGAGCTCCTCCTGCAGTCCACCGCCACGCGCGGCACCGGCGTCTTCGCGGGCGTCTCCTACATCCAGCGCCTCAACACCCACGGCGGCGTCGCCCCCGCTACCGCCTGCACCGGCACCGACCAGGTGAGCGTCCCGTACTCCGCGACGTACACGTTCTACAAGCCCGCCAAGTAGTCGTGGATCGTCAACTGCCCTGCTTGCAGGGGTAGAAGCGACGTGACACCACGGTCCCCGGCGCCATCAGGTGCCGGGGACCGTCCCGTCCGCTCCCAGATCCTCCGGGGAGGCGACCCGGCGTCTGTCAGGCCGAGTACTCGGTCCTCAACTCGTCGAGGTCGAAGCGGCACCACACCGTCTTGCCACCTCTGATCCCGGCCGACCACCACACCGACCGGAGTCGGAGGCGCACCTACGTGCCCCTAGGACGGGACAGCGGCGTCGGCGCCGGCGTCCGACTCGTCAGGCCCCGGATCCTCTGCCGGTTCGCGGAGCTGCTCGCGTACGTAGTTCCAGACCACCGCGATCAGCGCGGCGATCGGTACCGCGAGCAGGCTGCCCACGATGCCGGCGAGGCTGCCGCCCAACGTCACCGCCAGCAGGATCGCCCCCGCGTGGAGGCCGAGCCCGCGACTCTGGATCATGGGCTGGAACACGTTGCCCTCAAGCTGCTGCACCACGACGATGATGGCCAGCACGATCAGCGCGTCCGTCAGGCCGTTGGAGACCAGCGCGATGAGGACCGCGACGAAACCGGCGAACAGCGCACCGATGATCGGCACGAACGCGGAGACGAAGGTCAGCACCGCCAGCGGGAGCACCAGCGGTACCCCGAGAATCCACAGTCCCAGGCCGATCAGCACGGCGTCGAGCAGGCCGACGACCGCCTGGGAACGTACGAACGCTCCCAGGGTGTCCCAACCGCGCGCGGCCACGGTCGGGACGTCGGTGGCGAGCCGACCGGGCAGCTGATCGGCGAGCCACGGCAGGAACCGCGGGCCGTCCTTGAGGAAGAAGAACATCAGGAAGAGGGCCAGGACGGCGGTGACCAGGCCGTTCACCACGGTGCTCACTCCCGTGACGGCAACGCCGACCACGCTGCCCAGGCCGTCCTGCGCGCGGGAGACCGCGGTGTCGAAGGCCTTGTCGATCTGGGCGTCACCGATGTTCAACGGCGGCCCGGCGGCCCACTCGCGCAACTTCTGGATGCCTTCGGTCACGCCGTCGGTCAGGTCGCCGGACTGGGATGCCACCGGTACGGCGATCAGCGCCACGACGCCGATGGCGACCAGGAGGAACAGCACGGTCACGGCCGATGCGGCCAGGGCGGGTTTCCATCCGTGACGACGCAGGAAACGGGTCGGTGGCCAGGTCAGTGTGGTCAGAAGCAGACCGACCACGAGCGGCCACACGACCGACCACATCCGGCCCAGGATCCACAAGGTCACCGCGAGCATCAGCAATATGAGCAGCAACTCGGCGGAGGCACGCGCCGTCGTGCGGAGCGCGGCGCGGGTTTTCGTGGAACTCAACGTGGCAGTCACGGATGCACCCTATGGGTACTCACGTCACACCGACATGGCTGCTCACAGTGTGCGGACCCCGGCGCACGAGAGGTGCCGACCCGAGCGGCCTGCGGAGCCGGTCCCGCTCTGCGTGCGTGAGCCGAGACCAAGGGTCACAAGCCCTTTGGGGAGCCTTTTGGGGAGCCGTTTGAGGAACCTTTCGGGGCACTGTTCTCCCGGGCATCGAGAAGCTCGTCGGCGTGCTCGAGCGCCCAGCGGCCGAGCACCGACATCGGGCCCTCGACCAGACTCCGTCCCAGGCCGGTCAGGGCGTACTCGACGCGAGGCGGTGCCTCGGCGTACGCGTGGCGTTCGAGCAGTCCGGTGGTGAGCAGACGGTGCAGGGACTCGGTGAGAACCTTGTCGCTGATGCCACCGATCGCGGTGCGCAGCTCACCGCGTCGGCGCGGCCCCACACGAAGAGCCGCCAGTACGACGGGATCCCAGGTGTGGGTGAAGAGATCGGTGGCCGCGCGCAGTCGGCAGTCGGCGACGAAATCGAGGCAGTGGGCGTCGTGATCAGTCATCTCGCCGCCCATCATCCCGCGTTGGTCACGCACCGATCGGTGCGTGACGCCCTGCATACCGTGCCTACCCAACCAAACACGGTTCGAGAGGCAGTGAGGCAGTGATGGCGATGCGCATCGGGATCCTGGGAACCGGGACACTCGCGGCGGCCCTGGGTGAGGGCTGGGCACGGGCGGGGCACGAGGTGGTGATCGGCGGGCGGTCGCAGGTGAAGGCGGAGCGGCTTGCCGAGCGGCTGGGGCACGGTGTGCTCGCCGTCCCGCCGCGTGAGGTGGTCGTCGGGCGCGACGCGGTACTGCTCGCCGTCACATGGGACGGCGTCGAGGACACGCTGAAATCGGTGGGCGCGGCGGACGGCGTACTCGACGGGACGCCGTTGATCGATCCCACGAACGCCGTGACACACGGTGTCGGCACGCTGCTCACCGGATACGGGGAGTCGATGGCGGGGCGGATCGCCGGGCTCGCTCCAGGAGCCCGGGTCGTGAAGGCGTTCCATCTCTTTCCCGCCGCCCAGTGGACGACCCCGCCCGCTGACGGCCGGTCCCGTGCGACGGTGGCGATGTGCGGCGACGACGCGACGGCACTGGACGTCGTCGGCGAACTGGTCCGTGACGTCGGCGGGATCCCGGCGACTCTGGGGGCGCTGGACCGCGTCCGCCAGTTGGAGGAGGTGGCGGGTTTCGTCATCGGCCTGGCTTTCGCGGGCTTCGACCCCAACTCCGCCATCCCTCAGGTCCCTCAGGTCCCTCAGGTCCCTCAGGTCCCTCAGGTCCCTCAGGTCCCTCAGGTATCTTCAGCCTCCTCAAGCGACATCCCCACCAGCTCACAGGGGTAGCCGTACCCCGCCTGTCCGCCCGGCGGTCGGCGATCCGTACCGCGGGGGCCGTTGGGCGGGCGTGGAATTGCCTGGAACCCTCGCGCGTTGAGGCGAGTGGGCATGGGATGCCGGTGATGTGCGAGCCGAGCAGCCCGAGTGACCGAGCTGACAGGAATGGAGGGGCCTCGATGGCTGCGCAGACGCAGAGGGCGGTGCTGGCGGGTGGATGCTTCTGGGGGATGGAGGAGCTGATCCGCCGGCTTCCGGGCGTGACGGCGACCCGGGTCGGATACACCGGCGGGGACGTGCCGAACGCGACGTACCGGAACCATGGCACGCACGCGGAGGCCATCGAGATCCTCTTCGACCCCGCGACGACCGATTTCCGCGCGATCCTGGAGCTCTTCTTCCAGATCCACGACCCGAGCACCAAGAACCGCCAGGGTAACGACATCGGCCTCAGCTACCGCTCGGCGATCTACTACGTGGATGACGAGCAGAAGCGCGTCGCCGAGGACACGATCGCGGATGTGGACGCCTCCGGACTGTGGCCGGGCAAGGTCGTCACCGAGGTGGAGCCGGTCGGCCCCTTCTGGGAGGCCGAGCCCGAGCACCAGGACTATCTGCAGCGTTACCCGAACGGCTACACCTGCCACTTCCCGCGCCCGGGCTGGCGGCTGCCCGCCCGCGCGGACAGCTGACCGCGAGACGGCTCGGCAGCGGGCGAAGGCCGAGTGGCCGAGGCGCTGCGGCCGGGCCGTTCCTGCGCCTGCTCGCGGGGCCGGGGATGAGGGCGAGGTAGGTCGAGATCGCCGTGCGCGGGCGGCGTCGGCGAGAACATCGTCGATGCCGCCCGCAGCGCATTCCGCCTCTCACCGGCGGTCGGCGGCCGACGGGGTCAGCTCGCCCCGACGCCAGCCCCGGCCTCCGCCGGCACGACCGCCCGCGCCGACAGGTTCCGGATACGGCAGTAGCGCGCCGTCATCCGCGTGCCGTGGTAGCGCCACGGCAGGGCGTCCACGTACCCGTCGACCAGTCTGAACTGCTCGATCGCGGCCTCGTCGCGGTCCTGGAGGGAGAGGTAGTACGCCAGGAGGTGGCGCAGTTCCGGCAGGCGCGGGTGGGTCGGGTCGGCCGCCGCGGCGTCGGCGAGGCCGGCGTTCACGCGGGCGATCATCTCGGGGGTGCGGTCGGCGGCGCTGTCGTCCGAGTCGTCGTGCTCGAAGTGGGCGATCAGCGGGAGGACCGTCAGCAGGCTGCCCAGTGGGGCGGACGCCGCCGCGCGCTCGGCGAACTCGGTCGCAAGCTGCTCCGAGCCGCGCCACTTCCCGCACCAGTACTGCAGCGCCGAGAAGTGGGCCTCGTAGTGGTGCGGGTCGCGGGCGGTGAGTTCCGACCACAGCCTGTCCATCTCGGAGTGCGGGTAGCCGAGGCCGAGCGCGGTCCAGATCTCCGTGACGTACGGGGTCGGGTCGTCCGGGCTGAGCGCCGCCGCCCGCGCTGTCTCCTCACGGGAGCGCTGCAGCAACCGGTGGAAGCCCGCGAACTGTTCGCCCGTCGTGTTGTTCGCCCGCTGGGCGCCCCGGATGTTCCAGGCGAGGATCACCGTGCTGCGGGCACGGACCAGGGCCGCGTCCGGGTCGTCGGGGCCGCTCGGCCCGTCGGCCTCCCAGGCGAGCAGCCAGCCGTCGTCCTCGGCGGCGATGTCCGCCAGCAGGTACGAGGCGAGGGAACGGCGGTCCCAGTCCCGGCCGATGCCGCGCAGCAGTTCCGCGGCGGCCTTCCAGCTGCCGTCGCCGCCGCCCCGTATCGCGTCGAGCGCCGTCTCCCAGTCGGCCGGCAGCGGCCCCGCGGACTTCGTGTTCTGGCGTTCGGCGGGGAGGAGACCGAGCTGTTCGGCGGCCTCGGCACCACCGTCACCGTCACCGTCGTCGCCGGTTCCCTTCGCCTGAGCGGCGAACTCCTTGGCGAAGACCCCGCCCAGCCAGAGCACGACGATCAGGGTGGGCACGGCCAGAATGCCCAGGATCCACAGCAGTACGGTCATCGGGGAGCGTCCGTTTCTCGGGGGGAGTGGGGCGCGGGGGGAAGCAGGGCGCGCAGCGGGGCGGTGTCCGGGGGATCGGCGAGAGCCGTGTCCACGGCGACGGCGATCGCGGCGTCGAGCCCCGGCCGGCCGTCGCCCGGGACGCTGTCCGGCGCCGGGAGCAGACGCGCCTTCGCCGGCTGCTCCCAGGAGAACTCCCAGCGCATCCGCGACCGCGCGCTGAACTCCGCCATCACCATGCTGTGCAGCGAGTTGTGCAGGGTCGGGCGTACGAACTCACGGAACGCACGCCCCTTCGCCGCGACCGCCTCGTCCGACAGCGGCAACCGGCGTGCCAGCTGCCACAGTTGGCCGTTGTCGATGAGGGTGAGGAGGGCCGGGAGGGTGGGGTGGTCCTTCGTGTACAGGGCCAGGGCCCGGTGCAGCGGGGTGCTGAGCGCGGCGAGGTTGGCCGCCATCGCGCCGTCGAGGAGCTCCTGCCAGTCGGCGGCGCGCGGCAACTGCCGTACCTCGTCGGTCAGGACCGCGTCCTCCAGTGCGGCGAACGTGCGCTTCTCGTCGGCGAGGACGGCGATGGCCGCGCCGTGGGCCTCGTCCGCACGGCCGTCGGCGGGGAGCAGCTCGATACGGCGTACGCGGTCGGCGACGGGCGGGTGGGAGTCGTACGGCGAGGTCGGCTCCGTGGGCAACTCGCTTCGCATGCTCGCCAGTTCGAGCTGCCGGGCGGTCAGCATCCGGCCGAAGCCGCCGAACACCTCACCTCGCGGCGGCAACAGCCCGGCGTCGGTGCCCAGGGTGGCGTAGCTGCGCGCGTAGAACGCGAACGCGCCGGTCAGCACCGGGATTTCGCGCAGTGCGGACGCGGTGGCGTCACGGCCGGCGATCCGGGCGGCCGAGGCGTCGGCGGCGTACTCCTGGCGGCGGGAGTCGGCGAGCGTGGCACGGAGGTACAACTCGGCGTACGCGGTGTAGATCCGGGCCAGCGCGCTGTAGGTGATACCCGCGCCGACCGTGTCGATCTCCCGGCCCTCCTTGCCCCTGGCCTCGGCTCTGGCGTTCCTCCGCTCCTGCCGGGCCCGCTCCCGGGCCTCAGTGCTGCTGGCCCGCTCCTCGAAGTTCCTTATGGTGCGCAGGAGTTGGATGCGTCCGCGCAGGGTGACGGCGGCCAGGCGGGCGTCGGAGCCGGCGTAGTGGCCGAGCTCATGGGCGAGGACCGCGCGCAGCTGGGCCTCGGTCAGGCCCTGCATGAGGGGTACGCCGAGACAGAGCCGGCGCGGGCCGGGGAGGAGACCGAGCAGGCGGGCGTCCTCGCTGACGGCGGCGTTGACGTCGCCGGTGAGCAGGATGCGGGACGGGGCACGGGTGCCGACCTGGCCGGCCAACTCCCGCACAGCACGCCAGAGTTCCGGCTCGTCCGCCTCGGTCACAGACAGGCCCGCGGGCTCCTCGCCCTTCGGCGTACGCAGCGTGAGCAGACCGCGCACCAACGGAATCGCCGGCAGGACGGAGACGACGGCCAGCTTTGTCGCGAGAGCGGCCGGAGCGTGCGCGAAGAGCAGGTAGTCGGTGCCGGCGAGTACCGCCAGCAGGAGCACGCCGAGCAGATAGAAGCCGGCGAGCAGTACGGGAGCGCGCAGCGCGCGCAGGGTCGAGCCCATCGGGCCGGGATCCCTCCACGGGAACGGGGACGGTAGGAAGGGCGCGCGGCCGAGCGGTGGGGCCATGACCGGCTGGTGGGGAAAGCGGAGTATGGCCTACGGGCACACGGGCAGGCAAGACATGATCATGCCACCGGGCGGGCGCTCTCTGACCTTCCCCTGCCCCCGGGCGCCTCCGACTGTCGCCGCGTCGCCTTTCCCCTCACCGCAGCAGCGTCGCCGGGCTTCCGCCGTTCGCCTCGTACCCCGCCACCGCCAGCGCCCGGTACACCGCGAACTCCGACGCCGGATCGGCGGTGAGGGTCCAGGGGAGGGCGCCCACATGGCCGTCCACGTGCACCAGCTGGTTCATGGCCTCCGCCCAGCGCTCGGAGCGCACCAGGAAGAAGATCAGCAGGTGGCGTACGTGAGCGAGCATCGGGTCGTCCGGCCGGGCCGCGTGGACCGCGTACAGCGCGCCGTGGATCGACTTCGTCACCACCTCGCTCTGGTAGAAGCCGCTGACCAGGTTCACCTCGGGCATGTGCTCGAAGACCGCGAACAGGGGCATCGCCGCCAGCAGGGAACCCTGCGGAGCCCGGGCCGCCGCCGCTTCCGCGAACGACATCGCCAGCGCGCGTGAGCCGTGCCACTTCTCGCACCAGTAGTGCAGGGCCGCGAGATGCGCCCCCATGTGTTCCGGCGCGCGGTCGAGGATCTTCAGCCAGAGCTGCTCGAACTCCGGCCGGGAGTAAGCCAGTCCGCGCGCCACCGACAGCTCGACGATGTACGGGACCGGGTCGCCGGGGGAGAGGAGCGCCGCGTCGCCGCACGCCGCCTTGGCCTCTTCCATGATGATCCGGAACTCGTCCGTGCCGGGCGTCGACGTCCGCCACGCCTGCTGCACCAGGAACTCCGCGTGCACCGCCGCGCCGCCCGCGTCCTTGGGCGTCTCCGTCCGCCACACCCGCAGCCACTGGCCGCCCGGCGACTCGCTCACCCCGCCGGGGCGCTGCCGCAGCTCCAGCGACGCGGCGCCCGCGAAGGCCTGTACGCGCTGCCAGCGCCGCTCGCCGTCCCGCTCCGTGCCCGCGAGCAGCTGCGCCGCCGCTCTGTAGTCCTGCGTGCGCTGCACGACGTCCAGGACATCCAGCAGGTCCTGGTCGGGGCCGGGCATACGGATGTCCAGCGCCTCCTGCCGGGCGAAGCCGTAGTTCGCCGGGTCCGCGGCGTCCGGGTCACCGGGGGCGACCTGCTGAATACCGGCACTTCTGCGCCGCATGAACGGCAACACCACGAAGCCCAGCATGACCAGCGCCATCAGGACCCAGAGAATCTGCATGTCCCAAGCGAACCAGACGCCTCTGACAATTGGCGAACCAGGCCCGCCCCGCACCGGGCCACGTGCCCGTGGCCGCCGGCAAACCCGCAAGCGCATTACCCTCGGTGCACATGAGCGACAGGCACATCAGTCAGCACTTCGAGACCCTCGCGATCCACGCGGGCAACACCGCGGATCCCCTCACCGGCGCGGTCGTCCCGCCGATCTACCAGGTCTCGACCTACAAGCAGGACGGCGTCGGCGGGCTGCGCGGCGGCTACGAGTACAGCCGCAGCGCCAATCCGACCCGTACCGCCCTCGAAGAGAACCTCGCGGCGCTGGAGGGCGGTCGCCGCGGACTCGCGTTCGCGTCCGGACTGGCGGCCGAGGACTGCCTGTTGCGTACGCTGCTCAGCCCCGGTGACCACGTGGTCATCCCGAACGACGCGTACGGCGGCACGTTCCGTCTCTTCGCCAAGGTCGTCGCCCGATGGGGCGTGGAGTGGTCGGTCGCCGACACCAGCGACCCCGACGCCGTACGGGCCGCCCTCACCCCGAAGACCAAGGCCGTCTGGGTGGAGACCCCCTCCAACCCCCTCCTCGGCATCACCGACATCGCCGCCGTCGCCCAGATCGCCCGTGAGGCCGGCGCCCGGCTCGTCGTCGACAACACCTTCGCCACGCCCTACCTCCAGCAGCCGCTGGCCCTCGGCGCGGACGTCGTCGTGCACTCCCTGACCAAGTACATGGGCGGCCACTCCGACGTCGTCGGCGGCGCGCTGGTCACCGGTGACCAGGAACTCGGCGAGGAGCTGGCGTACCACCAGAACGCGATGGGTGCCGTCGCCGGCCCCTTCGACTCCTGGCTGGTACTGCGCGGCGCCAAGACGCTCTCCGTGCGGATGGACCGCCACAGCGAGAACGCCACAAAGATCGCCGACATGCTCACCCGGCACGCGCGCGTGACGCGCGTTCTCTACCCGGGGCTCCCGGAGCACCCCGGTCACGAGGTCGCCGCCAAGCAGATGCGGGCCTTCGGCGGCATGGTGTCGTTCCAGGTCCAGGGCGGCGAGGAGGCGGCCGTCGAGGTCTGCAACCGCGCCAGGGTGTTCACGCTCGGCGAGTCCCTCGGCGGCGTGGAGTCCCTGATCGAGCACCCGGGACGCATGACGCACGCGTCCGTCGCCGGATCGGCCCTGGAGGTGCCGGGCGACCTCGTGCGTCTCTCCGTGGGCATCGAGAACGTCGACGACCTCCTGGAGGACCTCCAGCAGGCCCTCGGCTAGACCGGCCTGTCACCAGCCGTTCAGGGGTGGAGTCGTCTCCGACGGCGGCTCCACCCAGGGATGGACCATCCCCGCCCACACGCTGAAGACGACCACCGCGAAGAGCAGCAGCAGCCACATCAGCCGCCGCGCCGCCCGCCTGCGCCGCAGCATGCGACTGCCACGCCGTACGACCTCCACGTACAGGTCGGGCGGTACCGGGGGCGGCGTCCCCTCCATGCGCTGCCGCGCGGCGACCTCCCGGTCCCGCCGGGTCACGACGGCACCACCTTCGGCCCGGCCGCGGCCGGCGCCGGGCCCCGCGGCGGATGCAGCAGCGTCGCCGTCGCCCGGTCGCAGATCGCGTGTACGCGCTCCGTCGGCAGACCGAGCAGCGCCGCCGTCTGCTCCTCACCGACCCCCTCGTACAGCCGCAGGACCAGAATCAGCCGTTGCCGGGGGGTGAGCAGGGCCAGGGCGCTGCCGGGATGCGGGCGGGCCCGCCCGAGACCGCCGTACTGGTGCCAGGCCCCGCGCGCGAAGCGAACGGCGAGGTACTGGCGCGCCCGGTCGTACGGGTCCTCGCCGCGCATCCGGTCCCAGCACGCGTACGTGTGCGCGAAGGCGTAGGTGAGCAGGCGCCGCGCGCGCGGGTTGTCGTGCGGCGCCTCCGCCGTGAGCAACGTGGCGGTGTGCAGTAGCCGGCCCGCCGCGCCCGCGACGAACGCCTCGAAGTCCCTGGCCGGTCCGGCACCCGGGGACACCTGCCGTTCTCGCACCGTGCCTCCCGCCCTACGACCAGCACCCGGTCTCATCTGAGGCCAGGTCCGCCCGCCGGTCAAGAGCCCGGACACAGGAGCCGTCAGGAGTAGGTCAGGAGGCGGACTCCGGTTCCCCCACCGGGATGCCCTGGGAGGCCTGTCGGGCGGAGAGCGCGGTGTTGAAGCGCGTGAGGAGCGTGCAGAACACCTCGCGCTCCTCCGGCGCCCACTCCTGCGTCAGCTCGGCCATCAACTGACGCCTCGACGACCGTACTTCCTCCAGCCGCGAGAGCCCGCGCGGGGACAACTGGAGGACCACCGCCCGCCCGTCCTCGGGGTGCGAGGTGCGCTTGACGAGGCCCGTGTCGACGAGCGGAGCCACCTGCCGGGTGACCGTCGACGAGTCGATGCCCATGCTCGCGGCGAGCGCCTTGACGCCCATCGGGCCTTCCTTGTCGAGGCGGTTGAGCAGCAGATACGCGGCGCGGTCCATCGAGTTGCGCACCTGCCCGACTCCCCCGAGCCGGGTCTGTTCGGCACGGCGCGCGAACACCGCGACCTCGTGCTGCAACGTGTCGAGGAGACCGCTGTCACCGACGGTCGTCATGTCCATCGACATTTCAGGTGTTGTGGGCATGGCCGGGGGCTCGCTTCATCAAAGGGGGTGCTGGGTTGGGGGACAGGGTACGCGGCCGAAAGGCGGCCCGTACCGACGCTGCGAAAACCGATCTCGGAGCTTGGTCACACCGCGAGCGCGCGCCTGTGAACTGCGAGACTTGGGTCATGAGCTACAGCACGGCTGACTCCTTGCACTCCCTGAGGCCCGTCACCCTCGACGACGTACGCGGTGCCCGGAAGATGCTCACGGGTGTGGCGCGGGTGACGGCCATGGAGGGCAGCCGGCATCTGTCCCAGCTGGTGGGCGCGCCGGTGCACCTCAAGTGCGAGAACCTCCAGCGGACCGGGTCCTTCAAGCTGCGGGGCGCGTACGTCCGTATCGCCGGGCTGCTGCCCGAGGAGCGGGCCGCCGGTGTCGTCGCGGCCAGTGCCGGCAACCACGCGCAGGGGGTCGCGCTGGCCTCGGCGCTGCTCGGTGTGCGTGCCACCGTGTTCATGCCGCAGGGTGCCCCGCTGCCGAAGATCAGCGCCACCCGCGAGTACGGCGCCGAGGTGAGGCTGCACGGTCAGGTCGTCGACGAGACGCTGATCGCCGCCCAGGAGTACGCGGACCGGACGGGCGCGGTGCTGATCCACCCCTTCGACCACGCCGACGTCATCGCCGGCCAGGGCACGGTGGGCCTGGAGATCCTGGAACAGTGCCCCGAGGTGCGCACGATCCTCGTCGGGATCGGCGGAGGCGGCCTGGCCGCCGGGATCGCGGTCGCCGTGAAGTCGGTGCGGCCCGACGTACGGATCGTGGGCGTGCAGGCGGCGGGAGCCGCCGCGTATCCGCCCTCGCTGGCGGCCGGCCGGCCGGTGTCGGTGGCCAACCCGGTCACGATGGCCGACGGGATCAAGGTCGGACGGCCGGGCGACGTGCCGTTCGGGATCATCGGCGAGCTGGTCGACGAGGTCCGCACGGTCAGTGAGGACGAGCTGTCGGCCGCGCTGCTGCTCTGCCTGGAGCGCGCCAAGCTCGTCGTGGAACCGGCGGGGGCGAGCCCGGTCGCCGCGCTGCTGAGCGAGCCCGGGGCCTTCGAGGGGCCGGTCGTCGCGGTGCTGTCCGGCGGCAACGTCGACCCGGTGCTGCTGGAGCGCATCCTGCGCCACGGCATGGCCGCACAGGGCCGCTACCTGGCGGTTCGGCTGCGGCTGACGGACCGGCCGGGCGCCCTCGCGACGCTCCTGGGGGTGTTGTCAGTGGTCGACGCTAATGTCCTCGACGTGAGCCATGTCCGGACCGATCCGCGGCTGGGGCTCACGGAGGCGGAGGTCGAGCTGCACCTGGAGACGAAGGGGCCGACGCACTGCGCCGAGGTCGGTCTGGCGCTGCGCGAGGCCGGTTACCTCGTCATCGACTGAGGTCACTCACTCGGACGGGTGGCCTCCGGAAAAATGTATTGAGAGACGCGATACATCGCGTTATGGTGTGTATCGCGCCACTGCACCGCTCTCTCATCCGCTCTCTCATCCTTCTCCTGCTCGCCGGGCGGGGTGAAGGAGAAAAATCTAGGCTTTTGCGGTAATCCCAACGACGTGGAGAACTGATATGCCAGGCGCCATCTATGCCGAAGGCCTGGTGAAGACCTTCGGTGACGTAAAGGCTCTGGACGGCGTCGATCTGGACGTCCCGGAGGGCACGGTCCTCGGTCTGCTCGGGCCGAACGGAGCGGGCAAGACCACCACCGTCCGCTGTCTGACGACCCTGCTGCGGCCCGACCGCGGCTCGGCGGTCGTCGCGGGCATCGACGTGCTGAAACACCCCGACGCCGTCCGCCGCTCGATCGGCCTCTCCGGCCAGTTCGCCGCGGTCGACGAGTATCTGACCGGCCGCGAGAACCTCCAGATGGTCGGTCAGCTGTACCAGATGAAGGCGAAGGCGGCGAAGGCCCGCGCGGTCGAACTGCTGGAGCAGTTCCATCTCGCGGACGCCGCCGACCGCCCCGCGAAGACCTACTCCGGAGGCATGCGCCGCCGGCTCGACCTCGCGGCGGCCCTGGTCGTCTCACCGCCGGTGATGTTCATGGACGAACCGACGACCGGCCTGGACCCGCGCAACCGCCAGCAACTGTGGGAGGTCATCAAGCAGTTGGTCTCCGGAGGGACGACGCTGCTGCTGACCACGCAGTATCTGGAGGAGGCCGACCACCTCGCGCACGACATCGCGGTGGTCGACCACGGCCGGGTCATCGCCCGCGGGACCTCCGACCAGCTCAAGGCCCGCACCGGCGGTGAGCGCGTCGAGGTCGTCGTGCACGAGCGCGAGCACATAACGGCCGCGTCCGAGGTGCTCAACGCCTTCGGCAAGGGCCAGGGCGAGGTCACCGTCCAGGAACACATGCGCAAACTCACCGTGCCCGTCACCGGCGGCGCGAAGCTCCTCGCCGAGGTCATCCGCGAACTGGACACCCGAGGCATCGAGATCGACGACATCGGCCTGCGCCGCCCGACCCTCGACGACGTCTTCCTCTCCCTGACCGGCCACCTGGCCGAGGTGAAGGACGAGGAGAACGGCGGGAAGAGCGGAAGCCAAGGCGGAAAACAGGGCGCGAACCAGAGTGGAAAGGAGACCGACAAGTGAGCGCCGTCAACGATTCCCTGGTCATGGCCCGCCGGAACCTGATTCGGATGACCCGGATTCCCGAAATGATTCTGTTCGGGCTCATCCAGCCCATCATGTTCGTAGTGCTGTTCACCTACGTGTTCGGCGGTTCCATGCAGATCGGCGACAGCAGCGATCTGGACGTCTACAAGAACTTCCTGATGGCGGGCATCTTCGCGCAGACCGTCACGTTCGCCACTGCCAGTTCCGGCGCCGGTATCGCCGACGACATGCACAAGGGCCTGATCGACCGCTTCCGCTCACTGCCCATGGCGCGCGGCGCAGTGCTGACCGGGCGTACCGTCGCGGACCTGGCGCAGACGGCTTTGACGCTCCTCGTCCTCGCGGTCGTCGCGCTGCTCGTGGGCTGGCGCCCTGGCTCCGTGGACCCGACCAACTTCGGGAAGATCCTGGGCGGCTTCGGCCTGCTTCTTCTTCTGGGGTACGCCTTCACGTGGATCGGTGCGCTGATCGGCCTGTCGGTGCGCACCCCGGAGGCTGCCACCTCCGGTGGACTGATCTGGCTCTTCCCGGTGACCTTCATCTCGAACGCGTTCGTGGACTCCAGCAAGATGACGCCCTGGCTGCGTCACATCGCTGAATGGAACCCGTTCAGCGCGACCGTGCAGGCGTGCCGCAAGCTCTTCGGTGACCCCGGCCTGTCCCCTTCCGATGCCTGGCCCATGCAGCATCCGGTGTGGGCGTCGCTGATCTACTCGATCCTGATCATCGCGATCTTCCGCACGCTGGCGGTCCGCAAGTACCGCCGGGCGACCGGGTGATGGCTTCACTGGGCACCTCCGCGAAGGGTGCTTCGGTTCGGCAGCCCCAGCGTCTCACCACGGGATGACGATGCCCCGGCGCCAGGAGGGCGCCGGGGCTCGTAAGGGCCGAGGCAAGGGATTCCGGCGGGTCCGAGGGTCGGTAGGGGCCGGATCCGGGAGGTCAGCTCTGGTAGGGCACTGCCTTCAGGATCTTCACGGAGGCGCGCTTGCCGTTGGGCAGCTCGTACTGCGCGTTCGCGCCGACCTTCTTGCCGCTCACCCCGCTGCCGAGCGGAGACTGCGGCGAGTAGGTCTCGATGTCGGAGCTGGCGTACTCGCGCGAGGCGAGCAGGAAGGTCAGCGTGTCGTCCTCGTCGCCGTCGAAGGCGATGGTCACGACCATGCCGGGCGCGACCGCGCCGTTAGCCGCCGGAGCCTCGCCGACCTTCGCGTTCTCCAGGAGCTGGGTCAGCTGGCGCACACGGAGCTCCTGCTTGCCCTGCTCCTCCTTGGCGGCGTGATACCCGCCGTTCTCGCGCAGGTCGCCCTCCTCGCGTGCAGCGGCGATCTTGGCGGAGATCTCCGTGCGCGCAGGACCAGTAAGGTGCTCAAGCTCGTCCTTGAGCTTGTTGTACGCCTCCTGGGTCAGCCAGGTGACGTTCTCGCTGGTCTGGGTCACAGGTGCTCCTCGTAGGTACTGGGAATACAAAGCATCGCCCTACCAAGAAGAATGTTCCTTCACGTATGGGCGAAACCACGAGCCTAACAATTCAGCGGCGACAGGGGGAGGACATAAGCCATCAGAAAAACGTCGGCGCAGGTCAGCGCCAATGTGATGAGTGTGACCCCCGCACTTGAACCCCGGTGGCGGCCTCAGTCGCTGTGACAGCCGAGCAGCTCGGCCGTGGTCCCCTGGGACGTCGTACGGAGCGTGACGAGCCTGTCGACGCGGGTGGCGTCACCGTCGAAGCGGAAGTCGGCGCGGCCGACCTCGGCACCGTTCTCGGCCTGGGAACGGACCGTGCAGTAGCCGTTCGTCCCGGAGTCCTTGCGGACCTCCAGATGAACCTTGACCGAGTCGTCGTACGTCTTGAAGGTGATGATCTCGGCGCTGATCTTGTTGCCGACGACGTAGTGGTAGCCGAACCAGCCGACCACGACGAGCAGTACCGTCCCGAGGACGGCGGCGGCGATCCTGAGTCTGCGGTCGGCGCGCTCGTCCGTGGAGCGGCCGTACCGTCCCTCGGGCAGTCGCGTGCTCGCCGTACTCATGATCGTCCTCTCCGCGAAGGCCCGGAAAGCAGGGCCCCGGAATTATTGGCCGCTCGGTTCGGTCACTATAGAAGCCGCTCATCGCACCCGCTCACACCGGATGCCGACTTACGAGGATTGAGTCTTGACTGACCAGCTGCGACTGATGGCCGTGCACGCGCACCCCGACGACGAGTCGAGCAAGGGTGCGGCCACCATGGCGAAGTACGTGTCCGAGGGGGTGGACGTGCTCGTCGTGACCTGCACGGGCGGAGAGCGCGGGTCCATCCTCAACCCGAAGCTGCAGGGCGACAAGTACATCGAGGAGCACATCCACGAGGTACGCAAGAAGGAGATGGACGAGGCCCGCGAGATCCTCGGCATCAGGCAGGAGTGGCTCGGTTTCGTGGACTCCGGCCTGCCGGAGGGCGACCCGCTGCCGCCGCTCCCCGAGGGCTGCTTCGCCCTGGAGGACGTGGACAAGGCGGCCGGGGAACTGGTGAAGCAGATCCGCTCGTTCCGCCCGCAGGTGATCACGACCTACGACGAGAACGGCGGCTACCCGCACCCCGACCACATCATGACCCACACGATCTCGATGGTGGCCTTCGAGGGCGCCGCCGACGCCGAGACCTACCCGGAGTCGGAGTTCGGCCCGGCGTACCAGCCGCGGAAGCTGTACTACAACCAGGGCTTCAACCGGCCGCGTACCGAGGCGCTGCACAACGCGCTGCTCGAGCGCGGCATGGAGTCGCCGTACGGGGACTGGCTGAAGCGGTGGTCGGAGTTCGAGCGCACCGAGCGCACGCTGACCACGCATGTTCCGTGCGCGGAGTTCTTCGAGATCCGCGACAAGGCGCTGCTTGCGCACGCCACGCAGATCGACCCCGACGGGGGCTGGTTCCGGGTCCCGCTGGATCTTCAGCGGGAGGTCTGGCCGACGGAGGAGTACGAGCTCGCGAAGTCGCTCGTGGACACTTCCCTCCCCGAGGACGACCTCTTTGCGGGCATCCGCGACAATGCCTGACATGAGCGCAAGCGCAAGCCTGGCAATGACGCATCTCCTTCCGTTCGCGGCGGAGGTCGACGAGGACAAGGTGACCCCCGGCGTCCTCGGCTTCATCGTGTTCGCGGTGATGGCTCTCGCCGTGTGGGCCCTGATGAAGTCCATGAACAAGCAGATGGGCAGGATCGAGTTCAAGGAGGCGCCGGACCCCGAGAAGGCCCCCGACGCCACCAGGGAAACGGCCAACGGAGCGGCCGGGGGATCGGCCAAGGGTTCCGCGCAGGAGTGAGGCCCACCGGGTGCCCGGCACCCGGTGACCGCACCTCCGGCCCTACCGCCGGCCGGCCGCCGCCACCGGCACCCCCATGACCTCCCGGGCGTGCCGGTTCGGGATCATGCCCAGGCGCCACGCCTGCCAGCCGGACTCCAGGGCCACGCCGCGCTCCAGCAGGAGCTGGTAGGCGTCGACGAAGTCGTCGAGCTTGTCGTCGCGGGACGGATGGCGGCTGCGGGAGAGCCGGGTCAGTTCCTCCTGGGCCACCGCCGTGCCGATGTCGACGCCGCCGGGCGCCGCGTACGGCAGGAGGGTGCAGCGCAGGAAGCGCGCCCAGTCCTCGCCGCGCCGGTCACCGTACGAGGTGAACAGGCCGATCGCCTCGTCGCACAGGGCCAGTGCCTGCTGGGTACGGGAGTTGCCCGCGTCGACCACCGCGAGCTCCAGGCAGGTCCAGGCCTCGCCGTGGGCCACCCCGATGCGCTGGAAGTCGGCGCGCGCGTCCACCAGGAGCTGGCGGGCGAAGCCCGAGTTGCGCAGCGAGCCCGTCTGGACGGCCCGCTGGTCGCGGGTGACGCGGGCCGAGTGATGGCGGGCGCAGGCCAGGCCGTAGACGTCGCGGATGCGGGAGAACATCGTGCGGGACCGCTCCAGCTCGCGGACCGCCAGATCCAGGTTGCCGGTCTCCTCCAGGGACTGGCCCAGGTAGTAGACCGACCACGCCTCGCCGCGCGCGTCCTCGTTGTCCCGGTGGACCGCCGCCGCCCGGCGTAGCCCGTCCACCGCCGCCGACGCGTCCCCGGCGACCAGCCGGGCCCGGGCCAGCTGGGTCAGGGCCCAGGCCTCGCCACGGGCGTCGCGCGTACGGCCGTACAGATCGAGGGCCGTGCGCAGTTCGGACTCGGCGCGCGGTACGTCGCCCATCCGCAGGCCCAGCTGACCGAGCTGGAAGTGGGCCCACGCCTCGCCGTGGATCGACTCGCCCTCCTTGTGCAGGACCAGGGAACGGGTCAGCAGGTCCCAGGCCTCGGCGAGGCGGGAGCGGTCGCGTTCGACGGCGGCGAGGGCGTGCATCGTCCAGGCACGGTCCGTCGCCAGTTCGGGCGCCTGCTGGAGATCCAGCGCCTCCTGGAGCTTCGCCGCCGCCTCGCCCAGGTTGCCCTGGTGGTGCAGCGTGATGCCGAGCGAGCACAGCGCCCGCGCGGCGCCCGCGTCGTGGTGGGCCTCCATGTACAGCTCGACGACCGAGGTGAGCGTCGTGCGCGCCTTGTCCAGCTCGCCCAGCTGACGGGCCGCGATACCCGTACGCCACTGCACCGAGCGGACCAGCAGACCCTGGTCCACCGACTCGGCCAGCTCACTGATCTCGCCGAGCCGGTAGAGGTCGCCGCGCAGCAGGCAGTAGTCGCACAGGGCGCCCAGGAGACTGAGTACGGCGGCCTGGTTGACGCCGTCCGCGTGCCGCAGCGTCGCCGTGATGAAGCTCGACTCGTCGTCCAGCCAGCGCAGCGCCTCGTCGAGGGAGGTGAAACCGTGCGGGCTGAAGCGGTCCGAGCGGGTCGACATGTTGCCGTCGACCAGGCGCAGCACCGAGTCGGCCAGCTCGCCGTAGCTCACGATCAGGCGTTCCTGCGCGGCCGTACGCTCCGCCGGTTCCTCCTCGTCCAGGAGACGGGCCTGCGCGAAGGCGCGGACCAGGTCGTGCAGGCGGTAACGGCTGCCCCGGACATGGTCGATCAGGCCCGCGCGGGCGAGCGCGTCCAGCTGACGGGTCGCCTCCGTCCGGTCCGTGGCCAGGAGGGCCGCGGCAGCCGCCGCGCCGAGCGAGGCCCGACCGGCCAGCGCCAGCCTGCGCAGCAGCCGCCGGGCCTGCTCGGACTGGTCGGTGTAGCGCAGCCACAGCACCCGCTCGACCGGCTCCACGGGACCGTACGCGCCCAGGTCGGCGGCCAGCCGGCGCTGGCTGCGCGGGCCCAGCGAGGAGCCCGCGACGCGCAGCGCCAGCGGCAGCCCGCCGCACAACTCCCTTATCCGCTCGGCGGATTCGGCATCGTACGGACTTGATCCCGACCCTGGCTCGGCCTGCGCGGACGCGTTCAGCAGTTCCTCCGCGCCCGCCGCGTCCAGGGGTTCGACCGGCAGCTGATGGACCCAGAAGGGCAGGTCGGCCGGAAGGTCGAGGGGCTCGCGGGCCGTGACGATGACGAGGCTGTCGGAGCGCTCCGGGATGAGCGTGCGGACCTGCTCGGGGTCCTGGGCGTCGTCCAGGACGATCGTCACCGGGACCCCGGTGAGGTGCTGGTAGTACAGCTCGCTCAGCCTTCTGACCTGCTGGTCCGGTGACGAACGCTCACGGAACAGCGACTGCTCGCGGGAGGCGCCGAGCCGGTTGAGGAGATACAGCAGGGCGTCGCGGGTGGGCAGCGGCGGCTCCTTCGGGCTGTCGCCGCGCAGATCCACCAGGCACGCGCCCCGGAACTGGTCCCGCAGATCGTGCGCCGCGTGGATGGCGAGCGCGCTGCGGCCACTGCCGGACGCGCCGTGCAGGACGACCAGCGTCGGCCGGGTCTCCGTACTCGCCCGGGCCGCGTGCACCCACTGCCGGATACGGGCCAGTTCCTGTCGTCGGCCCGCGAACGGCTCGTCCGGGTCCGGGAGCTGGGCGAACGACTGCTCCAGGACGCTGCGCGTGCGGGCCGCCGCGCTCTTGTCGCTGCCGCGCAGCCTCGGCCCCGGCTTCTTCGGCCCGGTGGACGCGCTGAGTACCCGCTGCTGGTCGAGGAACGGACGGATGCCGCGTACCTCCAGCGCCGTCAGCCAGGTCAGCCGCAGCTGTTCGGGGCCGCCGGGCTGGCTCACGGCGCCGGCCCGGTGGTGGGCGGCCGGCAGATGCGAGGCGGTCACCTTGAGGACGGTCGCGGCGGCGCCCACGACACCCACGGTCAGTGCCGCACCCACGGCGGTGCCCGTGCCGGTGCCGAGCGCCAGGTCGGCGATGCCTGCCGCGAGTGCGGCGACAGCCGCCACCAGCAGGGGAGTTCCGGCGCCCTCCCGGGCGTAGCGCTGCCCGAAGGTGAGCTGGCCGGCCTTCGCCTCGTCGAGCGCTCGCGTGTACGCCGCGTACTCCTCCGCGGACGACTGCGCCATGGTGTCCAACGCCCCGCGCGCCCGCGTCAGCAGCACACCCCCGTCCGTACGCCCCCCGGACCGCCGCACCTCTTCCTCCACGGCCCGGCCCAACAGCCGCTCGGCTTCCGCCCGATGGCTGT
Organism: Streptomyces kryoterrae; assembly: GCF_054072135.1. NCBI lineage: Bacteria > Bacillati > Actinomycetota > Actinomycetes > Kitasatosporales > Streptomycetaceae > Streptomyces > Streptomyces kryoterrae. Next base: position 3,633,466 of record NZ_CM133358.1, on the reverse strand, counting down.
CCCGCATGGTGTGTCCCCCTCTGGCAGAAATCTGACGGCGATCTGACAGCAACGGCCTGTCCTCGGTGGTTCCTTGGTCAAGTGTCCTGCGGACGGCGCATTGGGGCGAGAGGGCGTGGGGCCTCGATCGCCAGGCAGGTCACGCCGGTTGACGCGGGTGGCGCGGGTTGTGCGGTTGATGCGGGAGGGAAACGGCGCGGTTGTCGTGATCACCGGCATCGAACGGGGGAACAAGCACATGAGCAGCCAGTACCCGCCACCGGGCGGTCTGCCGCACGCGCCGCCACACACACCGCCGCAGGCACCGCGGCGTCGTGCCCGGTTCCGGGTCCATGCTGGCTCCGCTGCCCGCCTCCGGCGCCGCCCCGACGGCCGACGAGTGCGCCCAGGCTGTGGAAGACAACGGCAACTACACGGCGAACGTGAAGCGGGGCGACCGCTTCTGCCTGCTGACCGACACGGGCCGCGTCGCCTACCGTGTCGTCGTCACCGCACCGAGCAGCGGCATCGGCAAACTGAACATCACCGTCTGGGACACACCTGCCGTCTGACAGGTCGGGTACTGCGGCAGGATGGACCCCATGCCGAACCGACTGGCCCATGAGACGTCCCCCTATCTCCTCCAGCACGCCGACAACCCGGTCGACTGGTGGCCCTGGTCGGCCGAGGCGTTCGAGGAGGCGCGGCGGAGCGGCAAACCGGTCCTGCTGAGCGTTGGGTACAGCAGCTGCCACTGGTGTCACGTGATGGCTCACGAGTCCTTCGAGGACCAGTCCACCGCTGACTACCTCAACGAGCACTTCGTCAGCGTCAAGGTCGACCGCGAGGAGCGTCCCGACGTCGACGCCGTCTACATGGAGGCCGTCCAGGCGGCGACCGGGCAGGGTGGCTGGCCCATGACGGTGTTCCTCACGCCGGACGCCGAGCCCTTCTACTTCGGTACCTACTTCCCGCCCGAGCCCCGCAGCGGCATGCCCTCCTTCCGGGAGGTGCTGGAGGGGGTCCGGGCCGCCTGGACCGACCGGCGGGACGAGGTCGCCGAGGTCGCGCAGAAGATCGTGCGGGATCTCGCCGGGCGGGAGATCGGGTACGGCGCGCCCGAGGCACCCGGCGAGGAGGAGCAGGCGCGGGCGCTGCTCGGGCTCACCCGGGAGTACGACGCCCAGCGCGGCGGATTCGGCGGGGCGCCGAAGTTCCCGCCGTCCATGGTGCTGGAGTTCCTGCTGCGGCACGCCGCCCGTACGGGGGCCGAGGGGGCGCTGCAGATGGCCCAGGACACCTGCGAGCGCATGGCCCGGGGCGGGATCTACGACCAGCTCGGCGGTGGCTTCGCCCGGTACTCCGTCGACCGGGAGTGGGTCGTGCCCCACTTTGAGAAGATGCTGTATGACAATGCCCTTTTGTGTCGCGTGTACGCCCATCTCTGGCGTGCCACCGGCTCCGAGCTCGCCCGGCGCGTCGCCCTGGAGACCGCGGACTTCATGGTGCGGGAACTCCGCACGAACGAAGGTGGGTTCGCCTCCGCGCTCGACGCCGACAGCGACGACGGGGCCGGCAAGCACGTCGAAGGCGCCTACTACGTGTGGACGCCGGCCCAGCTCGCCGAGGTGCTCGGCGCCGAGGACGCGGAGCTTGCCGCGCACTACTTCGGGGTGACGGCGGACGGCACCTTCGAGGAGGGCGCCTCTGTTCTCCAACTTCCTCAGCACGAGGGCGTGTTCGACGCCGAGAAGGTCGCGTCCATCAAGGCGCGGCTGCTCGGCGCTCGGCGCGAGCGGCCCGCTCCGGGGCGGGACGACAAGGTGGTCGCCGCCTGGAACGGGCTCGCCGTCGCCGCGCTCGCCGAGGTCGGCGCCTACTTCGAGCGGCCCGACCTCGTGGACGCCGCGCTGGCCGCCGCCGATCTCCTCGTACGGGTTCATCTGGACGACCGGGCCCAGCTCGCCCGTACCAGCAAGGACGGACAGGTCGGCCCGAACGCCGGGGTGTTGGAGGACTACGCCGATGTCGCCGAGGGGTTCCTCGCGCTTGCCTCCGTGACGGGGGAGGGGGTGTGGCTGGAGTTCGCCGGGTTCCTGCTCGACCATGTGCTCGTGCGGTTCGTCGACGCGGAGTCGGGTGCCCTGTACGACACCGCCAGCGACGCCGAGCAGCTGATCCGGCGGCCTCAGGATCCGACCGACAACGCGGTGCCCTCCGGGTGGACGGCCGCCGCGGGGGCACTGCTCGGGTATGCCGCTCAGACCGGTTCCGAGCCTCATCGGGCCGCCGCCGGGCGGGCGTTGGGGGTCGTGAAGGCGCTCGGGCCGCGTGTGCCGCGGTTCGTCGGGTGGGGGCTCGCTGTCGCCGAGGCGCAGCTCGACGGGCCCCGGGAGGTTGCGGTGGTCGGGCCGTCGCTTGGTGATCCGGCCACAACGGCCTTGCACCGTACGGCACTTCTGGCCACCGCTCCGGGTGCTGTCGTCGCGGCGGGGACTGCGGACAGTGACGAGTTGCCGTTGCTCGGCGGGCGGATTCTCGTTGGCGGTGAACCGACCGCGTACGTTTGCCGTAACTTCACCTGTGACGTTCCGACGACCGATCCGGAGCGTCTGCGTATCGCGCTGGGTGGGTGAAAGCGGCCCCAAGCAGGGTGAACCAGGAGGGAACGCGGTTTCCCGAGCCGCGTTCGGCGGGCTGGATTTACGGATGTGTTCGGATACATCCGGCTAGAGGGTCCACCGTTCGGAAACATGCTATTTATCGGAAGAGTTCGCCCCCTTCACACTCCTCCCCTAGGTTCTCCACCGGAACGCGACAGGGGTAACTCACTGTCGCGACAGGGGGTATGGGGATCCTGGGGGGATCTGTTGCTCACGTCTGTCTTCATCGCTGCCGTTTCGCTGGCCCTGTTCTGGATGGCCGCCTTCACCTTGTGGTGGCAGATGCACGCCTGGCGCACGCCGGAAGTGCTGGCCTCCACCCGATTCAGTAGTCCGGACGGCGGTGTGGGGCTGTCGTTCTCGCTCCTGCTGCCCGCCCGGCACGAGCAGGCCGTCCTGGATCACACGATCCAGCGCCTCCTCGAATCCAGTCATGCCGACTTCGAGATCATCGTCATCGTCGGGCACGACGACCCCGAGACCGCGGCGGTGGCCGAGCGGGCCGCCGAACGCGACGCGCGCGTCCGGGTCGTCGTGGACACCCACGAGAGGAAGAACAAGCCGAGGGCCATGAACACGGCGTTGCCGCACTGCCGCGGCGACATCGTCGGCGTCTTCGACGCGGAGGACCAGGTCCACCCGGAGCTGCTCTCCCACGTCGACCACGCGTTCCGGAGCACCGGCGCGGACGTCGTCCAGGGCGGTGTCCAGCTCATCAACTTCCACTCCAGCTGGTACAGCCTGCGCAACTGCCTGGAGTACTTCTTCTGGTTCCGCTCGCGGCTCCATCTGCACGCGCAGAAAGGGTTCATCCCACTCGGCGGCAACACCGTCTTCGTACGGACCGAGGTGCTGCGGGACGCGGCCGGCTGGGACCCCGACTGCCTTGCCGAGGACTGTGATCTGGGCGTACGGCTGTCCAGCGTCGGCAAGAAGGTCGTCGTCGCCTACGACTCCGACATGGTGACCAAGGAGGAGACCCCGGGCTCGCTGATGTCGCTGCTCAAGCAGCGCACCCGCTGGAACCAGGGCTTCCTTCAGGTGTACCGGAAGGGGGACTGGAAACAACTCCCGGGATTCGGGCAGCGGTTGCTTGCCCGCTACACCCTGATGACGCCCTATCTCCAGGCGATCTCCGGGGTGGTGATCCCGCTCAACGTGGCCGTCGCGCTCTTCCTCGACGTGCCCGTCGGCGTTGCCTTCATCACCTTCCTGCCGGCCGTCACCGCGCTGGTCACCTTCGTCTTCGAGCTCGTCGGACTGCACGACTTCGGCAAGCAGTACGGGCTCCGGGTCCGTCCCGTCCACTATCTCAAGCTCGTCGTGGGCGGCCCCTTCTACCAGGTGGTCCTCGCCGGGGCCGCCGTGCGCGCCGTCTGGCGTGAGCAACGCGGCCACAGCGACTGGGAGTTGACCAGTCACGTCGGCGCACACCTCAACTCCGTTGAGTTCCGAGAGGATGTTCCCGCGTGACTTCCACCCTCCCCGCGGTGGCCACGGTTCCCAAGGTCCCCGCACAGCGGCAGCCTGCGCCCGAAACCGGTTCCGCCCCTCGGGAAACTCCGTCGCCGAGCCGCTCGGGCCGCCTCCGATCCGCCCGGCCCGACCTCCTGACCTGCGGTCTTCTGCTCGTGGCCATCATGGTCGTGCAGGGCTGGAACATCGCCGACTATCCGACCCTGAGCGACGACGAGGGCACCTACCTCGCGCAGGCGTGGGCCGTGCAGCAGGGCAAGGGCCTCGCCCACTACACCTACTGGTACGACCATCCGCCCCTCGGCTGGATCCAGATAGCCGCCCTGACCTGGATCCCGTCACTGTTCAGCCCCGACTCGATGACCGTCGGCTCGATGCGTGTCGCGATGCTGCTGGTCAGCGCGGTCAGCGCGGTCCTCGTCTACATCCTGGGGCGCCGTCTGTCACTGCCCCGCTGGGCCGCGGGGCTCGCCATGGCGCTGTTCGGACTGTCGCCGCTGTCGGTCGTGCTCCAGCGGGAGATCTTCCTCGACAACATCGCGGTGATGTGGGTGCTGGTCGCCTTCACCCTCGCGGCCTCCCCGAGTCGCCACCTGTGGCACCACTTCGGCGCCGGTCTCGCGGCGGCGGCGGCGGTGCTCACCAAGGAGACGATGCTCGTCATCCTGCCCGCCCTGCTGGTCACCATGTGGCGGCACGGCCACCGCGACACCCGCAAGTTCGCGCTCACCGGCGCCATCACCGCCTGCGCCCTGATCGGCCTCTCCTACCCCCTGTTCGCCCTGCTCAAGGGCGAGTTGTTCCCGGGCGGCGGCCATGTCTCGCTGATCGACGGGCTCAAGTATCAGATGACCAGGCCTGGTTCGGGTTTCATCCTCGACAAGGGCTCCGGCTCGTACGGCGTCCTGCAGTCCTGGCTCTACTACGACCGTGTGCTGCCCCTCGGCGGCCTCGCCGGCGCCCTGCTCCTCATCGCCTCCTGGCGCTGGTCGGTCACCGCCCGCGCACTGGCCGGACCGGCCCTCACCGTCGGCATCCTCGCCCTGGTCGCGATGCGCCCCAGCGGCTATCTGCCCGCGATGTACGTCATCCAGGCGCTGCCCTTCCTCGCCCTGGTCCTCGCCGGAGGCATCGCGAGCGTCGCCCACGCGGTACTGCGCCGAAGGCGCACCGAAGGGGAGAGGCGGCGACTCACCTGGGTGCGGTACGCGGTTGCCGCGGTCCTCGTCGCCGCGTCGGCCGCGTACGTCGTACCGCGCTGGTACGACGGTGACCGTACCGCCCTCACCGCCGACGCCAACGCCCCGTACCGGGCCGCCTCCAGGTGGCTCGCGACCGAGGTCGCCGACCCGGCGCACACCCGGGTGCTCGTCGACGACGCGCTCTGGCTCGACCTCGTGCACGCCGGGTACCAGCCCGGGCTCGGCGTCATCTGGTTCTACAAGGCCGACCTCGACCCGGCCGTGACGAAGACGATGCCCGGGGGCTGGAAGGACCTGGACTACGTCGTCGCCTCTCCGACAGTACGGCGTGACGCGGTCGATCTGCCCAACGTCAAGGCCGCGATGGACCATTCGACCCCGGTGGCCACCTTCGGCACCGGTGACGACCGGATCGAGATCCGCCATATCCAGGCCACGGGAGGCGTCGTCCGATGAGCAGCTTCGAGAGCACTGTCCCCGGGGAACTGGGCGATCCGGCCGTACGCGCGGCGGAAGTGGCGGAGCCCGGTGCCGTCACCATCGTCGTACCGACCTTCAACGAGTCTGCGAACATCGGTGAGTTGCTGCGCCGGATCACCGAGTCGGTGCCGTCGCGGCTGCCCTGCGAGGTCGTCTTCGTCGACGACTCCACGGACGACACCCCCGAGGTGATCTCCGAGGCCGCGCAGGACTGCCCGTTCCCCGTCACCGTCATCCACCGCGAGGAGGCGGTGGGCGGGCTCGGTGGTGCGGTCGTCGAGGGCATCAAGGCGGCGACCTCCGACTGGATCGTCGTCATGGACGGCGACTGCCAGCATCCGCCGTCCCTGGTACCGGAGTTGGTGGCCACCGGTGAGCGGGCCAACGCTGGGCTCGTGGTCGCCTCCCGGTACATCAAGGGCGGCAGCCGGGCCGGGCTCGCGGGCAACTACCGCGTGGCCGTGTCCCGTTGTGCGACCTGGCTGACCAAGTCCCTGTTCCCGCGCAGGCTGCACGGCATCAGCGACCCGATGAGCGGGTTCTTCGCGATCCGGCGCAGCGCGGTCACCGCCGACATCCTCCAGCCCCTCGGCTACAAGATCCTCCTCGAACTGGCCGTCCGTAGCCGCCCCCGCGAGGTCACCGAGGTCCCCTTCGTCTTCCAGGACCGCTACGCCGGCGAGTCCAAGTCCTCGGCGCAGGAGGGCCTGCGCTTCCTGCGCCATCTGGTCGGCCTGCGCTCCGCCTCGCCCGCCGCCCGCATGGTCGGCTTCGGCCTGATCGGCGCCACCGGCTTCCTGCCGAACCTGCTCGGGCTGTACGGGCTCACCGCGGCCGGTCTGCACTACGTACCGGCCGAGATCCTCGCCAATCAACTGGGCGTCGCCTGGAACTTCCTGCTCATCGAGCATCTGCTGTTCCGCGACCGCCGCCGGCATCGGCGCTGGTGGGACCGCGCCGGCCGGTTCGCGGTGATCGCCAACCTCGACCTCGTCCTGCGGCTGCCGCTGATGGCGCTGTTCGTGGACCGGTTCGGGATGGGCGTGCTGCCCGCCACCGCGCTCGCCCTGGTGACGACCTTCGTCCTGCGCTTCGTCGGAACCGAAGCGCTGGTCTATCTGCCGCGTCGGGGTCACGAGGGGGCCGTGCGCGAAAGCGGGACAGTGGAAACAGCAAGGAGAGCCGCGTGAGACCGTTGGTCAGATTCCGTACCGCAGGCAGAGCGACCGCGCGCAGGAGAACGGCACTTGTCGGGGTCGGGGCCCTGACCGCCGGTCTCCTCCTCACCTCGCCCCAGCCCGCGTCCGCCGCCAACCTCGTCCTCAATCCCGGCTTCGAGACGGCGGGCAGCGGCGACATGCCGTACTGCTGGGAGAAGTCCGGGTGGGGCGACAACGACTTCACCTTCTCCACCGTCACCGGCGGCCATTCGGGCTCGAAGGCCATGAAGGTCGAGCTGACCCGGCGGGTGAGCGGTGACCGCAAGGCGCTGATCACCGAGGACACGACCTGCGCGCCCGTGGTGACCGCGGGCAAGCAGTACGACCTCGGGCTCTGGTACAAGACGACCACCCCCGACGCGGCCATCACGCTGTTCCGGCACGACACGACGCTCGGCTGGCAGTACTGGACCGACCTCAAAACCCTGGACATGCAGGGTAGTTGGACCCAGGCCACGGTCCGCACACCGGCGGTCCCGGCCGGCACCGACCGCATCACGTGGGGCGTCTCGGTGTACGGCACGGGCTCCGCGACGACCGACGACTACACGATGGAGCAGGTCGCCGACCCGGTCCCGCCCGCCACCTGCACCGGTACCGCCGAGGAGTGCGCCAACGGGAAGTGGACGGTGCTGCCCACGCAGAACCCGGTCCGTTCCATGCACTCCGTCGTCCTCAAAAACGGCAAGGTGCTGCTGATCGCGGGCTCCGGCAACAGCGAGGAGCAGTTCAACGCGGGCACGTTCACCAGCGCGGTGTACGACCCGGCCAACGGCACCTACAAGGTCATCCCCACGCCGAAGGACATGTTCTGCTCCGGGCACGTCCAGCTCCAGGACGGGCGCGTGCTGGTGATGAGCGGCAACAAGGCGTACCCGGTCGCGGGCGGGCACGGCTACGAGGGCTTCAAGGACTCGTACATCTTCGACCCGGTGACCGAGACGTACAGCAAGACGAACGACCTGAACGACGGACACTGGTACCCGTCGGCGACCGAACTCGGCAACGGTGACGTGATCTCCTTCGGCGGGCTGAAGGAGGATTCGACGGGTTCGGTGACCGCCGAGCTGTGGTCGGACGCGCAGCAGAAGTGGCTGCCGCTGTGGCAGGTCAACCAGACCTGGTCGTACTGGGGTCTCTACCCGTCGATGATCCTGATGCAGGACGGCCGCCTCTTCTACTCGGGCAGCCATGTCTTCGGCAACGGCACGCCCGGCACCGGGTCGGCGATCTACGACTACGCGGCCAACACGACGACCGCGATCTCCGGGCTCCAGAACAAGGACCAGCGCGACCAGTCGGCGAGCGTGCTGCTGCCGCCGGCGCAGGACCAGCGGGTGCTGACGCTGGGCGGCGGCAACATCGAGTCCAATCCGGACGCGGGCCGGCTGACCGACGTCATCGACCTCAAGGCGGCCAACCCGGCGTACGTGGCGGGTCCGCCACTGCCGCAGGGCACGGTCGACCTCGGCAACGGTCCGGTCGCCGAAACCGGCAACCAGGGCAAGATGTACGTCTCCGCCGTACTGCTGCCGGACGGCAAGGTGCTGGAGACCGGCGGCGCACTGCACAACCGGGCCAACCCGGTCTTCGAGTCGTCGATCTACGACCCGGCGGCGAACACCTTCGACCCGGTGGCCGCCGATCCGCAGGCCCGCGGCTACCACTCGTCGTCGTTCCTGCTGCCCGACGGCCGGGTGATGTCGACCGGTGACAACCCGGGCAACGGCACCTGGAACCACAACGTGTCGATCTACACCCCGCCGTACCTCCTCAAGGGCACGCGTCCGACGATCACTTCGGTGATCGACGGCGAGTGGAACTACGGCGACACGCAGCGCATCACGGTCGACCGCCCCATCGTCAAGGCGGAGTTGATCCGCCCGGCCGCGGTCACGCACTCCTCGGACCCGAACCAGCGGTTCGTGGACCTGCCCCTGTCGGTCGACGGCAACAACATCGACCTCAATGTGACGAGCAACCCCAACCTGGCCCCGCCCGGCTGGTACATGCTCTTCGCGGTCGACGCCAACGGCGTTCCCTCGGTGGCGAAGTGGGTCCACCTCCAGGGGCCGGCGGCACTGTCGTCGACGGCGATGTCCATGTCGATGCCCGCGGAATCCTCCGATGCCACCGTTTCCGCGCACATCCACTCCTTCGCGGACGGCCTGCAGGGCAAGGTCACCGGCCCCGGCAAGAAGCGCGCCTCGCAGCAGGTCAGCCCGGCCATCTCGGGCTGCGACCGCCACTACGGCTCGATCAACGTCTGCGTCCCGACGGTGTTCCCGGCGGAGGTCAGGAAGACGACGGCCGCCCGCTGCGCCTGGCTCAAGGCCAACGACTACGGCCGCCTGAAGATCAACGGCAAGGACGACCCCCTCGGCCTCGATCCGAGCCGCAACGGGGTGGCCTGCGAGAAACAGGACCTGAGGAAGAGCGCGAGGAAGTGAGGCAGCGGTAGGGGACCGGGCCCCCAACTGCCGAAGGGCGCACCCGCGTTGGTGGGTGCGCCCGCCGGCAGTGACCGCGGGTCAGGAAGAGGCCCGCGTGGGCAGCCCGTGCTCGAAGACGGTCACCGTGCGGTCCAGCAGGTCGGCCAGGCTGTCCTTGAAGTCGTTCTGCGCCCAGTAGACGGTGACCTCCGACAGGCCGCCGATCAGGGACATCGCGTAGACGCGGACCTCCAGGTCGGCGGCGTCGCGGCCGGTGCGCTCCGCGATGACGCGGCAGAGGAGGCGCCCGGTTTCGGACATGCTCTCGATCATGCGGGAGCGGACCGCCGGGACCTCCAGCATCAGTCGGCTGCGCAGCCGGGTCACCTCGGGTTCCTCCATCGAGCTGATGCCGACGGCCCGCTTCAGGACGTATCGCAGGGAGTCGATCCACGGTTCGTCCGCCGGGCGTGCGCGCAGTTCCTCCTCCAGCATGGAGTCGTACTCGTCGGTGAGCACGATGTCCTCCTTGGTGGGGAAGTAGCGGAAGACCGTGGACTGCGACACCTCGGCGCGCTCGGCGATCTGCTCGATCGTCGTGGCGTCGTACCCCTGGTCCCCGATCAGTTCGTACGTCGCGGCACGGATCGCCATCCGGGTCTTGATCTTCTTCCGCTCACGGAGGCCCAGCTGGGGGCGGTCGGCGAGGGGAGAGGTGCGTGCGGCCGTCATTCCCTCATTGTCGGCCATCGGGCCGGTCGGTGGCGATGTCGGTGGCCGTGTCAGTGACCACGTCAGGGGTGCCGGCAAGGGTGGCGGCAGGGGTGGGGGGTGTCGGGGCCGGCGGTTCGGTCAGGGTGTGCTTCGGGGTGTTGGGGAGGAACGCCCCGGCCAGCAGTGCCGCCGCCAGAGCCGCCACTCCGCTCACCAGCAGGACGACGCCCATGCCATGGACGTACGCGCTGTTCGCGGAGGCCAGCAGCTGCGCCGAGCCCGTCCGCTCCGCGATCAGGTGGGCCGCCACCACCGAGTCGCCGGCCGTGTCCGCGACGCCGGCGGGCAGGCCCGTGACGTCGAGGCGGTCGCGGAAGGTGCTCACCAGCAGGCTGCCCAGCAGGGCGATGCCGATCGCGCCGCCGACCTGACGCAGCGTCATCAGGAGTCCGGAGCCGCTGCCCGCGCGGTCGGCGGGCAGGGCGGCCAGAGCGCCGTCCATCGCCGGGACGACGGCGAAGCCGAAACCGAAACCGGCGATGGTCAGCCACAGGGCCGTGTAGCCGTAGCCCGCGTCGACCGTCGTACGGCTGCCCAGGATCGCCGCGAAGGCCAGGACCACCAGGCCGGCGGCCACCGTCGCCCGCGAGCCGAACCGGGCGCCGACGGGCTGTGCCGCCCGCGCGGCCACCGACAGGCCGGCCATCAGCGGCAGCAGCCGTACGCCCGTGCCCAGGGCGTCACTGCCCAGCACCACCTGGAGATACGGCGGCAGTACGAACATCAGGCCGGACAGGACGAACATCACCAGCGTCGCCGCGACCGTGTTCAGCAGGAAGCCCCGCTGGGAGAGCAGCGTCATGTCGAGCATGGGGCGGGTGGCGCGGCGTTCGCGCAGGACGAGGGCCGTCAGGAGTACGGCCGCCGCGGCGAACAGGATGAGGACCAGCGGGTCGGTCCAGCCCCGGGTGGGGGCCTCGATGATCGCGTAGATGAGCGCGCCCAGGCCCGTCGCCGTGAGCGCGGTGGAGACCACGTCCACCTTGGGGGAGGCCGGGTCGCGGGTCTCGGGGAGGAGGAACACGCAGGCCGCGATGCCGATGGCGACCATCGGGACGTTGATCAGGAAGACCGAGCCCCACCAGAAGTGGTTGAGCAGCCAGCCGCCGATGATCGGGCCCAGCGGCATCCCGAGCGCGGAGCCTGCCGAGATGACACCGACGGCCTTGGTGCGCTCGTGGGGCGGGAAGAGCGAGGGCAGGACGGAGAGGGCCAGGGGCATGACCAGGGCCGCGCCCACGCCCATCAGCGCGCGGGCCGCGATGATCCAGTTCACGTCACCTGCCAGCGCTCCGACGAGCGACCCGGCGAGGAAGACGCCGAGTCCGGCGATCAGCATCCGGCGTCGCCCGAAGCGGTCGCCGAGGAGACCTGCCGGGAGCATCAGCGCGGCGAACACGACGATGTACACGTCCGCCATCCACTGCTGCTCGCCGGTGCTCGCGCCGAGCTGTTCGGCCATCGTCGGCAGCGCGACGTTGAGGATCGTCATGTCGAAGCCGAGGACGAGCATGCTCGCGACCAGGGCGCTCAGGGCCCACCAGCGGCGGGGGTCGAGGGGTGGGGTGGTGTTCGTGTCCGGGGCCTTACCAGTGACAGTAGCCATGAAATGATAGTAACTCTCAAAAGGTGGTTACTGTCAATGAACGTGCGCGCGGAGCACACGAAAATGGCCGCGGCTCGAAAGCCGCGGCCATCCAGGGGGACGTCAGGGATTACCCGTGCTGGTACGCCACTATCGAGATGCCGATGTAGTGCGCCACGAACGCCGCGAGGGTGAGGGAGTGGAACACCTCGTGGAAGCCGAACCAGCGCGGTGACGGGTTGGGGCGCTTGAGTCCGTAGATCACGCCGCCCGCGCTGTAGAGGATGCCGCCGACGATGACCAGCACCAGGACGGCGATGCCGCCCGCGCGCATGAAGTCGGGCAGGAAGAAGACGGCCGCCCAGCCCATCGCGATGTAGCAGGGGGTGTAGAGCCAGCGCGGGGCGCCGACCCAGAACACCCGGAAGGCGATGCCGGCCACGGCCGCGCCCCAGATGCCCCACAGGAGCCACTGACCCTTGCTCGCCGGGAGCAGCAGCATCGTCAGCGGGGTGTAGGTGCCCGCGATGATCAGGAAGATGTTCGCGTGGTCGAGCCTGCGCAGGACGCCGTCCATGCGCGGGCTCCAGGTGCCGCGGTGGTAGAGCGCGCTCACGCCGAACAGCAGGCAGGCGGTGAGGGTGAAGATCCCGCAGGCGACGCGTGCCCGGCTCGAACTGGCGAGCGCGGTGAGCACCAGGCCGGAGACGAGTACGGCCGGAAACATGCCGAGATGCAGCCAGCCGCGCAGCTTGGGCTTGATCTCATCGGAATGTGGCAGCGAGAGCGCCAGGGGACCGCGGCCGACGGCCGGCGAGTCCAGGGGCGCGTCGGGGACGGGCGCAGTCATGACGGCAATCGTACCTACGTAACCGTAAGTTACGCGTCAGTCCGGTGGCGGGAGGGGGCGGAAGTGGCCGGCCTCTCATGTGCTTCGGGCCGGCCTCGGGTTTCGGATGCGCCAGGTGAATGCGCGGTGACCCGGAGGAAACTCTAGAGGGGGTAAAGGGTGAGTGGCGATGGTCACGTCGCTCAGGTGTGAGGCCCTCTGGACAGATGGGCGCTCCAGTCGGATGATCAAATGAGTGCAGTCGGCACCGGATGAGCGCCATTGATCAACACCGTGAAGCATCCGGGTCGCGGCCCCCAAGGGGCAGTCAGCAAAAAACCCTCATTCAAGGAGCAATCGTGGCGCGCGACATCGCGGCTCCCGTTCCCCCTGACACCTTCCTCTCAGGCACCGTCCCGACCAACCACAAGCAACTGGTCTCGTGGGTCAACGAGATCGCAGAACTGACGCAGCCGGACAACGTGGTCTGGTGTGACGGATCCGAGACCGAGTACGAGCGACTGTGCGAAGAGCTCGTACAAAAAGGCACCTTCAGGAAACTGGACCCGATCAAACGCCCCAACTCCTACTACGCGGCCTCCGACCCGACCGATGTCGCGCGGGTCGAGGACCGCACCTTCATCTGCTCCGAGAAGGAGGAGGACGCGGGCCCGACCAACCACTGGAAGGACCCCGCCGAGATGCGGGCCATCTTCGCGGGGGAGAAGGGCGTCTTCCGCGGCTCGATGAAGGGCCGGACGATGTACGTCGTCCCGTTCTGCATGGGCCCGCTCGGCTCGGACCTCTCCGCGATCGGCGTCGAGATCACCGACTCGGCGTATGTCGCCGTGTCCATGCGCACGATGACGCGCATGGGCAGCCAGGTCCTCGACGAACTCGGCTCCGACGGTTTCTTCGTGCGTGCTGTGCACACGCTCGGGGCGCCGCTGGCCGAGGGCGAGGCCGACGTGCCGTGGCCGTGCAACTCCACGAAGTACATCTCGCACTTCCCGGAGAGCCGCGAGATCTGGTCGTACGGCTCCGGATACGGCGGCAACGCGCTGCTCGGCAAGAAGTGCTACGCCCTGCGCATCGCGTCCGTCATGGCGCGCGACGAGGGCTGGCTCGCCGAGCACATGCTGATCCTCAAGCTCACGCCTCCGCGCGGCGAGTCGAAGTACGTGGCGGCGGCCTTCCCGTCGGCCTGCGGCAAGACGAACCTCGCGATGCTGGAGCCGACGGTCGGCGGCTGGACCGTCGAGACGATCGGTGACGACATCGCCTGGATGCGCTTCGGTGAGGACGGCCGTCTCTACGCCATCAACCCCGAGGCCGGTTTCTTCGGCGTCGCGCCCGGCACCGGTGAGCACACCAACGCCAACGCGATGAAGACGCTGTGGGGCAACTCGGTCTTCACGAACGTGGCGCTGACCGACGACGGTGACGTCTGGTGGGAGGGCATGACGGAGGAGACTCCGGCCCACCTGACGGACTGGAAGGGCAACTCCTGGACGCCGGAGTCCGGAGTCCCCGCCGCGCACCCCAACGCCCGCTTCACCACCCCCGCCTCCCAGTGCCCGATCATCGCGCCCGAGTGGGAGGACCCGAAGGGCGTGCCGATCTCGGCGATCCTGTTCGGCGGGCGGCGCGCCACCGCCGTACCGCTGGTCACCGAGTCCTTCGACTGGAACCACGGTGTCTTCCTGGGCGCGAACGTGGCCTCAGAGAAGACGGCCGCCGCCGAGGGCAAGGTCGGTGAGCTGCGCCGCGACCCCTTCGCCATGCTGCCGTTCTGCGGCTACAACATGGGCGACTACATGGCGCACTGGATCGACGTGGCGAAGGACAAGGACCAGTCCAAGCTGCCGAAGATCTACTACGTCAACTGGTTCCGGAAGAACGACGAGGGCAAGTTCGTGTGGCCCGGGTTCGGTGAGAACAGCCGGGTCCTGAAGTGGATCGTGGACCGGCTGGACGGGAAGGCCGAGGGTGTCGAGACGCCGATCGGGGTTCTGCCGGCCAAGGGTGCGCTCGACACGGACGGTCTCGAACTCTCCGAGTCCGACCTCGACTTCCTGCTCACGGTCGACAAGGAGGTGTGGCGCGAGGAGGCGGCGCTGGTTCCCGAGCATCTGAACACGTTCGGCGAGCACACTCCGAAGGAACTGTGGGACGAGTACCGGGCGCTGGTGCAGCGCCTGGGCTGAGGCCCACGTCCATAGCTCCGCGGCCGGTCGGACTTGCCCTGACCTGCGACGTCACCATGACCGGCCGCGGGACCGCCTTTCCTGGACCCATGGACCCCTTTTATCGCTCATGCGTGCCGCCGATCACCCGTGGTGATGGATTCCCGGCGGCCAGAGAGCGCAATACGGCCCTCTGACGAGGGGCGCGCCGCGTGTCCGGCGCAAAGCTGCCGACATGCTCACATCGCTCCCCTCACGCACAGCACTCGCAGGACTCATCTCCCGTCTGAGACCTCGGGCCGCCCGCACCGGTGTCGTGGCGGCCGTCGGCCTGGCGCTCGTCCTGGCTCTGCCCGGCGTCGCGATCGCCGCACCCGGCGACCTGGACACCACGTTCAGCGGCGACGGCAAGGTGCTCACCAGCTTCGCCGACGACGACCAGGCCCGCGACGTCGCGGTGCAGCCCGACGGAAAGATCGTCTCTGTCGGAGCCTCCATCGACTACTCGGCGGAGGAGAGCCGCTTCGCGCTGACCCGCCACAACGCCGACGGCACCCCGGACACCGGCTTCGGCGGCAACGGCGGCGACGCGGCCGGCACGGTGACGACCCCCGTCAACAACCTGGGCCCGAACCTCCAGTGGAGCGAGGCCAACGCCGTGGCGCTGCAGGCCGACGGCAAGATCGTCGTGGCGGGTATGAGCTGGCGGGAGTACGAGGACTGCTGCTGGTTCGTGGTGGCCCGCTACAACGCCGACGGCACCCTGGACAACACCTTCAGCGACGACGGCAGAGTCTTCGCGGACATCGGGGGCCCGACCGAGGCCCGTGACGTGGCGATCGACTCCAGCGGCAGGATCGTCGCGGCCGGCTACACGGGCGGCGGCATGGCGGTGCTCCGTCTCACCGGCGACGGCACTCCGGACACCACGTTCGGTGGCGACGGCACGGTCACCGCCAACCCGGCGGGACCGGTCCTGCAGGAGGGCGGCGACGGCCGTGCCCTGGCGTTGCAGCCCGACGGGAAGATCGTCGTCGGGGGCGAGGTCGGTACGACCCGTTTCGACTTCGCGCTGATGCGCTTCAACACCGACGGCAGCGTGGACACGACCTTCGACGGCGACGGCATCGTCCGCACCGACTTCGGCGGCTACGAGGCCGTGGAGTCCCTGGCGGTCCAGCCCGACGGCAGGATCGTCGCGGCAGGCTCCAGCGACGACCGGGCCGCGCTGGCCCGCTACAACACCAACGGCAGCCTGGACACGAGCTTCGACGGCGACGGCCAGGCCATCACGCCGGCCGCTGGCGCAGCCGACATGGCGCTCCAGCCGGACGGACGGATCGTCACCGCCGGCGGCAGCGGCGGCAACTTCGCGGTCCTGCGGTACACCACCGGCGGCAGCCTGGACAGCAGCTTCGGCACCGGCGGCCGGGCCACCGCGGACTTCGGCGGCACCGACACGGCGTACGGCGTGAAGCTCGACTCCGCCGACAGGATCGTCGCCGCCGGTACGGGCGGCCCGAACAGCGACTTCGCCCTGGCCCGCTTCCAGGGCGGTGGCACCACGCCGCCGCCCCCGACGGGCGCGGACCTGTCGGTCACGAAGAGCGGCACCGGCACGGTGAGCATCGGTGACCGTGCCACGTACACCCTGACGGTCGCCAACGCCCCTGCCGGCGCCACGGCGACCGGCGTCACCCTCACCGACACGCTCAGCGGCCCCGCCGCGTCGGTCGTCTCCGCCTCCACCACCCAGGGCACCTGCACCACCACCGCCACCGGCGCGAACTGCTCCCTCAACACTCTCGCCCCGGGTGCGAGCGCCACGGTGACGGTAGTCGTGGAACCCCGCGCCACCGGCACCCTCAGAAACACCGCCGCGGTCGCCGCCGCCCAGAGCGACCCGGCCCCCGGCAACAACACCGCCACGGCCACCACCACCGTGAACAACGCCCGGGGCTGCACGATCATCGGCACCAGCGCCTCCGAGACCCTCAACGGGACCGGCGGCAACGACGTCATCTGCGGTCTCGGCGGCAACGACATCATCCGCGCCGGGAACGGCAACGACACCGCCCACGGCAACGACGGCAACGACAACATCGACGGCGGGTCCGGCGACGACACCCTCAACGGCAGCCCGGGCAACGACACCCTGACCGGCAACACCGGCAACGACCGCCTCGTCACCGCCGACGGCGTCGCAGGCAACGACACCGCCAACGGCGGTATCGGCTTCGACACCTGCACCACAGACCCGGGTGACACCCGCATCAGCTGCCCGTAGCCATCCTGGGAATCCTGAGCAGCACGGTGTACGTCAGCACGGTGTACGTCAGTCGCTGAGCCCGCCGCTCCGGGGTCCCCGGCCCTCCAGGTAGCGGGTGTGGGACTCCTGGCGGCGGGCCTCGATCTCCCTGAGGCCCGCCGCCAGCGCCTCCGCCTCCTGCCGCAGCAGCCCGAGCTGCCGCTCCAGATGCCGTTCCGGCGCCTCCTGCCCCGGAGCCAGCCGCGTCCACCACCGCGCACGTACGAAACTGTCGACGGCCTCGGGCAGGTCCTGCCGCACGATCCGAGACAGCGCGTGCACCCCTTCCGGATCCTGGGCCAGCACCTCCGTCACCCACCCGGGTTCCAGCAACGCGCTGACGAGCCCGGTCAGTTCGGTCACCTGCCCGGCCGCGGCGGGCGCCAACTCGACCTGGCCCAAATACACTTCCAGCCGCCCGAAGTCCCCCCGCAGCTCGTCGAGTTGGGCGGACAGCTGCGCGGACGGATCCGGGAAGTCCGGCACCGGCTGCCGCTCCGGCGGGGCGATCAGCGCGCCCGCGCCGTACAGCCCTGCGACGACGACCGGCCAGTACGGTCCCGCCACACCGGTGAAGGTCAGGCCCAGGCCCACCAGCCCGCACGCGCTCCCGGCGATGTTCTTACGGGACTCCAGGAATCCCAGGAACCTACTGGTAGCCACGGATCTCCTTGAACGCGCCGTCGAGCGAGCCCTCCTGGGCGTCGAAGAGACGACCACCGGTCAGGTCGGCGATGTGCGCCAGCTCGGAGCGGTCGGAGTCGCCGAAGAGGATGGGGAAGACGGGTATCTCCCGCTGCCGGCCCGGGAGTTGCCGGTAGAAGCCGTCGAACTCCGCAGCCTTCGCACCCGCCGTGTTCTCGCCGTCCGTCATCAGCACGATCGACGTGAACGTGTCCCGGTCGGCGCCGAGTTGCTCGTACGCCTTCTCCAGCGAGGTGTAGATCGCGGTGCCGCCGTCCGCCGCCAGCCCGTCGGTGTCCCGGCGGATCGCGTCGAGTCCGCTCCGTGGATCGGAGGGGCTCACCACATGCGTCCGTACGCTCTTCACATCCGAGCCGAACGGCATCAGCGTGACCTCCTCGCGCTGCCGGAAGTCGCCGGTGAGACCGCGCAGCGCCTGCTTCAGCCCGGCCAGCCGCTCACCCTCCATCGAGCCCGAGGTGTCGAGGACATACACGGTCCGTGAGGGGCGGCGCAGCTCGTTCTCGTACGCGTCGAGCAGGCCGTCGGCGACGGATCGGCTGCCGGGGAAGGGGAGTTCACGGCGGCGGGAGGTGTCGAGGCCGGCCGCGGGCGGTACGGAGGCGACGACCGGGCGGCGGTGGGTGACGTCGGTGATCTCGCGCTGCGTCGCCGGGGTGCGCAGGGCCTCTGTCAGCCGGCGGACGTCCTCCCGGGTCGCGGCGTCGGTCGACGCGAGCGAGGTGACCGGGTAGTCGGCGGTGACGACTCCGTCGCGCGGGCGGATCACCGTGAGTCCCGGGATGCCCTTGAGGACGGACTCGTAGTTGAGCAGGGCGTCGACGGTGCCGCGCCGCTCGTACGCGGCGGCCAGCCAGCCCGACGAACCGGACGTCAGCTTCTGCCCCTTGAAGAACTCCTTCAGCCGCGGGGACGCCTTCGCCACCTCGGCGTCGGTCAGCGCGGACTGCGCCCCGGACAGCCCCGAGGCGACCGAAACCAGTGTGGAGAAGCCGGAGTTGGAGCGTGCGGGGTCGGTCATGCCGTACGTGAGTTTCCCGTCCCGTACCGCCTCCTCGACCTGGGACCAGGTGACCTGGTCGGGCTTCCAGCCCAACTCGGCGACGGTGGCGGCCCTGACGCCGATGGCGACCGGGCTCGACATGACGGACGTCTCGGACACGACCTTCTTCGCCGCGTCGGGACGCAGCCGCAGATAGTCGTTGGAGGACAGCCACAGGGCGTCGTACGCCCCGTCGGTCTTCCCCTTCGCCAGCAGCTCGACGGCGTCGAGGGTGCCCATGTAGGTGGGCCGGACCTTGATGCCGGTGTCCTTCTCGACCTTGTCGAGGACCGGCTTCATGTCGGAGAGCTCGCTGGAGGCGAGGACGCGGAGGGTGCCGGGCTCGGGAGCGGCCGGGGCGGCCGGGTCCTGGGACGACTTCTGCGCCGTACAGCCGGAGGCCGTGACGGTGGCGGTCAGGAGGGCGAGTGCGAGTGCGACGGTGGCCGTGAGCCGGTGTCTCTTGCCCGTACCTGTACTCATACCTGTACTCATACCTGGCCTCCGTCCAGCGCGCCCCGGGACCGGCTGCGCTCCAAGTAGGCGCTCGCGTGCTGGAGTTCGGAGGTCAGCGACTCCACCGTCGCAGCCATCGCCTCCGTCGCCTGGACCTTGTAGGTGTCGATGGTGTCGAGGGTGCGGTAGATCTGCTGGAAGGCGTTGCGGAGGGTCTCCGCCCCGACGGCCGGATCGGCGGCGATCCGCTGGATCTCCCCGCTCTGCGTGGCGAGCATCTCCGCGTTGCCCCGGATGAGGTCCTCGGTCGTCCCGCGCAGCGCGTTGACCTGCTCGATGACCTTCTTCTGGTTGTCGAGGGCGGTGGCCAGCATCACGGAGATGCGCAGCGCGGACACGGTCGTGGTGGCCGCGCGGTCGACCCCCTTGATCAGCTCGTCGTTGTTGCGGCGTACGACGTCCATGGCGAGGTAGCCCTGTGCGCACACCGCGAGCTGGGTCAGCAGGTCCTGGTGCTTCTGCCGGACCGGGAAGAGCACGTCGGCGCGCAGGTTGTCGGCGCCCGCCGGATCGACCGCCTCGACGCCGCCGATGTGCTGCTCGACGGCGGAGTCCAGGGCTTCGGTCAGGACGACGTACTCCTGGAGCTTGCCCATGGTCTCCCAGAGGCGGACGCGTTCGGTCTGCAACGCCGCGCTGTCCCTGCGCAGTTCGTCCTGTCCGCCGCGCAGCGAGCCCACGATCTTGTTCAGGGTCGCCTGCGAGGAGGCGTACTTCGCGACGTGGTCGCGCAGTCTGTTGCCGCCGGGCAATCTGGAGAGGAACTTCCGCCCCTTGCCGGTGGACAGGTCACGCGGGTCCAGGTCCTCCACCACGCGGCGGAGTTCGACGAGCGAGCCCGCCACCTGCGACTGGGCGTCACCGCCGTTGCTCGGCAGGCTGCGGACGGCCCGTTCCAGCATGCGGTTGGACTGCGCGGCGGCGGTCCGCATCTCGCCGGCGCCGAGGCCGGTGATCTCTCCGACCCGGCCCGCGAACTCGGGTGAGCGGGCGTCGAGGGCGGCGAGCCGGTCGACGTACTCGGCCGCCTTGCGGGCCATGTCCGTACGGACGCTGTCGTCGACGGGGACGAGACCGCCGGCCTTCTCGCGCGGCACGGCCGCGACGGGCTCGGGCGGGGTCAGCGTGAAGATGTCGTCGCCGCTCCGACTGCTGTTCTGGCTCGTGTTCTGGCCCGAGTTCTGGTCGGGCCACTGGCCCGGTGTCTGGTCCGGCTTCTGGAAATTCACGTGTGATTCCCCCTGGTTACGACTGTCCCCGGGCCCGGCGCGCCATCTCGTGCAGCACCTTGGAGGTGGGCACGGGCGCCTGCCGGACGCCGGTCAGTCTCTGGTTGAGGTAGGCGGCGTGGGCGGCGGTGGCCGCGACGAACTCGGCGGCGTCGCCCTGCGGACGGAACCCGTGCCGGACGGCGAGCCTGCGCAACACCGGGTCGTCGCTGAGGAGTTCACCGAGTGCGCGGCCTTCTTCGGTCAGCGGTACGACGGTGTGGTCGCTGTTGGCGGTGGTGTCCGGGTAGAGGACGGTGAGGTCGCCGGCGCTCTGCCGGTCCCCGAGCAGCGAGGCCACCTGCGACTCGTAGACGAGGACCAGCGGGTTTCCGGCGCCGCTCACGAAGTCCCGGAACGCCGCGTCGGAGCTGGGCTGTTGGGCGCCCTGGACGCTGACCAGCTTGTGCATCAGGGGCGCGGTACGGTCGATGTCGGCGTCGCTCGCCACCACCCGGCCGCCGTTCGCCACATAGCTGGTGGCGGCGAGATAGAGGGCGCCGGAGCTGGAACTCTCCGGGTCGGTGGAGGCGATGTAGAGGGTGCCGGTCAACTCCCCGTATTTCTCGGCCCCCTTGAGCTGCTGCCAGGTGCGGTCCTTGTCGGCGGCGGCCAGGTATGCGGCCATCCTGAGGGTGCCGCGGCTCCGGCCCTTGTCGAGCGTCGCGAGTCCGCCCGCCGCGAGCACCTCGGCGGCGTTGCGGTGGGCCACGACGACGAGCGGCGAGTAGAAGGGGCGCGGCAGGGGCTGCCGTGCCTTGTACTTGGCGGCCAGTTCGTCGGCGGGCGCCTGGCTGGACGGGAAGGCGAAGTCGTACCCCTTGAGGTCCAGCCCTTCCATGGCCCACGACCCGGAGGTCTCCGTCCGCACGGTGTAGCCCTTGGCGGCAAGGGCCTTCACCACGTCGGGATCGGCGAAGAACTCCGCCTTCTCCGACCCGATCACTCCGCGCACGGTCTTCGTTGCCGTGCTCTGGTCCCCGTTGTCCCGGCCCGCCACGACGGCTGCCACCACGCCGCCGATCAGCAGGACCGCGAGGACAATCCCTGCGATTCGTCTCACGCCGGGAGCGTGCTCCCGGAATCCAACGTTCCCCGGCTACGAGGATGAACGGAGGGTGAAGCACTGGTCCCGGTACGCAACGGAAACCGGCCAACCGACGGGACGGCCCCCTGAGGGGCGGCAGCCCTTCAAGGGGCGCGGGGCTGTATCGATGTACGACTCCGCCGGCGCGGGCGCGACAAGCCACGGCGGGCCTGCAGCCGCACACCACGGAGCCGCTTACGTCGAATCGCACTTCACCCAACGGCACTTCACAACCCGGCGCCACAAGAACCCCCTGCTCAAGCCAACGCAGTGTGTGGCACCCGGTCCGCGCGTCGCTGCGGGAGCGCGCGGACCGGGGCCGTCAGGGGGAGCCCGGGGAGGGCTCGGAGCAAGGGCTCAGTGGGTCGTGAGGGCGTGGGGCCCGGTGGCCTCGCGCTCGGCCTCGGCGTGGGCGTCCATCCGTTCGGCGGCGAGAATCGCGGCGGCCGTGTCGGCGCGGGAGGCCGCGACGACCAGGGCCCGTCCGGCGAGCGCGTGGGCGCGCTGGTGCAGGGCGGTGAGGGCGGGGGCGGCGGTCGCGGGGGCCGAGGCGCGGACCGGCGTACGGCCACGGCGCAGCCGGCTCACCTGGCCGGCGAGGCGCTCCGCGGCGGTGTCCAGGTCGGCGGACGGTGCGAGGGCGCGCAACTCGTCGGTGGCGGTGAGGAGTGCGGCGAGATGGCCGGCCAGCTGGATGTCCAGCTCGTCCTCGCGCGACCTGTGGGGGAAGTCCGAGGCGGTGCCGGCCAGCGCGCTGCGGGTGCTGTGGACCGACGGGGTGCGGATCGGTTCGTACATGGGAGATGGCCTCCTGTGCGCTGACAGGAAGCCATCCTAGCTTAGATTCAGTCTAAAGTTGAGTCCGATCGCGGAGAGCGGTTCCAGGACGTTCACGGCTGGCTGTAGCCCTCCAGGAAGGTGCCGATGCGGGTCACCGCGTCGCGCAGGTCGCCGACCGTGGGCAGCGTCACGACGCGGAAGTGGTCCTGCTCGGGCCAGTTGAAGCCCGTACCGTGCACCACCATGATCTTCTCGCGGCGCAGCAGGTCCAGGACCATCCGCCGGTCGTCCTTGATCTTGAAGACCTTCGGGTCGAGACGCGGGAAGAGATAGAGCGCGCCCTTCGGCTTCACACAGCTGACGCCCGGAATCCGGGTGAGCAGCTCGTACGCGACATCCATCTGCTCCTTCAGCCGCCCGCCCGGCAGCACCAGGTCGTTGATGGTCTGCCGCCCGCTGAGCGCGGCGACGACACCGTGCTGCCCCGGCATGTTGGCGCACAGGCGCATGTTCGCCAGGATCGTCAGGCCCTCGATGTACGAGTCGGCGTGCGCGCGGGGCCCGGAGATCGCCATCCAGCCGACCCGGTAACCGGCGACGCGGTACGCCTTCGACATCCCGTTGAAGGTGAGCGTGAGGAGATCGGGGGCGATCTTCGCGGTCGAGGTGTGCGTGGTGCCGTCGTAAAGGATCTTGTCGTAGATCTCGTCCGAGCAGACGAGGAGGTTGTGGCGGCGGGCGATGTCCGTCAGCCCCCGGAGCATGGCGTCGTCGTACACCGCGCCCGTCGGGTTGTTCGGGTTGATGATGACGATCGCCTTGGTGCGGTCGGTGACCTTGCGCTCGATGTCCGCGAGGTCCGGCATCCAGTCGGCCTGCTCGTCGCAGCGGTAGTGGACCGCCGTACCGCCGGAGAGGGAGACCGCCGCCGTCCACAGGGGGTAGTCGGGGGCGGGTACGAGCACCTCGTCGCCGTCGTCGAGCAGGGCCTGCATCGCCATCACGATCAGCTCGGAGACGCCGTTGCCGACGAACACGTGCTCGACGTCCGTCTCGATGCCGAGGGTCTGGTTGTGCATGACGACCGCCCGGCGCGCCGCCAGCAGCCCCTTCGCGTCGCCGTACCCATGGGCCGACGACACGTTGCGGAGGATGTCCTCCAGGATCTCGGGCGGGGCCTCGAAGCCGAAGGCGGCCGGGTTCCCGGTGTTCAGCTTGAGAATCCGGTGCCCTGCCGCCTCAAGCCGCATCGCCTCTTCGAGAACCGGGCCCCGGATCTCGTAACAGACGTTGGCTAGCTTGGTCGACTGGATCAGCTGCATAGCGGTGAGTTTACGGCGGGGTAACGCGCGGGGCGTCGTGTTATCCGCCACGTGGGATCGGGGCGCGGCGCGGAAGGCGAACGTGCTTTCGGTGCGGGGCGTCGGCCGGGTGTGGTTCGCCGCGAAGCTTCCCGGTGCGTCCGCAACCCGCCTGGATGTCGTCCACGATGACCAGCGCGCGCCCGCCGCGTCGGCGAGTTTCACGCAGGCGGGCGAGTCGGGCACGGGTCGACAAGCTGTGCCCACGCCCGCCCTCTCCGTTGCGGGGGCCCGAACGTGCCCCCGCACTGGCAGAGCTCAGCGAGTCCGCCAGTGCGGGTTCCCGCCACCGGCTGCACACTCGGGCGAGGGGGCAGAGCGGCGCGCGGGCATGGTGGCCTGAAGGAACGGCCGGGTCAGCGGGTGAAGGTGGTCCGGTTCTCCTTGAGCGCGGCGCAGTTGGAGCCGGTCACCTGCACGTACACGTTGCTGATGTGGCCGCCCCAGGTGACGCAGTGGCCCTTGCCGTACACGTAGGCCGGTCCCGCGTACGAGGTGTACTGCCCGAAGTCCTCGTCGTACTCGTCGGTGTCAGGGACGTAGATGTACGTGGACATGTCCAGGACGGTGCCCGGGTTCGTGCGGATGGTCGCGACGCAGTTCTTGCCGTTGGAGGAGTTGTACGTCAGGTAGGTGGTGCCCAGTGAGCCGACGGGCACCGAGTTCACGGTCTTGTAGGCGCTTCCGCAAACTTTCTGCGGCGTGGTGTTGGGTGCGGCTGAGGCGGGCGCTGCCAGGGCGGTGGTGGTCCCCACTGCCAGGGCGGCGAAGGCGGCCGCCGTTAAGACCGAACGGTTGAAACTCATATTTCCCCCTTGTGTTCTTTGTGGCTGGTTGCTCCTGTCTGGTGTGACACGCGGCACATCGGAACGGTTGTACGTTGCCCGCAAAAGACGTGTGGCCTGAGCATCGTCCGTACACGGGTACCCGGACGTCGGCGTCCGGGTGGGCACGATGCCGGTGTGCGGAAGACGCCACCGGTTGGCGTTGTCCTGGGCGATGTCGACACCGGCCTCCACCGCCAGCTCGGGCCGCACGAGCGTGGCGTCCAGCGTCTCCCTCGTGTCGCCGGCGGACAAAGGTCAGGCTGTCCGGGAGGGTCGCGCCCGGTGCGCACAATCCCGCCAACTCCCGGCCGGAAACGATTCCTTGCCCCAAGCGCCCCTCCCGCATCACAATGCGCATGACAAAAAGTGAGCGGCCGGAAAACCTCCGGTCGCTCCTTCGTACGAGGGGACCCCCACATGAACAAGCCTCTCCTTGCCGCGCTCGCAGCCCTGGTGATCACCGGGGCGGGAGCGGCACCCGCGGTCGCCGCGCAGGCCGACACGGCCGCGCCCGTCGCGAAGAGCGCCGCGGTCAAGGCAGCCGCCGCACCGGCCATCCAGGCCGTCAACTTCGCCGGCACCGTCTCGCTCTCCAACTGTTCCGGCTCGCTCGTCCGCTTCCCGAACTCCGAGGCCGACGACCCGGCCCTGGTCATGTCCAACGGGCACTGCCTGGAGACGGGCTTCCCCGAGGCCGGCGAGGTCATCGTCGACCAGGCGTCCACCCGTACCTTCGGGCTGCTCAACGCTGCGGCCACCCGCGTAGGCACCCTGCGCGCCAGCAAGATCGCGTACGCGACGATGACCGACACCGACGTGTCGATCTACCAGCTCACGACCACCTACGCGGCGATCAAGAGCTCGTACAACATCAACCCGCTCACGCTCAACACCACCCACCCGGTCGCCGGCACCGCGATCACGGTCGTCTCCGGCTACTGGAAGCGGACGTACGCCTGCAACGTCGACGGCTTCGCCTACCGTCTCAAGGAAGGCGAGTGGACCTGGAAGGACTCGGTCCGCTACACCTCCGCCTGCCAGACCATCGGCGGCACCTCGGGCTCGCCGGTCGTCGACAACGCCACCGGCAACGTCGTCGCCGTCAACAACACCGGCAACGAGGACGGCGCGCGCTGCACCGACAACAACCCCTGTGAGGTCGACGCCAACGGCACGGTGACCGTCCGCCAGGGCATCAACTACGCCCAGGAGACCTACCAGATCCCCGCCTGCTTCGGCCTCGACAACAAGCTCGATCTGAGCGCGAGCGGTTGCACCCTGCCCAAGCCGTAGGCAGGTAGCAGGCAGCAGGTAGTACGTGGCTGGGGCGGGCGGTCAGGTGCCGGTGCGGCGGACCGCCCGCCCCGCCAGTACGTCCGTCCTGCGGCCGTCCTCCATCACGAACCGGCCGTCGATCAGTACGTACGGGATGCCCGTCGGAAGTGTGCGTGGCGCCTCGAAGGTGGAGCCCGCCGCGACCGTGGCCGCGTCGAAGAGGACCAGGTCGGCGCGGTAGCCCTCACGGACCAGGCCCCGGTCCGGCAGTCTCAGCCGTGCCGCCGGGCGCGAGGTCAGATGGGCCACGCACTCCTCCAGGGTGAGGATCTCCAACTCCCTTACGTACCGGCCGAGATACCGCGGGAACGTGCCGTATGCGCGCGGGTGCGGCTTCGTGCCCTGGAGGATGCCGTCCGAGCCGCCTGTGTGGACGCGGTGGCGCATGATCGCCCGGACGTTCTCCTCGTGGCCGACGTGCTGGAGGATCGTCGTGCCCAGGCGGTCGCTCAGCAGGAGGCTGCGGGCCGTCGACCAGGGGGTCTCGCCACGCGCCTTCGCGGACTCCTCGACCGTACGGCCCACGAAGTCGCTCAGCGCCGGGTCCGTCACCCCCGAGATCTCGATCGTGTCCCACTCGATGGGCACGCCGTGGCAGCCGTCCGCGCCGACGACCTCCAGGTGGTGGCGGATGCGTTCGGCGGTGTCGGCGTCCGTCAGACGCCTCAGGATCTCCTCCGGGCCGCCCTCGCTCGCCCAACTGGGCAGCAGCGCCACGAGCGTTGTGGAGCCGGGCGTGTAGGGATACGTGTCCAGGGTCAGGTCCGCTCCCGCCGCCAGCGCCTCGTCGAGCAGCGACAGCAGCTCCGGTGCCCGGCCCTCGTTCACGCCGAAGTTCATGGTGGCGTGGGCGAGATGGAGCGGGCAGCCCGCCTCGCGGGTCAGGCTCACCATCTCCGCGTACGCCTCCAGCGCCCCCGCGCCGTACGAGCGGTGGTGCGGGCAGTAGTAGCCGCCGTACGACGCCACCACCCGGCAGAGTTCCGTGAGTTCGGCATCCTTGGCGTACATGCCGGGCGTGTACGTGAGCCCCGACGACATGCCCACCGCGCCCTGTTCCAGCCCCTCCGCGACCAACTGCCGCATCCGGTCCAGCTCCTGGGGTGTCGCGTCCCGGTCGTCCCAGCCGACGGCGAGCATCCGTACCGTGCCCTGCGGGATCAGGTAGGCCGCGTTGACGGCGATGCCCTCGCCGTCGAAACCGTGGTCGAGGCGGTCCAGGTACTCGCCCACGGAACGCCAGTCGAAGTCGATGTCGTCGCCGTGGCCGTTCCAGCCGGTGATCGCGCGGCGGACCTCGGCGAGGGTGCGGTCGTCGGCCGGGGCGTACGACAGCCCGTCCTGGCCCAGGACTTCGAGGGTCACCCCCTGTGCCGCCTTCGCACTGTGGTCGGGGTCGCGAAGCAGGGCGAGGTCGCTGTGGGCGTGCATGTCGATGAAGCCGGGGGAGAGGGTCAGGCCCTCCGCGTCCAACTCCTTGCGTGCCTTGGGGCGTTGGCAGCCCGCTGCCGCCGCCTCCTGGACGATCGACACGATCCGGCCGCCGTCGACCACCACATCGGCGCGGTACGACGGCCCGCCGGAGCCGTCCACGACGTCCGCGTCCCGAATGACGAGCTCGTCCACGCCGGTCCTCCTTGGCAGTTGGAGATGGGAGATCAGAAGAACGTGCGGACGTATTCGACGACCGTGCCGTCCGCCTCGGCGACCGGGATCAGCTGCCACTTGTCGAAGGACGTGCACGGGTGGGACAGACCCAGGCCCAGCCAGTCGCCGACCTCCAGATCCGCATCCGGGGTCGTACGCAGCCACGTGTGCTGGTCGGAGAGCCCGGTGACCGAGACGCCGGTGGCGGGCCGTTCCGCAGCCCCCTCCCTGCGGACCGCCTGGGCCACCGGCAGGTCCAGGTCGTACGCTGCGTCCCGCTTGCCCGCGTTGACGAAGGCCTGCTCGGGGGAGGGACGGGAGACGACCTGCGTCCACAGCCGGAAGGCGGGCTCCAGGGCGCCCTCCTCGGGGACCCGGTTGAACGGCGTGACCTCGCGATAGCGGCCGTCGTCGTGCGAGACGTACGCCCCGGAGCGCAGCAACTTCAGCACAGGGCGCGACAGTTCGGGGATCTCCGCGAACACGTCGGCGACCGCGTCGAACCAGGCGCTGCCGCCCGCGCTCACGACGACCTCCTCGGCTCCCTCGAACCGCCCCGCCTTGTCGAAGTCCGCCGCCAGCGCCACCAGCCGCCGCAGCCACGCCCGCACCCGCTCCGGGTCGGCCCGCGGCACCTCGCCCTCGTACCCCGCGACCCCGGCCAGCCGCAGAGACGGTACGGCGGCCACCGCGTCCGCGACCGCCGCGCACTCCGCCTCCGTGCGCACTCCGGTCCGGGCGCCCTCGCCGGCGCCGAGTTCGACGACCACGTCCAGTGGACGGGCGCCCGCCCCCGCCTCTCCGAGAGCCGCGTCCATCAGTTCCACCCCGCGCACGGAGTCGACGTAACAGACGAACCGGAAGTCCGGGTCGGCGGCCAGCTCCGCGGCGATCCAGCGCAGGGCCGCCGGATCGACCAACTCGTTGGCCAGGAAGACCCGTTGGATGCCGAAGGCGCGGGCCACGCGCACCTGGTGGGGGACCGCGAGGGTGATGCCCCAGGCGCCGTGCTCGATCTGACGCCGGAAGAGCCGGGGAGCCATGGATGTCTTGCCGTGCGGCGCGAAGGCGAGGCCGTGGCGGTCCGCGTACGTCTCCATCAGTTCCAGGTTGTGGGTGAGGCGCTCGGCGGAGAGGGTCAGTACGGGGGTGGTGAAGCCGCCGGTGAAGAGGTTGCGGCGCTGGGCGGCCAGCTCGCCGACGGTCAGCCCGTCGGCGTCCGGCGGGAGGCCCTTGAAACGGGCGTCGACACGTTCGGTGGCCAGCCGGGCGAGCGCCCCGCCGCTCTCGACACCCCGGCTGCCCTGGCCGTCCCGGCTGTCCCCGATGTCTTCGGTGTCCGCTGTGGCCATGGGACCTCCCTCGTCCAGCTCGTTGCACTACTTGCAACGAGCATTGCGCATATCGCTTACCGCTGTCTAACATCTCGCCAACGCGGGGTCAACGGAGCCGCCGCCTTCCCCGCAGCACCGAGGAGCGAGGAGCTATGACGATCGTGACCATCACGGGCCCCCGCAACGCCCCCGACGTCGTGGAGATCGTGGACGTCGTCGCGCTCGGCGAGTCCATGGTCACCTTCCTGCCCTCCCGGCCGGGCCGCCTCGCCGACGTACCGTCCTTCGAGCGTGCCATCGGCGGCGCCGAGTCCAACGTGGCGTGCGCCCTCGCCGCCGCCGGCCACTCCGCCCGCTGGATCAGCCGCGTCGGCGACGACGGCTTCGGCGACCACCTGGTCGGGGCGATCGGGTCGTACGGCGTGGACGTGGCGTCCGTACGGCGTGATCCGGCGCGTCCGACGGGGGTGTACTTCCGTACGGCCGGGGACCGGGCGACCGACGCGCACGAGGTGGCGTACTACCGGGCCGGGTCGGCCGCCTCGGTGTTGTCGGCGGGGAACGTGGACCTGGCGGCGGTGCGCGCGGGGCGGGTGCTGCATCTGTCCGGGATCACGGCGGCCCTGTCCGGTGACTGTCTCGACCTGTTGTGGGAGCTGACCGAGCCGAGGCAGGGCAGGCCGTTCGTCTCGTTCGACGTCAACTTCCGGCCGGGGCTGTGGGCCGACAACGACGGCCCTCGCGTGCTGCTGGACCTGGCGCGGCGGGCCGACCTCGTCTTCGTCGGGGCCGATGAGGCGCGGGACGCCTGGGGACTGGACGGGACGCGTGCCGTCGCGGACGCGCTGCCCGAGCCGGAGCTCGTGGTCGTCAAGCAGGGCAGGGGCGGGGCCGTCGCCTTCGACAGGGACCCAGACGGGCTGGTCGGGCTGGAGGACGCCGACTGCGTCTCCACCCACGTCCGGGCGCCCCACGTCGATGTCGTCGCGGCAGTCGGCGCCGGTGACGCCTTCGCCGCCGGGTTCCTCTCCGCCACCCTCCGGGGCCTCCCCGTACGGGACCGCATCCGGCACGGCCACCTCATGGCCGCCGCCGTCCTCACCGCCCCCGGCGACCTCGCCGCACCGCCCGCCCGCGACCACGCCGACCGGCTGGCCGCTCTCGACGACACGGCGTGGGGGACACTTCGACTCGGCCCCGGCTGGACGCAAGCCGTGCAGGCCACCGAGGAGGTACGCACCCCATGAGCCAGACCGTCGACCGCGCGCTGAGCATCCTGCCGTTGCTCGCCGAGGGCCCTGCCGACCTCGGCCGGGTCGCCGACCGGCTCGGCGTCCACAAGTCCACCGCCCTGCGGCTGCTGCGCACCCTGCACGAGCACGGACTCGTCTACCGCCAGTCCGACCAGCGCTACCGCCTCGGCGCCCGACTCTTCGCGCTCGCCCAGGAAGCCGTCGAGAACCTCGACATCCGGGAGATCGCCCACCCCCACCTCGTACGCCTCAACGAGCAGTGCGGGCACACCGTCCACCTCGCCGTGCACGAGGAGGGCGAGGTCCTCTACATCGACAAGGTCGAGAGCCGCTACCCGGTGCGCATGTACTCGCGGATCGGCAAGCCCGTCGCCATCACCGTCGCCGCCGTCGCCAAGCTGCTCCTCGCCGATCTGCCGGAGCCCGAGCGGCGTACCGTCGCCGACAAGCTCGACTACCCCATGTACACCTCCCGCTCCACCCCCAACGCCCCTGCTTTCCTGCGGGAGTTGGAGAAGGTGCGCGAACAGGGCTGGGCCACCGACCTCGGTGGTCACGAGGAGTCCATCAACTGCGTCGCCGCCCCCATCAGCGGGACCGACGGA
Source organism: Streptomyces kryoterrae (assembly GCF_054072135.1). Classification (NCBI taxonomy): domain Bacteria; kingdom Bacillati; phylum Actinomycetota; class Actinomycetes; order Kitasatosporales; family Streptomycetaceae; genus Streptomyces; species Streptomyces kryoterrae. The sequence continues at coordinate 3,602,572 of NZ_CM133358.1, read as the reverse complement.
CGCGTGGTCGCCGCCATGTCCGTCTCCGCCCCCAACGTCGTCGTCACCGCCGACGAACTCCTCACCCTGCTCCCGCTGGTGCGCCGTACGGCGGACGACATCAGTGGTGAGTACTCCGGCAAGACCCTCGCGCCCACGCCCATGCCCACGAAGGACAACGGTTCATGACAGAGAAGATCGCCCTCGTCCCCAGGACCCACACCACCCCGCCCGCCAGGTTCTCCCACGGCGTGAAGAAGGGGAACATCCTCCAGGTCGCCGGTCAGGTCGGCTTCCTGCCCGCCGTCGAGGGACAGCCCCCCACGCCCGCCGGCCCGACCCTGGCCGAACAGACCCTCCAGACACTCGCCAACGTCAAGGCCATCCTGGAGGAGGGCGGTGCGAGCTGGGACGACGTGATGATGATCCGCGTCTATCTCACGGACGTGGACCACTTCGCCGAGATGAACGGCATCTACAACACCTACTTCGCGGAGCAGGGCCTCACCGCGCCCCCGGCCGCGCGCACCACGGTGTACGTGGGCCTCCCGGCAGGCCTGCTCATCGAGATCGACGCGCTGGCGGTACTGGGCAACTGAGTCCCACCCGGTGGCCCCTCAGGGGCGCGGGGCCGTGTTCGACCTGCGGCTCCGCCGCGTGGGCGCGACGTCCACCGCGTCCCTCAGCCGGTGATCGTTTTCGCCTGTCCGATCTCCGCGGTGCCGCGCGCCGCCCAGGGCTCGGTGGCGGGGTTCGCGGTGGCGGCCGTACTGAGCCTGGTCGTGCAGTTCGAGTCATCTCCCCGGACCTCTCCGGATCTCTCTGGCCCCTGCTGTCCCATGACACAGCAATGTCCGCCATACTTCCGCCTGTGGAGCAGCGCATAGGTTCGAGCAGCAAGCCCCTGGAAACCGCCGCGGTCGACCCTGCGGCCATCCCCGGGCTCACTTCACCCGTGCCGGCCGAGCCGGAGGACGGGGTTCCGGACCCGGTGGCGGAAGCCGCGATGGAGGAGGTCACCCCGGAAGAGGCCACCCCGGCGCCGGAAGGGGAAGCGGAGGCGGAGGCGGAGACCCCTGAGGTCGACGGCCCCGTCTTCGAGGCGTCCGACCGCCGGGCGAAGATCATCGCCGACCACAGTGGCGTACGGCTCTACCTGGACGACCAGGAGTGCGAGTTCCGCTGGGACGAGATCGGGGCCGTGGAGACGGAGACGTCCCGCTTCGGCAAGCGGTTCACGGTGACGGTCCACACGCCGGACCGCCGCTGGTACCCGGTCGAGATCGAGGCGAAGGCGAAGTCCCAGCCCCAGGGGTGGGAAACGGAGCTGGACGCGGTCCTGGACGCCTACTTCGAGGACGCCGAGGCCGAGGACGCGGACGAATCCGAGGTCGAGGCCGAGGAGAGCGCCACTTAGGGGCGCGGGGAACTGCGCGGCCGGCCGCAGCCGGCCCGCAGCTCCCCACCACCTCGGATGGCCATCAGGAGCAGTACTGCGCCTGCTTCCCGATGGACCGGTACATGCAGTCGGAGTTCTCCAGCAGCTGCAGCACCGCGTCCCGGTTACGGGCCGTCTCCCGGTCGATCACCTCGTCGGGCGGGTAGAAGCCGCCGCCCGAGCTGGACGTCGGATACATCTCGAAGGTGTACGAGAAGATCTTCTGACTGCCCCAGAGGTAGTCGTCGATCGAGCCGTCCGTGATGTACAGGTCGCTGGACTGCTCGGGCGTGTAGCCGTTGCTGGCGGCCATCTTCCCGCCGACCGTGGCGAAGGCGTCCCGGTCGTCCTGGGTCATGCCGGTCGTGGTGTTGGCGGTCGTGTACCCGAAGGGCCACAGCACCAGTTCGCTGTACGTGTGGAAGTCGATGCCCGTCTTGATCTGCTGGACGCCGCCGACGACCCGGGTACGTACGAAGTCGGCGACCACCTTGACCTCGGGCGCGGACTCGGCGGACGCACCGCGGTACGTCTCCGACGAGGTCGAGCCGGAGGAACCGCCGCAGCAGCCGAAGCGGTAGTTCCAGTTGCGGTTGAGGTCCGTGCCGACGTTCGACGAACCGCTGTTGGGCTGACGGTTCTTGCGCCACGAACGGTACGAGCCGGACGCGATGTCGTACTCGCCGCCGTCCGGGTTGAGGTCCGGGATGATCCAGATCTCACGGGAGTCGATCATCGCCTTGACCCGGGAGTCGGTGGCGTAGGTGGACGTCAGATTGCGCAGCAGGTAGAGCGCCATCTCGACGGTGAGATGCTCTCGGGCGTGCTGGTGGTGGGTGAACAGCACCTCGGGCTCGGCCTCGTCGGTACCGACGTTGTCGCTGAGCTTGATGGCGACGATGTTCCGGCCCGAGTACGAGGTACCGATGACCCGCTGGCTGGCGATGGAGGAGTTGGCCGAGACGAGGGAGTTGATCTCCGTCGTCATCTCCGCGTAGTTGTGATAGCGGGAGTCGGCCGTGGGGAAGTCGAGCAGCCGTACGTCGTCGGCGCTGCTGGAGCGGTCCGGGGCCGAGCCCAACAGGGTGATCTCGTAGCCACGTTGGGCCAGTTGCTTGGCCTGGGCGGCGCGGCCGGAGACCACGACCCGCTCCTCGTCGGCCTCGTCCACGGTCACGCCCGACGCCATGATGTCGGTGCGGACGTCGGACGTGGAGTTCGCGAAGTTGATCTCGTACTGGCGGATGTCGTCCGCCGAGGCGGCCGGGCGCCTGGCGCTGGTCGCGGTGGCGTCGTCGGGTGTCGTGGAGGTGAGGCCGACGGCGAGGGCGAGGGACAGCAGGCCGACGGCGGCGGCGGACCGTCTGCCGCCGCGGGCGCCTGAGCCTCGTATGCGAAGTCGCATGAAGTCTCCTGATTTCTCCGGGAGTTCCGGGATCTCCGGAAGCTGGGGAGTGGAGCGGGGGGTGGTTCTTCGGTGCGACGTACTGGTGCGGGTGTGGCGCCATCGTGCGGCTATGACATGGGCAGGTCAAGAGCGCCTCAAGAGGCGATGGCGCGAACAGGCTGACGCCCTCTTGTGCGCCCCGGCCCCTTTGCGCTTTCTTTTCGTACATGGCGGACACCACAGGGAACACCAAGGAAACAGGGGCCACGGGCGCCCCAGGGCCCGACTCCACTCCCCGTAAGTCCAGTTGGAAGTACATCGGCCCGGGGATCGTCGTCGCGGCGACCGGCGTCGGCGCCGGGGACCTGGTGGCGACGCTCATCGCCGGCAGCAACTTCGGCTACACCCTCCTGTGGGCCGCCGTACTCGGCTGCCTGGTCAAGATCTCCCTCGCCGAGGCGGCCGGCCGCTGGCACCTCTCCACCGGCCGCACCCTCTTCGACGGCTGGGCGAGCCTCGGCCGCTGGACGACGTACTTCTTCGTCGCCTACGTCGTGATCTGGGGCTTCGTCTACGGCGCGGCGGCGATGTCGTCGAGCGCGCTGCCGCTCCAGGCGCTGTTCCCGGACGTCATGGACCTCAAGGCATGGGCGATCCTGTGCGGGTTGTCGGGCCTGGTCTTCGTCTGGTTCAACAAGTACGAGGTGTTCGAGAAGGTCATGACCGTGCTGGTGGGCGTGATGTTCGTCGTCACGGTCTATCTGGCGATCCGGGTCACCCCGAACCTCGGGGACGCCTTCGCCGGCCTGCTGCCCGTCCTCCCCGACGAGAAGGACTCGATCCTCAACACCCTGGGCCTGATCGGCGGCGTGGGCGGCACCATCACCCTTGCGGCGTACGGCTACTGGGTCAACGCGAAGGGCTGGACCAACACCGGCTGGATGAAGGTGATGCGCCTCGACAACCGCGTCGCGTACGCGACGACGGGCATCTTCGTGGTCGCGATGCTGTTCGTGGGTGCGGAGTTGCTGCATTCGGCCAACGTCGCGATCGCCAGCGGTGACAAGGGCCTGATCCAGCTGAGCGACATCCTGGAGGACAAGTACGGCACGGCGACCGCGAAGTTCTTCCTGATCGGCTTCTTCGCCACCTCCTACACATCACTGATCGGCGTCTGGCACGGCGTGAGCCTGATGTTCGCGGACTTCGTGGAACGCTTCCGCGGCACCCGGACGACCGGCGAGGAGGTCGCCTCGGGCACGCGCGAACGGTCGTGGCCGTTCCGCGCGTACCTGCTGTGGCTGACCTTCCCGCCCATCGTCCTGCTCTTCCAGGGCCAGCCCTTCCGCCTGATCATCCTGTACGGCGTCCTGGGCGCGGCCTTCCTCCCCTTCCTGGCCGGCACCCTGCTGGTCCTGCTCAACTCCTCCCGCACGCCCGCCGAATGGCGCAACCGGCTGCTGAGCAACGCGATGCTGGTGATCGCGGGCCTGCTGTTCCTGGTGCTGTGCGTGAAGCAGATCTGGGACCAGCCGTGGTCGGAGTTCTTCTGATCCCGATGCTCTTCAGTGTCTGGATCCCTTTCGCGGAGGCTCAGTTGGGCGCCGGCTGCAGTCCCTGCCACTTCGAGTCGGTGGCGATCGCCCTGAGCTGGTCGAGGGTGAGGGCGGGATTCTCCCGGGTCGGGCCGGTGATCTGGCTGGCGGAGTTGAAGGCGCTGACGACCACTCGCAGACCGTCGGGCCAGATGGCGTCGGCGGTCCGCATGACGAGCCCCAGCCCCTTGTCGTCGCCGACGCCCTGCCGGACGACGACCTTGATCCCGTCGGGCAGGGTGACGGCGCCCGAGCCCTCGCCGAAGAGCTTGCCCTCGACGTCAGCCATGTTGGGCTGCACATTGATCTGGACGAAGCTCTTGCCCTTGCCGTCGTCGACGACGACATAGCCGTACTCGGTCTCCTCGCCGCTGCTCTTGCCGACCACGTCGAGGCCCTTCGGGAGCAGACCGGTGAGCGTCGTCACGATGGTGCCGCTGTCGACCCCGGGAGTCCGGCTCGACGCCGACGACGCCGACGGGGTGCCCGTAGCGGTGGTCGCGGGAATGGCGCTGACGGCCCTGAGCCACGCCGGGTCGGTGACGAAGGTCTTCAACTGGCTGCCGGACAGCGGCGGTTCGGGTCGGCTGATGGGCGCGCCCCGCTCGGCGGCGGCATTCCACTCACGTACCGACACATGCTCCCCGCCGGGCATGACGAGGTCCGCTGTCCACAGCTTCGTGCCGACGCGAAGGTCCGAATACTCGTACCCCTTGAGGATCCTGAGCACCGCGCCGCCGGTCAGCGTGCTCCTCGCGCAGTCGTCGTACGGGACGAACGCCGTGTCCGGGCACTCGGTCGTCTCCCGGGCCTGCCCGCTCCCCGGCTCCAGCCGGTCGAGGCCGACGGAGAAGGCGGCGGCGCCCTTCCCGTCGTCGAACACGGCATACGCGTGCGGGCCCAGCTCCGAGTCCGTGCCACGCGCCGACTCCTCGCTGAGCGCACCCGCCGGCAGCAACTCCTTCAGCTTGCCCAGCAGCTGTGCGCCGGAGACGGGGGACGGGGCGGCGGTGCCGGTGGCGTCACCGGGCCCGACCGTGGTCCCACCGGACCCCACGGCCCGCTGTCCGGTCCCGCCGCCGTCCCAGGGCGCGATCAGCGCACCCCCCACCCCCACCAGCGCGATCGCGGCGGCGCCGCTCACGACAGCGGTCCGGCGGCGCATGCGGAGCCGTCGCCCACGGCTCTCACCGCCGGCCACGAGGGCGGCACGATCGACGTCGAAGGCACCGCCGGCATGGCGCAGGGCGGCGCCGAGCCGGTCCTCGAACTGGTCGTCGCGATGTTCAACGGACATGGGGAACCACCACTTCTGCTGTGTACGGGAATTGTGTACCGGGGGTGGGGCGGAGAGGTGGGAGAAGGGAGAGACGGGAGAAGGGAAACGGACGTCAGCGGTGGACCGCGTACTCGCCGAGTTCCTCGCCGAGGAGGGTGCGCAACCGGGCGAGTGCGCGGACACAACGGGTGCGTACGGCGGCCGAGCTGACGTTCATCGCACCGGCGGTCTCCTCGACGGACCGGTCCTCCCAGTAGCGCAGGACGACGACCGCCCGGTCCTTGGGCGGGAGTTGGGCGAGCGCTTCGACGAGGGTGAGCCGCATGGTCACGTCGGCTCCGGCGGAGGGGGCGGGCAACTCGGGCAGTACGTCGGTGGCCCGCTCGGTACTGCTGCGGCGGCGCTGATGCGTGAGGAAGGCGCGGGTGAGCACGGTTTGCGCGTACCCCGCGGGGTTGTTGGCCCGGGAGACGCGCCCCCAGTTGACGTACAGCCGCCCGAGCGTCTCCTGCACCAGGTCCTCGGCGAGGTACGTGTCCCCGGCGGTGAGCAGACACGCGGAGCGGTACAGATGCCCCGCGCGCGCCACCGCGAACTCCGCGTACTCGTCCGCGCGGACCTTTCGCATACGTTCCCCCAGTCAACTGCGTCGCGCTCAGGTCGTGGGCGCGTGGTGTGTACACACCTCATTGACGCGGGGAGCGGGGGAAAATGTTTCAGAAAACCTCGCGGAGTCTCAGAGCAGGTGGTCGGCTTTCCCGGCCTTGATCTCGAGGATGAGCGTACGGAGCGCTTCGCGGGTGTCGGTGAGATAGGTGTCCTCGGCGCCGGCTACGGCTATGTAGGCGTTGCCGGTGGGGTCGGTGCCTAGGCGGAAGCAGGAGTTTCCCTCCCCGCAGAACGGTTCTTCCCAGGTGATGTCGTGCATGGATGGCTCCCTCAGAGTTGGCCGGCGATGTCCTGGATGAAGTCGCGGGACGCCTCCGGTGACAGGGCGAGGCCCTCCATCCAGTCCAGGTGGGCACGGTACTTCGCCAACTGGCCTTCTGCGTGGAGGAAATCCGGCCCGTGTGAGTTGTCGATCTGAACGGTGTCGAGTTGAGGAACGGGCCCCTCCGCGTACAGCACTGTCTGCCCTGCCCCCGGAAATGTCCCGGCGTCGAAGGGAATGACCAGCAACGTCACGTTGTCCTGTTCGGACCTGTTCGCGAGCTGCAAGAGCTGAGCCCTGACGACGTCCCGGCCGCCGAACTGCATCCGGAGGGCTGCCTCGTGCACGACGGCGACGAACTCGGGCGGATCGCCGCCGTCCAGCACCTGCTGGCGTTCCGCGCGATGGGCGAGCCGTAGAGCGATCTCGTGCTCCGGGAGCGGCGGGAGGACGGCCCGAAAGACCGCGAGCGCGTGGTCCGACGTCTGGAGGAGACCCGGGATGTGCACCGTGTACGCCGCTCGCATGCGCACGGCGTGTGCCTCCAACTCCGCGATGTCCAGCATCCCCTGAGGAAGGGCGCCCCGGTATTTGTCCCACCAGCCCCGCGGGGCTGGCCGGGCCATCTCCGCCAGCGCTTCGACGTACAGCTCGTCGTGGCAGCCGCAATTGCAGGCCAGGGTGCGCACACGTTCCGGGGTGATGGCACGCACGCCGGACTCGATGTGCGAGATCTTGCCTCGATCCACCCCCAGCAGTCCGGCGGCGTACTCCCCGGACATGCCGGCTGACGTGCGCATTCTGCGTACCTCGAACCCCAGTCGCCGCTGGCGTTCAGTGGGCGACGTCCTCGCTGCCATGCCGTTCCTTCCGCCGGGTGATCGTCAGCAGTTTGCCGCTTGTATGTGCGACCGAGCCACGATCGTGCGCAATTTCCACCTAGCAGGGCCAATCTTGGCCCCGCTATGGCTACATTAGGTAATGCGCACGCTACACACAGCAGTTGGAAGCGCATCGCACGAGCCTGCCCGCGCCCTCCTTCCCCGGGAGGGGCAGACCCGTGTCGGGGAGACAGGCCACCGACTGCATCACGCTCGTACACGCACGCCAAGGAGACCCGATGCCAGTCCCCAACTCCCGTTGCCCGGCGGCCCCCACGTTCCCGGCGGACCCGACCCGCCCCACCCCCGAGACCCTCCGCTACAGCCTGACTCTCCCGGCCGCACTCGCGAGCCCGGCGATGGCGAGGGCGGCGACCACGGCGTTCCTGCGGGCCCACGGCCTGGCGGACATGCTGGACCCGGCCCTGCAAGCGGTATCCGAACTCACCGCAACGGCATGCCAGTTCACGGAGTCCCTGGACTTCTACCTCGCCCTCCGCTACCGCGCCGCCACGCTCCGGGTGATCGTCTACGACAGCCACCCGCCCCACACCCAGCCGAACCTCGCGGCAGCGTGTGACACCCGCCGCCGAGCCTCCCTGCGGGTCCTGGCCTGCGTATGCCGGGCCTGCGAGGGCGACTGGGGCTTCGGCGCGTCCCGCGAACCGGGCGGCGGGACGCGCATGTGGGCGACGCTGCCGCGAGAGACGGCGGCGAAGTACGGGTTGGCGCCGACGCGAGAGCCGGCTCAGCGGTTGACGGCCTGGATCTCCTGAACGACGACGGCCTGCTCGGCCCCGAACTCACCGTCGGGCAGGGGCTGTTCCTGGGGAACACCCGTACCGGTCCAGTGAATCCTCCAGGTGATGGTGGCGCGGAGCGGATACGTCCCGTCGCCGGAGGAGCGCAGATACTTCACACCGCAGGGCGGGGTCTGGTTCGCCTTCCCGGCGGCATAAGGCTCCCCGATACGCCCGTTGACGAACGTGCAGACGCCGGACGCGGGGTAGACCTGCGCGTCGGTGGTACCGGGTTCGATCCGCAGGGAGACGGGCTCGGCGACGGTGGTGGCCTCCATCTGCAGAATCGGAACGGACGCGGTCACGGAGACGGGCTTGAACTGCGCCGCGTCCAGCCAGGCCCAGGTCGGAAGGTTCACCTTGGTGGGGCCGGCGGGGGCGAGGGTCACCTTGGTGGAGGGGACGCGGATTTCGTTGTAGGCGAGTCCGGCGAGGATTGCCGGGGTGATGACGTTGTCGATGTTGGCGGGCGGGGCGTCGCCGGTGTCGACCCAGAAGTAGTCTTCCTTGCAGGCGTCCCAGCCCGGCGGGAAGGACTTGTTGACGTAGGAGCCCCACCAGTAGCCCTTGCCGGTCTTGTCCTTGTTGAAGTCCTTCGTGTGGTCGTCCTCGTTGAGGTACTTCTTCCGCTGCTCGGTATCCCACTCATTCCCCGTGGACCCCGCCTCCCAGACCGGCTCCTTGACCTTCTGGAGCTCGTCGGGGCTGTACGTCGGGGCATACCAACAAGCGGGCGGCGTCCAGCCACTTGTGGCGGCGACGGGTCCGGCCGACTGCCCGGACCCGTTCTTGGAACGGTCGTAGACGACGGCTCCGGCGGTTGCGGAGAGGGTGTCGCCGTCAAGTCCGCCCGATGTGTTCGTGCCCGGGCCATTGCCGACCGACCCTCCGCTAGGAGGAGTTTTGTCCGCCATGGCGGACGGGGCCACAGACACGCAGATTGTTCCTGCGACCAGCACGGTTATGGCAAGTCGAAGAAGTCGGGTCACGGCTGGCACCTGTCAGCTCCACGGGCGGACTGAATCTTCAAGGTTTCCCACACGCCATCCTTGTTCCTCTGAACCTGAACGCCGTAGGCGACATAACTGTCTTTGCTGGCAGGCGTCTTCTTGATCTCGTTGGTTTTGATGACTTTGCTGAAACCCTTGCTCTCATCGGCGCAGTAGCTCAGCGAAGCGCTCTTCTTGGAACTGATGGTGACCTGGCGGTCGAAGTAACGCACGGAGCCGGTAACCGTCCACTTGGCATCCGTGAACGCCTTCACCCACTGCTGGGCGGCCACTGCACCTTCGCCCTCTGTGTAGAACTCCAGGGCGGGAAGACGAGGGTTTTGGGCGACGATGGCTGCGTCGAGTGCGCGAATCATCTCCGCGTTGTCCTTGAGGACAGCGTCCTTGACGGTGTCGCCGGTCTCCTCCGGCGTGAAGGTGTACGTCAGATCCGACGGCAACTCGATCTTCGGCCGGTCGGCGGAGGCAGCCGAGGCCGATGCGGACGCCGTCGGCGATGCCGGGGTCTCGCTCCCGGTGTCGGCCCCAGCGATCTTGTCGTTGTCCTTCGATCCGCTGTCGTCGCCGCCACAGGCAGTCAACAGCAGGGCAGCGGACGCGACGAGCGCGGCAGCAACGGGCAAAGAGCGGCGCTTCAAGGTGGACTCCCCGTGAGACAGAAGTGCTGGCAAACTCAAGACGGTATCGGTGTGCCCGGTGGTTCCGCCAGGCAACCAAGGTTGCGCTGTGGCAACGGCAAAGGTTGATCGTCGTACCGGCGGTCGGCGGCCGTCCCTCGCCCCATACCTTGTATCAGTACCGACGAGCAAACGAGACCTCACACTCAGGACTGGCAGACGGAGCTTCCCCGTTGGGACGTGAGGGTCTCCGTGATCCAGATGCCGTGTTCGCTGACCCGCAGTCGACTGCTGTAAAGGACGTAACTGTCCTTCGACGCGGCGGTCACGTTGGTTTTACCGGTCGTGAGGCTCTGGTCGTACGCCTTGCTCTGGTCCTCGCAGTAGACGAGGCCGGCCGTTCCGTCGCTGTTGATGTTCACCTTGGCGTCGAAGTACCGCTTGGTGCCGGTGATGCGGTCCTTGTTGTCCACGAACCACTGGATGAACTTCTCACTCCCGGCCGCTGCCTCGCCCTCGGAGTAGTAGAGGTACGCCTTGTGCAACGGGTCCTGCTCGGCGATCGCCATGTCCACGGCCTTGATGAACTGCTCGCTGTCGCTCAGGACCGCGTCCTTGTCCGTGTCACCGGTCTTGGGCCATTCGAAGGTGTACGTCAGATCGGGCGGCAGCTCGATCTTCGGCCGGTCGGCAGAGACAGCCGAGGCGGAGGTCGATGCCGTAGGCGACGCGGACGTTTCACCCCCGGTGGCGGACCCAGCGGCCTTGCCCTTGTCCGTCGATGCGGATTCGCCGCCGCTGCCACCGCACGCGGTCAGCAATAGTGCTGCCGTCGCGGCGTACGCGGCAGCCATGGGTGGAGCGTGGCGCTTCAAAGTGGACTCCCTGCGGCATAGGTGCTGGCAAAGCCCATACGTTATCGGCGGGTTCTCGCACAGTCGGACCAGCAAAGGGACTCTCACCTCCTTCACCTCGAACTCCCGTGTCCAGTAAGTTCGCGTGTGCGCACGACTGTTGTCGTTGAGGTTCAGCTGACGGGGGTTGCGGGATGGCGGGGTACCGGCCGGCTGACTGGCATGTCCTGGACCTGGACAAGGACCCGACCCCGGGTGATCCGGATCGCGTCCGCCAACTGGCCCGTACGCTGCATGACTTCGCGGATGATGTCGCGGACGGGTTGCGGTTGGTCAAGGGGATGGCGTCGGAGAACGAGACGCTGGAGTGGGCGGGCAAGACCGCTGAGGTGTTCCAGGACGAGTTCTCGGATGTGCCGAAGAACCTGAAGAAGCTGAAGAAGTCGTACGACCTGTGCGGTGACGCGCTGGTGGACTACTGGCCGAAGTTGGAGCGGGCGCAGGCGCTGGCGGACCGGGCGCTGGTGAAGGGGCGGGCGGCGCAGGCGGATCTGGCGTCGGCCAAGTCCCGTCTGTCGTCGGCCGATTCGTGGGTGACGCGGGCGGCGAAGGAGTCCGACAAGTACAAGGACGATCCCACGGGCAGCAAGGCCGCGGAGAAGCCGGACGAGGCGAAGGTCCGGGCCGCCACCCGGGATGCCCAGCACGCCAGGACCGCCCAGAGCAGTGCCCAGTCGGACGTCAACAGCGCGCAGTCGGCGCTGGACGCGGCGAAGAAGATGGCCGAGGACGCGCGGAAGATGCGTGAGGACGCGGCGGGCGAGGCGAAGCGGAGGATCGACGAGGCTTCGGACGCCGGTATCCAGAACCGGAGTTGGTGGGAGGACGTCGGGGACTGGTTCACCGACAACTGGGACACCATCGTCGCCGTGTGCAAGATCGTCGTCGCGGTGGTCGGGGTCGTCGCGATGATCATCGGAGGGCCGATCCTCGGCGCGATCGTGCTGATCGCGGCCCTGATCGTGTTGGCGGACACCCTCTACAAGTATTCCAAGGGGCAGGCGTCCATGTGGGATGTGGGGTTCGCCGCGCTGGACTGCATTCCGGGGATGAAGGGACTGACGACGCTCGGTGGACTCGCCAAAGGCCTCAAAGGCGGGATGGCGTTCGGCAAGCTGGGCCTCAAAGGCATGGCGCTGGGCGTGCGCGGTCTGGGCAAGAACGCCAAGGGCATGCTCGCCGACGGGGCCAAGGGGGCCTACAACCGTCTCAAGAGCAAGATCAAAGGCTGCGGAGACCCGGTCGACGTTGCCACCGGACAGATGTTCCTGGTGGAGCGGGACATCACGCTTCCCGGAACCTTGCCTCTCTCCTTCACTCGGCGCGTTGCCTCTGGCTACCGGACCGGTTGGTGGTTCGGCCCCACCTGGGCCTCCACGATCGACCAGCGACTGGAGATCGACGATCAAGACGTCGTCTTTGTGACCGAGGAAGGCATGCTCCTGAAGTATCGGCGTCCTGAGTTTCCGGACGTTTCAGTGCTTCCCGAGGCCGGTCCCCGCTGGCCGCTCGTCCTCCTGAACGCAGGTGGCTACCGAATCGACGACCCAATCTCCGGCTGTAGTCACCACTTCGCGACGCCCAAAGGGCAACTGGCTCTGCTGGAGCGCATATCCGACCGGAACGGCAACACGATCGATTTTGACTACGACGCCGACGGTGTTCCCGGTGCGATCCGGCACTCCGGCGGCTACCACCTCAAACTGAGTGTGGAGGATGGCCGCGTCACAGCCCTCAGCCTGGCTGGCGCGGCTGAGGACGGTTCCGATGTCACGATCAAGCGGTACGGCTACGCGGACGGCAATCTCACTTCGGTCACCAACTCATCAGGCTTGCCCTTGCTGTTCACCTACGACGAGCGCTTGCGCGTCACGTCCTGGACCGACACGAACAGCAGCAGATACGAATACGCCTACGACGACCAGGACCGCTGTGTGAAACAAGGCGGGGAGACCGGGTACGCCACCAACTTCTTTGCCTACGGCGGTACGGATCCGGCATGGCCAGAGTGCCATGTCACAGCGGTCACCACTGCCGAGCGAACTGTGTCGCGCTTCGTCATCAACGACAACTGCCAGGTCGTCGCCGAGATCAACCCGCTGGGCGGCACTTTGCGTGCCGTCTATGACGCGAACCACCATCTCCTCTCCACGACAGATGAACTCGGCCTGACCACGCGCCTCGTGAACAATGCGCTTGGCCAGGCCACTCAGGTGATCGATCCCGTCGATGCCGCTGTCCGCTACACCTTCAATGATCTGAATCTGCCGATCTCCATGGAGCTGTCGGATGGTTCCCGCTGGCTGCGGCAGTACGACCAAGCCGGAAACTGCACGGCCGTCACTGACCCGGCCGGAGTTACCACCCGCTACGCGTACAACGAGCGCGGTCATCTCTCCGCGGTCACCGACGCGCTGGGCTGCACCACGACCGTGCGATGCGATCCGGCAGGCCTGCCCGTCGAGAACCTCAACCCCCTGGGAGCGGCCACCTCTGTTGCGCGCGATGCCTTCGGCCGACCTGTAGTACGCGTCGATCCACTGGGACACGTCACACGGTTCTCATGGACCCTTGAGGGACTGCCGTCACAACGGATCGCACCGGACGGAGCCGTCGAGTCGTGGACGTATGACGGCGAAGGGAACTGCACGCGCCATACCGATCCGGTCGGCGCTGCCACCGAGTTCGAATACACGCACTTCGACCTGGTCGCCGCACGCACCGGGCCTGACGGAGTGCGCCACGAATTCATCTACGACACGGAGCTGCGCCTCGTGGGGGTCATCAACTCCTCGGAACTGAAGTGGACGTACGCATACGATGCGGCTGGGCGCCTCGTCTCCGAAACCGATTTCGACGGCCGGACCCGCACCTACACTCTCGATGCCGGCGGTCGCCTGACCAGCCGTACAAATGCCCTCGGCCAGACAGTGCGCTACGAGCGCGACGCACTCGGACGAATGATCCGCAAGGACGCCGAAGGGCAGATCACCACCTTCGACTACGCCGCTTCCGGTCGACTCGTCGGCGCCGTCGGTCCGCATGCCACGCTTTCGCTCGAACTCGATGAGCGCGGTCTGCGCCGGTCGGAAACCGTCAACGGCCGCACGCTCAGCTGTGCGTACGATGCCGTGGGACGCCGGACTCGACGCACCACACCCGGTGGTGCGATCAGTACGTGGAGTTACGATGCGGCGGGCCGCTCGGTGGAACTCACCGCTTCAGGGCGCACGATCGACTTCGACCGAGACGAGGCCGGCCGGGAGACCGTGCGTCGCTTCGGTGAGTCGATCACCATGACCCACACCTTCGACATGGTGGGCCGGCCCACTGCGCAGCGCGTGCTCACCGGCGCGGGTGTGATCCAGCAACGTGCCTTCACATACCGCCCGGACGGCTCCCTGACCGAGATCGACGACCAGTTGAACGGCGTCCGGCGTTTCGACCTCGATGCCGTCGGCCGCGTTACCGCTGTCCACGCCGGGAAGTGGTCCGAGACCTATGCGTACGACGACGCGGGCAATCAGACCTCGGCCAACTGGCCCACGACCCACCCTGGCCACGAGGCCACCGGGCAACGCACCTACGTCGGCACCAGAATCACCCGTGCCGGAGGTGTCCGCTATGAACACGACGACGCGGGTCGAATCGTGCTGCGGCAAAAGACACGACTGTCCCGCAAACCCGATACCTGGCACTACAGCTGGGACGTCGAGGACCGACTGACCTCCGTCACCACTCCCGACGGCACACTCTGGCGCTACCAATACGATCCCTTGGGGCGCCGCATCGCCAAACAACGCCTTGCCGCCGACGGTGAAAGCGTTCTTGAGGCAACCTCGTTCACCTGGGACGGCCACGTTCTCTGCGAGCAGTCCACCACGACAGAGAACAAGCCCCACGCGATCATCCTCACTTGGGACCACGACGGCCGACGCCCCCTGGCACAGACAGAACGCATCACCACTGCGGATTCTCCTCAGAGCGTCATCGATCAGAGATTCTTCGCTATCGTCACCGACCTCGTCGGTACGCCGAGCGAACTCGTGGACGAAGCCGGCGACATAGCGTGGCGCACCCGCGCCACGCTCTGGGGTGCCACTGCTTGGAACAGCGATGCGACGGCTTATACACCGCTGCGCTTCCCAGGCCAGTACTACGACCCCGAAACCGGCCTCCATTACAACTACTTCCGTACCTACGACCCGGAAACGGCTCGCTATCTCACTCCTGACCCCCTCGGTCTGGCACCCGCCCCGAATCCGGTCACCTACGTGCACAACCCGCACACCTGGATGGACCCCCTTGGCCTGGCGCCGGGATGCGGAGAACCGGTCGGGCGTACTCTGGAGGAGGCAAAAGCACAGGCGTTGAAGGATGCCGGCATTCCTGAAGGATCCGTACCTCTCGAAGTCAACAATCACGTCCCGGCCACCACACCGGAATGGCAGGGATCAAAGCAGCTGATGGGGGAGGACCACAAGCCCATCTACTACACAGAAGAGGTGTACGAGCACCCCAATGGAGAGGACCTCGTGGTCTTCCAGGATCACTGGTTCGGGCATCAGCAGCCAGGTCAACCCGGTTATCAGGGACCACATGTGCATGTGAGACCATTCGAGGACACCCGCAACGGGCAGATCCCCGGTGCCGAGGAGCATTACTACTATGACCGTTGAGAGTTTTCTCGTGAACCCGGAAGCGCTCAATTCGCTCTATGGCCAGGTCCCGGACCTTGTTGACGTCAGGATCAGATCGATCAATCTGAACTGGCGTGGGCCCACGGTAACGCTCCGCGTCGACCTGCCCTCCTTCCCCGGTTCGGCACCACGGGAGTGGACCGATGCGGGTATGGACACGGTGCAATGTCAACTTCAGTTCCTGGCAGTGGAGAACATCTCCCTCATCGACTGGGTCCCGCCGTCCGTCGGATGCGTCGAGATGTCTTCGTGGGGCGGGGAGAGCCGTATGCGGGTAATCGCAGACGGTCGAGGAGTGGCGCTCCGATTTGACTGCAGTGAGTCCGTGCGCGTCAGCCATGTGAGCGCATTTCAAATCCAGGCCGACGGATCGGACAGCGGACCGCATCTCTTCGTGAGCAAGATCGACGCTCGACGGCACACCCTCCTTCCCCCGACCGATGAGAAGACGTTCTATGAGCGCTGACTGGTCGCAACTCCTCGCATCTGCTGAATACTTGGGGGAGTTGTACGACGGTGCCCCGCCCCCGGCCAGTGCGTGCGACCTCTTCTACGTGCACATCGACGAACGGGAGGGCTCGGTGACACTGGGCTTCGACACCAGGGTCTTCCCGGGGAACCCGCCCCTTGAATGGAGGGAAAAGGACTTTAACGCCTTTGAGTTCCATCTGTTCTTCAGGGGAGTGACTGGTCTACGGGTTACGGGCTGGGGGGCTTCTGAAGCCCAGGTGATCGACCTGACCGTCCGCGATGGAGGACACTTCGACGTGGCCCTCGGCTCCGAGGCTTCCGGTATCGCATTCCGTGCCGCTGCTGTCCGTCTGGGCCGAACGCGCGCCTATCTCGCTCGGGACAACCCCTGAAGTCGATGGAAAAGCATCCTCAGTGCGGGTCATGGGGAGTGGGCCCATTGTGAGGAATGAGGAGTTCCTCATCGAACTCGACGGGAAGATGCTCAACTATTTCCGCGAAATCACCGAGGAGATGGTCAGCCGGTTCGGGATCTCGCGAGCTGAAGCCGTGGCCAGGATCAACTCGACGTACGAGGGTGCTCAGATCGAGCCATACCCCGACCTCATGTGTCATGAGTTGCCGGAATTCTGGGCCTACGGTGTCTACTTCGAGCCGCGAGACGGGCACTTGCCGTACGGCGCGCCTGGCGAGGATCTCTCCGATTGGGGAGTTAGGCCGGCTCCTCCCGTGGACTCCCATGTCTGGACGATCAAAAAGTGAGCCGCAGTGGGTCCTTCTGCTGCGTAACCGCTACGGGCGACGGTCGGTATGACGTCCGAATGGGGCTGGCGGGGGCGCGAGCATCTGCTGTGCCTCGATGACCAGATAGCGAGAGAATATGACGAGCACATTCAAATACCGTCTCCGTAGCCCCCTCGGCGGCTTGGCCGCAGACTTGACGGCTGAGTATCGCGCTTTCGATGTGAGCGAAGAATTTCTTATCCAGGTCTACCGCAATGTGTGGTTGACTCCGCATGGCGGGGTTAATTGGCATGATTTGGCATGGCTTTCATTCGGGCTCTCGGTTCACGCCCCCAGTCTGTCTGTCTCTCATCCGGACGGCTTGATCGTCAAGGTCACATCACTTGTATTCCCTCTTGCCCACTTTCGGTCGGAAGTCGCGGCATTGGCGATGGATGGCTGGGTTCGGGAGGAATTCGACCTTCCTGGCCAAGGCTTGCATGCCGTTTCTCGGGAAGGAGGAGGGGGGTATGCGTTTCACTGGGGGGAGCGTCCTGCTCCCTTCTCGGACGCCGACTTCGATTAGTCGACTGCGGGATCTTCGAGGTCATCGGCGACGAGACCGAGACCGAGACCGAGACCGAGAGCGACCCTTACCCGGCGGCGGGCTTCCTGTCGTGGCAAGTGCGGCAGCAACGGCTCAGACGTATTTGGTCGGGCCGAAGGGTGTGCCAGGTCGGCGCAGTCGCCCGTAGGCGAGGTGTCAGTTCCCGTCGGCCGCAGGAGAAGCAGCCGGAGAAGCAGGCGAAGCCGCAGGAGCCTGCGCGGCTCTCCTGGTCGCCTGCCACGATCGCAACTCCCCTCTGAGGATGTGTATCCGGAGAGCGGCGACGGCGAGGAACATGACGCCGATGCCGAATCTGGCCCAGCCTCCGTCCGTGATGGTCCAGTAGAAGGCGAGGCCGCAGAAGAAGAGGCTGACGGCGATGACGAGGGGTTCGCGGATCCACCAGGGGAGGACGCGGAGTATCAGGTTGATCAGCATCCGCGCAGTGGATCAGGCGCGAACCGCTCATGCTGTGATGGAGGCCACAATTCCGCAGGTGAGGTTTACACGAGAAGTTGTCGAAGGTGTGAAGAATCTCGGCAGACCTGTCCAGGGAAGGTGCGTCGGCCTCGCCGGACGGGCCCCGTCAACTACTCTCTCCGGCACCCGACTTGTGGCATATTCGCCTCACTCTCCGTCGATCAAGCTCCACCTTCCGTTAGTTGATCTAGGAGATTCGGTGTTGAGCGGGCCATGCCGTGGATAAGGTGCTGATGCAAGAGGACGTCACAGGGGCGATCTGAGGCGGTGGCCGACCACCCCGCCGCAGTGAACGGGGTGGTGTGCAGCGTGCCGACCGCGATAGCCGTCACCAGTTCCGACCTGGTGCTCCCACCGCATGACCGGCAGACCCCGCCCGCCGCCGTCCCGTCCCTCGACACCCTCGACGGCGCCCTCATGGGCATGCACACGCTCATCGAGCAGCACGGGTACGTCATCGCCCTCTACCCGGCGTCCACGGACCCGGCCGTCACCCGGCGGCTGCACACCGTGCGTTCCGTCCTGGAGAGCGACCGTATCGCGCTGCTCGCCGTCGAACTGCCGCCCCTCGGAGTGGCGCTGCTCGCCCAGCAGTTGAGGCAGCTCTCCATGTGCGACTTCAGCCCGGGGGTGCTCGCGTCCTCCGCCCGCCTGCTCGCCCACTACATCTACGCCGGCGCCCATCTCGGCTCCGTCGCCAAGCTCGACCGGGTGCCCGTCTCCCTCAAGTCGCACGCCAAGTCGTGGGTACCGGGCGCGCAGTTCGCCGTACTGGCCAATCCGCGAGCACAGCTCGTACGGGTCGGACAGGAGGAGCTGGCCGGGCCCGAGTTCGGGACGCGGCTGCTCGTCGCGCAGGGGCAGCCGCCTTCCGACTGGGTCACCGCGACCCTCGCACCCGCCTGGCGCGTGCAGGGAGTCGCCCCGGTTCCGCTGCCCGCGGAGTCCGTGCGCTGGTGGGGGACCGGGAAGATCGTCGAGTTCGCGGCCGGGCTGCACGACGTCTCCGTGCTCTACCAACTGGTCTCCTCCGTACGCCGCGAGGAGTGCCACTGGTGCGGCCTCGAACTCATCGGCGACCGCTGCGGATTCTGCGCCGCCCCACTCGTATCGCCTACGGAGCTTCCCGCTGCCCTCGGGCGGGCAGGAACCCCGGCAGGAGCATCAGGAACACCAGTACGAGCACTGCCCCGAGGCACGACGTAAGAGACGCAAGAGACGCAAGAGACGTAAGAGACGCAAAAGACGTGTCCGTCCCCACCCCCGATCGAGGTTGTCCGCGTCATGAACTCACGCCAGCGCCGCGGCGTCATCCTGCTGGTCCTCTCGATCCTGTGCGCCATCGGCGCCTTCGTCGGAGTGCTCTCGGTGATCCGTGACGTGAACTCCAAGGTCGGGCCGGAGGTGACGGCGTACCGCCTCAAGAGCGACATCGCGCCCTACAAGGAGCTCACGGCCGACCAGTTCGAGAAGATCTCCATGCCGAAGCGGTGGTTGTCGGAGACCGCTGTCACGCGCGTCTCCCAGATCCGCGGCAAGGTCGCGGTGACCCGGCTGGAGAAAGGCTCCCTGCTGCAGACCGACATGATCGTCGACCGGCCCGAACTGGCCGCCGGTGAGCAGGAGATCGCGATCCTGATCGACGCGTCGACCGGTGTGGCCGGAAAGATCAACCCGGGGTCGCTCGTCAACATCTACGCCACCTTCGAGTCCAAGGACAGCGAGAAGGGCGTCGACGAGGCCAAGTTGCTCGTCACGAACGCGCGCGTCATCGACGTGGGCAAGCTCACCGCCCTCGAACCGGGGCAGTCGAGCAACGACCGCCAGCGTACGGCGACGGAGGCCGTCCCGATCACCTTCGCCCTCAAGACGGCGGACGCCCAACGCGTCGCATACGCCGAGTCGTTCGCCGAACACGTCCGCCTGTCCCTGGTCGCGGGCGGCGAACTGACGGCCGTCCCCGATGCCGCCGACCGTACGTACACCCTCAACAAGGACAAGTAGGAGGCGGGCATGAGGTCCGTACGTACGAAGCCGCAGCCCCGGCGACGGTCGCAGCCGAAGCCGCGGCTGTGCCTTCCGAGGACGCGCCGATGACCATCCGCGTGCTCGCCGCCACCGCCGACATCGAGTCCGCCCGCGCCCTGAGCACCCTCCTCAGCCGGCTCCCCGACGCCGAACCCGCCCCGCCCGTCGCCGACTCGACCGCGTTGCTCGACACCCTGGCCCGGCTGGCCGCCGAGTCCCTCGACGAGCTGCCGGAAGTCGTCCTCGTGCACGAGCGGATAGGGCCCGTCCCGGCCCTCGACCTCGTCCGCGACCTCGTGATGCGCTTCCCGGCGGTCGGCGTCGTCCTCATCACCGCCGACCCCAGCACCGGCGTCCTCACCGCCGCCATGGACTCCGGCGCCCGCGGCATCGTGCAGCTTCCGCTCGGTTACGAGGCCTTGGCGGAACGCGTAACGGCCGCGGCGGCCTGGTCGTCGGGCATGCGGCGCCATCTCGGCAGCACCGCACCGGAGTTGTATGCCGGACCGGGCGGCACGGTCGTCACCGTGACCGGCGCCAAGGGCGGCGTCGGCGCCACCGTCACGGCCGTCCAACTCGCCCTCGCCGCACGGGCGTCGGGCCACACCGTCGCCCTCCTCGACCTGGACCTCCAGTCGGGGGACGTGGCCTCCTACCTGGACGTCCAGTTCCGCAGGTCGATCGCCGACCTGGCCGCCATCACGGACATCAACCCGCGCGTCCTCCAGGACGCCGTCTTCATCCACGACACCGGCATCGGCCTCCTGCTCGCCCCCGCAGAGGGCGAACGCGGCGAGGAGGTCACCGACAGGGTGGCCCGCCAGGTCGTCGCCGCCCTGCGCTCCCGCCACGACGTCGTGATCGTCGACTGCGGCGCCCGGATGGACTCGGCGACGGCCGCCGCCGTCGAGATGGCCGACCACGCCCTGCTCCTCGTCACCCCGGACGTCGTCGCCGTACGAGCCGCCAAACGCATGGTCCGCCTCTGGGACCGCCTCCAGATCCGCAAGGCCGAGGAGACCCTGACAGTCGTCAACCGGCAGTCCAAGGGTACGGAGATCCAGCCCTCCCTCGTGGAGAAGGTCACCGGCACCAAGGTCGCCCGCGCGACGATTCCCGCCGCGTTCAAGGAACTTCAGGGCGTTGTGGACGCCGGACGGCTCCAGGACCTGGACGCTCGGTCGACGGTCAAGCAGGCACTCTGGTCGCTGGCGGGGGAGTTGGGGCTGGTCGTCGTCCAGGAAGGGGGCGGCGGCAGGCGACGTAAGTCGTCATCGTCGTCGGACCGGGGCGCGATGAACCTGCGCCGACGAGGAGAACGCGGCGACCGAGGGGCCGTGACCCTCGAATTCGCGGGCATGTTCCCGCTGTTGCTCGTCGTCATGAGCATCCTGTGGCAGTGCGTGCTGTACGGCTACACGTACTCGTTGGCCGGCAACGCGGCGGACGAGGCGGCTCGCGCCGCAACCGCGGCGTACGCCCTCGACCCGACCAGCTACGCGGGAGCCTGCGAGAGCGCGGGCGGTGAGAACCTCCCCGGAGCCTGGAACGGCGCGGCCATCAGCTGCGCTCCCGAGGGCGAGATCATGAAGGCCACGGTCAGCGCCCAAGTACCGCTGTTCTTCCCGGGCTTCGACGTCAACTGGACGGTGAACGGCGAGGCGGGGGCGGCGCTGGAGGGGGACGAGCACTGATGAGGACGTGGCGCCGGCGCCTTCGGGGCCGACTTGCGAACCGCCTCCGGGATGAGAGGGACCGGGGTTCCTCCATCCTGGAGTTCACCGGTTTCCTCCCGATCCTCATCCTCATCGGCCTGGCCTGCATCCAGCTCGGCCTGATCGGCTACGGCGTCAACCAGGCCGGCACGGGCGCCCGCGCGGCGGCCCGGACCACCTCGCTCGGGGGCGACGGGGTGGCGGCCGGCGTCGCCTCCGTCAGCGACTGGCTCGACCCGGACGTGGACGCGCCGCTGGGCGCGGGCGACACGACCACGGCCACCGTGACCGTCCATGTCCCCGCGATCATCCCGATCTTCGGCGAGTGGGACCTGCAACGCTCTGCCACCATGCCCAACGACGAAGACAACTGACCGCGAACCGGTAATCAATGGAGAGGAGTTGAGACAGAGACCATGAGCCTTCGCTCCCGCATAGCCTCCGCCGACGACAACGGCAGCGGAACCGAACGCGAGGACGGTCACCGCGTCGCCGTCTACCGTGCCAAGCTCCTCGAAGAGATCGACCTCGCGGAGATGTCCAGCCTCGCGGCAGCGGAACGCCGTGTCCGGCTGGAACGCGTCCTCGGCCACATCATCAGCCGCGAGGGCCCGGTCCTCTCCTCCGCCGAACGCTCCCAGCTCATCCGGCGAGTGGTCGACGAAGCCCTCGGCCTGGGCGTCCTCGAACCTCTCCTCGCCGACGCGTCGATCACCGAGATCATGGTCAACGGCCCCGACTCGATCTTCGTGGAACGAGCGGGCCGCGTCGAACAGCTCCCCATGCGCTTCGCGTCGAGCGAGCAGCTGATGCAGACCATCGAGCGGATCGTCTCCACGGTCAACAGGCGGGTGGACGAGTCGAATCCGATGGTCGACGCCCGCCTGCCCACCGGTGAACGCGTCAACGTCATCATCCCGCCGCTGTCCCTCACCGGCCCGACGCTCACGATCCGCCGCTTCCCCCGCGCCTACACACTCCCGGAGTTGATCGGCCTCGGCTCGCTGGACGAGCAGATGCTGATGCTCCTCGCCGCGTTCGTCCGGGCGCGCTTCAACGTCATCGTCAGCGGCGGTACGGGCACCGGCAAGACGACGCTCCTCAACGCCCTCTCCGGCCTGGTCCCCTCCCACGAACGCATCATCACCATCGAGGACTCGGCCGAACTCCAGCTCCAGCAGGAGCATGTGATCCGCCTCGAATCCCGCCCGCCCAACGTGGAGGGCAAGGGCCAGATCACCATCCGCGACCTGGTCCGCAACTCCCTGCGCATGCGCCCCGACCGCATCATCGTCGGTGAGGTCCGAGGCGGCGAGACCCTCGACATGCTCCAGGCGATGTCCACGGGCCACGACGGTTCCCTGGCCACCGTGCACGCCAACTCGGCGGAGGACGCGCTGATGCGTCTGCAGACCCTGGGCTCGATGTCCGAAGTCATGATCCCCTTCGAGGCGTTGAAGGACCAGATCAACTCGGCGGTCGACGTGGTCGTCCAACTCGCCCGCCACGTCGACGGGTCGCGCCGGGTCGCGGAGATCGCCCTGCTGGTCTCCCACGGCCGCGAACAGTTCCGCATCGTGACCGTCTCCCGTTACGTCACCCGCCCGACCGGCCCCGACCGCGTCGCCCAGGGCTACTTCGAACACCTCCCGGTGCCGCGCCCGGTCGCCGAGAAGCTGTACCTGGCGAACGAATCGCTGCCCCCGGCGTTCGGAGTGGCCGAGGTGCTCGACGTACTGGACACAAGGCAGGCGATCGGATGAACACGCGGACGAGGACCGTCCCGAGGACCCGTACAACTGGGCGGAGCGATCAGCCATGAACAACTCGGTCCCGCTGGCGTTGGGCGCCACCATGCTGTGCTGCACGCTCGCCGTCGCGGGCGTGCACACGTATGCCGCCGGCCGCGCCCAGCGCCAGGAACTCGAAGACCGTCTCTCCGGCGGCGGCGCGCTGCGCACGGCGGCCGGCCGCGTACGCCGGTTCGCGACCGTCGACCGCCGACTGCGCCGCACCCGCCTCGGCCGCGAGATCCACCTCCGCCTCTCGGCGACCGGACTGGACCTGACAGCGGGCGAGTTCTTCACGTACGTCACCGCGGTCGGCGTCGCGCTGTGGCTGCTGGCAGCCGCCGTACTGGCCCCCTTCTTCGGCCCGATCGCCGCGCTGGTGACGGTCTGGGGTGCGGCGATCTTCCTGAACTGGCAGCGCCAGAAACGTATCGAGGCGTTCATCAATCAACTCCCCGACGTGGCCCGCCTGCTGGCCAACGCCACGGCGGCCGGTCTCGCCCTGCGTACGTCACTGGCGATGGCGGCGGAGGAGCTGGAGGCCCCGGCGGGCGAGGAACTGGCCCGGGTCGCCGACCAGTTGACCATGGGCCGAACGGTCGACGACGCGCTGGGAGAACTGGCGGAACGCCTGCCGTCCCGCGAACTGGTGGTCCTGGTGACGACGTTGATCCTTGCCAACAAGGCGGGCGGCTCGGTGGTCAGCTCGCTGCGCAACCTCACCCAGACCCTTGAGGACCGCAAGGAGACGCGCAGGGAAGTCCGCACGATGCTGTCGGAGGTCAACGCGACGGCCTTCACGGTCCCTTGCCTGGGCCTCGGTTCCCTCCTCCTCATCAACTCCTCGAACGAGGGCGCCTTGGAGAGGGTCACCGGCTCCGGCCTCGGCCAGGCCCTGATCCTCCTCTCCCTGGGCCTGTACACGGTCGGTTTCTTCGTCATCCGCCGCCTGGGCAAGATCGAGGTCTGAGGGGAGTGAGTGATCGGATGCTGCCACTGCTACTGGCCTTGGTGATGGCGCTCGCCGTCGCGGGCGCCCTGCTGGGCATCCGCATGATCCGAGCCGACGCCAAACTCCCCTCCGACCTGCTCCTCGCCCTGGAGGTGGGCGGCACCCGGGTCTCGAAGGCCGACTCGGCGGTGGACCGCATGGGCATGCGCTTCGCGCCCCTCGTCCTACGCCTGATGGGCCCCCGCCGGGTCGACGCGAAACGCCTGCGCATCGACATGGCGGGCAACCCCGGTGGCCTGACCATCACCCGCTACGCGGCCCGCCGAGCGGTCTACCTGACCTTCGGCGTCCTCCTCGGCCTGATCTTCCTCACCAACGGCCAACTGGTCCTCGCGGTCATCACGTTCGCGTTCGGGGTGACGGCGGCGGACGCCGCGATCTGGCAGGCGGTACGGGAGCGCAAGGACGTCATCGACCGCACACTCCCCGACTTCCTGGACGTGCTCGCGGTCGTGGTCTCGGCGGGCCTGGGCTTCCGCCAGGCCCTGGACCGGGTGGCGGAGAAGTACGAGGGCCCCTGGGCGGACGAACTGCGCATCACACTGCGCCAGATGGACATGGGCGTCAGCCGCCGCCAGGCCTTCGACCAGCTCCGCAAGCGCAACTCCAGTGAGCAGGTGGCCCAGTTCGTCTCGGCGCTCCAGCAGGGCGAGGAACTCGGCTCCCCGATCGCCGAGACCCTGATCCAGATTGCCGCCGACATGCGCCGCACCGACGCCCAGGAATCCCGCCGCCGCGCCGCGAAGACGATCCCCAAGGCAACCCTCGTCACCCTGGTGTTCATGCTGCCGGCGACGATGATCCTCATCGCGACAGGCATGTTCCTCGGCTCTGGTACGAACTTCGGCTCGATTCTGGGACGTTGAGGGCGGTGCGGCCGATGAAAGCCAAAGCCACGAAGGCAGGGCGACCCGAGGGACGACAGGTCAGGGGCCGGAGCCGGAGCCGGGGCGGGAGCCGGGTCCGGCTCCGGGGCTACGACCCGACCGCCGGCTACCTGGCCGACGACGCCCCGGCCCCCGCCACCGTCCGCCTCCAGCTGAACGCCCTACAGGCCCTGTGCCGTCAGGCGTTCGCCGTACGCATGACGATGCTGGCCCTCGGCACCCCCTTCGCGATGACCAACACCGCGGAAGGGCCCCCGCGTTACGTGGTCCTGGCGGCGGCGGTCCTGGGCATCACCGCCTCGTACGCCATGTACCGCGACTGGGACCGGCTGGCCCCGCGCCTGCTGGCCCACCCCACCCTCATGGCAGCGGACCTGGTGTTCGCGGCCATACTCCTCCTCACCGCTTCCCCGGCCTCCCCCCTCGCCTACGCCACGGTGTGCACCCCTCTCCTCGCCGGCCTTCTCTACGGCTGGCGCGGCTCGGGCGTCTTCACGGGCCTCCAACTGGTGGTGCTCCTCACGGTCCACCGAGCGTGGGAACACCGCCCGGGTGCGGGAACCAGCACCCTCCTCATAGCGGGCTTCTGCGTCGGCGCCGGCATCATCGGCGTCACGTTGCGCAACCTGATGTTCCGCTTCGGTACGGCGAGCGAGGCACTGGCGGAGGCGAACTCCCGGCTGGCGGTGGCCGAGGCGGTGGAGTCGGAACGGGCGCGTCTGGCAAGGGAGATGCATGACTCGGTCACGAAGACCCTGCACGGCCTGGCGTTGGCGGCGGAGGCGCTGTCGGCAACCTCTGCGGACGACGCGGACCCTGACGTCGTACGGCGCCAGGCAACCCTGGTCGCCTCGGCGGCCCGCCGAGCCGCAACGGAGTCCCGAGACCTCCTCACCGACCTGCGCCACCACACGGACCTGACGTCCCCTGACGTAGACCTGATCGCTGAACTGGTGCAGAAGGCGGCGGAGTTCGAGCGGAGCACAGGAATCCGCACGAACCTGGAGACGAGCACCGCACGGATTGGCGTGGTCCCGCACCGGACGGCCCACCACCTCCTGGCGATCGTGTCGGAGGCCCTGGAGAACACGCGCAGGCACGCGAACGCGACGAGGGTGATGCTGGAGGCGACCGCGTCGGGGGAGGGCGTAACCCTCCGCATCCGGGATGACGGAGTAGGCATCCCCGGCCCCCTGAACCTCGAAGAGACAGCCAGATCAGGCCACTTCGGCATGCTGGGCATGGTGGAACGGGCGAAATCGCTGGGGGCGCTGATGCACGTGGGCCGAGCTGAGAACGGCGGCACGGAGATCCGGGTGGACGCGCTGCCACCCGGACTCGACCACATACCCACCCCTGCCTCGCACCCATCCCCGTGCCCGTCCCCGGAAGGAGGCCGCATCCCATGTCCACAGATGAACGGCGGCAGGACCTGCTGAGGGTGCTGGTGGCGGACGACAACCCGGTAGTACGGGCAGGCCTGACAGCACTCCTGGGCGGCCACCCGGACATCGAAGTGGTCGCGGAGGCGTCGAACGGCACCGAGGCGGTGTCGGCGGCGGAGCGAGTGCACCCTGACGTGGTCCTCCTGGACGTACGCATGCCGGGCACGGACGGCCTCACAGCTCTCCCCCAACTGGTTCTACTGGCCCCGGTGATGATGCTGACGTACAGCAGCGAACCGGAGGTGGTGAGGCAGGCGCTGCACAGGGGCGCGTCGGGCTACCTGGTCCACGGAGGCTTCACGACGGAGGAGCTGACGGAGGCGGTACGGGCGGTGGGACAGGGGGCGCGGGTCGTGGCGCAGCCGTCAAGTGCGCCGCATGCCTCTACTCCGAGGATTCCCGGCATTCCAAGTACTCCCGGTCCGGATGTCGCGGATTCGCTCGGTGTTTCCTACGAACCGAACGAAAGCTCTTCGCACATGCAACCAGTTATGGCATTCTTGCGACAGCCTTCAAGGACCCGGCTCGGCCACGCGATGACACTCGCCGCCCGCGCCCGCAGCCGACGGGACTTCGGCCTGAGCTCAAGGGAGGTGGAGGTCATGGATCTCATCGCCGCCGGCGTGAACAACCAGCGGATCGCCGCCACCTGCTTCATCAGCGAGAAGACCGTCAAAAACCACATCAACCGCATCTTCGCAAAGCTGCACAGTTCGACACGGAGCGAAGCGATCGCCCGGTGGCTGGGTACGGCTCGGGAGGGATGGGAGTGATGGGGCGTCCCGTGGAGGGAAGTTGGGTCCCTGGGCCCACGCGGAGTAGGCGGGTTTTCACATACTGTGCTGAAGTCGGTAGTGGTGTCGGGCGGGAAGGCGCAAGCCATGCTGAAGGTCAACAAGTGGGCGCGGACCGTCGTCTCCCGGATGCGGGGGAAGGACCGGGACGCGGGGGCCGGGTTCGTGGAGTACGCGGGCCTCATGATCATCATCGCGGGTATCTTTACGCTGATCGACGGGCTGGGATTGGACGGGTTGATCTCACAGGCGATCCTGACGGCAGTGAACAACGTCATCGGGGACTGAGGCTTCCGGGAGTACGCGAGGACCGAGGTCAGACACTTCCGATCTACATTTGGCTGACCGCGATTCTGCTCTTTGCCGCCGTCGCCTTCTTCGTGTTCGCCCAAGCAGCGTCCGTCCGCAATGGAGCCCAATCTGCGGCGGACGCTGCGGCGTTGGCGGCGGCACAGGACGCCCGGGACGAACTGGTGGAGACCCTGACCGGTGCTATCGGGCAGGATGGCGACTGGCTCGACTGGCTGAATGACCAGGAGCTACCGGGCACCGGGGCCACGGCGGCAGCACAGGCACTCGCCGCAGAGAACGACGCGACTGTCCAGGGCGGCGCCGACCCCGTGGTCAAGGATGGCTATCCCGGATTCAGGGTCGCTGTGGAGACCAACAACACGGTCGGCGCCTCGATCATCCCGGGGACGGAAGGCATGCATGCCAGGGCCCATGCCATAGCCGTTCTTCAGCCGCGCTGCGACTTCGACGCCGATGCGGATCCCACGAAGCCAGTCCAACTCGACTGCGACGGCCACCTCGTGGACATCGACCCCACAAATTTCGATCCGGACGACTTCCCCGATGCGTCCGTGCTGTTCTCTGTGCATCTGGCCGAGTGAGAGGAAGCCGTACCGATGGATTTCCGGCATACCAAGAAGAGCCGCAGGGCGCTGTCGACGGTGGCGATCACGGCCGGGCTGCTTGTTGCGGTGGCCGGCTGTGGCGGGGGAGGCGACGACGACAAGGCGTCGAGCGCGGGTTCTTCGTCCACCCCAACCGCCAAGAACCAGGGAGACGCGGACGCGGACAAGAAGGAGTCTCAAGCCCCTGCCGGCGACCCGGTGCTGGCCGAAGTAAAGGCAGGAGGCCTGACGCTCCAGGTCACGTCGGCCTCTCGTGACGAAGGCGGCTTCGTCACCGTCGAAGGCAAGGTGACCAATGGCACTGGTGCACCGTGGGTCGGGGCGGATTGGCGCGGCGACGAGAACGACCTCGTGAAGAACGGCGGATCGATCGCGGGTGCGAGTCTTCTCGACACGGCAGGCAAGAAGAAGTACCTCGTACTGCGTGACACGGAAGGTCGCTGCCTGTGCACCAGGTTCACCGGCGGCGTCGGAACGGGTGACACGACGGACTGGTTCGCTCAGTTCCCCGCCCCGCCCGGAGGCACCAGTAAGGTCGATTTCCAGGTCGGCTCGATGCCCCCGGCGTCCATCGAAATCACTGAGGGCGAGTGACGATGACCCGCACTCATCGCTCCACCGCGACCACGGTCACGGCCCTGGCAGTCCTGGCCGCGCTCACCTTGGGCACCCCCGTCGCCTATGCCGACGGCGATGACCCGAGCGCGCCCCCGGGCGGCAGTCTGACAACCTCCCCACCCCCCGAAGTGGACCCCAACAGCCCCGGCCTGAAAATGGCCGACGGCGCCACGCTCGCCCCGTCCAAGGTCCTCGACATCATGTCGGTCGTGGAGGACATGGGCGGCGAGGAACGCCGGGTGGACACGAGCGAGAGCGTGACCTTCGCGCTCCAGGCGGAGGTCCTGTTCCCGAAGAACAGCTCGAAACTGAACCCGGAAGCCCGCTCCCGCATCCAGGCGATCGCCGACGAGATAAAGGCACAGAAGGCCACGAACGTCAGGGTCTTCGGCTTCACCGACAACCTCGGCTCGTACGCCCACGGCCTGACCCTCTCCAAGAACCGCGCGGAGGTCGTCCACGACGAACTGGCCGTCGGCCTGGGCCCGGACGTCACCTTCCAGGTACGCGGCTACAGCGAGGACTACCCGATCGCCGACAACGCCTCGGAACAGGGCCGCCGCAAGAACCGGCGCGTGGAGGTGACGTTCCAGAAGGGGGAGTGAATCCGAGTCAGAGTCCCTACGACACATCACGCCCCCGCCGCCTCAAACCGCGCCGAACTCAGCCGGCGAGCAAGGCACGCGCCCACTGTTCCTCGCGCTGTTCGATGTATTCGGCGTCGCTCCGCCAGGCGTCGCCGTGCCCTTCGGCCCAGAGCGTCGCCCACGGCTGGTTGCCCTCCGCTGCCTGCTCACGCAGGAAGTCGTGCATGGCCCGGGTACGGCGGCCCAACAGGGGCACCAACTCACGCCGCTCACTCTCCTCGAGCCCGTAGGCGTCGGCGAAGACCCGCAGGCGGCTGTCGGCATCGGCACGTTGCCAGTGGGGATGCGCGGACAACTGAACGAAGCCGCGCATCGCATAGGCGACGTCCCAGAGCCGAGTACCGGGACCGGCGGTGTCCCAGTCGATGAAGGCCCACGCGTCCTCCCCCTCGGCCACGAGATTCCAGGGGGCCAGGTCGTGGTGGGCGATGATGTCAGCCCCCTCGACGGGGATCAGCACCTGCCACTGGGCGTCGGGCGGCGGGGTGAACCCCTCCACGGCATCGTGGAAGTCCCGGACCAGACGCGCCACGCGAGCCAGTCCTAGTGAGGTCTCCACCAGCGTGAACCGGGCGGGCCAGATCACCTCGCCCCTCACAAAGCTCAGCACCTCCCGGCCCTGCTCATCGATGCCAAGGGGCCGAGGCGCCGCCCGGAACCCCACCTCGTGAAGATGGGCCAGCAGCGCATGCACTGCTGGCGTCCACGGTCCCGCCGGGCGCCGGACGGTATCACCGATGCGGACGACACCGGCGTTCATGTTCCCGCCGGACAATGGCTGCTCTTCATCGTGTCGCACGGTGGCAGTCTGGCCGACGTGCCTTTGCCGATCACCTCAATTAGAGGGAACTTCTCCACCTGGAAGCACCAGGGTTGAGGGGTCGGGACCTGTCGTGCCCGAGGGAGCGGGTCGGCGCTCCTCCTCGTTCACACCAGGTGGTCCGCTTTCCCTGCCTTGATGTCCTGGACCAGCGCGCGGAGGGCCTCGCGACTGTCTGTCAGGTAGCGCTCTTCCTGTCCTGCGAGGGCTATGTAGGCGTTGCCGTCGTTGTCGGTGCCCAGGCGGAAGCAGTTGTTGCCTTCCCCGCAGAAGGGCTCTTCCCACTGGATGCCGGTCACGATCTCTCCCCTAAAGTTCGCGGGCAATCTGGTGGATGAGATCACGGGAGACCGCCGGTGACAGTGCCGCGTTGTCCATCCAGTCCAGGTGGACACGGTACTTGCTGAGCTGCGCTTCGGCGTGGGTGAATTCGGGCCCGTGTGCGGAGTCGAGTTGCACCGTGTCGAGCTGCGGCACCACCCCGTCCGCAAACAGCAGCGCGTGTCCCGCTCCGGGGAAGCCGCTCACGGTGAACGGGATGACCCGTACCTCCACGTTCTCTTGCTCGGACGCCGCGCACATGCGCCTCAGTTGATCTCGGGTCACTTCGGAACCGCCGAACGGCATATGGAGGGCCGCTTCGTGGACATAGGCGACGTACGGCACTGGTTGTGAACGCTCGAAGACCTGCTGCCGCTCCATGCGGTGGGCGACACGCAACTCGATCTGCAGTCTGGACAGGGGCGGTAGGACCGCGTCGAAGACCGCGCGGGCGTATTCCTCGGACTGGAGCAGTCCTGGTACGTGCATGATCTGGACTGTGCGCACGCGCGCGGCGTGCCACTCCAACTCCGCGATGTCGAGCAGCCCAGCGGGCAAGCTGCCCCGGTGCTTCTCCCACCACCCGCGTTCCTTGCTACCGACCATGTCGGCCAGGGCTGAGAGCGCCTCGACGTAACGAGCGTCTGTGCAGGTGTAGTTGCAGGCGAGCGTGCGGACCCGTTCGGCTGAGAAGGGCCGGATCCCGGACTCCATGTTGGAGAGCCTGGTCCGGTCGATCCCGAGCAGACCGGCTGCGTACTCGGTTGTGCAGCCGGTGGCGAGACGCATCTTGCGCATCTCGGCACCGAGTCGTTTCTGCCGCTCTGTTGGCGTGGTCCTGGTCGACATGCCATCCCCTCTAGGCCTGGATGGCTCACAGTCTGCCCATCAAGCATTCCCCCGGTCCACTCGCTAGGGGGTAATTATCACTGAACTGATGGACACTGTGACTCCAACGCCGCTACCTTCGGTGACGTAGGGACTACACAACGCACTGCCGGAAGTGCATCACGTGAGCCTGTCCGCAGCTCCTTTCCTGGGAGGGTCGGGCTCGCGTCAGGGAGACGGGCCGCCGGCTGCATGCACCGCACACGCGTCGAATCGCCTTCGAACGTGCCACTCGTGCAATGGAGTTGCCATGACTGCACCTGCCCCCGCAAGCACCTGCCCACTGTCCATCGACCCGCTGCCCACCTCGCCACCCGAGCCGGAGAAACTCGCGTACAGCCTCACCCTGCCCGCCGCGCCGACGAGTGCGGCGATCGCGAGGGCGGCCGCTCGCACGGTGCTGCGCATGCACGGCCTGCACGACGTAGCCGACGCGGCGGTCCAGGTCGTGAGCGAACTGACATCCTGCGCCTGCCGTTTCACAACCGCCGACGACATTTACATCTCGCTCCGCTATCGCGACGGAGCGCTGCGCGTGATCCTCTACGACGCTCACCCCCGACACGCCCACCCCCGCTTGTCGGCAGCCTGCGACGCCAGGCGCCGCGCGACCCTGCGGGTGCTGGCCTGCGTCGTCCGAGCCTGCCAGGGTGACTGGGGCTTCGACGCGGCCCGCGAACCGGGCGGCGGCACACGCATGTGGGCGGTGCTCCCGAGGTCGGGGGCGCGAACGTACGGGGTGTCGGGGGAGCGCACGAATGGGTGAAGCGGGCCCGGGTGTGGCAATGAGCCTTTCCCAGTAATGGACCATGACGTTGTGTGATTGTTCAGATGGTGCGGTCGTACTCGAGTTGAAGCAGGACGAGGGCTGCGGCGGCAATCTTCGTGATGCGGCTGGGGTCGAGGCTGACCCGGCGCAGGGCCTTGAAGGTGGTCTTGAGCAGGGAGTTGGCGCGCTCGCAGACGCCGTGGATGCCGCGGATGACCTTGTTGCAGGTCTGCTGAGCCTCGGTCAGCTCGGCTCCGGCGGGCTTTTTGACGGGGTGGCGGAAGCCGTCGTCGGCGTTCTCGTAGCCGAGGTCGACGAGGGTCGGCATGTCCAGCTCGGCCGCGATGCGGTTGAGGGCGTCGACCAGCCCGTGGTGGCGGGCGCAGGTGGTGTCGTGCTCCCGGCCCGGCCGTACTGACGAGACCCAGATCGGCCAGCCGTCCGGAGTCGAGATGACCTGTACGTTCCCGCCATGGTGCTTGTGTTTTCCCGACCACCAGAGGTCTGCGCCGTTGGGGCCCGGGGCGGCGACGCGGTCGGTGCGGATGACCGTGCCGTCGAGGTTCAGATGCGTCAGCCCGGCTGCCTTCGCACGCTCCAGCGCGGTGGACAGGTCCGGTGCTCCGGCGGCCAGGACGGCCAGTCCTTCGTGGAGGTAGCGGAAGGAGGTGGAGGCCGACAGTCCGTTGCCACGGGCGAGTTGAGCCAACCGGGTGCCGTCGAGGAACCAGCGCAGCACGAGTACGGCCTGCTTGAAGCAGCCCAGCGCACGTCGGCCCTCGCGGGTCCTGGCCACGATCCGGTGGTCACGCAGGAGGCCGGCCAGGTGCTCGGCGGTGGTCCGCTTCGCATCGAGCACGGCGGTGTATGTGACACTGGTCGACACGTGAGGCCCCTCGGTCAGAACAATCTGTCGCAAGATCGTTCCTACGAGGGGCCTTACGCCTGCACGGACTTGAGGACCGCACGGGGCCGCAGCGCCAGCATCGCGATCACAGCGAGCGACGGGTGCTTACCGGGAAAAGCTCAATGCCGACACGAGGTAATGCCTACGTTCGGGGTGTGACCGCACTCTTTGAGATCGAAGTGGAACCAGAAGTGCGGCTCTGGCTTGAGGCACTCTCGCCCCGTCATTTTCGGCAGGCCGAGGAAAAGGCAGAGCTGCTGGCGTTATCACCGACCACACTCGGTGAGCCGCACTCACGTAGTCTGGGCGAGGGTGTACGCGAGTTGCGCTTCATCCTGGACGGAAACTCGGTCCGGGTGACGTACTGGCTGGCACCCGGCCGACGCATCGTCCTGCTCACGGTCTTCAGGAAGACCAGGATGCGGGAGGAGGCGGAGGTCAAGCAGGCAAAGCTGCTGTGCGAGGCGGAACACGGTCCTGCACACGAGGAGTTCACTCGCGACTTCCGGGAGGAATGGTGAATCACACCCGCTGGAAGCTGGCTCAGCAGCGGCGCGTTGTTGAGGGGTACGCAGAGCCCCCAGAGGTCGTCGCCGAGCGTGAGGAGATCCGGTTGGCGCTTGTCCTGGGGCAGCTGGTGTACGACCGGCGTGCGTTCCTGGGGCTGTCGCAGTCCGCACTGGGTGAGCGTCTCGGAATGACCCCTGACGCGGTGGAGGCCCTGGAGCTGGGCGGCATGCTGCCTGTCACTGCTGACCTTCTGGTCCGTCTGGCCGGCGCGCTGGACG
This sequence comes from Streptomyces kryoterrae, assembly GCF_054072135.1. Lineage (NCBI taxonomy): Bacteria > Bacillati > Actinomycetota > Actinomycetes > Kitasatosporales > Streptomycetaceae > Streptomyces > Streptomyces kryoterrae. The sequence goes on along the minus strand of NZ_CM133358.1, from coordinate 3,568,414 downwards.
TCACGGTGGATCTTCACGTCGTGGCCGACGGTGCCAACACTGTGGCTTTCGGGGAGCGCGCAGCGTAGGTAAGCGCGCCCGTCCGGTTGCCCTTCGCGATTCGGCAGTGAAACGGCCTGCTCGCCGTAGCATGCAGCGAGCAGGTCATTATGTTATGCAACCGCTATAGGTCAAGTGGTGTTGCATGTGAGTTATTCAATCCAATATGCTCCAACGGTTGACAGGTTTCTGCCTGGTGCCGCCATGCGCTGATGGATAGCGTGAAAGCACACGTGGCAGCAGGGCCTTGGGTGACGTCCGATGAGTACCGCGAGCACCAGTCGCAGCCCCCGATGTCGATGAGGTGCGTGTCGTGCGGAAAGTTGTGTTGATGATGTCCATCTCCCTCGACGGATACTTCGAGGGACCCAACCGCGAGATCGACTGGCACCTTGTCGACGAAGAGCTTCACCGGTACTTCAACCAGCGGGTCAAAAGCATGGGCGGCATTCTCGCCGGGCGCGTGACCCATCAGCTCATGGCCGACTTCTGGCCCACCGCCGACACCGACCCCGGCCCCGACACCACGGAGGCCATGGTCGAGTTCGCCGGTATCTGGCGGGACATCCCGAAGTACGTGTTCTCCCGGACCTTGGAGCACGCCGACTGGAACACCACCATCGTGCGGGAGGTCGTCCCGGAGGACATTCGGGCGCTCAAGGAGCAGCCCGGCGGGGATCTCGTGGTCGGCGGGGCCGAACTCGCCGCCGAGTTCATGCGGCACGACCTCGTCGACGAGTTTCACCTGTGCGTCCATCCCGTGCTGATCGGACGCGGCAGGCCGCTCTTCCCCGAGGCCGATCACCTCACCCGGCTCCGGCTCGCCGAATCACGCACCTTCGGCAACGGTGTCGTACTCCTGCGGTACGAACGTGCCGGCAGCGACGGCCTGTAGAGGTAGCACCGCCGGTCGATGTCAGTGCCCCCTGCCAGACTCCCCACCATGACCGACGACGAGTCCGAGGACCTGCCCGGCAACGACCCCGACCATCTGACCGACGGCGGAACTGGCAACGACGTACAGCTCCGCGATGTCGTGGAAGCCGACCTGGAGTTTCTGCTCGCGTACGAGAACGATCCCGAAGCCGTCCGGCGGTCGCGGTTCACGCCCCGGCCGCGGGACGCCTTCATGGCGCACTGGAAGTCGAAGATCCTCGGCGACAGCACCGTGTTCGTGCAGACGATCACCGTGGACACCGAGCCCGCCGGCAGCATCGTCGCCTGGTGGGAGGGCGAAGAGGGTGCCGGTGGAGGTCGCCGTCGCTTCATCGGGTACTGGCTCGGGCGGCCCTACTGGGGGAGAGGGGTCGGGAGCGTCGCCCTCGGGCTGTTCCTCCTGCGCGAGACCAGCCGGCCCCTCTACGCCGACCCCTTCGCCGGGAACACCGCCTCCGTCCGCCTCCTCGAAAAGCACGGCTTCCGTCGCACCGGCACGGTCAGCCACGGCGACAACGAGCAGGTCATGCTCGTCCTCGACGCCGAGAGGTCGTGAGGTCATGAGGTCGTTAAGCCAGCCACACCAGGCAGTCAGCTCCTGAGCTACGACGGTTCGTACTCTCCCGTCGCCCCGTCGATCAGCTCCCGCAGGATGTCCATGTGCCCCGCGTGCCGTGCCGTCTCCGCCGTCATGCGGACCAGGACCCAGCGCAGCGAGCACTCGTCGTCCCGCCAGGCCGGCCTGCCCAGGGTGTCCAGGGGGAGTTCCGTGAGTACGCGGTCGGCGGCGGCGCGGGCACGGGCGTAGAAGTCGGTGATCCGGGCCGTGGTCTCGTCCGGGCCCGCCGTCATGTCCTCGCCGAGGTACGGGTCGAACCAGAAGGGCTCCACCTCCCGGCCGAACGTCTCCACGAACCAGCCGTACTCCACCGACGCCAGATGCTTCACCAGCCCCAGCAGACTCGTCCCCGACGGTGTCATCGGTCTGCGGACCTGTTCCTCGCTCAGGCCCGCCAGTTTCCACAGCACGGAGTCCCGCTCCTGGTCGAGCTTCGCGCGCAGCGTCGTCGTCTCGTCATCGGCGTACAGCATGTCCCCGACCACCTCTTCTTCCGTCCCGCTTGCGTCCTGCTTCCGTCGTGCGGCGGAAAATATCAGCGGCCCCCGACAGCGGCCTGCGAACATCGCCCTCATGCCCGCGCCCACCACTCCTGTACGCGCTCCCGTGCACACCTCCATCCCCACCTCCATCCCCACCTTCGAACAACTCCTCGCTGAGGGGGCCGCCGTCCCCACCGACGGATGGGACTTCTCCTGGTTCGACGGCAGGGCCACCGAGGAGCGGCCCTCCTGGGGATATGCCCGGGCCATGGGGGAGCGGCTGGCCCGTGCGTCCGCCGCCCTCGACGTGCACACCGGGGGCGGCGAGGTACTCAACACCGCCCCGAAGCTGCCCCCGCTCACCGTCGCCACCGAGGGCTGGCCGCCGAACGTCGTCAAAGCCACCGCCCTGCTCCACCCGCGCGGTGCGGCGGTCGTCGCCGTGCCGGACGACGCACCGTTGCCCTTCGCCGCCGGCGCCTTCGATCTGGTCGTCAGCCGGCACCCCGTCTCGCCGCACTGGACCGAGATCGCCCGCGTCCTGCGACCCGGCGGTACGTACTTCGCCCAGCACGTCGGGCCCGCCAGCGCGTACGAACTCGTCGAGTACTTCCTCGGACCGCAGTCGGCGGAGGGACGCGACGCCCGCCACCCCGACCGTGAGCGGGTCGGCGCGGAAGCCGCCGGGCTGGAGATCGTCGAACTGCGCGCCGAGCGGCTGCGGATGGAGTTCTACGACATCGCGGCCGTGGTGCACTTCCTGCGCAAGGTGATCTGGATGGTGCCCGGATTCACTGTCGACGCCTACCGCCCCCGGCTCCGGTCCCTGCACGAGCGGATCGAGGCCGAGGGTTCGTTCGTGGCACACAGCAGCCGCCATCTCTTCGAGGCCCGCAAGCCGTCCGCCTGATGCGGCTGATCCGGATGCTCTTCGCGGCTCGGCCGGATCGATCGCCAAGCGGTCGAATAATACGGGTGAACCATGACATATAAGGACTTATTCATCGCAAACATCCGGATATCGCTCCCTGCCGTCCGAATATTGGCGAGATCTCGGCGCAAGGAGCGTGGCTGTCGTGGCCGTGCGCGTCACCCGTGAGACATGTGCGCATATGCCCGAAAAGGTTTCACGGGGTTTCCACATCGTTATCCCTGTCGCTCGCGAGCATGGCTCGGTGTCGCGTAACTTTGGCCAAAGGTAATTCGCGTGAGCAAAGCTGCGCGGACGGTACCGCGCAGAGGAGGGGCCTGCGCGGTGCCCTGCCTCCCCGCCCGGCACTCGCGCGAAGTCGTTCCGCGCCTGCTCAGCAACCCTCCGACTGCGGCCCGTCGGCCCGGATCGTGAGCCGTACACCCCGGCGTACACCCCACCTCTCCAGCGCCCCGGCCTCCGCCTCCAGGATCGACCGCACCCAGGGGCGGGGGAGCCCAACCCGGCCCGGACGCATGGTCCTTACCGCCCGGACCCGCGCCTTTCCGTCGAGATAGGCGACGTCGATCGCGAACCGCATCCCGAACGTGTGCACCGAACTCGCGGGCGTCAGCAGCAGCGCGCCCTCGATTCCGTCCCGGCCCAGCAGCCCCCGTCGCCGGGCTCGGCCGGAGTCGGCGAGCTCCAGCGGAATCGGATCCGGTGTCTGAGCGGTGGTGAACGTGGCCATGGCTGTGAAGTTAGCGAGGGCGTCAAGCGGGCGTTCGCGACCGGATCGCCCCTGGGAGGGACGCAGAGGCCGGAGGCTCGCCCGAACGCGTCCGACACCCGTATGGACCCGGGGTGGCCGGAGGTGTTCACCAGGTGGTGAAACCCGCCGAATCCCTCTGGATCTCCCCGGAACCCGCGATATTTCCTGGGAATCCGCTGTTTTCCGGCCATGATCCGACTGTGAAACCGGGCTTCCGAGGCCATCCACGCGTTGCCGGGTGACTTCGGAGAGTAGTTGTTCGGTGCGGATGTACGCAGCATCACTCACGAAGGGTTATGGTGGAAGCCCCCCCTCGGGCCGGTCCGTCTCCCCCCCACGGACCGGCCCGTTTTTTGTGCCCGGCCGGAGCAGCCGGATACCGCCGCTCTCCGACCCTCCTCTCCCCGCACCTCCTCGCGCCCCTCCGTGATCCCGCCGCGCCCTCGCCCTTCGCGCCCGCCTCTCGGGAGGCGGGGTCCCCTTTGCCCGTCCATGTCCCTCCCCGGCGCGAGGCCTCGGTTCCCCCGAGCGCAAGGGCCCCCTTCCCGCAGCGGTACGCTTCCCCTCCGGGGACCGCCACCCCCGAGGACCGCCATACGGGCAGGGACCGCGCCAGGGATTGCGCCCGGCCGCGCCTGTCCGATCCGTACGGAGGGGCTGACAAACACGTGAACCTGCGCGACAACCTGCGCCGACTGCTGGTCAGGGTCTACACACGCAGGGTGGAGGGCCACCTCGACCACGACCAGGTGCCCAAGCACATCGGCGTCATCGTGGACGGAAACCGGCGCTGGGCGAAGGCGGCGGGCTCCACCACCGCCCAGGGGCACCGGGCCGGCGCGGACAAGATCGAGGAGTTCCTCGGCTGGTGCTCCGAGACCGATGTCGAGGTCGTCACCCTCTGGCTGCTCTCCACGGACAACGTCAACCGTCCGCCGGAGGAGCTGGCACCACTCCTCGAGATCATCGAGAACGTGGTGACCTCCCTCGCCGCCGACGGCCGCTGGCGCGTCCACCACGTCGGCAACCTCGATCTGCTCCCCGGGCAGCTGCAGACCCAGCTCAAGGAGGCCGAGGAAGCCACCGCGCACGTGACGGGCGGAATACTGGTCAACGTGGCCATCGGCTACGGCGGCCGGCAGGAGATTGCCGACGCCGTGCGCTCGATGATGCTCGACGCCCACGACAGGGGCACCTCCCTGGAGGAGCTCGCCGAGAACGTCGACATCGACCTGATCGGCAAGCACCTCTACACCAGCGACCAGCCCGACCCCGACCTCGTCATCCGCACCAGCGGCGAGCAGCGGCTGTCCGGGTTCATGCTCTGGCAGACGGCCCACTCGGAGTACTACTTCTGCGAGGTCTTCTGGCCGGCCTTCCGCAAGGTCGACTTCCTGCGCGCCCTGCGCGACTACGCGGCCCGCCACCGGCGCTACGGCGGCTGATCCCGGCTGAAACCGGTCTGGCCCGGAAACCAGTCTTCGGGATGAAATTCACACCCTCTGGGGCGGAAGTAACAAGGAGTTCACCAGCGCGCCGCCATAGGTCGTGGCATGGCCGCGCATGTTCGAGGGCATAAGCCAAGCAGGTCGACACCCGAACCACGGGTGTCGTATCTCAGCAGACGGCACGGGGCCGTCCGCCCGGGAGGCCCTTTGCACCAGCCCGACCGTGTGGTCACAGCACGGGCGAACAGGCGGAGGGCCGGTTCTCGGCCCGCGCATTGGGGCCGTCGACCGGTCCAGATCTCCTTCGTCGCTCCCCGACCTCATCCGAGGGGGTACGTCCTTCCGTGGTGACCAGCACAAAGCGCCGTATGCCAGACCGGCGCACCTATGTCATCGACACCAGCGTCCTGCTGGCCGACCCAGGCGCCCTGAACCGCTTCGAGGAGCACGAAGTCGTGCTGCCGATCGTCGTGGTCACGGAGTTGGAGGCCAAACGGCACCATCCCGAACTCGGCTACTTCGCCCGGCAGGCCCTGCGCATGCTGGACGAGTTCCGCGTCCGGTTCGGTCGACTCGACGCCCCGATTCCGATCGGGGAGCTGGGTGGGACCGTCCGTGTCGAGCTCAACCACTCGGACCCCAGCGTGCTGCCAAGCGGCTATCGCCTGGGGGACAACGACTCCCGCATCCTCGCGGTCGCCCGCAACCTGCAGGCCGAGGGGTACGACGTCACGGTCGTGTCGAAGGACCTGCCGCTCAGGATCAAGGCCTCGTCCGTCGGGCTCCTCGCCGAGGAGTACCGCGCGGAGCTGGCCATCACGGGCTCCTCCGGCTGGACCGGAATGTCCGAACTGACCCTGCCCGGCGAACAGGTCGACCTCCTCTTCGAGGAAGGGCACGCCTACGTCCCCGAGGCCGCCGAACTGCCGGTGCACACCGGCCTGACGATCCAGTCGGAGCGCGGAAAGGCCCTGGGGCGCGTCACGGCCGAGGGCAACGTCCGTCTCGTACGCGGGGATCGCGAGGTGTTCGGTATCAAGGGGAGGAGCGCGGAACAGCGGATCGCGCTCGACATCCTTCTCGATCCGGACATCGGGATCGTGTCGATGGGTGGCCGGGCCGGCACCGGCAAGTCGGCGCTGGCGCTGTGCGCCGGTCTGGAGGCCGTGCTGGAACGGCGGCAGCACCAGAAGGTGATGGTCTTCCGGCCGCTGTACGCGGTGGGCGGGCAGGAGCTCGGCTATCTGCCCGGTTCCGAGTCCGAGAAGATGGGCCCCTGGGCGCAGGCGGTCTTCGACACGCTGTCCGCGGTCACCAGCCGCGAGGTCATCGAGGAGATCACCGCGCGTGGCATGCTCGAAGTGCTGCCCCTCACCCACATCCGCGGCCGGTCGCTCCACGACGCGTTCGTGATCGTGGACGAGGCGCAGTCGCTGGAGCGGAACGTCCTGCTCACCGTGCTGTCCCGGATCGGCTCCAACTCCCGGGTGGTTCTCACCCATGACGTGGCGCAACGGGACAATCTACGGGTCGGCCGGTACGACGGTGTCGTGGCCGTCGTCGAGAAGCTGAAGGGGCACCCGCTCTTCGCGCATGTCACCCTCAACAGGTCCGAGCGGTCCCAGATCGCGGCCCTGGTGACCGAAATGCTGGAGGACGGGCAGATCTGACCCTGTTGGTCAGATGGTGAGCGGATAGGGACTCGCTCGGGCAATTGGGCAATTGCGTCCGGTTACCCTGGAGTTCGCATAATGGGCGCCGTCCGGCAAAGGCCAAGAGCCTAGCCGGGCGGCGCTTCCGCGTCTGCCGCTTTCCTCAAATCACCGGGGACAAACGAGGTGTGAGCTTTCACACGCAACTCAGAATTGCCACCCGGCGTCCATGTGCGGCAGAGTCTCACTCCTGTCAGGCCCCGCATACGACACATCTGTACCGCCAGTAGTACGGCAGCACCGAAGCACCGCCTTCAACTCCATACCGTCGTCGTATGCCGCCCGCGCACCACGTGGCGCTCCCCGTAAAGGAGTTGCCCATCGGGCCCGTGCCTCCCGTGACCGCGCAGTTGGGAGGCCAGTGTCTTGGGGGCAAGATTGCGTCCGCCAGGGTCACCGAAGCGGGCGATGCTGGAAGGAAACCGTGTGAGCCGGATTTCGGTCCGGGGACTCGCAGTGGCCTCGGCCACCGCGGTCACCGCTGTCGGCGCAGTTACAGGTGTGGCCTCGGGCAGCACCGGGACCCCCAACGACGCCGAGGCCCTGGTAGGCGACACCACGCTGCTCACGGACATTCCCGTGGGTTCCCAGGCCGAGGTGCAGACCGCGTCCCTGACGCAGCAGGCCGATGTCCAGGCCATCGCCGCCGACGCCACCGCCAAGAAGGACGCCGAGGAGTCTGCCCGTAAGCAGGCAGCCAAGGACGCGGTGGCCAAGCAGAAGGCCGCCGAGAAGGCCGAGGCCGAAGCCAAGGCGCGCAAGGAAGCGGAAGAGGCGGCCAGCCGTTCCGCGACGCGTGACGCCTCCAGCTTCCCGGTGCAGGCCTCGTACTCCATCGCCGAGGTCCAGGAGATGGCGCGCCAGATCGTCCCGGCGGACCAGTTCCAGTGCTTCAGCAACATCGTGGACCACGAGTCCAGCTGGAACTACCAGGCGGACAACCCCAGTTCCGACGCGTTCGGCCTTGTGCAGGCGCTTCCGGGTTCCAAGATGTCCTCGGCGGGCGCCGACTGGGCGACGAACCCGGCCACCCAGATCAAGTGGGGCCTGAGCTACATGAACGACCGCTACGACAGCCCGTGCGGCGCGTGGAACTTCTGGCAGGCCAACAACTACTACTGAGCCGTTGCGCGTCTTCCGCGCTCAGTTGTCTCAACCTTTCCGAGCCCCTCACCGTCCTTCGGTGAGGGGCTTCGGCCATGTACGGTCGGATGTGGACCGCTGCTCCCGAGGCTCCGGAGGCTTTGGGGAGAAGGATGGGCAGAGGGAGATACGGGGGACGAGGGCGCATCATGTCGCGAGTGCCGCAGTGGCTCGGCCGGGTCGGTGTCCGGCTCACCGAGATGGGTGAGCGGTTGGACGCGCGCAGGGCCGAGGTGGAGAAGGAGCACACGGACGACGGGGACCCGCCGTACGGCACTCCGTCACCGTCGCCCCCCCCACCGCCCGAGCCCCAGCACACGTACGACGAGGAGGAACAGCCTCCCCGCGCGCCTACCACCACCACTCCGACGGCCCCTGGCGTGCTCGCAGTGCGGCCCGAGCCCGCCTCCGTCGTCCCGTGGGGCGTACGGGTCGCGGCCGAGGCGGGCTGGCGGCTGCTGGTGCTCGCGGGCACCCTCTGGGTGCTGATGCGGGTCATCAGCGCGGTCCAACTCGTGGTCTTCGCCTTCGTGGTGGCGCTGCTCATCACCGCGCTGCTCCAGCCCACGGTCGCCCGCCTCATCCGGTGGGGCGTGCCGCGCGGGCCCGCGACCGCGCTCACCGCGATCCTCGGGTTCGTCGTGATGGGGCTGATCGGCTGGTTCGTGACCTGGCAGGTCATGGAGAACATCGACAATCTCGCCGACCAGGTCCAGGACGGCATCGACGAGCTGCGCAACTGGCTGCTCAAGAGCCCCTTCCACGTCACCGACAAGCAGATCAACAAGATCGCCGAGAACCTGCGCGAGGCGGTCGGCGCCAACACGGACTCGATCACGTCGGTGGGCCTGGAGGGTGTCACGGTCGTCGTCGAGGCGCTGACCGGCATACTGCTGGCCGCCTTCTCGACCCTCTTCCTCCTCTACGACGGCAAGCGCATCTGGGAGTGGGCGCTGAAGCTGGTCCCGGCGGTGGCCCGGCCCGGTGTCGCCGGCGCGGGCCCGCGAGCCTGGCGCACGCTGACGGCGTACGTTCGGGGCACGGTGATAGTGGCTCTCATCGACGCCATCTTCATCGGCATCGGCATCTACTTCCTGGATGTGCCGATGGCCGTCCCGCTGGCCGTCTTCATCTTCCTGTTCTCCTTCATCCCGCTCGTCGGCGCGGTCGCCTCGGGCGCCCTGGCGGTGGTGGTGGCGCTGGTGACCCAGGGCGTCTTCACGGCGGTACTGGTGGTCGCCGTGGTGCTGGCCGTGCAGCAGATCGAGGGCCACATCCTGCAGCCGTTCATCCTGGGCCGGGCGGTCCGGGTCCATCCGCTGGCGGTGGTGCTGTCCGTGGCGGCGGGCGGCATGGTGGCGGGCATCGGCGGCGCGGTGGTCGCCGTACCGCTGGTCGCGGTGACGAACACGGTCGTCGGCTATCTGCGGGTGTACTCCCAGGCCTACAACAACGCGAGCGACGCGCTACGCCACTCACCGCAGCCACGCGGAGCCACGGCGGTGGACATCGCCCTCACCAAGGCCCAGCAGGTCGCCGCACGGCCCGAGCGCGACGCGCCGCCGTCCGACCCACCGTCCTAGGCCGCGCACGCGCTCCTGGACGGTCAGCCGAGGACCTTCAGGGCGGGCCCCAGCGCGATCAGCAACGGGATCAGCGGGGCCAACGCCGCCGCGAGCGTCGTCGCCGCGCGGTACGGCGCGTCCAGGCGGGGCGGGGGCGCGAGGAGACGCTCGACGCGGTCGCCCAGCTGGCCGCGGGTGCAGGCGCAGGACAACACGCCCCGGTGCCGGTTGAGTTCGATCAGGGCGAGCGCGGTGGTGCGGTGGCCGCAGCGCCGGGACGCGGTGTCGTCGGCGGCCAGTTCGACCAGGCGGTGTGTCTGGTCCCGGAAGTGCGCGAAGACCGGGACCCGCGGGAAGCCGGTGGCCAGCGCCTGCGAGAGGTGCAGCAGCCAGTCGTGGCGGGCGCGGGCATGACCGAGTTCATGGGCGAGTACGGCGTCCAGCTCGTGGTCGGACAGCCGGCGCAACGCGCCCGTGGTGACGACGAGTTGGGGCGTCGGGCCGGACAGCAGCCAGGCGTCGGGGTACTCGTCCTCCAGGACCAGCAGCGGCCCCTTCGCGGCCGGGAAACCGGCGGGCAGGTCCGGCGCCCGTTCCCGCAGGTGTACGCGCCGCAGCCGGCGCCGCCTGCGGGCCTCGGCGAGTTCCCGGGCGAGCATGGCGACCGTCCAGGCCGCCCCGCAGGCCAGCAGCAGCGTCAGTACGGTGAGCCAGACGGGCGCCCGCTCCAGCTGGTAGGCGGCGGTGACCGAGGGCGGCGCCGGCGCGAAGGCGTGGGCCCGGACGGTTCCGAACGCGGCCGTCGTGCCCAGCAGCAGCGCGGCGAGGCAGCACACCAGCACGGTGGCGACCAGGCACTGCCACACCCACAGCCCCAGCACCGGCTCCCGGTCGGGCCAGCCGGCCCGGGTCAGCACACGCGGCAGGACAGCGGCGGCGGTCAGGGCGACGGCGGCCATCAGCGCCAGGGCGACGGTCATTGCGGGTGGCTCCCTCAGTCGGAGAAGGACGGTCCTCGCGGCCGGTACGACGAAGGCGGCGACGAACGGAGTGAGGGTCCGTCCATTGTCGGACGTACCGCCTGCCGCGTCCACTCACCACCATTGATCAGGGGAATTGTTACACTCTGGCGAGTTGATCAGTGAAAGCTATCAGTATGGGTGAGGGGTACGGGCATGGTCGCCGCCAGGAACACCGACGGGCGTCGCCGGCCCAGTCTCGCCCAGCTGCGCGCCTTCGTCGCCGTCGCCGAGCAGCTGCACTTCCGGGACGCCGCCGCCGCGATCGGCATGAGCCAGCCCGCGCTCTCGGGTGCCGTCTCCGCCCTGGAGAAGGCGCTCGGCGTCACCCTGGTGGAGCGCACCACCCGCAAGGTGCTGCTGTCGCCCGCGGGTGAGCGGCTCGCCGTACGCGCCCGGGCCGTGCTGGAGTCGGTCGCTGCACTGATGGAGGAGGCCGAGGCCGTGCGCGCGCCCTTCACCGGGGCCCTGCGGCTCGGGGTGATCCCGACCGTCGCGCCCTACCTCCTGCCCGCGGTCCTGCGCCTGGTCCACGACCGCTACCCGGACCTCGACCTCCAGGTCCACGAGGAGCAGACCGCCGGACTTCTCGACGGACTGACCACCGGCCGCCTCGACCTGCTCCTGATCGCCGTCCCGACCGGGTTGCCGGGCATCCTCGAACTCCCTCTCTTCGACGAGGACTTCGTGCTCGTCACACCCCTCGGTCATCCCCTCGGCGGGCATACGGACATCCCACGCGAGGCGCTGCGCGAACTGGACCTGCTCCTCCTGGACGAGGGGCACTGTCTGCGCGACCAGGCGCTCGACATCTGCCGGGAGGCCGGGCGTGCGGACGCCCCCGCCTCCACCACGGCCGCCGGTCTGTCCACCCTCGTCCAGCTCGTGGCCGGCGGCCTCGGCGTGACGCTGCTGCCGGCCACCGCCGTCAAGGTCGAGGCGGGCCGCAGCGACCAGCTCAGCACCGGCCGCTTCGCCGCCCCGGCCCCGGCCCGCCGGATCGGCCTCGCGATGCGCGCGGGCGCCGTGCGGGGCGCGGAGTACGGGGAACTGGCGGCGGCCCTGCGGGAGGTGCTGCGACCGTTGCCGGTACGGGTGTGGGGCGACCGGACAGGTGACTGAAACAGGCGGCAGTTCGATCAAATGAGCGTCGAACAAAGACCGTTGAACGGCGAGAGATCTCAACTTCCGTCAGGTAGCGAGACCCCGGCCGGAATATGCGCCCGGACTGATACACATACCCCCTCAGTGCTACGCGTCAGGCGTATGTGCGAAATGCCGATGTGCAATGCCAAGGGGAGTGATGTCGGTCATCCGCGATTCCGTATCCGCACACGCATCTCCGGATTCCCTTGGCCGGATCGGCTACGACCTGCTGCTGAACGCCCTGGCCGAGTGCGGGCGCGAGGAGTTCACCGGGGCGCTGCGCGCAACCGGCAGCCCCGGCGGGACCTTCCATCTCCGGCGTGGACTCGTCGTCGGCGCCGAGAGCCCGGGCGCCCCGGGCCCGGAGGCCCTGCTCCTGCGCTCCCGCCGGATCAGCGGTGAGGAGTGGGCCGAGCTGGTGCGCGAGGCCGGGGGAGCGCGCTGGCCGGGCGCGGAACTGATCAGACACGGGTACGCGGGCGCCGCCCAGCTGCGGGTCGTCTGCATGATGGCGTTACGGGACGCCGTCTTCGCGGTCGTCGCCGGCCGGGTGGACGCCTGCGAACGCGACCTCGGGGCCGAGCCACTGGCCCCCGTCCCGGTGGGCGAGGGGCCGATCCGCCTCCTCCAGGACGCCAACCGCAAACTGGCCGCCCTCGCCGCCCTGCCCCACCCGGTACGCCCGAACCGTGAGCGCCCGAGCCCGAACCCGAGTTCGGCGCCGGTCGCCGTGAGCGAGGGACAGCTCACCCCCGTACAGCAGGAGTTGCTGGCCCAGGCCGACGGGCGCCGGACCGCTCGTGACCTCGCGTTCCGTACCGGTCGGGGGGTGTACACCGTGACGGTCGAGCTGGCGCGGATGCTCGGTGCCGGGCTCCTGGAGTGCGCCGAGGGGGCCGCGCCGCTCCCGGTCGTACGGGTGCCGGAGGAGGGGCTGTGGAAGCGCAGGCCGCCCGCGCCGCCACCACCTCCCTCGCCCCCGTACGTCGACCCCGCGGTGGTCACCGCGCTGGCCGCCGTCCTCGCCGCCGACGCGCAACCGCAGGCTCCCGCTCCCGCACTGCCCCGCCGCGATCCCGGCGCCAGTGGCATCACCGAATCTCTCGCCCCGGAAAAGCGCGGGACGAGCTGGAAAGGGTTCTTCCGCATGCGGAACGGAACTCATGGCAATTCCTAGAAGCCCATAGGGGAGTTGAATACATGGACCACAAAGCGCTGGCCATGGAAATGCGCGACCTGCGCGAAAAAGTGGACGGAATCACCGACACGGCGATAGCCGCGACCGACGGACTGCTCATAGCGGCGGACACCGCCGCGTCGATCGACCCGGAAAGCCTCGCCGCCATAGCCGCCGCGGGACTCGGCCTCGCCCGCCGGGCCGCCCAGGCGACCGGCCGGGGCACCCTGCGCCGGACGGTCACCTACGGCAGCCAGGGCTGCGCCGCGTTCTACGCCGTCGGGGACACCGCGCTGATGGTCGTACTCGGCGACGAGGGCGTCGACCTGGACCGGCTGCACCGTGCCACCCAGCCGGCGCTGCGCCGTATCGGCTCGATCCTCACCGCGGCGGACCCCGCCGTGGCGACCGAAGGAGTGTGAAGGAAAGGATGGGGACGAAACGCATGACCACAGGCTTCTCCGACCAGGTCATGAGCCTGGTCAAAGCGCTCCGCACCGATGCCCCCGAGTGTGTCGCGTCGGGGGTGGTCGACATGTCCACCGGGATGCTGCTCTCGTACGAGACGATCGACAACCATCCGCCGGAGGTCCTCGACCTGTTGGCGGGCGCGACCCTCGACCTGTTCCAGGGCCGGACGGTCGTGATGATCGAGGACGTGTTCAAGGAACGGCGGGGCACCCCGAGCGACCAGCACTTCTTCCAGGAGATCCTCGTCAACAGCGAGAACCTCACTCACCTCTTCGTGCGGCTGAACGAGCAGCAGGACGTCGTCGCCGTGGTCGTCTGCCGCAAGGCGGTCAACGTCGGCATGCTCTTCGCCCAGGTACGGCGGGTGGTCAAGGAGTACAGCCTCTGACCGGCTGAACGCGGACGGGCCCGCTCCCCAGGAAACCGAGGTCCCGGGGAGCGGGCCCGTGCGGAGGGCGGGCGCCGGTTGTGCGCGGGAGGCGCTACTCCGTACGCAGGCCCTCCGGCCGCATCAGCCGCAGCAGCGGCGGCAGACTCAGCACCGTCACCAGCAGCACGACGCCCGCGCCGATGCCGGTCATCATCAGTACGGCCGCCCAGTCGACGTGGACCGACGTGTTTGTCATCTTCAGCAGGACGACGCCCAGGGTCAGCCCGACCCCCGACGACAGCACGAGCCCCAGTCCGATCGGGATCGCCGTCTGCCACAGCACCGACAGGCTCAGGGTGCGCCGCCGGGTACCGAAGGCGACCAGGGACGACAGCAGCTTCCGGCGCTCGCGCAGCTGCTCCAGCTGGGAGACCAGCAGGCTCACCCCGATCAGCAGCAGGACGCAGGTGGCGCCGACGAAGAGGCCGGTGCGGATCGAGTCGAACTGCTTGGTGCGGTCGCTCGACGTCCAGGTGTCGGGCACCGTGAGGGGGTCGATCCGCGCCGCCGTGTTGCGGACCCGGTCGGGGGCGTCCGCCACCTCGGGGTCGAGGCCGATGAAGATCCGTCCGACGGACTCCGCCACGGTCGACCTGGGCAGGGCGCCCGGCGTGGCCAGGAGACCGCCGCGCTCGACCCCGGACGGGTCCTCGCGCACACCCGCCTGCTTGAGGACCGCAGGCACCGTCCAGGCGACCGACCGATTCGCCGACTGCGTGTAGTCCGGGCTGATCCACAACTCCCGGCCCGCCTTGACCAGTCGGGGCGTCTCCGTGTCGTACTCGGCGCCCCGCACGGTGAAGACGTCGCCGTCGTGGCACGAGGGCAGACGGCCCACCTCACGCAGCGTCGCGCAGTCGCCGATGGTCATCTCGACGTAGCTTTCCGGGGACCTGGCCTTCTCGCCGACCGAGGCGAAGGACAGCACGGAGATCTTCCGTACCCCCTTGGTGCCGGCGAGCTCCTGGGCAGCCGAGGCCATCGAAACGTTGCCGGGAACGCTGAACTGCATCTGGGCCCGGTCGAGGTCCAGGTTCGACGCGGTCGTGTAGCGGCCGGAGACCCCTGCGAAGAACATCTGCAGCGCGATGGCGCCGGCCACCGCCACCGCGATGCCGTTCACCATGCGAGCCGCCGTACCACTGCTCAACTGGAGCCGCCGGACGGCCAGCTGCCAGGAGAGCCCGCCGGAGCCGAGCCGGGCGACGGCCGCCTCGACGACCCAGGGCAGGAGCGCGGTCACCCCGACGAGCAGCAGCGTGACACCGGTGATGACGAGAAGGTCGTTGAACTGCCCGGCCTCGTTGCCCTGCCCGATCATCGGGGAGAGCGCCGCGACCCCGCCCAGCGGCATCAGCAGCCGCCACCACAGCCGACGGCGCGGCGGCCGGGCCGTACGCACCACGCCGAGGGGTTCGATCACCACGCCGCGCAACGCGAACAGGGTGACCAGCACCGCGGACACCGGGACGGCGACCCCGACCAGGACGGCCAGCGCGGGCGCCGGATTCAGGTCGCTGGGGAAGACGCTCACGTCGAGGATCTTGACGGAGCCGGCGACCTGACGGCCGATCAGGAAGAAGACGGCGCCGAGGACGAGCCCGACCGCGGCGCCCGCGAAGGCCTCGCCCGCGGCGATCCGCCGGGTCATCATGCCGTCGGCCCCGACCAGCCGCAGCGCGGCCAGCCGCCGGTCGCGCCGCTCACCGCCGAACCGTACGGCCGTGGCGATGAAGACGCCGACCGGCATCAGCAGCACCACGAAGACGACGAGGGTGAGGAGGAGCAGAACGGGGTCCATCCCCTCGGACGTCGCATGCAGATCCCCGAACCGGTCGATCCGCGTCACCAGACCGCTGCCGAAGTGCGCCGCGAGCCCCTCGCCACCCCGGTAGTAGGAGAGCTCGGCAGGGCCGACGAGCCCCGACTCGCCGATGGTGCCGACGATCCGGTCCGGCAGCCGCTCCCGCAGCAGTCTGCCGTCGTGGGACTTCAGCAGCCGTTCGAGGGCGGGGGAGACGAACATCTCCCCGACCGCGGGAAACCCGTCGATCCCTGGCGGCAGGGGCGCCCGTACCCCCTCGGGGTCCAGAATCCGCCCGCGCAGGTCGTCCGAGCCGTAGGTCGTGTCGACGACCGCGACGACCAGCGTGTTGTCGGCCTTCGGCATCTGCTTGTCGACATACATGATGTTCGTCCGGGCGCTCTCGCGCTCGTGCCGGGCCGCCATGGCGTTCGGGAAGGCGGTCGTCAGCAGCAGCAGCGCCACCCCGAGCCCGACCCCGACGGCCGTCAGCAGGACCCGCCCCCAGCCCTCGCGCCCGCCCGTGAAGGCGAACCGGACCCCCAGGACCAGGTCCCTTGCCCACTGTCGAACGCTCATACGACGCGCTCCATGTCCCGCGACTTACCGTCCCGTACGACGATCTCGCGGTCCGAGTAGGCGGCCACCCGTGCCTCGTGCGTGACGAGCACGACGGCGGCGTTGGTCGACCGGGCCGCCTCGGTGAGCAGCTCCATCACGCGCTCGCCGTTGAGGGAGTCGAGGGCGCCGGTGGGCTCGTCGGCGAACAGCACCCGTGGGCTGGTGACCAACGCCCGTGCGACAGCCACCCGTTGCCCCTGGCCACCGGACACCTCGCCGGGCCGCTTGCCCTTGAGGTCGTCGACCTCCAGCCGCTCCATCCAGGACAGCGCGGTCCGCTCGGCCTCCTTGCGGGAGGTCCCGTTCAGACGGAGCGGGAGCGCCACGTTCTCGACGCAGGTGAGTTCCGGCACGAGCTGCCCGAACTGGAACACGAACCCGAACTCGGTGCGCCGCAGCTGACTCCGCTGCCCGTCGCTCATGCCGGCCATCTCGCGCCCGTTGTACGTGATGGACCCCGAGTCGGGCGGCACGATCCCGGCGAGACAGTGCAGCAGGGTCGACTTGCCGGACCCGGACGGGCCCATCACGGCGACGACCTCGCCGGGATGGATCGAGAACTCGGCGCCGTCGAGCGCGTTGGTCGGGCCGTACGCCTTGCGCAGTTCGCTCGCGACGAGCAGGGAACCGGGAGGAGCGGTCTTCGGAGTGGTCATCGGGACGTCACCGCCAGAGCGAGCTTGTCGAGACGCGCGGCGGTCAGTTCCAGCCAGCGCAGATCGGCTTCGAGATGGAACAGGGCGTGGTCGCAGACGAGCTGGTCGGCGAGGTCGCCCCGGCGCTTGCGGTCGGTGAGGATGCGCATCATCCGCAGGTGCTCGGCGCGCTGCGTGTCGAGGATGTCACCGGCGTTGCGGTGCGTGAGCAGCGCGAGGACGACCTTGGTGTAGAGGACCGACTGCAGATACGGCTCGGGCTTCTCGGGCGTCGCGAGCCACTGCCCGACGTCGGTGATCCCGGCGTCGGTGATCGCGTACCGCTTGCGCTCGGGCCCGTCGCCGGCCTCGATCCCGTCGACCTCGACGAGCCCGTGCTTCAGCAGCCGGGACATCGTCGAGTAGACCTGCCCGTAGTGCAGCGGGCGATCCTGACCGAACTTCTCGTCAAAGGCCCGCTTCAGGTCGTAACCGTGTCGGGGGCCGGACTCCAGGAGTCCCAGAAGGGTGTGACCGATGGACATGGGGAGGACTATACGCACGGGGTATACGTGGTGTGTATACATGCTGTGTATAGATCATGGGAGGGGGTCGGCCGACCGGGCGAGTGCGCAGGTGGGGGCCGATTGTCACGGTTCTGTCACCAGGCGCTTTCGTGGGACGGTCACCCCGGCGCCGGGTGAACCCTCTCGGCGCCGGACGGGGGCATCCAGCCCGTCCGGCGCTTGAGGGCGAGGCCCTTCAGGCCGACGGGGGTCTGGGGGCGGAGCCCCCGGGTGGCCGCCCGCGCCGAGGGATCGGCCCCGCTTCCCCGGGCAGCCTCCCCGCCTCCGCCAGCGCCCGCCGCAGCACGAACTCGATCTGCGCGTTGGCCGAGCGCAGCTCATCCCCGGCCCACCTTGCCAGTGCCTCGTACACGGCGGGGTCCAGCCGCAGCAGCACCTGCTTACGCTGCTGCTGCGGCCGGCGCGCGGGACGTTCGGGGTTCTCGGCGGCCGAACCCCCGGAGGGATCGCTCACTGGTACAGGGACCCCGTGTTCACGACCGGCTGCGCCGCACGGTCGCCGCACAGCACCACCAACAGGTTCGACACCATCGCCGCCTTCCGTTCGGAGTCCAGCTCCACGATGTCCTGCTCGGCGATCCGGGCGAGCGCGGCCTCGACCATCCCCACCGCGCCGTCGACGATCAGCCGCCGCGCCGCGACGACCGCCCCCGCCTGCTGCCGCTGGAGCATCGCCGAGGCGATCTCGGGAGCGTACGCGAGGTGGGTGAAGCGGGACTCGATGATGTGGACGCCGGCCGCCGCCACGCGCGCGTGCAGCTCGACGGCCAGCTTCTCGGTGATCTCCTCGGCGTTGCCGCGCAGCGAGAGCCCGTCCTCCTCGTGGGCGTCGTACGGGTACTCGATGGCGATGTGCCGGACGGCCGCCTCGGTCTGGGTGGCGACGAACTCGATGTAGTTGTCCACTTCGAACGTCGCCTGCGCGGTGTCCTTGACCTTCCAGACCACGACCGAGGCGAGCTCGATCGGGTTGCCGTAGGCGTCGTTGACCTTGAGGACGGCCGTTTCGTGGTTGCGGACCCGGGTGGAGATCTTCGTGCGCGAGGTGAAGGGGTTCACCCAGCGCAGCCCGTCCTGCCGGATCGTCCCCCGGTACCGCCCGAAGAGCTGGACCACCCGGGCCTCGCCGGGCGCCACGGTGTTGAGCCCGCGCAGCGAGATGAGGGCGGCGACGAGAACGACGGCACCCCCGACGGCGAAGCCCGGGTTCACCGAACCGGCCGCGAACAGGATGACGGCGGCCAGGAGTCCGACCAGTCCCAGCAGCAGGGCGAGCCCGCCCCCGATGCTGTGGGCCGCGAACTCCCGGACCTGTGGGTCGGGCATGTCGGGTAGATCGACGTCGACATCGGGATCGGTCGTCGGAGTGGAGTCGTGTGTGGTCATGGGTGGTGCCCCCCGTTTCGTGACTGTCCTGGCCGCCGCGGCCAGAACCTAGCAGCCTTCTAGCTAAGTGATATCACTTTAGCGCTTACGGCAACCTTCCGCACCCCCCAGTAGTCGGTTCCAGTGGGGCAGGTGCTGATTGTCACGTCCGGAAAAGGGGGGATCGAAAGCTCGTCGTCTTATCTGCCGGTGTTAGTTTTCTGAGCTGACCTGTGCCATGAACCTGTGCGAAGAAGGAAGCGGAGCGAAGCGACCCATGGGACGAGCGGACGAGAGACGAGCGCGGCAGCATCGCGGTGGCCGCCGCGCGGCGCCCAGGCGTTCCTCCAGGGATGCGTCGACCGACACCGGGACCGGAGCGGAAACCGGTACCGAGGGCGGGCTCGCGACCGCGACCGAGCCGGTGACCGAACCGGTGACCGGGGGCAGGGCGGCGAGCAGGGCGGCGGCGCGCGGCAAGAGTGCCAAGGGCGGCAAGAACGGTAAGAGTTTCCTCCGCCGGCTCTTCACCTGGAAGAAGATCCTCGGCGCGTTCTTCGGCTTCCTGCTGCTCGGCATGGGCGCCTTCATGGTGCTGTACCTGACGATCGACGTGCCCGCCGCGGGCAACGACGCCGCGAAGCTGCAGAGCAACGTCTTCAAGTACAGCGACGGCACCGCTCTCGCCCGTACCGGCACGGTCAACCGCGAGATCGTGGATCTGTCCGAGGTGCCCAAGAAGGTCCAGCTGACCTTCGTCGCCGCCGAGAACAAGTCCTTCTACAAGGACTCCGGCGTCGACCTCAAGGGCACCACCCGCGGTCTGATCAACACGCTGTCCGGCAAAGGCAAGCAGGGTGGTTCGACGATCACCCAGCAGTACGTCAAGAACTACTACCTGGAGCAGGACCAGACCATCACGCGCAAGCTGAAGGAACTGGTCATCTCGCTGAAGGTGGACCAACAGAGGTCCAAGGACTACATCCTTGCCGGCTACATCAACACCAACTACTACGGCCGCGACTCCTACGGCATCCAGGCCGCCGCCCAGGCCTACTACCGCGTCGACGCCAAGAAGCTCACGGTCGAACAGGGCGCGTACCTCGCCGCGTTGCTCCAGGCACCGAGCCAGTACGACTGGGCCGTCGCCTCCGACACCGGCAAGAAGCTGGTCACCGCCCGCTGGAACTACGTACTCGACAACATGGTCGGCGAGGGCTGGCTCGGCAAGTCCGAGCGTGACGCCATGAAGTTCCCGGTGCCGAAGGACCCGAAGGGCGCCCCGGGTCTGGAGGGCCAGACCGGCTACCTCGTCGAGGCCGCCAAGGACGAGCTGGCCAAGCAACTTGTCGCGCAGGGCACGGCCAACGACACCGACGACGCCAAAGCGCTGGTCAACGCGGGCGGTTGGACGATCACGCTCAACATCGACCGCAAGAAGCAGACCGAGCTGGAGCAGGCCGTCAAGGGCCAGCTCACCAGCAAGCTCGACGCGAAGAAGCGCAAGGTCGACGGCAACGTCCAGGCCGGTGCCGCGTCCGTCGACCCGAAGACCGGACGGGTGCTCGCGCTGTACGGCGGCACCGACTACTTCAAGCACTACATCAGCAACGCGACCCGGCGCGACTACCAGCCCGCGTCCACCTTCAAGCCGATCATCCTCGCGGCGGCCATGGAGGAGAAGGCGCGGACGCAGGACGGCGATCTGATCAACCCGAACACCATCTACGACGGCACGAGCGGCCGGCAGGTCGTGTCCGACGGCAAGAAGGTCGGCTTCGGTCCGCCGAACGAGGACAAGGCGGACTACGGGGACGTCACCGTCCAGACCGCGATGAACAAATCGATCAACTCGGTGTTCGCGCAGATGGGCGTCGATGTCGGGATGTCCGAGGTCATGAAGGTCGCGGACGAACTGGGCCTGGACACCAAGGGGTTGCAGGCGGTGCCCGCGCAGACCCTCGGCACGATGGGCGCGAGCCCGCTGGAGATGGCCGCCGTCTACGCCACCCTCGACAACCACGGCCGCAAGGTCACCCCGGCCGTCATCAAGTCGGCCGAACACAAGGACCGTACGGTCGAGTTCGACTCCCCGATCGGCGAGCAGATCATCAGCCGTGAGGCCGCCGACACGGTCACCTCCGTGCTGACGGGCGTGGTCGACGACGGTACCGCCAAGGCCTCGGTGGCCCAGGCGAAGAACCGCAAGGGCCAGCAGGTGGCCGGCAAGACGGGTACCTCCGACGAGAACAAGTCGGCCTGGTTCACCGCCTACACGCCCGGTCTCGTCACCTCGGTCGGTCTGTTCGGCGAGGACACGAAGGCCAACAGGCAGGTGTCCCTGACGGGCGCCACCGGCCTCATCCCGGGCAGCGGCCGGATCAACGGCGGTGGCTACCCGGCGAAGATCTGGGCGACGTACACCTTCGGCACGATGGGCAAGGTGACCAAGTTCGACCTGGACACCACGCTGGGCGCGGGCGTGAAGCCGACGGCGTCACCGACCCCGACCAAGTCGGATACGCCGACCCCGACACCGACTCCGACCAAGTCGGATACGCCGACTCCGACCCCGACACCGACTCCGACCCCGACACCGACTCCGACCCCGACTCCGACCCCGACCCCGACTCCGACCCCGACACCGACGACCTCGGCCCCGTCGACCCCGGCGGGCGGTATCTCCTTCAGTCCGCCCGAACCGGACGACGGCCAGTAGGTACGTACGGTACGCGGCGCACCTACGAGAGAGGGGGCTCCCGGTGATCACCGGGAGCCCCCTCTCTCATACGTACAGGCGTCAAACGTGACCGCTCACGTCCGGCTCAGGTCCGGTTCAGCTCGAACCAGACCACCTTCCCCGTGCTCAGCCGGGTCGCGCCCCAGCGCCGGGCCAGCCGGTTGACGAGATACAGTCCCCGGCCGCCCTCGTCCGTGGCCCGCGCCTGTCGCAGCCGCGGCAGCTGCGGCACGTCGTCGCCGACCTCGCAGCGCAGTACGTCGGTCCGCAGCAGCCGGAGCGTGATCGGCTTGGTCGCGTAGCGCACCGCGTTCGTCACGACCTCGCTGACCAGCAGCTCCACCGAGTCAGTCAGGTCCTCCAGGCCCCAGCGGGACAGCGCGCGCCGGGCGAGCCGCCGGGCCCGGCCGGGCGCCGCGTCCTCCGGGTCCAGATACCAGTACGCGACGTCGCTCGGCGCGATGCCGTCGAAGCGGGCGGCGAGCAGCGCGATGTCGTCGTCCCGGTCGCCCGGGCCGAGCATGTCGAGAACCTCGTCGCACAGGGCCTCAAGGGGCGGCGGATGGTCGGGGCCGGTCAGCTGGGCGGTCGCGGCGAGCTTCTCGCGCAGCTGCTCTATGCCGGTCCACACGTCCCGCAGCCGGGACTCGACGAGCCCGTCCGTGTAGAGGAAGAGGGTGGCGCCGGCGGGCGCGTCCAGCTCCACGGCCTCGAAGTCGACACCGCCGACCCCGATGGGCGCGCCGGAGGGCACCTTCAGCACCTCGGCCCGGCCGCCCAGGTGCAGCAGGACGGGCGGCGGGTGGCCGGCGTTGGCGATGGTGATCCGGTGCGACACCGGGTCGTACACCGCGTAGAGGCAGGTCGCCATGCGGTCGGTGCCGAGGCGCTGGGCCTGTTCGTCGAGGTGGTGCAGGACCTCCTGCGGGGGCAGGTCGAGCCCGGCGAGGGTCTGCGCGGTCGTCCGCAGCTGGCCCATGATGGCCGCGCTGGTCATGGAGTGCCCCATGACGTCGCCGACGACGAGCGCGACCCGGCTGCCGGGCAGCGGGATGGCGTCGTACCAGTCACCGCCGACGCGCGCGGTCTCGGCGGCGGGCAGGTACCGGGACGCCAGCCGCACACCCGTAGGCCGCGGCAGGGTCTCCGGCAGCATCGTGCGCTGCAGCTCGTCGGCGATGTAGGCCTCGCGGCCGTACAGCACCGCCTTGTCGATGCCGAGGGCGCTGTGGGTGGCGAGCTGGGCGGCGACCAGCAGATCGTCCGTCTCGAACGGGATCCGCTCCGGGCGGCGCAGGAACAGCGCGGCCCCGATGACCCGCCGTCGGCCGCGCAGCGGGGCGAGGATCGCGCGCTGGCCGTCCGGTACTTCCAGTTCGCAGCCCTCGCCGAGCAGTTCGGGCAGGGCCGCGCGGGCGGCGGGCGCGTCCGCGAAGACGGGCCGGACGCCGCGCAGCACCTCGGCGAGCGCGCCACCGGGACGTACTTCGCACAGTTCGGCGCTGACCGGGGACAGCTCGGGCGGTGGCGGCTGGGGGACGGCGGAGGTGGCCAGGAAGCCGTTCTCGGTGTCCCGGTCCTGCGGCAGCCGGTCACTGCGGCGCAGGCGCAGCACCAGCGGGCCGGTGGGCCGCTCGTCGCCGACCGGCAGCGGGTCGCGCAGATAGACGAGGATCGTGTCGGAGAACGTCGGCACGGTCGCCCGGCACAGCCCCATCACGATCTCGTCGAGGTCGATGCCCCGCGCGATACGCCGGGTGGCGGCACCGACGAACCGCAGCCGGTCGCCGTCCCGCCGCATCGGCAGGGGAGTGCCGACGGGGTTGCCCTGACCGGAACGCCGGTCCTTGCCCACGAGGACGCTCACGGCCGGGTCGGCGCTGTTGCCGTCGGCGGGCCCGTTCACGCTCGCGTGGTGCTCCGTCGCGTGGTTCTCCGCGCCCGGGCGGGCCGTTTCGGCGCCCGGCTGGACCGGGATGCCGTCCGGCGCCGGACGCGGGCGGTGCGCGTCGGGCTCGGTCGAGGACGGCTGCTCGGGCTGCGAGTGCTCGGGCCCGGGGGTGGCGGGGGGACCGGCGGGGTTGGGGCCGGTGGAGCCGGACGTACCGGTGCCAGTACCCGAGCTGGATGCCATCGCGACTGTTCCCGCCTCTGTTCCCGCTGTGCCCGCGTCGTGCGCGGCTCTACCGGCGCCACCGACGGTCTCGGGGCTCTCGGAGCCTGTCACGGAGCCGGGGGCGGTCTCCAGTCCACCGGCGGCCCCTCCCTGCCCTGTCGTCTGCTTCGGCAGAGGCTGAGCCGCCGCCTCCGGGGAACGCGGAAGCGCCCCGCGGGTGTCCGCGGGGATGTCCGGCCGGCCGGTGCCCGGCCGACTGCGCTCGTGCGAGGTGGGTTGCTCCGTCACGCGTGTCGAATCCATCCGTCCGGGGCTGCGCGCTGTACACGCAGTTGGTCCCGCCGACTTCCCGATACCCGGAATACGTGCCCCAGGAACGGAAAACCGGCGTGGTCAGAGGTTGTTCCTGGTGCACCGGCAGGCCCTGGTCGGCCTGGACCGGTGCTGCCCTCGTACCCCTCGATCACGTCCTGCCGCCCCTCGGTGACGTATGGTCAGGCCCGGCGCATGTTCCGGCAGTTACGGTTGTGCGCCCTTGCGGAGGACGATCCTACGGTTGTGTACCGGGGGCGCATCAAGGGTCTCACGACGACATGTGCGCGGGTGTACGGTCCCAGTCCTCCGGCAGTGACGGTACAGCCCATGACGGATCCGGGCGCCAGTGCTGCCAGCCATCCGCGAACGGCGCACCCCAGTCCTGGATGACCTCCACCGCCGAACGCCCCGCTTCCCTTACCCGCGCGGCCAGTTGGGCGTCCATCAGCCCGGCCTGCTGGGCCTGCGCGAACTCGTCCTCGTCGCGCCATTCCCAAGTCCGGTCGGGATTCACGGTGATGTCGAGGAAATGGTCCTCGGAGTCGACCCCGCCGGCCCAACGGGCGAGTGGTTCCTCCAGGTTCACGTACCAGTTCTTGAACCGCCAGCCCGGCTCCCAGAAAAGCCACACCGACCAGGGCTCGGCGGGCCGCGCCAGCTTCAGCACCCCGGTGCCGAACCAGCGGTCGCGCTGCACGGTCCGGGGCTTGGTGTACCGCGACTCCAGCGGCTCCACATGCACGGGCGTACCGTCGGCGAGCACGGGCTTGACACACTCGGTACCCGGCGCCATCCACACGGCGAGCACCTCGGGATCGTCCCGTACGACGGTGACGGGACGCACGATGTGGAAACGCTCGCCGGAGTTCTCGCGATACCGCCAGAGGATCTGACTCCCGGCGGACCAGTACGCCGCCGATCCGCCCGCTTCCACTTGTCTCACCGCTCCGTCGTCTGTCATGGAGAGATATTAGGTGCCCCGGGCATACGACGCTGCGGTGCGCGTCACGGTTCTCGCCAGTGGCCGGATGACGTTACGGGCGCGTCATCCGCAGGACATCAAGCGCCGTGTCGAGCTGCTCGACGGTGAGATCACCGCGCTCCACATACCCCGATTCCAGGACGACTTGGCGAATCGTCTTCTTCTCGGCGAGCGACTTCTTGGCCACCTTGGCCGCTTCCTCGTAGCCGATGTACTTGTTCAGCGGCGTGACCACGGAGGGCGAGGACTCCGCGTACTCACGGGCCCGCTCCCGATGGGCGACGATCCCGTCGACGGTCCGATCGGCGAGCAGCCGCGAGACGTTGGCGAGCAGCCGCACGGACTCGAGAACGTTCTTGGCGATCACCGGCAGCATGACGTTGAGCTCGAAGTTCCCGGCGGCACCGGCGGTGGTGACGGTGACGTCATTGCCGATGACCTGCGCGGACACCATCAGCACGGCCTCGGGAAGCACGGGATTGACCTTGCCGGGCATGATGGACGACCCCGGCTGAAGATCGGGCAGGCTGATCTCGGCGAGCCCGGTCCTGGGCCCGGAGGCCATCCACCGCAGATCGTTGGAGATCTTCGTCAACCCCACGGCGATGGTCCGCAGCTGCCCACTGGTCTCGACGATCCCGTCCCGGGCGCC
Source organism: Streptomyces kryoterrae (assembly GCF_054072135.1). Lineage (NCBI taxonomy): Bacteria > Bacillati > Actinomycetota > Actinomycetes > Kitasatosporales > Streptomycetaceae > Streptomyces > Streptomyces kryoterrae. Next base: position 3,542,728 of record NZ_CM133358.1, on the reverse strand, counting down.
CTGTGCCTCAAAATGATCGCGAGCCTCGGTGAGGGGCAGCCCGGTGGAGCGGGCGACCTCCTCGATCACGGCGGCGGAGAACCCGGGAGGCGTGTTGATCCCGGTCCCCACGGCGGTGCCACCGAGCGGCAGCTCGGCGAGCCGGGGCAGGGAGGCACGCAGCCGCTCCACGCCGTACCGCACCTGGGCGGCGTACCCCCCGAACTCCTGCCCGAGCGTCACGGGCGTGGCGTCCATGAGGTGCGTACGCCCCGACTTCACGACGTCGGCGAACTCCTCGGCCTTGCGGGTGAGGGCGTCGGCGAGGTGGTCGAGGGCGGGGATCAGATCGCGGGTGACGGCGGCGGTGGCGGCGATGTGGATGGAGGAGGGGAACACGTCGTTGGACGACTGCGAGGCGTTGACATGATCATTGGGGTGTACGTCCCTGCCCAGCCGCTCACTGGCGAGGCTCGCGATGACCTCGTTGGCGTTCATGTTGGACGAGGTGCCGGACCCGGTCTGGAACACGTCGACGGGAAAGTGCTCGTCCCAGTCACCGGCGGCGACCTCGCCGGCGGCCTCCTGAATGGCGTCGGCGATGTCCTTGTCGACCACACCGAGCTGGGCGTTGACCTTCGCGGCGGCGCCCTTGATACGGGCGAGGGCCTCGATGTGCGCGCGTTCAAGGTGTTGTCCGGAGATGGGGAAGTTCTCCACCGCGCGCTGGGTCTGGGCCCGCCACTTCGCTTCGGCGGGGACGCGTACTTCGCCCATGGAGTCGTGCTCGATGCGGTAGTCACTCATGCCCTGTACAGCGAACGGGAGGGCCGGGATGTTCCGCGACGCGGCCGTTCGGCTGCCACCGTACGGCCCCGACGTCTGTGACCCAGGTCACGGAACGACGGTGCAGCAGACGAGGCGGTATCCACGTCGAGGACGGGTGACAGGAAGGGAGGAGCGTGTGGAGTCGGACTTTCAGGCTTTCGTGGCCGCGAGATCGACGGCGCTGTTCCGCGGCGCCCTCGTCCTCACGGGCAACCGTGAGGCGGCGGAGGACCTGGTCCAGGAGACCCTGGAGCGGGCCTGCCGCAAGTGGCGCGTCATCGCCGCGAAGGATGCTCCGGACGCCTACGTACGGCGGATCATGGTGAACCTGGCCAATGACCGCTGGCGGAGGTTCCGCCGCCTGGTCACGACCTCCGACCCGGCAAGCGGCGACCGCGCCGCCCCGGGGGACGAGTTCGGACAGGTGGACAGCCGGGACCAGTTGGTGCGCGCTCTGCAGCAACTGCCCATGCGGATGCGCACGGTCGTGGTGCTGCGGTACTTCCACGACCTCTCCGACACCGAGATCGCGGCCGACCTGGAGATATCGCCCAGTACGGTGCGCTCCCAGCTCGCCCGGGGGATCGAGAAGCTCAGAGGTCAGATCCCCACCCCCTCCGCCCCTTCGCCACAACGGCACACGGAAGGAATCCGATGACCTCGTACGGCGACGCACGGCCTTCCGGCCGCACACTCTTCGAAGAGGAACTGATGAACGCCATGAACCAGTACGCGAACTCCGCCGAGGCGCCCGACTTCGACGCGCCCCGGATCGAGCGCCGCACCCGGCGCCGCCGGACCGTCGGCATCGCCGCCGTCGCCGCCGCCCTCATCGCGGCCGGCGGGGGGACGGCCCTGGCCACCTCGGTCGTCGGCAGCAGCAGCTCGACCCCGGCGGCGACGAGCACGGCCAACAAGAGCGACGCCACCACCATGCTGTACGGCGAGAACCCGACCATCCCGATCGACTTCGCCGGCTGGAGCCTGGACGGGGCCAAGAACTACGTGGAGAAGACGCAGACGAAGCTCGGCACCGTCACCGAGAAGGCAGTGAAGGGCTGCAAGCCGAACTCGGTGCTCGGCGTCTCCCCGCACGCCCCGGCGATCGTCCACAACGGCGACACGGTCAGCTTCACCGTCTGCGCCGGCTGACCAGGTCCTGAGCTGATACGACGCCCGCCCCTGCGTCAATCAGGGGCGGGCGCCCGTCACAGGATCACACCAGACCCGGCCCCCGCACCGGAATCGACGTGAACGTCGGCTGCGGGGCGGGGTTTTGGAAGAAGTCGTTGCCCTTGTCGTCGACGACGACGAACGCCGGGAAGTCCTCGACCTCGATCTTCCACACCGCCTCCATGCCGAGCTCCTCGTACTCGACGACCTCGACCTTCTTGATGCAGTCCTGGGCGAGCCGGGCCGCCGGGCCGCCGATCGAGCCCAGGTAGAAGCCGCCGTGGGCGTCGCACGCGTCGGTGACCTGCTTGCTGCGGTTGCCCTTGGCGAGCATCACCTTGGAGCCGCCCGCCGCCTGGAACTGCTCGACGTAGGAGTCCATGCGCCCGGCGGTGGTCGGTCCGAACGACCCCGACGCGTACCCCGCAGGGGTCTTCGCCGGCCCGGCGTAGTACACCGGGTGGTCCTTCAGGTACTGGGGCATCTCCTCACCCGCGTCCAGCCGCTCCTTGATCTTGGCGTGCGCGATGTCACGCGCCACGACCAGCGGCCCGGACAGCGACAACCGCGTCTTCACCGGGTACTTGGTCAGCTCGGCCAGGATGGCGTCCATCGGCTGGTTGAGATCGACCCTGACCACGTCCGACGCCTCGTCGAGGTGTTCGTCCGTCGTCTCCGGCAGGAACCGCGCCGGGTCGGTCTCCAGCTGCTCCAGGAAGACACCCTCCGCCGTGATCTTCGCGACGGCCTGCCGGTCGGCGGAGCAGGACACGGCGATGGCGACGGGGCAGGAGGCGCCGTGCCTCGGCAGCCGCACCACACGCACGTCGTGGCAGAAGTACTTGCCGCCGAACTGCGCCCCGATCCCGATCCGCTGCGTCAGCTCGAAGACCTTCTCCTCCAGCTCCTTGTCCCGGAAACCGTGCCCGAGCGGCGATCCCTCGGCCGGGATCTCGTCGAGGTAGTGCGCGGAGGCGTACTTGGCGGTCTTGAGCGCGTACTCGGCGCTCGTGCCGCCGACCACGATCGCCAGGTGGTACGGCGGACAGGCGGCCGTGCCCAGCGAACGGATCTTCTCCTCCAGGAACTTCATCATGGAGGCCTCGTTCAGGACGGCCTTCGTCTCCTGGTAGAGGAACGACTTGTTGGCCGAGCCACCGCCCTTGGCCATGAACAGGAACTTGTAGGCGCCCCCGTCGGTGGCGTACAGCTCGATCTGGGCCGGCAGGTTGGAGCCGGTGTTCCTCTCCTCCCACATGGTGAGCGGAGCCATCTGCGAGTAGCGCAGGTTCAGGTTCAGATACGCGTCGTAGATGCCCTGGGACAGGGCCGCCTCGTCGCCGCCCGTCGTGAGCACGTTCTGTCCGCGCTTGCCCATGACGATCGCCGTGCCGGTGTCCTGGCACATGGGGAGGACGCCCGCCGCCGCGATGTTGGCGTTCTTCAGCAGGTCCAGGGCCACGAACTTGTCGTTGTTCGACGCCTCGGGGTCGTCGATGATCCGCCGCAGCTGCGCCAGGTGGGCCGGCCGCAGATAGTGCTGGATGTCATGGATGGCCTCGGCGGCGAGCTTGCGCAGCGCCTCCGGCTCGACCTTGAGGAACGTCCGCCCGTCCGCCTCGAAGGTGGAGACACCCTCGGAGGTCACCAGCCGGTACGGGGTGGTGTCCTCTCCCATGGGGAGCAGATCCGTGTACGCGAACTCAGGCATCTCGCCCATTCCTCACTCGACGAAGACAGCGGCCAGCCTTCATCGGCGGGCGCCCACCAGCGTAGGACCTGCCGGAGGCGAGAAGCTTGTTAGGTAGGACTCAGTTGAGAAGGAGGCAGCTCGAACGAGGCTGCCCGTCCGACTGTCCGTCCACGCGCCGGTCCGTCCACCGCCCGCCTGTCCACATGTCCGTCCACATGTCTGTCCACACCCCTAGTCGCGATCTATCGCGTTTGGGTACGCTGCTTCCGTGGACCTTCAGAAGCAGACCGAACTCCGTGCCTCGGACGCCGACCGTGACCGCGTCGCGGACCTCCTGCGTGAAGCGCTGGCCGAGGGCCGCCTCACGCCCGACGAGCACTCCGAGCGCGTCGAGGGGGTGCTGAGCGCCAAGACGGTCGGCGAACTGGAGGTCTTCGTACGGGACCTGCCCGCCGGCCACCAGTCCCACGTGCCCCGGGCCGCGGCGTGGGGATACGCGCCCGCGCCCAACCGCCCCACCCCGGGCGCGATCCCGCTCGACCCCGACGACAACGTGGTGGCGGTCTTCAGTGCCGCCGTCCGCAAGGGCCGCTGGCGCGCGGGACGCCGTATGCACGCGTACGCGATCTTCGGCAGCGTCGAGATCGACCTCAGTGAGGCGATATTCGAGTACCAGCAGGTCGTGATCAAGGCGATCTCGGTCTTCGGCAACGTCGAGATCCGCGTCCCGGAGAACGTCTCGTTGCGCGGCACCGGTGGCGGTGTGCTCGGCAACTTCGAGGTGAGCACGCTGGATTCGGGCGATCCCGACGCTCCCGTGGTCTATGTGGACGGGCTGGCGATACTCGGCAACGTCGAGGCGAAACCCAAGCGGGGCAAGATGATCGCGGACATCCTCGACCGCGTCTCCCACAAGGTCGACAGGAGTTTGCGCAAGCACCTGGACCGTTGACGGTTGTGAATTCGGTCGCATCCGAAGCGATTCGGTCAGGTCACGACGCCTCGACAGTGTCCTGGAACCTCAGCGGTTGGGAACTCAGTGCATAGGCGCGCGCACAGCGGGTAGGGCTTGCTGCATCGTCTCTTGGAGGGTGCCGTGGGCTTCACGCGGAGCCCGGTACGCCCGGCAAGCGCGCGCCTTGCGATCGCACGCCCCGGACGCTCCGGACCCGTCGCCCCGGTCCACGTGGGCCCCACGGCTCCCTCCAGCTCGCGAAGAAGCCGTCGTCAGGAGTAGACCGTGCTGCATCCGCCGCATTCGTCCCTGCAGGTCGCTGCCGTTCCGCCTCAGCGGGTGCCAGTGCGAGAGAGGGACCAGGACGCCCCGTGGCATACCGAGGCGGTGTGCCGGCGCGACGAGGCGGGTCTCTTCTTCGCCCCTTCGAAGGAACCGACCGCGGCCCGGCTCTCCCGGGAGCAGGCGGCCAAGCGGGTGTGCGGCGGCTGTCCGGTCATGGTCGAGTGCCGTGAGCACGCGCTGCTGCAACCCGAGCCGTACGGCGTCTGGGGCGGCCTCACCGCGGCCGAACGCCGTGTGGTCCTTGCCAGGCGCCGCCGCCGCGAAATGGAACTCAAGAAGGCCGCCCGCGGCACGATAGCGGCGGCGGGCTGACCTCCCCGGGCCAAGCCGGTCATGGGAAGGGGTCGCCCTCTCCGCACAGAGGGCGACCCCTTCGCACACGTATGGGCTCTTTAGCGCGGGGCCGCGAGCGCGAGGTTTCAGGAGGGCGCTCGCTGGACGCGCCCGACAGGGGCGCGGGGTGTGACATTGTGCGGCTCCGCCGCGTGGGCGCGACAAGTCACAACGAACCCGCACCCACCCACAGCCCGAAGCCCTCTACGCCGGACTACTTGGCGCGACTGAAGTCGATCGCGCTGTACGCCCGCAGCTTGCTCAGCCGGTGCTCGGACGAGATCTGCCGGACCGTCCCCGACTTCGACCGCATCACGATCGACTCCGTCGTCGCCGTCTCCGACCGGTAACGGACCCCGCGCAGCAGCTCGCCGTCGGTGATCCCGGTCGCGACGAAGAACACGTTCTCGCCGGAGACCAGGTCGTCGGTCGTGAGCACGCGGTCGAGATCATGTCCCGCGTCCACCGCCCGCTGCCGCTCCTCGTCGTCCTTCGGCCACAGCTTGCCCTGGATGGTGCCGCCGAGGCACTTCACGGCGCAGGCCGAGATGATGCCCTCGGGCGTACCGCCGATGCCCAGCAGCAGATCGACGCCGGTGCCCTCGCGCAGGGCGAGGATCGACCCGGCGACATCGCCGTCGGAGATCAGCTTCATGCGCGCGCCGGTCTCCCGGATCTCCTTGATGATGCCGACGTGGCGCGGCCGGTCGAGGATGACGACGGTGACGTCCTCGGGCGTGACCCGCTTCGCCTTGGCGACCCGGCGGATGTTCACCGAGACCGGCGCGTTGATGTCGACGAAGTCGGCGGCGTCCGGCCCGGTGACCAGCTTGTCCATGTAGAAGACGGCGGACGGGTCGAACATCGACCCGCGGTCGGCCGCCGCGAGGACCGCGATGGCGTTCGTCATGCCGTTGGCGGTCAGCGTCGTACCGTCGATCGGGTCGACGGCGATGTCGCACTCGGGCCCGGTCCCGTCGCCGACGCGCTCCCCGTTGAAGAGCATGGGCGCCTCGTCCTTCTCGCCCTCACCGATGACGACGACGCCGTTCATCGAGACGGTCGAGACGAGGGTCCGCATGGCGCGCACCGCGGCACCGTCGGCGCCGTTCTTGTCACCGCGGCCGACCCAGCGGCCCGCGGCCATCGCGGCGGCCTCGGTCACCCGGACGAGTTCAAGGGCGAGGTTGCGGTCGGGAGCTTCGGAGGGGACTTCGAGTTCGGACGGCAGATGATGATGCTCGGTCATCGAGACGCACCTTTCTGATACGGCGACGGCCGGATGAGGGTGTTGGCCACGACTCTATCGTTAGGCAGACAAAATGAGCAGGGGGCCCCACGGATGAGCGGACCGGTGCACCTGCGACGATGGGGAGCGTGGCAGGTTCGAACGGCAAGAACGGCAAGCAGAAGACGGCCCGGGACATGATCCTTTCCCTGGCCCTCATCAGTCTCGCGGCGGGAGTGATCTATCTCTTCATCCCGCACGACGACTCCGCTCCCGACCTCAAACGGGTCGACTACCGCGTCGAGTTGCTGACGGCTCGCCGCGCCGCGAGCTACCCGGTGGCCGCGCCCCAGGGCCTGTCGGCCGACTGGAAGGCGACCTCGGTGCGTTTCTCCGGCGAGGACTTCGACAGGTGGCATCTCGGCTTCCACGACTCCGAGGGTGAATACGTGGCGGTGGAGCAGTCCGCTCAGAAGCCGTCCGTCTTCATCGACGACGCCACCCAGGACGCCCGGGAGACGAAGGTCACCCAGCGCATAGGGGACGCGACCTGGACGCGGTACGAGGGCGAGAGGTACGATGCGCTGGTGCTGCGCGAGAAGGGTTCCACGACGGTGGTGGCGGGCACGGCGTCGTTCGACCGCCTGACGAAGATGGCCCAGGCCCTGAGGACCACGTAGCACCAGCCGGCGAGCCAGGCACGCGGGCGTGAGTCATGAGTGAGGCCCCCGGCACGAGCCGGGGGCCTCACTCATGAACGCGTCGTATACCTCAGACGGTGGTGACGACGTCGTCGTACGCCAGCCGCGGGGAGCGCGGGTACCAGGCGTCGGCGCCCGGGTTGCCGATGTTGACGACGGCCAGCGGGGTGTGGTCGTCGTCCAGGAACTCCTTCTGGATGCCCGCGAAGTCGGCACCGGTCATCGGGCCGGCGGCGAGGCCGGCGGCCCGCACGCCGATGATGAAGTACGCGGCCTGCAGGGCGGCGTTCAGCCCGGCGGCACTCTCACGGGCGGAACGCTCGCTGAAGAAGAGGTCCTTGGCCTGGGGGAAGGCCGGGAAGAGGGTCGGCAGCTCCTCGTGGAACTCGTTGTCCGCGGAGAGGATCGCGACCAGAGGCGCGGCGGCGGTCTTCGCCTGGTTGCCCTCGGCCAGGTGCTGCACGAGGCGCTCGCGGGCCTCGGCGGAGCGGACCAGGGTGATGCGCAGCGGGCTCTGGTTGAAGGCCGTGGGGCCGTACTTGACCAGGTCGTAGATCGCCTGCACCTGCTCGTCCGACACCGGCTCGTCGGTGAAGGTGTTCGCGGTACGGGCCTCGCGGAACAGCAGGTCCTGGGCGGCGGGGTCAAGAACGAGGGACATGGCAACCTTCTGTAGACGAGCGTCGGATCCGGCGGGATCGGCTGACGACATCGACAGTACTCAGTGAAAGTTCAAGTTTCAACAAAAGGCGGCGGATGGTGATCTGCTTCACAGGAAACGAGGGGCGGGACGGCCGCCGGATCACGGATCAGCCGGAGCCGGAGTCGTCCTCGTCGCTCCCCGCCTCGGACGGTTCCTCGGCCAGGGCCGCGTCGAGCCGCTTGCGCGCCCCCTCCAGCCACTGCCGGCACACCTTGGCCAGCTCCTCGCCGCGCTCCCAGAGGGCGAGGGACTCCTCCAGCGTCGTACCGCCCACCTCCAGTCGCCGTACGACGTCGATCAGCTCGTCCCGCGCCTGCTCATAGCCGAGCGCCTCACTCACGTTGCTGGTCATGCGCCCACCCTAGACATCGACTCGGACAGTGAACTCACCCTCGGCGACCCGCGCCCGCAACGTCTCGTCGGCCGCCACCTCACCCGGATCCCGGACCACGTGCCCGTCGGCCTGCTGCAGCACCGCGTACCCGCGCCGCAGGGTCGCGGCGGGGGAGAGGCCCACCACGCGCGCGTGCGTGTGGGACAGCTCGGAGTCGGCACGGTCGAGGAGATGGCCGAGGGTGCGCCGAGCCCGTTCGACCAGGGAGACGACGTGGTCGGCCCGTTCGTCGATCATCCGGTGCGGATCCTCCATGGAGGGCCGGGCGAGGGCGTGCGCGAGCCCGCGCTCCTCCCGCTCGACGAAGGCGTGGACGGACCGCCGGGCCCGGTCGAGCAGCAACCGCACCCGCTCATACTCCTCGCCCACATCCGGTACGACCTTCTTGGCGGCGTCGGTGGGAGTGGAGGCCCGCAGATCCGCCACGTAGTCGAGCAGCGGGTGGTCGGGCTCGTGCCCGATGGCGGAGACGACGGGCGTACGGCAGGCGGCGACCGCCCGTACGAGCTGCTCGTCGGAGAAGGGCAGCAGATCCTCCACGCTTCCGCCGCCCCGGGCCACGACGATCACATCCACCTCGTCGAGGTCGTCCAGCTCCTTCACGGCCTGGACGACCTGGGGTACGGCGTGCACGCCCTGCACGGCGACGTTGCGCACCTCGAAGCGGACGGCGGGCCAGCGGCGGCGGGCGTTCTCCAGAACGTCCCGCTCGGCGGCGGAGGCCCGCCCGCACACGAGCCCGACGAGGTGCGGCAGAAAGGGCAGCGCCTTCTTCCGCTCGGCGGCGAACAGCCCCTCGTTGCCCAGGGCCTTCTTCAACTGCTCCAGCCGGACGAGCAGTTCCCCGACCCCGACAGGCCGTATCTCGGTGGCCCGCAGTGACAACTGCCCCCGGGGCGCGTACCACTCGGGCTTGGCGAGTACGACGACGCGGGCGCCCTCGCTCACCACATCGGCGACGGTGTCGAACACCTGGCGATAGCAGGTGACGGCGACCGAGATGTCGTGCGAGGGATCACGCAACGTCAGAAACACCACGCCGGCACCGGGCCGCCGCGACAACTGGGTGATCTGCCCCTCGACCCAGATGGCACCGAGCCGGTCGATCCACCCCCCGATGAGCCGCGACACCTCACCGACGGGCAGCGGAGCGTCAGCGGACGTATTGAGACCCATGCGCCGAGACTAACGGCCATGACTGACAGCGCCGGCCGGCATCTCCAGCCCGTCCGGCGTTTGAGGACGAGCGCGTCAGCGCGAAAGGGGGGTCCGGGGGCGCAGCCCCCAGGGACGGGACGGGACGGGTAGAGGCGGCGGGGGCGAAAACAGCACAATCCTCAACGCACCCCGCGCGGCCTTACGATGGTTCCCATGACCGCTTCGCCTGGCCGCCGTGTCCTGCTCGCCGCCCCTCGGGGCTACTGCGCGGGCGTGGACCGCGCCGTGATCGCCGTCGAGAAGGCCCTCGAACAGTACGGGGCCCCCATCTATGTCCGGCACGAGATCGTGCACAACAAATACGTCGTGCAGACCCTCGAGAGGAAGGGCGCGATCTTCGTCGAGCGCACCGCGGAGGTCCCCGAGGGGTCCATCGTCATGTTCTCCGCGCACGGCGTCGCCCCGGTCGTGCACGACGAGGCCGCCGCGGGCAGGCTCGCGACCATCGACGCGACCTGCCCCCTCGTCACCAAGGTCCACAAGGAAGCGGTCCGCTTCGCGAGCGAGGACTACGACATCCTCCTGATCGGTCACGAGGGCCACGAGGAGGTCATCGGCACCTCCGGCGAGGCCCCGGACCACATCACGCTGGTCGACGGCCCGAAGGACGTCAGCAAGGTCGAGGTCCGCGACCCGTCGAGGGTCGTGTGGCTGTCCCAGACCACCCTCTCCGTGGACGAGACGATGGAGACCGTCGACGCCCTCAAGGAGAAGTTCCCGCAGCTGATCTCCCCGCCGAGCGACGACATCTGCTACGCCACCCAGAACCGCCAGCTCGCGGTGAAGCAGATGGGCGAGGAGGCGGAGCTGGTGATCGTCGTCGGCTCCAAGAACTCCTCGAACTCGGTCCGGCTGGTCGAGGTCGCGAAGCTCGCCGGCTCCCGCGCGGCGTACCTCGTGGACTTCGCCGACGAGATCGACGAGGCCTGGCTGGACGGCGTGTCGACGGTCGGCGTCACCTCGGGCGCGTCGGTCCCCGAGATCCTGGTCGAGCAGGTCCTGGAGTGGCTTGCGCAGCGCGGCTTCGAGGACGTGGAGCTCGTCAAGGCGGCCGAGGAGTCCATCACGTTCTCGCTGCCGAAGGAGCTGCGCCGAGACCTGCGCGCGGAGGCGGCGGAGTTGGTGGCCCAGCGCACGGGTACCACCGCTGCCGAGGCCGCTACGACCCCCTCGGGCGGATGACTGTCAGTCCTACGCCGTAACGTAGAGCCATGCACATCTTCGGCGTGGACATCGGCGGGTCAGGGATCAAGGGCGCCCCTGTGGACCTGGACAGGGGCGACCTCGTGGAGGAGCGCTTCAAGGTGCTGACCCCGCACCCGGCCACACCCGACGCGGTGGCGGACGGCGTGAAGGAGGTCGTCGACCACTTCGGCTGGACGGGTCCGGTCGGCATCACCTTCCCGGGCGTGGTCACCGGCGGCTCGACGATCCGCACGGCGGCGAACGTCGACAAGAACTGGATCGACAAGGACGCGCGCGCGTTGCTGAGCGACCGGCTGGGCGGCCTCCCGGTGACGGTCCTGAACGACGCGGACGCGGCGGGCGTCGCCGAGATGCGGTTCGGCGCGGGCCGCGACCGCAGAGGCACGGTCGCCCTCCTCACCTTCGGCACGGGCATCGGCAGCGCCCTCTTCGTCGAGGGCGTCCTGGTCCCGAACACGGAACTGGGCCACCTTGAGCTGCACGGCCACGACGCGGAGACCAGGGCGTCCACCAAGGCCAAGGACGACAACGAACTGACCTGGGAGCACTGGGCCCACCGCGTCCAGAAGTACCTGGCCCATGTGGAGATGCTGTTCTCCCCGGAGCTGTTCATCATCGGCGGCGGCGTCAGCCGCAAGTCCCAGAAGTTCCTGCCGCTGATCGAGGGCATCAAGGCGGAGATCGTCCCGGCAGAGCTGCAGAACAACGCGGGGATCGTGGGCGCGGCGATGCGGGCGTCCAAGGAGGCGTAACCGGGGGAGGGGAGACGGGGGACGGGCGGCGCCATGGGAGCCCTGGTGGGGCAGCCGGCGAACCCGGCGCCTCACACGGGCATACGGGTCCGTCCCGGCCGCCGGTTCATCAGGCGGACCTTCCGGACGGTCGCGATGACGCCCGCGACCAGCGTCCCCCCGTACAGCCATCCGGCCTCGGTGGCGAGCGCGGTGACGATGCCCATCAGGTGGGAGAAGATCCCGCCGTCACCGTCGGCCACGGGCAGCAGGCCCACGGTGAAGGCGATGGGCACGACGACGGGCGCCGTCACCAGGTCCGCGCCCCGCACCCAGGCCGCGGTCAGCGCGCACACCGGCAGGAACAGCACGCCGTACGCCGTCGCGGACGCCCCGAACAACAACTGGTCGAGGCAGCCGAGCGCGAACATCAGCGCGGCGCAGAACAGCCCGCCGCCGAGACCGGTGAGCCGGGGGTTGGGCATCCGCCGCAGAGCCTGCACGAACGGCGGGGCGGACCGCCGGGCAGTGGCCGGGGGGCGCCGGGACCCGGCCGCCGGCTGCCCTGTGACACGGCCGCCGCGCGGGTCCGGCGAGGCGCCGCGGCCCGGCCGGGCGGGGCCGGAGTGCGGGGGACGGTGTCGGATCCTGTGTTGCTCCACTGGACCAACCTAGGTCGGCCCGTGCACGGAACAGCCCCTCAGACACGCCGAACAGATACCGAACCCACGCCCGACAAGCGCCCATGACACGCCGACGGACCGACCTTGGCCAAGCGTTCGATACGCCGCCGGGCGGGGGTGACGGCAGCCCTTAGACTGAGGGATCGTCTCCACCCTCCTCACCCTCCTCTCGTACGGGAAGTCGCAACGTGTCGCTCACGATCGGAATCGTCGGTCTGCCGAATGTCGGCAAGTCGACCATGTTCAACGCCCTGACCAAGAACGACGTGCTGGCGGCCAACTACCCGTTCGCCACGATCGAGCCGAACGTCGGCGTGGTCGGTGTCCCGGACGCGCGCCTCGCGAAGCTGGCCGAGATCTTCTCCTCCCAGAAGATCCTTCCGGCGACCGTCGACTTCGTCGACATCGCGGGCATCGTGAAGGGTGCCTCGGAGGGCGAGGGCCTGGGCAACAAGTTCCTCGCGAACATCCGTGAGTCCGACGCGATCTGCCAGGTCATCCGTGCCTTCCAGGACGAGAACGTCGTGCACGTCGACGGCAAGGTCTCGCCGAAGGACGACATCGAGACGATCAACACCGAGCTGATCCTCGCGGACCTCCAGACCATCGAGAAGGTCCTGCCGCGCCTCCAGCGGGAGTCGCGCATCAAGAAGGACATCGGGCCGAAGGTCGCCGCGGTCGAGGCGGCGAAGGAGATCCTGGAGAGGGGCGACACCCTGTTCTCCGCAGGCATCGTCCAGGGTTCCGGCAACGAGGAACTCCTCCACGACCTGCACCTCCTCACCACCAAGCCCTTCCTCTACGTCTTCAACGTCGACGAGGACGAACTGGTCGACGAGGACTTCAAGGCCGAGCAGCGCGCCCTGGTCGCCCCCGCCGAGGCGATCTTCCTCAACGCCAAGCTGGAGGCGGACCTCGCCGAGCTCGACGAGGAGGAAGCGATGGAGCTCCTGGAGTCGGTGGGCGTCGAGGAGCCAGGCATGGCGACCCTGGCCCGGGTCGGCTTCGACACCCTGGGCCTGCAGACGTACCTGACGGCCGGCCCGAAGGAATCCCGCGCCTGGACCATCAAGAAGGGCGCCACCGCCCCCGAGGCCGCCGGAGTCATCCACACCGACTTCCAGAAGGGCTTCATCAAGGCGGAGGTCATCTCCTTCGAGGACCTGGTGGAAATGGGCTCGGTGGCCGAGGCCCGCGCCAAGGGCAAGGCCCGTATGGAGGGCAAGGAGTACGTGATGCAGGACGGGGACGTGGTGGAGTTCCGGTTCAACGTCTGAGCGGATGGAACAACACCACGTTGGTGGCTTTGGCAAACATGCAGCTCAAACGGGGTCCGACTCTTCGGAGTTGGGCCCCTGGGTTTTTCCCGTGCTGGGATAGCGGTGGGATGCCACCCTCTACCGGGCCCACCGCAGGGACGAAATGCGCGCCGCCCACGCCGAGTTCACCCGGCGTCTGCGCGAGGCCGGCTGGGAACCCGGTGACACACGGCCCCCGGAAGACACCGGGAGCTGACCAGGCGCCGCCTACGCGAGAGCCCCGCCGTCCGTCACCGTGAACGCCGTCCTGCACGGCCACGTCTCCGGCCGGGACTTCCACCTCCGCGTCCACGTGGCGCGACGCTCCGGGACAGTCCGCGTCGGAGTCACCGACACCCGCAGTGAACGCCTTCCGCCCCGGCCGGGCGTGGCTCGTCCCGTTCCGGGCGCCGAGGAAGGCGGTCGGGGGCTCCTCCTGGTCGCTCACCTCGCCGCCCGCTGGGACTGGCACCTGCGAACCGACGGTCCGGGCAAGACGATCTGGGCGGAGTACGAGCTCCCCGGGCGTGACCACGCGCGCGGGTGTGCGGTGGCGACGCCCGGCCGGGAACGCCTGCGGCCGGGAGTCGCGGAGCACCTCGCCGCGCTCCCCGATGTCACGGTTCTCGGTTCGGACCTGCCCTGACGACGACCTTCGCGCCGGCCGAGCCCGCCACTCGTGCCCGCGACGAGCTCATCGTCACCTGGAGCGGGAAGGCCAGCCGTTTCCTCCCGCCCGACGCGGACGAGACCGCACACCAGGCAGCCGATCTTCTCAGGCGGGACGGACCGCCGTCGGGGTCGTCGGGATCCGCCGCGGCCTGACCACGGGTGCTGTCACCCGACGTTGTCCATCAGCTGAACGATACGTCCGGCTGGTAGCGGCTCGACCCTCCCGTCACGCGAGGGAGTTGCTTCTCGCTGGTTCCTGGAACGCCGCCGCCGGGCCGGGCAGGCCCTGATCACTTGTCGGGTGTGAACAGCTCCAGGCGGGGTCCGATCGATCCGCAGCGCCCCGTGAACGTCCGTCGGGAGCGGCTGGAGTGGTGGAGTGGTGGAGTGGTGGGAGGATGCGGCGAGGGCGGGCAGAGGGGCGGGATACGTGGGGCGGGGCGAGCGGGAGACGGTCGCGGGGGGAGCGCGGCTGTACGAGGCGGCGCAGGGTGTGGTCGGTGATCACAAGAAGGCGGTGGAGGCGGCTCGGGCGGCGCTGAAGCCGATCCACGACGCGGCGGTGAAGCGGGAGCTCGACGCCATCCCTGTCGTCCGGCTGCAGGACGTCACCGAAGGGCGGCTGCGGCTGGGGAGCGTCGAGAAGAGCGGACTGCGCACACTGGGCAGTGTTCTCGAAGCGGGCCCGTACCGGCTGCGACAGATTCCCGGTGTCGGGCAGCGCACCGTCGACCAGATGATCGCCGCCGCCCGCCGGCTCTCCGAGGCCGTGCACCAGACCGTTGCCGTCCACATCGACGTGGACCGGCCGGAACCACGCACCACCGCGCTCGTCATGGCCCTGCACGTACTGGTGGAGGCCGGCCCGGACGCCCGCCGTGCGGTCGACAGGGCCGCCGTCCTGTCGGAGCGGCTCGGTCCGTTGCTCGCCGACGCGGGGCCCGCCGCAGGACGGATCCGGATGCTTCTGGCGGGCCAGGAGAAGAAGGCCCGCGCGTTGGCGGCGGTCACCGAGATCAGGTCGCTGGTGGACGAGGCGGAACGGGCGGGCCTGCCCGGGCTGTTCGCCCAGGCATCGGTGGACCTGCTCCGGGGGCCCTCGTCCGACATCGCGGCCTGGGTGGACTTCGAACTCCGCTCGGCCGAGTACTACAGCCTGCTCGCCGAGGTCTCCGGGCGGCTGCCGGACACGGGCGCCGCCGAGGGCTTCCTGCCGGACGAGATCGCCGAGCGGGTACGGACCCAACACCTCGACGACGCGCACCGGCGGGTCTCCCTGCGCGGTTACCAGGCGTTCGGCGCGCGGTTCGCGCTCGCGCAACGCAAGGTGATACTCGGCGACGAGATGGGCCTCGGGAAGACCATCCAGGCGATCGCCGTGCTGGCACACCTGGCCGCCGAGGGGCAGACCCACTTCATGGTGGTCTGCCCGGCAAGCGTCCTGGTCAACTGGACACGGGAGGTCGAGGCCCGCAGCGCCCTGCGGGTCATGGTGCTCCACGGCCCCGATCGGCACTACGCGTTCGCCGACTGGAAGGGGCGGGGCGGGGTCGCGGTGACCACGTTCGACGCGCTGCGCGGGTTTCCCGTACCGGGCGGCGGAGAGGTCGGTCTGCTCGTCGTCGACGAAGCGCACTTCGTGAAGAACCCGAAGGCCAAGCGGTCCCAGGTGGTCGCCTCGTGGACGGAGCGCTGCGGGCGCGCCCTGTTCATGACCGGAACCCCGATGGAGAACCGGGTCGTCGAGTTCCGCGACCTGGTCCGGATGCTCGACGCCGACGTAGCTGATTCCCTGGGTGAACGGGACGCGTTGGCCGGATCGGTCGCCTTCCGCAAGGCCGTGGCCCCGGTCTATCTGCGGCGCAACCAGGAGGACGTACTGACAGAACTCCCGAGTCTGCAGCAGACCGACGAGTGGGAGGAGCTGAGCGCGTCGGACGAGGAGGCTTACCGCGACGCCGTGCGCGCCGGCAACTTCATGGCGATGCGCAGGGCCGCGTACCTGCGCCCCGAGAAGTCGGCGAAGCTGGAGCGGCTCCGGGAGATCGTTCAGGAGGCCGGTGAGAACGGGCAGAAGACGGTGGTCTTCTCCTATTTCAAGGACGTACTGGGAGTGGTGGAGGAAGCACTCGCGGCCCAAAACGCCGACGGCACTCCGGTGTTCGGCCCGCTCACCGGAAGCGTCCCGGCCGGGCGGCGGCAGCAGATCGTCGACGACTTCACCGGTGTCCCGGGCCCCGCGGTGCTCCTGGCGCAGATCCAGGCGGCGGGCATCGGCCTCAACATGCAGGCCGCCTCCGTGGTCGTCATCTGCGAACCCCAGATCAAGCCGACCATCGAACACCAGGCGGTGGCCCGGGCCCACCGGATGGGGCAGGTCAGGCCGGTTCGCGTGCACCGGCTCCTCGCCACCGGGGGAGTGGACGAACGCATGGTGAAGATGCTGGAGGCCAAGACACGTCTGTTCGACGCGTACGCCCGTCGCAGTGCCGTCGCCGAGGCCACCCCGGACGCGGTCGACGTGTCGGACACCGAGCTGGCGCGCCGGATCGTCGAGGAGGAACAGGAGCGTCTGGGTATGACCGGGTGAGTCGTGGGGCCCGATGACTCGCGACTCGCCCGGCAGCGCGGTGCTCGACGAGTGCCCTGGCTGGTCGAGCGGGATCAGGAATTCGGTTGGGCCACCGGTCCGCGAGTCCCTGTCGCGTCTGATGCCCGATGACGAGTGGCCCGAGACCGAAGCGATCGGCTGTCGTACGAGACGCTCGCGCTCCGGGACGAGGGCCGGCGACCGGTGGCGCACATCCCGGCCGACGAGGCCACGGCGACCGCCCTCGATCGCCCTCGACCGCCCTCGACCGCCTCGACGGCCGTAGGCCGGGAGCGCTGCGGGCGGTGAGCGGCTGACCTGCGCGGACGGGACCCCGTAGCGCGCTGCGGTCCCGTCCGGCAGGCAGCCCCCGGCAGCCCGCCGCCTACCTCGGCGAGGCCGCCTGCCCCCACCCGCCCCGTCGGCCTTCGGCCTCGCCAGGGGCGTCGTCGCCGCACGCAAGGCGATTCCGGGCCTCTCGGGCGAGTTCGGTACCGACTCGCCCACTCGCACCAGCAAAGTTGTGCATTATCTTGACGGCCGCAAGAAATAAGCCCTACATTCCTCCACGTCTTCGTTCAGTGCACTGAGTACTGAGCACCTGTTCGGTCCCGCTCCGTAAACCGTCCCCCCACCCCCCCACCAGGAGCCGCTCCATGCCCGCAGGCACCCGCCCCCGCACTCGCCGCACCGGTTCGCGTATCGCCCTGGCAGTCCTGGCCACGCTGACCTCGGTGGCGCTCACCACCCTCCCCTCCTCGGCCGCCCAGCCGGCCGCCGCTGTCACCGGCCACCTCACCGGCACCCTCGCCGACGGCGCCACCTGGATCGCCGACGTCCCCGACGACTGGAACGGCACCCTGGTGGTGTTCAGCCACGGCTTCGGCCCCACCATCGCCAGGAACGCCCCCACCGAGGCCGTACGCGTCGAACTGCTCGCCCAGGGCTATGCGCTGGCCGGGTCGTCGTACGACCCGAACGGCTCGATGTGGGCCCTGAACAGCGCCGCACGGGACCAGTTCGCCACCCTCGACGCCGTCGCCGCCAAGATCGGCGAGCCGACGCGCACCCTGGCCATCGGCAGTTCGATGGGCGGCCTCGTCAACGCGCAGCTGGCCCGGGACGGCGGCGGGATCATCGACGGCGCGCTCGGTCAGTGCGGCCTGGTCGCGGGCGCCACCGACCTGGACAACTACCAACTGGACGCCGAGTACACGATCGCCCGTCTGCTGCTGCCCGAACAGGACGTGAAACTCGTACGGTTCGGCACCAACGCCGAGGCCGCCGCCACCGCCGGCCTGCTCACCAAGGCGGTCACCGCCGCCCAGGCCACCCCGCAGGGCCGCGCCCGGATCGCGCTGGCCGCCGCCTTCCTCAACCTGCCCGCCTGGGCGCCCGGCAAGGACCGGCCCGCCGCGACCGACTGGGCGGGCCAGCAGGAGCAGCAGTACGCGTGGTTCGCGCAGGGCATCCTGTCGTTCGTCGAGGGCGGCCGGTACGCCATCGAGCAGTCCGTCGGCGGCAACAACTCCTGGAACCGGGGCGTCGACTACGGCCGTCTGCTCGCCGGTTCCGTACACGCACCCCAGGTCCGCGCCCTCTATCAGGCGGCCGGCCTCGATCTCCGCGCCGACCTGCGCACGCTCACCGAGGGTGCCACGATCACCGCCGATCCCGCGGCCGTCCGTACCGCGCGACGAACGTCCTCCGCCGGTCAGGGACTTGAGGTGCCCCTGCTCGACATCCACACCACCGCCGACAACCTCGTTCCGGTGGAGCAGGAGACACGCTTCGCCGCGCGGGTGCGCGCCTCGGGCGACGGTGCGCTGCTGCGGCAGGCCTACGTCGAGCGGCAGGGCCACTGCACGTTCACCACCGCCGAGACCGTGGCCGCCCTGCACGCCCTCGAACACCGCGTCGACACCGGCCGCTGGGACGACGTCGCCACCCCGGCCGCGCTCCAGCGCTCGGCCACCGCGCTCGGTCTGGACGGGGCGGCTTACGTCCCGTACCGCCCGGCGCCGCTGACGGTCGGCCGTGACGGGCCGGCGCGCACGGCTCGGCACTGACGGCGAGGGCCGGGGCGCCGATCGCTCAGGAGCCTGACGACCCCTGGGACGCGGTCAGGGCCTCGGCCCGGGGCGGCTGGAAGGTCTCGTCGACCTGGCGCAGGCGCAGCTGTTCCAGGGTGTCCAGTTGCCGGTCGGCGCGGCCGAGGAGGCCGTCGAGGTGTACGGGGTCGAGGCGGTCGTCGGTGTCGGCCAGGCGGCGCAGCGTCCGCCAGACGGCGGCCTTGCCCTCCACGCCCAGCCGCAGCAGCTCCAGTTCCAGCACGGGGGCGAGCGGAGAACGCCGGACGATCCGGCCGTTGGGCTTGAGGCGACCCGCACGCTCGGCCAGCCGGCCCGCGACGATCTTGTAGCGGCGTACGGGGATGTCGAGCGACCGCATGATCCGCAACAGGTCGGCACGGTCCTCGGCGATCTCGTCGGAGATCGGCCCCACGGCGTCGGCGAGTGCCGGGTCCCGCTCGGCCTCGGACTCGGCCAGCGACCGGGACCGGTCCGTGCCGACGGTGGCTCCGGCGAGATGGTCGTTGAGGTAGATGCCGAGCAGATCCGTGTCCGTTCGGTTCGGGCGGTCGTACATGGGAGCACTTCCCTTGGGGTCGAAAGCACGCCGGCGTGACGTGCGACGCCCGCCGAGTACCCCGGGACGTGCGGTCACACTGCCGTGAATCGGTCACCGGCGGCTGGGGTGACTCGCCGAAGGCGGGCGCGGCCGTGACCGCCGGCCGCCGACTGAACCGGGGCACGGCCGCCGACTGACCGACAGAGGCCCGCCGCGGGCAGGGCGCGTCGTACAGCGGCCAGCTGTACGACGCGCCGCGCGTGATGGTGCCGCGCGTGATGGTGCCGCGCGTGATGGTGCCGCGCGTGATGGTGCCGCGCGTGATGGTGCCGCGCGTGATGGTGCCGCGCGTGATGGTGCCGCGCGTGATGGTGCCGCGCGTGATGGTGCCGCGCGTGATGGTGCCGCGCGTGATGGTGCCGCGCGTGATGGTGCCGCGCGTGATGGTGCCGCGCGTGATGGTGCCGCGCGTGATGGTGCCGCGCGTGATGGTGCCGCGCGTGATGGTGCCGCGCGTGATGGTGCCGCGCGTGATGGTGCCGCGCGTGATGGTGCCGCGCGTGATGGTGCCGCGCGTGATGGTGCCGCGCGTGACGGTGCCGCGCGTGACGGTGCCGCGCGTGACGGTGCCGCGCGTGACGGCGTTCCTCCGACGTCGTCAGCCCGCGAGCCGTGCCGGTACGTGGACCTCCTCGATGATGAACCCGCTGCGCACCCGGGCCGGCACGCGGTTCAGCGGGATCCTCAGATCCTGTGCGGGCACGGCGTACTCCAGCCGGGCCAGGCGTGGCCCGAGCGCCCGCAGCAGCGCGATCGTGAGGTCCTCGCCGGGGCAGCGGTGCCCGGTGACACGGTCGCCGCCGCCCTGCGGGATCAGTTCGTCGGGCTGGGGCGGCCGCTCCAGGAAGCGCCCCGGGTCGAAGGTGTACGGATCGGTCCAGAGGCCGGGATCGTGGTTCTGCCCGTACAGGTCGAGCAGGACCAGCGCCCCGGACGGGATCGGTTCTCCCTGCCACACCAGATCGGTGACGGCCCGGCCGCCGAGGAAGGGGGCGAACGGGTAGAAGCGCCGCACCTCGTGGGCGAAGGCCACGGCGTACGTGGTGTCGTCCTCGGCCAGTCGCTCCCGGATGCCGGGCGCGCGGTGCAGCGCGTGAGCGGCGTAGGCGACGAACCAGCACACCGCGACGGTCGGACGGATGACGTTGAGCAGTTCGACGGCGGCCGTGTGCGGGTCGAGGTGCTCGCCGTCGGCGTCCCGGTGCAGGACCACCACGTCCAGCGCCGAGCCGGCCTGCGCGGTGACGGTTCCCCGGCGTACGTCCTCGACCAGACCGCTCAGCCACGCCTCACTGCGGGCCCGCGCGCGCCGGGCCCGCAAGTGGCGCGGGCCCGCAGTGGCGAAACCGTCGACCATGGCGACCAGGTCCCCGGCCACCTGGTCGGCGTCGGCGAGGGGGAGGCCGGCCCACCGGCAGACACCCCGGGTGAGGATGCGGCTCGCCTCGTCGAAGAGGACGACCGACTCACGGCCGGACCACGACACCACGGCCTGGTCCCACTCCTCGGTGACGTCCTCCACCACCCCGGCGACCGCCTGCGCCCCGGTGAGCAGGGAGAGGAACATGCCCTTGCGGATGCGGTGGGCCTGTCCGTCCAGGGTGTGCACGGCTCCCTGGCCGAACAGGGTGTGCACCACGGGGCCGGGGAGCGCCGTAGCCCGTTCCACATGCTGTTCGTCGTAGAAGAACCGCACCGCCTCCGGCCCGTGCAGGGCGATGGCGTGCTGTCCCATCAACCGGGTGCGCACGACGGGACTCGCGGTACGGCGCCGGCGGTCCGGCAGCCAGGCGTACCCCTTGGCGAGGAGGGCGAGCGAACTGTCGGCGAGCGGGGGACGACGACTCTGATGCATGGGTCCCTGGGTGCCCCTCGGCCCCCGCCGGAAACGCGGCCCGCACCCCTGTTTGCCTTCGTGGCCCTCGGCGTCCAGGACGTCGCGTTTGCCGGTGTCCTCACGCTGGTCGAGCTTCGCCAACTCCGGGTGATGCAGGTCGAAGGCGGGGGATTCGGAGCGGATGCGCGGCAGGGAGCTGAAGTTGTGGCGCGGGGATCGGCGTGGTCGGTGCGCAGCTTGTAACCGGCGGAGCGGCGGAGGCAGGAGCAGATCCACGGCGGTGAGGAGCCGCCCAGCGAGCGGGTGATGGTCCAGCACCAGGAGATGTTCGGCCGCGAGTACCGCTCGCAGACCGAGGCGGAGCTCAAGGCGGCCGAGGCCATGGCCCCACCCGCCCCCACCCGGGTACCGAGTCGGCGAAGAGGACCATGGCACTCGGCCCGGTGGCCGCACTGGTCGACCGCACCAGGGACGCGGTCCGCAAGGCCACGGGCAAGGACGGCTGAGCCCCCTCCCCTGGCCGCCGACCACGACGGCGGGCCCGTCCCGGCAAGCCGCTCCACGGCGCCGGGACGGGCCCGACGCATCGGGTGGGTCGGCCGGGCCGGAGGGACTTGGGCCCGCTTCCTCGACGAGGCGCACGGTCTCGGCGGCGTCCCGGTCCTCCTCCGGCAGGTGGGTGAACAGCACGTCGGCACCTTCGCGGGCGTAGGCGAGGGCCACGGCGCGGCCGATGCCGGAAGCGCCGCAGGTCACCGCCTTGCGGTCGTGAAGGAGTCCGCTGATCTCGTAGGAGTCCTCGCCGTGGTCGGGAGGCGGGTCCGTCGGGCCGGTCCACCCGGGATGCCGCTGGGCCTGCTGCGGGAAGTCGGGGCGGGGATGCTTGGCAACGGGGTTCTCGGGCACGGGGACTGCTCCTCGGCCGTGGACGGGCGGGATGCGGCGCGGTCGGCCCACTTGTGGCGGGGCGCGTCGAGCGACTCCTCGGAGTGCCCCGCCGGGGTGGTCCACACGGACGGGTCCGGCATCACCACGAGGCACGCGACAGGTGCGTGGTGACAGCACCTTGCCTGGCGGGGGCCTGTTTGAGCCGTGAAAGCTGGGGCACCTGGTTCGCAGGTGCCTGGGATCACAGGCCCACCGCGGGAGCGGCCGCTGAGGCCGCCCCCGGGTGCGCGTCGCCCGGACCCCTCTCGCCGCAACCCCCCGCCTCGTCAAGGGAGAGCTCTCATGTTGATGGCCCACCCCACCGTCCTCGCCGACCTGCTCGAGCAGTACGAAATCCTGCGGGCCGGGCACGACCAGGAGGACAACGCCCAGCTGCTCCATCGGCTGAACGACGTCTCCTACACCCTGTGCGTCGCCACCGGCACCCGTGACATCGCCGACGCCCTGAAGGTCGCCCGCCACCAGCTCCAGGGCGCCCGGTCCGAGAGCCATGCCGTCGGAGCCGACACCTGACGCGGCGCGCGAGGTGCGCGGGCCGTCGGGCCGTGGGCATGTTTCCCACGGCCGGGGACGGGGACCCGGGGACGCAACCGGGCAAACCGGTGCCAGAAGATCGACGTGGACCCCCAACGGGCCGGACGCAGAAGGAAGATGAAGCACGTGAGTGCCGAGGCGAGGAAGACGAGGACCACTGTCCGCAGGGCCGAGACCGGCTGGGCGAGGGCCCGCCGACTGCGCGGACGCGGCGTGCGTACCTGCGTGCGGGCCACGTTCGACGGGGACGCCGGGGAGTCCTGGCGAGGAGCCGAGGGAAACGTCGTCAGGGGCGAGGACTGAAGCCGGCCGGTGCCCGTTTCGGCCGTGTGGCGGTGTGCGCCCCCTGCGGGTGCCGCTGTCCGTCTAGGCTGCTGCCGGTGCATCTGAGCGGGTTGGAGCAGTGAGCGGACAGTGGTCTACGGGAGGGCTGACCTCATGAGCAGGGTCTGGTTCATCACCGGTGCGAGCAGCGGCTTCGGGCGGGCCGTCGCCGAGGCGGCGGTCGCCGCGGGAGACGTGGTCGTCTGTGCCGCACGCCGGACGGGCGCGCTGGACGGCTTTGTGGCCGCCCACCCCAAACAGGTCCAGGCGCTGCGCCTGGACGTCACCGACCTCGCCGCGGTCAGGACCGCCGTGGAGGACGTCGTCGCGTGGCACGGGCGGATCGACGTACTCGTCAACAACGCGGGGCGCACACACGTCGGCGCCGTCGAGGAGACCACCGACGCCGAACTGCGCAGCCTGTTCGACCTCCATGTGTTCGGACCCGCCGCACTCGTACGGGCCGTGCTGCCGCATATGCGACAGCGGGGCTCGGGTGCGATCGTGCAGATGAGCAGCGTGGGCGGACAGCTCTCCGCGCCGGGCTTCGGGGCGTACAGCGCGACGAAGTTCGCGCTCGAAGGCATGTCCGAGGCGCTCGCGGCGGAGGTCCGGCAGTTCGGGATCAAGGTGCTGATCGTCGAACCCGGGGCCTTCAGGACCGAGTTGTTCGACAGCGGCCGGGCGGGCGCCAGCCGGGATTTCGGCGTCTACGTCCGCACGGTCGGCGCGACCCGCCGGATGGTCACCGAGGGCGACGGCACCCAGCCCGGCGACCCGGCGAAGGCGGCGGCCCTGATCCTCGCCGCCCTCGACGCCCCGGACACACCGCTGCGACTGCCCCTCGGCGACGACGCGGTCACCGGCGTACTCGAACATCTCGAGCAGGTACGGGGTGATGTCACCGGGTGGGAGAAGCGGGCGCGGGCGACGGGGTTCGACAGCGCCTGAGCCGGGTCGGGCCGGCTGCGGGGCCGGCGTCAGACCGGCGGCGCCAGGCCTGTCTTGAGTCCCGCCCCGCACAACGGCACCACCGCTGTTCGCGCGCCGAGTGCTCCCTCCCGTACCGCCGCCCAGCAGGCCACGCCGGTCGACTCCACGTACAGCCCCTGGGACGCCAAGTCCCTTTGCGCGTGCCGGATCTGATCCTCCGTCACCGTCAGGAACGTACCGCCCGAGTCGCGTACCGCCCGCAGGATCTGGCGGGCCCGGGGCGGGTTGGGGATCGCGATGCCCTCAGCGAGGGTGGGTGAGGCCGGGGGCGGGGCGATGCCGGTCAGGTCGGGGGCGCCCTCCGTCCAGGCGTGCGCCAGCGGGGCGACCGCCGCGGCCTGCACGGCGTACAGCGCGGGGCGCCGGTCGATGAGGCCCGCCGAGTGCAGTTCGGCGACGGCCAGTGCCGCGCCCAGCAGCAGGGTGCCGTTGCCGACCGGCACGACGACGACGTCCGGGAGGCGGCCTCCCATGTCCTCCCACAGCTCGTGGACGTACGTCTTCGTGCCGTGCAGGAAGTACGGGTTGTAGACGTGGGAGGCGTAGAACGTGCCCGGGGCGTCCGCCGCCTCGCGGGCCGCTGCCGCCGTGGCCTCCCGGTCCCCGTCGACCAGGTTCACATGGGCCCCGTGCGCCTCGATCTGCTCCAGCTTCTTCGCGGAGGTGCCCTCGGGGACGTACACCGTGCAGGGCAACCGGGCGCGGGCGCAGTACGCGGCGATCGCCGTACCCGCGTTGCCGCTGCTGTCGGCGATGACCTGACGCGGGTTCAGCCGGAGGGCCAGTTCGGCCAGGAGCACCGCGCCCCGGTCCTTGAAGGAGAGGGTCGGCATCAGGAAGTCGAGCTTGGCCGAGATGCCGTCGCGCAGTTCCACGAGGGGGGTGCGGCCCTCGCCGAGGGTGGTGGCGGGGGTGGAGAGAGGGAGCGTCTCCGCGTAGCGCCAGAGGGAGTCGACCCTGCCCACGAGGGACTTGAGGGGCGCCGGGGTGGGCGCGAAGTCGAGGTCCAGGGGGCCTCGGCAGAGGGGACAGCACCAGGTGAGGGTCCCGCCGGGGACGCGGGTGCCGTCCGTGGGGCAGTAACAGTCCGGCAGTGGGGTCATGCACGCAGAGTAGTTGCGTACGGGGGTTCCCACCCGCCCGCCCATTTGCTGCACCTCTTCAGCCCGCGCCCGGGCACTCCCAGCCCGTCCGGCGGTTGAGGACGAGGCCCGTTCAGGGCCGGAGCGGGGGGTCTGGGGGCGGCAGCCCCCAGGGACGGGACGGGTAGGGGCGGCGGGGGCGAAACTCCCTTACCATGCGCGAAGTCGCACGCCAGTTCACATCACCCGACGAGGAGCCCGGCACTCGTGGCCATACCCCCGCCCCCCGGACCCGACCAGCCACCGGCGCCGCAGCCGTACCCCTCGTATCCGGGCCAACCCCAGCCCCAGGGTCCGTACCCCCAGGGCCCCTACGCCCCCTGGCCCCAGGCCTACTCCCCGTACAACCGCCCGACCCCCGTCAACGGCCTCGCCATCGCCTCCCTCGTCCTCGGCATCCTCTGCTTCCTGCCCGCCCTCGGCCTCGTTCTCGGGATCGTCGCGCTCGTGCAGATCCGGAAGAAGGGCGAGCGCGGGAAGGGCATGGCGATCGCCGGATCCGTGCTGTCGACGGTCGGTCTCGCCCTGTGGGCGCTGCTGCTCGGCACCGGCGGCCTGTCCGACGCCTGGGACGGCTTCAAGGACGCCGCCAAGGAGAACAACAGCAGCTTCTCCCTCGTCAAGGGCGACTGCTTCGACTCGCCGGACGGTTCCCTGGAGGGCTTCACCTACGACGTCGACAAGGTCCCCTGCGCCGGCACGCACGACGGCGAGGTGTTCGCCGCCTTCAAGCTGCCGGCCGGTGCCTTCCCCGGCGACGACCGCGTCACCGAGGTCGCCGACGACAAGTGCTACGCCCTCGAGGACCAGTACGCGATGGACGCCTGGGCCCTGCCCGACGAAGCCGACGTCTACTACCTCACCCCGACCAGCCAGAGCTGGCGCCTCGGTGACCGCGAGGTCACCTGCGTCTTCGGCAGTGTCGACCCGAACGGCACCCTCAGCGGCTCGCTGCGCAAGGACGAGACGACGCTCGACTCCGACCAACTGGCGTACCTGAAGGCGGCCCACGTCCTCAACGCGGCGATGGACACGGCGCCCGACGAGGAGTACGTCGACGACGACCTGCCCGGCCACAAGGCGTGGGCACGGCGGGTGACGGACGCCCTCGACGAGCAGACGCGCCTGCTCACCGAACACCGGTTCGCCGCTGCCGCCTCACCCAGTGTCGCCGCCCTGGTGAAGGACCTGCGCAGCGCGCGCAAGGAGTGGGCGAAGGCCGCCGAGGCCACCGACGCCGACACCTTCTACGACCACTACGACACCGGCAGCGCGCTGCTCGACGTCGACCGTACGGTCACCCCGCGCAAGGCGCTGGGGCTCGCGACGACCCCGCCCTCGTACGACCCGGAGGGCGGCAGCGGCGGAGACGGCGGTGGCGGGGACGAAGGGGGCACCCGCATCGAGGCGTGAGCGCGGGTGTGACGGCTGCCGGAACGGGGAGAACCTGCCTGCGTCGCGCCTGCGCGGATGTCCGCGTCCGGCCCGTCCAATGCCCTCCGGCGACGTAAGTCATCACATCGAGTGATTCTCTGGCCTTTGCTTGCATGTCACAACCCATGGTTGCCACGCTGTCGCTGTCTGTACAACCTGATGGGAGCGGCCCGTGACATTCGGTGAGCAGCCGGCCTACCTGCGTGTCGCGGGTGATCTACGAAACAAGATCGTCGACGGTTCACTGCCACCGCACACCCGCCTCCCCTCCCAGGCCAGGATCAGGGAGGAGTACGGCGTCTCGGACACGGTCGCGCTGGAGGCCCGCAAGGTGCTCATGGCCGAGGGCCTCGTCGAAGGCCGCTCCGGGTCGGGCACGTATGTCCGCGAGCGGCCCGTGCCGCGCCGGATCGCCCGCTCCGGCTTCCGTCCGGACGGCGGCGCGACACCGTTCCGCCAGGAACAGTCCGACGCGGAGGCGCGCGGCACCTGGGAGTCCAGCAGCGCGCAGACCGGGGCGAGCGGCGCCGTCGCCGAGCGGCTCTCCCTCCTCCCCGGCGACCGCGTGATGCGCACGAAGTACGTCTTCCGGGACGCCGGCGAGGTGATGATGCTGTCCACCTCCTGGGAGCCCCTCGCTGTCACCGGCCGTACGCCGGTGATGCTGCCCGAGGAGGGCCCGCTCGGCGGGATGGGGGTCGTCGAACGCATGGCGGCCATCGACGTGATCGTGGACAACGTCACGGAGGAGGTCGGCGCCCGCCCCGGCCTCGCCGAGGAACTGCAGGCCCTCGGCGGTGTCCCCGGGCATGTGGTGCTCGTCGTGCAGCGCACGTACTACGCCTCGGGGCGCCCGGTCGAGACGGCCGATGTCGTGATCCCCGCGGACCGCTACCAGGTGGCGTACCACCTGCCGGTGAAGTAACCCCGCCGCTCCCGGATCCCGTGAAGCAGCCCACACCCAGGGGCGGTTGACCTCCCGAACGCTCCCCCTGCACCGCCGCCCCGCCAACCGACGCCGTCCGCCGGGCCGTTGGATTCTGGCCGTTTTCGCAGGTCGTCCCGAGGGGCGCGGTGGGCCACTGACCGGACACACCGTGCTCTTTCGACGGCGCGTTCGACGTCGTGCGCCCCGCGTCGCTGGCCGGTTGGTGTATCTCTTTGTGAAAAGCCGTGTTCGCTGCGTAAAGGTAAGGCGTAGGCTCGGGCATATGCGGATTGCGGTTTCCTTGGTGGGCGGGGCGCGGCGCAAGCCGGGGGCGGGAAGTGGAGGGGCTCCATGAGCGACGGGACGATCACTCTTCCCTGGCTCGTCATACGGCAGGACGACAACGGCAATCGCTACCGCGTGGGCCGGTACGCGACCCGTGCGGAGGCCCAGAAGATCGCCGACAGCCTCGACGACCGCGGCCACAAACAGCTCTACTGGGTCGAGCGGATCGGGCAGAACGGAACCCGGGGATCCGGGTGACCCGGGCCGGGTGATCCGGCTCCCGTAGGCTCCGGCCCATGACGGAACGGACGGAACCGGCGGCGGGTTCGGAGCGTGTGGCCAAGGGGCTGGTCGTGGTCGTGGGCGCCGCCCTGCTGCGCGACGGACGCCTTCTCGCCGCCCGCCGCAGCGCACCCCCCGAGCTGGCGGGCCGCTGGGAGCTGCCCGGCGGCAAGGTCGAACCGGGTGAGGCGCCGGAGGACGCCCTCGTGCGCGAACTCCGTGAGGAACTGGGCATCGACGCGGACCCCGTCGAGCGCGTCCCGGGGGAGTGGCCCCTGAGGGTGCCGTACGTCCTGCGGGTCTGGACCGCGCGGCTCGCGGCGGGCTCGGCCGAGCCGAAGCCCCTCCAGGATCATGACGAACTGCGCTGGCTGACCCCGGCCGAGATCTGGGACGTGGACTGGCTGGATCAGGACGTGCCGGCGGTGCGGGAAGTGCTCGCCCGGCTCGGGTGACGCTCGCGGGGTTGACGGGCGGCTCGTGGGACCTGTGGGGCGCCTGGTGCGCGCGCCCCGTACGCCGTTCGTGCCACAGTGCGCCTCTGGGGGCGGTAACCGGTATCGAATACCGGGTATGTGCCTATTAATCCCATGAAACCGGACATGGGTGGGTCGCTTGCCTGGGAAGTGATCGGCGTGATCGACACCGAAGGCGACTGTGCCGAGTGGAGCTTTCCCGCGGAGCCCGGCGCCGTCCGCGGAGCCCGTACGGTCGTCCGTGGCCAACTGTGCGACTGGGGGCTCGACGCCCTCGGTGACATCGCCGCGCTGCTGGTCAGCGAGCTGGTGACCAACTCCCTGAGACATGCCGCGGGGCCCATCGGCGTACGGCTGGTGCGGCCCGCCGAGAGTGTGGCCACACTCCTGGTCGAGGTCTCCGACCCGCTGCCCGACCCGCCCCGCGAGCGTGCCGCAGGCCCCGAGGAGGAGGGTGGGCGGGGACTCCAACTGGTGGCCCACTCGTCCAGTCGCTGGGGTACCCGCCCCGCCGACGCGGGCAAGACGGTGTGGTTCGAACTGTCGGTACCGGGATGAACGCCCGTGCCCGGACCGTTGACCATGTGGTTCAGGCCACTGGCAGTTGTCATCAATAGAGGTTCGACCCGTGGTCCCCTGGTTAGAAGACTGGGAGTGTTGTCGCGGGCCGGTCCGAAAAGCATCGGGATTGTCCCGTGATCGTGAACACCGTGTTGTGGGGCGCCGTAGTGCTGGATACTGCGGGCAGCCGCCCCCGGTGACCGGTGCCGGACGCGGTGAGCTGGAGGGGACGGTTCGCGTGAGCGAGATACCAGCGAAGGCCACGGAGTCCAAGGACCCGTCGGGCGGCGCGAGTGCGGCGGGTGCGGGTGATGCCGCGACCGGTGTGTCACGCCGTGCGCCGGGCGCCGGGGGCCCCGTCGGCGGTGACGCGATACGCGATGCGACACGTGAAACCACGCGTGACACCATGGGCGATCCGGTGCACGACACGACACGTGACACCGCGCAGGACCACGCGCGTGATGTGACAGGTGACCCCATGTGGCAGAGCAGCCCTCCCGGCTCGATCTACGACTACATCAAGGTGGCGTCCTTCTCCATCGGTCCCGACGGCCTCGTCGACCAGTGGAGCCTGCGCGCCGAGAAGATCTTCGGGATCTCCGCCGCACGGGCCGTGGGGATGGACCCCATCGAGGCCTTCATCGACCCCGATCTGCGCGAGCGCGGCCAGCGGAAGATGGCGGAGATCCTCGACGGCCGGGAGTGGACCGGCGTGGTCCCGTTCCGCGTCCGCGATCCCGAACCGGGTGAGGAGGGCCGCCGGGAGGGGCTCGCCGAGGTCTATGTGATGCCGACGCGGACGGAGGAGGGCGAGAGGGCCGCCGTATGCATCGTCGTCGATGTCCGCACGCTGAGGCAGATCGAGACCGACCTCGCCGCCTCGCAGGCGATTTTCGGACAATCTCCGTTCGGCTTCCTGCTGATCGACACCGATCTCCGCGTCCGGCGCGCCAACCAGCGCTTCGCCTCCATCTACGGCGGCGATGTCGACGACCACCGGGGCCGCGGTGTGTACGACTACCTGCGCTCTCCCGAGGCCGAGCGGGTCTCGGCGACGCTCCGTCGGGTCCTGGAGACCGGTGACTCGATAACGGACATGCACATCACGGGCGTCGTGCCCGGCTCCGACGAGCGCCGGCACTGGTCGATCAACCTGTACCGCGTGCACAGTGGCACCGGCCGCCCCATCGGTGTCGCCTGGCTCGGCACCGACATCACCGCCCGCCGCGCCGCCGCCCGCGAGGCCGCCGCCGCACGGCGCAATCTCGCCCTTCTGAACGAGGCCGGCTCCCGCATCGGGAACTCCCTGGACCTGGAGACGACAGCGCGCGAGCTTCTCGACGTCGTCGTCCCCGGTTTCTGCGACCTCGCGACCGTCGACCTCTACCAGGGGCTGCTGGCAGGCGACGAGACCCCGCCGGGGCTCGCCGACGGCAGCGCCGAACTCCGTCGTGTCGCCTTCGCCAGCGCCGTCTCCGACGCGCCCTTCGCCGGCGGCCAGGAACCCGTGAGCGTCGGCGCCGTGCACCACTTCCCGTTCAACTCGCCCTGCGCGGACGCCCTGCGCACCGCCCGCCCGCAGTTCGTCCCCGCCGAGGACAACGGCGCCATCCAGTCCACGCTTGCCGTCCCGATGGTCGCCCACGACACCGTCGTCGGCCTCGCGCAGTTCTCCCGTACGAAGGGCAGTGAGCCGTTCGGTGAGCGGGACCGGGCGCTGGCCTGGGAGTTGGCCGCGCGGGCCGCCGTCTGCATCGACAACGCCCGGCTCTACCGGCGTGAGCACGAGCGGGCGCTGATCCTCCAGCGCTCCCTGCTGCCCCCGGGCGACCCGGAGGCCTCCGGCCTCGACATCGCCTGCCGCTATCTGCCCGGAAACGCGGCCACCGAGGTCGGCGGTGACTGGTTCGACGTCATCGAACTTCCCGGCAACCGGACCGCCCTGGTGGTCGGCGACGTGATGGGACGCGGGCTGCGCGCCGCCGTCGCCATGGGCGAACTCCGTACCGCCGTCCGCACCCTGGCGCTTCTCGACCTCGAACCGGCGGAGGTCCTCTCGGCGTTGGACGAGATCGCGCGCGGCCTCGGCACCCCCGGCGGCGTCCAGCAGGCCACTCGCGCCGCCCGCCAGCCCAAGGACGCCGACCTCGCAGAGGTGTACCTCGCGACCTGTATCTACGCGGTCTACGACTCGGTGACCCGCAGGTGCACCTTCGCCAACGCCGGCCATCTGCCGCCCGTGCTCGTCGAACCGGGCGAGGACGCGCTGATGCTGGACGTGCCGCCGGGCATGCCGCTCGGTGTCGGCGGCGAGCCGTTCGAGGAGGTGGAGGTCGAACTGGCCGAAGGTTCGCTGTTGGCGCTCTACACGGATGGACTGGTCGAATCGCGCGACCACCCCCTCGACGAGGGCCTGCAGGCGTTCGTCGGCGCCCTCCGCGACCCCTCCCAGCAACTGGAGGACGTCTGCGACCACGTCCTCAGCACCCTCGACACCCACCACGGCGAGGACGACATCGCCCTGCTGATGGCGCGTGTCCAGGGGCTGCCCGCCGATTCCGTCGGCGACTGGACCCTGCCGCGCGAACCGCGCAGCGTGGGCCGCGCCCGCGAGTACACCCGCACCCAGCTCACCGCCTGGGGCCTCGAAGCCCTCATCGACACCACTGAGCTGCTGGTCAGCGAGCTGGTCACCAACGCCCTGCGCTACGGCGAGGGCGAGATCCGCCTCCGCCTCCTCCTCGACCGCATGCTGGTGTGCGAGGTGTGGGACGCCGGCCTCGTCCAGCCGCGCCGCCGCCGCGCCCGCGACACCGACGAGGGCGGACGCGGACTCCAGCTGGTCGGCCTGCTCAGCGCGGCCTGGGGCTCCCGCCGGACCCCGCGCGGCAAGACGGTGTGGTTCGAACTCCCGCTGCCGGACGCGGGAACGGTCCTCGCGGACCCGGCGGAGGCGCTCCTCAGCCTGTTCTGACGAGAGCCTGTTCCGACGAGCCCGTTCCGGCGGGCGACGCCCCTCCTTTCCTTACGGAATTCCCGGCGAGTTCTTACGAGGCGACGCGAGGCCCCGTCGCGCACGCGTTGCGGGACCGCCGAACGAACCCGGCGCGCCGCCGGTCAGCGCCTCGGCCGCCGCGTCCGGCAGATCCCCGAGCAGGATCCCGCCGAGGACCGCCCCGGCGACCCCGTTCGTGTGCTCGGGCCGCCCGCCGTACGGATTCCCGTGCGCGCGCACATCCCGCTCGGCCAGTTCGCGGGCCCGCAGCGCGAAGACGTCGGCCTCCGCCGGATCCCGGTCCAGCAGCCGGCGCGCCTCGGCCAGCCGGGTCCGGGCCTCGGCGCCCACCGCGCCCCGGTGCGTGCCCACGAAGCCGTCGGCGGCGTCGGTGGCCAGGCGTGCGACGAGCCGCACGGCACCGGGCACCGTCCCGAGGGGCGCGGCCACCACCGCGACCCGGCGCAGGGCGTCCAGCGGGTCGTAGGGCCCGGCGGCGGCCTCCTCCCGTACGGCGGCCAGCGCGGCCCCCGCGCGACTGACATGCCCCTTCAGCGCACCGTCGGGCACCCCCGCCCGCACGCCCTCGGCCAGCCGCTCCCGCGCCTCCACGACCGCGGCCTCCACCTCGTCCAGCGCGTCAGGAACCGCCTGCGCGGCGGCGGCCAGTGCGGACACGAGGCGGTCGACGCCGTCCACGAACACCTCGGCCTGGGCGATCGCGCCCTCTGCGGCGCGCAGATGCAGCACCGCCCTGTCCGGTTCGCCCAGGTCGGCGGACTGACGGGCCCGGTTGAGCCCGGTCGTGGCGAACACCAGCCGGTCCTTCGCCTGTTCGACCTGACCGGCGACGGACAGGGCGGCGGCGGGCGCGTACCGCTCGCCCAGGTCGGCGAGAGTGGCCTCGGCGGCCCCCGTACGGCCGGTCAGTTCCCGGAAGCGCACCTCGGCGTGTCTGAGCGCGCCGCTCAGGTCCTGTTCCAGGACGCGCAGCCGGTCGAAGCCGGCGGCCTCCGCGTCCAGTCGCCGCCCCGCGTCCACACACCGGGCGACGATCTCGTCGAGGGCGCTCCGGGAGGCGTCCGTCGGGTTGTCGTCGTACGCCTGGCGCAGCTGGAAGGCGGCCGACAGCTCGGCCTCGGCGTACCGCACGGCCTCCGTGAACGGCGCGACCGTCTCAGCCCCGATCAGCCCCTCCACGAAGCCGAGTTCCTCACGGCTGGTGCGCACACAGTCGTCGGCCGCGACCAGCGACTTGCGGGCCTGCCGGTCGAGTTCGGGCGTCGTGGGCCGTGCGGCAGGAGGCAGGGCGGCCGGAGTCGTACGGGTCCTGGTACGGCGTCTGCGGCGGCCGTAGCCGTACGCGGCCACCGCGACCGCCGCGCCCGCCACCACGAGGGGCAGGACCAGATCGCCGGTGGAGGACTTCTCCTCCGGGGCCGCGTCGGCCGAGGCATCGGAGCCGTCGGGCACGGCCGGTGCGCTGCCGACCACCGGCACGGGCACCTCGTACCCCTCGTACCTCTCGTGGTCCGCCGTCACCCCGGGCAGCACCAGCCACATCAATCCGATCACCCCGCCCAGCGCGGTGTGCGCCACGCGCACGGGTATGTGGGAGGCGGCTCGCCGCGGCCGGCCCCTCGTAGGAAAGGGCGTCACGTTTGTGAGCGTATGGGGGTGATCGCGGCTGCGCGACCGGGGCGGGGCAGGGGTGGCGGGAGGGAAAGAATGGGTAAGGTCCCCGCAGACGTGTTCGAAGGGGGGCGGGGGATGTGAACGAGTACCTGCTGGGGACGGCCGCGCTGTTGCTGGGCGGTCAGGTCGTGAGCGGTGCGGTGGCGGCCCGAACCGGCTGGCTGCTGCCATGGCTGCGAAACCGGACCGTGCGACCCGAGCTGTGGGGCTACGGAACGATGCTTTTCGGCCTGGGCATGCTGCTGATGATGTCGTACGGCGCGCTGCACGTGTTCGTCGGACACCGGGTCCTCGGCGACATCGCGCCCGTCGCCGCCATACTGATGATCATTGCGGGCGCCTACCTCCAGGTGCTGGGTGCGCGGGAGCGCGTCGACGGGTGACCGGCGCGGCATGCA
Organism: Streptomyces kryoterrae; assembly: GCF_054072135.1. Classification (NCBI taxonomy): domain Bacteria; kingdom Bacillati; phylum Actinomycetota; class Actinomycetes; order Kitasatosporales; family Streptomycetaceae; genus Streptomyces; species Streptomyces kryoterrae. The sequence continues at coordinate 3,508,472 of NZ_CM133358.1, read as the reverse complement.
AGAAGCTCACCCGCGCCGGCCTCTCCGGAGCTCATGGCCGCCTGGACTCATGAACTCTCCGACCGCCTCCTGATCTTCGAGCCCAGCCACACCAGCGGGTCGTACTTGCGGTCGACCGCCCGTTCCTTCAAGGGAATCAGGGCGTTGTCCGTGATGTGGATGCCCTCCGGGCACACCTCGCTGCAGCACTTGGTGATGTTGCAGTAGCCGAGGCCGTGCTCGTCCTGGGCGGTGCGCTTGCGGTCCAGGCCGGACTCCGCCGCCGCGTCCAGGGGGTGCATGTCGAGTTCCGCGACCCGCATCAGGAAGCGGGGGCCGGCGAACGCCGGCTTGTTCTCCTCGTGGTCGCGGACCACATGGCAGGTGTCCTGGCACAGGAAGCACTCGATGCACTTGCGGAACTCCTGCGAGCGGTCCACGTCCTCCTGCATCATCCGGTACTCACCGGGGCCCACTCCGTCCGGCGGCACGAAGGACGGCACCTCGCGGGCCTTGGTGTAGTTGAACCCGACGTCGGTGACGAGGTCCCGGACAACGGGGAAGGCCCGCAAGGGAGTTACGGTGATCGTCTCCTCGCGGGTGAACACCGACATCCGGGTCATGCACAGCAGCCGGGGACGCCCGTTGATCTCCGCCGAGCACGAACCGCACTTGCCCGCCTTGCAGTTCCAGCGGACGGCGAGGTCGGGGGCCTGGGTCGCCTGGAGCCGGTGGATGATGTCGAGGACGACCTCGCCCTCGTTCACCTCGACCGCGAAGTCCCTGAGCCCGCCGCCCTTCACATCGCCGCGCCACACCTTGAAGCGGGCCTCGTAGCTGCTGCTCACTGCGCTGCTGCTCACTCGTACAGCTCCTCGTCGGTGAGGTACTTGACCAGCTCCTCTTTCTCGAAGAGGGCGAGCAGGTCGGGGCGGACGGGTTCGGTGGTCTCGCGGGTGAGGGCGATCAGACCGTTCACCTGGTCCGTGGCCGCCAACCCGGCCGCGGGATCGGAGAGTTGGCACAGCAGGTTCACGTTGCGCCACCCGCGGTCCATCACCGGATGGTCCTCACGGGTGTGGCCGCCGCGCGACTCGGTGCGCTCCAGCGCCGCCAGGGCCACACATTCGCTGACCAGCAGCATGTTCCGCAGGTCGAGGGCGAGATGCCAGCCCGGGTTGAACTGGCGGTGCCCCTCGACGCCGGCGCGGTGGGCCCGTACCCGCAACTCGGCCAGTTTCTCCAGCGCCTGCTCCATCTCGCCCTCGCGGCGGATGATGCCGACCAGGTCGTTCATGGTCTGCTGGAGCTCCTGGTGAAGGGTGTACGGGTTCTCCGCCGGGCGGCTGTTCTGCCCGCCCGGGGTCGGTTCCTCCGCCGAGAAGGGGCGCAGGGCCTCCGCCGCCGCCGTGTCGATCTGGTCGTCGTCCACGGGTGGGCGGTCGGCGACCGAGTTCGCGTACTCGGCCGCGTGCAGGCCCGCGCGACGGCCGAACACCAGCAGGTCGGAGAGGGAGTTGCCGCCGAGCCGGTTGGAGCCGTGCATCCCGCCCGCGACCTCGCCGGCCGCGAAGAGGCCCGGTACGCCGCGTGCGGCGGCCGTGTCCGACTCGACCGCGATACCGCCCATCACGTAGTGACAGGTGGGCCCGACCTCCATCGCCTCGGCGGTGATGTCGACGTCCGCCAGCTCCTTGAACTGGTGGTACATGGACGGCAGTCGGCGCCGGATCACCTCGGCCGGCATCCGTGTCGAGACGTCCAGGAAGACACCGCCGTGCGGGGAGCCGCGCCCCGCCTTGACCTCGGAGTTGATGGCGCGGGCCACCTCGTCCCGGGGGAGCAGTTCGGGGGGACGGAGGTTGTTGTCGGGGTCCTCGTACCAGCGGTCGCCCTCGGCCTCGGACTGGGCGTACTTCTCCTTGAAGACGTCCGGGATGTAGTCGAACATGAACCGCTTGCCCTCGGAGTTGCGCAGCACCCCGCCGTCGCCGCGCACCGACTCCGTGACGAGGATGCCCTTGACGGACGGCGGCCAGACCATGCCCGTCGGATGGAACTGCACGAACTCCATGTTGAGCAGCGGCGCCCCGGCGAGCAGCGCCAGCGCGTGGCCGTCGCCCGTGTACTCCCACGAGTTCGACGTCACCTTGAAGGACTTGCCGATACCGCCGGTCGCGATGACGACGGAAGGGGCCTCGATGACGAAGAAACGGCCCGTCTCACGCTCGTAGGCGAAGACACCTGAAACGCGGTCGCCGTTTTTCAGCACACGGGTGACCGTGCACTCCTGGAAGACCTTCAGCCGGGACTCGTAGTCGCCGGTCTCCTTCCTGTCCTCCTGCTGGAGGGAGACGATCTTCTGCTGGAGGGTGCGGATGAGTTCGAGACCGGTGCGGTCGCCGACGTGCGCGAGGCGCGGGTACTCGTGGCCGCCGAAGTTGCGCTGGGAGATCCGGCCGTCGCGGGTCCGGTCGAAGAGGGCGCCCCAGGTCTCCAGCTCCCAGACCCGGTCCGGTGCTTCCTGTGCGTGCAGCTCCGCCATCCGCCACTGGTTGAGGAACTTGCCGCCGCGCATGGTGTCGCGGAAGTGGACCTGCCAGTTGTCGTGGCTGTTGACGTTCCCCATGGCGGCGGCGATCCCGCCCTCGGCCATCACGGTGTGCGCCTTACCGAAGAGGGACTTGCAGATCACCGCCGTACGGGCGCCACGCTCCCGCGCCTCGATGGCGGCGCGCAGCCCGGCGCCGCCCGCGCCGACTACGACGACGTCCCATTCCTGCCGGTCGACCACGGACATCAGAAGCTGTTCCCTTTTTTCTAGAAGATGGTCGGATCATCGAAGGCGCCGGAGGCGACCAGGTACACGTAGAAGTCGGCGAGGCCCACGCTCAGCAACGACGCCCAGGCGAGCTGCATGTGACGGGCGTTCAGTTTCCCGACCCACTGCCAGGCGCGGTACCGCACGGGGTGCTTGGAGAAGTGCTTGAGCTTGCCGCCGACGATGTGCCGGCAGGAGTGGCAGGAGAGCGTGTACGCCCAGATCAGCGTGATGTTGAGCAGGAAGACGAGGCTGCCGAGGCCCATGTGGCCCCAGTGGTAGTGCTCGTCGCGGAAGGACAGCACCGTGTCGTAGGTGAGGATGCAGGCGACCAGCAGAGCCGCGTAGAAGAAGTAGCGGTGGATGTTCTGCAGGACGAGGGGGAAGCGCGTCTCACCCGTGTACTTCTTGTGCGGCTCGGCCACCGCGCAGGCGGGCGGGGACGCCCAGAAGCCGCGGTAGTAGGCCTTGCGGTAGTAGTAGCAGGTCAGACGGAAGCCCAGCGGGAAGATCAGGATGATGATCGCGGGTGAGACGCCCCACCAGCCGCCGAACAGATCGGCGTTGGGGCCGTGCCGCATGGGCGCGCAGTTGTCCGCCAGACAGGGTGAGTAGAACGGCGAGACGTACGGGGCCGCGTAGTAGTCGGCGTTCGCGAACGCCCGCCAGGTCGAGTACACGATGAACGCCAGCAGACCGGCGGCCGTGGCGGCGGGCGCCAGCCACCAGCGGTCGGTCCGCAGATGCGGGGCGTCGATGGCGGCGCGTGTACGGGTCCGTACGCCGCCGCGTCGCGGATGGGAGTCCGTATCGGAACGGGGATCGGGGTCGGAGTGGGGATCGGTACCGCTGTCGGTACCGGTTTCAGTGGCCAAGGAGAACTCCGGTCGGATTCTCAGGGGGCGTGACGGTCGTGGGCGCCGAGTCCTTCGTCGTCCGAGTCCGTCCACAGACTGTTGTCGTACGGGGTGTCGGGGATCGTCACGAGGTCGGGGCGCCGGGGCTGGGCGAGCGCGGGGGCGGCCTCGCGGAGCAGCGCGAGGCTCTCGCGCAGGTGGTTGGCGTCGCTGCGGAGGCGGCGCATTTCCAGGCCGCCCTTGCCGATCTGCTGTTCCAGGCGGCCCATCGAACGCAACAGGTCGTCCAGGCAGCGCTGTACTGACGTCAGTTCGTCGTGCACGGACATGACGTGACCTCACTTCCGGGCGGTCGGGCCCTGGGTGGAGACGTTCATGCGCCTGAGAGTGTTGCGCGTCACACCTGCCGGTGGGAAGCGGTGTGCAGGGATTGGCTGAGGGAGGGGGCGTGCGGGGGTGCGTCGGGGTGCGCGTCCCTGGGGGCGCCGCCCCCATCCCCCGCTTCGGCCCTGAAGGGGCCTCGTCCTCAAACGCCGGACGGGCTAGGGGGTGCGGGCCGGTGCCAGAGGCTCAAGGTCAGCTGGAGATCGGGCCGAAACGGGTGGGTGGGTGCGTGGGAAAGGTTTGTTGCTCCAAACGGTTGGGCTTCGTGCCCCGCGCCGCCGTGTCGCCCGCCGCCGCCGAACCCTTTCCTCTTCAGTGGCCGTACATCTGATCAGCCAATTAACGCGCCACCGGAGGTAGACCTGATGTCCCACCACGGCGTCGGACTGCGCGCGGTAACGCGCTCGGTCGCCTTCCTCACCGCCGGCGTGCTCGCCGTGCCTCTGCTCACCGCGTGCGGCGGTGACCAGGACGAAGAGAGCAAGCCGCTCGCCGGGCAGGACGTCGCGCCCGCCGCCCGCGACCGGCTCGCCGACGGCGGCACGCTGCGCTGGGCCGTGGACTCCGTACCGGAGACGCTCAACACCTTCCAGGCGGACGCCGACGCGACGACCACCCGGATCGCGCAGGCCGTGCTGCCGTCGATGTACCGGCTCGACGTGAACGGGCGGCCCCAGCGCAACGCCGACTTCCTGGAGTCCGCCAAGGTCGTCGAGACCGAGCCCAAGCAGGTCGTCCTCTACAAGCTGCACCAGCAGGCGGTCTGGAGCGACGGCCGGGAGATCGGCGCCGCCGACTTCGCCGCCCAGTGGCGTGCCCTGTCCGGCAAGGACTCGGCGTACTGGACCGCCCGCAACGCCGGGTACGACCGTATCGAGAAGGTGCAGCGCGGCGCGAACGACCTTGAGGTCAAGGTCACCTTCAGCCGGCCCTACGCCGACTGGAAGTCGCTCTTCTCGCCCCTGTATCCCAAAGAGGTCATGGGCACCCCCGACTCCTTCAACGACGGGGCGCGGCGCAAGCTCAAGGTCACCGCCGGCCCCTTCGGTCTCAAGAAGGTCGCCAAGGCGGAGGGCGACGTGGTGCTCGTACGCAACCCGCGCTGGTGGGGGCGCGCCCCCCGGCTCGACGGGATCGTGCTGCACGCCGTACCGCGCGACAAGCGCACCGAGGCGCTCGCCGGCGGCAAGGTGGACGTCGCCGAGATCGACCCCGCCGAGGCCGAGCGCATCGTTCTCGCCGCGCGCGGCAAGTCCACCCCCCTCCAGGGCCCCGGCGCCGCGCTCACCCCGGCCCGCGCCCTGCGTTCCTGGGCCCTCGCGCACGGTTCCGACGACGAGGCCGCCGGGGCGGAGAGCAGCGCCCGGCGCAAACAGCGCGACGCGGCCACCAAGTACGCCGAGCAGCAGCGGTCGCTCAGCGCGTTCGAGGTGCGCAAGTCCCTCGAACCGGCCTACACCCAGCTCGCCCTCAACGGCGCCGGCGGGCCCCTCGCCGACGAACGCGTCCGCCGCGCGGTCGCCCGCGCACTGGACCGCGAGGAGATCGCCGGCCTCGTACTCAAGCCGCTGGGGCTGCCCGCCGTACCCGTCGGCAGTCATCTCGCGCTCTCCGGGCAGGCCGCGTACGCCGACAACAGCGGCGCGCTCGGCGGCCAGGACACCGACGAGGCGGAGGCGCTCCTCGCCGACGCCGGGTGGGTGCAGGGCGGCCCGCTCGGGAAGCCGAAGAAGAAGGACGGCGAGAAGGTCGCCGGGGGTGAGGGCGAGAAGGCCGGCGGCAGGTCCGCCGCGCCGAAAGTCTCCCCGAAGGCCTCCCCGAAAGCCTCCTCGAAGGCGTCGTCCAAGGCGTCACCCAAGGCCAGTAAGGGCAGTGATGACGACGACGGCACCTATGTCGTCGGCGACGACGACAAGCCGTACGGCGAGCCCGTCCGCGAGGACCATCAGAACCCCCGGGATCACCGTGACCACCGGGACGGTTCGGGTAAGAAGGACCTCGCCCAGGACGGCAAGCAGTCCCTCCACAAGCACCCGGAGCAGGGCGGTGCGCCCGGTGCCTACGCGCCCAAGGGCACCCCTGCTCCCGCCGGAGCCGCCGCCGGGGCGCTCGCCAAGGACGGCAAGCCGCTGACCTTGAGGTTCGTACTCCCCTCGGGGCCGGGCTCCGCCACGCTGCGGGCCGTGGGCGAGCGGATCGCGCGGATGCTGGACCGGGTCGGTATCCGTACCGCGATCACCAAGGTGTCCGACGACAGCTACTTCAGGGACCACATCGCCAGCGGGCAGTACGACCTGGCGCTCTACTCGTGGCCCGCGTCCGCCTTCCCCGCCACCGACGCGCGGCCCATCTACGCCAAGCCGGTGCCCGCCGCCGACGGGTCGCTGAACGTCGAGCAGAACTACACCCGCGTCGGCACCGACCAGGTGGACCAGCTGTTCGACCAGGCCATCGCCACCCTGGACGAGGGCAGGTCGGCCTCCCTGGTGCGGAAGGCCGACGCCCGGATCTGGGCGGCCGGCGGATCCATTCCGCTCTTCCAGCGGCCCCAGCTCACGGCCGTGCGGAAGAACGTCGCCAACCTGGGCGCCTTCGGTTTCCAGACCCCCGTCTACGAGGACATGGGCTTCCTGAAGAAGGGCGTCACATCGGGCAGCAGGCCGTCATCCCGACCGTGACGGTCGCCTCATCGGTACGTCCCGGCGAGCCCCTGCCGCGCCGGGCCCGTACCATGGGGTAAGGCCGTGGCATGTTCAGCCCGGCAGGGCCCGCGTGACGCAGTCGTACGCGCAGGCCGTCCTCAACTCCGGGAGTACGCCGCACTATGGCCACGCGCCACGACATCCGCAACGTCGCCATCGTCGCCCACGTCGACCACGGGAAGACGACACTGGTCGACGCCATGCTGAAGCAGGCCGGTGCCTTCGCCGCGCACGCCGCCGAGTCGCTCGACGACCGCATGATGGACTCGAACGACCTGGAACGTGAGAAGGGCATCACGATCCTCGCCAAGAACACGGCGGTGAAGTACCACCCGAAGGACGGGGGGGACGTCATCACCATCAACATCATCGACACCCCTGGCCACGCCGACTTCGGTGGTGAGGTCGAGCGCGGTCTGTCGATGGTGGACGCCGTGGTTCTGCTCGTCGACGCCTCCGAGGGGCCGTTGCCGCAGACCCGTTTCGTGCTGCGCAAGGCGCTCCAGCAGCGCCTGCCGGTCATCCTCTGTATCAACAAGACCGACCGCCCGGACTCCCGGATCGACGAGGTCGTCAACGAGACGTACGACCTCTTCCTGGACCTGGACGCCGACGAGGAGCAGATCGAGTTCCCCATCGTCTACGCGTGTGCGCGTGACGGTGTCGCCTCGCTGACCAAGCCGGAGGACGGTACCGTCCCGGCCGACAGCAACAGCCTGGAGCCGTTCTTCTCCACGATCCTGTCGCACGTCCCGGCCCCGTCCTACGACGAGGCGGCCCCGCTCCAGGCGCACGTCACCAACCTGGACGCCGACAACTTCCTCGGCCGTATCGCGCTGCTCCGCGTCGAGCAGGGCGAGCTGCGCAAGGGCCAGACCGTCACGTGGATCAAGCGCGACGGCACGATGTCCAACGTCCGCATCACCGAGCTGATGATGACCGAGGCGCTCACCCGCAGGCCCGCTGAGATGGCCGGCCCGGGTGACATCTGTGCCGTCGCCGGTATCCCGGACATCATGATCGGCGAGACCCTCGCCGACCCCGAGAACCCGATCGCGCTGCCGCTCATCACGGTCGACGAGCCGGCGATCTCCATGACGATCGGTACGAACACCTCGCCGATGGTCGGCCGCGGCGCCACCGGCAAGGGCGCGGACAACAAGGCCGCCGTCAAGGACCGCAAGGTCACCGCCCGGCAGGTCAAGGACCGTCTCGACCGCGAGCTGATCGGTAACGTCTCGCTGCGGGTCCTCGACACCGAGCGTCCCGACGCCTGGGAGGTCCAGGGCCGTGGTGAGCTGGCGCTCGCCATCCTGGTCGAGCAGATGCGCCGTGAGGGCTTCGAGCTGACCATCGGCAAGCCGCAGGTCGTCACCCAGGTGATCGACGGCAAGGTCCACGAGCCCGTCGAGCGCATGACGATCGACGTGCCCGAGGAGCACATGGGCGCGGTCACGCAGCTCATGGGCGTCCGCAAGGGCCGGATGGACAACATGTCGAACCACGGCTCCGGCTGGGTCCGGCTGGAGTTTGTCGTCCCCTCCCGCGGTCTCATCGGCTTCCGGACCGAGTTCCTGACCGGTACGCGCGGCACGGGCATCGCCCACTCCATCCACGAGGGCCACGAGCCGTGGTTCGGCACCCTGACGACCCGTAACAACGGCTCGCTGGTCGCCGACCGCGCGGGTGCTGTCACCGCGTTCGCGATGACGAACCTCCAGGAGCGTGGTGTGCTGTTCACCGATCCCGGCACCGAGGTGTACGAGGGCATGATCGTCGGAGAGAACTCGCGCTCCGACGACATGGACGTGAACATCACCAAGGAGAAGAAGCTCACCAACATGCGCTCGGCCGCCGCCGACTCGTTCGAGGCGATCGTGCCGCCGCGCAAGCTCTCCCTGGAGCAGTCCCTGGAGTTCTGCCGCGACGACGAGTGCGTCGAGGTGACTCCGGAGGCCGTGCGTATCCGCAAGGTCGTGCTGGACCAGAAGGAGCGCGGTCGCACCGCGAGCCGCGCCAAGCACGGCTAGGACGGCCGGCAGGGCCAGTACGGGCGGGCGCGGCTGACGCCGGGCCTTCGTCGAACGCACCGGGTATGCCCGCTTCACGGCGGGGGTGCCCGGTGTCGTCGTTGGGGCATAGGGGGAAAACCCTTCAATTGGAGACGCGGGCTCTCACACGCGTGCCGCCCGCACTACCCTGCTGCTGGATGGGGATCGACCGGCGGTCGTGGGACATGTGTCTGTGCGCCCGCTGTGCCGTCGCCGGCCTACCGGCGGAGGGCCCGTGGGGCTTCGGCCGCCGAGAGACCCTGTCGCGGCAGTGCGCTGATGACGGGTCAGATGTCACTCCCCGCGTTCAAGGCCTGTGGGCGCCGCCCAAGGAAGCGCGTATGGCGGCCACGGCGTACGCAACTCATTTTCCGCTCCACCATGTCCGGAATGCGGACAGTTGTTTCCGATAGATGTGTAACAAGTCCGTTTCGCAGGGGTCTTTCGGCAAACTGTTTGTCCGGATTTTGGAAGAAGTATGTGGCAGGTGTGATCGAACCGAGACCTTGTGGGTGTGGTTCGGGTATGTCGCATGGCAGATAGTTAGGCGCGTAGAGCTCGGGTCAACGGGTCACGCACAGCAAACTGTGCGGACTCGCGAGCGTGGGGGGCATTGGCTTTCTCGGTACCGGCAACGGTGGCGGTGGTGTGTCGTCTGCTCTCTTTTTCGCGGTGAACCAATGGACTTATGAGGAGGAACCCATGCGCGGTGCCAGAAGCGCCAAGTGGGTCGCGATAGCTGCGGTTGTGGCACTGAGTGCGACCGCCTGCGGTGGTGGCAGTGACGACAACAAGAGCGACAGCGGCAGCAAGTCCGCGATCGACGCGAACGGTACGTTCACGGTCGAGTCCGGCGAGCCGGAGAACCCGCTGCAGCCGGCCAACACCATGGAGTCCTACGGCAGCATCGTGATCAACTCGTTGTTCACCGGCCTGGTGGACTACGACTCGAGCGGCAAGATCGTCTACATGAACGCCGAGTCGGTGGACACCAAGGACAGCAAGACCTTCACGGTCAAGCTCAAGTCCGGCTGGAAGTTCCACGACGGCACCCCGGTCACCGCCGAGTCCTACGTCAAGGCCTGGAACTGGGCCGCCGCGCCGGCGAACAAGCAGACCAACAGCTTCTGGTTCTCGGACATCAAGGGCTACGACGCGGTCGCCCCCGAGTCGGGCACCCCCAAGGCCACCGAGCTGTCCGGCCTGAAGGTCGTGGACGACACCACCTTCACCATCGAGCTGACCAAGGCGATCCCGTACTTCGTCTACAAGCTCGGCTACCAGGTCTTCTCCCCGCTGCCCGAGTCCTTCTACAAGGACCCCAAGGCCGCTGGTGAGAAGCCGGTCGGCAACGGTCCCTACCAGTTCGTCAGCTGGGACCACAAGAAGGCCATCACGGTCAAGAAGTACGCCGGGTACACGGGCTCGAACGCGGCGAAGAACGGCGGCGTGGTCTTCAAGAACTACTCCACCCCCGAGACGGCCTACGAGGACCTGAAGTCCGGCAACCTGGACGTCATCACCCAGGTCGCCCCGAAGGACCTGCCGGTCTACAAGCAGGACCTCGGCGACCGTGCCGTGGACCAGGCCTACTCGGCGATCCAGACCATCGCCCCGGCCTTCTACTCGAAGCAGTTCAAGAACATCAACCCGAAGGTCATCCAGGGCCTGTCGAGGGCGATCGACCGCGACACCATCACCAAGACCGTGCTCCAGGGCACCCGTGAGCCCGCCACCGGCTGGGTCGCGAAGGGTGTTCTCGGCTACGAGCCGGACGCCGCGGGTGACGCCACCAAGTACGACCCGGCCGCGGCCAAGGCGCTCATCAAGGAGGGCGGCGGCGTTCCGGGCAACGCCATCACCATCCAGTTCAACGCCGACGGCGGTCACAAGGAGTGGGTGGAGGCGGTCTGCAACTCGATCACCAACGCCACCGGTGTCAAGTGCTCCGGCGACTCGAAGCCCGACTTCCAGGCCGACCTCCAGGCCCGTAAGGCCAAGCAGGTCAAGTCCCTGTACCGCTCGGGCTGGGTGCTCGACTTCCCGATGAACGCCAACTTCATCCGGGACCTGTACGGCACCAAGTCGGACGGCAACCAGAGCGGCTTCTCCAACAAGACGATCGACACGGAGATCGCCGCCGCCGACAGCGCCGCCACGCTGGACGACTCGGTGAAGGCGTACCAGGAGATCGAGAAGCAGCTCCCGAACTACATGCCGAGCATTCCGCTCTGGTACTACAAGGTCAACGCGGGCTACTCGGAGAAGGTCTCGGGCGTCCAGTTCGGTCAGGACGGCGACCCCATCCTGACCGGCGTCCAGGTCAAGAAGAAGTAACCGAAGACAGCCCGTTGTCCGGGGCGCTCACATCGAGTCCCGGACAGCAGTGGCAGCGGTCGGGGGGCCCTTTCCACACGCATCGCGAAGCGGTGCGCGGGGGAAGGGCCCGTCTGCTGCCACTGTGACTTTTTTTGGAGGCATGATGGGGCGCTACGTCGCACGACGACTGCTCCAGATGATCCCGGTGTTCTTCGGAACGACCCTGCTGATCTTCCTGATGGTCTACGCCCTGCCCGGTGACCCCGTCCAAGGGCTGTTCGGCGACAAGGGCGGCAGCCCGCAGGTGATCGCCGCGCTGCGGCACGAGTACGGCCTGGATCAGAACATCTTTGTGCAGTACTTCAATTACATGAAGGGCATCATCCTGCACGCCGACTTCGGCACGCAGATAGCCAGCGGACGCCCCGTCACCGACGTGCTCGGCGACGCTTTCCCGGTGACCCTGCGCCTGGGTGGTTTCGCCTTCGCCATCGAGATCGTCGTCGGGATCAGCCTCGGTGTCTTCGCCGGCCTGCACGCCGGACGCGCCGCCGACACCGCGGTGCTGCTGATCACCCTGCTGCTGATCTCGGTCCCGGTGTTCGTCCTCGGCTTCATCCTCAAGTGGATCTTCGCCGACGAACTCCAGTGGCTGGAGCCGAATGTCAACGACGCCACGAACTATGGTCAGTTGCTGATGCCGGCGATTGTGCTGGCCACGGCGTCACTCGCCTACGTCTCCCGGCTGACCCGTACGTCGATCGCCGAGAACATGCGCGCCGACTACGTCCGTACGGCCATCGCCAAGGGCCTGCCCCGGCGCCGCGTGGTGACCGTCCACCTGATGCGCAACTCGATGATCCCCGTGGTCACCTACCTGGGCACGGACATCGGCGGCCTGCTCGGCGGTGCCGTCATCACCGAGGGCATCTTCAACATCCAGGGCATCGGCGGCACGATCTACCAGTCGCTCGTCCGCCGGGAAGGCACCACCCTCGTGGGTCTGGTGACCATCCTGGTGCTCGTCTACCTCGTCGCCAGCCTCCTTGTCGACCTGCTTTACGCGGTCCTTGACCCGAGGATTCGCTATGCCTGACCTGACCAAAACCGATGTCGCCGCACCGGACGACCTGAGCGCGCCCGCCCCCGAACCGCAGCCAATCAAGGCCGAGAAGGCCCGCAGTCTGTGGGGCGACGCCTGGCAGGACCTGCGGCGCAACAAGATCTTCATCGTCTCGTCGGTGCTGATCCTGTTCCTGCTGACGATCACGTTCTTCCCCGGCCTGTTCACCAGCGCCGACCCGGCCTACGGCGACCTGGCCAAGCACTACCTGCAGAAGCCACAGCTCGGAAAGGTCTTCTCGCCCGAGTGGCTGGGCTACGACCAGCAGGGCCGCAGCGTCTACGCCCGGCTCATCTACGGTGCCCGGGCCTCCATAGCGGTCGGCTTCGGCACCACGGTCCTCGTCACGGTCGTGGGCGGTCTGGTCGGCATGATCGCCGGCTACTTCGGCGGCATCATCGACTCGATCCTGTCCCGGCTCGTGGACGTGTTCTTCGGTATCCCGTTCCTGCTGGGAACCATGGTCGTCCTCAACTCCTTCCCGGACCGCACGGCGTGGGTCGTCATCGGCGCCCTGGGCTTCTTCGGCTGGACCCAGCTGGCCCGCGTCATGCGCGGCGCGGTGATCACCACCAAGCAGTCCGACTACGTCCAGGCGGCGAAGGCGCTGGGTGCCAGTACCCCGCGCATCCTGTTCCGGCACATCCTGCCCAACACCCTGGCCCCGGTGATCGTCGTCGCGACCATCTCGCTCGGCGTCTACATCGGCGCGGAGGCCACCCTGTCCTTCCTGGGCCTCGGCCTGAACGGCGTCTCCTGGGGCAACGACATCTCGGACGGCGGCGCCCAGATCCGGGTGGCCCAGTGGATCATGCTCTACCCGTCGATCATGCTCACCATCACGGTGCTGGCATTCATCATGCTCGGCGAAGCGGTCCGCAACGCCCTTGACCCGAAGACACGCTGAGGGAGGCGTACATGACCACCATCGAAGAAGTCGCTCCGGTACCGGGGCCCCGTGACGGCGAGAACGCCGCCCTGCTCGAAGTGCGTGACCTGCACGTCGAGTTCGTCACCCGTGAGGGAGTCGTACGAGCCGTCAACGGTGTCAACTACAACGTGCACGCGGGCGAGACGCTCGCCGTGCTCGGTGAGTCCGGCTCCGGCAAGTCGGTGACCGCACAGGCGATCATGGGCATCCTCGACATGCCGCCGGCGAGGATCCCCCAGGGGGAGATCCTCTTCCAGGGGCAGGACATGCTCAAGATGTCCGCCGAGGCGCGCCGCCGCATCCGCGGTCAGCGCATCGCCATGATCTTCCAGGACGCGCTCAGCTCGCTCAACCCGGTGCTCAGCGTCGGTTACCAGCTGGGCGAGATGTTCCGCGTCCACCACGGCATGTCCAAGAAGGACGCCAAGGTCAAGGCGATCGAGCTGATGGACCGGGTGAAGATCCCGGCCGCCGCCGCCCGTGTGAACGACTACGCGCACCAGTTCTCCGGGGGCATGCGCCAGCGCATCATGATCGCCATGGCGCTGGCCCTGGAGCCGGATCTGATCATCGCGGACGAGCCCACCACGGCCCTCGACGTGACGGTCCAGGCACAGGTCATGGACCTGCTCGCCGACCTGCAGCGCGAGTACAACATGGGTCTCATCCTGATCACCCACGACCTGGGCGTGGTCGCCGACGTCGCGGACAAGATCGCGGTGATGTACGCGGGCCGGATCGTGGAGCGTGCCCCGGTCCACGAGCTGTACAAGCGTCCGGCGCACCCGTACACCCGCGGCCTGCTGGACTCGATCCCGCGCCTGGACCAGAAGGGCCAGGAGCTGTACGCGATCAAGGGGCTGCCGCCCAACCTGCTGCGCGTTCCGGCCGGTTGCGCCTTCAACCCGCGCTGTCCCAAGGCCGAGGACATCTGCCGTACGCAGGTCCCGGACCTGCTGCAGGTCACCGAGCGGGACGGCACCGAGCTGGCCGGCCGCGGTTCGGCGTGCCACTTCTGGAAGGAGACGATCCATGGCTGAGCTCAGCAAGAACGAGGAGCCGCAGGACGTCACGCCGAACGTCTCCGAGGTCGAGGTGGTCGACGCCCGGTCCGGCGAGGAGTCGGTCGCCGCGATCGAGGCGCCCGTCGAGCGGGGCGAGCCGATCCTCCAGGTGCGCAACCTGGTGAAGCACTTCCCGCTCACCATGGGTGTGCTGTTCAAGAAGCAGGTCGGCGCCGTCAAGGCGGTCGACGGCATCTCCTTCGACCTGTACCAGGGCGAGACCCTGGGCATCGTGGGTGAGTCCGGCTGTGGCAAGTCCACCGTGGCCAAGCTCCTGATGAACCTGGAGCGGGCGACGGCCGGCGAGGTCTTCTACAAGGGCCAGGACATCACCAAGCTGTCCGGGCGCGCGCTGAAGGCCGTACGCCGCAACATCCAGATGGTCTTCCAGGACCCGTACACCTCGCTCAACCCGCGTATGACGGTCGGCGACATCATCGGGGAGCCCTTCGACATCCACCCCGAGGTGGCCCCCAAGGGCGACCGGCGCCGCAAGGTGCAGGAGCTGCTGGACGTCGTCGGTCTCAACCCGGAGTACATCAACCGGTACCCGCACCAGTTCTCCGGCGGTCAGCGTCAGCGCATCGGCATCGCGCGCGGTCTGGCTCTCAACCCGGAGATCATCATCTGCGACGAGCCGGTGTCGGCCCTCGACGTGTCCGTCCAGGCGCAGGTCATCAACCTGATGGAGCGACTGCAGGACGAGTTCAACCTCTCCTACATCTTCATCGCGCACGACCTGTCGATCGTCCGGCACATCTCGGACCGCGTCGGGGTCATGTACCTCGGCAAGATGGCCGAGATCGGCACCGACGAGCAGATCTACGACCATCCGACGCACCCCTACACCCAGGCGCTGCTGTCGGCGGTCCCGGTGCCGGACCCGGAGGTCCGTGAGAGCCGTGAGCGGATCATCCTGACCGGCGACGTGCCGTCCCCGGCCAACCCGCCGTCCGGCTGCAGCTTCCGGACCCGCTGCTGGAAGGCGCAGGACAAGTGCGCCGAGGAGACGCCGCTGCTGGCGGTCCCCGAGCGCTTCAGGGGCTCGGACTCCGAGGCCGCCCACGAGTCGGCGTGCCACTTCGCCGAGGAGAAGGACGTCGTCCACGCGGCCTGACGTCCCGCTGGTCTCCGCCGGTTCCCGGCACCCCCCGTGGGTGCCGGGAACCGGCTTTTCACCATGGGCCGCCGCTGTCCCGCGCGACCCACCGGTCAGTGCCCCGTCACACCGTCGGTCAGTTCGCGGACGATGTCGATGTGGCCGTTGTGGCGGGCGGTCTCCTCGATCAGGTGGAGGATCACCCAGCGGAGGTTCACCTGGCGGCCGTCGCGGATGGGCTTGCCGGCCCTGTCTTCGAGGTCGTGGGTCGCGACCAACTCCCGGTAGCGGGCGCTCTGTTCCTCGTACTCGGCGAGGAGCTGAGCGAGCGGGGTCTCCACGGCCAGCCGCATCTCCGGGTCCGGGTCGTCGTCGGTGGCGTCGACGAGCGGGCCGACGAGCTCCTCGTCCAGGAAGATCACCTGGAACCACCAGAACTCGACCCACCGCAGGTGGCTGATCAGCCCGCACAGGGTCATCAACGGCGATCCCGGCAGCGGCGCCTTCACGGCGTCCTCGGGGGAGACGCCCTCACACTTGGCGACGGCGGTGGCACGTACGTAGTCGAGGAAGGTGGACAACTGAGTGCGCTCGTCCCACGCGGGGGGCGTATCGGTTCGTGTCATCGACGGTGAGCATCCCGGATCGGCGGTCGACTGTCGAACGAATAAGCCGCCTTCCGGTGCGGCCGTGACGGGCCCGTCGGTCGTGTCACGCCGGAGGGGCAGGCGATCACGTGCGGCGGACTCCGCCATCCGCCATCCGCGACCTGGCTCGCGACGATCTCCGGAGAGACCGCGATCCGCGAGGCGCCCGGCTGAGGCGAGTCGAACCCCCGGTCCGGCGGAGCCACCGGTCACCGGCCCGCGGACTCCGGCGCCCTGATCGGCCGCACCATCAGGCGGGAGTCCATCGTGCCGTCGTTCACGACGTCAGCGGGCGGCTCCCGCTCGTGCCCAGTGGCACGCCACCCGTTCCCCGCTGCCACCGCCCAGCACCCCCGGATCCCGGTTCCGGCAGTCGTCCGCGACGCCCGCGCGTTCCGCCTCCCCGTTCGCCAGGATCTGACAGCGGACATGGAAGCGGCAGCCGGTGGGGACACGGGAGGGGTCGGGGGGTTCGCCGGTGAGTACCACCGGGTCGCCCGGCGCCTCCGGGAGGACCGACAACAGAGCCTGGGTGTACGGGTGCTGAGGCGCCGAGAGGACCTGTTCCACGTCCCCCGTCTCCACGATCCGGCCCAGGTACATCACCGCGACCCGGTCGGCGATGTTCCACGCCAGTCCCAGATCGTGGGTCACCACCAGGGCGGACAGGCCCAGTTCGGCCCGCAGGCGCAGCAGCAGGGCCAGGATCTCGCCGCGCACGGAGGCGTCCAGCGAGGCCACCGGCTCGTCGGCGACGATGAGTTCGGGCTCCAGGACCAGGGCACCGGCGATGACCACACGCTGGCGCTGGCCTCCGGACAACTCGTGCGGGTAACTGAGGAAGAAGCGCTCGGGTGGTCGCAGTCCCGCCCGGGACAGGGCGCCCGCGACCGCCGCCCGCTCGTCTCCGGCGTATCCGTGGATGCGCAGCCCCTCGGCCACGGCGTCGTACACCGTGTGCCGCGGGTTCAGTGATCCGGTCGGGTCCTGCAGCACCAGCTGGACGCGTCCGCGGTACGCCTTCAGGGCCCGCGAGGAGTAGTCGAGCGGCTTCCCGCCGAAGCTGACGCGTCCCGCGGTCGGCCGTACCAGGCCGAGGAGCGAGCGGGCCAGCGTCGTCTTGCCGCAGCCGGACTCACCGACCAGCGCGATGATCTCGCCCGGCCGGATGTCGAGGTCGACACCGTCGACGGCACGGGCGGTCGGAGCGCCGTGCCGGCCGGGGAAGGCGACGTGGAGGCCCTCGGCCGCCAGCAGCGGCGGGGTGGCGTCCGGGGCGGCGGAGGCCGGCGCGTGCCGGTCCGCGGTCAGGGGCCGCTGGTCCTCGGTCACGGCGCGTCGCTCCTCATGTCTTCCCCCTGGGGTGTCTCTCCGCGGGCACCCGCCACATGCACGCACGCGGCCCGTCTGCCCGGGCTCGCCTCCCGCAACTCCTGGTCCTGTACGGCGCAGGACTCCAGCGCCACCGGGCAGCGCGGGTGGAAGGCGCAGCCGGAAGGCAGCGCGGCCGGATCCGGCGGATCGCCCGGCAGGCCGCGCGGCGCGAACCGCGACGCAGGGTCGCCGATGCGGGGGAACGCCGCCGACAGGGCCGCCGCGTACGGGTGCCGGGCGCCCGTGGGCACCTCCCGGGCCGGGCCCTCCTCGACCACCCGGCCCGCGTACATCACGGCAAGGCGGTCGCAGGTGTCGGCGAGGACCGCCAGGTCATGACTGATCATGATCAGGCCCAGGTCCTGCTCGGTGACGAGCTGTTCGATCAACCGCAGGATCTGCGCCTGGATCATCACGTCCAGGGCCGTCGTGGGCTCGTCGGCGATGATCAACTGAGGGTCGCAGGCCAGCGCCATGGCGATCATGACGCGCTGGCGCTGGCCGCCGGAGAGTTCGTGCGGATACGCCGAGGCCCGCGCCGCCGGCAGACCCACGTGCTCCAGCAGTTCACCCGCCCTCCTCCGGGCCGCGGCCGTGGTCGCCCCGCGGTGCAGCAGGATCGGCTCCGCGATCTGGTCGCCCACGCGGTGCACGGCGTTGAGCGAGTGCATCGCCCCCTGGAAGACGATGGAGGCGCCTGCCCAGCGGACCGCCCTCACCCGCCCCCACCGCATCGTCAGGATGTCCTCGCCGTCCAGCAGGATCTCCCCGCCGATCCGGGTCCCGGCCGGCAGCAGCCTGAGCAGCGCGAGCGCCAGCGTCGTCTTGCCGCAGCCCGACTCGCCCGCGATGCCGAGCTTCTGGCCGGCCGCCAGCGACAGGTCCACCCCGCGTACGGCGGCCGCCCCGCCCGTGTAGGTCACACTGAGGTCCCGCACCTCCAGGAGCGTCAACGGGCCACCCCCAGCCTGGGGTTGAGTACGGACTCCACCGCGCGCCCGCACAGCGTGAACGCCAGCGCGACCACGGCGATCGCGATGCCCGGCGGCACCAGGTACCACCAGTCGCCGGAGCTGACCGCGCCCGCCTCGCGTGCCTCCTGGAGCAGGCCGCCCCAGGACACGACCGTCGGATCGCCGAGCCCGAGGAAGGCAAGGGTCGCCTCGGCGAGGATGGAGGAGGAGATGATCAGGGTGGCCTGTGCCAGCACCAAGGGCATCACGTTGGGCAGCACATGCCGGGACATGACGTGCCGGTGTCCGCCGCCGAGAGCCTTGGCGCGTTCGATGTACGGCCGTGACTCCACCGCCAGCGTCTGCGCCCGCACCAGCCGGGCCGTGGTCGGCCAGGACGTCACGCCGATCGCCAGCACGATCGTGCCCAGCGAGCGGGACATGACGGTGGCCAGCGCGATGGCGAGCACCAGCGTCGGCATCACCAGGAACCAGTCCGTGACCCGCATCAGCACGGTGGCGTACCACCCACGGAAGTGCCCGGCGGTGATCCCGACCAGAGTGCCGATCACCACCGAGAGCAGAGCCGCGAGCAGCCCGATGAGCAGCGAGACCCGCGTGCCCCAGACCAGCAGACCCAGCAGATCGCGTCCGAACCGGTCGGTGCCCAGCGGGAATGCACCGCTCGGACTCTCCATCGGCTGTCCCGGCGCCTGAGTCACGCTCGCGACGTCCGAGCCGACCGTCAGCGGCGCGGTCAGCGCGGCCAGCGCGAAGAGAGCGAGCAGGGCGAGGCCCAGGAGGCCGGCGCGGTGATCGCGGTACCGCTGCCAGAACCGGACGACGGAGGCGCGGCGCCGCTGCCGGGCGAGCTGCCGCGGACCGGCCGGAGCCCGCGCCGCCGGGGGAGTCGTTTCGGCGGTCATCGGCCCACCCTGGGATCGAGGAGCGGATAGAGCAGGTCGGCCAGCGTGTTCATCACGATCACCGCAGCGGCGAAGACGAAGAACAACCCCTGTACCAACGGGAGGTCGGGCACGCTCAGCGCCTGGTAGAAGAGGCCGCCGAGCCCCGGCCAGGAGAAGACGGTCTCGACGAGGATCACTCCCGCGACGGTCCGGCCGAGGTTGACGAAGATCAGCGTCATGGTCGGCAGCATGGCGTTCGGCACGGCATGCCGGCGCCGGACCAGGTCGTCCCTGAGGCCCTTGGCACGGGCGGTCGTCAGATAGTCGCCGCCCATCTCGTCGAGCAGCGCCGAGCGCGTGACGAGCAGGGTCTGCCCGTACTCGACCGCGACCAGCGTCACCACCGGCAGGGCGAGATGGTGGGCGACATCGAGGACGTACGCGAAGCCGGTCTCACCACCCGACTCCATGCCGCCGGTCGGGAAGAGTCCGGGGATCGGGCCGATGCCCACCGAGAAGACGATGATGAGCAGCAGCCCGAGCCAGAACGACGGAATCGAGTAGAGGGCGAGCGCCAGACCGGTGTTGAACCGGTCGCCCGGTCCGCCGCTCCGCCACGCCGCGCGGGTGCCCAGCAGGACGCCGAGCGCCGTGTACAGGACGAACGCGGTGACGGTGAGGAGCAGTGTGTTCGGAAGCGCCTCGGTGATCTTGTCGATGACCGGTGCCCGGAACTGGTACGACGTGCCGAGGTCGCCGGTGAGGGCCTTGCCGCAGTAGTCCGTGAACTGCTGCCACAGCGGCAGATCGAGGCCGAACTCCCTCCGGTAGGAGGCCAGTTGAGCGGCCGACACCTGACGGCCGCCCGTCATGGTCTTGACCGGGTCGCCGGGGATCAGCCGGAAGAGGAAGAAACTGGTGACGAGGACGGCGAGCAGGGAGACGACGGCGCCGCCCAGCTTGCCCGCCCCGTACCGCAGATAGGCGGCCCGGTCGCGGCGGGGACCGCGGTCCGACGGGGCGGCGGAGGCCGCCCCGTCGGACTTCGCGACCGGCGCCGATACTCCGTCAGCGGTCATCAACAGCCTTTCGGCGCGAGGTCGTTCATCGGCTACTCGCGATCCTCTGCACCGGCCCGGCGGCGCACCACGAAGAACACCACGGCGCCGAGGACGACCACGAGGGCGCCGACGGTGCCCGCGATCACGCCCGTCGAGCTGGAGCCGCCGGACGAGCTGTCGCCGGAGGCGGGAACCGCCGACCACCAGCTCCAGTAGCCGTCCTGGCCGTAGATGTTGCCCGCCTTCTCCGGCATGGTGGTGATCGACTTGATCTGGTCCGTGCGGTAGGCCTCGACCGCGTTCGGGTACGCCATGACGTTCATGTACCCGAGGTCGTACAGCCGTGACTCCATCTGCTTGACGATGTTCGCCCGTTCGGCCGGGTCGTACTCGGCGAGCTGCCGTGCGTAGAGGCCGTCGTACTTCTTGTCGCAGATGAAGTTGTCGGTCGCGCCCACGTCCTTGGGCGTGGCGGGCAGGGCCCCGCAGGTGTGGATCGACAGGACGAAGTCCGGGTCGGGGTTGACGGACCAGCCGTCGAAGGCGAGGTCGTAGGTGCCCGCGAGCCAGGGATCGCTCACGTTGTCCAGGCAGTCGAGCGTCACCCCGATGCCGAGGTCGCCCCACCACTCCTGGAGGTACTGGCCGACGGCCTTGTCGTTGGGGTCGGTGGCGTGACACAGGATGCGATAGGTGATCGGCTTGCCGTCCTTGCCGACCCGTTTGCCGTCGCCGTTCTTCCGGTAGCCGGCCTCGTCGAGGAGTCGGCCCGCCTTCGCGGGGTCGTAGACGAGTTTCTGGCTTGCCGACGGTTTCCAGAAATACGTCGAGAAGCGCGGCGGGATGTAGCCCTCGCCCTCGACCGCGTGGCCCTGGAAGACCCTGTCGATGAGGGTCGTACGGTCCACGGCCGTGAACAGCGCGTGCCGTACCCGCTCGTCGAGCAGCGAGGGGTCTCCGTCACCGAACTTCTGGCCGTTCGCGGCCTTCGCGCCCGGGTTGACAGCCAGGGCGTAGAAGCGGCGGCCGGGTGCTTCGTTGACGTGGATGTTCTTCACGCCCTTGAGGGACCTGGCCTGAGCGGGCGTCAGGGCGGGGGCCCCGGCGACGAAGGAGACCTCGCCCTTGCGCAGGGCGGCGACGGCGGCGTCCTGGTCCTTGTAGTACCGGAAGACCAGCTCGTCGAATTTCGGGGCTCCGCGCCAGAAGCTCTTGTTGGCCTTGAGGCGGACGTAGCTGTCGGCCTTGTAGTCGGTGAGGACGAACGGCCCGTTGCCGACGACGGGGAAGCTCTTGTCGTTGTTGAACTTGGAGAAGTCACCGACCTTCTCCCAGACGTGCTTGGGCACGATCGGCACGTCGAGGGCGGCCATCGTGGCCTGCGGCTTCTTCAGCCGGATGACGAGCTGGGTCGGGCTCGGAGCCGTCACCTTCTCGAAGTTGCCGACATAGCTGCCGTTCGAGGTGGCGGCCCCCTCGTCGGTCATCATCTTGTTGAACGTCCACGCCGCGTCCTCGGCGGTGGTCCGCTGTCCGTCCGACCACTTGGAGTCGGAGCGGATCGTGTACGTCCAGGTGAGTTTGTCGGCGGACGATGTCCACTTGGTGGCGAGCCCCGGAATCGGGTGGGCGTCCTTGGGGTCGTAGTTGGTCAGGAACTCGTACATCAGCCGGTGGATGCTGGTGCTGACCAGCCTGGACGCCAGGAACGGGCTCAGGGAGTCGACGCTCTGGGCGACGGCGACGGTGAGGACCTTGTCGCCCTCCGCCGCCGACGCGTGCTGGGGAGCGAGGCCGAGCGGAGCGGAGACGGCGGCCGAGAGCGCCAGGGTGGTGGCGAGGAGCCGGAGCCGACCGCTCCTCGGGCTTCTGTTCCCTCTGCTACGCCGGACGTGAGCATTCATAGAACCTGGCCTCGTGTCATCGCTCGCACAGGGACGGCTGAGTGGGGGGTGCCGGGCCCGGCTCGACCGATTGGGGCCAAGTGGGGTTGATCAGGTGTCTATCAGTGGTGCTCTGTGCCGTCAACGGTGCCTCCACCGTGTCTGGCCTGCGGAAATGCCAAGTTGACCTGGCAGTGGGACCGCTATTGGTTCACACCGGTGACGCCTCCCTGGTGGGAGCCCGGTGGCCTCGCCCTACTGACTTCACGGTCAGGCCCGGAACGTTCTTACCCACATCGTGTATCCCTACATCGACCCGTAGGTCCGGCTCTCCCAGGAAGAACGAACCACCGTGACCACACTGACCAAGCCCGAGGGCGCACCGGCCCCGACCGGTCCGGACAGCTTCCTCTCGGTCCGCGATCTCAAGGTGCGGTTCTCCACGGAGGACGGCATCGTCAAGGCGGTCGACGGGCTCTCCTTCGACGTCGAGCGCGGCAAGACCCTTGGCATCGTGGGCGAGTCCGGATCGGGCAAGTCCGTCACGAACCTGACGATCCTCGGTCTGCACAACCCGATGAGCACGACCGTCGACGGTGAGATCGTCCTCGACGGCAAGGAGCTCGTCACCGCCACGGAGAAGGAGCTGGAGCAGCTCCGCGGCAACAAGATGGCGATGATCTTCCAGGACCCGCTGACCGCGCTCTCCCCGTACTACACGGTGGGCCGCCAGCTGTCCGAGCCGTACATGAAGCACCGCGGGGCCTCCAGGAAGGAGGCCAAGGACCGTGCGGTCCAGATGCTGGAGAAGGTCGGCATCCCGCAGCCCAAGACACGCTTCGACGACTATCCGCACCAGTTCTCCGGCGGTATGCGCCAGCGCGCGATGATCGCCATGGCGCTGATGTGCGACCCCGACCTGCTGATCGCCGACGAGCCCACCACCGCGCTGGATGTGACGGTGCAGGCCCAGATCCTGGACCTGCTGGCGGACCTCCAGCAGGAGTTCGGCTCCGCGATCATCTTCATCACGCACGACCTCGGCGTCATCTCGAACATGGCCGACGACCTGCTGGTGATGTACGCGGGCCGGGCCGTGGAGCGCGGCAGCGTCAAGGAGGTCCTCCGCACACCGAAGCACCCGTACACCTGGGGCCTGCTCACCTCCATGCCGCGCCTGGACGGAGACATCAACGAGGCGCTGACGCCGATCCCCGGCTCGCCGCCCTCGCTGCTCAACCCGCCCTCGGGCTGCCCCTTCCACCCGCGCTGCGCCTTCACCGGCGAGGTGTCGGGCAGCCGCTGCACCGACGTACGGCCGTCGCTGGCGGACGGGCGCGCCTCCGCGTGCCATCTGTCGGCGGAGCAGAAGCAGACCATCTTCATCGACAAGATCCAGCCCCGGCTGCGCTAGGGAGCACCGAGACATGAGTGACAACCTCACCCTCCCCACACAGCAGGGTTCCACCGGTACGTCGACCGAGGAACTGCTCAGGGTCGAGGGCCTCACGAAGCACTTCCCGATCTACGGCGGCTTCCCGGTCAAACGGAAGGTCGGCGCCGTACAGGCGGTCGACGGCATCGATCTGACCATCGGTGTCGCCGAGAGCGTCGGCATGGTGGGCGAGTCCGGCTGTGGCAAGTCGACCGCGGGCCGGCTCCTCACCCGGCTGCTGGAGCCGACCGGCGGCAGGATCACGTACTCCGGCCAGGACATCACGCACGCCTCGCGCAGGCAGCTGGCGCCGGTCCGTTCCGAGATCCAGATGATCTTCCAGGACCCGTACAGCTCGCTGAACCCGCGGCAGACCGTCGGAACGATCATCAAGTCGCCGATGGAGGTCAACGGGATCGAGCCGGCGGGCGGCCGGGAGAAGCGGGTCCGGGAGCTGCTGGAGCTGGTCGGGCTCAACCCCGAGCACTACAACCGCTTCCCGCACGAGTTCTCCGGCGGTCAGCGTCAGCGCATCGGGGTGGCCCGCGCGCTCGCCCTGAAGCCGAAGCTGATCGTGGCGGACGAGCCGGTCTCCGCGCTGGACGTCTCCATCCAGGCCCAGGTGGTGAACCTCCTCAAGAAGGTCCAGGAGGAGATGGGCATCGCGTTCCTGTTCATCGCCCACGACCTGGCCATCGTGCGGCACTTCTCGCAGCGGGTCGCGGTGATGTACCTCGGCAAGATCGTCGAGGTGGGCGACCGGGACTCGATCTACAACCGCCCGCGGCACCCGTACACGCACGCTCTCCTGTCCGCCGTCCCCGAGGTGGCGATGGACGACGAGACGGAGGCCCGCGAGCGCATCCGCCTCGCCGGTGACGTCCCCTCGCCGATCCACCCGCCGTCCGGCTGCTGTTTCCGTACGCGCTGCTGGAAGGCCCAGGACAGGTGCGCGAGCGAGGAGCCCCCGCTGGTCCAGATCTCCGGCAACCGTGAGCGCCACCTGACGGCCTGCCACTTCCCGGAGGACCCGACGACGGAGGCTCGCGACGAGGACGTCGTCCTGGACCCGGCGCTGAAGGCGCTGGAGGCGGACGCCACCCAGGACTGAGGTTCCGGCACCCGAGGTCGGCCGGGGGTGAGGAGCAGCAGCTCCTCGCCCCCGGCTGTTATTCGGTTTTATTCGGTCGACATGCGAGCGCCGGGTCGGGGACGCTCACACGCGGTATCCCTCACATGGCCTGGAGGCCTCGTTGTCCTTCCCCACGATCCACAACATCACCTTCGACACCACCGGTGACCCCTACGATCTCGGCCTGTTCTGGAGCGCGGTGTTCGGCCGCCCGCTGGCCGACGACGACAAGCCCGGCGACCCGGAGGCGGTGCTCCAGGACCCGGACGGCGGGCCCACGCTGCTGTTCATCCAGGTGCCGGAGGGCAAGTCGGTGAAGAACCGCCTGCATCTCGACCTGCGACCGCACGGCCGCACCCGGGACGAGGAGGTCGAGCGGGTGGTCTCCCTCGGGGCCCGGGTCGTCGCGGACCACCGCAGGCCCGACGGCGGCGGGTGGGTGCTCATGGCCGACCCCGAGGGCAACGAGTTCTGCGTGGAGCGCGGGGAACTGGGCTGACCGTCGGTGGCGTTCAGCTCGGGTCGTTCCCGGCCTTCCCATAGCGGCGGAACGCGTGGGTCTGCACGGTCCAGGGGCCGACCGGCACCGAGTCGCCGAAGATGTAGGGGTCTTTCTGCTGGTAGCGGCCCTTGCACGGGTCGGAGTGCACCTCGATGGTGCCCGTGCGGGGATCGACGATCATGTAGTGGGCGATGCCCATCGCGGGGTACTCGGTCAGCTTCTCGCCGTAGTCGTTGTTC
The DNA here is from genome assembly GCF_054072135.1 of Streptomyces kryoterrae. Lineage (NCBI taxonomy): Bacteria > Bacillati > Actinomycetota > Actinomycetes > Kitasatosporales > Streptomycetaceae > Streptomyces > Streptomyces kryoterrae. The sequence goes on along the minus strand of NZ_CM133358.1, from coordinate 3,483,008 downwards.
GGGTTGGACGGCGAGACGATTTCGATGACCGCCAGCACCTGGGTCGCGTCGACGGCGAGTCCCTCCTCGTCGAGGACGTCCTCGGGGATGACGACGGCATCCGGGCGACGCATGCGGCTTATGGCCGGGTGCTCGATCTCGGGGCCGGTCGCGCAGATGTAACCGGGGTGCGTGGTGAGGAGCTGCTCGTCCAGCTGCTTGCAGATACGGCGGATCGTGCCCTCGTGTCGCTTCGACGGGCTCATCATGGCCAGGAAGGGGCCCGAAGGGCCGATCTCGACGTTCCAGGTGCCTTCGAGCTCTTCGGCGTAGACCGTGAGCTCCTCGGCGATCGCGCGCATCTTCGCGTAGTCCATACCCAAAGAGTAGCGATCAGGTCCTTCGTGTCATCTCGTGTCCGCACCCACGTAGTCCAGGTAGTACTCCCCGCGCTGCACCGGCGTCAGATGGCAGGCCGCGCCGTGGGCGGGTGCACGGGGGAGGAGCGGGCGCCGGCTCGCGCAGCGGTCCTCCGGGACCTGTTCCGTGAACGCGCAGCGTGGTGCGAAGCGGCAGCCCGGGAGGGGGCCGAGGAGCGACGGGGGCGTGCCCGGGATCGGGGACAGCGGCACGTCCACCGGGGCGCGCAGCGACGGCATCGCGCCCAACAGGCCCCAGGTGTACGGGTGTTCAGGCGTCCTCAGGACCTCGGCCCGGGTGCCCCGCTCCACCGCCCGGCCCGCGTACATCACCAGGATGTCGTCCGCCATACGGGAGATGACGCCGAGGTCGTGCGTGATGAAGACGATCGAGGTGCCGAACTCCTGCTGGAGGTCCCCCAGCAGGTCCATGATCTGGGCCTGGACCGTGACGTCCAGGGAGGTCGTCGGCTCGTCGGCGATCAGGAGTTCGGGGTCGCACACCAACGCCATGGCGATCATCGCCCGTTGGCGCATGCCGCCGGAGAACTGGTGGGGGTAGTCGTCGGCACGGAGCGCCGGCTGCGGGATGCCCACGCGCCTCAGCATCTCCACCGCACGGGCCCTGGACTCCCTCCGGGACGCACCCGTGTGCTTGGCGTACGTCTCCGCGATCTGCCGGCCCACCGTGTGGAACGGCGACAGGGACGCCAGCGCGTCCTGGAAGATCATCGCCATCCGGCTGCCGCGGAGCTTCTCCAGCTCCCGCTCCCGCGCGGTCAGCAACTCCGTGCCGTCCAGCACGATCTTCCCGGTCAGCGTCGTGCGCGTACGGTCGTGCAGGCCCAGGATCGCCAGATTCGTCACCGACTTGCCCGAGCCGGACTCGCCGACGATGCCCAGGGTCCGGCCGCGCTCGACATCGAAGGACAGCCCGTCCACCGCCCGCACCACACCGTCGTCGGTGGCGAAGTGCACCTTCAGGTCCCGTACGGAGAGGAAGGCGTCTCTCGGCGGATCGGGCGGTGAGGTCATCAGGTCCCCTACGCCAGCCTGATCCGCGGGTCGATCAGCGCGTACACCGCGTCCACCACGATGTTCGCCACGACGATCGCCGCCGCGGCCACCAGGACCACCCCCAGCAGCAGCGGCAGGTCGTTGTCCCGTACCGCCTTGATCGACAGGGCGCCGATGCCGTGCAGGCCGAAGGTCTCCTCGGTGATGATCGCGCCGCCGAGCAGATAGCCGATGTCGAGGCCCAGGATCGTGACGATCGGGCCCATCGCGCCCCGCCAGGCGAACCGGAAGAACACCGTGCGGCGGGACAGGCCCTTGGCGCGGGCCGTACGGACGTAGTCCTCGGCGAGGGTCTCCACGAGCTGGGAGCGGGTCATCCGGGTGTAGTTGGCGGTGAAGATGATCGCGAGCACGAACCAGGGCAGCAGCAGGCCCTTGAACCAGGCCACCGGGTCCTGGGTGAAGCCGACGCTGTCCTGGGGCCGGGGGAGGATGCCCCACTGGTCGGAGAGGTAGTACATGGCCACCACGCCGACGATGTAGATCTGCAGGGACGAGCCGATCAGCGAGAGGGACGACGCGATCTTGTCCAGGGCCCGGCCCTGCTTCACCGCCGCGAGCATGCCCGTACCGACACCGAGGACCACGAAGACCACCGCGCTGCCCAGCGTGAGGGAGAGCGTGGTGGGGAAGCGGTTGGTGATCAGACCGAGGACCGGCTCGTGGTTGGTGAAGGAGTAGCCGAGGCAGGGCGCCGCGCAGTGCCCGAGGCCGGTGTAGTCGCGGCCCACGAACACGCCCGCCAGCCAGTGCCAGTACTGCACCGGCAGCGGGTCGTCGATGCCCAGGTTGCGCCGGACGAGCGCGAGCGTCTCCGGGGTGCAGAGCTTGCCGCAGGCGCTGCGGGCCGGGTCGCGCGGGGCGACGTAGAAGAGGACGAAGGTGATCGCGCTGATGACGAGGAGGATCATCAGCGCGCTGAGCGTCCGGCGGAGGATGAAGCGGAACATGGCGATCGGATTCCCTGGCGGAACCCCCGGCACCGGTCCCTGGTGGGCGGGACCGGTGCCGGAGTGGTCGGGTGTGCGGGGGAGGGGGCGACGGTGAAGTCCGGCGCGGTGCCGCGCCCCTACTTCGCGTACAGCTTGTAAAGGACGAACGACGAGTTCAGGGGGTCGTACTCGGTGCCCCCCACCTTGCTGCCGTACAGGTAGAAGCGGCGCTGGTACGTCTCGGGGATGATCGGCGCCTCCTTCTCCATGAGCTCCTTGTCCAGCGCGGCCCAGGCGGCGTCGGCCTTCGTCGGGTCGGTGATCGCGGCGGCCTTGTCGATCGCCGCGTCGACCCAGTTCACCTTCAGCTGGGAGACGTTGTTGCCGCCGTTGGCGATGACCCGGCCGTCGAAGAGCGGCTGGAGCATCGTGTAGCCGGTGGGCCAGTCGGGGGACCAGCCGAACCACATCACGTCGAAGGAGTTGTCGATCTGCTGGATCTGGTCGTAGTAGCTGGTCCCCTCCACCGGCTTGACGACCGGGTCGAAGCCCGCCTCCTTCAGGGCGTTGGCGATGACGACCTTCGTCTTCTCGAAGGCGTCGTTGGAGCCCTGCGGGTAGGTGTAGACGATCTTCTGGCCGAGCTTGCCGGCCTCCTTCAGCAGCGCCTTGGCCTTCGCGGTGTCGCCCTGCGGCTTCGTCAGCTTGCCGTAGGCGTCGAACTTCACCCGGCCCGCCATGTCCGGGCCGAGGATCGTGGTCGCGTAGTCGCCGGCGGACGGGCCGCCGTAGATGGTCCGGATCTGCTGCAACGGCCAGGCGTAGTTGAGCGCCTGACGGACCTTCAGATCGGTGATCCGCTTGCAGTTGATGGCGTAGTAGTACAGGCCCGTCAGCAGTCCGTCGACGGTACGGCTCTTCAGCGCGGGCGTCGTCAGCACCTTCTGGATGCGCTCGGCCGGCACCCCGCTGTACGCCATCACCGCGTACTGGTCGGTCCCGGAGTCCGCGATCAGCCGGTCGGTGCTCTGGAGGGCCTCGGGGCCGAACTCGAAGGTGAAGGAGTCCGGGTAGGCGTTGCGGATCGGGTCGGTCGCCGGGTCCCAGTGGGTGTTGCGGACCATCGTCAGCGACTTGTCGACGGAGTGCTGGGAGAGCCGGTAGGGCCCGCAGGAGAACGGGTCCTTGTCGTACTTCTCCTTGGTGTCGTGCTTGGCGGACACCGCTCCGTACGACTGCATGGCCAGCGTCCAGTTGAGGTCCGGGCGGGCCGTCCTGAGGTGGAAGGTGATCGTCTTCTTCGCGGTGTCCGTGACGACCGAGTCGAGGTGCTTGCCGCTGTACGGGCCCTTGTAGACCGAGCGGAAGTCGTTGGTGCCGGTCAGCGCGGCCTGGAGGTAGGTGGCGCCCTCGGTGGTGAAGGTGGCGAAGCCGCGCTCGATACCGTGCCGTACGTCCTCGACGGTCAGCTCGCTGCCGTCCTCCCACTTCAGCCCGTCCTTCAGGGTGAAGGTCCAGGTCTTGCCGCCGTCCGCCATGGTGCCGGTGTCGGTGGCGAGGTCGCCGACGAGCTTCATCGCCCCGCCGTCGATGCGGTAGCCGGTCAGACAGCGGATGTAGAGGTTGCCGACCTCGGAGTTCCACGAGTAGTAGATGCGCTGCGGGTCGAGGTGCGAGAAGTCCTGCGGGCTGATCGGCCGGATCGTGCCGCCCTTCTTCGCCCCCGGGATCTCCGGCGCGGGCCCCGTGGAGTCCGCCTTGGTGCCGATGCTGACCGTCGCGAACCTGCTCGTCCCGGCCGCGCCGCCCCCGGACGTACCGCCGCCGCCTCCGCTGCTGCACGCGGACAGGACCATGGAGCCGCCGGCGGCTACCGAGGTGGCGATGACGAAGTTTCTGCGGGAGAGAGACATGGGCTTTCCTGCCTGAATCAGGGAGATGGGGTGTTTCCCGTGCGGGGGAGGAGCCGGCGCTGCTGTTCAGCGCCTGGTTTTCGGGTCCAGTGCGTCGCGCACGGAGTCGCCGAGGAGGTTGAAGGCGATCACGAAGATCACCATCGACAGGCCGGGGAAGAGCATGTAGGTGATGTCGTTCTGGTAGACCTGCGCCCCGCGCTGGATCATCACGCCCCAGTCGGGCGTGGGGTCGCTGAGCCCGACCCCGAGGAAGGCGAGCGCCGCCTCGGTGGTGACGTACATGGGCAGCGCGAGGGTGGCCTGGATGAGGATCGGGGTCCACAGGTTGGGCAGCAGTTCCCGGAAGACGATCCGGGCCGGGGAGGCGCCGGTGACCTTGGCGGACTCGACGAACTCCCGTTCGCGCAGGGCGAGTACCTCACCGCGCAGCAGCCGGGCGAGGGGTGCCCAGCCGAACGCGGTCATCACGGAGATGAGGCTGACGACGGTCAGCCAGGTCGGGGTGTTCTCCTCCGGCGACACGAAGATCGAGATCATCACCGGCCAGAAGGCGATGAAGAACAGGGTGGAGGGGAACGCCAGCAGGATGTCGATGACCCGGCCGACGAAGCCGTCGATCCGCCCGCCCAGATAGCCGGCCGTGAGACCGACGGCGATACCGAACAGGGTGACCAGCGCGGTCGTCACCGTGGCGATGAGCAGCGAGTTGCGGATGCCGTAGAGCAGCAGGGTGAAGACGTCCCGGCCGAGCTGCGGCTCGACCCCGAACCAGAAGCCGCCGCTGATACCGCCGTTGGGCCGGATCGGGAACCCGAACTCGTTGAGCAGACCGGCGCCGTTCTGGCCGTACGTCGTGTACGGGTCCTTGCCGTAGACCTCGGCGATCAGCGGGGCGCCGATACCCGCCAGGAAGAACAGCGCGACCACGACGGCCGAGACGACCCCGGTGCGGTCGCGCCGGAAGCGCAGCCAGGCGATCCGCCCCGGCGAGCGGCCGGCGCCGCCGCGGGCCGGCGCGGATGGCCCCGGCCCTGCGACACCGGAATCGGCCGCCACCTGGGGTGCGGTGACGGAAGGCGTAGGCGAGGTCATGGTGCTCCAGGCCCGGAGTGGTGAGGGGTCCCGCGTACGGCGGAACAGCGGGCTGAACGTGACTTTTCAGCGCCGGTTCAGTCGGCGTCAATGCTTCGTTGACGCCTTTGATCTGGACTTTTGCCCTTTGACCCAGGGGTGGTCCGTCACTTGGGCCGGCTTTGGACGGCCATGACCAAAGCGGGAGGCAAACCCGGACGGGCCGAGTAGACGTGCGGTATGGGTGTTGTGCACCGATATTTGCCGGTAACGGTACGGCGCACTGAACTGGAGGCACTCCATGCGTGGAGCCACGCACGCCCGATGGGCCGCATGCGCGGTGGCGGTAGCCCTCACGGCGACCGCCTGCGGGGGCGGTGACGACAGCGGCGGCGGCAGCGGCAGCGGTGACGGCTCCGGCATCCTCAGCTCGTCCTGGGGCGACCCGCAGAACCCGCTGGAGCCCGCCAACACCAACGAGGTGCAGGGCGGCAAGGTCCTCGACATGATCTTCCGGGGGCTGAAGCGGTACGACCCCAAGACCGGCAAGGCCAACAACATGATGGCCGAGAATATCGAGACGACCGACTCGCAGAACTTCACCGTCACCATCAAGGACGGCTGGAAGTTCAGCAACGGCGAGGCCGTCACCGCCAAGTCGTTCGTCGACGCCTGGAACTACGGCGCCAGCCTGAAGAACAACCAGAAGAACGCCTACTTCTTCGGCTACATCGACGGCTACGACAAGGCGCACCCCGAGGACGGCGGCAAACAGACCGCCGACACCCTCTCCGGGCTCGCGGTGACCGGCACCGACACCTTCACCGTCAAGCTCAACCAGAAGTTCTCGACCTTCCCCGACACCCTCGGCTACGCGGCCTTCTCACCGCTGCCCCAGGCCTTCTTCAAGGACCACGCGGCCTGGGTGAGCAAGCCCGTCGGCAACGGCCCGTACGCGATCGACTCGTACACCAAGGGCTCCCAGATGTCCCTGCGCGCGTGGGACGCCTACTCCGGCACGGACAAGGCCGAGAACGGCGGCGTCGACCTCAAGGTCTACACCGACAACAACACCGCCTACACCGACCTGCTGGCCGGCAACCTCGACCTCGTCGACGACGTGCCCGCCGCACAGCTGGGGAACGCCAAGAGCGACCTCGGCGACCGGTACATCAACACCCCCGCCGGCATCATCCAGACCCTCGCCTTCCCGTTCTACGACAAGGCCTGGGACAAGCCGGGCATGGAGAAGGTCCGCACCGGGCTGTCCCGCGCCATCAACCGCGAGCAGATCACCGACACGATCTTCCAGAAGACCCGCACCCCCGCCACCGACTGGACCTCACCCGTCCTCGGCGTGGCGGGCGGCTTCAAGGAAGGCCTGTGCGGCGACGCCTGCCAGTACGACCCCAAGGCGGCCAAGAAGCTCATCGAGGAGGGCGGTGGCCTGCCCGGCGGCCAGGTCAAGATCTCGTACAACGCGGACAGCGGCTCGCACAAGCAGTGGGTCGACGCGGTCTGCAACAGCGTCAACAACGCGCTCGGCAACGACAAGGCCTGCGTCGGCAACCCCGTCGGCACCTTCGCCGACTACCGCAACCAGATCACCCAGTCGAAGATGTCGGGCCCCTTCCGGGCCGGCTGGCAGATGGACTACCCGCTCATCCAGAACTTCCTCCAGCCGCTCTACTACACCAACGCCTCCTCCAACGACGGCAAGTGGACCAGCAAGGAGTTCGACAAGCTCGTCGACCAGGCCAACGCGGAGACCGACCAGGCCAAGGCCGTCAAGCTGTTCCAGCAGGCCGAGGGCGTCCTGCGGGACGACATGGGCGCCATCCCGCTCTGGTACCAGAACGGCAGCGCCGGCTACTCGGAGCGCCTCTCGAACGTGGCCCTGAGCCCGTTCAGCCTGCCCGTCTACAACGAGATCAAGGTCAGCTGAGCCGCCGGGGGCGGGTTTCCCGGAGCGCCCGCCCCCACTATCTCCGGAGCCCTCATGGGACGGTACGTAATCCGGCGTCTGCTGCAGATGATCCCGGTCTTCATCGGCGCCACACTGTTGATCTTCCTGATGGTGAACGTGATGGGCGACCCCGTCGCGGGCCTCTGCGGCGACCGCCAGTGCGACCCGGCCACGGCCGCCCAGCTCCGCAAGGAGTTCGGCCTCGACAAGCCCGTGTGGCAGCAGTACCTGACCTACATGGGCAACGTCTTCACCGGCGACTTCGGCACCGCCTTCAACGGCCAGAAGGTCACCGAGCTGATGTCGACGGCGTTCCCCGTCACCATCCGGCTCACCGTCGTGGCGGTCGTCCTCGAGGTCGTCATCGGCATCACCCTGGGCGTGATCACGGGCCTGCGCCGAGGAAGGCCCGTCGACAGCGGCGTCCTCCTGGTCACCCTGGTCGTCATCTCGGTGCCGACCTTCGTCACCGGTCTGCTGCTCCAGCTGCTGCTGGGCGTCGAGTGGGGCTGGATCAAACCCTCGGTGTCGACGGACGCCCCCTTCGACGAACTGATCGTGCCGGGCCTGGTCCTGGCCTCGGTCTCGCTGGCCTACGTGACCCGCCTGACCCGCACGTCCATCGCCGAGAACAGACGCTCCGACTACGTCCGTACAGCGGTCGCCAAGGGCCTGCCCAGACGCCGGGTGATCACCCGCCACCTCCTGCGCAACTCGCTCATCCCCGTGGTCACCTTCATCGGCACGGACATCGGCGCGCTGATGGGCGGGGCGATCGTCACCGAGCGGATCTTCAACATCCACGGCGTCGGCTTCCAGCTCTACCAGGGCATCCTCCGCCAGAACACCCAGACCGTCGTCGGCTTCGTGACCGTCCTCGTCCTCGTCTTCCTGGTCGCCAACCTGCTCGTCGACCTCCTGTACGCCGTACTCGACCCGAGGATCCGCTATGCCTGAACCCCAGTCCACGGGCGACAGAGGCGCACCCGGGGGCGCCATCGCCGCGACCGGGATGGGCGGCGCCATGGACCTCGCCACGAGCGAGGCGGAGACCCTGGAGAAGGGCCCGGGAGGCGGACGCGCCACGGACCCCTCCGACAAGCCCCGCTCCCTCTGGTCGGACGCCTGGCTCGACCTGCGCCGCAACCCCGTCTTCATCGTCTCCGCGCTCGTCATCCTCTTCCTGGTCGTCATCTCCCTCTGGCCCTCGCTGATCGCCTCCGGCAACCCGCTGAAGTGCGACCTCGCCAACGCCCAGAAGAGCTCAGGCCCCGGCCATCCCTTCGGATACGACGGCCAGGGCTGCGACGTCTACACGCGCACGGTCTACGGCGCCCGTACGTCCGTCACGGTCGGCGTCTGCGCCACGCTCGGGGTCGCGGTCCTCGGGTCCGTCCTCGGCGGGCTCGCCGGGTTCTTCGGCGGGGTCTGGGACTCGGTGCTGTCCCGCATCACCGACGTCTTCTTCGCGATCCCGGTCGTCCTCGGCGGTCTGGTCCTGCTCTCCGTGGTGACCAGCTCGACGGTCTGGCCGGTCATCGGGTTCATGGTGCTGCTCGGCTGGCCGCAGCTCTCCCGTATCGCCCGCGGCTCGGTCATCACGGTCAAACAGAACGACTACGTCCAGGCCGCCCGCGCGCTGGGCGCCTCCAACTCCCGCATGATGCTGCGCCACATCGCGCCCAACGCCGTGGCGCCCGTGATCGTCGTCGCGACCATCGCGCTCGGTACGTACATCGCCCTGGAGGCCACGCTGTCGTACCTGGGCGTCGGTCTGAAGCCGCCCACGGTCTCCTGGGGCATCGACATCAGCGCGGCCTCCCCGTACATCCGCAACGCCCCGCACGCCCTCCTGTGGCCCTCCGGAGCGCTCGCGGTCACCGTGCTCGCGTTCATCATGCTCGGCGACGCGGTGCGCGACGCCCTCGACCCGAAGCTGAGGTGACCGGCGTCATGCTCCTCGAAGTACGCGACCTCCACGTGGAGTTCAAAACCCGGGACGGGGTCGCCAAGGCCGTCAACGGCGTCACCTACGCCGTGGACGAGGGCGAGACCCTCGCCGTGCTCGGTGAGTCCGGCTCCGGCAAGTCGGTGACGGCCCAGGCGGTCATGGGCATCCTCGACACCCCGCCCGGGAAGATCACCGGCGGCGAGATCCTCTTCCAGGGCAAGGACCTGCTCACCTTCAAGGAGGAGGAGCGCCGCAAGGTCCGGGGCGCCCGGATGGCGATGATCTTCCAGGACGCCCTGTCCTCCCTCAACCCGGTCCTCTCCGTCGGCGACCAGCTCGGCGAGATGTTCACGGTCCACCGCGGACTGTCCCGGAAGGACGCCCGTACCAAGGCGATCGAGCTGATGGAACGCGTCCGCATCCCGGCCGCCGCCCAGCGCGTGCGGGACTATCCGCACCAGTTCTCCGGAGGCATGCGCCAGCGCATCATGATCGCCATGGCGCTGGCCCTGGAACCGGCCCTGATCATCGCCGACGAGCCGACGACGGCCCTCGACGTGACCGTCCAGGCCCAGGTCATGGATCTCCTGGCCGAGTTGCAGCGCGAACTGAACATGGGCCTGATCCTCATCACCCACGACCTCGGAGTCGTCGCCGACGTCGCCGACAGGATCGCGGTCATGTACGCGGGCCGGATCATCGAGTCGGCGCCGGTCCACGACATCTACAAGGCGCCCGCCCACCCGTACACCAAGGGCCTGCTGGAGTCGATCCCGCGCCTCGACCAGAAGGGCCGCGAGCTGTACGCCATCAAGGGCCTCCCGCCGAACCTGATGCACATCCCGCCGGGCTGCGCCTTCAACCCGCGCTGCCCGATGGCCCAGGACATCTGCCGCACGGAGGTACCCCCGTTGGCCGAGGTGGACTCGGCGGACGGGGTCCGCAGAAGCGCCTGCTTCTTCTGGAGGGAGACGCTCGATGCCCACAGCCTCTGAGGCCGTCGCGACCGCCGAGCCGATCCTTGAGGTCAGCGGACTCGTCAAGCACTACCCGCTCACCCAGGGCATCCTCCTGAAGAAGCAGGTGGGAGCCGTCCGGGCGGTAGACGGAGTCGACTTCGCGCTCGGCGCCGGCGAAACCCTGGGCATCGTCGGCGAGTCCGGCTGCGGCAAGTCGACGGTCGCCAGGATGCTGGTCAACCTGGAGAAACCGACGGCAGGGACGATTCTGTACAAGGGCGAGGACATCACCAAGCTGTCCGGGCGCGCGCTGAAGGCCGTACGCCGCAACATCCAGATGGTCTTCCAGGACCCGTACACCTCCCTCAACCCCCGTATGACGGTCGGCGACATCATCGGGGAGCCCTACGAGATCCACCCCGAGGTCGCGCCCAAGGGCGACCGGCGCCGCAAGGTGCAGGACCTGCTGGACGTCGTCGGTCTCAACCCCGAGTACATCAACCGCTATCCCCACCAGTTCTCCGGCGGCCAGCGCCAACGCATCGGAATCGCACGGGGGTTGGCGCTGCGCCCCGAGATCATCGTGGCCGACGAACCGGTGTCCGCGCTCGACGTCTCGGTGCAGGCACAGGTGATCAACCTCCTGGACCGGCTCCAGAGCGAGTTCGCCCTCTCGTACGTCTTCATCGCCCACGACCTGTCGATCGTGCGGCACATCTCGGACCGGGTCGGGGTGATGTACCTCGGCCGGATCGTGGAGACGGGCCGCGACGCCGAGATCTACGACCACCCGACGCACCCCTACACCCAGGCACTCCTCTCCGCCGTGCCCGTCCCCGACCCCGAGGCCCGCGAACACCGGGAGCGCATCATCCTCACCGGTGACGTGCCCTCCCCGGCCAACCCGCCCTCCGGCTGCCGCTTCCGCACCCGCTGCTGGAAGGCGCGGGAACGGTGCGCCATGGAGGTACCGCTGCTGGCGGTGCCCGCGGAGTTCCGGCTGACGACAGGTCCGGCGGCGCATGCCTCGGCCTGCCATTTCGCGGAGGAGAAGCACGTCGTGCCCACGGCGGAACCGCCGGACGATCTTGTCAACGGGGTGAAATAAGTGCATAAACATGCACGAACCGCGTTAACACGCAGGCAACTTGGCCGACCCGGTCTCGATATATGGACGGTCCACTCTGAGGAACGTACGGCCGTGCGGGTGCCGTAAACGGGCCGGGGCTCGCCATGTAGCCCCGGCCCGTTGCCGTGCCCGCACGAGACCCGCGTGAGACCTACGCCATCCCCAACGCCCGCTTCAGGAAGTCCACCTGAAGCAGCAGCAGGTTCTCCGCGACCTGTTCCTGCGGGGTCATGTGTGTGACGCCCGACAGCGGGAGCACCTCGTGCGGGCGGCCCGCGGCCAGCAGGGCCGAGGACAGTCGCAGGGCGTGCGCGAAGACCACGTTGTCGTCGGCGGTGCCGTGGACGACCATCAGTGGCCGGTGCGGCTCGGCGGGGGACGACAGACCGTCGTCGGTGACGAGCGAACTGTTCGCGTACGCCTCCGGGGCCGCGGCCGGGTCACCGAGGTACCGCTCCGTGTAGTGCGTGTCGTACAGCCGCCAGTCCGTCACCGGGGCGCCCGCGATGCCCGCGTGGAAGACGTCCGGGCGCCGCAGTACCGCCAGCCCCGCGAGCCAGCCGCCGTACGACCAGCCCCGGATCGCCACCCGGGAGAGATCGAGCGGGTGGCGCTCGGCGAGGTCGAGCAGGGCGTCGACCTGGTCGTCCAGCGACACCGTGAAGTCACCGTGGACGGCTTTCTCCCAGGCGGGCGACCGCCCCGGCGTACCCCGCCCGTCGGCCACGACCACCGCGAACCCCTGGTCGGCGAACCACTGCGAGGTGAGGTGCGCGTTGTGCGCGGCGACCACCCGGGGGCCGTGCGGACCACCGTAGGGGTCCATGAGGACAGGGAGGGGAGTGACGCCGTCGTAGTCGGTCGGCATAAGCAGGGCGCATGGAATTCGGCGTGCGCCCCCCTCGGTGAGGGTCACGCGCGGGGACAAACCGGGGTCTTCGGCATACGAGGTGACGGTCGCCACCCGCTTCCCGTCCCGCAGCACCTGCACCTGGGCCCCCGGCCGGTCCGGCACCGCCGACACGAGCACGGTCACGCCCCCGGCGCGAACCGCCGAGTGCACGCCGGGCTCTTGCGAGACGCGCTCCAGCCCGAGCTCATTCACCCGATAGACGTGCACTTCACCGATCTCGGAACCGATCGCCGCCTCGCCTGCCGACGCCGACACGAGCACGTCGTCGGCCGACACGTCCAGCACCGCCCGGATGTGCAACTGGGCTCCGGTCAGGGGCCGTTCACCGACCGCCAACACCCTGGCGCCACCCTCGTCGGCGATGCGCACGAGCTGTCCGGAGGGGCTCCAGCAGGGCACGCCGGGGAATAGATCCAGCCAATGTGGATCTTCTTCCGCGTGCACCATCCGGGTCGCCCCGTTGTCCGGGTCCACGGCCAGGAAAAGCTGCCCGCGCTGGTCCCGCGACTGCACCAGAATCAGCGGCGCACCCGCCCCTGACCAGTGCACACGCGCCAGATAGGGGTACTTCTTCCGATCCCAGACAACCTCGGTGCGCACCCCTCCGAGGGTGAGTACGAAGAGCCGCACCTCCGCGTTCAGGGTGCCCGCCGCCGGATACGCGACCCGCTGCGGCTCCCGTTCCGGATGGGCCGGATCGGCGATCCACCAGCGGTTGACGGGCGCGTCGTCGGCCCGCGCGACCAGCAGCCGGTCGGACTCCGGGGACCACCAGAACCCGCGCGAACGGTCCATCTCCTCGGCCGCGATGAACTCGGCCAGCCCGTACGTCACCGTCTCCGACTCGGGCTCGGCGAGCGCGTGGGCCCGCTCGCCGACGAGGTCCGTGAGCCACAGGGCGCCGTCCGTGACGTACGCGACGAGGCGCCCGTCGGGGGAGGGGCGCGGGTCGAGAACGGGCCCCGCAGCGGCGATCTCGCGCACTGTCCCGGCCTGCAGCTCGGCCACGAAAAGCCGCCCGGACAAGGCGAAGGCGGCCAGTTCGACGGCCGAGTCGGTGGCGTAGCCGACGATCCCGGCACTGCCCTCCCGGCTGCGCTCCCGACGCGCCCGCTCCTCGGCGGACAGCCTCTCGCCGGCCCCGCCGAGGAGCACGAACGGGTCGGCGGCCACGCGCTCCCCGCCGTCCGGGAGATCAAGCACCCACAACTTGTTGGCCCGATCAGTACCCGCGGAGGACCGCAGGTAGGCGACCCGCGAACCATCGGGCGCCACGGTGAACGCGCGAGGCGCGCCAAGCGTGAATCGCTGGGTGCGGGCGTGCCGGCGGGGGAAGGACACAGGCTCGGTCGTCATGCCCCGACCATATTGGCCATGCGCCCCCTTGTGCGGCAGTGCGCCGACCGATGCGCGCGGGCGAATAGTTATGATCACTGGCGGCGAGTGGGTATGAACCTGCTGGCCACTGTATGGATTTACTGCCCCCATAGTCCGACCCCCGGTCCCTGGGCCCTTTGGAGGTGAGCCGCCGTGGCGCTCTCGATTTCGGCGGTAGTGCTGCTGGCGATCATCGTCTTCTTGCTGATCAAGAAGTCGGGACTCAAGGGAGGGCATGCCGTTGTGTGCATGCTGCTGGGGTTCTACATGGCCTCATCGACCTTCGCCCCGACGATCAGCGACCTGACGACAAGCATCGCGGGCATGATCGGCGACCTGAAGTTCTGAACCCGGTCTGCTGGGCAGTGCCTGGGCGGGCTGTCGGTGGGTTCGTCTGGATGCTGGTGGGCTCCGGTGGGTGCGTGACCGGAGCCTCCCTACGGGCGCCTGTACCGTTACCGGCCGCGCCTGGCGGTCTACGAGGCGCAGACGGGACCTCACCGTTCTGAGCAACCCGAACGCGGCCAACGTCAGCGCTGGGTGGTTCGGCGAGGTTCTGGCGAAGGAGTTCATCAGCCGGGCTTGTGTGCTCGTCGGCTGGAGCCGGGGCACCTTCGACTGCGCCGACGGAGATTGCCGCCCGCGGTGATGGCCGAGGAGATCGTCCGCGATGTCCAGTCCGCCGTGAACGAGTCCCCGGTCATCTCACGCACCCAGGGCGCCGAGGCCGTCGTGCTGGAGGCAACGGTTGAGTAGGCAGGGCCTGGCCTCCGACCACGAGCAGGATATGGGGGCGGCGAGTTCTCGCGTGATGGTCGCGAGCATCACTGAAACATGGTGTGCCGTTCAGGGGCTGGGTGTGCCGGGCGCCCGGCCCCTGAACAGTTCGTCCTCCGCACGCTGGGGTGGCTAGGGTCGTGACGAGCAGCGTCGAAGGGAACAGCGCGTGAGTGGCCAGCACACAGAGGCAGGGTCACCGCTCATGCCGCAGCCGCCGACAACTCGTGATGCGTTGCGCAAGGCCGTCGAGCAGATCGCCCTCGGTCGGCTTCCAGAGTTCGACCGTGACCTTGGTGAAGCCCTCGACCAGGCCATCCAGCTCTCGTCCACCACACCCATGCGGCTGTTCCTGGAGAAGTGGGCAACGATCGTCACCGTCGAGCGTCATCCTGAGCTGGCGCGCATGATGCGCGAGGCCGAGCAGACCATTGCTGATCCGAGCGCCCCCGAGGCCGCTTTCCGGCAGGCCCAGGCCGCAGTCACTCGCATACTCGACACGGCATCCGAGGAGGCCGGAGTCGCTCTGCGGTGAACCAACCCCGGCCGGTGCACCGGGAAGTCCGGGGCCGTCGCCCGTTTGAACACGATCAGGGAACGGAGCGCTCCTTCAAGCTTTCCATGTGTCCTGAATTAGCCACGTTTTCGGGGAAGTTCGCGCTGGCGAAACTGGGAACCTCACCGATACCGTCGGTCGTCTTGACTGAACATCTGTCTCACGGGGAGCTCACCTTGAAGCGCCGCTCTTTGCCCGTTGCTGCCGCGCTTGCCGCGACCGCAGCCCTCCTGCTGACGGCCTGCGGCAGCGGGGACGACAAGCCCAGCGACAACGACAAGATCGCCGGAGCCGACGTCGGTGATACGAAGGCATCGGCTTCACCGAGCCCGAGCGACACGGTCGACCGTCCCGAGATCGCGCTGCCGAGCGATCTCACCGACACCTTTGAAAGCTGGAAGACCGGCGACACGACCGAGGACACGATTCTCACGGACGTCGCCCAGCGGATCGACGCAACCAACTACGCCATCACTCAGGCCAGTACCAATGTGCCGGCGCTCAGCTTTTACTACAGCGGTGCCGCACTGGCCGATGCCAAGGACTGGGTCGAGTCCATCGTGAAGGACGGCTACACCATCACCGGCGAGAACAGGTACTACAACGCCAAGATCAATGTCTTCGATTCCTCGTCGGCGGGTGTCGTCTACTGCGAGGACCAGGGCAAGGCGTATGCGAAGGATCGGACGTCCAAGAAGGTCTACAAGACTGAGGTGACCGACAAGTCGTACGTGCTCTACACGTCGCGTGTGGAGAAGAACAAGCAGGGCGTGTGGCAGACAACCAAGCTGACTTCGCAAAGGGGTCACAAGTCGTGCACGCCGTGACCTCTCGCAGGCGATACGCCGTGGCAAGCCTCCTTGCGGGAGCCCTCGCCCTCGCGGTGCCGGGAACAGCCGTCGCGGACTGGCCGCCGAGTAAAGGTACCCAGGGCGACACCGAGCAGACCGCGAGCTCCAACGCAGGCACGCTGGTCTCCAAGGTGACCTATTCCGGTTCCGTGCGGTCGAGAGGCAGCGGCGCCGCTGTCCAGCCCGTCACGGACTGGACGCCGCCGGCCTGTTGGTACGAACCCCGTTCCGTCGACGATTTCAGGACCTACGTCGAGGGGTTCTACGAGGAGACGATCAACGCTCCTGGCCAAGCCAACTACGCCAAGGCCGCGGTCGGTCAGTTCCGGGACATCTACAAGGACGGCGAGTACAAGGACTACAACGAGGGGGAGGCCGACAAGGGCAACTGGTGGGTCGCGGTCCAGAACCCCGACCGTGAGGACGACCCCGCCAGCTGGGAGTGCAGCAAGGCTCCCTTCTGGGTGGAGAACAACGCCGACCCGGGTGTCGCTCAAGCAGTCACCCCTCAGGTACTGGCCGAGGCCGCCTACAACGCGATCCAGCTCCCCGACACCAAGGTCACCCTCGCGCCCGAGAACGTAACCAAGGTCAACCTCGCCACTTGGGCCTGGCTCGACACGGCCATGTTCAAAGAGGTCTCCGTGACCGCAGCCCTGAACGTTGCCGGCCTCAACATCCAGGCGACGGCCACCGCGAAGCCTCTCTCCCTCAGACTCGAACCCGGTACCACCGACGCCACGACCTACCCGGCCTCCGGCGAGTGCGTCATCAACCCCGGCGGCTCCATCGGCGAGCCCTACGCCCAGGGCAAGTCCAACCAGACACCGCCGTGCGGAATCAAGTACCTCCGCTCTTCGGGGAACGGCACGTTCAACCTCCGAGCGACCATCACCTGGGACATCGCCTGGACCGGCACCGGCGGCACGGGCGGCGACCTGCCCGACGGCACGTTTGGTGGGGAACAGGTGATCACCGTCCAGGAAATCCAAGCCGTCAACCGCTGACGGGCGAAGACCTGCCCGTCCTGGCCTGCCAGTGCCCTGGAAAGACTGGAACACGACATGAGTGACCTGCGCCTCGAAGACACGATCTTCGAGGACCTGAAGAAGACCTTCTCCACCATCAGCGATCGCATGGAGACAGCCCGCCGCAGCCTGCGTGCCACCGACGCCTCGGTTCTCGGGGAGAGCAAACTCGTCGAGGACCTGCGGGACTTCGCCGACGACTGGGGCTACGGCATCAAGCAGCTCGGCAAGCACACCCAGGGCGCGGTCAAGATGATCGACCACATCGATGAGACGTTCAGCAAACTCGATCTGGACCTCGCCGAGTCGCTCAAGTCCGCCAGGGCCAATAAGAAGGGCAAGTGACGTGAAGGACCGTCTTTCGTCCTTGCCGAACATCGGCCGGGACCCCACCCCCGGCAGCGTCGAGGACACCCGGGACCTGGCCAGGCAGCTCGGCAAACTGGCCGGAGAGCTGGGTACGTCTCTGCGGGAGCTGGAGCAGATCGAGGCCGGTGAGTGGAAGGGCAAGACCGCGATTGCCTTCACCGAGTACATAGGCGAGGACGTCACCCCGCTCATACGCAAGAGCCACGACTCCTTCGACAAGGCCTCACGCGCGCTGCATCGCTGGGCGGGCGAGCTCCAGGACTTCCAGGACGAGACGGCCCGACTGGAGAGGACCGCCGGGGAGAAGATCGACGCCAAGGCGAAAGCCAAGGAAGGCACCGACGAGTACGGCAAGGCGTCCGGTGATGTGGACGGGGTCCTCGACAAGCTCCACGACCTTGAGGACCGCTACAGTCTGGCCGCCGCGAAGATCAGTAAGGAACTCGACAAGGCTGCCGACATCGCGCCCGACGAGCCCGGCTTCTGGGACAAGCTCACCAAGGGCGTCGCGGACGCCTGGGACGCCACGGGTGACTGGATCAAGGAGCATGCTGACCAGATCAAGCTGATCGGCGACCTGCTGAGCGACCTGACCGCGATCCTGGCCCTGCTGACCATCATTACGCTGCCGTTCCCGCCCCTCGCGGCGATCTTTGCCACGGCTGCGATCGTCACCAGCGGGCTCGCGCTCGCGGCCCACGGCATTGCCAAGGCGGGCGGTGCGGATGTGAGCTGGATGCAGATCGGGCTCGACGCGGTGGGGCTCCTGCCGGGGGTCGGGGCCTTCAGCAAGGGGGTCAAGGTGGTTGGTAAAACCCGGTTGGCGGCCAGCACAGCTGGGCTCAGCAAAGCCGCTGCGCTCGGCGAGGGGTTCAAGGCAACGCGGGTTGCTGCCTCAAGGGTGCTGGTGGCCACCGGCGAAAAGGCCGCGTCTGTCAAGGGCGGGGTCCCACTGTTGCCCGGCAAGGTAGTGCTCGGCGGTACGGCCGCCCATGTGTACGAGGTCGCGCACGGGACCAGCAGCGTGTTGTCCCGTATGGGAGGGATCGTCAACCAGGGCTATCACTCCGGCCAGTGGGTGGGCTCCAGGGGAGCCAGTCTCCTTCCGGGTGTGAACATCAACCCCTTGGGAGCGGGCATCGCGATGGACGCCGGGCTCAAGATCTTCCCCAAGATCACGAGCATCCACCAGCACGTGGGAGAGGCCCTCTTCCCTGGAGACCAGTTCGAGAAGTCGGCTACGGGCAACTGAACTGCCGACGCGCGATGTCAGAGTGAACGCGCAGAGCAAATCTCCCGGATCCGCCGCTCAGGAAGATGCGTACAGTCATGGACATCTGGCAGCCCGAACCAGGCGAGACGCTTCTCGCCCGCGCGCTTGTCACCTTCGCCACCGGCGCCGCCACCCGCGTCAGCGGCATGCGGTGGTTCCGCGACACAGAGCGCAACGACATCCAGCACGAACTGCTCGGCTGGCCCGAGGGTCCCGTGTACACGGCACGTTCGACGGGCGGTGTGGTCGGACGCAACACCGTCAAAGGTACGGCCATCGCGCTGGGCCTCGGCGTCCTGGCCGCGCTCAGTTTCGGCGGAGCCAACGTCACCAGCGGCGGGGGCGACAACTACATGAAGACTGGCTCTGACACCCCGGACGACCAGGACAACGAGGTACTGGACTTCCCGGTCATGTGGGCAGCGCCAGGCACCATCGCCCGCACCCTGCCCTGGCAGCTGGACCCCGCACGCTCCCCCGAGAAGCATTACCGCACCCATGGGATCGTCACGGACCGACGACTGGTCATCGTTGGCTTCCCGTATTCCAAGAAGAACGACAAGCTCATCGAGGACGAAGTCCTCTGGGAAATCCCCCTGGACAAGATCCGCCAGGTAACGCCAAGACGTTACAAACATGGGACAGATGCCGAGATCGTCTTCAATGACGGCTCGTGGTGCAGACTGCGCTCCCCGGCGCGAGAGAAATTCACCAGGTACCTCCTCCCTCATGAACTCATCCGCCTGGACGCGCTCACACCGGGGCAGCGCAACGCTGTCGATGATTTCGTTGCAGAATCCGACGTGCCGGACGCGGCTCCCCCGGTGGTCAGTCTCCATCCCTGTGGTCACTACCGGGTTGAGTTCGTCGTCCCGAGTAAGGTCGATTCGTTTTTCGGTCTCACCGAAAGCACATTGATCATGGACGCACAGGGCACCGAGGCGGCTAAGTTCGAGGACCTCCACCCAGACGACTTCTGAAATCCGGCTCTTCCTCTGAACCCTCCAAGGACGACCTCACCGCCATGACCACAGCCCCAACCGACTCGACGAGCACGCTCCCGCCCACCCCAGCTGGTGAAGAGCCCCCGCCCCTCTCGTTCAACGTCCCGGAAGGCTTCTTCGCCCTCCCTCTCGCCGACACCCCTGAAGAGCGTGCCGAGCGTGCCCAGACCTTCGTACGAGCGCTCTACTCCGGCGGCGACGACAGTATTTGGGAGCCCGCCGCCCCCTACTACGCAGCCATAGCCGAGCTCATGGCCGGCACCGGGGTCTCTTACGCCGCGATGGGCCTGTTCTCCACGGCGGACGACGAAGAAGGCGGAGACGAAAACGAAGATGTCGCCCGGCACAGCCTTTCCGACGGTGCCGTCCAATGCGCGTTCACCGTGGCTGCCATCCCGACGGACCAAGCCGCTGCCGACACGGACATCGTGGCCCAGGGGATCCTCGCGACTCTCTCCCGGGACTCGTACAACGACGCTCGCTGGCTCGACCTGCCATGCGGTCCGGCAGTGTTCTGCGTCACCCTGCGCGAACTCAAGCTGAGGCCGGACGTGACGGCGAGTGGCGAGGTCGCGGATCTCCTCACCGGGCAGATCCAGGTCCATGTCCCTTTCTCCACCGGCCCGTTCACCGCGATCTTCACCCTCTACACGGCATCCACGGAGTATTGGGCCGAGTTCTGCGACATGATGGCGGCCATTCTCCAGACCGTCTCCTTTGTCGAACCGGTGGCAGACGCGGATGCTTTGCCTGAGACAGTCGACTGAGCTGTACTTCGGCCGCCGGATTCCGGCATTGCCGTGACCGTCGTGTTCACATGGCGAGCCGGTCTGCAAGGCGCGAACTGCCGTGCCGTGCGGGACTTTCCCTTGCCCCTCTTGCGCAACTTACTCATTCGCTCACGCTCACGCGCCTGGCGCTCCTTGGTCCGAGCTTTCTGGATGCGGTACATGCCCCATCCCAGAAGCGCTGAGGTGGCAAGGCAGGCGACGAGGGCACTTCCCGTCCCGGGGATGTACTGGCAACCGTCCCTGTATGACGGGCAGTTCTTACCGGGCAGAGAGGCGAGAACGTACATCAATATGGCGAATGCCGTTCCACCGCAGACCGCGATACCAACCCGACGACCTACCCGCCGCAGTTGCGACCCCTTGGGGGCCAGTCCGGAGAGCCAAGAGGTGCCGAGAAAGCCGAGGGCCACGCACACCCCGGCGGCAACCCCGAACGCCCATGATCCACCGGCCAGTTGAGCACCACTGGCGCTGTTGCCCGGGCGAACCACTTCCACACGCCGAGCGTGATGACAGCCAAACCACCGAGGCTGATCACGGCCCCGGCAAGTGCGAAGCCCTCCCAAGCCCTGAACCCTCTGCCGTGCTCACTTACCATCGTTCATACCCCGTACAGTGTTTCGGCCAACGCGTCGAACGGTTCTACAAGTTGGTCCGCCGGCGGGGACACAAGAATCGGAAGGGTGGCGTCCCCACGCGGGCGCTTCTGTAGCAATCGCACTCCGGCCCCGGAAAGCGCAGTCCGCATCCGCCTCAATGGACCCGATGCTCTCTGAGGGCGTCCCGGCGGAGCGCATCGGCCCGCCCACCACATGAGGTGCGAGGCCGGTCAGCCTTGGGACGCGTACGGGATGAAGTCTGCCCAGGTGGTTGGAGCGAAGCCCAGCCGGGGGCTGCCTTCTATGTTTTTGGAGTCCCGGACGTGGATGGTGCCGGGAGTGGTGGCGATCTCGACGCAGGAGTCGCCTTCGCTGCCGCTGCTGTAGCTGCTCTTGAACCACGCCAGGCCGTAGGCGCCCTCGGTTGAGGTGTTGCGGTTCATGTATCCCCCAGCAGTTGTTCGATGAAGGCCGCTGATTCACGTGGGGTGAGAGCCTGGCCTCGGATGATGCCATACCGCAGTTCAAGGATACGGAGCTGCTTCGCGTCGGAGACCGGTCGGCCGTTGGCCACCACTGGCGAACGACCCACTGCCGTACCGTCCGCGAACTTCAACACCTCAATGCTGCCGTCCACACCGGCGTGTTCCTCGCGATCCATCGGCATCACCTGAAGCTCGACGCCGCGCAACTGCCCTGTCTCCAGAAGATGTTCGAGCTGGCTGCGGAGCATCTCCTTTCCCCCGAGCGGGCGTCGCAGCGTCCACTCCTCCACGACGAAGCCGAGTTCAGGCGCCGGATCCCGTTCGAAGACGGACTTGCGGGCCACCCGCGCCGCGAAGAACCGCTCCACCTCGCTCGCGGTGTACGCGGGGCGCCGCATCATGAGCAGCGCCCGTGCGTACTCCGGTGTCTGCAACAACCCGTGGATATTCAGCGGGTCGTAGAGCTGAAGCTCGACCGCCTTGGACTCCAGCTTCGCGATGGCCCGCACCTTCTTCGGGTACTGAACCTTCTCCAGGTCCTCGTTCATGGCGGAGATCAACCCGTCCGCCCCCAGCAGCTCGTCCGCCTCCACCAGATACTCGGGCCGGGGGATCCGCTTCCCGCCCTCGACCTTGTAGACCATGTCCTCGCCGTACCCCAGCGCCCTGCCGAAGTCGGCCGCCCGCATCCCCGCCGCCTCCCGGCGCAGCTTCAGCTGACGTCCGACGGTCTCCACGACCGCCACACCCCACTCGTCGTCCGGGTCCACCTCCCAACCCGGCTCGTCCGCCTCGCTCTTGAGCTGCCCCGCGTCACTGTCCACGCTCATGCCGCGCCCCTCCGTCGTACCGCGCTGTACGTTGCCCCCGCCCTACCCGTACGTACCGTCCCGACAGCCCGGACACGACCGGACAAGCTCCGGACAGTCACCGTACGCAACGGCGGAGTCACCGCTCACGGTAGGCGTGTGCGGCCACTCTGAGTGACGTGAACCAACAAATCGCCGCCCCCGCGCCCCAACCCGGTCACGCCTTCCGCAACTTCAGCGTGCGCCTGTCACCCACACCCCGTGGCGCTCGTCTGGCCCGGCTGCTCACCGCCGAGCAACTCCGCTCCTGGGGACTCCCGGTGGACCCGGCCCGCCAGATCGTCGCCGAGCTGGCGGCGAACGCGGTCACCCACGGACGTGTCCCGGGCCGGGACTTCCGGCTCACGGTCTACGTCATCGGCGCCACTCTGCGCATCGAGGTGACCGACACGTGTGGTGACCGACCGCCGTGTCCTCAACCTCCCTCCGACGACGCGGAGTCCGGGCGGGGCCTCGCCCTGGTGGAGGCGCTTGCCGACCGTTGGGGGTGGGAGCCAGTGCTGCGCCCACGTAAAACGGTGTGGGCCGAGGTCGTACTCCCACCGGATGTGGTGGCCTCGAAACGCGAACACCTGACGTAGGACGCGCCCTGGCGTTTCCCGGCTCGCGCAGGATCCGGCACACCGCGGCCTGCCTGGCCGAAACCCGTACGCACTGTTGAACGCGCCTGCGAAGCCCCTGAAGATGGTCATGAGCGCCCCGCCCCACGGGACAAGGGGGAGCGGGCGGATGACGCGGTGCCGGCGTTTCGAGGTCGGTGGAACGGGGGCTTAGCGGTGTTGGCGGGCAGCGACGCGGTCATGAGCGGTGCCGGGTGAGGAACCGCTTTCAGGTTGCGCTCCAGATCATGTTGGCGCTCGTTGCCTGTTTACTGGGGATCGCCACCAACTACGCGACCAGCACCGATGAGGCTCCCTGGGTACTGGAGGCGATTCAGCGGTTCTCCGTTCCGGCTATCGGGCTGCTGATCGTGGCGTTGGTGGTTGGTCAGGTCGTCGTCTACCGGCTGGAGAATCCCGCGCCGCCCCGGACCGTGTGGCCGCGTCAGCGGGTTCCGTACCCGGGCCTCGACGCATTCGATGAGGACGAGGCAGCCGTCTACTTCGGCAGGGAAGTACAGGCCGCCGAACTGGCACGAAGGTTGAACACGACCGCGACCCGCCCCGGGGACCGGTTCCTGGTGCTGGTTGGGGCGTCCGGGAGCGGAAAGTCTTCGCTGGTCAGGGCCGGGGTGATGCCCCGACTTCGGGAACGCCGCTGGACCGTCGTACCGGCCTTCGCTCCCGGCCCCAACCCGCTGGGTGCCCTCGCAGGTGCTCTGGCGGCCGTCGCCGACGGGCAGGAACCGGCGAGTGCCGTACTGCGCAGGCTGCGCCAGGGGCCGGACGCTCTGCGTGCCGAGCTGTCGCGGCTGCGTGGCGGCCGGTTCCGGCGGATACTCCTCGTCGTCGACCAGTTCGAGGAGATCGTCACCCTGGCGAGTGAGCGTGAACGCGCCCAGTTCCTTGAAGCACTACGTATCTGCGTGGAACAGGACTCGGCGGTCCGCGTACTGGTCACTCTCCGGGTAGACCTCCTCGGTCGGCTCCTAGGCACCAGACACGCGGAACTCCTCCAACATCCTGTCGCCATCGGCACATTGGGCAGAAGACAGCTCGCCGACGTCGTGGAGCGACCTGGGGCTCTGGTCGGCCTCAACTTCGAGCCCGGAGTCGTCGATTCCATCGTGAGTGAGACTGGGACGGACGACGCCCTACCGCTGCTCGCCTACCTCCTCCAGGAGTTGTACTTCGCCGCCGGCCCTGGCGGGACTGTCACCGAGGAGTTGTACCGGCGGCTCGGCGGAGTGCCTGGTGCACTGGCGCGCCAGGCCGACAACACCGTGACCGGGCTCGGTTCGGGCGTGGGTATCGGCTCAGTCCTCCGTGTCCTGCTCAGGTTCGTCACCGTCGAGGGCCAGGACGTGGCTCGCCGCCACGTGCCGCTGTCCGAACTCGATGAACGGGACCGGTATGTGGTCGATGCCTTCGTCGAGGCGCGGTTGCTGCGTACCGACGTCCCAGGCGGCGGCTCCGCAACCGCCAGGGAGCCCTATGCGCAGGTGACACACGAAGCCTTGTTCCGCCAGTGGGCCCCGCTGCGGCAGGAGGTCGAGGCGTGGGCCGAACGGCTTCGCGAGCGCGCCGAACTGGAGCGATGGGCGGCCGACTGGGAGCGGGCCGGACGCAGCGACGACTATCTCCTCACCGGGGAGCGACTCACGGTGGCCCGGCGCTGGCTCGAAGCGCTGGAGGAATCCGGGCAGGCGTCCGCGCCCACCCGCGCTCTCGTCGAGTCTTCACAGCGCCGCGACCTGACCTTCCTGAGCCGGGTCTCCGAAAGTATCGGCCGCCAGGTACTTCTCAGCGCGGAGAGTGAACCAGAGCGCTCCCTGCTGCTCTCGCTCGCCGCGCTCGGCGAGTGCATGCCCACGCCCTCAGCCAGGCGCGGGCTGATGGCCGCGTTGACGGCGAGCCACACCCGCTCCCGGCTCGACGGACACACCGACACTGTTCGGCACATCGCCTGGTCCCCCGATGGGCGCATGCTGGCCACGGCATCGAGGGATGGTACGGCGCGCGTTCACGACGCGCGGTCCGGACGCAGCCTGCTGGTGCTGCCATGCGACGGGGTCATGGTCGAGTCCGTCGCCTGGTCAGCGGACTCGGCGAGGGTCGCAACGGCCGGCCGTGACCGTGTCGTACGTATCTGGGACGCCACGTCGGGGGAGCCGGTTCGGCTGCTCACCGGCGCTGGGGACATCAACCGACAAGTGGCCTGGTCACCGGGCGGGCGGCATGTCGCGGCGAGTTCCAAGGACCGGACCGTACGAGTCTGGGAGGCCGATAGCGGACGGCTCGTGCACGAGCTGAACGGGCACGGCGAGGACGTATGGGGTGTGGCGTGGTCGCCGGACGGCAACCGCCTCGCCTCCGCCTCACACGACCAGACCGCGATCGTGTGGGACCTGACGACCGGACGAGCGGCCGTGACACTCACCGGGCACTCCGACTTTGTCGAAGGCATCGCCTGGTCACCGGACGGTCGGCAGATCGCCACCGGCTCCGGGGACCACACCGTCCGTATCTGGGACGCCGAGAGCGGCAACCTGTGCCTGCTGGTACGGGGACACACCGACTACGTGTGGAACCTGGCCTGGTCGCCGGACGGGCGGATGCTGGCCAGTGCATCCTCCGACCGCACCGTGCGCATCGTCGGCACCGAGGACGCCAAGGTCCTAGCCGTCCTGCGTGGCCACGCCGACACCGTGTGGGGCGTCGCATGGTCGCCCTGCGGGACCATGCTCGCCACCAGCTCCACCGACGGCACCGGCATGGTGTGGGACTTGCGCCCGCACGGCGCCGAGGCCGTACTGGCCGACGGACACCGCGCCCCGGTCAACCAGGCCGTGTGGTCCGGGGACGGTGCCCTCTTCGCCACGGCTTCGGACGACGGCACCGTACGGGTGTGGGACGCGGCTACCGGTGCTTCGGCGGGACCGGTGACGGAGTTGGAGGCCCGGGTGTGGGCCGTCGCCTGGGCCCCGCACGGGCAACGGCTTGCGTTCAGCACCAACGACGGCCTGTTCCGAATGACTGACGGGCGCGGCGGCACAGTGTTCGAACGACAGGGTGAGGTCGTGGAGGGGTGTGCCTGGTCTCCGAACGGCGGACGCATCGCCACCGGCGGCCACGACGGCACGGTGCGTGTCCTGTCCGCGCCGGACGGGACCGAGCTGTTGGAACTGACGGAACACCAGGACTGGGTGGGGCGCGTGGCCTGGTCGCCGAGCGGACGCCTGCTCGCCAGCTGTTCCGACGACCGAACATGCCGACTGTGGGACATCGGGGAGGGGCGGCAGTTCACAGTGCTGCGCGGCCACGACAACTACGTGGAGGACGCGGCCTGGTCCCCGGACGAGACGAGGATCGCCACCGCTTCCGGCGACTGGACGGCAGCCGTGTGGGACGTCGTCACCGGGCGGCGCATCGAGGTGCTGAAGGGACATGAGGGACGACTTCGTGCTGTTGCCTGGTCACCGGACGGCCGACACATTGCCACGGGCGCCGACGACCGCACCGTACGGGTCTGGTCCGCTGCCACCTTCGAGGAGATCGCCGTCGTCGGTGTGCACCAGGACAAGGTGACCTCCGTGGCCTGGTCCCCGGACGGCACGAGGTTGCTCACGGGATCGGCCGACGGGACGGCGCGCGTGTGGCGGGCCGAGCCGGACTACGACCGGCTGGAGGCGGTCGCCCGGGGAAGGGTCTTCCGTACCCTCACCCGCGAGGAACGGCGGCATCATCTGCTGCCGCTCGACCCCGCGTGACCGGGTGATCAGTAGGCCGGTTCGACCGTGCGCTCTTCGGTGTGGACAAGGTAGTCGTCCGGATCCAGGCTCATGGCTTCGCGTTTGGGCGACGCCCAGTACAGCGCGTTGCGTTCGGCGAATGTCTCCGGGCCCTCGTACGAGATCAGCCATAAGAACTGGCTGTGCTCCCGGTCCACCCAGGCCCCTCCGATCGTGAATCCCAACTCCAGTCGCAGCGGCACGATTTCCTTCCGCCACCGCTCCACCCACTCGTCGAGCCGACCGTCCCGAACGGTGTACGTACGCAACTGTGTGGTCTTCGGCATGCCAGACATCTTCTCCTACCGGAACGTGATCCCGCTCCGGATCCTGGCCGCGTAGGTTCCGGTGCGACCGGCGCTCTTTTCAAAGGAACATCTGGAGAGAAAGAAACCCAACCAAACCCCACCCCTCCCGCCCGTCGGGACGCCACCGCGGCCTGGGCTGCCGCTGGCGCGCAAACTCACTCGGGCGAGTGAACATCAGCAACTCGACTGGATGCGGGACCGGTTGCCTGCCCTACGCTCAGCGCAGCAACATCAGCGACTTCACAGACAACCGCAGACATGCGACGGCCCTCGCCGGGAAGGCAATCCCGAGGCGAGGGCCTGACCACCGAGGAAGAGGCAACTTCCCGATGGATAGGAAAAACCTTAGCGTGCCCTCGCACGCCCAAGCTCGTACCCCGGGCAAGAACCACCCCCGTAGGCGCCCCAGTTCCGGCGTCTCCGGCGTCGTCCACGACAACGTCCGCCACACCACCCGCTTCACGGTGATCGGCAACCACCTCGCCCAGCACCCCGAGCTGTCGCTGCTCGCGATCGGGCTGGGCACCCACATCCAGTCGCTGCCCGCAGGGGCCCTCGTCGACATCAAGACCCTCGCCAGGAAGTTCCCGGAGGGCCCGGCCCGTATCGCCGCCGGCCTGCGCGAACTGGAAACCCACGGCTACCTCAGCCGAACCCGCGAACGCACCCCCGGCGGCAACATCGTCACCCGCACGGTCTCCTGCAACCAGCCCCGACACCGCACCGAGGGGCACGCTGACCGCCGTACCGAGCCCGAGTCGCAGCCGGGGCAACCCACCCACCACGCGCCCGCCCCCGACCTCGAGCAGAAGGCCCCCGAACCCACCCGCCCCGCGCACCCCACCACCCCCGCCCCGCCCAAGAAGCGCACCCCACGCAAACCCCTCCCCGCCGTACCGCAGCCCGCGTACAAGGGACCAGGCCTCCTCCAGGCCGCCACCGACCTCCTCGCCGGCTTCCGGAACCACCCCGGCATGCTCCTGTCCGCCTGTGACACGGCTCACCTCGCGCCCGGCGTCGCCGCCTGGCTGGAGCGGGACGTCAGCCCCACCGCCGTACGGCACGCCCTGACCAGCGAGCTCCCACCCGAAGGCCTGCGCCGCCCGGCCGCCTTCATGGCCCACCGCCTCACCGCCCAGCTGCCGCCCCCGGCGCCGTATCGCGCGCCGACGGCGCACACAGCCGTCCGGCACCCCCTCCAGACCTGCGACGGCTGTGAGCGCGCCTTCCGGTCGCCCGAGCCCGGTCGTTGCCGCGACTGCCGATCCGATCTCCTGGTGGCCGCCCGGTATGAAGGTCACGAGGAGTGAGTGCGATGACCACCGGGCCGGATGGCGCGCAGCGGCGCACTTCCCACGTGTACCGGATCATGCGGGACTTCGTTCGGGCGATGGACGACAGCTTCCCGGGCAAGTTCGAGATCACCCAGGAAGGGATCGTCCACGACTTGCTGCGGTCCAACGGTCTCCACGAATGACTGGGTCGGCAAGATGCGCGACTACCCCCTGATCGGCATCCCGGTCTACGCGATCTTCGATCCCCGCACCGGCACCGGCGCCGTCCTCACCGACATCCAGCCCACCCCCGGCGGCCCCCGCTACGCGACCCGCAAGGACTTCGTCTACGGCGAGGACGTCACCATCGCCGACTGGACGATTTCGACGTCCGGTTTACCGCGCTACCGGAGCGAGGACTCCCCGGGGCGCGAGTCCTGAACGTACAGAAGTCCGCTGCGCAGCAGTAGACCGAGGCCTGACCCCGGCCGCTGCCGCGACTGCCGATCCGATCTCGTCGGAAGCGCCTTCGCGGTGCACGGTGCGACGACTACAGTGGTGGCATGAGTGTATTCACAGTTCGCATACCAGATGATCTCGACGTCGAAGTGCGCAAGGCGGCGGCTGACGCGGGGCTTTCGCTGAACGCCTACATGGTTCGCACCCTGCGCGAGCAGACACTCCGGGAGGCGCTGGCGGCTGTGGACAGTGAGGGTGCGCTGCTCGTCGACACCGGCGACGACGATCCGGCGGAGGACATCCGTTGAAGCGAGGCTCTGTCTGGGAGGTTCCGGTCGGCGAGGCCACTCGTACGGTCGTGGTGCTCTCCATCGACGAGGTGAATGCGAAGTTTCAGGCAGCCGTGTGTCTGCTCCTGCATCCAGCAGGCGCCTACCCGGACACATTGGTCTCTGTACCGATCACCGATCCGGTGCAAGCGGTCGCAGTTCCCGTGAACATCACCCAGTACGCCGCCCGGCGCTTCGAGAACGCCAAGCAACTGGGCGCGGTGACGCCCGAGACGATGGAGCGCGTCGAGCGTGCCGTTCGCTCCGTCCTCGGCCTGTAGGCACTGGGCACAATGGGAGGCACCGCCGCCTCGTACGCTTGCCCCATGACGGAACTGCCCGCTCGGCGTCTTCTTCTGGTGCACGCGCATCCGGACGACGAGTCGATCAACAACGGCGCGACCATGGCCAGGTACGCGGCCGAGGGGGCCCGGGTGACTCTGGTCACCTGCACCCTCGGTGAGCGTGGCGAGGTCATTCCGCCCGAGCTCGCGCATCTCACCGGCGTCGCCCTCGGTGAACACCGGCTGCGTGAGCTGGACGCGGCGATGCGTGCCCTCGGTGTCGCCGACCACCGGCTGCTCGGCGGAGCCGGCCGGTACGGGGACTCCGGGATGATGGGGCTCCCCGACAACGACGACCCCGGCTGCTTCTGGCAGGCGGACGTCGACGAGGCGGCCGGGTACCTCGTCGAGGTGATCCTCGACGTCCGCCCGCAGGTCGTCGTGACGTACGACCCTGACGGCGGGTACGGCCACCCCGACCACATCCAGGCCCACCGCGTCGCCATGCGCGCCGTGGAGCTGGCCGCCGAGGCCGGCTGGAGCGTCCCCAGGGTGTACTGGAACCGGGTGCCGCGTCCTGTCGCCGAGGAGGGCTTCGCACGTCTGCGGGAGGCGCTGCCCGGGCTGCCCTTCGCCAAGGCCGGTGTCATCGACGACGTACCGGGTGTCGTGGACGAGGAGCGCATCACCACGGTCGTCTGCGGGACCGCGTACGCCGCCGCCAAGGCCGCCGCGATGCGCGCCCACGCCACGCAGATCGAGGTGGCCGAACCCTGGTTCGCCCTGTCCAACCAGCAGGCCCAGCCGCTCTTCACCGACGAGTACTACGAGTTGGTGCGTGGTGAGGGTATTGAGCGTGGCGAGGGTGTTGAGCGTATTTCTGTACGTGAGACCGATCTGTTCGACGGGATCGCAGTGACTGCGGAGGGTGGTGCGCGATGAGTGCGAATGGGAAGTCCCCCGCGGGCGAAGCGCGTGGGAAGGCCGCGGGCGGGGGCGGTTTGCTGGCGCAGCCGCTCGTCGGGCCCTCTCCGGGGCGCGCGGCGGGCTACCTGGGGCTCTTCGTCCTCGGAGCCGTCGTAGGGGCCGCGGGTGCGCTCCTGCAGGCCGCCTGGTTCCCGGGCGGGCTGCTGCTCGCGCTGGGCGGGGCGGCCGGGCTGTTCCTCGGCGGGGCGCGTGCCGTCGGCACTCGCGCCGGGGCGGTCGCGCCCGCGGCCGGCTGGATGATCGCCGTCATCCTGCTCACCGCCAGCCGCCCGGAGGGGGACTTCCTGTTCGCCGCGGGAGTCGGCTCGTACCTCTTCCTCCTCGGCGGGATGGCGGTCGCTGTGATGTCTGCCACGCTCGCCCTGACGCGGCAACCGGACGGTCCCGCTGTCCGACTTGGCAAGTGACGTACTACTTCGCCGCCGCAACCGCGTGGGGGTCCGGTGACGGTTTCTCCGGCGGTCGTGGGATACGCGCCAGACGTGGCCAGTATGGTGGTGCGCGCCGCCGAGCTGCCCGCGTGAGGTCGCGTCGGGCGGCGGAGCCAACCGGGAGAACCTGCCTTGAGTCGTGAAACTGACAGTCCGTCCTCCGGGCCCAACGGGCGCGGAGGTGCCGCCTACCCCTCGGGGACACCGCCGTACGGCACGCCCATGGCGTCCGACGGCGGTGCGGACGCGGGCCGTTCGGCCGCGGAGCCGGACGGGCCCAAGACCGAGACCACGCTGACGACCCGGATCCGGATCAACATCCCCGGATCCCGGCCGATTCCGCCGGTCGTCCTCCGGACGCCTGTCGCGGACACCGAGTCCGCCGAGGACACCGGGACCCATGCGCGGCCCGGGACGGGAGGCGACGGCAGAACGCCGGGCGCATCCATGTCCAACGGCGCCGCCGAGCCGTCCGCCGAATCCCCGGGCCAGCCCGGGGAGAAGACCAGCGACTGGTTCGCGCCGCGCAAGTCCGGTGCGACCAAGGGCGGTCCGGACGGCGGTGCGAGCAACGGGGCCGGTCTGCCCGGCGCTTCGGGCCCCGCGCCCGCAGGCGCCCGTCCGGGCGTCCCCAACGGCACCGGACCGGCGGGTGCTTCGCCTCCCCGCGTTCCGGGCGGCGTCGGTTCCTCGGGCTCGCGCCCCGGTCTGGGCGTCATGGGCGCCGCGGGCAACGCGGGCGGCCCACGCGCCGCAGGCGGCAGCAGCGGCGGTACGAAGGGTGCCGGGCTCGGCGGTGCCACCGGCGCCGGTCCCGTGGCACCGGGGCACGGCGGCGGCACCGGTTCCTTCGACGTGTCCGCGCTGGCGGCCGGAGCGGCCCCGTCGTCGCCGGGCACGTCTGCCTACCCGTCGGCCGGCAACCCCCGTAACCAGGGTGGTCCTGGTCCTGGTCCTGGTGCTGTGGCCGGGGCTCCCGACGGCCGTGGCGAGCCGCGCCGCGACGACCTGCCGTACTTCTCCGACAACGGGCAGAACGGTCAGGGTGGCCCCAACGGCCACGGTGGCCAGAACGGCTTCGGCGCCCAGAGCAACGGGTTCGGCCCGCAGAACGACTTCACGGCGCCCAACGACTTCGCGGCCCCCAACGACTTCGGTGACTTCGGCGGCGGTCCGAACGGCCAGAACGGCTTCCGCGGGCCCGGCGGACGCGGCCCCGCGGGTCCGACCGGCGGTCCCGTCACCGGCGACGGCCCGGTCGTCCCGCCCTTCGTCGGCGACGGCTCCCTGGCCCCCGGTGTCTCCGGCACGGGCGGGCTCACCGCCGGGCTCAGCGACGACACCGCGATCCTGACCCCGCAGAAACACGTCCCCGACCCGGGCGCCGACGGCTACGGCGGTTACGGCGGCTCCGTGGACAACGTCTCCAGCTCCACCCTCACCAGCGGCATGCCCGTCGTCCCGACCGACCGGAACTCCCCGTTCGCGCCGGGCACGCACCCCGACGGACCGCTTCCGCACACCCCGCCCAAGCTGCCCGAGCCGGTGTCGCCGAGCACGCCCGCCGCTGCCGCGCCCAAGGGCAAGAAGGCGAAGAAGAAGGGCCGCAGCAAGCTGACGCTGCTGTTCGTCGCCGCCTTCCTCATCGCCGGTGGCGCGTACGGCGCCGGATTGCTGATGAACCACTCCGACGTGCCCAAGGGCACCACCGTGTTCGGCGTCGACATCGGCGGCGGCACCCGTGACGACGCCGTCAAGAAGCTCGACGAGGCCTTCGACGACCGGATGACGCAGGCGCTGAAGCTGTCGGTCGACGGCAAGACGGTCGAGCTCAAGCCGGACCAGGCGGGACTCCAGTTCGACACCCAGGCCACGGTCCGGGCGGCGGCCGTCAGCGACTACAACCCGGTGTCGGTGATCGGCTCGCTCTTCGGGCAGCACCGGGTCGTCGAACCCGTCATGCCGGTCGACGAGGAGAAGCTCGCCGCCGCGCTCCAGCGGGTGGCCGGCGGGGCCGGCTCGGCGAGCGACGGCACGATCAAGTTCGTGTCCGGCAAGGCCGTCGCCGTCTACGGCAAGGCGGGCAAGGGCATCGACGCCGCCGCGGCGGCCGAGTCGGTCGAGAACGCCTACCGCAGCCAGGTGGAGAGCGGCACGAGCACGCCGGTTCAGGTCCCCACCAAGACGCAGGAGCCGACGATCTCGAACGCCGAGGTCGACCGGATGATGAAGAAGTTCGCCATCCCGGCGATGTCCGCCAACGTCACCGTCCGCGCGGACACCGCCACGGCGGGGCTGGAGCTCAGCCCGAAGAACTCCCTGTGGAAGTTCCTCCAGGTGAAGGCGGTCAACGGCACACTCGTCGAGGCGTACGACAAGGAAGCGCTCAAGGAGTTGTACGGCGGTTTCTTCAGCCAGGTCCTGATCCCCCGCGGCAACGGGAACAAGACTCCCGTCACCGTCGAGGACGTCATCGGCGCGCTGCGCCCGGCCCTGGTCAGCACGACCGACCGGGTCGGCGTCATCGACACCAACCCGTCGTAGGCGCTCGGCAGCACGGCAACGCAGGTCAGGAGGGGCGCCCAGGAACACCGGGCGCCCCTCCTGGCGTAGGGGAAAGTCACCCCCGTACGCCGTCCCGTCCATGACATCTGTCATCCGCGAGTCAGGATCACCTGCACTGCCGGGCGGGCCGGGCCCGCGGCCACGATGGACCCCATGGAAACCACCACCGTGGTCGCGTTCGACCAGGTCACGAAGAGCTACGGCGAGGTCCGGGCCGTCGACGGGCTCTCGCTCACCCTCCGGCCCGGCGAGACCGTGGCCCTCCTGGGTCCCAACGGCGCCGGCAAGTCGACCACGCTCGACCTGCTCCTCGGTCTCAAGCAGCCCGACAGCGGCACGGTCAGCGTCCTCGGCATGAGCCCCCGGGACGCCATCGTCGGCGGGCACGTCGGCGCCATGCTCCAGAGCGGCGGCCTGATGGACGAGGTCACCGTCCGCGAACTCGTGTCGCTGGTCTGCGCCCTGCACCCGCGGCCCTTCCCGGTCGGCGAGGTCCTCTCCCGGGCCGGGATCACCCAGCTCGCCGACCGCAAGGTCAACAAGCTGTCCGGCGGCCAGGAGCAGCGCGTCCGGTTCGCGCTCGCCACGGCCGGGGACAGCGCCCTGATCGTCCTGGACGAGCCCACGACCGGCATGGACGTCACCGCCCGCCAGGCCTTCTGGGCGACCATGCGCGAGCAGGCGGACCAGGGCCGTACGGTCCTGTTCGCCACCCACTACCTGGAGGAGGCGGACGCGATAGCCGACCGCGTCCTCGTCCTGCACCGGGGCCGACTGCTGGCCGACGGCACGGCCGCCGAGATCAAGGCGAAGGCGGGCGCGCGCCGGATCTCCTTCGACCTGGAGACCGGGGAGACCGGGGAGACCGGGGCGGCGGAGGCGGTACTGCGCACCCTGCCCTTCCTCACCTCCCTCGACATATCCGGTCAGACGGTCCGCATCCAGTCCTCCGACGCCGACGCGACCGTCCACGCCGTGTACGGACTCGGCCTCTACCCGCGCAACCTCGAAGTCGCCGGCCTGGGCCTTGAACAGGCGTTCGTCACCCTCACCGCCGCAGCCGAGGAGGCACGCACCGCATGAACGACCTCATCCGACTCGAGATCACCCGGGCCCTGCGCAACCGCAAGTTCCTGTTCTTCTCGGTGGTCTACCCCTCCGCGCTGTTCCTGCTGATCGCGGGCAGCGCGGACAGCACCACGAAGGTGACAGGCACCGATCTCAGCCTCCCGACCTTCTTCATGGTCTCCATGGCCTCCTTCGGCGCCCTCACGGCCGTCCTGATGGGCAACAGCGAGCGCATCGCCAAGGAGCGCGAGAGCGGCTGGGTACGGCAGTTGCGGCTGACCCCGCTGCCCGGCCGGGGCTACGTCCTGGCGAAGACCGCGAGCGCGGCCGTGATCAGCCTCCCGTCGATCGTGATCGTCTTCGTGGTCGCGGCGGCGGTGAAGGACGTACGCCTGGACGCCTGGAAGTGGCTGGCGCTCACCGGGGCGATCTGGGTGGGCAGCCTGGTCTTCGCGGCCCTGGGGGTCGCCATCGGCTATCTGGCGAGCGGGGACGCGGTCCGCCCGATCACGATGATCGTCTACTTCGGTCTGTCCATGCTCGGCGGCCTGTGGATGCCGACGACGACCTTCCCCGACTGGCTCCAGGACATCGCCAAGTGGCTGCCCACGCACGCGTACGCTGCCCTGGGGCGGTCCATCGAGCTGGGCGACGCCCCGCAGGCGAAGGATGTGGCGATCCTGGCCGTCTCGTTCGTCCTCTTCGCGGGCGGCGCGGCCTGGCTGTACCGGAAGGACACGCTGAAGGCGTGAGCAGCGTCGGCATCGGGCAGCGCCCGACGACCCCCAAGCGGCGGGTCATGAAGTCCCTGTGGATCGGCGTCTGGCTGGTCTACCTGGGCGCCCCGGTCAGCGACCTCCTCCACGGCGGCCACAGCACGGGCGTACGGATCCTCGGCTGGCTGGGCCTGGCGGTCTTCGTCGCCTGGTACGCGGCGCTCGTCTTCCGTACGGGCCGCGGCGAGACGACCCGCCTGGTGGTGGTCTCCCTGGCGCTCCTCGCGGCCCAGTCGACCGTCCTGGCCCTCAGCCTGGGCCGCGAGTGGCTCGTCCTGTTCGTGTACGTGTCCACCTCGTCCGGCGCCTCCCTGCCGATCCGCATGTCCCGCTGGGCGATCGCCGCCACGGCGGCCCTGATGACGGCGGTCGCGCTGACCGTCCCCGGCGGCCACTCCTACCTGGCCTCGCTCCTCGTCCCGGCCCTGCTCGGCGGCGCCGCCATGGCGGGCGTACGACAACTCGTGCGTACGACCATCGAGTTGCGCGAGGCCCGGGCCACGGTCGCCCAACTGGCGGCGAACGAGGAACGTCTGCGCCTGGCGAGGGACCTGCACGACCTGCTGGGCCACTCCCTCTCCCTGATCACCCTGAAGAGCGAGCTGGCCGGCCGGATGCTTCCCGACCACCCCGATAGGGCGGCCCAGCAGGTGGCCGACATCGAACAGGTGAGCCGCCAGGCCCTGGTCGACGTGCGCGAGGCGGTGAGCGGCTACCGGCGCCCCCGGCTGGCCGGTGAACTGGCGGGCGCGCAGGTCGCGTTGACGGCGGCGGGTATCACGGCCGCCCTGCCCCCGGACCTGGACCCGGTCCCGGCCGACGCCGACGAGGAGGCCGAGTCCGCCCTCGCCTGGGCGCTGCGCGAGGCGGTGACGAACGTCGTACGGCACAGCGGGGCCCGGCGCTGCACGGTGGAGGTACTGAGCCGGCAGACCCTGGGCGGCCCGGTGCTCGAACTGTCGGTCGAGGACGACGGATCGGGGGACGGCTCCGCCGGCACCCCCGGCAACGGTCTCACCGGCCTCGCGGAACGCCTGGAGAAGGCGGGCGGCTCACTGGAGACGTCCCGTACGAGACACGGCTTCCGCCTGGTGGCCAGGGTGCCGACGGACACCGCGTCCACTCCGGCGGACGTAGGATCCGGTTCATGAGCCGCATGATCAAGGTCCTGTTGGCGGAGGACCAGTCGATGGTCCGTGAGGCGCTGGCCGCATTGCTCGGTCTGGAGCCCGACATCGAGGTCGTGGTCCAAGTGGCTCGCGGCGACGAGGTGTTGCCGGCCGCCCGGGCCCACGCCGACCTGGACGTGGCCCTCCTGGACATCGAGATGCCGGGCGCCACGGGCATCGAGGCGGCGGCGCAGCTCCACCGGGAGTTCCCGTCCCTGAAGCTGGTCGTCCTCACGACCTTCGGCCGCCCCGGCTACCTCCGCACCGCCATGGAGGCCGGCGCGGACGCCTTCCTCGTCAAGGACGCCCCGGCCGCCCAACTCGCGGAAGCGGTACGCAAGGTACTGGCGGGGGAGCGAGTCATCGACCCGACGCTGGCGGCAGCGGCATTGGCGGACGGCGCCAACCCGTTGACGGACCGCGAACGCGAGGTCCTGCGCGCGGCAGCGGACGGCGCGACCAACGCCGAGCTGGCGACCACCCTGCACCTCTCCCAGGGCACGGTCCGCAACTACCTCTCCACGGCCATCCAGAAACTGACGGCACGGAACAGAACCGAGGCGGTGCGGATAGCGAGAGAGAAGGGCTGGTTGTAGGGAGGCCTGGGGGCAACTCCCCAGGGGCGCGGGGCTGTATCCATCTGCGGCTCGCCGCGTGGGCGCGACCAGCCGCAACGCTCAACCTCAGTTGAGGCGCGCCCGAGCCGCTCGGGCCTGACCCCGCATCCGCTCGGCCGCCGGCCCGTCAAACGTGGAAACCACCTCCGCGTACCCCTCGAGCTCAGCCGCCCCGGCCAGGAACTCCCCCCGCCGCACCAGCAACTGAGCCCGCTCGTACCGCAACCGAGCCGGATGCGAAGGCAACAGCAACGCCAACTCCACCGCCCACAGGGACACTTCCGACCGCTCCGGCCGCGCCGCCCCCCACGCCCGGACGTTGTTCAGCACCCGCAACACCACATCCAGCGGATCCGCGGGCGCCAGCATCGACGGATCCAGCGCCTCTCCCGTCGCCCCGGCCACCAGCAACTCCGCGTCGCCGCCGCTCAACACCCGCCCGCCGTCGAAGGGATCGGCGAGCACCTGCTCGTCGACCGGACCGAACCCCACGACGAAGTGCCCGGGCAGCGCGACCCCGTACACCGGCGCCCCGGCCCGCCGCGCGACCTCCATCCACACCACGGACAGCAGAATCGGCAACCCCCGCCGCCGCACCAGCACTTCGTGCAGCAGTGAGGACTCCAGCCGCTGATAGTCGGCGGGGCTGCCACGGAACCCGTGGCGCTCGCCCAGGAGTTCGTGCATCGCGGTCGCCCAGGCGTGCGGCCCGCCCGGCCGGAACGGCAACTGCCCGGCCAGCCGGTCGAGTTCCATCTGCACGCCGTCGATGCCGGCCTCGTCGAGCGCCCGGTCCGCGACCGCGCCCATCAGCAGACACAGCGTCGTCAGATCGGGCCGCTCGGACCGGGCCTCGTCGGCGAACAGCCGCCGCAACTCGGCGGACCGTCCGGGCTCCGGAGGATTTGGCAGGGGATGAGGGAAACGCATGGCAGGCCCGTGCCCTCTCACGCCGATCGATAGTGGTGGTAGGAGTGATGCACTCCGAACCCCATCCTGGCGTACAGCGCACGCGCCCCCGAGTTGTCGGCCTCCACCTGGAGCCAGGCGGCCGACGCACCCTCCTCCAGCGCCCGGCCGGCCAACGCGGCCATGACAGCGGTCGCCAGCCCTCGCCGCCGCTGGGCGGGGTCCACCTCGACGGCGCCGAACCCGGCCCACCGCCCGTCCACGACACACCGCCCGATGGCGGCCGGGGGCTCGCCCTCAGCGCCCGGCACGGTCGCGAACCACACCGACGGCCCTCCCCCGAGCACCGCCAGCGCCACATCACTCACACCCTTGCGCTGATACCGGGCCAGCCAGGCCTCGTCGGCCTCCCGCGACAGCACCACACCAACCGTGTCCTGGTCGGCGACGGGCGCCAGCCCTCCGACCCACAGCCCGGCCGTCACCTCACGCGTCCACCCGCGCTCCTCCAGCTGCGCGCACAGCAGCTCCTGCGTGCCCTCGGCGCCGGTGGCGGTCTGGACGTAGGCGGGCAGGCCGCGCTCGCCGTACCAGCGCCGTACGACGGTCAGCGCCTCGTCGAGCGGGCGGCCGGGGTCGCCGAGCGGCAGCACCGAGTTGGCCCGCCGGGTGAACCCGGAGGCCGCCCGCAGCTCCCAGGCGCCCAGCCGCTCGCTCTCCACGGGCTGCCAGGACCGCGCGGAGACCCGCGCCAGCTCCTCGTACGAGGCGGCGGGACCGCGCCGACGGGCGGGGGCCGCCGGGACGACCTTGCCCGCCACCAGGGACGCTTCCGCGACCCGGACACGCTCGCCGTTCCGCCGTGTGATCAGAAGCACACCGGCGTCTTCGTCCCATGATGTGAGAACACCGACCGTGTCGGTGAACCTCTCATTACCGGAAGGTTCTTCGTTCAGCCGTCGAACAGAGACACGTTTGCCCACGTCAGCAGCGGTGATGCGGACCTCAAGACGGCCGGCCGCGGAGATTTCCACAGGTCAGTTCACCCCTCCTGTATGGATCATGCCGTGGAACGGAGATACTAGGTGCGGGCATCGACGACGCCGCGCTCCCGCGCGCCAGGTGGCGGAGCCTGAAGACGGCTCGCCAGCGCCCTATCGAGGAGGAACGACAGCGTGACCTACGTCATCGCGCAGCCTTGTGTCGACGTCAAGGACAAGGCGTGCATCGAGGAGTGCCCGGTCGACTGCATCTACGAGGGCTCCCGGTCCTTGTACATCCACCCGGACGAATGCGTCGACTGCGGAGCCTGTGAGCCGGTCTGCCCGGTCGAGGCGATCTTCTACGAGGACGACACTCCGGAGGAGTGGAAGGACTACTACAAGGCGAACGTCGAGTACTTCGACGAGCTCGGCTCGCCCGGTGGTGCCAGCAAGCTGGGACTGATCGAGCGCGATCACCCCTTCATCGCCGCGCTGCCGCCGCAGAACCAGACCGGCTGAGAGCGGCCCGCAGAGCCTGCGCCGCCCCGGTCCCGTACGGCCCGATCACCTCGATCGTGTCGCCGTACGGGACCGAGGCGTTTGCCGTCCGTACGAAAGCGAGCCAGTAACCGTGTCCTCCGCAGTCTCCGACCGCCTCCCCACCTTCCCCTGGGACAAGCTGGAGCCGTACAAGAAGACGGCCGCCACGCACCCGGACGGCATCGTCGACCTGTCGGTCGGCACGCCGGTCGACCCGGTCCCCGAGCTGATCCAGAAAGCGCTGGTCGCCGCCGCCGACTCGCCGGGGTATCCGACGGTCTGGGGCACACCGGAACTGCGCGACGCGCTCACCTCCTGGGTCGAACGACGACTCGGCGCCCGGGGCATCACCCACCGCCACGTCCTGCCGATCGTCGGCTCCAAGGAACTGGTCGCCTGGCTCCCCACGCAGCTGGGCCTGGGCCCGGGAGACAAGGTCGCGTACCCCCGCCTCGCCTACCCGACGTACGAGGTGGGCGCCCGCCTGGCCCGCGCGGAGTACGAGGTCTACGACGACCCGACGGAGCTGGATCCCACCGACCTGAAGCTCCTCTGGCTCAACTCGCCCTCGAACCCCACGGGCCGGGTGCTGAGCAAGGAGGAGCTGACGCGGACGGTCGCCTGGGCCCGCGAGCACGGCGTGCTGATCTTCTCCGACGAGTGCTACATCGAGCTGGGCTGGGAGGCCGACCCGGTCTCCGTACTCCACCCGGACGTGTGCGGCGGCTCGTACGAGGGGATCGTGTCCGTCCACTCCCTCTCCAAGCGCTCCAACCTCGCCGGCTACCGTGCCGCCTTCCTCGCCGGTGACCCGGCGGTCCTCGGCCCGCTCCTGCAGATCCGCAAGCACGGCGGCATGATGACCTCGGCGCCCACCCAGGCGGCGGTCGTGGCCGCGCTGGGCGACGACACGCATGTCCGCGAGCAGCGCGAACGGTACGTGGCCCGTCGTACGGCCCTGCGCGAGGCCCTGGTGCGGCACGGCTTCCGGATCGAGCACAGCGAGGCCAGTCTCTACCTGTGGGCCACCCGGGACGAGTCCTGCTGGGACACCGTCGCCCACCTCGCCGGGCTGGGCATCCTGGTGGCGCCGGGCGACTTCTACGGCACGGCGGGCGAGTCGTTCGTCCGCGTGGCCCTGACGGCGACCGACGAGCGGGTGGCGGCGGCGGTCGCCCGCCTGTAGCCGACCCGCACACCGACAGCCGTACGACGGAGGGGCCCGGGGAAGATCCCCGGGCCCCTCCGCCATCACCTGGTCACCGCTGCTCGGGTCAGCCCAGCGGCAGGCCCTGCAGGGGCAGCTGACCGGCGCCCGGCAGGCCCTTCGTGGGCAGCGCGTCCGTCGGCAGGCCGCCCTTCGTGGCCGTCTGCGCGGTGTCGCCGAGGATGGCACCGGCGTCGCCCGCCGCTCCACCGGCCGTCTTCTGCGCGGCGGGCGTGGCCTTCTTGGCGACCTGGCCGCCGGTCGCGCCGGCCGTCGGCACGGACTTCTTGACCGCGTCGCCGCCGGTCTGGCCCGCCAGCCCGGAGACGTTCTGAGCCGCGCCGTCGACGGTGTTGCCGACGTTCGCCCCGTCCAGGGCGGTCAGACCGCCGAGGTTCGGGGTGGCGGGCAGCCCGGCGGGCGCCGCGCTGGCGGCGCCGGCCGCACCGACCCCGGCTGCCGCTCCCGCTGCGACGAGCAGCGCTGCACGGGCGATCCGGCGGGTCAGGGGGAGGGACATGATGCTCCTGAGTGTCGGTTGACTGTTGATCGTCCGGACTCGGACGCAGTGACTACCGCTCGAAGGCCCCTGAAGTTGCGGCGCCCCAATGTAAAGAGTTGGCAATGCGTCGCATTATCGCCTGCGGACAAAAACGGGCAAAGGTCACCCGGTCCGAAAGTCGGGTGAATCCTTGTGACGGGTTGCAGCCCTTTGTTCGCAAGGGTTTTGACGGACGGTGCGCGGATGGGGGAGTGACTCGGCGAAAAGCCGCCCGGACTTCGGTCGGGACCCGCCAGGAGTAACCCTCCCGAGTGACGTCCCGTACTCCTGCCCGTACTACTCGGCGGTGACGATCCGGACCGCGTCCGTGCCCTGCTTCGTGGCCTTCGCCGTCCCGACCGGGCGCCACTCGCTGTCGGTGTTGCCGGCCGTCCAGCGGCGCCCCGCGTAGGTGACGTTCTCGATGTGCAGCGCGGAGGAGTTGGCCACCGCCCAGTGCGCCAGCTGCCAGCCGCGCTGACGGACCGTCGTCCCGGCGGCCGTGTCGGTGTCCGCGGGCACGGGAAGCGTCACGGTCCGGCGGGTGGCGGACGTCGTGGGGGAGGGCGAGGGGGTGGCGGGGGCCTTGAGGGCCACTGTGGCGCCGGCCGCGGTGAGCACCTCACGGCCGAAGTCCCGTACGAGCGCTGCCCGTACGGCGTCCGGGCCGCCGGTCGGGGTGGTGGCCGGGCGGCCCTCGCAGGTCAGGGTGGCCGCCGCGCGCCCGGTCAGGGCCGCCGCCAGCAGCGTGGCGTCCTGCTCGTGCTTCGCGTACGCCTGCGGATAGCCGCTGCGCTGCACGCGCTGCGCGGCCTCGGTGAGGGGGAGGTGCGCATAGCCGGAGACCTTGACGAGGTGGTCGTAGAACTCGCCCGCCGCATAGGCCGGGTCCTGGATCTCCTTCGCCGTGCCCCAGCCCTGCGAGGGCCGTTGCTGGAACAGGCCCAGTGAATCCCGGTCGCCATGGGTGATGTTGCGCAGCCCCGACTCCTGGAGGGCGGTCGCCAGCGCGATGGCCACGGCCCGTTCGGGCAGCCCGCGCGCGGTACCGACCGCGGTGATCGTCGCCGCGTTGACCGCCTGCTCGGGCGTGAACTCGTACGAGGCTCCGGCGCCGCCCGCCGAGACGACCTCGCAGGCCGGGTCCCCGGTGCCGCCGGTGACGTACTGCACCGCGAGATAACCCGCGACGGCGAGCAGGACCAGGAAGGACGCCCCGCGACGGAGGAGGCGGCCACGACGCGTCTTGGTGGGGGACGACTCCGGCATCCGTACAAGGTACTGGAGAGTAGGGAGTGCGGCCTGCGTGTCGGGTGAGGAGAGGGGTCGGAAGAGGGTGAGGGGACGGTGTGCGGTGGCCTGGCCGGGCGGCGCGTTAGGGTCGTCGGCATGGCCGATACCCCGCTTGACCTCACGCTGGACGCCGCTCGCCTGACCGCGTGGCTCGTCGACTTCCCCTCGGAGAGCGGCAGCGAGAAACCGCTCGCGGACGCGATCGAGGCGGCTCTGCGTGGACTGCCGCACCTCACGGTCGAGCGGTACGGCAACAACGTCGTCGCCCGGACGAATCTGGGCCGTGCGCAGCGCGTGATCCTGGCCGGTCACATCGACACGGTCCCGATCGCCGACAACGTGCCGTCGCGGCTGGACGACGACGGGGTCCTGTGGGGCTGCGGCACCTGCGACATGAAGTCGGGGGTCGCGGTGCAGCTGCGGATCGCGGCCACGGTGCCGGAACCGAACAGGGACCTGACCTTCGTCTTCTACGACCAGGAAGAGGTCGCGTCCGACCTGAACGGCCTCAAGCACGTGGCCGAGGCGCACCCGGAGTGGCTGGAGGGCGACTTCGCGGTGCTGCTGGAGCCGTCCGACGGGCAGGTGGAGGGCGGCTGCCAGGGCACGCTGAGGGTCCTGCTGAGGACGACGGGCGAGCGGGCCCACTCGGCGCGCAGCTGGATGGGCTCCAACGCGATCCACGCGGCGGCCCCGATCCTCGCCAAACTGGCCTCGTACGAGCCGCGTTACCCGGTGATCGACGGCCTGGAGTACCGGGAGGGCCTCAACGCGGTCCGTATCGGGGGCGGAGTGGCGGGCAACGTCATCCCCGACGAGTGCGTGGTGACGGTCAACTTCCGCTACGCGCCCGACCGTTCGGAGGCCGAGGCCCTCGCGCACGTACGGGAGGTGTTCGCGGACTGCGGAGTGACCGAGTTCGTCGTCGACGACCACAGCGGCGCCGCCCTCCCCGGCCTCTCCCACCCCGCGGCGGCGGCCTTCATCGAGGCGGTGGGCGGCACCCCGCAGCCCAAGTACGGCTGGACGGACGTGTCGCGCTTCAGCGCGCTCGGCATCCCAGCGGTCAACTACGGCCCGGGAAACCCGCACTTGGCGCACAAGCGGGACGAACGGGTGGAAACCGGGAAGATTCTCTCGGGCGAGGAACGGCTGCGGGTCTGGCTGACGTCATGACCCGGCAGGGGGACGCGGCGCCGCTCCAGAGCGGACATGCTCACGTCCCCCGTCCGTAACCGGCGGAGATCTACGCTGAGGTGGAACGACAGTAGGTGGAGAAAGGGAGCGGCCATGAGCAACGGCAACCCCGAGGACAGGAAGCAGCCACCGGAGGAGCAGCGGCTCGGACCGGTGCTGCGCCGGCGCGAGCAGGTCCAGGCGAGCACCACCGACCAGCGTCTCCTCGACGCGGGCGGCCCCTCCGACTGGGTCCACACGGACCCCTGGCGGGTGCTGCGCATCCAGTCGGAGTTCATCGAGGGCTTCGGCACACTGGCCGAACTCCCGGCCGCGATCAGTGTGTTCGGCTCGGCGCGGACGAAGGCGGACTCACCGGAGTACGAGGCGGGCGTCCGCCTCGGCCGGGGGCTGGTGGAAGCAGGGTTCGCGGTGATCACGGGTGGCGGCCCGGGCGCGATGGAGGCGGCGAACAAGGGGGCGTGCGAGGCGAAGGGCGTCTCGGTGGGGCTGGGCATCGAGCTGCCCTTCGAACAGGGGCTCAACCCCTACGTCGACATCGGCCTGAACTTCCGCTACTTCTTCG
Source organism: Streptomyces kryoterrae (assembly GCF_054072135.1). NCBI lineage: Bacteria > Bacillati > Actinomycetota > Actinomycetes > Kitasatosporales > Streptomycetaceae > Streptomyces > Streptomyces kryoterrae. The sequence goes on along the minus strand of NZ_CM133358.1, from coordinate 3,438,825 downwards.
TCCGCAAGATGATGTTCGTGAAGTACGCGCAGGGCTTCGTGGTCCTGCCCGGCGGGCTCGGAACCCTGGACGAACTCTTCGAGGCGCTCACCCTCGTCCAGACGCAGAAGGTCACGCGCTTCCCGATCGTCCTCTTCGGCAGCGAGTACTGGGGCGGCCTGATCGACTGGCTGAGGAACACACTGATCGCCCAGGGCAAGGCGTCGGAGAAGGACCTGATGCTGTTCCACGTCACGGACGACGTGGACGAGGCGGTGGCGTTGGTGTCGAAGGAGGCGGGACGCTGAACGCTGGGCTTGAGCGGACGGGTCCTCGCCGTTCCTGGGGGCCTGCCGCCCCCAGACCCCCGCTTCGGCCCTGAAGGGGCCTCGTCCTCAAACGCCGGACGGGCTGGGTATTTCAGCCTCTCCGGCGTTTGAGGAGCGGGGGTTCGGGGGCAGCGCCCCCGAGGACGGGACGGGAAAGGGCGGCGGGGGCGAAGAACTCCTACGCCAGTCCTCGCCGCGCCACCGCCGGGGGACGGTGACCCGCGATCGACGTCACCATGTCCAGGACCTGCCGCGTCTCCGCGACCTCGTGGACGCGGTACACCCGCGCCCCCAGCCACATCGACACCGCCGTCGTCGCCAGCGTCCCCACCAGCCGTTCCTTCACCGGCCGATCAAGCGTCTCGCCCACGAAGTCCTTGTTGGACAGCGACACCAGTACCGGCCACCCCGTCTCCACCATTTCCCCCAGCCGCCGCGTCGCCTCCAGGCTGTGCCGCGTGTTCTTCCCGAAGTCGTGCCCGGGATCGATCAGCACCGACTCCCTCGGCACCCCCAGCGCGACCGCCCGCTCGGCCAGCCCGACGGTCACCCGCAGGATGTCGGCCATGACGTCCTCGTACGCCACCCGGTGCGGACGCGTCCGGGGCTCCGCACCGCCCGCGTGCGTGCACACCAGCCCCACTCCGTACCGCCCCGCGACCTCCGCGAGCCGCGGATCGACGCCGCCCCACGCGTCGTTCAGCAGATCCGCGCCGGCCTCGCAGACGGCCTCGCCCACATCGGCCCGCCAGGTGTCCACGCTGATGATCACGTCGGGGAAACGGCGCCGCACCTCCGCCACGAAGCCGACCGTCCGCCGCGCCTCCTCCGCCGCCGTCACCTCTTCGCCCGGACCCGCCTTCACCCCGCCGACGTCGATGATGGCGGCACCCTCCGACACCGCCTGCTCCACGCGTGCGAGCGCCGGCTCGTCGCGGAAGGTGGCTCCCTGGTCGTAGAAGGAGTCCGGGGTCCGGTTCACGATCGCCATGATCACCGGCTCGTGCGTGTCGAACTCACGCCTGCCCAGCCTGAGCATCCGCTGTGACCTCACCGTGTGCGTCTCCCAGTACGTTCCTGTGCCCGGCCCGGCAATCAGCCCTGTATTCGGCCGCCTGCGACCATAACTGCCAGACTCGCATGGCACGATCGGACCCTGCCGCAATCGGCACAGGCACTTCCCGATCAACCAGATCAACCCGATCAACCAGATCAACCTGATCAACCCGATCCGTCCGAATCCCGTGGGGACCCAGCGATGTTGATGTTCTTGTTCCTGGTCGTCGCGCTCGCCGTCGTGGTCACCGCGGTGACGCTGGCCGTGGTGGGCGGCGGCGAGAGCGCCGTTCTGCCGGAGGTCGCGCCCGAGCGGCTCCAGGACCTGCTGCCGCCCGACCGCCCGGTGGGCCGCGACGACGTCGAGTCCCTCCGGTTCCCGGTCGCGGCCCGCGGCTACCGCATGTCGGACGTCGACGACGCGCTCACCCGCCTCGGCGCCGAACTCGCCGAGCGGGACGCCCGTATCACCGACCTGGAGTCCGCGCTGGCCGGCGCCCAGGCCGCGCCGCGGGTCAGCATGGACAAGCCGGTCGAGGGGCACGAGCAGTGAGCGACGACGTCGGCGTGGCCCTGGCCGGCCCCGACGGCGCGCTGCGCTGCCCCTGGGCGCTGTCCACGGAGGACTACGTGGCGTACCACGACGAGGAGTGGGGGCGCCCGGTCCACGGCGACGACGCGCTCTTCGAGCGACTCTCTCTGGAAGCCTTCCAGTCCGGCCTCTCCTGGATCACCATCCTGCGCCGCCGGGCGGGCTTCCGTACCGCCTTCGCCGACTTCAAGATCTCGTCCGTCGCGGTGTTCACGGACGCCGACCGCGAACGGCTTCTCGCCGACGCCGGCATCATCCGCAACCGCGCGAAGGTCGACGCGACGATCGCCAACGCGCGCGTGCTGGCCGAGTGGGCCCCGGGAGAACTGGACGAGCTGATCTGGTCCCACGCCCCGGACGCGGCCTCCCGGCCGGTCCCGCGGACCCTGGCCGACGTACCCGCGGTCACCGATGCGTCGACCGCCCTGTCCAAGGCCCTGAAGAGGCGCGGGCTGCGTTTCGTGGGCCCCACGACCGCGTACGCGCTGATGCAGGCGTGCGGACTGGTGGACGACCACTTGGAGACGTGCGTGGCGAGAAGCGCCCCGTGAGGGACGCTTCCGACGGCGCTCCCGCCCCGGACTAACGGCCCAGGTACTTCGGCTTCTCCTTGTTGACGAACGCCTGTACCGCGATCGCGTGGTCCTCCGACGCGCCCGCGCGTGCCTGGAGTTCGTCCTCCTTCTCCAGGGTCTGGGCCAGGGAGTGGGTGAACCCGTAGGCCACGGCCTCCTTGAGGGCCGCGTACGCCACCGTGGGGCCGTCCGCCAGGGCCCGTGCCGTCTTCTCGGCCTCGGCCCGCAGCTCCGCCGAAGGGACGACCCGGTTGGCGATGCCCAGCTCGTACGCCTCCTGCGCCTTGATGCTGCGCGGGAACAGGAGGAGGTCGGCGGCGCGGCCGGGACCCACCACGCGCGGGAGCGTCCAGGAGACGCCCGAGTCGGCGGTCAGCGCCACACCGGCGAACGAGGTGTTGAACGCCGCCGTGTCCGCGACGACCCGGTAGTCCGCGGCGAGCGCGAAGCCGAAGCCGGCCCCGGCGGCGACGCCGTTCACGCCCGCCACCACCGGCTTGGGCATGCCCGTCAGCGCCCGCACGATGGGGTTGTAGTGGTCGCGGACCGTCGTCATGGTGTGGCCCGTGCCGGCCTCGCGGTCGGCGGCCAGGAGCCCGATGTGCTCCTTGAGGTCCTGGCCCACGCAGAACGCCCGGTCACCGGCGGCGGTCAGCAGTACGGCCCGTACGGCGTCGTCGGTGGCCGCCTCCTGGACCGCGTCGCGGAGCGCGACCTTGGTCGCGATGCTCAGCGCGTTCATCGCCTCCGGGCGGTTCAGCGTGATCGTCGCCAGCCCGTCGTGCACCTCGTAGAGCACGGTGTCCGCCATGGGGGTCCCCTCCGGTGTCGCGGCTGCGTCGTCCTGCGTACTGATCGGTACGTAGTCGTCCCATGACAGCATGGCGGAGATCACGCCCGGAGGAGGGGGCCGGTCATGTGACCTGCGTCAAAGAATTCCGGTTCGGCCGTGGTCGGCCGAGAGTGCGCGCGGCGGCGAAGTATCGCAGTCACATCGCCGAATTGAGTGGTTTTGATCGCGCGCGTTGCCCAAGCGATGCCGACTGATGTTGGTCATAGGGTCCTGAGATGCGGGATAATGGCTGGGAAGCAATGTGTTCGATGCCGGTGACGTGCCTCTCATGAGGGGAAGCGCGTGCCCTCCTAAGGGGCCGTCGGCGACGATGAGCTGGTTTCAGGAAGGGGAACGAGCATGGCGGCCATGAAGCCGCGGACGGGCGATGGCCCGCTCGAGGTGACAAAGGAGGGGCGGGGCATTGTCATGCGCGTTCCGCTCGAAGGCGGCGGTCGACTCGTCGTCGAGCTGACCCCTGACGAGGCCGACGCGCTGGGCGATGCCCTCAAGAAGGTCGTCGGCTGACGCGCGGACGCGTCCATACCCTTTCAGCTGCCCCGGCACCGTGAACATACGGTGCCGGGGCACTGTTTTGCTTCCGTTGTGCCGTCGGATCTGCCGCCTGTACGCCGCGGGCCGCAGGGCTCAGCGCTTGACCGCGCACAGCAGGCCGTCGCCCACGGGCAGCAGGGACGGCACCAGTTCCTGGCTCTCGCGCACCGCGCGCAGCAGCTCCCGCAGCCGTATGACCTCGGTGGGCTGGGGGCCCGAATCGACGGTCCTGCCGTTGGCGAAGACGCCCTCGAAAACCACCACGCCACCCGTACGGAGCAGACGCAACGATTCAGCTAGGTAGTCCAGGCACTCCAGCCGGTCGCCGTCGCAGAAGACGAGGTCGTAGCCCGCGTCCGCGAGGCGGGGCAGCACGTCCAGGGCGCGGCCGGGGATGAAACGGGCGCGGTTGCTGGCGAAGCCGGACGCCCGGAAGGCCTGGCGGGCGAACTGCTGGTGGTCCGGCTCGGGGTCGACCGTCGTCAGGACCCCGTCCGGGCGCATGCCGTGCAGGAGATACATCCCCGAGACGCCCGTCCCGGTCCCGATCTCCGCAACCGACTTCGCGTCCACCGAGGCGGCCAGCAGCCGTAGCGCGGCGCCCGTGCTGGGCGCCACTGAGCGCAGCCCTGCCTCGCGTGCCCGGTCACGGGCCCAGCGCAGTGCTTCGTCCTCGGCGACAAAGGCGTCGGCGAACGCCCAGCTCGTCTGCCGGTTGCCGGTAATGACCCTCTCCTGTCCCCGCGGTTGCCTGGGCGTGACTGTATCCGCTGCGCCCGGGAACCCGCAGATGGGACCAGTCGTTTAGAGGGGTGCGGGACGAGGTGGTGCAGGCAGGGCGGACTACATGGGGGATCAGTGGATCAGCGGATGATGCGCTACACAGAGCAGACAGCGCGCACGGTGGGCGTGGAGAACTCGGTACAGGTGCTGGAGCGGCCGTGGGAGCCGGAACAGCGCACATCAATTTCTCAGAAAACCGCTTATCCGGAGCTAACGGGCGACGTGGCTATGGTAGGGGCTCCACTGGACACCACCAGAGCCGACAGGGGAGGTGCGGCTGCGCCTGTGGATCGGGGAGGAGCGCTCCGGCGCCTTCTCGGATCAGCGGGTAGGCCGAGATCCGTGAACAACACTGCTGCTGACCCCAGCCACGCCGCTGACCGGACCCAGACCGCGACCTTCTCCACCGACGCGGACGGGCAGGCGTGGACTCCGCCCTCGTGGGAGGAGATCGTCAGCACGCACAGCGGCCGCGTCTACCGCCTGGCATACCGCCTGACGGGCAACCAGCACGACGCCGAGGACCTCACACAGGAGGTCTTCGTCCGCGTCTTCCGCTCGCTGTCGACGTACACGCCCGGCACCTTCGAGGGCTGGCTGCACCGCATCACCACCAACCTCTTCCTGGACATGGTCCGCCGCAAGCAGCGCATCCGCTTCGACGCCCTCGGCGACGACGCGGCCGAGCGCCTGCCCAGCCGCGAGCCGTCCCCGCAACAGGTCTTCAACGACGCGCACTTCGACGCGGACGTGCAGCAGGCGCTGGACACGCTGGCGCCGGAGTTCCGCGCCGCCGTCGTCCTGTGCGACATCGAGGGACTGTCGTACGAGGAGATCGCCGCGACTCTCGGCGTGAAGCTCGGCACCGTCCGCTCCCGTATCCACCGAGGCCGCTCCCAGCTCCGCAAGGCCCTCGCGCACCGCTCTCCGGAGGCCCGTGCCGAGCGCCGTTTCGCGGTGCCACGGGTGGCCGCGCTGGGAGGAGGGGGCGCGACCGCGTGAGTGCATCACGGCCGTACTCTGCCGAGCGTCGTCTCGCCGAGCAGCATCTGGGAGACCGGCTCTCCGCCCTCGTGGACGGAGAACTCGGTCATGAGACGCGTGAGCGCGTCCTGGCGCACCTGGCCACCTGCGCGAAGTGCAGGGCCGAGGCCGACGCACAGCGCCGTCTGAAGAACGTCTTCGCGGAGGTGGCCCCGCCACCTCCCTCCGAGAGCTTTCTGGCCCGCCTCCAGGGCCTGCCCGGAGGAGGTGATGCCGACTCCGGCGGCTCCCCGCTGGGCGGGGGAGGATTTACCGACGGGCTCTCCGGATTCCCCGGAAGCCCGGGAATCGGCTCAGGAGTCTTCGGGGTGAAGGGGGAGGGGTTCGGATACGTTCCCGCCCGGCCGCACACCTCCGTACTCCCGTCCGCTCCCGGCCGGGGATTCCGTATCCACGACGTCGGACGTCACTATGCCGACCGGTCGTCCTCGCGCAGCCTGCGGTTCGCGTTCGTCGCCGCCGGTGCGGTGTCGCTGGCCGCGATCGCGCTGGGCGGGGTGTCGACGGGTGTTCCCGGTGACACGACGGACGCCCGGGGCACCTCCGGGGGCAGCAATGTGACGCCGATGCGCCCGCAGGGCGGTGGGACCTCGACGGCTCCGGACAGCCAGCGGCGCCGGTCGGTCGGTCCGCTGTTCTCGCAGGGGCTGGGACAGGGCACGTTCGGGCGGTCGCCGGTGGCGCCGACGGAGACGTCCGCGCCACTGCTGCCCGGCATCCCGGCTCCGTCCTCCGCGGGCCGGGAGCGGGAGGCCATGCATCAGCTGACCACGCCGGTCGTGGCCGCCGCGGCGGTGCTGTCCCCGCTCATACGCCCGTTGGCCGCCCCGGAGGTCGCCCTGACCTCCTGGTCGACGGCGCCCGAGACGGCGGTCCGGGGCCTGCTCACGGCACCGGCGTCCGACGCGTCTCCCACACCGTCCCCGTCCACGTCGGACACCGTCCGCTGACCCCACGAACCTGGTTGAATCCGAGGTGCGGACCGCGCATCGGCGGTCCGCACAACAGCGGTCGGCGGAGCGGTGGTTCGCGGCGACAGCGGCCCTCGGTCACCGCCGACGAGCCGTCGGTCGGGCCAGGTGTGGGGAGATCATGGACGAGGGGAAACCCGCGAAGGCCAACTGGTGGAGCCGGCCGAGCGGGGAATCGGCGCCCGGCCAGGAGGCTCCGGCCTCCGCCCCGGTTCCCGGTGAGGGAGCGTCCGGGGCGGGCTCGGCCGGAACTGACGCCGGGGGCGACTTCGAGTTGGAGCAGCCCCGGGTGGTGCCCGGCCGGGCAGAGGGCGGTGTCGCAGGGGACCCCGGCGACGGCGGGGACTTCGAGCTGGCGCTACCCGTAGCGGTTCCCGAGCCCGTGCCCGCCGTCGAGGCGGATCCCGAACCCCCGCACGACCCCGATCCCCACAGCACCCCGCCGTACGGCCATCCCGGCCCCTGGGCGCCCGCTCCGCCGGTCCAGCACCCCGCGGTGACCTCCGCGCACGGCACGGCCGTACCGGAGCCCCTGACGCCCACCGACGACCCCTGGCACCGCTACGACCCCTGGGCCCCCGTAGCCCCCTCCCCCCTCCAGCAGAACGGAGCCGTCCCCGTCGACGGCCGACCGGGCCCGCGCAGGCGCGGGCTGATCGTCGGGGCCGTACTGCTCGCGCTGCTCTCCGGCGGCATCGGTGGAGCCGCCGGGTCCTATCTGGAACGCCATGACGGGGACGGCGACCGCGTTCAGCTGTCGCAGGCCGGGAGGGACGAGTCCGTCGGGCGGGCCCCGGACAGTGTGGCCGGGATCGCCGCGCGGGCGCTGCCCAGCGTGGTGACGCTCCATGTGCGCGGCGGCGGCGCGGAGGGCACCGGAACCGGGTTCGTGCTCGACGGCCGGGGACACATCCTCACCAACAACCACGTCGTCGAGGCCGCCGGTGCCGACGGCAGGGTGACGGTGACGTTCAGCGGCGGCGAGAGTGCCGAGGCCGAGGTCGTCGGACGGGACAGCGGATACGACCTCGCCGTCGTCAGGGTGAGCGGGGTCGACGGGCTCCGGCCCATAGTCCTCGGGAACTCCGACAACGTGGCGGTCGGCGATCCCGTCGTCGCCATCGGGGCCCCCTTCGACCTCGCCAACACCGTCACCTCCGGCATCATCAGCGCAAAGGAACGACCCATCACCGCCGGAGGCGAGAGCGGGGACGGGAGCGACGTGTCGTACGTCGACGCGCTCCAGACCGACGCGTCCATCAACCCGGGCAACTCCGGCGGGCCGCTGCTCGACGCCGGGGCCAGGGTCGTCGGGATCAACTCCGCGATCCGCTCCGCCGACGGCGGCCCGGGGCTGGACGGCACGCAGGCCGGTTCGATCGGGCTCGGGTTCGCCATCCCCATCAACCAGGGCAAGCGCGTCGCCGAGGAACTGATCAACACCGGCAGGGCGACCCACCCCGTCATCGGCGTCGTCCTCGACATGGACTACACCGGCGACGGCGCCCGGGTGGGCACGCGGGGCAACGACGGCGGGCCCCCGGTGACCAAGGACGGCCCCGGTGACCGGGCGGGCCTGCGGGCCGGCGACATCATCACCGGGGTCGACGGACGGCGCGTCCACTCCGGCGAGGAACTGATCGTCAGGATCCGCGCCCACCGCCCCGGCGACCGACTGGAACTGTCCCTGCTGCGCGGCGGCGGGCAGCGGACGATCTCCCTCGTGCTCGGCTCCTCCGGCGGCAACTGACAGAAACGTCACAGGTGGCGGGCCCCTACGGGCTTCCACTAGGCAAACATCGCGGAAAACCGGTCGCGTACACCCACTCTTGGTCCCCCGGACGGTACCGGTGGGACGGGATCGCCGGGTACCGTGGATCCGGCCCGGACCACGGAAGACCGCGAAGACCGCACGGACCACCGAGGGCCGAGGACCGAGGACATCGCAAGGAGCTTCAGGTGTTCAATGACGTAGGACCGCTCGAACTGGTGACGCTCGTGCTCCTCGCCGTGCTCGTCTTCGGTCCGGAGAAGCTTCCGAAGATGATCCAGGACGTCACGCGCACCATCCGCAAGATCCGGGAGTTCTCGGAGGGCGCGAAGGAAGACATCCGCTCGGAGCTGGGTCCCGAGTTCAAGGACTTCGAGTTCGAGGACCTGAACCCCAAGACGTTCATCCGCAAGCACCTGGACAGCGACGAACTGGGGCTCAAGGAGATCCGCAACGGCTTCGACCTGAAGAAGGAGATGGCCGAGGTCACGGACGCGGTTCACGGCCGCGAGTCGGACACGTCGTCCTCGTCGTCGTCTTCCTCCTCGTCCGGCACGTCGGGTTCCGCCGGTGGCACCGTCGACATGACGAAGAAGCCCGAGCCGGACGAGCGCCCGCCCTTCGACGCGGACGCCACCTGACCGTCATAGGCCCGCGCGTGACGTGATTCATACTCCGACCGGGCCCCGGACGGCCCGATCCGGACGTCCGGGCGGCCTACGCGCCGGGCGCTTTCCCTGCTGCTCGGAGCGGTGTGGCTATGCTGCCGAGTTGTTGTGGGACTGGACGAGTACGCCCGAAGGGGGGCGGGCCGCTCCGGGCCGACGAGAACGAGGAGGCGTCCGGGTACATGGAGACGACAAGTCGGGTGGGCGCGCAGGCGCCGGCCGCGGAGGGCGGACAACAGGTCCCCTCCGCCCGGCGCACGGTCGACGGCTATCTGCTGGCGCCCTTCCCCTGGTACGGCCTCGACGAGGCCTTCACGGGAGCGCGCTGGCTGATGCAGGTGGGTACGGCGGCCGACGGCGCCGTCGAGCACGGTTCGATCGGGCACGGCGACGAACCCTCCGTACGGCACGAGGCCATGGGGGAGGACAAGGAGCGGTTCGCGGTGGTCGTCACCGTGGCCGCCAACCCCGTACGGCGCAGTGCGGACGGCACGGGGCTGCTGGAGGCCACCTCGGTCTCGTCGGCGGCCTGGCTGGCCGGGGTGGGGCTGCTGTCCTTCACCTGGCCCGGCCAGATGGACCACACCCTCCGCGACGACTGGCTCGACCAGCAGACGGAGACGGCGTGGGTCCTCGCGGACGATCTCGGCGGCGACGAATGGTCCACCCTCTCCCTCCCGGTCGACGGGGTGCCTACGCCCTTCCACTACCGGGAGTCCGAGTTCGGGTGGGTCCTCGCCGGGTCGACCCAGGAGGGCGTCCACGTGGGCGCCTACGGGCGCGGGATGAGCGCGTACGGGCTGGGCTTCGCCGTGATCAAGGATATTGGCGTGTACGCGTAGTCGGCGGTACGTGGCTGGGGGCGCCCTCTCGGAAGAGGGCGCCCCCAGCCACGTGCACGGAGTGCACGGAAGAGATCAGGACCCGGGGAGGATCAGAACTTGTTCCTCGGGGTGATTCCCAGCGACATGCCCGAGAGGCCGCGCTGCCTGCCGCCCAGTTTGCCCGCGATCGCGCGCAGTGCCGAACCCGCCGGGGAGTCCGGGTCCGTCAGGACGACCGGCCTGCCGTCGTCGCCGCCCTCGCGCAGGCGGACGTCGATCGGGATGGAGCCGAGGACCGCCACCGTCGCGCCGGTCGTCCTCGTGAGGCCGTCCGCGACGCTCTGGCCGCCGCCCGTGCCGAAGACGTCGACCATCTCCCCGCAGTGCGGGCAGGGCAGGCCGGCCATGTTCTCGACCACGCCGACGATCTTCTGGTGGGTCTGCACGGCGATGGCGCCCGCCCGCTCGGCCACTTCCGCCGCCGCCTGCTGAGGCGTCGTCACGACCAGGATCTCCGCGTTCGGGACCAGCTGGGCCACCGAGATCGCGATGTCGCCCGTGCCCGGCGGGAGGTCCAGCAGGAGGACGTCCAGGTCGCCCCAGAAGACGTCCGCCAGGAACTGCTGGAGGGCCCTGTGGAGCATCGGGCCGCGCCAGACGACCGGGGCGTTGCCCGGGGTGAACATGCCGATGGAGATGACCTTCACACCGTGCGCGGACGGCGGCATGATCATGTTCTCGACCTGGGTCGGACGGCCCTCGACGCCCAGCATGCGCGGCACGCTGTGGCCGTAGATGTCGGCGTCGACCACGCCCACCTTGAGGCCGTCGGCCGCCATCGCCGCCGCCAGGTTGACGGTCACCGACGACTTGCCGACACCGCCCTTGCCGGACGCGACCGCGTACACGCGCGTGAGGGAGCCCGGTTTGGCGAAGGGGACCTCGCGGTCGGCCTGGCCGCCGCGCAGGGCGGACGCCAGCTCCTTGCGCTGGTTGTCGCTCATGACGTCCAGCTCCACGTCGACGCGGGTGACGCCCTCGACCCGCGAGACCGCCTCCGTCACGTTCTTCGTGATCGTGTCGCGCATCGGGCAGCCGGAGACCGTCAGGTACACGGCGACCGCGACCACCCCGTCCGCGCCGATCTCCACCGACTTCACCATCCCCAGTTCGGTGATGGGTCGCTGGATCTCGGGGTCGTTCACCGTCGCCAGTGCTTCACGCACCGCGTCTTCCGTAGCCATGACCCCGATGGTACGGGGCCGCACACGACCACCGGAAAGCCCGTCACCGGTCTTCTGCGTCACGCACCCGCGGCCGTTCTGCCGGGAATCTGGCAGGTTTGTCGGAGTGGTGCCCGTCCTCGTACCGCTCCGCGCGCCGCTCCTCCAGCTCCTTGACCAGGTCCTGGAGCTCGGAGCGGATCCAGTCCCGGGTCGCGACCTCGCCGAGTCCGGCGCGCAGCGAGGCGACCTCGCGGGTCAGGTACTCGGTGTCGGCGATCGACCGCTCGTTCTGTTTGCGGTCCTGTTCGAGGTTGACCTTGTCGCGGTCGTCCTGCCGGTTCTGCGCGAGCAGGATCAGCGGGGCCGCGTAGGAGGCCTGGAGCGACAGCATGAACGTCAGGAAGATGAACGGGTAGTGGTCGAAGCGCAGGTCCTGCGGCGCGCTCACGTTCCACACCACCCACACGACGATGACGACCGTCATCCAGACGATGAACCGCCCGGTGCCGAGGAACCGCGCGATCCGTTCGGACAGCCGTCCGAACGCCTCCGGGTCGTACTCGGGCAGCAGCCGACGCCTGGGAGCGCGCGGCTGATCGAGGCGCACCCGGGGACGGGAGGCCGCCGTGGAGCCACCGGCCGCGCGCTCGCGGGTGCCGGGCTCACGCTCAGGAGTCATGGTCACCCGCTCTCTCGGACTCGCTCTCGTCATCGATGTCGCCGTCGCCGTCGGTTGCGTTCTCGGCGAGGTGGAACTCCGTCTCCCGCCAGTCCTCGGGCAGCATGTGGTCGAGCACGTCGTCCACGGTCACCGCGCCGAGCAGCGACCCGCTCTCGTCGACCACGGGCGCCGCCACCATGTCGTACGTCGCGAAGAAACCGGCGACGACCGGCAGTTCGGCGTCCGGGCGGAGCGGCTGCAGGTCGTCGTCGACGAGCGAGCCGACCAGCGTGTACGGCGGGTCGCGCAGCAGCCGCTGGAAGTGGACGGCGCCCAGGTACTTGCCCGTCGGCGTCTCGTCCGGCGGCCGGCACACGTACACCTGGGCGGCGAGCGCGGGGGAGAGGTCGGGGTTGCGGACCCGGGCCAGCGCGTCGGCGACGGTCGCGTCGGGGCGCAGCACGATCGGCTCGGTCGTCATCAGACCGCCGGCCGTGTCCTCCCGGTACGCCATCAGCCGGCGCATGTCGGCCGCGTCGGAGGGCTGCATCAGGCTCAGCAGCCGCTCCTTGTCGTCCTCGGGCAGCTCACCGAGCAGGTCGGCGGCGTCGTCCGGGTCCATCGCCTCCAGGACGTCGGCGGCGCGCTCCTCCTTGAGCTTGCCGAGGATCTCGATCTGGTCGTCCTCCGGCAACTCCTCGAGCACGTCGGCCAGCCGGTCGTCGTCCAGGGCGGCGGCGACCTCCGCGCGCCGCTTGGGGGAGAGATGGTGCAGGACGTTCGCGAGGTCGGCGGGGCGCAGCTGTTCGAAGGTGGCGAGAAGGCTCTCGGCGCCCTGTCCGTCCTCCTCCAGGGAGAAGCCGGTGACGGCGGACCAGTCGACGGTCAGCGTCTCGCCGGTGTTGCGCCGGAAGGCACCGCCGCGGCCCTTCTTCCGTACGAAGACCCGCTCGATCTCCCAGTCGCGGCGGGCCGGCAGCTGTCGTACCGCCACATCCAGGACGGTGACCTCCTCGCCGGTCTCGCCGAGGGTGACGCGCCGGTCGAGGAGTTCGCCGAGGACGAGCCGCTCGGTGGGGCGCTGCTCGAAGCGCCGGACGTTCAGCACGCCCGTCGTGATGACCTGGCCGGACTCGATGCCGGTGACGCGGGTCATGGGCATGAAGACGCGGCGCCGGGTGGTGAGTTCGACGACGAGGCCGAGCAGCCGGGGCGGACGGTTGCCGACACGCAGCATCGCGATGAGGTCGCGCACGCGGCCCACCTGGTCGCCGTTCGGGTCGAAGACGGCCATACCGGCGAGGTGCGAGACGAAGACACGGGATGAGCCTGCCGCCATGCCACGCCTCCTGGTTCGGTGTGCGCTGCGAGAAGCGCGTCGGATTGCTTCCGGGGGTTCCGAATTGCCTGCTCGGGTGCGCTTCAGGCTAGCCCGTCCGGTTCGGCCGCGCCTTGGTGGGGGGTCCGGACGGACTGGCTCCACCGGGGGCCGACGGCACCGGTACGCTGCCGTCCACACCCCTCAGGACACACTCGTACGAGAGGCAGCCCCACCTGTGTCTGCGATTCCCCGTGGCCGTACCCGCAGCGCCGGACTGGTGAGCGCGATGTGCGCACTGCTCGTGACGGGGACAGGGCTGACGGGATGCGGCGCCGACCCGGACGAGGGCACCAACGGGGTCGGCAAGCTGCCCGCCGACACCATCCAGACGAAGACCCGTACGGCGGCCGGGTCCGCCGACGCCGTACGTCTCTCCGGGACCGTGGTGACCAGCGGGACCACGTACACCCTCGACATGAGCCTCAAGGACGACGGCGGCACCGGTTCGGTCACCGCGAAGGGGTCGACGTTCCGGCTGCTGCGGGTCGGGGAGCACCTGTTCCTGAAGGCCGACGCCGGGTTCTGGAGCCACGAGGACGGCGGCAAGGGCAAGGGCGGCGAGTCGGACACGGCAGCCGCAGCGAAGCTCGGGGGCCTCTTCGTGAAGGTGCCGACGGGTGACCCCTCGTACAAGAAGTTCAGCGGCTTCACCGACAAGGACGTGCTCCTCGACGGCCTGCTCACCCTGCACGGCAGCCTCGCCAGGGACGGCCACCACAAGCAGTCGGGCGTCCGCACGATCCGCATCACCGGCGACAAGGGTGCCGGCGGCACCCTGGACGTGTCCCTGGAGGGAGCCCCGTACCCCCTGCGTCTGGTCCGCGCGGGCGGCGCGGGCACGCTGCTGCTGAGCGACTGGGGCAAGGACTTCCCCCTGAAGGAGCCGGCGAAGAACGAGACGGTCGACTACGGCCAGCAACTACCGACCTCCTGAGGGGGCGGAGCCCCTCTCAGGGGCGCGGGGCTGTGCCGGATCTGCGGCTCCGCCGCGGGGCGCGACCAGCCCCCACCGGCCCGCAGCAAACCAACTACCTACCCCGTGGAGTGCTTCCGCTTTCTGAACAGCAGCCGAGGCAACCCCGCCGGGATCGGCTCCCTGGTAGTCGCTGACGTAGGCAACGGCGGCGCGGCCAACGACCCCTCCGGCAGAGGGCGCGAGCCCCCCGCGCGCGGCACCAACCGCACAACCCGGCATTCACGTGCCCACCGTTCCGGCATCGCCTCACCGTCCGGCGCGTTCAACCGCTTCCCCTTCAGCTCGGCGACCGCGGCCTCCCACTCCGGGGAGTGCGGGGCCAGCTCCACGACCGTCGCCGGCCAGGTGACGAGCCGCCCGCCCTTGTCCTTGCTGCGGACGGTGACCTCCGCGTCGGCCCCCTCGGTCAGGCCGGGCAACGGCTGCTCACCGGGCCCGTCGCCGACCAGGACGGCCGCTCCCTCGTGCCAGACGTGCCACATCGCCCGGGCCGGGACGCCATGGCCCGCCACGTGCTGCGCGGGCACGCCGTTGCCCTTGACCCAGATGAGCCCGGACTTCTTGGTGGCCTCCTCGACGAGGGCCCGGTCGAGCAGCGTGTCAGTCATGGGCAGAAGGGTAGCGATGCCGTCCGCCGCCCGGCGCCGTCAGAGCCAGCCGTTGCGCTTCAGTGTGCGGTGGATGCCCACGCACATGCCCACCATGGCCGTCATGACCACGGGGTAGCCGAACTTCCAGTGCAGCTCCGGCATGTAGTCGAAGTTCATGCCGTAGACGCCGCACACCATCGTCGGTACGGCGATGATCGCCGCCCAGGACGTGATCTTCCGCATGTCCTCGTTCTGCGCGACGGACGCCTGGGCGAGGTTGGCCTGGAGGATCGAGTTGAGCAGCTCGTCGAAGCCGATCACCTGCTCCTGGACCCGGGCGAGGTGGTCGGCGACGTCGCGGAAGTACTTCTGGATGTCGGGGTCGATCAGCCGCATCGGGCGCTCGCTCAGCAGCTGCATGGGCCGCAGGAGCGGCGACACGGCCCGCTTGAACTCCAGGACCTCGCGCTTGAGCTGGTAGATCCGGCCGGCGTCCGTACCGCGCGGGGTGCCCTTGCGGCCCGGCGAGAACACCTCCGTCTCGACCTCGTCGATGTCGTCCTGCATGGCGTCCGCGACCGCGACATAGCCGTCGACGACGTGGTCGGCGATGGCGTGCAGCACGGCGGAGGGGCCCTTGGCGAGCAGCTCGGGGTCGTCCTGGAGGCGGTGGCGCAGCGCCCGCAGGGAGCCCTGGCCGCCGTGCCGGACGGTGATGAAGAAGTCCCGCCCGGTGAAGCACATCACCTCGCCGGTCTCCACGACCTCGCTGTTCGCGGTGAGTTCGGTGTGGTCGACGTAGTGGATGGTCTTGAAGACGGTGAAGAGCGTGTCGTCGTACCGCTCCAGCTTGGGCCGCTGGTGGGCCTGGATGGCGTCCTCCACGGCGAGCGGGTGGAGCCCGAACTCGCTGGCGATACCGGAGAACTCACCCTCCGTCGGCTCGTGCAGCCCGATCCACACGAAGCCGCCGTCGCGGCGCACCTTGCGCATCGCCTCGTGCGGGGTCAGGGCCTTCGGCGTCTCGACCCGGGCGCCGTCACGGTAGACGGCGCAGTCGACGACGGCGGAGGGCGTCGAGGGGTCGCGGGTGGTGTCGTAGCTGCTGCCGTCCTTGCGCAGGGAGGGACGGGACGGGCGGACGGCGGCACGCAGGTTGTTGATCATCGACATTGGCAGGTTCCTTCGCTACAGGCAACGAAAGACCGCCGACAACGGTTGGAACTACCCGGAATGGGGACGTCCTGACTGAGGATGTTTGGCACGTCCACAAAGCGGGGAGCACCGCACCGTCGCGGTGGTGAGCTTCGCTACTGATTCAGAACTGACGCAGATCACATGGATCAGGCAAAACGAAACCAAGTGCTCTTCCGCGATGACGCGAATGCGAGAGGTGACAGCCAGCCGGAGAAGCCGGAAGCGACTACATCAGCGGGCGGAAGAGCGGGTGCTACTGCACGGATGACTTCGATCCATTGCAGCCCCACCTCCTCCGGCCGGTCCCTCGTGAGGGACGATCCATTCCCCTTCAAGGGGAGCCCCCTAGGGGGAACTTCAGCGGTGCGGGGACTCGATCGCTACGCTTCTGACGCTCTCTGCGCGCTGCCCCGAACCCGGCCTAGAGTAACAGCCGACCGAACTGTCAAGGTGCGCGTTTGCCCGCAACTGACGAGTTCTATGCTCGGCGCATGTCTGATGTTCTTCCTCTGGTCGAGGCCCGGCTGCGTACGACGCTGGGCGAACCGGACGCGCGCGCCGCGGTCACCTTCCTCGGCACGGACCGCGTCGAGGTGCTGCGCTTCCCCGGCCGGGACCAGGACGGGGAGATCGTCCGCTACGCCACCCTCGGCATGTCCGCGCTGCCGATGGCGGACCCGACCGCGGTGCTCGCCGACCCGGTGAAGGGCCCGCGCGCCGAGCTGGTCATCTCGGTCCGGGCCAGCCTCGCCGACACCGACAAGGTACTGCGCCCGCTCGCGGTCCTCGCCGCGTCCCCGCAGGTCGAGGGTGTGATCGTGGCCCCCGGTGCCTCGCTCGACGTCGGTGAGCCGCTGTGGCCCGGTGCGCCCTTCACCTCGGTCCTGGTCGCGGAGCCGGGTGGCCTGGTCGAGGACCTGGAGCTCGACGAGCCCCTGGACCCGGTGCGCTTCCTGCCCCTGCTCCCGATGACCGCGAACGAGGCCGCCTGGAAGCGCGTCCACGGCGCCCAGGCCCTCCAGGAACGCTGGCTCACGAACGGGACGGACCTACGGGACCCCGCCCGCAGATCCGTCCCGCTGGACTGACCCCCGTACCCGACACCGGAGTGACCGATGTCACCAACGGGCGCCTGTCGAGCGCCAGTTGGACAGTCCCCGGTCTCTAGCTCGCGAAGACAGCGACGCTGTCCTCGGTCGCGTGCCGGGTCTCCAGCTCCTCGGCCATGGGGGTCCCCCCGCTCGAGCGAAGCCGAGAGTGGGGGAGGGTGAGGGACTTCCGCCGTACGACCACCACCACCGCGCCGAGCACAGCCGTGACCGCCGCGACCACGAACGGCATGTGGATGTCGCTCCACTCCTCGATCTTCGGCGCGAAGTACGGGGCCGCGGCTGCCGCGAACCAGCGCACGAAGTTGTAGCCGGCGCTCGCCACCGGGCGCGGCGCGTCCGAGACGCCCAGTGCCAGCTCGGTGTAGACCGTGTTGTTCACGCCGATGAACGCGCCGGACAGGATCGTGCAGACGACGGCGGTGGTGTGGCTGCCGTAGCCGAGGACCAGGACGTCGACCGCGAGCAGCACCAGCGAGCCGCCGAGCACGGTCAGCGAGCCGAACCGCCGCTGAAGGCGCGGTGCCACCAGCACCGAGGAGACGGCCAGCAGCAGACCCCATGCGAAGAACACGGCCCCGGACTTGTAGGGCGTCATGTCGAGCACGAACGGGGTGAAGGCCAGCACGGTGAAGAACGTGTAGTTGTAGAAGAAGGACGAGACCGCGGCGGAGGCCAGGCCACCATGGCCGAGCGCCTTGATCGGGTCGAGCAGCGAGGTCTTCCGGGCCGGCTTCGGCTGGTCCTTCAGGAACACCGTGATGCAGAGGAAACCGACGGCCATCAGGAACGCGGTGCCGAAGAAGGGGTAGCGCCAGCTGGCGTTGCCGAGCAGCGCGCCCAGCAGGGGACCGCACGCCATGCCCAGGCCCAGGGCGGACTCGTACAGCAGGATCGCCGCCGCGCTGCCGCCGGCCGCCGCCCCGACGATGACCGCGAGGGCCGTCGAGACGAAGAGCGCGTTGCCGAGGCCCCAGCCGGCCCGGAAGCCGACCAGTTCGGCGACCGAGCCCGAGGTGCCGGCCAGGCCCGCGAAGACCACGACGAACGCGAGGCCGAGCAGCAGGGTCTTCTTGCCGCCGATGCGGCTGGAGACGAAGCCGGTCACCAGCATCGCCACGGCGGTGATCAGGAAGTACGACGTGAAGAGCAGGGAGACCTGGCCGGCCGTGGCGTCCAGGCCCTTGGCGATGGACGGGAGGATCGGGTCGACGAGTCCGATGCCCATGAAGGCGACGACGGACGCGCCGGCGGTCGCCCAGACGGCCTTCGGCTGCCGCAGGAGTCCGCCGGCTCCCGCGTCGAAGGGATCCGCTTCGGCGGGGCCTCCCGTGCTTCCCGCCGCTGTGGTCGTTGCGCTGCTGTGCATGCCTGCTCCTTCACGACTCGCGGGCCCGACCCGCGGAGAGGTCGTTGGTGTATGAACATAGTAAGTTAGCTCGGCTAATTAATGCAAGCTACATCTAATTCGGCTGGTGGAAAGGGTGGAAACCTGTCACTCCGGACGGGTGATCGTCCTTGACGGGAGGGAGGACGGGGAGGACCGTGGGGCTTTATGAGGGGCGAACCCAGTTGCCCGAAGTGTGGTGGCCGGGTCAGGGCTCCCGGACTCTTTGCCGACTCCTGGCAGTGTGATCTGCACGGGACGGTGCATCCGCTGCAGCCCGTGATCCCGCCCAGCGTCGAGGCCCTCGATGTCGTGGTGCACCGCACGCAGGTACCGGTGTGGATGCCGTGGCCGCTGCCTGTCGGCTGGCTGTTCACGGGCGTGGGCTGCGCGGGCGACGACCGTAGCGGCGGCCGTGCGACGGCGGTCGCCTGTACGGGGCCCGGTCCGCTCGGGGGCATGGGTGAGCTGATCCTGGTCGCCGAGGAACTCGGCGTCGGCCTCGGTGCGCGGTACGCGGGCATCGACGGGCCCGACCCGGGGCCCTATATGAACGTCGAGAAGCCCGCCGAGGCGAAGGTGCTGGCGGCGGGGCGGCCCACTCCGTTGTGGCATGTCGCGGGTGGGCCCGACGACCGTGCGGTGTTCGCGGGTGAGGCGCTCGGGCTGTGGTTGTGGGCGGTGGTGTGGCCCGAGCAGTCCGGGTTGCTGATGTACGACGAGCTGGTGCTCACGGATCTGCGGGATGCGGGGGCCGAGCTGGAGTTGGTGCCGTGCGGGGCGTTGTCGCCCCGGTTGCTCCAGCCGTAGCGCTCTGCCGGGTTGCGGGTGCGTGGTGCGTTGTCGTGTGCGGGTCGGTGGAGGGCTGGTGGTGCAGGTCACTACGCCCCTTTTGGGGGCGCGGCGGTAAGGGGCGTTTAGAAGGTTCGGGTGTGACGGGCGTACCTGGAGGCCCGTTATGCTGGGCGCGTCTCGTTCGTCCCCGTCGTCGCCTGGAGTCCGTACCGTGCGCATCGATCTGCACTGCCACTCCACCGCCTCCGACGGCACGGACACACCCGCCGAGCTGGTGCGCAACGCCGCTGCGGCCGGGCTCGACGTCGTCGCGCTGACCGATCACGACACGACCCGTGGGTACGCCGAGGCGATCGCCGCGTTGCCCGCCGGGCTCACGCTGGTCACCGGGGCCGAGCTGTCCTGCCGGCTCGACGGGATCAGCATGCACATGTTGGCCTACCTGTTCGACCCCGAGGAGCCTGAGCTGTTCGCCGAGCGCGAGCTGGTGCGGGACGACCGGGTGCCGCGGGCCCAGGCGATGGTGGTCAAGCTCCAGGGGCTGGGGGTGCCGATCACCTGGGAGCAGGTCGCGCGGATCGCCGGTGACGGATCCGTGGGCCGGCCCCATGTCGCCACCGCGCTGGTCGAGCTGGGCGTCGTACCGACCGTGAACGACGCCTTCACCGGCGACTGGCTGGCCGACGGCGCCCGCGCCTACGTACCGAAGCACGAGACCGACCCCTTCGAGGCGCTGCGGCTGATCAAGGGGGCCGGCGGGGTGGCCGTGTTCGCGCACCCGGCCGCGAGCAAGCGGGGGAGGACGGTTCCCGAGTCCGCGATCGCGGAGCTGGCCGCCGCCGGCCTCGACGGCATCGAGGTCGACCACATGGACCACGAACCGGCGACCCGGGCGCGTCTGCGCGGCCTCGCGGCGGAGCTGGGGCTGCTGGGCACCGGCTCCTCCGACTACCACGGCAGCCGCAAGACCTGTGTGCTCGGGGAGTACACGACGGATCCCGAGGTGTACGGCGAGATCACGCGCCGGGCCACCGGGGCGTTCCCGGTGCCGGGGACCGGCGGAGTCTGAGGCCGCACGCAGGCCCCTCCCCGCTCACCCTCCTCCGTATCTACGCAAGGCTCGCTCACCCATGTTCGACGTCGCCGTGTTCGGTTCGCTCTTTCTCACCCTCTTCGTGATCATGGATCCCCCCGGGATCACCCCGATCTTCCTCGCGCTCACCGCCGGTCGCCCCGCTCGCGTCCAGAAGCGGATGGCGTTCCAGGCTGTCTGTGTGGCCGGTGGCGTGATCACCGTGTTCGGGCTGCTCGGACACCAGATCCTGGACTATCTGCACGTCTCCGTGCCCGCCCTGATGATCGCCGGCGGGCTGCTGCTCCTGCTGATCGCCCTCGACCTGCTCACCGGCAAGACGGACGAGCCCAAGCAGACCAAGGACGTGAACGTCGCCCTCGTACCGCTCGGCATGCCCCTGCTCGCCGGGCCCGGTGCGATCGTGTCGGTCATCCTGGCCGTGCAGAAGGCGGACGGCGTGGCCATGCAGGTGTCGGTGTGGGCGGCGATCCTGGCCGTCCACGTCGTGCTGTGGGTGGTCATGCGGTACTCGCTGCTGATCATCCGCGTCATCAAGGACGGCGGCGTGGTCCTGGTGACCCGGCTCGCGGGGATGATGCTGTCCGCCATCGCCGTGCAGCAGATCATCAACGGCGTCACCCAGGTGATCCAGCAGAGCTGACGGCCGTGGCCCATAAGCAGAACCCCCGTACGGCGTCGATGCCGTACGGGGGTTCCGAAGTCTGCTCGTCGTGGGCGAGCGTCGTCCGCGCGTTATGAGGCCGAGGTGTCGGCCGGGCGGATCCAGAGACGCTGCCCTATCGAGGCTGCTTGCTGCACGATCCGGTTGACGGAGGCGGCGTCCACGACCGTACTGTCCACGGGGGTCCCGTCGACGTCGTCAAGACGCATGATTTCGAAGCGCATCGGCTTCTCCCTTCGTCTGGTCATCCTCCTGAGGAGAACTACTTGGTTACGTACCAGTCAACTACCCGCGTGTTACGAACATTCCCTACGCTAAGGAAATTTTTCGAACGTCTAACTACCGCCCGGTAAACGTCGACGTGCGGAAGGGGGCGCAGGAGACTGACCGGGACCGGTTGTGTTCGAAGCGTGACCGCCGAGACAATGGAGGTATATGAACAACGACGACCACGCGGAGCTGAGCGCCCGCCTCGACCGCACGAACGAACTGCTCCACCGCATGCTCACCGAGGTGGCGAAGACACCCTCGACACATGCGATCTTCGTCGACGCGGGATATCTGTACGCGGCGGCGGGACGGCTCGTCGCCGGAACCGAAGACCGCCGCTCCTACGAGCTGGACGCGGAAGGTCTCATCGAAGCGCTCATCGACAAGGCGCGCACCATCTTCGCGGACAGCCGGCTGCTACGGGTCTACTGGTACGACGGTGCCCGGCGCCGCATCCACACCATCGAGCAGCAGTCGATCGCGGAACTCCCCGATGTGAAGGTTCGCCTGGGCAATCTCAACGCCAACAACCAGCAGAAGGGCGTCGACTCCCTGATCCGTACCGACCTGGAGTCGCTTGCCCGGCATCGCGCGATCAGTGACGCCGCGCTCATCGGCGGCGACGAGGACCTGGTGTCGGCGGTCGAGGCCGCGCAGGGGTACGGGGCACGCGTCCATCTGTGGGGCATCGAGGCGCCCGAGGGCCGCAACCAGGCCGAGCCCCTGCTCTGGGAGGTCGACAGCCAGCGCACGTTCGACCTCGACTTCTTCAAGCCGTACGTCGCCCGGCGCACGGCCACGTCCTACGAGTCGTCGTCGGGGACGCGCCCCACGCGCGAGGCCGTGCGGTTCGTGGGCGCGCAGGTCGCGGCGAAGTGGCTGGCCGCGCGGGGGCGCGAGGCGCTGGTCGAGCTGCTGCCCGGGCATCCGTATCTGCCCGGGTCCGTCGACCAGGACCTGCTGGTGGAGGCGGAGGGGCTGCTCCAGTACTCGCTGCGCGGCCAGGCCGAGCTGCGGCGGGCGCTGCGGGACGGCTTCTGGGAGCACCTGCAGACACAGTACTGAACAGATCGGTGCGCGAGTCAGTACGCGAGGGTGTCCCAGAAGTCGGCCAGGGCGCGGGCGGTCTCCAGCGGGCGGTCCGTGTTGGGGGAGTGCTCGGCTCCCGCGATGAGGGTCCGGTGCGCGTGCAGTCGTACGGCCATGTCGTCGAGGAGCGGGATGGCCCAGGTGCCGTCCTCCACGCCGGACAGTACGTGGAAGGGCAGCGGTGCGGCGGCGAGTTCCGCGACGCGGTCCGGCTCGGAGCACAACTGCCGCCCAGTGGCGACGAGTTGGGCCGGGCTGGTGCCCATCCAGCGGCGGCGCAGATCCTCGCGGTCGTCGAGTCCGGTGTCCAGGGCGTCCACCGGGTCGAGGTCGCCGCCGCCGGCCTGGGGGTCGTCCATGGCCTGGATGGCCTCCCAGACGCGGGCCATGCTCATCACGGCGAGCGCGTCCCGCAGCAGTTTCGCGCGCTGCTGCTGCGCCTCGGAGATCTGGGCGGGGCCCGAGGAGATGAGGGTCAGCGACAGGAACGGGGAGTGGTTCAGGAGGACGGCGGCCCGGGCGATCTGCCCGCCGAGCGAGTGCCCGACGAGGTGCACGGGGGCGCCGACGGCTGCCGCCTGGGCGAGCACGTCCTGCGCCAACTCGGCCTGTGCGTAAGCTGATTCGTCGTCGCGGGGGCCGGGCGACTCGAACTGCCCGCGTCCGTCGACGGCGACGGTACGGTACCCGCGCGCGGCGAGTGGTTCGTGCGTCGAGATGAAGTCCTCCTTGCTGCCGGTGAACCCGGGCAGCAGCAGAACGGTCCCCTTCGGCTCGACGCCGGCCGCCACGGAGGCATCGATGACGGCGAACTCACCACGCGCGGTACGCAGCGCGTACGCACGGGCACCGGGGGGCGGGGCGAAGGTCGAAGGCCTGCTCATGTGCCGAGGTTATCCGGCGCGTCTGAGGAGGAGGGCGTCGGCTCGGGCGGGAGAAGGGTGCGGGGGCGTCCCCGCCGGTGAGGGCGTGCCGCCACGCCCGACGTCTCCGGCCTGATCCGCCGGTCGGTCCGGGGGCTGGCCGTCTGGCGTGGGGTGCGGGGTGTGCGGTCGCAAGCTGGGGGGAGTGGTCAACCTCAACCGCTGTTGCGGCGGGTGACGGGTGTTGGGGTGCCCGTGCCCAGGGTTTCAGGCACGATCCCCTGGACAGGCCCGGGGGGAATGCCGGTGGCCCGGCCATCTGGTGCGGGGTGTGCGGTCGCGGGCTGGGGGAGTCGTCGACGTCGACCGTTGCTGTGGCGGGTGACGGGTGTTGGGGTGCCCGTGCCCAGGGTTTCCGGCGTGATCCGCCGGACGGTCCGGGAGAACGCCGGACGGCCCGGCCCACCTGGTGAGGTGGGCCGGGCCGTCCGGGTGTGGCCGTGGTGCTGAGGGCCGGGGCCCTCGTGGTCAGGCCTCCACGGAGTCCGTGGTCGGCGCGCTGACCGTGGCCTTGCGGGTGGCACGGCGCCTGGGCTTCGCCTCGGCGGCCTCCGGTGCCGTCTCCACGACGACCGCCGGTTCGGCGGCCTTGCGTGCCGTACGGCGGCGCGGCTTGGCCTCCGCCTCGTCCGCCGCCTGGGCGGGGATGTCCGCGACGACCTCGACCGCCTTGCGTGCGGTGCGGCGGCGGGGCTTGGCCTCGGTCGCCTCGGCGGTGTCGACGGCGGCTTCCGCGGCCGGTGCGGCTGTGGTCGCCTTGCGAGTCGCGGTCCGGCGCGCCGGCTTTGCCTCGACGGTGTCGACAACGGCCTCCGCGGCCGTCGACGTGGTCTTGCGGGCCGTACGACGCTTCGGCTCCGTGGCCTCCGACTCGACGACCACCGGGGCCTCCGCGGCCTTACGGGTCACCCGGCGGCGGGGCTTGGCCTCGACGCCTTCGGCGGTGTCCACGGCGGTCTCCGCGGCCGGTGCCGTCGCCTTGCGCGTCGCACGGCGCTTCGGCTCCGGGGTCTCGGCCGAGGTCGGCTGGGCCGGGATGCCGGCCGTCTCCGTCACGACCGCCGGCTCGGCGGCCTTGCGGGCCGTACGGCGACGCGGCTTCGCCTCGACCGCCTCGACGGTGTCGAGGGCTGCCTCGGCGGCCGGTGGCGTCGCCGCCGTGGCCTTGCGCGTCGCGCGGCGCGGCTTGATCTCCGTCGCCTCGGCTGTTTCCACGGCGGCCACCGCCGCCTTACGCGTCCGGCGGGGCTTCGTGGCCTCGGCCTCCGGAGCCTCCGGGGCGGCCTCGACCACGGCCACGACGGGCTCGGCGGCCTTGCGTGCGGTGCGGCGGCGGGGCTTGGCCTCGGTCGCCTCGGCGGTGTCGACGGCGGCTTCCGCGGCCGGTGCGGCTGTGGTCGCCTCGCGGGTAGCGGTCCGGCGTGTCGGCTCGGCTTCGACGCCTTCCGCCGTGTCCACGACGGCTTCGGCAGTCACCGGCGCGGCCGTTGCCGTGGCCTTGCGGGGGGCGCGGCGCGGCTTGGTCTCCGCGACGACCGGGGCCTCGACGACGTCGACGACCGGTTCCGCCGTCCTGCGGGTACGGCGACGACGCGGCTGCTCCTCCGGCGCCTCGGCCTCGGGGACGGCCGGTGCCTCGACCGGGACGACCTCGACCGGGGTGACCAGTGCGGGCTCAGCCGTCCTGCGGGTGCGGCGGCGGCGCGACCTGTCCGTGGCCTCGGGGGCCGGGGCCGTGCCCTCCGCCGTAGCGACGGCGGCCTCGGCCGACGGCTCGACGAACGTCGTCGTGGGGGCCGCCACCGCTTCCGGGGCCGCACCGCGCGTACGGCGGCGACGGCGCGGCGTACGGCGCTCGGTGGGCTGCTCGGAGGAGGCGAGAGCCTCGTTGACCGGGGTGGCCGACGTGACCGGAGTCGTCGGCGCTTCCGAGTCGGCACCGCCACGGGTACGGCGGCGACTGCGCGGCGTACGCGCCGGGCGCTCACGCTCCACCGGCGGAGCGGCGGCAGCCGCCGGGCCGGAGGAGTGGCCGCTGCGGCCACCGCGACCGCGCGGGCCACCGCGCCCGCCCGTCTCACCGAGGTCTTCGACCTCCTCGGCGCCCAGGCCGGCCCGCGTACGCTCCGAGCGCGGCAGGACACCCTTGGTGCCGACCGGGATGCTCAGTTCCTCGAAGAGGTGCGGGGACGTGGAGTACGTCTCCGGCGGGTCGTTGAACTTCAGCTCCAGCGCCTTGTTGATCAGCTGCCAGCGCGGGATGTCGTCCCAGTCGACCAGCGTGATCGCGATGCCCTTGGCGCCCGCGCGGCCCGTACGGCCGATGCGGTGCAGGTACGTCTTCTCCTCTTCGGGAGACTGGTAGTTGATGACGTGCGTGACACCCTCGACGTCGATACCGCGCGCGGCCACGTCCGTGCAGACGAGGACGTCGACCTTGCCGTTGCGGAAGGCGCGCAGCGCCTGCTCGCGGGCGCCCTGGCCGAGGTCGCCGTGGACGGCGCCGGAGGCGAAACCGCGCTGCGCGAGCTGGTCGGCGAGGTCCGCCGCCGTGCGCTTCGTACGGCAGAAGACCATGGCCAGTCCCCGGCCGTCGGCCTGCAGTATCCGCGCCACCAGCTCGGGCTTGTCCATGTTGTGCGCGCGGTAGACGTACTGCGCGGTGTTCGCGACCGTCTTGCCCACGTCGTCCGGCTCGGA
The DNA here is from genome assembly GCF_054072135.1 of Streptomyces kryoterrae. Lineage (NCBI taxonomy): Bacteria > Bacillati > Actinomycetota > Actinomycetes > Kitasatosporales > Streptomycetaceae > Streptomyces > Streptomyces kryoterrae. Next base: position 3,412,785 of record NZ_CM133358.1, on the reverse strand, counting down.
CGCGCGGATGTGCGTGGGCTGCGACATGTAGCGCCGCGCCAGACCGATGACCGCGCCCGGCATGGTCGCCGAGAACAGCATCGTCTGACGGCGGGGCGGCAGCATGTTCATGATCTTCTCGACGTCGGGCAGGAAGCCCAGGTCGAGCATCTCGTCGGCCTCGTCGAGGACGAGCGCGCGGATGTGCTTGAGGTCGAGCTTCTTCTGACCCGCGAGGTCGAGGAGACGGCCCGGGGTGCCGACGATGACGTCGACGCCCTTCTTGAGGGCCTCGACCTGCGGCTCGTACGCCCGGCCGCCGTAGATGGCGAGAACGCGCACGTTACGGACCTTGCCGGCCGTCAGCAGGTCGTTCGTGACCTGCTGGCACAGCTCGCGCGTCGGGACGACGACGAGGGCCTGCGGGGCGTCGGTGAGCTGCTCGGGCTTGGCGCGGCCGGCCTCGACGTCGGCGGGGACGGTCACGCGCTCGAGAAGCGGGAGACCGAAGCCGAGTGTCTTGCCGGTTCCGGTCTTGGCCTGGCCGATGACGTCCGAGCCGCTGAGGGCGACGGGGAGGGTCATCTCCTGGATGGGGAAGGGGGTGATGATGCCGACGGCTTCGAGCGCCTCGGCGGTCTCGGGAAGAATTCCGAGATCCCGGAAAGTCGTAGTCAGGGCAATGCCTCTTCTGTGTACGCGGTGCGAGGCGAGCGTGGGGGTCGTGTCGGGACCGGGCCGAAAACTTCGGCCGCCTCACGGGCAGGCCGAATGGCACGGGACCACTGCCGACGCTCGAGCGCTCGTACCGCTGAGGGTCCCTCCGAACTCCGTACGCATCGTGCCGTACGGGTGAGGAGAGCTGTCGGGTCGGAGCCGATCGGGCCACCGACCGGGCATCCTCATTCATGTGGCCCGCCGAGCTACGTCTTTCAACTCAGCGAGCGCAATACCACCATACCCCGGAATCGCGCACATGCGATGGCCGATTCGGTCACGTAGTGGTCGTCACACTGATTGAGCAGGGCCTTCCGCCTTGTGGCCAGCGGGCTATTGTGCGCTTCATGACGACGCCTGACAATGCCTCCGGTACCTCCTCGACCCCCGACGAAAGCACGACAGGGACCGCGGCCGACGCCGCTCCCGCACTCACCGGAATCGCCGCCCAGGACTGGGCACAGGCCGCCACCGACCCGCAGTACCGTGCCGCGGTCGTGGACCTGCTCGGCGCGCTCGCGTACGGCGAACTGGCCGCGTTCGAGCGGCTCGCCGAGGACGCCAAGCTGGCGCCGACACTGGTGGACAAGTCGGAACTGGCCAAGATGGCGTCGGCGGAGTTCCACCACTTCGAGCAGATCAGGAACCGGCTCACGGAGATCGGCGCCGACGCGGGACAGGCGATGGAGCCGTTCGTCGCCGCGCTCGACGGCTTCCACAAGCAGACGGCTCCCTCCGACTGGCTGGAGGGACTCGTCAAGGCGTACGTCGGTGACTCGATCGCCAGTGACTTCTACCGCGAGGTCGCGGCCCGCCTCGACTCGGACACCCGGCAGCTGGTGCTCGCTGTCCTCGACGACACCGGGCACGCGAGCTTCGCCATCGAGAAGGTGCGCGCGGCGATCGACGCCGAGCCGCGCCTGGGCGGGCGGCTCGCGCTGTGGGCGCGACGGCTGATGGGCGAGGCGCTCTCACAGTCGCAGCGGGTCGTGGCAGACCGGGACGCGCTGTCCACGATGCTCGTCGGCGGCGTCGCGGACGGGTTCGACCTCGCGGAGGTCGGCCGGATGTTCTCCAGGATCACCGAGGCGCACACGAAGCGGATGGCGGCGCTGGGGCTGGCCGCCTAGTTTCCGTGTCTCCGTGCGGGTGGTTACGCCGTCGCCGATGACCGGTGGAGTCTGCCCTTAGGGCGGAGCAGCAGGGAGAGGGAGGCGGCCGACACGGCCGCCGCGCCCAGCAGGATCAGCACGAAGTGGCCGGAACTCAACGCGCTGTGCGTGATCAGGGCGCCGAAAAGGGCTCCGGCCGCACCGGTCGACAGGACCAGGGGGCGTGCGGGGAGGCGGTCGGGCAGACGGCGGGCCGCCGCCCATGCCAGCGCGAGGCCGAGGATCGCGGAGCCGAGTGCTTCCAAGAACATGTCGGGGTCCCTCCCACAGCCGGTATGCGCGTGACGTTCTCAGCCCGTCATACCCGTGACCTGCGCAGGGCAACCCACTTGTAAGGGTGACGTGTGGTCAACCTGTGCATACGGACCACGGGGGGCACGACGGGTGGCACGGACGCGGACGGGGCTGTGAATGGGGCTGTGGACATGGGTGGGGCCCGGCGGTCGAACCGCCGGGCCCCACCCACATGCGCGTCCTACGTGTCCTACAGCGCGCTGAAGCCCACCTTGCGGACCGTCGGCTCGCCCAGCTCGACGTACGCGAGACGGTCGGCCGGCACCAGGACCTTGCGGCCGTGGTCGTCCACGAGGCTCAGGAGCGCCGACTTGCCGGCCAGCGCATCCGCCACGGCCTGCTCGACCTCCTCGGCGCTCTGACCGCTCTCCAGAACGATCTCGCGGGGCGCGTGCTGCACGCCGATCTTGACCTCCACGGCTATGTCCCTCCGACGGTCAGTGAAGTGCGCGGGCGTCCGCGCCGTACCCAGCACACATTAGCCCGGTGAGGGGACGTACATGTTCCGCCCGGGAACGCCAGGAGCGAACAGCCGACGGGAACAAACGGGCGGTCAGTGGTGCTCGGTGCCGTGCAGCGGGAAACCGGCGATGCCGCGCCAGGCCAGCGAGGCCAGCAACTGGACCGCCTGATCGCGCGGGACACTGCGGTCGCTGTGCAGCCAGGACCGCGCCACCACCTGGGACAGGCCACCCAGACCTGAGGCCAGCAGCATCGACTCGGAGGGCGAGAGGCCGGTGTCCTCGGCGATGACCTCGGAGATCGCCTCCGCGCACTCGTGCGTGACCTTGTCGACGCGCTCGCGCACGGCCGGCTCGTTGGTCAGGTCGGACTCGAAGACCAGGCGGAACGCGCCGCCGTCGTCCTCCACGTACGCGAAGTACGCGTCCATGGTCGCCCGGACGCGCTGCTTGTTGTCGGAGGTCGAGGCCAGGGCCGCGCGGACCGACTCGATCAGGGACTCGCAGTGCTGGTCCAGCAGGGCCAGGTAAAGGTCGAGCTTGCCCGGGAAGTGCTGGTAGAGCACCGGCTTGCTGACACCGGCCCGTTCGGCGATGTCGTCCATCGCGGCGGAGTGGTAGCCCTGCGCCACGAACACTTCCTGGGCGGCGCCCAGCAGCTGGTTCCGGCGGGCGCGACGCGGCAACCGCGTGCCCCGCGGGCGTGCCGCCTCAGTTTGCTCGATGGCTGTCACGCCGCCTCCCAATTTCTTCCACATGCGGTGTGCGCCGCGCCGCCATCGTACTTTTCGGTAACCCTCGTGTGCGCGGTGCGGGCACAGAAATTCCTCGACCGAGCGACTGTATGTTCCGGGCTATTTGCTCAAATGGCAACAAATCCTGCGCTCGGTACGGAGTGCGCTGACGGCTATCGGTAGTCGTCCTCGTCCAGTTTCACGACACGGGCCTGTTCCGCGAGGTCGGCCTCGTTGGCGCGGTCGGTGTTCTCGCCGGTCAGTGGGGCGTCGTGCTGCGGAGTGACGTCGGTGCGCTGCTCGACGGCGTCGGCCTCGGGGGCTTCGACGTCGAACTCGGCGCTGTCCTCGCCCTCGTAGTCCTCGGGCTCGGTGGGGTCGACGGCCATGCTGGGCTCCCTTCCGGGGGTGCGGTTCTCCTGCGGGTGCCCTGTTACGAGCGTAGGAGACACGGGATCGGGATGCCAGGTGATCGGGGCGTCAGGAAATCCGGATTGTGGCCCTGTGATGCCGAACACACGAACCACTGCGTGATCGTCTCGTAACATTGCCGCATGTCTTCGACCGAGCTGCCGTACGTGCCGGCCACCAATGTGCTTCCGAAGGTGGCGCCCGTCAGGGTCGCTGAGGGTGAGCGGCTGCGCTCGGTCGGTCTGCCGGGGATCACCCTGACCGTGCGGTCGAGGCCCCCCGCGCGCGAAGGGCTGCCGCCCGCGCTGTACGTCCACGGCCTGGGCGGTTCCTCGCAGAACTGGTCGGCGCTCATGCAACTGCACGACGAGCTCGTCGACAGCGAGGCGCTCGACCTGCCGGGCTTCGGCGACTCCCCGCCGCCGGACGACGGCGACTACTCGGTCACCGGGCACGCGCGTGCCGTCATCCGCTACCTCGACGCCTCCGGGCGCGGTCCCGTGCACCTGTTCGGCAACTCGCTGGGCGGCGCGGTCTCGACCCGGGTCGCCGCGGTGCGGCCCGACCTCGTCAGGACGCTGACGCTCGTCTCGCCCGCGCTGCCGGAGATCCGCGTGCAGCGCAACGCGGTGCCGACCGGCCTGCTCGCCCTGCCCGGCGTGGCCCGTCTGTTCACCCGGTTGACCGAGGGCTGGAGCGCAGAACAGCGCGTCCGCGGGGTCACGGCGCTCTGTTACGGGGATCCTGGGCAGGTGACGCCCGAGGGATTCCGCAACGCGGTCGAGGAGATGGAGAGACGGCTGCAACTGCCGTACTTCTGGGACGCGATGGCACGTTCCGCGCGCGGGATCGTGAACGCGTACACGCTCGGCGGACAGCACGGGCTGTGGCGCCAGGCCGAGCGCGTGCTCGCACCGACGCTCCTCGTCTACGGCGGCCGGGACCAGCTCGTCTCCTACCGCATGGCCCAGCGCGCGGCGCGCACCTTCCGCGACTCGCGGCTGCTCTCGCTGCCCGACGCCGGGCATGTGGCGATGATGGAGTACCCGGAGACGGTCGCGTCGGCGTTCCGTGAACTACTCCAGGACACAGGTTTGTTGAAGGCGGATACCGGTACTGTGACAGCGAGGACGGTCGGCACCAGGGCTGACGCCGCGAACGCGGGGAGCTGAGACGCGAGGTGGGACGTCACAGCCGCCGCGGACGAACCGGCGGCAGCGCGAGTACGGGCGACTCGGCGAACATCCCCGTGGTTCCCCAGGGGAAGCAACCCCGACAAGAGCAAGGCGCACCCCGTTTCACGGTTCCTGACGGCACCCCGGCTCACGGGTTCCCGCGCCTCCCGGAAGGCACGCCCGCGCACGGCTTTCCGCGTGTCCGGGGCGGCGGGCATCCCGAGCAGCGTGAATCCGGCGGTGGCTGGGGCGAGTTGGGCGGGCGGGCCGGAGCCGGTCCCGCCATACCGCGTCAGCGTCCCGCGCCTCCGAACCCTTCCGGGCCCCGGCAGGCGTACGTCGATGCCTTCGACGGAGCCGGCCTCGTCGTCGAGGACGCCGACCGCTTCGCGCCCCGCGCCCGGACATCGCACCCCGCCGACCCGGCCGACTCCTACGCCCTGCCCGCCGAGGTGGCGGTCAAGGCCAAGGGCGGCAAGGGGCGGGCGTTCACCGGGATCGCGGCTGCCGCCGTCACCACCGTGCTGGCGGTCGTCGTGGCCGGGCAGGTCACCCAGGGCCAGGACGACGGCGGCGGTGTGCGGACGCAGACCGCGATCGGCTCGGGCCAGGACGTCCAGGGCTCCGGGGACTCCGCGGCGCGCGTTGGCGGCCTTCCCGCCGCGTCCGACGCGCCGGGCGCGGCGACAACACTGACGTACGAGCAGAAGATGGCCAGGACGTACGCGCTCGGGGCGGCCCTCAAGGGCTCGGGGCGGTTCGACGCGATCCGCGGGTTCGCCAAGGCGCCGGGTGCGGGGCGGAAGTACACGTACCGGGTGGACGTCGAGCAGGGGCTCGGGCTCGACGGAGGGCTGTTCGCGCAGGCCGTGCAGAAGACGCTCAACGACAAACGGAGCTGGGCCCACAACGGCGGCCGTACCTTCGAGCGGATCTCCTCCGGCAAGCCCGACTTCGTGATCACGCTGGCGAGCCCCGGCACCACCGCCTTCTGGTGTGCCAAGTCCGGTCTCGACACCACCGAGGACAACGTGTCCTGCGACTCGGCCGCCACCGACCGCGTGATGATCAACGCCTATCGATGGGCGCAGGGGTCCAAAACCTACGGCGACAAGATCTACGCGTACCGGCAGATGCTGATCAACCACGAGGTCGGTCACCGCCTCGGCTATGGGCACGTGACCTGCGACAAGGACGGCGACCTCGCCCCGGTCATGCAGCAGCAGACCAAGTTCCTCGACCACGACGGGATCCACTGCCGGGCCAACCCCTGGCCGTATCCGGGAAGTTGACACGCGGCTCAGGGGCCACGTTGACATGGGTCGAAAGTTCGTTCATATTTTTGCGCATGTGGTCTAGTCATGCTGTCTGTCGCGCCGCCATCGAGCTGGCGCTGATCGGCGTGACCCCGCTCTGTGTAGCCGACATTCTCTGTCGCTGACACCTGCCCCCGGGCGTGTGTGTCGCGACGTTCGTCTTTGCCGTCACCAACTGACCTCCGCCATCGGCGGCGGTTCTCGACGGCCTGATGCGACCTGACGCCCGGGCAGACGTGTGTTCACTCCCGTCTCATTCCCCGTCATTCCGTCTCATCATTCGAGAGGTCGTCTTCCTGATGCGCCAACCGTCCGTCAGAGCGCGCCGTGTCGCAGCGGTGTCCGTCAGCCTTGTCCTGGCCGCGGGCGCCGCCGCGTGCGGTCCGAAGGACAACGATGCCAAGGGCGCGGGGAGCGGCGGCTCCAAGCCGCGGAAGGGCGGCACGCTCACCGTCCTGAACTCCAACCCGCAGGACGACTTCGACCCCGCCCGGCTGTACACCTCCGGCGGCGGCAACGTCCCCTCGCTGGTCTTCCGCACGCTCACCACGCGCAACCGCGAGAGCGGGGCCGCGGGCGCGAAGGTCGTCCCCGACCTGGCCACCGACACCGGGCGCCCGAGCGAGAACGCGACCGTGTGGACGTACACCCTGAAGGAGGGGCTCAAGTACGAGGACGGCACGGCGATCACCAGCGCCGACATCAAGTACGGCATCGAGCGTTCCTTCGCCCCCGAACTCTCCGGCGGCGCGCCCTATCTGAGGGACTGGCTGATCGGCGCCGCCGACTACCAGGGGCCCTACAAGGACAAGGGCAAGGGCCTCGACGCGATCGAGACGCCGGACGCCCGCACGATCGTCTTCCGTCTGGACAAGCCCGAGGGGGAGTTCCCCTACCTGGCCACGCAGACGCAGTTCACGCCGGTCCCGAAGGCCAAGGACACCGGCACGAAGTACGAGGAGCACCCGATCTCGTCGGGCCCGTACAAGGTCGTCAGCAACGAGGGCGACGGCGAGCGGCTGATCCTGGAGCGCAACACCTACTGGTCGGCGGCCACGGACGCGGAGCGCAAGGCGTACCCGGACAAGATCGACGTACGGTCCGGGCTGGACTCCTCGGTGATCAACCAGCGGCTGTCGGCGTCCCAAGGGGCGGACGCCGCGTCCGTCACCACGGACACCAACCTCGGCCCGGCCGAGCTCGCCAAGGTCTCCGGCGACAAGGAACTGGCCGCGCGCGTCGGCACCGGGCACTTCGGCTACATCAACTACATAGCGTTCAACCCGAAGACCAAGCCGTTCGACAACGTCAAGGTGCGTGAGGCGATCTCGTACGCCATCGACCGTACGAGCGTCATCAACGCGGCCGGCGGTTCGTCGCTCGCCGAGCCCGCCACCACCTATCTGCCGAACCAGAAGTCCTTCGGGTACACGCCGTACGACCACTTCCCGGCGGGTGCCTCCGGGAACCCGGCCAAGGCCAAGGAGGTACTGAAGGAGGCCGGTTACCCGAACGGGCTGACCGTCACCCTGACCCACTCCAACGCCAAGGACTTCGAGACCAGCCCGGAGATCGCGACCGCCGTCCAGGACGCGCTCAAGAAGGCCGGCATCACGGTGAAGCTTGACGGGCTGGAGGACAACGACTACTCCGACACCATCCACGACGTGAACAAGGAGCCCGGGTTCTTCCTCGCCCACTGGGGTGCCGACTGGCCCTCCGGCGGGCCGTTCCTCGCCCCGATCTTCGACGGCCGGCAGATCGTCAAGGACGGCGCGAACTTCAACACCGGCTTCCTCGATGACAAGTCGGTCAATGCCGAGATTGACGCGATCAACAAGTTGACCGATCTTGACGCTGCCGCCAAGAGGTGGGGTGCGCTGGACAGCAGGATCGGCGAGCAGGCGCTGACCGTGCCGCTGTTCTACCCGGTCTACAAGCGGCTGTACGGCAAGGGCGTCAAGAACATCGTGATCAGCGACTGGACGGGTGTCCTGGACATCTCCCAGATCTCGGTGAAGTGACCACATCGTGAGCGAGGTCCTTCTCGCCTCCCGGGCCGTCGGGACGGGTGCGACACCCGTCCCGACGGCCTCGGGGGCCCGTCAGTTCTGGCGGCGGCTGCGTGCGCAGCGTGCCGCCCTCGTCGCGGCGGCCGTCGTCGCGCTGCTCGTCCTGGTCGCGCTCGCCGCGCCGCTGCTCACCGCGCTCGCCGGCCAGGACCCGACCACCTACCACCCCGCCCTCGTCGACTCCGCGCGCGGAGGCGTCCCGACCGGCTCGTTCGGCGGGATCAGCGGCGACCACTGGCTCGGTGTCGAACCGCAGACGGGGCGCGATCTGTTCGCCCGGCTCGTCTACGGGGCCCGGGTCTCGCTGGGCGTCGCGCTCGCGGCAACCCTCGTCCAGGTGTCGATCGGCGTCGTGGTCGGCATCGCGTCCGCTCTCGGCAGTCAATGGGTTGATCAACTGTTGAGCCGTCTCACCGATGTCATCATCGCCCTGCCTCTCATGATCATGTCGTTGGCCCTGCTGGCGATCGTGCCCAGCAGCTTCCCGCGGCCCGTTCTCGTCGCCCTCGTCATCGGACTGATCGCCTGGGGCGGGATCGCGAAGATCGTGCGCGCCCAGACGCTCACCCTCAAACAACTCGACCACGTGGCCGCGGCCCGGCTCAGCGGCTGGGGTTCCTGGCGGATCGCCCGCCGCGAACTGCTGCCCGGCCTCGCCGCACCCGTCATCACGTACGCCGCGCTCCTCGTCCCGTCGAACATCACGGTCGAGGCAGCCCTGTCCTTCCTCGGCGTGGGCGTGAAGCCGCCGACGCCGTCCTGGGGGCAGATGATCACCGCCGCCGACGTCTGGTACCAGGCGGCACCGCAGTACCTGCTACTGCCCGCGGGAGCCCTCTTCGTGACCGTCCTCGCCCTCACCGTCCTCGGCGACGGCATACGCACCGCCCTCGACCCGCGCGCGGCCTCGCGCCTGCGCATCGGCACGGGCCGCAGGCGCGAGGCCAAGATCGGGACCATCGAGGCGGTCGCGACGGTCGCGACGGAGAAGAAGACCGAGGTCACGGCGGAGCCGAAGGGAACCGGCGCATGAACATCTCCGGTTTCGGCGGGTTCGTCGCCCGCCGGGTCGTCGGCGCGATCGTCACCCTCCTCGCCATCTCGGTGATCATCTACGTCGTCTTCTACGTCGCCCCCGGCAACGTCGCCCAGATCACCTGCGGCCCGCGATGTTCCCCCGCCCAGGTGCACCAGGTCGCCGAGCAACTGCGCCTCGACGACCCGCTGTACCTGCGCTATTGGCACTTCCTCCAGGGCATCTTCGCCGGCCAGGACTACTCGACCGGTACGTCCGTCCAGCACTGCTCGGCGCCCTGCCTCGGCCTCTCGTACCAGAGCGACCAGCAGGTCACCGAGCTGATCCTGGCGAAGCTGCCGGTCACCGGCTCGCTCGCGCTCGGTGCGATGATCCTTTGGCTGTTCATCGGCGTGGGCACCGGAGTGCTCTCCGCCTGGCGGCGAGGCCGGCCCACCGAGCGCATCCTGACCGGCCTCACACTGGCCGGCACGGCCACGCCCGTCTTCGTCATCGGCCTGATCCTGATGATCGTCGTCTGCGGCCAGCTGGAACTGCTGCCCTTCCCGCAGTACGTGCCCTTCGCCGACGACCCCGAGCAGTGGGCCTGGAACCTGCTGCTGCCCTGGCTGTCGCTGGCCCTCATCGAGTCCGCCAAGTACGCCCGCCTGACCAGGGCGTCGATGCTGGAGACGCTCGCCGAGGACCACGTACGCACCTTCCGCGCGTACGGCGTGGGGGAGCCGTCCATCATCGGGCGGCACGCGCTGCGCGGCGCGGTGGCGCCCCTGATCGCCCTGACGGCCACGGACTTCGGGTCGATGTTCGGCGGCGCGGTGCTCACCGAGACGCTCTTCGGACTGCCCGGAATCGGACACGAACTCGTCGAGGCGGTCAAGGTCGTCGACCTGCCGGTGGTCGTCGGCATGGTCCTGGTCACCGGTTTCTTCGTGGTCATCGCCAACGCCGTCGCGGATGTGCTGTACGCGGTGGCCGATCGACGGGTGGTGCTCGTATGAGCTTGGGAAAGGCCTCAAGTGAGGTCCCGGTGGAGAGCGCGGAGAGCGCGGCTCTCGTGGAGGTCGACGGCCTGACTGTCGCCTTCGGCTCCCTGCGGGCGGTGGACGGGCTGTCGTTCCGGCTCGCGAAGGGCGCCGCGCTGGGCCTGGTCGGCGAGTCCGGCTCCGGCAAGTCCACGGTCGCGTCCGCCCTGCTGGGGCTGCACCGCGGTACCGGAGCGGAGGTCGGCGGCACGATCCGGGTCGCCGGAACCGACGTACAGCGGGCGTCCGAGGCCGGACTGCGGCGACTGCGTGGGGCGAAGGCGGCGATGGTCTTCCAGGACCCGCTCTCCTCCCTCGACCCGTACTACGCGGTGGGCGACCAGATCGCCGAGGTGTACCGGGTGCACACGAAGGCGTCCCGGCGGGCCGCACGCGCGCGTGCCGTCGACGTACTGGACCGGGTCGGAATTCCGGACGCGGAACGGCGGTCGCGGTCCCGGCCGCACGAGTTCAGCGGCGGGATGCGCCAGCGCGCGCTGATCGCCATGGCGCTCGCCTGCGAGCCCGACCTGCTGATCGCCGACGAGCCGACGACCGCGCTGGACGTGACCGTCCAGGCCCAGATCCTCGACCTGCTGCACACGCTCCGCGAGGAGACCGGCATGGGTCTGCTGCTCGTCACGCACGACGTGGGCGTCGCGGCGGAGAGCGTCGACGACGTGCTGGTGATGCGGCACGGGCGCGCCGTCGAGCACGGCCCGGTCGCCGCCGTACTGGGGGCGCCCGCCCAGGCGTACACCCGCGAACTGCTCGCCGCGGTCCCGCGCGTGGACGCGAGGCGGGTCCCCGGGGATGCTTCCGGCTCCGAGGAGATCGTGCTGGAGGCCGTCGGCCTGCGGCGCGAGTTCGGGCGCGGGAAGCGCGCGTTCGCGGCCGTGGACGACGTGTCGCTGACCGTGCGCCGGGGCGACACCCTCGGGATCGTCGGCGAGAGCGGCAGCGGCAAGACGACGCTCGGGCGGATGCTGGTCGGGCTGCTGGAGCCGACGGCCGGCGAGGTGCGTTACGAGGGGCGCGCGCGGTCCGGAGTGGGCCCGGCCGTGCAGATGGTCTTCCAGGACCCGGTCTCCTCCCTCAACCCCCGCCGCAGCGTGGGCGAGTCGATCGCCGACCCGCTGCGGGCGCGCGGCGAGAGGGACGAGGGGCGAGTCCGGGGACGCGTGGGGGAGCTGCTGGAGCGCGTGGGGCTCGACCCGGTGCACTTCGACCGCTATCCGCACGAGTTCAGCGGCGGCCAACGCCAACGCGTGGGCATCGCACGGGCGCTGGCCGCCGAGCCGCGCGTCATCGTCTGCGACGAGCCGGTCTCGGCGCTCGACGTCACGACCCAGGCCCAGGTGGTCGCCCTGCTCGGCGAGTTGCAGCGCGAACTCGGCCTCGCGCTGGTGTTCGTCGCCCACGACCTCGCCGTCGTACGCCAGGTCAGCGACCGCGTCGCGGTGATGCGGCGGGGACGGATCGTCGAATCGGGCCCTGCCGACGAGGTGTACGACAACCCGCAGAACCCGTACACCCGGCAGCTGCTGGCCGCCGTACCCGCTCTCGACCCGGAGGTCGCGGCCCGGCGCCGCACCGCCCGACGGGAGTTGGCCCCGGCGTGATCGCGCAGGCGTTCGTAATGATGGGTGCGCGAATGATCTCTTAGCGCGACAGAACGCGAACCGCACGGGAAAGTTACGACCGTTCACCCCTTTTGGTGGTGCGACGGACAACCGTCCGTCGCACCACCGTCATGTCCGCATACGTTCGTCCCGCTGCGAGCCGCCGGGTCAACGGCGGCTCCCCATACGGGAGATCGGGGGTGTGCTCGTGCGCATCGGACTGCTGACGGAGGGTGGCTATCCGTATGTGAGCGGTGACGCCAGACTCTGGTGCGACCGGCTCGTGCGCGGGCTCGGCGGACACGAGTTCGACATCTATGCGCTCAGCCGCAGTGAGCGGCAGGAGGACGAGGGCTGGATCGAGCTGCCGCCGCAGGTCAGCCGGGTCCGGACCGCCCCACTGTGGACGGCCGAGGACGACGGGGTGGTCTACGGCCGCCGTGCCCGGCGGCGCTTCGCCGAGGCCTACGGCGAGTTGGCCTCGGCCCTGTGCGGCGGGCCCGGCGCCGGAAACGCCTCGGACGGACCGGCCCCGTCCACCGCTGAGGCGGACCGTTTCGGCAACGCGCTGTACGGGCTCGCCGAACTCGCCCGGGACGAGGGCGGCCTGGTGGGGGCTCTCCGTTCCGAAGCCGCTGTACGCGCTCTGGAGCGCGCCTGTCGTGCGCCCGGCGCACAGGGAACGGCGCGCGAGGCGCGTGTCCCGGACCTGCTCGCCGTCGCCGCGCACCTGGAACGCGCCCTGCGCCCCCTCTCGCTCGACTGGTACGAGGACGACGGGCTCGGCTCGGTCGACCTCTGCCATGCCGCGGCCGGCGGCCCGGCGGCGCTCCCCGGACTGCTCGCCCACCACTTCTCCGACGTACCCCTGCTGGTCACCGAGTACGGAGTCCAGCTGCGGGCGCACTACCTGGCCTCGGGCGCCGACGACAGCGCCCCTGCCGTACGGTCCCTGCTCGCGGCCTTCCACGGCGGGCTGGCCTCGGAGATCTACCGGCGGGCCGCGCTCGTCACCCCCGGCAACACGCACACCCGTCGCTGGCAGGAGAGATGCGGGGCCGACCGGGAGAAGCTGCGGACCGTGTACCCGGGCATGGACGCGTCCCACTTCGCGGAAGTGGGCGAGTCGCCGGAGACCGCGGACCCCGACACGCTGATCTGGGTCGGCCGCATCGAGCCCGCCAAGGACCTGATCTCCCTCCTGCACGCCTTCGCGGAGGTCCGCAAGGAGGAACCGAAGACCCGCCTGCGCATCATCGGCGCGGCCACGGGAGCCGAGAGCCACGCGTATCTCGGCCACTGCCGGGCGCTCGCCGCGCAGCTCTTCCCCGACGAGGCCGAGGGTATTCACGCGGTCGGCGACAACCCCGTGTCGTTCGAGGAGATCGGCGGCCCGGAGGCACCGACGCTCGCGGAGGCGTACGCGGTCGGCGCGGTCGTCGTCCTGTCGAGCGTGGTCGAGGGCTTCCCGATCAGCCTGGTCGAGGCCATGTTCTGCGGCCGGGCGACCGTGTCGACGGACGTGGGCGCGGTGGTCGAGATCATCGGCGGTACGGGGCTGGTGGTGCCCCCGCGCAACCCGCGGGCGCTCGCGGAGGCGTGCGTGGCGCTGTTGCGCGACCCGGCGCGCCGCGAACGCCTGGGCGCCGCCGCACGCGCCCGTGCCCTCGAACTGTTCACCGTCGAGCAGAACGTCGAGGCATTTCGCGGCATTTACCTGGAGGTCGTCTCGCGCTGCCCCGTCCACAAGGTGGTCCTCGACCACGCCGGCGAACCGCTCCCGTTCGCCGTCCCGGCTGAGGCACACGTCCCCGGCCACTGGACGCATGCCGACATACGCGTGGTGGCCCGGGGCGGGCCCGGCTGGGCGACAGGACGCGCTTCCGCACCCGTACAGGCGACCCCGGTACCCGCAGGGGAGGGCGCGCGATGAGCGAGCTGGGAGAACTGGACCGCCCGGGGACACCGAACAGCTCCGGAGCCTGGGACGAACACGCGGAGGAGTGGCTCACGGGCGCCGCGGAGACGAACGTACGGGACACGGACACGGACACGGACACGGACACCGACACGGAGACGGCGACGACGCGGACATGGTCACAGACCACCACGCCCTCCACCCGTACCGCGCGCCGAGGGACCGGAGACCCCGTGAAGGCGCTCATGCACAGACACCGTGAACTGTGCGAGCGGGCGGTGGACCCGCTGGAGATCGCCGCCGGCCTGGAGGCCCACGGTGTGACGGACCGGACGGCCGCCCGCTTCCGCCACCGGGACGTGTTCTCCCTGGCCGAGGAGATGTACGTCCGGGTCTCCAGGGACACGGAAACGGCACCGCGGCCCACCCCGCCGCCCGTACCCCGCGTACGGGCCGACTGGGTCCTGCTGTCCCTGCTCCCGGGCGCCCTGTGCGCGGCGACGGTGACCGGCCTGCACCTCACCGAGGGCCGGATCCGGCTGGCCGTGGCGACGCTGGGTGTCCTGACCGTGGCGCTGGCCGTACGCGCGGCACTGGGTCGGGGACCACTGGGCCCCAGGTCCCACCCGGCACCCCCCGGCACGTACCCGAGCCCCACCCCGGGCTCCACGCGCGCGTGGACCTACTGGCTCCTCGCGTACGCGCTGCTGGGCGACGACCTGCTCACCGCCGCGCTGACGGGCGGCCCCGACGGATTCCCGGCCGCCGTCCGCGACCTGTCCACCGCCCCCGTCATGGCCCTCACCCTGGCCTGCGCGCCGGCCGCCTGGTGCGCCCACCTCTTCGCGGCGGGAGCCCGTCGCAAGCTGGCCGCCAGCCGTGGCCTGGCGGACTTCACGGCAGCCGTGAAACCCCTCCTCCTTGGCGCGTTCGCCCTGTTCCTCTGCACCTCGGCGGCGCTCGTGGCGATCTCCGCGACGGTCCTGCGTGAACCGGCGGCCTACACCACGACGGTCACCCTGGGCGCCCTGCTCCTCCTGGCCCGCCTCCTCACGGCCCACGGCTTCACCCACGCCCCGGCGGTGGTCCTCGGCGCGGCAGCCGCGACGGAGGCGGCGGCACTGGCCACCGCCTTCGCGTCCCACCTCCCCGGCTGCGCCTTCCTGGCCGTCCCGGTGGACACGGTCGTGGCCGCCGGCAGCCCGGCGGGCATCCCCGCCGCGGCCTGCTCGGTGGCCGCCCTGATCCTCCTGTTCCACGCCACCCGCACGCTGACCAGGGCGTCGGCGCACGCGATGCCGAGTGAGCCCGGATGACGCCCCGGACCGACGACCACGGCAGGCGACCGATTCCGCGGCGCCCGGCCCTCCATCACGAACGCACCCGCACCCCCCGAAGGAGTACAGCGATGATCACCTCCCGACCCGGAGCCGGAGAATCCGCCAAGGGAGCCGTCCGATGAGGGTTCTGCTGATCGGAGCCAACGGCTATCTCGGCCGCTTCGTCGCCGACCGACTGCTCGCCGACCCGGCCGTGCAGCTCACCGTCCTCGGCCGCGGCGACGACGCCGACGTCCGGTTCGACCTCGCGTCCGGCAGCCCCGGCGCACTCACCCGCTTCCTCGACGCCGTCCACCCCGGAGTCGTCGTCAACTGCGCGGGCGCCACCCGCGGCGGGGCCCGCGAACTCACCCGCCACAACACGGTCGCCGTCGCCACCGTCTGCGAGGCCCTGCGGCGCAGCGGCTGCGGCGCCCGTCTGGTCCAGCTCGGCTGCGGCGCCGAGTACGGTCCCAGCCAGCCCGGTTCCTCCACGGCCGAGGACGCCGTCCCCCGCCCCGGCGGTCCGTACGGTGTCAGCAAACTCGCCGCCACCGAACTGGTCCTCGGCTCCGGCCTCGACGCCGTCGTCCTGCGCGTCTTCTCGCCGGCCGGGCCCGGTACGCCCGCCGGGTCCCCGCTCGGCCGTCTCGCCGAGGCGATGCGCCGCGCGATGCAGTCCGGCGACGGCGAGCTCAAGCTCGGTGGCCTGGGCGCGCAGCGTGACTTCATCGACGTACGGGACGTGGCACGGGCCGTCCACGCCGCCTCCCTCTCGGCCGCGCAGGGCGTCATCAACATCGGCTCCGGCCGGGCCGTGCGCCTGCGCGACGCCGCCTCCGTCCTCGCCCGCGTGGCCGGATACGGCGGCGCGCTGCACGAACTCGACGGCCCGCCCGGCCCTCTGAGGGCGTCCATCGGCCATCCCCGCACCGACCCGGACCACGCGCCTCCGGCCGCGTACCCGTACCCGGACGGCTGCGGCAGCTGGCAGCAGGCCGACGTGCGCACCGCACGCGACCGGCTCGGCTGGCGGCCCCGGATCAACCTGGAGGAGTCCCTGGCCGACATCTGGATGGAGGCGGCATGCCGCATCTGACCAGTGCCAGGGCGGGCACCGCGAGCACCGGCGTACGCACCGGCTTCGGCATCCCGGGCTTCGCGCACCCCCTCGTCGCCCCGGCCGAGTGGGGCGAACTCACCCGCCCGGGCACGCCTCTGCACTGGGTCGTCCTGAACGTCGCCGACGGCCCGGGCAGCCGCCCCGATCCGCACTGTTCGGAGGCCGTCGGCCGCCTGCGCAACGCGGGTGTCCGCGTCGTCGGCCATCTCGACACGGCCCACGGGGCCCGCACACACGGTGAGTTGATCACCGAGGCGCAGCGGTACCGCGACTGGTACAAGGCAGACGGCTTCCTCCTGGACCGCTGCCCGGCCGACCGCACCGCCCTTCCGGAGATCCGCCGCACGGTCGGCACACTCCGCGCGGCGGACGGCGACACGCACATCGTCCTGGGCCACGGCACCCATCCGCATCCGGACTATGCCGAGGTCGCCGACCAGCTCGTCACGTTCTCCGGGCACTGGAGCGACTACCGCTGGTCGCAGGTGGCCGAGTGGACCGCCGACCATCCGCCCGAGCGTTTCTGCCACTTCGTGCACGGACTGCCGCTCGGCCATCTCGACGAGGCGCTGCGCGTCGCCCGCTGGCAGGGCGCCGCCACGATCTACTTCACCGACCGTACGGATCGCGGTGGCCGCACCGATCCTTGGGAGACGATGCCCGGCTACTGGGACGACATCGTCTCGCGCCTCGGAACGGGTGTCTCGGAATGAAGAAGGGCGTGGCAGTGTTACGGGGAGAACAACTGTAGTGATTGACCGACCAACGGAGTCCCCGTGTCGCTGCCACCCCTGGTCGAGCCCGCTGGCGAGCTCACCGTAGACGAGGTCCGCAGGTACTCCCGCCACCTGATCATCCCCGATGTCGGGATGGACGGGCAGAAGCGGCTGAAGAACGCCAAGGTGCTCTGTGTGGGCGCCGGCGGCCTGGGCTCGCCGGCGCTGATGTACCTGGCCGCCGCGGGCGTGGGCACGCTCGGCATCGTGGAGTTCGACGAGGTCGACGAGTCGAACCTGCAGCGCCAGATCATCCACAGCCAGGCGGACATCGGCCGCTCCAAGGCCCAGTCCGCCCGCGACTCGGTGCTGGGCATCAACCCGTACGTCAACGTGGTCCTTCACGAAGAGCGGCTCGAGGCCGAGAACGTGATGGAGATCTTCAGCCAGTACGACCTGATCGTCGACGGCACGGACAACTTCGCGACCCGCTACCTGGTCAACGACGCGGCCGTCCTGCTGAACAAGCCGTACGTGTGGGGTTCGATCTACCGCTTCGACGGTCAGGCCTCCGTCTTCTGGTCCGAGCACGGCCCCTGCTACCGCTGCCTCTACCCGGAGCCCCCGCCGCCGGGCATGGTTCCCTCCTGCGCCGAGGGCGGCGTCCTGGGCGTGCTGTGCGCGTCCATCGGCTCCATCCAGGTCAACGAGGCCATCAAGCTCCTCGCGGGCATCGGCGAGCCTCTCGTCGGCCGGCTGATGATCTACGACGCCCTGGAGATGCAGTACCGCCAGGTCAAGGTCCGCAAGGACCCGAACTGCGCGGTCTGCGGCGAGAACCCGACCGTCACCGAACTCATCGACTACGAGGCCTTCTGCGGCGTCGTGTCTGAGGAGGCCCAGGAGGCGGCGGCCGGCTCGACGATCACTCCCAAGCAGCTCAAGGAGTGGATCGACGAGGGCGAGAACATCGAGATCATCGACGTCCGCGAGATCAACGAGTACGAGATCGTCTCGATCCCCGGCGCCAAGCTGATCCCGAAGAACGAGTTCCTCATGGGCACCGCCCTGGCGACCCTCCCGCAGGACAAGAAGATCGTCCTGCACTGCAAGACGGGTGTCCGCAGCGCCGAGGTCCTCGCGGTCCTGAAGTCCGCCGGTTTCGCGGACGCGGTCCACGTCGGCGGCGGTGTGATCGGCTGGGTCCACCAGATCGAGCCGCACAAGCCGGTGTACTGACCCGCAGATCACCACACCGTCCGTCCCGTTCCTCCTGTTCGGCCGGCGGGGGTCTCGCGCACCACAGGTGCCCGGGGCCCCCGCCGCCGTCATGAACAGACCTTGCCGTCCTTCGGTACCGTCCCGTCCAGCAGATACGCGTTCACCGTGGAGTCGACACAACTGCTCCCACTGCCGTACGCGCCGTGCCCCTCGCCCTTCCAGGTCAGCATGACGCCGACGCCCTTGCCCAGCTCGTCCGCCATCTCGCGCGCGCCCTCGTACGGCGTCGCCGGGTCCCCGGTGTTGCCGACCACCAGGACGGGCGCCGCGCCGGGCGCGCCGGCCTCCGGTGTGTCGTACTGGCCGGCCACCGGCCAGTCGTGGCACCAGCCGGCCGTGTCCCAGCCCATGAACTCCCCGAACACGGGCGAGATCTTCCGGAATTCGGGCAGCAGCTTCCTGGTCTGCGCCGCGGTCGGCCGCTGCTTGTCGTCCAAGCACGATATGACCCGTTGGGCATGTGTCGTCGTGCCGTAGTGGCCCGACGCGTCGCGGTCGTTGTAGCTGTCGGAGAGCGCCAGCAGGTCCGATCCGTCGCCCTGCTCGGCCGCGTCCAGTGCGCTGGTCAGCGCCGGCCAGCTCTGCTTGCTGTACAGCGGCAGGACGACGCCGGTGACCGCCATGCCCTGGGTCAGTTTCCGCCCGGAGGACGTGGGCAGCGGCTCTGCGTCGATCCGCTTCAGCAGCGCCGCGATCTTCCGCGAACCCTGGTCCGGGTCCTGGCCCGTCGACCTCAGGTAGTCGTCGAGGGCGCGCTGGAATCCCCGGGCCTGGTTCTTCGCGTGTCCCACCATGTCGGCGCTCGGGTCGACGACGGCGTCGAGGATCAGCCGCCCCACGTGCTTCGGGAACAGGTGGGCGTACACACCGCCGAGTTCGGTGCCGTAGGAAATGCCGAAGTAGTGCGTCTTCGCGTCGCCGAGGACCTGGCGCATCAGGTCCATGTCGCGGGCGGAGTCGGTCGTCGAGACATGCGCGAGGAGCTTTCCGGCGGCCTGCTCACACCCTTTCCCGAAGCTCGCCGCGTCCTGGAAGTACGCCTTCTCCTCGGCCGCGTCGTCCGGCGTCGGGTCCACCGACTCGGCGGCCTGGATCTCCTTGTCGCTGCGGCAGCGCACGCCCTCGCTGGCCCCGACCCCGCGCGGGTCCCAGCTCACCAGGTCGTAGCGTTCGCGGAGTGCGGAGACCGTGCCGGCGTAGGAGGGCATCACGGAGATGCCCGACTGGCCCGGTCCGCCGAAGTTGAACAGGAGGGACCCGATGCGGTTGCCTCCGGTGGTCTTGGCGCGGATGAGCGCCAGGCCGATGGTCTCGCCGCCCGGCTTCGCGTAGTCCAGCGGCACCTTGAGCGTCGCGCACTGCCAGTCACTGCCCGGTGTGGGGGAGTCCGACGTGCCCTCGCAGCGGCCCCAGCCGAGCTTCTGCGAGGTGAGCGAGGCTGGCAGCTCCGGTGAGGCCCGGGACGAGGAAGCCGCCGTCGAGGGCGTGGCGGTGCCGGACCCCTTGCCGTCACCGCTGTCGGACGTGCTGTCGCTACAGCCGGCCACCAGCAACACGGCGGCGACAGCGGCCGTCCAGTGTACGAAACGAGACATGTGCACTTCCCCCCTGCGAGCCGTCCGCTCGGATCAGCGGATGGCGGTCCGGCCATATTAGGCGGATCACGCCGAGGCCGTATCGGCCTGTGGATAACGTTCTGACCTGCACTTTTCTAGGAACATACGGTCCCCGGCGCCGGTACCTTCCCGCTCAGCAGATAGCCGTTCACCGCCGTGCGCACACAACGGTTCCCGCTGTCGTACGCGCCGTGCCCCTGCCCCTTGTACGTCAGCTCGACGCCTACACCCTCACCCAGCGCACCCACCATCTTCCGCGCGCCCTCGTACGGCGTGGCCGGGTCGCCGGTGTTGCCGATGACGAGGATCGGTGCCGATCCGGTCGCGCCGACGTCGGGGTGATCGGCGTCGCCCCGCACGGCCCAGTCGGTGCAGCTGACCGCGGACCAGGCGAGGAAGTCGCCGAACAGGGGGGATGCGGCGCGGAACCCGGGCAGCCTCGCCTCGACGTCCGCGACGGTGTAACGCGGCTTCTGGTCGGAGCAGTTGATGGCGGTGTTCGCCGCGGTGATGTTGCTGTACTCGCCGTTCTGGTCACGCCCGTTCATCGAGTCGGACAGCTGCATCAGCAACCTGCCGTCACCGTCGTACGCCCGCTCAAGGCCCTCGGTGAGGTAGGGCCAGAAGTCCTGCGAGTACAGCGCCTGCGCGATGCCGTTGACCGCCGCGCTCTGGGTCAGCTCGCGCGGGAAGACGCCCGGGATCGGCTTGGCGTCGAGGTCCTTGAGGAGCTTGGCGATCCGGTCCTCGACGTCCTGCGCGGTATCGCCGACCGGGCAGTCCGCGGTTTTGGAGGTGCAGTCCTCGGCGAAGTTGCCGAGCGCGAGCTGGAAGCCCCTGGCCTGTCCGAGCGATCCCTGTTCGGGTGTCTGGGTGGGGTCGACGACCGCGTCGAAGACGGCTCGGCCCACCTTCTTGGGGAACAGGTGTGCGTAGACGCCGCCGAGTTCGGTGCCGTACGAGATGCCGAAGTAGTACAGCTTGTCGTCGCCGAGGACCTGGCGCATCAGATCCATGTCCCGGGCCGCGTCGGTGGTGCGCACATGCGGGAGCACCCTTTTGGAGTTCTTCTCGCAGGCCGCGTTGAACTTCCGGGTGTTGTCCAGCAGTTCGGAGCGTTCGGCGGCGTTGTCGGGCGTCGCGTCCTGCTGGAAGTACGCGTCGAGCTGTTCGTCGTCCTCGCACCGCACACCGGCGCTGCGGCCGACCCCGCGCGGGTCGAAACTCACCAGGTCGTAGCGCGTGCGCAGGGTCGTGTAGTCCGTGCCGAACGCGGGAAGGGCGGCGACTCCCGAGCCGCCCGGCCCACCGAAGTTGAAGATCAGGGATCCGATGCGCTTGCTCGCGTCGCCGCTCGCCTTCGCGCGGACAAGTGCGAGTCCGATCGTCTCGCCCTTCGGCTCGGCCCAGTCCAGCGGCGCCTTCATGGTGGCGCACTGCCAGGTATCGCCACCCGGCAGCGGGGACGGCGCCTCGCCACCGCCCTCCGACTCCGACGGCGCGGGACAGTCCTGCCAACTCAGCTTCTGGGCCGACGGATCCGCTTCCGCGGTGCCGGAATCGTCGCTGCACCCCGCCATCAGGGACGAGAGCAGGAGTGCGGTGGCCGTCAGAGCAGCGGCACGCGGCCGGAAGGGGTTGGGCATGCCCCCATCCTGCGGTCCTACCCGGTGGGGCGCTCGGGGCGCGAGCCGTACGAGGTACCGCGCCCGCCCCGGGAAGCACCGGCGCGAGACCGTGCTCCCTAGAGGGAGCCCTTCCGCGTCAGGTGGTTGAAGACCAGCCAGCCCGGCAGCACCGGGATCCAGAGGGTCAGCAGCCGGTAGAGCAGCACGGCGGGGGCGGCGACCTCCTTGGGGAGACCGACGGCGATCAGACCGACCGTCAGGGTCGCCTCGACCGCGCCCACACCACCGGGGGTCGGTGCCGCGGAGCCCAGCGCGTTGCCGGCGAGGAAGACGACGGCGACGCTGGCGAGGCTGAGCGAGGTCGACTCGTCGCCGAACGCCCGGATCGACGCGTCCAGACACATCACGAAGCACGCGGTCAGCAGCAGCATGCCCCCGATACCCGTGACCAGCTTCTGGGGCCGCTGGAGAACGTCCAGCATGCGCGGTACGACACCGGCGAACAGCGACCTCACGCGCGTGACGACGAATTTCCGCAGGAACGGCACCGAGGTCACCACGAGGACGAGCACCGCGACGGTCAGCAGCCCCGCGATGACCGTCCGGGACGGCGACAGGGACGGCGTCTTCTCGGTGCCCGTCAGATAGCCGAACGACAGCAACATCAGGATGTGGCAGCCCAGCCCGAACAGCTGCGACGCGCCGACACTGGCCACCGCGAGCCCCGGTCGTACGCCCGCGCGTTGCAGGAAACGGGTGTTGAGGGCCACACCGCCCACCGCCGCAGGCGCCACGATCTTCACGAACGACCCGGCTACCTGCGCGGCCACGGTCCGCATGAACGGCACCCGCTCCGGGACGAAACCGAGCAGACTCATCGCCGCGGCGAAGTAACTCAGCGCGGAGAACAGCACGGCCGCGAGGACCCAGCCCCACTCGGCGCTGTCGAACAGGGTGGCGAACTCGATGTGGGTCAGCTGGGAGAGCAGGAAGTACGCGCCGAACGCGCCCGCGATGAAACTGAGCAGGGTGCGCGGTCTCACCCGTTCCAGCCGGGCCGGTTCGACCGGTGCCTGGGGTCTGATCAGCAGCACCTGGTGGCGGATCTGGGCGAGCAGATCCTCCTCGCGGGCTCCCTCCAGAGCCTCGTCCATGGCCCGCTTCTCGGCCCGCTGCTCCGCCCGTACGGCTTTTTTGCCGGACTTTTCCAGTACGACAGGCCCGGTGTCGGGCTGGGCCGCCTCCAGCCGGGCCTGCTTGGCCTGCTGGGACGCCTCCAGGACCGCCTCGCGCTGGCGCTGGGCGCGCTCGCGGGCGAGTCTGCGCAGCGTCGCGCGCGTGGAGCGCGACAGGGCGATGGGCTGGAGCATCGGCAGGCAGTCCGCCACCGCGTCCGGGCCGAGCACACCGACCGCGGACGTCACCGCGCGTTCGGCGCCCACGCGCAGACCCAGCGTCGACACCAGCTGGGCGATGTCCATGCGCAGCAGCAGGTCCCCGGCCGCGATCTCGCCGACCCGGAGGTCGGTGAGGATCACCTTGCCGGAACGATCCACCAGAATCGCCTCGCCGACGAGCCTGCGATGCGCGATGCGCCGCGACTGCAGGGCCCTCACCTGATCCCAGGTGTTGCGCAGCAGATCGTCGGTGATCTCCTCGCCCTCCAGCGAGTCGAGAGTGCGGCCTCCGGTGTGCTCGTAGACGAGCATCACGGCATCAGGGCCGAGCTCCGAGGTCGCGATCAGCTTGGGCGCGTTCGCCCCGGCGGCGATCGCCGCGTACGCGAGCAGAGCCTCCTGCTCGAGTGCCTGGCGCAGCGACTGGAGGCTGCTGCGGGTGGCCAGGCCGCGCAGCGTGATGTTGCGCCACATGCGGTAGAAGAACCCCTGCGCCTGCTGCTCGCGGTCGACCACGGTGACGTCCAGCGGTGGACCGTCCTCCAGGGTGACGAAGTACCGTCGGCCGCGGTCACCGCTGTCCGTGGCCTCCGGCACCTCCTCACGGGCCGCGCTCACCGGGCGGAAACCGACGTGCCGCAGGCCCGCCATCAGGTTGCGCCCCGTGGGACGCACGTTCGGCGAGCCGACCGCGTACAGCGTCCCGTACGCCACCGACCAGCCGATCAGCACCGTCAGGATGATCGAGAACGGTGTCGTGTAGCCGGTGACCAGCATCGAGAAGGCGTCGAGCATCAGCACCACCCACAGCACGGCACGCCAGCGCGGCCGACGGGACATGCCGACGGCCGTCATGTACGCGATGACCGGGGCGAGATAACCGTGCACCGGGTCGGTGAGGGCGTGGATGTCGCCGGGGGAGGGCTGGGTCAGCGCCTCCTGGATGGAGCCCGGGGCGGCCTTGGCGACCCACAGGTCGGTGGCGAGGGTCACCCCGTGCGCGAGGACCGCCGCGAGCACACCGTCGGCGATACGCAGGCCGTCCCGCTTGATCAGCCGCTCGATCGCGAAGGCGACCGGCACCAGGAGGATCGCGATGCTCGACGCCAGCCCCGCGATCTTGATCAGCAGGTCGGGCGCCTGGCCGGTGCCCTTGTTGATGTCCTGTTCGAGCCCCGAGGTGGTGCCGTGCGCGAACGCGGCGATCGCGAGCAGGACGACGATCGCGACGACGCCCGCCAGGAGCCGCATGAGATCGGAGGGACGGTGCACGCGCGCGGGGAGCAGTGGTTCGTCGCCCTCGACCTCCTCTGCGTGCGCCTCGTCGTCGACGCGGTCGGTGGCCGGTCCGGACGGTGTCCGCTCGTGCTCGTGGCCGGTGCCGTCCGCACCGGGACGCGACGAGACCTCAGAGGTGTCCTCCGTGCCTTCGGGGTGCACGCCCTGCTGCTTCATGGTCTCTTCTTGGTCTCGTATCACCGGTCACCGCCCGCACGATGGTGGCATGCCCCACTGACACACAGGGGCATCAGGGTGCATTGCGGGGGCGCACAGTCTGCCGCAAGCGCCGCTCCGGGGCGAGCGATACCCACGGTCGCCGTCTCGTCACGTTGTCGGTGGGGTGGGGCAGGATGGTTCGGATGAGCGACGAGAGCCGTCCGGCGGATGCCCTGCCGGAGTACGCCGAGCGGGCCCTGGAGGCCGCCGAACTGATCCCGCCCGGGCGTGTCATGACGTACGGCGATGTGGCCGAGTGGCTGGAGGAGGGCGGACCGCGCCAGGTCGGGCGCGTGATGGCCCTCTACGGAGGGGCCGTTCCGTGGTGGCGGGTGGTCCGCGCGGACGGCGTCCTGCTCCCGGGCCACGAACTGGAGGCCCTCGCCCACTACCGCGCGGAGGGCACTCCCCTGAAGGAGGCGAGCCGGGCCGCCGAGGGGCATCGGCCGCGCCTCGACATGAGACGGGCGCGGTGGGACGGCGGCGAGCGGGCGGAGGGTCACACCTGACAGCTTCCGCCATCGGACGGGCATCTGGGGGACCAGTGGCCCGTACGGGGTATACCGGGCACGCCCGTGCCATGGCGTACGTTCGTGGGGCGAGGGGCCCGGGTGACGACCGGGGCGGGAGGGAACAAACGGAAGCCCTGCTTCCGAACCGCCCGTCGGCGTACCGTCTGCTGCACCTGCCCCCCTCACCTCCCGGCCACCGTCCTCCACGCGGTCAGCCAACCAGCACACCCACCAGGACCGGCGAACCACGTGAGCTCCTCTTCCTCCACCAGGCGTCTGTCGCACCCCCAGGGGCGACAGGGGAACCGTGGCGCTTACCGACTGGTGCGCACTCCGCCCACGCGGCAGGATCCCCCTCTTCTGGACGCCGCACAGCGTGCGGTGGTTGACCACGCGCGGGGCCCACTCCTCGTCCTCGCAGGCCCGGGTACGGGGAAGACCACCACCCTCGTCGAATCAGTGGCGGCCCGGATCGCCCGGGGCGGGGATCCCGAACGGATCCTCGTGCTGACGTTCAGCCGTAAGGCGGCCGTCGAACTGCGCGACCGCATGGCACTGCGCATCGGAGCCGCCCACGCTCCCCGCGCGACCACCTTCCACTCCTTCTGCTACGCCCTGGTCCGCGCCCACCAGGACAGCGACCTGTTCGCGGAACCCCTGCGGCTGCTCTCCGGCCCGGAACAGGACGTGGCCGTACGCGGACTGCTCGCCGGCCAGCCCGACCTGGAGCGGCTCGGCCTCGCCCATGTGCGCTGGCCGGACGAACTGCGCGCCTGCCTCACCACCCGTGGCTTCGCCGACGAGGTCCGCGCGGTCCTCGCCCGCAGCCGCGAACTGGGCCTCGGCCCGGACGCCCTGGAAGCCTTCGCCCGGCGCATCGGCCGCCCGGACTGGCGAGCCGCCGCCGCCTTCCTCGCCGAGTACCTCGACGTACTCGACCTGCAGGGAGTGCTCGACTACGCGGAACTCGTGCACCGCGCCGTACTCCTCGCGAGCCGCCCCGACACCGCCGGGCAGCTCGCCGCCCGCTACGACGCCGTCTACGTGGACGAGTACCAGGACACCGACCCGGCCCAGGTACGGCTGCTGCACGCGCTCGCCGGAGGTGGCCGGACACTCGTCGCCCTCGGTGACCCCGACCAGTCGATCTACGCGTTCCGCGGCGCGGACGTCAACGGCATCCTGGACTTCCCGGAAGCCTTCCCGCGCGCGGACGGCCGCCCTGCCCCGGTCGAGGTCCTCAGGACGTCCCGCCGCTCCGCCGCCACCCTGCTGACCGCCACCCGCCTCCTCACCCAGCGCATGCCCCTGAGCCGCCTGCCGGCCGAGAAGGTCCGCGCCCACCGGGGTCTGGCCTCGCTCCGTGACGGAGGCCGCGTCGAGGTCTGCACGTACCCGACGTCCGGTACGGAGCTGGACAACATCGCCGACATCCTCCGTCGCGCACACCTGGAGGACGGTGTCCCCTGGGGCGAGATGGCCGTCCTGGTGCGCGCCGGCGGCCGTACGATCCCGACGGTCCGGCGCGCCCTCACGTCCGCCGGGGTCCCCCTGGACATCGACGGCGACGACCTGCCCCTGCGGCACGAACCGGCGGTGGCACCTCTCCTGACGGCGCTCAGAGCGGTGGCGACCGCGGCGGCGTCCGGCGCGGCTGAGGACAGGGACGCCGAAGGGGCAGGGGACGGCGAAGACGCCGACGCCGCCCTGCCGGGAGCCACCGCCTGGCTCGGTACCGAAACCGCCCTGACCCTCCTCACCTCCCCCCTCGCCGGCATGGACGCCGCCGATCTGCGCCGTCTCGGCCGCGCCCTGCGCGAGGAGGAGCGGACCGCGGGCAACCCCGTACCGCCCCCCTCGGACGAACTCCTGGCCCGCGCGCTGGCCGAACCGGAACGCCTGGTCGTCCACGACCCGACGTACGCGCGCGGTGCCCAGCGCCTCGGTGCGCTGCTCGGAAAGGCACGGGAGCGCCTCGCGGGCGGCGGTACGGCCGAGGAAGCCCTCTGGGACCTGTGGAACGGCACACCCTGGCCAGGACGGCTGGAGCGGGCCGCCCGGCGCGGCGGCGCGGCCGGACGCAACGCCGACCGCGACCTCGACGCCGTCTGCGCGCTGTTCGCGACCGCCACGCGCGCGGAGGAGCGCACCGGCGGCCGTGGCGCCCTCAACTTCCTGGAGGAGATCGACGCCGAGGACATCGCCGCCGACACCCTCACCCGCCGTGCCGTGCGCCCCGACGCCGTCCGCCTGATGACCGCCCACCGCTCCAAGGGCCTCCAGTGGCGCCTCGTGGTCGTCGCAGGCGTCCAGGAGGGTCTGTGGCCCGACCTGCGCCGCCGCGGCTCCCTCCTGGAGGCCGACCGCATCGGCCGCGACGGCCTCGCCGAACCGCTCACCCCGGGAGCACTGCTCGCCGAGGAGCGGCGGCTGTTCTACGTGGCCGCCACGCGCGCGCGTGAACGCCTGGTCGTCACCGCGGTGAAGGCTCCCGCCGACGACGGCGACCAGCCCTCCCGCTTCGTCACCGAACTCGGCGTCGAACCCAAGGACGTGACGGGCCGCCCGCGCCGCCCGCTCTCCGTCGCCGCCCTCGTCGCCGAACTGCGCGCCACAACGGTCGACCCACGCGTGTCCGCCCCCCTCAGAGAGGCCGCCGCCCGCCGCCTGGCCCGGCTCGCCGCGCTCACCGACGAGGAGAGCCGCCCACTCGTACCGTCGGCCCACCCCTACCGCTGGTGGGGCATGTACGAGCCGACCGAGAGCAAGGTCCCGCTGCGCGACCGCGACCAGCCCGTCGTGCTCTCCGGCAGCGCCCTCGACCAACTCGCCAACACCTGCTCCCTGCAGTGGTTCCTGGGCCGCGAGGTGAAGGCCGACGCCCCCTCGACCGCCGCCCAGGGCTTCGGCAACGTGGTGCACGTCCTCGCAGACGAGGTCGCCTCCGGACACACCCCCGCCGACCTCGCCGTCCTCATGGAACGCCTCGACTCCGTGTGGAACGCGCTCGCCTTCGACGCGCCCTGGAAGTCCACACAGGAGAAGGAGCACGCGCGCGTGGCGCTCGAACGCTTCCTGACGTGGCACGTGGACTCCAGTCGCACCGGCCGCACCCCGGTGGCCAGCGAGCACGACTTCGACGTGACCCTCGGAGCCGGCGACTACGAAGTGCGCATCCGCGGTTCCATGGACCGCGTCGAGGCCGACGGCGAGGGCCGCGCCTACGTGGTCGACTTCAAGACCGGCAAACAGACGCCCACCGCCGCCGAGGTGGCACGACACCCCCAGCTCGCCGTCTACCAGCTCGCCGTCCGCGAAGGTGCCGTCGACGACGCCTTCGACGGCGTGCGTCCCGAACCGGGTGGCGCGGAACTCGTCCAGTTGCGCCAGGGCGCGGCAAAGAGGGACGGCGGCGAGACGCTGCCCAAGGTGCAGGCGCAGGCCCCCCTTGAGGGAGGCGCAGGGGCGGAGGGGGAGTGGGTCGGAGACCTGCTGGCCACCGCCGCCGGCAAGGTGCTCGACGAACGGTTCACCCCGACCGCCGGCCAGCACTGCGCGCACTGCTCCTTCCGGGCATCGTGCAGCGCCCGCCCGGAAGGCCGGCACGTCGTCGAGTGACACCGGTCGGCCCTGCACGAGGGTGACTCCCGCACGGGAGTGATGTACGGCACCACCTGCGCCGACCTGCGCATGTGCCGCCCCGGACGGCGAACCTGGCCTCCACTGTCAGTGGCCGCCGCTAGCCTCTCTGACGTGCCAGCCAGTATCAGCGACCCCGAGCAGCTCAAAGAGCTCCTCGGTATCCCGTTCACCCCGGAGCAGACGGCCTGCATCATCGCGCCGCCCGCCCCGCAGGTGATCGTGGCCGGAGCCGGGTCGGGCAAGACGACGGTGATGGCGGCACGCGTGGTGTGGCTCGTCGGCACCGGCCAGGTCGCGCCCGAACAGGTGCTCGGCCTCACCTTCACCAACAAGGCCGCCGGTGAACTCGCCGAACGCGTCCGCAAGGCGCTCGTCAGGGCGGGCGTCACCGACCCGGACGTCATCGATCCCGACAACCCGCCCGGCGAACCGGTCATCTCGACCTACCACTCCTTCGCCGGCCGCCTCCTGACCGACCACGGCCTGCGCATCGGCCTCGAACCCACCGCCCGTCTCCTCGCCGACGCGACCCGCTACCAGCTCGCCGCGCGCGTACTGCGCGAAGCCCCCGGCCCCTACCCCGCGCTCACGCGGTCCTTCCCGGACCTCGTCAGCGACCTCCTGACCCTCGACGCCGAACTCGCCGAACACCTCGTCCGCCCCGAGGAACTCCGCGCGTACGACGCCGAACTGCTGCGCGCCCTGGAGAGCGCCAAACTCACCAACGCGGACCTGCGCAAGGTCCCCGAGACAGCTGCGGCCCGCCGTGAACTCACCGAACTGGTGACCCGCTACCGGGCCGCCAAGCGCGAGCGCGACCTCCTCGACTTCGGCGACCAGATCGCCCTCTCCGCGACGCTCGCAGACATCCCCGGAGTGGGCCGTGTCCTGCGCGACGAGTTCCGGGTGGTGCTCCTCGACGAGTACCAGGACACCTCGGTGGCCCAACGCGTCCTGCTGGCAGGCCTGTTCGGCGGCGGCACCGGCCATCCGGTGACCGCGGTCGGCGATCCCTGCCAGGCGATCTACGGCTGGCGCGGCGCCTCCGTCGCCAACCTCGACGACTTCCCCGAGCACTTCGCCCACACCGACGGCGGCTCGGCGGCCCGGCAGTCGCTCAGCGAGAACCGCCGCAGCGGAGGCCGCCTCCTCGACCTCGCCAACGGCCTCGCCGAGCCCCTGCGCGCCATGCACGCGGGCGTGGAGGCCCTCCGCCCCGCACCCGGCGCCGAGCGCGACGGCCAGGTGCGCTGCGCGCTGCTGCACACCCACGCCGAGGAGATCGGCTGGCTCGCCGACTCCATCGCCCACCTCGTACGCACCGGCAAGGCACCCGGCGAGATCGCCGTCCTGTGCCGCACCGCCACCGACTTCGCCGAGATCCAGGGCGCGCTCGTCGCCAGGGACATCCCCGTCGAGGTGGTCGGGCTCTCCGGGCTGCTGCACCTGCCCGAGGTCGCCGACCTGGTGTCCGTCTGCGAGGTGCTCCAGGACCCCGGGGCCAACGCCTCCCTGGTCCGGCTGCTGACCGGCCCGCGCTGGCGCATCGGGCCCCGAGACCTCGCGCTCCTTGGCCGCCGGGCCCGCCTGCTCGTGTCCCACGCGCGCGTGGGCGACGCCGACGACCCGGACCGTCGGCTCGCCGAGGCCGTCGAGGGGGTCGATCCCGCCGAGGTGATATCGCTCGCGGACGCCCTCGACACCTTCCTGGAGACACCGCTGAGAGGCCAGGGCGACGACGGGCTGCCCTTCTCGCCGGACGCGCGCGTGCGCTTCGCCCGGCTCGCCACCGAACTGCGCGACCTGCGCCGCTCACTCGCCGACCCGCTGATGGACGTACTGCACCGCGTGCTCGCCGTCACCGGTCTGGAGGTGGAGCTGTCGGCGTCCCCGCACGCCCTGGCCGCCCGCCGCCGCGAGACCCTCTCCAACTTCCTGGACGTCGCCGCCTCGTTCGCCGCCCACGAGAGCGAGGCGAGCCTGCTCGCCTTCCTCGGCTTCCTGCGCACGGCCGCGCAGTACGAGAAGGGCCTCGACAACGCCCTGCCCGGCGGCGAGAACACCGTCAAGGTGCTCACCGCCCACAAGTCCAAGGGACTGGAGTGGGATGTCGTGGCCGTTCCCGGCCTGGTCACCGGCACCTTCCCCAGCGACCGGGGCCGCGAGAAATGGACCTCACAGGCCAAGGTCCTGCCGCACGGACTGCGCGGCGACACCGACACGCTGCCCGACATCGAGGCCTGGGACTCCCGGGGCATGAAGGCCTTCCAGGAGGCGATGAAGGACCACCAGCACACCGAGGAACTCCGCCTGGGCTACGTCACCTTCACCCGCCCCCGCTCCCTCCTGCTCGGCTCCGGCCACTGGTGGGGCCCCTCCCAGAAGAAGCCCCGCGGCCCCTCCGACTTCCTGCGGGCCCTCCACGACCACTGCACGGCCGGGCACGGCGAGATCGAGGCCTGGGCGGACGAACCGGCGGAGGACGAGGAGAATCCCGCCCTGGGCACGACGACCGCCGACCAACTGTGGCCCCTGCCCCTGGACGACGCCGCGTTCCGCCGCCGTCGGGCCGCCGCCGAGACCGTCCTCGCCCACCTGGAGACCTTCGCCTCCCACGAGGACAACCACCCAGCGACCGCACACGACTCCGACGCGTACGACGACCCGGACTGGCCCCCGCCGGAGGACGAGCCTCCGTACGAGGACGATGAACCCTTTGCCGACGGCCCCCTCGACGAAGACACCGCTTTCCCCGCCGAGGACGACGGCGACTGGGACACCTGGACCACGGCCCGTCCCGAACCGCCCGCACAGACCCCACCCCACGCGCGCGTGCCCCACACCGGGCCCGACCACGACCGCCCGCCCGCGGTGCCCCACGCCCGCAGACATCCCGCCGAGGCGGATCTCACACCCGAGGAGGCCCGCGCCGTCGCCTCCTGGGACCGCGACCTCGACGCGCTCACCGGGGAACTGCTGCGCGCGCGGGAGAGCATCACCGACGTTCCGCTGCCCCCTACGCTGACCGCGTCCCAGCTGATGCTCCTGGCCGCCGACCCGGACGCCCTCGCGCAGGAGCTGGCCCGCCCCATGCCACGTCCACCGCAGCCCGCCGCCCGCCGGGGCACCCGCTTCCACGCCTGGGTCGAGGCCCGCTTCGAGGAACTGCGGCTCCCCATGCTGGAGCCCGAGGACCTGCCCGGCAGCGACGCGGAGATCGCCGACGAACGCGACCTGCAGGCTCTCAAGGACGCCTTCGAGCACACCGTGTACGCCCACCGCACGCCCTACCGGGTCGAGGCCCCCTTCCAGCTCGACATCGCCGGACGTGTCGTACGGGGCCGGATCGACGCCGTCTACAAGGAAGGCGACGGCGCGGAAGCGACATACGAGATCATCGACTGGAAGACCCACCGCGCCCACACCGCCGACCCCCTCCAGCTCGCGGTCTACCGCCTGGCCTGGGCCGAGCAGCAGGGCGTTGCCTCGGAGGCCGTCGGGGCCGCCTTCCTGTACGTGCGCAGCGGCGAGATCGTCCGGCCGGACGATCTACCGGACCGGGCCGCGCTGGAGCGGCTGCTCCTGGACGAGCCCGCAGCGTTCGAAGTACCGGACGAGGATGTCAGCGCGGGCCGATAAACTCATGACCATGAGCCAGGCCCCGGACAGCGCCGTCCGTACGTACATCGAGCAGCACCGTGTCGCCTTCCTCGACGACCTCACCGAGTGGCTGCGCATCCCGTCCGTGTCGGCCCAGCCCGACCACGCCGCCGACGTACGCCGCAGCGCCGACTGGCTTGCCGCCAAACTCCGGGAAACCGGCTTTCCCACCGTCGAGGTCTGGGCGACACCGGGCGCCCCGGCGGTCTTCGCCGAGTGGCCCGCCGACGACCCCGCAGCCCCCACCGTCCTCGTCTACGGCCACCACGACGTGCAGCCCGCGGCCCGCGAGGACGGCTGGGACAGCGACCCCTTCGAACCGGTCGTCCGGGGAAACCGCCTCCACGCGCGCGGGGCCGCCGACGACAAGGGCCAGGTGTTCTTCCACACACTCGGCGTCCGCGCCCACCTCGCCGTCACGGGCCGCACCGCACCCGCCGTCCACCTGAAGATGCTCGTCGAGGGCGAGGAGGAGTCGGGCTCCGTCCACTTCCGTTCTCTCGTCGAGGAGCACGCCGACCGGCTCGCCGCAGACGCCGTGATCGTCTCCGACACCGGCATGTGGGCCGAGGACACCCCCACGGTGTGCACCGGCATGCGTGGCCTCGCCGAGTGCGAGATCCAGCTCCAGGGACCCGACCAGGACATCCACTCCGGCTCCTTCGGCGGCGCCGTGCCCAACCCGGCGACCGCCGTCGCCCGCCTCGTCGCCGCACTGCACGACGAGCACGCGCGAGTGACGATCCCGGGTTTCTACGACGGCGTCACCGAACCCACCGACCGCGAGCGCGAACTCTTCGCCGAACTCCCCTTCGACGAGAAGCAGTGGCTGCGCACCGCCAAGTCGTACGCCACCCACGGTGAAGCCGGACACACCACCCTGGAGCGCGTCTGGACGCGTCCCACCGCCGAGGTCAACGGCATCGGCGGCGGCTACCAGGGGCCCGGCAGCAAGACGATCGTCCCGGCCTCCGCCATGGTGAAGCTCTCCTTCCGGCTGGTCGCCGGCCAGGACCCCGACCACATCGAGAAGATCGTCCGGGACTGGACCGCGGCCCGCGTTCCCGCCGGGATCCGATACGAGATCACCTTCGCGGCGGCCACGCGCCCGTGCCTGACCCCGCTGGACCACCCCGCCCTGCAGTCCGTCGTACGCGCCATGAGCCGCGCCTTCGGCAAACCGGTCCGCTACACGCGGGAGGGCGGCAGCGGCCCGGCCGCCGACCTCCAGGACGTCCTCGGTGCCCCCGTGCTCTTCCTGGGTATCTCCGTCCCGTCGGACGGCTGGCACGCCCCCAACGAGAAGGTGGAGATCGACCTGCTCCTCAAGGGCGTCGAGACCACCGCCCACCTGTGGGGCGACCTGGCAGAGAACTGGCGCCATGAATCCTGACGACCCTGTGCGGTCCGGACCGGCAGCCGCCCCGGGGCACACTGGCAGCACCGCCCCGCACCTGCCGGAACCCGCCCGAAAACCGTTGCCCCCCACGCGTCCCCACCCGCATCCCGCTGAACCGACCGCCGAAATATCCGTTCCACCGGGGGAGTTGGAAGCACCTGTGACCACCTGGACCGACCACACCGCCGACCGTCCCATCTCGCTCACCGCCCCCAGCGGTATCGACCGGGCCGCGCACCACCGGCTCGACGAGGCCTGGCTCGCCGCGGCGTGGAGCCACCCCACAACCCGTTGCTTCGTGGTCTCCGGTGGCCAGGTCCTCATCGACGAGACCTCCGAGGGGCGTACCGAGCTCGTCATGACGCCCTCCTTCGAAGCCCCTCTCACCGAAGCGCACCGCTACTTCCTCGGCAGTGACGACGACGGCACCAGCTACTTCGCCCTCCAGAAGGACGCCCTGCCCGGCCGTATGGACCAGTCCGCGCGCCCCGCGGGCCTGCGCGAGGCCGGCCTGCTCCTCTCGCCCCGCGACGCGGGTCTGATGGTGCACGCCGTCGCCCTGGAGAACTGGCAGCGCCTGCACCGCTTCTGCTCCCGCTGCGGCGAGCGCACCGTCATCGCCGGCGCCGGCCACATCCGCCGCTGCCAGGCCTGCGGCGCCGAGCACTACCCCCGCACCGACCCGGCCGTGATCATGGCCGTCACCGACGAGGAGGACCGCATCCTCCTCGGCCGCCAGGTCCACTGGCCCGAGGGCCGCTTCTCGACGCTCGCCGGTTTCGTCGAGCCCGGCGAGTCCATCGAACAGTCGGTGCGCCGCGAGGTGTTCGAGGAGGCCGGCATCCTCGTCGGCCAGGTCGAGTACGTCGCCAGCCAGCCCTGGCCGTTCCCGTCCAGCCTCATGCTCGGCTTCATGGCCCGCGCCGTCTCCACCGACATCGAGGTCGACGGCGACGAGATCCACGAGGCCCGCTGGTTCTCCCGCGAGGACCTGCGCGCCGGCTTCGAGTCCGGCGAGGTCCTGCCGCCGTACGGCATCTCGATCGCGGCCCGCCTGATCGAACTCTGGTACGGCAAGCCGCTACCGAAGCCGGGCAGCTCAATCTGACGCACGAGGGACCGGCCCCTGAGCCGGTCCCGCCGCCGTGCCGGGCACGCCAAGACCCCCGCATGGCCGTCGGGGCCGGTCGGGGGTCCGGGACACACGGGGTCAGGCGCCGAGGGCCTGCTTCACCTGCGCGAGGCTCGGGTTCGTCATCACGACCTGCGGGCCGTCGTTGGAGGGAACCACCAGCACCGTCGGAACCGTCTGGTTGCCGCCGTTCGCCTTCTCCACGAACGCTGCGGAGTCCGGGTCCTGCTCGATGTTGATCTCGTTGTACGCGATGCCCTCGCGGTCCATCTGGCTCTTCAGCCGACGGCAGTATCCGCACCACGTGGTGCTGTACATCGTCACAGTGCCCGGCATGTCTCTCGCGCTCCTCAGCAGTTCGGGGGACGGGTGCTCGCTGTGGTGGAACGTACAAGGCCCGGCCACCATTCCCGCGGGGTGGTCCGAGGAGGACGCCTGCCGCATTAGTACGACTGCAAGGGGCTGCCTGTGGACAACCGGCTCACCTGTCTCCGGCGACCTGGCAGCATGGCCGTGTGACAGCAGCAACGCACTCCACCCTCTTCCCGCAGGTTCCGGACTCGGCCGACGCGGTGCTCGACGGACTCGATCCCGAGCAGCGCGAGGTGGCCACCGCCCTGCACGGGCCGGTGTGCGTGCTGGCAGGCGCCGGCACGGGAAAGACCCGGGCCATCACCCACCGCATCGCCTACGGCGTACGCGCCGGAATGCTCCAGCCCTCCAGCGTGCTCGCCGTCACCTTCACCAACCGTGCCGCCGGTGAGATGCGCGGGCGACTGCGCCAGCTCGGTGCCGGCGGAGTCCAGGCGCGCACCTTCCACTCGGCGGCGTTGCGCCAGCTCCAGTACTTCTGGCCGAAGGCCGTCGGCGGCTCCATGCCTTGCCTCGTCGACCGCAAGATCCAGCTCGTCGCCGACGCCGCCGCCGCCTGCCGCATCCGCCTCGACAGGGGCGAACTGCGGGACGTCACCGCCGAGATCGAATGGTCCAAGGTCACCCAGACCGTCCCCGCCGACTACGTGCCCGCCGTAGCCAAGTCCGGCCGCGTCGCGCCCCGCGACCCGGCCGAGATCGCCCAGCTCTACGCCACCTACGAGGACCTGAAGCGGGACCGCTCCGTCATCGACTTCGAGGACGTCCTGCTGCTCACGGTCGCTGTCCTCCAGGACCGGCACGACATCGCCGAGCAGGTCCGCTCCCAGTACCAGCACTTCGTGGTCGACGAGTACCAGGACGTCAGTCCGCTCCAGCAGCGGCTGCTGGAGCTGTGGCTCGGGGAGAGGGACAGCCTGTGCGTGGTCGGCGACGCCAGCCAGACGATCTATTCGTTCACAGGAGCAACTCCTGACCATCTCCTCGACTTCCGCACCCGCCACCCCGGTGCCACCGTCGTCAAGCTGGTCCGCGACTACCGCTCCACCCCTCAGGTCGTCCATCTCGCCAATGGTTTGCTCGCCCAGGCGCGGGGCCGCGCCGCGGAACACCGCCTGGAACTGATCTCCCAGCGAAACCCCGGACCAGAACCCGTCTACTCCGAGTACGCCGACGAACCCGCCGAGGCCGAGGGTGCCGCCCGCCGCATCCGGGACCTCGTCGCCGGCGGCGTGCCGGCCGGCGAGATCGCCATCCTGGTTCGGACGAACGCCCAGTCCGAGACGTACGAACAGGCACTCGCCGACGCCGGCGTCCCCTACCAGCTGCGCGGCGCCGAACGGTTCTTCGACCGGCCCGAGGTGCGCAAGGCCATCAGCGCGCTGCGTGCCGCCGCCCGCTTCGGAGCCAACGACTCGCTCCTGGACGACGTCGTCGACCTCGCCTCCCAGGTGCGTGCCGTGCTGTCGGGGGAAGGCTGGACCAATCAGCCGCCCGCGGGCTCCGGGGCCGTCAGGGAGCGCTGGGAGTCGCTGGCCGCACTGGTGAACCTCGCGCAGGACCTCACTTCGGCGAAAGCGAGTGCCACGCTCGCCGACCTCGTCGCCGAACTCGACGAGCGGGCGAACGCCCAGCACGCCCCGACCGTGCAGGGTGTCACCCTCGCCTCCCTCCACTCGGCCAAGGGCCTGGAATGGGACGTCGTCTTCCTGGTCGGCGTCGCCGAGGGCATGATGCCGATCACCTACGCGAAGACCGATGAACAGATCGAGGAGGAACGCCGCCTTCTGTACGTCGGAGTGACCCGCGCGCGAGAACGCCTTCACGTCTCCTGGGCCCTCTCCCGCGCTCCCGGGGGCCGGCCGAACCGCCGCCCCAGCCGTTTCCTCGACGGCCTGCGCCCCGGCTCCGTCACCACCGCCGTCCGGGCGGGCACGGCCGGTCCCGGTGGCATCGAGCGCGGCTTCGGAGGCAGCCCCGGGGTCGCCCCGCGCCGGACCCAGAGAACCCCGGCCCGCTGCCGGGTCTGCGGGCGCACGCTGACCGACGCGGGCGAGATGAAGCTGATGCGTTGCGACGAGTGCCCCTCCGACATGGACGAGGGCCTCTACGAGCGGCTGCGCGAATGGCGGGCGGTCCAGGCGGCGCGCAGCGGGCAGCCGGCCTTCTGTGTCTTCACCGACAGGACCCTGATGGCGATCGCGGAGACCGTCCCGGACGAAGCGGGGGAACTGGCCCGTATCCCCGGCGTCGGAGTGCGCAAGCTCAACCGTTACGGATCCGATGTTCTGGCCATCTGTGCAGGTCAGGGAGTGGAGGGCGAGGTCGGCGGTGACTGATTCAAACTCGTCGGAAAAATAGTTTGCGCATGCCCCGGGAATCCCCATAGGTTCTTAGCCACGGGAACAGAGTCTTCTCAGAAGCCCTGGCCCTGTGCTGTACTTCATAGTCGTATATCCGTTGGACTGGTTCACCCCAGTCCCCTCAAGACGCCGAGAGGAGGCGAGTCCAGTGATCAGCATCAACACCAGCTCTGTCAGCACGGTCAAAATGACCGATCTCTCGGCCGTCTCCCTGTGCATGCTCGGCGTCTCGAACCTGGGCACCGGTCTGTCCGGCATTCCTGCCGTCCGGCCGGCGTCCTCCGTGTCTCTCGTGGGTCTCCCTGTCCGAGAGCGCAATGAGCGACCGAGCAAGGCACTGGAAGCAGGAGCAGTAGATGCAGCGGCCCCGGCCTATGCCTTTGCGGCCGGTGCCGGATCCCTCAAGCAGACGACGCAGCACCACACGATGTGGGCCTTCCGTGGGCCAGAACCCTGGAGTGATCCAGCCTGATTGATCAGGCCGGCGCCTTCAGGGCCGCGGAACCCCATCCGGGATCCGCGGCCCTTCTGTTTTCCCCGAACGGGGACGACGGAGTGAAGGGGCCTCGGGACAAGAGAAAACCCGCCGGTACCAGCCGCACCCGGCCCAACAGGGCCGGAACGACCAGACGAGGAAAACAACCCGTGCAACTCGAAGCGCACGCCCCGTCAGTACCGCCTTCCGAAACGATCCCCCCGCCCGGCCTCACGGAGGACTGCACCTTGATCCCGCTCACTGCGCTCACCGCGCTCGACGACGCCATCGAGAACCTCGGCGTACCCGTTCCCTGCCGTTCCTACGACCCGGAGGTCTTCTTCGCCGAGTCGCCGGCCGACGTCGAGTACGCCAAGTCCCTCTGCCGCACCTGCCCGCTGATGGAGGCCTGCCTCGCCGGCGCCAAGGAGCGGCGTGAGCCCTGGGGCGTCTGGGGCGGCGAACTGTTCGTCCAGGGTGTCGTTGTGGCCCGCAAGCGGCCCCGTGGCCGTCCGCGCAAGAACCCGGTCACAGCATGAACATCACAGGAACGATCGATCGCCCCTTCACGCACGACCCCAAGAAGCAGGCTCCGATGACGCCGACCACCAGCGAGCCCGTCGGCTCCGCGACCCCGGACTTCACCACCACCGGTGCGAACGACTCGCGCCAGAACAGGACCCGAGAGATGCAACTCATCCCAGAAGCCCTGGCTCGTGCGCATATGCACGACCGCCTGCAGGAGGCCGAGCGGGAACGCCGCGCGCACCGCGTGGTGACCGCCCGTCGGCTCCAGCGCCGAGCCGAGCGCGCCTCGCTGCGTGCCCGTCGTGCGCTTGCCATGGCGGTCATGCAGTAACGACCACGGCAGCTCCGCAGTAACAGCAGCCACTTCCCGCGGGGGTCGGTCCGTCAGAACGGACCGGCCCCCGCGGTGCGTTGTGCCCTCCTGGCCGCCGGTCACGGCGATATCGTCGCTGGATGACAGGTTTTCCCGGCAGCAGTGGTGACGAGGACGCCGGTGCCTCGACGGACCCCCGACCCGTCGTGTGCGCCCGCTGCGGCGCGCGGGCCGAGGGCTCGCAGCTGACCTGGACCTGCTCGGTGGAGAACGGAACGCGTCACTACCTCTGCGACACGTGTGCTCGGGAAAACCTCAGGGCGATCGAGGGGCGGCTGGACTCGGCCTGGTGGTGAAGTCGGCTCACGCCTCGGCAGCCGCGGGCTCCTCCTCGGCCTCCGGCAGGAATCCCGGCAGCCACTCCTCCAGTTCCGCGCGCATGCGGACCGTCGCTCCCAGTTGGCACAGGACCCCGATGGTGCTCAGGGTCACCCGGTGTATCAGCAGGTACGACGGGGGCAGGTTGAGGCGCTTGCCCAGTTGGTGCGCGGGGGAGCGCGGGTCGGCTATGCGGGTCGCCTGGCTGCGCATCCAGCCTCGGCTGAAGGTGAACTCGTCAGCCTGGGCAGGTTCGATGATCGGCAGGAGATAGTCGAGCACCGCGTCGGGATCCAGGTCGATCGAGTCCTTGACGAAGCCTTCCGCGCGGAGGGCTTCGTAGATCGCCTCGGCCTGGCCGTCCAGGGTCAGGCGCAGTGAGTGGCCGATCGTCGGAGGCAGACCGCCCGGGAGGCGGTCGACCGTACCGAAGTCGAGTACGCCCAGACGCCAGTCGTCCTTGCCGCCCGGGCCGCCGGGCAGCAGGCGGAAGTTGCCGGGGTGGGGGTCGGCGTGCAGGAGGCCGGTGCGGGCGGGGCCCGAGAAGAGGAACCGTGCCAGCAACTGGCCCGCGCGGTCGCGCTGCTCCTGCGTACCGTCGGTGATCACCTCCGACATCGGTATGCCGTCGATCCACTCCGTCACCAGGACCTGCTCGCACTGGTGGACGACGGCCGGTACCACGACGTCCGGATCGTCCTTGAACTCCTCCGCATGGGTCCGCTGGGCCTGGGCCTCCAGGCCGTAGTCGAGTTCCTCCGAGACGCGGTCCCGGAGTTCGGTGATGAGCGGCTTGATGTCCATCCCGGGGATGAGGGGCCCCAACAGGCGGGCGAAGCGGCTCAGCTGGTTCAGGTCGGAGAGCAGTGCCTCGCCGGCGCCCGGATACTGCACCTTGACCGCGACCTCGCGTCCGTCGTGCCACAGCGCCCGGTGCACCTGGCCGATCGAGGCCGCGGCGGACGGCTTGTCCTGGAACTCCAGGAACAGGTCCTGCCAGTCCGCGCCGAGCCGTGCCTCCAGTACCGAGTGCACCGTGCGTGTCGGCATCGGCGGGGCCGCTTCCTGGAGTTTCGTCAGCGCCGCGCGGTAGGGGCCCGCTACCTCCTCGGGCAGGGCCGACTCGAAGACGGACAGGGCCTGCCCGAACTTCATCGCACCGCCCTTGAGCTCGCCGAGCACCTTGAACAACTGCTCCGCCGTGCGCTCCTGCAGTTCGCGGCCGACGATGTCCGCCGACTCGCCGACGATCCGTTTGCCGAGTCCCCAGGTCGCCCGCCCGGCGAT
Organism: Streptomyces kryoterrae; assembly: GCF_054072135.1. Classification (NCBI taxonomy): domain Bacteria; kingdom Bacillati; phylum Actinomycetota; class Actinomycetes; order Kitasatosporales; family Streptomycetaceae; genus Streptomyces; species Streptomyces kryoterrae. The sequence continues at coordinate 3,372,218 of NZ_CM133358.1, read as the reverse complement.
GCCGAGCGGGAGCGCGGCGAGCTTGGCGGTACGGGTGACCGCCTTCCGGGGAAGATCAGACATGAGCCCTCCAATTTCCGGACAGCCGCGCCGCGTGTGCCTTACGGCGTAACTCCGTCGACGGCCGTTGCTCAGCCATTGTCTCGTGCGACTCCCCGTCCTCGGAGGTGTGTTCCTCCTTCTTACTCTTCTCCTCGGCACCGCAGGGGCATGCGGGGTGTGCCCAGACCGGGCGGGCGTGCCAGTCGAGCCCGGGTACGGAGACCTCCCAGCGGGCGCCCGCGGTGGACGGCGTCCTACCGTCCAGGAAGGCGAGCGCGTGGCTCGCGGTCAGGCCTGCGACCGTCGTCGCCAGGGCCAGGTCGCAGGCCCTGACCTGGCGCGGACGTGCGGAACGCCACTGCGCCACCAGGCGTGGCCAGACAGGGTCCCGGTCGACGCGCCACCGGTCCAGGCACCCGGCGCAGGCAGTCTCGCCCGGCAGGACCAGCGGGCCCACGATGCCGGTTCCTTCCACGACGCCTGCGTACAGATGTGGTGTGCCCGAGGTCACGAGTGGTTCTGCGGCGACCGGGTCGGGGGCGTGCACGGCGAGGTCGTCGCGTGGGGCGAGGATCACCAGGGAGAGACCGGGGTCGTGCTCGCCGGAAGGCGACTGGACGGCCGTACGCCGTGGTGGACGGTCCGGGGCCGCCCGGCGGGCAGCGCGTCGCGCGGACTCGTCCCGCCGTTCGCCGACGGAATCCACGGTCAGGCCACCTGGTGCGACGTCCCATGGCTCGACCACGCCGCCGTCACGCACATCGACATGACCCACGCCCGCGCCCGCCAGCAGCGAGGCCACCACCGCGCCCACCCGGCCCGCGCCTCGGACCTGCACGCGCAGTGACCGGCGAGCGGCCAGCCGCGCCATCGCCTCGCCCGGTTCCCGTGCGATCAGAGACAGGGAGGCCAGATCGGGACCCAGCCGCTCCAGAACCTTCTTCTTGCCGCGCAGCGTTTCGACGGCCGGGCCGCCGCCTGTCGCGTCGTCGAGGAGGCCGGCCTCGCTCAGCCGCTCCACCAGTCCGTCGACATGGGCGGCCGGCAGGTCCATGCGGTGCCCTTCGTCATGGAGACGCGGCAGTCCGCGAGTGCCGTCGAGCAGGCTCAGGAAGCTGCCCGTCGCCGTGTCCATCGGGCCGAGAGTCATCGCATGGGCGGGCGTCATCCCGAACTGCACCGTGTTCAGATCCCGCCAGCCGCTGCGCAGCGCGCCCTTCATCATCGGGTGAGTGACACGCGGGCGGGTCTCACCCGAGTGGCTTGTGGCCGGCAGCGCGACCGCTGTGTCCGAAGCAGGCGCAGGTGTGGTGGTTGATCGCATGGCAGGCCCCCGTAGCCAGAGAGATTCCCCGTGGAAAGTCCTTGTTTGTCGGTGGATGTCAGTGCTCGTCCGCCGACGAATGTCAGCATGACCGGTTCGCTCGTCGGGCGTCGAAAGTTGTCCACAGGCGGTGAGTATTCGTCGTACAAATCAAACGCATGGTGGGGATCGCCGCCGAACCGCGCCGGAGTCAAGACTTCCCCCATGCACAGCGGGTAACGTCGTGCCGTGCCCGCCGACCCACTGCACCGCGCCGGAAACCCACAGCGCAGCACGACGAGCCAGCCGCCGAGCGGCTCGGGGGCGAGCGCGATCGAGGTTCGCAGGAGTACCCGGCGACGCCGGACGGTCTCCGCGTACCGCGAGGGCGATCGCACCGTCGTGCTCATCCCCGCCCGGATGTCCGCGGCCGAGGAACAGCGCTGGGTGACCGTCATGCTCGACAAACTGGCCGCCCAGGAGAGCAAGAACAAACGGGTGCCCGGCGACAGCGAGCTGGCCGAGCGCGCCGAGCAGCTGTCGGCCCAGTACTTCGACGGCCGCGCCCGGCCCGCATCGGTGCGCTGGGTCACCAACCAGAACACGCGCTGGGGCTCGTGCACCCCGGCCGAGGGCAGCATCCGCCTGTCGCACCGGCTGCAGGGCATGCCCGAGTACGTCGTCGACTACGTCCTCCTCCATGAGCTGGCGCATCTGCTGGTGCCCGGCCACGGGCCCCGCTTCTGGCGGCTCCTGGACGCGTATCCACGGACCGAGCGGGCCCGTGGCTATCTGGAGGGAGTGGTCGCCGCCGACCGGCTGCCGCATCCGCCCTCCGCGCGCGGGGACTGATCTCCGGACCACGAGCGCGCGGTGGTGACAGGGCGTTGTGTACCGGGTTTGTACCGGCTCGGGCCACGTCCGGAGTTTGCCGTTAGCCTGACCCGACGCATTCGGCATTCGGGATGGGGGACGGTCGGTACGCATGGCCAGGGAATTCCAACGCGGCCACAAGGCCAGGATCAGTGATCTCACAGCGGGCACGGATCTGTACGTGGGTGTGCAGATCTCCGGACCGGGGCTGACCTTCGACATCAGCTGCTTCGGCCTCGACGCCGACGAGCAGCTCTCGGACGACCGGTACTTCGTCTTCTTCAACCAGCCGAAGTCCCCCGAGGAGTCCATCCAGATCCTGGGCGCTCAAGCGGGCGACACGGAGTCCTTCCGCGTCACGCTCGACCGGATCCCGCCGCAGATCCAGAAACTGTCGTTCACGGCCACGCTCGACGGCGCCGGGCAGATGTCGCAGATCGCCCCCGGATACGTCCGCATCGTCGCCGGCGGCGAAGAGGTGGCCCGTTACTCCTTCAACGGCTCGGAGTTCTCCACCGAGCGGGCCGTGATGCTGGGCGACTTCTACCTGAAGGACGTGTGGCGGTTCGCCGCGGTCGGACAGGGTTTCGACGGCGGCCTCGACGCGCTGCTGAAGAACTTCGGTGGGGAGGTCGCCGAGGAGGAGAAGCCAGCTCCGCAGCAGCCCCAGACCGGTGCCGCTCCCAGCTTCGCGCCGCCCGCCTTCGGCGCTCCGGCACCGGCTCCCGCGGCTCCGCAGCCCGCCGCCCAGGGTTTCGCGCCCCCTCCGGGAGCCACCGCGCCCCCGGCTCCGGCCCCCGCACCGTCGGTGCACGCTGCCCCCACCATCATCGCGCCCCTGACACCGCCCGGCGGCGCCCAGGTGCCGCCCCCGGCTCCGGCGCCCGCGCCCTATGGACAGCCGGGGCACCCGCAGCCCCCGTACGGCCAGGCGCCCGGCCAGGCCGGGTCACTGCCCCCCGGCTACGGCCAGCCGCAGGCGCCCCAGACCCCGCCCGGCCCTCCCGGCTACGGGCAGCCGACCCAGCCCCCGGGCTACGGTCAGCAGCCCCCGTTCGGGCAGGTCCCCGGTCAGCAGGCCACCTACGGCGTGCCCCAGGGCGTACCGCAGGGTGCCGGGCAGGGCGCCGGCGTCACAGCCGCGCTGCAGCAGTTCAAGGAGACGCCGACCGGGCAGCGCTGGACGCAGCAGAACAAGAAGCTGATCCGCGTCGACCTGGGCATGGGAGGTCAGCCAGTGCTGGCCCGGCAGGGCAGCATGGTGCTCTACCAGGGCAAGGTCGACTTCAGCTACAAGGGCGCCGGATTCGCCGGCCGCATCGTGGGCGGCGCGACCGGCCAGGAGATGCAGCTGATGCGCTGTACCGGCCAGGGCCAGGTGTTCCTCGCCGACAACTCCACCCATCTGCACCCCGTGGAGCTCCAGGGAGACGCGATCTGCGTCTCCGCCGAGAACGTCCTCGCCTTCGACGAGAGCCTCCAGTACGAGGTCCGTCGCGTCGAGGGACACGGCATCCCCGGTGGCGCCCTGTTCACGATGCAGTTCCAGGGCACCGGCACGATCGTCGTGAAGACGCACGGCACGCCCGTGGTGCTGCCCGTCACGCCCACCACGTTCGCCGACTGCAACGCCGTGGTCGCCTGGTCCGCCGCCTCCCAGGTGGTCGTCTCCAGCCAGGTACGAATGCGCCGCAACGCCTATCCCGGCGACACCGGAGAGAGCGTCAACCTCCAGTTCCGAGGCGCGCCCGGCAACTTCATCGTCGTCCAGCCGTACGAGGTCTGAGGGAGCCCGTCATGAACCAGCCACTCGCGGGCTACGCTCCCGCACCCGTCACCGCCCGCATGGAGAACCACGGCAATCACATGCTGAAGGTCGCCATGCAGACCGGAAACGACCTCCTCGCGCGCGTGGGGTCGATGGTCGCCTACGAAGGGTTCGTCCAGTACGAGCCCAACCCGCCGGCCGTGCGCCAGATCGCCAAGGACTGGATGACCGGCGAGGGCGCGCCCCTGATGAAGTGCTCGGGGGACGGCCTGCTCTATCTCGCCGACTACGGCGCGAACGTGGTCGTGATCAACCTCAACGGCGACGGCATCTCCGTCAACGCCACCAACCTGCTCGCCTTCGACGCACACCTCACCTGGGGTGTCGAGCGGGTCAAGGGGCTGGCGAAGTTCGCCGGGCAGGGCCTGTGGAACACCAGGATCTCCGGGCAGGGCTGGGTCGCGCTGACCTCCCGGGGCAAGCCGATCGTCGTCGACTGTGGTGGTGGCGACGACGAGACGTATGTCGACCCGGACGCGCTCGTCGCCTGGTCCCCGAACCTCAAGGTGAAGGGCAAGCGCAGCTTCAAGGCGCAGTCGCTCATCGGCCGGGGCAGTGGCGAGGCCTTCCAGATGGCCTTCTCCGGCCAGGGCATCGTCGTCGTCCAGCCCAGCGAGGACAGCACAGACCGCCTCCGGGTCCGGGGCTGAGGGGGAGCCAGAACGTCATGCAGAGCCCACTTTTCGCGCACAACGACTCGCAGACCCAGGAACGCTGGAGTCTGCAGAGCAAGCAGATGCTCCGGGTCACCCTGGAGGGCCACGACGACATTCTCGCCCGCAAGGGCACGATGGTCGCCTACCAGGGTCTGATGGAGTTCGACGCCGAGTACCAGAGCCGCAACCAGGGCCGCTCGCGCGCACAGACGGGCGAGGGCCTGGACCTGATGCGGTGCCACGGGCAGGGCACGGTCTATCTCGCCAACCTCGCCCAGCACATCCATGTGGTGGACGTGGAACAGGACGGGCTGACGGTCGACAGCAGTTACGTGCTGGCGATGGACTCGGGGCTGCACCACGAGGTCATCGCCGTGGACAGCCTGTACGGCATCTCCGGTTCCGGGAAGTACCAGCTCAATATCACCGGCCGCGGCAGGGTCGCCCTGATGACCTCGGGCGCGCCGCTGATGATGCAGGTGACGCCGGACAAGTACGTCAACTGTGACGCCGACGCGATCGTGGCCTGGTCGACCGGCCTGCGCGTGCAGATGCAGGCCCAGACGCACACCTCCGGAGTGTGGCGGCGCCGCGGCAACACCGGCGAGGGCTGGGAGCTCAGCTTCATGGGCAGCGGCTACGCACTGGTCCAGCCCAGCGAGTTGCTGCCGCCGCAGAACGCCCAGATCGGCCAGGGCGCCGCCGCCCAGTTCGGTATGGGGCAGCACGGGGCGCGGGCGCAGAACCAGGGCAACGTCTGGAGCTAGCCGCGCCAGCCAGGTGGCAGGTGACGTGTAAGGGGCGACCGCCATGGGTGGTCGCCCCTTACATGTTCACAGTCTGGCGCGGGTTGCTTCGAGCAGCCGTACGACCGAGTCGTCCGCTACGTCCGCCACCTCGGCGTAGGCGAACCAGCGCAGGTCCAGGGACTCGTCGCTGATCGCCTCCACGGCTCCTCGCGGGGCCAGGGCGGCGTACTGCACGTCCAGGTGCCAGGCACAGGGCGTGTGGTGCCGGTCCAGACGGACCGGAGTGCTCTGGAGCAGACGCAGCGAGGGGATGCCGGACTCCTCCGTGGCCTCGCGGAGCGCGGCATCGGCGAGCGTGTTGTCGCTCGGCTCGCAGTGGCCGCCCATCTGGAGCCACATCCGCATTTTCCTGTGGAGCGTGAGCAGGACCCGCTCACGCTCCGGGTCGATCACCAGAGCGCTCGCTGTGATGTGGCCGTCCCCGCAGTCTTTCCACATCCCGTCGGGGTGGCCGTCCAGATGGTCCAGGTAGACCTGACGGAGATCTTTCTGATCCTCGTACTCCTCCAGTACCCGGATCGCGTCGCCGTGGAGAGTCACTCGGAGTCGTCGTCCTTCTCCAGGTTCGGCTTCTCGGCGGAGCCGCCCGCCGCCTCGCCGAGCATCTTGTCCAGCTCGGAGAAGTCGAGCTGCTCGCGGTGCACGAAGCCGTCCGGGTCGTCCAGGTCGGAGGCCGTCGGCAGCATGTCCGGGTGGGCCCACAGGCCGTCCCGGCCGTCGACACCGCGCGCGTCCGTCAGCGACGCCCACAGCCGCGAGGCGTCGCGCAGTCGACGCGGGCGCAGCTCCAGGCCGATCAGGGTGGCGAACGTCTGCTCGGCCGGGCCGCCCGAGGCACGCCGGCGGCGCAGCGTCTCGCGCAGCGCGTCCGCGGACGTCAGACGGGGCTTCGCCGCCGCGTGCACCACCGCGTCCACCCAGCCCTCCACGAGGGCCAGCGCCGTCTCCAGACGGGCCAGGGCGACCTTCTGCTCCGGGGTGTCCTCCGGCTGGAACATGCCCTGCTGAAGCGCGTCCTGCAGCTGCTCCGGGTTCTGCGGGTCGAACTGGCCGACCACGTCCTCCAGCTTGGCGGTGTCCACCTTGATCCCGCGCGCGTAGCCGTCGACCGCGCCGAACAGGTGCGAGCGCAGCCACGGCACATGGGCGAACAGGCGCTGGTGGGCGGCCTCGCGCAGGGCGAGATACAGCCGCACCTCCTCCTGCGGTACACCCAGGTCCTTGCCGAACGCCTCGATGTTCGCCGGCAGCAGCGCGGCCCGGCCCGTCGGGCCAAGCGGCAGACCGATGTCCGTCGAACCGACGACCTCGCCCGCGAGCACCCCGACGGCCTGTCCGATCTGCGTGCCGAACATGGCGCCGCCCATGGAGCGCATCATGCCGATCAGCGGGCCCGCCATGGCCTGCATCTCCTCGGGCAGGACATCGCCCATGGCCGCGCCGACGCGCTCGGCGACCGGGTCGACCAGTTCCTTCCAGGCGGGCAGGGTCGCCTCGACCCACTCCGCGCGGCTCCACGCCACGGCGGAGCCGGCACCGGACGGCAGTGATGTCGCGTCGTCCAGCCACAGGTCCGCCAGGCGGACGGCCTCCTCGACCGCGGTGCGCTCCGAGGGACCGATGCTGGAGTCCTTGACGCCGTCGGACGTCCCCTGGGAGACCGTCTGGCGGGCGATCTGCTTGGCCATGTCCCAGTTCACCGGACCGCCCTCGTACGAGAGCATCTGGCCCAGCTGCTGGAACGCGGCACCCAGGTCGTTGGGGTTCATGGAACCGAACATGGCTGCGAGCGGATTGTCGCCTCCGGGACCACCGAAGCCGGGCAGTCCGAAACCGAACGGTCCCTGACCACCACCGCCCTGCTGGTCCTCCTGCTTGCCCTCGTCGCCGTTCTCCGGCTCCTCCGGCGGAAGGCCGAAACCGAATGGGGTGTCACTCACGGGATTCCTCGGCTGGTAAGGCCGTCGGCTCTTTCGACGGCGGCTGCCCGACAACACCACCCAGCCTAGACACCACAGCCGGTTGGGGGCTCGGTGCTTCGCCGACTCCTGGCCTGCGGCAGGATGGATGTCACCTGGTACGTACGCGTCACGCGCGTCCTTACTGAAGACAACCGCTGGAGACGCCGGTGAGTTCCCCAGATCCGCAGGTTCGCGCAGCGCGAAACCGCTCAACCAACCCAGGCGTACGCGGGCCGGTGGTCGCGGTCACCGGCGCCGCGACCGGCATCGGAGCGCTGCTCACCGAGCGGCTCGCCGCGTCCGAGGAGATCAAGCAGGTCGTCGCCATCGACGAGCGCCGCGGCGAGTGCGCGGCGGCGCAGTGGCACATCCTCGATGTACGGGATCCGGCCATCGCGGAGAAGCTGCGGGGCGCCGACGTCGTGGTCCATCTGGCCCTCGATCTGGACCTGGAGACGGACGGGGCCGCCCGTACGGCGTACAACGTGCGTGGGACACAGACCGTGTTGACGGCGGCCGCCGCGGCCGGGGTGCACCGGGTCGTGCTGTGCACGTCCGCGATGGTCTACGGGGCGCTGCCGGACAACGAACTGCCGCTCGCGGAGGACGCCGAACTGCGGGCGACCGCCGAGGCGACCGGGGTCGGTGATCTGCTGGAGATCGAGCGGCTCGCCCGGCGCGCACCGCGGGCGCATCCCGGGCTCAATGTGACGGTGGTGCGGCCCGCGGTGTTGATCGGCGGTACGGACACTGCCCTGACCAGGTATTTCGAGTCGCCTCGGCTGCTGGTCGTGGCCGGGTCGCGGCCCGCCTGGCAGTTCTGTCACGTCGAGGATCTGTGCAGTGCTCTGGAGTACGCGGTGCTGGAGAAGGTCGAGGGGGAGCTGGCCGTCGGGTGCGACGGGTGGCTGGAGCAGGAGCAGGTCGAGGAGATCAGCGGGATCCGGCGCATGGAGCTGCCGTCCGCCGTCGCTCTGGGCGCGGCTGCCCGGCTGCACCGGATCGGGCTCACGCCGTCTCCGGCCGGGGATCTGGCGTACACGATGTATCCCTGGGTGGTGAGCGGGAGCCGGCTGCATGATGCCGGGTGGCGGCCTCAGTGGAGCAACGAGGAGGTGCTCGCGGAGCTGCTCGAGGAGGTTGCCGGGCGGCATACGGTGGCTGGGCGGCGGCTTGGGCGGAAGGACGCGACTGCGGCGGGGGCCGCGGGGGCGACGGTGGCGTTGTTGGGTACGGCCGCGTTGGTGCGGCGGGCTCGGAAGGCGCGGCGGCGGATTTGAGGGGTGGGGTGCGGGTGGAGTTTTCTCGCCCCCGCCGCCCCTACCCGTCCCATCCTGAACCTGGGGGCTGCGCCCCCAGACCCCCTTCGCGCTGAACGCGCTCGTCCTCAAACGCCGGACGGGCTGGATGTGCTGGGCGTGGCACGATGAGGGGTATGGCATCCCTCAGTGATCATCCCGGTGAGCAGGCGGCTCTGGAGCCCATCAAGCTGGTTGCCGTTCGGGAGGCGCCGCTCTCCCTGGATGAGGTTTTCCGGGCTGTGGGAGACGACTCCGCCGGGGGGACCGCCCTGTTCGTGGGGACCGTGCGGAATCACGACGGTGGTGCCGACGTCGAGGCGCTCGGCTATTCGTGTCACCCCAGCGCCGAGGCCGAGATGCGGCGGGTCGCCGAGAAGGTCGTCGCCGAGTTTCCGGTGCGGGCGCTCGCCGCTGTACATCGGGTCGGGGATCTGGCCGTGGGGGACCTCGCTGTCGTGGTCGCCGTGTCCTGCCCGCACCGGGGGGAGGCCTTCGCGGCCTGCCGGAAGCTGATCGACGACCTCAAGCACGAGGTGCCCATCTGGAAGCACCAGACCTTCTCCGACGGGACCGAGGGATGGGTCGGCGCGTAGCGCCGTCGATGAGGGGTGGTGGTCGGGCGACGGGAGGGCGGGTCGGCGCCTGCTGAGCCGGGTGAGTGACCCTGCGGGTGGGCGTCTCCGGTTGCGTAACCGCCCCCCGGGCGTGAGCGTTGACACGGCGGAGGTTAATCTGCTGATCAGTCAGTTGCGGTGGCTCTTTGGGGTTGGGAGGTCGGCATGGCGGCACTCGCCTGGTTGCTGATTCCGCTTGTGGCTGCGATCGGCGCCGGTCTGTGGGGCAGTTGGGCCAACCGGACGCGCAGGACGCGCGGTGACGGTCCCGAGCTCGACGGTTACGAGCGGTTCCGCGAGGCCATGGAGAAGTCCCGTACCTGAGTCATCGGACGGGCGGCCCTGACGGTGCGCCGACAGGACCGTCCCGTACTGTCGTGCCATGCCACGCCGCACCGCGACGCTGCTCGCCTCCACCCTGATGCTGATCGCGCTCCTGTGCGCCGGAGTGTTCATCAACGTGCCGTATTCGGAGCTGTCGCCGGGGCCGACCGTGAACACTCTCGGGGACCACGGCGGCGACCCGGTGCTGCAGATCTCCGGGCGCAAGACCTACGCGACCACCGGGCATCTGAACATGACCACCGTTCGGGTCACCAGCGCCGACTACAAGATGAACCTCGTAGAGGCCGTGTTCGGGTGGCTCACGCACGACAGCAAGATCGTGCCGCACGACACGCTCTATCCGGACGGCAAGACCGAGGAGCAGTCGACCCAGGAGAACGCCGAGGAGTTCAGCCAGTCCCAGGAGAGCGCCAAGGTCGCGGCCCTGGAGCAGCTCGACGTCCCGGTGCAGTCCTGGGTGATCGTCTCCACCGTCAAGAAGGGGTCCCCGGCCGAGGGCGCGCTGCACGCCGGTGATGTCATCAAGGCTGTCGACGGTACGACGGTCAAGGAGACCACCGACGTCGCCAAGCTGGTGACCAAGCACAAGGTCGGCGAGAAGGTGGTCTTCACCATCGTGCCCGCCGCGGAGCAGGCCGCCGCCGAGAAGGCGAAGCGGACGGCCACGAAGACACAGGACGTCACCATCACGACCACCAGGTCCGACGACGCCGACGCCGAGCGCGCCATCGTCGGGATCTCCGCCGGGACCGACCACACCTTCCCCTTCACCATCGACATCAAGCTCGCCGATGTCGGAGGGCCCAGCGCGGGGCTCATGTTCGCCCTCGGCATCTACGACAAGCTGACGCCCGGGAGCCTCACCGGCGGCAAGTTCGTGGCCGGCACCGGCACCATCGACGACGACGGCAAGGTCGGCCCCATCGGGGGGATCGAGCTGAAGACCGTCGGCGCGCGGGACAAGGGGGCTCAGTACTTCCTGACGCCGGCCGACAACTGCGAGGCCGCCGCCAAGGACACCCCCGAGGGGCTCACGCTCGTCAAGGTGGGCACCATCGGCGATGCGTTGAACGCCCTCAAGGACATCCGTTCCGGCGACACCGGTGCGCTGCCGAAGTGCAGCAGCAAGTAGTAGTTGGACAGGAATGTGGGTGAGCGGTCCGTAGGGCCGCTCACCCACACCTCGTTCCTCCGCTAGTCCGCGAACGTCGCCGAGAGCGCCTCCGCCAGGCCCGGTACCAGGCCTGAGCCCGTCAGTACCTCTGTCGCCGCGTCCTTCTCTCGCAGGCGCACCGCCGAGTCGCGTGTGCCGTCGCGCAGGACCGCGACCGTCATCCGGACCTCCTGACGGTCCGGGTGCGCGGCGACCCAGGCCGCCAGCCTCTTCTCGCTCAGTCCCGCCGGAACCGACGCCTCCGCGGACGGCGGGAGCATCAGGCGCTCGACGGTGAGGGCGCAGCCGACCACCGAGTCCGGCCAGGCGATGGTGGCGAGGAACTCGTCAAGGGGTTTGCCCGCCGGGATCTCGTCCTGCTCGATCGGAGTGAGACCGGCGGTCGCCTGCTCGTCCGCCAGGCCGAGCTGGGCTGCGAGAGCGGGTTCCTGGACCCGCAGCCGGGCGGTGTCTACGAGGGCGAAGAGGCGAGCCGGCTGGTCCCAGCCGAGGCCGGAGACGTACTCGTCGATCTCGAGTACGGCCCGGGTGAGCGGGTTCGCCGCCATGGGAGTGTTGGACATGGTCACAATCCTGCCTCGTTCATGGCCCGAAGTGGGAACCGAGTAAAGCGTGAGTAAGTTGCATAGGTGAGGCCCCTACGATCAAGGGCCCTGACGGATGGTCCACGATCACGGGGGCCTGACGGACCGACAGCGACTTTTGAGGTGCCGACCTTGGCTTTCCAGATGCCGGACCGCGGCGGAGGCCCGCAGGGGCCACGGATCAGAGTGGGCCGCCCGTCCCGGCGCGTCCGGACCCTGCTCATGACGCTGGGCGTCCTTGCCGTATTCGGCATGGCGTTCATCATGTTCGCGGGCTTCTGGACGGACTGGCTCTGGTACCGCTCGGTCAACTACTCATCGGTCTTCACGACCACACTGTGGACCAAGATCGGTCTTTTCTTCTTCTTCGGTCTGCTGATGGCGACCGCGGTAGGGGTGAACATCTGGCTGGCGCACCGGCTGCGCCCGCCGCTGAGTGCCATGTCGATGGAGCAGCAGAGCCTCGACCGGTACCGCATGGGCATCGCGCCGTACAAGAAGTGGCTGCTGCTCGGTATCACCGCCCTGGTCGGCCTCATCGCGGGCGCGTCCGCGTCCGGGCAGTGGCGGACCTGGCTGATGTGGGTCAACGGCGTGTCCTTCGGACAGAAGGACCCCCAGTTCGGTCTGGACGTGTCCTTCTACGCCTTCGACCTGCCCTGGTACCGCTTCCTGATGGGCTTCGGCTTCGCGGCCACGATCCTCTCCCTGATCGCCGCCGCCCTCACCCACTATCTGTACGGCGGGCTGCGCGTCACCAGCCCGGGGGCTCGCGCCACGGCCGCGGCGACCGGCCATCTGTCCGTGCTGCTGGGTATCTTCGTCGCCCTCAAGGCGGTCGCGTACTGGCTCGACCGGTACGGCCTCGCGGTGAAGTCGAGCGACTTCAAGGCGACCGGCAACTGGACGGGTCTGCGGTACGTCGACGCCAACGCCTACCTGCCGGCCAAGACGATCCTGTTCTGCATCGCCATCATCTGCTCGCTGCTGTTCTTCGCGACCCTGTGGCGGCGCACCTGGCAACTGCCCGTCATCGGCTTCGGACTGATGGTCCTCTCGGCCATCCTCATCGGCGGGCTGTATCCGGCGATCGTGCAGAAGTTCCAGGTCCAGCCGAACGAGCAGGCGAAGGAAGCCCCGTACGTCGAGAAGAACCTGAAGGCGACGCGCGAGGCGTACGGCATCGACGGCGCCAAGGTCAGCGAGTACGCCGGCCGCAGTGACACCGAGGACAAGACCAAGCTGCGCGACGACGTCGACGCCACGGCGAGCATCCGCATCGTGGACCCGAACATCGTGTCGCCGACATTCCAGCAGCTCCAGCAGATCAGGAACTACTACGCGTTCCCGACCAACCTGGACGTCGACCGGTACAGCAAGGACGGCAAGGACCAGGACACCGTCATCGGTCTGCGAGAGCTGAACCTCAGCGGCATTCCGAAGAACAACTGGATCAACGACCACTTCCGCTACACGCACGGATTCGGCGTGGTCGCCGCCAAGGGCACCACGGGGGACGCCCAGGGCCGCCCGGTGTTCACCGAGTCCGACCTGCCGTCCACGGGTGACCTCGGGACGTACCAGCAGCGGATCTACTACGGCGAGAAGACCAGCCAGTACTCGATCGTCGGCGGTCCCCAGAAGGAGATCGACTACTCCGACGACACCGGTGAGAAGACCACCAGCTACCGGGGGAAGAGCGGAGTCAGCCTCTCCAACCCGATAAACCGTGCCGCGTACGCCGTCGCGTTCGGAGAGCCGCAGATCCTCTACTCCGGTGCCATCGGTGAGGGTTCGCGGGTGCTGTACAACCGCACGCCCAAGGAGCGCGTCGAGGCGGTGGCGCCCTGGCTGACCATCGACGGTGACGCCTACCCGGCCGTCATCGACGGTGAGATCCAGTGGATCGTCGACGCCTACACGACGACGAACGGCTATCCGTACGCCTCTCGCACCACTCTGGGGGACACGACGGCCGACTCGCTCACCGCGGGCAACAACCAGCGCGCGGTGGTGGCCCAGCAGAACCAGGTCAACTACATCCGCAACTCGGTGAAGGCGACCGTCGACGCGTACACCGGTGAGGTCAAGCTCTACCAGTGGGACACGAAGGACCCGGTCCTGAAGACCTGGATGAAGGCCTTCCCGAACACGGTCGAGCCGAAGAGCGACATCTCGGCCTCGCTGATGGCCCATCTCCGGTACCCGCAGGACCTGTTCAAGGTCCAGCGCGAGCTGCTGACCCGCTACCACGTGGCGGACGCCGAGACGTTCCTCAGCGGTTCCGAGGTGTGGCAGGTGCCGGACGACCCGAGCAACAAGTCGGGCGACGCGGTGCCGCCGTACTACCTGAGCATGAAGATGCCCGACCAGCAGGCGCAGGCGTTCTCCCTGACGACGACGTTCACGCCGAACGGCCGGGACAACCTGAGTGCCTTCATGTCCGTCAACGCCGAGGCGGGGACGAGTGATTACGGCAAAATCAGAATCCTGAAACTGCCGACGAGCGGAACCGTCAGCGGACCCAAACAGGTCCAGAGCCAGTTCAACTCCGAACAGAACATCGCCGAGACCATCAGGCTGCTGAGAGGCGGGGACTCGGAGATCGAGTACGGCAACCTGCTGACGGTGCCGCTCGACGGCGGGTTGCTGTACGTGGAGCCCGTCTACGTACGAGGCAGCGGACTCAAGTACCCGCTGTTGCGCAAGGTGTTGGTGACCTACGACGGCCAGACCGCCTTCGAGGACACGCTCGACGCCGCGCTCGACAAGGTCTTCGGGGCGGAGGGCACGACCACCGAGCCGCCGGGCGACGGCGATGGTACGACGACGCCGCCACCGTCGTCCGACAACCCGACGGTCCAAGAGGCCCTCAACGATGCCCAGAAGGCCTTCGACGACGGTCAGGCCGCTCTCAAGAAGGGCGACTGGGAGGCGTACGGCAAGGCGCAGACGGAGCTCGAAAGCGCGCTCAAGCGGGCTGAGGCGGCGCAGACCGCGGCCGACAAGAAGGCCGGCAGCGGGAGTGGTTCCTCCGGTAGTGCGAGCCCCAGCCCCAGCGGTAGTCCAAGCAGCAGTCCCAGTGGTACTTCCGCCAGTAGTTAGTGCTGGTCGGAAGCCCTGCTGAGGCTGTGTCTACTGCCCCTCCCGCGCCGTGGTACGGTTGCAACACAACGGCGCGGGGTGGAGCAGCTCGGTAGCTCGCTGGGCTCATAACCCAGAGGTCGCAGGTTCAAATCCTGTCCCCGCTACTGATCGCGAAGGCCCGGATCCTCCAAGGATCCGGGCCTTTGTGGTGTGCGAACGCATGTGCCGACCTGGTGAAGGGCCGCGCCTACCCGGGGCAGTTGAGGGTATTTGTGTTTCACTTGTCTCTCTGTGGGCAAGTCGACAAAACGCTGTAGAGACCTCACTGGCTGCGGTATACCAGGTGTACCCAGGTTGCAGGTGGTGCGACGATGGACGTTATGGGGGACAAGGCAACTCTGTTGGAGACAGGGCGATTTGTGCAGCCTTCCGACCGGGACGAAACCGGCGAGGCGGTAGAAGAGGCGCGCAGGCGGCTCGCGGCCGAGGCCGGCGACGTCGAGGCGATGAGTGTCCTCGGAGCCATGCTGCTGCGCCGTGGTGATCTCGACGGAGCCGAGCCTCTGCTGCGTGCCGCCACCGCCGCGGGTGACCGTGCCGCGGCCAACAACCTCGGCGTCCTCCTGCACCAGCGCGGGTACGCCGACGATGCCGCCGGATGGTGGCGGGTCGCGGCTGTCGCCGGCTCAGCCCCCGCCGCGCACGCACTCGGCCGCCACCACCGCGAGCGCGGCGACGAGCCGGCCGCCGAGTACTGGCTGCGCCAGTCCGCCGAGCAGGGGCACGTGCTGGGCGCGTACGCCCTCGCCGATCTGCTGGAGCACCGCGGGGAAGCGGCCACGGAGCGGTGGATGCGGGTCGCCGCCGAGCGGGGGCACCGGGAGGCCGCGTACCGGCTGGCCCGGGCGCTCGACCGCAAGGCCGCGGAGGACGTGGAGAGCGCGGGCGCCGAGGACGGTGCGGGTGACGGTGGTTGCGGGGAGGCCGAGCAGTGGTACCGGCAGGCGGCAGCTCGGGGGCATCAGCGCGCCGCGCTGCATCTCGGGGCCATTCTGGAGCGGCGCGGTGAGCTCAAGGAGGCCGGGCGCTGGTATCTGACGTCCGCCAAGGACGGCGAGGCGCGGGCCGCGTGTGCGCTCGGGTTCCTGCTGCGCGACGCGGGGGACGCCGAGAGCGCCGCCGTGTGGTGGCTGCGGGCTGCCCAGGACGGGGACGGCAACGCCGCCAACGCGCTGGGCGCGCTGCACGCCGAGCGCGGTGAGACCCAGACCGCCGAGCGCTGGTACCGGGCGGCCATGGACGCCGGGGACGTGAACGGCGCGTACAACCTCGGTCTGCTCTGCGCCGAGCAGTCGCGTACCGCGCAGGCCGAGCAGTGGTACCGCCGGGCCGCGTACGCCGGGCATCGCGAGGCCGCGAACGCGCTCGCCATTCTGCTGTTGCAGGGTGGGGACGCGGCGGGGGCCGAGCCGTGGTTCTCCAAGGCCGCCGAGGCGGGCAGTGTCGATGCCGCCTTCAACCTCGGGATCCTGTACGCCGGGCGAGGCAAGGACGTGGCCGCGCTGCGGTGGTACGAGCGGGCCGCCGGCGCCGGGCACACCGAGGCGGCGCTTCAGGTCGGGATCGCCCGGCTGCGGGAGGGCGACGAGCGGGAGGCCGAGCGGTATCTGCGGTGCGCGGCGGGCGGGGGGAGCCCCGAGGCCGCGTACCGGCTGGCCTCGGTGCTCGACGCGCGGCGTCCGCAGGCGCCCGCGCATGAACTCGGTGAGATCGCGCACGAGAAGACGGAGTGTGAGGAGTGGTACGAGCGGGCGGCTTCCCAGGGGCATCGGCGGGCGCAGGTGCGGGTGGGGATGCTGGCGTCGGCTCGTGGGGACGTGGTGGAGGCGGCCCGGTGGTACCGGGCTGCCGCTGAGGCCGGGTCCCGCAACGGGGCGTTCAATCTTGGGCTGTTGCTGGCTCGGGAGGGGAGTGAGCCCGAGGCCGCGGTGTGGTGGGCCCGGGCGGCTGAGGCCGGGCATGGGCGGGCCGCGTTGCGGTTGGCGCTGGTGTACGCGCGGCGGGGGGAGTTGGCGGAGGGGCAGCGGTGGGCCGATCTGGCGGTTTCGTTGGGGCCGGGGGAGGTCGCTGAGCGGGCGGCTCGGTTGCGGGATGCGTTGCGGGAGGAGCTTTCTGCCTGACGGGGCGGTGGGTGGGGGTGGGCGTGGCTTGGTTCGCCCCCGCCGCCCCTACCGTCCCGTCCCGTTCCCGGGGGCTGCGCCCCCAGGTCCCCGCTTCGGCCCTGAAGGGGCCTCGTCCTCAAACGCCGGACGGGCTGAAATGCGATTTGCCTTCGTGGGTGGGGCTGACGTAACGTTGTGTTTACCGACGCGGGGTGGAGCAGCTCGGTAGCTCGCTGGGCTCATAACCCAGAGGTCGCAGGTTCAAATCCTGTCCCCGCTACTTGAGGCCGAGGGCCGGAGTCCGATTCAGGACTTCGGCCCTCGGTGCGTGCTGTCGTGCCGGGGCCCAGCAGCGGATGATGTCGCGGACCGAGACGATGCCCGCAGGCTCGCCGCCGTCCAGGACGATGAGGTGGCGGAAGCCGCCGTGGGCCATCGCGTGTGCGGCCTCCTCCAGGGTCCAGGAGGGCGTGGCGAAGACGACGTCGTTGGTGGTGTGGGCGTGGGCGCGTTCCGCGTCGGGGCTCTGGCCGCGGCCGACGGAGTTGAGGATGTCGCGTTCGGTGAGGATGCCGATGCCGCCGGCGTCCGGGTCGAGGACCACCGCCGCTCCGATACGCCGCGCGGCCATCAGCGCGGCGGCCTGACGGAGTGTGTGATCGGGGCCGATGGTGAGGACCACGGTGCTCATGGCGTCACGTACGAGCATGGGGTGGAGCCACCTCCTAGAGAGTTCCCGCCCCTGTGCAGTGTCCTGTCAGCGCCGGCTTGTTCAGCGTTTCACAAGTTCACAAGTGGGGGAGAGCTTCAGAGTGGCAGGTAAAGCGACGGTCAACAAGGGGGCGTGTGCGGCTGATTCGGGGCGTGCGGGAGATCAGTAGCGCTGGTTCAGGTATCCCAGCATCTCGTCGTGCAGGTGACCGTTCGACGCCGCCGCGTCTCCGCTGTGCGGGCCCGGGCGGCCGTCGAGGCCGGTGAACGTGCCGCCCGCCTCCGTGACGATGATCGCGTTGGCCGCCATGTCCCACAGGGACAGCTCCGGCTCCGCGCAGATGTCGATCGCACCCTCGGCGACCAGCATGTACGGCCAGAAGTCGCCGTACGCGCGCGTGCGCCACACCTCGCGGGTCAGGTCGAGGAAGCCGCCCAGCACACCGCGGTCCTCCCAGCCGGTGAGCGACGAGTACGCGAACGACGCGTCCGTCATCTTCGAGACGTTCGACACGCGCAGCCGGGACGAAGAGGAGAGGCTGCGGCCGGTGAACGCGCCGTGGCCCTTCGCCGCCCACCAGCGGCGGCCCAGCGCGGGAGCGGAGACCAGGCCGACCACCGGCTGGAAGCCGCCCTCGCCCGCCTCCATCAGGGAGATCAGCGTGGCCCAGACGGGCACCCCGCGGACGTAGTTCTTGGTGCCGTCGATCGGGTCGATCACCCAGCGGCGGGGACCGGTGCCCTCGGTGCCGTACTCCTCGCCGATGATCGCGTCGCGCGGGCGGGCCCGCTGCAACTGGCCCCGCATCAAGTCCTCGGCCGATTTGTCCGCCTCGCTGACCGGCGTCATGTCCGGCTTGGTCTCGACCTTGAGGTCGAGTGCCTTGAACCGGCCCATCGTCGTGGCATCGGCAGCGTCCGCGAGGACGTGGGCAAGGCGCAGGTCATCGAGATAGTCGGGCATAGGCGAACCGTATCTTTCACGGCTGCCGCCGGGCTACAGGGGGCAACGGCCGGGATGACCCGCGGTTGTCCGGGTCCGTCGGCTTCGCTGACGCCTGTCGGCTCCGGACGGGTGCGAATGTCGATACGCGCCCCCTGGCGCTGTCGCGAACCCTTGACAGTGACCCCGTGCGCGTCAAACCTGGGGCCCAGAGCCGCTCGCCCCTGGGAGGCGAATGATGCCTGCAGCGCGGGATTCCTTGCTGGATGCCGCTTACACGGCGCTCGCGCGTCGTCCGTGGTCCACGGTGCGCATGGTCGACGTCGCGGCGACGGCCGGAGTGTCCCGGCAGACGCTGTACAACGAGTTCGGCAGCAAGGAGGGGCTCGCCCGGGCCCTGGTGCGCAGAGAGGCCGACGCCTACCTCGCGGGCGTGGAAAGGGCGTTGACCGGGCCCGCCGACCCCGGTGCCGGTGCGCGGGAGCGGCTCACCGGGGCCGCCGAGTGGACCGCGTCGGCCGCCCGCGACAACATCCTCGTACGGGCTCTGCTGACCGGCTGCTGGAGCGAGCGGCTGCCCTCGCCGACACTGTCCGCCGTGCCGTCCTCCGCCGCGGTGCCCGCGCAGCGACGGGCCGACGGGCCGCTGCCCTCGCCCGGCGACTTCGTGGCGCTCGTCCGGGACCGTGCCGTGACCGTGCTGTCCGGCGCCGGCGCTGCCAAGTCGGACGTGGCCGAGATGTCCCGTACCTGCGAACTGGCCGTCCGGCTCGCCCTGTCCTGCGTCGCCGCGCCCCCGGGGGAGGGGGGCGTCGCCGACCTCGTGCGGAGTGTGTTGCAGAGGCCGGACGGCGCTGCGGTGGGGAACTGAGCGGGTGGGGTGTCCTGTCCCGTGGGGTCAGTGCGACGAGCCCGACAGCTGTAGGCCGATCACACCGATGATCACCAGGCTGATCGAGATGATCTTCAGGACGGACACCAGGTCGTCCAGGAAGATCATTCCGTAGATCGCGGTGCCCGCCGCGCCGATGCCGGTCCACACCGCGTACGCCGGGCCAACGTCCAGCTTCTTCAGGGAGAGGGTCAGCAGGCCGAAGCTGCCGAGGGCGAAGACGCAGAACGCGACCGTCGGCCAGAGGCGGGTGAAGCCGTGGGACAGCTTCAGGCAGACGGCGAAGCCGACTTCCAGGAGTCCCGCCACAACGACCAGCAGCCACGCCATGTCCTGTCCTCCCGTGTGCCACGTCGACTGCTTCGTCTGCTGCGTCTGTTTCGTCATGCTCGGATCCGGCTCGGTGCGATTATGCACTTACCGGCCGTCGCCCCTGCCAAACAACGCGGAGGTCAGTCGCCGTCCGTCCGCTCCCTTGTCGACAGCAGCCGGCGCAGGGAGTAGAGCCGTGCCGGATCGGCGTGCCCCTTCTCCACCCACTCGTCCAGCGCGCAGTCGGGCTCGTCGTGGCTGCACGCGCGCGGGCAGCCCTCCGTACCCGGTTCCAGATCGGGGAAGGCGTGGATCACGAGGGACGGGTCGACATGGTGCAGTCCGAACGAACGTACGCCCGGGGTGTCGACCACCCAGCCCGCGTCGCCCGAGAGGGGGAGGGCCAGGGCGGAGGTGGTGGTGTGGCGGCCGCGGCCCGTCACCGCGTTGACGATTCCCGTCGAACGCCGTTGGTCGTTCGACACCAGGGCGTTGACCAGGGTCGTCTTGCCGACGCCCGAGTGACCGACGAACGCCGTGATCTTGCCGTCCAGTTGCTCGCGTACGCGGGCCACGGCGGCCCCGCTCTCCAGCTCCTGGCGGCTGGTGACGACGTACGGGATGTCCAGGGCGCCGTACAGCTCCAGGAGCTGGTCGGGCGGGGCCAGGTCCGACTTGGTCAGGACCAGGAGCGGGGTCAGGCCGCCGGCGTACGCCGCCACCAGGCAGCGGTCGATGAGGCGGGGGCGGGGTTCGGGGTCCGCCAGGGCCGTCACGATGGCCAGCTGGTCGGCGTTGGCCACGACCACCCGCTCGTAGGGGTCGTCGTCGTCCGCCGTGCGGCGCAGGAGCGAGGTGCGCGCCGCGATGCGGACGATGCGGGCCAGCGTGTCCTTCTTGCCGGAGAGGTCACCGATGACGGCCACGTGGTCGCCGACCACCGCGGCCTTGCGGCCCAGTTCGCGGGCCTTCATCGCCATGACGATCCGGCCGTCGACCAGGACGGTCAGCCGCCCCCGGTCGACGGTGAGGACCATGCCGTCGGCCGCGTCCTCGTGCTTCGGGCGGATGTTCGTACGGGGTCGGTTGCCCTTGGGGTTCGGGCGGGAACGGATGTCGTCCTCGTCGGTGTTCTTGCCGTAGCGGCGCATGATCCTGGTCCGCCCGTCAGTTCCCGAGCATTCCGGCCCACAGATCGGGAAAGTCCGGGAGGGTCTTCGCCGTCGTCGCCACGTTCTCGATCCGTACGCCCTCCACCGCCAGACCGATGATCGCGCCGGCCGTCGCCATACGGTGGTCCTCGTACGTGTGGAAGGTGCCGCCGTGCAGGGGGCGCGGGCGGATGTGCAGGCCGTCGGCCGTCTCGGTCACGTCGCCGCCGAGTTCGTTGATCTCCTTGGTCAGGGCCGCCAGGCGGTCCGTCTCGTGGAGGCGCAGATGGGCCACCCCGGTGAGGGTGGAGGGGGAGTCCGCGAGGGCCGCGACCGCCGCGATGCCCGGGGTCAGCTCGCCGACCTCGCTCAGGTCCACGTCGATGCCGTGGATCGCCCCGGAGCCGGTGAACTCCAGCCCGTACTCGGTGAGTTCGCAGGAGCCGCCCATCTCCGTGAAGATCTCGCGGAGCCGGTCGCCGGGCTGGGTGGTGCGGGCCGGCCAGTCGGGGATCGTCACCTTGCCGCCGGTCACCAGGGCCGCCGCCAGGAAGGGCTGGGCGTTGGAGAGATCCGGCTCGACGGTGAGGTCGCGGCCGAGCAGGGCGCCCGGTGTGACCCGCCAGACGTTCGGCTCGCCGCCCGACTCCGGGGTGTCCACCTGGGCGCCGACCGCGCGCAGCATGTCGACCGTCATCCGGATGTGGGGGAGCGAGGGCAGGGTCGCGCCGGTGTGGCGGACCTCGACACCCTGGTTGAAGCGCGGGGCGGAGAGGAGCAGGGCGCTCACGAACTGCGACGAGGAGGACGCGTCGATCGACACCGGGCCGCCGTCCAGGGCGCCGCCGCCGTGCACCGTCAGGGGGAGCGCGCCGCGACCGTCGTCGTCGATACGGGCGCCGAGGGCGCGCAGGCCGTCGATCACGCCGTGGAGCGGACGCTCGTACGAACGCGGGTCGCCGTCGAAGCGGATGGGGCCGTCGGCGAGGGCGGCGACCGGGGGCAGGAAGCGCATCACCGTGCCGGCGTTGCCGACGTCGACCGTGGCGGGCCCGTGCAGGCCGGAGGGGATCACACGCCAGGCCTCGCCGGAACCGTCGGGGGCCCCCGCGACGGACGAGCTCGATGACACCGTCTCCTCGATGCCGACGCCCATCGTCCGCAGGGCGCCGGCCATCAGCAGGGTGTCCCGGGACCGGAGGGGGCGGCGCAGCCAGCCGGGCTCCGAGGCGAGGGCGGCGAGGATGAGGGCGCGGTTGGTGACGGACTTGGACCCGGGCACGTGGACCGTCGCGTCGACGGCTCCGCTCGCGTGCGGGGCGGGCCAGAGGGCGGGGTCTGCGGGGTTGGGGGCCATAGGTTTACTTTAGTGGGCGGTCGTTCTTCGGGGGCTCCGCCGTTGCCGCCGGCCGCTCCCCCACTCCCGGAATCGCTCGGGCGTCATACCTCCAGCAGCCAGCGCCCCCCGCCGATCAGCGAGCACAGGCTCACCGCGTGGAACAGGAACAGCCACAGCCCCGCCGGTACGTGCGTGAGCCGCGACAACTGGTCCGCGTCCGAGTCGCCCGCTCCGCCCCTGCGGCGCTTGGCCTGGAGTTCGAAGGCCGGGCGGACCCCGCCCAGAAGCAGGAACCACACCACCGCGTACGCGAACGCCGCCTGGATCTGGGGGCCGGCGAGCCAGGACACCGCCACGAAGGTCCCGCCGGAGACGAACACCGTGAGGGCGCCGTACGCGTTGCGGATCATCACCAGCATCGCCAGCAGCAGCGCCGTGGCCAGCCACAGGAGGGCCGTGATGTGTCCGGCGGCGAGGAGCGCGGCGCCGCCGAGGCCGAGCAGCGGGGGAGCGGTGTAGCCGAAGGCGGCCGTCAGGATCATGCCCAGGCCGTGCGGCTTGCCCCGGCTGACGGTGAGGCCGCTGGTGTCGGAGTGCAGGCGGATGCCGGTGAGGGTGCGGCCGGTCAGCAGTGCCACCAGACCGTGGCCGCCCTCGTGCGCGATGGTGATCGCGTTGCGGGAGAGGCGCCACAGCGGATGCGGGACGATCACGGCGAGCGCGGCCACCATGGTCGCGATCACCACCCACAGGTCGGGGTCGGGCTGGCTGCCGAATATCTCGTCCCAGAGGCCGGCCAGCGAGGTGGATGCGGTGCTGTCCATTGTGGGCGGAGGCTCCTAGCGTCGCTTCGAATCTGGCAGTGTGGCACGTATGTGCGGTAGGTATGCAGCGAGTCGTGCGCCCGAGGATCTCGCAGGAATCTTTGAGGTCGAGAAGTGGGAGCCCGAGGAGACACTCGCCCCCGACTACAACGTGGCCCCGACCAAAGAGGTCTACGCGGTCCTCGACCGTCCTCTCAAGGACGCCGACGATCCGGATCCGGTTCGGCAGCTGCGGAAGCTGAAATGGGGGCTGGTCCCCTCCTGGGCCAAGACGCCCGAGGGCAGCGCCCGGTTGATCAACGCGCGCGCGGAGACGGTCCACGAGAAGCCCTCGTACCGTCGTGCCTTCACCACCCGGCGCTGCATCCTGCCGGCCGACGGTTACTACGAGTGGGTCACCGGGACCGGCGAGCGGGAGCTGGAGGTCGAGGGGAAGAAGAAGCGGCCGCGGAAGCAGCCGTACTTCGTGACGCCCGCCGACGGGTCGGTCTTCGCGATGGCGGGCCTGTACGAGTTCTGGCGGGACCGGACCCTGCCCGACGACCACCCGCTGGCCTGGTGGGTGACCTGCTCGGTCATCACCACCGAGGCCGAGACCACCCCGCTCGCCGGCGCCCCCGCCGAGGGGCCGGGCGCCCTGGCCGACATCCATCCCCGGATGCCCCTGATGCTCACCCCGGACCACTGGGACGCCTGGCTCGACCCGGCCCGCACCGACGTGGACGACCTGCGCGGGCTGCTCGCGCCGCCGCCCACCGGGATGCTGCGCGCCTACCCCGTCTCCACGGCCGTCAGCAACGTCCGCAACAACGGACCGGAGCTGCTGACCGAGCTGGAGGGGCCCGAGGAGGGCACACTCTTCTGACGTGAGCACCCAGAACACCACCGTGACCGTCGAGACGGTCGAGACCGACGCGGGCACCGCCCGCATCACCTGGCGTCCGGCCGCGAAGGCCGGGCTCGTCCTCGCCGTCGGTCATGGCGCCGGCGGGGGCATCGAGGCGCGGGATCTCCAGGCGCTCGCCGGGGAGCTGCCCGCGCACGGCGTCACCGTGGCGCTCGTCGAGCAGCCCTGGCGGGTGGCCGGGAAGAAGGTGGCGCCCGCGCCGAAGACGCTGGACGTGGGGTGGCGGGGGATCTGGCCCGCACTCGCCAGGCCCGGGCTGCCGGTGATCGCGGGCGGGCGCAGCGCCGGGGCCCGCGTGGCCTGTCGTACGGCCGGGGAACTGGGCGCCGTGGCCGTGCTCGCGCTCTCCTTCCCGCTGCATCCGCCCGGCAGGCCCGAGAAGTCGCGGGCCGCCGAACTGCTCGGGGCCGGGGTGCCCGTCCTCGTTGTCCAGGGAGGCAACGATCCGTTCGGGAAGCCGGCCGAGTTCCCGCCGGGCGAGCACGCGTTGGTGGAGGTTCCCTACGGCGATCATGGTTTCGCCGTGCCCAAACGGGCACCCATGGGGCAGGAGGAGGCGCTGGCGGTGATCACCGGGCGGGTCGTGGAGTGGATCGCGTCACTCGGGTGAGGGCCGGGAATGCCGGGCGGCGGACCACTGTTGTGCGGATCAGACACCACGAGCGTGGGGTGACCGTTCGTACGAGAGGAAGTCCGCCGCATGGGTTCGACCATCTGCCCGAATCGCCGCAGCAGCGCTGACCTGGACTGGACGGTGCTGCACGCGACGAAGACCGCCCCTATTCGGGCGGCGGGCGGACACGATGTTCGTCTATCCTCCGATTCGAGTGGGATCGGTTTCGGTCTCACCACGGCACTGGAGGAGGTGGGTCCGGTCACTGGGACCGACGCAGGGACCGAACACGGCCAGGCGGAGCAGCCCGAGGGTCCGGGCAGGAGTGAGTCGACCGCCGAGCGCAGCGCGCGCTTCGAGCGGGACGCACTCGAATTCCTCGACC
The DNA here is from genome assembly GCF_054072135.1 of Streptomyces kryoterrae. Lineage (NCBI taxonomy): Bacteria > Bacillati > Actinomycetota > Actinomycetes > Kitasatosporales > Streptomycetaceae > Streptomyces > Streptomyces kryoterrae. Next base: position 3,347,402 of record NZ_CM133358.1, on the reverse strand, counting down.
AGATGTACTCCGCCGCGCTGCGCATGACACGCAACCCGGCCGACGCCGAGGACCTGGTGCAGGAGACGTACGCGAAGGCGTACGCGTCCTTCCACCAGTTCCGTGAGGGCACCAACCTCAAGGCGTGGCTGTACCGGATTCTCACGAACACCTTCATCAACTCGTACCGCAAGAAGCAGCGCGAACCCCAGCGCAGCGCCGCCGAGGAGATCGAGGACTGGCAGCTCGCGCGTGCCGAGTCGCACATGTCGACCGGTCTGCGCTCCGCCGAGTCGCAGGCGCTCGACCACCTGCCCGACTCGGACGTGAAGGAAGCGCTGCAGGCGATCCCGGAGGAATTCCGGATCGCGGTGTATCTCGCGGACGTAGAGGGCTTTGCGTACAAGGAGATCGCGGACATCATGGGGACACCCATCGGTACGGTGATGTCCCGGCTGCACCGCGGTCGCCGTCAGCTGCGCGGCATGCTGGAGGACTACGCCCGTGACCGTGGCCTGGTCCCGGCCGGTGCCGGAGAGTCGAACGAAGCGAAAGGCTCGGGCTCATGAGCTGCGGAGAGCCGCACGAGACGGACTGCAGTGAAGTACTCGATCATCTCTACGAGTTCCTCGACCGGGAGATGCCGGACTCGGACTGCACCAAGTTCGAGGTCCACTTCGAGGAGTGCTCTCCGTGCCTGGAGAAGTACGGGCTCGAACAGGCCGTGAAGAAGCTCGTCAAGCGCTGCTGCGGTCAGGACGACGTGCCGACCGACCTGCGCGCCAAGGTCATGGGACGGCTCGACATGATCCGCTCCGGGCAGGCCGTGCCCGATCACGACGTGACTGCCGAGAGCTGACAGCTGACACCGCCGGACGTCGTCGGCCCCGCCAAGGCGGGGCCGATCTCGTTTTTCCAGCCTGTTCCCGTACCTGGGACCTCAGACGTCCAGGCCGTTCTCGATCCTCTTCAGACTGTGGCGGGCCAGCGCCAGGTTGCTGCGCGACCGGTCGAGCGCGATGTACAGGAAGAGCGCGCCCTTGCTGCTGGCCAGCGGGCGGATCAGGTGGTACTGCCTGCCCAGCGTGATGAGGATGTCCTCGATGCTGTCGTTCATGTCCAGCGAGGCCAGCGTACGCATCTTCGCCCGTACGACCTCGGTGTTGCCCGCCGCCGCGAGCTCCAGGTCCAGGCCCGGGCCGCCGCCGAGCGTGCCGAGCGACATACCGCTGTCGTAGTCGACGAGCGCCACTCCGAGCGCCCCGTCCACGGTCATGGCTTCCTTGAGCGCTGTCTCGATGTTCATTCTGGTGCCCCAATTCCTCAGTGATGCTGACCGGTCGCAGTCCGTGCAACTACGATCGAACTCAAACGACCTGCGGGTCGTAAAACATCAACTTTGGTGTGCGTTACGAAAGTTGCGCTCAAAGTACTGTGCAGCGGTCGTACGCGAAGGGGGAATGGCGAAATGTCGACGGCAATTGAGGCTTCGCTGGCCCGGTTCCTCGACTCCCCCGGCGTCACCGGTGTCGCCCTCGTCGACGCCGTCACCGGTCTCACCTACGGAGTGGCGGGAGACACCGCCGAGGCCGGGGACGGCCCGGAGAGCTCCGAGTTCGCCGCCCTCGTCGCCGAACGGCTGGGCCGGGCGGGTGCCGAGGGCGAGCTGGAGAGCGTCGTCACGACCAGCGTGCGACGTCACCAGGTGCTGGTCATGGTGGGCCGCCCGGCCGGCGATCCGCTGCTGCTGACGGCCGGACTCGACCGGGAGCGGTCCAACCTCGCACTCGCCGCGCGCAGCATGGGCGACCTGGCCGGCGAGGTGCTGGCATGACGGGCCCGACCGGTACAGCAGCCGCCCCCACCCGTACGACCCGTACGAGAGTGCGGGTGAGCGCATGAACGCGTCCGCCGCCCGCAATCTGCCCGCGCTGCTCCTGGCGCTGCGCGAGGAGGGGTTCAGCGGCACGGTACGCGTCGCGGGCACCCCGGGCGGCACGCTCCACCTGCGCGCCGGCCTGTTGGGCGCGATCGAGACACCGGGCGCGCCGACCACCACCTCGGCGCTGCTGACCTCGGGCCGGATCGGCGACGAGGACTGGCTCGCCGCGTGCGCCGCACAGCGCGATGCGGACCTGCTCGGTGAACGCCTGGTCGCCGACGGGCTGGTCGGCGCCGCCGAGCTCGAAGTCGTCTGTACGGCCGCCGTGTTCGACGCGGCCTTCGCCCTGTCGCTCGGCGCGCCGGGCAAGTGGGAGCTGAGCGACCCGGAGCCGGCACTCCTCGCCCGACCGGGCGTGGAGCCACGGCAGCTCACCGACGAGACGACGCGGCGCATCGCACTGCTCGTCCGCCTCTGGGGACCCCCGGGCGAACTGGCCCGGGTGCGTCCCGTACCCGGTGTGGGGGTTGTGGAGGGGCCGCTGTCCAGTCGGCACGAGGACATCCTGAACCAGGTCAACGGGCGCCGTACGGCCCGGGACATCGCCTTCGCGCTGGGGCGGGGGCTGTACGCCGTGATGCTGGACCTGATCCGCATGCAGACGCTCGGGTTCCTCCGGTGGGAGACCCCGACCGTCCCCGGCGACCGGCCCAGCACGGCGCCGCGTGTCACCCCTGGCCGTACGCCGGCCGCCGGCCCGCCGCCGGTGCCGTCGAGAACCGAGCCGCTGCCGAGGCGTATGCCCCGTGGCGGAGAGAAAGGGGGGAAGTGAGTGCGGACGATGGAAGAGATGGCCCAAGCACCGACCGAAGTGCTGACAGAGGCACCGACCGAAGCGCTGACGGAAACAACGAGGGACGCGACGAGGGCAACGCGGACCACGACGACCCGGGTGTGAGCGAGCCCCCGCTGCCCGTACGGAAGCCGCTTCCCGTACGGGGTGCGGCGAACCCTGCCCTGCTGGGCCCCTCGGCCGAAGAACTGGCCGCCGACCAACCCTCTGTCGAGACGCTGCGGCAGGTCCGCCGTGCGTTGCGTGCTCTTCCTGAGCCCGACTGACCGCAAGGAGTACGTCCCATGGGTCCCCAGAGCCCTCCGAGCCCTCTCAGCGACAATCCCCAGCCTCCCCGATCTCCCCAGTCCTCGCAGCTGACCGACATCCTGATCTCGTTGCGGGACCGGGTGATGGGAGTCTCCGAGAGCGTTCTGTCCACGGTGGACGGCCTGCTCGTCGTGGCCGACGCGGACACCGTGCATCCCGAGTCGGTGGCGGCGCTCGCCGCCGCGACGCTCGGGGTGAGCCGTCGTATCGCCGAGCAGGCGAAGATCGGCGCCCTGCGCGAGGTGGTCGCCCGGTGCGGCTCCGGGCATGTCATCGTGCTGGCGGTCGGCGAACGCGCGCTGCTGACCGTCATGGGCGACGACGGGCTCGACATCGCCGCGTTCCAGCGCGAGTCCCCGGCCACGATCGAGGAGTTGACCAAGGTGCTGGCGGCGGATGTGGCGTACTGAACCGATGTGCTGAGCCAATGTATTGAGCCGATTTGTCGGCGGCTCACTCGAACGGGCTAATCTGCGGCTCCTGGGCCTGAGATTGGGCCAATGCCTCCGTACGGTCGCCCCCCGTCGCCCTATCCTCCATGTCCCGGAGCCTGATCGGGCTTGTGCCGAACGTCAGCCCGGCCGGTGCCGGTCCGGGACACGGGGGAGGGAGCGCCATGCGGTCGATCACGCCGTGGGCGCGTGTCTACGTCATCGCCGTCGCCGTGGGGGCCGTTCTCTGCGCGGCGCCCGTCCGGTTCGCGCATGCCCCCTGGGGCGCCGTGGCGCTGTTCACCGCGCTGTGCGCCGCGTGCGAGCAGCTGGCGGTCGGCCGGTTCGGCGGGGGCCGGGGGTACGAGGGTCCGGGCGCCGCCGGTCCCGGGGGCGCCGGCGGCGGGCCGCCCCGGTGGCACACGCCCGTCCTGCTCGCCGCTGCCTTCCTGCTGCCGCCCGCCGCTGCCGCCCTGGTGCCGCTGCCGGGCGCGCTGCTGGTGCGGGGCGGTGAACGGACGCCCTGGCCGCGCCGGCTCTGGCGGGCCGGACAGCTCGGGATCGGCGCCTGGACGGCTTCGCGGGTGCACTGGTCGCTCGGCGGACCGGACGCGGTCGTCTCCTCCTGCTTTCCCTACGCGCTGGTCTCCGCCGGGGTGGCCGTGGTCGCGTTCTGCCTGATCCTGGCCCTGCTCGACGGAGGCATCCTGGCGCTCGCCGAGCGGGTGCCGGTGCGGCTGGCCTGGCGGGGGCTGTTCGTACGGTCCCTGGTGCCGGTCGGGGTGCACGGGCTCGCCGGGCTGATGATGGCCGTCCTGTGGCGCGGCCCGTACGGGCCCGTCGCCGCGCTGCTCGTGCTGCTGCCGATGTGGGTGTCGTGGTGGGTGTTCGCGCAGTACCACCGGGAGCGGGCGGCGCACCAGGCGACGATCAGGGCGCTCGTGCAGGCCGTCGACATCAAGGACGGGTACACGCGCGGGCACAGCGAGCGGGTCGGACAGGCGTCGATGATGATCGCGCGGGAACTGGGCATGGACGACGAGCGGGTGGAAGTCCTGCGGTTCGCCGGGATCCTGCACGACGTGGGCAAGCTGGGCGTTCCCACCCGGCTGCTGCGGAAGGACGGGCCGCTGACTCCGGAGGAGCGGCGTGTGATCGAGCTGCACCCGGAGTACGGGCACGAGATGGTCCGGGGGATCGGCTTCCTCGGGGAGGCCCGGTCGGCGATCCTGCACCATCACGAGCGGCTGGACGGGAGCGGGTACCCCTACGGGCTTGTCGGCAGCCAGATCCCGGAGTTCGCGCGTGTGGTCGCCGTCGCGGACGCGTTCGACGCGATGACGTCGACCCGGTCGTACAGCCGGGCCCGGCCTGTGCGGGTTGCTTTGGCGGAGCTGGAGAGGTGCGCGGGGACGCAGTTCGATCCGGTGATGGTGGGGGCGTTGGCGCGGGCGCTTGGGCGGCGGGGTGGGTGGCATCCGGCGGTCACAGCTGACGGGGTCCAGTCCCGTCGTGATTACCCACCCACTCCACCCGTTTCCAGTCGGACACCAACGTGCCCCGACCTCGATCCCGACCCCGGCTCCATTTCTGACCCCGGCTCCGGATCCGTGCCTGTTCCCGTTCCCGGCTTCGATCCTCGTTCCGGCTCCGACTCCGTTCCTGTTCCCGGCATCGGTCCTCGTTCCGGCTCCGACTCCGTTCCTGTTCCCGTTCCCGGCATCGGTCCTCGCTCCGGTTCCGGTCCTCGCTCCGGTTCCGGTCCCCGCTCCGGTTCCGGTCCCCGCCCCGGTTCCGGTCCCTTTCCCCGCTCTCGCTCCGGATCCGTTCCCGGTTCCGGCCCCGTTCCCGGCTCCGATCCCCGCCCCGGTCCCGGGCAGGTTCGTGGTGAGGGTGGGGTGACATGAGAAGCCTGGTTCATCTCACCGGCGCTCTCCTCGCCTTTCTCTCCCTCGCCCACACCCTCTGGTCCGGTCTCGACGGGCGGGCTGTCGCGGTCTCCTTCGGGTTGCTTGTCGCGCTCGGGGAGCTGACCCGGTGGAGTGGGCCCGAGGCGCGGGAGGCGGCGCCGCTCGCCGCCGCCGGGGCGCTGTCGTACGCGCTGCTCGGTGAGGACGCGGGGCGGGCCACGCACCACGGCGCCCTCCAGGTCGTCGCCGTCGTCGTCGCGGCCACTCTCGTCGGCTGCGTACCGCACGTCGCGCGCGGACAGGGGCCGACCGCCGATCATCTCGCCCGCCGGGTGCTCACCGCCGGGTTCGCCGCCGTCTGCTTCCAACCCCTCTACAACCAGGGCGTGTTCGAGGCCTGGGGCGGCCCCGCGTACGTCCTGCTGCTTGTCGCGCTGCTGGTGCTCACCGCGCTCTGCGACGCCGTACTCGCCGCCGCGCTCGCCCACTCGCGCACCGGCTGGCCCTTCGGTCCGCTGCTGCGGGACGAGCTGCGGGCCACGCTGGGGATCGGGACCGCCGTGTGCGCCACCGGGGTGGTCATGGCGCTCGCCGTCGCCGTCGTCGGGCTCTGGGCGCTGCCCGTCTTCTCGCTGCCGCTGCTCCTCACGCAGCTCGCCTTCCGGCGGTACGCGGCCGTGCGGGCCACCTATCGGCAGACGATCGCCTCGCTGGCCCGCGCCACCGAGATCGCCGGGTACACGCCGGCCGGGCACGCCCGTCGCGTCGCGGCGCTCAGCCGGGCGGTGGGGCGGGAGCTGGGGCTGTCCGAGCCGGAGCTGACCGTGCTGGAGTACGCGGCCCTCATGCACGACATCGGGCAGCTCAGCCTCGTCGACCCGGTACCGGCCGGGGCCACGGCCGGACTCCCCCTGGCCGAACAGCGCCGGATCGCGCTGCTCGGCGGGGCCGTCGTACGGCAGACGGGGGTGGCCGCGGCGGTCGCCGTGGTCGTGGAGCGGCAGGCCGATCCGTACCGGGAACAGCCCGTCTCCGCGCGCATCGTGCGGGCCGTCAACGCGTACGAGGAGAAGGTGCGCGACGCGGGAGCGGGCGGGCCGCTGCGGGCGCTGGAGGAGCTGCGGCTCGGCACCGGCCGGGACTTTCAGCCCGAGGTGGTGGAGTCCCTCGCCCGGGTACTCGCCAGGAATGGCGGAGTCGTCCGGGAGCGCATCGGTTGAAGATGGTGGTGGGAGAGGGGCGGACGGTCTTACGCTGCCCTCGGTTGGGTAACCCATGGGTAATGAGCGCCCCTCCAGCGGTCCGTGGTTGGATGCGAGGGAGAGGCTGTACGGGGGCAGAAGCCGGCCCACTCCACGGCACTGGCAGGCGGGAATCGTGAGGATCTTCGGCAAGGGACGGCACCGGCCCTCCGCCTCATGGCGGCAGGCCACCGACCGCGCGTTCACGCTGATCGGCGACGGGCGGTACGAGGACGCGGGCGCGCTGCTGACACGTGCCGCCGATCTGGAACCCTGGCTGTCCGAGTCCTGGTTCAACCTCGCGCTGCTGCACAAGTTCCGGCACGACTGGGAGCAGGCGAGGGCGGCCGGTCTCCGCGCCGTCGCGCTGCTCGACCGGGAGACCGGGGCTCCCGACTGGTGGAACGTGGGCATCGCGGCCACCGCCCTCCAGGACTGGCCGCTGGCCCGGCGGGCCTGGCAGGCGTATGGGCTGCGGGTGCCCGGGGGTGCCACGGCCGCCGGTGAGCCCACCGGAATGGACCTGGGCAGCGCGGCCGTACGGCTGTCGCCGGAGGGCGAGGCCGAGGTCGTGTGGGGGCGGCGGCTCGACCCCGCCCGGATCGAGGTGCTGTCGATTCCGCTGCCGTCCTCCGGGCGGCGCTGGGGCGAGGTCGTGCTGCACGACGGGGTGCCACACGGGGAGCGGACCACCGTGGCCGGGCACTCCTACCCGGTGTTCGACGAGATCGAGCTGTGGGCGCCCTCGCCCGTGCCCACCTGGGTGGTCCTGCTGGAGGCCGCCGCGGAGGAGGACCGGGACGCCCTGGAGCGGCTGGCGTCCGACGCGGGCTTCGCCGCGGAGGACTGGTCGTCGTCGGTGCGGTTGCTGTGCCGAATGTGCTCGGAGTCCCAAATGCCGTCCGACGAGGGTGACGGGGAGCATCTCGATCCGCACGATCACAGTGAGCCGGGACATCCCGGGCCGCTGGGGCATCGTACGGACGGGCAGCTGTGGGCGCCCGAGCGGGAGTGTGGGATCGCGGCGCCGGCAACCCTCGTACGAGGGTTGCTGGACGGGTGGGTCGCTGACAGTCCTGAGACCCGGGACTGGCGGGATCTGGAAGAGGTCTGTTAGGTCCGTGGTTCCCTGCGGCTCCGTCGTGGCTTGTCGTGCAGTTCCCCGCGCCCCTGTCGGGGCGCGCTTCCCCGTACCCTGTATCAGCAACTTCACCCCCTGATTGTTTGAGAGGCATCGTCGGTCATGGCGCAGCAGGACACCGATCAGCAGCACGCGGGCGTGCTTCCCGTGGACGACGAGGGCTTCGTCATCGACACCGAGGACGGCGAGGAGCGCGAGGCCGCCTGGCGTGAGCGCGGGACCTCGCGGCCCATCACGGTCGTCGGCAACCCGGTGCTGCACAAGGAGTGCCAGGACGTCACCGAGTTCGGCGCGGAGCTGGACCAACTGGTCGCGGACATGTTCGCCAGCCAGCGCACCGCCGAGGGAGTGGGCCTGGCCGCCAACCAGGTGGGCGTCGACCTGAAGGTCTTCATCTACGACTGCCCCGACGACGACGGCGTCCGGCACACCGGTGTCATCTGCAACCCGAAGCTCGTAGAGCTGCCCGCCGACCGGCGCCGGCTGGACGACAGCAACGAGGGCTGCCTCTCGGTGCCCACCGCGTACGCGCCGCTCGCCCGGCCCGACTACGCCGAGGTGACCGGGCAGGACGAGAAGGGCAACCCGATCAAGGTGCGCGGCACCGGCTACTTCGCGCGCTGTCTGCAGCACGAGACCGATCATCTGTACGGATACCTTTACATCGACCGGCTCTCCAAGCGCGAGCGCAAGGACGCACTGCGGCAGATGGCCGAGAACGAGCCCCGGTACCCCGTGGTCGCGAACGACTGACACCTTCTGACAACGTCTGAGGCGTACGGACACGCGAACGGCTCCTGGTCGGGATGAGGCCCCGAACAGGAGCCGTTCGCGTGTCCGTCGTACGTTCGATCGAAACTTGGACTCAAGTGCGCCTGCAGTGATCCAGAACCAGTCAGGCGAGAGGTGAATCTCGGCAGCTTGGGGTAGTGAAGGAAGCAAATCCGTTCCCAGAACGGTCAGTTGTAGTGCTGAATGGAACTGCGGGGATACGCAACGGCGCACGCCCGGCACAGCGGGAGGGGTGTTGCGCCAACTCGCGGCTGAGAGGGGTTTGTTCGTGCCTGCTTTCCCACACAGCACCTCACCGGCGACACCAGCGGTAGCGATCCCACCATCACTGGCCTTACCGATGATCGAGGTGGCGTTTCCCCGGCAACTGCATCCGTATTGGCCCCAACTGCAGGAGAAGACCAGGGGCTGGCTGCTGGAAAAACGCCTCATGTCGGCGGACAAGGTCGCAGAATATGCCGACGGCCTTTGCTACACCGACCTCATGGCCGGGTACTACCTCGGCGCCCCGGACGACGTACTCCAGGCGATAGCGGACTTCAGTGCCTGGTTCTTCGTCTGGGACGACCGCCACGACCGTGACATCGTGCACGGCCGGCCCGCCGCCTGGCGGCATCTCAGGGGCCGGCTCCATGCCGCGCTGGACGCACCCGGGATGTATCTGTACCACCGGGACCCGCTGGTCGCGGGGTTCGCGGACAGTGTGCTGCGCCTGTACTCGTTCCTGGGCAGGAGGTGGAACGCCCGCTTCGCGCGGCACTTCCACGAGGTGATCGAGGCGTACGACCGCGAATTCAGAAACCGAACAAACGGAACCGTGCCGAAAGTCGAGGAATACCTCGAACTCCGGCGGCTCACCTTCGCGCACTGGATCTGGACCGATCTCCTGGAACCGAGCGCGGGATGTGAACTCCCGAGCGTGGTGCGGAAACACCCAGCATTCCATCGGGCGGCGCTGCTGAGCCAGGAATTCGCCGCCTGGTACAACGACCTCTGCTCGCTCCCCAAGGAAATCGCGGGGGACGAGGTGCACAATCTCGGGATCAGTCTCATCCGGCATGACGGGCTGACACTCGAAGAGGCCGTCACGGAAGTCAGAGGGCGGGTCGAGAGGGCCGTTCTGGAATTCCTTTCGGCGGAACGCGAAGTGCGCAGGTTCGCCGAATCACTCGACGACGGCAGCGCGCGGGGAAAGCAGATCAGCACCGCCGTGAGTGTCTGCCTCGGCAATATGCGGAACTGGTTCAGTTCCGTCTACTGGTTCCACCACGAGTCCGGCCGCTACATGGTCGACAACTGGGACGACCGCTCCACACCCCCGTACGTCAACAACGAAGCGGCAGGTGAGAAATGACCGTCGAATCAGTACGTCCCGTGTCCCCCCATGCCAGGGAGCTGCCCGATCCGCCCTTCGCGGGCGGCGGTGTCCCGCTTCTCGGCCACGGCTGGCAGCTGGTCCGCGACCCGCTGGGCTACTTCGCCCGGCTCCGCGACCACGGCGACGTCGTACGGCTGAAACTCGGCCCCAAGACGGTGTACGCCGCCACCTCGCCGGAACTGGTCGGGGCGCTCGCGCTGAACCCCGACTACGTCATCGGCGGCCCGCTGTGGGAGTCCCTCGAGGGGCTGCTCGGCAAGGAGGGCGTGGCCACCGCCAACGGACCCACCCACCGGCGCCAACGGCGCACCATCCAGCCCGCGTTCAGGCTGGACGTCCTCCCCCAGTACGGGCCGATCATGGCGGAGGAGGCGCAGGCGTTCGCCCGGCGCCGGCAGCCCGGTGAGATCATCGACTGCACCGCGGAGTCCTTCCGGATCGCCGTGCGCATCGCGGCCCGCTGTCTGCTGCGCGGCGACTACATGGACGAGCGGGCCGAACGCCTGTGCGCCGCGCTGGCCACCGTGTTCCTGGGGATGTACCGGCGCATGGTGATCCCGGCGGGGCCGCTCTACCGGCTTCCGCTGCCGGGCAACCTCAAATTCAACCGGGCCCTGGCCGATATGCATCTCGTCGTCGACGAGATCGTGGCCGAGCGCCGGGCATCCGGTCAGAATCCGGACGATTTGCTGACAGCGTTGCTGACGGCGACGGACGGGAATGGCGACCCCATAGGTGAACAGGAGATCCATGACCAGGTCGTCGCCATAGTCACCGCGGGTGCCGAAACCGTCGCCTCCACGATCATGTCCCTGCTCCAGGTCCTCGCCGAACAGCCGGAACACGCCGACAAGGTGGCCCAGGAGGCGGAATCGGTCGGGGGCGACCGCGCGGTCGCATTCGCGGACGTCCGTAAGCTGGCGCACACGAACAATGTCATCGTCGAGACGATGCGTTTGCAGCCGCCCGTCTGGATATTGACACGGCGGGCGGTGGCCGAGACCGAGCTGGGCGGCTATCGGATTCCGGCCGGTGCCGATCTCGTGTACAGCCCGTACGCGATACAGCGCGATCCGCGTTCGTACGAGCGGAACACCGAGTTCGACCCCGACCGATGGCTTCCGGAACGTGTCAAGGACCTGCCCAAGTACGCGATGACCCCGTTCGGCGTGGGCAACCGCAAGTGTCCGAGTGACCATTTCTCGATGGCCATGCTGACCATTCTCACGGCCGAGGTGGCCAGGAAGTGGCGCTTCGAACGGGTGCCCGGATCGCGCGACGCGGTCCGCGTGGGCATCACCCTGCACCCGGACCGGATGCTGCTGCGGGCGATACCCCGCTGAACGGGCCCGGGTGATGGATCAGGCGTACGGTCAGGCGGCCTCCGGGCCCTTGAACGTACGCCGGTACGCCTGCGGGGTGGTTCCCAGCGACCGTACGAACTGGTGGCGCAGTGCCGCCGCGTTGCCGAACCCGGTACGCCAGGCGATCGCGTCCATCGTCTCGTCCGTCGCCTCCAGCAACTGCTGGGCCAGCAGCACGCGTTGCCGCAGAATCCAGCGGTAGGGCGTGGTGCCGGTCTCCTGCTGGAAGCGGCGGGCGAAGGTGCGGGGCGACATGTGGGCGCGCTCGGCGAGCTGCTCGACGGTGACCTCCTCGTCGAGGTTGCGCTCCATCCACACCAGCACCTCCCCGACGGTGTCGCACCGCGACCGGGGCAGGGGCCGCTCGATGTACTGGGCCTGCCCGCCGTCCCGGTGCGGCGGTACGACCATCCGGCGGGCGATGGCGTTGGCGACCTCGGGCCCGTGCTCCTGCCGTACGAGGTGCAGACAGGCGTCGATCCCGGCGGCCGTGCCGGCGGAGGTGATCACCGGCCCCGCGTCGACGTACAGCACGTCCGGCTCGACCCGGACCCGCGGATAGCGCCGGGCCAGCTCGTCGGCGTGCCGCCAGTGCACCGCGCACCGCCGGCCGTCGAGCAGGCCCGCGGCGGCGAGCACGAACACCCCGGAACAGACGCTGAGCACCCGGGCTCCGCGCTCCACGGCTCGCCGCAGCGCGTCCAGCAGCTCCGGCGGATACTCCCGGTCCGCATAGGTCTGCCCGGCCGGTACGGCGATCAGGTCGGCCGTCTCAAGACGCTCCAGCCCGTGTTCCGTACTCACCGAGAAGCCCGCGTGGGTGCTCAGCGTCGGGCCCTCGGCCGAGGCGACGGCGAAGTCGTACACGGGTAGGCCCTCGTCGCCGCGGTCGAGGCCGAAGACCTCGCAGACGACCCCGAGTTCGAAGGGATGCACTCCGTTGAGCAGAACCACGGCCACGTTTTCGAGCATGTCTCCAGTGTGCCTCGGCATTGGCAGGAAATCGAGGGTGTGCGGCAGTCCTGCCACTGACGGTCAGGAGCATTCGGCGCGAGACTCATGTCCATGAACACAGCAACGGACAACATCGTCGGAATCCTCGTCGTCGTCGCGGTCTTCGCGGTCCTCGCCCTCCCGGCCCTGATCGGCCTGGCGCACGACCGGCGCATCGACCGCCAGCTCCGTGAGGCCCAGCGGTCCCGTCGGGAAACCGAGGGAGTCGGCCTCACGCAGCGCCCCGCACGGCGGCAGCGCTACTTCACCACCACGGTGACCCACCACTCCTGAATCCCCAGGCAGGAGACCTGGCCGGGCCGGGCGGCGCACAGTGGCCTGGTGGACTCCAGCCGGGTCCTGCCCGTCGACACGGCCTTGAAGGCGGCGCTCGCGTCACCGGGTCGCAGGACGAACCCGCTGTTGACGGCCTCCAGGCCAGGGCCGCTCGTGGTGACCGGCTTCCAGGGCCGCTCGGAGGTTCCGTCCAGGCTGATACGGACCGTGTCGCCCACCGCCAGGCACACCGTAAGGCCGCTGTCGCGGGCCCCGAGCGTCGTCACCGCCGTACAGCCCGCGGGACTCGGCGTCGGACTAGCCGGGTTTGTCGTCGCGGTGGGGGAGGGCGACACGCTGTCGCCGCGGTTCTTGGCGCTGTCGGTCCCGTCGGCGCAGCCCGCGACGGTGAGGGTGAGTGCCACGAGGGCGAGGGTCGTGCGGCGGCGGATCGTTCGGCGCATGGAAGGCCTCCTCTTCCCTTCGACGTGTAACCCGCACGCCCGGATCCCACACCGGAGCCCCGGCCGCGAAGGCGGCGGCCGGGGCTCCGGTGTGGAGCGGCGGTCAGCTGGTCGTGACGGCGGTGTCGTCGAGGACGAAGCTGGTCTGGAGCGAGGAGTCCTCGACACCGCTGAACTTCAGGGTGACGGTGGTGCCCGCGTACGAGGACAGGTCGAAGGACTTCTGGGCGTAGCCCGAGGCCGCGTTGAGGTTCGAGTACGTCGCCAGGGTGGTCGATCCGGCGGTGACCGTCAGCTTGTCGTAGGCGGTGCTCGTGGAGGTCTCCTTGGTGTCGACGTGCAGGTAGAAGGTGAAGGTGGCCTTGCAGCCGCTGGGCACGGTCACCGACTGGGACAGCGTGTCGGTGTGCGCGGAGCCGTAACCGTCCAGCCAGGCGTAGTACGAGCCGGCGTGCGCCGACTCACTGGTGGAGTTGCTGATGACGCTGGTGGAGGCGGTCCAGGTGGTGTTGCCCGATTCGAATCCGGGGTTGCCGAGCAGCTGGGACGAGGTGCAGGTGCTGCTGCTCGACCCGACGGTCCAGCTGAAGGACGCGGAGCCGGAGGCGCCGGTGCTGTCGCTCGCGGTCACGGTGACCTGGTACGTGCCCGCGGTGGACGCCGTACCGGAGATCAGGCCGGTCGAGCTGCTGATCGACAGCCCGGTCGGCAGACCGCTCGCGCTGTAGGTGAGGGTCGCCGACGCACTGTCGGTCGCGCTGATCTGCAGGCTGACCGCACTGCCGGTCGTGGTCGACCTACTGCCCGGGTTGGTGACGGTCACCGTGTTGCCGGTGCTGGTGCCCGAGGTGAAGGCGGTGGTGCCGTTGGGGGTGCCCCAGCCGGTCGGGCCGTCGTAGCCGGTGGCCGCGGTGCAGAAGTACGAGGTGGTGCAGGAGCCGTTGTTGCCGCTGGTGACGTCGTACAGGTTGCTCGTGTGGGTGTAGGGGTACTTCGCCGGGTAGTCACTGGAACCCGGGGTGCCGGCCAGCGCGTACACGCCCGCGATGATCGGCGCCGAGGCGCTCGTGCCACCGTAGACGGCCCAGCCGGAGCCGCCGTAGGTGTCGTAGACGGCCACACCGGTGGCGGGGTCGGCGACGGCGGAGACGTCCGCCTCCATGCGCTTGGTGCACCCGGTGTCGGTCTGCCAGCTCGGCTTGGCGTCGTACGCCGAGCAGCCGGAGCCGGTCCCCTCCGTGCTGCTGGTCTTCCACACGGACTCGGTCCAGCCGCGGGAGTTGGAGGACGTGGAGAGGGCGGTGCCGCCGACGGCGGTCACGTACTGGGAGGTCGCCGGGTACTCGGCGCCGTACGCGCTGTCACCCGAGCTGACCGTGATCGCGACACCGGGGTGCTTGAAGTACGAGGTGTCCTCGGTCGTCTGGGAGGACGCCTCGGCGCCGCCCCAGCTGTTGGACACGAACTTCGCGCCGAGCGCCACGGCCTCGTTCTCGGCGGTGCCGAGGTCGGAGTCGGTGGCGGAGCTTGCCTCGACGAGGATGATGCTGCAGTTGGGGCAGACGGCGCTGACCATGTCGAGGTCGAGCGCCTCCTCGCCGGCCCAGCCGGTGTCGTTGGTCGGCAGCGAGGTCGTCGAACCGGTCTGACTGACCTGCTTGAAGCAGCCACTGGCCTTGGTGCAGGCGGACAGGCCGTACTGCGAACGGTAAGTGGCCAGGTCCGCCTCGGCGTTGGGGTCGTTGTACGCGTCGACGATGGCAACGGTCAGGCCGGAGCCGCCCGTTGACGGGAGGTTGTAGGCGCTGTGCAGGTTGGCCGGGCTGAGCCCGGAAGGCGCGGCGGCGGCAGCGGCGGCCAGCCGCTGCTTGATGTCGGTCCGGCGCTGGGCGAAACAGGACACATGACCGGGCTCGGCGGTGGCGCAGAGATGCGTGGTCGGCACCTTCTGGCCGGCCTTGCCGGTCGAGTGGAACGTCTGCCGGTCCGGGGAGGTGAGGGCCTTGGAGTTCTGGGTGACCCGGGAGGTGCTCGCGGCTGCGTGCGCCGCGGGCGCCGCGTGCGCCGCGTGCGCCGGCGCCGCGACGAGTCCGGCGAGGCTGAGGGCGAGGGCCGGGGTGGCCGCGACCAGCAGTCTTCGCAGGCTCCGTCTGGGCTTACCGGTGGGTGACTTACGCATGGGGTACTGCCTCCGTCGCTGGAGTGGGGTTCTCGACGCTGATGGCAGGCCTGTGACGCGCGTAGCGGCAGCAGTGCGCGTTATCGTCAGGGGCATGACACTTTGAACGTTCCGTGATGCCGTTGTGCGCATGACAGGATGGCCAGAAAGTAGCCGGGGCCGACAAGACCGGAACAGATGCGTCGGAAGAACTTTGCCGCTCCATAGGAGGTCCATGGACGGTGGATGGACGATCCATGGACGAGGGCCCGCGCTTGATGGTGCCGGGCTTACCGAACGGTAAGCCCGGCACCATCAGTGACGTAGCGTCAGAAATCCTCGTCGAGGTCGACCGTGCCCTCCACGGCCACCTGGTACGCCGACGGGCGGCGCTCGAAGAAGTTGGTCAGCTCCTGGACCCCTTGCAGCTCCATGAAGGAGAAGGGGTTCTCGGAGCCGTACACCGGGGCGAAGCCCAGACGGGCCAGCCGCTGGTCGGCGACGCACTCCAGGTACTGCCGCATCGACTCGGTGTTCATGCCCGGCAGGCCCTCACCGCACAGGTCCCGGCCGAACTGCAGCTCCGCCGCGACCGCCTCCCGCATCATGTCGGTCACCTGCCGCTGAAGCTGATCGTCGAACAGCTCCGGCTCCTCCTTGCGGACGGTGTCGACCACCTCGAACGCGAAGCTCATGTGCATGGTCTCGTCCCGGAAGACCCAGTTCGTGCCGGTGGCCAGGCCGTGCAGGAGACCCCGGCTGCGGAACCAGTAGACGTACGCGAAGGCCCCGTAGAAGAACAGGCCCTCGATGCACGCGGCGAAGCAGATCAGGTTGAGGAGGAAGCGGCGGCGGTCGGCCTTGGTCTCCAGCCGGTCGAGCTTCTCGACCTCGTTGATCCACCGGAAGCAGAACTCGGCCTTCTCGCGGATGGACGGGATGTTCTCCACCGCGTCGAAGGCCGCGGCCCGGTCCGCCGGGTCGGGGAGGTAGGTGTCGAGGAGCGTCAGATAGAACTGGACGTGCACGGCCTCCTCGAACAGCTGGCGGCTCAGGTACAGCCGCGCCTCGGGGGAGTTGATGTGCTTGTAGAGGGTGAGCACCAGGTTGTTCGAGACGATCGAGTCGCCCGTCGCGAAGAACGCGACCAGCCGGCCGATCATGTGCTGCTCGCCCTCGGACAGTTTCGCCAGGTCGGAGACGTCCGAGTGGAGGTCGACCTCCTCGACGGTCCAGGTGTTCTTGATGGCGTCCCGGTAGCGCTCGTAGAAGTCCGGGTAGCGCATGGGGCGGAGAGTCAGCTCGAAGCCCGGGTCGAGCAGGTTCTTGAATGTGGAGGTGCCGGCACGCAGTGCCGCCGTTGAGGGGCGGTGGTCGGGCGACGGGTGGGCGGAGCTCATTACTGGCAGGCCTCGCAGGACTCGGGGTTTTCCAGGGAGCAGGCGACGGCGTCGGGGTCGGCGGCCTGCTGGACGGGGACAGTCGCTTGTGCGGCGCGGGCGATACGGGTCGCCGGGCGCGAGCGCAGGTAGTACGTCGTCTTCAGGCCCGACTTCCAGGCGTACGCGTACATCGAGGAGAGCTTGCCGATGGTCGGCGTCTCCAGGAACAGGTTCAGGGACTGCGACTGGTCCAGGAACGGGGTCCGGGCGGCGGCCATGTCGATGAGCCCGCGCTGCGGGATCTCCCATGCCGTGCGGTACAGGGCGCGTACGTCGGCCGGGATCCAGGCGAACTCCTGCACCGAGCCGTTCGACTCGCGCAGCGCCTCCCGGGTGCGGGCGTCCCACACGCCGAGGTCCTTCAGCTCCTTCACCAGATACGAGTTGACCTGGAGGAACTCGCCGGACAGTGTCTCGCGCTTGAACAGGTTGGAGACCTGCGGCTCGATGCACTCGTACACGCCGGCGACCGAGGCGATGGTGGCCGTGGGCGCGATCGCCAGGAGCAGGGAGTTGCGCATCCCGGTCGCGGCGATCCGGTCCCGCAGCGCCGACCAGCGCTCGGGCCAGTTCAGCTCCACGTCGTAGTGGTCGGGGTGCAGCACACCGCGTGCCGTACGGGTCCTCTCCCAGGCCGGCAGCGGGCCGCCGCGCTCGGCGAGGTCGGCGGAGGCCTCGTACGCGGCGAGCATGACGCGCTCGGCGATGCGCGTGGAGAGGGCCTTAGCCTCGGGCGAGTCGAAGGGGACGCGCAGCTTGAAGAAGACGTCCTGGAGGCCCATCGCGCCCAGGCCGACCGGACGCCACCGCGCGTTCGAGCGGCCCGCCTGCTCGGTCGGGTAGAAGTTGATGTCGACGACCCGGTCGAGGAACGTGACGGCGGTACGGACCGTCTCGTCCAGCCGCTCCCAGTCGATGTCCCCGTCGACCACGAACGCGCCGAGGTTCACGGAACCCAGGTTGCAGACCGCCGTCTCCCCGTCGTCCGTGACCTCGAGGATCTCGGTGCACAGGTTCGAGGAGTGGACGACGCTGCCCGGCTCGGCCGTCTGGTTGGCGGTGCGGTTGGCCGCGTCCTTGAAGGTCATCCAGCCTTGGCCGGTCTGCGCGAGCGTACGCATCATGCGGCCGTACAGATCGCGGGCCGGGATGGTCTTCCGGGCGAGCCCGGCCTCCTCGGCCGCGCGGTAGGCGGCGTCGAACTCGTCGCCCCACAGGTCGACCAGTTCTGGTACGTCGGAGGGGGAGAAGAGCGACCAGAGCGCGTCCGCGTTCACCCGGCGCATGAACTCGTCCGGGATCCAGTGCGCGAGGTTCAGGTTGTGCGTACGGCGGGCGTCCTCGCCCGTGTTGTCGCGCAGCTCCAGGAACTCCTCGATGTCGGAGTGCCAGGTCTCCAGGTACACCGCGGCGGCACCCTTGCGCCGACCGCCCTGGTTCACGGCGGCGACGGAGGCGTCCAGCGTCTTCAGGAACGGCACGATGCCGTTGGAATGCCCGTTGGTGCCGCGGATCAGCGAACCGCGGCTGCGGATCCGGGAGTACGACAGCCCGATGCCACCGGCGTGCTTGGAGAGGCGGGCGACCTGGTGGTAGCGGTCGTAGATGGAGTCCAGCTCGTCGACGGGCGAGTCGAGGAGGTAGCAGGACGACATCTGGGGGTGCCGGGTACCGGAGTTGAAGAGTGTGGGGGAGGAGGGGAGATAGTCGAGGCGGCTCATCAGCCGGTAGAGCGCGGCGACTTCGTCGAGGGCGCGAGTGGTGTCGTTCTCAGCGAGTCCGCTCGCGACGCGCAGCATGAAGTGCTGGGGCGTCTCGATGACCCGGCGCGTGATCGGGTGGCGCAGAAGGTACCGGCTGTGGAGGGTGCGCAGCCCGAAGTACCCGAAGCGGTCGTCGCCCTCGACGTCGATCAGCGTGTTCAGGCGGTCCGTGTGCAGCCGTACGAACTCGGCGGTGCGGTCGGCGATCAAGCCCTCCCGGTGGCCGACCGCGACCGACTCGGAGAAGGACGTGACGCCCTGTGAGGCGGCCTCCGCGGCGATGGTGACGGTCAGCAGGCGGGCGGCCAGCCGGGAGTAGGCGGGGTCCTCGGAGATGAGGCCGGCCGCGGCCTCGATGGCCAGCTCGCGCAGCTCCGGCACGTCGGCCCGCGCGGACCGGCCGCGCAGCGCGGCGGCGGCGACCCGGCCGGGGTCGGCGTCGGGCAGGTCTGCGGTCAGCTCGGTCAGGGTCCGCAGCAGCGCGGCACCGGGACCGTCCGTCTCCACCGGGGCCACTCGGGTCGCTGAAGCCGGTTCGGCTGGCGCGATGGTCACGTGGGGGCTCTCCCTCGCTCGGCACGGGGCCTTGCGGAGGGCAGCGGGGCACACGGACGCCTTACGGGTACGCGTGCGTCCACCGGCCCACTCCACGAGGCCCGGACGTCGGGCGCCCGGACCGGTCGGCCGGGCGCGCTGTCGACAGGTCCTCGGACTGGACACGCGCACAAACGTGCACGAGTACACCGTTGCGGGACAGTTCCGGATTCACACCGGATTCCCCTGCGGCGACAGCGAGCATGAGCATACATCTTGTGCCGGACCCTGGAAGCACCCCCACATGTTGTGTCGTATCGGAGAGTTGAGCGCTTTGGGGCGACGAGGGAGATACGAGGGGGATGCGAGGGAGATACGACGACGGGCCGCCGGATCTCTCCGGCGGCCCGTCGTGGAAGGCGTTCGTTCAGTGGGTGGAGCCCGCCGTGGCGGACGGCAGTTCGACCGCCACGCCCGGATCTCCTGCGTCCGCCGTGTAGTCCGACGGCTTCGTCTCGTCCACACCGTCCGGGGCCTTCAGCGCCTTCAGTACGAAGGTGAGGACCACCGTGACGACGAGGTTCAGGACGAACGCCGTCAGGCCGAGGTAACCGATCTCACCGATCCCCGGGATCTCCTTCGCGCTGCCGCCGAAGTGCTTCTGCGTCGGAGACGCGACCCCGTACGCCGCCAGCGTGCCGTACAGCATGCCGACCGCCCAGCCGGCCAGCAGGGCCCAGCGGTGGAACCAGCGGGTGAACAGGCCGCCGACCAGGGCCGGGAAGGTCTGGAGGATCCAGATGCCGCCCAGGAGCTGGAAGTTGATGGCGACCGTCTTGTCCATGGTCAGGACGAAGACCAGCGCGCCCACCTTCACCAGGAGCGAGACCAGCTTGGAGACCTTGGTCTCCTGTTCCGGTGTCGCGTCGGGCTTGAGGAAGTCCTTGTAGATGTTGCGGGTGAAGAGGTTCGCCGCCGCGATGGACATGATGGCCGCCGGGACGAGGGCCCCGATGCCGATCGCCGCGAAGGCCACGCCCGCGAACCAGGACGGGAACATGTCCTCGAAGAGCTGCGGGATCGCCAACTGGCCGTTGGTGACCTTGACCCCGGCCGCGATCGCCATGAAGCCCAGCAGCCCGAGCAGGCCCAGCATCAGCGAATACAGGGGCAGGATCGTGGAGTTGCGGCGGATCACGTCACGGCTGCGGCTGGAGAGGACGGCCGTGACACTGTGCGGGTACATGAACAGCGCGAGCGCCGAGCCGAGCGCCAGCGTGGCGTACGTCCACTGCGAGGCCTCGCCCGGGGCGAGGGCGCCGCGTGGTTTGCCGGTCGCCGGACTGGTCTGGGAGAAGGCGTCGCCCGCGGCCTTGAAGATGTCGTCGAAGCCGCCCAGCTTGATCGGGATGTAGATGATCGCGACCGCGATGACGAGGTAGATCAGCCCGTCCTTCACGAACGCGATCAGCGCGGGCGCCCGCAGTCCGGACGAGTAGGTGTACGCGGCCAGCACACCGAAGGCGATCAGCAGCGGCAGGTCCTTGACGAACCAGTTGGTGTTCTCGCCGCCGCCGACGCCCATCACGTCCAGCACGGCCTGGATGCCGACCAGTTGCAGCGCGATGTACGGCATCGTCGCCAGGATGCCGGTGACGGCGACCGCCAGCGACAGCCCCTTCGAACCGAACCGGCCGCGCACGAAGTCCGAGGTGGTGACGTACCCGTGCTTGTGCGAGACGGACCACAGACGGGGCAGGAACACGAACATCAGCGGGTAGATGAGGATCGTGTACGGCACCGCGAAGAAGCCGGCCGCGCCCGCCGCGTAGATCGCCGCCGGTACGGCCACGAAGGTGTACGCCGTGTAGAGGTCGCCGCCGAGCAGGAACCAGGTGACCCAGGTGCCGAACGACCGGCCGCCCAGGCCCCATTCGTCGAGGCTGTTCTGGTTCTCGGCCTTGCGCCAGCGCGCGGCCATGAAGCCGACGACCGTGACGGCCAGGAAGAAGATGATGAAGACGGCGAGTGCCACGCCGTTCACGCCGTCGTTCACGCGGACGCACCCCCGTCCTTGGCAGCCGCCCTGCGGGCGCGCTGGTCACGCTGCCAGAGCTGGTACGCGGTCATCGTCAGCGCGGTGGAGATGATCACCCACAGCATCTGGTACCAGTAGAAGAACGGGATGCCGATGAAGGCCGGATCGACCTTCGCGTACGAACCCACCCACAGCATCGCGACGAAGGGTGCGAAGAGGCAGAGCCCGATGACGACGCGGATCGGAGTCACCACCGGTTGTTCTGTGACCGGTTGTCTCACTTCAGGCGCTTCTGGCATGTCAAGACTCCGTCCCCTCACCGATTCCTGTGATCACCTTCCTGTGATCACCTGTGCAACGCGCAGGAATCTAGGGGACGGTCAGGCTTTATGGAACCCCGTCCGCATAACGGAAAACCCCTGTTGGTGAGGGGAATGTGTCAGCCGCGGCGGAACCCGTTCGCGTGTGCGGTCAGTCCAGTGGCCGCTTGAGCCGCGCGACGAACTTGTACCGGTCGCCCCGGTAGACGGACCGCACCCATTCCACCGGCTGGCCGTCCTTGTCCAGCGAGTGCCGGGACAGCATCAGCATCGGCAGGCCCACGTCGGTGCCGAGCAGACCGGCCTCGCGCGGGGTGGCCAGCGAGGTCTCGATGGTCTCCTCGGCCTCCGCGAGGTGGACGTCGTACACCTCGGCGAGGGCCGTGTAGAGGGACGTGTACTTCGCGAGTGACCTGCGCAGGGCCGGGAAGCGCTTCGCGGAAAGGTGGGTGGTCTCTATCGCCATCGGCTCGCCGTTCGCCATCCGCAGCCGCTCGATGCGCAGGACGCGCCCGCCCGCCGTGATGTCGAGCAGCCCGGCGAGGGCGTCGTCTGCGGTGATGTAGCCGATGTCGAGGAGCTGCGAGGTGGGTTCGAGACCCTGGGCGCGCATGTCCTCGGTGTACGAGGTGAGTTGCAGCGCCTGGGAGACCTTCGGCTTGGCGACGAAGGTGCCCTTGCCCTGGATGCGTTCGAGCCGGCCCTCGACGACCAGTTCCTGGAGGGCCTGACGGACGGTGGTGCGGGAGGTGTCGAACTCCGCCGCCAGCGTGCGCTCGGGCGGGACCGGGGTGCCGGGCGCCTGGGTCTCCGTCATGTCGAGCAGATGCTTCTTCAGACGGTAGTACTTGGGCACGCGCGCGGTACGGACGGTAGCCCCACCCTCGTTCTCCGCACTGCTCACGTCGGTGCTCATGCTCCGCCTTCCCGGCTCCTGGTGCCGCTTCGGCCGGCATTCCGCCGGTCCAGGTGCACATCGTGGCACGGTCGGCGCCGCGATTGACCTGTGAACGGTCTCTACGGACCCCACCGACCCTCACGCGCTCCGTGATCCCCTCTGTATACCTTCACGCCCCTCGCTGGTCTAGTCCACCGCACGGAAAGCCCCGGCCAAGGTCACGCTCCGGCACTCCTCCGAAGTGGTCTACCTCGTGCCGGATGGATATGCAGGATATTTCCGCCACGTTCTTACTTAAAGGTTCCTGCATATGTAGGTCGCATAACGGCTGGTCAAAGGCGTTCCAGCACCCTTGACACGTTGTTTGGTCTGAGCCAAGCTCCGCCTACTGGTCTACACCATTGGTCCAGCTCCTGAGGAGGTTGGCGTGAAGCGCAAGCTGATAGCCGCGATCGGTATCGCGGGCATGATGGTCTCCATCGCGGCATGCGGGGACAGTGACAGCGGCAGCTCGGACAACTCGGGCGCCGACGCCAAGGAGCTGACCGTCTGGCTGACCGTCGACGCGCAGAACAACTGGCCCGAGCTGGTGAAGGCCGCCGACGCCGCGCTGGTCAAGAAGCACCCCGACATCAAGATCAACCACGAGTACTACGGCTGGCCCGACAAGAACGCCAAGCTCGACGCCGTTCTCGCCACCGACAAGGCCCCCGACGTCGTCGAGATGGGCAACACCGAGATGCTCGGTTACATGGTCAAGGGCGCCTTCGCCCCCCTGGACCCGGCGAAGTTCGACAACTCGGCCGCCTGGCTGGACGGCCTCAAGGCCTCCGTCACCTACGACGGCAAGACGTACGGCGTGCCCTACTACGCCGGTGGCCGCGTCGCCAACTGGCGCAAGGACGTGGCGGCTTCGGTCGGCGTCAAGTCCGTACCGAAGACGTACGCCGAACTCACCTCCGATCTGGACAAGATCCAGAAGAAGGAGGGCGGCAAGTACAACGCCTGGTACCAGCCCACCCGTGACTGGTACGCCGGCATGTCCTTCGTGTACGACGCCGGCGGCTCGATCGCCGAGGAGTCGGGCGGCCAGTGGAAGGCGAGCCTCTCCTCCCCGGAGTCCGTCAAGGGCCTCACCGAGTTCAAGAACGTCATCGACAAGTACATGCACGGCGACAAGACCAAGGACGAGTCCGACCGCTACATCGTCTACGGCCAGGGCAGGACGAGCATGATCTTCGCCGCCGCCTGGGAGGGTGCTACCGCCGAGACGCCGGAGAACGACAAGACCGGCAAGCTCAAGGGCAACACGGAGAACTTCGTGATGCCCGGCCCGTCCGGCAAGAGCATGCCGGTCTTCCTGGGCGGTTCGGACCTCGCCGTCCCGGTGAAGTCGAAGGCGCAGACGGTCGCCGCCGAGTGGATCAACGCCTACACCGGTCCGAGCGGCCAGAAGGGCCTGATGGCCAAGGGCAACCTGCCCAACAACAAGACCGACCTCGCCACCCTGAAGAGCGACCCGGCGACGGCGGTCCCGGCGACGGCGGCCGAGTCCAACTGGTTCGTGCCGATGGCGCCGGGCTGGGGCCAGGTCGAGAAGGCCCAGATCCTGCAGACGATGCTGCAGAGCATCGGCACCGGCAAGAAGTCGGTCGAGGACGCCGCGAAGGAAGCGGACGCGGCGATCGACAAGGTCATCAACGTCAAGTAGCGAGCCGACGCGGGGCCCCGCCACGGGGAGGGCCCCGCTCGCCCGTCACCTGAAGGACGTGCAGGTCCTGCAGGACAAGGACCTGCAGGACCTGGACGACCGCAACGACCGTACGACCTGAGGGACCGCTGAGGAGCGCGCGGATGAGTGCCGCTGAAACGACCACCCCTGCCAAGCTGCCGCCGTCGACGCGGCACGCGCCGCCGACGCCGCCGCCCGGTACGGACGCAGCGCCGCCCCGAAGACGGCCCTCGAAGGCCACCGCCGCGATTCCGTGGGCCCTGCTCGCGCCCTGTCTGCTGATCCTCGCGCTGGTCCTCGGCTATCCCCTCGTGCGTCTGGTCACCCTGTCCTTCCAGAAGTTCGGGCAGTCCCAGCTGTGGGGTTTCCAGCCGGCCGAGTCGGTGGGCTTCGACAACTTCAGCACGGTGCTCGGCGACAGCGAGTTCTGGGACGTCGTCGTCCGCACGATCGTCTTCGCCGTCGGGTGCGTGGTCCTCACGATGGTCGGCGGCATGCTGATCGCACTGCTGCTCCAGCGGGTGAGCGGCTGGATGAAGACGCTCATCAACATCGTCCTGGTGGCCAGCTGGGGCATGCCGATCATCGTGGCGACCACCGTCTTCAAATGGCTGTTCGACTCCGACTACGGCATCGTCAACGCGCTGCTGAGCCGGCTGCCCGGCGTCGAGCTGATCGGCCACAACTGGTTCGCGAGCGGACCGCAGGGCCTGGCCGTGATCATGCTGCTCGTGGTCTGGGGCGCGGTGCCGTTCGTGGTCATCACACTAGGCGCGGGGCTGACCCAGGTCCCGAAGGAGCTGGAGGAGGCGGCCCGGCTGGACGGCGCGGGCGCCTGGGGCGTCTTCCGTTACGTCACCCTCCCGATCCTCAAGCCGATCATCGTGATGCTCACGACCCTGTCGGTCATCTGGGACATGGGCGTGTTCCCGCAGGTGTTCGTCATGCGGAACGGTCACCCGGAGGCCGAGTTCCAGCTCCTGACCACCTACTCCTACGACCGGGCCTTCGCCGTCAACGACTACGCCCAGGGCTCGGCGATAGCCCTGCTCACCGTGGTGCTGCTGCTCGGTGTCGTCGCCGTCTACATGCGCCAGATGCTGAAGATCGGAGACGTCGAATGACCAGCGTGACCAGCACGACCAGCGTGACCGGTATGAGCGCGGTGGCCCCCTCCGCGTCCCGGAAGCCGGGGAAACCCGGGAAGCCCCGGAAGTCGAAGGCCGGCTGGAACCTGCTGGGCCTGTTCGTCTTCCTGACGGCCGGCTTCCCTGTCTACTGGATGCTGAACACGGCGTTCAAACCGGCGAAGGACGCGATCGACCCCGACCCGAGCCTGCTGCCGACGGGCTTCACCCTCGCCAACTTCCGCCGCGCGCTCAACATCGCCGACTTCTGGGGCCCGGTCGGCCGCAGCCTCATCGTGTCCCTGACGGTGGTGGTGATCGGCATCGTCGTGGGCATGCTGGCGGCCCTCGCCATCTCGCGCTTCGCCTTCCGCGGCCGGAAGATCGTCATCGTCGGCATTTTGGCCGTGCAGATGGTCCCCCTGGTCGCGATGATCATCCCCGTGTTCCTGCTTCTCAACGACCTCGACCAGTACGACCGGCTGTCCGGCCTGATCATCACCTACCTCACCTTCATCCTTCCGTTCACGGTGTGGACCCTGCGCGGCTTCATCGTCAACATCCCGAAGGAACTGGAGGAGGCCGCGATGGTCGACGGCTGCTCCCGCACCACCGCCTTCCTCCGGGTGGTCTTCCCCCTGCTGGCCCCCGGCCTGGTCGCCACCTCGGTCTACGGCTTCATCCAGGCCTGGAACGAGTACCTGTACGCCCTGATGCTGATGAGCCAGAAGAACCAGACCGCCACCGTCTGGCTCGGCAACTTCACCACCAAGCACGGCACCGAGTACGCCCCGATGATGGCCGGCTCCACGATGATGGCCGTGCCGATCGTCGTCCTCTTCCTCCTCGTCCAGCGCAAGATGGCCGCGGGCCTGACCGCGGGCGCCGTGAAGGGATAACCCCACCCGATGACGACACTCGCCCGCCGCCCGGACACGCTCACCCGTGACGCGCTCACCGTCCTCCAGCCCGGCTTCACCGGCACCACCGCCCCCGACTGGCTGCTGCGCCGCCTCGCCGAGGGCCTCGCCTCCGTGGGCCTGTTCGGCCGCAACATCACATCCCCCACCCAACTGGCCGCCCTCACCGCCCAGTTGCGCGCCGAACGCGAAGACGTCCTGGTCGCGATCGACGAGGAGGGCGGCGACGTCACCCGCCTGGAGGTCCACACCGGCTCCTCCTTCCCCGGCAACCACGCCCTGGGCGCGGTCGACGACGTCCAGCTGACCCGGCAGGTGGCGTCCGAGCTCGGCCACCGCCTCCGGGCCTGCGGGGTCAACCTCAACTGGGCCCCGTCTGCGGACGTCAACTCCAACCCCGCCAACCCCGTCATCGGCGTCCGCTCCTTCGGCGCCGACCCGGAGCTGGTCGCCCGCCACACCGCGGCCTACGTCACCGGCCTCCAGACGGCGGGCGTCGCCGCCTGCACCAAGCACTTCCCGGGCCACGGAGACACGTCGGTCGACTCCCACCACGCCCTCCCACGCATCGACGCGAGCCGCTCCGTCGTCCTCGACCGCGAGCTGTCCCCGTTCCGCGCCGCGATCGCCGCCGGCACCAGGGCGGTGATGAGCGCCCACATCCTGATCCCGTCCCTGGACGCCGACCGCCCGGCCACCCTCTCCCACCCCGTCCTCACGGACCTCCTGCGCGGCGAACTCGGCTACACCGGCCTGATCGTCACCGACGGCATGGAGATGCAGGCCATCGCGGGCACCTACGGCATCGAACGCGGCAGCGTCCTCGCCATCGCCGCCGGTGCCGACGCCATCTGCGTGGGCGGTGGCCTCGCGGACGACGAGACGGTACGCCGCCTGCGCGACGCCCTGGTCAAGGCCGTCCGTACCGGCGAACTCCCGGAAGAACGCCTGGCGGACGCGGCGGAACGCGTCCGGACCCTGTCCCGCTGGACGGCGACACCACCGCGGGAGCCCTCCGCCACCAGGCTCACGGACGTCGGCCTCCTCGCCGCCCGACGCGCCGTGGAGGCGACGTACCCGGCGGACTCCGCCCCGTTCGAACCCCTCCGCGAACCCCCGTACGTGGCCGCCTTCACCCCCGTGGCGAACTTCGCCGTCGGCAACGAGACCCCGTGGGGTGTGGCAGCCGAGCTGGTACGTCTCCTGCCCGGCACCCGCACCGGCACCTTCACCGGCGAGGCCGCGGCCCAGGCGGCCCTGACCGAGGCGGGCCCGAGCCGCATCGTCGCCGTGGTCCGGGACGAACACCGCCACCCGTGGATGTCGGCGGCCCTCGACACCCTCCTCACCGCCCGCCCCGACACGATCGTCGTCGAGATGGGCGTCCCCCAGTCCCCCCGCCGAGGCGCCGCCCACCTGGCAACCCACGGCGCGGCCAGAGTCTGCGGCCGGGCGGCGGCGGAGATCATCGCGGGCCGGTAGCCCTGCGACGACAAGAGCGCCGGTCCCCCTTCAGAGGAGGGGGACCGGCGCTGACGCTTTCAGGGGCTTGCCGAAAACCGAACCCGGCAGACGAGTGGATCCCTCAGATCCCTCAGATCCCTTGCCACTCAGGCTTGTTGACAAAGGTGTGCCGAAAGTAATCCGCGAGCTTCAACTTGGAGGCCGCCCCCTCATCGACAACCACCGTCGCATGCGGATGCAACTGCAGGGCCGACGCGGGACACACCGCCGCGAGAGGTCCCTCGACGGTCGCCGCCACAGCATCGGCCTTGCCCTCGCCCGTGGCGAGCAGCACCACATGCCGAGCCTCGAGAATCGTGCCGATGCCCTGCGTGATGACGTGATGCGGCACCTGACCGATGTCACCGTCGAAGAACCGCGCGTTGTCGATCCGCGTCTGCTCGGTCAACGTCTTGATCCGGGTCCGTGAGCGCAGCGACGAGCACGGCTCGTTGAACCCGATGTGCCCGTCGGTCCCGATCCCCAGCAACTGCAGGTCGACCCCGCCGGCCTCGGCCAGCGCCCTGTCGTAGGCCTCGCACGCCCCCCGCACGTCCTCGGCGGTCCCGTCGGGCCCCATGAACGCGTCCATCCCGATCCCGAGCGGCTCCAGCACCTCGCGGCGCAGCACCGAACGGTACGACTCCGGATGCTCGGCCGGCAGCCCCACGTACTCGTCGAGCTGGGCTATCCGAGCCCGGGACACCTCCACGGCACCGGAACTCACCTGGGCCGCGAGCGCCTGGTAGACGGGCAGCGGGGTCGAGCCGGTGGCCACGCCGAGCAGGGCGGTCGGCTTGTGCCGGAGCAGCTGTGCCATGGCCCCGGCGATGAGTTCGCCACCCGCCTTGGCGTCCGGAACGATGACAACTTCCACGCTGGGCCTGCCGATCTGGAGAGAGCCGTGTGGTTTAGACCAATCTAACAGACGGTGGTAACGGTGGAAATTGGCCTGGCGATCCACCCCCGCACAGGAACCAACAGAGCTAGGCTGCATGGTGGACGCCTGGATGTCCGACTGGTTCTTTCGGGCAGTCTCCAGGTGTCCGGTTTGCTCGTGAAGGCACAGCAACAAACACTCTCGAACGCATGGACACAATCTGTGGTCTAGTCCACAATGCGTAGAGAGACATACGACGACGCATACGACGAGACGTATGACCAGAGCCTCCGTCTTCCCCGCACAGGAAGACGGATCGAGGAACCGGGGCTCTCTGCCCTGACTGCGCCGGCTCCTCATCCATCGGCCGACCGGGACCGCACACCCCACGGCCGTTGCTGCTCCGGGCTGCGGTGCCGGGAGGGCTGAGGGTCCCTCTCAGGCGCCGCGGCCCGCGGGTGTTTCCGAGCCCGTTCGAGGCCTCCACCCGCCACGGTTTCCGGCCATGTCCGAACCGGCGGGTACGCTCGCACACGTGCCCTCCATGAACGAACTCGTACGCCAGCACACCGCCCTGAGCGACTCCGACCTGGAGTGGCTGCACCTGCTGGTGTCGGAGTGGCAACTGCTCTCCGACCTCTCCTTCGCCGACCTCGTCCTGTGGGTCCCCACGCGCGACGGCACCCGCTATGTCTCGGTCGCCCAGATGCGGCCCAACACCGGCCCGACCTCGTACCAGGACGACATGGTCGGCCACCTCGTCCCCCGTGGCCGCCGCCCCATGCTGGACGCCGCCCTGGACGAGGGCCGGATCGTGCGCGAGGGCGACCCGGAATGGCGCGAGGAGGTCCCTGTCCGCGTCGAGTCGATCCCCGTACGCCGGGAGGGGCGCATCCTCGGGGTCATCGCGCGCAACACCAACCTGCTCACCGTCCGGACCCCGAGCCGCCTGGAGCTGACGTATCTCCAGAGCGCCTCCGACCTGGCCCAGATGATCGCCGCCGGATCGTTCCCCTTCTCGAACCAGGTGGTCGACATGGACGCCTCGCCGCGTGTCGGCGACGGACTGATCCGCCTCGACGCCGACGGCATCGTCCAGTACGCGTCGCCCAACGCGCTGTCCGCGTACCACCGTCTCGGCCTCGCCTCCGACCTCGTCGGCCACCACCTGGGTGTGACCACCGCCGAACTCGCTCCGTCCCGGGGGCCGGTGGACGAGGCGCTCTCCAAGGTCGCCAGCGGCTGGGCGCCGCGCGAGTTCGAGATCGAGTCCGTCGACGGGGTCATCCAGTTCCGCGCCATTCCCCTCAAGCCCAAGGGGACACGCATCGGTTCACTCGTCCTGCTCCGGGACGTCACCGAACTGCGCCGCCGCGAGCGCGAGTTGATCACCAAGGACGCGACCATCCGGGAGATCCACCACCGCGTCAAGAACAACCTCCAGACAGTGGCCGCCCTGCTGCGTCTCCAGGCCCGGCGCATCGAGTCGGAGCGCGGACGCGAGGCCCTGGAGGAGGCCGTACGGCGGGTCGGATCCATCGCGATCGTGCACGAGACGCTGTCCCAGAACCTGGACGAGCGCGTGGAGTTCGACGAGATCGCCGACCGCGTGCTCGCGATGGTCTCCGAGATCTCACCGGGCACGGTCACCGGCCGGCGCACCGGGCGCTTCGGCATTCTGGACGCGGAGGTCGCGACCCCGCTCTCCATGGTGCTGACCGAGATCCTGCAGAACGCCCTGGAACACGGCTTCGGACCGGGCGACACCGGCTCGGTCGAGGTCTCGGCGGTCCGCGGCGGCACGACCAAGGAGGCCCGCCTCCTCGTCACCGTCCAGGACGACGGCGTGGGTCTCCCCGAGGGCTTCGACCCGCACCGCTCGGGCAACCTGGGCCTGCAGATCGTACGGACGCTGGTGGAGGGGGAGTTGGGCGGCACGTTCGACATGGTGGCGGCGCCCGAGCGGGGTACGCAGGTGATCCTCGACATCCCGGTGCGCGCCAACAAGTAGCGCGCGCACGGCGGATGAGCCCGAGTGCGGCGAGAGGCCCGAGCACAGCGATGAGCCCCGGACCATGGGATGGTCCGGGGCTCAGATGCTTGTTGTCATGCGCATCGGTGTCACTGCGCGCTGCGGCTCGGGGGCGGGAGAAGCGTACTCGCTGTACGCGCCGCCAAGCTCAGGCTGTTACGGGGTGGGTTGTCAGGCGGTTGCCTGGCGGGCCCGGTTGCGGGCGGCGCGACGCTTCATGGCACGGCGCTCGTCCTCGCTGAGACCACCCCAGACGCCGGAGTCCTGGCCGGACTCAAGCGCCCACTGCAGACACTGCTCCATGACGGGGCAGCGACGACAGACGGCCTTGGCTTCCTCGATCTGCAGCAGCGCAGGACCGGTGTTGCCGATGGGGAAGAAGAGTTCCGGGTCTTCCTCGCGGCAAACGGCGTTGTGACGCCAGTCCATGGCTGCTACCTCTCCTTGGTATTACATGCACGTTGCTTGTGAATGTGAACGCTTTCACGAATCCCTCAACAAGTGAAGGGCCCATCATCAGACGGACTGATGTGGTCCTTTTTGGTGAGGAGGGGTTCTGGCTCTCTGTGGTGGCCGGTGTTGCGGGCCGTCCCGAGCGCCACGTAGAGACTCGCAAACCTCAGCGGCGGATACAACCCCTACCGGAAAGTTTTTTTTGATTCCTCGGTGTCGGCTCGGTCACAGCCGTACTTCCATGGGGTGGACCCTGGTCTAAACGTTCGAGTGGAAGGACTTTAGCCCGTTCCGCTCACACAATCACACGCAGTGCACGGCGTACGCCTGTGAACGTCACGCTCGTTCGCAGTCCCAGGTGGTCGCCGTCCATCTGGAGGGGTAGGGGGACCTTCGAATGCAAGGTGAAGTCCGTCAGGTCGTGCAGCGCGGTGGCATGCCTGCCATGGGGTCCCCGCTCGGGGGACGAAGTGAGCAACTGCGTGCCATACCGGGCAACCGCGCCCGTCGACATGCGGCTGAGAGCGAGTACGTCGAGCCCGGTATCGAACGAAGCCTTAGGCGACGCGTACACCGGACGATTACCCAGATACGTCCAGGGAGACGTATTGCAGACTATGGAAGCCACCAGATCCGTCACCGGGTCGGCGCCCGGCTGTTCCAGGGTGATCGTGCCGTGCCGGCGGTTGGCCTCTCCCAGGAATTGGCGCACAACCTGCCGCAGGTAAAGGGAATGGGTGGATTTACGGCCGCGTTCCCGCTGCTGTTCCACCCGGCCGATCACACCGGCGTCGAATCCCAGACCGGCACAGAACGTGAACCAGCGCTCGGCCACCGACTCGTCCTCGGTGCCCGGTGTGCCTCTCGCGACACCGAGGCCCACCGTGCGCTCCCGGTCCTCACGCAGGGCGTCCAGGAGGGCGCCGGTGGCCTCCACGGCGTCGTTGGGCAGACCGAGGGCGCGGGCGAAGACGTTCGTGGAGCCGCCGGGGACCACGGCGAGCCGGGGCAGCCGGTCCGGATCCGGGCCGTTGTGCAGCAGGCCGTTCACGACCTCGTTGACCGTGCCGTCGCCACCGAGGGCGACGACCAGCTCGATGTCCTTGCTCTCCGCCGCCTGCCGGCCGAGGTCACGCGCGTGTCCCCGGTACTCGGTGGTGACCGCCTCGAGCTTCATCTCGCTCGCGAGAGCATGGGTCAGCACATCGCGCGTACGTGCGCTTGTGGTGGTAGCCGCCGGATTGACCACGAGAAGTGCACGCATGCGAAGCAGGGTACCTACTGGGTGGTACTCGGCCACAGGGCAGGTTAGGGATCAGTAAGAAAAGCCGACGTGAGTCCTGCCACCAGGGCGCACGCCCCGGGAGTGCCGGGTGCGCCGGGGTAGTGCGGGGCGGGCCGAGCGCCGGGGTGCCCCGGGGCTACGCTTCAGGGGTGAGCGCTGAGCAGACCCCCGCCCCGGACATCCTCGAACCGACGGGGCCGCGACCCCTGCGGCTGACTGTGGCGGCCGTGCTCGCCGCTCTGGAGGGGCTGGCCCTGATGGTCGGCGGGGCCTTCATCCTCGTCCTGGGGCTGACAGGCGATCCGGACGACCGGCAGCAGGCCGTCACCGGCGGCGTCACGCTCATCGTTCTCGCGCTGCTGCCGCTGCTCGCCGCGCGCGGGCTGCTGGGGCGGCGGAGCTGGAGCCGGGGGCCGGCCGTCATCACGCAGATCATGGCGCTGCCCGTCGCCTACAACCTGCTCCAGGCCGACAGCATGGCCATTCCGGGCGGGATCGTGCTGGGCGTCGTGGCGGTCACCGCGCTGGTGCTGCTGGTGAACCAGGAGACGACCCGGGCCCTCGGGATCCGGGGGCCCGGCGGCGAACCCCGGTAGACCCCGAAGGGCTGCACGGTTACTCGGGGTTACTCCTCCACGAGCAGCTTCTCGCGCAGCTGGGCCAGGGTCCGGGCCAGCAGGCGTGAGACGTGCATCTGGGAGATGCCGACCTCCTGCGCGATCTGCGACTGCGTCATGTTGCCGAAGAAGCGCAGCAGCAGGATGCGCTTCTCGCGGGGCGGGAGATCCTCGAGGAGCGGCTTGAGCGACTCGCGGTACTCGACACCCTCCAGGGCCTCGTCGTACGAGCCCAGCGTGTCCGCGACCGCCGGCGACTCGTCGTCCGTGTCCGGAACGTCCAGGGACAGCGTGGAGTACGCGTTGGCCGACTCCAGGCCCTCCAGGACCTCCTCCTCCGAGATGCCCAGCTTCTCGGCCAGCTCGTGGACCGTGGGGGAGCGGCCGTGCCGTTGCGAGAGCTCCGCCGTCGCCGTGGTGAGCGAGAGGCGCAGTTCCTGGAGCCTGCGCGGGACGCGGACCGCCCAGCCCTTGTCCCGGAAGTGCCGCTTGATCTCGCCGACGACCGTCGGGGTCGCGTACGTCGAGAACTCGACGCCGCGGTCCGGGTCGAAGCGGTCGACCGACTTGATCAGGCCGATGGTGGCGACCTGGGTCAGGTCGTCCAACGGCTCACCGCGGTTGCGGAAGCGGCGCGCGAGGTGCTCGACGAGCGGCAGATGCATACGGACCAGCCGGTTGCGCAGCTCCGCGTACTCGGCGCTGGCGTCCGGCAGCGCGCGCAGCTCGTAGAACAGGGCGCGCGCTCCGCTGCGGTCTGTCGGGGAGTGCTGTGTGGCCTGCGCGGGCGCGGGCGCAGGGGCCTGCGCCGTCTGCTGTGCGCCCTGCGCGTCGTCTCGTTCGTGCTCGCTCATCGTCCCGCCTGTCGACCTTCCCGGAGTCCGAGCGTCGGCTCGAACAAGGGAGACCTCACTCGGCCCTTCCAGGGGCACACTCTGCACGGCACCTTCCCGATCCAGCCGCCCGTCGTCCATGAAGCCGGCCTCCGGGGGGTTGTCCTCCGGGTGCGGCCGGGCCTGCTCGGGGATGCCGGAGATACCGGCGATGCCGGAAACGTCGTCCGCCGTGCCTCGCTCTTCGTCACGCACCGGCCCGTCCCCGTTCCTCACGCCGACCCGGGTCCCGCGCCGCGCTTCTTGTGGAGACTGATCGACACGGTCTTGTCCTCGGCGACGGTCGAGTCGACCTGGCCCGCGAGGGCCGACAGGACGGTCCAGGCGAAGGTGTCGCGCGCGGGGGCGTGACCGTCCGTGGTCGGGGCCGAGACCGTGACCTCCAGGGAGTCGTCGATCAGTCGGAACACACAGCTGAGTACGGAGCCGGGCACGGCCTGCTGAAGCAGGATCGCGCAGGCCTCGTCCACTGCGATGCGCAGGTCCTCGATCTCGTCGAGGGTGAAGTCCAAACGGGCCGCGAGACCGGCCGTGGCCGTACGCAGCACCGACAGGTAGGCACCCGCGGCCGGCAGCCGGACTTCCACGAAGTCCTGGGTCGCGGGCTCGCCTGCGAACTGGGACACCCTCACCTCCAAGGTGGTACAAGCTCTTTCGGGGGCCGAGGGTCGCCCCCCGGGTAACGCGATAGGTGGTTCAGCGGTGACGCTACCGCGCTCTCGGCTTTCCTGTCCCGGGACCCCAGCCCCGTGCCGTCACTCATAGTAAACCTGTGTATACGCACAGTGGCTAGGGGTCTGCGGGCCCAATTGGGAAGAGCGCGCGCCGGGTTGACGTACCCAGACGTCAGACGGTCGAACCGTCCGGATCCAGAGTCACACGAGTACGCCCTCGGTCACCAATGCCCCTGCTCACAAGGGCGCGCGGTCATAGGAGGACATGGTCGACGAAGCACCAGCGCCAGCTCTCGCCGGGTTCGAAGGTCCGCATCACCGGGTGACCGGTCTCCTTGTGGTGTTCTGTCGCGTGGCGCATGGGCGAGGAGTCGCAGCAGCCGACGTGGCCGCACTCCAGGCACAGGCGCAACTGCACCGGGTGGGTTCCGGCCGCCAGGCACTCCGGACAGGTCTCGTTCTTCGGCTGGGGTTCCGGGAGCGGCAGCGCGTCGGCATGCGTGCACTGTTTCATGATTGCCAGGTTACGACGGCTGTGCGGCAGGCCGCGCGGAAAGCCGGAGTGCACGGATGTCAGGGTGGGTGGAAACGAGAGTGGGCCGAAACCGATGCATGTGATGCCACTGCTCCTGCTGGTCGCGGGCAGCGCCGCCATTGCCGCCGCGGGCCGCCGCACCCCTGTCCCGCCCCCGCTGCTGCTGGTCGCCGCCGGCCTGCTGTTCGCATACGTCCCCGGGGTGCCCGACTACGCGCTCGACCCGCATGTCGTCCTGCCGCTGATGCTGCCCCCGCTGCTGTACACGGCGGCCGTGGACAGCTCGTACCTCGATCTGCGCGCGCAACTGCGGCCCGTGGCACTGCTGTCGGTGGGATACGTGCTCTTTGCGACCCTGGTCGTCGGCTGGGCGGCCTACCTGATCGTGCCCGGGTTGCCGCTGACCGCCGCGCTGGTGCTCGGCGCGGTGGTGGCGCCACCGGACGCCGTCGCGGCCACGGCGATCGCGCGTCGGGTCGGGCTGCCGTCGCGGGTCACCACCATCCTCCAGGGCGAGTCCCTGGTGAACGACGCCACCGCGATCACCGCGTACCGCGTCGCCCTCGCGGCGGCCGTGGGAGAG
The DNA here is from genome assembly GCF_054072135.1 of Streptomyces kryoterrae. Taxonomy (NCBI): domain Bacteria; kingdom Bacillati; phylum Actinomycetota; class Actinomycetes; order Kitasatosporales; family Streptomycetaceae; genus Streptomyces; species Streptomyces kryoterrae. The sequence goes on along the minus strand of NZ_CM133358.1, from coordinate 3,312,002 downwards.
GGCGCGACCTGGGCGGGCGGGATCGGCGAGTTCCTGCTCGCGGCGGTCGGCGGTGTCGGTATCGGGCTGATCGTGATGATGCCGATCCACTGGCTGCGCACGCACCTGCGGGAGGCGCTGCTCCAGAACACGCTGTCCCTGTTGATCCCGTTCGCGGCCTACGCGGTCGCCGAGGCCGTGCACGCCTCCGGGGTCCTCGCGGTGGTCGTCGTGGCGCTCTATCTGGGACATCGCGCGTGGGAGGTCGATTTCGCGACCCGTCTCCAGGAGGAGGCGGTCTGGAAAATGGTCGCCTTCGTTCTCGAATCGACGGTCTTCGCCCTGATCGGACTGCAACTGCCGGTCGTCCTGGAGGGCCTTGGGGAGTACGAGGGGGTCGACGCCGCCTGGTACGCGATCGCCCTCTTCCTCGTGGTCGTCGTCACCCGGTTCGCCTGGGTGTATCCGGGGACGTTCGTGCCCCGGCTGCTGTCGGCGCGGATCCGGGAACGCGAACCGAACCCGTCCTGGAAGGGCGCGTTCGTCATCTCCTGGGCCGGGATGCGGGGGGTCGTCTCGCTGGCCGTCGCCTTCTCGATCCCGCTCACGATGGAGGGCGGCGAGGCGTTCCCGGAACGGAACCTGGTGCTCTTCCTGACCTTCACCACGGTCATCGGCACGCTGGTCGTCCAGGGTCTGACGCTGCCCCCGCTGATCCGGCTGCTGCAGCTGCCCGGGCGGGACGCGCAGGCCGAGACGCTCGCGGAGGCGAACGCCCAGGCGCAGGCGTCCAGGGCGGCACAGCGGCGCCTGGAGGGCCTGCTGGAGGACGAGAGCAACACGCTGCCGCCCCCGCTGGCCGACCGGCTGCGCATGGTGCTGGAACGCAGGCAGAACGCCGTCTGGGAGCGGCTGGGCTCGGTCAACCCGGTGACCGGCGAGACGGTGGACGACACCTACCGGCGGCTGTCCCGCGAGATGATCAGCGCGGAACGGGAGGTGTTCGTGCGGCTGCGGGACGGGCGCCACATAGACGACGAGATGCTGCGGACCCTGCTGCGACGGCTTGACCTGGAGGAGGCGGCGGCGTTCAGGGAGGCGGAGTAGGGGGAGGCGCGTTCCGGCCGTCTACGCGAACGGGCGGCCTGTGATCACCGCCGCGACGGTGGTTCCGTTCGCGAACGCGCCTTCCTCCGCGAGGGCGACAAGTCCGTAGAGCATCTTGGCGACATAGAGACGTTCCACGGGTACGCCGTGACGGGCCTCGAAGTCGTCGGCGAAGGCGTGCAGTTCGGGGGTCGTACGGGCGTAGCCGCCGCAGTGGAAACGGTGGTCGAGGGTCCACGAGCCGCGGGGCCCGCCGAAGGTGAGGTCCTGGAGGGCCCGTATCTCCGCGTCCAGGAAGCCTCCCTTGAGGACCGGGATGCCCAGGGCGCGCTGCTCGGGGGCGAGGCCCGCGGCGAGGCCGGCGAGGGTTCCGCCGGTGCCGCAGGCGACCGCGACGACGTCGGCGTGGCCGCGCAGCTCCTCACCGAGGGCCCGGCAGCCGCGTACGGCGAGGGGGTTGCTGCCGCCCTCGGGTACGACGTACGCGTTCTCGGCGTCGGCCGCCCGGAGGACGGCGGTGAGGATGTCGGGGTCGGCCTTGTGCCGGTACGTCGATCTGTCGACGAAGTGCAGACGCATGCCGTTCGCCGCGCAGTGGGCGAGGGAGGGGTTGAGGGACCGGTCGGCGAGCTCCTGACCGCGGACCACGCCGACCGTGGGCAGCCCCAGAAGACGGCCGGCGGTGGCTGTGGCACGCAGGTGGTTGGAGTAGGCACCGCCGAAGGTGAGGATCGGCCGGCCGGCGGCGGCTTCCAGGTTGGGCACCAGCTTGCGCCACTTGTTGCCGATCAGGTCCGGGTGGATGAGGTCGTCACGCTTGAGGAACAGACGGAGGGAGCGCCGGGCGAAGCGGGGGTCGGTGAGTTCCTGGAGGGGGGTGGGGAGAGGCACGGGGCCATTGTCGGTCCAGCCCAGGCCCTGTTTCCCGCCCACCCGCCCGTTCACCGCATGAATTCACCGCGGGCCAGGTTGATTCAGCCCGTCCGGCGTTTGAGGACGAGGCCCCTTCAGGGCCGAAGGGGGGTCTGGGGGCGCAGCCCCCAGGGACGGGACGGGTAGGGGCGGCGGGGGCGAGGAACCCCCTACTTCAAACGGTCCCGTACCCGTTCCCTCAGCCACTGCATGGTGAAGCCCAGGGGATCGATCTTGCCGGGCTGCCATTCGAGGTGCCCGATCACCGACCGTTCCGTCCACCCGTGATAGCGGCACACCGCCGCGGCGACCTTCTCGATCGCGTCGAGCTGGGCCTGCGGCCAGGGATCCTCCCCGTCGCCGAGGTTCTCGCACTCGAAGCCGTAGAAATGCCGGTTGCCGTCCGTGTTCGCCTCGTTGTCCGGCGGCAGCGCCTTCTCCGCGATCACCGCACGCAGGACGTCGTCGTCACCCAGGCCCGCGTGGTTGGCCCTGCCGTACCCGACCAGATGGACACGGCCGTCCTTGGTGATGACGCCGTGGCACAGCGGACCGGGCAGCTCGGCGTATCCCGCACGGCACAGCTCCACCGTGTACTCGCTGCCCTCGGTCACCGTGTGATGGATCATCACGCCGTGGACCGGGCCCCAGGGACCCTTGTGATTGCGGTTGTGGTGGACCCAGTCGCCCACCTCGACGACGGTGACGCCTTCCTCCCTGAGCCGGTCCAGGAAGTCGGCAGCGGACATGGGTGGGGCCATGACCGTCTCCTTACGCGCTGCGCGACGGCCACCGGTCGTGACCGCCTCATATCGCAGCTTGTACCGGAATCCAACGGTCTGGGGCCAGCCGTTCGTACGGCGTGCGAGCCGATCCGGTCAATGACGCCGACAGGGCGTCACAGGCCGTCACTGGTGCAGGAAAGAGTCCCCGTTCACCGCGATGTGGCTCTCCAGCGCCTGCAGGGCCCGCTGCGTCGCGTCGGGGGAACCGCTGCCGCGTCGCTCCGCGTAGTACGCCGCGCCCAGTTTCTTGAGCAGGTCGCCGCCGGCCCGCTGGGCCTGCACCTCGTCGAGCTTCTGCTTGCCCTGCGTCAGGCCGCGCTGTGCCTGTTCCTTGGCGCGGTCCAGAAAGCCTGCCATCGATGTCTCCTTGTTCGTCTTTGTCGTTGTCCGGCAAGTTGTCCGGCAATTGTTCAAACGGCCGACCCGATCTTGAAGTTCCCCGAAAGAGTCATTCCCCGTTCGCCAGGTCGAACGAGCTGACGAAAAACCCCTGTGTGCCCACTCCGGAGATGATCCATTCCCGCTCATTCGTGTAATAGCACTGACACGCTCAGTGAGGAAGGCTGGTGTGCGCAGGCGTCCGACGCGGAGCACACCCGAGGGGGGCGACGCGTCGGCGCATTACGCGTTAATGGGAGGGCAGTTCTTTATGTCGGTAGGCGAAGAGATCCGCACGGAGCAGGACAGGCCGCAGCAGAGTCTCGGCACTTCGGCCGCGCGGAACCTGGCCACCACCACCAAATCCGTACCCCAGATGCAGGAGATCAGCTCACGCTGGCTGCTGCGGATGCTTCCCTGGGTGAACGTGCAGGGTGGTGCATACCGTGTGAACCGGCGGCTCACCTACTCCGTGGGAGACGGACGTCTGACGTTCGTGAAGACCGGTGAACGCGTGGAAGTGGTCCCCGCCGAGCTGTCCGAGCTGCCGGTGCTGCGGAACTACGAGGACGAGGAGGTGTTCGCCGAGTTGGCCCGGCGTTGCCAGCAGCGGGAGTTCGCACCCGGCTCGGAGATCGCCTCCTTCGGCAGCGCGAACGACGAGGTGTTCCTGCTGGCCCACGGCAAGGTCGAGAAGATCGGCACGGGCCTGTACGGGGACGACACCGAGCTCGGCATGCTGGCCGACGGCGCCTACTTCGGCGACCAGGCGCTCGTCGACCCCGACGCCCTGTGGGAGTACACGGCCCGCGCGGTCACCACGTGCATCGTGCTGACACTCTCCCGTCAGCACTTCGAGCAGGTCGCCGAGCGTGCCGACTCGCTGCGCGAGCACCTCCAGGCGCTGAGCGCGATCCCGGAGCAGAGCGCCAACAGGTACGGCGAGAAGGAGATCGACCTCGCGGCCGGTCACCACGGCGAAGCGGACATCCCGCGCACGTTCGTCGACTACGAGGCCAGGCCCCGCGAATACGAACTGAGCATCGCCCAGACGGTGCTGCGCATCCACTCCCGCGTGGCCGACCTCTACAACCAGCCGATGAACCAGACCGAGCAGCAACTCCGGCTCACGGTAGAGGCCCTGAAGGAGCGCCAGGAGCACGAACTCATCAACAACCGGGAGTTCGGGCTCCTCAGCAACTGCGAGTACGACCAGCGGCTTCAGCCGCACGACGGCGTACCCGGCCCCGACGACCTGGACGAACTGCTCAGCAGGCGGCGCGGGACCAAGTTCCTGCTCGCGCATCCGCGCGCGATCTCCGCGATCGGCCGTGAGCTGAACAAGCGCGGACTCGTCCCCGAGACGATCGACATGAGCGGCAACCGCATCCCCACCTGGCGCGGTGTGCCGATCTTCCCGTGCAACAAGATCCCGGTCACCGAGGCCCGTACGACCTCGATCCTCGCCATGCGTACCGGCGAGGCCGAGCAGGGGGTCATCGGGCTCCAGCAGGCCGGTATCCCGGACGAGATCGAGCCCAGTCTGTCCGTGCGGTTCATGGGCATCAACGAACAGGCGGTCATCAACTACCTGGTGACGGCCTACTACTCGGCGGCGGTCCTGGTGCCGGACGCCCTCGGCGTGCTGGAGAACGTCGAGATCGGCCGCTGGCGGTGACCCGGGCCCACGGCCCGGCCGAGACCATCGGGACCCTGGATCCGGAGAGGCGGAACCCCATCGGCAGTCCGGCGGAGAGGCCTTCGCAGAGATCTCCGGAGTCCGGGGGACGGGAGCGGCCGGCCGTGGGCACAGGGCACGCGAGGCAGGGGGGCTCATCCCCCGTACGTGTACGGGGGAAGGGGGAGGAGCGGGCGGCGTCCGGCGGGGCCGACGGGCAGGACGCCGCCCTCATCCTGGAGCAGGCCCGGACCGTGTTCGATCCCGTGCTGCGCGCGGCGATCGAGTCGCTGCCCGGGTCCATGCGCCGCGTCGCGCTCTACCACTTCGGGTGGGAGCACGCGGACGGCAGCCCGGCGGCGGACAACGCGGGCAAGGCGATCCGCCCGGCGCTCGTGCTGACCGCCGCCGCGGCACTCGGCGGCCGGCGGGAGGCGGCCGTACGGGCCGCCGCCGCGGTGGAGCTGATCCACAACTTCACCCTGCTGCACGACGACGTCATGGACCGGGACACCACCCGCAGACACCGGCCCACCGCGTGGACCGTGTTCGGCGACGCCGACGCGATCCTCGCGGGGGACGCCCTGCAGGCCCTGGCGCTGCGGTTGCTCGCCGAGGACCCGCACCCGGCGTCCGCCATCGCCGCCGCCCGGCTCGCGTCCTGCGTGGTCGAGCTGTGCGAGGGGCAGCACGCGGACACGGCCATGGAGAAGCGGGGCCCCGGCGAGGTCACCCTCGACGAGTGCCTCGTCATGGCCGAGGCCAAGACGGGCGCACTGCTCGGCTGCGCCTGCGCCCTCGGGGCGCTGTACGCGGGCGGGTCGGCCGAGGACGTCGAGGCGATGGACGCGTTCGGCCGGGAGGCCGGGCTCGCCTTTCAGCTCATCGACGACGTGATCGGGATATGGGGCGACCCGAGCCGCACCGGCAAGCCGGCCGGAGCGGATCTGGTCGCCCGCAAGAAGTCCCTGCCCGTGGTCGCCGCACTGGCCTCCGGCACACCGGCGGCCACCGAACTGGCCGAGTTGTACGGAGTTCCGTACGACGAGGCGCAGGAAGGGGCGCTGGAGCGGACGGTGCTCGCCGTCGAGCGGGCGGGCGGCCGGGACTGGGCGCAGCTCCAGGCGGCCGACCGGATGGCCCGCGCGATACACGAACTGTCCCGCGCGGTCCCCGACCCGGAGGCGGCCGGTGGCCTGCTTTCCCTGGCCGAGTTCGTGACCCGCCGCACCACCTGAGGCCCCGGAGCCACCCGCGGCTGGGGCGTATGGCCCTGACTCCGTGCGCCCCGCCGCGGCGCTCCGGTCTGGCGGGTCCCGCACATCCCCACGGTGTGCGGGCCCCGTCACACATTCCGTACCCGCTAGGCTCAACCGCCGTATGATCAACGGCGGTTGAGACAAAAGGGGCGGGGCATGGGCGTGGCGATACGTACGGCGGGCGAGGACGACCGGGAGCTGGTCGTCCGGCTGCTCGACGAGGCGTTCCAGGACGATCCGGTGAGCGGCTGGGTCTTCCCGGACCCCGCGCACCGCCGCGAGACGCATCCCAGGCTGATGGCCGCCTTCCTCGACATCGTGCTCGCCGAGGGCCGCGTCGACCTCGCCGAGGACGGCACGGCGTGTGCCCTGTGGCTGTCCGTCCCCGCCGACGCCCACCCGGAGGACGAGGCAGACGAGGCGGACGCGGAACAGGGCGACGACGCCGCCCGGATGCGCGAGGCCGTCGACCCGGACAACGAGCGCGTCGAACTGATCGCGCGGCTCACGGCCGGGATACACCCCTCCGGGCGCGCCCACGAATACCTGTGGATGATCGGGGTCGCACCGGGCAGCCAGGGCCGGGGGCTGGGTACCGCCCTCGTGCAGCATGTCCTCGACCGCTGCGACCGGGAGGGAGTGGCCGCGTATCTGGAGGCCACCAGCATCCGCAGCCGCACGCTGTACGAGGGCCTCGGCTTCGACCTCCTCGACCGCCCCCTGGACCTCCCGGACGGTCCCCGGATGTGGCCCATGTGGCGCGAACCCCGGATCTGACCAGAAAGCTCCGAACCGGTGGGGAGCGTCCTGGTCGCTCTCGCAATACCCTGAGGGCATGGGCAGAGAAGAGCACGACTGTCCCGTCTGCGGGCAGCACGTGACCACGGTGGTACGGCGGTACAAGACCCTGGGCGCATGGGTGCCGAAGTGGGTCGCCGGGCCGTGCCGGAACACCGAGTGCGAGGCGTACGTCGATCCGGAGGCCGAGGCGCAGGCCGCGGCCGGTTCGGCGGCGAAGGGCGGGCCCGCCACGGGGAACCCCTGAGTCCGGGCAGCCGGACGTGCCACGAGCACCGACCGGCGGGGGTACGCGCGGCACGGCCGGACCCGTAGGTTGGGTTCATGGCCGAACCGCACATACTCCACATCACCGAACGCTCCCTCTGGGACGCGGCCCGCGAGCGAGGCACGTACGAGATGTCGACCCGTGGCCGCACCCTCCAGGAGGAGGGCTTCATCCACTGCTCGACCCGCGCCCAGCTCCCGGCCGTCGCAGCCTTCCTGTACGGCTCCTACGACGGCCCCGACGACCTGGTGGTGCTGGTCGTGGACCCCGCGCGGCTCGGCGTACCCCTGAAGTACGAGGCCCCGAAGCCGGGCGGCGAGGAGTTCCCGCACGTGTACGGGCCGATCCCGGTGACCGCCGTGGTGGACGTCGAGGCGTGGGGGTGAGCCGCGGGGCGTGGCGGCGGGCCGTGCTCGTATGGGTGGTCGCGGTGGTCGTCGGGGGTGCGCTCACGGTGTGGCTGCGGGACTCGGCTCAGCCGCCGGAGACACACGGCAGGTACGGGACGGGCGGCGGCGATCCGACACCGGAGCTGCGGCCGGACGTGGAGGACGCGTGCGCGGCGACGCCGGGAGATTCCCCGGGGCCGACGCCGGAGGCCGGTCCGACAGCCGTGGTGTGCGCGTACGCGATCGTTCGCTAGGCGGGGTTTTTCGTGGGCGCCGCCTTCGGCAGCCCGCCCGTCTCGGGGTCGCGGCCGGTGAGGCAGTACGTGCCGCCGGCCGGGTCGCGCATGACCGTCCAGTGGGCGTGCCGGGCGACGACGGTGGCCCCCAACTCCTCGTGGCGGGCGCAGGTCGCCCCGATGTCGGCGCAGGCCAGGTCCGGATGGGCGGAGGCGGTGGGCCGGTCGGTGTCGAGGCGCTGGAGAAGGACCCGGACCGGGAGACCGGCCGGGGGCCTGAGGACGTGGAACTCCGGGAGTGAGCCGGTGAGGGAGTCCCAGGCGGTGAGGCGCTCCCAGAAGGCGACTTCCGTGCCGTAGGCGCTGGGCGGGATGTCGATGGACACCTGGTCGAGGCGGCTGCCGTCCACCACGGCGGGCCGTACCGCCTCCCCGTGCCAGGGCACGGCGCAGAACAGTTGCCCGGCGGGGGAGCGCAGCGCGGACCACCCGGCGTGCGCCCCGACGACCGTCGCCCCGAGCGCCGACGCCGATGCGACGAAGACGTCGACGTCCTCGACGGCGAGGTCGAGATGGGCGCCGCCGACCCCGGAGGCCACCCCCTGGACCTTGACGCAGGCGTCGCCCGCGCCCGGCAGCAGGGTCACGAACTCGCCCTGCTCACCCCGGGTTCCGGACAGCCGGGTGCCCGTGACGGCGGTCCAGAACGCCTGGGCTGCGCCGAGGAGTCCGGCGGGCCGGTCGACGAAGGCATAGGTCCATCGGATGCCGCTCTCGTTCCCGGTGCCGTTGCTCATGGGGTGATCGTAGAGGGGCGGGTTTCCACGGCACCTGCCGTTTTTCAAGGACCACGCTTTGCCCGCAGTTCGCCGCGAATACGCCTGCGCTTGCTTCCATCGAACACATGGACCACATCACGTTCCTGGTGGCGGTCGTCATCGTGACGGCCCTGGCCTTCGACTTCACCAACGGATTCCATGACACGGCGAACGCGATGGCCACCTCCATCGCCACCGGCGCCCTGAAACCGAGAACAGCGGTCCTGATCGGCGGTGTCCTCAACATCGTCGGCGCGTTCCTGTCCACCGAGGTCGCGAAGACGATCTCCGGCGGCATCGTCGACGACACGCTCGTCACCCCGGGGATGATCTTCGCCGGGCTGGTCGGGGCGATCCTGTGGAACCTGCTGACCTGGCTGGTGGGGCTGCCGTCGAGTTCCTCGCACGCACTGTTCGGCGGGCTGATCGGCGCGGTGTGGGTGGGCGCGGGAGCCGAGGGCGTGCACTTCACCAAGGTCGTCGAGAAGGTGCTGATCCCGGCGCTGGCCTCGCCGCTGGTGGCCGGAGTCGCTGCCCTGATCGCCACGTACCTCGCCTACCGGCTCACGGCCCGCGCCCGCAAGGACTCGGTGACCAAGGGGTTCCGCGTCGGCCAGATCGCCTCCGCCTCCCTCGTCTCCCTCGCGCACGGCACGAACGACGCGCAGAAGACCATGGGCATCATCACCCTGACCCTGATCTCCGCGGGCGCGCTCGGCCACGACGCCGGCCCGCCGGTGTGGGTGATCGCCTCGGCGGGGCTCGCCATCGGCCTCGGCACCTATCTGGGCGGCTGGCGGATCATCCGGACCATGGGCAAGGGGCTGACCGAGATCCAGTCGCCGCAGGGCTTCGCCGCCGAGTCGGCGTCCACGGCCGTCATCCTCACCTCCGCCCACCTCGGCTTCGCCCTCTCCACCACCCAGGTGGCCTCGGGCAGCATCCTGGGCGCGGGTCTGGGCAGGCGGCTGGCGGAGGTCCGCTGGGGCGTCGCGGGCCGCATGGTGATGGCGTGGCTGATCACCCTGCCCGCGGCCGCACTGGTCGGCGGGGTCTCCGCGGGCGCGGTCAGGTACGGCGGCACCTTCGGCACCGTGGTCGTCGCGCTGGTCGCCGTCGCGGTCGCGGCGGGCATCGTCCTCGCCGCGCGCCGCAACCCGGTGAGCGCGCACAACGTCAACGACACCCACGAGGTCAGCATCAAGCCGACGGCGCCGACGAGCGTCGGTACGGCCGCGTGAGAGAGGGAGAACCGACATGAAGCTGGACTGGACCGCCCTGGGCCAGGTGGCCGCCGTGAGCCTCGGGGTCACGGTCGCCGTGGTCGTCGTCTTCGCGTTCGGCGTCCTCGGACTCGCCCGGGTCGAGACCGCGCGCGAGAATGACGGAGGTACCCACACGCTCGGGTTCGCCCAGGCGGGGCTGTGCTTCCTGGCATGTGCGGCCGTGGTCGCGTACGGCATCTATCTGATCGTGCCGCAGTTCCACTGACCGCTGTTGATCACTGTTTATCGCCATTGACTGCTGATGTTGATGCCAAGGAGGCCGACGGTATGACACCACTGATGTCCGGACTGAAGGTCGACTACAGCGACCTCGACGAACCCGTCCTCGTCCGGCCGGACGGCACGCCGGTCGAGACCTGGCGGGAGAACTACCCGTACGCCGAGCGCATGGAGCGCAGGGAGTACGACCTGCACAAGCGGCTCCAGCAGATCGAACTGCTGAAGCTGCAGAGCTGGATCAAGCAGACCGGACGCCGGCTGGTCGTCGTCTTCGAGGGCCGGGACGCGGCCGGGAAAGGCGGCACGATCAAGCGCTTCACGGAGCATCTGAACCCGCGCGGCGCACGCGTGGTGGCCCTGGAGAAGCCCACCGAACGCGAACGCGGCCAGTGGTACTTCCAGCGGTACGTCGAACATCTCCCGACGGCCGGCGAGATAGTCCTCTTCGACCGCTCCTGGTACAACCGGGCCGGCGTGGAACGGGTCATGGGCTTCTGCACGGACGACGAGTACCGCCGTTTCACCCGCCAGGCCCCGCTGTTCGAGCGCATGCTCGTGGACGACGGCGTCGACCTGATCAAGTTCTGGTTCTCGGTCTCCCAGGGCGAACAGCGCACGCGTTTCACGATCCGCCAGGTCGACCCCGTACGGCAGTGGAAGCTGAGCCCCATGGACCTCGCCTCCCTGGACCGCTGGGACGACTACACGGCGGCCAAGGTCGCCATGTTCCGTGCGACGGACACCGAACAGGCCCCCTGGACGGTGGTGAAGAGCAACGACAAGAAGCGGGCGCGGGTGGAGGCGATGCGCAGCGTCCTGGCCCGCTTCGACTACGCGGACAAGGACGAGGAGGTCGTCGGCAGCCCGGACCCGAGCATCGTGGGTTCGGCGGTGAACCTGCTGGAGGCGGGGGAGGACGACGACGGCGTGTGAACGCCGCCCCACCCACACCCGCCGGCACGGACCGCGTCCGCCTCGCCAAAAGCGCGTACGCCAGTGACCGGGACCTGGCCGCCCGGCAGTCGCTCTACCGGTGGCAGACGCCCCGGCGCGACCTGCCGGGCATCGTCGTCGAGCAGTTGAGCGGTGTGCGGGGGAGCGGGCGCGTGGTCGACGTCGGCTGCGGCAACGGCAAGTACGTCCAGCGGCTGCGCGAGGCCCGGCCCGACCTGTCCGCACTGGGCCTGGACATCGCGCCCGGCATCCTCGCCACCGTCCCCGGCCCGGTCGCCGTGGCGGATGTCACGCGGCTGCCGCTGGCCACGGGGAGCGTGGACGCCGCCCTGGCGCTGCACATGCTGTACCACGTGCCCGATATCCCGCAGGCGGTGCGGGAGTTGGCGCGTGTCGTCGCCCGTGACGGGCTGGTGATCGCCTCCACCAACAGCGAGCGGGACAAGGCCGAACTCGACGACCTCTGGCACCGGGCCGCGAGCGACCTGCTCGGCACCGGACAGGAACCGGCCCGGTTCTCGATCGGGGCCCGCTTCTCCCTGGAGAAGGCCCCGGGCCTCCTCGGGGAGGAGTTCGGCCGGGTGCGGACGATCGAACTGCCCAGCACTGTCACGGTCCGCGATCCGGAGCCGGTCGTCGCGTATCTGGCGTCCTACCGGGCCTGGGCGGACCAGTACGACACGCCCTTCGACGCGACGATCGAGCGGGCCCGTGCCATCGTCACCGACCGGATCGCCCGCGAGGGGATGTTCGGGGTCAACTGCCGGGCGGGGATTCTCGTCTGCCGACGCTGAGCGGGCCGACGTGGCCGGGCCAGGGAGACAACCGGGACAGGGAATGGGCCAGGGCAGGGAAAGGTGCCAGGGCAGGGAAAGGTGCCAGGGCAGGGGAAAGGGCCGGTCAGCCTTCGACCGGCCCTTCGAAAAAGGCTTGCATCAGGCCTTCTTCGTCTCCCAGAAGATCTTGTCGATCTGGGCGATGTAGTCCAGCGCCTTCTGGCCCGTCGCCGGGTCCGTGGACGCCTTGGCGGCCGAGAGGGCCTTCAGGGTGTCGTTGACCAGCTGGTGCAGCTCCGGGTACTTCTCGAAGTGCGGCGGCTTGAAGTAGTCGCTCCACAGGACCGAAACGTGGTGCTTGGCGAGCTCTGCGCGCTGCTCCTTGATGACGGTGGCGCGCGCCTGGAAGTGCGGGTCGTCGTTGGCGGCAATCTTGTCCTGCACGGCCTTCACCGACTCCGCCTCAATGCGGGCCTGGGCCGGGTCGTACACACCGCAGGGCAGGTCGCAGTGAGCGCTGACCTTGACCTTGGGGGCAAACAGGCGGGAAAGCATGGAGCGTTCCTTCCTCGTGATCGTCTTCTCAGGTTGGACATTACTCCCTGAGAGAGGGGTTTTCGCGAGTGCCCCCATGGGCTTAGGACAAAAGTAGGGGGTCGGGCCGGGACTGGTGGAGGATGGACCGGGGAGGTGCCGGGATGCCGGAGCTGTCGCAGGAGAGCGAACACGGAAGCGAACACGAGAGCGAGCACGGGGGCGAGCGCGGAGGGGCCGCGAAGCTCTTCGGCTGGGTCGCCGTGACCGGACCGTCGATGGTGCCCACGCTGTATCACGGCGACTTTCTCGTGGTGCGGTACGGGAACCGGGTCAGGGCCGGGGACATCGTCGTCCTGCGGCATCCGTTCCAGCAGGACCTGTTGGTCGTCAAACGGGCCGTGGAGCGCCGTGAGGGCGGCTGGTGGGTGCTCGGGGACAACTCCTTCGCCGGCGGCGACAGCACCGACTACGGCACCGTGCCGCACGATCTGATCCTGGGCAGGGTCCGGTTCCGCTACCGGCCGCTCAAGCCGGGTCAGCGCTCGCCGCTGACGCTGCTTCGCTGGGCGGTGTCGGCCGCCAGGCCCGTCTTCTCGGACCGGTCCGCCTCCAGGCGCTTGCGGGCGCGATAGGCGGCCACGTTGGCCCGGGTCGCGCAACGGTCGGAGCAGTAGCGGCGGGAGCGGTTCGTCGAGGTGTCGAGGTAGGCGTTGCGGCAGGGCGGCGCCTCGCACAGGCCGAGGCGGTCCACGCCGTACTCGGTGAGGTGGAAGGCCAGGCCCATGGCGGCGATGGCCGCGAAGCCCGCCGTCGCGTTCGACGGGTGGTCGGCGAGGTGTATGTGCCACAGTGGGCGGCCGTCGTCGTCCCGACCCCTCCTGTCATCCGTCGCGGTGTGCCCGGAGATCTGAGGGCTCACCGGGAACTCCAGCAGGAGCGAGTTCAGCAGGTCCACCGAGAGCGTCTCGTCGCCCGTGTCCGCCGCCTCGAAGACCGCGCGCAGACGGGCCCGTACGGAGCGGAACCGGGTCACGTCGGCGTCGGTGGCGCGGCGGGCGGCCTGCTGGTTGGCGCCGAAGAGATCGCGAACGGCGTCGATCGAGGTCAGCGAGTCCTTTCCGCGGGCCGGTTCCTCGGTGTTGACGAGGCGCACGGCATAGTCCGAGTAATAGGCCAGTTCCACTTGTAGTCCTTACGAGGGCGCTCTATGGTCGTGGATGCGAGGAAGTAACGGCTGATACTGCTTCCAGGGTATTACGCATGTGTTCGAAGCGGGCGCGTGAGTGACTGACGGGGAGGGATTTTCCATGACCACCACCGGAACCACCGGACCCACTGGGACAAACGCCGGAACCGACTGGAATGCCTGGCAGACGAGCTGGGACCGGCAGCAGGAGTGGTATATGCCGGACCGTGAGGAACGGTTCCGGATCATGCTCGACATGGTCGAGGCCCTCGTCGGCCCCGCCCCGCGCGTACTCGACCTCGCGTGCGGCACGGGAAGTATCACGTCCCGGCTGCTCGACCGGTTCCCGCAGGCCACCAGCGTCGGCGTCGACCTCGACCCGGCGCTTCTCGCCATCGCCGAGGGCACCTTCGCGGGCGACGACCGGGTCACCTTCGTCACGGCCGACCTCAAAAACCCGCGGTGGACGAGCGGGCTGCCGCACGGTTCGTACGACGCCGTTCTGACCGCCACGGCCCTGCACTGGCTGCACGCCGAACCCCTCGCGGACCTCTACGGCCGGATCGCGGACCTCGTCCGCGGCGGCGGTCTGTTCATGAACGCGGACCACATGATCGACGACAGCACGCCCCGGATCAACGCGGCGGAGCGCGCACTGCGCCACGTACGTATGGATCAGGCCAAACACGACGGTGCCGTCGACTGGGCGGAATGGTGGCGGCTCGCCGCCCAGGACCCCGTCCTCGCCGGGCCGACCGCCCGCCGCTTCGAGATCTACGGCGAGCACGCCGAGGGCGACATGCCCTCCGCCGGGTGGCACGCGCGCGTGCTCCGCGAGAAGGGGTTCGCGGAGGCACGTCCCGTGTGGTGCTCACCCTCGGACACGCTGCTGCTCGCGCTCAAGTAGCTCGGCAACAGGGAAGGGGCGGTACGAGGATCTCGTACCGCCCCTGCGCATGTTTGTCCGCCGTCGTCAGAGCACCTTGGACAGGAAGGACTGTGTCCGTTCGTGCTGCGGGTTCGTCAGGACGTCGCGCGGGTTGCCGGACTCGACGACCACGCCGCCGTCCATGAAGACGAGGCTGTCGCCCACCTCGCGGGCGAAGCCCATCTCGTGGGTGACGACGACCATCGTCATACCGGACTCGGCCAGGTCGCGCATGACGTCGAGGACGTCACCGACCAGCTCCGGGTCCAGGGCCGAGGTCGGCTCGTCGAACAGCATCAGCTTCGGGTCCATGGCCAGGGCCCGGGCGATGGCGACGCGCTGCTGCTGGCCGCCGGAGAGCTGCGAGGGGTAGTTGCCGGCCTTGTCGGCCAGGCCCACGCGCTCCAGGAGCTGGCCCGCACGCTCACGGGCCTGCGCCTTGTTGACCCCCTTGACCTGGACCGGGGCCTCCATGACGTTCTCCAGCGAGGTCATGTGCGGGAACAGGTTGAAGCGCTGGAACACCATGCCGATGTCCCGCCGCTTCAGCGCGACCTCGCTGTCCTTCAGCTCGTACAGCTTGTCGCCCTTCTGGCGGTAGCCGACCAGCTCGCCGTCGACGTACAGGCGCCCGGCGTTGACCTTCTCCAGGTGGTTGATGCACCGGAGGAACGTCGACTTGCCGGAGCCGGAGGGGCCGATGAGGCAGAACACCTCGCCCGACTTCACCTCCAGGTCGATGCCCTTGAGGACCTCGACGGGGCCGAAGGACTTGTGGACGCCTTCGGACTTGACCATGGCGTGGGCGCCGCCGGTCTTCTCCACTGGGTTCATGGGGTCACCGCCGGTAGCCGGAGAGGGAGAGCAAATTGGCCTTGATCTTCTGGAACGGCGTGTCCGCGAGCGTACGGCTGGAACCGCGCGCGTAGTACCGCTCGATGTAGTACTGGCCGACGCTGAGGACCGAGGTGAGGATCAGGTACCAGGCCGCGGCGAGGAAGTACATCTCCACCGGGGCACCGGAGGTCTGCCCGATGTCCTGTGCGTAGCGGAACAGTTCGGCGAACTGGACCACCGACACCAGCGAGGTCGTCTTCAGCATGTTGATGACCTCGTTGCCCGTGGGCGGCACGATCACGCGCATCGCCTGCGGGATCACGATCCGGCGCAGGGTCTTGGCGTGGCTCATGCCCAGGGCGTGCGAGGCCTCGGTCTGGCCCTCGTCGACCGAAAGGAGGCCGGCGCGGCAGATCTCCGCCATGTAGGCGGCCTCGTTCAGGCCCAGGCCCAGGAGCGCCGTCAGCAGCGGCGTCATGAAGCTGGACCAGTAGTCCTTGTAGATCGGACCGAGGTTGATGTAGGTGAAGACCAGGCCCAGGTTGAACCAGACGACGAGCTGGACCAGGACCGGGGTGCCGCGGAAGAACCAGATGTAGAACCAGGCGATGGTCGAGGTCACCGGGTTCTTCGACAGCCGCATGACGGCGAGCAGGATGCCGCCGACGATGCCGATCACCATCGAGAGCACCGTCAGCAGAAGGGTCTTCCAGACGCCCGTGATGATCCGGTCGTCGAAGAAGTAGTCCGGTACGGCGCCCCAGTTGATGTTGCCCTGGGCGAACGCGTAGACGATCGCGACGAAGAGCGCGATCGCGACGACGGCCGAGACGTACCGCCCGTAGTGCCGGACCGGGATGGCCTTGATGGCCTCCGGTCCGGCCGGGGGAGTGTCCGCCGGTCCTGTCGCCTTGTCGATGTCAACAGTCACGGGTGTTGCCTTTCAGTGCCCGTAGCTTCCGTGAGCCTCGGGTCACTTGCCGCCGTTGACGGTGGCCGAGGTCACGGCGCCGTCCTCGACGCCCCACTTGGCGATGATCTTGGCGTACTCGCCGTTCTTGATGATCGCGTCGAGCGCCGCCTGCAGGGCGTCCCGCAGCTGCGTGCTCGACTTGGCGACCGCGATGCCGTACGGCGCCGCCTCGACCTGCTCGCCGACGACCTGGAAGTCGTTGCCGCCGCCCGAGGTCTTCACCGCGTACGCCGTGACCGGGAAGTCGGAGGAGCCGGCGTCTGCGCCGCCCGCGCGCACCCGGGTCTGGGCCTGCTGGTCGTTGTCGTACGGCTCGATGGCGATCTTCTTGCCGCCCGTACACTTCTTCGTCTCGGCCTTGGCGAGGTCCTCCGAGACCGTGCCGCGCTGGACCGCGATCTTCTTGCCGCACAGGTCGGACCAGCTCTTGATGCCCTGGTCGTCGCCCTTCTTGGTGTAGATCGACACACCGGCGGTGAAGTAGTCGACGAAGTCGACGCCCTCGCCGACCTTCTTGCCGTTCTCGGTGCCCTCCTGGCGGTCCTTGGTGTCGGTCATCGCGGACATGGCGATGTCGTACCGCTTGGAGCGCAGGCCCGTGATCAGGGTGTCGAAGGTGCCGTTCTGGAACTCGAACTTCACGCCGAGCTGCTTGCCCATGGCGTCCGCGAGGTCCGGGTCGATACCGACCGTCTTGCCGGAGTCGTCCTTGAACTCGACCGGCGCGTACGCGATGTCCGAGCCGACCGTGACGACGCCCTTGTCCCGGATCGCCTGGGGCAGCTTGGCGGCCAGCGGGGCGGAGCTCGTCGAGGCGCTCTCCGAGCCGGTGCCCTTGTCCTTGGTCTGGTCACCGCATCCGGTGAGCAGCAGTGCGCCCGCGACCGCGATCGCACCGACCGCGGCTAGCCGGTTGTGCGCTGCGGTCGTACGAAGGGTGGAGCTTGCGGTCATGGTGGGTTCCTCCGGCGATGGATGGTGAGCCATTGGGGCCGGCGCCCGCCCAGGGGGCGGACGATGCCGGCGGGTCGGTCGACTGGTGCACACATCTTTGAGTGTCGCGACCTTGTGTGATTACGGCATCTTGCCATTCGGGCGGAGGCATTCAGACGACCGGCTATGTCAAAATCGGATAACGGGTGACCCCCGTAGAGCGTCAGGTCGGTGCATCAGAGCCGGACCTTCCCGGATCTTCTACGGGAATCATTCGTTCCGGCCGGAAGACCTTCGGCGTATCTCGCCAGGTGAGCGGCTGTTGCATCCGTACGCACGGCCGCGGAAGGACTCCGCCCCGGCTCGTGGCCCCGTTCGTGGCCCCCGTGGCCCCGTTCGTGGCCCGACAGGGTCTCGACTCGGTCTCGTCACGGTGCCCGGCTCGCCGCCGACCCGCTTCTCCATTTGATCGATCATGCCCGGGTATGTGGCCATGTGTAGTGATGAGTCGTGTCGCCCCCGTGTGACCTTCGCGCCGTGGGGTCGTCGGCGGTGTCCTCCGTCCGGTAAGAAGGTTCTTTACACCCCTCATCAGGGGCTCAGGGCGCGTGTGCGGCGCGCCCGTCGCGTTCGTGCCCGTGCGCATCACTCACCGGGGCCTTGCGCGGTGCCCGCCCACCCCTCACCAGGAGTGGCCACCCTCAAACCGTGAAGACCTAAGGGGTACAACAAAGTGGCAGCGGAGATCGTCAATCCTCGCAGCGACATCGACACCGGCAGTGACGCCGTCGAGTTCGACCCGGCGTTCGCCCTGCACCGGGGCGGCAAGATGGCCGTGCAGGCCACCGTGCCGATCCGTGACAAGGACGACCTGTCCCTCGCGTACACGCCCGGTGTGGCCCGGGTGTGCACCGCCATCGCCGAGCAGCCCGACCTCGTCAACGACTACACCTGGAAGTCGTCCGTCGTCGCGGTCGTCACGGACGGTACGGCGGTCCTCGGACTCGGGGACATCGGCCCCGAGGCCTCCCTCCCGGTGATGGAGGGCAAGGCGATCCTGTTCAAGCAGTTCGGCGGCGTGGACGCGGTCCCGATCGCGCTGGCCTGCACGGGCGTGGACGAGATCATCGAGACGGTGGTCCGGCTGGCGCCGTCCTTCGGTGGGATCAACCTGGAGGACATCTCGGCACCGCGGTGCTTCGAGATCGAGCGGCGGCTCCAGGAGCAGCTGGACATCCCCGTCTTCCACGACGACCAGCACGGCACGGCGGTCGTGACACTGGCGGCCCTGCGCAACGCGGCGAAGCTCACCGGGCGGGAGCTCGGGGAGCTGCGGGGCGTCATCTCGGGCGCGGGCGCGGCGGGCGTCGCCATCGCGAAGTTCCTCCTGGAGGCGGGGCTCGGCGATGTCGCCGTCGCCGACCGGAAGGGCATCGTCTCGGCGGACCGGGACGACCTCACCCCGGTCAAGCGCGAGCTGGCCGAGCTGACGAACAGGGCCGGGCTGACGGGGTCGCTGGAGAGCGCCCTGGCGGGCGCCGACGTCTTCATCGGCGTCTCCGGCGGTACGGTCCCGGAGGCGGCGGTGGCTTCGATGGCCAAGGACGCGTTCGTGTTCGCGATGGCCAACCCGGACCCCGAGGTTCACCCGGACGTGGCGCACAGGTACGCGGCGGTCGTCGCGACCGGGCGCTCGGACTTCCCGAACCAGATCAACAACGTGCTGGCGTTCCCGGGGATCTTCGCGGGGGCGCTGCAGGTGCGGGCTTCGCGGATCACCGAGGGGATGAAGATCGCGGCGGCGGACGCGCTCGCGGCTGTCGTGGGTGAGGATCTGGCCGCCGATTACGTGATTCCGTCGCCGTTCGACCCGCGGGTCGCTCCGGCGGTGACGGCGGCGGTCGCTGCGGCGGCTCGGGCGGAGGGGGTCGCTCGCCGCTGAGGCTTGTGTCCAGCGGTGGCGCTGTCCGTCTCATCCCTGGGGGCTGCGCCCCCAGACCCCCGCTTCGGCCCTGAAGGGGCCTCGTCCTCAATCGCCGGACGGGCTGGAAATGCGGGCCGGTGCTGGTAGTTGGCCTCTCTGGCGTTTGAGGAGCGGGGGTTCGGGGCGGCCGGGGTTAATCAACAGGGCGTGTGTCACAGTGCCGCCTCGTTCCCCCGGCTCCGCCGGGCCCCTATCGTCAAGGTCATGTTCGCTGCCTACGCCGCCCGTATCGACCCCGACCACCCGCTCGACGGGCTGGAGTTGGGTGACCGCCCAGCCCCCGAGACGCGCCCCGGCTGGGCGACGGTCGACGTCAGGGCCGCCTCGCTCAACCATCACGACCTCTGGTCCCTGCGCGGCGTCGGACTCCCCGAGGACCGGCTGCCGATGATCCTCGGCTGCGACGCCGCCGGCGTCGACGCGGACGGCAACGAGGTCGTCCTGCACTCCGTCATCGGCCAGACGGGCCACGGCGTCGGCCCCAGGGAACCCCGTTCCATCCTCACCGAGCGCTACCAGGGCACCTTCGCCGAGCAGGTCGCCGTACCGGCGTGGAACGTCCTGCCCAAGCCCAAGGAGCTCTCCTTCGCGGAGGCCGCCTGTCTGCCCACCGCCTGGCTGACGGCGTACCGCATGCTCTTCACCAACGCGGGTGTACGCCCCGGCGACTCGGTGCTCGTGCAGGGCGCCGGCGGCGGTGTCGCGACCGCCGCGATCGTGCTCGGCAAGGCGGCGGGCCTGCGGGTCTTCGCCACCAGCCGGGACGAGGCCAAGCGGAAGCGGGCGGTGGAACTGGGCGCCGTCGAGGCGGTGGAGTCCGGGGCGCGGCTGCCGCAGCGCGTGGACGCCGTGATCGAGACGGTCGGGGCGGCCACCTGGTCGCACTCGGTCAAGTCGCTGCGGCCCGGCGGCACGCTCGTCATCTCGGGCGCCACCAGCGGCGACCGCCCCTCGCACGCCGAACTGACCCGCATCTTCTTCCTCGAACTCAAGGTCGTCGGCTCCACGATGGGCACGAAGGACGAGCTGGAGGACCTGTTGTCGTTCTGCGCCACCACCGGCGTACGTCCCGTCATCGACGAGGTGCTCCCGCTGGACCGGGCCCGCGAGGGCTTCGAACGCCTTGAGTCCGGTGACCTGTTCGGCAAGATCGTCCTCACCACCTCCTGACCTCCATCACGTACGTCTGTACATCTCACTGCGGTGGGCCCGGGTTTCCGGGCCCGCCGTTCGTGTGTTCGCGGCACTCCGCATGTCAACTAGGGTTGACAATGTCGATGATGTCAACCTAAGTTGACGTCATGACCGAAGCAACAGATCTCGCCGAGCGCGCGGGTGACCGCGATCCGCGGATCGGGCTGCGGGCCGTCTCCGCTCTGCGGAAGCTGGTCGAGCAGCTGGAGTCCGTGCAGGTGCGCAGTGCGCGCAATCAGGGCTGGTCGTGGCAGGAGATCGCCGCGGAGCTCGGTGTCAGCAGGCAGGCCGTGCACAAGAAATACGGGAGGCAGTGATGTTCGAACGGTTCACGAGCGATGCGCGTGCTGTGGTCCAGGGTGCCGTCGAGCACTCCGAGCGCGCCGGCAGTCGGTCCGTCGATGCCGAGCACCTGCTGCTCGCGCTGCTCGACCGCGAGGCGAGCAGGGCCTCCTTCGCCCTGGCTTCGCTCGGACTCGCCGACCGCAAGGAGTCGGTGAAGGACGCTCTGGCCGACGCCCGGCGCCGCGCCGGACTGTCCCAGGCCGAGGCCGATGCCCTCGCCGGGCTCGGAATCGACGTCTCCGACATCGTCTCCCGGGTCGAGGAGGTGCACGGCGTCGGCGCGATGTCCGGCGACCGCCGGGACCGGGGGTGGTTGTCGGGGCGCCGCACCTTCAGCCGGGACGCCAAGGAGGTGCTGGAGAGGTGCCTGCGCATCGCGGTGGCCCACCGGGACCGCCGGATCGGCGACGAGCACATCCTCCTCGCCCTCACGGCCCGCCCCGGCGTACCGGCGGAGGCCCTCGCCGATCAGGGAGTCACGTACGAGGCCCTGAGCCGTGTGCTGTACGGCGGGGGCGAGGCGAAGGCGGGCTGAGGCGGCGGGCCTGCGCGGCGGGTTGAGACGGGGTTCGGGGTGGGGCGGGGTCCGCCAGGTGGTTGAGCCGATCAACCGCACGGAACGCCGAGGGCACCGCCGGGCCGTGGCGGCTCGGGGGCATCCGTGGTGCTGACCGGCAGGTCGGCCGGGCGCGGAGCGGGAGCCGTGCCCCCATGGGCGGTCGGCGCGCGGCTCACCGGAACGCGTCGAGTGAGGTTGTTCGTACCATGAGGCGGGACGCGACCCGGTGTGGTGCCCTGCGTCTCGGCCGCGCCCTCTCTCACGCCTTCGGCGTCCGCAGTGCCGCCTCCACCAGTGTCGCCGCCGCGGACAAGTGGCCGCGGATCTCGTGGAGTTGGGGTTCCGTGACGCTGTGGTCGCGGGCCGTGTCGCGGATGCCGTCGCGGAAGCGGTCGAGCAGGCGGTCCAGGTCGCGGGCCGGGTCGCCGGTGGAGTCCTCGTGGGCCCAGGACGGTTCGTAGCCGGCGGGGAAGTCCGGGGGAGTGTCCGTGTACTGCGGGCGCTCCGGTTCCGGTGCCGTGGCCGTCGTGGTGCCGCCGGGGCGGGGGAAGCCGATGTCCTTGCCGAGGTTCTTGCCGAAGTCCTTCCCGAACTCGCCGAACTCCTTGGCCAGTTCGGTCAGGCCCTCCCGGACCCC
Organism: Streptomyces kryoterrae; assembly: GCF_054072135.1. NCBI lineage: Bacteria > Bacillati > Actinomycetota > Actinomycetes > Kitasatosporales > Streptomycetaceae > Streptomyces > Streptomyces kryoterrae. Next base: position 3,290,047 of record NZ_CM133358.1, on the reverse strand, counting down.
CGTCGGCCAGTCGCCCCTGCTGAAGTGGTCCTGGACCTGTTCCTGGACGCGCCGGGCGATGCGCTGCACCTCCTCCTGGGCCTGCGCACGGGCGTTGTCCTGGGCCTCCTTCGCCTGGCGCCTGGCCCGCTGGGCCTCCTCGCGGGCCCGGCGGCTCTCGTCCTTCGCGCGCCGGGCCTGCTCCTTCCACTCCTGCTTGGCGCGCCGCATCTCCTCCTTCGCGGCACGCCACGACTCCTTGTCGCCGGCGTCGGTGTGGTCCCCGTACTCCCACGGTGTGCTCCGCGCGGCTCCGGGAGTGCCGCGGGCCTCGCTCGCCGCCGCGCGCACCTCCCGGCGCAGGTCGCCCGCCGCGCCCCGGACGTCGGCCCGGATCTCGGCGGCGAGTTCGGCGACCGAGTCGCGGATCTCCAGTTCCAGGTCGGCCAACTCGCCGCTGCGGTCGGCCAGTTCGGCGCGGCCCGCGTCCGTGATGGCGTACACCTTGCGGCCGCCCTCGGTGGTGTGCGTGACCAGGCCCTCGGTCTGCAGCTTGGCCAGGCGGGGGTACACGGTGCCCGCCGACGGCGCGTACAACCCCTGGAAGCGTTCCTCCAGGAGGCGGATCACCTCGTAGCCGTGGCGGGGAGCCTCGTCCAGCAGCTTCAGCAGGTAGAGGCGCAGGCGGCCGTGGGCGAAGACGGGAGGCATGTCAGAGCACCTTCTTGTTCGTCGGACCGGAGGTGTCCCCGGGGGCGGAGTCGGCCGGTTCGTCCTCCGGCTGGGGGCGGCGGAGCAGGGCGATCGAGCCGGAGACCGTCGTCGCCCGGAGCTTGCCGGTGCCCGCGCCCAGCCGGCCCGTGACGCGGTGGGCGCCCCACTGGCCGTGGACGCGGAGGTCGTCGAAGGCGTTCGAGATCCGGCCGCTCGCCGTGTTCGCCTCCACGTCGGCGTCCGCCGGATGCGGGAGCCGGATGGCGATCTCGCCCGAGACGTTCGTCAGCTGTACGTCCGTCGGGCCCTCCGGGTCGAGGTCGACGATCATCGAGCCGCTCACCGACTCCGCGCGCACCGAGGGGCCGGAGCCCTCGACGACGGTGAGGTCGCCGGAGACGGAGTTGAAGCGCAGGTCGCCCGTGACCGCCTGGGCCTCCAGGCTGCCCGAGACCGTGTCGGCGCGGACCGGCCCGGAGAGGCCGACGAGTGTCGTGTCGCCGGTGACGCCCTTGACCACCGTCGCCCCGGCGACTCCCGAGACGACCGCTGCGGCCCCGACCACGCCCACCTCGACGCGCGCGGCGGCCGGGACGGTCAGGGACACCACCGCGGTGCGGCGCCAGCTCTTGCGGTCCAGCCACTTGAGGAAGCCCTTCCAGGGCAGGTCCTCGTACGCCACGGTCAGGACGCCGTCCTCCTGGGTCACCACCAGGGGTGGGCCCTCGATCTCGGTGACCTCCAGACGGGCGGAACTCTCCTCCGTGCCCACCACGTTCACCGTTCCGTTGACGATGCGTACCCGCAGGTCCGTGATGGGCTCGGCGAAGGCGAGGTTGCCGGGCTCTTTGACGGACCACTCGGACGCGGATGTGATGGACATGGTGCGGACCCCCTTGGTGAACGGACGGGCTGACGAACGGCAGGCCGACGACCGGGTACGTCACGACACGCCATATCGCGTCTTCCGCTATTCACGATATATCGCGGTCACGGAAAGTCAAGACACCCGGACCGGAGCCGCCCGCCTCGCCCGCCCGCTCGTCACTCCTCGTCCTCGTCGTCGTCCAGCCGGGCCAGCCAGGTCGCCAGCCGCTCCACCGGGACCTCGAAGTCCGGGTTCAGGTCGACGAACGTCCGCAGCTGCTCGGCGAGCCACTCGAAGGTGACCTCCTCCTCGCCGCGCCTCTTCTCCAGTTCCTCGATGCCGCGGTCCGTGAAGTACATGGAAGGTGCTCCGTCGCTCGATGTAGGGCCGGTGTCCAGGATAAGAGCAGCTCGGCACTCCCCGGCCCGGCCCCTCTAGGTGCTCTCTAGGTGACTTCGAGTCGTTGGCAGGAGCCTCGGTTGAGCCAATGTTCCTGTTGGCCGAAATGATTCCGTAATATCACGGGGAAGGTCATGAGGCGAAGAGTCGTAATCACCGGAATCGGTGTGGCAGCGCCCGGCGGTATCGGAGTCAAGGCCTTTTGGGAGGCCCTTTCGGCCGGTAGGACCGCAACTCGGAAAATCAGTCTCTTCAACGCCGACGGGTATCGGTCCCGCATTGCCGCGGAATGTGATTTCGATCCCACCACGCATGGACTGTCCCCGCGGGAGGTACGGCGCATGGACCGGGCGGCGCAGCTGGCCGTGGTCAGCGCCCGGGAGGCGCTCGCGGACAGCGGCATCGACGACGCGCGGCCGGACCCGGACCGCGTCGGAGTGGTCATCGGCAGCGCCGTCGGATGCTCCATGAGCCTGGAGCGCGAGTACGCGGTCGTCAGCGACTCCGGCCGCGCGTGGGTGGTCGACCACGCCTACACCTCGCCGCACCTGTACGCGCAGTTCGTGCCCGGTTCCCTGGCCACCGAGGTGGCCTGGGCGGCGGGCGCCGAGGGTCCGGCCACCGTCGTCTCCGACGGCTGCACCTCGGGCCTGGACTCCCTTGGCCACGCCCTGGAGCTGATCCGCGAGGGGTCGGCGGACGTCGTCCTGGCCGGTGCCACCGACGCGCCCATCTCGCCCATCACGGTCGCCTGCTTCGACGCGATCAAGGCGACGTCGCCGCGCAACGACGACCCCACCACCGCCTCCCGCCCCTTCGACCGCACCCGCGACGGTTTCGTGCTCGGCGAGGGCGCCGCGGTGATGGTGCTGGAGGAGTACGAGCACGCCCGGCGCCGCGGCGCGCACGTCTACGCCGAGGTCGCCGGCTTCGCCACCCGCAGCAACGCGTACCACATGACCGGTCTGAAGGCGGACGGGCGGGAGATGGCCGAGGCGATCCGCGCGGCCCTCGACGACGCCCGGACCGCCCCCGGGAGCATCGGTTACGTCAACGCGCACGGCTCCGGTACCAAGCAGAACGACCGCCACGAGACGGCCGCCGTCAAGCGCGCCCTGGGCGAGCACGCGTACGCGACCCCGATGAGCTCCATCAAGTCGATGATCGGACATTCCCTGGGCGCCATCGGAGCCCTGGAGGCCGCCGCCTGCGCCCTGGCCGTCGAGCACGAACTGCTGCCCCCGACCGCCAACCTCCACGAACCGGACCCGGAACTGGACCTGGACTACATCCCGCTCGTCGCACGGGAGAAGCGGGTCGACGCGATCCTCAGCATCGGCAGCGGCTTCGGCGGATTCCAGAGCGCCCTGGTGCTCACCCGGCCCGAGAGGAGCGCCGTATGACACCGACCGCCGTGGTGACCGGACTCGGGGTGATCGCGCCCAACGGCGTGGGCACCGACGAGTTCTGGGCGGCGACCCTGCGCGCCGAGGGCGGGATCCGCCCGCTGGAGCGGTTCGACCCCGAGCCCTATCCGGCCCGGCTCGCCGGCCAGGTCCCGGAGGCGGCGTTCGACGCCGCCGAGCACCTGCCCAACCGTCTGCTGCCGCAGACCGACCGGATGACGCGGATGGCACTGGTCGCCGCCGACTGGGCACTCGCGGACGCCGGCGTCGACCCGGCCGCGCTGCCGGACTACGACATGGGCGTGGTGACCGCCAGCGCCTCCGGCGGCTACGAGTTCGGGCAGCGCGAGCTGCAGAACCTGTGGAGCAAGGGCCCCGAACACGTCAGCGCCTACCAGTCCTTCGCCTGGTTCTACGCGGTGAACACCGGCCAGATCTCCATCCGCAACGGCATGCGCGGCCCGAGCGGCGTCGTCGTCGGCGAGCAGGCCGGCGGGCTGGACGCCCTCGGCCAGGCCCGCCGGAACATCCGCCGGGGCACCCCGCTGATGATCAGCGGCGCCGTCGACAGCTCCCTGTGCCCGTGGGGCTGGATCGCCCACCTCTCCACCGAGCGGATCAGCACCCGGGAGAAGGCCGACGACGCCTATCTGCCGTTCTCCACGCGCGCGTGCGGCCATGTTCCCGGCGAGGGCGGGGCGATCCTCGTGGTCGAGGACGCGGACGCCGTACGACGCCGGGGCGGCGCCCGCCCCTACGGCACCGTCGCCGGCTACGCCGCCGGTCTCGACCCCGCGCCGGGCTCCGCCCGCCCGCCCGCCCTGCGCCGGGTCGTCGAACGGGCGCTGGCGGACGCGGGCGTGACGCCGGACCAGGTGGACGCCGTGTTCGCCGACGCGGCCGGGTCGCCCGACCTGGACCGCGCGGAGGCGGCGGCGATCAGTGCCGTCTTCGGGCCGCGCGGGGTGCCGGTGTGTGCGCCGAAGGCGCTGACCGGACGGCTGAACTCGGGCGGGGCGCCCCTCGACGTGGTGGCCGCGCTCATGAGCATGCGCCACGGCGTGCTCCCGCCGGCCGGGCCCGTCACCGAGGCGGCCGACGACTACGGCATCGACCTGGTGACCCGCGGACCCCGCGAACACCGGGTGCGCACGGCCCTCGTACTCGCCCGCGGAGAGGGCGGGTTCACCAGCGCGCTGGTGCTGACGGAGTCTTCCGGCGACCAGTGAACAGACCGCACGGCGGAACGAACCGCACGGCAGGACGATCGCACGGCAGGAAGGAATCAGAGATGACCGAACTGACCCTGGAGGAGCTCGTCGGGATCCTGCGCGAGAGCGCGGGCGAGGACGAGGGTGTCGACCTCAGCAGTGACATATCCGACACCCCCTTCACCGACCTCGGCTACGACTCGCTCGCGCTCCTGGAGACCGCGGGCCGAGTCCAGCGCGACTTCGGGATCGCCCTGGACGACGACGTCCTGGGCGCGGCGGAGACACCGAGGCTGTTCCTGGCCGCCGTCAACGAGCGGCTGGCCGCCGGCGTCTGACCCACGCCGTCCGACACCGACCCTGCTCCGGACGGGGAAGCGCCCTCCGCGAAGTGGCGACGCCGTGCGATCACCTTGCGTGCGTCAACTGCGGAGGGCGCTTTATTACCCGAAGACAGACAAAGGCAAACTTTAAGAACAATTGACGTATTCGGCGATGTGTTCGTATTAAGATGCCGGTGACCGCGGGGGTGAATTCTGCCCTCAGCAATTCATTGAGATAGCGGGCCTTAATACGGGGGGTATTGCCGCGCCTTGAATTTCCACGCGCATGTGATTGCACCGTTCTTTCGGCAGTCCAGTACGAGAATCTCCACATCCTCGGAGGCGCCAGTGATTGCCCGCGTTCTTGGAACACTCGACGTCAGAATCGGCGGACGCTCCGTCGTCCCCACGGCCCCGAAACCCCGCAAGGTGCTCGGATTGCTCGTCCTGCACGCCAATCACGTCGTCTCCACCTCGGCGCTGATGCGTGAACTGTGGGGCGAGAAGCCACCCGCCAGCGCCGCCACGACACTCCAGACCTACATCCTGCTGCTGCGCAAACTGCTGGCCGCCGCGCTCGACGGCGGTATGCCGGAGGCCAAGCGGATGCTCGCCACCTACCCGGGCGGATACAAGCTCCAGCTGCCCTGCGGCGCGGTCGACCTCGACCGCTTCGAGGAACTCTGCGCGGCCGGCCGCCAGTTCCTGGCCAGGGGCGAGGCCCTGGAAGCCGCCGACACCCTGCGCGCCGCGCTCGCCCTGTGGCGCGACGACGCCCTCGTCGACGTACCGACCGGGCCGCTGCTCGAGGTGGAGGCCGTAAGGCTGCGCGAGTGCCGGCTGGGCGCGCTGGAGCAGCGCATCGAGGCCGATCTGCGGCTGGGCCGGCATCACGAGGTGCTCAGTGAACTGGCCGCGCTGGTCGCGGAGTTCCCGCTCAACGAGAATCTCCACGCCCAGTTAATGCTGGCCCTGTACCGGTCCGGACGCAGGGCACAGGCCCTGGGTGTGTACCGCAAGCTGCGTACGTCGTTCATCGACGAACTCGGCCTCGACCCCTCCACCCGCATCCACGACCTGCACCAGGCGGTGCTCGCTTCCGAGCCCGCCCTGGACGCCGAGGCCGCCCAGTGGGCCCCGGCCGCCGAGTCGGCCCGCCTCGTCGGCGTGGTCTGACCGGAGGCGGTCAGGAGCCTGACCCCTCCTCCCCGCCGCCGCACGACATCCGATCCCCGCCGCTGTTCGTCCCAGGCCCTGTCGCCGCTCCCCCCACCGCCCCGAAACGGCACCCCCTGCCCACGGGGCCGCCCATCGGGCGTACGGCGCGAGCACGACGACAGGGCCTGGTGGCGTCGTACACCACCCGCCCCCGGCCGTCCCCTCACGTCGTCGCGTCGGACCAGTACGGAACCTCGTCGATCTCCACCACCGCCGCGGACCAGGTGAAGCCCGCGCCGACGCCCACCAGGAGCACCCGGTCGCCCGGGACGATCTGCTTGGTCTCCACCAGGTGCGCGAGGCCCGCGAACTGGTCGCCGCCGCCGAGATGCCCGACCCGCCGGCTCCATGGCCAGGTCGTCCGCTCGGGGTCGATGCCGAACGGGCGGAAGTAGGTGGCCTCCAGCCGCCGCCGGCCCAGATGCGGGAGCACGAAGCGGTCGATGTCCGTCAGCTCGACCCCCGCCTCCTCCAGTGCCCGGGTCAGCGCCCGGCGCTGGCCGCCCGACACCCACGCGATCGCCGACTGCCGGCCCACCCGGTCCAGGAACTGCCGCTTGCACTCGTCCAGGTCCACCCGCCGCGGCCCCTCCTCGGGCAGCGCGAAGGGATGGTCGCCGCGGTGCATGCCCTCCAGCCGGGGCTCGGACACCGTCACCAGGCTGCGCAGCCGGGCGAAGCCGCCCGTGCGGCTGAGCACCAGTGCGGCCCCGCCGTCCGCGTACACGGTGCCGGGGTCGCTGTGCCACCGGTCGAACCCGGGCGGCCCGAACACGTCGCCGGCCGTCAGCAGTACGGCGGGCCGCACGGTGCCCGCCCGCAGGAAGGCCGCGCCCAACTCCACCGCCCCCATGCCCCCGTTGGAGACCTGGCGCACCTCCAGGGCCGGGCACGGCTCGTGCTCCCCGGGCAGCGCCAGGGACTGCACGTACGCGGCTGAGGACCACAGGTCGTGCCCCTGGTCGTAGAGCGTCGCGTGCAGCACCAGCCCGATGTCCGAGGGGTGGTGTCCGGCCCGGTCCAGCGCGCGCGTCGCGGCTCTGGCGGCCAGGGCCGGGCCGGAGTCGGTGGGGGCCGCGACGGTCACGGAGGTGATGCCGGTGCGCGCGGCCTCGGCGGCGGAGCACTCGCCCCGGGCCACCGCTTCCTCGGCCGTCACCTCGGGAGGGAGGAAGGCGGCGCACCCGGCGATGTACAGATCGTCGAACGTCATGCCGTCACTGTCACCGGCTCCCCTCGAACGGGGCTCGACCTGGCCTGGAAGCCCGCTAGGGCCTGTCGTCGACCTCCCGCCCGCCCGGCGACGCCAGGCACGGACCCATCCGCCCGGACGACGGGAAGGTGACGACAGGTCCAGAACGCAGTCCGCCCCGCCCGGGCGTCCGCACTCCACCCACTCCACTCCACTTCACTCCACTCCGGTTCGAGGGCGATTCGAGGACGCGTGGCGAGCCTTGAGCGGAAGAACGGCCCGGTCGGCGGCGGTGGACCGGTCGGTGGCCCCACACGGAGGGAAACACGTGACACGCGAAACCGGAGCCGGTCGGCCGGTGGCGTTCCTGCTGCCCGGCCAGGGCTCGCAGCACATCCGTATGGCGGCCGGACTCCACGACTGGGAACCGGGCTTCACCGAGGCCCTCGACGCCCTCTTCGCCGCGCTCGGCGCGGACGGGCGCAGGCTGCGCGACGACTGGCTCGCCCCGCGGCCCGGCGTCGACCTCGACCATGTGACCCGGTCGCAGCCGCTGCTGTTCGCGATCGACTACGCGCTGGCCGAGATGGTGCGCCGCTGGGGCGCCGCCCCCGTCGCCCTGCTCGGCCACAGCGCCGGTGAACTGGCCGCGGGCGCCCTCGCCGGGGTGTTCACGCCCGAGGACGCCATGGGCCTCATGTGGGACCGCGCCCGGCGGCTGGCCACCCTGCCGCCCGGCGGGATGCTCGCCGTCGCCGCCTCCGCCGCCGAACTGCGGCCGTACCTCTACGGCGACGTCGTCGTCGGCGCCGTCAACGCCCCGCGCCAGACCATGCTGGCCGGACCCGCCCCGCAACTCGCCGACGTGACCGAGAAGTTGCGTGCGGCCGGGCTGACCTGCCGCGAGGTCCGGGCGACCACCGCCTTCCACAGTCCGGCCGTACGCTCCGCCTGCGGTACGGAGGCCTACGCCGGGGTGCGTCTCCAGGCCCCCGGGACCGCCCTCTGGTCTGCCTACGCCGCCGCGCGCCTCACCGACGCACAGGCCACCGACCCCGCGTTCTGGGCCAACCACCCGGCCGACCCGGTGCTGTTCTGGGCCGCCCTGGACGACCTGCTCGCCACCGGCCCCCTGCTCCTCGTCGAGACCGGCCCCGGCCAGCTGCTCTCCGGGCTGGCCCGCCGCCACCGCCGGGTCCGCACGGGTGAGTCCGCCGCCGTGGCCCTGCTGCCCGCGGTGCCCAAGGGCCCCGACGAGGACCGGCGCCAACTGGCCCGCGCCGCCGACCTCATCCGCGCGGAGGGACTGCCGCTCCCCGGACACGTCACCCCCGTAACGACCCCTGATCACCACGTGACAGACAGGACAGACTGACCGTGCAGCACACCTCCCGACCCGACGCGCCCGCGCACACCACGGGTTCCGCTCCACCGCCTGCCCAGCGGATGACGGAGCTCGTCGTCGGCTCCTGGGCCGCCCGCGCCGCCGTCGCCCTCGGCATCCCCGAACTGCTCGCCGGCCCGGACCCCGTCGACAGCGCCCGGCTGGCCGCGCACACCGGCGCCGGCCCGTCCGCGCTGCGCCGGCTGATGGACTACCTCGTCGCCCTGGAGATCTGCGCGGGCGACGCCGAGGGCTATCGGCGACGTCCTGCGCGCCGGCACGCCCGGCTCCGTGCACGACTACGTCCTGCCGGCCGGGCAGGAAGCCAACGGCGGCTCCAGCCTGGGCCGTTGAACCGGACCCGGCCGCTGGGCCAGACCGCCCCCAGACAGACCGCAGAGCCGGCCGAGTGCCGTACCGAGCGGACCGACCGCTAAGCCGGGCTGACCGACCGACCGACCGACCGACCGACCGACCGACCGACCGACCGCCCGCCCGACCGACCGCCCGCCCGACCGACCGCCCGACCGACCGCCCGCCCGGCCGACCGCCTGACCGGCCGTCTGCCTGACCGCCCGACCGGCCGCCCAAAGCCGGGCTGGCCGACCGCCAAGCCGAGTCAAGCGGCGCCGCGCCGGCCGGCCAGCCGCCAAGTCGAGTAGGCCGGACGGCCCCCGTGCCGTGTCGGCCCGGCGGGTCCGCCAGGGTCACCCACCCGTCCGACGACCGATCACGCCAAGCACTCAAGGAGACGAGACACGATGACAACCGACAGCGTTCCTTACGCCGACGTGATCGAGCTGGGGCGGCTCAACACCGCGTACGCCCAGTCGAAGATCCTGCACAGCGCCGTCGAGACCGGCCTGTTCGACCTGCTCGCCGAGGGGCCGGCGGACGAGGACGCGATCGCCGGGCGACTGGGGCTGCATCCCCGGCTGTTGGCGGACTTCCTGCGCGCCCTGACCGCGCTCGACCTGGTGCGGCGCACCGGCGAGGGTTACGTCAACGCGCCGCGCGCCGCGTCCTGCCTGGTGCCCGACAACCCGTACTACCTGGGCAACTCCGCGCGCGCCGCCTCCGCCCGGCACTACGCGATGTGGGGCCGGCTCACCGAGGCACTGCGCGACGGCGAGCCCAAGGCCGAACAGGCCGCCGGCCCCGGCGCCTTCGAGCGCCTCTACCAGAACCCGGAGGCCGCCCGGCGCTTCCTCGCCCACATGGACTCCGCACACGCCCTGGTCGGCCCGGAGCTGGCCCAGGCCGTGCCCTGGGGCCGCTACGGCTCCTTCGTCGACGTCGGCGGGGCCCGCGGCCATATCGCCGCCGCCCTGGCCGGCGCCCACCCGCAGTTGACCGGCGGCGTCTTCGAACTGCCCGCGGTGGAGCCGTTCTTCGACGAGCACATGGCCGAACTCGGTCTGGCGGACCGGATCACCTTCCACGCCGGCGACTTCTTCACCGTCCCGCTGCCCGCCGCCGACGTACTGGTCTTCGGCCATGTGCTGCACGACTGGGAGCCCGAGCAGCGCCAGTTCCTGCTGGACCGGGCCTACCAGGCGCTCGCGCCCGGCGGCGCGGTGGTCGTCTACGACCAGATGCTGGACGACGCCGAACCCGACCTCGCGTCCATTCTCGGCAGCCTCAACGTCGCTCTGGTGACGGGCGGTTCGGAGTATCTGGTGCAGGACTGCCGCGCCTGGATGGAGAAGGCCGGGTTCCGCGTGGAGAGCGGCCGGCGCATCCGCACCATCGGCAGCGACTACGTCCTCGTGGGGGTCAAGCCGTGAATACCGACACGACCGCTGCGGCCACCGAAGTGATCGTCGTCGGCGGCGGTCCCGTCGGGCTGATGGCGGCCTGCGAACTGCGGCTGGCCGGGGTGCGGACCGTCGTCCTGGAGCGCCTCCCCGAACCCAGCGGCCAGTCCCGCGCCCTCGGTCTGCACGCCCGCACCGTCGAGGTGTTCGAGCAGCGCGGCCTGCTGGACAAGGTGGAGAAACAGGCGCCGGTGTGGCCCAAGGGCCACTTCGCGGGCCTGCGCAAGGTCGACCTCACCAAGCTGGACGGTGACCACACCTACGCCCTGATGGTCCCGCAGTCGCGCACCGAGGAGCTGCTGGAGGAACGGGCCGCCGAACTCGGCGTCGACATCCGGCGCGGCCACGCCCTGACCGGCCTCACCCAGGACGACGACGCCGTCACCGCCGAGATCACCGGCCCGGACGGCACCTACACGCTGTCCGCCGGTTACCTCGTCGGCTGCGACGGCGGCGGCAGCCTGGTCCGCAAGCTCGCCGGCGTCGACTTCCCCGGCACCGCCTCCACCATCAACGCGGTCCTGGGCGACGTACGGATCCTGGGCGAGCGGCCGGACTCCCGCGAGCTGCGCAGGCTGCCCGGCGGGCTGTTCGGGCTGATCCCGCTCGACGAGGAGTGCTTCCGGGTCGTCGCTGTCGAGTTCGACACCGAGCCGGTGGCGCGGGACGTCCCGATGACACTGGACGAGCTGCGCGCCACCGCGAAGCGGGTGTCCGGCCTGGACCTGGACGTCGCCGACCCCCGGTGGTTGTCCCGCTTCGGCAACGCCACCCGCCAGGCCGAGGTCTACCGCAGCGGCCGGGTACTGCTGGCCGGGGACGCGGCGCACGTCCACTTCCCGGCCGGCGGGCAGGGCCTCAACACCGGCGTCCAGGACGCCCTCAACCTGGGCTGGAAGCTCGCCGCCACCGTGCGCGGCTGGGCCCCGGACGGCCTGCTGGACACCTACCACGCCGAACGCCACCCGGTCGCCCACCGGGTCTGCATGAACACGCGCGCCCAGCTCGCCCTGATGCACCCCGCCGACAGCATCACCCCGCTGCGCGACATGTTCAGCGAGCTGATGGACCTCGACCAGGTCAACACGTACATCGCGGAGATGATCACCGGCCTGGACATCCGCTACCCCATGGACGACGACGGCCCCGACCCGGCCCGGCACCCACTGTCGGGGCGGCGCATGCCGCCGCTGCGGGTGCACACCGACGAGGGACCGACCACCGTGGCCCGGCTGCTGCACTCCGGGCACGGCCTGCTGCTCGATCTCACCGACGGCGGCTCCCTCGCGCCGTTCACCGCGTCCTGCGCCGACCGCGTGCGCCACGTCGCCGCCCGGCCCGACGACCGGGCCAAGACAGGCGACCTCGCGGTGGCGCTGGTCCGCCCCGACGGCTACGTCGCCTGGGCCGGTTCCGACGGCCGCGACCACGCAGGCCTGCGCCGCGCCCTGAACACCTGGTTCGCGGCCGACACCACCGCCCCGGCCACCATCCCGAGCTGAGGACACCATGACCACGACCACGACCGCGCCGACCGGCGACACGACCGCCGCCCTCTACGCCGACATCCAGGACTTCTACGCCCGCCACATGCGGCTCATCGACGAGGGCCGGGTGGAGGAGTGGGGCGACACCTTCACCGTCGACGCGACCATCTCCAACAACGCCAACCCCCACCCCGCACACGGCCGCGAGGCCATCGTCGCGGTGATCCACCGCGCCCAGGCCGAGCTGGAACGCCGGGGCGTGCAGCACCGGCACTGGATGGGCATGCTCACCGTCGCCCCGGAGGCCGACGGCACCGTCCGCGCCACCAGCTACGCCCTCCTCATGGCCGTGTCCCGCGGCGGCGCCCCGCTCATCGACCGCTCCACCCGGTGCGAGGACCTGCTGGTGCGGGTCGACGGCGACTGGCAGATCCGGGTGCGCCGGGTCCACCACGACGGCAAACCCTGATCCGGATCCCGTATCCGGGAACAGACCAGAGGGGGCCGGCGCGAGCCGGCCCCCTCCGGTGTGTCCGTCGTACGGGGATCAGTCGTCGAGCGTCGCCACAGCCCGGGTCCAGCCGGCGCCCGCGCGGGCCACCTTGACCGGGAAGCAGGTGACCTGGAAGCCGTAGGGGGACGGCAGGGCGTCCAGGTTGGCGAGGCGTTCGATCTGGCAGTACTCGCGGTCGCGGCCGGCGAAGTGGGCCGGCCACAGCACGCCGGGGTCCTGCGTCCTGCGGTACTGGTCGATGACATAGGTGAACGGCGCGTCCAGGCTGAAGGCGTCCGTGCCGATGACCCGTACCCCGAGGTCCAGCAGGTAGTGCACCGCGGGGCCGTCCAGCCCCGCGAACTCGGTGAAGTAGCGCGGCGTGCCCACGTACGCCGACGCCCCCGTGTGCAGCAGGACGATGTCCAGCGGCTCCGGCGTACGGCCCAGCCTGCCGAACTCCTCCTTCAGCCGGTCGGCGCCGATCGTGCCGGTGCCCGCGTCCCGCACGTCCACCACGATCCCCGGCCGGCAGAACCAGTCCAGCGGCATCTCGTCGATGTGCCGGGCCCGGCCGTAGGACGCGGTGCCGTAGTGCGACGGGGCGTCGACATGGGTCCCGGTGTGGGTGGTCAGGGTCAGGGTGTCCATGGTCAGGAACTCCCCGCCGGGCAGCGTGTCCACGGGGAAGTCCAGGTCGAAGTGCTCCTTCATCTCCGACGCCATGTGCCGGGCGCCCTCGGCGGCGGACAGCACCTCGTGGGTGACGGGATCCGGTTCCCAGAACTCGGCGTCGACGGGAGACGACAGGTCGATCAGGCGCATCAGGGTCCCTCTCGGGCTACGAATGTCGAGTCACGAACATCGGGCTGCGAAGGTCGGGCTACGAACGGGTGAACAGGTCGGTCCGGATCCGCACCTCATCCGGGCCGTGGGCGAGCTTGTGCAGCACCCGGCGGTACAGCGGGGTGCGCGAGACCACCCGGGCCAGCACCGGGCGGACGGTGTCGGCGACCCGGTTGCGGGAGAGCATCGCCCGCCCCTGCATCGCCTGGAGCCGGAGCACGGCCGTGACCGCCGGCCGCCGCTCCTCCTCGAACCGGGACAGCGCCCGCACGCCGGTGTCCTTGGCGCGCACCGCCCCGACCAGCACCGGATGGAGCACCACGGCGTCCTGCAGGGCGAGGTTGATGCCCTGCGCGCCGATCGGGCCGTGCGTGTGGGCGCTGTCGCCCAGCAGGACCAGCCCGTCGGCGGCCCAGCGCTCGGCCTGCCCGGAGAAGACGTCCAGCAGCGACAGATCGCCGAGCGAGCGGATCCGCGCGTGCACGGCCTCCGCGTGCTCGGGCACCGCACGCGCGATCTGCTCCCTGACGTGCTCCACCCCGCGCTCGGCGACCTGCTTGTAGCCGCCGTGCGGCAGGGTCCAGCCGACCTGCACGCTGTCCGGCCAGGAGCGGTACACCAGCACCGGCGCCCCGGATCCCCGGCGCACCCGCACGACGTTCCGGCCCTCGTCGGGCGCCGGCAGTTTGAACCACAGCACGTCCTGGTCGAAGGCCTCGTCACGGACCGAGGCGATCCCGGCCAGCCGGCGGACCTTGGAGTTGCGTCCGTCGGCCCCGACCACCACGCGCGCGTGCACCTCGTGCTCACCGGCCACGACCCCGCACACCTGCCCGCCCTCCTGGACGAGCGCGCCCACGCGGGCACCCGGCAGGTGGGTGAAGCCGTCGAACGTGCCGCAGGCGGCGAGGAGTTCGTCCAGCAGATGCGCCTGCGGCAGGCTCAGTAGACAGTTGTACGGCGCCGGCAGCCGCCGGTAGTCGGCGTCCAGCAGGACCTTGTCGCCCTCGACCAGCTGGAAGCCGTCGTGGGTGAACGCGCCGCGCTCCCGCGCCGCGTCCAGCACACCCAGTTCGTCGAGGACGGCCTGGCCGCCCGGCTGGAGGATCTCGCCGCGGTACTCCCGTCGCGTGGAACGGGACTTCTCCAGCAGCGTCACCCGGATCCCCGACCGCAGCAGCAGCAGCGACAGGGCGAGCCCCGCGGGACCGCCGCCCACCACCACGACGTCCGTCGTGCTCACCGGCATGGCGACCAGTCCTCTCCGGTCCGTTCCGGCCCCTCAGGCCAGCAGTGAGAAGCCACCGTCCACCACCAGGGTCTGTCCGTGGATCCACGCCGCCTCGTCGGCGCACAGCAGCGCCACCGCGTCCGCGACGTCCTCGGGCACGGTGAGCCGTCCGGCGGGCGTGCGCGAGGCGAGGATCCTGAGCATCTCCGGGTTGGCGGTGTTGGTGGTCTCCGCGCCCTTGTCGAGCTTGGCGGTGGAGACCGCGTTGACCGCGATACCGCGGCCGGCCAGCTCCGCGGCCAGATAGCGCACCAGACTCTCCAGCGCCGCCTTGGCCACCCCGGCGCCGACATAGCCGCCCGGCACCACCGAGCGGGCGCCGGAACTGGACACCGCCACCACCCGGCCGCCGTCCGGCATCAGCTCGGGCAGCAGGGGAGCGGCGGACAGCAGCGGGGTCAGCGCGACCGACAGGTCGGTGCGCAGCAGTGCCGGCTCCACCTTGACCGCGGGCATCGGGTGCCAGGAGGCCGCGTTGTGCACCAGCACGTCCAGCCGCCCGTGCCGCTCGGCCACGGTGTGCAGCGCTGCCTCCATCTCGGCGGGCCGGCCCACGTCCGCCCGGACGGCCTCGACGGTGCCGGGCAGCCCCTCCAGCGAGCGCAGGACCGGCTCCGCGTCCGCCTCGGACCCCCGGTGGTTGAGCACCACCCGGCAGCCCGAGGCGCACAGCTTCCGCGCGATCGCCAGACCCAGGCCCCGGGTCGACCCGGTCACCAGGGCGACCCGGTCCTTGAGTCCCGGCATCGGGGCGGCGCCGGACGGGATACGGGCGTTCACGGGATCAGCTCTCCGCGCCGGCGGACGACACCGGCGCGTACAGGTCCGCCTCGACCTCCACCAGCGGGATCATCGCCATCACGTGCGTACGGAAGTCCTCGCTGCTGACGACCGCCTTGTGGGCCTCCGCGTCACGCCAGCGGCCCACGTTGACGTACACCTTGGGGTTGGACGTCGAGCGCTCCATGCGGTAGTCGACGAAGCCGGGCTGGGACGCCATGAAGTCCGCGTGGCCCTTGAACAGCCGCTCGAACTCGGCACAGTCGTCGCCCTTGACGGTGAACTTCGTGATGTGAGTGATCATGGTGCTGCCTCCTGGTTCGGAACGACCCGGCAGACCGCCGGGACGGTGGGGAAGGGTGCGCAGTCTGCGTTCCATCCGGGCCCGCAGTTCCTTGCGCGGGGCCTTGCCGTTGGGGGAGCGCGGGATGGACTCCACGAGCTCGATGTGCTCGACGGCCTGGTAGTACGGCAGTCCCGCGTTGACGTCGGCGGCGATGGCCGTCACGTCGTCCGTGGCGCCCTCGGCGAGGACGACGAACGCGGTGGCGACCGCGCCGTTCAGTGGGTCGGGGTAGTCGACGACCAGACAGTCCCGGACGGCCGGGTGGCGTTCCAGGACGCGTTCCACTGCCGTCGGCGAGACGATCCAGTTGTCGCGCTTGAAGACGTCCTTGAGCCGGTCGACCAGCACCAGCCGCCCGGTGGCGTCGATCTGGCCGATGTCACCGGTGGCCAGCCAGCCCTCGGCGTCGATGCAGGACGGCACGGACTCGCCGCGGTAGCCGAGCATCACCTGCGGGCCGCGCAGCTGCACCTCGCCCAGCTCGCCGGGGCCCAGCACCGCGCCGCCGCCCACACCGACCACGCGGGCCTCGGTGCCCGCCACGGGCCGGCCCACCGAGCCGGGGCGCCAGTCCGACGGGTCGTCGAAGTGCGTCAGCGGCGAGGTCTCCGCGAGTCCGTAGCCCTGCACCACCGGCACCCCGAAGTGCTCCGACAGCTTCCGGGCCGCGGCCGGGGAGAGCGCCGAACCGCCGGAGGCGACCACCCGCACGGTCTCGAAGCGCAGCCCGGCGAGCTTCTCGGACGCGGCCAGCGCCGACAGCCGCATCGGCAGGCTGTAGTAGTGCGTGGCCCGGTGCGTGTTGGCCAGCCGCACCGACTCCGCCGGGTCCGGGGCCGTGCACAGCACCTGCGTCGCGCCCGCCGCGATCGCCGAGTTCATGTGCATGGGGTGGAAGGTCGGCAGGTGGTTCAGGGCCACCGAGGAGTCGTCCACCGCCTGCGCCTGGGCCACCTGGACGGCGTTGACCAGCACGTTGCGGTGACTGAGCATCACCGTCTTCGGGGCGCCGGTGGTGCCGCTGGTGAAGTGCAGACAGGCCAGGTCGTCCGGACCGGCCGACCGCTGGGCCACGGGCTTCCGGGCCGCCTCCGCGTCGGCGAGCAGCTCCTCCAGGGAAACGACGTCCGGTGCCGCGTCCGGCGGCAGCGGGCCCAGGACGACGACCCGGCGCAGCCGCGGCAACCGCTCCCGGACCGCCGCGATCCGGCCGGCGCCGACCGCGTCCACCAGCGCCACCTCGGTACCGGACTCGCCCAGTACGTGCGCGAGTTGCTCCTCGCGCAGATACGGGTTGAGCGGCGCCGCCACGTTGCCGCTGCGCAGCGTCCCGTAATAGCCCACGACGAAGTCGGGGGAGAGCAGCGAGGTGATCGCCACCACGGTGCCCGGCCCCTCGGTGCACCGGAGCAGGGCTGCCGCACAACTGGTCACCGCCGCGTCCAGCTCCGCGTACGACAGCGAGCGGTCCCCGGCGACGATCGCGACGCGGTCCGGGTGGCGGGCGGCGCTCGCCGCCAGGAGGCCGTCGGCGGGGCCCTCCGGGTGGACGGGGGCGCCGCCCGGGCGGGATACGGAGCGCTCAGTCATGGAGCCCGGCCTCCGCGTACGCCTTGGCGTGCCGGAGCGTCGCCAGGCTGTTCGCGCCGAGCGCCCCGCGCACGAACTCCTGGGCGTCCCGCACCGTTTTGCCCTCGCCCAGCACCGGGACCACCGCCTCGGGCTTGATGCGGATGGTGTGCCGGGAGCCGGCCCACACCTTCCCGTCCTCGGTCCGGCGCAGCGTCCAGCACCCCGTGTGCAGGGTGAGCAGACCGGGCAGCACCAGCTGCTTGTAGAGGATCCGTTCGTCGGTGAAGCAGACGCGCACCGAGGCCGTGGTGTGCGTGCTGCCGTCCTTGGCCCGCGTGTCCATCTCCAGGTGCTGCAGCCCCGGCACGTCCTCGCGCAGGGTCACGGAGACCACGTGCGGCAGCCGCTCCTCCCACCGGCCCGCCTCGTACAGGAACGTGTACACCGACGACAGGGAGCCGTCGATCTCCACGGAGTCCTCGAACTCCAGCTCCAGGGCGAGCGCCTCGGCACCGCCCTCGGCCGCGGCCTTGAGCGTGCCCAGCTCGGCGGCGCTGTTGCGGTCCACCGCCTTGGCGATCCACTCGTCGGCGTCGGGCACGTCGTCGACGGGCACGTAGTCGTGGGTGAGCAGGACGCTGCTGCCGCCGCCGGGCAGCGGCTCGATGATCCACTCGCCGCCCATGGAGGCCACCGGCGACTGCGACTTCTCCTGGCGGAACGACACCCGGCGGCGCACCGGGTCCAGTTCGCGGCGCGAGGTCCAGGCCTTCACCTCGCCGTTGGCGGTGGCCCACAGGGCGATCAGCTCGGCGCCGCCCTCGGACCAGGTCCGCTCGGCGTGCACGGTCGGCCCGAACACCTGGGGCCAGCGGGTGACGTCGGCGACGATCCCGTACACCGCGTCGGGCTCGGCCGCCACCTCGATACGGTGCTCGGTGTGGCGTACGGCGGCGGGCGAGGCGCCCGTCGCGAGCTCTGAGAGCTCCATCCCCGGTCTCCTTCTCAGTAGTTGCCCAGTCCGCCGCAGACGTTGATCGCCTGCGCGGTGATCGCGGCGGCGGCCGGGGTCGCCAGATAGGCCACCATCGACGCCACTTCGTCGGGTGTCGTGTAGCGGCCGAGCGGGATCTTCGCCTCGAAGCGCTTCTGGACGTCGTCCGTCGTGGTCTCCCACGCCGCCGCGTAGCCCTGCCGGACCCGCTCGGCCATGGGCGTCTCCACATAGCCGGGGCACACCGCGTTCACCGTGACGCCGGTCTTGGCCAGCTCCAGGCCCAGCGCCTTGGTGAAGCCGACGACACCGTGCTTGGAGGCGGAGTACGGGGCGCCCATGACGACACCCTGCTTGCCGCCCGTGGAGGCGATGTTGACGATCCGTCCGTGGCCGGCGGCGAGCATGCCGCCGTCCTTCAGGACCTGACGGGTCATCCGGAACACGCTGTTGAGGTTGGTGTCGATCACATCCTCCCAGAGCTCGTCGGTCAGCTCCGCGGTGACGCCGCCGCCGTTGCGGCCCGCGTTGTTCACCAGGACGTCGATCCGGCCGTACCGCTCCACGGCCCGGCGTACGCAGGCCTCGACGTCCTCGGTCGACCGGACGTCGCACGCGGCGCCGTCGGCGTCGACGCCCTCGGCGCGCAGTTCCTTCACCACCGACTCGACGTCGTCGGCCGTCCGCGCGCACAGGAACAGCTGTGCGCCCGCGCGGCCCAGCTGCTCCGCCACCGCTCGACCGATCCCGCTGGTCGCACCGGTGACGAGGACAACCTGCCGGCTGTCGCTGTCGGGCATCGCTCCACCTCCTCGTCCGCCGCGTGACGTGGTGCCCCGCGGCCTACGGACACCCTGGGTACGGACCCTCGAACCCGCCTCGAAGCGGGGTCGAGATACACCGGAGCCCGGTCCCGCGAGCCGGGTTCGAGCGGGGTTCGAGGCGGGAGCACCAGTCTCGGCGCGGCAGGCTCGCGACCGTCCGTCGCGCCAGGACAGAGCCGGGACCGCCCGGCGAACGAGGAGGAACCGTGCCGTTCACCAGCCCCGTCGCAGCAGCCGGGACCGACACCGGCCGGTACGCCGGGATCCAGCACTTCTACGCCCGCCAGATGCACCTGCTCGACTCCGGGCAGGCGGACGCCTGGGCGGAGACCTTCACCGACGACGGGGTCTTCGCGGCGAACGCGCACCCGGAGCCGACCCGGGGCCGCGAGAACATCCGCGCGGCGGCGGCCAAGGCCAAGGCGCAGCACGCGGAGGCGGGCCTCCAGGTGCGCCACTGGCTGGGCATGCTGGACGTCACCGACCGTGAGGACGGCTCGGTGCTCGTCCGCAGCTACGCCCTGATCATCAACACCCCGAGCGGCGGCCAGTCCCAGGTGCACCTCAGCACGACCTGCGAGGACGTCCTCGTGCCGGACTCCGACGGCGGCTGGCTGGTCAGCGCCCGCCAGGTGGTCCGCGACGACCTCCGCTGACCGGCACGAACGAGGGCCCGCGGGGGCCTGCCTGGGAAGGCAGGCCCCCGCGGGCCCTCGTGGCGCGCGCAGCGGCGGCCGGTGCCACGCGGACGCCCGGCTCCTGTCCGGCGGAGCGTGCCGGAGACGCGGGGCCGAGGTGATGTCACCGCTCGGCGTCGGGCACCCCCCGGAGGGGCCCAGCGGCGTTGTGGTCACGTTCGACTTCGCTCGCAGAGGACCCCCGGCGGGTCGGTGCCCCCTCCGCCCTGCGGCCAGAAGCTCCCCACGCTCGAACAACCTCACGCGGGGAACCCCATGCACCCGCGCGGACGCGGCACCGCAGCTGCCCTCCGCCCCGATCCTCCGGCCATGCACTGGTACAGGCAGCCCGAGGCCCGCTCGCCCGTCCGGGCAATGGCAGGGGCGGGAGCCATGTCATGAGCGCCACTCACCCCGCTGGGTGCACCCGTTGGCTCGCACGCGGTTTCGCGAGCCGCCCAAGGGAGGCCGTCGGAAGCGGCCTCAGCACAGGCCGCCCGGTGAACAGCGGCAGGGGCGGGGGCCACTCCATGAAGGCCGCTCGCCCTGTCCGGGCGGACCCGCTGGTTCGCGCGCGGTTTCGAGAGCCGCCGAAGGGGGCGGCCGGAAGCGGCCTCAGCACAGGCCGCCCGGTGAACAGCGGCAGGGGCGGGGGCCACTCCATGAAGGCCGCTCGCCCTGCCCGGGCGGACCCGCTGGTTCGCGCGCGGTTTCGAGAGCCGCCGAAGGGGGCGGCCGGAAGCAGTCTCAGTGCAGGCCGCCCCCCCCCGGCCCGCCGCGGCAGTGACAGAGGCGGGGGCCCTTCCATGAGCGCCACTCACCCCGCCAGATGCACCAGGCGGGGTGCGCGCGACTTCGATAGCTGCCGGACGCGACACCGCCGGGAGCAGCCTCAGTCGGGCCGCCCCCACGCGCCGGGGCAGTGGCAGGGGCGGGAGCCACTCCATGGGTGCCGTTCACCCTGGCCGGGCGGACCCGCCGGCTCGTACGCGGGTTCGAGAGCTACTGAAGGGGGGCTGCCGGAAGCCGTCTCAGTGCAGGCCGCCCCCCGCCCGTCTGGGCAGGAGCAGGGCCGGGGCCAGGGCCAGGACGCTGAAGCCGAGGGTCCACCAGAAGACGTTGCTGAAGGCCGGGACGAGGTCCGCGGTCGAGCCCGAGCGGAGCGCCGCACCGGAGCCCGCCCGGTCCTCGTACGCGCGCGTCAGGACCAGCGTCAGCAGCGCCGTGCCCATCGAACCGCCCACCCGCTGCGCGATGTTGACCACGCTCGTCGCATGCGGCACCGACGCCTTGTCGAGGCCCTGATAGGCGGCGACCAGCGTCGGCATGAAGGTGGCGCCCAGGCCGATGCCCCGCACCAGCAGGGACACCGCCAACAGGCCCTCGGGGGTGTCGCCGTCGGCGAGGGCGTACGGCAGGGTGCCCAGCAGGGCCAGCGCGAGGCCGACCGGGACGACCCGGCCGGGACCGAACCGGTCCGTCAGCTTCCCGGCGTACTGCGCGACCGCCGCCGCCCCCAGCCCCTGCGGCGCCAGCAGCAGACCCGCGTGGAAGGCGTCCTGACCGCGCACCAGCTGGTGGTACATCGGAAAGAGGATCAGCGCGCCGAACAGCGAGGCGCCCAGCAGCAGCGAGGCCGCGGCCGACGCGGCGAAGCTCCGTATCCGGAACAGCCGGATGTCGACCAGCGCCCGCTCGCCGCGCCGCAGCGAGTGCACGGTGAACGCCACCAGCATCACCGCCCCGGCCACCAGCGCCGACACCGCGAGCGGCGCCCCGAAGCCCCGCTCGCCCCCGGCCTCGGAGAAGCCGAGGATCAGCAGGGCCAGCCCCGGCGACAGCAGGAGCACCGACAGCACGTCCAGCGGCACCGCCCGCACCTCCTCGCCGGCCGGCATCACCCGGGCGGCGAGCACCAGCGCGATCACACCGATGGGCAGGTTGACGTAGAACAGCCACGGCCACGACAGATGGTCCACGATCACACCGCCGACCACCGGGCCGAACACCGGCGAGAGCATGCCGGGGATGGCCGCGAGGCCCATGACCCGGCCCAGCAGCTTCGGCCCGGCCGCCCGCGCGAGTGCCGTCTGGGACAGCGGAAGCAGCATGCCGCCGCCCAGGCCCTGGAGCGCGCGGAAGGCGATCAGCGACTCCGCCGACCAGGCCAGCCCGCACAGCAGCGAGCACACGGTGAACGCGCTGAGCGCGGTCAGCCAACTGCGCCGGACGCCGAAACGTTGCACCGCCCAGCCGGTCAGCGGGATCACCATCGAGAACGCCAGCAGGTACCCGGTGGCCACCCACTGGATCAACCCGACCGAGGCGTCGAGATCGTGCCCCATCGCGTCGACACCGACCGACACGATGCTGGTGTCGAGCGTGGACATCACCACGCCGAGGGTCGTCACACCGGCGAGTACGAGCACCGCCCGGGGAATCCGCTCCGGCACTGCCTGGTCGGCACCCTCCGGCCGGGACGAGGCCGTGGTGTCCTGAGGTGGGTTCGTGGCCACAGGGGGGATTCCTCCGAAAGGGATGGACGTACGGGGCTGATGTGGTCGTCGGTTCTCCGGAGGCGGCGGGTTCCGCCGGAGAGACGTCCACAGAGATGCATAGCGCCGAAATCTCCCGCACCGGCCCGACGTTGGCGATCCCTTTACCGCTTTTTGGTGCCCTGCGGATCTTCTCCACGCACATTCGAGCCATCCTCGAGCCGATTCGGCCAGGGTCGGAGTCGGCACCGCACGAACCGGTGGACCGGTAAAGCAGGGAGGCGGGAGTGTCCGGAAATTCGTTGCAGGCCCTGATCGTGGGAGCGGGGCCCAGCGGGCTCACCACGGCCCATGAACTGGTCCGACGTGGCATCGAGGTACGGATCGTGGACGCGGCCGAGGGCCCGGCGGGAACGAGCCGGGCGCTCGCCACACATGCCCGGACGCTGGAAATCTACGACCAGATGGGAATACTCCCCGAGCTGCTCCCACAGGGCCGCCGGATACAGAAGTTCACACTGCATCAAAGCGGCCGCAAGCTCGCCGCCCTCAAGGCCGACTATTCCGAGCTTCCCACCCGGTTCCCGATGACCGTCATGGTCGACCAGGCGATTACCGAAAAGGTATTGCGGGACGCGGTGGCCGGCTTCGGCGGAAAGGTCGAATGGGGCGTACGGCTGGAATCGCTCGAACAGGACACGGACGGCGTCACCGTTCGGCTGCGCCACCCCGGCGACCGGGTGGAGACGCTCCGCACCGACTGGCTGGTGGGCTGCGACGGCGGACACAGCGTCGTGCGCAAGCAACTGGGGCTGACGCTGGTCGGCGACTCCAGCGAGACCTGGCTGATCGCCGACGCGGTCCTCGACGCCGGCCTCGACGACACCAGCCTGCACTGGCTGCGCACCCGGGACGGCGCCCTGATGGCCGTACCGTTCCCGGAGCCCGGCAAGTGGCGGCTGCTGGACACCGCCGACGCGACGTACGACGGCGACGCGCAGCAGATCGGCGAACGGTTCGCCCGGAAGCTGTCGCAGGCGGTGGGGCGGCCCGTGACCGTGCAGACGCCCACCTGGGTGTCGGTCTTCACCATCCAGCAGCGCATGATCACGCGGATGCGCTCGGGGCGCTGCTTCGTGGCCGGCGACGCCGCGCACGTCCACAGCCCCGCCTCCGGGCAGGGCATGAACACCGGCATCCAGGACGCGTACAACCTGGCCTGGAAGCTGGCCTCCGTGATCCGCGGGCACGCGGGCCAGGACCTGCTGGACAGCTACGGCGCCGAGCGCGTTCCGGTCGGCGCCCGGCTGCTGGGCTCCACCAACCGGGCCACCCAGCTCATCCAGCTCAAGAGCCCCGTCGCCGGACTGATCCTGCCGGTGATGTTCAAGGTCGTCTCCACGCTGCCGCCACTGCGGGCGAAGATCTCCCGCAAGATCATGCGCGCGATGTCCGCCCTCGACCTGAGCTATGCCGACAGCCCCCTGACCCGGGCCGCCGGTCCCGAGGACGCCGACGGGGTGGTACCCGGCGTACGGCTCGCGCAGCTGGTCGCGGCGGAGGCCGACGAGCCGGGCTTCGCCGCCCTGCTGGAGGAGCTGCGCGACCCGCGCTGGACCCTGCTGGCCCGCGGCACCGGGGCGGCCGATCCGGAGCTGGAGCGGCTGACGGACGCCCACGGGGAGTGGCTGTCGGTACGGACCGTGGTCCCGCCCGGCACCGACGCCCCCCACCCCCTGCCCGACCGCGGCCCCCTCACCGACCGTCTGTCCCTGCGGACCCCCGGCGACTGGCTGCTGGCCCGCCCCGACGGCTACGTCGCGGCCCGCGGCCGAGGCCCCGCCACCCTGACCGAGGCCCTCACCGCAGCGACGGCGGGCGCCTCCACCCGGCCCGGCCCGCAGAACACCGCCCCCTAGGGACTGCCGTCACATTCCCGCCTGCCGCGCGACGCCAAACGGGCTCCCCTGCTCGCCGCACCGGGCACAGACCCGCGTACACCCAGTACGAGGGCCCGCGCCCGGACCGGCCTGCGGGCTGACGACGGAATGTGGCGACGGGCCCCAGGGCCTGTCCCGCGGATCATGCCGCAGACGCGGGGCAGCCGGACGTACCAAGCCCCGCTCACCTGTGTTTGTCTGGCGCCGCAACCATCCTCCGACCTGATCCGCCGGACAGGTCCTGGTCGCGGCTCACCGAGAACGGGAGTACTCAATGGACTTCGCACTCGACGGCCGCACCGTCCTCGTGACGGGTGCCACCGGCGGTATCGGCGGCGCGGTGGCCCGCGCGTTCTCCGCGCAGGGGGCCCGGGTCGCCCTCGGCTACGCCCAGGACGCGGCGGGCGCCGAGGCCCTCGCCGAGGAGCTCGGCGCCAAGAACGACGACGCGATGACGGTCCGGTACCGCATCGGCGAGGACGGCTCCGCCGAGGCGGCCGTCGCCGCGGTCGAGGAGCGCTGGGGCGGCGTGGACGTCCTGGTCGCCGGGGCCATGATGGCGGGCGGTCTGCGCGCGCCGGGCATCCGCTTCGAGGAGCTGGCCCCGGACCAGTGGACCGGCTTCGTCACCGACAACACCCTGGACACGCTGCGCACCGTCCAGCTGGTGCTGCCGTCCATGCGGCGCGCCGGCTGGGGCCGGATCGTCCTGGTGTCGTCGGCGGTGGCCCGGCTCGGCAAACCCGGCCGGGAGTTCTACGGCACCGTCAAGAGCGGCCTCGGCGGCCTCGTCAGCAGCCTGGTGTGGGACCTCAGCGGCTCCGGCGTCCTGGTCAACCTCGTCAGCCCGGGGCTGACCCTGACCCCCAGGGCCGCCGCGATGGTGCCGGCCGCCCGCCGTGCCGAGGAGGAGGCGGCCACCCCGACCGGCCGGCTCAGCACCCCCGCCGACGTGGCCTCCGCCGTGCTCTACCTCGGCTCCGGTGCCAACGGCAACATCACCGGCCAGGACCTCGCGGTGACGGGAGGCCGCTGAACGGCGCCGTCACGACGACCGCCGTACGGGCCGCCCCGGCCCAGTACCCCAAAACCCGGAAGGGCCCGTTCCCAAGTCCTGGAGACTTGGGAACGGGCCCTTCGCGCAGGTGAGTTCGCAGGCCTACGCCTCGAACACCTGACTCACCAGCTGCTCCTGCTCCGCCTGGTGACGCTTCGCCGAACCCACCGCAGGGGACGAGCCCGCCGGGCGCGAGATGCGCTGCAGACGCTCACCGTGCGGGATGTCCGCGCCGACCGCCAGGTCCAGGTGGTCGATCAGGTTGAGGGCGATGAAGGGCCACGCGCCCTGGTTCGCCGGCTCCTCCTGCGCCCACAGGTACTTCGCGGCGTTCGGGTACTTGGCGATCTCCGCCTGGAGCTCCGCGCCCGGGAGGGGGTACAGACGCTCGATGCGGATGATCGCCGTGTCCGTGATGCCGCGCTTGTTCCGCTCGGCCTCAAGGTCGTAGTACAGCTTGCCGGCGCAGAACACGACCTTGCGGACGTCCGCCGGGGCGGCGGACGCGTCGCCGATGACCGGGCGGAAGGCGCCCGTCGTGAACTCCTCCGTCTTCGAGGCCGCCGCCTTGAGGCGCAGCATCGACTTCGGGGTGAAGACCACCAGCGGCTTGTGGTGCGGGTTGTGCACCTGCCACCGCAGGAGGTGGAAGTAGTTCGACGGGAGCGTCGGCTGAGCGACCGTCATGTTGTTCTGGGCGCACAGCTGGAGGAACCGCTCGATGCGCGCGGACGAGTGGTCCGGGCCCTGGCCCTCGTGGCCGTGGGGAAGCAGGAGCGTGACGCCGGACGTCTGGCCCCACTTCTGCTCCGCCGCCGAGATGTACTCGTCCACGACCGTCTGCGCGCCGTTGACGAAGTCGCCGAACTGCGCCTCCCACATCACGAGCGCGTCGGGGCGGGCCAGTGAGTACCCGTACTCGAAGCCCATGACCGCGTACTCGGAGAGCAGCGAGTCGTAGACGTTCAGGCGGGCCTGGTCGTCCGACAGGTACTGGAGCGGGGTGTAGTCCTCGCCGGTGACCCGGTCGATGAGGACCGCGTGCCGCTGGCCGAAGGTGCCGCGCCGGGAGTCCTGGCCCGAGAGGCGCACCGGGGTGCCCTCCAGGAGCAGGGAGCCGATCGCGAGCGTCTCGCCCATGCCCCAGTCGATCGTGCCGTCCTCGATCATCGCCGCCCGGCGCTGCAACTGCGGGATCAGCCGCGGGTGGACGGTGACGTGGTCGGGGATGTTGACCTGGGACTCGGCGATGCGCTTGACGACCTCCTGGGAGACCGCGGTCTGCACGGTCGCCGGGAACTCGGCCTGCGGGGCGCCGGAGTTCGCCTCGCCCGGGGTGGAGATGGCCTCGCGGACCTCCGTGAAGACCTTCTCCAGCTGGCCCTGGAAGTCCTGGAGGGCTTGTTCGGCTTCCTCGAGGGTGATGTCGCCCCGGCCGATCAACGACTCGGTGTACAGCTTGCGCACCGAGCGCTTCTTGTCGATCAGGTCGTACATCAGGGGCTGCGTGAACGCCGGGTTGTCGGTCTCGTTGTGGCCACGACGGCGGTAGCAGATGAGGTCGATGACGACGTCCTTGTTGAACGCCTGGCGGAACTCGAAGGCCAGGCGCGCGACGCGGACGACGGCCTCGGGGTCGTCGCCGTTCACATGGAAGATCGGCGCCTCGATCATGCGGGCCACGTCGGTCGCGTACATCGAGGAACGCGAGGACTCGGGCGCCGCCGTGAAGCCGACCTGGTTGTTGATGACGATGTGGACCGTGCCGCCGGTGCGGTATCCGCGCAGCTGCGACATGTTGAGGGTCTCGGCCACCACGCCCTGGCCCGCGAAGGCCGCGTCACCGTGCAGGGCGACCGGCAGGACCGTGAAGTCCGTGCCGCCCTTGTTGATGATGTCCTGCTTGGCGCGGGCGATGCCCTCGATGACCGGGTCGACCGTCTCCAGGTGGGAGGGGTTGGCGGCCAGCGAGACGTTGACCTGCTCGCCGTCCAGGCCGGTGAAGACACCGTCGGCGCCGAGGTGGTACTTCACGTCGCCGGAGCCGTGCATCGACTTCGGGTCGAGGTTGCCCTCGAACTCGCGGAAGATCTGCGCGTACGACTTGCCGACGATGTTCGCGAGAACGTTCAGCCGGCCGCGGTG
Organism: Streptomyces kryoterrae; assembly: GCF_054072135.1. Classification (NCBI taxonomy): domain Bacteria; kingdom Bacillati; phylum Actinomycetota; class Actinomycetes; order Kitasatosporales; family Streptomycetaceae; genus Streptomyces; species Streptomyces kryoterrae. The sequence goes on along the minus strand of NZ_CM133358.1, from coordinate 3,262,589 downwards.
GGCCATGCCGATGACGACCTCGTCGAGCCGGGACTCGGCGGCGGCGTCCAGGACCGCGTCCAGCAGCGGGATGACGGACTCGCCGCCCTCCAGCGAGAAGCGGCGCTGGCCGACGTACTTGGTCTGGAGGAACGTCTCGAACGCCTCGGCCGCGTTCAGCCGGCGCAGGATGCGCAGCTGCTCCTCGCGCTCCAGGTTGCTGTGCGGGCGCTCGATGCGGTCCTGGATCCACTTGCGCTGCTTGGGGTCCTGGATGTGCATGAACTCGACGCCGGTGGTGCGGCAGTACGAGTCACGGAGCACGCCGAGGATGTCGCGCAGCTTCATCAGCGACTTGCCCGAGAAGCCGCCGACCGCGAACTCGCGCTCCAGGTCCCAGAGGGTGAGCCCGTGCTCGGTGATGTCCAGGTCGGGGTGCTTGCGCTGGCGGTACTCCAGCGGGTCGGTGTCGGCCATGACGTGGCCGCGGACCCGGTAGGAGTGGATCAGCTCGAAGACGCGGGCGGGCTTGGTGACGTCGTCGTCGTGCGAGGCGTCGATGTCCTTGAGCCAGCGGACCGGCTCGTAGGGGATGCGCAGCGCCTCGAAGATCTCGTCGTAGAAGCCGCTCTCGCCGAGGAGGAGGTTCGCCACGACCCGCAGGAACTCGCCGGAGGCGGCGCCCTGGATGACCCGGTGGTCGTAGGTCGACGTGAGTGTCATGACCTTGGAGATGCCGAGCTTGTTCAGGGTGTCCTGGGACGTGCCCTGGAACTCCGCCGGGTAGTCCATGGAACCGACGCCCATGATGACCGACTGACCGGGCATCAGACGCGGGACCGAGTGGACGGTGCCGAGGCCGCCGGGGTTGGTCAGGGAGACCGTGACACCGGTGAAGTCGTCCATCGTCAGCTTGCCCTCGCGGGCACGGCGGACGATGTCCTCGTAGGCCTGCCAGAACTCGAAGAAGTTCAGCGTCTCGGCCTTCTTGATGCCGGCCACGACGAGCTGGCGGTCGCCGTTGGGCTTCACCAGGTCGATGGCCAGGCCGAAGTTGACGTGCGCCGGCTTGACGAGGGTCGGCTTGCCGTCCTTCTCCGCGAAGGAGTAGTTCATCGACGGCATGGCCTTGATGGCCTGCACCATCGCGTAGCCGATGAGGTGGGTGAAGGAGATCTTCCCGCCCCGGGCCCGCTTCAGGTGGTTGTTGATGACGATGCGGTTGTCGAAGAGCAGCTTCACCGGGACCGCGCGCACGGACGTGGCCGTGGGCACCTCGATCGAGGCGTTCATGTTCTTCGCCACCGCCGCGGACGGACCGCGCAGCGTCACGAACTCCGGACCGTCCACGGCGCCGGCCTCGGCCGCGGGAGCGGCCTTGGGCTTGGCGGCGGCCGGCGTGGGCGCCGCGGCGGCGGGCTTGGCGGCCGGAGCGGCTGCGGAGGACCGGGGAGCAGCGGCCGGAGCCGGTACGGCCGGGGTCACGGGAGCCGGCGCCGGGGTGGCCGGAGCCGCCGGGGCGGTCGTGGTGGTCTCTGCGGCCCCCGCGGCCGCAGCACCCGCCGTAGCCGTCGAGGCGTCTGGCGCCCCGGGCTTGTAGTCGGCGAAGAAGTCCCACCAGGCACGGTCTACGGAATTCGGGTCCTGGAGGTACTGCTGATAGATCTCGTCGACGAGCCACTCGTTGGGTCCGAACGCCGCCGCAGGGTTACCTGCGGGTTCGTCGGTCGAGATGCTCGATGAGTTACTGGGGGACTGTGCAGACACGGCGGCAACCGCCCTCTTCCGCTTCACAAGGTGATGGACAGCGGGAATTAAGGCTACGCCCCCGTGGCCGAAAGGTCAGTCCGGGTCCGTTCATCGTCGCGTAAGTCACATCGATAATCGGGTTTCGGGGGGTGAAATGGCGGGAAACAAGCGAGGTTCCGGTCCGAAAGGGACACGTCTGGGAAACCCAAATTGTCGGCCGGGCGCACCAAATGTGCGGGCCTGTGAGCAATCACACGTGTCCATGCGCGTCCGCCAGCGCGGATGCCAGGTGGATCTTGCGGCTCCGCTTCGCACTTTACGTCAACTTGGTCCGGACGGCTCTCCCGGAAGGGTGACCAAAATCCGGCAACCCCGCTCGGATTCGGCCACCCCGATCCGGCCGCCGTGCAGATCGACCGCCCAGCGGGCGATGGCCAGCCCGAGGCCCGTACCGCCGTCGCTGCCCGGCCCGTGCGGCGCGCTGACACCGCCGCGGTTGAACCGCTCGAAGACCCGGTGCCACTCCGAACGCGGGATGCCGGGGCCCTCGTCCAGGATCTCCAGCTCCAGCGACTCCGCCAGTGGCCCGCGCCGCGCCTTCACCGTGACCCGGCCGTGCGCGGGGCTGTGCTTGACCGCGTTGTCGATCAGGTTGGCGACGACCTGGTGAAGGCGCTCCGGGTCCGCGTGCGCGACCAGCTCGGGCGGGTTGACGTCGAGGTGCAGATGGACGTCGTTACGGGTGTGACCGCCGGAGCCCGACGCGATGCCCGCGCGCGTGGAGGCGAGCATGTTGGCCTCCTTGAGCACACCGGAGAGGTACGGCCAGACCTCGAACCGGCGCTTGCGCAGCGGTACGACCCCGTTGTCGAGCCGGGAGAGGTCCAGCAGGGTCTCCACCAGCCGCCCGAGGCGCTCGGTCTGCTTGAGCGCCGTCCGCATGGTCTCGGGATCGGCGGCCGAGACCCCGTCCACGACGTTCTCCAGCACGGCGCGCAGACCCGCGATGGGGGTGCGCAGCTCGTGCGAGACGTTCGCCACCAGCTCCTTGCGCTGACGGTCCTGGGCCTCCAGCTCGTCGGCCATGACGTTGATCGTCTGGGCCAGGTCGCCCAGCTCGTCCCAGCGGTTCTCGCGCACCCGGCGCGTGTAGTCGCCGTGCGAGATGGAACGGGCCACCGCGTTCATGTCGTCCAGCGGCGCGGTGAGCGAATGGGCCACGAACTGCGTAATCAGCAGTGTGGCGATCATCGAGAAGACCGTGATGAAGCGGAGCTCCGTCTTGGTGTGCACCGCGATCATCGACAGACCGGTGGTGATCAGCACCGAGACGACGACCAGTGCGCCCAGCTTGGTCTTGATCGAGAACGGGCGTACGCCGCCCCAGGGCTCCCCGGGGCTCCTCCGTGCGGCCGGCCGCCCCCGGTTCATGGCGTCGGTGTCTCCAGTGCGTAGCCGACCCCGTGCACCGTACGGATCCGCTCGGCGCCGATCTTCCGGCGCAGCGCCTTGATGTGGCTGTCGACGGTGCGGGTGCCGGAGGCGTCCGCCCAGTCCCACACCTCGGCGAGCAGCTGCTCGCGCGAGAGGACGGCGCGGGGGGTGTTCGCGAGACAGACGAGCAGGTCGAACTCGGTGGGCGTGAGGTGCACGTCCTCGGAGCGCACCCGCACCCGTCGCTGTGCGTGGTCGATCTCCAGCTCGCCGAGCCGCAGGATGCCGGAGCGCGGCGTCGACGCGGCGATGGCGGCCCGCTCGACCCGGCGCAGCAGCACATGCACCCGGGCGGCCAGCTCGCGCATGGAGAAGGGCTTCGTCATGTAGTCGTCGGCGCCGACCCCGAGGCCGACCAGCATGTCGGTCTCGTCGTCGCGCGCGGTGAGCATCAGGACGGGCACGGCCCGCTGGGCCTGCACCCGCCTGCATACTTCCAGCCCGTCGAACCCGGGCAGCATGATGTCGAGGATCAGCAGATCGGGCTGCCAGGCCTCGGCGGTGTCGACGGCGGCCGGCCCGTCGCCTGCGGTCTGCACGAGAAATCCCTCGGCGCGCAGACGGGCCGCGATGGCGTCGACGATCGTCGGATCGTCCTCGACCACGAGTACCCGGCGCTGGGCGCCGGGAGTCGCCGTCGCGCCGTTCTGGGAGGTGTGTGTCTGCTCCATCGCCCGCCCCTGAGTGTGCTTTCCGGAACCAGTGGGGTGGTTCCTTGGCTGCGCTTGTCCGCGCATGACTGCGATTGACGCACGACTGATCGGATGAGTGATCGGCGTCAGGGAAGCAGAGTACGGGCAGTCACCGCGAGGGGTCTATCCAGGTCGGACGGCGAGATGGACGACGTCCGGGACTCCCCGGGCAACGTGGATCTCTTCGGTGCGTACTGACCGGAATCCGGCATTCCGTAGAGTTCCCTCGAATTCCAGGGAGGGCTGCGCGGACCACACCGCGAGTACCCCGTCCGGCCTCAACACCCTTGCGCAGCTTGCCAGTCCGGCCTGCGAATACAGGCTCCGGTTGTCCTCCGTGACGGTCCAGTCCGGGCCGTTGTCGATGTCGAGACACAGCGCGTCGAATGTGGCGGAGGTCTCATTGACGTATCTCACGAGATCGGCTTCGACGATCGCGGTACGGGGGTCGTCGAGGGCGTCGGAGGAGAGCGGGGCGAGCGGCCCGTTCCGATGCCATCCGATGATCGCCGGTTCACGTTCGACGACGGTGATGCCGCCCCAGCGGGGGTCGGCCGCGGCGTGCACGAGGGAGAACCCGACGCCGAGGCCGCCGATGAGGACGTGCGGGGCCGAGGCCCGGGTGCCGGGGGTGAGGGCGTCGAGGGCGGCGTCGACGAGGAGGCGCTCGGACCGGCCGTCCGAAGTGTCCATCAGGAAGCACCCGTTGGCGATGATCTGCAGTAACTCCCCGTGCCGCCGCAGGACGACCTCGCCGTACGGCCCCTCGCGGCGGTCCAGGACTTCGGGGGTGTCGTGGGAGGTGGTCGGGTGGGTCATGGGGACATCTTGGCGCAGTGCGGCCCGGATGGGCTCGGCCTTTGTGCGGCCTGTCGGCTTGCTGTGAATCGGCCGGGTCGTGGCGCGGGTCACAGACAACAGCGTGGGCGGAGGCGAAGGGTGGGGCGAAACGGAAGGAGCGCCTCACCGTGGAACGGGCCGATGCGAAGGGTGATGTGACGACGGGTTCACCGGCGCCCTCGGGCGCGCCCGTCGCGGAGGGGGTACGGCTGCTGGACGGGATGCCGAGGCAGCGGGGACCGGCAAACGCCGTGTCCGTGCGGCCCCTGGCGCCTGAGAAGGCTGCCCCCGGGCGGCGGGTCGGCCGCCCCTGGCATCTCCTCCCCACCCCCACCGGAACCCCGTTCACCTTCACGTTCGCGGCCGTCCTCCTGGTCACGGCCTTCGTCGCCGAGCACGCCGACCCCGCCCTTGTGCACGCCCTCCACCAGGGCTCCAGTACCGATGTCGCCCATCTCCTGCGGACTCCCGTCTTCGTGCTGGCCGCCAGCGCGCTGTGGGTCGTGGGCGGCGTGACATCGCCGTACGCCGTTGTCCTCCTCCTTGTCCTTACCGCGCTGGAGCGGCGGATCGGCGGGCCGCGTACCGCCGGGGTGTTCGCGCTCGGCCATGTGCTGGCCACCCTCGCGACCGAGGTGCCGGTGGGGCTCGCGGTGCTGATGGGGTGGCTGCCCGAAAGTTCGTTGCACCGGCTCGACTACGGGGTCAGTTTCGGGGTCGCGGCGAGCGTGGGCGCGCTGGCGGGGTTGCTGCGGCCCTGGCTGGGGTGGCCGTTGCTGCTGCTGTTCGGCGGGATGCTGGTGCAGGACCTGGTCGCCTACACCGACCCGATGACCAACTGGGGTCATGTGATGGCGCTGGCCATCGGGGTCGCCACCTGGCCCTGGATCCGGCGGCGGAGGCGGGTCTAGGGCCTTCGGCCGGCCGCCCCGACGTACTTCGCGCTCGTCAGGAGCGCCTCGACCCGCCAGCCCAGGGCCTCGTACAGCGCCCGTCCGTCCGGAGTTCCCGCCAGTACGCCTCTCTCCGCGCCCTGGGTGACGGCCTCCTGGGCGAGTGTGCGCATCACGAAGGAGCCCAGGCCCCGGCGCTGGTGTGCGGGCGAGGTCGCCACCTGGTCGACGACCGCCGTCCGGCCCGTCGGGGCGAGCTGGCCGCGGGCCGCCCAGGAGCCGTCCGGCGCCGCGAGCAGGACGCGGGTCACTCCGCCGCGCGTCCACACGCGTACCCGGTAGCCGTCAGGGACGGCCGGCGGCTCCGCGGCGGTCAGCGGGACCGACATCAGGAAGCCCGGCTCGGGAGCGACCCACCAGCCCTCGCCGAGCCATCCGCCGACCGTCGCCGGGTCGTCGAACACCTTGAGCCACACGCCCGTTCCGGTCACCGCGTCGGCCACCTTCCGGACGGTCCGTTCCTCGACGCCGTCGTTCACCGCGTCGAGGACGTGCCGGGTGACCTGCTCGGCCGTGCCCACGTCGATGGTGTAGCCCCAGGGCTCGACCTGTGGCGGTGACGCCCCGCGCGAGACCACCCAGCCGTCGACCCAGGCCCGCACGGTTCCGTCCACGCCAACTCCCTGTGTAATGGTTGATATGCAGCAATGAGTGTTACGTGGATGACTGTATGTGCAGGTCCGGCCGGGGCGGCAGAGGTGATCGCTCACGGCGAACACGGGATGGGGAACAACCGGCCGTCGCCAAGCATTGAGTCGGCATAGCTCAACTTGAGTGCCGAAGGAGAGATCATGGCTTCGACGTCCACACCGCTCACACTGCCCGTGCTGCCGCTCGACGACGAGGTCGTGCTGCCCGGCATGGTTGTTCCGCTGGACCTGAACGACGCCGAGGTGCGGGCCGCCGTGGAGGCCGCCCAGTCCGCCGCGGGCAGCGAGCCCGGCAAGCCCAGGGTTCTGCTGGTGCCGCGTATCGACGGGACGTACGCGAACACCGGTGTCCTCGGCACCGTCGAGCAGGTCGGCCGGCTGGCCGACGGGGATCCGGGCGCCCTCATCCGAGCCCGGGGGCGCGTGCGGATCGGCGCCGGGACCACCGGCCCGGGGGCCGCGCTGTGGGTCGAGGGGACGCGGATCGACGAGACCGTCCCGGACCCCGTGCCCGGTCATGTCACCGAACTCGCCAAGGAATACAAGGCCCTTGCCACCGCCTGGCTCCGGAAGCGCGGCGCCTGGCAGGTTGTCGACCGCGTACAGGCCATTGACGACGTTTCCACCCTTGCCGACAATTCCGGTTACTCGCCCTTCCTCAGCACCGACCAGAAGATCGAACTGCTGGAGACCACCGACCCGGTGGCCCGGCTGAAGCTCGCCACCCAGCAGCTGCGCGACCACCTCGCCGAGCAGGACGTCGCCGAGACCATCGCGAAGGACGTCCAGGAGGGCGTCGACAAGCAGCAGCGGGAGTTCCTGCTGCGGAAGCAGCTCGAAGCCGTACGCAAGGAACTGCGCGACCTCAACGGAGAGAAGGACGGCGAGGAGTCCGACGACTACCGGACCCGCGTCGAGGCCGCCGACCTGCCGGAGAAGGTGCGCGAGGCCGCGCTCAAGGAGGTCGACAAGCTGGAGCGGTCCTCCGAGCAGTCGCCCGAGGGCGGCTGGATCCGGACCTGGCTCGACACCGTTCTCGAACTGCCCTGGAACGAGCGGACCGAGGACTCGTACGACATCCAGGGCGCCCAGGCCGTGCTCGACGCCGAGCACGCGGGCCTGGAGGACGTGAAGGAGCGCATCACCGAGTACCTCGCCGTGCGCAAGCGGCGCGCCGAGCGCGGGCTCGGGGTCGTCGGCGGGCGTCGTGGTGGCGCCGTGCTCGCGCTCGTCGGGCCGCCCGGGGTCGGAAAGACCAGCCTCGGCGAGTCCGTCGCGCACGCCATGGGGCGCAAGTTCGTCCGCGTGGCGCTGGGCGGGGTCAGGGACGAGGCCGAGATCCGCGGCCACCGGCGTACGTACGTCGGTGCGCTGCCCGGGCGCATCGTGCGGGCCATCAAGGAGGCCGGGTCCATGAACCCCGTCGTTCTCCTCGACGAGATCGACAAGGTCGGCTCCGACTTCCGGGGCGACCCCGCCGCCGCGCTGCTCGAAGTCCTCGACCCGGCACAGAACCACACCTTCCGCGACCACTACCTCGAAGTCGAACTCGACCTGAGCGACGTGGTGTTCCTCGCCACCGCCAACGTCCTGGAAGCCATTCCGGAGGCCCTGCTCGACCGGATGGAGCTCGTCCGGCTGGACGGGTACACGGAGGACGAGAAGGTCGTCATCGCCCGGGACCACCTGCTGCCCCGGCAGTTGGAGCGGGCCGGCCTGGAAGGCGCCGAAGTCGCCCTCGACGAGAGCGCGTTGCGCAAGCTCGCCGGGGAGTACACGCGGGAGGCCGGCGTCCGGAACCTGGAGCGGTCCATCGCGCGGCTGCTGCGCAAGGTCGCCGCACAGCACGAACTCGGGGAGCGGAAGCTGCCGTTCACCGTCACGGAGGACGACCTGCGCGGACTCATCGGGCGGCCCCACCATGTGCCCGAGTCCGCCACGGACCCGGCCGAGCGGCGTACGGCCGTACCGGGGGTGGCGACCGGGCTCGCGGTCACCGGGGCCGGCGGTGACGTCCTCTACGTCGAGGCATCGCTCGCCGATCCGGAGACCGGCGCCGCCGGACTGACCCTCACCGGGCAGCTCGGTGACGTCATGAAGGAGTCCGCGCAGATCGCGCTCTCCTTCCTGCGCTCGCACGGCGCCGAACTGGAGCTGCCCGTGGGCGACCTCAAGGACCGGGGCGTGCACATCCACTTCCCGGCGGGGGCCGTGCCCAAGGACGGTCCGAGCGCGGGCGTCACCATGACGACCGCCCTCGCCTCGCTGCTCAGCGGACGGCTCGTCCGGACGGACGTCGCCATGACCGGCGAGGTCTCGCTGACCGGGCGGGTGCTGCCCATCGGCGGTGTGAAGCAGAAGCTGCTCGCCGCGCACCGGGCCGGCGTCACCACCGTGATCATCCCGAAGCGCAACGAGGCAGACCTGGACGACGTCCCGGCCGAGGTCCTGGAGAAGCTCGACGTCCACGCCGTCACGGACGTCCGCCAGGTCCTCGAACTGGCGCTCACCCCGGCGGAGAACTCGGCGGAGGTGAGGGTTCCGGCAGCGGCGTGACGGACGCTGCCGGTCGGCTAGGGCCTGTCGTTTGGATCACGTCGGTTTCGGGCTGCGGCGCCTTTGTCTGCCGGTGAGCGGGGTGTGGTGCGTGCAGCTGCAAGGCGGAGGAGGGCGTCAACGCGGAGCGTTGGCAACCGACGACAACGCGGCAGATGTGCGTGCCACACCCCGCGGCCCAGGCGTGATCCAAATGACAGGTCCTAGGGCCCGGGTCCCGGAAGGGGTCCGGGCCTTCCCGTACGCCGGTTCGGAGGTTGGAGGGAACCCTCGGTGACACCGGCGCCCCAGCCTGCGAAATACTGTCCGAGCTGCGGCAATGGCCGTGTTGGGCGGAAACCTTCAGAGCGGCGAAACCGGATCAGGGGTGCTGACGTGCACGAGGACGGGAACGGCGAGGGGAACCCCGGCGGGCGGCATGTCGGGTCCACCACCCCCGGGCGCGGGGTCGAGCGGGAATTCCTCGCCCTGGAGCGCGAGTTGACGGTGTTCCTGCGGCGCGCCCGGGCCAGCTCAGGGGAGATGGCCCGCGAGGTCCATCCCGACCTGGAGGCGTCGGCGTACGGGCTGCTGGTGCGGCTGGAGGAGTGCGGGCGTCAGCGTGCCACCGAGCTCGCCGCCTACATCGGCGTCGGCAAGGCCACCATGTCCCGCCAGCTGCGCGCCCTGGAGGAGCTGGGCCTCATCGCCCGCGAGCCGGACCCGGCCGACGGACGCGCCTGGCTCGTCCACCTCACGGACGAGGGCCGCGTCCGCTTCCGCGCGGTCCGGGAGGCACGACGGGAGCGGTACGTGCGCGAGCTGGCCGCCTGGGACCGTGTCGAGGTGGCCGAACTGGCCCGGCTGCTGCACCGGCTCAACCTGGGCATGGAGAAGTAGACCCTTTCGCTCTACAGCTCCACGTACACCACCGTCGCGTCGTCGTGTGTCTTGCTGCGGCCAAGGCGTGTGCGGCCCCCGTCCGCGTCCGCCCGCTCCAGCTCCCTTACGCGGTTCACCAGCGCCCCCGGGCCCTCCTTGCGTACGGCGGTGAAGCAGGCCGTCCAGTCGCCCTCGGTGAACCTCTCCACCCAGCGGGTCGCCCCGTCCGTCAGCGCGGCCAGGGCGCGGACCTCGGCGCGCGGGAGTGAGCCCGTCACCGCGCGGGACGCCACCGACGGATCGGCCGCCGCCGTGAAGAAACCGCCCTCCCTGTTGCGTACCGTCGCGTCGGCGATCGCGTCCGTGGCCAGGGAAGCGCGGGGGACGCGGGACAGACGGTCGTCCAGGTGCGCGGTGACCGTGCCGTCCGGGGACTCGGTCAGCAGGGCCGAGTCGGACAGGACCAGGTGCTCGACGGTGGCCGGTGACCAGCGGGCGAGAACCACGGTCGCCTGGGGGGTGCGTGGGTGAGAAAGGTCACAGGTCCGCGCGTGGGTCCCGGCGGTGCGGGAGATCGCGGCCGCCAGGATCTCGGTGAGGGGCATATCCGGTTGTGAAACAGACAGTTCGGTCAGCGCGCCGCCGAGCCGGGCCGTGTACCAGGGGACGGAATGCAGACAACCCGTGGCGGCCCTGGGAGGAGTCACCCCGTCCAGCAGGACGAGCGAACCGCCCTGTCCCGAGGCGGGAAGTCCGATCGCCGCGAAGTCCTCATTGGGGCGGGCCGGATCGCCTGGCTCCGTGACGAGTTCAGTACGCATCCAGCCAGTCTGCACGAGCCCTTCACAAGCTTCCCAAAAGGCTGGCAACGATTGCCGAAACAGCGCGTAGTCGCTGGTCAGCGCCTGGTTTGGGGGAGAATGATCCACTCGGTGAAGACGTGGCAGCGGATAATGTCAAAGCCCGCCGCCCACGTCCACCCGACCCGACAGCGACGGTGGGGGCACAGGCCGGAGGAACTTGCCGCCAACTCCCCACCGATGTTGACTCCTTGATGTTCACTCCTTTGAGTGGCGGGTCGGGTGACGCGCGCTCCCTGCCCACCGGCATGGGAGGGTCGTGAGCCGGACCGTGCCGGAGGACCGGAACCGTACCGGTGAGCGGCAGGCCAGAACCATCCGGACGGCCATGCAGTTGACGGATCGTCATCCGGGTTTCGACGGACCGTCACCCGGGCCCATGGGCACACGAGTCAGGAATGCGAGCACCGGTGCAGAAGACGCGGCCTCGGCGCACAGGCAGGCAGACAGCTCCCGCAGGGGGCGCTACCGGTGACGCCCCGACCGATCCCGCGGGCCGGGGTCGTCCCGCCCACGTACGCAACCGGCTCATCGTGGCCGTCGCCGTCGTGGCCGCCGCGATCGCCGGGGCCGGCGCCCCGTCCGTCGTCGCCGCCTCCTCGCAGCTGCACGACTCCCAGGATCTCGTGACGCTCGCGACGCGGACGCAGGACGCCCTCACCCTCGCCCACGCGCTCGCCGACGAACGCGACGAGGTCACCGTCTACATCGCCGCCGGCCGCCCCAAGGCGAAGGCGCCCTCCGAGCAGCGCGCGGCCCGCGTCGACCGGGAGGTCGGCGACCTGCGCGCCGACCCCGACATCCCGGCCGCGCTCCGCGACGACCTCGACGACATCGCGGCGCTGCGCACCCAGACGCTCACCGGGAAGAGCACCGCTCTCCAGTCGCACGAGGCGTACTCCGCCGCCATCGCCGGGCTGCACCGCCTCGCGCAGCAGCTGGCCGACCAGCAGCCACCCCGCGCGGGCGCCGGCGCGTACGCCCTCGCCGAACTCGACTCCGCCGTCCAGCAGGCCGCCGCCGCCCGGGGTCTCCTGCTCGCCGCGCTCAGCGTGCCGACGTCCACCGAGAACGTGTACGACCCGGTCACCGGGCTGTCGTCCGAGCAGACCGTCACCGCGCCGGCCGACGCCAGGACGCGGGCCGCGCTCAGCGCCGCCGCCCAGCAGGCCCGGCTGCGCTCGGACGCGGCGATCACCGACTTCCGCGAGACGGCCCCCGAGGCCGCCGTCGGCAGCTACGACTCCACGGTCACCGGACCCGAGGTCGACACCGCCGACAAGTACCTCGCCTCGCTCACCGACCAGCCCACCCTGTCCACCAGCGAGATCGCCACCAGCCTCGGCGGCGTGGACGCGGCTGTCTCCGCCCGCCTCGAACTGATGCGCGGCGTCGAGTCCTCCCTCTACGACCGCCGCACCAAGGCCCTCACCAAGCTCCGCGACGACGACGTCACCGAGCTGGAGATCCGGATCGCCGCCCTCGGCGCCCTCCTCCTGGTCGCCGTCGGTATCGCCACCGCCATGGCCCGCAGCCTCACCCGCCCGCTCTCCGTGCTGCGCCGCGGCACCGCCCGGCTGGCCGAGGCTCCCGACCCGCTCGCCGAGGAACCGGTCAGGTTCACCGGCCGCAACGACGAGTTCGCCCAGGTCGTCCGCTCCGTCAACGCCCTGCACGCCCGCGCCCTCGCCGTCCACGAGCGCATCGCCACCCTGGAGTCCGACCGCAAGCACCTGGTCGGCCAGCGGCAGAAGATGGCCGACGCCCGCGAGGAACTGCGCGCCGAACTCGCCGACGCGGCGGGTCAGCTGGCCCGCACCCGGGACAGCATCCACGGCACCTTCGTGAACCTCGCGCTGCGCACCCTGGGCCTCGTCGAGCGTCAACTCGCCGTCATCGAGGGCCTGGAGGAGCGCGAGCAGGACCCGGACCGGCTCGCCACCCTCTTCAAGCTCGACCACTTCGCCACCGTCATGCGCCGGCACAGCGAGAACCTCCTCGTCCTCGCCGGCGCCGAACACGGCCACCAGCACGCGGGTGCCGTCCCGCTCGTCGACGTGGTCCGCGCCGCCGTGAGCGAGATCGAGCGGTACGAGCGGGTACGCATCGCCGCGCTGCCGCCGCACGCGCATCTCGCCGGGTTCGCCGCCGACGACGTCAGTCATCTGCTGGCCGAACTCCTGGAGAACGCCACCTCGTTCACCCCGCCCGAGCTTCCGGTGGAGATCTCCGGCTGGCTCCTGGAGAGCGGCGAGGTCATGCTCTCCGTCCAGGACGAGGGCATCGGCATGACCGCCGAGCGCCTGGTCCGCCTCAACTCCCGCCTCGCCGACTTCGATCCGGACGTCCCGCACGACACGTACGGGTCCGGCGAGGAGGGCGGCGCCGCCGAGGAGGAGGGCGGCGACGGGCTCGGGCTCGGGCTGTACGTGGTCGCGCGGCTCGCCCATCGGCACGGGGTGCGGGTGCAGTTGCGGGAGCAGAAGCAGGGCGGGGTCGCGGCGGTCGTCGTCCTGCCGAAGGCGCTGCTGGCCCTGGACCCGGCCGCCGTACCGCCGTCGGCCACGTCGACGCCCGGCGGCTCGGCACTGTCCTTCCCGGGGGCCGACGCCGAGGTCAACTCCAATGTCCTGCAAGGGCGTTCGGAGGCCGAGGACCCGGCCGAGGAGTCGGGCGAGAGGCCGGCCGACACCCCGGTCCCGGCCGACACCCCGGACCCGGTGATCGCCGCCGCGGAGCGGGCCGTACGGAACGCGGAGGCCGACGCCGAAGCGGACGCGGACGCGCCCGAGCCCCTCCCCGCGTCCGAGATCACCATGGAACTGCTCGTGCCGGAACCCCCGGCCGAGGACACCGCCGAGCCGGCCGTCCCCACGGCTCCCGACAGCGAGACCACCGCCCCGGACCCCTACGCCATCGGCCCCGACACGCATGAACGCGTCGAGGAGGAACCGATCACCGACAAGGGGCTGCCCAAGCGGACGCCGAGGATCACCGCGCCCGCCGCGCCGCCGAGACCACGGATGGGTTCCGTCGACGCCGAGGCCCTGCGCCGCAGGCTCGGCGGGTTCCACCGCGGTGCGCGCGACGGACACCGTGACGTCGAGGCGGAGCTCGCGGAGCAGACGGGACGGACGGCGCGCACGGCAGAGCCGGCACGTGCCGAAGAAACCACGGGGGGAACAGTCGAGGAGGCAAGCAGTTGACCGCGCCCAGTACCTTCGGCCTGAGTAGTGAAGCCCGCAACCTGCACTGGTTGCTGAGCAATCTCGTCGAGGAGGTGCCGGGACTGACATCGGTCGCGGTGGTCTCCTCGGACGGCCTGCTCCTGCTCTCGTCCGACCCAGACAGGAACGCGGAGCGCCGGCCCGACCGGCCGACCGGCCCCAGAGGCTCCGCCGCCGACCTCGCCACCATCGTCTCCGGCATCGGCAGCCTCACCATCGGCGCCGCCAAGCTGATGGACTACGGCGGCGTCAAGCAGACCATGGTCGCGATGGAGGACGGCACCCTCTTCGTGATGTCGATCAGCGACGGCTCGCTGCTCGGAGTGCACGGCTCACCGGACTGCGACATGAGCGTGGTGGCGTACCACATGGCGCTCTTCGTGGGCCGCGCCGGCCACGTCCTGACCCCCGAACTCCGCAGTGAACTACGGGAGTCGATCGAACGCGGGGCGGCGGACAACGAGCCGGCTGCGGTCGGTCCGATGGCCGTCCGGTCCGTGCCGGGCCGGTCCGCGGGGGGCGTCAAGTGAGTACGCCCGCCGCGCCCAGGCTGCCCGTCCGTGGCGGCGACCGCAAACCGGCCCGGGTACGCCCGTACTCGCTGACCGGCGGCCGGACCCGCTTCGGCCATGTTCTCCTCGTCGAGACGTTCGTCGCCGCGATCGAAGCGCCCGAGGAGCGCAAGGAGTTGGAGAATGGTTCCCTCAGCACCCGGGTCATGCCGGAGCTGCGGGCCATCGTCGAACTGTGCCGCCGGATGCGTACGGTGGCCGAGATCGCCGCGCTGCTGAAGATGCCGCTGGGCGTGGTCCGCGTGCTCCTCAGCGACCTCGCGGACCAGGGAAGGATCCGGGTGTACGGAACCGGTCACGGGCCGGGGCAGCCGGACCGCGCGCTGCTGGAAAGGGTACTGAGTGGACTCCGTCGTCTCTGACGTCGCCCGTGGTGTCTCCCCGCTTCTCCAATTGTCGCCCGACGAGGAAGAGTTGCGGCCGTGGCAGGAGGACCGCACCCGTGCGCCGATCGCCACGAAGATCGTGATCGCGGGCGGCTTCGGTGTCGGCAAGACCACGATGGTCGGCACCATCTCGGAGATCGAGCCCCTCCAGACGGAGGCGCTGATGACCGAGGCGAGCGAGGGCACCGACGACCTCACCGCGACCCCGCAGAAGAGCACGACGACCGTGGCCATGGACTACGGCCGCGTCACGCTCGACGACGACCTGGTGCTCTACCTCTTCGGTACGCCGGGCCAGCAGCGGTTCTGGTTCATGTGGGACGACCTGGTGCGCGGCGCGATCGGCGCGGTCGTGCTGGCCGACACCCGGCGGCTGAAGGAGTGCTTCCCGGCGCTCGACTACTTCGAGAGCTGCGGGCTGCCGTACGTCGTGGCCGTCAACCACTTCGACGGCAGCGCCGAGTTCGACCCGGAGGACGTACGGGAGGCGCTCACCGTCCCTGCGCACATACCTGTCATGATCATGGATGCGCGGCGCCGTCTCCCGGTGATCGAGACCCTGCTCGCCCTGGTGGGCCACGCGCTGGACGTCAGTCCCGAGTAACTGCGACGTAACTGCGACAAGGGGAGAGACCAGACAGTATGCGGAAGACACTCGTCGTCGGAGCCGGTCAGGCCGGCCTTCAGATTGCCCTCGGACTCCAGTCGCACGGGTACGAGGTCACCCTGATGTCCAACCGGACCCCGGACGAGATACGGTCCGGCCGGGTCATGTCCACGCAGTGCATGTTCCACACGGCCCTCCAGCACGAGCGCGACCTCCAGCTGAACTTCTGGGAGTCCCAGGCCCCGAAGATCGAAGGACTCGGCGTCTCGGTCGCGGCCCCCGGCTCGCACGATCCCGGCCCGACCCAGCGCGCGATCGACTGGGTCGGCACCCTCGACGGCCACGCCCAGTCGGTCGACCAGCGGGTGAAGATGGCCGGCTGGATGGAGACGTTCGCCCAGCGCGGCGGCCAACTGGTCATCCATGGCGCCGCGGTCGGCGACCTCGACTACTTCTCCCGTACGTACGACCTCGTCCTGGTCGCCGCGGGCAAGGGCGAGCTGGTGTCGATGTTCGCCCGCGACCCCGAGCGCTCCCCGTACCGCGAGCCGCAGCGCGCGCTGGCCGTCGCCTACGTCCACGGCCTGGGCCCGCGCCCCGAGCACCCGGACATGGACGCGGTCCGCTGCAACCTGGTCCCGGGCGTCGGCGAGCTGTTCGTCATGCCGACGTTCACCACCTCGGGCCGCGCCGACATCCTGTTCTGGGAGGGCATACCCGGCGGCCCCCTCGACGTCTTCCACGGCGTCCGCGACCCGGCCGAACACCTCTCCCTGACCCTGGAACTCATGGAGCGGTTCACGCCGTGGGAGTACGCGCGGGCGACCGAGGTCGAACTCACCGACGCGGGTGGCACGTTGGCCGGCCGCTACGCCCCCACCGTCCGCAACCCGGTCGGCCGTCTCCCCGGCGGCGGTCTGGTCCTCGGCGTGGCCGACGTGGTCGTGGCGAACGACCCGATCACCGGCCAGGGCTCCAACTCCGCCTCGAAATGCGCGGCTTCGTACCTCGCCTCGATCCTGGAACAGGGTGAGAAGGAGTTCGACGAGACCTGGATGCGGGCCACCTTCGACCGCTACTGGGACACCGCCCAGCACGTCACCAAGTGGACCAACGCGATGCTCGCCCCGCCGCCGGAGCACATCATCAACCTCCTCGGCGCGGCAGGCCAGTTGCCCCCGGCCGCCGACCGCTTCGCCAACGCCTTCGACGATCCGTCGGACTTCGAGAACTTCTTCTATGAGCCGGAGAAGACGGCCGCCTACCTGGGTTCACTCACGGGCGCGTAGTCGGCGGCGGTGTCGGTGGCCTGCGTGGGCTCGGTCGCGAGGGAGTACCCCTCGTCCGGGCCCGCCGTGGCGTCGGCGGGGAGCTTCGGCGGTGTGTACCGCCGCAGGGGCTCCCCGTCCGGGTCCGGCCGTACGGCGCCCAGCACCGGGTTGGCCGCGATCGGCGACACCTTCACCTTCGCGCCCGGACGCGGCGCCTGTACGACCATCCCGCCCCCGAGATAGAGGGCCACGTGCGTCGCCCCGGGGAAGTAGACGACCAGGTCACCGGGGCGCAGCTCGGCCAGCGGGATGTGCGGCAGCCGCGCCCACTGCTCCTGGCTGGTCCGGGGAATGGGCCGCCCCGCCTCCTCCCAGGCCTGTGAGGTCAGCCCAGAGCAGTCGAACGACGCCGGCCCCTCGGCACCCCACTCGTAGGGCTTCCCGAGCTGAGCCACGGCCTGCCGGAGCGCCCGCTCACCCTCCTCGGACGGCGTCCGGTCGGCGCTGAGGGCGCCGGAGGTGATGAACTCCCGCTGTTTCCCGGTCACTTCGCCGCGCTCCAAGTCGGCCAGATCGGCGAGCTGTTCGGTGCTGAGCGTGGCGAGCAGCTCCTCGACCTCCCTGAGCCGCTTCCGTACGGCGTCCCGGTCCCGCTTCTGCTGATCGGCGAGGGTGAGTTGCTCGTCCAGGGCGGCACGGGCCGCGCGCGCCAGACCGTCGGTGCGCCGCTCGCCGCCGACCAGCCGGCCCACCGTCTCGGCCCGCTCCAGCGACAACTGCCGGATCACATGGCCCTGTTCGAGCGCGTGCTGCGGATCGCGGGCCAGCAGCAGCTGGACGTACGGGGAGATGCCGGTGCTGCTCTGGTACTGCTGCCGGGCGAGCCGACCGAGGGCGCCGCGCCGCTCGTGCAGGGAGAGGCGGGCGCGCACGAGCTGTCCGTCCAGCCGTCGCACCTCGGCGCGCTGCCGCTTCAGCTGTCCGGCGGTGGCGTCGTAGGTCTCGGTGGCCCGCTCGGCCTCGCGGTACAGGCGCTGAAGATCCGTCAGGAGGGCGGCGACGGAGGGTTCTTCTCCAGCGGGCGGCTCGCCGGGGGACTGGGCCGCCGAGGGGCTCGGGTCCGGTGCGGCCAGTGCGGGGACGGGTGCGAGGAGTGTGCCGGCCGCCATGGCCGCCGTACAGACCAGACGCAGAAGCCTTCCTGACACGTCATCACCTCCGGTGCGGAGCAGCCCTTCCGCTCCGCACCGCGAGCTTGTGACGCGGACGCGAGCTCCGCGCGCCGAGCGTGCGCGGTTCGGCCCAACCCCGTCACCCGTCGGTGTCGTCCGGCTTGCCCTGCGGCGTGGCGGCTGGTCCTGTGGCCGGTTTCGACCACGGCCAGCGGAGTCTGCCGTCGCCGGCCGTGTCGCCCTCGGGGTCGTACGTGTACTTCCAGCCCGGGTGGAAACCCAGCTTTCCCGGCCGGCCCTTGGGGGCGCGCCGGTAGACCAGTACGGTCGGGGGGCCGCCGGCCGCGTCCGGTACCGGGACCTTGTACGTCTTCGGCGGGTGGCCGGTCGGCCCGAGCAGGATGGGCAGCACGCGGCCGTCCAGGGGGCCGCCCTCGAAGGCGGTGTCTTGGCTCTTCACGGGATCAGTTTCCGGTATCCGCGCCCAGCGCGTCGCGTACGACCGCCGCGGTCTGCGGGTCGCGTCCGGCGGTCACGGTGAGCGACGCCGCGAACTGCTCCACCAGCCAGTCCCGCAGCTCGCCTACCGGCGGCTCCTTGCCCTCGTCCAGCCAGATCAGCGAGGCCGCCTCGACCGAGGTGATCCACATCCGTACGGTCATCCGCAGCCGGGGGCCGGGTTCCACGACCCCGAGATGGCTGAGGATGTGCTGGGCGGCGGTACGGCGGACCCGGTCCACTATGGCCGTCGTACGGGACGTCTCGACGACGCTGCCGCCCTGGAGGAGGGCGCTGAAGCCGGCGTCGTGCTCGTCGACGAAGGCCAGGTAGCGGTCCAGGGCGCGGGAGAGGCGCCGGGGGAGCGGGCCCTCGGGGGGTTCGTCGAAGCAGAGTTCCAGTTCCTCGGCGGCGGAGCGGAGCGCGCCCTCGTACAGCTGCTGCTTGCCGCCGGGGAAGTAGCGGTACACGAGGGGGCGGGAGACGCCGGCCGCCTCCGCCACGTCGTCGAGCGAGACGTCCTCCGGGGGGCGGTGCGCGAAGAGGGAGAGGGCGGCTTCCAGCAGTTGGTGTCTGCGTTCCTCGACGCCTAGTCGTCGGTATGCGGGTGTGGGGGCGCCGGAGGTCATGAGCCGCAGCGTAGTCGCGGTCCTCAGTCGCCGGCCGGGCCGGAGGGCGCCAGCAACCCCGACGAGATCCACAGCCGCCGCCCCACCCCCCGCAACACCCCGATGTCGTCCAGGAAGTCGGTGAGCCGCCGTGCCCCCGTCCGCATCACCTCCCGCCGGTGTCCGCTCGCCCGGACCTGCGCCACCGCCTCCGCCCTGTCCAGGCCGACGTTCGCGTAGACGTCCGGGTTGACGAAGGCCACCGAGAACATACGGGCGAACTCGCCGGACGTGACGCGGGTGTACTCCTGGGACCACCTCGGGGCCGTCACCATCTGGCGGCGGAGCTCCTCGCGGGCGTAGCGGACGTGGCGGGCCTCCTCGACCACATGGATCCTCGTCACGCCCCTGATCAGCGGCTGGACACGTTCGTCCGGGAACGTCAGGCGCTGCATCCAGTCGAGGACCTCCTCGCCGAGCAGGGTCGCCGTGAAGGAACCGGGTGTGGTGGACACCGTCTTGAAGAAGCGGCCCAGGTTCTGGTGTGCGCGGCTGACCGGGTAGTACGGGGTGCCACCGCGGCTGATCAGCCGGGCGAACATCTTCGAGTGACGGCACTCGTCCTCGATCTCCGTCAGGGCGTAACGGACGTGCGCGCTCGTCGCCGCCTTGTCGTAGATGTGCCGTACGAGGAGCTGCATCAGGATGATCTCGAACCAGATGCCCAGCGAGGCGAGCGCCGCCGCCTCGTGCCGGGAGAGCAGGATGCGCTGCTCCTCGCTCATCCGTTTCCACAGGGGAGTGCCGTAGAGGGACACCAGCTCGGGCGGCCAGAACCACTTGCCGTCCTCGAAGGGGGCGTCCCAGTCCAGTTCCTTGTCCGGGTCGAAGGAGTGCTTGGCGGACGCGTCGAGCAGCCGTTCGGCGACCTGCTCCCGGTCCTTGAGCACGCCGAGCGCGTCGCGGAGTATCTCGGCTTCCGTCACTGTCGTCACACTCTTATGAGACCGCTTGTCAGCAAGTCGGTCAATGCCTTGGGGGCTACTTACGCGTAGACCCGCGCGAAGCCTTATGTGTGGCTTACGCCGTCACCCGAGTGCAGTAGCGTGCTGGCGTGTCCACGACTCCGCCGCCCCAGCCGCCCGACAACCCCTTCGGCCCGTCCCCGACGTCGGGGCCCTACGGCCAGCAGCCGCCTATGCCGCCGTACCAGAACCCGAGGCAGCCGGGGCCCTATGACCAGCAGGCGCCTCCGCCGCCGCAGCAGGGCCCGCGTCAGCCGGGCCCGTACGGCGAGCAGTCGCCGTACCCGCCGCCCTACGGGCACCAGCAGCCCTACGGCGCGCCCGATCCCGCTGCCTGGGGCGCCCCGGTGGCGCCGCCGCCCAGGAAGAGCCGGCTCGGGCTGATCCTCGGCATCATCGGCGGTGTCGTCGTGCTGGCGGTGGTGGGCGTGGCCGGCCTCTACTGGATCGGCGTGAAGTCCGACACCGGGTTTCCCGACGCCGAGTACAAGCTGACGCTGCCGCAGAAGGTGCTCGACGAGAAGTACGAGCTCGCCGGCGACCTCTCCCGCTCCGAGGGCAAGGCCATCGAGTCCGAGGCCGACGGCGCCTGGGACGCCCGGGACACCAAGGCCGTGGTCGGCCAGTACAGTCTCGGCGGCGACCAGGCCAAGGGCACGCTGGTGATCTCCGGCATGTACGGACGGTTCAAGAACACCGGCCTCGCCCGCGACAACATGATGAAGGGCGCCGCCGGCGGCGCCGGCGCCAAGGTGGCCGTCAAGCCCAAGGACTTCGAGCCGGCCGGCTCCGACGTCACCGTCACCTGCGAGGTGCTCGTCCAGACCCAGAGCGGTACGCAGCTCACCATCCCCATCTGCGGCTGGGTGGACGGCAACACCGGTGCCTCCATCGCCGAGATCACCGCCGACACGGTCACGAAGAAGCCCGCCGAGGTGGACCTGGCGACGGCTGCCGAGACCGCCGTCAAGATCCGCGACGAGATCAGGAAGCCGATCGGCTGAGCGACTCCGGTACCGGGTCAGGTGCGAGGTCCGGCACCGGGTCCGCCGGCGGACTCGCGGGGCCGGGCGGGAACGACGTACGCAGGGTGAACGCGTACTCCGTGGGTCCGTGTGCACGCAGATGGAGGAGGCGGGTCTCCGCCTCCTCCACGGTCGGCCGGTGTCCCGCGGGCACCCACCACAGGGTCGTGACCGCCTCCTCCAGCCGCTCGAAGAACTCCCGGCGGCGCGCCAGCAACTCCCGGTGCTGCCCCTGGTACATGAACGCCGTGAGGGCGTTCGTGTCCCGCCACACCGACATGTTCACCAGGATCCACTCGTCGTCGAACATGCGCGTGTCGGTCGCGTCGCCCGTCTCGCCCTGCAGCCTCCAGACGAATCCGTCCGAGGCGTCGGCGACGGCGTTGACGGGGTTGAGGCCGTCGGCGAACGGCTTCAACTGAGCTGAATCCAGAGGGGCCTTGAGGCGGCCGATGTTGACCTGGGCGAGTTCGTACGCGGCTTCGGATGATGGCGTCATGGCCGCACGGTAGGTCGGGGGTCCGACCCTCGCATCCCCTTTTCTCACCTGTCGAGCACCGCCTCCATCACCGCCCGCGCGATCGGCGCCGCCGTCCCGCCCCCGCTGATGTCCGTACGGTCGGCGGAGGCGTCCTCGACCACCACCGCGACGGCCACCGTCGGCTCGACGTCCCGTTCGCCCTGCGCCCAGGAGATGAACCAGGCGTACGGCGTACCGGAGTTGCCGATGCCGTGCTGGGCGGTGCCGGTCTTGCCGCCGACCGTGGCGCCGGGGATCGCCGCGTTCGTGCCGGTGCCCCGCTCCACGACGTCCCGCATCAGCTCGCGCATCCGTACGGCGGTCGACGGACTCATCGCCCGGAGCCGGCTCCGTACGCCCGAGGTCGCGACTGTCGTGCCGTGCGCGGTGGTTGTCCGCTCCACCAGGTAGGGGGAGGGCACCTGGCCGCCGCCTGCGACCGCCGCCGCGACCATCGCCATCTGCAACGGCGTGGCCCGCGTGTTGTACTGGCCGATCGCGGACAGCGCCAGCTGCGCCTTGTCGACGTGGCGGTCGAAGGTGCTCCGCGCGACCGAGAAGGGGACGCGCAGCCCCGCGTCGTTGAAGCCGAACCCGTCCGCCGTGGTCGTGAGGTCGGCGATGCCCACGTCCACGCCGAGTTTGGCGAAGACCGTGTTGCACGACCAGGTGAACGCGGCCCGCAACGAGGCGTCCGCACACCCGTCGCCCTCGTTCGTCAGGGCCGTGGACGTACCGGGGAGGCGGTACGGGTCGGGGGAGCTGGTCGGCTCGTCCAGGTCGGTGACCACCCCCGCGTCGAGCGCCGCCGCCGCCGTGACCACCTTGAACGTCGAACCCGGCGGATACGTCTGCCGCACCGCCCGGTTGAGCATCGGCTTGTCCGGATCGCCGTTCAGCCGCCGCCAACTCCTCTCCACGGCACGCCCGTTGCCGGACAGTGCCGCCGGGTCGTACGACGGCGCGGAGACCAGGGCGAGGATGCGCCCGGTCGACGGCTCCACGGCCGCCACCGCACCCTTGCGTCCGCCGAGACCCTCGTATGCGGCCTGCTGGGCGGCCGGGTCGATGGTGGTCACCACGTCGCCGCCCGGGTTCCGCGCGCGCGTCACGTCGTTCCACAGCGGGAACGGGGAGAGCAGCGGATCGGTGCCCGAGAGGATGCCGTCCTCCGCGTGCTCCAGGAACGTCGTGCCGTACACCTGGGAGGCGAAGCCGGTGACGGGGGCGTACAACGGGCCGTTCTTGTACGTCCGTTCGTAGCGGAGCTGCTCCCTGGTGTCCATGGACCCGGTGACCGGCCGGTGGCCGACCAGGATGGCGCCGCGCGGCCGGCCGTAACGGGCGATCACCTGGCGGCGGTTGGCCGAGTTGTCGTCGTAGCGCTGGGCCTGGACGACCTGGACGCGGGTGATGTTGACGAGGAGGGCGAGGAGCAGCAGGGCGCAGAAGAGGGCGGCGTGCTTGATGCAGCGCGTCATCTGCCGTGGTTTCCGCGGCCGTTCCGGTGGTCTTGTCATGGTGTGCGCCGCCTGTCGTCGTCCTCTACGGGCTGTCGGCGGGCCGAGTCGCTGATCCGGATCAGCAGCGCCACGATGATCCAGTTGGTGACCACGGACGAGCCCCCCTGCGCCAGGAACGGCATCGCCATACCGGTGAGCGGGATCAGGCCCGACACCCCGCCCGCGATCACGAACACCTGGAGCGCCACGATCGAGGCGAGGCCGACCGTGAGCAGCCGGCCGAAGGGGTCGCGCAGCGACAGGCCGGCCCGGTAGCCGCGCTCCACCAGAAGGGCGTACAGGATGACGATCGCGGAGAGGCCGGCCAGCCCGAGTTCCTCGCCCGCCGTCGCCAGGATGAAGTCCGACTTGGCCGCGAAGCCGATCAGGATCGAGTGGCCGAGACCCAGGCCGGTGCCGAGCATGCCGCCCGCCGCGAACGCGAACAGCGACTGGGAGAGCTGGTTGGGACCCTGGCCGGCCTCGATCGTCGCGAACGGGTGCAGCCAGTCCTCGACGCGGCTGTGGACGTGCGGTTCGAGGGTCCCGACGGCGAAGGCGCCCAGCGCGGCCAGCAGCAGACCGACCGCGATCCAGCCGGTGCGGCCCGTGGCGACGTACAGCATGACCACGAAGAGGCCGAAGAAGAGGAGCGAGGTGCCGAGATCGCGCTCCAGGACCAGTACGCCGACGCTGAGCAGCCAGATCGCGACGATCGGGCCGAGAACGCGCCCGGTGGGGAGCTGGAGCCGGCGCAGCCGCCAGATCTGGCGGCCGGTGTACGCGAGCGCGCCCCGGTTGGCGGCGAGGTACGCGGCGAAGAACACCGCCAGCAGCACCTTCGCGAACTCGCCCGGCTGGAAGGAGAAACCGGCGATCCGGATCCAGATGCGGGCCCCGTTCACCGCCGGGAAGAGGATCGGGAGGGTGAGCAGGACGAGGGCGGCGGCCACACAGACGTACGCGTACCGCTGGAGGACCCGGTGGTCGCGCAGCAGGACGACGACCACGATGAACAGCGCCACGCCGACCGTGGACCAGACGAGTTGGGCGGGCGCGGCCCGATGCCCCGGCGTCTCCAGGTCGAGCCGGTAGATGAGGACCAGACCGAGGCCGTTGAGCAGCACGCCGATGGGCAGCAGGAGCGGGTCGGCGCAGGGGGCGCGCCGGCGCACCGCGAGATGGGCGAGGAGCGCGAGCACGCCGAGCCCGGCGCCGTAACCGGCGGCGCCGGGCGGGACCGTGCCGTTCCTCGCGAGGCCCACATCGCAGTAGCCGTACACGGAGAGGAGGACGGCGACGACGAGGAGGGCCAGCTCGATGCCACGGCGCCGGGGGACGCGCGGGGCGGGAGCGGAGGGATCGGCGGGCTCCGACAGCCAGGGCTTCGGGGATTCCTCGTACTCCGCCGCCACGGTGGTTCCGGGCTTCGTCATGTCCGAAATCTACCTAAAATGGATGGAATTCCGCGTGACGCTGTGCCGGGTAAAGGGCACGACCAGGGTCAGCAGAAGCGCGGTGCGGCGCCGATGTTGTCGATGTACCGGGCGGCGCCCCAGGCCCAGGTGCCGTCCGTCAGGAGGTACCAGAGCGAGTTGCCGTCGACGTTCTCGCCGCCGGTCTTGCAGAAGATGTTGACGATCGCACCCTTCGGGACGACCCGGATGATCGCGCTGCCGCGGTTCGGCGCGCTGCGCAGCCGCAGTCCGCCGTTGGCGGTGACGATGCCCTTGTAGAGGACGGTGCTGTTGCTGTTGCTGCTGGTGTTGTTGTGCTGGCCCCAGTTGCTGTTGCTGCTCTGCTGGTTGCTGCTCTGTTGGTTGTTGCTTTGCTGGTTGTTGTTCTGCTGGTTCCAGCCGTTGTTGCTCTGCTGCTGCCCGCCGCCGTCGTTGTTGTTCTGCTGGTTCCAGCTGTTGTTGCTCTGCTGCTGCTGCTGCCCGCCGCCGTCGTTGTTGCTCTGGCTGCTCTGGCTGCTCTGGCTGCTCTGGCTGCTCTGGCTGCTCTGGCTACTCTGATTGTTCGGGTTGCTCTGGCTACTCTGATTGTTCGGGTTGCTCTGGCTGTTCTGTTGATGCTGCTGGTTCCAGCTGCTGCCCCAGTCGTCGTCGGCGGGGCTCGCGAGGGCCGGGGTGACGGCGCCGACGGAGAGTGCGGTGGTGGCGGCGGCGATGCCGAGGCGGGTCAGGGTGGTCCGCGGTGACATGTGGACTCCTTTGGCAGGACAGAGCTGACTAACCGCCACGCTAGGAGCGGGTCGTGTAAGGCGCCCGTCACGCTGGGCCGTTGGTGGCGGGCCCCCGTGATTCGGCCAGCGTGAGCGTCGCCAGAGCGCCACCGCCGTCACGCTCCGGCACGTTGGCGAAGGCGAGCCGGGCGCCCAGTACCTCCGCCTGGCCCAACGCGATCGTCAGCCCGAGCCCGTGCCCGGTCGCCCCGCCCTCCGTACGGAACCGTTGCGGCCCGTGCTCCACCAGGTACTCCGGAAAGCCGTCACCGTGGTCCCGTACGGTCACGACCGGCCCGTCGACGGTCAGCGTCACGGGCGTACGGCCGTGCCGGTGGGCGTTGGCGACCAGGTTCCCGAGCACCCGTTCGAGACGGCGCCGGTCGGTGTCGACGAGGGCGTCCCTGGCGACGACGATCTCCGTGTCGGCTCCGGTGGCTCCGGAAGCCCGCACGACCCGTTCGGCGAGGGCGCCGAGCGCCTCCGTGTCGGCCTCCAGCCGTTCCTTGCCCGTGTCCAGCCGGGAGATCTCCAGCAGGTCCTCGGTGAGCGTCCGCAGCGCGGCGACCCGGTCCCTGACCAGCTCGGTGGGCCGTCCGGCCGGCAGCAGTTCGGCCGCCGCGTGCAGCCCGGTGAGCGGGGTGCGCAGCTCGTGCGCCACGTCGGCGGTGAAGCGCTGTTCGCTGAGCAGTTTCCGCTGCAGCGAGGCGGCCATGGTGTCGAGGGCGGCGGCGACGGCGGCGACCTCGTCCGGCGAACGGTTCGGGTCCTGCGTACGGGCGTCGCCGACGCGGGCGTCCAGGTCGCCGGCGCTGATCCGGCGGGCCACCTGGGCGGTCGCGTGCAGCCGGCGGGTCACCCGGGTCACCGCGAACGCGCCGACCAGCAGCGTCGCGCCGATGGCGAGGCCCGACGACCACAGGATGGCCCGGTCGAGGCCCTCGATCGTACGGGCGCTCTGCGAGTAGTCGAGCGCCACGGCGAGCGCGTGTCCGCCGTCCGCGGGTCCGGCCGCCCACATCGTCGGCTCCCCGTCGTGGTCGGTGACCATCGTGCCGCGCTCCCCGGCCGCCGCGAGCGTCCGCAGCGCCTTCGGCAGCCCTTCGGGATCGATACCGGTGTGGGGCCGCAGAGCGTCCCCGGCCTCGTACGCGGCCGTGGCCTCCACCAGCCGGGACAGCGCGCGGTCGCGGGCCTGGTCGACGGTCTGGTGGGTCACCGAGACATGCACGAGGACGCCGAGCAGGGCGGCGAGGGCGCAGCACATGCCGGTGATGAACAGCGCGGCCTTGGCGGCGAGGGTGCCCGCCCATCCGGGCAGCGAGACCCTCACCGGGAGCTCGCGGAGGTGGCGGGCAGGGGGGAGGGGACGCGCTTGGGTTTGCCGGTACGCAGGAACTCGTCCCGGGTGAGCAGCATCGCCTTCTGGTCCGCGTCCCAGGTCCACTGGGTGCGGTACTCGTACCCCGGGATCTGCGACGGCGAGCGGATGATCACGGCCCGGCCGGCCAGTTCCACGGCGGTCACGGCGTCGTCGTTCGCCATGATCTGCACCAGCCTGTGCCGCTGGAAGGTGTACACGCGTACGGCCGTCCCGTTGCCCGGCAGCAGCCGGAAACCGAGGGCCATGTCGTCGCGGCCGTCGCCGGTGAGGTCGCGGTAGTAGGCCTTGAGGACGGGACAGGCGCCGGTCCTGCTTCCGGTACGGCCCTTGCCGCCGCAGGAGGCCATCCCGGCGGCCGTCCCGGTGTACGGGGCGCCGTCGGCGGTGTAGGTGTCGGCGTGCCGGGCGATCTCCGCCTGTACGACGGCCACCGGGTCGACCTTGTGGATGTCGTCGCCGGGGGCGGTGACGCCCTTCACGGTCTCGGTCTCGGCCTCGCCGTAGTCCCAGGCGGGACTGGACGCGGCGGGCAACTCGGGCCAGAGCCGGGCGGGGCTGACGGCGGTGGCGGTCGGCCCGGCCCCGCGCAGCCCGCCCGCGTCACCACAGGCGGAGGTAGCGGTGGCCAGGGCGAGGACGGCGAGGGTGGCGCGGGAGATCCGCGGGGCGCGGACAGCGCGGGAGATGCGGCTGGCGTTCACTGCACTCCTGCGTCGGCGTTGGCACGGGCGTCGGGAAGGGGACGGCGGGCGACGGTCGATGAGTCGCCACGTCCACGACACCTTATTCGCAGGGAAGGCGCATTTCGTCGGGCGGGTTACGCGGGTTACTCCGTCAGTTCCTCCAGCAGCCGGGCCGTGGGCAGGCCCGTTCGCAGATACTCCACGAACCGCTCGTTGTGCAGGGCCCACGGGGAGCGGCGGGACCTGATGAGGCGGATCGCCTCCTCCGTGTCGTACCCGTCGAGGACGAGGGCGTGCGCGACGACGAGCCCCGAGCGGTTGTAGCCGCTGTAGCAGCGCACGAGCACCCTGCGCCCGTCCTCCAGCGCGGCGCACACGGCCTCGGCGAGCCGGATCACACCGGCGAGCTGGGTCCCGTCGAGCGGCCCGTCCGGGATGGACCACACGTGATGCTCGACGCCGGGATCGGGCCCGTATCCGGGCAGCTTGAGCAGGGTCATGACCAGGTCGAACTCGTCGTGCACGACGGCGAACTCGATCTCACCCGGGCGACGTGTGAACTCGTGTCCGCCCATCCACAGCCCGGGCACGATCTCGCTCCACGGCTTGCCCGGAGCCGGCACGTCGGGCTCCTTCCCGCGGGTCCGCAACTACGCCGCCTCCCCCACTCGGGCACCCAACTCCGCCCCAACTCCCCTCAAAGGTAACCGGGTCCTTGCCCCGGCAGCACCCCGCCTGTTCCTATGGCCATGCGGGGATTGGGGTGATGGTGGATGAGCGGACTGCGCGTCGTACCGGCCTGGCGCCAAGGCCACGAGCGGTTGTACGTGTGCCTGACGGACGGGCGGAACATCGCCTGGTACGACCGTGAGTCGTCCCGGGTCAACCTGCTGAGCGACGATCTCAGAGGGGACGTGCTGGAAGCCCTGGGCCCGTTCCTGACGGGCCCGGTGACGGTGGGCCCGCCCCCGGTCCCCACCCCGGCGGAACTGGCCCGGCTCTCCCTCCACCCCGACGACGACCTGGCCCCGAACCGTCCCGGCGAGGCCCTCCAGATCGCCCTGGACCGCGACCCGGGCCCACCCCACCGTCTCCGCCCGGACCCCCGAAGGCGTGCCCTGACGGCGGAACAGGCGGTGGGTGAGGCACTGGAGGCGCTGGAGGGCGCGGGCTGGCACACCCTGCACTCGCTCCCGCTTCCCGGTGGTGACCGGATCCACCACCTGGTGATCGGCCCGGGAGGACTGTTCGCGGTGCACACGCTGTACGCCCGTAAACAGCGGGTACTGGTCGCCGACCCGATGGTCTCCCTGGGCCGCCGGGACCCGCACCCCCTGCTCCGCCGGGTACGTTCGGACGCCGACCGGGCCTCGTACGCGCTGACGGCCGAGGTCCACCCCGTCCTGGCCCTGGCAGGCCCGGCCGACCTGAGGATCACGGTTCCGCTGCGGGAGGTCAGGGTGCTCCAGGACACGGATCTGTCGGGGCTGGTGCGACTGGGGGGCGTACTCAAACCGGCGGACGTGGAGGCACTGCACGCGATGGCCCGGGACCGGGGGACCTGGGGGCGGGTGTGACGGGAGCCGGACGACGGTTCTGCTCGCTCACGGCCAACTCACCGGGAATCCAGCACCCTTGATATTCGAGTGAACGCGCGGGACGGGCTGCGTAGGGTGACGGCCGTGGACCCAGCTGACTTCTACACCGGCATCGTGGCGGAGCTCTACGGACCGCTGAAGTCCTCCTCCCAGAACCCCGAGCCCTACGCGGCATTCGTTCAGCAAGCCGGCCTGCCGGCGCTGGAGCTGGGCTGCGGAGACGGTGATCCGCTGCTCGAACTGCGCGGGCGCGGCCTGGATGTCGACGGCGTCGACTCCTCCGCGGACATGCTCGAACGCCTCCGTCGCCGGGCGGACGGACAAGGCATCGCCGCCACCGTCTTCCATCAGCGTATGGAAGCCCTGGACCTGCCCCGCCGCTACCGGGCGATCTTCCTCGCCGGACCGACCTTCACCCTGCTCCCCGACGACGACGCGGCCCTGGCCGCCCTGCGCGGTATCCGCGCCCACCTGGCGGAGGGCGGCACCGCCCTGGTGCCCCTGTTCACCCCCGCACCGACCCCGGCCGGACAGATCGGCCGCGTACGCACGGCTGCCGCACCCGACGGCGCGGAGCTCCGGTTCTCCGTCGTCGCCGAACAACGCGACGAGACAGCCCGGACCCAGACGACACTGCTGCGCTACGAACGCCACCACGGCCCGGACAGCAGCGTCGTGGAGCGCCCGTGGATCCTGCACTGGTACACCAGGGCCCAGTTCGAGAAACTGGCCACGACCGCCGGCCTGACCGTCACCGCGGTCACCGACCCTGACGGCAAGCCCGCCTCTGCGGACGCCACAGGCCTGCTGCACTTCCGGCTGCACGCCACCTGATCTGTCGAGATCCGCGCGAGGCGGTACGTGCCCCACAGCTCCCGTCCACAGGGCACTCGCCGACGTCGAAGACCACTGCCCGAATCATGAGAGTCGGCCAATTCATGGCTCTGCAACGGCCTCGGCCGGTCCGTCCGTTCATGGTGGCTGCGGCAGGAGGAGCGGAGACAGCAAGTCGCCGTACCTGTCCAGCCGGGACGCGATGTCACCGGCCCCGAACGTGAGTTGGGCCGGATCAGTGCACCCCGCCACCTCCTCCCACGTCACCGGTGTCGACACCGTCGGTTCCGTGCGGGCCCTCAGGGTGTACGGCGTTGCCGTGGTCTTCCGGGCCGCGTTCTGGCTGTAGTCGACGAAGACCTTTCCGGGGCGCAGGCTGCGGGTCATGCGGTGGACGACCAGGTGGGGGAGGGTGCGTTCCGCCTCGACCGCCAGGTCCTTCGCGTACGCCGTGATCTCGCCGGACGGGGTCCGGGCCGCCGGCGCTGTCAGGAGGTGCAGGCCCTTCGAGCCGGACGTCTTCGCGTACGTCTCCAGCCCGTCCGCCGCCAGCCGTTCCCGTAGCCACAGCGCGACCTCGCAGCACTCGACGATCGTGGCCGGGTGGCCGGGGTCCAGGTCCATGACCAGACGGTCGGCGTCACCCGGGGCGTCGATCAGCCACTGCGGGGTGTGGAACTCCGTGACCAGGTTCGCCGCCCACATGAGGCTCGGCAGGTCCTGGATCAGGACCATGCGTGCCGGGCCCTCCGAGCGTGGGACCTCCGCCGTCGTGACCCAGTCGGGCGTACCCGGCGGCACGTTCTTGGCGAAGAAGACCTGGCCGTCGGGGCCGTCCGGGTAGCGGAGGAAGGAGACCGGGCGGTCGTGGAGGTGGGGCAGGAGGACGTCCGCCGTGGTGGCGTAGTAGTGGAGCAGCTCGCCCTTGGTGAAGCCTGTCGCCGGGTGGATCACCTTCTCCAGGTTGGAGAGCGCCACCCTTCGCCCCGCCACCTCCGTGATCGGCGTCATACGATGAGAATCCCACGAAAGCGGGGCAAAGCCACCCTCGGAGGAAGGTTCACCTCGTGCGATCCATATGGAACGGCGCCATCTCCTTCGGGCTGGTCAGCATCCCGATCAAGCTCGTCAACGCCACCGAGAGCCACGCGATCTCCTTCCGGCAGATCCACGTCGAGGACGGCGGGCGCATCCGGTACCGCAAGGTGTGCGAGATGGAGGACCGCGAGGTCCGGGGGGACGAGATCGGCAAGGCGTACGAGGGTGCCGACGGGTCGATGATTCCGATCACCGATGACGATCTGGCGTCGCTGCCCCTGCCCACCGCCAGGACCATCGAGATCGTCGCCTTCGTGCCCGGCGACCGTATTGATCCGCTGCAGATGGACACCGCCTACTACCTGTCCGCGAACGGGGTCCCGGCCGCCAAGCCCTACACCCTGCTGCGCGAGGCCCTGAAGCGCAGCCAGAAGGTCGCCATCGCCAAGTTCGCGCTCCGGGGGCGGGAACGGCTCGGCATGCTGCGGGTCGTCGACGACGTCATCGCCATGCACGGGCTGCTCTGGCCCGACGAGATCCGGGACACGGACGGTGTCGCACCGGATGCCGGCGTCACCGTGCGGGAACAGGAGCTCGATCTCGCCGACGCCCTCATGGCCACCCTCGGCGAGGTCGACCTCGCCGACCTCCACGACGACTACCGCGAAGCCGTCGAGGAGCTCATCGCCGCGAAGGCCTCCGGCGAGGAGGCACCGCACGCCCCGGCGCCGAGCGGCGGTGGCAAGGTGCTCGATCTGATGGCCGCACTGGAGAAGAGCGTCCGGGAGGCCAAGGAATCGCGGGGCGAGGAGGTCGCGGAGGAGGCGGAGGTCAAGTCCATTCGGGCGCGTTCCGCAGCTCGTACGACGGCCAAGGCCGTCCCCAAGGGAGAGGTCGGGAAGAAGTCGACCTCCACAGCGACGTCCACGGCGACGTCCACAGCGTCTTCCACGCCGACCTCCACGGCGAAGAAGGCTGCGGCCAAGAAGACCTCTGCCACCAAGAAGGCCGCAACCACTGCCAGGTCGACCGGCGCCGCCAAGAAGACCACGGCCAAGAAGGCCACCGTCAAGAAGACAGCCGCCCGCAAGCGTTCGGCGTGACCTGCCTCCCCGCTTCCCCCGCGCCCCTCCCGCCCCCGAAGGGCCCTACCGCACCCGCCGCAACGCCAACACCGCGTTGTGCCCGCCGAACCCGAACGAGTTGCTGAGGGCCAGATCCCCGTGGTCCGGCAGCGGGCGCGGGCCGCCCCTCACCACGTCCAGGTCGATCGCCTCGTCCTGTTCCCCCGCCGCGCAGCCGATCGTCGGCGGGATCGTGCCGTGGTGCAGGGTCAGGGCCGTCGCCACCGCCTCCACCCCGCCCGCGGCACCCTGAAGGTGGCCGAGGTGGCCCTTCAGGGCCGTGACGGGGACGCGGGGTGTGCCCACCGCGCCCAGTACCGCCCGCAGCGCGTTCGCCTCCGCCAGGTCGCCGTCGATCGTGGCCGTGGCGTGGGCGTTGACGTGGACCACGTCGGAGGGCCGGCCACCGGCGTCGCGCAGGGCGCGGTGGAGGGCCAGCGCCACTCCGGTGCCGGACGGGTCCGGCGCCGCCATGTGGTGGGCGTCGGCCGACAGGCCCCAGCCGGCCGCCTCGCAGTAGACACGGGCGCCTCTCGCCCGGGCGTGCTCCTCGGACTCCAGGAGCAGGAAACCCGCGCCCTCGCCGTTGACGAAACCGTCCCGGTCCCTGGCGAAGGGGCGGGACGGCAGGTCTCCGGCGGGGCGCGTCGACAGGGCGCGCATCGCGGCGAACGACGCCATGATCGCCGGGGTGACCACCGCCTCGGCGCCTCCCGCGAGGGCGACGTCGACATGGCCGTACCGTATGCGGTCGATGGCCTGGCCGATCGCCTCCGTGCCCGACGCGCAGGCGCTGGTCACCGTGCGGGCCTCGCCCGTGATGCGCAGGGCCAGCGAGATCTGGGACGCCGTCTGCGACGGCACCGTCATGGGGGTGGTGAGCGGCGAGACCGCCCGGGGGCCCTTCTCACGGAGTCTGCGGTCGCCCCCGACCAGGACCGACGCGTCGCCGAGGATCGCGCCGACCGACACCCCCACGCGCTCGGGGGGCAGGCCGCTCGCCTCCGTGCCCGAACCGTCGAAGCCCGCGTCCAGCCAGGCCTCCCGCGCCGCCAGTACGCCGAACTGCGCGGCCCTGTTCATCCGGCGGGCCTGGGGGCGGGGGAGCAGGCCGGCCAGGTCCACGGGGACCGTGCCCGCCACGCGGACGGGCAGGCCGGTGAACTCCTCGCCGGTCAACTCCCTTATTCCGCACCGGCCTTCGAGCAGTCCCCGCCAGAGATCGGGGACTCCGACGCCGAGCGGGGTGACGGCGCCCAGGCCGGTGACGACGACTCGGCGGGCGACGGTGGAGTGCTGGCGGACATCCGGCTCGGGGTGCATGGCGAGGCTGCCTCCCGGAGTGCGGCGCGGGACGGTCGGCGCACCTCAACTCTGCCCATGCCAGGGGCAATTCATGCCGAGATGGTTCAGGCTTCAATCGTTAACGTACGTTCACTAGTCGCATGCGGCGCACGCGCCACACGTGATGCGTGCGCCGCGCCCGATGTGTGCGGTGCGTGGGACGTCCCCAGTGCCCGGCCCGCCGCCGTCCGCTCATTCCCGCGGCCACGGCCGTCCGTCCAGTCGCTCGACGTCACGGTTGAGGCGGCTCAGGTGGGCGGCGAAGTCGGCGACCTCCTCGGCCGTCCAGTCGACCATCACCTTGGCCAGGCCGTCCAGGTTCTCCGCGCGGTCGGAGGCCAGCCGGCGCTCGCCCTCCGCCGTCATCGCGAACTTGCGCGCCATGCCGCCCTCGGGGTCGGGGATGCGTTCGACGATTCCGGCCCGGAGCATCGCGGCGGTCTGTCGGTTGAGCGTGGACGCGTCCAGGCCGAAAGCGGCGCTGAGCTGGCCGATGGACATCGGCCCCTCCGCCTGGATACGGCTGAGGAGGATGTAGGCGCTGCGGTCGAGCCGTCCCAGCGCGCCCCGCGCTTTCGGCGAGAGCAGATGCATGTGCCGCCCGAGGAGCATGATCTCGAACTCGATCAGATCGACGGGTTTACCCAAGCCGCCGTCCACTTCACTGTCCACGGCGCTGTCCACATCGGTGTCCACGTCGCTGTCCGTGTAGATGTCCACGTCATGGACCGCGTCGTTGTCGACGCGGTCGGCCATGGGCTTGTCCATGCGGCTGCTTCCTTCGGCTCCTGAACGGGTCTCCCCCTCGGCGGACCCTCTCCCAAGTTAGTGCGTTCACCAGTGATATGTATGATGCACTTCTCGTGCATCATGCACATTGCCTGTGAGGGAGCGACCCCGTGGACAGTCCCAAGCCCGACGCCGGCTCCGGCAGAGTTGTCGGCATCCTCGCCTTCGCCGGCATCGTGGCCGCGATCACGCAGACCCTCGTGGTCCCGCTGATCGGGGAGCTGCCGACCCTGCTCGACACCTCCGCCTCGAACGCATCCTGGGTGATCACCGCCACCCTGCTGGCCGCCGCGGTCGTGACCCCGGTCGCCGGCCGACTCGGTGACATGTACGGCAAGAAGCGCATGCTGCTCGTCTCGCTCGTGCCGCTCGTCCTGGGCTCCGTCCTCTGTGCGCTGTCCTCCTCCGTGCTCCCGATGATCGCCGGGCGCGGACTGCAGGGCATGGGCATGGGCGTCGTACCCCTGGGCATCAGCCTGCTGCGTGACGTCGTACCGGCGGAGAAGCTCGGTTCGTCCATCGCGATCATGAGCGCGTCCATGGGGGTCGGCGGTGCGCTCGGGCTGCCGTTCTCCGCGGCGATCGCCGAGAACGCCAGCTGGCGGGTGCTGTTCTGGATCGTGGCCGCGCTGGGCCTCGCCTTCGCCGCGCTGATCTCGCTCTTCGTGCCCGCCGGGCGGGAGAACACCGACTCCGGGCGCTTCGACGTGCTCGGCGCGATCGGGCTCGGCACCGCGCTGGTCTGTCTGCTGCTCGCCGTGTCGAAGGGCGCGGACTGGGGCTGGGGCAGCGGTACCACCCTCGGGCTGTTCGCCGTCGCCGTGGTCGTGCTGCTGGCCTGGGGCTGGTGGGAGCTGCGCAACGCCGAACCGCTGGTCGACCTCCGGGTGACCGCCCGTCCGCAGGTGCTGATGACCAACGCGGCCTCGATCCTCGTCGGGTTCGCGATGTACGCCCAGGCCCTGGTCATCCCCCAGCTGATGCAGCTGCCCGAGGAGACCGGTTACGGCCTCGGCGAGTCCATGCTCGCCATGGGCCTGTGGATGGCACCGGCCGGTCTGATGATGATGGTCATGTCACCGCTCGGTGCCATGCTCTCCGCCAAGTCGGGCCCCAGGATCACGCTCTCCGTCGGCAGCCTGGTCATCGCCATCGGGTACGGGATCTCCCTGCCGCTCGTCGGCACCGGTTCCACCTGGGGACTGCTCGCCGTGACCATCGTCTGCAACACGGGTGTCGGTTTCGCCTACGGCGCCATGCCGGCGCTCATCATGGGCGCGGTCCCGCAGTCCGAGACCGCCTCCGCCAACAGCTTCAACACCCTGATGCGCTCGATCGGCAGCTCGGTGTCGGCCGCCGTCATCGGTGTCGTCCTGGCCCAGATGACCACCGACTTCGGTGGCTTCGCGCTGCCTTCCGAGGCCGGATTCCGGGCCGCCATGATGCTCGGCTGCGGTGTCGGCCTCGCGGCGTCGGTCGTCGCCTTCCTCATCCCGGTCCGCCCGGTGGGGGCCCCCTCGGCGGCCGAGGCGGCTCCGGAGGCCCTCGCTCCCGAGGTGTCCCAGGTGTCCGAGGCCAAGGGCTGACAGCGGCCACCCCGCTCTCGCGACGAGCCGACCTCCCCGGGTTTCCGCCGGGGAGGTCGGCTCGTTCTGTCGTGTCCTGCCTCTTGTTCAGGAAGGGGCAGTGGAATTAGATGGTCCGTCAGTGTCGCCCGGCAGTGGCCTTAGGCCGTGCCGAAGGGGCCTCTCAGGCATGGCCGGATTCGGTCGCAGGGATGCCGACATGAAGAATTTACAAGGTTTCCTTCGCCTGCCCGCAGTGTTTCCGAGGCGTGATCCGGAAGTGAATTCAACCGGGTTTCTGACAGGTCGCTGACTGCTGGGGGTGTGCCGTCGGGTCTGCGGTGATGTCGATACTGATTGGAATTGGGCGGTTTTTCGGGACTTGGGACGGCCGGGCGATGGTGGCTGAATGGAATCGGCCGCATACGGAATGTTCCACGCCATGTTGACTCGTGAGTAATGTCGGCGCTAGCTTCCCGGTGGTTTCCCCCTGAAGCGTTTCCCCCCCCGAAGTGAAGTGCCTCCGCGCCACAAAACCCCCACCGTGCAGTTTCACCGAATATTTCGGAGAATCATGACGTCTGCCGTGCGCGCCGTTGACATGATCATTGGAGTCACCCCGTTCGGCGAGCCCGACGCCAGGCTCGCCGCCGCGGTCAGCCGGGCAGGCGGCCTGGGGGTACTCGACCTGGGCCTCGGCGACCGGAGAGCCAGACACGCGCTGGCGCGAATACGCCGCCTCGCCGCTCCCTCCGGCCCCTCCGGCCCCTCCGCCCCCTCCACCTCCGACTTCCGCTACGGCGTACGGATCGGCCCCCACTGCCGACTCACCCCCGCCGACCTGGTCGGCGACGGCGGACCCGACACCGTGATCCTCGCCCCCGATGTCGCCGACGCGTTCAGGTCGGTCGCCGAGGCCGCCGGCCGCCACCGCGTCCTCGTCGAGGTCACCGACCTGGCGGAGGCCCTCGCGGCTGTCCACGCCGGTGCGCACGGGCTGATCGCCCGGGGCAGCGACGGTGGCGGCAGGATCGGTGACCTCAGCACCTTCGTCCTGCTGCAACGGCTCCTCGCCGAGCCCGGCATCGACCTCCCCGTGTGGGCCCGCGGCGGCATCGGCCCCCGTACGGCCGCCGCCGCCGTCGCCGGGGGAGCGGCGGGCGTCGTGCTCGACAGCCAGCTCGCCCTGCTCGCCGAGTCCTCGCTGCCGGAGGCGACGGCCGCCGCGCTGCGCTCGATGGACGGCTCGGAGACCGTCGTCGTGGCCGGTCACCGCGTGCTGCACCGGCGCGGCCCCGACGCCCCGTCCGTCCCGGCCGGTGATCCGGCGGCGGTCGCGGCGATGCTGGGCGCCCAGGACCCGCGCACCCAGCTCCTCCCGGTCGGCCAGGACGGCTTCCTCGCCGCCCGCTTCGCCGACCGCTGGGGCGACGCCGCCCGCACGGTCCGCGCCCTCACCGACTCGGTGCGCGATGTCGTACGGGACATCGTCCAGGATGACGTACGGGATGGCGTACGAGGCGACGGGCCCGTACGTGCGTTGCGCGCCGGTTCCCCGATGAGCCGGGCCCTCGGCACCCGACTCCCCGTCGCCCAGGGGCCGATGACCCGCGTCAGCGACCAGGCGCGGTTCGCCGCGGCCGTCGCCGGGGGCGGCGCGCTGCCCTTCGTCGCGCTGGCCCTCGCCAGTGGCGAGCAGACCCGGACCATGCTGGCCGAGACCCGGGAAGCCGTCGGAGACGACCGGCCCTGGGGTGTCGGCGTGCTCGGATTCGCGCCCGAGGAGCTGCGAAACGCCCAGCTCGAAGCCGTACGGGAGCTGCGGCCGACCCATGCCGTCATCGCGGGCGGCCGGCCGGCCCAGGCCGAGGCGCTGGAGCGGGCCGGGATCAGCACCTTCCTGCACGTGCCCTCGCCGGGGCTGCTGAAGCAGTTCCTGGAGGCCGGGGCCCGCCGGTTCGTGTTCGAGGGGTCCGAGTGCGGCGGGCATGTCGGACCGCGCGGCAGCTTCCCGCTCTGGGAGGCCCAACTCGCCGTC
Organism: Streptomyces kryoterrae; assembly: GCF_054072135.1. NCBI lineage: Bacteria > Bacillati > Actinomycetota > Actinomycetes > Kitasatosporales > Streptomycetaceae > Streptomyces > Streptomyces kryoterrae. The sequence goes on along the minus strand of NZ_CM133358.1, from coordinate 3,224,921 downwards.
ATCGAGGACTACTTGGCCGGGGCCGCAGACGGTGACGCCGAGCGGATCGAGGTGTTCTTCGCGGGCGGTGTCCATGACGAGCGGTCGGCCGCGATGGTCGCCGCCCTCGCCGCTCCACTGACCGCGCGCGGTGCGGCCGTCGGCGTTCTCATGGGCACCGCCTATCTGTTCACCGAGGAGGCCGTGGCCTGCGGAGCGGTCCAGCCGCTCTTCCAGCGCCAGGTCGTCGACGCGACCAGTACCGCGCTGCTGGAGACGGCCCCCGGTCATGCCACCCGGTGCGTACCCAGCCCGTTCAGCGACAACTACCGCGAGATCGAAGCGGAGTTGAGGGTGAGCGGGGTGCCGGATCGGCAGATCTGGGAGCAGCTGGAGCGGCTCAACGTCGGGCGCCTGCGGATCGCCAGCAAGGGCATCGAGCGGGACGCCGAGGGCGAGTTGGCGGCTGTGGACGAGCAACGGCAGCTCGCCGAAGGCATGTTCATGGCCGGGGAAGTGGCCGTGCTGCGCTCGGCGACCACGACCATCGACGCCCTGCACCACTCCGTGGCAGGCGGCGCCGCCGACTTCCTCACCGACCGGGCGGCGGAGCTGCGGGAGCGGCTCGGTGTGCACCCGCCCGAAGAGGCCCCGGCGCCCGCGCCCCTCGACGTCGCCGTCGTGGGCATGGCCTGCATGTTCCCGGACGCCCCCGACCTCGCCGCCTTCTGGGCGAACGTCCTCGGCGGTCACGACGCGGTGAGTGAAGTACCGGCCGACCGCTGGGACCCCGCCGTGCACTATTCGGCGGAGGCCGGGGACGGTGGCGTCACGCCGTCCAAGTGGGGCGGCTTCCTGCCCCGCATCCCCTTCGACCCGCTGTCGTACGGCATTCCACCCACCTCGCTCGGCAGCATCGAGCCCGTCCAGCTGCTGGCGCTAGAAGCCGCCCGGCGAGCCCTGGCGCACGCCGGATACGGGGACCGGGGGCGGGAGTTCGACCGCTCGCGCACCTCGGTCGTGTTCGGTGCGGAGGCGGGCAGCGACCTGTCCAACGCGGGCACGCTGCGCGCCGTACTGCCCTCGTACTACGGCAAGGTGCCGGACGGTCTCGTGGATCAGCTGCCCAGGCTCACCGAGGACTCCTTCCCCGGCATGCTCTCCAACGTCATCTCCGGCCGGATCGCCAACCGGCTCGACCTCGGCGGCGCCAACTACACGGTCGACGCCGCGTGCGCCTCGTCCCTGGCCGCCGTCGACGTCGCCTGCAAGGAACTGGTGGGCGGGACCAGCGACGTCGTGCTGTGCGGCGGCGCCGATCTGCACAACGGCATCAACGACTACGTGCTCTTCTCCTCCGTGCACGCGCTCTCCCCGACCGGGCGTTCACGCGCCTTCGACAGCTCGGCGGACGGGATCGCGCTGGGGGAGGGCGTCGCGTGTGTCGTGCTGAAGCGGCTGGCGGACGCGGAGCGCGACGGCGACCGCATCTACGGGGTCATCAAGGGCGTCGGCAGTTCCAGCGACGGGCGTTCGCTCGGGCTGACGGCTCCCCGGCCCGAGGGCCAGCGGGCCGCGCTGCAGCGGGCGTACCGCAACGCGGGGGTGTCGCCCGCCGAGGTCGGGCTCGTCGAGGCGCACGGCACCGGGACCGTGGTCGGCGACCGTACCGAACTCGCCATCCTGGGCGAGGTGTTCAGCGAGGCCGGTGCCAAGTCGGGTGCTGTTGCTCTCGGTTCGGTCAAGTCGCAGATCGGGCACACCAAGTGCGCCGCCGGACTGGCCGGCCTCATCAAGACCGTGCTCGCCCTGCACACCGGCGTCAAACCGCCCACCCTGCACGTCAGCAAGCCCAACTCCGCTTGGGAGGCAGGCAGTAGCCCGTTCGTGTTCCACGGGCAGGCGCGGCCCTGGGCGGCTCCGGCGCGCGAACGAGTCGCGGGGCTGAGCGCGTTCGGCTTCGGTGGCACCAACTTCCATGTGGTGCTGGAGGCCTACGCGGACTCCGCCCCGCCCGCGCACGGGCTCGACGCCTGGCCCGCCGAACTGTTCATGTTCCGGGCGGCCGACCCGGCCGGAGCCAGGCGGGCCATCGAGGACGTGCTGAAAGCGGCGGAGGACGAGCAGTCCTCCTGGCGGCTGCGGGATCTCGCGCTCGCCGCCTCGCGTCGCTCCGACGCCCGGCACGAGCCCGTGCAGGTGGCGGTCGTGGCGACGGACACGGCGGGACTCGTCGGGCAGTTGCGGCGGGCACTCGCGGGGGAGCACGACCCGCGAGCAGGCGTGCACCTCGCGCAGAACCAGCAGAACCAGCAGGAGACCTCGGGCCAGGTCGCCTTCCTCTTCCCCGGACAGGGCAGCCAGCGGACCGGGATGCTCGCCGACGTGTTCGTCGCCCTCCCCGAACTCCAGTACTACCTGGAACTCGGCAGTGACCACGCCGACCTCCTCTACCCGCCGACCGCCTTCGACGACACCACCCGCGACCGCCAGCACACCGCGCTCACCGACACCCGCGTCGCCCAACCTGCCCTGGGCATCGCGGGGCTCGCCGCGCACGCCCTCCTCACCACGGCAGGCGTACGTCCGGACATGGCCGCCGGACACAGCTACGGCGAACTCGTCGCCCTCAGCGCGGCCGGCGCCCTCGACCCGGAGGCACTCCTCGTGCTGAGCGCCGAGCGTGCGACCGCGATCCTCTCGGCCGCAGCCGAGGCCAACGGCGACGACCCGGGCACCATGGCGGCGGTGGCGGCGGGCGCCGAGGACGTCACGGCCGCCCTGCGCGCCGCCGAGGTGCCCGCCTCGGTCGTCGTCGCCAACCACAACTCGCCCAGGCAGACGGTGATTTCCGGCCCGACGGAAGCGGTCGACGAAGCCGTACGACTGCTGCGCGCGGCCGGGCTCGGCGCCAAGCGCATCCCTGTCGCCTGCGCCTTCCACAGCCCGCTGATCGCCGACGCCGGGGAGCGGTTCGCGACCGCACTGGCACAACAGCCGGTACGCGCACCCGAGTTCACGGTGTGGTCCAACCGGACGGCAGCGCCGTACGGCGCCGACGCCGACGCGGTGCGTGCCGAACTCGCCGCCCAGATCGGCGCCCCGGTCGGGTTCGTCGCCCAGATCGAGGCCATGTACGAGGCGGGCGCCCGGATCTTCGTCGAGGCCGGGCCCGGTTCCGTACTGACCCGCCTGGTCGGCCAGATCCTCGGCGACCGGCCGTACCGCACGGTCGCCTGCGAACCGCGGCCCGACAGCGGACTGCGCGGCTGGCTCGACGCGCTGGCCCAACTGGCCGTCGCGGGGCTGCCGGTGCGCACTGGATGGCTGTTCCACGGGCGCGACGCCGTCGACGCGACCCGGACCAAGGCACCCAAGCGCCCCGGCTGGACGGTCGACGGCCATCTGGTCCGCACCGCCGCCGGCGACCTCCTCCCCGGTGCCCTCGCACCGGCCCGACGCGTAGTGGAGACGACAGTGACCGCGAATCACCAGGACGGCACCCCGGCCGGTGGCAGGGACGCGCTGATCTCCGAGTTCCTGCGAGCCAGCCGCGAGATGGTCGCCGCCCAACGGGACGTACTTCTCACGTACTTCGGCGCGGCACCGGGACAGTGGATACCCGGGCCGGCGGCACCGGAGCCCCTGCGGATGGCGCAGGCCCAGGATCAGCAGGCGGTGCCCGCGCCCACGTATCCGCCCGCGCTCTACGCCGTACCCGCGCCTGCTGTTGCCCCTGCCGCCGTGGGGTTCACGGAGGCGGATGTGCTGGGGGTGGTGCTGGAGATCATCAGTGAGCGGACCGGGTATCCGGTGGACATGATCGAGCCGGATCTCGATCTGGAAGCTGACCTGAGCATCGATTCGATCAAGCGGGCTGAGATCGCTGGTGAGTTGGCGCAGCGGCTGGGTGTCGGGGGTGCTGGTGATCTCACCGTGCTCGACGATGCCGAGTTGGAGGAACTGGCCAAGGCCCGTACGGCGGCCTCGGTGACGGCATGGCTCGCGGCGCGGCTCACGACGGCCGTGTCCCAGCCTGTGTCTGCTGTTGCTCCCGCCGCCGTGGGGTTCACGGAGGCGGATGTGCTGGGGGTGGTGCTGGAGATCATCAGTGAGCGGACCGGGTATCCGGTGGACATGATCGAGCCGGATCTCGATCTGGAGGCCGATCTCAGCATCGATTCGATCAAGCGGGCCGAGATCGCTGGTGAGTTGGCGCAGCGGCTGGGTGTCGGGGGTGCTGGTGATCTCACCGTGCTCGACGATGCCGAGTTGGAGGAACTGGCCAAGGCCCGTACGGCGGCCTCGGTGACGGCATGGCTCGCGGCGCGGCTCACCGGCCCGGGCGAAGTCGGGGAACAAGGAGAGGACCCAGCAGCGGCACCGCAGTCCCTCCGGCCGGAGGCGGCCGAGGTGTCCCCCGAGGCCACCGGTGAGGCGCCGAAGCGCTTCCAGTTGCGGCCCGTGCTGCTGGAGCAGCAGGACGGGCACGGCACCGGGAACGGGACCGGGGCCGTCGACCCCGCCGCCGTACTGGCCGGAAAGCGCTTCGCGCTCCTCGGTGACGACGACGGTGGTGCGGTGGCCCGGGAGGTCGTGGCGCGGCTCGTCGGGCATGGCGCCGAGGCGGTGCTCCTCGGGCCCGAGCATCTGCTGACCGGGGCGGACGGGCCGGTGGACGGGGTGCTGTACCTCGACCCGCTGGCCTCGTCCCGGCCGCCGGTGCTGCCCGACGCGTTCCCCGTGTTCAAGGCGGCCCTCGGGCTCGGCCCGCGCTGGCTGTTCGCCGTACGGCTGGCTACGCAAGGCGTCCCGGACGGGGCCGAGTTGAGGTCTGCCGGCCTGCACGGGCTCTTCCGTACGGTCGCCCGGGAGTACCCGGAGACGGACGCGCGGATCATCGACCTCACCGGCGATGACACGGGTGCCGCCGCTGTCGCGGACGCGCTGCTCGGCGAGCTGCTCGCCTCCGACCGCACCCCTGTCGTCCTGCGAACTGTCGCCGGGCGCCACGGACTTGAGCTGGTCGAGACTCCGCTGGGCGCACTCGGCACCACCGGCGCCGGACCCGCCGGGGACGGTGCCGCAGAGGCCGCCGCCCTCGGACTGGACCGGGACAGCGTGGTGCTGCTGGTCGGCGGGGCGCGGGGCATCACCGCGAAGTTCGCCGCCGCGCTGGCGTCCGCCTCCCGCTGCCGGATCGAACTGCTCGGCCGCACACCCGCACCGGAGGGACCGGAGGACGCGGCCACGGCGGCCGCCGGCACCCGGACCGAACTGCGCGCGGCCCTCGCCGCCCGGGGCGGGCTGACCCCCGCCGAGATCAGCCGTGAGACCGAACTCCTGCTCGCCCAACGGGAGATCACCGCGACCCTCGACGAACTGGGGGCCCTCGGCAGCCCGGCCCGCTACCACTCCGTCGACTTCAGGGAACAGGACGCGGCACTCCAGGCCGTGAAGGAGATCCACGCCGAACACGGCCGCCTCGACGGGGTCGTCTACGCGGCCGGGGTGATCGAGGACCGGCTCATCGCCGAGAAGACAGCCGAGTCCTTCCAGCGCGTCTACGGGACGAAGACCACCGGCGCGGAGACCCTGCTCGCGGCATTGGAACAGCTCCCCAACAGGCCAGCCTTCGCCGTCCTGTTCGGCAGCATCTCGGCCGTCCTCGGCAACCGGGGCCAGGTCGACTACGCCGCCGCCAACGACGCCCTCCAGAGCCTCGGCGCCGCCTGGGCGGTCCGTACCGGCCGGCGGGCCCTGACCGTGCACTGGGGGCCGTGGGCGCCGACCGGCGGCCACACCGGCATGGTGACCCCCGAACTCGGGCGCGAGTACGCCCGGCGCGGGGTCAGGCTCATCGACCCCGAGGAGGGTACGGCCGCGCTGCTCCGTGAACTGGCCTGGGGCGAGGATTCGGCAGGCACGGTCGTCTACACCTCGTCGGGCTGGTAACCGACATGACGGACCGTCACGCGCGGTCGGCGGGTGGCACGTCGACACCCGTGGCCATCGTGGGTATGTCGGTGCTGCTCCCCGGCGCCGCCGACCTCGACTCCTACTGGCGCAACCTGCTCGCCGGTACGGACGCCATCACCGAAGTACCGGACGGGCGTTGGGACGCGGACGCCTACTATCGGCCCGACTCCGCCGGTGGCCGTGCCGTCGCCGACCAGGTGTACTGCCGGCGCGGCGGGTTCGTGGACGGGCTGGCGGAGGTGGAGGTGACCCGGTTCGGGATCATGCCGAACTCCGTCTCCGGCACCGAGCCCGACCAGCTCATCGCCCTCAACGTGGCCGCCGCAGCCCTCGCCGACGCGGGCGGCGACGACCACCTTCCCGACCGGCACCGCATCGGCGTGATCCTCGGCCGGGGCGGCTACCTCACCCCCGGACTCGTCCGGCTCGACCAGCGGGTCCGTACGGCCAGCCAACTCGTGCGCACGCTGGGCGAGTTGATGCCGGACCTGGATCCGGCCCAACTCGACCGTGTGCGGACCGCGTTCACGGACCGGCTCGGTCCCGACAGCCCCGAGTCGGCGATCGGGCTCGTCCCCAACCTCGCCGCCTCCCGGGTCGCCAACCGACTCGACCTGCGCGGACCCGCGTACACCGTGGACGCGGCCTGCGCCTCCTCGCTGGTGGCCGTGGACCAGGCGGTGAACGAACTCGCGTCCGGGCGCTGCGACCTGATGCTGGCCGGGGGAGTCCACCACTGCCACGACATCACCCTGTGGAGCGTCTTCTCGCAGCTCCGCGCCCTCTCGCCCAGCCAGCGCATCCGCCCCTTCCACCGGGGTGCCGACGGCATCCTGATCGGTGAGGGCACCGGCGTGGTCGTCCTCAAGCGCCTGGCGGACGCCGAGCGCGACGGCGACAGGATCTACGCGGTCATCCGGGGCACCGGCGTGGCCAGCGACGGCCGCGCCGCCGGGCTCGTCAACCCCGACCCCGGCGGCCAGACCCACGCCGTACGCCAGGCCTGGCGGGCCGCCGGACTCGACCCCGCCCGGCCAGGTTCGGTCGGCCTCCTGGAGGCCCACGGCACGGCGACCCCCGCCGGAGACGCGGCCGAACTGGCCACGCTGGCCGAGGTGTTCGGGCCCAGCGAGCGTGACGGTGCGGGCGGCAGTGTGCCTGCGGTGATCGGCTCCGTGAAGTCGATGATCGGGCACACCATGCCCGCCGCCGGGGTCGCGGGCCTGGTCAAGGCCGCCCTCGCCGTCCACCACGGCATGCTCCTGCCCACCCTGCACTGCGACGACCCGCACCCGGCCCTCGCGGCCACCCGTTTCCGCCCGCTGGACAGGGCGGCGCCCTGGGAGACCACGGCCGAGCAGCCGGTGCGGCGGGCGGCGGTCAACGCGTTCGGGTTCGGCGGGATCAACGCGCATGTGGTGCTGGAGGAGGCGCCGGGGGCGCGCACGAGGAAGACGACTTCCCCCGGGCCTGCCCCCAGGCATGCCCCCAGTCATGCCCCCAGTCCTTCGTCTGGTCCTTCCTCCGGACCGACGACGACCGTCGTCGAGCCCGAGCGCGTCCTCCTGCTCGCCGCCGACACCCCCGAGGCCCTGGCCGCTCTGCTCGACGCGGACGACGCGGGTGTCCTCGCCGCCGGTCTGGACGCCACCCGTACGCATCATCCACAGGCCGGACCCACCCGGCTCGGCATCGTCGACCCGACCGCGAAGCGGCTCACGCTGGCGCGCCGGGCGATCGCCAAGGGGCGGGCGTGGCAGGGCCGTAGCGACGTCTGGTTCCGGCCGGAGCCGCTACGGGCCGAGGTGGAAGGGGATTTGGGAGGCCTGGCCTTCGTCTTCCCGGGCCTGGAAGCCGACTTCGAGCCGCGCGTCGACGACATCGCCGCCCACTTCGGTCTCACCGACATCCTCCCGGCCGGTGAACGGGCCGAGGTCGGGGACGTCGGCCGGCACGGGTTCGGGGTCGTCGGGATCGGGCTGCTGCTCGACCGGGCGCTGCGCCGTATGGGCGTCGCCCCCGACGCGGTGGCCGGGCACAGCGTCGGCGAGTGGACGGCGATGACGGCCGCCGGGCTGTACGACGGCGACGAGGTCGGCGCCTTCATGGCGACCTTCGACCCGGACACGGTGACCGTGCCGGGGCTGGCGTTCGGGGCACTCGGCACGTCCGCCGAACGGGTCCTCGCGGCGCTCACGGAGGAAGGCTGGGCGGACGCCGGGATCGTGCTCTCGCACGACAACGCGCCGAGCCAGTCGATGGTGTGCGGCCCTGCTTCGGCGGTCGCGGAGTTCGTCCGGGCGTTCCGTGCCCGGGGTGTGCTCAGCCAGGTGCTGCCTTTCCAGTCCGGCTTCCACACCCCGATGCTGGCGCCCTACCTGGCCCCGATCCAGCAGGCCGCCGGCCGCTTCCGGCTCCAGCGGCCGACGGTCCCCGTCTGGTCGGGGACCACGGCGGCGCCCTTCCCGGCGGCCGAATCGGCCGTGCGTGAACTGTTCGTACGGCATCTGCTGGAACCGGTTCGCTTCCGGCAACTGGTCGAGGCGATGTACGCGGCCGGACACCGGACCTTCATCCAGGTCGGCACCGGCCAGCTCGGCTCCCTCATCGGCGACACGCTGTCGGGCCGCGATCATCTGGTCGTCGCCGCCAACTCCCCGCACCGCGACGGGCTGGCGCAACTCCGCCGCGTGGCAACGGCGTTGTGGGTGTCGGGTAGGCCGACGGCACCGTCGCTGCCACGCTCCAGCACCACTGACGCCACCGGCAACTCGGCTCCCCACGCCGCCGTCAGTAGCGCTGCCGGTGACTCGGCTTCTCGCGCTGCCGGTTCTGCCGAGCGGTCCGCGAGTCCGGCCGGGGCCGGGAGTCCTGTGGCGGCGATGCTGGGTGCTGCTGCGAGTAGCGCTGCTGGTGACTGCGCTTCCCGCGCCGCCGACTCTGTCGAGGGTTCCGCGACCCCGGCCCGGGTCGGGGGCCCTGTAGCGGAGATGTCGAGTGCCGCCACCCGTAACTCCGCTCCCCACGCCGCCGGTCCCTCCGACCGCTCCACGGAACCGGTCCGCGCCGGGAACTCCGTGCGGGGGGATCGGCCGTCCAAACGCCCGCCTGTCCGCCTCGACCTGGGCGGCGCCCTCGTCTCCCTCGACGAACCGACGCTCACGCGACTGCGTGCGGAGCTGAGTTCGGGCCTGAACCTCGCGGGGCCCTCCGCCACCGGGGCGGCTACCGCCGCGCTACCGGGCGCCGGTCCGTCGCCGATCGCCTCCCCGGCGCCTGCGACGGCCCAACGGAGGCGTGCCGCAGGGGTGTTGGGCGTCACGGAGATACCCGGTGCTGCCGGTCTCCCGGCCGCCGCCCCGTTGACGTCGTCCCTGGACGCGCTCGCGGGCCGCTTCCCGGCTGCCGCCGAACTCGGCGCCCTGCTACGGGAGACGGCGGACACCGCCGCCGAGCTGATCGGCGCGGGCCGCCGCCGTCCGGGTTCCGCGGCAGCCTACGCCGGGGGAGCCGCTCGGAGCCCGGGCGGGCCTGCCGGAGGTGCCGACCTGGCCGGCCCGGCAGGTAGCGCGCTCACCGGGGCCGTCCGACCGGCCCCCGGGACGCCCGCCGGGGACTCCTGGCAGGGCACAGTCCCGCCCGCCGGGGCTTCCACACGGCCCCCCACGACATCCGCCGGCGCTTCTCCCCAAGCCTTCAGCGCGCCCACCGGCCTGTCCGCACCGCCCCCCACCGCCCCGGCCACGGCGCCCCATCCCGCACCGGGCGCGGTCCCCACCGCCGCTCACCGCGCCCCGGGCTTCCCGGCCCCCGCCTCCCTGTCCCCGCCGCCGCGCCCCGGGGCAACCGCCCCAGGCGCCCGGCGGTTCCCCCCGACACCGCCCACCCCTCGGCCCGCCGAGGCCGCCCCACCCTCCTGGCGCACCACCGTCCACGTGTCCCCCGACACCATGCCGTACCTCCTCGACCACTGCTTCTTCCCGCAGCGTCCCGGCTGGCCGGACGTCGCGGACCGGTGGCCGGTGGTCCCGGCGACGACGATCGTGCAGCACATGATGGACGAGGCCCAGCGAGCGGCGAAGCAGGCCGACCCCGGCACCCGAGCCGTAGCCGTAGCCGTCCACGGAGCCCGCTTCGACCAGTGGCTCACCGCCACCCCGCCCCGCGACGTGGACGTGACGGTCACCCCCGTCCCGGCGACCCCCACCCAATACGCCGTCTCCTTCGGCCCCCGAGCCCGAGCCACGGTCGAACTCGCCTCCACCTACCCGGAGTTGGCGGCCCGCCCCATCCCCTGGCCCATCGGCCCCAGCACCGAACGCACCCCCGACCACACCGCCGCCCAGCTCTACGCCGAGCGCTGGATGTTCCACGGTCCGGCGTTCCAGGGGGTCACCGAGCTGACCGCGATGGGCGAGGCGCACGTACGGGGAGTCATCACGACCCCGCCCGCGCCCGGCTCGCTCCTCGACAACGTCGGGCAGATCCTCGGGTACTGGATCATGGCGACGCGTACCGAGCGTACGGTCGTGTTCCCGGTCGGTATGCGGGAGATGAGGTTCTACGGGCCGCACCCCGAGCCCGGCACCGACGTCGACTGCTTCGTCCGGATCACCTCGCTCACCGACACGGTCCTCGAAGCCGACGTCCAACTGACCGTCGGCGGCCAGATCTGGGCCGTGATCGGCGGCTGGCACGACCGGCGCTTCGACAACGACCCGCAGACCAGGCCCGTCGAACGATTCCCCGAGCGCAACACCCTCTCCCAGGCCCGGCCGGACGGCTGGGTACTGCTCCACGAACGCTGGCCCGACCTCGCCTCGCGCGACCTCATCATGCGCAACTCCCTCGGTGGGGAGGAGCGTTCGCAGTACGAACGGCACGCGCCGCGCGGTCGCCGGCAGTGGCTGCTCGGCCGGATCGCGGCCAAGGACGCCGTACGTCGGTGGCTCTGGGACCGCGAGGGCGAGGGGGACGTGTTCCCGGCCGAGATCCAGGTCCACAACGACGCGACCGGGCGGCCGTACGTCACCGGGACGCACGGCCGGACCCTGCCCCCGCTGGACATCTCGCTCGCCCACCGGGCCGAGGCAGGGGTGGCGATCGTACGGCGGACCCGGCCCGGTTCCACCCCCGGCGGCGGTCCGGGTACAGGGCCCGGGATCGACATCGAGGAGGTCGTCGAACGGGACGCCCCGACCCTGGCCACCGCCCTCGGCCCGGCCGAACTAGCCCTGCTACGGGCCAAGTCGGCTGCCGACGGCGAGTCCGAGGCGCTCTGGTTCACCCGCTTCTGGGCCGCCAAGGAAGCCGTCGCCAAGGCGGAGGGCACCGGATTCGGCGGCCGGCCAAGGGACTTCGCGGTACGGGAGGCCACGGACGCCGGCGACCGGCTCACGGTCTCCGGACGGCTCGCACCCGCCTACACCGTGCACTGCGAGCAGACGGGCAATCCCCCCGGACTGCCCGACAGGGAGTACGTCGTGGCCTGGACGACCGGACCGGACGAAGAAGTCGCAGCAGAAGAAGGGGAGTTGGAGTGATGACCAGCCTCAACGGGCACACGGGCACAACCGGTACCGGTAGCGAGGAGGCGGTGCTCGCCGACATCAGGGGCATGCTCGCGGTCCTCCTCGACGAGTACGGCCTCGACGACGTCGAGATCCGGATGGACACCACCTTCAACCGCGACCTGGAGCTGGAGAGCATCGACCTGGTGACCCTGGCCGGGCTGCTGGAGGAGAAGTACGGCAACCGGGTCAACTTCGCCGAGTTCCTGGCCGACATGGACTTCGACGAGATCATCGAACTCACCGTCGGACGGCTCGTCGAGCACGTCGTCGCCAGTCTCAAAGCGGCGGAGGCGGGCTGACCATGGGACACGTCGACATCGGCGGCGGCCTCAGGCTGCACGCCCAGCGCATCGGCCCGCGCGGCGGGCGTCCGGTCACCGCGACCGCCGTACTCGTGCACGGCCTGCTCACCGACAGTCTGGCCAGCTACTACTTCACCGTGGCACCGGCGTTCGCCGCCTCCGGCATCGACGTCGTCATGTACGACCTGCGCGGCCACGGCCGCTCCACCCGCCCCGCCACCGGCTACACCCTCGACGACAACATCGACGACCTGGAGGCACTCCTCGACCGTCTGGAGGTGACCGGCCCGGTCCATCTGGTCGGCAACTCCTACGGTGGGACAGTCGCGTTCGGATACGCGGCCCGCCACCCCGAGCGCGCCGCCAGTGTCTCCCTCGTCGAGTCGGAACCGGCCACCGCGGCCTGGGCGGGCAAACTCGACAGCATCCTCGGCCGGGTCATGCACCAACTCGCCCACAACGAGGCCGACGCCATCGCCTGGATCACCGCCAACCGCGGCCAGAACACCGCCCGCCTCGCCAAGGGCGCCGCCCGGCTGGCCCGCGAGACCACCCTCGCCCAGGACATCCCGGCCAGCCGCGTGCTCACCGACGGCGAGATAGGTTCCGTACGCTGCCCGGTCCTCGGCGTGTACGGGGGTGACTCGGACCTCGCCGAGCTGGCGCCCTGGATGGAGTCCGTACTGCCCGACTGCCGGACGGTCGTCGTGCCGGGGCACGAACACTCCGTGCTCGTCGAGGCGTCGGGGACGGTCGGCGGGCACATCCTGTCGCTCATCCTCGGTGCGACCGCTCCGGTGCGGCTGGCGGGGGCGGAAGCGCGGTGAGCCGGTTCCTGTTCGTCGTGCCGCCGCTCGTCGGACACATCAACCCGGCCGTCGGGGTCGCCGCTGAACTCGCCTCACACGGACACGAGTTGGCCTGGGCGTGCGCCGATCCGGGACTTGTGCGGCGGCTCGCCGGGGCGGACGCCACCGTCTTTCCGTGCGCCGGGCCCGTCCCCGGTTCCGGTGACGGCGTACGGCCGCCGGACCTGCGGGGGCCCGAGGCGCTGAAGTTCCTCTGGGAGAGGTTCCTCGCCCCGCTCGCCGAGGAGATGGCCCCCGGAGTCGCCGCAGCTGTAGGGGAGTTCGGACCGGACGTCGTCGTCGCCGACCAACAGGCCCTCGCCGGTGGCCTCGTCGCCGAACGGCTGGGCCTGCCCTGGGCGACCTCGGCCACCACCTCCGCCGAGTTCACCGACGTACTCTCCGGCATGCCCAAGGTCGCCGAGTGGCTCGACGAACTGCTCGCGGGCCTCCGTAACCGTGTCGGAGACCCTGCGGGCACCGCGGACCCCCGGTTCTCCCCGCACCTCGTACTCGCCTTCAGCACACCGGAGTTCGTCGGCCCGGAAGCCCGCACGGGCGACCAGATCCGGTACGTCGGCCCGTCCGTCGCCGACCGGCCCGCGCTGCCCGGTTTCCCCTGGGACTGGCTCGACCCGGCCCGCGCCACGGTCCTCGTCACCCTCGGCACCGCCAACACCGATGTCGGGGAACGCTTTCTGATCGAGTGTCAGGTCGCCGTACGGGAGCGGGCGGACCGGATGCAGACCGTGATCGTCGACCCGGCGGGCGTACTCGGCGGCACCCCGGGCGGGGAGGACGACAAGGGCGTACTGGTCGTCCCCTCCGTGCCCCAACTCCCGCTCCTCGAACGGGTCGACGCCGTCGTCTGCCACGCCGGGCACAACACCGTGTGCGAGGCGCTCTGGCACGGGGTGCCGCTCGTCGTCGCACCCATCCGGGACGACCAGCCCGTGGTCGCCGGACAGGTCGCGCTGGCCGGGGCGGGTATCCGGGTGCGGTTCGGGCGGGTCACCGCGCCGAAACTGGGCGCCGCGCTCGACGCCGTACTGCACGAGCCCGGCTACCGCCTCGCTGCGGGCCGGATCCGTACCGCGTTCCGGGCCGCCGGAGGTGCCTCCGCGGCGGCCACCCATCTTGAGCAACTCGCCATCGGCGCGCCCGCCAAGAAGACGGCATGAAGGAGACGGTATGAGTGACGACGAACACGAGGCCGGGCACGAGACCGACGCACCGGAAGCCCAGCCCGCTCCGACCCGGACCGAGCAGGTGGCCGCCCTCCGGCCCACCTATCAGGCCGACCTGGCCTTCGGCCTCGACCGGTTCTTCGAACCCCCGCGCACCAGTTGCCCCTGGTGCGGCTCGGCCCGGCTGGAGACCCGGCTGCGGACCACCGACCTGCTCCAGCACAAGCCCGGACGGTTCGTCCTCGACCGCTGCCAGGACTGCCGGCACACCTTCCAGAACCCCCGACTCAGCGCCGCCGGGCTGGAGTTCTACTACCGCGACTTCTACGACGGGCTCGGCGAGAAGCAGCTCGGGAACACCTTCGCGGGCCGCACGAAAATGTACGAGCAGCGGGCCCGCGCCCTGCTCCCCTTCGACGACGCGCCCAAGAACTGGCTCGACGTCGGCACCGGCCACGGCCACTTCTGCGAGTCGGCCCGGGGCGTCCACGCGGGCACGACCTTCGACGGGCTCGACTTCACCGACGGCGCCGAACTCGCCGAACAGGCGGGGCGCGTCGAGCGCGGCTACCGGGGCAGCTTCACCGAGCTGGCCCCCGAACTGGCCGCCCGTTACGACGTCGTCAGCATGTTCCACTACCTGGAGCACAGCACCGAGCCCCCACGCGAACTGGAGGCCGCGCGGCAGGCCATCCGCCCCGGCGGACACCTGGTGATCGAGGTCCCCGACCCCGACAGCCGTTACGCCCGGCTGCTCGGCCGCTGGTGGCTGCCCTGGCTCCAGCCCCAGCACCTGCACTTCGTCCCCGTCGACAACCTGCGGCAACGGCTGACCGACCTCGGCTTCACCGTCGTCCTGGAGCAGCACGCCGAGCCGCACGACCCGGTCGACCTGCTGGCCGCCGTATGGCTGGCCCTCGACAACGCGGCCCCGCGCGACAACCTCCCGTGGCTGCCGCAGCCCCCGAACGCCCTGCGCCGCATCCTGCGCGGAGCGCTACTGCTGGCCGGCGTCCCGGCGCTGATCCTGGGCACCCTGCTGGACCGCTTCGCCGTCCGGCCGATCTCCCACCGCCTGGGCGTCTCCAACGCGTACCGCCTCGTGGCCCGCCGGGACTGACGCGTGCTTCCGGGGGCTGCGACACCAGCGGCTCCGTCACGGGCCCCCGGACCGCAGGACCGCCCGCAGAGAGCAGGCCGGCGAGGACGACCGGCGCGGGCGGACATCGCGAGCCGAACCCGCATGAACACGACGTGCGTCACCACGCCTCAACACGACGTGCGTCACCGCGAGTCGGCACATCACAGGACCTGGGCGCACCACAACATCCGGTACGCGTCACAGCACCTTGGCCCGCACCAGCAGTGACAGCACGAGGGCGCCCGGCAGCAGCGGCAGCCAGACCGTCAGGACGCGGAAGCCGACGACGGTCGCGGTGGCCAGGGACAGCGGGGCGCCCATCGCGGCCAGCGTGAACACCAGGGCCGCGTCGACCGGGCCGATCCCGGCCGGCGCGGGTACGGCGCCGACGGCGGCGCTCGCGGCGAGGTAGGCGAAGACCACGTCCGGCCAGGCGATCGGCAGCCCGAGCGAGGCCCCGACGCAGGCCAGCACCGCCGCCTGGCACAGCGAGAAGCCGGCGGCACCGCCCCACAGCGCGGCGACCCGGACGGGCCGGGTGTGCAGCCGCCGTGCGTCGGTCAGGGCGGTGCGCAGACCGTCGAGCAGGGGGCGCCGCAGCGGACGTACGAAGGTCAGAACCAGCGTCACGACGACCAACGCGCCGGTCACGCCCAGGGCGATGGGCAGCAGCGTCCCCTGGTCGGGGAGGAGGTCGGCGGTGCCCAGGGAGGTCGGGAAGGTCGCCAGGAGGGCGAGGATCACCAGGAGCTTCGCGACCGGTTTGACCAGCGAGTACAGGGCGAGGGACGCGGTGGCCCGGGCCAGCGGGATGCCCCGGCCGGTCAGGAAACGCAGGGTGACGGCGTGGGCGCCGAGACCGGCGGGCAGCACGTTGTTGGCGGCGCCGGCGGCGAACTGCGAGGCCATCAGCAGCCCGGGCGGCAGCCGCTCCGGGATCGCCCCCTGCCGGGCGAAGGCGGCGGACACCCAGCACAGGAACGTGAACGCCGCCCCGATCGCCAGCCACCCGGGGTCGGCGGTGGTGAGCTGCCAGGCCCCGTCCTGCAGGACCCGCCAGTTGTCCGCCGCCCAGATCCCGATGAGCACGAGAGGCAGCAGACAGAGCACCCGGCGAGCGTGCCGGGCGGCGGGGAACCGGGAACAGAAGGAGGCGCGGGAAGCCGCGACGGAACAGTCCGCGGTGCCCTGGGGAGGGGACTGGACCGTCGGAGCGGGCGGGGCTATGGGGACAATCGGCAAAGAGGACACAGCGCGCGTCGTCCTTCCACGTTGCGCCCACGCGCTTGCGAGGGCGGACGGGGGGAATTGAAGAGCGAAGCAAGGGGGACGGCAGGAGCGTTCCCAGTCCGCGTGACGGGGTGGTGTCCAGGAAGAGAAGGGGTGAGGGCGGACGGGCGACACAGGTGATGCCTGAGGCTTTCTGTCACAGTCTCCCCTCGTCGCCTCCTGTCAACCTGTCAATACGTCCTTTTCACTACGTACGTTCAACGCCTTCGTACGGCCGCCGGTTCCCGCCGCCCCGCCGAACTCGCGCAAGGCGCCCTCGACGATCGCCGCCAGCCGCGCGTGGTGCGCACCCCGCCAGTACAGACGTTCGCACACCACACACTGCGCGTAGACGTCGTACGTACGCCGGGTCCCGTCCTCCAGCCGGTCGCCGACCGTCTGCTTGTCGGCCCGCTCCAGCAGTCCGTTGCAGGCGGTGCACCGGGTCCACGGGGCCAGTGCGGGCGCGAACCGGTCCAGGACGTCCCGGAGCTGGTCGTCCGGACGGTCGCTGTAGACGTACGCGCCCGCCCACAGCTCCCGGCGCCGCAGCAGACCCCGGTCCCGGGAGAGCAGCACGCGCTGCTCGGCCGCCGACAACGAGGCCAGCGCCGGGTCGCCGATGTCCTCGCTCTCGTACGCCGCGTCGACGCCAAGGAGCCGCAACCGGCGGGCGAGCGTGCCCAGATGGACGTCGAGCAGGAACCGCAGCGGCGCCCCCGGCACCGACTGCGGCCGGACGACGGCGCAGACCTCCACCGTCTCGCCCGCGCCCGGCACATGGGACACCGGCACCTCCCGGCCGTCGACCAGCAGCCGCCCGGCCTCGGTGAGCGGTACGCCCAGCGACTCCACCACGTGCCCAAGCGAGGACGACCCGTCGGTGACCACGGTCGTCGGCCCGGCGCGTCGCTCGGACGGGACGAAGAGCCGCAGCTCATGGGCGAAACTGAGGACGATCTCCGGTCTGCTCACCCGGCCAGCATGTCATCGCCCCGGCCGGGCACGCCCGCCGATTTCCGGTGCACTACTCTCAGCGCTCTCAACACCCCGGTCCGGTACCCGGCCGGGGCGGTCGGCCTCGCTGGTGGGGGAGTACGGCAGCATGCAGTTCGAACGTACGGGCGTGCCCGGTTACGAGGTCGTCGAGGTCCTCGGGCAGGGCGGGTTCGCCACCGTGTACCGGGCCCGCCAACTCGCTGTGGGCCGCGAGGTCGCCCTCAAGATGGACAGCCGGGTCCTGGCCACCGACCGCGACCGGTAGCGGTTCCTGCGCGAGGTCACCGCGGCCGGCCAGCTGTCGGGCCACCCGCACGTGGTGGCGGTGTACGACGCCGGGGTGCTCGACACCGGCCGCCCCTACATGGTCCTGGAGCTGTGCCCCGGCGGCTCGCTCGGCGACCGCCTCCACCGGCAGGGCCCGCTCCCGGCAGCCGAGGCGCGCGACATCGGCGTACGCATCGCCGACGCCACTGGCCGCGGCCCACGCCGGCGGTGTCCTGCACCGCGACATCAAGCCGGGCAACATCATGATCGACCGATACGGAAACGTCGGTCTCGCCGACTTCGGGCTGGCCGCGATGCCCCGGCCCGGGCAGGAACTGTCGGTCACCCGGGAGGCGTTGACACCCGCGTACGGCCCACCGGAGGCGTTCCGGCTGGCCGAACCCACCCCCGCCGGTGACGTGTACTCCCTCGCCGCCACGATCTACGCCCTCGTGCACGGCAGACCCCCGCACTTCCCGGCGGAGGGCAGCCTCGGCATCGCGAGGTCATCGTCCGGCACACCTGGCCCCTGCCCGACCTCCCCGGAGTGAACCCCCGCTTCACCGAGGTCCTCCGCCACGCCATGGCCCCGGACCCCGCCGACCGCCTGCCGAGCGCGGAAGCGCTCAGGGACGCGCTGGCCGCCGTGGACCTGACGGACTCGGCCGGCGGCGCCCCCGCCCGTGGCCCCGCCCCCTCTCGACGGCCCTGCCCACCACCGTCCCGCCCCGCGCCGCGTCCCCGCGCCGGACGAAGGTGAGCGTGCGGCTGTCCGTCGCGGCCGTCGCGGTGGCCGTCGTCGGTACGGGCGGGACGATGGCGTACCGGTATCTGCCGCCGTCGACGACGGAGGCACCCGCCACCGGATCCTCCACATCCGCCTCCGGTACGGGCGGGGCGGCCCGGGCCACGAGCGCCGGTTTCGGCGTACCGACGACGACCGAGGACTGCCCGGCGACCAACGTGGCCGGTATGGACGGGCGCTGCACCACGACCGCCGAATGCTGGGGCGGCATGGTCGTCACCGTCGGCATCGTCAGTGTGAACCGCTCCGACTGTGTGGTGGAGCACCCGTGGGAGACCTTCGCGATAGCCCCGCTCCCGTCCACCGGGATGACCAACAACCAGCAGGAGCTGGAGAAGCACCCCGACGTACGCAGGCTCTGCTCCCCCGAGGTCCTGGCCAGGTCCAGGCAGGGCGACGCGCTCAAGATCGACCCCGCCCGCTGGACCATCGACGTACTCCCGCCCACCCAGTCCCAGTACGCCGACGGTCTGCGTGTCCTGCGCTGCGTGGCCACGATCACGGGGGAGCAGTCGACGGAGGCGCACTTCCGGCCCCGGACGTGAGCCTTGCGCCGAGCCCCGGGCGCCCCGCCAACCTTGGCCGGTGACCTTCGGGGTGACCGCGTGCGCGAGGCAGCCGCACGGCGGACCCGGCGACGACTACGCGTTCGCGTGGGGCGGCGACCGGGCCGCCGCACCTACCGTGAGCTGCGGCGGGGCGCCCGGTTCACACGGCCTCCGCGAAGGGACACGGACGTTTCCCATGACCCGGAACACCGCGCTACCCGAGAGGGATCCCACATGAGCACCTCGACTCCCGTGCTGTTCATCCACGGCCTGTGGCTCCACGCCACGTCCTGGACACCGTGGATCGAGCTCTTCAGCGACCGCGGATACGACGCCACGGCGCCGGGCTGGCCCGGCGAACCGGACACCGTCCAGGAGGCCCGGGCTCATCCCGAGCGCCTCGCCGACCATGGCATCGACGATGTCGTCGAGCACTACGCGGAGATCATCCGCGGCCTCGACGCCCGGCCGATCGTGGTCGGGCATTCCTTCGGCGGCATGATCGCGCAGAAGCTGCTCGGCCGGGATCTGGCCGCCGCCGCGGTGGCGATCGACGCCGCGCAGATCAAGGGCGTACTGCCGTTGCCGCTGTCGGCGCTGCGGGCCACCCTGCCGGTGTTCAGGAACCCCGCCAACAGGCACCGGGCGATCTCGCTGACCAGCGAACAGTTCCGCTACGCGTTCGGCAACGCCGTCTCCGAAGAGGAGTCGCGGCAGCTCTTCGAGCGGTGGACCGTCCCCGCGCCCGGCAAACCCCTCTTCGAGGCCGCCGCCGCCAACTTCAACCCCCACTCGCCGGCGAAGGTCGACACCGGAAACACCTCGCGCGGTCCGCTGCTGCTGATCTCGGGCGGCCAGGACCACACGGTGCCGGAGGCCGTCACACGGGCGACGCTCAAGCAGTACCGGCATTCCGAGGCGATCACCGAGATCCTCCGGTTCCCGGACCGGGCGCACTCGCTGACCATCGACAGCGGCTGGCGCGACGTCGCCGACACCGTCCTGACCTGGCTCCACAAGCAGTCCCTCTGACCACACCGGCGACAGACCGGGGCCCGCCCGGGAGAACAGCGTCACGCCGTTCCCCACCGCCGGCCCCCGAGACCGCGCTGCCGACGTTCCTCGCGCGGCAGACCGTCAGATCAGCAGACCGCCGGGCAGCCGGGCAGATCAGCAGACCGTCAGATCAGCAGACCGCCAGGCAGCCGGGCAGCCCGCGCCAGCCCGGCAGCCCGGCAGGCAACCCGGCAGGTCAGCAGACCGCCAGGCACCCGGGCAGCCGAACAGCCAGGCGGCCAGGCAGACCGGCAGACCGGCAGGGCAGCAGCCCGGCAGGTCAGTGCCGATGCCCTTCCCCTGCGCACACCCGACCCCTTTCGCCCCGAGGAGCTCCTCCATGCCCGAAATCCCGACCGCCGCAATATCCGAGAGCGCTGCGATCACGTCCGCGGCCCCGAGCCGCAAGCGCGGGCGCAGGACTCCCGTAGCCCTGGCCGCCCTCGCCCTGCTGATCGTGACCGGTTCGCAGGCCGCCACCGCCGCGTCGACCTCCACCTCTGCTTCGACGTCGGCCGAGGGCCGTCACGCGGTGAAGCCGACCGTGGTTCTGGTCCACGGCGCGTTCGCCGACTCGTCGAGCTGGAACAAGGTCGTCGCCAGCCTCCAGCGCGCGGGGTATCCGGTGATCGCCCCGGCGAACCCACTGCGCGACCTGACCGGCGACTCCGCCTACGTCTCCAGCGTCGTGTCCACCATCCCGGGACCGGTCGTCCTGGTCGGACACTCCTACGGCGGCGAGGTCATCTCGAACGCCGCGGCCGGTCACCCCAACGTCAAGGCGATGGTCTTCGTCGCCGGATTCGCCCCCGAGCAGGGCGAGTCGGGCCTCGACCTGACCGCCAAGTTCCCGGGCAGCCTGCTGCCCACGAGTCTGCTCACCCGCGCGTTCCCGCTGCCCGGCGGTGGCACCGGCACCGACGCCTACATCGATGCCCGCAAGTTCCGTACGGCCTTCGCCGCCGACCTGCCCGCCCGGGACACCGCCCTGATGGCCGCCACCCAGCGTCCCGCGAGCCTGGCCGCCCTGGGCGAACCCAGTGGCCCGCCCGCCTGGAAGACCCTGCCCTCGTGGTACCTGGTCGCCGGCGCCGACCAGGCCATCCCGGCCGCCGCCCAGCGTTTCATGGCGACCCGCGCGAAGTCCCACACCGTCGAGGTCAAGAGCTCCTCGCACGTGGTCATGCTCTCGCACCCGGACGTCACCACCGACCTGATCGTCACCGCGGCCCGCGCCACCGGCAACTGAGCACGCCACGGCCTCTGTCGCCTCGGCTACTTCAACCAGCTCGGACTACCTCGGGCTTTGCGCTCCGAAAGGCGATTCCATGACAGTCGAATCCGGCGGGTCCTCGCACGCGGCCACCCGCGACCGACGCGTGTTCCTCAAGCGGATGGCGATCGCGGCGGCGGTGCCCACCACCGCAGCCGTCCTCGGTACCGCGTTACCCGGCAGGGCCGCGGCGGCCGAGCCCGACGGCCTTCCCGACTACGCGCCGATCCCCGCGGCGTCGGTCGGCCCCGACCGAAACGAGGACGGCTACTTCGTCGGCCGGATCAAGGGCAACCTGTACTGGGTCACCGACTCCTTCTACCAGGCCATGTTCCTGACCACGCGCGACGGTGTCGTCCTGGTCGACGCACCGCCCACGATCGGGCACAACCTGCTGCGGGCCGTCGAAGAGGTCACCCGGGCGAACGGGCGGCCGGGGAAAGTGACCCACCTGGTCTACTCCCACTCCCATGCCGACCACATCGGGGCCTCCTCCATCTTCGGCAGGAACGTGGTGCGCATCGGCCACACCGAGACGCGGCGCCTGCTGCGCATCGCCGCCGACCCGAACCGTCCCGCACCCTCGGAGACCTTCGACGACCGCTATGTCCTGCGGGTGGGCGGTGAGGTGCTCGAACTCGCCCACCACGGCCCGAACCACTCGCCCGACAACATCTTCGTCTACGCCCCCCGCCAGGCCACCCTCATGGTCGTGGACGTGCTCTATCCCGGCTGGGTCCCGTTCAAGGGCCTCGCGGTCTCGCAGGACATACCCGCCTGGATCAAGGCGCACGACGTGGCCATGAGCTACCCGTGGCGGACCCTCGTCGGCGGCCACCTCGGCCGCCTGGGGGTCCGAGCCGACGGCGATCTCCAGCAGCGGTACGTCGCCGACCTCGAAGCGGGCACCCGTGCCGCGATGGCCGCGGTGGATCCGGCGCCCTTCTTCCAGAAGTACGGGCCCTCGGGCAACTCCTGGGCCGTTTTCAAGACGTATCTCGACGCGGTCGCACAGCGGGCGGCGGCCCCTGTCGTGGCCAAGTACACCGGCGTACTCGCCGCCGTGGACGTCTTCACCCCCGACAACGCCTTCGCGATGCTCGAGTCGCTGCGCATCGACGCCGGGGAACTCGGCCCCTTCGGCACCCGTCCCTGACACCCATGCCCACCCCGGTCCCCCCGGACCGCCAACCACTCCTGGGGAAGCTCCGTGAAGAAAGCCCTGCTGTCCACGCTGGCGTCCACAACGGCCGTCGCCGCCGCCGTAGCCCTGACCGTGTACGTCGTCGACACTCCGGCACCCGCAGCGCCGGTCGCCAACACGGCGAACACGGCGAAGACCGTGAAGGACGACACCGCACCCACCGGCGAACGCCTCCCGGCCGGTTTCACCGAACGCAGACTCAAGGTCGGTGACGTCGACATCAACTTCGTCGAGGGTGGCCGGGGCAGAACCCTCGTCCTGCTCCACGGCTATCCCCAGACCTGGCACGAGTGGCGCGCCCAACTGCCCGAGCTGGCAAAGCACTACCGCGTCATCGCCCCGGACCTGCGCGGCGCCGGCGGGAGCGACGCCCCGGCCACCGGCTACGACAAGAAGACCCTCGCCGCCGACATCCACGGCCTCCTGACCCAACTGGGCCGGGACAAGGACGTACGGCTGGTCGGCCACGACATCGGCACGATGGTCGCCTACGCCTACGCCGCCGCGCACCCTCACGACGTCAAGAAGCTCGTCCTGAGCGAAGCGCCCATCCCCGACAAGAGCCTCTACAGCTTCCCGTCCCTGACCGCCCAGGGGCCGGGCTTCTGGAACTTCGGCTTCTTCTCCGTGGAGAACGGCCTGCCGGAACAGGCCGTCGACGGCCGCGAAACCCAGTGGGTCGAGGGCTTCACCGACCTGCTGGAGCACAACAAGGCCGGCATCACCCACGAGGACGCCGCCCTCTACGGCCACTACCTCAAGGACGACGCCCATCTGCGCGCCAGCTTCGAGTGGTTCCGCACCCTCGACCAGGACGTGGCCGACAACAGGATCAACGGCCGTACGAAGCTCACCATGCCGGTCCTGGCCCTCGGAGCCAGGTACAGCCTCGGCAGGGCCGTCCCCGACCAGGTGCGCAAGTACGCCACCCACGTCACCGGAAAGGTGATCCAGAACTCTGGCCACTGGATCTGGGAGGAGCAGTCCGACGAACTCACCGACACCCTCCTCACCTTCCTCGCCCCATAGGCCCGGGCCGCGACAGCAAGACAACGAGAGCACCAAAGACAACAAGCACCAAAGGCGACAAGAGAGATAAGCACGGCAAGAGCGATTGGGCCAAAAAGGGGAGTGCCATGGATCTGCATCTGTCCGACAAGGTCGCCGTAGTCACCGGCGCGAGCAAGGGCATCGGACTGGCCGTCACGCAGGCACTGGTGGCCGAGGGCGTGTATGTGGCGGCCGGTGCCCGTCACATCAGCCCCGAACTGTCCGAACTGGCCGCCGGTGGCCGGGTCCGCCCGGTCGAAGTCGACCTCACCACGCCTTCCGGTCCGGCTGAACTCGTCAGGGCCGCAGCCACTTTCGGCGGCGTGGACATCCTGGTGAACAACGTGGGCGCGGTCCGCCCGCGTACCGGCGGATTCCTGTCCGTCACCGACGACGACTGGACCACCACCCTGACGATCAACTTCCTCACGGCGGTCCGCGTCACCCGAGAGGCACTTCCCTACCTCCTCGACCGCGGCACCGGCACCATCGTGACCGTCACCTCGGTGAACGCCTCGCTGCCCGACCCGCTGGTCATCGACTACAGCGCGGCCAAGGCAGCCCTGGCCAGCTTCTCCAAGTCACTGTCCAAAGAGGTCGGCCCGCGCGGCATCCGAGTCAACACGGTGAGCCCGGGACCGGTCGCCACGGAGCTGTGGCTCGGCCCGGACGGAGTCGCGGCGACACTCGCCCACGCGGGTCAGACAGCACAGGACGCCGTGGTGAAGCAGGCCGCCGGAGACTCGGTGACGGGACGGTTCACACTGCCGGGGGAGGTGGCCGACCTGGTTCTCCTCCTCGCCGGTGACCGGGCGGGAAACGTGACCGGGGCTGATTTCATCATCGACGGGGGCATGACCAGAAGCCTGTGAGCGGCCCGCCCTTCGCCCGGGAAACCCAACTGCCACGTCCAGTACGCGTCTCACTCGATACGGTGAGGTGCGGTGCGCGCCTGCGTTCGGCAGCCCGCGTGATGGGGGAGACGTGGTTCGAGGAAGCGGCCGGCCCACGCCAGTGAGGGAGGGTGGCGGCTCGCATACGCCCGTTCCCCTCTTACCGGCGGAGAACGTGACACCCGAGGTGCGGTTCGCCGTACTCGGTACGGTACGGGCCTGGCGGGCCGGCACCGAACTGCACACCGGCCCCCCGCAACAACAGGCCCTGCTCGCCGTGCTGTTGGCGAGCGCCGGCCTGCCCGTGTCGCTGCACGAGATGGTGAACCTCCTGTGGGGCGGCAGCGCACCGCCCACCGCCGCGAACGTCATCCGGCGCCACATCGGCTCGGTGCGCCGGATGATCGAGCCGGCCCTGCCCCGTATGGCGCCCGGACAGTGGCTGCTGGGTGACGGCGGCGGATACCGCATCGACGTCGACGCCCGTTCACTGGACGTCCTGCACTTCCGCGAGCTGTACGCGCAGGCACGTGAAGCGCGCGACACGGGACGCACCGAACGGGCTGTCGACAGATATGCCAAGGCCCTCCAGCTGTGGCGGGGGCCCGCGGCGGCCGGGGTCGGCGCCGAAGTGCGCGGGCACCCCCTGTTCACGCATCTCGACAACGAACGTCTGACGGTCGCCAAGGAAGCGGCGGACCTCACCCTCCGGCTCGGAGACGCCGAGCCGATCCTGGGAGCCCTGCAGTCACTGACCGACCAGCATCGCCTGGACGAGCCGCTGCACAGCCGGCTGATCCTCGCCCAGGCGATGTCAGGGCGCCAGGCAGAGGCCCTGGAGGTCTTCCACGGCCTGCGCGACCGGCTGCGCGACGAACTCGGAGTCAGGCCCTCGGCCGGTCTGAGCCAGGCGCACCAGCGGGTACTGGCCGGGTCCCCGCTCGCGCCCCAGGCACCCGTCCCTCCCGTCGCAGCCGAACCCACCCGTCAGGGCACGCCAACCTCCCCTTTCCCGCGACCCGCCCAACTACCGGCCGCGCCGTCCCACTTCGTGGGCCGGGACGCCGAAACCGAACGCCTGCTGTCCCACGTGTCCGCCCACTCCTCTGCCCCCTCCTCCGATTCCTCCACCTCCGATTCCCCTTCCGACGGCGGCGCGACCACCGGATCCCGAGCCCTGATCATCAGTGCGATCGGCGGAATGGCCGGGGTGGGCAAGACCACGCTCGCCCTCCACCTCGCCCACCAGATCGCCGACCGGTACCCGGACGGGCAGCTGTACGTCAACCTCCGCGGCTTCGACCTCAACGGAGCGGCGACGACCCCCGCGGAGGCGATCCGCGGCTTTCTGGAGAACCTCGGGATCCCCCCTCGGCGAATCCCCGACGAACTGGACGCTCAGGCCGCCCTCTACCGGAGCCTGCTGGCCACCCGACGTGTACTGGTCCTGCTCGACAACGCCCGCGACGCGGAACAGGTCCGGCCTCTCCTTCCCGGATCGGCAGGCTCCCTGGTGCTCATCACGAGCCGAAACCAGCTGACCAGCCTGGTGGCGGCCCATGGAGCGCACCCGTTGACGCTGGACGTCATCTCCGCCGAGGGCGCCCGGGAAGCTCTCGTACGCAGACTCGGGACCGACCGTGTCGACAACGAGCCCGAGGCAACGGAAACGATCATCTCCCTGTGCGGCCGGCTCCCGCTGGCCCTGTCCGTCATCGCGGCCCGGGTCCTGATGAACCCCCATCTGCCGCTGAGCGCGATGGCCGCGCAGCTCCAGGAGGCCGACGGAAGCCTGGACGCCTTCCAGAGCATGGATCACTTCAGCGACGTACGGGCGGTGTTCGGGTGGTCCTACCGCACTCTCACCGACGCGACCGCCCGCCTGTTCCGGCTGCTGTCGCTGCATCCCGGAGCCACGTTCGACACTCGCTCCGCCGCCGCGCTCGCCGGGCTCACCCCCCGCGGGACCCGTACGCTGCTGGACGAACTCGTGCGGGCGCACCTCGTCGGCGTGGAGCAGCACGACTGTCACCGCCTCCACGATCTGCTGCGCGCCTACGGACGCGAGGCGACCGAGGCCGAGGACACCCAGTCCGACAGGGACGCGGCCAAGGAGAGACTGTTCCAGCACTACCTGCGGACAGCGCACGCCGCCCTGCGGCAACTGGACCCGGCCCGTATCTTCCCCAGCCCCATCCCCAGCCCCACCCCCGTCGGCAGCGGGCCGGTCGCGGCCGACAACGAACCCACCACTCCGGAAGCGGCGGTGCGGTGGTTCCGGACGGAACGGCTCACACTGACCGAGCTCGTACGTCAGGCCGCGCGGGACGACCTGCCCGGCAACGCCTGGCGGCTGGCACGCCTGCTCGACCCGATGTACGAGCGGGTAGGGCACTGGCACGACTGGGCCGACCTCCAGCTCACCGCACTGAGCGCCGCCCAGCAGTCGGGGGACGCGACCGGCCTGGCACACGCACACGCGGGCCTGGGGCGCGCCCACTCACTGCTGCGCCGGTACGAATCCGGTGAGGAACACCTGCGCCAGGCCCTCGCCCTGTTCGAAGCCGTCGGCGACGACATGGGCCAGGCACACTGCCTGCTGCTGCTCGGCTGGCTGATGACCCGCTCGGAACGGGACCGCGAGGCGATCGACCGCACCCGGCAGGCCCTCGACCTGTACCGGATCGCCGGGCACCTCAGCGCCCAGGCCGAATGCCTCAACGCCCTTGCCTGGTTCCAGGCCTCGCTGGGCGCGTACGACGACTCCGTCACGAGTGCGGTGCGATCGCTGCTGCTGTATCGCCGTACGTCCAACACATCCAACACATCCAACACATCCGACATGTCTGATACATCCAAGAGGTCCGACAGCGGCGGGTCGGAGCACGCCCGCGTCTGGGACACGCTGGCCTTCGCCCACCATCACCTGGGCAATCTGGCTCGGGCCCGGCTCTGTTACGAGCGGGCGATCCGCCTGCTGCGGGCCGGCGGAGACCGCTACAACGAAGCGGGCAGTGTCAACCGGCTCGGGGACACACTCGCTCTCGCCGGTGACAGCGAGGCCGCTCGTGCCCGCTGGCGTGAGGCGGTCGGCATCATCGCCCCGATGGATCCGGACTGGGCGGCCGAGATCCAGCAGAAGATCACCGCGGCGCCGTAGTGACCCGGTCCTGGTGTCCCGGCATCCGTCATCGGGACAGACGCTGGCGCACCGACTCCGCGTCGGGGTGCCCGAGGCGGTCCAGGATCAGCAGAGCCTGCCGCCAGGAGGTACGGGCCTCGGCGTTGTCGCCCGCCGCCTCCTGGCTGTCGCCGATGTGGACGAGGGTGTCGGCTTCGAGGTATTCGTCGTGAAGGAGCCGGTAGAGCGTCAACGCGTGCCGGTAACAGTCGACGGCCCGCTCGTACGCGCCCAGATGGTGGTGGGCATAGCCGAGGCTGTCCGAGGCGGCTGCTTCGCCGTTGACGTCATCCAGGTGATGGTGGAGATCGAGTGCCTGCCGGCACTCCACGAGCGCGTGGGTGTAGTCGCCGCGCAGGATGTGGGTCCAGCCCACCTCGTTGTGCACCTGGGCCCGGCCGCTGCGCTGCCCCATGTCCGTGTAGAGCGTGTGGGCGACGGCGTAGTGGGCCAGCGCGGCCTCGTGCCGGCCCTCCTTGTTCTCGAAGAAGGCCAGGTAGCGATGGGTTCGGGCCTCGCCGCCCGGGTCGGCGGCCGTCACGAACAGCTCCATGGCCGTGGCGAGATGTTCCCTCGCCTGTCCGGTGTCACCGAGGCGGCCGTGGCCGAACCCCAGAGCACGGTGTGCGTGGGCACGGCCGGAAAGATCCCCTGAGCGTTCCGCCGCATCGAGGGCCGCACTCTGCAGGGTGAGCTGTTCCTGCCACCGGCCATGCCGGTCGAGATGGAACTCCACGGTGCCGGCCAACTGCCAGCAACGGGACGGGGCATGCAGCCGAGCGGGACCGTGCGTGACAGCGGCCAGGATGACGGGTCTGTGCGCCTCCATCCAGTTGGCCGCCCCCTCACGGTCGGCGAACTCGACAGGGGCCGACCCGTCGACAGGCGCGGGGATGGCAGGCCGTTCCCGGTGCGGAGCGAGCATGGCACTCGCGCGGTGCGCACTGTGCAGCAGATGATCGAGCAGCCGGGTCAGAGCCTCGCCCTGGTCCCTCGGCGAGTCGTGGACGCGGAGCAACTCGCCCGCGTACGCCCGCAGCAGGTCATGGCACACGAAGCGGCCGGGAAAGCGTTCGGTGAGCAGGTGCGCGCCGATCAGCTCGGACAGGGCCGGCCCTACCCGCGCCTGGGGCAGGCCGAGAAGACTCGACGCGGTCGCGAGCGATATGTCCGGGCCAGGGTGGAGCGACAGGCGGCGAAAGACCTGGGCGGCGAGAGGCGTGAGTACCTGGTACGACCAGGACAGGACCGTCTCGATGTCGGTGGCCGGATCCCCTGCCGACAGGGTCGCCAGCCGGTTGCCCTCCTCCCGCAGTTCCGCGGCGAGGACGTTGAGATCGACGTGCGGGTTCATCACCGTACGGGCGCTGACGATGGCCAGCGCGAGCGGAAGACCGGCGCAGGAGCCGATGATGTCCTGGACCGCCCGAGGCTGCGCGGCCAGCCGCTCGTGACCCAGGCGGCGGGACAGGAACGTATGCGCGTCGGTGTCGTCGAGCACGTCGAGGGCGACCGGGTGCGCACCCTCGGCCACCAGCCCGGAGAGGAAGGTGCGGCTGGTGACGATGGCGAGGCAGCCGGCCGCGCCCGGCAGCAGCGGACGGACCTGTTCGGTGTCCCTGGCGTTGTCCAGTACGACCAGGACCCGCTTTCCGGCCAGGAGGCCGCGGAACAGGGAAGCCTGCGCGTCGACACTCACCGGTACCTGCTCCGGGGCGACTCCGAAAGCGTCCAGGAACGATCTCAGGATCTGTTCGGGGCCGACCGTAGCCCCGCCCGGGTCGAAGCCACGCAGGTCGGCGTAGAGCTGCCCGTCGGGATAGCGGTGCGCGGCCTCGTGCGCCCAGTGGATGGACAGGGCGGTCTTTCCCACACCGGCCATGCCTCCGATGACGCTGACGACGACGGACTGCGCGGACCCGCCGTCGGCGGGCAGCAGGCCGCGCGCCAGGGCCATCTCCGCCTGGCGCCCGGTGAAGACACCCAGATCCGGAGGCAGTTGCGCGGGCGGCGCGTGCAGGAAGGCGGCGCCGTGCGGCGTACCCGTACCCGTGCCGGTACTCGTACCCGTGCCAATATCCGTACCAGCACCCGTCTCCGTCTCCGTCTCCGCATCCGCATCCGTAGGAGTGCGGGTACGGAGACCGCTCTCGGCCGCTTCCTCCAGCTCCGGACCGGGGTCGAGCCCGAGTTCTTCGCTCAGCCGCCTTCTGACGTCCTGGTAGCACTGAAGCGCTTGCTGCGTGTGCCCCGTACGGAGCAGGACGGTGACGAGTCGTGCGTGCAGTACTTCGTCCAACGGATGGGAGGCCGCCGCCCGGCGCAGCAGCAGGAGTACGCGCTCCAGGTGCACGTCCCCGGCGTCGAGGGCGGCGTCGGCCCCCTCCTTCACGGCGTCCGGGTACTCACGGTCGATGCGCGTGAACAGGGGATGCGCGCGCACGGACGCCGGCAATCCGCTGACGAGCGGTCCGCGCCACAGGCTGAGCGCGTCCATCAGACGGCCCACGCACTCGACGTTCTCCCCGGCCCGTCTGTGTTCAGCGGCCCGGGTACGCAGGGCACGGAACTGAAGGAGGTCGAGCTGGTCAGCGCCGAGCCGCAATCGGTATCCGCCCGACGCCCGTACCAGAAGGGGGACCTGGGGGCTGCTGCCCGGCTGCGGACCGAGCACCTTGCGCAGCGCCCCGACATGACGATGCACGATGTTCGGCGCACTCTCCGGAGCCGTCTCGCCCCAGAGCACGTCGACGATCTCGGACATCAGAACGGGCCCGTCGACCTGAGTCAGCAGGACGGCCAGCAGAGCCCGCCGCGCGGACGGACCGAGATCAAGCTCTCTGCCGCCCCGCCAGGCCTTGAGCGGACCGAGCACCGTCGCACGCACCAGATCCAATTCCGCGCCTTCCGTCCCCTGCAGGCCCACGGTCGTCGCTGGGCATCACCTTTCGGTCACCCATCCGTCACCACGCCCTGAGTAGCGTGGGCACGGCCCGCTCGGCCGACGAGCGGGCAGGGAGCTGACCTGCGCATCTGGTCATTCGTCCGCCCGCGGACGGTATGGGAGACACGATGTTGTTGACGATCATCCACGACCCACGTCTGCTGCACGAACGGTTCCTGAAAGCATGCCGGACCACCACCGGCCCCGTAGTAGTGGTCAGCGACGTCACCTTGTTGATGAACAGCCCTGCGGCCGCGCTGATACGCGCCGACGACCGCACCCTGTTGTGGGGTTGGGCGCGCCAAAAGGTCGCGTCCAGCGCGCAGGGAGCGCCTGCGCCGCGGTCGGTCACGCTGGCATCCGGAGCCCGCCCACAACTCTGTGAGGGCATCTGGATGGGCCCCGCTCTGGTCGGGGTGATCGTCCAGCTCACCGTCCCTGCCTCCGCCCGGCCTCCACGTTCCATTCCCCGCGCTGAGCGCCGGCGCATGGACTGGCCCGATCTGACGGAGTCACAGCGGCTGGTGGCCGTACACGTCGCCTACGGCCTGACCAACCGCCAGACGGCCGCCCTGCTGTCCGTCTCGCGCCACACGGTGGACTACCACTTGCGGCACGTCTTCCGGAAGCTGCAGATCCATTCCCGCGTAGAACTCGCCCGCGTGGTGGCGGAGGCGGAAGCGGGAGCGGCTGCGGCCAAGGTGCCTCTACGTGCGTGAGCGTCCTGTGACGCTAGGCCTGCCCAGCCGGACACCCGACGGATCCGCTCCAGGCTGCGAATCTCGTGGGCGTCCACGAAAAGATCCTGCCCGACGGCAGTGGCTCGCAGCCGAGTTGCGACCTCCTCAGCAGTGAAGCCGGATGCGTACCGGAGATCGGCAAGGACGTCGGTTCCGCTCGGCGTACCCGTGAGCTCGGAATTGGCGCAGCCCACCCGTACGACCTACGGCACGCCTGCATCACGCGGTGGCTGAACGCAGGGGTCCCGATCGCTGAGATTGCCCGGCGGGTCGGCAACTCGCCCGAGGTGATCCACCGCCGGTACCACGGTTGTATCGACGGACACGAAGAAGCCGCCAACGCGAAGATCACAAAGGCTCTGGAGGAGGAAGGCGACGCGGCTTAAGCGAGGGGATCAGCCCCCTATACGTCTTCCGGCAGGTGGAAGTAGACGGTCCCTGACCGCCAGGGGCCATGTTCGGTCGTCTCTGACTCGATCACCACGTCCTGGACCTCGACAGGGCCCAACGCCTCGATGGCATCGGCCAGCCGTCGCAAGAGTGCCGGAACGCTGTCGCAGCCCGGGCCAGCGGGGTTGGCCTGTGAGAAATGGTGCACGGTCCAATGCGTCGGAGGATCAATCATGGGCTGATCGTAAGACCCGCCGTGGTCAGCAGACCGACCGATGGCACCGGGCGACTCACACCCCCGCGTCGGCCAGGTCGGCAACCGGCCGGACAAGTCAAATCGCCGCGCCTGACGCGTGTGTCGGAGGTGCGTCGCGTGTATCGCAGATAGTGCGTGAACAGTGAGAGAGCAAGAAAGAGCGGGAGTCAGTGAGACTGACTCCCGCTCTCTCATGTCGGCATCCGCCCAGCTCAGCGCGTGATTCTTGCTGGCTGTATGGCGAGTGCCCCCGGCAGGATTCGAACCTGCGCACACGGCTCCGGAGGCCGTTGCTCTATCCCCTGAGCTACGGGGGCGTGTCTGGCGCGTTGCGCGGTGACGAGTAGAACCCTACCAGCTCGTTCGGGGTGATCAGGAACGGGTTTTGGAGGTCGCGGCGGACCTGGCCGGCGCTCGATCGTGTTCGTGGAAGTGGGGAAAAGCCGGACGCGGTGGTCGGTCTCGACCTACCCTCGACTTGTGCCAGGCGTGTCCGGCCGGGTGCTTGTTGTGGACGACAACAAGGTCATCCGGCAGCTGATCAGGGTCAACCTCGAACTGGAGGGTTTCGAGGTCGTGACCGCGGCTGATGGTGCCGAGTGTCTGGATGTTGTTCATCAGGTGTGCCCCGACGTCGTCACCCTCGACGTCGCGATGCCTCGCCTCGACGGTCTGCGCACCGCCGCCCGGCTGCGCGCCGATCCCCGTACGCGCGACCTGCCCCTCGCCATCATCAGCGCCTGTACGCAGTACGAGGTCGAAGCCGGGCTCGAGGTCGGGGTCGACGCGTTTCTCGCCAAGCCGTTCGATCCCGCCGAACTGATCAGCCTCGTACGGGAGTTGGCCGAGCGGGCGCGGAACGACGCTTCGTACGAGAGTGTCCTCGGGCCGCCCCTTGGACCGTCCCTCGGACCAGTCATGGGCTCCCTCGGCGCCCCCACCGAGGCCGAGCGTGCCGCCCGAGGCGCCGTCGGCTGACCCGAGCGCCGCTCCACCTCGCCCGTACCTGCGCACCGCGCCACCCACCGGTAGTTGGGCGCCTTCCTCCATCACCGGGCATCGTTCGGGCCCCGAACCGGGCCGCTCCGCCGAACCCGGCACCGGAAGGGCACTTGCCACGCCAGTGAGCCGGATCGGGCCCATGTGGATCGGGCCCATGACGCCGCCGCCCCCGCCGGACCCCTGGCACCGCCGCTCCTCTCGCCCCCGTCCCCGGCCGCCCCCTCCGTCCACATACCGGAATAGCCAGCCCTCACCCCAAACCCATTCGCCTACCCACCCCCCTCCTCCCATACGCTTGTCCCGTGACCCCCGTCGAGCTCTCCCGTACCGTGCTGTGCGCGGTGCGTCGTGCCGTCGACGCGGGAGAGCTGAGTGTTGACGTCCCCGCACGTGCCGTTGTCGGCGCGCCCGGACCCGGTGGTTCCGGGGATTACGCCACGAACATCGCGCTGCAGCTGGCCAGGCCCGCCGGGCGCACCCCCCGTTACGTCGCCGAAGTCCTGCGCGAGCGGATCAGTGCCGCCCCCGGCGTCCGTGGCGTCGAGATCACCGGGCCCGGATTCCTCAACATCAGCCTCGACAGCGCCGCCCCCGCCGCCCTCGTACGCGAGATCCTCACCCAGGGGCCGAGGTACGGACACAGCGACGCCCTCGCCGGCCAGGTGCTGTCGGTGCGACTGCCCGTCGCGCACGAACCCCGGGCCGATGTCGTCGCCGACGCGGTCGCACGCATCGCCACCGCACAAGGCGCCCGAGTCCATCTCCACCGCGGCACCGGTGAACAAGGCGAACGAGGCGGACAGGGTGGACAGGGCGGACAAGGTGAACCAGGCGGAAAGAAGGTCGAGGTTTTCGACCTTCGTGGACTTCCTCCTGCCCCCCGCGACCCCACCCCCCTCGGGCCCGACGCCGCCCGCTGGGCCCTTCTTCACCCCGCGCCGCACGACCGACCCCGTATCGGCCCCGAGCATCTGGTCCAGCGGGAGAGCAACCCCCTCTTCAGGGTGCGTTACGCCTACGCCCGGACCCGCGCCCTCGGCCGCAACGCCGCCGGCCTCGGCTTCAGCGCCCACGCCGGTGACCTCACCGACGTACCGCCTTCGCTTCTCGCTTCCCTCGCCGACCACCCCCGCCTCCTCCTCGGCGCCGCCACCCACCGCGCTCCGGACCGGCTCGCCCGGCATCTCGTCACCCTTGCCGATGCCACGCTCGCCTTCCTTCCCACCGTGCTGCCGCTCGGCGACGAGAAACCCTCGGCCGCCCACCGGGCCCGGCTCGCGCTCGCCGAAGCCGCCGGGACGGTGCTGGCCGGCGGCCTGTCCCTGCTCGGTATCGACGTACCCGAATACCTTTGACATCGAAATACCTCTGACATCACCGAGGAAGCCGCACAGCCATGAGCCGTTCCGCACACCCCGCCGGGCCCCGTCACGCCGATGTGCTGCCCGAGGGTCACCCCTCCGCGCCGCCCGCCGACCTCAACCACCTGGACCGGAAGGTCTGGGCGTCGACCGTCACCCGTACGCCCGACGGTGTCGTCAGTGTCGGAGGGGTCGAGGTGACCCGGCTCGCCGAGGAGTTCGGGACCCCTGCCTATCTCCTCGACGAAACCGACTTCCGAGAGCGCGCCCGTGCGTGGCGTACCGCCTTCGGGGCCGACGCCGACGTCTTCTACGCAGGCAAGGCGTTCCTCTCGCGCGCTGTCGTGCGGTGGCTGCACGAGGAAGGGCTCAACCTCGACGTCTGTTCCGGCGGCGAGCTCACCACCGCCCTCTCCGGCGGTATGCCCGCCGACCGCATCGCCTTCCACGGCAACAACAAGTCCGTCGACGAGATCGAGACCGCCATTCGCGCCGGGGTCGGGAGGATCGTGCTCGACTCCTTCCAGGAGATCGTGCGCGTCGCGCACATCGCGCAGTCCCTCGGCAAGCGGCAGCGCGTGCAGATCCGTATCACCGTCGGGGTCGAAGCTCATACGCACGAGTTCATCGCCACCGCCCATGAGGATCAGAAGTTCGGCATTCCGCTTGCCGGTGGGCAGGCCGCCGAGGCCGTGCGGCGGGCTCTGCAGCTCGACGGGCTTGAGCTGATCGGCATTCACTCGCACATCGGGTCGCAGATCTTCGACATGTCGGGCTTCGAGGTTGCCGCCCATCGCGTTGTCGGGTTGCTCAAGGACATTCGTGACGAGCACGGGATCGAACTGCCCGAGATCGACCTCGGGGGTGGGCTCGGTATCGCCTACACCAGCGACGACGACCCCCGCGAGCCGCACGAGATCGCCAAGGCGCTCAACGAGATCGTCAGCCGGGAGTGCGAGGGCGCGAAGCTGCGCACCCCTCGTATCTCCGTCGAGCCGGGGCGGGCCATCGTCGGGCCCACCGCCTTCACCCTCTACGAGGTCGGCACCATCAAGCCGCTCGACGGGCTGCGTACGTATGTCTCCGTGGACGGTGGGATGTCCGACAACATCCGGACCGCGCTGTACGACGCCGAGTACAGCGTCGCTCTCGTCTCCCGGACCTCTGAGGCCGCGCCCATGCTCGTGCGGGTCGTCGGCAAGCACTGCGAGAGCGGGGACATCGTCGTCAAGGACGCCTTCCTGCCCGCCGACCTGGCACCGGGTGACCTCATCGCGGTGCCGGCGACCGGTGCGTACTGCCGGTCCATGGCCAGCAACTACAACCACGCCCTGCGCCCGCCGGTCGTCGCCGTGCGCGAGGGGGAGGCCCGGGTGATCGTCCGGCGGGAGACCGAGGAGGATCTTCTCCGTCTCGACGTGGGGTGACGTGGGGTGACGGCAGAATCGTGGAAGGTGGCGGAAGATCTCCTGTCTTCCGCCGCCCGGAAAACGAAATAGACATCTCACGATCCGGACGATGGGTAGAAACTTCAGTCCGGTGAGTGAGACTTATGAACCGTAGACGGTATGAGGAAACGAGGTCGGATGATGCGTACGCGTCCGCTGAAGGTGGCGCTGCTGGGCTGTGGGGTCGTCGGCTCAGAAGTGGCGCGCATCATGACGACGCACGCCGACGATCTCGCCGCGCGCATCGGTGCTCCCGTCGAGCTCGCCGGGGTCGCCGTGCGGCGGCCCTCCAAGGTGCGTGAAGGCATCGACCCCGCCCTCGTCACCACCGACGCCACCGCCCTCGTCAAACGCGGCGACATCGACGTCGTGGTCGAGGTCATCGGCGGTATCGAGCCGGCGCGCTCCCTCATCACCGCCGCCTTCGAGCACGGTGCGTCGGTCGTCTCCGCCAACAAGGCCCTCCTCGCCCAGGACGGCGCCGCGCTTCACGCCGCCGCCGGGGCCCACGGCACCGACCTCTATTACGAGGCCGCCGTCGCCGGTGCCATCCCGCTCATCCGGCCGCTGCGCGAGTCCCTCGCCGGCGACAAGGTGAACAGGGTCCTCGGGATCGTCAACGGCACCACCAACTTCATCCTCGACAAGATGGACTCCACCGGGGCCGGGTATCAGGAGGCCCTCGACGAGGCCACCGCCCTCGGGTACGCCGAAGCCGACCCGACCGCCGACGTCGAGGGGTTCGACGCCGCCGCCAAGGCCGCCATCCTCGCCGGAATCGCCTTCCACACGCGCGTGCGTCTCGACGACGTCTACCGCGAGGGCATGACCGAGGTCACCGCCTCCGACTTCGCCTCCGCCAGGAACATGGGCTGCACCATCAAACTGCTCGCCATCTGCGAGCGGGCCGGGGACGGCCAGTCCGTCACCGCGCGTGTGCATCCCGCCATGATTCCGCTGACGCACCCGCTCGCCTCCGTGCGCGGCGCCTACAACGCCGTGTTCGTCGAGTCCGACGCCTCCGGACAGCTGATGTTCTACGGGCCCGGAGCCGGCGGTGCGCCGACGGCCTCCGCCGTGCTCGGTGACCTCGTCGCCGTGTGCCGCAACCGGCTCAGCGGGACGACCGGGCCGGGCGAGTCGGCGTATACCGCGCTGCCCGTTTCGGGCATGGGCGATGTGGTCACTCGCTATCACATCAGCCTTGACGTCGCCGACAAACCGGGTGTTCTCGCCCAGGTGGCCACCGTGTTCGCCGAGCACGGTGTTTCCATCGATACGGTTCGGCAGACGGGCAAGGACGGCGAGGCCTCCCTCGTCGTCGTCACCCATCGTGCGTCCGACGCCGCCCTGGGCGGAACCGTCGAGGCGTTGCGCAAGCTCGACACCGTGCGGGGTGTCGCCAGCATCATGCGGGTTGAAGGAGAGTAACCAGCAATGACCCACCAGTGGCGCGGAATCATCGAGGAGTACCGGGACCGGCTGCCCGTCTCCGCCGGCACGCCGGTCGTGACGCTCCGGGAGGGCGGCACGCCCCTCGTGCCCGCGCAGGTGCTCTCCGAGCGCACGGGCTGCGAGGTCCACCTCAAGGTGGAGGGCGCCAACCCGACCGGGTCCTTCAAGGACCGCGGTATGACCATGGCCATCTCCCGTGCCAAGGAGGAGGGCGCCAAGGCGGTCATCTGTGCCTCCACGGGCAACACGTCTGCCTCCGCCGCCGCGTACGCCGTGCGCGCGGGCATGGTCTCGGCCGTGCTCGTGCCGCAGGGCAAGATCGCCCTCGGCAAGATGGGACAGGCGCTGGTCCACGGCGCCAAGATCCTCCAGGTCGACGGCAACTTCGACGACTGCCTCACCCTCGCCCGCTCGCTGAGCGACAACTACCCTGTGGCGCTGGTGAATTCGGTCAACCCGGTGCGTATCGAGGGGCAGAAGACGGCCGCCTTCGAGATCGTCGACATGCTCGGCGACGCGCCCGACATCCACGTCCTTCCGGTCGGCAACGCGGGCAACATCACCGCGTACTGGAAGGGCTACACCGAGTACGCCGTCGACGGCATCGCCCGGCGCACCCCGCGCATGTGGGGGTTCCAGGCGGCCGGCAGTGCCCCGATCGTGCGCGGCGAGATCGTCAAGGACCCCTCGACGCTCGCCACCGCGATCCGCATCGGCAACCCGGCCTCCTGGAAGCAGGCGCTGGCCGCGCGCGACGAGTCGGGCGGCTTCATCGACGAGGTGACGGACCGTGAGATCCTGCGCGCCTACCGGCTGTTGGCCGCCCAGGAGGGCGTTTTCGTCGAGCCGGCGTCCGCCGCGTCCGTCGCCGGTCTGCTGAAGGCGGCCGAGCAGGGCAAGGTCGACCCGGGCCAGACCATCGTCTGCACGGTCACCGGTAACGGCCTGAAGGACCCGGGCTGGGCCACCGAGGGCGCACCGAAGCCGGTCGTCGTCCCCGTGGACGCCGCGACCGCCGCCGAGCGACTCGGACTCGCGTAGACCGGGTACTGATCGCCCGAACCGGGGTACTCCCTACGTACTCCCTATGACGGGTGCACAGGGGGCTTACGACACGCATCGTGCGCCTCCTGTGCGCCCTATGTCGCCACAGAACCTTCCTTCGATAAGCTGGGGTGAACCCGCCCGCCGCATATGCCTCCGCGCGTATGGCGCGGCGCCGCGTCGCCCCAGCGGCCTGAGGGTCTCCCCGTAGGTCCTCAGCCGTTCCTTCAGTAGCCGTTCTCCAGTGTCGTATCGCATGTCATCGAATGTCTTCGACGAAATCGCAGCTCAAGGAGAGTCATCGAGCGATGGCCGGTCCAGCGTTCCGAGCCGCCGCCGTCCGGGTGCGCGTCCCCGCCACCAGCGCCAATCTCGGTCCGGGCTTCGACGCCCTGGGCCTGTCGCTGGGGTTGTACGACGACGTGGTCGTCCGGGTGGCCGACTCCGGGTTGCACATCGACATCGCGGGTGAGGGCAGCGAGACCCTCCCGCGCGACGAGAACCACCTCCTCGTAAGGTCTCTGCGCACCGCCTTCGACCTGCTCGGCGGACAGCCGCGCGGCCTCGAGATCGTGTGCGCCAACCGCATTCCGCACGGGCGGGGACTCGGGTCCTCCTCGGCCGCCATCTGCGCCGGCATCGTCGCCGCGCGGGCCGTCACCATAGGTGGTGACAGCCGTCTCGACGACGAGGCGCTGCTCGAACTCGCCACCGAGATCGAGGGACACCCCGACAACGTCGCCGCCTGTCTCCTCGGCGGGTTCACGCTCTCCTGGATGGAGTCCGGAGCCGCCCGGGCGATCAGGATGGAACCTGCGGACTCCGTCGTTCCGGTGGTGTTCGTCCCCGGGAAGGCGGTGCTCACGGAGACCGCGCGCGGCCTCCTGCCGCGCACCGTCCCGCACGTCGACGCCGCGACCAACGCGGGGCGCGCCGCCCTACTCGTCGAGGCTCTGACCAGGCGTCCCGAGCTGTTGCTGCCGGCCACCGAGGACCGGCTGCACCAGGACTACCGCGCCCCGGCCATGCCGGAGAGCGCGGCGCTGGTGGAGCGGCTGCGGGCCGACGGCATCCCCGCGGTGATCTCCGGCGCCGGACCCACGGTCCTGGCGCTGGTCGACGAGGCCACCGCCGACAAGGTCTCCCGGCTGGCGGGCGACGGCTGGGCCGCCAACCGGCTCGGACTCGACGCCCGGGGCGCGAGCGTGCTGCCGCTCGCGGCCCCCGGAGAGAGTTAGGCGACGACATCAACGGGGCGCGCACCAGCGAACTCACGACGTGCGGCGTTGCCGCGTTCGACGTCGCACATGGCGCCGCATACGGCGTCACGTCCGACGTCACGTCCGACGTCACGTCCGACGTCACGTCCAGCGCTGCGGCATTCGACGCGGCCACATTCAACGCTGTCACTTTCAACTACATACGGTTGCCGGATTTGGAGAGGGGGAATGTTTGTTGGATCCGGTAGTGTTAACCTCAAGTCTGCACCCGACCCCACCATGGCGAGGTGCTTTGTGTCCCCGTCCGGGACAGACTTTCTTCCGGGAGCCCCCCAAGCCACTCTGTGTTTCATGCGGCGTTCGTTTCGTCGTGTGCAGGCGCTGAGCGGCATTCAGGGCACGCTCCGGAACCGGTGTGACCAAGCCACCTGACACAGAACTCAGTGTCACGGCTTTGGGAAACGCCATCACCAGAACCTCTTCCGCCGCTTCGGCGGACCACCGCCCCGGCACGGTCCACTCATGAAGGACCGCAGCCGGACAGCAAAACCGGTCGCCGTGCCAGACAGGCCGACGTCCGCTCCAGGGAAGGACCCTTCGTGAGCGACACCACCGATCTGATGGGCGCACGTGTCGAGGAGACCGCTGCGGCGCCCTCCACGGACGCCTCCGCGCCTGCCACGGGTGCCGGCTCCCGGCGGCGCCGCGGTACCGGCCTCGACGGCATGGTGCTGGCCGAGCTGCAGCAGGTCGCATCCGGCCTCGGTATCAAGGGCACCGCGCGGATGCGCAAGAGCCAGCTGATCGAGGTCATCAAGGAGGCGCAGGCCGGGGGCGGGACCCCCAAGGCCGCCGCTGCTCCCGCCGGGGACGCCGCCGAGACCAAGCCCAGGCGCCGCGCCACCTCCAAGGCCCGTACGGGCGAGGACGCCGCGCCCGCCGCCGACGAGACGAAGGCGGCCGTGCAGGTCGTCGAGGCGCCCGCCGAGAAGGCCGTGGCCCAGCAGCAGATCGAGATCCCCGGCCAGCCCGCCAGCGAAGACGCCCCGGCCGAGCGCCGCAGGCGCCGCGCCACCGCCGAGGCCGGCAGCCCCGAGACGATCGTCGCCGAGGCGAAGAGCGAGCCGAAGACCGAAACGCAGGCCGCGCAGGCCGGTGACGTCGACGCTGACGGCCGCCAGGGCCGCCGTGACCGCCGGGACCGCGGCGACCGCGGCCGGGACCGCGACCGCCGGGGCAACAAGAGCGACGAGCAGCAGGGTGCCGCCCAGCAGCGCGGGACCCAGCAGGGTCAGCAGCAGGCGGGCGGTCGTCAGGACCGCCAGGAGCGTGCAGAGCGCCAGGACCGTCCCGAGCGCCAGGACCGTCAGGACCGCCAGCAGCGGGACACCGGTGCGCGCGACATCGGTCCACGTGACAACGGGCCGCAGGATGACGACGACTTCGACGGCGGACGCCGTGGCCGTCGCGGACGCTACCGCGACCGCCGGGGCCGTCGTGGGCGCGAGGAGTTCGGCCCGAACGAGCCGCAGGTCGCCGACGACGACGTCCTGATCCCCGTCGCGGGCATCCTGGACATCCTCGACAACTACGCCTTCATCCGTACGTCGGGCTACCTGCCGGGCCCCAACGACGTGTACGTCTCCCTCGCCCAGGTCCGCAAGAACGGCCTCCGCAAGGGCGACCACGTCACCGGTGCGGTCCGTCAGCCGAAGGACGGGGAGCGCCGCGAGAAGTTCAACGCGCTGGTCCGCCTCGACTCCGCGAACGGCATGGCCGCCGAATCAGGCCGTGGCCGCCCGGAGTTCAACAAGCTGACGCCGCTGTACCCGCAGGACCGCCTCCGCCTGGAGACGGACCCGGGCATCCTCACCACCCGCATCATCGACCTCGTCGCGCCGATCGGTAAGGGCCAGCGCGGTCTGATCGTGGCCCCGCCGAAGACCGGCAAGACCATGATCCTGCAGGCGATCGCCAACGCGATCACCATCAACAACCCCGAGTGCCACCTGATGGTCGTCCTGGTCGACGAGCGTCCGGAAGAGGTCACCGACATGCAGCGGTCGGTGAAGGGCGAGGTCATCTCCTCGACCTTCGACCGCCCGGCCGAGGACCACACCACGGTCGCCGAGCTCGCCATCGAGCGTGCCAAGCGCCTGGTGGAGCTGGGCCACGACGTCGTCGTACTGCTCGACTCGATCACGCGTCTGGGCCGTGCGTACAACCTCGCCGCCCCGGCCTCCGGCCGCATCCTGTCCGGTGGTGTCGACTCGACCGCCCTGTACCCGCCGAAGCGCTTCTTCGGTGCGGCCCGCAACATCGAGGACGGCGGCTCGCTGACCATCCTCGCCACCGCGCTGGTGGACACCGGGTCCCGCATGGACGAGGTCATCTTCGAGGAGTTCAAGGGCACCGGCAACGCCGAGCTCAAGCTCGACCGGAAGCTCGCCGACAAGCGCATCTTCCCGGCGGTGGACGTGGACGCGTCCGGTACCCGTAAGGAAGAGATCCTGCTCGGCAGCGACGAGCTCGCCGTCACCTGGAAGCTGCGCCGGGTGCTGCACGCGCTCGACCAGCAGCAGGCGATCGAGCTGCTCCTCGACAAAATGAAGCAGACGAAGTCGAACGCCGAGTTCCTGCTCCAGATCCAGAAGACGACGCCGGGCGGCAACAACAACGACTGACGGTCGGCAAAAGGCCGGCAAGCAGTCCACAAAGGGCCATCCCCTGTTATGGGGGTGGCCCTTTGTCGTGTTTGGGACAGGTGTACGATCGCGCTCTTCGGGCCGATTCTCGTGGTGTGCCCGAACTGACGATCCCTAGGGGGGACTTGAGTGGGTATATCCCAGTCCGGAGAAGGCCGCCACAGACGACGTGTGCGGATCGTGGTGCCCGCGATCGCCGCCGGCCTCGCCGCCGCGGTCACCGGTGCGCTGATGATGTCGTCCGCGAGTGCCGC
Source organism: Streptomyces kryoterrae (assembly GCF_054072135.1). Taxonomy (NCBI): domain Bacteria; kingdom Bacillati; phylum Actinomycetota; class Actinomycetes; order Kitasatosporales; family Streptomycetaceae; genus Streptomyces; species Streptomyces kryoterrae. The sequence goes on along the minus strand of NZ_CM133358.1, from coordinate 3,182,548 downwards.
CACCGCCCTGCCGAAGCCCACCGCCGACCTGAGCCGCAGCGCGCACAGCACCGCGGAGCTGGAGAAGCGTGTAGCGGGCGCGGCCACCGGTGACGACGTCCTGGCTGCCAAGAAGACGACGTTCACCGCCGGCGGCGTCGGCGGCACCAAGGACGCGAAGATCATCGGTGGTTCGACGACCACCCTCTCGGCGGCCCCGTACATGGCCCAGCTCTGGTACGACGACACCAGGGGCACGGACACGACGGACGACGACATCAGCTTCTTCTGCGGCGGCTCGGTCATCGCCCCGACGAAGGTCCTCACCGCCGCGCACTGCGTCAAGGGCTACAACTGGAACGCCAACGGCGCCGTCGTCACCGGTACCGCGACGCTTCCGGACGCCGACGGGAACACGGACGGGACCGTCTCGGGCGTCTGGCGCCAGTGGAACAACCCGTCGTACAGCTCGGTGACGTTCGACAACGACATCGCCGTCCTGACGCTCGCGTATCCCGTCACGGCACCGCCGATCCGGATGACGACGGCCGGTGACACCGCCTCCTACAAGGCGCTCACCAACGCCAAGGTCTACGGCTGGGGGCGCACCAGCTCCACCACGCAGGACATCTCCGCGACCCTGAAGACGGCCACGCTGCCCATCCAGTCCGACGCCACCTGCGACGGCAAGTACGGCAGCGACTTCGTCAAGGGCCACATGGTCTGCGCGGGCAATCCCGCCACCGGCAGCGACACCGGTACCACCACCGCCTGCAACGGCGACTCCGGCGGCCCGCTCGTGGTCGCGGGCAAGGTCGTCGGCGTCGTCTCGTGGGGTGTGACGGACTGCGTCGAGAAGGGCGCCTACAGCGTCTTCTCGAAGGTCACCTCTTACGTCGGCGCCGTGTATCCGCGGGTCGAGGACGCGAACCTCAGTGGCGACCACCTCGCCGACCTGTGGCTGCGCCGCGCCTCCACCAAGGTCGGCTACGAGAAGGACTCCAAGGGCACCAGCTTCGGTGCGAGCGAGGCCTGGGGCAACTGGGACGGCGTCAACGTCGTCCTGCAGACCGACCTGAACCGGGACGACTACCAGGACCTGGTGGTCCGCGACAGCGGCTCGGGCGCCGTCTACTGGATGCACTACGTGCCCAACGCCGACGGCAGCGCCGGAAGCTGGGCCACGAAGACGATCTTCGCCAACTGGAAGACCCGCACCCGGATCATCACCCCGGGCGACGTCACCGGCGACTACAAGCCCGACGTCCTCTCGGTCGACTCCGCGGGCGCCCTGTGGATCTACCCGGGCAACGGCAACGGCACCTTCGGGACGCCGTCGAAGGTCTCCACCGGCTGGAACCAGTACAACTCGATCGTCGGCCACGGCGACTTCAACGGCGACGGCAAGGCCGACCTGCTGGCCCGCACCAAGACCGGCTCGGTCGGCTACCTCCTCAAGGGCAACGGCAAGGCCGGCTCCCAGGCCTTCGCGGCCCGGGTCAAGGTGCGCACCTGGGGCGGCTACAACACCCTGGTCACCCCCGGCGACGTGACCGGCGACGGAAAGGCCGACTTCCTGGCCCGTACGCCCGCCGGGACGATGTACCTCTACCCGGGTACCGGCAAGGGCACGAGCGAGATCTTCGGCACACCGAAATCCGTCGGCACCGACTACAAGCAGTGGGACATCATCAGCTGAATCCGCAGGTGAACGGGGTCTTCTGGGCGATTCGCGAGGAACATCCCGTCCGTTCGGTCACGCACTGTGCCCTTCGCGCCACGCGAAGGGCACAGCTCGTTGTGCAACCCTTTTTCCGTAATGGCCGTCTGACCATCCGACCGACCGGGTGACGACGGAAACAGGACTGGCCCTGAAAGCAGGGGGTAACCGACCGGACGAGACCGAAGGAAGCACATGTCCGCCGAGAGCAATCCACACGATCCAGCGAAGCCGGCGAGGTGGCTCAGCCGCCGCAAGCCCGGCGGCAGGCACTCCAGGGCGCTGCTCGTCACCGCCTGGGTCGCCGCCGCCATCGTCGTGCTCGGCGGCACCGGCCTCGGATACGTGTACTTCAAGCTCAACGGCAACATCAAGAGCGTCGACATCAACCAGGTCCTGGGCACCGACCGCCCCACCAACGTCGACAACGGCTCCGAGGACATCCTCGTCCTGGGCTCCGACACCCGCTCCGGCGCCAACAAGAAGCTCGGCGGCGGCGCGGACGACGGCAGTGCCCGCTCGGACACCGCGATGATCGTCCACGTGTACGAGGGCCACAAGAAGGCCGGTGTGGTCTCCATACCCCGGGACACCCTCGTCGACCGCCCCCGGTGCACCGACGCCAAGGGCGTCACGCACGACGCGGCCTCCGGCGTGATGTTCAACAGCGCGTACTCCACGGGGGGCGCCGCCTGCGCGGTGAAGACCGTCGAGTCGCTCACCGGCATCCGAATGGACCACTACGTCGAGGTCGACTTCACCGGCTTCCAGAAGCTCGTCGACGAGCTGGGCGGCGTCCGGGTGACCACGACGAAGGACATCAAGGACTCCGACAGCCACCTGAACCTGAAGGCCGGCACGCACCGCCTCGACGGCGCGCAGGCCCTCGGCCTGGTCCGCACCCGCCACGGCGTCGGTGACGGCTCCGACCTGGGCCGCATCCAGCTCCAGCAGGCGTTCATCAAGGCGCTCGTCGACCAGATCAAGGACGTGGGCGTCCTGTCGAACCCCAAGAGGCTCTTCGACCTGGCGGACACCGCGACCAAGGCCGTCACGACCGACTCCGACCTGGGTTCCGTCCGCTCGCTGACCTCTTTCGCGACGGGCCTCAAGAGCATCGGCTCGGCCCACATGACCATGATCACAATGCCGGTGGAGTACGACCCGGCGAACCCCAACAGGGTCATAGTCGACAAGGCCAAGGCCCGGCTGGTCTGGAACGCCCTGAAGGCCGACCGGCCCATCCCGGCAGCCGCGACAAAGGGCACGGCAAAGGGCGACGCGGCAGGCGTGGTCAGCTAGAAACAGGGGGCGCGGCCCCCGCGGGGAATATCCGACCCCCGCCCCCGGTTTTGGGGGATGCGCCCAGTCCTGGCAGACTGGTACGTCGGTCCCGGTTCACGCACCCGCATCCCGCGGAGGCGACCCGGAGCCCTCCCGAAACTAGGAGAACCCCTTGAAGCGCGAAATCCACCCCGAGTACGTCGAGACGCAGGTCAGCTGCACCTGTGGCGCGTCGTTCACCACCCGCAGCACGATCACGAGCGGCAACATCCGCGCCGAGGTCTGCTCCGAGTGCCACCCGTTCTACACGGGCAAGCAGAAGATCCTCGACACCGGTGGCCGCGTGGCCCGCTTCGAGGCCCGCTTCGGCAAGGCCGCTGCCGGCTCCACGAAGTAGCGAGGCACCAGCGCCGGTCCACGGTCGCCCTCCGGGGCGTACCTGGACCGGCGTTTTTGGTCGCCCGCCGTCCCCACGCACCACACGTTTTCAGGAGCCCCCATGTTCGAGGCCGTCGAGGACCTGCTCATCGAGCACGCCGACCTGGAGAAGAAGGTCGCCGACCCGTCGGTCCACGCCGACCAGGCCAACGCGCGCAAGCTGAACAAGCGCTACGCCGAGCTGACCCCGATCGTCACGACCTACCGCTCCTGGAAGCAGACCGGGGACGACATCGGCACGGCGAAGGAGTTCGCCCTCGACGACCCCGACTTCGCCGCCGAGGTCAAGGAACTGGAGAAGCAGCGCGAGGAGCTCACCGAGAAGCTGCGCCTGCTGCTCGTTCCGCGTGACCCCAACGACGACAAGGACGTCATCCTGGAGGTCAAGGCCGGCGCCGGCGGCGACGAGTCCGCCCTGTTCGCCGGGGACCTCCTGCGGATGTATCTCCGCTACGCCGAGCGCGTCGGCTGGAAGACCGAGATCATCGACGCCACCGAGTCCGAGCTGGGCGGCTACAAGGACGTCCAGGTCGCCGTGAAGACCAAGGGCGGCCAGGGTGCCACCGAGCCCGGCCAGGGCGTCTGGGCCCGCCTGAAGTACGAGGGCGGGGTGCACCGCGTACAGCGCGTGCCCGCGACCGAGTCACAGGGCCGGATCCACACCTCCGCGGCCGGTGTCCTGGTCACCCCCGAGGCGGAGGAGGTCGACGTGGAGATCAACCCGAACGACCTGCGCATCGACGTGTACCGCTCCTCCGGTCCCGGCGGCCAGTCCGTCAACACGACCGACTCCGCGGTGCGCATCACGCACGTTCCCACCGGAGTCGTCGCCTCCTGCCAGAACGAGAAGAGCCAGTTGCAGAACAAGGAGCAGGCGATGCGTATCCTGCGCTCCAGGCTCCTCGCCGCAGCCGTGGAGGAAGCGGAGAGGGAGGCCGCCGACGCCCGCCGCAGCCAGGTCCGCACCGTCGACCGCTCCGAGAAGATCCGTACGTACAACTTCCCGGAGAATCGCCTCTCGGACCACCGCGTCGGCTTCAAGTCGTACAACCTCGACCAGGTGCTGGACGGCGACCTCGACGCCGTCATCCAGGCCTGTGTCGACGCCGACTCCGCAGCGAAGCTCGCGGCAGCGTAAGCCCCGTACGAGCCCCGTACGAGTGACGAGTACCGGAGGACCAGCGTGCAGCAGAACATTGGGGGACGGCCCCCGAGCTCCCGCAGCTTGCTGCTCGCGGAGGTGGCCCAGGCCACCCAGCGGCTGGCCGACGCGGGCGTGCCCTCGCCGCGCAACGACGCGGAGGAGCTCGCCGCGTTCGTGCACGGTGTGAAGCGTGGCACGCTGCACACCGTCAAGGACGTGGACTTCGACGCCCGCTACTGGGAGGTCATCGCCCGCCGCGAGGCCCGCGAGCCGCTCCAGCACATCACCGGACGCGCCTTCTTCCGCTACCTGGAACTCCAGGTCGGGCCGGGCGTGTTCGTACCCCGTCCCGAGACCGAGTCGGTCGTCGGCTGGGCCATAGACGCGGTCCGCGCGATGGACGTCGTCGAGCCGCTGATCGTCGACCTGTGCACCGGCTCCGGCGCCATCGCGCTCGCCCTCGCCCAGGAGGTCCCGCGTTCCCGGGTGCACGCCGTGGAGCTGTCCGAGGACGCCCTGGCGTGGACCCGCAAGAACATGGAGGGGTCCAGGGTCGACCTGCGGCAGGGCAACGCCCTGGACGCCTTCCAGGACCTCGACGGCCAGGTCGACCTGGTCATCTCCAACCCGCCGTACATCCCGCTCACGGAGTGGGAGTACGTCGCCCCCGAGGCCCGGGACCACGACCCCGAACTCGCCCTGTTCTCGGGCGAGGACGGCCTCGACCTCATCCGGGGCCTGGAACGCACCGCCCACCGTCTGCTGCGCCCCGGCGGCGTCGTCGTCGTCGAGCACGCGGACACCCAGGGCGGCCAGGTGCCGTGGATCTTCACCGAGGAACGGGGCTGGGCCGACGCGGCCGACCACCCGGACCTCAACAACCGCCCGCGCTTCGCGACCGCCCGCAAGGCCACGCCGTGAGCAGCACCCACACTTTCTACCCCCAGCAGTACGTGTACGAGGAGGCCCGCTAAATGGCTCGGCGATACGACACCAACGACGCGACCGACCGCACGACCGGTCTGCGCGAGGCCGCGTCCGCCGTCCGCCGCGGCGAGCTGGTGGTCCTCCCGACCGACACGGTCTACGGCATCGGCGCCGACGCGTTCTCCGCCGAGGCCGTCAACGACCTGCTGGAGGCCAAGGGCCGCGGCCGTGGCATGCCCACGCCCGTCCTGATCGGTTCCCCGAACACCCTGCACGGCCTCGTCACGGACTTCTCCGAGATGGCCTGGGAACTCGTCGACGCCTTCTGGCCGGGCGCGCTCACCCTGGTCGCCAAGCACCAGCCGTCCCTCCAGTGGGACCTGGGGGACACGGGGGGCACGGTCGCCGTACGCATGCCGCTGCACCCGGTGGCGATCGAGCTGCTGACCGAGGTCGGCCCGATGGCGGTCTCCTCCGCCAACCTGACGGGCCACCCGTCCCCCGAGGACTGTGACGCCGCCCAGGAGATGCTCGGCGACTCCGTCTCCGTCTACCTGGACGGCGGCCCCACGCCCGGAATCGTCCCGTCGTCGATCGTCGACGTCACGGGCAAGGTGCCGGTCCTGCTGCGTGCGGGCGCGCTGTCGGCCGAAGAGCTGCGCAAGGTGGTCCCCGACCTCGAGGTGGCGAATTGACAGCCCCTGACGCGGGGCGTGGCATAGGCATGCGTACGGGGGTCACGGGGGCTCAGCAGTGGAACGGGGCCTCGCGGGACGCCTTCCGCATCCTCTATGTCAGCACCGGCAACGTCTGCCGCTCACCGATCACCGAGCGGCTGACGCGGCATGCCCTGGCGGACCGGCTCGGCGACCCGCTGTGGGGCGGCCTGATCGTGGAGAGCGCCGGTACGTGGGGCCACGAGGGCGCGCCCATGGAGGCCAACGCGGAGGCGGTCCTCGCGGAGTTCGGCGCCGACCCCTCCGGGTTCACCGGGCGCGAGCTGCTCGACGAGCACGTGATCCGGGCGGACCTGGTGCTGACGGCCACGCGGGACCACCGCGCGCAGGTCATCTCCATGGGCCACTCGGCGGGCCTGCGCACCTTCACGCTGAAGGAGTTCACGCGCCTGGTGAAGGCGATAGACCCGGCGACCCTGCCCCCGCTGGACGACGGCATGATCGAACGGGCGCGCGCCCTGGTCCGCGCCGCGGCGGCTCTACGCGGGTGGCTCCTCGCGCCCACCGCGGAGGCGGACGAGGTGTACGACCCGTACGGGGCGCCCCTGACGTTCTTCCGGTCCATCGGGGACGAGATACAGCAGGCGCTGGACCCGGTGGTGACCGCGCTGACGGGAGTCGCCGCACGTACGTAGGTGTTGCGCGGGTGTACCGGGCGCACCCGCTCTCCCAGGCCTACATTGGACGTACGTCACCGTCGACGCCCGGAGTCCACCATGTCGGTCACGCATGCCCCTGAGGGCGATCTCGCTGTCGATGTGCTGCGCCGGCAGGACCCCGAGCTCGCCGAGGTGCTGCTCGGGGAGGCCGAACGGCAGGCGACGACGCTCCAGCTGATCGCCGCCGAGAACTTCTCCTCGCCCGCCGTGCTGGCCGCGCTCGGCTCGCCGCTCGCCAACAAGTACGCCGAGGGATATCCCGGCGCCCGGCACCACGGCGGCTGCGAGATCGTCGACGTCGCCGAACGCGTCGCCGTGGAGCGGGCCAGGGCGCTGTTCGGCGCCGAACACGCCAACGTCCAGTCCCACTCCGGGTCTTCGGCCGTTTTGGCCGCCTACGCCGCCCTCCTGCGCCCTGGCGACACCGTCCTCGCCCTCGGGCTCCCCTACGGCGGCCATCTCACCCACGGGTCGCCCGCCAACTTCTCCGGGCGCTGGTTCGACTTCGTCCCCTACGGGCTGGACCCGGAGAGCGGCCTCATCGACTACGAGCAGGTGCACGCCCTTGCCCGTGCGCATCGCCCCAAGGCCGTCGTCTGCGGGTCCATCGCCTACCCCCGGCACATCGACTACGCCGCCTTCCGCGAGATCGCCGACGAGGTGGGCGCCTACCTCATCGCGGACGCCGCCCACCCCATCGGGCTCGTCGCCGGGGGAGCGGCGCCCAGTCCCGTGCCGTACGCCGACATCGTCTGCGCGACCACCCACAAGGTGCTGCGCGGACCGCGCGGCGGGCTGCTGCTGTGCGGCGCCGAGCTGGCAGAACGGGTCGACCGGGCGGTTTTCCCGTTCACGCAGGGGGGCGCGCAGATGCACACGATCGCCGCCAAGGCCGTCGCCTTCGGCGAGGCGGCGACCCCGGCCTTCACGGCGTACGCCCATCAGGTGGTCGCCAACGCGCGGGTGCTGGCGGCGGGGCTGGCCGCCGAGGGGTTCGTCGTCACCACGGGCGGCACCGACACGCACCTCATCACGGTTGATCCGGCGCCCCTGGGAGTGGACGGACGCAGCGCACGAGGCCTGCTTTCCGCCGCCGGAGTGGTTCTGGACTGCTGTCCGCTGCCCCACGGGGAGGCGCGCGGGCTGCGGCTCGGGACGGCGGCGCTGACCACCCAGGGGATGGGGGAGGCCGAGATGGCGCGGATCGCGGTGCTGCTGGCCGGTGTGCTGCGTGGGGCCGTCGAGAGCGGTGGGGCGCGTGAAGAAGTGCGGGAGCTGGCCGGTAGATTTCCGCCGTATCCCGGGCGATGAGGGGTAGGCGTCAACGTGTGCACAGGCGCGCGTGCAACCATCTTCGCTACCCGGAAGTCCCTATCCCTATGCGTCCCTCGCTAGGGTGTGGGGCCTGGATGGCCAGCGAGACCTGTGGGGAAGCCTGTGCGTGAATACCTGCTGACGCTCTGCATCACGGCCGCGGTGACGTATCTGCTGACCGGGCCGGTACGGAAGTTCGCGATCGTGGCCGGAGCGATGCCGGAGATCAGGGCCCGTGACGTGCACCGGGAACCCACTCCGCGGCTCGGCGGGATCGCGATGTTCTTCGGGCTGTGCGCCGGACTGCTGGTCGCCGACCACCTCACCAACCTCCACGAGGTCTTCAAGAACTCGAACGAGCCGCGGGCGCTGCTCTCCGGTGCCGCGCTCATCTGGCTGATCGGCGTCCTGGACGACAAGTTCGAGATCGACGCCCTGATCAAGCTGGGCGGCCAGATGATCGCCGCCGGCGTCATGGTCATGCAGGGTCTGACGATCCTGTGGCTGCCGATCCCGTCCGTGGGCAACGTCGCGCTGACCCAGTGGCAGGGCACCCTGCTGACGGTGGCGCTGGTCGTCATCACCATCAACGCGGTCAACTTCGTCGACGGCCTGGACGGTCTCGCGGCCGGCATGGTGTGCATCGCCTCGGCGGCGTTCTTCCTCTACGCCTACCGGGTCTGGGTCTCCTACGGCATCGAGGCCGCCGCTCCGGCCACCCTGTTCTCGGTGATCCTGATGGGCATGTGCCTCGGCTTCCTGCCGCACAACATGCATCCCGCCCGGATCTTCATGGGTGACTCCGGGTCGATGCTCATCGGCCTGGTGCTGGCCGCGGGCGCGATCTCCATCACCGGGCAGATCGACCCCGACGCGATGAACCTGTTCTCCGGGTCCGAGCGCAACACCGTCCACCAGATGGTGCCGGTCTACATCCCGCTGCTGATGCCGCTCACCATCATCGCGATCCCGGCCGCCGACCTGGTGCTGGCCATCGTGCGGCGCACCTGGCGCGGACAGTCGCCGTTCGCTGCCGACCGGGGGCATCTGCACCACCGGCTGCTGGAGGTCGGGCACTCGCACAGCAGGGCCGTTCTGATCATGTACTTCTGGTCGGCGCTGATCGGCTTCGGCGCCCTGTCCTACTCGGTCAACAACGCGTCCATGTGGATCGTCCTCAGTGTGGTGGCACTGAGCGCGATCGGACTCGTCCTCCTGCTGCTGCCGCGCTTCACGCCGCGCACCCCGCGCTGGGCCGAGCGGTTCGTGCCGCCGCGCTACCGGCGCAGCCGCACGACGGAAGAGGCCGGGGCGACGGCGCCCGCCGCCTCGGTGCCGGCCCTGGCCGAGGAGGAGGCCACCCCGGAGCACCGTGCGCCGGTGCGGGCCGGTGTCTCGGGAGTCAACGGGGCGACGGCGATCGGTCCCCGTGCGCGGCTTCTGGACCGACGTAAAGCCGGGTCGTCGCGCTGAGGCAAGGTAAGAATCTGACTAACGCTTTGCTTGAAACAGAGAGAGCGTGGACGGGGTAAAGCACCCCAATACCAGACAAGTCGGCGCGGATTCTGCACAGGTGGGCGGGTTCACTCTCATGTGTGACACCGAGCACACCATTCAGGTAAAGACCTCATCAAATAGTTTGTGATACGGTTCACGAGAACCCAGGACAGAGCCGAAGGACCGTAGTGCGACGGTCCATTGGTGTGAGGAATCCACTCTCCGTCCAGGACTACGCTCGTCCATGACGACACCCCACGCCCCCTGCGAAAGCGGAGTTGCCGCCATGCCGTCCAATGACGCCCGGAACCTGTTGCACACCGCTGTCCCCACAGCGGCTGTCGGCGCGATTGTCATCGCCGTCAGCGCCGGGGTCGCCGGCGGCAAGGGTGCGCTCGGCGCCGCGGTCGGCACGGTTCTCGCGATCCTCTTCATGGGCGTCGGGTTGTACGTCTTGCAGTGGACGGCAAAAACGCTCCCGCACCTGTTCCAGGCCATGGGGTTGATGCTCTATGTCGCCCAACTGCTGCTGTTGCTGATCTTCGTGGGTCTGTTCCAGGACACCGACGCCTTCAATCCGAAGGCCTTCGCGGTCGCCCTGGTCGTGTCGACCGTCGCGTGGATGGCGGCGCAGGCTCGTGCACACATGACGGCCAAGCTCTTCTACATCGATCCGGACTCGGCGACGACTGACAAGTCCGAGAAGTCCGGGTCGACGTCGTGAGGGGTAGGGCCGGGATAAAGGCAGTCGGGTTCTCCTGCTATCGTCCGGTGCCAACTGCGGCATCGCGGGCGCGGGCATCTGAGCTGACGCCTGCTCAATCGCGAGGCTTGATGCCCCAAAGCCGCCCCCACATCCGTTTCACCAGTCCAGTGCCGACCCGCGGCTGCGTGCCGCGCCGACACAACGAGGTTGCCGTACCCATGCGTCACGCCGAAGGAGCCCGTGGTGAGTGCTGACCAGACCCAGCTCGCCTTTGAGTGGAACTGTCGGATCATGTCCGACAACGGCTGCGGCTTCCCGGCACCGGGCCTGCACTCGTTCCTCTTCCAGCCGATCGCGACGGTCGGCGGGTTCGAGTTCAACAAGGTGATGCTGCTCGCGCTCATCACCACCCTTCTTGTCATCAGCTTCTTCTACGCGGCTTTCGGCAAGGCCAAGGTCGTCCCGGGCAAGCTGCAGATGGTGGGCGAGGCCGGCTACGACTTCGTACGCCGCGGAATCGTTTACGAGACCCTCGGTAAGAGGGAGGGCGAGAAGTACGTCCCCCTGATGGTCTCGCTGTTCTTCTTCATCTGGATCATGAACATCTGGTCCGTGATCCCGCTCGCACAGTTCCCGGTGTCGTCGGTCATCGCGTTCCCGATGGTGCTGGCCGCCATCGTCTACGTGCTGTGGGTGTCGCTGACGTTCAAGAAGCACGGCTTCGTCGGCTTCTTCAAGAACGTCACCGGCTACGACAAGTCGCTCGGCCCGGTACTGCCGCTTGTCATGGTCATCGAGTTCTTCTCGAACCTGCTGGTCCGACCCTTCACACACGCCGTGCGACTGTTCGCCAACATGTTCGCCGGTCACCTGATGCTGGTCATGTTCACGGTTGCCTCCTGGTATCTGCTGAACGGCGCGATGGTCCCGGCAGCCGGTGTCTCCTTCGTGATGACCATCGTCATGATCCTCTTCGAGCTTTTCGTGCAGGCGGTCCAGGCGTACGTCTTCGTGCTCCTTGCCTGCTCGTACATTCAGGGTGCTCTCGCCGAGCACCACTGAGCGCACCTCCCGCAAGCCCTTAAGCGTCCGGTGGCCAACCCCCGCCGGTCCATGAAACAGAAGGAAGATTCAGCATGGCTGCCACTGAGACCCTTGCCGCTGTCTCCGGTTCGCTCGGCTCCATCGGCTACGGCCTTGCCGCCATCGGCCCCGGCGTCGGCGTCGGCATCATCTTCGGTAACGGCACCCAGGCCCTCGCCCGTCAGCCCGAAGCGGCCGGCCTGATCCGCGCCAACCAGATCCTCGGCTTCGCCTTCTGTGAGGCGCTCGCCCTCATCGGCATCGTTATGCCGTTCGTGTTCGGTAAGTAATCACCCTTACCCCGCACGTATCGACGAAAGGCACTGATGTGATCGCCAACCTGGTGCGGTTCGCCGCCGAGGAGGAGCAGAGCCCGCTCATTCCTGCGGGCCCCGAGCTGCTCGTCGGCGCCATCGCCTTCGCCATCGTGTTCTTCTTCTTCTGGAAGAAGCTGCTTCCGAACATCAACAAGGTTCTGGAGGAGCGTCGCGCGGCGATCGAGGGCGGTATCGAAGAGGCCGACGCCATGAAGGTCGAGGCCCAGAGCGTTCTTGAGCAGTACAAGGCTCAGCTCGCCGAGGCTCGGCACGAGGCCGCGCGACTGCGCCAGGAGGCGCAGGAGCAGGGTGCCACGCTCATCGCCGAGATGCGCGCGGAAGGCCAGCGGCAGCGTGAGGAGATCGTCGCCGCCGGTCACTCCCAGCTCGACGCCGACCGCAAGGCCGCCTCGTCCGCGCTCCGCCAGGACGTCGGCAAGCTCGCCACCGAGCTGGCCGGCAAGCTCGTCGGCGAGTCCCTCGAGGACCACGCCCGGCAGAGCCGTGTGATCGACCGCTTCCTCGACGACCTCGAGGAGAAGGCCGAGGCGACTCGATGACCGTGCACGGAGCCAGTCGCGAGGCTGCCGCCGCCGCACGGGAGCGTCTCGACGCGCTGACGGACTCCACGTCCGCCGACGCGAAGAAGCTGTCCGACGAGCTGGCTTCGGTCACCGCTCTGCTGCACCGCGAGGTGTCGCTGCGTCGGGTCCTCACCGACCCGGCGCAGCCCGGAGAGGCCAAGGCCGAGCTGGCCCAGCGCCTCTTCGGCAGCCAGGTCGGCGGGCCCACCACCGACCTGGTGGCCGGCATGGTGCGCTCCCGCTGGTCGCGTTCGCGTGACCTGGTGGACGCGCTGGAGGAACTGGCGGACATCGCCGACCTCACCTCGGCCCAGCAGGCGGGCGCGCTCGACAACGTCGAGGACGAGCTGTTCCGGTTCGGCCGGATCGTCGCTTCGAACACCGAGCTGCGCGCCGCGCTGACCGACCGTGCCGCGACCACCGGCGCCAAGAGCGAGCTGCTGCGCAGCCTGCTCGGGGGCCGGGCCGCGGCCACGACGGAGCGTCTGGTGACGCGCCTGGTGACCGCACCGCGGGGACGTAGCCTGGAGGCGGGACTCGAGTCCCTGTCCAAGCTCGCCGCCGAACGCCGGGACCGCATGGTCGCCGTCGTCACCTCCGCGGTCCCGCTGAGCGACCCGCAGAAGCAGCGCCTCGGCGCCGCCCTCGCGAAGCTCTACGGCCGTCAGATGCACCTGAACCTGGATGTGGACCCCGAGGTCCTCGGCGGGATCCGGGTGCTGGTCGGCGACGAGGTCATCAACGGCAGCATCGCGGACCGCATCGAGGACGCCGGCCGCCGTATGGCGGGCTAGCCCGCCCGGCAGCCACACAGCACGCAGCAACTCAATACTCGTAGTACGTACTTGAATGCGGCCCTGGTTGGGCCGTGCAGAGGATTCACCTCTTTTTGGGGGGAGTCCCCATCCCCCCAAGTGAAACTTCGGGCCCAACAAGGAGAGCAGGGAACCCAGATGGCGGAGCTCACGATCCGGCCGGAGGAGATCCGGGATGCGCTGGAGAACTTCGTCCAGTCGTACAAGCCGGACGCGGCCTCGCGCGAGGAGGTCGGTACGGTCACCCTTGCCGGCGACGGCATCGCGAAGGTAGAGGGTCTTCCCTCGGCCATGGCCAACGAACTGCTGAAGTTCGAGGACGGCACCCTCGGTCTCGCGCTCAACCTCGAAGAGCGCGAGATCGGTACCGTCATCCTCGGCGAGTTCAGCGGTGTCGAAGAGGGCCAGCCGGTCACCCGTACCGGTGAAGTCCTGTCCGTGGCCGTCGGCGAGGGCTACCTCGGCCGCGTGGTTGACCCGCTCGGCAACCCGATCGACGGCCTCGGCGAGATCGAGACCAGCGGTCGTCGCGCCCTGGAGCTGCAGGCTCCGGGCGTCATGGCGCGCAAGTCGGTGCACGAGCCGATGGAGACGGGCTACAAGGCCGTCGACGCGATGACCCCGATCGGCCGTGGTCAGCGTCAGCTGATCATCGGCGACCGTCAGACCGGCAAGACCGCGCTGGCCGTCGACACGATCATCAACCAGCGCGACAACTGGCGCACCGGTGACCCGAAGAAGCAGGTTCGCTGCGTCTACGTCGCCATCGGCCAGAAGGGCTCGACCATCGCCTCCGTGCGTGGCGCCCTCGAAGAGGCCGGCGCGCTGGAGTACACGACCATCGTCGCCGCCCCGGCGTCCGACCCGGCCGGCTTCAAGTACCTTGCGCCGTACACCGGTTCGGCCATCGGCCAGCAGTGGATGTACGAGGGCAAGCACGTCCTCATCATCTTCGACGACCTCTCGAAGCAGGCCGACGCCTACCGCGCCGTGTCCCTGCTGCTGCGCCGCCCGCCGGGCCGCGAGGCCTACCCGGGTGACGTCTTCTACCTCCACTCCCGTCTGCTGGAGCGCTGCGCGAAGCTCTCCGACGAGCTGGGCGCGGGCTCGATGACCGGTCTGCCGATCGTCGAGACGAAGGCCAACGACGTCTCGGCGTTCATCCCGACCAACGTCATCTCCATCACCGACGGCCAGTGCTTCCTGGAGTCGGACCTGTTCAACGCCGGTCAGCGTCCCGCGCTGAACGTCGGTATCTCCGTCTCCCGAGTCGGTGGTTCCGCGCAGCACAAGGCGATGCGCCAGGTGTCCGGCCGACTGCGCCTCGACCTCGCCCAGTACCGTGAGCTGGAGGCGTTCGCCGCCTTCGGTTCCGACCTGGACGCCGCGTCGAAGTCGCAGCTTGAGCGTGGTATGCGACTGGTCGAGCTGCTCAAGCAGGCTCAGTACCAGCCGATGGCCACCGAGGACCAGGTCGTCTCCATCTGGGCCGGTACCACCGGCAAGATGGACGAGGTGCCGGTCAACGACATCCGCCGCTTCGAGAAGGAGCTCCTGGAGTACCTGCACCGCAAGGAGCAGGGCCTCATGACCTCCATCAAGGAGGGCGCGAAGATGTCGGACGACACCATCACCGCCATCGCCGACGCCGTCGCGGAATTCAAGAAGCAGTTCGAGACCTCGGACGGCAAGCTTCTCGGCGAAGACGCTCCGGCCGCCGCGGCCAAGTGACGACGGAAGGGACCTGACTCATGGGAGCCCAGCTCCGGGTCTACAAGCGTCGTATCAAGTCTGTCACCGCGACCAAGAAGATCACCAAGGCGATGGAGATGATCGCCGCCTCGCGCGTCGTCAAGGCGCAGCGCAAGGTGGCGGCCTCCGCGCCGTACGCGACCGAGCTCACCCGCGCGGTCACGGCGGTCGGCACGGGCTCGAACACCAGGCACCCGCTGACCACCGAGGCCGAGACGCCGACCCGTTCCGCGGTGCTGCTCCTTTCGAGCGACCGCGGTCTGGCCGGCGCCTTCAACTCCAACGCGATCAAGGCCGCCGAGAAGCTGACGGCGCGACTTGAGGCGGAGGGCAAGGAGGTCGACACGTACATCGTCGGCCGCCGCGGTCTGGCCCACTACAACTTCCGCGAGCGCAAGGTCGTGGAATCGTGGTCGGGCTTCACCGACCAGCCCACGTACGCGGACGCCAAGAAGGTCGCGGCTCCGCTCATCGAGGCCATCGAGAAGGAGACGGCGGACGGCGGCGTGGACGAACTCCACATCGTCTACACCGAGTTCGTCTCGATGATGACGCAGAACGCGGTCGACGGCCGTCTGCTGCCGCTGCGCCTCGACGAGGTCGCGGCAGAGACGACCGGGAAGGGCGAGATCCTTCCGCTGTACGACTTCGAGCCGTCGGCGGAGGACGTCCTCGACGCCCTGCTGCCGCGGTACGTCGAAAGCCGTATCTACAACGCGATGCTCCAGTCGGCTGCTTCCAAGCACGCCGCCACGCGCCGCGCGATGAAGTCGGCCACCGACAACGCGGGAGACCTCATCACGACGCTCTCCCGACTTGCCAATGCGGCCCGACAGGCCGAAATCACCCAGGAAATCAGCGAGATCGTCGGTGGCACCGCAGCCCTGGCCGACGCGACCGCGGGGAGTGACAGGTAATGACGACGACAGTTGAGACGGCCGTTGCCACGGGCCGCGTCGCCCGGGTCATCGGCCCGGTCGTCGACGTGGAATTCCCCGTCGACGCCATGCCGGAGATCTACAACGCCCTTCACGTCGAGGTGGCCGACCCGGCCCTCGACGGCGCGAGGAAGACGCTGACCCTGGAGGTCGCCCAGCACCTGGGTGACGGCCTGGTCCGCACCATCTCCATGCAGCCCACCGACGGTCTGGTCCGCCAGGCCGTGGTCACCAACACGGGTTCGGGCATCACCGTCCCGGTCGGTGACTTCACCAAGGGCAAGGTGTTCAACACCCTCGGTGAGGTACTGAACTCCGACGAGACGTACTCGGGCGAGCGCTGGTCCATCCACCGCAAGGCCCCGCGTTTCGACGAGCTCGAGTCGAAGACCGAGATGTTCGAGACCGGCGTCAAGGTCATCGACCTTCTCACCCCGTACGTCAAGGGTGGAAAGATCGGCCTGTTCGGCGGTGCCGGCGTCGGCAAGACGGTGCTCATCCAGGAGATGATCTACCGCGTCGCCAACAACCACGACGGTGTCTCCGTGTTCGCCGGTGTCGGTGAGCGCACTCGTGAGGGCAACGACCTCATCGAGGAGATGTCGGAGTCCGGCGTCATCGACAAGACCGCGCTGGTCTTCGGCCAGATGGACGAGCCCCCGGGCACCCGTCTGCGCGTGGCCCTGGCCGGTCTGACCATGGCGGAGTACTTCCGCGATGTGCAGAAGCAGGACGTGCTGTTCTTCATCGACAACATCTTCCGCTTCACGCAGGCCGGTTCCGAGGTCTCGACCCTGCTCGGCCGGATGCCCTCCGCGGTGGGTTACCAGCCGACCCTGGCCGACGAGATGGGTCTCCTCCAGGAGCGCATCACCTCGACCCGTGGTCACTCGATCACCTCGATGCAGGCGATCTACGTCCCCGCGGACGACCTGACCGACCCGGCCCCGGCCACCACGTTCGCCCACCTCGACGCGACGACGGTTCTCTCCCGTCCGATCTCCGAGAAGGGCATCTACCCGGCCGTGGACCCGCTGGACTCCACGTCCCGCATCCTGGACCCCCGCTACATCACGGCGGACCACTACAGCACGGCGATGCGCGTCAAGGGTGTCCTCCAGAAGTACAAGGACCTCCAGGACATCATCGCGATCCTCGGTATCGACGAGCTGGGCGAGGAGGACAAGCTCACCGTCCACCGGGCCCGTCGCGTGGAGCGCTTCCTGTCCCAGAACACCCACGTCGCCAAGCAGTTCACCGGCGTCGACGGGTCGGACGTACCGCTGGACGAGTCGATCGTGGCGTTCAACGCGATCATCGACGGCGACTACGACCACTTCCCGGAGCAGGCGTTCTTCCTCTGCGGTGGCATTGAGGACCTCAAGGCCAACGCCAAGGAGCTGGGCGTCTCCTGACCCCCGGGCTCTGGGAGAGGGGCAGGGGAGCACCCTTCGCGGGGTGCGTCCTGCCCCTCTCCGCACTACCACTGCTGCATTGCCTGGGGACGTGTCATTTGCGGCTGACGCCGCGCGGCCCCCAGACCCCCGGCCGAACAGCTCGGGGCAGGCCCCGGCACATCGGTGCTCGGAGCCCTACTAGACTTATACGCAACACCCGGTGTCCCAGCCGGGTGGTGACCCGAGGAGCCAACCTTGGCTGCTGAGCTGCACGTCGAGCTGGTCGCTGCCGACCGTAAGATCTGGTCCGGCGAGGCCACTCTGGTCGTCGCGCGCACCACGTCCGGCGACATCGGCGTTATGCCCGGTCACCAGCCGCTGCTCGGTGTGCTGGAGTCGGGCCCGGTGACCATCCGTACGAGTGATGGTGGAACGGTCGTCGCCGCGGCGCACGGCGGTTTCATCTCGTTCGCGGACAACAAGCTGTCGCTGCTGGCGGAGATCGCCGAGCTGGCGGACGAGATCGACGTCCAGCGCGTGGAGCGGGAGCTCGAGCGCGCGAAGGCGGAGGGCGACGCCTCCGCCGAGCGGCGTGCGGACGTCCGACTGCGGGCCGTGGCGGCGCGCTGAACCACTGGGGGTACCTCCCAGGCCCTTTAGACACTGGGGGAGCTCCAGTGTGATGCTTTGCCTCAGCCGCGGCTGGGACCGGTTTGCGCCGGCCCCAGCCGCGGCTGAGGTAAATCCGGGTGTTTTTTCTTTTCCGTTACCTAGGAGACGAGGAGGTCGGTGTCGATGTTCCTCGCTCTGACTGTGGGCGGCTTGGTAGTGGCGGTCGTGGTGGTCGGCCTGTTCGTCTTCGGGCTGCGCCGCCGGCTCATCCAACGCTCCGGCGGTACGTTCGACTGCAGCCTGCGCTGGGACGTACCCGAGAAACCCGACCCCAGCGGCAAGGGCTGGGGCTACGGTGTCGCCCGCTACAACGGTGACCGCATCGAGTGGTACCGCGTCTTCTCGTACTCCCCCCGGCCGCGCCGCGTCCTGGAACGCTCGTCGATCGAGGTGGCCGGCCGCCGTGCCCCCGACGGCGAGGAGGAGCTGGCCCTGCTCTCGGACGCGGTCGTGCTCGCCTGTCTCCATCGGGGGACGAGACTGGAGCTGGCCATGAGCGACGACGCGCTGACCGGTTTCCTCGCCTGGCTGGAGGCCGCGCCTCCCGGGCAACAGGTGAACGTGGCCTGACCCTGACATACGGGGGCGGCGGGGTGGGTGCGTACGCACCCACCCCGCCGCCTTTGCCGTGAGCTACGCGAGCCCGCCGCTGATCGCGCTCACCAGCTCCCCGTTGCTCGTGTCGCCGCTGAACTCCCAGAAGAAGGCGCCGCCCAGGGACTGGTTCTTGGCCCAGGTCATCTTCCCGGCGATCGTCGCGGGAGTGTCGTACGACCACCAGTTGTTGCCGCAGTACGCGTACGCGGTGCCGGCGATCGTGCCGGTGGCCGGGCAGGACGTCTTGAGGATCTTGTAGTCCTCGATGCCCGCCTCGTACGTGCCCGGGGCCGCGCCGGTCGCCGTGCCGCCGGGGGCGGACTGGGTGACGCCGGTCCAGCCGCGGCCGTAGAAACCGATGCCCAGCAGGAGCTTCGCCGCCGGGACGCCCTTCGCCTTCAGCTTGGCGATGGCGTCGGCTGAGTTGAAGCCGGCGGCCGGGATACCGGCGTACGAGGTGAGCGGCGAGTGCGGGGCGGTCGGACCGTCCGCGTCGAAGGCGCCGAAGTAGTCGTACGTCATCACGTTGTACCAGTCGGCGTAGGCGGAGGCGCCGCCGTAGTCGGCCGCGTCGAGCTTGCCGCCTGAGGAGCCGTCGGCGGTGATGGCCGCGGTGACCAGGTAGTTCGCCCCGAACGTCGTACGCAGCGCCGACAGCAGGTTCTTGAAGGCCGGCGCCCCTGATGTGTCACAGGTCAGGCCGCAGGCGTTCGGGTACTCCCAGTCGATGTCGATGCCGTCGAAGACGTCCGCCCAGCGCGGGTCCTCCACGACCGCCTTGCAGGAGGCGGCGAAGGCGGCCGGGTTGGCGGCGGCCTGCGCGAAGCCGCCGGAGTAGGTCCAGCCGCCGAAGGAGTACAGCACCTTGATGTTCGGGTACTTGGCCTTCAGTTCCCGGAGCTGGTTGAAGTTGCCGCGCAGTGGCTGGTCCCAGGTGTCGGCCACCCCGGACACCGACTGGTCGGCGGTGTAGGCCTTGTCGTAGGCGGCGTAGGTGTCGTCGACGGTGCACTTGCCGTCCTTGACGTTGCCGAACGCGTAGTTGATGTGGGTGATCTTGGATGCCGAGCCCGAGGTCACCAGGTTCTTGACGTGGTAGTTGCGGCCGTAGACGCCCCACTCGGTGAAGTAGCCGAGCCTGACCTTGTTCCCGGTGGGCGGGGTGGTGGTGCCGCCGGTGGTGTGCACGGCGACGGCGCCGCTCACCGGACCGGTCTGGTCGGCGGTGTCCCGGGCCTGGACGGTGTACGAGTAGTCCGTACCCGCGCTCAGACCCGTGTCCGTGTACGAGGTGGCCGTCACCGTCGCGACCTTGGTGCCGCCGCGCAGGACGTCGTAGTTCTTGATGCCCTTGTCGTCGGTGGCCGCGCCCCAACTCAGCTTCACCGAGGTGTCGGTGATGCCGGAGGCGGTCGGAGTGCCGGGCGCCGAGGGGGCGTTGTCGCCGGGGACCGATCCGCCGTCACAACTGCCGCTGTTCAGCTTGCAGTTGGCGGGGGCGCCGGAGCCGGCGCCGTTGAAGCCGAAGGAGACGGCGGCGCCGGGGGCGAGGGTGCCGTTCCACGACTTGTTCTTGGCGGTCCAGTGGGTGCCGCTGGACGTGACGTCCGCGTCCCAGGCCGAGGTGACGGACGTACCCGAGGGGAAGTCCCACTCGACCGTCCATGAACTGATCGACGTGGTACCGGTGTTGGTGACCGTCCACTTGCCCTCGAAACCGGTGCCCCAGTCCTGGGTCTTGGCGTAGGTCGCGGTGGCCGAGGTGGCCGCCTGTGCCGGGCTCGCCAGGCCCACCAGGGCGGCGAGGGGGAGCAGCAGGGTTGTCAGGCCTGCCGTACATCTTTGTCCGAAGCGCATGCCGCGCCTCCTTGGAGGTGTCAGGGGGCGCGACTGAGCCTTCGCACCCACAGTGCCGCGAGAATAGGAAGGTCTGGACCACGGGTCAATAGGTCTGGACCACTTCGCGGAAAGCCTCCACTGATTCGCTAAACCCCCAACTCCTGCGCCGGCAGCGCCGCTTGCACCCGACTGCGCGGCTCCAGCTTGCCCGGCAACCGGCTGACGTGCGTATTCACCGCGGCCTCGGCCATGTGGAGACGGCTGAGGGTGCCCAGGGCGGCCGGGTCGGCGTTCGGCTCCTGTCGGCATGCACGGGGTGGTCGCGCCGACGTACGCGATCTGGCCGAAGTACTCGAACGCCGCGACGGACCTGGAGTCAGCGCTCCCCGCCCGGGACCCAGAGCACGTCCCCGACCGCCTTGTTGGCCGTACGCGCCAGGATGAACAGCAGGTCCGACAGCCGGTTGAGGTAGGTCGCGGTGAGCGGGTTCATCACCTCCGCGTGGACCTCCAGGGCCGCCCATGTCGAGCGCTCGGCCCGGCGCACCACCGTGCACGCCTGGTGCAGCAGGGCCGCGCCGGGGGTGCCGCCGGGGAGGATGAACGAGCGCAGTTTCTCCAGGTCTTCGAGGAACCGGTCGCAGTCCGCCTCCAGCTTGTCGACGTAGGACTGCTTGACCCGCAACGGAGGAAACTCCGGGTTCTCGGCCACCGGCGTCGCCAGGTCCGCGCCCACGTCGAAGAGGTCGTTCTGCACCCTGGTCAGCACCTTGACGACCGCCACCTCCAGCCCGCCCAGCGCGACGGCGGTCCCGATCACCGCGTTCGCCTCGTTGGCGTCGGCGTACGCGGAGATCCGCAGATCGGTCTTGGCGACCCTGCTCATGTCGCCGAGGGCGGTGGTGCCCTGGTCGCCGGTCCTGGTGTAGATGCGCGTCAGATTGACCATGCCGCCAATCTAGACGTTGCCCCCAGTCGTGCGGACATTCGCGTTTCGCACCCGTGGTTGAAGGTCGCGCCGTCCCACATCCTCCAGCAGACGTGCGTCTGCCGAAACTCGGGTGCGTCGGCTTCCGCTGGTCCCGCCCGCTCGGCGGCACGGTCAAGTCGGCCACGGTGTCCCGCGATGGCGTGCCGGGCAAAGATGAGGGCGATCACGCGCGCCGTCCGCGACCGCCGCCAGGATTTCCACGCTCGGACGGCCTGCCGCATCGTCGAGGCCGATGCCCTCGTGGTTCTCGAAGACCTCGACGTCGCGGACATGACCGCCACCGCGAGCCGAGGTGCGCACCGTGAACCCTGCCCACACATCGGTGACGTGCCCCGCCCGCGGACACGCGCATCCGGACAACCGCGAGAGCCGAGCGCGGTTCGTATGCGGAGTCCGTGGCCACCTGGAACACGCCGACACGTTGGCCGCGAAGAACACATCGGCCCGCGGGCATGCGGGTCACCGGGCGTGGAGACCTCCGCGCCGGCCGGTCTGCGAAGCGCCAACCAGTGGGAAACCGCAAGGAATCGGCACTCCGGCCGCTGCGGTCGGAATCCCTTCGGCTTCGGCCGTTGAGAGGATCGTCAGGTCCGTCAGATGAGACGTGACCAACGTGATCGGTGTCTCACGCCGTGAGACGTGAAACGCGTTACTAAGCGGTCACACAACCGCTCACGACCGCTAAGGTCCGGCGGAGAGGCCTTGTCGGGGCCCCTATCAAGGGATACGTAAACAGCGCGTCAGGGGAGTCGCACAGTGGCACGGAAGCTTGCCGTCATCGGAGCCGGCCTGATGGGTTCCGGCATCGCCCAGGTATCCGCCCAGGCCGGCTGGGACGTCGTACTGCGCGATGTCACCGACGAAGCGCTCACCCGTGGCACCGACGGCATCAAATCCTCGTACGACCGGTTCGTGGGCAAGGGCAAGCTGGCCGCGGCCGACGCCGAGGCAGCCCTCGGACGCATCACCGCGACGACCGACCTGGACGCGGTCGCCGACGCGGACATCGTCGTCGAGGCGGTCTTCGAGAAGCTGGAGGTCAAGCACGAGATCTTCCGCGCGCTCGACAAGATCGCGCGCGACGACGCCGTGCTCGCCTCCAACACCTCCGCCATCCCGATCACCAAGATCGCCGCCGTCACCGACCGCCCGGACCGGGTCGTCGGTACGCACTTCTTCTCACCGGTGCCGATGATGCAGCTCTGCGAGCTGGTCCGCGGCTACAAGACGAGCGACGAAACCCTCGCCACCGCGCGGGAGTTCGCCGAGTCCGTCGGCAAGACCTGCGTCGTCGTCAACCGGGACGTCGCCGGTTTCGTGACGACCCGGCTGATCTCGGCGCTGGTCGTCGAGGCGGCCAAGCTGTACGAGTCCGGTGTCGCCACCGCGGAGGACATCGACCTCGCCTGCAAGCTCGGCTTCGGGCACGCCATGGGCCCGCTGGCCACCGCCGACCTCACCGGGGTCGACATCCTGCTGCACGCGACGAGCAACATCTACACCGAGTCCCAGGACGAGAAGTTCGCTCCTCCGGAGCTGATGCGCCGGATGGTTGACGCCGGTGACATCGGCCGCAAGAGCGGGCAGGGCTTCTACAAGCACTGAGCGGTATCGCACGTAGTCAACAGGCACGGAAACCGCACGAACCCCTGGGGTGTCACCCTGTGGGGTGAATTGAGTATCGGTTCGCTCACAGACGGCAACCTGACCGCCCCTCAGGCAGTCAGACGTTGCATCACCTACCGACGCGGAGCACGACACGCACTCACGGGAGCGCATATGTACATCAGGGGCGACCACGCCGAGCTGGTCGTCGGGGGCCGCCTCGACGTCCGCAGCGCGGCGGACGCCCGTACGGTCCTGCATACGGCCGTCGACACGGGCGTCGGCGATCTGGTGCTGGACCTGTCCGAGCTGGACTCCTGGGACGCCACCGGACTCGGGGTGATCATGGGAGCCCACCGGCGGTGCGGGCGGTGCGGCAGACGGCTCGTGCTGCGCGACGTACCACCGCAGATGCAGCGCCTGTTGGTGGCCACCCGGCTGCACCGGATCCTGGCGATCGAGGGTGGTATCGGGGTGGAGTCGCTGCCCAGAGTGTGAACCAGTGGGTGTGAACCGGTGGGTGTGAACCGGTGAAGGTGAAAACGCGCTTCACGCACAATCCTCACGAGACTGTGACGTCTCGGACGGCGCGGTACCCCGGCCTGTCATAGATACTGTGCGAAGGTTTAGGGTTCGGTCGCCCGCTGCCTGACATCCCGCGAGCGGGCCCGGACCAGAAGCGACAGCGCAGTGTGCAGCAAGGCCGGGAGGGGCCTGGGTCCCGTCGACCCGCACACGACGCTTTTGGGGGGCTTGAACCTTATGGACCCGAACAACCAGGGCTCCGAGGAGTACGGCCACGACGCCGACGGCAGCACGCCGCGTCAGCGCCCGCCTCGCGATGCCCTCTCAACCGACTTCGGCCAGCACACGCCGGCGCTCGCCCGCACCGTGCAGCTCGTCTCGGGCGACTACCTGCTCACGGTCAACCCCGTCGACGGCAGCGAGATAGAGGTCTGCCCGCCCGGTGAACGGCCCGGCAGGCCCGCCAAGCTCACGGCGGCCGAGCGCGCCGAGATCTCCCGCGCCGCCCGGCCACCCGTACCGCCCGGGCCCGCGCAGCCCGAACTCCCACTCCTGGAGCGCGACGGCGAGCGTGAACGGCTGGTGCGACTGCTGGCCCGCGGCCGTTCCGTACGCCTCACCGGCCCGGCCGGCTCCGGCCGCACCACACTCCTCGACGCCGTCGCCGCGGACTGCGCGGACCTCGCCCCCGACGGCGTGGTCCGTCTCACCGGCTTCCACCGCACCCAGACCGATCTGCTCTACGACCTCTTCTACGCCGTCTACAGCGCACCTCTGTACCGGCCGGAACCGGACGAACTGCGCGCCCTCGTCCGCGAGGCCGGCGCGGTCGTCGTCCTCGACGACGTGGAGTTCGGCGGCGCCGCGCTCGACGAACTCATCGACGCGACCCCCGAGTGCGCCTTCCTGATCAGCGCCACCCCCGACGTGCCCGCGCCCTCCGCAGACGCGCTGATCGAGGAACTGTTCCTCGACGGACTCGACCGGTCCGGGGGCCTGGAACTCCTGGAGCGCGCCGTCGGCCGTGTCCTCACGGAGGAGGAGGCCAACTGGGCGGGCGATCTCTGGTTCGAGTCCGAGGGCCTGCCCCTGCGGTTCGTCCAGGCCGGCGCCCTGCTCAGGCAGCGCGACGGACTGCGTGCGGGCGCCGACGCCTTCGACGAGTTCGGCGTCTTCGACGACACCCCCATCGACGTGCCCGTCGCCACCGGCGACGAACCCGACGTACCGCTGCCCTCGCTCGCCGAGGGTGCCGCGCCCGCGCCGTTGCTCGCGTCCCGGCTCAGCGCGTCCGCGCGGGAGACCCTGCGGTTCGCCGTCGCGCTCGGCGGTGAGGTGCCCCACCAGGCGCATCTGCCCGCGCTGGTCGGCGACACCCACGCGGACGCCGCCCTCGGTGAGCTGCTCGGCTGTGCGCTGGTCTCCCCGGTCGGCTCCCACTACCGGCTCGCGGCCGGGGTGGGGACCCAGCTGGAGGCCGCCGGATACGGCGAAGGCGCCCAGGACCGGGCGTTCACCGCCGCCCGGCACTTCGCCTGGTGGGCCGGGCACCCGTCCGTGACCCCCGAGCGGGTCTGCGCCGAGGCCGACGCCCTGCTCGCCACCCTTGACGTCCTGGTCCCCGAGACCACGCCGCCGGGGGAGGACGAGGAGAGCACGGCCGTGCAGCTGGCCCGCACGGCGGCGCCCGCCTTCGCGGCCGGTCTGTACTGGAGCGCCTGGGAACACGCCCTGCACGCCGGCTCCGAGGCCGCCCGGCTCGCCGGGGATGTTTCGGAACAGGCCTATTTCCACCACGAGTTGGGCATCCTCGCGCTGTGCGGCGAACAGCTCGACCGGGCCCGTAGTGAGCTGGAGGGCGCCATCGGGCTGCGCGGTGCCGTCGCCGACAAGCGCGGCACGGTCGCGGGCCGCCGCGCCCTCACCCTGGTCGCCGACCGGTCCGGCGACACCCCGGGCCTCGGCTCCGGCCCGGGTTCCACGGCGGGCGAGGAGATGCCGGACGCGCGGTACGAGGAGTCGGCGTCGCCGCCCGGTGGCGTCCCGGCCGTCTTCGGGGCGGCGGGCTACCCGCCGCTCAAGGCGTCGCCCACGGGTTCCGGATCGGGTTCCGGTTCCGGCTATGCGGCCGGTGACTTCCCGGCGACGGTGATCACGTCCCGGTCCGGGGGCGGGGCGCACAAGGTCTCGGGCATCCAGCGGCTCGTGGGCGGTGCCCGGCGCAACCTCGTGGCGGCCGGCGCGGGCGCCCTGCTCGTGGCGGTGCTCGGCACGGTGGTGACGCTGGGCGCGACCTCGAACCACAACGACGCGCCGTCCGACCAGGTCGGCATCAACCCGTCCGCCAGTCCGGGCAGCGACGACGACAGCCTGGGCGCCGACAAGGCCGACAACGGCGACAGCGACAGCAACGGCGACACCGGTACGGCCACCAGCCGCCCGACCGACCCGGGCCCCGACGGGACCATGGGCACCTCGGACGACCCGACGCCGCCGCCGACGGACGGCCAGGAGCCGTCGGACGACCCGACGGGCACGAAGACACCGGGGGGCGGTGGGAGCACCGGGGGCGGGACCGCACCGTCCAAGCCGTCCACGTCCGCGTCTCCGACGCCCAGCTCCAAGCCGTCGACGTCGGCCTCCCCGTCGACGCCGCCGTCCGACACGGCCACGCCCACTCCTTCGGCGCCCGCGTCGCCCACGCCGTCCGAGGACGCGTCGCCCTCGGACCCCCCTGCCTCGGCCAGCGGCCCGGCCACCAGCCCGGTCCAGACCGAGCCGGCGAGCGGGCCGGCGAGTGATCCGGTCGACACCGACGCGCCGCCGATGATCTGACAGACAGCACGTGGAAGGGGGCGGGCCCGTAACAACGGGCCCGCCCCCTTCCACGTACAGCCGTGAACCGGTGTCAGAACAGCCGGAGTTTGTCGTCCTCGATGCCGCGCATCGCGTTGTAGTCCAGGACCGCGCAGCCGATGCCCCGGTCCGTGGCGAGGACGCGGGCCTGGGGCTTGATCTCCTGGGCGGCGAAGATGCCGCGGACCGGCGCGAGGTGCGGGTCGCGGTTCAACAGCTCCAGATAGCGCGTGAGTTGCTCCACGCCGTCGATCTCGCCGCGCCGCTTGATCTCGACCGCGACCGTCGCGCCGTCGCCGTCCCGGCACAGGATGTCGACCGGGCCGATGGCCGTCATGTACTCGCGGCGGATGAGGGTGTAGCCGTCGCCGAGGGTCTCGATGCGGTCCGCGAGGAGTTCCTGGAGGTGTGCTTCCACGCCGTCCTTGATCAGGCCGGGGTCCACACCGAGTTCGTGCGAGGAATCGTGGAGGATCTCCTCCATCGTGATGATGAGCTTCTCGCCCGCCTTGTTGATGACGGTCCAGATCCCCTCCTCTTCTCCGGCTCCCTCCTTCAACGTGCAGGGCGGAGACATCCAGTTGAGAGGCTTGTAGGCGCGGTCGTCCGCGTGGATCGAGACGCTGCCGTCAGCCTTGACCAGGATGAGGCGGGGGGCCGACGGGAGATGAGCGGTGAGCCGGCCCGCGTAGTCCACGGAACAGCGCGCAATGACGAGACGCATGGTCGGCAACGCTACTCGACGCGCGGTGGTCCACGCGATTCGCCCACCTCAGTAGCGCTGGCGGGGACTCCCTGGGCCGAAGGAACATGCCAGGGGCAACTGTTCGTTGATGGCTGATTGTGTGCCTACAGGGACGGTTCTGACCGGTCCTGTATCCGCGTTTTCCTGGTGCCGTCACGGTCCGTTGCCTACGGTAGTAACCGGGAGGTCGCGATGTGTGTACGGAGCGTGCTCGGTGTCGCGGGCTCCCTTTCCCTGTCCGGCAACCCCCGTGACCCGGGGGTGCGAGAGGAGAACTCATGTCGCTCGACGTCTCACCGGCCCTACTCGAACAGGCCGAGCGAGGCGAGGTCGACGAAGCTGAATTCGTCGACTGCGTCCGGACCTCCCTGCCCTACGCATGGGAGATGATCAGCTCCCTGGTGGCCCAGCTGAAGGTGGACGGCGGAGACTTCGCCGACAACCAGACGCCGCCGCCGGACGAGCAGGCACGGGGCCAGCTGCTGCGTGCGCTGGCGAGTGACGCGATACGCGGCGCACTGCAGCGGCACTTCGGTGTGCGGCTGGCCTTCCAGAACTGCCACCGGGTGGCGGTGTTCCCGCTGGACTCCTCGGTGGACGTCAAGCTGGCCCGCTTCACCTCGGTGCGCAGTCAGCTGCTGAACCAGTCCCCGGAATTCCGGGACTGCTGAGGCGCGGGGCAACGGCTTGCCGCCTCGTACGCGGGAGGTGTTTCTGTACGGGGCGGCAAGCTCCCCGCGGGAGCCCGGTGTTCAGCGCAGCTGGGTGACCACCTCGGTGCCCAGCCGCCGTACGTTCTCCTCCGTGGCCGCCAGATCTCCGGAACCCTCGACGAGCAGAGCGAAGCGCGAGATGCCCGTGCGCTCGGAGGTCGCCGCGAGCCGGTCGGCGCAGAGTCTGGCCGTGCCCACCGGGTGCAGCCCGCAGAGGAGTTCGGTGTACGCCACCGGGTCGCGCATCGAACGCTGCCGGCCGTCCACCGTGACATGCGCCTCCAGCCCCTGTCGCAGCCAGCCCGGCATCGCCTTCATCAGGGTCTCGACCGCGTCCGTGCGTGTGTCCGCGATCTGGCAGACGCCGGCCGACACATGGGCGGCGCCCCGGATCTCGTCCCCCGAGCGTCCGGCCGCGCGCGCCGACTGCCGCCACAGGGCGACCATCTCGGCCTTCTCCTCGTCCCCGACATGCATCCCGAGGAGCATCGGCAGCCCGCGCTCGGCGGCCAGCCGCACGCTCGACGGCGAGGTGCACGCGACGACGACCTCGGGCCCCGCGGTGTCCGTCAGCGACTCCGACGGGCTCGGTACGACGGCCACGTCGCGGAACCTGAACCGGTCGCCGTCGGCCGACACGGACGGCTCGCGCAGCCAGCGGACCAGCAGGTCGAGTGACTCCGGGAACGCCTTCTCGTACGCCTCGAGACCCGTCCCGAACACCTCCAGGTCGACCCACGGCCCACCGCGCCCCACGCCCAGCGTGAACCTCCCGCCGGACGTCAGATGCAGCAGCGCCGCCTGTTCGCCGAGCGCCACGGGGTGGGTGGTGGGCAGCACGCTCACCGCCGTACCGATCCGGATGCGCCGGGTGCGGCCCAGCAGCAGAGCCGCCAGGGTCGTCGCGGACGGGCAGGTGCCGTACGGCACGAAGTGGTGCTCCGCCAGCCAGACCGTGTCGAGGCCCGCCTCCTCGGCGACCTCGGCGGACCTGACCGCTCGGTGCAGCGCCTCCCCCTGGCCCTGGCCCGGGAACTGGGCCGCCAGCACAAAGCTTCCTACGCGCATTGCTCTTTCCTGCTTCCTAGGCCCCGACACGGAGCTCCCCCGCACGGCATAACCGTTCGACACGTGCCGAAGTCACGGCTTGGCGGAGAGATAGGCGGATTGTCTGCAGAATCGAGCAGCCGGGCGGAGGGGGCCGGAGTGCCGATGACGAGCCGACGGGAGATCGAGAGTTCGCGAGGACGTTCGAGAGGGGTGACGCGGACGCCGTTACCTACTTCTACCCCGGATCGCGCCGCGTAGGCTGGAGGGGACTCGTGCCCCCTGAACCGCCCCGTGAGGTGTCCTGTGTCCCCGCGCCGCAACCGACCCCAAGACCCCGGCGGCACGTTCGGCCGGAGCGCCGACGAGGACGATTCCGGCCGCTACGGCGGCTTCCAGTCCTCGGAGAGCTGGCAGGGCGAGAGCTGGAGCGTCCGGCATGTCGCGGGCGCCGGCGCCCAGGGCAAGACGTACCGCTGCCCCGGCTGTGACCAGCTGATCCCGTCCGGCGTTCCGCACGTCGTCGCGTGGGCCGAGCACACGGGCGTGGACGACCGGCGGCACTGGCACAAGGCGTGCTGGAACGCGAAGGACCGCCGCACCACGCGGGTGCAGCGGTCCCGTAACGCACCGAGGTTCTGACCGGGTCCGTGAACCTGCCCGGCGGCCGGGGGAGTTCACGCGTCCGGGTGAATCACACGTCCCGGCGGTCCAGCAGCACGAAGGCGCCGGCGATCGCCGCGGCGGTCAACCCGGCGAGCAGACCGAGCTGGGCACCGCCGTTGCCGTTCTCGTTGTCCAGCTGGAAGATCCTGGCGAGGGCGTTGGGCGCGTTGTACTCCATCATCTTCTCGCCGATCGTCCGCATGCTCTCGGACAGCATCAGGAACGCGGGCAGGATCGCCGGCACCAGCACGAGGCCCAGCATCGCGGTGATCGCGCCCGCCGAGTGACGCAGCATCGAGCCGACCGCGAGGGCGAGCACCCCGAGCAGCGAGACGTACAGCGCGCCCATCAGGACGGTGCCGCCCCACGGCTTGCCCGCACCGCCGTTGTGCATCGACTCGGTCGCCAGGCCGACGAGACCGATCGCGAACGCGGACACGACGAACGCGACCCCGAAGAAGATGATCAGCTTGGCGGCGAGCACCCGGTGGCGCTGCGGCGAGGCGGTGAACGTCGTACGGATCATGCCCGTGCCGTACTCCGACGAGATGACCAGCACGCCCAGCGTGATCAGGCAGATCTGCCCGAGGACCAGCCCGAAGAACGCCGGGATGGTGTACGGCACTTCACCGAAGTCCTCCTCGGTCGTCTGCACGGCGACCAGCAGGCCGATGCCGATGACGAGGAGCAGGAAGACCCCGAGCGTCCACAACGTGGAGCGCACCGACTTGATCTTCGTCCACTCGGAGGCCAGGGCATGACCGAGGTGCGTGCGCGTGACCGGGATCGGCGAGGTGTAGGGGGCGTACGAAGTGCCGGACGCCGCCTGCCAGTTGGGCGCGGCCTGTGGTGCCAGCTGCTGCGTCGGGGGCTGCTGGGGCGTGCTCATCGGGCGTCCTCGGGCTTGGTCAG
This sequence comes from Streptomyces kryoterrae, assembly GCF_054072135.1. Taxonomy (NCBI): domain Bacteria; kingdom Bacillati; phylum Actinomycetota; class Actinomycetes; order Kitasatosporales; family Streptomycetaceae; genus Streptomyces; species Streptomyces kryoterrae. Next base: position 3,152,089 of record NZ_CM133358.1, on the reverse strand, counting down.
GGCGGGGGCGGCCGGAGCGGCGGGCGCCTGCTGAGGGGCGGGGGCGGGCTGCGCGTACGGGTTCGCGAGACCCTCGACGGGAGCGACGGGAGCACCGGGGCCGCCAGGGGCGCCGTACGGCCCCGCGGGCTGTCCGTGCTGTCCGGGGTCCGTGAACGGCGGCCGGCCGCCCTGCTGGGGCGGCGGCGGGGCGTACCAGCCGGGCTGGTCCTGCCCCGGGACCGGCATCTGCACCGGCGGCTGCGCGCCCGGCGGCAGCGGCTGCTGGAGCCCGGCCCGCTGGTCGACGGTCGAGCGGTAGTCGACGGCGCCCTGCGTCATCCGCATGTACGCCTCCTCCAGCGACGCCTGGTGCGGCGACAGCTCCCACAGACGTACGTCGGCGGTGTGCGCGAGGTCGCTGATGCGGTGCAGCGGCAGGCCCATGACGCGCAGCGCGCCGTCCTGCTCGGGCAGCACCTGCCCGCCCGCCTCGGTCAGCGCCGCCGTCAGCTTCTCGCGCTGCTGCGGCTCGGTCTCCGGGGTGCGTACGCGCGCGAAGTCGGCCGAGTTGGTGGAGATGAAGTCCCGCACGCTCATGTCGGACAGCAGCTGTCCGCGCCCGATCACGATGAGGTGGTCGGCGGTCAGTGCCATCTCGCTCATCAGGTGGGACGAGACGAACACGGTCCGCCCCTCCGAGGCGAGCGCCTTCATCAGGTTGCGCACCCAGAGGATGCCCTCGGGGTCGAGGCCGTTGACCGGCTCGTCGAAGAGCAGCACCTGGGGGTCGCCGAGGAGCGCGGCGGCGATGCCGAGCCGCTGGCCCATACCGAGCGAGAACCCCTTGGAACGCTTCCGGGCCACGTCCTGGAGCCCGACGACCCCGAGCACCTCGTCCACCCGCCGCGCCGGGATGCCCGACAGCTGGGCCAGGCACAGCAGGTGGCTGCGGGCCGACCGGCCGCCGTGCACCGCCTTGGCGTCGAGCAGCGCACCGACCTGGCGGGGGGCGTTGGGCAGCTTGCGGTAGGGGAAGCCGCCGATCGTCACCTGGCCCGAGGTGGGCTGGTCCAGGCCGAGGATCATCCTCATCGTCGTCGACTTGCCGGACCCGTTGGGGCCTAGGAAGCCGGTGACGGACCCCGGCCGCACCTGGAAGGAAAGGTTGTACACGGCCGTCTTGTCGCCGTAGCGCTTCGTCAGGCCGACTGCCTCGATCATGCTCCGCACCCACCGAAAAATTCAGGACAGCAGGGCACACGCCCCCGTAAGGGTTAGGAGCTTATCCGGACGCTGACGGTTCCCCCCAGGAAGCAGCAAAAATGTCGGGTCCATGACCGCGAGGTAGAGATGAGCGGGGAACGTGAGGGGAGACATGAGGGGACGGGGCTCAGGCGTCCCGCTTCTTCAGCAGCACATACCCGCCGAGCAGGGCCACGACGACCCACGCCAGCATGATCGCGAGCCCGCCCCAGGGACCGTACGGAGTGTCGTCGTCGATCGGGGTGACCACCTGCATGATCTTGCTGCCGGCCTGGTCGGGCAGATAGCGGGCGACCTTCTTCGTCGCCGAGACGGCGCCCAGGATGTTGGAGATCAGGAAGAAGAACGGCATCAGCACACCCAGCGACAGCATCGGGCTGCGCAGCATCGCGGCCACGCCCATGGAGAACAGGGCGATCAGCGTCATGTAGAGCGCCCCGCCGATGACCGCGCGCAGCACGCCCGGATCGCCGATGGACGTCGAATGGCCGCCCAGCATCGCCTGCCCGAGGAAGAACGCGGCGAAGCTGGTGACGACGCCGACCGCGAAGGCGAGCCCGGCCGCCACCGCGAGCTTGCCGGCGAGGAACGTCCCGCGCTGCGGTACGGCGGCCAGCGAGGTGCGGATCATGCCGGTGCTGTACTCGTTCGACACGACGAGCACCCCGAACACGATCATCGCGAGCTGTCCGAGACTCATCCCCGCGAAACTCGTGTACGTCGGATCGAAGGACAGCCGGTCGTTCTCGCTGAGGTCGCTCCACTGGTTCTTGACGAGCAGCGAGATCAGCGCGCCTAGCGCGATCGTCACCACGGCCGCGAGACCGAGCGTCCACACCGTGGACGCCACCGACCGGATCTTGGTCCACTCCGAGCGGGTGACCTGAAGGGCCGTCATGACCGTCCTTCCTTCCAGCCGTCGCCCCAGGCACCCGCCGAGGAGCCGGGCGGGGGACCGGCCGGGAGGCCGGACGGGGCCGGTGTGCCGGAGTGCGCGTGGTACTCGACCGACTCGGCGGTCAGCTGCATGAACGCCTCCTCCAGGGATGCCTGCTGGGGGCTCAGCTCATGCAGTACGAGGTGGTGCTGCGCGGCGAGCTCACCGATCCGCTCGGCCTTCCCGCCGTCCACCTCCAGCGTCTCGCCGCCGGCCTGCACCGCGGTGATCCCGGCGGCGTACAGGACATCGAGCAGCCGTTCGCGCTGGGGGGAGCGGATACGGACGTACGAACGCGAGTTCTGCTCGATGAAGTTCGCCATGGAGGTGTCGGCGAGCAGCCGGCCCTGCCCGATGACGACCAGGTGGTCGGCGGTCAGCGCCATCTCGCTCATGAGGTGCGAGGAGACGAAGACCGTACGGCCCTCGGAGGCCAGCGATTTCATCAGGTTGCGGATCCAGTGGATGCCCTCGGGGTCGAGGCCGTTGACCGGCTCGTCGAACATCAGGATCCGCGGGTCACCGAGCAGCGCGCCCGCGATACCGAGGCGCTGCCCCATGCCGAGCGAGAACCCCTTCGCCTTCTTCCGGGCGACCGCCGTGAGCCCCACGGTGTCCAGCACCTCGTGCACCCGCGCGCGGGGGATGCCGTTGCTCTGCGCGAGACAGAGGAGGTGGTTGAAGGCGCTTCGGCCGCCGTGCATGGCCTTGGCGTCGAGGAGGGCGCCGATGTACTTGACGGGGTCCTTGAGCCGGTCGTAGTGCTGACCGTCGATCCGGACGTCACCGGCGGTGGGGCGGTCGAGGCCGAGCATCATCCGCATGGTGGTGGACTTGCCGGCGCCGTTGGGGCCCAGGAAGCCGGTCACGATGCCTGGTCTGACGGTGAAGGTCAGATGGTTGACCGCCACCTTCTCGCCGTACCGCTTGGTCAGCCCCTCTAGCTCGATCATGCGGCCACGCTAGTTGGAGGGGTAAGGGGGTGCCACTTGGCCTCGTGCGCCGGGTGCGGCCTGGTGTGAGGGCCGGTCGCGCCCACGCGGCGGAGCCGCAGTTGTCACAGCCCCGCGCCCCCAAGACGGATGCCCGCACCCCCGAAGAGAGGTGCGGGCATCTACAGCCGTCTACGCGACCGTCCGTTCCTGCTGCCTACCGGGACTGCTGGGCCGGGACCCCGCGGGTGATCGGCTCGTCGTCCGCGACCGGGGCGCCGGCGGCGGCGACCGCGGCTCCTGTCAGGGTGGCGAGCATCTCGCGGACGTTCGTCAGCTGGGCGTTGATCGAGTCGCGGCGGTTGGTGAGAGCCGCCAGCTCGCGCTCCGATTCCGAACGGATCCGGTCGGCCTTGGCGTTCGCGTCGGCCACGATGTCCTCGGCCTGGCGCTGGGCCGTCTCGACGGTCTGGCGGGCGCGGCGCTCGGCGTCCGTGCGCAGCTTCTCGGCCTCCAGGCGGAGCTGCTCCGCGCGGTGCTCGATCTCCGCGAGGCGCTTCTCGGCCTTGGCCTGACGGGACGCGAGGTCGCGCTCCGACTGCTCACGGCGCTTGGCGAGGTTCGTCTCGAAGTCCGCGGCGGCCTGAGCGGCCTTGGCGCGGGTCTCCTCGAAGAGGGCGTCCGCCTCCTCGCGCTTGGACTGCGCGTCCTTCGTCGCCTCCTGACGCAGCTGGGAAGCGTCGTTCTTGGCCTTCTCGACGATCCGGACGCCCTCGTCCTCCGCCTTGGACTTGCGGTCCGCAGCGAACGATTCTGCGTCGTTGCGCACCTGCTGGGCCGCCGACTCGGCGAGCTCACGGTGCTGCTCGGCCGCGCGACGGGCCTCCTCGCGCAGGTCCTTCGCTTCCTCCTCGGCGAGACGGAGGATCTTCTCGACACGCGCGCCGAGACCGGCGTACGACGGCTCTGCGTCGCTGACCTGGGCCTGGGCGTTCTGCGTTTCGAGGTGGAGCTCCTCGATGCGCTTTTCCAGAGCAGTGATACGAGCCAGAGCGCTGTCACGGTCGGAGACGAGCTTCGAGATGCGTTCGTCCACCTGAGCGCGGTCGTACCCACGCCGCACAAGCTCGAAGCCGTAGGGGGAAGTGTCGCTCATGGGGTTCCTGTCGAATGAGACCGGTGAGGTGATAGGTGGAATCCTAGGGGGCCAAGCGGCGTGTCATAGAGCAGAAGCCCGATTGATATGGAGAATCAGACCCCTTTTGAGTGGCTAACCGGCGGACTGCTTGCCCAAGAATTGGTCAAAGACCCCGGAAAGCCTCACAGAACGCACGCAAGGCACCCTCCCTGCTAGCCCTCTGACGACTTGCCACCCGAACGAGTCACGCCGACGGCAGCGCCCGCCTTGACGCCGCCGTCCTTGGTCGTCGACGGGGCCTCAAAAGACTCCAACGCTTCCAGGACGTCCTGGACACGGGAAATCTCCGCCTGAATGTCCTCGCGGCGCCGGACGAGGATCTCGAGCTCGCGCTTGCCCTCCTCGACCGTGGCCTTCGCCTCGCGGATCGCCTCGGCCCGCAGTTCCTCGGCCTCCCGGATCAGCGAGGCCTTCTTCTGCTCGGCCTCCTTCAGGAGCCCCTCGGCCTTCTTGACGGCGGCGATGCGAACCTTGCCCGCCTCGGAGCTGGCCTCCGAGACCAGGTCCCTGGCCTTCGTCTCCGCCTTGACGAGCTGCTCCTCGGCGGCCTTGATCAGCGCGTCGCAGCGGTCGCCGGTCGACCTCATGGTCTCGGCGGCCTCACGGCGGGCCCGCTCGTGCAGACTGTCGATCTCGGCCGTGATGCGGTCGCGCAGTTCCTCCGCGCGCTCCCTTATGGCGGTGGCGTCCCGGCGCGCGCCGACGAGCAGCTCGTCCGCGTCCGTACGGGCCTTCTCCACCGTCGAGTTGCCCCGCGCCGTCGCCTGGGACAGCAGGCGGTCGGCCTCGGCGCGGGCCGCGCCCACCATCGAGTCGGCCTGCGCCTCCGCCTCCGCGGTCGTCTTCTGCGCCGCCTGCTGCGACTCCGACAGGAGCTTGTCGGCCTCGGCGGCCGTCTCCGTGATGAGGGTGTCGACCTGCTCGGCCGCCTCGGAGCGCCGCTTGTTGGCCTCCTTGCGGGCCTCGTCCAGCGTGTTGTCGGCCTCGTCGCGCGCGGTCGACATGAGCCGGTCGGCCTCCGCCGCCGCCTCGGCCCTGACCCGCTGCGCCTCGGTACGGACCCGCTCCGCGTGCTGCTGCGCCGAACCGACCGTGTCGGCGGCCTCGGCCCGCAGCCGCTCCGCTTCCCCGGTCGCCTCCGACAGCAGCTGTTCGGCCGCGGCCACGGATTCGGCCCGGACCCGCTCCGCCTCGGCGTTGGTCTCCTCGGTGAGGCGCTCCGCCTCCGCCGTCACCTCGGTGATCAGCGTGTCGGCCTGCGTCGCCGCGTCCGAACGGATCCGGTTCGCGTCCTCGCGCGCCTCCGCACGGCTGCGCGCCGCGTCCTGCTCGGCGCCCGCGATGGTGTCGGACGCCTCGGTACGCACCCGCTGGGCGTGCGCGGCGGCTTCCTGACGCAGCCGCTCCGCCTCGGCGATCGCCTCGCCCACCGTGCGCTCGGCGAGCGCCTTGGCGTGCTCCGACGCCTCCGCCGCCTCGCGCCGCACCCGGCTCGCGTCCTCCGAGGCCCGCTCCCGCTCGGAGTAGGCGTCGGCCCGGACCCGGTCCGACTCCTCGGACGCCTCGCGGCGCATCCGGTCCGCGACGTGCTCGGCGGCGGAGCGCAGACCCTGGATCTCCTCCTGGGCCTGCTCGTGCAGCCCCGACACCGACTCCCGTACCTGCTGGGCGTGCTGTTCGGCCGCCGACACCATCTCGTTGGCCCGGCGGTCCGCCTCCTCGACCAGCCGTACGGCCTCGGCCTGGGCGTCCTCCACGCGCCTGCGCGCGGACGCCAGCAGCTCCTCGCTCTGCTCGCGGGCCCGCTCACGCTCCTGGTCGGCCTCCTGGCGGGCGGAACCGAGGGTCTCCTCGGCCTCGCGGCGACGCCGGGCGGCCTCCTCCTGGGCGGCGGCCAGCGTCTCCGACGCCTCCGTCGCCAGTCGCTCGGCAGCGGCCTGCGCCTCCGCCCGGACCCGGTCGGCGGTGTCCTGGGCCTCCGTCTTCAGCCGCTCGGCCTCGGCCGCCGCCTCGGACCGCAGGCGTACGGCGATGGCCTCGCCCTCCGCCCGGGACGCGGACGCGTCCGCCGCCGCCTCGTCGCGCAGCCGCTGGATCTCCGCGTCGGCCTGCGCCTGGAGGCTGCGGACGCGCTCGGCGGCCTCCGAACGAAGCCGCTCCGCCTCCTCGGACCCCTCGCGGCGGCTCCGGTCGGCCTCCGCGCGGGCGTCGGTGAGCGCCTGCTCGGCGGCGGTGAGCCGGTCCTCGGCCTCGGTGTGCAGCCGGGTGAGCTCGGCGGCGGCCTCGTCGCGGCGGACCTCTATGGCCCGCTCGGTCTCCTCGCGCAGCTCGCGCGCGGCCCGGTCGGCGTCCGCCGCGATGCCCTCGGCCTGCTCGACGGCCTCCGCGCGGTGCCGCTCGGCCTCCTTGCGGGTGCGCTCCAGGGTCTCCTCGGCCTGCCGGCGCAGCGTCGTCGCGCGCTCGATGGCCTCCGTACGGACCTTCTCGCTGTCCGACTGGGCGGTCTGGCGCGTCTCGTCCGCGTCCGCCTTCGCCTTGGCGAGGAGCTCCTCGGCGGTCCTGGCCGCCTCCTCGATCTGCTGGACGGCCTCACGGCGCGCCTCCGCGCGGATGCGCTCGCCCTCGGCGACCGCGTCGGCGCGCAGCTGTTCGGCCTCGCCGCGCAGCCGCCGGGCCTCCTCCTGGAGCTCGACGGTCTTGGCGCGGTACTCCTTGGTGTCGTCCTTCGCCGTGCCCTTGAGCTGTGTGGCGATGTCGTGCGCCTCGGCGCGCAGCCGGTCCGCCTCGGCCTCGGCCTCGGCACGGATGCGCTCGGCCTCCTCGGTGGCCGCCCTGGTGGTCGACTTCGCTTCCTCGGACGCCTTGTTCAGGACGTCCTCGGCGGTGCGGGCCGCCTTGGCCAGCTGGGAGGCGGTCTCCTCGGCGGTGAGACTGCGGGCCGTCTCCTCGGCCTCGGCGACGATCTTCTCGGCCTTGGCCCTGGCGTCGGCGACCACCTCTTCGGCGGACGCCTTGGTGGCCTCGGCCTCCTGGCTGGCCTCGGTGACCAGCCGGGCGACCTGCTCCTTCGCCGTACGGGTGCGCTGCTCGTTGGCCGACTCGGCGCTGGAGATCGCCTTGGTCGCAGTCTCCTTCGCCTCGGTGAGGACCTTCTCGGCCTCCGCGCGCGCCTCCCGCAGGGCCGCCTCGGCCTCCTGCATCCGCTGCTCGGCGGCGCGGCTCAGCTCGGTGGCCTGACGGCGGGCGCTGTCCGACTCGGTCACCGTGGAGGTGCGCAGCTGCTCGGCGTGGTCGGCGGCCTCACGGGCCTCGGAGGTCGCGCTGTTCAGGAGGCGCTCCGCCTCGGCACGCGCCCGGCGCAGCAGCTGGTCGGCCTCCGCACGGGCGGACTCGCCCTCGCTCTGCAGCCGCTGCCTGGCCTCGTTCGCGACCCGCTCGGCCTCGGCGCGGGCGGCGGCCAGCGCCTGCTCGGCCTCGGCGCGCGACTCGTCGACGAGCCGGCGCGCCTGGGACTCGCTGCGGGCCCGCAGCTGCTCGGCCCACGCCACGTTCTCGTTGACGTGCGACTCGACGGTCTGCCGCCGCTCGGCCAGCTCCTGATCGAGCTGCTGGCGCCGGGTGACCGCCTCCTGATGCAGCTCGGCCTGCAACCGGGCAGCCTGTTCGGCGTGCTCCTGCAGGATGCGCTGCGTCTGGGCGCGCGCCTGGGACATCTCGCGCTCGGCGTCCTGGCGCAGCTGGTCCGCCTGGATCTGGGCGTTCCGCAGCAACTGCTCGGCCTGATAGCCGATGTCACCGCCGTCATAGGCGGGCCGGGACATGAGGGTGCGGCGCGCCTCGTGAAGCTTGGCGCGCAGCACCTCGACCTGGTAGCCGAGGTCCTCGGCGTGCTGAATCGCCTTTTCCCGCTCGGTCTTCAGCCGCTCCATCTCGGCCTCGAACCGAGAGAGGTGGTCGACGTCAGCCGCCGGCTCTCGCTCCTGGCGTTCGTAGCCCCGCACTGCGCGGTCCCATCCGTCCCCTGGTCGCAACCTTCTCCGAACGAGCCACGTCCATCCGCCGGACGGGGCCCCCGGGGAATGGTGTCAGATCAACGGCGAAGCACGGTCTCCCGCCCTCGCCCTCGGCCCCCGAAACCTGTACCCCGGCCCTCGGATCCCGCACCTCCACACACCGGGATCCGGGCCGCTCCCCGACAACACGGCAGCGGCCGTCCCCAACCCTACCGGCCCATATGTACGAGGGTCAGTGCTCAGGTGACTCAACAGCCGCCGAAGTGACCAGTTCTGTCAGTACTCCGTGGCAATCCTTGGGGTGCAGAAAAGTGATCCGGGACCCCATGGAGCCGCGCCGAGGCTCCTCGTACAGAACGCGTACGCCCTTGCTGCGGACGTCCGCGGCGTCCCCGTCCACATCTGCCGTACCGAAAGCGATGTGGTGCACTCCCTCCCCGTTCTTGGCGAGCCACTTGCCCACGGCGGAGTCCTCGCGGGTCGGCTCCAGGAGCTGGAGGTAGGAGGCGCCGCCGTCGTCCGTGTTGTTGATCTTCAGCATGGCCTCGCGCACGCCCTGCTCCTCGTTGACCTCGGAGTGGTACACCTCGAAGCCGTACGTGGCCCGGTAGAACTCGACAGTCGTGTCGAGGTCGAAACAGGCGATCCCGATGTGGTCGATTCGCGTCAGCATGATGTCAGTGCAGCGCTCCGGAGGCGGTTACGCAACGTGCGCGCGATCACACCGACGGCCCGATGACGACGGGACTACCGCTCAGTACATTCCTAGTAAACCCTCGTTCACACTCCTCAGCTCCCCAGCTGAAAGGGGATCGCACCTCATGTCAGGAACGAACAGCAGTACCTCGGTGATCGTCGCGGGCGCACGTACGCCCATGGGACGGTTGCTGGGCTCGCTGAAGACCTTCTCCGGAGCCGACCTCGGCGGCTTCGCGATCAAGGCCGCCCTCGACCGTGCGGGTATCGGTGGCGACCAGGTGCAGTACGTGATCATGGGCCAGGTCCTCCAGGCCGGCGCCGGCCAGATCCCGGCCCGCCAGGCCGCGGTCAAGGCCGGCATCCCGATGAACGTCCCGGCGCTGACCATCAACAAGGTGTGTCTGTCGGGCCTGGACGCGATCGCCCTGGCGGACCAGCTGATCCGCGCCGGCGAGTTCGACGTGATCGTGGCCGGTGGCCAGGAATCGATGACGAACGCCCCTCACCTGCTGCCCAAGTCCCGTGAGGGCTACAAGTACGGCGCGATCGAGATGCTCGACGCGATGGCGTACGACGGTCTCACCGACGCCTTCGAGAACATCGCCATGGGCGAGTCGACGGAGAAGCACAACACGCGTCTGGGCCTTCTGCGCCCCGAGCAGGACGAGATCGGGGCCCTCTCCCACCAGCGCGCGGCGGCGGCCCAGAAGAACGGCGTCTTCGAGGCGGAGATCACTCCGGTGGAGATCCCGCAGCGCAAGGGCGAACCGATCGTTTTCAGCCAGGACGAGGGCATCCGGGCGGAGACGACGGCGGAGTCGCTGGGCAAGCTGCGCCCGGCGTTCACGAAGGACGGCACGATCACGGCCGGCACGTCGTCGCAGATCTCGGACGGCGCGGCGGCCGTGGTGGTCATGAGCAGGGCGAAGGCGGAGGAACTCGGCCTGGAGTGGATCGCGGAGATCGGTGCCCACGGCAATGTGGCGGGCCCGGACAACTCCCTCCAGTCCCAGCCCTCAAACGCCATCCTGCACGCCCTCGAGAAGGAGGGCCTGGGGGTCGAGGATCTTGACCTGATCGAGATCAACGAGGCCTTCGCGGCGGTCGCGGTCCAGTCAATCAAGGACCTCGGGGTGTCCTCGGAACGGGTGAACGTCAACGGCGGTGCGATTGCCCTGGGCCACCCCATCGGGATGTCCGGCGCACGGCTCGTCCTGCACCTGGCCCTGGAACTGAAGCGGCGCGGCGGCGGCGTGGGCGCGGCGGCCCTGTGCGGGGGCGGCGGCCAGGGTGACGCGCTGATCGTTCGGGTACCCAGGGCGTAGGCGGTCGCGAGGCCGGCCGGTACGGCTCGTACGTCTGAGATCGGAACGGAGTCGTGATGCAGGACGTCCCCACGCTGGTGGCCCAGGCCAGAGAAGGCCGACCGCGGGCCGTGGCCCGGCTGATCTCCCTGGTGGAGGGGGCGTCCGGACAACTCCGCGAGGTCATGGCCGCGCTGGCCCCGCTGGCGGGCAACGCGTACGTGGTCGGCCTGACGGGATCGCCGGGCGTCGGCAAGTCGACGTCGACGTCGGCGCTGGTCACGGCGTACCGGCGGCAGGGCAGGCGGGTCGGCGTACTCGCCGTCGACCCGTCGTCGCCGTTCTCCGGCGGCGCGCTGCTCGGCGACCGGGTGCGGATGTCGGACCACGCGTCCGACCCGGGCGTCTACATCCGCTCGATGGCGACCCGGGGCCACCTCGGCGGCCTGGCCTGGGCCGCCCCGCAGGCGATCCGCGTGCTGGACGCGGCGGGCTGCGACGTGATCCTGGTCGAGACGGTGGGCGTGGGCCAGTCCGAGGTGGAGATCGCCGCGCAGGCCGACACCAGCGTGGTGCTCCTCGCGCCGGGGATGGGCGACGGCATCCAGGCGGCCAAGGCGGGAATCCTGGAGATCGGTGACGTGTACGTGGTCAACAAGGCGGACCGGGACGGCGCGCACTCCACCGCCCGCGAGCTGAACCACATGCTGGGCCTCGGTCAGTCCAGAGCACCCGGCGACTGGCGCCCCCCGATCGTGAAGACGGTCGCGTCGCGGTCGGAGGGCATCGACGAGCTGGTGGAGGCCCTGGAGAAGCACCGCGCGTGGATGGAGGAGCACGGCGTCCTCACCGAGCGCCGCCGTGCCCGCGCGTCCCACGAGGTCGAGACGATCGCCGTCACCACCCTCCGCGAACGCATCGGCGACCTGCGCGGCGACCGGCGGTTGGATGCGCTGGCGGAGCGGATCGTGGCGGGGGAGCTTGATCCCTACGGGGCGGCGGACGAACTGGTCGCGGGGCTGACGGACGGGTGAGGCCGATGCGGGGGTCCGGGGGCGGTAGCCCCCAGGGACGGGGCGGGTAGGGGCGGCGGGGGCGTTCTCAGTCGGTGTCGGAGTGGTCCCGCGTGACCTTGCCCGTGTCGAGGGCGACCTTCCATTCGCTCTCCCTGCCGTCCTGCACGGTCTCCACGCTCCACGCCACCGTGCCGTTCTCCTCGTCGGCGCCGACCTCGGTGACCGTGCCCTTCGCGGCGGCGCCGAGGGCGGCCTGCCGGGCGTCGAACTTCGCGCCCTTCAGCGCGGCCGACTCGGCGCGGTCCTCACTGTCACGGTCGGTGTCCTCGTCGCTGTCGCGCTGCGCCCCCAGCACCTTCCCCGCGCCCGAGACCTCGACGTCGTACTCGGCCCCGTCGCCCCGCACGACCTCCACACCCCATGTGCCGTCGTCCTCCGGCTCGGCGGAGGACGCGGTTCCCGGGGTGTGCCGCAGCGCGGCCGTGATGGCCTCGGCGGCGGTGATGCCGCTGCCGCGGACCACCGTACGGTCGTCCGCGGTGTCGTCGTCCCGGTCGGAGACCACCTGCACGTTCGCTCCCGTCCGGGGCCGTGCCGCCGTCTCGTCGTCGCCCGCCGCGAAGGCCGCGACGGTGCCGCCGGCCAGGGCGGTGGCGGTGAGGGTGGCGATGACGATGTTCCGCTTCATGGAGTTTCCTGCCTGTTCACTCAGTTCGGTCGGTTCAGCGGTGATTCGCTCCGCTTCGATGACGGGAACCAAGCTGCCCGACGCCGCCTGAAGCGGGCCTGAAGGCACCTGAAGGCGTCTTCAGGTTTGCTTTGCGACGCTGTACGCATGCGACTGTTGATCGTCGAGGACGAGAAGCGACTGGCCCTGTCGCTCGCCAAGGGCCTGACGGCAGAGGGCTACGCCGTGGACGTCGTCCACGACGGCCGCGAGGGCCTGCACCGGGCCACCGAGACGCCGTACGACCTGGTGATCCTCGACATCATGCTGCCCGGCCTCAACGGCTACCGCGTCTGCGCGGCCCTGCGCGCCGCCGGCCACGACGTACCGATCCTCATGCTCACCGCCAAGGACGGCGAGTACGACGAGGCGGAGGGGCTCGACACCGGCGCAGACGACTATCTGACCAAGCCCTTCTCCTACGTCGTCCTGGTCGCCCGCGTGAAGGCGCTGCTGCGCCGGCGCGGGTCGGCGGGGGCCTCGCCCGTCCATGTGGTCGGCGAGCTGACGGTCGACACCGCCGCCCACCGCGTCCACCTGGGCGAGAGCGAAGTCACCCTCACCGCGAAGGAGTTCGCCGTCCTGGAGCAGCTCGTCGTGCGGGCCGGCGAGGTGGTGTCCAAGGCGCGGATCCTGGAGCACGTCTGGGACTTCGCGTACGACGGCGACCCGAACATCGTCGAGGTGTACGTCAGCACACTGCGCCGGAAGCTCGGCGCCCCGTTGATCCGGACCGTGCGCGGCGCCGGGTACCGGCTGGAGGCGCCGAGGTGAGACGCGCTCTCGGCTCCGTACGGGCTCGGGCGACCATCGGCGCCAGCGTCGTCGTCGCGGTCGCGCTGGTCGCCGCCGGGACCGCCGTGCTGCTCTCCCTGTGGTCCAACCTCAGCGGCCAGGCCGGTACGCAGGCGGAACGGACCGCGCGGGCGGTCGCAGCGGACCTGGCGGCCGGGACGGCGTACGACAAGCTGTCGCTCGACGCCGACGACCGGCCCGTCCAGGTCGTCGACGCCGCCGGGAGGCTGGTCGCGGCCAGCGAGGACCTGGAGCGGATCAGCGGCACGGGTGTGGCGGCCGTGCGCCCGAAGGCCCCGGCCGACGACGGTTCCCTCTCACCCGGCGAGACGGACGAGGACGTCTCCTTCACCGACGGGTCCGCGACCGTCGACGGGGACGAGGCCGACTACCGGTTCGCGGCCGTACGGGTCGAGGTCGACGACAAGGGGACGCTCACCGTCCACGCAGGCGCGCCGCTCTCCGCCGAACAGAGCGCCGTCAGCACCGCGTTGACCGTCATGCTGATCGGGTTCCCGCTGCTGCTCGGCGTCGTCGCGGGCGTCACCTGGCTGGTCACCCGGCGCGCGCTGCGCCCCGTCGAGGGCATCCGGGCCGAGATGGCCGCGATCACCGCCTCCGAGGACCTGGCCCGACGCGTCCCGGTGCCGGACACGCACGACGAGGTGGCCAGGCTCGCCCGGACCACCAACGAGACACTGGCCGCCCTGGAGGCTTCCGTGGAACGCCAGCGCCGGTTCGTCGCCGACGCCTCGCACGAGCTGCGCAGCCCCATCGCCTCCCTGCGCACCCAGCTCGAAGTCGGTGCCGCGCACCCGGCGTTGCTGGACGTCGAGGGCGCAGTCGAGGACACCGTACGGCTGCAACGTCTCGCCGCCGACCTGCTGCTGCTCGCCCGGCTGGACGCGGGGGAGCGGCCGGCCGACGCGCGCTTCGACCTCGCGGAGCTGGTCCGCGAACAGGCGGAAGGCCGGGCAGGACTGACAGTCGAGGCAGGCGCCGTGGAAGTGGCCGGGTCCCGGACGCAGTTGGGGCGGCTGGTCGCCAATCTGCTGGACAACGCTCAGCGGCACGCCCGGTCGGCGGTCACCGTCTCCGTGCGGCGGGCGGGAGCGCGGGCCGTGGTCGAGGTCGCCGACGACGGGGACGGGGTGCCCGTGGAGGACCGGGAGCGGGTCTTCGAGCGGTTCGTGCGGCTCGACGCCGCCCGCAGCCGCGACGACGGCGGCGCCGGGCTCGGACTCGCCATCGCCCGGGATGTCGCCGTACGGCACGGCGGCACGCTGACCGTGCGTGAAACGACCGCAGGCGGAGCCCTGTTCGAGCTCCGCCTGCCGATCACCTGAACCGTCGAATCAGATTGCACAGGTCGCACAGGTCGCACAGGTCGCACAGGTCGCACAGGTCGCACAGGTCCTACGGCCGGCCCCGCTGGCCGCGCAGGTGCTGCGCGACCGGCTTGAGTGACGTGCTGAGCTCGGCCAGGGCCTCCGGGGTCAGCAGCTCGATGAAGTGCCGCCGCACGGACGCCACATGATGGGGCGCGACCTTGTTCATCGTCTCCATGCCCTGCTCGGTGAGCACCGCGAACAGGCCCCGCCGGTCGGACTCGCAGTTCTCGCGGCGGACCAGGTTCGCGTTCTCCATGCGGGTGATCTGGTGGGAGAGCCGGCTCTTGGACTGGAGGGTGGCGGACGCGAGGTCGCTCATCCGCATGCGCACATCGTCGGATTCGGAGAGGTTCACGAGGATCTCGTAGTCGTTCATCGTCAGGCCGAACGGTTGCAGGTCCTTTTCGAGCTGGTATGCCAACAACCTGTTGACCTCCAGGTGGGTGCGCCAGGCGCACTGCTCCGCGTCGGTCAGCCAGCTTGTGGCCGTCTCGGTCTCCATGAATGAAGTCTACCTAAAAGGTTGAAAGGCGAACTAGTGAGGGTGGCGTGACGGCGCGCACACGTTCGACGTCACACTCCGCAGACTACCGCTCACAGCCCGAAGCGACGCTGGAGGTCACCGAGCTGTCCGGGAAGGCGTGGTACACCCGGTTGCTGTGGATGACCTGCGGGAGCCCCACCGCCACCCGGCACTCCGGGCTCGTGCGGAACCACCCCCGTGGCCTGCTCGGCCATGAGTGTCTCGCTGGACTGGAGCAGCACCGTACCGGCCCCGACGAACTCGAACTGGTGCTCCTCGCCGGAGGCCCCGCCGATGCCCGTCATCGCACGTAGACCGCCCATCAGGCCCGTCATGTACCCATGGTCGTAGTGGTGGCAGGGGGAGGGGCAGTCGGCCCAGCCGACCAGGGCCTGCGGGTCCACCCGGATCGGGGGTTCCATGAACACCACCGGGCCGTTCGACGCGGCCACGAACTTGCCCGTTCCGATGAGGGTGAGGAAGCCGGGCACGATCGACTGCTTGAGCGCGAGAGTTGGCTGAAAAGCGAGAAGGTTGCCCGAGCGAATGGTCAGGTTGCCCTCCTCCAGATCGTATGAATTCACGTCGAAGGCCCGGTCGGCGAGGAGCATCTTGCCCGAACCCTCGGCCACGACCCAGTCGCTCGCGTGCAGAGGCGAATGAAAAGACGTACGGACAAGACGGTCCAGGCGGCCGTGTCCGATGCCGTTGAAGTCGATCGAGCCGTAGTAGGCGATCATCTTCCCCTTCTGCAGGAACCACTGGCTCCCCTTGAGCTCCACGCAGAAGGTGTAGTTGTTGACGTTGTCGTCGGACGGCAGCGTCATCGGGTCGTGGACGACGGGCCCCGCGCCCGGGTAGGTGGTCACAGCTTCTCCTCGGACGCCTGGACGTACACCGCACCGCTGCCGCTGAGCTCCAGCTGGAACGCCTCGCCCGAGCCGCGGCCCACCATGTCGCGCCAGCCGAGCGCGGTGGACAGTTTGTTGCGGACGTCGCCGTGGTGCGCGACGTACGCCTGCGGGTCGACGTGGACCGGGCGCTGGGGGGTGATCGGCACCTCGATCACCCCGCCGTGGGCCATGACGGCGACCGCGCCGTGCCCCTTGAGGGTGGTGGTGAACAGCCCCTGGCCGGTCACCTGCCCCCGGACCATGCCCATGACGCCGCCCTGCGAGCCCATGAACATCGTGCCCTGCTGGAGTGTGCCGTCGAAGGCGAGCAGACGGTCCGCCTCGACGCACAGCGTGTCCCCGGTGAGGCTGATGACCTGGATGTGGTGGCCGCCGTGCCCGAAGAGGACCGTGCCGCTGCCCTCGACGGTCATCAGCGGGGTGGCCTCATTGGCGACCCGGCGGCCGATCATCGACATGATCCCGCCCTGGCCGCCCTGCATGTTGGGCGTGAAGGACACCTCGCCCTTGTAGGCGAGCATCGCCCCGCGCTGACTGAAGACGCGCTGGCCGGGCATGACGGTCGCCTCGACCATCTTGGAGTTGATCTCACGGAAGGGCATGTCACACATCCCCGGCGATCGTGTTGCGCTCACTGGGCTGGACGTACACCAGGCCGTCGCCCTCGAAGCGGATCTGGAAGGCCTCGCCGCCGCCCTCGCCCATGAGCGTGCGGAACGTCACACCGGACTGGAAGGACTGCCGGACGTTGCCCTGGTGCGCGATGTACGCACCCGGGTCGACGGTCAGCGGGAACTGCGGGCTGACGCGCAGCACCACCGCCGGCCCGTCCGACATGATCGCCGCCTGGCCGTGTCCCTCGACGGTCGTCGTGAACAGGCCGTTGCCCTGTGAGGCGCCGCGCATCCCGGTGAAGGACGTGCCCGTGCGCAGGCCCGAGTCGGTCGCCAGCAGGTTGGTCGACTCGACGTACAACTTGTCCCCCTGGAGCCCGACAAGGTTGATCTCGGAGGCGCGGTCGGCGAACCAGCACGTCCCGTGCCCCTTCACCTCCATCAGTGTCATCTGCTCACCGGTGATCCGCCGGGTGACCATCCCGCGGATGCCCTCACCGCCGCCGCTGAGCTTCTTGAAGTCCATCTGCCCGTCGTACGCCACCATCGAGCCGTTCTTCGCCTTGACGGCGTCCCCGGTCATGTCGATGGCCAGCACCTTGCTGCCTTGAAGTCGAAACATCGCCACGGGGCGAAGGTAGCCCGCCGGGCACCCCCGGCAACAGATCCCGAAGGTGGAGATCGCCCCTGAACCTCCCCCTAGGGGCCGAACACGCGTCCGCACCCCCCGTCCCGGCCGCCCGCGCCGCCGATGTCACAATGGGCGAACGTTTGTGCATCCATTCACAAAGCGACCCCTCGCACCCCCCCCCGAAGGTGACCCGTGGACATCAAGACCGCCTCCGCCCTCCGCCGCCTGCGGCTGGTCTCGGCCCCCGAAGCCGTTTCCTTCCTTCTCCTGCTGGTCTGCTCGGTGCTGAAGCGGACCACGGACTTCAACGCGGTGCCCGTCATGGGCGCGGTCCACGGACTCCTCTTCGTCCTCTACGTGATCTTCTGGGCGGACGCCTGGAGCCGCGCCAAGTGGTCCCTGAAGACCGCCGCCCTCTACTTCGTCCTCTCCGTCCTCCCGACCGGCGGATTCTTCGCCGAGCGCAGGCTGCGCCGCGAGGCCGAGAACGCGGTCGACGCCGTCATCGCCTCCCGTGCCCGCCAGGAGCGGGACGGGGCGGTCAAATCATGATCGTCGCCTTCTCCGTGACGCCCCTCGGTGTCGGCGAGGACGTGGGGGAGTACGTCGCCGACGCCGTCCGCGTCGTCCGCGAATCCGGCCTCCCCAACCGCACCGACGCCATGTTCACGTCCATCGAAGGTGACTGGGACGAGGTCATGGACGTCGTCAGACGTGCCGTCGCCGCCGTGGAGGCACGCGCGCCGCGCGTCTCCCTCGTCCTCAAGGCGGACATCCGCCCCGGAGTGACCGACGGTCTGACCTCCAAGGTGGAGACGGTGGAGCGCCACCTCTCCGCGTAAACCGGCTCGGCGCGCGCTCACCCGTCCGGGCGTGCCCAGTTCGACTCGCCGTCATATCTCCACTTTGGTGGGGATATCGGCTTGTTCGATCACTGGAGGGCGCTGTGCGGCCGGAGGGCTACGACTACGACACCCACAGCCGGCTCGCCGGACCCCTCACCGAGGCCCCGGCCGGATCCCCGTACCAGGTGCGCTACACCTCGCTCCTCTCCCGCGAGCCACGCCGAATACGCGCCGTCCTGCTCATGACCCTCGCGCCCCTGCTCACCGGCGCCCTGCTCGTCTACCTCGTCTGGCCCACCCACTGGGTGGAGCGCGAGGCCGGTGAGAAGTGGATGGCCGATCTCGACATCGTGATGCTCGTCGCCATCGGGCTGATCGAGCTGTTCATGGTCGTCAACGTAGTGTCCATCGCCCACGCCACCCTGGTCGCCCGCGACCCGGTCCCCGTCGCACCCGAGTCCGGCACCCGCGTCGCCTTCCTCACCACGTACGTCCCCGGCAGGGAATCCCTCGCGATGGTCCGGGCCACCCTCGAAGGCGCGATCCGTGTCCACCACACCGGCCCCCTGGACGTCTGGCTCCTCGACGAGGGCGACGACGACCAGGCCTGGGCGCTCTGCGCCGAGCTGGGCGTACGGCACTTCAGCCGGTACGGGGTCCCCGAGTGGAACCGGGCCAAGGGCGTCCACCGGGCACGTACGAAGCACGGCAACTACAACGCGTGGATCGCCATGCACGGCGACGAGTACGACTTCTACGCCTCCGTCGACACCGACCACGTCCCGCTCCCCAACTTCCTGGAGCGGATGACGGGCTTCTTCCGCGACCCGGACGTCGCCTTCGTCGTCGGCCCCCAGGTGTACGGCAACTACACCCACCCCGTCACCAAGGCCGCCGAGTCGCAGCAGTTCCTCTTCCACGCGCTCATCCAGCGCGCCGGCAACCGCTACCGCGCCCCCATGTTCGTCGGCACCAACAACGTCGTACGCATCGCCGCAGTCAAACAGATCGGCGGACTGTACGACTCCATCACCGAGGACATGGCCACGGGCTTCGAGCTGCACCGCCGCCGCAATCCGCGCACCGGGCACTACTGGCGGTCCGTCTACACGCCCGACGTGCTCGCCGTCGGCGAGGGTCCCGCCTCCTGGACCGACTTCTTCACCCAGCAGACGCGGTGGTCGCGCGGCACGTACGAGACGCTCTTCAAGCAGTACGGGAAGGCGCTCTTCACCATGCCCCCGGGCCGGCTCTTCTCGTACACGCTCATGCTCGTCTACTACCCGATGACCGCCGTCAACTGGTTCCTCGGCATTCTGAGCTGCTTCCTCTTCCTCTGGTTCGGGGCCTCCGGCACCCAGGTCGCCGCCTCCGTCTGGCTGATGCTCTACAGCGACGCCGCCGCCCTCCAGATCGGGCTGTACCTGTGGAACCGGCGGCACAACGTCTCGCCCCACGAACCCGAGGGCTCCGGCGGCCTCGCCGGCATGGCGATGTCGGCGCTCTCCGCACCGATCTACCTGAAGTCCTTCGGCGCGGCCCTGCTCCGCCGCCCCAGCCGGTTCGTCGTCACGCCCAAGGGCGGGGACGCCAGCCCCGACCGGCTGTTCACCTTCCGCGTCCACCTCTTCTGGGCCGCGGTCCTGGCGACCTCACTGATCGCCTCCGTCCACCTCGGCCACACCCATGTGGCCATGCGCACCTGGGCCGTCCTCGCCATGGCGATCTCCCTCGCCCCGGTCGGGGTGTGGATCACCACCAGGCTCAAGGACCGCAGGGAGAGCAACGGAGAGCGCGAGGAACCCGTCGTCGCCACGAACACCGTCGCCCCGGTCTCCGGCACGCCGACAGGAGGCAACTAGGCCATGGCCTTCCAACCGTCGAAGAAGACCAAGAAGACCGTCCTGGGTATCGGGGGCGTCGCTCTCCTCGCCGGTCTCAACGCCCCCGCCGTGCTCGGCTTCGCCGGCGAGCGTTACCACGAGTACAAGATCGCCCAGCCCGGCTACCAGGCGAAGTACGGCTCCTGGAGCTCGATCGACATCCCCAGGAAGTTCCGCACCAACGCCATCCACGCGGCCCTGCTGCACACCGGCAAGGTCCTGATCGTCGCGGGCTCGGGGAACGAGCAGAAGAAGTTCGACAGGGGCTCGTTCGACACGATCCTCTGGGACCCGAGGACGGACACCTTCAAGAAGATCGCCACCCCCGACGACTTCTTCTGCGCCGGACACGCCCAACTCCCCGACGGACGGCTTCTGGTGGCCGGCGGCACCGCCCGCTACGAACTCCTCGACGGCGAGGTCGAGCGAGCCGGCGGCGGCATGCGCGTCAAGAACGAGAACCCCGACAAGCCGGTGGTCCTGAAGAAGGGCACCCGCTTCCGCTCGCCCGCCGGGGTCGAGTACATCAGCCGGTTCGACGTCACCGTCCCCGAGGCCGAGCGCACCCAGAAGATCACCTACAACGCGGCCGGGGTCATGCAGCCCTGGGTGACGAAGGTCGTCCCGAGCGAGGCCCGGGTCTTCGTCGAGGCGGCCGAGGCCGGGCCCGTGTCGATCACCGCCAAGCAGGCGCAGTACGAGATCGTCGGCCTGAAGGGCAAGGACGCCGACAACACGTACGGCCTCTCCGAGAAGATCACCATGGACAAGCAGGACTTCCAGGGGATCAGGGCGGCGTACGAGTTCGATCCGAAGGCCGAGAAGTACCTCCCCGTCGATCCGATGGACAAGGCCCGCTGGTACCCGACCCTCGTCGGTCTCGACGACGGACGGGTCCTGGCCGTCTCCGGGCTCGACGACGTCGGCGCGATCGACCCCGGGGACAACGAGATCTACGACCCGAGGACCAAGGAGTGGAGCCCGGGCCCCAAGCGCTACTTCCCCACCTACCCCGCCCTTTTCCTCACCAAGGGCGGCAAGTTGTTCTACCCGGCCTCCAACGCCGGTTACGGACCGGCGACGATGGGCCGCGCGCCGGGCCTCTGGGACCTGGAGAAGAACACCTTCGAGAAGGTGCTGGGCCTCACGGACGCCGACGAGACCGAGACGTCCGCCTCCGTCCTCCTCCCGCCCGCACAGGACCAGAAGGTGATGATCCTCGGCGGCGGAGGCGTCGGCGAGTCCAAGAAGGCGACGCGACGCACGGCCGTGGTCGACCTGAAGAAGGACAACCCGGTCTTCGAGCCCGGCCCCGACCTTCCCCAGGGCACCCGCTACCTGAACAGCGTCCTCATGCCGGACGACACGGTGTTCACGTCCAACGGCTCCGCCGACTACCGGGGCCGCAGCGGCAGCAACATCCTCAAGGCACAGTTCTACGACCCCAAGGCGAACGCGTTCCGTACGGCGGCCTCCCCGAGGGTGGGCCGCAACTACCACTCCGAGGCGCTGCTCCTGCCCGACGGCCGGGTCGCCACCTTCGGCTCCGACCCGCTCTACGACAACCAGCAGAACACCAAGCTCGGCCACTTCGAGCAGCGGATGGAGATCTTCACCCCGCCCGCGCTGCACAGGAACGGCAAGAACCGTCCCGTACTGGGGGACGGCCCCCAGGAGACCGACAAACTCGGCCGCGCGACTTTCGCCACCACCCACCCCGAGCGGATCGCGAAGGCGC
The DNA here is from genome assembly GCF_054072135.1 of Streptomyces kryoterrae. Classification (NCBI taxonomy): domain Bacteria; kingdom Bacillati; phylum Actinomycetota; class Actinomycetes; order Kitasatosporales; family Streptomycetaceae; genus Streptomyces; species Streptomyces kryoterrae. The sequence continues at coordinate 3,130,684 of NZ_CM133358.1, read as the reverse complement.
GTCTGATGCGCCCCAGCGCGGTCACCCACACGACGGACGTCGAACAGCGCTCCATCGACCTCCCCCTCAGCAGGGACCGCACCTCGGTGACGGTCGACGTACCGAAGGACCGGACGCTCGTGCCGCCCGGCTGGTACATGCTGTTCGTGACGGACGCGAAGGGGACGCCGTCGGAGGCGAAGTGGCTCCAGGTGCGGTGAAGAGGCCTACTGGGTACGGGAGTTGCGGGCCGGCCCGAGCGTGTGCCGGTGACACCGGGTTCCCCGGCGCCCGCCCGGCCGGACCGAAGGGCGAGACGGGGCTGACCGCGATATGACCGGCCGGTAAGGTCTGGTGCCGTGCCGAAGCCGCTCAGTCTCCCCTTCGACCCCATCGCCCGCGCCGACGAACTGTGGAAGCAGCGCTGGGGAAACGTCCCGTCCATGGCCGCGATCACCTCGATCATGCGCGCGCAGCAGATCCTGCTCGCGGAGGTCGACGCGGTGGTGAAGCCGTACGGTCTGACGTTCGCGCGCTACGAGGCGCTGGTGCTGCTCACCTTCTCCAAGGCGGGCGAGCTGCCGATGTCCAAGATCGGTGAGCGTCTGATGGTCCACCCGACGTCGGTCACCAACACCGTGGACCGCCTCGTGAAGTCGGGCCTGGTCGCCAGGCGCCCCAACCCCAACGACGGCCGCGGCACCCTCGCCACCATTACCGAGAAGGGCCGCGAGGCGGTCGACGCGGCGACCCGCGACCTGATGGCGATGGACTTCGGCCTCGGTGTGTACGACGCGGAGGAGTGCGCGGAGATCTTCGCGATGCTGCGGCCGTTGCGGGTGTCGGCGAGCGACTTCGACGAGGAGTAGGGCCGCGGGGCGGCGGCGGGGCGGGGGTGCCGGGGTCGCCGGAAGATCACCGGAAACAGGTGGTTACGCTCGTACGCATGAAGAAGAGCGTGTTGACCCGCTACCGCGTCATGGCCTACGTCACCGGTGTGCTGCTGGTTCTGCTGACCCTCGGCGTGTTCGCCAAGTACGTGCTGGACATCGACGGCGCCGACGGCTTCACGAGCGTCGTCGGTATCGCGCACGGCTGGCTGTATGTCGTGTACCTGGTCTTCGCCTTCGATCTGGGCTCCAAGGCGAAGTGGCCGGTCCGCAAGCAACTGTGGGTCCTGCTCGCCGGCACCGTCCCCACCGCCGCGTTCTTCGTGGAGCGGAAGGTCAGCCACGAACTGGCGGGGCAGATCGTGGAGCCGACGCCGGTGGCCGCCAAGGCGTAACCGCCAAGGCGTAACCGCCACGTAGCCGCTACTGGTTGCGGCTCAGCCCCAGCACCAGCACCCGGGTGAACGCACCGGCCCACTCGGAGTCCACCGGCTCCGCGCTCACCAGCGTGCGGTGCACCACCGCGCCCGCCACCATGTCGAAGATCAGGTCGACTGTGCGGGCGGCCTCCTCCGGGTCCGACTCCGGGGGGAGTTCGCCGCGCTGCTGGGCGCGGGCGCGGCCTTCCAGGACCAGGCGCTTCTGGCGGTCCACGATCGACGCGCGGATGCGTTCCCGCAGGGCGTCGTCGTGCGTCGACTCCGCGACCACCGCCATCAGGCCGCTCTTCGTCTCCGGGCGCACCAGGATCGCCGCGAACTGGAGGACGACGCCCTCGATGTCGGCGGCGAGGCTGCCCCGGTCGGGCATCTCCAGTTCGTCGAAGAGGGCCGCCACCGCGTCGACGACCAGTTCGTTCTTGCCGGGCCAGCGGCGGTAGAGGGTCGTCTTCGCCACCCCCGCGCGCGTCGCCACGTCCCCCAACGTCAGCTTGGACCAGCCCAGTTCGACCAGCGCGTCCCGCGTCGCCGCCAAAATCGCGGTGTCCGCGGTGGCACTACGAGGGCGTCCCGTACGACTGACGGGCGTGCGGCTGCGGCTCTGCATGGCATGACCATAACCGGCCATTCCCCTCCTGAGAGGCCGTGAGGGAGGTCACTTCGGGGTGCTCCCGGGGCTGCTTCCCAGGAGGCCGCCACTGCCGTTACGCTACGACTCGTAGCGAAAGCGGTGACCATCGACCAGGACCGCATTTCACAACGCCTTTCACATGTGCGCGCCGAACGGGGGAGGATAGACGCATGCAGCCACGGAACATGTCCATGAGCGGGGTCGTCGACCTCGCCGCGGTGAAGGCGGCCCAGGAGGCCAAGTCGAAGGCGGAGCAGGCACGCGCCGAAGCCGCCCGGCAGGGCGGGGGAGGGGCCGTCTCACCGACCGACCTCGTCATCGACGTCGATGAGGCCGGGTTCGAACTCGACGTCCTGCAGCGGTCGACCGAGGTGCCCGTCGTCATCGACTTCTGGGCCGAGTGGTGCGAGCCGTGCAAGCAGCTCAGCCCCGTTCTCGAGCGGCTGGCCGTCGAGTACAACGGGCGCTTCGTCCTCGCCAAGGTCGACGTCGACGCCAACCAGATGCTGATGCAGCAGTTCGGCATCCAGGGGATCCCAGCCGTCTTCGCCGTTGTCGCCGGACAGGCCCTGCCCCTCTTCCAGGGTGCCGCCGGCGAACAGCAGATCCGCCAGACCCTCGATCAGCTCGTACAGGTCGCCGAACAGCGCTTCGGCCTCACCGGCCTCACCGGCCTCGTCGTCGACGCGGACGCCGAACCCGGCGACCGCCCCGCCCCCGCCCCCCTGGACCCGGTCGGGCCGTACGACGCGCTGCTCGAAGCCGCCGTGCAGGCCCTGGACGCGGGGGACCTGGGTGGCGCGGTGCAGGCGTACAAGAACGTGCTGAGTGACGACCCCGGGAACATGGAGGCCAAGCTCGGCCTCGTGCAGGCCGAGTTGCTCCAGCGGGTGCAGGGGGTCGATCCGCAGCAGGTCCGCAAGGACGCCGCCGAGAAGCCGGGGGACCCGACCGCGCAGATCGTCGCCGCCGACCTGGATCTGGTGGGCGGCCATGTCGAGGACGCGTTCGGGCGGCTCATCGAGACGGTGGGGCGCACGGCGGGCGACGACCGGGATGCCGTACGGCTGCGGCTGCTGGAGCTGTTCGAGGTCGTCGGCGCGGATGATCCGCGGGTCGCGGCTGCCCGGAGGGCTCTGGCCAGGGCGTTGTTCTGACCGGTCGGTCGGGGTGGGCGGCGGGTCACAGTTCGATCAGTGGTCTGACCTGTCGCTAAACATCACGCCGCGTGTTGTCGGCGTGAAAAATTTGTCGATCGAGTGCTCACGCGGCCGTACTTTGCCAAATCTTGGTAATTGCGGCCGCTGTTACTTGGAGTAAGCCAAGGGCGTCGCACTGTCGGGTTTGAGTCAGGAAGCGGACGGTTTGTCACCCCGATCGGGGCCACCCAGCGTTGCCGATCGACACCTGCGGGTCGTTGCTCGGTTATCTGCCCGTTACTAGCCAGTAACGAACCCCCTTGTGCGGGCGGCGAGAATGCACCACGATCGGCGTCGCTCGGTCCTATCCCGTACGCCGACAGCCAGTCGGCCGGACGGGAGTTGTTGGGTCCCCACCGAGCAGAGTCGGCGGCAGTGGCGCCGGCTCTCGGGCAGGGGGGTCTTCGCCTTCGGGTGGAGCCTGTCCGGCAAGGTTGCGTGTGATGTGCGTCAGGCGCGACCAGTGGTTGTCGCTCGGGGGTGATCGCCGGTGAGCTCGGGCGCTGTTCGCGCCGTCGAGCGCGGGCGCTCTCCTACACCGAGGACGTAGCACTTCTCCCATCCCTGCCCGGCTGAGCCGCCGTCATTGGGGCAGTCAGGGCCAGGAGATGTACGTCCGAGAAGGAGGAAATATGGAGTCCCAGGTGCGTGGCGGGACAAGATGGAAGCGCTTCGCTGTGGTCATGGTGCCCAGCGTTGCCGCTACGGCATGTATAGGTGTTGCCCTCGCGCAGGGTGCCCTCGCCGCTTCGTTCAGCGTTTCTGGCCAGTCGTTCAAGGTCAAGGCTGACTACATCCACGGCGAAGGCTTCTCGCAGTACGGCGCCATCGATATGGGCAGCCCGAAGAACAAGGAGAACACCCACCCGGTTGCGGTGTCGGCGTTCTCCGATGCCACTATCCAGAACATGTGCCAGTCGGTCGTCACGCCGAACATCCCGTTCTTCGGCACTGCCACGCTGCAGCTGAGGGCGGGCGACAGCAGCGACCCGGACAAGCAGGTGGCTGCCAAGAACCTGTACATCGACGTCGAGGATCTCGGTGCCGAGAAGGCTGTGTTCAACGGCATGGACATCGGCGTCCGCGCCGGTGACCTGAAGAACCCGGCCATGAAGGGCGGCGGGGAGCTGTCGGACCCCAACGGCTTCGGCCAGCAGGCGAAGTCAGTGGACCTGTACGGGGTGAAGCAGACGGCGTGGGCCACCACCGCCGGAACCTTCACGCTGCCGGGTCTGAGCATGAAGGTACTCACGGGTACCCACGAGTGCTACTAAGCACTCGGTGACGGGTGGGGGAGGCCGTGAGGCGCCCCCACCCGCTCCACTCCGATCGGGTCTTCGCGCACCGCACCCTGTCACTGGCGAACGACCCTCTCATCACAGCAACACCGCACCAGGGAGCTATTTCCATGAGCGCCGAGACTCCTGCCGCCCCCAGTCTGCCCACTCGCTGGAGGCTGCGGTTCCGCGCCTGGCGGGGTTCGAGGCCGTTCTGGGCGGGCGTGTTTGTCATGATCGGCGGTGTCCCGATCATGTACTTCCCTTACGCGCACCTCACGATCGGTCAGCTGACGGTCCGTATGGCCACGACAGCCGGCGCGGGGTCACTGATCATCGGAGTCCTGCTCGTCGTCCTTGGCTTCAGCCTCTGGTTCCAGAAGCATGTACGGACCTTCGCCGGCACCGCCGCGATCCTGCTGGGACTGGTGTCCCTCCCGGTCTCCAACTTCGGCGGGTTCATCATCGGCTTCCTGCTGGCCCTGGTCGGCGGCGCGCTGGCCATCGCCTGGGCGCCCGGTGTGCCGGAGTCGGACACGAAGTACGGAGTGCCGGCGGGTAACGGCGGCACGGATGCGGCCCCTGCCGCGGAGGCCCCTGAGGCCCCGGTGTCTGCGGAGGCCACCGACGGAGCGGACCCGGTGGCCGAGTCGGGCGGACTGGACATGAGCAAGTCGAACGAGCCGAACGAGCTGTACGAGCCGAACGATCTGTCAGGAACGAGCCCGGTGAACGGGGCGAACGGGAGGCGCAGTGCCGGCTGACGAGGTGACCCACGGGACTGATGTGGAAGAGTCCCGCGGGCGAACCGGGCCGAGGCACGCGGCCCCGAGGAAGCCGCTGTTCACCAGGTTCCACATGCCCGCCGGAAAGGCGATAGCCCTGGCGGCGATGCCGACTGCGGTACTCATGGGCATGGGGTTCACGCCGACGCTCGCCAACGCCGATGAGCAGCCGGCGTCGAACGCCCAGCAGGCCGAGGAGTACAAGGCCTGCGTCGCGGCGATGACGGACGGCGCCTCGGCGTCGGCGAGCCCGTCGGAGACCCCCTCGGAGAGTTCGTCCGACGAGGACTCCGACGAAGCGACGCCGACCCCTTCGGCCTCCGCCGACAACTCGACCCCGAGCGACTCCTCTTCGTCGGATTCAGGTTCCGACGACGAGGCCACGCCGACCCCGACGCCTTCCGCGAGCAAGACGACGTCCAGTGGCAGCACCGGCGGCGGCAGCACCACGGCCACGCCCACCCCCTCGGTGAGCGCGAGCGCCACCGAGGAGAGCGGCAACCTGCTGGAGACCATCGGCGACGCGATCGTGGACGTCTTCACGGGTGGCAGCGACTCGTCGACCGACACGGCGTCCACGACGACGACCTCCACGGAGTCGACGGAGACCACCGAGTCGGCCGAGACCGCCACCCCGACGCCGACCGCGTCCCCCGCCGCGACCGCGGATGCGGCCGACAAGGGCACGACGACCGGTACCACCACGGTCAAGGACACGAAGCCGAAGGTCACCGAGGTTCTCAAGGACGTCACCGACACGGCGGCCAAGGCGACCGAGAAGACCACGGAGGCGGTCACGAAGGCGGCCGACGAGGCCACCACGTCCCCCAGCCCCTCGGCGAGCGCGACGACGGACGTGGACGACTGCCAGGTCGCCACCGAGGATGAGGGCGGTGTCGACAACACCATCCTGCTGCCCGCCGACCCGTGGACCCTGGAAGCGAGTTCGTTGCTCCTCACGGGCGCGGACTACCAGGGCATCGTCAAGGTGCGCACCGCCGACGGCACGGTCAAGGACGTCCTGAAGTACGTGATCTCCGGTGGCACGGAGATCGGTGACCTGCACCAGATCGTCCAGGACGACCTGTCCGGCAAGACCTACCACGCACAGGCGGCCAAGGGCTCGAAGTCCACGATCAACGACGGCAAGACGGTCATGTACACCGAGAGCATCTCCGGCAACCTGTTCGGCCTGATCCCGGTGACGTTCACCCCGAAGAGCCCGCCGCCCCTGAACATCCCGCTGATCTACTTCACGAACGTGAAGGTCATCCAGGCAGGCCAGTTCGGCGGCACGCTGACGATCCCGGGCCTGCACCAGTACACGACCTGAGCGTTCACATCCCCCGTTCGGGAGCCGCACCGAGGCCTGTGGCCCGGCCTACCGCTGTTGGCGGAGGGTCGGGCCACAGGCCTGTGCGGGAGGTGGGCGCGGTTCGAACGTAATGGCGAATTAAGGGTTTCGTAAACGCTTTCTCAGTGTCATGATGATCCGGCCCCTGTGGGAAGGGGGCCACGGGGGGCGCGTGTTGACCGCACGCGCAGCGGAGACGGGGGTCTCAGAACTTCCTGACTTTCCTTACGCGGCAGGCCGCCGGTGACACCACCGGCCGGCCGTGGCCGCGTGTTCGTCGTGCCTTCTTCCTGCCGGACGAGACCGATCATCCGGACCGACCATCCAGGCAGGCATCGACGTGCGAGCAACTCTGAGAAGACCTCAACGAAGCCGTCCGCAAAGGGACAAAGAGGCTTTGCGGCTGCCGCCGCCGTACTCGGCCTAGTGGTACCTGCGGCCCCGCGGTTTCCGACGAGCCTGGAACGCCGCTCTCGGCAGCACCGCAGGTCTGCCTCTGATCTGCTCAACGCCCCTGGCGGGCAAGGTAATCCTCAATCCACGCCTGCCACTCTCTGGGTGTCATCTTGCCCCCAGTTTCAGGCTTTTGTTCATGTTCGGACCCATTCCTTGAGCGACCGTCAGGTTCGAGGGCGCGAGGCTGCTGAGTCATGCAGGCCCAGCCGCATCCTTCGGTCGGCTCGCTGATCAGAACTGGTACTCCATTGCGCTCCAGACCCCCAGGGTTTCCCAAACCCCTGCTTCGGCTCTCTCGCTTGACCGGCCGTCTGCTGCCGCCGATGCTCGCCATGGCCCTGGTGGCCGGGGTGGATTGAGCACCGACTACACGGCACCGCAGACCGAGCTGGCCGCCGACTACGACTGGTACGAGGACACCGCCGCCGAGCAGTTGCGGCAGGACCAGTGCCTGATGAGTGACGTACTGCGGCTGGGCGGGCAGGCCATGGCCGCCACCGCGAAGGAAGGGCTCAACCAGAGTCCGGAGCGGCTGCGGGTGCTGGCCGACCGGAACTACTGGGAGGGCACTCCGCTCGCCACCGCGTACAAGTCGGACCGGGATGCCGCGCTTGTTGAGCTGGAGCGGCTCGACGCGCTCCACGACAGCTGGAAGATATCCGGGCTCGAGACGCCGGGCGGCTTCGGTTCCGTCGCATCCTTCCGGTGGCCGCCCGGGACCAGCGTTGACGACGGTGAGGACTTCCACTCTCAGACCGGCCTCACGGCGTGGATCGCCGACCGGTTCTGGAAGGCCGAGGACGACTTCTACGAGGACGCGACCCCGCCGGCCGACGCGGAGACCGTCGCGGCGGTCAAGGCTCTGGGGCAACCGCTGTACGGCAGCGACCCCGATCCGTCTTTGCCGGACTGGAACCGGCGGCTCGCTCTGCGAGACGCCTACGAGTACCTGACGCGCAGGAGCCTGGAGCCGACCGGCGCGGACAACGCCCGCATCTTCCTGAGCTCGGGCGGCTTCCCGAGCTCAGCACCGGTGCCGGGTACCGCCGAGCACCGGGTCGCGGTCGAGGACCTCAAGTCCCGGTTCGCCGCCTGTGCCTGGCGTGATCCGATAGACCCTGAGAAGGTCCTGGGCGAGGCATCCGCGACCGCTGCGGCGGAGTGGCAGCAGGAGATCGGCTCGCAGGCCGCCAAGCGCAACGACATCCTGACCGCGAACAAGAACGCCGTCCAGGCGCTGACCGTGGCCTCCGAGTCGATGGGCAAGATGCTCGGCCACTCGTGGGTCGCCGACCACATCACCCGCTGGCAGGACTACTGGTCCTCGGGCGGCATCGGTTGGATCGGCGAATCCCCGATGGCCGTCCAGATCCCGGGCGCGACCGGCAAGTGCCTGGGCGTGCAGGGTTCCGGCACCGCGAACGGCACGGCAGTCGAGGTCGTCGCCTGCTCCACGGCGGCCGCCCAGCAGTGGAGGGTCAACGGAGGCTACGGGGAGGGCTACAGCCTCCAGAACGTGAACTCGCAGAAGTGCCTCGACCTCGCCACCAACCAGACGAAGATCCAGATCTCGACCTGCCTCGGCACGCCCACACAGGTGTGGAAGTTCAGCGTCCGGGCCGGCGCCACCCTGCAGAACCTGGGGGCGAACAAGTGCCTGAACTTCCCCACGTACACAGCCGGGCAGGACGCGCTCGCGGCCGCCTGCAGCACCGCTGCCACGCAGAAGGTGCTGTTCAAGGTCTCCGCGCACAACGGCACCGTTCCACCGACGACGGAGTTCACCAAGGCGTCGCAGCGGCTGACCGCCGCGCGCACCGGAGCTCAGGCCGAGCTGGCCGAGCTCAAGCGCCAGGCCACGGCTGCGACGGCCGCCCAGACCGCCAGCGCCACCGCCGAACAGGCGGCGTACGCGATCGCGGACGCCAACGGGGCGCCGCGGGGCCGCGGTCTGCTGGTGGGCCAGCAGAAGGCACAGGTCACGCAGGGGGCGGCGGCTGCCGTCGCGGCGCTGGTCAAGGCCGGTGAGACCGCCGAGGCGGCCACCCGGGCGGCTGCCGCCGACAGCGCCACGATCGCCCAGCGGGCGCTGGCGCAGGCCGCGCAGTCCAAGGCGGAGTTCCGCAAGCAGGCGGCCTACCGGGCCGAATTACAGGCGAAGGCGGCTGCGGACGCGGCCAAGCTGCACCGCGACAACGCCAAGAAGGACAAGGAGCTGGCCGAGGCCGGCTGACCGAGTCCCTGGTCGCGGAGGCGAAGGCGGCGGCGGCTGACGCGCACGCCAAGCGGCTGAAGGCCGAGGCCGAAGAGGCCGCGGCGAAGAAGGAGAAGGAGACCGCGGACGTCAAGAAGTCGGAGGCGGCCCGGCACCGGCAGACCGCGGAAGCCGAAGCGGCCAACGCCGAGACCGCAAAGGACAGGGCCGAGGCGTCGGAGGCCACAGCGGTGGCCCGGAAGGGTGACGCTGAGACCGCCCGGGATCGTGCCAGGGAACTGCGCGACGACGCGTGGGACGCCGAGCAGAAGGCGGATGCGGAGCGCGCCAAGGCAGACGCCAAGAATGCCTACGCCGAATCTCTGGAAGCGGGGGATGCGGCGGACGCCGCGCGGGCGGCCGCCAATGAGGCCGACCGGCACGCGAACGACGCCGAGGCGGCGGCCGGCCGGGCCCGCACCGCGGCCGACGCGGCCACCCAGGCGGCAGCGGACGCGGACGCGGCGGCGACCCGCGCGGAGGCCGCCGCCAAGCGCTCCCGGGCAGCCGCGGACGAGGCGCAGGCGGCGAAGCTGCGGGCGGACGCCGCAGTGCGCACCGCGACCAGCGCCGCCGCCGACGCCATCGACGCCTCCGAGCACGCCTCGTCCGAGGCCGAGTTGTCGGTCAAGGCGGCCAACGAGGCCGAGGCGAAGGCGAAGACGGCCAAGGCCGAGGCGGACGCGGCGCAGGCCGAGGCCAACAAGGCCACCGCCGCCGCAGCGAAGGCGGCGGGGTTCGCCTACGTCACCGCGCAGGCGGCAGCGGACGCCGGGAACTCGGCCGCGCAGGTCGCGGCTCCCGCGAACGACGCGATCCAGCTCGGCTCGCCGTACGTCACCAAGGACTCGGCCGCTTCTCTGGTGGTCCTGTCCGGCCAGGCGGCGAAGACCATCGCCGAGCAGCAGAAGGCCGTCGCGGACGCCCACGCTACCAACGCGGCCGAGGAAGCGGCTGCCGCCCAGGTCATCGCCAACCAGGCACAGGGCGACGCCAAAGCCGCCTACCAGCACGCGGCGAACGCCGCGAAGTACGCCGCCGACGCCCGCACCTACTCCAAGGAGGCCCTCGGCTACGCGGCCGACGCCGCAAAGGCCGCGGCAGCGGCGCAGCGGTCGCTGGCCCGCACCATCGAGTACGACCGCCAGGCTACCGAAGACGCGACCGCCGCCGACCAGGCAGCCGGACGCGCCGAGGGCTACGCCAAGGACGCCCGCGACTCCGCGGACGAAGCCGCCCTCGACGCGGGAGCGGCCCGTGAGGCCGCGGCAGCGGCGGAACAGTCCGCCAGGGACGCGCGGGCCGCCGCCGACCGGGCGGACGTAGCCGCGACCGAGGCGGAACAGGCGGCGAAGGACGCGCTGAAGTACGCACGGGAGGCGCAGGAAGCCGCCGACAGGGCCGAGAAGGCCGCCAAGGGCAAGCAGATCACCGACGGAACCGTTCCCGACGAGAACGGCCACTCGATCGGCAACGTCTTCTACGTCATCGACCACATCGAGAAGATCGGCGCCCCGGAGGTCATCAAGAAGACCGACGGCTGCGACCACTGGTGGAACCACCTCGCTTACCGGGGCAACTGCACGATGACCACGAAGATCAAGTACAAGGCCGTCCTCGACCTGTACCTGTGCAGTGCTGAGGGCATCGACCCGCAGCAGTTCATGTGCCCGACCGAGGCCACGACGTATATCGGCGAGGTCAAGACCGACGAGCTGTCCCAAGAGGTCACGCACAACATCACGATCGCCGAATGGCAGGACGGCGTCGATCCCATCGACATCCTCTTCGGCAGCTGGATCGGTTGCGCCGAGAAGTTCTCCTCCGGTTTCGAGAGCGGCAGCTGGACCGGATGCGCCTGGGCGTCTCTCGACGTCGCGAGCCTGTTCGCCGGCAAGATCATCCGACCCATCGCAGAAGCATTGCGCGCCGTGGACGCCGCGTTCGTCACCGGCATCGGTGTCCGGGACGCGTTCAAGGCGCTCAAGGCCATCAAGGGCGTAGACCCGGTGGCGGTCGCCGCGATCGAGAGGGAGGTCGAGCTCTACGAGGAGATCGTGACCTCGTGCTCGCGCAACAGCTTCCTGGGCGGCGCCCAGGTAGTGATGGCCGACGGAACACGCAGGCCGATCAAGGACGTCCGCGTCGGAGACCTGGTGCTGGCCACCGACCCTGCCTCCGGCAAGGCGCGACCGGAGCCGGTCACCGACACCTTCCGGCATGACACGAACCATCTGGCCGACATCACCCTTGCCGGCGCCGGCACGCTGACGAGCACGACCGGACACCGTGTCTACGTGGCCGACCGCGGCTGGGTTCGTGTGTCCAACCTGCGGGTCGGGGAACAGCTGCGCGCAAGCGATGGCTCCCTGCGGACCGTGACCGCTCTGCACGACCGGGTCGGCATTGCCTCCCAGCGGGTCTACGACCTGACCGTCGAGGATCTGCACACGTTCTACGTGCGCTCCGAAGGGCGGCACTCGGCGGACCTGCTGGTCCACAACTGTATGAATCTGAGCGACGAGAGGCTCTATCCGGAATCGGGTGCACACACCCTCTCGAAGCACGTCGAGCGCACCCCGGCGGAGGCTGTCGCGGACGCCCAGGAGAATCTGCGCAAGGGTCTGGCCCCGATCAGCACGCTGTGGACCAATGCCGACATCGCGCAGCAGGCCGTCGACCGGGTCCTCGCCCAGTACTTCTTCCCCAACGGCAAGAAGAATGCCGCCAGACGCGCAGCGCTGGACAACTTCCTGGCCAAGCGGGGACAGTGGGCGGAAAAGACCGAGTTCCCGATCACCGGCAAGTGGGACGAGTACGAGTCGCTGGGCACCATCTACAAGGCCAGCGGCCCCTCGGAGGCTGCGGGGAACGGAGTACGAGTGGTCTTGAAGAGACTCCCGGGCAAGAAGGGCCATGAAGGCTTCATCGTGTTCAGTTCGTATCCGTTGCCCAAGTAGCCCTATGGACACCAAGACACACAGCGTGAACGGTTGACATCCACCGCGGGTGGGTCCGTCCCTGCAACGGGACGGACCCACCCGCCGACGTCTCTCGAAGGCAGGCCAATGCACCATGGCGAGACAGCGTGAGCAGTACGGCATTCTCTACGAGGGCGACTTCGGCCTCAGCGCACTCGCCGAAAAGCTGTCCGTGATGACCGGATACCCCGACGAGACGCGGGCACTGCGCCTCGCGTCCGAAGTCGCCGCTGCCGCCGAGGGCGAGGGCGCGGTCGAACTGGGCGTCGACGTGCGCTGCCTCCTGGACGCACCGTTGCCGGACGACATCATCCGCACAGCGTGGCTCGCTGCCACGCGCGGGCGCTTCGATCCGGCGGCGTGCGAGTCGGGCGTCCGAGGCTGGCTGCGCCGGATGGCCGAGCGCTGGCCGGAACTCGAGCGCAGGCAATCCCACGGACAGTGGGATGCCCGGCCGGGCATCGAGGAGGAGGAACTACGCACGGCCGTCGTCGCGGAGATCCGCGCATCGGCGGGCCCGGTCGACCAAGGCGTTGCCGAGAGCGACCACGTCGCACTGCCGTCCGGCGCCGTCGCCGAGTCGTTGGAGGCGGTCGCCCGGCAAGGTGATGGCGACCTCGGACTCCGGCTCTTCCTGCGCGTGTTGAAGGAGTACGACGTACCGGTCAACAAGGAGCAGTACGACCGTCTCATGGCCTTGGACACCGCCCTCGGCCTTCCCGGGCCGCTGGTGTACGACGGCCTGAACGTGCTGTGGCCTCCCATCGACACGGCGCGCCGCGACGCCTCGGGCGACTTCGGTCTTTCAGCGCTCACGTCGTGGTTCGAAGGGGGCTGGCAGGAGAACACCGCACGCGAGCGTGTCCGGCAGGCCGCGGCCGCCGATGACAGTGCGCAGACCCCGGGCTCGGCGGCGGCACTGTTGCTCGCGGACGCAGGCCGCCTGCTCGACTCCTCACTGCGCACCGAGACGATCAAGGTGCTGTGGCTGTCCGCCACGGGCCGGGGCTACAACATCGACCACCTCGGTACCGACGCGAAGGCCTGGCTCCGGCTGATCGAAGACGTGTGCGAAGAGTGTCTGAGGGGGATCGCCCCCCAGTACCGCCATGCCGGACCACCTGACCGGAGCGACTTTCATACCGACCTCCGGAGCGCCGTGCTACGAGCGGTCCGGGAGGCTGCACCGCTCCTGAAGGACGCCGTCATCAGCCCGCACTGGGAGCCGATTCCCGGCGCGACCGCGTTGGCTGCCGTCGAGGAGGTCGTCACCGACGTGGATGCCGACCTCGGATTCCGGCTCTTGCTACGGTTGCTCGACGTGGTGTCCCCGTCTCTCACCCAGGAGCAGTACAGCCATTACCAGGCGCTCGGCAGCCGGTTCGGCTACGGCGAGGACCACGTCACCGGGAAACTGGAGCAACTCGTAAGGCAAAGCTGACCACCGGACGGGGTGGCCAAGTCGACGGTCGCCCGTCCCCTCCAGGCCCCGCCCTCCCGCTGACCCGAACATCCGCGTGCCGAACGGATGACCACCGACAGCTTCCTGCTCCCCACCGAGGAACTGACGGCCCGTGGCCTGATGTCCCGGAAGGGTTTCCCCGAGTCGTACGACCGCCGGGCCCTGACCCGCTTCGTCGCTGACATCAAGGCGGGCAAGGACGAGGTCACCGCCCCCGTCCACTCCCACCTCATCTACGACATCGTCTCTGGCGAGAAGCTCACGGTCCGTCGGGCGGAAGACGAGGAATGCCAGAGGGTGAGCCTTGAATACGGCGTGGAAGTCGAGCCCAGGCGTCTGTTCCTGCTGGGCGGTGACCTGAAAAGCTTCGTCGTTTCAGCGCCTCCGCAGTGGTGTGAGGACGAAGGCGAGATGGACGATCCATCATGGTTCGGCCCCCTGCGCGGAACGTACTGAGACTGGTCGGGAGGCCCCTTCGAGGAGGGGCCTCCCGATGCCGTCCTGCCGCTCCCGGTATTTATCGGACCACCCAAGTCATCAGTGCGTGGTGTGCATCGTGAGCGCGCTGTTCACGGAAGTGGATTTCTCGGCCCGAGCCGCCAACGTCATCGCGCCTCCGGCGGCCTCTGACAAGGCATGTTCGGCCAGGCCCCGGTGCGGCGACCCCGAACCGCCCCTGGTGCACGGTCGCGTCCTGCCGGGGCAGCCCCATCCCCGCCGACTGGCGCGGCTGCATTGCCTTGTCGAGCTGACGCTCGGCGGGGCGAAGTGCTGCGGAGCGGCAGGTGTGGGCCCGAGGTGTTTCGGTGAGGTCGGCGTAGTTGCAGGCAGCGCCAATGACCGCGACGCCCCCACGTCACGCGCTCCCCGCCCCCGCGAACTCGCGAGCCCCGTGCCAGGGCAACACAGCCCACATCCGCGTCCCGCCCCCGGGTTCCCGGGCCTCCCCGAACCCCCACTCCCCGCCGCACGCCTCCACCACGCACCCGAGCACCCGGAGCGCATCTCCCCTCCGCTCGTCGCAAGCGGCGGCCAGTCGGGGGTGGTCGTGCAGTTGGTGGCCGTCGTAGAGGATCACTTGTAGCTCGCCGTCCCGGAAGCGCAGGGACACGTACACGGAGTCGTTGGCCGCGAACCGGCAGGCGCAGGCGGTCAGTTCGGCGACGACCTGCACGGCGGCGTCCGTCATGCCGGCCAGTCCGTGCGCCCGCAGGACGACCCGTGTCGTGGCCCGTACCACCCGCGAACTCGCCGCTCCGGCGGGCACGGTGAAGCTGTAGGCGAGGGTGTCCGGGGACGGCGGTGGTGTCTCCGACAGGTCGGTGGAGATGGGGCAGGCCGAGACGGTGACCGATGCGGACATGGCTGACTCCCTTGCTGGACAACGGACTTGATGTGCACGCCTGCAACCCCGACCAGTGGCCTGTCTCCCTGACGCGAGCCCGCCCCTCCCAGGGAATGAGAACCCGGGCAGGCTCGCGCGATGCGCTTCCGTTCAGTGCTGGGCGTAAGCGGTGCATCACTGACTGTAGACGTATCGAGTGGCTCTTTGCCACCTAGTCTCCGGAATTACCACTAGCCTGGTGGACCAACACGGCATCCAGAGGGCAGACTTGCGCCGCACCCGCAGGAGGAAATGACACATGCCGCCGAGGTCAACACCTACGGAACGCCAGAAGCGCTTGGGCGCCGAACTGCGCAAGATGCGTCTCGCAGCAGACGTGACCACGGAATACGCCGCCGGGTTGCTCGGGCTGGACCGGACGAAGGTGTCCAACATCGAGTCCGGGGTCCGGGCCATCAGCGCAGACCGACTGCGGACCCTGGCCTGCAACTACGCCTGCCACGACAAGGCGTACATCGACGCTCTGGTCGACATGGTCGGGACGCGTACGCGCGGCTGGTGGGAGGTGTACCGGGGGCAAATCCCCGCAGGGCTCCTCGACATCGCGGAACTGGAATGGCACTGCAGGAGTGTGCGGGTCGGTCTGTCGCTGATCCTGCCGGGCCTGCTTCAGACCGACGGCTACGCCCGCACTCTGTTCGGTGCCGCCCTGCCACCCCTTTCACCAGCAGAGGTCGAGCTGCGCGTGGCCCTTCGCCTGCAACGGCAGCAGGTGCTGTACAGGGATGAGCCGATCACCTACGTCGGATACGTGCACGAGGCCGCACTGCGCGTCGAGTACGGCGGAGCCAAGGTGATGCGCGGCCAGTTGGAGCGCCTGTGCGATGTGTCCGAGCACAACAATGTCGGCGTGCGCGTGATCCCCTTCAAGGCGGGGGCGTTTCCCGGTGCGGGGCAAGCGGTGATCTACGCCGAAGGTCCCGTCCCCCAACTCGACACCGTGGAGCTGGACTCGGCTCACGGTCCCGAGTTCACCCACGGGGTTTCTCAACTCGACAAGTACCGCGCCCAATTGGACTGGATGGAAGCCGCATCGCTCTCGGCCGACGCGTCCCGCGACTTCATCCACGGCATCGCCCGCCAACTCTGAGGAGTTTCCATGCCTGACATCACCTGGGAAGAGCCGTACTGCGCCGAAGGCGCCAACTGCTTCCGCATAGGCACCGACCCCACCGGCAACGCCTACATCGCCATCGCCGGTCAGGAAGACACCTACCTCACCGACACCCGAGAAGCCCTCCGCACCCTCATCCAGGACATCAAAGCCGGCAAAGCGGATCACCTTCTCTAGCGCGCCCGGCGCACCCCGTACGGCGGAGGGCGCCCCCTGTCACGTACAACAGGAGGCGCCCTCGCGGCCGTACAGCGGCGTCACGTCAGGCGTGTTCGCCCTCGCCCAAGTGATGCACCCGGACCATGTTCGTCGTGCCCGGGACGCCGGGCGGGGAGCCGGCTGTCATGACGACGACCTCGCCGATGTTGAAGCGGCCCAGCTTCAGCATCTCCTGGTCGACCAGGGAGACCATCTCGTCCGTGCTGTTGACGAACGGGACGACGTACGAGTCGACGCCCCAGCTCAGGGCGAGCTGGTTGCGGGTGCCCTCGTCGGTGGTGAAGGCGACGATCGGCTGGGCCGCGCGGTAGCGGGAGAGGCGGCGGGCCGTGTCGCCGGACTTGGTGAAGGCCACCAGGCCCGTGCCGCCGAGGAAGTCGGCGATCTCGCAGGCCGCGCGGGCGACCGAGCCGCCCTGGGTCTTCGGCTTCTTGCCGGGGACGAGGGGCTGGAGGCCCTTGGAGAGGAGCTCCTCCTCCGCCGCCGCCACGATCTTCGACATCGTGCGGACCGTCTCCAGCGGATACGCGCCGACCGACGACTCCGCGGACAGCATGACCGCGTCCGCGCCGTCCAGGATCGCGTTCGCCACGTCGGACGCCTCGGCGCGCGTCGGGCGCGAGTTGGTGATCATCGACTCCATCATCTGGGTCGCGACGATCACCGGCTTGGCGTTGCGCCGGCACAGCTCCACCAGGCGCTTCTGCACCATCGGGACCTTTTCGAGGGGGTACTCGACGGCGAGGTCGCCACGGGCCACCATCACACCGTCGAAGGCCGCGACGACGGCCTCCATGTTGTCCACCGCCTGCGGCTTCTCCACCTTGGCGATGACCGGGACGCGGCGACCCTCCTCGTCCATGATCTTGTGGACGTCGTTCACGTCACCGGCGTCGCGGACGAACGACAGGGCGACCAGGTCGCAGCCCATGCGCAGGGCGAAGCGCAGGTCGTCGATGTCCTTCTCGGAGAGGGCCGGGACGTTCACGGCCGCGCCGGGCAGGTTGATGCCCTTGTGGTCCGAGATGACGCCGCCCTCGATGACGATCGACTTCACCCGCGGACCCTCGACGTCCACGACCTTCAGCTCGACGTTGCCGTCGTTGATCAGGATCTGGTCGCCGCGCGACACATCACCCGGGAGGCCCTTGTACGTCGTACCGCAGATGGTCTTGTCACCGGGGACGTCCTCGGTGGTGATCACGAACTCGTCGCCCCGCACCAGCTCGACGGGGCCCTCCGCGAAGGTCTCCAGGCGGATCTTGGGGCCCTGCAGGTCGGCGAGGACACCGATGGCCCGGCCGGTCTCCTTGGCGGCGGCCCTGACCCGGTCGTACCGGCCCTGGTGCTCGGCGTGCGTGCCGTGGCTGAAGTTGAAACGGGCCACGTTCATGCCGGCCTCGATCAGCGAGACGAGCATTTCTTGGGAGTCGACCGCGGGGCCGAGAGTACAAACGATTTTCGAACGGCGCATGGGGCGATCCTATCGGTTTGTTTCGCTTCGGAATATTCCGCCTGGTGGACGACGTAGAAGCACGGACTGAACACAAAGGGGCGGGATAGCGCTCAGGTGAGGCTCTTCCGGCAATGTCTGCCAGATGTTTCCCAATGTTCGTCCAATATCCGTTAAGTGTCTTCAGTTGTCCGTTCTCACGCGCTCGCCGATCCCACCAGCGCGTACGTCTGTGTCGCGATCTCCAGCTCCTCGTCCGTCGGGACGACCGCCACCGCGACCGGGGAGCCCGCGGGCGAGATCAGCCGGGCCTCCTGGCTCCGTACGGCGTTCAGGGCGCCGTCCACGGCCACGCCGAGGCCCTCCAGGCCCGCCACCGCCGCCTCGCGCACCGGCGCCGCGTTCTCGCCCACTCCGGCCGTGAACGCGATGGCGTCCACCCGGCCGAGTACCGCGTAATAGGCGCCGATGTACTTCTTCAGGCGGTGGATGTAGATGTCGAAGGCCAGCCGGGCCGCCGGGGCGTCCGTGCCGCCCTCGTCGATACGGCGGCGGATTTCCCGCATGTCGTTGTCTCCGCACAGACCGAGCAGGCCGCTCTTCTTGTTGAGAAGAGTGTCGATCTCGTCCGTGGACATTCCGCCAACACGCGTCAAATGGAAGATGACGGCCGGGTCCAGGTCACCGGACCGGGTTCCCATCACCAACCCCTCCAGTGGCGTCAGCCCCATGGAGGTGTCCACGCACCTGCCACCCCGTACGGCCGACGCGGACGCCCCGTTGCCCAGGTGCAGCACGATCACGTTCACGTCCTCGGGTGCCCGGCCCAGGAGCCGCGCCGTCTCCCTCGACACGTACGCGTGGGACGTGCCGTGGAACCCGTACCGCCTGATGCGGTGCTCGTCGGCCGTCTTCACGTCGATCGCGTAGCGGGCCGCCGACTCCGGCATCGTGGTGTGGAAGGCCGTGTCGAAGACCGCCACCTGGGGGAGGTCGGGGCGCAGGGTCTGGGCCGTACGGATGCCGGTGAGGTTGGCCGGGTTGTGCAGCGGGGCCACCGGGATCAGGCGCTCGATCTCCGCCAGGACCGAGTCGTCGATGACCGTCGGCTCGGTGAAGGTCAGGCCGCCGTGCACCACCCGGTGGCCGATGGCCGCCAATTGAGGTGAGTCCAGGCCCAGTTCGTCCTTCGCCAGTTCCTCCGCCACCGCCTTCAGGGCCGCCTCGTGGTCGGCGATCGGGCCCGTGCGCTCGCGCGACGCGCCGCCGGTCGCCAGCGGGGTGTGCTTCAGACGGGACGTCTCCTCGCCGATGCGTTCCACCAGGCCCACGGCGAGCCGGCTGCTGTCGCGCATGTCGAGCAGCTGGTACTTCAGCGAGGACGAGCCGGAGTTGAGGACGAGGACGCGGGTCGCGGTCACTGGTGGGATGCCTTCTGAGTGGGGACCTGGCTGGGGACGGAATCGGTGGTCTGGGCCTGGATCGCCGTGATCGCGACCGTGGTGACGATGTCCGGGACCAGGGCGCCCCTGGACAGGTCGTTGACCGGCTTGCGCAGGCCCTGGAGGACCGGGCCGACGGCGATCGCGCCGGCCGAACGCTGCACAGCCTTGTAGGTGTTGTTGCCGGTGTTGAGGTCCGGGAAGATCAACACGCTTGCCTGGCCCGCGACTTCGGAACCGGGCAGCTTGGTGGCGGCCACGGTCGGTTCCACGGCCGCGTCGTACTGGATCGGGCCTTCGACACGGAGGTCCGGGCGCCGCGAGCGCACCAGTTCCGTGGCCTCCCGCACCTTGTCGACGTCGGCACCCGATCCCGAAGTGCCAGTCGAGTACGACAGCATCGCGATCCTCGGCGCCACGCCGAACTGCTCGGCGGTGGCCGCCGACTGGATGGCGATGTCGGCCAACTGCTCGGCGTTCGGGTCGGGGTTGACCGCGCAGTCGCCGTAGACGAGGACCTTGTCGGCCAGACACATGAAGAACACCGAGGACACGATGGCCGCGTCCGGCTTGGTCTTGATGATCTCGAAGGCGGGCCGGATCGTCGCGGCCGTGGAGTGCACCGATCCCGACACCATGCCGTCGGCCAGGCCCTCCTGGACCATCAGGGTGCCGAAGTAGTTGACGTCGGAGACGACGTCGTAGGCGAGTTCCACCGTGACGCCCTTGTGGGCGCGGAACCCGGCGTACTTCTCGGCGAACGTGTCCCGCAGCTCGGAGGTCTGCGGGTCGATCAGCTGGGTGCCGCCGAGGTCGATGCCCAGGTCGGCGGCCTTCTTGCGGATGGCGTCGACCGGGCCGAGCAGCGTCAGGTCGCACACGCCCCGGCGCAGCAGCACCTCGGCGGCGTGCAGAACGCGTTCCTCGGTGCCCTCGGGGAGGACGACCCGGCGCTTGTCGGCGCGGGCGCGTTCGAGGAGCTTGTGCTCGAACATCATGGGCGTGACACGGTCGCTGCTGGGTGCGGAGACGCGCTTGAGGAGTTCGGTCGTATCCACGTGGCGTTCGAAGAGGCCCAGCGCCGTCTCCGCCTTGCGCGGAGTGGCCGCGTTCAACTTCCCCTCCAGGGAGAAGAGTTGGGCGGCGATCGGGAAACTCGTGCCGGCGACCGAGACGACCGGGGTGCCGGGGGCGAGACGGGCGGCGAGGGTGAGGACCTCGTCGCTCGGGCGCTCGTTCAGCGTCAGCAGGACGCCCGCGATGGGCGGCGTACCGGCGCTGTGTGCGGCCAGGGCCCCGACGACCAGGTCGGCGCGGTCACCTGGGGTGACGACCAGGCAGCCGGGGGTCAGCGCGGTCAGGAAGTTGGGCAGCATCGCGCCGCCGAAGACGAAGCCGAGCGCGTCACGGGCGAGACCCGAGTCGTCGCCGAGGAGCACTGTGCCGCCGAGCGCCTGGGTGATCTGGGCGACCGTCGGCGCGGAGAGGGCGGGCTCGTCGGGGAGGACGTAACAGGGCACGGGGAGACGGGAGTCGAGGCCCGTGGCTATCGCGGCGCGGTCCTCGCGGGCGACACGGTTGGCGACCATGGCGAGGACGTCGCAGCCCAGCGCCTCGTACGCGCGGTACGCGTTGCGTGTCTCGGCGAGCACCGACTCGGCGGTCTGGTCGCGTCCGCCCACGACCGCGACGACGGACGCGCCGAACTCGTTCGCGAGGCGGGCGTTGAGGGCCAGCTCGTCCGGGAACTGGGTGTCGGCGAAGTCGGTGCCGAGGACGAGGACGACGTCGTACTCGCGGGCGACGCGCAGGAAGCGGTCGACGAGGGTGGAGACGAGTTCGTCGGTGCCCTGCTCGGCCTGGAGCGCGGACGCCTCCGGGTAGTCCATGCCGTACACGGTCGCCGGGTCCTGGGAGAGGCGGTAGCGGGCGCGCAGCAGCTCGAAGAGACGGTCCGGGTTGTCGTGCACCAGGGGGCGGAAGACGCCCACGCGGTCGACCTGCCGGGTCAGGAGTTCCATGACCCCCAGCTCGACGACCTGGCGGCCGTCGCCCCGGTCGATCCCGGTCACGTACACGCTGCGGGTCGTCACGCGTGCTCTCCGTTTCCTCGCTCGCGAATATGGCTCACCGCGGTGAGCGGAACCCTCTTGACAGTACCCGCGGCGCTGGCTAAGGCGCCCGCCAGGATCGAGGGTCCGGCCAGGGCGTGAAACAATTGGAATGGCTCACCGGCATCACAGGCAACCAGAGCGATCAGACCGAGTCAGACCGATCACAGCGAGCAGGAGACAGAGCACGATGCGCATCGGAGTTCTCACCGCAGGCGGCGACTGTCCGGGCCTGAACGCAGTGATCCGGTCGGTTGTGCACCGAGCGGTCACCCAGTACGACGACGAGGTCATCGGCTTCGAGGACGGTTACGCAGGGCTCCTCGACGGCCGCTACCGCAGCCTCGACCTCGACGACGTCAGCGGCATCCTCGCCCGCGGCGGCACCATCCTCGGCTCCTCCCGGCTCCAGCGCGACCGGCTGCGCGAGGCCTGCGAGAACGCGCAGGACATGGCCCGCGAGTTCGGTATCGACGTACTGATCCCGATCGGCGGCGAGGGCACGCTGACGGCGGCCCGGATGCTGAGCGATGCGCGCCTGCCGGTGGTCGGTGTCCCGAAGACGATCGACAACGACATCTCGTCGACGGACCGCACATTCGGCTTCGATACGGCGGTGGGTGTCGCGACAGAGGCGATGGACCGCCTGAAGACCACCGCCGAGTCGCATCAGCGCGTGATGGTCGTCGAGGTCATGGGCCGGCACGCCGGCTGGATCGCCCTGGAGTCCGGCATGGCCGCCGGCGCGCACGGCATCTGCCTCCCCGAGCGCCCCTTCGACCCCGCTCACCTCGTGAAAATGATCGAGGAACGGTTCTCGCGCGGCAAGAAGTTCGCCGTCATCTGCGTCGCCGAGGGCGCCCACCCCGCCGAGGGCAGCATGGACTACGGCCACGGCGCGATCGACCAGTTCGGCCACGAGCGCTTCCAGGGCATCGGTACGGCACTGGCGTACGAGCTGGAACGACGGCTCGGCAAGGAGGCCAAGCCGGTCATCCTCGGCCACATCCAGCGCGGCGGCACGCCCACCGCGTACGACCGCGTCCTCGCGACCCGGTTCGGCTGGCACGCGGTGGAGGCCGCGCACCAGGGCCAGTTCGGGCGGATGACAGCGCTGCGCGGGACGGACGTGGTGATGGTTCCGCTGGCGGAGGCGGTCACCGAGCTGAAGACGGTCCCGAAGGACCGGATGGACGAGGCGGAGTCGGTGTTCTAGGTCGGGGCGGCCAGGGCTGTCCAGGAGGTCAGGTCGGTCAGCGGGTGTTCGGGCTGTTGGGGATGTTGGAGTCGACCCTCGCCCAGAAGTGCTCCACGATCCGGTCGAGGAAGTCGCGTCCGATGTGACTCGCCTCGGTCGCCGCGGAGCCGTCCGACCAGGTCAGGGTGGCGGCCAACTGCCCCTGGTAGTAGCGGTGGAGCTCCTGGAGGGTGCTCTCCAGGAGGCGCCGGTTCAGCGGCACCATCTTGTTGACGGGCCGGACGTACGCCTGCCAGCGCGTCGTTACCGCGCTGCGCAGCAGGCCGGCGAGCTTGCCGTCGAGGCCGGTCAGGGTCATGAAGCCGGCGAGCGAGAGTTCGAGCACCTCGGCGAGAATCGCGGACTGCCGCTCGGTGCCGCGCCACTCGCCGCTCTCCTCCATCCGTACGTAGACGAGGAGTTCGAGCCCGACGGCACGAGCGACGTCCTCGGCGGTCAGCCCGCGCGCGGCACGGTGCTCGCGCAAGGTCTGGGGACGGCCGATGAGTTCGCCGGGGGCACACCACAACACCCCGGCGAGAGCGGTGAGTTCACTGGTGCCCGGGGCCATGATGTTGCGCTCCCAGGCGATCACGTGGTCGGGCGTGATGTACGGCAGCCCGAACGAGACCCGCATTCCGTACGCGACGTGTTCGGGGCCCATTCCGAGGGCCGTACGGAGTCTGCGGGCGGCGTGGGCGTCGAAGGGCGGGGTCGGCGGCGTGGGCGGTGGAGGCGGAACTGGGGGTCGGCGCACGCGCCACAAGCTAGGGGTGCGGGGCGGCGGTGACTACGTTCTGTTCGGCCACAATCACGGATTGTAGGAAGCTACGGGTTGGGGGCGATTCCAGTCGGTCCAGTGCCGGCCCGGGGCTCGTGGGGTGGGGGGCTGGGTAGGAGTGCGCGGACGGCTTTCGCAGGTGACCGATCGTGCGAACGGCAAGGTGGTGGGGCATATGCGCGGGCGTTCGTCGGTGGGCGGGCGAGGGCTTGCGGTGGTTGCGGTGTCGGCGCTGTGGGCGAGTGTCGAAGGTGGGTGCGGTGTGGTGGGGGGTTCGGTGGGGTGGTGTGGGGCGGGTGACTGGCGAGTAGGGGCGGCGTGAAATGTGCGGTCCGATGGCGGGTCGCCGGTGTCTTGTCGCTTTTGCGGTAACTGCCGTGGGGGCCGTCTCTCCCTTGAGTCCGATGGGTGTGCGAGCGTCAAGTACGCGTTCAGCTGGGCATGTTGGGCTTATTGGGAGGCTGGGGCGCGTACCGTGACCGGAGGCTGCGGGTTGCGGTCGGACTGGGGCCGGGTTGCCGGGGTGGGTGGCTTGGCGGGTTCTGGAGGGCGCATGGTGGCGTCGGAAAGTGGTGGTCCTGTGAGTGGTGAGCCGGAGAAGATCGAGGGGCACATACGGGAGCGCCTGCTCGCCCCGAACTTCTGGCACCTCGCGACGGTCGGTGCGGACGGTATGCCGCAGGTGTCGCCGATGTGGGTCGACATCGAGGGCGACCACGTCATGGTCAACACGGCCATCGGCCGCGTGAAGGAGGAGAACCTCCGCCGCAATCCCCACGTCTCGCTCTCGCACCACGACCCCGAGAACCCGTACGACCGTGCGGAGATCCGGGGGCGCGTGGTGCGGTTCGTGGAGGGCGAGGAGGCGGAACGTTCCATGGACCGGCTCACCAAGAAGTACATCAACGAGGACCGGTATCCGTGGCTGCTGCCGGGGGAGCGGCGCGTGATGCTGCTCATCGAGGTGACGCGGGTGCGGCGGGTTGTGGGGGTGGAGCCGTTCAGGGCTGGGGTGTTGCCTGAGGTGTGAGGCGGTTCTCGCTCCTGCTGTCGCCTTCTCGACCCAAAATGTCGTCAAGACGAGACGTAGGGCGCGTGGGCGAAGAGGCCGCCGTCGACGGACAGGCTCTGCCCGGTGATGTAGCGGGCATCGCGGAGGCGGGGAACGCGACCGTCGAGGCGATGCCCTCGGGAGTGCTCGGATCGGCCGGGCGCGGTGAGGGCGATACCGCGTTATACGGCGTTGGCGGCTCCGCGCGCTGTAGCGCGCAGCCGCTCACCGGTACCAGGCGTGGGAGGATCCCTGGCGAACTCCGCGACGCAGGAGCCATGAACGCGCTGCTCCTGGCACAGTGACGGCTTGAAGTACGTCTGGAAGTCCGTCGTGTCGCCCAGCGCTCCGTGGCCGCCTGTTCCAGGCGGTGTGACGCCCGCCGGCTTCGGGGTCGACCCTCGTCGTCGGCCGTTCTCCTTTTCTCCTGCACGTTCCGTGATCCGCCAATGTGCTTGTGCATAACGAATGTTGGCCAGGTGGAGCGGGCGTGCCGTGAAGTGGAAGCGTCGCTTCCTGTGGATATTGATTTCGCGGAAGGAAATTCTCGGGTCTCAATCGGATAACGGCCAAAAAGAAGGCGCGTGGACATCCCTAGGATTGTCCCGATTGCAAGTGTGGTGCGCACATAAATCGAACACGGGCCGCTGGTCGATAATTCGATATCACTTGCGAATGTTTTGTCGACTGCCTCGCGCGCTCGGCAACTTCATCGACTTGATCCGGTGTGTGGTGCGCGATTCTGCAACTCGGGAGGATAGACGGTGGCGGTAGAACCAGTTTTCGCCGGTGTCCATACGCTCTTGTCACTGATCAAGGGACTGACCGAGAGACCACGTTTCCTCTCCCGGCCGTTGGAGCACGAAAGGCGTGGTGACCAGCCATTGCCCTTGCTCTGCCTGCAGCGCGAGGCGGGTCCGGATGGATTCCTCACCGCACTCGCGGCGCGACTGGAAAGAGCTTCGCAGCCAAGGGTGCCGCACGCCTTTGTCGACGCGGACACCGCGCAGGAGCAGTCGAGGCACCGGTGGACGGCGGCGGGAGATCCTTCCGAGGTCCCGCCCCTCAGGGAGGAAATGCCTCTCCTTCCGTTGCTGGACGTCATGAGCGTCAGCCTCGCCGCAGACCGGTTCGGGACCGGACAGTTGACCCGGTTCGACTACTACCGGCTTGCGGACTGGCTCACCGGCCAGCCGTTGCCTCCGTCGCAGGGGCGCAACGACCGGCCCGTGATCCGACTTCTGCGGCAGTGGAGCGGCAAGGAGAGGCAGCCCGCGGATTCCAGTGAACTCTCCAGCGCGATCGACGGGACGACCAGCGGGGCGACACGGATCGGTCTGCGCTTTCTGCTGTGGGTAGGTCGCCGTGTCGGCTTCCGCTGGCTGGAGGCACGAGTGCCGGGGCTGAGCAGGGAATCGCGGTGGTTCATCAGGCGGCAGAATTACATGATCCCCCGGCATTCGGTGAACTTCCTGGGCTTCGCCGAACGGCTCACCCTTGACCGGCGTGGCTCCGAAAGCCTGGAGCAGATCAAGAAGCTGCTCGTCCACGCTTTTCTTGAGGATCTAAGGCTCGCTTACCGGCGTCGCCGGTGGAGGATTGTGCCGAAGCGGTCAGGATGGCGCCGCACCGGGTATCTGACCGTTCTGCTCGACAATGTCAGCGAGCAGAACGGCGGCTGGGAACTGCTCCAACTGATCAATGAGGTTCGTAACGAAACCGGCGAGCTCGATCCCCTGTTCATCGTCGCCGCGAGCGACGAGGCTCCGCCGGCGGCGGCCGAAATGGAGTGCGAGGTCGTCGACCCGGTCGAAGCGGACCACGCGTTGTCGGAATGGCAGCGCACTCTGCCGAGTAGACGTCAGCAACTC
Source organism: Streptomyces kryoterrae (assembly GCF_054072135.1). Classification (NCBI taxonomy): domain Bacteria; kingdom Bacillati; phylum Actinomycetota; class Actinomycetes; order Kitasatosporales; family Streptomycetaceae; genus Streptomyces; species Streptomyces kryoterrae. The sequence goes on along the minus strand of NZ_CM133358.1, from coordinate 3,104,292 downwards.
GTCAAGGACGCCCGGTACTTCCGGGTCCGGCTGCCCCATCCCGTCGAGCCCGCCCACACCCGGTCGCTCCCCAGGGACGACCGCACCGCGTGGGACGTGGCCGCCGACTTCCGCTCTCGCCCGGTCCCACAGCTGGCCCGGCGTGGCCTGATCGAGGGGCCGCTGGTCATCGCCCTGGTGCTGGCACTGGTACCCGCCTTTCACAACGTGCAGGACTACTGGGCGGCCAACTGCTCCTACTTCCGCCCCCGGTTCACCGACGGGGTCGCGGTGCGACTGGCCAAGTTCGGTCCGAAGGACACGCAGTGCATCGGCTACAGCGACAACGACTCGCAGGTCTTCGGCACCGATGAGCGGTTGCAGGGCGCCCAGAGAGCGATCTTCGAACAGAACCGGCGGGCCGAGCAGTTGCATGAGGAGGACGCCAGGCGCTCGTACATCGGCATCGTGTACTTCGTCGGGCTGACGCACTCGGAGGCCGCCCCGGACACAGAGGACGCCTCCGCGGAGGAACTGGAAGGCCTGTACCTGAGGCAGAGCCAGCAGAACGTGGAATCCAAGTCGTTGCCGCTGCTCCGGGTGATCGTCGCCAACGGCGGGAGCGGGATGAAGAAGGCCCCCCAGGTCGTGCGCGAGATGCTGCGCCCGCTCTTCGCGTCCGATCCGACCATTCTCGGCGTGCTGGGCCTCGACCGCACCGTTGCCGAAACGGAGGAGGCGATCACCCAACTCGGCCTCGCGGGCATTCCGGCCGTCGGCACGACGCTCACCGGGACCGGCCTCGCGGACCGCTCTCCCCTGTACTTCCAGTTGGTTCCCGGTAACCCGCGCCAGGCCGAACTGCTCACCAAATACGCCCTGTACGTGCACGCGAAAAAGGTCACGGTCTACCATCCGGAGCTGAGCAGCGGCGACAACTACGTCAAGACCCTGGTCGAAGCGGTGCACAGCACGCTCAAGAAGGCCAAGGTCGCGTCCGGGGACGAGCCCTGGACGTACTCGCCGACGGATCGCGCCCCCCTGTGCGGCGTCCCGGCGGACCGGAGCGACGAGATCATCTATTACGCGGGGCGCGAGGACGACTTCGGAGACTTTCTCACCGGGGTGGCCTGCTACAACCGCGACCAACTGCCGCGGATCATCGCCGACGACTCGGTGTCACGGTTCATCGCGCAGGCGAAGAACCGCAGGAACCCGAAGCTGGCTGGGCTGTCGGTGTCGTACGTCGGGATGGGCAGCCTGGTGACCCTGGCCGGTCCACCCTGCCTCAAAGAAGGCACTCCCGCGCCGCTGGTGGGTGGGGGATCGCCGCTCAACACCTTCTGCGCGGGTTACAGCGACCTCCACAAGGGACTCGCCAAGACCATGGGCAAGCACAGGGCACCGGCTCTGTTGTGGCCGGCCGAGCTTTCCGGACTCGCCTATGACGGGGCCGGGCTCTTCGTGGAGGCGATCGAACAGATGCGACGCCGACTGCACCCGCCGCAGGGCACTTTCCGGCCGGACCGAGGAGCGGTGGCCCAGCAGTTCCGGGAGATGACATTCAAGGGCGCCACCGGGGCGATCACCTTTAGCAGATCGCGCATCGGCGACGACCGCAACCTTGCCATTCTGAGGCTGGACAATGTCCGCGATCTCAAGGCCGAGCCCCAGTGCGTCTATCTCATCGGCGCTCTCTTCGAGAAGAAGCAGGCCCGTAGTGCCAACGGCTGCCCGACCACGGGAACAGGCGGACGCGGTAGGGAGAGCACGGGTGCGGGCGCCGCGGCGGACTGACAGCGGACGGGGGACGCGTTCACCAGTGGTGACGGTCGGCCCGTGCCGGAAGATCCAGCACCCTCACCGGCCCGGGCCGGCCGGCCGGGGGCAGTTCGTCCAGCGCCTCCAGCCGAGGGGTTCGTGACGCGGCGGCGGTCCGCAGCAGCCGTATGAGGTCTTCCCCGCTCCAGGGGCGCACCTGGCGACCGCGGTCGCGCGGCACGGCCGCCCGGCCCCAGCGGCAGGCGAGCCCCATCGCGAAGTAGGCGGGAGGTTCGAGCGGCTTCCGCCGCCACAGAACGGCCTCGCCCCGCTCTTCGAGCGCCCGCACCCGCTCGATGTTGCGCAGCGTGAAGTCACCCAGTGCGAGCGGACACAGCGTGATGGCGTGGATGTACAGCCCGGCTGCCTCCAACAGCCGCGCGGCCCTGCGCGGAGTTGAGTAGCTTCCGATGGTGAGCGCGAGATCGCTCCGCAGCGAACGGCAGTGTCCGATGACCGCCGGGAGCAGTCTCAACCCGTCCGTCCCGCCGTCGATGGACGGACGCGGTGCGTTTCGCCGTGCCGGGAGGGGGACATACGGTGGGTTGCTGGTGATGACCAGTGGGCGGGGGAGCGGCTTTGGCGCAGTGGCCATCAACTCCTCGGCGGACAGTACGGAGAAGTCACCGAGGGCGAAGGTGACCCTTGGGTCGGTTCCTCGGGAGGCGTAGCGCTCGGACGCCCATGCGACTGTCTCCGTGCCTCGGTCCACGCCGTGCACCCGTGCACCGGCCCGAGCCACTGCCGCTGCTGCGGCGCCACTGCCCGAGCCGAGGTCAAGCACCCCACATCCCGCTGTGATGAGATCCCGGGTGGCCCAGATTCCGGTCTCCGTATCGGCTGGGTCGAAGAACACCTGTACGGACGGGGGTTTGACGAGATCATCCGCCCGCAGGTGCTCGTAGGCGACGACACGCGAGATGTCGAGCATGGCAACCTCGGTCCGTGAAGGGGTGATCAACCGTGCGGCGCGGTGGTCCATTCCAGGATCGTCATGGCACTGGCCAGTTTCATCGACGCCTGGGTCCACGCCAGTGACCGCAGGCCGTCGAGGACCTGTCCGCTGACCTCCTCACCACGGTGGGCGGGCAGATCGTGCATGAACAACGCACGCGGCCTGCGTCCCAGGAAGGCGTCGTCCACGTGGAAGGGGCGGAACGCCTCACGCCAGGCGGGGTCCGACTTCTGGGTGCCGGTGGTCTGCCAGCGGGTCGTGTAGACGACGTCCACGTCCTTCGGGGCCAGCGCCAGATCGTGAATCTGTTCGACTGTCGCCCCGACCGCCTCGGCGTGCCTGGTCGCGACTCTCAGCTCGCGTTGCGGCACGCCGTATCCGACAGGCGTGGCAAAGGTGACGTGTGCGTCCGGTACGGCGGCGAGGCCGTGGGCTAGGGCCACCGCCGTGTTGTTGCCCTCGCCCACGTAGAGCAGGTTCACCCCGGTGGGATCGCCGAGGACCAGGCGGAGTGTCGCGAGGTCGCACAGGCCCTGGCTGGGATTCTCCTGCGCCGCCATGGCGTTGACCACCGGGAGGTGACCCTGGCGGGACAGCACCCTGAGTTCGTCCAGCGGCCCCGCGGTGCGGGCGACCAGAGCGTCGAGCATCGAACCGAGCACCCGCCCGGTGTCCTCCAGCGCTTCCCCGGTGTTGAGTTGGAGATCGTGCGGACCGAAGGGGACGGCGGTGCCGCCCAGACGGATGGCGCCGACCGTGAAGGCGGTACGGGTGCGCGTGGAGGTCCTGGTGAACAGCACACCGGCGGCCTGGCCCTCCAGCGGGCGGTCGTGGGTGTTCGGGTCGCGGAACAGTTCGACCGACCGCGTGGAGAGGTCCTTGATCAACGCTGGTTCCAGGTCAGCCAGTGAGAAGAGCCCCTGCTCGGGCACCGGACCTGGCCAGGCATGCGGATGGTCGTTGTCCATGTGTTCTGCCCCCCCCGTCGAATAGTCGAATCCGTTTCCCTCACCCCTTGACTGCCCCACCCAGAGCGAACCCCCCACCGACCCGCCGCGCCACCAGCACATACAAGAGAATCACCGGCGTCGAGTAAACAACCGAAAAGGCAGCCAACTGCCCATAAACAACCGTCCCCCGATTCCCGAAGAAGTCATTGATGCTCACGCTCGCCGGCATCTGATCCGGCGTCAGCAGCAGCATGAACGGCACGAAGAAGTTCCCCCACATCACCACGAACGAGAACACCGTCACCACCGCCACGCCCGGCCCCATCAGCGGCAGTACGATCCGGATCAGCGACTGGAACGATGACGCCCCGTCCGTCCACGCGGCCTCCTCCAGCTCCTTCGGGACGCCGTCCATGAAGTTCTTCATCAGCCAGATGGCGAACGGGAGTTGGGATGCCGCGAAGAAGAGGATCGTGCCCTGCATGGTGTCGATCAGGTCCACCTGAACGAACAGTGCGTACACCGGCACCATGATCGCTGTGATCGGCAGGCTGGTCGCGAACAGGATCGTCAGCAGGAACGGGCGGTTGAAGCGAGAGCGGAACCGCGACAGCGGGTACGCCGCCAGCGCCGCGCACACCACCGTCAGCAGGGTCGCGCTCCCGCACAGGATCAGGCTGTTGAGAAGCGGAGTGAAGGTGATGTCCGGGGTCAGCACCGCGTCGAAGTTGTCCAGCGTCAGGCCGTCGGGGGCCTTCACCCGCAGGTCCGCGTGCGGGTCCAGGGACGACAGGACCACCCACGCCAGAGGGAGGACGAAAGCCGCCGCCACCGCCAGCAGACTCGCGTCCGCAGCCAGACGGCGGCTGGTGCGGCGGGAGTTGAGCGTCGTCACCTCACACCTCCGTACGCAGCAGGCGCATGTACAGGACCGAGAACAGCGAGCCCACCACCAGCAACAGCAGGGCCACCGCCGTGCCGTACCCGATCATGCTTTTCTGGAAGGCCTGTTCGTACATGAAGAGAGGCAGCGTCTGGCTTCTGTTCCCCGGGCCGCCCCTCGTCATCACCCAGATCAGCCCGAAGACCGACAGCGTCTGCAGCGTGTTCAGCATCAGGTTCGTGCCGATCGACCGTCGGATCATCGGGAGCGTGATGTGCCACAGGCGGCGCCAGCCGCCCGCGCCGTCCACCTCCGCCGCCTCCGTGATCTCCTTCGGGATCTCGTTCAGCGCGGCCGAGTACACCAGCATCGAGAAGGCTGTTCCCCGCCACACGTTCGCGAACGACACCGCCAGGATCGGCAACGTGAACAGCCAGTTCTGGGACGGGAGATGGAGCCAGTCCAGGATGGCGTTGAGGGTGCCCTCCCTCCGGAAGAAGGCGTACAGCAGGAACCCCGCCACCACCTCCGGCAGTACCCACGCCGTGATCACGATCCCGCCCACCAATGTCCGCACCGGCTTCGACGCGCGCTGCATCAGCGACGCCAGCGCCAGGCCCAGCGTGTTCTGGCCAATGAGGGACGACAGGACCGTGAACACCAGGGTCAGCCATACGGCGTTCAGGAACGCCTCGTCCTTGAACGCCGTACGGAAGTTCTCGAAGCCGATGAACGACGACTCGGCCTGGCCCGTCAACTCAAGGTCGGTGAAGGCGATGTAGGCGCAGTACGCGATCGGGCCGGCGAGGAAGAGGAGAAGCAGGACCACCGCCGGTGTGACCGGAAGCGCCCGCGTCAGCGTTCGGGGAAATGAGCGCATGGTCACGCTCACCGTTTCTCTACGACCTGGTTGTTCGTCGCCGACTTCAGTGCCTCGTCGTACGCGCTCGCCGCCTCCTCCACCGACGCGTCGCCCGTCGTCACGCCCTCCATCGCCTCCTGGATGGCCGTCGAGACCTTCGGGTACGCCGGATACGCCGGGCGGTAGTGCGTGCTCGCGACCAGGTCCGTGAAGAACTTGATGCCGGGCTGGGCGTCCACGTATGCCGGGTCTGCCGCCACGTCTTTGCGGACCGCGATGCCCGAGTTGGCGATGTACCACTTCTGGGCGTTCGCCTTCGTCTGCATCGTCTTGATGAACTCGAAGGCCAGGTCGGGGTTGCCGGCCTTCGCCGGGATCGCCCACGTCCAGCCGCCCGACATGCTCACCTTGCCCGGCGCCTGGCCGTTCTGGGTCGGCATCGCCGCCAGGCCCAGCTTCGTCGACCACTCCGTCCATTCGTGACCGCTGCCCGGCAGCCAGTCCTGGGGGAGCCAGGAGCCGTCGAGGTTGATGCCCAACTTGCCCTGGGGGAGCCACTCGCCGCGGACGCGGGTCGCGACGTTCGGGTCCAGCGCGTCCGACACGTCCGGGCCCAGCTTCTCCTCGTAGACCGTTTCGACGAACGTCAGGGCGTCCTTGAAGGCCTGGCTTCCCGCGATCCACTTCTTCGACGAACCGTCGTACAAGGGGTCACTCGCGGCCGTCGCTCCCGCACCCCCCGTTCCGTACAGCAGCATCTCGAAGCCCTGCATCGTGGCCGCCTCGCCCGCCGCCTTGCCTGTGTAGACGTTCAGAGGCGTGACGTCCGGCACCTTCTCCTTGATCGTGCGGGCCGCGGACAACACCTCCTCCCATGTCTTCGGCTGCCAATCGGCCGACAGGCCCGCCTTCTTGAAGATGCCCTTGTCGAACCACAACCCCCGCGTGTCCGTGCCGTCCGGGACGCCGTACGTCTTGCCGTCCTCGGCCTCGGCCGCCGTCTTCGCCGTGTCGATGAACTGGTTCCAGTCCGGCCACTTGGCGAGGTAGGCGTCCAGCGGCTTCAAGTACCCGCTGGTGATGTCCGAGTTGATGAGGAACGTGTCCTCGTACACCAGGTCTGGGGCCGTCTTGGGGGAGCGGAGCATCTGCTGGACCTTGGTGTAGTACTCCGAGTCCGGGGCCTTGATCGGGACCAACTCGACCTTCTTGCCCGGGTTGGCCTTCTCGAACTGTTTCCTGACGTCCGCGAGGTAGGTGTCCATCACCTTGACGGAGTTGTCGGTCGACTGTTTGAAGGAGATCTTCACGGTGTCCGGATCACTCCCGGAGCCGCCGCCGCACGCCGTCAGTGAACCGGCGGCGATGGTGAGGGTGGCGGCAACGAGCAGGGGGAATGGGGCAGTTGGGCGGGCGGCGGTGGGGCGCACGAGCACGACCTCCTACGGGCTTGAGCCTGTACGGCTGCCCGGCGAACGTAAGAGGAGTGGTCTAGTCAGGTCAATGACCCTGCAGTGACCGGCGACCATTCGCTCAGCAGATACTCAACACAACAGACATCGGAAGGAAGAACCGTGCCGGAGTCACCTGAACCACCGGAATCACCTGAATCGCCGGGGACAGGTGTCGACCTCGGGCAGCTCCTGCTCACCGAGTACTCGGTCCTCAAGGAAGAGCAGAAGACCCGTATCGGATTCCGCGACAACCTCCTCTACGTCACCCTCACCGTCGTCGCCGCCGTCATCGCGGCTGCCGTGCAGGCCAAGCAGCCCGCCATCGTGCTCGCCCTGCCGCCGGTGTGCGTGGTCCTCGGCTGGACCTACCTCGTCAACGACGAGAAGATCTCCGCGATCGGGACGTATGTGAGGGACGAGTTGGGGCCACGTCTCGCCCAACTCGCACAGCTCACCCAACCTGCCCAGGGCGAGGGAGTTTTCGGCTGGGAGCGGGTCCACCGCGCCAACCTGCGTCGGCGTTCCCGCAAGGTCGTTCAGTGCGTCATCGATCTGCTGGCCTTCTGTCTCGTCCCGCTCGCCGGTCTCGGCGTCTACTGGGCGGGAGGTCAGGGCAGCCCCGGTCTGCTCGTGCTCTCCGGCGTCGAGGCAATCAGCGTTGTCGGACTCGCCTCCCAAGTCATCGCCTACGCACGGCCGATGAGGTGAAACGCAATCCAACCCGCTCAACGTCCCTTCGCCCGCTAGCCCTTCACCCACCGGTACTGCAACTCCGGCCGCCCCACCTGCCCGTACTGCGGACTCCGCGCCGCCCGGCCCGCGTCCACCAGGTGTTCCAGGTAGCGCCGGGCCGTGATGCGCGAGATGCCGACCTCCTCGGCGACCCCGGCCGCGGTGAGCCCCTCGGTGCTGGCCCGCAGGGTCACCGTGACCCGTTCCAGGGTGGGAGCGCTGAGGCCCTTGGGGAGGGCGGCGGGGCCCGGTGCGCGCAGGGTGGCCAGCGCGCGGTCGACCTCGTCCTGGCCGCTCGCCTCGCCCGCCGACGCGTGGTACTCGGCGTACCGCACCAGACGGTCCCGGAGGGTCGCGAAGGTGAACGGCTTCAGGACGTACTGCACGACCCCCAGCGAGACCCCCTCCCGGACCACCGCCAGGTCCCGCGCCGACGTCACCGCTATCACGTCCGCGTGGTAGCCGGCCGCCCGCAGCGAGCGGGCCAGCTGGAGCCCGTGTCCGTCCGGGAGATGGAAGTCGAGAAGGAGCAGGTCGACGGGCGTACGGTCCAGCGCGCGCCGCGCCTCCGCGCCCGTGTGCGCCTTGCCCACGGCCGTGAACCCGGGCACCCGGCCCACGTACATGACGTGTGCGTCGGCGGCGACCGGGTCGTCCTCCACGACGAGAACGCGGATGGGGTCGGTCGTCGTGTCCCTGCGCATCGTGTCTCTCGGGTCGGTCATACGTCGCCTCCTGGCAAGGCGGGCTCAGTGTGCTCGGCGGGCTCAGCGATCTCAGCGGTATCAGCAGCTGACCTGGTAGTGGTGGACCTGACGGGAGTGTGAGGCCCCGAAGCGTTCGTTGCCGGAACCACCACGGGCGCCGCAACCTTGGGCAACGGCAGCCGTACCTCGAACTCCGCCCCGCCGCACGCCGCCTCGGCCACCGTCAGCGTCCCGTCGTGCCGCGCCACCGCCTGCCGTACGAGTGCCAGGCCGAGGCCCCGACCGCCCGGTCCCGCCGGCTTCGTCGTGAAGCCCCGCTGGAACACCGCCTCCGCGTGGGCCGGGTCGACGCCGGCGCCCGTGTCCGACACCCGCAGCACCAGCAGGGAGTCCTCCGTCAGGGCCGTCACCGTCACCCGGGACGCGCCCATGCCGCCCTCCACGCTTCCCTGGGCCGCGTCCACCGCGTTGTCGATGAGGTTCCCCAGGATGGTGACCAGGTCGCGGGCGGGGAGCGTGTCGGGGAGGAGGCCGTCGTCGAGGCTGCTGTCCTCCGAGACGACCAGCTCCACGCCCCGCTCGTTCGCCTGAGCCGTCTTGCCGAGCAGCAGGGCGGCCAGCACCGGTTCGCTGACCGCCGCGACGACCTGGTCGGTGAGCGCCTGGGCCAGTTCCAGTTCGGCCGTCGCGAAGTCCACGGCCTCCGCCGCCCGGCCCAGCTCGATCAGGGAGACGACGGTGTGGAGGCGGTTCGCCGCCTCGTGCGCCTGCGAGCGCAGCGCCTGCGTGAAGCCGCGCTCGGAGTCCAACTCGCCCATCAGGGACTGGAGTTCCGTCACATCGCGCAAGGTGACGACCGTGCCCCGGCGCTCACCGCTCGACACCGGGGAGGTGTTGACGACCAGAACCCGGTCGGCGGTCAGATGCACCTCGTCGACGCGAGGCTCGGCCGACAGCAGCGCACCCGTCAGCGGCGCCGGCAGCCCCAGCTCGGCCACGGACCGGCCGACGACCTCACCCTTGTCCCTGCCCTCGCCGTTACTCTCGCTCTCGCCCTCGTCAAGGACGCCCAGCAGCTCACGCCCGCCGTCGTTCATCAGCGCCACCTTGTACTGCCCGTCCAGCATCAGCAGCCCCTCGCGTACGGCGTGCAGGGCGGCCTGGTGGTAGTCGTGCATACGGCTCAGCTCGGCCGCGTTCATCCCGTGCGTGTGGCGGCGCAGGCGCGCGTTGATGACGTACGTGCCGATCGCGCCCAGCGCCAGCGCGCCCGCCGCGACCCCGAACAGTGCCGTGACCTGGTCCTGGACCCGGGCGGTGATCTCCTCGACCCGGATACCCGCGCTGACCAGCCCGATGATCTCGCTGTCGGCACCGCCGGCGCGGATCGGGGTGACCGCGCGTACGGACGGGCCGAGCGTGCCGGAGAAGACCTCAGTGAACGACTCGCCGCGCAGCGCGCGCTCCCGGTGCCCGAGGAAACGCTGCCCGATCTGCGCCTTGTCGGGATGGGTCCAGCGGATGCCCTCGGGGTTCATGATCGTGATGAAGTCGACGTCCGTGTGGTGCTGCACCTGGAGGGCGTACGGCTGGAGCAGCGTCGTCGGCTCGGGAGCGGTGAGGATCGCCTCTCGCACCGAGGGGGCGTCCGCGACGGAACGGGCGACGGCCATCGCCTGGCGGCCCGCCGCGTCCTCGGCCTGACTGCGGTCGCTGAGGTAGGTGAACAGCGCACATCCAGCCACCACGACCGCGATCAGCACGGCCTGCATCGCGAACAGCTGGGCGGCCAGACTGCGGGGTCCGGGGACGCGGGGAAAGCGCATGGGGTCAGTCTGCCTCTCCTTATAAGTGTGAACTAAATGAACGGAAGGGTGACCGCCCTCACAGGCCGAGGGATAGTCACGGCATCGCAGGGACGCGATTCACGGGCCTTGGCCTGTTTTCGGTCGCCGCCCGCGACCCCGAAGCACCATCGCATCCCCAGCACAACTTTCTCCCCATCCCCCGGACGTGAGCCGCACGCCGGTGATGCCGACGACGACGTCAAGGAGGGCAGCCGTGGCCACCTCATCCTCAACGGCACCTGCCGCACCCGCCGCCAAGCGGGACGGTACCCACTACCTCTACATCGCGGTCATCGCCGCGGTGGCAGCCGGTATCGCCGTGGGCCTGATCGCCCCGGACTTCGCGGTCGAGCTGAAGCCGATCGGTACCGGCTTCGTGAACCTGATCAAGATGATGATCTCGCCGATCATCTTCTGCACGATCGTGCTCGGAATCGGTTCGGTACGGAAGGCCGCGAAGGTCGGCAAGGTCGGCGGTATCGCGCTCGGCTACTTCGTGCTCATGTCGTTCGTCGCGCTGGGCATCGGCCTGGTCGTCGGCAACATCATCGAGCCGGGCACCGGCCTCGCGCTGACCGACGCCGTCAAGGAGACCGGCCAGGCGCAGGTCGTGGCCGAGGCCAAGGACACCACGGAGTTCCTGCTCGGGATCATCCCGTTGACGTTCGTCTCCGCCTTCACCGGCGGCGAGGTCCTCCAGACGCTGCTCGTCGCCCTCCTCGCCGGGTTCGCCCTGCAGGCCATGGGCTCGGCCGGCCAGCCGATCATGCGCGGTGTGGAGCACATCCAGCGCCTGGTCTTCCGCATCCTCGGCATGGTGATGTGGGCCGCGCCCGTCGGTGCGTTCGGTGCCATGGCCGCGGTGACGGGGTCCGCCGGGGTCGACGCGCTCAAGCAGCTCGCCATCCTGATGCTCTCCTTCTACCTCACCTGTTTCCTCTTCGTCTTCGTGGTGCTCGGCGCGCTGCTGAAGATCTTCACGGGCCTCAACGTCTTCTCGCTCTTCAAGTACCTGGGCCGTGAGTTCCTGCTGATCCTCTCGACCTCCTCCTCCGAGTCCGCGCTGCCGCGCCTCATCGCGAAGATGGAACACCTGGGCGTCAGCAAGCCCGTGGTCGGCATCACCGTCCCGACCGGCTACTCGTTCAACCTCGACGGCACCATGATCTACATGACCATGGCGTCCCTGTTCATCGCCGACGCCATGGGTACGCCGATGTCGGTCAGCGAGCAGATCCCGCTGCTGCTCTTCCTGCTCGTCGCCTCGAAGGGCGCGGCGGGTGTCACCGGCGCCGGTCTCGCGACCCTGGCCGGCGGTCTCTCCTCGCACAAGCCCGCCCTGGTGGACGGCCTCGGCCTGATCGTCGGCATCGACCGCTTCATGAGCGAGGCCCGCGCCCTCACGAACTTCGCGGGCAACGCGGTCGCCACGGTCCTGATCGGCACCTGGACCAACGAGATCGACAAGGAGCGCGTCGCGGAGGTCCTCGCCGGCCGGCACCCGTTCGACGAGAAGACGCTCATCGACGAGAACGACGGCTTCCACCCGGAATCCGATGCCGCGGACGTCCCCGAGCAGGGCGGCGAGAAGGAACTCGCCAAGGCCTGATCCAAGGCCTGATCCAAGGCCTGACCCCCGGTCCGGTCTCGCGCGGTCCCGGTCCGGTCCCGCGCGGTCCGGTCCGGTCCCGTCCGGTCCCGTGCGGTCCGTCCAGTTCAGTCCGGTCAAGCGCGTTCAGTGCGATCCGGCCCGAACCCGCCGACTCCGGGCGGCTGAGGTGCTCCCCCGTCCCTCAGCCGCCCGGGCACAGGACCCCCGGCGGGCCGGAACAACAGTCGGATCCCCCAAAACCCCGGGCGGCCCGGACACTCCCCGGTAGTCCGGCCACCCGGCCTGGGCGCCCCGGCAGGTCCGCCGTAGCCCCAGGACCTCGAAAAACGCCGAGCGGCCAGGCATTCCCCCGAAGCCTGGCCGCTCGGCTATTTCCATGCCCGGTACGACAGTTCACCGGCCCGACAGTCCGCCCGTACGACAGTCCGCCCGTACGGCGCTCAGCCGACGCGTCGCTCAGCCGACACATCGCTCAACTCGGCCACCAGCGCGGTGGCCCGGGAGCCGGACACGCCCGCCGTGGTCAGCAGGGTGACCGCGGCGGAGGGACCCGCTTCCTCCGCTGCCAGGAGCCCGTCGTTCACCGCCTCCATCAGCGCGAACAGCATCTGCTCGTGCACGTACGCCAGTGCCGGCGCGGGCAGGGGTGAGGTGAACATGCCCTCCTCCAGGCCCCGCCGGAGCACCTCGATACACGCCTCGCGGACCGGGGTGAACCGGTCACGGATGCCCTGCACGGTAACGCTGCGCTGGGCGAGCCCCACGAGGATGCGGTAGCGGTCGGCGACCCGCCAGACCGCGAGCGTGGACCGGGCGACGCACTCCGCCGGATCCTCGGCGGCGCCCGCGATCCCCTCGGCGTGCGCGGCGGCCACCGCCTCGACGGCGCCGTCGAGCAGCGTGCTGATCAGCGCCTCCCGGTTGGGGAAATGCCCGTACACCGTTCGTCGTACGACACCCGCGGCGCGCGCGATCTGGTCCATCGTGGCGTCGGGGTCGCGCAACAGCTCGGCGAGCGCGACGTCGAGTATGCGGCGGCGATTCACGTCGGCGCGGCTGGTGGTACCCGTGGTCATGGCTGACATTGTGCCTTCCCTTCCTTCTATTTGCACACCACTGTGCATCGGGGTATGTTGCACATTATTGTGCAACTGCACGCCACTGTGCAAAATGATCAACCGTCAGCCATCAACCATCAGCCAGTGATCACCAGCCAGTAAGGAAGGCGACCCCGTGGCCATGCGATTCGTCAGGACGGAACCAGTCGAGGGGATGACCCACCCCTACGCCCGGCGCTGGTGGGCGCTCCTCGTGCTCTGTCTGAGCCTGCTGATCATCGTGATGGCGAACACCGCCCTCACCGTCGCCGCCCCCGACATGACCCAGGACCTGGGCCTGTCCAGCGCGGACCTCCAGTGGGTCATAGACGGCTACACCGTCCCGTACGCGGCTCTGATGCTGCTGCTCGGTGCGATCGGCGACAAGTACAGCCGGCGCGGGGCGCTCGTCCTCGGCCTGGTCGTCTTCGGTGCCGGGTCGGTCGCGGGCTCGCTGGTCGGCTCGGCCGCCGGGGTCATCGCGGCTCGTGCCGTCATGGGCGTGGGTGCGGCGCTGATCATGCCCGCGACGCTCTCGCTCCTCGCCGCGACCTTCCCACGCGCCGAACGCGCCAAGGCGATCACCCTGTGGACCGCCACCGCAGGCCTCGCCATCGCGGCCGGCCCGCTGGTCGCGGGCGCACTTCTGGAGAGCCACGGCTGGGCCTCGACGTTCCTGATCAACGTGCCGATCGCCGCGCTCGCGATCATCGGCGCCCTCGTCCTCGTACCGCCGTCCAAGGCGGGCCACCACGACCGGATCGACTACGTCGGCGGGCTGCTGTCCGTGGTGTGGATCGGTGCGCTGGTCTACATGATCATCGAGGGGCCGCACTTCGGCTGGGGCGTCAAGGCGATCACGGCGGCGGTCGCGGCAGGCCTGGGCCTCGTCCTCTTCGTCGGGTGGGAGCTGCGCCACCCGCGCCCGGTCCTCGACGTACGCCGCTTCACGCAGCGCCGGTTCGCGGGCTCGAACCTCGCGGTCGCCCTGTTCTTCCTCGCTGTCTTCGGCGCGTTCTACTACCTCACCCAGCACCTCCAGTTCGTGCTCGGCTACGACGCCCTGGACACCGGCCTGCGCATGCTGCCGCTGGCCGGCGCGGTCTTCGTCGGCTCGGGCCTCACCGGCTACTTCACCCCGCGTGTCGGCATGAAGGTCACGGTCACGGCGGGCATGGTCGGCGGTACAACGGCCCTCGCGCTGCTCTCGCAGGTGGACTCCGGTTCGTCGTACGGGACCTTCGTCGCCCCTCTCGTCGTCCTCGGCCTCGCGATCGGCCTCGCGCTCTCCCCGTGCACCGACGCGATCATGGGGGCGTTCCCCGAGGCCGAACTGGGCGTCGGCGGCGCGGTGAACGACACCTCGCTGGAACTGGGCGGCTCACTCGGCATCGCGATCCTCGGCTCACTGCTCTCCACGTCGTACGCCTCCCACCTCACCGGCGCGACGAACGGCAGCAAGCTGCCGGCGGGCGCGCTGAGTTCGGCCCAGGACTCGGTCGGCGCGGGCTACCAGGTGGCCCAGACGATCGGCGCACAGGCCCAGCAGCTCGGGGCGCAGGCGTCGCGGGCGGCGAGCGCGGGGAAGGCCGAGCAGGCGGCGGAGTTGAAGGCGCAGGCGACTCAACTCGCCCAGGGGGCACGGCAGATGGCGGACGCGGTCGGCTCGTCCTTCTCGGACGCGGTGGCCCACACCAGCCTGATCGGGGCGGTGATCCTGGGAGTGGGGACGGTACTGGTCGCCGTCCTGCTGCCGGGGAAGGGGAGCGAAGGCGGTCGTACGGAGGACACGGAGCCTGAAGCGGACGTACCCGCCGAGTCCGCCGGGTCCGCCGGGTCCGCCGGGTCCGCCGAGACGTCCGAGGCATCCGAGGCGTCTGAGACGTCCGAGTCGTCCTCGGTCACGTCCCGCGCGGTGGTGTAAGCGATCATGGGCTCACCGTCCGGTACCCGGCTCGCGAAGATCTCTCCGCCGGCCGCGGTACGCGAAGCGGCCCGGTCGGGCGCCGGGAGTGCCCCCAACCGGTCGAACTACCCGACGTGACCTGCGAGTTCCGGCCTGCTGATCGGCTACACCCTTCGGCGGGACGCCATCTCGTCATCCTCGTCCGAGCTCACGCGTACGGGTCGGTGATCTCCCTCAACAGCGTGAGTGCCTCGCGGAGTTGAGTCATCCGGCGCTTGCCGATATGGGCCTCCCACTCCGCCTCCACCTCGGCCACCACCCTCGCGGCGACGGGCTGCGCGGCCCGCGCCCGCTCCGCGAGACACACCAGCCGGGCCCGTCTGTCGGACGGGTCCGGCTCCCGTGTCACATAGCCGGCCTTCTCCAGCTGGTCGACCAGGAATCCCGCGGTCTGCTTGGTGATCTGGGCCTGCTCGGCGAGTTCGGTGAGCCGGGTGCCGTCCGGGCCGACACGCTGGAGCACACGGGCCTGGGCGGGCGTGAAGTCGTCGAAACCGGACTCGGCGAGCACGGCGAAGATGCGGTTCTCCAGGGCCCGGTACGGGAGGAAGAGGAGCAGCCCGGTACTGAGCTCACTCTCGGGCGAGGCGGGCGAGGCGGCCATGGTCGACACTTCCCTCCGACTTGACTTCAGTCAGTGACGCTGACTAATTTGGTCAGAGAAGCTTACCACTTGAGTCGGCGGTGATCCCCATGGGTGTCGTGCTGGAGACGGACGAACGCTGGCAGGTGGTCGATGCCGAGCGGGCGAGCCTGGCGGAGCTGCTGGCAGGGCTGAACGCTGCGGAGTGGAAGCGGCCCACCCAGTGCGGCGACTGGCGGGTACGGGATGTGGCCGCGCATCTGACCATCGCGGCACGCCTGTCGTACGGAACGGTGGCACGGGAATTCGTCCGCGCCCGGGGGAACGTCGACCGGATGATCCACGACACGGCGGTCCAGGAGGCGCGGCTGCCGGTCGAGGAGATCGTCGCCAACCTGCGCGCGACGATCGGTTCCCGTCGGCTGGCGCCCGGCACGACCCGCCGCGAACCCCTGATCGACATCCTCGTCCACGGCCAGGACATCGCACGCGCGCTGGGCAGGGAGCGCGTAATGCCTCCGGCGGCGGCACGAGATGCGGCAGACCGGGTGTGGACGATGCGGTTTCCGCCGCGCCCGTGGCCGTTGCCGGACGCGCGGCTGGTCGCCACGGACATCGAGTGGACCCGGGGCGAGAAGGGCAGGGAGATCAGCGGCCCGATCTCGGAGCTGCTGCTTCTGCTTACGGGGCGGGGGCAGGCCCCCTTCAGCCCGTCTGGGGGTCCCCCTCTGGGGGAGTTCGAGGACGAGGCCCGTTCAGGGCCGAAGCGGGGGTCCGGGGGCGCAGCCCCCGACGGGTAGGGGCGGCGGGGCGAGGATCTCAGAGCCTGAGGTCGGCCACGAGGCGGAACCGTTCCAGTACCGCCGGGGTCGCGTCGTCCACGGTGAACCCCGGGTCCCCCAGCGCCGCCCGCATCCCCGCGCTGTGCCAGAACCGCTCGTGACCGGCCCGCCACGCGGCCACGTCGGGGTAGCCCTCGCCCTCGTCGAGCGCGTGCGCGAGATCCACCTCGGCCAGCGGAACGACCCGTACGCCCGTGACCTCGATGATCCCGACCGGCCGGTCCTCGGAGTCGACGACCACCGAGCGGCTCCCGACCTCCGGCAGAGCCTCACCCTCGTGCTCGTAGTCGACGACGAGCCCGGTCGTGGACGTCTTCGAACCGTCGAGGATCGCGGCGACGAGCTGGTCGCGCAGCGGGCCGGGAAAGGCGAACTCGGCCTTGGGAAGCCCCTCGGGCGTCGGAGGGTTCGCGGGCTGCGGCTGCTGCTCGGGGGTCGTCATGAGGTCCTCAGCGTCTCGGCGACAGCTCGGGGCAGCCACTCCTGGACATGGCCGAAGGCGAACCCGAGCCCGGTGGCCCGGGAGTTGTCCATGGCGTACGAGCGGGAGAAGGAGAACGGGGAGACCTTGCCGACGTCGACGTTCTGGAAGACGGTCCGGCCGTTCGGGATGTGCCCTGCCACGGCCGCGCACAACTCCTCGGTGGTCAGCAGGCCGTGGGAGGCGGCGTTGACCGGCCCGGTGAAGTTCTCGCCCACCGTCCAGAACAGGAAGTCGGCGATCTCCTCGACATGGATGTAGGTCGCGGGCCGGTTCTCGGTCGGTACGGCGATCGGACTGCCGGTACGGATGCGCTGGGCGTAGTGGTCGAGCCGGCCGGTGAAGTCGTCGTCCCCGCCCAGGACATGGGCCACGCGCACGGCGGTGTGCGGAAACCCCGTACCGCCGGCCGCGGTGGCGCCGGAATCACCGGCGTCTCCCGCGTCATCGATGTCGAAGGCGTCGTCGGCCGCGAAGACCGCCTCGGCCTGGCGCTTGCCCTCGCCGTAGTGCGTCTCACGGAACTCCGGCTTGTGCCACGGGAGTTCGAGCCGGACAGGGACGGTACGCGCATCGACGGCGTCCTCGCGCACGGGGACGACGGTGTCCTCGTAGACGAGGGAGTCCTCGTACTCGTACACCTCGACCGTGGACGTCATCACATAGCGGCGGGTACGGGCGCCGGCGAAGACGCGCCGGGCGATCGCCGCCTGCTGGGGCGTGTAGCAGACCTGGTCGACGACGACGTCGAAGGCACGGTCGCCGAGAGCGGAATTCAGGGCGGGCTCGTCGTCCCGGTCGGCGACCAGGTGAATTGCCCCGGCGGGCGGTGAAGCGGTACCCCGGTTGAGAACGGTGACCCGGTCTCCGGCGGCGATGAGCCGGCTGATGAGCCGTTTTCCGAAATAGCGATTACCGCCGATGACCAATACGTCACGCATGACGTCCCCTCCCCGTTGTGGACCTTGTGATCATAATTCTCCTGGCGCACAGTGGAGTTCTGAAGGGAGAGTCATGGGACATCCGGCCGGTCTACCGAAAGAACCACGGCGGTCGCGAGCCGGCGCCAACGAAACGTCGGTGGCCTTCGACAGGCTGGACCGCCAGATCCTGGAGCTCCTCCAGACCGACGGCCGGATCAAACCGAGCGAGCTGGGCAGGCGCGGGCGGCGGCCCGGCGGCGGTCACGGAGCGCGTACGCGGGCTGGAGTCGGCGGGCGCGGTCAACGGGATCGGCGCCCGTGACGCCCCCTCGTGCCTGGACTACGGCATCCAGGCCGTGATCCGGGCCGACCCGCACGGCGGCTACACCCTCAAGCACCCCCGGACCCTGGAGCTCCTCGCCCGTCCCGAGATCACGGAGGCCCACCACGTGGTCGGCGAGGACTGCCGGATCCTCAGGGTGGCCGTGGAGAACACCGTCCACCTGGAGGACGTCCTCGAACAGGCGTCGGCGCTGGGCCGGACGACGACGTCGATCGTCCTGTCGTCCCCGGAGGAGGGGAAGCCGCTGCTGCCCCCGGGGTGAGCCGGCCGAGCTTGCCTTGACGTCGGGGTCAAGGACTACGTTCGTACGTATGCGAATCGGCATGCGAATCGGCGAGCTGGCGGCGCGGGCCGGGACCACCACACGGACCCTGCGGTACTACGAGTCGCGGGGGCTGCTGCCCGCGCGGCGCACGGACAACGGCTACCGCGCCTACGACGAGGACGACCTGAAGCTGCTCCGGCAGATCCGGACGCTCCAGGACTTCGGGTTCGACCTGGAGGAGACGCGGCCCTTCGTGGACTGTCTGCGGGCGGGGCACCCGGAGGGCGACTCCTGCCCCGCGTCACTGGCCGTCTACCGCCGCAAGCTGGGCGAACTCGACGAGCTGATCGGCGAGTTGCGGTCGGTACGGGCGAAGGTCGGTGAACAGCTGACGCGTGCCGAGCGGGCGCGTGACGCCTTGGCGGCCGAGGCGACGGTTCCGGGCGGTCCGGAACCGGCATGCGAGTGGGGAGGGTGAACGCGATGATCAAGGCAGCGGGCGTGGCCGAGGTGACGGACGCGGACTTCGAGGCAGAGGTGATCGGGGCGGATCTGCCGGTCCTGGTGGAGTTCACGGCCGACTGGTGCCCACCGTGCCGTCAGATGGCCCCGGTCCTGAGCGCCCTCGCGGCGGAGGAGTCCGCCCGTCTGAAGGTGGTCCAGCTCGACGTGGACACCAACCCCCTGACGACCAACGCCTACCGGGTCCTGTCGATGCCGACCTTCATGGTGTTCCGGGGCGGCGAGCCGGTGCGGTCGATGGTGGGTGCCCGGCCGAAAAGGCGGTTGCTGGAGGAGCTGTCCGACGTACTCTGACGCACTCCGAGCCGTAGACCCGCCGGCCCGTGGACGAAGAAAGAAATCCCCCGAGCGATTGCGCTCGGGGGATTTCTTTGCGTATATTCAATGGTTCGCGACTTTGCTGTAATTGAGCCGCGAAAAGTTCAATGAGCAGAGTATATCCGAGCGGGAGCGGAATTGTCAAACAGGGGCGCAAACACGGAATCAACTCGCGATGAATTGCTGAGTGAGCAGGAATTCGTCGACGGGCTCTACACCCGCGTCGACGCCCTGCGCGGCGACACCGAGCACTCCGTCACGGACGCGCTCGCGCAGGGCAGTACGCCGATGCAGGCCCGGCTCGAACGGGACGTGCTCGTCGCCGAGCGGTCCGGGCTGCTCGCCGCGCTGAACGCCGTCGACGGGTCGCTCTGCTTCGGGCGGATCGATCTCACCTCCGGTGTCACGTACCACATCGGCCGTATCGGACTGCGCGCCGACGACGCCGAGCGCACCCCGATGCTCATCGACTGGCGGGCCGAGGTCGCCCGGCCCTTCTATCTCGCCACCGGGCACACCACGATGGGGCTGCGCCGGCGTCGGCACATCAGCACGGACGGGCGACACGTCACCGGGCTGCACGACGAGATCCTCGACCTCGGTGACGAGACACGCACCGGCTACGAGGACCCCTCCGGCGATGCCGTACTGCTCGCCGCGCTCGACTCCGCCCGCACCGGCCGGATGAACGACATCGTGCAGACCATCCAGGCCGAGCAGGACGAGATCATCCGTGCCCCGCACCGGGGTGTGCTGGTGGTGGAGGGCGGGCCCGGCACCGGCAAGACCGCCGTCGCGCTCCACCGGGCCGCCTATCTGCTCTACGAACACCGCGAACTCCTCGCCAAGCGGGCCGTGTTGATCGTCGGCCCCAACCCCGCCTTCCTCGGCTACATCGGTGAGGTGCTGCCCTCGCTCGGTGAGACCGGGGTGCTGCTGGCGACCGTCGGCGAGCTGTTCCCGGGTGTGAAGGCCACCGCCGCCGACACGGCCGAAGCCGCTGTGGTCAAGGGGCGGGCCGGGATGGCCGACGTGCTGGCGGCCGTCGTACGGGACCGGCAGGGGCTGCCGGACCCCGTCATCGCCATCGAGCACGACCGGGACATCCTCATGCTCGACGCCGGGCTCGTGAACATGGCGCGGGAGCGCACGCGCGAGGCGAAGCTGCCGCACAACGTGGCGCGCGAACACTTCGAGGGGCACATCCTCAACACGCTGACCGAGATGGTCGCGGAGCGGATCGGCACCGACCCCTACGACGGCAGCAACCTCCTCGACCCCAGCGACATCACCCAGATCCGCGACGACCTTGCCGAGAACCGTGAAGTCTGGGACGCCATCGACCGGTTGTGGCCCCGCGTCACCCCGCGGCGACTGGTCGCGGATTTCCTCGCCGCACCTGAGGAGTACGTGTCGGAGGCCGACGCGGACGCCATCCGACGGCCCGTCACCCGGGCCTGGACGAAGGCCGACGTACCGCTGCTCGACGAGGCGGCGGAGCTGCTCGGCGAGGACGACCGGGTGGCCCGGGCGCGGGCCGAGCGCGAGCGCAGCAGCCAAGTCGCCTACGCCCAGGGCGTGCTGGACGTTTCGTACGCCTCCCGCACGTACGAGTTCGAGGACCTGGAGGCGGAGGACTCCGAGATCCTTTCCGCGCACGACATCATCGACGCGGAGCGGTTCGCCGAGCGGCACGAGGAGGACGACCTGCGCAGCGCCGCCGAACGGGCGGCGGCCGACCGTACCTGGGCGTTCGGGCACATCATCGTCGACGAGGCGCAGGAGCTGTCGCCGATGGCGTGGCGGCTCCTCATGCGGCGCAGCCCGACCCGGTCGATGACCCTGGTCGGGGATCCCGCGCAGACCGCCGAGCCGGGTGGCGTCGGGTCCTGGGAGGACATCCTCGCGCCGTACGTCCCCGGCCGCTGGGAGCATGCCCGACTGGGCGTCAACTACCGGACGCCGGCCGAGATCATGGAGGTGGCGGCGGCCGTGGTGCGGGCGGAGCGGCCGGACTTCGAGCCGCCCGCATCCGTACGGTCGACCGGGGTACGGCCGTGGGCGCGGGCAGTGGGCGAGGGTGAGGAACTGGCCGCGGTCGTGGAGAAGGCCGTCGGTGAGTTGACGCCCGTCGAGGGACGGCTCGCCGTGATCGCACCGCGCGAGCTGCACGGGGAGTTGGCGGCGCGGCTGGACGGTGTGGAAGCGGGAGCGGAGCCGGACCTGACACGGGATGTCGTGCTGCTCGATCCCCGGCAGGCCAAGGGGCTGGAATTCGACTCCGTGCTGGTGGTGGAACCCGGGGCGTTCGGTACGAGCGATCTGTACGTGGCACTGACCCGGGCGACCCAGCGCGTGGGCGTGCTGCACCAGGGGGAGCTGCCGGTGGCGTTGGCCGCTCTCGGGACCTGAGGGGGCCGGGTACATCCACGGAACACGTGCACCAAGAGTCACCAAGACGTAACAGTTCGCGCCATGGTCACTGCACGTGTACGGCCGGTGCGGTATGCGTGTGCGTATGGAAGCCCATCCGTTCGCGACCGCACCCGCCGACAGCCCGGCGCTCGGGTCGTTGCCCGTGGAACCACTGTTGACGTCGGAGTTCGACGCCGACCCGGGCGGGGTCTACGCGCGACTTCGGCGCACCTACGGACCCGTGGCGCCGGTGGGGCTGATGGGGGTCCCGGTGTGGCTGGTTCTCGACTACCGCGAGGTGCTGGAGGTACTGCGGAACGAGAGTGTGTGGCGGCGGGACGTGCGGTACTGGCGGGCCCGGGCGCAGGGCCGGCTGCCACCGGACTGGCCCCTGCTCGCGGGCTACGAGGTGCGGCAGACGATGTTCATGGACGACGAGGAGCATCTCGCCGCCCGGCACACCCACCATGCGGCGCTGCGGCCGTTCCAGGACGGACGGACCCCGCAGGGCTGGGAGTTGCGGGCGACGGTCGCGCGGTACGCCGACGAGCTGATCGGGATGCTGGCGGCCGAGTCGGGCACGGTGGGGTTCGTCGACCTCGGGGCGCAGTACACGCGGCCGTTGCTGCTGATGGTCACCACGAAGCTGTTCGGGTGCCCCGTCGAGCTCGGGGACGAGCTGGTCATGGACCTGTGGCGGATGCTGGACGGTGGGCCGGACGCGGGCCCGGCCACAGGGCGGGCGCTGGCCGCCATGACGCGGCTGGCCGCGCACCGGCGGGCGCGGCCCGGGGACGACCTGACGTCGTACATGCTGCTGGCCGACCCCGAGCTGTCGGACGAGCAGTTGGGGCGTGAGCTGTTCATGAACGCGGTGTACCTGAACGACATCACCGGGAACATGGTGCTGAACACGCTGTTGGAGGTGTTGCGCGGGAACGCGACGGTGCGGCGCAGCCTGTCGGCCGGGCAGCTCGGGGAGACCGTGAACCGGGCGGCGCTGGTGAATCCGCCGGTGGCCAACATGTGCTTCCGGTTCGCGGCGCGGGATGTGGCGTTGGGGAACTTCTGGATCCGAGGCGGGGACATCGTCTCGCCGTCGGCCGCGGCGGCGCACGGGGACCTGATGGCGATCGGGGCGTCTCATCTGGTCGGGGCGGCGGTCAGTACGCGGGCACATCTGGGGTGGGGGGCCGGGCCGCATCAGTGTCCCAGTGCGGCCCGGGAGCTGGGCGGGATGATCGTGAGTACGGCGGTGGGGCGGATCTTCGAGCACCTGGCGAAGGCCGAACTGACGTTGCCGGCGGATCAGTTGCCGTGGCGTTCGGGGCCGGTGGTGCGGGGGTTGCGGTTGCTGCCTGTTCGGTACGAGTTGAGTGGGCGTGGGGTGGACGGCGGTGTCGGTGTCGGTCTCGGTGCCGGGGAGTGGCGAGGGGATGCGGGTGGCGTGGCGGGGGCGGCCGGCGGGGACGGGCAGGTGAAGGGGGTGTTGGGGGCGTTGCGGAGGTTGATGTTCGGGGGGCGGTGAGACGGGGTGCGCGGCGGGGGTGTTTCGCCCCCGCCGCCCCTACCCGTCCCTCCCCCCAGAGGGGGGACCCCCAGACGGGCTGAAATGGCGCCGGTACAGGTGGGAAACTCCGTCTACGCCGGGCGCAGCCACACCGTCGCCAGTGGTGGCAGGGTGACGCGGATGCTGGCCGAGCGGCCGTGCCAGGGCTGGGGGTCCGGTTTTACGGGGTCCGGGTTGTGGATGTCGGCGCCGCCGTAGCGGGACGCGTCCGTGTTCAGGGTCTCGTGCCAGGCGGGGACCGTGTCCGGGACGCCGATGCGGTACTCGCCTCGGACGACCGGGGAGAAGTTGCTGATCGACAGAAGGGGGGCGCCCTCCGCGTCGTGGCGGACGAAGGCGAAGACGTTGTCCTCCGCCGCGTCCCCGACCAGCCACTCGAAGCCCGCCGGGCTCGTGTCCAACTGCCAGAGGGCCGGGGTCTCCCGGTACACCGTGTTCAGATCGCGGACCAGGTCCCGTACGCCCCGGTGGTCGGCCTCCGCGCCGTAGGCGGGGTCGAGCAGCCACCAGTCGGGGCCATGGGCCTCCGACCACTCCGCGCCCTGTGCGAACTCCTGCCCCATGAAGAGGAGTTGCTTGCCGGGGTGCGACCACATGAACGCCAGGTACGCCCGCTCGGTGGCCCGTTGCTGCCACCAGTCGCCCGGCATCTTCGACACCAGCGAGCCCTTGCCGTGGACGACCTCGTCATGGGAGATCGGCAGGACGTAGTTCTCGC
Organism: Streptomyces kryoterrae; assembly: GCF_054072135.1. Taxonomy (NCBI): domain Bacteria; kingdom Bacillati; phylum Actinomycetota; class Actinomycetes; order Kitasatosporales; family Streptomycetaceae; genus Streptomyces; species Streptomyces kryoterrae. The sequence continues at coordinate 3,080,447 of NZ_CM133358.1, read as the reverse complement.
TGTACGCGTACACCATGGAGAACGTCATCTCGTGGTGGTGGTGCTTGCGGTGGACCGGGTCGTGCTGGACATAGCCGAGCGAGTCGTGCATCCAGCCCATGTTCCACTTCAGCCCGAAGCCCAGGCCGCCGAAACCGCCGGGGCCGATGTGGTGCGTGGCCCGGGTGACGCCGTCCCACGCCGTCGACTCCTCGGCGATCGTCACGACCCCCGGGACCCGCCGGTACACGGTGGCGTTCATCTCCTGGAGGAAGGCGACCGCGTCCAGGTTCTCCCGGCCCCCGTGCTCGTTCGGCACCCACTGGCCGGGCTCACGCGAGTAGTCGAGGTAGAGCATCGAGGCGACCGCGTCGACCCGCAGGCCGTCGATGTGGAACTCCTCGCACCAGTAAACGGCGTTCGCCACAAGGAAGTTGCGCACCTCCCGCCTGCCGAAGTCGAACTCCAGGGTGCCCCAGTCGGGGTGGGCGGAGCGCAGCGGGTCCTCGTGCTCGTACAGCGGGCGGCCGTCGAACTCGGCCAACGCCCAGTCGTCGCGCGGGAAGTGGGCCGGGACCCAGTCCATCAGTACGCCGATGCCGGCGCGGTGCAGCGCGTCCACCAGGTACTTGAAGTCGTCCGGGGTGCCCAGCCGGGCCGTGGGCGCGTAGAACCCGGTGACCTGGTAGCCCCATGAGCCACCGAAGGGGTGCTCCGCCACCGGCATCAGCTCCACGTGCGTGAAGCCCAGGTCCCGTACGTAGGCGGGGAGTTGCTCCGCCAGTTGACGGTACGTCAGGCCCGGGCGCCAGGAAGCCAGATGGAGCTCGTAGATCGACATCGGAGCCTCGTGCGCCGGGGCCTCCGCCCGCCGCGCCAGCCACTCCGCGTCCTCCCACTCGTAGCGTGAACTGTGCACGATGGACGACGTGTTGGGCGGGATCTCGGTCCGGCGGGCCATCGGGTCCGCGCGCTGTGTCCTTGAGCCGTCCGGGCGCGTGATCTCGAACTTGTACAGCTCACCCTCGCCGACGCCCGGCACGAACAGTTCCCACACCCCGGTGCCGCCCAGCGACCGCATCGGATACGCCGTACCGTCCCAGAAGTTGAAGCCCCCGGTCACCCGTACCCCGCGCGCGTTCGGCGCCCAGACGGCGAAGCGGGTGCCGGTGACGCCCTGGTGGGTCATCGGCTCGGAGCCCAGCGCCTTCCACAGCTCCTCGTGCCGGCCCTCGCCGATGAGATGCAGGTCCAGGTCGCCCAGCGCGGGCAGCAGCCGATACGCGTCCTCGGTCTCCTGCACCTGCTCCTCGTACGCGATGACCAGCCGGTACTCCGGGACGCCCCGCAGGGGCAGCGCACCCGAGAAGAACCCGTCGCCGTCGTCGTGCAGCTCGGCCCGCAGATCCCCGGCCACGACGGTCACGGATCGGGCATACGGCCGCAGCACCCGGAAGGCGACCCCACCCGGCAGCGGATGCGCGCCCAGGACGGAGTGCGGGTCGTGGTGCGTGCCGGCCAGCAGCCGCGCGCGGTCGGCGGCGTCCAGCGCGGGGGAGGGGGGCAGAACGGTCTCCTCCGGACCGGCCTCGACCACCGGTTCCGAGGCGGGTTTCCCTGCCACGGGCGCGGTGACCGGAGTCGGTTCCGGCGCGGTGACCGGAATCGTTTCCGGTGTGGTCTGCGGCGCGGTCACCGGAGCCGGTTCCGGTGTCGTCTCCGACACGGTCACCGGTGTCGTTTCCGGCGTCACTTCCGGCGTCTTCTCCCGCTTGCTCTTCAACTTCTTCTCCAACTCCTTCGCTGCCTCCTTCGCCGCTTGCTTCGCCGCCTGCTTTGCCGCTTTCTTCCCGGGGTCCTTCTTCGCGGACGTCTTCTTCTTCGGGTGCTTCGAGCCGCTGGACGGGGAGTGCGGGGTCACGGGCGGGGGCCTTTCGGAGGTGAGTCAGGGTGAGGTGGGGCGGGGTGACGCGGGAGGTCAGCCGGGTGCGGCCAGGCGCTGTACCGCCGACATCGGTACCGGAAGCCAGTCCGGGCGGTGCCGTGCCTCGTACACCACCTCGTACACCGCCTTGTCCGTCTCGTACGCCCGCAGCAGTACGGGATCGGTACGGGGGTCCCGGCCGGCGGTCTCCGCGTATCCGGCGCAGTACGCGGCCCGGCACAGCGCCGCCCAGCCGGGCGGCCGGGGGTGGAGCGAGTGGGCCGCGTAGTCGAAGGAGCGGAGCATGCCCGCGATGTCCCGGGCCGGCGGCTGCGGCAGTCGCCGTTCCGCGAGCGACTTGGACGGCTCGCCCTCGAAGTCGATCAGCGACCACTCCCCGGACGGAGAGCGCAGGCACTGCCCGAGGTGCAGATCGCCGTGGATGCGCTGGGCCGTCCAGGTCTGGCCCTCGGCGGCGAGGTCGGCCAGTGCCTCGTACGCCGAGCGCAGGCCGGACGCGTACGGGTGGAGGGCCGGTACCGCCTGGACCGCCGCGTCCAGGCGGTCGATCATGCCGTCGACCAGCGGACGCAGCTGCGCGTGGCCCAGCGTCACGGTGGGCAGGGCGCGGGCGAGCGCCATGTGGACCTCGGCGGTGGCCCGCCCCAGCGCCCGCGCCTCCGCGCTGAAGTCCTCCCCCTTGGCCAGCTCGCGCAACGCCAGCTCCCAGCCGTCGGCGGCACCCCGCACGAAGGGCTGGAGGACGCCGAGTACGTAACTGTCCTCGGCGTTCAGTTCCGCGTCGGGGTCGGTCGCCCCGGTGGCGTCGGTGTGTATCCACGCCACCGGGGCCGGTACCCGGGGGCAGCCCTCGCGGGCCAGCGCCAGCGGCAGTTCCAGGTCGGGGTTGACACCCGGTACGACCCGGCGGAGCAGCTTCAGGATGAACGTATCGCCGTAGATGATCGACGAGTTGGACTGCTCCGCGGTCACCACCCGGGCCACCAGCCCCGCCGGTATCTCGCTCTCACCGTCGTCCCCGGCCGCGCCCTTGTCGTCCTCGTCCCCGTCGCCGTGACGGTCGAAGCGCAGCGCGCCGATCCGGGCCCGGGTCCGCATCGCCTCCAGGAGCACTTCGGCCGGCCGGGCGTCGTACAGGGCGTCGTACACCGTCCGTCCGGTCAGCGGGCCCAGGTCAGCATGTCCGATCAGCGCGGGCGCCAGCCGGGGCGGCAGCGCCTCGCGCGCGCCTATGAGGAGCTGGTAGCAGTCTCCGGGGCCCTGCAGTGCGGGCTGATGAGCGCGTACGAGGAGGTGGTACAGGCCGAGCTGTGTGGTGACCGGCAGTAGTTCGGTGGCCGCCACCAGGGAGAAGTCGGTGACCGGACGTCCCTTGCCGGCGAACCAGCGCTGTCTCGGCAGCCATTCGCGCAGCAGTGGGTCCAGGGACGTGAGGAGGTCGGGACTGGTCGTGGCGGAGCGGGTGATGGCTTCCGACATGGCGTCTCGTCCTTTCCCCAGGGGCGGGGTGTGACTGTTGCGTGCCCCGGGCGGGACGGGAGAAACCGGCCCGCCGGGGTTCGGCACGTACGACCGTGTACGTCCAGGTAGGACCATTATCTACCCGGCTATCTACCCGGCGTCCTTCGCGTCCTTCCGCAGCCGGAACCAGTAGAAGCCGTGGCCTGCGAGGGTGAGGAGGTAGGGGAGTTCGCCGATGGCGGGGAAGCGGACTCCGCCGATCAGCTCGACCGGGTGTGCGCCGCTGAAGGCGCGGAGGTCGAGTTCGGTGGGCTGGGCGAAGCGGGAGAAGTTGTGGACGCACAGGACGAGGTCGTCCTTGTGTTCGCGCAGGAAGGCGATGACGGCGGGGTTGGAGGAGGGGAGTTCGGTGTAGGAGCCGAGGCCGAAGGCGGGGTTCTGTTTGCGGATCTCGATCATGCGCCGGGTCCAGTGCAGGAGCGAGGACGGGGACGACATGGAGGCTTCGACGTTGGTGACCTGGTAGCCGTAGACGGGGTCCATGATCGTGGGCAGGACGAGGCGGCCGGGGTCGCAGGAGGAGAAGCCCGCGTTGCGGTCGGGGGTCCATTGCATGGGGGTGCGGACGGCGTCGCGGTCGCCGAGCCAGATGTTGTCGCCCATGCCGATCTCGTCGCCGTAGTAGAGGATCGGTGAGCCGGGCAGGGACAGCAGGAGAGCGGTGAACAGTTCGATCTGGTTGCGGTCGTTGTCCAGGAGCGGGGCCAGGCGCCTCCTGATCCCGATGTTGGCGCGCATGCGGGGGTCCTTGGCGTATTCGGCCCACATGTAGTCGCGTTCCTCGTCGGTGACCATTTCGAGGGTGAGCTCGTCGTGGTTGCGCAGGAAGATGCCCCACTGGCAGTTCGACGGGATCGCGGGGGTTTTCGCGAGGATCTCGGAGACCGGGTAGCGCGACTCACGGCGGACGGCCATGAAGATGCGGGGCATGACGGGGAAGTGGAACGCCATGTGGCATTCGTCGCCGCCGCTGCTGTAGTCGCCGAAGTAGTCGACGACGTCCTCGGGCCACTGGTTCGCCTCCGCCAGCAACACCGTGTCCGGGTAGTGGGCGTCGATCTCCTTGCGCACGTGCTTGAGGAAGTCGTGCGTCGCCGGGAGGTTCTCGCAGTTGGTGCCCTCGGCCTGGTAGAGGTAGGGGACCGCGTCCAGCCGGAAACCGTCGATGCCCAGGTCGAGCCAGAACCGCAGCGCGGAGATGATCTCCTCCTGCACGGCCGGGTTCTCGTAGTTGAGGTCCGGCTGGTGGGAGAAGAAGCGGTGCCAGAAGTATTCCTTGCGGACCGGGTCGAAGGTCCAGTTGGAGGCTTCGGTGTCGACGAAGATGATGCGGGCGTCCTGGTACTGGTCGTCCTTCTTGGCCCACACGTAGTAGTCGCCGTAGGGGCCTTCGGGGTCGTTCCTTGACTCCTGGAACCACGGGTGCTGGTCGCTGGTGTGGTTCATGACGAAGTCGATGATGACGCGCATGCCGCGTTGGTGGGCGGCGTCGACGAACTCGACGAAGTCGGCGAGGTCGCCGAACTCGGGGAGGACGGCGGTGTAGTCGGAGACGTCGTAGCCGCCGTCACGCAGGGGTGACTTGAAGAAGGGGGGCAGCCACAGGCAGTCGATGCCGAGCCACTGGAGGTAGTCGAGTTTGGCGGTGAGGCCTTTGAGGTCGCCGACTCCGTCGCCGTTGCTGTCCTGGAAGGAACGGACGAGGACCTCGTAGAAGACGGCGCGTTTGAACCACTCGGGGTCCCGGTCCTTGGCGGGAGTGTCCTCGAAGGTGTCCGGGACAGGCTCATTGACGATCATGTGGTGGGTGACCCTCCGATCTGCGGGGTGGACGGTCGCAGGACGGTCAGGATGTGCGCGGGGCGCGTACCCGGTTCCAGGCGCACATAGTTCGTCCTGCCCCATTGGTAGGTCTCGCCGGTGAGCTCGTCGCGCACAGGCAAGGACTCGTGCCAGTCCAGGCCGAGTTGCGGCATGTCCAACGAGACCGTCGCTTCCTGGGTGTGGTGCGGGTCGAGGTTCGCGACCACCAGAACCGTGTTCGATCCCCGGCGCTTCGAGTAGACGATCACCGCCTCCTGGTCCGCGTCGTGGAAATGGAGATCACGCAGTTGCCGCAGGGCCGGGCTGCGCCGCCGGATCGCGTTGAGCGTGCCGATCAACGGCGCGATGCTGCGTCCGTCACGCTCCGCCGACTCCCAGTCACGGGTACGCAGCTGGTATTTCTCGGAGTCCAGGTATTCCTCGCTGCCCTCGCGCAGGGGGGCGTTCTCGCACAGTTCGTAGCCGCTGTAGACGCCCCAGGTGGGTGAGAGCGTCGCGGCCAGCACGGCCCGCACCTCGAACGCCGGACGGCCGCCCCGCTGAAGATACTCGTGCAGGATGTCGGGGGTGTTGACGAAGAAATTCGGCCGCATGTACGCCGCCGCCTCACCCGACAGCTCGGTGAGGTACTCGGTGAGCTCGGGCTTGGTGGTGCGCCAGGTGAAGTAGGTGTACGACTGCTGGAAGCCGACCTGGGCCAGCGTGTGCATCATCGCCGGCCGGGTGAACGCCTCCGCCAGGAAGATCACGTCCGGGTCGCTGCCGTTGATCTCCGCGATCACCCGCTCCCAGAACACGACCGGCTTGGTGTGCGGGTTGTCGACCCGGAAGATCCGCACCCCGTGTGCCATCCAGTGCCGCAGCACCCGCACCGTCTCGGCGACCAGCCCCGGCAGGTCGGCGTCGAAGGCGATGGGATAGATGTCCTGGTACTTCTTCGGCGGGTTCTCCGCGTACGCGATCGTCCCGTCCGGGCGGTGATGGAAGAACTGCGGATACTTCCGCACCCACGGATGGTCCGGCGAGCACTGCAGCGCGAAGTCCAGCGCCACCTCCAGCCCGTGCCGGGCCGCCTCCGCGACGAAGAAGGCGAAGTCCTCCACCGTGCCCAGATCCGGGTGCACGGCGTCGTGCCCGCCCGCCTCGGAACCGATCGCCCACGGCACCCCCACATCCTCCGCCGACGCGGACAGGGTGTTGTTGGGGCCCTTGCGGAAGGTGTGCCCGATCGGATGGATCGGCGGCAGGTACAGGACGTCGAAACCCATCGCGGCGATCGCCGGGAGCCGCCGCGCCGCCGTCCGGAACGTCCCGTGCGGCTGCTCCGGCGTCCCCTCCGAACGCGGGAAGAACTCGTACCACGCCCCGTACAGGGCCCGCTCCCGCTCCACCACCAGCGCCAACGGCTCACTCGACGTCACCAGCTCACGCAACGGATGCCGACGCAGCACCTTGTCCACCGCCGGGGTGAGGGCAGCCGACAGGCGGGCCGTCGCCGGGCGTCCGACATCCCGGAGGGCCTCGGCGGCGGCCAGGATCACGTCCCGTTTGCCCTTGTTCTTCGGTACGCCGGCGGCGGCACGCTCGTAGAGCTGCGCGCCTTCCTCCAGCACCAGCTCTGTGTCGATCCCGGCCGGGATCTTGATGCCCGCGTGATGCCGCCAGGTGCTGATCGGGTCGCCCCACGCCTCCACGGTGTACGTCCAGTCACCGGGCGCGTCGGCCTCGACGGTGGCGCCCCAGCGGTCGGTGCCCGGCGCCAGCTCGCGCATCGGCGTCCAGCGGCCGGGGCGGCCCTTCGGGTCGCGGAGCACGACGTTGGCGGCGACCGCGTCATGGCCCTCGCGGAAGACCGTGGCCGAGACCTCGAAGGCCTCACCGACCACCGCCTTCGCCGGCCGGCGCCCGCCCGTGACGAGGGGCCGGACGTCCAGGACGGGGATACGGCCGACCGCGGTGCCGGTGACGGCGGGGCCGGGCGGGGCGCTCTGGGGGGCCGGGGCCGGTTTCGTGGCCGGAGGGGTGGTGGCGGAGCGGGTGTCCGACGCCGGTTGGCCGGAGACGGGCGGTGTGGCCGGGGCGAGCTTGCCCGTGAGCGAGGGCGTGCCTGAGGTCGGCTTCCCCTTGGCGGAGCGTGCGTCGGGGGGTGGCTCCGGGGCGGTGGTCCGGGTGGCGGACGGGGTCCCCAGGGCGGGTTTGCCCGTGAGGGGAGGGGTGTCCGATGCCGGTTTGCCGGTGGCCGAGGGCGTGCCCGGGGCCGGCCTGTCCTTGGCGGGGCGTGTGTCGCCGGCCGTTGGGCCGGGGGCGGAGGGTTGTTCCGGGGCGGCGGACGGGGTCTCCGGGGCCGGTTTGCCGGTGGCCGAGGGCGTGCCTGGGGCCGGCCTGCCCTTGGCGGGGCGTGCGTCGCGGGCCGTCGGACCGGCGTCGGGGGAGGCCTCCGGGGCCGTGGGCCGGGTGGCCGACGGGGGGCCCGGGGCCGGAGAGGGTGTTTCCGGGGTGGCCGCTGGGACGGTGGTGTCCGTGGGGCGTATCGGGGGTGTGTCGGACGTGGGTGTCGGGGGTGGTGACGAGTGGTGCGTGGCGGGCATTACCGCTCCTGTCCGCGTCAACGTGGGTGGGCGGATGGATGTGGGGGAGGGTGTCCTGCGTGGTGTACCCCGGTCGTGTACCGGGGGAGCCTTCCCACCCTATTCGGGTAGGCAATCCGGCACTTTGCCAACTACTCACGCGTATGTCCGCACCCAGGATCAGCCAGGTCGGCGAACGATGTCGGCCCCGTCCGGTGGACGGGGCCGACAACGCCACAGTGCTCCTAGGGAAGCGGTGTCCGCAGGAGTTTGTTCGGTGAACCGGCCTTCTTGTCGGAGACTTTCCCGGACGTCGCCAGAGCCTTCAGCGCCTTGGCGACCTGTGCCGGACTGGATTTCGGTTGTTCCGCCAAGTAGAGGGCCGCCGCGCCCGCCACATGCGGCGCCGCCATCGACGTACCGGAATAGGTCACCCGGCCGGTGTCACTGGCGTACGACGCCGAGGTGATTGAGACACCCGGGGCGAACAGGTCGAGAGCCGGTCCCCAGTTCGAGAAGTCGGCCCGGGCGTCCGTCGGCCCGGTCGCGCCGACCGTGATCGCCTCCTTGACGCCCGCCGGCGAGTAGGCCTCCGCCGGCTCCCCGGCGTTCCCGGCGGCGACCGTGTAGGTCACCGCGGACGCGATCGAGTTCCGTACGGCCGTGTCCAGCCGGGTGTTGCGGTAGCCGCCGAGGCTGAGATTGGCGACAGCGGGTTTCCCGGCGTGTCTCGTCACCCAGTCGATACCCGCGATGACCTGCGCCGTCGTACCGCTGCCCGCGTCGTCGAGGACGCGTACGGAGACGACCCTGGCCTTCTTCGCGACGCCCAGGGCCGAGCCCGCGATCGTCGCCGCGACATGCGTGCCGTGGCCGTTTCCGTCGCCGGCCCGTCTGTCGTCGCCGACGAAGTCCCAGCCGTAGCTCGCCCGCCCGCCGAAGTCCTTGTGCGAGATACGGATACCGGTGTCGATCACGTACACCGTGACACCCGTGCCCGCCGACCTCGGCCAGGTGTAGCCGCCGTCGAGCGGCAGTCCGGCCTGGTCGATCCGGTCCAGGCCCCAGGACGGCGGGATCCGCCGGCCGCGTTCGCGGGCGCCGTCGTACGTGATCCGGGTGTCCTGGGCGACCGAGGCCACGCGGGAGTCCGCCGCGAGGCGCCTGGCCTGTTTCTCGTCGGCCCGCACGGCGTAGCCGTTGAGGACGGTGCTGTAGGTGTGGCTTATTTTCGCCCCGTACTTCGCGGCGAGTCTCCTGCCGTCCGCCGACGGAGCCGCCGTACCTCCCTTGAGTGTCACCAGGTAGCTTCCGCCGACGGAGCCGGGTGCGCCGGCGCCGGCTATGCGGCCCTCCGGGGCGGCCTGCGCGGGTGCGGTGACCGAGAGCACCGAGAGCGTGGCCACCGCGGTCAGGCCCGCCGCCCAGCGCAGATGTCCGGTACGCGTCCGTTTCATGCTGGGAGTTCCCCCTCCTCGGCCACCGGCGTCCGGCGGCCTTGGGGGCAGCCTCTCGTGCGGGGAGAAGTGTCACAAGGTGGCCTACGGGGGTGGAATCGGCCATATCGGCAGTCGGCCCTGACGGGGGCGCGCAACACGCGCCATGGTTCCCGCGCTCCCTCACCGATACCGTCAAGGGGATGATGACGGGACGCACACGGTCGTGCGTCCCGGTACATACAGGTTTGATAAGGCACGACCACCGAGGTGGAATGTGAAGGCGATCCGTCGGTTCACCGTCCGTCCCGTTCTCCCTGAGCCCCTCCGGCCGCTCAGTGACCTGGCCCGCAATCTGCGCTGGTCCTGGCATGCGGAGACCCGTGAACTCTTCCAGTCCGTCGACCCCGAGCGCTGGACCGACTCGGAGTGCGACCCCGTACGGCTTCTGGGCAGCCTCTCGCCCGAGCGGCTCACCGAGCTCGCCGAGGACCACCGCTTCCTGCGCCGCCTCACCGCGGTCGCCGACGACCTGCACGACTACGTCACCGGCACCCGCTGGTACCAGGCGCAGAATCAGGGGCAGGGGGGTGAACTTCCCGCCGCCGTCGCGTATTTCTCTCCCGAGTTCGGTATCACGGCTGCCCTGCCGCAGTACTCCGGGGGCCTCGGCATCCTCGCCGGGGACCATCTGAAATCGGCCAGCGACCTCGGCGTACCGCTGATCGGCGTCGGACTCATGTACCGGCACGGCTACTTCCGCCAGTCGCTCTCCCGGGACGGCTGGCAGCAGGAGCACTATCCGGTCCTCGACCCCAACGAACTCCCCGTCGCCCTTCTCAAGGAATCCGACGGCTCCGCGGCCCAGGTATCCCTGGCCCTGTCCGGCGGCCGGTCGCTGCGGGCCCGGATCTGGCTGGCCCAGGTGGGCCGGGTGCCTCTCCTCCTCCTCGACTCGGACGTGGAGGAGAACGACCTCGGCGAGCGGGGTGTCACGGACCGGCTGTACGGGGGCGGCAGCGAGCACCGGCTGCTCCAGGAGATGCTGCTCGGCATAGGAGGAGTGCGCGCGGTCCGGACGTACTGTCGTCTGACCGGTCACCCCGCCCCCGAGGTGTTCCACACCAACGAGGGCCACGCGGGCTTCCTCGGCCTGGAGCGGATCGCCGAACTCGGCGACGAGGGGCTGGACTTCGACGCGGGACTGGAAACGGTCCGCGCGGGGACGGTCTTCACGACCCACACGCCCGTCCCGGCCGGCATCGACCGCTTCGACCGCGAACTGGTCGCCCGCCACTTCGGCCCCGACGCCGAACTCCCGCGCATCGACGTGGAACGCGTGCTGAGCCTGGGCATGGAGACGTACCCGGGCGGCGAGGCCAACCTCTTCAACATGGCCGTGATGGGCCTGCGGCTGGGCCGTCAGGCAAATGGTGTGTCCCTCCTCCACGGTCAGGTGAGCCGGGAGATGTTCGCGGGGCTGTGGCCGGGCTTCGACCCGGCCGAGGTTCCGATCACCTCGGTCACCAACGGTGTGCACGCGCCCACCTGGGTCGCGCCGGAGGTGTTCAGGCTCGGTGCCCGTCAGATCGGCGCGGAGCGCACCGAGGACGCGCTGACGGTCGGCGGCTCGGACCGGTGGGACGCGGTCGCGGACATCGCCGACCAGGACATCTGGGAGCTACGACGGTCCCTGCGTGAGCAGTTGGTGGTGGAGGTACGGGAGCGGCTGCGGGCGTCCTGGCGGCAACGCGGCGCGGGTACGGCGGAGTTGGGCTGGATCGACGGGGTGCTCGACCCGGACGTCCTGACCATCGGATTCGCGCGCCGTGTCCCCTCGTACAAACGCCTGACCCTGATGCTGCGCGACCGCGACCGGCTGCTGGATCTGCTCCTCCACCCGGAACGGCCGATCCAGATCGTCATCGCGGGCAAGGCGCACCCCGCGGACGACGGCGGCAAGCGGCTGATCCAGGAGCTGGTGCGCTTCGCGGACGACCCGCGCGTCCGCCATCGCATCGTCTTCCTCCCGGACTACGGCATGGCCATGGCGCAGAAGCTGTACCCGGGCTGCGACATCTGGCTCAACAACCCCCTGCGGCCCCTGGAGGCGTGCGGCACGAGCGGTATGAAGGCGGCGCTGAACGGCTGCCTCAACCTCTCGGTTCTGGACGGCTGGTGGGACGAATGGTTCCAGCCCGACTTCGGCTGGGCGATCCCCACGGCGGACGGCGTCGCGGGCACGAACCCCGACCACCGGGACGACGTGGAGGCCGCGGCCCTGTACGACCTGCTGGAGCAGCGAGTCACCCCGCGCTTCTACGAGCACGGCGAGACGGGCCTGCCCGACCGCTGGATCGAGATGGTCCGCGAGACCCTGACCCACCTGGGCCCGAAGGTCCTGGCCGGCCGTATGGTCCGCGAGTACGTGGAACGCCTGTATGCCCCCGCGGCCCGTGCACACCGCACCATGACCCCGGACACGGCAAGGGAGTTGGCGACCTGGAAGTCCCGGGTCCGCTCCGCCTGGCACACGGTGACGGTCGACCATGTGGAGACCTCGGCGGCGACCGCCCCCGCGCTGACGGCGGAACTGGGGAGCACACTCTCGCTCCGCGTGCGGGTGGGGCTCGGTGGCTTGGCTCCGGACGACGTCGAGGTCCAGGCGGTCTCGGGGCGGGTCGACTCGCAGGACAGCATCACCGACGCGACGACGGTGCCACTGAAGGCGGTCGGCGGGCCGGACGCGGAAGGGCGCTGGCAGTACGAAGGGCCGCTGTCCCTGCACCGGACGGGGCCCTACGGATACACGGTGCGGATTCTGCCGGCGCACCGGCTGCTGGCGTCCGGCGCGGAGATGGGGCTGGTGGCGGTGCCCTCGGAGGACCTGGTGGAGGGGGCGGGGGTTCTGATGCGGTGACCTCTGGTCCTGACCGGTGGTGACCGCTTGTCACTGGTCCTGGCGACAGGTCAGGACCAGTTCCACGCCTGGTTGGGGTTGCCCGCGCAGCTCCACCCCTGTGTCGCCCGGCCCTCCTGCCCGGACGTGGCGGCCTCCGCGTCCAGGCAGAAGCCGTCCGGGACGCTGATCAGTGACTGGCCGGCGTTCTCGCCGGCGTCGCCGAGCTGCCAGTGCTGGGCGCTCAGGCCGTCACAGGCCCTGGCGTGGATCTTCTGGCCGTTCTGGGCGGCGGTGGCCGCGTCGGCGTCCAGGCAGTGGTGGTTGCCCTGGTTGACGACGAGGTACGTGGCGGCCGGACCGGGCACGCGGTACAGGGCCCACTTCTGGGCGGACGTGCCCTTGCAGGTCCACACCCCGACGGTCGGGCTGTTGCGGGCATCGAGGCATCGGGCGATCAGGGCGCCGTTGTTCTCGGTCACCGTCAGTGAACCGGTGCGGACCGGCCCGCGGGCCGTGGCGTACAGGGCTTCCTTGGTCTGGGCGCCGACCCTGCCGTCCACGGTGGTCCCGGCCTCCGCCTGGAAGGCCTTCACCGCGGCCAGGGTCTGCTGCCCGAACCGGCCGTCCACCGTGACGTACAGGCCGTGGCCGCCGAGGAGGAGTTGCAGGGCCTCCACGCAGTCGCTGGCGGCGCCCGACGCGAGTTCCGTTGCACACGCGGCGGACCGGAGATCCAGCGTCGCGGGGTTCCGGTCGATCGTCGGGCTCGACTCCGGCTGTGGTGTTCGGCCGTCCGGCTTCGAGGGGGTGGGTGCGACCGCGTTGCGTGGGGCGGCGGATGCGGTCTGCGTCACGGACGGGGATGTCTCCGGCTCCGCGGCGGCCGGCGTACCGCTGCCGGCGCCGGTGTCTGCGGCGGTTGTCGTCCGGTCGTCGTCCAGTCCCCGGAGTGCCAGGGTGACGCCCCCGGCGGCCAGGAGCACTGCCGTGGCGACGGCAACTGCCGTCACCTTCCCGCGATTTCCGCGTCTTGCGGGTGTGGCGGGCGGGGCCGGCGGGGCGGGTTCGGCGGCCCGGGGCGGTGCTTCGGGAAGGGCCTTCGGTCTGGGCCTGTTCGTGGGTGACGGTGCCGGCACCGGCGCCGACATCTGATGCCCGATGGCCGTCCTGAACACCGTCTCCGGCAGGGGGCGCCGCTCCGGATCCTTGTCCAGGCAGGTGCGGATGAACGCGGCGAGTTCCGCGTCGACGGTCCCCACCTGGTCGAGGATCTCCTCGCGGGGCGGCTCGAAGGCCACCCCGAAGAGGACGTCGACGCCCGTCCCCTCACCGAACGGCGCGTGCCCCGTGACGGCGTACGTCAGGGTGGAGGCCAGCGAGAAGACGTCGGAGGCGGCGGTCACCTCGCGGCCCCTCGCCTGTTCCGGGGACATGTAGGCGGGCGTTCCGACGTTCTGGCCCGTGGCGGTGATCGCGGTGCCGTCGGGGGACTGGACGACGCCGAAGTCGATGACGCGGGCACCGTCGGCGCCCAGGATCACGTTGGACGGCTTGAGGTCGCGATGGACGAGCCCCGCCTGCCAGATGGACTCGATCGCGCGCCCCACGTCGGCCAGCAGCCGCCAGGCCGACGCCGGGTCGATCGGTCCGCGCGCGTTGACGACGTCGGCGAGGGTGGGCCCCGGTATGTACTCGGTGGCGACCCAGACCAGGTCCTCCTCGCAGCCGCTGCCCAGCAGCCGCACGATGTGCGCGCCCTGGATGCTGTCCAGCGCGCCGACCTCCCGCTCGAAACGCCTCCGGAAGAGCGGGTCCTCCGCGTACTCGGGCCGGATCACCTTCACGGCGGCCAGGCCCGTCCCGCCGGTGGTGTTCCGGCCCAGATAGACCCGGCCCATGCCGCCGGCGCCGAGCACCGACTCCAGCAGGTAGGGGCCGGCCTGCCTCGGATCGTTCCTGCGCAGCGGGACCACGGGAGGCGGTTCCATACCGGCCGCCGCGTAGGCCAACTCTTCGGTGCGGCTGCGGTGTTGGGGTGGCATGTGGGCCCTGGTCTCTCGGGTGGCACGGGTGACCGAGAGATTAGCGCAGCACGCCTGTGCGAAACGGGGAGTTGGACCGGTTCCGCGGACAGGAATGCGCGCAGCCGCCGGCCTGTCACAGCCTGCGTGAGTCCGCGTCAGCGCAAGTCGGTGCGCGTCAGTCCTCTTCGTATCCCCCGCACAGCCGCCGCAGCACCACCCCGCACCGCCGTGCGTAGGCATGCTGCAACCCGCGTGTCGCGGGCCCGCCCGCCTTGGCGTACCACTTCGCCGGGCGGCTGAACGCGCTGATCGTCAGCCACACCGTGCCGTCGCCCGTGCGGTCCACGACGAAGGACTCCTCGCCGCACTCCGGGTGACCGGCCAGGGTGCCGTACGCCCAGCCGGCGCGGCGGTATTCCTCCACCGTCCAGACCACGCGACAGGGGGCCTTGATGACACCGGCGAGGGTGACGGTCACATCGACGTCCGGGGCCGCCCGTTCGGAGGTGGCTTCGATGCCCACGCCCATCGCCCGGTGCATCTCCCAGGTGAGGACGGCCTCGGCGGCGCGCCGGAAGACCTCCTCGCCCTCGCCGAGGCGGGTGCGCACCTGCATGGGGTGGAAACCGGGCGGGCAACGGAAGCCGCGCTCGCGGGTCGCGCCGACGTCCGCGTACGTGAAGGACATGGGGCCCAAGGGTAGGGCGGGGGGTACGCGCGGCTGTGCGGCGGGGTGCGGGATTCGGACGCACGTACGGCGGGGCGGTACCCGGAAATGCCTCCGTTCCGGGTACCGCCCCGCCGGTCAGCTGCTCACCCGCCGCTCATGCCGAGCGGCGCGTGTCACGCGTCACGCGGTGACGTTGACCGCGGCCCAGGCCGCGTTCACGGCCGCGTACTCCGTGCTGCTGGCGCCGTACAGGGCCGAGGCCGCCGACAGGGTCGCCGTGCGGGCGCCCTTGTAGTTGGTCGTCGACGTCATGTACGTGGTCAGCGCCTTGTACCAGATCTGGACGGCCTTGGCGCGGCCGATACCCGTGATCGTGGAGCTGTTGTAGGTCGGGGAGTTGTAGCTGACCCCGTTGATGGTCTTCGAACCGCTGCCCTCGGAGAGAAGGTAGAAGAAGTGGTTCGCGGGACCGGAGGAGTAGTGGACGTCGAGGTTCTTGACCGTCGACGACCAGTAGTTGGCCGAGCCGCCGTCCTTGCTGGGCTGGTCCATGTAACGCAACGGCGAGCCGTCGCCGTTGATGTCGATCTTCTCGCCGATGAGGTAGTCACCGACGTCGGAGGTGTTCGCCGCGTAGAACTCGACGGCCGTGCCGAAGATGTCGGACGTCGCCTCGTTCAGGCCACCGGACTCACCGCTGTAGTTCAGGCCCGCCGTGTTGGCGGTGACGCCGTGGGTCATCTCGTGGCCCGCCACGTCCAGCGAGGTCAGCGGGCTCACGTTGCCCTCGCCGTCGCCGTACGTCATGCAGAAGCAGCTGTCGTCCCAGAAGGCGTTGACGTACGCGTTGCCGTAGTGGACGCGGGAGTAGGCGGCGACACCGTTGTTCTTGATGCCGGAGCGGCCGAACGTGTCCTTGTAGAAGTCCCACGTCTTCTGCGCGCCGTACGCGGCGTCGACGGCCGCGGTCTGGTCGGTGGTCGAGCTGGACGCCGCGCCGGTGCCCCAGGTGTCGTCGGCGTCGGTGAACAGGGTGCCGGCGGACGTGGTGGTGGCGTGCGCCTTGTTGTACGTCTTGTGGCCGCCGCGCGTGCCGTCGGTCAGCTGGTACGTCGAGCCCGACAGCGTCGTGCTCAGCGAGACTGTGCCCGAGTACAGGCTCTTGCCGGTGCCGGTCTCGATGCCCTGGTACTCGTACAGCTTCTTGCCGGTGGCCGCGTCGGTGATGACGTGCAGCTCGTTCGGGGTGCCGTCCTCCTGGAGGCCGCCGACGACGGTCTCGTAGGCGAGGGTCGGGGTGCCCGAGGCGGCCCAGATCACCTTGCGGGGGGCGTTGGACGCCGCCGACTTGGTGGATCCGGCCTTCTTGGCGAGCGTGACGGCCTGCTTCTCGACGGCGGCCGTGGTGACCTCGGGGGTGAGGTCGGTGACCTTGATGGCGGCGTTGTTCGCTCTGGTCACGCCCTTGGTCACACCGGCCGCGTTCTCGTGCACGACGAGGTCGCCGCCGAGGACCGGGAGGCCCGCGTAGGTGCGCTCGTAGCGGGTGTGCAGCGTGCCGTCGGCGTCCTTGAGGACGTCACGGACGACGAGCTTCTCCTTCGCGCCGAGGCCTATCTCGTCGGCGGTCGCCGGGGCTTCGGCGGCGGCTTCCTTGATGAGGGCCGTGCGGGCGGCGGGGGACAGCGTCACCGGGACGGCGGAGACCTTGGCCTGGGTCCCGGCCGGCTCGCTCTGCGCGGAGGCACCGGTGGTCAGACCGGTGGTGATGAGGGCTCCGGCCGCGACGGCGGTGGCGATGGCGAGCGTGGTGCGCTTGTGACGCGCGTAGAGGGGGGTCACGCGAACTCCTTTTGTGGGGGTTCCGGGCGGTCTTGGGGTGATCGCCGGGAAGTGCTTGTGAAGTTGGAGTGCTGCTGCGGCGTGCGTTGGAAGAGTGACATTGGGGGCGCGTACATGTCAGGACCCCAAAGTGATGTTGGCCGAAAATCGACTGTCAGCCGAACGTTTCATGCATGTAACACGGTGCGATCGTGGTAAAGCGGGAACAAAGACCGGGCACAGTGCCAACAAACGCGCAGTACAAGGGCCGCAAAGGCAGCGCCGCCCCGGGGAGTTGATCCACCGGGGCGGCGCCCTGCCGCTGACAGGTCCTGAACGGGGCTCCAACGGGCCCTGGATCGCTGTGTGTTCAGGCTGACGGGAAGGTGATCTTCCAGCCGTTGATCTTGCCCGTGTCCTGCGCCGCCTTGTCCTGGACCCTCAACTGCCAGGTCCCGTTGGCGACCTCGGAGGAGGCGTTGACCGTGTAGGGCTCGGTCACGTTGTCCGCGGAGTCCGAGGAGCTGAACGGCTTCAGGTTGTAGACCGAGCCGTCCGGCGCCACCAGGTCGACGACCAGGTCGCCGCGCCAGGTGTGCGTGATGTTCGGCGTGACCACCAGGTTGGTCGGCGCGTTGCCGGTGATGCCGGTGACCGCGAGCGACGAGGTCACGGCGGCACCGTTGTCCGGAATCGATACGACGGTCGTGGACTCGAAGGAGGTGCCGGTGCCACCGCCACCGCCGCCCGGACGCGTACCGACGTTGATACCGGCCCACGCGTTCTGCACGGCCGTGTACTCGGCGCTCGTCGTGCCGTACAGCTCACCGGTCGCCGCGAGGGTGCCGGTGCGGGCCGCCGCGTAGTTGGTGGTCGTCGTGAACTTCGTGCTGAGCGCGCGGAACCAGATCTTCTCCGCCTTGTCCCGGCCGATGCCGGTCACCGGGAGCCCGTCCGAGGTGGCCGAGTTGTAGCTGACGCCGTTGATGGTCTTGGCGCCGCTGCCCTCGCTCAGCAGGTAGAAGAAGTGGTTCGCCGGGCCGGACGAGTAGTGCACGTCCAGGTTGCCGACGCCCGAGTACCAACTGTCCGCCGAGCCGCCGTCCTTGCTCGGCTTGTCCATGTAACGCAGCGGCGTGCCGTCGCCGTTGATGTTGATCTCCTCGCCGATGAGGTAGTCACCGACGTCGGAGGAGTTGTTCGCGTAGAACTCGACCGCGGTGCCGAAGATGTCCGAGGTGGCCTCGTTGAGGCCGCCGGACTCACCGCTGTAGGTGAGGCCGGCCGTGTTGGCGGTGACGCCGTGCGTCATCTCGTGGCCGGCCACGTCGATCGAGGTCAGCGGGTTGGTGTTGCCCGACCCGTCGCCGTACGTCATGCAGAAGCAGCTGTCCTGCCAGAAGGCGTTGACGTAGGCGTTGCCGTAGTGGACGCGCGAGTACGCTCCCACGCCGTCGCCCTTGATGCCCGAGCGGCCCTGGACGTTCTTGTAGTAGTCCCAGGTGAGCGCCGCGCCGTAGTGGGCGTCGGCGCCGGCCGACTCCAGGTTGGACGCGAGGCCGTTGCCCCAGATGTCGTCCGGGCCCGAGAAGAGGGTGCCGGTGCCGGAGGTGCCGCGGTTCAGGTTGTACGTCTTGTGGCCGCCGCGCGCGCCGTCGGTCAGGTTGTACGTCGAACCCGACTGTGTGGTGGTGAGGGCGACCGCGCCGCTGTACACCGTGTTGCCGGTGCCGGTCTCGACGCCCTGGTACTCGAAGAGCTTCTTGCCGGTGGCCGCGTCGGTGATGACGTGCAGCTCGTTCGGGGTGCCGTCGTGCTGGAGGCCGCCGACGACCGTCTCGAACGCGAGCACCGGGGTACCGGAGCCGGCCCAGATGACCTTCCTGGGCTCCTTGCCGATCTTCGGGCTCTTCGACTCGGCCTTCGCGGCGGTCAGTGCCTGCTTCTCCGCCTTCGCGACGGGCAGCGAGGCCTTCGTCGTCGCCACCTTGATGGTGGCCCGGGCCGCCTTCACGACGCCTTCCGTGGCACCCGACTTGGCGGTGTCGACGATCAGGTCGCCGCCGAGGACGGGGAGTCCGTCGTATGTGCGCTCGTACCGCGTGTGCACGGTTCCGTCGCCGTCCTTGAGGACGTCACGGACGACGAGCTTCTCCTTGGCGCCCAGACCGAGTTCCCGGGCCGTCTCCACCTTGGTGGCGTTGGCCTCGGCCAGCAGTGCGGCGCGCTGTGCGGGGGACAGCTTGACGGACTCGGCGCCCGGTATGACCTTGCCCGCGGCCGACGGTGCCTTCTCCGGGGCCGCGGTGGCGGCACCGGACTGAACTGCCGCTGCCAGTAGGGCGGTTACCGCGACGAGGGCACCGGTGGCGACCCGTCGCTGCGTGGAGCGGGAGAACTCGGTGGAGGTGGCGTGGGGGGCGCGTCTGTGTGACTGGCGTCTCAACACTGACTCCTTCTGCGTGGCCACTGGTCGAGCGGCCAGGGGGGACCGAACGGTGTCGTCCGTCCGGGGCAGAACAGGTGCGTGCGGATGCGCGACGACGAACACAGCGGTGTTGCTGTGGAGTTGCTGTGAAGTCGCCGTGGGAAGAGTGGCAGGCGGGGCCGTATGCTGTCAGGACCGCGTCAATAAGTTGGCTGGAAAAGGTTCGTTGTCCGGTTGGTCATGTTCGGTATACGGGCTATTCAGTCTTTTGCATGGACGCCGGCTGCTGCTCCCCGTGCCACGACCACCACAGCGCCGCATACGCTCCGCCCGCCGCCACCAGCCCCTCGTGCGTGCCGAGTTCGGTGATCAGCCCGTCCTCCATCACGGCCACCCGGTCCGCGTCGTGCGCGGTGTGCAGCCGGTGCGCGATCGCGATCACCGTCCGCCCCTCGAGTACGGCGGCCAGCGCGCGCTCCGTATGACGCGCGGTCGCCGGATCCAGCAACGCCGTCGCCTCGTCCAGGATCAGGGTGTGCGGGTCGGCCAGCACCACGCGCGCCAGGGCCAGTTGCTGGGCCCGTGAACCGTCGGTCGACTCCCCGTCGGGGCCCAGCCCGGTGTCCAGCCCGGCCGGCAGCTCGCGCACCCAGCCGGCGGCGCCGACAGCGGCCAGCGCGGCCCACAACTCGGCGTCCGTGGCGGCCGGTTCGGCGATCAGCAGATTCTCCCGCACCGTGCCCAGGAAGACATGGTGCTCCTGCGTGACCAGCACGACCTGCCGCCGCAGCTCCTCGGGTCCGAGTGAGGAGATCGGTACGCCGCCCACGGTCACCGTGCCCGAACGCGGCTCGTCGATCCCCGCGAGCAACCGGCACAGCGTCGTCTTGCCCGCCCCCGACGGCCCCACCACCGCGAGCCGTTCACCAGGCCGCACCGTCAGATCGACGCCGCGCAGCACCTCGCCCCCACGGTCGTACGCGTACCGCACCCCCGTCACATCGATCCGGTCGCCCACCGGCACCGGCGACGCCTCAGACCCGCCCTTCGGCGCCCGTCCCAACCCCTCCACCCGCGCGAACGAGGCGCTGCTCGACTGCAGTTGCTCCATCCACGTCAGCACCTCGTCGAGCGGCGCCTCCAATTGCCGCAGATACAGGGCCGCCGCCACGACCGCGCCCAGACTGATCGCCCCCTGCCCGTGCAACACGCCGCCCACCACCAGCACGACGACCACGGGAAGGACGTACGACACCTCCACGGGCGGAAAGAACACCGTCCGCAGATACAGCGTGTGCAGGCGCCTGCGCCGGGAGTGGTCCAGCGCCTCCCGGCTCACCGCCACCCGCCGCTCCGCCAGCCCGAACGCCTCGACCGTGCGCGCCCCCGAAGCGGTCGCCGCGAGAATTTCGGCCACCTCGGAGTTCGCGGACCCCTCGGCGAGATACGCGGTGCGCGCCCGGCGCAGATACCAGCGCAGCGCGAACCAGATGCCGGTCTGCGCGAGCACCGCGGCCAGCCCGAGCAGCGGATCGAGCGCGAACACGGCGCCGACGATGAACAGACACTGCACCGAGGCGATCAGCAGATCCGGCCCGGCATCGCGCAACGTCGTGCCGACCGTGCTGACGTCGGCCGTCCCCCGGGCCGTCAGATCGCCGGTCCCGGCCCGCTCCACCACCGACGCGGGCAACGCCAGCGCCCGGTCCACGAACTGCTCCCGCACCCGCGCCAGCGTCCGCTCCCCGAACCGGTACCCCACGTTCCGTGCCCAGCGCGCCAGCAGCAACTGGCCCACCGCGCACCCCACGATGACCAGCCCGAGCCGGTCCACGACCGAGACCCCGGCACCCGCCCGCACCTCGTCGATGATCCGCCCCAGCAGCCACGGCGCGACGAGCCCGGCACCGGCGGCGGCCGAGTTCAGCAGCAGAAGCGCGACGAAGGCACGGCTGTCGGCGCGGATCAGCCGAACGGCGGCCCGGCGGACGTCGGTGGCTGAGGCGATGGGCAGTTGGGCACTCACCGTGCGGGCTCCTCGATGTTCGCCGTGCCCTCTTCGGCCGCCAGGTCTGTCGGGCCTTCTTCCTCGTCCGGCTCGTCCGCGTCGCGCGCCACCAGGGCCCGGTATCCCGGTTCCTCCGCGAGCAGCCGCTGATGGCTGCCGACGGCCGCCGCCTTGCCGTCGACCAGGTAGTACACGGTGTCCGCCCGGTCCAGCATCAGCGGCGAGGTGGACGCCACGACGGTCGTACGGTCCGTGTGCTCGCCGCGCTCTGCCCGCAGCCGGTCCGCGACGGCGGCCTCGGTGTGCGCGTCCAGCGCCGAGGTCGGCTCCACGGCGAGCAGTACCTCGGGGTCGGCGAGCAGCGCCCGCACCAGCCTTACGCGCTGCCGCTGGCCGCCGGAGAGGTTGCGGCCCTGCGCGTCGATCGCCGAGTCCAGTCCCTCCGGCAGCCCGAGGACGATGTCGTCGGCGACGGCCGCGCGCACCGCCCGGGCGATGGCCTCCGCACCGTGCTCCCCGCGCCCGGAGACCAGTTCACGCAGGGTCCCGGCGAACAGGTCGGCCTCGTTGTCGGCGACCAGGATCCGGGCGCGCACCTGGGCGAGGGCGATCTCGTCGAGCCGTACCCCGCCCCAGGTCGCCGCCGACGGCACGAACCGGCCGAGCCGGTCGACGACGGCGGTGGCATCGGCGGGCCGGGCACCGGCGAGCGCGGTCAGCCGCCCCGGCACGACGGTCACGCCGGAGTCGGGGTCGTGCAGCGCGGACGGCGACGCGGGCGCGTCCAACCCCCGGCCAACGCTGTCGTCGTCGGGGTCGAGCGCCAGGAACCGTACGACCCGTCGGGCGGCCACCAGGGCGCGGCTGATCTGGAACCCGCACTCGATGAAGAAAGCCACCGGCATGATCAGCACGGCGACGTAGCCGTACACGGACACCAACTCGCCCACGGTGATGGACCCTTGGGCGGCCAGCCGGGCCGCGAGCCAGGTCACCACGGCCAGGAACAGCGTCGGCAGCCCGACCCCGAGCGCCTGGATCCAGCTGCTCACCGCCCCGACCCGGTACCCCTGCTCCTGCAGGCGGCGCGAGTCACGGCGGAAGGCGTCGGCGAACAGCCCTTTTCCGCCAAGGCCGTTGAGGACACGCAGCCCGCCCGAGAGGTCCCCGATCCGGGCGGTCAGGACACCCTGCCGCTCCCGGTACGACGACTCCACTCCCTGGAGCCGGCCGAGCAGCGGTCCGACGAGTACGGCGACGACGGGCACACCGAGCAGGATCACGGCGGCGAGCGCCGGCGACACCGACAACAGCAGTCCGGCGACCACGCCGTACGAGACCATCGCGCCGATGCCGGGCCCGACGAAGGTCAGCGACTGGCCGATCGTCTGCACGTCACCGACGCCGATCGTGACGACCTCACCGGCCCCGACCTGCCGGGGCAGCGCGGCCCCGAGCCGCACGGCCTGCCCGACCACGACCTTGACCGTACGGAAGTTGGCGTCCATCCGGATGCGGGTCATCGTGCGGTGCCGCATGATGCTCAGCCACGCACTGAACGTCCCGGCGGCGAGGATCGCGCCCGCCCAGCCGGCCAGCACGGCCTGGTCGCCCGGTTCGAGACCGTCGTCGACGGCCCGGGACATCAGATACGGCGACAGCGCCATCAGCGTCGTCCAGGTGCTGGCCAGCAGCGCCCCGAGCGCGGACCGCCGCCACTGCTGCCGCACCAGCCACAGCAGATAGCGGGCGGGGCCGCGGGAGTCGGGCGTGCCGGGATCCTCGTACGCGTCGATCATTTTCCCTCTTGTCCCCCGTCCCGTCCGCCCACCCACAAGCTCACGAACCGCTCACCAACCGCTCATGAACTCACGCCAGGCTGTCCCGCCAGGCCCGGTGCAGAGCCGCGAACCGACCCGTACCGGCGATGAGTTCGGCCGGGGCGCCGTCCTCGACGACCCGCCCGTGTTCCATCACCAGCACCCGGTCGGCGATCTCGACGGTCGACAGCCGGTGCGCGATCACGACGGCCGTACGCCCCTTCAGAACCGTCGACATCGCGCGCTGCACGGCCCGTTCACCCGGGATGTCGAGCGAACTGGTCGCCTCGTCGAGGATCAGCACCGCTGGATCGGCGAGCAACGCCCGTGCGAACGCGACCAGTTGGCGCTGCCCGGCGGAGATACGGCCACCTCGCTTGCGTACGTCCGTGTCGTAGCCCTCGGGCAGGGCGGTGATGAAGTCGTGGGCGCCGATCGCCTTGGCCGCCCGCTCGATCTCCTCGCGCGGGGCGTCCGGGGAGCCGATGGCGATGTTGTCGGCGACGCTGCCGGAGAACAGGAAGGCCTCCTGTGTCACCATCACGACCCCGCGCCGCAGGTCGGCGCCCGACAGGTCGCGCAGCTCGACGCCGTCGAGGCGGACGTGTCCCTCGGTGGGGTCGTAGAAGCGGGCGAGCAGCTTGGCCAGGGTGGACTTGCCGGCGCCGGTCGAGCCGACGACCGCCACGGTCTGCCCGGCCGGAAGGGTGAGGTCGAAGCGGGGGAGCACCTCGCCGCCGGTGCGGTAGGCGAACCGGACGCCGTCGAAGACGACCTCGCGACCCGGGTGCTCGGACTCGAGTACCGGAAGCTCGCGCGGAGTCGACGGCTCCGGGACCGAGGGCACCTGGGCGAGCAGCCCGGAGATCTTCTCCAGGGAGGCGGTGGCCGACTGGTAGGAGTTGAGGAACATACCGAGCCGGTCGATCGGGTCGTACAGCCGGCGCAGGTACAGCACGGCGGCGGCCAGCACCCCCAGCTCCAGTGAGCCGTCCGCGACCCGGTGGGCGCCCCACAACACCATCGCGGCGACAGCGGAGTTGGCGACGACCCGGGAGCCGACGACGTAACGGGCCATCTCCAGGATGGCGTCGCCGTTCTTTCGCTCGTGATGGCGGTTGAGGGCCTCGAACTCCGCGTCGTTGGCGGCCTCGCGGCGGAACGCGCGCACCGGCCGGATGCCGTTCATCGTCTCGACGAACTTGACGATGACGGCGGCGATCGCGGTGGACCGCAGCGCGTACACACGGCCGGCCCGGCGCCGGTAGAGCCGGACGAGGAGGTACAGCGGCACGAAGGAGGCGATGGCGAGCGCGCCGAGGCTCAGATCCAGCCAGAGCAGGACGGCCGAGATGTAGGCGAAGGACAGCGCGATGGTGACGAGTTCCTGGAGCCCGTCGTTCAGCAGCTCGCGCAGCGACTCGACGTCCGCCGTGGAACGGGAGATCAGCCGGCCCGAGGTGTAGCGCTCATGGAAGTCGAGGCTGAGCGCCTGCGCGTGCCGAAAGATGCGCCCGCGCAGATCGAGCAGCGCGTCCTGGCTGACCCGGGCGGCGGCGGAGACGAACCAGTACTGCAGCGCGCCCGAGGCCAGCGCGCAGAGCAGATAGCCGACCCCGACGGCGACGAGCGGCCCGTGGTCGTGGTCGCGGAAGGCCGGTACGGCACGGTCGATGGCGTACGCGACGAGCAGCGGGCCTGCCTGGACGGCGGCCTGCTGGAGCAGCAGAAGCACGGCGGTGAGGGCGACGCGGCCCTTCATCGGCGCGAGAAGAGACCGGAGCAGTCCGGCGGTGGCGCCCTTGGGGGTGGGCAGGTCGTCCTGATCGAAGGGGTCGCCGGGGGCGGGGGACCGGGGAGCGACGGGGCCGGCTCCGGCGCCCGACGCGGTGTCCGGCCTGGCGGCTGGTCCGGCGTTCAGTTCGGTGTCTGGTCCGGCGTTCGGCGGGGTGTCCGGCCTGTCGGCTGGTGCAGCGTCCAGCCCGGTGTCTGGGGCGGCGTTCAGTTCGGTGTCTGGCTCGGAGTTCGGCGGGGTGTCTGGCCTGGCGGCTGGTCCGGTGTTCAGTTCGGTGTCTGGGCCGGCGTTCGGCGGGGTGTCCGGCCTGGCGGCTGGTGCAGCGTCCAGCCCGGTGTCTGGGGCGGCGTTCAGCTCGGTGTCTGGCTCGGCGTTCGGCCTGGTGTCCGAGCTGGCGTTCGGCGCGGTGTCTGGGGCGGCGTTCAGTTCGGTGTCCGGGGCGGCGTTCGGCGCGGCATCTGGCCCGGCATCTGGCCCGGTGTCCGGCCTGATGTTCGACCCGGAGGGCCGTTCGTCGTCGGGGGTCGGCGCGGTGGTCGTGGGCGCCGTCATCGGGCGGCCTCCTCGAAGCTCTCGGTGCCGTGGGGGGTGTCGCGGCGGTCGGTCTCCTCGTCCGCGCCGGCCATCAGCCAGGCGTACTCGGCGTTCGTCCGCAGGAGTTCGTGATGCGTGCCCACGGCGACGATCCGGCCGCCGGAGAGAAGGGCGACGCGGTCGGCGAGCAGGACCGTGGAAGGGCGGTGCGCCACGATCAGGGCCGTGGTGTCGGCGAGGACCCGGCGCAGCGCGGCCTCGACGGCGGCCTCCGTGTGCACGTCCAGCGCGGACAGCGGGTCGTCCAGGACGAGGAACCGGGGCTTGCCCACGACCGCCCGGGCCAGCGCGAGCCGCTGCCGCTGGCCGCCGGACAGGCTGAGGCCCTGCTCACCCACCTGGGTGTCGGTGCCCTGCGGAAGCGAGTGCACGAAATCGGCCTGGGCCACGGAGAGCGCGTGGCGCAACTCGGCCTCGCCCGCGGAGTCCTGGGCCCCCATGAGGACGTTGGCGCCGACGCTCGCCGAGAAGAGGGTGGGTTCCTCGAAGGCGACGGCGACCAGGGCACGCAGCTCTTCCCTGGGCAGGGCGGAGATGTCGTGCCCGTCGAGGGTGATGCGCCCCGAAGTCACCTCGTGCAGCCGGGGGACGAGCGCCGTGAGCGTGGTCTTGCCGCTGCCGGTCGTGCCGACGAGGGCCATGGACTCGCCGGGCCGGATGTGGAGGTCGACGCGGTCGAGGACGGGAGGGGAGCCGGCGGGGGCGTCGGGATACCGGAAGGAGACGTCGTGGAAGCGGAGCCCCCGGTCGGCGTCCGAAGTATCGGAGGCAGAGGTAGAGGCAGGGGGATGGGCGCCGGGGAGCAACTCCCCCTCGTCCTCCGGATCCTCGTCCATCACCTCGAAGTACCGCTCCGTGGCGGTGGCCGCGTCCTGGCTCATCGCGAGGAGGAAACCGATGGAGTCGACGGGCCAGCGCAGAGCGAGGGCCGTGGAGAGGAAGGCGACCAGGGTGCCGGCCGACAGGTCAC
Source organism: Streptomyces kryoterrae (assembly GCF_054072135.1). NCBI lineage: Bacteria > Bacillati > Actinomycetota > Actinomycetes > Kitasatosporales > Streptomycetaceae > Streptomyces > Streptomyces kryoterrae. Next base: position 3,054,143 of record NZ_CM133358.1, on the reverse strand, counting down.
CGTCGGCGACCTGCACCGTCCCCAGCACGAGCGCCGCCCCGATCGCCAGCTCCGGCAGCGTGACGATCACCGCCCAGATCGCCGACAGCAGCCGGGCCTTGTGCAACTCGGTCCCGCGCAACGTCCCCGACAGCTCACGGAACGCCCGCGCCTGACTCCGGTGCCGCCCGAACCCCTTGATGATCCGGATGCCGAGGACACTCTCCTCGACGACCGTCGTCAGGTCGCCCACCTGGTCCTGTGCGCGCCGGGCGACGAGGTGGTAGCGCCGCTCGAAGACGATGCACACGATCAGTACGGGGACGGCGGGCCCCAGGATCACCAGCCCCAGCGACCAGTCCTGGACCAGCATGATGATCACGCCGACCAGGATCGTCACCGCGTTGACGAAGAGGAACGTCAGCGGGAAGGCGAGGAACATCCGCAGCAACTGCAGGTCCGACGTCGCCCGGGACAGCAACTGCCCGGACGGCCAACGGTCGTGGAAGCCGACCGGCAACCGCTGGAGCCGCCGGTACAGGCTCGCCCGCATCGCCGCCTCGACCCCGGCCAGCGGCCGGGCCACCAGCCACCGCCGCAGCCCGAACAGCAGCGCCTCCCCGAGCCCGAGGAGCAGCAGCCACAGCGCCCCGAACCCCACACCCCGCGAGTCACGGTCGGCGATCGGCCCGTCCACCATCCACTTCAGGACGAGCGGGATCACCAGCCCCATGCACGAGGCGAGCACGGCGACGAAGGCGGCGGCGAACAGCCGTCCACGCACCGCCCGCACATAGGGCCACAGGCGCAGCAGAGTGCGTACGGCGGAACGGCCGGTGGGGACCTCGGGGTCCTTTGCGGTTGCACGTGTCGTGGGCATCGATCCGAGCCTACAAACCACCACTGACAGTGCCTACCGAGTTTTGACCCGAACCCGGTCGGCCGAAGGTCCTACGACCTGCGTGTTCGAGAAGTCGTACGCGCGTATCAACCGATCGGCTGATGCCGCTCCGAGCGCGTCGGCCGATGTGCCGCCCCGTCCCGCACCGCGACGCTGGTTGCATGTCCGTCATCGAATTGAATCCTCCCCCTCGTGAACGAGGGGGATTCCTGGCTCAGGCCGCCTCCCGGAGCGGCGCTCCAGGAGGTCTTACGCCCTCGACACCAGCCGGGTTGAGACCAGCCCGGACGAGCATCACGCGGGCGGAGTTCTTGTCTCTCGGCGAGACGGCTCCGCACGCGGTGCAGGTGTAGGTACGTTCCGACAGCGGCAGTGCGTGCTTGGCTCTCGCTCCGCAATGCGCGCAGTCCATGGTGGTGTGTGCGGGGTGCACGAGCCGGACATCCCGCCCGTGCTTACTGCCCATCTCGGTCAGAGCCTTCTTGGTGGCGCCGATCGCGGCGTCGGCCGCCTTGCGGGCCATCGAGGACTTGGCGAGGAACTTCGGGCGGAAATCCTCCACCGCGATCGCGTCATGGTCGCGGACAACCTTCTTGGCCCACTTGCGGCCGGCGTCCTGCCGCTGCCGGGCGATCTTCGCGTAGGTCCTTGCGCGCAGCTTCTTGGCCGCGCGATAGCCCTTGGAGCCGGGCTGCCCCTTGGCGGGTTTGCGTCGGGCCATCATCCGGTCGTACCGCGACAGCTTCGCCTGGGCTTTTCTGCCGTGCTCGGCGTGCGGGAGGTCGTGGGCGTCCGAAGTGGTGGTGGCGGTCTCCTTCACGCCCCAGTCGACACCGATCACCTCGCCCGTCCCGGGCAGCGGCTGGATTTCGGCCGGGACGACGAACGAGGCGTACCAGTGGCCGACGCTGTCCCGGTACACCCGCACCGAGGAGGGATCGGCGGGCAGGTCCCGCGACCACACGACCGTCAGCACGATGTTGCCCGCCAGGTGCAGGAGGCCGTCCTTCAGCCGGAATCCGCGCTTGGTGTAGTTAAGGCTCGGGTCGGCCTCGTGCTTCTTCTTCCACCTGGGCATCCCGGCCCGCTGCCGCTGGGGCAGACGATCCCGAATGTCCTTCTGTGCCTTCGCACGGGACTTGCCGAAGTCGCGGATGATCTGCTGCTGCGGAACCGACGAGCCCTCTCGCAGCCACGGAGTGCGGGTGCGGGCCTCGGTCAGCATTTTGTCGAGCTGTGCGGGACCGCTCGTCCGCTTGTCCTCGCCCTCGGGCCGATGCTGGTTCCAGGCATGCCCGGCCTTGGACTTGGCGACGCACTCGTTCCACACCCACCGGCACCGGCACCGGCTCCACTCGGCTTCCAGGGCGGTGCGGGCGGTGGACGACACGCGCAGTCGACAGGTCCACCGGGCGTGCCCGGTCTCCCCCGCTTCACGTGATGTCATCATGCGGCTACAGTAGCATCATGATTCGTTTTGCGTTGCGTATCCCCGATGACCTCCATGCCCGACTCACCGCGCAAGCCGCTGCGGATCGGCGGTCCATCAACTCCGAGATTCTGCACCTCATCGAGGTCGCGCTCAGCACTATCGAGGTGGACGACGAATCGCCCTGACGACAATGCGTCTGCTTCTGCCCTGCTACGCGGGAAGCCGGATTCCTCGCCGACCTGAAGGCCGGGGCATCCTCCGGTTGGCAGGTGAACGAACTGCGCAACACAGCGATCTTCTCGATCACCGCAGAGGAATGGCCGGCCTGCCGGGCCGGCCTCGAACAACGCCTCACGCGGTGACACCGGGGCCGACCCTCACCTGACCACCCGCAGCAACAGCACAGCCCGCCCCGGCACACTGATCTCGTCCCCCGCCCGGTACTCCAGCCCCGGTGCCTCCCCCTGCTCCTCCCGCGACGTGTCGACGACGACCTCGTACCGTTCCGCCCAAGGAGCCCCCGGCAGTGCGAAGTCCGTCGGGAGGTCGCCCGTGTGGAGGATCGCGAGGAAGCTGTCGTCGGTGATCGGTACGCCCCGGGCGTCGCGGCCGGGGATGTCGCGGCCCGAGAGATACATGCCCAGCGTCTCCGCCGGGGCGTACCAGTCCCCTTCCGTCATCTCCGCGCCCCGGGCCGTGAACCAGGCCAGGTCCCGCAGCCCGTCGGCCGGATGGGCCCGGCCGGAGAAGAACGCCCGCCTGCGCAGTACGGGATGGCGGTGCCGCAAGTCGATGAGGCGGGCGGTCAGTTCGGTCAGCGCGCGCCAGCCCGGGTCCTCCAGCAGGCTCCAGTCCACCCAGCTGATCTCGTTGTCCTGGCAGTACGCGTTGTTGTTGCCCCCCTGCGTACGCCCCAGCTCGTCGCCCGCGACCAGCATCGGAACGCCCGTGGACAGCAACAGGGTTGTCAGCAGGTTCCTCAACTGGCGCCGCCGCAGGGCCAGTACGTGCTCGTCGTCCGTCTCGCCCTCCGTGCCGCAGTTCCACGCACGGTTGTCGTCGGTGCCGTCCCGGTTTCCCTCCCCGTTGGCCTCGTTGTGCTTGCGCTCGTACGACACCATGTCCCGCAGCGTGAAACCGTCGTGCGCCGTGACGAAGTTGACCGAGGCGTAGGGCCTGCGACCGCCCCACGCGTACAGGTCGCTCGACCCCGACAAGCGGTAGCCCAGGTCCCGTACGTCCGGCAGCGCACCCCGCCAGAAGTCCCGTACCGCGTTGCGATAGCGGTCGTTCCACTCCGTCCACAGCGGGGGGAACGCGCCCACCTGGTAGCCGCCGGAACCGACGTCCCACGGCTCCGCGATCAGCTTCACCCGGCGCAGCACCGGGTCCTGGGCGATCACCGCCAGGAAGGGGGAGAGCATGTCGACGTCGTGCATCGAGCGGGCCAGGGCCGCCGCCAGGTCGAAGCGGAAGCCGTCCACCCCCATCTCCGTCACCCAGTACCGCAACGAGTCCGTGATCAGCCGCAACACGTGCGGCTGGACCACGTGGAGCGTGTTTCCGCAGCCCGTGTAGTCCGTGTAGCGGCGCGCGTCGCTCTGCAGGCGGTAGTAGCCCCTGTTGTCCATGCCCCGCAGGGACAGTGTCGGGCCGTGTTCGTCCGCCTCCGCCGTGTGGTTGTAGACCACGTCGAGGATGACCTCTATGCCCGCCGCGTGCAGTGCGCGCACCATGCGCTTGAACTCGCCGACCTGCTGGCCCGCCGTACCCGTCGCCGCGTATCCCGCGTGCGGGGCGAAGTAGCCGATCGAGTTGTAGCCCCAGTAGTTCTTCATGCCCCGGCGCAGCAGATGGTCCTCGTGCGCGAACTGGTGCACCGGCAGCAGTTCCACCGCCGTCACGCCCAGTTTCGTCAGGTGTTCTATCGCCGCCGGGTGGGCCAGGCCCGCGTACGTGCCCCGCAGCTCCTCCGGGATGCCCGGGTGCAGCTTGGTGAAGCCCTTGACGTGGACCTCGTAGATCACCGAGTCCGCCCACGGAGTCTTCGGGCGGCGGTCGTCCGCCCAGTCGTCGTCGGGGGCGTCGTCGTGGACGACGACGCCCTTCGGGACGAACGGCGCCGAGTCGCGGTCGTCGCGCACGGTGTCCGCGACCTGCTGCTGGGGCCAGTCGCGGACGTACCCGTACACCTCGGGGGGCAGGTCGAAATCACCGTCCACGGCGCGCGCGTACGGGTCGAGAAGCAGCTTCGCCGGATTCCAGCGGGCGCCGGTCCACGGGTCCCAGCGGCCGTGCACGCGGTAGCCGTACCGCTGGCCCGGCATGACCCCGGGCACGAAGCCGTGCCAGATCTCGTGCGTCAGTTCGGTGAGGGGGACACGGGTCTCCACCTCCCCGCCGCCCTCCTCCACCTCGCCGAACAGGCACAGCTCCACCGCCTCCGCTCCGCCCGCCCACAGCGCGAAGTTGGTGCCCGACACCCCGTCCGGGCCCGTGCGGAAACGTGCGCCCAGTGGCATGGGAGTCCCCGGCCACACGGGCACGGCGGGCAGCGCGGCGCGGGTCGCGCCGGTCGGCGCGCTGTCGCGATCCCTGTCACTGTCGGTGTCGGGATGGGTACCGGGGTCGATATCGATGTCGGGCAACACGGCTTCGGGGCGCCTTTCCTCGACGGCTCGCTGTGTGGCGACCGCCTTCTGCTCTGCTGCGCTGGACACCTCTCCGCCTCCCGCGACTCATGGAAAGAGTAGAACGAGTGAAACGAAGCGAGCGCAGCTAGAACAAGTGTGCGGCGTCCCGGCCGCGGCGCCCTGTTGCGTTGCTCTCCGCATCGCTCTCTGCGTCGTTTCTCCCCCCTGTTCTGCCCAGAGCGCGGCTCGCACTCACGTTTCCCCGGGGCGTGCCGAGTCGTTGGGTCCTGTGTGAGGCACGTACAAGGGCGCGCTGGGCGCGCGAGGGCCGGGCTGGTCGCCGTACTGACATGGGCAGGACTGCTGGCAGGAGCCGCCGGCTGCACTTCGGAGGGGGTGGGCGGCGCGGACTCGGTGTTCGGGAAACCCCGGGCGCCGCAGGACGTGATCCGCGTCTCTCCCGACGACGGCAGCCGCTCCGTACGCCCGGACAACCCCCTTCTCGTACGGGTGCCCAGCGGGCGCCTGGAGTCGGTCAAGGTCGTCAGGGCCCAGGACGCGCAGGAGTCGGCGGTGTCCGGGCGGGTCTCCGAGGACGGGCTGTCCTGGCGGCCCGACGACCCGCGGCTCGCGCTGGCCGCCAGGTACACGGTCGACGTCGTGGCGCTCGACGCCCACGGACGCCGTTCGGCCCGGCACACGACCTTCACCACCTACGTGCCCGATGAGCGGTTCATCGGATACGTCACCCCGGAGAACCGCGCCACCGTCGGCACCGGAATGATCGTGTCGCTGGAGTTCAACCGCGAGATCAGGAACCGGGCGGCCGTCGAACGCGCCGTCCACGTCACCGCGGAGCCCGCCGTCGACATCCGGCCGCACTGGTTCGGCGCCGAGCGCCTCGACTTCCGCCCCGAGGAGTACTGGGCGCCGGGCACCAGGGTCACCGTCGATCTGGCACTGCGGGACGTCGAGGGGGCGCCGGGGGTGTACGGGATCCAGCGCAGGACGTTCGCCTTCACCGTCGGCCGCAGCCAGGTCTCGCTGGTCGACGCCGCCGCGCACACCATGGAGGTGCGGCGCGACGGCGACCTCCTCGCCACGGTGCCGATCACGGCGGGGTCGCCGAAGAACACCACGTACAACGGAAAAATGGTGGTCACGGAGATGCTCGAAGTGACCCGGATGAACAGCCGAACGGTCGGTTTCGGCGGTGAGTACGACATCCCGGATGTGCCGCACGCGATGCGGCTGACCACCTCCGGCACCTTCCTGCACGGCAACTACTGGGCGCCGGACGCCTTCGGCAACACCAACGTCAGTCACGGCTGCGTAGGACTGAAGGACGTGAAGGGCGGCAGTTCGGACAGTCCGGCGGGCTGGTTCTTCGACCGGAGCCTGGTCGGGGACGTCATCGAGGTCGTCCACAGCAAGGACAAGAAGGTCGCTCCCGACAACGGACTCGGCGGGTGGAACATGGGCTGGAAGGAGTGGACGGCGGGCAGTGCCGTGAAGTAGCGGCGAATTCAGCGACCCAACGGTCGGTGGAGCGACTTCGACGGTCACAGGAGTGATGTAAACAGTCGGGTCCGACAATCTGATGATGTTGGGACGGAATGGTGACCTTCAGGGGCCGCCGGGGGGCGTGACCTTGTGCTTAATATGCGCCCGGGTGCGTGGGACGCGCCGGGGAAGCGGGCCTGAGTCAGGCCACGGGAGGGGAGAAAGCTTGAACACGCGACCGATATCGGGGGCTTCGGCTGCGGCACGGCGGGGCGGGGCACGGGCAAGCGGGACACGGGGCATAGCAGGCATACGGGGCAACAGGGGGCCGCTGGCGCTGCTCGCCGGTGTCCTGCTCGTCGCCGTCACCGCGTGCGGCGGCGGAGGCGGCGGCTCGGACTCCGGGTCCGACGACGCCAAGCCGAAGGGCAAGGACTCCACCACCGCGCAGACCCAGCAGTCGCAGGCGGTCGTCACCATCGCGCCCAAGGACGGCGCCAAGTCCGTGGACACCAGCGGCGCCCTCAAGGTCAGCGCCGCCAAGGGCAGGCTGACCGAGGTCAAGGTCGAGGACTCCAAGGGCAAAGCGGTGGCGGGCGCGCTGACCGCCGGCGACACCAGGTGGGCGCCCGCGACGCATCTCGCCGCGTCGACGACGTACAAGGTGCACGTGGTGGCGAAGGACACCGAGGGGCGCACGGCGGCGGAGGAGTCCTCCTTCACCACCCTCACCCCGAAGAACACGTTCGTCGGTACGTTCACGCCCGAGGACGGTTCGAAGGTCGGCGTGGGTATGCCGTTCTCGATCCGCTTCACCCGGGGCATCACGCACCCCGAGGACGTCGAGAAGGCCATCACGGTCAAGACCGAGCCCGCCGTCGACGTCGAGGGCCACTGGTTCGGCAACGACCGCCTCGACCTCCGCCCGGAGAAGTACTGGGCGCCGGGTACGAAGGTCACCGTTTCCCTCGCTCTCGACGGCGTCGAGGGACGCCCCGGCGTCTACGGCAAGCAGGCCAAGCAGATCTCCTTCACCATCGGCCGCAGCCAGGTCTCCACGGTCGACGTCAAGACCAAGAAGATGGTCGTACGACGGGACGGCAAGGTCATCAAGACCATCCCCGTCACCACCGGCAAGCCCGGTTACGACACCTGGAACGGCCAGATGGTCATCACCGAGCGCCTCGAAGTGACCCGGATGAACGGCGAGACGGTCGGCTACGGCGGCGAGTACGACATCAAGGACGTTCCGCACGCCGAGCGCCTGACCGACTCCGGGACCTTCATCCACGGCAACTACTGGGGCGGGGACGCCTTCGGCAACTACAACGCCAGCCACGGCTGCATCGGCCTGCGGGACGTGCGCGGCGGCTACGACAGCGGGGTGGCGGCGGCCTGGTTCTTCAACCGGTCGATGATCGGCGACGTGGTGATCGTGAAGAACTCCAACGACCGGATCGTCGACCCGGCCAACGGGCTCAACGGCTGGAACATGTCCTGGGAGAAGTGGAAGGCGTAGCTCCTTCCCTCCGTTCCGTCCGTTCCTTCGCTATGACGCTCAGCGGGCCCGGTGTGACCGACAGCACCGGGCCCGTTCCCGTTAGCCCCCGTTAACCTGCGTACATGACTGTGCATCTCGAAGTCGCCGAGGGCGTCGGCACGATCCGGCTGGACCGGCCGCCCATGAACGCGCTGGACGTCGCCACCCAGGACCGCCTCAAGGAGCTCGCGGAGGAGGCCACCCGTCGAGAGGACGTACGGGCGGTCGTCGTGTACGGCGGGGAGAAGGTGTTCGCGGCCGGCGCGGACATCAAGGAGATGCAGGCCATGGACCACGCGGCGATGGTCGCCCGGTCCAGGGACCTCCAGGACTCCTTCAGCGCCGTCGCCCGTATCCCCAAGCCCGTCGTCGCCGCGGTGACCGGCTACGCGCTCGGCGGCGGCTGCGAGCTGGCGCTCTGCGCGGACTACCGCATCGCCGGCGACAACGCGAAACTCGGTCAGCCGGAGATCCTGCTCGGAGTGATCCCCGGTGCGGGCGGTACGCAGCGACTGGCCCGGCTGATCGGCCCGTCCAGGGCCAAGGACCTGATCTTCACCGGACGAATGGTCAAGGCCGACGAAGCGCTGTCGCTCGGCCTGGTGGACCGCGTGGTACCGGCCGCCGACGTGTACACCGAGGCGTACGCGTGGGCGGCGAAGCTCGCCCAGGGACCCGCGATCGCGCTGCGCGCGGCGAAGGAGTCGATCGACGCGGGTCTGGAGACGGACCTGGAGACAGGGCTCGCGATCGAGCGGAACTGGTTCGCCGGCCTGTTCGCGACGGAGGACCGCGAGACCGGGATGCGGAGCTTCGTGGAGGAAGGTCCCGGCAAGGCGAAGTTCCTCTGACTCCCGCCGCGTTCCGCCGAGTTCCCCTCGGTTTCGTCGAACAAAGTGCTCGCAGTTGACGCCATGTCTTATCCGGGTCCCTCGATCGGGCGGTTTATGGGAGCCTTGAACCAGCCTTGAGTCCGTCGTGTCGAGGGGGCCCGTCGCTTGCCCGAAAGTGAGCTTCCGTCGCAGGTCGGAGGGGATTCAGGGGCCGATGGAATGCCATCGGCATATGCCGGACGGCCTATTCGGAATGATGTGTTCCGGGGGGCGTATTCCTCCGGAACGGCCCCCCGGGACGGCTTGGGCGGCCATGATGGGGGCATGGCGGGGCTGGAGGGCATGGAACAGCCGCGGGGACACGGCCGTGCGACCGCGGCGCGGTGGTCGCCTGCGGTGGAGGATGAACGGGCACTCAAGGCGTTCGAGTTGTTCGGAAACCCGACGGAGGCCGAGGTTCCGCTGCCGTCCCGCCCCGAGTCCGCCGCGACCGCGCGCCGCCTCGCCCAGGTCGTCGTGCTCCGCCAGTGGGGGCTGACCCCCAAGATGACGGAAGACGCGGTGCTGCTCGTCTCCGAACTCGTCGGCAACGCGGTGCGCCACACCGGCGCGCGGGTGTTCGGCCTGCGGATGCGCCGGCGCCGCGGCTGGATCCGGGTGGAGGTCCGGGACCCCTCGCGGGGGCTGCCGTGTCTGATGCCGGTCCAGGAGATGGACATCAGCGGGCGGGGACTGATGCTGGTCGACAAGCTCTCCGACCGATGGGGCGTCGACCTGTTGCCGCGCGGCAAGACGACGTGGTTCGAGATGCGGGTCGCCGACCGTTAGGGCCTGCCCGGCGGATCATGCCGGGGGCGCGGGGTCGCGGCGGCATCGGCCGCTCCGCGGCGGGCGCCCGTCCGTGCTTGCCCGGCGCCGCCACCTTCCTCCGACCTGATCCGCCGGACGGGCCCTGGGGTGCGCGACCGGGTGCGAGGCCGCCTGACCGTATGGGCGGTGACCGTTGGGCGGGCCGCCGATCGGGCTAATCGCCTGTTTTCCGGACCGATCCCCCTTAAATGGTGCGGGTGACCACGACCGATCGTCGGGCGGTGCTGCGCGCGGGCGCCGGAATCGTTGCCTCGGGGGTGCTGACCACCGGGTGCGCGACCGGTACCGCCCCCGGCGGTACCGCCGCTCACCCCGTCGCCGCCGCCTCCCCCGCACCGGCCTCCCGTACCCCCGCCCCCGCTCCCGCGCGCCTCCTCCACTACCCGACCCAGATCCCCCACGGCCCCCGCGACCGCCCCCGGGTCGCCCTCACCTTCCACGGCAACGGCGACCCCGCCACCGCGCACGCACTGCTCGCCGCCGCCGAGAAGCACGGCTCCCATGTCACCGTGTTCGCTGTCGGGACCTGGCTCGACGCCCATCCCGGCCTCGCTCGCCGCGTCCTCGACGGCGGTCACGAACTCGGCAACCACACCCTCCGGCACCTCGACATCAACGCCATGGCGGAGGCGGACGCCGACGCCGAGATCAGGGGGTGCGCCGAGCGGCTGAAGGGGCTCACCGGGTCCATCGGCACCTGGTTCAGGCCCTCCCGGGCCGCCCGCGCCTCCCCGCTCGTCGAACGGCTCGCCCAGCACGCCGGCTACCCGCACGTCCTGTCCTACGACGTCGACTCGCTCGACTTCACCTCTCCGGGCGCCCCCGCCGTCGTACGCAACGTCATGACCGGCATCCGCGCCGGATCGATCGTGAGCCTGCACTTCGGCTACGCGGACACGGTTGCCGCGTTCCCCGGCCTCCTGCACGAACTCGACCGCCGCGGCCTGCGCGCGGTGACCACCACGGAGTTGCTGACCTGATGCCCCCCACCGTCACCGCCATCACCCGCGCCCTCGCCACGGGGGCCGCTCTCACCGTCCTCGCCGGACTCGCCGGCTGCGGCACCGAGGCCCGCGACCAGCCGAACCGGGCCCTCGGCACGGTCAGGCCCGCCAGGCCGGCCGTCCCCGCCGAGCCCGTCGTCCGGGGACTGCCCGGCATGCCGCCCGTCCTCAACCCGCGTGACGTGTACGCCGCCGACCGGCCGGGCAGGCTGTCGCCGGTCGTCCGGGACTTCCCGTCCCGCGTCTACGTGCCCAACACCGAGTCCGACACCGTCTCCGTCATCGATCCGAAGACGTACGAGATCGTCGAGACGATCCACGTCGGGCGCCAGCCCCAACACGTCGTGCCCTCCTGGGACCTGAAGACCCTCTGGGTCAACAACGACCGCGGGCACACCCTCACACCCATCGACCCGAGGACCGGGAAGGCGGGCGAACCGGTCGACGTCCACGACCCGTACAACCTCTACTTCACGCCCAACGGCAAGTACGCCGTCGTCATGGCCTCCCTCGACCGCGAGCTCGTCTTCCGCGACCCCCACACCATGAAGATCGCCAAGACCGTGCCCGTCAGCTGCTACGGCGTCAACCACGCCGACTTCTCCCTCGACGGCCGGTACTTCATCGTGTCCTGCGAGTTCAGCGGCGAGCTGCTCAAGGTCGACACCGAGAAGATGAAGGTCGTCGGACAGCAGAAGCTTCCCTACGAGGGCGCGATGCCCCAGGACGTCAAGATCTCGCCGGACGGCAAGCGGTTCTACGTCGCCGACATGATGGCCGACGGCATGTGGGTCCTGGACGGCGACACCTTCACCCGGCCCACCCTCCTGCCCACCGGCAAGGGCACCCACGGGCTGTACGTCAGCCGCGACTCCCGCGAGATGTACGTCTCCAACCGGGGCGAGGGCACCGTCTCCGTCTTCGACTTCGAGAAGGGCGAGGTCACGAAGAAGTGGCGGCTGCCCGACGGCGGCAGCCCCGACATGGGCGGCGTCTCCGCCGACGGCAAGGTCCTCTGGCTGTCGGGCCGTTACCACGCCGAGGTGTACGCCATCGACACCCGGACCGGGAAGCAGCTGGCCCGCGTCAAGGTGGGCCGCGGCCCGCACGGACTCGCCGTCTACCCGCAGCCCGGCCGCTATTCACTCGGCCACACCGGCATCTTCCGCTGATCCGGGCCCAGTTGGACCACCTGCGCCACGTCGGGTGACACGCCGCCGATCGAGTGACGATCCCCGGCCCGCCGCCGCGGACCCGACAGGGTGCATCCATGATCACAACTCGCCTGCGGCGGCGGACCGCTGCCGTCGCCTTCTCCCTGGCCGCGGTCTTCGCGACCTCGGCCGCCACCCTGCCCGCAGCGGCTCCGAAGGCCGGCACCCGGGCCGCCGCCCCGTCCTGCCCCCAGTTCGACGACCCGGTCAAGGCGGCCGTCGACCACCGCGTCGACGTCGACCGCATCACGCCCGACCCGGTCTGGCGCAAGACCTGCGGCACCCTCTACCGCAGCGACGGCCGCGGCCCGGAGATCGTCTTCGCGGAGGGACTCAAGCCCAGGGACGTCATCAACGGCCAGTACGACATCGAGAAGTACGTCCTGGTCAACCAGCCCTCCCCGTACGTCTCCACGACGTACGACCACGACCTGTACAAGACGTGGTGGAAGTCGGGATACAACTACTACATCGACGCCCCGGGCGGCGTGGACGTCAACAAGACCATCGGCGACACCCACAAATGGGCCGACCAGGTCGAGGTCGCCTTCCCCGGCGGTATCGACCGGAAGTACATCATCGGCGTCTGCCCGGTGAACAAGACCACCAAGGTCGAGATCATGAGCGGCTGCCAGAGCAACCCGCACTTCGAGGCCTGGCACTGAGCCCACCCCGGACGTCTACGGGGCGAGCAACAGCGCCTCCCCGCCCACCGGAACGAACCCCGCCGCCTGGAACGCCCGCACACTGCGGGCGTTCCCCGGGGCCAGCTGCGCCCAGACCGGCTCCCCGCCGCTCAGGTACCGCGCCGAGGACGCCAGCGCCCGGCCCAGCCCCCGGTGCCGTACCGCCTCCGCCACCTCCACCGCGGCCTCCAGCCGGCCCGCGACCCCGCGCCCGAGGATGAGCACCCCGCCGTCGGCCGCCCACACCCGGACGTCGTCGCGGTGCTTGTGGGCGCGGGCGATCCGGTGATGCCCGGGGTCGTCGATCTCGGTCAGCGTCAGCGGCGGGTCGCCCTGGACCGGGGAGGCGACCGCGAGCAGGTCGATCGTCTCGTTCGAGCGGCCCGTACGGTCCATGAGGGCGGCCAGGAAACGTGGGTTCATCGGCGCGGAGAGCGCGTCGCTGTCGACACCGGCCAGGGTCCGGTGTACCCACGCCGGGTCCTCGTCCGTGAAGACGACCGCGTGCGCGCTGAAGGCGAGCACCCCGGCGTCGCGGTGGGAGGCCTGGGGCACGATCGTCGTACGGCCGTCGGGAGGCGGGAAGACGCCCCGAGCCACGGAGTCGAGAATGTCCTTCAGCGTTTCCCCCACAGTGCCCCTCCCGGCCTCTTGAGTCTCCACCCACTGGAAGGCCCGGACTCACGAACATGATCGATGACGGCACCGGACATCTCACCATCGGCGAGCTGGCCCGGGCCACCGGACTGACCGTACGGACCATCCGCTTCTGGTCCGACGAGGGCGCCCTGCCGCCCGTCACCCGGTCGTCCGGCGGCTACCGGCTGTACGACGCCGGCTCCGTGGCCCGCCTCGAACTGATCCGCACCCCTGCGCGAGTTGGGCCTCGGCCTGGACCACGTACGCGCGGTGCCGGCCGGCGAGACGACGGTCGCGGAGGTGGCCGCCGCACGTGTGGCGGCGCTGGACGCGCAGATCCGGACCCTGCGGGTGACCCGGTACCTCCCTGTGGTTGATGAGCCGTCTGGTGCGGCTCGCGGGCGAGGCCCGGGAGCGGGGCGTCGAGCCCGGCTCGCCGGAGGCCGAGGAGACGCCGGCCGGGCTGCTCGGCAACGCCGACCGGGCCGCCGTACGGGAACGGGTCGAGTTCGCGGCGCGCGACGAGATGGCCCGCTTCCGGGAGCTGAAGGCGTTGGTCCGAGGCACGGACCCGCTGCCCTCGCACCACAAGGAGTTCGCGTGGGTGGTCGCGGCGCTGAGTGCCCGCTTGGCCAGCTAATCTGACCTCGTCAGCAGTACGTACATGAAGGGGCGGGTCCCGGTGGCGGACATCGAGGAAGCACGCAAGCAGTTCGATCGGATCGACACGAACGGTGACGGGTTCATCACGGCCGCCGAGTTCAAGACCGCCCTGGCGCAGGCAGGCGACTGGAACGTCACCGAGTCCGTGGCCGAGGTCATCATCGCCTCTCGTGACCTCGACGGCGACAAGCTCCTGTCGTTCGACGAGTTCTGGACGTACCTGAACAAGTAGCGTTGATCGATACGTGTTCGGGGCGCCCGCCGGATCGTCGGTGGGCGCCCTCTCACGTTCCTGCCGGAGGCATCGCGCGGGGCCGTGAGGGAGCGGTCCTTCAGACGGCTGCCCACTCCTGCAGCGCCTTCTTGGTCGCGAAGTCGCCGACGTTCGTGTCGACCGGGTCGTCGGTGTACTGGTGGAAGCGCCACGTCGCCTGGATACGGGGCTCGCCGGCCGTCACGTAGTCGGCGATCCACAGTCCGTCGCCCGTGTAGGAGGTCGTGTCGACGTTCAGCCAGTAGTTCCTGTTGCAGTAGAGGACGACCCGGTTGTCCGGCCGCAGCTCCTTCAGCTTGCGGATGAAGGTGTCCTTCTCGGCGTTCGAGGCGTGGGTGCCGTCGCCCGTCGTCTCCCAGTCGACGGCGAGGATGTCGGCGCCCGCCCGCTCCGAGGCCTTGCTGAGGAAGTAGTCGGCCTGGGCGGTCAGATTGCCGGGCCAGAGGAAGTGGTAGAACCCGACCACACAGCCGCCGTCCCGGGCCCGCTCCGTCTGGGCCGCGAGCTTGGGATTGACGTACGAACGGCCCTCCGTCGCCTTGATGAAGACGAAGGAGAGGCCGTCGGTGTCGTAGGTGGCGGACTGGTACGCACTCACGTCTATGCCGCGCAGCATGGGGTGCTCCCTGAGGTGCCGGTGGGGGAAGTGCCGGTGGGGGGACAGGAGTTGCTGGTTCCCCACCTTTGCACAAGTGATTCCGAGGCATGGGCGATTGCCGGTTCAGCCGCTGGTCGTCACCGAACCGGGCATCGACGCCGGCTTGGCCGACCCGACCGGGCCGAGACCTCCGTGTCCGTCGGCGGCGTGTCCGAGATCGCGGTCGCCCGACGATGGCGCGCGGGCGCTCCGGGAGCGGGCGCGGGAGGTGCCGGCGCACGCTTCGGTGGCTTTCGCGCGACGTCGACAGCGCCAGACCCGACACCTGGGACCTGGCCGGGATGGGTAGCATGCGGCAGGTGGACGTGGTGATGGGTGCGCTGCCCCGGGGGCTCGGACTGGTGGAGCGGGTGGTTCGCGGGGAGCTCGACACCCGGGGAGGGCCTGGCGTCGTCCGGCTGGCGGAGGAGAGCGGGCTGGACAAGGGGCAGGCCTCGCGCCTGCTGCGGGATCTGGTCGGGGCCGGAGTGCTGGCCCGTGACGGGCACGAGTTCCGCGCCGGGACGGATCTGCTGGCCGTGGCGGCGCAGGTCGGCCCGTGGGGAGCGGAGAGCCGGGCGCTGCTGCGAGGCCTGGTGGCCCGGTTCGGGGCGTGTGCGTACGTGGACGTGCTCGGCGGGGCGATGGTGCTCTCGGTGCGGGCCGAACTGGCGGCCTGGGCCGAGTTCGCCTGGGCACGGGCGGGGCGGCAGACGCCGGTCTGGTGCACCGGAGCGGGGCGGGCGCTGCTGTTCGACCACTCCCGGGAGGCGGTCGCCGAACTGCTCGGCGGCGAGGACTTCATCGGGGCGGGCGGTCCCTACGCGCCGCGGACCGTGGACGACCTGTTGGCACGGGTCGCCGCCGACGCCGCGCGGGGGGTCGCGGTGTGCGAGAGCGAGTACGACGAGGACGTACTGGAAGTCGCCGCGCCGGTGCGGGATCCGCGCGGGGACATCGTGGCGGCGGTGAGCGCGGTCGTTCCGCACGCGGCGGTCAGGGACGACCGGGCCGAGCTGGTCACGGCGGTGGGTGACGCGGCGTCGCGGCTGGCCCGTCTGCTGGGCTGAGTCTCGGGCGTGGTCGGTCGAGCTCCAGTGGTGGTGGGTGAGCTGGTCGGAGCGGCCGGTGTCGCGGGTGGCTCGTCTGTTGGATGGAGCCCCGGTCGTGGTCCGTCGAGTTCGTCGGGGAGGTCGGTGGCGTGGTGGCGCGGCCGGCCGGGCTGCTGGGCTGAGTCTCGGGCGTGGTCGGTCGAGCTCCAGTGGTGGTGGGTGAGCTGGTCGGAGCGGCCGGTGTCGCGGGTGGCTCGTCTGTTGGATGGAGCCCCGGTCGTGGTCCGTCGAGTTCGTCGGGGAGGTCGGTGGCGTGGTGGCGCGGCCGGCCGGGCTGCTGGGCTGAGTCTCGGGCGTGGGCTGCCGAGCTGGTCGCGGCGGTCGGTGACGCGGCGCGGTGGGCGCGCCGGCCGGTCTGGGCCGGTCATGGTCCGTCGCACTCGTCGCGGCGGTCGGCGGTGCGGCCGGCCCGGCTGCTCGGGTGAGCCTCAGTCCTGGTCCGTCGAACGCAGCGCGGCGGTCAGCCAGTTGCTCCAGCGGACCACCGAGTCGGCACAGGCGGCTGTCGCCGGTTCGAGGCGGTGGCGGGGGCCGACGACCTGGACGGCGGCGACGACCTCGCCGCGAAAGTCCCTGACCGGGGCGGCGAGCGAGTACAGACCGGGCTCTGCCTCCTGGTCGACGATGGAGTAGCCCCGCTGCCGGGACGCGTCGAGCCGGGCGAGGAAGTCCTCCAGGTCGGCCGGGGTGTTGGGGCCGTGCCGGACGAAGGCCGTGCGGGAGAGGACGGCCTCGACCTCGGCGCGCTCGGCGTCGAACAGCAGTGCCTGTCCGGCGTCGCTGCAGTAGGCGGGGTAGCCGCGGCCCACCCAGGACACGAACGAGGACAGGGCCGGTGGCATCGACTCGAGGATCGTCACCGAGCTGGCGCCTCGCAGGACTCCCAGGTAGGCGCACTCGTTCGTGTCGGCGGCGACACCCTCCAGCGCGGTCCGGCCGTCCCGGTGCAGCCGTGCCTCGGTGATCTGCTGGGCCCGCGCGTACAGCTCCCAGGCGCCGGAGTAGCGCAGCGACGCGGGGTCGCGGCGCAGGAACCGGCCTGCCTCCAGGCTCCGCAGTATGCGCGAGACCTGGCTGCGCTCCCGGCCCAGCAGTACGGCGACCTCGGCGGCGGTGTGGCCGCGGGGGTCCGGCGAGGGGTGCTCGGCGAAGAGGCGCAGGACGGCCAGGCCGCGTTTGAGGCTGTTGTCGGTGGTCATCGCGGGCCGAGCTTAGCGCCGGGTGAGCGCCGGGCCGAGCGCCTCTGTTGCGGGAACATTGCAGGTTGATGGCAATGGTCGTGCAGGATGAGCAACTGGATTTGTTTATTTCGCATCGAAGGTTAGCCTCCTTCCCATCCCGACCCTCGGAAATCAGGCTCATCAGGAGTTCCCGTTGTCCGCTCTGCGCCCGTTCGTACTCCTCGGCTCCGCGACGCTTCTCTTGGCGGGCTGCGCCGACCCCTCCGAGCCGACCGCCACGTCGTCCGGACCGAAGTCCACCGCTTCCGCTTCCGCCGCCGCGATCGCCGAGAACGCCACGCTCGCCGGCAAGGTCCCGTCCACGGTGAAGGCCGACGGGATCACGGTCGCCAGCGACGTCAGCTATCCCCCGATGGACTTCTTCGCCGCCGACAACAAGACGGTCATCGGCGCCGAGGCCGACCTCGGCGCGGCTCTCGGTACGGTCCTCGGCGTCAAGGTCACCGTCGTCAACGTGCCCTTCGACTCGATCATCCCGGGCCTGCAGGCGGGCAAGTACCAGCTCGGCATCTCCTCCTTCACGGACACCGCCGAGCGGGAGAAGGTCGTCGACTTCGTCACCTACTTCAACGCGGGCACGTCGTTGCTGGTCCAGGCGGGCAACCCCGAGGCGCTCAAGCCGGAGGGCGACTCCCTGTGCGGCCGGACCGTCGCCGTGGCGAAGGGCTCCACGCAGGCGCTGGTGGACCTGCCCGCCCGCGCCAAGACCTGCAAGACGCCGATCAAGGTCAGCACCTTCCCGGACGGCACCGGTGTGAACCTCGCCGTCACCAGTGGCCGCGCCGACGCCGCCCTGGCCGACTCGCCGGTCGCCGCCTACACGGCCAAGCAGTCCGGCGGCAAGCTCGACGTCGTCGGGGACTCCTACGGCAACGCGCCGTTCGGCATCGCGGTCCCGAAGAAGAGCGAGCTGACCGATCTGCTGAAGTCGGCCCTGGAAGACCTCAAGACGACCGGCGGCTACCGGCAGATCCTCGCCAAGTGGGGCCTGGAGTCCGGGGCGCTCGACGACTTCGAGATCAACGCGGCCTCATGACGAAGGCGACGAAGGCGGGAGAGACGGGAGAGGCGACGGACGCCACGGATGTGATCGAGACGACGGAGTCGACGGAAACGTTGGAGGAGTTGCCGGTCATCCGCCGGCGCAGACCCGGCCAGTGGGTCCTGACCTTCGTCGTCCTGCTCCTGGCCGCGGCACTGCTCCGGTCGCTGATCACCAACCCGCGCTTCGGCTGGGACACGGTCGGCGCGTGGCTGTTCAGCCGGACCGTGCTGAGGGGGCTGCTGGCCACCCTGGAACTCACCGCCGCGGCCATGGCGATCGGTCTCGTGCTGGGCGTCGGACTGGCGCTCATGCGTCTGTCGGACAACACCGTTGCCCGGACCGTCAGTTGGGCGTACATCTGGCTCTTCCGGGGCACACCGCTGCTGGTCCAGCTGCTGTTCTGGGGATTCATCTCGGCGTTGTACCCGACGCTGTCCCTGCACCTGCCGTTCCTGCCGGCGGTCGGCGAGGTCCCCGCGAACACCGTCGTCACCACCTTCGCCGCGGCCCTGCTGGGCCTCGGCCTCAACGAGGCCGCCTACCTCGCCGAGATCATCCGGGCCGGGATCGTCTCGGTCGACCACGGGCAGACCGAGGCCGCGGAGGCGCTGGGCCTGTCCCGGGCCAGGACCCTGCGCCGGATCATCCTGCCCCAGGCGATGCGGGTGATCATCCCGCCGGTCGGCAACGAGACCATCTCCATGCTCAAGACGACCTCGCTGGTCAGCGTGCTGGCCTACACGGAACTCCTGTACTCCGTACAGATCGTGTACTCCAAGACCTACCAGACGATCCCGATGCTGATCGTCGCCAGCATCTGGTACCTGGCCGTCACCACCCTGCTCAACGTCGGTCAGCACTACCTCGAGCGCCACTTCGCGAAAGGCAGCCACCGATGATGGTCCAGGCCACCGGGGTCCGCAAGTCCTTCGGCGGACAGGAGGTTCTGCGCGGCATCGACCTGGCCGTGCCGCCCGGGACGGTCACCTGTGTGATCGGCCCGTCCGGCTCGGGGAAGTCCACCTTCCTGCGGTGTGTGAACCACCTGGAGCGGCCCGACAGCGGCCGGATCGTGGTGGACGGATCTCCGATCGGGTACGAGCGGCACGGGCGGGGGCTGCGCGAACTGCGCCGCCGCGACCTGGCCAGGCAACGCCGCCGGATCGGGATGGTCTTCCAGCGTTTCCACCTGTTCCCGCACCTGACGGCACTCGCCAACGTCGTCGAGGGACCGGTGGGCGCCGGCCGACCGCGCTCCGAGGCCGCCGACGAGGCCATGGCGCTGCTGGACCGGGTCGGCCTGGCCGACAAGCGCGACGCCTACCCCGCACAGTTGTCCGGCGGCCAGCAGCAACGGGTGGCCATCGCCCGCGCCCTGGCGATGCGGCCGAAGCTCATGCTGTTCGACGAACCGACCTCGGCGCTCGACCCGGAACTCGTCGGCGAGGTCCTGGACGTCATGCGCGACCTCGCCGCCGACGGTATGACGATGCTCGTCGTCACCCACGAACTGGCCTTCGCCCGCGAGGTCGCCGACGACATCGTCTTCCTCGACGACGGCCGGGTGCTGGAGTCCGGGCCGCCCGCCCGCATCCTCACCGCCCCCGACCACCCCCGAACCCGCGACTTCGTGACGAGAGTGCTGTGACGACCTTCACCGAGGCCCTGGCCGCCGGACCACTGGTCCTGGACGGCGGCATGTCCAACGAACTGGAGGCCCAGGGCCACGACCTGAGCGGCACGCTCTGGTCCGCCCGCCTGCTGCGCGACGCCCCCGAAGCGATCAAGGCCGTCCACCGTGCCTACTTCGCGGCCGGTGCGCAGATCGCCATCACGGCCAGTTACCAGGCCACCTACGACGGCTTCGCCCGCCTGGGAATCCCCCGCGCCGAGACCACGGCCCTGCTGCGACGCAGCGTGACCCTGGCCCGCCGGGCCGCCGCCGGAACGGGCTGGGTGGCCGCGTCGGTCGGCCCCTACGGCGCGATGCTCGCCGACGGTTCCGAATACCGGGGCGGCTACGGCCTCACCGTGGCCGAGCTCACCCGTTTCCACCGCCCCCGGCTGGAGGCGCTGGCCGAGGCGGGCCCCGACGTCTTCGCCGTCGAGACCATCCCCGATCTGCGGGAGGCCGAGGCGGTACTGACCGCCCTCGACGGCCTGGGCATCCCGGCCTGGCTCTCCTACAGCATCCGCGGTACGACCACCAGCGCGGGCCAGCCGCTGACCGAGGCCTTCGCCCTGGCCCGCAGCAGCGACGCCGTCGTCGCCACCGGCGTCAACTGCGCCCCCGCCGCCGACACCGCCGCGGCCCTCGCGCTGGTCACCGGCCTGCCCGGCGTCGCCTATCCCAACGGCGGCGGAGTCTGGGACCCCGAAACCCGCGGCTGGCAGGGCGCCGAGGACGAGATCGCGAACCTGGCCCCCTCCTGGCTCGCCGCCGGCGCGGCGATCCTCGGCGGCTGCTGCCGGGTCGGCCCCACCGAGATCAGGGAACTGGCCTCCAGCCTTCACGCCGAACCGGCGGCCCGGCCCGCACCCATCGCCCGCTGAGGCGGCACGCCACGCCTTGCCGGCACCACACCCACACCCACGACCACTGAACCAACGCTCTCCCGGGACACCATCCATGCCTGAACCCATCGGCCTCCCCGTGATCGACCTCTCCGCCCTCGACCGTGACGCGCTCCACCGGGCCGCCCGCGACGTCGGCTTCTTCCAGCTCACCGGCCATGGCATCACCCCGGCCGAACAGGCCCGGCTCCTGGGCACCGCCCGCGAGTTCTTCACCCTGCCCGAAGCCGACCGGCACGCCATCGACAACCTCAACTCCCCGCACTTCCGCGGCTACACACGGATCGGCAACGAGCAGACCCAGGGCCGCCGCGACTGGCGCGACCAGCTCGACATCAGCAACGAGCTGCCCAGCCATGTGCCCGGCCCCGGCGAACCCCCGTACTGGTGGCTGGAGGGCCCCAACCAGTGGCCGGACGCCCTTCCCGCACTGCGCGAGGTCGCGCTGGAGTGGATGGACCGCCTCAGCGCGGTCGCCCACCGGCTGCTGCACGAACTGCTCGCGGCCATCGGCGGTCCGGCGGACTTCTACGACGACGCCTTCTCCGGCAACCCGCGCAACAACCTCAAGCTGATCCGCTACCCGGGGCGGGCCCCGGAAGGGGACGACCAGGGCGTGGGCGTCCACAAGGACTACGGCTTCCTGACCCTGCTGCTGACGGACGAGGTGCCCGGCCTCCAGGTGGAGTCACCGGACCGGGACGGCTTCATCGACGTTCCGCACCTGCCGGGCGCGTTCGTGGTCAACCTGGGCGAGCTGCTGGAGGTGGCGACGAACGGCTACCTGAAGGCGACGAACCACCGGGTCCTCTCCCCGCCCGGAGCACGCGAGCGGTTCTCCGCGCCCTTCTTCTACAACCCCCGCCTGGACGCCCACATCACCCCCCTGCCCTTCCCCGGCGCGGCACAGGCGAGCGGGGTCACCGAGGACCCGGACAACCCGCTCTACGCAGAGTTCGGCTGGAACGAACTCAAGGGCTGGGCCCGCGCCCACCCCGAGGTCGTCAGGAAACACCACCCTGAGCTGCTGACCGCCTGACGAGGCACGGGAAGGGACGCCCTCACCAAAACCGGCCGCCTCAGCACTCGATGATGTTCACCGCGAGCGCGCCGCGCGCTGTCTCCTTGTACTTGACGTTCATGCTGGCCCCAGTTGCGATCAGTCCTTTGACCTGCGGGTTCAGGGTCAGTTTCTTGATCCATCCGGCTGGCAGGGACTTCTCAGGGGCAATCTGCGGTTGATCTTGGTGCAGCCATGCGTTCATCGCGGCCAGGCCGCGCTGCCCGGCTCCGGGCATGAAGTGGGCGTAGTGGTCGAGTGTGATCTTCGGCGAGGAGTGTCCGAGCCACGCGGCCAGGCTCACGACCGACTCGCCGGCCTCCAGCTGCACGCTGGCGTAGGTGTGCCGCAGGACATGGAACATGTCCTCGCGCTGAGCCGCGTAGACGGGAGTCCGCCGGATCCGGCCGCCGTCCCGGCGGACCTTCTCGCCCACGGCAGTGATGAGACCGGCTGCTGCCAGGGCCGGCTTCCAGCTGCGGTCGTTCCATGTCCGGTAGTAGATGCGGTGGCCGTGTGACGTCGTAAACACCAGCTGCACAGTGATGGGGTGGCCCACGGGGCGCGCGAAGCGGCCGGCTACCGTACAAGGCCGCCGCCTCTAACAAACCTGGGCCTCCAGCCGGTCAGCGGCTCGCGGCGATGGTGTAGATATCGCATTTCAAGCCGGTTGGCAATCTTCTAGAGAGTGCGGTGACGCGTGAACTCGTGCACGGTAACGAATCACGTAAACCGCAGCGTAGGTGTCGGCCACACCACCACGGGATGTGACGAACTACCGCTGTCCCGGCTTGCGGCTTCGGGTCACTAAGGAGGCCAGTGCGGCGCGGGAGTGCACTCCTGTCTTGCGGAAAATCCTGGCGATGTGGGATTCGACGGTGCGCGGGCTGAGGTAGAGCCTTGCGGCGATGGTCTGACTGGTGAGACCTTCCGCGACCAGGCCGGCGATTTCCCGTTCGCGGGCGGTCAGCGAGGTGAGATCGCCGGCCGGCTCTGGCAGGACACCGAAGACCGCCGGGCGTATGCGTTCGGCCAGTTCGACGAGCAGACGCGTGCCACCTTCCGAGGCCAGACGTGATCCCCGGTGCCACATCACGACCGCCGCGGCGCTGTCTCCGGCGGCTTTCCTGTGCGGGGACGCCAGGAGCAGGGACTGCGCAACACGGAGTGTCGCCCCGGACCGGGCGCTTTCCGTTGCGGCTGCGGCGAACAACCGGGCCGCCTCGGCCGAGTTGCCATGGTGCGCGGCGATGTGAGCGAGGCTGCGCAGTGCCGCTCCGCACTGGGCGGGCAGGCCCAGCTCTTCGGCTTCCTGACGGGCGCGCTCGGCCCAGTGTGCGGCGTCTTCCGTGTTGCCGACGGCAAGGGCTGCGCTGGTGAGCGTCTCCAGGTAGTTGGGA
Source organism: Streptomyces kryoterrae (assembly GCF_054072135.1). NCBI lineage: Bacteria > Bacillati > Actinomycetota > Actinomycetes > Kitasatosporales > Streptomycetaceae > Streptomyces > Streptomyces kryoterrae. Next base: position 3,030,903 of record NZ_CM133358.1, on the reverse strand, counting down.
CGTACGGTGGGCTGCAGACGGTGCAGGTCGCTCCCGCCGCCTGCGCGCAGCAGGATGTCCAGCACTCGGTGCGGATCTCCGGCGTCGAACGCGCCGTAGGCGAGCATGCACGCCGCCAGGTTCGGCCACCAGCCGTCATTCGTGCCGGCCGCGGCCACGGCCTCCTCGGCCACGGCCACTGCGTCCGGACGGCCCGGAGGGCGGGCCTGCAGCAGAATCTGGGACTGGAAGGCCAGGGTGAAGGCGAGCATGTCGCCGCTGCCCAGGGTCCGCGCGATCGGCTCGGCCTGGTCGGCCAGTTCCAGCGCGGTGGTGATCCGGCACGTGGTGAGGTGGATGTACGCCTTCGCCGTCAGGAACTGCGGCACGAGATACACCTGGCCGGTGCGCCGGGCGATCTCCAGCCCACGGTCGAGGTGGCCTTCGGCCTCGTTGTAGTTCTCCAGGAACACCTCGGTCCAGCCCAGCGTGAACAGGTACTCGCACAGTTCGGCGAGGTCGGTGTCGGTCAGCGCGTCCGCCAGCTCGGCTGCTGACCTGGCGAAGTCGCCCGCCGTGGTCATGTTGCCCTCGTACGCCTCTCCCATGGCGATCAGCGTCAGGGCGCCCACCTCGCCGACCTCGTCGCCGAGGAGACGGGCGGTCGCCAGGACGCTGGTGATGTCGGCCCGGACATCCGGAAAGCGGGAGGCGGAGATCGCGCAGGAGCACAGTTCGAGGCCGAGCCTGACCCTCTGGGACGGCGATGGCCTGGGGCTGCGGGCCAGTTCGCGGCGGAGCAGCGCTTCGGCTTCCCGGTGGCGTCCGAGCTGCCGCTCCAGCAGGGCGCGCAGCGTGACCGCGGAGGTTCGGATGTCGTCGTAGGCGCCCAGGTCAGGTATGTCAGTCACCTGGTGCAGCAGGTCTCGGCCCTCTTTCAGCCCGCCGCTCACACCGAGCGCCCGGGCTCGCAGCAGCGTCAGCTCACGGCGCGCGGCGAGGTGTTCGGGGCTGTCCGGCAGCAGCCGCAGCACGACCTGGAGCCAGTGGGCGGAGGCCGCCGGGGAGGTCGTGGCGGTCTGCTCGGCGGCGGCGATGAGTACGGCGGCCGCCTGTGGGTCCCAGTCGCTCACCGACTGTTCGACGTGGTGTGCCCGCTCGACGACGGAGGCGCCGGCCGCCGCGAGTTCCGCCGCCGCCCGGCGGTGCAACTCCTCGCGCTGCCAGGGGGCGATGCTCTCGTGGACCAGCGCTCGGATCAGCGGGTGGCGCAGGGCCAGCCGCCGCCCGCCGTGCCCCGGCCGCAGGAGGTCGCGCCGCATCAGCTGTTGCAGCGCCTCGATGACGTCCTGGGTGACGGAGCCGGTGAGGGAGCCGATCTTCGCGGGGGTGGTGTGGTGGTCCCCGAGGACGGCGGCGGCTTCCAGGATCCGGCGTTCCAGTGGGCTCAGCGGCGCGAGTTCGTCGAGCAGCAGCGGTCCGAGCCCGCTTGGCAGGCCGTCCGGTTCGCCGAGCACCGTGTGGGCCACTGCCGGGAAGGCTGCAGGTAGCGGGCGCGTCTCGCGGTGAGCCTGGAGGAGGGCGAGGAAGTACAGCGGGTTGCCGTCGCTAGCCTCGTAGAGCTCGGCCGCCCGCGCGTTCGGAAGGTCGCCTGCCAGTTCCTCGACGCAATCGCGTTCGGCGAGCGGGCCCAAGGCGATCCGTAGCACGGCCCCGGTGTCGACGCCACGGGTGAGCGCAGCGGTGAGGGCCGGCGAAGTCTGCCGGTCCCGGCGTGAGACGACGAGCAGGAACGGGGCCGGTACGGGGTGCCGGACGAGGTGGTCCACCAGCTCCAGCGACGCCGGGTCCGCCCAGTGCAGATCCTCCAGCGTCATGGCGAGCCCCGCCCCGCCCAGTTGGCCCAGCACGGCGGCCGTGGCCTGGTACAGGCCGAAACGGTCGGCGGCTCCCGGCCAGGCGGGTGGATCGCCGGCACCGCGCAGTACCGGAGACAACTTCGCCAGCGCGGGGAAGCGGCGCACCACCGACGGGGCGAGGTCGGCGAACGCGTCGGCGAACGGCCCGAACGGGCTGTGCCGTTCGTACTCCGTGGCCCGGCCCCGCAGCACGGTCAGCCCGCGCCCGCGGGCCCGGTCACAGAACTCCGCCAGCAGCCGGCTCTTGCCGATCCCCGCCTCACCTGTGACGTCGACGACGGCCGGACCTTCCCGCCCCAGCTGTTCCAGTACCGAATCCAGCCGACCGAGCTCCACGAACCGGCCGACGAACGGCGCCCTGCCGGTTCGTTCCCCCGTCCGGCCATACGCGTCAACCACGGCGATCTCTCCTCCGGCACCGGAGCCTGGTCACGGCACTCGGCTGCTGACCGTCCGGGGAACAATACCCCGTCGGAATGCACGGTTCCGTTGTTCACGCACGGCACTTCCGTCGCGAAAATCCTTGGCCATGCGGCGGCCCGGCGGTGCCGTGATGGGGCGGCAACATCACCACGGCGCCCGCCTGCTCGGCACTGCTGCTGTCGCTGCCGAAGAGATACCGCGTGACGGATCCGGCAAGCCCTTCGCGGAAACCGGTGGTGGCTTCTGCCACAAGGACGACGTGGGGCCGGTCCAGGTCGATGCCGAGGCGGCGGCCTAGCGCCGGAGCACAAGCAGCAGGGCGGTGACGACGCCGGCGTGCTCGAACAGCCGTCGGTCGGATTCCTCAAGGTGGGGGCGGTTGTGAAGGACGATGCTGCCCAGTACTTCCTGGCCGGCGAGTACGGCGCAGATCCAGCGATTGTCCCGGCGCACGGTCCGCGGCCGGCTGCTGAACCGAGTGTGCAGCCGTCCACCGCGATCCGGATGATCGACCGGCTGGTGGCGGTGGACATGGTCGCGGGCACTCTCGGTACCAGCAGCTCCACCTCAATCTCAACGCCGCGCAGCGTAGGGTTTGTTCACGGTTCAATCGGCCGCCCGCAACTGGGATTGTTTTGAGCCGTATGTTCATGGACACGGCTAGTGTGCCGTTCATGGCTCATGATCTGGGGGATGGTGGCCCGCTTGTCGGTGACGACGGGGCCGTACGTTCTGAGGCTGGTGACATGGCGCCGCTGTCCTACGGGGTGACTGCTGGTGCGCGTCAGCTGTTCGGGCGGGACGCCGAAACCGAGGCGCTGCTGGCGGCATTGGCCGGCCTGAAGACGGGATCGGGGCGGGCGATCGCGTTTGTCGGGGAGCCGGGCATCGGCAAGAGCGCGCTGATGCGGGCGGCGGCGACACAGGCCCGGGCCGACGGAGTCCGAGTGCTCGCGGCACATGGCCCGGGCGCCGCCATACCCCCACTGGGCGGCTACGAGGTGGCGGCGCGTACGGCACAGGGCAGTGCCGTGGTGGCGGTGGATGATCTGCATCATCTTGCGGCCGACCGGATTCCGGGCGTGGAGCAGCTGATAATGGCGGCTGCGGCCGGTCCGGTCCTGTGTCTCCTGGCCTACCGACAGCGCCAGCTTTCGCCCGCGCTCGCGGCTGTGCTCTCCCGCGCGGCGTCCGCCGGCCTGCTGGAGGTGTGGAACCTCGGGCCGCTGTCCCGGGAGCAGGCCCGGGATCTGCTCGGCGACCATCCGAACGCCGACGAGGTCTACCGGGAGGCCGCGGGCAATCCGCAGTACCTCAAGGTGATCGCCGCCCAGGGCGAGGGCAGCCACGATGCCGGCACCGCGATCCTCGGCGAACTGGCCGACCTCGATCCCACGGCCCTCACCGTGGTCCAGGCCGCGGCGGTCCTCGGGGAGCCGTTGCACCCGGAGCTGCTGGCCGCGGTCGCGGGCCTGGATGTGCCCGAGACCACGAGCGCGCTGGACATGCTCACCCGCCTCGACCTGGTTCGGCCGACCGAGCCCGCACCGCAACTGGCCCTGCGCCACAGGACGGTGGGAGACGTCGTATACCAGCGGCTCGCACCCAGTCGACGCATCGCCCTGCATCGGCGCGCCGAGACCGAGTTGGCCAGGCAAGGGGCTCCGATCGCGCAGCGTGCCCACCATGTCGCGCGGGCCGCCGACCCGAGCCGGCCGGAACACGCGACGACCCTGATCGCCGCGGCGCGTGGCATGCTCTACGCCTCTCCCGCGGTCGCGGCCGGCTATCTGCAGACCGCGCTGTCGTTGCTCGCGGAGGGCGAGGCACACCGGCACGAAGCGCAGGTCCTGCTGGCTCGTACACGTCTGCTGACCGGCGACGCCTCCGAAGGCCAGGCACTTCTCGATGCGCTGCGGTCGGCCATGCCCGGTGGGCAGCCCCGCGACGTGACCGCGCTCGCCGACTCCAGCCGGATCGAGCGGCGGCTCGGCCGGTACACCGAAGCGGGCGCCATCGCACGCGCCGGGCTCGCGACGCTGGCCGACCACGACACCGCGACTGCCGCCGCCCTGCACACCGAACTGGCCGACTACGCCTACGACCTTCAGGACTACGAGATCTCCCGGCAGCATGCCGACACGGCCGCAGCCATCGCGCGCAGACACCATGACCGTGTCGGGGAGGCCAACGCCTTGGCCCAGGCAGCCCTCGGACACCTGTGCACAGGCGACCAGGCCACGGCGCAGGCCACGACGACCAGGGCGGCCGAACTCCTGGACGCCGCCTCCGACTCCACCCTCCTGACCAACCTGGAGGCATCGTTCCAGCTGGGCATGGCTGAAGGGATGATGGGAAGGCTGGTCGACGCCGAACGCCATCTCACACGCGGCGCGGCGTTGTCCCGGCGTACCGGGCAGACGTACATCCAGCCACAGTTCCACATGGCGTTGGCAAACGCCCAGGTGCGTTCCGGCAACCTGCGCGGCGCACTGGCGAACCTCGACGAAACCGCCCACCATGTCGAACGGGTCGGCAACCCCGCGACCGAGGCGGTCATCGCGATTCTGCGGGCCGAGATCCTGTTCTGGCGGAACAGCCCGGGTGATCTGCCGGCTGCGGTCGCGATGGCCGAGCGTGCCACGGCGATCGCCGCTGGTACCCCGACCGCGTGGGCGGTTAACGTACGCTGCCTCAACGCCAATCTCGTACTGCTCACCGGCGACAGCGCGCGCGCCAGATGGCTCCTGCTGGACGCCGCGGGCGGAGCCGACCTGCCGAGGCTCGCCACCTGGCGCAGACCACGCTGGTGCGACGCCCTGGCGCAAGCTGCCCGTGCCGATGGCGACCACACGGCGGTCGACCACTGGGCGCGAGTCGCCGAGGCCTGCTTCGAACAGCTTCCCTCCGCCGGCGCGCAGGGTTTCGCCCTGCGCGCCCGTATGCAGGCCCACGCCGTGCGCGGGGCCACCGAGCAGGCGGTGCGCAGCGCGCACGAAGCGATCACGGCGTTCTCTGTCGGCGGTGAGCGCATCGAGGTCTGCCGCACGCTGCTGGACGCCACCGCGCTGTCCCTGGACGCCGGGCAGACCGACCAGGTGGCCGACTGGCTGGCCCGGGCCGCCGTTCTGGCCGACCAGTGCGGTTCCGCACGTCTGGCCGACGTGGTCACCCATCAGCGCGGCAGGCTTCTCGCCGCGCACGCCGGTGCGGCCGACATCCCCGACGCGCTGGCCTTACTCACCGCACGGGAACGGGAAATAGCCGACTTGGCCAGTGACGGAATGACGAACAGCGAGATTGCCGCGGCGCTCTTTCTCAGTGTGCGGACCGTGGAGAGCCACATGGGCCGGATATATCGCAAACTCGATGTCTCCAACCGCGCGAGCCTGACCCGCACCATGCTGAACAGCGGCGGCTTGCGCGCCCGGTAGGTGGCGGCCATCAGGCGGCGCAGTGCCGGGTCGGGGAAGGCCAAGGAGGTCGTGGAGCCCACGAGTTGGGGGACCAGTTCGGCCAGTACCTCGGCGGAGGGCACCACGCCCCCGCCCGACCAGCGTGCCGATCGGCGCGGCAAGCGTCCCCCGGACGACACGGGCGATCGCCTCCGGCACTCCCGTGTCCGCGGGCAGGCCGGTGTCACGGTGCTCTTCGGGCGTGACCGGAACGACGAGCCAGTCGGCCTGCGGCGAGCCGAGCATACGGCCGGACCGGAAGCCGCAGGTCCTGGTGGGGTTTCCCCCAATGTTAGGGGTCGCTGTCCACGGCAGAGTCGTCCCTGGCCCGATGTGTCTGCCGGTGCGGCGAGCCCCAGCCCCAGGCCTCGGTCGCCCCCTGTCCCGCTGAACAGGAGCGCATGTGTACGTCCCCGTGATCGACCACATCACCAACACCGGATGTGACGCATGGCCCGGTACGGACATCTGAAATGAGTGACACCGGATCTCCGGGACCACCCTGGAACCGGTGGGAGAGCCAAGGGGTGCAATGAGCAACACCGACCTCGATATCGTGCACGTCTCGCTACTGCCGGGATTCGTCTGCCGCGTGAACCTCCAGGTCATCGACCTCAGCGAGATCCAGCAGCGGCTCGTCGTGGCCCTCGCGCTCAGCGAAAGCCCGGTGCGGCGCGACGACCTCGCAACGCGGCTGTGGCCCGACGTCTCGTCGGCACGCGCCACGGCGCGGCTGCGTCAGACTCTGTGGCGGCTAAACCAGGTGACCGCCGGGCATCTGCTCCAGACCTCGCACACCACCGTCGTCCTCGCTGACCAGGTCGAAGTGGACTACCACATGGCTGCGGGGCTGGTCTCGGCGGCGTCGGGAGCCGACGACGTTCCGGCGGACGGCGGCGGATGCCCGCACGCGTGGGACGCGCTCCGACACCCGCTCCTGTCCGGCTGGGACGTCGACTGGCTTCTGCCGTTCCAGGAGAAGTGGGAGCTGCGGCGCGTACAGACGCTGGAGGGCCTCGCCGAGCAGTTCCTCCGGCGGCGGCAGCACTTCGTGGTGCTCGAACTGGCCGACGCCGCGGCCCAGGTCGATCCGCTACGGGAAGGGCCCCGGCGCATCGCCATCCAGTCGTGCCTGTACGCCGACGAGGTCGCCGACGCACATCGCCGCTACCGCCGGTACCGGGAGCTGCTTCTGTCGGAACTCGGCGTCACGCCGAGCAGCGCCATCCCGCAGCTGCTGAAGCAGGACCGCGAGCGCCAGCTCGCCTTGGCGGCCGAATGCTGATCCCGGGCGCCGCCCGGCAAACGGGGCCTGGCACGAGAAGCGCGCAACCGCAAGCCCCTTACCACCATCAGGTCCTGCCCGCGGCCTGGCCAACGGAACCTTTATGAGATCTGCGCCCAACGTCGAAAGCGAAGAACCGCCTGACGGCACTCCCGAGCTCCTCCAGGCTGGAGAAACCCCGTCGAGCCATCTCGACCTCCGGCGATGAGCCGCGCTGCTGCCAGTGCCGTAGAAAGAGCTTCGCGCAGATCGTCGGCGGGGGAACCACCAACTGATACCGCCTCTCCTCCGCGACCTCGTCGGCGCGGACGACGAGGTCGGACCACTCTCCCCAGTGTTCCGACTCCCGGAGGCTCGTCAGGACCGTCGGCCGCCAGTCGAACGACTGCCAGACCGGCCATACCCTGGCCATGACGAGCCGCGTCTGCTCCGCTACGGCGAGACTGTTCAGCTCCCGCTCGGTGAGCCACCGCGCGAGGTTGTCCGGCAGCGCGGACCCGCCATCGACTCCAAGCCTCGCGTGTACATACGCGTCGACCGTCATGCCGTCGGTGCGGGCCAGTTCGTCCAGCAGGGCGGTCAGAACGTACTCGTGCCGCTCGGGATACCCGGCGTCGAACAACCGTGCCGCGTCGAGGACGTCGAGGTCGGACATCCACCGGCCCGGCGCGTACTCCCGCCGGGACTGCCGGGTCAGCGACTGCGTGTGACTGATCCCGATGAGAGGTACTCGGGACGGGACAGAGCCGCTCTTCACGGCCTCGCCGTTCGCAATCGCGCACAGCGTCGCTGTGGCGTCCAGCCGCTTGAGGTCCCAGACGCCCGACAAGGTCATCTCCTCCAGCGTCTCCAGGGCCTCCCGATCCCCCTCGCTCAACGTCCGGCCGATGTCGGACCACGTGCGGAACGTGAAAGGCAACGCCTTCGCCGCCGCCAGGATCCGCTGTCCGGCGTCGAACGGGACCAACTCCGTCTCAGCACCCTGAGCGCAGCCGTAGCGCAGGTTGACGAGCGCGACGGTCAAAGGCGGATATCCCTTGTCGGCCGGCCCGTGCAGCACGCCGACCTCGTCGTCACCGTCGATCTCACCCGAGACGTACATGCCATAGACGGTGCCCGCGCCCCGCATCCCGCACGGAGCCAGCTCCATGGCACGCAGCGCACCCATGCTCGCGGTGCCGACGACGTCGGCGCCTTCGCTGAGAACGCGCAGGATCTCCTTGTGACCGACGGACCGCCGCTCGCGGAAGTACCCGTCGATCACCACGGCCACATCGCCCCGGCGCCAGTCCTCCGCCAGCAGATCCCCCCGGGCGGCAGGTGCCCGTACCACCGCGTGAGGGAGCACGAAGCGGACCTCGTCGGGAGAGATCGTCGGCCCGGCGTAGACGACCACCTTCGGCGCACGCATCACAACACCTCCGAACACACGCGACTCCCCGGTGCCACAACCTTGACGACCGGCACTCCGATCTCCTCCTGTGTCAGGTCGACCATGAGCGGCGCGTGGGAGAACGCCGCCGTCGCCCGCGTGACCACGTAGTCCAGGTCATCGAGCAGGCTCTCGTGGTCGACGGGCTCCGTGAGCAGCTCTCCGAGGTCGGCCGCCGCGCCGGACGCAGCGGTTCGACCGCCGGTGTCCACGATGACGAAGTCGTCCTGGAGGTCGTCGCGTGCCCCTGCTATGTAGCTGAGCCTTGTCTGCGCGGCCTCGGTGATCGCCCGCGTCATCGCGATCTCCGGATTGAGGTGACAGCCGAACCCGAACATGGCCGCCGGGTAGTCATGGCAGGCGACCCAGGACAGGAAGCACGGGAGGCCGGTCGGCGATGGCACCAGGCGGACCTCTAGCGTGACGTCGGCCCGCTCGATCAACGTGCACAGCTCGTCGGCCACCGCTGACCCCAGTGATCGCGGATCCACGCGCACGCCCATGGAGTGGTTGTCGGCCACTCCCGCCGTCATCGCGTCCCGCTCGATGATCTCGTACAGCGCGTGCAGCACCGCTTCGACGATCGTGTTGCCGCTGGCCAGGCCGTTGGTCGACTCGAAGAACGCCGGCGGGTTCCAGCCCTGCTTCTGTTCCAGCGTCAGCCGCACCGTGTTCACGGGCACAAGAGTCTCCGCGCCGTCGGCCAGCGACCGGGCCGCCACCCATTCGAGCGGCAGCCCGTCGTGCAGTACGGAGGGAACACACTGCGCCAGTGCGAAGACGTCATAGCCCAACTCGCGGCCGACATCACGGGCGCCAGCGGTCGCCACCGCCTTCATCGGCTGCTCGACGTGCCACATCTCGACCGACTCCATCACCGCGGACAGCCTGGCCAACTCGGGCGTCACACCCTTTCCCTGTGAGACGGCGAGCGTCCGGGACAGTGGCCTGACGGCTTGGAACGTCGGGATGCCGATGGTGTCGAGCCGCGTGATGTCCGCGACCCGGCTGACCCCGACTTTCCCGGCAGCCCGGGTCGCCATCTCCCAGGTGGCCGCCGGGAGCCGAGCTCGACGGGTCCCCGGCAATCGGAGCATGGACTGATCCTGGGGCGACGCGATCCAGGACAGGTGTGAATGGTCGATCCGCACAGTGAAGAACTCCTGGGAGTCAGAGGTTCCGGGTCCGCCGCAGTAGCGCACGGCCGGCGATGCCGTTGGCGACGATCGCGACGACGAAGAGCACGATGAACGTCGGCCATGCCGTGCCGATGCCGAAGATCGCGGCGTCGCGCATGCCCTCGACCGCGTAGGTCACCGGGTTGCCGTAGGAGATCCAGCGCAGAATGGTGGGAAGCTGCTGCGAAGTGGACAGTGACGGGGCGGCGAACACGAGTACGGGCACCGATACGCTGGTGAGAACCATGAACGTGCGGAAGTCCCTGATGAGGACCGCGGCGGCCAGATACATCCCGTTGAACGCCGCCGAGGCCAGTACGAGCGCCACCAGCATCCAGATCCAGTGCGCGGCCTGGAACGGGTACTTGAAGATGATCGCGGCGACGGCCAGGGCGAGCAGGCTCTGCGCCAGTACCAGGGACACGCCGGCCAGTAGCTTGCCGGCCAGGAAGCGGGATCTGCGGAGCGGCCATGACCACAACTGGGTCGAGACGCCGCTCATCTCCTCCTGGAACAGAGCCATGCCGGTCGTCCCCGACGCGCTGACCACCGACATCGCGAGCACCATCGGCAGCAGGAAGACCGAGAACTGCAGCTCGGTGCCCCGATAGGAGATGTCGCCGACGACGTTGCCGAGCGAGGTGTTCACCAGCAGTAGGTATACGAGCATCGGCGTCAGGCCGAGGATGAGGTTGACGCGGTTGCGGGCAAGCAGCGCGTATTCGCGGTAGAACACTGCGGAGAGGTCGGCCGCGTTCTTTTTCGCGACCGGGGGAGAGTTCCTGAATGCCAACTCGGCCACGGTGTCAGTCCTTGTTCTCGGTCATCGCCAGGAATACCTGCTCCAGCGAGTCGGTGACGGTGGAGAACCCTGATATCGCGACACCCGCGTCCTGGCAGTACCGCGACAGCCCTGGAAGCACGTCGCGGACCTGAGCGTCCTCGATGCGGACCTCGGTGTCCTCGGCCGTGGCCGTCAGTCCCGCCGCCTCGGCCCACTCCTTGACGACCTTGGATGCCACCGCGTCGTCGACGGTCACCCGCAGGTGCACGCCGCCGAACTCCCGGGCGAGTTCGGTGGGCTGGGCGAAGCGGACGACCTTGCCCTTGTTGATGACCAGGACGCGCTGGGCGTTTCGCTCGATCTCCTCGATGATGTGGCTGGTCCAGATCACGGTCATGCCGTACTCGCTGCGCAGCCACCGTACGAACAGCTCGATCTCGTGCCGGCCGGCCACGTCCAGTCCCGCGGAGGGCTCGTCGAGGATCAGCAGCCTGGGGATGGTGAGCAGGGCCCGCACGAGCTGCAGCCGCTGCCGCTGCCCGCCGGAAAGCTGGAAGACGAGTTGGCCGAGGTTGTCCTTCAAGCCGAGGTACTCGGCCACCTCCAACGCCCACGGCTTCGTGGTGCGCCAGGGCAGGCCCATGAATTTGGAGGCTATCCGCAGGTTGTCGAAGCCCGACAGCATCTCGTCGTAAGGCGCCGACTGGTGCATCGCGCCGATGCTGCTCTTCGCGGCGACCGGGTCGCGGACCGGGTCCGCGCCGAACACCCGGATCTGGCCGGTGGTGGGCGGCGTGACACCGCAGATCATCTTCATCAGGGTTGTCTTCCCGGCACCGTTGGGTCCCAGCAGCCCGATGGTCTCGCCTTTCGCGATGCCGAACGAGACTCCGTCCACTGCCGGTTTCTCCTTGCCGCGATAGCGCTTGACCACCTCCTGCGCCGTCACCACATCACTCTCCACGATTTCTTCCCTCCGGAATTCCATGAATAAAGCGAGAAAAGGGCGTCGTCGAAATCTTTGAGGATCATTGATCGAGCCCCGATTTGACCTTACGCCTGTCGGACAGCGGAGGAAATTCCGGTCGGAAAGCTGCCGCAGTTCTGCCGCAGAACTGCCGCCCCATTCCTGATCTCGTTGACTAGCATTCGGAACATGGGTCGTTCGAGAATCGCTGAATACCATGATGGCAGCCCCGTCGTGGTGCTCGTGAATTGTGTCGGCGGTCGCGAATTGGAGATCGTGGACGACTTGTTGACGAGTGCCCTGGACACGCCGACGCTGCTCATCGGCCCAGCCGACCTCGGGTCGACGCCCATGGCGTTCGACTTTGAGACCGGCCTTCTGGATGTCGGCGGCCGCCGGGTCAGACCGGCCGTGGTCTGGGTGCGCCACTCATCGGCCGCCGCACTGGTGGCCCACGCTTGGCCGGCCGGCTCGGTGCGGCCGCTGGAGGCGGACTCGTGGTCCGGATTCCTCCAGCAGGTGGCGTCGGCCGCGACCGTGTCCCTGCCCGGAAACACACTCGTCGGACTACGCCAGTTGCCGGAGGCCGCGAGGCTCGGCGTCAAGACGCCGCGCACCATCGTCACCAACGACGTGGCGGAAGGCGTGCGCGCCATGAAGACGCCGCGAGTGATCGTCAAGACACCGGACTTCCGGCTGTTCGAGCCCGACCGGCGGAACTGGCCGTCATGCCTCCCGTCGGTTGTCGACCGGGACGCCATGACGTCCGACGGCACATCACAGCACCCCGCGACGCGCGACCGGGCGTCCGGTGGGAGTCCGGTCGTCGTTCAGGAGTACGTGCCCCACGCCCGTGAACTCCGCGTCTACCACCTCGACGGCGGGATCTGCGCCTTCGAGGTCCGCAAGCCCGACCCGGCGAGCACGTGGACGGATCCCGACAGCGTCACCGTGACGCGCGTCGATTGTCCGCCCGCACCGGCGGACATCGTGCGAACTCTGTGCGCCGAGTGGAAGCTGCGCTTCGGGGCGTTCGACCTGCTCGTCTCCGACACCGGGGAACCGGTGTTCCTGGAGGCCAATCCGGACGGCGACTGGCTCTGGTTCGAAAGCAAGGCGCGCTGGCACGGAGTTTCGTTCATGGCCGCGGTCATGTTGCGTGAGTTGTTCGTCCGACATTCGTCCTAAGGAGCCCGACCTGATGACCGCAACCCGCGGTGACACGATCTCCGCCCGGGACATACTCCTCGTGGCCATGTTGGCGAGAGGCCACACGACGGCGCGCGCCGCCCGAGAACTGTGCCTGAGCCGGCACACCGTCGGCGAGGAGATCAGCATCCTTCTCGAACGGTTCAACTGTAGGAACCGGGCAGAACTGGTGGCCTACTGCTACGCCCACCGGCTCCTGCCGATCGGCACATGGCCGCCCCCGTACAACCCCTACGAGACCGGGACGACGGAGAACTCCGCGCGACCGACCGGCGTCCGCACTCTATCGGTGAGGTGAGTGACATGTTCGATCCATTGATCAGCCTGCGCGAAGCGGGGCTCCCGGTCGACCAGTTGAGCTCGGCCCAGCAGAGCGTGCTCGCCTCGCTGACCGAGGACGAGGCAGCCGTCCTGGTGTCCGTCCAGAGCCGCCTGGCCGAGGCCGACGCAGAGGTCATGGCCCACGACTTGAAGCTGCTGTAGGGAGTATGAGCCGCAGGCTTGTGGTCGTCCTCTTCCTCGACCTCGTCGGCTGGACCCGGCTGTCGGAAAGCGTCGATCCGGAGCCGCTTCAGCAGCTTCTCGAGAACTACTACGAGATCTGCTCGACCGCGGTCGAGGAGCACGGTGGGGTCGTGGAGAAGTTCATCGGAGACGCGATCATGGCGGTCTTCGGCGCCGACACGTCTCAGGAGGACGACGCGCCGCGGGCGCTCCGCGCGGCCACCCGGATCCGGGCTGAGGTAGGAGAGCTGCGGACGCCGGACATCGACGCTCCGCAGGTGGAGATCCATTGCGGGATCGCCGCGGGTGTGGCGCTGGTGACGCGTTCGGCAGTGGCCGGCATCCGGGTGGTGGGCGACGTGGTCAACCTGGCCGCGCGCCTGCAGTCGGCGGCGGTGGCCGGGGAGATCGTGGTCAACGAGGTCGTGGCGCACCTCGCCCGGCAGCACTTCGCCATGGTCCCGATACCGCCGCTGACGTTGAAGGGCAAAGCGGAACCCGTACCCGCCCTGGTGGTGACCGGCCAGGCCACGGCCGGATTCGCGGCGGACGACCGGTCACGCATGGTGGACCGCAGCGCCGAACGCCACCGGCTGCGCGAGGCATTCCACCGGGTGGCCCGCGATCGACGGCCGGAGGTGGTGACCGTGCTCGGGCCGCCGGGCATCGGCAAGACGCGGCTCGTCAGGGCGGTGGCGGACGAGCTCGTCACCGCCGGAGCGGAGCCCGTTGCCGTGTTCGGCAACTGCCCGTCGTACGGGTTGAACGGAAACGACGCGGCACTCGTCGAGGTGCTGGAGGCCCTGACTCGCCAGGCGGCGGGCGCGGAGCTGTTCCGCGCCGACAGCCGGGTCGCCGCGGTCGTCAGCGGTCTGTCCGACTCGGCGCGGTCCCGCCGCGCCGGCGCGAATCCGGGACCAGTCGTGGAAGAGGTGTTCTGGGCGACGCGGGAGTTGCTCGCGGCCGCGGCCGTGCGACCGCTCGTCGTGGTCTGGGACAGCCTCGAATGGGCCAGCGGCTCGTTGCTGCGGCTCATCTTCGAACTGGCGGAGAGCCTGACGGACCTTCCGCTCCTCATGGTCTGCGTGGGCAGACCGGAACTCGCCGAGCTGGACGCGCCTTGGATGCGCGGTCCGCGGGACGGCGAGGTCATCGACGTCGGCGCGCTGGCCCCGGGCGACAGCGTCCAGTTGGCGGCACTGCTGGCTGCCGACGAACTCGCCGCCGACGTCGTCCCCCACAGCCTCGACCTGGCCGAACGGGTCGCGATCTCCAGTGCGGGCAATCCCTTGTTCATCCGGCTGATGGTCGAGTGGGCGACGGCCGGCCGGGCCCTTGAGGACATGCCGCCTACCATCACCGCCATGGTCGGCGCGATGATCGATCGGCTGCCGGAGCCCGCTCGGCGCCTGCTCGGCGCGGCATCGGTCGTCGGTCCGGCATTCACGCTGGACCAGGTGGCCCTTCTCGGCGAAACGGCCTCGCCGGCGATCATGGAGGTGCTCCTGGAGCAGCGGCTCTTCCGGCCGACCGACGAGAACGGCGGCTTCCGATTCGTCCAGCAGCCCGTCCACGAGGTGGCCTACGGACGCCTGGAGAAGGAGCGACGTCTCGCCTGGCACCGGCGTCTGGCCGAGTGCGACTTCAGCCCCGCGTTCCACTTCGAAGCGGCTATGCGTTTCATGGCCGACCTCCGCCCGAACGACGCAGAACTCCCCCGGCTCGCGCGGCACGCCGCCGAAGCCCTCCTCCAGGAGGGCACCACGTCCCTCCGCCAGCGCGATATGCCGGCCGCGATCGAACTCCTCTCCCGCGCCCTCGATCTGACGCCCGGCACGTCGGACCCGTGGCGCTCGGTCGCCTCGATCCGTCTCAGCGACGCACTCATGTTCTCCGGTGACACCCCGCGCGCGTTGGAGGTGGCACGGCGACAGGACCAACTGCCCTGCCTGGTCCAACAGCACCTGCTGCAAGCCCGCCTCGGCAAGGTCGCGGACGTGGACGTCGAGAAGCTGCTCGCCGACCTGGTAACCGACCGGTCCGACCGGTTCGCCTGGTGCCGCTTCGAGCAGCTTCGGATGTTGATCCATCTCGGTGAGGGCCGCTTCGGGGCGGCCGAGCAGGCGGCCATCGCCGCGCTGGAGCATTCCCGGGCCATCGGGGACCCGTACGAAGAGGACCGGCTCCTCGTGGCGCTCTGCGAAGTCCGGCAGTGGTCGCCGACACCGGTCGAGGAGCAGCTGGCGGGCTGCGCGGAACTCCTGGAACGCTTCGCGGCCGACCGGTTCCTGCTCCTGCCCGCGCTGGCCGCCAGGGCCCGGTGCCTGGCGCTGATGGGCGACCGGGTCGGCGCGCGGACGGCGTTGGCAGAAGCCGAGTCAGTGGTCGAGCAACTGCGGGTGACGATCGGACGGGTCCTGGTGGATCAAGTGGCCGGCCTCGCCAGCTCGCTGGAAGGCGAGCACGGCGAAGCGGAGTGGCACTACCGCGCCGCGGCCGACGCGCTGGAGAAGGCCGGCCATACGCCGATCGCCTTGACCATGCGGGTCCAAGCCGCCCGCGAACGCTCCCGGCTGCCCTCGGGGGCCGGAGCGGCCGAGGAGATCGCGGCCCTCCTCGAACGGCACGACGAGATGGACTTCCGTGGACGGCTGCTGTGCATGGCCGCCCAGGCCAGGCTCGCCGCCGAGAGCGGCCGCCGCGACTCCGCGCTCGACGACCTGCCGCACCTGCTTCAGGACACGGATGATCCCTGTCTGCGCGGCGAGATCTCCTTCGACCTCGCCCAAGCCCACCGGCACCTGGGCGACATGTCCGAAGCCCGCGTGTCGGCCGCAGCAGCCATCGACAGCTACCTCGCTGTCGGGGCGACGAAACCCCTCGGGCAGGTGCGTGCATGGATGTGATCGGTGTGCCATGGCGGCGCGAACGGCCGGCGCACTCGTCCGGCATGCCGGCGTGGAGCAGGTCAGCCGACGGGAGCGGGGACGACCCGCTGCCCGCGACCCTGTTCAACGGGCTCGACTCCGACTGGTCGTGGCAGGGCGCCGACGGCGCGGGCGTCCGCGTCTGCGTGCTCGACAGCGGTGTCGACGCGACTCACCCGCTGGTCGGGACGATCGACCAGGCGTGGGAAGTGGTGACGGCCGAGGGCCGGGTGCCGCGCGTCCAGACGTGCGAGCCGCGCGACACCGCAGGGCACGGCACGGCGTGCGCGGGGATCATCCGCGGCCTCGCCCCGAAGGTCTCCCTCAGCTCGCTCAAGGTCCTCGGAGACGGGAAGTCCGGAAGCGCCGCCGCACTGATCTCAGGACTCGCCTTCGCCATCGAGGAAGGCTTCGACATCATCAGCATGAGCCTGTCCACGTCCAGACTCGAGTTCCGCAGCCGCCTCGCCGAGCTGTGCGACCGCGCGTACTTCCGCCGGACGACGGTGGTGGCGGCGGCGCACAACCTGCCGATCGAGAGTTTTCCGTGGAACTTCGCGTCCGTGATCTCGGTGGCCAGCCACGCCGAGCCGGACCCAATGCGCTTCTACTACAACGCGTCCCCACCGGTCGAGTTCCGCGCCCGCGGCGTGCGCGTCCCGGTGGCGAGCCTCGGCGGCGGGACGACCCACAACACCGGCAATAGCTTCGCGGCACCGCACATCGCGGGGATCGCGGCCCTCGTCTTGAGCAAGCATCCGTGGCTTACACCCTTCCAGCTCAAGAGCGTCCTTTACCACTGCGCAGCCAACGTTTCGGCCTAGGGAGTTGGAGATGGAGTCGTTGCAGAACATCCCGATCGGCGGGACCACAGAACGTCAGCTCCTTCAGTCTGTCGTCGCGGTCGCCCGGTATGTGTACGGGGCCGCCGCGTCCTCGGTCTTCACGGTGAGCCCGGCCACCGGCGAACTGGTCTTCGCGGCGGTCGCCGGCAAAGGCGAGGAGGGCCTGGTCGGGAAGCGCTTCGCGCCGGGTACCGGCATCGCCGGCTTGGCCGTGGCCAGCGGACAGCCCCTTATCGCGGACAACGTGGCCGAGTCCGACCAGTTCGCCCGCGAAGCCGCCGCCTCCACCGGCTACATCCCGTCGAGCATCATGGCCGCCCCGCTCATCGCGGACGGGGAGAGCATCGGTGTGCTCTCGGTGCTGGACCGTCACACCAACGCGGAGAACGACCCGAGCCGCGAACTCGACGACACCGAACTGCTCGGCCTGCTCGCGACGCAGGCCGCGCTGAGCCTGGCCCTGCTGAGACGCAGCGAACAAGGCGCCTGTGCGGTGCCGCACATGGGCGAACTGCTGGCCCGGCTGTCGGAGCACGTCGTCGTGGACTCGTCCGACCCGCTGGCCCTCGCGCTGCTGAGCGTCTCGCTGGACCTGCTGGAACGGCGCACCCCGCTCACCGCTACGCCGAGCTGACCGGCGGCTATCAGCCAGCGTCCGGCCCGTACTCCGGCGTCGTGGCCAGGTGCGGCTCGGGCGGCCCCAGACCTTGGCCGGGCAGACGCGGGTTGGCGCTGCGGAGCGGATGCCGCGGCGTGACAGAGGAGCGATGATGCGGAGAAGGAGTGGAGGCGATCTGGAGACGGAGCGGGGACGCTCCGCAGACGCCGACGGCACGCGAACGGAACGGTCCCCGCATACTGTCCTGCGATGTGACAGACGAAGCCGTGCTATCGGATCGCCCGTTCCCCGACCTGCTCCGGTTCCACCGCCTCCGGGCCGGGCTCACCCAACGGGCGCTCGCCGGGCTCTCGACGATCAGTCCTCGGACGATTCGGGATCTGGAGGCGGGGCGGGCCAACGCCCGGACGCAAACCGTCCGTCTGCTCGCGGATGCGTTGCGGTTGCAGGGGCTACCACACGACCTGTTCATCGATGCGGGCGTCGGCGGGCGGTTGGCGGGGCCGCCTGGCGCCGATCTCGGGACGATGGTGCGCAAGCCCGTCAACGCCTTTGTCGGGCGCGATGCCGAAGTGCGCGTGCTGGTCGACGCGCTGGCCTCCGGCAGCCGGCGGATGATCGCCCTCTCGGGTCTCCCCGGGGTGGGCAAGTCCCGGGTGGCGGCGGAAACAGCCGCTCGGATGAGTGCGCGTCGAGGGTGGCCCGTGGTGTGGGTCGGGACGGAGGAGCCGGCCTTCGACCGGCACGGCGCGGCTTTCGGGCCGTTGCTGCGGTCGCTGCGGGTGTTGATCGAGTCCGGGACGCGGGACGTCTCCCAGGTCCAGCGGCTGGTCGGCCGGCACGAGGTGCTAGTGGTGCTCGACGGGGTCGCCGACGGCAGGACTCCGCTGGGCGTGGAGGAGTTGCTGGCCTATTGCCCCGGTGTTCGGGTGATCAGTACTTCGCGTGTCTCATGGCATGTCGCCGGTGTCCAGGGGACCGTGGTCTCGCCGATGGCCACGCCGGGGCCGGAGTGGGATGCGGTACCGGTGGTGGATTCGCTGGCCGGTGTGCCTTCGGTGCAGTTGCTCGTGGAGAGGTTGTCGGAGGTACGGCCCGAGTTCGCCCTCGGTCAGGACGATGCCGGCGCGGTGGTCGAGGTGTGCCGGAGGCTGGACGGCCTGCCGCTCGCCCTGGAGGCGGTGGCCGGCCTGTTCAGTGTGCTGAGTCTGCGTCAGCTCGCGGAGGTGCCGACGGTGGATCTTCTCGATCTGACCACGCCGACGAGGTCGGGTGGGCCGACCGCGTCCGGAGGCGGGGCCGGGACGATAGGCGGGCTGGTCGGGTCGGTAGTCGACCTTCTGGACGACCGGCATCGCTCGATCCTGCGGGAGTTGGCGGCGTTCGAGCGGTCGTGGACGGTCACAGAAGTGGCTGGGCTGTTGCGTCGGCCCTTGACCGAGGTGGTGGACGATCTGGGCGTGTTCATCGGGTGCGGGCTGGTCCGAGCGGCCTACGGGGAGCCGGTGATGACGTTGCACGTCCCGAATCTGCTGCGGGCCGTTCTGGCGCGCTGAGCGTGTCCACCGATGCTGAACAAGTTCAGAGCCTGTGTCCGATCCCCGGTAGCGCAGGCTCTCACCGATACCGATACCGATACCGATACCGACGCGGAGGCACAGTGACCGGCATGACCAGGCTCGACCATTCCTTCGACCCGACGTCTTCGGAGCATCGCCGCGATCCGTACCCGCTCTTTCGGCGGATGCGCGAAGTGGCACCGGTCCATCGTCACGTGAATCCGGTGAGCGGCCTCGCGGCCTGGTACCTGACGCGGTATGAGGATGTGCGGCGGGTGTTGCGCGATCCCGCTGTCGGGCGCCAGCTCGACAGGCTTCCGGACGAGATGGCCGCCGGTCATCGGCGCTGGGCTTTCGATCCGCTGGCCATGGTGCGGCGAAACGTGTTCAACCTCGATCCGCCCGACCACACTCGACTGCGGCAGTTGATCGCACCCGCGTTCGGGCCGCGGACCGTCTCGGCGATCGCCGGGCGCGTTCAGCAGGTCGTCGACCAGCTCGTCGAGGGGATCGCGGAGGCGGTGTCAGACTCGGGCTCGCTCTCCCCGGGCACCGGGGCGATCGACGTGATCGAGGCGCTCGCGCTGCCGCTGCCGGTCTTCGTCGCCGCCGAGCTGGTCGGATTTCCGCTGGACGACGTGGCCCGGCTGCGGTGGTGGAGCGATGAGATGCTCAGGAACCGGGATCCGGTTCGAGTGCGGCGGGCCGGTCTGGAGTTCATCGCGTACATCGAGGACAAGATCGACGAGCGGCGGAGCCGGCCGGGTGAGGATCTGCTGACGCAGCTTGTCCAGGCGGAGGCCGGCGACGCGATCAGCCATGCCGAGCTGGTCTCCAGCGTCTTTCAGTTGCTGCTGGCGGGGGATGAGACGACGGTCAATCTGGTGGGCAACGCGACGCTGGAGCTGTTGCGCCATCCCGCCGAGTTCGCCCTGCTGCGCGAGCGGCCGGAGCTGATCGGCTCCGCCATCGAGGAGGCGATCCGGTTCAACGGGCCGGTCGGGCATTCGCGGCCGTCCTATGCAGTGGCCGACGTCGAGATCGGGGGGGTCGTGATTCCGCGCGGTGACACCGTGGTGCCCGTCCTGCTGGCCGCCAATCGTGATCCGGAGGCGTTCCGCGATCCGGACGTGTTCGACATAGGCCGCGATCCCAACCGGCACCTGGGCTTCGGGCACGGCATCCATTTTTGCCTCGGTGCGGCGCTGGCCCGGATTCAGGCGCGAGCCGCCGTCGGCGCGCTGGTGCGCCGTTTTCCCGGTCTGGCCCTGGCCGTCGAGCCCGACGAGCTGGAGTGGACGCCGGACCTGTTCCTGCACGGAGTGCGCCGGCTGCCGGTGCTGGTAGGAGGACACTGATATGTCGGAGGCTCGGGACTTCGCGACCCTCTCCCGGATGACGTTCGGGTACGTGTCGGCGCAGATCGTCCACGCGGCCGTGCGGCTCGGGATTCCGGACGCGCTCGCCGTCGGCCCGATGCCGACGGAGAAGCTGGCGGACCGGGTGGAATGCAATCCCGACGGGCTGACCCGGCTCGTGCGGGCCCTCATCGTGCTGGGAGTGCTCCGGGAGGTGCCACCGGGGCAGGTGGCCCTGGCAGATCTGGGACGGCCGCTGTGCGCGGACCATCCGCGGTCGATACGCTCCAGCGTGCTCTTGTACGGCGATCCAGCCGTCTGGCAGGCGTGGGGGGCGTTGACGCACGGCGTGCTCAGTGGCAAGGCCGCGTTCGACGCCGCGAACGGCCGGCCCTTGTTCGACTACCTCGGCGATCATCCTGACCTGTCAGAAGTCTTCAACACCGCGATGCGTGAGGGCACTGCCCCGATCGCCCCTGAGGTTGCGCTGGCGCACGACTTCACCGGTGCGCGCACCGTGGTCGACGTCGGCGGCGGGAACGGCACGCTGCTGGCGGCGGTGCTGGCCACCGCGCCGGACGCGCGCGGGATCCTGTTCGACAGCGCCGAGGGCTTGGCGAGGGCCGGCGAGACGTTCCGGGGTGCCGGGTCGGCCGATCGCTGCTCGGCTGTCATCGGCGACTTCTTCGCATCAGTGCCCGAAGGGGATGTGATGGTGCTGAAGGGCATCCTGCACGATTGGGACGACGAACGGTGCGTCGAGTTGTTGCGCAACTGCCGCGCGTCGATCGCGGCGGACGGTCGGCTGCTGGTTGTGGAACCGGTGCTACCGGATCAGCTCGCGGCGCCCGAGGCGATCGGCGTCGTCCTGAGCGACATCGCCATGCTCGTCTACACCGGCGGACGCGAGCGGAGCAGGGGAGATTTCCGCACTCTGCTCGCGGCCGCCGGGTTCGAGCTGGTCGAAGTCACACCACGGCTCGCGGGTACGGCGATCCGGGTACTGGTCGCGAAGCCGGTCTGAACCCGTCGGTCAGTGGAGGTGGTTCAGCACCTGGTATACGAGGAATGCTGGCCATACCAGCGACTTTCCGATGCCGGTGATCACCGGCCAGAAACTGTGCGCCTGTCCGCAGTAGTACACCAGTGCCCCGATGAACCCCAGCCCGTACACGGCGTCTCCGCCGCCTCGCTTGCTGCCCCACTCGCGTCTGTCGAACTCAGCCATGGTCGTCGGTCCTTCCGTGGATTCTGTGAGTCCGCAGCTATGAGAGGTGTTCGGCCAGGAACCGCTCGACCGCCGCGTAGTACGCCTCGCGGTTCTGCGGTCTGGCGAGGCCGTGTCCCTCGTCCGGGAACAGGAGGTACTCGTGCGGGAGGCCCTTGTCCTTCAGCGCCACGACGATCTGCTCGGCCTCCTGTTGCGTCACCCGAACGTCGTTGGCGCCCTGGGCCACCAGGACCGGGATCGAGATGTCGTGGACACGTGACAGCGGCGACCGCTCCCACAACATGTCGTGCTCGGTCTCCGGGTCCCCCACGTTCGCGTACATGAACGCCTGGAGCGGGGTCCGGTACGGCGCTCCGGCCGCGAGCAACGTCAGCAGGTTCGACGGACCGCACAGGTCGATGGCACACCTGAAGACGTCCGGGGTGAAGGCCGCCCCGACCAGAGCCGCGTACCCGCCGTACGAGCAGCCCATGATCGCGACTCGGGACGCGTCGATGCCTCCCGACGCGACGAGATGCTTGACGGCGTCGAGCAGGTCGGTATGCATGGCGGCGGCCCACTGTTTGGCGCCGATGTTGCGGAAATGCTTGCCGTATCCCGTCGACCCCCGGAAGTTGACCTGGACGCACGCGTACCCGCGATTCGCGAGCAACTGCGCCTCCTCGTCGAACGCGAACGAATTGCGCGCCCACGGACCGCCGTGCACGTTCACCACGGCCGGCAGGTCCCTGCGATCCGCGTCGGCCGGCCATGTCACGTAGCCGTGCACCGGGACACCGTCCCGCGCGGCGAAGTCGAACGGTTCCATCCGGGCCAGCCGGTACCGCTCGAGCTCGGGCTGATGGCTGAACAGATAGCGCAAGGTGCCGTCGGTCCGCGAGTAGACGTAATAGAGGACCGGTCCGGCTCCTGTCACCACGGAGACAGTCCACAGCTTGTCGGACCGGTCGGTGCGGTCGACGTACACCTCGCCGTCGATCGCCCGCACGGTGAGTTCGCTGCGGATTCTCCCGAAGTCCTCAGCGAACTCGTCGTCGAGGAACGTCCACTCGTCACGGTCCTTCGCGAACACCACCGCCTGCGGCACGCGGCGCATCGGATCCATCTCCACCTGCTTGACGTCATAGGTGGGGTCCTGGGCGAGCAGGGTCTGCGTGCCGGACGCGACATCGACCGCGAACAGCCGGCTGGCGTTCGCGCCAATGGAAGACAGCAGATGGAACGTGCCGCCGTCGCGCGTGAACCCGATGACGCGCGTTCCCATGGCGTCTTCGTACGGCACGTCCAGCCACGGCTTCGCGATTTCCGGCTCGGGCGGATCCACGTAGATCGCCATGCCGCCGTCGGGCTTCATCGCCGACCCGCCCCGCACGTTCAGGTCCGTGTCGATGATCCACGACAGGTACCCGGGGTTCTTCGCGACCTCGACGAGCGCACCGGTCACCAGATCGAGGCTGTAGACGTCGTGCAGGTCCCGTCGGTCCAGGTTCAAGCCGACGAGGACGGTGGTCGGATGCCACCGGTTGTGCGCCAGAATCCTCGTCTGGACGCCGTCGAACGGCGTGGCGCAGCGCTCCTCGCCGGTCTCCAGATCGACCAGGTAAAGCCGCCAGCTCTCATCGCCGTTCTCATCGCGGAGATAGAAGAGCGTCCGGTCGTCGTGGCAGACCCCGTACGTCCGGATGCCCCGTCCGCGATCGCGGGTCACGGCCGTGGCTGCGGCCGGCCGGTCCACCGGAGCCGCCCAGACGTTCGTCACACCTTCGTCCGGCGCCAGGAAGAACAGCCGGGTCCCGTCCGGCGAAATCTCGGGGAGCAGAAATGTCGGGTTGCCGAACAGGACGGCGAGCGGAATCAGTGGAACGTCTTCAGTCGTCACGGTCTTCTCCTCGCCACGATGGTCGGCGCGGCCGGGCGTCCCGAAAGCCACCACTCGGACAGCCCGGGGTACTGCGCGATCGCTTGGTCGGTGCTCAGGGGCAAGCCCGGATCCAGGGACAGCTCCCGGAGAAATGAGGGGTCCACGGCGGCCTGTGAGGGGATCAACGTCTGGGCTCTGAACAGTTCTGCCATCAGTACCGGGCTGTTCAGCACGGCCCTGGCCGTCCTGGCCCGCACCCGCTGCTCGAATGGGGACGCCTCTGGTGACGGGCCGGTGTGAACCCGGTCCTGTTCGATCGCCATCCGCCACGATCTGTCCGCCACGTCGGCCATGGCGGCCTGGAGGGCGGGGAACACCGACGGGTCGGTGCCGAGCCGTGTCAGTTCCCCGTCCAGTCTCAGGGCACTCATGGCCGCGATCGACATGCCGTGGGAGTGGACCGGGTTCACCGCCACCAAGGCGTCGCCGAAGACCAGGAGACCGTCAGGTCGGGGGCGTCGCTCGAAGTACCGCCTGCGGTTCTTGGTCCCGCCGTACGGACGGACGCCGCCCGCCGGCTTGGCCGCGGCCATGAGCTCGGCGATGACAGGGGACCGCAGCGCATACGCGCAGTCCGTGAATCCCTGCTCGTCGATCGGCGGTTCGCAACCGCGGGTGCCGGTGAGGGTGACGATCCACCGGTCCCCCTCGATCGGGAACAGTGTCGCGCCATGGCCCGGCCGCCCGTTGTCAGGACTCGGATGCACCATGACGGCCGGGATCTCGGCCGCGAGACCCGCAGGCGCGCGATAGACCCGGGTGGAGTACACGAGGCCCGAATCGACTGTCTCCTCCTCGACGGGCGGGCCGCCGATCGCGGACAGCCAACGTCCGGCGCGGGAGCGCCGTCCGGTCGCATCCACCACGATGTCGGCCCGCAACGTGAGCTCGCGGCCGTCCTCCAGCCCCAGCACTGCTCCGGTCACTCGCGACGCGTCACCGACCAGTCCCAGCACCCTGGTTCGTTCCCGCACTGATACCGCGCCCCTGGCCACGTCCGGCGCCAGCGCGCGCTCCCGGACGACGTGATCGGTCAGCCATCTGCTGCACGCGATGAGGTACGCGTCCGTCGCGTGGCGGCGGAACCAGCCGTCGGCGCTCAGGATCAGCGCGTCGCCAGGGAGGCCGCGACGGTGCGCACCGTGAGCGAGCAGCGCGTCCACGGTCCCGGGAAGCAACGCGTCCAACGCCCGAGCGCCGCCGGTGACGAGCACGTGGTTGTGGTGGGCCTGGGGCAGCCCCGACCGAACACCGGGGCCGACCGGATACCGGCCGCCCTCGACGACTACGACGTCATCGGTGTGCCTCGCGAGCACGTTGGCGGCCAGCACACCCGCGAACCCGCCACCGAGGACGATCGCTGTGGTCATCGCGGCTCTGCCGGACCGTGCGCCAGGATCATGCCGGCACGCTCTCGGTCTCGGTCTCGTCGAGCAGCCCCGCCTCGACCATGGCGCTGATGAACCCGTCCACCTCCGCGCGGATACGCGCGCCCATCGCGGCGTTGTGCCCGGCGAACAGCAGCGCCAGCTTCGCGGCCACCTGCTCACGTTCGCCGTCGCTCGCCACCAGCACCCAGATCTTCGCGCCGGTTTCGTTCAACGTTCGGAATTCGCCGGTCTCAGTGTGGTAGAGCGAGACGCCTCCCGCTGCCTCCTGCCAGATGACCGCATCACTGATGTGTAGGGACAACGCCCAACCTCCTGTTGACCGGCGTGATGGACAGCAGCTCGCCGACCTTGATCGAGGGCTGCGGTGTGGGGGTGTAGGTCTTCCACTGGTCATGGACTGCGTGGATGTCACCTGTCGCGACCATGCGCGGGACCGTCATCTCCAGGTTCTTCTCGGCGAGCTCCGCGCGGCTGATCCCGGTTTCCTGCCACAGTTGCGTGGTGACGCCGTGCCGCAGAATCCGGCACAGGTGCCGGCTGTTGCGCCGGGGGGTTCCGGACTCCGACATGTGCGAAGCACGACATCCACCGCCGCAGTTCGCCTTGATGTAGCACTTCGCGCAGTCGTCGTGGAACTCCCCGCCGTACACCGTGCTCCGGCGCATCGCGCCGAGGACCGGGCTCGCGAAGATCTCGGAGAGCGGCTTCTGCCGGATGTTCCCGGCGTGTTCCGCCTTGCCGGTGATGAGCTTGCACGGATACACGTCACCCAACGAGTTGATGTAGATCTCGTTCCCGCCCATCCCGCAGTTCCCCTTGACGGAGCAGGGGGTCACCGGCTTGGGGCCGTCCGGCTTGAGCTGCCCGGCTACCGGGGACGTCCACACGAGCTGCTGGACCCGCAGGTGGTCCTTCCACCCGAAGTCGTATGCGTCGTCGACACCGCGTCCCAGGTCGTTGTGGTTCATCAGGCGCACGCCACCGGTCTCGATCCCGTCGAGGAAGCCTGCGAAGTCCTCCAGCTCGTCGATGTTGTCCGAGGTGACGATGTGGTTGATGGAGGGGACCACGCCCGCGTCGTTGAGCAGCTGGAGCGCTTTGTACGTCTTCGCGAACGCCCCTTTGCCGCGAGTGCGGTCATGCGTCTCGGCCGTGCCGCCGTCCATGCTGACGGTGACGGACTTGAAGAGCTCGGCGAAGCGCTGTGCCGTCTTCGGGGTCCGGATCATCGTCGCGTTCGTGATGATGTGGGAGCGCAAGCCGAGGCTGTTGGCGTGCTCGACGATCTGGAACAGATCCCTGCGGAGCATCGGCTCGCCGCCGGTGAAGACGATGATCTTGGCGCCGAGCGCGGCGATCTGCGTCACCAGGTCCAGTGATTCGGCGGTGTCGAGCTCGCCCGGCAGGCATTTCTCGGAGGACGCGTAGCAGTAGGGGCAGCGCAGGTTGCAGCCGTCAGTGATCGCGTAATATGCGTAGGTCAGCGGCGCCTCTTCGATCTTGACCACTGGCTTGTTGCCGTTGAAGTACACGATCCAGTTCAGAATGAGCTTGGCCAGGGCCCGCTCGGTCTCGTCCGATTCCGCCAGCGGCACCGTCTCCCCGGTCGGCCCGACGCCGCCGGTCAGTGCCTTGAGGACCCGGAACTCCGACGGCGTGAGGACACACCGCGCGCCCACTTCCGGGTTGACCACGAGATATTCCTCGTCATGCACGAAGTACGTCAGATCCTGGGGTACGTCGAACGACGCCCGGCCGCGGGTCAGATTCCCTCGCATCGCGCCTCCTCTCGTGCTCTGTCACGCGCGTGGCCCGACGGACCCAACCGCCGGGCCACGCGTGTGTGGGGAGTACAGGAACTAATTGGCGTTGCCGCTGCCGGACCAGGCGCCACACGCGCACAGCATCGCCGCTTCGAAGCCCTGCTCCGTCGCCTCGGGGGTGTTCCAGTCCTGGGAGTGCGCCACGACGTCGGGGAGCACCTCCATGAGGCGGGTCTTGGTCGAGATGAGAACGTTGACCTCTTCCGCCGTCAGGCTGGCGTAGAACTCTTCGAGTGCGGGCGCCATCGTGCCGCCGAGAATGCCGGCTCCACGCAGAGCCTCGACTGAGTTGAAGGACATGCCGGTTCCTTTCGCTATCGGGATAGATCCGGGGACAAGACGAGACTGCATCCACGGTCACGGCAGTCACAACCCCACGATCGTGGGGTTCCCCGGCCCCGAAAAGGGCACCACCCCCAAGGTCCTGGAACGCCGTCCGGGTAGGTGCGGGACTGGCGGCGAGGACTTAGCCCCCCTGCGGATCGTCTTACTCCGGGCCAACTTCAGACCGCTTCGGCAGTCGCCTCATTTCTCGGTGCCCAGGCCAGTTCGGTCTTCCTGCTCGACGAGGGAGCCGGTGAACTGGTCTTCCAGGCGGTCTCCGGCCAGGGCGAGGAGTTCCTGGTCGGCCGGCGCTTTCCCGCGGGGCGGGGCATCGTTGGCTGGGTGGCGGTCTCCGGTGAGCCGATCGTGGTCGACGACCTCGCCGCCAGCACGTCCTTCGACCGCTCGCTGGCCCAGTCCACCCAGACGTACCCGACACCCTGATGGCGGCACCGCTGATCCACGACGGCCGGGTGCTGGGCGTGCTGGAAGTCCTCGACCCGGGCCGAACAGGCCCGCTCAGGCCTGCCCGAGCTCGACCTGTTGTCCCTCTTCGCCAGACAGGCCGCCACCGCTCTGTGGTTCGCCACGTCGCGGCACACCGATGCCGACCACGTTTCGGCGGGTCTGCCGCCGGTCCGACGGGCCGCTGCGAATCGGTTGATCCGCGAGCTCGAAGACCTCCTGCTGGAGGTGCCCGGGCGTGAGGGGGCGGGGGCATCGGAGGTGAACCTCCTGACGTAATTGCGTAGTTGTACCGAAGCCAAGCGAACATGAGATGGATGATGATCAGTTCTGGACCGGAGGGACGCCGGCCTCGTGATGCGAACGGCAGGCACTGGAGTCAGAACTGAGGAGTCCCATGACCGCGCAGAGACAACGGCAGGCCGGGGCGGGAAAGGCGCGGGGGGCGGGCCGGAATGTTTTCCC
Source organism: Streptomyces kryoterrae (assembly GCF_054072135.1). Classification (NCBI taxonomy): domain Bacteria; kingdom Bacillati; phylum Actinomycetota; class Actinomycetes; order Kitasatosporales; family Streptomycetaceae; genus Streptomyces; species Streptomyces kryoterrae. The sequence continues at coordinate 3,002,840 of NZ_CM133358.1, read as the reverse complement.
CAGACCGCTCGTCGGACGGGAACACGAGATGGGACTGCTGCGGTCTGCGGTCGCCGCCTGCACGGAAGGCGTCTCCACGTTCATCGAGATCACCGGCGATCCCGGACTCGGCAAGACCAGACTGCTCTCCGAACTGGGTGAGCTGGCCGCAGCGGAGGGCTTGACGGTGCTGTCCGGACGGGCCTCGGAGTTCGAACAGCAGCGCTCCTTCGGGGTGTTCGCCGACCCCGTCCGCTGGTGTTTCGAGCGTCTGACGGAGTCCGGGCAGGAGCCACTGCGCGAGGAGATGGCGGTGCTGCTGGACCTGGTGCTTCCCGACAGTGCGGCATCTCATCCCGGCCGTCCCCGGTTTCCCGAAGTGGAGCGCTACCAACTGCACCATGCCGTGGGCCAACTCCTGGCGGACATCGGCGGGAACGTCGGGGTGGTGCTCTGTCTCGACGACCTGCACCGGGCCGACGAGGGCAGCGTGGCACTGCTCCACTACCTTCTCCGGGAGCCGCCGAGGACCGCACTGGTTCTCGCCTGCGGACACCGCCCCCGGCAGGCGACGGCACGACTGCTGGCGTCCTTCCAGAACACAGCCGCCGACTACCGCGTCGAACGCATCCCGCTGTCCCCGCTAGACCGACAGGCGTGCCGGCGCCTGCTAGGCACCACACACACCCCCGGCCGGCGCGACCGGCTCTGCGCGGTCAGCGGCGGCAACCCGCTCTACCTGGAAGTGCTGGCCCAGCTCACCACCGACGGCATCGGCGTGACGGAGGGTCTCGCCGACCTGCCGGACACCCTGCGAGCCGCTGTGGCCCGCGAGATCGCTCTGCTGACCGAGGGCGAACTCACCGCGCTCCGAGCCGCCGCCGTACTGGGCGACCCCTTCGACCCCATGCTGCTGGGCCCGGTCGCCGGCCTGGCCACCGGGCCCGCCCTGGAGGCGCTCGACGTCCTCGCGGGGATGGACCTCATCCGGTCCGTCCGTCCGGCCGGTCCCCGGCCGGACGGACGCCAACTGCTTCAGTTCCGGCATCCGCTGCTCTGTGAGGTGGTGTCGCGGGACACACCGCCGGGCTGGTGGCTGGCTGCCAACGCCCGGGCCGACGAGACACTGCGAAGAAGTGGGGCGAGCCCTTTGGAACGCGCACCCTACGTCGCACGCTCGGCGCGGGCCGGCGACCTCGAAGCCGTCCGCGTCCTCACCGAGGCGGCCACTCTCACCACCCACTCCGCACCCGCGACCACAGCCGCCTGGCTGCGCGCGGCACTGAAGTTGTCAGCCCCGGACCGCTCCGAGGAGTCGGCCCGGCGCCGGATCGGGATGCTGATCGGACTGGCGAAGGCATGCGGAATGACCGGTGACCTCACGGCCTGCCGCGACGCCCTCGCGCAGGCCTTGGACCTCGTACCGCCGGACCGTCGCGACCAACGCGTACCCATCGTGGCGCTGCGGTCGGTGATCGAACGGATTCTCGGCAGCAGCAAGCGGGCCAAACTCGCGCTCACGGACGAACTCGCACGTTGGCCGGACAACGACACAAGGGCGAATCCGCTCCGCTTGCAACTCGCGACCGTAGGCATGGCGCAGGGAGACTTCGACGAGGCGGCCGCCCACTTGGACGCACTCCTCGTCCGCACCCCCGCCCCGGTCGACCGCAAGACCCTTACCGCGGTGGCAGCCTGCCGCGCCCTCGGCGCCGCATACAGCGGACGGACCGTTCCCCTACGGGAGTACGCCACCGAAGCAGCCGCCTCGATCGACGTCATGGAGGACGGGGAACTGGCCAGCTTCCTCGACGAGGTCGGCCAGCTCGGCTGGGCCGAAGTCCTTTCCGAACGCCACCACGACGCCACCCGCCACCTGACACGCGGCATCCGGATCGCCCGGCTCACCGGACAGAGCTACATGATGCCCTACCTGCTGCTCGGCCAGTCCTATGCACAGCAGGCGACCGGCGACCTCGACGACGGGATAGCGTCGGCGGCGAGCGCCGAGGAGATGGCTCACCTGCTCGACCGACCGGACCTCATCGGATACGCCCTGACGTTGCGCGCGGCAGGCACCGTGCTGCGCGACGGACCGGCCGCGGCCGTCGACGCGGCCGAAGAGGCCCTGCGCTCGGTCGGACGCCGCGGACGCCTGTGGGAGCTGTCCGCCGCTGTGCTCGCCTCGGTCCGCCTCGACCAGGGGCGCCCCGACGACTCCATCGAGCTGCTCACGCAGACCATTTCCGGCACCGACCGTTCGGCGACGACGCACGCGCTCAGAGCCATGTGGTACTGCACCGCGACCCAGGCCGAGATGGCCCGGGGGGAGGTGGCCGCGGCCCACAACTGGGCAGAGCACGCCGCCCGCGCTGCGGATGCGGTGACGCTGCCGGGACAGTCGGGCTACGCCACTCTCGCCATGGCCGTCACCCGGGACGACGACCCGTCCGCCGCTGCTGAACTCTTCTCCACCGCGGCCGAGTCCTTCGCGGCCGGCGGTCTCGTACTGGCGGAGAGCCGCGCACGACTCCTGCTCGGCCGGGCGCTGGCCACGGCCGGGCGGCTGGACGACGCCGCCACGGCCGTCGGGCGCGCGAAACAGCTCGCCGACGCCCACGGCGCGGGGCACCTGAGCGCTCTGGCCATCAACGCCCAACGCCAGATCGGAGCCCGCCGACCCCGGGCGGCCGGCCACGACGCACCACCCCATGGCGCTCTCTCCGAACAGGAACGCCGCATTTCCCGGATGGTGGCCGGAGGCCTGTCCAACCGCGACATCGCGTCGAACCTGTTCGTATCGGTCAAGACCGTCGAGGCCCACCTCACCCGCGTCTTCCGCAAGCTCCAGGTGAGGTCGCGCTCCGCACTGATCAGCGCCCTCGCGGACCTGCCGACAACAGAGGATCAACGCACGGCGGGGTGAGGCTGCACGGGACCGCCATGTCGTTCATCCCGGAACCCGGGCGCACGCGTCGCGGGCGGCGACTCGCGATCCTGCTGTGCTGCCGGCCCCGGGGCCGGCAGCAGGACTGCCACGAACCCCTAGGTCAAGCGCCTATCCCATGGGGATTTCCTGGGGACTTTTCGGGGACTTCCACGCCTGCCCCAGGGACATTCGGGGGACTTTCCGCCGCGTAAGCAGGGAAGGCCCTGACACCGCTGAAAGACCCGAACGTGCTGGTCAGGGCCTACTTTCTCAGCACTCGATGATGTTCACAGCCAGCCCGCCCCGGGCCGTCTCCTTGTACTTGACGTACATGTGGACGGCTGATGATCATGGGATTGACCTGCGGTTTTGATATACCCCAGGCTTACCTTGAATCACGTCAGGGACTTTTTGGGGACTTCTTGTCGGGGGCTGATTACAACGTATCCCATGCTGCGTGAGACGCCTGTGGGGGTTGGGTCGTTGATGCTCGGGCGGCATCCGATGACTTCGGTGAGCCCCGCACTCCTAATGTGGTGCTCACACACGAGCGCCCTCCCGGGAAGTGGAAGGGCGTTCAACGATGACCAACGTCGACACCGCCAACAGCTCAGCAGCAGGTCAAGAATTTGATCGAGGAGACGGCCGCAGATCACGGCCGCCGTTGACCAGTTGTGGCTGTGCAGTAGTCGGAGCACAGAGCCAAGGTCCGGGGCTCGGACAACAGGGAGGTCAGCCGAACCTCGAGCTGCTACGGACGGGCGGAAATGAAAGAGCGCGCTGCACGGGTGCGAGGAGTCTGAGGGAATCGGAAGGCGCATCAGGTTCCGGCTGGCGTCGGTCGGTTCAGCGACCGACAGTTCCTGGCGTGCGGGGTGGATCAGAACAGGGCCGACGGCATCGCGCACAGTTCGAAGACTGGCGGCAGAACTTCATAGCCGGGCAGGGTCATGGACGGATCGTGGTGTTGTCTCCGGTGACGGCCGTGCCGATTGTCTGTGCGGCGATAGACCGTTCACCGGACGCGGTGATCGTCACCGCACCGGCCGCGGGAAGCTTGGCGGCCAGTTCCGCAAGCAACTGCGGATTCTCCATTAGCGTCCGCTTGATCTGCTGACGCAGCGCGGCTGCAGCATCGGTGTCCCCCGGCTCCTCGGCCGCCTCATGCACCGCCACCTCCAGCTCGGGGCGTCCGGCCGGGCTCCGGCGCCGCCAGACCGCGTGCAAAATACTGTGCCCTACGTTCGCCGTGGCTCCCACCGCAGCGTCCTCAGCTCGGGCCAGTACCCCCGCGCCATAGGCACCCAGGGCCGCGCCTAGATACGGCCCTGCCTGCTCAAAAAACTGCACGATCTCCGCTTCCACAATCCACCCCTGAAATCCTGTCATTGACTGAGGCCAGGGCATCAGACTAAGCCGCCAGCCAGCGCGTACGCGGCAACTCTGCATTCGCGGACGATCGACCGGCCTCACTCCACGCGAGCCAAGCGAAGACCTTCCTGCCCCTGTCGCGGCCTGGCTATGCTCCCGTCTGCCAGGCCGCTGACCAGGCAGACGGTGAGCTTCAATGGAGTACTAACGGTCAGACCTCGAAGTGGCGTACTCGGCTGCGTCGATCCTTGCGCGGATCTGTGCGACGAGCGGGTTCTCCGGGCCCAGGGTGGGCTCGATCCGGCCGAGGGCTACGCGATAGACGGCGATCGCCTTTTGGTGTGCACCGGCTTCCTGGTGGGCGTCCGCCAGGGTGAGTTGGGTGCTCAGGACATTCGGGTGGTCGCCGAGGGTCTGCTGCCAGTGAGCGAGGTTGGCTTCGTACAGCGGCACAGCCAAGTCGGGTTGGTCGTTGGCCCGATAGATCTCAGCCAGGTACTGCCGTTGCTTGACTGTGTCCGGGTGGGTGACGCCGAGTTCCTTCTCGGCGAGCGCAACGCTGTGTTCCAGCAGTTCGGTCGCTCGGGGGAGGCCGCCGGACCCGCCGAGGGCGCGGGCCAGCATGGCGGTGCCGTGAAGTGTTTGCGGGTGGACGCGGCCGAGTTCGGCCTCCAGCTGGGCGCGGAGGTCTTCCAGGACGGCGACTGCCTGTGCCGTGTTGTCGGACTCCATGTGAGCGGCGGCCAGGTTTATCCGGCTGGTGACCGTGTGCGGGTGTGTGTCGCCGAAGATGAGGCTGGCGTTGCACACGGCGGCTTCGAGGAGCTGGACGGCGCGCGGAGCGTCGCCAACTGTGAGGTGTGCGAGGGCCAGGTTGCTCCGACACACCATGGTGTGCGGGTGGTCCTCGCCGAGCGAACGGACGCACCGCTCCAGCGTTGACTCAGAGAGAGGCACGGCCCGTGCCGGATTGTCCGTCTGGCGTAGTGCGTCGGCCAGGCCGATGTAGTTGGACAGGGTGTCCGGGTGGGACTCGCCGAAGACCTGCTCGCACTGGGCGACGACGGTTTCGAACAGCGGGACGGCGCGATCAGGGTCGCCCGCCGCGAGGTGTGCATGCGCGAGGCCGCTTCGGGTGGCGAGGGTATGGGGGTGGGTCTCGCCGAGCAGCGCGGCACGGTGCTTGAGGACGGTGTCGTACTGGGCGATCGCCTGTCCATCGTGGCCGGCGGCCTGGTATGCCCGCGCCAGCCCGTTCCTAGTGGTCAGGGTCTGGGGGTGGGTATCGCCGAGAAGGTGGGCGCTCTGCGCGGCCGCGGTCTCCAGCAATGGAAGCGAACGGGTGGAGTCTCCAGCGTCCCGGTAGGCACAGCCGAGGTTCGCACGGACGGCAATGGTCTCTGGGTGCGCCTCGCCGTACACCTCCTCGCACCTGGCCAGGGCCGTCTTGAGGTGCTGTGCTGCCTGGTCAGGGCGTCCGGCGGTCAGATAGGCGTAGGCAAGGTTGTTCCGGCTGGTGATGGTCTCGGGATCACTGTCGCCGAGCGCCTGCTGCCATTGTGCGAAGACGGCGGTGTACATCGGAATGGCGCGGGACAGATCGCCTGAAGCGAGGTAGACCGCTGCTAGACCGTGCTGGCTGGACAGCGTGGCAGGGTGAGTTGGTCCTAGGAGTCGCTGGTACTGCGTGAGTGTGGCCTCATGCAGAGAGACAGCACGATCCAGGTCGCCGGACGCATGGTAGGTGCGGGCCAGTTCCTCGCAGCTGACGAGAGTGTCGGGGTGATCGTTGCCAAGTGCTTTCCTACGCCGGGCCAACGTCTCCTCGTGGAGTGTGATGGCACGGGCCAGATCGCCGTAGTCACGGTACGAGTTGGCAAGGTTAGCGGCGACGGTGAGCGTCCCCGGATGCGAGTCGCCGAATACCTGCGCGCACTGGGGGACCAACGGTTCGAGGGTGGCGATGGACCGTTCGAAGTCCCCGGCTCCGTGGTAGGCGTGGCCCAGGTTCGAACGGACCTTCATGGTGAGTTCGTGCTCGGCGCCAGCGAGCGCTTCGCAGCGGGCGAGGGCCGCCGTGAGCAGCGGAACGGCGCGGGCGTCATGACCGAGGCCCTGGAGATAGAGTGCAGCGCTCGCGTACCGTCCGGCGGGAAAGGTGTCAGCGTGTCCGTCAGGAGTGGTGGCCGCCAGCGCGACGAGGTGCGGGAGCAGCCGATCCCAGGCGGGGGACCGGCCAGAGTCGGGCGGTTCTCCCAGGGGGGCGACCGCAGCGCTCAGCAGCCGTTCGGCCTCTAGCCTGCCGGTTGGCGCGCTGTCACCGATGGGCGGCTGGTTCCGGAGTGTGGTCTGGACGAGGCGGTGGATGCTCACCGAGTCCTGAGTGAGGGAGACCATGCAGTAGACAGCAAGCACCCCAAAGGCTTCGTGAAGGTCGTCGCTGTCGTCGGTGATAGGGGTCAGCAGTCCAACTGGAATGTCGTCGGGGGCCAGCCACGCCAGTGTGGACAGGACGCGGACTGCCAGGGGGTTGCGCTCTGTGAGGGTGCTGATCGTCTGGCGCCAGATCCGGGCGACGGTGCGCTCTGGGTCTACACCTTCGGGAGCCTTGTCCAACTTGCCGATCAGCTTTTGGCGGTAACGTTCGATGCTGATCGTCGGATTCTGCGCGAGGTAGGCGCCGGCCTGCATCAGTGCGATGGGAAGCTGCCCCAGGTCAGCGGAGAGGGCCCGGGTCTCCTGCATCTGATGGTGGGTCGGCGAAGTCGCGCCGAGCACCTGGCTACAGAGGAGTTCACTCGCTGCAGCCAGGTCGAGTACGTCGAGGGCCAGCGTTGCGACGGAGGTCGGCCAGCTAGCTGATCGTCGGCTGGTGGCGATGACGTGGCCGTTAGACGTGCTGACGTAGGGCTGCAGATCGGCCGGATCCTCAACGTTGTCGAAGATCAGCAGCCACCCCGGATGCCACTGCAGCCACAACATCGCCCAGGCGGCGCGATCTTTGGTAGACGCGCTGCCGGCCCACACGGGGATCAGCCGCAGAGCGAGGTCGGCCAGCGATTGCTCGATGTGGTCGGGTGATGCGGCGGCAATCCACCACATCACGGTGTAGTCGCGACGGTGTCTGTGGGCGTACGCAAGCGCGAGGGTGCTCTTGCCGACGCCGCCAAGGCCTTGGACGACTGCAGTCCCGGCGGCCGGCTTCCCGAGCGTGCCGCGCAGCCAGCGCAGCTCGCTCGTGCGGCCGAAACACAGAGGGAGCGGCGGCAGGTTGGTGAGCCCGGCAGGCGCCTGGACATCGCGCGCCGAGTTCATCAACTCGGCCGTCAGAACGGTGACCGGGCCGGTGATCGCTGTCCCGATGCGGTGGGCGGCGACGGATCCGGTCCCTATCACCTCGAAAATGAAGTCCGTCACTGCAGGACCCGCCGACTCTCGTGGCCAACGGTGACCGTCGACTTTTCTCTGCCGCTTCGGGGCATGGCCCGGAACGGAAAAGTGTGGCGCACCGACGGCCTACTGTGTGCCCTCATCTCAGTCCCCTCTGCAGGACGGCTGGATGTCGTGCTCTCCAGCACGGAGCGTACGTGTTCCTCATGGTGGGTCAGTTGTGGTCTCAGTTGGTGGGGAATCTGGGGTGGTCCACTTTCGTCCATGGTCGTCCGACATCAACACTGACCAGGTGTGTCGTTGTCGTGGTGGACGCCTGTTGAAGCCGGTGGGCCAAGATCGGACAACTCGTAATGCGTACGTCTCGGGTTCGCCCTGAAGCCTGGCCGGTCGGCCGGGTCTGGTTCATGACCACGTGAGGGTCACCGCACTCCAAGTGAGGGTGATGGCATCGTCGTTGAGAAGTGTGTCGGCGAAGGCGGTGACCTGTCGGACGACGTCGGTGAAGCGTTCGGGGTAGCCGGTCGCGGCGGGGCCCTGTCTCCGGCGCCAGGCGGTGTACGAGGTCTGGCGGCGCTCGCCGAGGTCACTGATGGCGGTGCTGAGGGGTTTCAGGGTGATGCCGCGGTGTGCGGCGGTGGCGGTCAGCGCGGTGGTGAGTTCCTGGCCGTCGAGGTCGTTGAGAGTGAGCAGGCGGTAGAGGTCGCCGTAGTCGCGGTCGCGGGTGTTGAGGTCGCCGAGTGAGACGGCGGTGGAGAGTTTCTCGGCGATGACGGTGGCGAGCGGGTAGCCGAGGATCTGGAAGCTCTCCGGCGTGAGCTGTTGTGGGTAGTCGATGACCCGGGGGCCGGGGGTGACGGGGTCGCCGAAGCTGACATCCAGTTGGAGCTTGAGCCGGGCCCGGGCGATGGAGGCGGCCATGGACAGGCGTACGCCGTGGTACTCGTCCTCCTCGCGGATGGGGACGGTCTTGAGTGTCGCGGGATCGAATGCGACTCCGTCGTCGATCTCGGTGGCGGCGATGACCGCGATCCTGCGGATGATCTCGGTTTCGGTGCCTGGGAACGAGCGGCCGAGGATGTCGATGTCACGGGTCATCCGGCGGGCGCCGAACTGGGCCAGCAGCAGGCCGCCCTTGAGGACGAAGTGCTCGCGGCCGAGAGGTGATGCGGCCAAGCGGTAGAGGAACCGTTCGAGGACGTACTCGACCATGGTCTCGTCCGTGGACCGGCTGGTGCGGCGGGCCAGGTTGCGCAGGTCGTTGTAGACGCGACCGGCGGTGGTGTCACGCGCGGGGTTGACCATCAGGCGAGCACCGCCTCAACGGCCGGGCGGATGATGGAAAGGGCGCCCAACTCACGTGCAACATGCTGGAGTTCGCTGACTTCACTGCGCCCCTCTCGGCGCAGGTAGCGGCCAAGCGCGGACAGGGCGAGGGTCTCGCCGATGCGGCTGCGGTGGCGCATCGCATCGACGACGCTGCGGGCGGCGTTGTACACGGGGACGGTCTCTCCCGGGGCTGCTTCGAATCGTTCGACGCCGAGGGCGAAGGTCGCCGGGGCGTACTGCGCCACCACGGTCGGCGGGTAGGAAATCGTGGGACGGCGTGCACCACGCGGCACGGCGATGTGTACCGCTGCGGGGATGTCGTCGATCAGCTCATGCAGGGCCAGGGCGGACTCACCGCACACGACGGCGCGCGGAGCCCGCGCACACACGGCCAGCAGATCCGCGTGCGCGGTCTCTGGTGCGTCTGCCCGTCGATAGACCCCCCGGGACAGTTCGTCTATCTCTCCCGCCGCGACCAGGGACGCCAGATCACGAGGGGAGAGCTGGATCTGACGTGCCTGCGCCGTCGTGAACGTGGGGAAGAGGCTGGTCAGCCGCTGTTCCAGGCGCGAGGTCTCCGCAGCACTCATGTATCGAATGGTACCCCTCTGGCGATCTCATGGGATCGATTTGATACATCCTTGCGGCTGTCGGCTGTCGGCTGTCGGCGGCCGGCGAGGCGGAGCAGCCATCGAGGGTGTCGCGAATTCCCAGGTCAAGCGCCTGTCCCGTGGGATTTCCCCGGGACTTTTCAGGGACTTTCACATCTGTCCCAGGGAGTTTCCAGGGACTTTCCGCCGCGTAAGCAGGGAAGCCCCTGACAGCACGGAAGACATGAACGTGCTGGTCAGGGCCCGTACCCTCAACACTCGATGATGTTCACCGCGAGCCCGCCCCGGGCCGTCTCCTTGTACTTGACGGACATGTCGGCCCCCGTCTCCTTCATCGTCTTGATGACCTTGTCCAGGGACACCTTGTGCGAGCCGTCCCCCCGCATCGCCATCCGGGCCGCCGTGACCGCCTTCACCGCGGCCATGCCGTTGCGCTCGATGCACGGGATCTGGACCAGGCCGCCGACCGGGTCGCAGGTCAGGCCGAGATTGTGTTCCATGCCGATCTCGGCCGCGTTCTCGACCTGCTCGGGGCTGCCGCCCAGCACCTCGGCCAGCGCGCCCGCCGCCATCGAGCAGGCCGAGCCCACCTCGCCCTGGCAGCCGACCTCCGCGCCGGAGATGGACGCGTTCTCCTTGAACAGCATGCCGATCGCGCCGGCGGCGAGCATGAAGCGGACCACGCCCTCCTCGTCGGCGCCCGGCACGAAGTTGATGTAGTAGTGCAGGACCGCCGGGATGATGCCCGCGGCCCCGTTCGTCGGGGCCGTCACGACCCGGCCGCCCGCCGCGTTCTCCTCGTTCACCGCCATCGCGTACAGCGTGATCCACTCCATCGCGCGCGCCAACGGCTCGCCCTCCGCCCGGAGTTGACGCGCCGACATGGCTGCGCGCCGACGGACCCGGAGCCCGCCCGGCAGGATGCCCTCGCGGGACATTCCGCGTGCCGTGCACGTCTGCATCACGCGCCAGATGTCCAGCAGACCGGAGCGGATCTCGTCCTCCGTGCGCCAGGCCCGCTCGTTCTCCAGCATCAGCGCGGAGATCGACAGACCCGTCTCCTGCGTCAGACGCAGCAGCTCGTCGCCCGTGCGGAAGGGGTACTTGAGGGCCGTGTCGTCGAGCTTGATGCGGTCCGCGCCCACGGCGTCCTCGTCGACGACGAATCCGCCGCCCACCGAGTAGTACGTCTTCGAGAGGAGTTCGGCGCCTGAGGCGTCGTACGCCCAGAGGGTCATGCCGTTCGCGTGGTAGGGGAGTGTCTTACGGCGGTGCAGGACCAGGTCGTCGTCGAAGGAGAAGCCGATCTCGTGGTCGGCCAGCAACCTGAGCCGGCCCGACTTCTTGATCTGCTCCACCCGTTCGTCGGCGCCCTCGACGTCCACCGTGCGCGGTGAGGCGCCCTCCAGGCCGAGCAGCACCGCCTTGGGAGTGCCGTGACCGTGTCCGGTCGCGCCGAGCGAGCCGTACAGCTCCGCACGGACCGACGCCACCGCCCCGAGGACCTCCTCGTTGCGCAGCCGGCGGGCGAACAGCCGCGCCGCGCGCATCGGGCCGACCGTGTGGGAGCTGGACGGGCCGATACCGATCGAGAACAGGTCGAAGACCGAGATGGCCACGGGAACTCCTCAGAACGGGGGCGGTGGGCTCCGCACCGGGCGGAGCCCACTCACCCCAGGGGTACTACTTGTTCAGGCCGGGGTACAGCGGGTGCTTGTCGGCCAGCGCCTTCACGCGGGCCTTCAGACTGTCGGCGTCGTAGGACGGCTTGAGGGTCTCGGCGATGACGTCCGCGACCTCCGTGAAGTCCTCGGTCGTGAAGCCGCGGGTGGCCAGCGCCGGGGTGCCGATCCGCAGGCCCGACGTCACCATCGGGGGGCGCGGGTCGTTCGGGATCGCGTTCCGGTTGACGGTGATGCCGACCTCGTGGAGACGGTCCTCCGCCTGCTTGCCGTCCAGCTCGGAGTTCCGCAGGTCGACGAGGACCAGGTGGACGTCCGTACCACCGGAGAGGACGGACACACCGTGCTCGCCGACGTCCGCGCGCACCAGACGCTCGGCGAGGATCTGCGCGCCCTCGACCGTACGGCGCTGGCGCTCCTTGAACTCGTCGCTCGCCGCGACCTTGAAGGAGACCGCCTTCGCCGCGATCACGTGCTCCAGGGGGCCGCCCTGGAAGCCCGGGAAGACGGACGAGTTCAGCTTCTTCGCGAACTCCTTCTTCGCCAGGATGATGCCGCCGCGCGGCCCGCCCAGCGTCTTGTGCGTGGTGGAGGTGACCACGTCCGCGTACGGCACCGGGTTCGGGTGCAGGCCCGCCGCGACCAGACCGGCGAAGTGCGCCATGTCGACCCAGAGGTACGCGCCCACCTCGTCCGCGATCCGGCGGAACTCCGCGAAGTCCAGTTGCCTCGGGTACGCCGACCAGCCCGCGATGATCACCTTCGGCCGGTGCTCCTTGGCGAGCTGCTCCAGCTCCGCCATGTCGACCAGACCGGCCTCGTCCACGTGGTAGGCGACCACGTCGAACTGCTTGCCGGAGAAGTTCAGCCGCATCCCGTGGGTGAGGTGGCCGCCGTGGGCCAGGTCCAGGCCGAGGATGGTGTCGCCGGGCTGGGCCAGCGCGAACAGCGCGGCCTGGTTGGCGGAGGCGCCCGAGTGCGGCTGCACGTTGGCGTACTCGGCGCCGAACAGCTCCTTGACCCGGTCGATCGCGATCTGCTCGGCGACGTCGACGTGCTCGCAGCCGCCGTAGTAGCGGCGGCCGGGGTAGCCCTCGGCGTACTTGTTGGTGAGAACCGAGCCCTGGGCCTCCATGACCGCGACCGGAGCGAAGTTCTCCGAGGCGATCATCTCCAGGGTGGACTGCTGGCGGTTCAGCTCGGCGTCGACGGCGGCGGCGATGTCGGGGTCGAGCTCGTGCAGGGGAGTGTTCAGAAGCGACATGGGGTCAGTACGTCCTTACGTCCTTGTGCCTGGGGCTCAGCTGCCGGAGAACGCGGTGTACTCGTCCGCGGAGAGCAGGTCGCCCGGCTCCTGGGAGACGCGCACCCTGAAGAGCCAACCGCCTTCGAACGGGGCGGAGTTCACCAGCGACGGGTCGTTGGAGACGTCCTCGTTGACCTCGGTGACCTCACCGGTGACCGGGGAGTACAGGTCGCTGACGGACTTGGTCGACTCCAGCTCACCGCAGGTCTCACCCGCGGTCACCGCGGCACCGACCTCGGGAAGCTGGACGTACACGACATCGCCGAGCGCGTTGGCCGCGTGCTCGGTGATACCGACCGTCGAGACGCCGTTCTCGGCGCCCGACAGCCACTCGTGCTCCTTGCTGTAGCGCAGCTGCTGGGGGTTGCTCATGGCCTGAATTCTCCTGTACGCGGGGGACTGGTCATGCATGGGGTGCTACGCAGGGAAACTGCCTGCCCGTCAGCGGGCAGGACACGGGATAGGAGACACGGGATACGGGATCGGGTTGCGTCTGACGCCGGAGCGGCCGGCCGGGACGACAGCCGTGGCTACTTCCGGCGCCTGTAGAAGGGCAGCGCCACGACCTCGTACGGCTCGTGGCTGCCCCGGATGTCCACGCCCACGCCCGCCGTGCCCGGCGCCGAGTGCGTGGCGTCGACGTACGCCATCGCGATCGGCTTCCCGAGCGTGGGGGAGGGGGCGCCCGAGGTGACCTCGCCGATCACCCGGCCGCCGGCGACGACCGCGTACCCGGCGCGCGGGACACGCCGGCCCTCGGCGACCAGGCCGACGAGTACCCGCGGCGGCTCGTACGAAGCGCGCTCGGCGGCCTCGCGCAGGGCCGCGCGGCCCACGAAGTCGCCCGCCTTCTCGAACTTGACGACCCGGCCGAGGCCGGCGTCGAAGGGGGTGAGGGAGGTGGTCAGCTCGTGCCCGTACAGCGGCATGCCCGCCTCCAGGCGCAGCGTGTCCCGGCAGGACAGACCGCAGGGGACGAGCCCGGCGGGGGTGCCCGCGTCGGTCAGCGCCTGCCACACCTTCTCCGCGTCAGCCGGCGCCACGAACAGCTCGAAGCCGTCCTCGCCGGTGTATCCGGTGCGCGCGATCAGGGCGGGGACGCCGGCGACCGTGCCGGGCAGACCCGCGTAGTACTTCAGGCCGTCGAGATCGGCGTCGGTGAGGGCGGCGAGGATGCCGGGGGCCTCCGGGCCCTGGACGGCGATCAGCGCGTACGCGTCCCGGTCGTCGCGGACCAGCGCGTCGAAGCCGTCGGACCGCTCGACGAGGGCGTCCAGCACGACCTGCGCGTTGCCGGCGTTGGCCACGACCAGGTACTCGGTCTCGGCCAGGCGGTAGACGATCAGGTCGTCGAGGATGCCGCCGTCGGCCCGGCAGATCATGGTGTAGCGGGCGCGCCCGACGGCGACGGAGGCGATGTTGCCGACCAGCGCGTAGTCCAGCAGAGCGGCGGCCTCCGCCCCCGTCACGGTGATCTCGCCCATGTGGGAGAGGTCGAAGAGGCCGGCCTTCGTGCGCACGGCCAGATGCTCGTCGCGCTCGGAGGCGTACCGCAGGGGCATGTCCCAGCCGGCGAAGTCGGTCATGGTGGCGCCGAGCGAACGATGCAGGGCATCGAGCGCGGTCGTACGCGGAGGGGTGCTGCTCATCGGTAGTGCTCCCAGGGCATGACGGCGAGGTCGTTCCTCCCCATCTGTCATCGGAACCTGAGAGGTTCGTCGTGACCGGAAGCGTGAAAACGCAGGTCACTGACTTGCACCTTGGGTGGAGCCACTGGTCACGACGACCCGCGGCCCGCTTTTCAGATGTGCCTCGCCCGCGCGGTAACGGGGCCTGAGAGATTCAAGGGAGGGACTTGCTCCTTCGGCGCCCGGGTACCCATAGGTGCCCGGAACTCTCCCGCGCGGATTCAAGCGGCCGGTATGCAGTTGGCGGGCACATCATCGCACGCATTCCCCCGGCACGGCAGGGGGACCCTTCACAGGGGGGACACAGCCCCGCCGCAGGGGCGCATATCGCCCTGTAGCAGGCCTGTTGCAGTAAGCGGACCCAACCGAGAGGCGCCGCGTATTACCTTCTCTTTACACTCGACGGGGACGGTACTTCCCGACCCCCATGGGAGGACGATCACGGTGAACAGGACTACGGCGTACGCGACGGCCTCGGCCCTCGCGCTGACCGACGCGCTGCCCAACCAGCCGGCCGCCCCGGCCCGGGAGGCGTGCGCCGCGCGCCCGGAACCCGTGATCCGCGACCTGCGGGAGCGCTCGGGCCACAGCCCGCACGGCCTCACCTTCGGCGCCCGCGACCTCGTCGTGGTCACCGGCCTGCCCGGCAGCGGCAAGTCCACGCTGATGCGCCGGGCGGTGCGCGCCACCGGCATCGACTCCCAGAACACCCGCGACCACTGGGACGCCCGTACGCCCTCCTTCCTCCCGTACGCCGTCTACCGCCCCCTCGTCCGCCTCGCCCACTACGCAGGACTGCGCCGCGCCCTGCGCTCCGGCGCCGGCGTCGTCGTGCACGACTGCGGTACGCAGGCCTGGGTGCGCGGCTGGCTGGCCCGCGAGGCCCGCCGCCGGGGCGGCACCCTGCATCTGCTCCTCCTCGACGTCACCCCGGACGAGGCACTGGAGGGCCAGCGCGAACGCGGCCGGGGCGTCTCGCGGTACGCGTTCCTGCGTCACCGCCAGGCCGCCTCGCGGCTGCTGCGTTCGGTGGAGAAGGGGAATCTGCCGGAGGGCTGCGGCTCGGCGGTGCTGATCGACCGCGACGCGGCGGACATCCTGCGCAGGATCGACTTCGCGGACTGACCACCGTGGTCGCCGGGGCCGGTTAGGGTTTTGCTCATTAAGGGACTCCCACCCAGGGACTCATGACAGCGGTTCACAGCAGGCGGTAGGCAGATGGACATCCCGGCGGACTTTCCCCCGGACTTTCCCGGGGGCTTCCCCGCACAGGCACACCCGCACTCGCACGGCGGGTGGCCCGGCAACGAGCTGGAGGAGGTGCTCTCGGCCTCCCTCGGGGTCCCCGGCGCGGGCGCCCGTATCGTCGAGGTCCTCGGCCGCAGCTTCGTCTGGGTCCCCCTCCCGTCCGGCGGCGGCCCCTACACCGGCCCCCTCGACCTGCCCACGATGGACATCCAGGGCCAGGCGTACGTGCCGGTCTTCAGCTCGGAGGAACAGTTCCGGCAGGTCGTCGGCGGCCATGTGTCGTACACCGTGGCCCCCGCCGTCGAGTTCGCCCGGGGCCTGCCGCCCCAGGTCGGCATCGCCGTGAACCCGGACGGCATGGTCGGCGTCCCGCTGCCCCCGCAGGCCGTGGCCCAGCTCTGCCGCTCCGGCCGCACCGTCCTCGACGGCGTCGGCGGCGGACGGGTCCGCCTCTACGAGCCCGACTGGCAGGAGGACCCGGTCGCCTTCCTCACCGCCGCGGCGACGGAGTTCGCGGGCACGGGCGTGGTCCGGACGGCCCGCCGCTGCCTGGCGGCGATCGAAACGGCCGCCCCCGTCATGTTCGTCGGCGTCGAACTCTCCCCCTGGGACCCGCTGGCCCGCACCATCCCGATGGACGCCCTGGCCAGAGCACTGGGCCACACACCCTCCCCCTGGCCGGTGAACCTGGTCTTCCTGGACATAGCCCAGGACCCGGTGACGGACTGGCTGCGGGAGCGGGTCCGCCCCTTCTACCAACACGGCTACTGAAAGCGCCCCCAAGGCACGCGGAGACCTCCGCGACCAGCCACGAACCACCCGCACTCCGCCGACAACACCAGGCCCCGAGCTCTCACCGGCCTACCCTGCGGAGCGCCTAAGCTAAGAAGCGCACAACTCGGTCAGGGTTACGAAGGGTCGGTAATGGTGAGCGCGTCGGGCACGGCCGCGGCCGGTCAGGTCGAGCACATGCTGCGCCAAGTCACGCCCGGGCGTTACGACGCCTACGAGGCGCTCCTGCGCGCCCTCGCGACCCCGTCCTCCGGCCGGATCTGGATGCTGCTCTGGCACGGCCAGGCCGGCTCCCCCGACGCGCAGTACGGAAACATGCAGGTCGACGGGTACGGCTACGCGCCCTGTGTCACCTCCGCCCAGGAACTGTCGGTCAGCGGCTGGAACAGGTCGTACGAGGTCGTCGACGGCCTCGACGTGGCCCGCACCCTCTACCCGGACCAGTACGGCCTCTGGCTCAACCCGCACTCCCCGGGTGGCGGCGTCGGCATCCCCTGGCTCGACCTGCGCCGGATCGCGGCGGGCCTGGAGCGCCAGCCCGCCGGCCCGCTGCGGCTGGCCGAACCCGGCATCGAGATCCCGCAGTTCTACGCCCTCCTCTCGCAGAACGCCCACCGCACCCCGGCGGTCCGCTCCCTGCGCCGCGCCTGGGTGCAGCCGGCGCTCGGCGCGCCGTATCTGGCCATCGGGCTGGACGTGTACGACACGTCGCCGCCCGCCGTGGACTCGGTGCGCGCGATGATGCAGCAGTCGATCGGCGCGGTCCCCGACGGGCTGCCGGTGTCGACGGTCGCGATGTCGGACGAGCGGGACCCGGTCGTGATGTGGCTGCGCGCGAACGCCCGGCCGTTCTACGACCGGGAGGCGCACGCGATCGCCGCGCCGCCCCAGACCCCGCAGGCTCCGGCCGGTGGATACGGGTATCCGCCGGCGCGGGGTCGTTACTGAGTGGATCTTCACACGTACGGCCGAACTCACGCGCCACGGTCTCCGCGCGTAGATAGCGACGGATAGTCGCGATAGGGTTTGGATGTCCCTTCTGTACCAACTGCGCCGCGTCCGAGGGGCGTTACCCGCTGTTCGGATAACGGAATCCACAGGACAGCATCACGTTTGCGCATACTTTCGCCGACAGGTCTTTCACGTGATCGCCGAATCACTGAAGACTCGCCTGTCAGACGATGGGGTCATCGATCCTGCGGTCGGCAGCGCATGGCTAAGTCGACTAATCAGCACGGATCGTCAGCAGGAACGAACAGTCGGTTACCCGGGCCGCACCATCTGCGGCCCGTACCCGGCGAGCAAGTGAATCAAGCCGCAGACAGCGGCAGGCGTAGGCCGGTCACCACCGGCGAGAGGGGTCGGGTCACTGTGACCGCACCGATCGAGACCACCGCAGCGGCAACCGAGGTACAGCCGGAGGCTGTGCTCGTCGGTGCCGGCAAGGGGCAGATCGAGGGCCGTTCCCTGGGGCAGATCGCCTGGTCCCGGTTCAAGAGGGACAAGGTGGCGGTCGCCGGTGGCGTCATCGTCATCCTGCTGGTCCTGGTCGCGGTCCTCTCCCGGCCCATCCAGGCGCTGTTCGGCCTCGATCCCAACGCCTTCAACCAGGATCTGATCGACCCCAACAGCTCCCTTCCCACGAGCGGCTTCGGCGGCATGAGCTGGGACCACCCGCTCGGTGTCGAGCCGAAGTTCGGGCGCGACATCGCCACCCGCATCATCGAGGGCTCCTGGGTCTCGCTGGTCGTCGCGTTCGGCGCGACGATCCTGTCCAACGTGATCGGCACGGTCCTCGGTGTGGTGGCCGGCTACTACGGTGGACGGGTCGACACGGTCATCAGCCGACTGATGGACACCTTCCTGGCCTTCCCCCTCCTGCTCTTCGCCATCGCCATCTCCGCCACGCTCCAGGGCGGCGCGTTCGGCCTTGAGGGGCTGCCGCTCCACATCAGCGTGCTGATCTTCATCATCGGTTTCTTCAACTGGCCCTACCTGGGACGCATCGTCCGCGGCCAGACCCTGGCCCTGCGCGAGCGCGAGTTCGTCGACGCCTCCCGGGGGATGGGCGCGAAGGGGCCGTACATCCTCTTCCGCGAGCTGCTCCCGAACCTGGTCGGCCCGATCATCGTCTACTCGACGCTGCTCATTCCGACCAACATCCTCTTCGAGGCCAGCCTGAGCTTCCTGGGCGTCGGCATCCAGCCCCCGCAGGCGTCATGGGGCGGGATGATCAGCGAGGCCGTCACCTACTACGAGGTCGATCCGCAGTTCCTGATCGTGCCCGGCCTCGCGATCTTCGTCACCGTGCTGGCGTTCAACCTGCTCGGCGACGGTCTCCGCGACGCTCTCGACCCGCGCAGCCGCTGATCAGCGGCTGCGCCGAGAGTCCATCAAGATTTCCAACAATGGAGGAAGCAGACCATCATGCGAAGGTCAGCGCTGGCCGCGGTTGCGGCCATCGGTTCTGTGAGCCTGCTGCTTGCAGGCTGCAGCAAAGCCGATGACAACGAGGGCAATGACGGAACGAAGTCGGCTGGGGCCAACGCAGCGACCAAGGACGTCGTCAACGCCTCGACCAAGAAGGGCGGGACGGTCACCTACGAGTACTCCGACGTCCCGGACTCCTTCGACCCGGGCAACACGTACTACGCGTTCATGTACAACCTCAGCCGGCTGTACGCCCGCCCGCTGATGACCTTCACGCCCGGCGCGGGCGAGAAGGGCAACGAGCTGGTCCCGGACCTCGCGGCGAGCCCGGGTGTGCCGACCGACGGCGGCAAGACCTGGACGTACAAGCTGCGTTCGGGCCTGAAGTACCAGGACGGCACGGCGATCACGTCGAAGGACGTGAAGTATGCCGTGGAGCGCTCCAACTTCGCGCGTGACGTGCTCTCCCTCGGCCCGAACTACTTCCAGCAGTTCCTGGCCGGCGGCGACAAGTACAAGGGTCCCTACAAGGACAAGAGCGCCGGGGGCCTGGCCTCCATCGAGACGCCGGACGACACCACGGTCGTCTTCAAGCTCAACCGCGCCTTCCAGGAGTTCGACTACCTGGTCGCCACGCCGCAGACGGCTCCGGTGCCGCAGGCCAAGGACACCGGTGTCGACTACGTCAAGAGCATCGTGTCCTCGGGCTCGTACCAGTTCGAGAGCTACCAGGACGGCAAGCAGGTCACCCTCGTCCGCAACAAGAACTGGGACGCGTCGACCGACCCGCTGCGCAAGCAGTACCCGGACAAGATCGTCGTCAAGCTGAAGGTCAACGCCGAGACGATCGACCAGGACGTCCTGGCCGGTAACGCCATCGACCTGGGCGGTACGGGTGTCCAGGCCGCGACGCAGGCAAAGGTCGTCAACTCCGCCGACCTGAAGGCCAACACCGACAACGCCTATGGTGGCCGTCTCGTCTACCTGGCGATCAACACCAAGCTCGCGCCGTTCGACAACGTCGCCTGCCGCAAGGCCGTCGAGTACGCGGTCGACAAGGTCTCGGTGCAGACCGCCGAGGGCGGCCCGATCCGCGGTGACATCGCCACCACCGTCCTCCCGCCCGACATCCCCGGCTACGCGAAGTCGGACGTCTACGCCACCACCGGCAACAAGGGCGACGTGGCCAAGGCCAAGGAGCAGCTCCAGGCCTGCGGCAAGACGACGATCAGCACGAACATCTCCGCGCGCAGCGACCGCCCGGCGGAGATCGACGCGGCCACCGCGATCATCAACTCGCTGAAGGCCGCCGGCATCAACGCCAGCCTGAAGCAGTACCCGTCGGGCAAGTACTTCACCGACAACGCGGGTGTCCCCGAGTTCGACAAGAAGAACAACATCGGTCTGATGATGATGCAGTGGGGTGCCGACTGGCCTTCCGGCTACGGCTTCCTGCAGCAGATCCTGCACGGTGACGCGATCGGCGCGTCCGGCAACACCAACCTGTCGCAGCTCGACAACCCCGATGTCAACAAGACGCTGGAGACGGCGATCGGCACCGAGGACAAGGCGGCGCGTGACGCCCAGTACACCGAGGTCGACAAGAAGGCCATGGACGAGGCAGCCCTCGTTCCGCTGACCTACTTCAAGGTCCTGCTGTACCGCCCGGCCGGCTTCACCAACCTCGTCTCCTCCTCGGCCTTCAGCGGTCAGTACGACTACCTCAACATCGGCACGACCAAGAAGTAGCCCCGGAAGGCAGGTGAAGGCATTGGTGCCCGCGGGCTTAGCGGCCCGCGGGCACCAGCGCCGGTCCCCGTGATCTCGTACATCCTCCGCCGGATGGCCGCGGCAGTGATCCTGCTGCTGGTCGTCACCGCGGTCACCTTCGCCATCTTCTTCGTACTGCCGCGGTTCGCCGGTCAGACCGCCGACTCGCTGGCCCAGCAGTACATCGGGAAGAACCCGTCGGCGGCCGATATCGCCGCGGTCAAGCACAACCTGGGACTGGACCAGCCCCTCTACGCCCAGTTCTGGCACTTCATCAAGGGGATCGTGGTCGGTGCCACCTACGACCTCGGCCCCACCACGGCGCACTGCGACGCGCCCTGCTTCGGCTACTCCTTCAAGACCCACCAGGCGGTCTGGCCGGAGCTCACCTCCCGCATTCCGGTGACGGTCTCGCTGGCCGCCGGTGCAGCGGTGCTCTGGCTGGTGTCGGGTGTCACGGCCGGTGTGGTCTCCGCGCTCAAGCCGCGCTCGTTCCTCGACCGCACCTTCATGGGCATCGCCCTCGCCGGCGTCTCGCTGCCCATGTTCTTCACGGGCAACCTCGCACTGCTGCTCTTCACCTACCAGTGGCCGATCTTCGGGCGCACGTACGTCCCGTTCACCGAGAACCCCGCGGAATGGGCCAACACCCTCTTCCCCGCGTGGTGCTCGCTCGCTCTCCTCTACTCCGCCATCTACGCGCGGCTCACCCGCTCGGGCATGCTGGAGACGATGAACGAGGACTACATCCGTACGGCACGCTCCAAGGGCCTGCGTGAGCGCAAGGTCGTGGTCAAGCACGGACTGCGGGCCGCCCTGACCCCGATCATCACGATCTTCGGCATGGACCTCGGTCTGCTGCTCGGCGGAGCCGTGATCACCGAGAGCGTGTTCTCGCTGCCCGGCATCGGCCAGTACGCGGTACAGGGCATCACCGACAACGACCTGCCCAAGATCCTCGGTGTCACCCTGCTCGCCGCTCTCTTCGTCGTGATCGCAAATCTTCTGGTGGACCTGCTCTACGCGGCCGCCGACCCGCGGGTGAGGCTCTCGTGACCGAACTGTCCAGGACCGGCGCCGCGGTGGGCGAACCCTCGCCCTCGAACGCGCCCAGTGCCTTCCTCGAAGTCCGCGACCTCAAGGTCCACTTCCCGACCGACGACGGCCTGGTCAAGTCCGTCGACGGACTCAGCTTCCAGCTGGAGAAGGGCAGGACCCTCTCCATCGTCGGCGAGTCCGGCTCCGGCAAGTCCGTCACCTCGCTGGCCATCATGGGCCTGCACCGGCTCGGGGCACGCGGCAAGAACGTGCAGATGTCCGGTGAGATCTGGCTGGACGGCAAGGAACTGGTCGGCGCCGCCCCGGACGAGGTGCGCAAGCTGCGGGGCCGTGAGATGGCGATGATCTTCCAGGATCCGCTGTCCGCGATGCACCCGTACTACACGATCGGCAACCAGATCGTGGAGGCGTACCGCGTCCACCACGACGTCAGCAAGAAGGTGGCCCGCACCCGGGCGATCGAGATGCTCGACCGGGTCGGCATCCCCGAGCCCAACAAGCGCGTCGACGGCTATCCGCACGAGTTCTCCGGCGGTATGCGCCAGCGCGCGATGATCGCGATGGCGCTGGTCAACAACCCCGAACTGCTCATCGCGGACGAGCCGACCACCGCCCTGGACGTGACCGTCCAGGCGCAGATCCTCGACCTGATCCGGGACCTGCAGAAGGAGTTCGGCTCCGCGGTCGTCCTCATTACCCATGACCTCGGCGTGGTCGCCGAGATCGCCGACGAGGTCCTGGTGATGTACGGCGGCCGGTGCGTGGAGCGCGGTCCGGTCGACGAGATCTTCGAGCAGCCGCAGCACCCGTACACCTGGGGTCTGCTCGGTTCCATGCCCCGCATCGACCGGGAGACCTCCGACCGGCTCATCCCCGTCAAGGGCCAGCCGCCGAGCCTCATCAACGTCCCCTCGGGCTGCGCCTTCCACCCGCGCTGCCCGTACGCGGACATTCCCAAGGGCGACGTCACCCGTACCGTGCGCCCGGAGCTCCAGCAGGTCGCCGGCGGGCACTTCTCCGCCTGTCACCTCTCGCCGGAGGACCGTACGCGGATCTGGACCGAAGAGATTGCGCCGAAGCTGTGAGTACTGCATCCTCCCGGGGGACGACCCCCGGACCCCCAGCAGAAGAGCAGGTCGGCCGGGACAGTCGGCGCGACCTGGCCACCGACGAGCGTGAGGTACTGCTCAAGGTCGAGGGCCTGGTCAAGCACTTCCCCATCAAGAAGGGGATCCTGCAGCGTCAGGTCGGCGCGGTGAAGGCCGTCGACGGCATCGACTTCGAGGTGCGCAAGGGCGAGACCCTCGGCGTGGTCGGCGAGTCGGGCTGCGGCAAGTCGACCATGGGCCGGGTCATCACCCGCCTCCAGGAACCGACCGCCGGCTCGATCCACTTCGAGGGCCAGGACATCACCCGGCTGAACGCGGCCGGGATGCGTCCGCTGCGGCGGGACATCCAGATGATCTTCCAGGACCCGTACGGCTCCCTGAACCCGCGTCACACCATCGGCTCGATCGTCTCGGCGCCCTTCCGGCTCCAGGGCGTGGAGCCGGAGGGCGGGGTGAAGAAGGAGGTCCAGCGCCTCCTGGAGCTGGTGGGCCTGAGCCCCGAGCACTTCAACCGCTACCCGCACGAGTTCTCCGGCGGCCAGCGCCAGCGCATCGGCATCGCTCGTGCGCTCGCCCTGAAGCCGAAGCTGGTCGTGGCGGACGAGCCGGTGTCCGCGCTGGACGTGTCGATCCAGGCGCAGGTCGTGAACCTGATGGACGACCTCCAGAAGGAACTCGGCCTGACCTACGTGATCATCGCGCACGACCTGTCCGTCGTACGCCATGTCTCGGACCGGATCGCCGTGATGTACCTCGGCAAGATCGTCGAACTCGCCGACCGGTCCTCCCTGTACGAGGCGCCGATGCACCCGTACACCAAGGCCCTGATGTCGGCGGTGCCGGTACCGGACCCCAAGCGCCGGGGCGCCAAGAGCGAGCGCATCCTGCTCAAGGGCGATGTCCCGTCGCCGATCGCGCCGCCGAGCGGCTGCCGCTTCCACACCCGGTGCTGGAAGGCGACGGAGATCTGCAAAACGACCGAGCCCCCGCTCCTGGAGCTGAGGCCCGGCCAGCAGGTCGCCTGCCACCACCCGGAGAACGCGGCGGACCAGGCCCCGCAGGACACCGAACTGCTGACGGCGGCCCGGGAGGCGGTGGAGCTGGTACCGGACTCGGTGGCAGCGAAGCCGACGGAGAAGCCGGTGGTGAAGTCGGCGGACAAGGTCGCGGAGACACCGGTGGAGAAGCCGGTTGCCGAGGCGCCCGCCGACGCCGCTCCGAGTGACCCTCAGGAGTCGACCGGCAAGTAGGCATGACGAGTTGGCAAAGTCATGTACATGGCTGAACGGGAGAGCGCAGAGTCGTACGTGTCCGTCTTATGTGACTGGTACACGCTCGAAAGGGACGACTCATGGCACTCTCCCGTTCGGCACGTTTAGGGGCCGTCGCCACCGCGGCGGCCTCTTTCCTTGTCATCGCCGCTTCCTCCGCCCCGACCCCCGGCGCCGACGGCATCGGTGACTCCTACTTCCCGCAGCTCGGCAACGGCGGCTTCGATGCCCGTCACTACGCCCTCGACCTCGCGTACAACCCGGACACCGACCGTCTCGACGGCCTGACGACCATCACCGCCCGCGCCACCCAGAACCTCTCGTCCTTCGATCTGGACCTCCAGAAGCTGGAGGTCACGCGGGTCGAAGTGGACGGCAGACGCGCCCAGTTCACGCGCGAGGGCGACGAGATCCGCATCACGCCCCGCGGTCACGTGTCCAAGGGGCAGGACTTCGAGGTCGCCGTCACCTACGGCGGAGTGCCCGAACCGCTGGGCGGGCCCATCGTCTTCGGCTCCAGCTACGGGTGGATGAAGACAGACGACGGCGTCTTCGTCGCCTGTGAGCCCAACGCCGCCTCCACCTGGTTCCCGTCCAGCGACCACCCCGCCGACAAGGCGGCCTTCGACATCCGGATCAAGGCGCCGAAGGGGCTGGCCGCCGTCTCCAACGGCCGGCTGGTCTCGACGTACGACAAGGGCGACTCGACGTACACCCACTGGCGCGAGAAGAAGCAGATGGCGACCTACCTCGCCACCGCGACCATCGGGAAGTTCGACGTCAAGACGGGCGTCACGCCCGGCGGTACGCCGATCTACGTGGCCATCGACCCGGTGCTGGCCAACAGCAACAGCGTCGACGTGTACGCGGTGACGGCCGAGGCCACCGACTACTGGTCGCAGGTCTTCGGTCCCTATCCGTTCGAGGAGACCGGCGCGATCGTCGACGACATGCCGGCGGCCGGGTTCTCGCTGGAGACGCAGACGAAACCGGTCTACTCGGCCGTGCGCAGCGAGACGACCATCGTGCACGAGCTGGCCCACCAGTGGTTCGGCGACTCCGTGTCGGTGGACCGCTGGAAGGACATCTGGCTCAACGAGGGGTTCGCGACCTACTCCCAGTGGCTGTGGGCCGAGCACAAGGGCACCCGCTCGGCACACGACTCCTTCCTCGCCGGGTACAACGCCCGCCCCGCCGACAGTGCCTTCTGGCAGACCGTCGTCGGCGACCCGCAGCGCGACACCATGTTCGCCTCGGCCGTCTACCAGCGCGGTGCGATGACCCTCCAGACGCTCCGTGAACGCATCGGCGACGCCGCTTTCTTCCAGCTCCTGCCCACCTGGACCAGGCTCCACCGGTACGGCAACGCGAACACGGACGACTTCGTCAGGCTCGCGGAGAAGATCAGCGGGAAGCAGCTCGACGACCTCTTCCGGACGTGGCTCTTCACGACCGGCAAGCCTGTCATCTAGCAGTCAGGCCACCTGGCCATCTGGCCTTGTTTTGTAAGGCGCACACCCGGTTCTGAGTAAGAATATGGGGGTGATCCAGCAGCTCTTCAGCCCTTCCGTCCAGCACACCCTGGACCTCTTCGGCATCTTCGTCTTCGCGATCTCCGGCGCCCTGCTCGCCGTCCGGAAGAACTTCGACGTCTTCGGGATCGCCGTACTCGCCGAGGTCACCGCGCTGGGCGGAGGGCTGCTGCGGGATGTGGTCATCGGGGCGGTGCCCCCGGCGGCGTTCACGGATCTCGGGTACTTCCTGACGCCACTGCTCGCCACCCTGCTGGTCTTCTTCCTCCACCCGGAGGTGGAGCGCATCCAGGCGGGGGTGAATGTGTTCGACGCGGCGGGGCTCGGGCTGTTCTGTGTCACGGGCACGGTGAAGGCGTACGACCACGGTCTCGGCCTCACCGCCTCCGCCGCCCTCGGGCTCGCGACCGCGGTGGGCGGCGGAGTGCTGCGTGACGTGCTCGCCAACGAGGTTCCCTCGCTGCTGCGGTGGGACCGTGACCTGTACGCGGTCCCGGCGATCGTCGGCTCCGCGCTGGCCGTCCTCTGTATCCGCTACGACGTGCTCAACCCGTTCACCAGCGGGTTGGCGGTCGTCACGGCTTTCGTACTGAGGCTGCTCGCGATGCGGTTCCACTGGCGAGCTCCGCGCGCGTGGCACCGGCGGTCGACGGCTCGTGAGGATGAGTCCGCCGGGTAGAGCCGGTCGCGGAGCCGCCGTAGGCCTTCCGGCCGCCCGCGTCGAACTGCTGGGTCAGCCAGCGGAACACCGTGGTGATCTGGGGCCGCCACAGGGCCATGTTGTGGCCTCCGTCGCTGCGCGGCAGGTACACCACGTCCACCGCCGTCGGCGGCTTCGCCACCCTCTGCAGGGCCAGTCCCGCCTCGTAGCCGTCACCGGACTCGCCGGAGACGTAGAGCGCGATCGCGGGCGGGACGCGGTCGTGCTTGAGGATCAGGTACGGGTTGTTCGCCGCCCTCAGCTGCGGGGTCCGGGCGGCCAGTGAAAGGGGTTCGCCGGCCGGGTCGTTGTAGCCGGACATGGACACCGCGGCCCGGTAGCGGTCGGGGTGCGCGACGGCGAGCTTGGCCGCGCAGTGCGCTCCGGCCGAGTACCCGGCGACGGCCCAGCCGCCCGGGCCGCCCTCGGCGCGGAAGTTGTCCGTGACCATCTTCGGTACGTCGACGCTGAGCCAGGTGTCCGCGTCGACCCGGCCCGCGATGTTGGCGCAGCCCGTGTCCGCGTCGGCGATGAGGGTCGTGCGCGGCGACACCAGGATGAAGGGTGTGATCTGGCCGCTCTTCATCAGCGGCAGCAGTTGCTGGGGCGCGTGCAGCGAACCGAACCAGGACTTCGCCGAGCCCGGGTAGCCCGGCAGCAGCTCGACGACCGGGAACCTGCGGTGCCGGTAGGCGGCCTGGTGGTACTGCGGCGGCAGCCAGACGTAGACCTCGGCGTCGACGCCCGAGACCTGGCCCCTGAGGTCGGTGACGTCGACGCCACCGGCCGCGTGCATGCCCGGCCCGTCGGCCTCGCGGAACGTCTGCCTCACCTTCGGCAGTCCGCGCAGCGAGATACCGCCGGTGCCGTCGGGACCGAGGTCGGCGGCGGCCTGGACGTGGTCTCCCGTACCGAGGAGGTCGCCCCAGGTGTCGTACAGGTTGTTGGAGTCGTTCACCAGCAGGAACACCAGGGTGACCGCCGTGGCCTGGGCGAACAGCACCATCAGCAGCCGGGCGGCGCCACGCACGAGCGCGGGCCCGCGCACCCGGGACCAGAGGGCGAGGGGCAGCAGTACGGCGACGGCGACGAGCGCGATCGTCGTGAGGAGGAACGGCGTACCGGTGAGGCTCATGTCTGTGAGGAGGACGATCCGGCGCCGGAGGTCACGGCCGCGGACGAACCCTTACCCAAGACATTCCGGGCACTTACCAAGCGGTGGTCCTGCCCGCCCCATCGAGAAAGCTACCGCTTAGTATTTTCCTGCTGTACCGTGCACACATGCCAGAAGCAGCTTCCGCGCAGACCGCGCGAGCCATCATCGGCGACAGCGAGTTCGACCGCGACACCGCCGTCGTCCGGCGCGCGCCCGGTGTCTACGACACGGAACTCTCCGCCGGCTGGACCGTCCTCGGCGCCGTCAACGGCGGCTATCTGCTGGCGGTGCTGGGCCGCGCGCTCGCGGACACCCTCCCGCACGGCGACCCGTTCAGTGTCTCCGCGCACTACCTCACCGCGTCCCGCCCGGGTCCGGCCGTCGTCCGTACGGAGGTGGTCCGCAGCGGACGCTCGCTGTCGACCGGCACGGCCTCGCTCTTCCAGTACGACGACCAGGGCCAGGAGGTCGAGCGGATCCGTGTCCTCGCCTCCTACGGCGACCTGGACGCCCTCCCCGACGACGTCCGTACGACCGCCGAGCCGCCCGTGCTGCCGCCCATGGACCAGTGTTTCGGCCCGCAGGCTGCATCTGATATCCGACTACCGTCGGGTGGCCCCGAGCCGGTACCCGGCGGCTCCGCCATCACCGACCGGCTGATGCTCAGGCTCGACCCGTCCACCCTGGGCTGGGCGCTCGGCGCGCCCTCCGGCAAGGGTGAGATGCGGTCCTGGTTCGGGCTCGCCGACGGCCGTGACGCCGACCCGCTCACGCTGCTCCTCGCCGTCGACGCGCTGCCGCCGACCGCGTTCGACATCGGCCTGTCCGGCTGGGTCCCCACGGTCGAACTGACCGTGCATGTGCGCTGCCGGCCCGCCCCGGGTCCGCTGCGGGTGTCGATATCGACCCGCAACCTGGCCGGCGGCTTCCTCGAGGAGGACGCCGAGGTCTGGGACAGCGCCGACCGACTCGTCGCCCAGTCGCGGCAGTTGGCGAGCGTACGGCTCGGATGAGGGCCGCGCGGCGGCTTCTGTCACGGCCCTGTACCAGCGGGTAGTCGGCTCTGGTGGGCTCTCGGGAGAGAAATCGCAGGTCAAGTGCGTTCATATAGACGTGCTTTACCTGACGCACAGGCAGAGAACAGGGCGTGCTCAAGGAAGCACTAGGTGTCGTTGATTCGATGCCCGCCTCGAAACTCTTTCATCTTCCTGGAGTTGTTTCTCATGAAGCGTGTGCGTCTCGTCCCCGCCGTGGCCCTGCTGGCGCTGTCCCCGCTGCTCGCCGCCTGCGGTTCCGGTGACTCGTCGTCCTCGAACACCGGCAACTCCGGTACCTCCGGACAGAGTTGCCAGGCCCCCTCCGGCGCTCCCTCGGGTGCGCCCAGCGGCGCCCCCTCGGGTGCGCCGACCGACGGTGCCTCAGGGGCGCCATCGGGTGCGCCGACCGGAGCGGCTCCGTCCGGCGCTCCCTCGGGCATGCCGACCGGTGGTCCCGGCGGCGGTGGCGGCCAGGGCGGCGGTCAGGGTGGTGGCGGTGGCTGTGGTGGTGGCCCCGGTGGCGGCCAGGGCGGCGGGCAGGGCCAGCAGGCTCAGCAGCAGGGCTGACGACAGGCCCTGGGGGCCTCGCGGGTACGGCATGGGCGGCGCGCCCGACGGACGGGCGCGCCGCCCACGTGTGTTCCGGGAGCGTTCCGTGCGGGTCAGGCCAGCCAGTGTCCGCGGCCGATGGCGATCAGGCGCATCCGGCGGGTCGCCAGGTGGGCCACCTGCTCGCGCCGCGCCGCCGGGGCGTCCAGTGTCTCCAGGAACTGGGAGGCCGTCACCAGCATCTGGTCGACGTACAGGCCCGCCAGCATCAGCAGGTCCTCCTGTGTCCAGCCCTCGGACTCGGGCTGTTCGGCGAGCGCGTCCCGCACCTCCTCGGCGAACCGGGCCAGTTGGTCCCGGATGGCCTCGCGGACCGGCAGGACCCCGCCGTGCCGCTCGCGCGCGATGAAGCGGACGTGGGCGGGCTGTGTCCGGACATGGCCGGCGATGAGGTCGACCGCGCGGACTATGCGGTCCTCGCTGTCGCCGGACCCGGACACCGTCGTACCGATCATCGGGTGGAGGCTGCCGAGCGCCTCCTCGACGAGGGCGACACCGAGGTCGGCCGTCGAGCGGAAGTGCCGGTAGAAGGCGGTCGGGGCGACGCCCACCGCGCGGGTGACCTCGCGCAGACCGAGGCTGCTCAGGCTCTGGTCCTCCAACAGGCCGAGCGCCGCGTCCAGGAGCGCCTGCCGGGTCTTCTGCTTCTGGACCTGTCGGATGCCGAGAGTGTGACTCATGCCATGCAGTTAACAACTGTTCTCTGTAATTGAAAAGCCGGGAGACGCGCTAGACTCGAGAGTCAGTGAACAAGTGTTACTACAAGCGTTCACTGAACTGTAACGAACGAAAGGGATCTCCTCCCATGTTCTTCCTCGTGGCCGCCCTTCTGCTGCTGGGCATGGTGCTGGGCACCGTCGCCCATCTCCCGTTCTCGTTCACCGTCCTGGCCGCCGCCGGCATCGCCGCCTGGCTCGGCATCTTCGCGCTCCGTGAGCGCCTCGCACGTCGGAGCTGATCACCATGCAACTCACCGCATCGGCCACCGGCCGTACCGAGCGCACCGCCCCCCGCGACGCCGACGGCATGGCCGTCGCGTCCTTCGTCCTCGGCCTGCTGGGCCTGCTGGTCCTCAACATCTTCCTCGGCCCCGTCGCCATCGCGCTGGCCGTCGTCGCCCTCTGGCGCGGCACGAAGCGGCCCGGCCGGGCCTGGCTCGGGCTTGGTCTCGGCATCGCCGACCTGGTCGTACTGCTCACCCTCATGCAGATGGACAACACCGTCTCGTGGAGCCTCTGACGCCCGCGCCGGAAGTCTGAGGACCGCACCCCGCCCGCCGCATCGCCCTCCGGAGGAGGCCGTGCCGGCGGGTCGGTCTTTGGTGGACCCCCGCTCCACCAAAGGCGTGGGAGTGGTACCCGGTGGAGAGAGCCGTCCCCCGCGCTCCTCCATCGGCGGATGACGCGACCCGCCCGCGCCCGAAGGATCTGTGCCGTTCGGCCGAGGTGTCCGAGCGATTTCCAGGTCCCTTGGGGGAGAAGTGAACGAGCACGCAACGGCCCGTCGCATATCGGTCTTCGACACCACCCTCCGCGACGGTGAGCAGGCGCCGGGCAACGCGATGACGCCCGACCAGAAACTGGAACTGGCCCTGCTCATCGCCGGGTTGGGGGTGGACACCATCGAGGCGGGCTTCCCCGCCTCCTCGCCCAGCGACTTCGAGGCGACCCGGCTGATCTCGAAGGAACTGGCCGGCACCAGGTTCGCCACGTTCTCCCGGACCGCCCGCCGGGACGTCGAACTCGCCGTCGAGGCGGGCGGCATCGACAACCACCAGGTGCAGATGGTCGCCACCGGCAGCCAGATCCACCTGACCCACAAGCGGGGCATCACCCGGCACGCGGCCGTCCGGGAAGTCGTCGACACCGTGCGGTTCGCCGCCTCGCTCGGCGTCACCGACATCGCCGTCGGCATCGAGGACGCCAGCCGCGGCGAGGACGACCTGCTGCGCGCCCTGACCGAGTCCGCCGTGGACGCGGGCGCGACCTGCATCATCCTGGCCGACACGACCGGCTGCCACACGCCCGAGGAGTTCGGCGCCCTCATCGGCAAGATCCGCCGCTGGGCACCGCCGCCCATCAAGGTCTCCACCCACTGCCACAACGACTTCGGCCTGGCCACCGCCAACACCCTGGCCGGACTCGCGGCCGGCGCGGACGAGGTCCAGGTCGCTCTCGGCGGCATCGGCGAACGCGCCGGCAACACCTCCCTGGAGGAGGTCGCCGCGGTCCTCGCCTACAAGACCGAGATCCTCGGCCTCACCACCGACATCCGCCTCGACACCATGTACCCGGCCTACCAGCGCCTGCGCGAGATCATCCGGCTGGAGGAGCCCCGCAACAAGCCCATCTTCGGCAAGTACGTCTTCGGCACCGCCGCCGGCATCCACCAGCAGGGCATGCTCAGCGACCCGAGCACCTACGAGTACGTCGAGCCCGCCCGCTTCGGCCGCGAACGCTCCCTGCTCATCGGCCGCCACTCCGGCCGCACCGTCCTGCGCCACCTCCTGGAGCAGCTGTCCGTACGGGTCGACGAGGCCGAGCTGGACGAGCTGTACCGCGTCCACATCGCCGAGCGCGCGCAGGGCGACTGCGAGGACCTGTCCGTCGTACGGGACCGGCTCGCCCGTGACCTCGGCGCCCGGGCGGCCGGCGAAGCG
This sequence comes from Streptomyces kryoterrae, assembly GCF_054072135.1. Lineage (NCBI taxonomy): Bacteria > Bacillati > Actinomycetota > Actinomycetes > Kitasatosporales > Streptomycetaceae > Streptomyces > Streptomyces kryoterrae. The sequence goes on along the minus strand of NZ_CM133358.1, from coordinate 2,971,183 downwards.
CTGACCACGGTGGGCGCGGGCCGATGAAGTACGCGTATCTGGGCCCGGAGGGCACCTTCACCGAGTCCGCCGTGCGGCGGCTCGCGGGGGGCTCGGTACGCGGCGCCGTACCGTTTCCCAGCGTGCCGGCCGCCGTGGAGGCGCTCGTGTCCGGCCGGTCCGAGCGGGCGGTGGTGCCGCTGGAGAACTCCGTGAGCGGTGTCGTACCGGCCACGCTCGGCGAACTCGTCGCCCACGCCGGGCGGGTCAGGATCGACGCCCAGGTGTCGATCGGCGTCAGCTTCGACCTCATGGCCGCCGCCGGAACCGAACTGTCCGACGTACGCCGGGTGGTGACCCATCCGCACGCGCACGGGCAGTGCGGCCGGTGGGTGCGGCTCCATCTGCCGCACGCCGAGCTGGTCACCGCCGCCTCCACGGCGGAGGCCGCCCGCGCGGTCGCGGAGCGGACGGCACCCCGCGACGCGGCGATCGCCGGCTCCGCCGCCGCCGCCCGCTACGGACTGACCGTGCTGGCCTCGGACATCGGCGCCCGCCAGGACGCCATGACGCGGTTCGTGTCGCTGCGCCGCAGCGGCCCGGAGGAGTCGTCGCCGACCGACCGGGACCGCACCGCCCTGCTGATCACCTCCGACCGCTCCGATCCCGGTGTGCTCACCGGCGTCCTCGGCGAGCTGAGCGCCCGGCAGGTGTCGGTGACCTGGATCCAGTCCTGGCCCCGCCCGGCCGAGCACGGGCGCTACCACTTCCTGGTCGAGGTCGACGGGCACATCGAGGAGGGCGGCCTCGCCGAGGCCGTCGTCGCGATGCGCCGGGGCGTCGACTCCCTGACGCTGCTCGGGAGTTACCCGTATCTGGTCGACCACACCCTGGTCGGGGAGAGGACCGCCGCATGAGCGGGACACGTATCGCCGTGATAGGCAGCGGGCCCAGAGGAATGATGGTCCTCGAACGGCTCGTCGCCCGCCTCGCCGAGCAGCACGGCCGGACGGGTGCGCAGGAGCCCCTGGACGTCAGGATCTTCCTGGTGGACGCGGTGGAACCGGGCGCGGGCCAGGTCTACCGCACCGACCAGCCCGACTGGTTCCTGATGAACACCGTGGCGGGTCAGATCTCCGCCTACTCGGGTGTGCCCGACGGCGGCCCGGCCCGGGCGGGCGCCGGCCCCTCGTTCGGCGAGTGGTGGCAGGCCGTCGACCCGGCGGACTATCCCGGCCCGGACAGCTACGCGCCCCGCGGGCAGTACGGCCGCTATCTGCGCTCGGTGCTGGCCGCAGTCCAGGAGTCACTGCCGCCCGGCGTACGGCTGCGCTGCATCAGGGAGCGCGTCGAGGACGTCGTCCGGGGCGCCGGCCGCTACCGGCTCACCCTCTCCGGCGGCGAACGGCTCGACGTCGACCGGGTCGTCCTCACCACCGGCCACGCGAGCAACGAACTCACCGGCCGCGAGGGCGAGCTCGCCGACTTCGCCGCGCGCCACCCCGGACTCCGGTACGTGCAGGGCGGCTCGGCGGCCGACATGCCCCTCGACGACATCCCGGCCGGCTCCCACGTCGGGGTCATCGGCCTCGGCCTGTCCTTCTACGACGTGATGGCCGCCCTCACCCTGGGCCGCGGCGGCACGTTCGCCGAGAACGCGAACGGCACCCTCCGCTACCTCCCCAGCGGCACCGAACCGGTGATCGTCGCCGGGTCCCGCAGCGGGATGCCGCTGCACGCCCGGGGCCACAACCAGAAGCCCCCGGCCTACTCCTACCGCCCGGTCCTCTTCACCCCGGAACGCGTGCGCGCCCACCGCCCCTGGGGGCCGCTGGACTTCGCCGAGCACGTCTACCCGTGGCTGAAGGCCGAGATCGACCTCGTCTACTACGGCACCGCCCTGCGCCGCGCCCTCGGCACCGACGCCGCCGCCCGGTTCGCCGACCGGGTGACCGGCGCCGCCGACCACGGCGTACCGCAGGTCGCCGACGTGGCACGGCAGTTCGGGCTGCGCGACCAGCCGCCGCTCGATCTCGACACCCTGGCCCGGCCGTTCGAGCAGCACGGGTTCACCGGTCCCGGTGAGTTCCGCCGGGTGCTGTGCAAGGAGATCGAGCAGGACCTCGCGAACGCCGCCGAGGGCAACGTCGACTCGCCGCTGAAGGCAGCGCTGGACGTCATGCGCGACACCCGCTGGGTCATCCGCGAACTGGTCGACTTCTCGGGCCTGACGGCGCGCTCGCAACGGGACGACTTCCTCGGCTGGTACGTGCCCAGGGCGTCGTTCCTCGCGGCGGGCCCGCCGAGCGTCCGGCTCCGGCAGGTGCTGGCCCTGCTCGACAGCGGCCTGCTGCACATCGTGGGCCCGCACACGCGCTACGACACGGACGCGGCGACCGGTCGGTACCTGGTCTCCTCGCCCCGCGTCGACGGCTCCGCCCTCCCGGTCACCACCCTGGTGGACGCCCGGGTCCCCGACCCCGACCTGCGCCGCAACACCCAGCCCCTGACGGCGCGGCTGCGCGAGCGGGGCGTGTGGACGAGCTACGTCAACCGGGAGGACGTCCATCGGGAAGGCGGTCATCGGGAGGCGGGCGAGGTCTACGACACGGGCGGGGTCGCGGTGACCCGGAGCCCGTTCCATCCCGTCGACCACGAGGGCCGCGCCGACGAGGGCATGTACGTGCTCGGCATCCCCACGGAGCACACCCGCTGGTTCATGCAGGTCGGCAGCAGCAGGCCCGGCATGTGGAGCGACTTCGTCCGGGACGCCGACCGGATCGCGGAACACGCGCTGGAGGCACGGCCGGCGAGCTCGGCCGTGCGCGCCACCGGTGAGCGGCCGGCGGAGAGGCGGGCGGGATGAGCGACGGGACGAGAGGGCGGTCGAGGGAGAGCGGCGGGGTGGGTACGGACCGGGTGAGCGGCGTACGCGTCGCACAGCGCTTCTCGGGGGTCGAGCGGTCCGCGACCGTGGCCCTGCTGGAGACCGTCCAGCGGCTGCGCCGCGAAGGTGTCGCCGTGCTCGATCTCAGCGGCGGGGAACCGGACTTCACGACCCCGCGGACCGTGATCGCGGAGGCCGTGTCGGCGCTGGAGGGCGGCGACACGCACTACACCCCGAGCCGGGGCCTGCCCGAACTCCTGGGCGCCATCGGGAAGAAGCTGGCCACCGAGAACGGCGTCCACGTCGATCCGGCCACCGGGATCATCGTCACCCCCTCCGCCAAGCAGGCGTTGTTCACCGCGCTGATGACGGTGCTCGACCCGGGCGACGAGGTGATCGTGCCGACGCCCGCCTGGGTCAGCTATCCGGCGATGGCCGGACTGATCGGGGCCCGGGCGGTGTCGGCGGAACTCCGCGCGGAGGACGGCTTCCGGCTCTCCCGGCAGCTGCTGGAGGGGCAACTCACCGACCGTACCCGGGCGTTGGTGGTCAACACCCCGGCCAACCCGACGGGCCACGTGCTGGACGGGGAGGAGGCGGCGGAGATCGTGGCGTTCGCGGTCGAGCACAACCTCGTGCTGATCGTGGACGAGATCTACGAGAAGATCGTGTACGACGGCCACCGCCACCTCAGCCTCGCGAGCCTGCCCGGGGCGGCGGAACGGACCCTGACGGTCAACGGCTTCTCGAAGGCGTACGCCATGACGGGCTGGCGTCTGGGCTACCTCGCCGGCCCCGGTCCGCTGATCGCGCAGGCACTCAAGGTCCAGGAGCACACGGTGAGTTGTGCCGCGTCCTTCGTGCAGCGCGGGGGAGTGGCCGCGCTGACCCGGGCGGCCGACGACGTCTCCGCGATGCTGAAGGAGTACACCGTCCGCAGGGAGCTGACGGTCACCGCCCTGAACGCCCTGCCCGGTGTCACCTGTGCCTGGCCGGAGGGCGCCTTCTACGCGTTCGCCGACATCCGGGGCACCGGCCTGACCTCGGCGGCCTTCGCCCGACTCCTGCTGGAGCGGGCGGCGGTGACGGTCGCGCCGGGCTCGGCGTTCGGTGCCGGCGGCGAAGGGTACGTACGCCTGTCGTTCGCCGCGTCACGGGACGTGCTGGAGGGAGTGGGCGAGCGTCTGGCCAGGCTGGCCGGAGAGTGGCCGAACGACTGACACAGCCCCGCGCCCCGGTAAGGGGGCGCGGGGCTGTGTCGGCATGCGGCTGCGCCGCGTGGGCGCGACCGGCGCCCATCGGGCCTCAGGGGACCGCGTATCCCGCCGAGCGCTCGCGCTGCTGGAAGAGCAGCACCGCCTCGAGACGGTTCCGGGCGCCCAACTTGGTCAGTACGTGAGAGACATGACTCTTCACCGTCGCCGGTGACACCCGAAGCCGCACCGCCGTCTCCGCCGTCGACATGCCCTCCGCGAGATTGCGCATGACCTCCCGCTCACGTGAGGTGAGTGTGTGCAGGGGGTGTTCCGTGCCGGCCGGGGCCGGGCTCGGCGCGGCGGGCGTCCGCCGGGCGTAGAGGGTGTGCAGTTCCGGCGAGAGCACCGTGTGCCCGGACGCCACCGCGCGGATGGCCGCCGCGAGCCCGGCGACCTTGATGTTCTTCACCAGACAGCCCATGGCCCCCGCCTCGAAGGCCGCGTCCAGGCGTCGCTGGGTCCAGCCGGTGCCGATGAGCAGTACGCCCACCTTCCGCAGCTCCAGCTGCCTGACCAGTCCGGTGCACTCCTCGTGCGGGGCGACCGCCAGGACGACCACGTCGACCCGGTCCAGTGGCCACTGCCGCAGCGGCTGGTGGTTGTTGACACTGCCCGTCACCACGAGCTGTGGGGAAGCGCCGAGGACGCGGGCCAGAACGTGCCGGGAGATGGGGTCGTGGTCCGCCACCAGCACACGCGCTGTGGTCTCCGCGGCATGGTCCAGGCCGAAGAGGTCACGCTCGAGAGACATGCTGTAGGCCCTTCGTATGTCTGCGAATAAGGCTTGGCATGATCATGGAGCGTAGTCAGCCGAATACGATTCAGCAATACTGAACCGTGTTTTGACTCAATGGTGACGATCCATGTCCTGGCCCGGTTTCCCTCTGCGTGGAATCCCGGCCACTGTGGCGTGATTGCGATCGTGCGTTCGCAAAGTTTGTCCGTCCTTGGTGCAGACGTCGTTGACCATGATCATGGTGAGGCATAGCGTCTGTTTTCCAGGGGGCGATGACTGTGGCTGAGGGGTGCTGTTGTGGACAGCGTGCTGGCCAGGGACTGGATCTGGGCCTTTGCGACTGCGGCCCATACGGAGAAACGGCGGCTGACCACCCTCGACTCCGCGATCGGTGACGGGGACCACGGTGTGAACCTGTGTCGCGGCCTGTCACGCGTACGCGAACTGTTGCTGAGGGACGAGGAGGAACCGGGCACGGTCGGTGAACTGTTCACCGAGACCGGGGCGTTGCTCCGTTCCCATGTCGGCGGCGCCTCGGGGGTGCTGTACGGCAGCGCCTTCCAGGCGATCGGTGGCGCGCTGCCGGTGAGCGAGGTCGGCGTGGACCGGTTCGCGGACGCGCTCGCCGCCGGGCTCGCCGCCACGGTCAAGCTGGGGGCGGCGGTGCCCGGCGACAAGACCATGGTCGACGCCTTCACCCCGGCGGTGGCCGCGTTCCGTGACTTCCGGTCGGCGCAGCCGGCCGGCGTCGGTGCGGGCTCCCGGGTCACCGCCAGGGCAAGGGACCTGACCGACGCGGCGGAGGCCGCGGCGGTGGCCGCCAGGGACGGCGCCCTGGCCACCATCCCGATGCAGGCCCGCAAGGGGCGCGCCTCCTACCTCGGCCCGCGCAGCATCGGCCATCTCGATCCCGGCGCCGCCTCCACGGAGTTGCTCTTCAGATCCCTCGCTCTGGCGGCGAAGGGGTGGGCCGTCACCTCGTCGGCCTGAGGGCGCGTCGTGTCAGGGGGCGCCCCAGGCGCCCGCCACGGTGAACGCCTGCTGAGGGTTGAGCCGGGGGTCGCACAGCGAGGTGTAGTGCTCGGCCACGCCGGCCACGCCGTCGGCTCCCCAGGCGCACTCGGTCACCGCGTCGGGGGTGGTCTCCAGGTGCAGTCCCGCGGCCACCCCGCCGGCCCCGGCGACGGCCGCCTGGAAGCCCACGACCTCCTCGATCAGTACCGGCACGAGCCGGGTCTTGTGGCCCGACGGCGCGGTGACCGTGTTGCCGTGCATCGGGTCGCACAGCCAGGCCGCCGGATGCCCCGCCTCCCGGAGTGCGGTGACCAGCCGGGGCAGTCTCGACGCCACGGAGGCCGCGCCCATGCGGGCGATGAGGGTGAGCCGGCCGGGTTCCCGGTCGGGGTCCAGCAGGTCGCACAGGCGCAGCAGGGCGTCGGGCTCGGTGGTGGGGCCGACCTTGCAGGCGAGCGGGTTGGTGACCTGGGCGAGCATCCGGGCGTGGGCCGCGTCCGGCTGACGGGTGCGTTCACCGATCCACGGCAGATGCGTGGACGTCAGCATGGTCTGGCCGGTGGGCGTGCGCCGCAGGAACGGCAGCTCGTAGTCGAGGAGGAGCGCCTCGTGGCTGGTCCACACCGGCGCCCCGGTGGGCGGGTTCCAGCCACCGGTGCGCCCTCGCAGGAACGCGGTGGCCCGCTGCGCCGCCGCGTAGCACTCCAGCATGCGTTCGGCCCGGGCCTGCCTGGCCTCCGCGTTCGGCGCCGGATCGTTCACCAACGGCCCCCGGAACACCGGGAGTTCCACGCCGTCCACGTATTCGGTCGGTGAGCTGCGCGGTTTGGCGAACTGGCCGGCGATCCGACCGATCCTGATCACCGGCCTGCCGGTGTTCACCTTCATGATCCCGGCCAGCGCGTCGAGCACCCCGACCTTGCGGGCGACCGCCGACGGGGTGCACTCCGCGGGGTCCTCGGCGCAGTCGCCGGCCTGGATCACCTGGTACTCCCCGGCGGCGGCCTGGGCCAGCAGCATCCGCAGGACCTCCGTCTCCTCCCAGGTCACCAGACCGGGCAGCCGGGCCAGTTCGGCCCGCACGGCGGTGGCCCGGAGCGGATCGCTCCACTGCGGCTGCTGGTGCGCGGGTGCGGCCGACCAGGCGTCCGGGGTCGCGGGTTGCGGCTCGGTGGGGTCGTAGAGGGGCAGCGAGGGCGGGTACGACGAGGTCACGGTGGGGCTCCTTCGGGCCGGGGCGTGCGGGCGGCCGGGGTCGGTCGTTCATCGGGGCGCCGGAGGCGACGGTGTCGGTCCGGCGTGGGGGAGCGTGCGACGGTCGGCGGCACCGGACGCCGCCGCGGCGGGCGACACGTACATGAAGTCCCGGACGGTTCGGGCGGGTTCGGCCTCGTCCAGGCCGCCCGGGCCGGACGGGAAGCGGCCCTCCGGGGAAGCGCGTGCCGCGCCCCTCGTCCACGGCTCGATGTCCAGGGCTCGATGTCCACGGCTCGATGTCTACGGCTCGATCGGGCCGGCGGGCCCCAGGTCCGGGCGCAGGGCTGCCGCGCCGCGCAGGTAGACGTGCGCGGCGGTGGACCGGGAGCGGGTGGAATGGGTGTGCACGAGGACGCGGACGGTGCGCGGAATCCCGTGCGGTACGGCGAGTTCGGCCGCGCACATCAGGGGGACGTCGACCAGGCCCATCTCGCGGGCGGCGCGCGCCGGATAGTCGGCGGTCAGGTCCGGACTGGCGGTGAACCAGATGCTGATCAGGTCCGCCGGATCGAGCACGTTGCGGTTGAACAGCTCCTGGAGCAGCTCGGTGGTGGCCGAGACGATGAGCCGGGGGTCGTCGGAGTCCACCTGGGTGGCGCCCCGCAGGGCCAGCACCCTTGGCAGGGGCGGCAGTTGACGGCCGGTGAGGGGCTCACCGGCCCGGGGCGCGTCCGTGGCGTGGGGGTGCCCGGTGACAAGGTGTCCGTTCACTTCTTCTCCGGATGTGCTGAGGACAGACCGAACAGGTGCGGACCGCGCGTTCATGGTGAGGGATCAGGGCCCCGGCGTCTTCCACCGACGGAGGACTCCGGCGCCCCGCACGGCCGGGCTGCGCCGAAGGAGGAACGCCGTGCACCGGGGGAGGAGACCTCCACCATCGGCCGATGCCACCCCCGTGCCGCGTGGACGAGCCTGTCGGCCATGGGTTCAACGCTTGCGCAGAAGGTGTGGGCCGGTCACACGGTCCGCAGGGGTGGGTCCGGGGGCGACGATCTGCTGTACGTCGACCTGCATCTGCTCCATGAGGTGAACACGCCGAGGGCGTTCGACGGTCTGCGGGCCGCCGGCCGCACCGTACGGCGTCCCGACCTGACGGTGGGCACCGAGGACCACAACGTGCCCACCATCTCCCTGAACGGTCTGTTCGACGACCCGGCGGGCCGCCGTCAGGCCGCCCAACTGCGGGACAACTGCGACGCCTTCGGGATCCCGGTGCACCGGCGCGGTGACGACGGGCACGGCATCGTGCATGTCATCGGGCCGGAACAGGGCCTGGTCCGGCCCGGGATGACCGTCGTGTGCTGCGACTCGCACACCACCACACTGGGCGCCTTCGGGGCGCTGGCCTTCGGGATCGGCACCAGCCAGGTGGAACACGTCCTGGCCACGCAGACCCTGTGGACGGGCCGCCCGAAGGACATGGCGGTCACCGTCACGGGCACCCTCCCGGCGGGCGCGACCGCCAAGGACCTGGTGATGACGCTGATCGCGCGCATCGGCACCGGTGGCGGCCAGGGGCACATCATCGAGTACCGGGGCGAGGCCGTCGACGCCCTCTCCATGGAGGGCCGGATGACCCTCTGCAACATGTCCGTGGAGGCCGGCTCCAAGGCCGGTGTCGTCGCCCCCGACGAGACGACGTTCGCCTATCTGCGCACCCGCCCCGGCATGCCCGAGGGCGCGGACTGGGACGCGGAGGTGGCGTACTGGAAGAGCCTGCGCACCGACCCGGACGCGGAGTTCGACCGGGAGGTCGTCCTCGACGCCTCGACGATCCGGCCGTACGTCTCCTGGGGGACCAACCCGGCGCAGAGCGCGCCGGTGGACGCCCGGGTGCCGAGCCCGGACGAGTTCGCCACCCCCGAGGAGCGGACGGCGGCCGAGCGCGCGCTGACGTACATGGACCTGCGTCCGGGCAGCCGGCTCCAGGACATCGGGATCGACACGGTGTTCGTCGGCTCCTGCACCAACGGCCGGATCGAGGACCTGCGCGCGGCGGCCGACGTGCTGCGCGGACGCCGGGTCGCCGACGGGGTACGGATGCTCGTCGTGCCCGGTTCGGCCGCCGTGCACCGGCAGGCCGTGGACGAGGGCCTCGACAAGGTCTTCACCGGGGCGGGCGCCGACTTCCGGCCCATCGCGGGCTGCTCGATGTGCTGCGGCCTCAACGAGGACCGGATGAAGGCCGGCCAGCGTGCCGTGTCCACCAGCAACCGCAACTTCGAGGGCCGGCAGGGCAAGCAGGCCCGTACCCACATCGCTTCCCCGGAGGTGGCGGCGGCCAGCGCGGTCACCGGCCGGATCACCGCCCCCGCCGATCTGGGAGACGGACGGTCATGAACCGGTTCACCGTGCACGTCGGTACGGCGTTGCCGCTGCGGCGCAGCAACGTCGACACCGACCAGATCATCCCCGCCCGCTTCGTCCCCTACTTCCAGCTGACCGGACAGGGCAACGGCCTGTTCGCCGACTGGCGCGACGACCCGGCGTTCGCCACCAACCAGCCCCAGTACCAGGGGGCGACCATTCTGGTGGCCGGCAACGAGTTCGGCACCGGCTCCTCCCGGGAGTCCGCGGTCTGGGCGCTGCAGAAGGCCGGCTTCCTGGTCGTACTCGCCCCACGGTTCGGCGACATCTTCCGCGAGAACGCCCTGATGCGCGGTCTGCTCCCGGTGCAACTCCCGGCGCTGGCGATCGAGTTGCTGTGGGTGCTCACCGAGGCCGACCCGAGTACGCCGGTCACCGTCGACCTGGAGGCACAGCAGGTCCGGTTCGCCGACCGCACCGAGGAGTTCGAGGTGCCCGAGGCGGCCCGCCGACGGCTGCTGAACGGCACCGACACCATCGGCGACACCCTGCGCCACGAAGCGGAGATCACCCTGCACGAGCGCGCCCGTCGGCCGCTCCTGCCCCGGACGAGGAGTGCCGTATGACGACGACCCAGGCCGCGGTGACACGGCGTCCCGCCCTGCTCGTGCTGGACCTGATCAACGAGATCTCGCACCCCGAGGGCAAGTACAACGACGTCTGCCTCGACCAGATCGAGAGCCGGGGCGTCCTCGGCCACGCCCGGCGTGCCGTGGACCGGGCCCGCGCGGCCGGCATCCCGGTCGTGTACGTGGTCGTCGGTTTCTCCCCGGGTCTCGCCGACTGGCCCGAGACCTCACCCCTGTTCACCGAGGCGGCCGACGGTGACCGGCTGATCCTGGGCACCTGGGGCACCGAGGTGCACGAGTCGCTGAAGCCCCTGGCCGACGAACCGGTGGTCGCCAAACGCCGGGTGAACCCGTTCCACGGCACGCACCTCGAACTGATCCTGCGCGCCCGGGGCGTGAACACCCTGCTGCTGACCGGCGTGACCACGGACCTCGTCGTCCTCTCCACCGCGCGCGAGGCGCACGACCGGGACTTCCTCGTCGAGGTCCTGGAGGACGCCACCGCCACCTCGGACCCCGAACTGCACGAGGCGGCGCTGACGTTGCTGCGCCGCACCGCCGAAGTGACCACCGTGGACGCGGCGTTGGGCGCGCCGCGGACCACCGACCTCGCAGCCACCGCCGACACCGAAGGGAACGTGTGACGCCGATGCAGCCGTGCCATTCCATCAGCGACCGGGAGAAGGACGAGCTGTACGGGGTGCTCGAAACCGTCGAGACCAATCCGTACACCGACTACCCGGCCTTCTCCGCCGCCGTGCGGCAGGCGACGGCGGGCAAGGTGCCGGCCTCGCTGGTCGCGGCGGCCGACCGGATCCGCGCCGAGCGCGAGCAGGGTGTCTCGGACACCCATGTGCTGCGCAACTGCCCGGTGGACAAGGACCTCCCGGAGCTCGGCCACGACGACCCGCAGGCCGACAAGTACGCCCGGAAGCACACCTTCGTCGCCGAGGGTTTCCTCGAACTCATGGGGCAGCTGACCGCGACCCCGCTGATGTCCTACGCGACCCGCTTCAACGGGGACTTCTTCACCGACGTCTACTCGATCAACAAGTACCACGGCAAGCAGACCGGCTACAGCGACGGCGAACTCGTCTTCCACAACGACCGCACCGCCCACCCCGTGCGCGCCGACTACATCACCCTCCTGGGCATGCGCTGCCCGCTGGAGGAGTACACCGTCACCAGCCTGGTCGAGGCCCGCACCCTGCGCGCCGCCCTCTCCGAGGACACCCTGCGCGTCCTGGGGGAGCGGCACTTCGTCACCCCCTTCGACGTGGTCTCGCGGGACAACAACAGCGAGCTGACCGTCTCCGACAAGCACGCCGTCTTCGAGGGCGACTACGGCATCCGGTACCTGGACACGCACACCACGGTCGCGCCGGACGCGCCCGGCGAGGCCAAGGACGCGCTGATCGAGCTGAAGAACGCGCTCACCCGGGCGGAGAAGAAGCGGCACCGCATCCTGGAGGGCGACCTGCTGATCTTCGCCAACCAGAACGGTCTGCACAGCCGGGAGAAGATCGAGGTCATCGACGCCGAACGGTCCCGCTCGCGCTGGCTGCTGAAGACGTACGCGTTCCGCAGCCAGGCCGTCGCGGACGGCTTCGCGGACCGCTGGACGGACGGCACCCCGGGCCGCGTCGGCGACTGACCGCCCCGCGCCCCCGCCCCTCGACCTCCCCTCCGCAAGCCCCGTACGACGCAACCGAAGGGAACACCCCCATGACACCGCCCTCGACCTCAGCGGCGACCTCCACCGAGGACTACGTCGGCGCCCCGCTGCCCACCCTGTTCACCGGTATGCCCGGTCTGTCCTTCGCCCCGCAGGAGCTGGTCTTCCAGCCGGTCGTGGCCGACGGGCGGACCCAGGCCGAGATGGCCCCGCTGTACACCGTCGCGCAGACCGGCGAGGACGGCCCGGCCGCCGCGGTCATGCACTACCTCCCGGGCGCCAAGGCCCCCTCCCACCTCCACCCCGGCTTCGAGCTGATCTATGTGCTCAGCGGCGAGCTGGAGACCGACGACGGCGTCTACGCGGCGGGCAGCCTCCTCGTGATGCCGCCGAACAGCGTGCACGCGCCCCGCAGCCCCAAGGGGTGCGTCGGCCTGGTCGTCTGGGAGCGCCCGGTCCAGGTGGTGTGAGCGCGGCGGACCGGGGGCGGGGGCGGGTGGGCGACCACCCGCCCCCGTCCGTCGTACGGGTCAGGCGTGCCGCGAGCGGTACAGGGCGGCCTTGGCCCGGTTGCCGCAGCGCGTCATGTCGCACCAGCGCCGGGAGCCGCGGTGGGACCGGTCGACGTACAACCGGGTGCACCGGGGCGCCGCGCACTCCTTCACCTGCTCCGGCGTACGGGTGATCAGCTCGACGGCGTCACGGGCCAGCGTCGACAGGACGGCCCCGATCGTGCCGTGGCGTACGACGGTGCCGTCGGGCAGCAGTTCGCAGCGCACCGGGTTGCGGGCGGCCGCGCGGTTGACGACGGCGCAGTCCTCGGGGGGCAACAGGGATCCGTTGGTCGAGGCGACCACCAGCCGGTAGATCGCCTCGCGCAGGTGCAGAGCCGTGGTCAGGTCCGCCCTGGTCGCCGACGCGGGGGAGTCGAGGGATCCGGAGGCGACGGACCAGTCGGTGAGGTCGGCCGGTGCGGTGAGCAGGTCCAGCGCGTCGTCACGTCGGTTCTGGACCGTACCGACGAAGTCGAGGGCCGCGCTGCCGCTGACAAATGCGAACTTCATCATCCCCCGAGGGTAACCGCACGGGCAGGTTGCGAGAAGTAAAAAATAACCTCACTGAATGGTTACCTGGACTTCAGACATAACCGCATTGACTGGTTGCTGGGCCGTCGGTAGGGTCCGAATAACCCACCTGACTGGTTACTTGCTCGACGAGAGGCCACCCCTGTGATGGAACGCGACGACCTGAAACTCGCAGAGGCCGATGCGGCCACCGACGTCGAGGCGCCGCAGGCCGCCGTGGCGCCGGCCTGGGTCTCGGCGGCGATCCCCGCCGTCTTCGTGGTCCTCTGGAGCAGTGCGTTCATCGCGGCGGTCATCGGCACCGACGCCGCCCCGCCCCTGCTGCTGACCTTCTCCCGCTTCGCGGTCGCCGGTGTGCTGCTCACGATCGTCGCCCTGGTCACCAAGGCGCCCTGGCCCAGGGGGCGGATGCTGCTCCATGTGATCGTCGTCGGTCTGCTGATGCAGGCCGTGCAGTTCGGCGCCTTCTACACGGCCATCGGCGCGGGCCTGCCCGGCGGTGTCGTCGCGCTCATCCAGGGCTTCAACCCCGTGCTGATCGCCCTGCTGGCGGGGTTCCTGCTGGGTGAGGAGATCACCAAGCGGCAGTGGCTCGGCTTCGCCATCGGCGGCGCGGGCGTCGCGCTCGCCGTCGCCGGGGCGCTGCACTTCTCCACCAGCGCCATCGTGCTGTCCTTCGTCGGCCTGCTCGGCCTGAGTGTCGGCACGGTCTACCAGAAGCGCTACACCCAGGGTGTGGACGTCCGCAGCGGTACCGCCGTGCACTTCCTCGCGGGCGCCCCGGTGATGGGCGTGATGACCCTGATCCTGGAGGACCCCAAGGTCACCGACTGGGGTGCCTTCGGCGGCGCGCTGGCCTGGATCGTGCTGATCAACTCGGTGGGCACGTTCCTGCTGCTCAACTTCATGCTCAAGAAGCAGGACGCCAGCCGCGTCGGCACGCTCTTCTTCCTGACCCCGGCCGTCACCGCCCTGCTCGCCTGGATCGTCATCGACCAGACGCTGAGCCTGTCGGCGATCATCGGCCTGGTCCTGGGCGGCGTCGGCGTACTGCTCGCGGCCCGCAAGTAGCGCGAGCGGCACCCGGATCCCCTCCCGCACCCAGAGAAGAGACGAAGGAATCATGAGCATCAAGGTCGCCATCAACGGGTTCGGCCGCATCGGCCGGGGCTTCTTCAGGGCGGCACTCGCCCAGGGCGCCGACCTCGACGTCGTGGCGGTGAACGACCTCACCGACGCGAAGACCCTCGCCCACCTGCTCGCCTACGACAGCACCATGGGCCGGCTGAACGCCCAGGTCGAGGTCGACGGCGACACCCTGGTCGTCGACGGCCGCCGGATCGTCGTGCACGCGGAGCGCGACCCCGCCAAGCTGCCGTGGGGCGAGCTGGGCATCGACGTGGTCGTGGAGTCCACCGGCTTCTTCACCGACGGCAAGAAGGCCGCGGCGCACCTGGAGGCGGGCGCCCGCAAGGTGCTCATCTCCGCCCCCGCGTCGAACGAGGACCTCACCCTCGCGTACGGCATCAACCACACGAGCTACGACCCGGCCGTCCACCACATCGTCTCCAACGCGTCCTGCACGACGAACTGCCTGGCCCCGCTCGCCCAGGTGCTGCACCAGGGCCTCGGCCTGGAGCACGGTCTGATGACCACCGTGCACGCCTACACCCAGGACCAGAACCTCCAGGACGGCCCGCACAAGGACCTCCGGCGCGCCCGTTCGGCCGCGCTCAACATCGTGCCCACGTCCAGCGGCGCGGCGAAGGCCATCGGCCTCGTCCTGCCCGAGCTGAACGGCCGCCTGGCGGGCGCCTCGCTGCGCGTACCGGTGCCGGTCGGCTCGATGACCGACCTCACGGCGTACGTGGGGCGCCCGACCACCGTCGAGGAGATCAACGACCTGTTCGCCGAGGCCGCCGCCGGACCGCTGGCCGGTGTCCTGCGCTACACGGACGCCCCGCTCGTCTCCACCGACATCGTCGGCGACCCGGCGTCCTGCGTCTTCGACTCCCAGCTGACCACGGTCACGGGCGGGGGCCGCCATGTGAAGGTCTTCGGCTGGTACGACAACGAGTCGGGCTTCTCCCACCGGGTCGTGGACGTCGTACGACTCCTGGGCACCCAGGTCTGACGTCCGCTCCGTGACCGGCTCCGGTCACCCGGCACTGCCCCGCGTGACGCCCTGAAACGTCGCACGGGGCAGTGCTGTCGGTCCGGGCGGCCCGGGGGACGGGCGGTCGGCGCTCAGTCGCAGACGCGCCAGGCCACGCCCCGGCCGGCACCGAGTTCACGGGAGAGCTGGGTCGCCACCTCGCGTACGGCGACGGCGTGCTGCTGCTGGTCCGCCTCCGTGAGCAGCCGCTCCACGGGGCCGACGATACCGATGGCCCCCGTCGGGCCGCCGTGCCGGTCGAACACCGGCGAGGCGATACCGGCCTCGCCGAGGGCGCTCTCCTGGTCCTCCAGCGCGTAACCGATGCGCTGGGTCCGGGCCAGTTGCTCCGCCAGAACGGCGGGATCGACCACGCTCTGCCCGGTCAGCCGGGCCAACTCCCCCTCCAGCAGGTCCTTCTGCTGGCTCTGGGGCAGGAACGCGACGACCGCCTTGCCGAGCGCGCAGGTGTTCCACGGAATGCTGGCGCCGAGTTCCAGGATCTGCACCCCGCTCCCGTGCCGGAAGGCATGGTGCACGACCAGCACGTGCCGACGATCGTCGAGTACGGCGACCCACACCGCCTCGCCGGTGCGCTCGGCCAGGGTGTCGGCCCAGGCGACCGACCGGCACCGCAGCTCCTGGGTCTCCAGGTAGGAGTTGCCGAGCCGCAGCAGGGCCGGGCCCAGGAGGTACTTGCTGGTCTCCCTCTCCTGGCGCACCAGCCCCTCGGCCTCCAGGGTGCGCAGCAAGGCGTGCGCGGTGGGCTTCGAGACACCGATCCGGTCAGCGAGGTCCGTGACACCCAGGCGAGGGCCCGAAGCCGCCAGCTCCCGCAGAATACGGGCCGCGCGCTGAACGGACTGCACCGTCATTCTTACCCACATTCAGTATGTCCGAACAATGTTCGGGAAGCGTAAGGCCTGGTAGTAGCTTAGGGGGAGTTTGCTGGTAAGGGACATGTATGAACGGAGCCGCGGTGGGGGCGCACTGTACGTGGCTGGACCGGGCGCAGTAAGGCCTCGGCCATGGGCGGGTCATCGGGGCGCCGTAGAATCACGGCACCATGGCATACCTCGACCACGCCGCGACCACCCCGATGCTTCCGGAGGCGGTCGCGGCTATGACCGCGCAGCTGGGTGTCACCGGTAACGCCTCCTCACTCCACGCGGCCGGCCGCAGGGCCAGGCGCACGGTCGAGGAGGCCCGGGAGACGCTCGCCGAGTCGCTCGGCGCCCGGCCCAGCGAGGTCGTGTTCACCTCGGGCGGCACCGAGGCCGACAACCTCGCCGTCAAGGGGCTGTACTGGGCCCGGCGGGACGCCGATCCGGCCCGCGTCCGCGTCCTCGCCAGCCCCGTCGAGCACCACGCCGTCCTCGACGCCGTGCACTGGCTCGGCGAGCACGAGGGCGCCGTCGTCGAGTACCTGCCGGTCGACCCGTACGGCCGGGTCCACCCCGACGTCCTGCGCGAGGCCATCGCCCGTGACCCCGGCAGTGTGGCCCTGGCCACCGTGATGTGGGCCAACAACGAGATCGGCACGATCATGCCGGTTCGTGAACTCGCCGACGTGGCAAGCGAGTTCGACGTTCCGCTGCATGCCGACGCCGTGCAGGCCTTCGGCCAGGTGCCCGTCTCCTTCGCCGGCTCGGGGCTCGCCGCGATGACCGTCTCCGGCCACAAGATCGGCGGCCCGTACGGCATCGGCGCGCTGCTGCTGGGCCGCGAGTACAGCCCCGTACCCGTGCTGCACGGCGGCGGGCAGGAGCGGCACGTACGCTCCGGGACTCTCGACGTGCCGGCCGTCGCCTCCTTCGCGGTGGCCGGGCGGATCGCCGCCGAGCAGCAGGAGTGGTTCGCGCACGAGATCGGCGTCCTGCGCGACTCCCTGATCGAGGAGGTGCGCAGGGTGGTGCCGGACGCCGTGCTGGGTGGCGACCCGGCCGACCGGCTGCCCGCCAACGCGCACTTCACCTTCCCCGGCTGCGAGGGCGACTCCCTGCTGCTGCTGCTGGACGCCCAGGGCATCGAGTGCTCGACGGGGTCCGCCTGCACGGCCGGTGTGGCCCAGCCCAGCCATGTCCTCCTGGCCACCGGCACGGACCCCGACCTGGCCCGCGGCACCCTCCGCTTCTCCTTCGGCCACACCTCCACTCAGGCGGACGTGGAGGCGGTGACGAAGGCGATCGGCCCCGTGGTGGAACGGGCGCGGGCGGCCGGGCTGAGTTAGCCGGGGGCGGCTTCGGCGGCGGGTCCGTCGGGCGGCGCCGCCGGGGTGGTCGGGCGGTTCGACCGGCTCCCCCCGCGGGCCAACGCCCTGCACGTGCCGCTCGGCGACGGCATACGGACGGCTGCCGTCGGCACTTCCAACGCCGGCGGCAGCCGTCCTTCGGGGCCGCCGGGAGGCGTCAGCTGTCCATCACCATGAGGGCGGCCATCATGCCCTCGTCCTCGTGCTGCAGCAGATGGCAGTGGAGCATGTACATGTACGTGTCGTCGGTGAAGTCGGTGAACTTCATCGCGATCTTGATCGAGCCGCCGCCGACCACCTCGTAGGTGTCGAACCAGCCCAGGTCGGTGCCGGTGGGCGCGACTCCGTTGATCGCGATCAGCTGGAACGGCACGTCGTGCAGATGGAAGGAGTGTTCCAGCTGGGTGGTGTTGGAGATCGTCCAGACCTCCTCGGCGTCCAGGGTGGTCATGATCGTCGCCATCGAGGCCATGGTGGTGCCGGACTTGCCGTTGATGTTCATCGCCGCGCCCACCTGGCCCAGCGTGACCGTGCGGGTGGCGAAGTCCGTCGTGTCGTACCGGGTGATCGTGTTGAGCGAGCTCGGCAGGTCGGCCGGGGTGTCGGAGGCGTCCGGCGTGACGGTCAGGAAGTCGTACGTCCCGCTGCCGCCGCGCACCCAGCCGGTGGTGACGACGGTCTGCAGGGTCACCGCGTCGGTGAGGTCGAGGACGAACTCGGCGCGGGCGCCCGCCACCAGCCGGATGGAGGTCACCTCGGTGGCCGTGGTCAGGTAGCCCTGGTCGGTGGCGATCTGGGTGAGGGTCCCGCCGTCGCTGCGCTGGAGGGTCATGATGTCGGAGGGGGAGGCGTTGAGCACCCGGAACCGTGTACGGGTCTTGGTGGCCGTGAAGTTGAGGGTGGTGGCGTCGACGTTGGTGCCGTTGCACAGCACCGGATAGACCAGGCCGGAGGTGAGGTAGCCGGCCAGGTTGTACTTGACGTCGCCCGAGGTGCTGGAGGCCAGGCACTGCAGGATCAGCGGGATGTCGTCAACGCCGTACTCGCTCGGCAACGCCGCCGAGGCGTCCGAGTCGTCCTCGACGATGATCATCCCGGCCAGACCGTGGACGACCTGCTCGGCCGTGGTGCCCAGGGCGTGCGGGTGGTACCAGAGGGTCTTGGCCTCGTCCTTGATCTCGAACGTGGGCGACCAGGTCGTGCCGTCGGCGAAGGCGTTCTGCGGGCCGCCGTCCATCTTGGGCGGGATGTGGGCGCCGTGGAAGTGGACGGTGGTGTCGGCGCCCAGGCTGTTGGTGATGTTCAGCAGGACGGTGCTGCCGTTGGTCCACTTCATGGTCGGGCCGAGGTAGGACCCGTTGTAGCCGGCCGTCGTACTGGTGACGCCGCTGACCACCTCGCCCGTCCCGGTCTGCGCGGTCAGGGTGAACGTGGTGGTGCCGTCGGAGGTGGTGCCCTCCAGCAGGTCCGGGATGTTCAGGGTGGTGCCGGCCGCGGAGGCCTTGAAGGCGTTGCCGTCGGTCAGCAGGGCGAAGGTCGCCCCCGCCGCGCCGACCGCCGCCAGCCCCGCCCCGGCCATTCCGCCGAGGAACTTCCGCCGGTGCAGACCTTTGCTCTTCGTTTCGCTCATGGCAGCGGAGCTTTGGGCCAAGGGCTGTGTAAGGACTGGGCCGAACTTTTGAAGTCCCGCGAAAACCTGTGGAAACCGAAATCCCCGATCCGATCCTCAACTCCATGAGAGCGCAGGCGAGTTGCCGGTGAGCTGGTCAGGATCGGGGTGCGGGACACTTCGGGCGGCCGGCGCTCATCAATCGCTCACGATCTCGGCGACTGTGACATGCGTCACGATGATCTTCACGCGGTGCCGGCGGAGGCCTCTTCGACGAGCCGCAGGTACTTCTTCCAGTCCCAGCCCTTCCCGGGGTCGGTGTGGTCCGTGCCCGGTACCTCCACATGCCCGATGATGTGTTCCCGGTCGACGGGTATGCCGTACCGTGCGCAGACCCCGGCCGTCAGCCGCGCGGAGGCGGTGTACATCGCGTCCGTGAAGTCCTCCGGCTTCTCCACGAAGCCCTCGTGCTCGATGCCGACACTCCGCTCGTTGTACTCCCGGTTGCCCGCGTGGAACGCCACGTCCAGCTCGCGGATCATCTGCGTGACCTGCCCGTTCCTGCGGACTATGTAGTGTGCCGCCGCGCCGTGCCCCGGGTCCTGGAAGACCTTCACCGCGCTCGCGTAGCCGCCCTGCGTGACGTGGATGATTACCCGGTCCACGCCGTAGTCGTCGGGCCGGTCGGCCATCCGCCAGTTCGCCGACGAGGCCGCCACCCAGCGCGCCCCCGCGTAGTCGACCTCACCCGCCTTGCGCGGCTTCGACACCCCGGGCACCCGCCACCACAGCCGCGTCAGTTCGTCCCGCGCGAGCACGCCCGTGGCGACGGCGGCCACCGCCCCGCCGACGAGCAGGGCGCGCCGTCCGATCCGCCGGTCGCCGTCCCGCGTGGCATGTGTTTCCTCCATGTGATCGTCAACGGATACTCGCGCGCCCCGGTTCCCGGCGCCCCGTACCCTTGAAGGGTTATGACTCACACCTCGCAGCAGCCCCTCCGCGTACTGGCCGCCATGTCCGGCGGCGTGGACTCCGCCGTAGCCGCCGCCCGCGCGGCACAAGCCGGCCACGACGTCACGGGCGTCCACCTCGCCCTCTCCGCGAACCCGCAGTCGTTCCGCACGGGCGCGCGTGGCTGTTGCACCATCGAGGACTCCCGCGACGCCCGCCGAGCGGCCGACGTCATCGGTATCCCCTTCTACGTGTGGGACCTCGCCGACCGCTTCCGCGAGGACGTGGTGGACGACTTCGTCGCCGAGTACGAGGCGGGGCGCACCCCCAACCCGTGCCTGCGCTGCAACGAGAAGATCAAGTTCGCCGCACTCCTCGACAAGGCCCTCGCCCTAGGCTTCGACGCGGTCTGCACGGGCCACTACGCGCAGGTGATCGTCCATGAGGACGGCACGCGCGAGCTGCACCGCGCCTCCGACATGGCCAAGGACCAGTCGTACGTCCTCGGGGTGCTCGACGACCGTCAGCTCGCCCACGCGATGTTCCCCCTCGGCGACACCCTCACCACCAAGGACGAGATCCGCGCGGAGGCCGAGCGGCGCGGCCTCGCGGTCGCCAAGAAGCCCGACTCGCACGACATCTGCTTCATCGCCGACGGCGACACCCAGGGCTTCCTGGCGGGCCGTCTGGGGCGCGCCGAGGGTGACATCGTCGACGAGTCCGGCGCGAAGATCGGCTCGCACGAGGGCGCGTACGGCTTCACCATCGGCCAGCGCAAGGGCCTGCGCATCGGCACCCCGGCCGCCGACGGCAAGCCGCGCTACGTCCTCGACATCTCCCCGGTGGACAACACGGTGACGGTCGGCCCGGCCGCCGCCCTCGACGTCGACGCCCTCACCGCGATCAGGCCCCGCTGGTGCGGAGCGGCCCCCACCGGCCCCGGCACCTACACCGCCCAGCTGCGCGCCCACGGCGGCGAGACGGAGGTGAGCGCCGAACTGGTCGACGGCACCCTGGAGGTCAGGTTCACCGAGCCGGTGCGCGGGGTGGCGCCGGGCCAGGCGATCGTCCTGTACGACGGCACACGCGTCGTCGGCTCGGCGACGATCGCCACGACGAACCGTGCCGCGGCGGGCGTGGCCTGAGCCGACGTACGGCCACCCCGCAGGAGGCGCGGGGGCGTTACGGAAGCGGTGGAGCGGGACGCCCCGGGAGGTCTACAGGGTCTCGATCTCGTAGAAGCAGAAGTGGTCCTTGATCAGGGCCACCTCCGGCTTCGGCTCGGGGTACCCCCAGACGAGGTCGGCGGCGTCCGGGAGGGACCAGTAGGACGCCGTGCCCTTGAAGGGGCAGTACGTGTGGGTCTCGGAGGGCGTCAGCAGGTCGAGGCGGACGTCCTCGGCGGGGAGGTAGTACCGCGGGGGACAGCCGGTCTCGTGCAGGACGAGGGCGCGCTCGCTCTCGGCGAGCACCTGGCCGCCGTGGACGGCCCGGACGCGGGCGGCGGTCTGCTCGATGGTGATCGTGTGTCCTTCAGCCATACCCGAAGAGCGTTCGCGGGGCCGGGGTTGTTCCCGCCGGGGGAGTGGGAACGGCTGGGGACTGGCGATGATGCGAGCATGGCGGGCATGGCTACTCATGTGATCACCGGGGCGGGTTCGGGCATCGGTGCGGCGGTGGCGAGGCGGCTGCACGCGCGCGGGGACGAACTCGTGCTGCACGCGCGTGACGCGGGCCGCGCGAAGGAGCTGGCGGCACAGTTCCCGGGGGCGACGACGCTGGTGGGCGATCTGTCGGACCCGGACCGGCTGTCCTGGGCGTTCTCCCACCAGACGCTGCCGGACCGGGTGGACTCCCTGCTGCACATCGCGGGAGTGGTCGATCTGGGCCCGGTCGGCGACCTGACCCCCAAGTCCTGGCGTCACCAGCTCAACGTCAACCTGATCGCCCCCGCCGAACTGACCCGTCACTTCCTGCCCCAACTCCGTGTCGCCCAGGGGCAGGTGGTGTTCGTCAACTCCGGCGCGGGCCTGAACGCGCATGCCAACTGGTCCGCGTACGCCGCGTCCAAGCACGGGCTGAAGGCTCTGGCGGACTCGTTGCGCCAGGAGGAACACGGGGCGGGGGTGCGGGTGACGACGGTGTATCCGGGGCGTACGGCGAGTCCGATGCAGGCGAAGGTGCACCAGCAGGAGGGCAAGGAGTACGACCCGTCGAAGTGGATCGACCCGGAGTCGGTGGCGACGACGATCCTGCTGACCCTGGACCTCCCCCGGGACGCGGAGATCAACGACGTGACGGTACGCCCGGGCCGCTGACCTCGGATTCTCGCCCCCGCCGCCCCTACCCGTCCCATCCCTGGGGGCTGCCGCCCCCAGACCCCCGCTTCGGCCCTGAAGGGGCCTCGTCCTCAAACGCCGGACAGGCTGAAAATCAGCCCCTCCGGCGTTTGAGGAGCGGGGCTTCGGGGGCAGCGCCCCCGAGGACGGGATGGGACGGGTAGGGGCGGCGGGGGCGAAGAAACATAGGCTGCCCCACGTGAACGCGAACCCCACCTTCGGCCCCGCCACCGGCATCGGTTCCCTGCCCGGCGGCGACGCCCGGGAAGCCGTCAAGGCGGCCACCGGGACCTTCGACGACTTCCCCTTCCTGCCCGAACTCCCCGCCCGCGGCCCCGGCGCCGACATGATCGGCCGCACCGCCGGAATGCTCGTCGAGATGTACGCGCGTGTGGAGCCCAGCGGCTGGCGCCTCGGCGACCGCCCGGGACGGGACACCAAGCGGGCCCGCTCCTGGCTCGGCGAGGACCTCGACGCACTGGAGGAGTTCACCCAGGGGTACGAGGGGCAGGTCAAGGTGCAGGCAGTCGGCCCCTGGACGCTGGCCGCCGCCCTCGAACTCAGGAACGGTGAGCTCGCCCTCTCCGACCTCGGCGCCTGCCGCGACCTCGCCGGTTCCCTCGCCGAGGGCATCCGCCTGCACCTCGACGAACTGCGCCGCCGCATCCCGGGCGCCCAACTCGTCCTGCAACTCGACGAACCGTCCCTCATGGCCGTACTGCGCGGCCAGGTGCGGACCGCCAGCGGCTACCGCACCCACCGTGTCCCCGACCGCCAGATCGCCGAGGCGATTCTCCGGGAGGTCATCGGCGTGCACGGCGACGGGCCCGTCGTCGTCCACTCCTGCGCGCCGGACGTCCCGTTCGCCTTCCTCCGCAGGGCCGGCGCCGCCGCCGTCTCCTTCGACTTCTCGCTCCTCACCGAGCGTGACGACGACGCGATCGGTGAGGCGGTGGAAGGCGGCATGCGGCTCTTCGCCGGTGTCGTGCCCGGCACGGACGGCCCATTGTCAGACCCTGCCGGTAGCGTCAGTGGTGTCAGAACGCTGTGGCGCAGGCTGGGGCTGCATCCGGGGCTTCTCGCGGAGGCGGTCACGGTCACTCCGTCGTGCGGACTCGCGGGCGCTTCCCCGCGGTACGCATGGGAGGCGCTCGCCCACTGCGTCCAGGCGGCGAGATCACTCGCGGACAACCCGGAGTAACGGAGGACGACACGGTGGCCGGCGAACAGCACGCACAGACCACATCGGTGCCCGCCGAGGCGCGCGACAGGCACGCCCAGCTCGCCGAGCGCATCGAGGAGCATCGCTTCCGGTACTACGTGAACGACGCTCCGGTCGTCAGCGACGCGGAGTTCGACAAGCTCCTGCGCTCCCTGGAGGCGCTGGAGGAGGAGTATCCGGAGCTGCGCACGCCCGACTCCCCGACCCAGAAGGTCTCGGGGGCGTACGAGACGGAGTTCACCTCCGTGGAGCACCGCTCACGCATGCTCTCCCTCGACAACGCCTTCGACGACCTGGAACTGGCGGCGTGGGCGGAGCGTGTCCACAAGGACGTCGGTGCCTCCGAGCACCACTTCCTGTGCGAGCTGAAGGTCGACGGCCTGGCCGTCAACCTGACGTACGAGCACGGGCGTCTCACCCGCGCGGCGACCCGTGGCGACGGCCGCACCGGCGAGGACATCACGTCCAACGTGCGGACGATCGCCGAGATCCCGGACCGGCTGACGGGCGACCGCGTCCCGGACCTGGTGGAGATCCGCGGCGAGGTCTACTTCCCGATGGAGAAGTTCGAGGAGCTGAACGCCCGTCTGGTGGAGGGCGGCGACAAGCCGTTCGCCAACCCGCGCAACGCGGCGGCCGGTTCGCTCCGCCAGAAGGACCCGCGCGTCACCGCCACGCGCCCGCTGCACATGGTGGTCCACGGCATCGGCGCCCTGGAGGGCTACGACCCGCTCGCCCGTCTCTCCGAGGCGTACACCCTCCTGCACGGGTGGGGCCTGCCGACCACGCAATACGCGAAGCGGGTCGACGACCTCGACGGCGTACGGGAGTTCATCGCGTTCTACGGCGAGAACCGCCACTCCGTGGAGCACGAGATCGACGGGGTCGTCGTGAAGCTCGACGAGATCCCGCTCCAGGGCCGCCTCGGCTCGACCTCGCGGGCGCCCCGCTGGGCGATCGCCTGGAAGTACGCGCCCGAGGAGGTCAACACCAAGCTCATCAACATCCGCGTGGGCGTGGGGCGTACGGGCAGGGTCACGCCGTACGCGCAGGTCGAGCCGGTGACGGTGGCCGGCTCGGAGGTCGAGTTCGCCACGCTGCACAACCAGGACGTCGTCAAGGCCAAGGGCGTGCTCATCGGCGACACCGTGGTGCTGCGCAAGGCCGGTGACGTCATCCCGGAGATCCTCGGCCCGGTGGCCGACCTCCGCGACGGCACGGAGAAGCCCTTCGAGATGCCGGCCGAGTGCCCCGAGTGCGGTACGCCGCTGCGGCCCATGAAGGAGGCCGACGTCGACCTCCGCTGCCCCAACGGGCAGAGCTGCCCGGCCCAGTTGAGAGAGCGGCTGTTCTATCTCGGCGGGCGCAAGTGCCTGGACATCGAGAACTTCGGTTACGTGGCCGCCGCCGCGCTCACCAAGCCGCTGGAGCCGTCCGAGCCGCCGCTCGTCGACGAGGGCGACCTCTTCGACCTCACCATCGAGCGGCTGCTGCCCATCAAGGCGTACGTCCGGGACCAGGACAGCGGGCTGCCCAAGCGGGACCCGAAGACCGGCGAGGAGAAGATCGCCACGGTCTTCGCCAACCAGGAGGGCGAGCCCCGGAAGAACGCGGTCTCGATGCTCGCCAACATCGCCGCCGCCAAGGACCGTCCGCTGGCCCGGATCATCACCGGTCTGTCGATCCGGCACGTCGGTCCGGTCGCCGCCGAGGCACTGGCCCGGGAATTCCGCTCGATCGAGCGCATCGAGCTGGCCTCCGAGGAGGAGCTGGCGACCACGGACGGGGTCGGCCCGATCATCGCGGCCTCGCTCAAGGAGTGGTTCGCGGTGGACTGGCACCAGGAGATCCTGCGCAAGTGGCGGGCCGCCGGGGTCCGGATGGAGGAGGAGGGCTCCGGCGAGGACGAGGGACCGCGCCCGCTCGAAGGGCTCACCGTCGTCGTGACCGGCACGCTCGAACACCACACCCGGGACGGCGCGAAGGACGCATTGCAGAGCCGTGGAGCAAAAGTGACCGGTTCTGTTTCGAAGAAGACGTCTTTCGTGGTTGTGGGTGACAATCCTGGTTCGAAGTTCGACAAGGCCATGCAGTTGAAGGTGCCTGTTCTGAACGAGGACGGCTTCGCCGTACTGCTCGAACAGGGAGCCGAGGCAGCGGCCGAAGCGGCGCTTCCGAACGAGGAGTAGGGGTTGAAGACCACCCGATCGGCGCATACCAGATGCATACGGGTGGCCGGGTCGCATTCGGGCAACCGTCGACGACCGCTGCCCGTGGAAGCCTTCTGCGGCCTACTGTTGACGTATGCGCCTGCCGTGCCCGGATGCGGTTACGGACGCGTTGCCGGTCGACGGACATCGGACCGCGTGGCGTGGGCACCGCCGGCTGTGAGAGGGACGGAATGGAACCGACCGATAGCGCCGCCCCTCCCTCTTGGCTGCGCGGACGCCGGATATCCGGCGTCTGGCGCTGGGGCTCCGCCCTCCTCGCGGGCAGTCCCGAGCCCGGCCGGGAACCGGACGCGGGCCGCCGGACGGCACGGTTCCTGGAACGGGCGGGCGTCGGCATCCGTGCTACCGGACCGGCGAACAGGAGTGGCGCGGCGGGCGGCACCGGACATCGCATCGTCGCCGACAGCAGGGTGTCGACCCCGCTGACGGCCCACCTCACCGCCGAGGAACGCGTCGCCCATCTGCACGCCCACGACCCCGCGCGCCAGTTGTCCTGGCCCGCGCTGCCCGCGGCGGTCGTCGCGTCGGGCGGCTTCGTTCTCGGCGCCGGCTTCTACCGCGGCTTCACCGGCCACAGCGCGCTCTTCCCGTCCGGCACCGTCGGCTGGGCCCTCGCCGTGCTCACCGGTGTCATCGTCGGCCACCTCGTCGCCCTCGGCCGCGCCCGCTGGTGGGGCGGCACCGGCTCGGGCGCCGCCCTCACCCTCTCCGTACTGCTGCTGTTCGGGTGGGTCCCGGCCGGCCTGGTCAGCCTCACGGTCGTCGTCCTGGTCGGCGTGGCCCGGCGCCACCGCTGGCGGCAGGGCATCCTGCACGGCGCGGTGGACATCCTCGGCATCGGCGCCGGCGCGCTGGTACTCGCCGCGTTCGGCCGGGTCCCGTCCGTCGAGACGCCGTGGAACCCGCAGACCTGGAGCGTCTACACGGCGCCCGAGGTGATGCTGATCGCGGTCACCTACCTCGCGGTCACCCGCACCCTGCTCTGGTATCTGCACACCCCGCGCGGCGGGCTGCCCACCGCCGCCCGCTCCGCCCTGGTCAGACAGGGGCTGGTCGCGGTCGCGCTGCTCGCCATCGCGCCGCTGATCTGCGTCGTCGCCGTCGCCCTGCCGATCCTGCTGCCGCTGTTCGCCATCCCCCTCATCGCCCTCGACTCCACCCTGTGGATAGCCAGGGCCCGGGCCGAGGAACAGCTGCGCGACCCGCTGACCGGACTGCCCAACAGACAGTGGCTCCTGGAACGGACCTGGACGGCCCTCGACGATGCCGAACGCATCGACGCGCGGGCCGCGTTGATGCTCATAGACCTCGACCGATTCCGGTCCGTGAACGACACGCTGGGCCACCTCGCCGGTGACCGTCTCCTTCTCCAGATAGCCGACCGGCTGCGCCTCGCACTGCCGCGCGGCGCGGAGGCCGCACGGCTCGGCGGCGACGAGTTCGCCGTGTTACTGCCGGTCGTCGACTCCACGACGTCGGCCACCCGCGTCGCCCGCAACCTGGTCACCGTGCTCGGCTCCCCGCTCGACCTCGACGGCCTCACCCTCGTCCTGGAGGCCAGCGCCGGCCTCGCCGTCTTCCCCGACCACGCGCTCGACGCGGAGGGCCTGCTGCGGCGCGCCGACGTCGCGATGTACCAGGCGAAGCGGGACCGTACGGGCGTCGAGGTGTACGAGTCCAAGCGGGACTCGAACACCCCGGACCGGCTCGGCCTGCTGGGCGACCTGCGGCGCGCGCTCGACGCGCACGAGGTCGAACTGCACTACCAGCCCAAGGTGCGCTTCGACGGACAGGTCGTCGGCCTGGAGGCGCTGGTGCGGTGGGTGCACCCGGAGCGCGGAAGGGTGCCGCCGGACGAGTTCATCGCGATCGCCGAGTCGTCCGGGCTGATGCCCCACCTCACGGAGTACGTGCTGGAGACGGCGCTCGAACAGGTCGCGAAGTGGCGCTCCCAGGGGCTGTTCGTCCCGGTCGCCGTCAACGTCTCCCCGCGCGACGTCCACACCCCCGGCTTCGCCGGTTCCGTCGCCGCGCGGCTGGCCAGGCACGGGGTCCCGGCGGCGGCGCTCCAGCTGGAGATAACGGAACACGTGCTCCTGGAGGATCCGCAGCGGGCCGCGGACACGCTGGCCGCGCTGACCGGGCACGGCGTGAAGATGTCGCTGGACGACTTCGGGACGGGGTACTCGTCGCTGGTGCATCTGCGGCGGCTGCCGGTGAGCGAGCTGAAGATCGACCGGTCGTTCGTGGCGCGGCTGGCGGTGGACACCGAGGACGCGGAGATCGTGCGGTGCACGGTGGATCTCGCGCATTCCCTGGGGCTGCTCGTGGTCGCCGAGGGTGTTGAGGACGACGAGACGTGGGAGCGGTTGCGGGACATGGGGTGTGACGCGGTGCAGGGGTGGCTCGTCGCCGCCGCGATGCCTCCCGAGGAGGCCACGGCCTGGCTGCTGGCGCGGGGGACCCGTGGCTGGCAGCGGCCTCGGGCGGCCTTGCCCGCCGCGGAATCATAGGGAGATCTCCCACCCGCGCACCGCGCGTTTACCGCCCGTCAAGAGGCTGACGTCTCCCGTGGAGGGCTCTCGCCGTCGGTGGCCTCGGGCGCGATGGGATCGACCCGTGCGCGGGTTGTCCCGTCCGCCCCCTAGGATTGGGGCCAAAACCCACACCGCACTCACCCCAGAGGATCGCTGCATGCCTGGCATCACGCGCGAGGAGGTCGCCCACCTCGCACGGCTGGCGCGTCTGGAGCTGAAGGGCGAAGAGCTCGACCACTTCGCAGGCCAGCTCGACGACATCATCGGCGCGGTCGCCCGCGTCAGCGAGGTCGCCGACCAAGACGTACCGCCGACCTCGCACCCGCTGCCGCTGACGAACGTCATGCGCGCGGACGAGGTCCGTCCGTCGCTCACCCCCGAGCAGGCGCTCTCCGGCGCCCCCGCCCAGGAGCAGCAGCGTTTCAAGGTGCCGCAGATCCTGGGGGAGGACTAATCACCATGTCGGACAACAGCAACGTCAACATCATCCGGCTCACCGCAGCCGAGACCGCCGCGAAGATCGCTTCGGGCGAGCTCACCGCCGTACAGGTCACCGAGGCCCACCTGGCCCGGATCGAGGCCGTCGACGAGAAGGTGCACGCCTTCCTGCACGTCGACCGGGAGGGCGCGCTCGCCCAGGCCCGTGCCGTCGACGCCAAGCGCGAGCGCGGGGAGACGCTGGGCCCGCTGGCCGGCGTACCCCTCGCGCTCAAGGACATCTTCACCACCGAGGGGATTCCGACCACCGTCGGGTCCAAGATCCTCGAAGGGTGGATCCCGCCGTACGACGCGACCGTCACCAAGCGGCTGAAGGCCGCCGACGTCGTCATCCTCGGCAAGACCAACATGGACGAGTTCGCCATGGGGTCCAGCACCGAGAACAGCGCGTACGGGCCCACCGGCAACCCGTGGGATCTCACCCGCATCCCTGGCGGCTCCGGTGGCGGGTCCTCCGCCGCCCTCGCCTCCTTCCAGGCGCCGCTGGCCATCGGGACGGACACCGGCGGTTCCATCCGCCAGCCCGCCTCCGTCACCGGCACGGTCGGCGTCAAGCCGACGTACGGGGCTGTGTCGCGGTACGGCATGGTCGCCTTCTCGTCCTCCCTCGACCAGGGCGGGCCCTGCGCCCGTACGGTCCTGGACGCCGCGCTCCTCCACGAGGTCATCGCCGGGCACGACCCGCTCGACTCCACCTCGATCGACGCGCCGGTCCCGCCGGTCGTCGAGGCCGCCCGTAACGGCAGCGTCGAGGGCATGCGCGTCGGCGTCGTCAAGCAGTTCCGCGGCGAGGGCTACCAGGCCGGCGTCATCCAGCGCTTCGACGAGTCAGTCACCCTGCTCAAGGAGCTGGGCGCCGAGATCGTCGAGCTGGACTGTCCGTCCTTCGACCTGGCGCTCTCCGCCTACTACCTGATCGCGCCGAGCGAGTGCTCGTCGAACCTCGCCCGCTTCGACGGACTCCGCTACGGCCTGCGCAGCGGCGACGACGGCACGCACTCCGCCGAAGAGGTCACCTCCCTCACCCGCGCGGAGGGCTTCGGCCCCGAGGTCAAGCGCCGCATCATGCTCGGCACGTACGCGCTCAGCTCCGGCTACTACGACGCGTACTACGGCAGCGCCCAGAAGGTCCGTACGCTCATCACGCGGGACTTCGAGAAGGCGTTCGAGTCTGTTGACGTGATCGTGTCGCCCACGACCCCGACCACCGCCTTCCCGATCGGCGAGCGTGCCGACGACCCGATGGCGATGTACCTCGCGGACCTCTGCACCATCCCGACCAACCTGGCCGGTAACTCGGCCATGTCCCTGCCCTGTGGTCTCGCACCGGAGGACGGACTGCCGGTCGGGCTCCAGATCATCGCCCCGGCGCTCAAGGACGACCGTCTTTACAAGGTCGGCGCGGCCGTCGAGGCGGCGTTCGTGGAAAAGTGGGGGCACCCGCTGCTCGAGGAGGCACCGTCGCTGTGAGCAATGCTCTTTCGAAGGCCAAGGGCTTCAAGAAGTCCAAGTCCGGCACCTATCTGTCCATCGCCGGGACCGCGTTCGGCGCTCTCGGTGTTGCCAAGCGGCTCAAGAAGGCCCGCGCCGAAAAGGACACCCTGGTCCTGATCGACGCCACCGTGTCCGCCGTCGCCATCGTCACCGGCCTCGCCATCCTCTACCGCGAGCTGAAGCGGCTGGGCGACGACGACGTCCTGCTGGGCTGAGAGGGAACTTTTCACCGTGACCACCACGACCGACGAGTTGGTGTCGTACGAGGACGCCTTGGCGACGTACGACCCCGTCATGGGCCTCGAAGTCCATGTCGAACTCGGCACCAAGACCAAGATGTTCTGCGGCTGTTCGACCGAGCTGGGCGGCGAGCCCAACTCGCAGACCTGCCCGACCTGCCTCGGCATGCCCGGCGCGCTCCCGGTCGTCAACGCGATCGGCATCGAGTCCGCCATCAGGATCGGCCTCGCGCTGCACTGCGAGATCGCCGAGTGGTGCCGCTTCGCCCGGAAGAACTACTTCTATCCGGACATGCCGAAGAACTTCCAGACCTCCCAGTACGACGAGCCGATCGCCTTCAACGGCTACCTCGACGTCCAGCTGGAGGACGGCGAGACCTTCCGCGTGGAGATCGAGCGCGCCCACATGGAGGAGGACACCGGCAAGTCGCTGCACGTCGGTGGCGCGACGGGCCGTATCCACGGCGCCTCGCACTCGCTCCTCGACTACAACCGCGCCGGCATCCCCCTCATCGAGATCGTCACCAAGCCGATCGAGGGCGCCGGCGAGCGCGCTCCCGAGGTCGCCAAGGCGTACGTCGCCGAGCTGCGCGAACTCATCAAGGCGCTCGGCGTCTCGGAAGCCCGCATGGACCAGGGGCAGATGCGCTGCGACGTGAACCTGTCGCTGCGCCCGCACGGCCGCGAGAAGTTCGGCACCCGCAGCGAGACGAAGAACGTCAACTCGCTGCGTTCCGTGGAGCGTGCCGCCCGCTTCGAGATCCAGCGGCACGCCGCCGTACTGAACTCCGGCGGGACGATCATCCAGGAGACCCGGCACTTCCACGAGGACACCGGGTCGACGACCTCGGGCCGCGTGAAGGAGGAGGCCGAGGACTACCGGTACTTCCCCGAGCCGGACCTGGTGCCGGTGGCCCCGTCCCGCGAGTGGGTCGAGGAGATCCGCGCCGGGCTGCCCGAACTGCCGCTGGCCCGCCGCAACCGGCTCCTCGCCGAGTGGGGCGTCACGGCGACCGACATGCAGTCGATGCTCAACGCCGGTGCCATCGACCTGATCGTCACCACCATCGACGCCGGCGCTGACGCCGCCTCCGCCCGCAAGTGGTGGATGGGCGAACTCGCGCGCAGCGCCAACGAGTCGGGCACCCCGCTCGACGCACTGCCCATCACGCCCGAGCAGGTCGCCCGGGTGGCCGCGCTGGTCACCTCCGGCGATCTGAACGACAAGCTGGCCCGTCAGGTCATCGAGGGCGTTCTCGCGGGCGAGGGCACCCCGGACGAGGTCGTCGAGAAGCGCGGCCTGAAGGTCGTCTCCGACGACGGCGCGCTCAACACGGCCGTCCAGGAGGCCATCGCCGGCAACCCGGGCATCGCCGACAAGATCCGCGGCGGCAAGGTGGCCGCGGCCGGTGCCCTGGTCGGCGCGGTCATGAAGGCGACCCGCGGTCAGGCCGACGCGGCCCGCGTCAAGGAACTGATCCTGGAGCAGCTGGGCGTCAGCGAGGGCTGAGTCGAGCAGTGAATCTGGGGGCGCATCGGAAACCCGATGCGCCCCCAGCTGTTGTCAGGTTACGTACGACGCCCCACGACCCGCACGAAGCCCAGGGACCGGCCCTGGTCGGCACGCACCAGCTTCACCGAGTCGCGGGCCATGGCCGCCATGAACTCCTCGGTGCTCTCCTCCGCGCACACCTCGCTCCACAGCAGCCAGTCGCGCCAGCCGTCCGGCAGCCAGTCCGCGGCCTCCACGGTCACGGCCCCGCTGCGCGTCCACTGCCGCCGCCACCAGTCGGCGGTGTGGAACGCCCAGAACCCCGGGTCCCAGAACGGCCTGAGGTGTTCCGGCGGCTCGACGCCGTCCGGCTCCTCACGCAGCGCCGGTACGACGACGCCGATCCGCCCGCCCGGCTTCAGCAGCCGGGTGAGGCTGGGCAGATACAGGTCGTTCGTGCCGAAGTACTGGTACGCGTCGATGCTCACGATCGCGTCGAACGACTCGTCGCCGAACGGCAGTCGGTGTGCCTCGGCGTACACGGGCAGCACCCGGTCGGCGACGCCCGCCCCGGCGATGCGCCGGGCGTTCTTGCCGGGTTCGATCCACAGGTCGGCGGCGGTGACCTGGACGTCGTACTCCTTGGCGAGGAAGACCGACGTCATGGCCTTGCCGCAGCCCAGGTCGAGCACCCGGGCGCCCGGCGGGAGGGTGTCGAGGCCGAGCGCGGGGGCCAGCCACTCCAGCAGCCACAGGGCGTGCGGGCCCATCTGGTTGTCGATGGTCCAGCGCGCGTCGTACCGGCTGCTGCGCGGGTAGTGGGGATGGTTCAGCCGCTCAGCGAGCGGGTCGGGACGGTCGTTCGAGGTGCTGGATGTGATGTCGGACATCGGTGAGCGGGCTCCTCGGGTTCTGTGACGAGAAAGAACGGAAGGCGTCGGAGCTCGGTCGGACCTTCAAACAACGCACCTGCTCGGGGAGACGGCGAAAAGCCGGATACGGACAGTCGACGGCCGGACGCTAGCAGTGGGCATCAGGCGTCCGCATCCGAATTCTCAGGTGGGCGCGCTACGCTCCCGCGCCATGGATGAGAACGCGGAGGAGTACGAGGAGGAGTACGAGGACGCGCGGCGCGCCCGCTGGACGGCGACCGGAACCGGGGCACTGCTGGCCCTCGTGGGGCTCGCTGCCTCGACGCTCCGCCTCGCGGGCTCAGCGCCCGTGCTGGTACCCGGCGCGTACGCCTTCGGCGCCGCCGTCTGCGGGCTCGCGTCGGTACTGGGGGCGCGGGGGCGCACCAGACGGGCCCTGTGGCTGCTGATCGTCGGCGTGATGGTGATGGCGCTCGGCGACCAGTTCGACTGAGTCCTCTGGTGGGTGTCCTCTGGTGGGTCTTCTGCTGAGGCGACAGAGTTCACGTGATTGTCCTGTGATGTGACTCGCACTCCTGTGAGTAAAGGCATCAACGCCATAAACGATCACCATCGCCTGCGACAGTGGTCCGGTATCTCTCTTGCTTTTTTTCGTTTCTTTGCGGGCCGTTCTGTTCATTCACGACTGTTCCCGGTCAAAGATCCACCTTCATCCAGGGAGCACGTCTGTGGCAGTCCTCGCACGCTGGTGTGTCAGGCACCGCCTCGTCGTCGTTCTGGTCTGGCTCGCCGCCTTCGCCGGCGTGACCGCCGCCGCGGCCGTCGCGGGCTCGGCGTACTCGAACGACTACGAAGTCCCCGGCACCGAGTCGGGCCGCGCCACCCAGCTCCTGGAGAAAGGTTTCCCCGGTCTGGGCGGCGACACCGACACCGTCGTCTGGCACACGGCCTCCGGCTCCGGTACGGTCCGCGCCGCCGACGTCGAGCAGACGATGACCCGCACCCTGGACCGGATCGCCGACCTGCCCGGAGTTGCCTCGGTCGTCAGCCCCTACGAGGGCCGCGACACCGGCCGCATCAGCGCCGACGGGCGTACGGCCTACGCCACCGTCACCTTCGACAGGTCCGCCGAGGACATCGGCGAGGGCGAGGCGCGGGCCGTCGTCGACGCGGCCGAGGCGGCGCGGGCCGACGGACTCCAGGTGGAGCTGGGCGGCAGCGCCATCGCGCTCACCGAGTCGTCCGGCGGGCACCTCGCCGAGGTCGTCGGTGTGGTCGTCGCGGCCGTCGTGCTGTTCCTCGCCTTCGGCTCGCTCGCCGCCTCCCTGCTGCCCATCGCGACCGCCCTGGTGAGCGTCGGCACGGCGTACGCCGGGATCGTGCTGCTCGGGCACACGATGACCGTCGCCGACTTCGCACCCATGCTCGGGATGCTGATCGGGCTGGGTGTCGGCATCGACTACGCGCTGTTCATCGTCACCAGGCACCGGCGCGGCCTCAAGCGCGGCCTGGCCGTCACCGAGGCGGCGATCAACGCCGTCACAACCACCGGACGCGCCGTCGTCTTCGCGGGTGCGACAGTTTGCATCGCCCTGCTCGGCATGCTCATCCTGCGACTGGGCTTCCTCAACGGGGTCGCGATAGCCGCCTCCCTGACGGTGGTCCTGACCGTCGCGGCCTCCGTGACCCTGCTCCCCGCCCTGCTGTCGTTCATCGGGCCCCGCGCCCTGAGCCGGCGTGAGCGGCGCAGGCTGGCCGAGCACGGGCCCGAGCCGGAGCTGCCCACCGGGTTCGCCGCCCGCTGGTCCGCGTTCGTCGAGCGCCACCCCAAGGTGCTCGGCGCCGCCGCCCTGGCCGTCGTGGCACTGCTCGCCGTGCCCACCCTCTCGCTCCACCTCGGCACCTCCGACCAGGGAAACAACCCGAGGGCGACGACCACGCGCCAGGCCTACGACCTCCTCGCCGACGGCTTCGGCCCCGGCGTCAACGGCCCGCTCACCCTCGTCACGCCCGTCTCCGACGCCGAGGACAAGCTCGTCCTCGACAACCTCGCCGCGACCCTCCGGACCACCGAGGGCGTCGCGTCGTCCTCGCCGGTCACCTACGGCGCCGACGGCTCCACCGGGTACCTCACCGTCGTACCGGAGTCCTCCCCGCAGTCCGCGCGGACCAGCGACCTGGTGGAGCGGCTGCGCGAGAGGGTGCTCCCGCGCGCGGAGACCGGAACCTCCCTCGACCTGCAGGTCGGCGGGGTCACGGCGAGCTACGACGACTTCGCGGATGTGATCGTCGGCAAGCTGCCACTGTTCGTCGGTGTCGTGATCGGCCTGGGCTGTCTGCTGCTCCTGCTCGCGTTCCGGTCGATCGGCATCCCGCTCAAGGCCGCCGCGATGAACGTCGCCGCCGTCGCCTCCGCGTTCGGTGTCGTCGTCGCGATCTTCCAGTGGGGCTGGGGGAGCGAACTGCTGGGCCTCGGCAGCGCGGGCCCGATCGAGCCGTTCCTGCCGGTCATCATGGTCTCGGTCCTCTTCGGGCTCTCCATGGACTACCAGGTCTTCCTGGTCAGCCGGATGTACGAGGAGTGGCTGGAGACCGGCGACAACCGGCGGGCCGTCCGGGTCGGCCTCGCCGAGACCAGCCGTGTGATCAACTCCGCGGCGGTCATCATGATCTCCGTCTTCCTCGCCTTCGTCCTCTCCGGCGACCGCGTGATCGCCATGTTCGGCATCGCCCTGGCCGCCGCCGTCGCCCTCGACGCCTTCGTCCTGCGTACGCTCCTGGTGCCGGCGCTGATGCACCTGCTCGGTGGCGCCAACTGGTGGCTGCCCCGCTGGCTGGACAGGCGCCTGCCGCGCATCAGCATCGAGCCGCCCGAGTGCCGGAGCGCCGCCGGGCAAATGCCGGGCGTCGGGGAGGCCGCCCGTGCGAGCATGCCGGACGTACTCGACGTGGACGTCATGGACGTACTGGTGAAGGAGCGACCGCAGGATGTACGCGATATCCCTGGGTGACGACGGCGCGGAACTTCGGCCCCTGGAGCCCTGGCACGCCGAGGAGTTCCTCGCCCACCTCGACCGGGGGCGGGACTTCATCACCCGGCACATCCCCTTCGGCATGAAGTCCACCGACCTCGACTCCGCGCGGGAGCAGCTCCAGCGGTACGCCGACCAGCGCGCCGCCGACACCGGGTCGCTGCACGGGATCTGGCTGGACGGGAAGCTCGTCGGCGGGGTGCTGTTCCTCAACTTCAGCGCGGAGCACGGCAACTGCGAGGTCGGCTGCTGGCTGGAACCGGCCGGCACCGGGCGCGGACTGATCACGCGCGCGATGCGTGTCCTCATCGACTGGGCGATCGACGTACGTGGCATGCACCGTGTGGAGTGGCACGCGTCGTCCGTCAACGAGGCGAGCATCAACGTGGCGCGGCGACTGGGTATGAGCCGTGAGGCTCTGCTGCGGGAGAACTACCCGCACCGGGGTGTCCGCGCGGACACCGAGATCTGGTCGGTACTCGCGCCCGAGTGGCACGACGCACGCGCGCGTGCCGCTCACAAGGATCATTAAGGAACTTCTCAGACGACGTCCGTACGGTGCGAGGCATGGGAACCAAGACAGCAGACGAGACCGGCGCCGAGACCGGTACCGAGGCGAAGAGCGACGACGTGAAGAGCGGTAACGAGACGGTGGACATCACCAAGGACGAGCAGCAGCCGGCAGAGGCCGCGGCCGGCACCGAGGTCGAGGTCCTGGGCGACGCGGACGAGTACGAGGGCGACGACCTGGACGACCTCGCGGAGCTGGAGGCGGCAGAGCTCGCGGCCGAGAAGGAAGGCCCCTCCGGCGTGGGCCAGGGCGCTGCCGCCGTCGCGTCCGCCGTCCTCGGCTTCGTCTCGCTCACCGGCAGCTGGGTCGGCACGGTGGCCGCCGCGCGCGAGGAGCTCAGCGGCCAGCTGGCGATGCAGGCCGCGTCGTCGCCGAGCATTGCCACCACGATCAAGGAGGTCTACGGCGACGCCTGGCAGACCACCGCGCTGTGGGGCGGCATCTTCGCGCTCCTCGGGCTGCTGGTCGGTGTCGCGGCCCTCGCCCGGCCCGCGTTCGGCGCCCCGGGCAAGCCGCAGGCCGTCTGGATCAGGTCGGTCTCCTGGGCGGGCGTCGGCCTCGGCATCCTCGGACTGCTCCTCGCGGTCCTGAAGTACACCGACGTACTGCTGGGCCTGCCCTCCGCGTCCTGACCCGGGGGCGGAATCACCGCAGGTCATGAGGGGCCTTAGGCCGGTCGTAAGCACCTTACGGCTCGGCTGGGGCCCCTCACCCGTTCCTAAGGCCCCCACCCCCTCGGAAGATGCGGAACTCTCCCGATGT
Source organism: Streptomyces kryoterrae (assembly GCF_054072135.1). Lineage (NCBI taxonomy): Bacteria > Bacillati > Actinomycetota > Actinomycetes > Kitasatosporales > Streptomycetaceae > Streptomyces > Streptomyces kryoterrae. The sequence continues at coordinate 2,934,103 of NZ_CM133358.1, read as the reverse complement.
GGCGGACCCCCCTGGCAGACGAAGGTTGGGACATCGCGGAAAGCGAAGACCAACCGAAGTCACCAGGACCCGAGGGGCATCACATGTTCGAGTACGAACTCCACCAGATCCGTTCCGCCGAACTGCGCCGCGAGGCCGCGGACGAGCGCCTGGCCCGGGAAGCGGTCCGCGGTGCCCGTGCCGCCCGCCGCGAGGCAGCCGGCCGGGCCGCCGAGGGCGAGGTGCATACCGACCGCACGCGCCGGCACTGGTTCACCCGGGCCGCGTGAGCACCGGGGGACGGGCGGACGGCTCTCCCCCGGCGGCGCTCCTTCCCGCGCCCGCCAAGGCCGTCCACCCCACGACCCACAACGGGCCGGTCGCCGTCACGGTGACCGGCCCGTCCAGTACCTCGCCCGCTCCGGCCGTCGGCCCGATAACCAGTCCCGCGATGTCAGAGCCCTGTGCGATGCTCTGGCCCGTGGAGACCAGGTCCGTCTGTCCGGTGTTCGTCGGTCGCGCCGATGAGCTGGGGGTGTTGCACGACGCGCTCGCCCGCGCCGCCGCCGGTGAGCCGCAGGCGCTGCTGCTCGGTGGGGAGGCAGGGGTCGGCAAGACGCGGCTGGTCGAGGAGTTCGCCGATGCCGCCTCCGGCAGGGGCGCCGTCGTCGCGCTCGGCGGCTGCGTCGAGATAGGCGCCGACGGGCTGCCCTTCGCGCCCTTCTCCACCGCCCTGCGCGCCCTGCTGCGCGCGCTGCCCGACGAGTTGGCCGCCGCCGCTGCCGGTCAGGAGGAGGAACTGGCCCGGCTGCTACCCGAGTTGGGCGAGACCGGCGCCGGGCGGCACGACGAGGAGGGCATGGCCCGCCTCTTCGAACTCACCGCGCGCCTGCTGGAACGCGTCGCCGCGGACCGTACGGTCGTCGTCGCCCTCGAAGACCTCCACTGGGCCGACGCCTCCACCCGCCACCTCCTCGCCTATCTCTTCCGTACCCTGCGCACCGGCCGCCTCGTCGTCCTCGCCACCTATCGCGCCGACGACATCCACCGCCGCCACCCACTGCGCCCACTGCTCGCCGAACTGGACCGGCTGCGCACCGTCCGCCGCATCGAGCTGAGCCGCTTCAACCGCGCCGAAGTGGGCCGTCAGATCGCCGGCATCCTCGCCGCCGAACCCGAACCGGCCCAGATCGACGAGATCTTCGACCGCTCGGACGGCAACGCCTTCTTCGTCGAGGAACTCGCCGTCGCCGCCCACGAGGGCTGCCGCACCCGGCTCACCGACACCCTCCGGGACCTTCTCCTCGTCCGTGTCGAAAGCCTGCCCGAGAGCGCCCAGCGGGTCGCCCGGATCGTCGCCGAGGGCGGCTCCACCGTCGAGTACCGGCTGCTCGCCGCTGTCGCCGGGCTCGCCGAGGACGACCTCATCGAGGCGCTGCGCGCGGCCGTCGGCGCCAACATCCTGCTCGCCACCCCGGCCGGCGACGGCTACCGCTTCCGCCACTCCCTGGTCCGCGAGGCCGTCGCCGACGACCTCCTCCCCGGCGAACGCTCCCGCCTCAACCGCCGCTACGCCGAGGCCCTGGAGACCGACCCGACGCTCGTCCCCGCCGACGAACGCGCCATGCGCCTGGCCAGCTACTGGTACCACGCCCACGACCCGGCCAAGGCTCTCCCCGCCGTCCTGGACGCCTCGGTCACCGCCCGCCGCCGGTACGCGTACTCCGAGCAACTGCGGCTCCTGGAAAGGGCGATGGAGCTCTGGGACGCCGTCCCCGACGCCGTACGGACCACACTCCGGCCCGTCGACCACACCGAGGTCTACCCGCCCTGCGGCTGTGATCCGGCCACCACCCCCCTGCGCTATCTGGACCTCATGGCCGAGGCCGCCGTCGCGGGCCGGCTGTGCGGGGAGCGCGAACGCGCCCAGAAGATCATCAAGCGTGCCCTGCACCTCCTGGAGGAGGACACCGACCCCCTGCGCGCCGCCTGGTTCTGGTGCCAGCGCTCCCGCCTGGTCCAGGCCCAGTCCCGCGGCGACGGCTGGAAGGAGCTCGGCACCGCCCAGGAACTCGTCCGCGGTCTGCCGCCCTCGGAGGTGCACGCCGAGGTCCTGGCCAACGTCGCCGCCTGGTCGATGCTGCACTCACCCGGGCCCGACGCCCTGGCCGCCGCCGAACAGGCGGTCGAGTACGCGCGCATGGTGGGCGCTCACGAGACCGAGCTGCACGCCCGGCTCACCCACGGCGGCCTCCTGATCGACGCCGGTGCCACGGAGACCGGGTTCGCGGAGATGCGCGCGGTCAAGGAACAGGCGGTCGCGGAGAACATCTTCTTCGTCGCCGGACGTGCCTACGTGAACCTCCCCAGCGGGCTTGAGGCGGTCGGCCGCTCCCGGGACTCCGTCCCCATCCTGGAGGAGGGCATCGCCTACACCCGTAGGTTCGGCCTGCTGGACTCCGAGGCCTGGGTATGGGGCAACCTCTCAGAGGCGCTGTACTCGCTCGGCCGTTGGGACGAGGCCGCCGACGCCGCGACCAACGCGCTGCGGCGAGGCCACAGCACCAAGCCTCAGGGCGCCGGCGCCATCTGCCTGGCCCGGCTCGCCCTGGACCGGGGTGACCTGCCCGAGGCCGCGCGCCAACTGGCCACCGCCCACAAGCACTTCGGCACCCACGACCCCATGCCCCAGCACGACCTGCTGCTCGCCCTCGTCACCCTCGGCGTCGCCGCCGCCGAGGGCCGGCTCCTGGACGCCCGCACCGAACTGGGCCATGTCCTGGACACCGGCTTCCCGCCCGGCACCCATCGCTACGGCTGGCTGCTGCTCCTGGCCGCCGCCACCGCGGAGGCCGACGCCCGAGCCCTGCCCAGCGTCGAGGCGGGCCGCCCCGAGGCACTGGCCCGCATCCTCGACACCGCCAGGAAGCTCACCACGGGCGCCCCCGTCTGGCTCGCCCACGAGCAGTGGGTCCGCGCCGAACTCCAGCGCGCCGCCGGCACCGCCACCCCCGACACCTGGTCACGGCTCGTCACCGCCTTCGAGGCACTGGACCGCCCCTACGACCTCGCCCGGGTCCGCCACCGCCTCGCCGAGGCCCTGCTGACCGGTGGCGCCGAGCCCGACGACCGCGACCGGGCGGCCGAACTCCTCCGCCTGTCCGCCACCGTCGCCGACCACCTGGGCGCCCGCCCCCTCGCCGACGCCGTCGCCCTCCTCACCCCGGGCCGGGCCCGCCCCACGGCGGACCCGGTGGAGTCCCTGGGCCTGACCAGCCGCGAACGGGACGTCCTGCGCCTGGTCTCCGCCGGCCGCACCAACCGCCAGATCGCCGGGGAACTCTTCATCTCCCCCAAGACGGCGAGCGTCCACGTCTCCAACATCCTGGCCAAACTGGGCGTCTCGGGCCGGGGAGAGGCGGCGGCGCTGGCCCACCGGCTGGAGCTGTTCCCACCGGGGGCGATGCCTGCCCGGACGGCCGGGTGAGGGGGAGGGTTACGCTGCAGGGGACCCAGGCCCACGGGAGGCCCCGTGTTCAACATGTTCGAGGAACTCTTCGCCCCGGGACGCAAGCACACCCGCGACGAGCAGAACCGCCTGGAGCTGACCCGCGAGGACGTCGGCGACGGCGACCCCGGACGCGGCCCGATAGACCTCGCGTCCGGAAAGGTCGTCGTACGCCCGTCCGACCAGCCGGAAGAACCGGAGCGACCTGAGCGGCCGGATGCTTCCCAGGAACTCTGACCGGGCGCATCGGGCCGGGGAGCGGCCGCTGCGGTGGCACACCGGCTGGGGCTGTTCCCGGTTGGTGCACGCCGACCGCCTCGACGCGGGATACTGGCAGCAGGACAAACTCCGCGGAGGAGCCGTGTTGTACCAGATCGAGTTCACCGAGCGTGCCGCCGCACAGCGCGACAGGCTTCCCGAAGACCGACGCAAGCTCCTGGAGCGCGGGCTGCTGAAGCTGGCCGAGGATCCCTTCACGCCCGTGTCCCAGGCCGTCAGCGGCGAGGACATCCGTGTGGTGTCCGTCGCCCCGGGGCTGACCGTCGACTATATGGTCCACCGGGCGTTCCTGATCCTGGTCTCGGTGGCGATCCTCGACCAGTCGTTGATAGACGAATAGGCCACTGCCGGACAGCTACGTCACCTGAAGCTCCAGGATCCGGTCGTCCCCGCCCTCCGGGGACCCTCTCCCGTCCGTCTCGCTCGTCACCAGCCACAGCTTGTCGCCGCCCGCCGACACGACCGTACGGAGCCTGCCGTACTCGCCCTCCAGGAACGCCTGCGGGGCGGCCGCGGTCTCGGTGCCCTTCAGGGGCACGCGCCACAGGCGCTGGCCCTTCAGCCCCGCCATCCATATCGAGCCCCCGGCGTACGCGATGCCACTGGGCGACGCGTCGTCCGTGTGCCACTGGGCGACGGGGTTCCGGAACGCGGTGTCGTCGCCCTTGCCCTCCGCCTCGGGCCAGCCGTAGTCGGCGCCCGGCTCGATCTGGTTCAGCTCGTCCCAGGTGTCCTGGCCGAACTCCGAGGCGAACAGGCGCTGCTTCGAGTCCCAGGCGAGGCCCTGCACGTTGCGATGGCCGTACGAGTACACCGGGGAGTCGGTGAAGGGGTTGCCCGGGGCCGGTTCGCCCTCCGGGGTCATGCGCAGGATCTTGCCGCCCAGCGAGGCCTTGTCCTGGGCCAGCCCGGTGTCGCCGCTCTCGCCCGTGCCCGCGTACAGCATCCTGTCCGGGCCGAAGGCGATCCGGCCGCCGTTGTGGATGTAGCCCTTCGGGATGCCCCGGAAGACCGTGTTGGGGGCGCCCAGCTGTTCGCCCGCCGGCTTCTCCTCCTCGTACAGCATCCGGGCGATGCGGTTGTCCGACTCCGTCGTGAAGTACGCGTAGACCATGTGGTCCGACGCGAAGTCAGGAGACAGCGCGAGGCCCAGCAGACCGCCCTCACCGGCCGGGGAGACGCCCGGCACCTCGCCCACCTCGGTCTTTTTGCCCGTCTCCGTGTCGATCCGGGTGATCGTGCCCTCGTCACGGGAGGAGACCAGCAGATCGCCGTCCGGCAGCGGGGCCAGGCCCCAGGGCGTCTTCAGGCCCTCGGTGACCGTGCGCACCACCTTCACCGAACCCTTGGCCGGCGGGGCCTCCTCGGTCGCCCGCGCGGAGGGCGACGTCTGCGGACCCGTACGGCTCGGCGACGCGCTGTCGTTGCCGCCCGGGCCGCCGCCGTCTCCTCCCCCGTCGGAGGAGCAGCCGGCCGTGAGCAGGAGCGTGGCCGCGGCCAGTACGGCCGTCACAGCTCTACGTTGCACGATCATGGTCCCTTCGACGCGACGGGTTCTCCCTGTCATACATCGCTCGCTCCTCACGAGTTCCCGGTCACGAGTTCCTGATCGGAGTTCCCGATGCCCGGAGCCTGATTCCGGCGTCAGTCCCACGACCCCTGCGCCCTGGGCAGTCCCGCCACCTCGGCCAGGTCCGCCGACGACAGCCGCAGCCGCGGCGCCCCCGCGTTCTGCGCCACCCACCGTTCGTGCTTCGCCCCCGGTACGGGCACCACGTGCCGGCCCTGCGCGAGTACCCACGCCAGCGCCACCTGGGCCGGGGTGACCCCCGGACCGATCCGTGCCGCCACGCGGCGCAGACCCGCCACGATCGGCTGGTTCGCGGCCATCATGTCGGCCGTGAAGCGAGGGTGGCGGGCGCGGATGTCCTCCGGTTCGAAGCCCTCGCCCGGGGTCAGCGTCCCCGTCAGGAAGCCGTTGCCCAGGGGCATCGCCGCCAGGAAGCCGATCCCGCGCGCCGCGCACCACGGCAGCAGCGCGTCCAGCGCCTCCCTCGACCACACCGACAGCTCGGCCTGCACCGCGCTGACCGGAAACACCTGCTGCACCCGCTCCAGTTGGCGGATCGTCGCGTCGTGCAGCCGCGCCCCCGGCCGGCGCCCGGACCGCGCGCCCATCGCCGACAGCCCCAACGCCCGTACTTTTCCCGCCTGTACGAGTTCCGCCAGCGCGCCCCAGGTCTCCTCGACGGGTACCTCCGGGTCCGCGCGGTGCAGTTGGTAGAGGTCGATGACGTCCGTCTGGAGGCGGCGCAGCGAGGCGTCGCACGCCCGTTTCACGTATCCGGGGCGGCCGTTGGCCACGATGTGCTGATCGCCGACCAGCAGACCGACCTTCGTCGACACGAAGGCGTCCCGGCGCCGTTCCCTCAACACCCGTCCCACCAGCAGTTCGTTGGTGAACGGGCCGTACATGTCGGCGGTGTCCAGGAGCGTCGAGCCCTCGTCCAGGGCCCGGTGCACGGCCCGCAGCGACTCCTCGCCCCGCCGCCGAGAGGCGCTGTACGCCCAGCTCATCGGCATGCACCCGAGGCCAACGGCCCCCACTTCGAGCGCCGCCGCGCCGATCGTCCTGCGCTCCACCTGGTCGTGAACCTCTCTCTCCTTGCCCCCCAAACCTAACCTCTGTACGCACAGGGGTTCGCCTACGCTCGTGACCATGACTGCTGACGTGTGGCTCCCCATCCCGCCGGAGGAGATCGGGGGCCTGCCCGAAGGGCCCCGCTATCTCTTCTGGAACGGCGATCACGACTACCCGGGGGACCCGGCCGACTGCGCGTTCTACGTCGTGCCGTACATGAAGCCCGTCGAGGTCTGCGTACGTCCCCTGCCGGACATGACAGGCGTACAGGTGCTGCAGACGCTGTCCGCCGGAGTCGACAACATCCAGCCCGGGCTCGGGCAACTGCGCCCGGGCGTAAGGCTGTGCAACGCGCGTGGGGTGCACGAGGCGAGCACCGGTGAGCTGGCCCTCGCCCTGATCCTGGCCTCACTGCGCGGCATCCCCGACTTCGTGCGGGCACAGGACAAGGGGGAGTGGCGGGGCGGATTCCGGCCGGCGCTCGCCGACAGGACCGCCCTCATCGTCGGCTACGGGTCCATCGGCGCCGCCATCGAGGACCGGCTCGCGCCCTTCGAGCTCGCGCGGGTGGCGCGCGTCGCGCGCTCTGAGCGCACCACGGCGCGCGGACCGGTGCATCCGCTCACCGAACTGCCCGCCCTGCTGCCCGAAGCCGACATCGTGATCCTCGCCACGCCCCTCACCGATCAGACAAGAGGGCTGGTGAACGCCGATTTCCTGGCCCGGATGAAGGACGGCGCACTGCTCGTGAACGTGGCCCGCGGGCCCGTCGTCGTCACCTTGGCACTCCTCGCCGAGCTGGAGTCCGGGCGCCTCACGGCCGCCCTCGACGTCACCGATCCGGAGCCGTTGCCTCCGGCGCACCCCTTGTGGCAGGCGCCCGGCGTGCTCATCAGCCCGCACGTCGGCGGCCCGACCACCGCGTTCCGGCCGCGCGCCGAGAGGCTCCTGGCGGACCAGTTGAGTCGTTTCATGAACCAGGAGCCGCTGCGGAACGTGATCCTTACGACAGGGGCGGTCGGCGCGTAGCCCGGTTCGGGCACCCTCCGCATTCCCCCGTATGCGGGGTGTGTCGGCATCGCCGTCGGCCGTTACGGAGAGTAGAGGAACTATGTCCCTGAGTGACGAGACTGGTGTATCGTCCCGACAGGGGCTGCGCCGCGAACCGTTCGGCGCCGGGGATGGACATTGCAGACTGTGAGGGGGGCGACGGGCGATGCACGGCCTATGGACGAACGATCCGACGCGGCGGGGCCGCCGACGGCGACCCTGGTGCACGGCCGCGCGCAGACGCGGCCACAGCAGCCATCACCAGCACCGCCGGCACAGCGGTCGCCGGAGGCACACCCACACCGCACCGCCGGTACCCGGCGCGCACCCGGCGCAGTGGGCCGCGCGGGACACGGTCGCGGTGCGGGCCCGGAGCGTCCGGTGAGTTCCCCCGGGGCACTGCTGGCCCGCCGACCGGTCCTCGGCGGCGGGACGAGCCTGGTCTCGCAGCTCACGCTGGCCCTGGTGTGCGCGGGATACGCCGTCGGTTCCGCGCTCGGCTGGGGGTCCCCCCGACTCGCCCTGATCATGGGCGACTTCGGGCTGAGTGTCGCGGCGGGCGCCGCGGCCGTGTCCTGTTTCCTCTATGCGCGCCGCCGGATCCGCTTTCGGCCCGCCTGGCTGCTCTTCGCGCTGTCGTCCACCATGGCCTGCCTGGGCAACCTCGTCTGGGGCTGGTACGAGGTCGTGCTCGACCAGGCCGTGCCCAGCCCCAGCTTCGCCGACCTGTTCTTCCTGTGCTTCGCCCCGCCCGCCATCGTGGGGCTCCTGGTCCTCGCCAAGCGGCCGGTGACGAAGGCCGGCTGGGTCTGCATGGTCCTGGACGCCTGGCTGATCGGCGGCTCGCTGCTCACCCTGTCCTGGAGCCTCGCACTGGCGCAGGCCGCGAAGGCCGACGGGCCGAGCGTCGCGCACACCGCGCTGTCGCTGGCCTACCCGCTGCTCGACATCGCCCTCGTCAGCATGGTCCTCGCGCTGCACTTCCGGCGTTCCACCGTGAACCGCTCCGCCGCGAACACCGCGATCGGCGCGCTCGCCCTGACCGTGGGCTGCGACGCCCTGTTCACCTCGCCCCTGATGCACAACAACTACCACTCGGGTCAGCTGCTCGACGCGGGCTGGTTCGCGGGCTCGCTGCTGCTGGCGTACGCCCCCTGGGTGGGCTCCGGGCGCGGCGGCCAGGGCGAGTCCGACGGGCACACACGCGTGGTGCACGAACACCGCCCCGGGCGGCAGCACCCGGGCAGGCCCGAGGGGCGCCGGCCGGCACCCCACCAGGGCCGTCCGCCCGTCCGCAGGCAGGGGCAGCCACCCGTACCGGGAGGCGATCACGGCCGGTATCCGTTCACCCGGCCCATCACCGGCTCCCTGGCCGCGCTCACGCCGTATCTGGCCGCCGCCGTGTGCACGCTGGGCGTCCTCTACAACGTTCTCAACGGCCGCAGCCCCGACCGCGTGGTGCTCATCACCGCGGGCGGCGTCGTCCTCGCGCTGGTCGTGCGCCAGGGCATCATGCTGCTCGACAACATCACCCTCACCCAGGAACTGGCCCAGAAGGAGAACCACTTCCGCTCCCTGGTGCAGGGCTCAAGCGACGTCATCATGATCGCCGCTCCGAACGGGATGCTGCGGTACGTCAGCCCGGCCGCCGCCGGGGTCTACGGACGGTCCGCGGAGGAACTCGTGGGCACCGAACTGGCCCACCTCATCCACCCGGAGGACCTGGGCTGCGTGGTGCACGAAGTGCGCCGCTTCCTCGCCGCCAGCCCCGAAGACGAACCCACCACCCGCATCGAGTGCCGCTTCAAGGCCGGCGGCGGGGGCACCTCCCGCTCCGGGGGCACCTCCCGGCCGGAGGCTGGGGGAGAAGCCGAGAGCGGGGGAGGCTGGCTGAACGTCGAGTCCACCGTCAACCGGCACCACGGCGGCCTCATCTTCAACAGCCGGGACGTCACCGAACGGGTGCGGCTCCAGGCCCAGTTGCAGCACAACGCCGAACACGACCCGCTCACCGACCTGCCCAACCGCGCCCTGTTCACCCAGCGCGTGCAGCAGGCCCTGTCCGGCCGCCGCTCCACCGACCGCGGCACGGCCGTCCTGTTCATCGACCTCGACGGCTTCAAGGCCGTCAACGACACGATCGGACACCAGGCGGGCGACGAACTGCTCGTCCAGGCCGCCCGCAGGCTCCAGGACTCGGTCCGCCAGGGGGACACCGCCTCCCGGCTCGGCGGTGACGAGTTCGCCGCCCTGATCGTCGGCGACGGCACCCGGGACCGTGCCGCGCGTGAACGCCACATAGGGGAACTGGCCGACAGACTGCGGCTCACCCTCTCGCAGCCCTACGACATCGACGGCAACGATGTCCGCGTCAACGCCTCCATCGGCGTCGCCTTCGCCGAGCCCGGCCTCGGCGCGGGCGAGCTGCTGCGCAACGCCGACCTGGCGATGTACCGGGCCAAGGCCTCCGGCAAGGGCCGCGTGGAGCTCTACGCGCCCCAGATGCAGCAGGACGTCGTACGGAAGGCGGAACTGGCCACGCGGCTGCGTGCCGCACTGCACGACGGCGAGTTCGCGCTGCTGCACCAGCCCGTGGTGGCGCTGGACAGCGGCCGGATCACCTCGGTCTCCGCCCAGGCGCGCTGGCGCTCCTCCCAGGGAGTGTTCTTCACGCCCGCCGAGTTCCTGTGCGTCACCGAGGACAGCGACAGGACCGCCGAGCTGGACCGCTGGATGCTGGAGGAGGCCGTCGAACAGGCCGCCGAACGCGCCGCGACCGGACTCGCCGTACCCGTCGCCGTCCGGATGAGCGCCCGGCGGCTCCTCGACCGCTCCCTGCCCCTCGGGTCTATCGAGACCCTGCTGACCCGCCACGGGCTCCCCACCGGCGCCCTGGAGATCGAACTGACGGACACCGACCCCCGGGTCTCCCTGGACGAGCTGGAGCGCCGGCTGAACGCCTTCAGATGCCTCGGCGTACGCATCGCGCTGGACGGCTTCGGCAGCGGCTACGCGCCGATCACCGCACTGCGGCGGCTCCCCGTCGACGTACTGAAACTCGACCGCGGCCTGGTCGAGGGTGTCGTCGAGTCCACGCGGCTGCACAAGATCACCAGCGGGCTGCTCAGAATCGCCAATGACCTCGGGCTCCAGTCCGTGGCCGACGGTGTGGACCTGCCGGAGCAGGTGGTCGCCCTGCGCGCGATGGGCTGCACGCACGGACAGGGCATGGCCTTCTCCGGGCCGCTGGACGAGTACCGGCTGCGCCGGGCACTGTCCACCGGCCGCTATCCGGTGCCGCACGGCCCGGCCGAGCCCGCGTTCGCGGGCGGCGGCTCCGGGGTGTACACAAGTACGGGTGTGCCCGCTGTTTTCGGAGGCGGAACAGCCCTCCGCTCACATAATGAGACTCCCGTCCCACCCACTTGACAGTCGGTGCGTGCCGGGGGGAGGGTCGACCCCATGCGCACCCGAATTCTCGTACTTGGAAAGCGCGTCGGCTGACGCTGGTGATGTTCCGGACGGACCCGGAACTTCCAGCGACCGCACCCGGCGCGCTCCCCTCGCTTGCCTCACGGCACGAGGGGTTTTTTGTTGCACCGGCGCAGGTCGGACCGCAACGCACACCGTACAAAACTCGCAAAAACCCTCAGCATCGAGAAGAGAATGCCGATGACCGAGCAGGCCACCGGGGCCCATCACCCGCAGCCGCGGCCCCGTTCCGGAGGACAGTCGTCCGCCCCCGAGTACGTGACGGGTGCGAAGTCCCTCATCCGCTCGCTCGAGGAGGTCGGGGCCGAGACGGTATTCGGCATTCCGGGGGGCACCATCCTGCCGGCGTACGACCCGATGATGGACTCCACGAGGGTGCGCCACGTGCTGGTCCGCCACGAGCAGGGCGCCGGCCACGCGGCCACCGGTTACGCGCAGGCCACCGGCAAGGTCGGCGTGTGCATGGCGACCTCCGGGCCGGGCGCCACGAACCTGGTCACCCCGATCGCCGACGCGCACATGGACTCCGTGCCGCTGGTCGCGATCACCGGGCAGGTCGTGTCCAAGGCGATCGGCACGGACGCCTTCCAGGAGGCGGACATCGTCGGCATCACCATGCCGATCACCAAGCACAGCTTCCTGGTCACCAAGGCGGAGGACATCCCCCGGGCGATCGCGGAGGCGTTCCACATCGCCTCCACCGGCCGCCCGGGCCCGGTCCTGGTCGACATCCCCAAGGACATCCTCCAGGCCCAGACCGTCTTCCAGTGGCCGCCGGTCACCGACCTGCCCGGCTACCGCCCGGTGACCAAGCCGCACGCCAAGCAGATCCGTGAGGCCGCGAAGCTGATCACCGCCGCCAGGCGGCCGGTTCTCTACGTCGGCGGCGGCGTCCTGAAGGCCGGGGCCACCGCCGAGCTGAAGGTCCTCGCCGAACTCACCGGAGCGCCCGTCACCACCACCCTGATGGCGCTCGGCGCATTCCCCGACAGCCACCCGCTGCACGTGGGAATGCCGGGCATGCACGGTGCGGTCACCGCCGTCACCGCGCTGCAGAAGGCCGACCTGATCGTCGCCCTCGGAGCCCGCTTCGACGACCGTGTCACCGGCAAGCTGTCCAGCTTCGCCCCGCACGCCAAGATCGTCCACGCCGACATCGACCCGGCGGAGATCGGCAAGAACCGCGCCGCCGACGTCCCGATCGTCGGGGACGCCCGCGAGGTCATCGCCGACCTGGTCCAGGCGGTGCAGAGGGAGCACAGCGAGGGCCACGCCGGCGACTACACCGCGTGGTGGAAGGATCTCAACCGCTGGCGCGAGACCTACCCGCTGGGCTACGAGCAGCCCGACAACGGCTCGCTCTCCCCCCAGCAGGTCATCGAGCGCATCGGACAACTCGCCCCCGAGGGCACGATCTTCACGGCGGGCGTCGGCCAGCACCAGATGTGGGCCGCGCACTACATCCAGTACGAGAAGCCCGCGACCTGGCTGAACTCCGGCGGCGCCGGAACGATGGGGTACGCGGTCCCGGCCGCGATGGGTGCCAAGGCCGGCGCCCCGGACCGTACGGTCTGGGCGATCGACGGCGACGGCTGCTTCCAGATGACCAACCAGGAACTCACCACCTGCGCGCTCAACAACATCCCGATCAAGGTCGCCATCATCAACAACGGCGCCCTCGGGATGGTCCGCCAGTGGCAGACCCTGTTCTACAACCAGCGCTACTCCAACACCGTGCTGCACTCCGGGCCCGACGACGTCAATCCGCAGGCCAGGGGCACCCGTGTCCCCGACTTCGTGAAGCTGTCCGAGGCGATGGGCTGCTACGCGATCCGCTGCGAGTCCCCCGACGACCTCGACAAGGTCATCGAGGAGGCGAACTCGGTCAACGACCGCCCCGTCGTGATCGACTTCATCGTGCACGAGGACGCCATGGTGTGGCCGATGGTCGCCGCCGGCACCTCCAACGACGAGATCATGGCCGCCCGGGACGTCCGCCCCGACTTCGGCGACAACGAAGACGACTGAGCGAGAGAGACCCCCAAGACATGTCCAAGCACACCCTCTCCGTCCTCGTCGAGAACAAGCCAGGTGTCCTCGCCCGGATCACCGCCCTGTTCTCCCGGCGCGGCTTCAACATCGACTCGCTCGCCGTCGGCGTCACCGAGCACCCCGAGATCTCCCGCATCACCATCGTGGTCAACGTGATCGAGGCACTTCCCCTCGAACAGGTCACCAAGCAGCTCAACAAGCTCGTCAACGTGCTGAAGATCGTCGAACTGGAATCCGGCTCGGCCGTTCAGCGTGAACTCGTTCTGGTGAAGGTGCGCGCGGACAACGAGACGCGCTCCCAGATCGTCGAGATCGTCCAGCTGTTCCGCGCCAAGACGGTCGACGTCTCCCCGGAGGCCGTCACCATCGAGGCCACCGGCAGCACCGACAAGCTGTCCGCGATGCTCAAGATGCTGGAGCCGTACGGCATCAAGGAACTGGTGCAGTCCGGCACCATCGCGATCGGCCGCGGCGCGCGCTCGATCACGGACCGGTCGCTGCGGGCCCTCGACCGGTCGGCATAACCAGCGTCAAGGACGGCGGATACGGGTGGCCGGGTGATTCCGGCCGCCCGTATACCGAGACCCCGAAACCTCACTTCCGCCCGCCGTCATACGGTGGGACGCAACACCTGCACCCAAGGAGAGAACCCAAAGTGGCCGAGCTGTTCTACGACGCCGACGCCGACCTGTCCATCATCCAGGGCCGCAAGGTCGCGGTCATCGGTTACGGCAGCCAGGGCCACGCCCACGCGCTGTCGCTCCGCGACTCGGGTGTCGACGTCCGCGTCGGTCTGCACGAGGGCTCCAAGTCGAAGGCGAAGGCCGAGGAGCAGGGCCTGCGCGTGGTGACCCCCGCCGAGGCCGCCGCCGAGGCCGACGTCATCATGATCCTCGTCCCGGACCCGATCCAGGCCCAGGTCTACGAGGAGTCCATCAAGGACAACCTCAACCAGGGCGACGCGCTGTTCTTCGGCCACGGCCTGAACATCCGCTTCGACTTCATCAAGCCCCCGGCCGGCATCGACGTCTGCATGGTCGCCCCCAAGGGCCCGGGCCACCTCGTGCGCCGCCAGTACGAGGAGGGCCGCGGCGTTCCGTGTATCGCGGCCGTCGAGCAGGACGCGACCGGCAACGCCTTCGCGCTGGCCCTGTCGTACGCCAAGGGCATCGGTGGCACCCGCGCCGGCGTCATCAAGACGACCTTCACCGAGGAGACCGAGACCGACCTGTTCGGTGAGCAGGCGGTTCTCTGCGGTGGTACGGCCGCGCTGGTCAAGGCGGGTTTCGAGACGCTGACCGAGGCCGGCTACCAGCCGGAGATCGCGTACTTCGAGTGCCTGCACGAGCTGAAGCTGATCGTCGACCTCATGTACGAGGGCGGCCTGGAGAAGATGCGCTGGTCGGTCTCCGAGACCGCCGAGTGGGGCGACTACGTCACCGGCCCGCGGATCATCACCGACGCCACCAAGGCCGAGATGAAGAAGGTCCTCGCCGAGATCCAGGACGGCACGTTCGCGCGTGAGTGGATGGCCGAGTACCACGGCGGTCTGAAGAAGTACAACGAGTACAAGTCGCAGGACGAGCAGAGCCTCCTGGAGACCACGGGCAAGGAGCTGCGCAAGCTCATGTCCTGGGTCGACGACGAGGCGTGACCCCGTCGGTCGGGCCGTGCCGCCGGTGCTGACCGGCGGCACGGCCCGGCTGTCTGCCGGGGCGCGCCCAGGGGGCTGAAAAAAGCACGTGCGAGTGATCCTTCCGCGCAGGCACCAGGAAGCCCCTGCCGCGCCACTACACTGCCGTACTACATTCGCGTCGGGCCCACAGCGTCGTGCGTCTTCCACGCGGTTAGCGACACCAGAGAATTTCAGGCACGCCCCCACGCCGCCCGGCACGCACTCTCGCCGCACCGGCCGAAGGCCCTCGTAGCTCCGCTACGAGGACCTCCAGCCGGCACACCGAGAGCACGCACCGAACGACCCGGGAACACACCTGAAATTCCCCGGCGCCGCTCCCTCCACCGCCTGCGGCCGTCGGGACGGCCGTCCGCATAGGACTGAGTGAGGACCTCACGTGAGCTCGAAACCTGTCGTACTCATCGCTGAAGAGCTGTCGCCCGCGACCGTCGACGCGCTCGGCCCGGACTTCGAGATCCGGCACTGCAACGGAGGGGACCGAGCCGAACTGCTCCCCGCCATCGCCGACGTCGACGCGATCCTGATCCGCTCGGCCACCAAGGTCGACGCCGAGGCGGTCGCCGCCGCCCGCAAGCTGAAGGTCGTCGCACGAGCCGGCGTCGGCCTGGACAACGTGGACGTCTCCGCCGCCACCAAGGCCGGCGTGATGGTCGTCAACGCCCCCACCTCGAACATCGTCACCGCCGCCGAGCTGGCCTGCGGTCTGCTGCTGGCGACCGCACGCCACATCCCGCAGGCCAACACCGCGCTCAAGAACGGCGAGTGGAAGCGCAACAAGTACACCGGCGTCGAGCTGGCCGAGAAGACCCTCGGTGTCGTGGGCCTCGGGCGCATCGGCGCGCTCGTCGCCCAGCGCATGTCCGCGTTCGGCATGAAGGTCGTCGCGTACGACCCGTACGTCCAGCCTGCCCGGGCCGCGCAGATGGGCGTCAAGGTGCTGTCCCTGGACGAGCTCCTGGAGGTCTCCGACTTCATCACCGTGCACCTGCCGAAGACCCCCGAGACCGTCGGTCTCATCGGTGACGAGGCACTGCACAAGGTCAAGCCGAGCGTCCGCATCGTGAACGCCGCGCGTGGCGGGATCGTCGACGAGGAGGCGCTGTACTCGGCGCTCAAGGAGGGCCGCGTCGCCGGCGCCGGTCTCGACGTGTACGCGAAGGAGCCCTGCACGGACTCCCCGCTGTTCGAGCTGGACCAGGTCGTCTGCACCCCGCACCTCGGCGCGTCCACGGACGAGGCGCAGGAGAAGGCCGGTATCGCCGTCGCCCGCTCGGTTCGCCTCGCGCTCGCCGGTGAGCTGGTCCCGGACGCGGTGAACGTCCAGGGCGGTGTCATCGCCGAGGACGTCAAGCCGGGTCTGCCGCTCGCCGAGAAGCTCGGCCGTATCTTCACCGCCCTCGCGGGCGAGGTCGCGGTCCGCCTCGACGTCGAGGTGTACGGCGAGATCACCCAGCACGATGTGAAGGTGCTCGAACTCTCCGCTCTGAAGGGCGTGTTCGAGGACGTGGTCGACGAGACCGTGTCGTACGTCAACGCCCCGCTGTTCGCCCAGGAGCGTGGCGTCGAGGTGCGGCTGACGACCAGCTCGGAGTCCGCGGACCACCGCAACGTCGTGACCGTGCGCGGCACGCTCAGCAGCGGCGAGGAGGTGTCGGTCTCCGGCACGCTGGCCGGCCCCAAGAACCACCAGAAGATCGTCGCGGTCGGCGAGTACGACGTCGACCTCGCGCTCGCCGACCACATGGTCGTGTACCGGTACGCGGACCGGCCGGGTGTGGTCGGCACGGTCGGCCGGATCTTCGGCGAGGCGGGGATCAACATCGCCGGGATGCAGGTCTCCCGGTCGGTGGCGGGTGGGGAGGCGCTGGCCGTCCTGACCGTCGATGACACGGTTTCCCCCGGTGTGCTTGCGGAGGTTGCCGAGGAGATCGGGGCGACGTCGGCCCGATCGGTGAACCTGGTCTGAGGTGACCGTCTCTCTGGGGGCTCCGCCCCCAGACCCCCGTTCGCCCTGAACGGGCTCGTCCTCAATCGCCGGACGGGCTGGGATTGCCGGGCGGCGCTGAAAAGCGGTCGTTGGCCAGGCTGCAAGTGGTCGTCGGCCAGGTCTTGAACGCGAACGCCGGGTGGGCTGGTTGTCCCAGTCCACCCGGCGTTTTCCGTTGCCCTAGACGCAGCAGTCCTCCGCCTTTTCCACAGCCGTCTCCCGCACAGTCACTCCCCGAAGCGTCCGCGCCGCCAGCACCGCCGCCCCCAGCAGCAGTACCACCCCCGCGATCGCAGCCGCCTGCATTCCGTGGGCGTACGCCTCCCGGGCGGTCGCGATCAGCGCGTCTCCCGTGCGCGCCGGGAGCCGCTGGGCCACTGCCAGCGCGCCGCCGAGGGTCTCCTGGGCCGGGGCGGGTGCCGAGGCCGGGATGTCGTGGCGGTAGACCGCCGTACCGATCGAGCCCAGTACCGCCATGCCGAGCGCGCCGCCGAACTCCGCGCCCGTCTCCAGCAGGGAGGCGGCGGTGCCCGCCCTGTCGAGGGGGGCGGTGCTCAGGCCCAGGTCCATCATCTGGGACATCACGACGACGATGCCGGCGGCGAGGACGCCCGCCCCGGCCAGGACCAGCCACAGTGAGTCCGTGCCCGCCAGGGCCAGCAGTCCGTATCCGCAGGCCGCCGTGACGAAGCCGCCGGAGACGACATGGGCGCGCTGCACACCCCGCTGGACGAGGGCGGCGGCGACGGGGGCCGCGATGCCGACCAGGACCGTCGGCAGCAGGCCCCACAGCGCGGCCTCGATGGAGCTCTTGCCGAGCACCGACTGGAGGTACTGCGTGGTGAAGTACGCCGAGCCCATCATCGCGAACGCCGAGAGCAGGTTCAGGGTGACGGCCGGGCCGAAGCCCCGCCCGCGGAACAGCGCGGGGGAGATGAGGGGCGAGGCCGATGTGCGCTGGCGCTGGACGAAGAGGTAGGCGAAGAACACGCCGACGGTGACGGACAGGACGTACTCCGTGTGCCAGCCCTCCGACGGGATCTCCTTGAGGCCGTAGACCACGGGGAGGACGGCGGCCATCGACAGGGGGACGCTGAGGAGGTCGAAGCGGCCCGGGTCCGGGTTCTTCGACTCGGGCAGCAGGATTGGGCCGAGGACCAGCAGCAGTGCCATCGCGGGCAGGTTGACCAGGAAGACCGAGCCCCACCAGAAGTACTCGACCAGCGTGCCGCTCATCACCGAGCCGAGGGCGATGCCGCCGGTCATCACGCCGGACCACATGCCGATCGCCTTGGCGCGCTGGCCGGGGTCGCGGAACATCGTGCGGACCAGGGCCATCGTCGACGGCATCAGGGTGGCGCCGCCGATGCCGAGGACCGCGCGGGCCGCGATCAGGGTCTCGGCGCTGTTCGCGTAGGCGGCGAGCAGCGAGCCCGCGCCGAAGGCGGCGGCGCCGATGAGCAGGAGCCGGCGGCGGCCGATGCGGTCGCCGAGCGAGCCCATCGTCATCAGCAGACCGGCCAGGACGAAGGCGTAGATGTCGAAGATCCACAGCTGCTGGGTGCCGGTCGGCTCCAGGTCCGCGCTGATCGCTGGAACGGCGAAGTAGAGGACGGAGACGTCCATCGAGACCAGCAGCAGCGGCAGCATCAGCACGCCCAGCGCGGTCCATTCTCGGCGCCCGGCACGGGTGCCGGGCGAAGTGGTCGGGCTCGTCGAGCTCGTCGGGTTTGTCATGCCAGGGAATATACGGCTGTATTAAACGAGTGTCTAGAACGATCGTGTAATTCGTTTGTATAGGACGATCGTATGGATCGCGGGTAGGGTGGCCGCATGGGACATCGCGAGGATCTGCTCGAAGGCGCCAAGCGCTGCCTGCTGGAGAAGGGCTTCGTGCGCACGACCGCGCGCGACATCGTCAAGGAGTCGGGGACCAACCTGGCGTCGATCGGCTACCACTACGGCTCGAAGGACAAGCTCCTCGCGGAGGCGTACATCTCCCTGGTGGAGGGGCTCTCCGACGACTTCACCCCCGTCATGGGGACGGCCGGCGACACCTCCCCCGGCTCGCTCGACCGGTTCCAGGAGATCTGGTCGAACATCATCGCCACCATGCAGGGGCCGGGCTCGCTGTGGCGCCTGAGCATGGAGATCGTGACCATGGGGGACCAACTGCCCACCGTCCGCGACCACTTGGCGCAGGCCCAGCGTGAGGCGGGGCGCGGCCTCATCCCGCTGTTCCTCGGGGGCAGAGAGGAGGACGTGTCGGAGGACGACGTCGACTCCGCCGGCCAGTTCTACAACGTCCTGATGACCGGGCTCATCTGCCAGTACGTCTTCGACCCGACGACGGCGCCGACCGCGGAACAGCTCACCGAGGGGTTCCGCCGGGTCATCGGGGCAGTCGGGTCCACGTCCGCGTCCTAGAGCCGCGCACTCTTCAGCGCCATGTGCAGCAGCAGGCGGTCCTCGCCGTCGTCCAGGTCCAGGCCCGTCAGCTGTTCCACCCGGGACAGGCGGTAGTACAGCGTCTGGCGGTGGATCCCCAGCTCGGCCGCGGTGCGGCCCGCCTGGCCGGCCCGGTCGAGGTAGACCTCGGCGGTACGGGCCAGTTCCTGGTGGGCGGGGGCGAGCAGGGTGCGTACGGCGGGGTCCTGGGCCGTGTCCGGGGGCAACGCCGTGAGGAGGCGGTACGGGCCGATCGCGCCCCACTCCGCGACCGGGCCGAGGTGCGGCTCCGCCAGGGCCGCGCGGGCCGCCGCCGAGGCCTCCTGCCAGCCGGCGCCCAGTCCGGCCAGGCCGGTGCGCGGCGCGCCGACACCGGCCGCGACGGCACCCTCCCTCTCCTTGCTCTCCGTCTCCTTCAGCAGCCGGGACGCCGCCGTCAGCGCCGGGGCGGGTACGTCCGTCGCGCGCAGCCGGATCAGCAGCGCCAGGCTCTGGGCCGCCGTGCCCCACGGCACCGTGCACACCGCCGTCGCGTGCGGCACCGTACGGGCCGACGGGGCGTCGTCCGGATCCGCCGACGGCCACGGCGCCACGCACACCACCGCGTGCGGGCCCTCGCCGCGCGCCCCCAGGGCCGCACGCAGCGCCGCCACCGCCATGTCGCGCTGCCAGCCGCGCTCGGCGGTCAGCACCGTCCGGAACTCGCGGGTCAGGTCGGCCCCCGCCTGCGCCTCGTCCGCGAGCAGCGCGCCGATCCGGTCCGCCACCTCCATGGCCGCCGCCAACTGCTCCGCCGGGGGCCCCGGATCGTCGTCCAGCAGCCAGACGTAGCCGAGTACGACACTCCGATGGCGCACGGGGAGACAGATCCGCCCCCGGTACACCCCCGCCTCCGGGGTGGGCGGGATACGGACCGGGCCGGTCGCCCGCGTGATGCCGAAGCCCTCGAACCACGCGCGCACCGCCGACGTCGAGCGGCGGGTCAGGATCGAGCGGGCGCGCACCGGGTCCAGCGCCGACGCGTCCAGTTCGCCCTCGCTGTCGTACGCGCCGAAGGCGAGCAGCTCGAAGTCGCGGTTCTCCAGCGTCGCGGGGGCGCCGAGAAGCTCCGAGATGTCGTCCACCAGTTCCTGGTAGTCGCCGTGGTGGTCGCCGCTCGCCTGGCCCATGGGGGCATTCTCGCGCATTCCGGCGCCGCTTTCAGACATCTGTATGAGATCTGGGGCACGGATGCGTGACAGGTGTCGATGGCCCACGATCGGAAGGATCCCTAGGTTTCACGGTGGTTCTCCGGTTCTCCGGTTCTCTGTTTACCCGGCCTTTTGTGGAGGTGCCCCGTGCTGGGTCCCGTGATTCTCGCCGCCTCGCGCAGCGACCGGATGCGCCGACTGATCTCGGCGGCGCCGGTGACCAGGCCGGTCGTCGACCGCTTCATCCCCGGCGAGACGGTCGACGACGTCGTACCGATCGTCCGGGAACTCACCGACCGCGGTCTGGCGGTCACCCTCGACGTGGTCGGTGAGGACATCACCACCCCCGAGCAGGCCGCCGCCGCCCGGGACGCCTATCTGGAACTGGTCGAGCGGCTCGGGGAGCTGGAGCTGGGCACCCGCGCCGAGATGTCCGTCAAGCTGTCGCTGTTCGGACAGTCGCTGGACGGCGGCCACGAGCTGGCCCTCGCCAACATCCGCCCCGTCGTCGAGGCCGCCGCCGCGATCGGTACGACGGTCACGCTCGACGCCGAGGACCACACCACCCTCGACTCGATGTTCGCGATCCACGAGGAACTCCGGAAGGACTTCCCGCAGACCGGCTGCGTCATCCAGGCCTACCTGTACCGCACCGAGGCCGACGCCCGCCGCCTCGCCGACAGCGGAAGCCGCGTACGGCTGGTCAAGGGCGCGTACAAGGAACCCGCCGAGGTCGCCTACCAGCAGAAGTCCGAGACCGACAAGGCGTACGTCCGCATCCTGCGGACCCTGATGGAGGGCGAGGGGTACCCGATGATCGGGTCCCACGACCCGCGCCTGATCTCCATCGCCCAGGAACTGGCCCGGCGCGCGAGCCGCAAGCCCGACGAGTACGAGTTCCAGATGCTGTACGGGATCAGGAGCGACGAGCATCTGCGCCTCGCCGCCGAGGGACACCGGATGCGTGTCTACACCGCCTACGGGACCGACTGGTACGGGTACTTCATGCGGCGGCTGGCCGAGAAGCCCGCCAACCTGCGCTTTTTCGCCCGCAGCATGCTGACCCGAGGTTGAGGGATGACGCTCACTGAAGATTTCGGCCGGGGGGGCCGGCCCGTGGCGCAGCCACTGTCAGGCGCAGCGTCCCCCGGGTAAGCACAGCGGACGCTCGATCCTCACCAAGGGCTGAGACCAAGGGATTTGGCCCCCGACAACACCCGCTCACCCGCCCCGCAAGGAGATTCGGACACAATGGACGCCGTCACCCAGGTTCCCACCCCCGTCAACGAGCCGGTGCACGGCTACGCCCCCGGGTCGCCCGAGCGGGCCCGGCTGGAGGCCAAGCTCAAGGAGCTCGCCGAGAACCCCGTCGACCTGCCGATGACCATCGGTGGCGCGCGGCGCATGGGCGGCGGTGAGCGGTTCGACGTCGTACAGCCGCACCACCACAAGGCCCGCCTCGGCACCTACGCCAACGCCACCGGGCAGGATGCCCAGGACGCGATCGACGCGGCCCTCGCCGCCGCGCCCGCCTGGCGCGCGATGGCCTTCGACGACCGTGCCGCGATCATCCTGCGCGCCGCCGAACTGCTGGCCGGCCCCTGGCGCGAGACCCTCGCCGCCTCCACCATGCTCGGCCAGTCGAAGACCGCCCAGCAGGCGGAGATCGACTGTCCGTGCGAGCTGGTCGATTTCTGGCGCTTCAACGTCAAGTACGCGCGCGACCTGCTCGCCGAGCAGCCGCCCGCCAACTCCCCGGGCGTCTGGAACCGTCTCGACCACCGCCCGCTCGAAGGGTTCGTCTACGCGATCACCCCCTTCAACTTCACGGCGATCGCGGGCAATCTGCCGACCGCGCCCGCCCTCATGGGCAACGTGGTGGTGTGGAAGCCGTCCCCGACGCAGACCCACTCCGCCGTACTCCTCATGCAGTTGCTGGAGGAGGCCGGGCTGCCCAAGGGCGTCATCAACCTCGTCACCGGTGACGGCATCGAGGTCTCCAAGGTGGCTTTGGAGCACCACGATCTGGCCGGCATCCACTTCACCGGGTCGACGAAGACCTTCCGGTACCTGTGGAAGACGGTCGGCGCGAACATCGAGAAGTACCGCTCGTACCCGCGTCTCGTCGGTGAGACCGGCGGCAAGGACTTCGTTGTCGCCCACCCGAGCGCCGACCGGGCGGTCCTGAAGACGGCCCTCACGCGCGGTTCCTTCGAGTACCAGGGGCAGAAGTGCAGTGCGACCTCCCGCGCCTACATCCCGGCCTCCATCTGGAACGACGGCTTCCGTGAGGAGTTCGCCGCCGAGGTCGACCACCTGACCATGGGTGACGTCACCGACCTCGGCAACTTCATCGGCGCGGTCATCGACGAGCGTGCCTTCGCCAAGAACAAGGCCGCCATCGACCGCGCGAAGTCCGACCCGACGTGCACGATCGTGGCGGGCGGCACGTACGACGACTCGGTCGGCTGGTTCGTCCGCCCGACGGTCGTGGAGTGCACGGACCCGGCCAACCAGGTCTTCACCACCGAGTACTTCGGCCCGTTCCTCGCCGTCTACGTCTATGAGGACGACAAGTACGACGCCATGCTGACCCAGATGGAGTCCGTGTCCGACTACGCGCTGACCGGCTCGGTCATCTCCGGCGACCGTGCGGCAGCCGCGTACACGATGGAGAAGCTGCGTTACGCGGCCGGCAACTTCTACATCAACGACAAGTCGACCGGCGCGGTCGTCGGGCAGCAGCCGTTCGGCGGCGGGCGCGCGTCCGGCACCAACGACAAGGCGGGTGCCCCGCAGAACCTGATGCGCTGGACCCTGACCCGCGCCATCAAGGAGACCCTGGTCGCCCCGACCGACTACCCGTACCCGCACATGGGCTGACGGCCAGTCGTTCACGGAGGGACGCCGGGCCCGCGCACAACGCGGGCCCGGCGTTCGTCATTTCGCCTGCTTCTCGCAGGTCGTACGGCCCGGCTGCCAGCGGCAGGCGAGTGCGGCGAAACCGCCGTCCGTGACGACCGGTACGGCGAGGGTGGAACCGCCGCGTACGACACGTCCCTCGCGCACCAGCCCCGACGGGCCGTCCGTCACCGTCTCCACCAGCCAGCGGCCGGCGCCGAGCCGCAGCGGTACGTCCGCCGTTCGCGCCGCGCCGGCGAACGTACCGCCGATGAACCACCGGCCGTCCGCCGCGCGTCGGGCGAGTACGGCGGCCCTGCCCGGGTCGCCGGTCAACAGCCGTGTCTCGTCCCAGCGTCGGGGCAGCTGTTCCAGGTAACGGCGGGCCTCGGGACGCGCCTCGTACGACTCCGGGGTGCCGGAGAGGTTCTGGATGCCCGACTCGTACAGCACCGTCAGGCCCAACTCGCCCGCGTCGGACGCGACGTTGGGGCGGTACGGGCGGTGGAAGGCGCCCGGGGTGAAGTCCATCGAGCCGATGACGTTGCGGGTGAAGGGGAGCGAGGCGAGCTGCTCGGCGGTGTTGTTGCGCTTCTCCTCGCCGCCCACGCCCTCCATCGTCATGACCTGCGGCCAGGTGCGCTGGATGCCCTTCGGGATCGTCGAGCCATGGAAGTTGACGAGGAGGTGATGGCGGGCCGTCGCTTCCAGGACCTCGTCGTACCAGCGCATCCGGTCCTGTGACTCCGAGTCCATGAAGTCGATCTTCACGCCCCTGACGCCCCAACTCGCCAGCGTACCGAGCCACTTCTCGCGCTCCACCGGGTCGGTGAGCAGGCTGTAGTGCAGCCACACCTGGATGCCCACGCCCCTCGGCGCCGCATAACGCACCAGCTCCGGCATCCAGTTGCTCGTCTGCCAGTCCGGGTCGATGACGTCCCATTCCCCGGGCTTGAAGTACCAGCCCGCGTCGACGATCTCGTACGGCCAGCCGCGCTCGGCCGCGTAGTCGACGTACTCCTTCTGCGCCGCCAGGCTCTGCCCGGCGGTCCTGCCGCCCGCGAGCCAGGTCCACAGGGCCGGGCCCGGCTTGATCCAGGACGTGTCCCTGACCCGGGAGGGCGCGGCGAGGTCGTCCACGAGGGTCGACTCCGTCACGGTGTTCAGGTCGCCGGTGACGATGGTGCGCCAGGGGGTCGTCAACGGGCCCCGCGCTTCGACGGGTTCGTCGTTCCAGAGGCTCACCTTGTACGTCGGTGAGCCCGCCTCGTGCGTCAGGTGGGCGCCCGCGTAGGTGCCGTTGAGGTCGGACTCGGCGATGAGCGCGTAGCCGCCGGGCGTGTTGAAGAGGGCCTGCATCGAGTAGCCGCCCGCCGGCGCTGTCGCCGCCGACTCGTAGCGTTTGAAGGGGAGTTCGTTGTCGGCCCGGTAGGCGTTGATGACGGCCTGGGTGTCCGCGGGGAGGGTGAAGGCGGAGGCCTCGCGCAGGACGTTTCCGGTGGCGCGCGGCAGGGAGTAGCGGTAGGCGACGCCGTCCTGGGCCACCCGTACCAGCAGGTCGAGGCGGGCGCCCCCGGTCGTGCGGAAACGGAAGCGGGACTCGGTCATCCGGGCAACGCGCTTGCGGGACTTGCCTGTTGTGGACGTGTAGCGCTCGGTGACCGTGCGCGTGGTGCGGCCGGATAACTCCAAGCCCTTGGAGAAGTCGGCCTGTTCGGTGACCAGGCCCAGGGGGGAGGGGGCGAGGACCTGTTCGCCGGCGCGTCCCACCGTGAGGGTCGGGCTGCCGTCGGCCGGGTCCAGTGTGACGACGGCCGTCGGGGAGCCGGGCGGGGCCTTCACCTCCCAGGCCGCCGCCGTCCCGGTATGCCCTGTCGCGGCTGCCTCGGCAGGCAGTGCTGTCACCGCGGTGGCGAGCAGGGCGGAGCAGAGCGTCAGCGCGATCGACATGAAAGTACCCCTCCAGTCGTTCAGTCATCCGATGACTGTGAGGCTGGTGGGTGGCAATAGGGCTGTCAAGGTGTTGTGCAGCGCTGTCTGGATGCTGGAGGTCGGATCAATGTTCGGCTGCGGGTGCGGTGACAGGGCCCGTCGGTGTGGTGTGACCCAATCCCCCGTCTCAGATAGTAGGAAGTCCGAGTAATTGTGGAGACAGATGCCCTGTCCTCGCCTAGCTTTGTAGAAGCCGAACGTGCCGCTGGACCAAGCGCATGACGGTAGTGAGCCGGTGCCCCGTGCAGGCAACCCCTGCGGCACCGCTGCTCCCCGTCCGATCCGGCGTCTCGAATCCCCCCTGCCGTTCCCCCCTGGCTTCCTTGAAGGAGTCGATTTCCCATGGCCGAGACGACTGTCCGCCGCCGAGTCCGCCACGTCTCCCCGACGAGCGAGTCCGACCGCAAGAACGCCGCCGCAGCCCTCCAGCGCGCCCTCGACCGCCGGGACAACGGCGGCCAGACAGGTCACTGACGGCAGTCCGCCGGCTCGCTACCCGCGCCGCACCTCGAAGTGGTCGATCCGCTCCCCGCTCTGCGCCAGCGCGGACACCGTGAGCCGGGGAGGCGTGCCCGGCACGCCCGCCGCCGCCTCCACCGAGAGGAACGAGTAGCCGGTGTAGCGCACGCGTGACCACTCCACGGTGTCCTCGTGCCGCTCCTGCGACTTCGTCCAGTGGTAGCTCTCCACCGACTCCCGGTCGGCGACCTTCCCCTCGAAGCTGTCCTTCACCCCGTACGGGAAGCTGTACAGGCTCTGACCCGCACCGCCCGCCGTCACGTACACGGTGCCGTCCCGTGTCGGGTCGGTCGCCGCGCCGACCGGCACCTGCCGGCCCACCCGGCCGCCCCTGAGGGCGTCCGTCCGCTCGTACACATGGTTGTGGCCGTTGATCACCAGGTCCACCTGGTGCTTGTCGAACAGCGGCAGCCAGGCGTCCCGGACGCCGCCGTCGGAGGCGTGGGCGGACGTCGTCGAGTACGCGCAGTGGTGGAAGAACACCACGACGAAGTCGATCGCGTCCGACGCCCGCAGCTCGGCCAGCCGCCGGTCCAGCCACACCGTCTGACGGCCGTCCGTGTGGCCCAGGTTGGCCGGGATCTCGTACGACACGTCGTTCGCGTCGAGTGCCACGACCCCGACATTGCCGTACGTGAACGAGTAGGCGCCCGGTGTGTTCCGGGCGTCGAAGCCGTTGTCCGGGAGTGACCAGCGGGCCGACTGGCCGCCGTAGCCGTTCGGCGAGTACCAGGCCTCCATGTCGTGGTTGCCGGTCGTCACCATCCACGGCACCGACCTCGCGACCGTCTCCGTCTGCTTCAGGAACAGGTCCCAGGCGGTCGGGTCGTAGCCGTCCGACTTCTCGCCGTGGCCGGTGACGTCCGCGTAGCAGATGTCACCCGCGTGCAGGTGGAAGGCGGGGTTCCGGCCCAGGAGCACCTTGTCGTTGGCCAGCGCGTCGGGCGTGACGCCCTGGT
This sequence comes from Streptomyces kryoterrae, assembly GCF_054072135.1. Classification (NCBI taxonomy): domain Bacteria; kingdom Bacillati; phylum Actinomycetota; class Actinomycetes; order Kitasatosporales; family Streptomycetaceae; genus Streptomyces; species Streptomyces kryoterrae. Next base: position 2,907,410 of record NZ_CM133358.1, on the reverse strand, counting down.
CGCCGAAGGCCGTGAAGACGAAGCTCGCGGGGGCCGTCGCGGGAGCTGTGCGGAACGTGTTGAGGGTCGAGGTGTGCGCGCTGGACGCCGGGTCGAAGCCCTCGTGGCCGACGCCGTAGTAGTACGTCGTCCCGGGGCGCAGTCCGTCGAGGGCCGCGTGCACGTAGTACTGGTCCAGGTCGAGGCGTACGCCCGTCACGCCCGGCGTGTGCAGCGGGCGGACCTCGGCCTCAATGCGGCGGCTCAGATCGCTGGGTGACGGGCCGACGCGTACGTAGGGCTTCCGCACCGCGAACGGGACCTGCCAGGAGACCCGCATCTGCGTCTTCGGGTCGGCCCCGAAGGCGAGGTGGCGGCCGAAGGGGGTGACGGCGGAGCCGGGGACCCTGCTGGTCGCGGGGTTCGCCGTACCCGTGCTCGACGAACAGCCGGTGAGCAGGCCGCCGCCGGCCAGTGCGCCCGCCGTCACCAGCGCGCGGCGCCGGGTGAGCCGCGCCCGCAGGTACTCGTACTGCTCCGCCATGCTCATCCGGCGGGCCAGCTGCGGCGGGATGCCGACGTCGGGGGTGTCCGGGGGACTGTCCATGGGAGGGAACTTCCCAGCAATCCCCAACGTCCGCCAGACATGCAGGTGAACGCCGGTCGAAGAGCGGGCGCCGCCGGTTGTCACCCGCCCGGCGGCGTGTCCGTATCGCGGACGCGGTGTGTCATCCCATGGGACCCGGAGTACGGTGCCGTTATGTCTCGCAGCATCAATCTCGCAGTGATTCCCGGTGACGGCATCGGCCAGGAGGTCGTGGCCCAGGGGCTGAAGGTGCTCTCCGCCGTCCTTCCGCAGGATGTGAAGCTGGAGACCAAGGAGTACGACTTCGGCGCCCGGCGCTACCGCGCCACCGGTGAGACCCTCACCGAGGCCGACCTGGACGCGCTCAAGAAGCACGACGCCATCCTGCTCGGCGCGATCGGTGACCCGAGCGTGCCCTCCGGTGTCCTGGAGCGCGGCTTCCTGCTGAAGCTCCGCTTCGCCTTCGACCACCACGTCAACCTGCGTCCGTCGAGGCTGCTCCCCGGGGTCGCCACCCCGCTGGCCGGGCAGCCCGAGATCGACTTCGTGGTCGTCCGTGAGGGCACCGAGGGCCCGTACACCGGCAACGGCGGCACCATCCGGCAGGGCACCCCGCACGCGGTCGCCACCGAGGTGTCGCTGAACACCGCCTTCGGCATCGAGCGGGTCGTCCGCGACGCCTACGCCCGCGCCCAGGCCCGCCCCCGCAAGAAGCTGGCGCTCGTCCACAAGAACAACGTGCTCGTGCACGCCGGTCACCTGTGGACGGACATCTTCAACAAGGTGGGCGAGGAGTTCCCCGACGTCACCACCGAGTACATGCACGTGGACGCGGCGACGATCTACCTCGTCACGCAGCCCGAGCGCTTCGACGTGATCGTCACCGACAACCTCTTCGGCGACATCATCACCGACCTCGCCGCGGCCGTCTCCGGCGGCATCGGCGTCGCCGCGAGCGGGAACATCAACCCGTCCGGCGAGTACCCCTCGATGTTCGAGCCCGTGCACGGCTCGGCCCCGGACATCGCCGGTCAGGGCAAGGCCGACCCCAGCGCCACCGTCCTGTCCGTCGCCCTCCTGCTGCGCCACCTCGGCTACGAGTCCGAGGCCGCCCGCATCGAGGAAGCCGTCACCGCCGACCTCGCGGAGCGCGGCACCACGGCCCGTACGACCGAAGAGATCGGCGACGCCCTCGCCGTACGAGTAGCCGGCTGACCCGCGGCGCTCCACTCGAAATCTTTCGAAGCCGCCGGGTCGCGTACGCACCCGGCGGCTTCTCTTATGTCCCCGCCGGGTGTCACCATCATCCCCTGGGTCGCATTCACGCCCTTTTCGTCCATGGCCCCCTTCGCGCGATAATCGAACGCGGAGCCGCGGACCGAGGGAATGCTTGGACGTCCTCACACCGACCACCAGTCAGTCACTGGTGACCGGTCACGGGCGGCCATGGGCGTGGGGCGCGGCCCGTCACACACAAAACCGGTGAAGGACACCCACTCATGACGACGCCCACGATCGAGCTCAAGCCCTCGGCCTCGCCACTCTCCGGCGCGGAGCGCGAGGCGATCCTCGCCAGCCCCGGCTTCGGCCGCCACTTCACCGACCACATGGTGACGATCAAGTGGACCGAGGGCCGCGGCTGGCACGACGGACAGCTCGTCCCGTACGGCCCGCTCTCCATCGACCCCGCGAACATGACCCTGCACTACGCGCAGGAGATCTTCGAGGGACTCAAGGCCTACCGCCGGCCCGACGGCTCCATCGCCACCTTCCGGCCGGAGAAGAACGCCCTGCGCTTCCAGCACTCCGCGCGCCGCCTCGCGATGCCCGAGCTGCCCGTCGAGACGTTCATCGGCGCGATCGACGCGCTGGTGAGCCAGGACCGGGACTGGGTGCCGGCGCACGGCGGCGAGGAGTCCCTCTACCTGCGCCCCTTCATGATCGCCACGGAGGTCGGCCTCGGCGTCAAGCCGGCCAACGAGTACCTGTTCCTGGTGATCGCGTCCCCCGCCGGCGCCTACTTCCCCGGTGGCGTGCGGCCCGTCTCCATCTGGCTCTCCGAGGACCGCGTCCGCGCCGTCCCCGGCGGCATGGGCGACGCCAAGACCGGCGGCAACTACGCGGCCTCCCTGCTCGCCCAGGCCGAGGCCGCCGAGCACGGCTGCGCCCAGGTCTGCTACGTCGACGCCGTCGAGCACAAGTGGATCGAGGAACTCGGCGGCATGAACCTGTACTTCGTGTACGGGGACCGCATCGTCACCCCCTCCCTCACCGGCTCCATCCTGGAGGGCGTCACCCGCGACTCCCTCCTCACCGTCGCCCGCGACCTCGGCTACACCGCCGAAGTGGGCCGCGTCTCCGTCGACCAGTGGCAGCGCGACGCCGAGAACGGCACCCTGACCGAGGTCTTCGCCTGCGGTACGGCGGCCGTCATCACCCCCGTCGGCACCGTCAAGCGCACCGGCGTCGAGTGGCAGCAGAGCGGCGGCGAGCCCGGCGAGGTCACGCTGCGACTGCGCGAGGCACTCCTCGACATCCAGCGCGGCACGGCCGAGGACAAGCACGGCTGGATGCACCCTCTGGGCTGAGTCCGCCCAAGCGCGTCGCGTGTTCCCCCGGTGGGTGTCCACTCGGTCCACCGGGGGAGCGCGACAGCAGGACCGCCGGTGGACCGGAGTCCGCCGCCGCCTTCGTCACCCTCCGGGTCCCCGCCTCACCCATTTACGGCGCACCTACGACCCCGATGCGGCCTGGTGGGCCCCGGTTCCCGGTCGCTGTCCGTCCGGGGTCACGAGCCCCGATGCGTAGGCCACCACCACGACCTGTGCTCTGCTGTCCAGGCCGAGGGCGACCGGTTTCAGGACGTCCGGCTCGCGGGCGGTCAACGCCTCCAGATCGGGGCCGGTCAGCGCTGCCACGGTCAGCGCATCGACGGCGCGAGGGTGGATCCGCAACGCAGCAGCGTAGAGCCGGTCCCCGCGGATGGGCGTCAAACTTCCGCGGTACCGCGGAAGTTGCAGGAACCGCGCGCCTACCGCGCTGGTCTGTACGGGAGTTCAACCCCGCGTGGGACGCGCGTCGTACGCGGCGGACCGTACGTTCTGGGATCACAAGTCCGGCGTCCGTCGGCCATCACCTGCTCTTGAGGCCTTCCGGACCCCTGCCATGCCTTTCGGAGAAGGAGCTGCCCCGTGTCGGGTTCTGCATCACAACGTGGCCTGATTCGATCCATCGTGAACGCTCTGCTCGCGGCCTTCATGGTGTTCGGAGCCGGCGCCGCACTCGCGCCGTCTGCGAACGCCGCCGCCCAGGCGAAATGCTGGACCCCCAGCGCCAACGGCGAGGGGCGTGGGTACATGAAAGGGGGATTCAATCTCAAGAGCGGTCCCTACCAGTCCGGGTGCGCCAACACCGGATGGGCTCCTGAGGGCAGCACGGTCTACTTCCAGTGCTGGACCACCAACTCGTACGGCAACGACTGGTGGTACGTCCGGCTCGCGGGAACTCAGACCTACGGCTGGACGTCGGAAGCCAATATCGGGTTCGATCCGGTGGACGAGAACGGCGACGGAGTGATCGTCTTCGCTCCGTGCTAGAAGGCTGACGAAGATCTTGACGGGGTCGTTCGGCCGTGAGGCCGGACGACCCGTTCGCCATGTGGCGGCAGGGCTGAGCGTCCAGGTGCCGTGACCGGCCGCCGAATCAGGTCACCCGGGGTTCGCATGCTGAGACGCTCCGGAGCGCGGGGGCAGGGATGTGCCAGAATGCCCCCGTGCTCTCGTTCGCCACGATTATTGGCAGCAGGCGCGCCGGTCCGCAGTGACCACCACGTACGACCAGGTACGGGTGGCCTCTTCGTCCTCGACCCGCGCGCAGACCTCTCGCACCCGCGAGGGGTTTTTCGCTTTTCTGGCCCACCTCCAGCCAAAGAAGCAGCGCGAGGGATCATTGAGGGACGGTGGAGCCGGTCATTCCGGTACAGACCGAGATCGACATCCTCAGGAGCCTTGAGATCATGACGCAACCCAGCGAACCCAGCGAACCCAGCGAGCTCGACGACGCGTTCCACGTCTTCGACACCACCCTGCGCGACGGCGCCCAGCGCGAGGGCATCAACCTCACCGTCGCCGACAAGCTGGCCATCGCACGGCACCTGGACGACTTCGGCGTCGGCTTCATCGAGGGCGGCTGGCCGGGCGCCAACCCGCGTGACACCGAGTTCTTCGCCCGCGCCCAGCAGGAGATCGACTTCAAGCACGCCCAGCTGGTGGCCTTCGGCGCCACCCGCCGCGCCGGCGGCAGGGCGAGCGAGGACCCGCAGGTCAAGGCCCTCCTCGACTCGGGCGCGCCGGTCGTCACCCTGGTCGCCAAGTCCCACGACCGGCACGTCGAGCTGGCATTGCGCACGACCCTCGACGAGAACCTGGAGATGGTCCGCGACACCGTCGCCCACCTGCGCTCCCAGGGCCGCCGCGTCTTCGTCGACTGCGAGCACTTCTTCGACGGCTACCGCGCGAACCCCGAGTACGCGAAGGCCGTCGTGCGTGCGGCGTCCGAGGCCGGCGCCGATGTCGTCATCCTCTGCGACACCAACGGCGGCATGCTCCCGGCCCAGGTCCAGGTGGTCGTCGCCACGGTCCTCGCCGACACCGGCGCCCGCCTCGGCATCCACGCCCAGGACGACACGGGCTGCGCGGTCGCCAACACCCTCGCCGCCGTCGACGCGGGCGCGACCCACGTCCAGTGCACGGCGAACGGCTACGGCGAGCGCGTCGGCAACGCCAACCTGTTCCCGGTGGTGGCGGCCCTGGAGCTGAAGTACGGCAAGAAGGTCCTGCCCGAGGGCGCGCTGCGCGAGATGACCCGTATCTCCCACGCCATCGCCGAGGTCGTCAACCTGACGCCGTCCACGCATCAGCCGTACGTGGGGGTCTCGGCCTTCGCCCACAAGGCGGGCCTGCACGCCTCGGCCATCAAGGTCGACCCCGACCTCTACCAGCACATCGACCCCGAGCAGGTCGGCAACACCATGCGGATGCTGGTCTCCGACATGGCGGGCCGTGCGTCGATCGAGCTCAAGGGCAAGGAACTCGGCGTCGACCTCGGCGACGACCGCGAGCTGGTCGGCCGGGTCGTGAAGAGGGTCAAGGAGCGTGAGCTGCAGGGCTACACGTTCGAGGCGGCCGACGCGTCCTTCGAGCTGCTGCTGCGCGCGGAGGCCGAGGGCAGGGCCCGTGTGTACTTCGAGGTCGAGTCCTGGCGCGCGATCGTCGAGGACCGCCCCGACGGCAGCCACGCCAACGAGGCCACGGTCAAGATCTTCGCGAAGGGCGAGCGCATCGTCGCGACGGCGGAGGGCAACGGCCCGGTGAACGCCCTCGACCGCGCGCTGAAGGTGGCGCTGGAGAAGATCTACCCGCCGCTCGCCAAGCTGGAGCTGGTGGACTACAAGGTCCGCATCCTGGAGGGCAAGCACGGTACGCAGTCCACGACCCGCGTCCTGATCTCCACCACGGACGGCAAGGGCGAGTGGTCGACGGTGGGCGTCGCCGACAACGTCATCGCCGCGTCCTGGGAGGCGCTGGCGGACGCCTACACGTACGGGCTGCTGCGGGCGGGCGTGGAGCCCGCGAAGTAGGGACACGTGATCCGGGCAAAGTGGCGTGAGGCCTGTTCGGCACCTTGACGGTCCCCTGGGGCACTTGTTGACTCACGGCGTGTTCCCAGCCGTGAGCACACGCGAGGTGTTCAGGTGGACTCAAGGACTCCGAGAGCCGAGGGAAGGTCCATGCGACGAACCGCCCTGCTCGTCTGCGCCACTTTGCTGACCGGGCTGCTGCCCCTGGCCGCCGCGGGCACGGCGGCCGGGGCGGACGACCCCGCCCCCGTCCCGGTGGACCGCTTCGAGGGCGAGGTCCCCTTCGCCTCCCCGCCCGCCGGAGGCATCTTCACCTGGGGCGGCGACGCCGACGACCCGCCCCGACTCGCCCTCACCGAAAGGGCGGACGCCCCCGAGGGCGCCAAGGTCCTCACCGGCACCTACGACATCAGCGGCTACGGCGGCTTCACCCACGACTTCGCCTTCGCCGAGCCCGCCCACGACTGGTCGGCGAGCAAGGGCGTCCGCTTCTGGTGGGAGGGCAGGAACAACGGCAGCAAGGTCAGCTTCGAGCTCAAGGACGGCGGCGCCAACGGCGAGGCCTCCGAACTCTGGACGACCTCCTTCACCGACGACTTCACCGGCTGGAAGCGGATCGAGATCCCCTTCACCGACTTCGCGTACCGCACGGACTACCAGCCGGTCGGCGGTATCGACCAGATCCTCGGCCTCACCGGGATCTGGGGGTACGCCCTCACGCTCCCCGTCGGGATCAGCGGCCGGTTCGCCATGGACGGCGTCGAGTTGTACGGCAAGGCGGATCAGTCGCTGCGCGCCTCCGTCACCACCGGCTCCGCCGTGTACCCGGTGAAGGAGGGCGCCACGGCGACGGTCGGCGTCACTCTCGGCACGACCGGTTCCGCCCCGATCACCGACCCCGTGACCGTCACGTACGAGACGACCACCGGGGGTACGGCATCGGACGGTGCCGACTACACACCCGTCCGCGGCGAGTTCACCTTCCCCGCGGGCACCGCATCCGGCACCTCCCGCACGATCCAGGTCCCCACCCGCAAGGACAGGGCTGCGGAGTCGGCGGAGACGATCCCCCTCAAACTCACGGTCACCGGAGCCAGGGCCCCGGCCGAGACCCCGCAGATCGTCATCGACGCGCACGGACTCCCGTATCTGAACGGCAAGTTGCCGGTGAAGCGGCGGGTCGCCGACCTCCTCTCCCGGATGTCCCTGGCGGAGAAGGCAGGCCAGATGACCCAGGCCGAGCGCGGCGCGGTCGCGGCGACGCCCGGTGACATCGCCTCCTACGACCTCGGCTCACTGCTCTCCGGCGGCGGCTCGACGCCCACGCCCAACACCCCGGCGGCCTGGGCGAAGATGGTCGACGGCTTCCAACTCCGGGCGCAGGCAACTCGGTTCCAGATCCCGTTGATCTACGGGGTGGACGCGGTGCACGGCCACAACAACCTCACCGGCGCCACGATCCTGCCGCACAACATCGGCATCGGGGCCGCCAGAGATCCCCAACTCGCCTACGGGGCAGGGAAGGTGACGGCGGCCGAGGTCCGGTCCACGGGCATCTCCTGGGACTTCGCGCCCTGCCTCTGCGTGGCCCGTGACGAACGCTGGGGGCGGACGTACGAGTCGTTCGGTGAGGACCCGGCGCTCGTCGAGTCGATGGAGACGGTGATCCAGGGCCTGCAAGGGCGCGCGAACGGCACGGAGTTGAAGAGGAACGACAAGGTCCTCGCCACCGCCAAGCACTTCGTCGGCGACGGCGGCACCGCGTACGGCTCCTCCACCACCGGCTCGTACACCATCGACCAGGGCGTCACCCAGGTCACCCGGCAGCAGCTGGAGGCGGTCCACCTCGCGCCCTACCAGGACGCCGTCGACCGGGGAGTCGGCTCGGTCATGCCGTCCTATTCCTCCCTCGACATCGCGGGGGACGGCCAGGGACCGGTGAAGATGCACGCCCGCGCGGACATGATCAACGGCGTGCTGAAGGGCCGGATGGGCTTCGACGGCTTCGTCATCAGTGACTGGCAGGCCATCGACCAGATTCCCGGCGACTACGCCTCCGACGTCCGTACGTCAGTCAACGCGGGCCTCGACATGATCATGGTCCCGTACGCCTACAAGGACTTCCACACCACCCTCGTCGCCGAGGTGAACGCCGGCCAGATCAATGGCAGCCGGATCGACGACGCCGTCTCCCGCATCCTCACCCAGAAGTTCAAGCTCGGCCTCTTCGAGCGCCCGTACGCCGACACGAGCGGCGCGGCGGACATCGGCTCGGCCGAACACCGTTCGGTGGCACGGCAGTTGGCGGCGAAGTCACAGGTACTGCTGAAGAACGCCGACAGCGTGCTGCCCCTCAGCAAGTCCCAGAAGGTGTACGTCGCCGGGTCCAACGCCGACGACATCGGCAACCAGACCGGCGGCTGGACCGTCACCTGGCAGGGCTCCTCCGGCGACATCACCGAGGGCACGACCATTCTTGAGGGCATGCGGAAGGCCGGCGGCGACATCACCTACTCCAAGGACGCCTCCGCCCCGACCGCCGGATACGACGTCGGTGTGGTGGTCGTCGGCGAGACCCCGTACGCCGAGGGCGTCGGCGACGTCGGCAACGGCAACGACCTGGCGCTGAGCGACGCCGACAAGGCGGCGGTCGACCGGGTGTGCGCGGCGATGAGGTGCGCGGTGCTGGTGGTCGCCGGGCGCCCCCAGCTCGTCGGCGACCGGCTCGGTGACATCGACGCCCTGGTCGCCTCCTGGCTGCCGGGCACCGAGGGCGACGGCGTCGCCGACGTGCTCTACGGCAGGCGCGCGTTCACCGGCCAACTCCCGCTCACCTGGCCGAAGTCGGAGGCCCAGCTGCCGATCAACGTGGGCGACGCGGCGTACGATCCGCAGTTCCCGTACGGCTGGGGTCTGACGACGAGGACCAAGATCCCGGAGGGCGGCGAGAAGACCCTGAAGGAGCTGACGGCCGTGGCGGGCGTGGCCGAGCGGGCGCACGACGGGAAGACGGGACTCGCCCTCGTCACCCGGGCACGGCTGATCGTGCAGCAGAAGATCGGGCAGAACGTCACGTCGGCCGCCGCCAAGCCCTTCGCCGACGCCGACCATCTGCTGCTGACCGGGCGGTACGGCGCGGCCGTGGAGAAGCTGCGGGCCGCGTACCGGGCGGCCTGAGCCATGCGGGAGCGGTCCTGGTGAGGAAGGGGGGCGGAAGCCTCACCGGGACCGATCTCCGTTTCCGCGCCGGCTCAGGTAGCGTCGAGGATATGAAGGCCGAGGACATGAAGGCCGTATCGGTCCGACCTCTCGTACGCCTGCTGCTGGTGCCTCTCGTCGCGACACTCGCGGTACTCGCGCTGCTGACGGCCGCCGCGCCCGGCGCACACGCGGTCACCGACCTCTCGAAGATCGCCGAGGCACTGCGCGCGGGCCCGGTGTACGTGGACCCGGCCGCCTCCGACCTGCTGTCCTCGTCCGACGCGGACGCGCTCGCCGCCAGGATCAAGGACGCGGACAAGCCCGTCTTCGTGGCTGTCCTCCCGGCCGGCTACCCGACCGAGAACCTCGCCACGAACCTCCGTACGGAGACGGGTATCACAGGGCTGTACGCCCTCCGTGTCGGTGACGTCTTCGACGCGCGGGCCGACGACAGGGTGCTCAGTCGGTCGACGGTCGGCAACCTGGTGACAGCGGTCCGGAGCGCGGGCGACACGAAGGCGCAGCTCAACGACTTCGTCGATGCGGCATTGCGCGGCAACGTCGGCGGTTCGGCGCCCGCCACCTGGAGCGGCTCGGAGGGCGGCGATGACGGCGGAGTGAACACGGGGGCGCTGATCGCGTTCGGCGCGGTGCTGGCGGCGTGCGGGGCCGGTACATACGCGCTGGTCCGGCGCAACCGCGCGCGGCGCGAGGACGAGCGGCGGGCCGCGCTGGCCAAGCTGACGGTCGTCGTCGACGAGGACATCACCGCGTTCGGCGAGGAACTCGACCGGCTCGACTTCCACCCCGCCGAGGCGGGCGCCGACGACGCGATGCGCGCGGACTACGAGCGGGCGCTGGACGCGTACGAGAAGGCGAAGTCGCTGATGGCGGCCATCCGGCGGCCGGAGGAGGTGCGCGCGGTGACGCAGGCCCTGGAGGACGGCCGGTTCTCGCTCGCGCAACTCGCCGCGCGCCGCGAGGGCCGCCCGCTGCCCGAACGCCGTGGCCCCTGCTTCTTCGACCCGCGCCACGGCCCGTCGGTCGCCGACGCGACCTGGACACCGGCGGGCGGCGCACCCCGCGAGGTCCCGGTCTGCGCCGCCGACCGCGCTCGTCTGGCCGACGGCCTCGACCCGACGATCCGCGAGGTGGAGACCGCCTCGGGGCCCCGCCCCTACTGGGACGCGGGCCCGGCGTACGGCCCCTGGGCGGGTGGCTACTTCGGCGGTGGTATCCTCCCCGGCCTCCTGGTCGGCACGATGCTCGGCAGCATGATGGCCACGCCGTCCTACGCGGCCGACTACGGCTCCGGATACGGCGACTTCGGCAACACCGGTGGCTTCGAGGGCGGCGACGTGTCCGGCGCTGACTTCGACCCGGGTGACTTCGGGGGCGGGTTCGGGGGAGGGGACTTCGGCGGGGGCGGGGATTTCGGGGGCGGTGGGGACTTCGGCGGGGGGTTCTGAGCAGACGCCGGAAAATCCAGCCTCTTGGGGATCCCCCCTCGGGGGAGTTTGAGGAGCGGGGGTTCGGGGGCAGCGCCCCCGAGGACGGGACGGGTAGGGGCGGCGGGGGGACTCACTCCGGACACGGACACGGACACGGGCCCGGCGCTGGGAGCGCCGGGCCCGCGGACGTCGTACGGGATGCGATGAAGACGAGGCTCAGAGAGTCGACGCCGCCGAGGCGATGGCGGAGGCGAAGGTCGAGACCTCGCTGTAGACGCCGGGGGCATTGGCGCGGGCGCAGCCGTCGCCCCAGCTGACGATCCCGACCTGGACGAACGCACCGGCGTTGTCCTTGCGGAACATCGGGCCGCCGGAGTCACCCTGGCAGGTGTCTACGCCGCCCGAGGCGAAGCCGGCGCAGATCTCGTCGCCGGCGATGAGCCCGCTGTAGCTGCCGCCGTACGCCTTACAGGTGGCGTCACTGATGAACGGCACCGTGGCCTTCAGCATGTAGCGCTGCTGAGCGCCGCCCTCACGGGCCGCACCCCAGCCGGCGACGGTGAAGTCACCGGTGTTGTACTGCGTGGTGGTGGTGATCTTCAGCGTCGGCAGGTTGATCGGCGTGGCGAGCTTGATCAGCGCCCAGTCCTTGCCGTTGCCGTTGTAGCCCGGGGCCTGGAGGACCCGGGTGGACTTGACCTGGACACGGCCGGAGGTGGACTGGAGGTCCACGACACCGGCGGTGGCCGTGATGCTCGTGTTGGCGCCCGAGCCGCTGACACAGTGCGCGGCGGTGAGCACGATCTGCTGTGTGTACAGCGCGCCGCCACAGCCCATGGACAGCCGGACCATGAAGGGGAACTCGCCCTGCGCGGCACGGGTTCCGCCGACGACGGGAGCCGGGGCGGCCTGCGCGGCGGAGAGAGGCTGCAGGCTGATGATCGCGAGCGCGGCGGCGCCGGCGGCAGCGGTTCTCTTGAGCGCGGTGATGAGCTTCTTCAACGTGATGCCTTCCGTGGGGGGTTGGACATACGCAGAAATGTCAGGCCCATGCCAAAGAAACAGAAAGAACTCGTGCTTTTGCTGGCATGAGCTGGTCAAAATCTGTTGAAGGATTATGAGAACGCTGTGAGGGCGCCCACAAGGGGCGAATTCAGGCCGCGCCGATCGAGCCACCGGGCTGGATCGGGGTCGGAGGAGGTCTGTGTCCGGGGTTATCCGGCGGCGTCGGGCAGCCGCAGCCAGTCCGCCCAGGACAGCTCCCGCCCGATGAACCGGGGCTTCACGAAGGGCCAGTCGTCGGCGATCCACTGCGGCACAAGAGCGTCGAGGGCCTGCTCCACCACACCGCCCACGGCGCTGTCCACAACCCACCAGGAGATCTCGGCGTCGGCGCCGGCCTTCTCGGGCGGATCGATGTAGACGCATCCGAGTTCGACGGTCTCGTCGTCGTTGAGCAGCACGTAGTTGAAGGACTCGTGGGCGTCGGCCTCGGCGGCGTGCCGCTCCAGATCGGCGAGATTCGCCTCGTACGTGATGGTGTCGGCGGGCCACCCCCAGGCCTCCCCGAAGATGCTCCACAACCGCTCGCGCGAGCCCATGACGGTCGGGTGGTCGAGCGCGGCGTCGGCCCCACGAATCGGCCGCAGATGAAGCCCGCCGGGCACGTCGACGTGCGGCGGGTGAACGAAGTCAGCGGGGAGCCAGGTCATGGACGGAGGCTAACTCGCGGGCGGGGGCCTCGCACCGGGTTATTCACACCGGGTTGTTCCGGGGGAGCGGGCCACCGGCGGCCGTACCGTTCCCCGGCGGCGTGCCACCAGCCGGGCGGTGAGACGCCGTTGCCGTGAGGGGACGTCACCTGCCCGGGGTGAAGCCCGAGCTTCCGCAGCGCGTTCGACGTCACGTACACGGTGAACCATCCGCGCCAGTGCCCATCGTTCCCGGGCCCACACGCGAGGTCGTACCGAACCTCGTCGGGGACGAACGGCATCCAGTCGACGCCGCGTTCTCGCAGTCAAGCCCGCACGGCGGCAAGGGGCCCGGGTCGCCCGGGAAGGTTCTCGCAGGAGGCAACGATGATCCACTCGGTGTTGTCCATGGGGTGATTGTCCCCTGGGAGTCAGGCCCGGTCGAGGAAGGTGGCCCAGGTGCTGGGGGCGACGGTGAGGACGGGGCCGGAGGGGTTCTTGGAGTCCCGGATGTGGATGCCGGAGGTGTGGGCGGCGACTTCGAGGCAGTTGCCGCGGCCCGGCGGCTTCGCGGAGGTCGACGCGGCCCAGGCGGACGGGCGTTGGGAGGCGGCGTACGAGTCCCAGCGCAACGCCTCCGTCCCGGACGACCTCGTCGCCGCGCTGGAGGGTGACCCTCGCGCCAAGGCGGCCTTCGAGGCGCTCGGCAGGACGGATCAGTACCAGCTCGTACTACCGCTGCTCAAGGCCCGTACGCCGGACATCCGGGCCGCACGCCTCGCGGCAGCCGTCGCCGGACTCGCGGAAGGAGCGCCAAGTCCAGGAGCCTGAGCGGGAGTCTGGGCACCCGACACACGGCCGCCCGCCTGGTCGGGGAACGACCGGGCGGGCGGTTCGTCTCCGCTCCGTGGGTGCCGGCGTCGCGGCATCCGGAGCGGCGCGCGTCGTGTCACGCGTTCCTGATGGCCGAGATGTCGAAGTTCAGCTTGATCTTGTCCGACACCAGCACCCCGCCCGTCTCCAGCGCCGCGTTCCAGGTCAGGCCCCACGCCGAGCGCAGGATCTCCGCCTTGCCCTCGAAGCCCACGCGCTCGTTGCCGAACGGGTCCTTCGCCGCGCCGTTGAACTCCAGGTCGATGGAGATCGGCTTGGTGGTGCCGAGGATCTCCAGGTCGCCGGTGATGCGGTAGTCGGCGCCGCCGAGGGACTCCGCCTTGGTGGAGCGGAACGTCATCGTCGGGAACTCGTCCGTGCGGAAGAAGTCCGCGCTCTTCAGGTGGCCGTCACGGTCGGCGGAGCCCGTCTCGATGCTGTTCATCGTGATGTCGAGGGAAGCTGTGGAGTTGGTGGGGTCGGCGCCGTCGAGGTGCAGGGTGCCCTCGAACTCCTGGAAGCTGCCCTTCACGTTCGTCACCATGGCGTGCCGGGCGACGAAACCGAGGGTCGTGTGGGACGGGTCGATCGTGTAGTCGCCGGTCAGCGCGGCGAGCTCGGGGGCCACCGCGGTCGCCACGGACGAGGTGGCGGCGTCGCTGTCGGTGGTGTTCTTGCGGCCGAAGATGCTCATGACGGGACTCCTTGGGGCGGGTTGTTGAATCTTTAATCAGTCCAACGAGATGAACCATAGCCTCATTCCGTTCAATGTTCAACATTATCCGTAGGGTGCTCGCGGCGTTACCCCCAGTGGCGTAGTCCCGCCCGATGAACTCCGAGGGCCCCGCTTCGCCGCTCGTACCTGGCTCGCGTCCCACTCGGGCCCCGGTCGACGCGCGCTCGACGTTCGCTCGACAGCTTTGTGGAACTTCTACAAGGCGCATGCCCTCTGAGCAGTCGGGTCGCCTGCATGCCGGCGTTGTTCTGTTCAGGGGTACCAGGAAAACGCGCCGGAGACTGTACGGAGTCGACGGCCCGGTTTCGTCGCTCGGCTTCGTATGGTCGCTACATGACCGTTTTGGATGAGGCGCAGGGTGAGTCCACGGGCGAGCCGACGGGGGAGCTGGCGGGGGAGCCGACGGACGCGCGCGGGCGTGTGGCCGAACTGCACCAGATCCGTGCGCAGGCTCTGGCCGGGCCCAGCGAGAAGGCCACCGAGGCGCAGCACGCGAAGGGCAAGCTGACCGCCCGGGAGCGCATCGAGCTGCTCCTCGACCCGGACTCGTTCAACGAGGTCGAGCAGTTGCGCCGGCATCGGGCGACCGGGTTCGGTCTGGAGGCCAAGCGGCCGTTCACCGACGGTGTGATCACCGGCTGGGGCACGGTGGAGGGCCGTACGGTCTTCGTGTACGCCCATGACTTCCGTATCTTCGGCGGCGCGCTGGGCGAGGCCCACGCCACGAAGATCCACAAGATCATGGACATGGCCATCGCGGCCGGGGCCCCGCTGGTGTCGCTCAACGACGGCGCCGGCGCCCGTATCCAGGAGGGCGTCAGCGCCCTGGCCGGATACGGCGGCATCTTCCAGCGCAACACCAGGGCCTCCGGCGTCATCCCGCAGATCAGCGTGATGCTCGGCCCGTGCGCCGGCGGCGCGGCCTACAGCCCCGCCCTGACCGACTTCGTCTTCATGGTCCGCGAGACCTCACAGATGTTCATCACCGGCCCCGACGTCGTCAAGGCGGTCACCGGCGAGGAGATCACCCAGAACGGCCTCGGCGGCGCCGACGTCCACGCCGAGACCAGCGGCGTCGCCCACTTCGCCTACGACGACGAGGAGACCTGCATCGCCGAGGTCCGCTACCTCCTCGCGATGCTCCCCCAGAACAACCGCGAGAACCCCCCGCGCGTCGACTCCGAGGACCCCGCCGACCGCCGCGGCGACATCCTGCTCGACCTCGTCCCCGCCGACGGCAACCGCCCCTACGACATGACCAAGGTCATCGAGGAACTCGTCGACGACGGCGACTACCTCGAGATCCACGAACGCTGGGCCCGCAACATCATCTGCGCACTCGGCCGCCTCGGCGGCCAGGTCGTCGGCATCGTCGCCAACCAGCCCCAGACCCTCGCCGGCGTCCTCGACATCGAAGCATCGGAAAAAGCTGCGCGCTTTGTCCAGATGTGTGACGCTTTTAACATCCCGATCGTCACGCTGCTGGATGTCCCCGGCTTCCTGCCGGGCGTCGACCAGGAGCACGGCGGAATCATCCGGCACGGCGCGAAGCTGCTCTACGCCTACTGCAACGCGACCGTTCCGAGGATCTCGCTGATCCTGCGCAAGGCGTACGGAGGCGCGTACATCGTCATGGACAGCCAGTCCATCGGCGCCGACCTCACCTACGCCTGGCCGACGAACGAGATCGCCGTGATGGGCGCCGAAGGTGCCGCAAACGTCATCTTCCGACGCCAGATCGCGGACGCAGAGGACTCCGAGGCGATGAGGGCTCGGATGGTCAAGGAGTACAAGTCCGAGCTGATGCACCCCTACTACGCCGCCGAGCGCGGTCTGGTCGACGACGTCATCGACCCGGCCGAGACCCGCTCGGTGCTCATCAGGTCGCTCGCGATGCTGCAGACCAAGCACGCCGACCTGCCCTCGCGAAAGCACGGCAACCCCCCTCAGTGATCCCCCCTGGTAACCCAGCGGATCCTTCGCGGTCCATCCGCGGAAACCTCTCTCACGGAGACTGTGACCTATGAGCACCTCTGACATTCGCGTCGAGAAGGGCCACGCCGAGCCCGAGGAAGTCGCCGCCATCACGGCGATCCTGCTGGCCCGCGCGGCATCGGCACCGGCGAGCGCCCCGTCCCACCGCGGACGCCCGAAGGCCGGCTGGCGCCGCCTGGAGCGCGAGGGCGGCTTCCGCGCCCCGCACAGCTGGCACTAGCCGTACGACGCGGCGAAGGGCCCCTCTACCTGTAGAGGGGCCCTTCGCCGCGTCAGGGGCGCGAACAAGCCACTGGGCCGCCGCGGACGATGTACAACCGTCCGGGGCAGCCCAGTAGCCGCAAGAACCACCTACTACCGCAGGCGAGCCATCAGCGCGTGCTCCACGAGAGTGATCAGCGCACTCTTCGCATCCGCCCGATGACGAGCGTCCGTCGTGATGATCGGAGTGTCAGGCCCGATCTGCAGAGCCTCCCGCACCTCGTCCGGGTTGTACGGCTGGTTCCCGTCGAACCCGTTCAGGGCGATCACAAAGGGAAGCCCCGAGTTCTCGAAGTAGTCGACGGCCGGGAAGCAGTCGGCAAGGCGCCTCGTGTCGACGAGGACGATCGCGCCGATCGCGCCGCGCACCAGGTCGTCCCACATGAACCAGAAGCGGTCCTGGCCGGGCGTACCGAAGAGGTACAGGATCAGGTCCTGGTCCAGGGTGATACGGCCGAAGTCCATGGCCACCGTGGTGGTGGTCTTGTCCCCGGTGTGCGTCAGGTCGTCGATACCCGCGGACGCGGACGTCATGACGGCCTCGGTACGCAGCGGATTGATCTCCGAGACGGCCCCGACGAACGTGGTCTTGCCCACGCCGAAGCCGCCCGCCACCACGATTTTCGCGGACGTGGTGGAGCGGGAAGGCCCTCCGCTAGAGCTTGCGAAGTCCACTGAGCACCCTTTCGAGCAAAGTCACGGCTGGCTGCCCGCCGGCGCTCTCGTCGCCGCCGGGCTGATGAATGGCGACCAGGCCTGCCTCCGCCAAGTCGGCGACGAGGATCCTGGCCACGCCGAGGGGGATGGTCAGCAACGCCGAGATCTCGGCCACCGACTTGATCTCTCGGCAGAGGTTGCAGATGCGCTGATGCTCGGGCAACTGGCCCTGCATCTGGTGCGGCTGCGCAGTGGTGTGCACCAGCGCCTCGATGGCGAGCTGGTAGCGCGGGCGCGTCCGGCCGCCGGTCATGGCGTAGGGACGCACCAGGGGATTGCTCGCGCCTCCGGCGGGCGACGGCTCCGAAGAGCGGCGCTGCGGCTGCACGGGCTGGATGCGCGGCGCCGGCGGCTGGTCGTACGGCGACGGCCCGGGACCCTGCGGGTTATGGGGCGCGTACGGCGGCTGCCGACGGTGACTCGGTGCGGAGGGGAAGTTGTACCGGTTCTGGTCACCCTGGCCCTGACCCTGGCCAGGGCCGTACGACCAATTGCCCGAGGGCGAACCGCCTGGGGGTGTTGCCACTTTCTTCTCCTCCTCCGACTGTGCCGGGCACCGCATCACTGTGGAGCCGCGTCCGAAACCTACCGTCCCGGGACGCCAAAACGCACCGTCTGACTGTTAGTTGAGAATGCTCCCTTGGAGCTCCGCACGCAGATCGGGTGTCAGGACCGTACCGGCACGGTCGACCAGAAGCGCCATCTCGTACCCGATGAGACCGATGTCGGCCTCCGGATGCGCAAGCACAGCGAGGGAGGAACCGTCGGAAACGGACATGAGGAAGAGGAATCCCCGCTCCATCTCCACAACCGTCTGGTTCACGCTGCCGCCCTCGAAAATGCGCGAGGCACCCGCGGTGAGGGAGGTCAGACCGGAGGCGACAGCGGCGAGCTGGTCCGCACGGTCCCGCGGAAAGCCTTCGGACATCGCCAGCAGGAGTCCGTCGGCGGAGACCACCACCGTGTGCGACACCCCGGGGGTGTTGTCCACGAAGTTGGTGATCAACCAGTTCAGGTTCTGCGCCGCCTGGCTCATCGGACTCACACTAACGCTCCTGGTTGTAGGTGCTGTCAGGCCCACCGTGGTGATTCCTGGTGGCCTGGCCGTTCGTCTCACTACCTGCGGTGCGACCCCGCTGGACGCCCCGGCGCAGGTTGCTCAACCTGCCCCGGATGTCCTCGGGAGCGCGGGAGACCGACGGGCCGCCCTGGGCGGTCGCTTCCGCGGCGCCCTCGATCAGGTTGGCCTTCGGTACCCGGCGCGGCAGGCCGGAGGAGGTCACCCCGCCCGCCTTGGGCTTGCGGAGCTGTGAGGCCTGCTGCCAGCGCTCGTCGTTGGCCGAGCGCCAGTCGTCGGGACCGGTTCCGTTCCCGTTCCCGTTCGCGTTGCCGTTCTGCTCCGCGGGAGCGAGGGCGGGCGCCGGTGTCTCCTGGCCCACGTGCTGCCGGGAGGTGCCGTTGCTGGTGCCGTTGCTGGTACCGCTCGTGGTGGATCCACGGCGGGGGAGCCCGGCATCGGTGAGCGCGTGGGCGGCGGAGGGCGCCGGTCCCGGACGCTCGAAGCCTACGTGATTTCGCTCACTCACGTCAGCGGCCTGCGCGGACTCCGTTTCAGGAGCGTACTCGGAGCTGTGCCCGTTCTGGTAACCGTCCGGCTGCGGCCAGTCATCCTGGTGCCGCCGCTCCTCGAAGGGCGAGAAGCTCTCCGGTGCGGAGGCGTGGGCCGGGGCGGGCTCTTCCTGGACGGGTTCCGCGTACCCGGGCTCCGGGTAACCGCCGTTCCCGTTCGAGGACGGGTAGCCGCCGTTCGTCGACGGGTACTCGCTGCCGGTCGACGTGAAGTCGTCCGTCTGCTGGAAGCCGCTGCTTCCGTTCCCGTTGTAGTACGGCTCCTCGTACGACGGCTGCTGCCGCTCCTCGTACGCGGTCTGCTGGTCGTAGCCCGCGAAGGGCTCCTCCAGGGCCGGGGTCTGGCCGTTCGGCGCGCTGAAGTCGTCGCCGTACGCGGGGGCCTCGTTGGCCTCCTGCGGGCCCGACTCGGGGTGCGACTGCGCCTCGAGCTGCGCCCGGCGCTCCTCACGCATCAGGGAGCGGCCCACCGGGTCCAGCTCGCGGATGTCGTCCGGGACCTCGGTGTAGCGGCTGTCGTCGAAGCCGAGCTCGGCGGCCGTACGCATCGGCTGCATCTGGGCGGCCTGGAAGTTCTCACCGACGTACTGCTGTTGCTGCTGCTCGGGGATGATCTGCGAGACGGTGAACTCGTCGCGCTGCATCTGCTGCTCGCCACCGCCACCGTGGGTGATGGCGTCCGGGAGCATGACCAGCGAGGTCGTACCGGCCTGCTCGCCCGAGGGGCGGAGCTGGACGCGGATACCGTGCCGGTCGGACAGCCGGCCGACCACGAACAGGCCCATGCGCTGGGAGATCGCGGCGTCCACGGTCGGCGGGTTGGCCAGCTTGTGGTTGATGTCCGCGAAGTCCTCGGCGGTGAGGCCGATGCCCTTGTCGTGGATCTCGACCATGATGCGGCCGTCGGGAAGACGGGTCGCCGTGACGCGGACCTTGGTCTGCGGGGAGGAGAACGTGGTGGCGTTCTCCAGCAGCTCGGCGAGCAGGTGCACGAGGTCGGTGACCGCGCGGCCGTGGATCTCGGCCTCCGGTACGCCCGACAGCTCGACGCGCTCGTACTGCTCCACCTCGGAGGAGGCGGCGCGCAGGACGTCGACCAGCGGGACAGGCTGGTCCCAGCGGCGGCCGGGCTCCTCGCCGGCGAGCACGAGGAGGTTCTCGCCGTTGCGGCGCATACGGGTCGCGAGGTGGTCCAGGCGGAAGAGGTTCTCCAGCTGGTCCGGGTCGGCCTCGTTGTTCTCCAGCTCGGTGATCAGGGTCAGCTGACCCTCGATCAGGGACTGGTTGCGGCGCGACAGGTTGGTGAAGATCGCGTTGATGTTGCCCCGCAGCAGGGCCTGCTCGGCGGCCAGTCGGACCGCCTCGCGGTGGACCTGGTCGAAGGCGCGGGCGACTTCGCCGATCTCGTCCGTGGTGTTGATGGGGATGGCGGCGACCCGGGTGTCGACGCGTCCGGGGTCGGTGCGCGAGAGCTGGTCGACCAGCATCGGCAGACGCTGCTCGGCGATGCCGAAGGCGGCGTTGCGCAGCTGGCGCATCGCGCGGCTCATCTGGCGGGCCACCATGCCGGCCAGGATGAACGCGGCGAGCAGGGCGACCACGACGGCCGCGCCCACGATGAACGCGTCGCGCTTGGCCTCGTCGGAGATGTTGGACGCCTCGTTGACCGCGCCCTTGGAGAGGTCCGACTCCAGCTTCAGGTACGCGTTGTACTTCAGCGTGTTGACCGCCCACCAGTTCTGGGGCGTGATGCCGCTCGCCGCGAGGCCGGCGCGCGCACTGGCGTCGGTCGTGGAGAGCGAGGCGATCCCCGAGATCATCTTGGTGGGATCGGCCGGCGGCGCGACATAGGTCTCGCCCTTGGCCGCGGCGGCCTGCGCGGCCTGCTCGGCCATCGCCTTGCCGTCGGCCGTGACCTGGACCGTCGCGTCCTGGAGCTTCTTGGCGTCCTGCTCGGTACCGCCCGCGATGTACTCCGCGACGGCGATCCGCTCCAGGTACGCGTACGAGGAGAGGGCGATGCGCTGGCTCTGGAAGCTGCTCTGGCCGGGGCCGGGCTTGATCAGCAGGTGCATGCCGATGGCGCGCTCCAGCGACACGGAGGCCTTGGTGAGCGAGATGGCGTACACGGTCCGGCCGTAGCTGGTGATGTTGCCCGTGCCCAGGCCCAGCTCGTTGGAGAACTCCATCAGGGTGTGCGTGAGAGCGGTGTAGCTCTCCTCGGACTGCACACCGGTGAGCTTGGAGGTGTAAGCGGCCGCACGGACCGCCGCCAGCTGCGGCTCGACCTCGCGGAACAGCTTCAGCCGGCGCTCGACGCTCGGTTTGTCCGGGATCTTCTGCGCGGCGACGTCAAAGGCGTCGGCCGCCTTGTCCGTGGCGGCGCGGGCCTTGACGACCGTCTCGTCGTCCTCGCCCTTGCCCTGGAGCAGGGGCGCCGCGGTGATGTCGCGCTCCTGGAAGAGGGCGTCGCCGTAGACCAGAGCGGCCTGCACGAGGCGCGCGGTCTTCTCCGCGTCCTCGGCCTCCTGCCAGGTGTCGATCGAGCTCTTCACCTGGAAGCCGCCCATGACAAGGCCGACCACCACGGGTATGAGCAGGATCGCGTTCAGCCTGGTCGGCACGCGCCAGTTGCGCGGGGAGAAACGGCTGCCGCTCGGGGGGAGTGGCGCCATCGGCTCCGAGCCGGGCACCTGGCTGGACGCCACTCCGCGCGGCGGCGGGGTGAAGTTGCCCCGCGCCGACGGCTCGGGACCGTTCTTGCTTCGCCTCACTCGACCAACAACCTCTCGGCGGAAGGCACCAACGTTGTGCCGCAGTCTCTCAGAGCCGGTAAGCCAAAGCCCCTCCGCAGAGGTACGTCTTTGACTATTAGGCAGTTCAGGCATTCCAGCACGTCAGCCTTCGCTCTTCCAAACGTCGAAATGCGAAGATCCATAACGATGTAAGCCCCAGATAAAACGGTCATAAAGAACGAGCCCCGCCAAAAGGCGGGGCCTATGTGAGCGCAGCGAGACCAGGTGACCGCGACGCGTGGCCATACCACCAGATATCTCTGTCGAAACGTTATGAACACCGAGGCCGACCGTGTCAAAGGCCACAGTCGGCTCCGGTGTATCTACGACAACTGCCGTAGGGCATGGTTGTTCTGGCTACCGCAGGCGTGCCATCAGCGCGTGTTCCACGAGAGTGATCAGCGCACTCTTCGCATCCGAGCGGTGCCGGGCGTCCGTCGTGATGATCGGAGCGTCCGGCCCGATCTGGAGCGCCTCGCGCACCTCTTCGGGGTTGTACGGCTGGTGTCCGTCGAAGCCGTTGAGCGCGATGACGAAGGGCAGGCCGCTGTTCTCGAAGTAGTCGACCGCGGGAAAACAGTCCGCGAGCCGGCGGGTGTCGACCAGGACCACGGCACCGATCGCGCCGCGCACCAGGTCGTCCCACATGAACCAGAAACGGTCCTGACCCGGCGTACCGAAGAGGTACAGGATCAGGTCCTGGTCCAGGGTGATACGGCCGAAGTCCATGGCCACCGTGGTGGTGGTCTTGTCCCCGGTGTGCGTCAGGTCGTCGATACCCGCCGAGGCCGAGGTCATGACGGCCTCGGTACGCAGCGGGTTGATCTCCGAGACGGCACCCACGAACGTGGTCTTGCCCACGCCGAACCCGCCCGCGACCACGATCTTCGCGGAGGTGGTGGCCCGGCCCCCGTCAGAGCTTGCGAAGTCCACTGAGCACCCTTTCGAGCAGTGTCACCGCTGGTGCACCGCCGTTGTTCTCGTCGCCGCCCGGCTGGTGGATGGCGACCAGTCCGGCCTCGGCGAGGTCCGCGACGAGGATGCGGGCCACACCGAGGGGCATGGCCAGGAGCGCCGACACCTCGGCCACCGACTTGACCTCGCGGCACAGATGGCAGATGCGCTGGTGCTCGGGCAGCAGACCCATCAGCTGGGCCGGGTCGGCCGTCGTGCTGATCAGCGCCTCGATGGCGAGCTGGTAGCGCGGCCGGGTCCGGCCGCCGGTCATGGCGTACGGCCGGACCAGCGGCTGGTCGCCCTCGTCCTCGTACGTATGAGCGTACGGATCATGAGAGGCGGTGGGCGGGGTCATGAATCCTCCGGGCGGGACAGCGTCGGTCAGTCTTGCCGTCTGACAGGGCCGGTGGGGGAGATGTGGCGGCCGGACGGTGTTTTGGTGAGGCGGGTGGATCCGGAGCGGTCAGTGGAGCAGACTGCCCTGTAGTTCGGCACGCAGGTCGGGGGTGAGCACTGCGCCCGCCCGGTCGACCAGGAGTGCCATCTCGTAGCCGACAAGGCCGATGTCGCACTCGGGGTGGGAGAGGACCGCCAACGACGATCCGTCCGAGACGGACATGAGGAAGAGGAAGCCCCGCTCCATCTCGACGACCGTCTGGGCCACCGTGCCGCCCTCGAAGATGCGCGAGGCACCCGCGGTGAGCGACGTGAGCCCGGAGGCGACGGCGGCGAGCTGGTCGGCGCGGTCCCGGGGGAAGCCCTCCGACATCGCCAGAAGGAGGCCGTCGGCTGACACGACGACGGTGTGGGACACACCGGGGGTGTTGTCCACGAAGTTGGTTATCAACCAGTTGAGGTTCTGTGCCGCCTGGCTCATCTGGCTCAACTATCGCTCCTGCTGGTGAGTGGGGCTGGGGAAGCTGCCCGTCTGGTCGGGGCCGGTACCGGCCTGTCGACCTTGGGCGATGCCCCTACGGAGATTGGTCAGCCGGCCGCGCACGTCATCGGGCGCACGCGAGACCGCCGGACCACCTTGGTGCTGTTGTTGCTGGGCCGTACCCGGTACGAGGTTCGCACGCGGGACCCGGCGCGGAAGGCCGGAAGTAGTGACGCCACCGGCGGCCGGCTGGCGGACGCCCGCGGCCTGCCGGACCAGCTCGTCGTTCGGCGAGGTGCGCCAGGAGCCGGTCGCGGCCGGCGTGGTCGCCGGACGCGGGGGAGTCGGCACGGAGGACGGCTGCGAGAGCGCCGAACCGTTGCCGTTGGTGCTGCTCCCGTTGCCGTTTCCGTTGGCCGGCGGCTGCCCCTGCTGACCCTGCCCGTGGAACCAGTTGGTCTCCAGGGTGTCGTACAGCGGTGTCCGTCCGTCACCGGGGCCGGCCGGCGGCAGTGCCTCCGGCTGCGGCGGGCGCGGCGGGACCGGCGGACGGGAGCCGCCGAAGTCGGCGGGACCACGGCCCGCGCCCGGCTGCGGGCGCTCGAACTGGCCGGTGGACGACGGGTCCTGCTGACGGCGGGGCACCGGGCCCCGGCCGTCGAAGCCGGAGGGCGCGGGGAACTGGCCGGTCGAGCCGGAGTCGTACCCGGTCGGCGCGGGGAACTGGCCCGTCGAACCGCTGTCGTACGACGACGGCGTGAACTGCCCGTTGCTCGGGGGGTTCTGAGGACTCTGGGGTCCGCCGGGCGGGGTGCCGAAGACGTCCGAGCGGACGTACGACCCGTTGTTCTGCTGGCCGTTGGTGTCGCCGGAGCCGTTGTAGCCGGGCAGCGGGAACTGGCCGGTGTCCGAAGGGCCGCCCGGACGCGGGGCGTTGAAGTCGGGGCGGGCGAACTCGGAGGTGACGCCCGGGTTCTGGAGATCGTCGAGGCGGGGCATCCGTGAAGTGGAGTCCGGCTCCTCGTGACCGCGCGGGGTGTCCAGCGAGGCGCGCGGCACCGGAGGCTGCGCGTTCTCGTCGCTCCAGCTCGGACGCGACGGCGCGTTGCCACCGGGCAGCTCCGGACGCGTCGCACCGCCACGCGGCGGGAGCTGCGGACGGCGCCCGCCGCCCTGTCCCTCCCCGCGCTGCGGTGTCGCGGGACCGCGCGAGCCGCCGAAGGCGTCCTGACGTCCGGCGTTGCCGAAGGCGTCCTGGCTCTGACGCGCGCCGGATCCGTCACCGAAACCGCCGGCGGCCTGGAGGCCCTGCGGAGCACCCGGCGCCTGGCCGCCGAAGCCGCCCGCGCCCGCCCCGGCCGGAGCCGGCCTGCCGCCCTGCTGAGGAGCACCGGGACCCTGCGGTCCACGCGGCGCTCCGCCGTGTCCACCCGGGCGACCGCCCGCGTCCCGGCCGGGCAGCGCGGCACGTGCGCCCTGGCCCGAGCCGACCTGACCGCGCGGCGCGGCACCGGCGCCGAGGAGTCCGCCACCGGCGGGAGCGCCCTGGCCACCGCCCCGGCGAGCCGCGGCCACTCCGGCGGCGGCCTGCGCGGCGGCGGGACCGCCCACGGCGGGAGCGCCCTGGCCGCCCTTGCCGGCCGGAGCGGGCTTCTTGCCGCCCTGGGCGACATCGACGGGGAGCATGACCAGCGCGGTCGTACCACCGGAGTCGGAGGGACGCAGCTGGATCCGGATGCCGTGGCGCTGCGAGAGGCGGCCGACCACGAACAGACCCATGCGGCGGGAGACCGACACGTCCACGGTGGGCGGTGCGGCGAGCCGCTCGTTGATCGCCGCGAGGTCCTCGGGCGAGAGGCCGATACCGGTGTCGTGGATCTCGATCAGGACGCGGCCGTCGGGCAGCGCGTGACCGGTGACCTTGACCTTGGTCTGCGGGGAGGAGAACGACGTGGCGTTCTCCAGCAGCTCGGCGAGCAGGTGGACGAGGTCGTTGACGACCCGGCCGGCGACCTCGGTGGTCGGGACCGAGGAGAGCTCGATGCGCTCGTACTGCTCCACCTCGGAGGCCGCGGCGCGCAGCACGTCGACCAGCGGGACCGGACGGGTCCAGCGACGGCCGGGCTCCTCACCGGCGAGGACGAGAAGGTTCTCGCCGTTCCGGCGCATACGGGTCGCGAGGTGGTCGAGCTTGAAGAGGGAGGACAGCTGGTCCGGGTCGGCCTCGCGGGACTCCAGTTCGGAGATGAGCGACAGCTGACGCTGGATGAGGCCCTGGGAGCGGCGCGAGAGGTTGGTGAACATCGCGTTGACGTTGCCTCGCAGGAGGGCCTGCTCGGCGGCCAGTCGGACGGCCTCGCGGTGCACGTCGTCGAAGGCCGCGGCCACCTGGCCGATCTCGTCCCGGGAGTGCACACCGACCGACTCGACGGACGTGTCGACGTCCTGCGGGTCGGACTCGGACAGCTGCTTGACCAGCTCGGGCAGCCGGTCCTGGGCGACCTTGGTCGCGGTGTCCTGGAGCCGGCGCAGCGAGCGGATCATGGACCGGGCGACGACGAAGGCGCCGACCAGCGAGACACCGAGCACGAGCAGGATCAGCGCACCGGAGATGATCGCTTCCTGCTCGGCCTCGTTGCGCAGCTCACGAGCCTTCTGCTCCATCTGGTTGAGCAGCGTGATCTCGATGGTCTTCATCTGCTGGATCTTCGCCGAGTCGTCGTCGATCCAGTCCTTGTAGGAGCGCTTCTGCAGCCCCTGGATACCGTCCCTGCTCTGCAGGATGCGCTTGGCGTAGAGGTCGGCCGCCGTGATCGTCGGGCTGCCGTCGTCGATCGACTTGAGGAGATCCTCGGAGCCGCCGCCGTAGATGCTCTTGAAGCTGTCGAGTTCGGAGTCCTGGCTGTTCAGCGCCGACTCGGCGTAGAGCCGGTCGTTCTCCGACAGCTTGCCGAGCGTCTTGTTGTCCTCGGGCAGCGCCGCCGCGATGACCGCGCGCTGGATGGACGCGTACTCCTTGGCCGAGGAGAAGGCGGCCAGCGAGCGGGTACGCGTGATCATCTCGGGGTTGCTGGTCGCCTCGGCCATGTCCTGGGAGAGGTCGAGCAGCTGGGTGACGAGCCGGTGGTAGGCCTCGACCGTCTGCGTCGAGTTCCTCTGGTCCTCGTAGGCGTTGCTGCGGATCTCGCTGAGCTTGCTCAGCTCGGCGACGAGACCCACCAGGCTGTCGCGGACGCCCTCGAGGGTGCCGCTCTTGCTGGCGGTGTCGATCTCCTCGGAGCCGTCGATGAAGTTGGCGAGGGCGCGGTCGGTCTTGTCGCGTACGCCCTTGACGCTGTAGTCACTGGCGGACGCACCGTGCGCGAGCGGACCGGCCGACTGGTCGCGCTCCTCCTGGAGCGCGGCGGACAGCTCGGTCGCCTGCTTGGTGATGTCCGTCAGCAGCCGCATGTTGTCGAGCTGCTGGATGTCGTCCATGTTGTCGCTGATGCGCAGTGCGCCGAGCGAGGTCGCCGCGACCACGGGGAGCGCGAGCAGCGAGACCAGACGGGTCGAGATACGCCAGTTGCGCAGGGCTATTCGCGAACCGGGGCCGGTGGGGGCCTTGGCGGGCCTCTCGGGTGGCGTGGCGGGCGCGGGCCCACCGGACGCCGGGCCCTTGCCGCCGGGCGCACCACTGCCGAGGCGTGTCGACCGCTCGCCGTTGTCGCCGGACAGAGCTGCCTGGCCCGCGTTCTGGGCGTGCTGGGGGGAGGAACCGTTACCGGCTCCGTTGTGTGGCTCCGGCTCCGCCGAAGCGCTGCCATCCCTCTTGAAACGTCCCTGCACTAGCGTCGCAACCTCTGGACCAGGCGCCCTTCCGCGTGAACGGACGGACGGTGTCGGCGTATAGGGGGCGCCCTGAAATACGCCCCCCATGGTGGTCGTGAGTAAACCCGGCGCGGTTCCCCCTAACGTGCCGCCGCTCGGCGCTGCGTTCGCGCCCCCTGTGCGCCGGCTCGTATCCCGCGGCGGTCCGTGGAATTCCAGCACAGTGCAGGATCTCCAACAAGGCCAATGGGTCACGGTGTGACGACGATGACACCTCGTGAGCACCGTGTCACGAGGCGTAGAAAGCGATTCCCTACATACCGGACGAAATCCCACGTGTCGCGTGGACAGTCACGGTGTCCAGGTCGCCATGATCAGGAGCGGAATGAGGGCTTCAGTGAGGCAATGTCCGTTTCATGAAGGAGGGTCGAGGGTCGGAATTGACCGGTTTGCCCGTGGATTCGTGAGCAAACTCACATGCCGTTCGGGGGGTCCCCATGACTTCCCCGGGGAATCGCATGTTTAGCCTGACGCTTTACAGAGATGGCAAATCCGACAACCCGTGCGCGGACGGCGGCTCCCCGCCGGTCCGGGCACCCCGACACGACAGGGTCGAGGACTACAACAGTGAAGACGACGACGATGTTCCACAACATCGCAAACCCGCGCCGCACGACGCTGGCGCACCTGACGGACGCCGACGAGCTGGCGCCCGTCGAGCAGCCGGAGCACTCCGTAGACCTCCCCACCCAGACCGCCAACCCCCGCCGCACCATTCTCATGGACGCCCCGGTCGCGGCCTCCGTCGCGGAGTAGTACGCGCGATCACCGCCCGGTTGTTCAGGGCGGACACGGCGAATATCTGTGTGTCAAGGGCGCCTCTGCCCCTCGTGCCCGGTCCACGGCGTACGAAGGGCATGGGCGCCCTCGCCTTATTGCGCGAGGCGCCCGCCCGCGGCGCGTTAGCCTGGACCGTCAGACGTCGGCCGGACCAGCAGAGGGGCGCAGGAATCCCGTGCGCATCGCCAGATTCTCCATTGACGGGAACGTCGCCTTCGGCGCTGTCGAGGGCGACAAGCCGGACGAACTAGTCCTCGACATCATCAAGGGCATCCCGTTCGCCGACTTCGAGCTCTCCGGCACGAAGGTCCCCCTCGACAAGGTCCGGCTGCTGCCGCCGGTGCTCCCCAACAAGGTCGTCGCCTACGGCCGCAACTACGCGGAGCACGCGAGGGAACTCGGCAACGAGGTGCCCGACGCCCCGTTCGCCTTCTTCAAGCCGTCCACCTCGGTGATCGGCTCCGGCGACGACATCCAGTACCCGTCCTTCTCCGAGGAACTGCACCACGAGGCCGAACTCGCCGTGGTCATCGGCCGGATGTGCCGCGAGGTCCCGCGCGAGCGCGTCAAGGAGGTCATCCTCGGCTACACCTGCGCCAACGACATCACCGCGCGGGACGTCCAGAAGCGCGAGAAGCAGTGGGCCCGGGCGAAGGGCTTCGACACCAGCTGCCCCCTCGGCCCCTGGGTGGAGACGGACCTCGACCCGTCCGACCTGACGATCCAGCTCACGGTCAACGGCGAGCAGCGCCAGCTGGGCCGCACCAGCGAGATGATCCACTCCATCGAGGACCTGATCGTCAACATCACCGAGGCCATGACGCTGCTCCCCGGCGACGTGATCCTCACGGGCACCCCGGCAGGCGTCGGACCGCTCACCGTCGGCGACGAGGTCGCCGTCACCATCGAAGGCATCGGCACTCTCACCAACAAGGTTGTCAAGCGTGGCTAGCGCACCCGACCCCGCCGTCCGAGTACGGTTCTGCCCGTCGCCCACCGGTAACCCCCATGTGGGCCTGGTCCGTACGGCCCTGTTCAACTGGGCGTACGCCCGCCACACCGGCGGCACGTTCGTCTTCCGCATCGAGGACACCGACGCGGCCCGCGACTCCGAGGAGTCGTACGAGCAGCTGCTGGACTCGCTGCGCTGGCTGGGCTTCGACTGGGACGAGGGCCCGGAGATCGGCGGCCCGCACGCCCCGTACCGCCAGTCGCAGCGCATGGACACCTACAAGGACGTGGCGGCCAGGCTCCTGGAAGCGGGCCACGCGTACCACTGCTACTGCTCCACGGAGGAGCTGGACGCCCGCCGCGACGCCGCCCGCGCGGCCGGCAAGCCCTCCGGCTACGACGGCCACTGCCGCGCGCTGACCGCCGAGCAGGTGTCGGCGTACACCGCCGAGGGCCGCAAGCCGATCGTCCGCTTCCGGATGCCCGACGAGACGATCACCTTCACGGACCTGGTCCGCGGCGAACTGACCTTCACACCGGAGAACGTCCCGGACTACGGGATCGTACGAGCCAACGGCGCGCCCCTGTACACACTGGTCAACCCGGTCGACGACGCGCTGATGGAGATCACGCACGTCCTGCGCGGCGAGGACCTGCTGTCGTCGACGCCGCGGCAGATCGCCCTGTACAAGGCGCTGACGGAGCTGGGCATCGCGAAGTCCGTGCCCGCCTTCGGGCACCTGCCGTACGTGATGGGCGAGGGCAACAAGAAGCTCTCGAAGCGCGACCCGGAGTCGTCGCTGAACCTCTACCGGGAACGCGGCTTCCTCCCCGAGGGCCTCCTCAACTACCTTTCCCTCCTGGGCTGGTCGCTCTCGGGCGACCAGGACATCTTCACGAGCGACGAGATGGTCGCCGCCTTCGACGTGGCGGACGTGAACCCCAACCCGGCCCGCTTCGACCTGAAGAAGTGCGAGGCGATCAACGCCGACCACATCCGGCTGCTGGACGTGAAGGACTTCACGGAGCGCTGCGCACCCTGGCTCCGGGCCCCCTTCGCCCCCTGGGCGCCGGAGGACTTCGACGAGACGAAGTGGCAGGCGATCGCCCCGCACGCCCAGACCCGTATCAAGGTCCTCTCGGAGATCACGGACAACGTCGACTTCCTGTTCCTGCCCGAGCCGGCCTCCGACGAGGCGTCCTGGACGAAGGCGATGAAAGAGGGCAGCGACGCCCTGCTGATCACGGCGAGGGAGAAGCTGGAGGCCGCCGACTGGTCCTCCGCCGAGTCCCTGAAGGAGGCTGTCCTGGCCGCCGGCGAGGCCCACGGCCTCAAGCTCGGCAAGGCCCAGGCCCCGGTCCGCGTGGCCGTCACCGGCCGCACGATCGGCCTGCCGCTCTTCGAGTCCCTGGAAGTCCTGGGCAAGGAGAAGACCCTGACCCGCATCGACGCGGCACTGGCCAGACTGGCCGCGTAGCCAAGGCACTTGGGAGGGCGGCGTCCGATCCGGGCGTCGCCCTCCAGCATGCCCGGCCCGGCCGTTCCCCTGGATTCCAGTGGGTCCCCGCGGCTTCCCGCAGCTCCTGCCCAAACGGAGCCCGTTCCTCCGTACAACTCTCCCTCCCTGGCCGGAGTCTGTGTGCGTGATGTGCCCTTCGTTGACAGGGGGGTTCCGGATTCGAGGGAGAGAAACGCGATATGACCCGTTCGCGGAGTCTTGTCAGGCTGGTCGCGTTCGCCGGAGCGGTGGCCCTGGCGTGCACCGTGCCAGCCATGCCCGCCCAGGCGGCGCCCACGGCCGACACACCGGTCGGCACCGTCACGCTCAAGTCGGCGAGAGAGGCCGATCTGACGTACAGGTGGGCGGGCGCGTCCGGATTCCAGTACACGGCGTGGAGCGCGGACCCGGTATGGGTGGACTACAAGGGCGTGGTCCCGCCCGCCCACGCGGGCCCCGACGACCTGCCCTCGGGCACGGACGTGGTCAGCACCGTGAGCGGCTCCACCGTGACCCAGAAGCACCGCTCCACCGGTGTGACCGCCACCGTCACCCTTCCGGCCGGCCAGGCCTACAAGGCCGCCTCGGGCTGGAGCGTGCTGACCGAGGACGCCGCCGGTACCCCGCACGTGCTGCGCGCGACGGCCGACGGCACCACGGACCTGACCGTCAAGGGCCTGCCTGCAGGCGCCCGGCCCGTGAAGTACGTCAACGGCGGCTCGGTCCGTCGCATCGGCCTCGTCTACCTGCTGGACGACAAGCGGTCCGTGGGCCTCGTCGATCTCGCGGACGGTGCCTTCCGTACGTACGTCAGCGGCACCGACGAGTTCGCGGCGGTCACCTTCAACGACCGCTGGCTGGTGGCCGACTGGAAGTCGGTACGCGTGGACGCGCCGCCTGGCACCGAGCCCACCGCGCTCGCCGTCCCGGCCTTTCCCTGGAAGCACTACGCGGTTGTCGGCGACCAGCTCCTCATCGGCTATCCGGTCAACTACGGCGTCACCGGCCCGGCGTTGACCGCCCGCTCACTCGTCACCGGCGCCACATCGACCGCGCTCGCCCAGTCGTACATGTCGTTCGCACCGACCGCTGACGGCGGCGCGCTCGCCACAGCCGGACCCTCCGGCCTCGACTGGCACGTGTACCGCATCACGCCCACCGCGGCCGGCACCACCGCCGCCGAGGAGGTGACCCAGCTGCCCACGATCGTGTCGTACGTGCCCGCGCTGGCCCTCGCCGGCGGCGAGTTGTTCCTTTACGGCGACTCGCCGTCCGCCAGCGTCTTCAGCAGCTTCGCCCTGGACGCCACAGGCCGGCCCGTGGGTCCGCAGACCCTCCGCAGCCCTGAGATGAACGCGTACGACTGCATCGCGGGCGACGTCACCTGTCCCCAGATCGAGGCACTCGGCGACGGCCGGACCACCTCCAACTGGAGCGTCTGGCCCGACATGGACAACGCGGGGCCGCAGAACGTGCGGGTCACCGGACTGGACACGAAGACCCAGGTCAACGCCGCCACGGGTAGCAGACTCGGGCGTATCACGAGCGGCAGCGGCCGTTACGTCCTCTACAACGGCGGCACCACCAACGTGCAGAAGGTCATCGACTTCCCCAACGGCGCCACCGCCGGCACGGTCGTCCTCACCCGTACCCGCACGCCCGCGTCGGTCTGGGGCCAGGTCCTCTGGTCGACCGGCAGCACCAAGGGATCCGTCGTCGGACTCAACCTCAAGACCAAGAAGACCGTCGCCACCATCGCCACCGGCGCGCCCTGCAAGCCCACCGACGTCCAGGCCGTCAACACCTGGCTGTACTGGTCCTGCGGCGCGGCGGGACCGGCGGGCGTCTACGACCGCGCGGCCAAGCGCTCCATCCCGGTCCCGTCCGGAGCCGCCCCGGCCCGCCTCGCCGACGGCTACCTCGTCCGCGAGGACCGCGCCACCCACGAGCTGCGGCTCACCGACTTCCACACAGGTCGGGCGACCACCCGTACGGTGGCCGTCCTGCCCGAGCAGGACGTGACGCGCGGCGGCAGCAACGGGCGCTGGGCCGTGGATCGGTTCGGCGGTCACATCGCCTACCAGAAGGGGTCGCGCGGCGAGGTGGCGATCGTCAGGAGCGGGGTACCGGCCTCGTCGCTCGCCCAGACGGAGGCCCAGACGGCACCTCGGGCGGGCGGGCCGACCGCCGCGAAACCGTGGGAGCCCGTCTGGCAGCTCAACAAACCCGCCGCCTGGACCCTGACGCTCACCAACGCCGCCGGAACCAGGGTTCGCGCCCTCACCGGCGACACCTTGGGAGCCGCGGTACGTGCCTCCTGGGACGGTCTGCGGTCCGACGGACAGCGGATCAAGGGCACGTACACCTGGAGGCTCAGCGCCACCCCGCGCGACCACCAGGGCCCCACCCTGACTCTCACGGGTACGACCGTCGTCAACTGAGTCACAGGGGGCGCCCGTTGGCTGTTCTGGCTGTTTCCTGTGCGCATGATGCGCGTGCGCACTCCGTTGCAGGATCTACCGGCGAGGAAAGATGAACCGTTCACGAAGACTTGCCAACGCTGTGCTCGGCGTCGCCGTGGCGCTGTCCTGCGTCACGCTGACCGTGCCCGCACAGGCGGCGCCCGCCGTCGATCCGCCGGCCGGCACTGTCCGGCTTGCCTCCGAGAAGCCG
Source organism: Streptomyces kryoterrae (assembly GCF_054072135.1). NCBI lineage: Bacteria > Bacillati > Actinomycetota > Actinomycetes > Kitasatosporales > Streptomycetaceae > Streptomyces > Streptomyces kryoterrae. The sequence goes on along the minus strand of NZ_CM133358.1, from coordinate 2,874,251 downwards.
GCCACCGTCGCCTACCGGTGGGTCGGCTCGTCCGGCTTCCAGTACACGTCGACCGGCACCAATCCCGTCCTGTCGGTCGACTACCCGGGCACCGTCCCGCCCGAGCACGCGGGCTCGGACGACCTGGCCAGTGGCACCGATGTCATCAGCACCTTCAGCGGCTCCACCGTCACGCAGAGGCACCGCTCCACGGGCGTGACCGCCACCTTCACCATCCCGGCCGGGCAGAGCGTCAAGTCCGCCCCCGGCTGGAGCGTGCTGACCCGCGACACCGCCGGCACTCTGCACGTCCTGCGCGCCGCCGCGGACGGTACCACCACTGACATACCGGTCACCGGTCTTCCCGCGGGCGCCGAACCGACCACCTACGTCAAGGGCGGCTCGGTCCTCCGGCTCGCCGTCGTCTACACCCTGGACGGTGTGACCTCCGTGGGCCTGGTCGACCTCGCGGACGGCATCTTCCGCACCTATGTCACCGGCGTGGCGACCAGCCCCCCGGTCCGCTTCAACGACCGCTGGCTGGTGGCCGACTGGAAGTCCATACGCGTCGACGCCGAGCCCGGCACCCAGCCCACCGCCCTCAGGAGTTGGGACGTCGAACTCGAAGCCGTCGTCGGCGACCAACTCCTCGTCGCCAACCCGGAAATCGTCTTCAGCGGCACCAAGATCGAACTGACCGCCCTTTCACTCGTCACCGGCGCGACGTACACCGCCCTGGCCGAGTCGTCCGGCAACTTCACCCCGACCCCGGACGGCGGCGCGCTCGCCACCGCCGGACCGTCGAGTCTCGACTGGAACGTCCACCGCGTCACCCCCACGGAGGACGGCCGCACGGCCACCGAGAAGGTCGTCAACATCCCGGCCTCCTCGACCCGGGTGGACGGACTGGCCCTGGCCGGCGGCGAGTTGATGCTGTACGGCGCAACCGCCGGGGGCAACCACCGGTTCAGCAGTTTCCAACTCGACGCCGCGGCCAAGCCCGTTGGCGGGCAGACCCCGCGCAGCACGGTCCTGAGCCCGTCGACCTGCCTGGCCGGCGACGCCGCCTGCCCCCAGCTGGAGGCCCTCGGTGACGGCCGGGTCGCCTACCTGTGGACCAACGCGAACGGTCAGGAGTACGTGAGCATCGCCGGGCTCGACATCTCCGCCACCAGCATCGTCAGCGCGGGCACAGGAGACGCCGGCGGCCGTATCCCGAGTGCCAGCGGCCGCTACGTCCTCTACAACGGCGGCACCCCCGGCGTACAGAAGGTCGTCGACTTCCCGCGCGCCGCCACCGCCGGCGCGGTCGCGCTGAGCCGTACCCGTACCCCCGCGGCCGTCTGGGGCCAGGTCCTGTGGACGACCGGCAGCACCCAGGGGACGGTCGTCGGAACCCACCTCAAGACCCAGCAGACCGTGGCCACCCTCGCGACCGGCGCGCCCTGCACTCCGACCGACATCCAGGCCGTGAACACCTGGCTGTACTGGACCTGCGGCACGGCAGGACCCGCCGGCGTCTACGACCGGGCGACCAACCGCACCATCCCGGTCCCGTCCGACCAGGCGCCGGCCCGCCTCGCCGACGGCTACCTCGTGCGCGAGAACCGCACCACCCACGAACTGCTGCTCACCGACTTCCACACGGGTACGGCGACCACCCGTGCGGTGGCCGTACTGCCCACGGCGGACCAGAACACCGGTGGCAGCAACGGCCGTTGGGCGGTCGACCGGTTCGGCGGCGACATCGCCTACCTCACCTCCGCGAACGGTCAGGTGGCGCTCGTCGACAGCGGGGTCCCGACCTCGTCGCTGGCCCAGACCGAGGCCCAGACGGAGCCCCAGGCGGGCGGCCCCTCCACCGGTTCCCCCTGGCGGCCGGTCTGGCAGCTCAACAAGCCCGCTACCTGGACCCTGACCCTGACCGACAGCGCCGGAACGACGGTCCGCACGCTCACCGGCAGCACCAAGGCGGCCGCGGTGCGCGCTTCCTGGGACGGTCTGTGGTCCGACGGCCACTACGCCTCAGGCACCTACACCTGGAAGCTGACCGCCGAACCCAAGGACTCCCAGGGCCCGGCCCTGAACCTCATGGGGACGACCACGGCCGGCTGAGCCGACTCTGCGGCGGATCCCGGAATCCCAAGGCGGTCCTCCACGGCGACGGCGGGGTCATCGGGCTCCGCCGCCGCCCGAACACGCCACTCCTGCCCCTCCACCCACCCGAACACGACCCACCCCGAACCGCGCCCCGACCGCGCTACCGTCGGACCGAGACGATCAGAGCCGTGGCCCGGGGCATCGACGGGGGGGATAACCCCCGGGCCCCCAGCCGGTCGGCGGTACCGTCGGTGTCATGACGATCCGAGCCGTGGTCTGGGACATCGACGACACGATCTTCGACTACACCACGGCGGACCGCGCCGGCATGCGGGAGCAGCTCGCGGCAGAGGGCCTCCTCGACGGGTACGCGACCGTCGAGGAGGCCCTCGTCCGCTGGCGGGAGGTCACCGACCGGCAGTGGGCGCGGTTCGCGGCGGGGGAGATCGACTTCCTGGGGCAGCGCCGGGAGCGGGTGCGGATGTTCCTGGGCGAGGAGCTGACCGACGCCGGGGCCGACGCCTGGTTCGACCGCTACATCGGGCACTACGAGGCAGCCTGGGCGCTCTTCCCGGACGTACTGCCCGTCCTTGACCTCCTCGCCGCCAGCCACCGGCACGGGGTGCTCTCCAACTCCAGCATCCGGGTGCAGGACCGCAAGCTGCGCGTGCTCGGCGTACGCGACCGCTTCGAGGCCGTGCTGTGCGCGGCCGAGCTGGGCTTCCACAAGCCGGACACCCAGGCCTTCCACGCCGCCTGCGGCGCACTGGGCCTGCCCCCGGAGGAGGTGGCGTACGTCGGCGACCACCCGGAGATCGACGGGCGGGGCGCTGTCGACGCCGGAATGCTGTCCGTGTGGATCGACCGGTGCGGCCCCGCAGTCGTCGAGCAGGCCTCCACGGGCCCGCACCGGATCGCTTCCCTCGCCGAACTCCCGGCGATCCTCGGCGCCGATACCCGTTTTGGAGCGCCGTCCACCTTCGGGTAATGTTCTTCCTGCGCCGCCGGAGAGCGGGCCGAAAGGCCGGGAACCGAAGGCGCAAGCTAGAACAGGAGCTCCGCAGGGGCTCGCGTTCCAGTGGCCTATGGTGTAATTGGCAGCACGACGGTTTCTGGTTCCGTTAGTCTTGGTTCGAGTCCAGGTAGGCCAGCTCGCAGATTGCTTCAAATCTGCACCGTGGAGATCAGAATCCACACAAGCCCCCGTTGTGTAGCGGCCTAGCACGCTGCCCTCTCACGGCAGTAGCGCCGGTTCGAATCCGGTCGGGGGTACAGATCCTTCCCGGAGGGTCAGACCGGGTCGCACCCGCTGACCCTCATGCAGGATCGCTAGGGCCCCCGTTGTGTAGCGGCCTAGCACGCTGCCCTCTCACGGCAGTAGCGCCGGTTCGAATCCGGTCGGGGGTACGCTTTACTCTGAATTGCCTTGGTCTATGGTGTAATTGGCAACACTACGGTTTCTGGTACCGTCATTCTTGGTTCGAGTCCAGGTAGACCAGCTCAGATCTGCGGCGTTATGGTTTGAGCGCCTGCAAGATCCTCGCCCCCGTTGTGTAGCGGCCTAGCACGCTGCCCTCTCACGGCAGTAGCGCCGGTTCGAATCCGGTCGGGGGTACGTCAGGCACGGTGGCCCTCCGCTTCGGCGGAGGGCCGCTTTGCGTGTGCGGTCATGTGCAGCCGGGCTGCGGCCACCTGCCCAGCCACCCGCCTACAGCCCGTACCGCCGCGCCGACTCCTCCTCCTGGGCCAGCCGGTGCAGAGCCGTGAGCACCGGTTCGAAGAGCACGGTCGCCGCGACCGCCGTCTCGACCCGCTCCGCGTCCGACGCGTGCGTCTCCAGATAGTCCAGGTCCCGTCTCGCCACCTGGTGCATCAACTCCGCGTACGGCGCCATCAGTTCGGCGTCCCAGGAGTACCCCAGCCGGATCAGCGCGGCCACCGCCACCACCAGCGAGCGGTGCACGGGGGAGAGGGGGCTCAGCTCGCGCGCGGTCTCCCAGCCCAGACTCACCAGCAGCCGGTCCACCTCCCGGCGGGCGGCGGCCACGGCAGGGTCCTCCTCGTCCGGCTCGGCGCCCTGCGGCAACGCCCACAGGGCCGCGCCCAGGCGGATCGTGCGGCCCAGGGACTCGTCGTCGACGTGGCCGAGCACCTCACGGGCGGTGGCGACGGGGATACGGCCCACCTGGATCATCGCGCGTACCAGTCGCAGCCGGCGCAGATGCTCCTCGTCGTACTCCGCGGTCGTCGTGTTGATCTGCCGTCCGGGCGCCAACAGGCCCTCGCGCAGGTAGTACTTGATGGTCGCGGTGGCCACCCCGCTGCGCTCGCTCAACTCTGCCAGCCGCATGCCTTGCGCCTTTCCTCGGACGACGGCACGATCCAAGCACGCGGTGGTCGGATAGTGCCGCTAGCCAACGGGGTGCGCAGTCCCGACCGGGGAGGTCCCATGTTCGTGAAGCCCAACGCGGGTCGTACGACAGCGGCAGCCGAGGGGGATGTCGTCGTTCTGCTCATCGGGATGCGCATCAACCACTTCTGGGCCGTGCACCACTGGTTCCCGGTGTTCGCGGCCATGCCGCGGATGCTGCGGGAGCTGGCGAAGGATCCTTCACGCGGGCTGCTGAAGCATGTCCTGCTGACGGCGTCGCCACGCACGTACTACGTCGTCCAGTACTGGGAGTCCAAGGAGAAGCTGTACACCTACGCCGCGGCGTCGGACATGTTCCATCACCAGGCGTGGGCGAGGCTCAACCGCAAGGAGCGGGAGGGGAAGGTCCGGCAGCATGTGGGGCTGTGGCACGAGACGTATGTCGTGCCCGAGGGGTCCTACGAGTCGATCTACGCGGACATGCCGGCCTATGGGCTGGCGGCGGCGCACGGGGTACTGCCGGTGGAGCGGCGGGGGCGGTCCGGCAAGGAGCGGTTCGCGCATCGGACGGAGCCGCAGATCGACACAGCCCCACGCCCGTGAAGAGCGGGCGTGTTCGTCGGTGAAGGTCTGCCGCGGCGTTGAGGCCGACCCTCTCTGACCTTGGCGCCCGGGGTCAGCTCGTGCGGCGCAAGGCCTCCGAGAGGCGGGCCGCCGCGTCGATGACCGCCTGGGCGTGCATGCGGCCGGGGTGGCGGGTCAGGCGTTCGATGGGGCCGGAGACCGACACGGCGGCGACCACGCGGTTCGACGGGCCCCGGACGGGGGCGGAGACCGAGGCGACGCCCGGTTCGCGCTCGCCGATGGACTGGGCCCAGCCCCGGCGTCGTACGCCCGACAGCGCTGTCGCGGTGAAACGGGCGCCCTGGAGACCGCGGTGCAGGCGCTCCGGCTCCTCCCACGCCATCAGGATCTGGGCCGACGAGCCCGCCTTCATCGTGAGCGTCGAGCCGACCGGGACCGTGTCCCTCAGGCCCGAGAGACGCTCGGCCGCGGCGACACAGATGCGCATGTCGCCCTGGCGGCGGTAGAGCTGCGCGCTCTCGCCCGTCAGATCGCGGACATGGGTGAGCACCGGGCCGGCGGTCGCCAGGAGGCGGTCCTCGCCGGCGGCAGCCGCCAGTTCCGCCAGGCGGGGGCCGAGAATGAAACGGCCCTGCATGTCGCGCGCCACCAGGCGGTGGTGTTCCAGTGCCACGGCGAGACGATGTGCCGTGGGCCGTGCCAGTCCGGTCGCCGCGACCAGACCCGCGAGGGTGGCCGGACCGGACTCCAGAGCGCTCAGGACAAGGGCTGCCTTGTCCAGAACGCCGACGCCGCTACTGTTGTCCATGCAACGATACTCGCGTCTCACTCTGTGAAACGCAAGTTCATTTTCCGGTGGAACGCGCCACTCTGGAAGGCACAGCGGCTCGCAGACCACGGGCCCGGCGGTGGTCGCCCGGACAAGGGGTACGGGCGGTCGCCTCCACAGGATCTCTATCTAGATGGGCCGGCGCCCGCACCGGCCGGCCGGAGGGAAAGCGATGGGTAGGACACTCGCGGAGAAGGTCTGGGACGACCACGTCGTCCGGCGCGCCGAGGGCGAGCCCGACCTCCTCTTCATCGACTTGCACCTGCTGCACGAGGTGACCAGCCCGCAGGCCTTCGACGGTCTGCGCCAGAACGGCCGTAAGGTGCGGCGCCTCGACCTCACCATCGCGACCGAGGACCACAACACCCCGACCATCGACATCGACAAGCCCATCGCCGACCCGGTCTCCCGGGTCCAGCTGGAGACGCTGCGCAAGAACTGCGCCGACTTCGGGGTGCGGCTGCACCCGCTGGGCGACGTCGAGCAGGGTGTCGTCCACGTCGTGGGACCGCAGCTGGGGCTGACCCAGCCGGGCACCACCGTCGTCTGCGGCGACTCCCACACCTCCACGCACGGCGCCTTCGGCGCGCTGGCGTTCGGCATCGGCACCTCGCAGGTCGAGCATGTGCTGGCCACCCAGACGCTGCCGCTGGCCCGCCCCAGGACCATGGCCATCACGGTCGACGGCGAACTGCCCGACGGCGTCACCGCCAAGGACCTGATCCTCGCCATCATCGCGAAGATCGGTACGGGCGGCGGCCAGGGCTACATCCTGGAGTACCGCGGCCCCGCCATCGAGAAGCTCTCGATGGAGGCCCGGATGACCATCTGCAACATGTCGATCGAGGCCGGCGCCCGCGCGGGCATGATCGCCCCCGACGAGACCACCTTCGAGTACCTGAAGGGCCGCCCGCACGCGCCCGCCGACGCGGACTGGGACGCGGCGGTGGAGTACTGGAAGACGCTGCGCACCGACGACGACGCGGAATTCGACGCGGAGGTCGTCATCGACGGCGCCGCGCTGTCGCCGTTCGTCACCTGGGGCACCAACCCCGGTCAGGGCGCGCCGCTTTCGGCGGACGTCCCCGACCCCGCTTCGTACGAAGACGCTTCGGAGCGCCTCGCTGCCGAAAAGGCCCTGGAATACATGGGGTTGGAGGCCGGGCAGTCGCTGCGCTCCATCAAGGTGGACACCGTCTTCGTAGGTTCGTGCACCAACGGCCGGATCGAGGACCTGCGTGCCGCCGCCGAGATCGTCGGGGGCCGCAAAGTCGCCGACGGCGTACGGATGCTGGTCGTCCCCGGCTCGGTGCGGGTCGGTCTGCAGGCCGTCTCCGAGGGCCTGGACGTGGTCTTCAAGGAGGCCGGCGCCGAATGGCGGCACGCGGGCTGCTCGATGTGCCTGGGCATGAACCCCGACCAGCTGGCCCCCGGTGAGCGCTCCGCGTCCACCTCCAACCGCAACTTCGAGGGCAGGCAGGGCAAGGGCGGCCGTACGCACCTGGTGTCGCCGCAGGTCGCCGCCGCGACGGCCGTACTGGGCCACCTGGCCTCCCCGGCCGACCTGTCCGACGCCGACGCCCGTACGCCCGCTGGAGTCTGATCAGTCATGGAAGCATTCACCACGCACACCGGCCGGGCCGTCCCGCTGCGCCGCAGCAACGTCGACACCGACCAGATCATCCCTGCTCACTGGCTCAAGAAGGTCACGCGGGACGGGTTCGAGGACGGATTGTTCGAGGCCTGGCGCAAGGACGAGAACTTCGTCCTCAACCGGCCCGAGCGCAAGGGCGCGACGGTCCTGGTCGCGGGCCCCGACTTCGGTACGGGCTCCTCGCGCGAGCACGCCGTCTGGGCACTGCAGAACTACGGTTTCAAGACCGTCATCTCGTCGCGCTTCGCCGACATCTTCCGCGGCAACTCGCTCAAGAACGGCCTGCTCACGGTGGTTCTGGAGCAGAAGATCGTGGACTCGCTCCAGGAGCTCACGGAGAACGACCCGCAGGCCGAGATCACGGTCGACCTGGAGGCCCGTGAGGTGCGCGCCGAGGGCATCACCGCGGCCTTCGAGCTCGACGAGAACGCCCGTTGGCGGCTGCTGAACGGGCTGGACGACATCTCCATCACCCTGCAGAACGAGGGCGATATCTCGGCGTACGAGGCGAAGCGGCCCTCGCACAAGCCGTGGACGCTCAAGGTCTGAGCCGCAAGGCCCTTCGCAAGTAGGGTTTCGGCCACGGCAACACCCCGTCTGTACCCCCGATCGCCACGATTGGGGGTACAGCTGTTTCTGTTCCCGGACCCTCTCGCGCACCACGCATGGACCTCTCAACTTCCCATGTTAGAAAGGGTGTTGATGGGGTACCCGGGTCTTGACATCGCGACTCCCAGGTGGACGCGAAAGGCCGTTTGAGGCAGCAGTTGCCCCCTGAGCAGGCGACAACTCGCCCCAGATGGCACAATCTGTGCATGGAACACGACGGCCAACTCGAGCTCTACACGGCGGTCGCGGCCCAACTAAAGGAAGCGCACACAACAGTGCGCGCACTGCAAGTCCCGGAGGGCGTACGGATGGCGCTGACCCGGAAGCTGCTGGTCATTACGGCCGCGGCCAAGCACGATCTCGCCGATGCGACAAGGCGGCTGGAACGCTTCACGGCGGACCTCGACGAGGGTCGAATCCCCGACGAGGGCCACTGAGGAACTCCGTGACAGCCCGAGTTCGTTGCGGCACAAGGGTGATTAGCCCGTTTCGTGTTTGATTTGCGGTATATATCTGCCTAACGTGCGAAAAGGCTTGAACACTTTCGTTCTGGCAATGTCTCCGAAGGGGAAGACGTGAACAAGGCGCAGCTCGTAGAAGCCATTGCGGACAAGGTCGGTGGCCGTCAGCAGGCCGCCGAGGCGGTCGACGCGGTCCTGGACGCCATCGTCCGCGCGACGGTCAGTGGGGACCGGGTCTCGGTCACCGGCTTCGGTTCCTTCGAGAAGGTCGACCGTCCGGCCCGTTACGCCCGCAACCCGCAGACGGGTGAGCGGGTTCGGGTCAAGAAGACCTCCGTCCCCCGCTTCCGCGCGGGCCAGGGCTTCAAGGACCTGGTGAGCGGCTCGAAGAAGCTCCCCCGTGGCGGCGAGGTCGCGGTCAAGAAGGCGCCCAAGGGCAGCCTGACCGGCGGCGGTGCCGCCGCGACGGTCAAGAAGGCCGTGGCGAAGAAGGCCACCACCGCCAAGAAGGCGACGGCCAAGAGGACGACCGCGACGGCCAAGAAGGCGACGCCGGCGAAGAAGACGACGGCGACGGCCAAGAAGACCACGGCCAAGAAGACCACCGCGAAGACCGCGGCGGCCAAGAAGACCACGGCCACGGCGAAGAAGACCGCCGCCAAGAAGGCCCCGGCGGCCAAGAAGGCGACGGCTGCGACCAAGGCCCCGGCCCGCAAGTCGGCGGCCCGCACCACCACCGCCAAGAAGGCCACCGCCCGCACCAAGTAGGGGCGCAGGGGCACCCACGCGCCGGGCCGGACTCCCTCAGGGAGTCCGGCCCGCGGCGTGTCCGGCCCCCTTCGGTACGTGCTCGGAAGGCCGCTCGGCCGGTAGGCCGGTACGTCAGAAGGTCTGCAGGGTGATGAGCGTGATCCGGGGGGTGCCCCCGGCCCCGTCCGCTGCCTCGGGCCCCTCGACCTCGATGCGCACCCGCTGTCCGGGCCGCAGCAGCCTCAGCCCGCCCGCGTCGAACGCCGGCGCGTCGAAGGGAACGGGGGTGCCGTCGTCGAGCAGCACACTGCCGCTGCGTGTCCCGGCGTCGTACGTGTACGCGGTCGCCTGCATGGCGGCAGCCTACTGGCCCGCGATCAGCAGGCCCTCGACGGCGGTCGCCGTCCGTGTCCCCACCCCCAGGGCGAGCGCGGCCCGCAGATCGTCGCCGGTGTCCACGTCCTGGCGTACGGAATTCACCGAGGTGAGTCCGAGTTCCACGGCGCCGGAGTCGTGATGGCGGATTCGGGAATGCGGACCGAAATGCGGAAGCAATTCCTGACCGGGGCGGGCGGTCAGCAGAGTGGTGCCGACAGTGGCCGCGTCCGCGAGGAAAGCGCGCGGGAATTCGGCGGCGGCGTCCAGGACGCGGGCCAGTTCCAGGGGGCGCAGGGCCGGCAGATCGGCGTTCAGGGCCGCTACGGGGCTGTCGGGCAGTCGAGTCCGTACGGCTGCCGCTCCGTGCGCCAGAGCGGCGTTCAGGCCGCCCAGGGGCTCGTCGGAGACGATCGCGGCCCCCAGGGCTGCCAGCTCACGGGCGGCCAGGGCGTCGTTCGTGACGACCACCACATCGTGCACCGCCGCGCAGGCGAGCACCGCTGCCACGGTGTCCTGGGCGAAGGCCAGGGCGAGCCCGGGGCGGAGTCCGTCGTGGGCGGTGTCCGCGAGTCTGCTCTTGGCCCGAGCCAGGGGTTTGAGGGGTATGACCACTGTCCACCGCACGCGCGTTCCGTCCCTCCCTCGTCAACCCCGGTTGCTCTTCCGGCGCTCTCCCGGCCGCAACCATTGTCACCTGGCTGTCATCAAAGCCCATCCGGCGGTGTCGGTGCCGGGGCGTACGGTGTTCTCGACAGACCGGAAGCCCGGGGCGACACTTGTGCGGCCCCCGGTCCACCGGCAGAGGTCCTGGTCCAGGCCTTAGAGGAAGGTGTCCCGCGTGCCCCGCCGCAGAATCGGCTTCTGGTACCGCCTCGCCGCGGTCATCTGCAAACCGCCGCTGGTGGTTCTGCTCGACCGGGACTGGCGCGGAATGGAGAACATTCCGGCGGCGGGCGGATTCATCACCGCGGTGAACCACAATTCGCACGCGGACCCCTTCGCGTACGCGCACTACCAGTACAACAGCGGTCGCGTTCCGCGTTTCCTGGCGAAGAGCGGGCTTTTCGGGAAGGGATTCGTCGGCACCATGATGCGCGGTACCGGACAGATCCCCGTCTACCGCGAGACCACCGACGCGCTGAGCGCCTTCCGCGCCGCGATCGCCGCCGTGGAGCGCGGCGAATGCGTCGTCTTCTATCCCGAGGGCACCATCACCCGCGACCCGGACCAGTGGCCCATGACCGGCAAGACCGGCGCCGCCCGGGTCGCCCTGCAGACCAGGTGCCCGGTGATCCCGGTGGCCCAGTGGGGCGCGAACGAACTGCTGCCACCGTACGCAGGGAAGCTCAACGTCCTTCCGCGCAAGACCCACCACGTCCTCGCCGGCCCGCCCGTGGACCTGACGCGGTTCTACGGCAAGGAGATGAGCCCCGACCTCCTCAAGGAGGCGACGGAGGTCATCATGGCCGCAGTCACCCGCCTGCTGGAGGAGATCCGCGGCGAGAAGGCGCCCGATACTCCCTACGACCCGCGCGAGGAGCGGATCGAGCAGCGCCGCCGCACGGCCGCGGAAGAGGCGCAGGACGCGTTGGACGCGCGTGCGAGAGCCGCCGCCGAGGCGGCGGGTGAAGGGCCGGGAGCGCGGTCGTCGGCAGTACACGAAGCAGCGGTACAGGAAGTGGCAGTGCACGAAGCAGCGGTACAAAGATCGGCAGAAGTACGGGAAGTTCAGGAAGAGGGGCAGAGCAAGTGAGCGAGCGGGTCAAGGCGGCGGTGTTCAGCGCTGGATCATGGGGGACCGCCTTCGGCATGGTGCTCGCCGACGCCGGCTGCGAGGTGACTCTGTGGGCCCGCCGCCCCGAACTCGCCGAGGCGATCAACTCCACGCGGACGAACCCGGACTACTTCCCGGGTGTCGAACTCCCGGAGAACCTCCGCGCCACCACGGACCCGGCACAGGCCGCGCGCGACGCGGACTTCACGATACTCAGCATCCCCTCGCAGACCCTGCGCGGGAATCTCGCCGAGTGGACGCCCCTGCTCGCCCCCGGCACGGTCCTCGTGTCCCTCATGAAGGGCGTCGAACTCGGCTCCGCGATGCGGATGAGCGAGGTCATCGAGGACGTCGCCAAGGTGGGCCAGGACCGCATCGCGGTCGTCACGGGCCCCAACCTCGCCCGGGAGATCGCCGCCCGGATGCCGGCCGCCGCGGTGGTCGCCTGTACGGACGACGCCGTGGCCCAGCGCCTCCAGAGCGTCTGCCACACCCCGTACTTCCGCCCGTACACGAACACCGACATCGTCGGCTGCGAACTCGGCGGCGCGGTCAAGAACGTGATCGGGCTGGCCGTCGGTATCGCCGACGGCATGGGCCTCGGCGACAACACGAAGGGCTCGCTCATCACGCGCGGCCTCGCCGAGACCGCCCGCCTCGGCCTCGCGATGGGCGCCGACCCGCTCACCTTCGCCGGACTCGCGGGCCTGGGCGACCTGGTGGCGACCTGCTCCTCGCCCCTCTCCCGCAACCACACCTTCGGCACCAACCTCGGCAGGGGCATGACCCTCCAGGAGACCATCGCGATCACCAAGCAGACCGCCGAGGGCGTCAAGTCCTGTGAGAGCGTGCTGGATCTGGCCCGCAGGCACGGCGTCGACATGCCGATCACGGAGACGGTCGTCGGTATCGTGCACGAGGGCAAGCCGCCCGTCGTGGCCCTCAAGGAACTGATGTCGCGCAGCGCCAAGCCCGAACGACGCTGAGCAACAGGGGTCTGCGGGCGCTGACTCAGCGCACTGCCACCGGGTACCCTCAACCCGATATGAGCACCGAGAACCTCCCCCAGAGTCCCGAGCAGCCGTCCCGCAAGCCGCGCGTGGCCGTTGTCTTCGGCGGTCGCAGCTCCGAACACGGGATCTCCGTGGTCACCGCCGGCGCCGTGCTGCGTGCCATCGACCGGACGAAGTACGACGTCCTGCCGATCGGCATCACCCAGGACGGCCGCTGGGCGCTCACCGCGGACGAACCGGAGCGCATGGCGATCGTCGACCGCAAGGCGCCGAACGTCGACCAGTTGGCCGAGTCGGACGAGGGCGGCGTGGTGCTCTCCGTCGACCCCGCGAACCGCGAAGTCGTCTACAGCGAACCGGGATCGGTGCCCAAGGCCCTCGGCGAGGTGGACGTCGTCTTCCCCGTCCTGCACGGCCCGTACGGCGAGGACGGCACCCTCCAGGGTCTGCTGGAGCTCTCCGGAGTCCCGTACGTGGGCGCGGGCGTGCTCGCCTCGGCCGTCGGCCAGGACAAGGAGTACATGAAACGGGTGTTCACGTCGTTCGGCCTCAAGGTGGGCCCGTACGTGGTGATCCGGCCGCGTGAGTGGGAGCGCGACGAGTCGGCCGCCCGCAAGAAGATCATCGACTTCGCCGGCGAGCACGGCTGGCCGCTGTTCGTGAAGCCCGCGCGCGCGGGATCGTCCTTCGGTATCACCAAGGTCGACGAGCTGAGCGGCCTCGACGAGGCGATCGCCGAGGCCCAGCGGCACGACCCGAAGATCATCGTGGAGGCCGCGCTGCGCGGGCGCGAGATCGAGTGCGGGGTGCTGGAGTTCGAGGACGGTCCGCGTGCCTCCGTACCCGCCGAGATCCCGCCCGTGCAGGCGCACGCCTTCTACGACTTCGAGGCCAAGTACATCGACTCGGCCGACGGCATCGTCCCCGCCCCCCTCACCGAGGAGCAGACCGCGGAGGTCCGCCGCCTCGCGGTCGAGGCCTTCGACGCGGCTTCCTGCGAGGGCCTGGTCCGCGCGGACTTCTTCCTCACCGAGGACGGCGAGTTCGTCATCAACGAGATCAACACGATGCCCGGCTTCACCCCGATCTCCATGTACCCGAGGATGTGGCAGGAGACGGGAGTGAACTACCCCGAGCTGGTGGATCGGCTGGTGCAGGCGGCGCTGCGCCGCTCAACGGGCCTGAGGTAAGGCGCCCCACAGGGGCGCGGGGCCGTATGCGATGTGCAGCTCCGCTGCGTGGGCGCGACAAGCCACGGCGAACCGGTACTCGACAACGCAACAGACCCCCTTCGACGCCTAGTTGGCGATCCCCTCAGGCACCGTCTTCTTGATGGCGGCAGCCAGATCGACAAGGGCCCCCGAGGTGTCCCTCCCGGAGGGGACCGTCACCTCGACATAGGCAAGCCGCGACGAGGTGGTGAAGCGGGACGACCCGTCGTCCCGCTTCTCCATCAGCCACCCGACCCCGTTCACCTCACCCCCCACCGCATCGGGATCCGCACCGGTGGCGACCTTGGGGTCCGTCATCTTGGGCGGCCGTACGACACCGCAGCGCAGTATGATCGCCGGGCTGCCCCAGCCCGCGGTCAGTGCGGACCGGGGCTCGGGGTCGTCGCGGCCGAGGCCGTCCACCTTCGCCGGCAGCGCCTTGTCCAGGTTCCGGCACAGCTTCGTGGCCTTCCCGTCCGGCTCGGGAACCGTGACCGCGGCGCTGTCGTCTGCTGAGGAGCAGCCCGTGACGACGATCAACAGGGCGAGCGCGGGCAGAGCGAGCGGCCGGTGACGGAAGAAGTTCACCGGCACAGGCTAGACGGGGGCTACAAGTGCACCACCGGGCAGGTCAGAGTGCGGGTGATGCCGTCCACTTGCTGGACCTTCGCGACCACCATGCGGCCGAGGTCGTCCACGGTGTCGGCCTGGGCGCGCACAATCACGTCATACGGTCCTGTCACGTCCTCGGCCTGGGTCACTCCCGGGATCTTGCTGATCGTCTCGGCGACGGTCGACGCCTTACCGACCTCGGTCTGGATCAGGATGTACGCCTGTACCACGGAACCTCCAGGGCGGCCACGAGGATCATGTGGGGAAAAGGAACGCCACGGTATCGCGTCGCCACGCGCCACGGGGAGACCCGCGGCGACCGGGAACCCGCACAGGGGTGCACACGCAGCACAGGTTGACGGTCACCTCGACCGTACAGAGGTCCTCCGGACCTCGCGACCGGGCAGGGACAGCAACGGGGACAGCACCAGAAGGGGACGTACGACTATGAAGGGCACTGTGGGCGAACTGGGGGAGTTCGGGCTCATCAGGGAGCTCACCTCCCGGCTCACCACCACCCCGGCGGTCCGGGTCGGCCCCGGCGACGACGCCGCCGTGGTCGCCGCGCCCGACCGCAGGGTCGTGGCGAGCACCGACATCCTCCTGGAGGGGCGGCACTTCCGCCGCGACTGGTCCACCGCGTACGACGTGGGCCGCAAGGCCGCCGCCCAGAACCTCGCGGACATCGCCGCCATGGGTGCCGTACCGACCGCACTGCTCCTCGGCCTGGTCGTCCCCGCCGAGCTCCCGGTCACCTGGCCCGTCGAACTGATGGACGGTCTGCGGGACGAGGCCCAGGTCGCGGGCGCCGCCGTGGTCGGCGGTGATGTCGTACGAGGGGACACGATCATGGTCTCCATCACCGCGCTCGGCGATCTGCGCAACCACGAGCCGGTCATCCGGGGCGGCGCCCGGCCCGGTGACGTCGTCGCCGTGACGGGCTGGCTGGGCTGGTCGGCGGCCGGACACGCGGTGCTCTCGCGCGGCTTCCGCTCGCCGCGCGCCTTCGTCGAGGCCCACCGGCGCCCCGAACCGCCGTACCACGCGGGCCCCGCGGCGGCCGGTCTCGGCGCGACCGCGATGTGTGACGTGAGCGACGGGCTGATCGCCGACCTCGGGCACATCGCGGAGGCCAGCAAGGTCCGGATCGACATCCGTTCGGGCGCCATCGACATCCCCACCCAGATGAACGACATCGGGCAGGCAGTCGGCGTCGACCCCATGCAGTGGGTGCTCACCGGGGGCGAGGACCACGCGATCGTGGCGACCTTCCCGCCGGACGTGAAGCTGCCCGCCCGCTGGAAGGTGATCGGCGAGGTCCTCAACCCGTCGGCGCTGCCCCAGGTGACGGTCGACGGGGCGCCGTGGACCAGCAAGGGCGGCTGGGACCACTTCGCGGACATCGAGTCGTGACCGCGCCCCCGCGCGTCCTGACGGTCGCGGGCTCCGACTCCGGCGGGGGTGCCGGGATCCAGGCCGACCTGAAGACGATGCTGGCGCTCGGGGTGCACGGCATGAGCGTGCTCACGGCGGTCACGGCGCAGAACTCCCTGGGTGTACAGGGCGCTTGGGAGCTGCCGGTGGAGGCGGTGCGGGCCCAGTACCGCAGCGTCGTCGACGACATCGGCGTGGACGCGGTGAAGACGGGGATGCTCGCCTCGGCCGAACTGGTCGAGGCGGTAGCCGCCTTGATCGCCGCGACGGACGTGCCGGTGGTCGTCGACCCAGTGGGCGTCTCCAAGCACGGGGATCCGCTGCTGGCCGCGTCCGCACTGGATGCCGTACGCACGAAACTCCTGCCGGTGGCGACCGTGGCGACCCCCAACCTCGACGAGGTGGCCCAGCTCACGGGCGTACGGGTCGAGTCGGAGGAGCAGTTGCGCGAGGCCGCGGCGGCCGTGCTGGCGTACGGGCCGACGTGGGCGCTGATCAAGGGCGGCCATCTGCCGGGTGAGGCCGTCGACCTGCTCACGGACGGGTCCGAGGAGTACTGGCTGCGCGCCCCGCGCCACGACAACCGGCACACGCACGGCACGGGCTGCACGCTGGCGTCGGCCATCGCGTCGGGGCTGGCGAAGGGCCGGACGGTACCGGAGGCGGTGGCGGCGGCGAAGGAGTACGTCACTGGGGCGATCGCGGCCGGGTTCGCGCTGGGGAGCGGGATCGGGCCGGTGGATCACGGGTGGCGGTTTCGCACGTAGACAACTGTGCAGACGGCATCAAGTCCGCCGGCGGGTACGGCAAAAAGCCGGTCCACCGAGGTGGACCGGCTCTGTGCAGCGAACCAGCAGTGGCCGCGCGCTAGCTGATCGTCAGCGCGAGACCTTGCCGGCCTTGATGCACGAGGTGCAAGCGTTCACGCGCTTCGGCGTCCCACTGACCACGGTACGTACGCGCTGGATGTTCGGGTTCCAGCGACGGGGTGTACGGCGGTGCGAGTGGGAGATGCTGTTGCCGAAGCCCGGCCCCTTGCCGCAGACGTCGCAGTTGGCAGCCACGGGTCACTCCAAAGACTTCAGATGCTCTTACGGGTTGATCCCGGCACGCCGGGATCAGGATCAGAGGATCTGAGTGGCAGTGCCAGGGAGAAGGCCCGATGTACGACGACCATCTGGGATGGCCTTCTCGATCGGGCAACCGGAGCAGCATACAACGACTGCGCCAGTACAACGAAACTACCATGGCTGATCAGGGCTTCACTCCAGGCCCCGGGCCACCCGGCATTCACCCGGGGTCTACGCTGCGTGCCACGTTCAGCAGCTCAGGGAGGCGCAGGTGCCGCAGGTGCCGCAGACGTTCTTCGATGCTCTCGCGGTGCGCACCTGGTGCGGACTCGCGCTGGCCGCGCTCGGGCGGGCGCGCGAGGAGATCGACGCGATCAATGTCTATCCGGTCGCCGACGGGGACACCGGCACCAACCTGTATCTGACGCTGGAGTCGGCGTGCGCGGCGGTCGAGGCCGCCTTCGCGGGGCATGAGGCAGGGGCCGGGCCGGGTGGTACCCCCGGGGCTCCTACGGTTCCTACGCTGGCCGACGCGACCCGGGCGATGGCCCACGGCGCCCTGATAGGGGCGCGCGGCAACTCCGGCACGATCCTGGCGCAGCTGCTGCGCGGTATGGCCCAGGTGCTGGCCGCCGACGCGGACGGCGAGAGCGCCCGCATCGACGGCCCCGGCCTGTGCCTGGCCCTGCGGCACGCGGCCGACGCCGCCCGGCAGGCCGTGGCCCACCCGGTCGAGGGGACGGTCCTCACGGTCGCCTCGGCCGCCGCCGACGCCGCGACGGAGGCCCAGGGCGACTGCGGGACGGTGGCCCGAGCCGCGTACGAGGGCGCTTCGGCCGCGTTGGCCGCCACCCCGGGCCAGCTGGCCGTCCTGGGGCGCGCGGGCGTGGTCGACGCGGGCGGGCGGGGACTGGTGGCGGTGCTCGGGGCGCTGGTGGAGACGTTCACGGGGGAAGCGCCGGGGGGTGGCGCGACGGGGCCAGCGGGGGCGGCACGCGTGCGTGTGCCGGTTCGGCCGGAGGTGCACCAGGCGCCGGCCCCCGATGGACCGGACGAGTGCGCGGACGACGTCTCCGGGCCCGCTTTCGAGGTCATCTACCTCCTGGAGGCCGGGGACGCGGCCGTCGACCGGCTCCGGGAGCGGCTGGACCGGCTCGGGGACTCGCTCGTGGTGGTCGGGGGCGACGGACTGTGGAACGTGCATGTCCACGTCGACGACGCGGGCGCCGCCGTGGAGGCCGGCGTCGAGGCCGGGCGGCCGTACCGGATCCGGATCACGCACTTCGGGGTCGGTGACGTCCACACCGGCGGCGGGCGTCCGCCCCGGGAGCGGGTGCAGCGGGCCGTCGTGGCCGTCGTGCCCGGGGAGGGGCTGGCCGGGCTGTACGGCGAGGCCGGCGCCACCACCGTGCTCGCCCGGCCCGGGGAGCCACCGGCGAGCGGGGAGCTCGTCGAGGCCGTGCGGCGGGCCCACGCGCGCGAGGTCGTGCTGCTGCCCAACGACGCCGACCTGCGCCACACCGCCGCCGCGGCGGCCGAACAGGCCCGCACGGAGGGCATCCGCGTGGCCCTGATCCCGACCCGATCGGCGGTCCAGGGCATCGCCGCGCTCGCCGTGCACGAACCGGAACGCCGGTTCGACGAGGACGTCGTCGCGATGACCTCGGCGGCGGGTGCGACCCGGTATGCCGAACTCGCCGTCGCGGAACGGCAGTCCTGGACGATGGCCGGCATCTGTCAGACCGGGGACGTCCTCGGCCTCATCGACGGCGACGTCGCCGTGATCGGCTCGGACGTCACGGCCACCGCGGAGGCCGTCATCGACCGCATGCTCCAGGCGGGCGGTGAGATGGTCACCCTCGTCCTCGGCGACGAGGCGCCCGAGGCGATCGCGGCGCATCTCGAAGCGCGGGTGCGGGAGGGATATCTGGCCGTCGACACGGTGGTGTACCAGGGTGGTCGGCAGGGGGCGTTGCTGCTCATCGGGGTGGAGTGAATCGCCCCCGCCGCCCCTACCCGTCCCATCCCTGGGGGCTGCGCCCCCAGACCCCCTGTCGCGCTGAACGCGCTCGTCCTCAAACGCCGGACGGGCTGACTATCCAGCCCCTCCGGCGTTTGAGGAGCGGGGGTTCGGGGGCAGCGCCCCCGATGGGGGTACCCCCTCTGGGGGAGGGACGGGTAGGGGCGGCGGGGGCGAAGGAAGGGCCGGCTACTCGGCCTCCTGCTCCTCCATCAGCTGCAGCATCTGCTCCGCCTCCGCCCGCCGGGACTCCACCGTTTCGGCCTCCTCCTCGCCGGAGTCCTCATAGGCCTCGTACGCGAGCAGCACCCCACGCGCGCGTGCCGCCGCCTCCGACGGGCGGCTCAGGTCCGCCTCCAGCCAGCCGGCGGCCAGTTCGGCGCCGGTGCGGCCGTGCAGGCCCTCCTCGCCGAGGGAGGAGAACACGGCGATCGCCTTCGTCATCTGGGCCAGCGCCGTCTCGAACGCGGCCTCGATCGCGCCGTCCTCGGCGTCCTCGGCGGCGGAGCGGGCCAGCAGGTCGCCGAACTGGCGGTGGGTGTGGGCGAGTTCGGCGCCGAGCTGCTCACGGGACTCCAGGTCCTCCGCCTCGGACAGGGCCTGCGCACACTCCCGGACCGCTTCCGCCATCCGCTGCCGGGCCCCGTCCAGGCCCGCCTCCATGCGCAGCGCGAGCCACGCGCGGGCGCGCAGGGCACGCACCAGACCGTGCACGTTGCCGAGCGAGCGCCACAGCTCACCGGCGCGCTCATAGGCCTGGTCGGCCTCGCCGGGCAGCCCGGCGAGGCCGAGGGACTCGGCGGCGAGGTGGGCGAGGGTCGCGTGGTCCTGCTGCTCGGGCCAGTGCCGCGCGATCTCCGCGGCCCGCAGCCGGCGTTCGGCGGACTCACGGTGCTCGCCCAGCTCGCCCAGGCAGTCGCCGAGCCACCACAGTGTCTGTACGACCGCTCCGTCGCCGTGCGTCTCGGTGCCGAGGTCGGGCAGCGCCGACTCCAGCACCTCGGCCGCCTCCGCCCACCGGCCCTGCCGCAGCAGGAAACCGCCGAGCAGATGCCGGGCCCAGGCGCCCAGGGTCGGGCCCTCGCCCGCCTCGTCGGCCCAGTGCGCGGCCTCCAGGGCGCGGTCCGCGGCCTCGGTGACCTCGTCGCGCGCCCCGAGGATCTCGGCCAGCTGAAGGTTCAGCTGGGCCTGGCCCGCCGCCTCCAGATACGCCCCGCCGTGCTCCAGGGCTCCCCGCAGCGCCCGTTCGGCCCCGGCGACGTCTCCGAGGTGGTGGGCGAGTCCGGCCAGCCGGGCCTCGTACTCCACCGCGAACCACGGCAGGCCCGCCGCGACGAACGCCTCCGTGGACCGGGCGAACAGCTCCGCGGCCCCCGCGAGGTCCCCGGTGCGCGTCGCCAGTTCCCCGAGCATGGCCTGTGCCTCGGCGCCGCGTGAGGCGAGCCGCACATCGTCCCCGGCGTGCCCGTCGACGAGCGCCAGCAGCTCCCGTACGGCGTTCTCGGCGGCGGCCAGGACCTGGTCGGTGCCGTCCTCCTCGACCTGCCGCATGAGGATGCGGGCGCGCCCCATCAGGACGGCCGCGGCCTGCCGTACGCCGGTGCTCTCGTCCGAGTAGAGCGCGAGCACCTCCTCGTACGGCTCGGAGACGGCCGCCAGAGCCGCGTCGATGTCACCCTCCAGGGCGCGTGCGTACGCGGCGCGGGCGCGGGCGGCCAGGGCCTCGCCGGGGTCGCCGGCCTCGGCGTACAGCTCGGCGGCCCGTTCGAAGAGCGCGATGCCCTCAGGACCGCCCTCCATGGCCCTGTGATCGATGATCTCCGCCCGGTCGGCCGCCGGTAGGTCCACGTCCTCGGCAGCCCGCCAGACGGCCGCCCACGCCTCCATGGCGTGCGGAAGCAGCCCGTCCGACATCCGGCGCGCGTCGGCGAGCAGCGCGGACAGGTCGCCCGGGGCGCCGGCCGGCTTCTCCGCGGTGTCCGCGGACGTCGCGGTCACCATGGACTCCGCGGGCGCCCGGCGGGGCGCGGGGACACCCCTCGCCGCCCGCACGCCCAACGGCAGCCGGGCCACCAGCGGAGCCTGGTCCATACGCGCGCGGATGCCCTCGCCGACGTACGACGTGCCGTTGCGCAGGTCGAAGCGGGCGGCCAGGGAAAGGGCCTCCTCGCGCGCGTGGACGGCGAGTTCGCGGGCGGTCCAGTCGCGCTCGGCCGGCCCGGGGACCGACTGGGCGCCCATACCCATGGCGGTCAGCCGGTCCATGAGGAGGGTCACGGCGGCCAGGAAGTCCAGCCGGCTGCGCGGCTGCCCGGAGTCCGTGAAATACGCGGGGCGCTCCGAGAGGAGTTCCAGGCCGCGCGCCTCGTTGCCGGTCAGCGCGCAGAACTCGACGTGGTCCGCGTACGCGGCCCGCATGCTCTCCATGGGCCGCACCAGCCGGAAGCCCCGCAGGTGATGCGCGCGGGCCTCGTCCAGGCGGCCCAGGCGCAGCAGCGGGGCCAGCGAGGACGCCAGGACGGTGTGCGGTTCGTGGGCGCACGTGAACTCGCCCTCCAGGACCGGCCGCCACAGGTCGAGCGCCTCGGCGTCCGCCCCCCGCTCGGCCTGCCACCAGCCCTGGCTGTGCAGTTCGCAGGCATGGCAGTCGGCCATGCTGTCGCGGTCTGCGGCCAGCCAGGCGGCGTACGCCCGTTCGGCCCGCGGCAGGTCGCCGACATGCGCGGCCACACTGAACTCGGCGCCGCGCACGGCCCGTTCGGAGTGCCCGGCGAGCCGGTAGCGGTGCTCCATCTCGCCGAGCCACTTCTCGACGGAGGCCAGCGGGATGTGTGGCTGGTCCAGCATGCCCGTGGTCATCCACTTGAAGACCCAGTGCAGCGTGTGGACCTCGTACTCGTCGAAGTCCTCGGGCCGCTCGTCCCACATGCGCAGCAGACGCGCGAAGGGGACGAACATCCGGTCCTTCTCGGAGCTGTAGTTGTAGGCCTTCAGCTGGTGCCCGAGCGCCTCGATCACGGCGAGCGGGATGCTCAGCCTCTCGGCCTCGGCCAGCAGTTGCTCCGCGCGCGCGTTGCGGGCCGGTCCCTCCGGCTGCTCCGAGTTCAGCGCCATGGCCTCGCGGAGGGCGTCGAAGTCCTTGATCTCGCTCATCGCCGGCCGTCCTCAGGGGGCTCCGTGGGATCGCTGTGGGTGGCCCACTCCAGGAGGCCGATGAACGCACGGTTCAGCAGCGCGGAGTCCGCGGGCCGCAGCGGGCGCTGCGCCATGAGCAGGGCCTGCCCGTACAGGGACTCCGTGGCGGTGCCGATCAGTTCCCGGTCCTCCAGTGAACTGATCCTCCGGATCAGCGGGTTGAGATGGTTGAGCACCAGCCGCGCGCGCGGGGCGCTGCCCCGCAGCGAGCCGAGGATGCCGGCCCACAGGTCGTCGGCCCGCTCCTCGGCCTCCGCGCGCGCCTGCTCGTGCCGGGCCGCCCGGTCGTCCAGGTGCAGCGCGGGCACCGACAGCGGGTGGAAGGCGCGCAGGACGACATCGCACCCCAGGGGGTCGAGTCTGGCGCGCGCGGTCCCCAGGAAGGCCGCCAGGGCCAGCTCCTCGGCCGGGTCGACCGCGTCCAGGTGCGCGGTCACGGTGTCGGCGTCCAGCTCGGCGACCACGGTCCCCGGGCGCACCGACGGCAGCGCCTCGATCAGCTCGCTGTCGTACGTGTAGCCGCCGTTGACGACGCCGACGCCCTGCGCG
Source organism: Streptomyces kryoterrae (assembly GCF_054072135.1). Taxonomy (NCBI): domain Bacteria; kingdom Bacillati; phylum Actinomycetota; class Actinomycetes; order Kitasatosporales; family Streptomycetaceae; genus Streptomyces; species Streptomyces kryoterrae. The sequence goes on along the minus strand of NZ_CM133358.1, from coordinate 2,851,657 downwards.
GACGCGATGGGCGCGACCTGCCGGTACTCTTCGACGGTGCGCGTGAAGTGCACCACCGGGTGCCGCTGCGCGAACTCCTCCAGGGACAGCCGCCCGTCGGTGGTCTCGAAGGGGAGCCACGGCAGCATCGTGCGCAGCATCTCCTTGTCGTGCCTGGCCAGCGACTTGACCCCGAGGTGGTGCACCGACAGGAACGCGGCCAGCCGCTCCGGATCCCCGGCGGCGAGCCCGGTGAGCCAGGAGCGAATCCTTTCGCCCAGTGCCTCCCGTACGGCGGCCAGCGTCTCGTCCTCGTACAGCGACTCGCGCGAAGCCGTCGGCCGCAGACTGTCCGTGTCGAGCACGCACCGCACGAAGAACGCCCAGTCGGGCAGCAGCTGTTCGGCCCGCTCGGTGAGCAGCATGCCCTTCAGATGCACCCGGTGACTCGCGCGCTGCGCCGGACTCACCGACGAGGGCAGGACGTACGCCACCCCGCGGATCCCGGCGAGCGGCACGTCCAGGTCGATCGAGTCCAGCGGCGTGAACCCGAACAGGTCGTGACAGTGCCGCTGGAGGGCCACCCTCCGGGTGACGGGCGACGGGTACGGACGGTTCCAGGGCGCCGGCAGATCGGTGACCGCCTCGTCGCCCACCCGCACGTCGTACGGCAGCAGCGACCCGAAGTCCCGCGCCAGCGCCAGCACACGCTCCTCGGTGAGCCACTCACCGGCCCCGGGCCGCGCCACCAGGTGCACGGTCGTGCCCGGTTCGGGCCTGGCGGAGTCGGGCAGCGTACGCACGGTGTACGAACCGTCGTCCGCGGCCGTCCACTCCACGGGCGGCGCGTCCGGCGTACGGGCGCTGCGGCTGACGACCCTGATCCGCTCGGCCACGACGAAACAGGCCAGCAGCCCGATGCCGAACTGGCCGAGGAACTCCGAACGCGCCTCCTGGATGCCGCCCGGATCCGCCCGCTTGGAACTGCGGCCGATGGTCGCGAGAAGGTTGTGCACGTCCGTCTCGGTGAGGCCGACCCCGGAGTCCTCGACCCGCAGGGTGCCGCCCTCCGCGTACAGCCGCACCCGCGCCGGGGCGTCGGGCTGCTCGGCGCGCCGGGCGGTGATCGCGTCCACGGCGTTCTGCAGCAGCTCGCGCAGATAGACCCTGGGGCTGGAGTAGAGGTGATGGGAGAGCAGGTCCACGAGGCCGCGCAGGTCGACCTGGAACGTATGCGGTGACTGGGGTGCCTGGGATGACTGTGAGGTCTGGGAGTCCATCGTCGCAGCGCCGGAGGGGGGACCAGGTTCTGGCGACGGCGCGGGGTCGGGCGGTCCCGGTGAGGCGGTGACCGCGGGGATGGCCTGGGGCGCGCCATCCTAGGCCCGGAACGAGCCGTCTGACCAGCGGATTCCCAGTATGTATACGGCAATGTCAGTGGCGTGGTGTGCAATGGATCTCGTGCCCGCACTGGAAGAACCACTGAAACAGCCGCTGAAGTCAGTGCTCGGCCCCGCCACCGCGAAGGTGATGGCCGAGCACCTCGGCCTGCACACCGTCGGCGACCTCCTGCACCACTATCCGCGCAGGTACGAGGAGCGAGGCCAGCTCACCCACCTGGCCGACCTCCCCATGGACGAGCACGTGACGGTGGTCGCCCAGGTGGCCGACGCGCGGCTGCACACCTTCGCGTCCTCGAAGGCCCCCCGGGGCAAGGGCCAGCGCCTGGAAGTCACCATCACGGACGGCAGCGGCCGGCTCCAACTGGTCTTCTTCGGCCACGGAGTCCACAAACCCCACAAGGAACTCCTCCCCGGTACCCGCGCGCTGTTCGCGGGCAAGGCCTCGGTCTTCAACCGCCGCCTCCAGCTGGCCCATCCGGCGTACGAGTTGCTGCGCGGCGACACCGACGAGGCGACGGAGACGGTCGACTCCTGGGCGGGCGCCCTGATCCCGATCTACCCGGCCACCGCGAAACTGGAGTCCTGGAAGATCGCCAAGTCGGTGCAGACGGTCCTGCCCAGTGCCCAGGAGGCCGTCGACCCGCTGCCCCCCTCCCTCCGGGAGGGCAGGGGCCTGGCCTCCCTCCCCGAATCCCTCCTGAAGATCCACCGGCCGCACACCAAGGCGGACATCGAGGACGCGCGCACCCGTCTCAAGTGGGACGAGGCGTTCGTCCTCCAGGTCGCCCTGGCCCGCCGCCGCCACGCGGACGCCCAACTCCCGGCGGTCCCCCGCAGACCGTCCCCGGACGGCCTCCTCACCGCCTTCGACGCGAAACTCCCCTTCACCCTCACCGAGGGCCAGCAGAAGGTCTCCAAGGAGATCTTCGACGACCTGGCGGCGGAACACCCGATGCACCGGCTGCTCCAGGGGGAGGTCGGGAGCGGGAAGACGCTGGTGGCCCTCCGCGCCATGCTCGCCGTCGTCGACGCGGGCGGTCAGGCCGCCATGCTCGCGCCCACCGAGGTGCTCGCCCAGCAGCACCACCGGTCGATCACCGAGATGATGGGGGAGCTGGCGGAGGGCGGAATGCTCGGCGGCGCGGACCGGGCCACCAAGGTGGTCCTCCTGACCGGCTCCATGGGCACCGCCGCCCGCCGCCAGGCGCTGCTGGACCTCGTCACCGGCGAGGCGGGGCTCGTGATCGGCACGCACGCGCTGATCGAGGACAAGGTCCAGTTCCACGACCTCGGGCTGGTCGTCGTCGACGAACAGCACCGCTTCGGCGTCGAACAGCGGGACGCCCTGCGCGGCAAGGGCAAACAGCCCCCGCACCTCCTCGTGATGACGGCCACGCCGATTCCGCGCACGGTGGCCATGACGGTCTTCGGTGACCTGGAGACGTCGGTCCTGGACCAGCTCCCCGCAGGGCGCTCGCCCATCGCCAGCCATGTCGTCCCGGCCGCGGACAAACCCCATTTCCTGGCGCGCGCGTGGGAGCGCGTGCGCGAGGAGGTCGGCAAGGGGCATCAGGCGTACGTGGTCTGCCCCCGGATCGGTGATGACGCCGACGAACCCGTCGACCCGAAGAAGGCCGGCAAGAAGAAGTCACCCGAGGACGAGGCCGAGAAACGCCCGCCGCTCGCCGTCGTGGAGGTGGCCGACCAGCTCGCCCGGGGACCTCTCCAGGGGCTGAAGGTCGAGATCCTGCACGGCCGTATGCAGCCCGACGACAAGGACGCCGTGATGCGCCGCTTCGCCGCCGGTGACACGGACGTCCTGGTGGCCACCACGGTCATCGAGGTCGGTGTCAACGTGCCCAACGCGACCGCGATGGTGATCATGGACGCCGACCGTTTCGGCGTGTCCCAGCTCCACCAGCTCCGGGGCCGTGTCGGCCGCGGCTCGGCCGCGGGTCTCTGCCTCCTGGTCAGCGAGATGCCCGAGGCGAGCCCCGCCCGCCAGCGCCTCAACTCCGTCGCCGCCACCCTCGACGGCTTCGAACTGTCCCGCATCGACCTGGAACAACGCCGTGAGGGCGACGTCCTGGGGCAGGCCCAGTCCGGCGCCCGCACCTCGCTGCGGATGCTCACCGTCATCGAGGACGAGGAGATCATCGCGGAGGCGAGGGAGGAGGCGGCGGCCGTGGTCGCCGCAGACCCGGACCTGGAGAACCTCCCGGGCCTGCGTACGGCCCTGGACGCGCTCCTGGACGAGGAGAGGGAGCAGTACCTGGACAAGGGGTGACGCGGATGTGCCCTGAAGGGGCGCGGGGCTGTGGCGATACGCGGCTCCGCCGCGTGGGCGCGACAGGCGCACGACGAACCCGCAGTCGCCCACAACACAAAGCACCCCCCACGCCCGCCTGCCAGACTGAATCCGCATCATCCCCACGACCAAGGACCCCAGATGACCCGCGTGATCGCCGGCACAGCCGGCGGACGCCGCCTAGCCGTCCCGCCGGGAACAGGCACGCGCCCCACCTCCGACCGCGCCCGCGAAGGCCTCTTTTCCACCTGGCAGGCCCTCCTCGGCGGCCCCCTGGACGGTGAGCGCGTCCTCGACCTGTACGCCGGATCGGGCGCCGTCGGCCTGGAGGCGCTCAGCCGCGGCGCCGGGCACACCCTGCTCGTGGAGGCCGACGCCCGCGCCGCCCGCATCATCGGCGAGAACGTGAAGGCGCTCGGGCTGCCCGGCGCCGAGGTCCGGGCGGGCAAGACGGAACAGGTTGTTCAGACGGCGGCCACACAGCCGTACGACATCGTCTTCCTCGACCCGCCGTACGCCGTTCCGGACGACGATCTTCGGGAGATTCTGCTCACACTCCGGGCCGGGGGCTGGCTCGCGGCCGAAGCCCTCGTCACCGTGGAGCGCAGCACCAGAGGCGGTGAATTCCCGTGGCCGGACGGCTTCGAAGCGCTCCGGTCCCGTCGCTACGGCGAGGGAACGTTTTGGTACGGTCGCGCCGCCTCTACGTGCGAAGACGCACGATGACCGGACCGGAGAGCGAGGGATCACTAGTGCGCCGCGCCGTCTGTCCCGGGTCGTTCGACCCGATCACCAACGGACACCTCGACATCATTTCCCGCGCCTCCCGTCTGTACGACGAGGTCTATGTCGCGGTCATGATCAACAAGTCCAAGAAGGGCCTCTTCGAGGTCGACGAACGGATCGACCTGATCCGCCAGGTCACCGCCGAGTTCGGAAACGTCCGGGTCGAGTCCTTCCACGGCCTCCTCGTCGACTTCTGCAAGCAGCGCGACATTCCGGCCATCGTCAAGGGCCTTCGCGCGGTGAGCGACTTCGACTACGAACTCCAGATGGCCCAGATGAACAACGGGCTGTCCGGCGTCGAGACGCTCTTCGTGCCGACCAACCCCACCTACAGCTTCCTCTCCTCCTCGCTCGTCAAGGAGGTCGCCGCCTGGGGCGGGGACGTCTCCCACCTCGTGCCGCCGCTGGTCCTGGAAGCCCTCGACGGGCGCCTCAAGAAGGGCTGACGAACGGGCTGACGAAGAACCGGCGAAGGACTGACAAACCGTCACTCGGTGTCGGGCGGGTCGGCAGGAGTCGTACAGTCGACCCGTCCGTCTTCATCACAGCTGTAGAGAGTGGCGAACACACGGTGGACGTGCAGAAGAAGCTCGACGAGATCGTCTCCTCGGTCTCCAGTGCCCGGTCGATGCCCATGTCGGCCTCGTGCGTGGTCAACCGCGCCGACCTGCTCGCGATGCTGGAAGAGGTGCGCGCGGCTCTGCCCGGCTCCCTCGCGCAGGCACAGGAGCTGATCGGCGACCGGGAACAGCTGGTCGAGCAGGCCCGCCAGGAGGCCGACCGGATCATCCGGACCGCGCACGAGGAGCGCGGCTCCCTGATCTCGGACACGGAGGTCGCCCGCCGCTCCCAGAGCGAGGCCGACCGCATTCTGGCCGAGGCCCGCAAGGAGGCCGAGGACGTCCGCGCCGAGGCCGACGACTACGTCGACTCCAAGCTCGCCAACTTCGAGGTCGTCCTCACCAAGACCCTCGGCTCGGTCGGCCGCGGCCGGGAGAAGCTGCTCGGCACGGGCCCCGGCCTCGACGACCAGGGGTACGAGGACGAGGACGCCCCCGAGCGCAGCCACGACCCCGAGACCCTGCGCGTCAACGCCGACAAATACGTCGACGTGAAGCTCGGCGCCTTCGAGGCCGTCCTCGCCAAGACCCTGGAGGCGGTCGGCCGCGGCCGGCAGACCCTGCACGGCCGTATCGCCAGCGACGAGCTCGGCTCCCTCGACCAGGACGACGACGGCACCCCCAGGCAGCACACCAGCGACGCCGACTACCTGGCCGACCTCGCCGACTCCCCGGACACTCTCGGCGAACAGCCCCGGGCTGCGGAGATCCCGGCCCAGCAGCAGTACGGCCAGCAGGACCAGTACGGCTACCAGCAGCCCGCCGACCCCTACGGCGGCTACCAGCAGGCGTACGCCCAGCAGCCGGACCAGTACGGCTACCAGTCCGCCGACCCCTACGCCTACCAGGCGTACGACGGCTCCCAGGCCGCCTACGACCCCGCCCAGGTCCAGCAGGGCTACCCCCAGCCGGAGCAGCAACAGCAGCAGCCGCACGCCCTCGACGAGACCAGCCTCTTCGACACCGGCATGATCAGCGCCGAGCAGCTGCGCGCCTACGAACAGGGGCGCGGCGGGCAGTGAACGCCCGCGCGGGGACCGGATTGGGCCGTGGGCGGAAGGTCCAGTATCCTGGCTCTTCGGTCGCGTGTACCTCTGCGATCACCGCTGCCCGGAAGACGAGCAGCCGAGCATCGAAGATCGAAAGCAGGAATGGCTCTGAACGCCCGCCTCGACCACCGCAACCCCCTCGTGTTCGACACACACGAACTGGGTCGGCGTCCTGGCGCGCTGCAGCGCCTGACCCGTGAGATCGACGCTCCCAAGGATCTCGGGATCCAGGGAGTCATCGGAGTGCCGGAAGGCACGCCGATGGTGCTCAAACTCCGCCTGGAGTCGGTCATGGAAGGTGTGCTTGTCACAGGCACCGCCCGTGCACGGGCCAAGGGGGAGTGCGTAAGGTGTCTGGAGCCGCTTGAGCAGGAGCTCACAGCGGACTTCCAGGAGATGTTCTCGTACCCTGACGCCGACGACCGGAGCCGCGTAAAGGCGGAGCCGGCCGACGACGCCGAGGACGACGAGGACGTGCTCTTCATCGAGGACGGCTTGTTCGACCTCGAATCCGTACTGCGTGATGCGGTGGTGCTCGCACTGCCGATGCAGCCGGTGTGCCAGGAAGACTGTCCCGGTCTGTGCTCCGAGTGTGGAGCGCGACTGGCTGACGACCCGGAACACCACCATGACGCCGTCGACATTCGTTGGGCGGCACTGCAGGGACTCGTAGGTTCACTCGAACCCGGCGAGAAGGACGAGATCAGCGACGCCGAAGCGAAAGCCGGCGTCGACGAGAAGCAGGAGAAGTAGCCGTGGCTGTTCCGAAGCGGAAGATGTCGCGCAGCAACACGCGCCACCGCCGGTCGCAGTGGAAGGCTGCGGTCCCCACCCTGGTTGCGTGCGAGCGCTGCCAGGAGCCCAAGCTGCAGCACATCGCGTGCCCGTCTTGCGGCACTTACAACAAGCGCCAGGTCCTCGAGGTCTGAGCGGCCGGTGAGAGGCTCCATGTCTGACGCCCAGGCGGACTCGACCGCCAAGAAAAAGGCGGACACGGCCTCGTCCCACACGCTTCTGGAAGGGCGGCTCGGCTACCAGCTTGAGTCCGCCCTTCTGGTGCGTGCGCTGACCCATCGTTCGTACGCGTACGAGAACGGCGGTCTGCCCACCAACGAGCGGCTGGAGTTCCTCGGGGACTCCGTGCTCGGTCTGGTGGTCACGGACACGCTGTATCGCACCCACCCAGACCTCCCAGAAGGCCAGTTGGCCAAGCTGCGGGCCGCGATGGTCAACTCTCGTGCGCTCGCGGAGGTGGGCCGTGCGCTCGAACTCGGCTCCTTCATCCGGCTCGGCCGGGGTGAAGAGGGCACGGGCGGGCGGGACAAGGCGTCCATCCTCGCCGACACCCTTGAAGCGGTGATCGGCGCTGTCTATCTCGACCAGGGTCTCGACGCGGCGGGCGAACTCGTCCACCGTCTCTTCGACCCGCTGATCGAGAAGTCCTCGAACCTCGGTGCCGGCCTGGACTGGAAGACCAGTCTCCAGGAGCTCACCGCGACCGAAGGGCTCGGCGTACCCGAGTACCTGGTCACGGAGACCGGCCCGGACCACGAGAAGACCTTCACTGCTGCCGCCCGCGTCGGAGGCGTCTCGTACGGCACCGGCACCGGCCGCAGCAAGAAGGAGGCGGAGCAGCAGGCCGCGGAATCGGCCTGGCGTTCCATCCGTGCTGATGCGGACGAACGCGCGAAGGTCGCTGCCGCGGAGGCGGTGGCTGAAGCCCTGGCTGAGGCCGCCGCGGTCGAGGCCGCGGTGCCTGTTGAGGATGACGCCGAGGCGTCTTCCTCCACGTCTGCCTGAAGTCGCGTGCACCAGTGCCTGTCCCTGGCGGGACGGGCACTGGTGTTTTTCGGTTGTTCTTTGGCCGCGGGTTCGTTGTGGCTTGTCGCGCCCCGCGGCGGAGCCGCAGATGTCACAGCCCCGCGCCCCTAAAAACAGGGGGTTTCCATGCCCGAGTTGCCTGAAGTCGAGGTCGTACGGCGGGGACTGGCTCGGTGGGTGGCCCATCGGACCGTCGCCGACGTCGAGGTGCTGCATCCTCGGGCCGTGCGGCGGCATGTCGCCGGGGGCGACGACTTCGCGCATCGGCTCAAGGGGCATCGCATCGGTACGCCCAGTCGGCGTGGGAAGTATCTGTGGCTCCCGTTGGAGGACACCGGGCAGTCGGTGCTGGCGCATCTCGGGATGAGCGGTCAACTGCTGGTGCAGCCGCACGAGGCCGCCGACGAGAAGCATCTGCGGATTCGCGTCCGGTTCGCCGACGACCTTTCCACCGAGCTGCGCTTCGTCGACCAACGCACCTTCGGCGGGCTGTCGTTGCACGACAACACTCCCGACGGGCTGCCCGACGTCATCGCCCACATCGCACGCGACCCCCTCGACCCGCTGTTCGACGACGAGGCCTTCCACCAGGCGCTGCGCCGGAAGCGTACGACCATCAAACGGGCTCTGCTCGACCAGTCGTTGATCAGCGGCGTCGGCAACATCTACGCGGACGAGGCCCTTTGGCGCTCCCGCGTCCACTACGAACGTCCGACCGCGGGTTTCACCCGCCCGCGCACGGCCGAACTCCTGGGCCACGTACGGGACGTGATGAACGCGGCGCTGGCCGTGGGCGGCACGAGTTTCGACAGTCTGTACGTCAACGTCAACGGCGAATCGGGATACTTCGACCGCTCGCTCGACGCGTACGGACGCGAGGGGCTGCCCTGCAAGCGCTGTGCGACGCCGATGTCGCGTCGCCCCTGGATGAACCGGTCAAGCTACTTCTGCCCGAAGTGCCAGCGGGTGCCGCGCGTGCAGGAGTAGACGGGCGCGGGTTCTACGGGCGCGGAGCGCGCGACTCGTCGTACTTCTCGCGTGCCGCCAGTACACAGTCCATGCGGCCCTCCACGAAGTGGATGAGCGCCAGCAGGCGTTCGGCGACCTCGTGGCCCAGAGTCGTCAGCTCGTAGTCCACGCGGGGCGGGTTCGTCGGCTGGGCCTCGCGGTGGACCAGGCCGTCGCGCTCCAGGGCCTGGAGGGTCTGGGAGAGCATTTTCTCGCTCACGCCGTCGACGCGGCGGCGCAGCTCGTTGAAGCGGAGCGAGCCCTCCTGGAGGGCGCCGAGTGTGAGCGCGCCCCAGCGGCCCGTGACATGCTCCAGCGTGCCGCGCGACGGACAGACCTTGGCGAACACGTCGTAGGGGAGGGCCTGCGCCTCCTTGGCGTTCATCATGACCCCAGCGTACGGCAGCGCAGCGCTAACCTGAAGATTGCGCTAACTGGAAGTTAGTGCAATGTCGGGCCGGCTCGGGCGATGCCGCTGATTCTGCTGGTCAGTAGCCGAAGTCCTGCGTCCACCAGGGGCCGCCCGAGCCGAAGTGGACACCCACTCCCAGCGTCTTGAAGTCGCAGTTCAGGATGTTCGCCTTGTGACCGGGGCTGTTCATCCAGGCCTCCATCGCCGCGGCCGCGTCGGCCTGGCCCCGGGCGATGTTCTCGCCGCCGAGGCTGGTGATGCCGGCCTTGTCCGCCCGGTCCCATGGGGAGAGGCCGTCGGGATCGGTGTGGTCGAAGAAGTCCCGGGCGGCCATGTCCTCGCTGAACGCCTCCGCCAGGTCCTGCAGCGCACTGTTCGCGGACACCGCGCTGCAGCCCACCTTCGCCCGCTCCTCGTTGACGAGCTGGAGCACCTCCGCCTCGGCGGCGGCCTGGGCGGACACCGTGATGGGGGCGGAGGTCTGCTGCCTCGACGTCCCCTTCGACTTCGTCGGAGTGGGCGTCGGAGTCGCCTTCGGGGCCTCGCTGGGCGTGACCGCCGACTTCTTCGGCGGGGCCTTGGTCGTCGGGGCGGCCGACGCGGTCGACTGCGAGGGGGACGGGGAGGAAGGCGTCGTGTCGCGGTCCGCGTCGCGGCTCGTCGACGTACCGCTGTCGCGGTGCTCGTCGGCGTTGCCGGACGTGCCGCCCTGCTGGGTCTCGGCGTTCGTCGGGGAGTCCGCGGCCTGCACCTTGTCGCCGCTGCTGCTGCCACCGATCGTGTACTTGTCACCGCCGGGCAGCACGCCCGTGGCGACCGCGACGGTACCCAGGGCGACCGCGGCGGAGACGCCCAGCAGGCCCGTACGGACCGGCCTGGACGAGCGCTTCTTGCGGCGTCGGCGGTTGCCACCGTCTCCGGGTCCGCCGAAGGGGCCGTCGCCGTTCATCGCCGTGTGGGCGCCCGTGTCGTCGGGGGCGAAGAGGTAGGCGTCACTCCTCGCGTAGGCGTCGGAGTGCGCCTCGGGGTTCAGATACGGGGCGATGCCCACCGTGGTGGGGGCGTCCTCCCACAGCGTGCTGTACGCGGTGTGAGGGGTGTGCGGGACAGGGGAGTCGTACGGTCCGTGGCCGGATTCATAACCACCCGTGTCCGAATCGTATGTTTCCGTGACCCCCGTGGCGCGACCTGTGGTGGCGCTTCCGGCGGCGGAGCGTCGGTGGCGTCCCATGTTGTGGCCTTCCTCGTCCTTGCGGTCAGGGTTACTCACTCGAACGAGTGAGTTTCATATGAGATTCGTTGGGTGGGGACGGTACCCCATGGCGCAAGGGGAGGAAGTGTTCAGAGAGACATTGGCCCGTTAGCGTGCATCCATGAACGAGGATGTACGACTGGTCGCCTGGGTGCGCGGACGCGTCCAGGGCGTGGGTTTCCGCTGGTTCACGCGGGCCAGGGCGCTGGAGATCGGCGGGCTGAGTGGTTTTGCTCTCAATTTGGACGACGGACGCGTGCAAGTGGTCGCGGAAGGCACGCGTCAGGGCTGTGAAGGGCTGCTCGACTGGCTGCGCGGTGACGACACGCCCGGGCGTGTGGACGGCGTCACCGAGATCTGGGACACACCTCGCCGGATCTACGAGGGGTTCGCCATCCGCTGAGGCGGTTCTGTAAAGCGGTCCAGGCGGCGACCCGCGGACATGCCGCGCGCACCTGCCCACGGCGGAAACTGCCTGGTGGTTGCCAAGAAGCGCAGGTCGTGGCAGGCTCCGCAGAAAACGCTTGTCGCCAGGCCCTCGGGCCCCGCCGGAGTCGCCGCGCCGCCCGCCAGAGGCCGCGTGCCCCGTGCCGCCCGCCAATACAGGGCGTGATCGTGTTGACCGTCAAACTTTTTGGTGAGACTCTGAAAGCCCCGCGCACCTTAGCTGTTTGGCATGTAAGAACGGCAGTGGAAACCCAAGCAAGAACTGCACAGTGCCAAGCATCGCGGGTGCGATTCCCTCACGACCCACACCGCTTCGGTCGGTCACTCAGTGTGGAGGACCATCCATCATGGCAAAGGCGCTTCTCGGTTACGTCGGCGGCTCTGACCCGCGACTCCTCGCCGAGATGCGACGGCTCCAGCAGCGCGTACAGGACCTGGAATCCGAACTCGGACGCATCCAGGCGGAGAACGACGAGCTGACGGCTGCCGCTTCTCACGATTCGCTTCTCGAGAGCATCGACGCACGCCAGGCAGAGCCCGCGCTCACCTGATCACTGCATCGTCAACGCATTGCATCAGCACTGCGCATCGCACGAGGCACCCAGCGGTCGAGCTGCTGCTCGTATCACCCCGCTGAGCTGTCAGAGTTTGGCCAGAGTATTGCAAGGGACGCTTCGGCGTCCCTTCTTTATTTCCCTGCGCTGCCCCGTCTGTGCCCCCATGGTCCAGAGTGGTCGCTTTCCCAAGGTGTCCACTCTCCTTAACGTCTGATGTGCCCTGCACGTTCATCGGTGAAACCGCCGGGGGGTATCCATGGGTTCATCATGTGACATACCGGCGGAAGGTATAGTCCAGCGGCGTGCACCTCAAGGCCCTGACCCTCCGAGGGTTCAAGTCGTTCGCCTCGGCGACCACGCTCCGGTTCGAACCGGGTATCACGTGTGTCGTGGGACCGAACGGCTCGGGCAAGTCCAACGTCGTGGACGCGCTCAGCTGGGTCATGGGCGAGCAGGGCGCCAAGTCGCTGCGCGGCGGCAAGATGGAGGACGTCATCTTCGCCGGCACCACCGGGCGCCCGCCGCTCGGCCGCGCCGAGGTGTCCCTCACCATCGACAACTCCGACGGCGCGCTGCCCATCGAGTACGCCGAGGTCACCATCACGCGGATCATGTTCCGCAACGGCGGCAGCGAGTACCAGCTCAACGGCGACACCTGCCGGCTGCTGGACATCCAGGAGCTGCTGTCCGACTCCGGCATCGGCCGCGAGATGCACGTCATCGTCGGCCAGGGCCAGCTGGACTCCGTACTGCACGCCGATCCGATGGGCCGTCGTGCCTTCATCGAGGAGGCGGCGGGCGTACTGAAGCACCGCAAGCGCAAGGAGAAGGCGCTGCGCAAGCTGGACGCGATGCAGGCGAACCTCGCCCGCGTCCAGGACCTCACCGACGAACTGCGCCGCCAGCTGAAGCCGCTGGGGCGGCAGGCGGCGGTCGCGCGCCGGGCCGCGGTCATCCAGGCGGACCTGCGCGACGCCCGGCTCCGGCTCCTCGCCGACGATCTCGTACGGCTGCGGGGGGCCCTCCGGACGGAGGTCGCGGACGAGGCCGCGCTCAAGGAACGCAAGGACGCGGCGGAGGCCGAGCTGAGGAAGGCCCTCCAGCGTGAAGCGCTGCTGGAGGACGAGGTACGGCAGCTCACGCCACGGCTCCAGCGCGCGCAGCAGACCTGGTACGAGCTCTCCCAGCTCGCCGAACGGGTGCGTGGCACCGTCTCGCTGGCCGACGCGCGCGTGAAGAGCGCCACCTCCGCGCCCGACGAGGAGCGGCGCGGACGTGAGCCCGAGGACATGGAGCGCGAGGCCGCGCGCATCCGTGAGCAGGAGGCCGAGCTGGAAGCGGCCCTGGAGGCGGCCGAACACGCGCTGGAGGACACGGTCGAGCACCGGGCCGAGCTGGAGCGCGGACTCGCGGTCGAGGAGCGGCGCCTGAAGGACGTGGCCCGCGCGATCGCCGACCGCCGCGAGGGCCTGGCCCGGCTGAACGGCCAGGTCAACGCCGCCCGGTCGCGTGCGGCGAGCGCCCAGGCCGAGATCGACCGGCTGGCCGCCGCCCGCGACGAGGCGCGGGAACGGGCGGTCGCGGCCCAGGAGGAGTACGAGACCCTGCAGGTCGAGGTGGACGGCCTCGACGCGGGCGACGCGGACCTGGCGGAGCGGCACGGTACGGCGAAGGCCGCCCTCGCCGACGCGGAAGCGGCCCTCACGGCGGCCCGTGAGGCGGCCACGGCGGCGGAACGCCGGCGCGCGGCCACCCTGGCCCGCCACGAGGCACTGGCGCTCGGCCTGCGCCGCAAGGACGGATCGGGCGCGCTGCTGGCCGCGCGGGACCGCCTCACCGGCCTGCTCAACCCGGCCGCGGAACTGCTGACGGTCACCCCGGGCCACGAGGTCGCCGTGGCCGCCGCCTTCGGCGCGGCGGCGGACGCGATCGCGGTGACGACCCCGGCCGCCGCGGCAGCCGCGATCCGGCTCCTGCGCAAGCAGGACGGCGGACGCGCTTCGCTGCTGCTGGCGGGGGCGCCGGAGGGGGCGGAGGCACCGGCAGCACCGGAGGGCGGGCCGCAGCCGGGTGGCCCGGTGGGTTCCGGCTCGGGGGAGCAGGGCGGTCCCGCGAGCGACGGCCGGGCGGGCGCTTTCGGTGTGGGGCAGTGGCTGTCAGCGCCCGCGCACCCTGGCGCTGTGGGCGTGCCCGGTGCCGACGCCCAGGGGGAGACGGGCCCGGGGCCCGGAGACCCGGGCGGGGGAGTGGCTCGGGGCGACGGATCCGGCCCGGCCGGGGGTTCCGCCTCCGGCGGTGCCGGCGACGGGCAGGGCTCCGCGCCCGGTGATCGTCCGGGAGCCCGGGGGCGCGGGCCGAGCGGGCCGCACCCTGTCGCCGATCTCGTCCGGGGACCCGCCGAACTCATGCCCGCCGTACGCCGGTTGCTGCGCGGGATCGTGCTCGTCGGGACGCTCGAAGACGCCGAGGAACTGGTGTACGCGCGGCCGGAGTTGACCGCCGTGACCGCCGAAGGGGATCTGCTGGGCGCCCACTTCGCGCACGGCGGGTCCGCCGGGGCGCCGAGCCTGCTGGAGGTGCAGGCCTCCGTGGACGAGGCCGCCGCCGAGCTCGAGGAACTGGCCGTGCGGTGCGAGGAGTTGGCCGGGGCCCAGCGGCTAGCCGGTGAGCGGCGCAAGGAGTGTGCCGCGTTCGTCGAGGAGCTGGGGGAGCGGCGCCGGGCCGCCGACCGGGAGAAGTCGGCCGTCGCCCAGCAGCTCGGGCGCCTCGCCGGGCAGGCCAGGGGCGCCGCCGGAGAGGCCGAGAGGTCCACCGCGGCCGCGGCGCGGGCACAGGAGGCGCTCGACAGGGCCGTACAGGATGCCGAGGAGCTCGCCGAGCGGCTGGCCGTCGCCGAGGAGATGCCCGTGGAGGAGGAGCCCGACACGGGAGTACGGGATCGGCTCGCCGCCGACGGCGCGAACGCGCGGCAGACCGAGATGGAGGCCCGGCTCCAGGTCCGTACGCACGAGGAGCGGGTCAAGGGGCTGGCCGGACGGGCCGACTCGCTCGACCGGGCCGCCCGGGCCGAACGGGAGGCACGCGCGCGTGCCGAGCAGCGGCGGGCGCGGCTCCGACACGAGGCGGCCGTCGCCGAAGCCGTCGCCTCCGGGGCTCGCCAGCTGCTCGCGCACGTCGAGGTCTCCCTCTCCCGGGCCGACCTGGAACGCACCGCGGCCGACGCCGCCAAGGCCCGCCGGGAGCAGGAGCTGACCGCCGCTCGCGCCGCCGGCCGTGATCTCAAGGCCGAACTCGACAAGTTGACGGATTCAATGCACCGCGGCGAGGTACTCGGCGCCGAGAAGCGGCTGCGGATCGAGCAGCTGGAGACCAAGGCGCTGGAGGAACTCGGTGTGGAACCGGAGGGGTTGGTGTCCGAGTACGGCCCGCACCAGCTGGTGCCGGCCTCGCCCCCCGCCGAGGGCGAGGAGCTGCCCGAGGACCCGGAGCACCCGCGCAACCAGCCGAAGCAGTTCCACCGCGCCGAGCAGGAGAAGCGGCTCAAGGCGACCGAGCGGGCCTACCAGCAGCTCGGCAAGGTCAATCCGCTGGCCCTGGAGGAGTTCGCGGCACTGGAGGAACGCCACAAGTTCCTCAGCGAGCAGCTCGAGGACCTGAAGAAGACGCGGATTGATCTGCTTCAGGTGGTGAAGGAGGTCGACGAGCGTGTCGAGCAGGTCTTCACCGAGGCGTACCGGGACACGGCGGTGCAGTTCGAGGGCGTCTTCAGCCGGCTGTTCCCGGGTGGTGAGGGACGGTTGATCCTGACCGATCCCAACAACATGCTCACCACGGGTGTGGATGTGGAGGCCCGGCCTCCGGGCAAGAAGGTGAAGCGGCTGTCGCTACTCTCCGGTGGCGAGCGCTCGCTCACCGCCGTCGCGTTGCTGGTGTCGATCTTCAAGGCCAGGCCGAGCCCCTTCTACGTCATGGACGAAGTGGAGGCGGCCCTCGACGACACCAACCTTCAGCGGCTGATCCGCATCATGCAGGAGCTCCAGGAAGCCTCGCAGCTCATCGTGATCACGCACCAGAAGCGGACGATGGAGGTCGCCGACGCGCTGTACGGCGTCTCCATGCAGGGCGACGGTGTGTCGAAGGTGATTTCCCAGCGGCTCCGCTAGTCCTCGTCGGCTCGCCGGTCATCCGCCGACCTTCCCTCATTCCCCTCTTTTCTTCTTCAATACTTGAACGCAAGTTGGCCGTTGATGCCTTCTATCTCACACCGAGCGTGCTCTTGACTTGGAAACTTGAAGGCATAGTCTCGGCAATGTCGTTTTTACCTTCAGGTACCACCTACCTGGGAGGGTCCCCCACCCGGCGGCGTTGCCGGTGGCCCGAGGAGTTGTACGTGACCAGCGCTGAGCAGACACTCAAATCAGGAGCCGGAGCGGCTCATCCCGAGCATCTCGGGCATGTCATCTTCATCGCGGCGGCGGCCGCGATGGGTGGTTTCCTCTTCGGCTACGACAGCGCCGTGATCAACGGCGCCGTCGAGGCGATCCGGACCCGCTACGACGTCGGCTCAGCCGCTCTGGCGCAGGTCATCGCCATCGCGCTGATCGGCTGCGCCATCGGTGCGGCCACCGCGGGGCGCATGGCCGACCGCATCGGCCGTATCCGCTGCATGCAGATCTCCGCCGTGCTCTTCACGATCAGCGCCGTCGGTTCCGCGCTGCCCTTCGCGCTGTACGACCTGGCCTTCTGGCGGATCATCGGCGGCTTCGCCATCGGTATGGCCTCCGTCATCGGCCCGGCCTACATCGCCGAGGTCGCCCCGGCCGCGTACCGGGGCCGGCTCGGTTCCTTCCAGCAGGCCGCGATCGTCATCGGCATCGCCATCTCGCAGCTGGTCAACTGGGGCATCCTGAACGCGGCGGGCGGCGACCAGCGCGGCAAGCTGCTGGGCGTCGAGGCCTGGCAGGTCATGCTCGGTGTGATGGTCGTACCGGCGGTGCTGTACGGGCTGCTGTCCTTCGCGATCCCGGAGTCGCCGCGCTTCCTGATCTCCGTCGGCAGGGACGAGCGCGCCCGTGAGGTGCTGCGCGAGGTCGAGGGCGACAGCATGGACCTGGACGCCCGGGTCGCCGAGATCGAGCACGCCATGAGGAGCGAGCACAAGTCGACCTTCCGGGACCTGCTCGGCGGCACCTTCTTCTTCAAGCCGATCGTCTGGATCGGCATCGGACTCTCGGTCTTCCAGCAGTTCGTCGGCATCAACGTCGCGTTCTACTACTCCTCGACGCTCTGGCAGTCGGTCGGCGTCGACCCGACGGAGTCGTTCCTCTACTCCTTCACCACGTCGATCATCAACATCATCGGCACCGTGATCGCCATGATCTTCGTCGACCGGATCGGCCGCCGGCCCCTCGCGCTCATCGGTTCCGTCGGCATGGTCATCGGACTCGCCCTGGAGGCCTGGGCCTTCTCCTACGACCTCGTCGACGGCAAGCTGCCCGCCACGCAGGGCTGGGTCGCCCTGGTCGCCGCCCATGTGTTCGTCCTCTTCTTCGCCCTCTCCTGGGGTGTCGTCGTCTGGGTCTTCCTCGGCGAGATGTTCCCGAACAGGATCCGCGCCGCCGCCCTGGGCGTGGCCGCCGCCGCCCAGTGGATCGCCAACTGGGCCATCACCGCGAGCTTCCCGTCGCTGGCCGACTGGAACCTCTCCGCGACATACGTGATCTACACGATCTTCGCCGCGCTCTCGATCCCGTTCGTCCTCCGGTTCGTCAAGGAGACGAAGGGCAAGACACTGGAGGAGATGGGGTAGTACCGCCACCCCCCTCAAGACTCGGGGAGAAGGGCCAAGTCCCCGCTGCCCTTCTCCCCGTATCCAGCGCCGCTCCCGGCTCGGCCACTGCCCGAGCCGGGGGCGGCTTTCCGCAGGTGTGTCAGGCCGCCAGTGCCGGCACCACGCGCTCCCCGAACAGCCGCAGACTCCGCCAGCCCTCCGCCACGGGCATCCCGCCCGACAGCGGATGCAGCACGTAGTTGTCCAGCCCCTGCGCCACGCACTCCTCGGGCGTCAGCATCCGGTAGACGCCCTCGGCACGCAGCTCCCCGACCGTCGTGGCCGCCGACTTCACGGCCGACCGGATGTCGCCGGACTGCCAGGAGGCGTACGTCCGGGCCTCGTGCAGGAAGTGGTGGCCGTACTCGGCCCACGCCCGGTCCGGGTCCTCGGTGATGTGCAGCAGCGGGGTCTCGGCGGCCGGCATCATCGTCCAGCCCTCCGTGCCGTACTCGACGAGCCGCTCCTTGTAGTAGGCCTCCAGCTCGGGCAGGTGCGCGCTGGGGAAGAGGGGAAGCCCCAGGCGGGCCGCCCGCCTGGCCGCCGCCTTCGACGAGCCGCCCACCAGGAGCAGCGGGTGCGGATCGGTGCACGGACGCGGAGTGACCCGTACCGTCCGGCCCTGGTACGTGAACTCCTCCCCGGTCCAGGCCTTCAGGAGCGTCTCCAGCAGCTCGTCCTGGAGCTTGCCGCGCCGCTTCCAGTCGGCGCCGAAGTAGGCGTACTCCTCGGGCCGGTATCCGATCCCGGCGACCGTGACCAGCCGTCCGCCGCTCAGCAGATCGAGTACGGCGATGTCCTCGGCGAGCCTCAGGGGGTCGTGCAACGGGCCGATCACCGCCGACACGGTCACCGCGATCCGCCGCGTCGCTCCGAACACCGCCCCCGCGAAGGCGAACGGCGAGGGCAGCCAGTTGTTGGCGACGCCGTGGTGCTCCTCGGTCTGGACGGTGGTGACGCCGTGGGCGTCGGCGTACGCGGCCATCTCGATCGCTGCCTGGTAGCGGGCGCGGAGATCGGCGGGAGTGGCGTCGGGGGCGACCAGATTGAAACGTACGACGGTGACGGGCATGAGACCGATCCCCTTCGTCGGCGGTGTGGAGGGGACGGTAACTGACGAGTCGTCAGGTAGCCAGGGTGTGCGCGTGCGAGGTGCCGCCCGCTGTCGGCGGGGAGGGTGTGTCAGGGCCCACCGGACGGGTAGTGGCATTTCCTGGGGACGCGGCCTCGCGTACCCGGGCGCCGACGCGTTCCGGCCGGGCCGGAAGCCGAACGGCGGCCCGGATCGGCCTGTGGGGCCCAGCGGCCCCGCGTGGACAGGAACCCTCGAGTGGGAGGTCACGCCATACTGGCGAGGTTATGGAAACCATCATCCTTGCTGTAGTCATCGCCGTGGTCGTGCTCGGTGTGCTCGGTGGGCTCGTCGTCGGCAGCCGCAGGAAGAAGCCGCTGCCCCCGGCGCCCCCCACGACACCCGACCTCACCGCCCCTCCGGCCGAGCCGCACATCGGCGACGAGGCCGAGACACCGCGCGACGAACCGCGCCGCACCATAGAGGAGGTTGATCTCCCGGGGAGCGCGGACAATTCGTCCGTCGCCGTCGAGGAACCTCCCGTCGCTCCCGCGATCGAGGTGCCGGAGCCCACCGCCGGGCGGCTGGTCCGGCTGCGTGCCCGGCTCTCCCGGTCACAGAACGCGCTCGGCAAGGGGCTGCTCACGCTCCTCGCGCGCGAGCATCTTGACGAGGAGACCTGGGAGGAGGTCGAGGAGACCCTCCTCACCGCCGACGTCGGCGTCCGGCCCACCCAGGAACTCGTCGAGCGGCTGCGCGAGCGCGTGAAGGTGCTCGGCACCCGTACGCCCGCCGACCTGCGCGGGCTGCTGCGCGAGGAACTGCTCCAGATCCTCGAACCCGGATTCGACCGGACCGTGAAGACCGACTCGAACCTCGACACCCCGGGCATCGTGATGGTCGTCGGCGTCA
This sequence comes from Streptomyces kryoterrae, assembly GCF_054072135.1. Lineage (NCBI taxonomy): Bacteria > Bacillati > Actinomycetota > Actinomycetes > Kitasatosporales > Streptomycetaceae > Streptomyces > Streptomyces kryoterrae. Next base: position 2,832,201 of record NZ_CM133358.1, on the reverse strand, counting down.
ACGGCACCGGCAAGACCACCACCACCGGCAAGCTCGCGCGGGTGCTCGTCGCCGACGGGAAAAACGTTGTTCTCGGCGCCGCCGACACCTTCCGGGCCGCCGCCGCCGATCAGCTCCAGACCTGGGGCGACCGCGTCGGGGCCCGTACCGTGCGCGGTCCCGAGGGCGGTGACCCCGCGTCGATCGCCTTCGACGCCGTCAAGGAAGGCATCGAGGCCGGTGCCGACGTCGTCCTGATCGACACCGCCGGACGGCTGCACACCAAGACCGGGCTCATGGACGAGCTCGGCAAGGTCAAGCGCGTCGTCGAGAAGCACGCCCCGCTGGACGAGGTGCTGCTCGTGCTCGACGCCACGACGGGGCAGAACGGGCTCGTCCAGGCCCGCGTCTTCGCCGAGGTCGTCGAGATCACCGGCATCGTGCTCACCAAGCTCGACGGCACCGCCAAGGGCGGCATCGTCATCGCCGTACAGCGCGAGCTGGGTGTGCCGGTGAAGCTGATCGGGCTCGGCGAAGGCGCCGACGATCTGGCGCCGTTCGAGCCGGAGGCGTTTGTTGACGCTCTTGTCGGAGAGTGATCACCATCCTGATCACCACCTCCGAAATTTCGTAGGTCCACGAGGAGGCCCACGAAGAGACGCCCGCCCCCAAGGTGCAGTTGGGGACGGGCGTCTTGCTGTGTCGCCCGGCGGTCCGGACCCTGGCGTTACGCCCGCGACCGGTGCGCCACGTACGCCAGCGTCCCCAGCAGCAGCCTGGCCGCCGGCGGCCTGGTCGCCGTGTCCAGGGCGGGTGGGCGCAGCCAGGTGACCGGGCCGAGGCCGCCCCGGTCGGAGGGAGGCGCCGTGAGATACGTACCGGCGCCCAGGCCGTGCAGGTCGAGGGTCGCGTCGTCCCAGCCCATGCGGTAGAGGAGTTCGGGGAGTTCGGCGGCGGCACCGGGGGCGACGAAGAACTGGGCGCGGCCCTCGGGGGTGGCGGTGACCGGGCCGAGGGGGAGGCCCATGCGTTCCAGCCGGACCAGGGCGCGGCGGCCGGCCGGTTCGGCGACCTCGATCACGTCGAAGGCGCGGCCCACGGGGAGCATGACCGCGGCGCCGGGGAACTGGCCCCAGGTGTCCGTGACTTCGTCGAGCGTGGCGCCGGCCGCGACCCGGGGTGCGAAGCCCAGCGGGTGGGCACCCGGCGTGGGGCAGCCGGTCAGGCCGCAGGAGCAGGCGCCGCCCGCCGCGCGGGCGCCGGCGACCACGTCCCAGCCCCAGAGGCCGGTGTACTCGGCCACGGCGGTGCACTCGGACGACCGGCCGCGGCGGCGCGTGCCGGGCCGGATCTCGCGGATACCCCGGCTGCTGCCGATCGTGAAGCCCATGCCCCCTCCAACGGGTCCGACGCACCGGTGGTTACGAGCTGCGACCAGAACGTAACCCTGTGTTTCCGACTGCCCGTCACCCCTGCCCGCTCTCACCCGCTCCGGTCGGCGCCCAGCAGCGCCTCGGGTAGTGCGCTCGGCGGCGTGCGCCCTCGAGTGCATCGCTCCGCTCACTCCCGGCCGTCCTCTGTCAAGTGAATCCTGTGTAGCCGCCAGTGAGTTCATTCGAAGGGGTGGCGAATGGTGGCGTTTCCTGGATCCCCATGGCCGGAGCCGTGATCGTAGGATTACTTTGAGTGCACGGGGCCTGGGAGAACATGCGCTTGTGGGTATGCCGGAGGCAAGTCGGCTTCCCGTTCGAAGGGTGAGAACTGTCGGACACGGAGCCTATTTACCGGCATTCTGATAGGGCTTGGCGCACTCGGCGACAAGTGGTCTCAGGGATGGGGGCGTTCCAGTGGGCGGCAACGGCGGAAGCGCGACGAGCGCTGACAAGCGCCCGAATGAGCTGCTCGGCTCGTGGTTCGTGCGCAGCGGCTGGTCCAAGGGCGAGCTGGCGCGCCAAGTGAACCGCCGCGCACGTCAGTTGGGTGCCAACCACATCTCGACGGACACCTCGCGGGTCCGGCGCTGGCTCGACGGCGAGAACCCGCGCGAGCCGATCCCGCGCATCCTGTCCGAGCTGTTCTCCGAGCGGTTCGGCTGTGTCGTCTCCGTCGAGGACCTGGGGCTGCGCGCCGCCCGCCAGTCGCCGTCCGCGTCCGGTGTCGACCTGCCCTGGACGGCCCCGCAGACCGTGGCCCTGCTCAGCGAGTTCTCCCGCAGCGACCTGATGCTGGCGCGGCGCGGCTTCCTGGGGACCGCGCTGTCCCTCGCCGCCGGCCCCACCCTCGTCGAGCCCATGCAGCGCTGGCTCGTCCCGGTGCCCCCCGCCCCGCCCGAGGAGCCCGAGCACCCGTCCGCCGCGCGCCGGGCCGGCCGTCTCTCCAAGCCCGAACTGGAGCTGCTGGAGTCCACCACCGCGATGTTCCGGCAGTGGGACGCGCAGTGCGGCGGCGGCCTGCGCCGCAAGGCGGTGGTCGGGCAGCTGCACGAGGTGACGGACCTCCTCCAGGAGCCCCAGCCCGAGTCCACCACCCGCAAGCTGTTCAAGGTCGCCGCCGAGCTGGCCGAACTCGCCGGCTGGATGTCGTACGACGTGGGACTCCAGCCGACCGCCCAGAAGTACTTCGTCCTGGCCCTGCACGCGGCCAAGGAGGCCGGCGACAAGCCCCTGGGCTCGTACGTCCTGTCGTCGATGAGCCGCCAGATGATCCACCTCGGGCGCCCGGACGACGCCCTCGAACTGATCCATCTCGCGCAGTACGGCAGCCGTGACTGCGCGAGCCCCCGTACCCAGGCCATGCTGTATGCGATGGAGGCGCGCGCATACGCCAATATGGGACAGCCCGGGAAGTGCAAGCGGGCCGTGCGTATGGCCGAGGACACGTTCGCGGACGTACACGATTGGGACGAGCCCGACCCCGACTGGATCCGCTTCTTCTCCCAGGCCGAGCTGTACGGCGAGAACTCGCACTCGTTCCGTGACCTGGCCTATGTCGCGGGCCGCAGCCCCACCTACGCCTCCCTGGCCGAGCCCCTGATGCGGAACGCCGTCGACCTGTTCGCGAAGGACACCGACCACCAGCGGTCGTACGCACTGAATCTGATCGGTATGGCCACGGTCCATCTCCTCCAGCGGGAGCCCGAGCGGGCCGCGGTGTCGGCCATGGAAGCGATGGAAATCGCCAAGAAGGTGCGCTCGGAACGCGTCAACACTCGTATCCGAAAAACGGTCGACACGGCCGTACGCGATTTCGGGGATCTCGCCGAGGTCGTGGACCTGACCGACCAACTCGCGATCGATCTGCCCGAGACCGCCGAGGCGGTCTGAACCCCCGGAACCCCGGCCGCGGCAGGCCTTCCCGACAGCCCGACTCGGCTCCCCCGCCAGGTCATCGGAAGGTCCGCCGCGGCCGGCCCACCGCCACGGACGAAGGTTGCGCCACGATAACGATCGGCGCGTCCAACATCCGGCAGTTCATCGATCCGTAACACACGAGGCACCTTCGTCACTGCGGCGAAACATCGAGGGGCGTCGACCGAAACGGCGCTGCGTCAATGTCTGGCGCATAACCGGCCCACCCCTCAATCCGCTCAGGCTTCGCCCGCACGGGGCCGTACCAATGACGAGGAGACGCCGATGGCATCAGCCGCCATCACGCTAGCCGCAGAGGCTCCCAAGCTCTCGGCCGCCAACACCGGGTTCATGCTGATCTGTTCGGCCCTGGTGTTGCTCATGACCCCCGGACTCGCCTTCTTCTACGGAGGCATGGTCCGCGTCAAGAGCACCCTGAACATGTTGATGATGAGCTTTATCAGCATCGGCATCGTCACCCTTCTGTGGGTGGTGTACGGCTTCTCGCTGGCCTTCGGCACCGACAAGGGCGGCTTCATCGGCTGGACCTCGGGTTGGGTCGGTCTCAGTGACATCGGCACGACCGATCTGTGGGACGGGTACAACATCCCGATCCTGACGTTCATGGTCTTCCAGATGATGTTCGCGGTCATCACCCCCGCCCTGATCAGCGGCGCCCTCGCGGACCGCGTCAAGTTCTCGGCATGGGCGCTGTTCGTCGCGCTGTGGGCCACCGTCGTGTACTTCCCCGTCGCCCACTGGGTCTGGGGCGCGGGCGGCTGGGCCTTCGAGCTCGGTGTCATCGACTTCGCCGGTGGTACGGCGGTCCACATCAACGCGGGTGCCGCGGCACTCGGCGTGATCCTGGTCATCGGCAAGCGCGTCGGCTTCAAGAAGGACCCGATGCGCCCGCACAGCCTCCCGCTGGTCATGCTCGGCGCCGGTCTCCTGTGGTTCGGCTGGTTCGGCTTCAACGCCGGTTCGTGGCTGGGCAACGACGACGGCGTCGGCACGCTGATGTTCGTCAACACGCAGGTCGCCACCGCCGCCGCCATGCTCGCCTGGCTCGTCTACGAGAAGATCCGCCACGGCGCGTTCACCACGCTGGGCGCCGCCTCCGGCGCGGTCGCCGGTCTGGTCGCCATCACCCCGTCGGGTGGTGCGGTCTCCCCGATCGGCGCGATCGCGGTCGGCGCCATCGCCGGTCTGCTGTGCGCCATGGCTGTCGGCCTCAAGTACAAGTTCGGTTACGACGACTCGCTCGACGTCGTCGGTGTCCACCTCGTCGGCGGTGTCGTCGGCTCCCTGCTCATCGGCCTCTTCGCCAGCGGCAAGGGCCAGTCGGAGGTCGAGGGCCTCTTCTACGGCGGCGGCCTCGACCAGTTCTGGAAGCAGTGCGCGGGCGTCTTCGCCGTCCTCGGCTACTCCCTGGTCGCCTCCGCGATCCTCGCCTTCCTCCTCGACAAGACGATCGGCATGCGCGTCTCCGAGGACGACGAGATCGCCGGCATCGACCAGGCCGAGCACGCCGAGACCGCATACGACTTCAGCGGCGCCGGCGGCGGCGCGGCCCGTACGTCCGTCACGACGGCCGTCGGTGGCGAGAGCAAGAAGGTGGACGCATGAAGCTCATCACCGCCGTTGTGAAGCCCCATCGGCTCGACGAGATCAAGGAGGCCCTCCAGGCCTTCGGGGTCCACGGACTGACGGTCACCGAAGCGAGCGGCTACGGTCGTCAGCGGGGCCACACCGAGGTCTACCGTGGTGCCGAGTACACGGTCGACCTGGTGCCCAAGATCCGTATCGAGGTCCTCGCCGAGGACGACGACGCCGAGGGTCTGATCGACGTCATCGTCAAGGCGGCCCGGACCGGCAAGATCGGTGACGGCAAGGTCTGGTCCCTCCCGGTCGAGACCGCCGTCCGGGTCCGGACCGGCGAGCGCGGCCCGGACGCGCTCTGAGGCAGGAAAGAAGAACAGGAGTCGCTGGGTGACGAGTACGGACGTGCGTAAGGATGCAGAGGACTCGGGACCCAGCGGCTATGCGGCGGCCCGGCTGCGCCTCCTCACCGAGGGGGCGCGGTCCGGGCCGCCGCGCCGTGCGGCCCTGGCCGAACTGACCGACGAATGGCTGACCGGCCTGTTCACGGCGGCGACCGAAGGACCGCAAGGACCGCGCGGAGTCTCCCTGGTCGCCGTCGGCGGCTACGGCAGAGGTGAACTCTCCCCACGCAGTGACCTGGACCTGCTCCTCCTGCACGACGGCAGCGACTCCGCCGGCGTCGCGGCCCTCGCCGACCGCCTCTGGTACCCCGTCTGGGACCTGGGCCTCGCCCTGGACCACTCCGTCCGGACGCAGTCCGAGGCCCGGAAGGTGTCGGGCGAGGACCTCAAGGTGCAGCTGGGTCTGCTGGACGCCCGCCACCTGGCCGGTGACCTCGGCCTCACGGCCGGGCTGCGCACCGCCGTCCTCGCCGACTGGCGCAACCAGGCCCCCAAACGCCTCCCCGAACTCCAGGAGCTCTGCGCCGAACGGGCCGAGCGCCAGGGTGAGCTGCAGTACCTCCTCGAACCCGACCTCAAGGAGGCCCGCGGCGGCCTGCGCGACGCCACCGCTCTGCGCGCGGTCGCGGCCTCCTGGCTGGCCGACGCCCCCCGCGAGGGCCTCACGGACGCGCGCCGCCGCCTGCTGGACGTCCGCGACGCCCTCCACCTCACCACCGGCCGCGCCACCGACCGCCTCGCCCTCCAGGAACAGGACCAGGTAGCCGCCGAACTCGGACTCCTCGACGCCGACACCCTCCTGCGGCAGGTGTACGAGGCGGCACGCGTCGTCTCGTACGCGAGTGACGTGACCTGGCGCGAGGTGGGGCGCGTGCTCCGGTCGCGCGCCGTGCGTCCGCGCCTGCGCGCCATGCTGGGCGGCGGCAAACCGGCGCCGGAACGTTCCCCCTTGGCAGAGGGCGTCGTGGAGCAGGACGGTGAGGTGGTCCTCGCCCGCGCCGCGCGCCCCGACCGCGACCCCGTACTCCCGCTGCGCGCCGCCGCGGCAGCCGCCCAGGCGGGCCTTCCGCTGTCCCTGCACGCGGTCCGCCGTATGGCGGCGGCGGCACGGCCGCTGCCGACCCCGTGGCCGGCCGAGGCGAGAGAACAACTGGTGACGTTGCTGGGCTCGGGCCGCCCGACCATCGAGGTCTGGGAGGCGCTGGAGGCCGAGGGACTGATCACCCACTTCCTCCCCGACTGGGAGCGGGTCCGCTGCCGCCCGCAGCGCAACGCCGTCCACATCTGGACCGTCGACCGCCACCTGATCGAAACGGCCGTCCGGGCCTCCGAGTTCACCCGCCGGGTCAGCCGCCCCGACCTCCTCCTGGTCTCCGCGCTGCTCCACGACATCGGCAAGGGCTGGCCCGGCGACCACTCCGTCGCGGGCGAGATCATCGCCAAGGACGTGGCCGCCCGTATCGGCTTCGACCGCGCGGACGTGGCGGTACTGGCCACTCTCGTACGTCACCATCTGCTGCTCGTCGACACCGCCACCCGGCGTGACCTGGAGGACCCGGCCACCGTGCGCTCGGTCGCCGAGGCGGTCGGCACCCAGAGCACGCTGGAACTCCTGCACGCGCTCACCGAGTCCGACGCGCAGGCGACGGGCCCGGCCGCCTGGTCGACCTGGCGCGGTTCGCTCGTCGCCGACCTGGTGAAGCGGGTCGCTGCCGTGCTCGCCGGGGACGCCCCCGAGGAGCCCGAGGCCGCCGCACCCACCGCCGAACAGGAACGGCTCGCCATCGAGGCGTTCCGCACCGGCGGCCCGGTGCTGTCGCTGCGCGCCCAGACGGAGTCCCCGGCGGAGGCGTCGCCGGAGGAGTCCCCGTCGCCGGACTCGGGGGAACCCGAACCCCTCGGCGTGGAACTCCTGATCGCCGTACCGGACCAGCCGGGCGTCCTGCCCGCCGTGGCCGGCGTGCTCGCCATGCACCGCCTGACCGTGCGCACGGCCGGACTGCGCGCACTGGACCTTCCCGACGGTGTCGAGGGGGCGGTCCTGCTCCTCGACTGGCGCGTCGCCGCCGAGTACGGCTCCCTGCCCCAGGCGGCCCGTCTGCGCGCCGACCTCGTACGGGCGCTCGACGGCTCCCTGGACATCGCGGGCCGCCTGGCCGAGCGCGACGCGGCGTACCCGCGACGCCGGGGCGTCGTGGCGCCGCCGGCCCGGGTGACCGTGCATCCGGCCGCGTCCCGGCTGGCCACGGTGATCGAGGTGCGCGCACAGGACGCCCCGGGGCTGCTGCACCGGATCGGACGGGCCCTGGAGGACGCGGGGGTGCGGGTGCGGAGCATGCACGTCAGCACCCTGGGGTCCAACGCGGTGGACGCCTTCTACGTCACCAGCCGCAAGGGCGCGCCGCTGCCGGGGGACGAGGCGTCGGCGGTGGCACGGAAGCTGGAGGAGATGATGCGGGCGTCCTGACCGCCCGCGCCGGATTCCGTCCCCGTCTGCCGAATTCGCAGGCGGGGACGAATTGCTTGCGAGGCCGGATACCCTGGAGGGCAACCCACTGCCCCCGACCCCTGAGGACCGACGAGCGCCGTGTTCGATACTCTCTCCGATCGCCTCTCAGCGACTTTCAAGAACCTGCGCGGCAAGGGGCGGCTGTCCGAAGCCGATATCGACGCCACGGCCCGCGAGATCCGTATCGCGCTCCTCGAAGCCGATGTGGCCCTGCCGGTCGTGCGGACGTTCATCAAGAACGTCAAGGAGCGTGCCCTCGGGTCCGACGTCTCCAAGGCGCTGAACCCCGCCCAGCAGGTCCTGAAGATCGTGAACGACGAGCTCGTCACGATCCTGGGCGGCGAGACCCGGCGCCTGCGCTTCGCCAAGCAGCCGCCGACCGTCATCATGCTGGCCGGTCTCCAGGGTGCCGGTAAGACCACCCTCGCGGGCAAGCTCGGCAAGTGGCTCAAGGACCAGGGGCACTCGCCCCTCCTCGTCGCCGCCGACCTCCAGCGTCCCAACGCCGTCAACCAGCTCAGCGTGGTCGCCGAGCGCGCCGGGGTCGCGGTCTACGCGCCCGAGCCGGGCAACGGGGTCGGTGACCCGGTCAAGGTCGCCAGGGACTCCATGGAGTTCGCGAGGACCAAGGTCCACGACATCGTGATCGTGGACACCGCCGGCCGTCTCGGTATCGACGCCGAGCTGATGCGGCAGGCCGCGGACATCCGGGACGCGGTCTCGCCCGACGAGATCCTCTTCGTCGTCGACGCGATGATCGGCCAGGACGCCGTCAACACGGCCGAGGCCTTCCGGGACGGCGTCGGCTTCGACGGTGTCGTCCTGTCGAAGCTCGACGGTGACGCCCGCGGTGGTGCCGCGCTCTCCATCGCGTCGGTGACCGGCAAGCCGATCATGTTCGCGTCGAACGGCGAGAAGCTCGACGACTTCGACGCGTTCCACCCTGACCGGATGGCCTCCCGCATCCTCGACATGGGTGACCTGCTCACCCTGATCGAGCAGGCGGAGAAGACGTTCAGCCAGGAAGAAGCCGAGGCGATGGCCTCGAAGCTGGCGTCCAAGAAGGGCCAGGACTTCACCCTGGACGACTTCCTGGCCCAGATGGAGCAGGTCAGGAAGATGGGCAGCATCAGCAAGCTGCTCGGCATGCTGCCCGGCATGGGTCAGATCAAGGACCAGATCAACAACCTCGACGAGCGCGATGTGGACCGTACGGCGGCCATCATCAAGTCGATGACCCCGGCCGAGCGCCAGGACGCGACGATCATCAACGGCTCGCGCCGCGCCCGTATCGCCAAGGGCTCCGGTGTCGAGGTCAGCGCGGTCAAGGGCCTGGTCGAGCGGTTCTTCGAGGCCCGCAAGATGATGTCCCGCATGGCCCAGGGCGGCGGCATGCCGGGGATGCCCGGGATGCCGGGCATGGGTGGCGGCCCCGGCCGCTCCAAGAAGCAGCCCAAGCAGGCCAAGGGCAAGCAGCGCTCCGGCAACCCGATGAAGCGCAAGCAGCAGGAGCAGGAGGACGCCGCACGCAAGGCCGCCGGCGCCCAGGGCGCTCCGGGCGGCGCGTTCGGTCTGCCGGGCCAGCAGGGCGCGCAGGACTTCGAGCTGCCGGACGAGTTCAAGAAGTTCATGGGCTGAGAAGTCGACCGGCTGGGAAGCCGATCAGCTGACTCGAGACGTCAGTACGTCGTGCAGGGCGCCCCTCTCCGGAGGGGCGCCCTCACGCGTTCCGCGCAACGGCTGCCGCGGGTCGCCTCACGTGGTCCGGGCGATGAGGTACCGGAAGACGTTCGGCATCCAGATCGTCCCGTCCCGCCGCCGGTGCGGGTGCAGTGCCTCGGCCAGCTCCTTGTCCACCTGCTCCTGGCCGGTCGCCGCGATCGCCGCGTCGAACAGTCCCGTCGACAGCAGCCCTCGTACGGCGCTCCTCATGTTCGCGTACCCGAACGGGCATGACACCCGCCCGGAGCCGTCCGGACGCAGGCCCGCCCGCTGAGCGACCTCCTCCAGGTCGTCGCGGAGCGCGGGGCGCCAACCGCCCGTGACGCGCAGCGGATCGGCGAGCCGGGCCGCGACCCGCAGTACCGCCGACGTGGCGCAGCGCTCCGGTGGCCCCCAGCCCACCAGCACCACCGGCGAGCCCCGTTCGACCGACGGCACCGCAGCCGCGAGTGTCCGGCTGAGCCGTTCGGAGTCGCCCGCGAGACAGCCGATCGGCTCGAACGCGGTCACCAGGGTGTATGCGGGAGAGCCCGCCTCCTCGGGGAGTCCCGCCATGAGCCGGGTGTCGTCGCGCGTGCGCGTGAGCGCTGGTTCGGGCAGTAAACGCTCCCGCGCGAGGCTCAGCCGCTGCGATGACGATGCCTCGACGCCGGTGACGGCGGCGCCTCTTGAGGCCGCCATCAACAGGGCCAGGCCCGAGCCGCAGCCGAGGCCGAGCAGTCGGGTGCCGGTGCCCACTTCCAGCCGCTCGTAGACGGACTCGTAGAGCGGTACGAACATCCGCTCCTGGATCTCCGACCAGTCACGCGCGCGTGCGCACAGGTCCACGCGGGTCGCCGGACCCGCGTGAGGCAGGTGCTGCCGCACGAGTGTAGGTGTCATCGAAAGCGCCCCAATCCGCCGAGAGTTGCCCTTGTTTCTGCTGTGGTGGCCCCCGTGCAATGCGCGCTCGCACTTCCCCCGTATGCCAGGTAACTCCGCACCCGAGCCGCCGTCCAGGGGTTGTGGGGCCAAGGTTGTGTGCTCGCTGTGCTCACGAAAAGAATTCACATGCCGGCAACGTGAGCCCGTAGCATCCCGCCATGGCAAAGGCACCCGTACTCACGCCGCAGGCAATTGACTTCCCCCGCTGGTACCAGGATCTGGTCGCCAAGGCCGAGTTGGCCGACAACGGTCCGGTGCGGGGCACCATGGTCATCCGGCCGTACGGGTACGGGCTCTGGGAGCGGATGCAGGCCGAGATGGACGCGCGGATCAAGGAGACGGGCGCGCAGAACGCCTACTTCCCCCTGCTGATCCCGCAGTCGTACTTCGCCAGGGAGGCCGAGCACGTCGAGGGTTTCGCGCCCGAACTGGCCGTGGTCACCCACGGCGGCGGCAAGGAACTCGAAGAGCCCGCGGTGGTGCGCCCCACCTCCGAAATGATCATCAACGACTACTTCTCGAAGTGGGTGCAGAGCTACCGCGACCTGCCCCTGCTGATCAACCAGTGGGCGAACGTGGTGCGTTGGGAACTGCGTCCCCGGATCTTCCTCCGCACGTCGGAGTTCCTGTGGCAGGAAGGCCACACCGCCCACGCCACCTACGAGGACGCCCGCGAGTTCGCCGCGCACATCCACCGCGATGTCTACGAGGACTTCATGGTGAACGTCCTGGCGATGGACACCGTTCCCGGCCGCAAGACGGTCAAGGAGCGCTTCGCGGGTGCGATCAACACCCTCACCCTCGAAGGCATGATGGGCGACGGCAAGGCCATCCAGATGGCCACCAGCCATGAGCTGGGCCAGAACTTCGCCAAGGCGTTCAACACCCGCTACCTGTCGAAGGAAGGCAGGCAGGAACTCGTCTGGCAGACGTCCTGGGGCTCGACGACCCGCATGATCGGCGCCCTGGTGATGGCGCACGGTGACGACAACGGCCTGCGGGTCCCGCCGCGTCTCGCCGCGATCCAGGCCGTGGTCCTCGCGATCAAGGGCGACGAAGCGGTTCTGGCCAAGGTCCGCGAGATCGGCGACCGGCTGAGGGCGGCGGGCGTACGCGTGCGCTTGGACGACCGCACGGACGTGCCCTTCGGCCGCCGCGCCGTCGACTGGGAGCTCAAGGGCGTACCGGTACGCATCGAGGTCGGCCCCCGTGACCTGGAGAGCGGCACGGCGATGCTCGTCCGCCGCATCCCGGGCAGCAGGGAACCGGTCGCCCTCGACACGCTCGTACGACTGCTGCCCACCGTCCTCGAAGAGGACCAGGCGCTGCTGCTGGCCCAGTCGCGCGAGCGCCGGGAGTCCCGTACGTCGGACGTGTCGACGTTCGAGGAGGCCGTCGAGGCGGCGACCGCCGGCGGCTGGGCGCGCGTCCCCTGGGCGGTGCTCGGCGAGAAGGGCGAGGCCAGGCTCGGTGAGCACGGGGTGACCGTACGGTGTCTGGTCGCGGCGGACGGGTCGGTTCCCGACGCCGACGACGCACCCGGTAACGTCGCCATCGTCGCCCGCGCCTACTGAGGCGGGGACGAGAGCGACCGAAACGCCTCTTGCGCACCGGACGGCCACAGGTGCCCCGGCGTGCGGACAACGTCTACGCGCCGGGTCGTACGTGGGGCTACGCACCGGCTTGGTATGAGCTGTGAGGCTTCTCCGCAGATCAGCGCACCCGCCCTCGTCCGGACGCATCAGCGGCAACTGACGGGTACGTGCAAATTATTTGGGATGGCCCGGAATCGGAACACAGCGGCACCCAGGCTCGTTGTCATTACGTGAGCACGACACAGACACCACCTGTACTCGCCGCAGAACTGGCGCAGGCGTGGGCCGACATTCAGCGGTACCACCCCGAGCTGCCCGATCTTGCCGCGCCCGAGTCCCTGATCGGAGAGTCGTCGTCCGCCTGCGGGCACGCCCTCTCCTTCGAGCGACTGCTGCATGAGGCAGTCCATGGCATCGCCGCAGCCCGAGGTGTCCGCGACACCTCCCGGGCCGGCCGCTACCACAACCGCAGATTCCTCGCGATCGCCGAGGAACTGGGCCTGGACCACCCCGAGGAACCGCACCCCAGCAGCGGCTTCTCGCTGGTCACGCTCAATCCCGAGGCCAAGCGGCGCTACCGCCCCACCATGGAGCGGCTGCAGCGCGCCCTGAAGGCGCACACGGTGGCCACCACCACCGACACGACCCGCGCCTTCCGCGGTCCGGCCGCCCGCCACGGCTCCTCCGGGGGAGGGGTGCGCGTGAAGGCCGTCTGCGACTGCGGCCGCAACGTGCGCGTCGTCCCGTCGGTGCTGGCACAGGCCCCGATCGTGTGCGGCGGCTGCGGCAAGCCGTTCCGCATCCCCGAGATCGTGGGCGCGGGCGCCGCCTGACACCCCGCTCCGTCGCGTGATCGAGCCCGGCATCTCGTGGGTGCCGGATGAACACGTGGGGATGGATGTTTGTCGGGGTGCCGCGACCGTCCGCCCGTCGGCAGCCGCGTACGCGCCGGCTGCGGGCAGTCGTGCCGCTGGGGCGGCACGGGTGGGCGCAGCGGCACCCCGTGAGAGCCGGGCGGTGCGACCTGCCTCTACGGCACCCTGACGCCGGGTGCCTCTCAGACGTGGGCGCACACACCCTCCGGTTCGGGTCACCCGCAGGATGTGGCAGAATGGCCAGCTGTACTCGACAGCCGCACAGGAACCCTCTCGCCTCCGGCTGACGCGTCCATCGGGCACTCGGGTACCGCAACCCCACGCGGCAATCTCGCCGTGCCCAACCACGTCAAATCCAGGAGAACCCACTCCCGTGGCAGTCAAGATCAAGCTGAAGCGTCTGGGCAAGATCCGTTCGCCTCACTACCGCATCGTCGTCGCCGACTCCCGTACCCGCCGTGATGGCCGGGCCATCGAGGAGATCGGCCTGTACCACCCGGTGCAGAACCCCTCGCGCATCGAGGTCGACACCGACCGCGCGCAGTACTGGCTGGGTGTCGGCGCGCAGCCGACCGAGCCGGTTCTCGCCATCCTCAAGCTGACCGGCGACTGGCAGAAGTTCAAGGGCCTGCCCGCCCCGGCTCCGCTGCTCGTGGCCGCTCCGAAGCCCGCCCGTCCGTTGTTCGAGGCCCTGGGCGGCGACAACGAGGGCAAGGGTGAGGCCATCACCCAGAAGAAGAAGGCCGAGAAGAAGGACGAGGCTCCGGCTGAGTCCTCTGCGGCTGCGCCGACCGAGGCCTGAGCATGCTCGAGGAGGCTCTCGAGCACCTCGTGAAGGGCATCGTCGACAACCCCGACGAAGTGCAGGTCGCCTCGCGCGATCTGCGTCGTGGGCGCGTTCTGGAGGTCAGGGTTCACCCCGACGACCTCGGTAAGGTGATCGGCCGCAACGGCCGTACCGCGCGCGCCCTGCGAACCGTCGTGGGTGCCATCGGCGGACGCGGTGTCCGTGTCGACCTCGTCGACGTGGACCAGGTTCGCTGATCACCACGTAGCACCGGCTCGGGCCGGGGAGGGCCACTGGGCCGTCCCCGGCCCGTAGTCGTCTACGGAGTAATGCCGTAGGCACACGACAGGAGATTCCAGAAGTGCAGCTCGTAGTCGCGCGTGTGGGTCGCGCCCACGGCATCAAGGGCGAGGTCACCGTCGAGGTGCGTACCGACGAGCCGGAACGGCGGCTCGGTCCCGGTGCCGTCCTGGCCACCGACCCGGCCACGGCGGGCCCGCTGACCATCGAGACCGGCCGCGTCCACAGCGGCCGGCTCCTCCTGTGCTTCGAGGGCGTACGCGACCGGACCGGCGCCGAGGCCCTCCGCAACATCCTGCTGATCGCCGACATCGACCCCGAGGAACTGCCCGAGGACGAGGACGAGTACTACGACCACCAGCTGATGGACCTGGACGTGGTCCTGGTCGACGGCACCGAGGTCGGACGCATCACCGAGATCTCGCACCTGCCCTCCCAGGACCTGTTCGTCGTGGAGCGCCCCGACGGCAGCGAGGTGTACGTCCCGTTCGTCCAGGAGATCGTCGTGGAGATCGACCTGGAGGAGCAGCGGGCGGTCATCGATCCGCCGCCGGGTCTGATCGACGACAAGTCCGAGATCGTGTCTGCCAGGGACGACGAAGAGTCCTCGGGGGCCGACGCCTGATGCGTCTCGACGTCGTCACGATCTTTCCCGAGTACCTCGAACCCCTGAACGTCTCGCTCGTCGGCAAGGCACGCACGCGTGGACAGCTGAACGTGCACGTGCATCATCTTCGGGACTGGACGTACGACCGCCACAACAAGGTCGACGACACGCCCTACGGCGGCGGCCCGGGCATGGTCATGAAGACCGATCCCTGGGGCGAAGCACTGGACGACGTACTGGCCGACGGCTACGAGACCGGCTCCCGGACACCCGCGCTGGTCGTGCCCACGCCCAGTGGCCGCCCCTTCACCCAGGCGCTCGCCGTCGAGCTGTCCGAGCGGCCGTGGCTGGTCTTCACACCCGCCCGTTACGAGGGCATCGACCGCCGTGTCATCGACGAGTACGCCACGCGGATGCCGGTGTACGAGGTGTCCATCGGCGACTACGTGCTCGCCGGCGGCGAGGCGGCCGTACTGGTGATCACGGAGGCCGTGGCGCGGCTGCTGCCCGGGGTGCTCGGCAACGCCGAGTCGCACCAGGACGACTCCTTCGCGCCGGGTGCCATGGCCAACCTCCTGGAGGGGCCCGTCTACACCAAGCCGCCCCAGTGGCGCGGACGGGAGATCCCGGACGTGCTGCTCAGCGGCCACCACGGAAAGATCGCGCGCTGGCGCCGGGACGAGGCGCTGCGTCGTACGGCGGCCAACCGTCCCGACCTGATCGAACAGACCGATGCGTCGGCCTTCGACAAGAAGGACCGCGAGACGCTCTCCATCATGGCGTGGCGGCCTTCCGCCGACGGCCGATTTTGGCGCAGGCCAGAGGGCGTGAAAGAATAGCTCTTTGTTGTGCGTCGTCCGGCGTGCGCCCCTGCCACGGGGGGACACGACGCCCGCCCCGGCACGGACAGCATCCTTCCGAGATCCAAGCTCCCGTTGATGACCTGTGGCATCAACGAAGAAAGCAGATGAAATGTCCAACCTGCTCGACTCCGTCGACTCCGCGTCGCTGCGCAGCGACATCCCGGCCTTCCGCCCGGGTGACACCGTCAACGTCCACGTCCGCGTCATCGAGGGCAACCGCACCCGTGTGCAGCAGTTCAAGGGCGTAGTCATCCGCCGCCAGGGCTCCGGTGTCCGCGAGACCTTCACGGTCCGCAAGATCTCGTTCTCCGTCGGCGTGGAGCGCACCTTCCCGGTGCACACCCCGATCGTCGAGAAGATCGAGCTGGTCATGCGTGGTGACGTGCGTCGCGCCAAGCTGTACTACCTCCGTGAGCTGCGCGGCAAGGCCGCGAAGATCAAGGAGAAGCGCGACAACTGAGCTTTCGGCGGGCCCGATATAAAGAGGGCTCACATCGAGGCCGGATAACATCCTGCCCCGATGGACACCGAAGCACAGCCGACGGAGCGCGACCGCTCCTCCCGCCCTGTTCGATCCGAGAAGTTCTCGGACACCGAGGGGCCGGAGGACCGGTCGCGTTTTGCGTTGGTGTCCCGGGCGGCCGAGTGGCTCCCGGGCGGCCGGATCACCCTGACCGTGCTGCTTTTCCTGCTCTTTCTGCTCCTCTTCAGCCGATTCGTCATCCAGCCGTTCGAAATTCCCAGCGGCTCGATGGAGCGCGGATTGAGGATCGGGGACCGCGTTCTCGTAAATAAGTTCGCGTACCGTTTCGGTGCCGAGCCGCAGCGCGGTGACGTCGTCGTCTTCGACGGAACCGGCTACTTCGGGCACGCCGACTACATCAAGCGCGTTGTGGGTGTGGGGAGAGACCACGTGCTCTGCTGCGACAAGGAGGGGAGAATCGAGGTGAACGGCCGGTCGGTCGACGAGTCGACGTTCCTTTACCCCGGTGACAGCCCGTCCACGGTGTCCTTCGACGTCGTGGTGCCCGAGGGCGGACTCTTCGTCCTGGGCGACCACCGCAGCGACTCCAGCGACTCCCGGGACCATCTGGGTTCGCCTGGCGGCGGCATGGTCCCCGTGGGCAGGGTGATCGGCCGGGCCGACTGGATCGGCTGGCCCAGCGACCACTGGACCCGTCTGGACCGACCTGGCGCGTACGCGCGTGTGCCCGCCGCGGACGGTGTCCATGGGTAACCGCGGCAAGCCGCGCGGGGCGCCCAGTACCGTCGCCGAGCAACTGCTGCCCACCGGCTCGCGCCGGGCCTCCGGTGCCGCCGCCAGACCGGGCCGGGCCGAGCGGCGCAAGCTCCAGCGCAAGGTCAAGCGGCGCAGACGGCGTTCGGCCGTCAAGGAGATACCTCTTCTGGTGGGTGTCGCGGTCCTCATAGCGCTGGTCCTGAAGACGTTCCTCGTGCAGGCGTTCGTGATCCCGTCGGGCTCGATGGAGAACACGATCCAGATCGGCGACCGGGTCCTCGTGGACAAGTTCACCCCCTGGTTCGGTTCCGAGCCCCAGCGCGGTGACGTCGTCGTCTTCAAGGACCCCGGGGGCTGGCTCGACGGCGAGTCGACCACCGCGAAGGGCGAGGACCCCATCGTCGTCAAGCAGGTCAAGCAGGGGCTCACCTTCATCGGCCTGCTGCCCTCGGACAACGAGAAGGACCTCATCAAGCGGGTCGTCGCGGTCGGCGGCGACACCGTCAAGTGCTGCGACTCCGAGGGCCGCGTGACCGTCAACGGCATGCCGCTCAACGAGACGACCTACATCCACCCCGGCAACAAGCCGTCGTCGTTCACCTTCGAGGTGAAGGTTCCCGAGGGACGCCTGTTCGTGATGGGCGACCACCGGGCCAACTCGGCCGACTCCCGCTACCACCGCACCGAGGCGTACAGCGGCACCGTGTCCGAGAGCTCCGTCGTGGGCCGGGCCATGGTCATCGCCTGGCCGTTCGGCCACTGGACCCAGCTGGAGGAGCCGGACACGTTCTCCTCGGTGCCGGGTGGGTCGGCCACCGCCCTCGGCTCGTCGCATAGGGTGGCTTCCGCGGATCGGTATGGATCGATCCCGCTCCCGACCCCTGCGGAACTCCCGCTCGTTATGGGAGTGGTGGGCCTGCGTCGCATCCGGCGCAGGCGGCGGTTCGGAGTAAGGAGTGGGTGTGGGGGATTTGGCGGTCGGCGCACGGTCCGGACAGGACGGTCCCGAGGAACAGCGCCCCGCGCAGCCGGTTCCACCGGCCGCAGAGGACGCGGTCCCCGCCGAGAGTGACCCCGGGGCCCCAGGGCTCGCCGGGAGTGGCTCAGGGTCCTCCGGGACGGGCGGTGGGGATTCCGGTGACTCCGGGGACGACACCGCGCAGGATCTCGGCGAGCCCGGCCACAAGCCCAGGAAGCAGCGCTCCTTCTGGAAGGAGTTGCCGCTGCTCATCGGTATCGCGCTGGTGCTGGCGCTGCTGATCAAGACCTTCCTGGTCCAGGCGTTCTCGATCCCCTCGGACTCCATGCAGCACACGCTGGAGCAGGGCGACCGGGTCCTCGTCGACAAACTGACCCCTTGGTTCGGCTCCGAGCCCGAGCGCGGTGAGGTCGTCGTCTTCCACGACCCCGCCGACTGGCTGGCCGGCGAGCCGATCGTCGAACCGAACCCCGTGCAGCGGGTCCTCGGCTGGATCGGCCTGATGCCGTCCGCCAACGAGAAGGACCTCATCAAGCGCGTCATCGGCGTCGGCGGCGACACCGTCGAGTGCAACGGCACGGGCCCGCTGAAGGTCAACGGCAAGGCGCTCGACGAGCCGTACGTGTACGCGGGGAACACCCCGTGCAGCGTCGACGACCAGGGTGGTCAGTTCAAGGTCACGGTACCCACAGGCAAAATCTGGGTCATGGGTGACCACCGGCAGAACTCGCTGGACTCCCGGTACCACCAGGAGGACAAGAACCAGGGCTTCGTCCCCGTGGGCAACGTCGTCGGCCGTGCCATCGTGGTCGCCTGGCCGCCCACCCGCTGGGACACGCTGCCGATTCCCGACACGTTCGACCAGAACCTGAGCGCCGCCGCTCCGGGCGCGCTGGGCCTCGCGGGCGCCTTCCCGCTGGTCCTGTGGCGCAGGCGTCGCGCGGTCGGTCGTACGACTGCTCCCGTTACCGTCGGAAACTCCGGTGTTCCCGGGTCGGGTACCGCCGGGTAGGGTGCCGTCCCAGACAGCCGATCTTCCGTGGCCCGGCCAGTTGGCGCAGGGGCCACGGGGATCGCCTCTCCGAGCTGGGAGAACACTGGGATGAGCGGCACGACGACACGTACGGACGAGGGCCACGGGCGGCTCGGCAGCAAGCTGTCGGGACTGGTCATGGCCCTCGGCTGTGTGCTCTTCCTGGGCGGCTTCGTCTGGGGCGCGATCCTCTACCGGCCGTACACCGTGCCGACCGACTCCATGTCGCCCACCATCGTGGCCGGTGACCATGTGCTGGCCCAGCGCGTCGACGACGGCGAGATCAAGCGCGGTGACGTCGTGGTCTTCAGGCAGGAGAGCTGGGGCGACATGCCTCTGGTCAAGCGGGTCGTGGCCGTGGGCGGTGACACGGTCTCCTGCTGCACGGACGGCAGGCTGGTCGTCAACGGCAAGCAGATCCAGGAGTCCTACCTGCGCAAGGGCCAGGCCGCCGAGCTGACCGGCATCCCGTCGATCACGGTCCCCAAGGGGCGCCTGTTCCTCCTCGGTGACGAGCGCACCGGCTCCCTGGACTCCACGGCCCACCTCACGGAGGCCTTCAACGGCACGGTGTCGCGGACTTCGGTGGACGCCCGCGTCGACGCCGTGGTGTGGCCCATGAACGGCATGCTGGCCCGTCCCACGGGCTTCGAGTCCCTGGGGGGCCTGTCCACGCCGGGCCCGCTGCGGCTGCTCACCGTCGCGATAGTGGTGGGCGGGGTGTTCGTCCTGGGCGGCGGCGCCTACGGGCCGATCGCCGCGCGGGCGGCGAAGCGGCGCGGTGCCGCCGCGGTGGCGGAGCCGGCCGGTGCCCGCTGAGGTGGTGGGCACCGCGGACGACTCCTCCGCCGGTGGTGTGCGCAAGGTGTCCCGGCTCGTGCTCCTCGATCCACGGGACCGGATCCTGCTGCTGCACGGGCATGAGCCGGACGATCCGGCCGACGACTGGTGTTCACTCCCGGCGGCGGTCTGGAGGGCGACGAGACGCGCGAGGAGGCCGCGCTGCGCGAACTCGAGGAGGAGACCGGCATCACCGAGGTCGAACTCGGTCCGGTGCTGTGGCGGCGCAGGTGCTCCTTCCCGTTCGCGGGGCGCCGCTGGGACCAGGACGAGTGGTACTACCTGGCCCGTACGGACAGAACGGAGACCCGGGCCACGGGTCTCACGGAGCTGGAACGGCGCAGTGTCGCCGGAGCGCGTTGGTGGACGTGCCAGGAACTGACCCAGGCACATGAGACGGTGTATCCGACCAGACTCGCCGAGCTCCTGCGCAAGGTGCTCGACGAAGGTCCCCCGGCCATGCCCGAGGTCCTCGAGACGGAAATCGTCCAGGGGCTCGCGGCGCTGGCGCACAATAGGGGGACGCACGGCTGAAGGGGAACATGCCATGAGCGCCGAGGACCTCGAGAAGTACGAGACCGAGATGGAGCTGAAGCTCTACCGGGAGTACCGCGATGTCGTCGGTCTGTTCAAATACGTGATCGAGACCGAACGGCGCTTCTACCTCACCAACGACTATGAGATGCAGGTGCACTCGGTTCAGGGTGAGGTGTTTTTCGAGGTGTCCATGGCGGACGCCTGGGTGTGGGACATGTACCGGCCGGCCCGGTTCGTGAAGCAGGTGCGGGTACTCACGTTCAAGGACGTGAACATCGAGGAGCTGAACAAGAGCGATCTGGAGCTTCCGGGCGGCTGACCGTCACTCGTGCGGGTGGCGGAGTTGTCCACAACGCCGAGGTTGTCCACCAAGATCCAATAGCTCGCTGAACTGACCGCATTGTTGGCGCCGGAGGTGGTGCCGACATGAACACACGCCATGCACAAGGCGGCGGACAGGGCGGTGCGCGGGGCAACGCGCAGCGCGGAGCCCTGGGCAGGTACGGCGAGGAACTGGCCGCGCGGCGGCTGACCGAGGCCGGGATGACGGTCCTGGACCGCAACTGGCGCGCCGGCCGGACCGGCGAGATCGACATCGTCGCCCGGGACGGCGACGCGCTCGTCGTCTGCGAGGTCAAGACCCGTCGGGCGGCCGGACCGGCGGGAGCCTTCCAGCACCCGATGGCGGCCGTCACGCCGGCCAAGGCGGAGCGGCTGCGGGGCCTTGCCGAGCGCTGGGTCCAGGAACACGGGGGAGCGCCACCCGGCGGCGTCCGTATCGACCTGGTCGGTGTACTGCTGCCCGAGCGCGGCGCGCCCGTGGTGGAACACGCGCGGGGGGTGGCGTGATGGGATTCGCCCGTACGTGTTCGGTCGCGCTGGTGGGAGTCGAGGGCGTGGTCGTCGAGGTCCAGGCGGACCTCGAACCCGGCGTCGCCGCCTTCACCCTGGTGGGACTGCCCGACAAGAGCCTGACGGAGAGCCGGGACCGGGTCCGGGCCGCGGTCGTCAACTCGGGAGCCGCCTGGCCGCAGAAGAAGCTCACGGTGGGGCTCAGCCCGGCGTCCGTGCCCAAGAGCGGCAGTGGGTTCGATCTCGCCGTCGCGGCGGCCGTGCTCGGGGCCGCCGAGCGGATCGATCCCCGGGTCCTCGCCGACATCGTGATGATCGGAGAACTGGGCCTCGACGGCCGGGTGCGACCGGTCCGGGGCATCCTGCCGGCGGTGCTGGCGGCGGCCGACTCGGGATACGAACAGGTGGTCGTACCGGAGTGCTCCGCCGCCGAGGCCGCGCTGGTCCCCGGGGTGTCGGTGCTCGGTGTGCGCAGCCTGCGGCAGCTGATCGCCGTCCTCACGGACGAGCCCGTGCCCGAGGAGGAACCGGACGAGCACGGCCGCCCGGACCCGCTCATGGCGGGCCTGCGGATGCCGGGCACCGGGGCGGCCACGGGCATACACAGCATGGGCGCCGCCCAGTACGACAACGGCCATGACCTGGCCGACGTCGTGGGCCAGCACTCGGCGCGCACGGCGATGGAGGTGGCGGCGGCCGGTGGCCACCACGTGTTCCTGGAAGGTCCACCAGGGGCCGGCAAGACGATGCTCGCCGAGCGGCTGCCCGCCGTCCTGCCGAGGCTCACCCGGGAGGAGTCGCTCGAGGTCACGGCCGTGCACTCGGTCGCGGGCCTGCTGCCGCCGGGCAAACCCCTGATCGACACGGCGCCCTACTGCGCCCCGCACCACTCGGCCACCATGCAGGCGCTCGTCGGCGGTGGACAGGGCGTGGCGCGGCCCGGAGCCGTCTCGCTGGCTCATCGGGGAATTCTCTTCCTGGATGAAACCCCCGAATTCGGCAGCCGGGTGCTGGACGCTCTGCGCCAGCCTCTCGAGGCCGGGCATGTGGTGATCGCGCGGAGCGCGGGGGTCGTGCGGTTTCCGGCCAGGTTCCTGATGGTCCTCGCGGCCAATCCATGCCCGTGCGGCCGTTTCTCCCAGCGGGACACCCTCTGCGAGTGCCCGCCCTCCGTGATCCGGCGCTATCAGGCCCGGCTCTCCGGACCACTGCTCGACCGGGTCGACCTGCGGGTCGAGGTGGACCGGGTCACGCGCTCCCAACTCGTCGAGCGCGGGGCGCGGGGGGAGTCCACGGCGACGGTCGCCGAACGGGTGCGGGCGGCCCGGGAGCGAACGGCGGCGCGGTTCAAGGGGACCCCGTGGCGGACCAACAGCGAAGTACCGGGACGGGAACTGCGCAGCCGCTGGCACGCCGTGCCCGGCGCCATGGAGGAGGCCGAGCGGAATCTGGAACGTGGTGTGCTCACCGCGCGCGGGATCGACCGCGTCCTGCGGGTCGCCTGGACCGTCGCGGACCTCGTCGGCCACGACCGGCCCGACGTGGCGGACGTCGCCCTGGCGCTGCAACTGCGTACGGGGGTACCGCGAGGGGTGCCTATGGCCATCGGGGCGCTGACGTGACGGGGGACACGGCCGGGGACGTGACCGGCGGCGAGTCGAGCGGAGAGGCGGTCGGCGGGTTGGACGCGGAGGGGCTTGCCCGGGTCTTCCTCACCCGGGTTGTCGAGCCGGGTGACGAGGTCGCCGGGCGGTGGGTCCGGGAGTGCGGGGCCGTCGAGGTGGTACGGCGGCTGCGGGACGGCGGTCCGATGCCGACCGGGGTCACCGCGACCCGGTGGGCGGGCCTGTGCGCGCGGGCGGTACAGGCCGAGCCCGAGCGGGATCTCGCCGTCGCCCGGGCGGCGGGCGTGCGGTTCGTGTGGCCCGGCCGCCCGGAGTGGCCGGCCCAGCTCGACGACCTCGGGGACGCGCGGCCCACGGGACTGTGGGTGCGCGGGCGGCCCAGCCTGCGGATGTGGGCGCTGCGGTCCGTCGCCGTGGTGGGGGCCAGGGCCTGCACCGAGTACGGCGCGCACATGGCGGCCACTCTCGCCGCCGGGCTCGCTGAGCGCGGGTGGGTGGTCGTGTCGGGTGGCGCGTACGGGGTCGACGGGGCCGCGCACCGGGGCGCGCTCGGTGCGGGCGGGGCCACCGTCGCCGTACTCGCCTGCGGGGTCGACCGGCCCTATCCGCGCGGACACACCCAGTTGATCACCAGAATCGCCGAACAGGGGCTGGTGGTGGGTGAGTTGCCGCCCGGTGACCATCCGACGCAGAGCCGGTTCGTGATGCGGAACCGGGTGATCGCCGCCCTCACCCGGGGGACCGTGGTCGTCGAGGCCGCGTACCGCAGCGGTTCGCTCGTCACGGCGCGGGCGGCGCAGCGGCTGGGCCGGTTCACGATGGGGGTGCCGGGACCCGCCACCAGCGGGCTCTCCGCCGGTGTGCACGAACTCCTGCGTGGCGAGGCGATGCTGGTCACCGACGCCGCGGAAGTCGCCGAGCTGGTCGGGGACATGGGCGAACTGGCGCCGGACCGGCGGGGGCCGGTGCTCCCGCGCGACCTGCTGGAACCGGCGGCGGTACGAGTCCTGGCCGCGCTGCCGGCGCGCGGGACGGCGACGGTGGACGAGATCGCGCGGGGCGCGTCGACGGTGCAGGACGAGGCGGTCGCCAGGCTGTACGAGCTCCGATCACTTGGATACGTCGAACGACACGACGACGGCTGGAAGTTGACACGCCAGGCGATGATCTCCGTCCGGTCCGGCCGCGACCGGTGCTGACCGAGCGTGTTCGGCCGTCCGGGGGATGCCCGACGCCCTTGGTAATTCCCGCAGTTGGTCCGCTCCGATGGTCACACAGGGCAACGGGTATGACCCTGGAGGGCGTCAAGCGGAACGTATCTGCGTACACCCTGTCCCCCCGACCTCGCACACTGCGACACCTCAGTCACGCTACGCTCACGTGGATTCCGACGCAGACCGGCGGTCGGACAGGCAATTCGGCCAGACGGGTAATTCGACATCAGACCGCAACAGACCGACGGCCCACCCGGGCACTCCTCCAGACACCACCGGTTCACGGCAGAACGGCACAAGGCGACGTATGCCCCAGCACACCTCCGGGTCCGACCGGGCGGCGGCCCCACCGGCAGCCCGCGACGGCGGTAACGGGCGCCCGCCCGCTCCCTCGACGCTCGACGAGCTGTGGCGTTCGTACAAGACGACGGGCGACGAGCGGCTGCGCGAGCAGCTGATCCTGCACTACTCGCCGCTCGTGAAGTACGTCGCCGGCCGGGTGAGCGTCGGGCTGCCGCCCAACGTCGAGCAGGCGGACTTCGTCTCCTCCGGGGTGTTCGGGCTGATCGACGCGATCGAGAAGTTCGACATCGAGCGGGAGATCAAGTTCGAGACGTACGCGATCACTCGTATCCGGGGCGCGATGATCGACGAACTGCGGGCGCTGGACTGGATTCCGCGGTCGGTGCGGCAGAAGGCGCGGAACGTGGAGCGGGCGTACACGACGCTGGAGGCGCGGCTGCGGCGGACGCCGACGGAGGGTGAGGTGGCCGCCGAGATGGGCATCGCGGTCGACGATCTCCACGCGGTGTTCAGCCAGTTGTCGCTGGCGAACGTGGTGGCGCTGGAGGAGCTGCTGCACGCGGGGGGCGAGGGCGGGGACCGGCTGAGCCTCATGGACACACTGGAGGACACCGCGGCCGACAACCCGGTCGAGGTGGCCGAGGGCCGGGAGCTGCGGCGGTTCCTGGCGCGGGCGATCAACACGCTGCCCGACCGGGAGAAGACCGTGGTGACGCTGTACTACTACGAGGGCCTCACGCTCGCGGAGATCGGCAACGTGCTGGGCGTGACCGAGAGCCGGGTCAGCCAGATCCACACCAAGTCGGTCCTGCAACTGCGCGCGAAACTGGCGAGCTTCGGCCGCTGACCTGGCGGCTCCGACGACCCGGGTGAGCGGAGTCTCTCCCCTCCGGGGCGGTCCGTCCGTACAGTGGTTGACGTGCCAAGGATTCGAGCGGCCTCCGTGGCCGAGCACCGGTCGATGCAGCGAGCCGCCCTGCTGGACGCGGCGAGGTCCCTGTTGTCCGAGGGCGGAACGGAGGCGCTGACGTTCCCGGCCCTGGCCGAACGGACCGGGCTGGCGCGCTCCTCCGTCTATGAGTACTTCCGGTCGCGGGCGTCCGTCGTCGAGGAGCTGTGCGAGGTCGACTTCCCGGTCTGGGTGGCGGAGGTCGAGGCGGCGATGGCCGCGGCGCGGGAGCCCGAGGACAAGGTCGAGGCGTATGTGCGCCGGCAGCTCGCCCTGGTGGGTGACCGGCGGCACCGGGCTGTGGTCGCGATCTCGGCGAGTGAGCTGGACGCGGGGGCCCGGGAGAAGATCCGGGCGGCGCACGGCGGGCTCGTCGCGATGGTGGTCGAGGCGCTGCGGGACATCGGGCATGCGCAGCCCCGGATGGCCGCGATGCTGTTGCAGGGGATCGTCGACGCGGCCGTGCGGCGGGTCGAGTTCGGGGTCGCCGAGGATCCCGCGGTGATCACGGATGCGGCTGTGGTGATGGCGTTGCGGGGTGTACGGGGCTGAGTCGGCGCCGCGAGCCCGGGTCGGCGTCGAGGGGGTTCCGCTTGCCCGCGCCCGCGAGGTGCCGCCCTCTGTGGGCGGGCGCCGCCCCTGGCGCCACACATGCCCGCAGACTGGGTGGGTCGTGTGTGCCCGCGGTTGCGTCGGCTGGGCGGCCCGGCGCCCTACGGCCGGCGGGCCGGGTATGCCCCCGGGCTCAGTGGGCTGCGTGTGTCCGCAGGCCGGGATTGTGCGGGAAGCGGGACGCCCAGTACAGGCAGCAGACGGGATGGGCCCCTGTGCAGTAGCCACGGGGGCAGCAGCGCCAGGGGGTCCAGGTACGTGTCGCCTCTCAGCAGGCCCCAGTGGACGCATGCCGTTGTGCAGTGCCCGGCCCCGATCTCCACCGTGCCCACAACCTCGCCCGCCGTCACCTCCGTACCCCGCACGACCGTGGCCGTCACCGGTTCGTACGTTGTTCGCAGGGGTGGGGTGCCCGTGCCCGAGAGTTCCACGGAGACGACTCCCCGTCCCGCCACCCGGCCCGCGAAGTGCACCCGGCCCGCGGCCACCGAGCGAACCGGGGTGCCGGGGGCTGCCGCCAGGTCCACGCCCCGGTGGCCCCTGGCGTAGGGCGTCGGGGGCGGTTCCCAGGCGCGTAGGACCAGGGGGCGGGATCCCACCGGCCAGCTGCGGGCGATCGTGGGTGTGGGCGGGGCATCCGTGGTGGGTGACGGTTCTGCCGGCTGGGGTGCCCCGGCTCCCCGCGCCGTCGACGCCGTCAGTGTCAGCAGCAGGGCCAGCGACAGGCCCAGGCCCGCACGCACTCCTCGTTTCGCTCGCATGGACGGAGCCTGGCGTGATTCGCGGCGGTCTGGGTGGGCCTGTGGAGTACTGACCGGTTGTGGATATCGGCGTCACCCGAGGCCTCGCGGGTCCCGTACACTTCCTTTGGCGATCCGGGTGACCGGGTCGACTTCGCACGCCCCGACATCCGGCCCCTCACAGGGTGGGTGTCAACGCCTCTCGGTCCCTCGCGGCAAGGCGTATTCGGGCGTCAGGCGCGGGTGCCGTCCGGTATCCGCGGCACAACCGAGAAACACAAGGAGAACGGCCATGGCCGTCGTCACGATGCGGGAGCTGCTGGAAAGCGGCGTCCACTTCGGTCACCAGACCCGTCGTTGGAACCCGAAGATGAAGCGCTTCATCTTCACGGAGCGCAACGGCATCTACATCATCGACCTGCTCCAGTCGCTGTCGTACATCGACCGCGCCTACGAGTTCGTCAAGGAGACCGTCGCCCACGGCGGCACGGTCATGTTCGTCGGCACGAAGAAGCAGGCGCAGGAGGCGATCGCCGAGCAGGCGACCCGCGTCGGCATGCCCTACGTCAACCAGCGCTGGCTGGGCGGCATGCTCACCAACTTCTCGACCGTCTACAAGCGTCTGCAGCGCCTCAAGGAGCTCGAGCAGATCGACTTCGAGGACGTCGCCGCGTCCGGTCTCACCAAGAAGGAGCTTCTCGTGCTCTCGCGCGAGAAGGCCAAGCTGGAGAAGACCCTCGGTGGTATCCGCGAGATGTCCAAGGTGCCCAGCGCCGTCTGGATCGTGGACACCAAGAAGGAGCACATCGCGGTCGGTGAGGCCCGGAAGCTCAACATTCCGGTCGTCGCCATCCTCGACACCAACTGCGACCCCGACGAGGTCGACTACAAGATCCCGGGCAACGACGACGCGATCCGCTCCGTCACCCTGCTCACCCGCGTGATCGCCGACGCTGTCGCCGAGGGCCTCATCTCCCGTTCCGGCGTCAACACCGGTGACAAGGGCGAGAAGGCTGTCGCCGAGCCCCTCGCGGCCTGGGAGCGCGACCTCCTCGAGGGCGAGAAGAAGGCCGACGACGCTGAGGCGCCCGCCGCTGAGGCCGTTGCCGTCGAGGCCGTTGCCGCTGAGGCCCCCGCCGAGGAGGCTCCGGTCGAGGAGGCTCCCGTCGAGGCCGAGGTTGCCGCTGAGGCCCCTGTCGAGGCTCCGGTCGCCGAGGCTCCGGCCGCGGACGCCGAGCAGGCCTGACCCTCACCCTTACGGGTTGTCGACGGCGGGGGCACCTTCATCGGGCCCCCGCCGTTCGTTCCGCAGATCTTTCAGACTTCGAGAGAGACTCCCAGAATCATGGCGAACTACACCGCCGCCGACGTCAAGAAGCTCCGTGAGCTCACCGGCGCCGGCATGATGGACTGTAAGAAGGCGCTGGACGAGGCCGAGGGCGTTGTCGACAAGGCCGTAGAGGCCCTGCGCATCAAGGGCCAGAAGGGCGTCGCCAAGCGCGAGGGCCGTTCCGCCGAGAACGGCGCGGTCGTCTCGATCATCGCCGACGACAACACCTCCGGTGTCCTCGTCGAGCTGAAGTGCGAGACGGACTTCGTCGCCAAGGGCGAGAAGTTCCAGGCCGCCGCGAACGCGCTCGCCGAGCACGTCGCCAAGACCTCCCCGGCCGACCTGGAGGCGCTGCTCGCCTCCGAGATCGAGGCTGGCAAGACGGTTCAGGCGTACGTCGACGAGGCCAACGCCAACCTGGGCGAGAAGATCGTCCTGGACCGCTTCGCGCAGTTCGCGGACGGTTTCGTCCTGGCGTACATGCACCGCACGATGCCCGACCTGCCCCCGCAGATCGGTGTCCTCGTCGAGCTGGACAAGCCCAACGCCGAGGTCGCCAAGGGCATCGCCCAGCACATCGCCGCCTTCGCGCCGAAGTACCTCTCCAAGGAGGACGTGCCGGCCGAGGTCGTCGAGACCGAGCGCCGTGTCGCCGAGGAGACCACCCGCGCCGAGGGCAAGCCCGAGGCCGCCCTGCCGAAGATCGTCGAGGGTCGCCTCAACGGCTTCTTCAAGGACGCCACGCTGCTCGGCCAGCCGTACGCGCTGGACAACAAGAAGTCCGTCCAGAAGGTCCTGGACGAGGCCGGTGTCACCCTGAAGCGCTTCACGCGCATCAAGGTCGGCATCTGAGTCCGTACCGCGATCGACGCGCGGCCCGCGTGGGGATACCTATAGGGTCGATGGCAGTCGCGCGCGTACGCCGTCACGCACGCGCGCGTGGCGGACGACAGCAGATCTGACGAGGAGGCCGTTGCCGAGCATGGGATGCGATCGACACCCCATCGGCAATGGCCTCCTTCGTATGTGTGACACGTGAAGAGGCGAGATTCTCCATGACCACCAAGGCCCAGAAGAGCGACGACGGCAAAGTGCGCGGCCGGTACATGCTGAAGCTGTCCGGAGAGGCCTTCTCCGGTGGCGGGGGCCTGGGCGTCGACCCCGACGTGGTGCACAAGATTGCCCGTGAGATCGCGGCCGTCGTGCGCGACGGCTCCCAGATCGCCGTCGTCCTCGGCGGCGGCAACTTCTTCCGCGGTGCGGAACTCCAGCAGCGCGGCATGGACCGGGCCCGCTCGGACTACATGGGCATGCTCGGCACCGTCATGAACTGCCTCGCTCTCCAGGACTTCCTGGAGAAGGAGGGCATCGACAGCCGGGTCCAGACCGCCATCACCATGGGCCAGGTCGCCGAGCCGTACATCCCGCTGCGCGCCGTACGGCACCTGGAGAAGGGCCGTGTGGTCATCTTCGGCGCCGGTATGGGCATGCCGTACTTCTCCACCGACACGACCGCCGCGCAGCGCGCCCTGGAGATTGACGCCGAGGCGCTGCTGATGGGCAAGAACGGCGTGGACGGGGTCTACGACTCCGACCCGAAGACCAACCCCGAGGCCGTCAAGTTCGACTCGCTCGGCTACGGCGAGGTCATCACCCGGGACCTCAAGGTCGCCGACATGACCGCGATCACGCTGTGCCGTGACAACAAGCTCCCGATCCTCGTCTTCGAGCTTCTGACCGAGGGCAATATCGCGCGGGCCGTCAAGGGTGAGAAGATCGGCACACTCGTCGGAGAACAGGGCAGCCGGGACTGACCGGGGATCAGCCCTGCCCGGGGACGGACCCTGAGCGGGGGATGGACAATGTCCTGCCGGTCGGGAACCGTGCAGGAAGAAGACGCGACGCAGCCGGCCGCGGACCGCGAAGAGCAGCCGGGCCTACTCAAGACACGCAGGAGCAAGTGGTGATCGAAGAGACCCTCCTCGAGGCCGAGGAGAAGATGGAGAAGGCCGTCGTGGTCGCCAAGGAGGACTTCGCCGCGATCCGAACCGGTCGTGCGCACCCGGCGATGTTCAACAAGATCGTGGCCGACTACTACGGCGCGCTGACGCCGATCAACCAGCTCGCCTCGTTCTCCGTACCCGAACCGCGGATGGCCGTGGTGACCCCGTTCGACAAGAGCGCGCTGCGCAACATCGAGCAGGCGATCCGCGACTCCGACCTCGGCGTCAACCCGAGCAACGACGGAAACATCATCCGCGTGGTGTTCCCCGAGCTCACCCAGGAGCGCCGCAAGGACTACATCAAGGTGGCCCGGACCAAGGCCGAGGACTCCAAGATCTCGATCCGGGCCATCCGACGCAAGGCCAAGGACGCCATCGACAAGTTCGTCAAGGACGGCGATGTCGGCGAGGACGAGGGCCGTCGCGCGGAGAAGGAGCTCGACGACACCACCGCGAAGTACGTCGCGCAGGTGGACGAGCTTCTCAAGCACAAGGAAGCGGAGCTTCTCGAAGTCTGATGAACGACTCTTCCTGGGGGGCGCCGCCCCACGCCGGGTACTGGGGGCCGTCCGACGGAGGGCCTGTCCAGGGGGCTGCCCCGGCGGGTCCCGCGTACGACGCGCACCACGCGCAGCAGACTCGCCCCATGCCCATCGTGCCCGACGTACCCGCACATGGCGGACACCAGGATGACGACCGGGGGGCCGCTCGGCCGGGCGGCCCCCCGTTCCGCGACGAGATGCCGCAGGCACAGCCCTACGGGACGGTGCCGCAGAAGCCGGATTCCATGCCCGTGCCCGACGATGCCCAACAGCCCGCCCCCGTCCCGCAGAAGAAGACAGCGGGCCGGGACCTCGGCGCGGCCATAGGGGTCGGTGTCGGGCTCGGTGCGGTGATCATCGCGTCGTTGTTCGTCGTCAAGGCCGCCTTCGTCGGCGTGATAGCGGTCGCCGTCGTGGTCGGCCTGTGGGAACTGACGTCCCGGCTCCAGGAACGCAAGGGCATCAGGGCACCACTGGTGCCGCTCGCGCTCGGCGGAGCCGCGATGGTCGTCGCCGGATACGTCCGGGGTCCCGAGGGCGCGTGGGTCGCGATGGCGCTCACCGCGCTCGCGGTCCTGGTCTGGCGTATGACGGAACCTCCGGAGGGCTACCTCAAGGACGTCACGGCAGGCGTCTTCGCGGCCTTCTACGTCCCGTTCCTGGCCACGTTCGTCGCGATGATGCTGACCGCCGACGACGGTGCGCAGCGTGTCATGACGTTCCTGCTCCTGACCGTCGTCAGCGACACCGGCGCGTACGCGATCGGCTGGCGCTTCGGCAAGCACAAGCTCGCCCCGCGCATCAGCCCCGGCAAGACCCGCGAGGGCCTGTTCGGCGCTGTCGCGTTCGCGATGGTGGCGGGCGCGCTGCTGATGGAGTTCGCGATCGACGACGGCACCTGGTGGCAGGGGCTGGTGCTGGGCCTCGCGGTCGCGGTCAGTGCCACGCTCGGTGACCTCGGCGAGTCCATGATCAAGCGGGACCTGGGCATCAAGGACATGGGCACGCTGCTGCCGGGGCACGGCGGCATCATGGACCGGCTGGACTCGCTGCTTCCCACGGCTCCTGTGGTGTGGTTGCTGTTCGTCGCCTTCGTGGGCTGAGGACGGTCGGAATGTTCCAGTACGGTCCGGGTTTCCTTTGAAAAACCCACGTCGGCCTGAAACCACCCCTTTCGAACCTAAGATCGACTTCAGTGCGGTCGATCTGTCCGGAAGGGGTGGCGTGCATGTGGGGACGTAGTCGTGCCAGACGCCAGCGGCAGGCCGAGGGGCTGGCAGCCGTCGCCGGCCCCGTCGAGGCGGCCGACGCCGCTCATCAGGCCCTGCTGGAGCTGCGACGAGCGGTACGGGGCGAGCTGGCGCGGATCGAGGCGCTGCTCGATCAGGGCGACGGCCTGCCCTCGGACACCATCCGTGAGCAGACGAACGGCGCGGTGAGTGTCTTCGCCGACCTGGAAGGCGTTTCCCGGCACTACGACGAGATCCGTACCGGGACGGTGGCGGCGGCGGAGAACGGTGCCGAGGCGGCCGTGCCCTGGCTGGCGGCGCTCGGGGAACACACCAGGTCGATGACCGAGCTGGGGGAGACGTTCGCCGGCTTCGGCGAGTCCTTCGCCTATCTCCGCGAGCGCACCGAACGGCTGCGCGCCGACCTGCTTCCCCTGCGCCAGGGAGCCCACGCGGCCCTGCGCGCGGCCCAGGACGAGCTGGCCGCAGCCCAGGGCGCCGACGGCTGGCACGCCTGGCAGACGGACCTCATCGCCCTGGGCGACCGGCTGACCGAACTGGACGGGGGCCGTGTCACACCGACGGCCCGACGCAAGGTCAGTGACCACTACCGCGAGCTGGAGCGGGAGGTGACGCAGCTGAGGGGGGTGATGGCTGCGGCGCCCAGGTGAGTATGTACAGAACGCGCTGAGCTGGGCTTTTCCACCTGCTCCGGACGTTGTCCACAGGGCGGTGAGGGGGTGTCCGGATGTCTGCGACACTGGTATGGCCATGCCTAAGCCCGGAGAACTCACATTCGTCGCCCCGCGCGGAGCCCAGAAGCCGCCGCGGCACCTTGCCGATCTCACGCCCGCTGAGCGTAAAGAGGCCGTTGCCGCGGTCGGTGAGAAGCCGTTTCGCGCCAAGCAGCTCTCGCAGCACTACTTCGCGCGGTTCGCGCACGACCCGGCCGCGTGGACGGACATCCCGGCCGCCTCGCGCGCCAAGCTCCAGGAGGCGCTGCTTCCGGAGCTGATGACGGTCGTCCGCCATCTGTCGACCGACCAGGACACCACCCGTAAGACCTTGTGGCGGATGGTCGACGGGACGCTCGTCGAGTCGGTGCTCATGCGGTACCCGGACCGGGTGACCATGTGCATCAGCTCGCAGGCGGGGTGCGGGATGAACTGCCCGTTCTGCGCGACCGGGCAGGCCGGCCTGGACCGGAATCTGTCCACCGCCGAGATCGTGCACCAGATCGTGGACGGGATGCGCGCGCTTCGGGACGGGGAGATCCCCGGTGGCCCCGCGCGGCTCTCCAACATCGTCTTCATGGGCATGGGCGAGCCCCTCGCCAACTACAAGCGCGTCGTCGGCGCCATCCGTGCCCTGACCGACCCCGCGCCGGACGGAATGGGGCTGTCGCAGCGTGGGATCACCGTCTCGACCGTCGGGCTGGTGCCGGCCATCAACCGGTTCTCCGACGAGGGCTTCAAGTGCCGGCTCGCCATCTCCCTGCACGCGCCCGACGACGAGCTGCGCGACACCCTCGTCCCCGTCAACACGCGGTGGAGGGTCCGGGAGGTCCTGGACGCCGGGTGGGAGTACGCGGCGAAGTCGGGACGTCGGCTGTCCATCGAGTACGCGCTGATCCGGGACATCAACGACCAGGCCTGGCGCGGTGACCGCCTCGGGCGGCTGCTCAGGGGTAAGCCCGTGCACGTCAACCTGATCCCGCTGAACCCGACTCCGGGGTCCAAGTGGACCGCCTCGCGGCCCGAGGACGAGAAGGCGTTCGTCGAGGCCATCGCCGCGCACGGAGTGCCCGTCACCGTTCGGGACACCCGGGGGCAGGAGATCGACGGGGCGTGCGGACAGCTGGCGGCCACCGAGCGGTAGGCTTACGCCGTACCTACATATCTTCATATTCCGACAGGGGAGCGCCACAGCGCTGAGAGTGCGGGACAGACCGCAGACCCTCTGAACCTCGCCCAGGTCATTCTGGGTAGGAAGTTCGGTCATCACTCAAGCTGTTGCGCCCTGCCCGGAACCCTTCACGGGGTCCCGGGCAGGGCCGCGTCTCTTCCTGGTCATCCCAGGAGGAAGAATTTAGTGAGCATCACCAAGCAGGTCACGGCCCTGGCCGTCGGGCTCGGGCTTGTCACGTTGTCCGCGTGCGGGTCGGAGGACGGCGGCAGCGGGTCGGCGGCCGAATCCAAGACCGTCACCCTCGTCAGCCATGACTCGTGGGCCGTGTCGAAGAGCGTCCTCGCCGCCTTCGAGAAGCAGTCCGGGTACACCGTCAAGGTCCTCAAGGACGGCGACGCCGGGCAGGCCGTCAACAAGGCGATCCTGACCATGGACAACCCGCAGGGCGATGTCCTCTTCGGCGTCGACAACACCCTGCTCTCCCGCGCGCTCGACAACGGGCTGTTCCAGTCGTACGAGGTGAAGGACGCCGACGCGATCCTGCCCGCGTACCGGACCGACGAGAGCAAGCACCGGGTCACGCCGATCGACACCGGCGACATCTGCGTCAACTACGACAAGGCCTGGTTCAGCGAGCACAAGCTGACCCCGCCCGAGTCCTTCGACGATCTGGTCAAGCCCGCCTACAAGGATCTCCTCGTCACCGAGAACGCCTCCACCTCCTCGCCCGGCCTCGGGTTCCTGCTCGGCAGCGCCGCCAGGTACGGCGACGACGGCTGGGCCGAGTACTGGACGAAGCTCAAGGCGAACGGTGTGAAGGTCGTCGACGGCTGGGAGCAGGCGTACAACGAGGAGTTCTCCGGGTCGGCCGGCGGGAAGAAGGCCAAGGCCGACCGGCCGCTCGTCGTCTCGTACGCCTCCTCGCCGCCCGCCGAGGTGATCTTCGCCGACCCGAAGCCGGCCACCGCTCCGACCGGCGTCGCGACCGGGACCTGCTTCCGGCAGATCGAGTACGCCGGGCTGCTGAGCAACGCCGGGAACAGCGAGGGCGGCAAGGCGCTGCTCGACTTCCTCGTCGGCAGGTCCTTCCAGGAGGACATGCCGCTCAACATGTTCGTGTATCCCGTGCGGGAGGGCGCCAAGGTGCCCGCCGAGTTCACCGAGTTCGGGCCGCAGGCCAAGGACCCCGAGACCATGGACCCCGCGAGGATCGCCGAACACCGTGACCAGTGGGTCAAGTCGTGGACATCGCTCGTACTGAAGTAACCGAAGTGGTCGAAGAAGCCGAAACGGCCCATGTGGTCGCTCGTGGGCAGGGTGCCGTCCTGCGCGGGGCCCTGCTCGCGCTGCCCGTCGCCTTCTTCGCGCTCTTCTTCGCCTATCCCGTCGCCGCGATCGTCGCGCGCGGCCTGCACATCGACGGGGTCTGGCGACTGGGGCAGCTGGGGGACGTGCTGGGGGACTCCGGCATCCGGCACGTCCTCTGGTTCACCATCTGGCAGGCGCTCGCGTCCACCACGCTCACGCTGTTGATCGCGCTCCCCGGCGCGTATGTCTTCGCGCGCTTCGATTTCAGGGGCAAGCAGATTCTGCGGGCCGTGGTGACCGTGCCGTTCGTGCTGCCGACCGTCGTCGTCGGTACGGCGTTCCTGGCACTGGTCGGACGCGGCGGGCTGCTCGACGAGCTGTGGGGCGTACGGCTGGACACGACCGTGTGGGCGATCCTGCTCGCGCACGTCTTCTTCAACTACGCCGTCGTCGTACGGACCGTCGGCGGGCTCTGGGCGCAGCTCGACCCACGGCAGGAGGAGGCCGCCCGAGTGCTCGGGGCCTCGCGGTTCGTGGCCTGGCGGCAGGTCACCCTGCCCGCCCTCGCGCCCGCCGTCGCAGCCGCCGCGCTCATGGTCTTCCTCTTCACCTTCACCTCCTTCGGCGTGGTCCAGATTCTCGGCGGACCGACCTTCGCCACCCTCGAAGTGGAGATCTACCGCCAGACCTCGGAGATCTTCGACCTTGGTACGGCCGCCGTGCTGACCATCGTCCAGTTCCTGGCGGTGGGGGCGGTTCTCGCCGTGCACGCCCGCACGGTACGGCGGCGGGAGAGCGTGCTGCGGCTCGTGGCGCCGGAGAGCACCGCGCGCCGGCCGCGCGGCCGCAGCCAGTGGGCGCTGCTCGGCGGGGTGCTGGTCAGCATCGCCGTCCTGCTGGTGCTGCCGCTGGCCGTGCTCGTGCAGCGGTCGTTCGCCACGCCCGGCGGTGCCGGCCTCGGCTACTACAGGGCGCTCACCCGCGACGACTCCGGCATCTTCCTGGTGGCGCCGATCGCCGCCGTCGGGAACTCGCTCCAGTACGCCCTTGCCGCCACCGGCATCGCCGTCGTCGTCGGGTCGCTGGCCGCCGTGGCGCTGACCCGCCGCGATGCCGGGCGGGTCGTACGGGGGTTCGACGCGCTGTTGATGCTGCCGCTCGGGGTGTCGGCGGTGACCGTCGGGTTCGGGTTCCTCATCGCACTCGACGAGCCGCCGCTGGATCTGCGCGGCAGCTGGATCCTCGTACCGCTGGCCCAGGCGCTGGTCGGGGTGCCGTTCGTGGTGCGGACCATGCTGCCGGTGCTGCGGGCCGTGGACGGGCGGTTGCGGGAGGCGGCGGCCGTGCTCGGGGCCTCGCCCTGGCGGGTCTGGCGCGAAGTCGATCTGCCTATCGTGCGGCGGGCGTTGCTGGTCGCGGCCGGGTTCGCGTTCGCCGTGTCGCTGGGCGAGTTCGGGGCGACGGTGTTCATCGCCCGGCCCGACAACCCGACCCTGCCGGTCGCCGTGGCCCGCTTGCTGGGCCGCCCCGGTGACCTCAACTACGGCCAGGCCATGGCCCTTTCGACGATCTTGATGGTGGTGTGCGCGGTGGCCCTGCTCGTGCTGGAGCGGCTGCGGACCGACCGGACCGGGGAGTTCTGACCATGCTCAGTCTCGACGGAGCGACCGTACGGTTCGGGGCGCGGGCCGTGCTCGACGGCGTCGGCCTCGACGTCGCCGAGCACGAGATCGTGTGCGTGCTCGGACCCAGCGGCAGCGGAAAATCGACGCTGCTGCGGGCGGTCGCCGGGCTCCAACCCCTGGACGCGGGGCGGGTGTTGCTCGACGGCCGGGACCTCGCCGGGGTGCCCGCGCACAAGCGTGAGGTCGGCCTGATGTTCCAGGACCACCAGCTGTTCCCGCAGCGGGACGTCGGTGGCAACGTCGCCTTCGGACTGCGTATGCACCACGTGCCCAAGGGACAACAGGACGTACGGGTAAGGGAGTTGCTTGAGCTGGTCGGGCTGCCGGGCGCCGCTGGGCGTGCCGTGGCCGCGCTCTCCGGCGGGGAACAGCAGCGCGTCGCGCTCGCCCGCGCCCTCGCGCCCCGCCCCCGGCTGCTGATGCTCGACGAACCGCTCGGCCAGCTGGACCGCTCGCTGCGCGAGCGGCTCGTCGTCGAACTCCGGGAGCTCTTCGGCCGGTTGGGCACCACCGTGCTCGCCGTCACCCACGACCAGGGCGAGGCCTTCGCCCTCGCCGACCGGGTGATCGTGATGCGCGACGGCCGAATCGCCCAGTCCGGCACGCCGCTTGACGTCTGGCAGCGCCCAGCCGACGAGTTCGTGGCGCGCTTCCTCGGCTTCGACAACGTCATCGAGGCGACGGTGACCGGGCAGGTCGCGGACACCCCCTGGGGCAAGGTGCCGGTCCCCGAGGGGACCGAACAGGGGGTGCGCACGCTGCTCGTACGGCCCGCCGGTGTGCGTCTGGTGCCCGCTGCCGAGGGGCTGCGCTGCACGGTGGCCGCGCGCACCTTTCGGGGTACGCATGTCGCCGTGCGGCTCCAGCCCGAGGACGCGCCCCGGTTGGAGGCCGCGTGCGCGCTGCGGGAGGCGCCGGAGGCGGGGGGTGAGGTCGGAGTGGCCTTCGATGCGGCCGAGGTTGTCGTGCTCGGGTGAGGGGTCCGCTGTTCTCGCCCCCGCCGCCCCTGCCCGTCCCATCCCTGGGGGCTGCGCCCCCAGACCCCCCTTCGCGCTGAACGCGCTCGTCCTCAAACGCCGGACGGGCTGAAGATGCCGGACGGGCGAAGATGCCGACGGGCTGAAAATGCCCAGGCGTGGGTTGAAGGCGCGGTAATAGGGTTCCGGGCATGACGACACTCTCACATGACCGCTATTGCGATGAAATCGCCTACCAGGTCGGGCAGTTGAGGGCGGTGGTGACCTCCGGCGCCGATCTGTCCGTGACCGTGCCGACCTGCCCGGACTGGTCGCTGGAGGAGCTCGTACGGCATACCGGGGGTGCCCTGCGCTGGGTGGAACTGCTGGTGCGTACGCGGGCCCAGGCGGATGTCGAGGAGGATCAGGTACCGCTGGGCGGTGGCCCGGAGCCGACGGGCGACCCGGCCGCGCTGGATGCCTGGCTCGCCGAGACCGGTGAGCAGCTGGTCGGCACCCTGCGTGAGGCCGGGCCCGACACCAAGGTGTGGTCGTGGGCCGAGATCCACGACTCGGGGTTCTGGGCGCGCCGGATGGCCCACGAAGTCACCGTCCACCGCGCGGACGCGACGCTCGCTGCCGGGCTGCCGTACGAGGTCGCTCCGGACATCGCCGCCGACGCGATCGAGGAATGGCTGCAGATCGTCGAGTTCGCGCAGCGGGCCGACCCGGCCGACCCGGCGAACGAACTCCGCGGGCCGGGGCGCAGCATCCATCTCCATGCCACGGACACCGGGCCCGAGTTGAACGCCGAGCGAAGCGAGATGGGGGTCCCCCCGGGCGAAGCGTGGGGGAGGCTTGTCGAGCTTGCCGAGGACGGTCTCGTCTGGCGGCGCGGCCATGAGAAGGCGACGGTCGCCCTGCGCGGCCCGCTCACCGACGTCATGCTCGCGTTCTACCGCCGACTGCCGCTGGACAGCCCACGGTTGGAGATCCTCGGGGACCGTGAGCTGCTGGAGTTCTGGCTGGCGCGGGCCACCTTCGGGTGACGGTGACAGCGGAGTGGCCCGCCCCCTGATCCGGGGACGGGCCACAACGTAGAGCCGGGTACTGCGGATACGGCGAGTGGAACGTCAGCTGTTGCTGGACGCCCCACGACGGCGCAGGCCGAAGAAGACAGCGCCACCGCCGACGGCGACCAGGGCAGCCGCGATGCCGGCGATCACACCGGTGTTCGAGCTGGCGCCGGTCTCGGCGAGGTTGGAGCTGCCGCCCGCGGGCGTCGGAACGCTGCTCGCAGGGGCACCCGGGGTGCTCTCGGAGGCCGACGGAGTCGGGGTGGCGGACTCCTCGGGCTCCGAGGCCGACGGAGTCGGGGTGGCGGACTCCTCCGGCTGCGAAGCGGACGGGGTCGGCGTCGGGGTCGACTCCGGCGTGCAGGCCTCGTCCGGAGTGTTCACGCCCGACGCGATGTCCTCGTCGACCTGCTTGCCGGCCTTGACGTGAACGCGGTACGTCGTGTTCGGCGCCCAGTCCTCCGCGAAGTCGACCGTGACGCCCTCGCGGCTGCCCACGACGTCCTGGGTGCCGATGAGCTTCTCGCCCAGGAAGACGGTGACCGTGGCGGGGGTGCCCGACGGGTCCTTGTCGGTGACGCTGATGACGCCCTTTTCGCCGTCGCACTTGGCGACGGCGGAGAACTCACTGATGTTGCAGGCGAACGCGTTGCCCGCGACGCCCAGCGCGAGCGCGGCCGAGGCGGAGGCAACACCGAGAATTCGCACGGAATGTGCGGTACGGCGAGATATGGACACGATTGCCCTTCACGGGATGCGCAACTGAGGGGGGTGGGGGGAGTGAAGAGACCTCATCACCTCATCACCCCCTGGAGTCTCACAGGTTTATAAGCGCAGCATAAGAAATGTCAATCTGTATGCAGGCTCCAGCTATTGGTTTTACCTACCCGTTAACCAGCGAGGCGTTTCAAAGCCTCCGGAGCGTCCTCAATACGGTCGACCAGGGCGATTCTGTCCTCCATCGCCCGCGCCCGTGCCAGCGACTGGAGCAACGGCCAGGCGGGCAGCCGTTCGGTCCAGTGGGCACGGTCCACCAGCACCATGGGTGTCGGCTCACCGCGCGACTCGTAGTAGTTCGGGGTCGCGTTGTCGAAGATCTCCTGTACGGTCCCGGCGGCGCCCGGCAGGAAGACGATGCCCGAGTTCGAGCGGGCCAGCAGACCGTCCTCGCGGGTGGCGTTGGCGAAGTACTTGGCGATGTGCGAGGCGAAGGCGTTCGGCGGCTCGTGCCCGTAGAACCAGGTCGGGATGCCCACCGAGCCGCCCCCGTGGGGCCAGCGGGCGCGGACCTCGAAGGCGGCGCGCGCCCAGTCGGTGATCGAGGGCGTGAACGACGGTGCCCCGGCGAGGAGTTCGCACGCCTCGTCGAGCATG
The DNA here is from genome assembly GCF_054072135.1 of Streptomyces kryoterrae. Classification (NCBI taxonomy): domain Bacteria; kingdom Bacillati; phylum Actinomycetota; class Actinomycetes; order Kitasatosporales; family Streptomycetaceae; genus Streptomyces; species Streptomyces kryoterrae. The sequence continues at coordinate 2,792,355 of NZ_CM133358.1, read as the reverse complement.
GTGTCGTCGAAGGGGGCCGCGTACGCGCCGAGGTTCGCCGCCTCCATGGCGCCCGGGCCGCCGCCCGTGGCCACCGTGAACCCGGCGCGGGTCAGCTCGCGCCCCAGGCGCGCGGCACCGGCGTACGCCTGCGTGCCGCGTGCCATCGCGTGACCCCCCATCACCCCCACGACCTGCGTCGCGCGCAGGAGTTCGTCGAGGGCGTCGGAGACTGCGTCATCGTGGACGGAGCGCAGCATCGAGGCGAAGATGTCGCCGTCGGCCTTCGTGCGCTGGAACCAGGCGTATCCGAGGGCGTCCGGTGTCCGCTCGTAGCCCTTGTCGAGCCCGGCGAACAACTCGTCCGGCGAGTAGAGATGGCCGCGGTACGGGTCGAAGGGCAGGTCCGGGAGGGGCGGGAAGACCAGGGCGCCGTCCGCGCGGACCTTGGCCGTCGCGTCGGGGCGCATCGGGCAGCCGAGGAAGACGGCGCCCGCGGTGTCGCTGGTCAGCAACTCCCTCGTACGGTCCGTCAGATCGACGGCCTGGACGCGGAATCCGGCGAGGGTGCCGCGCGCAGAGACGGTCGCGTCGAACTCCTGGAGCGTCTCGATCTCACGGTCGTCGTGGTGGGCCGCATGGGCGGGGCTCGTCTGCACCCGCCCATGTAAGCACGGTCGGGTCAGGGCCTGTCCGGCGAATCAGGTTGGAGGATATCTGCGGCACCGAACGAACACGGGCGCCCGCCGCGGAGCGGCTGATGTCACAGCAACCCCGCGTCTCCGACATGATTCGCCGGTCGGGCCTTAGCTCTGGACGGCCGTCGGGTCCATCCACATGACCTCCCAGGTGTGGCCGTCGAGGTCGTCGAACGCACGGCCGTACATCTGGCCGTAGTCCTGCGCGTCGCGCGGTTCGCTGCCGCCCGCCGCGAGCGCCCCGTCGACCAGTTCGTCGACCTTCGCGCGGCTCTCGGCGCTCAGACAGATGAGGACCTCGCTGGTCTTCGTGGAGTCCGCGATCTCCTTCTTCGTGAAGTCGGAGTAGCGCGGCTTGCTCAGCAGCATCGCGATGATGGTGTCGCTGATCACGACACAGGCGCAGTCGTCGGTCGTGAACTGCGGGTTGATCGTGTACCCGAGTTCGGTGAAGAACTTCTTCGAGGCGGCGACATCGCTGACGGCCAGGTTCACGAAGATCATCTGCTGGTACTCGCTCATGAGGGTCTCTCCCGGTCGGTGTGGTGTTGTTCGATGGGGTAGACCCGGGGGTCGGGCGGAACTCATCGGTGGACGCGGAATTTGTTCGTACGAGTTTCCGTACGGGTTTTCCCGCAGGTCGTGTTCGGGGTTCCGCTCGGGGTTCAGGCGGTCAGCGGCAGTGCCGCCAGCTCCGCGATCAGGAGGGTCAGCGGGGCGAACAGGGCGAGGAGGGCGGCAGCGCGGAGGCCGGCGGCGGTGCGCAGTGTCGTGGCCGGTGCGCCCAGGCGGACCAGGGCCGCGGTGGTGTCCGCGCGGGCGTGCCGGGCCTCGGCGGCGGCTGTGAGAAGCGTGGCGACGGCGCAGCCCGCCACGACCAGGGCGCCCAGGGTGGTCAGGGGGCCGAGGGACGGGGCGTCGGCGGCGTCGTAGTACAGCACGATCATGGCGTACGCGCCCGACGCCACCGCGCAGACGACGCCCAGGGGGCGGCCGATGCGGGTCGCCTCCTCCATGAGGACGCGGCCGGCGAGAAGGCGGAGGGCGCCGGGGCGGACGGCCTGGAGCAGACGTCCGCAGAGGTGGGTGAGGCCGGGGCCGGCCAGGGCGAGGCCCAGGGCGGTGAGGGTCCAGCCGACGAGTACGGCGGCGGGGCTGCCGGTGGCTCCGCCGGGCATCGCGAGGCGGGTGTGGGGGGCGCGGGCGGCGTAGGCCTCCACGGCGAGGCCGGCCGCCAGTACGGCGATGCCCCAGGGGAGGTCCCGGGGAGGCAGGCGGGGGGAGGGGAGGGGGTGCGGGTCGGTGGTGGTGAGGTCGGGGTCCTGGGCGGGGGTGTCAGGGGTGCCCGGGGTTGGTGCTGACGGGTCGGTCGCGTTGTCCGGCGCTCGCGGGGTGCCGCCTCGCTGTGGGACGGGCCCTGCCCCGGCTGCACGACTGCCCCGAGGCCGCGTGCCGGCGCCCGCGGCGTGGCGCCCGAAGCGGCCGTACAGGCGCGCGTTGTCGCCCGGCGTCGGACGGGCGTCCCGGGGGCGCAGGACCAGGGCGACCGCGATCGACGCCGCCACCGGTACCAGGGTCAGCAGGGTCAGGGCGGCCGGGAGGGGGAGGGGGTGGTCCGCGGCCAGGAAGTCCGCCGCGTCGCCGTCGAACGGCATGCCCGTCAGGTCGCCCCGCAGGTGGAGGAAGAACAGCAGGGCCAGCATCGAACCCAGGGTGCAGGACAGGGCTGTTGTCGTGGCCGAGACGGCCATCAGACGGCCCGGGCCCAGGCCGATCGCCGACAGGCCGGGGCGCGGTCTCGTGCCGGGGTCCGTGCGGGCCACCGTCACCGCGAAATAGACCGTGGCCGCCAGAGGGGCCACGCACCAGGCCAGACGCAGGGCCGAGCCGCCCGGGGTGTCCTGGTGGGCGAGGGCGTGGCCGAGGGTGCCCAGGAGGAGGAACCCCGTGGCCGCCGACGCCGTCGCGACCAGCAGCCGGCGGAACTGGACGCCCGGGTGGGCGCCGCGGGCTAGACGGAGAGCGAGCACGCGGCCCGGCCTTCCGCGTCGGTGCCGGTCCCGGTGCCGGTCTCCGTGCCGGGCTCGGCGACCGGGGGCAGGTGGACGGTGTTCACACGCCGCCCGTCGAGCAGCGAGACCGTGCGGTCCGCCAGCGCCGCCGTGTCCGCGTCGTGCGTCGCGAGGACCACCGTGATGCCGTGCGAGCGGGCCGCCGTCGTCAACGTCCGCAGTACCTGGGCCCGGTCCGCCCGGTAGAGGGGCGCCGTCGGCTCGTCCGCGAAGAGGACCGTGGGGGCCGGGGCCAGTGCCCGCGCGATCGATACGCGCTGGCGTTCGGACTGACGCAGCTCGTGCGGGCGTTTGCGGGCCCGGTCGCCGATGTCCAGGCGCTCCAGCCACTCCAGGGCCGCCGTCTTGGCACGCCGGCGGCTCGTGCCGCGCAGCATGAGGGGCAGGGCCGCGTTCTCCCAGACGTTCAGTTCCGGTACGAGGACCGGGGCCGGGTCGATCCAGCCGAACCGGTCGCGGCGCAGCCGTTCACGGGCGAGGGGGCCCATCGTGTGCACCGGCACGCTGTTGAACCAGACCTCGCCCCGCAGCGGTCGTACCAGGCCGGAGAGACAGCGCAGCAGGGTCGTCTTTCCGCTGCCGCGCGGGCCGCTGACGGCGAGGATCTCGCCCTCCCGGACACCGAGCGAGACGCCGCTCAGCGCGGGCGAGCCGTCGTTGTGCTGGAAGTGCAGGGCGCGTGCCCAGAGCACGTCGTTGTCCGGCGGGGCCACCATCGCGTACACCTCGTTCTGGTCCGTTGTGCCTTGCAGTCCCCCGTGCGGGGGAACGAAAGCAGGGCCGATCGGTTACCAGGCACGCTAAGGATCCTGGGCGTGCACCCCGGACAGCACGCGGCCCGGGGTGCGCCCTTCTCACTTGTATGGGTGCAACCCCGGGCCGTGACGAGCGGCTGGGACGAGCGGCTGAACCGCCGGAGGCTACAGCTTCGTCCACGCCTCCGTCAGGGTCGCGCGCAGGATCTGCTCGATCTCGTCGAACGTCTCCTGGGTCGAGATCAGCGGCGGGGCGAGCTGGACGACCGGGTCGCCGCGGTCGTCGGCGCGGCAGTACAGGCCGTTCTCGAAGAGGGCCTTGGAGAGGAAGCCGTAGAGGATACGTTCCGTCTCGTCCGCGTCGAAGGACTCCTTGGTCGTCTTGTCCTTGACCAGCTCGATGCCGTAGAAGAAGCCGTTGCCGCGGACGTCACCGACGATCGGCAGGTCGTGCAGTTTCTCCAGGGTCGAACGGAACGCGCCCTCGTTGTCCAGCACATGCTGGTTGAGGCCCTCGCGCTCGAACAGGTCGAGGTTGGCGAGGCCGACCGCCGCCGACACCGGGTGGCCGCCGAAGGTGTAGCCGTGCAGGAAGGTGTTGTCGCCCTGGTAGAACGGCTCGGCGAGGCGGTCCGAGATGATGCACGCGCCGATCGGGGAGTAGCCCGAGGTCATGCCCTTGGCGCAGGTGATCATGTCCGGTACGTAGTCGAACTTGTCGCAGGCGAACATCGTGCCGAGGCGGCCGAAGGCGCAGATGACCTCGTCCGAGACGAGCAGGACGTCGTGGCGGTCGCAGATCTCGCGGACCCGCTGGAAGTAGCCCGGCGGGGGCGGGAAGCAGCCGCCCGCGTTCTGGACCGGCTCCAGGAAGACTGCGGCGACCGTGTCCGCGCCCTCGAAGAGGATCTCCTGCTCGATCTGGTCGGCGGCCCAGCGGCCGTACGCCTCCGGGTCGTCGCCGTGGATCGGGGCGCGGTAGATGTTGGTGTTCGGGACCTTGTGGGCGCCCGGGACCAGCGGCTCGAAGGGGGCCTTCAAGGCCGGCAGGCCGGTGATGGACAGGGCGCCCTGCGGAGTGCCGTGGTAGGCGACCGCGCGTGAGATGACCTTGTACTTGGTGGGCTTGCCGACCAGCTTGAAGTACTGCTTGGCGAGCTTCCAGGCGGTCTCGACTGCCTCGCCGCCACCGGTCGTGAAGAAGACCTTGTTGAGGTCACCGGGCGCGTAGTTCGCCAGCCGTTCCGCCAGCTCCACCGCCTTCGGGTGGGCGTACGACCACACCGGGAAGAACGCCAGCTCCTGCGCCTGCTTGAACGCGGCCTCGGCGAGCTCGACGCGGCCGTGGCCGGCCTGGACCACGAACAGCCCCGCGAGACCGTCGAGGTAGCGCTTGCCCTTGTCGTCGAAGATGTAGGTGCCCTCACCCCGGACGATCGTCGGGACGGGGGCGTTCTCGTACGACGACATGCGGGTGAAGTGCATCCACAGGTGGTCGTACGCGGTGCGGCTGAGGTCCTTGGGGCTGGAGCTGGGGTTGTCGGTGGTCGTCACGGTTATCGGGTTCCCCACATGTAGGTCTGCTTCTTGAGCTTGAGGTAGACGAAGCTTTCGGTGGAGCGCACGCCGGGCAGGGCCCGTATGCGTTTGTTGATGACGTCCAGCAGGTGGTCGTCGTCCTCGCAGACGATCTCGGCGAGGATGTCGAACGAGCCCGCGGTCATCACCACGTACTCGACTTCCGGCATGGCGCTCAGCCCGTCGGCCACGGGCTCCAGGTCGCCGTCGACGTTGACGCCGACCATCGCCTGTCTGCGGAAGCCCACGGTGAGCGGGTCCGTGACGGCGACGATCTGCATCACGCCCTGGTCGAGCAGCTTCTGGACGCGCTGGCGCACGGCCGCCTCGGAGAGGCCCACCGCCTTGCCGATCGCCGCGTAGGGCCGGCGGCCGTCCTCCTGGAGCTGTTCGATGATGGCGAGGGAGACGGCGTCCAGCTGGGGGGTGCCGTTCCTGGACTCGCGGGAGTCCCTGTGCTCTGCGCTTCGACTGGCCACGCGCTCACTGTGCACGAGGAGTCGACGGTTTCGCAAGGCTCGATCGATGAAATTCGTTGTTCATGGACGCTTGTCTTGCGGATTTCGCAGCTTGAGGGGGATCGGGGGTGTTGAAAACGTCGGGGTGCGGAATAGGGTGGGTGTCTCAGTCAATGGACACCCGAATCTGGAGGGCCGGCAGTGAGCACCGAGCTGCGTCGTCTGCGCAACTACATCGATGGTGAGTTCCGGGACGCCGCCGACGGGCGGACCACCGAGGTGGTCAACCCCGTGACGGGCGAGGCGTACGCGACCGCGCCGCTGTCCGGGCAGCCGGACGTCGACGCCGCCATGGCCGCCGCGGCCGCCGCCTTCCCCGCCTGGCGCGACAAGACCCCGGCCGAGCGGCAGAAGCACCTCCTGAAGATCGCGGACGCGTTCGAGGAGCGCGCCGAGGAACTCATCGCGGCCGAGGTGGAGAACACCGGCAAGCCGATCGGGCTCACCCGGTCCGAGGAGATCCCGCCGATGGTGGACCAGATCCGCTTCTTCGCGGGCATGGCCCGGATGCTGGAGGGGCGCAGTGCCGGCGAGTACATGGACGGCATGACGTCGATCGTCCGGCGCGAGCCGATCGGTGTCTGCGCGCAGGTCGCGCCCTGGAACTACCCGATGATGATGGCCGTCTGGAAGTTCGCCCCGGCGATCGCGGCCGGCAACACCGTGGTGCTCAAGCCGTCCGACACGACGCCCGCGTCCACGGTTCTCATGGCGGAGATCATCGGTTCGATCCTGCCCAAGGGCGTCTTCAACGTCATCACCGGGGACCGTGACACCGGCCGGCTGATGGTCGAGCACCCGACTCCGGCGATGGCGTCGATCACCGGTTCGGTGCGGGCCGGTATGCAGGTCGCCGAGTCGGCGTCGAAGGACCTCAAGCGGGTCCACCTGGAGCTGGGCGGCAAGGCGCCGGTGGTCGTCTTCGAGGACACCGACATCGCCAAGGCCGTCGAGGACATCTCGGTCGCGGGCTTCTTCAACGCGGGCCAGGACTGTACGGCGGCCACGCGCGTCCTCGTCCAGGAGTCCATCCACGACGAGTTCGTCGCCGCGCTCGCCAAGGCCGCCGCCGAGACGAAGACCGGGCAGCCGGACGACGAGGACGTGCTGTACGGGCCGCTCAACAACCCGAACCAGCTGAAGCAGGTCTCCGGCTTCATCGAGCGGCTGCCCGCCCACGCCAAGGTCGAGGCGGGCGGTCACCGGGTCGGCGAGAAGGGCTACTTCTACGCCGCGACCGTCGTGTCGGGCCTGAAGCAGGACGACGAGATCATCCAGAACGAGGTCTTCGGCCCGGTCATCACCGTCCAGGCCTTCTCGGACGAGGCGCAGGCCGTGGAGTGGGCCAACGGCGTGGACTACGCCCTCGCGTCGTCCGTGTGGACGAAGGACCACTCGCGCGCGATGCGGATGTCGAAGGTCCTGGACTTCGGCTGTGTGTGGATCAACACCCACATCCCGCTGGTCGCGGAGATGCCCCACGGCGGCTTCAAGAAGTCCGGCTACGGCAAGGACCTCTCGGGGTACGGGTTCGACGACTACACGCGGATCAAGCATGTGATGACGTCGCTCGGCGGCTAGGGATCGGCTGTGGCGCGCGCGGCCCCGGGCGGGAGTCCTTCGGGAGTTCTCCGTGCGGGGCCGTACTGCTTCCCCGTGGACCCGGGAACCGGGGCTACGGGCGGGGACCGGTCCCCGTGGCCAGCCTCGTCCTGATGGCGTCGGCATCGGGCATACCGAGTTCGGTGTAGAGGGCGAGCGCCCGCTCGTAGCGGCAGACGGCGGGGTCGGTGTCGCCGAGAGCGTGCTGGGCGTCGCCGAGGCCGCTGTGGGCGCGGGCCTGCTGGCCCGGGCTGCCGATGTCCTCGGCGATGGCGAGGGCGTCGGTGTGGTGGGCGAGGGCGTCGGTGGGGCGGCCGGCGGCACGGGCGGCCTCGCCGAGCCCGTTGAGCGCCCTGGCCTGGCCGTCCCGGTCGCCGTTCTGGCAGTAGATGGTGAGCGCCTGCCGGTGGCACTCGGCGGCCTGTGCGTGCTGGTCACGCTGGGTGTGGAGGGTGCCGAGGCTGTGCAGCACCCCGGCTTCTCCGTACCTGTCGCCGATTTCCCGGAGCAGGGCCAGGGCCCGCTCCTGGTTGCGGGCGGCCGACCCGAGAAGGCCGAGTCGCGCCTCGACCGTGCCGAGGTCGTTGAGCGCATGGGCCTCCACGTATCGGTTGCCGGTCAGACGGAGCAGGGCCAGGGCCTGCCGGAGATGGTCGGCGGCCTGTCCGTAGCGGCCCAGCTGCCCCTCGACGCTGGCGAGGTCCTTGAGGGCGAGCGCTTCGCCCGACCGGTCGTCGACGCTCCGGTACAGCACCAGAGCCTGTTCGAGGTACTCGACGGCCGACAGGAGGCGGCCCAGCCGTTCGTCGACGAGGCCGAGGTTGACCAGGGCCCGGGCCTGGCCGGTCGGGTCGCCGGCTTGGCGGAACAAGGTCAGCGCCTCCTGGAGATGCCGGCGTGCCGGTTCGTGCCGGGCCAGTTGCCAGTAGGCGGTGCCGAGGCCCAGCAGCGCCCTGGCCTCGCTCGCCGGGTCGGCGATCAGGCGAGCGGCGTCCCGGGCGTGGCCGTGCATCGTGAGGCCGTCGGTGTGATGGCCGCTGATGAGGTAGCGGTACAGGGTGAGGGAGAGCCGGATGGCGTGGGTGGGCCGGCCGTGGGTGGCGGTGTGGGCGGACACCGCCGTGAGACACGTTCGCTCGGCGTTCAGCCAGGCGCGCGCGGCGTCGGGATCGGACAGGTCGGGAACGGGGGTGGCGGGCTCGGGAACGGCGGGCCGTAAGTGAGCCTCGGCCGGGTGGAGGCAGCTCATGGCGGCGGCCGAGGTGGCGAGGTAGTGGTCGAAGAGCCGGTCGAGCGCCGCCTCGCGGGCCTCCGGCGCGTCCTCGGCCGTGGCGAGGCGGGTGGCGTAGGCGCGCAGCAGGTCGTGCATGCCGTACCTGGCGGTGTCCACGGGCTGGACCAGATGGGCGCGGGCGAGGACATCGAGGGCACGGCGGGTGTCCGCCAGGTCGCTGTCGGTCAGCGCGGCGGCGGCGTGGGCGTCGAGGTCGGGGCCGGGATGCAGGCCGAGCAGCCGGAACGTACGCGCAGCGTCCGCCGGCAGCTGTCGCAGCGACCAGGAGAACACCACCGCGACGGCGGCCCGAGGGTCGCCGTCCGCGTCGAGGAGATCCAGTCGCCGCTGCTGGTCGGCGAGTTCGGTGACGAGGTCGGTCAGCGGCGTGGCGGGGCGGGCGACGGCGAGTTCCGCGGCGACCCGCAGGGCAAGGGGCAGTCGGGCGCATTGCGCGGCGAGGGCGTCGACGGCGTCGGGTTCGGCTTCCGCGCGGGAACCGACGAGCCGGCGCAACAGGGTGTGGGCGGCGTCGGCGGGCAGCAGGTCGAGGTCGAGGCGGTGGGCACCCTCCCGTGCGACCAGCCCGGCCAGGCTGTCGCGGCTGGTCACCAGCACCGCACAGGAGCCGGTGCCGGGCAGCAGCGGACGGACCTGCTCGACGGTGGCGGCGTTGTCGAGCACGATCAGCATGCGCCGGCCCGCGACCGCGGTGCGGTAGCGCGCCGCCCGCTCGTCCGCCTCCAGCGGGATGTCCTGCCCGGACACCCCGAGCGCGGTCAGGAAACGGACCAGTGCCTCGGGGGCGGTCATGGGCCGGTCGGGGTCGTAGCCGCGCAGGTTCACATACAGCTGGCCGTCCGGGAACCGGTCCCGGGCTCGCTGCGCCCAGTGCACCACCAGGGCCGTCTTGCCCACACCCGCCGTCCCGGACACCGCCGAGACGACCACTGCGGTCGGCCGCTCCGCAGCCGCGCCCAGGACCTTCTCCAGCCGGGCGAGTTCCTCCTCGCGGCCCGTGAACCCCGCTGCGTCCATGGGGAGTTGCGCGGGAACGACTCTGACACGCCCGATGCCGGCCCCGGTGCCGGGCGGTGTGTGGTGGACGGCCGGTGTGGCGGTTTTCCCGCTGAGGATCGCCTGGTGTTCCTGCCGGGCCTCGGCTCCCGGGACGGCGCCGAGTTCGTCGGACAGCCGTTTGCGCAGGGCGGCATAGCAGGCGAGTGCCTCCGGGGCGCGCCCGGCGGCGTGCAGCGCCCGCATCAGCACCACGGCGAGCGGCTCGACCAGCGGGTGCTCGGCGACGAGGGCGGACAGCGTGTCGACCACCACGACGTGACCGCCGACGCGGAGTTCGGCGTCCGCCCAGGCCAGGACGGCGTCGATACGCTGGTGCAGCCAGCTCTCCCGGGTGCGTGCCGCCCAGTCACCAGGCAGTCCGGCCAGCGCCTTGCCCTGCCACAGGCCCATCGCTTCCCGCAGCGTCGCCACCCGCACCGCGTCGGAGGCGTCGGTCTGACGGGCCCGCGTGACCAGGCTCCGGAAACGGTGCGCGTCGACCAGGTCCGGCGTGATGTCGAGCCGGTAGCCTCCCGAGCCGCGTAGCAACGACGGCGCGGTGGGTGGGCCGGTGCTGCCGCCGGAGAGATGCGGGGTCGTGTCCATGAGGACACGGCGGATACGGGCGATGTGGGCGTAGAGCGTGGCGCGCACCTGCGCGGGCGGTTCCTCGCTCCAGACCCGGTCGATCAGGGTGTCGACCGCCACCCAGCGGCCCGCGTCCACCAACAGTGCCGCCAGGACCGTACGCCGTTTGGCGGGGCCCAGATCCACCGGACGGCCCGACACCCACAACTCCACTGGCCCCAGCAGCCGAAAACCCGTCACGCCGCCTCCCCTGCCCGACCCGCGTGCGCCCGTCTCCCACCGGGCGTCACCCAACCACCTGGCCACCTGCGAGGCAAGGTTTACGCAAGCTTCCAGACCACCTCCCCCCTCCATCGTGTTCATGGCAACACGCTGCGCCACGGACGAACTTCCGCCCGTGGGCGGCACCTTGAGTGATGGAGGATCACCGAGAATGAAGCGAATCCTGGCCAAGGCCGGCATCGCCCTGGGAAGTGTGGCTCTGGCCACCACCGGCGCGCTCATCACCGCCGTTCCCGCGAACGCGGCGCTGTCGGACTGTCCCTCCGGAGGGCTGTGCGCCTACCTCGGAGTCAATGGCGCGGGCGACCCCGGTGTGGTCTACGGCGACAACTCGAACCTTCTGCAGTACAACAAGTTCAACAACGCCGAGTCGCTGTACAACAACGGCAACAACTGCAACGTCCGTATCTACTCGGGCACGGGCTACACGGGCTCCAGCTACGTGCTCGCCCGGGGCTACTACAACGGCTCCCTGGCGAACACCGTGTACTGGCACAACGTCGCCTCGAACGACTGGTGCGTGTGAGCACATCCACGGCGCGGCGGACACTTCTCACGGTGCTCCTTGTGCTGACCGCGGCCGGTTGCTCCCCCGAGGGGGAGCCCGGCCGTGGGCCCGTGGCACTCGACGTCCGTCCCCTGTCGGGCGCCACCGCGTTCACCTACGCCGATGCCGTACGCCTGCACGACCGTGAGGAACGTGCCGTCGCCGTCTGTATGAGCTCCCGCGGCCAGAAGTACACGGCACAGCCCCGGACCGCATCCGCGCGCGGCGAGGAGACCAACCCCTACGGGCTGCTCACCTCGGAGAAGGCGGCCCAGGACGGGTACGGGATCGTCGGTGAGTACCTGTACCAGCGGTCCACCCCGGTTCCGGCCGACGAACCCCGCAAGACGGCCTGGCAGCAGGCCCTGACCGGAACACAGGCGCATCGGGTGAGCCTGCGGCTGCCCGACGGTGTCAGCCTGGAGTACTCCACCGACGGCTGTGTCGCCCGGGCACGCACCGAGCTCTACGGGGCGGACTGGAACACGGTGGCTCCCGTCACCGTGGGACTGGCGAACCGGGTGATCGGTGCCGTCGAAGCGGACTCCGGCTACCGTGCCGCCGTCCGGCGCTGGTCCTCGTGCATGACGAAGGCGGGGCATCCGGCGAAGGATCTCCAGGCTCCCCGGAAGGCCATCGACTCCCGCCTGCGCGAGGCCGCGTCGGATGAGAATGCCCTGCGTGCGCTCGGCCGCGACGAGATCGGGACGGCGCGCGCCGACGCGGACTGCCAGGTCGAGACGGGGCTGTCCGAAGCCGTCCGGGACGTGCAAGGGGCGGTAGAGAAGGGCCTGTTGACGGCGAGCGACAGAAAGACCCTGGTGAGTTACGCGGCGGACAGGCGCAGGGCACTGGCCACGGTGACACACGGGCCCGAGGCGTAGGAGCCGCCGAGGGCGAGCCGCCGGTGCTGTCGGTGTCGTCGTGGTGGACGGTCACCGCGAGCAACAGTGTGCAGACTCCAGAATCGGCGGTGCGGTCCGTCTTGTGTCGGACCGGCTCGCCTTCTACGGGGCCCTGCCGCGACCCCGTACGCAACCTCCGGGTCGTCGAGCGCGGCCCACGTCACGGTGTGAAGGCCGCCTCCGCGATGCGTGCGGCGACGGGGTTCATGCCCTGGCCCTTCGCGTCGGTCGAGTTGACGCTGTAGACGAGGGTGCGGGACAGGTCGCGGGTGGCCGCGATGACCGTGTTGTAGCCCCACCGGCCGCCCGACTTCAGCCACACCTCCGTGCCGTCGGGGGTGACATACCGCTGGAGGCCCGCGCTCATCGTGGCGCCGGGCACGCCGGCCGGAAGCGTGAACATCTCCTCCAACTGCGGTCGCGGCACGACCCGCCCGCGGAACAGGGCGGTCAGAAACCGTTCCAGGTCGGCCGTCGTGGAGATCATGGCGCCCGCCGCCCAACTGTCCGTGGTGCCCCACACCGTGACGTCACGGAACTCCGTCGTGCCGTCCGCGCGCGCCACGGCCTGGTAACCGTGGTTGTGCGGGCCCCGGATGTCCGGGTCGGTGCCGGGGAAGTAGCTGTCGCGCATTCCCAGTGGGGCGAAGACCCGGCGGGCCGTCTCCTGTTCGTACGAGTGGCCGGTGATCCGCTCGATCAGCAGTCCGAGCACGGTGTAGTTGATGTTGAGGTAGTGCTGGTCGGTGCCCGGGGCGAACTCGGGCTTCCTGGCGGTGGCGTCGGCGACCATCTCGCGGGGCGAGTGGAGGTCGAAGCGGTGCGCGTACCACTCCTCGAAGGTCGTTCCGACGCCGTCGGCGGCCGGGATGCCACTGGTGTGGTTCAGCAGCTGGCGCAGGGTCACATGTTCGTACGTGCTGGGGATCAGGTCCGGAAGGTAGTGCCGGGCCGGTCGGCCGAGGTCCACCCTGCCCTCCGCCGCGAGTTGGAGCACGACCGCAGCCGTGACCGCCTTCGTCGTCGATCCGACCCGGAAACGCGCCTCCGGGTCCGCCGCCCGCCCGCTCGCCAGGTCGTGCACCCCAGCGCTCCCGCGCCAGACGCCGCCGGTGCCTCCGACCCGTACGAGAGCCCCCGTCGCGTCCGCGTTCGGTAATCCGGTGAGCGCGGCCCGCAGCGCCTCCGCGTCCGGCGCCTTGCCCCGCGCGGTCGCCGGGTCGGAGGCGGCCGACGGGGGAGCGGCAAGGGCGCCGGCGGGCAGGGCGAGGGTGAGGGTGAGGACGGTCGCGAGGGCTGTGGCGCGGGCCGCGGTACGTGTGCGCATGTGCATCGGCTTCTCCTGCTGGTGGCGGCTGGTGTTGATGCTCACATCCTTGATCCTTACGGGCTGACGTGGATCGTCGTCGAGGAGGACGCCGACCCTGGTCCCTGCCTGGGGGCAACGGGCGTACCGCATCCGGATCTTGTCGGGGTTCGCACCTAGGGCCCGTGCTGTGGGCGGCGGTAGGCAGCTGTGGGCAGGGGGCGAAAACTGTTATCGGCGGCGCCCCCGAACCGTCTCCTCGGGCGACCTGGCGGATGAACCGGTGTGCAACAGCGCGACGTAAGGTGCACACACATACGAGAAAGGGCTTTTGTGGACGGGCGCCAGTGGAGTTCCACCATCGCTGCGGCGCAGGCCGGTGACCGGCGGGCGCTGGACGAGCTGGTCGCGGGCTGGCTGCCGTTGGTCTACAACATCGTCGGCCGGGCCCTGAACGGTCACGCGGACGTGGACGACGTCGTGCAGGAGACCATGCTGCGGGCCGTCGACAACCTCGGCTCCCTGCGCGACCCGGACAGCTTCCGGTCGTGGCTCGTCGCTATCGCGATGCGGCAGATCCGGGACCGCGCCCGCCGCCGTACGACCGACGCCCTGCGTGACGAGACCGCCGACGGCGCCGCCGACTTCGCCGAACTCACCGTGCTGAGGCTCCAGTTGGAGGGCCAGCGCCGCGAGGTCGCGGAAGCGGTGCGCTGGCTCGACGACGAGGACCGGCAACTGCTGTCCCTGTGGTGGCTGGAGGTCGCGGGCGAACTCACCCGGCGTGAGCTGGCAGCCGCCGTCGGGATCAGCAGGCAGCACGCCGCCGTACGCGTCCAGCGGATGAAGGAACGTCTGGAGGCCTCGCGCGGAATCGTACGGGCGCTCGATGGTGCCTGCCCCGACCTGCGGGAACTGACCGCCCGCTGGGACGGCGACCCGGACTCCGTGTGGCGCAAGCGGCTGGCCCGGCACATCAGGGGGTGCGCGTACTGCGCGAGCCCCGGCGAGGCGGTCGTCGTACCGGCGGAACGGCTCCTGGTCGGCATCGCGCTCGTCCCGCTGCCCGTCGGCCTCACCCTGTCGCTGGCCTTCGGCGGCAAGACGGCCGTGGCCGCCACCACCGGCGCCTCCGTCGGCTGGTCGGGCAAGGTGCTCGGCGCCCTGGCCAAACCGGCCGTCGCCCTGAGCGCCGGGGCGACGATCGTCGCGGGCGGTGCGTACGTCATGACCTACCCCGCCAAGGCCCCGCCGCCGGCCGTCGCGGCCCCCACGGCCCGCCCCCAGCCCCAGGCGCCCGTCACCTCCCCGCCCCGGTCCCCGTCGGCGTCCCCCTCTCCCACCTTTTCCCCCTCACCCTCCGCCTCGCCCACTCCCACCCCGTCGGCGACGCGGCCGAAGTCGGCCCCGTACGGCACGGTTGTCGACGCCGTCGACACGGCGCCCGACCCGAACGCGCGGCCCGCCGCCCTTCCGCACCGGCCCGAGGCCGGGATCACCAGCACCGGCGGCGCGCACGCCACCATGAACCACCGCGGGGACAGCGTGACGCTCACCGGCCAGGGCTATGTCCTCGTGCGCTGGCAGATCTCGCCGCAGTACCGGGCCGGCAGCCTGGTCATGCCGACCTGGACCGGCCTGAAGGGCAGGCTCTTCCACGTGGCCTCGGGCGGTGGCCGCCGGATGGACGACCGGGTCAGCGCCACCGACAGTTCCGCCACCGGCATGGGCAACTCGACCACCGGGTACGCCGTCCCGCCGGCCGGCACCCAGCAGATGTGGCAGAACGAGTACTTCTACGTCGACGGCAGCGTCACCCTCACCGTGAACGAACGGGGCGCCGACTACGGCCTGAACGTCTTCCCGACGACCTGGGACAACGTGGAGGCCGACGTCACCGGCGGACCCCCCGAGGGCGCCACCCGCTACGGCCTGGTCCGCGACACCGGCAAGGACGACACCCCCGTCCCGCAGTACGTCACCCGCGAGACCCCGGCCGATCCGGCGACCGTGGCTCAGGAGTCCCGCGTGTAGGGAGCGATCAGCAGGCGAGCCGCGTCACCCTTTGCGCAGCGCGCACAACGTGTCGATCCGGTTGGTGGTGACCGAGTCGACGCCGGCGTCCAGCAGCCGCCGGATGGAACGGCGGGTGTCCGGAGTCCACACCGACAGCAGGTGACCGTCGCGGTGCACCCGCGCCACGAGCCTCCGGTCGACCAGGGTGAAGCGGTAGTTGAGCCAGCGCGGGCGTACCGCCGCGAGCAGGGCGGGGCGCGGCGGTGCGACGCTCTTCCAGGTCAGGGCGATCTCGGCGGACGGGTCGACCGCGCGCACCGCGAGCATCGCCGGGGCGTCCGCGCAGTAGTACACGCGTTCCTCCGCCGCGCACTCCCGGACCACGTCCGTCACCCGCCGTACCGCCCGCGCGTCGGGCGACCCCGGCAGATCGATCATCACCCGGCTGCCCTCGGTCACGGCCAGCGCCTCCGCGAGCGTCGGCACCCCGCCCTCCGTCAGCCCGCGGACCTCGGCCGCCGACAGCACGGCCAGCGGCCGGTCCCGCTCCCACAGCCGCTTCAGCGTCGCGTCGTGCAGCAGCACGGGTACGCCGTCCAGGGTGAGCCGTACGTCGATCTCGACCGCGTCCGCGCCCCGGTCGAGCGCGGAACGCAGTGAGTCGGCCGTGTTCTCACGGACGCGGTAGGGGTCGCCGCGATGGGCCACGGCGGTCACGTTCTGCATGGGCCCATTGTGCGTGGGCGGGGCCGGTGGTGTTTCTCAGGGGGCGAGCCGTGTCGAGGTGTACGTGTCGATCTCGGCGGCCAGCGCGGCCTTGCCCGCCGGGTCGAGGAAGGAGGCCTCGACGGCGTTCTTGGCGAGGTCGGCGAGCCCCCACTCGTCGAGGTCCAGCAGCCGGGCGGCGACCGCGTACTCGCTGTTGAGGTCGGTGCCGAACATCGGCGGGTCGTCGGAGTTGATCGTGACGAGGACGCCGGCCCGCACGAACTCCCTGATGGGGTGCTCGTCGAGCGTACGGACCGCGCGCGTGGCGATGTTGGAGGTCGGGCAGACCTCCAGGGCGATCCGCTGCTCGGCGAGGTGCGCGAGCAGTACGGGGTCCTGCGCGGAACTCGTCCCGTGCCCGATGCGTTCCGCTCGCAGGTGGTTCAGCGCGTCCCAGACCGTCTCCGGGCCGGTGGTCTCGCCCGCGTGCGGCACCGACCGCAGCCCGGCGGCGATCGCCCGGTCGAAGTACGGCTTGAACTGCGGCCTGGGTACGCCGATCTCGGGCCCGCCGAGCCCGAACGAGACCAGCCCCTCCGGGCGCACCCGGTCGTCGGTGGCGAGCCGCACGGTCTCCTCGGCAGCTTCGAGGCCGGCCTCGCCCGGGATGTCGAAGCACCAGCGCAGGACGGTCCCGAACTCGGCCTCGGCCGACTTCCGGGCGTCCTCGATCGCGTCCATGAAGGCGCGCGCGTCGATGCCGCGGCGGACGGAGGAGAACGGGGTGATGGTCAGCTCGGCGTACCGGACCTGCTGCCGGGCCATGTCCCGGGCGATCTCGTACGTCAGCAGCCGTACGTCCTCGGGCGTGCGGATGAGGTCCACGACGGACAGGTACACCTTGATGAAGTGGGCGAAGTCCGTGAACGTGAAGAAGTCCGCCAGTGCCTCGGGGTCGGTGGGCACCTGGGAGTCGGGGTGGCGGGCGGCCAGCTGCGACACGATCCGGGGGGAGGCGGAGCCGACGTGGTGGACGTGCAGTTCGGCCTTGGGCAGCCCGGCGATGAAGGCGTGCGGGTCATGGGCGGCGGCTGCGACAGGCTGGTGGTGGTCGCTCAAGGGTTCCTCCCCGGGAACGGCGCCCCGGATCGTGCGACGGTCGGCGGGACGCGGGTGATCGGCTGATCGATGACTCGGGGATCATCGTAGGCCGGGCCCACGGGGAGACGCCCGTGGATTCCGTCCCGGGGTGGGGCGGGTAGGGCGAAGGCAGCCCGTCGGCCTGTGATCGCGGGCCGTAGCATGACGGAACGCACGAACGAGGGGACCCCACGCATGTCCGACGCCGCGCAGCCACCGCACCCACCGGAGAACATCCCCGGGAAGGGGGCGAGTTCCGAGGGCGCGGCGACCGGCGAAACCGTCAGCGAAAGCCCCGCGAACGGCACACCCGCGCGGGTCCCGCTGGACAAGCCTCCGACGGGGTCCGCCTCCGGTGGCACGACCGTTTCCGACGCCGAGTTCGATCCCTGGGCACCGCCGGCAGCGGAGGCCCCTCGCCCGGGCACCGCCCCTGAGGGCCCCGGCAGCACGGTGTTCTGGAACAACGGCGACACCACTCCGCCACCCCCCGGTGTCCACCACCACCCCACGGTCACCTCGACGCCCGCGGCCACCACGCCCCCGCCGGGCGCCCACACAGGCCCGCCCATACCCCAGGCCTCCCAGCCCTGGGCCAACCCCTTCGCGCCCCCCGGCGCTCCCGCGGCAGGCACCCCGCAGGACAACCCCTTCGCACCCCCCACCCCGCACGCCTCCTACGCCCAGCCCGCCGCACCCGGCGAGCCGGTCCCCCCGCCGCCGATAGCACCCGACGGCCCCGGACAGGCCCCGTACGGCTACCCGTCGTACCCGGCCTACCCGTCCGCACAGCAGGACTACGGCTACCCGCAGCAGGCCGGATACGCCGTTTCCGGCCCCGCGCATCCCGCGCCCCCGATGTACGGCGGCACCGGCTACGGCTGGGCCCCCATGGCGCCCCAGCCGATGAACGGCATGGGTACGGCCTCGCTCGTGGTCGGCATCATCTCGGCTGTCTTCTTCTGCCTCTGGCCGCTGGCGATCATCCTGGGCATCCTCGCCGTGGTGTTCGGCCTGATCGCCCGTGGCAGGGTCCGCCGGGGCCAGGCGACCAACGCGGGCCAGGCGCTGGCCGGCATCATCTGCGGTGGCGTCGCCATCGTCCTCGCCGTGGCGGTCGGTGTCCTCATCATCGCGTTCGGTGAAGAGGGGTCCGCGAACGACATCGACGGCAGCTACTCGACCTTCCTGTCCCAGCAGGTCTAGGGATGGTCCAGGGACTGTCACCGCACCGGACACGAGACCCGCGTGTCCCGCGGACGCCGGGAATGTGACGACAGGCCCTGGCGAGCGGGCACCGCCCGGGGCCTCAGCAGACGGTCTCGCTCGGCATCGCGCGGGAAGCGGTCGAGCCGGTCGTCCCGGTCCGTCCCACTCGACTTGCGCGGGAGCTCCGGACCCGCCGCTCCGGCAGCGTCCGGGCGAGCTCGGGGTCGCTGGAGTTCGGCGTAAGGGGGTAGGGAATCCGCACCTGGCAAGGGCGGCGGGGTCGCCCCCGGCCTACCGCCGCGGGGGAAGCGGTCGAGCCGGTCGCCTCGGTCCGTCTCCCTTGACCTGCGCGGGAGTTCCGGAGCCGCCGCTCCGGCAGCGTCCGGGCGAAACCGGAGCCGCTGGAGTTCGGCGTACGCGCGGGGGCGAGACCAGTGCTCCTGCGGCCGGCCGTAGCCCTACGGGCACGGCAGGCGGACCGCGCATCCAGCGGAGCGCCAACCCACCCGCAACCGCTCCCGTGCCGCCATCAGTGCGAACCCGAGCAGGTTCGGCCCCCGCCACCGCTCCGGGTCCGTCGCCGCCTCGTCGTCCGCGGCGAGACCGATGCCCCACACGCGGTCGACCGGGCTCGCCTCGACGAGTACGCGCTCGCCCGTGCCCAGCAGAAAGCCCCGCAGATCACCGTGCGCGGCGAACTTGTGGACGCTTCCCTCGACCACGATCCCGAACCGCTCACGCTCCCATACGGCCTCGTCGAAGCCGCGCACCAGCCGGCCGGCCTTCTTCGCCAGTGCCGGGTCCGGGGCCGAGATCGCCCGTCGCTCCGCCTCCGCGTCCTCGAAGAGGCGGGCCTTGGCGGCCATCATCCAGTGCTCGGCCGTCGCGTACTCCACCCCGTCGACCGAAAACGCGGCCGGCCACCACTGGCTGAGACAGCTCGCCCCCACGCGGCCGTCCGGGCGGGGTCGGTGCCCCCAGAAGTGCAGGTACTTGACCCGGGCCCCCGCACGGACTTCCCTGGTCAGGACCTCCAAGGAATCGATCTGCCCCGACTGCTCCGTGTTGGCGGTGTCGGCTGTGTTCGCGGTGACTCTCCCCATGCACGCGAGTCTGGCAGCCACCACTGACATCGCGTCCTCCCATTTCCCATCCCACTGGACACCTCGTCGACAGATTCCGTCGCGTAATCAAAAGGCAACAACGGAATCACTTGTTGGAGTGCACTTGCTCTGTCAGGATCGGCAATCAGATCGACCTGGAGCTACGTTGACCCCTTGCGTGCGAGGAGGGTGACGAAAGTGAGCGACATGCACAATTCGGGCCATCGCTTCCCGGCGCAGGAGCGGCTCGCGGCCGGCGCGCAGTACATCGCGGGCCGACTGATCCGCGGCACCTCCGGCCGTACGCACGCGGTCGTCGACCCCGCCACCGGCGACGCGGTCTACACGTACGAGCTGGCCGGCCACGACGACGTGGACGCCGCCGTCGCCGCCGCACGCGCGGCCTTCCCCGGCTGGGCCGGGGCCACCCCGGGCGAGCGTTCCGACGCACTGCACCGCTTCGCCGCCGTCCTCGCCGAGCGCGCCGAGGAATTCGCGCGCGCCGAGTCCCTCCAGTGCGGCAAGCCACTCAAGCTGACCCGCGAGTTCGACGTGCCGGGGACCATCGACAACACCGCGTTCTTCGCCGGCGCCGCCCGGCACCTCCAGGGACAGTCGGCCGGCGAGTACTCCGGCGACCACACCTCGTACGTCCGCCGTGAGCCCATCGGCGTCGTCGGCTCCATCGCGCCCTGGAACTATCCCCTCCAGATGGCCGCCTGGAAGATCCTCCCGGCGATCGCGGCGGGCAACACGATCGTGCTCAAGCCCGCCGAGCTGACCCCCCTGACCTCCCTTCTCTTCGCCGAGGCGGCCACCGCGGCCGGGATCCCGGACGGTGTCGTCAACATCGTCACCGGGAGCGGCAAGGAAGCCGGTGAGTATCTCGTCGGGCATCCCGACGTCGTCATGACGTCCTTCACCGGGTCCACCGCCGTCGGCAAGCGCGTCGCCGAGATCGCCACCGCCACCGTCAAGCGGCTCCATCTGGAACTGGGCGGCAAGGCACCCTTCGTCGTCCTCGACGACGCCGATCTCGACGCCGCCGTCAACGGCGCGGTCGCGGGCGCGCTCATCAACACCGGCCAGGACTGCACGGCCGCCACGCGCGCGTATGTGCAACGCCCGCTGTACGAGGAGTTCGTCGCCCGAACGGCGGCCCTCATGGACACCGTCCGGCTCGGTGATCCGTTCGCCCCGGGTACCGATCTCGGGCCGCTCATCTCGCACGCGCAGCGCGACCGGGTCGCCGGTTTCGTCGAGCGGGCGCGTGCCTACGCGCGCGTGGTGACCGGCGGCGAGGCTCCCCAGGGGGAGCTGAAGAGCGGCGCGTACTACCGGCCCACCCTGGTCGCCGACGCAGCCCAGGACAGCGAGATCGTCCAGTCCGAGATCTTCGGGCCCGTGCTCGTCGTCCTCCCCTTCGACAGCGACGACGAGGGCATCCGGCTCGCCAACGACACGCCCTACGGTCTCGCCGCCTCCGCCTGGAGCCGGGACGTCTATCGGGCGAACCGCGCGACCCGCGAGATCAGGGCGGGCTGCGTGTGGATCAACGACCACATCCCGATCATCAGCGAGATGCCCCACGGCGGGTACAAGGCGTCCGGCTTCGGCAAGGACATGTCCGCGTACTCGTTCGAGGAGTACACACAGATCAAGCACGTCATGTTCGACAACACCGCGGTTGCCCGCAAGGACTGGCACCGCACGATCTTCGGGGACCGCTGACCGGACACAGGCCGACCGACCAGCGGCCGCACACCCTCCCGAAAGGGCATCACGCGCATGGAGCAGTACGAGCCCGACCGCCTTTCCCCGGCCCAGGTGGCCGCCATGCGGCGCAGCTTCCGCAACGGCAGGGCCGCTCTGACCCGCCGGTCCCTGCTGCGTGCCTCCGCGGGCGGCGCCCTGGTGGCCGGCGGCCTCGGCGCGCTGACCGGCTGCGGCATCCCCGCGGCCGGCAAGACCGCGGGAGGCGTCTCCGCGGACGACCACTCGGCCAAGGAGAAGACCGTCAACTTCTCCAACTGGACCGAGTACATGGACGTCGACGAGAGCGAGAAGCACCATCCCACGCTCGACGCGTTCACCGAGCGGACCGGCATCAAGGTGAAGTACACCGAGGACATCAACGACAACGTCGAGTTCTTCGGCAAGATCAAACCGCAGCTCGCGGCGGGCCAGGACACCGGCCGGGACATCATCGTCCTCACCGACTGGCTGGCCGGCCGGCTGATCCGGCTCGGCTGGGTCCAGAAACTGGACCCGTCGAACCTCCCGCACGCGTTCGCGAACCTGTCGCAGCAGTTCCGCAGCCCCGACTGGGACCCGGGCCGTGCCTACTCCTACCCCTGGCAGGGGATCTCGACCGTCATCGCCTACAACAAGAAGGCGCTCGACGGCGTCGAGGTGAAGTCGGTCTCCGACATGCTCGACAACCCCAAGCTGAAGGGGCGCGTCGGGTTCCTCTCCGAGATGCGCGACAGCATCGGCATGACCCTGCTCGACCTGGGCAAGGACCCGGCGAAGTTCACCGACGACGACTACGACGCGGCCGTCGCCCGGCTCCAGAAGGCCGTCGACAAGGGCCAGATCCGCCGCTTCTCCGGCAACGACTACACGGCCGACCTGACCTCGGGCGACTTCGCGGCCTGTATCGCCTGGGCGGGTGACGTGGTCCAGCTCAAGGCGGACAGCCCGGACATCGACTTCATCATCCCGGACAGCGGCTACATCACGTCGAGCGACAACATGCTGATCCCCAACAGGGCGCGCCACAAGACGAACGCCGAGCGGCTCATGGACTACTACTACGAGCCCCAGCCGGCCGCCGAACTGGCCGCCTACATCAACTACGTGTGTCCCGTCGAGGGAGTGAAGCCCTACCTCGCGAAGATCGACAAGGGTGCGGCGGACAACCCGCTGATCATTCCCGACGCGGCGATGGCCGCGAAGTCCCACGCCTTCCGGTTGCTGAGCCAGAAGGAAGAGACGGCGTACGAGGAGAAGTTCGCGAAGTTGACAGGGGCGTAGCCACGCCTGCCCCCAGCGGTGCGAAACCCCTCCGACTCCCCAAGGACCACACCATGACCAGCACAGACCACGGCGGCGACGTCCGTCTCTCCGGGATCAGCAAGACCTACGGCTCCTTCACCGCCGTACACCCCCTCGACCTCACCGTCCCGCAGGGCTCCTTCTTCGCCCTGCTCGGTGCCTCCGGCTGCGGGAAGACCACGACCCTGCGGATGATCGCGGGTCTGGAGGAACCTTCCTCCGGGACCGTCTTCCTGGGCGACCAGGAGGTCACGAACCTCCCGCCGTACAAGCGGCCGGTGAACACCGTCTTCCAGTCGTACGCCCTCTTCCCGCACCTCGACATCTTCGAGAACGTCGCCTTCGGTCTGCGCCGGCGCGGTATCAAGTCGGTGAAGAAGCAGGTCGAGGACATGCTGGAGCTCGTACAGCTCGGCGAGCAGGCGCGCAAGAAACCGCACCAGCTCTCCGGCGGCCAGCAACAGCGCGTCGCCGTGGCCCGCGCGCTGATCAACACCCCCAGGGTGCTGCTGCTCGACGAACCGCTCGGCGCCCTCGACCTCAAGCTGCGCCGCCAGATGCAGCTGGAGCTGAAGCGCATCCAGACCGAGGTCGGCATCACGTTCGTCCATGTCACGCACGACCAGGAGGAGGCCATGACGATGGCCGACACGGTCGCCGTGATGAACGCGGGCCGGGTCGAGCAGCTCGGGTCGCCCGCCGACCTCTACGAGAACCCGCAGACCACCTTCGTCGCGAACTTCCTCGGCACCTCCAACCTCATCGAGGCCGAGGTGGACGCCAAGAGCGGCGACGAGATCGTCCTCAAGGCGGGCGGCGGCAAGCTGCTGCTCCCCGAGGCCCGCTGTTCCGCGCCGACCAGGACCGGCGGCAAGGTGCTGGTCGGGGTCCGCCCGGAGAAGATCTCCCTGACGCACGCGGACGCCGCCGGCGACATCCCGGCCGGCCGCAACCGCATCACCGGGAAGATCGCCGCCACCAGTTTCATCGGGGTCTCCACGCAGTACGTCATCGACAGCCCCGTCTGTCCCGAGTTCGAGGTGTACGTCCAGAACATCGACCGCGACGCCAGGCTGGCCCCCGGCGCGGAGGTCGTCCTGCACTGGAACCCGGCCCACACCTTCGGCCTCGACGCCGACCAGGACATAGACGCGGGCGTCAAGACGGTCGACGACGAGGCGGCCGCCTGATGGCCACCGCGACCCCCGACGCGCCGCCCCTGGCGCCCGCACCGGCCAAGAAGCCCCCGCGGAGAAGTGGCCGCTGGACGCCGTACTGGCTGCTCCTGCCCGGCCTTCTCTGGCTGTTCGTGTTCTTCGCGCTGCCGATGGTCTACCAGGCCTCCACGTCCGTGCAGACGGGCTCCCTGGAGGAGGGCTACAAGGTCACCTGGCACATCGCGACCTACTGGGACGCCCTGGCGGACTACTGGCCGCAGTTCCTGCGCTCGGTGCTGTACGCCGGTGCCGCGACGATCCTCTGCCTGGTGCTGGGATATCCGCTCGCGTATCTGATCGCGTTCCGTGCTGGGCGCTGGCGCAACCTGATCATGATCCTGGTGATCGCGCCGTTCTTCACCAGCTTCCTGATCCGTACGCTCGCCTGGAAGACGATCCTCGCGGACGGCGGCCCGGTCGTCGGCGCCCTCAACTCGCTGCACGTCCTGGACGTCACCAGCTGGCTCGGCATCACGGCGGGCGACCGCGTGCTGGCCACGCCGCTCGCGGTGGTGTGCGGTCTGACGTACAACTTCCTGCCGTTCATGATCCTGCCGCTCTACACCTCGCTCGAACGCATCGACGGACGGCTGCACGAAGCGGCCGGTGACCTCTACGCCAGGCCGTTCACGACCTTCCGCAAGGTCACCTTCCCGCTGTCGATGCCGGGTGTCGTCTCCGGCACGCTGCTCACCTTCATCCCGGCGAGCGGCGACTACGTCAACGCCGACCTGCTCGGCTCCACCGACACCCGCATGATCGGCAACGTCATCCAGACGCAGTTCCTGCGCATCCTCGACTATCCGACGGCCGCCGCGCTCTCCTTCATCCTCATGGCCGCGATCCTCGTCATGGTCACCCTCTACATCCGCAAGTCCGGGACGGAGGACCTGGTTTAAATGGCCTTCGTGAATTCGATCGGGCGCTGGCTCAAGAGCCATTTCGTCGTCATCGCGGGACTCGTCACACTCGGCTATCTGCTGCTGCCGAACGTCGTCGTCACGGTGTTCTCCTTCAACAAACCGAAGGGCCGCTTCAATTACGAGTGGCAGCAGTTCTCGACGGACGCCTGGCGTGATCCCTGCGGGGTCGCCGGCATGTGCGGCTCGCTCTCGCTCAGTCTGCGGATCGCCTTCTGGGCGACCGTCGGGGCGACCGTCCTCGGCACGATGATCGCCTTCGCGCTGGTGCGGTACCGCTTCCGCGCGCGGGGGGCCGTCAACTCCCTCATCTTCCTTCCGATGGCGATGCCCGAGGTCGTCATGGCGGCCTCGCTGCTCACCCTGTTCCTCAACCTGGGTGCCCAGCTCGGCTTCTGGACGATCCTGATCGCCCACATCATGTTCTGCCTCAGCTTCGTCGTCGTCGCCGTGAAGGCACGCGTGATGTCGATGGACCCGCGGCTCGAGGAGGCCGCCCGGGACCTGTACGCGGGCCCGGTGCAGACCTTCGTACGGGTCACCCTGCCCATCGTGGCCCCCGGAATCGCGGCGGGCGCGCTGCTCGCCTTCGCGCTCTCCTTCGACGATTTCATCATCACCAATTTCAACGCGGGCTCGACCGTCACCTTCCCCATGTTCGTCTGGGGGTCGGCGCAGCGCGGAACGCCCGTTCAGATCAATGTCATCGGTACGGCCATGTTCCTGATCGCCGTACTGTTCGTGCTGACCGGAATGGTCATCGGAAACCGTCGGAACAGACAGAAGAATTCGTAGGGAGTTGGAATCATGGCCCCAAGCGCCATGACCCAGGGAAACGTAAATCGCTGGACGAAATCCCTTTCGGACGCCCAGCCGGTCGCGTACTGGCTGGACGACCCCGGCAAGCCGCGTCCCGAGCCCGCCCTCACCGGCGCCGAGAGCTGCGATCTGCTGGTGGTGGGCGGCGGGTACAGCGGGCTGTGGACCGCGCTGATCGCCAAGGAGCGCGACCCGCAGCGGGACGTCGTGCTCGTCGAGGGCCGCGAGGCGGGCTGGGCCGCCTCGGGCCGCAACGGTGGCTTCTGCGCCGCCTCCCTCACCCACGGCCTGGCCAACGGCCTCGCCCGCTGGCCGGACGAGATCCACCGGCTCCAGGAACTCGGCGCGCAGAACCTCGACGAGATCGAGAAGTCGGTCGCACGGCACTCCCTCGACTGCGACTTCGAACGCACCGGCGAGATCGACGTCGCCACCGAACCGCACCAGGCCGCCGAACTCCGCGCCTGGTACGAGGAGCTGGACCGCAAGGGCCTCGCGACCGGCACCGAGTTCCTGGACACGGACGCGGTACGGGAGCAGGTCGCGTCCCCCACCTTCCTGGCCGGCCTGCACGACCGCACCGGCGTCGCGATGCTCAACCCGGCGAAACTGGCCTGGGGCCTCAAGCGGGCCTGTCTGCGCCTGGGCGTCCGTGTCTACGAGCACACACCGGCGCTGACCCTGCGGCCGTACGGCGCCGGCATGGCCGTACGCACGCCGTACGGGTCGGTCCGCGCCCGCCGGATCGCCCTCGGGACGAACATCTTCCCGAGCCTGGTGAAGCGCGTACGGGCGTACACGGTCCCGGTCTACGACTACGCGCTGATGACCGAACCCCTGAGCGAGGCGCAGCTCGCCGACATCGGCTGGCGCAACCGTCAGGGCCTCGGGGACAGCGCCAACCAGTTCCACTACTTCCGGCTGAGCGCCGACAACCGCATCCTGTGGGGCGGCTACGACGCGATCTATCCGTACGGCGGCCGGGTGCGCGCCGAGTACGACGACCGCCCGGAGACCTACGCCAAGCTGGCCGACCACTTCTTCACCTGCTTCCCGCAGCTGGAGGGCGTCCGCTTCACGCACGCGTGGGGCGGCGCGATCGACACCTGCTCGCGCTTCTCGGCGTTCTTCGGCACCGCGCACGCGGGGAGGGTGGCGTACGCGGCGGGGTTCACCGGCCTCGGCGTCGGCGCCACCCGCTTCGGCGCGGACGTGATGCTGGACCTGCTGGCGGGGGAGCGCACGGAGCGCACGTCACTGGCGATGGTCCGCAGGAAGCCGCTGCCGTTCCCGCCCGAGCCGTTCGCCTGGACGGGCATCGCCCTCACCAAGTGGTCCCTGGCGAGGGCGGACGCGCACGGTGGCAGGCGCAACCTGTGGCTGAGGACGATGGACCGGCTGGGGCTGGGGTTCGACAGTTGACAGCGGTCGACAGGTGACGGCGCGTGCCGGCGTGCCGTGATCCACAGGCGTACGCCCAGCTCATCGGCTGTGATCCGATTCACTCCCGCGGTATGGCGGAACCCGCGTAATGCTCCCGGGAAACCTCCCTCTCCCTCGTGACGCGACCAGCGTTCACAGAGAAAGGGAGGTCCCTCATGACTGGGGCGAAAACGGCGGTCGAGTGGCTGGCGTCCGTTGCTCCGGATCCCGAGGCCTGTCGCTGGGAATGGGAGCGCAACCCCCTGGGGATCGCGCTGCTGCCCGCCGGCAAGGCCTGGGACGTACTGATCCTGCCGGGTGAACTCGGCTACCCGACCCTCGACGTCCTCTCCCGTGTCATCGACCAACCCGGCCCGGTGCTCGTCGACTTCGGCGACTCCAGGATGGGGTTCCTCGTGCCGCCGGGCACCGCGGCCCGCTGGCTGGGCACGGGAGTGCGTACGGCGGGACGCGGCACCTGGATCGTCGTCCCGTACCCGGGCCGCGCGACCGGCGGCGTCCGCTGGCTGGTCCCGCCGGACGGCTCAGGCACACTCACCGACCCGGCACTCCTCGAACTGGCCATGCACGAGGCGGCGGCGGGTCTGGCGACCGACGAGAACAGGTGATGTCCGAGACTCTCGCGGCTGACTGATTCCCGCGTGACCACCCTCTCGTCGGCCGTCCGTGCGGTCGACGCGAACCGTGGGCACGTGGTGCGCGCACGTGTCGTCCGGAGAGAAGACGGCCGCCGACAGATCGGGATCAGGGTGAGGGCCTGCGGACGAACAGCCGCAGCAGGACCAGCAGGCCCCCGCACAGACACCAGCTCGCCACCACGTCCAGCGGCCAGTGGAAACCGCGGACGACCAGCCCGACGGCGACGGCGGCGTTGAGGGCGAGACAGCCGGTCAGGACGAGCCGACGGGCGTACGTACGGCGCAGCCACGGCAGCAGGAGGAGCGTGGCTGAGCCGTAGGCCACGACGGCTGTCGCGGTGTGCCCGGACGGGTAGAACCCGGTGCCGGGGCCCATGACCGGCGGCCCGGACCGGGCGACCAGCTCCTTCAGCGGGACGACGATCGCCGGTACGGCCGCCATCAGCACACCCGCGCCGACCGGTTCCCGCCACCAGCGCTCCGTACCCGCCCGACGCGCGCGCAGACCGACGTACACCAGCACGGCGACGAGGACGGGAACGGCGACCACGATGCTGCCGAGGTCGGCGAGGAGGGCCCAGCCGCGGGACGGATGGACGAGGGAGTCGCTGAGGCGTTCGTCCGCGCGGGCGAGGGGGCCGTGGACGGCTACCTGCCAGGTGATCAGCGCGAAGAGGAGGACCGCGAGGGTCAGGACGGAGAGAAGGCTCCGAGAAGTCGTCCGCCCTGGAACAGGGGGGAGAGCTCCAGGGCGGACGACCGGACCGGGTCGTCGCACGCCCCGGGGGGTTTGGGGCGGGCGACTGTCCGATCGGTGAGGAGACCCGGAAGCCGAAGCTCCGGTGGTGTGCGCGAGGGCACGACCGGATCGAAGCTGGGGAGGCCCCGACCAGGTACCACCCACAGTTTCCTGCGAGCGGGGTGTATCTCTCATCTGGAGAGAACCTACGTCAGGGGACGGGTCTCGGACAGTCGGAATGACATCCCGCCATCCTCCTCGCACACCTTCTTCACATGCTCTGACGGTGCCCGTCCGGGCCCGGAAACAAGCGGAATCCGGGCCGGTCGGCCGGCAGGAACGGGTGGGGCGCGGACGCGGCGGGCGCCGAGGACGCGTCAGACGCTGGTGAAGGCCTGCTCGATGATGTCGAGACCCTCGTTCAGGAGGTCCTCGCCGATCACCAGCGGGGGCAGGAAGCGGAGGACGTTGCCGTACGTGCCACAGGTAAGGACCACCAGACCCTCCTGGTGACAGGCCTTGGCCAGAGCAGCCGTCGCCTCCGGGTGGGGTTCCTTGGTGGTGCGGTCCTTGACCAGCTCAATGGCGATCATGGCGCCCCGGCCCCGGATGTCACCGATGACCTCGTACTTCTCGGCCATGGCGGTCAGCCGGGCCTTCATGACGGCCTCGATGCGCTTGGCCCTGGCGTTGAGGTCGAGCTCCTTCATCGTCTCGATCGAGCCGAGCGCGCCCGCACAGGCGACCGGGTTTCCGCCGTAGGTGCCGCCCAGGCCGCCCGCGTGCGCGGCGTCCATGATCTCGGCGCGCCCGGTGACGGCCGCGAGCGGCAGCCCGCCCGCGATGCCCTTCGCGGTGGTGATCAGATCGGGCACGATGCCCTCGTCCTCGCACGCGAACCACTGCCCGGTCCGGCAGAACCCGGACTGGATCTCGTCGGCGACGAAGACGATGCCGTTGTCGGCGGCGAACTTCCGGATCGCCGGCAGGAAACCCTTCGCGGGCTCGATGAAGCCGCCCTCGCCGAGCACCGGCTCGATGATGATCGCGGCGACGTTGTCCGCCCCGACCTGCTTGCTGATCTGGTCGACGGCCTGCGCGGCGGCCTCGGGACCGGCGTTCTCGGGGCCGGTGGGCCAGCGGTAGCCGTAGGCGACGGGCACGCGGTACACCTCGGGCGCGAACGGCCCGAAGCCGTGCTTGTACGGCATGTTCTTGGCGGTGAGGGCCATGGTGAGGTTCGTACGCCCGTGGTAGCCGTGGTCGAACACGACGACGGCCTGGCGCTTGGTGTAGGCGCGGGCGATCTTGACCGCGTTCTCGACGGCCTCGGCGCCGCTGTTGAACAGGGCGCTCTTCTTGGCGTGATCGCCCGGGGTCAGCTCGGCGAGCGCCTCGGCGACCTCGACGTACCCCTCGTACGGCGTGACCATGAAGCAGGTGTGCGTGAAGTCGGCGAGCTGGGCGGAGGCCCGGCGCACGACCGCTTCGGCGCTGGCGCCGACCGACGTCACGGCGATGCCGGACCCGAAGTCGATCAGCCGGTTCCCGTCGACGTCCTCGATGATGCCGCCGCCCGCCCGCGCCGTGAACAC
The DNA here is from genome assembly GCF_054072135.1 of Streptomyces kryoterrae. Lineage (NCBI taxonomy): Bacteria > Bacillati > Actinomycetota > Actinomycetes > Kitasatosporales > Streptomycetaceae > Streptomyces > Streptomyces kryoterrae. The sequence goes on along the minus strand of NZ_CM133358.1, from coordinate 2,762,589 downwards.
GGGCAGCACCGAGCCGACGCCGGCCGCGACGGCGGCGAGACGCCGGGCCTGGAGCTGCTGCGACTTCGGGCCGGGGATCGCGGTGACGACGCGGCGCTCCTGGGGGAGGGAGGTCATGAGGGGCTCCTGAGGGCGTGAAGAACGCGGGGGTGACGTGGGCTGACGCGGGACTTCGCCGCGACTCTCCTCGCAGGCTAGGCCTGGGGGGTGGGGGCGGGCATGCACCGTTTGGGAGTGGTGGGGGTGTGTCGTTGTCCTTGATGGACAGAGGGGTGCCCCCGTGAGGGGCCTCGACGCATTCGGTCTGCGGCAGGGTCCGCTCGGCTTGGTCGGCCCGGTAAGCGGTGAACTCCCCTTGTGGGAGCGTTAGATTGGCCGTTGTCGACTGATGGTGGTCGGAACGGCTGGTCAGGGGGCAGGGCGATGGACAGCGACGGGACCCGGGACGCGCGGCGTACGCATGCGAATCCTGTGCCGCGTCCGGCGGGGCCGCCGGACGTGCCCTCGGTGCCGCCCCGGCCGGGGCGGGCCCCCCGGCCCGTCGAGCAGGGGGCGCCGCAGGGCGGGCCCGCGCGTGCCTCCGTCGCCGATTGGCTCAACGAGCCGCGGCCCGAGGCAAAGCCCGGGATCTGGCGGTACGGGTACCGGCTGCCGAAGGGGGCGCAGGCGGCGGAACGTCTCTCCCCGGTCACCGTCGTCGGGCTGCTGGTGCCACTCGTCGTGGGGCTGTTCCTGTGGTCGCTGTGGCGGCGGGGCGCGATGCCGTACGAGTCGGTGCTGCTGAAGCTGTTCACGCCGGAGGACTGGTGGTGGGGCGGCACCGTCGCGCCCAAGGGGTGGGAGGGCAGCGCCGCCGTCCTCGTCTACAACGGGGCCTTCTTCCTTGTGCTGCTCTATGCCATGGGCCGGCTCGGCAGCTGGCCGGACATCGCCCGGCATTTCGTCGGGCGTCGGCCACAGCCCGCGCGGGCTCTGCTCGCGGCTCTCGGGGCGCTCGTCACGCTCAGCTTCGTGTTCCCGAACGCCTTTCCGGGGGCCGGCTGGGACGCCCTGCCGATCGTCGACGCGGTCGTCGCCCTCGTCGCGTTGATCTCCGGCGGGTTCGACGTGTTCGCGTCGACCGTCTTCAAGGTCGGCCTCTACACCGTCATCACCCTGCTCGTCGTGTGGCCGTTCGCGCGGATCGGGGGCTGGTGGGCGTACGCGAAGGAACGCCTCGCCGCCCGCAAGGCCGCCGCCGGGCCCACCGGACCCGCGCCCGCCGACCGGCCGCGCGAGCAGTGGCCCGACCTGCGGGAGGCCGGTCAGTACGAGGCCGCCGAGCTGCTCACCGCCGAGGTGACCGGCGGTCGGATGAACGACGTGGACTGCGCCCGGGTCGAACACGCCTGGAAGCTCGCCAGGCGGGACGGGCTGCTGCCGGGCTTCCGGGACACCGTGCTGCGACAGGGCGCGGCGGCCTGGGTCCACCCCTCCGGAGCCCGGGACCTGGCCCGGCGTACCGCGCGGCACGACCTGGCCGTGGGGCAGGTGCGTATCGGGCGGTGGGTGGCGGCCGAGCGGGCGCCGCTCGTCTATCAGGGCGCCGGCGCGGCCCTCGGGCCCGAGGTGCTGGGCACGTCCCTGCTCGCGGTCGGACCGTCGGGGGCGGGCAAGACCCGGCATCTGATCGAACCGGTGACCGAGGCGCTGGCCCTGCGGGCGCTCACCGGGCAGTGCGCGTTCGTCACGGTGTCCGCGCCGGGGACGCCGATCGCCGAGGATTCGGGGTTCGACGTCGTCGTACGGATCGGTGACCGTTCCTCCGTCCACGACCTGGACCCGTACGCCGACTCCGACGACCCCGACGAGGCGGCCTCCTTCCTCGCCGAGGCGCTGGTCGGCGACCTCGACACCGTCGGCACCGAGAGCGCCGCCACCGCCCTCGCCCAGGTGCTCGGCCCCTACCGGGCCGCCCACGGACGCTTCCCGGCCCTGCCCGTGCTGCGGGAACTCCTGGAGAGCGACCCGGCCGCGCTGTCCGGCCTGCGGGACGCGCTGGCGGGGGACGGGTTCACCGTCATGCGGCGCGAACTCGACGTACGCATCCGGCAGGCGGCGAGCCCGACGGACGTCGGCCGGACCCTCGCCGACCGGCTCGCGCTGCTGAACCGGCCGGTCTTCGACGGCTTCTTCGGCGGGGGCGGCACGGCTCGGCCCTTCTCCCTGCGCTCCCTCGCCCAGTACCCGCTGCGCGTCCGCGTCGACCTGCCCGAGCACGGCCACGAGGAGGCCGCCCGGCTGATCACCCGGCTCGTCCTCGCCCAGTTCTGCACCGTCGTACGCGACGGACGGCGCCCCCACTTCGCCTGCCTCGTCCTCGACGACGCCACCGGGACGATCACCGCCGGTTCGGTACGCCGCGTCCAGCGGCTGCGCACGCAGAACGCGGGTGTCGTCCTCGCCCTGCGGACGATCGGCGACGTCCCGGAGGCCCTGCACGGGCCGCTCTACGGCGCTGTCGGCTGCCGGATGGCGTTCTCCGGCGTGACGACCTGGGACGGCGGCCGGTTCGCCCAGGCCTGGGGCACGGCCTGGGTGGAGACCCGGGACGTGGCCAAGCACACCGTCTTCGCGGACCAGCCGATGACCCGCGCCATCCACGCCCTGCGCAAACTGGTCACCGGCAAGGCGGTGACCACGGACGCCGTGACCGTACGTACGGTCGAACGGGAGCGCTGGTCGGCGTCCGAACTGGCGCACGAGGTGCCCCCGGGGCACGCGGTGCTGTCCCTGACGACCGTCGAGGGCGAGCATGCCCCTCCGCTGTTGGTGAATCTGCGGGGCTGAGCGGAACACGCGGTACGTACGGTGAGGCAGAATCAGCACAGGCCGTTCATACGTGGCGGCCAAAAGTTCACGGAGACCACACAGACCTGAAGGCCTCATGCCCCCGACGCTCGCCTCGCTCGTCCACCACTCCGCGCTCAAGCTGACCGTGCGTGCGGGCGGCGACCGCCTGGACGTCCCCGTGCGCTGGGCGCACGTCAGTGAACTGGCCGACCCCGTCCCCTACATGGAGGGCGGGGAGCTCCTCCTGATCACCGCCCTCAAGCTGGACGCCGAGGACGCCGAGACCATGCGGCGCTATGTGAAACGGCTGGTCGGCGCGGGGGTCGTCGGACTCGGCTTCGCCGTCGGGGTCAACTACGCGGACATCCCGAAGGCCGTCGTCGAGGCGGCGGAGCACGAGGGGCTCCCGCTCCTCGAAGTCCCGCGCCGCACCCCCTTCCTCGCCATCAGCAAGGCGGTGTCGGCAGCCATCGCCGCCGACCAGTACCGGGCGGTGACCGCCGGATTCGCGGCGCAGCGCGAGCTGACCCGGCAAGCCCTGAGCGACGGTCCGGAGGGCCTGCTCTCCTCGCTCGCCTCACAGGTCGACGGCTGGGCCGCGCTGTACGACGCCTCGGGCGCCGTCGTCGCCACCGCGCCCGAGTGGGCCGGGCGGCGGGCGGCGCGGCTCACGGCGGACGTGGAACGGCTGCGGGAGCGGCCCGCGCCGGCGAGCGCGGTGGTGGGCACGGGCGGCGGGGACGACGACGGGGAGCGGGACCGGGTCGAGCTGCACTCCCTGGGCACCGGGCGCCGGCCGCGCGCCGCGCTGGCCGTCGGCACGGCCGCCGCGCTGGGTACGGCGGAGCGGTACGCCCTTCACTCGGCCATCGCTCTGCTGACCCTCACCACCGAGCGGTCCCGTTCCCTCCAGGCCGCCGAGCAGCGCATCGGGGTCGCGGTGCTGCGCATGCTGCTGGCCGGCGAACCCGACCACGCGCGTGCCGTCGCCGGGGACCTGTACGGCGAGCTGCTCGACGCGCCGTACCGGATCGTCGTCGCCGAGTCGGCGTCCTCTCCCGCCGGGGCGACGGCTCCGGTGGGAGCGGTGAGCAGGCCCACGGCCGGTGCTCTGGTCGCCGCCGACACGAACGGCGATCCCCTGGGCGGGCTCGCCGAGTGCCTGGAGTCGGCCGCCGCGCGGGCCGGGGAGGCTGTGCTGGTGGTGCCGGAGGGGGAGCGGCTGGTGGTGCTCGCGGTGGACGGGGGTGCGGCGGTGGGGGCCTGTGAGGAGTTCGCCGCGGCGTTGGAGGGGGCGCGGGCGGAGGTCAGGGGGCGGGCTGCGGATACTTCGGGTTCCTCTGCCGGTTCTTCGGGTTCCGGTGGTTCCTCCGCTTCTCCCGCTTCCTCTGCTTCCTTCGGTTCCTTCGGTTTCAGCGGTGAGGGGGACGAGCTTGTGGTGGGGATGTCCGGGCCGGCCGGGCCCATCGCCGCGGCGGCTGCCTACAAGCAGGCCGAGCAGGCGTTGTCGGTGGCCCGGCGGCGGGGGCGGGTGCTGGTCGGGCACGAGCAGTTGGCCGCGGGGTCCGTGGTGCCGCTGCTCGCGGACGACGCGGTACGGGCGTTCGCGGACGGGTTGCTGCGTCCGCTGAACGAGCATGACGCGACGGGGCGGGGTGACCTGGTGGCGTCGTTGCGGGCGTGGCTGTCCCGGCACGGGCAGTGGGACGCGGCTGCGGCGGACCTTGGTGTGCACCGGCATACGTTGCGGTACCGGATGCGGCGGGTGGAGGAGATTCTGGGGCGGTCGCTGGATGATCCGGATGTGCGGATGGAGTTGTGGCTGGCGCTGAAGACGACGGCGGCGGTGGGGGAGTGAGGGTGGGTGCGCCCGCGGGAGGGGTTCGCTGCCGGACGGGCTGAATATCCAGCCTCTCCGGCGTTTGAGGAGCGGGGTCTGGGGCGGAGCCCCAGAAGGACGGGACGGGTAGGGGCGGCGGGGGCGAGACCCACCACGCCAAACCGTCCCACCCCCACCCCCCACCACTCCACCCCGGACAAACACCGCCCCGCCCTCCCCGCCCTACCGTGTATCCATGACCTCCACGCCCGTCACCCACGCCTTCTGGCTCGCCGGCCGCCAGGCCACCGGCGAGACCACCTTCGATGTCACCTCCCCCTGGGACGGACGCCTCGTCGGCAAGGTCGGCGTGCCGACCGAGGACCAGGTCGAGGAAGCCGTCGCCGCCGCGTACGCCGTCCGGGACGAGTTCGCCGCGACGCCCGCCCACCTCCGCGCCGCAGCCCTCGACCACGTCAGCCGGCGTCTCGCCGAGCGCACGGAGGAGATCGCCCAGCTCATCTCCGCCGAGAACGGCAAGCCGATCAAGTGGGCCCGCGGCGAGGTCGGCCGAGCCGTCTCCGTGTTCCGGTTCGCCGCCGAGGAGGCCCGGCGTTTCAACGGGGGCGAGGCACAGCGCCTCGACACCGACCTCGGTGGTCAGGGGCGGCTGGCCCTCACCCGGCGCTTCCCCAAGGGCGTCGTCCTCGGTATCGCGCCCTTCAACTTCCCGCTCAACCTCTGCGCCCACAAGATCGCCCCGGCGATCGCGGCTGGCGTCCCCATCATCCTGAAGCCGGCCCCGGCCACGCCCCTCTCCGGTCTGGTCATCGGCGAACTCCTCGCCGAGACCGACCTGCCCGCCGGCTCCTGGAGCATCCTCCCGGTCGCCAACGACCGCATGCCCGACCTCGTACAGGACCCGCGCCTGCCGGTGATCTCGTTCACCGGGTCGGAGAAGGTCGGCTACGCGATCATGGACTCCGTGCCGCGCAAGCACTGCACCCTCGAACTCGGCGGCAACGGCGCGGCGGTCGTCCTCGGCGACTACGCCTCCGACGCCGACCTCGACTGGGCGGCGACCCGTATCGCCACGTTCTCCAACTATCAGGGCGGCCAGTCCTGCATCTCCGTGCAGCGGGTCATCGCGGACGCCGCCGTGTACGACCGGCTGCTGCCCCGCATCGTCGCCGCCGTCGAGGCCCAGGTGACCGGCGACCCGGCCGACGGCGCGACCGACGTCGGGCCGCTGGTCAGCGAGGACGCCGCCAAGCGGGTCGAGACGTGGGTCGACGAGGCCGTAGGGGCCGGCGCGAACCTCCTCGCCGGCGGCAAGCGCGACGGCGCCTCCTACGCACCGACCGTCCTCACCGACGTACCCGCCGATGCCACCATCTCCTGCGAGGAGGTCTTCGGCCCGGTGCTCACCGTGCTGAAGGTGGACGGTGAGGCCGAGGCCTTCGCCGCCGCCAACGACTCCAAGTACGGCCTCCAGACAGGGGTGTTCACCCACGACCTGCAGGCCGCCTTCCGGGCCCACCGCGCCCTGGAGGTCGGCGGAGTCGTCATCGGCGACGTGCCCTCCTACCGCGCCGACCAGATGCCGTACGGCGGCGCCAAGCAGTCCGGTGTCGGCCGCGAGGGCGTCAGGTTCGCGATGGACGACTACACGTACGAGCGCGTCCTCGTACTGACGGGCCTCGCCCTCTAGCTAATGGGAACCATTTTCACGTACACTCGCCGATGACGCGAACGCGCCGTCACGAAAGGGTCCGGCACCGATGCCTTCCGGTGCCGGACCCCTTCCATGCGCCGACCGCTCCGGACCCTCAGCCGGAGAAGCCGACGTGTGCGAGCCGCAACGTGCCGCGCAGCCTCACGTGTACGTCGCGTACGCCGTCGGTGGTGAGGGCGGCTCGGACCGTCGTGTAGTCGTACGGGCCCGTCGTCGGGGCCGGTGTCAGGACGGTCGCCTTGTCGCCGTCGTCGAGTACGAACTCCACCGCTCCCTCGCCCGCGACCTCGACCGTGACCTCCGTGACGCCCGCCCCGAAGTCGCAGTCCCGGTAGAGCAGTTCGGCCTCTCCTGTGCCCGCCGGTGTCACCGCGTCGCCGGACACCTTCGTACGGTCGACGATCTCGGCACTGCTCTGCTCGTCGAAGTCGGCTGCCGCGAGGCCCAGTTGGCGGACCGGGCGGGGCAGAGGCGGGACGCCGGTCAGCTGGACCGTCGTCCGTGCGCGGATGTCCTCGCTCGACGCGCCCGCCAGGAGTTCGTACGGGCCCGGTGCGAGGCGTCGGGCACCGATCGCCACGTCCCAGAACTCCAGGCAGCTGAGCGGGAGTTCGAAGGAGACCGTCGTCGACTCCCCGGGGGACAAGGTGATCCGGCGGTGGGCGAGTAGTTCCCGGCGCGGGCGGGTCACCGGTGAGTCCGGTGCCCGTGCGTACAGCTGCGCGACCTCGTCCGCCGTGACGTCCGCGGTGTTGGTCACCGTGAACGACACCCGCAGCGGCTCGTCGTCCGCCGTCTCGGCCGTCAGGTCGGCGTACGCGAACGACGCGTACGACAGGCCGTGGCCGAAGGGGAACAGGGGGGTGCCCTCGAAGTAGAGGTACGTCTGCCGGGAGCCGATGATGTCGTAGTCCAGCAGGCCGGGAAGGTCGGCGTCGTCGGCGTACCAGGTCTGCGGGAGGCGGCCCGCCGGAGAGACGTCGCCCGCCAGGACACTGGCCAGCGCCGTGCCCGCCGCCTGGCCGCCGTGCGCGGTCCACAGGGCCGCCGGGAGGTCCGTGACGTCGACCGCGTACGGATACGCCGAGGTCAGGGCCAGGATCGTCCGGGGGTTCGTGGCCCGGGCCGCGTCCAGCAGGCGCTGCTGGTGGGCGGGGAGGCGCAGTGTTGTGCGGTCTTCGGTCTCGCGGCCGTTGATGTGCGGGTCGTTGCCCGCGACCACGACGACCACGTCCGCCCGGGCGGCCACTCTCTTCACCGATTCCTCACCGCGTTCGGCGACGATCAGCTCGAAGATCTCCGGAGAGGTCTCCCTCTCGTCGGCAACCCTCACGCCGTCGGCGGCGACGGAGACGTGGCGCCCCGTACCGACGTGCCTGAGGAGGTGACGGTTCTCGTGCGACCCGTGCGACCCGTGCGACCCGTGCGTTCCGTGGGGCTCCAGGCGGAACGTCTCCTGGACGATCCAGCCGCCCGGCCGGTCCGCCGACGCCCGTACGTGGCCGTCCTCCGCGACCGAGAGGTAGCGGCCGTCGGGCGCCCGCAGCGTCAGGAGCCCCTCGCCCCAGTCGATCAGCGCGAACTCGGTGCCGTCGGCGTCGGCGGTGAGCGCCGGCAGGTCGGTGCGGCCCGCGAGGAGGGCCGGGTCCAGAGCGCCCTCGGCGCCCCGGGCGACGTCCGGTGCGTCCTCGGCGGGCGGGACGTGCAGGAACGTACCCGCGGACGTCCGCAGCCGTACGCGGTCCACGCCCTCGGCGAACTCGACGTGCTCGGCGCCGAAGCGGTCGTACAGCGCCTCCAGCGGTGTCGAGCGGTGGATGAGGGTGCCGCTGTACCAGTCGACCTTGCACTCGTCGGCGAGCAGGCCGACGACCGCCACCCGGGTGCCGGGGGCCAGGGGGAGCGTGTCGTCGTCGTTCTTCAGCAGGACGATCGCCTGTTCCGCCGCCTCCTGGGCGAGGGCGCGATGGGCCGGGGTGTCGAAGTCCGCGGTGCCGGCGTACGGGTCGTACTGCGGGTCGAACTCGCCCAGCCGGAAGCGGACCGAGAGCTGGCGGCGGACCGCCCTGTCGATGTCCTCCTGCGTCAACAGGCCCCGGGCCAGGGCGCCTTGCAGACGGGCGATGATCTTCGAGCTGTCCGTGCCGTGGTCGGTGAAGCTGTCCACGCCGGCGATCAGCGCGGCGGCCGTCGCCTCCTCGTGGGTGTCGAAGTAGTGCTCCGAGTCGACCAGGTTGGAGGGCGCGCCCGCGTCCGAGCAGACCAGCAGGTCCTCGTCCGTCCAGGCGCGCAACTGGTCGCCCAGATGCGGCGAGACGTGGTTGGGGCGGCCGTTGACCAGGTTGTACGCGGGCATGACCCCGGCCACCGCGCCCGCCTCGACCGTCTCGCGGAAGGCGCGCAGATCGTACTCGTGGAGCACGCGTGGGCGGACCGAACTCGACGCGGTGGCCCGGTCCGTCTCGTTGTTGTGGGCCAGCCAGTGCTTGAGGACCGGGGCCGTGCGCCAGTACGCGGGGTGGTCGCCGCGCAGGCCTCGGGTGTAGGCGGTGGCGATCGCCGAGGTCAGCTTCGGGTCCTCGGAGTAGCCCTCCTCGTTACGGCCCCACAGCGGGTGGCGCAGCAGGTTGACCGTGGGCGCCCAGACGTTGAGGCCGACGCGGTCGTCGCGGGCGCGCATCGCCCGGACCTCCTTGGACACCGCCTCGCCGACGCGGTGCACGAGCTCCTCGTTCCAGGTCGCGCCGAGGCCGACCGCCTGCGGGAAGACGGTCGCCGGGCCCATCCAGGCCACCCCGTGCAGCGCCTCCTGGCCGGTACGGAAGGCGGCGACGCCGAGACGCTCGACGGCGGGCGCGAACTGGTGCAGGAACGCCACCCGTTCGTCGAGGGTGAGGCGCGACAGCAGATCGTCGATGCGCTTCGCGATCGGCAGCTGCGGATCGCGGAATGGCGGCGAAGGCGGCGTTTGTGCGGTCACGTGGGGTTCCCTTTGCGATGGAGCGGCCAGGCACATTCGAAGCGCTTCGATGCTCATTCGACGCGGGGGTGGGTGTCAAGAGACCCGGGCGCAACAACTCCGTTTCCCGCCCGTGATGTCAGGCGGCACACGGGGGCGCTCCGGGCCATCGCACAGGGCCCTGTACCTCGGAGGAATCTTGGAACCGACCCTTGTGCACCCTCAGGTGTTCACTTAACCTCGCAGCAACATCGAAGCGCTTCGACTAACTGGGAGCCACCGGGATCACCTCCTGGAACGCCATCCGGGTGCGGCAGTCCTCCGAGGACTCCTCCAGCTCGGCCAGTCACGCCAGTAACACTCAAGACACCGCAGCCGACGGCTCCACCGCCGGGTGTCCTGGTGCGCCATGAAGGGTTGACGCAATGACGCCGAACGCCTCCTCCGCCTCCTCCGCGCCGAGCCGGAGAAGCTTCCTCGCCTCCACCGCGGTCGCCACCGCAGCTGTGGCGGGCGGGATGCCGCTGCTTGCCGCCTGTGGAGGTTTACAGGAGAGGAACAAGGAGGGCACGACCTCAGGGAAAGCCGCCGAGAAGATCCTCCCGGCGTTCGTGGCGTCGAGCGTCATCGTGCCGGACCTTCCCTCGAAGAACGGCTCATCGGCCGGTTTCACCAAGACGATCGACCTGAACGCCCTGAAGACGGCGGTGCCGAAGAAGCTGGGCAGCGGCAGCTCGCTGAAGATCATGGCGCCGATGTGGGGCAGCCCGCCGTCCAATGACAACCCGTACTACACGGCCATGAACGACGCCATCGGCGTCAAGGTCACCTGGCAGAACCAGGACGGCAACACCTACGACGAGAAGCTGGGAGCCGTCCTCGCCTCCAGCGAGATTCCCGACGTGGTGGTCGTCCCGGGCTGGAACCTGAACGGCAAGATACCGAGCGCCATCAATGCCAAGTTCGCCGACCTCGGCCCCTATCTGTCCGGCGACAAGGTCAAGGCGTACCCGAACCTCGCGGCCGTACCGACGGATGCCTGGCAACGCTCCATCTTCGGCGGCCAGTTGCGCGCCATCCCGATGCCGGCCTCCTACGTCACGAACATCGTGCCCTTCTACCGCAAGGACATCTTCACGGCGAAGGGCTACGAACTCCCCAAGACGCCCGACGAGTTCCTGGCCTGGGCGAAGGAGGCCACCGACGCCAAGGGCAAGGTGTGGGCCTGCGACGACCTGAAGTGGACCGCCTTCAACATCTTCGGCGTCCTCAACGGCAGTGACAAGGCGCTGTGGTGGGACCTCAGGGACGGCAAGCTCGTCAACCGGATCGAGACCGACGAGTACCTCGAAGCCCTGGAATGGATGCGCAAGCTCTACGAGGCCGACGTGGTCCACCCCGACGCCAAGGCCGTCAAGGGCGACGCGTCCAACCGCTTCACCGCCGGCCAGTCCCTCGTCTTCAACGGCGACATCTCCTACTGGTACGCCTCGACGGCCGAACAGAAGATCCAGAAGACCGGCTTCGAGATGGGCGCGTTCGACATCTTCGGCCCCGACGGCGGCGACCCCACTCTGTGGGCGACGCAGCCCGCGGGCATCTTCACCTTCGTCAGCAAGAAGGCGTCGAAGCAGCAGATCAAGGACTTCCTGGCACTCGCCGACTACTGCGCCTCGCCGTACGGCACCAAGGAGTACATGCTCACCGTCTACGGCGTCGAGGGCACCGACTACACGCTGAAGGACGGCATGCCCGTCAAGACCACCAAGGGCAACAACGAGGTCTTCGGCGCCTACGACTACACCGGTGATCCGGCCTCCTACCTCGCCCACCCCGACCTCCCCGAGATCGCCAAGCTCCAGGTCGAGTGGCAGCAGCGCATGGGCGCCTTCACCAAGAAGTCCTCCTTCTACGGCCTCACCATCACCGAGCCCAACCGCTACACCAACCTCGCCAACGACTTCGAGCAGTTGGAGGACGACGTCGTCCGCGGACGCAAGAAGATCAGCGACGTCCAGCAGGCCGTGTCCGACTGGAAGTCCAAGGGCGGCGACGGGCTGCGCGACTGGTACAAGAAGCTGCTCGACGACAACGGCTCCGCGGCCAACTGACCCAGGGCCGAGGCAAGGAGAACGCCGTGTCCCACAGCACGGTGCCTCGGAGCAGGGCCGAGGCGAAGAAGACCGACGAGAAGACCGACGCGCAGGCCCCGGCGTCCGACGACGGCGCCGCCGGCCCCCACGGCAAGCGGCGCCAGGGAAAGCTGAGTCTCCGGCTCAGATTCAGACGCGACCGCACGCTGATCCTGATGAGCCTGCCGGCGGTCCTGCTGCTCCTGGTCTTCAACTACATACCGATCTTCGGCAATGTGGTCGCGTTCCAGGACTACGATCCGTACCTCAGCGACAACGGCTTCGTCGCGATGTTCGAGAGCCCCTGGGTCGGCTTCGAGCAGTTCGAACGGATATTCCAGGACTCCGGCTTCTGGCACGCGCTGCAGAACACCTTCGTCCTGTTCTCCCTCCAACTCGTGCTGTTCTTCCCGATCCCGATCCTGCTCGCGCTGGTCATCAACAGCGTGATCAGGCCCCGGGTGCGGGCGGTCGCCCAGGCGATCATGTACCTGCCCCACTTCTTCTCGTGGGTGCTGGTCGTCACCGTCTTCCAGCAGATCTTCGGCGGCGCCGGCATCATCGCCCAGACCCTGCGTCAGCACGGGTACGAGGGCTTCGACCTCATGACCGACCCGGGGATCTTCAAGTTCCTGGTGACCGCCGAGGGCGTCTGGAAGGACGCGGGCTGGGGGATCATCGTCTTCCTCGCCGCGCTCTCCGCTGTCTCCAACGATCTGTACGAGGCCGCCGCGATGGACGGTGCGGGACGCTGGCGCCGTATGTGGCACATCACGCTACCCGCGCTGCGTCCGGTGATCGCCCTGCTGCTGGTGCTGCGTGTCGGCGACGCGCTCACGGTCGGCTTCGAGCAACTGCTGCTCCAACGCGACTCGGTGGGACCCGGCGCCTCCGAGGTTCTCGACACCTACGTGTGGTGGAACGGCATCCGCAACCAGGACTTCAGCTATGCCGCGGCGGCCGGCCTCATCAAGGGTGTGGTGGGTCTGGCCCTCGTGCTGACCGCGAACAAGGTCGCCCATCTCATGGGTGAGCAGGGGGTGTACAAGAAGTGAGCACCTTCACCGACCAGGGCTACAAGCCCGACAGGTCCGCGTCCAGGCCCAGCCCGTGGGCGGCCCCGACGCGGCCGGCCTGGGAGGAGGAGCCCTCCAGGGCGGGCCTCGCGGGCAAGGGGATCGTCCTCACCCTGGCCTGCTTCGCGATCCTCTTCCCGCTGTGGATCGTCATCGTCACCAGCCTCTCGTCGAAGAAGACGATCGACGCGACCGGTGGCCTGGTGGTGATCCCCAAGGGCATCACCTTCATCGCCTACCAGGAACTCCTCAGCGGCGGCCAGGTCCAGCGCGCCGCCCTGGTCAGCGTGGGCGTGACCCTGATCGGCACGCTGTTCAGCATGACGGTGTCCGTTCTCTCCGCGTACGGCCTCTCGCGCACCGGGTCGCTCGGGCACCGCTGGTTCCTGATGCTGTTGCTCGCCACCATGTTCTTCGGCGCCGGTCTCATCCCGACGTACCTGCTGGTGCAGGGCCTCGGGCTGACCGACAGCTATCTCGCGCTGATCCTGCCCAGTGCGGTGAGCGTCTTCAACATCCTGGTGCTGCGCTCGTTCTTCATGGGCATCTCGCCGGAACTCATCGACAGCGCCCGCATCGACGGGGCCGGGGACTGGCGGATCCTCTGGACGATCGTGATGCCGCTGTCGCGGGCCGTCCTCGCGGTGATCGCGCTCTTCTACGCGGTCGGATACTGGAGCGCCTGGTTCAACGCGTCGATCTATCTGTCCGACCAGGACATGATGCCGCTGCAGAACGTCATGATCCAGCTCGTCCAGAAGCAGGAACGGCCGGTCGGTCTGGCCACCCAGATCAACACGGGGCAGTTGTCTCCGCTGGCTGTTCAGATGGCCGTGATGGTGCTGGCTCTGGTGCCGGTGGCGGTTCTGTCGCCCTTTGTCCAGCGGCACTTCAAGAAGGGTATGTTGACCGGCGCGATCAAGGGGTGACGGTCGGTTTCTCGTTTTCACGGCTTGGGGTGCCTCTTGCGGTCAGGTGGTGGCCGCGGGTGCGTTGTGGTTGATCGCGCAGTTCCCCGCGCCCCTTTGGGGCGCGCTTTCCTCCCCCTCTCCTTTTAGATCGAGGTAAGTCATGTCTTCGTCGTCCCGTCCGAGTAGACGTGTCGTTCTTGCCGGGGCCGCTGCCGTTGGTGCGCTCTCCGCCGTGTCTCTTTCCGGTACGGGGGCCCAAGCAGCGACAGCCGCCCCTTCCTCCTACCGCTGGCGCACCGCAGTCATCGGCGGCACCGGGTTCGTCACCGGGGTGCTGTTCCATCCCTCCGTACGAGGTCTCGCCTACGCCCGTACCGACATCGGGGGCGCCTACCGGTGGGACGAGCGGGCCGCCCGCTGGACCGCGCTGACCGATCACCTCGGGTGGGACGACTGGAACCTCCTCGGGGTGGAGGCGATCGCCGTCGATCCCGCGCACCCCGACCGCGTGTACCTCTCCCTCGGGACCTACGCCCAGTCGTGGGCCGGGAACGGTGCCGTCCTGCGGTCCGAGGACCGGGGGGCGACCTGGGCCCGCACCGACCTGACCGTGAAGCTCGGGGCCAACGAGGACGGGCGGGGCGCCGGCGAGCGGCTGCTCGTCGACCCGCGGGACAGCGACACCCTGTGGCTCGGCACCCGGCACGACGGACTCCTCAAGTCCACCGACCGGGGCGCTACCTGGGCACCCGCGAGCACCTTCCCGGCCACCCCGAGCGCGAGCGGCCAGGGCGTCGTCCTCCTGGTCGCGGCCGGCCGTACCGTCTACGCCGGCTGGGGCGACGGCGACGGCAGGGGCACCGCCGGTACGGCCAACCTGTACCGCACCTCCGACGGCACGACCTGGGAAGCCGTGCCCGGACAGCCCGTCGGCGCCACCTCCGCCAAGGTCCCGATCCGCGCCGCCTACGACAAGCACACCCGGGACCTGTACGTGACGTACGCCAACGCGCCCGGCCCCAACGGTCAGTCGGACGGCAGCGTGCACAAGTTGCGCACGACGACCGGCAGTTGGACGGACGTGACCCCGGCTCTGCCGGGCGGGACCACAGCCGACGGCTCTGCCGACACCTTCGCCTACGGCGGGGTCGCCGTCGACGCCTGCCGCGCAGGCAGCCTCGTCGTCTCCACCAACAACCGCTGGGCCGACATCGACACGGTGTTCCGCTCCACGGACGGCGGCCGCAACTGGACGTCCCTCAAGGACAGCGCCGTGTTCGACGTGTCCGAGACCCCCTTCCTCAGGTTCGGCAAGGACAAGCCGAAGTTCGGCTGGTGGATCCAGGCGCTCGCCCTCGACCCCTTCGACTCCCGGCACATCGTGTACGGGACCGGCGCGACCCTCTACGGCACCCGCGACCTCAAGCACTGGGCCCCGCAGATCCGCGGCCTGGAGGAGACGTCCGTACGCCAGCTGATCTCGCCGCCGACCGGGGAGGCGCACCTGCTCAGCGGGCTCGGGGACATCGGCGTGATGTACCACGAGCGGCTCACGGCGTCCCCGTCGCGCGGTATGGCGTCGAACCCCGTGTTCGGGACGGCGACGGGCCTCGCGCAGGCCGCCGCGAAGCCGTCGTACGTCGTCCGGACCGGGTGGGGTGACAACGGCAACGGGGCCTTCTCGAACGACGGCGGGCGGAGCTGGGCGCCCTTCGCCACCCAGCCCGCCATCGCCAAGAACGCACCGGGGCCGATCGCCACCAACGCCGACGGCAGCGTGCTGCTGTGGACCTTCGTGCACTGGGACGGCACGAAGTACCCGGCCCAGCGCTCCACGGACAACGGCACGACCTGGTCCGAGGTCTCCTCCGTCCCGAAGGGCGCCACGCCGGTCGCCGACCCGGCCGACCCGACACGCTTCTACGCGTACGACACCGACACGGGAACGCTCTACGGCAGCACTGACAGCGGCCTCACGTTCACCGCCCGGGCGAGCCAACTGCCCGCCGGCGACAGCCAGTTCGCCCTGGCCGTGGCACCCGGACGCTCCGGTGACCTGTGGCTGAGCGCCAAGTGGAACGGGCTCCACCGGTCCACCGACGGGGGTGCCACCTTCGCCAAGGTCGCCGGCTGCTGGGCGTCGTACACGCTCGGGTTCGGCCGGCCGGCCAAGGGCGCCGCCTACCCGGCGATCTATCTGGTCGGTTCCACCGAGACCATCACCGCCGTCTACCGCTCCGACGACGAGGCCAGGACCTGGACGCGGATCAACGACGACGCCCATCAGTGGGGTTGGACCGGCGCGGCGATCACCGGCGACCCGAGGATCCACGGCCGCGTCTACCTCGCCACCAACGGGCGGGGCATCCAGTACGGGGAGCCCGTCTGATGCCGGGGCTCGGTGACGCCACCCGGGGGCGCATCCTGTTCGGCGGCGACTACAACCCCGAGCAGTGGCCCGAGGAGACCTGGGCCGAGGACGTCCGGCTGATGAAGGACGCCGGGGTCAACTCCGTCACGCTCGGCGTCTTCTCCTGGGCGAAGCTCGAACCCCGGCCGGGGGAAAGGGAGTTCGGCTGGCTGGACCGGCTGATGGACCTGATGCACGCAGGCGGCATCGGCGTCGTCCTCGCCACGCCCACCTCCTCACCGCCGCCCTGGATGGGCCGGCTGCACCCGGAGACCCTGCCCGTCGCCGAGGACGGGCGGATCGAGTGGTGGGGCGGGCGCCAGCACTTCGCGCACTCCAGCGCCGCCTACCGCCGCTACGCCGCCGCCATCACCGAGGACCTGGCCGCCCGATACGGCGGCCATCCCGCCCTCACCATGTGGCACATCAACAACGAGTACTGCACCTACGACTGGGGCGACGAGTCGGCCGCCGCCTTCCGCCGCTGGCTCCAGGACAGGTACGGCACGCTGGACGACCTCAACACCGCCTGGGGAACGGCGTTCTGGAGCCAGGGATACGGCGACTGGTACGAGATCCTGCCGCCGCGCCTTCCGCACTACATGCGCAACCCCACCCAGGTGCTCGACTTCAAACGCTTCACCTCCGACGCACTCCTGGAGTGCTACCTCGCGGAACGCGACATCGTCCGCCGCCACTCCCCGCACCTCCCGGTCACCACCAACTTCATGCCGATGTGGGTGGGGCAGGACGCCTGGCGCTGGGCCCAGGAGGAGGACGTCGTCTCGGTCGACATCTACCCCGACCCGCGCGACCCGCTGGGTGCCCAACAGGGCGCGCTGATCCAGGACATGACGCGTTCGCAGGCACGCGGCCCGTGGATGCTGATGGAGCAGGCGGCCGGCCCGGTCAACTGGCGGGGCGTCAACCACCCCAAGCCGCGTGGCCTCAACCGGCTCTGGTCGCTCCAGGCGGTGGCGCGTGGCGCCGACGCCGTCTGCTACTTCCAGTGGCGCCAGTCCCGGCAGGGCGCCGAGAAGTTCCACTCCGGCATGGTCAGCCACGCGGGCGAACACGGCCGGACCTTCCGGGAGGTGAAGCGCCTCGGTGCCGAACTGGCCGCCATCAGCGGCGAGGTGACGGGCAGCCGTACTTCCAACGAGATCGCCGTTCTCCACGACTGGCACGCCTGGTGGGGCAGCGCCCAGGACGGCCGGCTCTCCTCCGAGGTGGACTACCCGCAGGTCGTACGGGCCTGGCACCGCGCCCTCTGGGAGGCGCACCTCGCGACGGACTTCGCCCACCCCGAGCACGACCTGTCCGCCTACCGGCTCGTCGTCGTACCGCAGCTGTACCTGCTCACGGACGCGGCGATCGACAACCTCCTGACGTACGTACGCGGCGGCGGCACCCTCGTCTGCGGATTCCTGACCGGAGTCGCCGACGAGGACGACCGGGTACGGCCCGGCGGCATGGACGCCCGGCTGCGCGAGCTGTTCGGGCTGGGCACCCTGCACGAGTGGTGGCCGCTGGACGCGGGCGAGACCGTCGAAGTGGACGGCTTCCAAGGCCACTTGTGGTCCGAGGAGTTGGAGGCCGACGGCGCCGACGAGGTCACCCCGTACAAGGGCGGCGAACTCGACGGCCTGCCGGCGGTGCTGCGCAGGGGCCGAGCCTGGTACGTCTCCACACTCCCCGAGCCCGACGCGCTGCGCGGCCTCCTCGCCCGGATCGGTGCCGACGCGGGCGTCCGGCCGGCGCTGGACGCGCTGCCCGCCGGGGTCGAGGCGGTCCGGCGCGGTGAGCTGCTCTTCGTGCTCAACCACGGCTCCGATCCGGTGACCGTCCAAGTGCCCGGTGTCCACCGGGATTTGCTGACCGGCGGCATCGTCATGGACGAGGTCTCGCTGGGCCGGTACGGAGTGGCGGTGCTGAAGCCATGACAACCGACGGACCCGTCCGCGGACTTGTCCACGGCACCTGGGAACCACGCCCCGCCGCCCGCTGGGAGGACGGCTATCTGAGCGGCAACGGCCGCCATGGCGCCCTGGTGTTCGGCGCCCCGGACAACGAACGTGTCGTCATCACCCACCACACCCTCGTCCGCCCGAACGGCGGCGAACACGCACGGCCGCCGCAACTGGCCGACCAACTGGCGGCCCTTCAGGACCGGTTGCTGGCCGGAGACACCGCAGCCGCCGAGACCTTCACAGACGGGCGGGAGCTGCAGTGGGTGCAGTCCTTCCACCCGGCGTTCCAGGTGCGGCTGCTCGGCGGAGCACCGGCGGGGGAGGGGCGTGACTATCGACGGTCCGTCGACTTCACCACCGGCGTCACCGACGCCGGATGCAAGGGCTGGCGCAGCCGGGTCTTCGTGTCCCGAGCGGACGACGTCATCGTCCAGTACGTCACCGGCGTCAACGGTGACTGCGGCGGCCCTGGCGGCTCCGGTGGCCCTGGTGTCACCGGCGGCTCTGGTATCACCGGCGGCTCCGGTAACCCTGGCGGCTCCGGTAACCCTGGCGGCCCTGGCGTCACCCGTGGCCCAGGCGGCCCCAGCGCCCCCGGTCTCACCCTCGACATCGACCTCGACCACCGACTCCCCGGCGCCCCGACGGAGTTGGGCATCGGCCAGAGCGTGGTGCGCACCCCCGAGGGTGCCCTGCTCACCCTCCGCGCCCGCTACCCGGGCAGCGGGCGCGCGTACACCGGGGTGACCCTCGTGGTGACGCCGGGCGGGGATACGACCCTCACCCCGCCCGGCGTCCGGGTCGAGGGTGCGGAGTCCGTGCTGCTGCTGACCCGCGTCGTCCGGCACATCGGCGAACTGGACACGGCGGACCATGCCCGCGCCCTGCGGGCACTGCTCCCGGACGCGGACGGCGAGCCGGGGTCCGCAGAGCGTACGTACGACCGCCTCCTCGCCCGCCACACTCCCCTCCACCGCACCGCCTACCAGCGCGTCACCCTCGACCTCGCCGCCGACGAGGCCGAACGCGCCCTGCCCGGCGCGGAGTTGCTCACCCGCGCGAAGAGCCCGGCTCTCCTGGAGCGCCTCTTCGCCGCCGGCCGCTACCATCTGCTCTCCGCCAGCGGAATGTGCCCGCCCCGCCTTGTGGGCCTGTGGACCGGCGACTGGAACACCGCCTGGTCCGGAGGGTTCACCACCGACGCCAACCTCAACCTCCAGACCGCGTCGGCGGTGGCCGGCGCGCTCCCCGAAGTCACCGAGGCCCACGCCTCCCTGATGCACCGCCAGACGCACGACTGGCGGGAGAACGCCCGCGCGGTCTTCGGCACCCGGGGTGTGGTCGCGCCCGCGCACACCGACGGCGAGTCCGGACTGACGTACCACTTCTCCCGTGAGTATCCGCTCCAGCTCTGGACGGCCGGCGCCGACTGGCTGCTCAAGCCCCTCGTCGACCACGACGAAACCGAGGGCGTCCGCGACCCGCGTACGGCCGCCCTGCTCGCCGAAGTCGCCCTGTTCTACGAGGAATTCCTCACCCGCACCGACGCCGACGGCCACCTCGTCGTCGTCCCCTCCTACTCACCCGAGAACCGTCCCGCGAACGCGAGCTGGGGCACCGTCAACGCCGCCATGGACCTCTCGGCGGCCCGGCACGCCCTGCTCGCCGCCGCCGACCACCACCCCGACGACCCCGAACGGGCCGGCCGCTGGCGGGCCTTGGCCGACCGGCTCCCACCGCACCGCGTCAACGCCGACGGCGCGCTCGCCGAATGGGCGTGGCCCGGCCTCGACGACACCTACGACCACCGGCACCTCAGCCATCTCTACGGTGTCTGGCCCCTCGACGAGATCAACCCGTACGACACCCCGGACCTCGCCGCAGCCGCGCACCGAGCCCTCCAACTCCGGGGCGCCGAGAACGACTCGGCCCACGGGCACCTGCACCACGCGCTGATCGCGGCCCGCCTCCGCGACGGCGATCGGGTCACCCACGCCCTCGGCCAGGTGCTCGACGGGGACTTCTTCCACGCCTCCCTGATGAGCGCCCACTACCCAGGGCGGGACGTCTACAACGCGGACGCGGCCCACGCCCTGCCGGCCGTGCTCATCGAGGCGCTCATCCAGTCGACCCCCGACCGGCTGGTCCTCCTGCCCGCGCTCCCGGCGGCCTGCCCCACCGGCCGACTCCGGGGCGTACGCACGAGGTTCGGCGCGGAGGTCGACCTCGACTGGGGACCGGGGCGGGGCCGGGCCGTCGTACGCCCCACCCGCAGCCACCGGATCGACCTCAGGACTTCCTCCGGCGCACGCACGCTCGATCTCGTCGCCGGAGAGGACCGCGTCCTCGACCTGGGGCCGCGGTAACCGCACCGAGGAACAGCGCAGCAGAGAACAGCACACAACCCCCACACCCGCGTTTCCCCCCACCCTTGGAAGGAACCCCCATGGCAACACGCACCCGCATGCTGAGCCGGATCACCAAGGCCATGCTGGCCCCCGCCCTCGCGCTCGGCGCCACCGTCGGTCTGGCTTCCGCCCCCGCTTCGGCGGCCGTCTGGAGCTCCTGCGACCAGTGGGGCAACACCTCGCTGAACGGCTACACCCTCTACAACAACATCTGGGGCTCCGGCGCCGGCAGCCAGTGCATCTGGGCCAACTCCGGTACCAACTGGGGCGTCAACGCCAACCACCCCAACACCGGCGGCATCAAGTCCTACCCCAACTCCAAGAAGGTGGTCAACAAGTCGATCACCTCACTCGGTTCGCTCTCCAGCAGCTACAACGTCTCGGTCCCGTCGTCCGGCGCGTACAACACGTCGTACGACATCTGGGACACCGACTACGACTACGAGATCATGCTCTGGGTCAACAAGACCGGAGCCGTCGGCCCGCTCGGCACCTCGCAGGGCAACGTGACGCTGGGCGGCCACAGTTGGACCGTCTACAAGGGCAACAACGGCGCGAACGAGGTCTTCTCGTTCATCCGCACCTCGAACTCGACGTCCGGCACGGTCAACGTCCTGCCGATCCTCAAGTGGATCAAGGACACCAAGGGCTGGTTCGGCAACGAGACGATCGGTGACGTGCAGTTCGGGTTCGAGATCACCTCGTCCTCCGGCGGCCTCAACTTCACCACCAACAGCCTGACGGTCAGCAGCAGCTGACGGACAGGCAGGTGGCAGGGCCGGGGCCGGGCGCGCCGTTCAGGCGCGGTCGACCTCGGCCCGCAGGGCGTTGTAGTCCGCGAAGGCCGCCTCGACGTCGGCGCGGGTCAGTCCGTAGCGGGCCAGGTCGTAGCGGTGGGGGCGGCTGCCTCTGAGGTGGGTGGCGACCGTGGGGAGCCGGGCGGCGTCGGCCTCGGTCCAGCGGGCGCCGACTGCGGCGTAGAGCTTCGGGGCGCCCGCGGCGGGGTCGGAGCCGAGCCAGGAGTACGGCACGTCCACCACGGCCTCGCGGGGGATGTCGGCCCGGGCCGCGAGTCCGCGCCGTACGGAGCGGCTGAGCAGGTCGAGCCAGGTGGCGCCGAGGGCGTGCAGGTCTGTTCTGCGCCGGGAGATGGTCATACCGCACTCGACCAGGCTGCAGAACGAGGCGACGGCGGTCACCGGGTCGCGGTGGGTCCACACGAGCGTGGCGTCCGGGAACACGGAGAGCAGGGCGTCGAGATTCCCGGTGTGCATGGGGGACTTGAGGATCCAGCGACGCTGCGGCCGACCGTACTGGAGCACTTGGAAGCACTCCTTGAGGTGACGGTAGTCGGGGACGAAGTCCCGCCCGAACTGCTGGGCGTGGTACTCGGGCAGCCGGGCCTGGGACAGCGGCACCAGGGCGTGCGGCAGGAGGAAGGTGCACTCCTCGGGGCCCTCGGCGGTCATGGGGTGGATCTCGCGGAAGCGCGGGCTGAGCAGATAGGTGCCGTTGAGCGTCCGGCGCGCGGACGTGACCGCCTTCCGCCGCTCACGGGGCGACGGTTCGAGGCCCGGGGCGAGCAACTCCCACAGCCGGGGGCAGCGGTGCTCGTCGGAGAGGGACAGCACGCCGTGGGTGAGAGTGGTGGCGGTGCGCGGGAGACCCACCACGAACACCGGCTTCCCGACGGGCTCCTGGGCAATGGCGGGGTGCTCGGCGATCAGCCGCCGGACCCGGGCCCGGTTGGTGAGATGCCGGCGGACGTGGGCCTGCGCGGACTGCCAGCCGACCGGAGACAGCTCCTCGTCCGCCGCCCACTCGGCGAGCAGCGGCCGGAATCCGTCGACGAACCACTCGTCCCCGTCCGCCCGCCCCGCCTTTCCTGCGATCCGGTCGAACACCCGGTCCGGATCGCGCCGGGAACCCAACGAGGGCCGCAGTAACAGGTTGGCCAGCGACAGAGGGAGGGGAGTGCCAGTCACGAGACGGGGTTCCTTTCCACGGGGACAGCAGGACAAGTGCGCCGAACCAGTGTGCTAAAAGCGCAAGTTGACGAACTCACCGCCCCCACCCCAAAGGGCCGCGGGAACTACAACGCACCCGCACCCGCCCCGGAACCGAACAGCCCCTCCCATGAGCCGGCCTCCGGCCACTACCAGGCGATCAGGAGACCGCCCCTATAGGGGCGCGGGGAACTGCGCGACAAGCCACAACGCACCCGCACCCGCCCCGGAACCGAACCGCCCCTCCCATGAGCCGGCGGCAGCCGCTACCCCGCGATCGGCAGACTCGCCCCGTCCCGCAGGAACAGCGGGATACGGTCCAGCGGCGCGTCCACCGTCACGGCCACACCGCCCTCATACGTCTCACCGGTCCATGCGTCCGTCCACGTCGCCCCCGCCGGCAGGTACGCCGTACGGCTCCTCGCGCCAGCCGACAGAACCGGGGCGACCAGCAGGTCGGGGCCGAAGAGATACGCGTCGTCGACCGACCACGTCGCAGGGTCGTCCGGGAACTCCAGGAACAGCGGGCGCATCACCGGCAGCCCCTCCTCGTGCGCCTCCCGCATCACCCGCAGCACGTACGGCTTCAGGCGCTCGCGGAGGTGGACGTACCGCTCCAGGATCGCGCCGGCCTGCTCACCGTACGACCACACCTCGTTGGGGCCGCCGGTCATGTCGGGGCCCAGCGGCAGGCCCGGGTCACGGAAGCCGTGCAGGCGCATCAGCGGGGACAGCGCGCCGAACTGGAACCAGCGGACCATCACCTCCTGGTACGCCGGATCGTCCGGGTCCCCGCCGTGGAAGCCACCGATGTCGGTGTTCCACCAGGGGATGCCGGACAGGGCGGTGTTGAGCCCGGCCGCGATCTGGCGGCGCAGGGTCGGGAAGTCGACGCCGATGTCACCGGACCACAGGGCGGCCCCGTAGCGCTGACTGCCCGCCCACGCCGAGCGGTTGAGACTGATCACCTCGTCCTCGCCGGACGCGATCAGGCCCTCGTAGAAGGTGCGGGCGTTCTCCACCGGGTACAGGTTGCCGACCTCCAGGCCGGGGCCCGCCCAGTACCGCAGGTTCTCCGGGAAGCCCGGCTTCAGCTCCGGCTCGCAGGCGTCCAGCCAGAAGGCCGTGATGCCGTACGGGGCAAGGTAGTTGTCGCGGATCTTCGACCACACGAACTCGCGGGCCTCCGGGTTCGTGGCGTCGTAGAACGCGACCTGGACGGTGGACGCGACACCCTTGTCCGGCCAGTCGGCGTGCGCCATCGGGCCGTACTGCGTTCCGATGAAGTAACCGCGCTGCTCCATGAGCTGGTGGTTCTCGGAGAGCGGCGACACCGAGGGCCAGACGGAGACGACGAGTTTGACGCCCATCTCCGCCAACTCCCGGACCATGGCGGCCGGGTCGGGCCACTCGGCCGGGTCGAACTTCCAGTCGCCCAGATGCGTCCAGTGGAAGAAGTCGCACACGATCGCCCGCAGCGGCAGTCCGCGCCGCTTGTACTCCCTTGCCACGTCGAGGAGTTCGTCCTGGGTGCGGTAGCGCAGCTTGCACTGCCAGAAGCCCGCCGCCCACTCCGGCAGCATCGGCGTACGTCCCGTCACCGCGCTGTAGCGCCGCTGGGCGTCGGCCGGCTGCCCGGCCGTGATCCAGTAGTCGATCTGCCGGGCCGAATCCGCCACCCAGCGCGTCCCGTTGCCCGCCAGCTCCACCCGCCCGATCGCCGGGCTGTTCCACAGCAGTGTGTAGCCGCGGCTGGAGGTGAGCACCGGCACGGACACCTCGGCGTTGCGCTGCACCAGGTCCAGCACGACACCCTTCTGGTCGAACCGGCCGTGCTGGTGCTGCCCGAGCCCGTACAGCTTCTCGTCCTCGTAGGCGGCGAACCGCTGCTCCAGCCGGTGGTAGCCGTTGCCGACGGCCGTGTAGAGACGCGAGCCCGGCCACCAGAAGTGCGCCCGCTCCTCGGCGAGCAACTCGGCCGCGTCATCGGTGCGCAGGAAGCGGATCAGACCCTCGACGCTCACCTCGACGGTCAACGCCCCGACGGTCAACTGCCCCTGGCCGTCCTCGGTCTTGACGGTGTACGGCGTCGACTCCGGCGCGTCCAGCAGGGCACCCGGGAGCCCCTCCAGGACCGGCCCGCCGAGCCGGGTCCGGACCCGGACCGCGTCCGGGCCCCAGGGTTCTATCCGTACGGTCTCCTGCCGGCCGCTCCACTCCAGCGCACCGTCCCGCTCACGGAACGTACCGACGGTGGGGGAGGACTGCGCGAGGCTGACCGCGCCTGACGGGGGCAGGGATTCGGCGGGCTGGTTCACGTGGCGGCTCCTGAAGGAAGGAGTGGGGAAGGGGTGGCTGCGGGGGACCCCGGCACGGCTCCGGCGGCCGGTCCGGGACAGGCTGAGGTGCCCCAACGACCTTTGGAGGAGCGGGCGTTGGGTGTTTTCGGCGGGCGAGGTTTTCGGTTGTGAGCGGGGACTGCGAGCGAGGAGGAGGAAGTGGCCGAGGATCAGGAAGTGGCCGGGGCCGGTCCCGTACTCGCACGCACCGACAACTCGGGAGCGATCAGTGCGACTTCGTCGCTACCGCGCCCTTCGAGCTTGGCGATCAGCAGTTCCACGGCGCGGCGCCCCATCTCCTGTGCGGGAATGGCGACGGACGTCAGCCGCACCGAGGCCTGGGTGGCGACCTGGTCCGGGCAGACGGCGATGACCGACACGTCCTCCGGCACCGCCCGCCCCTGCTGGCGCAGTAGCGCGAGCAGCGGCTCGACCGCCGACTCGTTCTGCACGACGAACCCCGTGGTGCCCGGCCGTTCGTCGAAGATCCTGGCCAGGGTCACCGTCATCGCGTCGAACCCGCCCTCGCACGGCCGGTGCAGCACCCGCACCCCCAACTCCCTCGACCGGGACCGGAGTCCGTCGAGCGTGCGCTCGGCGAAACCGGTGTGCCGTTCGTAGACCGCGGGCGCCTCGCCGATGACGGCGATGTCCCGGTGCCCGAGCTCCGCGAGGTGCTCGGCACACAGCGCGCCCGTCGCCCCGAAGTCGAGGTCGACGCAGGTCAGGCCCTCGGTGGCGGCCGGCAGTCCGATGAGCACGGACGGCTGGTCCGTCTCGCGCAGCAACGGCAGCCGCTCGTCGTCGAGTTCGACGTCCATCAGGATCATCGCGTCGGCGAGCCCGCTGCCGGTCACCCGGCGCACGGCGTCGGGGCCCTCCTCGCCGGTCAGCAGCAGCACGTCGTACCCGTAGGTGCGGGCGCTGGTGGCCACCGCGATGGCGATCTCCATCATCACCGGCACGTACATGTCCGTACGCAGCGGGACCATCAGGGCGACGATGTTGGAGCGACTGCTCGCCAGCGCCCGGGCTCCCGCGTTCGGGTGATAGCCGAGCTGTTGGATGCTCTGCTCGACCCGCTGCCGGGTCCCCACGGAGATGGACCGCTTGCCGCTGAGGACATAGCTCACCGTGCTCGCCGAGACTCCGGCGTGCTGGGCGACCTCGGCGAGAGTGACCATCCAGCTCTCCAAGCATTGTGTGAAGCGCTTCGACAGTGCGCGTAATGGATAACAGCGACGTATAACAGCGAGTGAGGGGTGGAACGACAGTATCCCCACCCGGGTTGGGTGTCCATATGTTGTCGAAGCGCTTCGACAAGGTTTTTCGGGGCCTTCTCGGCCACCATGGCAACTTTCCCACCCAGCGGTGCCCGTTGAGGAGTGCTGGGCCCGATCGGTCGGCGTCGGCCGACGGGCGGGGCGCCGAGGGTCTGTCCCGGCCGTTGGCTGCGCGAGGACTGGTGGGGTCGCCCGTAATCGGGTACCAACGATCGAGTAGCACCGATCAGTAACGTACGGTCCTCAAGATCCCGATTCGCGGCGAGGTGTGCCTCATGTCCGCAAGCCCAGCTAGCCCCCCAGTCAAACCCGCAGTCACCGAGCGGGAGGCCCGCCAGGTGGCGGAGGCCGCCCGGGAGCAGGGCTGGCGCAAGCCCAGCTTCGCCAAGGAACTGTTCCTCGGCCGCTTCCGGCTCGACCTCATCCACCCGCACCCCCTCCCGCCCGCCGAGGACGCGCGACGCGGCGAGGCGTTCCTCGCCGAGCTGCGCGACTTCTGCGAGACGAAGATCGACGCGGCCCGCATCGAGCGCGAGGCCCGGATCCCGGACGAGGTGGTCAACGGGCTCAAGGAGCTCGGCGCCCTCGGCATGAAGATCGACACCAAGTACGGCGGCCTCGGCCTCACCCAGGTCTACTACAACAAGGCGCTCGCCCTGGTCGGCTCCGCGAACCCGGCCCTCGGCGCGCTGCTCTCCGCCCATCAGTCGATCGGCGTACCGCAGCCGCTCAAGCTCTTCGGCACCCAGGAGCAGAAGGACGAGTTCCTGCCGCGCTGCGCCCGCACCGACATCTCCGCGTTCCTGCTGACGGAGCCGGACGTCGGCTCCGACCCGGCGCGGCTCGCCACCAGCGCGGTACCGGACGGCGACGACTACGTCCTGGACGGCGTGAAGCTCTGGACGACCAACGGAGTCGTCGCCGACCTCCTCGTCGTCATGGCCCGCGTACCGAAGTCCGAGGGCCACAAGGGCGGCATCACCGCGTTCGTCGTCGAGACCGCCTCCGAGGGCGTCACCGTCGAGCACCGCAACGCCTTCATGGGCCTGCGCGGCCTGGAGAACGGCGTCACCCGCCTCCACCAGGTGCGGGTCCCGGCCGCCAACCGGATCGGCCCCGAGGGCGCGGGTCTCAAGATCGCCCTGACGACACTGAACACGGGCCGCCTGTCACTGCCCGCGATGTGCGTGGGCGCCGGGAAGTGGTGTCTGAAGATCGCCCGGGAGTGGTCGGGCGTACGGGAGCAGTGGGGCAAGCCGGTCGCGCTGCACGAGGCGGTCGGCGCGAAGATCAGCTTCATCGCGGCCACCACCTTCGCCCTGGAAGCCGTCCTCGACCTCTCCTCCCAGATGGCCGACGAGAACCGCAACGACATCCGCATCGAGGCCGCCCTCGCCAAGCTGTACGGCTCCGAGATGGCCTGGCTGATGGCCGACGAGCTCGTGCAGATCCGCGGCGGACGCGGCTTCGAGACCGCCGAGTCGCTGGCCGCCCGCGGCGAACGGGCTGTCCCCGCCGAACAGGTCCTGCGCGACCTCCGGATCAACCGCATCTTCGAGGGCTCGACGGAGATCATGCATCTGCTGATCGCCCGCGAGGCCGTCGACGCCCATCTGACGGTCGCCGGTGACCTCATCGACCCCGACAAGTCGCTGTCGGACAAGGCGAAGGCGGGCGCGAACGCCGGTGTCTTCTACGCCAAGTGGCTGCCCAAACTGGTCACCGGAGCCGGACAACTCCCGCGCTCGTACGCCGAGTTCAAGCGCGACGGCGTCGACCTCTCGCCGCATCTGCGCTACGTCGAGCGCAGTGCCCGCAAGCTGGCCCGCTCGACCTTCTACGCCATGTCCCGCTGGCAGGGCCGGATGGAGACCAAGCAGAGCTTCCTCGGCCGGATCGTCGACATCGGCGCCGAACTGTTCGCGATGAGCGCGGCCTGCGTACGCGCCGAACTCCTGCGCGCCCAGGGGCAGAACGGCCACGAGGCCTACCAACTGGCCGACGCCTTCTGCCGCCAGGCCCGCGTCCGTGTCGAGGAACTCTTCGGCCGCCTGTGGACCAACACCGACGACGTCGACCGCGCGGTGGTCAGGGGCGTCCTCGCCGGCACGTACACCTGGCTGGAGGAGGGCGTCGTCGACCTCTCGGGCGAGGGCCCCTGGATCGCGGACGCCACCCCGGGCCCGACGAAACAGGAGAACGTCCACCGTCCCATCCGGTGAGAGGACCCCGCGCCCCACTGGGGCGCGGGGCTGTGTTCCGGCCCTACAGCGGAGCGCCTAGCAGGCTTTGTCGCTCGGGTCGCTGGTCGTCCACTTGCAGTCGTCGACCTTCGACCCGTTCGCTCTCGTCAGGATCGCCGTGTCGCTGGTGTTGTTCCAGACGTACGCGCGCCGGTTCTGGAACTTGGTGGCCGCGGTGTCCGTCCCCTTGCCGGTGCGGATCTTCATGGTCTTGCCCGCGCCGATCCTCAGATTGGCGAAGGTGTACTTGTGATTGGCGACGTCCTTCAGGATCCAGCCCTTGAGTGATATGGGCGCCGAGCTGGTGTTCTTGATCTCCACCCACTCCCCGTTGAGGGAGGCGTTGGAGCCGTTG
This sequence comes from Streptomyces kryoterrae, assembly GCF_054072135.1. Classification (NCBI taxonomy): domain Bacteria; kingdom Bacillati; phylum Actinomycetota; class Actinomycetes; order Kitasatosporales; family Streptomycetaceae; genus Streptomyces; species Streptomyces kryoterrae. The sequence goes on along the minus strand of NZ_CM133358.1, from coordinate 2,734,111 downwards.
TCCGAGCCCGGACTGTCGAACCACACGTGCCGGATGACCACCCCGCCGGCCGCCTCGGCCGGAGTGCTGAGTACCGCGCCGGTCAGGGCAACGGCGCCCGCGAGCGCGGGCAGGGCAGCGCGTCGAATGCGCATCGAGATCCCCCCAAGGATTTCGTCCACGACTGACCGGTCGTCCACCGATCAGGAAAGAAGTGTTATCACACGATCTTTATGTCGGTTTCGCTTATGGACACTCGGCCCGGGGGACGCCCTGTCCTCACTGTCGGTGGCAACGGCCACAATGGAGGGATGAGCGACAGTCCAGCCCCACTCGCAGACCCGCACCTCGTCTTCGACCCCGTAGCCGGAGGCGGCGCCAGGGACGTGGTGATCCTCGGTTCCACCGGGTCGATCGGCACCCAGGCCATCGACCTCGTGCTGCGCAACCCGGACCGCTTCCGAGTCACCGGGCTCTCCGCCGCGGGCGGCCGGGTCGAGCTCCTCGCCGAGCAGGCGCACCGGCTGCGCGTGCGCACGGTCGCGGTGGCCCGCGAGGACGCCGTACCGGCCCTGCGCGAGGCGCTGAGCACGCGGTACGGCGCAGGCGAGCCGCTCCCCGAGATCCTCGCCGGACCGCAGGCGGCCACCCACCTCGCCGCCGCCGACTGCCACACGGTGCTGAACGGCATCACCGGCTCCATCGGCCTCGCCCCCACCCTCGCCGCCCTGGAGGCGGGCCGCACCCTCGCGCTCGCCAACAAGGAGTCGCTCATCGTCGGCGGCCCGCTGGTCAAGGCGCTCGCCGGACCGGGCCAGATCATCCCGGTCGACTCCGAGCACGCGGCCCTGTTCCAGGCCCTGGCGGCCGGCACCCGGTCCGATGTGCGCAAGCTCGTGGTCACGGCCTCCGGCGGCCCCTTCCGCGGCCGTACGAAGGCGCAGCTGGCCGACGTGACGGTCGAGGACGCGCTCGCGCACCCCACCTGGGCGATGGGCCCGGTGATCACGATCAACTCCGCGACGCTCGTCAACAAGGGCCTGGAGGTGATCGAGGCACACCTCCTCTACGACATTCCCTTCGACCGCATTGAGGTGGTCGTGCACCCGCAGTCGTATGTCCACTCGATGGTTGAGTTCACGGACGGATCGACACTGGCCCAGGCCACGCCCCCCGACATGCGTGGCCCCATCGCGATCGGCCTCGGCTGGCCGGAGCGGGTCCCGGACGCGGCCCCCGCGTTCGACTGGAGCAAGGCGTCGACGTGGGAGTTCTTCCCGCTCGACACCGAGGCGTTCCCGTCGGTCGGCCTCGCCCGGCATGTCGGGAAGCTCGCGGGCACGGCCCCCGCGGTGTTCAATGCGGCGAACGAGGAGTGCGTGGAGGCGTTCCGCAGCGGCGGGCTACCGTTCAACGGAATCATGGAGACCGTGACCCGGGTGGTCGAGGAGCACGGCACCCCTCGTACGGGAACTTCCCTGACCGTCTCGGACGTCCTTGAAGCGGAGTCCTGGGCACGCTCTAGGGCCCGGGAACTGACACAACAGACGAAGACACAGCAAGCGGCGGAGGCCCGTGCATGACGGCACTGATGATGATCCTCGGCATAGTCGTCTTCGTGATCGGCCTGCTGGTGTCGATCGCCTGGCACGAGCTGGGCCATCTCTCGACGGCGAAGCTCTTCGGCATCCGCGTACCGCAGTACATGGTCGGCTTCGGCCCGACGATCTGGTCGCGCCAGAAGGGTGACACCGAGTACGGCATCAAGGCGATCCCGTTCGGCGGCTACATCCGCATGATCGGGATGTTCCCGCCGGGCCCGGACGGCCGCATAGAGGCCCGCTCGACCTCCCCCTGGCGTGGGATGATCGAGGACGCGCGCGCCCACTCCTTCGAGGAGATGCTGCCGGGCGACGAGAAGCGCCTGTTCTACACGCGCAAGCCGTGGAAGCGCGTCATCGTGATGTTCGCGGGCCCGTTCATGAACCTGATCCTCGCGGTCGCACTGTTCCTGACCGTCCTCATGGGCTTCGGCATCGCGCAGGAGACCACCGCCGTCAGCTCGGTCTCGCAGTGCGTCATCGCCCAGAGCGAGGGCCGCGACGACTGCCGCAAGACCGACGAGGCCTCCCCGGCCGCGGCGGCCGGCCTCAAGGCGGGCGACAAGATCCTCTCCTTCGGCGGGGTCCAGGTCGACACCTGGAACAAGCTCTCGGACGAGATCCGCGCGAACCCCGGCAAGGAGGTGGCGATCGTCGTCGACCGCAAGGGAGAGCAGGTCACCCTCCACGCGAAGATCGCCACGAACCAGGTCGCGAAGAAGGACTCCAACGGCCAGATCGTCCAGGGCCAGTACGTCACGGCGGGCTTCCTCGGCTTCGGCGCGGCCAGAGGCGTCGTCCGTCAGGACTTCGGCGAGTCGGTGACCTGGATGGGCGACCGGATGGGCGAGGCCGTCGACTCGATCGCGAGCCTGCCCGGCAAGATCCCCGCCCTGTGGAACGCGGCCTTCGACGGCGGCGAACGCGCGGCGGACTCCCCGATGGGCGTGGTCGGCGCGGCCCGCGTGGGCGGCGAGATCTTCACCCTGGACATCCCGCCCAGCCAACAGCTTGGGATGGCGTTGCTGCTGGTGGCGGGCTTCAACCTGTCCCTCTTCCTCTTCAACATGCTCCCGCTGCTGCCGCTCGACGGCGGCCATGTCGCGGGCGCCCTGTGGGAGTCGCTGCGCCGGACCACGGCGAAGGTGCTGAAGCGCCCGGACCCGGGCCCGTTCGACGTGGCGAAGCTGATGCCGGTCGCCTATGTGGTGGCGGGACTCTTCATCTGCTTCACGCTGCTGGTCCTGGTGGCGGACGTGGTCAACCCCGTGCGCATCTCCTAGCCACAAAGGGTTTCCCGCGCGGTTCGCGGCGGCCGGGCACAGCGGAAGCACTCCGCTGCGCCCGGCCGTTCTCCATTGAGTGGGTTTACGTGCGATGGGGGTCCCCCGCCGAGTGCATTCGAGGTGGGGGAGTGCCCGGGCATGGGCACGTGCCGTAATCTCGAAGTCCGGAGCCCGCTGTTCCCGGGACCGGACCTTGAACCACAACTTGGGGTTGCACAGCAGATGACTGCGATTTCTCTCGGCATGCCGTCCGTTCCGACCAAGCTCGCCGAACGCCGGAAGAGCCGACAGATCCAGGTCGGTTCGGTCGCCGTGGGCGGAGACGCCCCGGTGTCGGTGCAGTCGATGACGACGACGCGTACGTCGGACATCGGGGCCACGCTCCAGCAGATCGCCGAGCTGACGGCGTCCGGCTGCCAGATCGTGCGCGTCGCGTGCCCCACGCAGGACGACGCGGACGCGCTGGCGACCATCGCGCGCAAGTCGCAGATCCCGGTGATCGCCGACATCCACTTCCAGCCGAAGTACGTGTTCGCAGCGATCGAGGCCGGCTGCGCCGCGGTCCGGGTGAATCCCGGCAACATCAAGCAGTTCGACGACCAGGTCAAGGAGATCGCGCGCGCCGCCAAGGACCACGGCACGCCGATCCGTATCGGCGTGAACGCCGGGTCGCTCGACAGGCGACTGCTCCAGAAATACGGCAGGGCCACCCCGGAGGCGCTCGTCGAGTCGGCGCTGTGGGAGGCGTCGCTCTTCGAGGAGCACGACTTCCGGGACATCAAGATCTCCGTCAAGCACAACGACCCGGTGATCATGGTCAACGCCTACCGGCAGCTCGCGGAGGCCTGCGACTACCCCCTCCACCTCGGAGTCACCGAGGCCGGTCCCGCCTTCCAGGGCACCATCAAGTCGGCCGTCGCCTTCGGCGCGCTGCTCAGCGAGGGCATCGGCGACACGATCCGCGTCTCGCTGTCCGCGCCGCCGGTCGAGGAGATCAAGGTCGGCAACCAGATCCTGGAGTCGCTGAACCTGCGCCAGCGCGGCCTGGAGATCGTGTCGTGCCCGTCGTGCGGGCGCGCCCAGGTCGACGTCTACAAGCTGGCCGAAGAGGTCACGGCCGGCCTGGAGGGCATGGAGGTCCCGCTGCGCGTCGCGGTCATGGGCTGCGTGGTGAACGGCCCCGGCGAGGCCCGCGAGGCGGACCTCGGCGTCGCGTCCGGCAACGGCAAGGGGCAGATCTTCGTGAAGGGCGAGGTCATCAAGACGGTCCCCGAGTCGAAGATCGTCGAGACGCTGATCGAGGAGGCGATGAAGATCGCCGAGCAGATGGAGGCGGACGGAATCGCTTCCGGGGAGCCGTCGGTGTCCGTGGCGGGCTGATATTCGCCCCCGCCGCCCCTACCCGTCCCGTCCTCGGGGGCGCTGCCCCCGAACCCCCGCTCCTCAATCTCCCCCAGAGGGGGGACCCCCAAGGGGCTGGATTTGCCGGCCGGGGCTTGATCTTTCAGCCCGTCCGGCGTTTGAGGACGAGCGCGTTCAGCGCGAAGGGGGGTCTGGGGGCGCAGCCCCCAGGAACGACGGCAGGCCGAGCCAACCTTCACCGGCAAGCGAGCGGCGCCCACCACAGGGCGACGCCGCTCAGCTTCCGCGGGTACAGTGCGGAGATCAGCAGACCGCATCGGTGAGGCCCCGCACGTGTTGACGCAGACCACCTCCCGGGTACTCGACCCGGGCGACCTGGACGCCGCGCTCGCCGTCCTCGGCCGCGAGCCGGTCGCGAACGCCTTCGTGACCTCCCGTGTCCAGGTGGCAGGCCTCGACCCCTGGCGCCTCGGCGGCGAGATGTGGGGCTGGTACGAGGACGGCATGCTCACCAGCCTCTGCTACGCGGGCGCCAACCTCGTCCCGATCTGCGCCACCCCGCGTGCCGTACGCGCCTTCGCCGACCGCGCCAGACGAGCCGGCCGCCGCTGCTCCTCCATCGTCGGCCCCGCCGAGGCCACCACCCTGCTGTGGCGGCTGCTCGAACCGAACTGGGGCCCGGCCAGGGAAGTCCGCCGCCACCAGCCCCTCATGGTCACCGACCGGCTGCCCGACCCCTCCGTCATCACCCCGGATCCATACGTCCGCCGCATCCTCAAGGAGGAGATGGAGACGATCATGCCGGCGTGCGTGGCGATGTTCACCGAGGAGGTCGGAATCTCGCCACTCGCCGGCGACGGCGGGCTCCTCTACCAGGCGAGGGTCGCCGAACTGGTCGGCTCCGGGCGCTCCTTCGCCCGCCTCGACAAGCACGGCAAGGTCGCCTTCAAGGCCGAGATCGGCGCCGCGACCTCGCAGGCCTGCCAGATCCAGGGCGTATGGGTGGCCCCCGAATACCGCGGCCAGGGCCTCGCCGCCCCGGGCATGGCCGCCGTACTGCGCTACGCCCTCGCGGACGTGGCCCCGTTGGTCAGCCTGTATGTGAACGACTTCAACACCCCCGCCCGCCGGACATATCTGAGGGTGGGCTTCAGGGAAGTCGGCGCGTTCATGAGCGTCCTGTTCTGAGACGACCCCCGTCGTCCGGGCGATCCGGGGGTATGGGGGTCAGCCACATCCGGCCCGCGCCCCGCAAGGACACTCCGCACCCCCTGTAGTCTCCCGACATGCCGCGCTTCCCCGGTCAGGACCACCGTCACCCCCGCCCCCACGACGTGGTCGTCGGCACCCTCGACCTCGCCGCCCGGGTCGACGAGGCGCTCGCCGTCCAGGCCGTGGCGTTCGGGCTCGGCGCCGACGAGGTCGCCGTACGCAGGCAGATCGTCCTGCGGCACCTGACCTACCCCGGCGCCCGCGCGCTCGGCGCGACCACCCCCGAAGGACGGCTCGCCGGGTTCGTGTACGGCATGCCGAACGACCGTACGCACTGGTGGTCCACCGTCGTCGAGCCGTATCTGCGCAGACAGGGCCACGACGCCTGGCTCGACGACTCCTTCGTGATCACCGAACTGCACGTCCACCCGACCTTCCAGAACATCGGCGTCGGCCGCGCCCTCATCACCGCCATCACCGACTCCGCCGCCGAACCCCGCTCGATCCTCTCCGCGATCGACACCGACAGCCCGGCCCGCGGCCTCTACCACTCCCTCGGCTACGAGGACCTGGCCCGCCAGGTCCTCTTCCCCAGCGCCCCGAAGCCGTACGCGGTGATGGGCGCCCCGCTGCCTCTGCGCCGCCGCTGATCTGTCCGCACCGGCGTATCGATTTCCACCGTCCCGCACCCCCCGGCTAACCTCCTGCCATCACCCTTACGCAGCAGGAGTCGAGAATCATGGCCCAGGCCCAGGTCCAGCGCATGTCCCGTTTGATGGTCAAGACACTGCGTGACGACCCCGCCGACGCCGAGGTGCTCAGCCACAAACTGCTGGTCAGGGCCGGTTATGTACGCCGTACCGCCGCCGGTCTGTGGTCCTGGCTGCCGCTCGGCAAGAAGGTTCTGGCCAACGTGGAGCGCGTCGTCCGCGAGGAGATGGACGCCATCGGCGCCCAGGAGGTCACGCTGCCCGCCCTGCTGCCGAGGGAGCCGTACGAGGCGACCGGCCGCTGGGACGAGTACGGCCCCGAGCTGTTCCGCCTCAACGACCGCAAGGGCGGCGACTACCTCCTCGGCCCGACCCACGAGGAGATCTTCACCCTCCTGGTCAAGGACCAGTGCACGTCCTACAAGGACCTGCCCGTGATCCTCTACCAGATCCAGAACAAGTACCGCGACGAGGCCCGCCCGCGCGCCGGCATCCTGCGTGGCCGCGAGTTCCTGATGAAGGACTCCTACTCCTTCGACACGGAGGACGAGGGCCTGGCCAAGTCGTACGCCCTGCACCGCGAGGCGTACCAGAAGATCTTCGCGCGTCTCGGCCTCGACTACCGCATCTGCGCCGCCACCGCGGGCGCCATGGGCGGCTCCAAGTCCGAGGAGTTCCTCGCCCCGGCCGCCGCCGGCGAGGACACCTTCGCCGACTGCCCCAACTGCGACTACGCCGCCAACACCGAGGCGATCACGTACGCGCTCCAGCCGGTGGACGGGTCGGCCGTCCCCGCCCTCGAAGAGATCCCCACCCCCGACACCCCGACCATCGAGACGCTCGCCGCGTACCTGGAGGTCGCCGCCTCCGCCACCCTCAAGAACCTCCTGGTCAAGGTGGACGGCGAGATCGTCGCGATCGGCGTCCCCGGCGACCGTGAGGTCGACCTGGGCAAGGTCGAGGCGCACTTCGCGCCCGCCGTCGTCGAACTCGTCACGGCCGAGGACTTCACGGGCCGCGACGACCTCGTACGCGGCTACGTCGGCCCGCAGGGCCTGGAGAAGGTCCGCTACTTCGCCGACCCGCGCATCGCCCCCGGCACCGCCTGGATCACCGGCGCCAACAAGGCGGGCCTGCACGCGAAGAACGTCGTCGCAGGCCGTGACTTCGAGGTCGACGGGTACATCGACTCCGTCGTCGTCCGGGAAGGCGACCCCTGCCCGGCCTGCGGCACCGGTCTGAAGCTGGACCGCGCCATCGAGATCGGCCACATCTTCCAGCTCGGCCGCAAGTACGCCGACGCCCTCGGCCTCGACGTCCTCGGCCAGCAGGGCAAGCCGGTCCGCGTGACCATGGGCTCGTACGGCATCGGCGTCTCCCGCGCGGTCGCGGCCCTCGCCGAGCAGCACGCCGACGAGCAGGGCCTGTGCTGGCCCAAGGAGATCGCCCCGGCCGACGTCCATGTCGTCGCCGCCGGCAAGGCCCTCCAGACCGAACTGGCCCTCGACGTCTCCGACAGGCTGGCCGCGGCCGGCGCCCGCGTCCTCGTCGACGACCGGGCCGGCGTCTCCCCGGGCGTCAAGTTCACGGACGCCGAGCTGATCGGCGTACCGAAGATCCTGGTGGCGGGCCGCCGTTCGGCCGAGGGCGTCCTCGAACTGAAGGACCGCCGGACGGGCGAGCGCGAGGAACTGACGGTCGAGGAAGCGATCGCCCGCCTGACCGCCACCGCCTGACAACGGGCGGGATTTAAATCCGGCTCTCAGAGAGTTCTCGGGAGGCGTATGGACGCCTCACAGACTTCTCTCAGGCCGTTCCCCGAACGTAGGACGTGACACCGAGTCACATCCTATGGAGGGGAACGGCCATGACGGTCAAGGAGCAGGAGCGGGGAGCCGCCGCGGCGGTGCGCAGAGGGATGCGGCGTACGGCGGCCGTGGCGGCGGCGGTCTCGCTGGCCGCGGCGGCCGGGGTGTTCGCCCTCGTCGGCACGATGGAGTCGGACGCGGCGACGACCGCGAGCAGCACCTCGGACTCGACATCCAGTTCGAGCAGCAGCACGAGTACCGACACCAGCACGAGTACCGACACCAGCACGAGTACCGACACCAGTACGGATACGGCGTCATCGGACTCATCGAGCTCATCCGACTCCTCGTCCGCCGGCCTCCAGTCCTCCTCGGACGATCTGACCTCCTCGGACTCCAGCGGCTCCGCCGACTCCACCTCGGGGGCGTCGTGATGACCACCGCCGTCCGCCCCACGGCCGCCGCCGACTGGCGTGCCCTCGGTACCAGCGTCCGGCTCGTCACCACCGACCCGGCCCTGCTGGACGCCTGCAACCTCCTTCTGGCCCGCCAGCTGGCCGAGGTCGACGCCACCTGCAGCCGCTTCCGTGCCGACTCCGAACTCTCCGCCCTGGACGCCACCGACGGCCGCCCGACCCGGGTCAGCCCGCTGCTCGCCGAGGCACTGGCGGTGGCGCTGCGCGCGGCCGAGGCGACCGACGGAGCCGTGGACCCGACGGTCGGCTCGGCACTGGAAGCCCTCGGCTACGACCGCGACTTCACCCTCGTCCAGGAGGACGACCGCCCGGTACGGCTCGCCGTGCGGCGCGTCCCCGGCTGGCGCCGGATACACCTGGACCGCGCGACCGGCACGGTCACCGTCCCGTCCGGCATCCGCCTCGACCTGGGCGCCACCGCCAAGGCCTGGGCCGCCGACCGGGCCGCGCGAACACTCGCCCGGACCGCCGGGTGCGGAGTCCTGGTGAGCCTCGGCGGCGACACGGCGGTCGCGGGTGAGCCCCCGGCGGGCGGCTGGCGCATCCGCGTCCAGGACGTCACCGGCCCGGCGGAGGAGCCGCCCGCCCAGGGCCCGTACGCCACGATCGGCCTGCACAGCGGCGGCCTCGCCACCTCCGGCACGGCCGCCCGCCACTGGCGCCGGGGCGAGCACACCCTCCACCACATCATCGACCCGAAGACCGGCCTCTCCGCCCGCACCCCCTGGCGCACGGTCTCCGTCGCGGCGGCCAACTGCGCCGACGCCAACGCGGCGACCACGGCGGCCCTGGTGAAAGGGGCGGGCGCGGAACTCTGGCTGACGAAGCTGGGCCTCCCGGCACGGCTGGTGACGGGAGACGGAACGGTCGTCACGACGCCGGGTTGGCCCCTCTCGGTCACCACCCGTACCGCCACGTCCCCGGAGGGATCCGCATGACCTCCGAAACCCTCTGGTACGCCAACCGGGCAACAGGCGCCGTATGCCTGGTCCTCCTCACCGTCGTCGTCCTGCTGGGCATCGCGGTGAGACTGCGGGCCAGACTCCCCGGCCTGCCCAGATTCGGCACCGTCACCCTCCACCGCACCCTCTCCCTCTCCGCCACCGCCTTCCTCGCGCTCCACGTAGCCGTCGCGGTGATCGACGGCTACGTCGACATCACACCCCTCGACGCCCTCGTCCCCTTCGTCTCCGACTACCAGCCCCTGTGGCTGGGCCTCGGCACGGTCGCCCTCGACCTGATGCTCGCGGTACTGGTCACCAGCCTGCTGCGCGCCCGCCTCGGCCACCGCACCTGGCGTGCCGTGCACTGGCTCGCGTATGTCTCCTGGCCGATCGCCCTCGTCCACGGCATCGGCATCGGCACGGACACCGGCGCCGACTGGATGACCTGGCTGACGGTGTCCTGCGTCGCCGCCGTCCTCGCCGCCTTCGGCCTCCGCACGGCCCACGCCGCACGCGCCTCCCGCCGGACCCCGGCAGCCCTGCTCCACACACCGGAACGCACGCTCGAAGGGGCCCGCTCATGACCGCCACGTACACCGAGGTCCTCATGTCGCCCCGCCTCCTGGCCCCCGGCGGCGCCCCGGCGGCGCCCCGGCCGACCTCACCACCCACGAGCAGCGTTACGGGCCCGTCGCGTACGGCAGTCCACCCCAACTCCTGCGGTCCGTCGCCGAGTCGGGCCTCACCGGGCGCGGCGGAGCAGCCTTCGCCACCTACCGCAAACTCGTCTCCGTGGCCGACACCGGACGCCGGACCGGCCGTGCCCCGGTGGTCGTCGCCAACGGTGCCGAGGGGGAGCCCGCGAGCCGCAAGGACAGGACGCTGCTGCATCTCTCGCCCCATCTGGTCCTGGACGGGCTCCAGTTGGCGGCCGAGGCGGTCGGTGCCGGGGAGGCGTACCTCGCCGTGGAGGCGGGCGCGAGCTATCTGGAGGCGGCCCTCGCCGAACGCCGTCGCGACCCGCTGTCCGTCAAGGTCGTCCGGGTTCCCCGACGGTTCCTGTCCGGCCAGTCCTCCGCCCTCGCCTCGTACGTCTCCGGCGGCGCCGCACTCCCGCAGCATCAGCGCCCGCCGGTGCGGGAACACGGAGTGCGCCGGGCCCCCACCCTCGTCCAGAACGTCGAGACCCTGGCCCACCTGGCGCTGATCGCCCGTTACGGCGCCGACTGGTTCCGGGCCGCCGGGACGCCCTCGGAACCCGGCAGCGCGCTGTGCACGGTGCACATACCCGGGCGCGAAGTGCGGGTCGTCGAGGCTCCGTTCGGGATGCCGATCGGCAGGCTGCTGCCACTGGGGCCCACCGGAGCGGTCCTCGTCGGTGGCTACCACGGCACCTGGATCCCGGCCCACGAGGCCGCCCAACTCCCGCTCAGTACAGCCAACCTGGGGGCGGGTGTGCTCGCCGCGCTGCCCACCGACCACTGCGGTCTCGCCGAAACCGCCCGCGTCCTGCGGTACTTGGCCCTGGAGTCGGCAGGCCAGTGCGGCCCCTGTCTCAACGGCCTGCCGCGGATCGCCGCCGCCTTCCAGACCCTGGCCGCCCCCGGTCCTCAGGGCACGGTCCGCGCGGACGTCGCCCGCTGGGCCGGCCTCGTCGAAGGGCGCGGCGCCTGCCACCATCCCGACGGCACGGTCCGCCTGGTCCGCTCGGCCCTGACCACCTTCGCCGCCGAACTCGACGCCCACGCGACCGGCCACTGCACGGCGACGGACGCGACCCCGCTGCTGCCCGTCCCCAACGAGAGGAGCTGACATGCCCCAGAGCCACGAGCCGGCAACGATCGACATCGACTGGACGTCCTGCAAGGGTCACGGCCTGTGCGCGGAACTCCTGCCGGAGCACATCACCTTGGACGAATGGGGCTACCCACTCGTAGACGGCTCCCCGATCCCCGCCCGCACAGTGAAACGAGCCCGCAGAGCGGCGACCGACTGTCCCGTCCTGGCCCTCGAACTCACGGTTGGGTGACCTGCCCAGTCGCACATCCTCAGAGCCACCCAGCGAACTCCAGCAACAACTCCGCGTCCTTGGGCCGCCCCACGCGAAGTGCCCGCACGCCGGACTCCACCGCCCGAAACAGCGTCCAGCCCCGCAACCGCTCCTGATCCACATCCAACGACTCGGCCAGCCGCTTCACCCGCCGCCGGGTGATCGCCGCCCCCGACGACGACGCGATCAGATCCTCCACCCGGTCCCGAACCAGCCGCGCCAAATCGAACGCGCACTCACCGACCACCGGATCCGGCCCCACCGCCAGCCACGGCACCCGCTCCGCGGCCAGCACCTTGCTCTGCCGGAACGTACCGTGCAGCAACCGGGCCTCGGGCGGCGCGACCAGCAACTCCTCACGCGCGGCGAGCGCCGCCTCGACCAGCGGCGCCACCTCGGCATCCGCGCCCGCGCTCGCCGACATCGCCTCGGCCTGCCGCCCGGTCCGCGAGGCCACCGTCTCGAACACCGGGTCCGAGCCGGCGGGCGGCTCGACCCACAGCCGCCGCAGCGTCCCCGCCGCCTCCAGCAGGGCCTTCGCCTCGGGCAGCGACCGCACCGACACATCCGGATGCAGCCGCTCGAGCAACAGCACACCCTCGCCGCCGGAGCCTGCCGAGCCGGTGGACGGCTCCAGCAACTGCACCGCACCCGCCCCGCCCCAGTGCGCCAGCGCCACCCGCTCACTCTCCGGCCGGGCCCGGCGCGGCGCGAGCTTCAGGACGGCGGGCGTACCGTCAGCCCGCCGCACCAGGACCACCAGGCTGCTGCGACCGCCCGGAACCTGCACCCGCTCCACGGTCAACACGCGTAGATCCACGGCCTGTTGAGCCGCCACGGGCAGTCGCGCCAGCCAGTCGTCACCGTCCGGTGCCGTCTCGCCGAGCGCCCTCACCAGACGGGGCGGCGGTGCGAAAGCCATGCGCGAGTCGTTTCCTTCCGGTACGCGGGATGCGGTACGGGCTACGCCGTGGGTGTCGCCGACGCCATGGGCGGTGCCGACGTGGAGCCGGACCGCTCGGCGAGACCAGGGAAGGGTACGCTCCCGCCCCGCCAGCGCACCGCGCGCACCGCGGCCTCCCGCAGCCCCTCGGCGCCCGTCCGGCGCCGCTCGCCCCCGGCTGCCCGGACCAGGTCGGAATACACCCCGGCGACCCGCTCCTCCAGCTCGGCCGCGAGACGGACGGCGGCGTCCGAGTCCGACACGGGGAACGGCAGGGCGTACCCGGCCGCCGCCGCCACCGGCGTGCCCCCGAGGGCCCGCACCGCGCGCGCCAGCTCGTCGCGCCGGGCCCGATGGGCGTCGTACGCGGCCCGCGCCTCGCTCCGGCGGGCCTCGCCGATGAGCCCGCCGACGACTCCGTACCCGTACACCGCCGCGTGTTCGGCGCCCAGGGCGGCCTGGAGGGCGGTCAGCTCGGCGGTGTCCTTCTCGGCCGCTGTACCGGTCACTTCGCGCCCTCCGTCAGCAGATACACGTGTCCGGCCCCGGCAGCCGCCACCGAGGCCAGCAGCCGCGCCAGTTCGCCCGGCACCTCGAGGAGCGCCTTCGTGCGCCGGTCCACGAGGGTCCGCTCGGCGGCGGCGAGCCCGGCCAGGGCGTCCCGCTCGGTCATCGGCGCCGCGGAAGCCGAAGGCGACGCGGATGCCGAGGTGGGAGTAGACGTAGGAGTGGGTGTCGGTGTCGGCTCGCCGCCTCCGAACGACTCCGCGTGCCGTACGACCTCCGCCCGCAGCCCCGACAGCCGGTCCGCCAGCACCGGAAACGCGGCGATCGCTGTGTCGTACTGCCGTACGAGCCCCGTGCTGTCGCGTGCCGCACGTGCGCGCGTGCGTTCGGCGGCGGACGGGCTGCCGGCGCTCGTGGCCGTCGTGTCGGGCTCGGCGGTGCAGCCCACGAGGAGGGCGGCGCCCGCGGCCGAGGCGAGCAGGGTCCTTCGGCGCGGACCCGGGGGGGCTCCCAGCGGGGTGCGCGACGGTGGGGGGAACGGCACGGCAGACGTCCTCGGAGGGCTCGTACGAACGGGACACCAGGGAAGGGCAGCACGCCCGTGATCACCGTACCCGCGCCCCGGCCCACCGCCCGCCACCGGCGCTGCCGGGCAGTGGGCGCCGTCCCGGTGGACGGCAACACCCCCTGGGACCGGATACCCTTTGACCTGACACGCGACCTACCCACAACAGCACACGCGGCCGAGGAGTCACCCGGATGAGCACCACCCAGAGCGAGAGGCTTCGAGAGCTCCTGGAGCCGCTCGTCAGCTCGCAGGGTCTCGATCTCGAGGAGATCGCAGTGGAGGCCGTCGGGCGCAAGAGAGTGCTGCGGGTCGTCGTCGATTCCGACGACGGCGCCGATCTGGACGCGATCGCCGATGTGAGCCGCGTGCTCTCGGCGAAGCTCGACGAGACGGACGCGATGGGCGCGGGGGAGTACACCCTGGAGGTCGGCACCCCCGGCGCCGAGCGCGAACTCACCGAGCACCGGCACTACGTCCGTGCCGTCGAGCGGCTGGTGAGGTTCCACCTGGTCGAGGGCGGCGGGGAAGTGGTCGCCAGAATCCTGACCGTGGACGACGCGGGCATGGACCTCGAAGTACCGGGCGTGAAGGGCCGAAAGGCCACCGCCCGCCGGCTCGCCTTCGCCGACATCGACAAGGCCCGCGTCCAGGTCGAGTTCAACCGCAGAGACAAGCAGGACAAGCAAGGCGATCCGGATCAAACGGACGAGCAGGACATGACGGAAGAGGAGGAGGCGTAGCCGTGGACATCGACATGAGTGCCCTGCGGGGCTTGGTGCGGGAGAAGGAGATCTCCTTCGACCTGCTGGTCGGGGCGATCGAGGCGGCCCTCCTCATCGCCTACCACCGCACCGAGGGAAGCCGCCGCCACGCGCGCGTGAAGCTCGACGGGGAGACCGGTCATGTGACCGTGTGGGCGAAGGAGGACCCCCAGGAGCTGGAGGAGGGGCAGGAGGCACGCGAGTTCGACGACACTCCGTCGGACTTCGGCCGGATCGCCGCCACCACCGCCAAGCAGGTCATCCTGCAGCGCCTGCGGGACGCCCAGGACGACGCGACGCTCGGCGAGTACGCGGGCCGCGAGGGCGACATCGTCACCGGTGTCGTCCAGCAGGGCCGCGACCCGAAGAACGTGCTCGTGGACATCGGCAAGCTGGAGGCCATCCTGCCGGTGCAGGAGCAGGTCCCCGGGGAGAACTACCAGCACGGGCTGCGGCTGCGTTCGTACGTCGTACGTGTGGCGAAGGGCGTGCGCGGTCCGTCCGTCACCCTCTCGCGCACGCACCCCAACCTGGTGAAGAAGCTCTTCGCGCTGGAGGTGCCCGAGATCGCCGACGGTTCCGTCGAGATCGCGGCCATCGCGCGTGAGGCCGGTCACCGCACGAAGATCGCCGTGCGGTCGACGCGCAGCGGCCTGAACGCCAAGGGGGCCTGCATCGGCCCCATGGGCAGCCGGGTGCGCAGCGTCATGGCCGAGCTGAACGGCGAGAAGATCGACATCGTCGACTGGTCGGACGACCCGGCCGACATGGTGGCGAACGCGCTGTCGCCGGCCCGGGTCAACAAGGTGGAGGTCGTCGACCTCGCCGCTCGTTCCGCGCGCGTGACGGTCCCCGACTACCAGCTGTCGCTGGCGATCGGCAAGGAGGGCCAGAACGCCCGGCTCGCGGCCCGGCTGACCGGCTGGCGGATCGACATCCGCCCGGACACCGAGCAGCCGTCCGAGGAGTCGTCCGAACGGCCGTCCGAGAGGCCCGCCCGCCAGCCCCGGGACTAGCGGGGGAACAGATCCAAGCCGCAGGTGGCTTAGATCACGACAACAGCCGTTCGATTCTTGCCCCGAAGGGGTGAGGTCGCTGCGGGGAGGTAGACTGAGGAGTGTCTGGCCGGACGCGTGCCCGCCTATGCCCTGAACGCACCTGTGTGGGGTGTCGGGAGCGAGCGGCCAAGAAGGATCTGCTGCGCATCGTGGCGGTCGAGGGTGAATGCGTCCCCGATCATCGCGGTACGCTGCCCGGCCGGGGTGCGTACATGCATCCCGCCCTGGTCTGCCTCGACCTGGCGGTCCGCCGCCGGGCATTCCCACGGGCACTGCGTGTCCAGGGAGCGCTCGACGTGGTGGCGTTGCGCCGGTACGTCGAGCAGGAAACACCGTAAAACGTGTCGCGCGGAACCCCGTGCGGCTCTGGTACCCCCGCGAGTTGGAAGTAGGTCGAGATTGCGATGAGCACTCGATGAGCACGCGATGAGTACGCCCATGAAGTAGCGACGGTCCGGCCGCAACCCGGACCTAAAAGGAGCGAAGTGGCTAAGGTCCGGGTATACGAACTCGCCAAGGAGTTCGGGGTGGAGAGCAAGGCCGTCATGGCCAAGCTCCAGGAACTCGGTGAATTCGTCCGATCGGCATCCTCGACGATCGAGGCGCCAGTAGTACGCAAGTTGACAGACGCCTTCCAGGGCGGGAGCAGCGCCAAGCCCGGCGCCCCGCGCAAGGCTGCCCCCAAGCCCGGCGCGCCCTCCCCGGCGCAGTCGGCCCGTCCGGCTGCCCCGCGGCCGCCGGCTCCCAAGCCCGCCGTGGCCGAGAGCCCCGCGGCTCCCGTCGCGCCGAGCGCGCCGAGTGCCCCGGTTACTCCGGTCGTCCCGGCCGCGCAGGGCTCACGTCCGACGCCGGGTCCCAAGCCCGCGCCGAAGCCGGTCGTCGCCGCGCCGGCCGCGCCGGAGTTCACCGCTCCGCCGTCGGCCCCGGTCGCTCCGGCCGCCGCACAGGCTCCGCGTCCCAGCACCGGTGCCCGTCCCGGTGCCCCGCGTCCCAACGCCCGTCCCTCGGGTCCCGGCCAGGACACCCGTCCCTCGGGTCCCGGCCAGGACCGCGGTCAGGGTCAGGACCGCGGCCAGGGCCGTGGTGAACGTCCGGGCGCCGCGCGTCCGGGTGGCCAGGGCGCGCCGCGTCCCGGCGGTGCCCGTCCGGCTGGTCCGCGTCCGGGCAACAACCCCTTCACGTCCGGTGGTTCCACCGGGATGGCGCGTCCGCAGACGCCCCGTCCGGGCGGTGCCCCGCGTCCCGGTGGCCAGGGTGGCCCCGGTGCTCCCGGCGGCGCTCCGCGTCCGCAGGGCGCCGGCGGTGGCCAGGGTGCTCCCCGTCCGCAGGGTGCGGGCGGCGGTCGTCCGAGTCCGGGCGGCATGCCCCGTCCGCAGGGTGGTCCCGGTGGCGCTCCGCGTCCCGGCGGCGGCCCCGGCGGCAACCGTCCCAACCCCGGCATGATGCCGCAGCGTCCCGCTGCGGGCAGCCCGCGTCCCGGCGGTGGCCCCGGTGGCCGCGGTCCCGGTGCCGGCGGCGGTCGTCCCGGTGGTCCCGGCGCCGGTGGCGGCGGTCGTCCCGGTGGCGGCGGTGGCGGCTTCACCGGCCGTCCGGCCGGTCCCGGTGGCGGTGGCGGCGGCTTCGCCGGTCGTCCCGGTGGTCCCGGTGGCGGTGGCGGCGGCTTCGCCGGCCGTCCGGGTGGTCCCGGTGGTGGCGGTGGCGGTCGTCCCGGCTTCGGTGGTCGTCCCGGTGGTCCCGGTGCCCGTGGCGGCACGCAGGGCGCCTTCGGCCGTCCCGGTGGTCCCGCGCGTCGTGGTCGCAAGTCGAAGCGGCAGAGGCGCCAGGAGTACGAGGCCATGCAGGCCCCGTCGGTCGGCGGCGTCATGCTGCCGCGCGGCAACGGACAGTCCGTCCGCCTGTCGCGTGGTGCTTCCCTGACCGACTTCGCCGAGAAGATCGGCGCCAACCCGGCGTCGCTCGTCGGCGTGATGATGAACCTCGGCGAGATGGTCACCGCCACGCAGTCCGTCTCCGACGAGACGCTGAGGCTCCTCGCGGACGAGATGAACTTCGTCCTCGAGATCGTCAGCCCCGAGGAGGAGGACCGCGAGCTGCTCGAGTCCTTCGACATCGAGTTCGGCGAGGACGAGGGCGACGAGGAGGACCTGGTGGTCCGCCCGCCGGTCGTGACCGTCATGGGTCACGTCGACCACGGTAAGACCCGTCTCCTCGACACCATCCGCAAGACGAACGTCGTCGCGGGCGAGGCCGGTGGCATCACCCAGCACATCGGTGCCTACCAGGTCGCGACCGTCGTCAACGAAGAAGAGCGTCGCATCACCTTCATCGACACCCCGGGTCACGAGGCGTTCACCGCCATGCGTGCCCGTGGTGCCAAGTCGACCGACATCGCGATCCTCGTGGTGGCGGCCAACGACGGTGTGATGCCCCAGACGATCGAGGCGCTGAACCACGCCAAGGCGGCCGGTGTGCCGATCGTGGTCGCGGTCAACAAGATCGACGTCGAGGGCGCCGACCCGACCAAGGTGCGCGGTCAGCTCACCGAGTTCGGTCTGGTGGCCGAGGAGTACGGCGGCGACACGATGTTCGTCGACATCTCCGCCAAGCAGGGCCTCAACATCGAGGCTCTCCTGGAGGCCGTGGTCCTCACCGCGGACGCCTCGCTCGACCTGCGGGCCAACCCGGAGCAGGACGCGCAGGGTATTGCGATCGAGTCCCACCTGGACAAGGGCCGCGGCGCCGTCGCGACCGTCCTGGTCCAGCGAGGCACCCTGCGGGTCGGCGACACCATGGTGGTCGGCGACGCGTACGGCCGTGTCCGCGCCATGCTCGACGACAAGGGCGAGAACGTGGAAGAGGCGGGTCCCTCGACCCCGGTCCTCGTCCTCGGTCTCACCAACGTCCCGGGCGCCGGCGACAACTTCCTGGTCGTCGACGAGGACCGCACGGCGCGTCAGATCGCCGAGAAGCGGGCGGCGCGCGAGCGCAACGCCAACTTCGCCCGCAGGGGTGTCCGGTTCTCCCTGGAGAACCTGGACGAGGCCCTCAAGGCCGGTCTGGTGCAGGAACTCAACCTCATCATCAAGGGCGACGCGTCCGGTTCGGTGGAGGCTCTCGAGTCCTCGCTGCTCCAGCTCGACGTCGGCGAAGAGGTCGACATCCGCGTCCTGCACCGCGGTGTGGGTGCCGTCACCGAGTCGGACATCGACCTGGCGACCGGCTCCGACGCCATCGTCATCGGCTTCAACGTCCGCGCTGCGGGCCGCGCGGCGCAGATGGCGGAGCGCGAAGGCGTGGACGTCCGGTACTACTCGGTGATCTACCAGGCCATCGAGGAGATCGAGGCAGCCCTCAAGGGCATGCTCAAGCCGGAGTACGAAGAGGTCGAGCTCGGTACGGCGGAGATCCGCGAGGTCTTCCGCTCGTCCAAGCTGGGCAACATCGCCGGTGTGCTGGTCCGCTCCGGCGAGGTCAAGCGCAACACCAAGGCGCGGTTGCTGCGCGATGGCAAGGTCATCGCGGAGAGCCTCAACATCTCCGGTCTGCGTCGCTTCAAGGACGACGTCACCGAGATCCGCGAAGGCTTCGAGGGTGGTATCAACCTCGGAAACTTCAACGACATCAAGGTCGACGACGTCATCGCGACCTACGAGATGCGCGAGAAGCCGCGCGGCTGAGCAAGTTGTGCGTGATCAGGCTGGCCGGCGGGGAGATCTCCCCGCCGGCCAGCCTGGCCTTTGCTGGGGGCTGCCGCCCCCAGACCCCGCTTCGGCCCTGAAGGGGCCTCGTCCTCAAGCCGGACGGGCTGAACATGGGTGCGGCGGGGGCGACAACAATCCCGTCGAGCCACCGCCCGGTTCCCTGTACCGTTCCTGATGTCCCCGCCCGCACCGTCGGCGGGGCCGTCTATCCCGCACCGGCGGGTCATCCGGATACACACATGTACGTGGGGACTCTGTCCTTCGACCTCCTGCTCGGCGACGTACGCTCGCTGAAGGAGAAGCGCTCCGTCATCCGCCCGATCGTCGCCGAACTCCAGCGCAAGTACGCGGTGAGCGCGGCCGAGGTCGAACACCTGGACTTGCACCGCAGAGCCGGCATCGGCCTGGCGGTGGTGGCCGGGGACGTGGGGCACATCACCGAGGTGCTGGACCAGTGCGAGCGACTTGTCGCCGGTCGCCCCGAGGTGGAACTGCTGTCCGTACGACGGCGCCTCCACGGCGACGACGACTGACGCCAGACGAACGATCTGCAAGAACGCGGAACCGCAGAAACGCAGAACAGAAAGAACGGGAGACGGACCAGTGGCCGACAACGCGCGGGCGAAGAGGTTGGCTGACCTCATCCGAGAGGTGGTGGCCAAGAAGCTGCAGCGTGGGATCAAGGACCCGCGGCTCGGCACCCACGTCACCATCACGGACACCCGGGTCACCGGGGACCTCCGGGAGGCGACCGTCTTCTACACGGTCTACGGGGACGACGAGGACCGGGCAGCCGCTGCCGCCGGCCTGGAGAGTGCCAAGGGCGTCCTGCGCTCCGCCGTCGGCCAGGCCGCGGGCGTGAAGTTCACGCCGACCCTGACCTTCATCGCGGACGCGCTCCCGGACACCTCCAAGAAGATCGAGGACCTCCTCGACAAGGCGCGTGCCTCCGACGCACAGGTTCGCCAGGCGTCCGCGGGCGCCGCGTTCGCCGGTGACGCGGACCCGTACAAGAAGCCTGACGACGAGGACGACACCGCAGGGACGGACGACACCGCCGAATGACGCAGAAGAAGACCACGACGCCCGACGGGCTTGTCATTGTCGACAAGCCGTCGGGCTTCACTTCGCACGACGTGGTCGCCAAGATGCGCGGGATCGCCAAGACCCGCCGCGTCGGACACGCCGGCACCCTCGACCCCATGGCCACGGGCGTGCTCGTCCTCGGGGTGGAGAGGGCGACCAAGCTCCTCGGCCACCTCGCGCTGACCGAGAAGGAGTACCTGGGCACCGTCCGCCTCGGACAGAACACGCTCACCGACGACGCCGAGGGGGACATCATCTCCTCCACCGACGCCTCCGGGATCACCCGTGAGGCCGTCGACGCCGGCGTCGCCAAGCTGACCGGCCGGATCATGCAGGTGCCGTCCAAGGTCAGCGCCATCAAGATCAACGGCGTGCGCTCCTACAAACGGGCCCGTGAGGGCGAGGAGTTCGAGATCCCGGCCCGCCCGGTCACCGTCTCCTCCTTCGCGGTGTACGACGTCCGGGAAGCGGTCGCGGCCGACGGCACCCCCGTACTCGACCTGGTCGTGTCGGTGGTGTGCTCCTCCGGTACGTACATCCGCGCGCTGGCCCGGGACCTGGGCGCCGACCTCGGGGTCGGCGGTCACCTCACCGCGCTGCGCCGGACGCGGGTCGGCCCGTACAAGCTGGACGGGGCCCGGACGCTCGACCAGTTGCAGCAGGAGCTGACGGTGATGCCGGTCGCCGAGGCGGCCACCGCCGCGTTCCCGCGCTGGGACGTGGACGAGCGGCGGGCGCGGCTGCTGACGAACGGCGTACGGCTGGAGATGCCCGAGCAGTACACGGGTGCGGGCGCCGTGGCCGTCTTCGACCCCGCCGGGCAGTTCCTCGCCCTGGTGGAGGAGGAGAAGGGCAAGGCGAAGAGCCTCGCCGTCTTCGTCTGAGGTGTCGATGAAGTTCGGGGCCGTGGAGCGGCGATCACGGGGACACGTTCCCGCCGCTCCACGGTTCCCCCTCGGTTCCCCCACCCAGAGGTGTATCCATCCCTCACCCTTCATTCACCCGTCCGGGCAGGCGCTCGGAGTGAACCGAGGGGGCGGAAGGGGGCGCGTTCGTCGCAGGCTCTGTCCCGCTGATCATCGAATGCCTACCGTCGTCAGTAGACGCGTGCGTACGTAGGCTCGCGTGTTCGGCGGGGAGGTCGACGATGGCGGGACGGGGCCCGCGTACCGGGGGCGGCCGTCGGCCGACGGCCGGTGCGCGTGAGACACGCGACGGCGAAGCCGCCGACGGGGCTGTCGAGGAGTCCCTCGTGAAGGTGTGCGACCTGGCCGGACGCACTCGCGGCACAGGTTTCGTGGCCGACCACCACGGCACGCTGATCACCAGCCACGAGGCGGTCGACGGTCTGGCCCGGCTGGTCCTGCACGGCGCCGCCGACCGGACGTGCGTGGTGTCCACGGCCGATGCCGTGACCCCGCTTCCGGCCCTCGGTCTGGCCCTCGTGCGCACCGAAGGCCTGGGCGCGGACCCACTTCCCGTCTCCGTACGGGACCGCGTCGAGACCGGAACGTATGTACGGATCGCGGCGGGCGGCTGGCGCGAGGCGCGGGTGCTCGGCACGACCGATGTCACGTACACGGCCACGGACCGCTTCCATCTCCTCCCCGACGCCCTTGAGCTGGCGATCGGCACAGCGGGCAGCGACGCGCTGCGACTGGGCGGCGGTGCGGCCGGGGGACCGGTGCTCGACCGTACGACGGGAGCGGTACTGGGGGTGCTGGGCACCGCCCTGCTGCCGCAGCCCACGGGCGAGTCGGCGGAACCGGCCGGACACCGCGCGGCCGGGTTCGCACTCCCGTTGCGCGACCGGCAGGCGGACGGGCTCGGCCCCCTCGCCGATCTCCTCGCCCGCAACGCGGCGACGGTGCCCGCGTACGGCGCCGACCTCAATCTCGCGGGCGTCCTGGAGCTGACGGCCACCTCGGTGGGCTCGGACGGACCGCCGGGCGCGCTGACGGGCTTCATGGGCCGAACCTCGGGGAGCCGTGACGCGGGCGCGGTCGAGCCGGTCGAACGGGCGGAACTGGCAAGGGAGTTGAAGGCGTTCACCGCCGTACGAGAGACCCCGTCCGTCGTCCTCGGCCTGGTCGGGGCCCCGGGCAGCGGCCGTACGACGGAACTCGCGGCACTCGCCGCCCGCCGCCACCGGGACCCGGAACCGGCTCCCACTCTGTGGCTGCGCGGCGCCGACCTGTGCGACGAGGACACCTCGGTGGCGGACGCGGCCCGCCGCGCGCTGGACCGGGCAGGCCGGATCGTGGCCGCGTCGGGCACGTACGGCGCGGACCTGGGCGACATCACCCCGGAACGCCTGGCCCGCCTCGCCCACAAGACCGGCCGCCCCCTCCTGCTCCTCCTCGACGGCCCCGAGGAAATGCCCCCACTCCTGGCCCACCGAGCCCCCGAATGGACGAGGGCAACGCAGGAGTGGCTCCATGAATCAAACGCCCGACTGGTGATGGCCTGTCGCCCGGAGTACTGGGAACAGACGGGCACTCCACCATCAGCCCGTCCGGCGCCTTCAGCCCGTCCGGCGTTTGAGGACGAGCGCGTGCAGCGCAAAGGGGGGTCCGGGGGCACAGCCCCCAGGGACGGGACGGGTAGGGGCGGCGGGGGCGAAACAACACACCCCCCGCACCACCTCCACCTCACCGACCTCACCGAAGCCGAAGCCCACCAGGCCCACACCCGCTACGCCATCCCCCCGACCGCCCTCACCCCCGAAGACGCCCGCCACCCCCTCACCCTCCGCCTCCTCTCGGAGGTCCGCGCAGCTCTCCCCACCCTCCCCGACACCCCCACCACCCCCCGCCTCGACCGCCACGACGTCTTCACCGCCTACCTCGACCTGATGTGCCTCCGCATCGCCGTCCGCCTCGCCGCCGAGAACGGCCTGCGCGGCACCCCCGTACGCCGCCTCGCCGCCAAGGTCTCCGGCCAGATCCACGAGGCCGCCCGCCGCAGCCTGGGCCCCGGACAGGGCGAGCTGGACCGAGCGTCCTTCGAGTCCGTGTTTCCCTGGGGCCCCGCACCGGCCCGCCTGGGCGGCGGCACGGGCTGGGCCTCCGCCGTCCTCACCGAGGGCCTCCTCGTCCCCGCCGGCACCGGCTACCGCTTCGCCCACGAGGAACTCGCCGACTGGATCCAGGGCACGCACCTGGACCTCGACGAGGCGCTGCACGCCCTGGTCCACCGGCGCCGCCCGGAGAGCGGCAAGGACACGGCCCCCGTCCCCGTACCGCACCATCGCATCGGGCCCGTCGTCCAGTCGCTGCTGCTCCTCGCCCGACAGCGCGGAACCCCCGAACTGGCGCACCGCCTCCGGGAGTTGGTGCAGGCCCTTGACTCCGGGCCCACTCCCCGCGCATCGACCTCCACCTGGTGGGCGACCCACCTCCTCACCGAAGTGCTCCGCCACGTCCCCGACGCGACCCCGTACACCCACGTCCTGCGCCTCCTCGCCGACCACATCGTGGCCCGCCGCGGACGGAACCGGACGGTGCCACCGGAGTGGGGTCCCTCCTTCTGGACCGCCCTCCGCCTTCCCGAGGTCGCCCGCTTCGACCTGCTCCGCCGACTCGTCGTCGGCGACGAACCTCCGGCCGGGTCCGACCAGCCCCGCTACCTGGACGCCGTGGCCCAGCTGCTCGCCGCCGACCCCACCGCCGTACAGCCGCTCCTCGCCCGCTGGTTCGACGACGACCGTCCGCTGCCCGCGACACCGGACGCGACCGTGGCGACCGCCGCCCAGGCACTGCTCCACACCCACCGCCACCAGGCCCTGGACGACCTGATCGAAGCGCTCGTCGACAGCGCGCACCGGCGCGGGGACGAACTCCTCGCCGTCCTCGCCGAGGAGGAGCCGTCCGCCGTCTGCCGGGCCGTGCACCGGTGGGCGCACGACGAGCGGCCGGCCCGGCGGGTCGCGGCGGCGGCGTACGGGCCGCGGGCCGCATCCCACGCGCGCACGGAGGCCGACCGCGACCTCCTGTGCCACGCGGCCCTCGCCCTGCTCGCGCGCCCCGCCGACCGCGCCCTGCACGGCGGCGCGCTCGCGCTCCTCGTCCGGGATCCACGCACCCGCGCCCGCCATCTCCCGCAGGCGCTGCGGCACTTCGCGGCCGGCGACCCGCAACTGCCATCGAACGCCCTGGTCGCCGCCCTGGCGACCCACCCGGAACAGGTCCTCGACGCGTTCCGGGCCAGGCTGCTCGGGCCGGAGGCGGGCGACGCCCTGCGCACCCTCGCCGACGTCACGACCCCGGCCCTGGCCCGCCGGGTCGCCGCCCTCGTACGGGACGTGGTGGAGCGGCACCCGGAGACCGCCGGGCACCTGGCCGCGTACGTGGACCGGCGCCTGGACCACGGCCCCACCGTCCGGCCCGTACTCCTCCCGCTGGTCACCGGCCTCCTCGACGGCGGCCAGGCACCGGTGCGCGTGGCCCTCGCGACCGTGCTGGCCGCGCCCGGGGCCCCCGTCTCCCACGCCCTCCGCCATGAACTCCTCGAAGCCCTCCTGGCCCGGGAGTACGACCCCACCGTCCTGGACGCGCTGCTCCGCGCCACCGCGGAGGGCGCGGTCCGCCACGGCGAGCCGCGTACCCGTGGCCTCGTGCACCGCTGCGGGCTGCTCCTCGTACGCACTCCGGACGGTGCGACGCGGTTCGACTGTGTCCTGGTCGAGTTGGCCAGGCGGGTGCCCGGATTCGCGGTGCTGGTGGCGGGCTGGCTGGCCGACACTCCCGGGGAGTGGGCCGTCGTGGTCGGCCCCAGCACCCGCCGCATGATCGAGAACCTCACGGGGGTACGGGTCCCCGCATAGGCCGTGTTCCGGGGCGGCGGTCGACAACCGGCCACGTGCGCCCCGTCACAGCCTCCATGCCGATGCGAGCGGTGCGCGTTCGGCATGGCACCCTTAGACCTGCGTATGAAGGCCTGCGTAAGAGGCAGACACGGACACGGGTTCGACGAGGAGCGGTCACAGTGCAGCGCTGGCGTGGCTTGGAGGACATCCCCGAGGACTGGGGACGCAGCGTGGTCACCATCGGCTCCTACGACGGAGTCCACCGTGGACACCAGCTGATCGTCCGGCACGCCGTGGAGCGCGCCCGCGAGCTGGGCGTTCCCTCGGTCGTGGTCACGTTCGACCCGCACCCCAGCGAGGTCCTGCGCCCCGGCAGCCACCCGCCGCTGCTCGCCCCGCACCACCGTCGCGCCGAACTGATGGCCGAGCTGGGTGTCGACGCCGTTCTCATCCTTCCGTTCACCAAGGAGTTCTCGAAGCTCTCCCCGGCCGACTTCGTGGTCAAGGTCCTGGTCGACAAGCTGCACGCCCGGGCGGCCGTCGAAGGACCGAACTTCCGTTTCGGCCACAAGGCGGCAGGCAACGTGGGGTTCCTGACCGAACTCGGCCGCACCTACGACTTCGACGTCGAGGTCGTCGACCTGTATGTGTCGGGCGAGGCGGGCGGTGGCGAGCCGTTCTCGTCCACGCTGACGCGCCGCCTGGTCGGCGAGGGTGACGTCGGGGGCGCCGGTGAGATCCTCGGCCGTCCGCACCGTGTGGAGGGCGTTGTGGTCCGAGGCGCCCAGCGCGGCCGTGAAATGGGCTTCCCCACCGCCAACGTCGAGACGCTGCCCCACACCGCGATCCCGGCCGACGGTGTCTACGCCGGCTGGCTGCACGCGGACGGCGAGGTGATGCCGGCCGCGATCTCCGTCGGCACGAACCCGCAGTTCGACGGCACGGAACGAACGGTGGAGGCGTACGCCATCGACCGCGTGGGCCTCGATCTGTACGGCCTGCACGTCGCCGTCGACTTCCTGGCGTTCGTGCGCGGCCAGGCCAAGTTCGACTCGCTGGACGCGCTGCTCGTACAGATCGCCGAGGACGTGAAGAAGTGCCGCGAGCTGATCGCGGCGGCGGAAAGCGCCGAGTAGGTAGTCGGTAGTAGTTAGCAGGTACAAGAGGAGGCGGCCGGTGCCCGAGGGCACCGGCCGCCTCCTCTGCTCACTCCCGCTTACTGCTGCTGCGGGTAACCCGGCTGCGGGGGCTGCTGCTGAGGCGGCTGATAGGGCTGCCCCGGCTGCGGCGGATAGCCGTACGGCTGCTGCGGCGGGTACGGCTGGCCGGGCTGGGGCGGCGGCGGGTACTGCCCCGGCTGACCGGGCGGCGGCGGAACCTGCCGGCCCGGCCCCGGAACGGGCGGGTACGGCTGGCCCTGCGCCGGCTGCCCGGGAATCTGCTGCTGGCGTCCCGGCATCGGCGGGGCCGCGACCGGGGGCGGGTTGCCGTCCGAGGTCCACAGCCCGTGCATCTGCTGGTGGCGCACGAAGTCCTCGGCGATCATGGCGGCGAGGTTGAAGTAGGCCTCGCGCACCTTGGGCCGCATCATGTCGAGGTCGACCTCGGCACCGGCGGCGAGGTGCTCGTCGAAGGGCACGGTGATGACACCCCGGCAGCGCGTCTCGAAGTGGGAGACGATGTCCTCCACCTTGATCATCTTGCCGGTCTCGCGTACACCCGAGATGACGGTGAGGGACCGCGAGACCAGATCCGCGTACCCGTGCGCGGACAGCCAGTCCAGCGTCGTACTGGCGCTGCTGGCACCGTCCACGGACGGCGTCGAGATGATGATCAGCTGATCGGCGAGGTCGAGTACGCCACGCATGGCGCTGTACAGCAGACCGGTACCGGAGTCGGTCAGGATGATCGGGTACTGCCTGCCCAGTACGTCGATCGCGCGCCGGTAGTCCTCGTCGTTGAAGGCCGTGGAGACGGCCGGGTCGACGTCGTTGGCGATGATCTCCAGTCCGGAGGACGCCTGGGACGTGAACCGCCGGATGTCCATGTACGAGTTGAGGTACGGGATCGCCTGGACGAGGTCACGGATGGTGGCCCCGGTCTCGCGCCGCACGCGGCGGCCGAGCGTGCCGGCGTCCGGGTTGGCGTCGATGGCGAGGATCTTGTCCTGCCGCTCGGTGGCGAGGGTCGAGCCGAGCGCGGTGGTCGTGGTCGTCTTGCCGACACCGCCCTTGAGGCTGATGACGGCGATGCGATAGCAGGACAGCACCGGCGTACGGATCAGTTCGAGCTTGCGCTGCCGCTCGGCCTCCTCCTTCTTCCCGCCGATCTTGAACCGGGAGGACCCGGCCGCGGGCCGGCCGCTCTTCGCCTTCTGCTTCTTGTTGAGCAGCCGGTCGGAGGACAGCTCGACGGCCGCGGTGTAACCGAGCGGCGCGGCGCCGGGGTTGGTCATCTGCCGCTGGTCGTGCTGTATCGGCTGCGGCCAGGCGGCACCGGTACGCGGATCCACGGGCGGCTGCGGCTGCGGCTCGGCGGGATGCGCGGACTGCGGCTGGGGCTCGACGGGATGCCCGGGCTGCGGGTGGGGCTGGCCGTACACCGGTTGCGGAGGCGACGGGGGAACGGCACCCGGTACCGGCTGCCCCGGAATGTGCGGGGGTGACTGAGGTCCGGCCTGCGGGTGGGGCGTTTCGAACTGCTGCGGCACCTGAGGCTGCGGCGGCACCTCGTGCGCGGGCCCCTGCGGGAAGGGGAACCCATACCCACCGGGCGCCCCGGGCACGACAGGCTGCCCGGGATGCGGGAATCCGTACCCGGGCTGCGGGGGAGCGGGAGGGCCGGCGGGGGGCGGGAAGCCGCCGTACCCGTCCTGGGGGTTGGTCGCAGGGGGCCCACCGGGCACGGGTGCGGCATTGGCGACGGGGCCTGGGGGAGTGGGGTCACCCGGGGTGGCGGGAGCCGGGGGCCGACCGACGGGTTGGGGGGAGTCGGGGGTGACCGGGGCAGGGCTGCCGGGGGGCGGGAAGCCGTACCCGGCTGGGGCGTTGGGGCCTGCCGGGTTCGGTGTGGGTGCGCCTGGCTGGGGGAGGCTGTAGCCGTCCTGGGGGT
This sequence comes from Streptomyces kryoterrae, assembly GCF_054072135.1. Classification (NCBI taxonomy): domain Bacteria; kingdom Bacillati; phylum Actinomycetota; class Actinomycetes; order Kitasatosporales; family Streptomycetaceae; genus Streptomyces; species Streptomyces kryoterrae. Next base: position 2,706,141 of record NZ_CM133358.1, on the reverse strand, counting down.
GGTGAGCCGTGGGTGCCGGGTCCGCACCGTCGGCCGGTGCAGCCGGGGGCGGGAAGCCGTACCCGGCGGGGGAGGCGTCCGGCGCGGGGTACGGGGTGCCGGGGGTCGGGAATCCTTGCCCGCTTTGGGGGTTGGGGCCAGGCGGGGTCGGAAGTGGCGCGCCTGGCGGAGGGAAGCCGTAGCCGCCGGGAGTGTTGGGGACCGGAGCGCCCGGGGTCGGGAACCCCTGCCCGCTTTGGGGGTTGGGGCCCGGCGGGGTCGGAAGTGGCGCGCCCGGCGGAGGGAAGCCGTAGCCGCCAGGAGCGTTCGGGGCCGGGAATCCCGGCCTGCCTTGGGCGTTGGAGTCCGCAGGGGTGGGTGCAGGCACGCCCGGTTGGGGGAAGCCGTACCCGTCGGGAGCGTCGGGGGCCGGAGCGCCCGGGGTCGGGAACCCCTGCCCGCCCCGGGCGTTGGGACCCGGCGGGGTCGGTGCGGGCACGCCCGCCTCAGGGAAGCCGTGGCCACCCTGAACGTTCGGGACCGGAGGCCGGGTGTTCGGGGGCGGGAATCCGTAGCCGGCCTGGGCGTTGGGGTCCGTGGGGGCGGCCGGAGTTGTCTGCGGCGGGAGTCCGTAGCCAGTGGGCGGCGCACTCGGTGCCGGTACCGGGGTCGGGTGGGGAGGCGGGAAGCCGTACCCCGCCTGCGGGGCCGCCGGAGCCCGTGTCTGCTGGGGAGGGGTCCAGGCGGCGGGCGAGGGCTGCGGGGCCTGCGGCTGGAACGGGGGCTGCACAGGCGGCTGCTGGCCCGGCACGGCGGGAGGCCGGCCCGGTGCAGGCGCGGCCGACGCGGCCTGTGGCTGAACAGGCTCGGCTTCCGTGCCCGTCGGCGGCTGAGATTGCGGCTGCGCGGGCCACTGTCCCGCCGAGGCGGAAGCGTCGGCCGGCTGGAACGACGGAGGCAGCGGCGGCAGCCCGCCCTGAGACGTCGACGAGGGAGCCCACGAGGGCGGCACGGTCCCCGGCGCGCCCTCCGGCAGCGGGGGCAGGTTGAGCGGTGCCCTGGGCACCGAGTTCTGCGGGGGTGCGACCGGTGCGGAGCCCTGTATGTCGTCGACCGCGTCCGGCACCGGCTCCGCGGCCTCGGCGGCAGTCCGGGGCTCCGCCCGCTCGGTCTCGGCGACCTCGCCAGCTACGGGCTCGACGGCCACCGGCTTCGTGGCTACAGCCCCTTCGGGCTCCCCGTCGACCGGCGTCGCTTCGACGAGCCCGGCGTCCTGGGCGTCGGTCTGCGCATCGGCGTCCGAGTCCGTGGGCCCGGCGCCCTGCGGCGGTACGGCGTCGTCGGCGGCGTCCTGATCCTGGGGGCCGTCCTCCCGGACTGGGGGCACGGCGCTGCTCACCTCTTCGGCGACCTCGCTGACGTCCGTACCTTCGTCGCCCTCGGCCGTGGATCCCGCCAGGTCCGCGGCGGGCTCAGCCACGTCGTCCACGGACTCCGGGACGCTCACCGCGGGGGCAACAGCCTCGCCCTCGACAACCGCACCGACGGAGTCGTCACCGGACTCACCGCCGGGGTCAGCCACGACCACCGGCTCCTGCCGCACAGCGGCAGGCGAGATCCGCATCGTCGAGCCACTCTCCAGCTCGTCGTCCCCGGCCACATCGGTCTGAGGAGTCCACTGGCTCTGGAATCCGCCCACGGGCAAGCTGGGGACAACCGTAGGGCTCGCGGGACCGCCAATCGGCGGCGCCGCCGGCTGAAACCCGCGGCCCACCGGCAGCTGGGGTGCGACCACAGGACTCGCGGAAGCAGCGGGAGCAGGTGCGGCAACAGGCGCGGGCGCAGAACCGGGGACGGATCCCTGTGGGTCGGCGGCACCCGCACGAGCGTCCGTATTTCCCTCCCTATCCCCCTCCGAGTCCGCATCCGTGTCATCGGCCGACTCGGCGTCCGCTTCGGCACTGGTCTCGTCCCCCGACGCCCCCGACGCGTTCTGCGTGTACCAGGCAGGCGTCGCGTAATCGATGGTGAACTCGCCCGTCATCTCGCTGGCGGACTCCGCGTCGGACTGGTCATCGCCGGGTGTGGCCCAGCCCCCGCGGTTCCCGTCCCGATCGCCGTTCACAATTCCTCCTGGTGTGGTCGAGCACCCTCTTGCCGTGCTGAACGACCATTTCTCGTCTGTATTCGTCTCGTCCGAGGCCGGCATTCCCGTGGGTGTACCCACGTCGTCCGGCGTCGGGCGGTGGAGGTCGTCCGATCTGCCCGGCTTTCCCCCCGGTACGCCGGCGCCCGGTCCACGGGTTCCGGCGTCGCGCCCGTCCCAGCCTAATCACCACGACCCCTGCCCCGGCAGGCCCGTCCACCCCCCAGTGACCGTCCATTACGTCACAGCCTGACCGGAACCGATCCCATCCGGGCTTGAACCGCCCTCTCTGGCAAGAGAGTTGACAGGACCGCTACGACATCTGTCCCACCGGCGCCATAACCTCACATGCATAGTAGGCGGCCCCTCTGACAACCCACTTCGCGGAAAAGCGCAAGAAAAAGAGGGGCGGGGCCGGCGCACTGCACCGGCCCCGCCCCTCGATCCATCACTCAGGACGGCTGAGTGAACTACTCCACGTCCCCGCCCGAATCCGTACCCGTACCCGATGTCGAGTCCGAAGGGCCGGCCTCGGCCGCCGCGAGCCCGCCATTGAGCTCCGTCGGCTCCAGATCGAACTCCCCGTCGCGCGCCCCGAGCACGAACGCCGTCCACTCCGCCTCCGTGTAACGGAGGACGGTGTCATGGTCCAGGGACGACCGCATGGCCACCGCCCCGTCGGGAAGGTAGGCGATCTCGACCCGCTCCTCGTGCTCCTCCGTACCGGGGGCGCCGTGCCACTCGACGCCCGAGATGTCGAGGGAGTACAGCTCGTCCCGCTCCCGCTCCTTGCGCGCCTTGACGTCCTCGTCCTGTGCGGCCGTGGTGTCCTGAGCGCCCTGTGCCTCCGCCATGGCGAAGCGACCCCTTCCCGACGTACGTCATACGACTTCTGCGAGTGTTGCAGTACGTAACCAAGATCTACGATCTACGTTCTCACCCTAGTGGCCGAGTCCCCGCCGTCCGGACTGTTTGCACACCACGGTGAAGACGGCCGCTGCCTGCTGCTATCCTGGGCGACGGCCGTTTGTGTACGCACCCTTGGAGTCAGCGACTCCGGAGGCAGCGCCCAGCGGATTCCCGCCTCCCGAGTTACAGAAGCTCCCCTGAGAAGTGGACCAGGGGCACTCGGTGGCTACTACAAAGACTACGAGGAGCACGCGTGTCGCTCGACGCCGCAGTGAAGAAGCAGCTCATCACCGAGTTCGGTACCAAGGAGGGCGACACCGGCTCCCCCGAGGTCCAGGTCGCGATGCTCTCGCGCCGTATCTCGGACCTGACCGAGCACCTCAAGACGCACAAGCACGACCACCACTCCCGTCGTGGTCTGCTGATCCTCGTCGGTCAGCGTCGCCGCCTTCTCCAGTACCTGGCGAAGAAGGACATCCAGCGCTTCCGTGCGCTGGTCGACCGCCTCGGCATCCGTCGCGGTGCGGCGGGCGCCAAGTAAGACGCCGTGGAGGGAGCGGTTCCCACTTCTAGGGGGCCGCTCCCTTTGCTGTACGTGCGGATTGTCACCACCTCTTTGTAGTGTGGTAGCACAACGCCATACGCAGGACACAACAGGACACGAACGAGGAGAAGCGCACCTCGCCGCCGCCGGTCCTCGGTAGTGGCCCCCGGGAACCGACTCCCGGGTGCTTCGATCGAAGACCGGCCCGCAATCAGAAGGCGCGCTTCTCCGAACCCACGTCCCTCTGCCACACGGGCAGGACGGGACAAAAGACGAAAAAGTATCGGAGAAAACGCTAGTGGAGAACGAGACCCACTACGCCGAGGCCGTCATTGACAACGGTTCCTTCGGCACCCGCACCATCCGCTTCGAGACGGGCCGCCTGGCCAAGCAGGCCGCCGGCTCCGCCGTGGCGTACCTGGACGACGACACCATGGTGCTGTCGGCCACCACCGCCTCCAAGAACCCCAAGGACCAGCTCGACTTCTTCCCCCTCACGGTGGACGTCGAGGAGCGCCAGTACGCGGCCGGGAAGATCCCCGGTTCCTTCTTCCGTCGTGAGGGCCGGCCCTCCGAGGACGCGATCCTCACCTGCCGCCTGATCGACCGCCCGCTGCGCCCGTCCTTCAAGAAGGGCCTGCGCAACGAGATCCAGGTCGTCGCCACGATCATGGCGCTCAACCCCGACCACCTGTACGACGTCGTGGCGATCAACGCCGCCTCCGCGTCCACGCAGCTGGCCGGTCTGCCGTTCTCCGGCCCGATCGGCGGCGTCCGCGTCGCGCTGATCAGCGGCCAGTGGGTCGCGTTCCCGACGCACACCGAGCTCGAGGACGCCGTCTTCGACATGGTCGTCGCCGGTCGCGTCCTGGACGACGGTGACGTCGCGATCATGATGGTCGAGGCCGAGGCCACCGAGAAGACCATCGCGCTGGTCGCGGGCGGCGCCGAGGCGCCGACCGAGGAGGTCGTCGCCGCCGGTCTGGACGCCGCGAAGCCCTTCATCAAGGTCCTCGTCAAGGCCCAGGCCGACCTCGCCGCCAAGGCCGCCAAGCCCACCGGTGAGTTCCCGGTCTTCCTCGACTACCAGGACGATGTCCTGGAGGCGCTCACCGCCGCCGTCAAGGACGAGCTCTCCCAGGCGCTCACCATCGCGGGCAAGCAGGACCGCGAGGCCGAGCTGGACCGCGTCAAGGGTCTCGCCGCCGAGAAGCTGCTCCCGCAGTTCGAGGGCCGCGAGAGGGAGATCAGCGCGGCCTACCGCTCGCTGACCAAGTCCCTGGTCCGTGAGCGCGTCATCAAGGACAAGGTCCGCATCGACGGCCGCGGCGTCACGGACATCCGTACGCTCGCCGCCGAGGTCGAGGCCATCCCGCGCGTGCACGGCTCGGCGCTGTTCGAGCGTGGCGAGACCCAGATCCTGGGCGTCACCACCCTCAACATGCTCCGTATGGAGCAGCAGCTGGACACCCTCTCCCCGGTGACCCGCAAGCGCTACATGCACAACTACAACTTCCCGCCGTACTCCGTCGGCGAGACCGGCCGCGTCGGCTCCCCGAAGCGCCGCGAGATCGGCCACGGCGCGCTAGCCGAGCGCGCGATCGTGCCGGTCCTGCCGTCGCGCGAGGACTTCCCGTACGCGATCCGTCAGGTGTCCGAGGCCCTCGGCTCCAACGGCTCGACGTCCATGGGCTCGGTCTGCGCGTCCACCATGTCGCTGCTGAACGCCGGTGTGCCGCTCAAGGCCCCCGTCGCCGGTATCGCCATGGGCCTGATCTCCCAGGAGATCAAGGGCGAGACGCACTACGTCGCCCTCACCGACATCCTCGGTGCGGAGGACGCCTTCGGCGACATGGACTTCAAGGTCGCCGGCACCAAGGAGTTCGTCACCGCCCTCCAGCTCGACACCAAGCTGGACGGCATTCCGGCCTCCGTCCTGGCCGCCGCTCTCAAGCAGGCCCGTGACGCCCGCCTCCACATCCTCGACGTGATGATGGAAGCGATCGACACGCCCGACGAGATGTCCCCGAACGCCCCGCGGATCATCACCGTCAAGATCCCCGTGGACAAGATCGGTGAGGTCATCGGCCCCAAGGGCAAGATGATCAACCAGATCCAGGAGGACACCGGCGCCGAGATCACGATCGAGGACGACGGCACCATCTACATCGGTGCCCAGGTCGGTTCGCAGGCCGAGGCGGCCCGCGCGACGATCAACTCGATCGCCAACCCGACCATGCCGGAGGTCGGCGAGCGCTACCTGGGTACGGTCGTGAAGACGACCACCTTCGGCGCGTTCGTGTCGCTGCTGCCGGGCAAGGACGGTCTGCTGCACATCTCGCAGATCCGCAAGCTCGCCGGTGGCAAGCGCGTGGAGAACGTCGAGGACGTGGTGGCCGTCGGCTCCAAGGTCCAGGTCGAGATCGCCGAGATCGACTCCCGCGGCAAGCTGTCGCTCATCCCGGTCATCGAGGGTGAAGAGAACGCCGAGGACGACAAGAAGGACGACGGCGACAAGTGACGTCGACCAACTCCACGACGACGGCCCGCACCTCTTCGGAGGCGCGGGCCGTCGCCCGTACGCAAACCCTGATCAAGGGCACCAACGGCATCGGCACGGTCCGGAAGACCACCCTCCCGGGCGGCCTGCGCATCGTCACCGAGACACTGCCGTCGGTTCGCTCCGCGACGTTCGGCATCTGGGCCCACGTGGGCTCCCGTGACGAGACGCCGGCCCTGAACGGCGCCACGCACTACCTGGAGCACCTGCTCTTCAAGGGCACCACGCGCAGGTCGGCGCTGGACATCTCCTCCGCGATCGACGCGGTCGGCGGCGAGATGAACGCGTTCACGGCGAAGGAGTACACGTGCTACTACGCGCGCGTGCTCGACACCGACCTGCCGCTCGCCATCGACGTCGTCTGCGACATGCTCACGGGTTCCCTGATCCTCGAAGAGGACGTCAACGTCGAGCGCGGCGCCATCCTCGAAGAGATCGCGATGACGGAGGACGACCCGGGCGACTGTGTGCACGACCTGTTCGCGCACACCATGCTCGGCGACACCCCCCTCGGCCGCCCGGTCCTCGGCACGGTCGACACGGTCAACGCCCTCACCGCGGACCGCATCCGCCGCTTCTACAAGAAGCACTACGACCCGACCCACCTCGTCGTCGCGGCGGCCGGCAACGTCGACCACGACAAGGTCGTACGCCAGGTCCGCGCGGCCTTCGAGAAGGCGGGCGCCCTCAAGCGGGCCGACGCCACGCCCATCGCCCCGCGCGACGGCAGTCGCAGCATCAAGATGGCCGGCCGCGTCGAACTGCTCGGGCGCAAGACCGAGCAGGCCCATGTCGTGCTCGGCATGCCGGGCCTGGCCCGCACGGACGAGCGCCGCTGGGCACTGGGCGTGCTCAACACGGCCCTGGGCGGCGGTATGTCGTCCCGCCTCTTCCAGGAGGTCCGGGAGAAGCGCGGACTGGCGTACAGCGTGTACTCGTACACGTCCGGCTTCGCCGACTGCGGCCTCTTCGGCGTGTACGCGGGCTGCCGGCCCTCGCAGGTCCACGACGTGCTGAAGATCTGCCGCGACGAACTCGACCAGGTCGCCGAGCACGGTCTCTCCGACGAGGAGATCGGCCGCGCCATCGGCCAGTTGCGCGGTTCGACGGTCCTCGGCCTGGAGGACACGGGCGCGCTGATGAACCGTATCGGCAAGAGCGAACTGTGCTGGGGCGACCAGATGTCCGTCGACGACATGCTGGCCCGGATCGCCGAGGTCACCCCGGACGCGGTCCGCGAGGTCGCCCGCGAGATCCTGGGACAGCGCCCGTCGCTGGCGGTCATCGGCCCGCTCAAGGACAAGCAGGCGGCGCGTCTGCACGAGGCCGTCGCCTGACAGCCGTATCCACTCCACACCCGCTAACCGTCCGGTAAGGAAGCAAGAAGATGAGCAAGCTGCGCGTGGCGGTCCTCGGCGCCAACGGCCGTATCGGTGCCGAGGCGGTACGGGCGGTCGAGGCCGCCGAGGACATGGAACTGGTCGCCGCCCTCGGCCGGGGCGACAAGCTGGAGACGCTCGTCGACGCCGGTGCCCAGGTCGTGGTCGAGCTGACCACCCCCGCCTCGGTGATGGGCAACCTCGACTTCTGCGTGCGCCACGGCATCCACGCGGTCGTCGGCACCACCGGCTGGACCGACGAACGCCTCGCGCAGCTCACCGGCTGGCTGGCCCAGTTCCCGGAGACGGGCGTGCTCATCGCGCCCAACTTCTCCATCGGGGCCGTACTGACCATGAGGTTCGCGCAGATCGCGGCGCCCTACTTCGAGTCGGTCGAGGTCATCGAGCTGCATCACCCGAACAAGGTGGACGCGCCCAGCGGCACCGCCTCGCGCACGGCTCAGCTGATCGCCGAGGCCCGCGCCAAGGCAGGCTCGGCTCCGGCACCCGACGCCACGGTGACGGCGCTGGACGGCGCCCGGGGCGCGGACGTCGACGGGGTGCCCGTGCACTCCGTACGCCTGCGAGGCCTCCTGGCCCACCAGGAGGTCCTGCTGGGCGGTGAGGGCGAGACGCTGACCGTCCGCCACGACTCGCTCCACCACAGCAGCTTCATGCCGGGCATCCTGCTCGGCGCGCGCCGCGTCGTGGACACCCCGGGCCTCACCTTCGGCCTGGAACACTTCCTCGACCTCGGCTGAGGGACGTCATGCGAGCGAAACTCTCCTACGCCCTTACGGCGGTCGTCCTGGTCTTCTACTTCGTCCTGGTCGGCAGCCGCGGGGTCATGCTCATACAGACCGGCACGCTCCTGACGGTCACCTTCGGCGTGGCGGTCCTGATCCTGCCGGGGATCGGCGTGTGGTTCCTCTGGAAGAACACGCAGTTCGTCCGTGACGCCAACCGCCTCGCCGCCGAACTCGAAGCCGAGGGAGGCCTGCCCGTCGACGAGTTGAGGCGCACCCCGAGCGGCCGGGTCGACCGGGACTCGGCCGACGAGGTCTTCGTCAGGCGCAAGGCCGAGACGGAGTCGGCCCCCGACGACTGGCGCAACTGGTTCCGCCTCGCCGTCGCCTATCACGACGCCCGCGACACACCCCGCGCCCGCAAGGCGATGCAACGCGCGATCGCCCTGCACGCGGGCAAGTCACCGGCCCAGGCGGCCTGAACACCCAGCATGGTGAGAGGGCCGACCCGCAACTGCGGGTCGGCCCTCTCACCATGCCAGTCGCCGGCCCGGGGCCTAACCCCGCCCGAACTCCGCGGCCCACGCCTCGACGCTGTCCGCGGCCCGGTCGAACGCGGCCGTACGGCCCAGGAAGTCGGCGTTGTGCGTGGTCATCAGCGGAGCCAGGTCGTCCGCGGACCGGTCCCGCCGTACGAGGAGCAGCGCCTGCCCCTGCACGGTGCGCGGCAGAGCGAGCCAGCGCACCGGCTGCTGCACCGTCCGTACGGCCACGACCTTCTCCCAGCGCGTCGTCCGCGTACCGAGGAAGCCCACCCGGCGGAGCCCGTACGCGCTCACCCACACACCGGTGCGCAGCAGTCGCAGTGCAACGGCGATGACGGCCAGCGCGACGCCGAGACACACCGCGCCGCCGGACAGCTCGCCGGTGGCCGCGATGATGACCGCCGCGAACAGCACGTACGAGGCGAGCAGCAGCAGGAGTGCCGCCGCACCCACCCGCCAGGGGCCGGGCCGGTAGGGGCGCCGCCAACGGTCGCGGTCGTCGAACGGCAGCGCGTGACCGGCCGCGGCCTCGTCGGAGGCGCGGTCGGCCGTCAGGAAGGGCAGGGGCACGGCTGGTCCTCACTCAGTTCCATGCGCGGGCTGTGCCCGGTGAGGTTATACAGCCGGCTGCCCGGTCACCAGCCTTGGGGGCCCGAGGGGGGCAGGTCCACGCCATTCGGCCGCAGCCCGACGGCCCTCAACGGCTGTCGGACGCCTCGGACTGCTGCGTATGCCCGGCCGACTGATCGACCGACAGCGCGGGCATCCCGAGGACCAGGGAGCCCACGAGCCCGGCGACAATGGTGAGCCCCAGGAGCCAACGCCCGGCTATGTCACCGGCGGACGCGCGCTCACGGGGCGGGGGAGCGACATTGCTGCGGAACCTGTCGGCTTCGGCGATGAAAGCGAACGGAATGGGCTCGCGCCGACGGAACATGGGAGTGCTTCTCCTTGGGGATCGAACGAATCGCTGTTGCTTGTACAGACGAACGAAGACCCCAAGTGGTGCCCGGTTTCACCGATTTAATTAACTCTGTGACGATGGTGGACCTCCTGTCGGCGGGTCGTAGAGTGGCGTCGCCACATGCCGAAATGGGAAGGACCCTCGAGACCGTGAGCCCCACCCCCGACGACGAGTTCAAGATCGACCTGCGCAGCGAGGTGACCGTCGAACTGGTCAAACACAGCGCGGCCGACTCCGACGTACTGTTCGCGGCCCGTGTGTCGACCGTCGGGGAGCAGTCCCTGGACGAGTTGGGCAAGGACGCGGAGCGCTCGACGGGGCTGATCAACTACCTCATGCGAGACCGGCACGGCAGCCCGTTCGAGCACAACTCCATGACGTTCTTCATCAGCGCCCCGATCTTCGTCTTCCGTGAGTTCATGCGGCACCGCGTGGGATGGTCGTACAACGAGGAGTCCGGGCGGTACCGGGAGCTGCAGCCGGTGTTCTACGTGCCGGACACGTCGCGCAAGCTCGTCCAGAAGGGCCGACCGGGCAAGTACGTGTTCGTCGAGGGCACCCCTGAGCAGCATGAACTCGTGGAGCACGCCATGGAGGACTCCTACCGCCAGGCGTACCGGACCTACCAGCAGATGCTCGCGCAGGGCGTCGCCCGTGAGGTCGCCCGAGCGGTTCTCCCGGTCGGCCTGTTCTCGTCGATGTATGCCACCTGCAACGCGCGCTCTCTGATGCACTTCCTCGGTCTGCGTACGCAGCACGAGCTGGCGAAGGTGCCGTCGTTCCCGCAGCGGGAGATCGAGATGGTCGGCGAGAAGATGGAGGCGGAGTGGGCGAGTCTCATGCCGCTGACCCATGCGGCCTTCAACGCCAACGGCAGGGTGGCGCCGTAACGCACACGCACGCGTGTTTCGCCACCGGGCACAGATGTACGGATCAGCCTCGCGAAGTGTCCGTATTGCGGTATTTAGAGAGGTTCATCTAGCCTGATCAAACGGACCCGGCACTGCTTGAACCCCCGAGCAGGCAGTGCCGGGCTCCTTCTTTGTCATGACTTTTCCCGCACCCCTAGGGCAGACCGCGCCCTGAGCACCGAGTAGCGTGGTACCCATGGCTCCGACCTCCACTCCGCAGACCCCCTTCGGGCGGGTCCTCACCGCCATGGTCACGCCGTTCACGGCGGACGGCGGTCTCGACCTCGACGGCGCACAGCGGCTCGCCACCCACCTGGTGGACGCAGGCAATGACGGCCTGGTCATCAACGGCACCACCGGCGAGTCGCCGACCACCAGCGACGCGGAGAAATCGGATCTCGTACGAGCTGTCCTGGAGGCGGTCGGCGAGCGGGCCCACGTCATCGCGGGCGTCGGCACCAACGACACCCACCACAGCGTCGAACTGGCCCGCGCGGCGGAGAAGACCGGCGCCCACGGCCTCCTGACGGTGACGCCGTACTACAACAAGCCCCCGCAGGAGGGCCTGTACCGGCACTTCGCGGCTATCGCCGACGCCACCGGACTCCCGGTCATGCTGTACGACATCCCCGGCCGCAGCGGAGTGCCGATCAGCACCGAGACGATCGTCAGGCTCGCCGAACACCCCCGGATCGTCGCCAACAAGGACGCCAAGGGCGACCTCGGCCGGGCCAGCTGGGCCATCGCCCGCTCCGGCCTCGCCTGGTACTCCGGCGACGACATGCTCAACCTGCCGCTGCTCTCCGTGGGCGCGGTCGGCTTCGTCTCGGTCGTCGGCCATGTCGTCACGCCCGAGCTGCGCACCCTCGTCGAGGCGTACACCTCCGGGGACGTACAGAAGGCCACCGAGATCCACCAGAAGCTGCTCCCGGTCTTCACTGGCATGTTCCGTACCCAGGGCGTCATGACCACCAAGGCCGCGCTCACCCTCCAGGGCCTGCCCGCCGGACCGCTGCGCGCTCCGATGGTCGAGCTGTCGGCCGACGAGATCGCCCAGCTCAAGATCGATCTTGCCGCCGGCGGGGTACAGCTCTGACACCAGACTTCACAACTGAATACGCGGGACATCCGTGTCCGCAGTCCACATCCGACAACTGCATTTGCACGAAAGTCATGCGCGCCACGTGCCTTGCCGGTACGTGGCGCGTGTGGTGAGGAGAGTCTTTTGAGTCATCCGCATCCTGAACTCGGCGCCCCGCCGAAGCTCCCGGAGGGCGCCCTGCGGGTCACCCCGCTGGGCGGCCTCGGCGAGATCGGCCGCAACATGACCGTCTTCGAGTACGGCGGTCGCCTGCTGATCGTCGACTGTGGCGTGCTCTTCCCCGAGGAGGAGCAGCCCGGAATCGACCTGATCCTGCCGGACTTCACGTCCATCAGGGACCGCCTCGACGACATCGAGGGCATCGTCCTCACGCACGGCCACGAGGACCACATCGGTGCCGTCCCCTACCTCCTGCGGGAGAAGCCGGACATCCCGCTGATCGGCTCCAAGCTGACCCTCGCCTTCATCGAGGCGAAGCTCCAGGAGCACCGCATCCGTCCGTACACCCTTGAGGTGACGGAGGGGAACCGAGAGCGCATCGGTGCCTTCGACTGCGAGTTCATCGCGGTCAACCACTCCATTCCGGACGCTCTCGCGGTCGCCATCCGCACCCCCGCGGGCATGGTCGTCCACACGGGCGACTTCAAGATGGACCAGCTCCCGCTGGACGGCCGCCTCACGGACCTGCACGCTTTCGCGCGGCTGAGCGAAGAGGGCATCGACCTTCTCCTCTCCGACTCGACGAACGCGGAGGTCCCGGGCTTCGTCCCGCCCGAGCGCGACATCTCGAACGTGCTGCGCCAGGTCTTCGCGGGCGCGAGCAAGCGGGTCATCGTGGCGAGCTTCGCCAGCCACATCCATCGCATCCAGCAGATCCTGGACGCGGCCCACGAGTACGGCCGCAGGGTCGCCTTCGTCGGCCGCTCGATGGTCCGCAACATGGGCATCGCCAGAGACCTGGGCTATCTGAAGGTCCCGCCGGGCCTGGTGGTGGACGTCAAGACCCTCGACGACCTCCCGGACCACCAGATCGTCCTGGTCTGTACGGGGTCGCAGGGCGAACCGATGGCCGCGCTGTCCCGCATGGCCAACAGGGACCACCAGATCCGCATCGTCCAGGGCGACACGGTGATCCTGGCCTCGTCCCTGATCCCCGGCAACGAGAACGCGGTGTACCGCGTGATCAACGGCCTGACCCGCTGGGGCGCGCATGTCGTCCACAAGGGCAACGCCAAGGTGCACGTCTCCGGCCATGCCTCGGCCGGCGAGCTCCTGTACTTCTACAACATCTGCAAGCCGCGCAACCTGATGCCGGTCCACGGCGAATGGCGCCATCTGCGGGCCAACGCCGAACTGGGCGCCATGACGGGCGTTCCGCACGACCGGATCGTCATCGCCGAGGACGGCGTGGTCGTCGACCTCATCGAGGGCAAGGCGAAGATCTCCGGCAAGGTCCAGGCCGGGTACGTGTACGTCGACGGACTCTCGGTCGGGGATGTCGGCGAACCCGCCCTCAAGGACCGCAGAATCCTCGGCGACGAAGGCATCATCTCGGTCTTCGTGGTGATGGACTCGTCCACGGGCAAGATCACGGGCGGTCCCCACATCCAGGCCCGAGGCTCGGGTATCGAGGACTCCGCCTTCACCGACGTCGTTCCGAGGATCGCCGAGGTCCTGGAGCGGTCGGCACAGGACGGAGTGGTGGAACCCCACCAGATGCAGCAGCTCATCCGCCGCACACTGGGCAAATGGGTGTCGGACACGTACCGTCGCCGCCCGATGATCCTCCCGGTCGTCGTGGAGGTCTGACGGCCATGGAGGGCGCCTGAGCTGCCCCTCGTACACGTGAACCCGGAGCGGGGCTCCTCGATTTGCATCGAGGAGCCCCGCTCCAGTAGGTTTACGGCTCCGCCAGCAAGGGAACCGGACGCCACTGTGCGCCAGGACAACCCCGAACCGGGTGGAAATTCCGACTCAGAACTTCTGATAAAGTCGGAGTCGCCGGAAAGGGAAACGCGAAAGCGGAAACCTGGAAAGCGCCGAGGAAATCGGATACGGAAACGGTCTGGTAGAGTCGGAAACGCAAGACCGAAGGGAAACTGCCCGGAGGAAAGCCCGAGAGGGTGAGTACGAAGGAAGCGTCCGTTCCTTGAGAACTCAACAGCGTGCCAAAAATCAACGCCAAGTTTGTTGATACCCCGGCTCACAGAATGTTCTGTGGGTTGAGGTTCCTTTGAAGTAGTAAACACAGCGAGGACGCTGTGAACGGTCGGGCTTATTCCGCTTGACTGTTCCGCTCTCGTGGTGTGGCCCGCAGTCTTTAATTAGACGCAGCCGGGTTGACATTCACGGAGAGTTTGATCCTGGCTCAGGACGAACGCTGGCGGCGTGCTTAACACATGCAAGTCGAACGATGAACCCGCTTCGGTGGGGGATTAGTGGCGAACGGGTGAGTAACACGTGGGCAATCTGCCCTTCACTCTGGGACAAGCCCTGGAAACGGGGTCTAATACCGGATAATACTCCTGCAGGCATCTGTGGGGGTTAAAAGCTCCGGCGGTGAAGGATGAGCCCGCGGCCTATCAGCTTGTTGGTGAGGTAGTGGCTCACCAAGGCGACGACGGGTAGCCGGCCTGAGAGGGCGACCGGCCACACTGGGACTGAGACACGGCCCAGACTCCTACGGGAGGCAGCAGTGGGGAATATTGCACAATGGGCGAAAGCCTGATGCAGCGACGCCGCGTGAGGGATGACGGCCTTCGGGTTGTAAACCTCTTTCAGCAGGGAAGAAGCGAAAGTGACGGTACCTGCAGAAGAAGCGCCGGCTAACTACGTGCCAGCAGCCGCGGTAATACGTAGGGCGCAAGCGTTGTCCGGAATTATTGGGCGTAAAGAGCTCGTAGGCGGTCTGTCGCGTCGGATGTGAAAGCCCGGGGCTTAACCCCGGGTCTGCATTCGATACGGGCAGACTAGAGTGTGGTAGGGGAGATCGGAATTCCTGGTGTAGCGGTGAAATGCGCAGATATCAGGAGGAACACCGGTGGCGAAGGCGGATCTCTGGGCCATTACTGACGCTGAGGAGCGAAAGCGTGGGGAGCGAACAGGATTAGATACCCTGGTAGTCCACGCCGTAAACGGTGGGAACTAGGTGTTGGCGACATTCCACGTCGTCGGTGCCGCAGCTAACGCATTAAGTTCCCCGCCTGGGGAGTACGGCCGCAAGGCTAAAACTCAAAGGAATTGACGGGGGCCCGCACAAGCAGCGGAGCATGTGGCTTAATTCGACGCAACGCGAAGAACCTTACCAAGGCTTGACATACGCCGGAAAGCATCAGAGATGGTGCCCCCCTTGTGGTCGGTGTACAGGTGGTGCATGGCTGTCGTCAGCTCGTGTCGTGAGATGTTGGGTTAAGTCCCGCAACGAGCGCAACCCTTGTTCTGTGTTGCCAGCATGCCCTTCGGGGTGATGGGGACTCACAGGAGACTGCCGGGGTCAACTCGGAGGAAGGTGGGGACGACGTCAAGTCATCATGCCCCTTATGTCTTGGGCTGCACACGTGCTACAATGGCCGGTACAATGAGCTGCGATGCCGTGAGGCGGAGCGAATCTCAAAAAGCCGGTCTCAGTTCGGATTGGGGTCTGCAACTCGACCCCATGAAGTCGGAGTTGCTAGTAATCGCAGATCAGCATTGCTGCGGTGAATACGTTCCCGGGCCTTGTACACACCGCCCGTCACGTCACGAAAGTCGGTAACACCCGAAGCCGGTGGCCCAACCCCTCACGGGGAGGGAGCTGTCGAAGGTGGGACTGGCGATTGGGACGAAGTCGTAACAAGGTAGCCGTACCGGAAGGTGCGGCTGGATCACCTCCTTTCTAAGGAGCATCTAGGCCGCCAAGCTCGCTTGGTGGTCCAGGGCCATTACGTCGGCATCTGTCCGACGGTGGTTGCTCATGGGTGGAACGTTGATTATTCGGCATCTTCAGTCATCTCAGGCTGTGAGTACTGTCCTTCGGGGCGTGGAAAGCTGATCTGAGTGGTGGGAGGGCCGGGCACGCTGTTGGGTGTCTGAGGGTACGGCCGGCTTGTCTGGTCGCCTTCAGTGCCGGCCCCAGTGAACTCGCCTGTAAGGGTGGGGTGGTGGGTGGTTGGTCGTTGTTTGAGAACTGCACAGTGGACGCGAGCATCTGTGGCCAAGTTTTTAAGGGCGCACGGTGGATGCCTTGGCACCAGGAACCGATGAAGGACGTGGGAGGCCACGATAGTCCCCGGGGAGTCGTCAACCAGGCTTTGATCCGGGGGTTTCCGAATGGGGAAACCCGGCAGTCGTCATGGGCTGTCACCCACATCTGAACACATAGGGTGTGTGGAGGGAACGCGGGGAAGTGAAACATCTCAGTACCCGCAGGAAGAGAAAACAACCGTGATTCCGGGAGTAGTGGCGAGCGAAACCGGATGAGGCCAAACCGTATGCGTGTGAGACCCGGCAGGGGTTGCGTATACGGGGTTGTGGGATCTCTCTTTCATGGTCTGCCGGCCATGAGACGAGTCAGAAACCGTTGATGTAGGCGAAGGACATGCGAAAGGTCCGGCGTAGAGGGTAAGACCCCCGTAGTCGAAACATCAACGGCTCGTTTGAGAGACACCCAAGTAGCACGGGGCCCGAGAAATCCCGTGTGAATCTGGCGGGACCACCCGTTAAGCCTAAATATTCCCTGGTGACCGATAGCGGATAGTACCGTGAGGGAATGGTGAAAAGTACCGCGGGAGCGGAGTGAAATAGTACCTGAAACCGTGTGCCTACAAGCCGTGGGAGCGTCGCTCATCAAGTTTACTTGGTGGGTCGTGACTGCGTGCCTTTTGAAGAATGAGCCTGCGAGTTTGCGGTGTGTTGCGAGGTTAACCCGTGTGGGGAAGCCGTAGCGAAAGCGAGTCCGAATAGGGCGTTTTAGTAGCGCGCTCAAGACCCGAAGCGGAGTGATCTAGCCATGGGCAGGTTGAAGCGGAGGTAAGACTTCGTGGAGGACCGAACCCACCAGGGTTGAAAACCTGGGGGATGACCTGTGGTTAGGGGTGAAAGGCCAATCAAACTCCGTGATAGCTGGTTCTCCCCGAAATGCATTTAGGTGCAGCGTCGTGTGTTTCTTGCCGGAGGTAGAGCACTGGATAGGCGATGGGCCCTACCGGGTTACTGACCTTAGCCAAACTCCGAATGCCGGTAAGTGAGAGCACGGCAGTGAGACTGTGGGGGATAAGCTCCATGGTCGAGAGGGAAACAGCCCAGAGCATCGACTAAGGCCCCTAAGCGTACGCTAAGTGGGAAAGGATGTGGAGTCGCACAGACAACCAGGAGGTTGGCTTAGAAGCAGCCACCCTTGAAAGAGTGCGTAATAGCTCACTGGTCTAGTGATTCCGCGCCGACAATGTAGCGGGGCTCAAGCGTACCGCCGAAGTCGTGTCATTTCAGCATATACGCCCAACGGCGGCTGGGATGGGTAGGGGAGCGTCGTGTGCCGGGTGAAGCCGCAGCGGAAGCTAGTGGTGGACGGTTCACGAGTGAGAATGCAGGCATGAGTAGCGATACACACGTGGGAAACGTGTGCGCCGATTGACTAAGGGTTCCTGGGTCAAGCTGATCTGCCCAGGGTAAGTCGGGACCTAAGGCGAGGCCGACAGGCGTAGTCGATGGATAACCGGTTGATATTCCGGTACCCGCTGTGAAGCGTCAAACATTGAACCAGGCGATGCTAAGTCCGTGAAGCCGCCCCGGAGCCTTCGGGCAAGGGGGAGTGGTGGAGCCGACGGACCAGATCTGCAGTAGGTGAGTGATGGGGTGACGCAGGAAGGTAGTCCATCCCGGGCGGTGGTAGTCCCGGGGTAAGGGTGTAGGGCGTTGTCCAGGTAAATCCGGACAGCACATAGCCTGAGACCTGATGCCGAGCCGATTGTGGTGAAGTGGATGATCCTATGCTGTCGAGAAAAGCCTCTAGCGAGTTTCATGGCGGCCCGTACCCTAAACCGACTCAGGTGGTCAGGTAGAGAATACCGAGGCGTTCGGGTGAACTATGGTTAAGGAACTCGGCAAAATGCCCCCGTAACTTCGGGAGAAGGGGGGCCATCACTGGTGAGAGGATTTACTCCTCGAGCTGGGGGTGGCCGCAGAGACCAGCGAGAAGCGACTGTTTACTAAAAACACAGGTCCGTGCGAAGCCGTAAGGCGATGTATACGGACTGACGCCTGCCCGGTGCTGGAACGTTAAGGGGACCGGTTAGTGCACCTTCGGGTGTGCGAGGCTGAGAACTTAAGCGCCAGTAAACGGCGGTGGTAACTATAACCATCCTAAGGTAGCGAAATTCCTTGTCGGGTAAGTTCCGACCTGCACGAATGGCGTAACGACTTCTCGACTGTCTCAACCATAGGCCCGGTGAAATTGCACTACGAGTAAAGATGCTCGTTTCGCGCAGCAGGACGGAAAGACCCCGGGACCTTTACTATAGTTTGATATTGGTGTTCGGTTCGGCTTGTGTAGGATAGCTGGGAGACTTTGAAGCGGGCACGCCAGTGTTTGTGGAGTCGTCGTTGAAATACCAGTCTGGTCGTGCTGGATGTCTAACCTGGGTCCGTGATCCGGATCAGGGACAGTGTCTGATGGGTAGTTTAACTGGGGCGGTTGCCTCCTAAAGAGTAACGGAGGCGCCCAAAGGTTCCCTCAGCCTGGTTGGCAATCAGGTGTTGAGTGTAAGTGCACAAGGGAGCTTGACTGTGAGACCGACGGGTCGAGCAGGGACGAAAGTCGGGACTAGTGATCCGGCGGTGGCTTGTGGAAGCGCCGTCGCTCAACGGATAAAAGGTACCCCGGGGATAACAGGCTGATCTTCCCCAAGAGTCCATATCGACGGGATGGTTTGGCACCTCGATGTCGGCTCGTCGCATCCTGGGGCTGGAGTCGGTCCCAAGGGTTGGGCTGTTCGCCCATTAAAGCGGTACGCGAGCTGGGTTTAGAACGTCGTGAGACAGTTCGGTCCCTATCCGCTGCGCGCGCAGGAACATTGAGAAGGGCTGTCCCTAGTACGAGAGGACCGGGACGGACGAACCTCTGGTGTGCCAGTTGTCCTGCCAAGGGCATGGCTGGTTGGCTACGTTCGGGAGGGATAACCGCTGAAAGCATCTAAGCGGGAAGCCTGCTTCGAGATGAGTGTTCCCACCCACTAGATGGGGTAAGGCTCCCAGTAGACGACTGGGTTGATAGGCCAGATCTGGAAGCCCGGTAACGGGTGGAGGTGACTGGTACTAATAGGCCGAGGGCTTGTCCTCAGTTGCTCGCGTCCACTGTGTTGGTTCTGAAACCACGAACAACCCCACCCCTTTGTCTGGTCACGGGGGTGGTGCGGTTGATATGTGTTTCACCGTGTTTCGGTGGTCATAGCGTGAGGGAAACGCCCGGTTACATTCCGAACCCGGAAGCTAAGCCTCACAGCGCCGATGGTACTGCAGGGGGGACCCTGTGGGAGAGTAGGACACCGCCGAACAAATATTGAAAGGGTTGGATCCTGAACTTCGGTTCGGGGTCCAACCCTTTTTTGTTGTCCGTTACTTGGCGTTCACGTCTCGCGCCCAACATCCAGAGCATGAGTACTGCTGCAATGCTCAGGGCCGCCGGCGTCGGAGTCGGTGACGAGGTCGTCGTGCCGGCCTTCGGGAACGTGGAAGTGGCCGAGGCTGTGATCCTGGCCGGTGCGCTGCCGGTGTTCGCCGACATAGATCCGGTGACCTACTGCCTGGACGTGTCAGGTGTCGAGGCGGCGATAACTCCTCGGACGGCGGCCGTCGTTGTCGTACACCGCTTCGGGCGGCCGGCCGACATGGGGAGGTTGATCGAGGTCGGGCAGCGGCGCGGGCTTCTGGTGTTGCAGCACGGGGAGTCCGAGGCGCCGTACGACGAGATCGCGCAGCGGCGGCAGCGCGCGGCGTTTCTCGACCTGAAGTTGAGGGGTGTGCGGACGCCCGACGACGGGGACGGTCACACCTACCAGCAGTACGTCGTGCGGGTGCCCGGCAATGGGCGGCCCGACCGGGATGCCTTCGCTAGGGCCCTGCGGGCCAGGGGAGTTGACTGCCGGGTGCCGGTGAAGGCGCCCGTGCATCGCCTGCCCGCGTTCCGGTGCTGTGTGTCGCTGCCCGAGACCGAGCTGGCTGTCGACGAGACGCTGGCGCTGCCGGTGGACGCCTCGTTGACCAAGCGGGACATGCAGCGGATCGTGTCCGCGTGCAACTCGCTCGGGGGGCTGTTGCAGCCCGCGTTCTGATCGCGCGGGAGTAGTTGGGAGCACGGGTCTGTTCGGGGTATGATCTCTTTCGTTGCCGCGAGGGAAACCTCGAACGGTAACTGGCCCCCCTAGCTCAGTCGGTAGAGCGTCTCCATGGTAAGGAGAAGGTCAACGGTTCGATTCCGTTGGGGGGCTCCATGCAGAAGGCCCCGCCCAATTGGGCGGGGCCTTTTTTCGTGCCTGTCGTCAGTGCGTCAGTCCTTCTGGAGGCCCGGGACGCGCATCGCCAGGATCGCCATGTCGTCGGACGCGGGGTCGGAGGCGAAGCGTTCCACGGCGCGCATGATGCGGGCCGCCACCGCGCCGGCCGTCAGGCCCGTACACGTCCGCAGGACGTCCGTCAGGCCGTCGTCGCCCAGCATACGAGTGCCCTCACGGCGCTCTGTGACGCCGTCCGTGACACAGAGGAGGACGTCTCCGGGATCGAGGGTGATCGTCTGCTCGTACAGCTCCAGGTCCTCCAGGACGCCCAGGAGAGGCTGGGGCTCCGCTGCCGCTTCCACCGTGCCGTCCTGGCGCAGACGGAGCGGGAGGGGGTGGCCGGCGCAGACCACCTTCAGTACGGCGCTGCCGTCCTCCTGGGGCCACAACTCGCCGTACAGGAGGGTCAGGAAGCGGCTGCGGGCGCCCTCGTCGAGGATCGCCGAGTTGAGGCGCTCCAGGACCGCCGGGCCGCCGAAGCCCTCCCTCGCCAGCAGGCGTAGGGCATGGCGGGCCAGGCCCGTCACCGCCGCGGCCTCCGGGCCCGTACCGCAGACGTCGCCGATGGCGAAGCCGTAGGCGCCGTCGCGGATGGGGAAGAGGTCGTAGAAATCGCCGCCGACCTCGTTGCCCTCGCCGGCCGCGCGGTAGATGACCTCCACCTCCACGCCGTCGATCTCCGGCAACTCCGGGGGCAGGAGGCTGCGTTGGAGGGACTGGCTGATGGCCGTGCGTTCCGAGTAGAGGCGGGCGTTGTCCAGGGCCAGGGCGGCCCGGCGGCTCAGGTCCTCGGCCAGTTCCAGGATTTCCTGGCGGAAGTGCTCGTCCGTCGGCTTGCCGAGGGTGAGCATGCCGATCACGCGGTTGCGGGCGACCAGGGGGAGGACGACCGTCTCGCCGCCGACAGCCGCCGCCGTGGCGAGAGTCGTACCGATGCCCGAGCCGACCGAGGTGGGCGCGTTCAGGCCCAGGCTGCGCATGGACGTACGCAGGGCCGCCTGATGAGCCGCCGCCGCGGGGGCCGACCAG
Source organism: Streptomyces kryoterrae (assembly GCF_054072135.1). Lineage (NCBI taxonomy): Bacteria > Bacillati > Actinomycetota > Actinomycetes > Kitasatosporales > Streptomycetaceae > Streptomyces > Streptomyces kryoterrae. The sequence continues at coordinate 2,684,799 of NZ_CM133358.1, read as the reverse complement.
ACGCGGGCGCCCGGGGTGGGGACCGGGTCTGGCGGGGAGACCTTCGACAGCAGGGCCTTGAGGCCGTCGATGCGGTCCTCGTCCTCGTGCAGGACGTACGAGAGGTACGGCTCCGAGACCTGGTCGGCGATCGTGTAGACCGCGCACCAGGTCGCCAGGGTCGGGACCGTCATCTGGGCCATGAGCGCGAGGGTCTGGTCGCGGTCGAGTGTTCCGGCGAGAAGGTCGGAGGCCTCCACCAGGAAGCTGAGGGAACCCCGGCGCAGGCGTTCCAGTTCGCCGAGGCGGGCCGATTCCACCGCCAACGCGATGCGGTCGGCGGCGAACTGGAGGCGCAGGGCCTCTTCGTTCGTGAAGCGGCCGGGGGACTCGGCGGCGACGCCCAGGGAGCCGGTGAGGCGGCCTTCCACCTTCAGGGGGACGGTGACGACCGAGCGCATGTCCGTGCCGTTCAGAAGGGGGACGGCGCCGGGGACGGCCGAGAGGTCGTCGTGGACGGCCGGCATACGGGCCGAGCCGTAGCGGCCGGGGCCCGCCTCGACCGGGACGCGGGCGAAGCGCTGGCGTGCGGAGGGGAGACCCGTCGAGGCCCGGACCTCCAGCTCCGTCTCGTCGTCGGTGGCCAGGAGCAGGAAGGCGGCGTCCGCGTCGAGCATGTCGCGGGCGCGCTCCACCGTGCGCTGGAGCAGACCGTCGAGGTCGTCCGGGGCCGGGGAACCGATGAACACCTCGAAGGGGTCGGTGTTCGGGCCCTCGGAGCTCGACGTCGTGTCGGACGAGCCGCCGCGCAACGGGGTCTGCAGGACCGCCCGTTCGTGGTCGCGTACCAGGAGGCAGACCGTCGAGGGCTCGCCGTCCGTGTCGCGGACGCGGAGGTGGGAGGCGTACACCGGGGTGACGCGGCCGTTGGCGCCCCTTATGCCGTAACTGCCTTCCCAGCGGGAGAGTTGGAGGGCCTCGACGATGCCGGTGCTGGTGCCGGGGGTGTGCGGCCAGGCGGCGAGGTCGGTGAGGGGTTTGCCGATGACCGACTCCGGCGCGTAGCCGAAGAGTTCGTCGGCGTCCTCGTTCCAAGCCGCGATGGATCCGGTGCGGTCGATCTGGATGACCGCTACGCGGACCCGGCCGTCCGCCAGCGGGAGGAGGGCGGCGGGCAGGGACGGGCCCGCGGAACGGGTGCCCACCGCGCGTTCCGGGACATCGAGCTGGAACCAGACCTGCTTCTGCGTGGGCGTGTACTCGACGCCCCAGCGGCCGGCCAGCGCCGCGCACAGTTGAAGGCCGCGGCCTCCCTCCCGGTCGGGGCTGCCCATGTTGACGGGCGACCCCTGGAGGGGGATCTCGCGCTCCGGGTAGCGGTCGGCCACCTCGATGCGGACGCCGTCGTCGCTGCGTAGACACAGGACGTCCGCGGAGGTGCCCGCGTGGATCACCGCGTTGGTCACCAGTTCGCTGGTGAGGACCACGGCGTCGTCGACGATGTCCGCGAAGCCCCAGCCCTGCAGGGTGTCGCGGACGAAGGAACGGGCGGTCGCCACCGATCGTCCGACGGGGTCGAAGGTGGCGGCCGCGCGCGCGGTGATCACAGAACTCCTCGTCCGGTTGTCGGCATGCAGGGTGCCGGGGCCGACCCGTTCCTGCCGGGGCAGGATCTGGTTCCCCGTCGGCCGGGGATCCTGGGGTGTCTCCCCGGGATGCAGTCCGGTGGTCATGGTGCGGTGCCCCTCCGATGCCTGCCCGCTCGTGGTCGTGCCACCGCCCAGACCGGACGGACCGGTGTGGCTGGACAGCCGTATGCCAGGTTACTTACCTTCGCGGTCCATGCGGATGCAGGTCTGCAGTGTTTACGTCCCCAGAGTGTGCGGACGGTGTGCGAAGCTGCCGAACTGTTATGGCCGGGTTCGGACAGGGTGAAACACTGGGCAGGCTCCAGGAGAAGGTCTAGGCACGGCTGGCAGTATCCGGGTACGCCCGAGTGATGGCGGCACAGCACGCAGAGCAGTAACGGTCGACCCCTGCGGGAGGGACACAGTGGAGTCTGGCGCAGCGACGCGGGGCACTAAAACGCGCGCGAAAGGCGGACAACCCCTGAGTAACCGTCGTAAACCACGCAACGGAACGACCGAGGTGGACACGGCTTCTCTGGACCGGCTGCTGTCGGCCCTGGAGTCGATGCGCGACGGGAACTTCCGGAAACGCCTCACGGTGTCCGGCGACGGCGTCATGTCGGAGATCTCGGCGGTCTTCAACGAGGTGGCCGACCGTAATCTCCACTTGACGGGTGAATTGTCGCGTGTGCGGCGCATGGTGGGGCGCGAGGGGAAGCTGACCGAGCGGCTGGAATCGGGTGCCAGCGAGGGCTCGTGGGCCGTGGCGATCGACGCCTCGAACGCGCTCGTCGACGATCTCGTACGTCCGGTCTCCGAGGTCGGCCGGGTGCTGAGCGCGGTCGCGGAGGGCGATCTGTCGCCCCGGATGGAGCTGCGGGCGCCTGCCGCGGACGGCAGTGGACATCCGCTGCGCGGGGAGTTCCTCAAGGTCGGGCGCACGGTCAACAACCTTGTCGACCAGTTGTCGACATTCACCGACGAGGTCACGCGGGTGGCCAGCGAGGTCGGTACGGAGGGCAAGCTGGGCGGTCAGGCCCAGGTGCGCGGGATGTCCGGTTCGTGGCGGGATCTCACGGACTCGGTCAACACCATGGCGTACCGGCTGACGGCGCAGGTGCGGGACATCGCGCTGGTGACGACGGCGGTCGCGAAGGGTGACTTGTCGCGGAAGGTCACGGTTCACGTGGCCGGCGAGATGCTTGAGCTGAAGAACACCGTCAACACGATGGTCGACCAGCTGTCGTCCTTCTCCTCCGAGGTGACGCGAGTCGCGCGCGAGGTGGGTACGGAGGGTGAGCTCGGCGGCCAGGCGCAGGTGCCGGGTGTGGACGGTGTGTGGAAAGACCTCACCGATTCGGTGAATCTTATGGCCGGCAACCTGACGGCCCAGGTGCGCGGGATCGCGCAGGTGACGACCGCGGTCGCCAACGGCGACCTGTCCCAGAAGGTGACGGTTTCGGCGCGCGGTGAGGTCGCGCAGCTCGCCGAGACGATCAACCAGATGACCGAGACGCTGCGGACCTTTGCCGACGAGGTCACCCGGGTCGCCAACGAGGTCGGTGGCGAGGGACGGCTCGGCGGGCAGGCGAACGTGCCGGGTGCGGCGGGTACGTGGAAGGACCTGACGGACTCCGTCAACACGGTCTTCCGGAATCTCACCACCCAGGTGCGGGACATCGCCGCCGTGACGACCGCGGTGGCCAGCGGTGATCTGTCGCAGAAGGTCAGCGTCGAGGTCGCCGGCGAGATGCTGGAGCTGAAGAACACCGTCAACGGGATGGTCGACCAGCTGTCCGCGTTCGGTGCCGAGGTCACGCGGGTCGCGCGCGAGGTCGGTGTCGAGGGTGAGCTGGGCGGCCAGGCCCAGGTGCCGGGTGCGGCGGGTACGTGGAAGGACCTGACGGACTCCGTCAACACGGCGTTCCGGAATCTCACCGGACAGGTGAGGAACATCGCCCAGGTGACGACCGCCGTGGCCAACGGTGACCTGTCCCAGAAGGTCACCGTCGATGTCTCCGGCGAGATGCTCCAGCTGAAGAACACCGTGAACACGATGGTGGACCAGCTGTCGAGCTTCGCCGACCAGGTGACGCGGATGGCCCGTGACGTGGGCACGGAGGGCCGCCTCGGCGGTCAGGCGCGGGTGGACGGCGTGTCCGGGACGTGGAAGGAACTCACCGACTCCGTCAACTTCATGGCCGGCAACCTGACCTCCCAGGTGCGGAACATCGCCCAGGTGACGACCGCGGTGGCCAACGGCGACCTGTCCCAGAAGATCGACGTCGACGCTCGCGGCGAGATCCTCGAGCTGAAGAACACGATCAACACCATGGTCGACCAGCTCTCGGCCTTCGCCGACCAGGTGACCCGGGTCGCCCGTGACGTGGGTACCGAGGGCCGGCTCGGCGGGCAGGCGCAGGTGCCCGGGGTCGCGGGTGTGTGGCGAGACCTCACCGACTCCGTGAACGGTATGGCAGGCAACCTCACCGCCCAGGTGCGGAACATCGCCCAGGTGGCGACCGCGGTGGCCCGCGGTGACCTGTCCCAGAAGATCACCGTGGACGCGCGCGGGGAGATCCTTGAGCTGAAGAACACCCTGAACACGATGGTCGACCAGCTGTCGTCGTTCGCCCAGGAGGTCACACGGGTGGCCCGTGAGGTGGGTACGGAGGGCATGCTCGGCGGTCAGGCCGAGGTGCAGGGTGTCTCCGGCACCTGGAAGGACCTCACGCAGTCCGTGAACTTCATGGCGAACAACCTGACCATCCAGGTGCGCAACATCGCCGAGGTCACGACCGCCGTCGCCAAGGGCGACCTGTCGAAGAAGATCACTGTTGACGCGAAGGGCGAGATTCTCGAACTCGTCACGACCGTCAACACGATGGTCGACCAGCTGTCGTCGTTCGCCGAGCAGGTGACCCGGGTGGCCCGCGAGGTGGGCACGGAGGGAATCCTCGGTGGTCAGGCCCACGCGTCGGGTGTCACGGGCATCTGGAAGGACCTCACCGACAACGTCAACCTGATGGCCAACAACCTGACCGTCCAGGTGCGGAACATCTCCCAGGTCGCGGCGGCCGTCGCCAACGGCGATCTGACGCGGACGGTGACCATCGAGGCGCGCGGTGAGGTCGCGCAGCTCGCCGACACCTTCAACACCATGGTGAAGACGCTGAGTTCGTTCGCCGACCAGGTCACCAAGGTGGCCCGTGAGGTGGGTACGGACGGCATCCTGGGCGGCCAGGCGCGGGTGCCGGGGGTGGCCGGTACCTGGAAGGACCTCACCGAGTCGGTGAACGGGATGGCGTCCAACCTGACCGGCCAGGTGCGCAACATCGCGATGGTGACGACGGCCATCGCCAAGGGTGACCTGACGAAGAAGATCGACATCGACGCCCGCGGCGAGATCCTCGAACTCAAGACGACGATCAACACCATGGTCGACCAGCTGTCGTCCTTCGCAGAGGAGGTCACCCGAGTCGCCCGGGAGGTGGGTACGGAGGGCCAGCTCGGTGGCCAGGCGCGCGTGCGGGACGTCGACGGCACCTGGCGCGACCTCACCGAGTCGGTGAACGAGATGGCCGGGAACCTGACCCGGCAGGTGCGTGCCATCGCGCGCGTGGCGACCGCGGTGACCCGCGGCGACCTCAACCTGAAGATCGACGTGGACGCCTCCGGTGAGATCCAGGAACTTCAGGACTACATCAACAAGATGATCGCCAACCTGCGCGACACCACGATCGCCAACAAGGAACAGGACTGGCTCAAGGGCAACCTCGCCCGCATCTCCGCCCTGATGCAGGGCCGCCGGGACCTCGACGACGTGGCCTCACTGATCATGAGCGAGCTGACGCCGGTCGTCACCGCCCAGCACGGCGCGTTCTTCCTGGCCATGCGGATGGTCGACGGCAAGGATCCGGGAAGCGCCCCGGACAACGCGTACGAACTGCGCATGCTCGGCTCGTACGGCTACTCCATGGGCTCCATGCCGACCTCGTTCCGGCCCGGTGAGGCGCTGGTCGGGACCGCGGCCGAGGAGAAGCGCACGATCCTCGTGGAGAACGCGCCGAGCGGTTATCTGAAGATCTCCTCCGGGCTTGGCGAAGCGCCGCCCGCGCAGGTGATCGTGCTGCCGCTGCTGTTCGAGGGCAAGGTCCTCGGTGTCATCGAACTGGCGTCGTTCACGCCGTTCACCCAGATCCAGAAGGACTTCCTCAACCAGATCGCCGAGATGATCGCGACCAGCGTCAACACCATCTCCGTCAACACCAAGACGGAGGTGCTGCTGAAGCAGTCGCAGGAGCTGACCGAGCAGTTGAGGGAGCGCTCGGCCGAGCTGGAGAACCGGCAGAAGGCGCTTCAGTCGTCCAACGCGGAGCTGGAGGAGAAGGCCGAGCTGCTGGCCCAGCAGAACCGTGACATCGAGGTCAAGAACACGGAGATCGAGGAGGCGCGGCAGGTCCTGGAGGAGCGCGCCGAGCAACTCGCCGTGTCGATGCGCTACAAGAGCGAGTTCCTCGCCAACATGTCGCACGAGCTGCGTACGCCGCTCAACTCGCTGCTGATCCTGGCCAAGCTGCTCGCCGACAACGCGGACACCAACCTCACCCCGAAGCAGGTCGAGTTCGCCGAGACGATCCACGGGGCGGGTTCGGACCTGCTCCAGCTGATCAACGACATCCTCGATCTGTCGAAGGTCGAGGCGGGCAAGATGGACGTCTCCCCGACGCGTATCGCGCTCGTGCAGCTCGTCGACTACGTGGAGGCGACCTTCCGTCCGCTGACCGCGGAGAAGCGCCTCGACTTCTCCGTACGGGTCTCGCCGGAACTGCCCGCCACGCTGCACACCGACGAGCAGCGGCTGCTCCAGGTGCTGCGCAACCTGCTGTCCAACGCGGTGAAGTTCACCGACACGGGAGCGGTCGAGCTGGTCATCCGGCCGGCCGGTGCGGAGGTCCCGGTGGCCATCCGGGAGCAGCTGCTGGAGGCGGGGTCGCTGCGGGACGCGGACGCCGACATGATCGCGTTCTCGGTGACCGACACGGGCATCGGTATCGCGGCCAGCAAGATGCGGGTGATCTTCGAGGCGTTCAAGCAGGCGGACGGAACGACCAGCCGTAAGTACGGCGGTACGGGTCTGGGGCTGTCCATCTCGCGGGAGATCGCTCGGCTGCTCGGCGGTGAGATCCACGCGCAGAGCGAGCCGGGCCGTGGTTCGACGTTCACGTTGTATTTGCCGCTGCACCCGAGCGAACTGCCCCCGCAGGGCTACGCGCAGCTGGCGCCCTCCCTGGAGGTCGGCGAGCTGCTGGCCTCCGAGGCCGGGCTGGCCGGGGCGGGCATCGAGACGCCGGCCGAGGTGAAGTCGTACCACGAGGCGCAGAACGGGCCCGCCGCGCTCTTCAGGCGGCGCCGCAGGGCCGTGTCGGTGACCGAACTGAACGCGTCCTCCAGGGCCAACGGCCATTGGGCGGCGGGGGAACAGGAGGCGCCGCAGCAACCGCGCCGCAGCATCATGTTCGACGGCGAGAAGGTGCTGATCGTCGACGACGACATCCGCAACGTGTTCGCGCTGACGAGCGTCCTGGAGCAGCACGGGCTGTCGGTGCTGTATGCCGAGAACGGCCGGGAGGGCATCGAAGTCCTGGAACAGCATGACGATGTGACAGTCGTACTGATGGACATCATGATGCCGGAGATGGACGGGTACGCGACGACGACGGCGATCCGCAGGATGCCGCAGTTCGCCGGGCTCCCGATCATCGCGCTGACCGCCAAGGCGATGAAGGGCGACCGGGAGAAGGCGATCGAGTCGGGTGCCTCGGACTATGTGACCAAGCCCGTCGACCCCGATCACCTGCTGTCGGTGATGGAGCAGTGGATGCGCGAGGAGTGACGGTTGAGCTGGGTGTTTCCGTCACGCGGACGGGAACACCCGGTGTTCACGCGGAGTTGCTGACTCAGTGTGGGCAATGCCGTGTAGAAGTACGGGATTCGGGGAACCTTCTGGTCTCCCGCTACGTTTCTGCTACGTGCACAGTGACATCGCGGTGACAGGGTGTGGCGACGGGCAGGGTGCGGCTACCATGACCGGCACGAGGACGGGCGGCGCAAGGAAGCCGTCCCCTGGGGCGGCGCCGGGTGGTGCTGCCCCAAGTCCTGAGGACAGGGGAGGCCCCAAGCCGGGGCGAGGAGGGCGGGCCATGGTGCAGAAGGCCAAGATCCTCCTGGTCGATGACCGGCCGGAGAATCTGCTGGCGCTGGAGGCCATCCTCTCTGCGTTGGATCAGACACTGGTGCGGGCATCGTCCGGGGAGGAAGCGCTCAAGGCACTTCTGACGGACGACTTCGCGGTCATTCTGCTGGACGTCCAGATGCCGGGAATGGACGGCTTCGAGACGGCCGCTCACATCAAGCGGCGGGAGCGGACCCGGGACATCCCGATCATCTTCCTCACCGCGATCAACCACGGTCCGCATCACACCTTCCGGGGATACGCGGCGGGCGCGGTGGACTACATCTCCAAGCCGTTCGACCCGTGGGTGCTGCGGGCGAAGGTCTCGGTGTTCGTCGAGCTCTACATGAAGAACTGCCAACTCCGGGAGCAGGCGGCCCTGTTGCGGCTGCAGCTGGAAGGCGGTGGCGGCAAGGCGTCGGTCGGTGCGGCCAAGGAGCCGGCGGGGCTGCTCGCCGAACTGTCCGCACGGCTCGCGGCCGTCGAGGAGCAGGCGGAGGCGCTGTCCAAACAGCTCGACGACGAGTCGGCGGATGCGGCGGCGGTGGCCACGGCAGCCCATCTCGAACGCAAACTGACCGGCCTGCGCCGGGCACTGGACGCGCTCGAACCGGGTACCGGCAGCGGGGCACCGACGGTGCCGTCGCCGAACTGACCCGCGTACCGGCCGCCACTTCGCGCACCGAACCCACCCGTACATCGAGCGTAGTCGCGCGTGAGCACGCGTCAGTTTCGTGCTCACGCAAGGGCGACACGAACGGGTGAAGCAGTAGGCACACGTGTCCGTCGGCCTCTCCCGGTAACCTCACACACATGGCCTCACGTCCTTCCGCAGCCAAGAAGCCGCCCGCGAAGAAGGCAGCCGTGCCCGGGAAGGCTCCGGTGAGGAAGGCCGCGGCGAAAAAAGCCCCCGCGAAGAAGGCGCCCGCCAGGAGAGCGGCGGCGAAGAAGGTCCCGCCCCCGCCGGCACCCAGCCCCACCGGGGGTGTCTACCGTCTCGTCCGCGCCCTGTGGCTCGGCATCGCGCACGCCGTCGGCGCCGTGTTCCGCGGCATAGGGCAGGGCGCGAAGAACCTCGACCCGGCACACCGGAAGGACGGCGTGGCACTGCTGTTGCTCGCCCTCGCGCTGATCGTCGCCGCGGGCACCTGGTCCAACCTGCGCGGACCCGTCGGTGACCTCGTCGAGATGCTGGTCACCGGCGCGTTCGGCCGCCTCGACCTGCTCGTGCCGATACTGCTCGCGGTCATCGCCGTACGGTTCATCAGGCATCCCGAGAAGCCCGAGGCCAACGGCCGGATCGTCATCGGTCTGTCGGCGCTCGTCATCGGCGTGCTCGGGCAGGTCCACATCGCGTGCGGCGCCCCCGCGCGCAGTGACGGCATGCAGGCCATAAGGGACGCCGGCGGGCTCATCGGCTGGGGCGCGGCGACCCCGCTGACGTACACGATGGGCGATGTCCTCGCCGTACCGCTGCTGGTACTGCTGACCGTCTTCGGGCTGCTCGTCGTCACCGCGACGCCGGTCAACGCGATTCCGCAGCGGCTGCGGCAGCTCGGGATCCGGCTCGGCATCCTCCGCGACCCCGAGGAGGACGGGCTCTCCGAGGACGACGAGCGGTACGACGACCAGTGGCGCGAGTCGCTGCCCGGGCGCGCCCGCAGGCGCGGGTCCGCCCCCGAGGAGTACGACCCGGACGGAGCCGAGCAGGAGGCGCTCTCCAAGCGCCGGAGCCGCCCCCGGCGCTCCGCGGTGCGCCAGCCCGACCCCGGGCGGCCGATGGACGCCGTGGACGTCGCCGCGGCCGCCGCTGCCGCGCTCGACGGGGCCGTCCTGCACGGCATGCCGCCCTCGCCGATCGTCGCCGACCTCACCCAGGGGGTGACCGCGGCCGGCGACCGCGAGGAGACGGCCCCGACGCGCACTCCTGTCCCGGGGGCCCGCCCCAAGCAGGAGAAGCTCACGGCGGAACCGGTCAGGACGGGGGTCCCCGACCTCACGAAAACGCCCCCGGAGCAGATGCGCGACCTGCCGCCGCGCGCCGAGCAGCTCCAGCTCTCCGGGGACATCACATACGCGCTGCCGTCGCTCGACCTGCTGGAGCGCGGCGGCCCCGGCAAGACCCGCAGCGCGGCGAACGACGTGGTGGTGGCCTCCCTCACGAACGTCTTCATGGAGTTCAAGGTCGACGCCGCGGTCACCGGCTTCACCCGCGGTCCGACGGTCACCCGGTACGAGGTGGAGCTCGGCCCCGCGGTGAAGGTCGAGCGGATCACCGCCCTCACCAAGAACATCGCGTACGCCGTCGCCAGCCCCGACGTACGGATCATCAGCCCGATCCCCGGCAAGTCGGCGGTCGGCATCGAGATCCCCAACACCGACCGCGAGATGGTCAACCTGGGGGACGTGCTCCGGCTGGCCGACGCGGCGGAGGACGACCACCCGATGCTGGTCGCGCTCGGCAAGGACGTCGAGGGCGGCTATGTGATGGCCAACCTCGCGAAGATGCCGCACCTGCTCGTCGCGGGTGCGACCGGATCGGGCAAATCGTCCTGTATCAACTGTCTGATCACGTCGGTCATGGTCCGGGCGACCCCGGAGGACGTCCGCATGGTCCTCGTCGACCCCAAGCGCGTCGAGCTGACCGCGTACGAGGGCATCCCGCACCTGATCACGCCGATCATCACCAACCCGAAGCGCGCCGCGGAGGCGCTCCAGTGGGTCGTACGGGAAATGGATCTGCGGTACGACGATCTGGCCGCGTTCGGATACCGGCACATCGACGACTTCAACGAGGCCATCAGGAACGGCAAGGTCAAGCTGCCCGAGGGCAGTGAGCGCGAGCTTCATCCATACCCGTATCTGCTGGTGATCGTCGACGAGCTCGCCGACCTGATGATGGTGGCCCCAAGGGACGTCGAGGACGCCATCGTGCGCATCACGCAGCTCGCGCGCGCGGCCGGCATCCACCTGGTCCTCGCCACCCAGCGGCCGTCCGTCGACGTGGTGACCGGGTTGATCAAGGCCAACGTGCCGTCGAGGCTCGCCTTCGCCACCTCCTCGCTGGCCGACTCACGGGTCATCCTCGACCAGCCCGGCGCCGAGAAGCTGATCGGCAAGGGCGACGGACTGTTCCTGCCGATGGGCGCCAACAAGCCCACCCGTATGCAGGGTGCCTTCGTGACCGAGGACGAGGTCGCGGTGATCGTCCAGCACTGCAAGGACCAGATGGCACCGGTCTTCCGGGACGACGTCACCGTGGGCACCAAGCAGAAGAAGGAGGTCGACGAGGAGATCGGCGACGATCTCGAACTGCTGTGCGCGGCAGCCGAACTTGTCGTCAGCAGCCAGTTCGGGTCCACGTCGATGCTCCAGCGCAAGCTGCGGGTCGGGTTCGCCAAGGCGGGACGACTGATGGACCTCATGGAGACGCGGGGGATCGTCGGACCGAGCGAGGGATCCAAGGCGCGTGACGTTCTTGTGAAGGCTGACGGGCTGGACGAGATGCTCGCGGTGATTCGTGGGCAGGCTGACTCCTAGGGAGTCGTCCGGTGTGCGGGTGTCCGTGTGTGCGGCAACCGGGTGGTCGATCGTGACTCACTCGTAAGGGATCATTGAGCAACCGTTTCCCTTCGGCGTACGTCAAGTTGAGGGAGGCGACGGATCCTTGCCTCTCCATGACCTGGCCATCGGCGTGTCCTGGCCATTCCGATGGCGTACAAAGTCCGTCCGCCCGGTTGCCCCACTCTTTCCGAACCCCCCTAAACTGAACCTCCAGCACAGGTGGCTAAACGCTCGAAAGGCGCCCCCGTGTCCATCGGCAACTCTCCACAAGACGAGCGTCCGTTCGAAGATGACCGCGACGATCGGGAGGAAGCAGCCCGCCCTTCGATCGGTCGTGCCCTCCAGCAGGCGCGCATCGCGGCCGGGCTGACCGTCGACGACGTCAGTTCCGCCACCCGGGTCCGGATCGCCATCGTGCACGCGATCGAACAGGACGACTTCGCCCCCTGCGGCGGAGACGTCTACGCGCGCGGGCACATCCGGACCATCGCCCGTGCCGTCCACCTCGACCCCGAACCGCTGCTCTCGCAGTTCGCCGACGCCCGCGGCGGGCGTCCGGCGCCGACCCCCGCCGCGCCCATGTTCGAGGCGGAACGCATCCGTCCCGAGCGGCGTGGACCCAACTGGACCGCGGCGATGGTCGCCGCGATCGTCGCCGTGATCGGCTTCGTCGGCTTCACGCTGGTCAAGGGCGGTGACGAGGGCGCACAGGCGCAGGTCGCCGAGGGCTCCACGCCCACGGCCGGCGCCTCGGTCTCGGCCACACCCAAGAAGGACAAGCCCGTCGACCCGAAGCCGGACCCGTCGGACAGCGCGATCGCGGCGGCGCCGCGCGACAAGGTGACCGTCCAGGTGAGCGCCCCGGACGGGCGCAGCTGGATCTCCGCCAAGGACCACAACGGCCGCCTGCTCTTCGACGGGCTGCTCAAGCAGGGCCAGTCCCAGACCTTCCAGGACAACGAGGAGATCAACCTCGTCCTGGGCGACGCGGGCGCCATCCAGCTCTACGTGAACGGCAAGAAGATCGAGGACGAGTTCCAGCCGGGCGCCGTGGAGCGGCTCACGTACACGAAGGGCGACCCCGAGGTCGGATAGGCGGCACTCCCCTTCTGGGGCCGATGGACAGGTACGGGGCTGGCCCAGCACGGGGCCAGCCCCGTCGACGTGGGGTGTCAGTGGGACGAAGTAGTCTTGAGTCCATGCCTGAACGCCGTACCGTCGCACTTGTCACCCTTGGCTGCGCCCGTAACGAGGTGGACTCGGAGGAGCTCGCAGGCCGCTTGGAGGCGGACGGCTGGCAACTCGTGGAGGACGCCGAGGACGCGGACGTCGCCGTCGTCAACACCTGTGGCTTCGTCGAGGCCGCCAAGAAGGACTCCGTCGACGCCCTTCTGGAGGCCAACGACCTCAAGGGGCACGGCAGAACCCAGGCCGTCGTGGCGGTGGGCTGCATGGCCGAGCGGTACGGCAAGGAACTCGCCGAGGCGCTCCCCGAGGCGGACGGCGTACTCGGCTTCGACGACTACGCCGACATCTCGGACCGCCTCCGGACCATCCTGAACGGCGGTATCCACGCCTCGCACACCCCGCGCGACCGGCGCAAGCTGCTGCCGATCAGCCCGGCGGAGCGGCAGGGCGCGGGTGCGGGGGTCGCACTTCCGGGGCACGGTGCCGCCACGGACACGGACACCGACACCGACCCGGTCGCCGGGCCGGTGGAACCGGCCGAGGCGCCTGCCGATCTTCCCGAAGGTGTCGCTCCCGTCTCCGGCCCCCGTGCGCCGCTGCGCAGGCGGCTCGACGGCGCGCCCGTCGCGTCGGTGAAGCTCGCCTCCGGCTGCGACCGGCGCTGCACCTTCTGCGCCATCCCGTCCTTCCGCGGCTCCTTCATCTCACGCCGCCCGAGCGACGTGCTGAACGAGACCAGGTGGCTCGCCGAGCAGGGCGTCAAGGAGGTCATGCTCGTCTCCGAGAACAACACCTCGTACGGCAAGGACCTGGGCGACATCCGGCTGCTGGAGTCGCTGCTGCCCGAGCTCGCGGACGTCGACGGCGTCGAGCGGGTGCGCGTGAGCTATCTCCAGCCCGCAGAGATGCGCCCGGGGCTCATCGACGTACTGACCTCGACCCCGAAGGTCGCGCCCTACTTCGACCTGTCCTTCCAGCACTCCGCGCCCGACGTGCTGCGCGCGATGCGGCGCTTCGGTGACACGGACCGCTTCCTGGAACTGCTCGACACCATTCGGAGCAAGGCGCCGCAGGCCGGCGTGCGGTCCAACTTCATCGTGGGCTTCCCCGGTGAGACCGAGGCCGACCTGGCGGAGCTGGAGCGGTTCCTGACCCACGCGCGTCTGGACGCCATCGGTGTCTTCGGGTACTCCGACGAGGACGGCACGGAAGCGGCGACGTACGAGAACAAGCTCGACGAGGACGTGGTCGAGGCGCGGCTCGCCCGGGTGTCGCGGCTGGCCGAGGAACTGGTCTCGCAGCGCGCGGAGGAGCGCGTCGGCGAGACGGTGCACGTCCTGGTCGAGTCGGTCGGCGGCGAGGAGGGCGCGTACGGCCGTGGCGCGCACCAGGCGCCGGAGACCGACGGGCAGGTGCTGTTCACCAACTTCGAGGACTTCGCGGGCGTCACGGGCGGCGAGGAGCTGAGTGTCGGTCGTATGGTCGAGGCGAAAGTGGTCGGTACGGAAGGTGTCGACCTGCTGGCCGAGCTGCTCCCGGGCTCGGTTGACTCGCTCGCGTGTTCGCATTCAGAGGAGGCGGCCAGATGACCGGAGTCCCGGCATCCGCAGCGGGCGGCTCCTCCGGCGCGCGGAACGCGAAGAGCGTGCCGGGTGCGGTGAGTGTGCCGGACGTGATGGGTGCCACCGGGGCCGCCGGCCCCTCGGTCGCCCCGGTTGCCTTCGGCGCCGCGGTGGGCTCCGGGGTGTCCGAGCCCCTTGCCGACTCCTTGGATTCTGGTGATCAGGAGGGCGGGAAGGCGGTGCGTGGCGGGAAGTTGAGCGCCGCGGCCGTCAATCAGGCCAGCCTCTGGAACATCGCGAACATTCTTACGATGATCCGCCTGCTGCTTGTGCCGGGCTTCGTGGCCCTGATGCTGGCCGACGGTGGGTACGACCCGGCATGGCGCTCGTTCGCCTGGGCGGCCTTCGCCGTGGCCATGATCACCGACATCTTCGACGGCCATCTGGCGCGTACGTACGACCTCGTCACCGACTTCGGGAAGATCGCCGATCCCATCGCCGACAAGGCGATCATGGGGTCGGCGCTGATCTGTCTCTCCGCGCTCGGTGATCTGCCCTGGTGGGTGACCGGTGTGATCCTTGGGCGTGAGCTCGGGATCACGCTGCTGCGTTTTGTCGTGATCCGCTACGGGGTGATCCCCGCGAGCCGCGGCGGCAAGGTCAAGACGCTCACGCAGGGCGTGGCCGTCGGGATGTACGTGCTGGCGCTGACGGGACCGCTGGCCAGCTTGAGGTTCTGGGTGATGGCCGCGGCGGTGGTGCTGACCGTGGTGACCGGGCTCGACTATGTAAGACAGGCCATTGTGCTGCGCAACCAGGGAATCGCCGACCGCGAGGCCGCGTCCAGGGAGGCGGAACGGTGAGTTCCGTGGCCGCCGACGTGGTGGAACTACTGACAGTGAGGGGTGAGACGCTCGCTGTCGCGGAGTCCCTCACGGGTGGTCTGGTGGCGGCGGAGATCACCTCGGTGCCCGGGGCCTCCAAGGCGTTCCGGGGCGCGGTGACGGCGTACGCGACCGAGCTGAAGCACCAGGTGCTGGGTGTCGACGCAGCCCTGCTGGCCACCCGAGGAGCGGTGGATCCGCAGGTCGCGGCCCAGATGGCGGTCGGCGTCCGCAGGATTCTCGGCGCCGACTGGGGGATCGCGACGACCGGTGTCGCCGGCCCGGAACCGCAGGACGGGCAGCCCGTCGGCACGGTTTTCGTAGCCGTGGCCGGCCCTCGCGCAGCGGATTCCGGTTTCGAAGGTGGCGGAAAAGTGACGTCGCTGCGGTTGAACGGCTCCCGGGCGGAAATTCGTAAGGAGAGTGTACGGAGCGTACTCGCACTCCTCCTGGGGGAGATCGCGGGCGAACAGACCGGAAACGAGCGGGCACAGGATACGGAACAGAACGGGGGGACCTGATGTTTGCAGCCCTGAGTGAACACGACATCGCTCCCCGCACGGCCGCGGCGCAAGGCGGTACGGTGGGGCGTGAAGGATGCGGCTACACGGTCCGAGGAGGGAGCCACCGATGATTCTGCTCCGTCGCCTGTTGGGTGACGTGCTGCGTCGGCAGCGCCAGCGCCAGGGCCGTACTCTGCGCGAAGTCTCCTCGTCCGCCCGAGTCTCACTCGGCTATCTCTCCGAGGTGGAGCGGGGGCAGAAGGAGGCATCCTCCGAACTGCTGTCCGCGATCTGCGACGCGCTGGACGTACGGATGTCCGAGCTCATGCGGGAAGTGAGCGACGATCTCGCTCTCGCCGAGCTGGCCCAGTCTGCTGCGGCCAACGAACCTGTACCCACGCCGGTGCGCCCCAGGCTGGGTTCCGTATCGGTGGCCGGTGTGCCACCGGAACGGGTGACCATCAAGGCGCCCGCCGAAGCGGTGGATGTCGTCGCCGCCTGAGGTGCACGAGCGGTGAGTGTGTGAGAAGCCCCGGCCGGGGCTTCTCCGGGGAGACCCGGAGGAGTGCGGTCGGGGCTTTCGCGTTGTGCGCACGCCCCGCGCATTCCCTGCGTGCTCTCGCGGGTCCGGCCATGGGTGCGTTTGCCGGTGGGTCGTGGGGCGGTCATGGTGGGGAGAAGGCGGGCGCGTGCGGGTTTCCCGGGTGGCCGTCTTTGGGAAAACGGTGCGCCTCTGTGCCGGTGATGCGCCCTGTGTGCGGGTGAGCGTGGCGTTCTAGCGTGGGGCTGGAGGTGGGCCATGGCGGTGCGGACAGCTCGCTGGGGGGCGCTGCTGGGGCTTGGGGCCGTGTGGTGGTGGGCCGTTCTGCGGCTCGCGCTGGCGCCCGGTGCGGGGGTGCTGGAGGGGGCGGTCGCGGCCGGGGGGTGGGGGCTGAGTCTGCTGCCGGTGCACTGTGTGCCGAAGGCGCGGTCGGCACCGGTCGTGGGGGTCACGGGGGGAACGCGGGGGCGGGCCGGTGCGGGTGTCGGTGCCGGCTCTACCAGGGCATCGCCACGCCGCCGTTCGGGCGGAGGATCTGGCCCGTCGTGAACGCCGAGGCGTCGGACGCCAGGTGCAGTACCGCGTGGGCGACCTCCTCCGGTTCGCCGACCCGGCCCAGCGGGGCCATCCGGGACATCAGCGCCTCGGTGTGCGCCTGTGCCTCGTCGTCGTGGCGGTCGGTCATCGGCGTGCGGATCCAGCCCGGCGCGACCGCGTTGACGCGGATGCCGTGGCGGCCGACCTCGGCGGCCAGCGTCTTCGTCAGCTGGACGACGGCCGCCTTCGCGACGCCGTAGCAGAGCAGGCCTGGGCTGCCGGTGTCGACGGCGCCCGAGGCCATGGTGACGATGCTGCCCCTGGTGTTCCCGGAGATCATCAGGCGGGCCGCCTCCTGGCAGGCGTACAGCACGCCCTTGAAGTTGATGCCCAGGACCCGGTCGAGGTCCTCGTCGCGGGTCTCCAGTACGGGGCTGCTGTGCATGATCCCGGCGACCGCCGCCATGACGTCCAGCCGCTCGCACGCGGCCACGGCCTGCCGGACCTGGGCCCGGTCGGTGACGTCCAGGTGGTGGGTACGGGCCGTGCCGCCCATGGCCTTGATCAGGGTCGCCGTCTCGTGCAGTCCCTGCGCGTCCCGGTCGGCACAGTGCACCAGGGCGCCCGCCTCGGCGAGCAGTACGGCGGATGCGCGCCCGATGCCGCTGGCGGCCCCGGTGACGAATGCGGTGCGTCCGGTGAGGTCGTACGCCTGTACGGGCATGCTGGGACGGTACGAGGGTTTCTGACGGATCGTCAATTGGTCGTGCGCGGTTCGGTTCTGAGCGGCTCGGTGTGAGGTCCCCGTTTCGCGGTGCGTGTGCGGTGTCAGCCGTACGGCAGTGGCTTCCGGCGTGCTCTGGCGGTGCCGGGGGTGGGGGCCGGGCCCAGTTGGCAGGTCGGGCACCAGTAGGTGGGGCGTTCGCGGGAGCCGTCGCCCTGGTTGGCGATGCGGACCGGGGTCTGGCAGCGCAGGCAGGGACGGGGTGCGCGGCCGTACACGAAGAGGTCCTGGCCGCGGCGGCCCGTCGTACTGCGGACCGGGCGGTCCCGGTTGGCTTCGAGGAGTTTCTTCGCGAGAGCGGGCAGCTTCGCGGTGCGGTCGGCGGGCAGGCCGCCGATGGGGAGCCAGGGGGTGGCACCCAGGAGGAAGCACAGCTCGCTCTTGTAGACGTTGCCGATGCCGGCGAGGTTGCGCTGGTCGAGCAGGGCTTCGCCCAGGGGGCGGGCGGGGTCCGCGAGGAGGTTGGCGAGAGCCTGGTCGGGGTCCCAGTCCGGGCCCAGGAGGTCGGGGCCGAGATGGCCGACGGCCCGGGGCTCGTCGCTGGTGCGCAGGAGTTCGAGTACGGGGAGGCGGTAACCGACGGCGGTGCGGTCCATCGTGCCGAGGATCGCCCGGATCTGGTGCGACGGACCGCCGCTCCAGCGACGGCCGTTCTCGTACACCTTCCAGGCGCCGTCCATCCGCAGATGCGAGTGCAGGGTCAGGCCGCCCTCGACACGGGTGAGGAGATGTTTGCCGCGCGGGGTGACCTCCAGGACGGTGCGGCCGGTGAGGTCGGCCGTGGCGTACTTGGGCACACGGAGGTCGGAACGGGTCAGTACCTCGCCGGCGAGTGCGTCGTGCAGCCGCCTCGCCGCCTGCCAGACCGTGTCGCCTTCGGGCATGGGTCAAGGGTGACATGCCGGGGTGGGACGGGGCCTTCGAGCAGGCGAGCAGGCGAGCAGGTGGCTGGTGATCAGGCGCGCAGACGGAGGCCGCGAGGGGTGGCTATGAAGCCCGCTCCTTCCAGCAGGGTGCCGAAGGGGGAGGTCAGGGCCGAGGCCCCGTTGACCCGCTCCACCGTGACGGTGCCGAGGGAACCCGCGCGGGCCGCTGCGGAGAGGGCTTCCGACGCCGCGTGCAGCCGCGGGTCCTCGATGGTCCGGCCGTCCGGTTCGGAGGGCCAGGCGAGCAGTGTCTTGCCGCCGCGCTCCATGTAGAGCGTCAGTTCCCCGTCGACCAGTACCACCAGTGAACCGGCCTTGCGGCCCGGTTTGTGGCCGGCGCCGGTCGGGGGCTCGGGCCAGGGGAGCGCGGCACCGTACGCGTTCGCCGGATCGGCGGCGGCGAGGACGAGGGCACGGGTGGCTTCGGAGGAGGGGGCCCGGGACAGGGTGTTTCCGGCGAAACCGTGGGTGGAGGCGTGTCCGTGCTGCGCGCCGGGGGCGTGGGGGGACGCGGCGCTGAAGTCGAGGTCGAAGTCCGCCGCGAAGTCATGGCCGGCAGAGAGCCCGACGTCGTGGGCGTCGGCCGTGCCGGTGCCGAAGGCCGGGGCGGGGCGGGAGTCGCCGCGGTCCCGGGCGTTCGCTGTTGCCCGGAGGCGGTCCACCGCGCCGTCCATGGCGAACTGGGCGGCGCCGAGGCCCTCCACCACGTAGCCGCGACGGGCCTGGCCGCTGTCCTCGAAGGCGGAGAGGACGCGGTACACGGCTGAGAAGCCGCCCTCGACGCCCTCCGCCGAAACGGCTCCCCGGGTCACCACGCCGTGGCGGTCGAGCAGGGTGCGGGCCAGGGCGTGGGCGCGGACGGTGGGGTCGGGCTCGGGTCCGGGGAGCAGGGACCAGCGGCCGGCCACGGTCGGCGGGCCACTGCGCGAGGCGGGGCGTGCGGCGGACGTCAGCGAGCCGTACCTGCCACGCGGGACGGCGCGTTTCGCCCGGTGTGCCGTCGAGCCAGCCGTACGGCCCGAGCCGAGGAGGGAGCGCATCGGGGCGAGCGTGTCGTTCGTGAGCCGGCCCGACCAGGCCAGGTCCCAGACGGTGTCGGCCAGCTGGGGATCCGTGGCGTCCGGGTGCGTGGTGGCGCGGACCTGGTCGGCGACCTGGCGGAAGAAGAGCCCGTAGCCCCCGGTGAGTGCGTCCAGGACGGACTGGTGGAGTGCGGTGGGTTCCAGGGGGTGGGGCGGGGACAGGAGCAGCGGGGCCGCGTCCGCCAGGTACAGGGACACCCAGCCGTCCTTGCCGGGGAGGGCGCCCGCCCCGGCCCAGACGATCTCCCCGGCCGCCGTGAGTTCGTCGAGCATCGCGGGGGCGTAGTTCGCCACCCGGGACGGCAGGACCAGCTTCTCCAGGGCGGACGCCGGCACGGAGGCACCCTGCAACTGCTCGACCGCGCGCACCAGCCCGTCGACACCGCGCAGCCCGTGGCCCTTGCCGACGTGCTGCCACTGCGGCAGGAACTGCGCGAGCGCCGCGGGCGGCACCGGCTCCAGTTCGTGCCGCAGGGCGGCCAGGGAGCGGCGCCGGAGGCGGCGCAGGACTGCCGCGTCGCACCACTCCTGGCCGATGCCCGCCGGATGGAACTCCCCTTGTACGACACGGCCGTTCGCCGCCAGCCGCTGAAGCGCGCCCTCGGTGACCGCCACGCCCAGGCCGAAACGGGCCGCCGTCGTGGCCGAGGTGAACGGGCCGTGGGTGCGGGCGTGGCGGGCGAGGAGGTCACCGAGCGGGTCCTTGACCGGCTCGGTGAAGGCCTCCGGGACGCCCACAGGCAGCGCTGTGCCGAGCGCGTCGCGCAGGCGGCCCGCGTCCTCGATCGCCGCCCAGTGGTCGGCGCCGCCGATGCGGACCCGGATCGCGCGGCGGGCGCCTGCCAGCTCCCGGGCCCATTGCGGATCGGCGCCGCGCTCGGCCAGCTCGGCGTCGGTGAGCGGGCCGAGCAGGCGCAGCAGGTCCGCGACGCTTTCGGCGTCCTTCGCGCGTCGGTCCTCGGTGAGCCACTGGAGTTCCCGCTCCAGTTCGGTCAGCACCTCGGCGTCGAGCAGTTCGCGCAGCTCCGCCTGGCCCAGCAGCTCGGCCAGCAGCCGCGAGTCCAGCGACAGGGCGGCGGCGCGCCGCTCGGCCAGCGGCGAGTCACCCTCGTAAAGGAACTGTGCGACGTACCCGAAGAGGAGGGAGCGGGCGAAGGGGGAGGGCTCGGGGGTGGTGACCTCGACCAGGCGGACCTTGCGGGACTCGATGTCGCCCATCAGTTCCACGAGCCCGGGCACGTCGAAGACGTCCTGGAGGCACTCGCGGACCGCTTCGAGAACGATGGGGAACGAACCGAACTCGCTTGCCACCTGGAGCAGCTGGGAGGCCCGCTGGCGTTGCTGCCACAGCGGGGTGCGTTTGCCGGGGCTGCGGCGCGGGAGCAGCAGGGCGCGCGCGGCGCACTCGCGGAAACGGGCCGCGAACAGGGCCGAGCCGCCCACCTGGTCGGTGACGATCTGGTTGACCTCGCCCTTGTCGAAGGCGACGTCGGCGGCGCCTACGGGCGCCTTCTCGGCGTCGTACTCCATGCCGGTTTTCACCGGTTCCTGGTCGAGCAGGTCCAGGCTCATCAGATCGGCGTCCGGGAGGCGCAGCACGATGCCGTCGTCGGCGTGCATGACCTGGGCGTCCATGCCGTACCGCTCGGAGAGGCGGGCGCTGAGCGCGAGCGCCCACGGGGCGTGGACCTGGGCGCCGAAGGGGGAGTGGACGACGACCCGCCAGTCGCCGAGTTCGTCGCGGAACTGCTCCACGACGATGGTGCGGTCGTCCGGGATGTGACCGCAGGCCTCGCGCTGTTCGGCCAGGTAGGAGAGCACGTTGCCGGCGGCCCAGGTGTCGAGTCCGGCGGCGAGAAGGCGCAGGCGGGCGTCCTCCTCGGGCAGGGAGCCGACCTCGCGCAGGAACGCGCCCACCGCGCGGCCCAGTTCGAGCGGGCGGCCCAGCTGGTCGCCCTTCCAGAAGGGGAGGCGGCCGGGAACCCCGGGAGCGGGGGAGACCAGGACGCGGTCCCGGGTGATGTCCTCGATGCGCCAGGAGCTCGTACCGAGCGTGAAGACGTCCCCCACGCGGGACTCGTACACCATCTCCTCGTCCAGTTCGCCGACCCGGCCGCCGCCCTTCTTGGGGTCGGCGCCGGCGAGGAAGACCCCGAAGAGCCCGCGGTCGGGAATC
This sequence comes from Streptomyces kryoterrae, assembly GCF_054072135.1. NCBI lineage: Bacteria > Bacillati > Actinomycetota > Actinomycetes > Kitasatosporales > Streptomycetaceae > Streptomyces > Streptomyces kryoterrae. Next base: position 2,663,210 of record NZ_CM133358.1, on the reverse strand, counting down.
GTGCCCCCGGAGGTGACGGCGAGCCGCTGCGCGCCCGGACGACCGGTCACGGTGCCGGCGACGCGGTCCCACACCACGCGCGGGCGCAACTCCGCGAACGCGTCGGACGGATAGCGGCCCGCAAGCATGTCGAGGACCGCGGTGAACGCCGACTCCGGGAGGGAGGCGAAGGGCGCCGCCCGGCGGACCGTGGCCAGCAGGTCGTCGACCTGCCAGGTGTCCAGTGCCACCATCGCGACGAGTTGCTGGGCGAGGACGTCCAGGGGGTTGGCGGGGACCCTCAGGGACTCGATGGAACCGGTGCGCATGCGCTCGGTGACCACCGCCGCCTGGACGAGGTCACCCCGGTACTTGGGGAAGACGACGCCCGTGGAGACCGCGCCCACCTGGTGCCCGGCGCGGCCGACACGCTGCAGCCCGGAGGCCACGGACGGGGGCGACTCGACCTGGATGACCAGGTCCACGGCACCCATGTCGATACCCAGTTCGAGGCTGGAGGTGGCCACCACGGCGGGCAGCCGGCCCGCCTTGAGGTCCTCCTCGACGAGCGCGCGCTGCTCCTTGGACACCGATCCGTGGTGCGCCCGGGCGATGACCGGAGGCGCGCCCTGGGCCGCGCCCGAGCCGCCCATCAGCTCCGCGGGAGCGTGGTGTTCGGTGAGGGTCTCGCCGGTGGCCCGTTCGTACGCGATCTCGTTGAGCCGGTTGCACAGACGCTCCGCGAGGCGCCGGGAGTTGGCGAACACGATCGTCGAGCGGTGCGCCTGGACGAGATCGGCGATCCGCTCCTCGACGTGCGGCCAGATGGACGGCTTTCCGGCGCCCTCGTTCGCGTCGGCGACCGGGGAACCGCCCAGTTCGCCCAGGTCCTCCACCGGGACGACGACCGAGAGATCGAACTCCTTGTCGGACTTGGGCTGGACGATCTCCACCTTGCGCTGGGGGGAGAGGTAACGCGCGATCTCGTCGACCGGGCGGACGGTCGCGGAGAGGCCGATGCGCCGGGCGGGCCTCGGCAGCAGTTCGTCCAGCCGCTCCAGGGAGAGTGCGAGATGCGCGCCGCGTTTGGTGCCCGCGACCGCGTGCACCTCGTCCAGGATCACCGTCTCCACGCCCGTCAACGCGTCGCGCGTGGCCGACGTGAGCATCAGGAACAGCGACTCGGGGGTGGTGATCAGGATGTCAGGCGGGCGGGTGGCCAGGGCGCGGCGCTCGGCGGGCGGGGTGTCGCCGGAGCGGATGCCCACCTTGACCTCGGGCTCGGGCAGCCCCAGGCGTACGGATTCCTGGCGGATGCCCGTGAGGGGGCTGCGCAGGTTGCGTTCCACGTCGACCGCGAGGGCCTTGAGCGGTGACACGTAGAGCACGCGGCAGCGTTTGTGGGGGTCGGCCGGCGGGGGTGTCGAGGTCAGCTGGTCGAGGGCAGCGAGAAACGCGGCCAGGGTCTTGCCGGAGCCGGTCGGCGCGACCACCAGCACGTCCGAGCCCTCGCCGATGGCCGCCCACGCGCCGGCCTGGGCCGCGGTGGGCGCGGAGAAGGCCCCCGTGAACCAGGCGCGGGTCGCGGGGGAGAAGCCGTCGAGGGCTCGGTGTGCGGAGCTGACCATGCGTCCATCCTGCACCTCGGTACTGACAATTGCTCTGACCTGCGCTTTTTCCACCGATGGTGGGGCGGTCGGGCGGTGGTGAGGTGGTGTGCGGGCTTCCCGGGGGCGTGTCTGCTGTTGCGTTGTGGGTCGGGGCCGCGGCTGCGGCTGTGTGGTGCGCCTCGGCGAGCTGGGTCTCCGTCGCGGAGAATGGGGGTATGGCGGGTTCGGGTGAGCTGGCTCGGCACTGGCGGTACGCGGAACTGCCCGGTGTCGATCTTCTGCGTGCGCGATACATCCACAAGACCTTTGTTCGGCACACGCATGAGAACTTCGTCATCGCCGCCATCACCGAAGGGGCGGAGGTCTTCCGTCATCGGGGGGTCGACCAGTACGCCGGGCCGGGTGCGCTCGCGCTGGTCAATCCCGATACGCCGCATACGGGGCGGGCGGGGGTTCCCGAGGGGTGGCGGTACGGGGCTGTCTACCCGGCGCCCGATGTGCTGGCCGAGATCGCCGCGGAGAGCACGGTGATTCGGGGGACCCCGGGCTTTGTCGCTCCCGTGTTCGACGATCCGTACTCGGTCACGCTCGTGCATGAGGTGCTGCGTGCGGCCGAGCAGGGCAACGCGTTGGCGGCCGACACACTGCTGCGGGTGGTGGTGACCCGGCTGCTCCGGCTCAACGGCGGGGCCCTTCAGGAACGGGTGGTGCCCACGGCGGGCGGGCGGATCGCGGCACGCGCGCGTGCTGTGCTGGAGGAGACGATGGCCGGGCCGCCGACTCTGGAGAAACTCGCCAAAGACCTGGGCACCAGCCCTTTCGCGCTGCTGCGGGCGTTCCGGGACACGTACGGGTTGCCGCCGCACGCCTGGCTGACGGACGCGCGCGTGCGTCGGGCGCGGCGACTGCTGGACGCGGGCACCGCACCCGCCGACGCGGCCGTCGCCGTCGGCTTCACCGATCAGCCGCACCTCAACCGGCACTTCACCCGGATCGTGGGCGTGCCCCCAGGGGCATACCAGCGAGAGCGCAAGAACGTACAAGACCCGACGGGGCACCTGCTCCTACCGTCCGACGGGTGGCAGAACAGACAGCTCGCGCAGACATAGGTGCCGACGACGGAGGCAGGCCGGACGCCGCCGTCGTACGAGACGCCCTCGGAGTCGGGGTCGCCGTCGGACTGTCCGGTTTCGCCTTCGGGGTGACGTCGGTCGGCAATGGGCTCACGCTTGCGCAGACCTGTGCGCTCAGCCTTCTGGTGTTCACCGGGGCCTCCCAGTTCGCGCTCGTGGGCGCGCTCGCGGCCGGCGGCAATCCGCTGACCGCGGCAGCGGGTGCCTTCTTCCTGGGAGTGCGCAACGCCTTCTACGGGCTGCGTCTTTCGCAGTTGTTGGCCCTCCCGCGCGCGGTGCGTCCGTTCGCGGCCCAATGGGTCATCGACGAGACCGCGGTGGTCGCCCTGGCGCAGCCCGCGCGACGCGGCGCCCGTATCGGGTTCGCCGTCACCGGACTCAGCCTGTACATGTTGTGGAACCTCACGACGCTGCTCGGCGGGCTGGGGGCCGAGGCCATCGGGGACACCGATGCCTGGGGTCTGGACGCTGCCGGGCCCGCTGTCTTCCTGGCACTGCTCGCGCCGATGCTGAAGTCCGGCGTCGAGCGCGCTGTCGCCGGCCTGGCCGTGGTGCTGGGGCTCGGCCTGCTGCCCGTACTGCCTGCCGGTGTGCCCGTCCTGGTGGCCGCGCTCGCGGCGCCGGCCGTCCTCTGGGTCCAGGGCCGTCGTGGGGCGCGCAAGGGAAGGACGGACGGGAAGGGGGCGGACCGTTGAACGTCTGGATCGCCATCGGTGCGACCGCCCTTGGCTGTTACGTCGTCAAGCTCGTCGGGCTCCTCGTGCCCGCCAGTGTCCTGGAACGGCCGCTCGTCAGGCGGCTGGCGGCCCTGCTGCCCGTGGCTCTCCTAGCCGCTCTCACGGCCCAGCAGGCCTTCGCCGACGGGCGGGTGCTCGTCCTGGACGCGAGGGCCGCAGGGCTCGCCGCAGCCGCCGTGGCGCTGGTGCTGCGTGCTCCCTTCCTGGTCGTCGTCGCGGCGGCCGTGGTGGTGACGGCGGGGGTCCGGGCGATGACCGGCTGAGCGCCGGACGTGTGCCCATGTTCGTGACGTCAGCCGATGGGGCGGCCGTACGCCTTCAGGGTGCGCAGTGCCTCGACCGTCACCATGGGGCGTGCCTCCAGGGCAGTGCCCGGTGCCCACGCGCGCCAGCGAATGGGCCAGCCGCCGTCCTCGCGCTGCTCGCCCGCGAGGAAGTCCAGGGAACGTGTCATCTCCTCGTCCGTGAACCACGCGCGCGCGAGTGAGCCCGGCGTCCTCGCGTAGTCGTACGGGAAGTGGTGCTCGCCCGGGGCGTAGCCGGGCGCCACCGGGAAGGCGTCGAGGCGCTCCGGGTCGAGTGCCACGAGCCGGTGCTCGCGTACCAGGCGGCCCAGCCGGTCGGCCGCCGCCTGCGCGCGTGAGCGGTCCGGGACCGAGTCCAGGAAGGCCACGGCGGCCTCCACCTCGTACGGATGGGACTTCTCCAGGGAGTCGACCGCCTGCCAGCAGAAGTCCGTGGCCCGGAACAGCCAGGCGTGCCACACCTCGTTGCGGTGCAGCAGGCCCACCACCGGGCCCGTGGCGAGGAGCTCACTCGGCGGGTCGGTGACGATCGGAATGAACGGCGCCGCCGGATAGCCGCGCTGGCTGGGGTGGATCGCCGGCAGCGCGCCGTCCGGTGCGGAGATCGAGGTCAGATAGCGGCACACGCGCTCCACCCGCTGCCCGCCGCAGCGCCCGATGGCGTCCAGGACACGCAGCGCGTGCGCGGTGTGCAGGGGCTGGCTGGCGGGGCCGCGCAGATCGGGTTCCAGCGCGTGGCCGTATCCGCCGTCCTCGTTGCGGTAGGCGTCCAGCGCGGTCTCGACCGCGTCGGCGCCTCCGTTCAGGAAGTGGTACGCGAAGCGGCGCTGCTCCAGCACGCGCGCGGTGAGCCACACGAAGTGCTCGGCACGGAAGAGCGGGGAACGCGTGGGGGGCGTCGGGGGGAGTGGGGCTGCTCCTGTTTCGGCCATGCGTCAGACCGTAGGGCGCCGAGCGGTCCCGGCGAGCGGTCCCGGCGTCGGCCCACTCTCAGGGGCGGGATACTGAGGTCATGCGGTTGACGGTCTTCTGGCAGCGGATGGCGGAACACTTCGGTTCGGGGTACGCCGACACCTTCGCGCGCGACCACGTGATGACGGAGCTCGGCGGACGGACCGTGCACGAGGCCCTGAACGCCGGCTGGGAGGCAAAGGACGTGTGGCGTGTGGTGTGCGCGGCCATGAACGTTCCGTCGGAGAACCGGTGAAATCATACGGAAACGACGCCGGTAGGCCGCGTGGATCGCAGGGTGGCGACTGATTGTCGGTGGCGTGGGCGAGACTTGCACCGTGGCATCCACAGACGAGACCGGACAGCTCGGAGAGCAGGCGCCCCCGTTCGGCGCGACGCCGCCCACACCCCCGGCCGGGTACACCGCCGGGCAGGGCGCGCGCATGCCCCGGTGGCTGCCCCGCGCCATGATGCTGGCGCTCGCCCTCGTCGGCCTGTTCCAGCTGGGCAGTTGGGCCTTCCACCAGCTCACGGGCCTGTTGATCAACCTCCTCATCTCGTTCTTCGCCGCGCTCGCGATAGAACCCGCCGTGAGCCGCATGGCGTCGCGCGGTATGCGCCGGGGACTGGCCACCTTCCTGGTCTTCATCGGCCTGCTCATCGCGATCGCCGGGTTCATCACCCTGCTCGGCTCCATGCTCGCGGGCCAGATCATCAAGATCGTCGAGGACTTCCCGGCCTATCTCGACTCCGTCATCAGCTGGATCAACGCGCACTTCAACTCCGACCTGAAGCGGGTGGACGTCCAGGAGGGCCTGCTCCGCTCCGACTGGCTGCGCAGCTATGTGCAGAACAGCGCCACCGGTGTCCTGGACGTCTCCGCCCAGGTGCTGGGCGGCCTCTTCCAGCTGCTGATGATCACACTGTTCGCGTTCTACTTCGCCGCCGACGGGCCGAGACTGCGCCGCGCGCTGTGCTCCGTACTGCCGCCCGCCCGGCAGGCCGAGGTGCTGCGCGCGTGGGAGATCGCCGTCGACAAGACCGGCGGCTATCTGTACTCGCGCGGCTTGATGGCGCTCATCTCCGGGGTCGCCCACTACGTCCTGCTGGAGTTCCTGAGCGTGCCGTACGCGCCCGTGCTCGCCGTCTGGGTGGGATTGGTGTCGCAGTTCATCCCGACCATCGGTACGTATCTCGCGGGCGCCCTGCCGATGCTGATCGCCTTCACCGTCGATCCCTGGTATGCGCTGTGGGTGCTGGTCTTCGTCGTGCTCTACCAGCAGTTCGAGAACTACGTGCTGCAGCCCAAGCTGACCGCGAAGACCGTCGACATCCATCCCGCGGTCGCCTTCGGCTCGGTCATCGCCGGCACCGCGCTCCTCGGCGCCGTCGGCGCGCTGATCGCCATCCCGGCGGTCGCCACGCTCCAGGCGTTCCTGGGGGCGTACGTGAAGCGGTACGACGTCACGGACGACCCTCGTGTCCAGGGGCACCGCAGCCGGGGCACGAGCATCCTCACGCGGCTGCGGAACCTGTTGGAGGGGCGGCAGGGTGCCGGCGCCGAGGACTCGGCGCACTCCGCGGAGGCGCCCGGACCGGGGTCGGGGCCGTCGTCGGGGGAAGGCTCCACGCCCGCCTGAGCTGAGCCCTGGCCGCCGCCCTGCCCGGGACGGAGGCCGTGCGGCCGCCTGCCGTGTGACAGAGGTGCTCGACACCGCCCTGTCCGGTCGTGGACTCCCCATGCCGTGTGCGCCTGGGGTGTCGAACCCGACATCCCGGCCCTTGGCGCGTCGCGAACCTACTCTCGGAGGTGCCGGGTGTCGCGCTTGACACGGAAATCGAACATCCATTCTGATTGAGGTTCCGGCGAGGCTCGCGACGGGGATTTCGTCAGGGTTTTCATGGAGATGTGCCCGAGTTATCCACAGGCCGGACGGGCGTCGGGGCGCATTGTCAGTGGCAGGCGTTAGCGTCTTTGACGTGAAGCGATCGACTCAAGCAAATCGGGTGGAACCCATGGCAGGAACCGACCGCGACAAGGCGTTGGACGCCGCACTCGCGCAGATTGAACGACAGTTCGGCAAGGGCGCGGTGATGCGCCTGGGTGAACGGCCGAATGAGCCCATCGAGGTCATCCCCACCGGGTCGACCGCACTCGACGTCGCCCTCGGTGTCGGCGGCCTGCCGCGCGGCCGAGTGGTGGAGGTCTACGGCCCGGAGTCCTCCGGCAAGACGACCCTGACCCTGCACGCGGTGGCGAACGCCCAGAAGGCCGGCGGCCAGGTCGCGTTCATCGACGCGGAGCACGCCCTCGACCCGGAGTACGCGAAGAAGCTCGGCGTCGATATCGACAACCTGATCCTGTCCCAGCCGGACAACGGCGAGCAGGCCCTGGAGATCGTGGACATGCTGGTCCGCTCCGGTGCCCTCGACCTCATCGTCATCGACTCCGTCGCGGCACTCGTGCCGCGCGCGGAGATCGAGGGCGAGATGGGTGACTCGCACGTGGGTCTGCAGGCTCGTCTGATGAGCCAGGCGCTCCGCAAGATCACCGGTGCGCTGAGCCAGTCCGGGACCACCGCGATCTTCATCAACCAGCTCCGCGAGAAGATCGGCGTGATGTTCGGCTCGCCGGAGACCACGACCGGCGGCCGGGCGCTCAAGTTCTACGCCTCGGTGCGGCTCGACATCCGGCGTATCGAGACGCTGAAGGACGGCACCGACGCGGTCGGCAACCGCACCCGCGTCAAGGTCGTCAAGAACAAGGTCGCGCCGCCGTTCAAGCAGGCCGAGTTCGACATCCTCTACGGGCACGGCATCAGCCGCGAGGGCGGTCTGATCGACATGGGCGTGGAGAACGGCTTCGTCCGCAAGGCCGGCGCCTGGTACACGTACGAGGGCGACCAGCTCGGCCAGGGCAAGGAGAACGCGCGCAACTTCCTTAAGGACAACCCCGACCTCGCCAACGAGATCGAGAAGAAGATCCTGGAGAAGCTGGGGGTCGGTGTGAAGCCGGAGAAGCCCACTGCCGAGCCGGGCGCGGACGCGGCGGTCACGGTCGCCTCGGACGAGGCCGCCAAGACGGTGCCCGCCCCGGCGGCCAAGACCACCAAGGCCAAGGCAACGGCCACGGCGGTCAAGAGCTAGCCCGCCGTGACACGACGAACCGACTGGGCCGAGTACACCCACCCCGGCACCTCGGAGGACCGGGGCGGCGGGGGCTCTGCCGGGGGCGGTGACAGCGCCTACGGGGACGCCGGGCCATACGGGGGTGGCCACGGGGCCCGTGAAGGCGACGGGGTGTACGAGGGTGACGGAGACGACGGACCACGGCGCGGTGCGGGTCTGCCGGGGGACGGCCGACGCCGCGGCGTCGGTTCTCCGGGAGCCGGGGGGCGCCGTGGCGGCGGTGCCCTGAGCGCTGAGAGCGGCGCGTACGGCGAAGGCGGCTCACGCGGTGAGGGATCGCACGGTAGGCGTGGTCGTCGTCGGCAGCGTGGCTTCGGAGAGTCGGCCGGCGACGACCCCCAGGACGGAGGTTCCGTCTCCTCGTCGAGGGCCGAGAGGGCGGAGCCGCCGGCGGACCCGGCTGAGCGGGCGCGGGGTATCTGTCTGCGCCTGCTCACCGGGACCCCGCGTACGCGGAAGCAGCTCGCGGACGCCCTGCGCAAGCGCGAGATCCCGGACGAGGTGGCCGAGGCGGTGCTGTCGAGGTTCGAGGAGGTCGGACTGATCAACGACAGCGCGTTCGCGGACGCCTGGGTCGAGTCCCGCCACCACGGCCGGGGCCTGGCCCGGCGGGCACTCGTACAGGAACTGCGCACCAAGGGCGTGGACGCGACGCTCATCGACGAGGCCGTCGGACAGCTCGACTCCGAGCAGGAGGAGACGACCGCACGTGAGCTCGTCGCCCGCAAACTGCGTGCGACACGCGGTCTCGACCGCGACAAGAGGCTGCGACGCCTCGCGGGCATGCTCGCCCGCAAGGGCTACCCCCAGGGCATGGCCCTGCGGGTCGTACGGCAGGCGCTGGAGGAGGAAGGCGAGGACACCGAGTTCCTTGCGGACGAGGAGTTCTGAGCCCGGTGGCGCCGGAGGTTGGCCGACCCGAGAAGCAGTTGCCCGCTCGGGAGGTCCGCGTCCCGGCCCTGAACAACGGTGGACGCGCGGGGGCGCCGACCGCGTTCAGGGCCGGACGGACGGTACGGCGACTTGGGGTGTCAGGCTGTCTGCGCCGTCACCGGAAGCCCCGCCGCCCGCCACGCCTGGAACCCTCCGACCAGGTCGGTCGCCCTGTGCAGCCCCAACTGCTGCAGGGACACGGCCGCGAGGCTCGACGCGTATCCCTCGTTGCAGATCACCACGACCCGCAGGTCGTGGCCGGTCGCCTGAGGCGCGCGATGGCTGCCCAGGGGGTCGAGGCGCCACTCCAGCTCGTTGCGCTCGACCACGAGCGCGCCGGGGATCAGACCGTCGCGCTCCCGCAGGGCCGCGTACCGGATGTCCACCAGCAGCGCCTCGCCGGCCTGTGCGGCCTCGTACGTCTCGTGTGTCTCCACGCGCGTGTAGGTCTCGCGCACGCGGTCCAGCAACTCGGCGATGCCGACCGGCTGCTCGCTCACTGCCAGTCCTGCGGGCGCTCGACGTGCTCCAGGCGCAGCACCTGTCCCGTGCGGCTGTAGCGGCGGATCTGTGGCAGCGGCGGATAGTAGGCGTGGACCGAGATCGCGTGCTGGTCGCGGGACTCGTTGAGCACCTCGTGCACATGGTGGCGGCCGAAGCCCCGGCCCCGGCCCTCCGGCAGTCGCCGCTCCCGGTCGACGCCCTCGGTGAGTTCCAGGGTCTTCCAGCCGTCGGTGGGCAGCCGGGCGGCGAGCGAGTTCTCCTTGAGCTCGCCGGCCGCGGTGAGGAAGGCACCGACCGAGTCGGCGTGGTCGTGCCAGCCGGTGCCGGTGCCGGGCGGCCAGCCGATCAGCCAGGCCTCGCTGCCGCCGGGGCCGTCGAGGCGCACCCAGGTGCGGCCCTCGGGATCGAGCGGCAGGGAGGCGATCAGCTCGGCGTCGGCGGCCGTACGCCGTACGAAGTCGAGCAGGTCCGCCTGCGTCGGGGTCTTGGGAGTCCCGGAGATCCGGGTGGCTGCGGATACGGAGGGTGACACGGACACGGGTACCGTCCTGGTGACGTTCGCGGGGAGCGCGCGACGGCGCGGAAGAGCGGCGCGCGCGAGAAAAAGGGATGCGAATTCAGCAGGACGGACGACACACGCAGCCCGCATAGCGGACGAGGTCCATATGGACCCTCCGCCACAGGCGCACATCGGTGTCAGTGTCGGTCACGCTCCGGAGTACAGCATGACGGTGCCGACCGGTCAACTCGTTGTCACCATGTGGACGCGTGGTGACGAGCGGGCGGGAGAGAGCGACGGTGCGGAGGGAGGGCAGGTGTCAGCGGGTGCCTGCCGCGGCTTGAGTGTTCGCCGTCGCGTGCGCCTTCTCGGCCCTGCCCGTCCCGTCGGCCCTGTCGTCCGTCCTGTCCTGCGGAGGCCCGCCCAGCGTCGCCTCGGCCGCCGCGTACAGGTCGGCCGGGCGTACCCCGCTCAGCGCCGTGACGAGGTGCCCGTCCGGGCGGACCAGCAGTACGGTGTGGGCGGCGGCGCCCGGATAGCTCTCGGTGACCAGCAGCTCGGCCGGATGCGGCAGCGCGGCCACCGCCGCCGCCAGCCGGGGCATGATCCCGGCGCTCACCCAGTGCTTGCGCTCCCACACGCCCGTACCCGGAGCGATCAGCACGACCAGCAGCGCACCGCGGCCCAGCCGCTCCCGCAGCCGCACGAAGGAACCGTCCTCGGCGGTGACCTGTACGTCCGTCACCTGCGCGCCGGGCGGGGTGTCCACCGAGATCTCCGCCTCGATGTGGCGGGGCGCCAGCGGCGAATGGCCGTACGTCCCCGGCCCGCCCAGGATTCCGCGCCCCAGGTGACCGTCAGTGAGCAGTGAGTCGTGTCCGCGGGCTGCCCCGGGGACATACGACCGCAGCCCCGCACCGCCGCGCAGCAGCGGCAGCGCCTGGTCGGCGGCGCGCAGCCGGGCGGAGACGGCCGCGCGCCGCTCCGTCTGGTAGCTGTCCAACAGGGCCTCGTGCGGGCCGTGGTGCCAGGCCAGGGCCAGTTTCCAGGCGAGGTTGTCGGCGTCCCGCAGTCCCTCGTCCAGCCCCTGTGTGCCGAGCGCGCCGAGCAGGTGCGCGGCGTCCCCGGCGAGGAAGACCCGCCCGGCCCGCCAGCGTCGGGCGAGCCGGTGGTGGACGATGTGGACGCCCGTGTCGAGCAGGTCGTACGGCGGTGTGGTGCCGCCGCTCCAGCCCGCGAGGGTCTCGCGGACGCGGGTCACCAGGAGCTCGGGTGTGACCAGGTCCTTGCCGGGCGGCAGCAGCCAGTCCAGGCGCCACACACCGTCGGGGAGCGGGCGGGCGGTGATCTCCCCGGCCGAGGGCCCGGACGTCCGCCACGGCGGCATCCGGTGCAACAACGCCTCACCGGGCCACGGAAGTTCCGTACGCAACGCGGCAACGGCGTGTCGTTCCACGGCCGTACGTCCGGGGAAGCGGATGTCCTGGAGTTTGCGCACCGTGGAGCGCGGGCCGTCGCAGCCGATCAGGTAACTGCCGCGCCACCAGGTGCCGCCCGGGCCGCGGGTGTGTGCCGTGACGCCGGACGGCTCCTGCTCGACGGAGTCGAGGCGGCTGTTGACGGCGACCTCGACGAGCCGCTCGCGCGCGATGGCGGTCCGCAGGGCGCCGGTCAGCACGTGCTGGGCGATGTGCAGGGGGACGTCGGATTCCGTGCCGGGTTCCGTGACGAGCCCCGACCCGGGCCCCTGCCCGAATCCCGACGGGATCGCGTCGGTCGGCCCGTCCGACTCCTCGGTGTCGAAAGAGATCTGACGCATCACCTGCTTGCGCCGCATCGACCGCCATCCGGCCCAGTGGAAACCGGCGTCGGCGATCGGCGCACCGGTCAGCCGCTCCAGCAGCGCGGCGGTGTCCTCGCGCAGCACGACCGTGCGCGCGGGGCGCTGGTCGTCCTTGCCCGGCCCCTCGTCGAGGACGACCGAGGGGACGTCCTGGCGCGCCAGCGCAAGCGCCAGCGTGAGCCCGACCGGCCCCGCTCCGACGATGATCACCGGGTCCATGGCGCGGCGCCCCCTGCCCAGAGCGACGTCTTCATCGACACAAGTGAACAGGAAGTTGGAGCGGGGTGCACGATCACAAAACGTATGCAACAGACTCCGCGCCACCCGGTCAAGCTGGACGCACCCCAGGTGCCCGCCCCGACACACTCGGCGTTTCCCCTGGTACGCCATGTGCACCCGGCAGCGACGACAGACGACGGAGGCAGTGGCGAACGCGCCACTGCCTCCGTGCCGGCCACACCACTGCCTCCGGGCAGGTCGTACGAGTTGAGTGCCCGTCAGATGGAGCCGCCCGCGCCGGTCGCCTCCGTGCCGGCCACCGTCGCCGCTCCGAGCACCACCCCGGTCGACTTCTTGCCGCGCCGCAGCCTGCCCTCGAGCCAGCTCGCGAAGGTGGTGATGAGGAAGTTGATCACGATGAAGACGGCCGCCACCACGATGAAGCTCGCGACGACGTTGGCGTAGTTCGCCGCGAGCGTGCTGCGCGCGTTGAGGAGCTCGGTGAACCCGAGCATGACGCCGCCCAGCGCGGTGTCCTTCACGATGACGACGAGCTGGCTGACGATCGCCGGCAGCATGACCGTGACGGCCTGCGGGAGCAGGACGTTCGTCATCGTCTGGCCCTTGCGCAGACCGACCGCGAGGGCGGCCTCCGTCTGGCCCTTGGGAAGGGACAGGATGCCCGCTCGTACGATCTCGGCGAGCACCGAGGCGTTGTAGAGCACCAGGCCGGTGACGACCGCGTAGAGGGGGCGGGACTCACTGCTGATGTCCGTGGAGCTGACGTAGAACGCGGCGGCGAACAGCATGAGCAGCAGCACCGGAATGGACCGGAAGAACTCGACCACCGCGCCGGCCGGAATCCGTACCCACCGGTGGTCGGACAGCCGTGCGATACCCAGGAGCGCGCCCAGGGGAAGGGCGATCACCATGGAGAGCGCCGCGGCCTTCATCGTGTTGGCGAGGCCGGGCAGCAGATAGGTCGTCCAGGCCTGTGACGTGGTGAACGGCTCCCACAGGGCCCACTTCAGCTGCCCCTTGTCGTCCATCGTCCGCCAGATCCACCACAGGAACAGGGCGAGCAGGACGAAGAAGACGATCGTGAGGACCACGTTGCGCTGTTTGGCGCGGGGGCCCGGTGCGTCGTAGAGGACGGAGGTCATCGCTTCACCGCCAGTCGCTTGCTCAGCCAGCCGAGGGCGAGTCCGGTGGGCAGGGTGAGCACCACGAACCCGAAGGCGAAGACCACGCCGATGAGCACCAACTGCGCCTCGTTCTCGATCATCGTCTTCATCAGACTCGCGGCCTCGGCGACGCCGATCGCGGCCGCCACGGTGGTGTTCTTGGTCAGTGCGATCAGTACGTTGGCCAGCGGGCCGATGACCGACCGGAACGCCTGCGGCAGCACGACGAGGCCCAGCACCTGACTGAAGCTCAGCCCGATGGCGCGGGCCGCCTCGGCCTGCCCCGGGGGCACGGTGTTGATGCCGGAGCGCAGTGCCTCGCAGACGAAGGCCGCGGTGTAGGCGACGAAGCCGAGCACCGCCAGCCGGAAGCCCTGGGCTTTGAAGTCGTCGGACGCGCCCATCGTCATGCCGAAGATGTCGGCGAGGCCGAGTGAGGTGAAGACGATGATGACCGTCAGCGGGATGTTGCGGACGATGTTCACGTAGGCGGTGCCGAATCCGCGCATGAGCGGGACCGGGCTGACCCGCATGGCGGCCAGCAGTGTGCCCCAGACCAGGGAGCCGAGGGCGGAGAGGGCGGTGAGTTTCACCGTCATCCAGAACGCCCCGAGGACGTCGTAACCATCAAGAAAGTCGAACACGATCCCCGCGCTTCCGGGTGTGAGGCGTATATGGCGTACGTGGTGTGCGTGGCAGACGCGGCGCGCCGCTGCCCTGATCGCGGTGGGCGGCGGCGCACCTGCGCAACCCTGGGCTAGCTGACGATGACGCCGATCTTCGGAGCCGGCTCGCTCTTGTAGCCGGCCGGACCGAAGTTGTCCTTGACCGCGGTCTCCCAGGCACCGTCGCTGACCATCTTCTCCAGCGCGGTGTTGATCTTGTTCACGGTCGCGGTGTCGCCCTTCTTGACGCCGATGCCGTAGTTCTCGTTGCTCAGCTTGAGGCCCGCCAGCTTGAACTGACCCTTGTACTTGTCCTGGGCGGCGAAGCCCGCGAGGATCGAGTCGTCCGTGGTCACCGCGTCGACGGCACCGCTCTGCAGGGCGGCGATGCACTCCGAGTAGCCCGAGTTCTCGCGCAGGTTGGCCTTCGGGGCGATCGTGTCGTGGACGTTCTGCGCCGAGGTGGAGCCGGTCACGGAGCAGAGGTTCTTGCCGTTGAGGTCCGTGCCTTTGGCGATCGTGGAGTCCGCCTTGACGAGCAGGTCCTGGTGGGCGAGCAGGTACGGGCCGGCGAAGTCGACCTTCGCCTTGCGCTTGTCGTTGATCGAGTACGAGGCCGCGATGAACTTCACGTCGCCACGGGCGAGGGCGGTCTCGCGGTCGGCGCTCTTGGTCTCGACCCACTCGATCTTGTCGGGCTCGTAGCCGAGCTGCTTGGCCACGTACGTCGCCACGTCCACGTCGAAGCCGGAGAAGGACCCGTCGGGCTCCTTCAGGCCGATGCCGGGCTGGTCGAACTTGATGCCGACCTTGATCTTGTCGCCGCCGCCGGAGCCGGTGTCGCTCTTGTCGTCGTCGCCTCCACAGGCCGTTGCCGTGAGGGCGAGGACAAGAGCTGCGGCGGTCGCGGCGGTGACCTTGCGAAGCTTCATGGTGAACATCCTTTGAGTGATGAAGTGAATGCGGGCCGTCACGTGCGGATGACGCAGTTCGTCCGTGCTCAGGAAGCCGCCCACGAGACGGATTCCTGCACTGTTGCGGGAGGCGCCGAGTAGAGCGCCGGCCGTGGGAAGAGCCGTGGGATCAGTTGGGATCAGTGGTGAAGGATCTTGGACAGGAAGTCCTTCGCGCGGTCGCTGCGCGGGTTGCTGAAGAACTGGTCCGGCACAGCCTCTTCGACGATGCGGCCGTCCGCCATGAACACCACTCGGTTGGCGGCCGAACGGGCGAATCCCATCTCGTGGGTGACGACGATCATGGTCATGCCCTCGCGGGCGAGCTGCTGCATGACCTCGAGGACCTCGTTGATCATCTCCGGGTCGAGAGCCGACGTCGGCTCGTCGAAGAGCATGACCTTGGGGTCCATCGCCAGGGCGCGGGCGATGGCGACACGCTGCTGCTGGCCACCGGACAGCTGTGCGGGGTACTTGTCCGCCTGCGTGGCCACGCCCACCCGGTCGAGCAGGGCGCGGGCCTTCTCCTCGGCCGCCTTCTTGTCGGCCTTGCGGACCTTGATCTGGCCCAGCATCACGTTCTCGAGCACGGTCTTGTGCGCGAAGAGGTTGAAGGACTGGAACACCATGCCGACGTCGGCCCGCAGCCGGGCCAGCGCCTTGCCCTCCTGGGGCAGCGGCTTGCCGTCGATCGAGATGTCTCCCGAGTCGATGGTCTCCAGACGGTTGATGGCGCGGCAGAGGGTCGACTTGCCGGACCCGGAAGGTCCGATGACCACGACCACCTCGCCGCGGGCGATGGTCAGGTCGATGTCCTGAAGCACGTGCAACGCGCCGAAGTGCTTGTTGACGCTTTTCAGGACGACCAGATCGCCGGTCGCGGCCACATCGTCCTTGGCCATCGATACTTCGGTCATGGCTTGCTGGCTCCGTCCTGCTCGGTTTCGGAGGACAGTAGTGACCCCGTGAGACCAGCGTCAGCACATCTGAGGGGAACTTGAGGATAACGATCTGATGTCAGGTCAGCACACTTTGTGGCGCCGTCCGAAGGAGGTGTACCGGCTGGATAACGGAAGCGTTCCGCAGCCGGAACCAGGCACGCGCGTGCGTGTGTCCACATGGTGTACTCCGCTGGGGCGCCGCATGTGGTGTACAAGTCGAAACGGCACGGCCGACCGACCGAAGCCCGTCAATCCAGAGCCCATCAACCTAAGCCCATGAACCGAAATTCATGAAGCCCATGCTCCGAAGGGGGTCGCGATGAGACTGCTCCTCGTCGAGGACGACAACCATGTCGCCGCCGCGCTCTCCGCGGTCCTGGCGCGGCACGGTTTCGACGTCACGCACGCCCGCAGCGGCGAGGAGGCCCTCCGGGCGCTCGTCCCGGAAGGGAACGGCTTCGGCGTGGTACTGCTCGACCTGGGCCTGCCCGACCAGGACGGGTACGAGGTGTGCGGCAAGATCCGCAAGCGCACCAACACCCCCGTGATCATGGTCACCGCGCGCTCCGACATCCGCTCCCGCATCCACGGCCTCAACCTCGGCGCCGACGACTACGTGGTGAAGCCGTACGACACCGGGGAACTACTCGCCCGGATCCACGCCGTCAGCCGCCGCACCGCCCACGAGGACGCCGTCGGGGCCGGGGAGGACGCGCTGCTCCTGGGGTCGCTGCGGATCGAACTGTCCAACCGGCAGGTCCTCGTGGACGGTTCGGTGGTCCAGCTGACCCGCAAGGAGTTCGACCTGCTCGCCCTCCTCGCTCAGCGTCCGGGAGTGGTGTTCCGCCGTGAACAGATCATCAGCGAGGTCTGGCGGACCAGCTGGGAGGGGACCGGCCGCACCCTGGAGGTGCATGTCGCCTCCCTGCGCGCCAAGTTGCGCATGCCGGCGCTGATCGAGACCGTCCGCGGCGTGGGCTATCGGCTCGTCGCCCCGACGTCGTAGCGGGTACGGGTGCGCACACGTCTTCTTCCGCTGCTCATCGTCCTGATGGCGGCCGTCCTGCTCGCGCTCGGCATCCCGCTCGCCATCAGTGTGGCCGCCGCCCAGCAGCAGACGGTCGTCGTCGACCGGATCGACGACACCGCGCGTTTCGCGGCGCTCGCCCAGTTCGTGACCGACCGGCCCACCGGGTCCCGTGTCAAGGACGCGGACACCGACGAGCGCGGCGAGACCCTCCAACGGGAACTCGAGAGCTACTACGACGTCTACGGCATCCGTTCCGGTGTCTTCTACCGCAACGACGCGCCCATGGCCAACGCGCCGACCGACTGGTACCTGCCGGAAACGGGCGAGGTGCGTGACGCGTTCGCCGAGGCGCTCCTCTCCCGGCGCAGCCACGATCCGCAACAGGTCTGGCCCTGGCAGGAGCACCGGCTCGTCGTCGCGTCGCCGGTCATCCGGGACGGCGATGTGGTGGCCGTCGTGGTCACCGACTCGCCCACCGGGCAGATGCGTTCACGGACGCTGCACGGCTGGCTCGTCATCGGCGCCGGCGAGATCGCCGCGATGCTGCTCGCTGTGGGCGCCGCGCTGCGCCTCACCGGCTGGGTGCTCAGGCCCGTACGCGTCCTCGACGCCACCACGCACCACATCGCGACCGGCAGTCTGAAGTCCCGGGTCGCGGTGGCCGGCGGGCCGCCGGAACTCAGACGGCTGGCCCGGTCGTTCAACGAGATGGCGGACAACGTCGAGGACGTGCTGGAGCAGCAGCGCGCCTTCGTGGCCGACGCCTCGCACCAGCTGCGCAACCCGCTCTCGGCGCTGCTGCTGCGTATCGAACTGCTCGCACTCGAACTGCCGGAGGGGAACGAGGAGATCGCCTCGGTCCAGACCGAGGGCAAGCGCCTGGCCGAGGTCCTGGACGACCTTCTCGACCTGGCGCTGGCCGAGCACGCCGAGGCGGACCTCGCACTCACCGACATCGGCGCCCTGACGGCCGAGCGCGTCGCGGCCTGGACCCCGCTGGCCCAGGCCAAGGGCGTACGCCTGGTCGGCGACTGCCCGGCCACCACCGCGTGGGCGGACCCGGTCACGCTGTCCAGCGCCCTGGACGCGGTGATCGACAACGCGGTGAAGTTCACGCCCGAGGACGAGTGCGTGCGAGTGTCGGTCGCGTCGAACGGCGCGACCTCGACGGTCGTGGTCACCGACGGCGGCCCGGGCCTCACCGACGACGAACTCGCCCGTATCGGCGACCGCTTCTGGCGCAGCGGCCGGCATCAGAACGTCAAGGGCTCGGGCCTCGGCCTGTCCATCTCCCGGGTCCTGCTGGCGGCGGGCGGCGGCACGATCTCGTACGACCATCACGAGCCGCACGGCCTGCAGGTGACGGTGCGGGTGCCGAGGTCGGGCCCGGCGTCCTGAGGCCCCGGCGCCGCGACGGGCCCTACGGCTTGACCGAGCGGTAGTAGCGCCGGGCGCCCTTGTGCAGGGCCAACGGGTCGGTGTAGATGGCGGTCCGCAGGTCCACGAGCTGCGCCGAGTGGACGTGGGCGCCGATGCGGTCCCGGCTGTTGATCACCGAGCGGGTCAGCCACTCGGTGAGCCTCGGGTCCACGTCCTCGCGTGTCATGAGCAGGTTGGACACCGCGAGCGTCGCCACGGTCGAGCCGTCCTGGACGGACGGGTAGGCAGACTCGGGCATGTTGGTGGCCCGGTAGTAGCGGGAGGCTCCGCCCTGTTCGTGCAGCTTGGTGACCAGGTCCGCGTCGATCGGGACGAAGCGGAAGGGGAAGCTCTTCGCCAGCTGCACCAGACCGTTCGTGGGCAGTCCGCCCGACCAGAAGAAAGCGTCGATCTGGTCCTTCTTGAGTCGCCCGGGCCCGGTGTCGATGCCGTCGGCGAAGGGCTTGATGTCCTTGGCCGGGTCGAGACCGGCGGCGGCCAGCACCCGGTCCGCGATCAGCCGTACGCCGGAGTTCTCCAGCCCTATGGCCACCCGCTTGCCCCGCAGGTCCTGGATGGTCGAGATCTTGGAATCGCGTGGCACGACCAGCTGCACATAGTCGTCGTACAGGCGTGCGACCCCGCGCAGGGTGTCGGCCCCCGGCAGCTTCTTCAGTTTGTACGTCTCC
Organism: Streptomyces kryoterrae; assembly: GCF_054072135.1. Classification (NCBI taxonomy): domain Bacteria; kingdom Bacillati; phylum Actinomycetota; class Actinomycetes; order Kitasatosporales; family Streptomycetaceae; genus Streptomyces; species Streptomyces kryoterrae. Next base: position 2,644,427 of record NZ_CM133358.1, on the reverse strand, counting down.
ACCGCGTCGGCCGCCGCGATGGTGAAGTCGGCGTCGCCCGTGGCCACCCGCTTGACGTTCTCCTGCGATCCCTGGCTGTTCAGGAGCCGCACGTCCAGGTGCGGCATGTCCTTCGCGAAGGCCGTTCTGAGCCCCGAGCCGTACTGCTGGTAGACGCCGGCGGGTGACCCGGTGCTGAACGTGATCGTCCCGGCCGGAGGGTCCTCGTCCAGCGGCAGCAGCCACCACAGCAGCAGCCCGAAGACCACGAAAGCGGCGGCCGAGCCCATGAGGGCCTGTCGCCTGTGGATCCGGGGGAGCACCTTGAACATGCGCGAGATCCTGCCAGTACGGCCCCCGTGCTGGCCAGGAAATAGGGGGAGGGGTGTCTGCCGTACCCGTCTTACGACGATCTGATCGGCGCCGGCGAGCCGCCGCGAGGTCGCGGGAGTCACCACATGCGCCTCGGTACCTCTCCTTCTGCCGCTCCCGTCTCTCCCGCCGACCTCGTCCGGGAGTTCCACCTCGCCTTCGGCCTCGACACGCGCGGTACGCCCGCCGAGGTCTCCCCGAAGCTCGCGGCGCACCTGGGCGAGCTGCTCGCGGAGGAGGTGGCAGAGGTGGCGGTCATGAGCCCGCTGGACCGGCTGGCGCACGAGCTGACCGACGTCGTGTACGTCGCCTACGGCACGGCACGGCACGGCCCTGGTCCACGGGATCGACCTCGACGCGGTGATCGCGGAGATCCACCGCGCCGACATGACGAAGCTGGGCCCCGAAGGCCTGGTCGCCCGCAGGGCCGACGGCAAGGTGCTCAAGGGCGACCACTACCGGGCCCCGGACGTCGGAGCCGTCCTGCGCCGGCGGGGCTGGAACGCGGGGGAGGGGTGATCCGTACGGCCTGCCCTTGTCGGGTGAGGCTCGGCTCGGGCGCGTCCTCAGACGGGGTAGGCGTGGGTCTGCGTGGCCTTCACCGTCGCCCAGACCTCCGCGCCCGGGTGCAGATCGAGTTCGGCGGCGGCGACCGTTGTCAGGTCCGCGGCGAGCGGCAGCTCTCCGGTGAGGTCGGCCCGGATCTGGTCGCCGTGGCTCTCCAGGCCGGCCACCTCGCAGCGCCAGAGGTTGCGGGCGCTGGCACCGGTCGGACGGTCGCGGTAAAGGGTGACCGCGCTCGGTGGGAACGCCACGAAGACCGGGCCGGACAGAGCCTCGGTGGTGGTGATGGAGGGTCCGGCGTCGAGGCGGACGGTGTGGCCATCCGCTTGGCCCTGGTAGAGATTGAGGCCGACCAGCTGCGCGATGTAGTCCGTACGGGGGTGGCGGGCGATGTCGGAAGGGCTGCCCTCCTGGACGACCCGGCCGTCCTCGACGACGACGAGCCGGTCCGCCAGCACCATGGCGTCCAGCGGGTCGTGCGTGACCAGGACGGCGACGGCCTCGAACCCGGCCAGGTGCCGCCGGAGTTGGGCGCGCACTTCCAGGCGGGTGCGGGCGTCCAGCGCGGCGAGTGGTTCGTCGAGGAGCAGTAGGCGAGGGCGGGTCGCCAGTGCGCGGGCCAGGGCGACGCGCTGGGCCTGGCCGCCGGACAGCTTGCGCGGCTTGGCGCCGGCGTGATCCGCGAGTCCCAGGCGGCTCAGCCACTCGGCGGCCTGTGCACGGGCCTCCGCCTTGGTCGAGCCGTGGCAGCGCGGCCCGAACGCCACGTTGTCCAGGGCGGTCAGGTGCGGGAAGAGGAGGTAGTCCTGGAAGACGACGCCGACCGGGCGGGACTCCGGCGGCGTACGCTCCAACGCCGTCCCGTCCAGCCGCAGACGGCCGCCGGTGAGCGGCGTCAGGCCGGCGAGGGCGCGCAGGGCGGTGGTCTTTCCGGCGCCGTTCGGGCCGAGCAGCGCGACGACTTCGCCGGGCGCGACGCGCAGTGCCACGTCGAGACGGAATGCGCCGCGCTCGACGACGAGGTGGGCGTCGAGGCCGTCCAGGGCGGGGTCGGCGGCAGCGGAGCCACGGGGTTCGGTCATCCTGCACTCATCCAACGGTCGCGCAGACCCGCCAGGACCGCGATGGACACGGACAGCAGAACCAGGCTGAGGGCTATGGCGGCCTCCGGGTCACTCTGCAGGGCCAGGTACACGGCGAGCGGCATGGTCTGGGTACGCCCCGGGAAGTTGCCCGCGAAGGTGATCGTCGCGCCGAACTCGCCCAGCGCCCGCGCCCAGGCCAGTACCGCGCCGGCCGCGATGCCCGGCGCGATCAGCGGGAGGGTGACCCGGCGGAACGCGGTGAAACGGGAGGCGCCGAGCGTCGCGGCGGCCTCCTCGAAGCGCGGGTCGGCGGCGCGCAGGGTGCCCTCGACGCTGATGACCAGGAAGGGCATCGCGACGAACGCCTCGGCGACCACGACCCCGGCGGTGGTGAAGGGGAGCGTGACCCCGAACCAGGAGTCCAGTGACCTCCCGACGATGCCGTTGCGGCCGAGTGCCATCAGCAGCGCCACACCGCCGACCACCGGCGGCAGCACGAGCGGCAGGGTGACCAGAGCCCGCACGAGGCCGCGTCCGGGAAATTCGACCCGGGCCAGCAGCCAGGCCAGCGGCACGCCGACCACCAGGCTCACCGCGGTCGCGGCCGTGGCGCAGAGCAGGGACAGCTGGAGCGCCTGCCACACCTCGGCGCTGCTCAGCAGGCCGGGCAGGCCGCGCCACGGGGCCCGTACGAGCAGGGCGATCAGCGGCACGAGAAGGAAAGCCAGGCCGATCAGCGCGGGCACCAGCAGCGCGAGTGGCACTCCCTGGCCCACGCCGTGTCCGCCCGTCCGGACGCGCCGACGCCGCGGACCGCCCTTGAGGGTGTCGGCCGCGGCACCGGACTTGTCGGTCGGAAGGGTCACGGCTTGAGGAACCCGGCCTCGGTCAGGATCTGCTGCCCCTCGGCGGACTGAACCAGCGCGATGAACGCCTTGGCGGCGTCGGCGTTCTCGGTGTCCTTGAGCTGGACGATCGGGTACTCGTTGATGGCGCCGGCGGACTCGGGGAACTCCACGCCCTCCACCTTGTCACCCGCCGCGTGCACATCGGTCTTGTAGACGACAGCCGCGTCGGCCTCCTTCAGCTCGACCTTCGTCAGGGCGGCCTTGACGTCCTGCTCGTAGGAGACGGGGGTGAGCTTCAGCTTGGCGGCGTCGAGGGCCTTCTGCGCGGCGGCACCACAGGGCACCGTCTTGTCGCACAGCACGACCTTCAGGCTCGACCTGGTGAGGTCCTTGAGGGAGGCGATCTTGTCGGGGTTGCCCGGCAGGGTGGCGATCTCCAGCTGGTTGCGGACGAAGGTGGCGGGCGTGCCGGAGGCGTCACCGGCGTCCGTGACGATCTTCATCGTCTTGGGGCTGGCCGAGGCGAACACGTCGGCGGGGGCGCCGCCGGTGATGCTCGCGGCGAGGGAGTCGCTGCCGCCGAAGCTGAAGGTCACCTTCGTACCCGGGTGCGCCTTCTCGAACTGCTCGCCCAGGGCCGTGAAGCTCTCCTTGAGGGAGGCGGCGGCGAACACGGTCACCGTGCCGGACACCCTGTCCGAGGCGGACGCGGCGGGGTCCGGCTTCGCCGCCGAGGAGTCGTCGGACGACGAGCAGGCGCTCAGGGCCAGCAGCGCGGCGACGCCCGCACCGGTCACCTGCAGGGTACGGCGGGTCCGGTGCGCGGTACGGGTCATCACGGGTCTGCTCCCTCTGGTCCTGACGGACACAATCACCTGTGGTCCTGGCGGACCATCTACGGTCTTTCGACGACCACACTGGTCGACTTGATCACGACAACCGCCGGAACATCGGTTTCGCCGAGGGCCACGTCGCGGTGGCGATGCCGGCCAGGCGGTTGCGGACCGAGGGGCCGTCGGATCCCCGATCCGGTAGGTGTGCACGCCCTGACAATAATGCCGCAGATGCCAGGTGAAAGGCTTCTATCGCTTCGCATGAGCCGGAATCGTGATCTATCAGGTTGGCATGTGCGTTTGCGTGGAAGGCGGGTCCGGGTGCGGTCGTCCGGGAGGTGGTAGCCCGTGAGTCAGTCCCTCGCGGCCGCCGGTACGGCCACCGTTCCGATGGCGGAGCTCACCCTCGCCGGTGACCTGGCCCGGCCGTCCCGGCTCACGGTGCCCGACCTGCTCGCCTGGCCCTGACAAGAGGCCGACGTCGGCTTCGAGTGCGCCACCAGTGGCGCCCGGCACCACCGCTTCACCGGACCACTGCTGCACGACGTGCTGTCGGCGGCCGAGCCCGGCTTCGACCCCGCCCGCCGCAAGGACCGCCTGCGCTTCCTGATCGCCGTGGCCGGGGCGGACGGCCACCATGCCCTGCTGTCCTGGGCCGAGATCGATCCCGACTTCGGCCACGCCCCCGTCCTCCTCGCGGGTCACCATCGACGACACCCCGCTCGACCGGGCCGGCCCGCAGCTCGTGCTCCCGCGGGACCGCTGCGGCGCCCGGCACATCAGCGGGATCAACACGATCCGTGTGGACGGCGGATACCGCGCGTGGCCGTGAACTGGACGATGACCTTGACGAGAGGAGCCGGAGAGCCCCGCCCCATCGGCGGACGGACGTGCCATACCTGGGTGGAGCATCCGGTGCCGACCGAAGCCTCTTCCCGTGGCCCTTCCCGGTTGCCGAGAAACGATCCAGCAGCCTAACTTCGGGCCCATGGCGGACGACGAACCCACGCGCGCGGCACGGCTGCTGGACGCCCAGGCCAAGGCCGAACGGCTCTTCACGGAGATCGGAGCGCGCGGGCTGGTCGCGTCGGGCGAGGGCGAGCGGGCGGTCAGCGACCGCGTCCGGGACCTGGCGAACGAGTTGTTCGGCACGACCCGGCACTGGCACAAGCGGATCGTGCGCTCCGGACCCAACACGCTGAAGCCCTACCGGGAGAACCCACCGGACCGGGTGATCGGCCCGGACGACATCGTGTTCGCCGACTTCGGCCCGATCTTCGAGGAGTACGAGGCCGACTTCGGCCGGACGTTCGTGCTGGGCGACGACCCGGTCAAACACCGGCTGCGCGACGACCTGCCGAAGGTCTTCGAGGCAGGCCGCCGCTTCTTCGAAGCCGACCCGCACATCACCGGAGCACGGCTGTACGCCGAGGTCGAGCGGCTCGCGAAGGAGGCCGGGTGGGAGCTGGGCGGCTGGCACGCCGGGCACCTGGTCGGCGAGTTCCCGCACGAGTGGATCGACGGCGCGGACACGGAGTCGTACATCGCCCCCGCCAACGACACCCCACTACGGCGCACCGACAAGGCGGGGCGCTCCTGCCACTGGATCCTGGAGATCCATCTCATCGATGAGGAACGGCAGTTCGGCGGCTTCTACGAGGAGCTGCTCACCCTCGGCCGACCCGCCACTCACCCCGGCTCCGTGGAGGGCGCCACCTCACGCTCGGAGCATGATCTCCGCACACGCCCAGCGCCTGCTCGGCGCCCCGGTCTGCCGGGTGGTGCTGCTGAGACGGGACCCCGTTCACGACCGCCTACTCTTTAAAGCATGACCAGCAGCAGTGACCGGAGCCCGGTAGTGGACGTTCAGAGAACCAGCACCTATGAAATCCGCACCTACGGGTGCCAGATGAACGTCCACGATTCCGAGCGATTGTCCGGTCTGCTCGAAAACGCCGGTTACGTGCGCGCTCCCAAGGACGCGGACGGTGACGCGGACGTCGTCGTCTTCAACACCTGCGCCGTGCGCGAGAACGCCGACAACAAGCTGTACGGCAACCTCGGCCGGCTCGCCCCGATGAAGACGAAGCGTCCCGGGATGCAGATCGCCGTGGGCGGCTGCCTCGCGCAGAAGGACCGCGACACCATCGTGAAGCGGGCGCCCTGGGTGGACGTCGTCTTCGGTACGCACAACATCGGCAAGCTGCCCGTCCTGCTCGAACGCGCGCGCGTGCAGGAAGAGGCGCAGGTCGAGATCGCCGAGTCGCTGGAGGCGTTCCCGTCCACGCTGCCGACGCGGCGCGAGAGCGCCTATGCGGCCTGGGTGTCGATCTCCGTCGGCTGCAACAACACCTGCACCTTCTGCATCGTCCCGGCCCTGCGCGGCAAGGAGAAGGACCGCCGCACCGGCGACATCCTCGCCGAGATCGAAGCGCTGGTCGACGAGGGTGTCTCCGAGATCACCCTGCTCGGCCAGAACGTCAACGCGTACGGCTCCGACATCGGTGACCGCGAGGCGTTCAGCAAGCTGCTGCGGGCCTGCGGGAAGATCGACGGCCTGGAGCGCGTCCGCTTCACCTCCCCGCACCCGCGCGACTTCACCGACGACGTCATCGCCGCGATGGCCGAGACACCGAACGTGATGCCGCAGCTCCACATGCCCATGCAGTCCGGCTCGGACACGATCCTGAAGGCGATGCGCCGCTCGTACCGCCAGGAGCGCTACCTGGGGATCATCGAGAAGGTGCGGGCCGCGATCCCGCACGCGGCGATCACCAGCGACATCATCGTGGGCTTCCCCGGGGAGACCGAGGCGGACTTCGAACAGACGATGCACGCGGTGCGCGAGGCACGGTTCGCGCAGGCGTTCACCTTCCAGTACTCCAAGCGGCCCGGCACTCCTGCCGCCACCATGGAGAACCAGATCCCCAAGGAGGTCGTCCAGGAGCGTTACCTGCGTCTCGCCGCCCTCCAGGAGGAGATCTCCTGGGACGAGAACAAGAAGCAGGTCGGCCGCACCGTGGAGCTGATGGTCGCCGAGGGCGAGGGCCGCAAGGACGGCGCCACCCACCGCCTCTCCGGCCGCGCCCCCGACAACCGTCTGGTCCACTTCACCAGACCGGACACCGCGGTGCGCCCCGGAGACGTGGTCACGGTCGAGATCACGTACGCCGCCCCGCACCACCTCCTCGCCGAGGGCGCCGTCCTGGACGTGCGTCCCACGCGCGCGGGGGACGCCTGGGAGAAGCGCAACACCGCGGAGGCCGCGAAGCCGGCCGGCGTGATGCTGGGCCTGCCGGGGATCGGGGCGCCGGCTCCGCTGCCGGTGGCCACGGGGAGCGGCTGCGGCTGCGACTGACGTCCTGCCACAATGCCAGTGGAATGCGGGTGGAAAGGAGCACCACATGTTGCCGTACAGAGTCGCGTTCACCGAAGAAGCCGCCCAGGTACGCGACAGCCTGTCCACCGACCGGCGTGACGTGCTGGAGCGTGGCCTGGCCATACTGGTGACCGACCCGCGGCACAAGCTCTCCCACTCCGTCCGCGGTGACGAGACAACGCGTGAGATCGCCCTCTCGCGCAACCTCTTCATCGAGTACGTGATCAGCGACGGCAAGCTCGTCGTGCTCCTCCTCACGGTCATCGACCTGACCGACGTGCTGATCGAGGACTGACACCGCGCCGTCCTCCGGGACTACCCTGCCGATCATGCTTGTCGCCGCCGCCGTCTGCCCCTGCCCGCCGCTCCTCGTGCCCGAGGTGGCCGCGGACGCCGCTCCCGAACTGGACGCCGCGCGCGCCGCCTGCACGGACGCGTTGGGCGTGCTCGCGGCCTCCCGCCCCGACCGCCTGCTGGTCGTCGGGCCCGCCGAACAGAGCGGACGCGGAGGGCACCCGGAGGGCACCCGGGGTTCGTTCCGCGGCTTCGGGGTGGACCTGGACGTACGTCTGGGCACCGGAAACGCCGGACCGGCAGCGGCGGAACGGCGGCTGCCGGTGGCGCTCGCCGTCGCTGCCTGGCTGCTGGAGCGGACCGGCTGGTCCCTGGCGCCCGTGGAGGGCCTGGGCGTGGGGGAGCCGCTGGAGGCCGAGCGGTGCGTCGCGGTCGGGAGGGAGATCGGCGGCCGGCCGGAGAGAGTGGCCCTGCTGGTGATGGGCGACGCCAGCGCGTGCCGCACGCTCAAGGCGCCCGGGTACCTGGACGAGCGGGCGGCGGGGTTCGACGCGGACATCGCGCGGGCGCTCGGGTCGGCGGACGTGGCGGCACTCAAGGCGCTGGACGCGGAACTGGCGTACGAGCTGAAGGCCTCGGGCCGGGCGCCCTGGCAGGTCCTCGCGGGCGCGGCCGAGAACGCCGGCCTCGCGGGCACACTGCTGTACGAGGACGCCCCGTACGGCGTGGGGTACGTGGTCGCGGCCTGGTCGTAGCAGTTGTCGCCGCCGTTGCCGTGACACGGCGGACGGCCGGGAGCGTGGGCTCCGCAGCCGTCCGCCGATGTGTCGTGCTGTTGTTCGCGCCGGTCAGGAAGCCGGTGGCGGCGCGTCCGGCGGTGGCGTGAACGTGTCGTCCGGGGTGCCATCGTCCTTGTGCGCGAGTCGGTCCACCGCGCCCTTGGCTTTGCCGGTGCCCGTATGGATCTTGTCGCTGTACTTGCCCCTGGTCTTCTCGTCGACCACCTTCGCGGCCTTGTCGAGACCCCGCTCGATCTGGTCCTCGTGCTGGTGCGCGAAGTCCGCGACCTTCTCCTTGGCCGGGGCGAGCTTTGCCTTCAGATTGTCCAGCAGACCCATTTTTCGCCTTCCCTCGCGGGCGGTTACCTGCGGGCGCCCTCACCGGCCTCGTTGTCGGCGGCCTCCTCGGCGGACTGCTGCTTGGGAATCTCGACACCCTCGGTGGCGGGGACGGTCACGGCTTCCGACGTCTCCGCCGTGATCTCCGTCTCGGCAACGCTGCCTGCCTCGGGTGAACCCTTCGCCGCTTCCGTCTCCTCCGCCGCCGGCTCGTCCGTCACGACGACGGCCTGCTCGTCGGCGGTCGACGTCTCCTCCGTGGTCTTCGACCGTCCAAGAAGCCGTGCAAAAACGCCCATATCCACTCCATACGTTACTCGTGCGGGCGAAATCCCGCGTCGCCCGGTGCGTCCGTTTGCGTTGCCCCCGTCACCGCCTTCCGAATCCGGCGGCGCGAACCTCGCAACTGGCAACGACAACGGATCCCCGCCGTCACGTCGCTCGTTCGAGGACGGGTCCCGGGTTTGCGAGACTGTGGCGGTGAGCAGCGCAGCCCCCACCCCACGAGTCATCGCCGTCGTCGGCCCCACCGCAGCGGGAAAGTCCGATCTGGGCGTGTTTCTCGCTCGGCGTCTCGGCGGCGAGGTCGTCAACGCCGACTCGATGCAGCTCTACCGCGGGATGGATATCGGCACCGCCAAGTTGACGCCCGAGGAGCGCGGCGGAATCCCGCACCACCTCCTGGACATCTGGGACGTGACCGTCGCGGCGAGCGTCGCCGAGTACCAGCGCCTGGCACGCGAGCGGATCGACACGCTGCTCGCCGAGGGGCGCTGGCCGGTCCTGGTCGGCGGCTCCGGTCTGTACGTCCGTGGAGCCGTCGACAACCTGGAGTTCCCCGGCACCGATCCCGAGGTCAGGGCCCGTCTCGAGGAGGAGCTCACCCTGCGCGGCTCCGGCGCCCTGCACGCCCGTCTGGCCGCCGCCGACCCCGAGGCCGCGCAGGCGATCCTGCCCAGCAATGGCCGCCGTATCGTCCGGGCCCTGGAGGTCATCGAGATCACCGGCAAGCCCTTCACCGCCAACCTCCCGGGCCACGACTCCGTGTACGACACCGTGCAGATCGGCGTCGACGTGTCCCGCCCCGAGCTGGACGAGCGCATCGCCCGCCGGGTCGACCGGATGTGGGCGGCGGGGCTCGTGGACGAGGTGCGCGCGCTGGAGGCGCACGGCCTGCGCGAGGGGCTCACGGCATCGCGTGCGCTGGGCTACCAGCAGGTGCTCGCGGCGCTCGCCGGCGAGTACGGCGAGGACGACGCGCGCGCCGAGACCGTACGCGCCACCAAGCGCTTCGCGCGCCGTCAGGATTCGTGGTTCAGGCGCGATCCCCGGGTGCACTGGTTGAGTGGGGCTGCGGCGGATCTCACAGAACTTCCGCACCTCGCACTGGCGTTGGTCGAACGACCGGTCACAGCCTGATCACGTCATGGCATCGGGACGCTCCGGCCGTCATCCAGGCCTCCGGCGCCGTGCCATCATCGAGCTTCGATCGACCAAGTGGAGTCCGAGTTGGGAGGGCGCGTGGCGATGGAGGCCGGCCCTCGCGACACCGCACAAGGCGCGGGACACGTCACAGGTGACGGTGGCGAAACGGAACGGGACGAGGATCGTCTGAGCCCCGACGGGCCCGACGAGACACAGGGCGGCGTGACCGCCGACGGACCCGAACCGGACGAGATGTTCCTCGGGCCCGAGGTCGAGGTCGAACTCCGGCCGCAGCGCCGTCTGCGCATCTGGCAGCTCGCCCCGATCGTGGTCCTGGCAGCCCTCGGCTCCCTGATGTTCGCCTTCCCGCTGGCGTTCGACTTCGGCGACAGCGGAGCCGTGATCGCCATGCTGGGGCTGCTCATCTGCTCCTGCGCGGCGGGCTGGGGCATGATGGCCGCCCGCCGGGTCGGCTACACGGCTCCGGGGCTCGGTGAGGGCCCTCGCCGGGACTGGCGGGTCGTGTCGGCGTACGTCGTGACGGTGGTCGTGGTCATCGGGCTCGCCGTGTGGAGAGTGGCCCGACTGCGCTAGTTCCGACGCCGGACGGGCCGGGTGTGCCTGGCCCGGGCTGTGAACCAACCGGGACTCACCGTGTCGTACCCACCCCGTACGATCGAGGAATGAGCACGCGGATCGCCTTCCTCAAGGGGCACGGGACCGAGAACGACTTCGTGATCGTCCCCGACCCCGAGAACCTCATCGACCTCCCCCCGGCCGCCGTCGCCGCCCTGTGCGACCGGCGTGCGGGCATCGGGGGTGACGGACTGCTCCACGTCGTGCGGTCCGCCGCGCATCCCGAGGCCAAGAGCATGGCGGCCGAGGCGGAGTGGTTCATGGACTACCGCAACGGCGACGGCTCGATCGCGGAGATGTGCGGCAACGGGGTGCGGGTCTTCGCGCGCTACCTCCAGCGGGCCGGACAGGTGACCGAAGGGGACCTCACCGTCGCCACACGCGGGGGCGTGAAGCGCGTACACATCGCCAAGGGCGGTGACGTCACCGTCGGTATGGGCAGGGCGCTCCTCCCCGAAGGGGAGGTCACCGTGCGCGTCGACGAGCACAGCTGGCCCGCGCGGAACGTGAACATGGGCAACCCGCACGCGGTCGCCTTCGTGGACGATCTCGCGCACGCGGGGAACCTGTTCACCGCGCCGCCGTTCAGCCCGGCCTCCGTCTACCCGGACGGGGTCAACGTCGAGTTCGTGGTCGACCGGGGCCCGCGCCACGTCGCGCTGCGCGTGCACGAGCGCGGGTCCGGTGAGACCCGCTCGTGCGGCACGGGCGCGTGCGCCGTCGCCGTGGCCGCCGCCCGGCGCGACGGCGCCGACCCGGCCGTGACCGGGACGCCGGTGACGTACACCGTCGATGTGCCCGGCGGGCGCCTGGTGATCACCGAGAGGGCCGACGGCGAGATCGAGATGACGGGTCCCGCGGTGATCGTCGCCGAGGGCGAGATCGACGCTGAGTGGCTGGAAACCGCAGCGCTCTGAAGCGACCAATTGCTTGATATCGCAGGCTGTAGGTCCCGTGGGCTGTAGAAACGAAGCCAGTGGGGCTTGCTGTGACTCGAAGTAGGGGTTTGTCTCGGCTCAGGTGGCTCGGAGGCATGGGTGCCCGAATCGTCGCTCGAATGGGTGATCCGTTTCACGCTCGACGAGAGGTGGTCAGTCGCACGTGGTGGGCTCGGTAGCATCAAGCACCGGCCCGGACGGGGGAACAACGCCATCCCCTGAGCCGTCGTCCGCCATGGGGCATCCCGTCCGCCGGTCCAGGTAGCCGGAGGTGCCCATGAGTGCGGAGGCCACGAATCCCGCGAGCCCAGGTGCTGTGACGTCCTCGCCCAAGCCCGCGGCCCCGCTGGAACAGGACGGGGAGCAGGCGCCCCGCCGACGGACCCGCCCCCGGATCGACCTGCGCCGACTGGGCAGGGCGGCGTTCCTCGGCTCCGCGACCCGCGACCGGCTGCCCGACGCCATCGGCCATGTCGTCGAGGCGCACCGCGCCCACCACCCCGACGCCGACCTGGAGCCGCTGCGCCGGGCCTACGTCCTGGCCGAGTCCTCGCACCGGGGCCAGATGCGCAAGAGCGGCGAGCCGTACATCACGCACCCGCTCGCCGTGACCCTGATCCTCGCCGAACTCGGCGCGGAGACCACGACCTTGACGGCGTCTCTGCTCCACGACACCGTCGAGGACACCGATGTGACGCTGGATCAGGTCGGCGAGGAGTTCGGCGCCGAGGTCCGCTACATCGTCGACGGCGTGACGAAACTGGAGAAGGTCGACTACGGCGCCGCCGCCGAGCCCGAGACCTTCCGCAAGATGCTGGTCGCCACCGGGAACGACGTCCGCGTGATGTCGATCAAACTCGCCGACCGGCTGCACAACATGCGCACCCTGGGCGTGATGCGCCCCGAGAAGCAGGAACGCATCGCCAAGGTCACCCGGGACGTGCTCATCCCGCTCGCCGAGCGGCTCGGCGTCCAGGCACTCAAGACCGAACTGGAAGACCTGGTCTTCGCGATCCTGCACCCCGAGGAGTACCGGCACACCCGGGAGCTGATCGTCGACAACGCCTCCCGCGCGGACGACCCGCTCGCCGAGATCGCCGACGAGGTACGCGCGGTACTGCGCGACTCGGGAATCCAGGCCGAAGTCCTCATCCGGCCCCGGCACTTCGTGTCCCTGCACAGGGCGTCACGCAAGCGCGGCCAGCTGCGCGGCTCCGACTTCGGGCGGGTCCTGGTGCTCGTCAACGAGGACGCCGACTGCTACGGCGTACTGGGCGAGCTCCACACCTGTATGACGCCCGTCGTCTCGGAGTTCAAGGACTTCATCGCCGTACCCAAGTTCAACCTCTACCAGTCGCTGCACACCGCCGTCGCCCGTGCGGACGGTCAGGTCGCCGAAGTCCTCATCCGTACCCACCAGATGCACAAGGCCGCCGAGGCCGGCGTCATCGCACTCGGCAATCCCTACGCTCCTCCTTCGGAGGAGCAGACCGACAGCGACGGGGCGCGCACCGACCTCGACGCCGACGGCGAGCGCATCGACCCCACCCGGCCCGGCTGGCTGTCCCGTCTCCTCGACTGGCAGGAGGCCGCGCCCGACCCCGACACCTTCTGGTCCACCCTGCGCGAGGACCTCGCCCAGGACCGCGAGATCACCGTCTTCCGGGCCGACGGGGGCTCGTTGGGGCTGCCCGAGGGCGCGAGTTGCGTGGACGCCGCGTACGCGCTGTACGGCGAGGACGCGCACGCCTGTATCGGCGCCCGGGTCAACGGCCGACTGGCGACGCTGAGCACGGTCCTGCGGGACGGCGACACTGTTCAGCTCCTCATGGGGCAGGACCCGGCCTCCGAGCCCTCCAGGGAGTGGCTGGACCACGCGCACACACCCGTCGCCAGGATCGCCATCCAGCGCTGGCTGGCCGCCCATCCGGCGCACAGTGATCCGGTGGATGTGCCGCCGAGGTCCTCCGGTGACCCCTCGGAGGCCGAGGAGGCCACCGCCGGGGCCGCCCGCGCGGCCGTCGACGCCCGCTCGGCCCAGGACGGCGCTGAGTCCTCCGACCCCGCCGCGACCGCTGTCGTCGACCAGCCCGGCGCGACCGTACGGCTCGCCGGCTGCTGTACGCCCGTACCGCCCGACGAGGTCACCGGCTTCGCCGTGCGCGGGGGAGTGGTGACCGTCCACCGGGTGGAGTGCGCCGGGGTGGCGCACATGAAGAGCACGGGACGCGCGGAGGTCGGTGTGCACTGGGGGGACACCACCGAGGCCCGGGTCACCCTGGTCGCCGAATCGTTCGGGCGGCCCCATCTGCTGGCCGACCTCACCGAAGCCATCGCCCTGGAGGGCGTCGCGATCGTCTCGGCGACCGTCGAACCGCCCAGCCAGCAGCGCGTACGCCACACCTACACGCTCCAACTCCCGGACGCGGCGCACCTTCCGGCCCTCATGCGGGCCATGCGCAATGTGCCGGGCGTGTACGACGTGAGCCGGGCGCAGCATCACGTGGCGGTTCCCTGAGGCACCCGTTCGGGTGGGTCCGGCGCGAGTCGTCGCCCTCCGGCGGGCGGGCGCTGGTAGCGGTGGTGCATGCTGCTCAGCCCCCGTACCCGGTTCACGTCGGCGCTGCTCGCCTCCGCCGTCTCCGTCTGCCTCGTCGCCGCGAGTGCCCCCGCGGCACCCCTGGGCGTCGGCGACCGCCTCTACCCGCACCTGGGCAACCCCGGGTACGACGTGGCGTCGTACGACCTCGCCTTCAGCTACCCCGGAACCAACAGCAAGCCGCTGTCCGCCGTCACCACCATCGACGCCTGGACGACCACGCCGCTCGAACAGATCAACCTCGACTTCTCGCACGGCACGGTCGGGTCGGTCGAGGTCGACGGTGAGCCGGCGTCGTTCACCAGTGCGGGCGAGGACCTGGTGGTGACGCCCCGTGAACCGCTGCCTGCCGGGAGCTGGATGCGGATCACCGTGCGGCACACCAGCGACCCCGTGTCCGCGGCCGGCCGGGACGGCGGCTGGGTGGGGACGAACGACGGGCTCGCGATGGCCAACCAGGCCGATGTCGCGCACCAGGTGTTCCCGTGCAACGACCATCCCTCCGACAAGGCGATGTTCACCATCAGGGTCACCGCCCCGAACGGCTACACGGCCGTGGCCAACGGTCTGCCCACCGGCGTCGACCGGGTCGGCACGGCCACGACCTGGACGTACCGCACCCAGCACCCCATGGCCACCGAACTCGCACAGGTGTCCATCGGCCGCTCCACCGTGGTGCATCGCACCGGGCCGCACGGACTGCCCCTGCGCGATGTCGTGCCCACCAAGGACCGGGCGCCGCTGGAGCCGTGGCTGAAGAAGACGCCCGCGCAGATCGAGTGGATGGAGAGCAAGGTCGGCCGCTACCCGTTCGAGACGTACGGGCTGCTCATGGCCGAGGCGTCGACCGGCTTCGAGCTGGAGACACAGACCCTCTCCCTCTTCGAGAGAGACCTGTTCACCGAGCCCGCCTACCCCGAGTGGTACGTCGACTCGATCATGGTGCACGAACTGTCCCACCAGTGGTTCGGCGACAGCGTCAGCCCGCGCACCTGGTCCGACCTGTGGCTCAACGAGGGACACGCCACCTGGTACGAGGCCCTGTACGCCGAGGAGAAGGCCGGCCGGAAGCTGGTGGACCGCATGAAGGCGGCGTACGGCGCCTCCGACCGCTGGCGGGCCTCCGGCGGACCACCGGCCGCCCCCAAGCCGCCCAAGCCCGGCCAGAAGATCGGCATCTTCCGCCCGAACGTCTACGACGGAGCCGCTCTCGCCCTCTACGCCCTGCGCCAGGAGATCGGCCGCCCGGCGTTCGAGCGGGTGGAGGAGGCGTGGGTCGGCCTCCACAAGGACGGCGTGGCGGGCACCGCCGACTTCGAGCGCCTCGCCTCCGACATCGCCGGGCGGGACCTCGGCGCGTTCTTCCGGGCGTGGCTGTACGCGGAGAAGACACCGCCGATGCCCGGGCACCCGGACTGGAAGTCCGTCGCGCCCACGACATAGCGCCACGGAATAACACCGTGACGAGACGGGGCGTGCCGTGCGACCATCTTCAGGTCGGCGGCGCTGCCCCCGGCCCCACGGGACGGGTTCCGGGAATCTCCCGGGTCGCTCGTGCGTTGTGACCGGTGACGGGACTCACTCCGTCGCCGCACACGGAAACCCCATCGACGTAAGGACCCAATGACCTCCTCTTCTTCCCCTTCCCAGGACACTGAGCGCCTCGCGCACACCTACCCCGAAGGTCTTCGGGCCGATGCCCTGATGGAAGAGGACGTCGCCTGGAGCCACGAGATCGACGGAGAGCGGGACGGCGACCAGTTCGACCGCTCCGAGCGCGCGGCCCTGCGCCGCGTGGCGGGCCTCTCCACCGAACTCGAGGACGTCACCGAGGTCGAGTACCGCCAGCTCCGTCTGGAGCGGGTCGTGCTCGTCGGCGTGTGGACCACGGGGACCGTCCGGGACGCGGACAACTCGCTCGCCGAGCTCGCCGCCCTGGCGGAGACCGCGGGCGCGCTCGTGCTCGACGGCGTCGTCCAGCGCCGCGACAAGCCCGACGCGGCCACGTACATCGGCTCCGGCAAGGCCAACGAGCTGCGGGACATCGTCCTCGAAACGGGCGCGGACACCGTCATCTGCGACGGTGAGCTCAGCCCGGGCCAGCTGATCCACCTCGAGGACGTCGTCAAGGTCAAGGTCATCGACCGTACGGCCCTGATCCTCGACATCTTCGCCCAGCACGCCAAGTCCCGTGAGGGCAAGGCGCAGGTCGCGCTCGCGCAGATGCAGTACATGCTGCCGAGGCTCCGTGGCTGGGGTCAGTCGCTGTCCCGTCAGATGGGCGGCGGCAAGGGCGGCGGCCTCGCCACCCGTGGTCCCGGTGAGACCAAGATCGAGACGGACCGGCGCCGGATCCGCGAGAAGATGGCGAAGATGCGCCGGGAGATCGCGGAGATGAAGACCGGCCGCGAGATCAAGCGCCAGGAGCGCCGCCGCAACAAGGTGCCCTCGGTCGCCATCGCCGGTTACACCAACGCCGGCAAGTCCTCGCTGCTCAACCGCCTTACGGGCGCGGGCGTGCTGGTCGAGAACTCCCTGTTCGCGACCCTCGACCCGACCGTGCGCCGGGCCGAGACCCCGAGCGGACGGCTGCACACGCTGACCGACACCGTCGGTTTTGTCCGGCACCTGCCGCACCACCTGGTCGAGGCGTTCCGCTCCACCATGGAGGAGGTCGGCGACGCCGACCTGATCCTGCATGTGGTGGACGGTTCGCACCCGGCCCCGGAGGAGCAGCTGGCCGCCGTGCGCGAGGTCATCAGGGACGTCGGCGCCACCGGCGTACCCGAGATCGTCGTCATCAACAAGGCGGACGCGGCGGACCCCCTGACGCTCCAGCGGCTGATGCGGATGGAGACGCGTTCGATCGCGGTGTCCGCCCGTACCGGTCAGGGCATCGACGAACTGCTCGCGCTGATCGACAACGAGCTGCCCCGGCCCTCGGTCGAGATCGAGGCGCTCGTGCCGTACACCCACGGCAACCTGATCGCGCGTGCCCACACCGACGGCGAGGTGATCTCCGAGGAGCACACCGCGGAGGGCACGCTGCTCAAGGCGCGGGTCCACGAGGAACTGGCGGCGGACCTGATGCCGTACGTTCCGGCAGCGGTGGCAGTGCTTTAACCTCTGGCGCTCCGGCGCTCGGTCCGAGCGCCGCTCGAAGGCCCGCTCCCGGGAGCGGGCCTTCGGTATGCGGCCCACCGCGTCACCGACCGGCGAACTTCCCGCTCACCTCGTCGTAGACGCCCTTGGCCACCTTGCCCAGGCGGGGACCCGCCAGCCAGCCCGAACTCACCGGGCCGATCGAGGTGTTGGAGACCAGGGCCGGGTTGCCGTCCGAGCCCGTGGCGACCCAGCCGCCACCGGAGGAACCGCCGGTCATGGTGCAGCCGATCCGGTACATGGTCGGATCCGACCTGAGGATCGACAGCCGGCCCGGCTCGTCCTGGCACTGGTACATCGTCTCGCCGTCGAACGGCGCCGCCGCCGGATACCCGGTCGCCGTGATGCTCTCCACCTGAGACACGGCGGGCGCGTCGAAGTCCACCGGGAGGGCCGAACCGACCGTCTCCTCCAGTGACTTGCCGCCGCTGCCCTTCTCCGGTGTCACATGGATGACCGCGAAGTCGTACGGTGCCCCGTCGCCGCCCGTCGAACCGCCCTGCGCGATCCACTGGTCCGAGGTCTGTGTCCAGTCACCCCACCAGACGCCGTAGGGAGCGACCTGCGCGCGGGGAGTGTTCTCCAGCTCTGCGGTCGACCTGCCCGCGTCGTTGTACGACGGCACGAAGGCGATGTTGCGGTACCAGCCGCCCTTCTTGCCGGCGTGCACGCAGTGGCCCGCCGTCCAGACGAGGTTCGACTTACCGGGGTGAGCGGGGTCCTCCACCACGGTTGCGGAGCAGACCATCGTGCCCTCGGGGGCGTCGAAGAACACCTTGCCCGCTTCGGGCACGTTGGCGTGGTAGGCGGGCGGCACTGCCTTGGCCTTCACCGCCCGCGGCGTCGGGTCGGTGACACCCTGGTCGCCCGAGAGGTCGCTCGTGTCGACGCTCTTCTCCGGGTCGTCGGCGTCCCGCATCCGGTCCGTGTCCCAGAGGCCCTCGATGATCGGGTTGACGTAGTCCTCGGCCTCGCGCAGCCAGTCGTCCTTGTCCCAGTTCTTCCAGGCGCCGTTCTTCCACTTGTCGATGTCTATCCCGTGCTCTTTGAGCTTGTCCCTGAGCCCGTCCGGGATGGTGATCTTTCCGGCACCGTCGTCGGTCGCGGAGGCCGAGGACTGTCCGCTCGCGTCGGAACCCCCGGAGTCGGAGCCGGACCCGCAGGCGGTGACGGTGAACGCGAGCGCCACGGCAAGGCCGACGACGGCCGGCCCGGGGGAGGTTCCGCGGCGCGCGCCCCTCCCGTCCCGGGCGATGAAGGGTGGGCGTATGCGTCGCATGATCTGACTCCCCCTGGCGTGGTCGAACCGTGTGCTGTCCCCGCTCGGCATCACACACTATGCGGTCGCTGTGGGGCACATCCGCCGGAACGGCAACGGTTTCGCTACGGGCGGGCCGGTCCGCCGATCGTCCGCCGGGCCGCCGATGTGACGCCTTGCCACGGCTGTTCCCGCGGTGCTGTTTCCGGAGTGCTGAGGCTATGGCGCCGTCCCGGCAAGGATCTTGAGATGACCCGTGACTCCTGTGGCGCGCAGGGTGTTGGTAACGGGAGGGGTCTATCGGCGAGTTGGTGCTCGGCCGGGGCGGCAGAGCAGTGGAGCAGCGGGGAGTTGGGGCATTGGGGCTGCGGGAGTCCATGGAGACGGGGGAGCGTCCGGGGGCGCGGGAATCCCGGGTGTCCGGGGAAGCGGACACGGAGGCCGACGCGTGCGCGGGCGCGCGCGGGGCGCACGAGGGGATTCTGCGGCGCCAGTCGGCGCGTGAATCGTCGGCACGCACCTACGCGCGCGCCCTGCCGATCGTCCCCGTACGGGCACGTGGGCTGACGATCGAGGGCGCCGACGGCCGCCGCTACCTCGACTGCCTCTCCGGTGCGGGGACACTCGCCCTCGGCCACAACCACCCCGTCGTGCTGGAGGCGATCCGCAAGGTCCTCGACTCGGGGGCGCCGCTGCATGTCCTCGACCTGGCGACCCCCGTCAAGGACGCCTTCACCACCGAACTGTTCCGCACCCTGCCGCCCGGACTCGCCGACCACGCGCGCGTGCAGTTCTGCGGACCGGCCGGGACGGACGCGGTGGAGGCCGCCTTCAAGCTCGTGCGCGCCGCGACCGGCCGCACCGGCCTGCTCGCCTTCGCGGGCGCCTATCACGGCATGACCGCGGGGTCGCTCAGCGCCTCCGGCCACGCGACCGACGTACGCGTCGCCCGGCTGCCCTTCCCCCAGGACTACCGCTGTCCCTTCGGGCTGGGCGGCGACCGGGGCGCCGAACTCGCCGCCCGCTGGACCGAGTCCGTCCTCGACGACACCAAGTCGGGCGTGCCATTGCCCGCCGGGATGATCCTCGAACCCGTCCAGGGCGAAGGCGGGGTGATTCCCGCGCCGGACGCCTGGATGCGGCGCATGCGACGGATCACCGAGTCTCGCTCGATCCCGCTGATCGCCGACGAGATCCAGACGGGAGTCGGCCGCACCGGCACGTTCTGGGCGGTGGAGCACAGCGGGGTGACCCCCGACGTGATGGTGCTGTCCAAGGCGATCGGCGGCAGCCTGCCGCTGGCCGTCGTGGTCTACCGCGACGACCTCGACGTCTGGGAACCCGGAGCCCACGCCGGCACGTTCCGCGGCAACCAGCTCGCCATGGCCGCGGGCACGGCCACCCTGACGTACGTCCGTGAACACGGACTCGCCGAACGCGCGGCCACCCTGGGGGCGCGCATGCTCTCCCAACTCCGGCAGCTGGCAGCGGAGTTCCCGATCATCGGTGATGTGCGCGGACGGGGCCTGATGATCGGGGTCGAACTGGTCGAGCCGGGGGCAGGAGCCGCCGCCGCGGACTCCGCCGACGGTGACCGGGATACCGACCCGGAGGTCTTCCCCGCCCCGGCCGACGGCGGACCGCGTCCCGCGGCGCCCGAACTGGCCGCCGCCGTGCAGCGGGAGTGTCTGCGCCGGGGCCTGATCGTCGAACTCGGCGGACGCCGGGCGAGCGTCGTCCGCCTGCTGCCGCCGCTCACCATCAGCGACGAACAGGCCGCCGCGGTACTCGACCGGCTGGCCGACGCGGTGGCGGCGGTGGCTCGCGGCCACACCGACTCCGGCCGCCCGCACGCCACCCACGCCGAACGAGCGGGATAGCCAGGTCGAACGCCCGCCCGTACCAACCCGGTTCGCCCCCGCACGTGCACTCGAACAACCTCACGAGGAATGGTCTTGAACAGCACCCCCGTACCCGAAGGCCGTTCCCACCCCACCCCAGCGCGCGGCTCCCGCACCGCGAGAGAAACGGTGCCCCGTCAGAAGGGAGCGGCCGACGGCGCCGAGTGGGCGCGCGGTGCCACGGCCGACCTTCTGGAACACCTCGACCCCCACACCGCGGCCCAGGCCGCCGCCACCGAGAACCTGCTGCGCTGCTGGGTACGGGAGAACGACCTCACCGCCCCCGATGACGGCACCCTCCACATCCCCCTCCCCGCCAGCGGCACCGCCCTGTTGGCCCCGGTCCACTACTGGTCCCCGACCGGCTGGCACCGCTTCGGCCTCCCTCATCTGGCCGACGCCCCCGCAGGAGCCCCGGCAGCCGACGCGGTCACCGTCGCGACCCTGCTCGCGAGGGAGACGTACGACGGTCCGAAGCCGGCCGGAGCCGACCCGGTGACCGCGACACCCTCGGCCCGTGCGGGCGGCATGTCGGCGGCGATCGACGTGCCGGCCCCGCCGGTGGCCTCCGTCCTGCCCCCCGACGCGGTCGACCTGGTCGCCCGTGTCGCCGACTCCGTCCGCCGGACCGCCACCTTCATCAGTGACCGTCGTGCGCATCCGGTCGACGGGCCCGACCTCTTTCTCGCCGCTGAGCAGGCACTGCTGCTGGGCCACCCGCTGCATCCGACCCCGAAGAGCCGCGAAGGGCTCGCCGAGGCCGAAGCCCGCCTCTACTCACCGGAGTTGCGGGGCTCCTTTCCGCTGCACTGGCTGGCGGTGGCCCCCTCCGTACTCGCCACGGACTCGGCCTGGACCGAGCGGGGCCGCCCCATCCGCGCCGAGCAGCTCACCGCGCAGCTCATCGGCGCCGCACTGCCACTGCCCGACGGCTTCGTGGCTCTCCCCCTGCACCCCTGGCAGATCCGCGAGACCCGCCACCGCCCAGAGATCGCAGCCCTGTTCGAGGCCGGCCTGCTCCGCGACCTGTGCACCCACGGCTCCCCCTGGCACCCCACCTCCTCCGTACGCACCGTCCACCGCTCGGGCGCCCCCGCCATGCTGAAGCTCTCGCTGGGGCTGCGCATCACCAACTCCCGGCGCGAGAACCTCCGCAAGGAGCTCCACCGGGGTGTCGAGGTGCACCGGCTGCTGCGCTGCGGACTGGCCAAGCAGTGGCAGTCCACGCACCCGTCCTTCGACATCGTCCGCGACCCGGCCTGGCTCGCCGTCGACGACCCGGACGGCCGCCCCGTCCCCGGCCTCGACGTGGTGATCCGCCACAACCCGTTCCACCCGGCGGACGACGTGTCCTGCGTCGCCGGACTGGTATCACCCCGGCCCCACGCCCATCCGGGCGGCACGGACGACCCGCACCGGGAGGGCCCGATCCTGCGGTCCCGGCTGGCCGGGGTCGTCACACGGCTCGCCGGACGTACCGGCCGCCCACGCGGTGCCGTCGCCGCCGAGTGGTTCCTGCGCTACCTGGAGCAGGTCGTACGGCCCGTGCTCTGGCTGGACAGCGAGGCGGGCATCGCCCTGGAGGCCCACCAGCAGAACACCCTGGTCCTGCTGGACGCCGACGGCTGGCCCCGGGGAGGCCGTTACCGCGACAACCAGGGGTACTACTTCCGCGAGTCCCGGCGCGCCGAACTCGACGCCCGGCTGCCGGGCATCGGAGAACAGAGCGACACGTTCGTCTCCGACGAGGTCACCGACGAACGGTTCGCCTACTACCTCGGCATCAACAACGTCCTCGGCCTCATCGGCGCGTTCGGCTCACAGCGCCTCGCCGACGAACAGCTGCTGCTGGCCGCCTTCCGGCGCTTTCTCACAGACGTCGCGGCCGGTCCCGCCCGCCTGCGCACGTCCCTGCCCGGACGTCTGCTGGACTCACCCGTCCTGCGCTGCAAGGCCAACCTGCTCACCCGGCTGCACGGCCTCGACGAGCTCGTCGGCCCGGTCGACACCCAGTCCGTCTACGTCAGCATCGCCAACCCCCTGCGCTCCTGACGTCACCAACACCCCCTGACGCCCCCAACCCCCTTTCACCCCTGAGGAACACCACCACACACCCCATCTCCTGAGAGGAGCGTCCCGTGCCTCCTGTCGACGCGCGCACCGACGCCCGTACCGACTTCCGAACCGCCTCGATCCCCGAGAACGACGCCGACTTCCGCACCGGCGGCGACAGTGAGGACACGCTGGAGCTGCGCCTGCCCGACGAGTTCCTCGCGAGGTACGCCGACGACGGCAGGGCGGCGGACACCGCCTCCCCGGCGCCCGACGGTGATCTCCTCGACGGCATCGGGGACTGGGGACCGAGGCTCACGCCCGCAGGCTCGTTCCACCTGCTCCCCGTACAGATCGCGCGCGATCTGCCTCTCATCGGGCGCTGGATGAACGACCCCACCGTCGCCACCTTCTGGGAGCTCGCCGGCACCGAGTGCGTGACCGAGGCCCATCTGCGGTCCCAGCTCGACGGTGACGGGCGCAGCGTCCCCTGTCTCGGCGTGCTGGAGGGCACCCCGATGAGCTACTGGGAGATCTACCGCGCCGACCTCGACCCACTGGCCCGGCACTATCCCGCCCGTCCCCACGACACCGGACTGCACCTGCTGCTCGGCGGTGTCGCCGATCGCGGGCGCGGACTGGGCGGCACCCTGCTCAGAGCGGTCGCCGACCTCGTACTCGACCACCGTCCCCGCTGTGCGCGCGTCGTCGCGGAACCCGACCTGCGCAACACACCCTCCGTGTCGGCCTTCCTCAGCGCCGGCTTCCGGTTCGGTGCCGAGGTCGACCTGCCCGCCAAACGGGCCGCCCTCATGATCCGGGACCGGGGCCTGCGCGATGCGTTGTAGACCCCCTGCGCCACTCGGGTTCCCACCGTGCGCTCCCGCCTTGATCACCCGATTGTCAGTGCCGCCCCGTAGGGTGGTCGCGCTATGACGAAGCCCTCACTCCCCGAACTCCTCCATGCTGCCGTCACCGCTGTCGGCGGTACGGAGCGCCCCGGCCAGGTGACCATGGCCGAAGCCGTCGCGGAGGCGATCGACGACGGTTCCCATCTGCTGGTCCAGGCAGGCACCGGCACCGGAAAGTCGCTCGGCTACCTCGTACCCGCGCTCGCGCACGGGGAACGGGTCGTGGTCGCGACCGCGACCCTCGCGCTCCAGCGCCAGCTCGTGGAACGCGATCTGCCGCGCACGGTCGACGCACTGCACCCGGTGCTGCGCCGCCGCCCCGAGTTCGCGATGCTCAAGGGCAGATCGAACTACCTGTGCCTGCACCGCCTCCACGAGGGGGTGCCGCAGGACGAGGGGGACAGCCTCTTCGACCCGTTCGAGGCGGCGGCGCCCACCAGCAAGCTGGGCCAGGACCTGCTGCGCCTGCGCGAATGGTCGGACGAGACCGAGACCGGCGACCGCGACGGCCTCACCCCCGGTGTCTCCGACCGGGCCTGGGCACAGGTCTCCGTCTCCTCCCGCGAGTGCCTGGGCGCCTCGAAGTGCGCGTACGGAGCCGAGTGCTTCGCCGAGATGGCCCGCGAGCGCGCCAAACTCGCCGAGGTGATCGTCACGAACCACGCGCTGCTCGCGATCGACGCCATCGAGGGCGCGCCCGTGCTCCCGCAGCACGAGGTGCTGATCGTCGACGAGGCGCACGAACTGGTCTCACGGGTCACCGGAGTGGCCACCGGCGAGCTCACTCCCAGCCAGGTCAACCGTGCCGTGCGCCGCGCGGCGAAGCTCGTCAACGAGAAAACCGCCGACCAGCTCCAGACGGCGGCCGAGGGCTTCGAGCGGGTGATGGAGCTCGCGCTGCCGGGCCGCCTGGAGGAGGTTCCGGAAGACCTCGGCTACGCGCTGATGGCACTGAGGGACGCCGCGCGCCAGGTGATCTCCGGGATCGGCGCGACCCGCGACAAGTCCGTCCAGGACGAGGACGCGGTCCGCAAACAGGCACTGGCCTCGGTGGAGTCCGTGCACGACGTCGCGGAGCGGATCGCGAACGGCTCCGAGTGGGACGTCGTCTGGTTCGAGCGGCACGACCGCTTCGGGGCCTCCCTGCGTGTCGCCCCGATGTCGGTGTCGGGCCTTCTCAGGGAGAAGCTCTTCACGGACCGCTCGGTGGTCCTGACCTCGGCGACACTCAAACTCGGCGGCGACTTCAACGGCGTCGGAGCCTCCCTCGGCCTCGCCCCGGAGGGCACGGCGGGCGACGACCTCCCGCAGTGGAAGGGCGTCGACGTCGGCTCGCCCTTCGACTACCCGAGGCAGGGCATCCTGTACGTCGCCAAGCACCTGGCGCGCCCCGCGCGTGACGGTGACCGCGGGGACATGCTGGACGAGCTCACGGAGCTGATCCAGGCAGCGGGCGGGCGCACCCTCGGCCTGTTCTCCTCGATGCGGGCAGCCCAGCTCGCGGCGGAGGAACTGCGTTCCCGCATCCCCGAGTTCCCGATCCTCCTCCAGGGCGAGGAGACGCTCGGCGAGCTGATCAAGAACTTCGCGGCCGACCCGCGGACCTGTCTGTTCGGCACACTGTCCCTCTGGCAGGGTGTCGACGTCCCGGGCGCCAGCTGTCAGCTGGTCGTCATGGACAAGATCCCGTTCCCGCGCCCGGACGACCCGCTGATGAGCGCCCGCCAGAAGGCGGTCGAGGACGCCGGGGGCAACGGCTTCATGGCCGTCGCCGCCACCCATGCGGCGCTCCTCATGGCCCAGGGCGCCGGCCGCCTCGTACGGGCGACGGGCGACCGTGGTGTGGTCGCCGTGCTGGACCAGCGCCTCGCCACGGCCCGGTACGGGAGCTACCTGAAGGCGTCCCTGCCGGACTTCTGGTACACCACGGACCGCAACGTGGTCCGTCGGTCGCTGGCCGCGATCGACGCCGTGGCAAAGCAGACGGAGGAAGCTGCGACGGCCGAGGAGGCCGATCAGGTCGAGCAGGCGGAAGAGGCGTAGACACCACAGTGCCGGCCACCGACTTCAGTCGGTGGCCGGCACTGCGGTGCACCTGCGCACGGGACAACGCAGGGCCCCGGAACCGGCGCAGGGGTTCCGGGGCCCGGTCAGGGGCGGGGTCCGTAAGGCCCCGCCTCCCGCAGCTCTCACACGCGGCGGAGAACCGCCACCACCTTGCCGAGGATCGTCGCCTCGTCGCCGGGGATCGGCTGGTACGCGGAGTTGTGCGGGAGGAGCCAGACGTGGCCGTCCTCGCGCTTGAAGCGCTTGACGGTGGCCTCGCCGTCCAGCATCGCGGCCACGATGTCGCCGTTCTCGGCGACCGGCTGGCGGCGCACCGTGACCCAGTCGCCGTCGACGATCGCGGCCTCGGTCATCGAGTCGCCGACGACCTTCAGGACGAAGAGCTCTCCGTCACCCACCAGTTGGCGGGGGAGGGGGAACACGTCCTCGACCGATTCCTCGGCGAGGATGGGTCCGCCGGCGGCGATACGGCCCACCAGGGGGACGTACGACGCGGCGGGCTTGCCCGCGGTGTCCGTGGGCTGCACGGAAGCCCCTTGGTCGGAACCGCGTACTTCATAGGCGCGCGGGCGATGCGGATCGCGGCGCAGGAATCCCTTGCGCTCCAGAGCCATGAGCTGATGTGCGACCGATGAAGTACTGGAGAGGCCGACTGCCTGCCCGATCTCGCGCATCGACGGCGGGTAACCGCGTCGTTGCACGGAGTCCCTGATGACCTCGATCACGCGCCGTTGCCGGTCGGTGAGTCCCGAGCTGTCCGCTCGGATTCCTGGAGGTCGTCCAGGGAGGGACCGCTTGGGTCCCTCAGGATTCGTGGCTTCGTTCATCGCATGCACCGGCTCGAGTCGGCTCTGGGAGCGGTCCTGGGCAGTGATGGTGGCACTGTCTGCGGTGGTGGTCACGTCGGCCCCTCTCGATGGTCTCCCGTGCAGTGCAACGGTAGTTGCTTTCGAAAGGTTGCGCCAAACACACGTTCGAGTGAAAAATTGCCGATGGCCTGCCACGATCGGATATCTGGGTGTATGGCTCACGTCGTGCCGGGCGGACAAAAGGGCTCTTTGTTGTACCCTTCACCGCCGGGGTGGCGACCTCGTGGGCCGGTGCCCAAGTCTGCCACCCGGAGCCCCGTCAACCGGGAATCGACCTCCGTCGTCCGCGGTCCTCACCGTATCTCCGCATGTTCCCGAGCGATACGGCCGAGCCGGATCCGGTCCCTCGTGGCGGTATGGCCGTACGGCACATGCCAATACTGGTGCGACACGCGCTACGTGATGGATGTACGGGCCAATCCCCACATCTAGTGGTTGGATTGCGGCTGTAGCCCAGAAGTTGTGGTCCCCCGGGTCTTCGGCCCCTCGGGCATCACCTATGCTGGGGGCTGCTTCGAGGGGCTCAAAGGCCCTTGCGGGGCTATTGAGTCTGCTGTGAGGGAGGGTTGGAGAACATGCACTGCCCCTTCTGCAGGCACCCCGACAGCCGCGTGGTCGACAGTCGTACGACCGACGACGGCACGTCGATCCGCAGGCGCCGCCAGTGTCCTGACTGCTCCCGTCGGTTCACGACCGTCGAGACGTGCTCGCTCATGGTGGTCAAGCGGTCCGGAGTCACCGAACCGTTCAGTCGTACGAAGGTCATCAACGGCGTGCGCAAGGCATGTCAGGGACGGCCTGTCACCGAGGACGCTCTCGCCCAACTCGGCCAGCGGGTCGAGGAGGCGGTGCGCGCCACCGGAAGCGCCGAGCTGACCACCCACGACGTGGGGCTGGCCATACTCGGTCCGTTGCAGGAACTCGACCTCGTCGCCTACCTGCGATTCGCGTCCGTCTACCGGGCGTTCGACTCGCTGGACGACTTCGAGGCCGCCATCGCGGAGCTCAGGGAAGCACCGCGCAGCCCCGCCGTGGACGACGAAGACCCGGACGTGGGGCGCCGGCAGGACGATCGCGGGTCCGGGGGGACTGCTCAGGTCCCCGTGCCCGCCAACGCCGCCGACTGACCGGCGGGCCGGACCCGGACCGCGCGTTCGGACCCGGCCCCGGGCGGCGGCAATCCAAAGACCTGCTGCGGGCGGCATCAAGAGCCTGTCCGCAGCGCAAGAAACCACACCGTGTCACGGGAACAACGTGACACTTCTGGGCGTTTTGCCCGATACTGGGAGGCGGCATGACAGAGACGGCGAGCGGTCCGGCACGGAGTTCCCGCGCCAAGGGGACGAAGGCGGTCAGGGGACTGCGCATCGAGCGGATCCACACCACCCCCGGCGTGCACCCGTACGACGAGGTCGAGTGGGCGAGCCGTGACGTCGTCATGACCAACTGGCGCGACGGCTCGGTCAACTTCGAGCAGCGTGGCGTCGAGTTCCCCGACTTCTGGTCGGTGAACGCGGTCAACATCGTCACCAGCAAGTACTTCCGCGGTGCTGTCGGCACCCCGCAGCGCGAGGTGAGCCTCAGGCAGCTCATCGACCGCATCGTGAAGACGTACACAAAGGCGGGTGAGGACTACAAGTACTTCGCCTCCCCGGCCGACGCCGAGATCTTCGAGCACGAGCTGGCGTACGCCCTCCTGCACCAGATCTTCAGCTTCAACAGCCCCGTCTGGTTCAACGTCGGGACCCCGCAGCCCCAGCAGGTCTCGGCCTGCTTCATCCTGTCCGTCGACGACTCCATGGAGTCGATCCTCGACTGGTACAAGGAAGAGGGCATGATCTTCAAGGGCGGCTCCGGCGCCGGCCTGAACCTCTCCCGGATCCGCTCCTCCAAGGAACTGCTCTCCTCCGGCGGCAACGCCTCGGGCCCGGTCTCCTTCATGCGGGGCGCCGACGCGTCGGCGGGAACGATCAAGTCGGGCGGCGCCACCCGCCGCGCGGCCAAGATGGTCATCCTCGACGTCGACCACCCCGACATCGAGAACTTCATCGAGACCAAGGTGAAGGAAGAGGAGAAGATCCGCGCCCTGCGCGACGCGGGCTTCGACATGGACCTGGGCGGCGACGACATCACGTCCGTCCAGTACCAGAACGCCAACAACTCGGTCCGGGTGAACGACACGTTCATGAAGGCGGTCGAGGCGGGCGGCAAGTTCGGGCTCACCTCCCGGATGACCGGCGAGGTCATCGAGGAGGTCGACGCCAAGTCGCTCTTCCGCAAGCTGGCCGAGGCGGCCTGGGCCTGCGCCGACCCGGGCATCCAGTACGACGACACGATCAACCAGTGGCACACGTGCCCGGAGTCCGGCCGTATCAACGGCTCGAACCCGTGCAGCGAGTACATGCACCTGGACAACACGTCCTGCAACCTCGCCTCGCTGAACCTGATGAAGTTCCTGAAGGACGACGGCAAGGGCCGCCAGTCCTTCGAGATCGACCGCTTCGCGAAGGTCGTCGAGCTCGTCATCACCGCGATGGACATCTCCATCTGCTTCGCCGACTTCCCGACCGAGAAGATCGGCGAGAACACGCGCGCGTTCCGCCAGCTCGGCATCGGCTACGCCAACCTCGGCGCCCTGCTGATGGCGACCGGTCACGCGTACGACTCCGTGGGCGGCCGTGCCCTGGCCGGCGCCATCACCTCCCTGATGACCGGCACGTCGTACCGCCGCTCCGCCGAACTCGCCGCGGTCGTCGGCCCGTACGACGGCTACGCCCGTAACGCGCAGCCGCACCTGCGGGTCATGAAGCAGCACGCCGACGAGAACGACAAGGCCGTCCGTATCGACGACCTGGACACCCCGATCTGGGCCGCCGCCACGGAGGCCTGGCAGGACGTCGTCCGCATCGGCGAGAAGAACGGATTCCGTAACGCGCAGGCGTCCGTCATCGCCCCGACCGGCACCATCGGTCTCGCGATGTCCTGCGACACCACGGGTCTTGAGCCCGACCTCGCACTGGTCAAGTTCAAGAAGCTCGTCGGCGGCGGCTCGATGCAGATCGTCAACGGCACCGTCCCGCAGGCCCTGCGCCGCCTGGGCTACCAGGAGGAGCAGATCGAGGCGATCGTCGCCCACATCGCCGAGCACGGCCATGTGATCGACGCCCCGAGCCTCAAGCACGAGCACTACGAGGTGTTCGACTGCGCCATGGGCGAGCGGACCATCTCCGCGATGGGCCACGTCCGCATGATGGCCGCGATCCAGCCCTGGATCTCCGGCGCCCTGTCCAAGACGGTCAACATGCCGGAGACGGCGACCGTCGAGGAGGTCGAGGAGATCTACTTCGAGGCCTGGAAGATGGGCGTCAAGGCGCTCGCGATCTACCGCGACAACTGCAAGGTCGGCCAGCCGCTCTCCGTCAAGAAGAAGGACGACGAGAAGACCGCGGTGACCGCGAAGACCGAGGCGACGATCCGTGAGGCCGTCGAGAAGGTCGTCGAGTACCGTCCGGTGCGCAAGCGCCTCCCCAAGGGCCGCCCCGGCATCACCACGTCCTTCACGGTCGGCGGCGCCGAGGGTTACATGACGGCCAACTCCTACCCGGACGACGGTCTCGGCGAGGTCTTCCTGAAGATGTCCAAGCAGGGTTCCACCCTCGCGGGCATGATGGACGCCTTCTCGATCGCCATCTCGGTGGGTCTGCAGTACGGCGTGCCGCTGGAGACGTACGTCTCGAAGTTCACGAACATGCGCTTCGAGCCGGCCGGGATGACGGACGACCCCGATGTCCGTATGGCCCAGTCGATCGTCGACTACATCTTCCGCCGCCTCGCGCTGGACTTCCTCCCCTTCGAGACGCGTTCCGCCCTCGGCATCCACTCCGCCGACGAGCGTCAGCGTCACCTGGAGACGGGGTCCTACGAGCCGACCGACGAAGAGGTCGACATCGAGGTCGAGGGCCTGGCCCAGTCGGCGCCCCGCACGCAGGAGCTGAAGGCCGTCGCGGCCCCGAAGGCCGTCCCTGCCCAGACGCCGGAGCCCGTGCTGACGCAGGTCCACACCAGTGCCGAACTGGTGGAGATGCAGCTGGGCATCCAGGCGGACGCCCCGCTGTGCTTCTCCTGTGGTACGAAGATGCAGCGGGCCGGGTCCTGCTACATCTGCGAGGGATGCGGGTCGACCAGCGGTTGCAGCTGATCTCGACGGACGGTCCCCGACCGGTCGGTGAGTGAGGGAGGAGGGGTGCCGGTCATGTGCCGGTGCCCCTCCTTCGTCGTGCCGGGGTCCGCGCAACCTCCGTCCGTGGGCGACACGTCGCGGCGGCACGACGGTGACATCGGGGGACTCTCGGGGGCTGCCCGGGCCGCCGCTCTCGACACGCTGGTCGCGGACCTGCGTTCCCCGGATCCCGTGGTGTGTGACGAGCGCGCGTATGGAACGGCCGTCCGCTGGATACCGGGCCTCGACGCGGCCGAGCGGCGGTGGCTCGGGGACCGTGCGGCCTGCCTGTCCGACGATTCCGGCATTCAGGCGCGTGCGTTCGCCCCCCTTGTCCTGGCCCGGATCGCCGCCGCGGGGGACTGGCGGCAGGAGTGGTGGAGGCGTGCGCCGGGTGGTATCCCGGCGAGACCGATCTGCGCGGGTACGGCCCCGTGCTCGGCCGGGTGTACGCCGCCGCGCACGGGGCCGACCTGCTGGCGGCTCTCGCGCGGCGCCCATAGCAGGATCCCGCACCGCTGTTCGAACTTGCCGTCGCGCGGCTGCTGGCCGACACCGGGCATGTCTTCGACACCCAGGAGGACGACCGGATCGCCCGTGTGCCGGCTCGGGTCCTGTGCCGGCCCGGTCTCGGTGCCGCCGGGTCGGTGGGATGGCTGGACGCCGTCCCACCGGCGTTCCGGACGGGGGAACCGGGGCCGGTTCCCCCTGGGCCTCCAACACCATGCGCACGCTGCGCATGCTCTACCCGCTGGTGGACCGCGGACTGCCGGCACCGGGAGGGGACGGGCCGCCGAGCACGGTCACCCATCGGGAGGCCGTACTCGATGCCCTGGCCGCCACCCTCGCGATCGTCACCCCCTGCCTGCCCCCCTTCGGGGAGGGGTCAGGGCTGGCGCGTGCGGCCCATCTCCCTGCTGAACGTCGAGGGGTCGTCCTCGAAGCCCCGCACACCGGGGTGGAAGTCCCACGACCCGGCCTCGTCGCGGACGAACTCCGCGACCGTGGCCGCCGTAGCCCCCAGAACACCGCCGAAGTCGTCCTCGGCCAGGACGGTGTAACCCTCGCGAATGCGCAGGCCGGGCCCTCGGACACTGACGAACGTCCGGTGCGTGGAACGCTGTTGGATGACGACGCCGACCACCACACGCGCGTACTGGGCGCCCAGTCGGTCGAACTCCAGCGTCATGACCTCGTCCCAGCCGAAGCCCTTCCCGTCCTTGCTGTCCCGGTTGAGCGTGATCGTGCCGTCCGGGGAACGGCTGTCGAAGTGCACCACATAGGCGGGATCGCCGTACGGATCGGTCGCCGGGTAGGTCGCGGCAACGATGTCCAGATCGGTGGGCGGCTGTCCCGCCGGACTCGGATCCCACTTCAGTGAGACTTCGGCCTTGCGGATCCCCTTGTTGAGGGCCTTCACCAGACTTTCCTTCCCCGTTCGCCGTTGTGCTGTCGCTCCAACTGCCGGTACATCACAGCTGGTTGTCCATCGTGCCACGCGCGCGGGGGCGCTCGCGCGGTCGTACTCCGCCCGAGCGTGACCGGCGCCACGCCGCTGGGCCTTACGATGGCGCGGTGCTGGTCAAGTGGATTCGCTGCACCGTGGTCGACCGCCGCGGTTTCGAACGGGGGCAGCGAAAGTGGGCGGGACTTCTGGGGGAGCCGGGATTCCGGGGGCAGGGCGGGGGCTGGAGCCGGGGGCGTCCCGGCGTGGCACACGTCTTCGCCTTCTGGGAGAGCCGCGCCTTCTACGACTCCTTCATGGCCCGATCCCATGACCGGCTCGCCACCGCGCAGTCGGGCACCTTCAAGGACCAGCAGGTCAAGCTGTTCGACTACCGGTTCGACGTGAAGACCGGCTTCGAGCCGCGCTTCACGGACTCCGACCTGGTACGGGTGGCGCACTGCCGCGTCCACGAAGAGCGCGCCGAGCACTTCGCGCTGATGCAGGAGAAGGTCTGGAACCCCGCGATGGCGGGTTCGCCCGGCATGGTGCGGGGGCTGTTCGGCGAGGCGCCGGGGCACGAGTTCCTGATCCTGTCGATGTGGCGGTCGGCCGCCGAACACGGCAAGTACCGGGCCGAGCGTGTGGAGCGGCTGGCACTGCGTGCCCAACTGGAGGCGGACGTCGCGGCCCTCGCCGGAGACATCGTCGAACTGGAACCCAGCTGGATAGTCTGAGGTCCGGACCCTGTGTTCCGCCTCGTGTGCTTCTGTGCGCACGACATGTGTGACATACGCCGTATAGAGGTCGTGTGAGTGCCCGGTCGGCGCCGACCCGATCTAGGGTTTTGGCATGGTAAGACCACGGCGCATCGTCCTCGTCCGGCACGGCGAGTCAATGGGCAATGCCGATGACACCGTCTACGAGCGCGAGCCGGATCATGCCCTCGCCCTCACCGAACGCGGCTGGCGACAGGCGGAGGAGACCGGCAAGCGGCTGCGCGAGGTGTTCGGGCAGGAGCAGGTGAGCGTCTACGTCTCCCCCTACCGTCGTACACACGAGACCCTGCGCGCGTTCGGCCTGAACTCCGACCTCGTGCGCGTACGCGAGGAGCCCCGGCTGCGCGAGCAGGACTGGGGCAACTGGCAGGACCGGGACGACGTACAGCTGCAGAAGGCGTACCGGGACGCCTACGGGCACTTCTTCTACCGTTTCGCCCAGGGAGAGTCCGGCGCCGACGTGTACGACAGGGTCGGCGGCTTCCTGGAGAGCCTCTACCGCAGCTTCGAGGCGCCCGACCATCCGCCCAACGTGCTGCTGGTGACCCATGGGCTGGCCATGCGGTTGTTCTGTATGCGCTGGTTCCACTGGACGGTCGCGGAGTTCGAGTCACTGTCGAATCCGGGAAACGCGGAGATGCGGATGCTCGTTCTCGGAAGCGACGGCAGGTACACCCTGGACCGGCCGTTCGAGCGCTGGCGTGATCCGGAATCGTATGGAATCACCGGATAGAGTGGCAGCGCGATGACCGTTGACTTCTCTCCCCAGTCCTCTTCTCACGAGCGCCTGGAGCGCGCCCTGGCCAGCCTGCGCGGGCTTGCGGTGGGGGACGCGCTCGGGTCGCAGTTCTTCGTGCCCGTGAACCACCCGCTCCTCAAGGTCCGCGAACTGCCGTCCGGCCCCTGGCAGTGGACCGACGACACGGAGATGGCGTGCTCCGTGGTGGCCGTGCTGGCCGCCCACCAGCGCGTCGACCAGGACGCGCTGGCCCTCTCCTTCGCGCACCACCACGACTTCGACCGCGGGTACGGTCCCGCGGTGAACCGGCTCCTGCGACTGGTCCGGGAGGGGGGCGACTGGCGCGAGCTGGCCTCCGCCCTGTTCAACGGCCAGGGGTCGTGGGGCAACGGCGCGGCCATGCGGATCGCTCCCCTGGGTGCCTGGTACGCGGACGACCCGGAACAGGCGACCCACCAGGCGGAGATCTCGGCCTACCCCACGCACCAGCACCGCGAGGCCGTGGTGGGCGCCATGGCCGTCGCCGCGGCCGCCGCCCTGGTGGGCGCCCCGGGCGGCCCGCCGAGCCCCGGTGCGCTCCTCGACGGTGTCGTCGCGCTCGTCCCGAGAAGCGCCGTCTCCGCCGGGCTGCGGCGTGCCCGGGACATGCTGGACTACGCCGACGCGGGCACGGTCGCGGCCGTACTGGGCTGTGGCCGGCGTACGTCGGCGCACGACACCGTGCCCTTCGCGCTCTGGTCCGCCGCGCGCGCCCTCGGTGACTACGAGGAGGCGTTCTGGGCGACGGCCCGGGTGGGCGGGGACGTGGACACGAACTGCGCCATCGTGGGCGGCGTACTCGCCGCGGGAAAGGCGGGGGCGCCGCCGCCGGCGTGGCTGGAGCGGACGGAAGCGCTGCCGGAGTGGGTGCCCGCGGGGTCGTAGCACGGGCGGGGCTGTCGGGCCGTACACGCGCGTGTGCGGCAGGGCGCGCCCTGGTGAGATGTCGCGATGATGCCGTGAGCGTCGCCCGTTCAGGTCCCCGCCGGAGCGGCGCGGAGGCGTCGGCCACGCGCGGCTCCTCCTCGCGCGGTGCCGCAGACGCCTTAAGGCGCGCGGGCGTGCGCAGCGGCATGTACCGCTGACCTGGTGGGCGCGGATCCGTCGTGGCGGTGCCTGCGGGCGGGATCGCCGGGGGAGCGCCGCGAGGCTCCGGAGGCGTCCGTGCGTACCCTCACGTCGTCCGTGGTCGTCCGTGGTCGCCGTGTACGTCGCTCCGGTGCCCGGAGCGACGTACCGCTGTCGTCGGCGACCGTCTCGGCAGCGCCTGCGGGCCCGCTGCCGGGAGATCAGCCGCCGGCCGGGCCCGTGGTGCTCGCCGTGCCTGCCAGGGCCTCCAGGTCGCTCTTGCGGACGCGGATGACGAACCAGGCAGTGACGAGGGCCAGGACGGCCATCGCGGCGGCGGGGATGAAGGCCGTGGAGATGCCGTGGGCGAGTACCTCGTGGCTCCAGGGAGCGGGGAGTTGCTTGGTCCTGGCGAACTCCGCCTTCTGCTCCGCCGTGGCCTGGGCGAGGAACTTGGGTACCTGTTTCGCCGCCTCGTCGCGGCTCGCCGAGCCGAACACCGTCGTCAGGATGGAGAGGCCGAGCGAACCGCCCACCTGCTGCGTCACGTTGAGCAGCCCGGACGCGGCGCCGGCCTCGTGCGCGGCGACCCCGGAGACCGCCGTCAGGGTCAGCGTCACGAAGTTCAGGCCCATGCCGAAGCCGAACACCAGCATCGGGCCGAGCACCCCGCCGACGTACGAGCTGTCGGGAGTGATGAAGGCCTGCCAGGCGAGGCCCAGTGTGGCCAGTGCCGAGCCGGCCACCATGAACGGTTTGGGTCCCAGGACCGGCAGGAACCGCTGTGAGAGGCCCGCGCCCGTGGCGATCGCGAAGGTCACCGGCAGGAAGGCGAGGCCCGCCTCGATCGGCGTGTACAGCAGGACGTTCTGTACGAACAGGACGATGAAGAAGAACATGCCGAACATCGCCGCGGCCAGGCTCAGCATGATCACGTACGTGCCCGAGCGGTTGCGGTCGGCGAACATCCGCAGCGGGGTGATCGGCTCCTTGGCGCGCATCTCCACAAAGGCGAAGGCGACCAGCAGGACCACCGCGGTGCCGAACGACGCGAGGGTCAGGTTGTCCCGCCAGCCCTTCTCCGCCGCGCGGATGAAGCCGTAGACGAGGGACGCCATGCCCAACGTCGAGGTCAGTGCGCCCAGGATGTCGAAGCGGCCCGGGTGGCGTTCGGACTCCCCGATGTACATCGGGGTGAGCGCGGCGATCAGGAGACCGATCGGCACGTTGACGAAGAGCACCCAGCGCCAGTCGAGCCACTCCGTGAGCATGCCGCCGGCGAGCAGGCCGACGGCGCCGCCGCCGGCCGAGACGGCGGCGAAGACGCCGAAGGCCCGGTTGCGCTCCGGGCCTTCGGGGAACGTGGTGGTGATGAGCGCCAGCGAGGTGGGCGAGGCGATCGCGCCGCCCACACCCTGGAGGGCCCGCGCGGCCAGCAACTGCCAGGGTTCCTGGGCGAGTCCGCCCAGCAGAGAGGCGGCGATGAACACCAGGATGCCGGTCAGGAAGACCCGGCGGCGGCCGAGGATGTCACCGGCCCGGCCGCCGAGCAGCAGCAGGCCGCCGAAGGTGAGCGTGTAGGCGCTGACCACCCAGGTGAGGTCGGTCGTGCTGAACTTGAGGGCGCCTTGAATGTGCGGTAGCGCGATGTTCACAATCGTCGCGTCGAGTACCACCATGAGTTGGCAGGCCGCGATGACGGTGAGCGCTATGCCGGGATGCCCCTCCCGGCGGGCCGCACCTGGTTTCTGGTCTTTCATCAACGAAGAGGTAGTCACAATGGGTCCCCCATAAGAGCACTAGTGAACGCTTGCGTTCACTGTCGCGTCGAACGGTAGTGAGTCCCCGACAGTGAACGCAAGCGTTCACTTAAGCCGTCGCCGTGTCGTGTGCCGGTTGCCCGGGTAATCTCGGCGATTCACCTCGTCGGCGATCACCCCAATGCCGACAATCCTCATAAATACTCGCACCCCCCGCTCCCCCCTGCCCGCTGGAGACACTCAGATGGTTACTTCGCGCTGGACGGCTGCCCCCGCCCGGGCGGCCTCCCCCCGCCGGCGCGGCGCCGTGCTCGAACGCGCGATCCTCGAGGCCGCGCTGGAGCAGCTCAGTACGGTCGGCTGGAACGGGCTCACGATGGAGGGTGTCGCCGCCGGCGCCCAGACCGGGAAGGCCGCGGTCTACCGCCGCTGGCCCTCGAAGGAGGACCTCGTCGCGGACGCGCTCCAGGCCGGGCTGCCGCGCTTCGACCGGGCGCCCGACCTCGGGAACGTCCGGGACGACCTTCTCGAACTGTGCCGGCAGGTGCGTGAGGCGCTGTTCTCGCGCCCCGGATTCGCGCTGCGCTCGGTAATTCACGAATGCGACAACCCGCAGGCGGAACGGTTCCAGAGCGTGATCTTCGGAGGGCTCGTCGAGCCGATGGTAGGGCTGCTTCGGGAGATCATCGAGCGAGGAATCAAGCGGGGAGAGGTCCGTCTCGACGCTGCCAACGGCTACGTCCTCGACGCCATTCCGGCGATGATGATGTACCGCTCCAAGATGTGCGGGAGTGAATGGGGGGAGCGCGACATGGAGGAGATGATCGACCAGTTCATGGTTCCGCTGCTGCGGGCGGGCCGTGTCTGAAGTCCGCTCCGAAGGCGGCCCGGGTGCGCTCGGCGGTGAGCCTCAAGTCGCTTGGGGGAACCGGGTGTCGTGTGGGGTTCCGGGCGGCGTAGGCTAAGACCGCCATGCCGTACGAAGCACCCACCCACACCGTCGAGCGCTCTTTGCGCGCCACGACCGGAGCGAAGGTCATCGCCGGCGTCGACGAGGTAGGGCGGGGTGCGTGGGCCGGCCCCGTCACCGTCTGCGCGGCGGTCACCGGCCTCAGGCGGCCCCCCGAAGGGCTCACCGACTCCAAGCTCATCGCGGTCAAGCGGCGTACCCAACTCGCGGAAGTACTGCGGGAATGGGTCACGTCGTACGCGTTGGGGCACGCCTCTCCGGAGGAGATCGACGACCTGGGGATGACGGCAGCGCTGCGGCTTGCCGCGGAGCGTGCGCTGGAGGCCTTGCCGGTCCGCCCCGACGCGGTCATCCTCGACGGGAAGCACGACTACCTGGGGTCGCCGTGGCAGGTCCGTACGGTGATCAAGGGTGACCAGTCGTGCGTGGCGGTCGCGGCGGCGTCCGTGATCGCCAAGGTTCAGCGCGACAAAATGATGGCCGAACTGGGTATCGACCATGCAGACTTCGGGTTTGCGGCCAATGCCGGGTATCCGTCACCCGTGCACAAGGCCGCGCTGGAGGAGCGGGGTCCCACTCCGTACCACCGGCTGTCGTGGGCGTATCTTGATGCGCTGCCCCAGTGGCGGCACCTCAAGAAGGCCCGCAGCTGGGCGAACGGGAACGCTCCGGAGATCGAGGGCCAGCTCGGCTTCGACTTCTGACAGTTCCGTTCGCACTCATGTGCCACCCGCTGGCGCGAGTCGCACCGGCGTTTGATAAATATCAAGTCATGCCTCTCATTCCCGAGGAGCCTCAGATTCACGAGAGTGCCCAGGGTCCCCGTGTCGCTCCGGCCAGTGGCCACAGCGC
Source organism: Streptomyces kryoterrae (assembly GCF_054072135.1). Lineage (NCBI taxonomy): Bacteria > Bacillati > Actinomycetota > Actinomycetes > Kitasatosporales > Streptomycetaceae > Streptomyces > Streptomyces kryoterrae. The sequence continues at coordinate 2,606,267 of NZ_CM133358.1, read as the reverse complement.
GCCGACCCCCCGTCCCGTACCCGGCCCGCGCCCCGCGGCTTCGCCGCGTCCCGGCCGTCCGGGTCCCTTCCGGCCCACCGCGCCGGCCCAGCGTGCATCGCACGACGCGCCGGCGGCCGTGGCTTCGACCGTCGGCGCGGTCAAGCCCGGGCCGTCCGCGGCTCCGGCCCCCCCTGTCCCTTCCATCCCTTCCGCGCCTGTCTCCGAGGCCCCGGCGGCTCCGCAGATCCAGCTGATCCCGGCCTCGGCCGAGGGCGCGCTGGACGCCGCCGAGGAAGCCGTCGACCTGCTCCTGGAGTCGGGTCGGGCCCCCGGTGAGGTGCTGGTGATCACCACCGGCGATCCGCACCCGTGGGCCGCGCACGAGCTGTCCTTCGGTGAGGGCCCGTACTGGGCGCAGCACGACGCGGGTGACGACGTCTTCTATGCCGACGCCGCCGCTCTGAGCCGTGCCGCTTCCCGTCCGGTGGTCGTGGTCGCCGTCAACGGCGGAACCGACACGACGACCGCCGCGGCCCTTCCCCTGGCCCTCGGCCGAGCCGGTGCCCTGCTGATCTGCTGCGGCGACTCGCAGCAGATCAACTCGGTGCTGGGCGCGGGGGTCTGAGCAGCTTCGTGAACCGTCCGGGTCGGCCGGTCCGGCGACACCGGACCGGCTGGCGGAGGGCGACTGAAGCGGTGACCGTACGGCGGGCGATCCGACGTTCCCCGATGCCGGACGCGCCGGGATGCCGGTGGCTGCCGTGAGGCTCGCCGCCGTGCCTTGGCCCGGGCGGCAGGAAGCGGGATCGTAAGGGCGCATCGTCATGGGCGACGGGGGCACGCGTGCGCGTGCCCCCGTCGCTGTGGCGCTGGATGCCTTCCGGACGACTCGACTCGTGTTGCCCATGTACGGGCTTCTCGTCGGCATACGTCCTACCGGCGGACGCCGTTGTCCGCGGTGGCCGATCCGTGTACGGCTGTGGCGCGTCGGCCGCTGGGCGCCAGTGTCAGCGGGCTGCCGCGCGGCGCAGGATGTCCGAGGCGGTGCCTCCGGTGCGGGGCATCGGCAGCAGTGGTGGTGCCTCGGACATGGCGAAGGGCTCCGGTGGTGAGTCCGCGTTCGGGCGGCGCCCGCCACGACCCTCGCCGAGCACCTGCCAGCCGTCGCGGGTCAGCGTGATGTACGCGCCGCAGCGCAGCCCGTGCAGGGTGCAGGCGTCACGCAGACCCCACATCCACGCGCCGTCCTCCTCCGTCCAGCGCGCGTCCCCGTCACGGCAGTAGAGCAGGACGGCGGTGCGCACCGGAGTGCGGCGACGCAGGTCGTGGGGGATGACCCGACGCAGCTGTGCGAGCAGCGAGTTGCGGAACATCCAGCCGTCGGCCGGCGCCGAACGGCGGGTGAACGAGGCGCTCGCCTGCAGCCGCTCGTCAGGATCGAGGACGGCCACGATCGCGGTCGCGGGCCCGGGGCGGTGCCGCGCGTGCAGTCCGCTGACGACCTCACGGGGATTGCGCAGCAGGGGAATCCCGGCTGCGGCCCACTCCGCGGGTTCGAGCATGCGGGCTGCTGAGTTGGTGGAAGCGGCGGACAGGTCGGCAGAAGTCGACATGGATGCCGCGGGGGACGGAGTGAATCCGAAGGTCACGGTCCTCCCTTCGGCTACGCGCCCGCACTGCGGGCGGGAGATCGGACTTGGGGAGCGCACACCGCGGCGGAGCCCTGCCGGACCACGGGCACGCCGTGCGGGGAGCGGACTTCAATTCTCGCTGTCGAACTGGGTTGCGGCAACGAGCAAATGGGGCCACCGACCGGCTTCTGGTGATCTGTGGATTATATCCCTGCCAGGTGTGTCATTTGTAGATGGCTGGGGTGGCCGGGAACGTGCCGTTGGTCCGCTTGTTCGGTTTGGTTCACCTTCTCGTCATCGACGGCGGAGGGCGAGGACCAGTGGCGACGCTCGCTGCGCCCCGGCCCGTCGTCGCCCCCGGGCCGCCCCGCGAGGGTCCACCCGGTCGCCGTGAAGTCGTCCGAAAGGAGGACCGTCCCAGGCTCCGAACGCCTGGGGGGACTGTCCGTACGCATGCCGTCACGGCCGTGGATTGGGCCGTTGTCAGTGCTGTGAGGTTGCATGGGGGCATGAGCAACCAGGAGCTACGTGATGAAGCCGACGCCATCCTCGCTGAGCTGGTCGGTGCCCCTGGGGGTTCGGCGCGGCTGCGGGAGGACCAGTGGCAGGCGGTGGCGGCCCTGGTGGAGGAGCGCCGGCGTGCCCTGGTGGTCCAGCGCACCGGCTGGGGAAAGTCGGCGGTGTACTTCGTCGCCACGGCTTTGCTGCGCAGGCGTGGCTCCGGTCCTACGGTGATCATCTCGCCGCTGTTGGCGCTGATGCGCAACCAGGTCGAGTCGGCGGCACGGGCCGGTATCCGGGCGCGCACGATCAACTCGGCCAACCCGGAGGAGTGGGACACCATCTACGGGGAGGTCGAGCGCGGCGAGACCGACGTTCTCCTGGTCAGTCCGGAACGCCTCAACTCCGTCGATTTCCGTGATCAGGTGCTGCCCAGGCTCGCGGCCACCACCGGCCTGCTGGTGGTCGACGAGGCGCACTGCATCTCCGACTGGGGACACGATTTCCGCCCCGACTACCGCCGGTTGCGCACGATGCTCGCGGAGTTGCCGGCGGGGGTGCCGGTACTGGCCACGACGGCGACCGCGAACGCGCGGGTGACGGCGGATGTGGCCGAGCAGCTGGGCACGGGGGGCGGGGACGCTCTGGTGCTGCGGGGGCCGCTGGACCGGGAGAGCCTGCGGCTGGGCGTGCTGGAGCTGCCGGACGCGGCGCATCGGCTGGCGTGGCTGGGGGAGCGGCTGGGGGATCTGCCGGGTTCGGGGATCATCTACACGCTGACGGTGGCGGCGGCGGAGGAGGTCGCGGCGTTCCTGCGGCAGCGCGGGTATCCGGTGTCCTCGTACACGGGGAAGACGGAGAACGCCGACCGGCTGCAGGCGGAGGAGGATCTGCTGGCGAACCGGGTGAAGGCGCTGGTGGCGACCTCGGCGCTGGGGATGGGCTTCGACAAGCCGGACCTGGGGTTCGTGGTGCACCTGGGGTCGCCCTCGTCACCGATCGCCTACTACCAGCAGGTGGGGCGTGCGGGGCGCGGTGTGGATCACGCGGATGTGCTGCTGCTGCCGGGGCGGGAGGACGAGGCGATCTGGGCGTACTTCGCCTCGGTGGGCTTCCCTCCCGAGGAACAGGTGCGGCGCACGCTGGCCGTCCTGGAGGAGGCGGGTCGTCCGCTGTCGCTGCCGGCTCTGGAGCCGTTGGTGGATCTTCGGCGCTCGCGGCTGGAGACGATGCTGAAGGTCCTGGACGTGGACGGGGCGGTCAAGCGTGTGAAGGGGGGCTGGGCGGCGACAGGGCAGCCGTGGGCATACGACACCGAGCGCTACGCCTGGGTCGCCAAACAGCGCGCCACCGAGCAGCAGGCCATGAGGGACTACGTGGCGACCACGGGGTGCCGGATGGAGTTCCTGCAGCGGCAGCTCGACGACGAGAAGGCGGTCCCGTGCGGCCGCTGCGACTCCTGCGCGGGGCCCTGGCTCGATCCCTCGGTGTCGTCCAGCGCTCTCGCGGGCGCTGCGGGCGAACTGGACCGCCCCGGGGTCGAGGTCGAGCCGCGCCGGATGTGGCCCTCGGGCATGCCGGCGGTCGGGGTCGACCTCAAGGGCCGTATCCCCGTCGGTCAGCAGGCGGCGACCGGGCGGGCGCTGGGCAGGCTGTCGGACATCGGCTGGGGCAACCGCCTGCGTCCGCTGCTGTCGGCGCAGGCCGCGGACGGGCCGGTGCCGGACGACGTGCTGGCCGCCGTCGTGACGGTGGTGACCGACTGGGCCCGCTCGCCGGGCGGCTGGGCCGGCAGCGGTCCCGACGCGGCGGCGCGGCCGGTGGGGATCGTCGCCATGCCCTCCCGCACCCGCCCGCAGCTGGTCGCCTCGCTGGCCGGGGGAGTCGCCCGGGTCGGCAGGCTTCCCCTGCTGGGCAGCCTGGCCTACACCGAGCGGGCCGACGAGTACGCGGCGCACCGCAGCAACTCCGCCCAGCGGCTGCGCGCCCTGGCCGCCTCGTTCACCGTGCCCGAAGAACTCGCCGCCGCCCTGGCCGCCACCCCCGGCCCGGTTCTGCTCGTCGACGACTACACCGACTCCGGCTGGACCCTGGCCGTAGGCGCACGTCTCCTGCGCCAGGCCGGAGCCGACGCGGTACTCCCACTCACCCTTGCCGTGGCCGGGTGAGGGAGCCTCGCTCGGATGCCTCCTGAGCTGTCACCAGCCTCGCGCGCGGCTTCTGTGCCGGGTCCGGGGCTCGGGGTGCCCCTCGGTCTGTTCAGCCGGCCTCGGCTCCAGTCGGCGGGAGCCGAGCAACAAGTCATGGCGAACCTTTGCCCCGCGACGCGCTCGGAGACCTTGTCGGCCGGCTGCCTGTCCCCGGCGGCCAGGAGCCCAGGAGTTGAGGGCGGCGGTGATGCCGATGATGATCGCGGTGATGACGTCTGAAATCTCATGTTCGGTATGCCATCCACCTTTTGTTCGGTGGTGACATGCGAGTGCCCGTTCGAGGCGGTGTCGCGCTGCGTCGAGGGTGTACGGGGGCGCCTGTGAATCCCGACATCGCCCTTGGCATGTCCCTGATTTGAGTTATCCACAGGCTCAAGCGGGATAGCGGAAACCGCGAGATCGTCACCGCATGACGAATCACAGCGAAACGCATCAGGTCACCCTGCGTACCCCTGCCGAACTGGCCGACGCCCTGCCATATTTGCTCGGCTACCACCCCGAGGACAGCATCGTCCTGGTCGCGTTGCACGACCGGGACGGGCGCGGCCGGTTCGGAGGCCGCGCCCGGCTCGGAATTCCCGCGAACCCCGACGACTGGCCCGCCGTGGCACAGCAGCTGACGCACGGTCTGGTGACTGGAAGCGAGCGCAGAGGCGCACGGCCCGAGAGCATGGTCGTGTACCTCTGCCAGGAACCGAAGGAGGGTGAAGCGCGGCATCAGGTGAGGGAACGTCTGCGCCCGCTCGCCCAGTTGCTGCGCACCGAATGCGGCAGTCTCGACGTGCCCGTGGTCGAAGCCCTGTGCATCGCCGACAACCGCTTCTGGTCCTACTGCTGTGTGACGCCCGAGTGCTGCCCGGACGACGGAGTGCCCATGGGCCTGCCCGGCACCTCGGTGCTGGCCGCCGCCGCGACCTACGCCGGCCTGCAAGTGCGGGGCACCCTGAAGGAGTTGCGGGCCAGGCTTCAACCCTGGGAGACAGCTGCGGCGCTGGAACAGGAACGCGCGCTCGACACCGCGAATGCCCGCCTGGTCCCGCGGATCCTCGACGACGCGAGCCGCGCGGACGTGGCCGAGGAGACCCTGCGACAGGCCCGGCGGGCCAGGAGCCGATTCGCCGACGCACCCGCCGCCTCCGGCACGCTCCTGGCAGACCTTCGGGACGACGAACTGCTCGCACACGACGAGGCCGCCTCGCTGATTCTGGGCCTGCAGGATCGTACGACGCGCGATCGCGCGGCGGAGTGGATGGAAGGTGACGAGGCGGCACCGGCGCTGCGCCTCTGGCGTGCCCTCGCCCGCCGCTGTGTCGGGCCGTACCGCGAGCACGCTGCGGCTCCCCTGACGCTCGCCGGCTGGGTTGCCTGGTCGACCGGCGATGAGCTGGAGGCCCGGGAGGCCCTGGCCATGGCACTCGGCGCGGACCCTGGCTACCTGTTCGCCCGCCTGCTGCACCAGGCCTGCAACGAGGGTCTGGACCCGGAGTCGATCCGGCGCTGTCTGCGCGCGGAGCGCGGCGGCCGATCTCGCGTGGCTGCCGCGCGGCCCGGAACCACGCCGGACAGCGCGCGGATCGCGGGCGGTGACGCGTACGAGGACGGGGGCATCGGCTGGGGTGAGAACCCGGAGGGGCTCGAGGCCACGGACGGCTTCGAAGGGACGGAGGGATTCCAGGGGACGGAGAGTCTTGAGGGGACGGAGATTTTGGAAGGGACCGAGAGTTTCGAGGGAATGAGCGGTGTCGGTTGCGTGGAGGGGATCGAGAGTGACGGCTGGATCGACGACACCGAAGCCACGACGCCCCTCGACCACATCCCGGGTCCCCCGTCCTGCTCGACATCGATCAGCGGTGCCACCCGGGCGCTGGAGTCGGCCACGAGGCGTCGACGCCGGGTAGGCCCGTCAGATGACGGCGCCACCCGCCCCCGCGCGAAGAGGACGGGCGGAACCCGTCCCCAGCTCTTGGGCAAGTCCTCCGTACGCCGGCGCAGCCCGGGCACCGGGGAGGCCGCTCCTCGCGGCCACCGGACGAAGGGGGGCGACGCGTGAACCCGGGTGGGGCGGTTCATGGGCGCCCAGGCCGCAGCGGCATTCCCGTCGGAAGGATCGGCAAGGGCACGACAACCGACGGGCGCCCGAACGGAGACGGGGAGGGCGACCGACGGCCGAGCAGGGGCGAGGCGCCCGAGCGAGTCGCCAGGGAAGGGACAGCTGACCGGCGTCCGGGCAACCGCGTGCCTGTCGGCGGACGGTTCGGCAACGGCGGAACACGCGACCGGCGATTGAGCAACGGCAATGCGTCCCACGTACAACTGACCGGCGCCAGGGCGGCTCACCGACAACCCACCCTCCCGGCCACAGGGGACGGCCGATGCAGTCGTCCCGGCGCCGGCCGGACGTATGCTCCGCCTCACCGCCATTCGGTCGGCCTGTCCCGCCGGAGGCGTGACTCGGGGAAGCCCTGGTCCGTTCACCTGAGTGGCGGAACCCTTGGACAGGCCGAGCCGCCGCATCACCCCTGTCCTGCCGAAGCCCCCTACCGGGCGCCGAGCGCGCCCTCGGCGCCCAGAGCGCAGAAGAAGTCGCCCATGTATCCGCCGACCCCGCCCTCGGCCGCCGACGACGACCGTCGTGCCGCAGGCACACCCACGCCGCCCTTGCGGGGAGGTGGCGGCGGAGCAGCACCCGGGAACGCAGGGGACCCGCGAGGCTCGGAGCCTCGTTTCCCTGGCACCGGGCGCCCTTCCGCACCCCTGGCAAGGGGCACGTCGCCATCGCTGGCGCCGCCTCCCTCTCACCGGCCGCCGCAGGTCCCGCCGTCCGCCGTCCGCCGTCCTGCTCAGCTGCCCCCGACCCACACCACCCTGATCTGCGTCGCCCTCCCCGGGCTCGCGATCTCCACGGACCAGGGGCAGCTCACCGGTCGGGGACTGGAGGGCTTCTACCGCGGGGGCAGGCGCGTGCTCGCGCGGTGCCAGGTCCGCGTGGCGGGCCGTGAACCACTCGCGGTACAGGCCCGGATGACAGCCGCCGACCGCGCCCGCTTCGTGGGGACGTTGCGCGTCTCCCCCGACGGCGGGCCGGACCCGGACGTCATCGTCGAGCGCATCCGCCACGCGGACGGCACGGAGCGGATCACCCTGCACAGCTCGGCGCCGCGCCCGCTGCGCCTGCCGGTCGAGGTATCGCTCGGTACCGACATGGCGGACCTGGGCACGATCGCCTCCGGCACCGCGGGCCCCGAACTGCCCGCCAGCGTCCACGCCTCCGGCCTGCGCTGGTCCTGCGCCACCGGCAGCGCCGCCGTCTCCGCCGACCCGCCACCCGCCGACGCGCTTGCCTCCGCGGGCCTGTTGCGCTGGGAGCTCGAACTGCCCCCGGGCGGTTCCATGACCCTGGAGCTGCGTATACGGCAGGACGGCGCGGGGCCTGTCCGGGCCGTGGGCCACGTGGCGACGAGCCCCTTTGCCCCGGCACGGGCCGCCGGCGACGATCCCCGTGTCGAGGCGCTACTGCGGACCAGCGTCGAAGACCTCCAGGCCCTGCTTCTGCGCGACTTCGCGCATCCCTCCGACACCCATCTCGCGGCAGGCGCGCCGTGGCGCTGCGGCATGGCCCCGGCCGAGGCTCTCGCCGCCGCCCGAATGACGCTTCCCCTCGGCACCGGGCTCGCGGCGGCCACGCTGCGAACCCTCGCCCGCACCCAGCTCCCGGGGCCGGGCCCGAGATCCGGCATGCTCCCCGGCCCGCTCCGGGACGCGGGTCCCCACCTGCCACCGGGCTGTACGGGTACGGAGGCCACCCTGCTCTTCCCGGTGCTCCTCGCCGAGGCCCGGCGCTGGGGGCTTCCGGAACAGGTGACCGAGGAACTGCTACCGACCGCCGAGCGCTGTCTGACCTGGCTGCGCGTGACCGTGGGCGACGGAACCTACCTGCCCGATCCGCAACCGGGCGGCCCGCTGCGCTGCGAGACGCAGGCCCACGCACACCGCGCCGCCCTCCTGGGCGCCGATCTCCTCGACGCGTACGGCAGGCCGGGCGGTGCCGGGCTGCGGCAGTGGGCCCAGGAGCTGCGCACCGCGTTCAGGGACGACTTCTGGGTCGAGGACCGGGGCGGCGGCAGACCTGCGGCCGCCCGTACGCCGGACGGGCGCACCGTGCCGCACTTCGGTGCGATCGCCGCCCATCTCCTCGACACCGGTCTGCTGGGCGCGGGCGGGCCGGCCCCCGGGCTGCTCGACAAGGTGCAGACCGGACAGCTCGCCCGGCTGTTCGGCAGTCCGGCCATGGACTCCGGCTGGGGCTTGCGCGGCCTGGGCGTCAAGGAGGCGGGATACAACCCGTTCGGCCACCGGAGCGGTGCCGTGCGGGTCCAGGAGACCGCGGTGGCCGTCGCGGGCCTGGCCACCGCCGGGTACGAGAAGGAGGCGAGTGCGCTGCTGCGCGGCCTCCTGGCGGCGGCCGAGGCCTTCGAGTACCGGCTGCCGGAGATGTACGCGGGGGAGCAGCGCGTGGAAGGAGGCGCTCCGTTGCCCCACCCGGCGGCCTGCCGGCCGTCGGCCACCGCTGCCGCCTCCGGGATGCTGCTCCTCGCGACCCTGGCCGGTATCCGCCCGGACGCCCCGGCAGGCACGGTCATGCTCCGCCCGGTACGCAGCGTGCCGCTGGGCGAGATCAGCCTGACCGGGCTGCGGATCGCGGGTGCCCCCTTTTCCGTACGGGTCGGCCGTCTCGGCGTGGCCATGGTCGAGGAGGCCGCCGCGGGACTGCAATTGGGTGCGTGACCTCGTACGACATGTCTCGGGAGGACGACCTGAAGCGGTCTGCGGGACGCGGGCCCGACCACCGTGGACCAGTCATGTGTGCGGCCGGAGAGGGGAGTGTTTATCGTCAGGAAGACGACTATGATCTCGGCATGCCCTACGACCCGTCAGCCTTCCCGCCCTTCGCCGTCACCGTGGACCTGGTCGTGCTGACCGTGCGTCGTCACGCCCTGTGCGCGCTGGCGGTACGCAGGGGTGAGGCGCCCTTTCAGGGGCGCTGGGCGCTCCCGGGCGGCTTCGTACGGGCCGATGAGGATCTGGCACAGGCCGCAGCGCGTGAACTGGCCGAGGAGACCGGCCTGCGCGCCCACGACCCGGACGCCCCGGCTCAGGACAACGGCGCTCACCTGGAACAGCTCGCGACATACGGCGACCCCAAGCGCGATCCCCGGATGAGGGTGGTCAGTGTCGCCCATCTCGCGCTCGCCCCCGACCTACCCGCCCCCCGCGCCGGCGGTGACGCCAACAGTGCCCGCTGGGCACCCGTCGAGGAACTCCTGCAGCAGGGCGGCTACGGCCGAGACGGCGAACAGGCGGCACCACTCGCCTTCGACCACGCCCAGATCCTGTCGGACGGGGTGGAGCGCGCCCGCTCCAAGATCGAGTACTCGTCGCTGGCCACGGCGTTCTGCCCGACCGAGTTCACCGTCGGCGAGTTGCGCCGTGTGTACGAGGCGGTGTGGGGTGTCGCCCTCGACCCGCGCAACTTCCACCGCAAGGTCACGGGCACTCCAGGCTTCCTCGTCCCCACCGGAGGTACGACCACCCGGCAGGGCGGTCGCCCGGCCCAGCTGTTCCGGGCCGGCGGCGCCACCCTGCTCAACCCTCCGATGCTGCGTCCCGAGGTCTGACACCGAACCCGCTGGGGCGACGCCCTCCTTCAGGGCCCCGCCACACCCAAGAAAACGGACATAACGCGCTATCTTGCTACGGGTGATCCAGGCCTTCGGACTGACCAGCAACCCCTGCAAGGAGCTCCCGCCCGCCGTCGACGACGTCTCCTTCGAGGCACGCGCGGGCTGCGTCACCACGCTCCTCGGCGCCCCGGGCGCCGGCAAGACAACCGTGCTCAGGCTCATGCTCGAACTCCAACAGGGCCGTGGGACCGCCTACTTCAGAGGCCGCCCACTGCACCGCATCGCCCATCCGTCACGTGAGGTCGGCGTGCTCCTGGGCGATGTGCCGGGGCACCCCGCGCGCACCGTCCGGGGCCAACTCCGCATGCTGTGCGCGGCGGCAGGCGTCCCGGTCCGCCGTGCCGACGAAGTCCTCGAGGTCGTCGGCCTCGTCAGCCTCCGCGACGAACGTCTGGGCACACTGTCGCGCGGCATGGACCGTCGGCTCGGCCTCGCCTGCGCCCTGCTGACGGACCCGCACACCCTCGTGCTCGACGCGCTCACCGACGGTCTGTCCGCCGGCGAACGCCTTTGGCTGCACGGCATGCTGCGCGCTCACGCGGCCCAGGGTGGCACCGTCCTGTGCACCACCACCGATCCCAAGGAGGCGGCCCGCACCGCCGATCGGATCATCACCCTGGAACAGGGGCGACTCGTCGCCGACCAGGAAGCCGCGGACTTCTCCCGCACCAGACTGCGCCCCCGCGTCGCCGTGCGCAGCCCGCACGCCGCTCGTCTCGCGGCTCTGCTGACCAAAGAGGCCCGGGCTGCGCAGCGCTCCGTGGAGGTCGTGCCAGAGGCCGGCAACCGGCTCTCCGTGTACGGCAGTACCTGCGCGGACATCGGTGAGACCGCGTTCCGGCACGGCATCCTCGTCCACCAACTCGCCGACGAGATCGGTGACATGGGTCCCGGAGCCGGCTCGACCCGTCAGAACGAGCCACTGGCATGCGTTGTGGCCCGTACGGCTGACGGGACAACTGGGCCTGGTGAGGTCAGAGCAATCGGTATGACCGGAAAGGTCGACGACCCGGCACGAGGGAAGACTGCCGGGGCCACGCCGGAGGACACCGACGTGCCTCCGGGTTCTGCCACGACTCCGGGCCTTTCCGTATCGCACGACTCCGCCGGGCAAGGTCCTCGCACAGCCACTGCGGCGTCAACCGGGACCACCCCGGCAACCCGTCTCCCCGAGCCGAACGTGCCCACCAGCCACTTGCCGACAGCCGGGCGTGCCTCGGTGGCGTCCGCCGCTGCGCGCCCCCAGGACGCCTGCCCGCGTCCCTCCGACGCCCTCGCCTCCGGCAGCCTGCCCCCGCTCCCACCCCCCATCTCCGTCCGCCCCGCTCCGAGTCCGCTGCGTCCCCTCCGTTACGAGCTGCGCCGGGCCGGCGGTGTCGGCACCGGGTTCCTGACCGGGGCAGTCGTGCTCGTCTCGTCCGTGCTCATCGCCGTACTCCTGGCCCGCGTCGGCCACACTCCGCAGCACCGCCTGCTGGCCGCCTGGCCGCAGGAGCTGCCGCTGCCGCCCGCGGCACTCGGCGCCGGGCTGCTGGGCGCCATCGCCTTCGGCGACGAGTTCCGCCACCCCGCACTGGCGGCCGACCGGGGCACCGTGCCCCGCCGACTGGGACTGCTCCTCGCCAAGCTCCTCGTCGCCGCGGCCACCGGGCTGCTGCTGGCCTTCCTCACCGTGGGCTGCGACGCAGAAGTGCTCTACCTCGTCTACGGACGGGAGCTGGCGCGAGTTCCCGCGGACTGGCTCGCACTGACCACGAGTTGGTTCGGCCTCGTGATCGGCTGCGCGTGGGCCGGAGTGCTGGCCGCGGGCATCTTCCGGTCCACCACCGCCGGGCTCGCGGCGGTGGTCGCCGTACCGGTCCTCGTGGTGCCCCTCGTACAGAAGGTCCTGGACGGCTCATCCGTGCGGAGCGCGGCCGGTTTCTCCCTGCGCCTGCGGGAACTGCTCCTGGCGCAGTGGCCCTTCGGGGGCGAGCGGTATCTGGCCGCCGGCGCGCGGATCATCGCCCAACCCGTCGGCGGCGCGCTGACGTTGTCGCTGGCCGCCCTGCTCTGCGCGTATCTGCTCACGACCCTGCGAAGCAGGGTCCGATGACGATCGTCCGGGTCCTTCCGGTCCTGCCCTGCGCACAACTCCCCGGGGAACGCCCGTTTCTTTCCGATAAGGCGTCAATTGCGACGAGGTGAGCGATCACCCTTTCGTGTGCTTTTCACCAAAGACCTCAAGGGAGTTGAAGACGGAGCCGACAAAAGATCCGTGAGTACCCTTGCGCAGACCATGATGACCGCCGCCCGCTCCGCAGACTCCGGTCTCGTCGGCCCGGGCGGGTTTGACCGCTACCCCTACGCCGAGGCTCCCGGTGCCGACCGGGTGGGAGTCCCCTCCTGGGACGCCTCGGACCCGGAGCTGGGCCGTGTCGGCCGTCGCACCGCGGGCAGCCGCGGTCGCGGGCTGCACGGTCAACTCGTCCAGCAGCTGGGCCAGATGATCGTCTCCGGCGACCTGGGCGCGGACCGCCCCCTCGTGCCCGAAGAGATCGGCCAGCGTTTCGAGGTGTCCCGCACCGTAGTCCGTGAGTCGCTCCGGGTGCTGGAGGCCAAGGGCCTGGTGAGCGCCCGGCCGAACGTGGGCACGCGCGTGCGCCCCGTCAGCGACTGGAACCTCCTCGACCCCGACATCATCGAGTGGCGCGCCTTTGGGCCGCAGCGCGACAACCAGCGCCGCGAGCTCAGCGAGCTGCGCTGGACGATCGAGCCGCTCGCCGCTCGCCTCGCCGCCGGGCACGGGCGTGAGGAGGTCCAGCAGCGGCTCGTCGACATGGTCGAGATCATGGGTCACGCCATGAGCCAGGGTGACGCGCTGACGTTCTCGCGCGCCGACGCCGAGTACCACTCGCTGCTCATCCAGCTCGCGGGCAACCGCATGCTGGAGCACCTTTCCGGGATCGTGTCCGCCGCCCTCCAGGTGTCCGGCGGTCCGATCACCGGTTGCGACCGGCCCACCGAGGCGTCCTTGGCGCACCATGCCCGGATCGTCGAGGCTCTCGGGACGGGCGACGGCGCGGGGGCGGAGGCGGCCATGCGGCAGCTCCTCATGGTGCACCCCGAGGTGGAACGCGTGGTCCCCGCCCCGCGCGAGCACTGACCGCGCGCCGAGGGCGGCGTGAGCGGAGGCCGTGTCGCCCTCCGGAACATCGCTCGGCCCGCGAACCGTCACTGCCGGGGCCCCGTCGGATCCCGAGAGGGCTCGGCGGGGTCCGGTGGTGAGATGGGCGACCGGGTGGTGAAGTGGTGCGAGAAAGAGGCGGCGGACCGTCATGCAGCGCCCGGCAAGGCTGTGAATACCGCCGCCGATGGGGACGCAGATGGGTCGGGACGGCCTGGTTGCCGCCATGACTGACCATGTTTAGTAATATTTGATCGCTTCTGGGCTCTTACGGGGTGTGACTCGGGCCACGCAGATTGGGCGTAACGCTTGCGGAGGCAGCGCGATGACCTAAGAGGTGACAGCCGCGGAGGGAATACGGACGCCGTTCAAGGCGCTGTGCATCTTCCCGGCCCCCGCCCGCGCCGTCGGCCCATCCCCAGTCGGCGGTCGTCGGTTCCTGTCCGTAGTGGACGGGGCCGGAAGCCGTTTTCCAACGTTCGAGAGGTTGTTCGTGTCGGCCAGCACATCCCGTACGCTCCCGCCGGAGATCGCCGAGTCCGTCTCTGTCATGGCGCTCATCGAGCGGGGAAAGGCTGAGGGGCAGATCGCCGGCGACGACGTGCGTCGGGCCTTCGAAGCTGACCAGATTCCGGCCACTCAGTGGAAGAACGTACTGCGCAGCCTCAACCAGATCCTCGAGGAAGAGGGTGTGACGCTGATGGTCAGTGCCGCGGAGCCCAAGCGCACCCGAAAGAGCGTCGCAGCGAAGAGTCCGGCCAAGCGCACCGCCACCAAGACGGTCGCGGCGAAGACGGTGACCACGAAGAAGGCCACCGCCACCGCCACCCCGGCGGCCCCCTCCGTCGAGCCCTCCGTCGACGACGAGGCGCCCGCGAAGAAGGCCGCCGCCAAGAAGACGACGACTGCCAAGAAGGCGGTCGCGAAGAAGACCGTCGCCAAGAAGGCGACGGCCAAGAAGACGACCGCGGGCAAGGACGACGCCGAGGCCGTCGAGGACGAAGCACTCGAGGACGTCAAGCCCGGCGAAGAGGAAGAGGAAGGGGCCGAGAACAAGGGCTTCGTCCTCTCCGACGACGACGAGGACGACGCGCCGGCCCAGCAGGTCGCCGTCGCCGGTGCCACCGCCGACCCGGTCAAGGACTACCTCAAGCAGATCGGCAAGGTCCCGCTGCTCAACGCCGAGCAGGAGGTCGAGCTCGCCAAGCGCATCGAGGCAGGCCTCTTCGCCGAGGACAAGCTGGCCAACGCCGACAAGCTCGCCCCGAAGCTCAAGCGCGAGCTGGAGATCATCGCCGAGGACGGTCGCCGCGCCAAGAACCACCTCCTGGAGGCCAACCTCCGACTGGTGGTCTCCCTGGCCAAGCGTTACACCGGCCGCGGCATGCTCTTCCTGGACCTCATCCAGGAGGGCAATCTCGGTCTGATCCGCGCTGTCGAGAAGTTCGACTACACCAAGGGCTACAAGTTCTCCACGTACGCCACCTGGTGGATCCGTCAGGCGATCACCCGCGCGATGGCCGACCAGGCCCGCACCATCCGTATCCCGGTGCACATGGTCGAGGTCATCAACAAGCTCGCGCGCGTGCAGCGCCAGATGCTCCAGGACCTGGGCCGCGAGCCCACCCCGGAGGAGCTGGCCAAGGAACTCGACATGACCCCCGAGAAGGTCATCGAGGTCCAGAAGTACGGCCGTGAGCCGATCTCCCTCCACACCCCCCTGGGTGAGGACGGCGACAGCGAGTTCGGTGACCTCATCGAGGACTCCGAGGCGGTCGTCCCGGCCGACGCGGTCAGCTTCACGCTCCTTCAGGAGCAGCTGCACTCCGTCCTCGACACCCTCTCCGAACGCGAGGCGGGCGTCGTCTCGATGCGTTTCGGTCTCACCGACGGTCAGCCGAAGACCCTCGACGAGATCGGCAAGGTGTACGGCGTGACCCGCGAGCGCATCCGCCAGATCGAGTCCAAGACCATGTCGAAGCTGCGCCACCCGTCGCGTTCCCAGGTGCTGCGCGACTATCTCGACTAGGTCGCGGTCGTACGACACGGAAGGCCCGTCCCCCAGGGGGGCCGGGCCTTCGTGCTGAGCGGAGGTGAGGCCGCGCACCGGCGTGCGGGGAGTGCGGCCCGGCGCGTGCGGAGCGGGGTGCTGCCGTCTGCGGCGTCCCTCTTTCGTGGCGCGAGCGTGCGGGGCGGAGTCTGTTGGATCACTCTGGGTTTCTCGTGATCACCCCAGAGTGAGGAGTGCGCATGCGTCACCCTTTTGTCCGGGCCCTGTCCCGGGCACTGACCCGGTCGTTGGTCATGGCGGCCTCGGCGGCCTTGATACCGCTGGCATCCGCCGCCCCTGTGGCCGCCGACGGCATTGTCGTCGGTGGATTCCCGGTCGACGTGTCCGAGGTCCCGTGGACGGTGGCGCTGTCCAGCCGTGACCGGTTCGGGGGTACGCGCGCCGGGCAGTTCTGCGACGGTGTGGCCGTCGGCCGGACCACCGTACTGACCGCGGCCCACTGCATGGGTGAAGACGTCCTGGGGGCGCCGCCCAATCGCGTACGGGACCTCAAGGTCATCACCGGGCGTACGGACCTGACGTCGACCCAGGGCAAGGAGATCGCCGTACGCGACACCTGGGTCAATCCGGGCTACGACAAGATCAGCAACGCCGGGGACTTCGCCGTGCTCACCCTCGCCGAGGCACTTCCGGAGGGCTCGGTCATCGGGATGGCGGCTGTCGGCGACCCGGCCTACCAACCCGGTACGAGCGCCACGGTCTACGGCTGGGGCGACATCACGGGAGGCGGCGACTACGCGCGCACGCTGCGGGCCGCACAGGTGCACGTGCTGTCCGACGCGCTCTGTGAGCGGGCGTACCCGGGCAGCGCCGACGGGACGTACCGAGCCGACAGCATGCTGTGTGCGGGCGAGGCCGCAGGTGGGCCGGACGCCTGCCAGGGGGACAGTGGAGGGCCGCTGGTCGCTCAGGGCCGGCTGGTGGGGCTCGTGTCCTGGGGGAGCGGCTGTGGACGGCCCGGCAGTCCGGGTGTCTACACGCGGGTCTCGGGCGTCGTGCGGACGTTGGGGTGGGGTGCCGCCGGTGCGGCCGTGAAGGGCGGCTGAGGGCGCGTGGGCGGCGAGGCGGGGGGTTGTCGGGGGTCCACCCTCGCGACTGCGCCTGAGGGCCCCTGAGCGGCTTGAGTGAAGCGGGCGGCCACTCCTGATTGCAGGAGTGGCCGCCCGAATCAACCGACCTGTGCCGGGGCTGGCTCGTCGTCGACGTGCGGTATCAGCGTTCTTCTTCGTTGGAGCTGGCCGGAACGGTCGTCAGTCGCTCCGTCTCGTCCTGTATCTCAGCGGCGATCTTCTTGAGTTCCGGCTCGAACTTGCGACCGTGGTGGGCGCAGAAGAGCAGTTCTCCGCCGCTCGCCAAGACAACGCGAAGGTATGCCTGGGCGCCGCAGCGGTCGCAGCGATCAGCGGCCGTCAGCGGGCTCGCGGGGGTCAGAACAGTAGTCACGTCGCCTCTTCTCTAGCTCGACGAGCTGTCGTACCAGGGTCAACATCCAACCAGGCCGAAAACGTTCCCGCTCGTGGCCTTTCCTCGAAAAAATCTTTTCGAGGTGGCTGTCTGCTTCCGGTTGGCGGCGAATGTGCCGTATTGCGTGTCTTTGTGTCTGTACGGGTTCGCGCTGTCGGTCGTCTGTAGGGGTGTTGGTCCTCCCGGCTGGATTGCCGGTTGTCCATGAGGACGTGCCCGGAGCCTAAATGGTTCATGCCTGGAAGGGAACGTGATATGTACTTCACTCCATCGAGGGATCGAACAGGCATGCGACTCTGGATTAGTGTGAGTTTCGTCGAGGGTGGTGTTACATCGGCTCTACCAGGCCTCGGTACCCTCTGAGCGGCGACCGAAGCCAGGCCCTTACCCATCAGGGCCCCAATTGAAATTCAGCGAGGAGCGAACCGCGTGACCGCCGATACGTCCGTGCCGTCCACAGCGCTGCTGGCAGGAGCAGACCGGGACGGTTCCAACTACACCGCGCGGCACCTGCTCGTCCTCGAGGGCCTCGAGGCCGTGCGAAAGCGTCCGGGCATGTACATCGGGTCCACCGACAGCCGTGGCCTGATGCACTGCCTCTGGGAGATCATCGACAACTCCGTGGACGAGGCCCTTGGGGGCTACTGCGACCACATCGACGTCGTCCTGCACGACGACGGCTCCGTCGAGGTGCGGGACAACGGCCGCGGCATCCCCGTGGACGTCGAGCCCAAAACCGGCCTCTCCGGTGTCGAGGTCGTCATGACCAAGCTGCACGCCGGCGGCAAGTTCGGCGGCGGCTCGTACGCCGCTTCCGGCGGCCTGCACGGTGTGGGCGCGTCCGTGGTGAACGCGCTCTCGGCACGCCTGGACGTCGAGGTCGACCGCGGGGGGAACACCCATGCGATCAGCTTCCGGCGGGGCGTGCCCGGATCCTTCTCCGACGCCGGCCCGGACGCCACGTTCGAGCCGGGGGGCCTGCGCAAGACCAAGCGGGTTCCCAGGACCCGAACTGGTACGCGCGTTCGATACTGGGCCGACCGCCAGATCTTCCTCAAGGACGCCAAGCTCTCCCTGGACAACCTCCACCAGCGCGCTCGGCAGACCGCGTTCCTGGTGCCGGGTCTCACCATCGTCGTCCGTGACGAGGTAGGGCTCGGTGAGGGCGGCAGCAAGGGCGAGGAGTCCTTCCGTTTCGACGGAGGCATCAGCGAGTTCTGCGAGTACCTGGCCACCGACAAGCCGGTCTGTGACGTCCTCCGCTTCTCCGGTCAGGGATCCTTCAAGGAGACGGTCCCGGTCCTCGACGACCACGGCCAGATGACGCCCACCGAGGTCACCCGCGAGCTGGGTGTCGACGTGGCGCTGCGCTGGGGGACGGGTTACGACGTGACCCTCAAGTCGTTCGTGAACATCATCGCCACGCCCAAGGGCGGCACCCATATGGCGGGGTTCGAACAGGCCGTCGCGAAGACGATGAACGAGGTGCTGCGCACCAAGAAGCTGCTGCGGGTGGCCGAGGACGACATCGTCAAGGACGACGCCCTGGAAGGTCTCACCGCGGTCGTCACCGTGCGTCTCGCCGAGCCGCAGTTCGAGGGCCAGACCAAGGAGGTGCTCGGTACCTCGGCGGCCCGCCGCATCGTGACCAACGTGGTGTCCAAGGAGCTCAAGGACTTCCTGACATCGACCAAGCGGGATGCCGCCGCGCAGGCCCGTGTCGTCATGGAGAAGGCTGTTGCCGCGGCGCGTACGCGCATCGCGGCCCGTCAGCACAAGGACGCACAGCGCCGGAAGACGGCCCTGGAGTCCTCCTCGTTGCCTGCCAAGCTCGCAGACTGCCGCAGTGACGACGTCGAGCGCAGCGAACTGTTCATCGTGGAGGGCGACTCCGCGCTCGGTACGGCCAAGCTCGCCCGGAACTCGGAGTTCCAGGCACTGCTGCCGATCCGCGGCAAGATTCTCAACGTCCAGAAGTCGTCCGTGACCGACATGCTGAAGAACGCCGAGTGCGGCGCGATCATCCAGGTCATAGGGGCCGGATCCGGCCGTACGTTCGATATCGACGCGGCCCGCTACGGCAAGATCATCATGATGACCGACGCCGACGTCGACGGCTCCCATATCCGCACCCTGCTTCTGACCCTGTTCCACCGCTACATGCGGCCCATGGTCGAAGCGGGCCGGGTGTTCGCCGCGGTGCCGCCGTTGCACCGCATCGAGCTCATCCAGCCGAAGAAGGGCCAGGACAAGTACGTCTACACCTACTCGGACCGTGAGCTGCGCGAGAAGCTTCAGGAGTTCCAGAGCAAGGGTGTCCGCCACAAGGACTCGATCCAGCGCTACAAGGGTCTTGGCGAGATGGACGCCGACCAGCTTGCCGAGACCACGATGGATCCGCGCCATCGCACGCTGCGCCGGATCAACGTGTCCGACCTGGAGTCCGCCGAACAGGTCTTTGACCTCCTGATGGGCAACGACGTCGCTCCTCGCAAGGAGTTCATCTCCAACTCGGCGGCAACGCTGGACAGGTCGCGAATCGACGCGTGACCCGTCCGGGTTCCGGTGCCGGGGCAGTACTTCCGAGTGCTGCCCCGGCGCCATCTCTCCACCCTGGGGTGGACCCTCGACCGGTGGTGAATCCACCCTTGATCCACCCCGGCTCCGATCCTGGGACCTGCTGATTTCCGTAGCGTCGAAGGCGTCGACAGCACCCGCTGGCGACACCCGCTCCCTCTTCGCCCACGGAGGCCTGATGTCCGGGCTCGTTGATGCCTTGCTGATCGTCGCGGTCGTCGCCCTGGTGGTCGTACGACAGTCCCGCACACGTCGGATGGACGCGGACCGGCGCTGGTGGGTCGTGCCCGTGATCCTGACCGTCGTGGCCCTGCGTGAGCCCGGCCTTGTCGACATCCACCACCGCACGGAGTCGATCACCCTGCTCGTGGCCGAACTGCTCATAGGCCTCGCTACCGGAGCCGGCTGGGCCTGGACGACCCGCGTCTGGGCGGAGGCGGACGGCGTGGTGTGGAGTCGGGGCTCCAAGGCGAGCGTCGCCGTGTGGATCATCGGGATCGGCCTCCGCGCCGGCCTCTTCGCCCTGGGCGTGGCACTCGGCGTCCACCAGGGCACCTCGGCCCTTCTCCTCGCCCTGGCGGCGACTCTCCTGCTCCGCGCCGGAATCCTGCGCTGGCGGACACGGTCCCTGCACCTGGCATCCCCGCACCCGGACCCGCCGCACCCGGACCCGCCGCATCCGGCGTCGACGCCCTCGGCGCACCGGCAGACGACGGCTTACGGTGACGGCGTGTGGTTGCGGAAGGAGCGCGTGTGACGAAGAACGACTGGTTGCGCTGGCCTTCCCGAGAGGCGCTTGGCCGCGAGGGAATCTCACGCAACCGCCGTCGGCTCGCCTGGGCCACCCGGATGCTGGTCCTCGGGATGCTGCTGTGGGGAGCCGTCAGCAGCAATCCGCCCCAGGGCTGGGACTCGGCCCTGGCCGTCGGGGGAGTCCTGGCCGCCGCGCTGCTCGCCTGGGCGCTCTACCGCACAACGTTCCAGCACCGACTGTGGCCATCCCTGGCTCTCCTCCTGTTGCTTCAAGGCCTCGCCGTCGCGGGCCAGACCACGGGCTTCCGCGTGCCGGCTCTCGTTCTGTGGTGCGGGTGCGCGATCACGGCCCTGGAAAGAATGCCCCTGTCAGCCGCTCTGCCCATGAGCATCGTGGCTCTCGGCTCCTACGCGGTCGTCAATGACGATCCCTTGCTCACCACGATCGTCACCAGCATCGGTCTCGCACTCGCCGGATACGTCCTGCGGCTCGACGCCGAAGCGCGCGGCAACGCCCAGCGGCTCCTTGCCCAGGAGCGGGCCGCGCGGGTCGCCGAAGCGGAGTCGGCGGCGCTCGCGGAGCGCGCTCGGATCGCGCGGGAGATCCATGACGTACTGGCACACAGCCTCTCGGCGCAGCTGGTGCATCTGGAAGCGGCCCGCCTGCTGATCGAGCGGGGTGCCGACCGGGACCGGATACTCGAACGGGTGGTGGCGGCACGGGGGATGGCCCGCGACGGTCTGGCCGAGACGAGACAGGCCCTGTCGGCGCTGAGGGGCGAGTTGTCCCCGCTGGAGGACTACCTGAGTGAACTCGTCGGCGCGACCGGCGACGTGGGCGTCACCATTACGGGTGAGCGCAGACAGCTGCCGGCGGAGGCGTCACAGGCCGTGCGCCGGGTCGCGCAGGAGGCACTGACGAATGTCCGCAAGCATGCTCCGGGCGCCAAGGTCCAGGTGCGGCTGGACTACAGCGAGCACCAAGTGACGCTGGACGTACGGGACTCGGGCGGTGCGCCGGGCGAATTCGCCGAGTCGGGCGGCGGGTACGGTCTGCTGGGCATGCGGGAGCGTGCCGAGCTGCTGGGCGGTTCGCTGGATGCCGGGCCGGGCGAGAAGGGGTTCGTGGTGACACTGAGGGTGCCGACATGACGCGGGAGGCAGGCCTGAGGCCCGCGCGGGTCGTGGTCGCGGACGACCAGACCGTCGTACGGGAAGGCATCGTGATGCTGCTCGGCCTGCTGCCCGGGATCGAGGTCGTCGGAGCGGCCGGCGACGGGGACGAGGCCGTGCGGCTCGCCGGTGAACTCGCGCCGGACGTGGTGCTGATGGACCTGCGCATGCCGCGGTGTGACGGCGTCGAGGCGACCCGGCGGATCAGGGCGGAGCACCCCGGGACACAGGTCGTGGTGCTCACGACGTTCGCGGACGATGAGTCGCTGTTCCGCGCGCTGCGGGCAGGCGCGCGCGGCTATCTCACCAAGGACGCGGACGGCGAGGAGATCGTCAGAGCGGTGCACAGCGTGCTGTCCGGGGACGCGGGGCTGGCGCCGAGCATCCAGCGGCGGCTCCTGGAGCGGTTGACGGAGCCGGAGAAGGAGTCCGCCGCGCCCGCCGAGCCTCCCGACGGGCTCACCACGAGGGAGACCGAGGTGCTGGTGCTGATCGCGGACGGCCTCAGCAATCAGGAGATCGCGCACCAACTGCATGTCTCCACAGCGACCGTGAAGACCCACATCAACAACCTCTTCGCGAAGACGGGAATCAAGGACCGCGCGCAGGCGGTGCGTTACGCCTATGGGAGGGGATTGGTGCGCCCTCCCACGGGGTGAGTCACCTAATGGGGTGAAGACTGTGGAGAAGAAGAGTCGGGGATCTTCCCGTTCTGTCCATCCTTGGGCATGCAGTCAAGCACCGGTCGCTCCAACGGACGCGGGGGCGGCCCCGAGAGTTCGGCCGAGCCCCCCGAAGGTCGTGACACCGCCCCGACCCACGCGGGGGTGGGTGGGGACCCGCGATTCGAAGACCCCTGGTACGACGCGCTCGCCTCTGGCTGGGGCGAGTTGGACGGCACGGGTGCACCCGCGCCCGTCGTCCCGCCCGTGCGCCGGGAGCAGGAGGGGCGGGGTGGCGGCGCGGCCGACGTCTATCTGGAGGTGCAGCGCAGCGCCGCCTTCCAGGAGGTGCGCAGTCGGTACCGGAGGTTCGTGATCCCCGGCGTCGCCATCTTCTTCTCCTGGTACGTGGGCTATGTGGTGACCGCGACCACGGCGCCCGGATTCATGGCCCGGCCCGTAGTGGGCGCGGTGAACGTGGCGATGCTGGCGGGACTCGGACAGTTCCTCACGACGTTCCTGTTCACCTGGGCGTACGCACGGCACGCACGGCTGCGCAGGGACCGGGCCGCGCTCGACCTGCGCTGGGACACCCAGGAACTGACGCGCGGCCTCAGAGGCGGTGGATCGTGACCGGCAACCATCAGACGCTGGCGCTGGTGCTGTTCAGCGCGTTCGTGGCCGTCACACTGGCCATCACCACATGGGTGAGCCGGCACCGCCAGGGCTCGGCGGAGGAGTTCTACGCGGGCGGTCGGCTCTTTTCCCCGATAGAGAATGGTTTTGCCATCGCGGGCGACTACATGTCGGCCGCGTCCTTCCTCGGCATCTCCGGTCTCATCGCGCTCTTCGGCTACGACGGACTGCTGTACTCGGTGGGCTTCCTGGTCGCCTGGCTCGTCGTGCTGTTCCTGGTCGCCGAACTGGTGCGCAACTGCGGGCGGTTCACCCTGGCCGATGTCGTCGCGTCGCGGATGCGGGAGCGGCCGGTGCGGATCGCCGCGGGAACTTCCTCGGTCACCGTGTCCGTTCTGTATTTGGTGGCACAAATGGTGGGGGCGGGCAGCCTGGTCGCGCTGCTGCTGGGCGGGACGAGCGAGGCGGCGCAGTCCTGGACGGTGATCGCGGTCGGCGCGCTCATGGTGATCTATGTGTCGTTGGGAGGGATGCGGGCCACTACCTGGATCCAGATCGTCAAGGCGGTCCTGCTGATGGGCGGGGCGATCACGCTGACCGTGCTGGTGCTGGTGCGGTTCCACGGCGACTTCGACCAACTGCTGCGCACGGCGGCCGAACGCAGTGGTCATGGTGACGCGTTCCTCGCCCCCGGGCTGAGGTACGGCGGTGACTGGACCTCGCGCTTCGACTTCATGAGCCTGGGGCTCGCCCTCGTACTGGGTACGGCCGGGCTGCCGCACATCCTCTCCCGCTTCTACACCGTGCCGACCGCCAGGGCCGCGCGCCGATCGGTCGTCTGGTCGATCGGGCTCATCGGTGGCTTCTACCTGATGACGATCGTCCTCGGCTTCGGCGCGGCGGCGATCGTCGGACCGCAGGCCGTCCGTGGATCGAACGCGGCCGGGAACACCGCGGTCCCGTTGCTGGCCCTCGATCTGGGCGGCGGAGCGGACTCCACAGGCGGAACGGTTCTGTTCGCTATCGTCGCTGCCATCGCCTTCGCAACGATTCTCGCGGTGGTCGCGGGCATCACCCTCGCATCCTCGGCGTCCGTGGCCCACGACCTGTACGCGTCACTGCGGCGCCCGGGTGCCAAGGCACGCAGCGAGGTGGCCGTGGCCCGCACTTCCGCGGTCGGCATCGGCGTGGTCGCGATCGCCCTCGGCCTGCTGGCCCGCGATCTCAATGTCGCGTTCCTGGTGGGTCTCGCCTTCGCTGTCGCAGCGTCCGCGAACCTGCCGGTGCTGCTCTACTCGCTGTTCTGGGGCGGCTTCACGACCAGGGGTGCGGTGTGGTCGGTGTACGGGGGGCTGATTCCGTCAGTGGTCCTCGTACTGCTGTCGCCCGTGGTGTCGGGGAGCCCCGAATCGCTGTTCCCGGGAGTGGACTTCCAGTACTTCCCGCTGCAGAACCCGGGCCTCGTCTCGATCCCGCTGGGATTCCTCGCCGGCTGGCTCGGCACGGTCACCTCGGCGGAGGATCCGGACGAGGCCAAGCACGCGGAGACCGAGGTGCGGTCGCTCACGGGGGCGGGGGCCGTTTGACGGGCGGCGATTTCACTGTTGTGCGACCGTGAAGGGCAAGGAAGGGACTCAGGGGGCCACCCATGCGTACCGGTGTTCGGGGCGGCCCGTGTCGCCGTACTTGAGGGAGAGGCGGAGGCGGCCTGCCTGTTCCAGATGGCGGAGGTAGCGCTGGGCCGTGGAGCGGCTCAGGCCTGTCTCGGCGGCCACCTCGTGAGCGGAGAGCGGGTGGCCGGCGCGGTGAAGCACGCCGCAGATGAGGTCCGTGGTCGGTTCCGAGTGGCCGCTCGGAAGGCAGGGGGGCGAGGGGGCGGGCGGCGTGCGCAGGGCACCGAAGATCCGGTCGACCTGCTCCTGCCCGGCGTGGCTCCGGTCCCCTACGTGGTCGACGGTGCGGCGCAGGGCGGCGTAGGAGTCCAGGCGGGTGCGCAGTGCGGCGAAGGTGAACGGCTTGACCAGGTAGTGCAGCGCGCCCAAGCGCATCGCGGCCTGTACGGTCACCACGTCGCTCGCTGCCGTGATCATGATGACATCGGTGCATTGGCCCTGTTCGCGCATACGGTGCACGAGTTCGAGTCCCGTCTGGTCGGGCAGGTAGTGGTCGAGCAGGACCAGATCGATGCTGCCCTGCTGCACGGCGGCAAGGGCCTGAGCTGCGTTGTGCGCGCGGGCGGCGACCCTGAAACCGGGAACCCTGCCCACATACCTGGCGTTGATCTCTGCGACACGGAAGTCGTCGTCCACTACGAGGACGTCAATCATCGGGCCTCTCCCTCAGGGCCGACGAGCGGCAAGCCCGTGCGGTGAACCCGTGTTGCGGCTCCGCTGCTTTGGCGCGCGGAACAAGCAGAACAGATTTTCGCAAGCAGAGGTACGGCTTGCGCCCCGAAGTCCGATGTTGTGGCATGCGCCATGTCTCCCGCCACCGAACAGCGGGGCGCGAGCAAGATCTTCACAACTCCGCGGCGCTCGCCCTCAGGGGCGGGTCGCCCACACATAACGGTGTTCGGGGCGGCCCGCGTCACCGTACTTGAGGGTCAGCCTGGCCCGTCCCGTGCGCTCCAGCAGCTTCAGATAGCGCTGGGCGGTCTGGCGGCTCACCCCGGTCCGTTCGGCGATCTCCTGGGCCGACAGGGGGCCTTCGGCGTTCACCAGGGCTCGGCGCACGAGTTCGGCGGTGGTGGGGGAGTGTCCCTTGGGCAGCTCGGGCTCGGGTCCGGAGGACAGGGCGCCGAAGATCCGGTCCACCTCGGCCTGTTCGGCCTCGCCACCGCCGTCGAGGGTGCGGCGCAGCTCCGCGTACGCCTCCAGCTTGGCGCGCAGCCCCGCGAAGGCGAACGGCTTGACCAGATACTGCAGCGCCCCCTGCCGCATCGCCGCCTGCACGGTCGACACGTCCCGGGCCGCCGTCACCATGATCACGTCCGTCTCGTGGCCGCGCCGGCGCATCTCCTGGACGACGGAGAGGCCCGTGCCGTCGGGCAGATAGTGGTCCATGAGGACGAGGTCGAGGTGCGGCAGCGCCTCCAACCGCCGCAGTGCCTCGGCCGCGCTGTGCGCCGCTCCCGCAACATGGAAGCCGGGCACCTTCTCGACATAGGCGGCGTTGACGCGTGCCACCCGGATGTCGTCGTCCACGACCAGGACCTCGATCATCTCGACTCCTCCTGTGTGGGGGACGCACCGGGGGCCAAGGTGATGGCCGGGGACGGTTCCGTGTCCGGGACACGCACGTGCTCCGCCTCCGGGACGTGACCGCGTCGGGGTTCCGCCGCCGGGTCCGTCTCCGCGAGTGCCTCGGGCAGTACGACCGTGAACTCCGCGCCCCCGCCCTCGGCCTCGTCCACGCGCGCGCTGCCACCCTGCCGCTCCGCGAGCCGGCGTACCAGGGGAAGACCGATTCCGCGCTTGCCGTGCGCCGGGGGCTTCTTCGTGGACCATCCCTCCGTAAAGATCAACTCGCGCTGTTCCGCCGGGATTCCGGGGCCCGTGTCGCACACCCGGAGGACCGCGGTTCGGCCCTCCGCGCGCAGTTCGACCTCCACGCGCGCGTGCGCGGTGCCGGCCACGGCGTCCAGCGCGTTGTCGACCAGATTGCCGACCACGGTGACCAGTCCCCTGGGATCGATCAGCCGGTCCGGGAGCAGGGTCCGGTCCGAGACCCACAGGGCGACACCGCGCTCCGCTGCCACGGTGGCCTTGCCGACCAGCAGTGCGGCGAGCAGCGGATCGCGGATCTTCTCGGCGACCTGCTCCGCGGTGGCCCGATGGTCGCCCACCACCTCGCCGATGAACTCCGCGGCGTCGTCGTACATCTCCAGTTCGAGCAGGCCCAGGAGCGTGTGCATACGGTTGGCGTGTTCGTGGTCCTGGGCGCGCAGGGCGTCGAGCAGACCGTGCGTGGAGTCGAGTTCACGGCCGAGCTGCTCCAGCTCGGTGCGGTCGCGCAGGGTGGCGACGGCGCCGCCGTCGTCGGTGGGCATGCGGTTGGCGACCAGAACGCGCTGGCCACGCACAGTGAGCAGGTCGGTTCCGGTCACACGTCCGGCCAGCACATCGGTCGTACGTCCGGCACCGAGCGCCTCGTCCAGGGAGCGGCCGACAGCCTCCTCGCCGATGCCCAGCAGGCGCTGTGCCTCGTCGTTGAGGAGCCGGACCCTGCCCGCGCGGTCCAGGGCGACGACACCCTCACGGATGCCGTGCAGCACGGCCTCGCGCTCCGCGAGCAACGCCGCGATGTCCGAGAAGGCCAGGTCCCGGGTCTGTCGCTGCACCCTCCGGGAGATCAGCCAGGCGGCCAGGGCGCCGACGGCCATGGCGCCGCCCGCGTAGGCGAGCAGCCCCGGAATCGCGTGGAACAGCAGGGCGCGGACGCTGTCGTACTCGATGCCGACCGAGACCGCCCCGACGACTCTGCCGCCGGTGTCGCGCAGTGGCACCTTGCCACGGGCCGAGCGGCCCAGGGTGCCGCTGTCGATCTCCATGACCTCCTTGCCCGCCAGGGCCTGGCGGGGGTCGGTGGAGACGACCCGGCCGATCTCCTTCGGATCCGTGTGCGACCAGCGCACGCCATGCATGTCCATCACCACGACGTACTCGGCCCCGCTGGCCTTCCGGATCCGCTCCGCCTCGGTCTGCACCGGCCCGTCGGCCGACGGCCTGCTCGCCTGCAGGTCCGCGGCGATCTGCGGCTGGGCCGCGGTGGTCTGCGCGATCGCCAGCGCCCGGCGCATCGCCTGGTCGTCCAGCTGATCGCTGAGCGGGGCGAGGAACAGCCCGGTCGCGAGCACCGCGACTCCCGCGGCGATCGCCACCTGCATCAGCAGCACCTGCGAGAACATCCGCCGCGGCAGACCGAGGCGCAGGCGGCGTCCAGGGGGAGTGGGGCTCATACCCATGACGGTACGGGGATCAGCGGCCCGTGCCGTAGTGGGGTGTGACGTGGATCCCTTGATCAATGTGTGTACAGGTGTGCATGGGTGTGTACGAGGTGCTTGACGGGTGGACCGCGGGCGGTACGGGACGACGCGGGCGGTCAGCGCGTCGGAGCCGTGGACTCCAGTTCGCGCACGGCCACCACGTCGATCCGCGCCGGCGAACCCAACGCCGATCCGCAGCTCTCCGGGCGAGGCGGCAGCGAGGCGCCCTGGGTCACCGCGACACTCCACCGGCGCCCGTCCGTGTGAGCGACGGTCACCTCCCAGTGCGGTGCCGAACCGTCCGTCCGTACGACGCTCAGCGCGTCCGCCGCGTACTCGCGTGCCGCTGAGCGGACGGCCAGTTCCGCGGCCTGTCCGGGTCGCTCCCAGGCGGAACAGCCGCGACAGCCCTCCACGACGACACGCCCTTCGCGCACGCCCTGGAGGACCTCCTTGACGTGCGGGGCCTGGACGCGGCCGTACGCGTATCCGTACGGCAGGACGAGCAGCGTCGGGGAGAACCGGTGGCCGCCGAGGTGCGTGACCTCCCAGGCGCCCTCGACCCCGGAGGCGGCCAGTTCGGCGGCGAGAGGGCGGCCGAGCAACGCGCAGCAGCGGTCGCGCTTGCCGTTGGTGCAGACGAGCGCGAGGGGGTCCCCGGTGTGGGGCCGCCCCTGGAGTGCGGCGTCGAAGGTCTGGGGGGCGCCCTTGCCGAGCGCGGCGAAGTCGAGGTCGAGCAACTGCTCGGGGGCGCGGGTCGTGGCGCTGTGCAGCCAGACGTTCCCTGGCGAGGTGTGGGCCGCGTACACCTGTCGTACGGCGGGTGGCCCGAAGTCGGCGTGCCGGCCGGGGCGGCGGATCAGCGCGATCCGTACGCCGGTGCCCTCCGCGGCCTTCTCCAGGGCGCGCCCGAGGGCGGGGTCCAGGTGGCTCATGGTGAGCGCCTGGGCACCCCACGGGCCCGACTGCTCCAGCAGCAGCCACGTCCTCGCGGTCGCCGCGGTTCCCGCGATGGGCTCGTCGAGGTCCCGGGAGACGGTTGCGCACCTACTCACAGAGGTGAGCCTAACCTGACTTGACGCGAGGCGACTTCCAGCCGCGCGGAACGGGTGGTTCCGGTGTCTCGGGCTACTCCGGGAGCGTTTGGGGAGGGCGCTCTCCGACGTAGATTCCGGACGGGCGCATCCGCAGCGGGCGCTCGCCGTACTCCTCCAGTGCGTGTGCGATCCAGCCGGCCGTACGGGCGACGGCGAAGATGGTCTCGCCTGCCGACGCTCCCATGCCGCAGGCGACGGTGAACACGGCCAGGGCAAGGTCCACATTGGCGTGCAGGGGGGTGTGACGGGCGGTGGTCGTCACGATGTCGCGGGCCGCGGCGAGAGCGGGCGCGGCGTGCGGCATCTCGTCGAGGAGCGCGAAGAGGGCACGCGCGCGTGGATCCTCACCGGGGTAGAGCCGGTGGCCGAGCCCGGGGACGCGGCGGCCCGCGCGCAGCTCGTCCGCGACCACGGGAGCCGCGTCGCCCTCGTCGAGCACGTCGAGGAGCATCCGGTGTGCCAGGCCGCTGGCGGCGCCGTGAAGGGGGCCTTCGAGGACGCCGAGTCCGGCCGAGACGGCCGCGTAGGGGTGCGCGCGAGCGGATGCCGCGACGCGTACGGCGAGGGTCGAGGCGGCCAGGTCGTGGTCGACGAGGAGGCCGAGTGCTGTGTCCAGGGCGTGCAGTGACGCCTCGTCGGCGATCCGGACGGTGAGCCGGGCCCAGAGGCGGTGGGCCAGCGGACCGTCGTCGCGGTGGCCGGGTGCGCGTGGCGGCAGGGCGGCGACGAGGGTGGGGATGAGGGTGCGGGCGGTGCCCAGCACGGTGCCCTCGGAGAGGTCGAAGCGGAGCGGATCGACCGCTGCCGCGGCGATGGCGGCGACCCGGAGCCGGTCGACCGGGTCACTGTGCTCCGGCAGCGCGTTGACGGAGCGGCGGGCGGCGGCGACAGAGGCCTTGGGCGCGGTGAAGATGGCACCGGGGCGCAGGGTGCCGGTCCACAGCCATTCGGCGACTTCTTCGTAGGAGTGGCGTGCGGCCAGCTCGGCGGCGTCGACGCCCCGGAAGTAGTACCGGTCCTTGTCGATGAGGGTGAGCCGGGTCCGTACGGACAGCTCGCCGCCCGAGGTCGAACTCCCCGCGCTCTCCCGCTTGTTGCGGCGGGCGAGCCCCTCCACCTCCGTGGCGTCGAAGGTGCTGCCCCGGCCCCCGGGATCACGTCGGCTGCTGAGCTGACCACGACTCACGTACGCGTACACGGTCTCGGGCTTCACACCGAGCAGTTCGGCGGTCTCCCTGGTGTTCAGCCGGCGGCTGGGGTGGTCGGGGGCGGGTTCCTGATCGCGCATGTAGGTCACCGTATCCGTATGGACTATGTATTGATTCAATCAATATTGACATCGTTTTCATCAATCATGGACAGTTGAATCAAGTTCAGGGAGGAAACATGCCGAACAATCGGGCCGCAACAGCCGCAAACACCGTTGTCGACGTACCGCGAGGACTCGCGGGCGTCGTCGTCACCGACACCCGAATTGGTGACGTCAGGGGGCGCGAGGGCTTTTACCACTACCGCCAGTAAATCTGCCGCACCCTTTCTGACCTGGGCTTATGAGGGTTAAAGCGGCTGTGACCTGCTAGGACGGGTTGCAGAGGCGATCGGAGGCAGTCAGAGGAAAACGCTCTGATTCGACCCCGGTACGACCCGGGTCGCTCGGAGGCAGTCAGAGGCAGTGCCTCTGCAAGCTGCTTCTGGGAGGCCCGAGTTGACGGAGATCGATCAGGAGCGGCGACCTCGACGGCTCTCCGCTCCTGCCTTGGTCGAGTTGCGATGGGGACGCCTGCCTCCAGAGCGGGGCCAGGCATACGAATGCTGTCAATCCCCTCGAACTGTGGAGACCTTCCTATGCAGCCAGCTCCTCGGTGAAGCTGGCCCAGTAGTCGTGTTCGTAGTCGATCGGGCTCTTCCAATGGCACACGCTGTGTAGCCGACGGGTGTTGTAGAAGTCGGTGATCCAGGTCGCGATCCTGATCCGGGCCGCGGCGCGGGTGGCGAAGGTGTGCCGGTGGACGTACTCGACTTTGAGCACGCTGTTGAACGCCTCGCTGACGGCGTTGTCGAAACAAGATCCGACGCGGCCCATGGACTGGAAAACGCTCAGCCGGTGGCAGGCCCGGCGGAACCTCCGTGAGGCGTATTCCGCCGTGGCCAGGTACAGCTTGCCCTCGCCGGTTTCGATCTCCGTCATGTCCCCGCACCAGACCAGGTCGGGTGCCTCGGCGCTGAAGTCTCGGCGCACGAAGTCCGGGGCGGCCGGCCGCTTCCCCGGGCAGGTCAGCCCCCGCCGTCTGCGTACCTTCCGCGCGGCCAGGCCGAGCTCGGCCATGATCTTCGCGATGGTGTTCACCGAGACCCGCCAGCCCTGCCTCACCAGCCTGATCCAGATCTTCGGCGAGCCGTAGGTGCCGCCGGAGTCGTCGAACTCTCCCTTCACCGCCTCGACCAGACGCTGTCTGCGCAGCTCACGCCGGGTGGGCTGGTGGGTGCGGTGTTTGTAGAACCACGACTCGCTCACGCCCAGGGCGCGGCAGGAGACGCGGTGCGAAATGCCGTGCTCGGTCCTGAAGTCGCTGATCACCCCGACGACGGACGCCGGGTCCGCCACGGCTACTTCACCCACAGGACCATGCAGCGTTTGAGGACATCACGCTCCAAGCCCAGCTCCTTGTTGTCCCGCCTGAGCTGGGCGTTCTCCCGCCGCAGACGCTCCAGCTCGTCACTTCCGCCGGCCGGTGCGGTCCCTGCCCGGCGGGCGTGGGAGACCCAGCTCGCCAGGGTGGTCTCGTTGATCCCCAGGTCTTCGGCAACCTCCGCGATCGTCTTGCCGGTCTCCATGACGATCCGTACAGCTCCCTCACGGAACTCCGGCTCGAACTTCCGTCGCTTCTCCGCCATGACTCCCAACTTCCCCTGCAGTCACGGTCTCTACGCTACGAGGGGAGGGACAGAGGCGTATTTGCGAGCCAGGGTCAGGCGACGGTCGGTACCGCCACTGGCGCTTGCGGTCCGACGTACCGTGCCGCCGGACGGATGATCTTCGAATCCTGCGCCTGTTCGAGGATGTTCGCTCCCCAGCCGACCACTCGCGCGGCCGCGAAGGTCGGGGTGAACATCTGCCGCGACAGGCCGCACAGTTCCATGACCACGCCCGCGTAGAACTCGACATTGGTGTGGAGTTCGCGGCCGGGCTTGAGTTCCGCCAGGATTGCCTCCACGCGCTGTTCGACCTCGACCGCGAAGTCGACCAGCGGACCACCGAACTGTTCCGCGATGCCACGCAGCATGCGGGAACGGGGATCCTCGGTGCGGTAGACGGGGTGGCCGAAGCCCATGATGCGGTCCCCGGCAAGGACGTGTTGCCGGATCCACGGATCGATACGGTCCCGGCTGCCGATCGCATCCAGCGTGTCCAGCGCACGGCTCGGAGCGCCGCCGTGGAGGGGGCCGGAGAGTGCCCCCACCGCGCCGGCCAGGGCGGCCGCCACGTCAGCCCCGGTCGATGCGATCACTCTCGCCGTGAACGTTGATGCGTTGAATCCATGGTCAATGGTCGAGATCAAGTACTGCTCGATCGCCCTCGCCCGGTCCGCGTCTGGTTCCGAACCGGTCAGCATGTAAAGGTAGTTCGCGGCGTACGGCAGATCCGTCCGCGGTTCCACCGGTTCGAGGCCCTGCCCGAGCCGGTACAGCGCCGTCAGCAGCGTGGGTACGGCCGCTGCGGCCGCGACCGTGTCCGCGCGCCGTTGGTCGGCGTCGATGTCGTACACCGGCCGGAACCCCTTCGAGGCGCCGAGCAGGGACAGTGCGGTCCGTAGACCGGCAAGCGGCCCGGAGGCGCCGCTCGCCGCGGCGAGGGCGGGCAATACGGCGCGCACGTCATCGGGCAGGCGGCGGAGTTGTGCTGTCTGTGCGGCGAACGCGGACAGTTGCGCAGCCTTCGGCAGTTCGCCGTGGACCATCAGGTACCAGACGTCCTCGAAGCCGCGGGTCCGCGCAAGGTCGACAGCTGAGTATTGGCGATAGTGGTAAAAGCCTTCCAGTCCTCTGACGTCACCGAGTGCGGTGTCGGTGACGATGACACCCGCGAGGCCCCGCGGTACATCGATCGAGGTGGACGCGGCTGGGTTGGTAGGCATGTTCCCTCCTTGAACTTGATTCGACTGTCCATGATTGACGTAGTGCACGTCAATATTGATTGAATCAATGTAATGCGATGTGGCGTGGCATCCGCGAGGGAGTGCGGGCTGGTGATCGCGCACATGGGTCCTCTGCTCGGCGCGCAGGACGCTCCGTAGCAGAACACTGCCGCGTGCTTGGGTGAGCCGCGGCCAGTCCAGCGCCGGTATGCCCGCGAGGACAAACCCTGTCATCGGCTACGACAGCCCGAGTTCAGGCTCAGTAGCCAGGGCGGGAGGTGGCAGCACGGCCGGCGGCCGTGGTGTCAGCCACGAACAGCCAGTCCGCGCGGACATCGGGGGCAATCGAACGGCGCTCTTCCGCTGGAACTTGCGGTCGAAAACCGATCGGTTTACGATGAGGCTGAACCGATCGGTTTTTCGTTGCGGAGGCGGGCGCGGCCATTTCATTGCTGGGAGTACGAATGGCTTCCCCGCGCGACACCGAAGGGCGGCATGCTGAGATTCCCGCGACCTTATTCTTCAGACGAGCGCTAAAAGCGTGTTCTTCATAGCCGGTCGCTGGGGTGGCGCATATCGCGACCCACGTCAACATCATCAACCATAGGCCGGCGTCCTGCTGCCAGCCCAGTGCCCGCCTAGAGCGGCAAACACCAGTTTTCTGAGACCGAAGAGAGTATTGGCATGAGTGAGAATCCGCAGAACAAGAAGTTTTACGCCCTGAATATGTTTGACGTGGTCGACGTGGAGAAGTACCTTGCGTATTTCAGCCGTCTGCCCGAAGTGGCTCCGAAGTATGGTGGCCGAATTGTGGCGTTTGGCCGATTCCGGGACAGCGTAGCCGGTGACCTCGCACCGCGGCAGGTTCTGTTTCTTGTTGAATGGGAGTCCGAAGAGGCGTTCAACAGCTTCCGGGACGATCCGGACTTGGCCGACTTGCATCCGCTGCGGGAGAACGGGACGGCGTCCTATGTCTGGCAGACGTTCGATGGTTCCGATATGAGTGACCCCGCCAGCGTTTCGCTCGATGACGTACTGGCGGTGCTCAAGCCTTGACCTCAGCATTTCGTGACGGCTCGCCAGTTGAACTGGCGAGCCGTTTCGGCTTGTTGGGCTGATGGGCGGGCAGCGTGAGGGCCCGGCTGCCGCGCCGGGTGCCCGCCGGGTTCCACGGCTCCGGTGGGGTTGTGCTGTTCGCAGGGGAGGGAACGTGCTGGCCGGCTGGGGTTCGGCAGGGCTTCGAGCTGGGCCAGGGTCTCGTTGCTCACACTGCTCCATGGCCAGTGGTGGGCGAGGCGGAGGGTGCGGCGGCGGCCGGTGGTGACCCGCCGGGCGGCGGTGGAGAACAGCCGCAGGCGGAGCTTGGCGCGGTTGCGACAGGCGAGGCTTGCCGGTCAGGGCGAGCATCGGCATTCAGGCGAGCTGGTCCAGGGCGATCTGGATGCTCTCCAGTCAGATCTGGTTCTGCGCCATGTCGTGGAGCGGGAAGTTGTGCAGGCCGGTGGCGCGGGCGGCGCAGATGCCGTCTTTGGCGCGGGCGCGCCGGCGGTGACGCAGTTCCAGGGCGGCGACGCCCCAGCGGCGCGGCACGGCATGTCGACGCGGATGCGGTCGCTCTGTTCGTGGAACGGCTGCGCGGATGTCGAGCAGCCGGTCAGGCGTCGAGACAACACCGGCGGCAGGCGCGGGCGTCGGTGCTCTCTGGTTGCTCACGGGTCAGAGACACCTCGTTCGCTTGCGTCATTGAAACCGATCTGTTTTCCTATGTGGAAACAGATCGGTTTCCGGCCAGTCTGCAGCCCATGACCAGCAGCAAAGGGAAAACATGACTACCACCTTCGACCGTGGGGCACCCGCTTCCGGGAAAACAGACCCGGGCCGCCGCGGCTCACATGCCGTGCGCTGGTGGGTGCTCGTCGTGCTTGGCGTGGCACAGCTCATGGTCACGCTCGATGCGACCGTCGTGAACATCGCGCTGCCCGAAGCGCAGCATGACCTCGGTTTCAGTGACGGCAGCCGGCAGTGGGTCATCACGGGGTACGCCCTGGCGTTCGGCAGTCTGCTGCTGCTCGGGGGCCGACTCGGTGACCTGTTCGGCCGGCGTACGACCTTCGTGACCGGCCTGATCGGTTTCGCGGCCGCATCCGTCGTCGGCGGCGCGGCCACCAGCTTCGACATACTCGTCGCGGCACGCGTGGCCCAGGGACTCTTCGCCGCGCTGCTTGCACCCGCGGCGCTCTCACTGCTCAGCGTGACCTTCACCGACCCGGCCGAAAGGCCGAAAGCCTTCGGCATCTTCAGTGCGTTGTCCGGTGCGGGCGCCGCAGTCGGACTCCTGCTCGGCGGCATGCTCACCGAATGGGCGTCATGGCGCTGGGTGATGTACGTCAACGTCGTCTTCGCGGGCGTCGCGCTGGCCGGTGCGCTGTTGTTGCTGGCCAAGCCCGTGGTCACCGCGCGACCCAAGATCGACATTCCGGGCGCAGTCGTGGTGAGCGCCGCGCTGTTCGGCATCGTCTACGGGTTCGCGCACGTCGAATCCACCAGTTGGACCGACCCGGTCGCCCTTGGCTCCATGATCAGCGGCGTGGTGCTGCTCGCGGTGTTCGTCTGGCTGGAGCTCAGGGTCGCGCATCCGCTGCTGCCGCTGCGCGTCGTGCTGGACCGGACCCGAGGCGGTTCGTTCCTGGCCGTGTTCGTCCTGGGCATGGGGATGTTCTCGATCTTCCTGTTCCTGACCTACTACCTGGAGGCCAGCATCGGCTACTCGCCGATCGAGGCCGGTCTGGCGTTCCTGCCGATGGTCGGCGGCATCGTCGCCTCGT
The DNA here is from genome assembly GCF_054072135.1 of Streptomyces kryoterrae. Lineage (NCBI taxonomy): Bacteria > Bacillati > Actinomycetota > Actinomycetes > Kitasatosporales > Streptomycetaceae > Streptomyces > Streptomyces kryoterrae. The sequence goes on along the minus strand of NZ_CM133358.1, from coordinate 2,570,658 downwards.
CGACCACGGTGCCTTCGCTGCTGCTGCCCAGGGTCGGCCCGAAGATCGTGGTCAGCGCCGGCTTCCTGGTCTCCGCGTCCGGCATGGCTCTGCTGACCCGGCTCACGCTGGACAGCGCCTATGTCGCCGACATCATGCCGGGCATGATCCTGCTGGGCCTCGGTATCGGTGCGGTGATGACCACCGCGTTCCAGGGTGCGACCGCGGGCGTGCACCACGAGGACGCGGGCGTCGCCTCGGCGCTGATCAACACCAGCCAGCAGGTGGGCGGCTCGATCAGCACGGCACTTCTCACAACCGTTGCCTCATCGGCCGCGACCGACTACCTGTCCTCGCACCAGCCCGGCGCGCTGACCGCGGCCCAGGCCGGGGTCGAGAGCTACACGGCCACCCTGGCGTGGGGCGCCGGGATCTTCGTGGTCGGCGCGGTACTCACCGCGTTCCTGATGCCGAACAAGGCTCTGGCGCCATCAGAGGGCGAGCCCGTCATCGCCCACTGAGTCCGATCCGACGAGGAGCGCAGTGATCACAACAAGTGGCACTGGGAAATGTCTTGTTGCCTGCGATGACTGGTGCCCTCCAGGCGCAGATCGGCGAAGGAGGACGGGGCGTCTCCGAGATGGCCCCACCTCTGCCCCCGCGATCCGTCTTGAGGAATCTGATCATCGCAAGTAGCGGGCACTGTCCGTCAACACGGCCTCGGATCCGAGATGTGTGAATTTACGCAGCTGATGGGCACGCTGGTCATGCCGGGTGCGGTAGGCCTCATAGGGTGGCTGCCTCCTGCCTCCTGCCTCCTGCCTCCTGCGTTCTGCGTTCTGCTGCCGCTGTACTCGGCGTGCGCCATCGCGGTCTCCAGGATCGGTGCGCTGACCTCCTTGCCGTGTTCGGCAAGCCCCGGCATGTTGGTGGTCACGTCGTTCTGTGTCGCGATGCGCTGTCCGGCGGTCGGTGCCACCACTCGCTCAAGTTGCTGCCCGTCTGCTGCGCTTCCTCACGGAGTCCGAGCCGCTGCGGCGGATCACCGGCGGTGTTCGCTCGATCCTCTGCAATAGCGCCCAGGTGGCGCGGGCCTGGACCGGGGCTGGGTGAGGATGGTCGTCGGCCTCATCGCGGCCACACTCTTCCGCTTCGGGAGTGACGGGCTGGTCCCGGCCGCCAGGGGCCGCGACGCGACCCCGCCGAGGCGAAGCCCGAGAAGAGCGCAGCCCGGCGTAGCGGAACCCTACTGACATGCCCGCTCGCGGTGGGCGGTGCCACGGTAGCCCTGGCAAAGCGGCAAAACCGATCGGTTTTCATTTCGTCCGCGTCGAGTTAACCTCGCAGTATGACCACCGTAGTGAAGCCAAGTACCAGAGAGCGGCTGCTGGAGGCAGCGGCCACGCTCACCTACCGAGATGGTGTCGGCATCGGCATCGACGCCCTGTGCAAGGCAGCCGGAGTGTCGAAGCGCTCCATGTACCAGCTGTTCGAGAGCAAGGATGAACTGCTGGCAGCAAGCCTGGAGGAACGCGCCGCCGCCTTCGTGGCCGGGCTCCTGCCCCCGGCGGACGACGGCCGTTCACCCCGCGAGCGGATCCTGTATGTCTTCGAGCAATTGGAGTCGCAGTCGGGTGCGCCCGAGTTCCGAGGCTGCCGGTACCTGGCTGTCCAGGTTGAACTCAAGGATCAGAGCCACCCCGCAAGCCGGGTGGCCCACCGGATCAAGGCGAACCTGGCAGGTTTCCTCCGTGCCGAGGCCGAGAAAGGTGGCGCGAGTGATCCCGACCTGCTGGCCCGGCAGCTGATCCTGGTCTTCGACGGCGCCAGCGCCCGCGCGGGAATCGGTGCCGACAAACTGCCGGGGCTCATCGCGCCCACAGTGACCACCCTGCTCGACACGGCAGGCATGCGCTGACGCATCGCGTTTCCGGAACGCTCCCTTACTGTCCGGTGCTCAGGGGAAGCCCAATGGCCGCAAGGGCGTTGCCGAGCATGCCGCAGGCGAAGAAGCTCGCGATCTCTTCGCTATCGGCGCCGAGCGACAGGCGCATGGCCTCCCAGATCCTCATCCAGCCGGCCCGGACGAGTTCACCGATCAGGTCATCGCCCTGCGCCTCGGCGGCCGTCACGATCGCGTATCCCCGCATCTGCATCAGGAGCGTTTCGGGGTGCGTCGAGATCGGCTGGTTGTAGGCGCGAGCGGCAGAGGCCGGCTTGGTCAGAGTCCGCTGGCAGGCCAGCGGCAAGGCCCACCGAACCGACTGCCGCACGGCCTTTGCGCTCTGCATCATTCGAGGCAGGCCGGGGAAAACGTCTTCACGGCCCGGCTGCGAAGCATCCGCCTCGACGGCGCCCCGTGCCCGTCTCGTCGGTCAGCGCGGTGCCATGCGGATGGCGCCGTCGAGGCGGATGACCTCGCCGTTGAGCATGGGGTTCTCGACGATGTGTCGCGCCAGGGCGGCGAACTCGGCCGGATCGGCGAGGCGCGTGGGGTGAGGGACCTGTCGCCCGAGGGAGTCACGGGCCTCCTGGGGCAGTCCTGCCATGAGCGGGGTGTCGAAGAGGCCTGGTGCGATGGAGACCACGCGGATGAGGTGCTGGGGTGATGGCGATGCGTCAGCGCAACTCTGCGGCATCGAGTCCCGCACCCCAAGGCGCACTGCTCACCGGTTGACCGTCTGACGCTGCGGCGGCCGAACGTGATCGCACATCTACCCGAGTCCGGCCGGTGGGGGCACCCGGGAAGCAGTTCCTGCTTTGACTTGCGTCATGAAACTGATCGGTTTACTGTACGGGAAACCGATCAGTTTCCCGCCTCTTTCCACTTTGGAGTACGTCATGACTGCACTCAAGGGCGCGAACGTCTTCGTCACCGGCGGCAGCCGCGGGATAGGCAAGGCCCTGGTGGAGGAGCTCTATGCGCGTGGGGCCGGCAAGGTGTACGCCACGGCCCGCGACCCGCGCAGCGTGACGCACCCGGACGCGGTCCCGGTGGCGCTGGAGGTCACCGACCCGACCTCCGTGGCGGCGGCCGCCGCGCAGGCGGACGATGTCACCGTGCTGATCAACAACGCGGGTGCCGCGGTCGGCGCGTCCTTCCTGGACTCTCCGGTCGACGACGTGCGCCGCGAGTTCGAGACCAACTTCTACGGCCCGCTGCTGCTCACCCGGGCCTTCGTGCCGGTCATCGAGCGCAACGGCGGCGGCCACCTCCTCAACGTGCACTCCGTGCTGTCCTGGCTGGCGCTCGGCGGCTCCTACAGCGCCTCCAAGGCCGCCCTGTGGTCACAGAGCAACTCCCTGCGCCTGGAGCTTGAGCCACGCGGCATCACCGTCACCGGACTGCATGTCGGCTACGTCGACACCGACCTGGCGGCCGGCGTCGACGCCCCCAAGTCCGACCCCCGTGACGTCGCCGCACTCGCCCTCGACGGCGTCGAGACGGGAGCGTACGAGGTGCTCGCCGACGACATCTCACGGCAGGTCAAAGCAGGCCTCGCCGGCGACCTGGCCGACCTGTACACCCAGCTGGCCAAGTAGGCCGCAGACCACGGTGAGGGTTGTGGCCGCGCCCCACCCCGCCTGCCCGACCGTATCCGCATCACCCATACGCAGTTCACCCAGAAGGAAACGGCGACATGTCCGACCAGGAGTCACGTCCCACGATTCACATTCCGGGGACCACCAGCCACACCATCGCCCCGCGCGCAGGAAGCCGCAGCCGCGAGGGCACCCTGCGCTACCTCAAAGCGGGCACCGGTGCTCCCCTGGTCCTGCTGCACACTCTGCGCACGCAGGCCGAGCACTTCCGCCACCTCATCCCGCTGATCGCGGATCAGTACACCGTGTACGCCCTCGATCTGCCGGGGATGGGCTATTCGGAGATCGTGCCCGGTGCGTCGTACGAAGAGCCGGCGCTGCGCGCGGGCGTCGAACGGCTCCTCACCGAACTCGACCTCCACGACGTGACGTTGGTCGGGGAGTCGTTGGGCGGGGTGCTCGCCCTGACCACCGCGGCCGATCTCCCGGAGCGGGTACGGCGCGTCGTCGCGGTGAACCCGTACGACTACCGCGATGGAATCGCCCGCTCCGGTCTCCTCGCCCGTGTGGTGGTCGGCGGGATCATCGCTCCGGGGGTGGGTCCCGTGATCGCCAGCCAGGAGCCCAAGCCCATTCTTCGCAGAATCCTGCAGGGCGGCGTGGGTGACAAGGCCGCTTTTCGGGAGGACTACCTGGACGAGCTTCTCCAGTCAGGCAGGCGTCCCGGCTTCCCGGCCGTTGCCCGCGCTCTGTACCGGAACATGCCCAGCCTCATCGCGGCCCGCTCGCGCTACCCCGAGGTCAAGGCCCCCGTCCATCTCGTCTATGGGGAGAACGACTGGTCGCGGCCCTCGGACCGGGAAGCCAACAAGCAGCTGCTGCCCGCCGCCGACTTCATACAGGTACCGGGAGCAGACCACTTCATCGCACTGGAGAACCCGGAGGTGGTGGCCGACCTGCTGAACGCGGTCGCGTGACCGCGACGGCCTGAATGGAGCGCGCGGTCGACGGGCCCCTCCGGTCATTGACCCGGAACATGACACGGAACTGGGCCATACCATCGGACGGCGCCGAATGCCGCAGGTCGTACAGCTCCTTCGCAAGCGGCGTGTTAGTGAGGCAGGTGACGGGGGAGCGCGGGCTCTGTGTCAGGCCCGATGGCAGGGTCGGCCGTGGCGAAGGCGACGTGCTCGCCCCACGGGGCCACCGGATGCGTGTCGGCCCGATCGACCTTGCGGCCAGTCTCCAACCCGACTTCACGATCCCCAACTTCCTCATCCTTGAACTGGCCCTGGCCTCCTGGTAGTCCGCGGTTGGTCCTCTCTCCGAGCGCACAGGTGCCTCCGCGCCAGGCGATGGCCAAGATCTGGATACGGGCGCTTGCCGCTAGAAACCGATCGGTGTACCGTGCTGGAAACCGATTGGTTTCCGCTGTCCCGTGGCCCACGCCCGCGCGGCGTCAGCCAGCCGGTGCCCTTGATCGCCAAGTTGTTGTAGGAATCAGCCCCGAACGCGCCGGCAACAGCGTGCGCTGAGCGCGTCCATACTCAACCTCGGAGTCAAAGATCATGTCTTCTCATGCCACCTCGACCATCTTCGTAGTAGGCGGCACGGGGGCTCAAGGGATGCCCATCGTTCGTGCTCTCGTCGCCGACAAGAAGTACTCCGTCCGGGTCCTCACACGGGACGCCACCTCTGCCCGGGCCCAGGCTCTCCTCGCGCTCGGCAACGTCTCCATCCTCGAAGGGTCATTCGCCGACGAGGACGTGCTGCGCGAAGGATTTCGCGGCTGTGACGGGGCGTTCATCAACATCGACGGGTTCAACACCGGTGAGAAGACCGAGACCTACTGGGCCTTCCGCAGTTACGAGATAGCGATCGAAGAAGGAATCAAGTTCTTCGTCTACGGAAACCTCGACTACGCCCTCAAGAAATCAGGCTACGACTCCAGGTTCCGCACCGGCCACTATGACGGCAAGGGTCGCATGGCCGAATGGGTACTGTTCCAGAACGAAAAGAACAGGGACCGGATGGGGGCAGCGGTCTTTACGTCGGGTCCCTACATCGAGATGGTGATCTCGCCACTCACACCCATGCAACCCGCCATCGAGGACGGTGTTGTCACGTGGCGAGTCCCGCTCGGCGAGGGCGCCGTTCCGCATGTGGCTCTCGAAGACTGCGGATTCTATGTCCGCTGGCTCTTCGACCATCCGGAACGGGCCAACGGCATGGACCTCGAAGTCGCCATCGAGCACATGACCTACACCGAAATGGCCGCCGCGTTCGAGAAGGTCACCGGACATCCGGCGCAGTACATCGACACCGATCTGGAAACATACTGGAACAGTCCGGATCTGGAGGGGATCGCTGATCACCCTGCCGGATACAACGCCGATCCCAACGACAAGAGCACCATGAGCTTCCGCGACAATTTCACGGGCTTCTGGAACGTGTGGAAGCACGGAATCATCACCAGGGACTATGCCCTGCTCGACGAAATCCACCCCAACAGGATCAGAAGCGCTGAGGAGTGGTTCCGTCGCGAAGACCAGTTGGGAAGGGAACTCGGTAAGGGAAGCCTCTGGGAGAGGGTCCAGCCAGAGAACTGGAACATGGACTCCGCCGTCCTCAAGAGCAGCGCAGATTTCAGGACGGGCAAGTTGTAAGCACAAGTCGTAAACGGGAGATCGAACGGCGGCTTGGTATCCGCTGCGCGACGATTTGAATAACCGCGCACGGCCCTCGGTGAGCAGGCTGCGAGCTGCCGGCCGGTGGTGCAGACCGCAGTTCGGTGAAGCGTTTTCGGGCCGATCAGCAGTTCAGTTCCCGCACGATCTGCGTCGCCCGGGCTGGCCCGGCGTGGTCAGGAACCAGGCGATCGGGCACCCCGGTAGGAGAGTGTTCCGGGTCACTCGCGCTCGCTCCATTAGTTCAATTGAAGTAACTGGTTCGGCTGCGGAACTGTAGCCGGGGCAGCCCGCACCACAGACCATGGAGGACCTCATGACTGCGATCAGCACGGCCAGTACCTCAAGCGAGATTGATGCGCTCGGCCACGAGCACCGCGTTACCGGTCGCCGCGCGCAATCTTGAGCTGTACGACACCGGCGACGGCGCCGGGGCGGACGAGGTGTTCGCCCCGGATGTGATCGACCACAACCCCGCTGGTGACGCCGCCTCGGGCATCGACGGCATGCGAGCGCTGATCGCCACGGTCCGTGACGGATTCACCGGCACGCAGCACCGGATCCTGTTCCAGCAGGAGCTTGCCGATGGCTGGGCGGTCCTGCACTGGCGGGTGACCGGGACCCACACGGGAGACGCCTTCGGGTTCCCCGCCAGCGGTAACCCGGTCGACATCAAGGGCACCGACATCGTCCGCGTGATGGACGGCAAGATCACCGAGATCTACCACGTCGATTCTGTGTCAAGTCCAGCCGTGTTGCCCGCAGCTCTCTACGGCTTCGTGAGGGACCGAGGCGCGCAGTGAAGGCGTTCCAACGACGCCAAGCATCTGCAGTCGCTGCACGCTGGTCAGCCGGTCTTCGTCGCCGGTGTGCGCGCTGCCACCCATACCCCGCCGATCCCGTCCGGCAAGCGCGTGATCTCCGTGACGCTGCAGGACGGCTCGGGCATGATCGACTTGGCCTTCTTCGAGGACAGCCACGCGGAGCGCGCGCAGAAGACCTTCCATTCAGGGCTGCTGCTGCGTGGCACCATCGAGCGCAGCGGTAACCGCCGCACCGTGGTCGGCCAGGCGGTCTGGGACCTCGAAGAAGTCGCCGCGGCCCGCCGGGACTTGGCGCCCGAGGCGGCCCTCACGCTCCTCGGCCGCGCCGGGCCCGCGCAGCACCGCGCGGCGCCCGCCGAGCGGGCCTTGCCCGACGGGACGGCCGGTGCCCACCTCCACCCGTGGAGTGATCTTCAGCCCTGCGGGGAGCCGCTCGGTGGACCTGCGGCGCCTCGCTAGCTGAGCGGCACGTCCACGACAGCCTTGAGGTGGCTGAACGCCTCGAGGGAGTACAGACCGTGGTAGCGGCCCATTCCGCTTTCGCCGACGCCACCGAAAGGCAGGCCAGGCAGGAGCACGTGCGTCCCCGGCTGCCCCGAGGCGAGGCCGCCGGAGGACGTCTCGTTCACCAGGCGTGACTTGGTGGCCTCGGAAGTGGTGAGGGCGTAGAGCGCGAGCGGCTTGTCGCGTTCGTTGATGAAGTCGATGGCGGCGTCGAGGTCGGCGACTTCGATGATGGGGAGGATCGGACCGAAGATCTCCTCCTTCATGACCGGTGATGCGGGGTCGACGTCGGTGAGGACCGTCGGTGCGATGTACAGGTCGTCACGGTCGTGCTGGCCTCCCACCGCCACCTGGCCGGAGTCCAGCAGACGGGTGAGCCGGTCGAAATGCCGCTGGTTGACGATCCGGCCGTAGTCGGGTGCGGTCTGCGGTGTGGAGCCGAACTGGGCTTCGAGCGCCTTGCGGAGGGCGGGAACCAGCGCGGCAGCGGTGGCCGAATCAGCCAGAACGTAGTCCACTGCTCCGCACGACTGTCCCGCGTTGAAGAACTTGCCTCCGACCAGCCGCTTCGCAGCCTCGTCCACGTCGGCGTCGGGCGCCACGAAGATCGGACACTTGCCCCCGAGTTCAAGCGTGACGGGTGTGAGGTTCTTGGCTGCCGCGGCCATGACGATCCGGCCGACCGTGCCGTTGCCGGTGTAGAAGATGTGGTCGAAGCGTTGGGCCAGGAGGGCCGTGGTCTCCTCGGCGCCTCCCTCGACCACGGTGAGGACGGCGGCGTCGAAGTACTGGCGCAGGAGGCGGGAAAGCACCGCCGAGGTGCGCACCGAGATCTCGCTCGGCTTGGCCACCACGGCGTTTCCGGCGGCCAGTGCGCCGATGATGGGATCGATGAGGAGGTGCACCGGGAAGTTCCACGTGCCGATCACCAGGACGACCCCGAGCGGGTCGTACTTGGTGTGAGCCGTTGTCGTGGGACCGAAGAGGGCAGGAACCTCCACAGGGCGGGGCTGAAGCCAGTTCTCGAGGCTCGCCAGCGTCTCGTCGATGTGACCGACGGTGAGGTCGATCTCCGCCATCTTCGCGTCGGTGGCGTTCTTCCTCAGGTCCGCCCAGAGCGCTTCTAGCAGCTCCTTCTCGTTTTCGACCAGCATCGCCCGCAGCCGCTGCAGCTGGTTGACGCGCCAGTCCAGTCCGCGGGTGACGCCGGTGTTGAACGTCGCGCGAAGGCGGCCGACGACCTCCGCAGCCGGTTCGCTCTGGCGCGTCCTGGACTCGTTCGCCTTTGTTGCGGTCATGGGGTGTGCTCCGTTCTTGATGTAAGTCACATGTCAAAGCGGGTGCGGTGGGTGCGGTGGGTCTCAGATGGTCGCGTTGTCGATCACGAACCGGTAGCGCACGTCGCTGGCTTCCATCCGCGTGAACGCCTCGTTGATCTCGGACGCGGCGACGAGTTCGATCTCCGCGCCGAGGCCGTGCTCGGCACAGAAGTCGAGCATTTCCTGGGTCTCGGCGATGCCGCCCATCGCTGAACCGGCGAGGGTCTTGTTGCCGTAGATGAGGGAGAAGAGGTTGAGGGAGATCGCCTCCTCGGGGACACCGACGTTCACCAGCGCACCGGGCATCTTGAGCAGGCTGAGGTAGGCGTCGAAGTTCAGCGGCGCCGAGACGGTGGAGAAGATGAGGTCGAAGGTGCCGGCCAGTTCCTGGAAGGTGGCCGGGTCGCCGGTGGCGTAGTAGTGGTCGGCGCCCAGGCGCAGGCCGTCGTCCTTCTTGCGCAGAGACTGCGACAGGACGGTGACCTCCGCGCCGAGCGCGTGTGCGATCTTGACGCCCATGTGGCCGAGACCGCCGAGGCCGAGGATGGCGACCTTCTTGCCGGGGCCCACACCCCACTGCTTCAGCGGGGAGTACATGGTGATGCCGGCGCACAGCAGCGGCGCGGCCACGTCGAGGGAGAGGCCGTCGGGGATGCGCACGACGTAGTTCTCGTCGACGACGACCTTCTGCGAGTAGCCGCCGTATGTGACTTCGCCGTCACGGCCGATGGCGCCGTACGTGGGGGTCATACCGCCGTTGGTGCACATCTGTTCAAGGCCGGCCTTGCAGTTGTCGCACTCGCGGCAGGAGTCGACCAGGCAGCCGACGCCCACACGGTCGCCAACCTTGTACTTGGTGACGCCGGGGCCGACCTCGGAGACGACGCCTGCGATCTCGTGGCCCGGGACCATCGGGAAGATGGCCTTGCCCCAGCCCTCGCGGGCCTGGCTGACGTCGGTGTGACAGACACCGGTGAACTTGATGTCGATCAGTACGTCGTGCTCCCGGACCGCGCGACGTTCGATGGTGGTGCGCTCCAACGGAGCCTTGGCGGCAGGGGCTGCGTACGCGGCGACAGTGGTCATGCCGTGGTTCTCCTTGCAGGGAGGGGGAGGGGGAGGGGGAGGGGGAGGGGGAGGGGCACGCCCGGCGGCCTTCTTCCGGCCGGGCCTGCTCCTTCACCGTAACGCATGTTCGCGTGAACACGAACATGAAGGGGGCGTTACCCTTCCCTCATGGCCAGCCGTACCGCATCTCCGCTCGTTCACCCCGACCCGGACGACTTCGACCTCTTCAAGGTCATGAGTGCACTGACCGACGAGACGCGGCTCGCCATCGTCGTCGGACTCGCCGCCTCACCCGGCCTGGCCTGCAGTGTCTTCAGGCAGGACGTCACCGCCTCCGTGCTGACCCGCCACTTCCGCGTCCTGCGCGAGGCCGGCGTCATCCGGCAGCACGACGTCGGCACCCGTCGCTTCAACACCCTGCGCAAGGAAGAACTGGACCAGCGGTTCCCCGGACTGATCGACCTCGTCCTCAAGGAGGGCGCCGCCCGCGTGACACCCCGCGCGGACACCGACAGCGCCTGACACCCGTGCAGCCCGGCCCGGACCCGGACGGGACGGCCCGGCGACCGGCGGACACATCCCGCAGACCCGCCGGCGGGAGACGGGCCCGCCGGCTGCACCGCTCGGCGTCGTATTGACGCCGCGCTTCGCCGGAACTCGTATGACTGGCCGCCACCGAGGCGGTGGCGCACCACCTACGCCCGCCGTATCGACGGTGGGGCCAGGCCGCTAGGGAACCTCCTTGGGGCTGCCCGTCACCGCCTCGCTCCCGCCTGTGGGCCGTACGGTTTGCGAGGTCCACCAGGCCGACGGGCGATGCGCCGGGCCAGGATTCTGTGCAGTCGGCTCAGCATCAGGCTCCCGCGGAAACCTGCCCACACTGTCCGGGCGGGCAAGCCTTAGGTGATAAGCCTCATGGTTGACCCAAGGAGACGCGGTTTTCCAAACCGGCGATCCAGGCCGGCCCGCTTCGGCACACAGACCGGGATACGTTTCCAGAAAGCTGGGTCCAGCCGCTACGGAAGGCCGGATCGGCACCGGTTCGGGATGTGTCCGCCGGTCGCCGGGCCGTCCTGATCGCGTCCACGCAGGGGCGCCTCGAAGCGTCAGGCGCTGTCGGTGTCCGCGCGGGGTGTCACGCGGGCGGCGCCCTCCTTGAGGACGGTGACGTCCTGCCTGAAGACGCTGCAGGCCAGGCCGGGTGAGGCGGCGAGTCCGACGACGATGGCGAGCCGCGTCTCGTCGGTCAGTGCACTCATGACCTTGAAGAGGTCGAAGTCGTCCGGGTCGGGGTGAACGAGCGGAGATGCGGTACGGCTGGCCATGAGGGAAGGGTAATAGTGACCCATGTTCGCGTTGATGCGTACATGGGCTACAGTGAAGGACCGGAATGGCCTTCCCCCCGCTCTCCACCGCATTGCAGAAGGACACCCATGCCCGTCAACACCTCAGAAATTTCCCCTGTTCCGTCACTCTTCTCCCCGGTCACCCTCGGGAAGATCGAGCTCGCCAACCGCATCGTCATGGCACCGCTGACGCGGGTCCGGGCCGGTTCCTCCGGCATCCCCGGGGACCTGATGGTCGAGTACTACCGGCAGCGGGCGAGCGTCGGAATGATCATCACCGAGGGCACCTACCCCGACCACGCGTCGCAGGGATGGGTCGGCGCGCCGGGTATCGCCACCGACGAGCAGGCGGCCGGCTGGCAGCGGGTGTTTGAGGCGGTGCACGCCGAGGGCGGCCGCATCGTCCTGCAGATCATGCACGCCGGCCGCGCCGCACACCCCGACGTCAACGGCGGCCGTCGCGTTCTCGCCCCCAGCGCGATCGCCATCGACGGCAAGACGTTCACGGGGAAGGGCGAGCAGCCCTACCCCGTACCGGAAGCGATGACCACCGCAGAGGCCCAGGCGGCCCTGGCGGACTTCGTCGCCGCGGCTCGCCGGGCCGTCGAGGCGGGAGCGGACGGCGTGGAGATCCACGGCGCCAACGGCTACCTGCTCCACCAGTTCCTCTCCCCGGCGGCCAACCAGCGCACCGATGAATACGGCGGCTCGCCGCAGAACCGGGCTCGCTTCGTCGTCGAGGTGGTCACGGCGGTCGCCGAGGCCGTGGGTGCCGAGCGGGTCGGGCTGCGGATCTCGCCGGAGATCAGCCTCGCGGACGTCTTCGAGACCGACCGGGACGACGTCCTGGCCACCTACGGCACTTTGGTGGACCAGCTGCGCCCGCTGGGCCTGGCCTACCTCTCCGTACTGCACACCGAGCCGGGCGGCGAGCTGGTCCAGGAGCTGCGGCAGCGCTTCGACGGCAAGCTGCTCGTCAACAGCGGCTTTCTCGGAGGGCAGACCACCCGCGAGGACGCGATACAGCGGATCGAGGCCGACCACGCCGACGCCGTAGTCGTGGGCCGGGCCATCATCGCCAACCCCGACCTGGTCGAGCGCTGGCAGGGTGGCCACCCGGAGAACGAGCCGCGGCCGGAACTGTTCTACGTATCCGGCGCAGAGGGCTACACCGATTACCCCTACCTCCAGGCGAACTGAGGACTCACGGTTGCGCCTGTCCATGCTGCGGCCCGCCACTTCGGACGAGTTCGCCGCCCTCGCTGGACAGGTCCCCGTGTTTCCGGTTCGACGGCCGGCCGGGTCTTCAGGTCTGGTCTCCGCGCCGGTAAAGGCCGGTTCCGGAGCGGTATCGGTGCCGGCGCCGCCGTGACCACTGCACGACATGGCCCCCCTCCCTCAATCCAAAGCAGGAGTAGACATGACCACCCTCGGCATCATCGGAAGCGGAAACATCGGCGCCGCCGTCGCGCGCCTCGCGGTCGCGGCAGGCATCCCCGTCGTGGTGTCCAACTCCCGAGGCCCGCAGAGCCTCGCCGGCCTCATCGCCGAGCTGGGCCCGCTGGCCACGGCCGGCACGGTCGAGCAGGCGGCCCAGGCTGGTGACCTCGTCCTGCTGTCTGTACCGCTCACTGCGCACACCGCCGTCCCGGCCGCACTGCTCGCGGGCAAGACAGTGCTGGACACCAGCAACTACTACCCGTCCCGCGACGGCCGGATCGCCGAGCTCGACGATGACAAGGTCACCACCAGTGAGCTGGTCCACCGGCACTTCGAGGGAGCCCGGCTGGTCAAGGCGTTCAACAGCATCCTGGCTCACCACATCCCCCAGCTGGCCCGCCCCTCGGAGAACCCGGCGGCCGCCGACCGCACCGCACTGCCGATCGCCGGTGACGACGCCGGCGCGAAAACCGACGCGGCGACGCTGATCAACCGACTGGGATTCGACACCATCGACACCGGCTCGCTCGCGCAGAGCTGGCGCTTCGAACCCGATGCCACCGCCTACACCCGCCTCTACCTTGCCGATCCCTCTACGCCCGATACACAGATTTTCACAGCGCCTGGCCGCCCCGTTCCCGCCGCCGAGCTGCGAACCGCGCTCCAGGCAGCCGAGCGGGTACGGGTGGCCGACCGCGTCATCTGAGCCCGCGTGCAACCAGTACGCACCACTGTCGTGGCTCCGCGCGAAGCAACTGATATCCCGTGCTGACCGCGACGCCGCTGCCCGCCGGGGCGCACCGTGGAAGCGCATGACCTGGTGCGCAAGTGTGCCGCCATGCTCGACGTCCGTGATGCCCCGCATCGCCTGACTGGCTCGGCATGCTCACGACCAACGGCCTGGCCTCACTCGATGGCGTGGCACTGCACTGCGCGAGGACCATCCGGATCAAGTTCTGACCTGCATGAATGCGGGTCAGGGATTTCGCGCTGATGCCAAAACGCACATGCTCTCTTGGTCGGCGCTTTTCGCAGGTCAGACTGTTGCGACCAGTCGGTCCACTTGAAGTGTCTGCGCTGGCCGGGTGTCCTGGGCTTTCAGGCAGTCACCCTGCGGACGCTGTGTCTGACCTGCGTGAATGTGGCCCACGGTGCACCGAGATGCAAACGGTCTGGTGGGTCGTCACCCTTTTTCGGCGCTTCTCGTCCGGCTACTGCCGGCGGGCCACTGTGCGGCCATCCGCGCAGTCGCCAAAGCAGGCACACCGAGACCCGGTGCTGGAGAACTCCCATGCCTACGACCAAGGGTCCAGCGGCCACCGTTGATATCTCGACCTGGCGTGTTGCCACCCACCGTCACAACTTCCCCCTGAGGTTCCGCCGGGTGGTTCCCGTCGTTGGGCGATCTGCCGCCGGTGCCGGGCGGAGGAGCCCGCACCGGTGGTCGGTCGCAAGGCATCTTGGTAATTGACAGGGTACGAGAGTATCTCCTAACGTACCCGCACCCGCAGCAACACCGTCAGCTCAATGAGGAGCGTCGATGCAGCACGTATACGACATAGATGTCCGGGTTCCGATGCGTGACGGCGTGGCCCTGGCCGCCAACGTGTGGCATCCGGCCGAGGGGCAAGGGCCGACACTGCTGGTGCGCATGCCGTACGGCAAGGACGTGATGGGCATCACTTTGGGGGGAATCCTGCCCAATCTCCCCGCTTTGCTGGAGGCTGGTTACGCCGTGGTGGTGCAGGACTGCCGGGGCACCCACCGCTCGGAGGGCGAGTTCGTTCCTCATATGGCCGACCGGGCCGACGGTGAGGACACCGTCGCCTGGATCACTGACCAGCCGTGGTCGGACGGCACGGTGGGCATGTACGGGGCGTCCTACCTGGGGATGGTCCAGTGGGAGACCGCCGTGACCGGTACTCCCGCGCTCAAGGCGATCGCGCCGGCCTTCACCTCGATCGACAACTATGAGGCGCCCTGGTTCTCCGCGGGCGGTGCGCTGTCACTGAGCCTGGTCACGGTGTGGAACGCCATGATGTACGCGGCCGACGCGCAGCGGTCCCTGGCGGCCGGCGAGGGCTCCGTGTCGCAGCTGCAGCAGCTCGGTCAGGCGTTCCTGTTCCCGGAGCCGCTGAACGAGGTGCTGCCGACGGGTGAGGTTCCGGTCCTGGCGGAGTACGGGAAGTGGTGGGACGACTGGATGGCCCACCCGTCCCACGACGGGTACTGGGACGCCATGGAGCTCACGCCCGAGCTCAAGAACGTCACGGCCCCGGCGCTCAACATCGGTGGCTGGTACGACCTGTACATCGGGCAGACCGTGCGCACCTACACCACTGCCCGCAGGCAGGCGGGCAGTGCGCAGGCACGTGAGGGGCAGCGGCTGATCATCGGTCCGTGGGATCACATGTCATCGACCGGCGTCTATCCCGACCGCTCCTTCGGCCCGCTGGCCAGTGCGCAGATGCTGGGCCTGACCGGCCTGCATGTGAAGTTCTTCGACCGCTGGCTCCGCGACGACACCACCGCTCTGGACGACGTGGCACCGGTGAAGATCTTCGTGATGGGCATCGACCAGTGGCGCGACGAGCAGGAGTGGCCGCTGCCCGACACGCAGTGGACCGACTTCCACCTCAGCAGCACCGGCCACGCCAACACAGCCGGCGGCGACGGCACGTTGACGACCGAACCGCCTACCGGCGCCGGGCACGACACCTACCTCTACGACCCGCGCCGCCCGGTCCCCACCGCCGGCGGAGCATCCATGCCGGTGACCCTGGAACTCTGCGGCCCGGTCGACCAGCGGACCGTCGCCGGCCGTGAGGACGTCCTGTGCTTCGCCGGCCCCGTGCTGGAGGAGCCTGTCGAGGTCACCGGTCCGGTCAGCCTGACCCTGTTCGTCTCCTCCTCGGCGGTGGACACCGACTTCACCGCCAAGCTCGTCGACGTCTTCCCCGACGGCAAAGCGATCAACCTGTGCGACGGGATCCTGCGCGCCCGCTATCGAGGCGGCCTGGCCACGGAGGAGTTGATGGAGCCCGGCACGGTCTACGAGATCACCGTCGACATGACGGCCACCTCGAATGTGTTCCTGCCCGGTCACCGCATCCGTGTGGACGTCTCCAGCAGCAACTTCCCCCGCTACGACCGCAACACCAACACCGGCGGCGTCATCGCCCGCGAGAGCGAGGAGCAGATGATCCCCGCCGTCAACCACATCCATCACGGACCGAACCACCCCAGCCGTCTGGTCCTGCCGGTCATCGACCGGAAGGACCAGCGATGAGCGCCGCCGACCGGGTCGCCGAACTGACCGCGACCTTCGCGGCCCCTTCCGTGGACGCGGCCTGGCTGTTGTGCGACCAACACCCGGCCGACCGCGTCGCGTTCACCGTGGTCGACGGGGCGGGTGGAGCTTCCACGCTGTCTTACGGCGAGCTCGCTTCGGACTCGCACCGCTGTGCCCGGGCGCTGCAAGGCCTTGGCGTCGGTCCGGGGGACAGGGTGGCGGCCCTGATGGGCAAGAGCACCGACCTGGTCACGGTCATTCTGGCGATCTGGCGGCTGGGTGCGGTCTACGTCCCGTTGTTCACCGCGTTCGCGCCCCAGGCCATCGCCCTGCGCCTGGAAGGTTCGGGTGCGCACGTCGTGGTCGTCGACCCGGACCAGCGCCACAAACTCGACCCGGGCCCCGACATGCCGGACGACCCCCAGCGCCGCGTCGTCGTCACCGGAGCGGCAGCCTCCCCCGGTGACACCCTGCTGGCCGACCTCGTCACCGCCGCGTCCCCGGAACCGGTGCCCGCCGTCACCACCAGCGGGGACGGACCGCTGGTGCACATGTTCACCTCCGGCACCACCGGCAAGCCCAAAGGGGTCATCCACCCCGTCTCCTACATCGCCGGATGGCAGGTCTACCTGGAGTACGGCCTCGGCGTCACCGGTGACAGCAGCTACTGGTGCGCCGCCGACCCCGGCTGGGCCTACGGGCTGTACGCCGCGATCGTCGCCCCGATGGCCGCCGGCATCCCCAGCCTGCTGCTGTCCGGCGGGTTCTCCCCGGAGACCACCTGGCGCACCCTCCTCGACCACCAGGTCACCGACTTCGCCGCCGCCCCGACCGTGTACCGGGGGCTGCGCTCCTCGACCGTGCCGGTGCCCCAGGGCCTGCGCCTGGAACGGGCGTCCAGCGCGGGTGAGCCCCTGACTCCCGAGGTCAACGAGTGGGCCGGCGCCGCGCTCGGCCTGGCCGTGCACGACCACTTCGGCCAGACCGAGGTCGGCATGCCCTTGGCCAACCACCACCACCCCGAACTAGCCCGCCCCCTCAAGGCCGGATCGATGGGCCGCCCGGTGCCCGGCTGGAGCCTCACGGTCCTGGCCGACGAGAAGGACGAGCCCGCCGGGCCAGGCGTGCTCGGCCGGGTCGCGATCGACGTCGCCGCCAGCCCGCTGATGACCTTCAGCGGCTACCAGATCCCAGGGCAGAGCGACGCCAAGTTCACCGCCGACGGCCGCTGGTACCTCACGGGCGACGCCGGACGCATCGACGCCGACGGCGACTTCTTCTTCTCCTCCCGCGACGACGACGTCATCATCATGGCCGGCTACCGGATCGGGCCGTTCGAGATCGAGAGCGTCCTCACCCAGCACCCCGCGATCGCCGAGTGCAGCGTCATCGGCGCACCCGACGAGGTCCGCGGCGAGGTCATCGAGGCGTACGTCGTCCTGCGCGACGACCACGACGCCTCACCCGAACTGGCCACCGAACTCCAGCAGTTGGTCAAGACCCGCTACGCCGCCCACGCCTACCCGCGCACCATCCACTTCATCGACGCCCTGCCCAAAACCCCCAGCGGCAAGACCCAGCGCTACCTGCTGCGCAACAGCCGACGCACTGAACTTTCCAGCCGAGAGACACCGTGACCGACACCGACACCGAGCCCTTGCTCGTCGAACAACGCGGCACCGTCCGATGGCTGCTGCTCAACCGCCCCGAGCGGCGCAACGCCCTCGACGTCACCCTCATCGAGGCCCTGGACAGGCAGATCACCAGCGCCGAGGCCGACCCCGGCACTGCGGTCATCGCCGTGGCAGGCAGGGGGCCGAGTTTCTGTGCCGGCGGGGACTTCCACCAGTTCCTCCAGCTGCACGAGCAGGGCGACAACCCGGTCGGCTTCCTGGCCGACGTATCGGCCTGCTTCAGCCGCATCGCGGCCAGCCCAAAACCATGGGTCGCCGTCCTGCACGGTCACGCCGTCGCCGGCGGCCTCGAACTCGCCCTGGCCTGCGATGTCGTCATCGCCGCCGACACCACCCTCATCGGCGACGGCCACGTCAAGCAGCGGCTGGTACCGGCCGGCGGGTCAAGCGTCCGGCTGCCCGGTGCGGTCGGACGCGGACTGTCTCGCTGGCTCCTGCTCACCGGCGAACTGCTGCCCGCGACTGCCTTCGCGAACACCGGCTGGATCCACGCGATCGTGCCCGAGGCCGACCTCCACGACACCGCCACCCGCGTCTGCCACCAACTGGCCGACCGCAACAGCCCCGCCCAGCAACGGCTCAAGACACTCCTGCACCGCATCGACGGCCTCGCCCCCGAGCACGCCCTGCGCGAGGAACTTGCCACCTTCGCCGACAACTGGACGGCAAGCTCAGTGGCCGACGCCCTGCGGGCCTTCCTCGCACCCCGGACCACGAAAGCAGACACCAAGTGAATCGCTACCACGGACGGGTCGTCGCCATCACCGGCGCCGCACAAGGCCTTGGCCTCGCCATGGCGACCCGCTTCGCCGCCGAGGGCGCCACCGTCGCGCTGGCCGACGTCAACGAACAGGCCCTCACCGACGCCGTCGAGACAATCGCCAACGCCCACGACGCGAAACTCCGCACCGACGTGGTAGATGTGACCGACTCCGCCCAGGTCAACGCCTGGATCACCGGCGTCACCGCCGATCTCGGCCGCCTCGACGTGCTGGTCAACAACGCCGGCATCATCCGCGACAATCGCGTCGAGGACATCACCGACGACGACTGGCACGCGGTCATCGGCGTCAGCCTCACCGGCGGCTTCCACTGCGCCCGCGCCGCGTTCGGCCCCATGAAACGTCAGGGCTACGGACGTATCGTCAGCTTCTCGTCCATGTCCTGGCGCGGGAACTTCGGCCAGACCAACTATGTGGCCGCCAAGGCCGGCATCGTCGGCATGACCCGCACCCTCGCGCTGGAAGGCGCCCGCCACGGCATCACCGCCAACGCCATCGCCCCCGGCCTCATCGACACACCCATGCTCGCCTCCATGAACGGCCCCGCACGCGACAAACTCACCAACAAGATCCCCATGCGCCACACCGGCAGGCCCGAGGACATCGCCGAAGCCGCGGCCTTCCTCGCCAGCGAAGCCGCCGGCTACATCACCGGCATCGTCCTCGACGTGGACGGCGGCATCTCCATCGGATCCTCCATCCGGTAACCGCGAGCCAGGGGCGAGCAGGTGCTCATCCACTGCATCGATTCGTCGTTGTCCGGCCCAGCCACGCTGACCGGGCCGTACTGACAACGCCCTGATCACCGAGACGCCGGCCGGATCGGACCAGGAGACGCGTCCCGAACAGTTCCGGCACCCTTGCCTGAACGTCACTCACGGGGGCTCACTGTGGGTACGTTAGACGGTACGCTGGTACCCGCTAGCCAGGGTCGACTTTCCGGCGGCCTGGACAATCACTCCCCGCTTCCGGTGGGGACGCTCCTGGGAGACTGTTGTGGTGACGGCCCAAACTGACTCGCGTGACCGACGCCCGCGCCGAACGGCGCGCAGGCGGGTCGTCGACACACGTCGGCGGGACGAGCTGCTGCGCCAGGCCGAGGCGATCATCCTGGCCGAAGGCTTCACCGCGGTGACCATGGACGAGCTCGCCCAGCGATTGGAGTGCTCCAAGGCGACGCTGTACAGCCTCGCCTCCACGAAGGAACAGCTGGTCCTGGCGGTCACCCGCGCCTTCTTCCGGGAGGCGACGGCCGAGATCGAACAGGCTGTCCAGGCCGAGCCCGACCCCAGGCAGCGCATCCACGTCTACCTCGTCGGCGTCGGCACGGCCATGCGCCGGCATTCCCACGCCTTCTACGACGACATGGTCGGTTACGAACCGACCGCACAGATCTACCGCGAGAACTCCGCCGCCGCCGCGCAACGGGTCCACGAACTGATCGAGGAGGGCGTGCAGACCGGGGTTTTCCGCGCGCTCAACGGGCATTTCGCCGCCCAGGTCGTGGCAGTCACCATTGATGCCGTGCAGTCCGGGACCCTGCTCGAACGCACCGGGCTGACCGCCGGGGACGCGTTCTCCCAGCTCGGCGACCTCCTCCTCGACGGCTTGTCGGCGGCCTAGTCTCGTGCCCACGAGGACTTCCGCCGCCGACACCGGGAAGTGTCCGAGGAACGGCACCTCTCTGCGTCAAAGGTCAGACGGTCCCGAACAGCTGTGAGCGCTCAGCGAGGCCATCACCACTGCGGCCGAGACGACTCCCTCTCGATCGCCTCCGTCGAGACCGAGGGCGAGTGCACGGTCCGGCTCAACCTCGCCTCGCCGTCCCCGACCGAGCCGTTCGAGCCGGGCAGGGCGGCGGCCCACCGCACGGTGTCGTACCCGTCGCTCTCCTCGTACGTCCACGGCTCCCGCTCCCCTTCCGGAGGCGAACCGGCGACGGGTGTCCTGGATGACCACCATGAACCCGTGCCGGGCCGCCGCCAGGGGATTGAACGCCGCGGGCAGAAGGGGCATCTGCTTGCCGTAACGGCAGCCGCATCAGCAGCACCGGCCACGGTCCCACGCCCACGGGCCGGTAGACATCGGCGCACAGCACCGTGCCGTCACGCATCTCCGCCGGAACATCGAACTCGATCTGCATCTCTGCCATGTGCCGCTCCTTTGCATGCCGCGACGCTGTCACGCGACATGGTCGAACCGGTCCCGGTCATGCGCTACACCCGAACGGGGGTGGCTACAGGGCTCTCGGGGCAGTCACGCCAGCGCGGTCAGCAGGTCGGCCAGCACGTCGGGTCGTTCCAGGGCGATGAAGTGGCCGGCCTTCGGCACTTGAGTGAAGGCGGCGGCGGGCAGCAGCTTCTTGTTGGCCTCGCGGTCCGAGGGCCGGGACCAGTCGTTCTCCCCGTAGACGAGGTGGACGGGTGCCTTGACCTCGGGGTAGCGCGAGCGGGCGGCGACGAGGCTGGGCAGGCTCTGGTACACGCCCCGGGCGACGGTCGAGTAGCCGGGGCGGCCGCCCACCTGGAGGAGTTCGTCGAGGTAGTCCTCCCGCAGCGCGGTCTTGTCGACCAGCCCGCCCTGCAGGATCCGGCGGACGACGGGCTTGGGCTCCACCCCGGCGACCACCGGGCCCACTCCTGGAGTGAGGACACCGCTGACCACCACACGGGCGAGAAGGCTGGAGCGGGCGATCCCGCCGGGGAAGTCGTAGGTGTTCACCGCGACGACGCGCCGGACCCGCTCGGGCAGGTCGGCCGCGGCGGTCAGGGCGAGCACCGCCCCCATGGACTCCCCGACCAGGGTCACGTCGTGGAGGTCGAGTTCGGTCAGGAGCCGCTCGACACCCGCGCGCATGGCCGGCTCGTCGTACGAGGCGCCGGGCACGATCTCGGAGTAGCCCATCCCCGGCAGGTCGAGGGCGTACACGGTGTAGTGGTCCGCGATCAGCGGGATGAGGTGGCGGAAGTGCTCGGCCTGCGTGCGCACGGTGTGCAACAGGATCACGGGAGCCCCGGTGCCAGCCTTGAGGTAGCGCAGCGTTCCCTCGCGGCTGTGGCGTTCTGCGCGTGGGGCGATGGTGTGGCTGGTGGTCCCCGGAATGTGAATCGTGGGACGGGACTCGTGGCTGGGCATCTTGTTCTTCGATGCGGTCATGGCTACCTCCACAGGCTCGGAAACCGATCGGTTTCCAGTACAGTAAACCGATCGGTTTCCGATCGCAAGTCCAAGGGTGGCATCAGCCGAGTCGGGCCGCCGAGTAGGGATTTGAGACCGGCTTCCCCGACCGTGTCGGAGGGACGTTTCGGCATGGTCGGGGTGGGTGAGGTGTAGGGCGGCCGGCTGATGGCAGCGTATGCCTTCGCCGCCGAAGAGGGTGCTGGTCAGGTTTTCCACGTACACGGTGATCGAACCACCGCCGTGATCGTCGCGCCCGCGGGGGAGAGGGGTGGTCGGCGGAGTGAGTCCCCGGCAGGGTGCCCATTACCTTCGTTGTAGAGCCCGGTTCGGGCTCGTGGCCTTCGGGACCGGTATGACTCGTTGCCCCTGTCCTTGATGATCCGGGGGGTGCTGTCGTCATCCTGGCGGCACCGGATGGTCGCTGATGGAAGGGTGTCAGTCGACAGGCAGGGCTGCGTAATGTGGCTGCCGATCTCCGGTGCCGGGCGGGCCACCGGTGGTGACTCCGGGGAGGGAAAGCCCGGTGACCAGAAACGACTTTACCTCGATCGATGTGTTCTGCGCCCTGGATGTGGGTAAATCCGCCCATCACGGCACGGCTCTGCTGGCCGACGGCCGTACGGTGTTCGACAAGCCGCTGCCCAACGGCGAGCCCCAGCTGCGGGAGTTGTTCCCACGCCTGGGCCGCCGGGGGAAAGTCCTGGTCGTGGTCGACCAGCCCGCGTCCGTGGGGACCTTGGCGGTGGCGTGGCCCGCGCCGGCGGATGCAAGGTGGCCCACCTGCCCGGCCTGTCCCATGCGCCGACTGTCATCCCGGCACCGGCAAGACCGACGCCCGCGACGCCTACGTCATCGCCGATGCCGCCCGCACCATGCCCCACCTGCTGCACAGCATCGAAGCCGACGAGAGCGTGCGGGCCGAACTGACCATGGTCCTGGGCTACGACGACGACCTCGTCCAGGACGCCACCCGCACCTCCAACCGGCTGCGCGGACTGCTCACCTCGATCATCATGCTCGGTGGCCTAGGTCGTAGATGCCGGGCGGTCCCGGCAGGCATCTCCAGGACCAGGCCGCGGGTGGTGAGGCGGTCCGCCAGGGCGGTGAGTTCGGCGGCGTCGCGGCCGAGCCGCTTCATCTTGTACACGGTGAAGATGACCTGGCCGTGCGGGGCGTCCGCGTTGGATCGGCTTCAGGTGCGGCATGTCGTGACCCGTGCTCCGATCTGGCCGTGCCCGACGCCCCATACATGACGTGGATGCCGAACTTGTCGTTGTCTCTGACGTTGTTCGCTGACAGGACCCCAGTGCGGTCCGGTGCGGGAACGGGGGTCGGCCGAGCGAATCAACAATGACGAAAGTACTCCGCCGTCGAGCTCGCGGGGACCCGCGGCTTCGAGGATGTCTGGCACCTCCTGGTCCACGGTGAGCTGCCGGACGCGCACCGTCTCGCCGCCTTCACCGCGCAGACCGCGGCGCTGCGGCGGCTGCCCGATGAGGTCAGGGCGGCGCTGCCGGCGATCGCGGCGGCGAGCGGCCGGTCCGGACCGCTGGGCGGCATGCGCACGGCGCTGTCGCTGCTCGGTGCGGCGAAGGGTTTCCGTCCCGTGTACGACATCGACGCGGAGGAGCGGCGGGCGGACGCCCTGGTCGCCTCGGCGTCCGTGCCGACCGTACTGACGGCCCTGCATCGGCTGGGCCGGGGCCTTCATCCGGTGGAGCCGCGGGACGACCTCCCGTACGCGGCGAAACCTGTACATGTTGACGGGGTCGGAGCCGGACCCGCTGCACGCCAGGGCGATCGAGCAATACTTGATCTCAACCATTGACCACGGATTCAATGCGTCAACCTTCACGGCGCGGGTCATCACGTCGACAGGGGCGGACGTGGCGGCCTGTCTCGTGGGAGCGGTCGGAGCACTGTCGGGCCCGTTGCACGGCGGCGCCCCGAGCGTTGCGCTGGACACCCTGGACGCGATCGGCACACCGGACCGCATCGACACCTGGATCCGCGAACGCGTTCTCGCCGGTGACCGCATCATGGGCTTCGGCCACCCGGTCTACCGCACCGAGGACCCCCGCTCCCGCATGCTCCGGGGCATCGCCCAGCAGTTCGGCGGCCCGCTGGTCGATCTGGCGGTCGGGGTCGGACGACGGGTGGAGGCGATCCTCGCCGAACTGAAGCCCGGCCGCGAACTGCACACGAACGTCGCGTTCTACGCGGGCGTGGTCATGGAACTGTGCGGCCTGCCGCGCGAGATGTTCACGCCGACGTTCGCGGCGGCCCGTGTGGTGGGCTGGAGCGCCGACATCCTGGAACAGGCGGAGGACTCGAAGATCATTCGGCCGGCTGCGCGGTATGTGGGGCCTGTGCCGCCGGTGGCGGTGCCGGGAGTCGCCTGACATGCCGACGGCCCGGCACCGCGTGGAGCGATGCCAGGCCATCCTGGGACGGGTTCAGGCATCAGGAATATCGGCCTTGGCTCGAACGAGGGTCTCGCGAGTGATGACGACGATGCGCTCGTAGTCGGCGCGCGAGGCGTCGGAGGGGAGGCCGGGGTCCAGCGTCTCTGTAGCGTCCGTGCCGATGACTGCGAAGTTTCCGTCGGTCAATTCGAAGATGTCGGGGCAGTTGGCTCCACTCACGCTGCCCCGAGCGCGCGGAGATGCACCGATCCGACGGATGATCTGACTCACTGTTGATTCCCTCTGGTCTCACGGCTGAAGAGCTTGCGCACGACGGCTGCTGGGTGCGAAGGCGGCCCTGTGGGGTGCGCTCGTCCATCCGGCGGTGTGAGCAACGGTCTTGTGGAATTGCTCGACACGATCAGGCGTGAGTCAACCCCAGTTGCGCCTGGAACAACTGGGGATGTCACCTGTTCGTTATGGGCCGGGGGTGTGATTTCCCGCCACCGGGCGCGAGCGCGACGGTCCGAGACCTTGTATGCCCCAGTGCGCGAGGGTCATGAGCTCGGTAGTTCGCCGACGACCCACCACTCCTCTGTGTTCGACTCTTCCAGGTGGGTGAGAAGTTCGTCCACCATGCGTCCGAACTCGGCCTCGTCCGACTCTTCGGCGATAGTCGCCCGTTGGTGCTTGGTCGCGTACCAGTACTCGCGGACAACGGGGTTTTGTAGTATGCCTCTGATGTATCCGAAGAACTCCTCGCGGCTTATGTTGCCGACGCGGTAGTAGAAGAGAGCGTTCGTGTAGAGGGCGTTGGCAAAGAGGTACTGGCGCCGTTGCTTGGGCGATACGGGCGTCTCGTAGAGGTCCAGGACCTCGGCCAGATCGGGGTCGTCGATGGCCTTGCTCAGCAACTCCCAGTGCAGACGCTGCTGATGGGCCAGGTTGGTGTGGTGCTGGGAGTGCGCGGCCTGCTCCAGATGCTCCAGGCGAGTTCGCAGGAGTTCGAGAGCGTGGCGATGGGCGGCCACATTGACCAAGGCCCCCACCGTCATTCCGATACTGGCTGCGGCGGCACAACCCAGTGCGCGTATCCCAAAGTTCTGTGTGGCCATGTCAACCCCTGAATCAGGCGGCAGTCCGCCGGTCGTCGTAGTGCGGATCGACGGAGGGGGACCGGCGAGCGTTGGGCGGCGCTTACCGCCTCCAGAGTGCCGGGCGGATCTGATCGACGGGGGAGGCGGAGAGGAGGCGCACGGAAGGAAGCGAGGGTCGCACGCTCCGACGCCATGCCCAACGTGTGCCCCGCACCGGCTTCTGACAATCGTGCGCTCTGCGACGATTCCGCTGGCTCGTATCCTGGGGCGGCATTCGTTCCTCGTACGCGCGCGGGGCCGTGAGCCGGTGTGCGCGTCGGCGTCAGAGAGGTCGCAGATTGAGTCAGCCGGGTCCGAGCCAGAGCCTTCGGCAGATCCCCGTCATCGTTCTCGCCGGCTTCCTCGGTTCCGGCAAGACCACCCTCCTCAACCATCTCCTCCACCGCAGCGGTGGCAGTCGCATCGGGGCCCTCGTCAATGACTTCGGGGCCATCGAGATCGACGCCATGGCCGTCGCGGGGGCGCTGGGAGACTCCACGGTGTCGCTGGGCAATGGATGTCTGTGCTGCGCTGTTGATGCGAGCGAGCTCGATGTCTATCTTGATCGACTCACTCAACCCTCGGCCCGGATCGACGTCATCGTCATCGAGGCCAGTGGGCTCGCCGAACCGCAGGAACTCGTTCGGATGGTGCTTGCCAGCGAGAATCCCCGGGTTGTGTACGGAGGGCTCGTCGAGGTCGTCGACGCCGTCGAGTTCGACGACACGCGGGTGAAGCACCCCGAGGTCGATCGGCATCTCGCTCTCGCCGATCTCGTCGTCGTCAACAAGGTCGGGCGGGTCGCGGACAGCGGTGAGCGGGTCCTGGGGACCGTCCGCGGGCTGGTCGACCGTGCCGCTGTCGTCCCCGCCGACTACGGGCGCGTAGACCCGGAGTTCCTCTTCGACTGCCGGCCGACCCAGGAGCGCATCGGGCAGTTGTCCTTTGACGACCTGCACGATCACGGGGAGGACGAAGGCGGTCAGGAGGACGGCGCGGGGGACCACTCCGCTCATCTGCACGCCGCCTACGACAGCCTCTCCTTCAGCTCCTCGACCCCTCTCCATCCGCGTCGGCTGATGGACTTCCTCGACAGCCGGCCCGAAGGGCTCTACCGCGTCAAGGGGTACGTCGACTTCGGACCGCACGATCCGGGCAACCGGTACTCCGTGCACGCCGTCGGGCGGTTCCTGCGTTTCTATCCCGAGCCCTGGGCCGACGGCGAGGAGCGGCTCAGCAGACTCGTCCTCATCGGGACCGGTATCCAACTGCCCGTCCTCGGCAAGGACTTGGAAGCCTGTATGGACGACGCCCCACACGCCGACGAGCACAGCATGTGGGGCGTCCTGAGATACGTACAGGAGCAGAGCCCGGAGGGCTCCGGAGAGGCCGGCTGACCTACACCGGGCCCGTCACCACACCCACTGTCTTCGGCAACGACAGGCCCGAGCCGTCGCGGCGCGGGTCCATCTCCGGAAGCTCCGCCGGGGTGCCGTTCTTCTGGGACGCCCGCGCCGGAGAGGGGCCCGCCCAGGCCAGGGACAGACAGTCCTCGCCCTTCAGGAACCGCTGGCAGCGGACGCCGCCGGTCGCGCGGCCCTTGCGCGGGTACTGGTCGAAGGGGGTCAGCTTCGCGGTCGTCTGCACGGAGTCGTCCAGCGTGCCCCGTGATCCGGCGACCGTGAAGACGACCGCGTCCACCGCCGGGTCCACCGCCGTGAACGAGATCACCTTGGCGCCGTCCGTGAGCTTGATGCCGGCCATACCACCGGCCGGGCGGCCCTGCGGGCGGACATGGGCGGCCTGGAAACGCAGCAACTGGGCGTCGTCCGTGATGAAGACCAGGTCCTCCTCGCCCGTGCGCAGCTCGGCGGCACCGACGATCCGGTCGCCGTCCCTGAGCGTGATGACCTCCAACTCCCCCTTGTTGGAGGGATAGTCGGGGACCACCCGCTTGACGACGCCCTGCTCCGTGCCGATCGCGAGGCCCGGTGACGACTCGTCGAGCGTCGTCAGGCAGACCACCGTCTCGCCGTCCTCCAGGGAGAGGAACTCCGACAGCGGGGCACCGCCCGAGAGGTTGGGCGCCGCCATCGTGTCCGGGAGGCGGGGGAGATCGATGACGTTGATACGCAGCAGTCGGCCGGCCGACGTCACCGCGCCCACCTCGCCCCGTGCCGTCGCCGGGACCGCGGAGACGATCAGGTCGTGCTTCGCGCGCCTGCCGTCCTCGTCCGCCGGGAACGGCTCGCCGTTCGCCGTGCGCGCCAGCAGGTCCGTCGAGGAGAGCAGGACCCGGCACGGGTCGTCGGCCACCTGGAGCGGGACGCCGGCCGCGGGGGCGGCACCGGCCGACTCCAGCAGAACCGTGCGCCGCTCGGTGCCGAACTTCTTGGCCACCGCGGCCAGTTCGTTCGAGACCAGCTTGCGGAGCTCCGCGTCCGACTCCAGGATCCGGGTCAGCTCCGCGATCTCGGCGGCCAGCCGCTCCTTCTCGGACTCCAGCTCGATGCGGTCGAACCGGGTCAGCCGGCGCAGCGGGGTGTCCAGGATGTACTGGGTCTGGATCTCCGAGAGGGAGAACCGCTCCATCAGGCGTTCCTTCGCCTGCGCGGAGTTGTCGCTGGAGCGGATCAGCCGGATGACCTCGTCGATGTCCACCAGTGCGGTGAGCAGGCCCTCGACCAGGTGCAGCCGGTCACGGCGCTTGCCGCGGCGGAACTCCGAGCGACGCCGTACGACCTCGAAGCGGTGGTCGAGATAGACCTCCAGAAGCTCCTTGAGCCCCAGGGTGAGGGGCTGGCCGTCCACCAGCGCCACGTTGTTGATGCCGAAGGACTCCTCCATCGGCGTCAGCTTGTAGAGCTGTTCCAGGACGGCTTCCGGCACGAAGCCGTTCTTGACCTCGATGACCAGGCGCAGGCCGTGGCTGCGGTCGGTGAGGTCCTTGACGTCGGCGATGCCCTGGAGCTTCTTCGAGCCGACCAGGTCCTTGATCTTGGCGATCACCTTCTCCGGGCCGACGGTGAAGGGCAGTTCGGTGACGACCAGGCCCATACGGCGTGCCGTCACGTTCTCCACCGACACCGTGGCGCGGATCTTGAACGTGCCGCGGCCCGTCTCGTACGCGTCCCTGATCCCGGCGAGGCCGACGATCCGGCCACCGGTGGGCAGGTCGGGGCCCGGGACGTGCCGCATCAGGGTGTCGAGGTCGGCGGCCGGGTAGCGGATGAGGTGACGGGCCGCCGAGATGACCTCGCCGAGGTTGTGCGGCGGCATGTTCGTGGCCATACCCACGGCAATGCCCGACGCGCCGTTCACCAGCAGGTTCGGGAAGGCGGCGGGCAGCGCCACCGGTTCCTGCTCCTGGCCGTCGTAGTTGGGGGCGAAGTCGACGGTGTCCTCTTCGATCGACTCCGTCATCAGGGACGTCGCGTCGGCCATGCGGGCCTCGGTGTACCGCATGGCGGCCGGCGGGTCGTCGTTGCCCAGCGAACCGAAGTTGCCGTGGCCGTCGACCAGCGGCACGCGCATGGAGAACGGCTGGGCGAGACGCACCAGGGCGTCGTAGATCGACGCGTCGCCGTGCGGGTGCAGCTTACCCATGACCTCGCCGACGACACGGGCGCACTTCACATAGCCGCGGTCGGGGCGCAGGCCCATCTCGTTCATCTGGTAGACGATGCGACGGTGTACGGGTTTGAGGCCGTCGCGGGCATCGGGCAGGGCTCGGGAGTAGATGACCGAGTACGCGTACTCGAGGAAGGAGCCCTGCATCTCGTCGACGACGTCGATGTCGAGGATCCGCTCCTCGAAGTCATCGGGCGGCGGGGTCTTCGTGGTGCGGCGGGCCATCGCTGCCGGCTCCTTCTGATTCCTGGTCGTTCGCCTACGGGGGGCTTGTGTCGGTGTCGAGAGCCCGATCGTGCTCAGCCCTGCGGGCCTCCGCGCGCTCGCCCTCTCGACACCGACGCGCCCCTGCGGCTCACTCTTGCTGAGACATGAACGGGATCTGACGCGGACCATTGTGGACTGTCGCACTGACAACGCGGACCAAGGCCCGTGCCTGCGGCGGTGTTGGGCGACGGCCGCTGTTGCTGAAACGTACCGCCTGGCACCCGAGGAATCTCGCTGTCGGCGTACGTCCGCCGGGAACTTCGCCAGCACTCCACACGCTTGCATACAGTGGCAGGACCGGCAGGAAAACAGCGGTTGCAACAACCGCATCCGCGATCGAAGGGACGTACATGCCCATGGGTCACACGGCCACAGCCGAGGCAGGCTCCGGCGGCCTGACAGCGACCGAGCACCGCCTCGCCAACGGGCTGCGCGTGGTGCTCTCCGAGGACCACCTGACCCCGGTCGCAGCGGTGTGCCTCTGGTACGACGTCGGGTCGCGCCACGAGGTCAAGGGCCGTACCGGCCTGGCTCACCTCTTCGAGCACCTGATGTTCCAGGGTTCGGGCCAGGTGAAGGGCAACGGCCACTTCGAACTGGTCCAGGGCGCGGGCGGCTCGCTCAACGGCACCACCAGTTTCGAGCGCACCAACTACTTCGAGACCATGCCCACCCACCAACTGGAGCTCGCCCTCTGGCTGGAGGCCGACCGCATGGGCTCGCTGCTCGCGGCCCTCGACGACGAGTCCATGGAGAACCAGCGGGACGTCGTCAAGAACGAGCGCCGACAGCGCTACGACAACGTCCCCTACGGGACGGCGTTCGAGAAGCTGACCGCCCTCGCCTACCCGGAGGGCCACCCCTACCACCACACGCCGATCGGCTCGATGGCCGACCTCGACGCGGCGACGCTCGAGGACGCCCGCGCGTTCTTCCGCACGTACTACGCGCCCAACAACGCCGTCCTGTCGGTCGTCGGGGACATCGACCCCGCCCAGACGCTGGCCTGGGTCGAGAAGTACTTCGGATCCGTCGCCGGGCACGACGGCAAGCCCGCGCCGCGCTCCGGCGCCCTCCCCGACGTCATCGGTGAGGAACTGCGCGAGGTCGTCGTCGAGGAGGTCCCCGCGCGCGCGTTGATGGCCGCCTACCGGCTCCCGGAGGACGGCACGCGTGCGTGCGACGCGGCCGACCTGGCGCTCACCGTCCTCGGCGGCGGCGAGTCCTCCCGCCTCTACAACCGGCTCGTACGGCGGGACCGTACGGCGGTCGCGGCCGGGTTCGGCCTGCTGCGGCTGGCCGGAGCGCCCTCCCTGGGGTGGCTGGACGTGAAGACCTCGGCGGACGTCGAGGTGCCGGTCATCGAGGCCGCCGTCGACGAGGAGCTCGCCCGGTTCGCCGCGGAGGGCCCCACGGCCGAGGAAATGGAGCGCGCCCAGGCCCAGTTGGAGCGCGAGTGGCTGGACCGGCTCGGTACGGTCTCGGGCCGCGCCGACGAACTGTGCCGTTTCGCGGTGCTGTTCGGCGACCCGCAGCTCGCCCTGACCGCCGTGCAGCGCGTGCTCGACGTGACGGCCGAGGAGGTCCAGCAGGCCGCCAAGGACCGGCTGCGCCCCGACAACCGCGCGGTGCTCGTCTACGAACCCCTGACCGCCGACACCGCCACCGACACCGCCACCGACACCGACGAGGAGGCGGCCAAGTGACCGAGCTCGCCACGATGGAGTTCCACCCCCAGCCCCAGGCGGGCGAGGCCAGGCCCTGGGCGTTCCCGGCACCCGGGCGCGGCACGCTCGGCAACGGACTGACCGTCCTGCGCTGCCACCGCCCGGGCCAGCAGGTCGTCGCCGTCGAGGTACTCGTCGACGCCCCCCTGGAGGCCGAGCCGGCCGGTCTCGACGGAGTGGCCACGATCATGGCCCGGGCCTTCTCCGAAGGCACCGACAAGCACTCCGCCGAGGAGTTCGCCGCCGAGCTGGAGCGCTGCGGCGCCACCCTCGACGCACACGCCGACCACCCGTGCGTGCGCCTCAGTCTCGAAGTCCCCGTGTCGCGGCTCCCCAAGGCGCTCGGTCTGCTGGCCGACGCCCTCAGGGCGCCCGCGTTCTCGGACAGCGAGATCGAGCGGCTGGTGCGCAACCGGCTCGACGAGATCCCGCACGAGACGGCCAACCCGGCCCGTCGTTCCGCCAAGCAGCTGTACAAGGAGCTGTTCCCGGCGGACTCGCGGATGTCCCGTCCGCGCCAGGGCACCGAGGAGACGGTCGCGAAGATCGACGCGGCTGCCGTACGCGCCTTCTACGAGAGGCACGTCCGGCCCGCCACGGCCACCGCCGTGGTCGTCGGCGACCTCACCGGCATCGACCTGGACGCGCTGCTCGGTGACACCCTGGGGGCCTGGACGGGCTCGTCGGCCGAGCCGCGGCCCGTGCCGCCGGTGACCGCCGACGACACCGGCCGGGTCGTCATCGTGGACCGCCCCGGTGCCGTGCAGACCCAACTGCTCATCGGCCGCATCGGCGCCGACCGGCACGACCGTGTCTGGGCCGCCCAGGTCCTCGGCACGTACTGCCTCGGAGGCACCCTCACCTCCCGTCTGGACCGTGTCCTGCGCGAGGAGAAGGGCTACACCTACGGTGTACGGGCGTTCGGCCAGGTCCTGCGCTCGGCCCCGGACGGCACGGGTGCCGCGCTGCTCGCCATCAGCGGCTCCTTCGACACCCCGAACACCGGTCCTGCTCTGGAGGACCTCTGGAAGGTGCTGCGCACCCTCGCGGCCGAGGGGCTCACCGACGCCGAACGCGATGTCGCGGTGCAGAACCTGGTCGGCGTCGCCCCGCTCAAGTACGAGACCGCGGCGGCCGTGGCGAGCACGCTGGCCGACCAGGTCGAGCAGCACCTGCCCGACGACTACCAGGCGACGCTGTACCGGCAGCTCGCCGCGACCGGCACCGTGGAGGCCACCGCGGCAGCCGTGAACGCCTTCCCGGTGGACCGTCTGGTGACAGTCCTCGTCGGTGACGCGGCGACGATCGAGGAGCCCGTCCGGGCCCTCGGCATCGGTGAAGTGACCGTCGTCCCCGCCGAGTAGCGGCATCGGCGTAACGAAAGGGGCCCCGGTGACGAAAGCGTCACCGGGGCTCCTTTGTCCATGTTGATGCGCAAGTTGTCCGTATTGAGGGAGAGGTGGACTGTCTGCACTGTGGCATGCGCTACAAATCCCGTGATCGGTTTGTTGATTGAAAGACGTCCCGCTTAGCGTCTGTCCGGCTGTCCGTCATGCACCGCGCCGCACCCGCGGCACCGGACAGTCATCGCCGAGTCCCCGTACGGCGCGAGCCAGGGGAGCCGGGGACCCACCATGTGCAGTCCCTGGGGTGAATCGGATGCCCGCGCGTGCAGCGAGGGTGTCCGTAGGAGACCTTCCTGCTCCGAACCCGTCAGCTAACCCGGTAGGCGAGAAGGAAGGAAAGGACCCACCACCACATGGCGTTCACCCGCGCCACCGGGAAGCACCGTCGTCCCAGCCGCCCCAGTCTTGTCACCCGTACGACCGTCCGCGCGGCCGGCGTCGCGGCCCTCGCGACCGCCGGCGTCGTCGGCTCCCTGGCCGCTCCGGCGCTCGCCGCGGAGTCCGCCGTCGAGCAGACCGGTCTCACCCCGGTGATCTCCATCGGCGAGTCGCTCGCCGTCCAGATCGACGCGCAGGCCGCCGCCCAGGAGCAGGCCGCCGAGAAGGCCGCCGCCGAGGAGCGGGCCGTGGCCGCCGCGCAGAAGGAGGCGGAGGAGCGGGTCAAGGAGGCGCGCGAGGCGAAGGCCCGTGCCGCCCGTGCGGCCGAGCGCAAGCGCCTCACCAGCTATGTCGCCCCGATCGCCGGCTCGTACATCTCCACGGGTTACAAGACGGGCGGCGCCCTCTGGTCCTCCGGCAGCCACACCGGCGTCGACTTCCATGCCGCGTCCGGCACCACCGTCCAAGCGGTGGGCTCCGGCACCGTCGTCGAGGCCGGCTGGGGTGGGTCCTACGGCAACAACATTGTGATCAAGATGATTGATGGTACATACACTCAGTACGGCCATCTGTCGTCCATCAATGTCTCCGTCGGTCAGACGGTCACCCCGGGCCAGCAGATAGGCCTCTCCGGGGCCACCGGCAACGTCACCGGTGCGCACCTCCACTTCGAGGCGCGCACGACCCCGGAGTACGGCTCGGACATCAACCCCGTCGCCTACCTCCGCTCGCACGGCGTGAACGTCTGACGACCCTGCGCACCACTTGTCGTGGCCCCGGCTCCCCGAGCCGGGGCTTTCGGCGTTTCGGAGGGCGGTGTGTCCAAAAAATATCCACGGATTCCGGCCTGCCGTCGGAAATTCCGGTTCTCTGCAATAGAGTCACTGAACACACGTCAATCGTCGACGTTTCACGGGGATTAAAGCGGAGGTCGGACATGCGTATTCCGGCGCACTCGGTATGCACGGCGATCCGGGACGACATCGTCGCCGGTGTCTACGAGCGCGGCAGCCGGCTCACCGAGGAACTGCTCGCGCGCCGGTACGGCGTCTCACGCGTCCCCGTCCGCGAGGCCCTGCGCACCCTGGAGGCCGAGGGCTTCGTGGTGACCCGACGGCACGCGGGCGCGTGCGTCGCGGAACCCACCGAGCAGGAGGCCTCCGACCTGCTGGAGATGCGCATGCTCCTGGAGCCGCTGGGGGCCTCCCGGGCCGCCCAGCGGCGCACCGAGGCCCACCTCAAGGTGCTGCGGGGCCTGGTGAGGCTCGGTCAGGAGCGGGCCAGGAGGGGGAACAGCGAGGATCTGCGCTCCCTCGGGGGCTGGTTCCACGAGACGCTCGCCCAGGCCTCCGGGAGTCACGCCCTGACCTCGACGCTCACCCAGCTCCGGCACAAGATCGCCTGGATGTACGCGGTGGAGGCGCCGGCCAGCCCTGTCGAGTCATGGGCGGAACACGGGGCGATCGTGGACGCCGTGGCGCGCGGTGACAGCGAGCGGGCGCGGGCGATCACGGCGCTGCACACCGAGCGTGCGACCGGTGCGCACCGGCTTCGATTTCCGGGCGCCGGGGACCGGCCGGATCGTGTGAGGACTTCGCAACATCCCGTAAACATGACGGGCCTGCGTCATTAACACGGGCGCCGTATACAAAGAGGGTTGAATTCGCGGGAGATTATTTCTGCTGCCTGCGACCGGGAATTATGAAGGGCCCGCCCGATATTCGGGCGGGCCCTTCACCGTGTACTGATGATGCTTATGCGGTGGCGTCCGCCGCCACCGTCAATTGAGGACTCCGGCGGACTTTTCAGACCGTCTCGGGAAGTTCCTCGAGTCCCTCGGCCACCAGTTTCGCCAGGCGGTCGAGCGCGGCGTCGGCGCCCTCTGCCTCGGAGGCGAGGACGATCTCCTCGCCGCCCTGGGCGCCCAGGCCGAGAACCGCCAGCATGGAGGCCGCGTTGACGGGGTTGCCGTCGGCCTTGGCGATCGTCATGGGGACGCCGGCGGCCGTGGCCGCACGGACGAAGATGGAGGCGGGGCGGGCGTGGAGGCCCTCCGCCCAGCCGACGTTGACGCGGCGCTCAGCCATGTGATGCTGCCCTTCACTGTCTCAGGGTTGTCTAGACCATTGTTCCATAGCGTGAAGCGTGCCGGGCGGCGGGCCGCAACCCGTCCCGGAACCGCGTTCGAACCCCGGCCTGGGCCCGACTTCGGTCCCCCACAGACTGCCTCGCGACGTTGTCGGACGCGAGCCGTACTCTGGGGCGCATGCAGAACTCGGCGGACCGGCACGAGTACCCCGCCCACTGGGAGGCGGACGTCGTGCTGCGCGACGGCGGCACCGCCCGTGTCCGGCCCATCACGGCGGACGACGCCGACCGGCTGGTCAGCTTCTACGAACAGGTTTCGGACGAGTCGAAGTACTACCGCTTCTTCGCGCCCTATCCGCGCCTGTCCGCAAAGGACGTCCACCGCTTCACCCACCACGACTTCGTGGACCGGGTGGGGCTCGCGGCCACGGTCGGCGGCGAGTTCATCGCCACCGTACGCTACGACCGAATCGACGCCGAGGGACTGCCCGCGTCCGGTCCCGCCAGTGAGGCCGAGGTCGCCTTCCTGGTGCAGGACGCGCACCAGGGACGGGGCGTCGCCTCCGCCCTCCTCGAACACATCGCGGCTGTCGCCCGTGAGCGCGACATCCGGCGCTTCGCCGCCGAGGTGCTGCCGGCCAACAGCAAGATGATCAAGGTGTTCACGGACGCCGGGTACACCCAGAAGCGCAGCTTCGAGGACGGCGTCGTACGCCTGGAGTTCGACCTGGAGCCCACCGACCGCTCACTCGCCGTCCAGCGCGCGCGGGAGCAGCGGGCCGAGGCGCGCTCCGTACGGCGGCTGCTCGTCCCGGGCGCCGTGGCCGTCATCGGCGTCGGCCGCGCCCCCGGCGGGGTCGGCCGCAGCGTCCTCGACCACATCAGGGACGCCGGTTTCACCGGTGACCTGTACGCGGTCAACAGAGCCTTCCCGGAAGAGCAGAAGGACATCGACGGAGTACCGGCCCACCGATCGGTGGGCGACATCGGGGGCCCCGTCGACCTCGCGGTCGTCGCCGTCCCGGCCGAGAACGTCCCCGATGTCGTCGCCGAGTGCGGGGAGCACGGCGTGCAGGGACTCGTCGTGGTCTCCGCCGGGTACGCCGAGAGCGGCCCCGAGGGCCGGGAGCGGCAGCGCGAACTCGTAGGTCACGCGCGCACGTACGGGATGCGCATCATCGGCCCCAACGCGTTCGGCGTCATCAACACGTCGAAGGACGTCCGGCTGAACGCGTCGCTCGCTCCCGAGATGCCGAGGCCCGGGCGGATCGGGCTGTTCGCGCAGTCCGGGGCCATCGGGATCGCGCTGCTGTCCCGACTGGACCGGCGCGGGGGAGGCGTCACCGGGGTCACCGGCGTGTCGACCTTCGTCTCGTCCGGCAACCGGGCCGACGTGTCCGGCAACGACGTACTCCAGTACTGGTACGACGACCCGGACACCGACGTCGTCCTCATGTACCTCGAATCCATCGGCAACCCGCGCAAGTTCACCCGCCTCGCCCGGCGCACGGCGGCGGCGAAGCCGCTGGTGGTCGTCCAGGGGACCCGCCACGGTGGCGCGGCTCCCCAGGGGCACGCCGTACGGGCCACGCGGTTGCCGCACGCGACGGTGTCCGAGCTGCTGCGGCAGGCCGGCGTGATCCGGGTGGACACGATCACCGAGCTGGTCGACGCGGGGCTGCTGCTGGCCCGGCAGCCACTTCCCGCCGGGCCGCGGGTCGCGATTCTGGGCAACTCGGAGTCGCTGGGGCTGCTGACGTACGACGCGTGCCTCTCCGAGGGGCTGCGGCCGCTGGCGCCGCTGGATCTGACGACGGGGGCGTCGCCCGAGGACTTCCACCGGGCGCTGTCGGAGGCGTTGGCGGACGAGGGCTGCGACGCGGTCGTCGTCACCGCGATTCCCACGGTGGGGGAGGGTTCCCCGGGGGACGCCGCGTTGGCCGAGGCACTGAGGTCGGCCGCGGCGGAGGTTCCCGGAAAGCCGGTGCTGGTGGTCCATGTGGAGCTGGGCGGGCTCGCGGAGGCGCTGTCGGCTGCGGCCAGTACCGCCCCACAGGCAGGTTCACCGGCACCCGGCACCGCAGCGGCGGAACGGCAGCCCCGCGCGAGGGTCCCGCAGGTACCGGCATCCCCGAGCCCGCCCACCCCGGACTCCTGCTCCCGCCTCATCCCCGCCTACCCCGCCGCCGAGCGCGCCGTACGGGCCCTCGGGGAAGCCGTGAAGTACGCGCAGTGGCGGCGGGAGGCCGCCGAGCCCGGCAGGGTGCCCGGTTACGAGGACATCGACGAGAAGGGCGCCGCCGCGCTGATCGGCGGGCTCCTCGCGCGCGGACAGGGGCTCACCCTGGGTACGGACGAGACGAGCGAGCTGCTCGGGACGTACGGCATCCCGGTGCGCGGGGCCCTGCCCGCCCCGAACCCCGAGGGCGCCGTGGCCGCAGCGCGGGCCCTCGGCTACCCCGTCGCCCTCAAGGCCACCGCCCCGCACCTGCGGCACCGCGCCGACCTGGGCGGCGTACGCCTGGACCTCGCGGACGAGGAGCAACTGCGGCGGGCGTACGCCGAACTGACCGGCCTCTTCGGGAATCCGGAGGAGGTGCGGCCCGTGGTGCAGGGGATGGCGCCGCGGGGAGTCGACACCGTCGTACGGGCGGTGATCGACCCGGCGGCCGGCGCGGTGCTCTCCTTCGGGCTCGCCGGACCCGCCTCGCAGCTGCTCGGGGACATCGCGCACCGGCTGATACCGGTCACCGACCGCGACGCGGCCTCGCTGATCCGGTCGATCCGGACGGCGCCGCTCCTCTTCGGCTGGCGCGGCTCGGCGCCGGTCGACACCGGGGCGCTGGAGGAACTGCTGCTCAAGGTGTCGCGGCTCGTAGACGATCACCCCGAGGTCATCGCGGTGTCCCTGGAGCCGGTGGTCGTCGCGCAGCACGGCCTGAGCGTGCTCGGGGCGTCGGTGCGGCTGGCGCCGCCGCCCCTCCGTGACGACCTGGGCCCCAGGACACTTCCTGTGTACTGAGCGGTGCCTCGCAGTCAGTGGGCCCCCGTAGGATGGACACATGGCCAAGACCAGTACGTCGACCCAGGGGCTGCGAGCGGCGATCGAGCGCAGCGGCTACTACCCGGCCCTCGTGGCCGAGGCGGTGGAGGCCGCGATCGGCGGCGACTCCATCCGGTCGTACCTGGTCCACCAGGAGACGACATTCGACGCGAACGAGGTGCGTCGGCACGTGACCGTGCTCGTCCTCACGGGCAACCGTTTCATCGTCAGCCACACCGACGAGCAGGCCGAGGACACCACGTCCCCGACGCCGTACGCCACCACGTCCACGGAATCCGTGAAGCTGGGCCGGATCTCGTCCGTCGTCGTCAGCAGGGTCGTCGCCAACCCGGAGTCGTACACACCGGGCACGCTGCCCCGCGAGGTCGTCCTGACCATCGGCTGGGGCGCCGTCTCCCGCATCGACCTGGAGCCCGCCGCCTGCGGTGACCCCAACTGCGAGGCGGACCACGGCTACACCGGCAGCTCGACGGCGGACGACCTGAGCCTGCGCGTCAGCGAGGCCGGTGACGGCCCGGAGACGGTCCGCCAGGCCCTCGTCTTCGCACAGGCCCTCTCGGAGGCGACCGCGGACGTCACCCGCTGATGGCGCAGCCGACCGCCTGGGACCACCCGGAGCCACTGGCCGTGTCCTCGGCCCCCGTCCCGCACTACGGCACGGGTTCGCTCGCCGACCTGCTGCCCACCCTGGCCGCCGGCATGGACGTACCGGGTATGTCCGCGACGATCCCGGAACTGGCACCCGCCGACCGGAACTGCGTGTTCCTGATCGACGGACTGGGCTGGGAGCAGCTCCGGGCGCACCCGGACGAGGCACCCTTCATGAGCTCGCTCATAAGCAGCTCCCGGGGTGACACGGGCCGCCCGATCACCACCGGCTACCCGGCGACCACCGCGACCTCCCTCGCCTCGGTCGGCACCGGACTGCCGCCGGGCGCGCACGGTCTGCCCGGCTACACCGTGCGCGATCCGGCCACCGGCGAGCTGATGAACCAGCTGCGCTGGCAGCCGTGGACGGACCCGCGCGCGTGGCAGCCGTACCCCACGGTGTTCCAGCTGGCGCACGCGGCCGGTGTGCACACGGCCCAGGTCTCCTCGCCGACCTTCGAGAACACCCCGCTGACGAAGATCGCGCTCAGCGGCGGGACATTCCGGGGGAAGCTCTCGGGCGAGGACCGCATGGACCTCGCGGCCGAGCAACTGGCCGCCGGTGACCGCTCGTTGGTCTACACGTACTACGCGGAGGTGGACGGCAAGGGCCACCGCTTCGGCGTCGACTCGGACGCCTGGCGCGGTCAGCTCATGTACGTCGACCGGCTGGTCCAGCGGCTGGCGGAGCAACTCCCGCCGCGCGCCGCGCTGTACGTCACCGCCGACCACGGCATGATCGACATCCCGTTCGACGAGCAGCACCGCATCGACTTCGACGAGGACTGGGAACTGCGCGCCGGCGTCGCCCTGCTGGGCGGCGAGGGCCGCGCACGCCACGTGTACGCGGTGCCGGGCGCCGAGGCCGACGTACTGACCTGCTGGCGCGAGGTGCTCGGCGAGCAGTTCTGGGTGGCCTCGCGCGACGAGGCGATCACGGCGGGCTGGTTCGGGCCGACGGTCGACGAACGCGTGTACGGGCGGATCGGTGACGTGGTCGCGGCGGCCCGGGACGACGTCCTGATCGTCGCCTCCGAGCGGGAGCCGAGGGAGTCGGCGATGGTCGGCAACCACGGTTCGATGACCCCTGCGGAACAGTTGGTCCCACTCCTGCAAGTACGCTCCTGACGCCCGTCCCCGCCCGACAGCCTCTGCCTGGCCTTTCTGTCCCGTCCTCTCCCGGTCCTCCGCGTATCTCGCCGAAAGGTGCTCGACCTCCCATGCCCGAGCTGGTGTTCTTCTCCGGAACGATGGACTGCGGGAAGTCGACGCTGGCGCTCCAGATCGGGCACAACCGGTCGGCCCGGGGGCTTCAGGGTGTGATCTTCACGCGCGACGACCGCGCGGGGGAGGGCAAGCTCTCCTCGCGGCTGGGGCTGGTGACGGAGGCGGTCGAGGCGACCGTGGGCATGGATCTGCACGCCTATCTGGTGGACCAGATGTCCAGGGGCGGCAAGGTCGACTACGTGATCGTGGACGAGGCGCAGTTCCTCGCGCCGGACCAGATCGACCAGTTGGCGCGGGTGGTGGACGACCTGGGGCTGGACGTCTTCGCGTTCGGTATCACCACCGACTTCCGCACGAAGCTGTTCCCGGGCTCCCAGCGGCTGATCGAACTGGCGGACCGGATCGAGACCCTCCAGGTGGAGGCGATGTGCTGGTGCGGCGCACGGGCCACGCACAACGCGCGCACCGTGGGAGGCGTGATGGTCGTGGAGGGCGAGCAGGTCGTCGTCGGTGACGTGAACCGCCCGGCCGAGGAGGTCGGCTACGAGGTGCTGTGCCGACGCCACCACCGACGCCGTATGACGAGCGCCTCCGCGCACGCCTCCGTCATCTCGCCGGACGTCCTGCCGGTCAATTCGGCTTGATCGTTCTCCTGGGCGGTTCTTTCCGGCCGTTCTCGATACGATGAAGGTCACAATAACGTATCGGACATTTCGCGCTTCAACCTTCACCTGAAGTACACAAGTTGGCTAAGTTGACCCCCGAACACCTTCCCAAACCTGCTGTCCGCACCTGACAGTGGGCTGGGGAGACGTACCACGGAAGGAGCTCGTCCCGCCATGGCGCCGGAACGAACCCGAGATGATGGGCCGAGCCGTGAGGAGGTCCAGCAACGGATCAACAGCCTCTACGACCAGGCCGAGAGCTTCACCGGGACCTTCAACGCCACCCGCGCGATGAGGCTCGGGATACGCAAGCGCGTCAACCCGGCGCCCGAAACCGCGCGCAGGCGTTCCGATCCCGCACTCGACGAGGTAGCCCGACCGTGGTTCGACGTGGGGCGCGCCCAGTTGGGCCCGACCGTGCCGGCGGTGCTGCCGCCCGACAGAAGGCCGGCCCGCACGGCGGAGGCCCGGCCCACCCGACCCGCGGGCCCGCACGTCGAGCTGGCCGCCCTTCCGGTGGCGGAGTTGACCGCCGGAACTGTCGCCGCGCTGCCGTCCGGACGTATGGCCGAACTGCCGCCCGCGCCGGTCGCCGAACCGGCCGCCCCGCCCATGGTCGCGCTGCCGGCCGTGCCCGCACCGCGCCAGGAAGCTCCGGGGAGCCTGCACGCGCTTTCGGCCGAGCCCAGTTGGTTCCCGTCGCCCGCCCAGGGCGCCGCTCCGCTCCCGGCGGCCGGACCCCTGCCCGTCGAGGATGCCTGGCGCCTGCCCAACCCCGTGGAACAGGCTCGCCCCCAGCCCGCCGAGGAGTGGCAACTGCCCCAGCCGGCCGGCCTGGGCCCGGACGCCTTCCTGGACGCGGGCACACCCCTCTACGCGGGCACGCTCCGCGACGGGGACTACGCCCTTGTCACCGAACTCCCCCTCGTCACCGAACCGTTCCCGGTCGCCGACCCCTTCCCCGTGACGGACACCTCCTACGGAACGCAGACGCCGCCGCACGGCACACCGTCCTACGGAACGCACACGCCGCCGCACGGCATGCAGACGGCCTACGTAACGCAGACGCCGCCCCACGGCACGCAGACCTCCTACGCCACGGGGACCTACTACTCCGGCACCGAGTCATTTCCGGGTGCCGGGACCGGCGCGAGTATCGGCACCGGCCTCGCACTGGGCCTGGAGCCCGGAGCGAAGGCCGCGAAAGCGGTCGCCTTCGCCCGTGCGCAGATCGGCAGGCCGTGCGTCTGGGGCGCGGTCGGTCCGGGGTCGTACGACAACGCCGGTCTCATCCAGGCCGCTTGGAAGGCCGCCGGGGTCGCGCTCCCGCGTTCCGTGCACGAGCAGGCGAGCACCGGTATGGCGATCAACGTCGCCGATGTCCGGCCCGGCGACCTCGTCTTCTTCCACGGCGACGCGGGCATGGTCGGTCACGTGGGCATCTTCGTCGGCGACGGAATGATGATGCACGCGCCGAGTCCGGGGTCGAGGGTGCGCGAGGACTCGATCTTCGCGGCCGGTGAGACGGCGATCCACAGCGTCCTGCGGCCCGCGTAGGAGCCCTTCCAGGGGGCCGTCAGTGGGCTCCCTGGATCAGCGAGAACATCGCCCCCTCCGGGTCCGCCACCGTCGCCACGCGGCCGTGTGCGCTGTCGTGCGGGGGCTTGACGACGTGGCCGCCCAGGTCCACCAGGCGGGTGGCCGCCGCGTCCGTGTCGGCCACCTCGAAGTACGTCATCCAGTGCGGGCCCCGGTCACGGGGCAGGAAGTCGCCCACACCGTGGATGCCGGCGACCGGGCGGCCCTCGACGTGCAGGGTGACGTAGTCGAAGTCCGCCGACACCACGGGCTCCTCCTCGTAGCCGAAGACGCTCTCGTAGAACTTGGCGACGCTCGACGAGTCACGGGTCACCAGCTCGTTCCAGGCCGGGGTGCCGGGGACTCCGGTGATGCCCGTGCCCAGATGGGCGGCGGTCTGCCAGATGCCGAACACCGCGCCCATCGGGTCCGAGGCGATCGCCAGCCGGCCCGCCTCCGCCGCGTCCAGGGGGCCCACGCCCACGGTCCCGCCCGAGTGCCGGACCATCTCCGCCGTGTGGTCCACGTCGTCCGAGGAGAGGTACGGCGTCCACGCGACGGGGAGGTGGCGGTCCGGTGGCAGCTGGCCGATGCCGGCCACCTCCTGACCGTCGAGCAGGGCCCGTACGTACCAGCCGAGCTGCTGTGGGCCCAGCTCGAACTCCCAGCCGAACAACTCCCCGTAGAAGTCCTGGGTCGCCGTCATGCCGTGCACCATCAGACTCACCCAGCAGGGTGTGCCGGGCGCGTGCCGGGCCGGCGCTGCGCTGTTCCGGTCGGCCGACTCCCGTGCCTCGGTCATCGTCACTCTCTCCTCGACCCCTCGCGGTGGCCGTGTCACTTCCGCTGTCCGCCGCGTCGGCGGACCTGGCGTATGCCGTCGTACGGCGTGCTTCGTCGCGTACGTCGGTCGTGCCGTGTCGCGTTCTCGCGTACCCGCACGTTCCGTGCCGATGCTCGCACCACCCGCGGTACCGCGCGCCCGGGCCGCGCCGACCCCGCACGTCCTCGTCCTGAGGGTGCCTGAACCGGTGTTTCCCGCCCGTTTCCGAGCAATTGCCGCAAGGTGTCCATCGGTTGTACAGCATGTGCCCGATCCCGCACACGGCGTGATCGAACCTGTCCGGCGGGAGAGTAGCCCGCCCTGGCCGCCGCGGCCACCCCGTGGGTAAGGATGGAGCCATGAACGCCATCGTCTCCGCACCCGAACTCGTGAACGAGCTGGCCGGCTCCAACCCGCCCGTGCTGCTCGACATCCGCTGGCAGTTGAGCATGCCCAACCCGGGCGGAGCGGCGCCCTTCGACGGGCGCGCCGAGTACACCGCCGGGCACCTCCCCGGTGCGGTCTTCGTCGACCTGGACAGGGAGCTCGCCTCGGCGGCGGGACCGGCCGGCAGGCATCCGCTGCCCGACCCTGAGGTGTTCGGCGCCGCCATGCGCCGCGCGGGTGTCTCGTCCGGAGTCCCGGTCGTCGTGTACGACGGCGGACAGGGCTGGGCGGCGGCCCGCGCCTGGTGGCTGCTGCGCTGGACGGGTCACCCGGACGTGCGGGTCCTCGACGGTGGGTTGCCGTCCTGGGAGGGGGCGCTCGACACCGACGTACCGGCGCCCGCCGAGGGCGACTTCGCGCCGGTGCCGGGAGCGGTGGACCTGCTCGACGCGGACGGAGCCGCCGCGCTGGCCCGCTCCGGGCTGCTGCTCGACGCGCGCGCGGGGGAGCGTTACCGGGGCGAGGTCGAGCCGATCGACCGGGTCGGCGGACACATCCCGGGCGCGGTCTCGGCGCCCACGAACGAGAACGTGGCGGCGGACGGACGGTTCCTGCCCGCGGACGAGCTGGCGGCCCGTTTCAAGACGCTGGGCGCGGCGGACACCACCGCGGTGGGCGTGTACTGCGGATCGGGCGTCTCGGGCGCCCACGAGGTCCTGGCCCTGGCGGTCGCGGGCATTCCGGCCGCGCTGTACGTCGGCTCCTGGTCGGAATGGTCGGGGGATCCGGCGCGGCCCGTGGCTGTGGGGCCCGACCCGCAGTAGCGCGGTAGTTCGAGTAGTCGGCGAGGTTGTTCGGCCGAACGAGGGGCGCGATCGACTGTGGGGGCCGCATCCGACGGACGCGGCCCCCACAGTCGTGCGAGTAACCCGGACGGGTTACTACTCCTTGTTCTTCCGGCGTGTGCCGAACACGATCTCGTCCCAGCTCGGTACCGCCGCTCTGCGGCCGGGACGGACACCGTCCGCCTCCGCCTGGCGGTCGGTGGCGCCG
Organism: Streptomyces kryoterrae; assembly: GCF_054072135.1. Lineage (NCBI taxonomy): Bacteria > Bacillati > Actinomycetota > Actinomycetes > Kitasatosporales > Streptomycetaceae > Streptomyces > Streptomyces kryoterrae. Next base: position 2,526,518 of record NZ_CM133358.1, on the reverse strand, counting down.
ACCAGGCGGTCGCGGTGGGCGCCGACCGAGCGGGGCATGAGCACGTCCGCGTACGCGGAACCGGCCGATGCCGCGGGAGCCGGGGGCTCCTCCAGCTCGGGTTCGGGTGCCGGTTCCTCCACGATTTCCGTGGAGGAGGGTCGTTCCGGCACGACCATGTCGCCGCGGAAACTCGGTACCGCTTCCAGAAGGCTGGTCAGCGAGTCGCGCTCGCTCGCGCTCACACCCTCCTCGATGAGCTCGGAGGACGGCGCGGGCAGGACCGGGCGGTCCAGCGGGCGGTCGCGCGGCAGCCGGGCGATGCGGGGTACGAACGGGAAACTGGGTTCGGGCGCCGCGAGGTCGTCCGACTCGCCGATCAGCGAGCGGGCTTCCTCGTCGACGGCCTGGACGAGCCGCCGGGGCGGGTCGTACGTCCAGCTCGCCGAGTGCGGTTCGCCGGCCACCAGATAGACCAGCAGGACTTCCCAGGTGCCGTCGTCGCGGCGCCAGGAGTCCCACTGGACGGTGTCCTTCTCGGCGCCACGGATCGTCAGCCGCTCCTGCACGGCCTCGCCGAGCTGTGGACCGGCGTTCTCACCGGGCCGACGGACCGGAGTCTTCCGGGCCCGCTCGGCCATGAAGGCTCGTTCGGCCAGCACGGGGCCCTCGAAGCGGCGTACGCGGTCCACCGGAATCCCGGCGAGCTGCGCCACCTCTTCCGCGGACGCTCCGGCACGTATGCGTGCCTGGATGTCGCGGGGGCGGAGATGACTCTCCACCTCGATCTCGATCTGGCCGAGGCGGGGACGGTCGCCGCGTACGGCGGCGCGCAGACGCTCATCGATCGGAAGCGTGTACTCCGTGCTGTCCGCAGCCTTCAGCACCAGCCGTGTGCCGTCGTTAGAGACGGCCACGACACGCAGTTCGGGCATGGGGACCTCCCGGGTGGTGCCTGCCGACGTCACGTGCGTCGCTGCTTCCGCTAGTCGAGTGTGGCCTGCCCGGGTGCAGCCTGCCACAACCTTGCCGAGTTGCCCGGCGTGTCGGGCAGGGGCCCGAGATCGCCGTTATGCCACGGTTATCTATTCGCAACGCTAAGTGACAAACTCCGTCACCCTGTGCAACGAGCCCCCTCTTGGTCGTCCCGGAAGCCCCTGGACGCCCAGGCGGGAGACCGGACCCAGGGCTCGCAACAGTACTCCATTTGGGCCACGTGCGTGGATTGGCACGCCACCCAATTCCTGCCGGAGAGTGCGAGTTGGCCGTTCCCCCGCCGGTTCCGTGACCTCGGGCGCAGCGCACTTCACGTAAACATCGGAAACGGAACCAATCGCTTCGCTACGCGCCGAGAACCCGCCGCAAGTAGTCGTTCTGGAACAGGCGTTCAGGGTCGAGCCGGTCCCGCAAGGCGGTGAACTCCCCGAAGCGGGGGTAGACCCCGGCGAAGTACTCGGCGTCCCGTGTGTGCACCTTGCCCCAGTGCGGCCGTCCCTCGTGCGCGGTGAAGATGCGCTCGGCCGCGGTGAAGTACGCCTGATAGGGGGTCCCGCGGAACATGTGGACGGCGACGTAGGCGCTGTCGCGGCCCGAGGCGGTGGAGAGCGTGATGTCGTCCGCGGGGGCCGTGCGCACCTCCACCGGGAAGCTGATCCGCATGTCCGACCGGTCGACCATCGCCTTGAGTTCGCGCAGCGTCGCCACCAGGGCCTCGCGCGGAACGGCGTACTCCATCTCCACGAAGCGCACCCGGCGCGGCGATGTGTAGACCTTGTACGGGATGTCGGTGTAGGTCCGCGCGGACAGGGCCTTGCTGGAGATATGGGCGATCGTCGGGATCGTGGCGGGCACCGTGCGGCCGACCAGCTGGGCCGCCTGGAAGACGCCGTTGGACAGGAACTCGTCCTCGATCCAGCCGCTGATCCGGCTGACCGGCTTCTCGGGGCCCGCGCTGCGGTTGTTGCGCTTGGTGTTGGTGTTGCCGGTGTGCGGGAACCAGTAGAACTCGAAGTGCTCGTTCTCGGCCCAGAGTTCGTCGAAGGCGCTGGTGACTCTGTCGAAGGTCATCGGCTCCTCGCGGGCGGTGAGCAGGAAGATCGGCTCCACGGCGAACGTGATCGCCGTGATGATCCCCAGAGCGCCGATGCCGACCCGGGCCGAGGCGAAGACCTCCGGGTTCTCCTTCGCGGAGCAGACGAGCACCGAACCGTCCGCCGTCACCAGCTCAAGTCCCTTGATCTGGGCGGCTATCGAGCCCGACTCGCGGCCCGTGCCGTGGGTGCCGGTGCTGGTGGCGCCCGAGACCGTCTGCTCCATGATGTCGCCCATGTTCGTGAGCGACAGACCCTCGCGGGCGAGGGCCATGTTGAGTCTCTTGAGCGGAGTACCTGCCTCGACCGTGACCGTCATGTTCTCGCGGTCAATATTGCGGATACCGGTCAACAGTTGAGGGCGGATCAACACCCCGTCCGTGGCGGCCGTCGCCGTGAAGGAGTGTCCGGTACCCACGGCCTTCACCTTCAGGCCGTCCACGGCTGCCTTCCGCACGGCCTCGGACAGTTCCTCCACCGAAGCGGGCGTGACCTCCCGGGCGGGCCGGGCGGTGACGTTGCCCGCCCAGTTACGCCACGTGCCGCTCTTGCCGCTCACTGTGCTGTTCAACGGTGCCTCCCCGACACGGAGCCGGTCTGTTCAGCCGGCGGTACCCGAGGAAACCGACCGCGACCGCGACGGCCCCGGACGCCACCGGAACCCCGTACCCGGCGCTCGCACCGGCGGCGTCGATCACCCAGCCGGACACGGAGGAGCCGAGCGCGACGCCGACCGCGAGCCCGGTGCTCACCCAGGTCATGCCCTCGGTCAGTTGCGCGCGTGGTACGTGCTGTTCGATGAGGGACATCGTCGTGATCATCGTGGGAGCGATGGACAGACCCGCAACGAACAGCGCCACGGCCAGAGACGGCAAGTTTCCGACCAGTAGGAGGGGGATCATACTCACGGCCATCGCACATACGCCCAGCAACCACCGACGTTCCGGAGCTCCCGGGAGGTGCAGCAGCCCGAACACGACTCCCGCCACGCAGGAGCCCGCCGCGTAGACGGCCAGCACGACGCTCGCGGCGCCCTTGTGCCCCCGTTCCTCGGCGAAGGCGACGGTGACCACGTCGACGGCCCCGAAGATCGCCCCGGTCGCCGCGAAGGTGACCACCAGGACCTGGAGACCGCGGGAGCGCAGCGCCGAGCCGCTCCTGTGCTGCGCGAGCGGATGCGGCTTCGGCTCGGTGTCGTGCTGGGAGGTCAGCCAGAAGACGCCGGCCGCCAGGAAACACGCGGCGAGCAGCGGTCCCGACTCCGGGAACCACGCCGTCGACAGCCCGATCGAGATGATCGGCCCGAAGATGAAGCAGACCTCGTCCACCACGGACTCGAAGGAGTACGCGGTGTGCAGCTGCGGGGTGTCCCGGTAGACGGCCGCCCAGCGCGCCCGGGTCATCGCGCCGACACTCGGTACACAGCCGATGCCGGCGCTGCACACGAACAGCACCCAGTCCGGCCACCCGAAGTGCGCGGCGAGCAACAGCCCGGCCGAGGCCAGCAGGGCGCAGAGCGTCACGGGACGCAGCACGCGGCGCTGCCCGTGCCGGTCGACCATTCGCGAGACCTGCGGGCCCACCACCGCGGCGGCCAGGGCGATGGTCGCCGCGAGCGCGCCCGCGAGCCCGTACCTGCCGGTGAGCTGGGAGACCATCGCGACCACGCCGATGCCCATCATCGACATCGGCATCCGGCCGAGGAACCCCGCGGCGGTGAAACGCCTGGAGCCGGGGGCGGCGAAAAGGGCGCGGTAGGGGCTGGGCACGGCGGTCTCCGGTCGATCCGGGTGTGTGACGAACACGCGGGTAAGGCGTGAAGGGGGTCGATACAGCTTACGTGTCGGGCGTATCCGGCGCACCCGCGGGGACGGGCCGGGATCCCGGCTGTCAGAGGGGGGTGGCAGGATCGGAACCATGCGAGATGCGCTCGACGCCACCCCCTACGACGCCCTGCTCCTGCTCTCCTTCGGCGGCCCCGAGGGCCCGGACGACGTGGTTCCGTTCCTGGAGAACGTGACGCGTGGGCGGGGCATCCCCAAGGAACGCCTCAAGGAAGTCGGACAGCACTACTTCCTGTTCGGCGGGGTCAGCCCGATCAACGACCAGAACCGCGCCCTCCTGGACGCCCTGCGCAAGGACTTCGCCGAACACGGACTGGCCCTGCCGGTCTACTGGGGCAACCGCAACTGGGCCCCGTATCTGACCGACACCCTGCGCGAGATGGTCCAGGACGGCAGACGCCGCATCCTCGTCCTCGCCACCAGCGCGTACGCCTCGTACTCGGGCTGCCGCCAGTACCGCGAGAACCTCGCGGACTCCCTTGCCGCCCTGGAGGCCGAGGGCCTCGAACTGCCCGAGGTCGACAAGCTGCGGTACTACTTCAACCACCCGGGCTTCCTGGAGCCCATGACCGAGGGCGTGCTCACCTCCCTCGCCGACCTCCCCGAGGACGTCAGGGACGGCGCGCACCTCGCCTTCTCGACCCACTCCATCCCGACCGCGTCCGCCGACACCTCCGGGCCCGTCGAGGACCACGGGGACGGCGGCGCCTACGTGAGGCAGCACCTGGACACCGCGCGGCTGATCGCGGACGCGGTGCGTGAGCGGACAGGCGTCGACCACCCCTGGCGGCTCGTCTACCAGTCGCGTTCCGGAGCCCCGCACGTCCCGTGGCTGGAGCCCGACATCTGCGACCACGTCGAGGAGCTGCACGGCGCCTGTGTCCCGGCCGTCGTGATCGCACCGATCGGGTTCGTGTCGGACCACATGGAGGTCCTGTACGACCTCGACACGGAGGCCAGGGCGAAGGCGGCGGAGCTGGGCCTGCCCATGCGCCGCTCAGCGACGGTGGGCGCCGACCCGCGCTTCGCCGCCGCGATCCGTGAACTCGTCCTGGAGCGCGCGGCCACCGAGAGCGGGCAGGACATCACGCCGTGCGCCCTGGGCGCGCTCGGCGCGAGCCACAACCTGTGCCCCGTGGGCTGCTGCCCGTCCCGTGCCCCCAGGCCCGCCGCCGCGGGCGCCGACAGCCCGTACGCGTGAGGACCCCTGTGAGCGACTCCTTGCTGCCCGAACTGCTCCGGCTCGCCCAGGAGGCGGCCCGCCGCGCGGGAGAGCTGCTGCGGGACGGCAGGCCGGCCGACCTCGCGGTCGCCGCCACCAAGTCCAGCCCCATCGACGTCGTCACGGAGATGGACATCGCGGCGGAGAAGCTGATCACCGACGTGATCTCCGACCACCGCCCCGACGACGGCTTCCTCGGCGAGGAGGGTGCCTCCAGAGAGGGCAGCAGCGGTATCCGCTGGGTCATCGACCCGCTCGACGGCACGGTCAACTACCTGTACGGGCTGCCTACTTGGTCCGTGTCCATCGCGGCCGAGCAGGACGGCGAGCGCATCGTCGGCGTGGTCGCGGCGCCCATGCGCGGCGAGACCTTCCACGCGGTGCGCGGCGGGGGAGCCTGGGCCTCCGGGGCCTGGGAGGGCGAGCGCCGGCTCGCCGTCCGCCCGGCCCCGCCCCTGGACCAGGCACTGGTGTCGACGGGCTTCAACTACGTCGCCGAGGTCAAGGCCCACCAGGCCGAGGTGGCCCGGCGGCTGATCCCGCTGCTGCGCGACATCCGGCGCGGCGGTTCGGCGGCGGTCGACCTGTGCGACGTGGCGGCGGGCCGTCTGGACGGCTACTACGAGCGCGGTCTCAACGCCTGGGACGTGGCCGCCGGTGACCTGATCGCCCGAGAGGCGGGCGCGCTGACCGGTGGACGCCCCGGAGAGCGCCCGTCACGTGATCTGACGGTCGCGGGCACGCCCGGGGTCTTCGAACCCCTCCAGCACCTCCTGGAGGACTTCGGCGCCTGGCACGACTGATGAACGGCGACACCCACACCAGGGACACCGGTGAGGCAGCGGCGCGAGCCCACCGAGGCCCGAAGAGGCGGGCACGATCGGCGTCTCGACACCGGCTTTGGCGCCCCGAAGACGAACGATCAAGAAAACGAACAAGAAAAGGAGGAAACCCCGGCACTGGATCGATGCCGGGGCTCCCCCCTTTTTCTCTCCTGCGGACTGATCAGACGCTGGCCGCGCCGACGTCCACGCCGTGTTCGGCGGCCAGGCGGCGCAGTTCGTCGAGGTCGGCTTCTTCCACCTCGACGAGGAAGTCGTCGCCCTCGTTGCGAGCCCGCGTCAGATCGGTCTCAGTCGCCCTTATGCGCTGCAGAAGTCCTGCGGTGAATGCGTCCATGCTGCGCCCCCTCGTCCTGGGTCGTGGGTCGACGGCACGGGGGTGTGCCGTCCGGAAGGGGCGATCACGTCTCCAACCGGGTGCCCGGCGTTGCCCTGCCGGGCGGCCACGGTGCCGGACACCCACGCCCGCTCCGCGGAAAGCGGTTCGTTGTACCACTAGGTGTCATGGCACACGCAGAGCGTGATCGCGGGGTGTAAAGCCGTCCTCCCCGCGCTCCCCGCGGAGGAAACCTCCGCCCGCCAAGATTTCTTCCGCCCACTGTCGGCAGGAGCGACCCGGGTCGGCCGGGAAGGAACCCTGCAGTGATCGTCCAGGGGCCTCTTACAACCGGTTTACGGCCCAAAGCGGCAGGATGGAGGCCTGACCGCAGGAAAAGTTTCCGCCAACGTGCCGTCCCGGCCCGCGGGCGACCCCGAGGAAGGACAAACGACGTGCGCGTACTCGTCGTCGAGGACGAGCAACTGCTCGCCGATGCGGTGGCCACCGGACTGCGCCGGGAGGCCATGGCCGTCGACGTCGTGTACGACGGCGCGGCGGCCCTGGAACGCATCGGCGTCAACGACTACGACGTGGTCGTCCTCGACCGGGACCTCCCACTGGTGCACGGCGACGACGTCTGCCGCAAGATCGTCGAACTCGGCATGCCCACGCGCGTGCTGATGCTCACGGCTTCCGGGGATGTCAGCGACCGGGTCGAGGGCCTGGAGATCGGCGCCGACGACTACCTTCCCAAGCCCTTCGCCTTCAGCGAGCTGACGGCACGCGTGCGTGCCCTCGGCCGGCGTACGAGCATGCCGCTGCCGCCCGTCCTGGAGCGCGCCGGGATCAAGCTCGACCCGAACCGCCGCGAGGTCTTCCGCGACGGCAAGGAAGTCCAGCTCGCGCCCAAGGAGTTCGCCGTCCTGGAGGTGCTGCTGCGCAGCGAGGGCGCGGTGGTCTCGGCCGAGCAGCTCCTGGAGAAGGCCTGGGACGAGAACACCGACCCGTTCACCAACGTCGTCCGGGTGACCGTGATGACCCTGCGCCGCAAGCTGGGCGAGCCGCCGGTGATCGTCACCGTGCCGGGTTCCGGCTACCGGATCTGACCTCCGATGACCACGACACCCGCGCCCCTGCAGGCGCCCCCGAAGCCCACCTGGGACCCGAGGAAGCCGCAGCAACTGCCGCTGCCCTGGCTGCGCCCGACCATCCGCATACGGCTCACGCTGCTCTACGGCGGCATGTTCCTGATCGCGGGCATCCTGCTGCTGTCGATCATCTACCTGCTGGCCGCGCAGGCAATCCGTGAGGGTAGCGGCAGCCAGTCCTTCCAGATCAGCAGCAGCAGCACCATCAAGATCACCAGTGACACGTGCCCGGTGCTGAACGTCGCGAACACCGACGAGGAGCGCACCGCCGCCCTCAAGGCGTGCAGCGACACCCTGCGCCAGCACGCCCTGGACGGCCTCCTCAGCCGCTCCCTGCTCACGCTGCTGGGCCTCGCCGTGATCGCCTTCGCCTTCGGCTACGCCATGGCCGGCCGGGTCCTGACCCCGCTCGGCCGGATCACCCGCACCGCCCGTGCGGTGGCCGGCTCGGACCTGTCCCGCCGGATCGAGCTGGACGGCCCCGACGACGAGCTGAAGGAGCTGGCGGACACCCTCGACGACATGCTGGAGCGTCTCCAGCGGGCCTTCACCGCCCAGCAGAGGTTCGTCGGCAACGCCTCGCACGAACTGAGGACGCCACTGGCGATCAATCGCACGCTTCTGGAAGTGCATCTGTCCGACCCGGCGGCGCCGCCGGAACTCCAGCAGCTCGGCAAGACCTTGCTGGCCACCAACGAGCGCAGCGAGCAGCTTGTCGAGGGCCTGCTGCTGCTCGCCCGCAGCGACAACCAGATCATCGAGCGCAAACCGGTCGACCTCGCCGAGGTCGCCGAGCAGGCCGTCGACCAGACGCATGCCGAGGCCGAGGCCAAGGGCGTCGAGTTGCGCGGGAAGCGCGATCCGGCGGTCGTCCAGGGCAACGGCGTACTGCTGGAGCGGATCGCGCTGAACCTCGTACAGAACGCGGTGCGGTACAACGTGCCGGAGGACGGCTGGGTCGAGGTGACCACGGCGGTCCAGCACGGGCAGGCGGTGCTGGTCGTCTCGAACACGGGTCCCGTGGTCCCGGCGTACGAGATCGACAACATCTTCGAGCCCTTCAGGCGGCTGCGTACGGAGCGTACGGGCAGTGACAAGGGTGTGGGCCTCGGGCTGTCGATCGCACGCTCTGTGGCGCGCGCTCACGGCGGCCACATCTCGGCCCTTCCGCGGGAGGGAGGTGGACTCGTGATGCGAGTCGCCCTGCCGATCTGAGATCATGTCGCCGACACGCGAGGATGTTCGCTTTGCGCGGAATTTCCGGGGTACCCTCCCGGCGACCTCGTGTGTGATCGATCACAAAGGCGAATTTACGGCCATCCACTCTCCGTGATTGCACAAGTCGTCGTAAGGCCCGGTAGATCCGGGTTTTCGAAGGTCTTGATCACGGGAAGTACACGGTGGGGGCCTTTGAAGTATGGCATTCGGACCGTGTACGGTCCCGATCGCCATCCATGCCGATCTCTCTCAGAGGGGCCGGTTGGGTGTCGATCGAGTAACAGACCTTGATGTGAGGCAAAATCTCCGCCTCAGGTCGGGCACAAGTCCGGCCTCTCACGCGTTACCTGCGCTGAGACACCGCAGACACCCAGAGGGGGAGAGCGCGACATGGCAACGGATTACGACACCCCACGCAAGACCGACGACGACGTCGACTCGGACAGCCTTGAAGAACTGAAGGCCAGGAGGAACGACAAGTCGACTTCCTCCGTCGACGTCGACGAGTTCGAGGCCGCCGAGGGCCTCGAACTGCCCGGAGCGGACCTCTCGAACGAGGAGTTGGCCGTCCGGGTACTGCCCAAGCAGCAGGATGAGTTCACTTGCATGACCTGCTTCCTGGTGCACCACCGCAGTCAGCTGGCCCGCGAGAAGAACGGTCAGCCGATCTGCCGCGACTGCGACTGAGGAAGGGTCGGCCGTGACTGGCTCGACCCCACCTTGGAAGCGCCGCTTCCCCCTGCGGGGAGCGGACCAGGGGCCGCAGGACGGCCCTCACGGTGTGCGTGACGACGAGCGGGGCTCATCCGATACCGGATCGGCCTCGCTCGAACCGGCCGCCAGGCCGGCCGACCACGGGGATGACCTCCCGGTGCCGGCCGAGCCTTCCGCACCCGTCACCGGACGGGCGGCCACGATCCGGGAGAAGGCCAGGGAAGGCGTCCGCAAGGGCGGCAGCCGCGCAAGGGCGGGCCTGGCTTACCTCACCGACCGGATCATCGAGAACGCCCCTCGTATCCCCGTACGCGACCTCGCCACCCTCCGCCGGCAGTTCCCGGGTCTCGGTCCCGAGCAGCTCGCGGACAAGCTCGTCGCGGGCGCCGCGAGCGCGACGGCGACCGTCGGCGCGGGCATCGGGGCGGCGGCGATGCTGCCGGTGCCACCGGCCATGCCGACCGAGCTGGCCGCCGAGATCACCGGTGTGGCCGCGATCGAGCTGAAGATGATCGCCGAGCTGCACGAGGTCTACGGCGTACGGCCGCCGGGCAACCTGAAACAGCGCAGTACCGCGTACCTGAACTCGTGGTCGGGTGAGCGCGGGATCGACGTGACGAAGCCGTCGACGATCAACTCGGCCCTCGGGGGCCAGATGAAGCGCGAACTGCGCCAGCAGATCATGAAGCGGACGATCCGGGACCTGCCCAACCTGATGCCGTTCATGGTGGGCGCCGCCGTCGGCGCGGTCATGAACCGGCGCGACACCAGAAAACTCGCGGACCGCATCCGCAAGGACCTGCGTACGTTCCAGGTCCCCTGGAACCAGCTCCCGGAACTGCCCCCGCTGGAGCCGCCCACGGACGCGCTGAGCCTCGGGGACGGGCCGAAGGAACTCGGGAAATAGGGGCTTCGAAGGGCGCGCGCGACCCTGGACACAGGTGCGGCGGACAGGTTTTTGCCCGCCGCCGAAGAAGAATTTGCCGACGCGCGCCGAGCCGCCGCTCCGGCCGGTTCAGCCCGCGTCGCGCACAGCCGCCCGCGCCGACTCCAGTGCCGCCACCAGCTGTTCCGGCTCCCGCGTCGACAGGTACAGGTACGGGGTGGGGTCCTTCGGGTCCGTGACCTGGACGCGCAGCGCCGTCGGGATGTAGGAGCGCAGAAGCATGAAGGCGCGGGTGTCCGCCTTGTAGGTGCGCCAGGCGCGCGCCTCCTCCGCGTCCAGGATCTCCGCCTCGCCCAGTGCCGCCACCGGGATCTTCGCCTCGCCCGCGATCAACGCGTCCCCCACGACCCGGATCCGGATCGAGCCGTACGAACTCGCCGCCACCGCGGCCACCGCGGTGCCGCCCACCAGACCGCCGAGCAGGGGCAGCGTGCCGAACGGGAGCAGGATCAGGGCGAAGGAGACGCCGACCAGGAACGAGATCAGCCACCAGGAGCGGGGGGCCGTGAGGCGTTCTTCGTACGGGGAGGCGGAAAGCTGCATGGAACCAAGCTTGGCATGGTGTCGGCCGACGGCCGACTCGCGGGTAAGGTCTGCGGCTGTGAGTGGTACTTCCGCAGCTCTGAAGCCCCCCGTCGACGCCGTGGCGCCCGTGCGGCATCCGGACGCGCCCGCACCCGGAGAGCTCCTCGGTGCCCACTACGAACAGTGTTTCGGATGCGGCGGCGGACAGGCCCACGGACTGCACCTCGCCGCCCGCGCCGGAGACGGTGTCACGGTCACCGCCGAGTTCACCGTGCGGGAGGCCCACCAGGGCGCGCCCGGCCTCGCCCACGGCGGCGTGCTCGCCAGCGCGCTGGACGAGACACTCGGCTCGCTGAACTGGCTGCTGCGCACCATCGCCGTGACCGGACGGCTGGAGACCGAGTTCGTCCGGCCCGTGCCCGTCGGCACCCTGCTGTATCTGGAGGCCGAGGTCACCGCGGTGGCCCGGCGCAAGATCTACTCGACCGCCACCGGACGCATCGGCGGCCCCGACGGGCCCGTCGCGGTGCGCGCCGAGGCCCTCTTCATCGAGGTCAAGGTCGAGCACTTCATCGACAACGGCCGCCCGGAGGAGATCCAGGCCGCCATGAGCGACCCGGACCAGGTTCGGCGCGCCCGCGCATTCGAGGTGAACCCGTGAGCCCCGCACCCATGGGCCGTGAGCCCCTGGACGTACTCATCCGCCGCGTCGATCCGGACGTACCGCTTCCGGCGTACGCGCAGCCGGGCGACGCCGGAGCCGACCTGCGGACCACACAGGAGTGCGAACTGGCGCCCGGGGAGCGGGCTGTTCTGCCCACCGGGGTGTCTGTCGCGCTCCCGGACGGGTACGCGGCCTTCGTGCACCCTCGTTCGGGCCTCGCGGCCCGGTGCGGTGTCGCTCTGGTGAATGCCCCGGGGACGGTTGATGCCGGGTACCGTGGGGAGATCAAGGTGATCGTGGTGAATCTCGACCCGCACGAACCCGTGCGATTCGAGCGCTTCGACAGGATTGCCCAACTGGTCGTGCAGCAGGTCGAGAAGGTCCGCTTCCGGGAGGTCGCGGAACTTCCGGACTCGGCGCGGGCCGAGGGGGGCTTCGGGTCCACCGGCGGTCACGCCTCGGTGGGCGGTGCGAGCGGTCACAGCGGTCAGGCCGCAGTAGGCGGCACAACGGGTGGGAATCGATACGCTTCGGTCGTAGCCGACCGGGAAGGACAGTGACGTGTTCGGACGTCGCAAGAAGAAGGGTGCCGCCGAGGACGCGGCCGGCGAGGCCGAGCAGGTCGTCGACAGCGTCGGCACTGAGGCGGACGAAGCAGCGGGCGGCCGTGGGCGCGTCCGGCTGGAGCCGGAGCCGCGTCCCGACGGACCCTGGGACGACACCGAGGTGCGCGAGCCCGGCGAGGGCCGGGTGGACCTGGGCGGACTGTTCGTGCCCGGGGTCGACGGCATGGAGCTGCGGGTAGAGGTCGCGGGCGACGCGATCGTCGCGGCGACCGTCGTGCTGCGCGACAGCGCCGTGCAGCTCCAGGCCTTCGCCGCGCCCAAGCGTGAGGGCATCTGGGGTGAGGTGCGCGAGGAGATCGCCAGCGGCATCACCCAGCAGGGTGGCATCGTCGACGAGGTCGAGGGGCCGCTGGGCTGGGAGCTGCGCGCGCAGGTGCCGGTGCAACTGCCGGACGGCACGGGCGGTTTCCAGGTCGTGCGGTTCGTCGGTGTGGACGGTCCGCGGTGGTTCCTGCGAGGGGTCATCTCCGGGCAGGGCGCCGTGCAGCCGCAGGCCGCCGGTCTTCTGGAGCAGATCTTCAGGGACACGGTCGTCGTCCGTGGCGAGGGGCCGATGGCGCCCCGCGACCCGATCGTCCTGAAGCTGCCGAACGACGCGCAGATGGTGCCCGAGGGCGTCTCGCAGGTCGAGGAGGAGGAGGCGGGCTCCCGCTTCGGCGGCGGCATGGGCCAGCTCCAGCGCGGACCGGAGATCACCGAGGTTCGTTAGCCGCGTCATCTTTCACGGTACGGGCCGTACTCCTCACCGAGGAGTACGGCCCGTACTCCGTTCGCCGGTGCGTCAGGGTTGCGTCAAAGACGTGCCCCGGCCTGCCTCTTGTCCCTTTTGTCGACTTTGTTGGACGTAGGGTCGACGCTGCGCAGTCAGCGGGCACGGGAAGACAATGAGGCCATGGGACGCGGCAAGCTTCGGATCTACCTCGGTGCGGCACCGGGCGTCGGCAAGACGTACGCGATGCTGTCCGAGGCGCACCGCCGTGTCGAGCGCGGGACCGACTGTGTGGTGGCCTTCGTGGAACACCACAGCCGGCCGCGTACGGAGGTGATGCTGCACGGGCTGGAGCAGATCCCGCGCAGGGACCTGCCCTACCGCGGATCCGTGTTCACCGAGATGGACGTGGACGCCGTACTCGCCCGTCGCCCGCAGATCGCCCTGGTGGACGAACTGCCGCACACCAACATTCCCGGCTCGCGCAACACCAAGCGCTGGCAGGACGTGGAGGAGCTGCTTGCCGCGGGTATTGACGTGATCTCGACTGTCAACATTCAACATCTTGAGTCGTTGGGTGATGTGGTTGAGTCGATCACTGGTGTACGTCAACAGGAGACCGTTCCCGACGAGATGGTCCGGCGGGCGGATCAGATCGAGCTGGTCGACATGTCCCCGCAGGCGCTGCGGCGGCGGATGGCCCACGGCAACATCTACAAGTCCGACAAGGTCGACGCGGCTCTCGCCAACTACTTCCGGCCCGGAAACCTGACCGCTCTGCGGGAGCTGGCGCTGCTGTGGGTGGCGGACCGGGTCGACGAGTACCTGACCGAGTACCGCAGTGAGCACCAGGTCTCCAGGATCTGGGGCTCGCGTGAGCGGATCGTCGTCGGACTGACCGGGGGACCCGAGGGCCGCACGCTGATCCGGCGGGCCGCGCGGCTCGCCGAGAAGGGCGCCGGCGGCGAGGTCATGGCCGTCTACGTCGCCCGCAGCGATGGTCTGACCAACGCCTCGCCGAAGGAGCTGGCCGTCCAGCGCACCTTGGTCGAGGACCTTGGCGGAACGTTTCACCATGTGGTCGGGGACGACGTCCCGGTGGCGCTGCTGGACTTCGCCCGGGGCGTGAACGCCACGCAGATCGTGCTGGGCGTCTCCCGGCGCAAGACCTGGCAGTACGTCTTCGGGCCCGGGGTCGGCGCGACCGTGGCCCGGGACTCGGGGCCCGACCTCGACGTCCATCTGATCACCCACGACGAGGCCGGCAAGGGGCGCGGGCTGCCCGTGGCCCGGGGGGCCAGGCTCGGGCGGGCGCGGATCGTGTGGGGCTGGCTGGTCGGTGTGGCCGGTCCGGTGTTCCTCGCGCTGCTGCTCAACGCCGTCGACCTCGGTCTCGCCAACGACATGCTGCTGTTCCTGGCGCTCACGGTGGCGGCGGCCCTGCTCGGCGGCCTCTATCCGGCGCTGGCCTCGGCGGCCGTCGGCTCACTGCTGCTGAACTACTACTACACGCCGCCGTACCACCGGCTCACCATCGCCGACCCGAAGAACATCGTCGCTCTCGTGATCTTCTTCGGGGTCGCCGTGTCGGTGGCGTCCGTGGTGGATCTGGCCGCCCGGCGCACGCATCAGGCGGCCCGGCTGCGGGCGGAGTCGGAGATCCTCTCCTTCCTCGCGGGCAGCGTCCTGCGCGGCGAGACCAGCCTGGAGGCCCTTCTCGACCGGGTCCGGGAGACCTTCGGCATGGAGTCCGTGGCTCTGCTGGAGCGCGTCTCCGACGTCGATCCGTGGACCTGCGCGGGCAGCGTCGGCACCCGGCAGGCGGTGGAGCGGCCGGAGGACGCGGACGTGGACATGCCGGTCGGCGACCACATGGCGCTCGCGCTGTCCGGCCGGGTACTGCCCGCCGCCGACCGGCGCGTGCTGGCCGCGTTCGCAGCCCAGGCGGCCGTGGTGCTGGACCGCCGGCGCCTCCAGTCCCAGGCCGACCAGGCGCGTACCCTCGCCGAGGGCAACCGGATCCGCACGGCGCTGCTCGCCGCCGTCAGCCATGACCTCCGTACGCCACTGGCCGGGATCAAGGCGGCGGTCTCCTCGCTGCGGTCGGACGACGTGGCGTGGTCCGAGGAGGACCAGGCCGAACTGCTGGCCGGCATCGAGGACGGCGCCGACCGACTCGACCACCTGGTGGGCAACCTGCTCGACATGTCCAGGCTCCAGACCGGCACCGTCACCCCGCTGATCAGGGAGATCGACCTCGACGAGGTGGTGCCGATGGCGCTGGGGGGCGTACCCGAGGACAGTGTCGAGCTGGACATTCCCGAGACCCTGCCGATGGTCGCCGTCGACCCCGGACTGCTGGAGCGGTCGGTGGCCAACCTGGTCGAGAACGCCGTCAAGTACAGCCCGGCCGGGGAGACGGTGCTGGTGGCCGCCAGTGCCATCGCCGAGCGGGTGGAGGTACGGGTGGTGGACCGGGGTCCGGGCGTGCCGGACGAGGCGAAGGACCGCATTTTCGAGCCCTTCCAGCGGTACGGTGACGCTCCGCGCGGGGCCGGGGTGGGGCTGGGGCTCGCGGTGGCCCGGGGGTTCGCCGAGGCGATGGGCGGCACCCTGCGGGCCGAGGACACGCCCGGGGGCGGGCTGAGCATGGTGCTCACGGTGCGGGCGGCGAGGGCGGGCGCAGGGGATGAGTTCCTGCGGCGTGGTGGGGCAGGGGCGACGGAAACGGGAACAGAAGTGCCGACGGTGGCGGCAGGGACAGT
This sequence comes from Streptomyces kryoterrae, assembly GCF_054072135.1. Lineage (NCBI taxonomy): Bacteria > Bacillati > Actinomycetota > Actinomycetes > Kitasatosporales > Streptomycetaceae > Streptomyces > Streptomyces kryoterrae. The sequence goes on along the minus strand of NZ_CM133358.1, from coordinate 2,510,907 downwards.
GGCGGCAGAGTCGGAGAGGCAGGTTTCATGACCCGGGTGCTGGTGGTCGAGGACGAGCCGCAGATCGTGCGTGCCCTCGTGATCAACCTCAAGGCACGCAAGTACGAGGTCGACGCGGCCCCCGACGGTGCCACCGCTCTCGAACTCGCCGCCGCCCGCCATCCCGACGTGGTCGTGCTCGACCTGGGGCTGCCCGACATGGACGGCGTCGAGGTGATCAAGGGGCTCCGGGGGTGGACGCGGGTGCCCATCCTGGTCCTCTCGGCCCGGCACTCGTCCGACGAGAAGGTCGAGGCGCTCGACGCGGGCGCCGACGACTACGTCACCAAGCCCTTCGGCATGGACGAACTGCTGGCCCGGCTGCGGGCCGCCGTCCGCCGGGCCGAGCCCACCGGGAGCGCCGAGGACGACGTCATGGTGGAGACCGACGAGTTCACCGTCGACCTGGCCGCGAAAAAGGTCCACCGCGACGGGCGTGACGTACGGCTGACGCCCACGGAGTGGCATCTGCTGGAGGTGCTCGTGCGCAACACGGGACGGCTGGTCAGCCAGAGACAGCTGCTCCAGGAGGTGTGGGGGCCGTCGTACGGGACGGAGACCAACTATCTGCGCGTGTACATGGCGCAGCTGCGGCGCAAGCTGGAGGCGGATCCCTCGCATCCGAAGCACTTCATCACCGAACCCGGCATGGGGTACCGGTTCGAGCGGTAGGGCCGTCCCCGGTGAGGCATGGTCCCGGGGTACGTCGGTGTCGGTGGGCGCCGGTACGCTTCAGGTATGAGTGCTGTTCCTCGTTCCGAGAAGCCGGTGGGCCGGTTCCGGCGCATGCTCGACCGGCTCTCCTCGTCGCAGGAGGACCTGGAGTCCGAGGAGCTGCGCGAGGACACCGAGACCGCGGGCTGTACGCGCATCGGTGACTGCCACGACCGACAGATAGTGACGGTTACTGGTACCTTGCGCACGGTCACGCTGCGGCCGAGGGCGGGGGTTCCGGCCCTGGAGGCCGAGCTCTTCGACGGTTCGGCCGCGCTGGACGTGGTGTGGCTGGGCAGGCGTTCCATCGTCGGGATAGAGCCGGGGCGCAAGCTGATCGCGTCGGGGCGGATCTCGATGAGCCGGGGCCGCCGCGTGCTGTTCAATCCGAAATACGAACTGAGACCCCTCGGACGGGAGTAGCCGGTGACGTCGCTCGACAAGCCGACCGAAGACGCCCAGCAGGATTCCAGGGCGGTGACCGAGGCCGCGCTCTTCGAGGCGTTCGGCGGTCTGCGGGGCATGATCGAGACGGTCCTGCCGGGGCTGCTCTTCGTCACGATCTACACGATCAACAAGGACCTGCACTCGTCGGCCATCGCGGCCCTCGGTGTCTCGGTGCTCCTGGTCGTGGTGCGCCTCGTCATGAAGGACACCGTCAAGCACGCCTTCAGTGGTGTGTTCGGTGTCGCCTTTGGTGTCGTCTTCGCGATGATGACGGGCAATGCCAAGGACTTCTATCTGCCCGGCATGCTCTACACGCTGGGGCTGTCGCTGGCCTACATCATCACGACGTTGTTCGGTGTTCCGCTGCTCGGGCTGATCCTCGGCCCGGTCTTCAAGGAGAACCTCTCCTGGCGTACGCGGAATCCGGGGCGCAAGAAGGCGTACGCGAAGGCCAGTTGGGCGTGGGGGCTGATCCTGCTCGCCAAGTGCGCGATTCTCTTCCCGCTGTACTGGTGGGCGGACACGGCGTCGCTGGGGTGGGTGCTGGTGGCGTTGAAGATTCCGCCGTTCCTGCTGGCCGTGTGGCTCACATGGGTGTTCCTGGCGAAGGCGCCGGCGCCGATCGATGTGTTCGCTGAGATGGAGGCGGAGGAGCGGGCGGCTGAGGAGCGGAAGGCCGCGGCTTCTTCTTCCGAGTAGGTTCCCAGTGGGGGAGTGGGGGCGGGCGCGGGCTTGTTTCGCCCCCGCCGCCCCTACCCGTCCCGTTCCTGGGGGCTGTGCCCCCAGACCCCCCTTTCGCGCTGAACGCGCTCGTCCTCAAACTCCCCCAGAGGGGGGACCCCAGACGGGCTGAATCGATCAGCTCGGGGCTTCCTCCTTGCGTACCGACAGGAGGTCCTCCAGTTGTTCCTCCCTGGCCTGGGCGGCGACGAACAGGAGTTCGTCGCCGGCTTCCAGGGAGTCCTCCCGGGTCGGCGTCAGGACCCGGGTGCCGCGGATGATCGTCACCAGGGACGTGTCCTCCGGCCACTCCACATCGCCGACCTGGGTACCGGCCAGCGCCGACTCCGGGGGGAGGGTCAGTTCGACCAGGTTCGCGTCGCCGTGGCTGAAGCGGAGCAGGCGTACCAGGTCGCCGACGCTCACCGCCTCCTCGACCAGGGCCGACATCAGGCGGGGGGTGGAGACCGCCACGTCCACGCCCCAGGCCTCGGTGAACAGCCACTCGTTCTTGGGGTTGTTGACGCGGGCGACGACGCGCGGAACGCCGTACTCCGTCTTCGCGAGCAGGGACACGACCAGGTTCACCTTGTCGTCGCCCGTCGCGGCGATCACGACGTTGCAGCGCTGCAGAGCCGCCTCGTCCAGCGAGGTGATCTCGCAGGCGTCGGCCAGCAGCCACTCCGCCTGGGGGACTCGCTCGACCGAGATGGCCGTGGGGGCCTTGTCGATCAGCAGGATCTCGTGGCCGTTCTCCAGCAGCTCGCCCGCGATCGAGCGGCCGACGGCACCGGCACCGGCAATGGCGACCCTCATCAGTGACCGGCCTCCTCTTCAGGGCCCTCGGCGAAGGACGCCTCGACCTTCTCGACGTGGTCCGTACGCATCATCACGTGTACCAGGTCGCCCTCCTGCAGCACCGTCTGCGAGGTGGGCAGAACCGCCTCGCCCAGGCGGGTGAGGAAGGCGACACGCACGCCGGTCTCGTCCTGCATCTTGCTGATCTTGTGGCCCACCCAGGCGGACGACGCGTGCACCTCGGCCAGCTGAACGCCACCCGTGGGATCGCGCCACAGCGGCTCCGCACCGGACGGCAGCAGCCTGCGCAGCATCTGGTCGGCCGTCCAGCGGACCGTGGCGACGGTCGGGATGCCCAGCCGCTGGTAGACCTCGGCGCGGCGCGGGTCGTAGATGCGGGCCGCGACGTTCTCGATGCCGAACATCTCGCGGGCCACCCGGGCGGCGATGATGTTCGAGTTGTCACCGCTGGAGACGGCGGCGAACGCGCCGGCGTCCTCGATGCCCGCCTCGCGCAGGGTGTCCTGGTCGAAGCCGACCCCGGTGACACGACGGCCGCCGAACCCGGAGCCCAGTCGTCGGAAGGCGGTGGGGTCCTGGTCGATCACGGCGACCGTGTGCCCCTGTTGCTCCAGGGTCTGCGCGAGAGCGGAACCCACTCTGCCGCAGCCCATGATGACGATGTGCACGACCGTCCTTCCGATCCGATGTCGAAGCCCGCCGTTGTCGACCTGGCTTGAACAGGGTCTCAGACCCCCGCCCAAGCTATACACGCACGGTGGGCGCGGGGCACCCCCGTGTGCGGTCCATGTGTACCTGTGGGCCGCTTACCTGCGGCTGATGCTGCGCACGCTGGCAGCGGTCAGCAGGGCGAGGAGGACGAGTGCGACGGCGGCGCCGATCAGCTCCGCGGCGAGTTGCGGCATGGGTTCTCCCGGGCAAGAGGGGAAGCGGTGAGGCCGTAAAGATGACTGAAGAGGGCATAAGGGGTGCTGTGGTTTCGTCATATAGCCATGAGGACGCGGTGCCAGGGGTGTTCGCCTGTCTCGGATACCGGGATTTCACTCGGCGGACCGTCGGGTTTTCACCCGGATGTGCCCAGAACAAGGTGGGGAGCTTACGATCCTGTCCGTGTCCAAACTGACCGACGTGCCCAAACGGATCCTGATCGGGCGCGCACTGCGCAGTGATCGGCTCGGCGAAACGCTCCTGCCGAAGCGCATCGCTCTCCCCGTCTTCGCCTCCGACCCCCTTTCCTCCGTGGCCTACGCTCCCGGGGAAGTGCTGCTGGTCCTGTCGATCGCGGGCGTGTCGGCCTACCACTTCAGCCCGTGGATCGCGGTCGCTGTCGTCGTACTGATGTTCACCGTGGTCGCCTCCTACCGGCAGAACGTGCACGCGTACCCGAGCGGCGGCGGCGACTACGAGGTGGCGACCACCAACCTCGGCCCCAAGGCCGGCCTCACGGTCGCCAGCGCGCTGCTCGTCGACTACGTGCTGACCGTCGCCGTGTCCATCGCCTCCGGTATCGAGAACCTCGGCTCCGCCGTCCCCTTCGTCGTCGAGCACAAGGTGTCCTGCGCGGTCGCCGTCATCGTGCTGCTGACGCTGATGAACCTGCGGGGCGTCAAGGAGTCCGGGAAGCTGTTCGCGATTCCGACGTACGTGTTCGTCGCGGGCGTCTTCATCATGATCGCCTGGGGCGCGTTCCGCGGCCTGGTGCTGGGCGACCACATGCGCGCGCCGACGGCCGGCTACGAGATCAAGGCCGAGCACCAGGGGCTGGCCGGTTTCGCACTCGTGTTCCTGCTGCTGCGCGCCTTCTCCTCCGGCTGTGCCGCGCTCACCGGCGTCGAGGCCATCTCCAACGGTGTGCCGGCCTTCCGCAAGCCCAAGTCCAAGAACGCGGCGACCACACTCGCGGCGATGGGTATCCTCGCCGTCACGATGTTCTGCGGGATCATCGTGCTGGCCATGACCACCAAGGTGCGCATGGCCGAGAACCCCGCGCACGACCTGCTGGACAAGGGCGTCGAGGTCGGCTCCGGCTACGTCCAGAACCCGGTGATCTCGCAGGTCGCCGAGGCCGTGTTCGGTGACGGCAGCTTCTTCTTCATCCTGTTGGCCGCCGCCACCGCGCTGGTGCTCTTCCTGGCCGCCAACACCGCGTACAACGGCTTCCCGCTGCTCGGCTCGATCCTCGCGCAGGACCGCTACCTGCCGCGCCAGCTTCACACGCGCGGCGACCGGCTCGCCTTCTCCAACGGCATCGTGCTGCTCGCCGGCGCCGCCATCCTGCTGGTGTGGATCTACGGGGCTGACTCGACCCGCCTCATCCAGCTGTACATCGTCGGTGTGTTCGTGTCCTTCACGCTCAGCCAGACCGGCATGGTCCGGCACTGGAACCGCCACCTGGCGACCGAGAAGGACCAGACGAAGCGCCGGCAGATGGTCCGCTCCCGCGCCATCAACACCTTCGGCGCCTTCTTCACCGGGCTGGTGCTGGTCGTCGTACTCGGTACGAAGTTCACGCACGGTGCCTGGGTGGCGCTGCTCGGCATGGTGATCTTCTACGCGGTGATGACGGCGATCCGTAAGCACTACGACCGGGTCTCCGAGGAGATCGCCGCCCCGGAGGGCCCGAGCGACGACAGCGTACGGCCGTCGCGGGTGCACTCGGTCGTCCTGATCTCGAAGATCCACCGGCCCACGCTGCGCGCGCTCGCGTACGCGAAGCTGATGCGTTCCGACACGCTGGAGGCGCTCAGCGTCAACGTCGATCCGGCGGAGACGAAGGCGCTGCGGGAGGAGTGGGAGCGGCGGGGGATCACCGTCCCGCTGAAGGTGCTCGACTCGCCGTACCGGGAGATCACCCGGCCGGTGATCGAGTACGTGAAGGGGCTGCGCCGGGAGTCGCCGCGCGACGTCGTGTCCGTGATCATCCCGGAGTACGTGGTCGGCCACTGGTACGAGCAGTTGCTGCACAACCAGAGCGCGCTGCGGCTCAAGGGGCGCCTGCTGTTCACCCCGGGCGTCATGGTGACGTCGGTGCCCTACCAGCTCGAGTCGTCCGAGGTGGCCAAGAAGCGGGCGCGCAAGCGGTCGGAGTGGAACGCGCCCGGATCCGTCCGGCGCGGGCCCGCCGAGGAGCGGCCACGCGAACCCAGCACGAAGAAGTGACGAGCCGGGGGGCCCGCTCGGGCTTGTGGTGAGTGGTCGGGCGGCGCCCACGTAGACTGGTGGGCTGTTGTCCGGCCGTTCCCTTTTCCCTCCCTTGGAGTCACCCCGCCATGCAGGCAGAACCGAAGAAATCGCTGGCGGGGCAGGAGTACGAGGTCGAGGTCGGTCCCGTCGCCCATGGCGGCCACTGCGTCGCCCGTACGGATGACGGGCAGGTGCTCTTCGTCCGGCACACGCTGCCCGGTGAGCGGGTCGTGGCCAGGGTGACGGACGGCGAGGAGGGCGCGCGGTTCCTGCGCGCCGACGCGGTGGAGGTGCTGACGGCGTCCAAGGACCGGGTCGAGGCCCCCTGTCCGTACGCCGGACCCGGCCGCTGCGGCGGCTGCGACTGGCAGCACGCCAAGCCGGGCGCCCAGCGCCGCCTCAAGGGCGAGGTCATCACCGAGCAGCTGCAGCGGCTCGCCGGCCTGACCCCGGAGGAGGCCGGCTGGGACGGCACGGTCATGCCGGCCGAGGGCGACAAGCTGCCGCCGGGCGAGGTGCCCCAGTGGCGTACGAGGGTCCAGTACGCGGTGGACGCGGACGGCAACGCCGGGCTGCGGCACCACCGTTCGCACGAGGTCGAGCCGATCGAGCACTGCATGATCGCGGCGCCCGGCGTCAGCGAGCTGGGCATCGAGAAGCACGACTGGTCCGGCATGGAGTCCGTCGACGTGATCGCCGCGACCGGATCCCAGGACCGCATGGTCATCCTGGAGCCGAAGCCGGGCGCCCGTCTGCCCCTGGTCGAGCTCGACAAGCCCGTCTCCGTCATGCGGGTCGAGGAGCACGACGGTGGCATCCACCGGGTCCACGGCCGCGCCTTCGTCCGCGAGCGCGCCGACGGCCGTACGCACCGGGTCGGCAGCGGTGGCTTCTGGCAGGTCCACCCGGCGGCGGCGGACATGCTGACGAAGGCGGTCATGCAGGGCCTCCTCCCGCGCAAGGGAGACATGGCCCTCGACCTCTACTGCGGCGTCGGCCTCTTCGCGGGCGCCCTCGCCGACCGGATCGGCGACAAGGGCGCGGTCCTCGGCATCGAGTCGGGCAAGCGCGCGGTCGAGGACGCCCGGCACAACCTCGCCGCCTTCGACCGCGTCCGCATCGAACAGGGCAAGGTCGAGGCGGTCCTGCCGCGCACGGGTATCACCGAGGTCGACCTCATCGTCCTGGACCCGCCGCGCGCGGGGGCGGGGCGGAAGACGGTCGAGCAGCTGGTGAAGCTGGGGGCGAGGAAGATCGCGTACGTGGCGTGCGACCCGGCGGCGCTGGCGCGGGACCTGGGGTACTTCCGCGACGGGGGGTATCGGGTGCGGACGTTGCGGGCTTTCGACCTGTTTCCGATGACGCACCATGTGGAGTGTGTGGCGATTCTGGAGCCGGTCGCTAAGGGGTCCTGACCTGCGGTTTCGTCGATTGCTGGCTGGTTCGACCTGTTTCCGGTCAGCCATCAGGTTGAGCAGTCGGCTGCTTACCTCTGGCGCTCTGACCTGCAGGGTTTCGCGCTATCGGCGACCAGGCTGGCAGCGGTGCCACTCTGCCACCCAAAAACATTGACGCTCAAACGACGCTCGTCTTGAGGGCATGTCAGGCGCGCAGGTGTATCCGTTCGAGCGAGCGTCACGCTGTGTCGATGTGGCTACGCCATCAGTCGGCGTCCGGCTCTTCGGATTCCTCAAGAAGCAAGGCCGCAAGGGCGTCGGCCCAGGCCACGGCCCAGGCGCGCAGTGCGGTGATGGTGGAGTCATCGAGACCGTAGGCGGCGAAAGCCTCGTGGTCGGTCCACTCGGCTCCTGTGAGGCTGGCCTGTAGGTCTTCCCGCTCAAAGCGGCCACGGGCGTGCCGACGGCCGAATTCTTCGAGGTCGGCCGTGCTCCAGCGGTGGGAAGCCGCGAAGACGTCGATCAGGTCGCGGGGCGCACCGCGGTCGGCGAGTGCCCGGACCTTGGTCCCGATCACGTCCTCTTCCGCGAGGACGGGTCCGTACGCACTCTGGACGACTGGCCGCCAGAAAATCTCCTTGAGGATGTCGACCTCGCAGTCCTGCCCGGTGACCGGGTCGGACACGGTGAAGCGGGCGGACAGCGGGGCGGTTTCCAGCGCCTGCACCTGCCAGCCTCTCGATTCCAGGCCGGTGCGGAGCGTGGCGGCGATATCGGCCATGGGCGCCGGGTTCTCAGTGGCGACGTCGAGATCCTGGCTGGGGCGGCTGACCAGGCGATGGGCCCGCACTGCGTATCCGCCAGTGAGAACTAGTGGGTAGGGGGAACCGAGGGCGATCACATCCGCCAGGAGCCGTGCATGCAGCTCCGGCATGTCCGTCACGCGGCTGCTCCGGTGCGGGCGGCGAGCTTGGGGAACGCGTCCTCCCACACAGTGCGCACGGTGCGCCCGACGAGGGTGCGGAGCACCGGCCACATCTGCAGGAGTAGGTCCTGATTGAGGTAGTGGGGCAGGTCGTCGCTCAGGCCCTCGTGCAGGACGGTGCGGTACAGGCCCATTCGCTGACGCGGCTTGCCCAGATCGTACGAGGTCATCCCGGACCAGGCCACGTGCAGTGGGAGCTCTACGACTCCCCGGGTCGGGCCGTGCAATTCGTCCAGCGATTCCGGCAGACGCCGCCGGAACTTCTCCCGGTACAGGGCGAGGTCTTCGGCGTACGCGCTGGAGAGGTCTTTCCGTACCGATGCTGGGGATTGGGGGCTGGTGGCCATGACTTCATTATGGAGGGCCCGAGTCGTGATGCGGGGCGCGATTTGTGACGTACGGGCCGTCCTGGCCATCCCCGACGCCGCATGGCAGCAGATCACGTACCCCACCGCAGTGGCCGACCCCGACACCGGTGAGCTCATCTCAGGCGCCGAGGTCGCCGAGATCCTCGCCTACACCGCGTTCACCGGCCGCAAGAAGGGCGAGCAGGTCACCGCCCGGCTGATCGTGCGCCGCGTCCGCGACCTGGCCAGACCCGCCACCGTCGGCGAGCAGGGCGAGCTGTTCCCCGCCTGGCGCTACCACCCGTTCTTCACCGACAACCCTGCCGAGACCCTCCAGGCCGAGCGGGAACACCGCCACCACGCCGTCGTCGAGCAGGTCATCGCCGACAGCAAAGCCTCCGCCCTGGCCCACCTGCCGTCGGGGAAGTTCAACGCGAACGCGGCATGGCTGACCCTGTGGGCGATGGCCTACAACCTGCTGAGGGCCACTGGCGCGCTGACCTCCGCCTTCCACGCCAAGGCCACTACCGCCACCCTCCACGCCCACCTGGTCCAGGTCCCTGCCAGGATCGCCCGCTCCGCACGGCGCATCACCTTGCACCTGCCGCGCAACTGGCCCTGGCGAGACGCGTGGACACAACTGTTCGACACCGTCCACCGCCCACCCCAACCAGCCTGACAGCCCCTGCCCGACCCGCCCACCGAGGCCCAACCGAAACCGAAACGTGGAAAAGCTGGGCAGACCAGCGGATACCACCTGCCCACACCCAGCCAGCAGTCAAGAACCCACCCCGCAAACCCTCGGAGACCACTTCAAAACCGCGTCGGTGGATCAAGGCTTAGGCGCCCTTGATGGAAACTGACGCATCCCCGGATGCGGCCGGTCCTGGCGCAGGAGGTGAGACAGCCACGGCCCGTTGGCCGTCCCGCAAGCAGTACTACGTGGGCGCGCCCGCCCCGCTGAACCACTGTCTCGGGCGCACGGGGTACGCGTCGCAGCAGACCGACCACAGCGAACCCGGCGTCCGGACGACCGACCTCCGGCACCCCGCGGACGAAGCCCGGGCTCGTGACGGAAGCGGTGAGACGGCGCGGGCGACCGGGTTGGCCCGGGAAGGGGCGCCGGTCAGTTCGCAGGGTGGCCCGGGGTGATGCCATGGGTGTCGTCGAGCGTTAGCACGGGGGTGCGGCTGCCCGCGAGGTTTTCCGCCGCCTCCGGAGCGAGAAGGAAACCGACGTGGTCGCCGCCGTCGATCCGGTCCTCCACACGACCGACGAACCAGGCGGCGGCCTCGTCGAGGATCAGTGCTCCGCCCGGTCCTGGATGCCACGGGACGTCGGTGAACTTGTCGGTGCGGTCGCCGGTCTCGCCGCCGAAGAGCCGGGCCGACCGGTCCTGGTCGCGGCGGAGAAGGTGGACCGCGAGTCGTTCGGCGTGCTCGGCCACCCGGTACGTCCGGTTGGCCTTGGACAGCCAGACCATGAACCGGGCGGGCCGAATCGAGCACTGCGAGGCGAATCCGACCAGGCAGCCGGCTCTTTCCCCGCCGGCCCGCGCGGTCACGATGTACATCGGGTAGTCGAGCAGGTCGGTGAAGGGATCGAGATCGGTCACGGTTTCGCTTCCCGCCTCGGGATCGGATGTCGGCCAAGTGTTCAACGGTTCCGTGCCCCGGGCGGCTCGCGACGTGCCGTGCGGTCGCGGAGGGACGACACCCGCCCGCGCCCGTTCGAGGCGGGGGGCAGTTCGATGCGGACCTGACTGTCATGGAGCTGCTACCGAAAGTGTTCGTCGCGATCGTGCCGACGAGGTTCGTCGTGGTCCTCGGCGGATTCCCGGCTCTGATCCTTGTCGCCGTCCCTGCAGCCGTACGGCGTCGGCCCGGTCCTACAGCGCTCCTGCGGTCGCCCGGACGCCGGGCGCCTGAAGCGACCCGAGGCGGGTACGCGGAGCGCTGGCGATGACCGGCCCGTCGGCGCGCGGCCGTTCCGCAGGGTGTGCGCACCCGCAGCGGCTCGGTGTGGAGGGCCAGCTTCTTGGCCTCAGACGGCGGGAGCCCTTCGGTTTCGACGAACGCCACGTCGGCGGAGACCCCTGGTTGTAGTCCGGCCAGATCATCGAGCGAGGTCAAGAGACGTGAGAGGTGCGGGTCATTCTCTACGCCGGCCCTTCCTCCCAGCCCTACTGGCAGCTCCGGGCTGTCCACCTGAACAGGGACACGGACGGGGTGCTTGCGGGCGGCACGCTCGAACTCCTTGGCAATCTCGTGCCGCATTCGTGGACTCATCGGCGCGCGGCCGCTCAGGCCGCTCAGTATGAAGTGCCACCTCGCGTACGCGACTTGGACCTTATTTGCCCGGATTAGGGCACACGGAGGGCGCGGCACCGGTGGAAATGGTCTAGATAACAAACAACCCCAGGCCGCCGACCTGGGGTTTCAATATGGAGCGGGTGCGAGAATCGAACTCGCACTCTCAGCTTGGGAAGCTACGGCACTTGCCGGGTTGGGCAGCTTCTGGCCTGGTCTTATGTGCTCCCGTGGCGCCCAGAGGTGCGGAAGCGTACCTTTGTTGACCGTGGTTTACCGCTCTTAAGGGCACGCTATGGGCATGCCGTCGACTCGGAGGCGTGTAGGGCCCCTCTGGTGGCCGACGGGCGGCCGAGGTTGGGAAGCGAGCGTTGGCCGGAAGGTCGCCGTTGCAGGAACACATGGAGATTGGGCCGACTTCGGTGGGGGTCCGCGAGGGGATGTCGGTCGTCCAGGTGCGTGAAGGCCCATGAAGCACGCTTGGGCCGGCAGGCGTTTGTCGACCTCTTTCGCTGCCTCCTGGCTCTCCGCCGGGTTGTCCGAGGCCGAGAGGGGCCTGGCAACCGCAAGGGGTATGACGAACGCCCGCTCGGAGTGCGGCACGTACCGAAGTGGCCGTCGCAGGTCTCAGCGTGCCCGTGATTGCCACTTCGGCGCATTACTGTTTTCGGTCGTCCATCGGGCGAAGGGGAGACCATGAACGACCTTTTTTCGGCCTGCCCGTAGGCGGGCCGAACTATGAGGAGGCGGCGGAGAAATGTGCAACTGAGGACTTCAGTGGCGGATAGCAGTTGCGGGTACATGTCACAGTGGGGCAACAGACTCACTGGAGTGGGCTGAAAGGCTTTGACGGGGGCACTCGGTTCTTTGCGGCACCGATGGGTGCTGCTCCCTGAGAGAAAGAGAAGCTCGTGTATATAGGTCTGGGTACCGTCGTCGTCATCATTGTCATCGTCGCTATCGTCCTGATGCTCCGCCGCCGCTGAGCCGTGCCTCTCGTGCCGCACGATCAGCCATGACCACAGCCCGCCCTGGATTTCCTTCCCCGGATCCCTGGGTGGGCATGGTCACGATTCGGTGGAGGACGGCGGCAGTGCTGTGCGAGCTGTGCGGCCCGCTGACTACATCGAGCCTGTGCGCAAGGTAAGGCAGTCTCGTTCTCGTGCGCCCGGCCCCCTTTCCACTCCCCCCACATCGGGTCGTCGAGGGCGTCCTCACCGAACGCCGGACCGGCGCGGCACGGCACGGCGCAGGAACTCCACGACATCGTGGTCGGAGTGGGCCAGGCCGACGATCTCACTGCGCACGACGGCCGGGCGACCGCCCGTCTTGAGCGGCCGGGCACGACTGCCTGCGCCCCAGCCATGACTCCGGCGCGTAGCCGTACGACTTCGTCGGCCAACTCGGATCTCGTCCCAAAGGCGAGCCACGTGCACCGGCGCCACTACCGTTTCATGGTTGTGCCGTCCGTTGCTCTTGCCGCTTTGACAGGCAGCACGAGGAATCGCTGCAACGGCACATGTGGTCAGTGGAGCCCCAGCCCTGTTCGACGGTGGGTTTGCCGAGGACGGCAATCTCGTCCGGGTTGGTGAGTACGTCGCGGAGGACGGAGCCGGGGTGGCGAAGACGCAGCGTACGAGTCGTCGTGGTCGGCTGGGTCGGTGACGCGGATGCCGGTGATGCCGGGCCTCCGATCCGCACGCGCGGCGGGTGCTCGGGCACCGGGCGCGGAGCCATCGAGGGAACCAGGTACTCGCAGTCCGCCTGGTACACGTCGCGCTCGGTGCCGAACGGCTCCTCTGCGGCGGTGTCCTTGGCCCGCTCGTAGACGATGCTGCGGATGTCCCGGTCGAAGGGGCGCCGGTCGAAGTTCCGCTCGACGAAGTACCATCGCAGCTCGGGACGGATGCGCTCCAGCGGGAAGCGGGCGTGCCCGAGCACCGGATAGTTGCGCAGCACCGAGTGCTGCCGCTGGGTCAGGTCCCACATGCCGATCACGCCGAGCATGGCCGGCGGCACCGCCGCCGTCCGCCACCAGGGCGACACCGCCACGGCCACACCGACCACTGCGAGGGCGGCGGCACCCGCGACCACCGCGACCATTCTGCTTCTCAGCACGACCCACGAGTAACCCGCTTGGCCCGTCTCATGCGGACCGACCGCGTCGACCGGGCGTTCCTGGACATCGCCGACGCCCGGCACGAGGGCCGGATCGACGCCCGTGGCGGACGGGAGGTCTCGGCGGACGGTCGGCGCCGTACCGTGGAAGCGAGGCCGGATAATGCCCGCATGTCGTACGGTGCAAGGTGGGTATTACGGCTTTTTGAAAAGGGGAATCGACATGGCTGTGTTGATTCTTGCACTTCTCCTCGCCCTGATATTGGTTGGCGCCGGATTTTCCCTTCACATTCTGTGGTGGATCGCCGCCGTCGTAGCCGTTCTGCGGCTCCTGCGATTCGTCTTCCGGAGTGCCGGAACCGGTGGAGCGAGGGGCCGCTGGTACCGCTGGTGAGCCAGCTACCCGTATCGTCCCTCGCGTTGGCCGTCGTGCCCACGGATGCGCAGACCGAAAAACACATTGTGTGGGGCGGGAAACGGTGGGCACTCGACCCACCGAGGGACGCCCACTGAAATATCGGACGGGCTTCCTCGGTATTCACGCACTACAAGGGGAGGTTTTGTATGACGGACAACATGTGGGGCTACACGGCCGAGTTGGGCCACCAGACGGGGACGGACCTGACCGGATTCAAGGTCGAGGCGAGCGACGGCTCCATCGGCAAGGTCGACAAGCACTCCGAGGACGTCGGGGCCGCCTACATCGTCGTCGACACCGGAGTGTGGATCTTCGGCAAGCAGGTTCTGCTCCCTGCCGGTGTCATCTCGTCCATCGACGTCGCGGAGCGGACGATCCATGTCGGCCGTACCAAGGACGAGATCAAGAACTCCCCCGAGTTCGACAAGGACAAGCACGTCGGTGACCCCGGCTACCACGAGCAGGTCGGCGGCTACTACGGAGACCACCGAGCCTGACCGTCACTCCGCAGCACACGGGGCGGGCACCGGCGTTCTGCCGGTGCCCGCCCTTCGCCGTGCCCGGCAGTCCCCGCGGTGGCCTGGACGCCCGCACGGTCCGGAACCCTCTACGTCCGGGGTGTCGAGGTCCGCATCATTGTCGGCCGTCGGGGTACCTGCGCCTGACACCCGCCCTGCGCGAGGAAGCGAGAACGCCGTGAGCGGCGGCGTCCGGAAGCCTCCGGAAACAGAGGGGGCCGAAACCGAAGCCGATACCGAGGGACCCGCCCGATCCGCAGGCCGGCGCCGACGAACAGCGCGAGCCCGAGGGCCGTCATCCAGACATCCCCGACCCGGAGATCCCCGACACGGACGAGGCCGGCACCGGGAGGACGGGCGCCGCGATTCCGGCAGTGCACGTCCGGGGCATGGCTGACGTTCCGCGCGCCGTGGGAGCCGAGGCGGCCGACGCTGGAAGGGGCGCTCCGTGACTGTCACCACGGGACGGACTGGCGGAGAGGACACAGGATGGATGCGCGCGTCGGCCCGGTGCACGGCTGGTCTCTCGACAGCCGACAGGATCGCGTCGCCGACACGTGACCGTGCAGCCTGGTCCACACGCCCGCGGCTGGTCGGGCCGGGTGCCGACCCCGTGAACGGGTGCGTCTGATCATCCACGTCCCGTCGTATGCAAGGAGAGTGAGCCTGATCGCCACCGAACCCCGGCCGGAACTGATCTCCGCGCGGGCAAGCCCAAGGACTGATCTCCGCGTTCGACCGGCACGGCGGCACGGGCAAGCCCAAGGTCGGCCAACTGCCGATCTGTTACGACACCGACCGCGACGCGGCGATCACCCGCGCCCACGACCAGTTCCGCTGGTTCGGCGGCGGCCGGCCGGTCAACTCCGAACTTCCCGGGCCCGCCGCGTTCGCGGGCGCCACGCAGTTCGTACGGCCCGAGGACGTGGCCGAGTCCATTCCCTGCGGCGACGACGTGGAGGCGGTCGTCGAGGCCGTACGCCCTTACGTCGACGCGGGGTTCACCGAGGTCGCGCTCGTCCAGATCGGCGGCGAGCACCAGGAGTCGTACCTGGAATGGGCCGAGCGGAAGCTGCTGCCCGCCCTGCGCTACGAGCTGTGAGAGGGCGAGGGCACCCGTCATGACCACGAAACGCGCCGCGATCTTCGACGTCGACGGAACGCTCGTCGACACCAGTCACCTGCATGTCGTCACCTGGTGGGAGGCGCTCCGGCAGGCGGGCCACCATGTCCCCATGCGGGAGATCCACCGTGCCGTGGGCCTCAGCGGCAGCGATCTGCTGGACCATCTGCTCGGCGATCCCGACGACCGCGATCCCGATGAGGACGAGCAGCTCGTCGCGGCCCACCACGCTCTCTACGCCACGTACTTCGAGCGGCTGTCGGCGCTGGACACGGCGGGCGACCTGCTGCGCACGCTGGCCGGGCGGGGCTGGAAGATCGTCCTGGCGACCTCGGCGAGCGGCGCGGAACTCTCCGCGCTACGGAGGGCCATCGGCGCGGACGACGTCATCCTCGGGGCGGCCAGCGCGGACGACGTCGCCGAGGGCATACCCGTCCCCGATCCTGTCCGGCAGGCCAGGGAGCTCGCCGGTGTGCCCAGTGAACGGGCCGTGTTCGTCGGCGACGCCGTCTGGGACATGGAGGCAGCCCTACGGGAGCTCGAACGCTTCAACACCGCACCGGTGGCACGCGCGCTGCCCCGGGCTTTGCCGATCCTGTGGGGAGCGGCGGAGCCCGGGGCAGTGGAGTGAGTCGGTGCAGTGCACTTTCCGCACCAGGAGGCGTGGGTGTCCGGCCCGTGGCCGGCCGGACACGTCCACGCCCACCGGGTGTTGTTCACTGCTGGGTCAGGGTGACCTCGTCGCAGTAGCCGTCGCCGCTTCCGGAGACGAGGTGGCAGTAGACGCGAGCGGAGGTCACGCCTGCCCCCGTGGTGAAGGTCGTCGACTGCTTCGAGTAGGTGTTCAGCGTGGTCGAGGCACTCGCGACGGCGGAGCCGTTGTAGAGCTTGGCCTCCAGTGCCGTCGTGGTGCCGGCGGTCTGGCTCGCGAGCGCGCCGGTCAGCCGGTAGGTCGTGTTCGGCGTGAGGTTGTAGACGATCTGCCACAGGGAGCCGCTGCTCAGGGACGAGTTCGTCAGCGCGGCGGCGTTGCCGTTGGACGCGGTGCTCGTGAGCGAGTAGTCCCCGTTGCGCCAGGGCACGGTGTGGCCGGACTCCAGGTTGCCGTTGACCACATAGTTCTTGACGGGGGTGACGGCGAGGTCGTCGCAGTAGCCGTTCCCCGTGCCCGAGCTCTTGTAGCAGTACAGTCGCGCGGTGTTGGCCGTCGCCCCGGTGGTGAAGTCGGCGGAGACGTACGTCCAGGCGGTGCCACTGGCGCTTGCCGTCGTTTCGAGGCCGCCGGTGTTCTTGACGCCGACGTTCATGACCTCGCCGGCGACGGCGGACTTCACCCAGCCCGAGACGCGGTACGTCGTCCGGGGCGCGACCGGGACGGACTGTTCGACGGAGGCGGGCGACGGCCCGACCCGGACGGCGTAGGTTCCGGTGTGGGCGCCGGAGTTCACCACCGAGGCGGAGTTCCACGGGCTCCACGCCGTGAGCGAACCCTTCTCGAATCCGAGGTTCTCGTTCGCGAGGCAGGTCGCGTCGGAGGGCGTGCTGTACTGGTCGGCGCCGATGTCGGGTGCGCAGACCGAGGGGACGGTCGAACCCCAGTAGTCCTGGCCGCCGTTGCCGGGGACGACGACTCCCGCGCCGATCGCCGGGGACGATGCGGTGAGCTGGTAGCCCGCGACGCTGCCGATGCCCGTGCCGCCGCTGCCGGGCGAGACCAGAAGCGGATCCGCGGTGATCTTTCCCGGGTCGGACGGCTCACTGGCCGGGTGGTTGCCGTAGAAGAGGTTGTTCCGCCAGGAGAAGTTCGAGGCGGGCTGGCCGGTGGTGTAGACGTATCCGCCGCTGCCCAGGTTGTAGATGATGTTGTTGGCGAGCGTGAGGTCGTTCCAGGCGCCCGTGACCTCGAGGATGTTCGCGGTGGATCCCGAGGGAAGGTAGATCGTGTTGTTGTAGAACGCGGAGTCCTGCGATCCGTCCATGGTGATGACGCGAAGACGGTCGTCCTCGCTGACGTTGTAGCGGACCGCCGCGTTGCTGGCGAGATGTGACCCTCCGCCGCAGCCGCAGAAGAGGATGAATCCGCCCGCGTTGTCGTGGCTGTAGTTGTACTGGACGACGGTGCCGTCCTGACCGTAGTCGACGTCGAAGCCCTGGCCGTCGGTGTTCCCGGAGTTCTTCTGGGTCCCGTACGCCTCGTTGTACTGGATCACGGTGCCGTCGGAGTCCCAGGCCCAGATGCCCGCGTTCGCCGAGTTCGCCTTGGCCGCGTTGTAGACCACGTTGTGCTCGATGACGGCGTTCTGCGACATCTGCACGACGATGCCGTCGCCGTCCGTGTCATGGACGGTGTTGTTCTCGACGACGACGCCGGTCCAGGGTGTCCAGGCCGGAGTGTTGCAGCCGATGGACGGCCGGCACAGCCATGTGCTCGACATGTTGATACCGCTGCGGGCGACGTTGGCCACCGTGTTGCCGTCGATGTCGACGTCGTTGAAGACGCTGGGCGTCGTGGTCCCGAGAACGGCGAAGAGAATGCCGGCGCTGCCGTCGACTTCCTTCGACTGGTTTCCGTTCACGTCGTGGATGTTGAGGTTGCTGATCTTGTAGTGGTCTCCGGTGCCGTAGTTCTCGAGCACCACGTAGACACCGCGTCGCGCGTTCGCCCCCTTCACGGCGCCGGTGTTCGTCACCTCCAGGTTGGATATCTCCCAGTACTCCTGGTTGTAGAGGTAGACCGCGTCCGTGCCGCCGCCTCCGGCGATGACCGGCAGGGCGCCGGTGCCGTAGGCGTCGATGGATATGGAACCGCCTGCCGCGCTGCCCGAGCCCAGCGGGTGCAGGGTGCCGGAGCAGGTCGTCCCTCTCTTCAGCAGCAACTGGTCGCCGGGGGCGAAGGTCGTCGCGTTGGGGCCCGCCAGTGAGTTCCACGGCGATCCGGAGGTGCCGGTCCCGTTGGCCGGCGCGGAGCAGTCCACGTAGTAGGCCGTGCCGGCCGCGTAGGCCGGCGCGGCGGGCGTCAGCGCTACCGCCGCGCAGGCGAGCAGCATCGTGACGACCGCACCGACTATGAACCGTTGCGTCTCTCTTACTTGTCTCATGGTGACTCTTTCCGTACGACGTTGTCGGAAGGGGCGGACGGGCTCGTCGTGGCCTTGCGGAGCGCGGCGACGATCGCCTGGGTGGGAGCGGGGTGGTTCGACCAATCGGCGGCCACGTGTCCGTCGGCGCCGATCAGCAGTGTGTGGAGCTGTCCGTCCGCGGACAGCTGTGTTCCGGCGGAGGCGGAGTCCGCGGCGACCACGAGTTCGGGCCGCAGGGCCCAGTTCGCCGCGAAGTTCTGCAGTGCGGCATCGGTCGTATGCCCGTCCGAGTCGCTGATGAGGACCCGGACACCGGGATACTGCAGCGCCACGCTCTTGAGCGACGGGATCTGGCTCCGCGCGGCCGCCGCGTCGACGTCACCCTGGTCGTCGATGGGAAGGGCGGACACGACGGTCGGGCCCGATACGGCGATCCGTTTCCCGTCGAGCAGGGTCACACCCGAGTCGGCCGGCGCGTCGGCCTGGCATGCGGTGACGAAGAGCAGCGCGGCGGCGAACGGGATCACGCGCACGAGGTGTGCTGCCGAATGGAAGGGCGGGCGTCGGCCTCGCGCGATCCGAGGGCGATGGACGTGTGTCACCGGACCGGCCCTTCGAGAGGCAGGACGGGGGCCTCAAGGGCTTCGTCGCGGTCGCACACGAGGGTGTCCCCGTTCACCCGCAGGCGGGCGACCTGGATCGAGCTTCGCCGGTCGGCGTGGCCGCCGCCGGCTACCGCGCCCTCGGCTACCGCGCCCTCGGCTACCGCGCCCTCGGCGGATCGCCCCGGGTGCGTGAAGTAGAAGACGAAGGCGCCGAGTTCGCTGGTGACGACATCGGCGTGGAACCCGTAGGACGCGTCGTCCGTGCCCTGCCCGGGGCGGTCGAGAACGAGTCCTCGCGGTTCCCACGTCTCCAGGTCCCGCGAGTGAAGAACCCGCTGGCCGTGCCATTCGTCGACGAGCATCCAGTAACTGCCGCCGAGCTCGAACACGTTCGGGCCTTCGTGCGCCGAACACTCGACGGCAGGGCCCCGGACGCTCCACCGCGCCAGATCCTCGCTGTCCGCCGCATAGGTGTGTGCGTGATCGGCCTCGTCCTTGTACCACATGCGGTAGCCGCCCGAGGGGAGCCGCAGGACGCAGGCGTCGATCACTCTCTCGGACGAGAGCGACAGGGTGGAGCGGTAGGTCCAGGAGAAGAGGTCGTGGCTCGTGTAGTGGCGGATCACACGTGCGTGGCCCTCCCACCGGGTCGGGACACCGCGGATCACGCTGACGAACATGTGGTACTCGGTTCCGTCGTCGACGATCTCCGGGGCCCAGTAGGTGTGCCGCCCGGGCTCGATGGCCAGCCCTTCGGCGATTCCCCGGTACAGCCAGGTGGCTCCGCCGTCCGAGGAGGACGCGATCCCGATGTCGGTCCCGTGCACCCAGCTCACGTCGTTCATCGGTGGCGCGTCGGCTCGTCGGCTCGTGTAGAACATCCACCACTCGCCGGCATGCCGGTTCCAGATGACGGTGGGGTCGGTCGCGCCGTCGTGCACAGGGTCTCGGAACAGAGGTTGGGGAACGGCTGTCATGGTTCTTCCCGGGCGTGAGTGCGGTGGCGTCCTATGACACCGAATCAGTTCTGACGGTTCGTCAGGCGGATCATGTTCCAGGAGAGCGGCTCGAGTTCGGCGTGGAGGACGCCGCCGGTGAGGGTTGTGCCGGTGGCGGCGTGCGGGGTGACACGGTCGGGCCGGTCCGCGGTGTTGACGGCCTCCGGATCGCCGTCGGCCAGGGTCAGGTGTTCGACGACGGTGCGGGCGTCGGTGCCGCGCAGGTCGATCTCCAGCGGCAGGACCGTGTCCTGGCCGCGGTTGACGGCGAACACGGTGATGTCGCCGGTCTCGTCGTCCAGCACGGCGGTGGCGTGCAGCAGCGGTACGTCACCGAAGCGGTCGGTGTGGTACGTCGGGCTGTCCGCCTCGACGCGCAGCACCCGGCCGCGTCCGTGCGCCGACGCCTGGGCGAAGGGGTAGAACGTGGTCTGCCGCCAGGCCGCGCCGCCCGGCTCGGTCATGATCGGCGCGATGACGTTGACGAGCTGGGCGAGGGAGGCCGCGGTGACCCGGTCGGCGTGCCGCATCAGGGCGATGAGCAGTGAGCCGAAGACCACGGCGTCGGTGACGGTGTAGACGTCCTCCAGCAGGCGCGGCGCCTGCTGCCAGTCCTCCACGTGGTGCGGGTTGGGCCGCTTCTGGTACCAGACGTTCCACTCGTCGAAGGAGAGGTTGATGTGCTTCTTCGCCTTGAGGCGGGCCCGGACGTGGTCGCAGGTGGCGACGACCGACTCGATGAAGTGCTCCATGTCCACGGCCGAGGCCAGGAAGGAGTCGCGGTCGCCGTCGATCTCCTCGTAGTAGGCGTGCAGGGAGACGTGGTCGACGAGGTCGTACGTGGCCTCCAGCACCGTCGCCTCCCAGGAGGCGAAGGTCGGCATGGAGGAGCTGGAGCTGCCGCAGGCCACCAGCTCCAGGCCGGGGTCGACCTGCCGCATGGCGCGGGCGGTCTCGGCGGCGAGGCGCCCGTACTCCTCGGGCGTCTTGTGGCCGGTCTGCCAGGGGCCGTCCATCTCGTTGCCCAGGCACCACATCCGGATGCCGTACGGCTCCTTGCCGCCGTGGGCGACTCGGCGGTCGGACAGTTCGGTGCCGCCGGGGTGGTTGCAGTACTCCAGCAGCCGTACGGCGTCCTCGACGCCGCGGGTGCCGAGGTTGACGGCCATCATCGGCTCCATGCCGGTCTTCCCGCAGAAGTCCATGAACTCGCCGAGGCCGAACTCGTTGGTCTCGGTGGACTTCCAGGCCAGGTCCAGCCGGTTGGGCCGCTCCTCGCGCGGGCCCACGCTGTCCTCCCAGCGGTAGCCGGAGACGAAGTTGCCGCCGGGATAGCGGACGGTGCTGACGCCGAGCTCCCGGACCAGCTCCAGGACGTCCTGGCGCAGGCCGTCCGCGTCGGCGGTGGGGTGGCCGGGCTCGTAGATGCCGGTGTAGACGCAGCGGCCCATGTGCTCGACGAACGATCCGTACAGACGGGGGTTGACGTTGCCGACGGCGAAGGCCGGGTCGAGGGTGAACCGTGCGAAGGAGGTGCCGGGGTGGGACATGACTGCCTTTCGAGCAAGTGTTTCGAGCACGTAGGGGAGCGCGGTCAGAGCGCCAGTGCGCAGACCACCGAGGGGGACGGGACCGGGGGGTGGGGCTGGGTGAGGGTGCCGCCGTCCCCGACCCGCAGGGCGGCGAGGGTGCCGCTGTGCTGGTTGGCGACGAGGAGGTGGCCGGCCGCCAGGGTCAGACCGCGTGGCCAGGAACCGCCTGCGGGGA
The DNA here is from genome assembly GCF_054072135.1 of Streptomyces kryoterrae. Classification (NCBI taxonomy): domain Bacteria; kingdom Bacillati; phylum Actinomycetota; class Actinomycetes; order Kitasatosporales; family Streptomycetaceae; genus Streptomyces; species Streptomyces kryoterrae. The sequence continues at coordinate 2,489,320 of NZ_CM133358.1, read as the reverse complement.
CCTCGCCGACCGGTTCCAGGGCGGTGCCGGTGAGGCGGAACGCGGCGACCGTGTCCGCGCCGCGGTTGGTCACCCAGACGAAGTGTCCGCAGGGTGAGGCGACGATTCCGCCGGGCTGGTTGGTGGCGTCCGGGGTCGCCGTGGCGGGTACGGAGGAGAGGGCCGTCAGGATGCCCGTGGCGGCGTCGTAGCGGTGGCAGGTGATGGTCGAGGACAACTCGTCCGCGCTGAACACCAGGTCACCGTCGGGGGAGAAGGCGAGGTGGCGGGGTCCGGAACCCGGGCTCGACGGGTTCACCGCGACCCGCTCCAGGATTCCGGTGCGGGTGTCGAGCCGGTAGGTGAACACCGCGTCCGCCCCGAGGTCGGTGGCCAGGACGAAACGGCCTGCCGGGTCGAGCAGGACCTGATGGGCGTGGCTGCCCGCCTGCCGCCCGGTGACCGGTCCCGACCCCTGGTGCATGACCAGGTCGGTCGCCTCCAGCAGGCGTCCGTCCGGGCCGAGCCGGTGCACCGCCACGGTGCCCGGCGCGGTGTCGCTGCCGTAGTTCGCGGTCAGCAGCCACCCGCCGCCTGGGTGGACGGTGAGGTGGCACGGGTTCGCCCCGCCGCTGTTCACCGGGTCGCCCAGCGGGGACAGGGTGCCGTCGCCGTCGCGGGAGACGGCGCTGACGGTGCCCGTCTCGCCCTCGTTCGTGCTGTAGACGACGTCGAGCGACGGGTGAGCCGCCAGGAAGGAAGCTCCGCTGACGGGCAGCGGCTTCACCTCGTCGTCGTACGTCAGCCGGCCGGTGCCGGGGTCGAGGTGCACGGCGGCGATGCCGGGGCCTTCGCCGCCGGAGTCCGGAGTGTAGGAGCCGGTGAGGACGGGGATCGCGTCGGTGGAGGGGCTTGAGCGCATGGGTGGTCCCGAGAGTGCTGGTGCGGTGGCGTACGGGGAGGGGGTGTCAGCGGACGATGTCGTCGTGGTGGTCGAGCAGGCCCAGTTCGGAGCGGCGGGGCAGGCCCTCCCAGTCGCCGGCGGTGCTCACCGCGAAGGCGCCGAGCAGGGCGGCGGTGTGCAGCCGCCGCTCCGGGGGCTCGTCCGCGAGGAGTTCGGCGAGGTACCCGGCGGCGAAGGCGTCTCCCGCGCCCACCGAGTCGTGGACGCGGACCGGTACCGCGGGTTGCCGGTAGGACTGTCCGTCGAGGAGTGCGTACGCCCCTTCGGCGCCGAGCTTGATCACGGCGCCGGCGGGTCCGAGGGCGCAGATGCCCTTGGCGAGTTCCTCCGGCCCCTCGGTGCCGGGCACGACCAGGGCGGCCTCGTGCGGTCCGGCCAAGACCAGGTCGCTCCTGCGCAGCAGGGGCAGCAGGGTGCGCCGGGCTTCGTCCTCGCTCCACAGCAGGGATCGGAAGTTGATGTCCAGGGAAACGGTCACCCCGGCCGCGGCGGCGATGTCCACGGCGCGGGTCACGGCCGAGGCCGGTCCCTCTCCGAGCGCCGGGGTGATGCCCGTGATGTGGAGGATCGCCGCCCCCGCGACGACGTGCTCGGGGATGTCGGCGGCGGTCAGCCGGGCCCCTGCTGTGTGGGTGCGGTAGTAGCGCGTACGGCTGTGGGTGGTGGTGCGATGTTCCTTCAGCAGGAGGGAGGTGGGGGCGGGGTCGCGCACGGCGACGGTGGTGACACCTTCGGCCCGCAGTTCCCGCAGGACGAGGTCGCCGAGTTCGTCCTCGCCCACCCGGCCGATCCAGGTGGCGGATCCGCCGAGGCGGCTGACGCCTATGGCGACGTTCGACTCGGCGCCGGCGATCCCGAGGCGCAGGGTCGCGCCGAGCGTGAACGGGCCGGGGCCCCGGGCGCCCATGACGGCGAGGACGTCGCCGACGGTCACGAGGTAGGACTCGGGCTCGGAGTCCGGGGGCGAAGTCGTGCTCACGCGGTCGCCTCCCCGGCCCGTGCGGTGATCCCGACCGCGTCCAGCAGTGCGCGCGCCCTCGCGGTGAGGGCGTCCAGCGGCCCCGGAGCCGGGTCGCGGTCCGCCCCGCGCAGCAGCGGGGAGCCGATGCCGACGGCGCAGGCGCCCGCGTCCAGGTAGTCCCGCGCCTCGTCGATGCCGACGCCGCCGACGGCGACGAGCGGGATGTCGGGGAGGGGTGCCCGCAGCTGGCGCAGATGTCCGATCCCGCCCGTGCTCGCGGGGAAGAGTTTGACGGCGGCGGCGCCCGCCTGCCATGCCTGGGACACCTCGGTCGGCGTCCAGGCGCCCGGGTAGCACGGGATGCCACGGTCCGCCGCGTGCCGGACGACGGCGGTGTCCACGACGGGGGCGACCAGGAACTCCGCTCCCGCCGCCAGGGCGTCCCTGGCCTGGGCGCCGGTGATCACGGTGCCGGCGCCGATCGCGACGCCGGGGCCGAGTTCCGCCCGGATGCGGGTCAGCGCGTCGAGTGCTCCGGCGGTGGTGAGGGTGACCTCCAGGCAGGTGACGCCGCCGGCCGCGAGCGCCCGGGCCACGGCGGGCAGCCCGGAGGCGTCGGCCGACCTGAGGATGGCCATGACCCGGGTCCGGCCGAGCTGCGGGGTGAGGGCGGGACGCTCGGTCATGCCCCCACCGCCGCAGGTGCCATGGCGTTTGCCTGGGTGTCGGTCATGCGAAGTTCCTTTGCGGCGGGGTGTGTTGGTGAACACGAGTCAGACGTAGGTCACTTGAGTCCGGAGGTGGCGACGCCGGCGACGAAGCCCCGCTGCAGGATCAGGAACAGCGCCAGCACCGGGACGACGTACATCACCGCGCCCGCGGCGACCAGGTTCCCCAGCGGTGAGCCGTGCGCGTTGACGTAGCCGTAGGCGAGCTTGACCGCGAGGGTGGTGTGGGCGTCGTCCAGCAGCAGGGCGGGCGCGATGTAGTCGCCCCAGGTCCAGCTGAAGGACAGGATCAGGCTGGTGGCGATGACCGGCCAGGACTGGGGCAGGAAGATGCGCCAGAAGATGCGGATCTGTCCGCAGCCGTCGATGATCGCGGCCTCCTCCAGCTCCTTGGGCATGTTCGAGAAGAACTGCCGGAACAGGAAGATCAGGTACGGGGCGCCGCACAGGCCCCACAGCACCCACGGCACATAGGTGTTGGTGAGGTGCAGCTTGGCGAAGAGCAGATAGGTCGGGATGAGGGTGAGGATCTGCGGCAGCATCATCGTCGACAGCAGAACGTTGAAGACGAGTTTCTTGCCGGGCGCGTGGAGGCGGGCGAATCCGTAGCCCGCCCACGCCGAGGCCAGGGTGACCAGTACCGCGTACACGGTGGCGATCGTCAGGGAGTTGCGGGCGTAGCCGAAGTAGTCGATCTGGGTCAGCGCGTCACGGAAGTTGCTCAGGTTGGGGTGGTGCGGCCACCAGTGGACGGGCAGGGCGCGCAGCTCGTCGGGGGCTTTCAGAGCGGTGTCCAGCAGCCAGGCGAACGGGCCCAGGAAGAGGACGAGGGCGCCGACCAGCAGCATGTAGACGGCACTTCTGCGGCGGAACACCATCACTTGCCTCCGAGCGTGCGTGGCCGGGACTGCTTGTCCGGCTCCGGGTCCACGGCGTAGAAGACCGCGCCCTTGCTGAGTTTGAAGACCAGGAAGGTAATGGCGACGATGATCAGGAACAGCACCCAGAGCATCGCGGAGGCGTATCCGTAGCGGCCGTTGGCGAAGTACTGGGCGAACACGTGGATCATGAACAGGTAGTTGCCCTCGGGGACGGCCGTGACGCCTCTGGGGGTGGGGTCGAGGGAGATCAGCAGCGGCAGGAAGCTCTGCACGGCGGCGATGATGCCGGTGATGACCTGGAAGAAAAGCACCGGGGAGAGCAGGGGCAGGGTGATCCGGGTGAAGGTCTGCCAGGTGTTCGCCCCGTCGATGCGGGCGGCCTCGTACAGCTCTTTGGGGACGTCCTGCAGCCCCGCGAGTGAGACGATCATGGCGTTGCCGGCGCCCCACAGGGTGAGGGTGACCAGGACCCAGCGGGCGTAGGGGTCCATCAGCCAGCTGATGCCGTCGAGGTTCAGGGCGTCCAGGGCGCCGTTGGCCGCGCCCGAGTCCCGGTCGAAGATCAGCTTGAAGGTGAGGGCGGCGCCGACCGGCGGGACGACGGCGGGCAGGTACAGCAGGGTGCGGAACACTCCGCGAGCCCGGATCGGCTGGTTGACCAGGATGGCGAGCAGCAGCCCCGCAGCGAGCGTCAGCGGCACGGTGATCGCCGTGAAGACGCCGGTGCGGGCCAGGGAGGACATCGTCTCCGGGTCGGTGAAAACCTCCCGGTAGTTGTCCAGGCCGACGAAACGGGAGTTGTTCGACAGACCGTCGGCGTTGGTCAGGCTCAGCCACAGCGCATAGCCGAGCGGAAAGGCCGTCAGGGCCAGGAAGCCCAGCACCCACGGGCCGGCGAACACGTAGAAGGACAAGGCCCGGCGGCTGGACAGCGAGCGGCGTCTGCGGGCGCTGTGCGCGCCGGTGCGGGGCCCGGGCCGGGCGGCCGTCTCCCTGGAGGGGGACGGCGCACCCGGCGCGGTGATCTGTCCGGTGCTCACCCCACGAGCTCCTTGCCCTGGGCGAGCTGCTCGTTCATCCGGGAGTTGAGCGTGTCGGCGACCTTGCCGGCGGGCGTCCCGGACTTCACGGCGCCCGGCAGGACCTTGGTCAGCACGCCCTCCAGGGCGGCCTGCTGGGCGTACGGGGTGAAGCTGAGCACCGAGAAGTGCGGCAGCTCCTGCTCCTGCACCTGGAACGCCTGCTTCTGGAAGGCGTTGGTCTGCGGCATCTTCGAGCGCAGCGACGTCAGCGAGGGAATGCCCCAGCCGCTCGCCGCGCGGTCCTGGGCGGGCTTGCCGCCGAAGTACCACTCGAAGAACTTCCAGGACGCGTCCTTGTTCTTGGCGTCCCTCGGGATCCAGAAGCCGGTGGCGCCGAAGCAGGAGCTGACGCGGTTGCCGCCGAGCTGCGGGGCGGGCGCGAAGCGGGAGGCTGCCGCGAGTTTGGGGTCACCGCCGATGAGGCCGCCGAACCAGTAGCCGTTGCAGCTCATCGCCATGCGGTTGGCCTGGTAGGTGGGGCCGTCCCAGCCGTCCGGGTTGGGGTTGGTGACGCTCGGACCTATGTCGGCCTTCGCGTAGTCCAGGTACCACTGCAGCGCCTTGAGCGCTTCGGGGGAGGAGAAGTCCACCGTGGCCAGGTCCTCGGCGAACAGGCTGCCGCCGGCCGACGCGGTCATGCCCATGAGCTGCGGGAAGACGCCCATGCCGGTGGCGTTGAGACCGTAGACCTTCACCTTGCCCAGGCGGCGCTTGACCAGCTTCTTGCCCAGGTCCAGCCACTCGTCGTAGGAGATCGGCTCGGTCGCGCTCGGCACGTCCAGTTTCGCGGCCTCGAACAGATCGGTGCGGTACCAGAACATGGAGTCCTGGGAGTAGTCCTTGGCCATGCCGTAGCGCGGTCCGGCGCCCTGCTTCTTGCCGTCGTAGCGCCACACGTCGTTGACCGGGTCGAGGTCGGAGACCTTCAGTGCCGAGCTCTTGGCGAAGTACGGGTCGAGGTCCGTCATCAGGCCGCGGGCAGCGAAGTACGGGGTCTCGGTCGCGCCGAAGCCGCGGACCACGTCCGGCGGGTTCTTGGCGGCCAGCATGGCGTTGAGCTTGGTGGGGTCCCAGATGATGACGTTGATGTTCATCCCCAGCGCCTCTTCGGCGGCCTTGAGGGCCGCCTTGTCCGGCCACTCGTTCTGCACCGTCATCACGGTGAGCGTCGTCTTACCGCTCCCGGACCCGTTCGCGGTGTTGCCGACCGAGCCGGCGCAGGCGGACAGTGCGGACGCGCCGAGCGCGGCACCGGCGGAGACAGCGAGGAAGCGCCGCCTGTCGAGAGATGTCGTCTTTGACATGGGCATGCTGAAGAGCCTTTCGTGCGGGACGTACGCGAATGCGGGACGTACGGCGGCTGCGGGACGTGCGAGGGGCATGGCGGCATGAGGGACTGCCGCGGGAAGTGAACGGCAGGGCGGGCGGCCGGTGGAACGCCGGCGCGCTCGGCGGTGGTGCGAGATGCCCCGGACCGAGCGCATCCGTCTGCGTGGACGGGTGGGCGGACCGGAGTGGCGGGGACCGCGGGTGCGACGGTGGTCGCGTTCGCGGTGAGCCCGGGGGCGGGGCGGCTCCTCGGCCCAGTTGACTGAAGGTGATCTGTGGCCGACATCTTGCGGTTTCGGTATGACCGGTTTCTGGGGCTCTGCTCAGGCTTATGGCTTATTTCGGCCTGAGGAAACCGGTTGACTGAAACTTTGGCGAACGTTAGGTTGCGTCACCAGAAGGTGTCAAGAGGCCAGAACGCGTCATTCCGGGCCGCAGCAGCGCGGACCGGAATGACGCCCACCGGGGAGGGGGAGCACGTGTCGGAACAGCCCGTCCGGGCCAGGCTCGTGGATGTGGCCCATGCGGCCGGAGTCTCCAAGGCCACCGTGTCCAAGGTGCTCAATGGCCGCCCGGACCTGTCCGTCCGGCCGGAGACGCGCCGGCGCGTCCATGAGGCCGCCGAGGCACTCGGCTACCGGCCGCACTCCGGTGCACGGGCCCTGGCAGGCGCCAGCACCCACGCACTGGCCCTGCTGGTCCCCGCCCTCGCGAACCCCACGTACGTCACCATCGCCCGCGGCGCCTACCAGCGGGCCCGCGAACGGGGCTATCTCTCCCTGCTGGCCGAGGACTTCGACGGGCAGGAAGCCGACGAGTCCTTCCACGACCTGGTGCAGGAGGGCAGGGTCGACGGGCTGCTCATCGCCTCGGCGCGCCCCGGCCATCCCCTGCTGGACGCGCTGAGCCGCAGCGCGGTCCCGCACGTCTTCCTCAACCGCTCGGTCGAGGGCTCCGGCCGCAACATCACCATGGACGTCGCCCGCTCCAGCGTGACCGCGCTCGACCACCTGCACGGCCTCGGCCATCGAGTGGTCGGCCACATCGCGGGCCCTCCCGGGATCACGCCCAGCGATGTCCGCAAGGAGGCGTTTCTGCGCCACGCCGACGCACTGGGACTGGACGCGGCTCCGGTCGCCTCCGGGGAATTCACCGAGGACGGCGGCGGATCCGCCGCACGGGAGCTGTTGCGCCCGCCCGCCGATGGTGCGCGCCCTCCGGTCACCGCCCTCTACACCAGCTCACTCGCCCAGGCGATAGGCGCCATGGCCGCGATCAGGGACCTCGGCCTCAGGATCCCGGAGGACGTCTCCGTGGTCGGCAACGACGACCTGCCCGTGGCCGCGCACCTCCATCCCCCGCTGACCACCGTCGCGATGCCCCTGCACGAGCTGGGAACCGCCGCGGTGGACGCCCTGGTGGCCACTATCGAGGGCACGCCTGTGGGCGACGTCGTCGTACCGACCGAGCCGCGGCTGGTGCTGCGCGGCTCCACGGCCAGACCAGCACGACCAGGAGAAACGCCATGACCGTCGCCGCCGCACCGGCACGTTTCACCGGCCATACGGCCCTGCTCACCGCGGCCGCCTCCGGCATCGGGGCGGCCACCGCCCGCCGGCTGGCGGCGGAGGGAGCGTCCGTCCTGGTCACCGACGTGGACGCCGGGGGCGCCCATCGCGTGGCCGAGGAGATCCGCGCCGACGGCGGGCGGGCGCGGGACCGTCCCCTCGACGCCACCTCGCCGACGGAGTGGGCCGCGGCCGTCGCCGACGCCGAGTCCTGGACCGGACGCCTCGACGTGCTCCACCTCAACGCCGGGCGCAACCTGCCCGGAGCGGCACACGAACTCGACGACGCCGCCTGGCACGACCAGCTGCGGCTCTCCCTCGACTCGGTGTTCTACGGTGTCCGTGCCGCAGTGCCCCTGCTCAGGACGGCCAGGGGCGCGGTGGTGATCACCTCGTCCGTGCACGCGGCCCTCGGCTTCAAGGGCTATCCCGCGTACGCGGCGGCCAAGGGCGGGATCGACGCCCTCGTACGCCAGCTGGCGGTCGAGTACGGCGGACAGATCAGGTTCAACGCCGTCCTGCCCGGAGCCGTGGTCACCGCCCTGTGGGCCGGGGTACCCCAGGAGTACAAGGCGAAGACCGCCGCGCGCACCCCTGTCGGCCGGCTCGGCGCCCCCGAGGACATCGCCGCCGCCGTGGCCTTCCTCGCCTCCGACGACGCCTCCTTCGTCACCGGCCAGAACCTGCTCGTGGACGGTGGCCGCAGCATCAGCTCCCAGGAGTAGGCCGCCGCGCCCTGGCCGTTCCGGGCCGGCAACACGCTGCCGCGCTCCGGCCGTTCCGACCGACCGACCGACCGACCGACCGACCGACCCGACCGCACGCCCGGCCAGCGCCGGGCACGACCCGACGGTCGAACGTCGGCGTCGCACCCCGGCTCACCCCTGCCGGGCACGACCCGACGGTCGAACGTCGGCGCCGCACCCCGGCTCACCCCCGCCGCTCACCCCCGGCGCCGCACCCCCGCCGCGCGTCCTGCGCAGCAACCTTTGCGTGCCTGACCCCTCTGCCTCCCCGCCCGAGCGGGCGCTTGCCCGCGCTCGCTCCCACCATGACCGCCCCACCCTCCATCCCCACGTACCGGCCCCCCGCCCCGCCGTGCCCAGCACAGAACCCGGAGACCCACCCCATGAAGATCACTGGATACGAACTCTTCCTCGTCGAACCGCGCTGGCTCTTCCTTCGCGTCGACACCGACGAGGGCATCTCCGGGTGGGGCGAACCCATCGTCGAGGGCAAGGCCCACACCGTCGCCCGCTGCGTCGAGGAGATGTTCGACTACCTGGTCGGCCAGGACCCGGCGCGGATCGAGGAGCACTGGCAGGTGCTCGCCAAGAGCGGCTTCTACCGCGGCGGCGTCGTCCTGAGCAGTGCCCTGTCCGGCATCGACCAGGCCCTGTGGGACATCGCGGGCAAGACGCACGGTGTCCCCGTCCACCAGCTGCTCGGCGGCCACGTGCGTGACCGGGTGCGCGTCTACGGCTGGGTCGGTGGCGAAACCCCCGAAGAACTGGCCGAGTCCGCGGCCGCGCAGGTCGCCAAGGGCATGACGGCGGTCAAACTGAACCCCTGCGGCCAGCTGGAGCCTCTCGCCACGCCCGCCGCGATCAACGCCATCGTGGACGGGGTGAGTGCGGTCCGCGAGGCCATCGGACCGGAACGCGACCTGGCGCTGGACTTCCACGGCCGCTTCAGCGGGGCGATGTCGCGCCGTGTACTTCCGCTCCTGGAGCCGCTGCTGCCGCTCTTCGTCGAGGAGCCCGTGCTGCCGGAGTTCTCCAGGGACCTCGGCGCCGTGGTGCGCTCCACCTCCATCCCGATCGCCACCGGCGAACGGCTCTACTCACGCTGGGACTTCCGCTCGGTGCTCTCCGACGGCATCGCGGTGGCCCAGCCGGACATCAGCCACGCCGGGGGCATTTCCGAGAGCCGCCGGATCGCCGCGATGGCCGAGGCGTACGACGTCATGGTGGCCCCGCACTGCCCGCTCGGTCCGATCGCCCTCGCGGCCAGCCTGCAACTCGACTTCGCGATCCCCAACTTCCTCATCCAGGAACAGGCACTGGGCATCGGCTACGGCGACAGCGGCGGACTGCTGGACTACCTCGCCGACACGACGCCCTTCACGTTCCATGACGGCTACGTCGACCGTCCGACCGCGCCCGGTCTCGGTATCACGATTGATGAGAACGCGGTCCGCGCCGCCGCCGAACGCGGCCACCGCTGGCGCAACCCGGTCTGGCGCAACACGGACGGCTCACTGGCCGCCTGGTAGTCCCTGACAGCCCCAGGAGCAGGTACCCCATCACGGCAGCCTGGGTCACCTCCCCTGAGTCGCGCGCGTGAAGGCGTCGTCCCGCGGCCGTCCGAAAGGGGGAAGCGGTGCCCACCGTCGTGCAACTGTGGGCCGGGAAGGCGTGGACCGTCCGAGGGGCGGCCGACGCCTTCCTCGACTCGCTCCCGGCCCGGTGTTCGTCACCCGCCGCTGCCCGGCCCTGGAACGTCGTCAGCCCGCGCGGCGTGTGCCCGGACACCGGCCTGGTGCGGCTGTCGTACCGGCAGACCCGTGCCCTGATCGACTCGACGGGCACACCGCCGTGCGCGGGCCGGGGACCGGATGTGGACCCAGCGTGGTCGAAGCCACTGGCAACCGGTGAGAAGCTTTGATGAACGTCGCGGGTCTCACGGTCCAGGAACGCCGTCTCTGGTAATCAGAGATCGACTCCCAGATTACTCAATCCTCGGTGCGTCCATGTCGTGCGTCCATGCCGGTGCGCCGAGGGGAGCCGAGTGCGACCGCAGTTGCTCCGTCGGAGGCGGATGGGTTCTGGGCCGTGACGCTCATTTGACGCTCGTGACGCCTTCTCGAAGGGAGGCGAGCTAGAAAACCGCCTCTCACCTGGGGTTTTCCGGGCCCCGTTCAGGCCGACAACTTTCCGATGACGCATCACGTGGAGTGCGTGGCGATTCTGGAGCCTGCTGCCAAGGGTTCCTGACGTGCTGTGTCGTGGCTGACCCGGGATGCTCGACCTGTTTCCCTTCATGTATCCGGTCGAGCACACAGCTTGTCTGCCGCGGCTGTCCTGACCTCCGGTTCATCGTGAATCGGCGAGCCTGCTCACCCAGGCGGTACCGGATGTCCCATGACTCCTGACGCTCGAATGACGCTGATCTGAGGGGCGATCGGAGCCGTATGCGCCAGGCGGCTGGTACGCGCGGTGAAGGCATGTCCGACTGGGCCCGCCAGCGATCGACGTCCGGGAACTTCTCCTGGGTGGCTTCCAGGTCACGGGGTGCGTCGTCGAATCGGACCCGGTGAACGTGGTGCACCGGCCTTCTCGCATGTGCTGCCCCCTCTCTTGATGCCGTCCCTGGTCACTGTCCGTTCGTGGCTCTCAGGCCGAGGCGTCCTTCTGTGCGCGGACGCCCGGAAGTACCGTCGCCTGCTCTCGCGGCGCGGGATTTGCCCGAGCCAGGTCGGCCTCACGGCACCGGCCTGGGCATCCTCCGCGTCGCCGCCGGCCCGATCGCGGGCATGTCCCTCGCCTTCACCGGTGACGTGGGCGTCGGCCGGCTGCTGCCTCCCGCGCTGCGGCCCCGCTCGGGGTGCCGCTGCTCGTGCTGATGGCCACGCCGTACTTGCTGTTCGCGCTGCACCCGGCGCTGCCGGCCACCGCGGTCCGCGCCGCCGTGGCGCCGGTCGGCTTTGGCGCGAGCATGGAGCGGCAGGAGCGCCTGATGACCCTTGTGCCGGACGAACCGGCGGTCCAAGCCTTCGAGTTGCGCTCCGCGGGGCTGCTCACCCTCCAGGGCGTGAGCGCCACGTCGGCGGTCGCGGTCGCGTAGTTCACCTCGTCGGCTGCGGCGATCGCCGTGATGGCGGCGTCGCCTGCGGTGGCCTCGGCCCTGACTCGGGGGCTGCGGCGCCGACCTCGGCCGCCGCACCCGTCTGTGCGGTTGCGACGTTGTACCCTTCTGCCCGATCAGATCCAGAAGTGTGCCCATCGTGGCGCGACAACCGGCCGCCGGTTCGGGTCCGGACCGGGCGTCGGCCGGTCCCGCGGGCCCGGGTCGCCGGTCTCCGTTCCCGGCTCCGGTCGCGCCGCGAGGAGCGAAGGGTACGGGCACCGGACGGGCGCCGAGAGGCCGTTCACGCCTCCGCGGCCTGATCGTTTTCGGCCAGGGTGCCGGTTCCGCGTCCGCCTGTGGGGCGGTGGACATCGTAGAACCGGCCATGGGGACCATTGTTTTCCGGCTGCTCCCACCTGCTCCCTGGGCCCGGTGGGTCCGCCGAACAAGGCGGTTGCCCGGTATGGCTTGATCGGAACGTCTGTGCGATTGTAAATCGGCCATCCGTGCGGGCGGTGCGGCCGGATCCCGGGGGTGGAATCCGACCACTACAGGTCCCGGGGAGTGTCACGGTTACCGGGTGTAAGGGTCAACGGGTTCTCGGGGGCGGTATTCCATTCCGGATTACTCGATGCGAATTCGCACACGTGATCCTTTGTGTGGTCCAGGAAAAGGAAAGATGATTCCCGATTCCGCGCCATCGAAGCCCCTGACCTCAGGGACGGCTGGAAAACACCAGGGAGTCGGCCCGGCCGCTCAGCTATTGTCGTCTAGGCGCTCAGGCGAGGATGGTGAGCGGAGTTCTGGGGGGAACGTCCGTGGTTGAGCGGCTCAATTTCAAGATTTTGGGGCCCCTGTCGGTGACGGCGAACGGCCGTGCACTCACCGTCGGCGGTGCGCGCCAGCGAACGGTCCTGGCTCTGCTGCTGCTCAACCCCGGCCGGATCGTGCCGGTCGACACTCTCGTCGACGCTGTCTGGAACAGCGGCCCTCCCGCCACCGCCCGCACCCAGATCGCGATCGTGATCGCCGCCCTGCGCAAGACCTTCAAGGCCGAGGGCGTCACCGAGGACATCATCGTCACCGCCCACCCCGGTTACGTCCTCAGACCCGAGGGCCACGCGGTCGACTCGGTGGACTTCGCCCAGCTGGTCAAGGACGCCGAGACGGCAGTGGAGCAGGGCCGACACGCCGACGCGGCCGACAGCTACGCGCAGGCCCTCGACCTGTGGACGGGCCCCGCCTTCGCCGGCATCGCCAGCCCGGTGGTGGAGGACGAGGCCGCCCGGCTCGAAGGACACCGTCTCAACGCCTACGACGACGCCACCGCCGTCCTGCTGGAACTCGGCAGCCACCAGGACCTCGTACCGGAGCTGGCGGCCGTCGTGCGGGAGCATCCGCTGCGCGAACGCACCCGGCACCATCTGATGCTCGCGCAGTACCGGTCCGGGCGGCGGGCCGAGGCGATGGGCACCTTCCGGGAGGCGCGCGCCCAGTTCATCGAGGAACTCGGCATGGAGCCGGGCCCCGACCTCCAGGAACTGCACGACGCGATCCTGCGCGACGACCCCTCCCTCGCCCCCGCGCCGCCGGTTTCCACCACCGATGCGCTGCGCTCCGACTCCGTCATCGTCCCCTCCGAACTCCCGCCGGACGTGCCCGGCTTCACCGGCCGCGGGGCTGAACTGGCGTTACTGGACCTGCTGGTGGCCGACCGGGACCGGCAACAGGGGCCCGCCTTCGGGCTGATCACCGGCATCGCGGGCGTCGGCAAGACCGGCCTCGCGGTCCGCTGGGCCCACCGAGCCGCCGCCCGCTTCCCGGACGGACGGCTCTTCGCCGACCTGCGTGGCTACGACGAGGAGCACGAGCCGACCGTCGCCGCCGACGTCATCAGCCGCTTCCTGCGCTCGCTGGGCGTGCCCAGTGACCAGATACCGCCGGAGACGGAGGCGCTCGTCGCGCTGTACCGCAGCGTGCTCGCCGAGCGGCAGGTGCTCGTCGTTCTGGACAACGTCCGCTCCTATGCGCAGCTGCGCACCCTGCTGCCCGGCAGCGGGCGCTGCGCCGTGCTGGTCACCAGCCGGGACCAGCTGGAGGAACTGGTCACCTGGCCGCAGGAGGCCCGGGTGCACCTCGGCGTGCTGCCCGAGCCGGAGGCGGTGGAACTGCTCGGCCGGATCGTCGGCACCGAACGCATCGCCTCCGCCCGCGCCGACACCGTACGGCTGGCCGAGCTGTGTGACCGGCTGCCGCTGGCACTGCGCATCGCCGCCGCCCGGCTCGCCTCCAAACCGCACTGGACCGTACGGCATCTGGTGACCCGGCTCAACGACGAGGCACGCCGGCTGGACGAGCTGAGCCAGGGCGCTTCCCGGGTGCGGGCCAGCTTCGCGCTGTCGTACCGCTATCTGCCCGAGGACGCGGCGCTTCTCTACCGGCGGCTCGGCCTGCTCGACGTGCCGGACTTCGCGGCCTGGGTCGGCGGCGCGCTGCTCGACATCGACGTGCTGGACGCCGAGCGGATCATGGAGGATCTCGTCGACGCCCAGTTCCTGGAGGTCGTCGGCGTCGACGCGACCGGCCGGCTGCGCTACCGGCTGCAGAACCTGATGCGCCTCTACGCCCGCGAGCGGGCCTACGCCGAGGAGCCGCCGGACGCCCAGCGGGCCGCCCGCGAGCGCGCTTTCCGCACCTGGCTGACGATCGCGGAGGAGGCCCACCGGCGGGAGTTCGGCGGCCACTTCAGCGTCGTGTACAGCGAGGTGGCGCGTCGGCCGGTCGACCCCATCCACCTCGACGAACTCCTCGACTCGCCGCTGGAGTGGCTGGAGGCGGAACGCCTGTCGCTGGTCGCCGCGGTCGAGCAGACGGCCGCCCTGGGCATGGACGACCTCGCCTGGGACCTCACGGTCTCGGCGGCGGTGCTCTTCGAGACCCGGCACTACCTGGACGACTGGCGGATCTGCTCCGAGGCGGCGCTGGCCGCGACCCGCAGGACGGGCAACCTGCGCGGGCAGGCCGCCATGCTCCACCAGCTCGGCGGTGTCGCGCAGTCCTACCGTCGGCTGGAGGAGGCGCACGCCCGCTACAGCGAGGCGCTGGAACTGTTCGAGCAGGCCGGCGAGGAGCACGGGCAGGCGCTGAACCTGCGCAACCTGTCGATCCTGGACCGGTTCCGCGGCAACCTGGACCTCGCCATGGAGCGGCTGCGGACGGCCCGGGACATCCTGCGCCGGGTCGGCGACACCTCCTCCGAGGCGCACACGCTCGACAACATGGCGCAGATCGAACTGGACCGTGGCTCCACCGAGCTGGCGATGAAGCTGAGTCTGGAAGCGGTGCAGCTCATGGAGTCGATCGGCGGCGGCGGCCGGCGCGGCGCCGCCCAGACCCTGCACCGGCTGGGCCGGGTGCATCTGGCCCGGTCTGACTTCGACCTGGCGGAAAAAGCGTTCCAGCAGGTGGTCGCGCTGGTCACCGACAAGTCCGACCGGGTGGGGCTCGCCTACGCCCTGCTGGGACTCGGGGAGAGCCGTCTGGGCGCGGACGAGGTGGACGCCGCCGCGACCACGCTGACCGAGGCGCTGGAGATCGTCGAACGCATCGATGCCCCCCTCGTCGACGGCCGGATCAACCTCGCCCTCGGCGACGCGCTGCGCCGCCTGGGCCGCCACGACGCGGCGCGTGAACGGCTGACCGCCGCCCACGACGTCTTCGTCCGCGCCGACGCCCCGCAGTGGCGCGCGGAGGCGGAACGCGCGCTGGCCCGGCTGGAGAACGAGGAAGGCTGACGCCGGGCGGCAGCGGGCCGGGAAACCCGGGTCCCCGTAGGTGCCGTTGTAGACGACCGATACCCCGGCGATAAGCGGGCTGCCTACGTTCGGCCGGTACCACTGTCAGCCGAAATGTGGAGTACACGATGCCGCCTGTCGCCAAGGCGCCCACCTTCGCCGTGATCTCCGGGGCCCAGGTCCAGCGGGTCCTGGCCGGCCGGCACCGGGAGGTGGTGCGTCTGATCGAAACGGCGTACCGCGTCCACGGTGCCGGTGACACCGTCAATCCGCCGTCCTACTTCCTTCGCTTCCCCGACCGGCCGGCCTCCCGCATCATCGCGCTCCCCGCGTCGATCGGCGGGGGCATCGGCGTGGACGGCCTGAAATGGATCTCCAGCTTCCCCGACAACGTGGCGGCGGGCCTCCCGCGCGCCTCCGGCGTGCTCATCCTCAACGACCCGGACACCGGCTATCCGCTGGCCTGCCTGGAGAGTTCGATCATCAGCGCGGCTCGTACGGCCGCCTCCGCGGTGCTGGCCGCCGAGACCCTCGGCCGGGCGCGCGGGGACCTGCCGCGCCGCGTCGGTTTCTTCGGCACCGGTCTCATCGCCCGGTACATCCACCAGTATCTGGCGGGTACCGGCTGGGAGTTCGACGAGATCGGCGTGCACGACCTGTCGGCGGAGCACGCCGCCGGGTTCGCCGGACACCTCGACCGCTCCGGGTTCGGGGGCCGGGTCACCGTGCACGGGTCGGCCGAGGACCTCGTCCGCGGCAGCGACCTCGTCGTCTTCGCCACCGTCGCCGGCACCCCGCACGTCACCGACCCCGGCTGGTTCGGCCACCACCCGCTGGTGCTGCACGTGTCGCTGCGTGATCTGGCGCCCGAGGTGATCCTCACCGGCGCCAACTTCGTCGACGACGTCGACCACTGCCTGAAGGCCGACACGTCCCCGCACCTGGCCGAACGGCTCAGCGGCGGACGGGAGTTCATCGACGGCACCCTCTACGGCGTGCTGACCGGTGCGGCCGGTGTGCCCGCCGACCGGCCCGTGTTCTTCTCGCCGTTCGGACTCGGTGTCCTCGACCTCGCCGTCGGCAAGCACGTCTACGACCGGCTGCTCGACTCCGGTGAACTCGCCGTCGAGCAGGACTTCTTCCACGAGCTGCGCCGCTACGGCTGACCATCGCCCACAAACCCTTCGAGGATGGGGTTCACCTGTGACCACACTGCTCGACTCACCGCCCCGAGCGGCCGGCGCACCACGCCGGTCCCTCACCGTCCGTGTCGACGAGACCGTCCTGCCCCCGCACGACCCGCTGGACCTGTACACGGCCCTGCGCGCCCGCGCCGGTGACGAGGTGTTCCTCCTGGAGAGCCTCGCCGCCCCCGAGGAGGACGGCAACGGCGCCGTCGTCGGCCACGGCCGGCTCGCCGAACTCCAGGTGCATTCCGACCGCGTCACCGTCGACGGAGCGCCCGCCGTCACCGAGGCGCTGCACGCCGCCGCCGTCGACCTGGGGCTGGCCGAACTGCCGGACGGGGCCCGCGCCCTGGCCGACTCCGACCAGGTGTGGGCGCTGCTGCGGGCCGCCCAGCGGGCGTTCACCCTGGAGAGTTCGGTGCCCGCGGACGGATACGCCTTCGGCTTCCTGGCCACCGTCGGCTACGGAGCCGCCTGGCACATGGAACGGCTGCCCGAGCGCACTGCCGACGGCGGCCCCGACCTCGTCCTGACCCTCTTCCGCGAGGTCGTGCGCTACGACCTCGACGCGGGCACCGCCCGGCTGCTCACCGCCCGCTCCCCGGACTTCCCACCCGCCGCGGTCCCCGGCCTCGTCGCCGCGGTCGCCGCCGGGCTGCGCCCCGCGGCGGAGCCCGCCCCGCTGCCCGAGGTGCCGGCCCCGCGCACGGTCCGCGACAGCACCGATGAGCGGACCTTCCTCGCCCAGGTGGAACGCTGCATGGCACACATCGGCGTCGGGGACATCTACCAGATCCAGATCGGCCATCGCATCGACGTGGACACCGAGCTGACGCCGCTGGACGTCTACCGGCGGCTGCGGCACCGCAACCCGTCGCCGTACATGTACCTCGTCCCGCGCGACGGCTCCACGCTCATCGGTGCCAGCCCCGAGGTGCTGTTCCGCACCGAGGGCGACCGGATCGTCATGCGGCCCATCGCCGGCACCACCCCGCGCAGCGGCGACCCGGCGGTCGACGGGCCGCGCATCGAGGCACTGAAGGCCAGCGAGAAGGAACGCGCCGAGCACGTCATGCTGGTCGACCTGTGCCGCAACGACATCGGCCGGGTCAGTGTGCCGGGCACGCTGGACGTGCAGCGGCTGATGACCGTGGAGACGTACTCGCACGTCTTCCACCTGGTCTCCACCGTCGAGGGTGTCCTCGCGCCCGGCGAGGACACCTGGTCGGTGCTGCGCGCCACCTTCCCGGCCGGCACGGTCACCGGCGCCCCGAAGATCCGCGCCATGGAGATCATCGAAGAGCTGGAGAGCGCGCCCCGGCGGATGTACGCGGGCGCGGTGGGCCTGGTCGACGTGCGCGGCTGGTCCCGGCTCGCCCTGTGTATCCGCACCATCACCCACGACGGGACGGCGTACTCCACCCAGAGCTGCGCCGGCATCGTCGCCGACTCCGAGCCGCTCGCCGAGTGGCACGAGACGCTGCACAAGATGGGCGCCGCCTACTGGGCGCTGACCGGTGAGGAGCTGCTGCCGTGAAGGTCCTGCTCGTCGACGCCTACGACAGCTTCACCCACATCATCGACCAGTACCTGCGCACGCTGGGCGCCGAGACCGACGTGGTGCGGTCGGGCACCCGCACCCCGGAGCAGCTCGCGGCCCGGGGGGCGGAGGCGGTGGTGCTGGGGCCCGGGCCGGGTCATCCGGCCGACTCGGGGCACGTGGAGCTGGTGCACGCCTTCGCCGGGCGGGTGCCGCTGCTCGGCATCTGCCTCGGCCACCAGGCGATCGGCCTCGCCTACGGGGCACGGATCGCCGTCGCCGCCCGGCTCAAGCACGGCAAGACCAGCCCCGTCACGCACGACGGCGCCGGGGTTTTCACCGGCCTCGGCGACGAGGTGACCGCCACCCGGTACCACTCGCTCGTCGTCGAGGAGCCGTTGCCGCGGGAGCTGACCGTGACGGCACGGGCCGCCGACGACGGCTATGTCATGGGTCTGCGGCACCGCGCGCTGGCGGTGGAAGGGGTGCAGTTCCATCCCGAGTCCATCACCACGGTGGGAGGAATGCGGCTGCTGGAGAATTTCCTGCGGATTCCCGCAGGGGACGTCATACCGACTTCCTGAGGGTCTGAATTCTTTCGGGTATGGCCCGTGTGGGCTGTGGGGAGATCCTCCGCAACCCCCGCGCGACCCTTGGAATCTATGGGTCCGTATTCCTCTTTGACCCATTGTGACCTGCGAGTATATCGTCGTTATTGATCCAGAACAGATCGGTGAAGCGCCTCCGATAATAAACTAAAGCCGTAGCTCCGTAATTTTCTCGGTGTCGGGACGGAACGGGCCGGACCGAAACTGCGAGAACAATTAACGGGGAGACGGAAATGCAGCTCACTCAGATCAAGAAGTCCGGGATCCAGGCCCTCGTCGTAGCCACCTTCACGGCCGGCGCCCTGTTCACCAGCGTGGCGGTTGCCACCGAGGGTGTGGACCCGTGGAGCAATGTGGTGGCCGGCGGCGAGGGTGTGGACCCCTGGAGCAACGCGGCCGCCGGTACCGACGATGTGGATCCCTGGAGCTGACGCCCGCGAGGCACTGGTCCCCGGACCGGATGACTGAAGGAGAACCGGAGTGAACGCAAGGACTGCATCGGGTGGGCCGCAACGGTCCTGGCCCGGGCTGCTCGGCTCCGTCCTGAACGGTCGCGATCTGTCCGAACCGGACACCGCGTGGGTGATGGACCAGGTGATGCGGGGCAAAGCCTCCGACGCCCTGATCGCCGGCTTCCTGGTGGCGCTGCGCGCCAAGGGGGAGACGGTCGGCGAACTGGAAGGGCTGGTGCGGGGCATGATGGCGCACGCGGTACGCATCGACGTGCCGGGGAGGACCGTCGATGTGGTGGGCACCGGAGGGGACGGGGCGAAGACCGTCAACATTTCCACGATGTCCGCCCTCGTGGCGGCGGGCGCGGGGGCGCGCGTCGTCAAGCACGGCAACCGCGCCTCCAGTTCCGCCTCGGGCTCGGCCGACGTACTGGAGAAGCTCGGGGTGAGTCTGCGGCTGCCGCCGGGACAGGTGGCGGCACTGGCGGAGGAGGTCGGGATCACGTTCTGCTTCGCCCCGGACTTCCATCCGGCGATGCGGCACGCGGCGGTCGCCCGGCGCGCGCTCGGCATCCCCACCGTCTTCAACGCCCTCGGGCCGCTGACCAACCCGGCGTCGCCCGCGGCCCAGGCGGTCGGCGTCGCCGACGCCCGGCTGCTGCCGCTCGTCGCCGGGGTGCTGGCGCGCCGGGGGGCCGACGCGCTGGTGTTCCGCGGCGACGACGGGCTGGACGAACTGACCGTCACCACCACCTCCACCGTTTTCACGGTGGAAGGCGGCACGGTCCGCCAGGAGTCGTTCGACCCACGGGCCCTCGGTTTCGGGTACGCCCCGGTCGAGGCGCTGCGTGGGGCGGACGCCGGATACAACGCGGACGTGGCGCGGCGGATCCTCGACGGTGAGCGGGGGCCAGTGCGGGACGCCGTCCTTCTCTCGGCCGCCGCCGCCCTGGCCGCGCTGGAGCCGGCCGGCGGACGGACGGTCACCGAACGCCTCGCCCCGGCCGTCGGCCGGGCCGCCGAGGCGATCGACTCGGGTGCCGCCCGGTCCACCCTCGAACGCTGGGCCCTGGCCAGCGGCACCTACGCCCTGACACCGGCGGCCTGACCATGGGCATCCGTACGACCGCGACGTCTCCGGTCCCCGCCGTCACGGCGGGAACCGGAGACACGGGGTCCGGGCGGGGCGCGGGGCCGCGGATCCGGACCGGCGTGCGGTGGGGGCTGTGGCGCGCGTCCGGGCGGACCCGCACCGGTCCGGGCAGGAGCGGCCGGGGCGGCCTGTCGGGCGGACCCGCCTGTGGCGGGCCGCGTCACGCGGCGGTGACCGGCTGGGGGACCGGGACGGTTGGTTCCGGGGCCGGTGTACGGCGGAACCAGGTGAGGGCGGGGGAGGTCATGGCCGTGGTGATCAGAGCCATCAGGACCAGGATGGTGAACAGGTCCGGGCCGATGACGCCCAGTTCCAGGCCGACGTTGAGGACGACAAGCTCGGTCAGGCCGCGGCAGTTCATCAGCGCGCCGACCGACATCGCGTCCCGCCAGGACTGGCCCGACAGCCGTGCCGCCGCCGTACTGCCGCCGAACTTGCCGAGCAGGGCCACCGCCAGGACGGCGCCGGCCCACAGCCACTGGGCGGCGTCACCGGTGAGCAGCGAGACGTCGGTGCGCACGCCGGTGCTGACGAAGAACAGCGGCAGCAGCACCGGGACGGTGAACGCCCGCAGCCGGGCGGCGGACAGCTCGACCGCCCGGGAACCGCGGGGCATGACCACGCCGAAGAGGAACGCGCCGAACAGGGCGTGGATGCCGATGCCGTCCGTGACGAAGGCCGACACGCACAGGCCGGCGAAGACGAACACCAGGACCGAGCTCTCCGCGGCCTTGCCGGTCTGCCGGGCCAGCCGGGCCAGCACCGGCCGGACCAGGCACATCATGCAGGCCACGAAGACCAGCGACCAGGCAGCGGTGACGGCCGCCTGCTCCGCCGAGCCGCTGGTGCTGACCGCCGCGACCAGCGCCAGCAGGCACCACGCGCTGACGTCGTCCACGGCCGCGCACGCCATCGCGAGCGACCCGAGGGGAGTGGTGTAGAGGCCGCGGTCGGTGAGGATCCGGGCCAGCACCGGGAAGGCGGTGATGCTCATCGAGACGGCGACGAACAGGACGAACGGCAGCCGGCCCACCCCGGCCGGAGCGAACGGGCCGTACATCCCGAGCGCCAGCAGCGCGCCCAGCAGCAGAGGCAGCGCGATGCCGACGTAGGAGACGGTGACCGCTGTACGGCTGTGGCCGCGCAGGGCCGACAGGTCGAGCTCAAGGCCGACCAGGAACATGAAGGCGAGCAGGCCGAGATTGCCCAGCACCAGCAGGTGGGGGAGGATCTCCGCCGGGAACAGCCAGTGCTGGGCGGCGGGGGAGATCCAGCCGAGCAGCGACGGGCCGAGCAGGATGCCGAGGGTGATCTCGCCGATGACCGGGGGCTGCCCGATCCGGCGGAAGAGCAGCGCGCCGATACGGCACACGCCGATCACCACGGGTACGGCGACGAGCAGGCCGGGCAGGGGGTCAGGAGCCGACACGGGCTTCTCCTTCCAGGGGTGAGGGTGAGGGTGAGGGTGCGGCGAGCGCGGCTGCGGGCAGGGCGGGGGCCGGCGCGGGCCGTGCCTCCGGCGCCGGGGCCGACGCGGCCGCCGACCAGCGGGCGTACCGGCGTCTGCCGTAGAGCAGCGGTGATCTGCCGTCGGTGTGGGTGACACGGGTGACCCGGCCGAAGACGGCCGTGTGGTCGCCGACCTCCACGGCGTGCACCACCGTGCAGTCCGCGACGGCGAGGGCGGCCTCCGTCAGGTGCGGCCCCGCGGCACCCAGCGGGAGCCGCCACTCGGCGTGCGCGAACCGGTCGGTGCTGCCGGAGGCGAACAGGTCGGAGACGGTCCGCGCGTCCTCGTGCAGCAGGTTCAGAGCGAAGTGCCCGCTGTCCAGGGCTGCGCGCAGGGTCGGGCCGGCGGTGCGCAGGCAGACCACCAGGGTCGCCGGGTCCAGGGCCACGCTCGCCAGCGAGCTGCACGTCATCCCGCGCGGGGCGGAGTCGGCGCCGAGCGCGGTCACCACGCTGACCCCGGAGGGGAAGGACGCCATCAGGGAGCGAATGCCGGTGGAGTCGGATGCGGCGGCCGGCGCCGCCGAAGGGGTCGAAGTGGTCGAGAGGGTGGTCGTCGTCTCAGCTGTACCAGTCATGCGGTCGGCTCCTGTCGGAAGCAGGATCGGGCCCGGAAATCGGGACGGTGCGGGTCTGGCCCGGCGGGCTGCGGTGGCTCAGCGCCGCCGGGCCGATCCGTGGTCGGGGGCGGTCGGGGGCTACTTTCCGTGCAGGCTGCGCAGGTAGTCGTAGGCGCTGGGCAGCGTGTCCAGCAGGTGCTGCTGCTCCTGCTTGACCTTGTCGAACAGCGGCTGGGCGCCCGCGACGGACTCCGGTTTGTGGGCGAGCGCGGGCAGCGGCGTGTCCGGCTCCAGGCCGAGGCCGGCGAAGATGCAGTAATAGCTGCCGTTGGTCCAGAAGTTGCGGAACTCGGCCTCGAAGTTCCCGTAGTACGTGGACTCGTCGGCGATCGGGGAATTGACCGGGAGTCCCGCCTTGTACTCCTCGATCTTCCGCTGGATGTTCTCCGGCAGCTTCAGCTCCTTCTGGGCCTGCCAGAACGGCGAGTCGTTGCGCGGCGCGTAGTAGAAATGCGCCTGGATGAAGTCACGGGTGTCGTCGAACATCACCTCGATCTCCTGGTTGAAGCTGTTCACCAGGGCCGGATTGAAGGTTCGGTCGGGGAAGTGCTTGGCGAGCTGGTAGATCGCGGCGGTGATGAAGTAGATGCCGGTCGACTCCAGCGGCTCCAGGAAGCACGAGGAAAGGCCTATGCTCACCACGTTGTTGACCCAGGCGCGGCGGTTGCGGCCGACCCGGAAGCGGACGTGGTTGAACTGCGTCTCCGCGGGGTCGAGTCCCCACAGTTCACAGAACTCCGCGGTCGCCTCGTCCTGCGAGGTGAATCTGCTGGAATAGACGTAACCGGACCCGAAACGGCCCAGCATCGGAATCTTCCAGGCCCAGCCGGAGGACATCGCGATGGCCGAGGTGTACGGCTCGACCCCGTTCGCCTCGTCGTCGTGCGGCACGGCGGTGGCCACCGCGCTGTCGCACATCAGGTGGTCGCTCATGTCGACGAACGGCTCGCCCAGCGCCTTGTTGATCAGCAGCCCGCGGAAGCCCGAGCAGTCGACGAACAGGTCGGCGTCGAGCACCCGGCCGGACTTGGTGTGCAGGGCCGTGACATAGCCGCGCCCGTCCTGCTCGACGCGCACCATCTCGTCCTGGATGTGCTCCACGCCTTGCTTGTCGGTGGCGAAGCGGCGCAGGAAGTCGGCGACCAGGGCGGCGTCGAAGTGCCAGGCGTACCGGGTGGACTCGGTGCCGTCGAGCCACTTCGGTGACTTCTTCGCGTCCATCACCGGCGGCTCGCGGAAGCAGGCGTAGTCGAACGGCTCGTCGGTGCGGCCCTCGTGCCGGTTCTTGTACCAGTAGTGGGACAGCGGCGTGTTGTCGTGGTCGGGCAGGATGCCGAACGGGTGGTAGAAGTGGTCCGGCCGGCCGCTGTCCAGCGTGCGCGCCCCCGGCTCGCCGCGGCCCGGGGTGCGCCAGTTGACGAAGCGCACGGCCATCTTGAAGCTGGCGTTGCACTCGCGCATCCACTCCTCCTCGGATATGCCGAGGTAGTCGAAGAGCACGCGGTGCAGATTCGGCACGGTGGCCTCGCCCACGCCGATCCGGGGAATGGCCGGGGCCTCCAGTACCTGGATGTCGACGGTGCCCTGGAGCGCCTTGCCGAGGTAGGCGGCGGTCATCCAGCCGGCCGTGCCACCGCCGAGGATGACGACTTTGCGGATGCGGGAGTCGGTGTCGGTCGTACCGATGTCGGTCATAGGGGAGCTCATTTCTCCGGTCGGGTGCGTCTGTGCGCCTTTGTGTGCAGCGACTTTTCATGCTGTCGAGTGCGTTTACACGCCAGAATCGGCTGGCTTGCTATGCGGCATCTATAGGTGTCCGGAATTGCCGCTTGAGCAGGTTCGTATGGGTGAGGTATAGGCGGCTCGGCGATTCTCGGTTGGCATCGAAAACCGCCCCGCAACTCCCAGCAGAGGATGGCTGCATCAGATGCCGTACGAAGACGGGAATGCCGTTGCCCAGGGACCGGGCGGACTTCCCGGTATGCCGCCTGCCGAACTCCGGGGAATCCTGGCCGTGGTGGGGAACACCCCGCTCATAGAACTGGAACGGCTCGCACCGGACATACCGGTACGGCTGTTCGCCAAGGCCGAGCGGTTCAATCCCGGCGGCAGTGTCAAGGACCGGTCGGCGCTCTCGATGGTGCTGACCCGGATCCGCTCCGGGGAGCTCGTACCCGGTCGTTCCACGGTGATCGAGTCCAGTTCCGGGAACCTCGCGGTCGGGCTCGCCCAGATCTGTACGTACTTCGGACTGCGCTTCATCTGCGTGGTCGACGCGCGCACCACCCAGCAGAACCTCGCGATCCTGCGTGCCTACGGCGCCCGGGTCGAGGTCGTCACCGACCCGGACCCGGTCACCGGGGAGCTGCTGCCCATGCGGCTGCGCAGGGTGGCCGAACTGCTGGCCTCGACACCCGACTCGTACTGGCCCGACCAGTACGCCAACCCGCTCAACCGGCAGGCGCACCTGACCACGATGCGCGAGATCGCCGAGGCGCTGGACGGCAAGGTCGACCACCTGATCCTGGCGGCCGGCACCGGCGGCACGCTGGGCGGTTGCGCCGAGTACATCCGGCAGAGCGGTCTGACGACGACCGTGCACGCGGTGGACGCCGTCGGCAGCGTGCTGTTCGGCCGGACCACCGGCTGCACCCGGCTGGTGCCGGGCCACGGCGCGTCGATCCGGCCCAAACTGCTGCGGCCCTCGGACGCCGATCACGTCGTCCATGTCACCGACCTGGACTGTGTGGTGGGCTGCCGCCGGCTCGTACGGCGAGAGGCGATCCTCGCGGGCGGCTCCTCGGGAGCCGTGGTCTCCGCGCTGGACCGCATCGCACCGGGCCTCGAACCCGGCTCCAACGTCGTGCTGATCCTGCCTGACGGCGGAGACCGCTACCTCGACACGATCTACGACGACACCTGGGTGCGCCGGCACTTCGGCGAGGTCGCCGAGCTGTCGCAGGACAGTGTTCTGCCACCCCAACTCGTCGCCGATTTAGAGGAGTTGGCGAATATAGGGCTCGGATAGCGGGCCCCGCCACCATGGACGCATCCCCGAACACCACCACCCGAGGCCCGCGCGGCCGACACCGACGCACGGAGGTATCCGATGACCACTCAGCTCCCCGCCCTGGACGACGGGCAGAAGACGGAGATCAAGGAGATCGTCTGCGACATCCTCGAGCTGGAGCTCGACGAGGTCACCGACGTCAGCCTGTTCAAGGAGGAGCACGACGCCGACTCGCTGCGCACCATCGAGATCCTCTCCTCCCTGGAGCGGACCTTCGGCATCACCCTGACGCAGTCCGAGCTCAGCCGCATGGTCAACCTCGCCGGCGTCTACGCCGTGGTCGCCGAGGCGCAGGCCAAGTGAGCGGGGACGCGACGCCGGGCCGCGGCGGGCGCGGCGCCCGGCACCGGGTGGTCGTCACCGGCCTCGGCGTGGTGACGAGCATCGGCACCGGTGTCGACGCCTTCGCCGCCGGCCTGCGGGCCGGCCGCAGCGGCGTGAAACCGATCAGCGCCTTCGACACCACCGGCTTCGCGTACTCCAACGCCTGCGAGATCACCGACTTCGACCCGTCGGCCTGGCTGGCCACCACGTCCCCGGACGACCTGGGCCGGGCCGCGCAGTTCGCGGTCGCCGCGAGCCGGATGGCGGTCGCCGACGCGGGCCTGACCGCACAGCAGGTGCGCGACGTGCGCTCGCTGGTCTCGGTCGGCACCACCGACGGTGAGTCCCGCGACCTCGACCACCTCACCGCGCTCCAGGTCGCCGGGGGCGAGGACACCCTTGACGAGGTGGCGGCCCGCCGGGTGTGGCCCGGCCGGCTGTCGGCCGGCATCGTCCGCGAACTCGGCCTGGAGGACGTGGAGACCGTCACGGTGCCCACCGCCTGCGCGGCCGGCAACTACGCGGTCGGCTACGGCTATGACGCGATCAGCTCCGGAGACGTCGAGATGGCGCTGTGCGGCGGCGCGGACGCGCTGTGCCGCAAGACCTTCACCGGCTTCTACCGGCTCGGCACGATCGCACCCGACGTGTGCCGACCCTTCGACGCCGACCGGCAGGGCATCCTGACCGGCGAGGGCTCCGGCATCCTGCTGATGGAGTCGCTGGAGTCCGCGCTCGCCCGCGGCGCCCGGATCTACGCCGAGGTGCTCGGCTACGGTCTGTCCTGCGACGCCAGCCACCCGGTGGCCCCGGACCGGGACTCCATCGCCCGCTGCATCACCGCGGCACACCGCAACGCCGGCATCGAGGCCGCGGACGTCGACTTCATCTCCGCGCACGGCACCGGCACCAGGGCCAACGACGTGACCGAGGTCGGCGCGATCCGGCAGGTGTTCGGCGACACCCTGCCGCGCACGGTCTCCATCAAGTCGATGATCGGCCACACCATGGGCGCCGCCAGCGCCCTCGCCTCCGCGGCCTGCGCGCTGGCGCTGCGGGACGGCTTCATCCCCCCGACGATCAACCACCGTTCGACCGACCCCGAGTGCGCGGTCGACTGCGTGCCCAACGAGGCGGTCGAGGCGGAGCTGAGGGTCGTTCAGAACAACGGGCTCGCCTTCGGCGGCAACAACGCCGTCCTGGTGCTCGGCAAGTGGGAGCAGGCGGCGTGAGAGCCGGCGGCCGCAACCTTGAGAGGAGTTGACTGAGCATGGCGCTCCAGGCGAACGCAGCCGCGCCCCGGCTGGCGATATCCGGCTGGGCCGTGTCCTCGCCGTACGGACTGGGCAGGAACGGCTTCACCGAGGGCCTCAGGTCCGGGCGGCGGGCGGTCGCGCCGGTGGACGCGGACACCTGGCCGGTCCCCTACCCGGAGGCCGGGCTGATCCCCGGCTTCGACATCAGGGCCGTCCTCGGCCGCAAGGGTACCCGTTCCATGGACCGGGTCACCGGCATCGCGGCCACCACGGTCGGCATGCTCCTCGACGAGTACGGCACCGGACTCGCCGCCGACCCGGAGCGCACCGGCCTGGTGCTCGGCACCTCCGGCAGCGTCCAGTCGATCATGGACTTCACCCGGGACGCGCTCACCGGCGCCAAGCCCTACCTCGTCGATCCGGCGCGCTTCCCCAACACCGTCATGAACTGCCCCGCCGGCACCAGTGCCATCCGGCACACCCTCAAGGGCCCCAACGTCACCGTCTCCGGCGGCGCCGCCACCGCCCTGCTCGCCCTCCAGTACGCCTCCCGGCTGTTGCGCGGCGGACACGGCACGGCGCTGCTGGCCGGCGCGGCCGAGGAGTTCTCCGTACAGCGGGCCCGGCTGGAACGGGTCGCCGACCACGGCGGCGCCGAACCGCAGCCGCTCGGCGAGGGCGCCGCGCTGTTCCTCCTGGAGGAGGCGTCGGCCGCCCGAGAGGGAGGCCGGCCCGTGCTCGCCTCGGTCCTCGGCTCCCGTTTCCGCGCCTTCCAGGACACGGGCCGGGCCGGAGCGGCGCTGGAACGCTGCGTCGCCGACGTCCTGGCCGACGCGGACGCCGCTCCCGGCGACGTCGAACTGATCGTGCCCGGCAACCCGCCCGGCCTGCTCGGCAAGCAGGAGGAGTCCGCCCTCGACGGGCTGACCGGCAACCGGCTCCCGGTGCGCTCCCTGGTCGGCGACGCCGGCGCGGCCTCCGCCGCCTTCCAGCTCGCCGCCGCGCTCGCCGAGGCGGAGAGCGACCCGAGCCTGGTGGACCGGCTCGCCCTGATCACCGCGGCCGACCGCGACGGCACCGTCGGCGCGCTGCTGCTGCGGCTGGCCTGAGGCACCCGCGCCACCCGTTCCGTCACCGAGGAGAAAGGCACGTCACATGTCCGACACACCGAGGCCGGTTGCCCTGGTCACCGGCGGTTCGCGCGGGATCGGGCGGGCCGTCGTGGAGACCCTGGCCCGCGACGGCCATGACGTCGCGCTGTGCTACCAGTCGAACGAGGAGGCGGCCGCACTCGCCGCCAAGTCGGCCGCCGCACACGGCGCCCGCACCCTGGCCCGCCGCGTCGACGTGACGGACCGGGCCGCGGTGGCCGCGTTCGCGGCCGAGACCGAGGAGCTGCTCGGACCGGTGGACGTGGTGGTCACCGCAGCCGGGATCGTCCGCGACAGCCACCTGGCGATGATGGCCGACGAGGACTGGGACGCCGTGGTGCGCACCAACCTCGACGGCACCTACAACGTCGTCCGCACGCTCGCCTTCCCCATGCTCAAGCGCCGCCGCGGCACCGTCGTCACGCTCTCCTCGGTCGCCGCGGCGGGCCACGCCACGCAGACCAACTACTCCGCGTCCAAGGCCGGGATCATCGGCTTCACCGCGGCCTTCGCCAAGGAGGCAGGACGCTCCGGCATCCGCGCCAACGCCGTCGCCCCGGGGTTCATCAGCACCGACATGACCGGCGGCCTCTCCGAGAAGCACATCAAGGAGATGACCCGCCGCATCCCGCTGGGCCGCTTCGGCGAACCCCAGGAGGTCGCGGAACTGGTGTCCTTCCTGGCCGGCGACCGCGCCGCCTACATCACCGGACAGGTCTTCGCCGTCGACGGCGGACTGGTCGTCTGACAACCCCACCCGCCCAAAGGAGTCAGCCATGCCACGCGCCGCCCGGCCGCCGCGGTTCTACTTCAACCTGCGCAGCCCCTACAGCTTCCTCGCGCTGCGCGAGCTGCGCGAGAACCACCCCGGCCTGCTCGACCGGCTGGAGTGGCGGCCCTTCTGGGAGCCCGACGAGACCAGTCGGAAGCTCCTGGCCGAGGCGGGCGCCGAATTCCCCTATGTCCCGATGTCCCGGGCCAAGCAGTTCTACATCCTGCGGGACGTGCGCCGGCTCGCCGCGGCCCGCGGGCTCACCGTGACCTGGCCGGTGGACGCCGACCCGTGGTGGGAGCCCGCACACCTGACGTGGTTCCTCGCCGAGCGCCGGGGCCTGGGCAAGGCGTGGGTGGAGAGGGCGGGCACGGCCCGCTGGCTGGAGGGCCGCGACCTCTGCGATCCGGCCACCGTGCGCGAACTGGCCGTCTCCATCGGCCTGGACGCCGGAGAGGCCGGCGCCGTCACCGACGACCCGGAGATCCGGGCGCAGGGCGCCAAGGCCCTGGTGGACGTGGACCGCGACGGTGTGTTCGGGGTGCCGTACTTCATCCACGGCTCGGAGCCCTTCTGGGGCCTGGACCGGGTCGCCGACTTCGCGGCGTCCTTCCCCGAGCCCGCCCCGGCGTCCGCCGCAGAGAACCCCGAGCCCGCCGAGCCCGGCCTCGCCCTCGTCGGCGGCCCCGCCTCCGACCAGAGCCACGCGGGAGGCTGCGGATGAGCACCGCCGTGCCCGCCCTGCCGCTGACCTCGATCCAGGAGGCGATGTGGACCGCGTACCGCATCGCCCCGGACAGTGCCGCCTACAACATCGTGATGCCGCTGCGGCTGAGCGGCCGGGTCGACCCCGTCGCCATGGACGCCGCCGTCACCACGGTCGGCGAACGCCAGGAACTCCTGCGCTCCGTCTTCGCCGAACACGGCGGACGCCCGGTCCGTACGGCCTCCGACGCACCCGTCGTACGGCTGGAACTGCGGGACCTCGACGGAATCGACGAGGACGGGCTGCTGCGCGCCGCCGAGGAGGCCGGGGCCCGGCCGTTCCGGCTGGAGTCGGGGACCTTCCGGGTGGTGCTGCTGCGCCGCGCCGACGACGACTGGGCGCTGGTCACCTCCGCCCACCACATCGTCAGCGACTTCACCTCCCGCTGGCTGCTGGTCCGTGACGTCCTCGACGCCTACGCGGCCCATGCCGCCGGCACCGCGCCCGGCTGGCGCCCGCTGAAGGGTTCGTACACCGAGCACGCGGCGGCGGAGCTGGCCCACGCCGCCTCCGAGGCCGGTCTGCGGGCCGCCGACGCCTGGCGGGAGTCGGTCGCCGGCTCGGCCCCGGCCGAACTGCCGCTGGACCGGCCGCGCCCCCGGGTGCGCTCGCTGCGCGGCGACACGGTCGTACGGCGGCTCGCCCCCGAGGCCGCCGACGGGATCGGCGCGGCGGCGGGCGCGGCGGGCGTGACACCCTTCGCGTACCTGCTCGCCGTGTTCCAGTCGCTGACCCACCGCTGGACCGGGCAGGACGACTTCCTGCTCGGGGTGCCCGCCTCCAGCCGCTCCGGCCGCGGTCAGCGGGACGTGATCGGCTGCTTCCTCAACACCATCCCGGTGCGGGCCGAGTTCGGGCCCGGCGCCACCTTCCGGGACACGGCCGCGCAGGCCGGTGAGCGGATCATGCGGGGCATGCTGGGCGTGCGCTACCCGTGCGGCCTGGCCTTCCCGCAGGCCACCCTGTTCCGCGCCGCGCTGTTCCTGGTCCACATGGACCGCATGGAACCGCCGGTGCCCAACGTGCCGCCGGGCCAGGCGGTCGGCCGTGTCATCCCGTACGCCGGTCTCGGCATCGCCCTGATCGACGTACCGCAGCAGGAGGGCCAGCTGGACCTGCTGCTGCGTATCGAGCAGACCCCCGAGGGCGTGACCGCGGTCTTCTCCTACGACACCGACGTCCTGGACCGGACGACCGTCGAGCGGTTCGCGGACGGCTACGAGCGGATGCTCACAGCCGCCGTACGGGACCCGGACGCCCGGATCACGGATGTCGAACTGGCCGCCGAAGCCGACCTGGACGCCGTGCTCGCCCTCGGCTCCGGCGAGACCGGCGCCTTCGACGACTTCAACTCCTTCGGCTCCTTCGACTCCTTCGAGAAGGCATGGGACCACCGATGACCACCACCACGATCGCGGTGATCGGCGCGGGCATCGGCGGACTCACCGCCGCCGCCGCCCTGCACCGCCGCGGCATCGATGTCCACGTCTACGAGCGGGCCGACACCCTGCGCGAACAGGGCGTCGGCATGCACCTCGGCCCCAACGGCACCCGGCTGCTGACCCGCATGGGCCTGGCCGGACAGCTCGCCCGGAAGGCGGTGCGGCCCGAGGCGCTGGAGGTCCGCGCCTTCCACGACGGCTCCACGGTGGCGCGGCAGGAGATGGGCGTCGCCTGGGAGGAGCGGTTCGGGGCCCCCTACCTGACAGTGCACCGCGGCGACCTGCACCGGATGCTCGCCTCGCTGCTGCCCGCCGAGCGTGTGCACACCGGGCGTGAGCTGACCGGCTACGAGGAGGGCGCGAAGGGCGTCACGCTCCGGTTCGCGGGCGGCACGGTCACCCGGGCCTCCGCGCTGATCGGCGCGGACGGCGTGCACTCCCTGGTCCGCCGTCGGCTGGCCGGGCCCGAGCGGCCCGTGTACTCGGGCAACTGCGCGCTGCGGGGTCTGGTGGACGCGGCCGTGCTGCCGGACCTCGACCCCGCGCTGATGTACATGTTCGCGGGCCCCGCCGGGCGCGTACTGCTCTACCCGGTCCGCGGCGGACGGCAGTTCACCTACGTCGCCGTCACCCCGGCGCCCGAGGGGCTCGACGAGTCCTGGACGAGCGCGGCCGGGCCCGCCGACCTCGACGCGACGCTGGCCGGATGGGCGCCGCAGGTGCGGGCCCTCGTCGGCGCGGCGCGGGAGGTGCGCCGCTGGGCGCTGTACGACCGGGCGCCGCTGGAGCGGTGGAGCACCGCCCGCACCACGCTGCTCGGCGACGCGGCCCACCCGATGCTCCCGCACCACGGACAGGGAGCCAACCAGGCCATCGAGGACGGGGTGGCACTCGCGATCTGCCTCAAGGAAGAGGCATCGGGAGCCGCGGGCATCGCCGCCGCGCTCCGCCGCTATGAAGCGACCCGCCGGCCGCACACGACCCGTGTGCAGCTGGGTTCACGGGACGGACAGCCCACCACAGAGAAAAGGAACCCCTCTATGAACAACAACCTCAACAACAACGCGAACAACAACGTGAGCAACAACAACGCGAACAACAACGGCAACGTCAACAACCAGGCCGCCAACGTGGCGTGGATCCTCGCCAACGACGTCGAGGCCAACCTGAACAACAACAACGTCAACAACAACCTGAACAGCAACGCCGCCTGATTGTTCGTCAGCGACCAGTCCAGGACAACCACGAGCCCCCGGCGCCCCTCGGCGCCGGGGGCTCGTGGTTGTCCACGGCGTCCTCGGCGGGCGTATAGGCGGCCGATAAACCCCCGATAGCGCTGCGTTCGACCATGGGCACACCTCACCGCGCAGAAGGGACACCCCATGACTGAACACATGAGCGACGAAAACGTGTACCGCGTCGTGCTCAACGACGAGGAGCAGTACTCGATCTGGTGGGCCGACCGTGCCCTGCCCGCCGGCTGGCACGCCGAGGGCACCGAGGGCAGCCGCGCGGAGTGCCTGGAGCGCATCAACGCCCTGTGGACCGACCTGCGCCCGCTGAGCCTGCGCCGCCGCATGGCCGAGGCCGGCGCCGGCAGTTGATCCGTACCGCCGATCCCGATGGAGGAGAGATCGTGAACGAGCCTGCGAAGTCGGGACGCGTCCCCGGCCATCTACTGATACTCCCGCTGTTCCGCGCCCAGGCCGCCCGCACCCCGGCCGCACCCGCCGTCGTCCGCGCCGACGGCACCGCCGTCACCTATGCCGAACTGGACGCGCTCGCCGACCGGTTCGCGGCCGGGCTGCGGTCGGCCGGGGTGCGTCCCGGCGACTTCGTCGGGGTGTGCCTGCGCCGCAGCCCGGAGCTGGTCGCCGCGTTCCTCGGCGCCTGGCTCGCGGGCGCCGCGTACGTGCCGCTGGACCCGCGGCACCCGGCGGCCCGCCTGGCGGCGGTCCTCGCGGACACCGGGGACCCGGTCGTCCTCGCCGAGCGGGTCACCGCGGACAGCCTGCCCGGCACCGTCCGCACACTGACCGTCGAGGGGATCCAGGGCGTCAAGGGCGTCCAGGGCACCGAGAGCGCCGAGGGCGAACTGCACCACGAGGGAGTGCAGTTCGCGGCCGACGCCGACCAGCCCGCCTACGTCCTGCACACCTCCGGCTCCACCGGCCGCCCCAAGGGCGTGCTCGTGCCGCACGGCGGGATCGCCAACCGGGTGCGCTGGCTGGCGCACCGGCACCGGGTCGGCGCGGGCGACCGGATGCTGCTGAAGACGACCGTCGGCTTCGACGCCGCCGGCCTCGAACTGTTCTCCCCGCTGATCGCGGGCGGCACCGTGGTGCTCGCCCCCGAGGGCGCCGAGCGCGACCCGGCCGCCCTGCTGCGGGCCGTCACCGACGGCGGCGTGACGATCCTGCAGGGCGTACCGTCCGTCTACCGCCGCCTCGTCGAGGAGCCCGGCTGGGAACGCGCCGGCGCCCTGCGCCTGCTCTTCAGCGCCGGAGAGCCGCTCCACGCCGAGCTGTGCCGTGCCCTGCACGACCGGGTGCCCGAGGCGGAGATCTGGAACACCTACGGACCCACCGAGGCGTCCGTCGACATCACCGAGCACCGCTGGGACCCGGCGCAGGACACCGGCGCCGTGCCGATCGGGCGGCCCATCGGCAACATGCGCGTCCTCGTCCTGGACCAGGCCGGGCGCCCGGTGCCCGTCGGCGTCCCCGGCGAGCTGCACGCGGGCGGCATCGGTCTCGCCCTCGGCTACCTCGGCCGCCCCGACCACAGCGCCGAGCGCTTCGTGCCCGACCCGCACCGGCCGGGCGCCCGCCTCTACCGCACCGGCGACCGGGCGCGCTGGCGGACCGACGGCGTCCTGGAGTATCTGGGCCGCCTGGACCACCAGGTCAAGGTCAACGGCGTCCGGATCGAGCCCGGCGAGGTCGAGGCCGCGCTCGCCGCCCACCCATGGGTGCGGGCCGCCGTCGCCGCCGCCGTGCCCGACGGCCGCGGAGGACACCGGCTGGTCGCCTGGGTGCAGTCGCGCGGCGAGCAGCTCGGCCCGCAGGAGCTGCGCGCCTTCCTGCGCCGCTCGCTGCCGGAGCCGCTGGTACCGACCGCCTACGTGCCGGTCACCGAGTTCCCGCTCACCCCCAACGGCAAGATCGACCGGTCCGCGCTGCCCGACCCGGCAGACGCCGCCGCCGAGACCGCGCACATCCCGGTCCGCACCCCTGCCGAGCGGGTCGTCGCCGAGGAGTGGGCGCGGCTGACCGGCACCCCGGCCGCCGAGATCGGCGCCACCCACGACTTCTTCCAGCTCGGCGGGTCCTCGCTGATGCTCAACCAGCTCGCGGCCGGCCTGTCCCGGGCCGCCGGACGGCACCTCCCGGCGACCGCGCTGCTGACCGCCACCACCGTGGAGCAGCAGGCCGCGCTGCTCACCGCCGGTCGGGCGGCGGACGACACCGCCGTACCCGCGGAGCAGCGGTCCGTGACCCCGGTCGCCCGCGACCCGCACGGCCTGCCGCTCTCGCCCGGCCAGCAGAGCATGTGGCTGCTGGACCGGCTGCGCCCCGGCAGCGCCGAGTGGAACGCGCCGGTCTTCCTCACCCTGCCCGCCGAGTACGACGACACGGTCGTACGCCGGGCGCTCAGCGCGCTCGCCGCCCGCCACGAGATCCTGCGTACCCGCTACCTGCTGCGCGGCACCGAGCCGGTGCAACTCGCCGACCTGCCGGCCGAGTGGGACGTCCGCTTCGCCCGCGCCGACACCGCGGACGAGCTGAACGCGCTGGTGCAGGCCGACTTCGCCGTCCCCTTCGACCTGGCGCGGGGGCCGGTGCGCCGGGCCCTCGCGGTGCGCGGCCGGGGCACGCTGACGCTGCTGCTGAGCATCCACCACATCGCCTGCGACGGCTGGACCTCCGTCGTCCTGGAGCGCGACCTCAAGGCGCTCGCCGAGGCCGTGCACACCGGCACCGACGCGCACCTGCCCGCCCTGCCCGTCCAGTACGCCGACCACGCCGCCCACCTGCGCGCCCGGCTGACCGACACCTTCCTCACGGCCGAACTCGCCCACTGGAAGGACACCCTGGAGGGCATCACGCCGGTCGACCTGCCCGTCGACCGGCCCCGCCCGGCCACCCGGGACGCGGCCGGCGCCGCGCATGTCTTCACCGTGCCGGCCCCGCTCGCCGAGCAGGCCGCCGCGCTCGGCCGCAGCTGCGGGGCCACCTTGCAGCAGATTTTGCTGACCGCGTTCGCCGCGCTGGTGGCCCGGTTCAGCGGCAGCTGGGACGTCCCGGTCGGGGTGCCGGTCGCCGGACGGCACAGCGACGAGGTCGCCGAGGTGGCGGGCTTCTTCCTCAACACGCTGGTGCTGCGCTGCGACGCGCCTGCCGGCACACCGTTCCGGGAGGCGCTGGTCCGGGTCCGCGACACCGCCCGTACGGCCTTCGCCCACCAGGAGCTGCCGTTCGACCGGCTGGTGGCGGAGCTGGTCGACACCCGCGACCCGGCCCGCACCCCGCTCTACCAGGTGATGTTCGACGTACACGAGGAGGGCCGCACCGGCACCGCGGTCGACGCCGGTGACGTGGCCGCCTTCCGCGGGGCCTGGCGCACCGCCCGCACCGACCTGACCTTCGTGCTCCAGCGCCGCCCCGACGGCTCGCTGCTCGGCCTCGCCGAGTACGCCACCGCCCTGTTCGACGCGGCCACCGTCGAGCGGCTGGCCGACTGCTGGATCCGGCTGCTGGAGTCGGTCACCGCCGACCCGGACCGCCGGCTGGCCGACGTCGACCTGCTGCCCCCGCCGCTCCGCGCCGAGCTGCTCGGCCGCGGCCCCGGCCGGCCGGAGCCCGGCGCGGTCACCGGACCCGAGCGGACCGTCGACGCGGCGATCGCCGCGTCGGCCCGGCGCGCACCGCAGGACACCGCGGTGGTGTGCGGCGGCGAGAGCTGGACGTACGAGCGGCTGCAGCGCCGGGCCGACGCGTTCGCCACCCGGCTGCGGGCCGCGGGCGCCGTCGAGGGCTCGGTGGTCGCCGGTCTCCTTGGCCGCACCCCCGACCTGGTCGCCGCGTTCCTCGGTGCCTGGCGGGCGGGCGCCGCCTACGTGCCGCTGGACCCGGCCGCACCGGACGAGCGCACCGCGCACGTCCTGGCGGACGCGGCGGCGGCGGTCCTGGTCACCGACGGCACGCACGCCGCCCGGCTCACGGGCCGCTTCGAAGGCCGGGTACTGGACGTCGGCACGGTCGCGGAGACCACGGAGACCGCTGCCGGTACGCAGCCCGTCCCGGCGGTCGCCGACGATCCCTCCCGCCTCGCCTACCTCATGTACACCTCGGGTTCCACCGGGCGGCCCAAGGGCGTCGCCGTCGAGCACGGCTCGCTGCTCACCATGCTGCGCGCCTCCCAGGCCCACCTGGACTTCGGCCGGGGCCCGGACGACGCCTGGCTGGCGCTGGCGCAGGTCACCTTCGACATCTCCTGCACCGAACTGTTCATGCCGCTGGTGGCCGGGGGCCGGCTGGTGCTCGCCCGGGAACAGGAACAGCGAGACCACGCGGCCCAGCTGCGGCTGATCGACGAACACGAGGTCAGCCACCTCCAGGTGGCCCCGACGCACTGGCAGCTGCTGCTGGACGCGGGGCTCGGCCGCCGTCCGATCGTCGGCCAGACCGGCGGCGAACCCTGCCCGCCCGCGCTGGCCCGCGAACTCTCGCGCCGCCTGATGCGGTTCATCAACGAGTACGGGCTGACCGAGACCACCATCGCCGCCACTCGCTGGGACGCCGACGACGCCGCCACCGGTGTGCCCGTCGGCCGCCCCTACCCGCACGTGACGGCGTACGTCCTCGACGACCGTCTCCAGCCCGTGCCGTACGGCGTCACCGGCGAACTGTGCGTCGGCGGCGACGGACTCGCCCGCGGCTACCACGGCCGCCCCGGCCTGACCGCCGCCGCCTTCGTACCCGACCCCTACGGCCTTGCCGGGGCGCGGCTGTACCGCACGGGCGACCGGGCCCGGATGCGGCCCGACGGCACCCTGGAGTTCGCGGGCCGCGCCGACGGCCAGGTCAAGATCCGCGGCCGCAGGGTGGAGACCGGGGAGGTGCAGTGCGTCCTCGTCGAGCACCCGGCCGTCGCCCAGGCGTTCGTCACCGTGCACGGCTCCGGGCCCGAGGCCGCCCTGGTCGGCTACTGGACGCCCGCCGCGCACGCCGAGCCGACCACCGACGGCGAACTGCTCGACCACTGCGCCCGTCGGCTGCCCGACTACATGCTGCCCGCCCTGCTGGTGGGCCTGGAACGGCTGCCGCTGACCCGGCACAACAAGGTCGACACCGCCGCCCTGCCCGTGCCCGACCTGGCCGCCGCGCTCGCCGACGAGCCGTACAGCGCGCCCGAGGGACCGGTCGAGGAGGCCCTCGCCGAGATCTGGTCCGAGGTGCTGTTCGGCGATCCCGCCGCCCGGCCGGTCGGGGCCCGCCAGGGCTTCTTCCGCATCGGCGGCAACTCGGTCCGCGCGGCCCGGGTGATCGCCCGCATCCAGGAGGAGTTCGACGTCGAGCTGCCGCTGAGCGCCGTCTTCGAGCGGCCCACCGTGCGCGGCCTCGCCATCGCCGTGGAAGAGGCCGTACGCGCCGAGATCGAATCGCTCACCGAGGCCGAACTGGCCCTCGCCCAACGGGAGTACCAGCCGTGACCGCACCCACCGCACCGAAACGGGAAGAGCTGGCGGCCGAACTGCTGCGCCGCAGGCTGGCCGCCCGCACCGGAGGCCGCCGCGCGGTCCCGGCCGGAATACCCCGCGCCGACCGCTCGAGACCCCTCGTCCTCTCCGCCGGACAGCGCAGCCTGTGGTTCCTGCACCAGCTCGACCCGGACAGCCCCGCGTACCTGCTGCCGATGGTGTACCGGCTGCGCGGCCCCCTCGACACCGGCGCCCTGCGTCGCGCCTTCGACACGCTGGCCGCCCGCCACGAGATCCTGCGCACCCGATACGTCCTCGACGGCACCGAACCCCGTCAGGTGATCGACCCGGCCGGCCCGGCGGACTTCGCCGTCGTCCACGGCGGCGCCGGCGCCGACGCCGACGGCCGCGCCGTCGCCTTCGCGGAGGAACAGGCCGCCCGGCCCATCGACCTCGCGGCACAGCAGCCGCTGCGCGTACGGCTGCTGCGGCTCGCCGCGGACGACCACGTGCTGGTGGCGGTGGTGCACCACATCGCCTGCGACGCGATGACCAGACCGCTGCTGCTGTCCGACCTCTCGGCCCTGTACACGGCCGCCGCCGAGGGCCGCGACCCGGCGGGTGCGCTGCCCGAGCCGCCCGTCCAGTACGCCGACTACGCGGCGTGGCTCACCGAGCGGGACCGCTCACCGGCCGCGGCCGCCGACCTGGCCTGGTGGCGGGAGCGGCTGGCCGGGCTGGCTCCGCTCGGGCTGCCCACCGACCGGCCCCGGCCCGCCGTCCGCGACGGCGGCGGCGCCATGACGCGCTTCGAGGTGCCCGCACCGGTCGCGGAGAGACTGCGCGGACTCGCCCGGGACGAGGGCGTCACTCCTTTCATGGTCCTGCTCGGCGCATGGCAGCTGCTGCTCGGCCGCTACGCCGGCACCACCGACGTGTGCGTCGGCACCGCCGCCTCCGGCCGTACCCGGCCCGAGCTGCGCCAGATGGCCGGCTACGCCTACAACACCCTGGCGCTGCGCGCCGCCTGGCGGCCCGGGACGCCGTTCCGCCGCTTCCTCGCCGACAGCCGTACGGCCGTGCTGGCCGCCTTCGACCACCAGGGCACCCCTTTCGACCGGATCGCCGACGAGGTGGAGTCGGAGCGGGACCTGTCCACCACCCCCGTTTTCCAGGTCATGTTCGACCTCGTTTCCGGCGAGGGCGGCCCCGAGGGCCCGGAGCTGCCCGGTGTGACCGTCGCGCCCGTACCCGCCGAGAGCGGCGTCTCCCGCTTCGACCTCACCCTGCACCTGGCCGAACGGCCGGACGGCACCCTGCACGGCAGCCTGGAGTACGCCACCGCGCTCTTCGACGCCGCCACCGCCGAGCGGATCACCCGCCACTACCGGACCCTGCTCGCGGCGATCGCCCGGGCCCCCGGCACCCCGGTCGCCGACCTCGACGTCCTGGACGCCGCCGAGCGCGCCCTGCTCCTCGACGGCCCGGCCACCCCCGTGGGCACCGACCGCCCGCTCGAACTCGCCGCCCTGCGCCCGGTCTTCGAGACGATCGCCGCGCAGATGGCGGCCACCCCGGACGCGCCCGCACTGCGGCACGACGGCACCACCGTCACCTACGCCGAACTCGACGCCCGCGCCGACCGGTTCGCCCGCCGCCTCACCGAGCTGGGCGCCGGTCCTGAGGCCATCGTCGCCGTCCTCCTCGACCGCGGCCCCGACCTGGTCGCCGCGCTGCTGGGCATCTGGCGGGCGGGCGCCGCCTACCTCCCGGTCGACCCGGCCCACCCGGACGACCGCGTGGCCCACATGCTGGCCGCGACCGCGACCGCCCTGGCCGTCACCGAAACCCGGTACGCCGACCGCTTCACCGGCGTCCGCACGGTCGTCGTCGACGACCCCGCCGAACGGGCCGCGCTGAGGACGGCCGACGCCGAGCTGCCCCCCGCCCACGACCTGGACCGGCTCGCCTACGTCATCTACACCTCCGGCTCCACCGGGCGCCCCAAGGGCGTCCTGATCAGCCACCGCGGCCTCGCCAACTACCTGGGCTGGACGGTCCAGGCCTACGCGAGCGCGGGCACCGGGGGAGCGCCACTGTTCTCCTCCGTCGCCTTCGACCTGGGCATTCCCGACCTGTTCGCGCCGCTGATGACCGGGCAGCCGGTGCACCTGCTGCCGCAGGACTTCGACATCGCCGACCTCGGTGACCTGCTCGCGGCAGGCGGACCGTACGCCTTCATCAAGCTCACCCCCGGCCATCTCGACCTGCTGGAACAGCAGTTGAGCCCGGAACAGGTGCGCGGCCTGGCCGGACTCGTCATCGCCGCCGGTGACTCCTTCACCGCCCGGCTCGCCGAACGGTGGGCGACGGCGGCGGGTGAGGGCGGCACCCGGCTGGCTGCCGAGTACGGGCCCACCGAGATCACCGTCGGCAACTCCGCCTACTTCCTCGACGGACCGGTCGCCACCGAGCTGGTCCCCATCGGCCGGGCCGTCCCGCACACCACGATGTACGTCCTGGACGACCGGCTGCGCCCGCTGCCCACCGGCGTCCCCGGCGAGGTGTGGATCGGCGGCACCGGACTGGCACGCGGGTACGCCGGCCGGCCCGACCTGACCGCCGAGCGGTTCGTGCCCGACCCCTACGGTCCGCCCGGCAGCCGCCTCTACCGCTCCGGCGACCTGGCCCGGGTGCTGCCCGACGGTAACCTCGACTTCCTCGCCCGCGTCGACCACCAGGTCAAACTGCGCGGCTACCGCGTCGAGTTGGGAGAGGTGGAGTCCGCGCTCACCGCGCACCCGGCCGTCGCCGAGGCCGTCGCGATCGTCCGCGAGGACACTCCGGGTGACAAGCAGCTCGTCGCCTACCTCGTACCGGCCCCCGGCGCCGGCGCCGACGACCTCGGCCCGGCCGCCCTGCGCGGACACCTCGGCGCGTCGCTGCCTCCGTACATGCTGCCCTCCGCCTACCTCACCCTGGACGCGCTGCCGCTGACCGGCAACGGCAAGCTCGACCGGCGCGCGCTGCCCGCGCCCGGCCGCGCCGCCACGGCCGTCGGCGCGCACGTCGAGGCCCGCACCGACGCCGAGCGGGCCATGGCCGCCGTATGGGCGCGGGTGCTCGGCCTGGACACCGTCGGGGTGCGCGACAACTTCTTCGACCTGGGCGGCGACTCGCTGCGCGCGGTCGGACTGGTCGGGGCGCTGCGCGCGGCCGGCTGGGAGACCAGCGTCCGGGACGTCTTCGAGCACCGGACCGTCGAACGCCTGGCAACGGCCGTCACCCGCACCGGCGCCCCGGCCGCCGACACACCCCGGACCGTCGCACGGTTCGCGCTGATCGACGCCGCCGACCGGGCGGTCCTGCCCGCCGACGTCACCGACGCCTACCCGGTCTCGCGCATCCAGGCCGGGATGCTCGTCGAGATGCACGGCGGCAGCGGCGAGAACCGCTACCACAACATCACCTCCTTCCGGATCCGCGACGAACTCCCCTTCGACCCGGCCGCGTTCCAGCGGGCCGCCGACCTGATCGTCGAGCGGCACGAGGTGATGCGCACCTCCTTCGCCCTGGCCGGGTACTCCCAGCCGCTCCAGCTGGTGCACGCCGCCGCCCGCATGCCCGTCGTCCACGAGGACCTGCGCCACCTCCCCGAGGACGCCCGGCAGCAGGCGCTGTGGGACTTCGCCGACCGGGACCGGGCCGAGCTGTTCGACCTGACCCGGGCACCGCTGATGCGGATGGCCGTGCACCTCCTGGACGACGAGAGCTGGTGGCTGTCGATCACCGAGTGCCACCCCGTCATCGAGGGCTGGAGCTACCACTCCCAGCTGATGGAGATGCTCCGCGCCTACCGCGCCCTGCGCACCGGCGGCGAGCCCGCCCCCGCGCCGCCCGCGCCCGCCGTCCGCTACGCCGACTTCATCGCCGGTGAGCTGCGCGCCCTCGACGACCCGGCCGACCAGGAGTTCTGGCGCGGGATCGTCGAGGGACACGACAAGTTCACCGTGCCGCCCGGCTGGGCGGGCGACCCCGGGGGACCCGACGAGCGCTACCGCGTCGACCTGCCGCTGACCGACCTGGAACCCGGCCTGCGCGCCCTGGCGACCGCCGCCGAGGTGCCGTACAAGAGTGTGCTGCACGCCGCGCACAGCAAGGTTCTGTCGCTGCTGACCCGCTCTGCCTCCTTCCGCGGCGGCATGGTCGCCGACGCCCGGCCCGAGGAGGCCGGCGCCGAGACCGTCTCCGGCATGTACCTCAACTCGGTGCCCTTCCCCTACGAGCGGACCGCCCGCACCTGGGGCGAACTGGCCCGGCAGGTCTTCGCGCACGAGGTCGCGCTGTGGCCGCACCGCCGCTACCCGATGCCCGCGATGCGGGTGCCCGGCGGCGAGGCCCACCTGATCGACGTGCTCTTCCACTACCTGGACTTCCACCAGGTCGACACCGAGCTGATCGACATCATGGCCAGCCGCGACGACAGCCCCAACGAGTTCCCCGTCGTCGTCGGCACCCCCGTCCGCGGCCACCTCTCCCTCGCCTCCCGCACCCGCACCCTCTCCCGGTCCGCCGCCGACCGGCTGGCCGGGCTGTACCGCACGGTGCTCACCGAGATGGCCCGCGCGGGCGCCGACGGCGACAGCACCGGCGCCTTCCCCGACCGCTACGAACGCGCCCGCCTCAAGGCGCCCGCCCTGCCCCACCCCGAGACCCCCGCCGACGTCCTCGGCGCCTTCGAGGCGCAGGCCGCCCGCACCCCGGCGGCCACCGCCCTGCACGGCGAGGACTTCCGCCTCTCCTACGGCGAGCTCGACGCCCGCGCCAACCGGATCGCCCGCCGGCTGCTCGCCCTCGGCGCCTGCGCCGAGACCCGGGTGGCGGTGCTGCTCGACCGCGGCCCGGACCTCGTCGCCGCCCTGCTCGGCGTGTGGAAAGCGGGAGCCGTGCAGGTGCCCCTCGACCCGTGCGCGCCGGACCTCCGGCTCGCCGGGACCGCGTCGCGGATCGCCGTCACCCAGCGCTCGCACCGCTCCCGGCTGCCCGTCGCCGACGTGCTGCTCGCCGAGGACGCCGCCCACGACGGCGACGGCTCGCCGCTCGGTCTGCGCCACGACCCGGACCGGCTCGCCTACGTCCTGCACACCTCCGGCTCCACCGGCACCCCCAAGGCCGTCGAGGTCTCCCACCGGGCCGTCGCGCACTACCTCGACTGGGCCGTACGGCAGTACACCGAGGCCGGCCGGGGCGGAGCGCCCTGGTTCACCCCGGCCGGCTTCGACCTCGGGATACCCGCGCTGTACGCGCCGCTGATGACCGGGCAGCCGGTACGGGTGCTGCCGCAGAGGTACGGCACGGCCGAGTTCGGGCCGCTGCTGCTGCGCGGCGCGCCGTACGCGTTCGTCGGTCTGACGCCGGGCCATCTGGCGCTGCTGGAACACCAGCTGACCGACCGGGAACTTGCCGGGCTGGCCGGGCTCGCGGTCTGCGCCGGGGACGCCTACCCCACCGCGCAGGCCGACCGGGTCGCCGCTCGGATCCGCGCCGGCGGCGGGGGCATGGCCCTCGGCGCCGAGTACGGGCCCACCGAGGCCACCGTCGCCGCCACCTACGGCCCCGTGCGCGCCCGGTCCGGGCGCGCCCTGGTCCCGCTCGGCGCCCCGCTGCCCGGCGTCCTGGTCCGCGTCCTCGACGCGGAGCTGCGGCCCGTGCCCGACGGCGTCACCGGCGAGGTGTTCCTCGGCGGCGACGGACTCGCCCGCGGCTACGGCGGCCGTCCCGACCTGACCGCGCTCGCCTTCAGGCCCGACCCGTACGGACTGCCCGGCAGCCGTCTCTACCGCACCGGCGACCTGGCCCGGCGACTGCCGGGCGGGCTCCTCGAGTTCGCGGGCCGCACCGACAGCCAGGTGAAGATCCGCGGCCACCGGGTGGAGCCCGGCGAGGCCGAGGCCGCCCTCACCGCTGACCCGGCCGTACGGGAAGCGCTGGTCACGGCCGTCCCGGCCGCCGACGGCGGGAAGCGGCTCGCCGCCTGGGTGGTGCCCGCCGAGGGCCGCACCGCGGAGGTGGCCGCGCTCCGGGACCGGCTGCGCACCCTCCTGCCCGCCGCGCTCGTCCCGGCCGTCGTCGAGGTCGTCGCCACCCTGCCGCTCACCTCCCACGGCAAACGTGACCGGGCCGCCGTCGTGGCCCGCGAGGCGACCGGCGCGGGCGCGGCACCGTACGCGGCACCGCGCACCGCCACCGAACGGCGGCTCGCCGCGGTCTGGGCCGAGGTGCTCGGCCTCGAACGGGTCGGCGTCGACGACGACTTCCGCGAACTGGGCGGCGACTCGCTGCTCGTGCCGCCGCTGCTGGTCGCCGCCCGCCGCGCGGGCTTCGCCCTCGACCTGGCCACGGCCCTGCGCCACCACACCGTCGCGCGGCTCGCCGCCGCCCTGGACCACTCCGCAACCAGCTAGGGAAGGCTGATCCCATGGACGTCCCCCGGGACGTGCGCCACGTGCGCCACCTCATCTCCGTCGACGACCTCACCGACCACGAACTGCACCGCGTCGTCGAACGCGGCGCCGCGTTCTCCGCCGGCCTCGCCGACCCGGTCCGCCCGCTGGACGGACTGGTCACCGGGGTCTACTTCGCCAAGACCTCCACCCGCACCCGGACCGCCTTCTCCTCCGGCGCGCTGCGCCTGGGCGCCTCCCTCGTCTCCTACGGGCCCGGCGACCTCCAGCTCAACACCGGCGAAACCACCGAGGACACCGGCCGGGTGCTGTCCGGCATGCTCGACGTGCTGGTGGCCCGCACCGCGGGACCGGAGGAGGAACTGCGCGGCTGGGCGAGCCAGCACCGGATGGCCGTTGTCAACGCCATGAGCGCCGAGGAGCACCCCACCCA
Source organism: Streptomyces kryoterrae (assembly GCF_054072135.1). Classification (NCBI taxonomy): domain Bacteria; kingdom Bacillati; phylum Actinomycetota; class Actinomycetes; order Kitasatosporales; family Streptomycetaceae; genus Streptomyces; species Streptomyces kryoterrae. The sequence goes on along the minus strand of NZ_CM133358.1, from coordinate 2,444,735 downwards.
GGCGCTGACCGACCTGACCACCCTGCTCCGGCACTTCGGCCGCATCGACGGCCTGCGCGTCCTCTACGCCGGAGAGGGCAACAACACCGCGGCGGCCCTCGCCCTGGCCCTCAGCCGCTACCCCGGCGTTCACCTCGACCTGCGCACCCCGCCCGGCTACGGGCTCACCGCGTCCGTCGCCGCGCGGGCCGCGGCCCACGCCGTCCGCAGCGGCGCCCGGATCACCGAGCGGCACGACATGGCCGCCCTCGCGGGGGCGTACGACGTCGTCTACACCAGTCGCTGGCAGACCACCGGCACCAGCAAGCCCGACGCGGACTGGCGGGAGATCTTCGCGCCGTTCCAGGTCGGCCCGTGGCTGTGGGACGGCTCGCCCCGCGCCGTCTTCATGCACGACCTGCCGGCCCACCGCGGCGAGGAGGTCACGGCGGACGTCCTGGACGGCCCGGCGAGCATCGCCTTCGCGCAGGCCACCAACAAGATGCACAGTGCCATGGCGGTCCTGGAGCACGTGTGCGCCCCGCAGACGGCCCGGGTGCCCGAGATCGCTGCCGCCCGATGAGCGGCACCACGCGTCCGGCCACGGACCCCTCGGAAGTGCCGTGGCTGATGGCGGAGGAGACGCGCGACGGGAGCGGGAGCAAGGTGGGTACGGTCACCGAGGAGCCCGAGCCGACACCTGGGCCCGCACCGGATCCGGCGCCTGCCGAGTCCGCGCCCCTGCACCCGCCCCTGCGCCGCAACCGGGACTTCACCCTGCTGTGGGGCGGCGCCGGGCTGTCGCTGCTGGCCGGGCGGGCGACCGCCGTGGCGTATCCGCTGACCGTGCTGTGGGCCACCGGATCGCCAGGGGACGCCGGACTGGTCGGCACCGCGCTGCTGCTGCCCATGCTGCTGATGCAGCTGCCGGGCGGGGTGCTCGTCGACCGCTACGACCGGCGGCGCATCATGATCGGCGCCGGGCTCGGCCAGGTACTGGTCGCCGTCGTGGTGACCGGGCTGCTGCTCAGCGGACGCACCTGGCTGTGGGCGCTGCTGGTCGCCGCGTTCACCGAGGGCGCCCTCGGCGTGCTGCACCAGCTCGCCGAACGGGCCGCTGTGCCGTCCGTCGTCCCCCGCGAACAGCTGCCCGCCGCGCTCACCGGCAACGAGGCCCGCACCCGCGGCGCCGCCATCGCCGGACAGCCGCTCGGCAGCGGACTCGTCGCGCTCGGCGCCTCGCTGCCCTACGCGGCCGCCGCCGTCAGCCAACTGGCCTCCGTCATCTGCCTGTTCGGAGTGCGGGGAGAGCTCCAGCAGAAACGCACCGGACCGCCGGCCCGGCTCGGCACCGAGATCCGCGAGGGCCTGGTGTGGATGTGGCGGCAGCCCTTCCTGCGGGCCGTGATGACCGCCGTAGCCGTCACCAACGTCCTCTTCCAGGGCCTCAACCTGGCCGTGATGGTGGGCATCCAGGAACGGAACGGCACCCCCTTCGAAGTCGGCCTGGTGCTCTCGCTCAGCGGCGCCGGCGGGCTCGTCGGAGCGATCACCGGCGGCTGGTGGAGCACCCGGTTCCCGCTGCGCACCCTGGTGCTGGGCGGACTGCTCGCCTGGACCGCCTTCATGGTCCCGGTCGCCGCCGCCCTGAACACCCCCGTCCTGCTCGGCGCCCTGTTCGCGGCGAGCGGCTACGTCGGCGGCGTGTTCAACGTCGCCGGCGGGGTCCTCCTCGTCCGGGCCGCGCCCGACCAACTGCGCGGTCGCGCCAACTCCCTGGCCAACTTGGTGGGTTCGGGCGCCATGGCGGCCGGGCCGGTCGCCGCCGGCTTCCTCCTGGAGTCCACGGACGCCCTGCGCACCGCCCTCGCCCTCAGCGCCGTCATGGCACTCACGGCACTGGTGGCGCTGGCCTCGCCCGGACTGCGCGAGGCGCCGTTCCCCGAGCCGGGTGACACCCCCGCCGACGGCCCCGGGAACACCTCTCAAAAGCGTCCCTGAAACCGCCCGGACACCGGCCCTGACCTGCCAGCTTCCGGTATAGGTCGCCGATAGGGCCGTACGCGAGAGTCGTAACACGAAACAGCTGCGGCACCGGCCCGCGACCCCGCCCGACACACCCCGTGCATCCGCCCCCTGTAAGGAGAACGCGCATGACGCTCAACACCCTGGACCGGAGAAGTGCCCTGCGGGCCGCCCTCGGCGTCGCCGGAGCAACCGCCACGGCGTCTCTCCTCGGCGCCACGCCCGCCGAGGCCCACGGCCGCCGCCATCCCTCCCTGCCGGAGGTCCCCGGCATGGTCGGCGACCGCTGGGCGAACGAGTTCTGGTACCAGTACGACGAGATGTCGTACTACACCCCGTCCCAGGAGATGAAGGACGCGGTCGGCGCCATCGTCACCCCCTTCGGCGGCTTCACCAAGACGTACGACGCGTGGGCCGAGACCCGCAAGAGCGGCCGCTACCCGCGCAGCTTCTTCGAGCTGATCCAGCCCAACAAGGCCGCCTTCGAGGTCCTCTCCCGCGAGCAGATCAAGGTGTACGACCAGTTCTACGGCAACGACCCGCACGGGCTGGTCCTCGCCTTCCAGGAGTACGGCCAGGGCACCCTGTTCGACCCGCGCCGCCCGGTCGGCCAGAAGGTCCACATGATGAACTACACGCCGCCGTCGCCCACCCACGCCTACCACCGCTGGCACCCCTTCCTGGCCGGCTTCGCGCTCCTGGGCATCGAACGTCGCTACTGGACCCACATCAACCGCCTCGCCGGCACCGCCTGGGAGCTCCAGTCGCTGGCCCAGCCGATCACGGACCACCCGGACAACCCGCACCTGCCGCGGCACACCGTCCGGCACGTCACCGCCAAGTGGCTGTGCCGCGACCGCCAGGAACTCGACACGGCCTTCGACGTGTCGCCCTTCCCGGCCGACCTCGGCGAGTAGCCGCCCGTACCGCTCGCATCACCCGCACCGCCCGCGTCCGCGGGCCGGGGCGTCCCCGGCACCACCCGGCCCGGCACCACCTCAGCCCAGGAGGCAGGCTCACCATGCAGGACACCGCCCGATCCCACGGAGACCCCCGGTCCCTCGGCGACTCCCCGCGCGTCGGAGTCTGGCTGGTCGGCGCACGCGGTTCGGTCGCGACCACCGCCGTCGCCGGGGCGGCCGCCATCGCGGCCGGCCTCGCCTCCGCCACCGGCTGCGTCACCGAGTCCCCGGACTTCACCGCGGCCGCGGACTCCCTCCCCGCCCTCGCCGACCTCGTCTTCGGCGGCCACGACGTCGTCGACGTGCCGCTGACGGCGAGGGCCGGCGAGCTGGCCGACGCGGGCGTGCTGCCCGGCGCCCTGGCCGCGGCGGTGCGCCCCGCCCTGGAGGCCGCCGAGCGGGAGATCCGCGACGGCTCCCCACGCGCCGGGGAACCCCAGTACACCGCCGCCCGGCGGTTCGCCGCCGACATCACCGACTTCCGCACCCGCAACGGCCTGGATCAGGTCGTCGTCGTCAACGTCTCCTCCACCGAGCCGCTGCCCGACCCCGACCCCGCCTTCCTCACCCTCGCCGACCTCGACAAGGCCCTCGCCGCCAGCACCGGCCTGCTGCCGCCCAGCTCCCTGTACGCCTACGCCGCCTTCCACGCAGGCTGCGCCTACGTCAACTTCACCCCCTCCGCCGGTGCCGCGCTGCCCGCCCTGGAGGAACTCGCCCGGCTGCGCGGGGTCCCGCACGCGGGCCGCGACGGCAAGACCGGCGAGACGCTGGTCAAGAGTGCCCTGGCGCCGATGTTCACGCAGCGCGCGCTCCGGCTGCGCTCCTGGTCCGGCACCAACCTGCTCGGCGGCGGCGACGGCGCCACCCTGGCCGACCCCGCCGCCGCGCGCAGCAAGACCGAGTCCAAGCAGCGCGCCCTGGAGGAGACCGTCGGACACGCCGTCGAAGGCGTCGTGCACATCGACAACGTGCCGGAGCTGGGGGAGTGGAAGACCGCCTGGGACCACATCACCTTCGAGGGGTTCCTCGGCGTGCGCATGACCCTCCAGTTCACCTGGCAGGGCTGCGACTCGGCGCTGGCGGCACCGCTCGTCCTCGACCTGGTCCGGCTCGCCGCGCTGGCCCGCCGCCGCGGGGAGAGCGGGGCGCTGCCCGCGCTCGGCTTCTTCTTCAAGGACCCGGCGGCCTCCTCGGAGCACAACCTGACCTTGCAGTACGGAGCCCTGACCGAGTGGGCGGCCGTTTCCGCCGAGCCCGCACGCCGGTCCGAGGTGGCGCGATGACCACCGCGACCGCCGCGCCGCCGGCCGCCGGCGCTTCCGGCGCTTCCGGCGCTTCCGGCGCTTCCGGCGCCTCGGCACCCCGGCAGCCGGGTTCCCGCCGCCGTACCCCGCGTGACCTGACCCGCGGCGCCCGCGACACGCTCACGGCGTGCCGCGCGGCGGCCCGGGCGGCGTCGACGGCGTTCCGGACGGCGTGGGAGACCCCCTCCGGTCCACCCCGCCCCCGGTACGACACCGGGTACCGGCCCCGTTCCGTCGCGGTCCGGCGTCATGCCACGGCGGTCGCCGAGCTGGTACGGGCGCCCGCCGCGATCACCGTCCCCGGTGACGTACTGGCCGGTGCGCTCAGCGCCGGCCGCCCGGCGGGCGGCCGGACCCTGCTCCTCGCCGCCTCCTCCGTCAGCCTGTACTGGGCCGGCATGGCTCTCAACGACTGGGCAGACCGCGAGGAGGACGCCCGCGAACGCCCCGAACGCCCGGTGCCGTCCGGGCGGATCAGTGCCGGGGCCGCCCTGGGCATCGCCGGCGGGCTCACCGCCGCGGGCCTCGGCCTGGGCGCGCTCGCCGGCGGCCGCCGCGTCCTGCTGCGCCGGACCCTGCCGCTCGCAGCCACCGTGTGGGCGTACGACCTCGGACTGAAGCACACCCCACTGGGACCCGCCGCGATGGCGGCGGCCCGTGCCCTCGACGTGCTGCACGGGACCGGCCCCACGCCGGCCGGTCCCGCGCTGCGCGCCGCGGCCACGGTCGGCGCCCACACCTGGGCACTGACACGCCTCAGCCGCCACGAGGTGAACGGCACGGCGGGCCGGGAGCCCCTGTTGTCGCTGGCGGCGACGGCGGCGGTGACCCTGGCGGCGACGGCCGGCGGATTACGAGCCCCCGAGCGTCAGCGTCCCAACACCGCGTCCGTCGCGGCGTGGCAGGCGTCGAGCGGCCCGCCGGACACCACGTCGGCCGGGGCGCGTCACCTCCTCGGCTCCGCCGCGCGGTCGGGCCCCGGCATCGGAACCGACGCGCCACGGCTGCCCGGCCGCTCCATCGCCGTGACCGTCCTGACCGCCACCGTCTACGCGGTCACCTGCGCCCGCGCCCAGTGCGCCGCCCTGCGCGACCCGGACGCCGCGCGGACCCGGGCCGCCGTAGGCGCCGGCATCCACGCCCTCCTGCCCCTCCAGGCCGCCCTCGTCTCCCGCACCGGCTCTCCGAGGCTCGCCGCCCTGCTCGCCGCGGCCCTCCCCCAGGCAGCCCGCCTCGCCAGGAAGGTGTCCCCGACGTGACAGCCCACCAGGGCCCCGAGCCCGACACCCACCCGGCACAGACGCAAGCCCGCGCAACCGCGGCCGAACGCGACCCGGCAGTCAATGGTGCCGGAGCGGCTGCGCCCGACGCCTGCCCGGGCATGTCCGACGCCGCTCGGGTCGCGGCCGACGCCGCTCCGGCTGTGGCGGATGTTGTCCCGGCTGTGGCCGATGGCCGCCCGGGTATGTCCGACGCCGCTCGGGTCGCGGCCGACGCCGCTCCGGCTGTGGCGGATGTTGTCCCGGCTGTGGCCGATGGCCGCCCGGGTATGTCCGACGCCGCTCGGGTCGCGGCCGACGCCGCTCCGGCTGTGGCGGATGTTGTCCCGGCTGTGGCCGATGGCCGCCCGGGTATGTCCGACGCCGCTCGGGTCGCGGCCGATGTTGTCCCGGCTGTGGCCGATGGCCGCCCGGGTATGTCCGACGCCGCTCGGGTCGCGGCCGATGTTGTCCCGGCTGTGGCCGATGGCCGCCCGGGTATGTCCGACGCCGCTCGGGTCGCGGCCGATGTTGTCCCGGCTGTGGCCGATGGCCGCCCGGGTATGTCCGACGCCGCTCGGGTCGCGGCCGATGTTGTCCCGGCTGTGGCCGATGGCCGCCCGGGTATGTCCGACGCCGCTCGGGTCGCGGCCGATGTTGTCCCGGCTGTGGCCGATGGCCGCCCGGGTATGTCCGACGCCGTTCCGGTCGTGCCCGACGCCGCCCCGGTTGCGCCCGACGCCGTCCCGGGAGTGGCCGATGCCGCCCCGGCAACCGACGACGCTCGTTCGGCTGTCGCCGATGCCCGCCCGGCCGCGGCCGTCCAAGGCCCGGTTGTCGCCGCCTTTCGTCCGGCAGGGGCCGACCCCCGTCCGGCAGGGGCCGACCCCCGTCCGGCCACCGCCGACTCGCACCCGGTGCAAGCGGAGCCCCTCCGCTTCGCCTACGGCACCAACGGCTTCGCCGATCACCGGCTCACCGACGCCCTCGCGGTCCTCGCCGACCTCGGGTACGACGGGGTCTCGCTCACCCTCGACCACCAGCACCTCGACCCGTACGCTCCTGGCCTGGCGGCCCGCGTCCGGGACGCCGGGCGGGCGATCCGGCGGGCCGGGCTGGCCGTGGTCGTGGAGACCGGGGCGCGCTATCTGCTCGACCCGATGCGCAAGCACCGGCCGACACTGCTGAGCGCCGAGCCCGAGGGGCGGGCCGCCCGGCAGGAGCTGCTGCGGCGCGCGATTGTCATCGGGGCCGAACTGGGCGCCGAGGCCGTGCACTTCTGGAGTGGCACGCCCGACCCCGGCACCACCCGGGACGAGGCGTGGCGGCGGTTGGAGGAGGGCTGTGCGACGGCCCTTGCCGACGCCGAGCGGGCCGGGGTCCGGCTCGCGTTCGAGCCCGAGCCGGGCATGCTCGTCGCCGACCTGGCCGGGTACCGCAGGCTGTTGCGGGCGCTGGGCGCGCCGGACCGGCTGGGGCTGACCCTGGACATCGGGCACTGCCGGTGCCTGGAGCCGTACCCGGTGCGGCGGTGCGTCGAGCTGGCCGCCGACCGGCTGGCCCACGTACAGATCGAGGACATGCGGCGGGGCGTGCACGAGCACCTGCCGTTCGGGGCGGGGGAGATCGACTTCCCGCCGGTCCTCGACGCGCTGCGCGCGGCCGGCTACCGCGGCCTGGTCTCCGTGGAGCTGCCCCGGCACAGCCATGCCGCGACGGCGACGGCCCGCCACAGCATCGAGTTCCTGCGCGCCGCGGCGGCCCGTACCGCCGTACCCGCGCCCCGTACGCCCCGTGCGCCCGCATGCCTCTCGAAGGAGGTCACACCGACATGACCGCACCCACACTGACGCAGACGCCCGAGGCCGTCCACAACGCCCTGACCGTGCGCACGCTGAGGGAGTCCCTGCTCTCCGTCCTCTCCCCGGACCAGCGGAACCGTTTCGTCCGGGACACCGCCGCCGTTGCCGAACAGGGCGCCACCGCCCTGGACACCCGCTTCCCCGCGGCCGGCCGGTACTACGGACGCGGCCGGCTGCCCGGCTGGGCCGACTGGAGCGTGGAGGACGGCATCCGTACCGTCCTGCTGGTGCGGCTGCCGCTGCAGGGCGGCGATCTGGCCGCGGAGGCGGCCGCCCGGTACGGCGGCGGCGACGCAGCCGAGCGCCGGGGCGTCCTGCGCGCCTTGCCGTTCCTGCGCATCGGCGCCGCCGGGCTGACGATCACCGACGACGCGCTGCGCACCAACGACACCCGGCTGATCTCGGCCGCGCTCGGCCCGTACGCGCGCGTCCACCTGGACCAGTACCGCTGGCGCCAGGCAGTACTGAAGTGCCTGTTCACCGGTATCCCGCTGCGCCGGGTCGCCGGGCTGCACGAGCGCCGTGACGCCGAACTCGCCCGCATGGCGCAGGGGTTCGCCGCCGAACGGCGGGCCGCCGGCCGGACCGTACCGGCCGACCTGTGGCTCGTCGCGACGCAGGAAGCCGCGTACGTCATCGCGGACCAAGCCCCGCACGACGCCTGACCTCACCCACCCCGAGCGGAAGCCACGGCCATGCGCATCTTCGATCCCCACATCCACATGACGTCCCGTACGACGGACGACTACAAGGCGATGCACGCCGCGGGCGTCCGCGCCCTGGTGGAGCCCGCGTTCTGGCTCGGCCAGCCCCGCACCCACCCGGCGAGCTTCACCGACTACTTCGACTCGCTGCTGGGCTGGGAGCCCTACCGGGCCGCCCAGTTCGGCATCCGCCACTACTGCACGATCGGTCTGAACCCCAAGGAGGCCAACGACCCGCGCTGCCTGCCGGTCCTCGACCTGCTGCCGCGCTACCTCGCCAAGGACGGCGTCGTCGCGGTCGGCGAGATCGGCTACGACACCGTCACCGACGCCGAGGACCTCGCCTTCGCCCGGCAGCTGGAACTCGCCGCGGAGCACGGCCTGCCCGCCCTGGTGCACACCCCGCACCGCGACAAGGCGGGCGGCACCCGGCGTTCCCTGGACGTGGTCCGCGCCTCCGGCATCGACCCGGCCCTGGTCGTCCTGGACCACCTCAACGAGATCACCGTCGGCGAGGTCGCCGACAGCGGCTGCTGGATGGGCTTCTCCATCTACCCCGACACCAAGATGACCGCCGAGCGCATGGTCGCCGTCCTGAAACGGTTCGGCACCGAGCGCGTGCTCGTCAACTCGGCGGCCGACTGGGGCCACAGCGACCCGCTGCTGACGCGCGCCACCGCCGACGCGATGCTCGCCGCCGGCTTCGACGAGGACGACGTGGACCGGGTCCTGTGGCGCAACCCCGTCACCTTCTACGGGCAGTCGGGCCGACTGGACCTCGACGGATACAACGACACCCAGGCCGCCGGCCTGTTCGCGGGCAACTCCGTCGCCCGCGGTGGGAGCTGAGGACCCCTCATGCGCTTTCGACACCCTGACGGCACCACCGTCCACCTGGCGTACTGCACCAACGTGCATCCCGCCGAGACCCTCGACGGCATCGTCGGCCAGCTCGCCGCGTACGCCGAACCGGTGCGCGTCGCCGCCGGTGCCCGGCTGATCGGCATCGGCCTGTGGCTGCCCGCCGAGACGGCCGGCGCGCTCGCCGCCGACCCGGCCGGCGTGGCCCGGCTGCGCCGCGAGCTGAGCACCCGCGGCCTGGAGACGGTCACCCTCAACGGCTTTCCCTACCGCGGCTTCCACGCTCCCGTCGTCAAACGGGCCGTGTACTACCCGGACTGGTCGGAACCGGCCCGCCTGGAGTACACGCTGAACCTGGCCCGGGTGCTCGCCGGACTGCTGCCCGACGGCACCTCGCGCGGCTCGATCTCCACCCTGCCGCTGGCCTGGCGCACCGTGTGGACCTCGGCCCAGCGCACCACAGCGGCTCGGCAACTGGACGCGCTCGCAGAGGGGTTGAAGCAGATCGCCGCCGACACCGGCAAGACCGTGCGGGTCGGCATCGAACCGGAGCCCGGCTGCGTGGCGGAGACCACCGCGCAGGCCGTCGAAGCGCTGGCCGGCACCGACCCGCAGTGGATCGGCGTCTGCCTCGACGCCTGCCACCTCGCCGTCGCCCACGAGGAACCGGCCGCCGCGCTGGCCCGGCTGAGCGAGGCGGGCATCCCGGTGGTCAAGCTCCAGGCGTCCACCGCGCTGGAGGTCCCCGACCCCGCGGAGAACTCCGTACGCGAGATGCTGGCGCCCTTCGCGGAGCGCCGGTTCCTGCACCAGACCAGGGAGGCGGGCCCGGACGGGTCGCTGCTGGCCTGCGACGACCTGGGGGCCGCGCTCGCCGGCGCGCTGCCGGGCCGGGCGCCCTGGCGCATCCACTACCACGTGCCCCTGCACGAGGAGCCCCCGCCGCCGCTGGCCAGCACCCGCGAGGTGCTGCGCGCGACCCTGCGGACGCTGTTCGCGGGGGAGCGGGCGGTCACCGACCACGTCGAGGTGGAGACCTACACCTGGTCCGTGCTGCCCGGCCACCACGACGACGCCCTCGTGACCGGACTGGCCGCCGAAATGACGTGGATGCGGAACGAGTTGCTGGCCCTGGGTCTCACGCAGGTGACGTCGTGACCGGCGACCGGACGGGCCGGCAGGTCGCCGTACTCTGCACGGTCGGCCTGACCCGGCGGCTGCTCGACGAGATGCCGCACGTGCGCTCGGTCGGCGAACAGGGCTTCACCGCCCGCCTGGACACCGTCTTCCCGGCCGTCACCGCGACCGTGCAGGCCACCTTGACCACGGGATCGCTGCCGCGCGAGCACGGGGCGGTGGCCAACGGCTGGTACCACCGCGACCAGGGCGAGGTCATGATGTGGCGCCAGCACAACGGGCTGGTGCACGGCGAGAAGGTCTGGCAGGCGGCCCGCCGCCGCGACCCGGAGCACTCCACCGCCTATCTGTGCTGGTGGTGGGCGATGGGCGCCGACGTCGACACCGTCCTCACCCCCCGCCCCGTCTACCATCACGACGGCCGCAAGTCCCCGGACTGCTACACCGTCCCGGCCTCCCTGCGCGACGAACTCACGGTCGCACAGGGCGACTTCCCGCTCTTCCAGTACTGGGGCCCGACCGCGTCGATCGCCTCCACCCGCTGGATCGCGGGCGCCGCCCGGTACGTCATCGACCGCCGCCGCCCCGACCTCACCTTCATCTACGTCCCGCACCTCGACTACGACCTCCAGCGGTACGGCCCCGACAGCCCGCGGGCCGTCCGCGCCGCCCGGGAGACCGACGCGGCCCTCGCCCCGCTCCTCACCGACCTGCGGGAGCGCGGCACGACGGTGGTCGCGCTGAGCGAGTACGGCATCACCGCGGTGAGCCGGCCCGTCGACATCAACCGCGCCCTGCGCCGTGAGGGACTGCTCTCGGTCCACACCCAGCGCGGCATGGAGTACCTCGACCCGCACACATCGCGGGCGTTCGCCGTCGCCGACCACCAGGCCGCGCACGTCTATGTCGCCGACCCCGCCGACGTTCCGCGGGTGCGGGACGTGCTGAAGGCACTGGACGGTGTCGACGAGATCTGGGACCGCACCCAGCAGGCCGACCACGGCATCGACCACCCCAACTCCGGGGAGCTGGTGGCGGTCTCGGAACCGGACGCCTGGTTCACCTACTACTACTGGCTCGACGACGCCCGCGCACCCGACTTCGCGCGCGGTGTCGACATCCACCGCAAGCCGGGCTACGACCCCGCCGAGCTCTTCTTCGACCCGTCGATCCCGGCGGTGAAGGCGAAGGCGGCACTGACCGTGCTGCGGAAGAAGGCCGGGATGCGCGCACCGCTGACCGTGGTGCCGCTCGATCCCGGCCTGGTCAGGGGCAGCCATGGACGGCTGCCCTCGGACGACCGGGACGGGCCGCTGCTGCTGTGTTCCGACCCGGTCCAGGAACGGGACCGCTACCACGCCACCGAGGTGAAGGAACTCCTCCTGCGCCTCAACGGACTGGCCTGAGACCGGCCGTGACGAGAAGAGAGGAGGAGGAATGGCATCGCTACCGACCCCGGCCGCCGCGCACATCGATCACGCGGCGGACATCAGCGACGTGTACGTGCCGGAGACAGCACGCACGGCGGTGGCCCGGCTCGAGGAGAACGGTGCGGCACACGTGTGGTGGTGGCCGCTGGACGAGGCCGTGGACCCGGTCGACTTCGCGCTGCTGGACGAGGCGGAACGGGCCCGTGCCCGCCGCTTCCACGCGGCGCGGGACGCGGCGGCCTTCACGACCACCCGGGCCGGCGCGCGCCGCGCGGTGGCGGAACTACTGGGTGTGGCCCCGCAGTCCGTCCGCTTCGGCCGGCGCATCTGCCCCGGCTGCGGCGACGCCGAACACGGTCCGCCCGCGGTCGTCCGGCCGCCCGTCGCGCTCGCGGTCAGCCTGTCCCGCACCACCGGCTGCGGTGTGCTGGCGGTCCGGGCGGGCGACTGGGTGGGCGTCGATGTGGAGGCGTACCGCACGGTGGAGTCCGCAGCACTGGCGGAACTGGTCCTGACGCCGAACGAACGCGAACAGATCCTGTCCTTCGCCGAGGGCCCGGAGCGCACCAGAACCTTCCACCGGGCCTGGACCCGGAAGGAGGCGGTCGTCAAGGCGGTGGGCCTGGGCCTGATGGGCATGCCGCTGAACACCCTGGACGTGAACCCGTCCACGGACGGCCCGCTGACCGTGCGCCACGTGCACCGCGACCGCGCCACGACCTGGCACGTCGAGGACCTGCACCTGCCGGGCCCCTGGTCGGCCTCCCTGTCCCGCCCGTCCGCCGGCCCGCTGGGCCCGATCCACGTCCATCCGCCCGCCTGACCCCCGTATCGACCCGTCGGTACGGGCCCAGCCCGGGGAGCGTCCCCCGGCTCCCGGTGCACCGCGGTTCCCGGCCCCGGCCCTCCCCGGCGGAGGCCGGGAACCATCCCGGTCGGCATACCCCGTGAGGGAGAAACGATGACCCGCACCACCGGCACCGGCAGCCCGGTCCTGGCTCCGCTCCCCGAACCCCCGCCGGCCCGCAAGAGCCCCCCGCACACCCCGCCTCCCGGCGCCGCCCTGATCGGCGGCGGACTCGCCGCGGCCGGCACCGCCCTGTTGACCGGCGTGCTCGCCGCGGGCGCCCTGCGTGACTTCCTGGACCACATGGCCGGCGTCATCGCCCTGGTCGCCCTGTCCGCGGCCGTCATACTCGGCCTGGCCACCACCCTGCGCGGACTGCTGCCGCCCCCGGTCCGCTCGCACGCGCAGCGCCTGCACCGCGCGGCCGGCGCGGTGGGCGTCGGCGCGCTGCTGACCCACATCGGCGTGAAGGTGGCGGGCGGCCGGGTGGACGCCGCGACCGCCGCGCTCGGCTGGGGCAGCGGCGACGCCCTGGTCGGCCTGGGCACCCTCGCCTGCCACCTCTTCCTGCTCGCCCTCGCCACGGGCATCTGGCGCGGCATCTTCGCGCCACGCCACTGGGTCCGCCCGTTCCGCATCCTCCACGGAGCCGCCTACGCCGCCTGGGCCGCCGCCATGACCCACGGCCTCACAGCGGGCCGCCCCCCGGCCCCCTGGGTCGTAGCCGCCTACACGACAAGCGCCGCAGCGGTAACAGCAACCCTGATCCTCCGCTGGGCCCGATCCCGCACCTGACGGGAACGAGGCCGACCCCGACAACGGCGCCCCACCGGTCCGGCCGAAGGCCGTCACCGGCGAGGCGCCGCAGCCGGTCCGTGCCCGCGTCCGTGCCCCGGCCGGGGTCACCGGTCAGGCGTACTGCGCGGGTCGCGGGGCCGGATCGCGTACGCCGCGGGCGGTACGGCGTACGCGGTGGCGGCGGTGGGCAATTGGCATGGGGCGCCGGGGCGTTGGTGTCCCGGGTGGGTCCGGTGGAAGCTCCCGGCCAGGAGCGGACGCCGGCGGTGATGGCGGCACCGGTGGCGCCACCGCCGGTCGGTCCGGCCAGGGCTCTCTGCCGGGAACGCGTCCGCGGGTCGGGCGGGAGTGCCGCCCGGCGGGCAGCTGCCTCCGGCTCGGGCACCGGGGCTCCGGCGGCCTCTGCGGCGCTGATCCACCGTTGCGCGCGAGGGAGTTCGTGACCGGCCGCCGCTACTGGTCCGGCCCGAGCCCCGAGCCACCGCACCTGCCCACTTTCGGACGATTCTCCGCGTCATCGGCTGAAACCCATGCCCCGGTCCACCCGTCCGGCCCGTTCCCATAGGGCAGATATAGATCGGGCGGCCAGGTTCGATCCGGTTGCATCTCCGCTGTCGGCGGAGGCGCTCACCGCCCCCACGCGACGATGGATGGAGAGGACTGGTCACGCATGATGACCGAGAGGACCAACACCGAGCCGCACAGCGGCACCGTCACCCGGAGCCACGCTCTGCGGCTGGACGAGGTCAGCAAGGTCTACGGCAGGAACGGCCGTGGCGTCAGGGCCCTCGACGGCGTTTCCGTCAGCATCGAGCGCGGCTCGTTCACCGCGGTCATGGGCCCGTCCGGCTCCGGCAAGTCGACCTTCCTGCACTGCGCGGCCGGCCTCGACAAGCCGACCTCCGGCCGCGCCTGGATCGGTGACACAGAGCTCGGAGGGATGAACGAGACCCAGCTGACCAAGCTGCGCCGCCAGCGCATCGGCTTCGTCTTCCAGGCGTTCAACCTGATCTCCTCCCTCTCCGTGCGACAGAACGTCGAACTGCCCCTGCGCCTGGCCGGCGAGCGCTTGGACAAACGGTGGCTGGAGGAGATCCTGTCCCGCGTCGGCCTCGGCGGCCGGGCGGCGCACCGCCCCGCAGAACTCTCCGGCGGCCAGCAGCAGCGCGTGGCCATCGCCCGCGCCCTGATCACCCGTCCCGACGTCATCTTCGGCGACGAACCGACCGGCGCCCTGGACACCGTCACGGCGAAGGAGATCCTCTCGCTGCTGCGGTCCTGCGTGGACGACACCGGTCAGACCGTCGTCATGGTCACCCACGACCCCATGGCCGCCTCGTACGCGGACACCGTCCTGTTCCTCGCCGACGGTCGTCTGGTCGACCGTATGCACGCCCCGACCGCCGAGCGGGTCGCGGACCGGATGACGCACCTGGGAGCGTGGGCCTGATGCTGCGTTACGCCTTACAGACCCTCAGGGCCCGCAAGGGCGGATTCATCGGCGCGTTCCTGGCGCTGATGTGCGCCGCCGCCCTGGTCACCGCGTGCGGCATCCTTCTGGAGACCGGCCTGCGCGGCACCATCGGCACCGAGCGGTACGCGGCGGCCCCGGTGATCGTCGGCGGCGACCAGAACGTCCACCAGACCACCGTCAAGGAGAAGAAGGGCAAGACCAAGGTCAAGCACAAGGCGAAGCCGCTCGCCGAACGCGTCTGGCTGCCCGGCTCCACCGTCACCGCGCTGGAGCAGGTGCGCGGCGCACGGGCCGTCGTACCCGAGATCACCTTCCCCGCCTACGCCATCAGCCCCGAGGGCCGCGTCGTCGACGGCGTTGACGGCAAGGACTCCTACGGGCATGCGTGGGCCTCGGCCGCCCTCACCCCGTTCACGCTCGTCTCCGGCACCGAGCCCGCGTCCGCCGCCGATGTCGTCGTGGACCGCGAACTCGCCGAACGTACGGGCCTGAAGGCCGGTTCGAAGCTCACCGTGCAGTCGACCGACGCCCCGCGCACCTACACCGTCAGCGGCATCGCGGCACCCGCGGGCGGTGACCTGAAGCAGCAGACCTCGCTGTTCTTCTCCACCACCGAGGCCCAGCGGCTCTCCGGCCACGACGGCCGGATCACCGCGATCGGCGTGCTGCCCGCGAAGGGCGTCGGCACCGCCGAACTGGCCGCTCAGGTGAAGAAGGCACTGGACGGCACCACCGCGCAGGTCGTCACCGGCGGCGACCGCGGTCCGGTCGAGTTCCTTGACGCGGCCAAGGCCCGCGTCAAGCTCGTCTCGATGGGCGGTGCCATCGGCGGCACCTCGCTGCTGGTCGCGATCCTTGTGGTCGTAGGCACCTTCGCCCTCTCCATCCAGCAGCGTTACCGCGAACTCGCCCTGCTGCGCGCCATCGCCGCCACCCCCAAGCAGGTACGGCAGCTGATCGGCCGCGAGGCCCTGATCGTCGGCCTGCTCGCCGGAGTGCTCGGCGCCGTCGCCGGACTGCCGATCGCGTACTGGCTGCACCACAAGTTCGTCGGCTTCGGCACCATCCCCGACACCCTGGAGGTCACCTTCGGCTTCTTCCCGTTCGCCGCCGCCGTCGGCGCCTCCCTGCTGGGCGCCTGGGCCGCGGCCCGCATCTCCGCCCGCCGCACCGCCCGTATCCGGCCCGCCGAGGCGCTCGCCGAATCCGCCATGGAGCGGACCGGCTTCGCCTGGGGCCGCTTCCTCGCCGGAGCGCTCACCCTGGCCGGCGGGGTGGTGCTGCTGGCCGTGCTGAGTGTGCTGAAGACCGAGCCGGCGTCCACACCGGTGACGTTCCTGACCGTCGTGGTGCTGGCGGTCGCGGTCTCCCTGCTCGGCCCGGTCATCGCCCGGCTGGCCGTCGCGGTCCTGGGCGTCCCGCTGCGCACCTCGCGCGTCGCCGGCCACCTCGCCACGGCCAACGTCCGCGCCAACACCAAGCGGATGGCGTCCGCGATCACCCCGCTGGCCCTGCTCATCGGCATGGCCTGCACGGTGCTGTTCGTGCAGACCACGATGGGTGACGCCGCCTCGGCCCAGGCCAAGGACGGCAACCGGGCCGACTGGGTGGTGGCCTCCTCCGGCCCCGGCGTGCCTGAGCGGGCCGCCGACGCGCTGCGCGGCACCCCCGGCGTCACCGCGATCACCGAAGTGGTCCGTACGACCGTCCGCGTCGGCCTCGACAAGTACCCCTCGCAGGGCCTGTCCACGGACGGCCTGCAGAAGAACTGGGACCCGGACGTCAGCGAGGGAACACTGGCCGGCTTCGGCAGCGGCAGCGTCGCGCTCAGCGAGGTCGCCGCCGACCACCTCGGCAAGAAGCCCGGCGACTCCCTCAAGATCACCCTCGGCGACGGCACCGTCGTCACCCTGAAGGTGGGCGCCGTCTACGCCCGCGGACTCGGCTTCGGCGACCTGACCATGGCCCACGACCTGGTCGTGCGGCACGTCGACAACCCGCTCGCCTCCTCCGTCCTCGTCCAGACCACCGACGACGGTACGGCGGGCCGCGAGCAGCTGCAGAAGGCCGTCGGCGCGTTCCCGGGCGTCGGCGTCCTGGACCGCGGCCAGGTCGAGGACCTCCAGGCCGAGGTGCAGCAGTCCAACGCCGAGGTCAACTACGTCGCCATGGGGCTGATCATCGCGTTCACCGCGATCGCGGTGGTCAACACGCTCGCCATGTCGGTCTCCGACCGCTCGCGGGAGTTCGCCCTGCTGCGCCTGGTCGGCACCACCCGCCGGCAGGTCATGGGCATGCTGCGCATCGAGTCCCTGGTCGTGGTGGTCATCGCCGCGGTGCTGGGCAGCGGCATCGCCTTCGCCGTCCTGACCGCGTTCAGCATCGGCATGACGGGCACGGCGGCACCCTCCGTCGACCCGTGGATGTACCTGGGCGTCCTCGGCTTCGCCGGCGCCCTGGCCCTGCTGGCGACGGTCGTACCGGGCCGGCTGTCGCTGACCGGCCGTCCCGCGGAAGTCATCGGCTCCGGCCAGTGACGGCACCGCGCCGCGGCACTCACGGCTGAAGGGCCGGCCCCGCGGGGCCGGCCCTTCAGCCGTGAGTCGCCGTCCTGTCCTAGTCCAGCACCGCGCCACCGCCCTTGCGGTCCACCCGGCTACGGCGGTTGTCCAGGTGCGCGTAGACCCGCTCCAGCCAGCGGTCCGCGCCGTCGTAGCGCGGTACGAAGGAGGTACGGCCGTGCACCGCGACCCGGTTGTCCACGACGGCGAAGTCGCCGACCCGCAGCCGGTGCGTCGTCATCGTCTCGACGAACGCGTCCCGCAGCCCGGCCATCGCCGCCTTCGC
Organism: Streptomyces kryoterrae; assembly: GCF_054072135.1. NCBI lineage: Bacteria > Bacillati > Actinomycetota > Actinomycetes > Kitasatosporales > Streptomycetaceae > Streptomyces > Streptomyces kryoterrae. The sequence goes on along the minus strand of NZ_CM133358.1, from coordinate 2,427,243 downwards.
CGTGTCGTCCAGCGGGTGGGTGGCGGCGAAGTCGATCAGCACGTTGGGGTCCTCCGGGTCGCCCAGGAGCACCGGGTGCGCCGACCGGACGCTGGCGAGGCTGCCGAACGACGGCGGCGGCTCGGTCAGGAACCGAGGCTCGGCGAGCACCCGGCGCGTCTCCTCCGACAGCAGCGGCAGCGCGCGGCGGACGGAGGAGGTGCACAGTTTCGCGTCGCCGGTCGGGTCCTCCCGTATGCAGAGCAGCCCCACGTAATCGGGCCGGTTGTCGTGGAAGGCGTTCTCCACGTGCAATTCCAGGAGTACGGAACCGGCGTTGCTCTGCGATTCCTCCCGGCCCGGCACCGGCACCACGTTCTGCACCAGGGCGCCGTTCTTCTCGCTCCGGAAAGAGATCACCTCGCCGAGTTGCAGCATCAGCGAGGTGATGACGGCGGCGGCGGTCGTCGGAACGCGCTCGACGGAATTCGGCACGCTCGGCGTCGGCGGCAGCGGATCGCCCGCCACCACCGGCAGGTTGCGCAGCAGCAGCACCCCGTCCTGATTCGGATCGTGCCGGAACGCGCGCAGCGTGGCCAGCAGCGTACGAGGCAGCAGCGAGGAGGTGGCGAGGGCCGCGCCCAGCCACTCGGAGCTGTCGATGAGCGGATGCCCCGGGCCGGTCAGCCGGCCGGTCAGGGCCACCAGCTGTTTCCTTTCCCGTTCGCTGAGTTCATGCCCGGTCACCGTGTTCGATGCGGCCGGAACCAGCATCTGAATCTGAGTCATAGGAAAGATTCCTCAGGTTGTCGGCAATTTCCCGGGCAATTCTGGAAGCCCGGCCTATCGCGCCCCTATGGGCGTCGGTATAGGCCGTCAGTAGTCCTGGGGAGGAGGCTCGGGAACAGTGACCGTAGACATCTGCGCACATCTGAATCAGCCCGGTCGCCCCGGCGGACGGGTGCGGAAAGGAGACGCGGGACATGACGCTCCCACGCGATCGAAGCCGGGCGGACACCCCGGGCAGGGCAGAAGAAGAGCCCCGCATCACCGCGGGTACCACTGCGCGGGGCCGGGGGAGTGGAGGGTCGGAGCCAGGTGACGCAGCCGAGGGGGAGGGGGCGCCGGGTGCGACCCGGCCTGGCGAGCGCCCCCGGCTCGGCGCGGGGGGTCCGCCCGGTGGGGATGCCCGCCTCGGGGACGGCCGTACCGCGGGCGGGTTCCGCCGGCCCGGTGAAGCCCGTACCGCTGACGGAGGTGCCCACCCCGGCACGGATGTTGACGCCCGCGGCGACGTTGCCCGCCGGGGCGGCGGCCGTACCTCCGACGAGGACCCCCGTCTCGGCGACAACGTCCCCGCGGCCCCCGGCGTCGTCCGCCCCGGCGTGCGCGCCGGCCCGGATCAGGGCGCGGACCCGGCGGCCGGCATGACGGCCGCCGCCGTCGACCGGATCATCGCCCGAGGCGAGGCGCACGTGTGGTGGTGGCGCTGCCCCGAGCGGGTCGACCCCGCCGACCTCGCGCTGCTGGGCACGGAGGAGTTCCGGCGTGCCCTCGGCATGCTCGCCGAACGGGACGCCGCCGAGTTCGTGCGCACCCGGGCCGGAGCCCGCCGCGCGCTGGGCGAACTGCTCGGCATCTCCCCGGCCACCGCCCGGCTGGGCCACCGGCGCTGCCCGGGCTGCGGCGCGGACGACCACGGCCCGCCGATGCTGGTGCGCCCCGCGCTCCCGCTGGCGATCAGCCTGAGCCGTACGGGCGGCTGGGGCGTCTTCGTGGTCGGCGCCGGCCTCGGCATCGGCGTGGACGCGGAGGCGCTGCGCCCGGTGCGCGAGACCCTGTTCGCCGGGTCCGTACTGACCGCGGCCGAGCGGCGCCATCTGGACGCCAGGTCGCCGGGCCCGGCCAGGCACGCCGCGTTCCACCGGGTCTGGACCCGCAAGGAGGCCGTCGTCAAGGCGGTCGGCGTGGGCCTCGTCGGCACGGAGCTGGACCAGCTGGAAACCCACCCCGACCAGGACGGACCGCTGCGCGTCACCCACCACGGCATCGGCCGCCCCACCGAGTGGACGGTGGAGGACCTGCGCCTCTCCGACCGCCTCGCGGTGGCCCTGGCCCGCGCGGCCGGCCCGGCGGCCCGCGGCCCGGTCCACCTCCACCCGCCCACCGGCCCGTGACCCGGCGGCCCACCCCCGGCAGCCCGGGGTCCGACCGCAGTCCCGACCGCACTCCGAGAGAGGACGTCACGCATCATGACCACGGAATCCGTCGCACCGCCGGCCCGTCGCGCGGACCTCGACACCACACTCCGTAGGCCCCGCACAGGTCAGCTGTCCGCCGCCGAACTGACCACGTACTTCGACACCCTCGCCGAGGCCGTCCAGCGCGTCGACCCCGGCCCGTCCGCGCCCGGCGGCTGGGAGAACCGGGAACGGCTGTGGTTCTCCACCTGGGTGCGCGCGGCCTACGAACACCCGCTGTCGGCAGCTGTGTTCGGCCACCCCGACGCCGGTGTGGCCCGTTCCGCGCAGCACCGCCAGGCCGCCGAACTCGGTCTGCGCATGGACGTCTCGGGCACCGGTATCCGCCCCGCCCGCCCAACCCCCCACGTCCGCGCGGCCGCAGCCGTGGCCGCGGTCTGGTCGGTCACCGCGCTGGCCGTCACGCAGTCCCCGCGGCCCCCGCGCGAGCGCGTCGTCTCCGACGCCTGGCTGATCGCCCAGGAGATCATCGCCCCGGCCCTGCTGACGGCCAGGCCCGGCCTCACCCGCGCTCGCGGCGCGTGGTGACGTGACCGGCTCACCGGACACCCCGTACGAGGGCGAAGCCGGGCCGGAGACCGCGTACAGGCACCCGCACACGGGAAGCGCCACGTACAGGCACAGCGACAGGGACAGCGACACGGCCGGCTCACCCCGCCCCGGTGACCGGCGTGTCCCGCGGTGCCGCGGGCGCGAGCGCCAGCGCGGACGCCTGCTCCCGCGGTGCCCGCGGGGCCGCCGCCGCGAGCAGCCGTATGAGCTCGTGGCAGCGGTACAACGGCCGTCCCTGGTCGTCGAGTCCGGACAGTTCGAGGAGCGCGGCGTCGACGAGGGACTCCAGGGCGTTCTCCGCCGTGTCCTCCGACAGTCCGAGCCGGTCCCCGGCCCACCGCGCGGGGAACGGCTCGCCGTCCGCTCCGCCGAGCGTCCCGAACACCGACCGCTCGACCGCTCCGAGCTGCTCCACCGAGGACCCCAGGACCCGGCTCAGGTCGAGGTCGCCGAAGGCGAGTTCGGCCAGCCGGGCGGCGGGGTCGGCGAGCCGGTCGGCCAGCCGGGCCGCCGTCCAGTGCGGCCGGGCCGCCAGCCGGGCGCCCGCGATGGCCAGCGCCAGCGGCAGCCCGCCGCAGTACGCCACCAGGTCCTCGGCCCGGTCCGGGTCCTCCAGCAGCCGCTGCCGTCCCGCGCGGGCGGCCAGCAGATCGAGGCCCGCCTCCTCGTCCAGCAACGGCAGTGCGAACGTGTCGCCCGCCGTCACCCGGGCCAGCCGCCGCCTGCTGGTGATGAGGACGGCGGCCGGTCCGGCCGGCAGCAGCGGGGCGAGCTGCCGGTCGCCGGAGACGTTGTCCAGCACCAGCAGCAGCCGCCGCCCGGCGGTCCGCGTCCGGTACAGCCGTACCAGCTCGTCCAGATCGCCGGCCGGCAGGTTCGGGTCGCCCTCGCCGAGCGCCCGCAGCAACTGCGTGAGCACGGCGCGCGGAGCCCGCGGGGCGCCGTCCGAGCCGCGGAGTTCGGCGAAGAGCAGCCCGTCGGGGAAGTGCTCCCCGTTCTCGGCGGCTGCCCGTACCGCGAGCGCGGTCTTGCCGATGCCGGCCATGCCGGTCACCAGGATGCGCCGCTGCGCGGGCTCCTCGTGCCCCAGCCGCCTTCGCAGCGCCCGCAGTTCGTGCTGCCGTCCGACGAGTTCCCCGTCGGAGGCCGGCAGCATCGAGGGCACCGGACCGGTCCGCCCGGCTCGCGCTCCGGCGGTCCGCCCGAGCCCCAACTCTCCGCCCAGCACGGCCTGGTACGTCCATCCGAGCACCTCGCCGGGATCGATGCCGAGCTGCTCGGCGAGGACGCCGCGCCCCTCGTAGTAGGCCTGCAGAGCGTCCGCCTGTCGGCCGCACCGGTACAGCGCGGTCATCAACTGGGCTCGCAGCCGCTCCCGTACCGGGAACGCGGCGACCAGCCCGGTCAGCTCCGCCGTCACCTGCTCGTGCCGCCCCAGCTCCAGATCGGCCTCGATCCGGGACTCCAGGGCGAGCATGCGCTCCTCCTCCAGCGGCGCCAGCTCGGCGTCGAGCAGGTGCTCGGTGACGTTCGCGAGCGCCGGCCCCCGCCACAGCTGCATCGCCCGGCGCAGCGACTCCGAGGCTTCCTCGAACCGCCGTTCCGCCAGCGCCCGCCGGCCGTCCCGCTCCAGCCGCCGGAACTCGACCAGGTCGATCAGGGCGCCGGGAGCGCGCAGTACGTACCCCGGAGGCTGCCGTACGATGTCGGCCTCGTCGCCCAGCTGCTTGCGCAACCGGGACATGTACGTGTAGATCTGCGCGCTCGCCGTCGCCGGCGGATCCCAGCCCCACAACAGTGAGCTGAGCCGCGCGTCGGACACGACCCGGTCCTGCGCCAGCAACATGGCGGCGAGCACCGTGTGAATCTTGGACCCGGAGAGGGCGATTCGTTCGCCGTCCTGTACAGCCTCCACCGGCCCTAGGACCAGGAACTCCATGGGGCACCCCCCTTCTGGTGCGGCCTTTCCTACAGTTGAGAAGGTAGGAGGCGCCGTTATTGGTGGGTTATCGCCGCGGCGCGGTCCGCTCCCCGGGCCTGTGTGCCGTGATCTCCACCGCAGTTCAACCGTCCTTCTGTCCGCCGCTCTCCGCGGGGCCCGGCACCGAGTCATGAACGCACCTCCCTCGGCGCCGGCCGGCCCATCGGCCCGGGCCTCTCCGACTGCCGGGCTCCGGTGCTCCGCCCGGGGTCACCGGGACACCCGGCGAACAGCAGCCGCTCGGCCCGTTTACGGACCGGCTGACCGCCCACCGTACCTACGCCTCGCTCGGCGCCGCGTACGGCACCTTCCAGGACTTCGACCAGAAGATCAACGGCCGGCCCGACGGGCTGCCCGGGGGAGTGCACGACAAGGACTTGACCGGGTTCCACCGGATCGAGTAAGGGCTGTGGCACGGACGGCCCGCGAGTGGGCTGAAGGCCCCGGCGCGTCAACTCGCCGCGGACTCGGCGGGGTTGGCGAAGTCCTTCCCCACCCAGGACTTCGACCCCGGTGATCTGCCCCTGCGTACGCGCGAAATCATGGAGAACACCCTCCAGTTCGAGCTGACGGGCGGCACCGACCAGGGCAGCCCGGTCCGCAGGGCGGCCTGATCCTCACCAATGACAAGGTGATCCACGAACGAGTGGAGGTCCTGTCGAAACTCCGCCCGCTGGGCGGTCCGACACTCATCTGCACCCCGCACCCCGCACCCCGTGGACGGCTCCCTTCGCCTGGGGGTGCCGGAGATCACGCGGCTTGGCTTCACCGCCGAGGAATGCGCGGAACCGGACCGAGTCATCGCCGCTCTCCTCAAGAACGAACGCGATGTTCCCGTTGAGATCGACCGCCGAATACAGGACTTGATCGAATCGCATCGGGATGCCGTTCTCCGAGTACGCCGAGGAGGTGTCCTCGGAACCCGCGGCGAACGTGATGCGGTGATCATTGTGGCGGGGATCGGCGGGCGGGGGTGTTCGCCGGACCTGCGGGGCCGGCGCACGGGGAGGACGGCGCGAGGCCACGGGCCGAAGGCGCGGGAGTTGATCGAGCGGCTGGTCACCGAGGGGCGTGCCCGCCTCGCCGACCCCGATGACGACGAGGTTGCGGAGTGGACGCGGTCGTCGACGGCTTCGCGCACGCGGTCACGGTCAGGCAGGGGTTCCCCCGGTCCACGAACCCGGAGCGCTCCGCGCGTCTCGTCGGGCTTGACCAGGGCCGGTCCGACCGGCTGGGCGTCAGGGATCTGCACGCCCTAAGTGCCGCGCCTTTCGGTGACGAGTGTGCGCCAGCGTCGGCGGATGGTCTCGTGGCTCTCCAACCACAGGACAGGCCATGTGTCTGGTGTGATGGGCCGGTCGCCCATGAAGTGCGCGATGTCGGCGAGGTAGGCGTGGTCGCCGTTGTTGGTGAGCCGACGCAGCCGGTGGATGGCGGTGGCGAGGAGTTCCCCGTCGTTGCGGACGGCGTGGTGGAAGCAGACCGCGAGCTCGAGCAGAGGGAGGACGGAGGCCAGACCGGCGGTCTCGATCTCCGTGCGCAGGGCCTGGGCGCGTTCGTCGATGTCCGTGCTGCGGCCCGCGTCGCGGATGAGGTCGGCGATGTGAACGGTCAGGGTGGTGGCGTGGAGCGTGAGATCGGTCAGGAGGTGGTGGGCGAGGACGATTTCACTTTCCGCGGTCGTGGGATCGGCGAAGGCCAGTGCGAGTGCGCGGTGAGCCTGGGCGGTTGCGCGTTCCCCTGCGATGCCGTGTTGTTCGGCATCGTTGCGGGCATGTTCGTAGTCGTCGGCGGCTCGGGTGATGTCGCCTTGAGGCCAGTGGATGTCGCCGAGCACACGGTTCTGGCGGCCGGCCCACCCCAGGGTCTCGGCAACGGTCAGGGCGGTGGGGAAGTCGCCGGCCAGGCGGGCGAGGTGGGCCAGGCCGCGGCGGGCGGCGGGGGCGAGGCGGCCTCCTCCGTCGGAGACCTGCTGCATCCCTGTTCGGGAGGCCGTTGAGTGGCCGAGGTCACGGTGGGCTTTGGCCAGGTAGTAGACCGCCATCTGCCCCAGTTCCGCCGGCAGCAGGCCGGTGTCGATGACGGCTGCGAGCCGGTTGGCCGTGCTACGGCGGTGTTCGTGCTGTCGCCGGCCGAGAGTGTTGAGCAGTTCGACCAGGGCGTCGGCCGGCGTCTGCAGATGTGCGTCGTCGTCGGTGTCCCGCCGGGTGACGGTGACGGGTTCCCACACCGAGTCGCTGACGTACTGCCAGGCCGCTTCGGTCAGCCAGCCCAGGTCGAGGTGGAACTCGGCGGCGAGGGTGAGACCTTGACGTAGGCAGGCGATCAGCAGACGGCGGCCGGGGCCGGTGTGCTCGGCCCACTGTCGGCCTACGGCGCCGTGGGCGCGTTCGGCCGCGTTTCGCCAGTCTCGGGGTGACCAGCGGTCGTCCGTGGTGTCTTCGGCGGTGCGCAGGGTCGAGCGGATGAGGGCGTGCAGGTGGTAGGGCCAGAGGCCGGTGTGGGTGTGGCGGATGAAGGGCCGCTCGAGCAGGCGAAGGACGGGGGCGTCGCGGCCGATTCCGGAGCCGGCGGTGGCGAGGGGGACGTCGAAGGCGTCCAGGAGGCTGACCGAGCGCAGAACGTGGCGTTCGTCGGGGGTGAGGTCGGTGAGGGTGCGGGAGATGAGGGCGGGGAAGTCGACGTCGAAGTCGGCCGGTTGCGGGGTGAGGCCGGTGCGGCGGATCTCGAGGAAGCGCATGGCGGCCAGGTCGAGGTACAGCGGCAGGCCGTGGGAGCGCTCGGCGATCACACGTCGCAGCGTGGGGTCGATCAGAGGCCGGCCGTCGGTGGCGAGCCGGTGGGTGAGGTAGTCCTCGCGGTCCTCGTCGCTGAAGTCCCCGATGAGGAATTGACGGCGACCGACCGGATCGGCTGCGGCGGTGCGGGGTGCCGGCAGGCTGCGGTTGGCCAGCCCCGGCCAGGCTGCCGGGCCGGTCCAGTCGAGTTGACCGTGCAGGGCCGGGTCGGCCCACTGCAGCCGGTTGCGTCCGGTAACGACGAAGAAGACGTTGGGCATGAGCCACACCACGTGCTGCAACAGCCGCTCCATGTCGCGGCGGGTGCGGTCCCCGATGTCCTCGAAGGTGTCCAGCAGTACCACCGGGGCGATCTGCTTGCGGGCGGGTAAGCGGGCCAGCTCCCAGGCGAGCAGGTGCGGATAGTACGAGAGCGCCTCCAGGTCGGTGTCGGCCTCCAGCAGGTCGGCCAGCCGCGCACAGCCGGCCAACGCGCTCACTGAACGACGGTGTTCGCGCAGCGCCCTCACCAGCGCCCCGGTGACCTGTCCCACTGCGGAACCGAGCATCCCGGGCAGTGCCAAGCCTTGGGTGATCTCGCTGAGCGCCGCCTGCATCTGCGCCGGAAGCACCTGGCCGAAGCGGGCTACCAAGCCGTCACGGCGCAGGTACTCCTCCAACGGCTCGCCCGGGTGCTGCTGGTCCCAGTAGCGGCGCAGCGCGATGTCGAAAGCGGGCATGGGCCGGCCGACCGCGGATGCGATGGCGAGCCGGATCGTCAGGACGATGCGCTCGAAGTCGGTGTTCGCCGAGCGCGCCAGGTCGAGCCGGACGGGGACGATCCGCTGCCCGTGCCAGGTCGGTTCGTTCCATCGCGCCGGCCTGTGGTCGGCATTCGCCAGCGCGGCCTCCAGCCTCCGTGACAGCGTGGACTTGCCGATGCCGCTGACACCGTGGAAGACGAGCAGGTTCCGTCGCGGTGCCTCCAGGTCGGCGGCGTCGAAACTCTGACCGGCAACGTGCTGCAGGTGTCCGTCCAGGGCGCTTACGAACACCCGCCACTGGCCGTCCCGGTTCGTGAACGCCTCGTCCGCCCCCACTTGGTGGTCGTTGGAGCCGAACAGAGCCCTCAAGTCCCGACCCGCCACGCCAACCCCCTGATGGTCAACCGATCTCTGCCTGTGACTGCCGGTCCGCCTGGCCGGCATCCGTTCACCACGTGCCCCACAGCGGTCAGCGCCCGCGGGGGGTGCCGCTCTGTCTGATCGGTCGGGTCCCGGCAGCGTGACCATCGGCTCCCGGTGAGCGAATCTCGTCGCCGACGGAATCGCAGGCCGGTACCGGGACGTCGTAGACCAGTTCCCAACGCGTCTGCGGGAGAAGGAAAGTGGCGGTTTCGACCGGCTGCCCCGTGTCGGTCAGGTGGGTCCGATCCAGCCTGACGATCAGCGTGCGGCGAGTGATCCCGAGCCGCAGCGCCTCATGGTCGTTCGGGTGCCGGGCGTGTGTACGGACCTGGGCATGGCCAACCCGGACGCCGACCGAGGCCAGCCGGCGAGCCACGCCGGTACCGGCCAGCGGTCCGTCCTCCGGCAGCAGAACGGGCGTGCGATACGTCAGGGCCATCGGCTCCCACGATTCGCCGAGGGCCAAAGGTCGGGCGTCGCCCAGATACTCGTAGCGGGTGCGGACACACAGGGTGTCGATGTCGACCGACAGCCGCCGGGCGATCGGCTCCGGAGCCGGGACCTTGACGTCCGACCGGTACTCGACGCCCGGGGTGAGCCCGGCCTGCCGGATCGCGTCCGGAATCGACAACAGCACGGGCAGCGCCATGCGCGCCTGTGGCTCGCGTACGAAGACGCCGACGCTTTTGCGCCCCTCCAGCACACCGGTGTCGATCAGCAGTTCCTGGCCCCGCTGGATCGCGGCCGGACTGGTCCGGTACTCGTGAGCCAGCTGGGCGCGTGGCGGCAGTTGCTCACCTGGGGACCATTCCCCTTCCGCCAGTCGCCTGCGCAGGTCTTCGGCGATGCGTTGATAGTCCGCAGTGGGCACTGCCTACTCCCGGAGAGGAACGCGCTACTCCTTGCAACCCTTGACACGCTAATCGGTTAACGGCACGCTAATCGATTAGCAATACTCTCAGTAGTCATTGGTGTGAGGGGGAGGAGTGGATGCGGTCCTGGCAGGGCGGGCAGCGGCACTCGCCGCCCGGCTCGCGGACCTCACGGGCAGCGCCCCCCGGATCCAGGAAATCCATCGGGGCGTGCTTGTCCTGTGCACCATCGACCCGATCGGATCCGAGGACACCTGGGTCGAGGTCCAGGACGCACTCGACGACGCCGACACCTGGAGCGTGCAAGGCCGCGGCCCCGGTCCCGAACCCCGGCTCCTGCGCGCCGAACTCCGCTCCGCGGACCCCGGTACCCGATGACTGCCGCGCTTCAGCGGTCGCGCTCGTCAGTCCCCGACGCCCTGCCGCTCTGCGATTCTCGGAGTTGAGTCCGCGTCGCGCGGTGGCGCCCGCACCATGGGACGCCGTTTGACGCGGCCACGTGGCGGTGAACGAGGGTTCGTCCCCGCTGTACTGACCGAAGAGCGACACCGCGACCTACTCGTCACCACGATCTTGCCGGCCGTCGCCAAAGAGGCCATCGCCCGGATTTCCCCGGTCGCGGTGTTCGTGGCGGGCCAGCCCGGCGTCGGCAAATCCACCTGCGCGGATCTGGTGCACCACGCACTGGCCCACCGCGGAGGCGCCGTGCGCATCGGCAGCGACGACTACAAACGGGTCCACCCCTGTTATCCGACGCTTCTGGCGATCGACGATCGCAGCGCCGGAGTGCGAACGCGCCCAGACGCACGCCGCTGGCAGGCCGAGGTGGAGGACCACACCCGCCGCCACCGGCTGAACGCCGTCATCGAAACTGCTCTGGCCGACCCGGAGGAAGCCCGCACCACGGTCGGCGCCTACCGACGCGCCGGCCACCGCGTCGAACTGGCCGTGCTCGCGGTTCCGGAGGCACTGAGCAGCCTGGCCGTACTGCACCGCTACCTCCAGCAGGTACAGGCCACCGGGACCGGCCGCTACGTGTCGGCGCAGAACCACGACCACTGCTCCCAGGAGCTGCCCGACGTCCTGCGCATCATCGAAGCCGAGCGACTGGCGAACCTGGTGACAGTGATCGGTGCCAACGGCATCCGATACCTGAACCACCTTGATTCAGAAGGAAGTTGGTCGCGCCCACCGCGCGCCGCCCAAGCGCTGGGCGCCGAGCGGACCCGGCCGTGGACTGTCACCGAAGCCCAGCGCTTCCGCACCGACCTCGGGCGCGTCGAGGAAATCGCGGGCAACACCCCTGGCTCGTCGCGCCGGACGGCCGTCGCCGAGGACATCCGCCACAGCCTCCGATGGGCCGCACCACTGCTCCGCCGGAGCCGCGTCGATCCGGCGGCTCCCCGAGCACCCGGCTCGCCCCGGCTCCCACCCGCAGAACACCAGCGCATTTTCACAGACCTGATCGTTCCGTTCCATCTCGGCGATCCCGAGCCCCGACGCCACCCGGTAGCGGTCTACGTCGTGGGGCAACCCGGCGCCGGGAAGACAGCAGCCTCCACCCAGGTGCTACGTGCCATGCGTCCAGGCGCTGTCCGCGTCTCCAGTGATGACTTCCGCGCATTCCACCCCGACTACACCCAACTGCTCGCCAGGCATCCACGCACAGCGGGAACCTTGCTGCGAGCCGACTACCGGGCATGGCAGGACGCGGCGGAGGAGTGGCTCCGACGACGGAGGGCCGATGCGGTGATAGAGGCGGCGCCGGCCACCGGCACGGACCTGTTGACCGCAGCCTCCCGGTTCCACGCCGCAGGCTATCGGGTGGAGATGCTGGTCCTGGCGGTACGTGCGGCCGACAGCCGCCAGGGCACCGCGCACCGGTTCGCCCTCGGCCTGGAACACGGCACACCCTCCCGCTTCACCACCCCGCATGGGCACGATCGCTGCTACCGAGCGCTCGCCGCACTCGCAGCGGTCCTCGACCGCCATCCCGCAGTGCACACGGTCACGGTGACCGACCGGGACGTTCGCGCGTTACGGAACCGGCAAGGCGGTACCGCAGCCGTCCTGGAAGGGGAGCGGCAGCGCCCGTACACGAACGCCGAGGCGCATCGGTTCGCGGCAGCGCAGCGTCGGCTGTGGGCATCGCTACCGCGACACCGCTCGGAACTCTCGGACATCACCGCCTTGGCGGCGCCCCTGCTACCACCGGGCTTCCCGCTTCGCGGACTGACAAAGGGAACTACGGAACACCGCTTGCCGCCGGCGCAACCCTGAACGTCGCCGTGGTCGTCGGCAGGTGACGACCATCAGGGATCGGACACGCCCACCCGCCTTCCAGGCTGGCGGAGAGCAGCGGCGAGGTCGGCCGCAGAGGCGGGTCCGGGCACGGTGGCCGCGACGTTGAGCAGGCGCGCACCGTCCTGCAGTCGGTCGAGGCGCCCGGCCTCCCGTGCGGCATCGCCATCCACGGGTCCCTGCCGTCGGCGCCCTCGAACGTGGCGAAGACGGCGACGGGGAACTCCCGGCCCTGGAAACGGTGTGCCGTTCCCACCCCCGCGAGCGGGCCGCCGCCGCTCTCGGTCTCACCGGCAGGTGGATACCTCGGGGACCGAGGGGAGGAAGCGGCGCCACTCGGACGCGGTGAGCGGATCCCCTCGTGTTTCGCACAGCCGGGCGGCTGTGGCGTCCGCGTCGGTGTCCCACAGCCGGACGGTGTGGTCCTCGCCCCCGGCCGCCAGCGTGGTTCCGTCGGGGCTGAAGGCGACCGCGTACACATGGCCGGTGGCCGCGGTGAGGACCGCGTTCAGGTCGGGAGCCCGGGGGTCGGAGACGTCGAAGAGCCAGACGGTCGTGTCCGTACTGCCGGCGGCCAGGGTACGGCCGTCCGGACTGAAGGTGACCGAATAGACGTAGCTGGTGAAGCCGGTCAGATCGGGGCCCACCCGCACCGGACGGCGGATGGCGCGGACGTCCCACAGCCGGACGGAGCGGTCCGCGCTGCCTGCGGCCAGGGTCGAGCCGTCGGAGCTGAAGGCGACCGACCACACGTAGCCGGTGGGGCCGCGGAGGGTGACCAGCGGGTCCGTCGTCTTCCCGGACACGTTCCACACGCGCACGGCGCGGTCGATACTGCCCCCCGCGATGTGCCGCCCGTCCGGGGTGAAGGCCACCGACAGCACCGCGTCCGTCGCCCCGGTGAGAGTGCGCAGAGCCCTGACCTGGTCCGGTCTGCCGGTGTCCCACAGGCGTACGGTGGCGTCGTCGGCCCCGCTGGCCAGTACCGTTCCCTTCGCGTTGAAGACCAGGGACTCGACCGTGCCGCTGCTCGCCACCCGGAACGGCCTGCCGCGTGCGGTCAGTTCGCCGGTGAGCGTGTAGGAGAACAGACGGACCAGGCCGTCGCTGTAACCGACGGCCAGGATCCGGCCGCGCGGCGAGAACGTCACCGACTGGACGAAGGTGTCGCCGCCCGGTGTCCAGGACCGGCCGACGCGCTCGTGCCGGGCGAGGTCCCACAACTGCAGCTCCAGGGTGCCCACGGCCATCAGCCGGCTGTCGGGGCTGTAGGCGAGGGCGTTGACCCCCTGTGCCGACGCCAGCACGGGGGAGGGCAGTGACCACAGCCGGATGACGCCGTCCGAACAGCCGGTCACGAGCGTCCGCCGGTCGAACCACGCCACCGACGTCACCGCTCCCGGGTGTGGCAGGGTGGCGGCGTTGTACCCGGCCGCGCGATCCCACAGCCGTACGGCGTCGTCGCTGCCCCCGGTGGCGAGCATCGCTCCGTCCGGACTGAACGCCAGGGCGTTGACCCAGCCGTCGGCCTTGTCCTCGGGTGAGGCCGACCGTCGTGGACGGCCGGGGTCCGAGATGTCCCACAGGCGAATGGTGCGGTCCTGGCTGCACACGGAGAGGAAACGACCGTCCGGGCTGAAGGCGACCCCCAGAGCGGGCCCTTCGAACTTCCCCAGCGTCGCCAACGGGACCGTACGTCCGCTGCCGTGTGTACGCCACAGCCGGGCACTGCCGTCGCGTCCGGCGGCGGCGATCATGGAGCCGTCCGGGCTGAACGCCACCGACTGCTGGTAGTCGTCGCCGCGGTACACCACGGGTGTGCCCACTGTTCCCGCCGAACGTGCGTTCGGCCACAGTCGTACCGTGTGGTCCGAGCCCGCCGCGGCCAGACCGTTCCCGTCGGGGGCGAACACCAGCGCGTAGACGGTCGCGTCCGGGCTGCCCGGCAGATCGGGCAGCGGGTGCGGACGACGAGGATCCGAGACGTCCCAGCGATGCAGCAGCCCCTTGCCGCCGCCCGCCACGAGCGTGTTGCCGTCAAGGCTCAACGCGACGGCGAACACGGCCAGTTCATCGGAAACACGCAGCCTTGTCAGCGACCGGGGCCGGGTACGGTCCGCGGTGCTCCACAACCGCACCGAGCCGTCGGACGAGCCGGCGGCCAGCAGGGTGCGGGCGCTGTCGAAGGCCACCGCCTGGACCAACCCGGTGAAGCCGGTCAGCCGTGTCGCCGAGGGAGAGGCCGAGGAGTCCATCAGGCCCGCGCGCGCTTCCTGGGTTCGTGCCGTCCGGTAGGCCGCCAGCGCGAGCTGGGCGCTGACGGAGGGGTCGTGCTGACCGATCCGGGCCGCTTCCGACGCCAGTTGGCGTGACTCCGCCTCGGCCCGGGACCGGTCGGCCCGGTCTCGCTCCCGCTGCGCGTACAGGGACAGCCCGCAGGTGACGAGCAGGAGCGCCACCGCCGCGCTGAGCAACTGGTACAGCCGCCGTGTGCGGTTGCGGGCGGCCCGGCGCTCCTGCTCCTGGTGGTGCAACGAAGCTTCCAGGAAGGCGCGTTCGTCGGCGTTCACAGCGTGGCTGTGGACGGCGTCGGCCGCCCACTCACCGGTCAGCGCGAGAGCGGTGCCGCGCAACAGCAGACCGGGGTCACGCTTCGCGTCCTTCCAGTGGTGTGCGGCCTCGGTCAACCGCCGGTGGATCCGTAGCCCGGCATGGTCCGCACCGATCCATTCCCGTAATCGGGGCCACGCCGTGAGCAGCGATTCGTGTGAGATCTCGACCGTGTCGCTGTCGGCGGTGATCAGCCGCTGCTCGACGTATGCGGCCAGGACGGCGGTGGGTTCCCCGGCCTGTGGACCGTCCGTGTCGAGCAGCTCCGCGAGGTGAACCCGACGCCTGGTGGTCAGGGCGTCGTCGGAGACGTTCACCAGCCGGAGGAAGACCTGGCGGGCGATGTCCCGTTGCACGTCGGAGAGATCGGCGAACACCGTTTCCGCAGTGTGGGCGACGGCGTCGTGAATGCCGCCGCTGCTGCGGTAGGCGGCGACAGTGAGGCGACCGCTGGGCGCACCCTGCCAGGTGGCGAGCAGGGCGTGGGACAGCAGGGGGAGTGCACCGGGGTCATGGGCGGCATCGCCCATATCGGTGCCGTCGCCCGGTGAGGAGCGCGGAGTCAGGTCGCGCAGCAGCAGTTCCACCAGGCCACTCTCGACCTCCACCCCGGCCTTGTGGGCCGGTCCGACGATGGCCTGGCGCATCTCGTCCTGTGCCAGGGGACCCACCACCAGCTGCTGGGTCTGCAAAGCCTGGGCGAGCAGCGGGAACCGGAGGGCCTGTGCATAGAAGTCGGCCCGCAGCCCGATGACGACGAGACCGGGACGCGGACGGCCCAGCAACTCCATGAAGCGGGCGCGTTCGGAGGGTTGCGGGCACATGGTGAACAGCCCCTCGAACTGGTCCACCACGATCAGCGGAGCGGGGTCGTCCAATGCCTGCAGCAGGGCGGTCAGTTCGTCCGTCGGGTGACTGCCCGGAGTCATCAGGACCACAGGGCGGGCACTCTCCCCCGCTCCGGCGTCGCTCCCCAGCACCCCGCGGCGGACCGCGGGAATCAGCCCGGCGCGCAACAGCGAGGACTTACCGGAGCCCGAGGGGCCGACCACGGCCAGTAGACCGCCTCCGGACCCGGCAAGCACGCGTAATCGCTCGACCAGCGTGGCCGTCAACTCGTCCCGGCCGAAGAACCACTCCGCCTGTTCCTCCTCGAAGGCACGCAGTCCCCGGTAGGGAACAGGCGCGTCGGCCCGTGGCCGACCCGGCGCGATCCGCAGCCGCACCAGCGCCTCGTGCCAGTGTTCCAAGGCGTGGGGATCGTCGACACCGCAGGCGAGAAGGATGTCGGTGAGCAGTTTCGTCGCCCGTACCGGTGGCAGATGGCGGCCCGAGAAATAGTCGCCGGCCGTGCTCGGCGCGATACGTACCACGCGGGCCACATCGCGCACGGTGAGCCCCGCGCGCACGCGTGCCTGAGTCAACTGGTGGGCGAAATCCGAGACCGATCCGATCGTTCCCGGGCCGGACTCCTCGTGGTGTCGATGGCGTCTGCTGTGCCCCTTCGGCATCCGTCCCCCCGACGGTGTCCGGGCCGGTGGCGCAGGCCGTGGCCCTGTCCGACTCTGTCCGACCACTGTCGGGGATCGTCCGGTGTTTGGGCAACAGGCTGTCGTCCGCCCAGGACCACGGGTTTGCTCATGTCCGGAGGCCGCCGCGCCGCCCGGTGCCTGGAGGGGAGCCTTGCCGGGCGGTGGCGGGGGTCACGCAGGACTCGACCAGGACGGAAGGGAGGGGAGAGCATGCACAACGCCCGTCACAGCGGGGCTGCCGATCCGGAAGAGCCCGACGACATCCGTTGAGCTGCCGGCCGGTCGTCCGCCTCTCACCGGGGCATCAGCGAGGACACACCCGGATCGTCTCGGAGAGTGGGCGCCCACTCCGACAGCAGCCCGGGCCGCAACATCCCGGAGAGTTTCGGTCCCCGCCGATGGGCCGTCAGATCGAGCCATTCCAGCACCGCCCAGGCCAGCCTGGGCTGGAGGTCGGCCACGATGTCCGGCCAGCCCCAGCCCCGTACCCGCAACGGGCTCGTCGGCTCGGGTACCCGGATGAGCAGGGTCCGATCCGCAGGCCGCGCGCTCAGCACCGTCTCGATCCTGTCGTACGCGCGCAGTTCCCGTGCGACCCATGCCCGCGCCTCCGCGTCCCCGGCGGTTTCCGAGCCCGTCCGGCGTGAGGCCCACCAGCGCAGTGTCGTGTCGGACGGCCGGACGGACACGACGTGGGCCGGCAGCCGGCGTAACTCGTCCAGCGCCAGCTCGGCGTCGTGTCCCTGCCCGGCGAAGACGTAGGGACGCGTCAGGATGACCGCGGGCCAGGGATCCCCGGCCGTCGATCGGGTGCGCAGATGCCTCATCACGGACAGCCAGGCCTCCACCCGACCCGGGACCGGGCTCCGCAGGACCGGCAGGAACAAACCGTCGGCGACGATTTCCTCGCCGGACCGGGGCAGGACGTACTCCAGCCCCAGCGCCTCCGCGAGCAACGCGGCGGCGCCCCCTGCCAACGGGCGATGACCGATCACGACGATCGGCGGGATCGCCCGGTCGGCCCACTGTCTGGCCGCCGCCGGAACGGGTTCCCGGCGTACTCCGGCGATGCGGTCCTGCACGAGCAGATGGCGGGGCCGGTATCCGTCGTCCGCGTCCAGCCAGAGTCGCGCACCGGGCTGGCCCTGCCAGCTGTACTCGCCTCGGTACTGCAGCGCCCTCTGGGCCAGCGCGGTCAGTTCGAGCCGCACCGACCAGTAGTCCGGGTGCTCGGCCATCTCCTGGCGGCGGGCCGCGGCCAGCGTGCCGCGCAGCAGTCCGCCGTCGGCGAGGGCGACAGCCCGGTCCAGGGGCAGCGGCCGCACCCCCGGTCGAAGATGGAACTCGGCGACGTCCATGAGGGCGCAGCTGTAGCGGTCGCCCGACTCGACCGCCGACAGCGACACCGTGTACCGGCGGGCGCCGTCCTCGTTCGTCAGAACCGCCGCTGCGGCGGCCGCCGGGGCGCGGTCGAACCATGGCTCCGCCGCCTCCCGGGCGAGTTGCCCGGCCGCCGTGATGCCCGTACGCAGCTGCCGCACCAGATGGAGCACGCTGGGGTCGGCCGCCTCCTCGGGGGGCAGCCAGCCCAGGTGCGCGAACACCTGGGCCACCGGAACGTCGGCCAACCGGGCCAGACGGTGCACGAAGTCCGGCTTGGGTTCCCTCGTGCCGTTGATCATGGACCTGACCATGGAGTCGGACAACTCGTAGTCCGGGTAGGTCGTGCGAAAGGCACCGACCGCTGCCATGGTCCCGGAGATGCCGCGCTGGTGAAGGGCCGCCAGGCACAGCTCGATCCCGGCGGGAGTCCCCGATCCGTTGCGCCACTTCGTCATCCGCCGTCTCCTCGGTCGCGGCCACCGACCGGAGACTAACCGTGCGCCGGATACAACGATGCCCGATGCGGACACAAACGTGCCTTGCCGCAGTTCGGCGGCAGCCGCTTCAGTCGGAGGGACACCATCCGGCACGACCCATGTGAAAGAGGACAAGCGAGTGAACACCTTGCGCAGGCGCTTCGGTGTCGTCGTGCACGACGTACGACGTGGCCGCCACATCGAGGCGTACGTGCTCTTCCTTCTCGGCCTGGTGCTCGTCGGACTGGGACAGTTCGATGTGGTCGACAGCCGGCGTCTGCTGCAGTTCACCGCGGCCGCCTTGGCGTTTCTCGTCTTCCGTACGGCAGCGCCGTCGGAGCCCGGGCCGGCCTCGGCCGATGACGTGCTTCACAAGCGGGAGGACCTCGGTCCGCTGCGAACGCTTCTCGAACACGCTCGGGATCTGCGGGTGTACGGGCCCACCGCGATCAACGTCCTGGCCGGCGCGGACGATCTGAGGCGGATGATCCTCCAACGCGGGGGAACCGTCCGGTTCGTCGTCCTCGATCCTTCCCGCGAGGCCGTCACCGACGCCGCCGTGCAACTCGACGACAACCTCGACCTCGAACTGGCGCTGCGCGGCTCCCTGCGCACCCTGCGCCGCCTCGAAGGCATGCCCGGGTTCGAATTTCGCCGGCTGCCGTTCAACCCGGGCTTCAGCCTGCTCATCGTCAACGGCGACAGCCCGGACGGCATCCTTGTGGTGGAGTTCCACGGTTTCGGCGACCGCACGATCAACGAACGCATGCATCTGCTGCTGACCCGCCGTACGTCCCCGCACTGGTACGACTACTGGCTGCACCGATTCGAGGCGGTCTGGGAGGCGTCCCTGCCCGGTTCCACCGGTTCGACGTCCGACGACGTCGACCCCGAGACGGTCCCGCGGTGAGCGCCCCGGACTCCGTCGTGGCCGACGCCACGGGGCTGCTCGCCGGGCTGCGGCCGGACCAGGTGCTGCTGTGGTCCGGAGCCGGGATCTCCGTCGAGGGACCCACCAGCCTGCCGAGCGGCCCGGAGCTGACCCGGCGAGTCTTCGACACCTTCTTCGAAGCGGGCGCTCTCGCCACGGTTCTGACGTACCACCAGGTCGTCGGCCTGCGCACGAGTCCACTGTGCGCGTACGACACCAGCCTGCCCGCCCCTCAGCTGCCGAGGCTCGAGACGGCACTGGACGCCGCCGCGCGCGCCCGTCCGGACGGCTCGCCGGACACCTTCGACATCCTGGACGACGTCAGGAAGGCGGCGCCGAACCGGCTGCACGCCTTCGCGGCCGACCACATCGCGCTGGGCGGCCGCCACGTGACCGCCAACTTCGACACCTGCATCGAACACGCCTACGAAACCCGGCAGGGAAGGCCGGTACCCGACGGAGCGGTCCACCACTTCCACGGCTCCTTCGCGCATTCGCCCGACAGCAGGGACCTCGGCGCCACCCTGAGCCGCATCCAGACCGGCTTCCCCGAGGAAGAGGCGGAGCACCTGTACCGGCTGTTGCGCGCTCACCGGGCGGTGATCGTCATCGGCTACAGCGGCAGCGACTACTTCGACGTGGACCAGCTCGTGGCCCGGCTCCCGTCCGACGGACTGCGCGGACTGCGCCTGCTGTGGGTCATGCACTCCGGACACCCGGCGCACGTGCCGGACCAGGACACCGTCCCCCTCCAGTCCCTGCTGCGCAAGGCGGGAGCCGACGTCCACATCGTGTGCGGCCGCACCGATCAGCTGCTGACGCAGGTCGCACGGGACTGGGGCCTGCCGGCGCCGGCCGATCCGCTGCCCCGGGCCCCGGCGGATCCGCAGCTACCGGTCACCGACGCGGAACGGCACCGGGCCAGCTTCCTGCTGTACCGCTCGCTCGGCCTGCACCGCGAAGTCCGCAGACTGCTGCGCGCGGGCGGTACCGGCGCGGACGACCCGGTCGAACAGCGCGCCGTGCGTTCGCAGTTGCTGTGGGAGGCCGGCGCCTGGAACACGCTACGGCGGATGTGGTGGCACGCCCCCGCCGACGGGCCCGACCGGCATGTGCGGGCGGAGCGCATCGGCGCCTGCCTGTGGGCGCAGGGGCGACTGTTGCCGGCCTGGCTGTGGCTGCGAAGGCAACGCCTGAAGGTCGTCGTCGACGATCCGAAGGGCATCAGGGATCCGGAGGCGTACGCCCTGGAGGAGACCATGAACCGCGTGATCGAGCACATGCACCGCACCCCTGACCTGCGCTTCCTCGGACGCCGACTGCTCACCCGGATGCCCGCTGCCAGGACCCACGACGGCACCGGTCCCGACAGCGACAAGCAGCAGCGCTACGAAAACGCCTTCCGCGCACTCCAGGACGTCCGGGACAGTCTCGACGCCCTCCGTCGCGGTGCGCCACGGGCCGACGACCGTCACGCCGAGCAGTCCTCCACGTGGTTTCGGGAGTCCGGCGATCTGCAGGGGATGCTGAGCTACCGCCACCGCGTCCTGCGCGACGGTTACCCGCCCGACGAACGCGATGTCGGTGACGAGGCGCTGCGGGAGAGTTACGGGCAGCTCCTCACCGCCAACCTCTTCCTCGGCTCGACGGCGGGCGCCTGGCGCACCGCTCTCCTGCCCGGCGCGCACCGGGTGTTCAGCACGCACGAGTACCTCTTCGCCCTGGCCACTCTGCAGTACGGCTGGTGGCACCGGTTCCGGCTGCTCGCCTGGTATCTGCCCCGGCGTCTGAGGCATCGGTCGAGTGGGCGCGTCGCCTCCACGTCCGGTCGGCGGGGACCGGTACACGCCATGCGACGGAGGCTGCGATGAGTCTCACGGCACAGCAGACACGGCACTTCAGGGACAGCGGATACCTTCGCCTGCCGGACACCGTCCCGGCGCCGCTGGCATCGAGACTACGAGGGCTGGTCCGCGACGAGACGGCCGTGTCCCCACCCGGGGCGGACGCTCCCGGAGCGCAGCCCAAGCTGTACCGGCTCTACCAGCGCCATCCGGAGCTCCTGCACGAGCTGATCACCCTGCCGCAGCTCGTCGCACCGTTGTGCTCCCTCCTCGGTCCCCATGTCGTCTACGTGCTCAACCGCCACAACCAGGCGGCCATCAACCGTCCGGGAACCGCTGAACCGCGACTGCATCGGGACATCCTGCAGTGGACGCGTGGCCTGGTCACCGCTGTCGTGTACCTGGAGGAGTCCACGGTTCTCAACGGCTGTACGCATCTCGTTCCGGGCTCGCACCACCTGCCCTTGGTCGGGGTGCCACAACCTGACGGCGGAGGCACCTGGATGGACGAGCACGCCGAGTTCACGGACCTCCTGGACCAGGCCCTGCCGATCCCCATGTCGGCCGGTGGAGTGCTGCTGTTCGACGCACTCGCGTTCCACACGGTCAGCGCCAACACCAGCAACCACACCCGGATGAGCCTGGTCCTCGGATTTCGCAGCGCCGACGAACTCGACCACGACCCGGACCACAGCCGTCAGGTGCTGGTGAGCGGCAGTCACCTCTACCGGGGAAACGACCGGCCGTCCGGGCAGCGCTCCGGAGCACTGCCCGCCCTGATGCCCCCGTCGCCGCGAGACATGGTCCCGGGTGGCTCGGACTGCTTCGGCGCGCGGCGATGATCCCGGCCGGCGAGGAGACGACGCGGGACGGGGCCAAGCCGACGGCGATTGTCACGGGAGCAGCTCGCGGCCTCGGATTCCACCTGGCCGACGAACTCGCCGACCGTGGCTTTCGTACCGTATGTGTCGTACGGAACCCCTCCGACGCCGTACGGCTGCGCGAACTCGGGGACATGGTGCGTCCCGTCGTGGGCGATGTGACGGACGTCGCCGTGGGACGGAGCGTCGCACGGGAGGTGGGGGACGGGGCGGTGGGCCTTCTGATCCACAACGCCGGGGTCGGCCACCCGCCGCAAAGGCTGCGGGAGTTGGCCGTGGACGATGTTCTGGACTCGTTCGTCACCCACTGTCTGGGTCCGCTGCGGCTCACCCAGGCGCTCCTGCCCGCCCTGCGCCGCTCGCCCTGCGGCACCGTCGTGCACGTTTCCTCCCGGTGGGGCTCGTTCGCCGCCGCCGCGAAGGACGACGGCCCCGATGGCAAGCACTACGCCTACCGGATCGGCAAGGCCGCGCAGAACATGATGAGCCTCTGCCTCCGGCAGGAACTCGCCGGTCTCGGCATCCGGGTCGTGGCGGTCCACCCCGGTGCGCTGCGCACCGCCCTGGGCGCTCCCGACGCACACGACACTCCCGCGACCGCCGCCGCCGATCTGGTGCGACTGCTGCTTACCGATCCACAGAAAGGGCTTCCACCCTTCACGGCGAGAGCGGGTGATCCGCATCCTTGGTGACACGACCGATGCCCTGACCGCGTCGGCCGGGACGTGCGTTCCGGCCGCGCTGCCTCTGGAGAGGCTGGCGGACATCCCGGTGACCGCGTGGGAACTGGGCAGGCGGCTCACCGTCCCCGGACATGTGCGCCGGGACCCTCTGGACGAGGCCGGCTTCCGCTGCGGTTTCCTCGCACCGACAGGGGAGATCGTCGCGGTCCACCGCGACCACGGACTGCGAGTGCTGGCGGCCGGACGGCACTGGGAACGGTGTGCGCCCGACGTGACGTTTGCCGCCGCCGACCGGGACGGGATGGTGTTGACGACACCAGCGGGGATGTTCCTGCGCCGGCCGGACGACACCGATACGGCGTTGCTCGCCCCCCGTGACCTGCCGCCCAGGGCCTGGCCACCGGCCGCCGCCGGGGTCCTGGGATCCGGCGACCTGGTGGTGGCCCTGCCGCTGCTCGGTGAGGTACTGGTCCTGACGGCCGAAGGCCGCCTCCGTCACCGGCTGGGCGCGGCGGAGGGGCTGGAGGAGCCCAGGGGGGTGTGCGTCGACCCGGACGGCGCCGGCTTCCTGGTCGCCGACGCCCGTGCACACGTCGTACTCCACGTATCGACCGGCGCGCGGTCGCCCCGGGCGACCCTTGTCCACGGCCGGCCCGGCAGGGCGGGCAAGGGACCGGGAATGCTCAACGCCCCCCGCTGGGCCTCCTTCACCCGCTCGGGCAGCGTGCTGATCGCGGACACCAAGAACAACCGGGTCGTGGACGTCGCCGAAGGTACCGCGTCCCGTACCTGGGGCAGCACCGACGCCCACGCGCAGTCCACGCTCAGGCTGTGGCACCCCAACAGCGCGCAGGAGGGCCCCGACGGGACCGTGCTCGTGGCAGAGGGCCGCGGTGACCGGCTGCTGCGGCTGGGGGCGGACGACACCTGCACCGTGCTGCTGGGGCGGTGCGACACGACGGCCACGGAACTGATCCAGCCCCGCGGCGCCCACTTCACCCACCGGGGCACCGTGATGGTCGCCGACTGCCACAACGACCGCGTGATCGAGGTCACGCTCACCGGAGTGGTGAAGCGCGTGCTTCCCGGCCCCCACGCACCGGACTCTACGCCGGACGCGGCGCTGGACTGGCCCCGGTTCGCGACCCCCGTCCCGGAGGGCACGCTAATCGCGGACGGACGTCGCCGACGGCTGCTGTGCCTGGATCACGCGGGCTCTCCCCGCTGGCAGTTGACGGCGTGGCGCCCGCGGGGGACGTCGGATCCCGTCCCGTTCGCCGACCCGCACCACGTCGTGGTGACGTCCGGGTCACCGCTCGAACTGCTGGTGACCGACAGCGCGAACGGGACCGTCACCCGGATCGACCGGCACGGCGAGGCGAGCTGGTGGCACGCCGGTCTGTCCGATCCGCACATGGCCCTGCCCCTGCCGGACGGCGGTGTCCTGGTGTCCGACACGGGTGCCGACCGGCTGGTGCGGATCTCTCCGGACGGTCGGTGCGGCACATGGCTCGGAGCGGAGGAGGTACGCGCCCACACCGGTGCCTCCCTGCGGCAGCCCCGCGCGATGGCGCGTCTGAGGAACGGTGCCCTGCTGGTCGTGGACACGGGTCGGCACAGGGTCCTGCTGATGAGTCCCGACGGTGCTGTCCGCTCGCTGTCCCCGCTCCTCGACAGCCTCGTGGGCAGTCTGTTCTTCCCGCGGCACGTGGATGTCGACCGTGACGAACGGACGCTTCTGCTGAGTGACTTCGACAATTCCCGTCTCGTCCTCGTCGATCTTCCTTCACTTCTGGAGCTGCTCGGTGGCTGAGCCATGGACCATGGATGTTCCCGCGTGGAGGTCCGGCACGCCGGTACCCGCGCTCGGTGGGTTCGCCGACCGAGGGGTGCGGTACGCCGACAAGTTCCGGACGCGGGACGGGTGGGTGTACAAGGCCGTGGGCGACCTGCACCCCGGCAACGGCGTGCTGGTCGTACCGGACTGGGCGCCCGTCGACGACGCGCCGCGGCGCGGCTACGAACAGCGCGACGGGCTCGTGAAAGTGCGTGATCACCGCTGGCCGGACGGCACACCCGCGCGACGGCGTCTCCCTTTCGTCGACGTGCCGTTCTACGGACGACGCTTCGAACTGCTCGCACCGGCCGACATCGAGGCCACCATCGTGCCCGAGGAGGCGGGCCGAAGGACGATCGCACATTCCGGATCTCGGCGTGAGCGGCTGGTCGCCGAGCTGCTCGTCTCGATGACCGAGGCCGCCGGAGTGAACCCCGAGCAGGTCGGGCTCAACGGGTCGTACGCTCTCGGTCTGTCGAACGAACGTTCCGACGTCGACCTCGACGTCTACGGTGCCGAGGCGGTCGCCGCGATGACGCGGGCGATTCACGAACTGCTGACCTGCGCCGACTCGCGCTGGCAGCGGCGCTGGCCACCGGACGAGCAGACCAACCTCTACTACGTCTGGCGGGCCGCCTATCCCACCGTGTCCTCGCACCGGATGTACGCCGCGTTCGAAGCCGGTCGCAGAAATCGGTTCAACCTGCGATACCGGGGCGTGCGCGTCTCGGTTTCCTACCACTCGCGCGGTCGCGGGGAACTCCACCCGGAGGCGCCACCCCTGCGCGGGCCGCTGGGTGCCGCTACCGGGGTGCGCGGTGTTCTCGTCGAGGACGGTCCACCGGGGCACCTCGACCTGCCCGCGGTCTTCCGGGTGAGGGATGTGGTGGCCGGCTCGGGGCTGAGATGCGCGACGGCCACCGTGGTGAGTTACTCCAAGGCGTTCGGCTTCTGCCGGGACGGAGACGAGGTGGAGTTCACGGCCTGCCCGGTGGCCGGCGACGACGGACCTTACCTGGTCATCCCGTCCTACGGTCCGCGATGGCCGGTGCGGCCCCTGCCGATTCCCGAGTGAACCGATCCTTCGACGGGAGGCCCGGATGGGCGTCGCATCCTTGCTGGTCCGGTGGGTTTCAGCCGTCCGCCGACTGGTCCGCCGCTTGGTAGCGTGCCCCGGAGACGGCGGTCGAGGTCCGGCCGGCGGGGCCGAGCGCGGGGGAGCCGGCCACGAAGACGCGGTACATCGTGCGTGCCTCACCCAAGTGCTCGTGATCCTCCGGGGCGATGTGCGCGGTGGCCCGGTTGTCCCAGATCGCCACGTCACCCGTGTCCCAGTGGTGCCGGACGGTGAACTCCGGCCGGGTCATGTGGGTGAACACCAGATCGAGGATCCGTCGGCTCTCCGGCGGCGACAGCTCGTTGATGTGACTGGTGAACGCCGGGTTCACGAAGAGGGCGCGCATGCCGCTCTCCGGCAGCACTCGCACGACGGGGTGATGTGCGACGAGCCCTGCAGCCGCCGCTGTCCGCGAAGCGCTGTCGGTGACGCCGAAGGACACGTATCCCACCAGGTAGCGGTGTTCGGCCGTCAGTTCGTCCAGAAACCGCCGCAACGGCCCGGACAACTGCTCGTAGGCGGTGACCAGGTCGGCCCAGGTCGTGTCGCCGCCTCGGGACGGCACCTCTTCGGCCCGCAGAATGCCGAAGGACGGCGGGTCGACGGCGGCGGTGATGTCGGCGTGCCAGCCGGAGAGGTAGTCGGGGGTGCGCCAGCGGGCGCGGTGGTGTTCCTCGTCGTTCGTGGGCTGCCGGCCACCGGTGACCAGGCCGTGCACGAACGGGTGTCCGGGTACTGGCTCCTGCCATGGGTGGGCCGGAGCGAGCGGGCCGAACTGACGGGCGAAATCGGTCTGTTGTCCGTGCGTCAGGGACTGCCGCCGGAAGAAGAGGACACGGTGGCGCCGCAGGGCCAGCCGGAGAGCGGTGAGCGTGATCGGGGTCAATGGGCCGTCCAGGCGCACCCCGGAGACGTCCGCACCGAAGTGCCCTGTGATCGGCGATACGACCAGTTGCTCTCGGGATTTCCCCGTGGGGGATCGATCGGAAGCGCGATCCATGGATTGTTCCCCTCCCTGCGTCATGTCGTTTCGTGGTCGAATTCCACTGAAGGGATAATTGCTCATGCCTGGTGCGGACGTCCCGCGAATAGTCCTGGCGGGGCTCGGTCCATATGCCCGGAAGCTGTACTATCCCCTTCTCGAACGATACCAGTCGGCCGGGCGGCTCACCATAGACATGGTCATCGACCTCGAATCCCAGCGACGCGTCGTGGAGAAATACCTGGCGGCGCGTTCCGTTCAGCCGAGGCGTGTCGTTCTGGTGGACGACGGTCTGGATTCCGAGTCCCTGGCGACTGTTCTGGAAAAGGAGGATGCGCTGCGCGGAAATCCTGCCTGGGGATGCATTGTCGCGACCGAGCCCCGAGCGCACCGAACCTATGTCGAGTGGGCGGTCCGGCAAGGAATGCACGTGTTGTTGGAAAAGCCGGTGACGGCACGGGATCTGCGGACGGACGGGCCGGACGAAGCGCTGGGTCTCGTGGCAGATCACCACCATCTGACCGCGCTGGCAGAGGAAAAGGGAGTGACCGTCGTCGTCCAGGCGCAACGACGGGTCCACCCGGCCTACCGACTGGTGAAGGAAATCCTCGGCGACATCGTCAGCGAGTTCGGCATTCCCATCACGTACATGGATATTCATCACTCCGACGGCACATGGAACATGCCCTGGGAATTCGTCTCGCGTGAGGGTCATCCCTACAAATACGGCTACGGCAAGCTGTTGCACTCCGGCTATCATTTTATCGATCTGTTCTGCTGGTTGACCGAGGTGAACGAGAATATCGGGCGCCCGCCGGATCGGCTCGGTCTTGACGTTTTCGCGGTGGACGCACACCGTGTCGACGCGCAACTGACCGAGGCCTCCTACGAGCGGCTTTTCGGCAGGGATCGGTGGCAACGCCACAGCGGTCTTCCTCGGCCGGCTTCGCTGCCCGTTCAGCCATGGGGGGAGACCGACGTGGTCGTGCTGGCACGGCTCATGAACGGCTCGGACGTTTTGACGACGGCGGTTCTCTCGCTCCTGCAGTCGTCCTTCTCGGGGCGGTCCTGGCTGGAACTGCCCGAGGACACGTACAAGGGAAACGGGCGCATCCGGCACGAGCGGGTGACGATCCATGTGGGACCGCTCATGGCGATTCAGGTGCACTCCTACCAGGAC
Organism: Streptomyces kryoterrae; assembly: GCF_054072135.1. NCBI lineage: Bacteria > Bacillati > Actinomycetota > Actinomycetes > Kitasatosporales > Streptomycetaceae > Streptomyces > Streptomyces kryoterrae. The sequence goes on along the minus strand of NZ_CM133358.1, from coordinate 2,399,877 downwards.
GGGCTGCTCGACGGGTCGAGTCCCTTCCAGGTCGTGATCTACCGAAACCGTGAGCTTGTCGGAGGCGAGGCCGTCACCCGTATGACGATGCGATCGGGGGCGGAGGGATCGGCTGTGGCATCGGACAGTCTGAACAACCGGGCCCGCGAAGAGATCCTGGAGGACTTCCTGGCCGCGGACGGTCGTCGCAGCGGACTCGCGCTGCATCGGACGACCGTCCGAGCCGTCTCGGCGGCGGTGGCGGGAGTCGCCCGGTTGGCGCAGGGGGGATCGGGCCGCTCCGTCGTGGCCCTGGATGCCTCGGCGAGCGAGTGGTACCGCCCGCAGTGACGTGTTCAGGACGGCAGGGACCCAGTGGCTCCCCGCCCGGAGCTCCGGATCATCGCGACCGGCGTATCGCCAGGCACCCCGCCTCCGGTTCCCCGCGAGGAACCGGCCGGGCGGGTTTCCTGCCTCAGCGGGCCGCCGCTCCCCTCAGGAACTCCGCGAGTGTCCGCGTCAGGGTGTTGTGGGCCGGGGCCGCGAAAAGCGGGTCGAGGTGGTTCATGCCGGTGTCGGTCTCGTATGCGGCGTACGGGATACGGGAACCGGCCACCACCCTGCGCGCCGCCTCCTCGATCGTGCCCTTGGCGTAGCTCGTCCCGAAGGCGTACAGGGGGGACGTCGAGACGGTCGGCGTGGAGCAGGCGCAGGCCCAGTGAGCGGGTGAGCGCCGAGTCGGTGTAGGCGTCCGTGACGTCGAGGCCGACGGAGAGCCGGGCGGGCCAGTACCACTCCCAGACGGCCGGCACCGGACCGGCGTACGCCGCCGCGACCCGGCTCATCGGGGTGATGCCGGCGTCGACCCAGCCGCGTACGTCCCCGCTGTCGGCGAGGTGTCCGGAGTGCACGGTGATGGAGTTCGGCCAGCCGAAGCCCGCGTCCACGAAGAAGCCCAGCAGGCCCGCGTTGGTGACGGTGTACGGCAGGCGCAGGGCGTCGGGCAGGCGGGGCTGGAGGACGGAGACGCTGTCGGGGTCGTGGAGCGCGTAGTGGCCGGCGAGCTGGTACCAGATCTGGGTGCTCTCCGCGCGGCTGCCAAGACCCACGCCGCTCAGGGTCAGGTCGAAGACCGCCCCGGCGTCGATGGCCGCCAGCCGCTCCCGTACCTCGTCCGGCGAGTCGAGGACCGGCTCGCCCGTCCCGTCGAACGCCCCGAGCACACCGCCGTCGACGACCACGAGCCCCGCGACGTCCCGGTAGCCGGGGCAGCCGTCGAAGTCCCAGGCCGCGTACGCCATCGCGGTCGTCGCTCCCCAGGAGTGACCGCCGAGCACCACGCGTCGGCCACCGCGCCCCGCCGACCGGACGACGGCCCGGAGATCGTTGAGCGTCAGGGGCAGGCCCCAGTGCGCGGCGAAGGGGGAGACGGCCGGGTCCTGGGTGCGGTAGTGGCCGTCGAGGTAGTGGGTGAGGGGGTCGGGGCCCGTGAATCCCGTCCGGTCGGCGAGGTTCTCCTCCCGCCGGTCGAGGGCCCACACCTGCAACCCTGGCACGGCCGCGACCAGGTCACGGGCCAGCAGCCGGAAGTCGTTGGCCGCCCCGAACATGCCGGGCACCAGCACGAGGACCGTGGCCGCCGTGTCGGGGCCGACCTTGAGGACATGCACCCGGTCCGACCCGGCGGGCCCGCCCCCGGCGCCCACGGCCACCGGCACATACGGCTCCGGGCCGACTGCCTGTCCGCCGGCGCCCGGTGTGCGTCCTGCGGCCAGTGCGGATCCGGCCCCCGTGCCGGCCACGGCCAGCGCCACACCGCCGATCATCCCGCCCAGCACCGCACGGCGCGGCAGACGGCTCGTCATCTCACGTACCTCCAGGGAGAGTTGGTCGAGACCAGCTTCCCTCCCACCCTCGACGGCCCACGCACCAGGGGTCACCTGCGCGACTCCACGGCGACTCCTTGGCGGGCCCGCTGTCTGCTGCCCGCTGTCAGTGCGCGGACGGGCGTTGTAAACAGCTGCGTCGGGGGCGGGGACGCGAGGGTGGTGGTCCGCTCCTCGGTCACCCGGTCACCCGGTCGGCGGTCGGGGCCAAGTCGGGACGCAGGTCGGTGCGGTCCGACTCGGCCGAGGTCGGTGACCGGGTGGTGGCGACCGTTCCGCCCAGTGCCCCGACCGCTCGGTTGCCGTCTGAGCCCGGCCGGCGTCCGTCTCCGGTTCGCCCTCATCGTCGCGGCGGCCGTGCCGTGCGACCGGACGGCCCGTCACCGCCCGTCCGCCGCTCCCGTCGTCTACAGCCGGGCCCGGGTTCCGGTGCCCGTCCTGGCTCTGTCGCGCACCCGGCGTACGAGGTCGGTGGCGGCCTCCGGCCACTCGGCGTGGTCGAAGGTGAAGCCCGCGTCGAGGAGTCGGCCGGGGACGACCCGGCGGCTCTTCAGCAGGAGTTCGGTGTCCGAGCGAAGCGCGAACGCGCCCAGCTCCGCCATCCACCGCGTCGCGGGCAGGCCCACCGGAACGCCCGACGCGGTGCGCAGCGCGTGCATGAACGCACGCTGCGGGACGGGATGGGGAGCGGCGAGGTTCACCGGTCCGGTGAGGTCGTCCCGGTCGGCCAGGAACTCGACGGCGCGTACGAAGTCGTGGTCGTGGATCCAGGACACGTACTGCGCGCCGCCCGCGACCGGGCCGCCGAGGCCGAGCCGGGCCAGCCGCAGCAGGACGTCGAGGACACCGCCGCGGTCCGGGCTCATCACCATGGCCGTCCGCAGGGCGACCTTGCGCGTGGCGGGGGTCGCCGCCTGCTCCTGGGCCGCCTCCCACGCCTTGGCGATGTCGACGCTGTAGGCCCAGTAGTCCGGCACGCCGGGTTCGGAGCCGCCGATGACACCGGTCGCCTCGTCGTTCGGGGCGTCGAAGCGGTGGGCGTACACGGTGGCGGTGCTCATCTGGAGCCAGAGCAGGGGAGGCCGCGCGGCGCCCGCGATCGCCTCGCCGACGACCCGGGCGGAGTGCACGCGCGAGTCCATCATGGCCCGCAGGTTGGCGGGCGTGTAGCGGCAACTGACGCTGCGGCCCGCCAGGTTGATCACGACGTCGCTGCCGTCGACCGCCTCGGTCCAGGGGCCCAGGGTCTCGCCGTCCCAGCCGATCTCCCGGTCGTGTGCCGGCCGTCGGGTCAGGACGGTGACCTCGTGACCCGCGGCGCTGAGCGCGCGGTTCAGGATCCCACCCACCTGACCGGTTCCTCCGGGTATGACTACCTTCACGGCTCCCCCTAGGGCTTGGAACGTGGTGGTGTGAGAGTAGCGCAGATATTTGAACGCGTTCAAAATGTGCCCGGGAGTGCCGTCGGCAGGCCGTCCATGGCGGCTACGCGGTGACAGGAACTGTGGGTTCGATCTGAGTGTGGGGGCCGGAGTTCGACGGAGAGGCGTTCCGCGTCACGCCTCCGGACCGGGAACTCGCAGGTCGGGTGGAGTGTCCGCCGGGTGTCCGGGGGAACGTCGACGACCGGCCGGGGGTACTCCGCCGAACGGTTGATCGGTACTTTGCGTACCTACCAGTGACGTGCGAGCCCGGATGGGAGGATGAGGGCCGTCATGACTGCCGGGTGGGGTGCGCGCACGCTACGGGCCGCGGTGTTCGCGGCCGTCTGCGTGCTGCTCGCCGCCCTCGGTCACGTGCTGATGTCCGGCTCCACCGTCGCCTGGTGGACGCTGGCCGCCGGGGCCCTGGTCACGGGCGGCGCGGGCTGGTGCCTGACCGGCCGCGAGCGCGGACTCCCGCTGGTCGTGGGAGTGGTGGTCGTCGCCCAGGGCGCGCTCCACTCGGCGTTCTCGCTCACCCGGAGCACGGGCACGGGTGCGGGCACCGGTTCCGCCGACATGGCGATGGACTCCATGGACATGGCCCACACCAGCACCAGCATGGCTATGGGCATGGACATGGGTGCGCGCGTGGGACACCTGGCCCACGGCGGCCACGGCATGGACGTCCTGTCGTCCTCGTACGGCATGCTCGCCGCCCACACGCTCGCCGCACTGCTGTGCGGTCTGTGGCTCGCGTACGGCGAGCGGGCCGCGTTCCGCATCCTGCGGGCGGTGGCCGGTCGGCTGGCCGCTCCGCTGCGGCTGGTGCTCGCGCTGCCCGCGACGCCGGACCGGCCCCGTCCACACCTGCGGCGCAGCGGCTCGGACCGGGCGCCGCGGCTGCTCCCGCTCGTCCACGCGATCACTTCTCGGGGCCCGCCGACGGGGATCGCTGTCGTCTGAGACAGCTGGTTCCCCGGAGCCGCTCCAGGTGGCGCCGACGCACTCCGCGCCGGCCGCCGCAGGAGCCCCGGGCCTCGGCCGTACCACCTACGCGGACGGCCGTCCTCCCTCTGCCGGTAGCGGTGTGCGCCGACCTCGCGCGCATCCCGCCGCCCTCGCCCCGCGCTGCCTCGCATCGCGTGGGCCGCCCTGCCGGATTCCGGATGATCCGAGAAGGACACCAGGTGATCACTCCTGTACTCCCCGCCCCGACTCTCCCGACCGCCCCGACCCTCACGGCCTCCCCGGCCGTCTCGGTCGACGAGTCGATAACCGCCTGGGCGCTCGCCGCCCGTGGTGGCGATCCGGTCGCCGTCGAACGCTTCGTCGGAGCCCTGCACCGCGATGTGGTGCGCTACGTCGCCCATCTCTGTGCCGATCCGCAGGCCGCCGACGACCTCGCCCAGGACACGTTCCTGCGGGCGCTCGGCAGCCTGCACCGTTTCGAGGGGCGCTCCTCGGCCCGCTCCTGGCTGATGGCCATCGCGCGGCGCGCGGTGATCGACAGTTTCCGGCACGCCGCCGCCCGGCCCCGGCTGTACGACTGCGAGGACTGGCGGCTGACCGTCGAACTGGCCCAGCCGCGCGGGCTGCCCGGCTTCGACGACGGGGTCGCGCTCCTCGACCTGCTGGCCGCGCTGCCCGACGAGCGGCGTGAGGCGTTCGTCCTCACGCAACTGATGGGGCTGCCCTACGCGGAGGCGGCCGAGGTCAGCGACTGCCCGGTGGGGACGGTGCGTTCACGCGTGGCCCGGGCCCGCGCGACCCTCGTGGACCTGCTCACGGAGGCCGAGAGCCAGGCGGCGGCGGAGGTACCGGAGTCCGCGTCCGAGGCCGCGAAGGAGCGCCCGTTGGCCGTTCTGGCCGCCTGACGAGGGGGGCGCGACAGGGGACTGGGACTCACCGCTTATCCCCGCCCGCGTCCGCCTCCTCGGGCAGCAGCCCGCACATCGTCTCGCGCTCCTCGGGGCCGATCTCCGCGAGCCCCGACGCGACGGTGCCGGCGAGCGTCGGCGAGGCCTCCGTGAACAGGCGGCGGCCCTTGTCGGTGAGGGCCACCTCGACGCCCCGCTTGTCACCGCACACGGAGCGGCGGGTGACCAGGCCGGCGTGCGAGAGGCAGGCGATCTGATAGGTGAGCCGGGTCTTGGGGCGGCCGAGCAGCTCCGCGATCCGGGTCATCCGCAGCCCACCGTCGGGCCGGTCCGCGAGCAGGCACAGCACCAGGAACTCGTCGTGGGAGACCCCGAGCGTGTCCTTGAGGACGGGCCCGAGCCGCTGCTCGATCGCCCCGGTCGCGGCCAGCAGGACCATCCAGCCCCGTAGCTCGGCCGGGAGCAGCCCGCCCTCCTGCGCGGCGGGACATCGGGTCGGCTCTGCGGAGGGTTCGGGAGGGGCGGCCATGCCGTCGATTCTACCGGTTGTCCAATTTTGCACGAGGGGTTGTTCATATTTGGATAACGGACTAGCGTGGCGTTGTCGCCCCGTCGTCCAAATTTGGATGACTGGGGCCGGTCACGTGACCGGCGCGACCCGCACAACTCGCACGACCCTCGTTCCTGTCAGGAGACAGCTCATGACCGTTGCCGTGGAAACCGGCCTGTGGCAGCTCGACCGGACGGCGTCCACCGTCGCCATCGGGCACAAGACGATGTGGGGCCTGGTCAACGTGAAGGGCACCTTCGCCATCACCGGCGGCGGTGGCGAGGTCCTCCCCGACGGCTCCGCCACGGGCACCCTGACTCTGGACGCCGCCTCCCTGGACACCAAGCACGCCAAGCGTGACAAGCACCTGCACGGAGCCGAGTTCTTCGACGCCGAGAACCACCCCGAGATCACCTTCGCGGTGCGTGGCGCCGAACTGCGCGACGGCGGCACCGTCGACGTCAACGGTCAGCTGACCGTGCGCGGCATCAGCCGCCCCACGACCCTCACCGCGCGTCTCACCGACGCCGGCGCCGACGCGCTCACCCTGGACACGGAGTTCACCGTGGACCGGGACCAGTTCGGCCTGGGCTGGAACCAGCTGGGCATGATCCGCGGCCTGACGACGGTCACGGCCACCCTCCGCTTCACCCGCACCCCCGCCGCCTGAGGGGAGTGCGGCGGGGCTCTACGACCGCTCGCCCGGCAGCCTGACGTCCATGCTCGACAAGGTGTCCGGCGACGCCGTGAAGACGCGCAGCCGGATCCGCGTACCCGGGCGCCGGGGCACCTGGAACACCGGTCCGGGCGGCTGGAGCCGGTAGACGGCGCTCGCGCGGGCGGGCAGCGTGGCCGGGCCCTGGACCACCTTCCACCAGCGGCTCATGCCCTGGCCGGTGGTGAGGGTGAAATGGGGGGCGAGGGCGCTGTCGTCCACGTTCGTGACCCTGAGGGTCAGTTCCGACACGGCGCCCGGCCGGACCGCGAGCACCCTCGTCACCCGCATCCGCAGCGGCGGCGAGCCCGTCGCCGCCACGGCGGCACTCGCCAGCGCCGGTACGAGGAGCAGTACGGCCGCCGCGACCAGCGCCGGACGCCCGCGCGGACCCGAAAGGAAGCGCGGCCGGGGCTGCCACGCACCGGCGAAGGACGCGGCAGGCGCGGTCACCGCGGCGGCCAGCCACAGTGGGGTCATCAACAGGTAGTAGCCGTCCTGTGAACGCGTCGCCAGGAAGAAGGCGCACCACGGCAGCACCGTCGCCGCCGGACCGAGCCGCCGCACGAACAGGACGAGCAGCGCCAGCAGGGCCCCCGTCAGCAGCATGCTCGCGTGGCTGTACCAGGCCAGCCGGTCGCTGCCGGAGGTGTAGTACAGCGCGATGCCCACCAGGCCCTGTCCGTGGATCGTCGCGTTCTGCGTCAGCGGCAGCGCGACCCCGGCCGCCCAGGTGCGCGGCTCGCTCACGACGAAGTACGTGTTGATCAGCAGCCATACGGTGACCGCCGTACCGGCGATCCGCAGCACCACCCCGGCGGCGGGCCGGGCGCCCAGCTCGCCCCGGCGCACGGCGTAGATCCCGGCCAGCAGGAACGGAACGAGGAACCACGGCAGTTGCTGCGCCGCGCAGGCCGCGCCCAGACAGGCCGCCCGCGCGAGGCCGCCCCACCCCAGCCGCCCGCCCGCACCGAGCCGCGGCCACCGCACCACCACCGGGATGAGCAGCGCGAGCCCGAGGATCGCCGGGTAGCCGAGCCGCGCGTAACTCGGCAGGAAGCCGAAGCCCAGGCACGCCATGGTCGCCGCCGACCGCCACGGCACCGGCAGCAGCCGCCACAGCGTCACCGCGCCGACGAGCAGCGCCCCGGTCGTCACCGCGGTCGCCGCGAGCGCGCCGTGCCCGAGCCACAGCAGCGGCGCGGTCAGCAGCAGGGCCAGGGGCGGGTAGCCGTACGTGAGGTCGTAGCCGCCGCTCATCGTCGGAGTGAGGGCGACGTCGGGGTTGTGCTGGAAGAGCCACGGCCAGGGCTGCCCGTACACCGGGTGCCCGGCGACCAGTTCGCGGGCGGCCTGCGCGGTGAGGACGCCCTCGTCGCCGCCGGCGTGGTTCAGGGCGAACGTGCACAGGGTCAGTGTCACGGCCGTGACCAGGACGGACAGGTCCAGTCGGGCGAGCGAAAGCGTCCGGCGGACGGTCAGCGCCAGTACTCCGCCGGCCAGGATCGACAGATAGCAGAGCGAGATGACGGCGGCGACGACGGGCCGGTGACCGGCGGCCTGCGTCCACACCGCGCGCGTACCGATGAACAGGCTGACGGTCGCGAGCAGCGTCAGGACGCGATGCCACTGCGCGGGGGCGTCCGCCTCCGGGACCCGGGATCGCGGGGTGCCGGTCTTCGCCGTGACGGTCGGCGTTGTTTCTGCCAAGTGCACGACATCGGAACGTAATCGTGCCCGGTGTGCCGCACGTGGGTGGAGGTGAAAGGTCCGGTGTGAGGCCGGTAAGAATGTCCGTCAGTAGTTATTTATGGCGATTCATGCGGCCTCGCGTCCTTCAATGGATCAGTCAGTCATTCATTCAGTACACGTCTCGTACATAGCGCTTCGCCGCCGTGAGCTGCTTCACGTACAGACCCGCCTCGTCCTCACTCAGACCGCCGTGCGCCACCGCGATGTCCCGCAGTGCCCGGTCCACGTCCTTGGCCATACGGGATGCGTCGCCGCAGACGTAGAAGTGGGCACCCTCCTGCAGCCAGTGCCACAGCTCGGGTCCGTGCTCGCGCATCCGGTCCTGGACATAGACCTTGTTGCGCTGGTCACGGGAGAACGCGGTGTCCAGGCGGGTCAGTGTGCCCTCGGCGACCAGGCCGGCCAGCTCGTCCTCGTAGTAGAAGTCGGTGGCGCGGTGCTGCTCGCCGAAGAACAGCCAGTTCGGCGCCGCGTGCCCGAGCGCCCGCCGCTCCTCCAGGAACCCCACGAACGGCGCCACCCCGGTCCCCGGCCCGACCATCACCATCGGCGTCGAGGCGTCCGCGGGGGGCCTGAAGTACGGCGAGCGCTGCACGAAGACGGGCACCGCCGTGTCCGGCCCGGCGTCGGCCAGGAAGGGTGAGCAGACCCCGCCGCGCGGCCGGCCGTGCAGGTTCTCGTACCTCACCACGGACACCGTCAGCGACACCCGCGCCGGGTCGACGAGCGGGCTCGACGATATGGAGTACAGCCGGGGCTGCATCCGCCGCAGAACCGACACCCACTCCTGAGGGGACGCCCGCACCCCGTACTCGGCGACCACGTCGACGGCTTGGCGACCCCACGACCAGCGGGCCAGCCCGTCCTTGTTGTCGGACCGCATCAGCTTCTTCAACTCACGGTTGTCCCGGGCCCGTTCGGAGACGAAACGCAACAGGTCGGGCGTGATCCGGGTGATGTCGAGCTGCCGGTGCAGCGCCTCGGAGAGCGAGAACTCACCGACTCCCTCCACCTGCACGCCGGTTGACGCGTCCAGCCCGGTCACGGCCAGCCATTCCGCCACCAGGGACGTGGAGTTGACGGGCCGCACCCCGAGCGCGTCACCCGCTTCGTACGTCAGTGCCGTACCGCTGGTGTCGAAGGTGAACCGGCGCACCTCCTTGGTCGCGCCGGGCAGGCTGAGCAGCCGGTTGCCGACGAGCCGGGCGGGCGAGGGGGCGGGCTTGACGGGCCGGGCTGCGGAAGAGGGAACGGGAGCGGAGGCCGGGGCGACCGTACTCCCCGCCCACTGCTCCTGTCCGGACCCCGCGCCCGTGGTGGTGCCCTTCGTTTCCTTCGTGTCGCTGCCGTCCAGCACGTCGAGGACCTGGTCGAGCCACGCGTCCGCCGACGGCTCGAAGTCGGGCTCGCAGTCGGTGCGGGGCGTGATCCGCACCGCCCCCAACTCGTCGAGCCGTGCGTCCAGCCGGCGCCCGTGCCCGCAGAAGTCGTCGTACGAGGAGTCGCCCAGCGCGAGGACGGCGTACCGCACACCGTCCAGCCGCGGTGCCTGCTCCCCGGAGAGCGAGTCCCAGAAGCCGGAGCCGTTGTCGGGGGCGTCGCCGTCGCCGAACGTACTGGTGATGAAGAGGAGATCGGCACTGCGCGCGAGGGCGGTCACATCGGCCTCGTCCATGCCCACGAGCCTCGCCCGGTGCCCGCCGGCGTTCAGCCGCTCGGCCGCCGCGCCGGCGAGTTCCTCGGCGTTGCCGGTCTGCGAGGCCCACAGCACGACGACTTCGCGCCCGCCGGCCTCGACCCCGACACCGACCCGTTCCTGCGGTGGGGCCTCCACGGCCCTGGAGTACATGCCGGCGAGCATCCCGTTCACCCAGTCGGCGTGCTCGGCGCTGAAGGGAGCGGAGACGGGCAGCACGGGGATTCCCGCGGCACCGGTGGGGATTCCGGCGAGGAAACCCGAGAGGTACTGGCGTTCCTGCGAGCTGAGAACGGGCGGGGGAGCGGGCGTGAACGCGAACTCCGGCACGGCGACCGGCACTTGAGGGAGGGCGGATGGAGGGGCTTCAGGGCGCTGCACCTGAGCCTCGGGCCGGTGCACCTTCACCAGGGACACCGCGCACACCTTGAACTCCGGTTGCAGGGACAGCGGATCGACCGCGTCGCTCGTCACCGCGTTGATGCTGAGGTATTCACCGAAGAGGTCGTTCCAGTGGAAGGGGGCGAAGACGCACCCCCTCCGCACCCGGTCCGTGACAACGGCCGGCAGCACGGCCCGCCCGCGCCGCGAGGCGACCTCGACCGAGTCGCCGTCCACGACCCCCAACTCCCGCGCGTCCTCGGGATGTACCTCCACGAACGGCCCGGAGTTCAGCTTGTTGAGCTTGGCGACCTTCCCCGTCTTCGTCAGCGTGTGCCACTGATGCTGCACGCGCCCGGTGTTGAGGGCGAACGGGAAGTCGTCGTCGGGCAGTTCGGCGGCGGGCAGATACGGCCGGGCGTGGAAAACGCCACGCCCACTGGCGGTGGGGAACCGCAGGCCCTCGCCCTCCTTCTCCCGGTACCGGATGGGATTGCGCGCGGGCCCGTCCACCGAGGCCGCCGGCCACTGCACGGGAGTCTCCCGCAGCCGGTCGTACGTGACCCCGCGAAGATCCCAGCCGGTCTTCGGGTTCCACGCCCGCTTGAGCTCCTCGAAGACGTCCTCCGCGCATGCGTAAGCGAACCCCTCGAACCCCATCGCGCGGGCGACGGCCGCGATGATCCGCCAGTCGGCCATGGCGTCGCCGGGCGGATCGACGGCGGCCTGGGCGAGGGTGAGACCGCGCTCGCTGTTGACGAGGACGCCCTCCGCCTCGGTCCACATCGCGCCGGGCAGCACGACATCGGCGTACGCGTTGGTCTCGGTCTCGGCGAAGACGTCCTGGGTGACGACGAACTCGGCGGCCTCCAGGCCCTCGATGACCGTACGGCGGTTGGCGACCGAGGCGACCGGGTTGGTGCAGATGATCCAGCAGGCCTTGATGTGCCCCTCGGCCATCCGCCGGAACATCTCGATCGTGCCGTGCCCGGCGCCGTCCTTGCGGAGCGTGCCGGCCGGCAGCTCCCACAACTCCTCGACGAACGCCCGTTCCTCGTCCACCAGCACGGACCGCTGCCCGGGCAGCCCCGGCCCCATGTACCCCATCTCCCGGCCGCCCATCGCGTTCGGCTGCCCGGTGAGGGAGAACGGCCCGCTGCCGGGACGGCAGATCGCACCGGTGGCAAGATGCAGGTTGACCAGGGCGTTCGTGTTCCAGGTGCCGTGCGTGGACTGGTTGAGTCCCATGGTCCAGCAGCTCATCCACTCACCGGACGCACTGGCTTCCCCGATGATCCGCGCCGCTTCCCGGATGTCGTCCTCGGGAATGCCGGTGATCGCTGCGACGGCGTCCGGCGCGTAGTCGGCGAGGAAGGCCGGCATCTCCTCCCAGCCCTCGGTGTGGGCGGCGATGAACTCCTGGTCCGTGTACCCGCCGGCGTGCAGGAGGTGGAGCAGGCCGTTGAGGAAGGCCAGATCCGTCCCGGGCCTGATCTGCAGGAACAGATCGGCCTTGGCGGCGGTGGCGGTACGCCGTGGGTCGACGACGATGAGCTTCGCCCCGGCCGACTTGATCCGGTCCATCATCCGCAGATACAGGATCGGATGGCAGTCGGCCATGTTCGACCCGATGACGAGGAAGGCGTCGGCGTGGTCGAAGTCGTCGTACGAGCCGGGCGGCCCGTCGGCGCCCAGCGAGAGCTTGTATCCGGTGCCCGCGCTCGCCATGCACAGCCGGGAGTTCGACTCGATCTGGTTCGTGCCCACGAACCCCTTGGCCAGCTTGTTCGCCAGGTACTGGGCCTCCAGGCCCATCTGCCCGGAGACATAGAAGGCGACGGCGTCCGGCCCGTGCTCGTCGACGACCGCGCGCAGCCGCCGAGCGGTCTCCGCGATGGCGTCCGCGACGGGCGCGGGCACCAGCTCCTCGCCCCGGTCGTCGAGGCCGTCCCGGACCAGCGCGGTGGTCAGCCGGCCGGGCGCGCTGAGCATGTCGGCGGTGGTCGCGCCCTTGGTGCACAGCCGCCCGGCGTTCGCGGGGTGCGCCTTGTCCCCGGACGCCTTGAAGACCGTACGCCGTCCGTCGGGTCCGAGCCCGACGTCCAGCACGATTCCGCAGCCCACCCCGCAGTACGAGCACACGGTCCGCACCTGCGTGGTCGTGGGGGTGGTGGTCACGTGCTGCCTTTCTCCGACCTTCTCCGACTTTCGCTGTCTCTCGCTGGTCTTCTCCGTGCCGGGACCGCTACCGCCGAGTGTACGAATTGCCCGTTACGTCGATGTCACGTGATCCGATCATGAGTGGTTACGCCCGCTGCACAGCCGGAGTGTCAGTGCTGTGAGGTACGTATAGGTGTTCGGATATTTCTCATACAGGAGGTCGCTGAGCGTGTCGTATTGGGCCGATCGGGTGACCATGAGTAAGAATTGGCTGATGCAGACAGTCAGTGCGAGCCAGGGCGGAGTGTGCCGATGAACAGCCACGATGTCACCGACGAACAGTGGGAGGGGCTCGCCCAGGTCGTACCGCTGAGAGGCCGGGACGCCTGGCCGTCCGCGGTGGGCCACCGGTCGATACCCGAGGCGGAGACCGAGGCCAGGCGCCGTTTCGTCGTCCTGCGCGTCAACGTCTTCGCGGACGCGCGCGAGGTCGCCGAGACCCTGATGGCGGGCATACCGGTGCTCCTCGACCTGACGGGCGCCGAGCCGGACACCGCCAAGCGGGTCCTCGACTTCAGCACCGGTGTCGTCTTCGGCCTCGCGAGCGGGATGCACCGCGTCGACCGGAACGTGTTCCTTCTCACCCCGCCCGGCACCGAGGTCGGCGGACTCATGGGGGGAGCGGGCGTCCCGGGGCACTGAGACCGGCCTGACCACGAGATCCGTCCCCCGTTCGTAGGAACGTGCGGCGGGCGGAACGGTTCGCCTCGCGTGCGGAGGCCTACGGTCCGGATATGACCCTGTCTCTGGACTTACCGCCCACCCCGGCCACCGCAGCGCAGCGGGCGGCGCGTCCCGACCGGCCGAGCGTCATCGAGCTGAGGCTGTCCGCCTACGCGGGGCACCGCCGGGCCAGGTTCCCGCTCGGGCGCCTCACCCTGCTCGCCGGGCCGAGCGGCGGCGGCAAGTCGACCGCGCTCAGGGCGTACGAGTCGCTGGCCCGCCTCGGCTCCGGCGCCACCGTCGGGGAGGCCTTCCCGGACCCGGCGGCCTGCGTACCGGAACGCGCCCGCCCCGACGCCCAGCGCCGGCGCGGCTTCCGCATCGGCTGTACGGCGGACGGCCCCGAAGGCCCCGTACTGCTCGACGTCGCCGTCCAGGCCGAGCCCGAACTGCGCATCGTGGGCGAGCGGTTGAGCGCCGGCGGGGTGGTCCTCCTGGAGACGGCGCTGCGGGATCCCAGCCGGCGCACCGTCCAGGCCGCCTGGCACACCGCCGGTTCGGCATCGGTCACCCGCGCCCCGATGCCGGACGACCGCCTCGGTACGGCCCTGCTGCCGCTGCGGGTGGCCGGGAGCACGGACGGGCAGCGCCAAGTCATCGCCGCCGCCGAGCAGATGGTGGTCGCCCTGCGGTCCGTCTTCGCCTGTGATCCCCGGCCCGACCGGATGCGCACGGCGGTGCCGGTGGAGAGCGGGCGGCTCCTGCCGGGCTGCGACAACCTGGCCGAGGTCCTCTGGCGCACCCGCTCCGAATGCACCATCCGCCACGGGCTGTTGGTCGCCGCCGTCCGCGAGGCCTGCACGGGCCCGGTCGCGGACGTACGGGCCGACGAGGTCGCCGACGGCCGTGTGCGCGCCGTACTCGACCGGGGCGACGGTCCGCTCACCCACTTCGGCAGGCTGGGCGACGGCGAGTTGAGGTACGCGGGCCTGGCACTGGTCCTGCTGACCGGCCCCGGTGTGCTGGCGGTCGACCGGCCCGGCGAGGTGCCCGACGCCCTCCAGACACTCACGGTCCTGGCCGACGGCTTCGACCGGTCCCTGGACGTACGCCAGCGCGAGCAACTCCTGCGACTGGCGGCCCGTATGTGCGACCGGGGGCACATCCGCCTCCTCGGCACGGTGAGCGACGCGTCCTGGGCGGAGGGGGTGGAGGGGGTGACGGTGGTACACCTGGAGCCGTGACGGATCAGGAACATGCTGAAGGCGCTGAAGGCTTCGAGCGGCCCGAGCACCAGGAAGCACAGCCCGAACACCGGGAGCGCGGCGACCGGTTGGACGTGGCGAAACTCCAGCGCAGGCTGGCCGACTTCGCTGCGGCGCGGAACTGGGGGCCGTTCCACACCCCCAAGAACCTCGCCACCGCGCTCAGCGTGGAGGCGTCCGAACTGGTCGAGATCTTCCAGTGGTTGACGCCCGAGGAGTCGGCACGGGTGATGGACGACCCGGACACCGCCCACCGTGTGACGGACGAGGTCGCGGACGTGCTCGCCTATCTGCTCCAACTGTGCGAGGTGCTCGGGATCGACGCGCTGACGGCCCTCGACGCGAAGATCGACCGCAACGAACAGAGGTTCCCGACAAAGGAATAGTTACTCTACGGAGTCAATCTGCTGTCCGTTCCCTATTTGTTGTCCGCAGATTTCCGCCTTCCTCTGGCTTTTCGTCCCACAGCACTTCACTCTGGGTAGTGGACGGTGGAGTTCGGGCGGACGTGCGAACAGCGCGTCGGGGACAGACTGGGGCAGCGCATGGACGCGGTGCGGCTCATCCTGACGAGCAGACGTGCCCTCGCGAACAGCGAGGGTGTGTCTCAGACCCTGACGGAGGTGTGGCAGGCACAGGCCCTCGCGCAGGCGATAGGCAGCCGCCTCGCAGTCAACGGGCCACCCGAACTGCGGGGCGAGGCACTGGGGTTGACCGAACTGGCGGGCCGGGGCTGCGGCGTACTGGACGAACCGCGCCTGGCCGCCGGCGCCTTACGCGCGGCCCAGCTCACCGAGCTGGGCGACGCCCGCCAGGCCCTCCTCTGCCTCTGCGCCCTCCTCGGTGAGGCGGGCATGGCCCTGGTCGGCATCGCCAGCGCGGCGGACGACGAGACGACGTACTGGCAGTGCATGGAATCGATCGACGCGGCGGACGAGTCCCGCGACCGGGTCCTGGAGATGCTCCGCAAACTGGCGGCCAGGGAGGCGGCGGGGGGAGCGGAGCGGGTGGCCGGTTAGCGGTTTGCTCGTCCCGCTCTCCCTTGTGAGGGCCGACCCTTGCAGCTCGGCCCGGGACTCTCAGCCCGTCCGGCGTTTGAGGACGAGGCCGTTCAGGCCGAACGGGGGTCTGGGGGCGGAGCCCCCAGGAGGGCCGGACTCAGCCCGCCTCAGTCTCCTCCGCGGACGCCGGCGACACCCCCGCCGACTGAAGGTCCGCGTCGAGCGCGGACAGATCCGCGTTCAGTGCGGCCATCAGTTCCTCCATCTGCTGCAGCAGCCCCTTCGGCTGTGTGGGCCCCGCCTGCTGCGGCACGACTTCTTCGGACAACGGACGGCCTCCTCGGCCACTGGCTCCCGGGGGAGCCGACGCTGGTGCGCCCCGGAGCGAGCGGGTCGGCACGGGAACTGACCGACCGGTCGCCGCCGGCGCGGGCGCCGGTCGGGCCGGCTCCGCCCGAGCCAACGATCATCGTCGTGGCGGGTCACTGGTACGGACCCGCACCTCACGAGCGGTTGACGGTTTTTCACCCGACCGGGGAGGCGTGGGGCAGGGGGCGCCGGTGGGGTTGACCGAGGTCCGAGTGCAGGATGGGGGCATGGATCTTCGCATCTTCACCGAACCCCAGCAAGGCGCGACCTACGACACCCTGCTCGCCGTGGCGAAGGCCACCGAGGACCTTGGGTTCGACGCTTTTTTCCGCTCCGACCACTACCTCCGCATGGGCGACGGAGACGGCCTGCCCGGCCCCACCGACGCCTGGATCACCCTTGCCGGGCTCGCCCGTGAGACCAAGCGCATCCGCCTCGGCACCCTGATGACGGCCGCCACCTTCCGCCTCCCCGGCGTCCTGGCGATCCAGGTCGCGCAGGTCGACCAGATGTCCGGCGGGCGGGTCGAACTCGGCCTGGGCGCAGGCTGGTTCGAGGAGGAGCACAAGGCGTACGGCATCCCGTTCCCGCAGGAGAGGTTCGCCCGCCTCGAAGAGCAGCTGGCGATCGTCACCGGCCTGTGGGAGACGAAGGCCGGTGAAACGTTCAGCCACCACGGCACGCACTACGACCTCACCGACTCACCGGCCCTCCCCAAGCCCGCGCAGGCAAAGATCCCCGTGCTCATCGGCGGGCACGGCGCGGCCCGTACCCCGCGGCTGACCGCGCAGTACGCCGACGAGTTCAACATGCCGTTCTCGTCGGTCGAGGACACCGAGCGCCAGTTCGGCCGGGTGCGTGCGGCGGCCGAGCAGGCGGGCCGGAAGGCGGACGAACTGACGTACTCGAACGCGCTCGTGGTCTGCGTCGGCAAGGACGACCAGGAACTGGCCCGCCGCGCCGCCGCCATCGGCCGCGAGGTCGACGAACTCAAGGCCAACGGACTGGCGGGTTCCCCGGCCGAGGTCGTGGAGAGGATCGGCCGGTACGCGGAGGCCGGCTCCCAGCGGATCTACCTCCAGATCCTCGACCTCGACGACCTGGACCACCTGGAGCTGATCTCCTCGCAGGTGCAGTCGCAGCTGTCGTAACCCCGGTATGCGGGGCCGAGGCGAGCCACCATCGGTGGCGTCGGCCCCGCGTACCGCACGTACGCCGCCGGCACCGGCCCGCCGAGGTGTCGACCGAGCCGGTGCCGAGGAAAAATGCCCGAGTACGCCGGGGGCGTTCGCTGTAGTTTGACGCACAGGAAGTATCCCCAATTCAGACCCTTCATTGAGGCCTACCCACCGTGTTCCTGACGATCAGTACCACCGGCACCCCCGAACGCCCCGCGACCGACCTCGGATACCTGCTGCACAAGCATCCCGACAACGCGCAGACGTTCTCCACCTCCTACGGCACCGCGCACGTCCTCTACCCCGAGGCGTCCGACGAGCGCTGTACGGCCGCGCTGCTGCTGGAGGTCGACGCGGTCGCGCTGGTCCGGCGCGGCAAGGGCAAGGGACGCGGTGGCGCACCCGACGCGGCACTCGCGCAGTACGTCAACGACCGTCCGTACGCGGCCTCTTCGCTGCTCGCGGTCGCTCTGAGCGCCGTGTTCAGAAGCGCGATGCAGGGTCAGTGCCGGGCGAAGCCCGAACTCCCGGACCAGGCGCGCCCGTTGAGGGTCGAGGTGCCCGCGCTGCCGGCCCGGGGCGGTGCCGACCTGGTACGGAACCTGTTCGAGCCGCTCGGCTGGTCGGTGACGGCCGAACCGGTCGCGCTGGACACGGAGTTCCCGGAGTGGGGCGACTCGCGGTATGTGCGTCTCGTCCTCGAATCGGAGACGCTGACCCTCGCCGAGGCGCTGCGCCACCTGTACGTGCTGCTGCCGGTCCTCGACGACGCCAAGCACTACTGGGTGGCGCCCGACGAGGTCGACAAGCTGCTGCGGGCCGGCGAGGGCTGGCTGTCCGCGCACCCGGAACAGAAGCTGATCACCAGCCGCTATCTGTCGCGCCGTTGGTCGCTGACCCGGCAGGCGATGGAACGACTGGAACTGCTCCGGCTGGCCGAGGCCGACGACAGCGAGGTCGAGGAGATCGACAACGCGGTCGAGGACGAGACGGAGGCGGAGCCGGAGGAGAAGCCGACCTCGCTCGGCGTGCGGCGCCGGGACGCGATCATCGCGGCGCTGAAGGCGGCCGGGGTCGCCCGGGTGCTCGATCTCGGGTGCGGGCAGGGCCAGTTGGTGCAGGCGCTGCTCAAGGACCCGGCGTTCACCGAGATCGTCGGTGTGGACGTGTCGATGCGTGCGCTGACCATCGCCTCGCGGCGGCTGAAGCTGGACCGGATGGGGGAGCGGCAGGCGGCGCGCGTCAAGCTGCTCCAGGGCTCGCTCGCCTACACGGACAAGCGGCTCAAGGGGTACGACGCGGCCGTGCTGTGCGAGGTCGTCGAACACCTCGACCTGCCCCGTCTGCCGGCTCTGGAGTACGCGGTGTTCGGCGCGGCCCGCCCTCGCACGGTCCTCGTGACGACGCCGAACGTCGAGTACAACGTCCGCTGGGACTCGCTCCCGGCCGGCCACAGCCGTCACAGCGACCACCGCTTCGAGTGGACGCGGGAGGAGTTCCGCTCCTGGGCGGGCGCGGTGGCCGAACGGCACGGCTACGAGGCGGAGTTCGTGCCCGTCGGTCCGGACGACCCGGAGGTGGGCCCGCCGACCCAGATGGCCGTGTTCACGATGAAGACCGAGACCGAGAACGACATCAGGGAAGAGAAGGAGGCGAAGGTCGCATGAGCAGCGTCGAGAACGTCACAAGTGTCGAGAACAAGGGGCGCGTGCTGCCCGTCACCGACCTCTCCCTCGTCGTTCTGATCGGGGCGTCCGGTTCGGGCAAGTCCACGTTCGCGCGGCGTCACTTCAAGCCGACGGAGATCATCTCGTCGGACTTCTGCCGGGGCCTGGTCGCCGACGACGAGAACGACCAGAGCGCCAGCGGGGACGCTTTCGACGTCCTGCACTACATCGCCGGCAAGCGACTCGCGGCGGGCCGCCGTACGGTGGTCGACGCGACCAGCGTCCAGGAGAGCAGCCGCAAGCAGCTGATCGAGCTGGCGCGGCAGTACGACGTGCTGCCCATCGCCATCGTCCTCGACGTGCCCGACGACGTCTGCGCCGAACGCAACGCCTCCCGCACCGACCGGGCAGACATGCCCCGCCGGGTCATCCACCGTCACATCCGTGAACTCCGCCGCTCCCTGCGCCACTTGGAGCGTGAGGGATTCCGCAAGGTGCACGTCCTGCGCGGTGTGGAGGAGATCGAGAGCGCCGAGGTCCGCACCGAGAAGCGCTTCAACGACCTGACCCACCTCACCGGCCCCTTCGACATCATCGGCGACATCCACGGCTGCGCGGCCGAACTGGAGTCCCTGCTCGGCAAGTTGGGCTACGAGGACGGGGTGCACCCGGGCGGCCGTACCGCCGTGTTCGTGGGCGACCTCGTCGACCGCGGCCCGGACAGCCCGGGCGTGCTGCGCCGGGTGATGTCCATGGCCGCATCGGGCAACGCGCTGTGCGTACCCGGCAACCACGAGAACAAGTACGGCCGGCACCTCAAGGGCCGCAAGGTCCAGCACACCCACGGACTCGCCGAGACCATCGAGCAGATGGATGGCGAGAGCGATGAATTCCGGTCCCAGGTGCGGGAGTTCATCGACAGCCTGGTCAGTCACTACGTCCTGGACGGCGGGCGGCTGGTGGTCTGCCATGCCGGTCTGCCCGAGAAGTACCACGGCCGTACGTCGGGCCGGGTGCGCTCGCACGCGCTGTACGGCGAAACGACCGGGGAGACCGACGAGTTCGGCCTGCCGGTGCGCTACCCGTGGGCGGAGGACTACCGGGGACGGGCGGCGGTTGTCTACGGTCACACTCCGGTTCCGGAGGCCAGTTGGCTGAACAACACCATCTGCCTCGACACCGGTGCCGTCTTCGGCGGCAAGCTGACCGCGCTGCGCTGGCCGGAGCGGGAACTGGTCGACGTACCGGCGGAGCAGGTCTGGTACGAGCCGGTGAGGCCGCTGCGGTCGGAGGCGCCGGGCGGGCACGACGGCCGGCCGCTGGACCTGGCGGACGTCCACGGCCGCCGGGTGGTGGAGACGCGCCACGCGGGCCGGATCACCGTCCGGGAGGAGAACGCGGCGGCGGCCCTGGAGGTCATGAGCCGGTTCGCGGTGGACCCGAGGCTGCTGCCGTATCTGCCGCCGACGATGGCTCCGACGGCTACTTCCCATGTCGAGGGCTACCTGGAGCACCCGGCGGAGGCGTTCGAGCAGTACCGGGCGGACGGGGTCGAGCGGGTCGTGTGCGAGGAGAAGCACATGGGTTCGCGGGCGGTGGTGCTGGTGTGCCGTGACGCGGAGGTGGCTCGGAAGCGGTTCGGTGTGAACGGTGGCAGCGGTGGCGGAGAAGGTGCCGGTGACGGCCCTACGGGGGCGCTGTACACGCGTACCGGGCGTCCGTTCGTCGACGATCCGGCGGTGACCGAGGAGATCCTCGGCCGGATACGGGTGGCGGCGGACGGGGCGGGTCTCTGGGAGGAGCTGGGCACCGACTGGCTGCTGCTGGACGCCGAGTTGATGCCGTGGTCGCTGAAGGCGTCCGGGTTGCTGCGGTCGCAGTACGCGGCGGTCGGCGCCGCGTCCGGGGCGGTGTTCCCGGGGGCGCTGGCTGCGCTGGAGGGTGCGGCGGCGCGGGGTATCGATGTACGGGACCTGCTTGCGCGTCAGCGTGAACGGGCCGCGGACGCCTCGGCGTTCACGGCCGCCTATCGGCGCTACTGCTGGCCGACGCAGGGGCTGGACGGGGTCCGCCTGGCGCCCTTCCAGGTCCTCGCGACGGAGGGGCGCAGCCTGGCCGGCCTGCCCCACGACGAGCAACTGACGTTGCTGGACCGGCTGGTGGAACACGACGGTACGGGTCTGCTGCAGACGACTCGGCGGCTGTACGTCGAGACGGGGGACGCGGAGTCGGTGCGGGCGGGCGTGGACTGGTGGCTGGAGATGACCGGGCGGGGCGGTGAGGGCATGGTCGTCAAACCGCTGGGCGGGGTGGTGCGGGACGGGAAGGGGCGGCTGGTGCAGCCCGGGATCAAGTGCCGGGGGCGTGAGTACCTGCGGATCATCTACGGTCCGGAGTACACCCGGCCGGAGAACCTTGCCCGGCTGCGGGGGCGGTTCCTGAACCACAAGCGGTCGTTGGCGATCAGGGAGTACGCCCTGGGGTTGGAGGCGCTGGACCGGTTGGCGGAGGGGGAGCCGTTGTGGCGGGTGCATGAGGCGGTGTTCGGGGTGCTGGCGTTGGAGTCCGAGCCGGTGGATCCGCGGCTGTAGGGGGTGGCAGGGGGGTTTTCGCCCCCGCCGCCCCTACCCGTCCCATCCTGTTCCTGGGGGCTCCGCCCCCAGACCCCCCTTCGGCGTGAACGGCCTCGTCCTCAAACGCCGGACGGGCTGGTTGGTCAGCCCACCAGCCGCAGTCGCTCCCCGCACACCCCCACCCGCACCGTCTGTCCCCACGTCAGTTGCACCGCATCCCCCTCCATTCCGTCCCCGAACGCCACCAACCGCTCCGACTCCACCGTGAGGCGAAGTCCCGACCCGGCCGTCAGCTCGCCCGCCACCAACGACGTTCCCGTGACCGGTGAAGGCCACGCCTCCCGTACGAACCACAGCAGGCGGTCGTCGGTGGGGCGGGGCAGGGACAGGGCGCCGCCCCGTTCCTGCCACACCGACCGCAGCCATCCACTGGCGCCGGTTCCCGTTCCCACCAGCACTCCGGACGAGGCCTGGGCCTCGACGGCACCCCTGTCGTCGTCGAGGCCCAGGCTGTACCGGACCGTCTGGTGGCCGGGTGCCCCGAGGTAGATCTCGTTGAGGGCGACCAGCCGCTGTGTGTCGTCCGCGACCGCCTCGACCATGGTGAGTTCGTCGACGCCGGTGTCCCGGGCGAGCACCGCGGGCAGCAGGCCCGCCATGTCCCCCGGCCGGTGCCGCACCAGCACCCCGGGATTGCGCCCGGGATCGGTGTCGACGCCCAGAACCGGCTGCCCCGTCAGGTACTTGGCGACATTCGCCACCAGCCCGTCCTGCCCGACCACGACGACCACGTCCTCGGGCGCGAAGAGGAATCGGTCCAAGTCGGCTCGCTCGACCCGGGTCTGACGCCAGGTCAGAGGAATTGCCGCCGTCACCTCCGCCATGGACCGGCGGTTGCGGCGGTGGCGTTCGGTGACCTCCTCGATGTCCTGTCCCCGGGAGCGCAGGAAGTAGGCGGCCTGGCCGTGCGTGCCGTGCCGGGCCACCAACTCCTCGTACTCCGTGGTGCGGTGGACCAGGACGGCCCGTGGAGCGAGGCTCACTCCCGCGCTCCTCCCAGCCTGGCGAGCAGGCCGGTCAGTACGTCCGGTGACACCGTCAGGCTGTCGATCCGGGGCAGGTTCTCGGCGAGCCGTGTGCCTGTCAGGGCGTGCAGCATCGCCAAGTCCGCGTCGGCGTGGGCGTGCAGCCACGCCGTCTGGGCCTGGGCCCGCGCCTCGCCCACCCCGCGCACGCTCGCGGCCTCCGCCTCCGCCAGCCGTACCACCCGCGCCGCCTCCGCCTGGGCCCGTACCGCGTCGGCCGCCGCGTACTCCTCGGCCTCCCGGCGGGCGTTCGTACCCCGCTGGTCGACCAACTGCTCTTCCCTCCGGGCGAGTTCGATCTGGCTGGCCAGTTCGTTCTCGGCGATGGCCCGTTCGCGCTCGACGGCCACCGCACGGCGTTCGTACGTCGCCCGGTCGGCCTCCTGCTGGATCTGTTCACGGGCGGGAGTCCGCAACGCCCGCTCCACCTCGGGCTCCGGCCGCAGTGCCACCACTCGTACGGCCACGACCTCGATGCCCGTGGCCGGCAGGCGTGGCTCGGCGGCCAGCCCGGCCGAGACCCGTTCCCGCACCGACGCCACCCCGTCGACCAGCGCGGACGACAGTGTCGTACGGGCCAGGACGTCCAGGGCGTGCTGCTGGGCCGTCTCCGTCAGCAGCGTCGCCAGCTGCTCCAGGGGCGCGCTTCGCCAGACGCCCGTGTCCGGGTCGACGGAGAAGTCGAGGCGGGTGGCGGCCAGGGCGGGGTCGCTGACGCGGTAGGTGACGGTCGCCTGGACCGCGACGTCCTGGAAGTCGGACGTACGGGCGTGGAAGGTCATCGCCAGCTCCCGGTCGTCGACCGGGACTTCGGAGAGTGTGGCGGTGAGGGCACGGAACCAGAAGCTGAGCCCGGGGCCGTCGTGCGCAGGCCGTCCGGAGCGGTGGTGGCGGATGTGGGCCGTGGGCGTGCCGCGCAGATGGCGCCAGCCGAGGCGCCGGGTGATGTCGGCCATGTGTCTGTCGTCCATCCCCTCGTTCGGTGCGGGAGCGTCTGCTCGCAGCTACTCCCGCACCCCTTGTCGTCATGTGGACGATATCCGGTCCGCCCGCTTATCGTCAAGGGGACGAGATGGGGCGGAGGGGCGAGGAGGGTTATCGCACATATACCGCCGACCAGCGGGTGAACAGGGTGCGAAGTGGTCAGGATGGAGGCATGGGATTCCATGTCGACTCCGAGGCCGGGCGGCTGCGCCGCGTCATCCTGCACCGGCCGGATCTAGAGCTCAAAAGGCTCACCCCCAGCAACAAGGACGCCCTTCTCTTCGACGACGTCCTGTGGGTGCGCCGTGCGCGCGCCGAGCACGACGGCTTCGCCGACGTCCTGCGCGACCGGGGCGTCGTCGTCCACCTCTTCGGCGACCTGCTCGTCGAGGCCCTGGCGATCCCGGCGGCCCGCACCCTCGTACTCGACCGTGTCTTCGACGAGAAGGAGTACGGGCCGCTGGCCACCGACCATCTCCGGGCCGCCTTCGAGGGCCTGCCCGCCGCCGAGTTGGCCGAGCTGCTCATCGGCGGCATCACCAAGCGCGAGTTCCTGGCCGCGCACGCGGAACCGGCCTCGGTCCGCTTCCATGTCATGGACCTGGACGACTTCCTCCTCGGCCCGCTCCCCAACCATCTCTTCACCCGTGACACCTCGGCCTGGATCTACGACGGCGTCTCCATCAACGCGATGCGCTGGCCGGCACGCCAGCGGGAGACCGTGCACTTCGAGGCGATCTACCGGCACCACCCGCTCTTCCGTGACGAGACCTTCTCCCTCTGGTCGGAGGGGCAGGCGGACTACCCCTCCACCATCGAGGGCGGTGACGTCCTCGTCATCGGCAACGGCGCCGTACTCATCGGCATGAGCGAGCGCACCACGCCCCAGGCGGTCGAGATGCTCGCGCACAAACTCTTCGCCGCCGGTTCGGCCGAGACGATCGTGGCGCTCGACATGCCCAAGCGGCGTGCGTTCATGCACCTCGACACCGTGATGACGATGGTCGACGGCGACACCTTCACCCAGTACGCCGCACTCGGCATGCTCCGCTCGTACACCATCGAACCGGGCGTCGGGGACAAGGAGTTGAAGGTCACCGACCATCCGCCGGAGCACATGCACCGGGCGATCGCCGCCGCGCTCGGCCTGAGCGAGATCCGCGTCCTGACCGCGACCCAGGACGTGCACGCGGCCGAGCGCGAGCAGTGGGACGACGGCTGCAACGTCCTCGCCGTCGAGCCCGGTGTGGTGGTCGCGTACGAGCGCAACGCGACCACGAACACGCATCTGCGCAAGCAGGGCATTGAGGTGATAGAGATCCCGGGCAGTGAGCTGGGGCGGGGGAGGGGTGGTCCGCGCTGTATGAGCTGTCCGGTGGAACGGGACGCTGTGACGTAGAGGGGCAGGCAGGGCGGGGCGGGGCGGGGCTTGCGAGGTGGTCTCGAAAACCTGACCGCATAGAAATGTAATGAGTCGTATAGACTTCCATTCGTCTGTGTCCTGTACGCCCTGCCGGATCACCTGGAGCGCCCCCATGGCGACTGTCCCGACCGCCCTCGCCGGGCGTCACTTCCTCAAGGAGCTGGACTTCACCGGCGAGGAGTTCCGTGGGCTGCTCGACCTCGCCGCCGAGCTGAAGGCGGCGAAGAGGGCCGGGACCGAGACGCGGTACCTCGCGGGGAAGAACATCGCGCTGATCTTCGAGAAGACCTCGACGCGTACGCGCTGCGCGTTCGAGGTCGCGGCGGCGGATCAGGGCGCCTCGACGACGTACCTCGACCCGTCGGGCTCGCAGATGGGGCACAAGGAGTCGGTGAAGGACACCGCGCGGGTGCTCGGAAGGATGTACGACGGGATCGAGTTCCGGGGCGACAGTCAGGCGGCGGTGGAGGAGCTGGCCGCGTACGCGGGCGTGCCGGTGTTCAACGGCCTGACCGACGACTGGCACCCCACCCAGATGCTGGCCGACGTGCTGACGATGACCGAGCACAGCGGCAAGCCGTTGCCGGAGATCGCCTTCGCCTACCTCGGCGACGCGCGCTTCAACATGGGCAACTCGTACCTGGTCACCGGCGCGCTGCTCGGCATGGACGTACGGATCGTCGCGCCGCGGGCCTATTGGCCGGCCGAGGACGTCGTCGCCGGTGCGCGGAAGCTGGCGGAGGCGAGCGGGGCGCGGGTGACGCTGACCGAGGATGTGCCGGAGGGTGTGCGGGGCGTCGACTTCGTCGCCACCGACGTGTGGGTGTCGATGGGGGAGCCGAAGGCGGTGTGGGCCGAGCGGATCGCGGCGCTGGCTTCGTATGCCGTGACGATGGACGTCCTGCGGGCGACGGGGAACGCGGATGTGAAGTTCCTGCACTGTCTGCCGGCGTTCCATGATCTTGGTACGAAGGTGGGGCGCGAGATATACGAGACGTATGGGCTGGAGTCCCTGGAGGTCACGGACGAGGTGTTCGAGTCCGCGCACTCGGTGGTGTTCGACGAGGCGGAGAATCGGCTGCACACGATCAAGGCGGTGCTGGTCGCTTCGCTGGGGTAGGTGTCGCGTTCCGGGCTGTGCTTTCTCGCCCCGCCGCCCCTACCCGTCCCGTCCTTCTGGGGCTCCGCCCCAGACCCCGCTCCTCAAACTCCCCCGAGGGGGGACCCCCAAGAGGGCTGAATTTCCCCGGCCGGGCTGAAATACCGGCGCCGGCCCGCATTTCCAGCCAGTCCGGCGTTCGAGGACGAGCGCGTTCAGCGCGAAAGGGGGGTCTGGGGGCGCAGTCCCCAGGGGGCGAGACCCTTACGCGCGGCGCCACTGGGCCGGTACCACCGGTACCCGGAACCACACCGCCTTGCCCGAGTCCGTGGTCCGGTGGCCGCACGACGAGCTCAGGGTGCGGACCAGCAGCAGCCCCCTGCCGTGTTCCTGCCAGGGATCCGGCTCCTCCGCCAACGGCCGCGTGAGGTTTCCCGGCGGCGCCGGGTCGGGATCGTGCACCTCGACCTGGCAGCTGGTCGGCAGCAGCTCCACCACCAGCTCTATCGGCGTGTCCCCGGCCGTGTGCTCCACGGCGTTCGCCACCAGTTCCGCGGTGAGCAGCTCCGCCGTGTCGCAGTCCGCCGCCGCATGCTCCAGCTCGGTCAGGGCCGTGCGGACCAGCGCGCGGGCGACAGGCACCGCCGCGGCGGTGTGCGGCAGGGCGATACGCCAGGAGGCCGGGGCGGGAGGTTCTTGCACGGCGGTTCCGTTCATGGAGCAGGTTGTCCTGCTTTCAACAAGAGGAATGGTACGGCGAGGTCCGGCAGAGGCACTGGTCGGGCGCCGCACGGGACTTTCGGCCCCGCTCACCGTTCGGCTTACCCAGACCAACGGCCCGTCTCCCCTGACCGCTCCCACTGTTACCGCGTTATTGACACCTCGTGACCCGGCCGGATCACCGAAACGGACCCGGACCGTCCTCGTCAGACGTATCGCGCACTCCTGACGACAGTCACAGATGAGTGATAACTTCGTGTGAAGTCGTCCCCGCTCGACGAGGAGGCCGCGCATGAGTCCCTTCACCGGCTCGACCCCCCGCACCTCCACCTGGCACCACCTACGCCTCGACCTCGCCCCCACCGGCGTGGCCACCGTCACCCTCGCCCGCCCCGAGAAGCTCAACGCCCTCACCTTCGGTGCCTACGCCGACCTGCGCGACCTGCTCGCCGAGCTGTCCAGGGAGCGGTCCGTACGGGCGTTGGTGCTGGCCGGAGAGGGCCGCGGCTTCTGCTCCGGCGGCGACGTCGACGAGATCATCGGCGCCACCCTGTCCATGGACACCGCCCAGCTGCTCGACTTCAACCGGATGACCGGGCAGGTCGTGCGGGCCGTAAGGGAGTGCCCGTTCCCGGTGATCGCGGCGGTGCACGGGGTGGCGGCGGGCGCCGGAGCGGTTCTCGCGCTGGCCGCGGACTTCCGCGTCGCCGACCCGTCCGCACGCTTCGCGTTCCTCTTCACCCGGGTCGGCCTCTCCGGCGGCGACATGGGCGCCGCCTACCTGCTGCCCCGGGTCGTCGGACTCGGCCACGCGACCCGCCTCCTGATGCTCGGTGAGCCGGTCCGGGCGCCCGAGGCCGAGCGCATCGGCCTGATCAGCGAACTCACCGACGAGGGCCGTGCCGACGAGGCGGCCCGGACGCTGGCCCACCGCCTCGCGGAGGGCCCGGCACTGGCGTACGCGCAGACGAAGGCCCTCCTCACCGCCGAACTGGACATGCCGCTGGCGGCAGCCGTGGAACTGGACGCCACCACCCAGGCCCTCCTCATGACCGGCGCGGACTACGCGGAATTCCACGCGGCGTTCACGGAGAAACGCCCTCCGAAGTGGCAAGGCCGATGACACCGACCTCGCCTGTCACGCCGACCTCAGGGGCAGCGGACCCAGGGGCGCGGGGCGGTATCGATCTGCGGCTCCGCCGCGGGGCGCGACCAGCCACCGGCAACCCGCAGCCGCCGACAAGGACCAGCCACCCCCACCGCATCGCGATCATCGGCGGCGGCCCCGGAGGCCTGTACGCCGCGGCCCTCCTCAAACGCCTCCGACCCGATCGGGAGATCACTCTCTGGGAACGCAACGCCCCCGACGACACCTTCGGCTTCGGAGTCGTCCTCTCCGACGAAACCCTCGGCGGCATGGAACACGCCGACCCCGTGGTCCACGAGGCCCTGCGGCAACACTTCATCCGCTGGGACGACATCGACATCGTCCACCGGGGCACCCGCCACACCTCCGGAGGACACGGTTTCGCCGCCCTCGGCAGACGCCGGCTCCTGGAGATCCTGCACGCCCGCTGCCGCTCGCTCGGGGTCGAGCTGCGCTTCCGTACGGAGGCGCCCTACCCGGAGTGGCTCACGGAGGCGTACGACCTGGTCATCGCCGCCGACGGCGTGCACAGCACCACCCGCGAGGCCTACGCCCAGGAGTTCCGCCCCCGGCTGACCACCCACCGCTGCCGCTACCTCTGGCTCGCCGCCGACTTCGCCTTCGACGCCTTCCGCTTCGAGATCGCGGAGACGGCGTACGGCGTGATGCAGCTCCACGGATACCCGTACTCCGCCGACGCCTCGACCGTGATCGTCGAGATGCGGGAGGAGGTGTGGCGGGCGGCGGGCTTCGACGAGACCGACGTACCGGCATCCGTCGACCGCTGCGCCAAGATCTTCGCGGACGCCCTCGGCGGACGGCCGCTGCGCGCGAACAAACCGGCGTGGACCACCTTCCGTACGGTCGTCAACGACCGCTGGTCGTACGGCAACGTCGTTCTCCTCGGGGACGCCGCCCACACCGCGCACTTCTCCATCGGCTCCGGCACCAAGCTCGCCGTCGAGGACGCCCTCGTGCTCGCCGCCTGTCTGGAGGAGCGCCCGACCCTCGCCGAGGCGCTGGCGGCGTACGAGGAGGAGCGGCGGCCCGTCGTCGCCTCCACCCAGCGGGCGGCCCGCGCCAGCCTGGAGTGGTTCGAGAACCTGCCCCTCTACCTTGACCAGCCGCCCCGCCAGTTCGCGTTCAACCTCCTCACCCGCAGTCGCCGCGTCACCCACGACAACCTGCGGCTGCGCGACCCGCACTTCACCGCCGCCGTCGAGCGGGAGTTCGGCTGCCCACCCGCGACCCCGCCGATGTTCACGCCCTTCCGGCTGCGCGGACTGACCCTCCGCAACCGTGTCGTCGTGTCCCCCATGGACATGTACTCGGCCACGGACGGCGTACCCGGCGACTTCCACCTCGTCCACCTGGGCGCCAGAGCACTGGGCGGCGCCGGCCTGGTGATGTCCGAGATGGTGTGCGTCAGCGCCGAGGGACGCATCACCCCGGGCTGCGCCGGCCTCTACACCGACCAACAGGCGCAGCTGTGGCGGCGCATTGCCACCTTCGTGCACTCTCAGGCCCCCGGCACCGCACTCGGCATCCAGCTCGGCCACTCCGGCCGCAAGGGCTCGACGAAGCTCATGTGGGAGGGTATCGACGAGCCGCTGGAGGCGGGCAACTGGCTGCTCGTCGCCGCGTCCCCGATCCCGTACGGTCCGCACAGTCAGACCCCGCACGAACTGACGCTCACTCAACTCGACACGATCCGCGCGCAGTTCACGGCAGCCGCCCGACGGGCCGCCGACGCGGACTTCGACCTCCTCGAACTCCACTGTGCCCACGGCTACTTGCTCTCCGGCTTCCTCTCCCCGCTCACCAACCACCGCACCGACGCGTACGGCGGCCCGCTCGCCGCCCGTCTCCGATTCCCCCTCGAAGTCTTCGACGCCGTACGGGAGGTGTGGCCGGAGGACCGCCCCATGACCGTCCGTATCTCGGCCACCGACTGGGCCCACGGCGGTACGACGGCCGAGGACGCCGTCGCGATCGCGCGCGCCTTCGTCGCCCACGGAGCCGACGCGATCGACGTGTCGACCGGCCAGGTGGTGGCCGACGAGCGTCCGGAGTACGGCCGTTCGTACCAGACACCGTTCGCGGACCGCATCCGCCACGAGACGGGCGCCCCGGTGATCGCGGTCGGCGCGATCTCGTCCTGGGACGACGTCAACTCCCTGATCCTGGCGGGCCGTACGGATCTGTGCGCGCTGGCCCGCCCACACCTCTACGACCCGAACTGGACCCTGCACGCGGCGGCCGAGCAGGGGTACGAGGGTCCGGGCGCCGTCTGGCCGGCGCCGTACCGCGCGGGCAGCCGACGCCCGCGCGCCGGACGCACGGACGACCCCAAACCCCGGCTCACCCTGGGAAGTTGACCCTCAAAGGCCGAATCCGCTCACACGAGCCCTCGCTCCGCCAGCACCGCGTACACGGCGTCCGCCGACTCCGCCGGGGTCTGCTCCTGCGTCCGCAGGGTCAACGCCGGTTCGGCAGGCGGCTCGTACGGGTCGTCGACGCCGGTCAGACCGGTCAGCCGGCCCGCCGCCTGGCGGGCGTACAGGCCCTTCACGTCCCGTTCGCCGCACACCTCGACCGGGGTCGCGACATGCACCTCGATGTAGGGCGTCCCGCTCGCGTCGTGCCGTTCGCGCACCGCCTCGCGGCTGTCGGCGTACGGGGCGATCACCGGGACGACGGACAGGACGCCGTTGCGGGCGAGCACCTCGGAGACGAGTCCGATGCGCTGGACGTTGGTGTTGCGGTCCTCGCGGGAGAAACCGAGGCCCGCGGAGAGGAAGCGGCGGACCTCGTCACCGTCGAGGATCTCCACCCGGCGTCCCTCGGCTCGCAGCCGGTCGCCGAGCACCTGGGCGATCGTCGTCTTGCCCGCGCTCGGCAGCCCGGTGAGCCAGACGGTGGCTCCCCGAGTCCTGGTGGGTCCCGTGGGCCTGGCCGTGGTGGTCATATGCGACAGTCCTCGTCTCTCTCCCGGCGTGCGGCCCCCCGGACGTTAGGTAAGAAACTTGAGAAGAGGCGAAGAGGAACCTGAGGGTTGCGTGAGTGACCCCTGATGTGGCTGAGGTCACACACCTGCGAACGTCGCCCCCGCGTCCCGAAGCCGGGCGTGCAGCCCCTGGAAGACGGCCGCCGAGCTGACGCCCGGCCAGTTGGCCGGGAGCAGGTGGGCGGGCAGGCCGGGGTCGGTGTACGGCAGGTGGCGCCAGGAGTCCAGGGCCAGCAGATAGTCGCGGTACGCCTCCTCGGGCGGGGTGTCCGCGCGCTTCTCCCAGTCGTGCAGCACGCGCGCGTGGCGGTCGAGGAACGCCTCGTGCTCCTTGGCGATCGCGGCCAGGTCCCACCAGCGGGAGACCGACTCCACCGTCGCCGCGAAGCCCAGATGCTCGCCGCGGAAGAAGTCGACGTACGGGTCCAGGCGCAGTCGCTCCAGGGTGTGACGGGACTCCTCGTAGAGGCGCGCCGGGGCCACCCACACGCCCGGGGCCGCCGTGCCGAAGCCGAGTCCGGCCAGCCGGGAACGCAGGACATGCCGCTTCTGGCGCTCCGACTCGGGCACGGAGAACACGGCGAGGACCCAGCCCTCGTCGGGCGGGGGCGGGGCGGCGGCGTACACGCGCCGGTCACCGTCGTCGAGCAACTGGCGGGCGTCCGGCGAGAGTTCGTATCCGGCCGCGCCCTGCGCCGTTCGGGCCGGCAGAAGCAGGCCGCGCCGCTTCAGGCGGGACACGGACGACCGTACGGAGGGCGCGTCGACGCCGACGGCGGCGAGGAGCCGGATCAGCTCGGCGACGGGTATCGGGCCGGGCATGAAACGGCCGTACGCGCCGTAGAGCGTGACGATGAGAGACCGCGGGGCGTGCTGTTCGGACACGTTGATCATTTTAGGCCGCCGGAATCGCTGCTGCTCGCCATTTCCGCTGGTCAACTACCTTCAGGGAATGACTTTCGGTCAAGATCACTTCAGTTCGGCGCCAGGTCGACGTCAGGTCGGCGTCGGGCCGGTGCGCAGCCGGAAGCGCTGGAGCTTGCCCGTCGCCGTCCGCGGCAGGGCGTCCAGGAAGACGATCTCGCGCGGACACTTGTACGGCGCCAGTTCCTTCCTGACGAACGCGCGCAACGCCTCCGCGTCCCGTCGTACGCCCTCCCTGAGCACGGCGTACGCCACCACGACCTGCCCGCGTGCCTCGTCGTCACGCCCCACCACGGCCGTCTCCACGACGTCCGGATGGCGGAGCAGAGCCTCCTCGACCTCGGGGCCCGCGATGTTGTACCCGGCCGAGATGATCATGTCATCGGCCCGGGCCACATACCGGAAGTAGCCGTCGCTCTCCCGGACGTACGTGTCCCCGGTGATGTTCCAGCCGTCCCGCACATACGCGCCCTGGCGCGGATCGGCGAGATAGCGGCACCCGACCGGGCCGCGCACCGCGAGCGGCCCCGGCGTGCCGTCCGGCACCGGCTCACCGTTCTCGTCCTGCACGCGCGCGTGCCACCCCGGCACCGGAATCCCGGTCGTACCGGGCCTGATGTCCTCGTCGGCGGCCGAGATGAAGATGTGCAGCAGTTCGGTCGCGCCGATGCCGTTGATCAGCCGCAGGCCGGTGCGCTCGTACCAGGCCCGCCAGGTGGCCTCGGGCAGGTTCTCGCCCGCCGAGACACAGCGGCGCAGCGAGCCGGTGTCGTAGGCGTCCAGTTCGTCGAGCATCGCGCGGTACGCCGTCGGCGCCGTGAACAGCACCGACACCCGGTGCTCGGCGATGGCCGGCAACAGCTGTTTGGGGCCCGCCTGTTCGAGCAGGAGCGTGCTGGCCCCGGCCCGCATCGGGAAGACCACCAGACCGCCGAGCCCGAAGGTGAAACCGAGCGGCGGACTGCCCGCGAACACGTCGTCCGCGCGCGGCTTCAGCACGTGCCGCGAGAACGTGTCGGCGACCGCGAGCACATCCCGGTGGAAGTGCATGCACCCCTTCGGGCGGCCGGTGGTGCCGGACGTGAACGCGATCAGCGCCACGTCGTCGGCCGCGGTGTCCACGGCGGGATACGGGGTGCCGGGCACCGGACGGTTCAGCAGGTCGTCGAGGCCGTCGCCGCCGTACGTCGTGATCCGCAGCCCCGGTACCGCCGCCTCGACGAGGTCGCCGAGGGCCCGGATGTCGCACAGCGCGTGCCGTACCTGGGCGATCTCGCACATCGTGCTCAGCTCGTGCGGACGCTGCTGGGCCAGCACGGTGACCGCGACCGCGCCCGCCTTCAGCACCGCCAGCCAGCAGGCCGCGAGCCAGGGTGTGGTGGGGCCGCGCAGCAGGACACGGTTGCCGGGTACGACCCCGAGATCCCGGTTCAGGACATGGGCGACCCGGTCGACGCGGGTGCGCAGCTCGCCGTAGGTCCACACCTCACCGGCGGCGTCACGGAACGCGGGGCGTTCGGCCGCGGGCCCGCTCAGCAACTCGTCCGCGCAGTTCAGCCGGTCGGGGTAGCACAGCTCGGGCAGGTCGAGGCGGAGCTCGGGCCACTGGTCCGGGGGCGGCAGATGGTCGCGCGCGAAGGTGTCGACGTGGGCCGAGGGGATCCGCCGGGCGGCGTCGGCGCGCTCCTCGGGAACACTGCCGTACCCGGGCTGCCTGGGCTGCCTGGGCTGCCTGGAGTCCATGGGGTCCAAGGCGGGTCGCCCCCTTGCCGTGATGGGCGTACTGGTGGGCTCGCGGAACGAGCGTATCGTGTTGGTGACGACAGTCAACGGTGCGCGATACCGTCGGGGGAGGGGCCGCGACCGGTGGCCTCGGAGGGAGGACCGGCGATGCCCGCATTCTCGCTCGAACCGGCACAGGCCGCCTGGTGTGCCGAGCTGCGCACGTTGGCCGCAGACCGGCTGCGCCCGCTCGCGGAGAAGGGCGAACCGGGCCGTGTCAACCGTCCTCTCGTCGCCGAACTCGGCCAACTGGGGCTGCTCTCGCGGCTGTTCACCTCCGGGGCGCTCGACCTGTGCCTGATGAGGGAGTCTCTCGCCCACTCCTGCACCGAGGCGGAGACCGCCCTTGCCCTCCAAGGCCTGGGCGCCCATCCGGTCCACACCCACGGCACCCCGGCCCAGCGGGAACGCTGGCTGCCCCGGGTGAGCGAGGGCAGCGCGGTGGCCGCGTTCGCGCTGAGTGAGCCGGGCGCGGGCTCCGACGCGGCGGCCCTGTCCCTCACGGCCGCCCCCGACGGCCCCTCCGGCTGGCGCCTCACCGGCGAGAAGTGCTGGATCTCCAACGCCCCCGAGGCCGACTTCTACACCGTCTTCGCCCGTACGACAGCGGGGGCGGGGGCCCGTGGAGTCACGGCGTTCCTCCTCCCCGCCGACCGGCCCGGCCTCACCGGCACCGCCCTCGACATGCTCTCCCCGCACCCCATCGGCACCCTCGCCCTCGACGCCGTACCGGTGACCGCTGACGACGTCATCGGCGAACCCGACCGTGGATTCCGGGTCGCCATGGGCACGTTGAACCTGTTCCGGCCGAGCGTGGGGGCCTTCGCGGTCGGCATGGCCCAGGCGGCCCTGGACGCGACCCTGGCCCACACCGCCCAACGGGACGCGTTCGGCGGCAAGTTGAAGGACCTCCAGGCCGTCGCCCACCAGGTCGCCGAGATGGCCCTGCGCACGGAGGCGGCCCGGCTGATGGTCTACGCGGCAGCGGCGGCGTACGACGAAGGTGCCCAAGGGGTCCCGGGGCGCGCCGCGATGGCGAAACTGCTGGCCACCGAGACCGCGCAGTACGTCGTCGACGCGGCCGTCCAACTGCACGGCGCGCGGGCGCTGCGGCGCGGCCATCTCCTCGAACACCTCTACCGGGAGGTGCGGGCACCGCGCATCTACGAGGGGGCGAGCGAAGTCCAACGGACGGTCATCGCGAAGGAGTTGTACAAGGACGTGAAGAGTTTGAAGAGCCTGGACCAAGGGGCGGGTGCCGGGTGAGTGTCGAGCGCGTCAACCCGGCCGGTCTCTCGCCGCCCGCCGGCTTCTCGCACGCCGTCGTCGCCACCGGCTCCCGGCTGGTGTTCCTCGCGGGGCAGACCGCTCTCGACGCCGACGGGAAGGTCGTGGGGGACACCCTGCCCGAGCAGTTCGAGCGGGCCCTCGGGAACCTGCTCGCCGCACTGCACGCGGCCGGCGGTACGCCCGCCGACCTGGCCCGGGTCACCGTGTACGCCACGGACGTCGCCGAATACCGCGCCCAGGCCCGTCAACTCGGCCGTGTCTGGGGGAGGTTGGCGGAGCGCGACTATCCGGCGATGGCGGTCGTCGGGATCGTCCGGCTCTGGGACGAACGGGCCCTGGTCGAACTGGACGGCTTCGCGGTGCTGCCGTAGCGAGTCCGAGGCCCGGGGCCCGGGTCGTTCAGGCCGCAGTCATCAGGCGGTGCGGGGTGATCACGCTGCCGTCGGGCAGCAGCTCGCCGGTGTCGTCGAAGACGATCGCACCGTTGCACAGGAGGTTCCAGCCCTGCTCGGGGTGGAAGGCGACGATGTGCGCGGCGTCGCGGTCGGGGCGGTCGGACGAGGGGCACGGGGGCTGGTGTGAACACATGGTGTGCCTCCGGATCGGATGCTGGTGCTCGGGTGCGATGCGGCGATGCTGTGCAGCTGCGCTGCGATGGTTCCCTGCCACTTCTGACGATGCCCGTGCCGGAGGCTCCGCGCCAAGTCGTGTCGGGGAAGCGTGACACCACGCGGACGTGCTGTGACACCACCCTGACATTCGGAAATGATCCGAAAAGCGTGGCAGTCGGAGCGCGCGACTCGCCGACGAAGGGGTGATGATCACGCGCGCGGGCGCGTGGGACCAGTACCTGTGGAGTCCCCCCAAGGAGGTTTCCCCATGTCACTGTCCTTCGCGCCGTCTTTCCCGGCCCTCTTCCGCGCCGCGGCCGTCGCCGCCGGCGCCGTGCTGCTGACCGTGGCCCCGGCCGCGACGTCGGCCCAGGCCGCGGACGAGGGCTTCGACCAGGTGACGGTCGAATCCGGCAGCATCACGTCCGACGGCGAGCTCACGCTCTCCGGCAGCTACCGCTGTCTCAGCACCGGCGACTCCGTCCGCGTCGCGGCCTCGATCGAGCGCGCCGAGAACGTCTGGCACGGCATGGACAGCATCCCCGCCAGCTGTGACGGCTCCTGGCACCAGTGGTCGAACACCAAGGCCACCGAGCCGGGCGCCTACGAGCCCGGCCCGGTGCGGGTCAAGACCAGCCTGGTGGAGTTCCGACGCACCGGTTTCATCCCGATGCCGACCGTGCACTCGGAGCAGATCCAGGAGGTCGTCCTCACGCAGGCCTGACCCGCGCACCCGGCCCAACGGGGCCGACGGGGGCCGGCCGGTGCTACGCGCCGGTCAGCCCCCGCATCCATGCCTCGACCTCGTCGGACCTACGGGGCAGCCCGGCCGACAGGTTCTCGTGGCCGTCCGCCTTCACCAGGATGTCGTCCTCGATACGGACCCCGATGCCCCGGTACTCCGCCGGCACGGTCAGGTCGTCCGGCTGGAAGTACAGGCCCGGCTCGACCGTGAGGATCATGCCGGGTTCGAGGGTGCCGTCGACGTACAGCCCGGTACGGGCCTTGGCGCAGTCGTGCACGTCCAGGCCGAGCATGTGCGCATCTTGCCGATCTCCCAGTCGTCCTTCACCGGACGCAGGTCGGACAGGACCCGACTTCAGCTCGGTGTCACGTTCCTCGTCCGTCGCCACGACGGTTTCCAGTCCGGCGTCGTAGCCGCGCATGATCCGGGTGGGGACGGCGGGGGCGGCACGCAGCTCGTCGGCGGCCTCGCGGACGGCACGGAAGGGCAGGCCGAGGAGCTGCTCGGCCTCCGCGAGGGAGTGACGGCGGCCGACCCACAGCTCGCCCTCGGCCGCGGCCTGCCAGAACTCGCCGCTCTCCCGGTCGGAGCGGGGCAGGAGGTAGGCGACGAGGATCTGGCCGGTGTCCCAGACCCTCTCATCGTCCAGGCGGTGGGGCGCGCCAAGGGTCGGGTATCAACGCTGCCGCTGAGGTTCCTCGCGGCGACGGCCGCGCTCTACGGGCGTTCGGCCATCGCTCACACCTCCAGCACCAACCGCTCTCCTTCCGGTGCGCGCGAGACACAGGGCAGCATGGCGCCGGCCGCACGTTCGGTGGCGGTGAGCCGGCGGTCACGGTGATCGACATGGCCATGGGCCACCCGTACCCGGCAGGTGCCGCAAAACCCCTGGCGACAGGAGAACGGCAGGTCCGGCAGGGCCTCGTGGAGAACATCCAGGGCGGAGCGGTCGTACGGCACCGGCAGAACCCGTCCCGTGTCGCCCAGCTGGAGTTCGAAGGGACGGCCGTCCGTGATCGGGGCCGGGGCGAAACGCTCGAAGTGCAGGGCTGACGCGCGGCTGCCACCGAACGCGCGCCGAACGCCGTCGATCATGGGCGCGGGCCCGCAGCAGTACACCGCACCCGCCGCCGGACTCAAGCTCAACAGATCGGCTGCTTCGGGCACGCCGGACTCGTCGTCAGGACGGATGGAGACCCGGCCAGGGGCTGCGGCCGCGAGTTCGGCCAGCTCTGCCGCGAAGGGCATCGAGCCGCGGCTGCGGCCGGTGTGCACAAGCCTCCAGTCCAGCCCGCGTCGGGCGGCTTCCCGGGCCATCGGCAGGATCGGGGTGATTCCGATGCCGCCCGCGATGAGCAGGACGGACGCTTCGGCGGCGAAGGGGAAGGCGTTCCGGGGCCGCCCGGTGATGGCGACCCGCATACCGTCTCCGAGAGTGCCGTGCACCTCGGCCGAACCGCCTCCGCCGTTGGCGATGTGGCGCACCGCGATGCGGTACCGGTACCGGTCGGCGGGGTCGCCGCACAGGGAGTACTGCCGTTTGCGGCCGGAGGGCAGGCGCAGTTCGATGTGGGCGCCGGGCTGCCAGGGCGGGAGTGTTCCCCCGTCGGGTGCTGCCAGCCGCAGGGAGACGACATCCTCGGCCTCCTGGTGCCTGGTGGCGACCACCAGTTCCCGGATCGCGGGAATTCCGGTGGCCGGCGGGCGCCCGGGAGGAGTGCCGCGCCGCGTGAGGCGCGTGACCGCGTTGTCGCTGAAAGCCGCCAGTTTCCGCATGAAGGAGTCGCCGCGCGGTCTGCCGTACAGGTCCGGCGGCCGGGTGAGGGGTGTGCTGATGTCCATGGGAGGCCTCACTGGCTGTCGGGTCATCGGGCAGCTGTCCGGGCAGCGGGGGACGCCGCCAGGTAGGCGACCGCCTGCTGGGTCGAGCCCTCCTGGGTCGGGTGGTAGCCGGGGCGGAAGTAGCCCAGTACCGAGCGGGCGAACGCGACCGGCGGGGGCAACAGGTCCTTGCGGGCCGCGGCCAGGTAGTCGCGGAAGCGGACCTCGACCCGGTCGTCGAGTTCGGGGTCGGCGCTCATCAGGAAGCGGACTCCGCGGATCCACAGACGGGTCAGCACCGGAGCGGTGACGAGCATGCCGGCCACTCGGCGCCGGTACCGGGGATCGAGGTGCACCAGCAGGTCGAACGCGACCGAACGGTGTTCGACCTCCTCCGCGCCGTGCCAGCGGAACAGATCGAGCATCGCGGGGTCCGCGCCGGCCCGGTCCAGGTGCCCGTTGCTGAGAATCCAGTGACCCATGTACGCGGTGAAGTGCTCAAAGGCCGCTATCAGGGCGAGCCGTTGGAGGAGGTGCGCGTGGGTGGCGGCCGGCGTCAGCTCCGGCCGGTCTCCGAGCACCCTTCGGAAGATCCATTCGGACTGCCGGGTGTACGGAGCCGGGTCCAGCCCCTTGGCGAGCAGGTGCTCCAGGACCCCCTGGTGCGCCTCGGCGTGCATCGCCTCCTGGCCGATGAAGCCGCGTACGTCCTCGCGCAGCCGGTCGTCGGTGATCAGTGGCAGTGCCTGTTCGAAGGTGCGTACGAACCAGCGTTCGAGCTCGGGGAGCATGAGGTGGAGCACATCGAAGGTGTGGGTCGCGAAGGGTTCACCCGGCAGCCAGTGCAGCGGGGTGGTACTCCAGTCGAAGGTGACGTCCCGGGGTTGCAGCACCAGGTCGTGGTGGTCGATGGGCTCGGACGGCCACTCCGGGTGGGCATGTGCGGCTCGGAACATGACAGGTTCCTCCTCCGTCGGTGATCGGTGGGTGCGGAAGGGCGGTCAGGCAGTCGTCCAGTACCGCCGGCCTGTTGGGTTGTTGGGCTGTCAGACCGGGTGCGCGGTGTGGTCCGGACTGCGGCGGGAGGCGTCTTCGATGCGGCGGGCGAATTCCGCGATCCGGGACGCGACCTCCTCGGGGTGGCTGAGCTGTACCCAGTGCCCGGCGTCGATCGGGCGCCGTTGTATCTGGCGCGTCCAGTGCTCCACTCCGTACGACAGCACCGGGGTGACGCAGAAGTCGCGGGTGGGGATGATGAGTTGAACCGGGACGGTGGTCGGCCGGTCCCGGGGACGCAGCAGGCGGGGCAGCATGTTGGCGCGGTACAGCGCGGTGCCGACCACAGCGTCGCGGGTCAGCGTCGGCGCGGGGTAGGGGGTGTGCCCGGGCACGCCTTGGGAGCCGGTGAGGAAGGCGCGCCAGCGGTGTCCCAGTGCTCGCCAGGTCAGGGCGGGCAGGAGCGGGAAATGGAAGTAGGCGATGTACCAGGACCGTGCGGCCTGCCTCAGCATCTTCGGCAGATCCGGATGCCGCGGCCGAAGGCGGGCCCGGATCAGGTGGCCGACGTGGTCCAGGCAGGGTCCGGAGATGGAGGTGAAGGAGGCGATCCGCCCGGCCAGGCGGGTGTCGGCGACCGACTCCCAGGAGTGGATCGATCCCCAGTCGTGTCCGACCAGGTGCACCGGGCGGTCGGGGCTCACCGCGTCGAGGACAGCCTCCAGGTCGGCTTCCAGCCGGGACATCCGGTAGGCGCGCAGACCCCTGGGCCGGTGGGAGGCACCGGCTCCCCGCACGTCGAAGGCGGTGACGTGGAAGCGGTCGGCCAGGCGTTCGGCAACCGGGCGCCATACGGCGCTGGTGTCCGGATAGCCGTGGACCAGCACCACCGGAGGAGCCGTGGACGCTCCCCATTGACAGGCGGCCAACGCCACGCCGTCCGCGCCGTCCACGGCGATCCGGTGGGCGGCCGGGCCGGTCACCGGTCACCACTGGCAGGAGTCAACTCGCCGTAGTTCAGACCGCCGTGGAGGAAGCTGGGCACCACCGGCCAGTGCCGCTTGAAGGGGGCCAGCTCCGAGGAGGGCAGGATCTGCAGCCAGCGCGGATCGCGCCGGCTGGGGTCGGCGAGGGTCTTCTCCTTGACCATGGAGTCGTACTGGTCGAGGGAGTCCTCCAGCGTGTTGGCGTTGGGCACCACCTCATGGCCGTAGAACGCGGCGTGGCGGCGCACCCCGGGGATGCGGGAGAGGTCGGGCTGCCAGTTGTCGGCCGAGATGCCGTTCTCGGAGGAGACCCACACCCCGTCGGGGGTGTTCAGCACCAGGGAGTGGTTGCCGTCCGTATGGCCGGGGGTCCACAACAGGCTGACGCCGACACCGAGTTCGACATCGCCGTCGAAGGCGGTGACGCGCTCGGGCGGTACCCCGTCCATGCCTCCGTCGACGTACCAGGCCCACTGCATCGGATGCACCGATTCGAAGGTGCCCAGCTCCCTGCGGTGCACCAG
Organism: Streptomyces kryoterrae; assembly: GCF_054072135.1. NCBI lineage: Bacteria > Bacillati > Actinomycetota > Actinomycetes > Kitasatosporales > Streptomycetaceae > Streptomyces > Streptomyces kryoterrae. The sequence continues at coordinate 2,359,537 of NZ_CM133358.1, read as the reverse complement.
CAACCGGGCGCGCGGGAACAGCGCTTCGCGGGGCGCCCGTTCGCCGGGAATGGTGCTGGTACTTCCCATGATCATGCGCACGTCCTGGACGTGCAGATGGTCGAAGCTGACGAAGTCCACGTCCTCGGGCCGCAGACCGCAGGAGGGCAGGACGGTGTTCGGGTCCTGGTAGAAGCGGGCGAAGACGTGCTCGGTGAGAAAGTCCCCCGCCAGCCGCTTGAGCTGGGCGTAGAACGGCGCTTGAGCTGTTCCGGCGGCGACGGTCGGCTCCCACACCAGTGTTTTCGGCTCGCCGTCGAAGCCGTCGAACTGCACGACGAGCATCCGGTTGACGATGCTCACGAAGGGGTTGACGGCGCGCGCGGCGCCGTGGAAGCCGAACCGGGTCGGGTACGGGGCGGCGGCGATGTCGAAACTGCGGACGGCGTGGATGCGGCCCTGCTGGACGAACCGCTCACGGTAGGTGGCCGCGGCGCCGCGCACGGCGCGCAGCCGGTCACCGCGGGGCCATACGGCGTGGACACCTTCGAATTCGGGGATGGGACGCGGAGCGGCGGCGTCCTGGACCTTCTTGGCCTTCTTCGCGCTGGGCGCCGGCTTGGGCGTGGTGGTCACGGGCTCAACCTTCGGGATGGCGGGCGGTCCGGGTGCGCTGCTCGTAGGCCGCGCGGACCGACCGGTCGGACAGGGCGGCGAGCTGGTCGGGGACGAGGAGGTGATGCAGGGCGTCGCGGGCACGGCCCGGCAGGACCGCGGCCAGCCGGGTCAGGGCGGCCACCTGGCGGGGAACGAAGACCTCGAACCGAGGGCGCAGCACGACGTCGAGCACCGCGTCGGCCACCTGATCCGTCGTCAGGCGCCGGGTGGGGCCGGTCGCGGTGCCCACGGCCAGCTCGGTGTCCACGACGCCGGGCATCACCAGGGACACGTGCACGCCGGTGCCGCGCAGTTCGGCGCGGACGGCTGTGCTGTAGCCGTGGACGGCGTGCTTCGTCGCCGCGTAGGTCGCCTCGCCGGCCGGGGCGACCTTGCTGGCGGCGGAGGCGATGTTCACCACGTGGCCGCGACCGCGTTTCCGCATCCCCGGGATCACGAGTTTCATCCCCCGCAGTACGCCGTGGACGTTGACGTCGAACTGGCGCAGGGCGGCTTCCTCCGGTTCCTCCTCGAAGGGGCCCACCCACATGATTCCGGCGTTGTTGACCAGTACGTCGATCGGGCCCAGCCGGGTCTCGACGGTGCGCAGGAAGTCTTCGAAGGAAGGTGTGTCGGTGACGTCGAGAGACAGCCCGAGCAGCCGGCCACCGGGATGCGCGCCGATGGCACCAGCAGCCTCCACGGCAAGGTCCGCGTCGAGATCGCCGATCGCCACGGCGGCCCCGGCGGCGGCGAGCCGGGCCGCGACGGCCCGCCCGATTCCGCGGCCCGCCCCGGTGACCGCGATCACTCGGCCGGTCAGCGGCTGTGTGCGTGGTGTGCGGGGGAGCCGGTCGCGGTCTCTTGGGCTGGACGTGTACGGGTTTTCGGGCGGTGCTGCCACGGTCGAGCCCCTTTCTTGCCCTGGGCATGAGCGGAACGCCGAGCGGCAGGCGGCCCCCACGCGTGTCTGACACGATGCCATGTCAGATGAACTGACAAGCTAGAGTGTCAGTTCGGAGCACACCGGTGTCAACACCTCTGCGAAGGGGAGAAATGACCGGCACACAGACCGCCGGGCGGCGCTACGGCGGACGCGATGCGGCGCAACGACAGCAGGAGCGCCGCGCCCGCCTCGTCCAGGCGGGCCTCGACCTGTTCGGCACGGCCGGATACGCCTCAGCCTCCGTCAAGCAGGTGTGCTCCCATGCCGGACTGACCGAGCGCTACTTCTACGAGTCGTTCCGCGACCGCGAAGATCTTCTCGCCGGGGTCTACAACGAGCTGATCGCTGCGATCCAAGCCGAAACCGCGCAGGCCGCAGCCGCCGCCGCACCCGATGTCGACGCCCAGCTGCGCGCCGGTCTGGAGGTGTTCATCCGCACACTGGCCGGCGACGCCCGCATGGCCCGCCTGGTGCTCATCGAGGTCGTGGGCGCCAGCCCCCGCCTCGAAGTACGGCGCCGTGAGGTCCTGCACGAATTCGCCGCCATGGTCGGCGCCGTCGTCGCACCGCTCCCCGGCTCGGAAGCCTCCTCCAGCCGGCTCACGATGACCGCGATGAGTCTGGTCGGCGGAGTCAACGAACTCCTCGTGGACTGGAGCCTCGGTCACCAGAACGCCACCGTCGAAGAACTGATCGACCTGTGCTACACCCTGTTCGTCGCGGCCTACCGAGCCATCAGCGATCGGCCCTGATCACGTAGGCCCGGATTCCTCGGCGAGCCTCCGCACCGGACGGAAGCCCACGCCCCCTGCTCCGGCCCGGCGCACACGGCGGCCCCTTTTTCGATCAGGGCGGACGGCGAGAAACCTTGCGCGGAGAACGCGGGTGCGGCGCACCTGCCGGCTGTCGACTGTCGGACGGGGTCCACACCCGTCATCCCTCCGGAAGTGACGCGGGGCGATCGGGCTGACGGGCCGCGAACCATGACGGCCCGTTGCTTCGCGGGAGCTGCTGAGCGATGAGGGATCACTCGCCGCCTGCGCCCCGCGCCGTCCCGCGCCCGGGGGCCGGCCCGCGCCGGGCGGACCCTGCCGCTGCCGCCGGGTGCCCGCCGATGCCCAAGCCCGCCAAGCGCCTGTGTCTCTCGACCGCAGTCACTGTCCGTATGTGCACGATGGACGCATTCGTCAGAACGAGTACTGCGCCCCGCCGGTGATCATCGTCGGCGGCATCGGGCTCGTGCCCGTCTCGCTGGACGCCGCCGAGGGCTTCTGCCGCATGGTGGCTGCCGCGACGGCGTATCCCTGCATCTGCGTCTGGAGCGTTTCGGGGTGTGGCGAGATGGGCCGCAGGTACGCCGCAGGTAACCGGTCGCCTTTGAGCTGCTGATGGCGCGGGAGGCCCGCTCGTGCTCCTCACCCTTGGCCATGTTCTCGAACGCCGGGCGGGCGTTCTTCCGTGCTCCGCGTCAAGGTGGCGGCGATCGCCTTCTCGTCCGGGAGGAGTAACTCGTGATCGCGGCGCGCGGATGGCGCTGTCGCGTCTCTCCTGCCTGCTCGTCCGGCGCGTGCCGCCATGGCGGCGGTCGCCGGACGAGCTGAACCTGAAGCCGGCCGGTGACGCGGCCCGGGATCGGTTCCATGTTTGAGCTTGCACATCGGAAACCGATCGGTTTACAGTGAGGCCAAGGAGAAACCGATCGGTTTCCAGATGGGTTCGGGAGTTCATGATGACGACAAATCGGCCGGTGGCCCTCGTGACGGGCGCGTCCTCCGGCATCGGCAGGCAGACCGCGCTCGCGCTGGTCGCGGCGGGTTTCGAGGTGGCCGGCACGGGCCGCGACACCTCACGCGTCACCCCGCTCCAGGGCGTGACGTTCTTCGACCTCGACGTGGTCAGTGACAAGTCGGTCACCGCCGTGGTCCAGCAGGTGATCGAGCGGTTCGGGCGGATCGACGTGCTGGTCAACAACGCCGGCATCGGCTCGATCGGCGCGGCGGAGGAAACCTCACTCACGCAGGCCCAGGGCGTCTTCGACATCAACGTCTTCGGGGTCATGCGCATGGTGAAGGAGGTCCTGCCGCACATGCGTGCCCAGGGACGCGGTCGCATCATCAACCTCTCGTCCGTACAGGGCTTCATCCCCGCCCCCTACATGGCCGTCTACGGCGCGTCCAAGCACGCGATCGAGGGCTACTCCCAGTCCCTGGACCACGAGGTCCGCCAGTACGGCGTCCGCTCGCTCCTCGTCGAACCCGCCTACACCAACACCGGATTCGAGGCCAACAGCGCCAAGCCCGACACCCCCCTGCAGACCTACGCCGGCCAGCGGCACGTCTTCGACCGCCTGATGACAGAGGCGATCAAGAGCGGCGACGACCCCGCCGTGGTCGCCAAGGCGATCGTCACAGCCGCCACCGACACCAAGCCGAAACTGCGCTACGCCGCCGGTCCCATGGCCGGACGCGCACGCATGCTCCGCTTCGTTCCCGCCTGGGTCCTGGACAAGCAGATCCGCACGATGAACAAGCTCACCGGCTGACACCCACCACCCGCACACCCCGTCCACCAAGCACGTCGGCACCCGCACATCCCATCGCGCCGCTGATACCGGGAGAGATCCATGTCCGAGACCCTGCACTCCGCCGCCGCCACCGTCGCGAGCTGGCGCTCCGCCGAGGAACGCGGTGACGTCGACGCCGCGGTCGCGTGCCTGAGCCGGGACGTCGTGCTCGGCTCGCCGCTCACCGAGCAGTTCCGCTTCGAGGGATCCGACCAGCTGCGTGACTTCCTGACTTCGGCGTTCACGGTGGTCAAGGACGTCCGCTACCACACCCAGACCGGCGAGCGCGACGTGTACGCGCTGGTCTACCGGGCGCGGGTGGGGTCCCAGTCGTTCGAGGAGGTGCAGTTGCTGCGGCTCGACGACGAGGCGAAGATCAAGGAGATCACGCTCTTCGGGCGTCCGATGCCGGCCCTCACCGCCCTGATGACCACCCTGGGGCCCAAGCTCGCCCGCCAGCAGGGCCGCCGGGGCCTCGCCGCGCTCATGCGCGCCAGCACCATACCCATCCACGCGATGGTCACCCTCGGGGACGGCGGCATGGTCGCGAAGACCCGGCCGGCCGCCCGGCAGACCTGAGCGCACCAGGTCCACCGGCCGTTCGGCCCCGTTCCCCTTCCAGGAGTCGGCGGCAGCCGCAGGCGATGTCCCCGGCGGACGGTTTCAGGTCGCAGGAACGCACGGGGTACCTGCCGTCCAGACGGGCTCCGGCAACCAGCTCAACCGGCTGTCGCCCTTCCACGAGGGCAAGGACCTGCGCCGTAAGCCCTGTCTCCTGGTCCGCCTGCCGATCGACGCCGGGCCGGTCAGGCTGGTGTGACAAGATGACCGACCCTCAGGACGTCACAGCTCGCTTCGAGTTCGCCTCGACGCAGCACGGCAACGGCAGCCGGATCATGCCCGGGGTCGCCCGGCTTCGCACCCCGGACCGTCACCGCAGCCACCGTCGGTACACGTGACAAGCACCGTGCCAATGCCCTCTGCCGCATATCGCCCCAGGACACCCCCCGGTCCCGTAGCCTCGTCGTCCGGATGGGCGCGCACCGCCATCAGTGTCAAAGGCCGGGCCGCCATGAAATACATCCCCTGGTCGGCCAAGCGATCGGTGCCCAGTCTGCGGCACAGCGGTGTGTGACGTGTGGTGGCCCCACCCCGTAGCCATACCTGCGGGCGGGCGGCAGCGGGGCCACCTCGGGAGACCGTCATCGAACGCCTGCCGGCGCCACCGTCGACCGCGGCGGGATGGCACCGGCACCGCGGCCGACGACCGGGGGCTCGGCGTTACCGGCAGGCACATGTTCGCCGACGGAGCGTCAGGTCTGCCGCGCTGTGGCGTGCTGCCGGGGAGCGGCAGGATGGGGGAGCGGGATCTTCTGCGCGAGTTTCTCGCCTTCGACGTCCAGATCGGGCAGGAGACGGTCCAGCCACACGGGAATCCACCAGGCCTTCTCCCGCGCGAGTGCCATGGTGGCAGGGATGAACGTCATGCGGATGACGAACGCGTCGATGAGGATGCCCACCGCCAGCGCGAATCCAGCCTGTTTGATCATGGGCTGGGCGTTGAAGATGAATCCGGCGAAGACCGAGACCATGATCGTGGCCGCGGCGACCACGACGGCACTCGCCCGGGCGAAGCCGGAGACGGTCGCGTCGAGCGGGTCGGCACCGTGCATGCGGGCCTCGCGCATCGAGGTGACCAGGAACACCTGGTAGTCCATGGCGAGTCCATAGAGCACGCCGGTGACGATGATGGGCAGCAGACTCACCACAGGTGCGCTCGCGTCGAGTCCGAACAGCGCCTGCAGCCAGCCCCATTGGAAGACGGCCGTGGTGACGCCGAAGGTGGCGGCGATGCTGAGCAGGAAGCCGAGAGTGGCCATCACCGGGACGACGACCGAGCGGAAGACCAGGAGCAGGACGATCAGTGAGAGCCCGAGAACGGTGGCCACGTAGAGGGGCAGGACGTCCCCGAGGCGGTCGGACACGTCGATCGCGAGGGCGGTGAAGCCGGTGATGCCGATGCTGACGCCATGGGTTTCGCGGATCTCCCGGCTCTTGTCCCGCACGGAGGTGACGAGGTCCTTGGTGCCGTCGTCGTTCGGACCGTCGCCGGGAACGAGGCTGAGGACGGCCACGGTGCCGGCGGTGTTCATACCTGCCAGAGAGATCGAAGTGGCGCCCTCGGTGTCCTTCAGCTCGGAGACGACCGCGGCAAGGGCCGTGGGGGTGAGCGGCCGCCCGCTGTCGGAGGAGCGGGCGACGAGCATGAGGGGTCCGTTGTAGCCGGGGCCGAAGGTGTCGCTGACCTCCTCGTAGCTCTGGCGCTGTGCGGTGTCGGGGTTGTAGCTGGCGCCGGACGGCAGGCCCATCCTCATGTCGAGGGCGGGCAGCGCCAGAACCAGGGGAATCAGGAACGCCGCCGCGAGAGCGGGGTACTTGTGGCGGACCAGGTGTGATCCCCAGCGGGTGGCCCGTGTCCGTGCGGCGGCGGAGGCCTGCTGCTGCGCGGTGCGCCGGGTTTTGGCCGAGCAGATGCGCTCCTTGACCAGGCCCAGGAGCGCCGGCAGCAGGGTCAGGGCGAGCAGGACGGTGATGGCGATCGTGGCCGCGGCGGCGATGGCCATGGTGCTGAGCAGCGTGATACCGACCACCAGCAGTCCTGTCAGGGCGATGATGACGGTGCTGCCGGCGAAGAAGACCGCGCTGCCGGCGGTGCCGATGGCGCGGCAGGTCGCCTCGTGCGCGTCCAGGCCGGTGTCCAGGATGAGCCGCCGTTGCCGGTTGACGATGAACAGGGCGTAGTCGATGCCGACGGCGAGCCCCAGCATCAGGGCCAGTACGGCGGTGAGCGAGTGGATCTCGAAGACGGTGGAGAGGGTGAAGGCGCCGCCGACGCCCAACGTGACACCGACCAACGCGATGATCAGGGGCAGGCCCGCAGCCACGACCGACCCCAGGGTGACCAGCAGGACGATGGCCGCCACCACGACGCCGACGATCTCACCGGCGCCCACGATCTCGGGTATCTCCAGCATCGCCGCCGACGGCAGGACGTCGAGGTGGGCTCGGTCGGCCTGCTGCTCTGCGGCCTCGACGGTGCTGTCGATCGTGCCGGAGGGCAGCTCAAAGGTCTGCTCGTCGAACTGGAACTGCATCAGGGCGGTGGAGCCGTCGGCCGAGACGATGACCCCGGGCACCGGTCGGCCGTCCTGCAGCAGCGGGGTCGGCACCTTGCCTCCCGTCGGCTGCCCGGCGGCTTCGGCCACCGCCGCCTGGGTCCGCAGCAGCGGACTCTTCTCCCCCTTGGACAGCTCGTCGGCGAGGACCTTGCGGGCGTCGATGACGTGGTCGTGGCGGTAGACCGCGTCCACCGCGGCGATGAGGGCGGCGCGGCTCTCCTCGCCGTCGACCCGCGTCCCGTTCTGCGCGCGGAACACCAGCATGCCCTGCCCGCCGGACGCCTCGGGAAGGGACTTCGCCAGATCGTCGATGACCTCCTGGGCGGAGGTGCCGTCGATGCGTACCTCGTTGCTCAGCTTGACGGGGTTGACCACGAGCAGCGCCACCACGGCGGCCACCACCGCCAGCCAGCCGGCGATCACATACCAGGGCCTGGCGTAGGCGAAATGCCCCAGCCGGTACAGCAGCACAGACACAAGCCGTCTCCCTTCTCCGGCGCACCCTGTTGGGCACGCACATCCGAACGAAGTGAGAGGGTACTACCAAAACGATAGGGGACTATCAAAGCGATAGGGTGCTATCGTCGCGCAGGTGATCGAGTAGTCTGCGGTGCGGAACGGGAGGTTCGGAGATGCCGAACGGCGCACCGCGCACACGCCGGCTCCGCAGGGTCGACGCCCGCTCCAGCGTGGAGCGCATCATCGCGGCCGGACGTGATGTCCTCGGCGCGGGTGAGGGCTCCTTGGAGCAGATCGCCGCCGAGGCGGGCGTGGGCATCGCCACGCTCTACCGGCACTTCCCCAACCGGGAGGCCATCGTCCGGGCCGTCCTCGACGACATCCTCGAGACCGACCTCCTCCCGCTGATCAACGACGCCACGGCCTCCCGGCACCCGCGCCAGACCCTCCTGGACATTGCCACCCGGCTGCTCGACCTGATCACCGAGGAGCGGGGACTGGTCACCTTCGCCGCCAACTTCGCCGACGTCGCCGTGGACGCCCTCCAGCGGTTCAGCGAGTCCCTCCGCCCCCTCCTCGAGCACGCACAGGAGCAGGGTGAGATTCGTACCGACGTCACCGCGGACGACATTCCGCACTTCCTCGTCATGGGCATCGCGGGCCTCGCGCTCCCCGGCACCGCACCGTCCATGCGCGCACGCTTCATGGCCCTGCTCTTCGACTCGCTCAACCCCGCCGGTGCGTCCCCTCTCCCGCCGGCACGCGCGGAAACGGAGGATGACGACCTCCGCGCCGCGATCAGCGGCGTCGTCCGGGACTGACTCCCGGAGCCGAGGCCGCCCGCCCCGAGGGCGCCTGATGTCCGCGAGACCGAGAAGCCCCTCCGCGACAGTCCGGGCTCCCGGAGGTTGGGTGGGTGCGGGGTGAGGGTCCGGCCGGCCAGGTGCCCGGCGGTGCCGGACCGGCGGGGACTGCCCCGGTCGGCGTCTGCCGGTGGAATCCGCGGGTCACGGACCGCCCTACGAGCCGGCGAGGGTCGGTTGGGTTCAGACGCCCGTCTCGCCGGGGTCCGCTGCCCGTCTGCCGGGTTCGTCGCTCCAGTCGCGTTCACCTGGCCACGGCGTCGCGCCACGCCCGCAGCCGCCGGGTGACGTGGTGCAGTGCGTACTCCTGGGTGATGCCCATGGCACCCTGCAACTGGTGTGCCGGGCGCGCGACTTCGGTTGCCGCCTGGGCGGTGGTGATGCGGGCCACGGCCACGACCGCGCTCGTTTCATTCGGTCCGGCGGGGTTGGTGCCGGTTTCGGCGTGGATACCCGCAGGGCCGGCACCAGCCGTCACAGCGTGCCGGGCCAGTGTCAGGGCCGCCTCGGCCTGGAGCGGTTGGACCATCGGCGCCAGCCCCGAGGAGACCGCCGGAATCCGCAGCAAGGGGGCGCCGAACGGGTGGCGCTCGGAGACGTAGGCCTTCGTCAGCCGGTACGCCCCGCGCGCCGCGCCGGTCACGGCGGCCGACCGCAGCAGAGCCAGGCGTGACCGGATCGCAGCGTGCCCAGGGCCGGAGGCGATCGGCGTGGCCGCAGTGCGGTGCACCAGAACCGTGTGTTCCTGGTGTTCCGGATGCGGGAGCAGTGCAGGCCGCTGGACTTCTGGCCGCGGCGGCTCACGCCGTGTCGGGCGCGACGGACCTGGACCGCTTGCGCGACCTGGAGCGAACCGCTCCACTCGCGGCTCGAAGCGACCTGACGACAGGGGTGGCGCCGGCGCGCGGCTTCCTGGCGCTGCTGGGATATGGGTCGGCGCCCCGACTTGGAATTTGTAAACTGATCGGTTTACGATGGCCCTGAAACTGACCGGTTTCCTCAGTCGGAGTCCCGGTGGGGGTGCTGCACCCCCGGTTCCGCGTCGACGGCCGTGCGTGCCGAGATCGAACATCCGAGGTCGCCGGACCGCAATGAAGCGGTCCGCCCTTCTCCGGATATGAGCGTGTTGTCCGAGACCGGAGTAAGCCATGAGTGGGATTCACCCGTTCCGCGTCCTGCGTGCCAAGCCCCTGTGGATAGCCAACGGCGTCATCACGGGCGTCCTCGCGCTGCTGTTCACCGTGTTCTACGTCGGGGCCAACATCGATCCCGTCGATCACATGAAGAATCTGCCCGTCGGCCTGGTCAATGCCGACAAGGGGGCCGCCGTCGGCGGTAAGCAGGTCAACCTGGGGGCTGGGATCACCGAGTCGATCAGGAAGTCCACCGCGAGCGGGGACAGGATCGACTGGAAGGTCATGGACGAGAAGGAGATGAAGAAGGAACTCGGCAAGGGCAAGCTGTACGGCGCGCTCGTCGTCCCCGCCGACTTCACCTCCGCCACCACCGCACTCACCGGTGCCGCGACCGCCGGGGTCCCGACCCGGCCGACGCTGACGGTGCTGACCAACCAGTCCGCCGGCAGCGTGGGCTCCGGTCTGGCCCGGACTGTGACGACGCGGGCGGCCGAAAACGCCTCGCTCCAGGTGGGCAGGGAGCTCACGGCCCAGGGCGGGGCCGGGCAGGCGGAGCTGCCCGCCGCGGCACGCGTCCTGCTGGCCGACCCGGCCGCCGTCACCGTCGAGGACGGTCATCCTCTCGACTCGCACAGCGGCCTGGGCCTGACGGCGTTCTACTACTCGCTCGTCCTGGTGGTCTGCGGCATGCTCTCCGCCAACGTCATCAGCGGCCAGGTGGACCACGCCCTCGGCTACACCCACAACGACATGGGCCCGCTGCGCCTGCACCGCCCGCTGATCCGGGCGACCCGGGTGCAGACCCTCGCCGTCAGCAGCACTCTCATGGCCGGGCTGTCGCTGCTGATGGGGAGCCTGGTCATGATGGGCGCGGTCGGCCTCATGGGCATGCACGCCGCCCATCTGCCGCTGCTGTGGCTGTTCTCGGTGTGCGCCATCGCGGTCTCCGGGATCGGTGCGCTCACCCTGCTCGCCGTCTTCGGTACGCCCGGCATGCTGGTGGTCACGCTGGTCTTCATCGGGATGGCGGTGCCGACGGCCAACGCCACCACGCCGATCCAGGCGCTGCCCGGCTTCTACCGCTTCCTGGCGGAGTTCGAACCGCTGCGGCAGATCACCGGCGGCATCCGCTCGATCCTCTACTACGACGCCCAGGCCGACGCCGGCCTGACCCGGGGCTGGATCATGATGGCCGTCGGCCTCGCGGCAGCCGCCCTCTTCGGCTTCGGCGTGACCAGCTGGTACGACCGCAAAGGGCTGCACCGCATCCCCGCCGAGACGGAGCCCGAGAAGGCCGCGGCCCCGGCGTAGCGGAAGGCGGCTCACCCAGGATGGGGCCACTACTCGGGGTGGCCCCGGTGTGCGTCGCCGCCTTGGGGGCAAGAGGCGCGCATCAACAGGGCTCTGCGACGGTCTCTCCGCCAAGACCGTTGCCGAGCCTCTGAGTGGCCTGCCTTCGTGCGCTCGGCGTCGGGCGTCTCCCCGACACCCCACGGAAACCGATCGGTTTATATTTCGTCCGATTCGAGTTAACCTCGCGGTATGACTACCGAAGTGAAGCAAAGTCCCCGGGAGCGGCTGCTGGAGGCCGCGGCCACGCTCACCTACCGCGACGGCGTCGGCATCGGCGTCGAGGCGCTGTGCAAGGCGGCGGGGGTGTCGAAGCGCTCCATGTACCAACTGTTCGAGAGCAAGGACGAACTGCTGGCGGCAAGCCTGAAGGAGCGTGCCGCTGCCTTCGTGGCGAGGGCCCTGCCTCCGGCGGATGACGGCCGTTCCCCCCGTGAGCGGATCCTGTACGTCTTCGAGCGGGTGGAGTCGCAGGCGGGTGCGCCCGACTTCCGTGGCTGCCGGTACCTGGCTGTGCAGATCGAGCTCAAGGATCAGGACCACCCCGCGAGCCGGGTGGCCCACCGGATCAAAGCGAACCTGACGGCCTTTTTCCGTTCCGAGGCCGAACGGGGCGGCGCGAGCGACCCCGACCTGCTGGCCCGGCAGCTCATCCTGGTCTTCGACGGCGCCAGCGCCCGCGCGGGGATCGGCGCCGACAATCTGACCGGGCTCATCGCGCCCACCGTGACCACCCTGCTCGATGCGGCAGGCGTGCGCTGACGCATCCCCTTTCGAGCAGGTGTCGTGACCGTGCCCTCCCCAGGGCGATGGCTCCCGCCCGCGATTCCCCGCAATCGAGGGGAGCACGGTGGTCGTACGGGTGTTGAGGGGCGTGCCGTGCGCCAGGAAGGCCGTCGTCTCGTCGATATCAGTGCCCAACAGCAGGTACGCGGCTTCCTGGGGTCTCATCCGGTCGGCCCGGACCACTTGGCCGCATCGCCCTTGGCCTCGGCGGCGTAGCCCTACACCTGCAGCTGGAGCGTTCAGGGGTGCCGTAGTAGCCCTTGAGTGCGGAATCGGCGACCGCAGTGCGGATGACACTCTCGCGTCTCTCCTGTGCGCTGACCCTGTCGCCGCAGGTGGCGACCTCGGTCTCGCGCTCGGAAACCGATTGGTTTACGATGGTGGAAACCGGTCGGTTTCTCAATGAGTCCAAGGGCTGGGCCGTGGTCACGCACCCTTCGGGCGGACCCTCTCCGAATCACGCGTCCGCAGCAGTTCACACAAAGGGAAGCCAGCGAGATGCCCAGCCACGAGTCCCGTCCCACGATTCACATTCCGGGGACCATCAGCCAGACCATCGCCCCGCGCGCAGGACACCGCAGCGACGAGGGGACTCTGCGCTACCTCAGAGCGGGCACCGGTGCTCCCGTGGGCCTGCTGCACACCGTGCGCACCCAGGCCCGAGCACTTCCGCGATCTCATCCCGCTGATCGCGGACCAGCACGCCGTGTGTGCCCTGGACCTGCCGGGGATGGGCTGCTCAGAGATCGTGCCCGGCGCGTCGTCGCGGTCAACACGCACGACTTCCCCGGCGGTATCGCCCGCTCCAGCCTTCTCGCCCGTGTGGTGGTCAGCGGTGTCCTCACTCCGGGAGTGGGCCCGGTGGTCGCCGGGGTGGAGCCCAAGCCCGTCGTCCGCCGGATCCTGCAGGGCGGGCTGGTCGACAAGACCGCGCTGCGGGAGGACTACCTCGACGAACTCCTCCAGGTGGGCGGCCGCCCCGGCTACTCGACCGTCGCCCGGGGCGTGTACCAGAGCCTGCCCAGCCTCATCGCCGCCCGCTCGCGCTACCCCGAGGTCAAGGCACCCGTCCACCTCGTCTACGGGCAGAAGGACTGGTCCCGGCCCTCGGACCGGCAAGCCGACAAGGAGCTGCTGCCGGCCGCCGATTTCACGCAGGTGCCGGGAGCAGGCCACTTCATCGCCCTGGAACGGCCCGACCTGCTGGCCGGCCTGCTGAACGCGGTGGCGTGACCGCCCCGAGAGCGCTGTAGTCACCCCCGTTCGGGTGTAGTGCGGGACGGGAACCACGTTCGACCATGTGCCCGACAGCGTCGTGGCACGCAAAGGAGCAGCGCATGGCGGAGATACAGATCGAGTTCGACGTTCCGGCAGAGATGCGTGACGGCACGGTGCTGCGCGCGGATGTCTATCGGCCCGGCGGTACGGGACCGTGGCCGGTGTTGCTGAGCCGGCTGCCGTACGGCAAGCAGACCCCGATGATGGGCGTCGTACTCGATTCGCTGGCGGCGGCCAGGCACGGTTTCCTGGTGGTCCTCCAGGACACCCGTGGCCGGTTCGCCTCCGAGGGGGAGTGGGAGCCGTTCACGTATGAGGTGAGCGACGGTTACGACACCGTACGGTGGGCCGCCGCGCTGCCCGGCTCGAACGGCTCCGTCGGCATGATCGGCGGCAGCTACTTCGGCAACACCCAGTGGATGGCGGCGCTGTCGAAGCCACCGGAGCTGAAGGCCATCGCGCCGATGATCACCTGGTCCGACCCGGACGACGGGCTGTGGACGCGTGGCGGTGCGATCGAGCTCGGCCTCAGCGTGCCCTGGTCGCTCCTGCAGGGGGCCGACACCCTGATGCGCCGTCACTCCACCGACCTCGACGGGTTCGTGAACGGCATCACCGGGCTCGTGCAGGATTTCGACGGCCTGGCGAGCGGCGGTTACGGGGAGCTGCCCGCCGGGCGGTTTCCCGCGTTCGCCCGGCACGACCTGCCCGAGCTGGGCTACGAGCGTTCCCGGCGCGAGCCCGAGTGGGCGGCGTCCTGCACTGTCGCGGGCCGGCACGGCGAGGTCGATCTGCCCACCTTCCAGGTCGGCGGCTGGTTCGACATCTTCGGCCAGGGCACACTCGACAACTTCACCGCCATGCGCCGCGCCGGCCGGTCCGCCACGCTGGTCATGGGCCCGTGGACCCACACCAACTGGCGGCACGTGGTCGGTGACGTCAACTTCGGGTTCGGCGCGCACTCCGACTTCATGGGCATGCGCGGACGCCTGCACGACATGCAGTTCGACTGGTTCCGGCGCACCCTCGGCGAAGGCGAAGGCGAAGGCGAAGGCGAAGGCGAAGGCGAAGGCGGCGGCGACAGTGGAGCTGTGGAGCCGGACACGGGCACGGTGCTGCTGTTCGTCATGGGCATCAACCAGTGGCGCGAGGAGGCGGAATGGCCCCTGTCCCGGGCCGTGGACACGGACTTCCACCTGCGCGCCGACGGACGCCTGACCCCTGAGCCGCCGTCCACCGCCGAGCAGGCCGAGGAGTTCACCTACGACCCCATGGACCCGGTGCCGACCACCGGCGGCGCGCTTCTCATGGGCGGTGGGCTCCTGAACACCGACGAGTTCCGTCCCGGACCGCTCGACCAGGCGGCCGTGGAGGCGCGGGACGACGTCCTGGTCTTCACCACCGAACCGCTCACCGAGGACGTCGAGGTGACCGGCCGGATCCGGGCCGTGCTCTTCGCCGCCACGGACGGACCCTCGACCGACTGGGTGGCACGCCTGTGCGACGTCGATGAGAGCGGTGTCTCCCGCAATGTGGCCGACGGCATCGTGCGGGTGCGCGCGGCGACGCCGGGGGAGGCGGCCGAGCATGTTGTGGACCTGTGGTCGACCAGCATCGTCTTCCGGGCGGGGCACCGGATACGGGTCCAGGTCACCTCCAGCAACTTCCCCCGCTGGGACCGCAACCTCAACACGGGCGAGCCCGAGGAGAGCGCGACCACGGCCCGAGTGGCCCGCCAGCGCGTCTACCACGACCCCGCCCGGCCCTCCCGCATCGTCCTGCCGGTGGTTCCGGTCCCATAAGAAGCACCGGAGATCCACACGGCGGACATGGGCGACTCCATCTCGCACAGGGTGATCCTCAGCAGTACGTCCGTCGAGCGCCACAGTCGTGGGATCGATTGTCACCCACCGGCCTCATCCGTTTCCCTCCCAACGCACCAGCGACCGGGGCGCCTTTGCGTGTGGCGTCGAGGCGCTCGGCGACCGGTGCGGTGTCGCGGCGGCGACAGGCGACACGGGGAGGGCCGGATCGGAGGCCGGATCATCCCGCGACTCTGGTACGTGGGCTCCAGCTCACGCCGGGTGCGTGACCCGTCTGTACGGGGCCGCGCCGGCCCCCGCGGACCGGGCCTCTCGTCGCGAGGTCGCGTCGCCACAAAGGCCGTCGGGGCCGTCGGGCCTGTCCTCCCGGTCGTCGCGCGCCTTCCCCGACCCGCCCGCCGTACTTGAGCTGTCCTTGTGCAGTCGGCGGTCGGCCGCCCTTGGTCGCCGACCCCGGGCCAGGCTCGCAAGGGCGCCGCCGAGCACGTCGGCGACACCGAGCCGTACGGCACGCCACTCCTCACGTCACTCCGCTGCATTCCACCTGAGTCCCAGCCAGGCCACGTCGATCACTGCCGACGGACTCGCGGCTTCACCGGCCTGCGCCCGGTGAGTACGGACTTCGCCGATGGACACGAGGCCGGCCGGCCCCTGAAGCCTGAGCGCCCCCACCGACTCCACCTCGAACCCCGCGTGCCGTGGTCATCCGCCGCACAACCCGACTTGCATGAAAAAACCGATCGGTTTACGGTAGGTGAAACCGATCGGTTTTCATCTTCGTGGAGGTAGTCATGACAGAAATCAAGGGCGCCGGCGTCTTCGTCACCGGAGGCAGCCGTGGCATCGGCCGGATGCTGGTCGAGGAGCTCCATGCGCGCGGGGCCCGCAAGGTCTACGCCACGGCCCGTGACCCGCGCACGGTGACCCACCCCGATGCCGTTCCGCTGGCGCTCGAGGCCACCGACCCGGCATCCGTGGCAGCCGCAGCCGAGCAGGCCCAGGACGTCACCATCCTGATCAACAACGCCGGGGCATCCGTCCGCGCTTCGTACCTCGACTCCCCGATGGAGGACGTGCGCCGGGATCTGGAGACCAACTTCTACGGGCCGCTGCTGGTCACCCGGGCCTTCGTGCCGATCATCGAGCGCAACGGCGGGGGCCACATCCTCAACGCCCACTCCGCCCTGTCCTGGCTGGCCGACGGCACGCCCTACGGCGCCTCCAAGGCCGCCCTGTGGTCGCAGACCAACTCCCTGCGCCTGGAGCTGCAGCCGCGCGGCATCGCGGTGACCGGACTCCACATGGCCTACGTGGACACCGACATGACCTCGGGTCTCGACGCGCCCAAGGCCGACCCCCGCGACATCGCCGTGGCCGCACTCGACGGCATCGAGGCGGGAGCACACGAGGTGCTGGCCGACGACACCACCCGCTGGGTCAAGTCCCAGCTGTCCTCCGACCTGGAAGCCATGTACGCCCAGTTGAAGAAGTGACACCGCGGCGGCGACGACGACGGGCTGAGGGTCGACGCTGAAAATGAGAGTTGACAAGGCCTCTGACCTGCCCACTATCACTTTCACGGTCATCGAAGTAGCTTCGGTTTGTGGAGTTGTAAATGAGAGTGGGTCTGACCAGCCCTTATCGTGAGACGAATCTGGCCTCGCGGCGGCGCGGACTCACTTGATACAGGGGAAGCTGCCGCCTCCGTGCCGGCACACGCGCAGTTGCCGTGTTTGTGCAGCACCGTGACGGGCCCTGTTCCTCGCCTCGTTCGCCTCGCTCATCAAGGACAGGGGCAACGAGTCATACCGGCGCCGGAGGCCACGAACCCGAACCGGGCTCTACAAGAAAGGTAATGGGCTTCCCTCTGGATGAGCTCAAGGTACGGATGGGCCTCTACCGGACCGTGCTCACCGAAGTCCGGCGCGACGACCTGATCCCCTGTTTTATCGCTTTGATGTCGTGTCCCTCATGGGGTACGGGAGGGGTCGGGCCTGCGGGTTTGCATGTTGCACTCTGTCGTGTCCGCCAAAATGTGTTCCATTCCTCTCGCGGGTGGGAGGACTGGCAGGTGTCGGTCAAGCCCGCAGTCCCGGACGGGATGCCGGTCCTGATCGAGGACGACCTTCTCTTCGAGGACTCATCGGGGCCCCGGCCGACCGTGGCGGTGAACCGGTGGCTGCGTGAGCTGCTGACGAACTCTCATCCTCCTCCCGCCCGGCTCGGGCGGCAGGCTCGTCAGCGGCTGGCCGGCGCCGGGGGACGGAACGCGGTGGCCCGCCTGCCGTGGCAGTGCCACGTCAAAGCCGTCCATTCGCCAAGCCGGTCCGGTCTGCTTCGCCGGGACGCGTGCCGCGGCGGATAGGTGTTCTCGTGGTGCGAGCAGAACAGTGCGTGTACCGTCTGCGGTAGCTGTCATGGTTCCGAAGTACCGGTCGCCCGTGAGCACACCTTCACGGGCGATTTTGTTGTCCACCGTCTCTGAGGATCAGGGCGATCACCTCCGGTTCCCCGCACGGTGCGGGACCGATTTCGAGTCCCCTTGGAGGACACATGGCCAGCGGCATCGTTAAGTGGTTCAACGCCGAAAAGGGCTTCGGCTTCATCGAGCAGGACGGCGGCGGCCCGGACGTCTTCGCCCACTACTCGAACATCGCCAGCTCCGGCTTCCGCGAGCTTCAGGAAGGCCAGAAGGTGAACTTCGACGTCACCCAGGGCCAGAAGGGCCCCCAGGCGGAGAACATCACCCCCGCCTGACGCTCGTCTGTTCAGCAGGCGCCGCCAGGTCACTGGCGCACGCCCTGTGAAAAGCCCGGCCGGGCCGTTACTACCGGCCGGGCTCTTCTATGGCGCGTACACCGAGCCTGGAAGCGGCTCGGCAGCTTGAATTTCCACAGTCACGGCAAAGCTCCAGAAGGTAAGCAGCAGAGGACTGGCCTCCGCTAAAACAAGCGGGGCCGCCCGTATAGCGGCCTACAGCCGCACAAGTCGCGCTTGATCGACGATCTTGTGTAAATGGCTTTGAGTACCTGCGCCTGAGCGCGCGTTGCCGTAGGAGTGGGCCGAGTTGATGCACTGGACAACTGCCGGCCGAGCCGCCCCTCAGGGGCGTGATCTCAATCATGTCGGGGAGGGAGGAACGAGGCATGACAGCTCGCGGTGGCACGACACAGGCTCAAGAGCCAGCTCTCCCGTAAAGCGACACGGCTTGCGGGGGACAGCCCCTGGGACACCGCCGCCAAGGCCGTGGCCGTCGTGCTCGGCCTGCTGGAGACGGTGGAAGACAGCAGCCCCCTCGGCGAGTGGGCACTGGACAAGGCGGGCAGCCTGCTCACCACCTTCGAACTGGCCTCACTCACCCGTGGCAGGGTCATGCAGTACGCGATCCCGGAGGAGCTCAAGGGCGACTACGGCGTACGCTCGCAGGCGCCGCGCACCCACCGATGGGTACCTCCGGCCCCGACCCCGGCCGTGCCGTAGAACCTCATGGACGGCAGCCAGTCCGGCACAGCACGGCCGCGGGCGTGGGGTGCCGGGCGGTGCACTCCGTCACCCTGCCCGTCAGTTTTCGGCGCCCGATCTGCTCCCGGCGAGCGCGGTGGGTTCGGCGGCGTCGCATCCGCAAGCAGCCGCGCGAACGTCTGAGCCGCCCGATACCCGCGCCACCTCAACTCCTGCGGGCGACAGGGAGACGCTGGAGAGGTGCCGGCGAATGACGTCCGGATCGGACGATCCACAGCTGTGAAAGAAGTTCAGGCGGGCTGGAAGGTGAAGGTGGGTTGCCCTGTGTCGCTCCGCAGCTCGGCGGCCGCTGCCAGGGCACATCCCTGCGGGCTGTGGTTTCCACGGTCGTGGTCGTGGGGCGAGGCCGGATCGGTATGCACCGACGTCGCGCTCGGTGCCCCGCCGGGCCTGGCTTCCATGGTGCGTTCATACCTCTGAGTGAGGTCGGTCGGGTTCAAGGGGGGCGGGAGCAGGGATCTGCCTAGGGTGATTTCTGGGGTGGCGGGCAGCCGCTCCGATCGGCGCGTCGACTCATGTACGGGAGTTTGTGTGGCGCAGCAGCACACGACGTCACTCCGGCTCCGTCTCCGGTACCGCTTCGACCATCTGGTCTCGGGGGGAACGACCGCGCTCATCGGCTGGCTGGCCCTGGCCTGCCTCGCCGTTGTCGTTCCGGCGAGCATGGTCCTTGTCTGGTCCGACCGGGCTGCTCCGGCAACGCTCTCCGGCCGGCTCACCGCGGTGTGGGTCAGCGTCGGTCAGACGCTGAAGATCGGGGGTGCGGTCGGTTCCCCGCTCTACGTGCTGGCTTCCGTGTCGCTCGCGCTGGTGGCGCTGCTCTTCGTGTCAACCCTGGTCAGTCTGATCACCACGGGTATCAACCGGCGCATCATGTTGCTGCGCCTGGGTCACTCCACCGTGGTGGAGATGCGGCACACCGTCGTCCTGGGGTGGTCGGACCAGGTGTTTCCCGTGATCGGGGAGCTGGTGGCCGCGAACGCGAACCAGCGCCGCTCCGCCGTCGCCGTGCTGGCCCCGCAGGACAAGGTGTGGATGGAGGACGAGATCTCCACCCGCGTCGGCGACAGTGGCAGGACGCGGATAATCTGCCGCAACGGGAGCACCACCGACCCCACCGAGCTGTGCCGGGTGAGTCCGCGCACCGCGAAGGCGGTGCTGGTGCTGCCTCCCACGGGGGATACCGGTGACGCCCATGTGGTGAAGACGCTGCTGGCCCTCGACGCGGCCGTCCCCGGGTTCGGTGAAGGGGAGGCGGTGGTGGTCGCCGCCGTCCGTGACTCCCGCAACCACATGACCGCCAGGCTGGCTGCCGGGCCCACGGGGCACGTCCTGTGCGTCGATGACATCGTCGCCCGGCTCCTCGTCTCGACGGCCCGGCAGCCCGGCCTCTCCCTCGTCTACTCGGAGTTGCTGGACTTCGAGGGAGACGAGTTCTACCCGGTCGCCGCCGGGGGCCTGGTGGGGCGTACGTTCGGCGAGGCGCTGCTGTCGTTCGCCACGTCCTCGGCGGTCGGCCTGCTGCACACCGACGGCAGCGTCACCCTCAATCCGGATCCGGGGTCGGCGATCGGCCCGGGCGACCGGATCATCGTCATCTCCCAGGACGACGACACGGCCGTGCGGACGGACGTGGCCTCCCGTGTCGAGGAGAACGCGATCGTGACGGCCGAGCCAAGGACCGCCCAGGCCGAACGCCTCCTCCTGCTCGGCTGGAACCGCCGCGCCCCGCTCGTCATCGAGCAGCTCGACCAGTACGTGAGCCCGGGAACCACCCTGGACGTCGTGTCGCTCGGCGAGTACGCGGCCACGCGCGGCGCCCGGGCCGTCACGGCCGAGCGGTCCCACCTCGAAGTCTCCTTCCACGACGGGGACATCACCGATCCGCGCACCCTGGCCAAGCTGGACGTGCCCTCGTACGACAGCGTGATCGTGATCGGTGAGACGGAGCTCGCGGCCCCGGCCTGCGGCTCGGCCTCGGACCCGCCTGTTAACTCCCTCGCTCCGGTGCCGGATCCTGAGGCCCGGGCGGACGACAGGACACTGCTCACCCTGCTGCATCTGCGGGCCGTCGCGGACGCCGCGCAGCGGCAACTCGCGCTCACCACCGAGATGTCCGACGACGGCAACCGGCTCCTCGCGCCCGCCCGGGACGGCGCCGACTTCATCGTGAGCGGCAGGCTGATCAGCCTGCTGATGACCCAGATCTCGCAGAGCCCGTATCTCGCCGGGGTCTTCGAGGAGTTGTTCACGGCGGAGGGGCACGAGTTCCACCTCAAGCCGGCCGCGGACTACGTCCGGGCCGGTCATGAGGTCTCCTTCGCCACCGCCGTCGAGTCGGCGCGCCGGCGCCGTGAATGCGCGGTCGGCTACCGGCTGCGCGCGCGGAGCGCCACGGGCCCCGACTACGGGGTGCGGATCAACCCCGACAAGCGGCAGCGGGTCCGGTTCTCGGAGGGGGACTGGCTGATCGTGCTCGCCGAGAGCTGACGGCGCGACGTCTGGGCGGCCCGCTACGCCGTGTGCACTTCCAGGGCGGTCCGCACCGCGGATTCCAGGGCTCCCTCGATCCAGGCGGGCTTGATGGAGGTGTGGCAGCCGGCGAAGTGCAGGTTGCCCTCGGCCTTGCGGACGTGGGGGAAGAGCTCGGTGTGCTGGCCGGGCAGCAGTACGGACGCCTCGCCGTAGGCGTACGGGTCGCGCATCCAGGACTGGGTGCGGCCGACGCCGGTGTAGAACACCTCGATGCGCTGCCCGAACACCTCCTGGACCCCGGCGAGGGCGCGCGGGTAGCGCTCCTCGTCGTCCAGGGAGTCCCACTTCAGGGCGTCGTCCGACCAGCTGTAGGAGGCGAGGATGACGCCGCCGGCGCTGCCTTCGACAGGGTAGGAAGGCTGGAACATGAAGCGGTTGGGGTTGTCGGTGGCCGAACCGCCGCCGATGACACCGGCCGCCTCGGGCTGGTCGCGGGTGACCACGCGGCAGGCGGCGTAGTGGGAGCGCTGGCCTGCGGAGATGTGGCCCTCGGGGACGGAGGAGTGGGCGCCCAGCAGCATTCCGTTCGTCGGCGTCTGCCCGGTCTGGTACTTCCGGTACAGGCCGGGCTGCACGGCCTCCAGCTCACGTTTCCAGTCGGCCTCGTCGAACTCCCACCAGCGGCGGCTGAATTCGAGCAGCACCTTGGTGGCGGCGTCGTAGTGCAGCTCGGTGACCGCGCGCCGCTTGCCGTACGAGAGCGCCGGGGCGACGGGGATGTGGCGCAGCCCGGAGAAGGGGACGGTGATGATGGCGGTGTCGGCGGTGAAGGTCTCGCGCCGCACGGGGCTGCCGCCGCGGCCCTCGGAGACGGTCTCGACGCTGACCTTGCCCTCGCCGTGGGTGATGCGGGTGGCACGGCGGTCGAGCCGTACCAGGTCCTTCACGCGGGCGTACATGGCGTCGGCCAGGGTGGCGGTGCCGTCGGGCAGTTCGTAGAAGGCGGTGTCGGGGCTGATCAGGGAGGCGCCGATGAAACTGTGTACGAAGGCGAGGTGCAGGCGGGAGGTGAGGTTCTCGACGGTTCCGATCAGGTCGATGGTCCGCTCGTCGAGCCTGGCCTCCTCCGTCAGGAAGCGGTACATCGACATGTGGCCGTAGCGCTGGATGACGCGTGCCCAGCCCTCGACGAGTTCCTTGTCCTTCTTGCCCTCGATCTCCTTGCGTACGGGGGCGAAGGCGTCGCGGACGATCTGCGATGCGGGGACGGACTCGTACGCCCGCGGCACTCCGAAGGAACGATTGAGCGTCTGCGGGGCGCGCGCGTAGTCGGCGCGGCGGACGCGGATGCCGTTGACGTAGATCCACGTCCGGTAGGCGGGGCGGCCGGCCGCGTCCACGTCGACCAGGTGGAAGCGACGGCGCTTGAGGCCGAGGCTGTCCATCAGTCCGGTGACCAGGGGGTGGCTGTCGGGGATGCGCATCGCGCCGGCCTCGGCGTACTGCTTCGGGTCGGCGAAGGGCTGGGCGGCGTTCTCGTGGCCGCCGGTGCGGAAGGTCTTGATCCGGCCGCCGACCCGGTTGGCGTTGGCCTCGATGACGGTGACCTGGTGGCCGGCCTCGCGCAGGAGGTGTGCGGCGGTGAGGCCGGCCGGCCCGGCGCCGACGATCAGCACCTTCTTGCCGGGGCGGCGCGAGCGGGGCAGACCGTTGTTCAGGAGGATGTCGGCGTAGCGCGGGACGAGCGGCTGGTCCTCGTCGTCCCGTACGAGGATGGCCCGGGCGATCGTCAGGCAGGCGCCCCAGTCGGTGACCGCGGTGGCGGGGGCGGCCTGCGCGGTCCCGGCGGAGGTGGCGGCGACCGTCAGCCCGCCGGCTCCGGCGACCGCGGCCGCGCCGGCGATGACGGTACGACGGGAGGGCGCAGGTGCGGGCCCGCCGGGGGTACCGGGAGCTTCGGGGTTTTCGGGGTTGGCATCGGGATCCATGATCATGACCCAACTCTTGCCGCCCGCCCGATCCCGGACGGCCAGAATGCACCCGCGCGGGAAAGTACCACCCGGACGTGTGTCGCGCGCTGTCCCGAGCTGACGAACTGAGTTTCGTACGGGCGGTCTTCGTTCCGAGCAGCCGAGCGCCGCACTGGCTGCACCGCCGGTGTTCCTCCTGGCCATGTGCCCCAGGGTTCTCCCGTCCGGCGGGGCCCAGGGACCTCACCCAGCTGGTGGTCAGCGAGCTGGTCACCAACGCCCGCAAGTACGCTCCCGGCCCCGTTCTGCTCCGCTGCTGGACGCGATCGCCGTCGACGGGTTCCCGCTGCTGCCGCCCCGCTCCCTGCGCTACATCGAGGCCCCCGCCTCCTACAGCGGGGACGCCCCGTCGGTCTTCCTGGGCGGCGGCATCACCGGGTGCCCGAACTGGCAGCGGTCGAGGTGGCGGTGAAGTTCTACGACCGCACCGGGACGAGGTCGCCGACTTGGCGATGCGGATTCGCTCGTCCGAGTTGTCCTTTCCGTGGGTTCACGGGCATTTGCATGCCGAAGTCATATATGGAGCAGCATCTGCGCATGGAGAATCCTGCATGCGATGGGACACCGTCGGCGGAGGGGATTTCGTCTGGACCTGAGGTCGTCTTTACGGCGGACTTCGGGTCTACCCGTCAATGGGTGGCAGGGCGTTCGTGGGCATATCCGAACGGCGGACCGGTCAACCCCGGCGACAACAAACTGGATCACCTGACGGCGGATCCCGCGTACAGCCGCTCGGGCACCTTCCGTGCCACCCTCCGCAAGGACGGCCGGTGGGACACGGGCCTGCTCACCACAGAGGGGAGCGAGGAGGCCTTCACCGTCCGTGCCGGGGATGTGCTCGAGGCACGGGTCAGATTGCCGTACGAGGCCGGGGCCTGGCCGGCCATCTGGACCTGGCGGGACGGCGACCAGGAGATCGATGTCTTCGAATACCACCCCGACAACCCCGACCTCCTGGAGCTGACCAACCACGTCCGCGGCGGCAACCTCTACTACCGCGATCCTGCTATCGGCCCGGGCGCGTGGGTCGACCTTCGCGTTGAGTTCGGCCCGAGGTCCGTGATCTGGTGGGTGAACGGCAGCCGGGTGTTCGCCGACCGCCAAGGCGTGGGGCGTGCCTGGCACGCCTACCTCATCGTCAACCTGTCGGTGTCCGCGGGCCGTTATCACCCGTCACCGGCTCCCCACGTCAAGGAGATGTCGTATGAGGTCCAGCACCTCGTGGTGCGGCGGCCGGCCGCGCTTATGGAGGCGCTGCCCGACGAGTCCGAGGCGGCGGCCGACTGCGACGGACCGTGAGCCTGCGGGTGACGGAGATATTCCGCAGGCCAGAAGCGGTGAACGCGGGGACGTGTTACTCACTTTCGGGTGACGGCCCGCACGGTGCCGGGGTGGCGCGGTGTGGCGGCTGCAGGCCGAGGCTTCCCGTCGTCCGCGCTCAGCGTCTCGGCAGCACCCGCGCGCTGGCGGCGAGCAGGTGCTGTGAGGAGCGCGGGACGTGATCTCCGTGGTGGCTTGCCTGTCACCAACCAGCCTTGGCGTTGCTGTAGGCCTGCTGGCAGGTGGTGTTGGTCGCTGCAGTGGAAAGCTTCTGCATGGCGTTGCCCCAGACCTTCTTGGCCACAGTCTCCATGGGGCGGGTCGCCGCCGGAATGTTCGGTGAGTACTTCTGCAGGGTTCCGATAGTGGCGCTGACGAATTTCTGGCACTCCAGGCCGGCGGTGTTCTGGTAGCGGGTGTCGAGGTCCTTCGCCACGGCCGTCGCGTTTGCGGTGGACCACGTGTTCCACGCACTGCACGCGTTCTCGGTGAACTTCTGCTGATCGGCGTCGCTCAGCATGAGCAGCTCCTGCAGAAGGGTGCTCTTGACCTTGTCGGGGACCGTGAACTGCTGGACGGGGAGCTTGTCCTGGAACTCGGCGATGGCCGTCTGGCATGCGGGAGGCAGCTGTGCCGCCTGCGCGGGGGACGGCAGTGTGAGCAGTGATGCGGACACGACGGTGGCGGCGACGGCGGCGCGCTGGAGGGTGTGACAGATGCTCATGGTGAACGTCCTCCTCAAGAGGGGCGGGTACCCGGGCGGGGCGCACGAGCAGCCCATTCACATAACAGCCGTAATCCGTATAAGTTACGCAAGTCGGTGCTGCTTCGGTGCATCGCGTGCGGTGAGCGCCGCAATCGAGGCGTGACGCAGCCCCGCTCCTGCAGCGGGCAGGGCTGCGCCAGTGACTGGCGGGCCAGGTGTCAGGCCCTGCTGGAATCGCGGCAGGTGGCGGCGCACTCTGCGTACTTCGGTGTGGGGTTCCAGAGCAGGCGGCCCTCGCCGGTCTGGCGGGATGTCATGCCGCGAGGCGCAGAGCGGCGTTTTCGGTCCGGAGTCGCACGGTGAGAACAGCCGCGTTGGCGGCGGTGAAGAGCACTGCCGTCATCCAGGCATTGAAGACCAGGGGAAGGGTGATGCCTTCGACGGCGACGAGAAGGTAGTTGGGGTGACGGAGCCAGCGGTATGGCCCGCGGCGGATCAAGGGCATGCCGGGGATGACGATCACGCGGGTGTTCCAATGAGGCCCGAGGGAGCGCACGCACCACCAGCGGCCGGCGTGCACCAGTACCTGCACACACAGGGCGGGACCGCCCAGGTATGGCAGGAAATGCCGGTGCCCGGCCGCCGCTTCGGTCAGGATGCCCGCGAAGAGCCCGATGTGCGCGGCGACCATGAAGGGAAATTGTTTTCGTCCGAACTCCAGCCCGCCCGCCGACTTCGCCCAGCGCGCGTGCTTCCAAGACAGCCACAACTCGGTCAGGCGCTCGACGGCAACGGTGAACAGCAGCACCAGCAGCGCCGCGGGCAGCTCGAAGAATGTCGAGGGATTCACACCTTTCCTTCCCTCACGGCCGGTTTATGTGGCTCCCGGCGGAATGATGGGCGGCCGGCTGCGTGAGAGACCACTATCACCGTCGGCCCCGGGCGGTGTCCTCCAGTGGAGGCTGCCTCGCTCGAACGAGTGGAAGGCCGTTTCTCACGTGCTCCTCGCGGCGTTCAAACGGTGATACATCCGGATGCCGAGATGCTTTGGGGTGGGCTGTGGCGTGCGCTGAGGGGGAGCATGTGCTGCGGGAGTTGGAGCCGTCGGTCGAGCGGCTGCTGGAGCGGCACCTGGCTGTCGCACAAGACTGGCTGCCGCATCAGTTCGTCCCCTGGAGCGAGGCACAGGACTTCGACGGGCCGCTCGGCGGCGCGGCGTGGGAGCTGCACCAGTCAGCTCTGGCCCGGGCCGTACAGGACGCCTTGGTGATCAATCTGTTGACGGAGGACAACCTCCCCAGCTATCACTTCGAGATCGCCACCCGTTTGCGGCGCGACGGTGCCTGGGGCGCGTGGGTGCACCGGTGGACAGCCGAGGAGGACCGGCACGCGGGGGCGCTGCGGGCTTTCATCCATGCACGCCGGGCGGTGGATCCCGTCGCTCTGGAACGCCTGCGGATGAGCCACATGGAGACCGGGTGGTCCGCCGGCTGGCTCTCTCCGCTGCACTGCCTGGCGTATGTGACCGTTCAGGAGCTGGCGACCAGGCAGGCGCACCGCAACACCGGCGCTCTGTGCGGCGACCGGGTGGGCGAGGCGCTGATGGCCCGGATCGCGGCCGACGAGAACCTGCACATGCTGTTCTACCGAGGGCTGTACCACGACGCCCTGCAAGCATTCCCCGACGAGGCGATGGCAGCCCTGGCGGACGTTCTGTGCGGCTTCGAGATGCCCGGCACGGCGATCGCCGGCTTCCGGGCACGGGCCGCGCGCGTCGCTGCGGCGGGCATCTTCAACCTGGACATCCATCACGAGCACGTCGTCCTGCCCCTGCTGCGAGCGCTCGGCGTGATGGAGATGCCGGCGCTCGGCCCGGCGGGACAGCAGGCACAGTCCCGGATCGGCCTGCATGTCGAGGCTCTGCAGACACGGGCGGCCCGCGCCCGCGACGTCTACGCCCGGATGAACGCCGAGCGGACGCATCAATAACGCGAACAGGCCAGATGCCTGACGCCCAATCAGACAGGAAGTCACAGAATGACGTATGCAGCCGAATCGGCGGCTGACCTGCCGGCACAGCGGCACGCGCTGCCTGACCTCCTTGTCACTTTGCTGACCAAACACCTGAACGTGCCCGTCCTCCCGCAGGAGCTCAAGCCCGCCACCACCTTCGAGGACCTCGGGATGGACTCCCTGTCCTTGATGGAACTCGTCGTGGCGGCGGAGGAAGAGTTCGGGATCATCC
The DNA here is from genome assembly GCF_054072135.1 of Streptomyces kryoterrae. Classification (NCBI taxonomy): domain Bacteria; kingdom Bacillati; phylum Actinomycetota; class Actinomycetes; order Kitasatosporales; family Streptomycetaceae; genus Streptomyces; species Streptomyces kryoterrae. Next base: position 2,332,220 of record NZ_CM133358.1, on the reverse strand, counting down.
TCTCCGAGGAGACCCTGGACCTCTCACCGTCCGCGACGCTCGGCGAAGCGGCACGAGGTTTCGACGATGCCCACTGATATCGCGGTCACCGGCCTCGGCCTGGTCACTCCAGCGGGACTCACTCCGGAGGCCAACTGGGCCACTCTCTGCGCGGGCCGCTCCACGGCGGCCGCCGATCCCGTTCTTCACGGGCTGCCGGTCGACTTCTCCTGTCAGATCACCGGCCTTGACGCCGAAGCAGAACTCGGCCGGCTCACACGCCGCCTGGACGACTTCATCCAGTTCGCCATGGTGGCTGCCCGTCGCGCGGTCCGTGACGCGGCTCTCGACCCGCACACCTGGCGGGCTGAGCGCGTCGGCGTCGTCCTGGGGGTAGGGGGAACCAGCCTGACCGCGTACGAAAAGGCCTTCCAGCACCTCTCGGCGGGCCACCCTGACCGGGTCTCCCCGCTCAGCGTGCCGCGCAGCAACCCCAACATGGCAGCCGGCGAAGTCGCGATCGATCTAGGGGCCCGGGGACCGAACTTTTCCGTGTCCACCGCCTGTGCCTCGGGCGCGACCGCGATCGGCGTAGCCCGCGACCTGCTGCGTTCGGGAACGTGCGACATCGTGCTGGCGGGAGGCGCCGAGTCCGCCCGCTCCCGGATGACGGCCGCGTGCTTTGCACGGATGCGGGCCCTGTCCCGGCGCCGCGACCAGCCCCACCTCGCCAGCCGGCCCTTCGACTCCGCACGCGACGGATTCGTCCTGGGTGAGGGTGCCGCCGTCCTGGTCCTCGAGCCCTTGACCGCCGCGCGCTCCCGTGGCGTGTCCGTCCAGGCTCTGCTGCGCGGCTTTGGATCCAGCGCTGACGCCCACCACCCCATCGCTCCGCACCCCGAGGGCCGCGGCGTCATCCAGGCTGTGACCACGGCGCTGGAGGACGCGGGGTGCCGACCGCAGGACATCGGCCACATCAATGCCCATGGAACCTCCACCCCGACCAACGACACTGTGGAGGCGGCCGCCCTCACTCGGATCTTCGGCGACCAGCCGCCACCGGTCACAGCGCCCAAGGGCGTGATCGGCCACTCGCTCGGGGCAGCCGGTGCGATCGAGGCGGCCTACACCGTGCTCGCCCTGCGGCACGCCAGCATCCCGCCGGTGGCGAACTTCGAGTTCCAGGACGGCGATCACAAACTCGACATCGTGGCCGCCAGCCCGCGCCCTCTGACCATGGGCACGGGAATCAGCTGCTCGTTCGGGTTCGGCGGGCAGAACGCCGTGCTGCTGTTCGAGGCCGCCTGATGCGAGACAACCAGAGGGCACGAGATGAGGTACCACTACGGGCAAAGACGCGCCGGCGCGCCTGGCTGATCGTGGCAGGCGCGACGCTGACGGTGCTTTTCGCCGGCGCGCTGGCACCGTGGGCGGTGTCGCAGCTGAGCCCAGGAGGGACGGTCGCCCACAATGCCGAGGCGTTAAAGGCGCACCGGCAGGCGCAGCAACTGGGCGTGCCCGCGCCCGATCTGGTGTTCTCTGTGTCATCCCCTGCAGACGATGCAGACTCCGCATCCATGCCCAAGGCATCTGCAGCACGAGTGGCCGACGGAAGTTACGCCGTGGCGGCGGCCCTGGCCCGGCGACCTGAAGTGAAAACGGTCTGGTCGGCGACGACAACGGGTGATGCATGGCTGCGGTCCAAAGACGGGCACAGCCTGCTGGTCGCCACCCAGCTGAACGGCACGCAGAAGCAGCAGGAGCAGGCCGCGCCCGAAGTCGTCGCCGCAGCCCGGTCGGCCGTCCCGGGACTGCGACTTCAAGCCAGCGGCGCGATGCTGACCCAACGCGCCATGAACGACGCCATCGCACAGGACCTGCGCACAGCCGAATTGCTGGCCGCACCGATCCTCATCCTCCTCCTGGTCTTCGCATACGGCTCCCTGGTCCGCGCCCTGCTGCCCGTGGTCGTAGCCCTCGCGGCAGTCAGCTGCTCGCTGCCGGTTCTGGCACTGGTGGCCCAGTTCACCGAAGTCTCCCAGCTCGCCGTGAACGCCGCCGCGGCGCTCGGCCTGGGACTCGCTGTCGACTACAGCCTCTTCCTGCTCTCGCGCGTCCAAGAAGAAACCGTGCGCCAGATGGACCGGGAGCGGGCTCTGGCCGCCGCCCTACGATCCAGCGGCCGCTGCGTGGCCTTCTCGGCCGCCGCGATCACCGTCTGCCTGGCCACCGCATGGACGGTACCGGTTCCGATGCTCCACGGCCTGGCACTGGCAGGCATGACCGTGGCGGTTATGGCGGCGCTCATCACCCTGCTCGTACTGCCCGCCGTCCTGCGGCTACTGAGTCCCCGCCTCCTGGCCTGGGACCCCATGGCACCCTGGCGACACGCCAGCGCCGGCGACGACAGCCCCTTCTGGCGGCACACGGCTACCAAGGTCACCGCGCGCCCAGCCCTGGCAGGAGGACTGACGGTCCTGCTGCTCGCCCTGCTGGCCGTGCCCTTCTTCCACGTGCGGCTCGGCCTGGCCGACGACCGGGCCCTGCCCCCCACCGCAGCGGCGGCGCAAGCCGCACAGCACCTGCGCGCGGAATTTGCTGCACCCCCCGAACAAATCCTGACCGTCAGCGTCACCGGACCCCACGCGGCGAATGAGGCGATGTCCTACCGCGCCCAGCTCATCGACCTTGCGCACGTCACCGCCGTGCAGGTCGTACGCACCATCCCCGCCGGCAAAGCCGCGGGCCGGCAGCACCAGGCTGCGGCCGTCCTGCTGGTGGCCACATCGGCAGCTCCCGACACACAGCGTGCCACTGACCTGGTGAAAGCGATCAGAGACACCTCTGCACCCGGCAACGTACTGGTGGGAGGCCGGGCCGCAGAAGTGGCCGACACCGCACAAGCGGTCCGCGACGCCCTGCCCCGGTGCTTGACGCTGCTCGCCGCCGGACTGACGTTCCTCCTCGTCCTCTTCACCCGCACCGTCATCGCCCCCCTGAAGGCTCTGGCCGTGGCCGTCATCAGTCTGGGAGCGAGTCTGGGAGCACTCGTCGTCCTCTTCCAAGACGGTCACGGTCGCGCCCTGGTGGGTGACTTCACCGTCACCGGCTCGCTGGACACGCCCGCCCTGCTGTTCATCCTCCTGGTCACCCTCGCCCTTTCGGTGGACTACGAGGTGTTCCTCCTGGGCCGCATCCGAGAGGAATACCAGCGCAGCGGCGACAACCGAACAGCGATCATCGACGGCGTGGCCCGCACCGGCCGACTGGTGACCTGCGCCGCGACCGCGCTGATGGTCTCCACAGCGGCGATGGCAACATCCGACCTCACCCTGCTCAAGTTCATCGGGGCCGGCATCGCCCTCGGCGCCCTCGTGGACGCGGTGCTCGTGCGCGGCGTACTCGTACCCGCCGTGATGGCGGCCCTGGGCCCCGCCAACTGGTGGACACCCATCAACGTCAGATCCTCACTGCCGGTGACCGCGACCGCAGGGAAAGACAACGGCTGAGCGCATGACACTGACGACACAAGCACGAATCACAGACCCGCAGACGCCTGGACCCCGGCTGGCCGCGCTCCACACGGCCTTCCCTCCCTATCGCTACGCACAGTCAGAGCTCACCGCCGCACTGACCGCCCGGATGCCGACGCAGTCCGCAGCACGCACTCACCTGGCCCGCAAAGTCCAGTCCAATGCCGGCGTCGGTACCCGCCACATGTCCTTGCCACTGGACGAACTCCTGGACCTCATCGCAGAGGACGACTTCACCCAAAGAAACCGCATCTGGCTCGACACCGCCCTCGACCTGGGCCAGCAGTCAATCACCGGAGCCCTACGCACGGCAGGCGTGGACCCGCAACAGGTCGACGCCCTGTTCAGCACCACCGTCACAGGCCTGGCCGTACCGTCCCTGGAAACCCGGCTCGCCCACCGAATGGGACTACGCCAGGACGTCAAACGCATCCCGCTGTTCGGCAACGGCTGCGCCGGGGGAGCCGTGGGCCTCGCACGCCTTCACGACTACCTGCGCGCCCATCCCGGCCACGTAGCCGTCCTCCTCGCGGTCGAGTTGTGCTCGCTGGCGTACCGCCAAAAGGACACCTCCATGGCCAACGTCGTCGCCGGCGGCCTCTTCGGTGACGGTGCAGCCGCAGTCGTAGCATTCGGCACACACCGGCCCGGTGCACCAGGCCCTGAGCTCACCGACACCCACAGCTGGCTCATCCCGGACACCGAAGACATCCTCGGATGGGATATCGGCTCTCACGGTTTCAAGATCCTTCTCGCCCCCGAAGTCCCCACCCTCACTGAGGAATACGTCCCCAAGGCCGCCCACGACTTCCTCAGCCGCCACGGCCTGACGCCCAGCCAGATCGGCAGCTGGATCGTGCACGGCGGCGGGCCTAAGGTCCTCACCGCGGTTGAACAAGCCCTGGGTCTGCCCCCGCAAGCGCTGAACCTCACTCGCCAGTCCCTCGCAGCCCGCGGCAATCTCTCCTCTGTTTCTGTCCTGGACGTCCTGCACAGAGCCCTCAAGTCACCCCCACCCCCGGGTACTCCCGGCCTCGTCACGGCCATGGGTCCCGGATTCTCCATCGAGCAGGTTCTGCTCCACTGGTAGGCAACGCACCAGGCGGCGCACGGGCGCGCATCGGGTGCGCGCGGCGCGAGCGGGAGCACGGCCTCGCTCTGGTCGTCACCGTCATCGCCTTCCACCATGCGGAGGCCGCCGACCACGCCGACTGGCGGGTGGAAGTCGCCCACCCCCTCCGGCCGGGAACCTGGTGCCCGACGGCGTGGTGCTCCTGGCCGACGGCTCCAGCGCGTTCGTGGAAACGACCGCACCATGTCCTACGCACGCCTGGTCGCCAAGCTGGAGCGCTACGACGCCTACCGCAACGCACCGCCGTCTGGCCCCACCCCGTACGGCCGCACCAGCGGCTCCCGCCGGAGCTGCCCCGACCCCCGAGCACACCCCCAGGTAGACGGCACGCTGCCGCCGCCAGCCCCGACCACGGCTGGTTAGCGGGACGTGGCTGTCCCGCAGCTACGAGCCGGCTCCTGGCGCAAGTCCAGGAAGAACCGCAGCCGTACACCGGGCTCGCCTGGCTCACGGGTCGTACGGTCCGCAGGTGCGATCGCGCACCGCGCGGCGAGCAGTTCCTGGACCGCGAGTGCGGTTTCGTCATCGGCGGCCGCGATCTCTGTCGGCGGCGGTTGAATCCTGACCCGGTGTGGGCGGTCGAGTTCTGACCCACCGGGTCTGGTTGCTGGTGTTCAGTCGGTGTCGTGTGTGGCGGTGGGGACGCGTCCGAGTTGGCGTCCGCGCATGCGGTAGGAGTCGCCTTTGAGGGAGTGGACCTCGGCGTGGTGGACGAGGCGGTCGATCATGGCGGCGGCCACGGTCTCGTCGCCGAAGACCTCGCCCCAGCGTCCGAAGGGTTTGTTGCTCGTGACGATCACGGACGCGCGTTCGTATCTGTTCGAGATGAGCTGGAAGAACAGGTTCGCGGCCTCGGATTCGAAGGGGATGTAGCCGACCTCGTCGATCACGATCAGCGGATAGCGGGACAGTTTGGTGAGCTCGGCCTGGAGGTGTCCGGCGTGGTGGGCGGCGGCCAGGCGGTCGACCCATTCGGCGGCGGTGGCGAACGCGACCCGGTGGCCGGCCTGGCAGGCGCGGACCGCGAGTCCGATCGCCAGGTGTGTCTTCCCGGTTCCCGGCGGTCCCAGAAAAACGGCGTTCTCCTTGCCGGTGATGAAGTCCAACGTGCCCAGATGTGCGAGCTGTTGGCGCGTTATGCCGCGCAGATGGGTGATGTCGAGTTCCTCGATCGTCTTGATCGCGGGGAAGCGGGCGGTGCGGATGCGGGCCTCGCCGCCGTGGGACTCACGGGCGGAGACCTCCCGCTGGAGGCAGGCGACGAGGAACTCGGTGTGCGTCCAGGTCTCCTTCAGGGCGCGTTCGGCCAGGCGTTCAGCGGCGTCCAGCAGGGCCGGGGCCTTCATCGCCCGGGCCAGGAAGGACAGGTCGGCTGCGGTCTGACGGCCGGTCCGGGACGCCGCCGCGGCGGGGGTCTTGGTGGTGGCGGGCATCAGGAGACCTCCGGATCATCGGCCTGGCCGCCGCCCTCGATGAGGGTGAACATGCGGTCATAGGAGTCGAGCTGGCGTTGTTCGACCTCGACGACATCGGCTGCGGTGGCGGCGTTGTGCCGGCGGGCGGCCTGGGCCCGGGAGGCGTGGTGGTGGCGGTAGTCGCCGCGCAGAACGGCGGCGGCGCGGGCATGGACCGGGTCGGTGATGGTCTGCTGCTTGGCCCAGCACCGTGGATGGCGGGCGACCTCAGCCCCGCCGGGGGCGAGGGTCACGACGACCTCGTCGGTGTCGGTGCGGACCTGGACTTTCTTGCCGATGGCCAGGGGGTGCACGGAGTAGTCGCAGGTGTCGACGCGGATGTAGTGGTCGCGGCCGATGCGGGTGGCGAAACGCCACCAGCGCGGTGGGTCGACCGGCGGCAGGGTGAGCATCTGGGCCCGGTCGGCTTCCCACCGGTCGACGGGGCGGGCGCCCAGGGTGCGGTGCTGGCGCCGGTTGGCGATGGCCAGCCAGGTGGTCAGCTGGGTGGTGAAGTCGTCGGGGCCGGTGAAGGTGCGGCCGGGCAGGAAGCTGGTCTCCAGGTATCCGTTGGCCCTCTCCACGAGCCCTTTCGCTTCTGGATCGCGGGGTCTGCAGAGGTGGATCCGGGTGGCGAGCAGGCCCGCGAAGGCGGCGAAGTCGCCGGTCACCTTGCCGCGGCCGATGCCGGCCTCGTTGTCCCAGACCAGCATCCGCGGGACAGCGTTCCAGCCGGTCAGCAGCTTCCAGTGCCCGTCGATCAGGTCTCCGGTGGTGCGGGTGGGCAGCATCCGCGCGGCGATGATCCGCGAGTAGCCGGACACCATCACCAGCACCGGAGGACGGCCGGACTGCCCGTAACCGAGCGGGACGTCGACGGGTGGGAACCACAGGTCGCACTGGGCCAGCTCGCCGGGCTGATAGGTGGTGCGTGAGACCGGGTCGACGGGCAGATAGGCGGGCCGCAGCTCGCGTACGCGTTCCTTGAAGACGGTCATCCCGCGGTCCCAGCCGATCCGCTCGGCGATCACGGTCGCGGGCATCGTCGGGGTCTGCTTCAACAGCTCCCGGATCTGTGGCTCGACCGTGTCGACCGCCGAGCCCTTCGCCGGCCGGGAGTAGACCGGCGGCCGGTCGGTGGCCAGGGCCCGCTTCACAGTGTTCTTCGAGATGCCCAGCTGCCGGGCGATCGCCCTGATCGGCATCTGCTCGGCCCGGTGCAGCCTGCGGATCTCTGCCCAGTCCTCCACGGAAATCACCCTCTTCTCCTGACCTTCGATCAAGATCAGGTTGGTCAGAAGACCACGAAGTGGGTCAGTTTTGATCCGCCGTCAGAGGGTCACGATTCACCCGTCGCCGACAATCTCCACCACGTGCGCGTCAGTGATCTGCCTCATGCCTGGCACTACGCGCGGACACCCACAGAGGTTCTTCGATCCCGCTGTTTTCACCCGACCGAGTAGCGGCCGCCTCGGTGGCGACGTCCTGGACCTGGTCATGCACGCGAAGGCCGACCGGGAGTGGCCGGCGGCTAGCTTGAGGCGTCGGCCATTTGCTGCTCGTGGTGGTGCTTGAGCGCGCCATCACCGGCCGTGACGACGTCGGCAGGGGCGAGGTCGCTCCAGTACGCGTGCGTGACGATCGTCCCGGCGAGTTCGAATTCCCGCGCCCGAAGCCGGGCGACCTCCGCCGCGCTCTTTGGGATCCCAGCCTGGGGAGGCGGGGCAGGACGACTTCCGCCAGGCGCTCTCGTGCGTCTCCCACGCGTCCAGCGGTTCGGCCGACCACGGAACCCTTCCGGTAGAGCGCATCCGCGGGAAGGGACAGCACTGCGACAGTGAGCTGCTCAGTGGTTTGGGAGGTGTCTTGCCGTCTGTCGACGGTCTCGTATTTGGCTCTGACCGCGTTTTGGTGAATGATCTTGGTTTGTATATGCGAGTGGTCTGGCCTCGGTCGGTGTGGCCGTGCGCCGTCACGTGTGCTGGTTGCGGAGGCGGTGACGACCGGCTCGTAGTCGGCTGGCAGGAGTTTCACTGCCAGATTCACGGCCTCTGTGGCAGTTTCGACTTCGCCGACCACGGCGAGGGGATCACGGCGACGGACCTTGAACGATCCGCTGCGCAGAGGTTCGATGGATCCGGCCTGCAAGATCCAGGGGTCGCTGGTGCGGCTGCTGAAGAGCAGCGCGAAATGGCTGGTGAACGGATACAGCCGCCGTAGCCGTGGTGTCGCGGCAGCGGCCTCCAGCAGCGGAACGATGCCCGGATAGGGGTGTCCTGGCGAGCGAATTTCGTGGACATCGCGTGCCCACCGCCAGCTGAGTTGTAGAGACAGCATCGAGCTTCGACGACGGCGGCAGACCCGTGACTGCGCGCTGCAGCCATGTCGGGCAGAACCGGCTTCGGAGGCAGGGGTGGCGGTTCTGAGGCTTGGCTGCTCGGGTGCACCGCCACAGTGTGCTCCTGTCTGGGCTTTCACGAAAACGGGCAGAGCCTCGTATTTCCCCATCCGGAACTCCTCGTAATTGGCCATGGGGACGGCGGAGTCGGCGTCGTCGTGGCCATGGGGAGGACGGGCGTGCGTCGTCGTCCCCCGCGGTGCCAGGGTTTCCGGGCCGCCCGATAAACCGCCGGTCGTTAGGGCTGGTCAGGACTGTCCAGGGTGGCCGCAGGCCAGCGCGGAGCGCCGCCGAAGGCGCCCTTGACCGGCCGGACCAGCCCCACACTCAGCAGCCGGGCGGCCCGTCACCGCCGCAACCATCGACCCGGCGGGTGCGGGCGAAGCCCTATCCACCGAGTCACGGATGCGTAGGTGAGTGGCGCCGGGTTCAGGTGCGGGGCTGCCGAGAGGACGGCCAGCACCTGGCGCACAATGTCGACGCTGACTGTTCGGCTCCCGAACGCAGCACACCAGCAAGTCACGGCTCACCGCGTTCAGCATGCGGCCGCCGTCTCTGATGCCTGCGACGCCCTGCTCGCTCATACGAGGGGTTTCGGGACTGGTTGGCACGCCAGTGAGGCACGCCTAGAGCTGGGCGGCTGTGACGGTGATTCGTTCCCCCACGGCGCTGGCACAGCCGCACTCGGTCCAGGCCGGTGGACGCTGCCGTGTCCGGCACAAGGGGTGCCGGCAGGATTACTCATCCCTTCTACCCGCGGCGAATCCTATTTGCTGCTCTAGTAAATTCGAGGAAAATCCGCTCGCCTCATAAAGTACGAAGTGAGATGCGTAGGACTTGATCAACGACTCACGTTTTCGCCTACGCGGGGTCACTCATTTGCCACGCATCCGGATGAGGCAAGCGGCGTTAGAGAGGCATGAACGAAAGCAAGCCACAGGAACTGCCTCAACGCAGCGCGAGGACGGATAATCTGCCCTTGGTCCGTAATCTGACCGCGGGGAAATACGCATTTTTTCCTGATGTGGCGCACTCGGTGCTTGCGGTACAGGGCGCTGCGTTCGGCGACGGCGCGTGGGCCGAACATCGGATTACCGAGCCGCTGCTTCGCGACTTCTTCGGGCTGCTCGAGGCGCTTCAGGAGGAACTCAATTCGCGATGGAACAGCCAGGAAAGCTCTGGCCGTCGCGCGAGCAGTGCGTGACGGGGGCGCTATACGTGACACATGACTATGTGAATTCACCGTTCGCGCAGCGTCAGTGGTACTCCGACAGGTACTCCTATGGGTCGGACACCGGCTGGAACGGGGGGCCTGCCGACGGCGTGCACGCAAGGGTTCCCCTGACCACACCGGACGCGGGATGGGACCCGGTCGAGGAACTTGCCTACCTCCTGCAAGAGGCTGTCCCCCCGCAGCAGACGGCCAGGGTGCCGCCACCATGCAGCGAGCCCTCGTCCGGCGCCGACTTCACCGACTCGATGGAGAGCCTGGCGCAGATCACCGCTCAACTGCCGCCCACCCGACACTCCTCCGCCGGGCACCGGAAAATCCAAGTCCGAAAAGCCCGGCTCAAGTGGTTGCAGACCGGCAGCTTCGTCATCGTCGCGCTCGTTGCCGTCATCGTGGCGATGGTCAGCGTCTTCGGCGGCATGGTGGCCTACCGGCCTCTGCAGAACATCACGCCCGGCACCGGACGCGGAACGGTCCCGTCATGGCCCCTACTCGTGTACGGCCCCTGGATGGTGGCCTCTCTCTCCATCCTCCGCACTGCCCTGCATCGGCGCCGAGCCGTGCACTCATGGTTCATCGTTCTGCTGTTCTCTTCCATCGCGATAATGCTATGCGTGGCACAGGCAGACAAAACCTTCACCGCTATCTCCGGAGCTGCTCTGCCCGTCCTCGCATCCCTCGCATGCTTCCAGCAACTCGTCCGGCAAATCACCCTGACCCTGCCACCGCGGCAGGCCGCCCGCCGCCACCGCCAGTAGCCGGACCAACGAGTCCAGCGGCGCGTTGAGGGCGCGGTGTCAGCCCACAGCGGAATGGCGCCCTGTCCCCGATCGGTGGCCACGCTGAAAGACCTCCCTACGTTGTTCTGCGGGACGTGGTGAGCTCCTCGTATGGTTCACCCACCCAGGGGTGCCGGGTGTTTGTGTCCTGAACATGGATTGAGCTGGTTGTAGGAGCAGTTCTTGAAGTGATGCTGTGCGGAAGATGAAGGTTATTGGCCCTTCGGAGTCGCCCTGCGGGGGGAGGCTTCAAACCACCTCGTGCTGCGTTGGCTGAAGACCGTCGTGGTGAGCGACGAGGAAAAGGCGTCGTAAGAGGCGTCAGGTGGGGACCGGGAAGACGAACGCAAGTGAATCGCTGCTGACGTGTCGTAAGAACAAGGTGACATCGAAACCGGGGTGTATACCCAATCCCGGGATGAGTCTGGCGGGTGCCCGTTTACTGGCCAGGCGGTGTCCGGCATGCAGGCGACGTGAGCCCGGTCTGCGGCTTCCGTATGGAACAGGAGAAGGCGTTCCTTGCCGCTGCTCGTCTTGGTGGCGGGCGAGAGGGAGTGTCCCAAGCAGCCGAAACTGCAAGGGATCGAGTACCGAGGTCAGGTGCGCCGGCGGACCGGCTCGTAGTAGTGCTGAAGCCGCTGTAACGGGGGTGGAGCGAAGGGGCCGGGTCGTTCGTAGCTGAGTTGATCGCGTCAACCGGGCAGTGTCCGGGAGGAATTCGGTGGACCAGTTGAAGTCACAGGCCAAGCCGTTTGAGATTTCGAAGTGGGAAGTCAAGGAGGCGTGGAGGGAAGTCAGGGCGAACAAGGGCGCTCCCGGAGTGGACGGGCAGTCTCTTGACGAGTTCGAGAAGGACCTGAAGGGGAACCTCTACAAGGTCTGGAACCGGATGTCGTCAGGGTCTTACTTTCCGCTTCCGGTGCGCTCGGTGGAGATTCCCAAGCCGCATGGAGGAGGCACAAGAACCCTCGGGATTCCTTGTGTTGCTGACCGGGTCGCGCAGACCGTGGTGGCCAGGCATCTCATGCGCCGGGTGGATTCTGCATTCCACCCAGATTCGTATGGATACCGGCCCGGGCGGTCGGCGCTGGATGCGGTCGCGCGCTGCCGGGACCGCTGTTGGGAGAGGAACTGGGTCATCGATCTCGATGTCGCCAAGTTCTTCGACAGTGTCCGGTGGGACCTCCTGGTCAAGGCGGTGGAAGCCCACACTGACGCCGTTTGGGTGAGTTTGTATGTGCGGAGGTGGCTTCAAGCGCCGATGCAGCAGCCCGACGGCAGCCTGCTGGTCCGAGACCGGGGAACCCCGCAAGGGGCGCTGGTCTCGCCCGTGCTGGCGAACCTGTTCATGCACTACGCGTTCGACACCTGGCTGGCTCGGGAGTTTCCCAGCGTCTGGTTCGAGCGTTACGCGGACGACGCGGTCATCCACTGCGTCACCGAGCGGCAGGCCACCGAGGTTCTGGCCGCGCTCACGGACAGGATGGAACAGGTCGGGTTGCGACTGCATCCCGACAAGACCCGGATCGTGTACTGCAAGGACGGCAAGCGCCGGAACTCGTACGAGCACACAGCGTTCACCTTCCTCGGCTACACCTTCCGCGCCCGCAGGAGCCGGGACAAGAAGGGGCAGAAATTTCTCTCCTTCGACCCGGAGATCAGCAAAGAGGCACTGAAGAGGCTCGGGGCGGAGGTCCGTTCCTGGCACCTTCATACTCGTGCCGACCTCTCCTTCATCGATCTCGCCCGGTGGGTCAACCCACGGGTGGCGGGGTGGATGCAGTACTACGGCCGTTTCCGGCGGTCGGGACTGGATCCTCTTCTGACGCGTATCAACGCCTACTTGGTGCGCTGGATCCGCAAGAAATACGAGCGGCTCAGGGCGAAGCGGAAGGCCATCGCGAAGATGAGGGAGATCGCCCAGCGATACCCCCGTATGTTCGCGCACTGGCCCTGGGCCACCGCCTCGGCCTGGTGACCAGGACGGCAGGAGCCGTGTAACGAGAGATCGTTCCGCACGGTTCTGTGAGAGCCGAGGGGTGAGATTCCCCTCGGCTACTCGGCGGTTCAAAAGGCTTTGCCGCTGATGGCTTCTACTGATTGGCCGCCCGGTGCCCCACGACGACTCGGCTGCCAATAAGGAATTGCGAATGATCACCGAGTAGGGAATCGACAGCGAGGTCGTCCGTCGGGATGCACCAGCAGCACACCGTACGGAGGCAGCACATGGCCGCGATATGAGCTGGCATCGACGCAGGTAAGACGCACCACCATGACGTCGCGATCGATGAGAGCGGCCGCAGGGTGCTGTCCCGACGCGTCGCCAACGACGAACCCGAGCTCCTCGAACTTCTCGCCGCTGTCCTGGCCTTGGGCAACGAGGTGAACTGGGGCATCGACCTGGCCGACGGCGGAGCCGCCCTGGCCATCGCGATCCTGACCAACCACGGTCAGCCGGTGCACTACACCTCTGGCCGGGCCGTCCAGCGCGCCTCGGAGAGCTGCCGCAGCGAGGGCAAGACCGACGCCAAGGACGCCGCCGTCATCGCCGACCAGGCCCGCATCCGCTGCGACCTGAACCCCTTACGCACCAGCGACGAATCCGTCACCGCCCCCAAGATCCTCACCGGCCGGCGCACGGACCTGGTCGCCGACCACACCCGCACCAAGCACGCATGTTGATCCGGCAGTCGGTGCGGCTACCGAAGTGACCATGGTGGCGGTACTTTGCATTTCGCGGTCGAAGCCACCGGACTGGCGGGCTTGTCAACGTGTGACCGTGATCAGCGTATGGCCGTCGCTGCGTACGACAGTGTCGCTTCCGGTGTAATGCACCGCGACCTTGTGGATGCCGCGGCCCAGCTTGCCGATCGGCACCACGACTTGGCCCTTGGTGAGAGCGCCGGTGACGGACCTGTCGTCGACGCTGACGGTGACGGAACCGCTCGGGGTGATTCCGGCCGCCCAGGGGACCACCTGTACCGCGACCGAGAAATTGGTCGTCGTGGTGCCCAGCAGGGGCTGCGGAGCTACGAGGACAGTTGCAGCTGTACGGACGACCACCTCCGGGCTCGTCGCGGTCCCTGCCGGTCCGGACGTCGCCGTGGCCAGGACGCGAACGCTTAGATGCGTTCTCTGGTCGGCGCTTGTGACCCGGTAGTCCGACCCCGTGGCACCAGCGATCGGCCTGCCCGCACGCATCCACTGGTACGTGAACTTCAGGCCGGTTTCGCTCCAAATCCCGGCGCTGGCGCTGAGTTCGGAGCCGGGGCGCGGGTCTCCGGTGATCGCTGGGGGCGTGGTCGCGACAGGCCGTGTGAGATCGACCCCGACCGACTTCCGCAGTGGCAGGGCACGCGACGACGAGCCGACTGAGATCCTGTAGCTGCCGTCTGCAACACGCCACCCGTTCGCGTCGCTCCAGACGGAGAACGGCCGGTTGGCGGAAGTCGAGTCCACAACGACCTTGACCTTGCGGCTCTGTCCTGGCGCGAGTCGAACGCGGTCGAAGCCGACCAGACGCTTGCCGGGCTCGTCGACCGCGCTCGGGAAGGTGAGATAGACCTGCGGGACCTCCGCACCCGGCACGCTGCCGGTGTTCTTCAGGGTGAACCGGACCGTCGACTTCACGGCGCCGCTGTCGGGGTCGCTCTTCGTCGAGACGCTCAAGTCTGAGTACTTGAAGGTCGTGTAGGACATTCCGTGACCGAACTCGAAGAGCGGGTCGACGCGCCGGGCGTCGTACGACTTGTAGCCGACATCGAGCCCCTCGCTGTAGCTCACCTGACGGATTGCCGTCGGGTCGGTGCGCGTCGTCGAACCATCGGCGAAGACACCGGGGTACTGCGCGTTCGACCCGGAGCCGGTCGGCAGGTCGGCGACCGACTTGGGGAAGGTCACGGGCAGCTTGCCCGAAGGGTTGGCGTCGCCGAAGAGAAGTGCGGCGATGGCGTCACCCCCGGCCTCGCCCGGGTACCACGCCTCAAGCACCGAGGGCACGCTGTCGATCCATGGCATCACGACGGGCCCCACGTTCTCCAGTACGGCGACCGTGTGGGGGTTGGCAGCCGAGACCGCTTTGATCAGAGCATCGCCCCCACCGAGCAGGTTCGGTGTCGGGAGGTCGAAATACTCGCCTCCGAAGTTGTATCCGAAAACGATCGCGATGTCGGCGGATGCAGCCGTAGCGGCTGCGGAGACGGGGTCGCTTCCGTTGTTGTAGACGACAGTGTTGCCGTCCTTCGCCGCGCGGGCCGTGATGGCGTCGAGCGGAGCGGAAGGATCCGGGCACTCGACTGCCGCGGGCGCTCCCAATTGGCCGTACAGCGGCCCCGTGCACACCGTCTTGGCGCTCACGCCGTTCGTGGGGGTATTGGATGCGGTCGGTCCGATCACCGCGATCGTCTTGCCGTGGCCGCTGAGCGGCAGCAGCTTGCCGTCGTTCTTCAGAAGGACCGAGCCCTCTTCGGCGATCTTCTCGGCCGCGTCGTGGTGCTCGGCAGTACGCACATCCGGCGCTGCGGTGGCGGGCAGAGGGTTGTCGAACTGCCCGTTGGCGAACTTCGCCCGGACGACACGGAAGGCCGCGGCACGGACCTGAGCCTCGGTGATCTCACCGTCGTCGAGAGCCGCATGCAGATTGGCCGGTGAGAAGTAGTTCGGCTGGCTCAGCTCCTGGTCCAGGCCGGCGTTCAGGGATGCCGCAGTCGAGTGCTGGGCCCCGTTGTCGGTCACGACGTAGCCCTTGAAGCCCACCTCGTTCTTGAGGTAGTCCGTGAGGAGCGAGTGGTTTTCACAGGAGTACGTGCCGTTGACCTGGTTATAGGAGCACATCACGCCGGCGGGGCCGCTCGTGTCGTTCGCAATCTGGAACGGCATGCCGTAGACCTCGTGCAGGGTGCGCGAGTCCATGGTGGAAGAACTCGCCGCGCGGTCGAGCTCCTGGTTGTTGCCGATGAAGTGCTTCAGCACCGCAGCAACTGGCTTGCCGGGGTTTCCCTCTCGCAGCCCGTTGACCCAGTCCCCGGCGAGTGTTCCGCTCAGCAGGGGGTCCTCACCCAGGGATTCGGCGTTCCGACCGCTCCAGAGGCTGCGGGTGATGTCTACAGCCGGGCCGAGCACGGTGTTGTATCGCTTACGGAAGGCCTCGTCGGCCTGCGCGGCGCCCTTCTTCCAGCTCAGCCCGGTATCCCAGCTCGCCGCCTGCGCCAGAGGAACGGGGAAGGCGGTCACTCCTGGGGTGTAGGCGACTCCGAAGGGGCCGTCGTCGTCGGCAGTGAACGGCACACATGCGAGCTGGTCCGGATAGACGGCCGACCCGTAAGTCGTCAGGTTCGTCTCGTTCGCTGATGCCTCGTTCAGCCAGCGCATGGTCTGATCCAGCGTGGAGGCGTCCAGCAGGAGGCTCGCGCGCTCGTCCGCGCTCTTGGTCGTGTCCATCCATGCGCAGGCGGGAGCGGGAGCGGAATCGGCCCGTGCCGGGGGCGCGCCCACTTGGACGGCGACTATCAGGGCGGCGAGCGCGACGATCAGGTCTACGCGTCTGCGACGATCTGTCGGCAGGTACTTCCGGAGCGGGCTCTCGGCGATTGCGGGGCCCTGTACAGGGCTGGCCGTGATCTTCATTGATCGATGACCTCTCAGGGTGATGCCGAAGGCAACGCAGTGCGTTGACACGCGGCACGGCCAGACCAGGCGCCTCGGGGCAGCTTCGCCGGGCTGGGGGTCACCGACTGTGGGCTGATGCGCCGTGGGGTTGAAGGTAGCTGCCTCCAAAATGGACGTCAACCGGTTCACACAACTATCTGCTGTGTCGTCGGATGGGGGTGCCGATTGGCCACGTCGATCCGAGCGCCGGACCCGATGTCGAGCCTGAGGCCGTGGAAACTCGTGGCCGGTGGCGCATCACGGCGTCACACCGAGTCCCGGTCGGGACCGTAGACCGGTCCATTTTCGCGGGCATCACGCGCCGCCACGTATGGTCCGGTCCGTCTCATATGAACGGGGCTGTGTCCTGGATCCCTCGCCATGCGGAGGGGGCAGGCCGCCGTCAGGACTCAGCGGCCATAGAGGGGCGGCCGATGCGCCGGGCTTGCCCATGCTCCGGGTGTCCGGCGCTCAGTTCCCCGTGCGACTCTCGGGCAGGGTGCGGCTGCGTGCGGCCTGTGACGAGCCTCTGACTCGCAGCTCCGGGTGGATCTGGTAATGGCGCGCAGTCGTTCGCTCGCCGGAGATCCGCTCCATCAGCAGTTCTATCGCCTTCGCGCCCATCTTCTCGCCGAACTGCGACACGGTGGAAAGCGACACCAGCGGGTGGCCGGCGACGTGGATGTCGTCATACCCCACCACGGAGACGTCCCTGGTGGTCAGCCCCAGATCCGCGAGCGCACGCAGCACGCCGATCGCCAGGGTGTCGTGCCCGGCGAAGATGGCAGTGATCGAGGGATTACGGCTCATCAGTTCGCGTGCCACAGCGTAAGCGTCGTCCTGTGCGTCACTGCAGTATTCGATGATCGAGTCCAGGCCGGCGCCGGCGGTCATCTGCTCGTACGTCAGCAGGCGGAGCGAGTGCGGAGCGCGCGACTGGGCCTCCGGCCGCATCCGCATCGTGAGGTGCGCGATCCGCTCATGCCCCAGAGTGCGCAGATGGTCGAGGGCCAACGTCGTACCTGCGACGTCGTCATTGGTGACTGTGTCGTAGTTGACGGAGTCGTCGTGTCGTCCGATGAGGACGATCGGGAGCTCGAGGGCGAGGGTCTCGAGCCAGGCCGGCGTGACCTCGGGCGAGATCGCGATGAGACCGTCGACCTGACGGTCGGCCAGGTTCTCCAAGACCGGTGCACCGCTGAGTTCGCCGATCCCCGGGGCGATCATGAGTTGGTAGCTCGAGCCCGCCAGCTGTGCGGCCGCACCCTGCATGATCTGGGTCAGGAAGTCGTTGCCGAGGTTGGGGATCTCCAGGCCGATGCTGAAGCTCGACCCCCTCATGGCCCTGGCCGCGATGCGGGGCCGGTACCCCAGCTCCTGGATCGCGGCCTCCACGCGCGTCCGCATGGCATCGCTGACCCCGTACGCGTTGCGGATCACCTTGGACACCGCACCCTTGGACACTCCTGCGGCCCGGGCCACATCGTCCATCGAGGGGCGCCGAGCAGCGCCGGCGGACGCATCCGATCCCACGATTGCCCTCCTTCTTGAAACCATCCGCGAGGCTACCACCGCGCATGCGGCTCACGCCCCAGCCTTGTAGACCGATCGTCACTGAATCCGATCGCGGGTCGACTGCCACACTGCCTCTGAACATTGCTTCTACTCCAGGCTGCCGCTTCGCCTGGCGGCCTAGAGGTCGCGCGAACCAGTGTTTGTGAACCGGTTGACACTCGCATCCCCGAGTCCTACGGTCACTAGCACATTGCCGGACGAGTCCTGTTCACGAGGTCGTAACGTCCAGGCTCCACGTTTGGAATCCAATGGAGCATTTCATGCGAAGAAACCGTGCATTCGCGGTCGCCGGTGTCGGTGCGGCCGCAGCTCTGGCACTTGCCGGATGTTCGACCGACTCGAATTCCGCCTCGGGATCCTCCGGTGGCGGCAGCAAGACCCTCACGGTTGCCGGCTGGTCCGGTGACGACGTGATGAAGGCGGTCATCGCCCAGTTCGAGAAGGACAACCCGGGAGTCAAGGTCAAGCTGACCGGCTATCCTTGGCCGGCCATCCTGACGCAGATCAACACCCAGCTCGTCTCGGGCACCGCGGCTGATGTCAACGTCGTCTTCCCCGGCAACGGAAACCCGATCACGGCCCAGACCCTGGCAAAGGGCGGGTACCTCGCAGACCTCTCCTCCGAGAGCTGGGCTTCGAACTTCAACGAAGCGAACAAGAACGTCATGAGCGCCGATGGCAAGGTGCTGATGGTCGCCAACAACTCGACCATCATCCCCGCCACCTACAACACACAGGCACTCAAGGCCATTGGCAAGACGGCGCCGACCACGTGGAGCCAGGTGCTCGGCCTCTGCTCGGCCGCGAAGGCCAAGGGCAACGTGGCCTACGCGATGGCCGGCCTTGCCGGCGGTACTTTCAACTACCTGCCCTACGCTCTCACCGCCACTCTCGTGTACGGACCGAACCCGGACTTCTCGGCGCAGCAGGCAGCCGGCAAGGCGAAGTTCAGCGACTCCCAGTGGACCACCGCGCTGACGAAGTACCAGCAGATGCTCGACGCCGGGTGCTTCACCAAGGACTCGCTCGGAACGAGCCTCGAAGTCGCGCAGAAGCAGGTCGCCACGGGTGACGCCCTCGGCATCGTGACGGTGAGCAACCAGATCGTCGACATCCAGAAGGACGCGCCGAGCGGAACGACGTTCGAGACCGCCGCACTCCCCGCAACGGACGACCCCTCGCAGACTGTCCTGCCGGTCGGCCTGGGGGCAGGGTACGGCGTCAACGCCAAGGGCAACGTCGCGCTGGGGAAGAAGTTCCTCGACTTCTACATGTCCAAGAAGGGGATGGACGTCGCGGTCAAGGCCGGATCCATCTTCCCCAGCACCACGGTGGAGGGATTCAAGCCCGCGCCGGCTCTGGCGGGGGTCTCGGATCAGGTGCGCAGCGACAAGACCGCCGCTTTCCCCGACCAGACCTGGCCGAACGCCAACGTGACCCAGGTCTACCAGGACGAGCTGCAGAAGCTCCTGGGCGGACAGGCTTCGGTCAAGGACGTGCTCGCCGCGATGGATGCCGCTTACAAGGGATGAGCCGGAAGAACGGACAGCGCGGCGCGAGGAACGCGCACCACGCTGTCCGCCTCCAAGAGACAGCGAGGAGTCTCGTCATGGCAACAAGTGCTGATCCCGTGCGCACGGGCGCGCCGGCCTCCGGACCGAGGCGTCGGTACCGCAGTTACGCACAGTCGGTGTGGTGGTTCGTTCTGCCCGCAGCCGCGCTCTACGGGTTCGCGGTGATCGTTCCTGCGGTACAGGGCAGCCTCTTCGCGTTCACGGACTGGGACGGTGTCTCGTCGGTCAAGCATTGGGTGGGCCTGCACCAGTTCCGGTCGATTTTCGACGACACGAACACCCTGACATCGATCAAGAACACCCTGCTGATCGCTGTCACGGTGACAGTGGTTCAGAACGCCATCGGCCTGCTCATCGCTCTCGGTGTGAACTCGCAGATCAAGTCGCGGAATTTCCTGCGGGTTCTGTTCTTCGCGCCGGTGGTGATCACGTCGATCGCGGTGGGTTTCCTCTGGCAGAACCTCCTCGCCCCGGAAGGGGCACTCAACCAGGTTCTGGGGAACATCGGCCTCGGTGGAATGCGGCAGAACTGGCTCGGTGACCCGGACGTCGCGATCTGGGCGATCATCGCGGTCGTCATCTGGCAGTTCGTCGGATACTCCATGGTCATCTTCCTCGCGGGACTCCAGGGGATTCCGAACGAAGTGATCGAAGCGGCGGCGATCGACGGCGCCGGTCCGGTCCGGCGTTTCTGGTACATCGTCCGCCCGATGCTGGCTCCGGCGTTCACGATCAATCTGATGCTCTCCCTCATCGGGGGCTTCAAGCTGTTCGACCAGGTCTTCGTCATGACCCAGGGCGGACCCGGCGGTGCGACCGACACGATCTCGACGCTGATCTACAAGGACGCCTTCCAGCTGGGGCGATTCAGCAACGGCGCCGCCCTGGCCGTCGTACTGACCCTGTTCGTGGCTGCGGCATCGGCATTCCAGTATCGGATGATCTCCAGGAACGAAGGCTGAGATGTATCGCTACACATGGAGGACAGGGGTCCTCGAAGCCGTCATGATCCTGACGGCCCTGGTGTTCATTTTCCCGGTCTTTCTGCTCTTCAATATTGCCTTCAAGGCTCCTGGCGACCAGAGCTCGACCCTTGCACTTCCCAAGCATCCGACCTTCCAGAACTTCGTCGACGCATGGCACCAGGGTGCTCTCGGCGGTGGGCTCATCAACAGCGCGATCGTGACGGTCCTGACCATCGTCTTCCTGGTCGTCTTCGCGTCGTCCGCGGCCTACCCCCTCTCCCGGCTGCGCTCGCGGTGGTCCACCGTCAGCTACTTCGCGTTCCTTGCGGGACTCCTGCTTCCGATGCAGCTCGCTCTGCTCCCGCTGTACCAGACGATGCGCGACATCCACCTGCTCGGCTCGCTCAGCGGCGTCATCCTCGCGAACGTCGGCCAATCGATGCCGTTCACGATCTTCCTGTACGCCGGCTTCATGCGCGCACTGCCCCACGATTTCGAAGAGGCTGCCGCGCTCGACGGCGCAAGCGCGTTCCGCGCCTTCTGGTCGGTGGTTTTTCCTCTGATGCGGCCGATCACGGGAACAGTCGTCATCCTGAATGCAGTGTTCACCTGGAATGACTTCCTGCAACCACTGCTCTACCTGTCGGGTTCGGGGAACAAGACGATCACTGTTGCCGTCTACGGATTCGTGGGCCAGTACGGCGCCCAGTGGAACCTTATTTTCGCCGGGATCATCATCAGCATCGTGCCGATCCTGATCGCTTACTTCGTTCTGCAGCGCTACATCGTCCAAGGATTCGCGGGCGGCCTCAAGGGCTGATCCCATCGTTTTCCCCCCACCGCGATCTGGCGAATTGGAATTTACGTGACCATCTGGACGGGGCGCTTCATCGCGCCCGAAAACGACGTCGAATCCGCCCCGCGGTTCCGACGAGAGTTCTCCACCGAGCAGGGACACGGAGGACTGGTCGCAGCCACTCTGCGACTGTCCGCATTGGGCATCTGCGAGGCCTGGATCAACGGACGGCCCGTGACGGACGCCGTACTGACTCCGGGATGGACCAGCTACGAGTGGCGACTGCACTTCGTCGAGCTCGACGTGACCGGTCTCGTCGACGAGATCTCCACGCTTGCGATCACAGTCGGCAACGGCTGGTACCGCGGACGTCTGGGCTGGATCGAGACGCATCGTTACGGTCCGGACATCGCTGCCTTCGCGGAACTGCGGCTGACCTACGCCGACGGCCACGAGGCGGTGGTCGCGACCGATGAGTCGTGGATGTCCGGCCCCGGGCCGGTGATCGCCGACGACCTGTACGACGGTCAGGCCATCGATGCCCGACGTGAGGACGATGCCTGGCTGCGCCCCGGATTCCAGGCCGAAGGCTGGGCCGGTGTGCGCCTGGTGGACTACGACAGCGCCCGCCTCAGCCCCGACCCCGCACCGCCGGTACGGCGAATCGCCCACCTGCAGCCGCAGAGAACATGGCGCAGCGCTTCCGGCGCCCTCCTCATCGACTTCGGACAGAACGTCGTTGGCTGGCTCAAGCTCCGTGCGCGCGGACCCGTGGGGACGGTCATCACGGCACGGCACGCCGAGGTCCTCGAAGACGGCGAGCTGTGCGTACGGCCACTGCGTTCGGCTCTGGCGACCGACCATTTCACGTTGAGCGGCGGCGACGACACCTTCGAGCCGACCATGACCTTCCACGGATTTCGCTACGCCGAACTCGGCGGCTGGCCGGAAGGGCTTCCGGTCGATGACGCGGTGACCGCCGTCGTCATCTCCTCCGACCTGCGCCGGACCGGTGAGTTCGAGTGCTCCGACCCGGATCTGACGACCTTCCACGCGAACGTCGTCCGCGGAATGCAGGGCAACTTCGTCGACGTCCCCACCGACTGTCCGCAACGCGACGAGCGCCTCGGCTGGACGGGAGACCTCTCAGCGTTCGCGCCGACGGCCGCTTTTCTGTTCGACGTGAAGGACTTCCTCCTCGACTGGCTGCGTGACCTCGCGCTTGAGCAGTCCCACGCCGACGTCGTCCCACTCGTCGTTCCTGACATCCTCAAGCATGCCGTCGGCGCGGCAGCCGACCAACCGGCCGGCCCACCGACCGGCCACCCTGTCGCCCTGTGGAGCGACGCTGCCGTCTGGGTTCCCTGGGCACTGTGGGAGGCGTACGGCGAGATCACGATCCTGAGCGAGACACTCCCGACGATGCTCGCCCACGCGCGGAGGGTCCGCGCATCGCTGTCCCCTTCGGGCCTGTGGGACACAGGCTTCCAGTTCGGCGACTGGCTCGACCCGGACGCCCCTGCCGAACACCCGGAACGCGCCAAAGCAGACCCCGGTGTGGTGGCAACAGCGTGCGCGTACCGGACGATGACGCTCGTCGCGCAGGCGGCACAACTGCTCGACAGATCTGCGGAAGCCGCCGAATTCGCCGCTGCGGCCGCGGACATCCGGGCCGCGTTCCGTCGCCACTACGTCGGCGATCAGCGCATCAAGAGCGACTGCGCCTCCGTCTACACGCTGGCTGTCGCGTTCGGGGTGCTCGACGAAACGGAACGGGCCTGGGCCGGCGACCGGCTGGCTCAACTCGTCGAAGCGAGCGGCCACCGGATCTCGACCGGCTTCGCCGGAACGCCCTTCGTCACCGGCGCTCTGAGCTCGACGGGGCACATCGACACCGCGTACCGCCTGCTCCTCCAGCGCGAGTGCCCGTCGTGGCTGTACCCGGTCGCCATGGGCGCGACAACCGTCTGGGAGCGCTGGGACTCCATGCTGCCGGACGGCCGCGTCAACCCGGGCGACATGACCAGCTTCAACCACTATGCGCTCGGGGCGGTCGCCGACTGGATCCACCGCACCGTCGGAGGCATCGCACCCCTGACCCCGGGCTACCACGAGGTCCTGGTGGCACCGCAGGTTGCGGACGGCATCGACTGGGCTCGGTGCGCACTGCAGACCCCCCACGGCCGAATCGCTGTCGAGTGGCACCGCCAGGACGACCGCGTGACGGTCTCGGTGACCGTCCCCAGGGGCAGCAGCGCGGTCTTCCGCTGGCCGGGCCGCGCCGACCGCGAGCTGCCGTCCGGACGTCACACCCTCGACGTCGAGTTCTCGCGGTTGCCCGTGCAGATCGGAGTAGCTGGATGAGTCAACCGCCCGTGCGCGCCGCCTCTCCCGAGCGCCCGCATCTCCAGCCCTACCTCGATCCGAGTAGGCCTGTCGACGAACGTGTCGCCGACCTGATCTCACGTATGACCTTGGCCGAGAAGGCCGGCCAGATGCTGCAACTCGACGCCCGCGATGACCTTGACGACCTCGTCCTAGGCTCGTTGTGCGGCTCGCTCCTGCACGCTTCTCCCGAGAGAAGTGTCCACGCCCGCGAACTGGTGATGCGGACACGTCTGCAGATCCCCCTGATCATGGCGGAGGACTGCATCCACGGCCACTCGTTCTGGCCGGGCGCGACGATCTTCCCGACCCAGCTGGCCATGGCATGCAGCTGGGACCGCGAGCTTGTCGGGCGCGCCGCGCGAGCGACAGCCGTGGAGGTGTCGGCCACCGGAGTGCACTGGACGTTCTCGCCTGTGCTGTGCATTGCACGCGACACGCGGTGGGGAAGGTGCGACGAGACCTTCGGTGAGGACCCGTACCTGATCGGCGAGCTGGGCGCGGCCATGATTCAGGGATACCAAGGGGAAGGAATGGACGACAGGACTGCGGTTCTTGCAACGGCCAAACACTTCGCAGGGTATTCGGAAACCCAGGGAGGCCGTGACGCGAGCGAGGCCGACTTGTCTCCCCGCAAGCTCCGCTCGTGGTTCCTGCCGCCCTTCGAGAAGGCTGTAAACGCCGGGTGCCGGACCTTCATGATCGGCTATCAGGCGGTCGACGGCGTGCCGATCACAGCCAACAGCTGGCTGTTGAACGACGTGCTCAGAGGCGAGTGGGGCTTCACGGGAACCCTGGTGACCGACTGGGACAACGTCGGTCGGATGGTGTGGGAGCAAAAGGTGTGCGCCGACGACATCGAGGCAGCCGTCGTAGCGGTCACAGCAGGGAACGACCTCGTGATGACGACACCGGAGTTCTTCCACGCCGCCCAGGCCGCTGTCGCGCAGGGGCGCCTCGCAGAGTCGGCGATCGACGCCGCGGTCGCCCGGCTGCTCCGGCTGAAGTTCGAGCTCGGGCTGTTCGAAGACCCACGCCTCCCCGACCGCTCGCGGCAGGAGTCGGTCATCGGCTCTGCCGAACACACCGCCCTCAACCTCGAACTGTCGCGGCGTTCACTCGTGCTCCTGCGCAACACCGGGATCCTGCCGCTGGACGGGGGAGCAGCCCACAAAGGGGCCGCGCGGACATCCTCGGAGACACCACGCACGATCGCAGTCCTCGGCCCGCTCGCCGACGACCCCCACGCCCAGCTGGGCGACTGGGCGGGCGCATCCGGACAGGTGAACTGGCTGCCCGACGGACACCCCCGCGAGTTGACCACAACCGTGCTCGACGGATTCCACCACCTTGCCCCAGACGACTGGACCGTCGTCCATCGGCGTGGTGCGGAGATCGGTCGGCTGATCCCGGATCCAGCCGGCCCTGTACTGCCGGACGGCCAGCCGCGACCTAAGTTGTTCGTGCCCGCCGAGGCGAATGAGGCGGAGCTTGCTGAGGCGGTGGCGGTCGCGTCCCAGGCGGACCACGTTGTCGTGGTCGTCGGCGACACCGTGGGTCTGACCGGAGAAGGTCGCTCCACCGCGGCGCTCGAGCTCATGGGCTCGCAGATCGCCCTCCTCGATGCCGTACAGAAGCTCGATCGGCCCTTCGTCGTCGTCCTCATCCAGGGCAAACCCTCGACGCTCCCCGACTCGGCCCTGGGCGCGGACGCCATCGTCCAGGCCTTCAACCCGGGAATGCAGGGTGGCCGGGCGATCGCTGAGCTCGTGCTCGGGCACATCGAGCCGAGCGGGCGACTGCCGCTCAGCGTTCCACGCCACGCCGGACAGCTGCCGGTCTACTACAACCAGATCCGGGGACAACACGGTTACAGGTACGCCGATCTGACACAGGATCCGCTGTTCGCCTTCGGCGAGGGCCTCAGCTACACGACAGTGCACTACTCGGAACCGAGGATCCAGAACCCTGTCGTCCCGCCCACCGGGACGGTGCGAGCCACGGTGACACTGACCAACACGGGCCGGCGTCCGGCGCGAGAGACAGTGCAGGCGTATGTCCGCGACCGCGTGACAAGCGTGACGTGGGCCGATCGCGAGCTGAAGACCTTCACACAGGTGGATGTCCAGCCAGGTGATTCAGTCGAGGTGGAGATCCTGGTTCCCGCCACTGACTGCACCCTCGTCGACGCCTCGGGACGCCGCGTCGTCGAGCCGGGTGAGTTCGATCTCCTGGTCGGCAGTAGTTCACGCATCGAGGATCTTCGAGCCGCTACCTTCACCATCGAGCGCCCGGACGAAGCGACCGCTGCGGCGTTCCCCGGAAGGAAGCCCTGACGTGCCTCCGGGGAGGCGTCGTCGAGGCCGTCGTACCAGTCCGTCGGAGTGTTGCTATCGAAGGGACCGGCGTCCAGCCGCTCATGTGTCTCTTCTGATCGTGACGATAGTCCTGGCATCGTGGCGGGTGCCACTGACATCAGGCGACGCCTCTGAGCCTCGGTGCCGCAGATGCGACTGGCCGAGATAGATGTGACCTGGTCGCTTGATCAGTCACGGGGCCGCGCGTGAGGTGCTCGGACCGCCGCACGCCTGGGGCTACATCTTGTGCACCTCGACCGAGAAGCCGCGGGCGAGGACGCTGTTGAGGTGTTCGGCGTGCGCACCAAGCCACTGCTCGGTAGGGATGCCGGGGGTGCTGGTCCCGAGGAGTACGTAGTCGTCGGCGTCGGCGGTGCTCTTGCCGCAGCTGCAGCACAGGAGGCGCTGGAACATGGTGTCGGCGGGGCTTGTGTCACTGAGCATGAGCGGCAGAGTAATGATCATGGGCCGCTCGGCGTGGGGATTAAACCGCCTCCGCGCCCAACTGACCGGAGTTTTCCCGGGCCTCGAACGGGCACTGGACCTCACCAACACCGGACCATTCGTGCTACTGACCGGCTACCAGACCCCGGCGGCTCTGCGCCGGACAGGCAGGAAGAGGCTCGAGACCTGGCTGCGCAACCGCAAGGTCCTGCGTGGCCGCGCCGCGACCGGCTCGCTGAGACAGCCGGGGAGGCTGCCGGACGCCAGCACACCAGCCTGCCCGGCGAGAAACTCACCGCTCAGATGGTGCACACCCTGGCGGTGGAGGGTGATGGCCCTCAACCAGCAGGTCGCCGAGATCGACAAGGCGATCGAGGCCCGGTTTCGCGAACATCAAGACTTCGAAGTGATCACCAGCATGCCCGGCATGTGAAGCGCAGCGGTAAGTGGCCGGTTTTGCGCGGCGCTAAATGGCGGCCTTCGGTGGCTGAGCGCGTTGGAGTTCGCGGTAGACCGTGGCTCGGGAGATGTCGAACAGCTCTGCAAGCTCCGTCTGGGTGTGGGTACCGGCCGCGTGGGTAGCGCGGAGATGGCGGCGCTTCGCGGCGGTGACCTTGGGTTGCTTCCCGCGGCTTGCCGTTAGCCTTCTCCATCGCCATCCCTTCGCGTGTGCGCATGCGGATCAGATCAGCCTCGAATTCCGCGGTCATGCCGAGCACGTTGAAGAGAAGTTGGCCCACCGGGTCGGCAGGATCGTAGATCGATCCGCCCAGGCTGAGCTCGTCGTGGATGCCGCGAGCATCGGGCAGGGAGCGGTCGAGGCTGGTTACCGTGAGGGTGTCGCCGGCGCGGACGGCGACAAACGATTCGCGTAGACCTGGCCGGCTGCGATGGGTGCCGGTGAGGCCGTGGTCGACGTGGATGTTCTCGGGCACGACGCCGAGGGCGATAAATCTTTCGCGCTGCGCGGTGAGGTCCTGGCAGCTGTTGGTGGAGACGCGCGCACCGATGCGTGGAGGACGCAATTCAGGCGAGGCGTCGTGTCGGCCACCGGGCGAGGTCGGCATCGAGGAGCGCTGGGTCCCGGGCCGGTGGCACTTCGTCGAGTATCTCGAGGTGGGTAATTCGCTCTATGCGGAAGCCGCGGATTGCATGACGAAGCCGGCACCAACCGATAAGCAACCAGGCATCGCCTGCGCGAAGCAGGCCCATCGTCTCGACGTCGCGGACAGTGCGGGTTGGGCCATCATCCTTGTTGTCACCCGAGTAGGTGAGCCGCAGCAGACGCCCGTCGGCGATCACATCCGAGAGCATCCCGAGCGGCACGGCGTTATCCGTTTTCGCGACGGCGTCAATGACGTGCATCGTTCCAAGAATTTCCTCCACGGGCCCGCGATGGTCTTCGTTCATGACGGCGGCGATCTTGGCGCGTGCGCGCCGGGCAGCCCCCTGATAGGGCGACGACTCAAGCAGCGCGAGCCCGGCAAGCGTCGCCAGCGACTCGGCGGCAGACAGGTTCAGCGGTGGCAGCGAGTACTCGCGGAGGATCGAGTAGCCGCCCGTAGCCCCGTAATTCGCGTAGATGGGAACACCGGCGAGTTGCAGCGATCCGATGTCGCGTTCAATGGTTCGAGAGGAGACCCCTAGCTCGCCCGCGAGCCGAGCGGCAGACCACGGTCGACGCGCTCCCCGGAGCAGATCGACGAGAGCGTACTGACGCTCGGCTCGCTTCATAACCTCATTGTGTCAGGGGCGGAGGACGGCCGTATCCGCTGGGTCAGCTCCGCATGCTCCGTTGTCCGCCCACGGACCAGACTCGGCGAACACGGCCGTCCTCCGCGAAGTCAAAGACGTCGATGCCGCCGACGCGGACGTCGCCCGCCTGGACATCCCAGAGCAGCCGGCCATGGTCTCCGTCGATTGCGTCGGCGATGCTCGTGAAGACGACGCCAGGGTTCTGCCCGTGCCACCATTCGAGATACTGCGCAAAGTCCTCCGCGGTGCGGATGTCGTCCGCGGGGGTCGACCCGTCGGGCTCCGTCACAGCGAAATGGATTCGGAAGTCCTCGGAGCAGATCTGTCGTGCGATGTCGCCGTCGGTGTTCCACATCGTCAGCCACAGGTCGAGCGAGTCTCTGGCAGTTGCGATGGTCGTGGGTTTTGCGTGTTCGGTCATGCGTCTACCCTCGGGGGCCGGCGCGACAACTGTGTGTCGGTGTTCTTCGGGGTGCTGTGCCGCTTGCGGTGGCATGACCCGGTATTGGTGCCTGGGCTGGACCGGATGCCCTTTTATCGTGGCGCCCGAACATCCAACTCTTATGGGCTCGACAACCCAATGAGGCGTCTTCTACAGATCAGGGAACCAGCCACGAACCCGCTGTCTGACAAACGGGGTCTTCGGATCTGCGGGTGGGAAGGACGGCCTGACTCCTGTCGATGAATTGGGCTCGCGACGACGCCCCACATTGGGAGGTCCTGCTAGGCCGATCGATGCACATGGATCGGGCATGGTCACCGGTGACCCCCCGGGGCCGGCTCAGTTCTCCACAAGGGTCCGCAGTGTCCGGCGGAGCTGACCCGTCGCACTCGGACTGATCCCGGCCAGGAACGCGCTCTCGGCCTTCCCGTGCGCGACCTGCGCCGCGTCGTAGGTCTGCAACCCCTGTTCGGTGAGTGCAACGACGTTCCTGCGCCGGTCTGTGGGGTCCGGTCGTCGCGTGATGATGCCCTTGCGCTCGAGCACGTCCAGCAACGCCACCATCGTGGTGCGGTCGATGCCGAGCGTCTGCGCCGCCTGCAGCTGCGACGTCGGTTCACGGTGAGCCAGGACCCGAAGCGCCCCGAAGTCCTTGCTGTCGATCCCCAACGGCTCGAGCGTTGCGTCCGTCAATGCCGTGAGCTTCAGGGCCGCGTGCTTGAGGAGGTACCCCAGGACCTCGTGCGGGTCAGTGCTGGTGCTCGGCTCGGTGGACATGAAGCCCATCTTAGACTTAGCCTGATCGTCAGTACTACTGACGATCAGACTCCCAACGAAAGGCGCCATCGTGATCCTCGTCACCGGAGGGGTCGGCTTCATCGGCTCCCACACCGTCCGCGCCCTCACCGAGGCCGGCGAGGAGTGCGTCCTGCTCCAGCGCCGCACCCCGCAGGTACCCCCACACCTCGCGGACCTGCCTATCCACGTCGTCCAGGCCGACGTCGCCGACCTCGACGCCCTGCTCGCCGTCGGCCGGCAGTACCCGATCACCGGGATCGTGCACCTCGCCGTCGCCCTGCCGTGGCCGGTAACCGACGACGACCCGATCGAGGCCACGGGGGGAGCCCTGGAGGCGTTCCTCAACGTCGTCCGCGCCGCGCAGACCTGGGGTGTGCGCCGTGTCGTGACCGCGAGCACCATCGGCGTCTACGGCTTCACCTCTGAAGGCGCGCTGACCGAGGACATGCCGATCCCCCTGGGGCACTTCCACGCCATCCCGACGTTCAAGAAGATCACCGAACTTCTCGCCGGCCACCTCTCGGACGTGACCGACGTGGACATCGTCAACGCACGCATCTCCGGCACCTGGGGTCCCGGCGGACACCTGCCCGACCCGTTCTTCGCCGCCCCCTCCCTGGCCCATGCTGCAGCCCAGCGCAACGAACCCGACCTGTCGGGACTCATCGCGCCGCCGCACGCCGAGGACGCTCTCGATCTGCTCTACGTCAAGGACACCGGTCGCGCGCTCGCGCTGCTGCAGCTCGCCGGGAAGCTGCACCACTCCACGTACAACGTCGCCTCTGGTCGTGCCACGAGCAACGCCGACGTCGTTACCGCGATCAACTCCGTCGAGCCCGGCTTCCAGTGCGAACTCCCCTCGGCCGGAGACCGCCCGGTGAGCTGGCTCGACATCACACGCCTGCGCGAAGACACCGGGTTCGAGCCCCAGTACGACACCGGCGCAGCTGCCGCTGACTACATCGCCTGGCTGCGCGCGGGAAACCAGCGGTAACCCCCCAGTCGCCCTCGGCTGTCGTCACGCAGATCCGATCTTTGCCTTGCCGGAGACGACCACCCATCGTCTCCGGCAGGGACCCCGACGCCCTTCGAGAGATCGACCGATGCTGACGACCGAAGCGCGGACACTCGGCCGCCGGATCGCGTGCAACCCCCGTGCGATCAACGGACGGCCGAAACATGCATCCCTCCTGGGGGCGACCACAAGGCACGTCCGGCGCTCTCGCCGACGAGCTACTGGGGCTTCAAGGCATGCACCTGCTCACTCTGGTCCGCGTCGATGCCGGCACCGAGACCGCCGCTGAGCACCCCCACGGGCTCCTGCGCCTGACGGTCGAGACCGCCCGATCGCCTCTGGTCGCCTGCCACAGTTGCGGGGTGCTCGCTGCGGACCACGGCCGGCGCGAGCACCGCCTCGCCGATGCGTCCTGCTTCGGCACCCCCGTGCACTTGATCTGGCGCAATCGACGCTGGCGCTGCCGCGAACCACGCTGCCCGACCGGCGTCTGGTCCGAGGAGCACCCAGCGCTGCCCGCCCTACTTGGTGTGTTCCTCGGCCTGATGGTCTGCTGCGACCTCGGCGGAGCGATCAGCAGGACAGCCGTCGCCTTCGGAATAGTGGGCGTGAGCGGTTACGACCCGTCGAAGTTCAGCCCGATCGACATGACCATCATGGCCGCCGTGGTGGCGGCGGGCATGGTCCCTGCTCTCGGCATGACACTCGCCACCCTGGTTCGCCGCAGGCTCTTCACCGAGGCCGAGCGGGCCTAGGGCAAGACCGCCTGGCTGTTCGGCGCGGCCTCCATGCCCCAGGGCGCAGTCCCCTTCGCGCTGGCCGACCCCCTGCGGATGATCCCGGCAAGCATGGCCGGCGGAGCCGTCAGCGGCGCCCTGATCATGACCTTCGGCACCACGATCACAGTCCCCTACGGCGGCGTCCTCGCCATCGGACAGGTCGGCAAGCCGCTGCTCTTCGCCGTCTCCGTCGCCGTCGGCGTCCTCGTCACCGCTGCGGTCACGGTCGCCTTGAAGAGCCTGCGCCGTACAGCACAGGCCACCGCGCGCCCTGCCCCCGCCGGCATCCGCCGGAAGACGTCGGTGACTGTCTGAGGCCCCTTGGCCGGGAGGACCCGGCCGCCCGTGCGCCGAGTGCTCCAGGTCTTCCGAACTCGCCTTCCGGATCGATCATGAATCCATAGGCCATGGACACCCGTTGGTCTCCGGCCGGAATCAACCATCCCTCCGCAGTTGAGCCCTCGAGAACGTCGGCGTGCAGAATGCGCGGGCCGCCCCCTCGTACGCGGAGGTCGGCGGCAGCGCGATGCCACCCCAGTGATCCTGGAAGGCCACGGTGCGGTCGATCTCCGCAGCGGGAATCCCGTGCCTCAGCCACTTGTCGCGGTGGGGCCGGAAGACAAGAGGTCCGAAGGAGGTCCCGTCCGGCGCTGCGCGTCGGCTCCGGCATCATCACCGACGCCGTCGACCTGGAGGCCGGCGACGAGGGCGGTGGCCACGCAGTCCGTGTTCGCCGCGTCCTTCACCACCAAGACCCGTGTCGCCAAGGGCACCCCGGTCATCACGGTCGAGCCGGACTCCGCCGCCGGGGAGGCCGCCCCGGTCGCCGGCGTGGTCGAGGCCTTCGACGTCACCTTCTCCGCCCAGGCCACGGGTACCAAGAGGAAGCGTGCCCGCCGGAGGTGAGGGGCCGGTGCCGTGGTGCGGCACCGCACCGGCCTCACTGGACGCCGTTCACAGGTGATGGATTCTGCGGGACGACGCCTACAGGGCGACGAGCTGCCATTCCTGGTTGGACCCGCTGGTCGTGGGCCACTGGAGGACCTGGGCGCCGTCTGCTGTGGAGGCATCCTTGACGTCGGCGCACCATCCGTTGCCGACGTTGACGAGCCGGTAGTAGCCGCTGGTCGCGGGGACCAGATTCCACCACTGGTTGCCGGTGCCGGTGTCGGCCCACTGGTCGAGCTGCGCGCCCTGCGCGGAACTGCCCGGACTGTCCAGGACTTTGCCGCTGCGGACGTTGGACAGCCGGTAGGAGCCGTCGCTGTTCGGCAGCAGCTTCCACTGCTGGTTGGTGCCGCCGGTCGACGGCCACTGGATGATGGCGGCGCCGTCTGCGCTGGATGCGCCGCTGACGTCCATGACCTTGCCGCTCTTGCGGTTCACCAGCTTGAAGGTGCCCAGGTCCGCGGTGAAGGGCCGGTCGTAGATCTCCAGGTTGCGGATGGACGCCCAGACCCCGGCGGGCAGTCCGGTGACCGTCACCCGTACGTAGCGGGCCTGGGTACTGAGTACGACGGTCTGCACCTGGCTGGTGCTGGTGGTGCCGGTGCGGTCGACGAGGGTGGTCCAGGTGGTGTTGTCGGTGGAACCCTCGACGCGGTAGCGGTAGTTGGTGGCGTCCAGCTCCCAGGCGATACGGGCGCCGGTGAGGGACTTGGTCGCTCCCAGGTCCACCTTGAGCCAGTTCCCGGCGCTGCCGTTGTTGGCGCACCAGCGGGTGGCGGTGGAGCCGTCGACGGCCTTGGCCGCGGTGTTGCCCTTGGACGTCTCCTCGCTGCTGGCGGTGACGGTCTTGCCCACGGCGATGTCGGCCGGCTGCACGGTCCGGTCCAGGGTCACGCCGACCACGCTGTCCTCGGGGATGCGGGTCCGATTGATCCCGGTGACGGTCACCTTGCCGTCCGAGCTGACGGTGTACGACAGGTCGGTGCCCGACGCCACGTCGAAGACCCGGGTCACGTTGGCGTCCCCGACCGACGGCGTGGTGAACGAGGTGCCGCTGTAGCCGGGCAGCAGGTGGACATAGAAGGTGCTGTCCTTGGACGTGAACCCGTACTTGCCGTCGACCGGGTTCCACGGGCCGCCGCGGGTGCCGTACACGGCCTCGCCGCAGGTGGTCATGAAGGAACCGATCCTGCGCACCAGGTCCGCCTGGGCGGTGGGCACCACACCGGTGCGGTCCGGACCGACGTTGACCAGACAGGTGATGTTGCGTACCCAGGCGTTGACCATGATGTTCATGGCCGTGCCGAAGCTCATCACGCTCGCCCCGGCCTTGTAGCCCCAGGAACCGCCGATGGTGAAGCACTTCTCCGCCAGCTTGCCGGTACGGATCGCGCCGGTCGGGACGGAGGGCCCCTCCTCGCTGGCGAAGTCGCCGATCCAGCCGGAGCGCAGGGTGGTGACTGCGTCCGGCTGGTACTTGCGCACCAGGCCGGTCAGGCCGAGGGGGCGGCCAGTGGCGGTGTCGGTGTCGCTGTAGGCGGAGTCCACCGGCCACGCGTTGGCGGTGTCGCGGAACTTGCCGGGCTCCCAGAAGAACGCGGCGTCCCGGTCAGAGCCCTGCTGGCCCAGCCAGCCGCCGTCCCACCAGATGTCGTCGATCTTGCCGTACTGGGTGACCAGCTCCTTGACCTGCTGGTACACCTCGTTCTTCATGATCCGCGCGTTCTCCTTGTGCGCGGGATCGGTGGTGTAACCCCACGTGTTGGAGAGGCAGTTGGTGCCGTACACGTCGTAGTAGCCCGGGTAGCGCCAGCTCAGCGGCGAGAAGTACAGGCCCACCTTCAGCCCGGCAGCGCGCACGGCGGTCACGTACTGGTCGACGAAGTCACGCTGCAGGGGGGCCTGCCCGGAGTGCCAGGCGTTGGGATGGGTGGACGGCCACAGCGCGAAGCCCTCGTGGTGACGGGTCGTGAGCACCGTGTACTTCGCGCCCATGTCCTTGGCCAGCTGCGCCCAGTCGGCGGGGTTGTAGGCGGTGCCGGTGAACTGCTCGGCGGTGGCGTCGGTGACGTACTTCTTGTAGTTCTCCGGCGTGACGGCGGCGTTCTCCATGTACCACTCGCCCTTGGCCGGGCCGGAGTAGACGCCCCAGTGGATGAACATGCCGAGCTTGGCATCCTGCATCCACTGGATCTTCTCGTTGGACTGTTGCTCGACGCCCATGTCGATCTGGGGGATCCTCAGGGGCGGGAGCGGCAGCGGTTCACCGGCAGTGGCGGCGTGGGCGGGTATCGCCAGTGTCGGAGTGATCGCGGCGGCGACCGTCATGGCCGCCATTCCGGCAAGCACTCTTCGTCGAGTGATCGGATCTGACACGTGGATCTCTCCTCTGCGGCCGCAGGACAGAGCGGAGCGTCCGTGCTGCGGCTCGGCATCCGGGCCGAACAATGGGGGATTCACCCACGGGCAGTGGGGGCAGGGGAGCCCCCCCGGGGGCGTCCACCCACTAGGTGACATCGGATGTATTAAGGGGCAGTAACCCAGGACCTGTCCAGAGGGCAGGAGAAATTTCCTGGTCAACGCATGATTTTCGAGCGTACAAAGTTGTTGGGTCTTAATACATAGGATGTCCAGCAGGTGATTCAGGCTGTGGTGTCTCGCCATCCACAGACCGGCACCCAGGCCGCCGGCCGGCCCTGCCCATCGGCGACCGCATCGTTGACGCAGCGCCATTTCACATCTAGCGTCCTCCGACGGAGCCGCACACAATCCAACAGTTCGGACCGTGCTGACACGGTCCGTCGTGTTCTCTCCCCAGTCCGCCGTCCATCCGCGGATCGCCACCGTGAGTGAATCCGGCCCAGTCCGCCCTTTGTGGACGCGGCCGTTGGGCGCCCTGCGCCACTCACCACCGGTACCGGACCTCGCAGTCCGCCCGGCCCTTCCCCTCCTCCCGAAGGAAACCTGATGCTCCGACGCGCCCTCACCTCGGTGCTAGCCGCCGCCCTGAGTGTGTCCGCACTTCTCATCACCGGATCCCCCGCCCAGGCCGCCCAGGTCACCGTCACCAACGCGACGCAGTTCACCGACACCACGGGAGCCGTGGCGCACGCCCACGGCGGCGGGGTGATCAAGGTGGGCTCCTACTACTACTGGTTCGGCGAGAACCGCAACGCCGACAACACCTTCAAGGCCGTCTCCGTCTACCGCTCGACCGACCTGAAGACGTGGGAGTTCAGACGCAACGTCCTGACCCAGGCCAGTGACCCCGAGCTGGCCGTCGCCAACATCGAGCGCCCCAAGGTCGTCTTCAACAGCACCACCGGCAAGTACGTCCTGTGGATGCACAAGGAGAACGGCACCGACTACACCCAGTCCCGCGCGGCTGTCGCCGTCTCCGACAGCGTCGACGGCGACTACGCCTGGCGGGGCAGCTTCCGGCCGCCGAGCGGCACCACGTCCCGGGACATGACCCTGTTCAAGGACGACGACGGCACCGCATACCAGATCACCTCCGCCGCCGGCAACGCCGACCTGCAGATCTGGAAGCTCACCGCCGACTACACCGGCTACGACAGCCTCGCCGCCAACCCGTGGCCCGGCACCTACCGAGAGGCCCCCGCGCTGTTCAAGCGCAACGGCGTCTACTTCATGCTCACCTCCGCCAACAGCGGCTGGAAGCCCAACCAGCAGAAGTACGCCACCGCCACCAGCATCGTCGGGCCCTGGACCGCCATGACCGACATCGGCGACGCCACCGGGTACGGCTCCCAGACCACGTTCGTCCTGCCCGTCCAGGGCACCTCGGGCACCTCGTACCTCTACCTGGGCGACCGCTGGGGCAACTCCATGGGCGGCACGGTCAGCGACTCGCAGTACGTCTGGCTCCCGCTGACCTTCCCCACCAGGACCACCATGAACATGCCGTGGTATCCGCAGATCGCCATCGACGCACAGGCCGGAACCGTCACCGGCGTGGGCGGCGGCCCCTACTACAACCTCGTAGCCCGCCACAGCACCAAATGCCTCGACGTCTCCGACAATTCCGCCGCCGACAACGCCATCGTCCTGCAGTGGGACTGCAACACCGGCCTCAACCAGCAGTGGCGGCTGCAGGACGCGGGTGACGGATACGTCCGCGTCCTCGCCCAGCACAGCGGCAAGTGCCTGGACGTCGCGAACAACTCCACCGCCAACGGCGCCTTCGTCAACCAGTACCGCTGCGGGACAGGAACCAACCAGCAGTTCCAGTTCCAGGACCAGGGCAACGGCTACTACCGCCTCATGGCCCGGCACAGCGGCAAGTGCCTCGACGTCGCGAACGCCTCCACCGCCAACGGCTCCCGCCTCGTCCAGTGGCCCTGCGGCACCGGCACCAACCAGCAGTTCCAGCGGCACACCGCCTGACGCTCCAGCTGAAGTTCACTGTCACCGCTGCTCAGGGCCGTGTCTCCGCACGCATGGCTGACGTGCCCCCAGGTTCGGAAGGTTCGCGGCCTCTGGTGCGGCGGTGGTAGCGGCAGCGGCGGGCACACGACGGCCCACTGCTCGTCAGATCGGTCGGGTATCGGCGCACACCTCCGAATATTCGATCTATCTCCGGCCAAGATGACCAAGCCTCCGACGGATAGCGATGTGGCCGATGTCCACTCCGCAAATGAGCCGATGAACGTGCCGGGAGATCTCACCGTGATCAATGAATCCCAACCGTAGCGATGAAGCATCCTCGAGTTCGGCGGTGCCCTGGCCCTCGCGCCTCTGATCACTCAGCTGACCGGCGGCGCGGAAGGTGCTGGAGTATCCGTACCCGCCACGGACTGGCAGTCGCAGGCCTTGCCGATCGACAGGAAGCGCAACACCGTTGAGCGGGCGATCAACAAACTGAAGGGTTTCGGCGCGGTTGCGACCAGGTTCGAAAGGCGCGGCTGCATCTACGTCGGTACCGTCACGGCAGCCGCACTCGTCATCCGGCTTCGCTCATGATCGCCAGGACGCTGTCTAGTTGTATTGACCACGAGCGTTGTTAACAGTGGGCGGCGGAGGTCGTGATCAAGGTCGGCGGCACGTTATGGGCAAGGGGAAGCCAGCCGGAGTCGCGTGGTCGCCCACCGTCTCATCCCGTGGACGCCGCTTCATCGCACGATCTCTCCTCGGGAGGTGCAACCTGCACGAGGGCGCCTGGCGCGTGATCAGGCATGTGGTGCGCCACCGTCCCCTGCCAGGCGCGTGAGCCACTCACGCAGCAGGCGCTGCTCGGCGTCGCTCAGGACATCGGCAACGTCGGGTAGGGCGGCGCGCAGCGTGCGAGCCGCCGCGGGGGGACCGGACTCTGAGGCGGGGACCACCGGCTCGGCGCGAGTAACCGCCGCGACCATGGACTCACGCAGGACGGTCAACAGCGCCGGATTGCGGCGGTCCGCAGGGGTGGAGTGCCAGGTGGTGACCGCGCCCTGGCCGGTTGCCTGGATGATCTGGGCGGCCAGCTCCTCGTCGACCCGCAACCACCCCCCGGCCGCCAGCCGACGCACCCGCCCATGGAGGATCTCCAAGCCCGCGCGGTGTGCCGCGTCCGAACCCCGGCCGACGGCCCGGTTCATCACCGCGAACAGCTCGGGGCTGGAGACCCCGAACTCGACCACCATGTCCCAGCCCCGGCGCAGCTCCTCCACCGGGTCCTGTGGAGCGGGGTCGAGCTGCGCGCGCTTTCTCTCCAGGAACTGCGCGTAGCCGTGCTCGACGACGGCCTCAAGAAGCCCCTCCTTATCGCCGAAGAGGCGGTAGATCGCCGGCGGCTGCATTCCGGCCGCGGCCGCGACCGCGCGGGTGCTCACCGCGTCAGGGCCGCCGTTCTCCAGCAGCTCGACGGCGGCCTCGACGATGCGGCGCCGAGGGCTGTCGGTTGAGTCGCGCGTAACCATGAACCGATGGTACCGAGGATCTGGTTCCATCGGAATTTTCCAGTGTTACCGCTACTGTGATTCCAGCGGAAACAGTTTACGGAGACCTCAATGATCATCGTCACCGGAGCCACCGGAAAGCTCGGCCGCCGCACCGTCGAGCGCCTCCTGGAGCGCGTCCCCGCCGACCGCGTCGGCATCAGCGTCCGCGACCCCCGCAAGGCCCAGGACCTCGCCGACCGCGGTGTCCGCGTCCGGCGGGGCAGCTTCGACGACCCCACCTCGCTCGTACACTCCTTCGAGGGCGCCGAGTAACTGCTCCTCGTCTCCCTCGACCGCACAGGCCAGGAATGCGTCAGCGGCCACCGCGCCGCCATCGACGCCGCCGTGCAGGCCGGCGTCGGCCGCATCCTCTACACCAGCCAGATGGGCGCCGCCCACGACGCCCTCTTCCAGGCATGCCGGGACCACGCCCAGACCGAGGACCTGCTGCACGCCACCGGCCTGCCCTGGACCGCGCTGCGCAACGGCTTCTACGCCTCCAGCGCCCTGCAGTTCCTGGAGCCCACCCGCCACACCGGCGACATCGCCCTCCCTGTCGACGGCCCCGTCGCCTGGACCGCCCACGACGACCTCGCCGAGGCCACTGCGGTGATCCTCGCCGAGGAGGCCCGCTTCGAGGGGCCCACCCCGCCGCTCACAGGCCCGGCGGCGCTCGACTTCGACACCATCGCCGAGATCGCGTCCGAGGCCACCGGACGGCCCTTCACCCGCACCGTCGTCCCCGACGACGTCTTCCGAGAGCAGGTCCTGGCGCACGGCGCCCCGGTCCCGATCGCCGACCTGATGCTGAGCATCTTCGCCGCGTCGCGGAATGGCGAGTTCACCGCTGTCGACTCGACGCTGGCCGAGCTGATCGGGCGAAAGCCCGCCACCTTCCGTACCCAGCTGGAGCGTGCCTGGGCCGAATAGATCCAGTGGGGCGCGCAGCCAGCCCGGCCTGACTCGCCGCCCACAAAGGCTCGCCCTCTGTCGCCCGAGGCCGTCGATCACCAGATCGGCG
The DNA here is from genome assembly GCF_054072135.1 of Streptomyces kryoterrae. Taxonomy (NCBI): domain Bacteria; kingdom Bacillati; phylum Actinomycetota; class Actinomycetes; order Kitasatosporales; family Streptomycetaceae; genus Streptomyces; species Streptomyces kryoterrae. The sequence continues at coordinate 2,293,275 of NZ_CM133358.1, read as the reverse complement.
GCCTCGGGCACAAGCCCAGACTCCACACCATCCCAGAGGTTTCCCATGCCCCATCCCCATGCCCGGCTGACCATCCACGGCAGACGGCTCCTCGTCGGCCGGGTCCGTGCTGGCAGGCCCATCGCCCACGTCGCCGAAGAAATGGGCATCTCCCGCACCACAGCCCACAAATGGGTACGGCGCTGGCGAGCCGAAGGCGATCCGGGGTTGTATGACCGCTCCAGTCGACCCCTGACGACACCACACCGAACCCCTGCCGATGTCGAGAATCGCATCTGCGAGCTACGACGCGACCGCAAGCTCGGCCCTGCACGGATCGGCCCGATCCTGGGCATACCCAGCTCGACGGTCCACCGCGTCCTGACCCGCCACGGCCTGAACCGGCTGCGCTGGATGGACCGGCCCACCGGTCAGATCATCCGACGCTACGAACGATTACGTCCCGGCGAAATGGTCCACGTCGACATCAAGAAGCTCGGCAACATTCCCGACGGCGGCGGACATCGGAGCATGCCCCGCCAGCAGGCCGCCGGCAATCGGCAGGCCACAACCGACGCGCGTAGGGGCGGCAGTCCCGTGATCGGCTACAGCTTCGTCCACACAGCCGTCGACGATCACTCCCGGCTCGCATACAGCGAGGTTCTGACCGACGAACGCAAAGAGACCGCGGCCTCCTTCTGGCAGCGTGCGAATACCTTCTTCGCCGAGCACGGCATCACCGTCGAGCGCGTCCTTACCGACAACGGCTCCTGCTACAGATCCCGACTGTTCGGCCAGACTCTCAGCGCCGCCGACATCGTCCATAAGCGCACGCGCCCCTATCGCCGGCAGACGAACGGCAAGGTGGAGCGCCTAAATCGCACCCTGCTCGACGAATGGGCATACGTGCGCTCGTACTCCAGCAACGCCGAACGCACCGAAGCCCTGGCGGACCACACCTACAACTACCACCGGTGCCACACCGCACTCGGCGGCCAACCACCCATCAGCCGCGTCAACAACCCTGCGGGTCAATACATCTAGTGCAACTGGTCCCCGACGGACGATTTGATCATCGCCTCGTCCAGGTCGAGATGGCGCGCTGCCTCCGCGCCGATCGCCCGACTGTCACCCGCGGTGAAGGTGTCGAGCAGTGCGCGGTGGTCGTGCTGCGCGAGTTGATCCACATGGAACGCAGTTACCGCCAGACGGACGTAACGCTCGGACGTCAGCCACAGCTGACCGAGAACCCGCCGGGAGACCGGGTTGAGCGCGGGCGCGAGCATGCTCTCGTGGAATCTGCGGTGCACATCCAGCCACCGCTCGACGTCACCGCCGCCCAGTTCGTGCAGTTCGTCGTGCAGGGTGGTCGCCAGTTCGACGTCACCCGGTGCGCGATCCCCAGGGGCCTGAACCATCAGGGGCGCCTCGATGAGACGGCGCATCGCGTATGTGTTCTCGAGCTCGGCCAAGGTCAGCTGGGTCACCATGGTGCCTTTGCGTGGCACCGTGACGATCAACCCCTCGGCCTCCAGTGTGCGCAGAGCTTCCCGCACAGGGACCACCGAGACACCGAAGCGTTCCTGGAGGTCCTTGGGCAGGAGACGAGCGCCGGAGGGAATCTCCCTGGTCAGAATCAAGGCGCGAACGCGGTCGACAGTTCGCGGTTGATGCCGGGGGACAAAGGGACATTGTTGCTGCGCGGGGTCATCGAGGGACCTCCGCCTCCTTCTCTGTCGGCAATCCTTGAGCCTTTAGAGTTTATAAACTAGTACAGCCCATGCCGCGCCTGCACTGTCGCCTTCCGGGAGCGCCGGGCATCCGTGACAACCTGCTAGGCACCCCACGTGCCGGCTTCACAAAAGACGAACCCACCGCCGTCCTTCGGGTCGTAGACCTGTGGTGCTCCGGCCGACGCGTCATGCGGTGTTACCCGTCCTTCAAGGGCATCGTGGCGGCCAAGAAGAAGCCGGTGACCTCCTGGGACCTGGCGGACCTGCGAGGCGCACCAGGTCGGGCTGCACGGCGCCTGCATCGTGGTCGAGTCGGCGGCCGGGCGGCCAGCGCGCACTACCGGCACGATCGTCAGGAACGAGGGCGCGGGTGGCAAGCAGCTCGCCGCCTTCCTCGCGGAGCACCAGTACGTGTGACCCGGCCGCTCAGGCCTGAGGTTCATCCGAGCCTGACGCGCAGACCGCCCCCACGCCCCTCTGCAACAAGGAGAGACGAAGTCCCATGCCTGAAGTTCTCGTCTACGTCGATCACGTGGACGGTGCCGTCCGCAAGCCCACTCTCGAGCTGCTGACCCTGGCCCGCCGCATTGGTGAGCCGGTGGCCGTAGCCCGCGGTGCGGGTGCGCGGAACACTGCCACCACGCTGGCCGAGCACGACGCGGCGCGGGTGCTGTTCGTCGATGCCCCCGAGTTCGCCGACTACCTGGTAGTGCCCAAGGTGGACGCGCTGCAGGCCGCCTGCGAGGTCGTCTCCCCGACCGCAGTGCTGGTGCCGTCCTCCGCCGAAGGCAAGGAGATCGCCGCCCGCCTGGCACTGCGCATCAGGTCGGGCATCATCACCGACGCCGTCGACCTGGAGGCCGGCGACGACGGCCCGGTGCTACCCAGTCGGTGTTCGCGGCCTCCTTCACCACCAGGTCCCGGGTGGCCAAGGGCACCCCGGTGACCACCGTCAAGCCCAACTCGACGGCCGTGGAGGCATCGCCGGCCGCCGATGCGGTTGAGCAGCTGGCGGTTTCCTTCGGTGAACTGGCCACCGGCACCAACGTCATCGCCCGTACCCCGCGCGAGTCGACCGGACGTCCGGAGCTGACCGAGGCGGCGATCGTGGTCTCCGGCGGCCGGGGCATGGGCGGCGCGGAGAACTTCGCGGTCGTCGAGACCCTCGCCGACCAGCTCGGCGCGACCGTGGACGCCTCGCGTGCCGTGGTGGACGCGGGCTGGTACCCGCACACCAACCAGGTCGGCCAGACCGGTAAGAACGTCTCCCCACAGCTGTACATCGCGGCCGGCATCTCCGGCGCCATCCAGCACCGCGCCGGTATGCAGACCTCGAAGACGATCGTGGCCGTCAACAAGGACGCCGACGCCCCGATCTTCGACCTCGTCGACTACGGCGTGGTCGGCGACCTCTTCGAAATCGTCCCCCAGCTCACCGAAGAGATCAGGAGCCGCAAAGGCTGACCTCGGGAAACCGCCTCGTCCAGCCTGGTTCCGTGGACGATCGCCATGCGGGTTCGCCGGCATCCAGGAGCCGAGGTCGCTGCCGCGGCGCTCGGTCATGAGCCGGCCTGCCTGTGGAGGAGGCTGTGGCTGCCCGTGCGTCCGAGGCCACGGATCTCCCGCAAGAGCTGCCTGACCGGTAGACCGCGGGATCCTCGGACAGCTCCGGCGCAGATGGTTGCGGCAGAGGTCGACCCCGGCAGGCGCGGTAACTGGGGCGGGCGACGCAGCCATCAACCGGCCCGGCGCGGGCTCCGCCAGTCAGCCGCACGCGACCAGGTGCTTCGCCCTGCCCCGCGTCACACCTTCCCTATTTGTTGACACATCAAGCACCTCAGTCAATAATTGACACATCAACAAGTCGCTGCCATGTGGCAGCCGAGCGGGAGTGCAGTAGGGGAGTCCATGACAGCCGCGTCCTTCGAACGGGTGCTTGGCTTTCGGCATGGTCGAGCATTACCGCCCGGTCCACAACGACAGTGCCTCGCCCCCACATCGAGGTGAAGGATGACCATGACCAAGCGCGGCACACACCGCCTTGCCCGCCTGACCGGAACAGCCGCGGCCGGCGCGGCACTCGTACTGACCGCCCAGGCACCGGCATCGGCCGCCGGCCCCTACCCGGTTTACTTCCAGACGAGCACGATTCCGGCTGAGTTCAACAGCATTCGGCCGGTCCACCCCAATGTGAGTTACCCCTGCAACACGGTGGTGCGGTCCGCGTCCAGGACCTCCGCGACGGGAGGCTACCCGCTGATGAAGTCGAAGGGAAACAAGCAGGAGTTCCAGGGCTACACGAGCAAGGACTGTTCCACGGGCGGGGGCACCTCTATCACCGTGACCTTCGGCGATCCGACGATGACTGATCCCAGCAACGGCCAGCCTTACTACCTGCTCGACTGGCGCTGATACCAACTCGCAGGTGGCCCGGGGCCGGGCTGGATCGCCCGGCCCCGGGGCGGAGTTCCAGTACGGGTGCACGGTGGCGGGTGTCGCGGTCGACCTCGAGAGCTCCGGTCCACCGTGCTCGTCCCCAGGCGCTCTGTTGGCCGACTCCGGTAACTCCCGTCGCGCGAACCCAGCCGAAGGCGGCGCCGTCGGTGACGGTGGTGCTGACAACGCGGCGAGGGTACGACGCTGCCGGGCACCCGGCAGCCGGCGCGGACGGAGCCGCCGGAAGCGACGGGCTGCCACGCCATGGGCCGTTCCGGCGCACGGCGTGGCAGCGGCCGAGTGTCCGCAACTTCCGTTTCAGCCGCCCAGTTTGACCGCACGGTGTAGGTCGTCGGCGTAGGCCTGGGGCTGTTCCCAGGCTGCGAAGTGGCCGCCGGCAGGGTGTTCCACGTACTCGCATATGTTCAGGAACGCCTCGGCGTAGCTTCGTGGCTCCGGTTTGGTGTCGCGCGGGAACACCGAGAGCACGGTCGGCGTGTCAATCCGGTCGGGGAGGACGGCCGGTTCGGTATAGGTGGAGAAAGAGGTGCCGATCGTGCCGGTGACCCAGTAGGCAGTGACCCAGGTGAGAAGCTCGTCCGGAGTGAAGGCCGAGTCGTCGGACCAGGACTCCAGCTTCTCGATGATCCACGCCGCGAGTCCGGCGGGTGAGTCGCCGAGGGCGACGGCGAGTGTGTTCGGCCGCGTCGACTGCTCCGCGATGTACCCGCCCTCGGCCCGGAACCACTGCGCCGTCCGGCCGAGGTAGGCCGCCGCGTCGGGCGCGAGCTTTGCCGGGTCGGCCGTGAACGCATGCTGCGGGGCGATGTTCGTGAGGTGCAGGGCGGCCACCCGGTCCGGGTGCTGGGCCGCGAGGATTTCCGCGACGGTGCCACCCACGTCGCCGCCGGACACCGTGTACCGCGGGTATCCGAGCTCGTCGAGAGCGTCCGCGACGATCCCGGCGATTCGGTTGACCGACATACCGGGGGTGGTGAGCGGGGCTGCGAACGGGAAGCCCGGCAGCGCGGGAACCACCACATGCATGTCCGCGAGCAACGGCAGAACGCGCTCGAACCGCAGCACCGAGTCCGGCCAGCCATGCAGCAGCACGACAACCGGGGCGCCGGGATCCGCGGACCGCTGGTGGATCACCCGCAGGTCGGTGTCGCCTGCCTTCACCGTCACCCAAGGCAACTCGCCGATACGGCGCTCGTGCACGCCCCAGTCGTACCCGTTCGCCCAGCGCTCGAGCAGTTTGTCGAGGCGGGTGCCCCTGATGCCGCGCGTTCCGTCTTCACTCCACGGGGTCGTGACACGCCGCGTCCCCTTGAGTCGTTCCAGCATCTCGTTGTTCATGTGTATCAGCATACACATGATGTGTATGCTGATACACATGACTTTGCGCAATGCGGCCGCCACCCGGCAGCGCATCCTGGAGCACGCACAACGCCTGTTCGCCCAGCACGGGTACGCCGCGATCACGGTCAAGGGCGTGGCCGACGCGGCCGGGGTGTCGCCCAACCTCATCACCCGCTATTTCGGCGGCAAGGATGGCCTCTTCCTGGCGGCAACCCGGGTGGAGATCCCGGTCTCCGACTCCTTCGACGGTGACCGTTCCGCGCTGGGTTCGCGCCTCGCGGCGAGCATCGTCCAGCGCTGGTTCGGCGCACCCGGGGAGGATCCGCTGCTCGTGCTGCAACGCGCGTCCGGCGAACGCCCGCAGGCGGCGGAGGCGCTGGCCGCCTTCCTCGACACCAACTCACTGGAACCGCTGCACCGCTACCTGCGCGAGAGCGGCCTGGACGACGCGGACGCCCGCAGCCGAGCCGCGGCGATCGACGCCTTCGTGCTCGGCGTCTCCACCCGTCGCCGGGTCCTGCGTTCCGAACTCGGCGACCCCGCCGAACTCCAGGCCTGGCTGAGCGCCACCATCCAACGCCTCACCGACGGGTGATGCCCGGCAGCGTGACGTACGGAAACTCCGCTTCCGGTCAGCACCTGCAGTCCGGTCATCGGCATCTGCCCGACCATCGTGATCACGGCCTTGGCGCCGCGACCAAGGACGTGAGGTGTGGAGGTCAGGCTGCTCGGGTGGTGGGTTGGCCCCAGCGTCATTCTCGGTGAAATGGTGGATGACCTGCCCGGAGTTCGCCCCGTGCGTGGCGGCCTGCGTGGGGAATTCGGCGGCCTTCCCGCCACTGCCGACCATCACGCCGTCGGGCGACGACGTCACGCTGATGACCGCGCCGGGCTGCACCCCGGCGTACCGCAGGGTGTGCATCGGTCGGGGGTCGGTCTGGATCAGCTCCCTGGTGCGCCGTACGACCGCGCTCGTGCCGTTCGGCCCGGGCTGAAGGTCGCCGAGGCTGACGACGCTCTCGTCGGGGAACGGATCAGCGGTGTACTTCTCGCCGAGGCGGTGGTTGTCAGGACCGCGCGGCCGAGGATGTGGCCGGCCATGGTGAAGCCGAGGGCGGCGGGGGTGGCGTCGGCCGACTGCCAACCGCGGCTTCGCCATGGTCGGCCTTCTCCGACCGCCGCTGGCAGGAGATCGCGGAGACCCGTCGGACCCTCGAACCGGTCATGCTGCGCATGTCCATCGAACGCGGCGATGTCGACTGGGAAGCCCGCGCACGAGCCGCCCACCAGCGTCTGACCCGCACCCCGGCGTGCGTGCCGGAGGAGGGCGAGCACTACAGCAGCGCATGGGCCGAAGCCCACCGCCTCTTCCACCGCACCCTGCTGGAGACCTTCGACCGACTGTGGACCGCGAGCGAGATGGCTCGCCGCTGGTCGGCGCACCGCAACCCCGGCCGGGACGGCGCCCTGGAACATCGCCGGCTGGAGGAGACGGCCCTCGCCCGCGACGCCGACACCGCGGCCCAGGTCCTGACCCAGCACCTCACCCAGACCGCGGACGTACTGACCGACTGCCCCTACCACGAACCCACGAACGAAGCCTGACGCACCCTGTCTGCCTGGCCGCAGAACTGCATCTGATCACCGACATCGGAGCTACAGCACGACCATCTGCTGCGGCGGAGCCCTCACTGTGATCACTGCGACCTGCGGCGGGTCATTGGCCGCCGGGGTGAGGTGTACGCATTTACTGCGGCAGTTCTGGAAGGGCAGGGCAGGCGTGACGATCGAACCAGTGACCGAACTCGAGAGCGGGGGCGCGTTGCGTTTGCCGCGCGCCCGCTCTCTCCTCGGGGGACTTCGTGCCCGCGTTGCAGCCGTTCCTCGGCTCGGCGGCCGGGCTGTCGCCGGGATCCGCGGGGCGCAACGCCAAACCGTTGCGCCCCGCTCGACCCGGGCCTACAGCTTGACCCGTACCACGCTGAACGGGAGGTGCGGGTTCGCGATCTGCCACTGGTAGTTGACCACCAGCAGATCCCTCCCGTCGAAGGCACCGGTGGACGGGACGTCCATTCCCTGACCGTTGATCCGGCGCAGCACTGTGCCCTTCGAGTAGTCCTTGTTCAGTCGGATCTCGCTGACTTCGCCCTCGGGGTGGTACAGGCTGGTGATGCTGTACAGCTTGTTGCCCCGCAGGAGCATCCCGTCCGGGCCGATGTCGTCGGTGCCGAGGTCGACCTTCCGGATCGAGCCGGTCCGGGTGCTGATCCGGTATACCCCGACGTCGGCGATGTCGGACATCAGGACGAACCGCCCGTCCGGCGAGACCACCACGCCGTCGCCGTTGATCTGCCCGCTCTTGTACTTGACCTCGGTGCCGGTGAAGTCCACTGCCTTGAGCAGCTTCTGGTGCGCCTTCTTGCTGTTCAGCTGGGCGGCCGTGATCCGGTACAGCGCGGGGTGGTACGAGTCGGTGGCGTAGGCGTCCCCGTTCGGGGCGATGGCGATGTCGTTGATCAGCGTGTTCTTTCGCGCACCGGAGTCAAAGACGTGCAGCAGGCCGCCGGTCCTGGTGCTGTAGACCCACACCCGGCCGGTCGGGCCGCCGGCCACGATCAGCCGTCCTGACTGGATTTTCATGCCCACCGCGCTGGTGCGGCCGTTCGTGCCTCCGGGCACGAAGACCTTCAGTTTCTTCTGATCGGTGCGGCCCCGGTAGATGGTGCCGTCGGTGGTACTTCCGACGTAGAAGTACTTCGTCCCCACCTGACGGACGATGCCCTCGGGATAGGTGTTCTGGCCTGGCAGGACGTAGGTGCTGATCTGCTTCTGGGATACCGGCGCCCGCTCGGCGGCCTGCGAGCCGGCCGGGAGGGCCACCCCGAGGCCGAGCAGAGCGGTGGCGGCCAGCGTTCCGCCGATCAGACGGCGGGAACGGACTCTGGACATGGTTCTTCTCCTTGACGGTGGATGATCAGAACGTGATGGCGACCTTGAGGGCGTCCCTGGCGTCCATGGCCCGGTATCCCTCCGGCGTCTCCTCCAGGCCGATCGACCGGTCGAAGACCTTTCCTGGCTGGACGGTTCCGTCGAGGATGCCGGGCAGCAACTCGTCCATGTAGGCGCGGACCGGGGCCGGGCCGCCGGTCAGGGTGATCGTGCGGAAGAAGAGGCTGCCGAGGCCGACCGGGGCCTCCTCGTACTGCGGGACGCCGACCCTGCTGATCACGCCGCCCGCCCTGACGATACCCACGGCCTGGTCGTAGGCCGGGCGGTGGCCGACCGCCTCCAGCACCTTGGGCGCGCCGCCGCCGGTCAGGTCGCGGACCTTCGCGATGCCCTCTTCGCCGCGCTCGGCCACCACATCGGTGGCACCGAACTCGCGGCCCAGGTCGGTGCGCTCCTTGTGCCGGCCCATCAGGACGATCTGCTCGGCGCCGAGCTGCTTCGCCGACAGAACGGCGAGCAGGCCGACGGCACCGTCACCGACCACCGCGACGGTGTCGCCCGGGTGCACGCCTGCACGCCTGGCGGCGTGGTGGCCGGTGCCGTACACGTCCGCCAGGGTCAGCAGGCTGAGCAGCTGGGCCGGATCGGAGGTGGCGGGCAGCACCTTCAGCGAACCGGCCGCCTGCGGGATCCGGATCAGCTCGGCCTGGGCGGCGGAGAGCATCTCCATGTGGGCGCAGGCGGTGGTCAGCCCGGCCCGGCAGAATTCACAGGTGTTGTCCTGCACCGACCAGGACGCGACCACCAGATCGCCCTTGGCCAGACCGATGACCGCCGAGCCGAGCTCCTCGACGATGCCGATCAATTCGTGACCCATCTGGATGCCCTGCTTCGAGGCCGGCATGCCGCGGTAGGAGTGCAGGTCGCTGCCGCAGACGCAGGCGCGCACCACTCGCACCACCGCGTCCGTGGGCTGCTCGACGACCGGGTCGGGGACGGTGCCGATGCGGACGTCTCCGGCACCGTACAGAAGCGCTGCGCGCATGGGGTGTTCCTCGCTTTGACTCAGGGGATTCGTCCGGCCGTGATCCGGCGGACGAGAAGAGTCAATGCCCGGGCGAGGGGGTGGAACCAGATCGTGCGTGTGGTGGCACCGGCGCTACCTGGTTACACCCCGGGCAGCCCCGTAGCCTCAAAGGTATGGACGTGGCACGCGAGCTTTCGGAGTTCCTTACCTCACGCCGCAGTCGGCTCAGTCCCGAGCAGGCCGGCATCATGACTCCCCGACAGGCCCGGCGGCGGGTCAGCGGGCTCCGCCGGGACGAGGTGGCTTCGCTGGCCGGCGTGAGCGTCGAGTGGTACACCCGCTTGGAGCAGGGCCGGGCCAAGGGCGTCTCCGAAGAGGTGCTTTTCGGCGTGGCGAAGGCCCTCCAGCTGGACGAGACCGAGCGCGAGCATCTCCTCGGCCTGGCCCACGCTCTGGGGCCGGGGACCCGCCGTCGCTCATCCACCGGTGAGATCCCAACCGCACGGCCCAATCTCCAGGTTCTGCTCGAGACGATCACCGGCGGCGCGGCGATCATGCTGAGCGAGCACGGACACGTGCTGGGCGCGAACGCCATCGGCCGGGCCCTTTACGCGGACATGTTCGCCGTTCCGGGCCCGCTCAACATGCCCAAGTTCATCTTTCTCGACCCGGCCGCCCGGGCCCTCCACCCCGACTGGGAGGAGGTGGCCGACACGGTGATCGCCCTGCTGCGAGCCGCCGCGGGCCGGAACCCCTTCGCCAGGAGCCTGACCGATCTGGTCGGCGAACTCTGCACCCGCAGCGACTACTTCCGCACCGGCTGGGCTACCCAGAACGTGCATCCGCTCACCACCGGGCACAAGCGCTTCCGCCACAAGTACGTCGGGGATCTCAGTCTCGACTACGAATACTTGAACGTCGCCGACGGCCAGGGAATCGTGATCCTCACGTACTTCGCGAAACAGGGCACACCGGCCCACGACGGCCTGCAGCTCCTGGCCGCGGCCGCCCAGCTCGAACAGCGCTGAGACGTTACTCCGAAAGCGCCCGGATCACGTCGGCCAGATACTCCCGCGCGGCTGCCTCGGCGGCCACCTCGTCCCGGGCCACGCCCGCCGAATACTGGCTCGCTCACCGGCGAGACCGACACGACGGACCCACGATCGGAGCGTGCACGCGGACGGACCGGGAGACCTCCGGTCTACCGTCGATCGACGGATCCTGACACCGTGCGGGGCGTCACCGCCCCGCTCCGGCCCGGCCTGCTACGGGAGCCTCCGGCGTCGAACGACACGCAAACCGTGGTACGGGCGGACCGTGCGGGAAGTCCGGGCGGCGCGGCCCGTCGAGGCCGCGCCGCCCGGTTCGGGCTACTCCACCGCGCGCAGCGCGTTGACGATTCCGAACCCGAAGAATCCGTTGACCCGTTTGCCGCCCTCGCACACCGCGTCCTGCGTGCCGTCACCGTCCTGGTCGTACGACACGGGGCAGCCGGGGTTGTTCGCCTGGACCTTGAGCAGCGCCTGCAGCTGGGCCGGGGTCGCCCACGGGTGCTTCGACTTCAGCAGCGCGGCGACGCCCGCGGCGTGCGGCGTGCGGCGTGGCCATCGAGGTGCCCTGCAGGAAGCCGTATCCACCGTTCGGCATGGTGGACAGGATGCGGCCGTTCTGCGACGGCGTGTCAGGTATCTGGTATTTGCGGTCGCCGCCGGGAGCCGCGATGTCGATGACACCGTTGCCGTACGTGGAGTAGTACGACTTGACGTTGTCGACGCCCGTGGCGCTCACCGTGACGACACCCGGGAGTTGGGTCGGCACGAAGAAGCACTCGTGCGGGTCGATCGTGCGTGTGACCGGCGTCGAGTCGTCGGGGCTGCTGTCGTCGACGAAGGCGTCCGAGTCCAGGTCGTGGTTCCAGTTGCCGGCCGCCGCGACGTGCAGGGTGCCCTTCTTCGTGGCGTACTGCTGGGCTCGGTTGACCGCGTCGACAATGGCCCGCTGGTCGGGGTCGTCCATGCAGTTGTACAGCCACGGGTCCACGTAGTAGCTGTTGTTCGTGATCTCCACGCCGTGGTCGGCGGCGAACACGAACGCGCAGACGACGCTCTCCGGGTAGAACAGGCCGTTCTCCCGGTCGGTCACATTGATGCTGGAGACCTTCACACCGGGCGCGACACCGGCCACGCCGACGCCGTTGCGGGCCGCGGCGATCTCACCTGCCACGTGCGTGCCGTGGGAGTCCTCCGGGGTGTACGGGCGCCAGGCGCCCTCGCTGGTGTCCGCCACGCCGCCGGCACAGTTGGCCGACTGCGACGCCGAGAAGTTCGGGGCCAGGTCCGGATGGGTGTCGTCGACGCCGGTGTCGATCACGGCGACCGTGACATTCCTGCTGCCCGGGTTGATCTTCGCGGCCTTGTCGGCGCCGATCGCGCGCAGGTCCCACTGGTCGGCCTCAAGGGGCTCGCTCTCCGGGGTGGCCGCGGCCTCGACCTTGGCGGCCTCGGCGGCCGTCAGGTAGTCGGCGGCACCCTCGTCGGTCGTCCCCGCCGCGGTCAGCGGCGTCGTACGCGTAGCACCCGCGGACTGCACGCCGCGCACCGCGCGGATCTGCGCCCCGAAGGAGGGGTTCGCCGAGTGGACGACGATCACACCGATCTTGCCGAACGTGGTCACGACGGTGCCGCCGGCCGCGGAGATCGCCTTCGTCACCGCTCCGATCGTGTGACGGTCGGTGCTCTTGGTGTTGACGACATACGCGAGGTTGGGACCGTCCGCTGCCGGGGCGGCGAGGGCGGCCGGTTCGGCGGCCGACGCGGCCACGGGCAGGAAGCCCAGGGAGGCGGTCAGGGACAGCACGACCGGCACCGCGAGAGCGAGCCGGCGCCTGGAGCGCAGATGAGCCATGGTTCTCCACATCATCGGGAAACGAGGCCGGCCCGGGCAAGGATGGTTGCCGAGCAGGCGCGGAGCAGGGAAGGGCGACAAGTGAGTACGCGCGAAAAGGCGGGCACGGCCGCGCGGCCCGCACCTTGATTTTGCAGGTACATGACGGTCGGTACAGGGCGAGCTATCCCGCGTCGTCGCTGGCCAGCAATTGTCGCCGTCGACGACGTACGTGTCGTCGTGAGCCGGTCAGAACATGGGTGACTGCGGGGTCCTGCCACGCTGTTGCGGGGGCAGGACCCCGCAGTCACGTCGTCCTCAGGACTTGGCGACGGCGACTTCGTAGGTGGGTGAGGTCGGCGGCACTCCGGTGTCGAAGTGCGCGTTCACCGCTGCGAGGTGGCGGCCGAAGAGCGCTGCTGTGGTAGGGACGCCGAAGTGCGGGCTGGTTATCTCCTTCTGCAGCGTGCCGTGGCTCAGGTCCCTGCTGAGTTCGAAGCGTGCGATCTTGTTATTGAGGCTCTGCACCACCCACAGCCGTCGGTCGTCCAGGATGAGGCCGTCGGCGTTGGGCCGTTGGCCGAGGCCCTCGATGAGTGTGCTGACCCCGGTGGCCGGGTTGACCGTGTAGACCGCTTCCGTGCTGCTGTGGGCGACGATCAAGGTCTTCCCGTCGGGGGTGGCCTGGATCCCGTTGAGATTGAAGGCGCCGCTCGTCCCGCCGGCCGGGCCGGTGACGTCCAGCGTGCGGACCTTGCCCGGCGTGCCGTGCCTGTTGATGGGCAGGAAGTAGAGCTTCGCCTGCGAGGAGTCGGTGAACCAGGCGCCGCCGCGAGTGAGGGCCACGTCGTTGATGTAGCCGGCGCCGACGGCACCGAGCTGCGGGGTGGCGACGGTCGCGCCGGTGCGGGTGTTGTAGATGTACCCCTTGCCGCTCTCTCCGCCGGCGACGAAGAGCAGACCGCGGCCCACATCGGCCTTCATGCCGACCGACACCCGGCCCTCGGGTACGTCGATGAAGAGCTCCGCGGTGCCGCGGCGGATGTCGCCGCGGTAGATGTCGCCGCGGAAGAGGTCGCCTGCGTAGAAGGTCGACCCTGCTCCGGCGGCGATGCCCTCGGCCGAGGTGGCGCCGGGCAGTGTGATGACCTTTTCTTGCCCGGCAAAGGCGCCGGCGGCCGCGGTACTGGCAGTAACCGTGCTGGTGGCGCCACCCGTGGCAGCGGCAGTGGCCGCCGGGCCCCCGCCGATGAGCAGCCCCAACGCCAACAGCGGCACAGCCGTGCGTCGAAAAGTTTTGGTGGAGGAACGGTTTTCAATGGTCTTGGGCATCGTAAGTATTCCCGTCGTGTCCGATTTATGTCTGGCCCGTGCTGCGTCGGTCGGCAAGCAATATGGGGGTCACGAAGGGGCGTCCGGTGTACCGGGCGCCCACCCTCGTCAGCAGCCGAAGGTCAGGGCGTGACGTTCTCGATCAGGACGGTGCCGGCGCCCGCGACCGTGCCGCGCGCGTTCACCAGCCGCACTTGTCCAATCAGGTCGCGTCCGTCGGGTCCGGTGCCCGCGGCGGTGACGTCGGCAGACACCGTCGCCGAGTCGCCCATACCGAGCTTCACCGGCGCCGAGTCGTCGACCGCGACGGTGCCGAGCGCGGCGGAGAAGTACGTGTCGCGGTAGTCGTACGCGGTGGAGCCGCCCGGCACCGCGAAGCCGTACACCTCGACGGTGTACTCGCCGGCGGCCGGGTCGAGGACGGAGACCGTCTCCTCGGAGTCGGCGTCCGCGTCCTGCCCGACCAGGTTGCCGTCCTTGCCGTAGACCGTCAGGTCCAGGTCGGCGCCCGTGTCGGAGGCATCGCCGATGACGACGTCCAGCGACGTGGCACCCTCGGGCACCTCGACGGTGGTGGTCTGTGTGGCGCCCTTGGTGATGGTCGGCCGCGTCGTCCTGGCAGAGCCGAGCGGGCCGCCTTGCACCGTGCCGTCGATCGGCGCGTGGCTGTTCGTCACCTGCCAGGAGACCGCCACCGGGGTGCCGACCCTGGCCTCGGGGACGGTCATGGTCTCCGGGGCGAAGTCCGCGCCGAGCACCTCGACGCTCAGCCTGTACGGGTTGTCGAGCAGGGGCGACGTACGGTGCGACTCGACCTCGATCTCCCAGACCCCCGGCTGCGGGTCGCTGTACGACCGCAGGTCGGCGCGGCAGCTCCTGCCGACGGGGTAGTTGCTGTGGCAGCCCTCCGTCCCGACGCCGTCGGGCAGGAGGCCGTACGGGTGGACGGCGAGGAACCTGGTCCGGCTCTTGTCCCTCAGCCCGCCGAGCGCGACCTCAAGGGTGTGGGCGCCCTCGGGAACGGTGACGAAGTACGACTTGTAGCTGTTGCGCTGCACCGAGTCCGACACGGTGAAGGTGTGGTCGCCCGGGGTGGCGACCACGACGGTCGACAGGATCTGCTTGTCGACGCCCTCGGTCTTCGGGTCGTCGACCTGGAGGATCGCGCTCTTGATGCCCGCGGCCCGGGGAGCGGCCTGGATCCTGACGGTCACCGGCTGGTTCAGCGGCAGCCTCACCGCGTCGGGGCCGAGGATCTCGAAGGTGTCACCGGCGTTGTTCTTGAGACGCAGCGTGTGACGGACGGCCTTGTCGGCGCCGGAGGTACGCGTGACGGTGACGTCGTACGTCTTCTTCTGCCCGGCCTGCAGACCGCCCTCGCGGTCGTAGATACCGGTGCCGAAGCCCGGGGTCTTGAGTGCCTGGTCGAGCGCGGTGTCGACCGGGGCCTTCACCGCGTACTCGTGTGCGGTGGCCCCGGCCCTGATGGCCTTCCACGCGTCCACGATGTCGATGAGGCCGGCGCCCTCCTCGTACGCCTGAAGCCCTGTGATGTGGTGGGCCGTCGAGGTCAGCGCCGTGCGCAGCCTCACCGGCGTGAGGTCGATGCCCCGCTGTTTCGCCGCCGACAGCAGCAGTGCGCTCGCGCCCGCGGCCTGCGGCGATGCCGCTGACGTGCCGTAGTGCGTCGAGTAGCCCGGCGGCAGCGACCAGCCCGCTTCGGCCGTCGTGACGCTGGGCTGCCAGGTCGGCGTGGCGTTGACCGAGGCGCCGGGCGCGGACAGGGTCGGCGTGAAGCCGCCGTCCTCACGCGGGCCGCGCGAGGAGAACGTGAACAGGTTGTTCTTCCTCGTCACGACCGAGCCGTAGTCGGCGGCCCAGGTCTCCCTGGAGACGGTCGCGCCGACCGAGACGGCCTTGTCGGCCAGGCCGGGCTCGTCGATGGTGTTGGCGCCGGGACCCTCGTTGCCCCCGGCGAGCACCAACTGGACGCCGTAGGTGTCGATGAGCCGCGTGTACAGCTCGGCCTGCGCGTTGTTGCCGTCGTTGAGTGCCGGCAGGCCGCCGATGGACATGTTGACGATGTCGACGCCTCGGTTGACGACGAGGTCGATCATGCCCTCGGTCTGGGCGACCGTGCTGCAGCCCGGCCCGAAGCCGCAGGCGCGGGACGAGACGATCTTCGCGCCGGGAGCTGCGCCGTTCATCGCGCCGCCGAACAGGCCGTTCGCGGCGGCGATGCCGGCCACGTGGGTGGCGTGTGCGCGGGAGATGACGCCGATGTTGACGAAGTCGGACTTCTTGCCGACCCAGTCGCCGCCGTACGGGTCCATGGGTACGTCCTTGCGGATCTCCACGACGAACGGCTGGCGCTCGGCGACCTCGGTCGCCGGGTCGTCGGTGCCGAAGTAGCCGATCTGGTAGCCGTCCTTGTACGGCTTCATCGGCTCGTCGTCGGTGAAGTCGCCGTTGTCGTTCACGTCGACGGTGACCGTGCCGGCCGCCGCGTCGTACAGCACGCCCCAGACGTCGGTGGTGTCACCGTCGCGGTTCACGTCGCCCTCGGCGTCGCCGCTGGCCGTGACGGACTCCCGGAAGACGTTGACCTGGTAGTCGCCCGCCGGAGCCTGCCAGGTCTGTCCGCCGTAGGTGAAGACGGGCCCGGACACCGAGTTCGTCATCACACGCCAGCTGCCGTCGCCGTCGATGACCGGGTCGGTCGAGGTCACCCAGTCGACGATCTTCCGCTCGCCGGTGGTGGTCTTCTGCAGCGCGGGGTGGGCGAGGTCGACGCCGGTGTCGAGGATGCCGATGGTGATGCCGCGGCCGTCCGCCTTCGGGTTCTTCTTCACGAAGTCGACGGCGCCCGTCTCGAAGGACGGGTTGTACGGGTTCTTGGCGGGGGTGTTCGCGTCAGGCCCGGGGTAGTTGTCCGCGGGCGCCTTTGTGGAGGCGTTCTTCGTGCCGTCCGGGCGGAGCGACGGGTCGTCCAGCGGTATCTCCTCGCGCAGGTCGATGCCGTGCACGGAGGAGAACTTCGCGGCGGCCGCGATGGCCGAGTCCGCCTTCTTGGTGGGGACGGTAGCGCGGACGTACCCGAGTCTGTCGTAAGTACGGCCCACGGAAGCGCCGTTGACCGCGTTCATCTGCTCGGCGACCTGCTCGGTCCGTCCCGGAGCGGTGGCGATCATCATCGTGACGTTCTTGTCGCCGTCGGCCTTGGCCTCGGAGAGCAGTTCGGCGTCCTTGCTGCCGAGCTTGTCCTCGGCGGACTTGACGCCGTCGACGGACGGGGCGGCTGCCAAGGTCTCGCTGGACAGGGCCACCGGTATCGGGCCGATCGCGGCGGCGCCGGCCACCAGGCCCGCGGCGACGGCGGCACGGATCACGCGTTTCGCGCCCGGAATACGGGCGCGGTGGGGGGTGAAGGGCATGGGGGGTCCCTAAGGATGCGCAGAAATATGCGTGGGGGGTGGATGGCCAGGACCGATCGGTCCCTGGCCACGGAAATTCGGTTACCGGAGGGGACGGCCCGCATGACCGAGGCGTCCGCGCTGACGGCGCTGTCGAAGTCCAACTGCCTGACGGCCGGCCGGATTCGAAGCACACGCCCGCGCCGGCGTCAGCGATCCAGATAGCCGTCGAAGAAGGTCGCGGCGCGCGCAATCGCGGTTTTCGACTCAGGGGCGTCGGGCACAAGGCTGTGGAAGACATGCGGCATGCCTTCGTACAGGTCGAGCACCGCTTCGTGCCGTCCGTCGCGGATCACCTGGTACTGACGGACGAAGTTGCTGAGGAAGATCTCGCGCGTCCCACCCTGGATCAGGGTCGGTGGGAACGGCTTCGTGTAGTCGCCATACACCGGACTGACATAGGGATGCTTCTGATCGGCCACGTCGGCGTAGGCGTCCGCGGCCCATGCGAGCGATTCCGGAGTCAGGATGGGATCCGCGTCCTTCAGCGTCTCGTAGGTGTCGCCGAGCCCGGTGACGTCCGACCACGGCGAGACAAGCCACAGCGCCGCAGGCAGCGGCAGGTGCTGGTCGCGCATCTTCAGGACGGCGCCGGCTGCGAGCCCGCCGCCGGCGGAATCGCCGAAAAGCCCGATCGAGCGGGCGTCGAGCCCGCTCGCCAGCAACGTCTTCCAGACCGCCAGGACCTGATCGGTCACCGCTTGCCAGCGCCCGCGCGGCGCCAGCGTGTAGTCGATCGATATGACTTCGTCGCCCGTCGCGGTGGCGATGAGCGCCGGCAGGCCGACCAACGTCGCGGACGAGAAATAGACATAGGCACCGCCGTGGACGTAGAGCAGCGCCCGTCCGCTCGACCTGTGCTCCCGCGGTGTGATCCGCACCACGGGCACGTCGCCGATCGTCTCGTGGCGGATCGTGGTCCCCAGCGTGGCGGCAAGCTGCTGGTTCCAGGGCGCGAAGGCCGCCTCCATCAGCTTGTTCGCGTTGTCGAAGTCAGCGGTCGTTTCCGGCCTGGTCGGCGCGGGCTGCTGCTCGCCGCCCTCATACATCGCCTTGAGTATCGCGGAGGCTTCGGGCGATACGGTCTCCGGCACCCGGAAACGCGACGGCGCCACCCCGGCGTCCGTCTGGTCGATGGTCATCACGCAATCTCCCTTTGACAATGTTGACAATGGCTCGCCGACCGGTCGCGAGCGGGTTCGCGCGCTGACGACCCGGTGGCCCGTTCATCCGGAATCAGAGCGCGGACGGACCGTCATCAGCGCACGGACCGCCGCTTCGGCATCGGTCGTCAACGCGGACTGGTACCGCATCCGCGCATTCGACGCGTCGGCTTGACCGCGAACGACGCGCTGAAGGCCGCCGGCAACAGGACCGAAGGCTTGGCCACGCGCCGGATCAGCTCGACAGCGCGGTTCGGTAGATGTGCTCGGCCGCCATGATGGTGGACACGTTCGTCGCCGTGGAGGGAACGTCCGGGAAGATCGAGGCGTCGATGACGCGGAGGCCGTCGACCGCACGGACCGCTCCGTGGCTGTTGACGACTGCCCACTCGTCACCGTCACCGCCCATGGGCGCGGTGGAGGTGGGGTGGGCATACGAGGCCAGCGTCCGATCGATGTCCTGCTGCAACTGCTGGTCGGTCCTGACCTCGTCCCCGGGCATCATCTCCGAGTCGGTCACTGCGGCGAAGAGCGCGTCGCGAGCCAGTTCTCGCGTGTGCTTGATGCTCTCCACCATCCGCCTGCGATCGCGGGCCTCCGACAGGAAGTTGAAGTCGATGAGCGGTGCGTCCTTCGGATCGCGGCTGCTCAGCCGGACGCTGCCGATGGAGTCGGGCCGCACCACGGCGACCGCGAGGACGATGGCCGCGCCGGTGGGACTGTAGGCGGGGTCGATGAGGTGCGTGGCCGACACGTGAACATCGAGTTCGTCGCCGCGCGCCTCACTGGACGCCGTCCACAGCAGTGCACCGGAGATCGGTGACATGGCTCCCGCCTCCGGCTTGAGGGCGTGGACGTTGAAGTAGAAGGGCTGGTCCTGGAAGCGTTGGCCGACCGGGAGGTCCGCCACGACGTCGATGCCGAGACCTCGCAGGTGGCTCGCGGGGCCGACACCGGAGCGCATCAGGATGGCCGCGCTGCCGTAGGTGCCTGCGGAGAGAATGACCTCTCCGGCCCGGTGCGTCACCCCGTCCACGGTCATGACACCTGTCGCGACGGTGCCGTTGAACAGCACCCGGTCCACTTCCACTCCGCCGAGGACGACCAGGTTGGGGCGTCGGCGTACTTCTTCGGTGAGGTAGGTGACTCCGGTGTTCATACGGCGGCCCGACACCACATTGAGGGGGTAGGCAAAAACGCCCTTCTGCACGGCCCCGTTGGGGTCGTCGACCCGTGCGTGGCCCTGGTGGGCAGCCGCGACGATGAACGCCTTGAGCGACGGTGTGAGTTCCTCATACGAACGCTGCCGGATGGGGAACGGGCCGGAGCGTCCGCGGAAGTCGTCGGAACCGTCCGTGGTGTTCTCCAGGAGCTTGTACGTTTCCAGCACCTCGGGGAAGGACCATCCGGTCACGCCGTGACGCTCGGCCCAGCGTGTGAAGTCGTCGGCCGGGGCCCGCAGGGCGACGGCGGCGTTGACCGTGGAGCTCCCCCCGAGTGCCTTGCCGCGGGGAACCGGGATCTGCTGGTCGGGCCGGACGGTACTGGCGACGTATCCCCAGTCGTGGTCGGGGTCCCCGCCGACCCGTGCGGCATCGCTCAGCACCTCGGGATACTCGTCCGGTGCGTAGGCCGTACCGGCCTCCAAAAGAAGCACCTTGCGGGAGGGGTCGGAGCTCAGCTTGTTCGCCAGGACGGCACCGGCGGATCCTCCACCGACGACGATGACGTCGAACAGTTCGCTCTGTCCGGTTGTACTCATGCCAGTCACACGCTTTCGTTTGCTCGGGCTCCGCAGCCGGCGAATCAGGAAGAGTGGTGCGGCTCGATGAGGATCTTCATGGTCTGAGCGGCGCGCAGTGACTCGAAGGCCCCCAGTGCTTCGGACAGGGGGACGACGGCGGTCGTGAGGTCGTCCACGCGTATGGCCTTGCTGGTGAGGAGGTCGATGGCCTGCTCGAACTCGTCGATGTAGGTGAACGAGCCACGCACGGTGATCTCGTTGAGAAGGATGACCAGAGGGTCCAGGGTCGCCCCTGCTCCGGACCCGACCACGACGAGGACACCGCCCGGTCGCAGCGCGGCCAGGGCCAGCGTGGTCGCCGAGGCGTTGCCTGAGCACTCGATGGCGATGTCGGCTTGCAGCGGGTCGTCGGAGCGGGTGAGCCGCGCCTCCGCTTCGGCGGGGGTGAGGGCCACGTCGACACGCGAGGCCGCGGCGAACCCACGCCGTTCGGCGGTGGGCTCGACCAACACGACGCGGCCGGCTCCGAGGTGGGCGGCGATGCGGCAGACCAGCTGGCCGATCGGCCCACCGCCGGAGACCAGCACGGTCGCGCCGGCCAGATGCCCGGCCTGCAGCACTGCCCGTAGGGCGGTCGCGGCCGGTTCGACCCACGCCGATTCGACACGGCCC
Organism: Streptomyces kryoterrae; assembly: GCF_054072135.1. Taxonomy (NCBI): domain Bacteria; kingdom Bacillati; phylum Actinomycetota; class Actinomycetes; order Kitasatosporales; family Streptomycetaceae; genus Streptomyces; species Streptomyces kryoterrae. Next base: position 2,272,522 of record NZ_CM133358.1, on the reverse strand, counting down.
ATCTCCTCGGGGAGCGCCCGCAGGGTCGAGGGTGCCGCGACCATGACCGGTGCCAGCGCTCCGTCAGCCTGCAGCCCCAGAGCGGTCTCCATCGTCGCCTGGTGACAGAAGTTGAAGCGTCCGGAAAGGCAGTAGGCGCAAACCCCGCAGACGTTGCCGTTCGGGTTGACCGCGACACGCTGCCCCACCGCCCAGCCCTCGACGTCCGCTCCCACCTGGCTGACCACTCCGCTCGACTCGTGTCCGAGCACGAAGCCGCCCCGGTAGACCTGGGGCAGGCCGGGAGAGTGCAGGTCGCTGCCGCAGATCCCGGACAGGTCCACGTCCACCAGGACCTGTCCGGGTCCGGGAGTGGGCACGGGCCGTTCGGACCGTACGATCCGGCGCTGTTCGTCGAGCAGGATCACCGGCATGGTTGTCATGAGAATCTCCAGTCTCAGCACACCCGTGGGCCGCCGACGTGGATCGAGGTCAGTCGTCTCGGACCGTGTATGGCGTCGGTTGTGTCAGCGCATGATCAATCCTCCGTCGACGCACAGCACCTGGCCGGTCATCGCTGCCGCGTCGTCCGAGGCCAGGAAGGTCACGGCCGCGGCGGTGTCCTGGGGAACGAGTCGGCGGGCCAGGGCCTGCTGGGCGACAACCGCCTCGAACTGCTCGTCGCTGTTGACGGTGCGGGAGCCGGGCGTGTCGGTGAGGCCGGGCGCGACAGCTGTGACGGAGATGCCCGAGGGACCGAGTGTGCGGGCCAGCACGCGCATCATCCCCAGTTGTGCTGCCTTGCTGGTGATGTAGGGCAGCAGCACCGGATCGGGTGGCATCCACACGGTGTCCGACGTGATGAGGATGAGGCGGCCGAACTTACGCTCGGCCATCCCGGGGGTGAACGCCTGGCTCAGCCACAGCATGGACTCCACGTTGACGCTCTGCACGTGGCGCCATCTGCTCACGTCGACGTCGGCCAGCGTGGCCTGGTCGAACGCCGCAGCGCAGTGCACGAGCACGTCGCAGCGCCCGTAGCGTTCGAGGACCTCAGCGGCGGCCGACCGGGTCGATTCCTCGGAGGAGAGGTCGCCGGCCACGTCGCCGTCCCGGTCGAGCGACACGGCGTTCAGGCCGGCCTCACGCAGAGCCGAGACGATCGCGGACCCGATCGCTCCGGACCCCCCGGTCACGACGGCGACTCGCCGGTCGCCGTCGTGACCGGTTGCGTTCACCGTCGTTGCGGTGTCACTCATGCCGTTTGCCGCAGGCCCTTGAGTGCGCCGGCCCAGGCCTCGAGCTGGTCGAACAGCGTGGTGGCCGCGCCGTCGTGCAGCGACTGAGGGGCGAAGGTCGAGAAGTTCTCGAAGTCGGCGAACAGCGAGAAGCTCAACTGCTGGCGTACGTGGGCGATCTGCAGTTCGCTGCTGATGGCGCGCAGGTGCTCAATGGCACGGGCGCCGCCGAGGGCTCCGTAGGAGACGAACGCGGCGGCCTTGTTGTTCCACTCGCCGTAGAGGTAGTCGATGGCGTTCTTCAGCACACCCGACGTCGAGTGGTTGTACTCGGGCGTGACGAAGACGAATCCGTCGAAGCCGGCGATCGTGGCGGCCCAGGTCTTCGTGTGATCGCCGGCGTACTGCCCCATGGACGCCGGCATCGCCTCGTCGAGGTGGGGCAGCGGGTAGTCGACCAGATCGATGAGGGTGTACTCCGCCCCGGAGCGTCCGGCCGCCTTGCGCACGACCCAGTCGGCCACCCCCTTGCCGTTGCGGCCCGGTCGGGTGCTGCCCAGTATGACGGCGATCTTCAGATCGGACATGGTGGTGTTTCCCTTGTCTGCGGGACGCCGTCCGCCTCTGCGGTTTTTGCTGCCGGGCGGGGCGTCGTTCGTGCTGAGAGGTGGTGGTGACCGTGTGCCCGCCCGCCTCCACGCGCGGAGGCGGGCGGGCACACGGCGTTCAGGAGCCCGGGATGTCAGCCGGTGACGGGCCTGGCCGGCCTTCGGCGCAGCAGGCTCGTGCGACAGTCTCGGCGAGGGCTGTCAGGGGTGGATCTGGTTGGCGAATCCGAGATCCAGGCGCATGGACTCCACGAGCGAGAAGGCGTTGGTGGTGGTGAAGACGTCGGCGGCGGCGAGGACACCGGTGTACTTGGCGGCGACGGGAGCTGCCGCCGTGCTGCACACCTCGTCCAGCCAGGTCTTGACCACGGCCCAGGTGTTGTTCCCGTAGCGGGCGTAGTAGGGCGCGATGTCGACGGTGCCCAGAGCCTGCTTGCAGGATTCGTTGAGGTCGGAGATGAACGCCTGGTGCACGGTGACATCGGCCCGCTTGCCCAGACGCCCCATGTGCCCGGAGATGAGCTGCTTCCAGGGGTAGGCCAGGGCGATGGTGGGGGCCTTGACGTATCCGGGTACGTCCTCGCTGAAGTTGAGGTTGCCGAAGGGCGCCCAGCCGGGCATGACGATGTCGACCAGCATCAGGGTGTCGTGGTCGGGGAACTGGATGTAGATGTTGTCCGGGGAGTGGTTGGAGCCGTGCCAGGCCAGTTCGACCCGCTCCCCGCCCACGTGCAGGGTGTAGCGGTCCTTGAACGTGACGTCGGGCAGGGGCTTGGCGGCATCGTTGTCGCGCAGCAGGAGCCTGCGGTTGTCCTCGTGTCCGATCCGTACGACGTTCTTGCCGAACAGCGCGGAAGCACCTATGTGGTCCGAGTGGTGGTGGGAGTGGACCAGGTGGGTGACCTTGTTGCTCACACCGTTGGCGGCGGCGATCTCGTCGATGGCGCGCTGGAGGTTGTGGCCCAGGCTCGGCGGGGCGTCGAACTGGACGACACCGTGACGGGTCGTCAGGAACGCGGCCTGGTAGTCACCGTCCGTGACCCAGTACAGGTTCTTCTTGACTCGTCCGACGTAGTACCCCTGGCTGTTCAGTGCCGGGCCGAGCGAGGCCGCCGGAACCGGCGCGAAGTCCGGCAGATCGGCAGCGGTGGCGGCCCCGGTCGGTGCCGAGGCGGCCGCGGGGGTCGCCCCCGCGGTCAGCGCCAGAGCGGCGGGAGCCGCAGCGGCCGCGGCGGCCAGGAAGAGGCGACGCGTGGAACCGGATATTTCGAACTGGGAGTTTGTCATTCCGACTTCCCTTGGGGGAGAGAAACTATGTGCCGGTGTGCACCTGCATGGGCAGGTCGTATGTACAACGGGTCAGGTGGTGCCGCGGCAGACACCTCGGCGCCGGGCACCGGCGCCGGTCGGCCCCGTCCGAAACAGGGAGGGCCGGCCGACGCAAATTCACGATCCGGTCGATTGCCGGAACCGTTGCCGTCTAGAAGCCCGCGCCGCCCAGGGCCGCCAGGAACGCCTGCGGGTTCCAGTACTCGCGGTAGCTGACGATGAGGCCATCACGGAACGTCACGAAGGTGGCGTACGACATCTCGTAGGCGTTCCCGTTGCTCAGGACGCTGCCCGAGGCACTCCATTCCGCGATGGCCACATTCGGGTCGTCGGTCGAATAGACCTTCACGGAGGGGAGCTTGGCCACGTCGATGACGTCGGGGTAGCCGCGCAGGTACTCGTAGAGGGCGGTGCGGCCTTCCAGCCTCCTCGGGGAGCCCTCGGGGGCGAAGGGGAACTCGGCGACGACATCGTCGGCGCACAGGTCCGCCCAGCCCTTCATGTCCTTGGCGAGGAACCTGTCCAGGCTGCGCTGAAACAGGTCCACGGCGGTGGGGGTGTCACTCATCATTCGCTCCGATCACTTGGTGGGGAACAGGTGATATCGACGGCGAGTCGCCCAAAAGCGCGCCGCGGGCGGCCGGAAAGACGAACCGCGCCGTCGCCGGCCACGCCGAACCGGGTAGGCAGGAAGGGCACGGAGGCATTGCCTGACACGCCGACGGAAACGGCGTGGCGGCTGGGCCAAGGGGACTGCGATACGGCGCTACCTCGAACCGCTCGACGGCAGTCGGTTCGGACTGCCCAGGGCGGCCGGCGCACCACCGGTCGGGACTGACCTCGGGGTCGGACGCCGTACGCGCCGATGGCCTTGCGGATCACTCCGCGTCGGCCAGGCGAACCACCTTTACTATTGTGTTACCCATACATGCAGGGGCACCTACAGAAAGGTGGCCCCGAACCAAAGTATGTGCCTAGGCACATACTTACGTGCCTAGGCACATAAGTCAAGCAAGAGCTCCCTGACCTCGGAGGATCGTCCATGGCTGATGCACCGGAGGAGATGGTGCGCCGATCTGCCCTGGCAAGAACTGCCCCCGTGAGTTTCGGGCTCTTCGCGCTCGGCCGCGCCTTGCACGGCTACGGCGCCGAGTTGTTGTCCGATATCGGCCTGCACGCCGGACAGGAACTCATCCTCATGCAGCTGTTCGACAGGAACGGCCAGACCCAGGCCGAACTCCAACAGGCCGTCGGGCTTGAGCACTCGACGGTGTCGCGGTCGATCAGGCGGATGGAGGAGGCCGGCCTGCTCATTCGCCAGCCTTCCAGAAGCGACCGCCGGGCCATGATCGTCTCCCTCTCCGAGCAGGGAGAAGCGATGCGCCAGCCGATCGCCGACGTGTGGTCGGCCCTTGAGCGGCTCGCTGTGGAAGTGATCCAGAGGACCGCGCAGGAAGGCTTCATGACCACGGCGGCAGAACTGGAGCGTACCTACACGGCCGCCCGCCATTGCTGAGTCGCAGACAGCCCTCTCCGACACCCGTCCGGAAACACGAACGCGTCCCTCCGTGACTGGCTGGGTACGCTCACCTGACTCGTGGACTCGTTCCGGCACCCATGCCATCGGGGTATCCGCTCAGCTCTTCTTGATCTTCTGGGCGTTGTCGGCCAGCCAGTTGTCGAAGTTCTTGAGGGCCGGGTTGAGTTCCCGGATCTTGTCCAGGTCGCGGGCGCCGGTGAACTCCTGGTCGAAGTCGCCGTAGTACTGGAACATGTTGGCGATTTCCTCGGCGGCTGGGGTGTCGAGAGAACGGAAGACGTCGTAGGGGACCGACTGGAAGCGCACCGGCTCGCCGAGCGCGGCCTCGAACTTCGCCGCGTACTGCGCCCCGGTCAGATGGTCACCGGCCAGGCCGACGGTCTCGCCGATGAGCCGCTCGCCGCTCTTGAAGATGCCGAAAGCGGTCCGGCCGATGTCCTCGGAGTCCACGCCGGAAAGCAGTTTGCCGTCCTCCAGCGGCAGGGTCAGCGTCAGCACGCCGTCCTCGCCGCGCTGAGGGCCCATGCCCTGCAGGAACCCCTGGAAGAAGAAGGTGGTGTTCAGGAAGGTGGTCGGCACGCCGGCCCGGCGGAACAGGTCGTTGGCCTCGCCCTTGGCGTCGAAGTGCGGCACGTTGTACTTGTCCTGGAGAACCGGCATCCGCTCGTCCTCCAGCGGCAGCAGGTCGCGGGTGTCCTCCAGCGTCGACCACACCACGTGCTTCAGTCCCGCAGCCTTGGCGGCCCGCACCAGGACGTTGACCTCCTCGATCTCCTTCGCCGCCGAGCCGTGCGCCCAGAAGTTGGTGACCAGGAAGGCACCGTAGGCATTCTCGAACGCACTGTGCACACTCGCCTCGTCGGTGAAGTCCGCCCGGACGACCTCGGCCCCCAGCGCGGCCAGTTCCCGGGCGGCGGGCGAGTCGGGGTTCCTGGTGATCGCGCGCACCGTGAATCCCGAATCCGGGTCGGCGAGGATCGCCCGCGCGGCACCGCCACCCTGGGAGCCGGTCGCTCCGGTGACCGCGATGATCTTGGGGTCGCTCATGAACTGGTACCGCCGTCCGGAGAATATCGGAAAGTTGATGTGTCAATGCAACCTAATGCCAGGCTTGATGATAGGTCAACCTTTCCGGCTAGGCTTGAGCCATGAGTGACCCCGGAGGGCTGACCCAGGCCCAGCTGCATGCGTGGCGGGACTTCAGTGCCATGCAAGCGGCGCTGGTCGGACGCTTGAACACACACCTGCAGGAGGACAGTCAGCTGTCCTCCGCCGACTACACGGTCCTCGTGGCGCTCTCCGAAGCACCCGGGGGGCGGGCCCGATCCGGCGCCCTGGGCAGGGCAACAGGCTGGGAGAAGAGCCGCCTCTCCCATCACGTCAGCCGCATGGAACGGCGTGGGCTGCTGCGCCGCCAGGAGGCGGCAGAGGGCAGCAGGTATTCCGACGTCGTCCTGACCGACGCCGGACGCGCCGCCCTGGAGGCTGCCGCACGATGCCATGTGGCCCACGTGCGCGCATGGTTCGTCGACGCGATGACCCCGGATCAGCTCACCGCGTTCGGCCAGATGTGCGAAGCGGTGCTGGCCCGGGTGAACACGTCAGCGGAGGACCCTTGCCACCTGGAGTGCCAGACCTCCGCGGAGATGACCGACCCCCAGCCATGACCACGGACGACACCCTCCGGCATGCCCGCTCGTCGTTCTCCCAAGGAGCCGACCGGAACCCGAGAGCCTCGTCCCGGAGGGGAAGTCGAATGGTCTCCGCGTCCATGGCACGTGCGTGATGACCATCGGCCAAACGGACGCGTGGATGGCGCCGTTGCGCCTCGGGTTTCCGGCGACCGTATGACCCGAAGCCGCAGTGGCACGCAAGGCGACGCACGGGTTCGGCCAGCAGCAGCCCGCGCCGACCAGGCCGGAAACGACTGCCGACTTCGACAGTGCGAACCAGCTGGTGGAGGCGTGTGATCCGTGAGGGCCCTGTTCTCGTATAGCTACGGCGAAAGGACATGTAGCGCTCCGTAACCATCTGGCAACGGTCCTGATCTTCTGACGTTCCGGCTGGTGCCGCTGTTCTGGACCATGTGAATCCGTATGGCCGGTTCGAGCTGGACATGAACAGCCGCCTCGATCTGGACCTGCCTGTTTGGCCGACGGTGCCCGGCCAGCGCAGCCCGCGGGGCGAGGGGGCAGCCGCCCCGGTATGACGAGTAACGCCGGGAGCGGCTGCCGGGCAGGGCAGCTCAGCTGCCGCACGCGCATCCCGCCGCCGGCACCGGGCGGCACGACGAACGGTTCACCTGGGCGCCGGGCACATCAGGCCACGGCGCCGCCGGCGGTCGGCTCTGCACGGCGGACGAACGGATGGTCGTGGTGCGCGGTCGAGGTGTCAGGCGAGGGCGAGGAAGAGTTTTTCGAGTTCGGCTTCGCTCATCGGGGGTGCGTCCTCGTCGGCGGCGGTCATGCACTGGCGCATGCCACTGGCGATGATTTTGAAGCCGGCGCGGTCCAGGGCGCGGGAAACCGCGGCGAGTTGAGTGACGACGTCCTTGCAGTCGCGGCCGGCCTCGATCATGGCGATGACGCCGGCGAGCTGCCCCTGGGCACGACGGAGGCGGTTGAGAACGGCGGTGCTGGCTTCCTCGTCGACCTTCACGGGCGGCTCCTCCAAGTGGGTTGCTTACGGCCGATCGTACCCCCAGGGGTATTGGTGGGGCCCGGGGTGGGCCCGGGCGAGACCGGACCACCCCGGGCGGGGAGCGGTCAGTCGTGGGAGAAACGGATATCGGGCAGGACCCTGCGCAGCCACGCGGGGCTCCACCACGCGGCGCGGCCGGTGAGGCGGAGCAGGGCGGGGAGCAGAACGAGTCGGATGAGGAAGGCGTCGAGGAGAACGGCGGTGCCGAGGACGATGCCCATCTCCTTGGGCGGGAGCGGCTCGGCGAGGGCGAAGGTGAAGAAGATGGCGACCATGACGCCCGCTGCGGCGAAGATGACGCGGCCGGAGTGAGCGAGGGCGGCGGTCATGGCCTTACGGGGGTCGCCCGTGCGCTCGAAGTGTTCCTTGGCGGAGGAGAGCAGGAAGACGGTGTAGTCCATGGCGATGGCGAAGATCATCGCGAAGAAGAAGACCGGACCCCAGCCGTCCAGGAATCCCTGCGGGTCGAAGCCGAGCAGATCGGCGCCGTGGCCGTCCTGGAAGATCAGCCGGGCGACACCGAAGGCGGCGGCGGTGGCGAGGAGATTGGTGAGCACCCCGAGGGCCGCGATCAGCGGGGCCTGGAGGGCGATGAGCAGCAGGACGAAGCCGAGGGCCAGGATGACGCCGATGACCAGCGGGGCCTTGTCGTCCAGGGCCTGCTTGAGGTCGAGGTTCTCCACGGCCGCGCCGCCGACCGACGCCTGGCTCGGGAGTTCGGCCCGGAGGGTCTTCACGGTATGTGTCAGTGATGCGTCGGAGGGGTCGACCGACGGCATGGCCTGGATCAGGCTCCAGTGCGAGCCGTCGGCGGCCGACTGGGTGGGCAGGACGGCGGCGATACCGTCGGTGGAGGCGAGGGTGCGGGCTGTGGCCTGTGCCTGGGCGGTGGGCGTGACGATCTGGAGCATGCCGGGGGCGCCCTTGCCGAGGGCCTGCTGCACCATTGCGTAGCCCTGCCGTGAGCTGTCGGAGGTGGGGACGACGGTGATGGACGGCATCGCGGTCTTCAGCCCGAACACCGGGACGGCGAGCGCGACCAGGACCAGCACCGCGGGAACCCCGTAGCGCAGCGGGTGCCGCCACAACTGCTCGCCCCAGGCGCCGAAGCGCGGGGAGACGACCTGGTCGGTGCGGGTCCGGGGCAGGGCGAGCTTGTTGACGCGCGGGCCCAGCTTGCCGAGGACGGCAGGCAGCAGAGTCAGAGTCGCGACGAGCACGAAGACGACGGAGAGCATGATGCCGACGGCCATGGTGCGGACCGCCGGGGCGGGCACGAGCATCACGGCGGACAGGCTGACGAGCACGGTCAGTCCGGACAGCAGGACGGCCTTGCCCGCGGTGTCCATGGTCTCCTCCACCGCGCGGCGTGGGTCGCTGTGGCGGGCGAGGGCGCCGCGGAAGCGGATGACGAGGAAGAGCGCGTAGTCGATACCGAGCGCCAGGGCGAACATCAGGGCGAAGTCCATGGCCCAGATGGAGATCGGCGTGACGTGGCTGATCAGGACCAACGAGCCCACGGAGGCGGCCAGCCCGGCCATGGTGAGCAGCAGGGGCAGGCCGGCGGCGACGAGTGAGCCGAAGGCGATCACGAGGACGACCAGGGTGACCGGCCAGGACAGGATCTCGGCCTTGATCATCGCATCCAGGTTGGCGGTGTTGAAGTCGCTCCACAGGACGGACGCCCCGGTGGCCCGCACGTCTATGCCGTCGGTGGACAGCGCGCGCAGCGGATCCTTGAGGTCATCGGAGGCCCGCACCATGTCGTCCGGGTTGGCCTTGGCGCCGCCCAGCAGCACGGCGGTCCTGCCGTCCCGGCTGATCGTCGCCCCGGCCCGAGGCTGGACGACCTCGGAGATCCGGTCGTCGGTGGTCAGCAGCTTGGTCGCCTTGGCAAGCACGGTCCTCACGGCGGGGTCGGTGACCGGCCGGTCGGCGTGGACGACGACCTGGATCGCGGTGGAGCCGGTGCCGCCGAAGTGCTGCTGGGCCAGCTCCCGGACCGCGACGGACTCCGATCCGTTGCTCTGCCAGCCCGCACCGGACAGTGCGGTGGTCACCTGCGGCGCGAAGGCACCGAGCACGGCGACCACGATCAGCCACCCCGCCAGGACGGTCCTGAAGTGGCTCGCTGTCCAGTCGCCGAGGCGTCCCAGCGGGCCGGGGGAGGAGGGTGGGGACGGTGGGGCTCCGGTCTTCGGGGCGTGGTCGACGCTCGTCATGGAATCCTCCTGAGATACCCCGGGGGGTAATTTGGTCTGCGGCGACGAGCGTACACGATACCCTGGGGGGTATTATTGGGTGTGTTCGCATGCTTGCCCATCAGTGGAGAAACCCGTGAGCTACGACCGCACCGTCATCCTGACCAGTGACTTCGCCACCACGGTCGACGCCGTACGCGAAGCCCTCGCCGCCCAGGGCTTCGGCGTCCTCACCGAGATCGACGTCACGGCGACCCTCAAGGCCAAGCTCGGCCACGACATGGAGGACTACCTGATTCTCGGCGCCTGCAACCCGTCCCTGGCCCACCGCGCCATCGAAGCCGACCGCGCCATCGGTCTGCTGCTGCCCTGCAACGTCGTCGTACGCCGAGAGGGCGAGCAGACGCTCGTCCAGGCCCTGGACCCGAACACCATGGTCGCTCTTACCGGTCTGCCCGCCCTGCAGCCCGTCGCACAGGAGGCCGCCGCCCGCCTGGACGCCGCCCTCGCCTCGCTCGCCTGACTGCCGGTGAGATCCCTGCCTTGCGAGGAGCGGCCTGACGCGCCGCTGTGGAACCCGATCCTCACCGGTCGCTCCGTGCGGGGCGCAGGCACGACAGCGCCCAGTTTTCCCCGGCAACGCCTGACGCCCACCGCGTCCGGTAACCACCACCCGCACAGGTCGTGGTCGCCGGGTGAGGGCTCGCGAAGCTGCCACCGCGTAGCTGTGCGTGACAGCCATCGCGTGGCGCGTTCTCACGAATGACCCTTTGCCCGAGCAGGATCAAAAAGGGTCGGGCGAAGATCACCAAGAAGCGGATCGACTCTCAGAACCCGTTCGCGCTCAAAGGCGGCAGGAGGGGAGTTCTACGACTTGCGTTGTGCGAAAATCCGGGTCCATGACGGCCCCTCAAGAATCGTCCGCTGGGCCTGAGTCCGAAGCCGATCTCGTCGAGCGCCATCCGTGCCCGAAGTGCAAGGCCGCCCCCGGCTCGCCGTGCCGCTCGCGCAGCGGCGCAGTCACGAGCGCCTACCACACCGGCCGCTTCACCAAGGTGCCAAAACTGGCGAAGGAGCTGCGGGTGCCGGCCCCGGCCAATCGAGGGCCGGGGCAGCCCTGGAGGCCCGGCAAGTCGGTGCCCGCGGCCGTCGATCCCAGTCTGCCGAGCGCGGACATCCGTATCGGCTATGCGCGTTGCTCGCACCTCAGCCAGGAGCTCGACTCGCAGCTGGACGCGCTCGCCAAGCACGGCATCAGCAGAGACAAGATCTTCAGCGAGAAGATCAGCACCCGGATCAAGGTCCGCCCGCAGTTCGAGGAAGCGCTGAAGACCGCCCGGGAGATCAAGGCGCACGCCCCGCACTGCCGGGTCATCTTCACCGTGTTCGAGATGAAGAGGCTGGGGCGTGACGCGGCAGAACTCACCACCCTCGCGGACCATCTGACTGAGCACGGCCCGGTGCTGGAGATGCTCGCCGGGCCGCTGCCCGGCATCTACGACCCCACCGGCCCCGGCAAACTGCTGTTCGGCTTCTTCGCCGCGATGGCGGAGACGCAGCGGGAGAACATCCGGGAGTCGACGCTGGCTGGGGGGCTGGAGACCGCGGCCCGCAAGGGCAAATACGCCGGCCGGCCCCCGGTCATCAAATGACGACATGCTGCACAGCGTGCTGCGGCGCAAGGCGCATGGCGAGTCCGTCGAGCAGATCCAGCCCGCCCTGATCATCCCCACCGGCAAGCGCAAGGAACAGAACCCGTCGGTCGCCAGCATCTACCGGGCGCTCGCCGAGCACGAGAAGACCCAGGCGTACCCGGAGGCAGTCGAGACGGCACACGCCGACTTCGCCGCCCTTCAGCAGTGTGACCGCAGCCCCAATTAGTCACTCAGTGCTACATGTTCGTTCGCCGTAGCTATACGAGAACAGGGCCGTGAGGGAGAGCATGAAGCGGTGCTCGACCTGTACGAAGGCGTGCCGCATGTCTTCCGCGGCCTCGCGTCCGACTCCCCCGAGTCGAAAACCGCGATGGCGCACGCTGCGGCCTTCTTCGACGGATATCTGGATCGCTGACGCAGGGGCAGACGCGCCGCGCTTCGATTCCAGGCAGCTGCCGCATGGAGGCAAGGTACGTATCCGTATCGGATCACCGACGCTCGGTGGCCTGCGAGTGCAGGACCGGACAGGGCCGCCCCATGATCTCCGGCCGGACAGCACCTTCTCCACGGCCACCGAACCGACCGGCATCCAGATGACGCGTCAACAGCTCGTTACACTCCCTGGTATGACCGACACACCGCGCTGGCTCACCGAGTCGGAGCAGCACGCCTGGCGCAGCTTCGTACGGCTGCAGGACAAGCTCCTCGGCCGGCTGGCCCGCGAGGTACAGGCCGAGTGCGGCCTGTCCCAGGCCGACTACGGGGTGCTCGTCCACCTCACCGAGGTACCCGAGGGCCGACTGCGCCTGCTGGAGCTCGCCAAGGCGGTGGAATGGGAAAAGAGCCGGATGTCCCACCACATCAACCGGATGACCAAGCGCGGTCTGGTCGTCCGGGAGGAGTACGCCGAAGACGCGCGCGTGGCGTTCGTCGTCGTCACACCCGCCGGCCGCGAGGCCCTCGCGGCCGCCGCCCCGCGCCATGTCGAGCGGGTCCGCCGCCTTTTCATCGACCCACTCAGCCCGGCGGAACTCGCCATGTTCGCCCAGATCTCGAACCTCATCCTCGAAGGGCTGGAGGACAACTGCGCGTGAGCGCGACGCGGTAACCGCACCGTGCGGCTCACCGGCGTCCGCATCCCCGTCCATCACGCCGGCCCAAGGGAACAGACAGAAGAGGTCGAGGTCGCCGTGAGCTGACTCCCCGCAGTGCAAGCTCCGCACAGAGAACCAGGGCCGAGTCGTTGACGAACGCGGTGGAAGACACCGGGCGTCGGGCCTTATCACCGCAGGTGATTTTCAGGAGAGCCCATACGTGTCCGCGTCGCGCCACCAAGCCGCTTCGGTAGATCGCTCGGTTAAGGCTGGGCGACGCCGACGCCGCGCAGGATCACGTCGACCAGGTGCTCGACATCAGGGCGCTCAGGATGGGGAGCTCGGCCGGTGGCCGCGAGCACGCTGCGCTCCCACAGCGCGCCGAACAGCAGCAGCGAGATGTCGCGGGCGCAGTCGGCCGCGATCTCGCCCCGGGAGCACGCGCGCTCCACCGAGCGCTGTACCAGGTCCTCCCGCCGCTCGCCGACCTCGGCGCTCACCCGGGCGAAGAGGTCGGGGTGGAAGTGGGCATCAGCCATGAGCCTCGTGCCGGCCAGTCCGCGTGACCCGTGCATCATGACCGAGTAGTCGACGCCCAGCCGCACAAGTTCGTCCCGCAGTGAACCGAGATCCTCGTCGACCAGCCCGGGGGTGAGCTGTTTGAACGCGTCGACGAGCAGGGCAGTCCGGTCCGACCAGCGCCGGTAGAGGGCTGGGCGGCCCACGCCGGCGCGCGTCGCGACGATGTCGAAGTTGAAACCGCTCCAGCCCTTTTCGGCGTAGCAGTCGATCGCTGCGCGCAGGACGTTGTCCCGCAGTTCGGGATTCTCCGGCCGTCCGATGCGTCGCTTGGTTGGGGAGGGCACGGATGTCAGGCTACTCGATCGGTTCGCAGCGCCAACTTCTGTCCTGGGCGTTGGTGAGGGCGGGGAGGAGACGGCGGTTCGCAGCCGCGGTCCGGGCCGCCGAGTCCGCAGCGGCTTGTGCGTGGTTAGCCCCAAGGCGTACCGGCCGATCATTCGATCGAGGCCGGAAGCCACAGTGGCGGGTGTGCCCTTTCACCGTCGTCCACCGTCGTCCACCGGCGGCTCGACGCCTCGTGTCGGCTGTCCCGGCGCAGGTGCTTTTCGGGCAAGAGCGGCGATGTGCGGGTGCCCGTGGGCGCCTGGGGTGTCGCAGGGCAGGCACACAGGTCTCTTCAGTAATCCGAGGCTCGACCTGGATCACGGCTCCGGAATCGGCGTGATGGGATCCCCCGTGGTGAGGACGGCAACGACGTTTCTGCGGCGAGGTCTGCCATGCGCCGACGGGTCTCCACCGTTGCGGAGCCCAGATGGGGGGCGAGAACGACGTTGTCGAGGGTGCGCAGCGTCGGATGCGTCTCCGGCTCGTTCTCGTAGACGTCGAGGCCGGCGCCGGCGATCGTCCCGGTGGACAGCGCCTGGGCCAGCGCCGCTTCGTCCACGATCGGTCCTCGGGCGGTGTTGATGAGGAACGCCCCCGGTTTCATGCGCCTGAGCGCTGCGGCGTCGATCAGGTGCCGGGTCCGCAGGGTCAGCGGGCAGTGCAAGGACACGACGTCCGACGTCTGCAGCAGCTCGCTGAGCCCGACCGCTGTGGAGAGAGCCTCGGTGCGGGCCTCGCGACGGGAGTGGTGCACGATCTCCATGCCGAACGCCGCGGCGCGCCGTGCGACGGCCCTGCCGATGTGGCCCATGCCGATGATCCCGAGCCGTTTGTCCTGCAGCCCGGTGCCGAGCATGAAGGACACGTCCCAGTTCCATGCCGTCCCGGACCGCACCAGGCGGTCGCCTTCCACGACGCGGCGCGTGACCGCCAGGATGAGGGCAAGGGTGAGATCGGCCGTGGCGTCAACCAGCACGCCAGGGGTGTTTGTGGCCACGGCCCCGTGCTGGACGATGGCCTTCGCGTCGAGATTGTCGTAGCCGACGGCCGTGTTCGCCACGATCCTCAGGTTGTGGCCGGCCGCATCGAGAACATCCGCGTCGATCCGGTCACTGAGCATGGTGACCACAGCCGTCGCTCCGGCGACCGCGTCCCGGAGTTCCGGAGCGCTGAGCGGGCGGTCGTGCGGTGAGACCCAGACATCGCCCATCGAGCGCAGCTGCCCAAGAGCGCTCTCCGGAAGTGCCCGGGTGACCACGATCCGCGGGAGGTCGGGGTGGGTCGTCATGAGAAGCGTCCTTCAGTGGTGGCGTGGATGGCGGTTGGCTGTCTCGGTGAGCCCGGTGGACCATCGGCTCAGCCGCGAACCGTGCGCCGGTGGTCAGCTGGACCGCTGCGCCTCTACCCGGACCACGCGAATGGTCTCCGAGCCGACCTGTGGTCGGCTGATCTCGTCGGCCGGATCGATCGCGGGTGCACAAGCGGTCTGGACCGACCCGTCCGGTGCACCTCGCGTCGGTTGGGCAACACACCGCGGTACACCGGATGTGGCCCACCTTCGCGGCCGGGTTCCGGTGGCGCCGGTGCGGTTCCGGCAGGGAGGAACGAGGCTCCTCGTTACTCGATCAGTCCGTAGCGCCGGGCTGCTTCCCTGCTGTCCGCGATGCCGAGGAAGTCGTCGTAGTCCCACAGCGAACCGAATCGGTCCTCCAGGGAGACGGTGGACTCCTCTTTCGCGAGGACCTTGAACGCGGCCTCCATGCCTGCCTTCGCGGCGATGTGCGCGAGGGCGTAGTAGAAGACAACGTCCGTGCCCTGTCGTGCGTGGTCGACGGCCGACTGCCCCTGGATGTCGATCGCGAAGACGGGCACGGTCGCCTCCTTGCGGAGCAGCGCGTACGACGTCTCGTCCAACGGCTCGGGGGTGGCGATGAAGATCCCGTCAGCCCCGGCCTCCTGGTAGGCGAGGACGCGGTCGACGGCGGCTGCCGGGCCTTCGATGCCGGCCGCGTCGGTCCGCGCGATGATCATGAAGTCGGCCGAGGTACGGGCGTCGAGTGCCGCCTTGACCTTCTCGACGGCCTTGGGCACCGGCAGTACCCGGGGCTGCATGGTGAGGTGCTTGCCGAAGTCGTGGTCCTCGATGTGTGTGCCCGCCGCTCCGGCCCGCTCCAGTACCTGGACGGCGCGGGCGACGTGCAGCGGATTGCCCCACCCGCCCTCGCCGTCGACGATGAGCGGGACCCCGACCACCGGAGCCAGGCGGCGGACCTGGTCGGCCATGTCCTCCAGACCGAGGTAGCCGATGTCGGGGATCCCGTACTTCGACGCGCCGGTGGCGTAGCTGCCGACGTAGGCGGCCTGGAATCCGGCTTCACGCACCAGCAGTGCGGAGATCCCGTCGTAGACCGACGGGACGATCAGCGGCTCGTTCGCGGCGATCGCTTCCTTGAGCGACGTCATGGTCATCCTTCTTCCCAGGCCGCGCGCAGCGCCGGCCGGTCGATCGGAACGCCGCCGATGATCACTTGCGAGATCCGGCGGGTGTGGGCGATGTCCTCAAGCGGGTTGGCGTCGAGAACGAGCAGGTCGGCGCGCTTGCCCGGCGTGATGCTGCCGCGGTCGTCCAGACCCAGGAGTTGGGCGGGCAGCAGCGTGGCGGCCCGGATCGCCGCCGGTGCGGGCATCCCGGCCCGCACCATCGCTTCCAGCTCCAGGTGCTCGGCGAAGCCGAGGAACTGGGATCCGACGCCGCTGTCGGCCGACAGCAGGACCCGGACGCCGCTCTCGACGAGCCGGCACAGTCCGCTCTCGAGGACTTCGTAGGCCTTCTGCCAGTCGGTGTCCACCGATGCGGCGAAGGCTTCCACCTGGGCGCGTACGGCGGCCCGGTGGGCAGGGGGCACGGTCTCGGCCAGTGCGGGGTCGTCCAGCCACGCGGTGTCGCCGAAGAAGCCTTTCTGGATGCTCATGGACGTGAACACGAAGACGTCGTGTTCGACAAGGAGGTCGATGAGTTCCTGGTCCGGGCCGGGTTCGCGGACCATGTGGGCGATCCCGTCGGCTCCGGCTCGTACGACGGCCTTGGCGTCGTCGAGTTCGAAGATGTGAGCGATCGCCCGTAGGCCCTGCGCGTGCGCCTCAGCGATGATCGCCGCGGAGATCTCCGGCCCGAACTTCGCCTTCTGCCCCCACCGGTCGTCCACCCAGAACTTGATCACGTCGGGCTTCCGCTTCGCGGCGGCGAGTTCCCGCACCGTGCGACGCGCCTGCCCAGGGCCGGTGACCTCGTGCAGTACATCGGTGGCGAAGAACGGTCCGGCGTTGGCCGAGCCCGGGGTCGGTGCGACCAGCCCGCTTCCGGCGCTGAACAGCAGTGCCAGCTCGGGGTCGGCCAGCTCACCGGACCGCTGTGCGTCCCTGATGGCCAGTTCGATGCCGTCCCGGTCGGTGCCGAGGGACTGGAAGACGCTGACCCCGTAATAGGTGAGCCGGCGCAGGTGGTCCAGGACGTTCTCGCGCGAGTAGTTGCGCGGGTGTGTCTCACCGTCCTTGAGATACCCGATGTGTCCGTGCGGGTTGACGATCGTCGGCATGACCGTCTTGCCGCCGAGGTCGACCCGGGTCGCGCCTTCGGGGACGGGCACGTCGCCGGCCGGGCCCGCAGCGTCGATGATCCCGTCGCGTACGGCGATCACCGCGTCGTCCAGCGGCGCGCTGCCGTCGCCGGTGATCAGCCGGCAGCCGGTGTAATACGTGGTGGGGTTCGTGGTGGGCATCTCACTGCTCCGGAATGATGCGGAAGGAATCGCCGTGGCTCTGGATGCGGCCTGCGCTCGGGGTGCCGAAGTGCGTCCCGATCACGAGCGTGGAGGTGTCGGCGAACCGCTCCAGAAACGCCCGCCGGGTCTCGGCCGACGCCTTCTGGTCGGTGTCCAGGCTGGCCGACCAGTCGGGACGCCCGACCTGGCAGGGGGCGTGCATCAGGTCCCCGGTGATCACCGCGCTCTCACCCGTGGACTCGATGAGTACCGCGACGTGACCGGGCGTGTGACCTGAGGTGTCGATCAGCGACACCTCAGGTGTGACGTGGCCGCCCGCTTCGGTGAACGTGATCAGACCGGCGTCGGCGATGGGCCGCACGGAGTCCTCGTACACCGCGACGCCGTCGACCATGTCGTGCGCCCACTCCGTGTACCCGTCGCCGGATCCTGCACCGCCGCTGCGCGCCTCCGCGTACGCCTTCCAGTGGTCGAACTCGTGCCTGACGAAGAAGTACTCGGCGTTCGGGAAGGTCGGCACCCACGCGCCGTCCACCAGCTGCGTGTTCCAGCCGACGTGGTCCACGTGCAGGTGTGTACAGACGACACCGTCGACCTCGGCCGGGGACCAGACCTTCTCGAACCGCTCCAGGAAGTCGGTGTCGAGCATGTGGAACATCTCCATGGCGCGCTTCTTGCCGTTGCCGATGCCGGTGTCGATCACCAGCTTCTTGTCCGGCGTCTCGACCAGGAGGGCGTGGACGCTCATGTTGATCTGGCCGTCCTTGACGTAGACGGGCCGTAGCCAGTCGATCTCCTCGATCTCCGCGCGGGTCGAACCAGGCAGAGCGTCGCCCAGCCACTCCAGCGGCATCCAGTGGGCGACCTCGTCGACCTTCGTGACGGTGACGTCACCGATGTTCCATCGCTCCGTTGCCATGGATCTCTCGCTTCTGCTTGATCTCGTCGGGAGCCCGGGTGCGGCCCCGTTTTGAGTTTCGAACGAAAAGTGTACGTAAGTCAATGCTGGTGAGCGGCTTTCTTTCCGGGCTGGGGAGTCCCGTGTCTGGCCGGCGCGCAGGGATGTGCAGCGGGAGCAGCGCCCCGACCCGTCGGGGAGCGGAGCGGATCAGTTGATGCGAGGGGCCGGCCGACGGACGGACCACTTGATGGACCGGCTGTAGGGAGGATTCCGAAGACGGCGCTCTCGCGGACACTCATGTTCAGGCAAACGGTCCGGGGCGCCGAGCTGGGGCGAGGTGTGGATGAGAAGCACCTCAGGAAGGACCGGCGACGCAAAGGGTGTGCTCCGGATGGTGCGGAAGCCGTCGTCGATGCCGTCTGGGTGATGCGGCCACCCAGGAGTTGTCCTGTGCCACGCCCGAACCCGTCCGGCGGGTCATGTGCCGCTGATGGTGTCCGCCAAAGCACAACAAGCAAGTACATGACCCAGAGTTCCGTGGGGCGGTGGCCGGCCGGGAACGGCTCACGGTGGTCCTGCTGCCCGGGTACGCACCCGAGCTCAACCCGGGCGAGGGTCTATGGGTGGGCGCACATCAAGCGGAGTCTGGTCAACTTCGCCACCCGCACCCTCAGCGAGCTGCTCCGCAGACGACTTCTCCGAGTCGCCTCCCTGTCACCCCATCAGAAAAAGTAGACACATCAATCTACACCCCTGTACTTTAGTAGACGCGTCAACCAGGCTCCGACGCTGGGGCGGCCGCTGTCTCCAGCTACACCGTCCTCGAGGTGCTACCGGACGGCGTTCCCTCGATCTGGGTCGGCTCTCAAGGAGGACATGTGACCATCAAGGTCATCGACGTGCCTGAAGCACGTCGCTACGAGGCACGGATGGACGGCGACTCCGCGGTGGTCGGCTTCGCGGAGTACATCCGCACGGCGGAACTGATCGCCTTCGTCCACACCGAGGTGGCCCCGGAACACGAAGGCAAGGGAGTGGGGTCCGAGCTGGTGCGGACCTCCCTCGACGAGGCCCGCACCGCGCGGCTGCGAGTGCTGGCCACCTGCCCCTTCTACGCGGGCTGGATCAACCGCCACCCGGCATACGCCGACCTGCTGTACCAGGCCCGGAGCAAGGTCAGCGACTGACTGGCCGAAGACGCAGTGAAGAGAGGCCGACATGAGCGGCGAACCCCAGAAGAAGGCGTACAAGGCGCAGGGCATCACCGTGACCTTCGAGGCGACGCGCTGCCTGCACGCCGCCGAGTGCGTCAACGGCCTGCCCGAGGTCTTCGACGAGAGCAGGCGCCCGTGGATCCAGCCGGATGCCGTCCCGGCCGACAGGCTGGCCACGGTGGTGCGCCGCTGCCCATCGGGTGCTCTGCAGTACGAACTGGCAGATGGCGGGACGGAGACTCCCGACCGGCCCACCCGGATCACCCCGACGCCGGTCGGCCAACTGGTCGTGCGAGGCGAGCTGTCGCTGGACACGCCGCAGGGACCGCGCGCCGAGACCAGGGCCGTGCTGTGCGGTTGCGGGCACAGTCAACTGCGGCCGTACTGCGACCACTCGGGCGCCTGCGGCCGGTGATGCCGACGGCGACCGCCACCCACCCCGCTTCCCGAGAAGTCTTTTCCCACGCAAGAGCATGGAGCTGAGCAGATGTCCCTTGCAGTGCAGTTCTCCGAGTACGGCAGCAGCGAAATCCTGCGTGTCGAGGATGTCCCGGCACCCACTCCCGGCCCCGGGCAGGTGCGGCTCGCGGTCCGGGCGGCAGGCGTCAATCCGATCGACTGGAAGATCATGCAGGGGTTCATGAGCCAGATGATGCCCCTCGACCTCCCTGCGGGCCTCGGGTCCGACGTGGCCGGCGTGGTGGACCAGGTCGGCGAGGGCGTCACCGCGTTCTCCGTCGGCGATGAGGTGCTCGGGACACCGCTCACCCCGGCCTACGCCCAGGCCGCGGTTGCCGACGCCGCCGCGCTCGTTTCCAAGCCGGCCACGGTTTCCTGGGAGGTCGCCGGAGTCCTGGCGGGTTCGGGCGGAACCGCGTGGACGGTCCTCGATCGCCTCAAGATCGGCAAGGGAGAGACCCTGTTGATCCATGCCGCCGCCGGTGGCGTGGGCACTTTCGCGGTCCAGCTCGCCGTGGCCCGTGGCGCACGTGTGATCGGTACCGCGAGCGAGGGCAACCATGAACAACTCCACTCTCTCGGCGCGATCCCGGTGACCTACGGCGAGGGTCTTGCCGAGCGGGTACGGGCGATCGCCCCCGAGGGAGTCGACGCCGTGCTCGACGCCTCCGGCCGCGGTGAGATCCCGGTGTCGATCGAACTCGCGGGAGGCCCCGAGCGCGTCCTCACTCTCGTGGCCTTCGACGCCGGCCAGTTGGGCGTCCACGTCCACAGGGGTGGCCCGAGCGGGAACGGCATCCGGGCCCTGCACGACATTCTTGCCCTCATCGAAGAAGGACGGCTCCGGGTCCCGATTTCGCGCACCTTCCCCCTCGCGGAGGCGGCTGCCGCGCTCGATCTGAGCCGTACGGGCCACCTCGGCGGCAAGATCGTACTGCTGCCCTGAAGGCAGGCGTTTGCGTCCACTGCCGAGGGGCCTCGAGCCGGCGACGTCGTTCGTATCGCCTCCCGAATCGTCGTAGGTAATCTCCGGGTCCTCGTCCAGAAGTTCGGGTACGTCCTGGGCGCCAACGCCAGGATCAGTGGGCTGACCGGGGCCGGCTTCGGGGCCTGTTACGAGCGGCTGATCGCGGACGGCTCGTTCGTGACGGATTCCGGGACCGCGGCTCGGGGTGTGCCGCGTTGCGGCAGGCCGGGCCCCACCGCATCGTGGAACTCGCCGCCGCCTATGGGGAGCTTGCCAAGGCAGCCGTCACACACTGCCCGCCCTCCTCCTTACCCCACCCCCCTCATCGTTTCCCGAAGGAATCACTGTGAGCACGCTCGACTTCAAGGTCATCGACCTGGATTTCCCCGTCGGTTCGAAGAACAAGACCGCCACCCTGATCACGGGTGAGGAGCAGGTGTTCCTGATCGACGCCGGGTTCACCCGCGCCGACGGCCACCGTCTGGTCGCCGAGGTCCTCGACTCCGGCAAGACGCTGACGAAGGTGTTCATCAGCCATGCCGACCCCGATTTCTACTGGGGCGCGGAAGTCATCGCCGACGCCTTCCCCGAGGCGGAACTCGTCGCCACTCCGCTGGTGATCGAGCACATCGGGGCTGCGTACGAGGGCAAGCTGAAGGCGTGGGAGGCGGTCGGTGCCAACCGTCCCACCCGCCTGGTCGAGCTGACCGAGCTGACCGGTGACATCACGTTCGAGGGTCATGTCTTCGAGCTCAAGGGCGGCCACCCCGGCCTGCCGGACCGGCACTACCTGTGGCAGGCGGAGCACCGGGCGATCGTCGCCGGCGTCCTGCTCTTCCACAACGAGCACGTCTGGGTCGCCGACACCGCCACCCCCGCCTCCCGCGCCGTGTGGACCGGGCTGCTCGACGAGATGACGGCCCTGGCCCCCGCCTTCGCCGTCCCCGGCCACCGGCTGCCCACCGACACTCTCGACGCGAGTCCGATCGCGTACACGCGTGACTACCTCACCGCGTTCGAGGACGAACTCGCCCAGGCCGACAACGGCGAGGCATTGACGAAGGCGCTCATCGCCCGCTACCCGGAATCCGGGATGCTCATCGCCGCCCAGCTCGGCGCGAAGGTCGCCAAGGGCGAGATGACCTGGGGCTGACCCGCCCCTTCCCTCGGCCGGTGCCGGCGCTCCACCGACAGCCCGGCACCGGCCACCACTCCCAACGTTCGCCGGGCGCCTGCTCTCCTCAGAAAGATCGCCACCATGACCGAAACAACCGACTTCCACAGGTCCACCGCGCCCGCCGACGTGGTGCGGCGCCAGTACCTCGCCTCCGCCCACGGCGACCTCGAAGCCCTGCGGGCCACTCTCGCCGATGACGTCGAATGGACCGAGATGGCGGGCTTCCCGCTGGCCGGCACCTACCGCACCCCCGGCGGGGTCACGTCCGCGGTCATGGAGCAGCTCGGCAAGGACTGGGCCAACTGGATCGCCCACGACGACACCTACGTCGTGGACGGGGAGAGCGTCGTGGTCCTGGCCCGCTACACCGCCACCAACAAAGCAACCGGCAAGGACATCGACGTACGCGTCGCCCACCACTTCGTCGTACGCGGCGGCCGCATCGTACGCTTCGAACAGTTCGTGGACACCGCCAAGGTGCGGGAAGCCATGCCTGCCTGACACATACTCACCGAGAAGCCGCTTGGGGTAACCAGTACACCGAACGGAACGGCGGTCGTTCTCGGCGCCGGGCCCCCGGGCGATGCTGCGGGGCCGGGGCTCGCCACGAGCAAGCGAAAACA
The DNA here is from genome assembly GCF_054072135.1 of Streptomyces kryoterrae. Taxonomy (NCBI): domain Bacteria; kingdom Bacillati; phylum Actinomycetota; class Actinomycetes; order Kitasatosporales; family Streptomycetaceae; genus Streptomyces; species Streptomyces kryoterrae. Next base: position 2,250,149 of record NZ_CM133358.1, on the reverse strand, counting down.
TCTCGACCAGGTCTGGCGGACCGCCTGTCGCGGCCGGCCGGACCTGGCATCACCCCGACCACAGGCTCCCCGCTGAACAGCGGTCAGCTGGTACCCGGCGCTGCCGCATCCGCCCGAGCGGGCCTGGCGCCGGGGCCCGGCGCGGCCACCAGGTCCCGGGCGGCGGTGATTTCGTGACCAGCGGCACATACCAGCGCTGTCCTTACGGGCTCGTCACAGTCATGGTGATGCAGTGTGACGGTGGACCCCTCGGGCCCGACGAGCCAGTGGTCGGCCCAGTCGATCAAGGCCACCAGCGCGGGGACAAGGCCGCGGCCCTTGTCGGTCAGCCGGTACTCCTCACGGGCGCGCGATCCCGGCTCCTGATAGGGGCGCTTCTCCAGAAGACCTTCCGAGACCAGGTCGCGCAGGCGTGCCGAGAGCACTCCGGAGCTCACGCCCACGTGGGTCAGGAACTCGTCGAATCGCCGGGTGCCGAAAAACGCCTCACGCATGATCATGCCCGCGGTCTGCGGAGTCAGCACCCGCAACGCCAGCGCGATCGAGTCCGGTTCCAGATCCCAGGCACCCCTGTCCCAGGGCAGGGATGCCCCGTGAGCAGTGCCGAGTGGCTCGAGTGCCTCAGTCATGTCTTCTCCGCTCGCCCGTCTTGCCGTCAGCGTAATCGCCTTCTAGTCTGACTTCGGTTTACCGAAGTCAGGTGAGAAGGAGTGGTGTGTGGTGACTGCCGGAGAGAGCTACCGACGAAGTGCGGTAGGGGATTCCTGGGACGCGATCGTCATCGGATCCGGAATCGGAGGGCTGACCGCGGCAGCGTTCCTGGCCCGTACGGGAAAGCGGGTCCTGGTGCTGGAGAAGCACAGCACCGCCGGTGGCGCCACCCAGGTCTTCAAACGGGCAGGCTACGAATGGGACGCCGGTCTGCACTACATGGGCGAAGTGCACCGGCCCAACGCCGGCCTGCGCAGGATCTTCGACCACATCAGCGGCGGAAAGCTCGAGTGGGAGCGTATGCCGGACGTCTACAACAAGATCGTCATCGGCGACCGCACCTACGAGTACCCCTCGGGGGCCGCACGGTTCAGGGAGCAGATGAAGGAGTACTTCCCGGCCGAGGCCGACGCCATCGACCGGTATGTCGACCTCGTCTTCGAGGCGAACCGGGCCGCGAGTCCTTTCTTCGCGCAGCGCAGCCTGCCGCAGCCGGATGCCGACGCCCTCTACGACGACCTGTGCGGCCCTTTCCGGAGCTTCTCCGACCGCACGGTCACAGAGGTCCTCTCCGAGCTCACCGACGACGAGGAGCTCAGGGCCGTGCTGTGCGGGCACTACGGCGACTACTGCATGGACCCTGGCCGTGCGTCCTTCGGAATGCACGCCATGCTGATCCGGCACTACATCGACGGCGCCAACTTCCCGGTGGGCGGATCGGGCCGGCTGGCGGAGACGATCTGCGACGTGATCCGCGAGGAGGGCGGCGCGGTCCTGGTGGCGGCCGAGGTGAGTTCGGTACTGCTGTCGGAAACCGGCGAGGCCCGCGGGGTGACGATGGCCGACGGCCGGGAGTTCCTGGCCCCGGTGGTGATCAGCAACGCCGGCGCGCTGAACACCATGACGCGGCTGCTGCCGAAGGAGGCCGACACCACGGGCCTCGCCGACAGCTGCCGGGCCATCGGGCCCTCACTCACATGGGTTGTCCTGAACATCGGCCTCAAGGAATCCGCCTCCTCCCTGGGCCTGGACCCTGCCAACATCTGGGCGCACACAGGCCCCGACATCGACGCCCAGGTCGCCGCCTACGAAGCCGATCCGCACAGCCGTCCCATGCCGCTGTACTTCCTCTCCTTCCCCTCGGCCAAGGACCCGGAGTGGGAGACACACCATCCGGGGCGGGCCACCATCGACATCTGCGGCCTGACCGCCTGGTCCCTGTTCGAGCCCTACGCCGACACCGCCTGGATGAACCGCGGGGCCGAGTACGAGGATCTCAAGGAACGCCTGAGCGCCGAACTCCTGGAGCAGGTACTGCGCTTCTGCCCGCAACTGGCCGGAAAGATCGACCACATGGAGCTGGCCACCCCCTTGAGCTTCAACCACTTCCTGGGACGTCAGCACGGCGACTTCATGTCCCTCGCGCACACTCCACAACGGTTCGCAGACCGCGCTCTTGGTACCAGAACACCGGTGACCAACCTGTTCCTCAGCGGGCAGGACGTCGTGGCGGCCGGAGTCAGCGGCGCCATCGTGGGCGGCGTCGTCGCCGCGTCCGCGGTACTGGGGCGTGACGCGCTCCAAGACCTGCCCACCGTGTGATCACTTCCCCGCAGCCAGGTCGCTGTACGCGTCCGCACCACAATCAGCTTGGCCACATGCGACAGCTTGACGGTGGTGTGCTGAACGGCCATCCAGCCCGGTTACTCACCGGGTCTCGCGACACCTGGGCACTGTGGCGTCGCACGTGTCGGTCCGAACCGACACCCGCTTGGTGGGGTCGGTCACGTCTCGGATCTGGCCACCCATGCGGCGGGCGACTCACGGGAGGCACGCAACGGACATTCGATGCGCTCGTTTTTGATCAACTGCGGTTCAGCCCCGGGGAAGCTGAGCCAGCACGTTGCACGAGTGACAGCGACGCCTGCCGCCGACAGCCCGAGGCGTTTGTAACGCCAGGCCGCGAGGCGGGCAGACCGAACGTGGGGGCGCGCTGTTCCGCCGGCGAATTCGTCCGTCTCGGACGGTGCCGTTTCCACCTGCAGTGACCGGCGCGGCAGAACCCGTTCAGGTGTCACGCAACATCTGGAGACGGGTGTGGAGCGTCGCCGCGATCCGGTCGGCTGCCGCGAGCTGCTCCGGCGTGAGGGGATCGACGAAAAGTTCACGAACAGCACGCAGATGAGGCAGGGACACACACCGGAAGGCTTCCGCACCCTCGGGCGTGAGCACCACTTCGGTGCCACGACTGTCAGTGGCACACGCTTCGCGCCGAATCAGCCCTCGCCGCTCCATACGGCCGGTCTGGTGCGAGAGCCGGCTGCAATGCCCGCCGATGTGAGCCGCCAGTTCGGAGGGGCGGAGCCGCCACCCGCTCTCTTCCCGGAGCGCGAGCAGCACGGCGTAGTCGCCCGGCGACAAGGAAGACTCGCGCTTCAGGCGCGCTGCGAGCGGAGCGCTTCCGTCGTCTCGATGAAGTCGCGCCAGATCCGCAGCTCCTCGGCGGTGGGAACTGCCTTGCGTGGCTCTGTCATGGCGTGCCGCCATCCCCTTTGTTGACACGTCAATCATATCGAGCAATACTTGATACGTCAACGAACTGGCTGGCGTGCGCATACGGCCGAGAACGGAGTAAGAGGAACCGTGGCGACCACAGCCTTTCCGCTGGGGCTTGACTCGTTCGGGGAGGACGCGACGGATGCCGACCGCACACCGAGTGACGCCGAGACCGTTCGACTCATCGTCGAGGGGGTGATCGAAACCTGGTGGCAGCACTGGCAGCCGCCCGCGGCCCAACTCGCGGAGGAACGCGGGTTCTGCAAGCCGACAGGCGAACGCTAAGCGTCGATATCGATCAGGGCGTGCTGTTCGCCGGTTCCCCCAAGACGGTCGGCCGCAAGATCGCCACGATGGCCCGCGACCTTCGTCCGAACCGTTTCGACCTCACATACAACGTCATGAACCTGCCCCGCGGCGCCCGTGCCCACTCGATCGAGTCGCCGGGCCGGGAAGTCGCCCCGGGGGTGCGAGAACTGCTCACGAAGGAGCCCACCCATGTCTGATCTCGTCTTCGGTCTGGACACGTTCGGCGATGTGCCGGAGGACGACTCCGGCACCCTCGTTTCCGACGCGAGGGCCATCCGGCAGGTTGTCGAGGAGGCCGTTCTCGCGGATGAGATCGGCGTCGACGCCATCGCCCTGGGTGAGCACCACCGTCCGGAGTACTCGATCTCCACTCCGGAGACCGTGCTCGCCGGCATCGCCACGCGCACCAGCCGTATCCGTTTGGCTTCCGGCGTGACCGTGCTGAGCTCCGACGATCCGGTCCGCGTGTTCCAGCGGTTCTCGACAGTGGACGCGCTCTCGAACGGCCGGGCCGAGGTCATCCTCGGGCGCGGCTCCTTCACCGAGTCGTTTCCCCTGTTCGGATACGACCTGAGCGACTACGACGTGCTGTTCGAGGAGAAGATCGAGCTCTTCGCCAAGCTGCTCGAGGAGAAGCCCGTCACCTGGAGCGGCACCAAGCGAGCTCCTCTCGACAACGCCGATGTCTTCCCCAAGACCGAGTCCGGACACCTGACCACGTGGGTAGGCGTCGGCGGCTCACCCCAGTCGGTCGTCCGCACCGCGCGCTACGGGTTTCCGCTCATGATCGCCATCATCGGTGGTAACCCGGAACGTTTCGCGCCCTACGTCGACCTCTACCAGCGCGCCACCGACCAGTTCGGCACGACCGCCCATCCGGTCGGGATGCACTCACCGGGCTTTGTCGCCGACACGGACGAGGAAGCCCGGGAGCTGCACTGGCCCCGCTACAGGGTCATCCGTGACCGCATCGGCGCACTGCGCGGCTGGCAGCCGGTACGCAGGGAGGAGTACGAGAACGAGATCGAGCACGGCTCCCTCTACGTCGGCTCGCCCGAGACAGTCGCCCGCAAGATCGCGGGTGCCGTCACTGCGCTGGGCGTCGGCCGGTTCGACCTCATCTACACCGCGGGTTCCATCCCGATCAGCGCTCGCCTGCGCGCCGTCGAGTTGTACGGCACGAAGGTGATCCCGATGGTCCGCGACATCCTCGCAGGCTGACCGTGAACGGAGAAGACATGACCAGCGCGGACCTCGGCACGGTCGGCATCCTGGGTGCAGGGAAAGTGGGCACCGTGCTCGCGCGACTTGCCCGGGCAGTCGGCTACCGCGTGCTGATCGCCGGATCGGGCGACCCCGCCAAGATAGCCCTCACCGTCGAAGTGCTCACGCCCGGCGCCGTCGCCGTCACCCCGGCGCAAGCCGCAGCCCGGGCGGACGTCGTCATCCTCGCCCTCCCGCTCGGCAAGTACCGAAGCGTTCCCGTCGAAGCACTGCAGGGAAAACTCGTCATCGACGCGATGAACTACTGGTGGGAGGTCGACGGAGCCCGCGAGGACCTCACAGACCCACAGACCTCGTCAAGCGAGATCGTGCAGGCCTTCCTATCCGGATCACGCGTGGTCAAGGCGTTCAACCACATGGGCTACCACGACCTTGAGGACGGGGCCCGGCCAGGGGGAACACCGGGACGCAAGGCGATCGCAATCGCCGGTGACGATCCGGGCGACCTCGCTACTGCCGCGCACCTCGTTGACGCCCTTGGCTTCGACCCCGTCATGGCAGGCCCCCTTGCCGAAGGCGTACGACTCGAGCCGGGCACCGAGCCCTTCGGCGCCAACGTCGACGCAGGGGAGCTGCGCGCGATGCTCAACCGTTTCCCGTCATCGGAGCGCGGACGGGCTGTCATCAGCGCACGGATCGCTGCTTCAGCCTCTGCCACATGACCGCCAATCCCATGATGTTGTCGGCGTACACGCTCATGCGGCTCTAGCAAGACGGGACTGCCGTTCGTCATGGCGCCTCAAGCTGCGCAGCCCAGGACCGCTGCCCTCATCGCATGAACCCCTGCAAGGACACGGTAGACGGAGGCGACGGATGGGTTCCGGCCCCTGTTCTTGCCTGTGGGGATGAAGAGCTTGGCTGCGATCGCGGGGATGGAGACGCCGTCGGTGCGCAGGGCGCGGGCGTAGTGGGCCATGTCGTCGCCGAAGGACTTGGGCCGTCCGCCGTGGCGGCCCAAGTCTCAGGCAGACGCCTGTCCTTCGAGGGTCGTGTCCCCTGTAGTTGAGGGGCCGCGCGGTTTCCGGACAGGTTTCTGACCGTCTATTACATGTGGCGATTCGCAACTTCTCGTACTCGGCGAGTACTTACCGGTAATTCGTCAAATTCAGCGGTAGAAGTCAATGCCGTGTCCGGTGGTGACGGCGTCGACCAGGGCTTGGAGTTCGGAGGGTGGGTCCGTGCCCGTCCGAGCTCGCCACCATCGGTTGAGGGTGACGGCGGGGGTGAGCCAGGAACGGGGCAGCTCGTAAGGCCCTGGGCCAGCAAGGCGGTTGGGGCCGGTGGGACGGGGCTGGCCCTCCTCTCTGGCGCCTCGTTGGGGCAGGGGTCCGGCGCGGTGGCATCCAGCGGTGCGGGAAGTTCGACGTGGCCGTGCTTTGGGCAGATCACACATGCTCGGAACGCCGCGAACCACTCTCCTGCCGTCACGTTCACGCCGCCCAGCGCGGGGCAGGCCCGGCTGCCGTACACCTCCACCCACTCCCGGGCCGCCGGCGGCCAGTGTGCCTTGCCCGCGGAGAGCACCGCCGCCACGCTCAGCGGCCCACCGTCGAAGACCGACAGGTGCATCCTGTCCACCGTGCCGCCAGGGACCCCCGTCGCTGCGTACACGGATCGCCGGACCGCCTCATCACATTGCACTCCGAACACAGGGGGCCGGGCATTCGCATACACCCCTCGAAGACGCAGCCCCATCAGGTCGGCTACGTCGGCCGGCGGACATCGGTTCACGCGAGCCATCCGATCCACCCACGACGCGAACGCCTCATCAGCCCGCGGAGCTGTGACCAGCGCTAATCGCCGTGGCAACATGCGCCCACCTTCTGAGAGTGACCTGCGTCACTAACATTTTGACGTATTCACTCTCATTTGCACTCTCATGTTGAGGTATTCACTCTCATTTTGAGGTGCCGCACCTCAGCGGCGGGTCGAGCCCAGGCGCCCTTGGCGGGAATAGAAACATGTGACATTGTACTGATGTGAGCAAGCGACTGACCTGCGATGTTGTGGTCATCGGTGCCGGAATGGTCGGCGCCGCCTGCGCCCTGTATCTCGCCAGGGCGGGCCTCGTGACCCTGGTCCTCGACCGGGGGCCGGTGGCCGGCGGCACCACCGGCGCCGGTGAGGGCAACCTGCTCGTCTCCGACAAGGAGCCGGGGCCCGAGCTGGATCTCGCGCTGCTCTCCGCCCGCCTCTGGTACGACCTCGCCGCCGAGCCGGGCATCGGTGGCGCCGTCGAGTTCGAGGCGAAGGGCGGGATCGTCGTCGCCTCCGACGCCGAGGGCATGGCCGCGCTGACCGGCTTCGCCGCCGCACAGCGGGCGGCGGGCGTCGAGGCCGAGGTGGTCGACGCCGGCCGACTCGCCGACCTGGAACCGCACTTGGCCCCCGGCCTCGTGGGCGGCGTCCGGTACCCGCAGGACTGCCAGGTGATGCCCTCCCTCGCCGCCGCCCAGGTCGTCCGGGCGGCCAGGCGGGCCGGAGCCGAGCTGCGCACCGGCACGGCCGTCACGGACATCCTGCGCGCGCCGGACGGTTCCGTGCACGGCGTACGGACGGCGGGGCACGGCGACATCCACGCCCCGGTCGTCATCAACGCGGCCGGCACCTGGGGCGGCGAGGTCGCCGCGCTGGCCGGGGTGCGCCTGCCCGTGCTGCCCCGCCGCGGCTTCGTCCTGGTCACCGAACCGCTGCCGCCCGGGATCGTCCGGCACAAGGTGTACGCCGCCGACTACGTCGCCGATGTCGCCAGTGGCGACGCCGGGCTCCAGTCCTCGGCGGTCGTCGAGAGCACGGCCGCCGGCCCGGTGCTGATCGGGGCGAGCCGCGAACGGGTCGGCTTCGACCGGACCTTCTCCCTCCCCGTCGTACGCCGACTGGCCGCCCAGGCGACTGCGCTCTTCCCGGTCCTCGGCACGGTCCACGCGATGCGCGCCTACCTGGGCTTCCGCCCCTATCTGCCGGACCATCTGCCGGCCATCGGGGCCGACCCCCGGGCCCCGGGGCTCTACCACGCGTGCGGTCACGAGGGGGCGGGGATCGGGCTCGCGGTCGGCACGGGGCACCTGATCGCACAGTCGCTGACGGGCCGGACACCCGACCTCGATCTGACGCCGTTCCGCCCGGACAGGTTCGCGGGGGAGGAGCGGTGAGGAACGTGGAGAGGGCTAAGTGGTTGAAGAAGGCCGAGAGGGTCGAGAAGGTGGAGAAGGTGAAGGAAGTGACTCCGCTGGAGCTGGTCCGGGCCCGGCCCGGACCCCCGTTCACCGTCACCGTCGACGGGGACGAGACCGACGCGTTGCCCGGTCAGACCGTCGCCGCCGTGCTCTGGTCGGCGGGGATCACCTCCTGGCGCCGCACGCGGGGCAGTGGTGCGCCACGCGGGGTCTTCTGCGGCATCGGGGTCTGTTTCGACTGCCTCGTCACCGTCAACGACCGCCCCAACCAACGGGCCTGCCTCGTCCCGGCCGCACCCGGCGACGTGATCCGGACCCAGGAAGGCACCGGCCATGACGAACTCGGGTAGGGCCGTTCTCGCGGTGGTCGGCGCAGGTCCGGCAGGACTCGCCGCCGCGCTGACGTCGGCCGACCGGGGCGTCCGGGTCGTGCTGCTCGACGCCGGCGCGCAGGCGGGCGGGCAGTTCTACCGGCAGCCCGCGGCAGCACTGAGGGCACGCAGGCCGCAGGCCCTGCACCACGCCTGGGGTACCTGGAAGAAGCTGCGGGACCGGCTGGCGGCGCATGTCGCGGCGGGCCGGATCACCCACCTGGCCGATCGTCATGTGTGGCTGGTGGAAAGGGAGTTCGGAGGGGGCGTCGGCTTCGGCGTGCACGCCCTCATCGGTCCCGGGCAGGCCGCGTCGCAGACCGTCACCGCCGACGCAGTCCTCCTCGCCACCGGCGGCTACGAGAAGGTACTGCCCTTCCCCGGCTGGACCCTCCCCGGTGTCCTCACCGCGGGCGGCGCGCAGGCCATGCTCAAGGGCGGCCTCGTCCTGCCGGGCCGTACGGCGGTCGTCGCCGGGACCGGGCCGCTGCTGATGCCGGTCGCGGCCGGTCTCGCCGCGGCGGGCGCCGAAGTCGTCGCATACGTCGAGTCCACGCACCCCGCCGACTTCGTACGGCACTCGGCGACGCTCGCCGCCAACCCGGCGAAGGTCGCCGAGGCGGCCCGTTACGCGGCCCGACTGCTGCGCCACAAAGTGCCGGTGACGGTACGTCACACCGTGGTCGCGGCGCACGGCACCGACCGCGTCGAGGCCGTCACCGTCGCCGCCCTGGACACCCACGGCCGGGTGCGGCCGGCCACCAGTCGGCGGATCGCCTGCGACACCCTGGCCGTCGGACACGGCATGCTCGCGCACACCGACCTCGCCGAGACCCTCGGGTGCGCGATCGACGCCACCGGGGACCCCTTCGTCGTCACCGACGCCGAGCAGCGCACCGACGTCGAGCGGGTCTGGGCGGCGGGCGAGGCCACCGGCATCGGGGGAGCGGTACTCGCGCTGGCCGAGGGCGAGATCGCCGGGCACTCGATCGCCGCCCGGCTGAGGGGAGCCGCACCACGGCACACCGGCCGGGCGACGGCCGCCCGGACCCGTACCCGGCTGCGGAAGTTCTTCGCCGCCCTCGACACCGCCTACGCCCCGCCCGCGCACTGGGCGGAACTGGTCACCGACGACACCGTCGTCTGCCGCTGTGAGGAGGTGACGGCAGCGGAAGTCCGCGAGGCGGTCGAGGAGTTGGGCGCGACGGATTTGCGGACCGTCAAGCTCCTCACCCGGGCCGGGATGGGGTGGTGCCAGGGGCGGGTCTGTGCGCCCGGCGTCGCCGGGGTCGCGGGCTGCCCGGCAGGTCCGACGAAGCGGCCGTTCGCCCGTCCGGTCCCGCTGGGCGTGCTGGCGCAGGAGCCTGAACACCCTTGACATGCAAGGCAGTTGGACCCCGCCCCCACGCATTTCGTTCCCCGTACAACTGACCCGAAGGACGAGGCACCCATGAGCAGCCCCACTTCCGCCCCCGCCCCCACCCCCGTCTGGCGAGGTGTCCTCGTCGCGACCGCGCTGCCCTTGAACGACGACCTGAGCGTCAACTACCCCGCGTACGCGGATCATTGCCGCTGGCTCGTCGAGAACGGCTGTGACGGCGTCGTACCGAACGGCTCGCTCGGCGAGTACCAGGTGCTCACCGCCGAGGAGCGGGTGAAGGTCGTCGAGACCGCGGTCGCCGCGATCGGCGGGGACCGGGTGATGCCGGGCGTGGCCGCCTACGGCTGTGCCGAGTCCGCCCGCTGGGCCGCGCAGGCCAAGGACGCCGGCTGCGCCGCCGTCATGCTGCTGCCGCCCAACGCCTACCGCGGCGACGAGCGGTCGGTGCTCGCGCACTACGCGGCCGTCGCCAAGGCCGGGATCGACATCGTGGCGTACAACAACCCGATCGACACCAAGATCGACCTCACCCCCGAACTGCTCGCCAAACTGCACGCGGCCGGACACATCAAGGGTGTGAAGGAGTTCTCCGGGGACACCCGGCGCATCTACCAGATCCAGGAACTCGCCCCGGAACTCGACGTGTTGATCGGCGCCGACGACGTCCTGCTGGAGCTGGCCACGGCCGGCGCGGTGGGCTGGGTCGCCGGATACCCCAACGCCCTGCCCCGGGCGACGGTCGAGCTGTACCGCGCGGCCGTGGCGGGCGACCTGGCCACCGCCCTGCCGCTCTACCGGCAGCTGCACGCACTCCACCGCTGGGACTCCAAGGTCGAGTTCGTCCAGGCGATCAAGCTGTCGATGGACATCGTCGGCCGGCATGGCGGTCCCGTCCGCCCACCGCGCATGCCGCTGCTGCCCGAGCAGGAGAAGGCGGTCCGCGAGGCCACCGAGCAGGCTGTCGCCCTCGGCCTCGCCTGAGCCGACAGCACGCCGAGAGCAGGCCGACCCGCGTCGGCCCGAGTTGACCTGAGAGGATCGCGATCATGCGCAGCAAGCTCGTCCTGCACGCCGTCGACTCGCACACCGAGGGCATGCCGACCCGGGTCGTCACCGGCGGAATCGGCACGATCCCCGGTGACACGATGAACGAACGCCGGCTGTGGTTCCGCGAACACCGGGACGACGTACGGCACTTCCTGATGAACGAGCCGCGCGGGCACCCCGCCATGAGCGGGGCGATCCTCCAGCCGCCGACCCGGCCCGACTGCGACTACGGCGTCGTCTACATCGAGGTCTCCGGCTATTTGCCGATGTGCGGACACGGCACGATCGGCGTGGCGACCGTGCTCGTCGAGACCGGCATGGTCCCGGTCGTCGAGCCGGTCACCACCATTCGCCTCGACACCCCGGCCGGGCTCGTCATCGCCGAGGTGGCCGTGGAGGACGGCGTGGCGAAAGCGGTCACGATCCGCAACGTGCCTTCGTTCGCTGTGGAGTTGGACCGCAAGGCGACCCTCGCCGACGGTCGCACGGTGACGTACGACCTCGCCTTCGGCGGCAACTTCTACGCGATCCTGCCCCTCGACGAGTTCGGCCTGCCCTTCGAGCGCGAGCGCAAGGACGACATCCTGGCCGCCGGACTCGCCCTGATGGACGCGATCAACGCCGACGGTCCGCCCGTACACCCGGAGAACCCGACCATCAACGGTGTTCACCACGTCTATCTGGCGGCCCCCGGCTCGAACGCGACCCGTTCCCGGCACGCGATGGCCATCCACCCGGGCTGGTTCGACCGCTCGCCCTGCGGCACTGGCACCTCCGCCCGGATGGCCCAGCTGCACGCACGCGGCGAACTCCCGCTGCACCAGGACTTCCTGAACGAGTCCTTCATCGGTACGTCGTTCACCGGGCGGCTCGTCGAGAGCGCTGAGGTCGCCGGACGCCCCGCCGTGGTGCCCACGATCACCGGCCGCGCCTGGATCACGGGCACCGCCCAGTACCTGCTGGACCCGGACGACCCGTTCCCGGCCGGCTTCGTACTCTGACACCGCACCATTCGAGATCCACCCAGGAGAACTCCCATGGCCGTTCAGCGCACCGGCCCCGCCCTCCCCAGCATCGGCGGGCAGCGGCCCAGTTACCGGGCGAGTGTCGCCGACGCGCTGCGGGCCGCGCTCGTCGCCGGTGAACTGCGGCCCGGCGAGGTGTACTCGGCGCCCTCGCTCGCCGCCCGCTTCGGCGTCTCGGCGACCCCGGTGCGCGAGGCCATGCTCGACCTGGTGAAGGAGGGCATGGTCGATCCCGTACCCAACAAGGGTTTCCGGGTCACCACGGTCTCCGAGCGGCAGCTCGACGAGTACACCCACGTCCGGTCGCTGATCGAGATCCCCACCACCGTCGGTCTCGCCGCGACCGCCGACCCGGCCGCCCTGGAGGCGCTGCGCACACACGCGGAGGAGAGTGTCGCCGCGGCGGACAGCGGCGATCTCATCGCCCACGTCGAGGCCGACCGCCGCTTCCACCTCGGTCTGCTCGCTCTGGCCGGCAACCAGCACCTGGTCGAGGTCGTCGGCGACCTGCGCAAACGTTCCCGGCTGTACGGGCTCACCGCACTGGCCGAACGCGGCCTGCTCAAGTCGACCGCCGAGGAGCACCTGGAGATCCTCGACGCGCTCCTGGCCCGGGACGCGGAGCGGGTACGGACCGTGATGACCCGGCACCTGGGCCATGTCCGGGGGGACTGGGCCCACTGAGCGGCCCCGCACACCCCTGCCGAACCGCCGAACCTCGTCCACGAATGGCGTACACGAACTCCGCGTGCGCGTTCGGACGTGTTCGGTTGTTGCCGTACGGGTGGGGGAGGACACTGGATCCATGGCCTCCGCGCGCGCTGACGACGACCATCAGGACGGACCTGACCTGGTGGAACAGGCGTTCCGGCAGGCGTCGTTCTCGATGTCCGTCTTCGACATCGAGCAGCGGTACCGGCGGCTCAACGACGTGGCCTGCCAGGTGATGGGCGTCGGGGAGGACGTGCTGGCCGGCCAGGTCTTCCCGTATGGAGTACCTGCGGACGTCGAGCAGCTCGGCATGCTGGCGGCCCTGCGGGACGTGGCCGCCACGGGCAAGCCCACGCACTACGAGAGCTTCACACGGGCGCCCTCCGGGATCCGCGAGCACGCCTGGAACCTGGAGCTGTGGCCCGTCCGGGACGCCTCGGGCGAGGTGTGCGCGGTCGGGATGGCCGCGTTCGACAGCAGCGAGCAGCACTGGGCGCGGCAGCGGCTGGCGGTGCTCGACGAGGCGGCCGTCTCGATCGGCACCAGCCTGGACCTCGACCGTACCGCCCAGGAACTCGCCGACCTGGTCGTGCCCCGGTTCGCCGACTTCGCCAGCGTGGACCTGCTGGAGGCGGTCATGCGCGGCGACGAGCCCGCCGAGGCCGGCCCGGACGGCGCCGTCGTGCTGCGCCGCCTCGCCCACGCCGCCGGGAGCGTCGGTGCCCCCGGGGCCGTGCTCGGCCCGGGCGCCACCGACACGTACCCGCCGTACTCCCCGCCCGCCCGGGCGCTGCGCACCGGACAGCCGGTGCTCAGCCGCAGCGGCGCCCCGGACTTCGACCGCTGGATGGCGAGCGCGCCCGAACGGGCCCAGAGCCTGCGCGGGGTCGTCGTCACCTCGCTGGTGGCGGTGCCGCTCATCGCGCGCGGTACGACACTCGGGGTCGCCGTCCTGCTGCGCACCCGGCCCGACGTCTTCAACGAGGACGACTTCGTCCTGGCGAAGGAGCTGGCGAGCCGCGCCGCGCTCTGCGTCGACAACGCCCGCCGCTACACCCGCGAGCGCACCACCGCCCTCGCCCTCCAGGAGAGCCTGCTGCCGCGCGGCCCCTCCCGGCAGTCGGCGGTGGACGTCGCCTCCCGCTATCTGCCCACCGACTCACGCGCCGGCGTCGGCGGTGACTGGTTCGACGTCATCCCCCTCTCGGGCGCGCGCGTCGGCCTGGTCGTCGGCGACGTGGTCGGCCACGGCATCCAGGCGTCGGCGACCATGGGCAGACTGCGTACGGCCGTCCAGACGCTCGCTGACGTCGACCTGCCGCCCGACGAGCTGCTGGCCCACCTCGACGACCTGGTCCTGCGCCTCGCCGCGGACGACGACAGCGCCACCGGCGGCGACCGGGTGGCCGTCGGCGCCACCGGGGCGACCTGCCTGTACGCGGTCTACGACCCGGTCTCCCGCGAGCTGGCCGTCGCCAGCGCCGGCCACCCGCCGCCCGTGCTGGTCCTGCCGGACGGCGAGACCCGCGTCGTGGACGTCAGCGTCGGGCCGGTGCTCGGGGTGGGCGGTCTGCCCTTCGAGACCACCGAGGTCCCGCTGCCGGAGGGCAGTCTCGTCGCCCTGTTCACGGACGGGCTGGTCGAGCCCGCCGAGGGCGACCCGGACCTCGGAATCGCCCTGCTGGCCCGGACCCTGGCGGCCGGTCACAGCGCGCACGCCTCGCTGGAGGACCGCTGCGACCGGGTGCTGTCCGCCCTGCTGCCGAGGAACCCCGGCGACGACGTCGCCCTCGTGCTGGCCCGCACCCGTGCCCTGGACGCCGACCACGTCCGCGTCTGGGACCTGCCCGCCGACTTCGAGGTGGTCGCCGAGGCCCGCGGACGTGCCGTCGCCCAGCTGGAGCAGTGGGGCCTGGAGGATGCCGCCTTCGTCACCGAACTGGTCGTCAGTGAACTCGTCACCAACGCGATCCGCTACGGCGCCGACCCGATCCAGCTCCGGCTGATCCACGACCGTACGCTCATCTGCGAGGTCTCGGACGGCAGTTCGACCTCACCGCATCTGCGCCGGGCCAGGATCTTCGACGAGGGCGGCCGGGGTCTCCTCCTGGTCGCCCAGCTCACCACCAGCTGGGGCACCCGGCACACCAGGACCGGCAAGACGATCTGGGCGGAACAGGCGCTGAACTGATCCCATCCGCCGGAGGCTCAGGAAACAGCCGTACCGCCCGTCGTACGCAGCCGCTCCGGCACCGCCCACCACTGGTCCGGCCGGTCCACCACCATGGCCTCGGGTCCGGTCTCGACGAACCGGGCGAGCCGGAAGAGATACGCCGCGATGCCCGCCGCGCCCTGCATCCACGCGGTGCCCGGCGGCAGCAGCGGGTCCTCCTGCCGGTGTTCGAGGAAACGCCAGCGGGCACCCGCCCCGTCCCTGATCGCCCGCTCCACCAGCGCGTCGCCCATCACGCGCGCCGCCCGCACCATGCTCTCCGCGGTAGCGGTTTCCGGGTCCCCGCAGTCCTGTGCCGCGTCGAGGAGTACGTCGCCCACGCCCGCCGTGCCGCAGCAGCGGCCGTCGTTGTCCCAGAAGCCGGGACGCAGCCGCTGTGGGACGCCCGAGGTGAGGATCGAGGTCATACAGCGCTGCCGCAGCTCGCCGACGCCCAGTCCCGATACCTCCGCCACGCCCGCGTGTGCCAGCGCCGAGAACAGGTGCGAGGTGCCCGCCGGACCGTGGCACCAGGTGTACGTCACCGGTTCGACCTCGCGTTTCGACGGCGGGATCGTGTGCGGAACGACGAAGCCGCCGTCGTCCAACTGCCCAACGGACAGAACGTGTTGCGCCCCCAGGACGGCCGCCACGACGAAGTCCTGCCGGCCCAGCGCGGCGCCCGCCACCGCCAGCGCCGAAGCCACTCCGGCGGTGCCGTGGGAGTAGTTCGGCGCCCGCCACTCGGTGGTCGCCCCGATGCCCCAGTCCAGGCCGGCCTCCGTGCGGTGCGCCACCCGCAGCAGCGCTTCGCAGCCCGTCGTCGCGATCGGCTCCGCGAACTCGCCGCCCGCCCAGACGGCGGTCAGTACCACGCCCGCGGTGCCCATGATGATGTCGTTGAGGGGCGCGTCCGAGCCGGCTTCGAAGTCGACGGTGGTCGGCCAGCCGTCGGGGGCGGCCAGCTCGGCCAGCCGCCGCAGGGCGACCGACTCCGTGCCCGGTGCGAGCAGCCTCAGCGCCGTCACGTCACCGGACAGACCGTCGTACAGCGAGGGTTCCGTCCGGGTCTTCGCCGCCGCCGACAGTCTGGTCACGATCCCGGCCGCCAACGACCGCTCCCGCTCGGTCGGTTCGCGGTGGCGGGCGATCTCGGCCAGCACGGGGGCCAGGCCGGCGATTCCTCCGTACAGACAGTCGCGGTCCTTCGCGGGTACGGGGTCCGGACCGTCCTCCGCCGCGTCCTCGGACACCGTCTCCGGCAGCCACGGACCGTCGTCCTCGCGGACCTGGTCCAGCACCCACGACCAGGCGGCCTCGCCCAGTTCCCGGTACCCGTCGTACGAACTCTTCGCGTCGCTTGCGTCGTTCTCCGGCACCCGGTCACGCTACAACCGCACGATCACCGCCGGAAGGCGCCCACCTGCGGCGTTGTGATGCTCCTGCGCCGTCGCCACGGTCGTGGCCAAGGAAATCTGTTCCCATCGTGGGCGGGAAGGTTCACCTCGGCACGGTAGAAAGGACGCATGGCGGAGCGGGAGACCCCTGCGGGGGACATGGACGATGTTGACGCGGTGACCCGTGCGGTGCTGACCGCGTCGCGGCTGCTGGTGGCGGTCTCCGCCCGTTCCCTCGCCGAGGTCGAGGAACGCGTGACGCTCCCGCAGTTCCGGATGCTGGTCGTCCTGTCCACGCGCGGCGACACCAAGCTGGTCACGCTCGCCGAGCAGCTCCAGGTGGCGCCGTCCACCGCGATGCGCATGATCGACCGCCTGATCGCGGCAGGCCTCGCCGAACGGCACCTCAACCCCGACAACCGACGTGAGACGCAGCTCGGCCTCACCGACGAGGGACGTCGTACGGTCGAGGACGTCACGGCCCGGCGGCGGCTCGAGATCTCCGGGATCGTGGCACGCCTGGCCCCGGCGCAGCGGGCAGCGCTCGTCGAGGCGCTCACCGCCTTCAGCGAGGCGGGCGGCGAACCCCCGGCTCCGGCGGCGGACGACACGGAGCCGCACCCACTCGGCTGGGCGGACAGTGCGATCGTCTGACGCCGTCCACGGCGGACGGGATCCGAGCCGAGGTCTCTCAGCCGGCTGACGGCGACGGTCCCGTGGGCGCCGGGGCGGCCGTGTGGATGTTCAGGTCCGGGCGCGCGGTGAGCGAGACCATCGGTGCGCCCTGCGGGGGCGGCGGCGGGGTCGTGTCGCCCTTGGGCAGTTTCGGCGGTGTGCTCTGCTGGAAGTTGACCTGGTCGATGTTGACCAGACCGGTGTTCTCCAGCACGGTCATGTGATCGAGGACGGTGTCGTTGGCCAGGTCGGCCAGGGCGCGGACCATGACGTTCCTGGTGGTGGCGCGGGTCTTGGCGATGACCGGGAAGATCTGGCCGTGGGTCACCCGCATGATGGTGACCGCGGTGGAGTCGAACTGTTTGCCGACGGCCGCGTCCGCGGTGGCCACGAACTGCTGCTGTTGCGGCGACGCCAGGTTGGGCAGGACGACCCCGAGCTCGGGGGCGATCCTGCGGCACATGTCGTCGAGCCCGGCGTGACCGACGATCAGGTGCTTGCCGGCCTCCCTCATCTCCACGGTCGTGCCCCGCTCCATCGCCATCTCGCCCAACGGGTACTCCCACAGCCCCGCCGCGCGCACCTTGACCACGAAGTCCCGGTCGGCCTCGGTCAGCGGTCCGTAGCGGGTGTTGGCGATCACGCGGTCCGGTGAACTCGTCGTGTTCTGCACCCCGAGCATGGCGGGGTAGGCCAGCGCGGCAAGGGTCAGACCCATGGCGCCGAACACGAATACGTTTCCCGCCAACTTGGCCGAGATGGGCATGGGGCCTCCTGGTGTGAGCGGCTCGTACGTCAGGAGGTACGGAAAGGAGGCGACTTTCAATCATTGCGCAGAGCAAATTTTGCACTCTGCTAAATCTGTTTACGCGGCATGATCGGTGGATGGCAGCTGTAGAGGACGAGAGTGGTGGCGGCGACGCGGCCGGACAGGCGGAGATCTCGTCGCCGCTGGAGGCCGCGAACAACGCGCTCGTGCTGGCGTTCGGGCGGTTGCAGGGCGCGGCGAACCGGCTGGAGTACATCCTCGGCCGGTCGCTGGAGCGGGAGTGCGGCATCAGTCACCTCATGTTCGAGGTGCTGCTCATTCTGGGCCGGGCGGGCGGGTCGGGGCTGTCGATGCGGGCGGTCGCCCAGGAGCAGGTGCTGACCACGGGAGGCGTCACCCGTCTGGTGGACCGGATGGCGGCGGCGGGTCTGGTCGAGCGCGCGGAGGACCCCGACGACCGGCGCGGGCGGCTGGTGCGCCTGACCCCGCTGGGCGAGGAGACCACCGTGCGGGCGTCCCGGCTGCACGTGGAGAACATACGCCGCTACTTCCTGGCGCCACTGCCGCCCGAGGACCGGGAACGGTTCGCCGAGGACCTGCGCATCCTCAGCCACTCCGCGCGGAACGAGCTGCCCCGCCTGCCCTGAGGCCGCGGGCGCGGGTGTGTCGGGCGCCACACGGGAGGGACGGTCATGAGGAAATACCTGACGCGTCAGTTACTGTTCTCTCAGGTGAAGCGCTCGCACCCGGTGGGCGCCACACCACTGCCGAGGTCTTTGATGAAGCTCGTCTATGTCTTCGACGCCTACTGCGGCTGGTCGCACGGCTTCTCCGGAACGCTGGGTGAGGTCGTCTCCCGTCACCCGGACGTGCCGGTGGAGGTGGTGTCCGGCGGTCTGTTCACGGGGTCGCGCCGGGTGCCGGTGCGGGAGTTCGGTTACGTCCAGGGTGCGAACGCGCAGATCGCGGAGCTGACCGGCGCGGAGTTCGGTGCGGCGTACGAGGGTCTGATCGCCGACGGTTCGTTCGTGATGGACTCCGAGGTCGCCGCGCGCGGGGTCGCCGCTCTGCGGCAGGCCGCGCCCGCCCGTGCGGCGGAACTGGCCGGCGCGTTGCAGCATGCCTTCTATGTCGAGGGCCTCAGCCTTTCCGAACCGGCGACCTACCGGAAGGTCGCCGGGGCGGCCGGTCTGGACGCCGACGCGGTGGTGGCCGCCTTCGAGGGTCCCGGGGTGCGGGTCGCGGCCGGGGCCGACTTCCACCGGGCCGCCTCGCTGGGCGTCACCGGATTCCCGACCCTCCTGGCCGTCGACGGCGACCGGGTCACCGTGCTGGCCAGGGGCCATGCCACCGCCGACGAGGTCGACCAGCGGCTCGCGCCCCTCCGTACCCCCTGAACCCTCCCTCCCCGTCCCCTCCCTCCCCGTCCCCCGCTCAACCCCCTCACCCGCAAGGAGCTTTCGATGAGTGCTCTGTCCTTCAAGGTCCTGGACCTGGACTTCCCGGCCGGCAGCAAGAACAAGACGGCGACCCTCGTCACCGGCGAGAACGAGGCCCTGCTGGTCGACGCGGCGTTCACCCGCGCCGACGGCCACCGCCTGGCCGCCGAGATCCTCGACTCGGGCAAGACGCTGACGACGGTCTTCGTCAGCCACGCCGACCCCGACTTCTACTTCGGCGCCGAAGTGATCGCGGACGCCTTCCCCGACGCGGTGTTCGTCGCGACCCCGCTGGTCATCGAGCACATCCGGGACTCCTACGAGGGCAAGCTCAAGGCGTGGGCGGCGCTCGGCCCCAACCTGCCCACCCGTCTGGTGGACCTTCAGCCGCTGAACGGTGACCTCACCCTGGAGGGCCACCGTTTCGAGCTGAAGGGCGGCCCGGCCACGCTGCCCGACCGCCACTACCTGTGGCAGGCCGAGGCGCGTGCGCTGCTCGGCGGTGTGCTGCTGTTCCAGCAGGAGCACGTCTGGGTCGCCGACACCGCCACCCCGGGTGACCGCGCCGCCTGGATCACCCTGCTCGACGAGATGGCCGCCCTCGACCCGCAGCTGGTCGTGCCGGGGCACCGGCTGCCCGGGACGGCGGCGGACGCCTCCGCGATCACGGCCACGCGTGACTACCTGGTCGCCTTCGAGGAGGAGCTCGCCACCGCCGCGGACGGTGCCACGCTGACCGAGGCGCTGGTCAAGCGGTACCCGGACAACGGGATGCTGATCGCGGCGCAGATCGGTGCGAAGGTCGCCAAGGGCGAGATGAAGTGGGGCTGACCATGACCGAGTTCGCCGCGTCCACCGCGCCCGCCGACGTCGTACGCCGTCAGTACCTTGCCTCCGCCGCCGGAGATCTGGACGCCCTGCGGGCCACTCTCGCCCCGGACGTGGAGTGGACGGAGATGGCCGGCTTCCCGCTGGCCGGCACCTACCGGACTCCCGAGGGCGTCACCGCCAGTGTGATGGAGCAGCTGGGCAAGGAGTGGGAGGGCTGGACCGCTCACGACGACACCTATGTCGTGGACGGGGAGAACGTCGTGGTCCTGGCCCGCTACACCGCGGCCAACAAGGCCACCGGCAAGGCGATCGACGTCCGTGTCGCCCACCACTTCGTCGTACGCGGTGGACTCATCGTCCGCTTCGAACAGTTCGTCGACACCGCCCTTGTCCGCGACGCCATGACCCCCTGACCTGGTCGTCGTCGCGACGGCTCGTGGATGTGGACGTGGATGCAGATGGTGGTCGTGGATGTGCCGGTCAGCGCTCCCGCGCCGGCCGGTGCGTCCGCGTCCCGGTTCCGTGGGCGGCTGCCGCCAGGCACGCGACCGTGGTCGCCACCCACAGGGGATGCCCCACCAGCCAGGTCTGGACGCCCTCGAAGGGGTCGGTGGAGGTGAGGGTCGTGCGTTCGAGCATCCAGGACGACGCGAAGAGCAGGCCGACGACCGCCACGGCGATGCGGAACGCCGGGTAGAAGCGGGTGCGGGCCAGGACGAGCAGGGACGGCATCAGCAGGGCCACGACCAGGAGCTGGGTCAGTTCGATGCCCAGGTTGAAGCCGAGCAGGGTGGTCACCAGCGAGCCCCGGTCCAGACCGAGGTCGGTGATCAGGGAGGCGAAGGCCAGGCCGTGGATCAGGCCGAAGCCGGATGCGATCAGGACCTCGCCGTGCGCCACCAGGGGGCGGATCGCGTGGATCGCCGACACCGCGATCGAGAGCGCGATCAACGTCTCCACGGGGCGGGTCGGGAGGTCGACCACTCCCGTCGCCGCCAGGGCCAGGGTGAGCGAGTGGCCCACCGCGAACGCCGACACCACATGCACGACCCGCATGATCGCCCGCCGCCGTGACGCCGCCGGGCGCCAGCTGCCCCCGGTCGCCACCAGGGGCGCCGGGATCAGCAGCATGAGCAGGAAGAGCAGATGGTCGGCGCCTTCGCCGATGTGCTCGATACCGAGGGCGGCCGTCGAGGCGAAGCCCCGTAGCCAGGAACCCTCGTCCGCCGGGACCGTGAGGGTCTTCGTCGCGTGGTCGAAGACGCCCAGGGTCTCGGCGTCGTCCGTCTTCAGGATGCCCCGGTCGAAGTCGTACCCGACGGTGACGATGACCTTGTGCGTGAGCAGTTCCTCGACGATGACGTCGTACCTCAGGTCGAAGGCGGTGACCTCGCCGTCGGGCGGACGGATCTCCAGGGGGTAGACGAGGTGGGGCGACGCGTCGATCGACCTGACCGTTCCGGTGCCGAGTTCCACCGTCCAGGGCTTGCCGTCCTTGCCGACAGCGCTGATGTGCCGGGCTGTGTAGCTCTTCAGGAACGCCCGGTCGGCGCCCAGGACGCGGGCGCCGGTCAGGTCGCGGTGCACCGCGATGGACAGCCGGTCCAGGGGGAGCTGGATCTCTCCGTCCACGCTGTCGTCGCCGATGTCCAGGAGCACCGCCGAGGTGGCCATCGGGTGTGCCTCGGCCGTCGGCGCCAGGAGGCCGGTCAGGAAGAAGGCCGCGAGGAGGAGCGCGGGCAGCAGACGGTACGCCGGTTTGCTCATGATCTGTCCTGTGTCCCTACGTTCCCGTGTCCGGTGTCCCGTGCTCCTCCTCGCGGCTTCAGTTCCGTCAGTTCCAGCCGTAGTCGGCCGTCTCGTCACGGAAGATCGTGTGCTGGTGGATCTCGTCGGTCGAGGCGCCGGGCTGGTTGGAGAACTCGATCCACGCCGAGGGGCCGTCGAGGCGTACGTAGGTCTGGTCGTTGTCGAGGGTCGTGCCGCCGCTCCACCCGATGTACGTCTTGTTGTACTCGGAGACGTACTTGGCGAGGAGCCGCTTGGCGGCCGCCTCGTCGAGGTCGTCCACCCACGCCTTCAGCATCGCGGTGACCTTGGCCTGCTGCTTCTTGGTGAGGGAGCTGACGAGCACGCCCTCGGGATTCACCGGGAAGGGGCCGTCGTTGCCCGGGCCCAGGAACAGGTCGTCGAAGCTGCCGTCGATCTCGGCGGAGGTCAGCTCGGTCGCGGTCAGGGACTGGATCGCACCGATGGTGGCGGTCCGCTTGTCCTCCAGGGGGGCGTAGAACATCTCCTCCCAGTCGAACTCCATCGGTTCGACGGCGGTCAGGGTCGGGGAGATGGACACGTTCTGGCCGGCGTAGGTGAGGTTGTACGCGGCGTGGTGGCCGCCGTACTGAAGTGTGAACTGGCCGGTCTTGCTGGGCTGCCCGAAGAAGGAGATGTAGT
Organism: Streptomyces kryoterrae; assembly: GCF_054072135.1. Taxonomy (NCBI): domain Bacteria; kingdom Bacillati; phylum Actinomycetota; class Actinomycetes; order Kitasatosporales; family Streptomycetaceae; genus Streptomyces; species Streptomyces kryoterrae. Next base: position 2,227,804 of record NZ_CM133358.1, on the reverse strand, counting down.
ACCACTCCGAACCGAAGTTGGCGCCGCCGCCACCGCCGCCGCCACCCGGAGGACGGGTGCCTCCACCGGTGGGAGTGCCGCTCGGGGTGCCCGTCGGGGTCGTGGTCGGAGCCGTGGTCGGGGTGGCCGACGGGGTGGCGGTCCCGTCGCCGGCCGTCAGCGAGGCGAGGTAGTCGTCCGCCTTGCGGATCTCGACGAGTTCCTCGTACCCCTGCTTGCTGAGCGTGGCCTCCATGACCTTCAGGGCCGCGGCCTCCTGCGCGTCGGTGAGGTCACCCAGCTTGAGACCGTTGCGCTCCACGACGGGGGTCGGGAAGTTGGACCAGCCGGTCTTCTTGGCCGCGTCGTCGAAGTCGTACAGGACGGTGTCCTGCTGCTCGGCGGAGAGCGTCGCCAGGAACGCGTTGGCGGCGGCCACGACCTTGGCCGTGTTCGCGCCTCCCACGCCCTTGACCTTCTTCGCGACCTGGGCCGCGTTCAGGGCCGCCGGTGCGACCGAGGACGCGGTGGTCGCGGCGGAACAACCGGTGACGCCCAGGCTGACGCATACGGCCAGAGCTGTCATGGTGCGGCGCATGGAGACTCCTGTGGAGGGGGTGATCAGGAGATCCCATGGTGTGCGGCCGTCCTTGGACCCCGGCGGGAGCTGTTCGGGAATTGGATGAGAACCGAGGACGATGTCCCCTGGGCAGCACGTGGGTTGTCGCCCGTCCGTGGGCCATCATGAAGCCCATGCCGAACCGTGTCCTCATAGCCGACGACGATCGTGCGATCCGCGAATCCCTGGAACGCGCCCTGGAGTTGGAGGGGTACGAGGTCGTCACCGCCGCCGACGGAGTGGAGGCGCTGACCCAGGCCCGCCGGGGTTCCTTCCACGCGCTCGTCGTGGACGTGATGATGCCCCACGTCGACGGCGCCGGGGTGTGCCGGGTGCTGCGCGCCGACGGCGACCGCACCCCGGTACTGATGCTCACCGCGCGGGCCGGGACGCCGGACCGTGTCGCCGGCCTGGACGCGGGCGCCGACGACTATCTCGCCAAGCCCTTCGCGGTGCCCGAACTACTGGCCAGGCTAAGGGCGTTGCTGCGCCGGGCCGCGCTGACACCGGACGACGACGAGGAAGCCGACACGTCCGGCGCCGAACTGCGGATCGCCTCGCTGCGGATCGACCCCTCCGGGCGGCGGGCCTGGTGGGGCGGAGCCGAACTGCGGTTGTCCAAGACCGAGTTCGACCTGCTGGAGCTGCTCGTGCGCAACGAGGGCATCGTGCTCGGCCATGCGACCGTCTACCGGGAGATATGGGGCGAGGACTTCGCCGTGGACGGCAAGAACCTCGCCGGATACATCGGCTATCTGCGGCGCAAACTGGGTGACGCCGGTGCGCCCGACCTCATCCACACCGTGCGGGGCGTGGGTTACGCGGTGCGGCGGCCATGAGCACACGGTCAGGGTTGGTCGCGCGTCTGCGAGCCCGGCGACGGTCGCTGCCACGGTCACGGTCACGGCTGGTGCGGGGGCTGACGGGTTCGGGGCCGCGGGCATCCTTCGTACTGAGTCTGCGTACGCGGTTCGCGCTCGCCTTCGCTGTCGTGGGCGCCGTGGTCGCCGTCCTCGTCGGGCTGCTCAGCTACGGTGCCGCCTCCGACCGGGTCATGGCGGAGATCGACCGTACGCTGCGGTCGGCCACGGTGGCCGTGGCCCAGAATCCCGACCAGGCGCTGTCCCTGTCCGAGGCGGTCGAGCGCGCCCCCGACCTCTACCCCGGCCCGGACCTGCCCGGTCCCGGCGACGAGGGTGAGCGGACCGTCATCACACGGGCCGTGGCCAAGGACGGCACCGTCACCCGACTGGGCGGCCCGTCCGTGCGGTTGCCCGTGTCCGACACCGCACGGGCACTCGCCGCAGCCGGCACCGCAGGACAGGCGGACACCACCGAAGTCGCCGCCGACTCCCACACGTTCCGCCTGCTGACCACCGCGCTCGGCGGCGACCGCGGTGCCCTGCAGGTGGCCGTACCGGTCGACCAGACCCACTACGTGCTCGGCGGCATGGCCCGGGAGATCGCCGCAGCGAGCCTCACGGTCATGCTCGCGGCGGCGTGCGCCGGATGGCTGCTCGCCCGGCGCATCACCCGACGCCTGGAACGGCTGGCCGGGGTCGCCGAGGAGGTCAGCGTCGGCGACCGGTTCGACGACGCGGGACTGGTGGACGGCCGCGACGAGGTCGGGCGGCTCTCGGCCTCCCTGAGCCGGATGCTCGGCCGGCTCGCCGCCGCCCGCGAGGCCCAGGAGCGGCTGGTGCAGGACGCCGCGCACGAACTGCGCACCCCGCTGACCAGCCTGCGGACGAACACCAGTGTGCTGCGCCGGGTCACCGAACTCTCCCCGTACGCCCGTGACCGGCTCCTCGACGACGTGGAGGGCGAGACCGCGGAACTCGGCCAACTGGTCGACGAACTGGTCGAGTTGGCCATGGCCCGGGACCGGAAGGTGGCCGAGGAACCGGTGGAACTGGCCGCGCTCGCCCGGCGCGTGGCGCAGCGCGTCCATCGGCGCACCGGACGTTTCGTGCTGCTCGACGTCGACGACTCCGTGATCACGGGCCGCCGCCAGGGGCTCGAACGGGCGGTGGGCAACCTGCTGGAGAACGCCGCCAAGTTCGACACCGACAGTGACGCCCCCGTCGAAGTGAGCGTTCGGCAGGGGGAGATCACCGTCGCCGACCACGGCCCGGGTATCGCCGCGGCCGACACCCTGCGCGTGTTCGACCGCTTCTACCGCGCCGACACCGCCCGCGCCCTGCCCGGCTCCGGGCTCGGCCTGGCCATCGTCCGCGATGTCGCCGAGGCCCACGGAGGCACCGTCTTCGCGCGGACCCGGTCGGGCGGGGGCGCGGAGGTGGGGTTCACCGTGGAGAAGTCCCGGCTGCTGGGCCCGGAAACGCCGGGCCCGGAGGCGGCGGGGGACCGGCATCGGAGACAGGGCGCCCGGGGGAACGCCGCAGGGCCGTAGACGGTGGCTGCCGCACGAGAGTGAAGGCGGGAGTTCCCGCACTCCATGATTCCGGAGCGCTCCGTACTTCCCGTCGTCGAGCGTGACCATGGCCGGTCCGGCCGGTGGGCCCGATGGGGACCCGGTGGCCGGCCCGGAAGGGCCGGAGATCGCCGATATCACCGGCCGCGCGCCGTTGACCAGCCCATCGGCCACCCCGTTCAGGTTGTGTTCAGGCTCGGACGGGCCTTGGGCAACTCGGGCACCAGAAGCGCCAAAGCTCTGGCAAAGGGGTCTGGGGCAACCGTCGGGCGCCATGTCATCGTGCCTGCCATGACGACAGATCACCTCACTGAGAACCGGCCTCCGCGCCACGCACGACACGCGGCGAGCAAGGTGCCGGAGGTGACCGTCTACTTCTGGATCATCAAGGTGCTGACGACCGGTATGGGTGAGACGGCCTCCGACTGGCTGGCCCGTCTGTTCGGCCCGATCCCTGCGGTGGGCCTCGGTGGCATGGCCCTGATCGTCGCTCTGGTGGTCCAGTTCGCCGCCCGCCGGTATGTGGCCTGGATCTACTGGACGGCGATCGTCATGGTCAGTGTGTTCGGCACGATGGCCGCCGATGTCCTGCATGTCGGCCTCGGCGTGCCGTACACGCTGTCGACCCCGTTCTTCATGGTCACGCTGGCCGCCGTGTTCGCTCTCTGGTACCGCGGCGAGGGCACTCTGTCCATCCACAGCATCCACACCCGGCGCCGCGAGACCTTCTACTGGGCCGCCGTGCTGGCCACCTTCGCGCTGGGGACCGCCGCAGGGGACCTCACCGCCACGATCGGCCTCGGCTACCTGGGTTCCGCCGTTCTGTACGCCTCCGCGATCGCCGTTCCGGCTGCCGCTCACCGTTGGGGTGGCCTGAACGCGGTCGCCGCGTTCTGGGCGGCGTACGTCATCACCCGCCCGCTCGGTGCGTCCGTCGCCGACTGGATGGCCGTCGGCCACGGCAGGGGCGGGCTCGACCTGGGCCTGGGGCCGGTGACACTGTCCTGGACGGTGGCCATCCTCGGTTTCGTCTGTTATCTGGCCGCCTCTCGCAAGGACGTCCGGCACGAAGTCACGCCGTGATGCGCCGGTACCGCCGGCGGGGCGCTGCTGTCAGTCGGCGGGCAGGCTGACGACGAAGCGTGCTCCGGGTGTGTGCAGATCGAGCTCGGCTCCGGCCTCGCCAGGACGACGGTGACGACGATCCTGACCCGTCTGCACGAGAAGGGTGTCGTCAGCCGTGAGCGGCAGGGCCGGGGCTACGCCTACTTCCCCGTGCAGGACGCTCCCGGCCTGACCGCCCGGCGCATGCACACCGAACTCGACGGGGACACCGACCGCCAGACGGTCCTGGCCCGCTTCGTCGCCCAGCTCAACCCCGGCGACGAACAGCTCCTGCGCCGACTGCTGGAGGGTGACGAGCTATGACCGCCCTCCTGCTCGTACCATTGTTCCTGCCCTTCCTCGCGCCCACTTTGGCACGCCGGACCCTCGACCGCTTGGCCCCCCGCCACCGTGCTGTGGATCCTCACCGCATCGGCCCTGGCACTGGCCGGAGCCTGCGTCGCCGCCCTCGGCGCCCTGGTCCTGACCGGACTGCTCGAACTCCCCGCCTTCGCCTCCCTCGGTGAACTCGTCCACCTTCTGCGTACCCCCTCGGACTACTGCGTCCTCCCTCGGCCGCCGCGGCCACCGGAGTGCTCACCCTCAGCGCACTGACCCTCGCGCGCTCGGCCTTCCGGCAGACCCGCGCCTTCCGTACCGCCCGCACACAGGCCGACCCCCCCCGCCGCCGGTGACCCGTGCGTCGTCGACTCGCCCCGCCCGGACGCGTACTGTTCACCTCTACCCCGCCGGTCCCGCCGACGCCTTGACACACTCATTGAGATTCCACTCCACGAGCGCATGCGGCAGGTCGAGTGCGTCAGGACAGGGAACCAACGAGGCTCCTGCGTGGACGGGTTGACACGTCGAACACCTCATCTCAACGGCACGGGAGCCTTGTGCTTTGCGGCCACCGAAGGCTTCACTCGATCGGTGGCCACGCTGAAAGAGCTCAGTGATTGGGGACCTTGGTTGTTGCATGCCTTCATTCGGGGCTGACGTACGGCAGTGCCGCCGCAGCTCCTAAAGGATGAAGCACTTTGTGGCCGCGGCTTTGAAGTCCGCTGGGCACGTGGGCGGTTCCGAGCTGGGGGTGCCTTGTGTCGTTCCAGCCTGTCTCCGGAAAATCCGTAGCGGTCAGAGGGCTACTCGCCCCGCTGTACGGGCAGTTGGCTTGTGTCGGGACGATTCGTGCGGCGGGGTGTGATGCGGGGGCGTCATATGAAGATCTTTCTGAGCTGGTCCGGATTGCCGTCCCGGACCTCTGCTGAACGGCTCGCCTCGTGGCTGCGTTACTTCAGCGATGAGGTCGAGCCGTTCGTCTCTTCGGAGAGCATCAGGAAGGGCGCCCGCGGGCTGGACGAGATCAAGAAGCAGCTCGACGAGAGTTCCTTCGGAATCGCCTGCGTCACCCGGGCGAACCTCGACGCCCCGTGGATCACCTTTGAGTCGGGAGCCCTGTCCAAGGAGGTCGACGAGCGCCGGGGCCAGCTCGTGCCCTTCCTGCTGGAGGGCAGTCACGACGACTTGGAGGCGGCGAGCAGTCCTCTGCGCCAGTTCCAGTCGACGCGGGCGCACGACGAGGAAGACGTGCTGAACATGGTCAGGACCATCAACTCCGTCCTGCGTGAGTCGGCCAACCGCCACCCCGACAACACCCGGGTCGACAGCCTTTTTCACAAGGTGTGGCCCGAATTACGCGATGCCCTCGCCGCGATCGACTTCACGACGGACACCCCCGAGCAGACACAGCCGCGTCGGTCCACGGAGGAGATCCTGGAGGATCTCACCTCGCTGATGCGGGAGCAGATCAGCAGGATCACCGACCTGGAACAGACCGTGAAGGCACTGCGCGACGAACAGACCAGCGTACCGAGGATCAGGTCCAGATTCACCGGCGTCTACGAAGAGGCGCCGCGCACCGTGTCCGCCCCGGCTGTGAACACGGGCACCGAGGGGCTGGCATGAGCCGGATGATCAGGCATCAGGTGCGGACGATCTTCGGCACCCGCCTCGGCCTGTCCACAGCAGTCCGTGCCTGCGCCGTTCGGTTCGGTCTGCTGTCGGGCGCTGTCCAGCTGTACCTGGCATTCTGGCCGGACAGCTCCCTGCCGCGCGCCACGGCGTTCCTCACCGTCGTCGGCCTCTCGCTGGCCGGCGGCATCCTTGGATCCTGGCCGCGGACCCAGGTGAGCCATGAGTTCCTGCACCCGGAATTCCGGGTGACCATCAAGGTCGGCGACCTCTTCGAGCAGCCGGGCCATCTCGTCATCGGCAGCAACGACGTGTTCGACACCGACACCCGTGACGATCTGCTGATCGTCCCCCGCAGCGTGCAAGGCCAGTTCCTGCATCGGCTGTACGGGACAGAGACCACCCGGCTCGATGACGATATCGACGCCGCACTCGCGGGAGTGCTGCCGGTTCGGGTGGAGGACCGGGCGGCGAAGCGGGCGGGGAAACTCGCCCGCTACCCTCTGGGCACGGTCGCCGTCCTCGGATCGCCGCAGAGGCTTTATTTCCTCAGCGCCTATGGCACGATGCGCAACGACCTGACGGTCGATTCGGGGCCTGACCAGATCTGGAACAGCCTGGAAGCACTGTGGCATGTGATGCATCTGCACGCACGCCGCGAGGCGGTGGCCATGCCGGTGATCGGCTCGGGCCTGGCCCGCATCGACAGTATGGATCACGCGAGTCTCCTCAAGCTGATCCTGCTGTCTTTCGTCACGCGGTCACGGCGGTCGGTCATCTGCAAAGAGCTGACGATCGTGGTTCTTCCAGAGGATTATGTGCGGGTCGACATGCTTGAGTTGGCCCTGTTCCTGCGGACACTGTGACCGCCGGACGTGTGGGGGAGAGGGCTTGGTGTGAACCAGGAACCGGAGCGGACGGACCCATATGTCCCGTACTTCTTCCTCAGCTACGCGCACACACCGCGTCGCGCGACCGACGGCCCGGACCCGGACATGTGGGTACGCCGGCTCTACCAGGACCTCTGTGAGCACATCCTGATGCTGACGGACCTGTCGGCGGGCGAGTCGGTCGGGTTCATGGACCGCACCATGCGGATCGGTGAGGACTGGAGTTCGCACCTGTCCGCCGCACTGGCCACCTGCCGGGTGTTCGTACCGCTGTACTCACCGCGCTACTTCGTCAGCGACCACTGCGGCCGCGAGTGGCGGGCCTTCGCCCTGCGCCAGGTGCGGGGCCGGCGGCCACAGGACACGGTCCCACCGGCGATCGTGCCGGCGCTGTGGATGCCCGTGCACGACGAGCGACTGCCCTCGACCGCGAAAAGCCTGCACCACGATCACGAGCTGTTCGGCCCGCACTACGCGTCCGGGGGCCTGTACTCCCTGATGAAGCTGCGCAGATACCGGAGCGACTACGAGCACGCCGTCCTGCTGCTGGCCCAGGCGATCGTCACCACGGCCCACGAGAATCCGATGCCCAGAGGCGAACCCCTGGACCTGGCGGACCTGCCCAACGCCTTCGGGGAGCCCCCCGTGCTGCGCCGGCTGCGCATCGTGGTGGCCGCGCCCAGCAGTCGCGAACTGCCGCCGGGGCGCTCAGAACGCTGTTACGGCCCTTCCCCGGTCGACTGGAACCCTTATCGGGAGAGCGACGTGGATGCCGGCCGGCCGCTCGCGGACTTCGCCGCGGAGCAGGTGCGCGGGCTCGACTACCTCACCACGGTCGAACCGCTGGACGAGGCGGCCGGCGGTCTGCTCGCCGAGGAGCGCCCGTCGGCACCGACGGTGATGCTGCTCGACCGTTGGGCGGTCACCGACCCGGAGCAGCGGGAGCTGCTCACCCGGGTGGACGCGGCAGCCCAGCCGTGGGTCGTGGTCATCGTGCCGTGGGACCGCTCCGACCCGGACAACGAGTCCTCAGGGGCGGAGCTGCAGTCGGCCCTGGAGAAAACCCTGCCGCGCACGTTGCAGCGAGGTCGCAGCGTCTCACGGGCCGCGACGGGTGGAGTCCCCTCGCTGGCCGCGTTCGCCGACATCCTCCCGACGGTGATCCAGTGGGCGGCTGCTCAGTTCCTTCGATACGTGGCACCCGTATACCCGCCCGCAGGCCCTCAAATTCCCCGACCGAGGCTGCTCGGCCCCTCCCCGGAGCCGGGGATCCGCCCTGGAGACGCGTGATGACTCCCGGATCCGACGGGCAGATCGTCACTTTCTACTCCCAGAAGGGCGGCACCGGGCGGACCATGGCCGTGGCCAACGTCGCATGGATCCTGGCCTCCAACGGCTACCACGTGCTGGCCGCCGACTGGGACGTGGAAGCGCCGGGGCTGCACCGCTACTTCCACCCGTTCCTCGACGCCGCGACCTCGGCCGCCACCACGGGCGTGCTCAACCTGTTCTCGGGCTACGTCACGGAATGGCGTACGAGACCGGGCACCGAGTCGGCGGCCGACCTGAGGCAGCGTCTTGCCCGAGTCCTGCCGCACGCCGTCTCCGTCGATTGGACCTTCCCCGACGGCGGGAGCCTGGACTACATGCCCGCAGGCCGGCAGGACGGCGAGTACCTGACGCACCTGATGGACTTCAGTTGGCGGGAGTTCGCCGAGCGGTTCGGTGGTGCGCGGTTCCTGGAGGCGCTGCGCCACGACATGAAGAGCCATTACGACTTCACGCTCATCGACAGCCGCTGCGGCGTGAGCGACCTGGTCGGCCTGTGCACCATCGACTTGCCGGATGTCCTGGTCAACTGCTTCAACCTGAGCTCCCAGAGCATCGAGGGCGCGGCACGCATGGCACGCTCCATACTCCGGGACGTCCATCCCCGCCCCCTGCGCATACTGCCCGTCGCGATGCGGGTCGCCGACGGCCGGGACACCCGTCTGGCGGCGGCCCGTGAGCTAGTCCGAGTCAGTTTCCAAGAACTACCGGCCGACTCCAGGACCGGCATGGAAGTCCCGCACCGGTCGGACTACGCCTACGAAGAGACGCTTACCACGTTCGGTGACCCTCCGGGCGAACCGAACAGCCTGCTGGCCGCCTTCGAGCGGCTGACGGAGCTGATCACCGAGGGTCGCGTACGGCGTTTCCCGCCCCTGGACGACGAACTGCGCAGACGCCATTTCGCCTCCTACGTCAGGTCGTTGTCCCCCATCGCGACGCCGCTGCGGCTTTGGTGCGCCCCGCAGGACCGGATGTGGGCCGACTGGGTCGACTGGCTGCTCACCGGCGCCGGCTTCGAGGTGATCGCCGCTGGCAGTGGCACCGAGCCGGGCGCCCGGGGCGCCCCTCGCACCCTGGCCCTGCTGTCGTCGTCCTTCCTGCGCTCGCCGCAGTCCCGGACACTGCAGGAGAGCATGGGCGAGCCCGGTTTCGGTTCTTCGGGAAAACTGATCCCGCTACGGATCGAGCCCGTCCCGCTCACGCCCCCGTTCAGCGATTACGAAGCAGTGGACCTGACCTCCCTCGACGAACCGCGCACGGCCGAGACCCTGCTGCGCGGCGTCGGACTGTCCGGCGAGGCGGTTGAGCGGCCACTGGGCTCGGCCCGGCCGCGGTTCCCGCGCCGGACGCCGGGCGTGTGGGAGGCGCCGGCGCGCAACCCCTTCTTCGTAGGCCGGGACCGGCTGCTGGACCAGCTCGACGCCACTCTGAAGGTCAGTCAGCAACGGGCCGTGATACTCCCTCACAACGGTCTCACCGCCACCGGGCGCACCCAGCTGGCGGTCGAGTACGCCCACCGCTTCCAGGCGGCGTACGACCTGGTGTGGTGGGTCCGCGCACAGAGCCGGGAGTTGGTCCTGCTGTCGCTGGCACAGTTGGCGGAGCGGATGAGCCTGCGCAACGGCGACGACGTGCCCACGGCCGCACGCCAGGCCCTCGACGCGTTGGACTCGGGGTCACCGAGCGGTCGGTGGCTCCTGGTCTACGACAACGCCGGTGGCCTGGCGGCCCTGTCGGGGCTGCTGCCCACCGGACCCCACGGACATGTGCTGGTGACCTCCCGGGACCGCGCGTGGAGCGAGGCCATGCATCCACTATGGGTCGACCTGTTCACCCGGGAGCAGAGCATCGAGCTGCTGCGGCGGAGGGTTCCAGCGCTCTCCGCCGCGGACGCGGACCGCATCGCGGCCACCGCGACGGACGTCCCGCTGGCCGTCGCGCAGGCCGGATCGTGGCTCGCGCAGTTCCCGTCGGCGCACGAGTACTTGCGCCGGCTGACCGTCTACAGCGACGACCGGACCGGGACGTGGGGAGACGAGCCGACCTCCCAGGCGATCGCCGCCAGTACCGGCGTGGCCCTTGACGCACTCGCCAAGCGCGCCCCCGCAGCGCTGCGGCTGCTCGCCCTGTGCAGCTGGCTCGCGCCGCTGCCGCTCCCGCTGGCCCTGGTGTACACCGACACCGCGCTGCGCCTACTGCGTCCGCACGACGCCTCTCTGCGTGAGCCGATGCTGGTCGACCGAGAGGTGCAGGAACTCAGTCGGCTGGGTCTGGCCGAGGTTGACCAAGCCGGCCACACGCTGAAGGTGCACCGGGTCGTGCAGCGCCTGGTGCTGGCTTCCCTGCCCACGAACGAGGTGCAGGCGGTATGCCACGAGGCACACCGGCTCCTCACCGCAGTCGCCCCCCGGCGCGACGACTCCGTCGCCGAGACCGACGACTTGGCGTTCGAGCGGTTGTGGCCCCATCTGGACCACGCCGGTGCAGACGCGTGCCGCGACAGCGACACCCGTGCCGTGCTGCTGGAGCGGGTGCGCCGGACCGCCCGGTACGGCATGCCGGCTCGGGCCCTCGAACTGGGCCGCCGCCTGGACCAGAGTTGGACCGCCGCCGACGGGGGAGACGACGACCAGCAGCTGCTGCAGCTGCGCAACCACCAGGCGGCCGCTTTGCGGAGCCTAGGAGCCTTTGACGAGGCGCACAGTCTGGACTCTCGTACCCTGACCAGGCAGCGTGGACTGTTGCCGCCCGGACACGCCCACACCCTGATCACGGCAACGGGCGTGGCGGAGGACCTGAGAGCGCTGGGCCGGTTTGGCGAGGCGCTGGAGCTGGCGCGTGAGGTGTACACCGGGTTCCACAACCTGTTCGGCGAGGAGCACCCGCAGACGATGACCGCCGCCGAGGCGCTCGCCGCGTCGCTGCGTCTGGTGGGGGACTACTCGGCCGCGCGGGAGCGGAGCCTGGCCACCTGGCAACGGCAGTGCCGAGTGCTCGGAGACGGCCATCCCTCGGCGTTGGCGTCGGCCCTGGGCCTCGCCCGGGACCTGCGTGAGCTGGGCGACTACGTTGGCTCCGTGCGCGTGCTGCGCCCCACTCTGGAGAGTCTGCGCGCGCAGAACACCCATGGCGCGCTGCGCGCGACCGTCAGCCTGTCGGTTTCCCTGCGGCGCATCGGACAGCGCCACGAGGCTGACGCGCTCGCCGCGGATGCCGAGGAGGGCTATACGACGGGACGGGACCGAGACGATCCCGACCTGTTGGTGTCCGGCGTCAATCTGGCGGCCCTGACCGCCGACGCGGGCGACCTGGCCGCCGCGCGCACCGTGATCAGCCGTCTCCAGCACGGTGTCGCCCAGCTGCGTGGCCCCGAGCACCCGGACAACGCGGTCTGCGACCACAACCTCGCGGCGTGGCTGCGTGCCGCAGGAGAGACCGACGAAGCGCTGGCGGCGGCCACGCGGACCGTCCGGTCCTTCGGCAAGTATCTCGGCGACGCCCACCCCTACACCCTGTGCGGACGGTTGACTATGGCCAACGTCCTGGGCGACCTGCAGCAGTTCACCGCAGCCGAGAGCATGGCGCGGGCCTGTGCGGATGCCCTGCGCGCCTGCCTCGGGGACGGTCACCCGGACACCTTGATCGCCGACCTGTGCCTGGCGGTCACCCTGCGCTCGATGGGCCGTACGGCGGATGCCAGCCGGTTGCGGGACCGGGCGGTGAGCGCCTTGGACGCGCGGCTCGGCGCCGGACATCCCTGGACGGCGGCGGGCCGCGGCTGGCAGCGCATCGACCGAGATCTGGAATTCCTGCTGCCCGCCTGAAGTGTGTTGGTTCGGCCTGCTGTGCGAAGTCCCAGTGAGCGTCCGGGGCAGCGATGACGAGAAATCACCGCTGCCGCACAGGGCATTGCGGTACGCATTGCCCACCGCGCGCAGGGGCTGCGAAGATGGCAAAGGCATGCTTGGCGGAACGTCTACGCGCACCGTGTCCACTCCAGCCCCGGACTCTCGCCGTCCCCGGTGTGTGGGAGGGCGGCCCCGAACCAAGGTGAAGCTGACGCAGATGAAGACTCCGGTCACGAAACCCGCAGACCTGCTTCTTACGCAAGTGCCGACTTCCGAGAGAACCCCGCTCGCGAAAATCTGCACCAATGGGATCGAGGTCACTACGGCCCTGAGGCGAGTGACCCAGGCTCAGGGAAAGGATGGTGTCAGGACATACCCCACCTTCAACTCCGCCGTTTAGCCTGGTCGGAGGCGGTCGCGCGGCGCTGTAGGTGAGGGGGACGGACGTGGCCATCCGGGAACTGGTCCTGAAGGTCCACAGCAGATGCGACCTGGCGTGTGACCACTGCTATGTCTATCGGCACGCGGATCAGAGTTGGCGGAGGATGCCGCCGCTGATCTCCGAGGAGACGCTCCGTCAGGTCGCCCGCCGGCTCTCCGAGTACGCAGACGAGCAGCAGCTCGCGTCGTTCACGGTCATTCTGCACGGTGGTGAGCCGCTGCTCGCGGGCCCGGCCCGGTTGCGGTCGATCTGCGCGGAACTCACCCGTTCCCTGGCTCCGACGACCGACCTCGATCTGCACATTCACACCAACGGTGTGCGGCTGAACCGCGCACACTTGGAGGTGTTCAGGGAGTTTGGCGTCAAGGTGGGCCTCTCCCTGGACGGCGACCCGGTCGCGAACGACCGGCACCGGCTCGACCACCGGGGCCGCAGCAGTTACGAACGGGTGCGGCGAGGATTCGAGCTACTTCGCCTGCCCGAGTACCGGCACCTTTTCCAGGGGCTGTTGTGCACGGTCGACGTGGCCAACGACCCGGTCCTCGTGCACGACGCGCTGACCGGCCTCGAACCACCGGGGATCGATTACCTTCTGCCCCACGCGACCTGGGACGCACCACCGCCTCCGGGGCGCCAGGGAGCGTCCACGCCCTACGCCGACTGGCTTCTCAGGATCTTCGACCGATGGGACGAGCAAGGGCGCCCAGTGCCCGTGCGGACCTTTGACTCGATCCTCAGTACGCTGCGCGGTGGTCCCGCCCTGACGGAAGCACTGGGACTCGCCCCGGGTGGCATCGCGGTCGTAGAGACCGACGGCACGATCACGCAGTCCGACTCACTCAAGATCGCTTACGATGGCGCGGCCGCCACCGGGTACAACGTCTTCCGGCACGGCTTCCGGGAGTTCACCGAGCGCGCGGAGGTCTCTGTCCACAGGAGTGGGGTCAGCGACACCTGTCGGCGATGCCGAGTCCTCGCCAGCTGCGGCGGAGGACTGTACGCACACCGCTACAGCACCGGACGGAGCTTCGACAACCCGTCGGTGTACTGCAGGGACCTGCGCGCCCTGATCGAGGGCGTCGCCGAACGGATCACGGAGCGCACGCTGGCTCCGGCGGTGACGAGCGTGGGCGAACTCAGACGAGCGCGGCTGCGGCTGGACCGCGCGCTGCTTGCAGGGGCGAACACCAAGCTCGCCGGCAGTGCCGGCTGGGACGAGGTCTGGAGACTCTTGGTCCGCTTGGACTCCGACGAGGCCACGGCCCCCCACCTCGATGCGGTCATCTCCCATCCCTATCTCCGGCCCTCCCTGATCCGCTCCTGGGACGGCACGGTGGATGTGCCGCGCTTCATGGCGGTCGGTACGGCCGCGGCGCTGCGCGCGGGTGTCGAGGCGACTCTGTGCTGGGAGCAGTCGACCCCCCTGGTTCACCTACCGACCCTTGGCACCGTACGGCTATCACGGCCCGGGTGGGTGCGATTTCGGGTCGGTTCGGGCGATTTCCGGGTTCTCTGCGAGGGTCCCGCAGCGGGCAGGCCTGGCGACTCCTTCCTCACCCTGAGGAGATGGCGGCCGTTGGTGGCGCTGCCTCTCGGGCACGGTCTGCCGCTGCTGATCGATGACGCCGACCCGTTCCGTGACTGCTTCCCCGCAGTTGTCACCCCTCCGCTCGACCCTGGCCCCTTGGACGCGTTCAGGAGTCGGCTGGCAACGGCGTACGGTCTCTTGGACGAGCGTGAGCCTGGCTGGTGGGAGGGCGCCAACGCTCCCCTGACAACGACGATCACCCCGCTCACCGCCGGCGCCGGACTGCGCCTGGGTACCTGTGGCAGCGGCGCACTAGGGGTGGCGACTGACTTCGAGCCGGAGGAGTTCGTCCGTGAGCTGCCCCGCCTCGGTCGCAGGGCGAGGCTCGCCGCTTTGCGCGAGGTCGTCGACCTGCATCTGCCGGGCAGCCCGGCAGGGCGACTCCTCGACCTGGCGAGTGAGTACGTCGGCAGAGCTGCTGGTCCGTCACCGGAAGCCGGTTCGGCGCGCGTCCTGGCCGGCCGCGTCCTGAGCGAGCTGTCCGGTCTCCCTCCGCACGAACTCACGGAAAACGGGAACTACTTGGCCGACGAGCTACGGGCGGAATGGACGACTTTCCATGACTGACGGCACCCGACTCGTCCGCTTCCTGAGCGACTTGGGCGTCCGGCGCGGCGGCGTTCTGCTGGCGCACGCCTCCCTGAGCGGTGCCGGCTTGGCTCCCGCCGTGGTACGTGACGCCTTTCTGCGGGTCCTCGGCCCGGAGGGGACGCTCGTCACGCCGGCCTTCACGCCCGAGAACTCCGATACCTCCGACCGCGACCGCGCGCTCACCGCGGAGTTGACCGAGCAGGAGAAGGCGGTCTACCGGGCGGGCATGTCGGCGTTCGAGCCGGACGTCGCCCCGTGCCCGTCGGTCGGTGCGCTGGCCGACTGTGTGCGGGCGACCCCCGGCGCAGTGCGCAGCGGGCATCCGCAGACCTCGTTCGCGGCGATCGGCCCCCGGGCCCGCGATCTGCTCGACGACCACGACCCGCACTGCCATCTGGGGGAACAGTCCCCTTTGGCGCGGCTGTACGCGGTAGATGCGCAGATCTTGCTCTTCCGGGTGGGATTCGAGGCGTGTAGCGCGTTCCACCTCGCGGAGTACCGCATGGCGCCGCTGCCGCCGACGCGGGCATACCGCTGTGTGGTGGGCGGCGAGTGGATCTCCTACGAGGACATCGTGCTCGACGACAGCGACTTCGCCGCGATCGGGGCACTGCTCCCGCGCGGTCTCCTGACGGAGGATAAATTCGCCGGAAAGGCGGCCACCCTCGTGGAGATGAGGGACACTGTGGACGCCGCTCAGCGTCAGATGTCCGGATACAGGTGGAGAACGACGTAAACGAGCCACCCGTCGGAGAGTCGGGTGGTGCACAGTGTTGGTTCCGGCCACATGCCGCTGTCGGGTGACACTCGGGGCATCAACCGGTAGGGGGGCGTTTGGAGACGCAACATCGAAGCAGCGCTCACGACCCCTGCTCCCGCCCGAGCCGTGTCAACTCGCAGATCCAGGGCTGCGGTCGCCATCCCAGGTGCCGGACTGCAATGGGGACTACTCGGGTGAGCGTTTTCCACGCGTACCGGCGCGCGCGCGATCCCGCAGTCCCTCGGAAGCGCAGACGGGTACCCCACCCCGGCCTCGTCCCATCGAGCCCGCCAACTCCCTGCCCTACGTGTCAGGGGTCGACAACGGAGGAAAAGCATGACGGCGCGCCGGAGTGGACGTATTATCACGTTCTACTCTTACAAGGGTGGTACGGGCCGCACGATGGCCCTGGCGAACACGGCGTGGATCCTCGCCGCCAACGGCGCACGTGTGCTGGCCGTTGACTGGGACCTAGAAGCCCCCGGACTTCACCGCTTCTTCCACCCGTTCCTCGACCCCAACACACTCGCGGCCACCCCTGGGGTGATCGACATGATCACCGAGTATTCCTGGGCGGCGATCAACGGAGGTCATCGCTCCGGCGCCTGGCACCGGCAGTACGCGCGCGTCGGGCTGCACGCGGTCTCACTCAATCCCGAGCCCCTCGGACTGTCGTTCCCCGACGGAGGCTCACTCGACTTCCTGTCCGCCGGTCAGCAGAACCGCGCCTACTCGGCCACAGTGTCCTCCTTCGAATGGGACAACTTCTACGACCGCCTCGGCGGCGGCATCTTTCTGGACGCGTTGCGCGAAGACATGAAGGCGTCGTACGACTACGCCCTCATCGACAGCCGCACCGGCCTGTCGGACAGTGCGGACATCTGCACCATTCAAATGCCCGACGTCCTGGTCGACTGCTTCACGCTCAGCGACCAGGCTCTAGAGGGTGGTGCCGCCGTGGCCCGGACCGTCGAGGCGGACTACCGCGACCGGCGGATCCGGGTGCTTCCCGTTCCGATGCGGGTCGATGAGGGCGAGAAGGAGAAGGCTGACGCGGGACGGGCGCTGGCCCGTCTGAAATTCGATGGGTTGCCCAAGGGGAAGGATCAGGAACTGCTCGGCCCGGCGCAGCTGAACGAGTACTGGGGCGCGGTCGAGATCCCGTACCGCCCGTACTACGCGTACGAGGAGATGCTCGCGGCCATTGGTGACCAGAGCGGCGTCTCGAGTTCGCTGCTGTCCGCCTTCGAACGCCTCACGGAGGTCATCTCCGATGGAGAGGTGACCCGGCTGCCGCCGATCCCCGAGCCGGTGCGGCAGCGTTGTCTGTCCGCCTACACCCGGCGCAGGCCGACGACCCTGGCAGCGGATGTCTTCGTCGTGTACGCGGGCCAGGACCGTATGTGGGCGGAGTGGTTGGAGGGGATCCTCAAACCCTACTGCTCGCGGGTGACCCTGCACGACGTGTCGATTAGCGTCCCGGAGCGCCCGGACCCGGCCACGCGCACGCTGCTCCTGACGTCGGAGGCCTTCCTGCAGGCCAGGCACGGACGGGCCGCGTGGCGGGCCCTCACCGACTCCGCTCCGGGCCTGACGCCCGCCGAGGTGACACGACTGAGGGTGGACCGTGTGCAAATGCCCGGCTCCGATCCGCAGCATGCCTCGGTGGACCTCAACCTCGTGGACGAGACCGAGTGCGTCAAAAAAGTCTTCAAGGCGCTGAAACTGACGGCTGAGAGGGTTCCCGCCGGTACGACGAGCCCACGTTTCCCGGGGACCATGCCGAAGATCTTCAACGCTCCCAGTCGCAACACCGTCTTCACGGGTCGGGCCGCCGTCCTGGAACAACTGCGCTCGCAGCTCGGCGAAGGTATCTCCATCGTGCTGCCCCAGCCCCAGACGCTCTACGGACTCGGTGGCGTGGGCAAGACACAGATCGTCCTGGAGTACGTGCACCGGTTCATCGCCGACTACGACCTGGTGTGGTGGATCTCCGCGGAGCACAAAGACGCCATCATCGCGTCTCTCGCTGAACTCGGTTCGAAAATCGGCGCGTCCGGAGGCGACGACATGGCACTGGCCAGCGCCGAGGTCGTCGAGATGCTGGCGTCCGGCGTGCCGACCACGCGATGGCTGCTCGTCTTCGACAACGCGGACGACCCCGAAATGCTCAAGCGGTACTGCCCGGCCGGCGGCGGGCACATCCTGATCACGTCCCGGAACCAGGCGTGGGCACAACAGGGCACCTCCCTGTCCGTCGACGTGTTCCCGCGTCAGGAGAGTGTCGAACACCTCACCCGGCAGGCCCCTGGTCTGAGCGTCGACGAGGCGGACCGCGTGGCGGACGCCGTGGGCGACCTGCCGCTGGCTGTCGAACAGGCCGCGGCCTGGCTCGCGCAGACGGCCACCCCCACCGACGTGTACCTGCGGGAGCTGACCGAGCAGACCACCGCGGTGCTGGGGCTCAACCACCCCAAGGACTACCCGCAGCCGGTGGCCGCCACTTGGAACATCTCCATCGCCCGCCTCAACGAACGGTCGCCTGCCTCGGTACGGCTCCTTCAACTGTGCGCCTTCATGGCGCCGGAACCGATCTCCGTACGCGTGCTCTACAACAAAGTGATGCTGGACGCCCTGCGGGAGTGGGACCCGACGCTCCAGGAGAGTCTGCTCCTGGGACGGGTGATCCGCGAGATCGGGCGCTTCGCCCTCGCCAAGGTCGACCAGATCAGCGGCAGTATCCAGATCCACCGACTCGTCCAGGCCGTGATCCGCTCACAGCTCTCGGAGGCGGAACGGGAAGAGGCCCGGCACGTCGTGCACACCGTCCTCGCGAGTGCACGGCCCGACGGGGACGAGCCCACCGACAACCCGGCGACCTGGCCGCTCTTCGACTCCATCTGGTCTCACCTGCTGGCTTCGGGCATCCAGGACTGCTCGGAACCGAAACCCCGCCGACTGCTGATCGACCGGGTGCGGTACCTGTGGAAGCGGGGGGACCTCTCCAGCGCCCGGCAACTGGCCGAGGAGGTGCTGGAGCACTGGAGCGAGAGCCTCGGTGAGAACGACATGCAGTATCTGTACATGCGCTGCCAGCTTGCCAACGTGTTCCGCTCTCAGGGGCGCTACCAGGAAGCCCGGGAGATCGATCAAGAGCTGCTGGAACGTCAGCGACAGGTCCTGGGCTCCAGCCATCCGCACACCTACATCACCGCGTCCAGTCTCTCGAGCGACCTGGCCGCGCTCGGCGAGTACCGGTCGGCGGTGGAACTGGCCAGCGCCGCGCACAGAGGGTTCCGCGACATCTTCCACGAGTCGCACGAGCGGACCCTCAGCGCGGCCAACAACCTCGCACTCGCGTTGCGCATGGTGGGCCGCTACGACGAGGCTCGAGCCATGGACCAGAGTGTCTACGACCGCCGCATGGTCGTCCTCGGACCCGAACATCCCTACACACTCGGCTCGGCCTCCAGCCTCGGTCGCGACCTGCGTGAGATCGGCCGCTACGAGGAGTCCGTGGCGATCCTCTCCCGCGCGTACGAAGACCACAAACGCATCATGGGCGAGCACTTCCCGCCCACCCTCAGCTGTGCCAAATCCCTCGCCGTGTCACTGCGGAGAGTGGGGCAGGTGGAGGACGCGCTACGGCTGACGACCGCGACCCTGGCAAGGTACCGCGAGCAGTACACCTCGCCGAATCCGGATTGGCTGGCCTGCGACTTGAACCTTGCGTCAGACCTGTACGCCGCCAGCGAGAAGGAGCGGGCCCGTGAAGTCGCCCGCCAGGCGCTGGCCGGGTACATGAAGGTTCCCGGTGAGGCCCACCCGTACACGCAAGGCGCACTCAACAACCTCGGCATCTTCCACTGGGGCTGCGGAGACGTGGAGGAGGCCGAGGGGGTGTTGCAGAAGGTCCTGCCGCGTATGAGGGACATGCTGGGCACGGACCACCCGCACACGTTGATCTCGAGCCTCAACCTCGCCAACGTGCTGGCCGACCAGGGGCGCTTCGAAGAGGCGTACGGCCTGGAGAACAAGGCCGCCACCGGCCTGAGCGCGGTGCTGGGGCCGCACCACCCTGACACCTTGACCGCAGCCGCCAACTCGGCGCTGACGCTGCGTGCGCTGGGCAACCACGAGGCTGAGCGCCTGCGCGAGGTGACACTGGGCGAGTTGGTGCGGCTGCTCGGCGACGACAACATGATCACGCGGTCCGCGCGCCACGAACGACGGATCTACCGCGACCTGGAGCCGCTGGCGGTCTGAGACAGGATGGTGGAATCCTCCTCCTGGAGCGGGAGCGCCTCGTAAGGAGAGGAGTCGATGAGCGACCATCTCAGCACTTCGGGCAGTACGCGCAGGGCTCCGAAGTGGGCTGCGGACGGCTCGATCACGGACGTGGCCCGTGGGATGCGCTCGGCGAGCCAGGAGGAGTGGGACACCGGTGAGAAGGCGTCACGGGCGCCGTGCCACAGCAGTACCGGTACCTGGATACAGGCCGGGTCGAAGCCCCAGGGCTCGGTCAGGGCGAAGGCGTCGTCGATCCAGCCGTACGGCGAACTGCGCAGCGCCTCACAGTAGTTGCGCAGCAGCATGGAGCGGACGCCGCTGTCCGAGACGATCTTCCAGTCGTCCTCGGTCATCTCCTTGCGGAGTTCCTCCAGCAGCCGGGCGGGGTCGGAGCGAATGAAGTCGGTGCGGGGGATGAGCCGGGCTTCGAACTGCTCGGGGGCGGCGACCGCTGTGCTGAACTCGTCGATGTTGGAGGGTGCCATCCCGGCGAACCAGTCGAGGCCCTCCGCATCCCGCGGCGCGAGGGTGACGAGGGCGGCCGCACGGGTCACCCGGTGGGGCAGCCGGGCCGCACACGCTAAGGCGTGCGGGGCGCCGCCGGAACGGCCGACGACCGCGAAGCGGTCCATGCCCAGGGCGTCGGCCACAGCGGCCACGTCCTGCACGACATCCACGACGCGGCGGCCGGGCTGTCGGTCGGATCCCCCGTAACCGGGGCGGTCGTAACTGATCAGCAGTACGCCGCGCTGATACAGGTACATGGGGCGTGGTCTGGGGCCGACCCTGCTGCCCGGCGTGCCGTGGAGCAGGAATACAGGACGCCCACGCGGGTCCCCCGAGCACTCGACCCGCAGCCGCCTCCCGTCCGCCGTCCGGACGTGGTCCAGCGTCGACGCCAGGTCCCGCACGATGGTTCCCCTCTCCCTGCCCACAGATCAGGTTCCAAGCTGCCGGAACTTGCCCCACTCGTCCAGTCGACACCGTTGCTTTCGGCTCAGTGTCGAACAGTCAGATGGAGAGGCGAGGAGGCGTGTCGCCGCCGTGACCAGCCCCCAGACTGCCCGGCTCGGCCGCGCGGCGAACCAGCCCGGGCAGCACACTTGGACGAGTGGTTCCTACGTGGCTCCGCGGTAGGCGATGACTGGTCTCGTGATCGGTGCGTCGACGGTGAACTGGTATGCCCCGGTTCTGATGGAGTCGAGTTGCGTGGTTTCAGGCTGCTGGTGGGGTGCGGAGTTCGTACTCCACCGGGCGGAGCATGCCCAGCGCGGACTGCCTGCGCTGGCGGTTATGGAGGTTTCCAGGTACTCGAAGAGAGGGGTGGACGGTTCCAGACGCGTCCGCCACCGTCTGCGGTTGAACAGTTCGACCTGGACCCCCGTGCCCAGAAGGGCTCCATCATCGCGTTGTCCACGCAGTCCGCGATGGAGTCCATCGAGGGCAGCAGGCCGGAGGCCCTCGCGCGCCGGGTGAATGCCCAGGACCCGAACTGCACTCCGTGGTCGGAGTGGATGATGGTGCCGCCGGGCCGAGGGGAGCGGTTGCCGATGGCCAGGGCCATGGCGTCGGTGGCCAGCGCTGCGGTGGGCGAGGCATCGATCGACCAGGCCACCACGCGTCGCGAGAACGTGTCCAGGACGACCGCGCAGTACACCTTGCCCTCAAGGCGGGGTGCTCGGTGATGTCGGCGACCCATAGCTGGTCCTGGGTGTGGCGGGTGAAGTTGCGTTCCACCCTGATCGGCTTCGGTCTGGACCCCGTCATCGAGGTCACCTCGGCTGCAGCGGTCGCCTGGCAGTTCTCCGCCCGCGAGCACGCCGTACGCGAAGCCCGGGAGAAGACCACCCTGCGGATCATCGCGCTGTCGTTCTTGGTGCTCGCCGCCTACGTCACCGTCGACGCCGTACGCGCCCTGACCGGCACCGGCACCGGCGAGGCCGAACGCTCGCTGCCCGGCATCGTGCTCGCCGCCCTCTCCCTCGCGATCATGCCGTTCCTGTCCGCCGCCCAGCGCCGCGCCGGCCGCGAACTCGGCTCCGCCAGCGCGGTCGCCGACTCCAAACAGACCCTGCTGTGCACCTACCTCTCCGCCGTGCTCCTGGTTGGCCTGGTCCTCAGCGCCACCCTCGGCTGGTCCTGGGCCGACCCCTTAGCCGCCCTCGTCATCGCCGCCGTCGCTGTAAAAGAAGGCCGCGACGCCTGGCAGGGCAAGGGCTGCTGCGCGCCCGCGACCGCTGATGCGGTGCCGGCCGCCGGCCCCGAGGTCGCCGACGAATGCGGCTGCGGCCCTGGTTGCGCCTGCTGCAACTGACCGTCCACGCACGCCGATCCGGCCCTCTCTCACTGTTGAGTGCGCGGAAATCTATGCTGTCTGAAGTAGACATTCGGTGGTGGGTCTGATTATGGTTTCTCTCGTAGCCCAGAGAGACAGCAGGGCCTGGCAGACACGAACTGCCGGGCGGCAGTACATGTAGTAGCAGTGCTCAGGGCGGTGCGGTGGTGGAGTTTCGAAGCCAGGGTTGTTGCAGGACGGCGACGGGACTGACGGCCGGACCGGGTGGCCCGCAGTGATCAGGGGCCGCCGTGAGCGGTACCGCGGTTGACGCGGTGGCAGTACTGGTAAGTGCAGTTCGTAGTTCTCAGCAGTGAGGTCGGTGAGCAGTACCTCGGTGAAGGCGTCGGCTGCGGGCGCGCGCACCGGGAGGTTCGGCAGTGGGGTTCCAAGCCAGAGCAGACGCAGGACAGGCGAACGGGGCTGGCTGCCGAAGAGTGGTGCTCTCTCAGGCCACTGAGCAGTTCGCATCACCAGCAGTGCGCATTCCCCCCCTTTAAAGCGAGTTGATCCCAGAGGGAAGAACGGAGGAGCCGAGCGCCATCAGGATCGCCCGGGTGGACATCTTGAGCCCGGGTACCGCAGGACATCGATAGTGAGGTGGTCTCCGGTCGAGCAACCGCGATCCCAGCATTCCCGGCAGCAGTCCGGTCGGGCGTGCGGAAACAGTAGGCCGGCGCGGTAACCAGGGCCGGCAGATGGTGTAGCAGTTCCTTCGGGGCCCTGGTGCCAATGGCACCAGGGCCCCTCCCTGTGTTCCACAGAGAGGTGAGATGACAGCGGACGACTCCTACGGCCGTCTGGACGACGACGATTACCCCGCCTACACGATGGGCCGGGCTGCCGAACTGCTCGGCACCACCCAGAGCTTCCTGCGTGCCATCGGGGAAGCCCGCCTCGTCACCCCGCTGCGTTCCGAGGGCGGGCACCGTCGCTACTCCCGTTACCAGCTGCGCATCGCCGCCCGCGCCCGGGAACTCGTCGACCACGGGACCCCCATCGAGGCCGCCTGCCGCATCATTGCCCTCGAGGACCAGCTCGAGGAAGCCCAGCGCATCAACGCCGCATACCGCCGCACCGCATCGCTGTACACGGTCGGCGTCTGACCCGCACTGCACGGCGACGCGCCGGACCGTACTCTTCCGCCGATTTCAAGAATATGGGCATGATCGCCGAAGATGCCCAGCTGCCGGTACGGGACGGGAGTTCGCCTCCCGCCCGGCACCCCGCTCGGCACCTTGCGTACCCCCGCGACTGATGCGCCTGCTGGCGCGGCCGGCCGGGCTGCCGGGCTGCCGGGCAGGCAGCCGCCGGCCTCACCCGCGAGCACTGGCAGGGCCGGTGGGCCGAAGGTGGGTTCCGCGTCTACGACGGGAAGATGCCGATCGTGGCGACCACGCTGGAGCTGCTGCGCGAGCACGGCCCGGCCGGGCCCGTGTTCTGGCGTTTCGGCCGTGAGGGCCGACAGAACCTGTGGGACGCGATCGGCAATCCCCGCCGGGATGCCTTCCTCGCCCGCCGCACCGAAGACGCGCGGCGCCGCCAAGCGCAGGAAGCCGCCGAACGCGAGGTGCAGCGCCCGGCGTGCAGAGGACTGCGGGCAGAAGTTCACCGACGACCGGTGGAAGGCCAGCACCGCGGTCGAATGGGATCGCGGGGACGGCCACCCGCATCTGTGTGACGACTGCAAGTACCGGGCGCTCGAAGCGGAGCAGCGGGCACGCTCGGATGAACGCGAGCGCCAGGAGCAGGAGCGCCAGTCGACACCGGACAGGATCGGCCAGCACGGCCTGGAGGTCGTCAGTGCCTGAGGCACTAAAACAACCCGGCATCGGGCCGAACGCGGCCATGACACAATCAGAACTGATCCGTGGTCATGTCCGCCGCGGTCGCTGAGGTACCCGACGATGCGCTGTTGCGGCCCATGCTCACCATCTTCTGGGCGAGGCGACTGTACGGACACGTACGGTCCCTGCGTGAACCGCCGCCCAGCGGGCCGCTCCACAGCTCGGGTATCGGAACGTCCAAGCAAACTACCCCTGGCTGGGAGCTCGTAATGGCGCGGATAGTCCTGCGTGACAAGACCGCTGAGGATCGTGGGGAGTGGGTTCCCGGAAAGCCTCCCCTGTCCACGTTCGGTCGGGTGCTGGCCATGATGCTGGCTTTCGCGGGGACGGTCGTATTCGCGGTGGTTCTGGCCCGGCTGACTCTGGAACCCTCGGCAGCATCCGTGCCGCTGACGCACAATAACCTGCGCCCCGGTGACTCCATCCGTGCGTACCTCGCGCACCCCATGGCTCCTGACACGGTCAAGCAGCTCGGCGGCAATATCGTGATGGGGATACCGTTCGGTGTGCTGTTGCCGGTACTGGTGCCCCGAACGCGAGGACTGGTCCGCGTAGCGGCGGCCACCGCTTTCGTGATGATCTTCGTCGAACTCGTCCAGGGCGCCCTCATTACCGGGCGCGCCTTCGACGTCGATGATGTACTGCTCAACACCACGGGTGCCCTCATCGGTTACCTGCTGATCGGCCGCCGGATGGGTCTCGCAGTGCATCCCCGACGCCGCCACTGGTGGCACCGGCTCACCAAACGCCAGCTGACTGCTGAAGACCCGGCATAGGCGCGCTGCGCCCCTTGTCCCGCCGCCCCTCTGGCGCACCATGGAGTTTGATGCTCGGGCCCGGCCCCGGGGGTGGGGGCGACGGCGGGATCCTCGGCCGGCTCGCTCCTCGACACGGCTCCCTGCCTGTTCGCCGGCCGGGTGCCTGCTGCGCCCGGCCGATCGCCCTACGGCGGGCCCCGCCCTGTGGACGCAGTCCAGCCGCCGGGAGGGTGGAAATCTCCTTCCCTCCATTGATCACGATGGGGTCACGGCCGACATACCTGTAGAGGGTGCACGGCGGGATCAACCCGCCCCAGCCCAAACGGCGGCGACGGTGCCGACCGGCGGTCAGCTCTACACAGCGGGCGCCGTGGTCTACGGACTCAAGCGCCCCGACCCCTCACCGGCCTGGTTCGGCTTCCACGAGGTCTTTCACGCCCTGACCATCGCCGCCTTCACCGCGCATTACACTGCCATCCTCCTCGCAGCGACATGACGGTGTACGTAGCGGGCAGAAGTCGAGTCCGGTGGTGCATGTGACCTGTCCGGGTACCGGGCTCGGAACAGGTTTTCCGCGTCTTTCTGGGCGAAGTCCCGAGCGTCATCCAGCAATGAAGGAGTCGCATGACCGTAGGAAGGCCGAACGGCGGCCGGGCCGCTCGTCCTCCCGGGGACGAGAGTCGCCTGGGCCGGGCGATGACTCTGGCGGGGACGCTGGAGGCGGCGGAGGCCGCGGCGCCTGTGGAGTCGCTCGACGTGGTCGCGCGCATGCTCCAGGAGCGCCTCGGGGCCGTGTCGGTGTCGTTCCTCATCACCGACTTCACCGGCAGCTCAGTCGTGCGGCTGGGGGCGGCGGGCAGTGTCGACACTGGTGAGCCCGCCCGGCGGATCAAGCTGCGGGGCACGCTGTACGACGACGTCATCCGCACCCAGAGGCCGGGCCTGGAGGACAAGGGCGAGGGCGCGCTGGTGCGGATCGTCGCGCCGGTGACCAACCGTGGGGACGCCATCGGGCTCCTCGAACTGTTCCTGCCCGTGGCGCCGGACGCGGAGGTGATGCGGGAGATCGGCGAGACCGCGCACGCGCTGGCGTACATCGTCATCGCGAACCGGTCCTACACCGACATGTACCAGTGGGGCCGCCGCACCACCCCGCTGAGCCTGGCCGCGGAGATCCAGCACCGGCTGCTCCCGGATGCGCTGGCGTGCGAGGCCGCGCAGTTCGCGGTCGCCGGGGCGCTGGAACCGGCCGACCACGTCGGGGGCGACACCTTCGACTACGTCATCGACCGGGACAGCGTCCAGCTCTCCGTCACCGACGCCATGGGTCACGATGTCGACGCCGCGCTGCTGGCCACCATTGCGGTGGGCGCCCTGCGCAGGGCCCGGCGGGCCGGTGCCGATCTCGCCGAACAGGCCCGCCAGGCCGACCAGGCCATGCGCGAGCACGGTAACAAGGGCTACGTCACCGGCCAGCTCCTGCGCATCAGCCTGATCGATGGCAAGACCGAGTTCGTCAACGCCGGGCACCCCTGGCCGCTGCGGATGCGGGACGGCGAGGTGCGGGAGATCACTCCGACGGTCGACATGCCGTTCGGCTTCGACGCCCCTCATACCTATCGGGTCCAGTCGCTGGACCTGCGGCCGGGCGACCGGCTGGTGATGCTCACCGACGGCATGCTGGAGCACAACCCAGGCAGCCTCAACCTGTCCGACCTGATCGTGCGCACCCGCGCGCTGCACCCCCGCGAGGCCGCCCGCACCCTCATCGCGGCGATCGTCGACGCCAACGACGGCCACCTGCAGGACGACGCGACCGTCATGTGCCTGGACTGGCACGGCACCAACCACTCCCAGCGGGACGCCGACACCGGCGCCAACCTCACCGACGCCTCACGACCGTCAGGGACGAAACGGACCACTCCCAGGCGATGACCCTGGGCGTTTGATGGCGAGCCCGGCCAGACAGCCGGAGGCCATCGCTGCGCTTGTGTGGGGGCGTTGCGCATCGGCCCGGCCGACGCGCTTTGATCGATGGGTGGCGAGGCTGGTAGCTCGAAGATACAGGTGGCAGCGGTTCGTTGATTCGTTGTTGGCGGGTTTGCTGAGGGCTAGTAGGACTCCGTTAGGTCTTTCTGTCGGTGGTGTTCAGCGGCATGGTGGGTGTGTGGACGCACATGAAGTGAACCGTGCTCGGGCGAAGTTGGCGTTGTTCGTGGCTGATGTGTTCTCCTCGGTGCCGCG
Source organism: Streptomyces kryoterrae (assembly GCF_054072135.1). Classification (NCBI taxonomy): domain Bacteria; kingdom Bacillati; phylum Actinomycetota; class Actinomycetes; order Kitasatosporales; family Streptomycetaceae; genus Streptomyces; species Streptomyces kryoterrae. Next base: position 2,200,769 of record NZ_CM133358.1, on the reverse strand, counting down.
CAAGGACCAGCGGGCCAAGGGCGGCTGTTATCTGCGGGGACTGATGGTGGACGGGCGGCGCAAGTCCATCCAGGCCATGGCTGCGCGGCTGCCGGACGGCAACGAGCAGAACCTGCAGCAGTTCGTGAACCAGTCGCCGTGGGATCCGGTGCCGGTGCGGCGGCGGATCGCGGAACGGATGGTGCCGCTGATCGGCCCGGATGCCTGGGCCATCGACGACGTGTCGTTTCCCAAGGACGGGAGGATGTCGGTCGCTGTGGCTCACCAGTACTGCGGGGCCCTGGGCAAGCAGGCGAACTGTCAGGTGGCGGTCAGCGTGCACGCGGTCACCGATGCCGCCTCCGTCCCGCTTCAGTGGCGGCTGTTCCTGCCCGGGGAGTGGGACAGCGACGCCGAACGCCGGCTTCGCTGCCAGGTGCCCGATGAGGTCGGGCACCGGGAGAAGTGGCGCCTGGCCCTGGACACCCTCGACGAGCTGGCCGGGTGGGGGCTGGTGCCGCCGGTGGTGGTGGCCGACGCCGGCTACGGGCAGAACGCCGACTTCCGCGACGGCCTGGCCGGCCGGGGCATCGGATATGTCGTAGCGGTCCGTTCGGATGTGACCGTGCACCCGCACCATGCGCAGCCCGCCGCCCCGGCCTGGTCCGGGAACGGCCGCAAACCGCAGGCCCGTTACCGGGACAAGCCGTCCTCCGTGTCCGTTCTGGCCGTTGGTCACGGGCGACAGGCATTCACCGAGGTCACCTGGCGTGAAGGCTCCCGCGGGCCGATGCGCTCGCGCTTCCTGGCCCTGCGGGTGCGGCCGGCCGGGGTCCGGGCCCGCCGCCTGGCCCGGGCCGCCGCGACCGCGCAGGAGGGCTTGTGGGACGGTGTCCTGCCCGAGGTCACGCTGCTGGTCGAGTGGCCCGAAGGCGCCGAAGCACCCACCGACTACTGGCTGTCGAACCTGCCCGCCGGCACCCCGGTGGCCGAACTGGTCCGCCTGGCCAAGATCCGCTGGCGCATCGAGCACGACTACCGGGAACTCAAGCACGGCCTCGGCCTGGACCACTTCGAGGGACGTTCCTGGGCGGGGTGGCATCACCACGTCACCCTGGTCACCGCCGCCCACGCCTTCCTCACCGAACAGCGCCTGGCCCCAAAAGCCGATACGGCGGACTCACCCTCTACCAGATCCTCGACACCATCCAGGACCTGCTGAACTGCTGGACGGGCACCTGCACCACCTGCCACCGCCCTCTGCCCAGAACCTCCGCCACCAGCCCAAACCCAAGAGCCAAAGCAACCTAACGGAGTCCTACTAGAACCTGTCACTACCCATGGCCGGAAGCTGACCGGTTCATCGCGCCTTCATCGGGAATGCCGCCGGAGATCAGCAGCGGGAGGTGGCCGTCGGCGCCCCAGGCGAGCACGGCCCCGACGCTCATGTCGATGCGTTGTTCGGTGAATCCCTGGTGGAGTGGTGTGGGTTGGCGAAGGACGTGGACCAGTAGGCGACGCCGATGTACGAGGCCACGGCCACGCACTGAAGGATCACCCATCCCCCTGAACATTCGGGCGGTCGGCTGTCGCGTTCCTGCTGCTCGGCCGTTGTGGCAACTCCGGGAGATCGCCGATATCACCGGCCGCGCGCCGTTGACCAGCCCATCGGCCACCCCGTTCAGGTTGTGTTCAGGCTCGGAAGGGCCTTGGGCAACTCGGGCACCAGAAGCGCCAAAGCTCTGGCAAAGGGGTCTGGGGCAACCGTCGGGCACCATGCCATCGTGCCTGCCATGACGACAGATCACCTCACTGAGAACCGGCCTCCGCGCCACGCACGACACGCGGCGAGCAAGGTGCCGGAGGTGACCGTCTACTTCTGGATCATCAAGGTGCTGACGACCGGCATGGGTGAGACGGCCTCCGACTGGCTGGCCCGTCTGTTCGGCCCGATCCCTGCGGTGGGCCTCGGTGGCATGGCGCTGATCGTCGCCCTGGTGGTCCAGTTCGCCGCCCGCCGGTATGTGGCCTGGATCTACTGGACGGCGATCGTCATGGTCAGTGTGTTCGGCACGATGGCCGCCGATGTCCTGCATGTCGGCCTCGGCGTGCCGTACACGCTGTCGACCCCGTTCTTCATGGTCACGCTGGCCGCCGTGTTCGCTCTCTGGTACCGCGGCGAGGGCACTCTGTCCATCCACAGCATCCACACCCGGCGCCGCGAGACCTTCTACTGGGCCGCCGTGCTGGCCACCTTCGCGCTGGGGACCGCCGCAGGGGACCTCACCGCCACGATCGGCCTCGGCTACCTGGGTTCCGTCGGCCTGTACGCCTCCGCGATCGCCGTTCCGGCCGTCGCCCACCGCTGGGGCGGCCTGAACGCGGTCGCCGCGTTCTGGGCGGCGTACGTCATCACCCGCCCGCTCGGTGCGTCCGTCGCCGACTGGATGGCCGTCGGCCACGGCAGGGGCGGGCTCGACCTGGGCCTGGGGCCGGTGACACTGTCCTGGACGGTGGCCATCCTCGGTTTCGTCTGTTATCTGGCCGCCTCTCGCAAGGACGTCCGGCACGAAGTCACGCCGTGATGCGCCGGTACCGCCGGCGGGGCGCTGCTGTCAGTCGGCGGGCAGGCTGACGACGAAGCGTGCTCCGGGTGTGTGCCCGGGGTCGTACGTCACGTCGCCGCCGGCGGAGCGGGCCAGGCGTCGCGCCAGCGGCAGTCCCAGGCCCGCTCCGCCGTGTCCGTCGCCGGGATCCGCACGTTGCCCGGGCTCGAAGAGCCGTGCGGCGAACGGGGGCGGTACGCCGGGCCCGTCGTCGATGACGTCTACGTGTACGCCGTCGGGTGTGCGGTACACGCGCACGGCGACGCCGGAGCGGGCGTAGCGGCAGGCGTTGGCCAGGAGGGGGCTGACGATGCGTTCGAGAAGGGCGGGCGGGACGCCGGCCCGCAGGTGTGGGCCGTCCGCTGTGACCGTCAAGTGACCTGGAACGTCCAGGAGTTCGGTGAGGCGGTGCAGTGCGGGCAGGACCTCGGCGGTGCCCGGAGCGCTGAGGGTGGCGCCCCGGGCGTCGTCCAGGAGGGTGTCGCAGATGGCGCGCATGGACTCGGCGGCATCCGCGATGACCTGGTGGGTGGCGCGCGTCTGGCCGGTGGTGCGGGGGCGGGTCCGCCACCAGTCGAGTTCGGCGATGATCCGGCTCAGGGGCGTACGCAGCTCGTGCGAGAGTTCCCCGGTGAGCTGCCGTTCGTGGCGCAGCAGGGTGCGGATGCGGTCCAGCATGGCGTCCAGCGACGTACCGAGGCGCGCGAGTTCGGCCGGGTGCCCGGTGCTGCCGAAGCGTTCCTCGGAGGCTACGGCGCTCCACTGGATGGCCTGGTCGGTCATCGTGCGGACGGGACGCAGCGCACGGCCGACTGCCAGCCGGGTCAGGGCGTAGGTGCAGGCGAGCATCACGGCGTCCAGGGCGAGCGATCCCAGCAGCAGGGTGTCGGCCGAGCTGCGGTAGGGGGAGAGGTCGAGCGCGGTGACCACCGTGGCGTCGCTCCTGCCGCCGGGCACCGGCTGGGAGCACAGCCGGAGGGGGCTGTGGACGTCGACGGTGACGCACCGTCGTCCGCCGCGCCCGGCGAGTGTGTCGGCGACGTGGGTCAGCGGGCCGGCGGCCGGTGGCTCTTCCAGCAGTCGCCGGCCGGCGTAGATCCACACGTTGGTGTCGAGGAGGTCGTCGTGGGAGGTCTCCAGCACGCGAACGGTCGTGCCGCTGGTGTCGATGGTCGTCGCGACGGCGGCGGCGCGGGTGCGCAGTTCGTCGTCCGCCTGGTGCTGGAGGCGGCGCTGGGCCACGGCGTTGAAGGCGACGGTGAGGACCAGCATCAGGAGTGCGGCCGTGGTGAGGGCCACGAGTGAGAGCCGGCCGCGCAGGGTGCGGGGCGCCAGACGGTGGAGGACGGCGGTCATGGTCGGCCGCGGCCGGTGGCGGACACCGCTCATGACAGGCGGTGGCCGATCCCTCGGGCCGTGGCGATCGTCCGGTCGCTGCCCGCCTCGCGCAGCTTGCGGCGCAGGCGGGTCAGGTACTGGTCGAGGGTGTTGTCGTGGACCTGGGCGCCCTCGTGCCAGCCCGCCCGGACCAGCTCACGGCGGCGCACGACACCTCCGGAAGCCGCCATGAGCGCGGCCAGGAGACGGAACTCGGTCGGCGTCAGATCGACCCGGATGTCCTGGACGCTGACCAGGTGCCGGACGGCGTCCAGGACCAGGTCCCCCGCTGTGGCGACGGGATGCGGGGCGGACCGTTTGAGGGCTGCCCGCAGACGGGCGGCGAGTTCGGCGAGGTGGAACGGCTTGGGCAGGTAGTCGTCGCCTCCGGCGGAGAACCCGGACAGCCGGTCGGCCAGCCGGTGATGGGCGGTCAGGAAGATGACGGGGGAGAGGAATCCGTTCGCGCGCATGGCCTGGCAGACGTCCCGCCCGTCGGCGTCGGGCAGCCCGATGTCGAGTACGGCGGCGGAGACGTCGGCGGTGGCCAGCCGCAGGGCGGTGGCGCCGTCCGGCGCGGGCACGGTGTCGAAGTCCTCGTCGCGCAGTCCGCGCATCAGCACGTCACGCAGGGCGTGGTCGTCCTCGACGATCAGGATCGTCTGACGCATGGTCATGGTTCTCCCTCTGTTCTCGTGCCCTGTCCGTGTCCTTGGTGCCGGGGGTCCAGCGCTCGGGCAGCCAGCAGGCCACGGCGCACAGACACACGCCCAGCCAGCCGATGGCGAACAGCCAGCCGCCGACGACATCGGTGAACCAGTGCACTCCCAGATAGACGCGGGTCAGCCCGACCAGCGCGCCCCAGCCGCCGATGACCAGCGTGAACGATGTCGCGCCACGCGGGTCGCGCACGTGGACGGCGACGATCAGCAGTCCCGCGGCGAGGGCTGCCGTGGTGGTGTGACCGGACGGGAACGCCCACCCCGAGGCATGCGTCTTCCAGTCCGTCAGGGGTGGCCGCGGCCGGGTCACGAGCGCCATCACCGCGTACCGCAGCGCCTGGCCCGCTCCCAGACAGCCCAGGCAGAGGGCGACGGCGAGCGCCCGCTGCCGGAGGGTGCGTCCCGCGATGACTCCGGCCAGCGCGGCCAGCGCGAACGGGACGGCGCCCGTCCCGGTGGCGGTCAGCCCGCGGGCGAACGCCAGGGCCACGTCCGGCCGGTGGGCGGCGGACCACGAGAGGAGGTCGCCGTCCGCGAACAGCGGTATGCCGTCCTGGCCCACCACGACCATGGTCAGGACACCGAACGCGGTCCACGCGCCGAGGCCGCAACTGCCGGCCAGTTCCGCGACGTCGGCGCGCTTCATGACGCCACCACCAGCAGCGGACGCAGACGGGTGGCCGCGAGCCGCCGGGCCAGGACATCCGTACGCCCGCGCAGTACGGGCACGGCGAGCAGCGCGGTGACAGTGCCCACCACGACCCCCGCCAGCACGTCGTGGGGGTAGTGCGCGCCGACCCAGACCCGCGAGACCGCCATCGCACCGGCGGCCACCGCGGCGACCCTGCCGAGCCGGCGGGAGACGAACAGCAGGGCGACGGCCGACGCGGCGGCGACGGCCGCGTGGTTGCTGGGGAACGACCAGTCGCCGGACGCCGGACACGCCTCGAGCGTGGCCACCCGCAGGCTCTGGCAGGGCCGGTCCTCGCGCACCAGCAGCTTCAGCGCCGCATCCACTCCGTACGCCAGGACCACGACGAACGGCGCGGCGAGCGCCGTCACCGACGCGGCGGCGCCCACCCGCCGGGCCTGCCACCAGCCGACGGCCATGAGCACCGCGAACAGGGCGAGCCCGTACGTCGACCACGCGGTCACCGTGTCGTTCAGCCACGCGGGAGCGTGCCCGGCCAGGTTCACCACGTCGGTGTAGGCCGGGCCGTCGACCGCCGAGCCGTCGAGAGCGAGGATCATCCGCGCGCCTCCTTCGCCTTCGCCTTCGCGTCCCGGCGCGAGCGGCGCACTTCGGTGGCCACCGGGATCAGCGACAGGGCGACGATGACCGCGACGATCGGCAGCAGGTACCGGTCCACGTTCGGTACGGAGGAGCCCAGCGCGTATCCCGCCAGGGTGAGACCCAGACTCCACACCAGTCCGCCGGCCACCTGCCAGAGGGTGAACGTCCGCACCGGCACCCCCAGGGCGCCCGCCATCGGGTTGAGGACCGTGCGCACCACCGGAACGAAGCGGGCCAGCACGATCGCCTTCGCGTAGCCGTAGCGCTCCAGCAGTTCCTCCGCACGTTTCGCGCCCTCGTGCAGGCGGGCCGAACGGCTGCGGGCGAGCAGGCCACGGCCCGCTCTTCGGCCCAGGAGATATCCGCACTGCGATCCGGCGAGGGCCCCGACCGCCGCGGCGACCAGGAGCGGGGCGAGCGACAGCTTCAGGCCGCGGTCGTCGGCGCCGGTGCACAGCAGACCGGCGGTGAACAGCAACGAGTCGCCCGGGAGGAAGAACCCGATCAGCAGCCCGGTCTCGGCGAACAGCACCACACCCACGCCCAGCACGCCGAACGCGGACAACAGGGACCGGGCATCCAGCACATTGACGGCGAGCTGCGACGATAGGTGCACGGCTGTGGTCATCGTCGGGCGCCCTTCATCCTTCTCCTCGCGGACCGTCGGATGCGGCGGAACGGCACACCCGACGGTCCGACTACAATTCTGTAGACGGTCTACTGAACTGTAGACGATGGTGGGGTGAGGAAGGTTCCATGACCGACGCGAAGGACGAGAGGCGGCCGGCCGGTGAGCTGGAGGCCGCTGTCATGGCCGCGCTGTGGGCGGCCGGGGTGCCGCTCAGCGCGGGGCGCGTGCAGATCGAACTCGGCTCCGGCCTCGCCAGGACGACGGTGACGACGATCCTGACCCGTCTGCACGAGAAGGGTGTCGTCAGCCGTGAGCGGCAGGGCCGGGGCTACGCCTACTTCCCCGTGCAGGACGCTCCCGGCCTGACCGCCCGGCGCATGCACACCGAACTCGACCGGGACACCGACCGCCAGACGGTCCTGGCCCGCTTCGTCGCCCAGCTCAACCCCGGCGACGAACAGCTCCTGCGCCGACTGCTGGAGGGCGACGAGCTATGACCGCCCTCCTGCTCGTACCGCTGATCCTGCCCTTCCTCGCGCCGCTCCCGGCCCGCCGCACCCTCGACCGCCTGGCCCCCGCCACCGCGCTGTTGATCCTCACCGCATCGGCCCTGGCACTGGCCGGAGCCTGCGTCGCCGCACTCGGCGCCCTCGTCCTGACCGGACTGTTCGAACTCCCCGTCTTCGCCTCCCTCGGTGAACTCGTCCACCCCCTGCGTACCCCCTCGGACTACTTCGTCCTCCCGGTGGCCGCCGCGGCCACCGGAGTGCTCACCCTCAGCGCGCTCACCCTCGCGCGCTCGGCCTTCCGGCAGGCCCGCGCCTTCCGTACCGCCCGCACACAGGCCGACCGCCGCCCCGCCGCCGGTGACCTGTGCGTCGTCGACTCGCCCCACCCGGACGCGTACGCACTGCCCGGACGGCCCCACCGCATCGTCGTCACCACCGCGATGCTGCGCAGCCTCGGCCCCGCCGAGCGTGAGGCCCTCTTCGCCCACGAACGCGCCCACAACCGGGCCGGCCACCACTACTTCCTGGCCGCCGCCGAACTCGCCGCCCACTGCCACCCCGCCCTGCGCGCCGTCCGTGACACCATCCGGCTCGCCGCCGAGCGGGCCGCCGACGAGACCGCCGCCACCGCCGTCGGCGACCGACGCCTGATCGCCACGGCCATCGCCCGCGCCGCCCTGGCCGGCCACGCCTCCCCCTCCACCCGCCCGGACTTCGCACCCGCGGCGACGACCGGCCCGGTTCCGCAACGCGTCGCCGCCCTCCTCGCCCCCTCCCCGGCGCGTTCACGCCCCAGGCGCCCTGCCGCGCTGCTCCTCGTGGCCTGCACGGTCCTGTCCGTCGCGGCCGGAACAGTGGGCGTGGTCGACTTCCACCACGAGGTCGAGATCGCCCAGGGCGAGGAGAGTCCCTGACCGGTTCGGGCCCGGCGGCCCACCGCCCGGGGCTCGACCTGTCCGCCGCGTGACCAGCCTCGGGCGAGAACCGGCTCCAGCAGCCGGAGCAGGTCGCCGGTGACGACGGCGGCGCCCAACGTGGTGAGGGCGCCGAGCGCGCAGCGCATCCCATGCGGCGGCCGGGCGCCTGCTGCGACCGCTGCGGGGGCGACGAACACGGAAGTCACCGCAGGTAGCCGCGTGGTACCGCGGTACTACGCGCACGGCGCGGTTCAGCCTCCTGGTACCACCGGATCGGGGTGATTCGGCTCTTAGCGTGGCCGGTGAGGCGTCGGAAGCGACGCACGCCGGAGCCCGACAGGGAGAACGCGAATGATCGACGCACGGCAGCTGACCAAGAAGTACGGCGACAAGACGGCCGTCGACGGGCTGGACTTCGTCGTGAAGCCGGGCACCGTGACCGGTTTCCTGGGGCCCAACGGCGCGGGCAAGTCCACGACGATGCGCATGATCGTCGGCCTCGACGCCCCGACGAGCGGAACCGTCACCGTGAACGGCCACCACTACGCCCGCCACCACGCACCGCTCCAGGAGGTCGGCGCCCTGCTGGAGGCGAAGTCGATCCACCCGGGCCGCTCGGCGTACAACCACCTCAGATCCCTCGCGCTGACCCACGGCATTCCGGGCCGCCGGGTCGACGAGGTCATCGACCTCGCCGGCCTCGGCAGCGTGGCGAAGAAGCGGGCCGGCGCCTTCTCCCTCGGGATGGGCCAGCGGCTGGGCATCGCGGCGGCTTTGCTGGGCGATCCGCAGACGGTGATGCTGGACGAGCCGGTCAACGGGCTGGACCCGGAGGGTGTGCTCTGGATCCGCAACCTGCTCAAGGGACTCGCCGACGACGGCCGGACGGTGTTCGTGTCCTCCCACCTGATGAGCGAGATGGCTCTGGTCGCCGACCACCTGATCGTCGTGGGGCGCGGCCGGCTGCTGGCCGACACGACCGTCGCGGATCTGATCCGCGAGGCGGGCGGCGACACGGTGAAGGTGGCGGCGCAGGAACCGGCGCGGCTGCGGGACGTGCTGGCCGGGCCGGGCGTCGAGGTCACCGGACTGATCGGATCCGAGGAACTGCAGGTGACCGGCCTGAGCGCCCGCGAGATCGGGCTGAAGGCCGCCGAGCACGGGATCGCGCTGTTCGAGCTGAGCGCGCGGACCGTGTCGCTGGAGGAGGCGTTCATGGACCTGACCAGGGATGCCGTGGAGTACCACGGCTCCACGACCGGTATCGAGACCCTCGGGAAGTCCGCATGAGCACCCTCACCACCACCGTCGGGGAACCCCGGACCACCACCCCCGCCCGGCCCGCCTACCGGTTGACCGGACGGCGCGTGCTCTCCTCGGAATGGGCCAAGCTGTGGTCCCTGCGCTCGACCTGGATCACCCTGGGCCTCGGCCTGCTGTTCCTGGTGGCCTTCGGCCTGATCTCCGCGAACCACTACAGGTCGGGGATCGACTCCGGCCAGACGGACCCGGACTTCGCCACGTCCACGGCCGTCAGCCTGTCCCTCTTCGGTACGAACTTCGCCCAGCTGGCCCTGGGTGTGCTCGGCGTGCTGGTCACGGCGGGGGAGTACTCGACCGGCATGATCCGATCGACACTCGCGGCGGTGCCCCGACGGCTGCCCGTGCTGTGGTCCAAGGCGGCCGTGTTCGGGCTGGTCGCGCTGGGCGTGGGAACGCTGGGCGGGTTCGTCGCCTTCCTGATCGGGAGCGGAATGGTCTCGGGTACGCCGGCGGCCATGGGCCTTTCGCACGCGGGTGTCGTACGGAGTCTGCTCGGCGCAGGGCTGTATCTCGGCCTGGTCGGGGTGATCGGCACCGCCCTGGGCGCGCTGCTGAGGTCGGTGGCCGGCGGGATCTCGGTGCTGGTGGCCGCCCTGATGCTGATCCCGGGACTGATCTCCCTGCTGCCGAGCTCCTGGCGGGACGACATCAGCCCCTACCTGCCGTCCAACGCGGGGGAGTCGATGTTCGCGCTGACCCACGACTCCACGACCCTGTCGCCGGGCGCCGGACTGCTGGTCTTCGTCTGCTGGACGGCGCTGGCGCTGGGCGGCGCGGCGTACCGGCTCGCGCGCTCCGACGTCTGACACCCGCACCATGGACAGGTGACGCCCGTGACCACCGATGACCTCAGCGGAATGGGACCGCTGGTCGCCCGTCTGTCCCGGGGCGGCCAGCGGCTGCGGCAGGCCGACCGGACACATCCATGGGTGCTGGACACCGCGGTCGTCGTCCTGGTCTTCCTGATGTTCTGCCTGCCCGACCTGCTCCACGACGGTGTGGAGGACAGCCACGGCGACGGTGACGGCCCGCGCCTGTTCCGCCTCGCCTTCACCCAGCTGCCCGTGGCGGGAACGCTGGCCTTCCAGGCCGGACTGGTGCTGCCCCTGTTGTGGCGGCGACGCAAACCCCTCGTGGCGTTCGCCGCCATCACGGCGGTGTTCGTGCTCCAGTGGTCCCTGGGCGCGGCACTGCGCGCGGACGTCGCCCTCTTCGTCGCCCTGTACAGCCTCGCCCTGCACGGACGGCTACGGCAGCTGCCGTGGGCCTGCGCGGCCATAGCGGGCGCCATGGCACTGGTCGCGGTCCGCGTGTCCTCGGCCGTGTATGTCTGGGACGCGCTGTTCTTCCTGCTGAGCACAGCGACCGCGGCCCTCGCGCTCGGCCTGATGGTACGGATCCGCCGGGCCCAGCTCGCCGGACTGCGCGAGAGGGCCGCCCGGCTGGAGATAGAGCGCGACCAGCGCAGCAGGCTGGCCACGGCCACCGAGCGCACCAGGGTCGCCCGTGAGATGCACGACATCGTCGGCCACAACCTGTCCGTCATCATCACGCTCGCCGACGCGGGCTCCTACGCCACCGACATCGCACCCGAACGCGGCAAGGAGGCCCTCCGACTCATCGGCGACACCGGCCGGCAGGCCCTCGGCGAACTGCGGCGCGTGCTCGGCGTGCTGCGCGAGGCGGAGGGCGGCCCGACGGGCGGGCCCGAACTCAGCCCGCAGCCCGGCATCGCGGACCTCGAGGCGTTGTGCGCCAACGTGCGCGCCGCCGGCCTGGAGGTCGTCTACCGGACCTCCGGCGAGGTGGACGCCCTGGACGGCGGGGTGCAGCTGACGGTGTATCGCATCGTCCAGGAAGCCCTCACCAACACGCTGAAGCATGCCGACGCCGACACCCGGGTGCGTCTGGCGATCGTCGAGAAGGACACCCGGCTGACTGTCCGGGTCCAGGACACCGGCCCGGCCACACCGTCCGGACCACCGAACGAGGAAGGACACGGCCTGGTGGGCATGCGGGAGAGAGCGGCTCTGTACGGCGGCACCGTCCATGCGGGACCGGCGGCCGGCGGTGGATGGAGCGTCGAGGCCGTCCTCGACCTCACGCCCCAGGGCGGTGCCCGGTGACCACTGTGCTCATCGTGGACGACCAGCCGCTGCAACGCTACGGCTTCCACCTGCTCCTGGACTCCGTCCCCGAGACCGACGTCGTCGGCGAGGCCGCCCATGGAGCCGAGGCCGTCCGCAAGACAGCCGAACTGCGCCCGGACGTCGTCCTGATGGACGTCCGTATGCCCGGTATGGACGGCATCGAGGCCACCCGCCGTATCGTCGCCGCAGGCGGCCGCTCACGTGTCCTCGTGCTCACCACCTTCGACGTCGACGAGTACGTCCACGCCGCCCTCCGCGCCGGCGCCAGCGGCTTCCTCCTCAAGGACGCGCGCCCCGAGGAACTCCTCGCCGGCATCCGTGCCGTCGCGGTGGGCGACGCCGTCATCGCGCCCGCCCTCACCCGCCGTCTCCTGGACGAGTACGCCCGCTACGTCCCCGCCCATTGCGCGGACTCCCCCGAGGACCCGGGGCTGGGCTCCCTCACCGAGCGCGAACGCGAGATCCTCGTCGCCGTCGGCAAGGGCTGGACCAACGGAGAGATCGCCGCCCGGTTCGTCCTGTCGGAGTCCACGGTCAAGACCCACGTCGGCCGCGTCCTGACCAAGATCGGCGCCCGCGACCGCATCCAGGCCGTGATCTTCGCCTACGACCACGGCCTCGCCCGGCCCAGCGTGGACTGAACAGACGAGCACTGGTCGGGAAGGCCGGGCAGCCTGCTCGCTACTGCCGCGCCGACGGCGTCCGTCAGATCTCCAGGCGGTAGCCGTGCCCCCGCAGGGTGGTGACGCGGGGCAGGCTGCCGGGACGGGCCGAGACGTCGGCGGCCTCCGCGAGGCGCCGGCGCAGGCCGGCCATGGTGACGTCCAGCGTCTTGGTGGAGCCGAACCAGTTCTCGTCCCAGACCTCGGCCATCAGGGTCTCCCGGGAGACGGCCTCTCCTGCGTGCCGGGCCAGGACGGCGAGCAGGTCGAACTCCTTGGGACGCAGCTCGATGTCCTCGTCGTGCAGCGTGCAGCGGCGGGCTGCGACGTCGAGGACGAGGTCGGCCAGCCGGACGGGTTCCTGCGACGGCGTGGCGACGACCCGGCGGCGCAGATGGGCGCGGAGCCGGGCGAGCAGCACGGTCAGGCTGAACGGCTTGACGAGGTAGTCGTCGGCCCCCGCGTCCAGTCCGGCGATGACGTCGATGTCGTCCGTGCGGGCCGTCAGGATGACGATCAGCAGGTCGGGATGGCGGGCACGCAGTGTGTGGGCGACGTTCAGACCGTCCATGTCGGGCAGCCCAAGGTCGAGCAGCAGCACGTCGTACGGGGTGCGTGCGGCCTCGGCCAGAGCGGCGGAACCCGTCCGGCTCCAGGTCGGTGCGTAGCCGTTGCCGCGCAGGCCGGATTCCAGATGACGGCCGATGGTGTCGTCGTCCTCGACGACGAGGACACGGTGGCGACTGTGGTCGGCGGTCACGTGCGTACGCATGCTGGACAGCGTAGGAGCGGGCGAGGCGCTCGGCCCGCCCGCTCCCGGGCGTTCACAGGTCACGCAGTTCCTCCACGGCGGGCCGGCCGGCGCTGCGGATGCCGTTCAGCGCGGCGGCCAGTACGGCGGCGACGGCCGCGCCCGCGGTCAGGGCGAGGTAGCCGCCCGGCACCGACAGGCTCGCGGGCGGCGGATCGAAGACGCCCGTCAGGACCTTCACGAGCATCTCGGACAGGGCCCAGCCGATGAGGGCGCCCCCCGCCAGACCGCCGGTGGCCAGCAGCAGGGCCTCGGTGAGGACCATGCCGCGCAGTTGGCCGCTGCGAGCGCCCAGGACGGTGGCGATGGCGAAGGTACGGCGGCGTTCGGCGAGTCCGAGGGCGAGGAGCAGGCCGCCGGCCCCGGCTGCCAGCAGGACGGCGAAGGCGAGTTCGATGCGGGTGAGTCCGGCCAGGTCCACGGAGGTCAGGCTGGTGCCGACGGTGCCGCGGGTCTGGGTGAGGTCGGTGACGGTGGCGCCGGTGCCCAGCCGGTGGCGCAGCTGGTCGGCGATCTGCTGCTGGTGGGTGCCGCCGGTGTCGAGCAGGAAGGCGCCGACCGCGTCGCTGCCGGTCGCCTTCGCCACGTAGGCGGCGTTGGCGACGAAGAAGCTGTCCTTCGGCGCGGTCGGGAACTCCTTGACGATCCCGGCGTAGTGGAAGGGCACCGTGCGCAGCGCCTTCGTACGGGCGTCCTGGACGCGGAGGTTGACCGTGTCGCCGGGGGAGAGCTGGAAGTCGTGCACGGTTTCCGCGCTGACCAGCAGGTTGTCGGGGCGCTGGGTGAGCCGGCGCATCAGCTGCGCGGCAGTGCCGCCCGAGAAGTAGGCGTCCTGGAGCGAGGTCGCCTTCGCGACGGTGGCGGGCCGGACGCCGTAGAGGTCCTGGAGGTCGGAGCCGACGTAGGCGTAGCGGTGCTGGAGGGGCTCGACGTGCCGGACGCCGGAGACCTTCAGCTTGCCGGCCGCGCTCGGCGGGACCTGGGCGCCGGGGGGTTGGGTGACGGTGACGTCCGCGCCGTTGGTGAGGCGGGCGTCGACCTCGGACTGCTGCCGGTAGGTGGAGTTGAAGACGGCCGTGGAGATCGCGAACGACACGGCGAGGGCGAGCAGCACCACCGAGCGGGCCAGCGGACGCCGACGGCGGGACAGTACGGCCGCCGTGGTCGTGGCGAGGGTCGCGGTCAGCGGCCGGGCGAGGCGGGCCAGCGCCGGCCGGCCGTGGGCGAGAGCCAGCAGGGTCAGCCGCCACAGCAGCAGGGCCGCGCCGAGCCACAGCAGGGCCGGGCCGAGGAACGCCCAGTAGGAGACGGAGACACTGGGCACGCCCTCGGGGGCGAGGACCAGGGCGTACTGGTTGCCGGAGGAGGCGCGGAAGACCAGCCACGAGCCGATCAGCAGCGCGAAGTCCAGGCCGCACCGCAGCCACCAGGGCGAACGCGACACGCGCCGCTCCCGCCCGGTGTCCGCGACGGTCACCGTGCGTAGATCACGCAGGGCGGGCACGAGCACGGCACCGGCGGCCACGACCACGCCGAGGACGAAGGCGATGACGTACCAGAGCGCCCAGGTGCCCGCGCTCGCGCCGAAGGAGGTGGCGCCGAAGGCCAGGCGGCCAATCAGCGCGGCGAGCCCGAGACCCCCGAGGCCGCCGACCACACCGACCAGCGCGGCCTCCAACCCCGCGAGCGCGGTGATCTGACGAGGGCGCAGCCCGCGCAGCCGCAGCAGACCCTGCTCCCGGCGGCGCCGTTCGCCGCCTGCCGAGGCGACCGCCACGGTCAGCGCGGCGGCCAGGACGGCACCGGGGACGCCGAGGAAGAGGAAGAGGATCTGGGCGTAGAGGGCGTCCTGCCGGGCGGAGTCGAGGGCCGCGCCGAGGTTGTTCCCGACGAGCACGGCGCCGGCCGACCTGGCCTCCAGGTTGTGGGCGGCGCCGGTGACCGAGGTGAAGGCGGCGGCCGGGTCGGTCGGCAGGTTCGCGTCGCGGGCCACGTGGAGCTGGGTGGTGACGTCGGTGGCTCCCCGGGTGAGGGACGCGAAGCGGGCGGCGGGCAACAGGACGACGTTGTCCGGGGGAGCGGTCGGCTGGGACTGCGCGGGCGCGCCGACCTTCTGGAACAGCGAGTCGGCCTGCGGCAGGTCGACCACACCGTCCACCCGCACCTGCCGCAGTCCGGCGCCGGGCAGCCGTACGCCGATGGTGTCGCCGGGGGCCGCGTGCAGGTTGGATGCGGTCTGCTGGGCGAGCAGGACGCCGGTGCCGGAGCCGGAGAGTGTGCGCAGTTCGTCGGGGAAGCGGCTGCGGTAGTCGGCCGGCAGGCCGAGCGCGACCCCCGGTCCGGTGGTCTGGGTGCTGCCTCCCACGGTGGCGGTGAAGCCGGTGGTGCGGGCGAAGCCGACGGGCAGCGCGGCCCGGGTGCCGGGAGTGGATCGCACCAGTGACCCGACGGTGTTCGGGTCGGCGCCCGGCTGTACTTCGACCTGCCAGTCCACGGCGACCGAGCGGACCGCCCGCTGGGTCATGGTCGCCTTGGACGCGGTGAGGAAGGAGCCGAGCGCGGCGACCAACGCGACGGCGAGGGCGATTCCGGCGACGGCGGCGAGGAGCCGCCCGATGCGGTGGCGGGCCAGTCCGCCCGCCCAGGCGGTGATCATGACAGGCTCCCTGACGGGTCCGGCGCTTCCGCCGTTTCGGGTGCGTGCAGCCGGCCGTCGCGCATGGTCCGCCGTACGGTGAGCCGGGCGGCGACGGCCGGGTCGTGGGTGGTGACGACGAGGGCCGCGCCCGTCCGGTCGGCCGCCGCCAGCAGGGCGTCCAGGACGCGGGCGCCGGTGGCGTGGTCGAGGCGGCCGGTGGGCTCGTCGGCGAGGATCAGGCGCGGCGCCTGCGCCAGGACGCGGGCCACGGCCACCCGCTGGGCCTGTCCGCCGGAGATCTCGTCGGGCAGCCGGTCGGCCAGCCCGGCCGCGCCGACCACGTCGAGCGCCTCGGCGACCGACCGGCGGGTCTCCTCCTGCGAGCGTCCCGCGAGGACGAGCGGCAGCGCGGTGTTCTCCGCGACGTCGAGGGCGGGGATGAGGCTGTCGGCCTGGAAGACCAGGCCGATGTCCCGCGGTCCGTCGAGTCCGGGCCGGGCGATCGTGCCGCCGGTGGGGCGTTCGAGCCCGGCCAGCAGATGCAGCAGGGACGACTTCCCCGACCCGGAAGGGCCCACGACCGCCAGCCGGTCGCCGGAGCGGACGTCCAGGTCGGCGCCGTGCACGGCCACCACGGCAGTGGGGCCCCGCCCGAAGGTGAGTGCGACACCCCGGCAGGAGAGGAGCAGGTCAGCGGAGGCCATGGCCGTGCTCCTTCGCGTGCGCCGTGCCCCGGTGTCCCTCGTGGGCCCGTCCGTCGTCCAGTGTGATCACCCGGTCGGAGCCGCGTACCGCCTCCGCGCTGTGCGTCACGATCAGCACCGCGCAGCCGTCCGCCGCCCGGTCCCGCAGCATCCGCAGCACCAACTCCTCGGTCCCGCCGTCGAGTTCACCGGTCGGCTCGTCGGCCAGCAGCACGGCCGGAGAGTTGGCCAGCGCCACGGCCAGTCCCGCGCGGGCCAGCTCACCGCCGGACAGTTGCCGAGGCAGCGCGCCGGCCCTTCGCCCCAGCCCCACCTGTTCCAGCAGCGCTTCGGCCCTTACGGCGGGACGGCCGCGCACCGCATGCTGGGCGATCCGGATGTTGTCGCGCACGGTCAGATGCGGAAGCAGGTTGCGTGACTGAAGGAGCACCCCCACGTGCCGGGCGCGCAGCCGGGCGCGTTCGGTCTCGGGCCGGTGGCTGATGCGCACGCCCGCCACCCGGACCTCGCCGCCCGACGGCTCGTCGAGACCTGCCAGACATGCCAGAAGGGTCGACTTGCCCGCCCCCGACGGACCGACGACGGCGACCGTCTCCCCCCGCCGCACCCGCAGTGACACCCCGCGCAACGCGAGCGTCTCCTCCTCGCCGGCCCGGTAGAAGCGGTACAGCTCCCGGGCGGCCAGCACCACGTCGTCGTCCGAGGGCCCGGCGGGCATCGCACTCACCATCGCACTCACCATCGCGCTCACCGCCACGCGAACGAGTCGCTGACGGTTCGCCACGGGTCGACGTTGTCGGCGTTGACGGGGCCGGACAGGGTCAGGTCCACCTCATGACCCTGCCGGGCGAAGGCGTACCGCTCGAACGCGTCCCGCACCACCTTGCCGGTGACCGGGTCCCTGGCCGAGTCGCCCTGGTAGGTGAGAAGGACGACGGGGCCCGCCTTACGGGTCACCTGCGACACCTTCGGGGACGCGAACTTCGTTACCCGGCCGCTCAGTTGCTGGACGACGGTGCTGTTGACCGAGGCGACGGTCGGGGCGGTGGAGGCGGTGGCCGTCGTGATGGTGACGCTGTTCAGCTTGTCCGTGAACACGGTCGCACCGCCCTTGTCGGTGCGGGCCCAGCCCTCCGGCACCTTCACCGTGAACCCGGTGAAGCCGCCGGTGGGCCGGTAGGCCACGAACACCTGGTTGTCGGGGATGTCCCCGGGCGGGTTCGACTCGGTGGGGGCCGGGTTCGCCCGCACCGGGGCCGTCGAACCCGAGCCCGAGTGTGCCCCGGACGACGATCCGGAACACCCCGCGATCACCGCCGCGATCACCGTCACTGCGACGACGCCGGCGGAAGTACGTGCGTACGACATGCCACTGCCCTCCCGAGGAACTGCCGGGAACTGCTTCCTGGTCATGCCGCCGACGCTAGAGAGCCGTCGGTTAACGCCCCGACCGCAGACGGTTAGACGACGGCAAAAGCGCGTGGCGGACCGTCCCCGGGCCGGTCGGGAGCCCGCAGGATGGGGGCATGAGACAGCGCGTGGTGCGAGTCGCCCTCACCGCTGCCCTGGTCGCCGTCGTCCTCCTCGCCGTCCCCCTGGCCCTGGCCATCAGGTCGACCCTGTACGCCGACCAGCGCGACACCCTGGAACGGACGGCCCTGTCCGGCGCCGTACGCGTCAGCCCGGACTACGTGACCGGCGACCCCGTGGAACTGCCCGCGCCACCGGCCGGCGGACGCCTCGGCCTGTACGACCCCGCGCTGCGGCTGCGGGCCGGTACCGGACCCCGCACCGGCGACACGGCCGTGCGAAGGGCGCTGGTCGCGGAGGTGGTGCGCGGCCGGTCAGGCGGTGACCTGGTCGTCGCGGTGCCCGTGTCGCACGCCGAGCAGGTGATCGGCGTCGTACGGGCCTCCTCACCTGCAGCCGCCGTACGCGACCGTGTCCTGCTCGCCTGGGCGGTCCTCGCCGGGGTCTGTGCCCTCGCGCTGACCGTGGCCGTCCTCGTCGCCCGCCGCCAGGCGCGGGTCCTGGCCGCGCCGCTGGAGGACCTCTCCCGGCACAGCCGGGCGGTCACCGCCGGCGACCTGAGCGCCCGGGCCGCGTCCAGCAACGTGGCCGAGATCGACCAGGTCGCCCGCACCCACAACGAGATGCTGCACAGCCTGACCGAACTCCTGCGCCACGAAAGGGACTTCACCGCCAACGCCTCACACCAGCTGCGCACCCCGCTCACCGGACTCCAGCTCACCCTGGAGGCGGGAATCGCCCAGGACGACGACACCCGGCTGCGGCCCGCCCTGGAGGAGGCCCTGGCCACCACGCGCCGCCTGCACGGCACGGTGGAGGAGGTGCTGCGCCTGTCCCGCTCGCGTGACCTGCCGCGCCGGCCCGCGCCCGACACGTCGGTGGCACGGCTGCTGGACGAGACCGAGGAACGCTGGCACGGACTGTTCGCCCGCGACGGCAGGCGCCTGGAGTGCGGGACTCGCGAGACACCGGACGACGTCCGTGTCCCCGGAGCCCCCGTCACCGAGATCCTCGGCGTCCTGCTCGACAACGCGCGCGTCCACGGGCACGGCACCGTCCGACTCACGGCCCGCGACCTCGGCGACGCCGTCGCCTTCGACGTCACCGACGAGGGCGCCGTGGACGGCGGGGGAACCCGGCTGTTCGACCGCGGTCATGTCGGCGCGGGAGCGGGCTCCGGCATCGGGCTGTCCCTCGCCCGCGACCTGGCAGTCTCCCTCGGCGGCAGACTCTCCCTGACCAGCAGCCGCCCGGCCGCCTTCACGCTGCTCGTCCCCGTACGTCAGGAGGAGGCCGGGCCGGAGGGCCGTGGCTGAGCATGTTCAGCTGCCTGCTGCGGGAGCGGGTCGGAGGTGGGTGACGATCCGGCTCGCGGCGGTCTTCTGCAGCAGCCCGTAGGCGAGGACCGGCAGCAGCAGGTGCGGTTTGTCGGGCAGGGACGCGGTGATCAGGACCGCGCTGGCGCTGCTGTTGTTCATGCCGCAGGCGAGCGTCAGCGACGAGGCGGAACCCGCCTCCAGCCGCAGGACGCGGGCGGCGACCCGGCCGAGAGCGAAGGACAGCAGGCAGACCACGGCGGCCACGGCCAGCGCGGCGGCGAACAGCAGCGGGCGGGGCCGGGTCAGGACGGATCCGAGGGCGCCACTGGCGTTGACGTAGGTCAGGAGCAGCGAGCCGGTGAGGGCCGGCGGCAGCACTGTCCCGTGGAGACGGCGCAGACACCGCGCGGGCAGGACGAGAGCGCCCAGAAGGCCCGCCGCGCAGGGCAGGACCACGGTGGCCAGGCCGAACCCGCCCTGGGCCAGCCTGCCGGTGTCGACGAGTACCTGCCCGTAGCCGCCGCTCAGCAGCGGCGCCAGGGTCTCCAGCAGGAAGGGAGTGGTGAGTGGGCTGAGGAGCGTGGAGGCCAGGACGAGGCCCACCATCGTCGGCTGGTCGCCGTCGCCCTTGTCGGTCCACACGGTGGCTCCCGCGGCGACGGGCATCGCCACCACGAGGATCATCGCGGTGAGCAGTCCGCTGCCGCCGTCGGAGTCGGGGGTGCGCCGCAGAAGGAACGCGACGAACGGCACGACCGCCAGCGGGATCGCAAGGTGCAGCACGAGCCCGGCGAGCAGCGTCTTCGGGTGCCGCAGCAGGCGCCCCAGCTCACGGACGGGCACCTGAAGCCCGGCCGAGAACAGCACCAGGGACAGCAGGAGCGGTGCGGTGTGCAGCGTCAGGTGTGTCAGCGGTAAGAGATGGGGGCGGCGCAGCCACAGACCAGGTCCGGGCAGGAACAGGGCGAGGAGATAGGCGAGAACCACGGCACGGCCGAGCCGGTGCCGCAGCCAGGACGCGGCGCGGGTGTGCATCGGCCCATCGTGATCAGGCCGGACCCGGCGGGCCGGGAAAGCCGCGCGGCAGTCAGGATGTGTTCAGGCAACCGCTGGCAGTGTCCCGCCCCATGACCTACGAACTCTCCGAGACACCTGAGGCCGAACCGGGCACGAGTGCCTCCGCCCGCCCGTCCCACCGCCTGCGCTGGAACAAGGTCCCCGAGGTCACCGCCTACTTCTGGATCATCAAGGTGCTGTGCACGACGGTCGGCGAGACCGCGGCGGACCTGCTCAACGAGAAGGCCGGTCTGGGCCTGACCGGTGTGTCGGTCCTGATGAGCGCGCTGCTCGCGGTCGTCCTTGTCGTGCAGTTCCGTACGACCGCCTACCGCGCGGGCGTGTACTGGCTCGCCGTCGCCCTCATCAGCGTCGTCGGCACACTGATCAGCGACAACCTCACCGACAACATGGGCGTACCGCTGGAGACGACCACCACGGTCTTCGCGATCCTCCTCGCGGTCGTCTTCGTCGTCTGGTACCGGCGTGAGCGGACCCTGTCCATCCACAGCATCGACACCACCAGCCGTGAGGCGTTCTACTGGCTGGCCGTACTGTTCACGTTCGCCCTCGGCACAGCGGCCGGCGACCTGGTCTCCGAGCGCATGGACCTCGGGTACTGGCTCGCGGCCGTCCTGTTCGCCCTGGCCATCGCGGCCGTGGCGCTCGCGCACTTCACGCTGGGTCTGGACGCGGTGTGGAGCTTCTGGATCGCCTACATCCTCACCCGCCCGCTCGGAGCCTCGATCGGCGACTACCTCTCCCAGCCGACCGGCGACGGCGGCCTCGGTATCGGCACCGTCGTCACCAGCGGGCTCTTCCTGGCGGTCATCCTCGGCCTGGTCGTCTACCTGGCGGTGACCCGCAAGGACATCGTGGACCCCGGGCGCGTCGCTCGGCAGACGGCCTGAACGGCTCGCGAGAGATCGCGGCGACGACGTCGGGCGACACGGCGCCCGGCACCGAGGCCCTCGCTGTCGCCAACCCCGGACACCGGCGTACCGGTCATCGGGTGCGGCCTGTCCAGGACGAGCGGGGAGAGGAACCCGCCCGCCGACCGCCTTGCCATGGCCCGGGAGACCGGAAACAGAGTGCTCCCGGGCCGAAGTCCCACAGAAGTCCCCGGGCGGCCGTCGCTCAGATGTCCCGGAAGATCTCGATCTGCGCCCCCACCGAGTTGAGCCGTGCCGCCAGATCCTCGTACCCCCGGTTGATGACGTACACGTTCCGGAGTACGGACGTGCCCTCCGCCGACATCATCGCCAGCAGGACCACCACCGCCGGTCGCAGCGCGGGCGGGCACATCATCTCGGCGGCTCGCCAGCGGGTCGGGCCGTCGACCAGCACCCGGTGCGGGTCGAGGAGCTGGAGGCGCCCGCCGAGGCGGTTCAGGTCGGTCAGATAGATCGCGCGGTTGTCGTAGACCCAGTCGTGGATGAGGGTCTTGCCCTGCGCGGAGGCCGCGATGGCCGCGAAGAACGGCACGTTGTCGATGTTCAGGCCCGGGAACGGCATGGGGTGGATCTTGTCGATCGGCGCCTCCAGCTTGGAGGGCCGGACCGTCAGGTCGACCAGCCGCGTACGGCCGTTGTCCGCGAAGTACTCAGGCGTACGGTCATGGTCGAGGCCCATCTCCTCCAGGACCGCCAGCTCGATCTCCAGGAACTCGATCGGCACCCGGCGTACGGTCAGCTCGGACTCCGTGACGACCGCAGCCGTCAGCAGGCTCATCGCCTCGACCGGGTCCTCGGAGGGCGAGTAGTCGACGTCGACGTCGATGGTCGGTACGCCGTGCACGGTGAGCGTCGTCGTGCCGACGCCCTCGACCCGTACGCCCAGGGCCTCCAGGAAGAAGCACAGGTCCTGGACCATGTAGTTGGAGGACGCGTTGCGGATGACGGTCACGCCGTCGTGCCGGGCGGCGGCGAGCAGCGCGTTCTCGGTGACGGTGTCCCCGCGCTCGGTCAGCACGATCGGGCGGCCGGGGGAGACGGAACGGTCGACCCGGGCGTGGTAGAGCCCTTCCGTCGCCGCGATGTCCAGCCCGAACCGGCGCAGCGCGATCATGTGCGGCTCGATGGTCCGGGTGCCGAGGTCGCAGCCACCCGCGTACGGCAGCCTGAAGCTGTCCAGGCGGTGCAGCAGCGGGCCGAGGAACATGATGATCGAGCGGGTCCGGCGGGCGGCCTCGGCGTCGATGGCCGCCATGTTCAGCTCGGCCGGCGGCACGATCTCCAGGTCGACACCGTCGTTGATCCACCGCGCCCGTACGCCGATCGAGTTGAGCACCTCCAGCAGGCGGTACACCTCTTCGATGCGGGCGACGCGGCGCAGCACTGTGCGCCCCTTGTTGAGGAGCGAGGCGCACAGCAGCGCTACACACGCGTTCTTGCTGGTCTTGACGTCGATGGAGCCGGACAGCCGACGGCCACCGACCACGCGCAGATGCATCGGACCCGCGTACCCCAGAGAGACGATCTCACTGTCGAGCGCTTCACCGATTCGAGCGATCATCTCAAGGCTGATGTTTTGATTGCCTCGCTCGATGCGGTTGACCGCGCTCTGGCTGGTGCCGAGCGCCTCGGCGAGCTGCGTCTGTGTCCAGCCCCGGTGCTGTCTGGCGTCACGGATGAGCTTGCCGATACGTACGAGGTAGTCGTCTGCCATGAGGTTGAGGTTATCTCAGATATGAGATGACGCCTCGTGTGGGATCCGCTCGGGTGACGGCTGGTCAGTCGTCCTTCTTCGTGCGGGTCTTCCGCCACCCGAACGGTCCGGGCAGATTCATCGATGTCGTGCGACGTCCTGTGGTGCTGCGCGTGTGTCGCGGACCGTTCTTGCCGCCTGTGGTGAACGACATGGATCGCCTGTTGATGTTCAGTCGGAGCCAAGGGAGTATCCGGAAGCTCTTGCGAAATGTGAGAGGCATAGGGCCCTGTTACCCCGGATCGGCGCAGTGATGGCTACATCACACGGCGGCCGGGCATGACCATTCGCCACCCATGCACTAGAGTTATCTCGACATCGAGATATCTCTGCCGGTAAGGGTTACCTAACTTAGCCTGACCTTAACGGATCGGCCAAGTCGTCGTGGCGGCAGGATGCGGTGAACGCGCACATCAATGAAGGAGACTGTCGTGTCGGCGAACAGCTTCGACGCCCGTAGCACGCTCAGCGTGGGCGACGAGTCGTACGAGATCTTCCGGCTGGACAAGGTGGAAGGCTCGGCTCGCCTTCCGTACAGCCTGAAGGTGCTGCTGGAGAACCTGCTCCGTACCGAGGACGGCGCGAACATCACCGCCGACCACATCCGGGCCATCGGTGGCTGGGACTCGCAGGCGCAGCCCAGCCAGGAGATCCAGTTCACGCCGGCCCGCGTGATCATGCAGGACTTCACCGGCGTGCCCTGTGTCGTCGACCTCGCGACCATGCGTGAGGCCGTCAAGGCGCTCGGCGGCGACCCGGCGAAGGTCAACCCGCTCTCCCCGGCCGAGATGGTCATCGACCACTCCGTGATCGCCGACAAGTTCGGCACGCCGGAGGCCTTCGGCCAGAACGTCGAGCTGGAGTACGGCCGCAACAAGGAGCGCTACCAGTTCCTGCGCTGGGGCCAGACCGCCTTCGACGACTTCAAGGTCGTCCCGCCCGGCACCGGCATCGTCCACCAGGTCAACATCGAGCACCTCGCCCGTACGGTCATGGTCCGTAACGGCCAGGCGTACCCCGACACCCTCGTCGGCACCGACTCCCACACCACCATGGTCAACGGCCTCGGTGTGCTCGGCTGGGGCGTCGGCGGTATCGAGGCCGAGGCCGCGATGCTGGGCCAGCCCGTCTCGATGCTCATCCCGCGCGTCGTCGGCTTCAAGCTCACCGGTGAGCTGACGCCCGGCACCACCGCCACCGACCTCGTGCTGACCATCACGGAGATGCTCCGCAAGCACGGTGTCGTCGGCAAGTTCGTCGAGTTCTACGGCGAGGGCGTGGCCGCCACCTCCCTCGCGAACCGCGCCACCATCGGCAACATGTCGCCGGAGTTCGGTTCCACGGCCGCGATCTTCCCGATCGACGGTGAGACCCTGAAGTACCTGAAGCTCACCGGCCGCGACGAGCAGCAGGTCGCGCTCGTCGAGGCGTACGCCAAGGAGCAGGGCCTCTGGCTGGACCCGGCCGCCGAGCCCGACTTCTCCGAGAGGCTGGAGCTCGACCTCTCGACGGTCGTCCCCTCCATCGCCGGCCCGAAGCGCCCGCAGGACCGCATCGTCCTCGCGAACGCCGCCGAGCAGTTCAAGGTCGACGTCCGCAACTACGTCGACGACGTGGACGAGGCGGGCAAGGAGTCCTTCCCGGCCTCCGACTCCCCGGCCGTCGCTCCGAACGGCGTTCCGTCCAACCCGGTCACCGTGACCGCCCCCGACGGCTCGACCTACGAGATCGACCACGGCGCGGTGACGGTCGCGGCCATCACCTCCTGCACCAACACCTCGAACCCGTACGTCATGGTCGCCGCCGCGCTGGTCGCGAAGAAGGCCGTGGAGAAGGGCCTGACCCGCAAGCCGTGGGTCAAGACCACCCTCGCCCCGGGCTCCAAGGTCGTCACCGACTACTTCGACAAGGCGGGGCTCACCCCCTACCTCGACAAGGTCGGCTTCAACCTCGTCGGCTACGGCTGCACCACCTGCATCGGCAACTCCGGCCCGCTGCCGGACGAGGTCTCCAAGGCCGTCAACGACCATGACCTGGCCGTCACTTCGGTGCTCTCCGGCAACCGTAACTTCGAGGGCCGGATCAACCCCGACGTCAAGATGAACTACCTGGCGTCCCCGCCGTTGGTCGTCGCGTACGCCCTCGCGGGTTCCATGAAGGTGGACATCACGCGCGACGCCCTCGGTGTGGACCAGGAGGGCAAGCCGGTCTTCCTGGCCGACATCTGGCCCTCCGAGGCCGAGGTCAACGACGTCGTGGCGAACGCCATCGGCGAGGACATGTTCGCCAAGTCCTACGCCGACGTCTTCGCGGGCGACGCCCAGTGGCAGGCCCTGTCGATCCCCGAGGGCAACACCTTCGAGTGGGACCCGCAGTCGACGTACGTGCGCAAGCCCCCTTACTTCGAGGGCATGACGATGGAGACCACCCCGGTCTCGGACATCGCCGGCGCCCGCGTCCTCGCCAAGCTCGGCGACTCGGTCACCACCGACCACATCTCCCCGGCCGGCGCGATCAAGGCCGACACCCCCGGTGGCAAGTACCTCACCGAGCACGGTGTCGAGCGCCGTGACTTCAACTCGTACGGCTCCCGTCGTGGCAACCACGAGGTGATGATCCGCGGCACGTTCGCCAACATCCGCCTGCGCAACCAGATCGCGCCGGGCACCGAGGGCGGCTACACCCGCGACTTCACCCAGCCGGACGCGCCCGTCGCCTTCATCTACGACGCCTCGCGCAACTACATCGAGCAGGGCATCCCGCTGGTCATCCTGTCCGGCAAGGAGTACGGCTCCGGCTCGTCCCGTGACTGGGCCGCCAAGGGCACCGCCCTCCTCGGCGTCAAGGCCGTCATCGCCGAGTCGTACGAGCGCATCCACCGCTCGAACCTCATCGGCATGGGTGTCCTCCCGCTCCAGTACCCGGAGGGCGCCACCGCCGAGTCCCTCGGCCTCACCGGCGAGGAGACCTTCTCCTTCACCGGCGTCGAGGAGCTGAACAACGGCACCACCCCGCGCACGGTCAAGGTGACCACCGACACGGGCGTCGACTTCGACGCGGTCGTCCGCATCGACACCCCCGGTGAGGCCGACTACTACCGCAACGGCGGCATCATGCAGTACGTGCTTCGCCAACTTGTCGGTTGATGAGCTGATCGGCTCGGATGTCAGAGGATCTGGTCGCTGACCCGCCGCCAACGGCCGTCGCACCAGAGTCTCGCACAAGCGCCCCGTCAGGCTTCGGCCTGGCGGGGCGCTTGCTGGTTCATGCTGATCGAGTAGTGGCCGGTACGTGTCCCGCCGACGCTGATCCGCCCTTTGCCCTGAGCTGCCTGGGGCAGGGCTCACCGTCACACGAGGGGCTAGAAGTTGACTGAGTGCGTTGTGGCACTCCCTGTTCGGTGGCCGCTTCGGGGCCGGTGAACCGGGTGGAACTGACGCGGGCGGTGGGCCGGGAAGCGGAGATCAAGAACGAGGTGGAGAAGATCCGGCACCGTGCCTACGTGCTGGAGAAACGGGGCTGGCTGGTGCGGGCGTCGAGCCGTTGCTGACTGAGCCGGGTCCGAAGCTGGTGGAGGGCCGGCCGCGGGTGCCCGACCGGCAGGCGCTGTGCGGGATCCTGTTCGTGCTGCACACCGGGACCCAGTGGGAGTACCTGCCCCAGGAGCTTGGTTTCGGCTCGGGCATGACGTGCTGGAGGCGGCTGGCCGCGTGGAACGAGGCCGGGGTGTGGGACCAACTGCACCTGGTGCTGCTGAAGAAGCTGCGGGCGGCGAAGAAGCTGGACTGGTCGCGGGCGGTGATCGACTCCTCCCGTGTCAGGGCGGCCCGGCGGGGCCCAAAAGCGGTCCCAGCCCGGTCGACCGCGCACGGCCGGGCAGCAAGCACCACATCCTCACCGACGGCCAGGGCATCCCGCTCGCGGTGTCCCTGACCGGCGGCAACCGCAACGACGTCACCCAACTCCTGCCCCTGCTCGACAAGATCCCCGCCGTGGCCGGAGTGGTCGGCCGGCCACGGCGACGGCCGGACATGCTCTTCGCGGACCGCGGCTACGACCACGACACATACCGGCGGCCGCTTTGGCAGCGCGGCATCCGCCCCGTCATCGCCGAACGGGGCCGGCCCCACGGCTCCGGCCTGGGCATCTTCCGGTATGTGGTCGAGAGAACGATCGCCTGGCCGCACGGCTTCCGCCGCCTGCGCATCCGCTGGGAACGACGCGACAACATCCACGAGGCCTTCCTCGGCCTCGCCAGCCGACGGCCACACCGAGGCAGCGCTTCATCGCGCCGAGGCACAGGCCGCCGATCATCAGCCGCGCCCGCATCATGGCGTCGTTGGCGACGTCGAATCCCCACTGAAAGTCACATGATCAACAACTTCTCTTAGGACCTCTAAGGGCGCCCGGGCCAAGGCCCGCCGCCGTGGCCAGGCGCGCGAGGACTACGTGCTGGACACCGTCTACTGGGACGCCGGCACCGCCCGACTGCTGCCCCGGCTTCTCAAAGCGAAGTACTCGTGCCGGCCGTCGCGGCGCGGCGTTGACTGCAGCGGCGACGCTCGCCAGGATCGCGTGGCCGGGGGCGACGCCGAGGTGCTGGGCGGAGGTGAGCAGCGCCGAGGCGATCTCCGGTTGTCGTGGTCCACTCCATGGACTGCGGCCTGGTCCGGGCGATGACGCCGGTCCCGAAGCCGAGGGCGATCACCAGCGTCGCCGGTGCCATCCCGGTCCAGTGGTCCGTCTCGGTCGCGATCAGGGAGGACCAGACCAGCGGGCTGTGCTGCGGCACTGGGTGAGCGCGAACGCGAGAGGAGCGTGACCGCACCCCGTGCCGCCGGTGCCGAGGCGGTGATCACGCTCCGGGACGGCCAGCCCCCGCCAGCGGTCGGTGTGATGAGGCAGGAAGAACTCCACGTCGCGTGGGAAAGTGGATGCACGGCCCCGGGCGTCGAGTTCCGGATGATCGTCACCGAGTTCCGCGCGGAACTCCACCGTCACCATGCCGCCCTGACCCGGATCGAGGAGGCCCAGGCCCGCAGGTCCGTGCTGATGGCCCAGATCGACCAGGCCGAAGCCCAGATTGGAGACCTGCTCGCCGAAGACCTGCGCAGGGATCTTGACGAGGACTGACGGCCCTCCCATCCGCCCCTCTACCTGTTCGCCAAGCGGGGCCGGGCCCTCACGCCTTCAAGGTCATCCCACGGCCTGATGCTCCTCAAGCCCCCTACCGCCCCCGTGCAGCCCTCGCGCTGCTCGTTCCTGTCGTGCCCGGCGGTCTCCCGGTGCGCACGCTTCAACTCCCAGAACGCTGCCCGGTACGCCTCGCGTGCGCGCAGGCACCACTCCCGCTCGGTCTCGTCGAGATGAGACCAGCAGGCACCGACGTCGTCCACCTCGACGAAGCCCTCCGGTCACTCTGCCGCCTGCTGCGTACACGGCTGGCCGTCCGCCCGGGCCCGCAGGCACCCCGGCTTGTCCAGGCCCAGCCGGGCACCCCACGGAGGCGACGCGAACCGCACCCAGTCCGCCGGCAGCGTCCGCACCGTACCGAGCGGGGGCAGCTGGAGGTTCAGTTGCAGCCGCCCGCTGACCACGCCGTCCTCCGTCGTCCGGTAGTCGACCGGGGTCCCGGTCGAGGCCCATGAGCCAGCGAGGTGCACGGCGATGGTCTGCAGCGTCGCTTCGTCCCCGGCGACGATCTCGACGACCGCGAGCCCGGGTTCCGACACGAGGCCGGTGATGATGTCTCCCATGCCGTACGAGACGGCCTCCGCACGGGGCTTGTAGAAAACTCCATCGCCGCAGGTCAGCGGGTGGCCAGGAGATCGCTCTGGAACGCACACCCGCCACTACGGGAACGTTCAGGCGATCGCTGCAGGTCAGGACGGTTGCGGACAGACCGACGACAAGAGTCGGGAGTTCGCAGCAGCGAGCCGAGCCCGAGGAAACGCAGGTCCTCACCGAGCTGGCGGGTCGGATCGTTCGAAGCGCGCTGCTGAGTTCGGGACCCATCTCCACAAAGCCGGTCCCCAACCGTCCGTATCCCGCCGAGCTCGCTTAATACATTCCAGGGCGAGACGCAGGTCCATCCGGCCTTCTCGCCGCCCGAGCGGGCAATCGTGGTGCCGCCGTCGACGGTGCGATCACTCGAACGGACAGACCGGATTCGGCGCGTCCTCGAACCGCGGCGCGCAGTGCGCGAGCACTCCCGGTCGTCCCGCGGGGCCCCGGGGGTACTCCGCCGCGGACTCAGAACTCCTCGTAGACCTCCGGGTCCCCGCCCAGCCGCCGGGGGACGTGGTCCGCGACGGACCGCATCTGGGCGGGGCTGAGAGTGAAGCCGAAGATATCGAGGTTCTCGCGCTGCCGCTCGGAGCTCGCGGACTTGGGGATGGGAATCGCGCCAAGCTGGGTGTGCCAGCGCAGGACCACCTGGGCCGGGGTCACTCCGAGGTCCTCGGCAACGGTGATGATCTTGGGTTCGTCCAGCAGGTGCTTGCCGCAGCCCAGAGGGCTCCAGCTCTCCGTGCGGATGCCCTTGGCCTGGTGGAACGCGCGCAGGCCGTCCTGCAGCAAGTAGGGGTGCAGTTCGATCTGGTTGACGGACGGCAGGACGCCGGTCTCCTTCTCCAGCCGCTCGATGTGCTCGGGAGTGAAGTTCGAGACGCCGATCGAGCGGACCAGGCCGTCCTCGCGGAGCTTGATCATGGCCCGCCAGGAGTCGACGTACTTGTCGACGCGGGGCAGCGGCCAGTGGATCAGGTACAGGTCCACGTACTCCACGCCGAGCCGTGCGCGGGACGCCTCGAAGGAGGCCAGGGTCTCCTCGTATCCGTGGTGCCGGCCGGGGACTTTCGTCGTCACCACGATCTCCTCGCGAGGGACGCCACTGCGCGCCATACCGCGGCCGACGCCGGTCTCGTTGCGGTAGCTCGTCGCCGTGTCGACGAGGCGGTAGCCCATGCCGAGGGCTCCGGCCACCGCCTCCTCCGCCTCCGCGTCTGTCATCGGCCAGGTACCCAGACCGGTCGCCGGGCTCGACGTTCCGTCGTTGAGTGTGTGGACCGGAATGTTGGTCACCGTTGGACTCTCTTTCGACTGTGTCATACACCCTGCGTCACCGATGGGGTGAAGCGTTGATCAACCGGACGGGCGGGGGACGAGGCCCGAGTCTGACCTCACCGGACGTCGTGCGACTCGCGGGTGCACTTCGCACCGCGGTCTCCTTCACGCGCCGACGGGCTCGCAAGGCCTCGTCGTCACCACTCGCGAGCCCTGCCACGGTCGTCGGGGAGCCCGTGCAGGAAGTCAGCGCTGACGAGTTCGTGGTCGGAGATGGGATGGCCGGCCGAGTTCACCGCAGGTCGACACAGGGGATTTCGTGCGGCCAGGCCGCGCCGGAAAAGCCAGTCCATCCTGCGGTGCGGGGCGCGGGGCAGGCCGTTGCCCAGGGTGCGACGAGTCGGGACCGCCGAGTTGCAGTCCAGCCAGTCGAAACCCGCCGCTGCGAACACGTCGAACAGCGGCTCGTGGTGACCAGGTTTGGCGAACCAGTCGTCCGGCGCTTCCTCGTCGGGTACGTCTGCTGTGTTGAAATCGCCGCCGATGACGGTGGGCAACGTCGAATCGGTCGAGTCGACGAGCGCCGAAAGCTCCGCGGACCTCGTGTCGGGATCGGACAGGCTCTCCAGATGGACGCTGCCCACCCTGATCCGTTCCGTACCGACAGCGACGGTTGCGAACAGAGCCCGCCGACCACCGATCCGGCGGTGGTGCCAGTCCAGTGAGTACCACAGGCCTTGTGCGGGGGAATTCACGACCAGCGGTTCCGACAAGGGGAAACGGGAAAGAATTCCATTGCCATGGATTCCGACCAGGTTGCACTCGTCAGCGAACTCGACTTGCTCGGATTGATTTCCCATGCCCAGCTCAAGAAACTCCGCGCAGTACGCATAGCCGAAACCGAGCTCTTCGGCCAGTGCGCGCAGTGTGTGCAGATTGGCGGAACGGGCCATGCCCACGTCCATCTCGGACAGCAGCACGACATCGCAGCCCGATTCCCTGATGAGCTGCGCGCTTGCCCCGACGTACTTGCAGCGCTCCGCGTTCCACGCGCCTATCCGTACTGGCCCGTCATGTTTCGAGACGGCATTGCTCGGCTGACGCACTTCGATCTGGCCGAAGATTTCGGCCTCACCGAACAGCCGGTCATGCTCGGCCGGATCGCCTGTGGCCCGCCGGGCACGCTCAAGGAAATCAGTGTCCACCGCGGACAATTCCGTCACTACGTCCTGCCGCATGCCGTTCATGCGCGTTCCCCCACGTGCTCACCGGGCCGCGCGGGCAGGATTCGATCGAGATCGACATCGGCGCGGAACCGCTGCGCGATCTCCACCGACTCGCGCCAGATCCCCTCGCGCAGAAGGGTGGGGGTGAAACCGAGCTCCGAGAAGCTCTCGTTGGTCACGCTGAGGGTGTTCTGCGCCTCCTCGTTCCTCGGATTGTCCACGTAGGAAATCTCGGCACCAGTCTGATCCGATATCACGGTGGCTACATCCAGCACCCGCAGGCACTCGGCCACCTGGTTGCGGACCCGCACCCGATCACCCGGCGCCGGCGGGTTCTCCAGGGCGAGGTTGACGCAGTTCACGGCATCTTCGAGGTGGATGAACGCGCGAGTTTGCTCGCCCACGCCGTATACGGTCAGGGGGTGATTGAGCGCCGCCTGCATGAGGAAACGGTTCACCACGGTGCCCCAGACGGAGTCGTAGTCGAAACGGTTGACCAGAAGATCGCTCTGGCTCGTCAATCGGGTCTGCGTTCCCCAGACGACACCCTGGTGCAGATCGGTGATCCGGAGGTTGTCGTACCGGGCATAGAACTCGAACAGTTGCGCATCCATGCACTTACTGAGGTGGTAGATAGAAACCGGTTCGAAGGGATGCAGTATCTCCACTTTCCGGTCCGGGTGCGCAGATGACGGGACGGTGACCTCAAGATAGCCCTCCGGCATCGTCCAGTCCTTCGACGAATAGCCGTACACCCCCACCGACCCAAGGTGCACAATGTGCGTGGGCACCCCTGAGAGGCGAATTGCCTCAAGCAGGTTCTGAGTCGCTATCAGGTTGTTACGCACCGTGTAGGTTCGATGCGTCGAGGACAGCATCGAATAGGGCGCGGAGCGCTGTTCGGCGAAGTGGACAACGGCGTCCGGCCGGTATTTGTCCAGGAGTCCGCTCAGAGCCTCGACGTCCGCCGAGACATCCAGCTCGACAAAGTCGATGGTCCGGCCCGACAAGGCACGCCATGTCTCCAGCCGTCGCTCCGGGCTCTGGATCGGGGTCAGCGAGGCCGTTCCAAGTTCAGCATCGATCTTGCGGCGGCTGAGGTTGTCGACGATGACGACATTGCGACCCCGGTCAGACTGGTCCAGAGCGGTGGGCCAGCCGCAGAATCCGTCCCCACCGAGGACAAGGACGGTCTGAGGGCGCTCATTTGGCATATGCAACTCCTTTTACCTGGGTGCCGGATGTCGGCGGAAAACGGTGCGACCAAAGCCGCGAGCGGGCCGAGCCGGGCACGGCCGAGCAGATCAAGTCCGATTCCACGGACCGGTCACTGTCTTCGTCCGTGCAATCGGATATCTATGGGGCGTCCGCGTGGCGCGTCAGGCGGACGCGGAGGAACCGAACGACCAGAGCGGACGGACGTCACCGGCTCCCGCCAGCCCTGACGAGGGCGGAGAAGCGGGAAGCGGCGTCCTGCCAAATCAGTTGGCCGCGAGGCCGGCCTCCAGGGTCTGCTGATGGTGCGTCACCCAGGCATGTGCGGCCCGAATCTCCTCCGGGACGCCCGCCTCACACAAACTGATCAAGGCCGGATCTCCGCCGGCGGCTCCGCTCTCGATACCCCACCAGCAGCGTTCCTGCCACGCGGCCACATTTGGTACCAGCTCCTGGCGGTCGGCGGATGCCAGACCGTAGGCATCCGCGACCTCACGGATCCGTCCGGACGCCCATACCGGATCCGTGCCGGGACCGAGGCTCAAGTACTGCCAGCACAGATGCGCCACATCATGGACACGCCGACCTGGTGCCGCCAGGTCCCAGTCGATGAGAGCGATGGGCTCCAGTGGTTCATCCGTGGAGCGGTACACCGTGTTCTTGGGTGACAGATCGTTGTGGCACACCACCTCATGCCCGTCCGCCAGAGGATGGCCTGCCGTGAGGTCGTGGGCCGCGCGGACCAGGCGGGCAAGCGCGGTCAAGGCCGCGGAGGAGGCGACCGCGGGGTTGCCGCCCTGCCAGGGCACATATCCCTGGACATAGCTGAGCGTGTCCCGGCCCTCCTCGTCTCTACCGAGGTAGCGGGGCGCGCCGTTCCAGGAATTCGCTTCGTAGTGCTGCAGCAGGCGGTTGACGAAACCGGAATTCCCGGTCGGACTACGTCGCACCGTGCCGTCCACCAGGACCACGCCACTTATGAAGCCGCCGAGGAGTTTCTCGATTTCATTCATGGTGTAGCTCCTAACCTAAGTCTTTTCGCTCACGAACGTGGTGAACCGGGCAGCTGCCGCAGCCTCTCGGAGAGCATGGCCGTGGGTACCAGTACCTCTGGCGTGGGCTCAAGACCGAACGGCACCACGGGCACCTCCCGGGGATCCCGGGTCCGTGTGACCTCGGCGTGGGTGGCGCTGCTCACGATCATCTCCGCCCGGTCGGGATGTACCAGGTGTTCGAAGTCGATGTAGCGCTGCGCGTAGGTGTAGCGGCACGGGGCGAAGGCATCGGGTATCTCACCCTGTACATGAGCCTGGCGCAGCGACTGCCACGCCTCGCCGTTCCAGATCTCCTCGAAGGTGTTCTCGCGCAGGGAGCCGAGGGTGTACTCGCCGTTGCCGATCAGGTGGTCGCAGAATCCGACGTCCCCGTTGTAGCGAATGTACGCATAGCTCCACGGGTGCATGCAGGCCGGCTTGCGGACCATCTCCGGCAGCGCCAGAGAAGGGTCCGGTGCGGCACCGAGCTGCACGACGACGCCGAGTTCGCGGCCGGCCTCGGCCGCCTCGGCGTACGCCTCGCGCGTCCGGCCCAGGTCCTGGCGCAGGTGGGAGGGGTCGTCGGCAGCGGCAACCAGCGGGTGGATGACCAGGAGCGGAATGTCCAGCCGGCTCGCGAGCCGCACGATGTCGGCGAGCTCGTCCAGGTTGTCCATGCTGGAGACGACATTGAAGTTCACATGGTCGCGCGGGACTTGGTAGCGGTCGCGCGCCTCCACGAGGGCGCGGCAGGTCGCTTCGAGCCGCTCCAGGCTTCCGCCGCCCCGCAACTTCTTGAACAGGGCGGGCGAGGCGGCGTCGCACGAGACGGTGACGATGCCCTGCCCCCGCATCATGGCGTCCCAGACGGCGGGCCGGTTGATCTGGCCGTTGGTCACGACCCGGACCCGGACCTGATGCTCGAGGGCGCGCAGCACCATGTCCCCGAAGCCGCTGAGCATGGTGGACTCGCCCCAGCCGCGGACGTCCACCAGATGCGCGTACGGGAAGAGTTCGTCGGCCAGCCGGTCGAACATTTGCTCGTCCATGTTCAGGGCCGGGTCATACTTTTCCCCGAAGCGGCACATCGGGCATTTGAGGTTGCAGTTCTCGGTGAGTTCGACGAACAGAGCCAGCGGCCGGCTGTGCAGCTTGACCGCCCCTTGCTGGTACTCCTCGAGGTTCAGGGCCTGGTTGTCGCGGCGTCGGTCCGTGAGCTCGAACGGATGCACTGACGCAGTCAGGAGTCGGTCGTCTTTTCGCATATCAATCTCCTTACCGGAGTGAAGACGGTTGGGTGTCGCGTCACCGATCGGTGCGCGGCGTGGTGAGTAGCGCCAGCGCCTGCTGCACGCCCACGGAATCGTCGAGAGTGACGTAACTTTCCCCGCGCCCACTCACCATGTGGACAAAGCGGTCGACCATCAGTTCGTACATGTCGACGCCCGCGTAGGTGGTCAGCTCCCGGTGCCCGTCCGCCGTCAGCAGGGTCAGACGACCTTCTCCCGTACCGGGGTTGAAGCAGTGGTCAAGGCTGAGGCTGCCCTTGTCTCCGCGGACCACCAGCCGTGAGTCGTGCCAGGGGAGCAGAAAGCTCGCCGAGAGCTGGGCGGTCCTGCCACGGCCGTAGTCGAGAACGGCACAGGTGTGGAGGTCTACGCCGGAGTCACCACGGTGGCTGACGGCGGAGCCCGTGACAGGGAGGCCGCCGTACACGAGGTTGGCGGCGTCGGCGATGTAGCACCCGAGGTCCAGGAGTGCCCCGCCGCCCAGTTCGTCCGACATCCGGATGTCAGCAGGATCTTCCAGGACGAAGGACAGTGCGGCTTCCACGCTGCGGACCTCGCCGACGGCGCCCGCACGGATCCGCTCGACGAAGGCCGCGAACTGGGGGTGGACGCGGTACATGAACGCCTCGGCGACGACGCGGCCCGCCTCGCGTGCAGCGGAGCGGATCGCCTCGGCATCGTGCGGCGTGGTGGTGAGCGGCTTCTCGCACAGCACATGCTTGCCTGCGGCCAGCGCGGCGAGCGTCCACGGCGCGTGTAGTGCGTTGGGCAGCGCGATGTAGACCGCGTCGACGTCAGGATCGTCCAGCAGAGCTTGGTAGTCGCTGTGCACCCGCGGCGCACCCACTGCTTCGGCGAGCCGTCGCGCGGCCTCGGGACGGCGTGATGCGACGGCGCGCACTGCAGCGTGGGGTGAACGGGCCAGGGCCGGTCCGACGAAGTGCTCGGCGATACGGGCTGCGCCGAGGATGCCCCAGCGCAGGGCGTCCTCGGGCGCAGGTGCGCTGACGGTCACGAACTGCTCCTTTCTGAGAGACGGGTGACATCGACGGCGTGCGCCCCGACGTCCGGTGGAGATCGGGCTAGCGCGTGGGCGTCCCCTCGGTGCCGTCTGTGCCGTCGGTGAGGGAGCCGTATCCCCACGCGAAGATGTCTCCGAACTCGTCGAGGCCGCGGCCGTTGCCGACGCGGAATTGGCCCAAGTACGCGCCGAGCAACCGCGCCGCGAGGTCATCGCCGCGCAGGGCGTGGTAGCCGAGTGCCTCCAGATTGCCCCGCAGGTAGCACTTCTGTTTCTGCTCGGCGCGGTCCGTGGTGAGCCACGAGTTGTGGACCATCTTGGCCTGGGGGACGTAGGCGACCTTGCGGCCTTCCCGCATCAGCGCGTAACCGAGTTCGGTGTCCTCACCTGAGGCAGGACCGGTACCGGGGCCGAGATGGGGGAGGAACACGGGGCGGTCGGGCAGCAGCAGGCTCCTGCGCAGGGCCAAGTTGTTGGAGGAACCGACCACGGACACGGGAATGGTGGGAGGTCCGGTGTACACACCCGGCTGCCAGCCGGGCGCCGATACGGCCGGGCACCACAGGTTGCCGTCGGGCGTCTCGGCCTCCCCCCACGCGTTTTCACCCAGCAGGGGCACGACTTCGGTACCCAGCCGCCAGTTCGGCAAGGGAACGGGCTCGACCCGGCCGAAGCCCGCTGTGACCTCGGGCTCGTCGGACATGTAGGTGGCCATCTCCGTGACCCAGCCGGGCTCGGGCAGGCAGTCGTCGTCGAAGAAGAGCACCACATCCGTCCGGGCCTCGGACAGGGCCAGGTTGCGTCCGACGGAAGCGGGACCCGCGCCGTTGAGAACCCGCACGGGAAGGCCTCCCGCGGCGCCGGCGACGGCCGTACGGTCCAGCGAGCCGCCGGTGTTGTCGACGACGATCAGTTCGGCGACGAGGCTGGTGTCATCCGCGGCGATCAGGCTGAGGGCCCGGAAGAGGTCGGTGCGCCCGATGCTGCAAACGGCCACGGTCAGAGGGGAGTTGAGGGGAACGGAGGTCGTCATACGGCAACTGGCTCCTACTAGGAAGGGGACGGTGGAGGGGGAAGAGGGCGCACCTGACGGCAGCGCTGGACGCGGTTCGTGACGGGCTCTGCCCGGCTATGCGGCGCCGGCCGGGACGACGGGCACGGTCCGGCCCTGGCGCGCGGAGAGCTCGGCGGCCTGCAGTACCGCGAGGACATCGACGCAGGTGTCCGCAGGCGCGGCGAAGGGCTCTCCGGCGCGTACCGCGGCGAGCACATCGCGGTACAGACCCGTGTACGAGGGTTCGACCGGCTGCGCTTGCGTCGGACCGGAGGCCGGAAAGATCTCGCACGGTCCGCAGTCGCCCTCCAGGCGGAGCGACCCGTGCTCTGCGTGCACTTCGAGGACGCGTTGGGCACGAGGGGCGCACCACGCCGTCTGCACGCTGGTGAGTGCGCCGTTCTCGTGGTCCAGCAGCACCATGGCGACGTCCGCGGCGGACGTGGCGTCCGGCCGCGCAAGGCGCGCCGTGACCTGTACGACGGGTGAGCCGGTGAGTTCCCGCGCGACGTACACCCAGTGGTAGGCGTTGTCGGTCAGGCAGCCGCCACCGGTGTTGTGCCGGCGCCAGTGCGGACTGACTCCGGCGCCGGGGAAGTGCCCGGCATCGGGCTGCTCCAGGCGCAGAAAGCGGATGCGGCCGAGTTCGGCGGTGCGTAGGTGTTGCATCGCTTGGCGTACGTCGCTGCGGTGGAGGTAGTTGTGCACCAGGCCGAGCCGGTCGCGCGGGGCGAGCCCCGCCAGCCGGGCGGCCTCATTGGCCCCGATGGACATGGGCTTCTCGCACAGGACGCGGACGCCGCCGCGGAGCAGCCGCTCGACGACGGCCGGAGTGCGTTCCGGCGGCAGCACGACCACCGCGAGATCGACCGGCTCGTCGTCTGCGAGCAGCGCGTCGACCGTGTCGTACCGACGGCTGGGAGCGACGGACAGCGCATCACCGAGCAGGTCGCGCCGGGCCGGGGCGAGGTCCACGACGGCGCTGACGACGGCGTCGTCGGGCAGCGCCAGGAACGCGGGAGCGTGGCCGAGTTCGGCGATGGCCCCGCAGCCGACGAGTGCGACACGAACGGGCGGACGGCTCACCGCAGGGCTCCCCTTTGCGCGGTGCCGGTGTGCCAGAGTTGCCTGGTGAACTCGGCGTCGTGCTGGAGTGCGGCGGGGAGATCGGGCGCGGGCATGGCGCGTTCCACGGCCGTGACCGCGATCGTCCCGGTGCTCCGCGCGGTGGACCAGCCGTGCGCCAGCTCGACTTCCCCGGTACCCAGGTCGAACGAGTGGGGCGATTCCGGGTCCGCGATCAGCCCGTCCTTGATGTGCAGGTAGTCGCAGCGCCCAGCGGTCGCCTTGAGCGTGCGTTCGAGTGCGCCGGCCACCGAGGCCCAGTGGAGATCGACCACGAATCCCAGTTCTTCGGGGGCGGTCTCGGAGCAGAGGATCTCCAGCGGCGTGCGACCGTCGTGCAGCGGCCTGGCCTCTTCTTGGTGGTTGTGCACCGCCACCCGTGTGCCGACGTCAGCGGCGCGTGCGACATGGTCACGCAGCGCGGGCAAGGTGTCCAGGGTGGCGGCCACCGAGTCGACGGGGAGTCCCGACAGGATCAGCCGGTTGCAGGCGAGCACCCGCAACGTCTCCCAGGAGAAGTCGTCGAGTTCGTGCCAGAAGAGATGCACGGCCACAGTGTCGAGGCCACGCTCGGCGCAGGCGTCCCGCAGCCGGGCGGGGTCGCCCAGGAGCGAGGACATGACCTCAAGGCCGTCGTATCCGGCGGTACGGATGGCGTCGAGTGTGCCGTCCAGATCCGTCTCAGCTCGTTGACCCAGGATTCCGTAGCCGTAGATGCCGGTTTGCAGGACGAGTCGTGGATTCACCTTGTCTCCTCATCGTGACCTTCGGGCGTCCCAGTGGCGGTCGGCACGAAGCGCTCCTCCGGGAAGTAGTCGAAGCGCTTCATGGCCAGCGTCGGCTTGCCACGGCGGATGGCCTCGAGCGTGATCCCGAGGTGGTAGCTCCAGTCGACGGAAACGGCCGCCGCGGCGGATGCAGCGGTTGTGTCGGCGCGGCGAGCGGTCTGGCGTGTGTCGTTCCCGAACCACAGGGCGGTTCCTGCGGCGGCGGTCAGCAGAGCGGGCAGGCGGTGCCGCGGCAGGAGCGCCGCGGTCGCGCCGGCGGCCAGGGCGACCGTCGTCGGATTGGGCCACCAGCGGGTGTGCTCCGGCTGCCGGGCGCAGTTGTAGACGCAGGCTCTGCCGTACAGGAAGAGCTTGCGGCGGAACTGGTGCAGCCGCGTGATTCCGTCCGTGGCATGGACCACCACGGCAGTGGGGTGCCCGAGTGTGCGGTACCCGGCGGCGTCCAGGCGCACCCCGAGGTCCACGTCCTCGCCTCCCACCACGGTGTAGGTGTGCTCGTCGAAGCCACCGATCGCGTCGAAAGCCGTCCTTCGCACGGAAAGGTTGGATGTGGCGGCCCACCACAGCTGCTCGAAACGCAGAGGCCAGTTCCACGGGGCATTGGCGACCAGCGAATGTCGAACGGTGCGCCAGGGACCGGAGCCGGCCTCGCCTGCGACCACGGTGGGACCGGCCACGGCGCCTATGTCCTGTCGGCCCCGGTGCGCGTTGTGGAAGTCCAGGTGCTCGCGGAGCAGGGTCGGCGTCGCGACGCAGTCGGAGTCGATGAACAGCACGAGCGGATGGCGGGTTTCGGCGACGCCGAGGTTACGCTTGGCGCCGACCCGGCGGGGCCCGCGCAGATAACGCGCACCCGACTTCTCGCAGGTCTCCCGGATTTGCTCGCCGTCCTGGTACGACGAGTCGTCCACGACGACGATCTCGGTCTGGACTCCGGCGGGCAGCTCCGTCACGGCGACGCCCAGTGACTCGACGAGCCGTTGGACTGCCCAGGGGTTTCCCTTGGTCGGGATGACCACGGACAGGGCGCTGAACTCGGCCTGCGCTGTGCCGACCGGGGTGACGGGCGAAGGGTTCGGCTCTGTCATCGGACCAGCCCCGGGCTCGCGACGCGGGACTCCGCGAACCAGCGAATCGTGCGCCGCAGCCCCTCTTCGAGATCGATCCTGGGCCGCCAGCCAAGGCGCTCCGCGGCGAGGCTGGTGTCAGGGCAGCGCAGGGAGGGGTCGTCCTCGGGGCGGGGTACGAAAACGACATCGGACGCCGAACCGGCGGCCGCGATCACCGCACGGGCCGTCTGCAGGACGCTGAGTTCCCCGCTCCCGCCGATGTTCACCGGACCACGTACGTCGGGGCTGGTGAGCAGAGCGAGCAGGCCGTCCACGGTGTCGTCCACGTAGCACAGTGAGCGGGTCTGTTCACCGTTGCCGGCGACGGTGAGCGGGTCACCCGCGAGTGCCTGGGTGATGAAGGTGGGGATCATCCGGCCGTCGTCGCCGCGCATCCGCGGGCCGAAGGTGTTGAAGATCCGTGCGATACGGGCGTCGAGGCCCTGCCGCTCCCGGTACGTGACGGTGAGGGTCTCGCTGAAGCGCTTCGCCTCGTCGTACACGGCGCGAGGGCCGACTGGATTGACGTTTCCCCAGTAGGACTCCGGCTGCGGGTGGACCAGCGGGTCGCCGTAGACCTCACTGGTCGACGTGAGGAGGAAACGGGCCCCATGGCGGGCGGCCAGGTCCAGGGCGTGCTGGGTACCGGCCGAGCCGACCCGCAGGGTTTCCAGCGGAAGCCGGAGATAGTCGCGCGGTGAGGCCGGACAAGCCATGTGCAGGACGTCCGTCACAGGGCCGGTGACGTCCAGCCCCGCCGATACGTCGGCCTCCAGGAACGCGAAGTTCGGGTCTTGGGACAGTGCCCGGATGTTGTCCAGGGTGCCGGTGCTCAGGTTGTCGATGCAGACGACCGAGTAGCCGAGAGCCAACAGGCGTTCGCACATGTGCGAACCGAGAAAGCCGGCTCCGCCGGTCACCACTGCGCGGCGCGCGGCCCGCGTCATCGTCCCTCCCTATTACCGCCCTGGAGTGCACGGATCAGCCGCCGATACGGCCGACGGCTTTCCTCCGCCGCGGCGATTGCGCAAGTCCTACTGACCGCTCGGCCGGTGTTGGGGCCGACAGGGAAAACAATTGGGAACGTCACTGTATCGCCGTCTTCCTGAATCAAATCGACCAATTATCGAGAGTCGTGGTTTCAGTGGCGCGGCGGGGGCGCCTGTGCGCTCGAAGGTCACCCGGCGCCGGCCCAGACTTCGGCCCTCGCGATGGTGTTCAAACTTGTCGAGCCCGCCCATGACCGTCGACGCGTGGTGACCGAATTCCACCTCGTCGCCCTGGTCCGTACAGGCGTCATGTTCAAGAACGGTGTCCTGGTCACGTCGACAGTCCCTCGGTGTCGTCAGTGATCTCCGCGATGCCCCGTCTCGACTGGGAACGTGCACAACTTAGCACCGGCTATCGAGTCGATCAAGAGGTCGTCGCGGCAACGTCCCACCGTGGCAACGACGTTGGAGGGATGTCCGAATTCATGATCGTATGCGTCCGCGGAACAGAGCGCGCGTGGCGCCATCGGCGTGTTCATACCGACACGCAGCGCTATTTGCCCAGTTGGGCAGGGTAGTAACGGAACGCGTCGGGTTGCCCGGGATCGCAGCGGAGTGTGGCAACGCCCACCCCAGCGACGGCCCGTCGGCCTCAACTCAGCGCGCCCGGTGATCTCTTGACAGCCACTCAAGGAGCCTCCAAGATGACGTTCCTTGCACTGAGATCGTTCCCACAAAGCACAGAGCAAGGAGATCAGGTTGCACCCAGCGCCCCGCTTTCCCCACCCGGACACAATGGTCTTCGGGGCTGACTACTACCCGGAACAGTGGCCCGCCGAGACCTGGCACGAG
The DNA here is from genome assembly GCF_054072135.1 of Streptomyces kryoterrae. Taxonomy (NCBI): domain Bacteria; kingdom Bacillati; phylum Actinomycetota; class Actinomycetes; order Kitasatosporales; family Streptomycetaceae; genus Streptomyces; species Streptomyces kryoterrae. The sequence continues at coordinate 2,159,068 of NZ_CM133358.1, read as the reverse complement.
GACATGGCCCTGATGCGGCAGGCCGGCATCAACCTGGTGAATATCAATACGTTCTCGTGGGTATCACTCGAACCCGAGCCGGGCAGATACGAGTTCGCGGCTCTGGACAAGGTGATGGATCTGCTGGCCGACGCCGGAATCGGCGCCAGCCTGGCAACGCCGACCGCCGCGCCTCCGGCATGGTTTCTACGGCAGTACCCGCAGGTACTGCCCGTGAATTCGGCCGGTGTGACCCTCGGAACGGGTGCCCGCGAGTCTTTCTGCCCGAGCGCGCCGGAATACCGGCAGGCGGCCACCGGAATCGCGCGAGCGCTCGCCGAGCACTACAAGGACCATCCGGCGCTGCGGACTTGGCATGTCAACAATGAATACGGGGCGCACGTCCCGATGTGCTATTGCGAACGCAGTGCGACGGCCTTCCGTGACTGGCTTGCACGTAGCTACGGGACGATCACCGCGCTGAACGAGGCATGGGGGACGGCCTTCTGGGGCCAGGCGTACGCACGGTGGGAGGAGATCACCCCGCCGCGCAAAGCACCCATGCCGGTCAACGCGACCCAACGCCTCGACTTTCTCCGCTTCTCGAACGACGAACACATCGCGTGTTACCACGCCGAAGCCGACGTACTACGCGACATCACCCCCGGTGTACCCGTCACCACGAACTTCATGGTCGGCGAGGCGAAGTACGTGGACTACTGGAAGTGGGCCGGGCACGTCGACTACGTCGGCACCAGCAGCTATCTCCAGACAGCCGAACCGGACAGTCATGTGCTGCTCGCCATGTCCGCCGACCTGGCGCGTGGGGTGGCCGGCGGACATCCGTGGCTGCTCATGGAGCACTCCACCGGCGCCGTCAACTGGCGGCCGCGCAACCCGGCCAAGGCTCCCGGCCAGATGCGTCGCAACACCTTGGCCCACATAGCCCACGGATCCGACGGGGCGATGTTCTTCCAGTGGCGCGCCTCGCGCTTCGGTTCCGAGAAGTTCCACTCCGCAATGCTGCCCCAGGCGCACACCGACTCGGCCCTCTGGCGCGACGTGGTCGCTCTCGGCGGCGATGTGCGCGCCCTGTCGGAGGTCCGCGGCTCCCGGGTGGTCGCGGATGTGGCGATCGCCTGGGACTGGCAGTCGTGGTGGGCGATGGAGTTCGAAGACAAGCCCAGTTGCGACCTACGTCATCTGGATCGCATGCACGCCTACTACCGGGCGTTGTGGGGCGGCAAGGTCACCGTCGACTTCGTGCACCCGGGAGCCGAGCTCGGCGCGTACAAGCTGGTCGTTCTCCCCAGCCTCTACCTGCTCGACGAGGCCTGCGCCGCGAATGTGCGCGACTATGTCGCCGCGGGCGGCTGCGTGCTCGTCTCCTACTTCAGCGGAATCGTCGATCAGCACGATCACGTGTACCCGGGGCCGTATCCGGGCGCTCTGCGCGAGTTGCTGGGTGCCTACACGGAGGAGTTCCATCCCCTGGACCTCGACGAGGAGGTGCTGCTCTCGGACGGGACGACGGCTCGGGTCTGGTCGGAGCGGGTCGTGACGACGGGTGCCGAGCCGAGGCTGTCCTTTGCGACCGGGCTCGATGCCGGAGAGCCTGCTGTGACCCGCAACGCCTTCGGCGACGGCAGCGCGTGGTACGTCGCGGCACGGCTTGAACCCGATGCGCTGCTTCCCCTGCTGGAGACGGTATTCGAGGACGCCGGCGTGCGACCGGCCGATTGTCCTGAGCCGGTGGAGGCCGTGCTGCGTCAGGCCGAGCACGTCGAGTATCTCTTCTTGATCAACCACGACCGGGCCGGGACGCACAAGGTCACGGCCTCGGGCACCGATCTGCTGAGCGGCGCCGTGCACGAGGGCAGCATCGAACTCGGTCCGTCGCAGGTTGCCGTACTGCGTCGGCCGCGTGGGGACAAGCAGTGAGTGACGAGAAGCGGCCGGTGATCGTCGCCCATGGTCTGCGGCGTACGTTCAAGGTCCCCCGGCGCGACCCGGGTCTGGCCGGCGGCCTGCGCTACCTCGTGCGCCCGCGCTACGAGACGAAGGTCGCGGTCGAGGACGTGAGCCTCACCGTCGCGGAGGGCGAACTCGTGGCGCTGCTCGGCCCCAACGGCGCCGGCAAGTCGACCCTGATCAAGATGCTCACCGGCATCCTCGAGCCCACCGCGGGCAGCCTCACCGTCGCGGGACTTGTGCCCCACCGCAACCGACTGGCCAATGCCATGGCCATCGGTGCCGTCTTCGGCCAGCGCAGCCAACTGTGGTGGGACCTGCCCGCGCGGGAGAGCTTCCGCATTCTGCGCGAGGTGTTCGGCATAGCTGAGCACGACTACCAAGTCCGGCTGCGTGAGTTCGACCGGCTCCTGGAGCTGTCGGCCTTCTGGGAGACACGGGTACGGCATCTGTCGCTGGGGCAACGCGTGCGCTGCGATCTCGCCGCCGCGCTGCTCCACGATCCACCGGTCGTGTTCCTGGACGAGCCGACGATCGGCATGGACGCGATCGCGAAGGAGAGCGTCCGGGAGTTCCTCCGCCACCAGGTCGAATCCTGCGGCAGAACAGTGCTTTTGACGACACATGACATGACGGAGGTTGACCGGCTCGCCCACCGCGTGGTCCTGGTCAATCACGGCAGGACGGTTTTCGACGGTCTGATCGAGGATCTCCGTTCCCGCTACGGCAGCGACACCCACGATCTGGAGGACGTGATGAATGTTGCCTACCGCGAAACCCGATGAGCGCCGAGCCGGGCCGAGTCCGACACCCGGACGGTCGACCCGCCGCTGGATCACCATCGCCGGAATCTCCTGGCGCACGGAACTCGGCCACCGAGCCAGGGTGATCAACTCCACCATCCGCCTGGCCATGCAGCTCTTCGTCGTGTCCTGCTTCTGGCGGGGTTTCTACCAGGCGTCCGGCGGTGCGCACAGCATGGCCGCCACACAGACCGTCAGTTATGCCGTCCTCGCGATCCTGGTGACTCAGACGGGCGGCATCGACCGGATGTTCTCCCGCGACAGCATCGTCCAGCACCTCCAGCGTGGAACCATCCTCTACTGGCTGGTGCGGCCGATCCCTCCCCGCCGCTACTACGCCATGCGCGCCATCGGCGACCGGGCATACGGTCTGGCGTGGGGAGCGCTCGGCTACGTCGTCTGCCGGTACACCGGCGTCATCGCGGCGCCGGCAAGCCGGTCGGCGGCGGCCATCGCCCTCGGATCGTTCGCGCTCGGCTGCGTCACGCTCTTCTACCTCAATCAGATCCTGGATCTGATTTGCTTCTGGACGATGCTGAATACCAATGCGCTGAACATATACCAGTTCGTCATGAGCCTTTTGTCCGGTGCCATCGCGCCACTTTGGTTCTTTCCGGGATGGTTTCGCGAGGTTAACGAGGTCTTGCCGTTTCAGAGCATCCTCAATACTCCGCTGTCCATCTACGTGGGCCGGACATCGGCGAGCGCGGCAGTTCCGCTCATCGGTGTTCAACTGTTGTGGATAGTCATACTCATCATGCTGACCCGGCTGATGTGGCGCCGAGCTGAGTCGAGCACGGCAATCGAGGGGGGATAACCGTGTGCGGAGACGTGACAAAAACACTGGAGGTTCAGGCTCAACAACTCGCGCATCCCCCTGGAATCGTGGCGCTGGCACGGCTCCGCCGCCGCAGATTCCACAACCTGCGTCTCATCTGGTGTGTGACGAAGGTGAACTTTCGGGCGAACCTCGAATACCGCGGCGACTTCCTGCTCGCCATCGTGTCCGGGATCATCTGGCAGGCTTCCGTCCTGGTATTGGCCACGGTGCTGGTCAACCGCTTCCCTGACCTGGCGGGATGGACGAAGGGCGAGATCCTCATGGTGGCGGCGATCCGACTGCTCAGTCACAGCCTGTACGTCGCAGGGTTCGCCTCGCTCGCGTCGCTTCCCCGCATCGTTCAGGAAGGAAAGATCGACACCTTTATGCTGCGCCCGCTTCCCGTCTACCGGCAGATCCTGTTGGACAAGCTGTTCCTCAATGCTATCGGCGACCTGATCGTGGCGATCACGCTGTTCACCATGGCCCTGCCGGAGATGCATGTGCACTGGACAGCCCCGCGCATCGGCTATCTGATCCTGGCCGTCATCGGAGGCGTGTTCCTAGAGGCGTCCCTACATACCGTTATCGCCTGTTTCGCGCTGCGCTCGATATCAACTATTCCCTGGTCGCAGTGGGTCGACGAGCTTCTTGCCACCTTCGGAAGTTATCCGCTCAAGATCTTTCCGGTGAATGTGCAAATGCTGCTCACCTTTGGTATTCCGATAGCGTTCATCAGTTATGTTCCGGCGGCTGAGCTGGCCGGCAAGACGGCGGAACTCCAGTTTTCTCCCTGGCTGGCGACGGCCGCACCGCTCGTCGGAATTCTCGCCTTCGCGGCCGCCAGATCCCTGTTCACCGTCAACCTGCGAAAATACACTGGCGCGGGAGGCGTCTAATATCTGCGGATTTCGACTTCATTGGAAAAGCACAGCCGTTTTTCACGAGCCATGGAACCGTCTGCCAGGAACTGACGGTCTGGTTCGACCTCGGCGGTCCGATCCGCTCCCGGGACTGGGTGCTGCCCCGGATCCGCGCCGGGTCAGTGGCGTAGTCATTCACCGCTGGGTCCGGGTTGGTACCGCTCGGCGGCTGCTCGAGGTGGCGGACTGTCGGCTAGCCGGGCTACCGCGGTTCTCGTCCCCCGGCGCGGAGTTGCCCGGCCGCCGGCGGAGTATCCGGACGAGTCACTCTGCTCCGGCCGAGGACGTCGATCTCCGGTTCTTCGCCCACGAGTTCCTCGGCATTCTCACGACCTCGCCTGTCATCCGCACCGACATCCACCGCCATCCGGCCGCTCGGCCCGCCTTACACCCCGCCGTCAGGCGGCCTAATCCGAAGGGACACCCTCGTTCATGAAGCTCACCGTCATCGGCTGCGGATACCTCGGCGCCACCCACGCCGCCTGCATGGCCGAGCTTGGCCACGAGGTTCTCGGCCTGGACTCCGACGTCGACAAGGTCCACGCCCTCAACACGGGCAAAGCCCCCTTCCACGAGCGCGACCTCGACGACCTCCTCGCCAGGCACACCGCCAGCGGCCGACTGCGGTTCACCGCCTCCTACGCAGAGGCCGCCGCCTTCGGCGACCTGCACTTCATCGGGGTGGGCACCCCGCAACAGCCCGGCGCACATGCCTACGACCTCAGCCACCTGCTCACTGCGGTCCGTCAGCTCGCACCCCACCTGACGCGCCGGGCCGTCGTCACGGTGAAGTCCACCGTCCCGGTCGGCACGGCCCCCCGCGTCCGTGATCTGCTGCACGAGTACGCGCCCGCCGGCCACGCGGTCGAGGTCGCGTGGAACCCCGAGTTCCTGCGCGAGTCCTGCGCTGTCGAGGACACCATGCGACCCGACCGCCTCGTCCTCGGCTTCGAGAGGGAGGGCTCCTGGGCCGAAGCCGTACTCCGGGAGTGCTTCGAGAGGATCATCGAAGCGGGAACGCCGACAATCGCCACCGACTGGGCCACCGCCGAACTCGCCAAGACCTCCGCGAACGCCTTCCTCGCCACGAAGATCTCCTTCATAAACGCCATCGCCGAGGTCTGCGAAGTCTCCGGCGCGGATGTCACCCAGCTCGCCGAGATCCTCGGCCACGATGTCCGTATCGGCCGCGCCGGCATGTGGCCCGGCCTCGGCTTCGGCGGCGGCTGCCTGCCCAAAGACATCCGCGGCTTCATGGCCCGCGCCGGAGAACTCGGCGCCGACCAGGCCCTGACGATCCTCCGAGAGGTCGACGCGATCAACAACCGGCGCCGCGAACGTGTGGTCACCCTCGCCCGCGAACAACTCGACGGCGACCTCGCCGGCCGGCGGATCACCATCTGGGGTGCCGCCTTCAAACCCGAGACCGACGACATCCGCGACTCGCCCGCCCTGGCCGTGGCCCAGAGACTCCACGAGCTGGGCGCGACGGTTACCGTCACCGACCCCAAGGCCCTGGACAACGCCCGCAAGGCACACCCCGAACTCGGATACGTCGAGGATCCGATCGACGCCGCCCAGGACGCCGACCTGCTGCTCCACCTGACCGAATGGCCGGAATTCTCGCGCATCGATCCGCGCGTACTCGCCAGCCATGTGGCGAGCGCGAAGGCCGTTGACGGCCGCAGCACCCTCGACCTCCGCTGCTGGCGTGAAGCCGGATGGAACCTCCGTGCCCTGGGCCGCCCCTGACCGTGACCGCCAACGCCTCCTCCAGCCGCTCACGCGGCAGGGAGAAATCACGTGCCTCAAGATCGTCCGCCCGGGTCGGCCACCGCCCAGCCGTGCTCCGACAAGGTGCTGGCGACATCGTCGCTGAGGAAGCGCAGCATGCCGAGCGTGAAGGCAGATCGGGTCGTCGGAGTCGGCCATGCCTTCGGCCCTGCAGAAGCCGAGGAGATTGCGCCGAAGCATCATTGGCGAGAAGGCCGGGGATCGCCAAGAAACGGGCGCACAGGGGCCCGGTCACGCGAGGACCTGGACCCGCCGCCGTAGTAGCGGGCGGAACACGGGGCAACCGCCAACGGAGCACGTCGACTCTCCGTGCCGCGCGTGTTGAGGTGCTGCGTTGGCGGTAGGAAAGCTCAGCCAGACGTGCCCTCCACGCCCGGAAATGATGCGCATAATGGCGATCTGATGCGAGGATCACTGCTCATAACGCCATCGTCCTCGAGATCCTGCAGAACTACCGTGCAGCGGGAGCATGTCTCAGTACGTCTGCGCAACCTGATCCGCAACTAGTAGGACTCCGTTAGGTCTTTCTGTCGGTGGTGTTCAGCGGCATGGTGGGTGTGTGGACGCACATGAAGTGAACCGTGCTCGGGCGAAGTTGGCGTTGTTCGTGGCTGATGTGTTCTCCTCGGTGCCGCGCAAGGACCAGCGGGCCAAGGGCGGCTGTTATCTGCGGGGACTGATGGTGGACGGGCGGCGCAAGTCCATCCAGGCCATGGCTGCGCGGCTGCCGGACGGCAACGAGCAGAACCTGCAGCAGTTCGTGAACCAGTCGCCGTGGGATCCGGTGCCGGTGCGGCGGCGGATCGCGGAACGGATGGTGCCGCTGATCGGCCCGGATGCCTGGGCCATCGACGACGTGTCGTTTCCCAAGGACGGGAGGATGTCGGTCGCCGTCGCTCACCAGTACTGCGGGGCCCTGGGCAAGCAGGCGAACTGTCAGGTGGCGGTCAGCGTGCACGCGGTCACCGATGCCGCCTCCGTCCCGCTTCAGTGGCGGCTGTTCCTGCCCGGGGAGTGGGACAGCGACGCCGAACGCCGGCGTCGCTGCCAGGTGCCCGATGAGGTCGGGCACCGGGAGAAGTGGCGCCTGGCCCTGGACACCCTCGACGAACTGGCCGGGTGGGGGCTGGTGCCGCCGGTGGTGGTGGCCGACGCCGGCTACGGGCAGAACGCCGACTTCCGCGACGGCCTGGCCGGCCGGGGCATCGGATATGTCGTAGCGGTCCGTTCGGATGTGACCGTGCACCCGCGCCATGCGCAGCCCGCCGCCCCGGCCTGGTCCGGGAACGGCCGCAAACCGCAGGCCCGTTACCGGGACAAGCCGTCCTCCGTGTCCGTTCTGGCCGTTGGTCACGGGCGACAGGCATTCACCGAGGTCACCTGGCGTGAAGGCTCCTGCGGGGCGATGCGCTCGCGCTTCCTGGCCCTGCGGGTGCGGCCGGCCGGGGTCCGGGCCCGCCGCCTGGCCCGGGCCGCCGCGACCGCGCGGGAGGGCTTGTGGGACGGTGTCCTGCCCGAGGTCACGCTGCTGGTCGAGTGGCCCGAAGGCGCCGAAGCACCCACCGACTACTGGCTGTCGAACCTGCCCGCCGGCACCCCGGTGGCCGAACTGGTCCGCCTGGCCAAGATCCGCTGGCGCATCGAGCACGACTACCGGGAACTCAAGCACGGCCTCGGCCTGGACCACTTCGAGGGACGTTCCTGGGCGGGGTGGCATCACCACGTCACCCTGGTCACCGCCGCCCACGCCTTCCTCACCGAACAGCGCCTGGCCCCAAAAGCCGATACGGCGGACTCACCCTCTACCAGATCCTCGACACCATCCAGGACCTGCTGAACTGCTGGACGGGCACCTGCACCACCTGCCACCGCCCTCTGCCCAGAACCTCCGCCACCAGACCAAACCCAAGAGCCAAAGCAACCTAACGGAGTCCTACTAGGCGATCCGGTAGAGCAGTTGGGCCGCGCTCTCCGCTCAGGCGGGGAGCGCGGCCCTTCGTGTGTGTGCACTACGTGTGCGTACGGCCCCCTACACCCAGCCCCGCTGTGCGGCCCGTACCCCCAGTTGGAACCGGCTCGACGCCCCCAGCCGGTCCTGCAGCTCGCTCACCCGTCGGCGTAGGGTCCTGAGACTCACGCCCAGATGGCGGGCCACGGCCTCGTCCTTCAAGCCGGCCGTCAGCAGTCGCATCAACGTCCGCTCGCCCTCGGAGAGTTCACCGTCACCGGCCCCCTGGCCGAGCGGGGTCGCCTGCTGCCAGGCCAGCTCGAAGAGCTTCTGCAGGGCCTCGGTCACCGCCGAGTGCCGCACCACGACACAGCAGTAGCCGCCCGCCGCCGAAGCGGTCAGCGGGAGCAGTGCCCTGCACCCGTCGACCACCAGCAGCTTGACCGGCACCGACGGCAGCACCCGGGCCTGCTCGCCGAGTCCGACCATCCGCCAGGCGTGGGCCAGGATCTGCGGTTCCTCCAGCGCGGTCGCCGCGTAGACGGCGCGCGAGACGATACCGCGGTCGAGCAGGTCGGCCTGACGGTTCAACTGCGGTGTGCGCGGGCCGAGATACGGCGGGGTGTCGAAGAGGCACACCTCGCGTTCGGCTCGCGCGTACAGCTCCTCCAGGCGTGCCGCGATGGCCCCTTCGCCGGAGACGACCTCGATCAGCCGGGTCGGCTCCTCGCGCAGCAGCCCCGCCTCGTACGCGGTCGCCATCTCCTCGGCGGTGGCGGTGAGCAGTTCGGACTCGGTCTCGCGCTGCCGGATCAGCGCGCGGATCGCCACCCGCGGGTCGACCGCGGGTAACCCGCCCATGGAGTCCGGCGGTTGCAGCAGACCGAGCGCGAGCAGCCGGTCGCAGGACTCGCGGATCCGGGCCGGCGGGGTGCCGGTCAGCAGGGCCCAGCCGGCCGCGCCCGCGTCGGGCTGATGGAGGATCGACTGGTACACCAGCTCGTCGGAGGCGGAGACCCCCACCGCGGACCATGGGCTCGCGGCAGGGGTCTGTCGTGCTGTGTCGCGCGCCGTGTCGTGTGCCGTGTTCATGGCTTGGCACGCTAGATGACGCTTGTTAAGGCTGGTGCACAGGTTGCGGGTGTGGCCTACTTCAGACCGAAGGCCCGCAGCACGGTCTGGTCGATCCCGTTGCCGTCCCGGTCGGTGGCCCGCACCCGCAGCGTCACCGACTCGGCGCCCTTCGCGGCCTTGAACCGGGCCGTGCCGCCCTTGACCTTCACAACCTTCCAGGACGCGCCGTCGTCGTAGGAGACCCAGGCCTTCAGACTGCTCGCCCGCACCCGCCCCAACTGGTTCGCGACCGGCAGCCCGATCTCCAACTCCCTTTTGCCGTCGGCCCGGTTGAGAAGGTCGAGCCCCTTCGGGGCGATGCCGACGGTGAGCAGCGGCAGCGCGGTGGTGGCGTCGGTGTGCGCCGAGGCGAAGGTCCACTCGGTGTGCGTGCTCGTGGAGTACCTGGCCCAGGCGGCCCGGCGCCGCACGTCCAGGACGAAGCGGTACGCGGCCTTGTCCGCCGGCACGTCGAAGACGCCGTACCCGCCGAGCGCCGAGTCACCGACCGGTTGCCCGTCCGCGTAGAGCTTGCCCTTCGCGGTGTTGTCGGTGCCGTCGACGTACCCGTAGTGACCGGGCGTGGAGTCGTTCAACTCCGTGACGGTCATGGTGAGTTTGTCACCGGTGCGTTCGGAGAGACCGTACTCCTCGCTGGTTCCGGGCCGGACGACCTGGCGCAGCCAGTTCTCGCTGGGTTCCGTGCCCGCCTTGCCGAAGGTGCGCAGCGGGCTCCACTCGCCCCTGGAGGTGTCCCAGTTGGGATAGACGACGTGCCAGGTACGGGTGTCGGGGTCGGCGTAGTAGTACTCGTCGCGTTCCGTGCCCAGCTTCACGGGGACGCTGTTCTCGATGCCGTAGCCCTGCCAGGGGCGGAAGGTGTACGCGGTGTCCGCGCCGATCTCGCCGGCCGTCGCTCCGTGGTAACGGGCCTTGCGCTTCACGGTGTTGGACCTGTCCAGGCTGTACGTCTGGTTCGCCGAGATGGCGCCGCTCTGCGCCGCGAGCAGGTTGTAGACGTACGGACTGTCCGGCGTACCGCCCAGCTTCAGTGTGACCTTGCTGCCGGTCTTCAGCAGCCCGGCCAGCCTGGCGCCCTCCTCGCCGGTGGCGATCATCAGCGGGACGGCGGTCGCGCGGTCCACGGCCTCGATCCAGAAACCGGGGGTCTTGTGGTAGGCGATGAGGTAACCGGCGCCGGCCCTGGTCGCGTTGTCCAGAGCGCCCTGTGCCCGCTCCGTGGCGCCGAGCCCGACGACCGCGACCTTGCCCTGGACGTCCAGCCCCGCGAAGTCGGCCGCGGTACCGCCGCCCGCGTCCACCGCCCGCACCTTGTGGTCACCGCTGATCTTCGACGGCAGGCCCTCGTACGTCTGCGAGTAGTAGAGCGAGGACAGCGCCGACTTCTCCGGACTGATGACGCTCGCCGTCAGATCCTTCGCGTACAGCCGGAACTTGGCGGAGAAGTCCAGGGTGCCCTCGGTGACCTGCGGGGTCGGCGCGACATAGACGTGGTCCGTCCAGAAGCCCTGGCTGTAGGTGAGCCCCCAGGCATTGCCCGGCCCCTCGCGGTGCATGCTGGTGCTGAAGCCCTGGAACTCGGAGTCCTCCTTCGTCCTCGGCTTGATCTCCACCGCCTTGCGGGCGTCGAGGACGACCTCGGTGTCCCCGTTGACCTTGATCTCGGGGTTGACGACGATCGAGGTGCCGACGGCCAGACCACCCGCGTCGCGGTCCGGGATCCAGGTCGAGACGGAGTACGTACCGGCCGGCACCTGCCAGGTCCAGCCGGTGCCGAGGAAACCGTGCTGGTTGGGGATGGCGCCGTTCAGCTCCATGAGCGTGTAGATCGACGCCGCGGTGGACGGCTTGCCGTCGCGGCCCAGGATCGAGACCTTGAGCGCGTGCGTCCGCGGAGCCTTCTCGAAGCCGACGCCCGTGGTGACCTGGATACCGTCGGCGGTCGCCGTGACATGGCCCGTGTACCGACCCTCGGCCTCCTGTGCCGGGTCCACGCCGACGGGGACCGTGGCGGTGCCCCGCGCGGGCACGGTCAGCGTGCCGACGCCCAACGTGACGTCGGCGAGCGACGACGAGAGCTTCAACTCCACCGCTTTGTCAGTGGTGTTGGTGTACGTGATGTCCTTGGAGGTGACCCCGCTGTCACCGTCCTCGAACCTGCCGAAGCTCAGCGTCGGCGTGGCGAAGACGTTCTGCCGCACCGCCCGTACGACGTCGACCCGGCCGTCGCCCTGCTCGAACACGGAGTTGTCGGCGTTCGTCTTCGCCGTGCTGGCCAGCGCCTCCTTGAGCTGCGCTCCCGTCCAGTCCGGATGGGCCTGCGCGACCAGCGCCGCCGCGCCCGCGACATGCGGAGTCGCCATCGAAGTACCGCTCGCCGTCGTGTAGTTGTCGTCGACCGGCACACCCATGACGGTCCCCGCCGCCCGGGCCGCCGTGATGCTCACACCCGGCGCGGTGATCTCCGGCTTGACCGCGAAGTCGCCGGGGCGCGGACCCCTGCTGGAGAACGGGGCCAGCTCGTCGGACCTGTCGACCGCGCCCACCGTCAGCGCCGAGTCGGCGATGCCCGGCGTGCCCACGGTCCGCTCGCCCGGGCCCGCGTTGCCCGAGGCGATCACGAAGAGGGTGCCGGTGGAGGCGGACAGCTCGTCGACGGTCTCCCTGAGCACGTCGGACGAGCCGGTCGCCGTACCGCCCAGCGACATGGAGACGATCTTCGCACCGGAGTGCGCCGCCCACTCCATACCGGCGATGATCCAGGAGGACTGGCCGCTGCCGCGGTTGTTCAGCACCTTGCCGACCAGCAGCTCCGCACCCGGCGCCACCCCCTTGAGGCGGCCCCCCGAGGCCGCGCCCGAGCCGACGATGGTCGAGGCCACATGGGTGCCGTGGCCATGGCCGTCCTGCACCGACTCGCCCGGTACGAAGCTCGTCGACCCCGCGATCCGCCCCGCGAGGTCCGGGTGTCCGGCGTCCACGCCCGTGTCCAGGACGGCGACCCTGACGCCCTTGCCGTCGTAGCCGGCCTGCCACACCTCGGGCGCGCCGATCTGCGGCACGCTCACGTCGAGGGACGCGGTCACCTGGGCGTCCAGCCAGAGCTTCTCGATGCCCTCGCCGAGCTGCTTCGCGGCCTTCGTGGTGGGCTCGGTGCCGAGGGCGGGGGCGATGTCCGCCCAGAACGCGGTGGACTTCCCCGCGCTCAGCGCGGCGCCGTCGATCCCGGGTAGCGCGAGCGTCCGGCGCGAGCCCTCCGGGGTCGCGCTGCCCTTGCTGTACGTCGCGATCACGGGCGTCGCGGCGGTCCTCGCGTCGGTGTAGCCCTGCTTCACCAACTGGCTGACGTTGAACAGGGCCGGGTCGAGACGGCCCGCCTGGATCAGCGGGATGGCGTCCGTCGGCAGGACGCTGACCTCACCGTTCTTCTCGCTGGACAGGAAGGTGGCGGCCTCGCGCCCCTTGCCCCGCCGGACGTCGACGGCGTTCTTACCGTCCGCTCCCGCGGTGAGCGACACGGTGTCGCCGGTGATGAGGGTGACCGTCTGCGCTGAAGCAGTGGTCGAGCCGGGGCTCTTGACGGTGGTGGTGACCGGGGACACCGGACCGGCCGCCGCGGGTACGACCGCACCCGCGACCAGCCCGGCCGCTCCTGCCGCGGCCCAGAGGGCATGGAGTCTTCGCATCTGTGGACGTCCTCCCCGAACGCTGGAAAAAGCTTCCGGCCTGGTGAGCGGAAGCCGGTGATCAGCGTGGGCGCTGTACGGAACGGGACTCAAGGGATTCCTGTGGCCGGGGAGTGCCAATGCCACCTTCGGCCAAGGCAGTTGACCGCATCCGGCACCGCGTCCGATGCCGCGGTCGATGGCTCCACAAGCGCGTCCCACGGCCGTCACCCAGGTTGAACACAGGATTCCCCCAGGAAACCGGGACACGATTCGTACATGTCTGGCACTTATGGGGTTCGCGGCGGTCACGTCCGTGTGCTGATCGTCGACGACGAACCGGCACTCACGGAACTGTTGTGCGTGGCCGTCACCGAGGCGGGCTGGCGGCCCTACCCCGCCGCCGACGGCGAGAGCGCGCTGCGCATCGCCCGTTCCTCGGCTCCGCACGCCGTGGTCCTCGACGGCATGCTGCCCGACCTCGACGGCCTCCAGGTGCTCCGCAGGCTGCGGTACGAGCGTCCACGGCTGCCCGTCCTCATGCTCACCGCCCGCGATGCCCTCGAACACCGTCTCGACGGACTGGAAGCGGGCGCGGACGACTACGTCACCAAGCCGTTCTCCCTGGAGGAGGTCGTGCTGCGGCTGCGCGGACTGCTGCGCCGCTGCGGCGCCGAACAGACGCGCACCGACGACTCCGTACGCGTCCTGGGCGACCTCGTGGTCACCGGGGAGAGTCGTGAGGTGCACCGCGACGGCACGCCCGTCCAGCTCACCGCCAAGGAGTTCGACCTGCTCAACCTGCTGATGGGCCACCCGCGCCAGGTGCTCAGCAAGGGGCAGATCCTCGACCATGTGTGGACGAGCTGCTTCGACAGCGGCGACAACCTCGTCGAGGTGTACATCTCCAGTCTGCGCCGCAAGATCGACAAGGGTCGGGCCCCGATGATCCACACCGTGCGCGGACTCGGCTACGCGATCCGGGCGGGGGAGGACGGGAGATGACCGTACGTCTGCGCGGGCGCTCACTGCGGACCCGCCTGCTGTTCTTCATCGGGGTCACCCTGGCCGTGGTGTGCGCCGCCATGGCGGTCACCACCATCTTCGCCCAGCACAGGTACCTGCTGGGCAGCCTCGACGACCGGGTCGCCAACGCCGTCGCGCGCAGCCAGGGCGGCGCCGCGCTCCACCCCGAACTGGACACCAACCTCGGCTTCCTCAACGAGAGCGGCCAGCCCGCCGGAACCCTGGCCGCCCGTCTCGCCGCCGACGGCACCCTGCTCACCGCCCAGGTCGTCTCCCAGGACGCGGCGCCGCGGGACCTGGACGCCGCCCAGCGGTCGGCCCTCGCCGGCATCAAGGCCGACGGCGCGATGCACACCCGCACCGTGCCCGGCCTCGGCGTCTACCGGATCACGGCGATCGGCGGTACCACCGGCAACGGCGTCCGGGTGCTGACCGGGCTGCCGATGGACGACGTCCAGGACATGATCCAGGGCCTGGTCGTCATCGAGGCAGCGGTCGCCGTGGTCGGACTGACGATCGCCGGCTGCGTCTGCGCGGTCGTCATACGGCGCCAACTCCGGCCCCTGGGCCGGGTCGCCGCCACCGCCGTCGAGGTCTCGCGCGCGCCGCTGGGCCGGGGCGCGGTCGTCGGCCTCACCCGCGTCCCGGAACGCGACACCGACCCGCAGAGCGAGGCCGGCCAGGTCGGCGCCGCCCTCAACCGGATGATCGACCACGTCGAGTCGTCCCTCGCCGAACGCCAGGCCGACGAGGAACGCATGCGGCGCTTCCTGTCCGACGCCAGCCATGAACTCCGTACCCCGCTCGCCTCGATCGCCGGATACGCGGAACTCATGAACCGGGGTACGCAGCGGATCGAGCCGGCGCTGGCCTGGCGGCGCGTGTCGGCGGAGTCGGCGCGGATGACGGGGCTGGTGGAGGACCTGCTGCTGCTTGCCCGCCTCGACGAGGGGCGGCCGTTGCAGTCCGCCGAGGTGGACCTCGCGGCGGTGGTCGCCGAGTCGGTGTGGGACGCGCGGGCCGCGGGCGAGAACCACCACTGGCAGCTGGCGCTGCTCCTCGACTCCCCGGCGCTGGTCGTCGGCGACGAGGCCCGGCTGCACCAGGTGGTGGCCAACCTGCTGGCCAACGCACGGGTCCACACCCCCGCCGGCACCACGGTGGTGGCCTCGGCGGAGGTCGTGGGCGAGCGGTGCGTCATCCGCGTACGCGACGACGGCCCCGGCATCCCGCCGCACCTGCTCCCGTCCGTCTTCGAACGCTTCACCCGAGCCGACGTCTCGCGCGCCCGCAGCGGCCCCCGGGACGGGGGTTCGGGCCTCGGCCTCGCCATCGTGTCGGCCATCGTGGCCGCTCACGGAGGCAGTATCGACGTCGAAAGCGCCCCGGGACACACCGAGTTCACGATCGAACTGCCCACCGCGAGAGTGGCGCCGCCGCCGACGTCGCGCCCGGAACTCCGTACACCCCTCCGGCGGTGACCATGGTGACGGCCGCATGCGAAGCGGCGCCCCCGGCTCCCGCCCTCAACGCCCGCCTTCGGCTTCAGGATTCGCCGGAGCCGCAGCCATCCGGGTGCGGTCCTCGTGCGTCAGGCGTTTACAACGGCACCGTGCGGCGCTAGCTTCAAAGGAGGGTGAGGTGGGAGCGCTCCCACACCGAGCGGACCGGAACCCGTAAGCGGGAACTGCTCCCACCTCACCACCCCCCACGCATCACACCGTGCGCATCGCGCATCACGCGTGCCCCCAGTCGGGCGCGCCCCTTCACCCGCACGTTCCGTACGTACCGCACGACGTACGGCGCATCGCGTACGACTGAAGGCAGGTATGACATGGCCCTGACATCAGTATCCCCACCTTCCCCCCGGACCCCACGCCGATTACCGCTACCCACCCGAGGCAGAGCCTTCTTCCTCATCCTCCTGGCCCTGCTCACCGCCATCCCGGCCCTCGGCCTGGTCGTCACGGCGGGCGGCGACGCGGAGGCCCACGGCACCCCGATGAAACCCGGCAGCCGTACCTTCCTCTGTTGGGAGGACGCCCTCACGGACACCGGCGAGATCAAGGCGATCAACCCGGCCTGCAAGACAGCGCAACAGGTCAGCGGAACCACGCCGTTCTACAACTGGTTCTCGGTACTGCGCTCGGACGGCGCGGGCCGCACCCGGGGCTTCGTCCCGGACGGCCAGCTGTGCAGCGGCGGCAACACCAACTTCACCGGGTTCAACACCCCCAGCGCCGACTGGCCGGTGACCCATCTCACCTCGGGCGCCAACGTCGACTTCTCGTACAACGCGTGGGCGGCGCACCCGGGTTGGTTCTACGTCTACATCACCAAGGACGGCTTCGACCCGACCAAGACCCTCACCTGGGACGCGATCGAGTCCCAGCCGTTCCTGAGCGTCGACCACCCGCCGCTCAACGGCACCCCGGGCAACGTCGAGGCCAACTACTCCTGGAACGGCAAGCTTCCGGCGAACAAGTCCGGGCGCCACATCATCTACATGGTGTGGCAGCGTTCCGACAGCGCGGAGACCTTCTACTCCTGCTCCGACGTCGTCTTCGACGGTGGCAACGGCGAGGTGACGGGCATCAAGGACCCCGGCAACCCGCCGACCGAGCCCCCGCCCGGCGCGTGCACCGCAAGTCGCCGTACGACGGGCAGCTGGAACGGCGGCTACCAGTCCGAGGTGACCGTCACCAACTCCGGAACCGTGCCGATGCTCGGCTGGATGGTCGACTGGACACTCCCGGCGGGCCAGACGGTGGACAGCCTCTGGAACGGCAACGCCACCTACAACGGCCAGGCGGTGATGGTCCACAACGCCAACTGGAACGGCTCGCTCGATCCCGGCAGGACCGCGACGTTCGGATACGTCGTCCGGGGCTCCGGCGCTGATACGGCGACCACCCTGCCCTGCCGGGTCGGTTAGACCCGCGGGGCTGCACATTCAGGCTCGATTTCAAGCAGGTGCAAGGCCGCTCAGGGCGGACCCGGTGGTCGATACCCACCGGGTCCGCGAGCCGGGCCGGCACGGGGGATGAGGCCCGGGTGGAGTGCGTCGGGGAGGTGACCAGTTGGAGACAACGTTGTCCAGCGGTCCGAACGTCACCCTATCGCCCCAACGGACAGCATCGTCAAGCCGGTCGCCTCGCCTCCGCGGTCCCCCAGGGGAGTGGACGAGGTACCCCGCACGCGTGACCGGCCTGCGTGTCCTCTCGGAGGCGCTCGACCTCCCGTGGTACCGCTGACGCACGTCACTGTCCCCGCGGCTTGTGCGACCTGTGGAGCGCGACCCGTCCGAAGGAGGAGGGGCCGCGTCATGCGTGTCCGCCCTACGTCCCTGCTGCTGGCCGCCGCTCTCGCGCTCGGCACACCCACCCCGACGCTCGCGACGACGGCGGCACCTCCGAACCCCTTGGTCCAGGACCCCGCTCCCTACGTCGATCCGCTCATCGGCACCAGGAACGGCGGCGATGTCTTCCCGGGCGCGGTCGTTCCGTTCGGGATGCTCTCCTGGAGCCCGGAGAACACCCGGGGCGACGCCACCCGGACGGCGGCCCCCGGTGGCTACCACTACGACGCCACCCGCATCCGGGGCTTCAGCCTCACCCACATGTCCGGCACGGGCTGCGCGGGCGGCAGCGGCGACATCCCGTTCTTCCCGTACGCCGGTCAGGTCACGTCCTCCCCGCCGAGCGACACCAAGGACGCGGTGTACGCGGCCGACTTCAATCACGCCGACGAGAAGGCGGAGCCCGGCCACTACCGGGTGGGCATGGCGTCCGGGGTCACCGCCGACCTCACGGCGACCACCCGCACAGGCTCCGCCCGCTTCACCTACCCGCCCGACAGACCGGCCTCGATGCTGATCCGGACCGCCAACTCCGAGGTGGGCTCGACGGATTCGACGGTCACGATCGACCCCGCCGCCCGTACGGTCTCCGGCTCGGTCACCTCCGGCAACTTCTGCGGCCACCTCGACCCCGAAGGCCGACGCCCTTACTACACCCTGCACTTCACGGCCCGCTTCGACCGCGCCTTCAAGGCGACGGGCACCTGGCAGGACGAGCGGCTGAGCCCGGGTGCCACCTCCGCGTCCGGCGGAACAGGCGGCTTCACCGCCGACAGGGGCCGTCCCGTGGCGGGCAAAGGGGCAGGCGGATATGTGGAGTTCGAGCCCGGCACGGGCCCGGTGGGCGTCAAGGTCGGCATCTCGTACGTCAGTCGGGCGGGCGCCGAGGCCAACCTCGCGGCCGAGAACCCGCCGGCCCGCTCCTTCACGTCGGTCCGGTACGCGGCCCAACGCGCCTGGCGGGCCAGGCTCGCCGCCATCGAGGTCGGCGGCGGCACGGAGGCTGAACGCACCACCTTCTACACGGCCCTCTACCACTCCCTCCTCCACCCGAACGTCATCAGCGACGCCGACCGCCGGTACCGGGGCGGCGACGGCGAGGTCCATCTGGTCCGCGCGAGCCACGGCCACCAGTACGGCACCTTCTCCGGCTGGGACGTCTACCGCTCCCAGGTCCAGCTGCTCACCCTCCTCGACCCCGGCGCCGGCTCGGACATCGCCCAGTCCCTCTACGAACTCGCCCGGCAGAACGGCGGGTTGTGGGACCGCTGGCTGCACGGCGCGAGCGGCACCCACGTCATGAACGGCGACCCCTCGCCCGCCGCCCTCGCCGGCATCCGTGCCTTCGGCGGCACCCGTTTCGACCTGCGCGGAGCGCTGGACTCCCTCCTGCGGGCGGCGACGGTCCCCACTCCGCAGGACCTGTCCCCGGCGGGCAGGCCTGTTCTGTCGGCCGGGCAACGTCCTTCCCTGGACGCCTACTTGACGCACCACTACATGCCGTCGGTGTCCAACGCGTGGGCCGGCGCGGCGGAGACGCTGGAGATGTCGGGCGCGGACTTCGCCCTCGCCGAACTGGCGCGCGCGGCGGGGAGGACGAGGACGGCGGACGGTTTCATGAAGCGCGCCCAGTGGTGGCAGAACAACTTCCACATCGCGGCCCACCGAAGCGGCGGCTACATCACCAACCGCAAGGCGGACGGCAGCTGGGTCCCCGGTTTCACCCCGGCCACCGGCAACGGCTTCGTCGAGGGTACGGCGGCCCAGTACACCTGGATGGTCCCGCACAACCCGGCGGGCCTCTTCGCGGCGATGGGCGGCACGGCCACGGCAACCGACCGCCTGGACGCCTTCTTCCACCACGCCGACGGCAGCTGGGCGCTCACCGGCAGCGGCGGCGAGAAGTCCGAGCTGGACAACGAACCCTCGGTCAACGTCCCCTACCTGTACGCCTACGCGGGCGCGCCGCACAAAACCCAGGAGACGGTGCGCGCGGCGATGACAAGGCTCTGGTCGACCCGCCCGGACGGCATCCCCGGCAACGACGACCTGGGCGCGATGTCCTCCTGGTACGTCTTCGCAGTGCTCGGCATGTACCCACAGGTGCCGTCCCGAGCCGAACTGATCCTGGCCTCACCCCTGTTCCCGAGGATCGAGATCAACCGCCCGTACGGCAACGACATCTCGATCCGCGCACCGGGAGCGGCGGCGGATGCCCCGTACGTCCGGTCCCTCGCCGTCAACGGCCGCCCGAGCGACCGCCCCTGGCTCCCGGCGTCCTTCGTCCGGCGCGGCGGCACCCTGGACTACGCCCTCGCCGCGACCCCGAACCCCACCTGGGGCACCGCTCCGTCAGACGCCCCGCCATCCTTCCGGGCGGGCGAGCAGCCGTACCAGATCGGCGTCGGTCCCACGACGGCGACGCTCGCACCGGGCGCCAGCGCACAGGTGGACATCCGGGCACTGTCCCTGACGGGCAGGGGCGGCGACGCGGGCCCGGAGGTGCGCTTCGAGGTGGAGACCCCGGCCGGTGTTTCGGCAACACCCGCTTCAGGAAAGGTGGTTGACGGTATCCAGCGGATCACGCTCACCGCACAACCCGGGATCGGCCAGGGCTTCTACGAGGCGACTATCAGGGTGACGTCGACGGACAACACGGCGTACGAGCAGCCGATCTCCCTCACGGTGGCGGCCCCCGGCTCCCTCCTCACCGCGTACAACAACACGGGCATCTCCGACGACACCGGCGACCACACCGAGGCCGACTACGACGGAGGCGGCTGGAGCCACTCCCGCCAGGCTCTGGCAGCGGCGGGCCTGGCCCCGGGCACGCGGGGCAAGCTACGGACGGGCCTGGCCTTCACCTGGCCGACCTCGCCGCCGGGCCGCCCGGACAACGCGTCGGCGACGGCCCAGAGCATTCAACTAGCCGCTCCGGCAACGCGGTTGTCGTTCATCGGCAGCGGAGTCTTCGGCAACCAGCAGACGAAGGCGACTGTCGCCTACACCGACGGCACCACCGACTCGATCGACCTCGCCCTCACCGACTGGACCCTCTGCGGCGGCACGAGCACCGTCCAGTTCGGCAACGAGATCGTCGCCCGGACCCCGTACCGGAACGTCTCGGGAGCGGGCCGGGACCCGGTCCCGACGTACGTCTACGCGACGAGGCCGTTCCAGGCACCGACTGGCCGGAGTATCGCGAGCGTCCGCCTCCCGGTCAACGCCAACCTGCATGTCTTCACCCTCGCGACCGCCTGACCGTCGCCGCCTCTGGCGGGACACGGCGTTGCGCGCGACCATCGTTGGATGGGGCAACGGCCGAACCTGTCAGAGGAGTTCAGGTCGGAGGCGCGAGCCGCCTTCGCGTTCCTCGTCGAGAGCGAGGGCTTCTCGGAGCCCGAGGACATCGACAACGGGCTGATGTTTCGACGGGAGGATCTGGCAGTTCGCCTCTGGTTCCTGGGGGGCCGAGAGGCCGAGGTCGCGACGCGGCTGATGCCAGTCGCTCCAGACGGAACACAGGCACTCGGCGCGTGGCTTGAGGACGTCTACACAGCTGCAGGCTGCGGCCCGCCCCAGGACGTCCCCGGCACAGTCCACAACCGGCGCTCCATGCTCAAGCGCGTCCACCAACACGCCGACTCCCTACGCCGGTTGCTCCCCCGCCTCCCCGCCCGCTTCCCCGATCCTTGACTGGCGAAGCGGGCGTTGGACGCGCTGGTCAGCCCAGCAACTCCACCTCCGCCAGCGTCGACTCACCGTCGAGGACCAGCCGGTAGCGCGTGTACGAGCCCGCGGACGCCACCGAGAACGCCCTGGTCTGCCTGTCCCACCTGAACGACTCACCTGAACGCCGGTCCAGCGTCCGCCAGTTCGTGCCGTCCGAGGAGCCCTGCAGCTTCCAGCCCGTCGGGGCCTCGGCCCGGTCCGAGGACGTCAGCGTGTACTGAACGGCCTTCGTGCGACCGGCGATCGACAGGTCCACGGACCTCACCGTCGCGTCCGTCGCCGACGTGTTGTCGAACAACGCGCCCCCGCCGGTCACCACGTCCGCCCGCGGCGTCGGCACCTTGTCGTCCTGGGTGATCGACACCGGCGCCGCGCTCTTGGCCGCTCCCCACGTCGAGGGCTCGGGGCCCATGTCGAACTCCAGGGTTCCGCCCCGGGAGACGATCGAGTGGGGGAGTGAAGTCGACGTCCAGGGCAGGCCGTTGACCTTCAATCCCTGCACGTACACGTTCCGCGCGCTGTTCTTCGGGGCCTTGATCACCAGGTCCCGGCCGTTCTCCAGATGGACGGTCGCCTTGGTGAACAGCGGGGAGCCGATGGCGTATTCGCCGCTGCCCATGACCAACGGGTAGAAGCCGAGCGCCGAGAACAGGTACCAGGCCGACTGCTCGCCGTTGTCCTCGTCGCCGTGGTAACCCTGACCGATCTCGCTGCCCGTGTAGAGACGGGACAGGACCTCGCGGACGTTCTTCTGTGTCTTCCAGGGCCGGCCGGCCGCGTCGTACATGTAGTTCACGTGGTGGGCCACCTGGTTGGAGTGGCCGTACATGCCCATCCGGACGTCCCGGGCCTCCGTCATCTCGTGGATGACCCCGCCGTAGGAGCCCACGAACTCCGGTGAGGCCGTCTCCGGGGTCTCGAAGTAGTCGTCGAGCTTGTCCGCGAGGCCCGCCCGGCCGCCGTACAGGTTGGCCAGGCCCCGGCTGTCCTGCGGGGCGGTGAACGCGTAACCCCAGCCGTTCGTCTCCGTGTAGTCGTAGCCCCAGACACGCGGGTCGTACGCCGACGACTCCACCCGCCAGTCGCCCCGCGCGTCCCGGCCCTGGAAGAAGCCGGCCCTGGTGTCGAACAACCGGACATAGTCCTGGGCACGGTTGAGGAAGTACTCGGACTCCTCCTTGTACCGTTTCCCGCCCGTCTCCCGGTACAGCTCCTGGCCCATCCGGGCGATGCCGTAGTCGTTGAGGTAGCCCTCCAACGCCCACGACAGGCCCTCGCGCGTCTCGGTGCTCGTGTAGCCGAGGAAGGGCGAGGTCGCCATGCCCTTGCGGCCCACGCCCGACGTCGGGGGCACGACGGTCGCGTTCTTCACGGCCGCGTCGTACGCCGACTTCGCGTCGAAACCGACGCCCTTCACATAGGCGTCGGCGAACGCCACGTCCGACGAGGTGCCCGTCATCAGGTCGGCGTACCCGGGGGAGGACCAGCGCGAGGTCCAGCCGCCGTCCTTGTACTGCTGCACGAACCCGTCGACCATCTCACCCGCCTGACGAGGTGTCAGGAGAGAGTAGGCGGGCCAGGTCGTCCGATAGGTGTCCCAGAAGCCGTTGTTGACGTACACCTTGCCGTCCACGATCTTCGCCCCGGTGTGCGTCGGAGTGTCGGGACCCGGCATCGGGGAGAACGGCGACGCGTACTGGTACTTCGAACCGACCTTCTCGAAGCCGGAGTTGGGGTACAGATACAGCCGGTACAGGCTGGAGTACAGCGTCGTCAGCTGGTCCGGCGTTGCCCCCTCCACCTCGACCTTCCCGAGCAGCCCGTCCCACTGCCGCTGTGCGGCGGCCCGTACCGTCTCGAAGGACGCCCCCTCCGGAATCTCCTGGCGCAGATTGGCCTTGGCCTGCTCGACGCTGATGAGCGAGGTGGCCAGCCGAAGCGTCACCACCCCGGTCGGCGCCCTGAACCGGAGATAGCCCTTGACCCCGCTCGACGACCCCTCCGTGACCACCGCGTCGTCGTCGAACACCCCGTACACGAACAGCCGGGTCGCCCCCGTCGACAGGCCCGACTTCACGTCCGAGTAGCCGGTGAAGGTGCCGTTCTCCTGGTCGAGGGTCAGGCCCGCCTGGTCGGTGACGTTGTCGAACAGGACGCTCGCGTCGGCGCCGGGGTAGGTGAAGCGCAGGACCGCCGCGTGGTCGGTCGGGGTCATCTCGGCCTTGACGCCGTTCTCGAACCGCACCCCGTAGTAGTCGGGCCGCGCGGTCTCGTTCTCGTGCCGGAAGGCCAGCGCCCGTGCCGTACGGCCGGTGTCCGGGGGGCCGGCGGCGGCCGACGGCATCACCTGGAAGGTCTGCCGGTCGCCCATCCAGGGGCTCGGCTCATGACTCGCGCTGAACGCCTGGATCGTCGGCAGGTTGTCGGCGTTGTTGGCCCGTGCGTAGTCGTACAGCCAGCTCAGCGAGCCCGCGTTGGTCACCGGCGTCCAGAAGTTGAAGCCGTGCGGCACTGCCGTCGCCGGGAAGTCGTTGCCCCGGGAGAAGCCGCCGCTGGAGTTGGTGCCCCGGGTCGTCAACGCGTAGTCGGACAGGTGTTCCCGAGGCGGCTCGGGGGCGACCGACCGGAGCGTCACGTCGTCGATCCAGCCCCGGAACCTCGCGGGACCGGTCGGCGAGTCGTACGCCACCAGCACTCGGTCGACGGTCCTCCCCTGCGCCACCGACCCGATCCGCGAGGCCACGTGGTTCCACTGGTTGACGTACAACCCCTTGGCCGCGCCCTGCCCCTGGGGCGTCAGCGCGAAGCCGTGCTGGTCGACCGCCTGAAGTTCACTCAGAAGGGTCCCGTCCGTGAAGGCCAGGTCCACTGACACGTTCGTGGCGGCGTAGTCGAGATCGCCGTCCGCCATCGAGGGGAAGACCCGGTACGACAGCTCGGTGTCCCGGTCGACGGCCACGTTCACGTCGAACACCTTGTTGGCCGAGTACGCCCGTCCGGCCGCCCGGTGTGTTCCGGCGTATCGCAGCGCCTGTTTGCCCGTGAAACCGGCGCGGGCCTTCGCGGTCGGTGAGCCGCTCGGGCCGCGGTCCACCAGGGACAGCATGTCCCGGGGCACGGGCGTGTCGACGCTGCCCGTCGAGAACTGGACATCGGCGAGCTGCGTGATGGCGCCCCCGTTGTTCCGTCCGATGTCGAGCCGGAAGTGCCGGTACCCGGCGGGCGAGGACAGGTCGTACGACCTGGTCTGGAACCGCTCCGCGAACGACTCGCCCGTACGGCTGTCGAGGGTCGTCCAGCCCGTCGTGCCGTCCGCCGAGCCCTGGAGGGTCCAGTCGGCCGGGTCGCGCTCGGCGTGGTCGTTGGCCGAGGTCAGCGCGTAGGTGACCACCCTGACCGGCTCGTCCAGGTCGAACTCCGCCCAGCCGGTCGACGCGAACGTCAGCCATTTGGTCCCCGGCACACCGTCGACGAGGTTCTCCTTCACCTCGCCCCCGCCGGTGTTCTCGCCGCTCGCCCGTACGTCCGTCACATGGTCGGTCACATTGCCCGGAATGCCGCTGCTGTAGCCGCCGTCGACACCCGAGGCCCGCTTCGTGCCGTCCGGCCCCGTGTCGACGGTGTTCAGCCAGTCCGGCGCCGGCTCACCCGCCTCGAACGAGGAGACGAACTCCCGGTCGGCGGCCTGCGCGGTCACCGGCAGAGCGGTCGCCACGCCCTGCCCGCCGATCACTAGTGCGAACACCGCTGCGATGGCCGGAATTGATCCGAACGCCCATCCGTAACGAGTCCTGTACCGAGCCCTGTATCGAACTCCCTGCCGCATGCGAGAGCACCCTCCCTGCCGTCGGACAACGTTGTCACCTTGGCTGCGCAGGAACCAGTAGGGAGTCAAGTGGCCAGTGGTGTCAAGGGTGTTGAGTGTGGCATTCGGGCCCAATATCGCGAATTTTTCGCGCAAAGGGATGCGTGCGGTCCACACATTTCCGCGAGGTCTCAACTCGGAAAAGACCCGCGACCAACCATGCTTTCGATCTTGCCCCTTTGACGGGAAGTGGACTATACCTGTCGGCATCTGCCACTGTTCGACCGGCCGACGTCAGGTGTGAGGGGAGCCGGAAGGGTGGTTTGACGTGCTGAACGCGCGGCCCACCGGGTATTCCCTCTGACCAGGGGCGCATCACGCACTAAGCACTTCCTGCACGACCCAGTTCGACCCGATCGCGGTGCCGGGAGGATCCGGTTCACCGCCTGAGTCCTGGAGAAGGCGAGGACTTGAGCATGGGATCCACTTCCGACGAGAGCCGCACCACCGACCCCACCACCGGTGCCACCGGCACCACCACTGGCACCACGGCCACCGGCCTCGGCCGCCGCGACCTGATCAGACGGTCCGCGGCGCTCGGCCTGATCGCCGTCCCCACGATGAGCTTCCTGTCCTCCTGTGCGAGTAGCGGCGGAGGAGACGAGGACAAGGCCAAGGCGGGTACGAAGACCGCGAAGAACCCCCTGGCGGTCAACGACAGCGCCCAGCTGGAGTTCGTGCTCTTCGACGGCGGCTTCGGCAAGGAGTACGCCGAGGACGCGGTCAAGATCTACGAGCAGAACTTCCCGAAGGCGAAGGTCAAGTTCTCCGCCACCCAGAAGATCCAGTCCACGCTCCAGCCCCGCTTCAACCAGGGCACCCCGCCGGACCTCATCGACAACTCCGGTGCCGAGCAGATGGACATGGGTGTCCTGGCCGGCAAGAGCCAGCTCGCCGACCTCACCCCGCTGCTGGACGCCCCGTCCTTCGACGACCCGAACAAGAAGGTCCGCGACACACTGCGGCCGGGCATCGTCGAGATGGGCCAGCTCGACGGCGACCCGGTGTGGATCATGTACTACGCCTACACGGTGTACGGCGTCTGGTACTCCCAGAAGGCCCTGGACTCGCTCGACGCCACCTATCCGGAGACGTGGGACGAGATGCTCGCCGTGTGCGAGAAGGCCAAGAAAAAGGGCATCGCCGGCTGGACCTACGCGGGCAAGTACCCGTACTACCTGCCCTTCTCGCTCTACGCGATGATCGGCAAGGTCGGCGGCGTCGAGGTCCTCAACGCCATCGACAACCTGGAGCCGAACGCCTGGAAGGCCCCGGCTGTCAAGGCCTGTTTCGAGGCGTACTACGAGCTCTACAGGAAGGGGTACGTCCTCAAGGGCACCCCCGGTCTCGACCACATCCAGTCGCAGACCGCGTGGGCCAAGGGCAAGGCGCTGTTCATCCCGAACGGCTCCTGGGTGGAGAACGAGTCGGCCAACGTCATCCCCGCCGACTTCGACCTCGCCGTCTCCGCGCCGACCGGCATCGACGCCTCCGACAAGCTGCCGTTCGGCACGATCTGGGCCTCCGGCGGCGAGCCGTTCATCGTCCCCGCCAAGGCGAAGAACACGGCGGGCGGCATGGAGCAGCTGCGCATCATGCTCAGCGAGGCGTCCTCGAAGAACTTCACCAGCAAGGTCAAGTCGCTGACCGCGTACAACGGCGGCACCGACGGCATCACCCTCACCCCGGGCCTCAAGTCCGGTGTGGCGGCGCTGGAGAAGGCCGGCGACAACGTGGTGAACCCGCGTCTGCAGGACTGGTACGTACAGCTCCAGAAGGAGAAGATCGGCGTGTCCGGGCTCGGCGAGATGATGGCCGGACGGCTCACCCCGGCCGAGGCCATCAAGAAGATCCAGGACTACGCCGACGAGACCGCGAAGGACTCGTCGATCAAGCACTACAAGCACCAGTGATCAGCAGCCGATGATCTGTCACCAGCGGCGGCACCCGCGCACGGAACGGGGTCTGTGGTAATGCAGCACGGCAAGTACCGCTTCATCGTGGGATTTTTGGCGGTCCCTCTCGGGCTGTACGCACTTTTCGTCATCTGGCCGTTCATCCAGTCCATCTATTACTCGTTCACGGACTGGACCGGACTGAGCCCGGAATTCAAGATGGTGGGCTTCGACAACTACAAGAGGATGCTCGACGACGACATCTTCTGGAAGTCGTTGCAGCACAGCCTCCTGTTCGCGTTGGTGCTGCCGCTGGTGACGATCAGTCTGGCGCTGTTCTTCGCCTTCATGATCAATGTCGGCGGCAAGCGGCGCCGCGGCGGACCGGTGATTTCCGGGGTCCGCGGTTCCTCCTTCTATAAAATCGTCTACTTCTTTCCGCAGGTGCTGTCGATCGCGATCGTTGCTCTGCTGTTCGCGTTCGCGTACAACCCGGACAGCGGCTCGATCAACTCGCTGCTGCGCGGCATCGGGCTCGACAGCGTCCAGCCGCTCTGGCTGGGCGATCCGAGCCTCGCCCTGTGGTGTGTGATGGCGGTACTGGTCTGGTCGACGGTCGGCTTCTTCGTGGTGCTGTTCTCCGCGGGCATGGCGTCGATCCCGGCGGACCTGTACGAGGCCGCGCTGCTCGACGGCGCGGGCCGGGCCACCACGTTCTTCCGGATCACCCTGCCGCTGCTGTGGGACACCGTGCAGTCCGGCTGGGTCTACATGGGCATCCTCGCGCTGGGCGCCGAGTCGTTCGCGGTCGTCCAGATCATGACGACCGGGCCCGGCGGACCGGACTACTCGACGACCGTCATGGTCCTGTACGTCTACCAGAAGGCCTTCCGCGACGGCCAGGCCGCCTACGCAACCACCATCGGGGTCGCCCTGCTCGTCGTCACGCTGGCCTTCGCGGCCCTCGTGCTGCGGCTGGGCCGGCGCGAGCGGCTGGAGTACTGACACTCATGAAGACGACCGACAGCACACCGCCGGACACGGTTCCCCAGCAGTCCGCAGGGCCCGTGCGCAAGGAGAACGCGTCCGGGAAGGACGAGCGCGAGAAGAAGGAGGGCACCGTCCTCAACGTCTTCTCGCACGGCATGCTCGTCCTGTGGGCGTTCATGGTCGCGATGCCGCTCGTGTGGGCGGTGATGACGTCCTTCAAGGACGACAACGCGATCTTCAGCTCGCCCTGGTCCCTGCCGGACAAGCTGCACTTCGACAACTGGGCGCGGGCCTGGACCGACGCCAACATGAGCGACTACTTCCTCAACACCATCCTGGTGGTGGGCGGTTCGCTCATCGGCACCCTGGTGCTGGGTTCGATGGCGGCCTACGTCCTGGCCCGCTTCGACTTCCCGGGCAACCGGTTCATCTACTACCTGTTCGTCGGTGGCATGAGCTTCCCGATCATGCTGGCGCTGGTCCCGCTGTTCTACGTCGTGAACAACATGGGCCTGCTGAACACGATCCACGGGTTGATCCTGGTCTACATCGCCTACTCACTGCCGTTCACGGTCTTCTTCCTGACCGCGTTCTTCCGGACCCTGCCGGGCTCGGTGGCGGAGGCCGCCTTCGTCGACGGCGCCTCGCACTCCCGGACCTTCTTCCAGATCATGCTGCCGATGGCCAAGCCCGGGCTGATCAGCGTGGGCATCTTCAACTTCCTCGGCCAGTGGAACCAGTACATGCTGCCGACGGTGCTCAACACGGACCCCGACAAAAAGGTCCTCACCCAGGGCCTCGTGCAGCTGGCCGCCAGTCAGGGCTACAAGGGCGACTGGTCGGGTCTCTTCGCCGGTCTGGTGATGGCGATGATCCCGGTCCTCGCCGCGTACATCGTCTTCCAGCGCCAGGTGGTGACGGGACTCACGGCGGGTGCCTTGAAGTAACCGGAACCCTCCGTTCAGCCGCCGTACGCGCGCGTGCATACCGCAAACCGTGCACGCGCGCAGCTATGTGTACAAGACCTCGGATGCAGTTCAACCTCTTGACGGGAGGTGACCCGAACGGCTCAGCTTAGAGTTCACTAGTTGGACATAGTCGGGGCCTCGTCGAAGCGGTCCCGCGCGCAGGAGGTCGTCGTGGAGACTCCGGGGTCGCAGTCGTCACTGCACCGAGCCAACCTGGAACGGGTCGTACGGGCCGTGCGCCTCGCCGGGTCGCTCACGCAGGCCGAGATCGCCAGGACCACCGGTCTGTCCGCGGCCACGGTGTCCAACATCGTCCGCGAGCTGAAGGACGGCGGAACCGTCGAGGTCACGCCCACCTCGGCGGGCGGCCGAAGGGCCCGGGCCGTCTCGCTGAGCGGCGACGCCGGCATCGTGATCGGCGTCGACTTCGGGCACACGCACCTACGGGTGGCGGTCGGAAACCTCGCCCACCAGGTGCTGGCCGAGGAGTCCGAGCCGCTGGACGTGGACGCCTCCGCCGCGCAGGGCTTCGACCGGGCGGAAGAGCTGGTCAATCGCCTGATCGCAGCAACGGGCGTCGACCGTTCCAAGATCGCCGGCGTGGGCCTGGGCGTACCGGGTCCGATCGACGTGGAGTCGGGCACCCTGGGCTCCAGCGCGATACTGCCGGGCTGGAGCGGCACCCGGCCCGGTGAGGAGCTGCGCGGGCGCCTCGACGTGCCCGTGCACGTGGACAACGACGCCAACCTCGGCGCCCTCGGTGAGCTGGTCTGGGGCAGTGGCCGGGGGGTGCGCGACCTGGCGTACATCAAGGTCGCGAGCGGTGTCGGGGCCGGACTGGTGATCGAGGGCAAGATCTATCGGGGCCCGGGTGGCACAGCGGGAGAAATCGGGCATATTACTCTTGATGAATCCGGCCCCGTCTGCCGCTGCGGAAACCGGGGCTGCCTGGAGACCTTCGCGGCGGCGCGCTATGTGCTGCCGCTCCTCCAGTCCAGCCACGGTACCGACCTGACCATGGAAGGTGTCGTACGGCTGGCGCGGGACGGCGACCCGGGCTGCCGTCGCGTGATCGCCGACGTCGGCCGTCACATCGGCAGTGGAGTCGCCAATCTCTGCAATCTGCTGAACCCGAGCAGGGTGGTCCTCGGTGGTGATCTCGCCGAGGCCGGTGAGCTGGTGCTCGGTCCGATAAGAGAGTCTGTCGGCCGCTATGCGATCCCCAGTGCGGCACGTCAACTGTCCGTTCTTCCAGGGGCACTTGGAGGTCGTGCGGAGGTGCTCGGAGCGCTCGCTCTCGCGTTGAGCGAAATGGGTGATTCGACACTTTTGGACGGCACGCTGAACGCAGGCACTCCTGCCTTCACCTAGAGAACGAACAAAGCCGTTGCCAACCCGTTAAGGATTTACTTCTTGACGTCGCACGTGTGGCCGAGTTGACTTCCAGCCACCTCGGTCGCAGCGTTGCGGCCCTGTCAGGGAGGCACCACCGAATGAACGCCATGATGCGTAGAGTCGTTATCGGAACCACGGCGATTTCCATGGCCCTTGCCGTGGCAGCCTGTGGCAAGGCCGGCGACGACAAGTCCGACAGTGACACCAAGACCAGCTCGGGCGGCGGCAAGTCGATCGGCCTGCTCCTGCCCGACAGCGTCACCACCCGCTACGCCAAGTTCGACAAGCCGTACTTCGACGCGAAGGTCAAGGAACTCTGTTCCGACTGCACCCTCGAGTACGCCAACGCGGCGGGCAGCGCGGCCACGCAGGCCCAGCAGGTCAGCAGCATGATCACCAAGGGCGTCAAGGTCATCGCGATCAGCGCCGTGGACTCGGCCGCCATCAAGTCCTCCATCCAGGCCGCGGTCGACAAGGGCATCAAGGTCGTCGCGTACGACCGTCTCGCCCAGGGCCCCGTCTCCGCGTACGTCTCCTTCGACAACGAGAAGGTCGGCCAGCTCCAGGGCCAGTCGCTCCTCGACGCGCTGGGCGCCAAGGCCACCCCGAAGGCCAAGGTCGTCATGATCAACGGTCTGGCCTCGGACCCGAACGCCGCGCTGTTCAAGAAGGGCGCCCACAGCGTCCTCGACGGCAAGGTCGACATCGCCTACGAGCAGGCCGGCGACTGGGACGACAAGGTCGCCGCCCAGAAGATGTCCGCCGCCATCACCCAGCTTGGCGCCAAGAACATCGCGGGCGTCTACTCGGCCAACGACGGCATGGCCGGCGGCATCGCCACCGTCCTCAAGGGCGCGGGCATCAGCACCGTCCCGCTGACCGGTCAGGACGCCGAGCTCAGCAGCATCCAGCGGATCCTCGCCGGCACGCAGGCCAGCACGATCTACAAGGCGTACAAGCCCGAGGCCGACGGCGCCGCCGAGCTGGCCGTCAACCTGCTGGAGGGCAAGAGCATCGACTCTCTCGCCAGCACGTCGCTGACCAGCGGTTCCGGTGACAAGGTGCCCTCGCAGCTGCTGACCCCGGTCGCGCTGACCAAGGCCAACATCAACGACACCGTGATCAAGGACAAGCTGTACACCGTGGCCGATATCTGCACCGCCGAGTTCGCCGCCGCCTGCAAGACCGCCGGTCTTCAGTAGGCACACCCCGATCGCCGGCACCGGGTGAGCGCTCACGGGCGCTCACCCGGACATGACCGCCCGGCGGTCCCGCGAGACCTGTCCGACGCCCGCCCCGGCCTTCAGACCCCGCTGCCGGGACGGGCGTCGGACGGAACCGTTGCCATCGGCAGCGGAATCGCGCATGTTCACCCTGTAAACCAGTGCCTTGTGCACAACCCTCCGCGCCTATTGACAGCGCGGCATCCCCGCCGGTCAGGCGGCGAAGGAGATGGTTAACGTGTCCGCTACGCCCGTGTTGGCGTTGCGCGGAGTCTCCAAGCGATTCGGTGCGGTGCAGGCCCTCACCGAGGTCGAACTGGAGGTCCACGCCGGAGAAGTGGTCGCGCTCGTCGGCGACAACGGCGCAGGAAAGTCCACACTGGTCAAGACGATCGCCGGTGTGCATCCCATCGATGACGGCGTCATCGAGTGGGAGGGCAACCCGGTCAGCATCAACAAGCCGCACGACGCCCAGGGACTCGGCGTCGCGACGGTCTACCAGGACCTCGCGCTGTGCGACAACCTCGATGTCGTCGGCAACCTCTACCTCGGACGGGAGCTGCTGCGACGCGGCGTCATCGACGAGGTCACGATGGAGAAGAACTCGCGTGAACTGCTGAGCACGCTCTCCATCCGCATCCCCAGCGTGCGCATCCCGATCGCGAGCCTCTCCGGCGGTCAGCGCCAGGTCGTCGCCATCGCCCGCGCGCTGATCGGTGACCCCAAGGTCGTCATCCTCGACGAGCCCACCGCCGCCCTCGGCGTCGAGCAGACCGCGCAGGTCCTCGACCTGGTCGAGCGGCTGCGCGAGCGCGACCTCGGCGTCATCCTCATCAGCCACAACATGGCCGATGTCAAGGCGGTCGCCGACACCGTCGCGGTGCTGCGCCTGGGCAAGAACAACGGTTCCTTCTCCGTGAAGGACACCAGTCAGGAAGAGATCATCTCCGCCATCACCGGGGCCACGGAAAACGCCGTGACCCGTCGTGCGGGGCGTCGCAGCACGGAGGCCGCGAAGTGAGCGACACGTCGAAGACAGAGAAGAAGGACGGCGTGGTCGAATCCCAGGCCACCGTGGCCCCCACCGACGATCCCACGGCCGCGGCCGTGCAGGTCGTCGACCCGCGTCTGCTGGTCCGTGAAGAGGGCCTGAAGGGCTACTGGACAGAGTTCAAGCGCAAGGTGAAGGGCGGCGAGATCGGCTCCCTGCCGGTCGTCGTCGGCCTGATCGTCATCTGGACCATCTTCCAGGTGAAGAACGACCGGTTCCTCAGCGCCGAGAACCTGTCCAACATCAGCTTCTACCTGTCGGCCACCGGCATGATCGCCATCGGCCTGGTGTTCGTGCTGCTGCTCGGCGAGATCGACCTGTCCGTCGCCTCCGTCAGCGGCCTGTCGTCCACACTGTTCGCCGTGTTCGTGGTCAACCACGGGGTGAACGTATGGCTCGCCCTGCTGCTGACCATCGCTGTCGGCGTCGGTATCGGCAGCCTGCACGGCTGGTTCTTCGCCAAGCTCGGCGTACCGGCCTTCGTGGTCACCCTGGCCGGCTTCCTCGGCTGGAACGGCCTGATGCTGTGGCTGCTCGGCTCCACCGGCACCATCAACATCCCCGACAACGGCCCGGTGCACCTCCTCGGGCAGCGGTCCTTCTTCATGGACCAGGCCATCATCGGCGCCTACCTGCTGGCCGGCCTCGGAGTGGCCTCGCTGCTCGCCGGATCGGTCATCGAACAGCGCCGCCGCAAGGCCGCGGGAGTGCCCTACCGGACCAACGCCGAGATCGTGCTGCGCGTTGGTGCACTCGCGGTGGCCGCGTTCGTCGCGGCGTACGTGCTGAACTCCTCCTCCGGCGTGTCCAACGCGCTGGTGATCTTCCTCGCCTGCCTGGTGATCGTGGACTTCGTGCTGCGGCGTACGACGTTCGGCCGCAAGGTCTTCGCGGTCGGCGGCGGCATCGAGGCGGCCCGGCGTGCGGGTATCAACGTCCCGCTGATCCGGATCGCGGTCTTCGCGATCGCCGGTGGGTTCGCCGCGATCGGCGGCATGTTCTTCGCCGGACAGACGCAGAGCGCTTCGCTGACGTCCGGTGGCGGCAACACCCTGATGCTGGCGATCGCGGCGGCGGTCATCGGTGGCACCAGCCTCTTCGGCGGGCGGGGCACGGTGTGGTCGGCGCTGCTGGGCATGCTGGTGATCCAGTCGATCCAGACGGGTCTGGACCTGCTGAACATGAACACGTCGATCCAGTACATGATCACTGGTGCGGTGCTCCTGGGTGCCGTTGTGATCGACTCCCTGTCGCGCAAGAGCCAGAAGGCGGCGGGTCGAGCCTGATGGCGCCCCCGCGCCCCTGAAAGCGGCGCCCCTGGCGCACTTTCGAACAAATGTGCCCGGCATCCGCATCGCGGTGCCGGGCACAGGCGTGTCATGGACGACACGTTTCCTGGGTACGGCCGATCACGTGACGTATCACGCAGAGGCCGGGCGTTGGTCGCGAAGGCGGAACACTAGACTCGACACGCCCGGCGAAAGCTCGATCAGCTCTACTGCAAGGAGGCACGGGTGCCGCTGCTGACCCGCATCAAGGGACCGCGCGATCTTGACCGGCTCAGCCTGGAACAGCTCGACCAGCTGGCCGAGGAGATCCGGACCTTCCTCGTCGACGCGGTCTCCAAGACCGGCGGCCACCTCGGCCCCAACCTCGGGGTCGTCGAGCTCACCATCGCGCTGCACCGGGTCTTCGAGTCGCCGAAGGACAAGGTCCTGTGGGACACGGGCCACCAGTCCTACGTCCACAAGCTGCTCACCGGCCGCCAGGACTTCTCACGGCTGAAGATGAAGGGCGGCCTGTCGGGCTACCCCTCGCAGGCCGAGTCCGAGCACGACGTCATCGAGAACTCGCACGCCTCGACGGTCCTCGGCTGGGCCGACGGTCTGGCGAAGTCCAACCAGGTACTGAAACGCGACGACCACCACGTCGTCGCCGTCATCGGTGACGGCGCGCTCACCGGCGGGATGGCCTGGGAGGCGCTGAACAACATCGCCGACGCCAAGGACCGACCGCTGGTCATCGTCGTCAACGACAACGAGCGGTCGTACGCGCCGACCATCGGCGGCCTCGCCAACCACCTGGCCACCCTGCGCACGACGGACGGCTACGAGCGCTTCCTCGCCAAGGGCAAGGACCTGCTGGAGCGCACCCCGGTCGTCGGCAGACCGCTGTACGAGACCCTGCACGGCGCCAAGAAGGGCCTCAAGGACTTCATCGCCCCGCAGGGCATGTTCGAGGACCTGGGGCTCAAGTACGTCGGCCCGATCGACGGCCACGACATCGAGGCCCTGGAGTCCGCGCTGGCCCGCGCCAAGCGCTTCGGCGGCCCGGTCATCGTGCACTGCCTCACCGAGAAGGGCCGCGGCTACCAGCCCGCCCTCCAGGACGAGGCCGACCGCTTCCACGGCATCGGACCCATCCACCCCGACACGGGCCTGCCGGTCAAGGTTTCGGGCGCCGACTGGACCTCCGTCTTCGGCGACGAGATGGTCCAACTCGGCCAGGAGCGCGAGGACATCGTCGCGATCACGGCCGCGATGCTCCAGCCCGTGGGCTTGAAGAAGTTCGCGGACGCCTTCCCGGACCGCATCTACGACGTCGGCATCGCCGAGCAGCACGGCGCCGTCTCGGCGGCCGGGCTCGCCACCGGGGGAGTGCACCCCGTCTTCGCGGTGTACGCCACCTTCCTGAACCGGGCCTTCGACCAGGTCCTCATGGACGTGGCGCTGCACAAGTGCGGCGTGACGTTCGTGCTCGACCGGGCCGGCGTCACCGGCACCGACGGGGCCTCGCACAACGGTATGTGGGACATGTCGATCCTCCAGGTGGTCCCCGGCCTCAGGCTCGCCGCGCCGCGCGACGCCGACCAGGTCCGCGCGCAGCTCCGCGAGGCCGTCGAGGTCGACGACGCGCCGACCGTCGTCCGCTTCTCGAAGGGCGCCGTCGGCCCCGCCGTACCCGCGGTGGGACGCGTCGGCGGCATGGACGTGCTGCGCGAGCCCGGCACCGAAACGCCGGACGTGCTCCTCGTCTCCGTGGGCGCGCTGGCGCCGATGTGCCTGGAGATCGCCGGGCTGCTGGACCAGCAGGGCATCTCGACCACCGTCGTCGACCCGCGCTGGGTCAAGCCGGTCGACGAGGCGATGGTGCCGCTCGCCGAGCGGCACCGCGTGGTCGTCACCGTCGAGGACAACTCCCGGGTGGGCGGCGTCGGTTCGGCCGTCGCGCAGGCACTGCGGGACGCGGGTGTCGACGTACCGCTGCGCGACTTCGGTATCCCGCCGCGCTTCCTCGACCACGCCTCCCGGGCCGAGGTCATGGCGGAGATCGGCCTGACGGCACCGGACATCGCCCGCCAGGTCACCGGGCTGGTCTCCAGGATCGACGGACGGTTCGAGCAGTCCGAGGTCGACTCGGTGGAGTCCGCCCGCGACTGACCCAGGGCTGACCCACGGCTGAGCTCCAATGGGCCGGTTCCCCCACTCTTTACGGTGGTGGAACCGGCCCATTAGCGTGAAATCCCGCGCGCCGGGGCAGGCGCTCCCCCAGTCTCGGCTTCACTCGACCGGGGGGACCCCCATCGCCCCCTCTTGATCATGTCGGGGACGACACAGCGTGGGAGGTACGCCCGTGAGCAGCACCCTCTTCAGGACGAAGAAGGTCGAACAGTCCATCCGCGACACCGAGGAACCAGAACACGCGCTCAAGAAATCCCTGTCCGCGCTGGATCTGACGGTCTTCGGCGTCGGGGTCATCATCGGCACCGGCATCTTCGTCCTCACCGGCACGGTCGCCAAGAACAACGCCGGCCCCGCCGTCGCCCTGGCCTTCGCGGTCGCCGGAGTCGTCTGCGCCCTCGCGGCGCTCTGCTACGCCGAGTTCGCCTCCACGGTCCCGGTGGCCGGGTCCGCGTACACGTTCTCCTACGCCTCGCTCGGCGAACTGCCCGCCTGGATCATCGGCTGGGACCTGGTACTGGAGTTCGCACTCGGTACGGCGGTGGTGGCCGTCGGCTGGTCCGGGTACATCACCTCCCTCCTCGACAACGCCGGCTGGCATCTGCCGGAGGCGCTCAGCGGCCGGGACGGGGCCGACGGCTTCGGCTTCGACATCCTCGCCGCCGCGCTGGTCCTGGCGCTGACCGGCATCCTCGTGATCGGCACGAAGCTCTCCGCGCGCCTCACCTCGGTCGTTGTCGCCATCAAGGTGGCCGTCGTCCTCGTCGTGATCATCGCGGGCGCCTTCTTCGTCAAGAGCGACAACTACCACCCGTTCATCCCGAAGGCGCAGGAGGTGCCGGCCGGCGGCGGCCTCCAGTCGCCGCTCATCCAGCTGATGTTCGGGTGGGCACCGTCCAACTTCGGTGTGATGGGCGTCTTCACCGCCGCCTCCGTCGTCTTCTTCGCCTTCATCGGCTTCGACGTGGTGGCCACGGCCGCCGAGGAGACCAGGAACCCGCAGCGGGACATGCCCCGGGGCATCCTCGGCTCCCTCGTCATCTGCACCACCCTGTACGTCGCGGTGTCGATCGTGGTGACCGGTATGCAGCACTACACCGAACTGTCGGTGACCGCACCGCTCGCCGACGCCTTCAAGGCCACCGGGCACCCGTGGTTCGCCGGCTTCATCAGCTTCGGCGCCGCCGTCGGCCTGACGACGGTCTGCATGATCCTTCTCCTCGGCCAGACCCGGGTCTTCTTCGCGATGAGCCGCGACGGCCTGCTGCCCACCTTCTTCTCCCACGTCCACCCGCGCTTCAGGACCCCGCACCGGCCGACGATCCTGCTGGGCGTGATCATCGCGATCGTCGCCGGCTTCACCCCGCTGAGCGAACTCGCCGAACTGGTCAACATCGGGACGCTGTTCGCCTTCGTGGTCGTCGCGATCGGCGTGGTCATCCTCCGCGGGTCCCGCCCCGACCTGCCCCGGGCCTTCCGGACCCCGTGGGTGCCGTTCGTCCCGGTCCTGTCGGTGCTCGCCTCGTTCTGGCTGATGCTGAACCTGCCCGCCGAGACCTGGCTCCGGTTCGGCGTCTGGATGGCGATCGGCTTCCTCGTGTACTTCCTGTACGGCCGCTCCCACAGCCGCCTCGGACAGGAGCAGAAGGCGACGGCCGACACCAACTGACCCGAGAGGTCGGCGGAGTTGGCCAGAGGGCTCCGTACCGGTACGACGTGCGCTAGTCGCTCCGTACCGTACGGGGCCCGGTGACCTCGGCACCCAACTCGGCTACCCTGCGCCGCAGTTCACGATCGGCGGTGACGACAAGGCGCTCCCGGTCCGCGAACTCGGCGACCAGCTCGACCATCCGGTCGTCCCCGCTGCCGGGCGCCGACTCCACCCGTACGCCCGGCACCGAAGCCACCCCACGGGCCGCGCCCTCGACCACCAGGACGATCTCCACGGGCCCCGCCCGCCCCGGCAACCCGCTCTCCGCGTACGCCACCAGCCGGTCCCGCAGGCGTTGCGCCGCCCCGTGCCGGTCCCGCCACCAGCCGTCGGGTACCGAGCCGACGACATTCGCGGCGTCGACGATCACGAGCAGCGGGGCATCCATGCGGATCAGGGTCGCACGCGGGACCGGAATCAGGGCTACCGGATGAGGGGGCCGGGGGGCGCGGCAAAGGTAAGAGCACACTAAAGTAGTCCAGTGCCCATTGTTCCTCCTTCCCCCACCACGGCCGCGGGGTGTCCCGAGTCGGTCAACGGCGACTGGCTCATACGGGGTCGCGACGGCCGGCTGACCGCGTACGACGCCGTGGGAGACGGCATCGTCTGCCGCGCGGAGTCCCGGCCCGGCGGGCCCTGGCTCCCGCCCCGGCGCATCGGCGGCGACCAGCGCGTGCATCCCACGCTCGGCGTCGGCCAAGGCGCCGACGAGTACGCCCACTTGGCGACCTGGCGGCCCACGGTGAAGGGGGAGGCGGGACTCGTCCACACGACACACTTCCGCCCTGCCCTCGCCGCCCTCGACTGGACGCCCCTCGGCCACCCGAACCAGAAGGGCGACCGGACCGGCGTACCGGCGGTCGCCGTCGACGCGGAGGGCCGCGCCCATGTCTTCGTACGGAACGCCGTGGGCGGCGTCAGCATGCGCGGCCAGAAGGAGCGCGGCGGCTGGGGTCCCTGGCGCGACCTCAAGGGCGAGGACGTGGAAGAGCAGTTGACGGCCGTCACGCGTGCCTCCGGCCGCGTCGAGCTGTACGGCAACTCGCCCCACGGCATCCTGCGCTGGACGCAGGGCGGCCCCGGCTGGATCCCGGAACTCGACGAGAGCCCGCTGAAGGCGACGGCCCGTCAGGGCAGTCTGCGGGCGCTGGTCACGTCCGACGACCACGTGACGCTGTTCTACACGGACGACACGGACACGGTGTGCGCGTGGCGGCCGGGCAGCGAGCCGGTCGAACTGCTCCCGGGGGCCGGTCCCGGCCCGGTGTCGGTCATCCGCTGCACGCTGGACGAGGTCGACTGCACGTTGCTCGCGCAGCGCTCGGCGAGCGGGCGGGTGGCGTTCGCCGCGTATCCGACCGAGCAGGAGTCGGCGGGGGCGTGGTGGACGGAGTCGGGCCCCCAACTCCCCCTGGACGCAAGGGTGTCGCTGACGGAGGACGTGGATGGCAGAGTGGTCGCGGCGACGGTGGTCCCCGGGGGCGGCGAGCTGAGGGTCGCGCGGCGAAAGCGGGAGGCGGGGCTGGCGCTGGAGGCGTGGGTCGTGGTGTGACGGGCTCTTCTCGCCCCCGCCGCCCCTACCCGTCCCATCCCGTCCCCGGGGGCTGCCGGCCCCAGATCCCCGCTTCGGCCTGAACGGCCTCGTCCTCAAACGCCGGACGGGCTGAAAATGCCGGCCGGCATCTCCAGCCCCTCCGGCGTTTGAGGAGCGGGGGTTCGGGGGCGGAGCCCCCGAGGATGGGACGGGTAGGGGCGGCGGGGGCGAAAACCCGAGTGCCCCGCACGCCACCAACACGGCGTACAGGGCACCCGGCAACCACGACGAACCGACGGTTACACCGGTACGGAAGCCACCCCGGCCTCCAGGAACCGCTTCCCGTTCACCCGCTCGGAGACACCCTCCCGGTCCAGGTACGGCGTGA
This sequence comes from Streptomyces kryoterrae, assembly GCF_054072135.1. Classification (NCBI taxonomy): domain Bacteria; kingdom Bacillati; phylum Actinomycetota; class Actinomycetes; order Kitasatosporales; family Streptomycetaceae; genus Streptomyces; species Streptomyces kryoterrae. The sequence goes on along the minus strand of NZ_CM133358.1, from coordinate 2,119,434 downwards.
CCCCGCCCAGGTGGAAGGGCCACCCCGCGCCGGTGATCAGGCACAGGTCGATGTCCTGGGCCTCGGCCACGACACCCTCGTCGAGCATGAGCCCGATCTCCTGGGCGACCGCGTCGAGCACCCGGTCCCGCACCTGCTCCTCGCTCAGCGCGACATCACCCTGCTTCAGCAGCGCGGCGACCTCGGGGTCCAACTCGGGCTTCCCGCTGTCGTACACGTAGAAGCCACGCTTGCCCGCCTTGACGACGGCGGCGAGGTTCGGGGAGACCGTGAAGCGGTCCGGGAACGCCCGGTTCAACGTCTCCGAGACGTGCAGACCGATCGCCGGGCCGACCAGCTCCAGCAGTACCAGCGGCGACATCGGCAGACCCAGCGGCTCCACCGCCTTCTCCGCGACCTCGACCGACGTACCCTCGTCGATCACGTTCTGGATCTCGCCCATGAAGCGGGTAAGGATACGGTTCACGACGAACGCCGGAGCGTCCTTCACGAGTACCGCGGTCTTCTTCAGCTTCTTGGCGACACCGAACGCCGTCGCCAGCGAGACGTCGTCGGTCTGCTCGCCGCGCACGATCTCCAGGAGCGGCAGGATCGCGACCGGGTTGAAGAAGTGGAAGCCCACAACCCGCTCGGGGTTCTTCAGCTTCGACGCCATCTCCGTCACCGACAGGGACGACGTGTTCGTCGCGAGGATCGCGTGCGCCGGGGCGACCGCCTCGACCTCCGCGAACACCTGCTGCTTGACGCCGATCTCCTCGAAGACGGCCTCGATGATGAAGTCGGCGTCGGAGAAGCCCTCCGCCTTGTCCAGGACACCCGTCACCAGGGCCTTGAGGCGGTTGGCCTTGTCCTGGTTGACGCGGCCCTTGAGCAGCAGCTTGTCGATCTCGGCGTGGACGTAGCCCACACCCTTGTCGACGCGCTCCTGGTCGATGTCGGTCAGCACGACCGGCACTTCGAGGCGGCGCAGGAAGAGCAGCGCGAGCTGCGAGGCCATCAGGCCCGCGCCGACGACGCCGACCTTGGTGACCGGACGCGCGAGCGACTTGTCCGGCGCGCCCGCCGGACGCTTGCCACGCTTCTGGACCAGGTTGAAGGCGTAGATGCCGGAGCGCAGTTCGCCACCCATGATCAGGTCGGCGAGCGCCACGTCCTCGGCGTCGTAGCCCTTCTGCAGGTCGCCGTCCTTGGCCGCGGCGATGATGTCCAGCGCGCGGTAGGCGGCCGGGGCGGCCCCGTGCACCTTGCTGTCGGCGACGGACCGGCCGCGCGCGACGGCCTGGTCCCAGGCCTCGCCACGGTCGATCGCCGGGCGCTCGACGACGATCTCGCCCTTGAGGACGGCGGCCGTCCACACCAGCGACTGCTCCAGGAAGTCCGCGCCCTCGAAGAGCGCGTCGGCGATCCCGAGGTCGTAGACCTGACCGCCCTTGAGCTGCTTGTTCTGGTTGAGCGAGTTCTCGATGATCACCGTGACGGCCTTGTCGGCGCCGATCAGGTTCGGCAGGAGCGTGCAGCCGCCCCAGCCGGGAACCAGACCGAGGAAGACCTCGGGCAGCGAGAAGGCCGGCAGGGCCGCGGAGACGGTCCGGTACGAGCAGTGCAGACCGACCTCGACGCCACCGCCCATGGCGGCGCCGTTGTAGTAGCCGAAGGTCGGGACCGCGATCTGGGCCAGCCGCTTGAAGACCTCGTGGCCGCCCTTGCCGATGGCGAGCGCGTCGGAGTGGTTCTTCAGGAGCTCGACGCCCTTGAGGTCCGCGCCGACCGCGAAGATGAACGGCTTGCCGGTGATACCCACACCGACGATCTCGCCGGCCGACGCCTCCTTCTCGACCTGGTCGATGGCGATGCTCAGGTTCGCCAGCGAGGCCGGGCCGAAGGTGGTCGGCTTGGTGTGGTCGAAGCCGTTGTCGAGCGTGATCAGCGCGAAGCGACCGGCGTTGAACGGGAGATCGAGGTGGCGTACGTGCGCGGACGTCACGACCTCGTCGGGGAACAGCTCGGCCGCGCCCTTGAGGAGTTCGGTGGTGCTCACTTGTCGCCTCCGGCGTCCTTGTGGTGCGGGTTCTCCCAGATGACGGTCGCGCCCATGCCGAAGCCGACGCACATGGTGGTGAGGCCGTAGCGGACCTCCGGCTGCTCCTCGAACTGGCGAGCGAGCTGCGTCATCAGACGCACACCCGACGAGGCGAGCGGGTGGCCGAAGGCGATGGCGCCGCCGTACTGGTTCACGCGCGCGTCGTCGTCCGCGATGCCGTAGTGGTCGAGGAAGGCCAGGACCTGGACGGCGAAGGCCTCGTTGACCTCGAACAGGCCGATGTCACCGATGCCGAGTCCGGCCTTGGCGAGGGCCTTCTCGGTCGCCGGGATCGGGCCGTAGCCCATGACCTCGGGCTCGACGCCGACGAAGGCGTACGAGACGAGGCGCATCTTGACGGGCAGGTCGTTCTCGCGCGCGAAGTCCTCGGACGCGATGATCGACGCGGTGGCGCCGTCGTTCAGACCGGCCGCGTTGCCGGCGGTGACCCGCCCGTGCACACGGAACGGCGTCTTCAGCCCGCTCAGGTTCTCCAGGGTGGTCCCCGGCCGCATCGGCTCGTCGGCGGTGACCAGGCCGAAGCCCGTCTCGCCGACCTCCGCGTTGGTGTTCCGTACGGAGATGGGCACCAGGTCCTGCTGGATCTTGCCGTTGGCGTACGCCTTGGCGGCCTTCTCCTGTGAGCGTACGGCGTACTCGTCGGCGCGCAGCTTGGTGATGTGCGGGTAACGGTCGTGCAGGTTCTCGGCGGTCATGCCCATGAACAGGGCCGACTCGTCGACGAGCTTCTCGCTCACGAACCGCGGGTTCGGGTCGACGCCCTCGCCCATGGGGTGGCGGCCCATGTGCTCGACGCCACCGGCGATGACGGCGTCGTACGCGCCGAAGGCGATCGAACCGGCGGCGGTGGTGACGGCGGTCAGCGCGCCCGCACACATCCGGTCGATGGAGTAACCCGGGACGGACTGCGGCAGCCCGGCGAGAATGCCCGCCGTGCGGCCCAGGGTCAGGCCCTGGTCGCCGATCTGCGTGGTCGCGGCGATGGCGACCTCGTCGATCTTCTTCGGGTCGAGAGCCGGGTTGCGGCGCAGCAGCTCCCGGATCGCCTTCACGACGAGGTCGTCGGCACGGGTCTCGTGGTAGATGCCCTTCGGGCCCGCCTTGCCGAACGGGGTGCGGACGCCGTCGACGAAGACGACATCCCTGACGGTACGAGGCACGATGGCTCTCCTCCAAAGGTGCGGGACGGCACTGCTGCGAAACGCAACCGCTGAGCGGGCGCTCACTCCCATGCTACTTGCGAGTAACCGCGCTGCCCACCCCCGAGGGGAGGAGCGGCGAACGTCACACGGCTCACATGTTACCGCCGGTAAGTCCGAGGCATCCTGCTGACCTGGGCCTATCGGGGCAGAAACGGCTGTGACCTGCTAGGACGGGGTTGATGAGGACGCCGGCTTCCTTCGGGGCCCGACACACGAAAGCCCTCAGGACAGGCAAAGGCTGACGCTGGGAGGGCGGGCCAGGAGGTGGAGAACCTCATGTCGGTGTAGGTGCGGCGGGTGTCGGTCACGGGGGAGTCGTGGACGGGCGCGGGTTGTTCGCCTCGGCCGGCTTCGACGTGCAGGTCGAGCGCGTTGAAACAGACGTTGAGTCGCCCGTCGGGAAACCAGTGGTGGAACGGGGTGCCGGAGGAGTCAAGGGCGCGTCGCGGAGCGACATCCCAGTCGATGCCCGCTGCCGCCTTCAGTCAGAAGCTCTCCGGGTCTTCGGTACTGGAGCGGAAGACGTCCTCGTACGTTCCCCTCGCGCACTCCTTTGTGGCATCGAGCGACGGTGGTGGGGCTGCGTGCGGAACGGTGTCGGACACATGTACCGCATGCCGGCCGGCATGGTCGAGCAGGATGCCGGAGACCGGCGGACCGGTCACCGGCATGGCGTGGTGCGGCGGCCTGGCCGTCAACAGGCCCGCCGTCAGATACAGCTTCTGCTCACGCGCCGAGGTGCTTGCGCAGCCAGTGACCCATCTGCTGGATCGCCTGGTCCACCTCGGGTACGCGCCCCGCGCCCAGGACGAACGAGTGCTGCCCTTCGGGCAGCGGGTGGACCTCGGAGACGACCTTGAAGTCCGCGAGGCGGCGGCCGAGTGCGGCGCCGTCGTCGGCGAGGGTCTCGTACTCGCCGTAGTGGACGGCCGTGGGGGGCAGGCCGGTCAGATCGGCGTTCGCGATGCTGATCGCGGGGTCGGCGAAGTCCACCGCGGGGTCCTGCAGCCAGGCTCCTCGGAAGAGTTCGAGGGTGTTCCTGCTGAGCATCCTGTCGCTGTCCTCGTTCTCGTCCACCGACGCGTTCTGGATGGTGAGGTCGGTCCACGGTGAGACGCTGACGATCGCGCCCGGAGTCGCCTCGCCCTTCGCGAGCAGGCGCAGCGGGAGCATCACCGCGAGGGTGCCGCCGATCGAGTGGCCCGTGCTGCCGATGTTCCGCGGCTCGTAGCCCTGCGAGAGCAGCCAGCGGTAGGCGGTCTCGGCGTCGTCGAGCTGTGCGGGGTAGGGGTTTTCGGGTGCCAGGCGGAAGTCCACGACGAGCGAGCGGGCTCCGGCCGCCTTCGCGATGTGGCCCGCGGCCTTGCGGTCGGAGTGCATGGAGGCGGTGACGGATCCGCCGAAGTGGAAGTGGAGCAGCGCCCTGTCGGGGTCGGCGCCCTCGGGGATGGCCCACAGGGCGGGGACGCCGTCGCGTCCACTTCGGCGTAGGTGACGCCTTCCGGCTCGGTCGACGCCTTGTGGTTCGAGTCGACGATGTCGCGGATGACGGCCAGGTCGAGGCCGGGTGTCGACGACTTCGCGCTCACGCTCGCGAGGAACTCCGCGAACTCGCGTGCCTCGGGGCTTACTCCCATGGTGGTGCCTTCTCGGACGGGTGCGGTGCGGGGTTCCCTCGCGGAAGCCGGGTCGATGCGCTGGTCATGATGCTACTGGCTGAGTATAGAAAAGTAAACTTAGGTGAGGTTGGAATCACCCCACGGATGCGCGGAGGCCCTTTACGGGGCATCGGGCATGGGTTGGTTGGCTCGTCGAGCGAGTGGTCATGCGGCGCGGTGGTGGGGCGTCAGGGTGGCGTGGATCTGGTCGCGGATGTCGGCGAGGACGGCTTCGTCGCTGCGGTGCAGGTACACGGTGGCGGTGGTGTTCATGTGGATGATCGCGGTGATCACCCGCGCCAGCGTGGCCGCGTCGGTGGCACCGATGTACTCGTTGCGGGTGAGCAGGCCGGTGATGCCGTCCTCGAGGTGGCCGGCAAGGGCCAGACCCGCTTGTCGGTAGGGCTCGGCCGGGTCGCCGAAGACGAGTTCGTGCAGGTACGTGCGGCCGTTCTCGTTGTGCTCCCTCACGCACTCCACCACGGGACGGATGAGGGCGACGACCGGCTCCAGCGCGCCCTGTCCGACGGCGTCGTTCGCGGCGGCGAGGCCGACGTCGATGGCGGCGGCGAACTTCTCGTTCTGCACCATGATCAGCAACTCGGCCTTCGTGGACGCGTACAGGTAGAGGGTGCCGATCGCGACGTCGGCCCGGTGGGCGATCTGCTGCGTCGTGACCCCGCTGACGCCGTGTTCGGCGAACAGCTCGCGGGCCGCGGTCATGATGCGCTCGCGCTTGGCTTGTTTGGCCCGCTCGCGGCGCCCGATCGGCAGGTGACCGCGTCCCATGGGGACCTCCCTTGACAATAATTCTGAGTCCACTCATAGTTGAGTGTACTCGGATTGATTGAACGAGGCGAGACCCCGGATGTCGTGCTGAATTGGCCGACCTGGTCTCGAACCTGGATAAATAGGATGAAAACAAGGAGAGACGCCCCATGAGAGCGTTCGTCGTCACCAAGTACAAGGAGCCGCTGCAGGAGGCGGACGTCCCCGAGCCCACCGTGGGGGAGCACGACGTGCTGGTGCGGGTGGAGGCTGCCGGGCTGAACCCGCTGGACGAGAAGATCCGCGCCGGTGAGTTCAAGCAGATCCTGCCCTACAAGCTGCCGCTGATCCTGGGCAACGACGTCGCGGGCACCGTCATCAGCGTCGGGGCGGCGGTTCGCGGCTTCAAGCCCGGAGACGAGGTCTACGGCCGGCCCGACCAGGACCGCATCGGCACGTTCGCCGAGCGCATCGCCGTCGCTGAGGGCGACGTGGCGCTCAAGCCCGTCTCGATCAGCATGGATGAGGCGGGCTCGCTGCCGCTGGTGGCGCTCACGGCGTGGCAGGCGCTGGTGGAGCGCGGGAAGGTGCGGCCCGGGCAGAAGGTTCTCATCCACGCCGGCGCCGGCGGGGTCGGTTCGATCGCGATCCAGCTCGCCTCGCACCTCGGTGCGAGCGTCGCCACGACCGCCAGTGGTTCCAACGCGGACTTCGTGCGCGCGCTCGGCGCGGACACGGTGATCGATTACCGCACCCAGGACTTCGAACAGCTCCTGACCGGCTACGACCTGGTGCTGGACAGCCTCGGTGGGGAGACGCTCGAGAAGTCCCTGCGGGTGCTCAAGCCCGGCGGCAAAGTTATCGGGATCGCCGGGCCCCCGGACCCCGCGTTCGCCCGCGAGGCCGGCCTGAACCCGCTGCTGCGCCTGGCGGTCGCAGGCCTGAGCGGCAAGATCCGCAGGCAGGCCAAGAAGCTCGGCGTGACGTACGAGTTCCTGCTCATGCGCGCCAGCGGCGACCAGCTCCGCCAGATCACCGCCCTCGTCGACCAGGGCGTGGTGCGCCCGGTCGTGGGCAGGGTGGTCGGCTTCGACCAGACCCCGCAGGCGCTGGAGTCCCTGTCCCGGGGTGGCATCCGCGGCAAGGCCGTCATCGGCAACAGCTGACCCGCCGTAACCACGCAGGGCGACACAGAACACACAGCGACACAAAACGCACGAGGAGAATCCGTCATGAGCAGCACCGGCACCCCGAACGAAGCCGTCATCACGTCCTACGCGAAGGCCCCGGCCCGCACCGTCAACGCCGGTGGCGTCACCTACGCCTACCGCGAGCTGGGACCGAAGGGTGGCATCCCCGTCGTCTTCTTCGTCCACCTCGCCGCGACCCTGGACAACTGGGACCCCCGCATCATCGATCCCATCGCGAAGGGCCGTCACGTCATCGCCTTCGACAACCGCGGTGTCGGGGGGTCCACCGGCCAGGTGCCGGACAGTGTCGAGGCGATGGCCGACGACGCCTACACCTTCATCAAGGCGCTCGGGCACGACAAGATCGACGTCTTCTCCTTCTCCCTCGGCGGCATGGTCGCTCAGGCCCTGGTGGTCAAGCACCCCGAGCTCGTCCGCAAGCTGGTCCTCACCGGCACCGGGCCCAAGGGCGGCAAGGACATGGACAAGGTCGCCAGAGTCACCTACTGGGACATCCTGCGCGCCACGTTGACCCGCTCGGACCCCAAGGAGTTCCTGTTCTTCAACCGCAACGCCACCGGCAAGCCCGCCGCGCGCGCGTTCGTCGACCGGCTCAAGGAGCGCACCGTCGACCGCGACGCGGACATCAAGACCAAGGCGTTCCAGACGCAGCTGAAGGCGATCAAGAAGTGGGGGCGCTCCACCCCCGACGACCTGTCGTCGATCACGCAGCCCACCCTGATCGCCAACGGCGACAACGACCGCATGGTGCCGTCGGTCCTGTCGGAGGACCTGCACCGGCGCATCAAGGGCAGTGAGCTGATCATCTATCCCGACTCCGGGCACGGCGGCATCTTCCAGTTCCACGACCGGTTCGCCCCCGTGGCGGTCGAGTTCCTCGCCCCGTGACAACCGCCTGACCAGGAAGAAAAGGGCAGCATCATGAGCACGTCACCGGCCGTCGCGCCCGGGGAAGTGAAGAAGCCTCTCACCTCCTCGATCCTGCTGTGGGTGCGCACCGACCAGCCCCGCCAGAAGGGCATGGACCACTGGAAGGGCCCGCACTCGGGGATCATCTCCGCCACCCCGGGCCTGGAGGAGTACCGGCAGATCCACCTCGCCGAGCACAACACGGGCCGGTGGCCGGCCATCGACGGGGTCCAGACGGCGATCCCCGCCGACCGGAAGGTCGACGGCGTCGCGGAAGTCACCTTCCGATCGGCGCTCGCACCCCTGAAGGGGCGCAAGCAGACGAAGCTGGCCTACGCCGACGAGATCAACGTGTTCCGCCGCACCCTGCTCTACGCCGGCCCGCCGAACTCCTCTCGGTGGTACGACGTCGCAGGCCCCGGAGAGGCGGTCGGTGCCCGCGCGCTGATCTACCTTCGCCGCAGGGACGGTGTCGGCGCCGGCGCCTTCCGGAAGTTCGTCAACGAGCAGCTCGCTCCCGCGCTCGCCGGCACCGGAGTGCTGAAGGAGCTGCGCACGCAGACGTTCCTGCCCTGGATCGAAAAGCTCTGGGACACCCCGGACGTCGCCCACGACAACCCCCACAACCAGCACTTCCACGCCTCGGTCGGCCTCGGGTTCACCGACACCGCGGCACGGGACGCCTTCTTCACCGGCAACGTGATCGAGGACCTGTCCAACCGGCTGGCACCGCAGGTCTCCGTGATCCACGCCTACGACGTCACCGCCGCCCTCACCTACGTCAAGAACGGCGACATCCTCCCGCACTACGAGGAGTGAGCGGCGCGCAGACGGGACGCGGGACCGCCGGATCTGCCCGGCAATCCACCCGCCCCGGGCTTCCTGGCCCTCCTCGCCGTCTGATACCCCTCACGCAGCTGGAGCCATGCCTTCGGTACCGTGGTCGGCCGGCGCACCAGCATCGCGGGCGAATTCGAGCGCGTCGGCGCCCGCGTCGGGGCACAGGCCGATTGACCAGGACTCACCCCCGTCGGCGCAGCCTGCACCCGCCGACACTGCTGCGGGTCGCGTTCGGGGAAGTGCCCTGGCGGTCGCTGGACGAACTGCACCGGACGATGCTCGACGAAGTGCTCGCCGAGCATGGCCTGACCGAGTGCACCGGCACAGACCGGGCCGAACTCGCGGCGCCTGGCACCGCCCGAGCCCGTGGCCCGACAGCCGCGATGGTCCGTCATCACGGTGGTACCGCGCTGCTGATCGGGCGGCCGCTGGGTCGACCGCCCATATCATCGGCGGCTCGACGACCGCGAGAAGGTGCGTGCCTCCTCGGCGCCGGCCAGCCGTTCGACCCCGTTGATCACGGGGACTCCGCGTGAAGAGATCAGGTCGGGACCGAAGAACAGGCTCAGGCGTTCGTGCTGTGCAGGTCCGGGTAAAGCGCCTCGACCGGGCCGCTCAGAGCCGCCTTGACCTGCGCGGTCAACTCGTCGGCCAAGACCTCGTATTCGCCGGCCTCGACGGCGTCGTAGACCGTCGTCACCAGCTGCGCCGGCGCCATCTTGGGTCCGTCGGCGTGCGCGGCCATACCGGTGTCGACGTAGCCCATGTGCACACCCGTCACATGGATGCCCATGGGGGCGAACTCGATGCGCAGCGAGTTGGTGGCCGACCACAGTGCGGCCTTGGACGCGCTGTAGGCACCGCCGAAGGCGTACCAGCTGGCAACGGAGTGCACGTCGACGAGGACCGCCCCCTGCTTGGCGGCGAGGACCGGTGCGAAGGCGCGGGCGAGGAAGACCGGTCCGAAGAAGTTCGTCTCCATGTTCGCCCGGATGTCCGCCTCGGTGACGTCCAGCAGGCTGGCGCTCGGCGGGATGGCGCCCGCGTTGTTGACGAGCACGGTGACGTCCGCCGCGGCGGCGACGGCCGCGTCGATCGACGCGGAGTCGGTGACGTCGAGGGTCAGCGGGACGATGCGTTCATCGTCCCAGGCGCGGGGGGAACGGGCGGTCGCGTAGACCTTGGCGGCGCCGCGAGCCAGGGCGTCGTGGACGAAGTGCGTGCCGATACCGCCATTGGCGCCGGTGACGAGGACGACTGCTCCATCGAGAGAGGGCATTGGTTCCTTCTTTCCAAGGGATGTGAGCTGCGTGGCTGTGCACGGATGGAGCAATGACTCCTCGCCCCGCCGTGGGAGAATGAGCGGAGCCACATTCGAGCCCACGCAGTAATGACTGTAATCATAACTGACTGCAGTCAGAATCTATTCCCGGAGGACACCGCCATGTCTGTCGCCTCCCAGTCGGTCGGACGGCGTGAGCGGAACAAGCAGGAAAAACTCGACCGCATCGTCGCTGCCGCCAGTGAACTGTTCGCCGAACACGGCGTCGACGAGGTCACGACCCAGCAGATCGCCGACAAGGCCGACATCGGCACCGGGACCCTGTTCCTCTATGCCAAGACCAAGGGCGAACTCCTCCTCCTTGTGCAGAACGCCAAGTACGCCGAAGCGCTCGAGCAGGGCCGGGCGGACGCCGAGACGATTCCCGGCGTGCTGGACGCGGTGCTGGCGATCGTCCGGCCGCTCGTGGAGTGCAACCGGAGCCAGATCGACAACGGACGCACCTACCTGCGGGAGATGGCCTTCGGCGACCCCGAGGAGCCCCGGCACAGCGCGGCACTCGTCATCGTCGCGCAGACCGAGGAGGCCATCGCCGCCGTGCTGCGCCGGGACGAGCGGGTCACAGAGGGCGACGCCGCGACGCTGGCACACATCGTGTCCGCCGTGATGTTCCTCAGCATGGCGGCGAGCGTGAACATCGCCTTGAGCGTCGACGAGATCGTGCAGGACATCCGGGGGCAGGTTGACGTCCTGCTGCCTCGCTGAAGCGCGGCCCAGCCTCAGGCCCCGGCGATCAGCAGGGTGGTCCTCGGCTGCGTCATCGCCCTGATTCACCGCACCGGAAACTCCTTGGCGTTCACTCCGGAAGCAGTTCGACGGCCCGCTCGGTGACCTCTTGCCGTAGAGCGGACCAAACGGCGCGTACGGCCGGGTGCGTCACCGCCTCGCGGCGGACGGCCAGGGTGATGGGGAGCCGGATGTCGATCTCGTCGGGGAGCAGTCGGCGCAGTTGCGTCCGCCGGGTCAGGTAGGCCGGCAGGACGCCGATGCCGGCTCCCCGCTGAGTGGCTTCGAGTTGGGCGAAGGCGTTCGTCGAGGAGACGGCGGGGGTCATGCCGGGAAGGTGGCGCTCGATGTCGAGGTCGCAGACCTGCAGCATCGACTCGATGGAGAAGATGAGCGGGTGCTCGCGCAGCTCGGCCACCGTCCCAGGTCGGCCGTACCGGGTGAGGTAGTCGTCGCAGGCGTAGAGCCCCAGCGTGTAGTCGGTGAGGTGCTCGGTCACCAGGCGGCTGCTGGAGGGAACGCCGATGACGAGAGCGAGATCGAAACCGGACGGCCGCAGAGCGAGCTGCCGTGTCGCGGTGATGAGTTCGACCTGGAGCTGGGGGTGTCGGCGGCGTACCCGTACGAGGGCGGGTGTGGGTACCGTCCCGGATCCGACGACCGACCTGACCCTGTCGATGCCTGCCCGGCTGACCGCCGACACCGGCGTCGACGCGCTCACCCATGCCGTCGAGGCGTATGTGAGCCGGAAGGCAAATCCGTTCTCCGACGGCCTCGCCCTGAGCGCGATCCGGACCATCGGCCGCCACCTCCGGCGCGTCTACGCCGACGGGGGAGACCTCAGGGCTCGCGAGGCGATGATGCTCGCCGCGACCCAGGCCGGCATCGCCTTCTCCAACGCCGGCGTGGCGCTGGTGCACGGCATGAGCCGTCCGATCGGCGCCCACTTCCACGTCGCCCACGGTCTGTCGAACGCGATGCTCTTCCCCGCGGTGACCGCGTTCTCCGTGCCCGCCGCCGCGAGCCGGTACGCCGACTGCGCCCGCGCCCTCGGAGCCGCCACCGACGGCGACAGCGACGCCCTGGCCGCCGACAAGCTCGTGGAGGCGCTCCGCGCCCTGTGCCAGGATCTTGGGGTGCCCACCCCCCAAGCCCACGGCATCGACAAGGACGAGTGGTTCCGGCTGTTGCCCCTCATGGCCGAGCAGGCGCTCGCGTCCGGATCCCCGGCCAACAACCCCGTCGTACCCACCGTGGACGAGATCCAGGATCTCTACGCGCAGATCTACGCCTGACAACCGGCGAGTGAGGAACGTGATGGCCACGACAGCAGGTCCGCGCGGACGACGAGGTGACGACCGATGAGTGATACGGCTGCGGTCGAGATTCTCGCCGACGTCCACCGGGGCGTCGGCCGCATCCTTTTGAACCGGCCCAAGGCGCTCAACGCCCTGACAACGGGCATGGTCGTCGCCATCGACCGTGTGCTCGCCGAGTGGGAGCACACACCGCTGTCGGCTGTGGTGCTCGCCAGTACCAGCACGAAGGCGTTCTGTGCAGGTGGAGACATCCGCACGATCCGCGAGCACAGCCTCGCCGGGGACGCCGAGGCCAGTGAGCGGTTCTTCGCCTCCGAGTACCGGCTCAACGCCCGGATCGCCGAGTATCCGGTCCCGGTCGTGTCGCTCATCGACGGGCTGTGCATGGGCGGCGGTCTCGGTCTGTCCGTCCACGGCGGCTTCCGCGTCGTCACCGAGAGCGCGGTGCTGGCGATGCCGGAGACCGGGATCGGGTTCTTCCCGGACGTCGGGGCCAGCTACTTCCTGCCGAGGCTGCCCGGCGCGATCGGCATGTACCTGGGCCTGACCGGGCACCGGCTCGACGCGGCCGACGCCCTGTACACGGGTATGGCCACGCACTTCGTCCCCGCGGACGGGCTCGACGCGGTCATCGATGCCCTGGCCGACAACCCCGGCGACCCGGTGGACGTGGTCCTGAACCGCCTCGCCGGCCGATCCCCGGTGGCGGGCAGCGGGCTGGCGGAGGTGCGCGGGGACGTGGACCGGGCGTTCGGCGCGCCGACCCTCGGCGAGATCGAGAAACGCCTGCGCCACCTCGACACCCCCTGGGCGGCAACCGCGCTGGCCGCCCTGGAGTCCGCCTCGCCGCAGAGCCTGGAGATCACGCACGCCCTGCTGGTCCGGGGCAGACAGCACACGTTGCGCGAGTGTCTGGCCACCGAGCTCATCCTCACGCGCACGACCATCCGTACGCCGGACTTCCTGGAGGGTGTCCGTGCGGCCCTGGTCGACAAGGACCGCGCTCCCGACTGGCAACGTGCGTCGCTCGGCGGACGGACACCGCCGGCCTGAGCATGTCTGCCCACGCATGCGTGGCGGTCCGTCCGACGTGATCGCACTCCTGACAGGTCGCGGGTGCGAGGGCTCGACCACGGCTCGGGGCGTCGTGGGCTGTGTGGCGCGTGGTGTCGCGAGCCGTACGGCATGAGGAATGGCACGGGGACGCCTGCGGCGGCGGCTCTCCGTGACCGTGGTCGCCATTGGATCGCCGACGGCGACGGCGACCCTGGACCCTCCGTTGACCGTGCCGCACGGAAGGTCGGCGGCCGGACTGCTCTCAGTCGTTGTCCGGCGCCGTCAAGACCACGACCTCGCCGCCCTTGGTGCGGCCCTGCTCGACGTGCGCCATCGCATCGAGCGTCTGGTCGAACGGGAAGGTGCTGTCGATGACCGGGCGGAGCTTCCCGCTGTCGTAGAGGGCGTCGAGTTTGCGCAGCTGGGAGCCATTGGCCTGCATGAAGAAGGGCTGGTGGCGCACGCCCAGCGACTTGGCCTCCGCTCCGCCTGGCCGCGGGCTTGGTGGGGGCGGACCTCGGTACTCCGGTGCGGTTGCCGCAGCGGGACATGGACCGCCGGCGGCGGTTGTGGGCGAGGAGCGGTTCAGAAGGCGCGGGGCGCACATACCCGCTCGCCCGTGGCATTGGGCCCCGTTGAATGGCCCGTCTCAGGATTCCGGGTCAAGGCCCTGTGAGGCAGTCAGGGCTTTGTGGGTCGATTCCAGGATCCTCTCCGACAGTTCTGTGCCCGCCGTGGCCCGGGCGAGCAGGATCGCGCCGACCAGGGTGGCCACCATGGGAAGGCCGTCGTTGGTGTCGGCGGACAGCCACGCGGCGAATTCCTCGACTCCGCCCGCGTATGTCTCGCGCACCGCCCCGGCTGTGGGCTCGCGAGCCATGTCCCCTGCGAATCCGGCGGTGGGGCAACCGGTGCCGGGCTGGTCACGGTGCTCGGCCGACAGGTAGAAGTCGACGAGGGCGCCGCGCGCGGTGTCGTGATCGCCGTGGGCCGTGTCGAACGACGCCAGGAGCAGGTCGAGGTCCCCGAAAGCGGCTTGAGCCGCCTCGGCCACCAGAGCCTCCTTGGAGGGGAACTGCTTGTAGAAGCCGCCCGTCGTCAGCCCGATGGACTTCATCAGCTCGGCGACGCTGATGCCGTTCACGCCACGTTCCCGGAAGAGCTGGGAGGCCGCGGCGACCGCGCGCCTGCGGTTCTCGAGCGCTTGTGCTTGCGAAACGCGACTCATCAGTCACCTGCCCGCGATAGATAATTGGATGCATCTATCGTATGCGAAGTGTCGGACGACCGACCGTAGCCCTCACTTTCCGTACGGCCACTCTCGTTGTCGCAAGTCCCACCCCAGGCGCCGGACGGGCGGCGATCTCTTCCATGATGGCCGTGGTGTCCTTGGTGTACGCCTGCTTGGTGGCGCCCGCGCAGCGGCCGATCTCGTCGAGCAGGGCGGCGGATCAGCCAGGTTGAGTGGCTGATCGTGGCACCAATAGCTGAGTATTAAAAAGTAAACCCAAAAGCGGTTAGAATCGCTCCCATGGATGCGTGGACCGAAGTTCCTCAAGGCGCCGGCATGGACCCCCGCCTCGACCGGGACATGTCGAACTGCTCGATTGCCCGGACTCTTGAGGTCGTGGGTGAGAAGTGGACGATCCTGATCCTGCGTGAGGTCTGGTACGGCTCGTCCCGGTTCAGCGACTTCGAACGTGTCCTCGGCTGCCCTCGCAACCTCCTCGCGGCGCGGCTGCGGATGCTGGTGGAAGAAGGGATTCTGGCCGTCGAGACCTACAAGGAGCCCGGTTCGCGAAGTCGGCCGAAGTATGTGATCACGCCCAAGGGCATGGATCTGGTCCCGGCGGTGATGGGGCTCCTGCAGTGGGGTGACCGCTACCGCGCCGACCCGGAGGGCCCGGCCATGCTGTCGCGGCACCGTGGATGCGGCGCGCGCGTCGACGCCCGGATCCGCTGCGAACAGGGCCACGCCGTGCAGGCGCAGGACATCGAGAGCATCCCTGGCCCCGCCTTTCGTATGAGGCCCGCCGAGTGAGCTGAGGAGTCGTCCGTCAGCTTTCAGTAATCCGGCCGCTCTGTCGTGTGCGCGCCTGATGGAGGCGTACCTCGGTGCGGTTTCCGCAGCGGGGCATCTCGAGCACCAGCGGCGGTTGCGGGCGGGGGAGCGGTCCAGGACCGACGTTGTCGAAGTAGACGTCGATGCCGTCCGGCGCCGCCTGCGTCAGCTGCTCGGCGACCGGCCCGTTCTTGTAGTTGAACGCCGCGTCGTAGCCGTACTCCTCGACCAGCAGCTTGACCTTCTCGTCCGAGCCCGTGCTGCCGATCACCCGGCCGGCGCCTTCCAGCTTGGCGATCTGGCCGACCTGGGTGCTGATGGCACCCGCCGCGCCGGAGACGAAGACCGTGTCGCCCTCCTTGATCTTCGCGAACCGCTCGAGCCCGATGTGGGCGGTGAGGCCCGGGACGCCGAGCACGCCCAGCTAGGCGGTGAGAGGTGCGAGACGCGGGTCCACTTTCTGGGCGGTCCAGTGAATGGAAAGGACTGCCCAGTGAACTGGAAGGACTGTCCAATGGGCAGAAAGGTCTGTCTGGTGCAGTTGCCGCTTCCGAAAGAAGAACGAACCGCAGACGGCGGACCCGGAAGCTATCGGGGGCAGGCTGCGTCGAGCAGGTCGCGCGCCGCCCGCTTGGCTGCCTCGGCAGCGGCGTCGGCGCGTTCGAGGCGTGTCGCCGCCAGGGTGCCGTCAATGAGAACCGTGAGCTGGAATGCGAGCATGTCGGGGTCCGTGGCGCCGGCCGCGGCCGCCAGGTCGCGCACCCAGTCGCGTACGGCGCGCTTGTGCTCGACGGTGATGGTGTGCGCGGTGGTGCCGGGGGAGTACTCCGCCGCCGCGTTGATGAACGCGCAGCCCAGCGTGCCCTCCCGCGCCGCGTGTTCCATCGCGACGAAAAGGCCGAAGAGCTGGTCGCGTGGGTCGTCGCCGGCCGTGAGCGCCGCCGAGCGCAGCTGGCGTCGCCAGCTGTCGTCCATGCGTCGCAGGTAGGCGGCGACCACCTCGTCCTTGCTGGGGAACTGCTTGTACAGCGTGGCCTTGGCGACTCCCGACTCGGCGATCAGCCGGTCCACTCCCACCGCGTGGATGCCGTGGGCGTAGAACAGCTCGCACGCCGTGTCGAGAATGCGGTCCCGGGCCGGGCGTCGCTCGATCGCGGTCCTCATGAGATGCAAGTTAACAGACAGGTCTGTCTGCTTCAATGGACAGGCACCGTTCAGCTCCCCCGGAGGGGGGCTGCTCTTTCATCCGTGAGGAGAGTTCGATGGGCAGCATTGATGGCCTGGATCTCGGGACATTCGGGGTCTACACCTTCGACTTCGAGGTCCAGCCGGCGGCGCTGATACGCGAGTCGGTTCAGGAACTCGAGGATCAGGGGTGGCGGGCGTTGTGGATTCCCGAGCTCCTCGGGCGCGACGCGCTCACGCATGCCGGCTATCTGCTCTCCACCACTGAGCACATGCGCGTCGTCAACGGCATCGCGCAGATCTGGTCACGCGGGGCCCGGTGGGCGTACGGCGCCGCCCTCCTGCTGGCCGACGCCTACCCCGACCGGCACGTGCTCGGTCTGGGATTCGGAGGCGGGCAGGGGCTGGGGGCCAAGCCTCTGGCGGCCATGACGGCGTACCTCGACGAGATGGACGCGGTCGAGACTCCCAACCCGCTGCCGAAGACTCCGATGCGCCGCATCATGGCCGCGTACGGGCCCAAAATGCTTGCGCTGGCTCGCGAACGCACGGCCGGCGCGCAGACCTATCACGTCAATGTGGCGCACACCGCGCAGGCGCGCGAGATCCTCGGGCCGGACGCGTTCCTGGGCGTCGAGCACGCGGTGCTGTTCGAGTCGGACCCCGACAAGGCCCGCGCGATCGCGCGCGAACACCTGTACGTCTATCTGAACTCCCCTTACAACATCGCGAAGTTCCGTCGCCTGGGCTACTCGGAGGAGGAGATCGCCGGTGGCAGCGACCGCATCGTCGACGACCTCGTGTTCTGGGGCGACCTGGACACCATCGTCGAGAAGCTCCACGCCCATGTCGAGGCCGGAGCCGATCATGTCGCGGTGCAGGTGATCGGGATCGAGCCGGGCGAGTCCGCGATGCCGTACTGGCGCATGCTCGGCGAGGCACTCCTGCCCCCGGGCGGCACCACCTGATCCGCGGTTCGCGCAGGGCGCCGCGACGGTGACGGGTCGCGGCGCCTGTGCCCGGGGTGGCCTGCCGAGGAGACCGCGCGGCGGGTGTCGTGCGGACGGGGAGCGGAGATCCTCGCGGAGGATCCTGCCCGACGCGGACCTGTGGACGGCGTCGATGAAATCGACCCGCCGGACCTTCTTGTACGGGGCGACCGGCGCGCGACGAACTCGATGACCTCGTCCGCGGCGAGGTCGTGCCCGGCCTGCGGACGACGAAGGCCCTGGAGGATCAGGACCGGGCCGAGAGCGCGGCGTGGCCCGCACGCAACGAGGGTTCGTCGATCTTACCGACCGGGTTCGTCGGGATGGCTTCCACCACGAAGAACGTGGTCGGGCGCTTGTAGCCGGTGAGACTGCGCGCGCAGAGGGCTTCCAGTGCCGACGGATCGACGGTCGACCCCGATCGCGGCTGGACGTAGGCGACCACCACCTCTCCCGACTCTTCGTCGGGTACGCCGATCACGGCGGCCTGCCTTGGTCAGCCGCTTCGCAGCCGTGACGGTCTGCTCCCCTGTGGCCACCACGGCGGGGTTGTAGCCGTTGGCGGGAGGCATGCCCCGGGGCGTACGAGGTGGCGCATCGTCACGTCTTACTCATCCGGGTCCCAGGCGCTGAGCTGCTCGAAGAGACGTCGGTCGCCGTCGAGCTGCAGGGAGTTGATCGGAATACGGTCGTACAGGATGAAGACCAGCTCGCTGGCTGTGCCCCGAGCGGAGGCGGCGGCCGCGACCGGGTCCTGGCCGGCAGCGGTGGCCGGGATGGTGCCGGGCCCGGGGAGGCGGGTGGTCCGTGCGCCGTCGGCGGAGAGCGAGAGGCGCCAGGAGCGGCCCTCGGAGGCGTGGAAGTCGACGGCAGCGGGCTTGTGCGGCCAGGCACTCGTCGTCGCGACGCAGGTGGACAGGAACTCGTCGACACCGTCGAGCGCCACCTCGGCCGGCAGCGGCTGCGGGGCACCTACGGTGATCTGGGCGTCGTAGGTGTGCACCGCGAACTGCTGGAGCTGGTGCCGAGCTACGGCACCGGAGGTCTGCGGCGACTGCGACGTCCCCCACCACGTCCAGCAACCGCGATCCGGGCCGGCCTTCCGCAATGCGTCCAGCAGTTGCTCCGTGGACTCCGCCAACCAGGCCAGCAGGGCCTCGCGCTCCCGAGGCGCAGCCGGAGCGCCCTCCGCTGCGGACTTGGCCGGAGCAGGCCCTGCGGCGACGGTGGCGGCCCAGTCGCGGCGCCCCTCGCCGATGTGCTGCGCCAGATCGAACAGCGTCCACTCGGGGCAGGTCGGCACCTGTACGTCGAGGCTGGGTGCGGAGGCGACCGCGGCGCGGAAGGCGGTCGACCGTTCGTCGATCAGTCGCAACAGATCGGGGAACTCGAGTGTCATTGTCACCCGGAATCTCTATCACTCCGTTCCGACAATCGGACAGCGATTTTCACAGCCGCCATCGCGGGCGGACCCTCACCACCGCGGGGAGATGATGGAGGCACTCTCCGCCGCCGACCGTGCGTCACACACGGCCATTCTCGTGGATGTTCATCTGTGAGAGTTCCGCGACAGGCCTCGGAGTGACCGCGTTGCCGCAGATCACCGTTCGCGGGAATCCTCTCACGACCCGCACGTTGTGCGAGGCGCTTCTGAGGGGCTGCCGCCATGGATCTCATGCCCGATCAGGCCGTATTGGCGGTAGCACGTCACGACTCTTCATCACCCGTTCCGGCCACGAGGACGAGCTGATCCACCGGAGCACCCTGCGCGACGCGTGCACCCTGACCACAGGAGGCACACGTCAGACGCTGGTCGGTGTCGAGGTGGGCTTGGGCCGGCTCGGACGATGGACGCGCCCGGTGCGGATCGCCGCCACACTCCAGGCACCCTTGCTGCGCTTGGCGAAGGTACGGGCCGCTCTGGCGGGGTGGTCCGAGCGGCTCCCGGGATCGCCGCGCGAGCCGGACCCCGATGGACGTTCCCCGGTGATCGCAGCCGCCCGCGACCGCCAACGTCGGCCCCTGGCCGCGACGGCCCTCACCGGACCCGATCCGTACGAGATGACGGGATCCCTTCCGGCGTGGGGCGCCACCCTGCGCGGCACAGCCGGATGCAGTGCTCAAGCCCCCGTGCGCACGGCCCGGTCGCCGCCTTCGGCCTCGACACCCTCGGGCTCGGTGCCGCCGAGGCAGAGGAGTACACGGAGGAGCCGACGGGGCGTCGGCCCGCCGTCGCTGATGGCTGAGCGGGCATAGATCACGGCGCCGGGGCGCTGAAGGCGATGTCCGGGGAACCGTTGCCGAGGTGGTGGACCAGATGCGCCTCCCTCCTGCACCGGCTCCCCTGCGGCGGGCGGTGACGGATGCTGCCGCTGTCGAGTTGATGAACAGGTAGTTCGATCGGGAGCGAGCCGGCCCCTCGCGGGAGCCGGCGGCCCCAGTGGAAAGGAATCCGTCCATGGACGAGCAGGGTGAGCGCTTCGACGTCGTCGTACTCGGCGCGGGCCCCGGCGGGTACGTGGCCGCCATCCGGGCCGCCCAACTGGGCAAGAGCGTCGCGGTCGTCGAGGAGAAGTACTGGGGCGGCGTCTGTCTGAACGTGGGCTGTATCCCCACCAAGGCCCTGCTGCGCAACGCCGAGCTCGCGCACATCTTCACGCGCGAGGCGAAGACCTTCGGCATCAAGGTCGAGGGCGAGGTCTCCTTCGACTACGGGGAGGCCTTCCGCCGCAGCCGTAAGGTCGCGGACGGCCGGGTCAAGGGCGTCCACTACCTGATGAAGAAGAACAAGATCACGGAGATCGGCGGTCGCGGCACGTTCCTCGACCCGCACACGCTCCAGGTGGCCGACTACGAGGGCAACACCCGCACCATCGGCTTCGACCACTGCGTCATCGCCGCCGGGGCGAGCCCCAAGCTGCTGCCCGGCACGCGCCGTACGTCCCGAGTGGTGACGTTCGAGGAGCAGATCCTCGCCGAGGACCTGCCGCGGTCGATCGTGATCGCCGGTGCCGGGGCCATCGGCGTCGAGTTCGCCTACGTGCTGCACAACTACGGCGTGAAGGTCACCGTCGTCGAGTTCCTGGACCGGATCGCCCCGCTGGAGGACGCCGAGGTCTCCGCCGAACTGGCCAAGCAGTACCGGAAGTTGGGCATCGGCGTCCTCACCTCGACCCGCGTCGAGTCGATCGACGAGTCAGGACCGCAGGTCCGTGTCACGGTCACCGGCAAGGACGGCGCCCAGCGGGTCCTGGAGGCCGACAAGGTCCTGCAGGCGATCGGCTTCGCGCCGAACGTCACCGGTTACGGCCTGGAGAAGACCGGAGTGCGTGTCACCGAACGCGGCGCGATCGACGTCGACGGCCGCTGCCGCACTTCCGTGCCGCACATCTACGCCATCGGGGACGTCACCGCGAAGCTGATGCTCGCGCACGCCGCCGAGGCGATGGGCGTGGTCGCCGCCGAGACGATCGCGGACGCGGAGACCATGGAGCTGGACTACGTGATGATCCCGCGGTCCACCTTCTGCCAGCCGCAGATCGCCAGCTTCGGCTACACCGAGGCCCAGGCGAGGGAGAAGGGGTACGACGTCCAGGTCGCCAAGTTCCCGTTCACCGCGAACGCCAAGGCCCACGGCCTCGGGGATGCGACCGGCTTCGTGAAGCTGATCAGCGACGCCAAGTACGGCGAGCTCCTCGGCGCCCATCTCATCGGCCCCGACGTCACCGAGCTCCTCCCCGAACTGACCCTGGCCCAGCAGTGGGACCTCACCGTCCACGAGGTCGCCCGCAACGTCCACGCCCACCCCACCCTGGGCGAGGCCGTCAAGGAAGCCGTCCACGGCCTCGCGGGCCACATGATCAACATGTAGCAGGGGGCTCGGCGCAGCGGCGACAGGGCACCTTGGCGCGCGGATCGGTTTCGCGACCTCCGGCTGCCAAGGGGCCCTGATCCCTCTCCCCGACGGTGACGCCGACGCGCCGTGCTCGACGGTGATCGAGGAGTCGGAGTCGGGCGGACCGGGCGGACGTCGACGCTGCAGGTGAGGACCGCGTAGCGCGGGGATTCGGCCGTGGGCTCCGGGGACGGTGTGAAGGCGCCGTCGTAGCAGTCGTGCCCGGTCGCGGGGGCGAAGATCACATCCAGGCGGGTGGCGTCCGGACCCGGCCAGGTGACCAGAATGTCGAGGCCCAGGTCATGGCCCAGCAGGCGGAACTCATGCGGGTCCGGCGCGCCCGGCCACGCCGGGGCGGGGAGGCCGTCGGCCTGCCGCGCGATCGTGAGGTCGGCGAGGATGCGGGTGTTGGGAACTCCGGTGACACGGACCGGCACGAGGTGGTCCGGCGAGGTCAGCGCCGTCCTCAGGGCGTCGATGCCGGTGACGTCGGTTCCCCAGCCCAGTTCCGGTCCCTGGGCGAGTTCGACGGGGCGGGCCGGGGAGGTGGTCAGGACGACGTCGTAACGGTAGCGGGTGAGTTCGTTGGGGGCGGTGCCTGGCTTGGTCCGGATGCCGACGGCCGTGACCGTGCCCGGCCGGGCGGTGAGGGTCGTGAAGTACTCGGGTGCGACGAGGAGTTCGTTCTCCGCCGCGGTCGCGGCGTCGATCAGGGCCCGCAGGGAGGCGGGGTCGGCGTCGGGCGAACGGTGGGCCTGTGCACCGGCCGCGAGGCAGCGCTGCAGGCGCAGGTTGCGCACGTCACCGACGTAGAGACGTCCGCCGGGCGCGAGCAGGCCGAGGGCGGTGGTCAGGACGCGGGTGAGGTAGGCCTCGCTGGGGAAGTACCGCACGACCGAGTTGAGAACGACGACGCCGAACGACCCGGGGGTGAAGGGACCGGTCTTATGCGCGGGCTGCGCGATCAGTTCGGTCCGCTCGCGCAGTTGGGGGTGTGCCGCTCATGCCGGCCGAGCGTGGTCACGGCCACCGGTGACAGGTCGGTGCCCACATAACGTTCGCAGTGCGGTGCCAGGCGGGTCAGCAGGGCGCCGCTGCCGACGCCGATCTCCAGTACCCGGCGCGGCCGGAGCGCCTGGAGGCGGTCCACCACGGCGTCACGCCACTCGCGCATCTCGCCCACCGGAATGGGGGCGCCGTCGTAGCTGCTGTCCCAGCCCGAGAAGTCCTCGCCCATCGCGTCCCAGGACCCGGTGTAGGAGGCGTCGTAGACACCGCGCCAGGTCTCCAGCCACTCGGACTCGGCCCGGTCTGCCGGCGTTCCGGCCGGGTGCTGCTCGGCGGGGGAGCGCAGACGTTCGTCGGCGCGTCGCTGTTCGGTGTCGCGGTCCTCGATCTCGGGGTCGGGGACCGCGTCGGGGCAGGTGGTCCTCGACGAGACGCAACGGCTGGTTGAACCAGGCCCGCAGCGTCCACAGGGTCAGCAGCACCCCGCTGACGACGATCACCAGGTCGCGGACGTCCGGGGGTGGCCGGACACAACCACCTCTCAGGACGCGGCCAGGAACACGTGGTCGTGGGGTCGGCGCAGGAGACTGTCGCGCCGCAACACGCGGGTGGCGATCCGGACGCGGGAGGCCGCGGCGGCGCAGTAGAAGGCGTGGATGTGGTCGAGGACGGCCTCGCGCTGGGTCGCGGATCCGGGGATGCCCTCCAGTGCGAGGTCCACGTGGTGGTGCTCCTCCGCCGAGCCGTCGGGAGCGAGATGGGTGGCGCGGAAGGCGCACAGCAGACGGCCGGTGGACGGAAGTCGCCGGAGACGGCAGCTGATGTGACTCTCGGGGTAGTGGACGTCGATCGTCTCGTCCACGCAGGACACGTGCATGGCGTGGGCGAGCCGTG
Organism: Streptomyces kryoterrae; assembly: GCF_054072135.1. Lineage (NCBI taxonomy): Bacteria > Bacillati > Actinomycetota > Actinomycetes > Kitasatosporales > Streptomycetaceae > Streptomyces > Streptomyces kryoterrae. The sequence goes on along the minus strand of NZ_CM133358.1, from coordinate 2,096,269 downwards.
GGTCGCCGATCACCAGCACGAAGCGCAGCGCGAGGCCGCGGACGATCGCGGGGCGCGGCCGGGGCCGCTCCGGTACGGGCGAGTGCATGAGATCTCTCCTCGTGGGTGGGCTTCGTGCGGTGGGAGGCCTGTGGGGCCGACCGGGGGTCGGTCAGGGCGCCGTCGTGTCGAGTCGGGCGGTCATGGCGTGGCGGAGCCCGTCGGCCCCGGTGTGTGCGCTGTTCCAGTGCGCGCACTGGTCGAGCCCGCGTTGTGTTCCTTCCCGGTGGGTCTCCCCGAGGACTCGCTTGATGCCCTCCATGACGTGCGTGGGGTGCCGGCCGAGTTCGCCGACGAGGGTGCGGGCCGCGTCGTGCAGTGCCGCGGAGCCGGCGTACACGTCGTTGACCAGGCCGATGCGCTCGGCGCGTTGGGCGTCGATGGTTCTGCCGGTGAAGGCCAGCTCGCGCAGGTGCCCCTGGTTGATCACCAGGGGAAGCCGCTGCAGACCGCCGAGGTCGGCGACGACCCCCAACTCGGCCTCGGGCAGTGAGAACCGGGCGTGACTGGTGGCGTAGCGGATGTCGCAGGCGCTGACCAGTTCCAGAGCGGCCCCGGTGCACTCGCCGTCGATGAGGGCGACGACCGGCTTGGGGCAGTCCGCGACAGCGGTCACCGCGTGCTGGAGGCGCCGTACGTCGTCGTCCATGAAGGTACGGGTGCCGGAGCGCTCGGCGCGCCGCAGACGTACGACGTACCAGCGCAGGTCCATGCCGACGGAGAAGGTGTCGCCCTCTCCGACGAGGGCGACGGCACGGATGTCGTCGCGGGTACGGACGGTCGCCATGAAGTCTCGTAGGTCGTCCCAGAACGTGCCGCCGAGCGCGTTCCCCTTGCCGCTGCCGACGATGGTGACCGTAGCGAGTCCGTGGTCCACGCCGATGTGGAGGGGTGCGTCGCTCATCGCGCGCCCACGACGGCGGTGCCGGGGGTGGGGCGTGCCGGGGCCGGCACCGCCGGGGTCATTCGGTAGAGCACCTCCGGGGCGTGGGTCCCGTCGCCGGGAAAGTTCTCGGCGGCGAACAGGACTTCGCTGTGGACGTCGAGCCCGCGTTCGTGGGCGAAGCGCCGCAGCATGAGGGCGACGGCGCGGTTTCCGGGGTTGATGGTGGTCTCCAGGCAGGTGGCTCCTCGCTGGGCGGCGCGATCGGCGAGCTCGTGCATCATCCGTACGGCGAGGCCGGGTGCGTGGTGGCCGGGGTCGACGGCCGACTGCCAGGCCATGAGGGTGTCCGGCAGGGCGGGTCGCACGTAAGCGGTGACGAAGCCGACGATCTGCCCGTCCGAGGTGGCCGCGACGATGGAGGTGTCGGCGAAGTCGCGGAACCAGAGGTTGTAGTAGTAGAGGCTGTTGGTGTCCAGAATGTCGGAGTCGCGCACGAGTCGCCAGACCGCTGGCGCGTCTTCCGGGCGGGGCGAGCGCAGGGTGATGTGGTGGGTGTCGAGGTCACTCATGCAGGCCTTTCGCTGTCTCGGATGAAGCTGCGATGAATTCCGCGGGGAGATGTGCACGCATGCCGGGGTGAAGCTATTGGTGATCTTCATGCCGGCGTGCGCCGAAAGGGTTGACGGGAGGGTTTTTCCATCGGTCCGGATAATGCGATCAAATCTGTCTAGCACGGTACGGCGGAACCGCGCCAGTGCCAGCCGGATTTTCTTATTCGGACCTGGCGGCGTGGTTTTGGGCGGATGGCCGGGGCGCCCTGTGGCTGATTCTGTGGAGAATTCACCGTCTCGATCATGCTCTGGAAGTTGACTCGGCGTCTCTGGTCGAGAGGCGCGCTGACGGTGCGAAAAGGGCCTCATTGGCGGTTTTTCATGTGCTGCGGGGCTGAGAGCGGCAAGCGGTTCCCGGTCTGGGAGAAGAATTTGGCATAACTGAAAATTAACCGGCCATGGGTTCTTTTCAGACACTTCCTGAGTGTCGGACATGGGGTCGAAGATCGGGGCTACCCGACCTTCGACCACAAATTGGCTGAACCCGTTATGTCAGTCGCGACGGAACGATGATTCAAAGAGACGAGGGACGTTCATGAGGAGACCGCCCCGGCAGAAGTTATTTTCACGGAGCGCGTTTCCACCGGACCTCCCTTCCGCTGTTGTGATGCGGTCTGTTTCCTGAGGAACCGGTAATCACTCGCCTTTTTTCTGCGTTGCCGGAACACTAATACGTCGGGCTGTTTCGCCCGGCGGCGGCACTCTGCGGCCCGCCCGTTCCCGGCACCGTTTTCGTCAGCTGCGGGGACACCCGGGAGGCCCCCGAAGTCACCCAGCGCGCCGGCTCGCCGTAGCCGCTGCCGGGCCTGAAGCGGCCCTCTCTGCCGCGTGCCCGGCCGCACCGGCGACCGTCGCGGCCCCGCCGTTCACCCCTCGTCCGGCGCACGGCAGCGGCCATGCCTGCCCTGTCCTCTGTCCTGTCCTTTGCCCGTCCCGCTCCCGTACGCGGAGGAGACAGCCCACCCATGACTACGAACGACATCCTGCACCGCCTCACCCCGCTGATCGAGGCCCGCACCGAACATCTCCCCGTCGGCCCCTCCGGCCTGGCGCCCGGCACCCGATTGGAACAGGACCTGCGGATGGACTCACTGGCGATAGTCCACGTACTGGAGGACATCGAGGAGTCCTTCGGCATCACCATCTCCGACGATCGACTCGCAGGCGTCTACACGGTTGGCGACCTGGTCGACATCGTGCTGACCACGGCCGGGTCCGAAGGACGTGCCGCGTGAGCACGACGATGCCGACACCCGCAACCGCGCCCGCCTCCGGATCCGCCGTTCCCACCGGTTCGCTGGCCGAGGCCATCCGGGGGATCGACACCACGGCACTGGACTGCATCCAGGTCAACGCGGCCGTCCTGGCCGACACAGCACACGGGCCCGGCACCCATCTCGAGCTCGGTGCCCGGCTCCGATTCGCTCCGCACGTTCCCGGCGGCGGGCGTCTGCCCACCGTCGAGCAGCCCCCGGCCGACCAGATCGAACGGATGGGCCGCCCCCTCGGGCTCGCCCTGGACGCCGGGCGGCCCGTGACAGAAGGCAGGGCGCTGATGGATCTGCTGCCCGAGGACGGCAGTCCGCTGTACGTCGTCGGCGACGCGTACTGCATGCCCTGGCTGCCGTACCACGGTCACCAGCACATGGACCACAGCGTGCTGCTGCGAGGCGTGGACGGTGGAGCCGGCGTAGAGGCGGTGGATGCCTACGACAACGAGACGCCCTATGGCCGGGCGGAGCCGGTGGTGTGCGCCTTCGAACGAGCGGAGGCAGCCGCCCTTTTCGACGGCTCGCCCAGCCTGCCGGTGACGGTACGGCCCACGCGGCCCGCCGACCGGCCGGTGGAGACGACTCTGGCTGACAACGCCCGGGAGGCCGTCCGGCTGCTGGCAGGTGACGCCCCGGAGCGTTACGCCGCCGCCTTCCGCGACCACCCGGACCAACAGGAGGCCTGCACCACGCTGCTGTTGGAGAGCTGGCTGCTGCACCGTTCCCGTCGACTGCACGCCGCGTGGGCGGCCCGTCACCTGCCCGGTTCCGCTCGCGCGCGCTTCGCCGACGACCAGGCCGACGCGTGGGACGCCCTGGCCGGCCAGTGCTATCTGGCCGCGCGTCGGGCGCAGCGAGGGCGCCCCGTGCCCCCGCAGATCCACTCCACATTCGCCGAACTGCTTCGCGCAGACGCCCAGGGCGCTGCCGACGCCCTGCACACCGGACCAGGAGACACCATGCCGTACGGACCCGCACAGGTACGCGAAACGGTGGTGAGCACCGTCGCCGACGTCCTGGACGCCGATCCCGCGCTGGTCGCCGCCACCGATGACCTGAGCGAACTGGACGGCTTCGCCTCCTACCAGATGGTGGAGACGGTGGAGCGACTGGAGAACGCCTACGACGTCGAGTTCGCCCCCGCAGACCTGGAACCGGCCGTCCTGCGCCGCGTCGACGGACTGGTCGACCTCGTCCTGCGCACCGCCGGGGAGACGGAGGCGGCCCGGTCATGAGCGTCCGCCCGCAAGCCACCGTGCTGCACGAGCTCCTCGACACCCCCACCGCCGGCCCCGGCGCCGCCCCGGCGGTCACATGCGGGGACCTCACCCTCAGCCGTGCCGAACTCGTCCGGGCCAGCCACCGTTACGCGGCGGCGCTGCGCGGGAGCGGACTGCGCCGCGGCGACCGGCTGGTGGTGACCAGCGACAGCGGCCCGGCACTGGTGCCGCTGCTGTTCGGGGCCTCCCGGCTCGGCGTGGTCTTCTCCGTCCTGCACGACCAGGTGCGTGGCGATGTACTGCGCCATGTGCTGGCCGACTGCGAACCGGCTCTCGCGGTGGCCGCGTCGGCCGCCACCCGGGATGTCCTGCGTGAGGCAGGCGTGGCGGTGACCGCCCCCGAAGACCTGGACGCGGCGCCGCCGACCGGGCCGGCGCCCGACCCCGGGAGCGGGAACGGTCGTGTGGACGAGGTGGACGCCGCCGACGGGCCGCTCTCCGTCGACCCGGCCTGTCTGATCTACACCTCCGGCACCACCGCGATGCCGAAGGCCGTGGTCTGCACCCACCAGCAGATGATGTTCGCCGTCCACGCCATAGCCGAGCGGCTCGGCTACCGGGCGGACGACGTCGTCTACTGCCCGCTGCCGCTCTCCTTCGACTACGGCCTCTACCAGGTGTTCCTCTCCGCGCTCGCCGGCAGCCATGTGTGGCTCGGGTCGGCGGCCGAGTCCGGTCCGGCGCTCCTGGCCAACCTGGTGCGCAGCCGGGCGACCGTGCTGTCGGCCGTTCCGCCGGTCTCCTCCGCTCTGCTGCGGCTGTTGCGACGACGCGGCGGAGAGCGTCCGCCGCTGCGACTGCTCACCAACACCGGTGCCGCGCTGCCTGCCGACATCCCGCACGGACTGCGTGAGGTGCTGCCGGGTCTGCGCGTGCAGCTGATGTTCGGGCTCACCGAGTGCAAGCGGCTCACCATCGGCGAGCCGGACGAGGACCTGATCCGCCCGGGCAGCTGCGGGCTGCCGCTCGCCGGCACCGAGGTCTTCGTGATCGACGAGGCGGGCGAACGGCAGCCCGCCGGCGAGGTCGGTGAGATCACCGTGCGCGGACCGCACGTGATGGCCGGATACTGGCGCCGCCCCGAGCTCACCGCCGCACGTTTCCCCCGGCGCGACGGTCTCTTCCCCGAGCTGCGCACCGGCGACTACGGATGGACCGACGAGGAGGGACGGTTGTACTTCGCCGGCCGCCGCGACGACGTCTACAAGCAGGACGGCTTCCGCGTCAGCGCCATCGAGGTCGAGGCCGCCGCCCGCCGGCTGCCCGACGTGGAAACCGCCGCTGTCCTGACGCCCGAGGACTCTCGGCCCGAGGCCGTTCTGGTGGTCACCGGCACCGCCGATCCCGTCACCGTCCTGCCCCGGCTGCGTGAGCACCTGGAGGACTTCAAAGTGCCCCGCGTGTGCCACCGCGTCGACGCGCTGCCGGTCAACGCCAACGGCAAGACCGCGAAGGCCGTACTGGCCGGGCAGCTCGCGGAGGCCGGCCGTGACTGACACCGCGCCCCCTGCCGGGCCCGCCGCACGTGTTCCCGTTCCCCGGCCGTCCGCCGTGCCCGTACCGCCCGTTCAGACCCCGGCGTACGTCTACGACCTGGCCGTGGTGCGCTCCGCGCACGCCCGGCTGCGGTCCTGTCTGCCGGAGCCGAGCGAGCTGTACTACTCGCTCAAGGCCAACCCGCATCCGGCCGTCGTCTCCGCGCTGTACGGCCTCGGCTGCCGGGCCGAGGTCACCTCGCCCGGCGAACTGGACGCGGCTCTGGAGGCCGGTGTACCGGCCCACGACATCCTGTACACCGGCCCCGGTAAGCGCGACGAGGACCTGGACGGAGCGCTCAAGGGCGGGGTGCGCGACTTCGCCGTCGACTCCGTGTACGGCGTCGGCCAACTGGACCGCGCCGCAGCCCGGCACGGCGTACGCGTCACCTATCTGCTGCGCGTCAACCCCGGGGGTGGCAGCCGGGGAGCCGGACTGAGGATGACCGGGGACCCCTCCGCGTTCGGCGCCGACGCCGAGGACATCGCCGCGCACCCCGAGCGGTACACCGGCGGCGAGCACGCCCGTATCGACGGTCTGCACCTCTACCTGGCCACCAACATCGCCGACGAACAGGCACTCGGCGACTCCTTCAGCGAAGCGATCGCCGTGGCGCGCACCCTGCGAGAGGCGCTCGGGGTGCCGCTGCGCACCATCGACCTCGGTGGCGGCTTCGGCGCCCCCTACGCCCGTGCCGGAGAGCTGCCCGCCTATCCGGGGCTGGCCGATCGGCTGGCGGGCGAACTGGACGAGGCGCTGCCCGGCTGGCGGCAGAACGCCCCCACGGTGGCCTTCGAGTCCGGCCGCTATCTGACGGCCACCTGCGGACAGCTGCTGACCCGGGTACTGGACGCGAAGGACTCGCACGGGCAACGGGTCGTCGTCCTGGACACCGGCATCAACCACCTCGGCGGCATGGCCGGGCTGCGGCGGGTGCCGCCGCTCCATCCCGACGTGGTCCGGCCGGACGGCGCCGAGCCGGAGGACACCGGGGCCGGGGACGGCACTTCGGCGGGCGGCGCCGAACCGCCGGGCCCCGCCATGATCTGCGGCCCGCTGTGCACCCCGCTCGACACCTGGGCAAGGTCACACCCGCTGCCCGCCGTCGCTCCCGGTGACCTGCTCTCCGTACCGAACACCGGTGCCTACGGACTGCACGCCAGCCTCGTGCTCTTCCTCGGCCACCCGGCCCCGCTCGAAGTCGTCACCGACGGGGACCGGGTACTGCGCAGCGACCGGCTGACCTTCGTCCGGCGTGCCGCCGCCGGGTGAGCGCCCGCACGGCCCCCTCGGCACCGCCCGGAGGACCCGAGGCACCACCACGCACACCGTCCGACCCACCTTTCGTGAGGAGAACCACCATGAACCAGGCCTTCGTCGACACCCTCCGTCCCCACCTGCGCTACCTCACCCCCGACCAGGAACTGCAGCCCGAGGACCGGCTGCGCGACCTGGGACTCAACTCCATGCAGGCGATCGACCTCGTCTTCGACCTGGAGGACAACTGCGGGGTGGCCCTCCCCGACGACCAGCTCTCGGACTCCAACTTCGAGACCGCCGGCGCCCTGTGGGCGGCCATGGAAACCGCCCGCTCCGCCGCCGAGACGGACACCCGGTGAGGTCCCTCGACCCCGCGCTGGCCCAGCGCCTCGAGCCTGTCCTCGACACGGTCGAGCGGCACGCGGCCGAGAGCGACGAGAAGGCGGCCTTCCCGGCGGAGGCCCTGACCGCGATGCGCACCTCCGGGCTCCTGGGCCTGCTGGTCCCGGCCCGCTACGGGGGCCTGGACGGCACCGTCCCCGACCTGCTGGCCGTCTCCCAGATGATCGCCCGGCAGGACATGTCGGCGGCCATGGTGTTCGCCATGCACGGCCAGCAGGTCGCCGCGCTGGTCCACCACGCCTCCGAGGAACTGCGCGAGCGGGTGCTGCCGGGGGTGGCCCGGGGCGATCTGTACCTGGGCTCGGTCACCACCGAGGCCGGCAAGGGCGGGCACCTGCTCAGCTCACAGACCGGCACCCGGCGTGAGGGCGACCTGATCGAACTGGACCGGATGGCGCCCATCGTCACCGGCGGCGCTCACGCGGACGCCTACCTGATCACCGCCCTGGCCCCCGGGGCCACCTCCGACGGACAGGTGTCGCTGGTCTACGCCGAACGCGACCAGCTGGACGTACAGGTCCTCGGCGGCTGGGACCCGATGGGCATGCGCGGCACGCACAGTGTGCCGATGCGCTTCACCGGGGCGGTGCCGCACGACCAGGTCGTCGGCGTACACGGCGACTTCCGCCGGGTCACCGTCGACGTCTTCGCCCCGCTGGCCCACCTCGGCTGGAGCGCCTGCTGGCTGGGGACGGCCGCCGGTGCCCTCTCCCGCACCCTGCGGCTGCTGCGCAGCCCCGAGGAGCGGCGCCGCCGGGACCTCAAGAGCGAGCTGCTGCTGACCCGCCTGTCCCGGGCCCGCCAACGCATCGACACGGTGCAGGCCATGCTGAGCCACACAGCCGACGTCTACGGCACCCTCTCCGAGCAGGAGCGCGGCGGCGCGCCCTGGCAGCTGCTGGTCAACTCCCTGAAGGTGACGGCCTCGGAGCAGTGCCCGGCCGCCGTGGAGGAGCTGATCGAGCTGGTCGGCCTGCGACACGGCTACCTGCGCAACCAGCCGCTCGCCCTGGAGCGCGCCCTGCGCGACCTGCGGTCCGCGTCGCTGAACTACGGCAACGACCGGCTACATCTGGCCAACGGGTCGCTCAGCCTGCTGGACCAGGAGACCACCCTTGTCTGACACCCTCACCGCCCCGTCGCCCGCCGACGAACCCATCGCCCGCCTGTGGAGGCCGGCGCCGGGCGTCACCCTCGTCCTGGCCCGGGTGGACCGGGTGCTGGCGACCCCCGCGGCTCTGGACCGGCTGCGCCCCGAGGAACACCGGACAGCCGCCCACATGGCGACCTGGCGGGGCCGCGAGCACCTGGCCGGCCGGACGCTGCTGCGGCTGCTCCTCGCCAAGGTCATGGATGAGGAGGAAGCCCGCGGGCCGGTGGTCCCCGAGCCGGCCGGCCGGCCCCGGCTGCCCGGCGCGCCCCACACCGGGGTGAGCGTCTCGCACAGCGGTCCCTACACGGCGGCCGCCGTGGGCGACGGACTGGACATCGGTGTCGACGTACAGGTACCCCGGTCGCCGTCGCCCGGGATGCTGCGCCGCTGCTGTCCGCCGGAGACGGCGGCGCGGCTGGCGTCCATGGAGTCCGACAACGCCGCCCACGACTTCGCCCGGGTGTGGACCGTGCAGGAGGCGTGCGTGAAGGCGCGCGGCACCGGCCTGTCGGGCGCGCCCTGGCGGGTGCCGGCCGACCCGGAGGGCCCGGACGGCACCTGGGGCCCGCTGCACTGGCGCCGACTGGCCTGGCTGGCCGCGGCGGGTACCGAGACGGCCGCGCTGGCCTGCGCGTTCGGCCCGGCGCAGACGGGCCCCGAAGACCCGGCCGGCGCCCTCGGTGACCGACCGGACGACCCGTAGAACCTCGACGGCCGTGCCCCGCCCGGGGCCACAGGTCGGCCGTATCCCCTATTTCTTGTGGAGGACCCCTGATGCGCACTGATTCCACCGCGCCCACCGGCGTGGGCCTGAGCTGCTACACGGAGAACCTCGCCGGCTACCTGTCCGCACGCGTCCCCGGCTCCCTCGACCTGCTGGCCCGCTCCGTGCGGCTCGCGGTCGACCCGGCCACCGGGCACTTCTCCCACCACGACCGCGCACTGAACAACCTCCCCGGCGGCAGCAGGCTCGGATACCGGGGCGCCCCCGACGCCGCGACGGCCCGCACGGGCATCGCCGCCGAACTGGCCGAGCGCGGCAGGGTCCTGGCCGTCGCGAACAGCGCCGCGCTGCCCTGGCTGTCCGGTACGGCCGACGACCATGCGCCGCACCTGGTCGTGGTGGACGGCCGCACGCAGGACGGGGACTGGCACGTGACGGACGGCTTCACAGCCCTGTTCAGCGGCGGCGGCTCCCAGGACCCGTTCGCCGGGGAGCTGTCCGAGGCCGAGTTCACCGCGCTGCTCGCCTTTCCCCGCGGGCTTTCGGAGGTGCACCGCACTCGCAACACGCTGGCCTTCGGCTTCCCGGTGGCACCGCCGACGCACGAGACCTACCAGTGGCTGACCGAGGAGGAGGGGACCACCGAGGAGCGGTTGCCCGGCGGTCCCTGGCCGACCGGGGCCGCCGCCCTGGAGGAGACAGCGCGGCTGCTCGCCGCGGACCTGGAGGGCGACGGCTCGCGAGGCGTGCTGGAGGACGTCTGGGCGGCGGCGCAGCACCATCTGTTCCGCGACGCCCACCTGCTGGCCGGGGCCGGCACCACGCTCGCCCGAGCTGAGCGGGAGGCCGTCGAGGCCACCACCGCGAAGTGGCGCGAGCTGCCCCGGATGCTCCGGTTCGCCGCGAACTCCGCGCGCCGCGGCCGTCCGAGGCCGTCCTTGGCCGACGGCGCGTTCACGGCTCTGGCGGAGCTGGAGGCGGCGGCCTCGCCGGTGCACGCGGCCCATGGCTACGGCGTCCCCACCGGCCGGCCGGCCGCCCGGTCACACGCACGGCAGAAAGCGTGATTCCGGTGCCGACGTCCACGCTCACCCTGTGGGACCGCTTCGCCCGCACGGCCGACCGTCATCCCGACCGCCCGGCGCTCACCGCCCAAGACACCACGCTGTCCTACGCGGAGCTGCGCACCCGCGCCGAGGCACTGGCCGCCCAACTGTGCGCCGACGGACCACCGCCCCGCCGGGTCGCCCTGCTGGCGGATCGGACACCCGTGACGTACGCCGCCTACCTGGCCGTGCAGCGGCTGGGAGCCGCGGTGGTGCCGCTCAACCCGGCCGCTCCGCCGGGCCGCAACGAGGCCGTCGTACGGCAGGCCGGCGCGGCGCTGGTGCTGGCCGACGCGGCACGCGACGCCCGGCCGGCGGGCCGGGCCGCACCGCTCGTCCCGGTCGCCCTCACCGACCGCGTGGACGGTGCGGACCTGCGCGCTCTCGCCGGCCCGGGCCCGCAGGACACCGCGTACATCCTGTTCACCTCCGGCTCCACGGGACGGCCCAAGGGGGTGGTGATCCAGCACGCCAACACCGACGCCTACCTGGACCACGCCGTCCAGCGGACCGGCGCCGGGCCGCAGAGTCGGCTGTCGCAGACCTTCGACCTGACCTTCGACCCTTCCGTCTTCGACATGTTCGTGGCCTGGAGCACCGGTGCGGCCCTTGTGGTGCCCACCCGGGACGAACTGATGGACCCGGCCGGCTTCGTGGCGCGACACGGGCTGACCCACTGGTTCTCCGTGCCGTCGGTGGTCTCGCTCGCCGCCCGGCTGCGGCGGTTGCCACCGAACTCGATGCCGACCCTGCGATACGCGGCCTTCGCGGGCGAACCGCTCACCCTGCAACAGGCCCGGTCCTTCGCCGCGGCCGCCCCCGGCGCCCGCCTGGAGAACCTCTACGGCCCCACAGAGCTCACCGTCACCTGCACCGGCTACCGTCTGCCCGCCGACCCGGCCGACTGGCCGCGCACCGCCAACGGCACCGTCCCCATCGGCAGGGCCCACCCAGGCGCCGAGACCCTGGTGGCGGACGGGGAGATGCGCCCCGATACCGAGGGCGAACTGCTGGTACGCGGCGCGCAGCGGTTCCCCGGCTACCTGGACCCGGCCGACGATCTGGGCCGGTTCGCCGCCGGTGAACCCGGCACGGGCCTCGCCCCCTACACGGGCGGGCAGCTCACCGAGGCGCACTGGTACCGCACCGGCGACCGGGTGACACGGGACGGCGACGAACTGGTGCACCTGGGCCGTCTCGACAGCCAGGTCAAGATCAGCGGCTACCGGGTCGAGCTGGGCGAGGTCGAAGAGGCGCTGCGCTCGCGCCCCGACGTCGTCGACGCGGTCGTGGTGGCCCGCACCGACCGGTCCGCCCCCGTCCTGCAGGCGGTCTACACCGGGGACGCCACCGATTCGGCGCCCTTGCTGGAGGCGCTGCAGCAGCGGCTGCCCCCGTACATGGTGCCGCGCACTCTGCTGCGTCTGCCGGCTCTGCCGCTCAACCTCAACGGAAAGACCGACCGCAACGCCGTACTCGCCGCCCTGGATATGGCCTGCCCGGCCGCGCCCGGCACGGCACCCCGCCCCGCGGACCAGACCGCCTCCGGCGCCCGCCGCAGGCCCCCTTCCGAAAGGAACCCGGTTACGTGACCATGACCACGACTACCCCTGCTCAGCTGGCCGGCCGTGAGGAGTTCTGCGCCACCATGGCGCAGCTCGCCACCGGCGTCGCCGTCATCACGACCGCCGGCCCCGACGGACCCGTCGGCTGCACCGCCAACGCCCTGCTCTCGTTGTCCACCGAGCCGCCCTCGGTACTGGTCTCGCTCGCCAGCGCCGGCCGTACGGTGGGGCACGCCCGTGACCACGGCCGGTTCGCCGTCAACATCCTCAGCTGGCAGCAGCGGGACCTGATGGACCGTTTCGCCCGGCTGCCTGCGGCGGAGCGCTTCCAGGGCGTCCCCCACCGGCAGGAAGAGGGCTGCCCGGTGCTGGCGGGGACAGCCGCCACCGTGGTGTGCCGGCTCGACCAGGCTCCCGCCGTCCTCGATCACACCCTGCTGATCGGCCGTGCCCTGTGGACCGCACAGGACCCCGACGCACGGGCCCTGGTGCTCTACCGGCATCAGCAGAACGCCGTGACCGGCTGACCCCGCCCCACCGGCGTGGCCAGGCCCCGCACCCACACCCGCACCCACGTCTGACAGGGACAAGAGCATGAGCATCTTCGCCACCATGGAATCAGAAGTCCGCACCTACAGCCGAGCCTGGCCCACCGTGTTCACCACCGCACACGGCGCCGTGCTGCGAGACGAGTCCGGACGGTCCTTCATCGACTTCTTCGCCGGCGCCGGCGCCCTCAACTACGGACACAACCCGCCCGAGCTGAAAGAAGCACTGCTGAAGTACCTGTCCGGCGACGGCGTCACGCACGGGCTCGACATGCAGACCACGGCCAAACGCGTCTTCCTGGAGCGGTTGAGGGATCTGATCCTCACACCGCGCGGCCTGGACTACCGCGTCCAGTTCCCCGGACCCGGCGGTACCAACGCGGTCGAGGCCGCCCTCAAGCTCGCCCGGAAGGTCACCGGGCGACACACCGTCGCCTACTTCGAACGCGGCTTCCACGGGATGACGCTCGGTGCGCTGGCGGTCACCTCCAACCCGATGAAACGCGCCGGGGCGGGCGTCCCGCTGCCGCACACCGTGCCAGTACCCTTCGACAACCCCGCGGACGACGACGACCGGGCGACGGCCCGGCTTACCCGGGCACTGGACACCGCCGCCGAGGGCGGGCCGCTCGCCGCCGTCGTGGTGGAGACCGTACAGGGCGAGGGCGGTATCAATCCGGCCCGTCCGGTCTGGCTGCGCGCTCTGGCTTCCTGGGCCCGGGAGCATGGCACGCTGCTCGTGGTGGACGACATCCAGATGGGCTGCGGGCGCACGGGGCCGTTCTTCTCCTTCGAGCGGGCCGGGATCGTCCCCGACCTCGTCTGCTTGTCCAAGTCCATCAGCGGGTACGGGATGCCCATGGCGCTGACGCTGATACGCCCCGAGTACGACGCGTGGAAGCCGGGCGAGCACAACGGCACCTTCCGTGGCTACAACCCGGCGTTCGTCACCGCGGCCCGGGCGCTGGAACTGTTCTGGTCCGACAGCGTGCTGGAAACAAGGACCACCGCGCTGGGCGGGCAGGTGGGACGTGCCCTCGCGGAGACCGCCCGCCGACATGGACTGCCCGCACCTCGCGGGTGCGGCCTGGCGTGGGGTCTGCCCTTCGACCGTCCGGGCGCGGCCCGCGAGGTGTGCGACGCCGCCTACCGCAACGGCCTGCTGCTGGAGACGGCCGGCGCACACGACGAGGTGGCCAAGATCCTGCCGCCGCTGACAGTGGCGCACGGACAACTGGAGCAGGGCCTCGGGATACTCGACGAGGCCGTCGCCTCAGTGGTGGGCGTACGGACCTTCGTGGCCTGACATTGGATACAACGTCCCAGCTCCAGGCGCTCACGCTCTTGGACCAACCGCCCCCGGCGGCGGACCGGCCACGGGGCTGTCGAACGGAGAGCGGATGTCGATCGACCTCGTCGGATTCCTTGGTGTGGTGCTGGTGGCGTACGTCGTGCCCGGGCCGGACTTCCTCGTGGTGCTCCGGTCCGCGACCGAGCATCCGTCGAAGGGCCGGGCCGCGGGGCTGGGCGCCCAGGCCGGGCTGTGCGTGCACATGCTCGCCGCCGCCACCGGGCTGTCACTGATCGCCGCCCGATCCCCCATGGTCTACGACGCCATCAAGCTGCTCGGCGCGGCCTACCTCGTCTACCTCGGGGTACGGACCGTGCTGGCAGCCCGACGGGCCGCCCGCGAGCAGTCCGCCGAGCAGGCGAAGCCCACCGGCCCGGAGGACGGCCCGGCACCGGAGGACCCCGCGACGGCCGACCCCGCCCGAGGGCGGTGGCGGGCCGGCTTCATGCAGGGCTTCCTCACCAATGTGCTCAACCCCAAAGCGGCACTGTTCTTCATCAGCATCCTGCCGCAGTTCGTCAACGGCGACGGATCGATGACCCGGCAGATCTTCTTCCTCGGTACGTTGGACGTCCTCATCGGCATCGTCTACTGGTTCGCCCTGGTCGCCGTCGCCACACGCCTACGGGCGCTCCTGGCCCGACCGAAGTTCCGTCACCGCTGGGAGCTGACGACCGGATGGCTGTTCATCGGCATCGGCATCGGCGTCGCCACCCTCGCCTGAGCGTGCGAGAGATCCCTGCCTTTCCTCTCGATGAGGCCGCCACGATGCCTGGCGTCGGTATCCGTTCCGCTGTGCCGTGATGCCCGCGTGGAAGGCTGGGTATGAGGTCTGTCCAGGCGGAACGACAAGTGGAGAACCAAGTGGACTGGGGATGGTTCGCTCAGCAGATGACGTCGATGGCGCGGGATCTCCTCGCACAGGACTCGGTGGACACCACGCTCCGGCGGATCACTGCGGCGGCCACCGAGCTGGTCGACGGCTGTGACGCGGCCGGCATCCTCATCCGGCACGACACGAAGGTGGAGAGTCTCGCCCCCACCCACCAACTGGTCATCGACAGCGATCAGCTGCAACAGCAGCTGGGTGAAGGGCCGTGCTTCGACGCCGCCCACAGCGCGCGGGGGCAGCGGGTCTTCCGTATTTCCAACCTCACCAATGACTACCAGCGCTGGCCCGGCTACGCCCCCCAGGCCCGCGCGCTCGGTGTGGGCAGCCTGATGGGCTTCCTGCTGTTCACCGACGACGAAGAACTCGGTGCGCTGAACTTCTACTCCCGCGAACCCGGGGCGTTCACCGAGGACAGCGAGCTGGCCGGGCTGCTCCTGGCCTCCCACGCGGCCATCGCCTTCTCCAGCGCCCGCACCCATGCCCAAATGGAGCACGCCGTCGCCACCCGCCACGTCATCGGCGAGGCCATGGGCATCCTCATGGGCCGCCACCACATCACCGAAGCCCAGGCGTTCGACGTGCTGCGCCGCTACTCACAGAAGAAGAACATCAAGCTCCGCGAGGTCGCCCGCCGGGTCTGTGAAAAGGGCAGCCTGTCCTGAACGGCCCAGACGGTTCCTCTTAGTGGGCGGTTGATGTAGACGAAATGCCCTTTATTCACCCTCAGTGCACCCGTCCGCGTCCACGCCCCCGCATCCCCGAACACCGAAGGCAGCACGCGGCCCTCCGGCCCTCGCCGGACATCACGGCCGCCCTCGAGGTCGTCGCCACGCGCCCTCGCGGGGAGGAGGGAAACCGGCGAGCGCACCAAGATCGACCAGGGCCCGCTGCGGCGAAAGTCAACCTCAAGACGGTGGTTTCCGCCATGACGGTGGTTTGCCTCCCGGTCGCCGCTGTGCCCGGTGGGCTGCCAGCAACACTGGCCGAGGCGGCCGGGGGCGCCGCTGTGGAGCGGGGAGGCGGCAAACGCATGGCCGACAGCAGGATCCTGATCGCGGTACCGGAACACCCTCGGGGCGAGGGCGCCGGGCCCCAGCAGTTACGGAAGATCCGGGACGCGATCGAGGCGGGCGGCTTCGAAGTCCGCTGGGCGGTCACGGCACAGGACGCGGACGCGGTACTGCGTACCGAGTCCGGTCTCGCGGCGGCGCTGGTGGCCTGGGACCTTCCCAGGGCCGCCGGTGACGGGCCCGGCGCCGCGCTCGCCGCCCCGGGAGGCACACTCGCCCGGCCGGGCGGCACCCTCGACGGAACCCCGGGCGGCGGCGCCGTGCTGCGCCGGATCGGCCGCCGTTTCGGGGACCTGCCCGTCTTCCTGGTGATGGCCGACGAGGGCATACGGGACCTGCCGCTGTGGGTGTCCGAGACGGTCGTGGGCTACGTCTGGCCACTGGAGGACACCCCGGGCTTCATCGCGGGCCGCATCACCACCGCTGCCCGCGCCTACCGGGAATCCGTGCTGCCACCGTTCTTCCGGGCCCTGCGCCGCTTCGACGACGCCCACGAGTACTCCTGGCACACCCCGGCCCACTCCGGCGGTGTCGCCTTCCTCAAGTCACCGGCGGGACGCGCCTTTCACGACTACTTCGGGGAGCGGCTGCTGCGCAGCGACCTGTCGATCTCGGTCGAGGAACTCGGCTCGCTCTTCGAGCACACCGGCCCGATCGGCGAGGCGGAGCGCAACGCGGCCCGTGTGTTCGGCTCCGACCTCACCTACTTCGTGCTGCACGGCGACTCCACCTGCAACCGACTGGTCGGCCATTTCAGCGTCACCCGCGACGAGATCGCGCTGGTGGACCGCAACTGCCACAAGTCCGTGCTGCACGGTTTGGTCGTCTCGGGCGCCCGGCCGGTCTACCTGGTCCCCACCCGCAACGGTTACGGCCTCGCCGGACCGCTGCCCCCGGCCGAGATCGCCGCGGACGCGGTGGCGGCCCGGATCGCCGCGCACCCGCTCACCGAGGGCGCGGTGTCCCCGCACCCGCAGTACGCGGTGTTCACCAACTCCACCTACGACGGCCTCAGTTATGACGCCGTACCCACCGCTCGGGCGTTCGCCGCCAGCACACCCCGGCTGCACTTCGACGAGGCGTGGTTCGCGTACGCCCGTTTCCACCCGCTCTACGCCGGCCGCTACGGCATGTCGGTGGACGAGGAGGCCCTCCCCGGCCCGGACCGGCCGACCGTGTTCGCCACCCAGTCCACGCACAAGCTGCTGGCGGCGCTGTCGCAGAGCGCGATGGTGCATGTGCGGCCCGCACCGCGGGCACCGGTGGAGCACGACCGGTTCAACGAGGCGCTGATGATGCACGGCACCACCTCGCCCCTCTACCCGATGATCGCCTCGCTCGACGTGGCGACGGCGATGATGGACGGCCCGCAGGGCGAGTGGCTGATCGACGAGGCGGTGACCGAGGCGATCCGCTTCCGTCAGGAGATGGTGCACCTGCGACGACGGATCGAGAGCGCCGGGGACCGCCCGCCGTGGTTCTTCGGGGTGTGGCAGCCGGACACGGTCACCGACCCGGCGACCGGCGAACGGCTGCCGTTCGAGGAAGCCGCGCCGGAACTGCTGCGCACCGAGCAGTCCTGCTGGCTGCTGGAGCCCGGCGCCGACTGGCACGGCTTCCCCGGACTGACCGAGGGCCACTGCATGCTGGACCCCGTCAAGGTCACGGTGACCTGCCCGGGGATCAGCGCCACCGGCGAGATGGCGGAGGAGGGCATCCCCGCCCGGGTGCTCACCGCCTATCTGGCCACCCGCAGGATCGTGGTGGAGAAGACCGACAGTTACACCACGCTGATCCTGTTCTCCATGGGCATCACCAAGGGCAAGTGGGGCACCCTGCTGGACGCCCTGACGGACTTCAAGGCCCTCTACGACGCCGACGCCCCGCTGGAGCGGGTCCTGCCGGAGGCGGTCGCCGCGTACCCCCGCCGGTACGCGGGACTGACCCTGCGCGGGCTGTGCCAGGAAATGCACGACCACCTGCGCTCGGTGCGCCTGGTGGAACTGCTCGACCTCGCCTTCCAGCAGCTCCCGCGGCCCGTGGCGCCACCTCAGCACTGTTACCAGCGGCTGGTGCGGGGTGGCACCGAGCGGGTGCGGATCTCGGCGGCCACGGACCGGGTGGCGGCCGCCATGGTGACGGTCACCCCGCCGGGCATCCCCGTCCTGATGCCGGGCGAGTGCGTCGGCGCCTCCGACGGACCGCTGCTGCGCTACCTCGCCGCCCTGGAGTCCTTCGACCGTCGTTTCCCCGGCTTCCGCAGCGAGACCCACGGCGTGACCATCGACGAGGAGACGGGCGACTACCTGATCGAGTGCCTGGTCCAGGACGAGGAGCGGTAGCCGGGGCCCCGGCCCGGGCGTATCGGCCAGGGCCTGTTTTCGCGGACGCTGTTCGGACGGCCCCCGCCGACCGTGGGGTGGACCTGGTGCTGGATCCTGCCCGTACTGGCCCCCTTCGGCCGGGTCTTCCTATGGACCTGGGGCGTCACGTCGACTGGACGGCGTATCGGTGGGAGGAGTTCCTGATGGCCTTGCGCCCCCGCCGCCCACGAACCGGCGGGGCGCCGGCCGTGCCGGGAAAGGAGGACGCGGCGTCGACCGGCGGGCGGTGGCCGGAGTCGGCGGCGAGCAGGTCGATCACTTTGCGAGGAGCGTGCGGGAAGGCGTGCCGCAGTGTGGCGGGGTGACTGGCAACGGCACGCCTGCGCAGAACCGCTGGTCACATCAGGCGTGCGGGAACCCCCTGGGCGGCGCGGTGGATCCCCGAGGGGTGAGCACGGGCGTAGCCACCGGATGCGACCCACCCGCACCGCCGCTGATCACCCCGAACAGCGTCCGCGCGACGTCCGCCCCGAAGCCGTGCACATCATGGCTCATCGCCGACAGCGTGGGCCGGGTGAGCCGGCACAGCTGCGAGTCGTCCCAGGCCAGCAGCGACACGTCGGCCGGCACGCTCAGCCCCATCTCGGCGGCCACGGACAGGCCCGCCACCGCCATGATGTCGTTGTCGTACAGGATCGCCGTGGGCCGGTCCGCCGGCGCGGCGGACAGCAGTGACCGGGTGGCCCGGGCCCCCGCGTCGCCGGAGTAGTCGGTCGAGACCTGCGACGCCCCGGCCAGCTCGAACCCCCGCGCGGCCTCGTCGAAAGCCGCCGTACGGATGTTCGTGTGACCCAGGGCCGCCGGACCCCCCACCCGGGCGATCCGCCGATGTCCGAGCGCCGCGAGATACCGCACCGCCTCCGTCACGGCCGTGGCGTCGTCGGTCCACACGGAGGTGAGGCCGCCGGTGAACGACGGATGCCCGACCGCGACCGCGGGCATTCCGAGCCGCTCGACGGCCGGAACCCGGGGATCGTCCGCCCGGAGGTCCACCAGGATCGCCCCGCCGATGAGCCGTCCCTTCCACCAGGACTCCTGGAGCCCGACCTCCTCCTCCAGATTCCGTACGAGCCTGAGGAGCAGCGAGCACGCATGCTCGGTCAGGACGCTCTCCACGCCCGAGATGAAGTCCATGTAGAACGGTTCGAGCCCGAGCAGCCGGGCCGGCCGGCAGATCGCCAGCCCCACCACGTCCACGCGGGACCCGGCCAGCGACCGCGCGGTGAGGTTCGGCTCCCAGCCCAGCTCACGGGCGGCGGTGAAGATCCGGTCCCGGGTCGCCTCGGCGAGCCCCGGCTTGTGGTTGAAGGCGAGGGACACGGCCCCCTTGGACACGCCGGCGCGCGCGGCGACGTCCTTGATGGTGACGCGGGGGGTCGGCGATGCCGTCATCTGGCGGGCTCCACGCAGTACAGGGCCGATCGGGCGGTCTCGGCATCCGGAGTCTCCCAGCCACGCACCCCGATGGTCACCCGTTCCCCGGGCAACAGGGTCACCAGCCCACGATCGGCCCGCGCTCCCGGGTCCAGCCGGTCCGCCTGCAGCAGCAGATCCCGTACGAGGGTACGAGCCGTCACCGTGACCGCCCCCGGAGCGACACTCACGTCGAACTCGGGCCGGGGGTAGGGGACTTCACGATCCGGTACGGGAAAGAACAGCGCCCGCAGCCCCTCCCCGTCGGATCCGGCGACCCCCTCGGCACCGGCGACGGCATCCGCGACCAGGAACTCCTTGGCCCCCACCGGCACGAGTTCCCCCGGCACCCGCACCTCGGCGACCGCCCGCCGCTCCACCGTGAACCCGACCCGCACCGACTCACCGACCACGCCCCCGTCCACGGACATCCGCCGCAGCTCCACCGTCCCCGCCCACTGCCCCGCCGCCTGGTTCACGACGGCCAACACCACGCCCTCCCCGCGCACTTGAAGGCTGAGCAACCGGTCCGCGTACAGCCGTCGCAGCTCGTGGTAGAGCGGTTTCTCACGCCCGTCCCCGTCGATCGCCGCCCAGGACGTCACCGGCCAGCAGTCGTTGAGCTGCCACACGATCGTCCCCGCGCACACCGGCCAGTGCGCACGCCAGTGCTCGATCCCGGCGGCCACGGCACGGGCCTGGTTGACCTGGGTGAGGTAGTGCCACCGGTCGAAGTCCCCCTCCGGCAAGGGGAAATGCCGGGCGAGCCCGCGCTCCAGCTTGCCGTTCCCGTCGTCGGCCTTCTGGTGATGCAGCATGCCGGGCGAGTCGGAGCCGAGCCGCTCACCAGGCAGCGCGCGCCGCATCGTGGCATACGCGGCCGGTGCCTGCCACCCGAACTCGGCCACGAAACGAGGGACTTCGAGCCGGTAGTCGGCGTAGTCCTCCCGGTTCCACACCTCCCACGAGTGGTGCGTACCGTGCGCCGGATCGTTCGGATGCCGCTGCCAGGACCCCGACCAGGGACTGCCCGCCGTGTAGGGCCGCGTGGGGTCCAACTCGGCAACGACGCGCGGCAGTACGCCCAGGTAGTATCCCTCGCCCCACGACTCCCCGGCGAGCCGCTGCTCCCATCCCCAGTCCCTGAAGCCCCACAGGTTCTCGTTGTTCCCGTTCCACAGCACGAGCGAGGGGTGCGGCATCAGCCGTACGACGTTCTCCCGGGCCTCCGCCTCCACCTCGCCCCGCAGCGGCTGCTCCTCGGGATAGGCGGCGCACGCGAACGGGAAGTCCTGCCAGACCAGCAGCCCCAACTCGTCGCAGACGTCGTAGAAGTCCTCGCTCTCGTAGATCCCGCCGCCCCACACCCGGACGAGGTCCACACCGGCGGCGGCCGCCTGCGCGAGCCGCTCCCGGTACCGCTCCGGGGTGATCCGGGACGGGAACACGTCGTCCGGGATCCAGTTGACGCCCCGCGCGAACAACCGCTCCCCGTTGACGACCAGGGTGAACCCGGTCCCGTGGTCATCGGAGGAGGTGTCGAGCCCGACGGTCCGGAACCCGACCCGCCGCCGCCAGCCGTCCAGCGGGACATCATCATGACGGAGCGTCAACTCGACGTCGTACAAAGCCTGTTGCCCGTAGCCACGCGGCCACCACAGCTCCACGTCCGGCACTTCCAGTCGTACGACACCGCTGGCCCCGTCGATCTCACCTCGCGCCAGGACGTCACCGCCACCGGAAAATCCTCCACCGGGAAAGCCGCCACCACTCAGCCGGGCCTCCAGTGTCAGCCCGGCCTCCACTCTGGTGCGCTCGACGTCGACCGCCAACTTCACGTGTCCCACGCCGTGTTCGTCGACCGTCACCTCGGGGCGCACCCGGGCGATCCGGGCTGTCGACCAGTGCTCCAGGCGTACCGGCCGCCAGATCCCGGCGGTGACGAGGGTCGGCCCCCAGTCCCAGCCGAAGGAGCAGGCCATCTTCCGGATGTACTGGTAGGGCTCGGCATAGGCACCGGGCCGCTCGCCCAGCCGCTCCCGCACGGCCTCCGCCTCGGCATAGGCGGAGCCGAAACGGACGGACAGGCGCCCGGTCGTACCGGTCACGTCGAAACGGTACGAGCGGTGCATGTTCCGTACCCGGCCGAGGAGTTGACCGTCGAGCCGGATCTCGGCGACGGTGTCGAGCCCGTCGAAGACGAGATCGGTCTGCTCATGAACCTCGTGCCGATCTTGCCGTTCCTGCACGGGCGCAGCGGAAAGGTCCTTCTCGTACGTCCAATCCCGGCGCCCCACCCAGGCGACCTCCGCCTCGTTCCGGCCGATGAAGGGGTCAGGGATCACACCGGCCGCCAGCAGGTCGGTATGCACGCACCCGGGGACGGTGGCCGGCAGTTCGCCCGCCTCGTACCGCACGGTCCAGCCCTCGGTGAGTGGTGTGGCCTCCAGCATGCGCACTCCTAAACCGTTCCATTCCCGCGTGGGTCAAGCGCGGGAAATGTGGTGGCACCCTTGGCGAAATAGGGACTTTACCGGTTCAGTAAGTGGTGTCAGAGTGCCGAATCAGCCATCCCAGTAGTGCTCGTCCGTCCCGAACGGAGCTGACGCACATGAACCGCCGCATGATTCCCGCACTCCTCACCGCCGGCCTGCTGCTCTCCGCGTGCACCGGAACCGGAGGAACCTCAAAAGGTGCCGACGCCAAGGCGCCTGACGATCCGTCAAAAGTGACCGGCACCATCAAGGTCCTGACCGTGCGGACCGATCTCGTGCAGGACGGCACGTTGAAGAAGTACGCCGACGACTTCCGGAAGACGTATCCGAAGGTGAAGGTCGAGTTCGAGGGCCTCACCAACTACGAGGCCGAAGTCAAGATCCGTATGAACACGGAGAACTACGGCGATGTCCTGCTGATCCCCGCGGTGATCAAGAAGAGCGACTACCCGAAGTTCTTCGCCTCGCTCGGCACCCAGGCGGAGCGCGCCAAGAAGTACCGCTTCACCGACTTCACCACCGTCGGCGAGCTGGTCTACGGCCAGAGCCCGGTAGGAGTGGCCCCCGGGTTCCTCTACAACAAGAGGATCTGGCAGGAGGCCGGGATCACCGACTGGCCCACCACACCCGCCGAGTTCATCACCGCCCTGAAGGCGATCAAGTCGAAGACGGACGCGGACCCGTACTACACCAACTTCGCCGCCCAGTGGCCGCTCACCTCATGGACGTCCGTCAACGGCTCGGTCGGCTGTGACACCGGGGCGACGACGAAACTGGTCGAGAGCGACCCGTGGGCCAAGGGCGCGGACCTGCGTGTCGGCGACACCCTGCTGTACGACATCGTGCACGAGGGGCTCGCCGAGAAGGACCCGACGACCACCAACTGGGAGGCGTCCAAGCCCCGGTTGGCGAAGGGGGACATCGCCACGCAGTGGCTCGGCACCTGGGCGATCGTCCAGTTCCAGGACGCCGCCAAGAAGGCCGGCGTCGACCCCGCCGACATCGGGTTCATGCCCTTCCCGTCCCAGGTCGGCGGGAAGTTCTGCGCCGTTGTCGGCCCCGACTACAACCAGGCCGTCAACGTGCACAGCGAGCACAAGGAGGCGGCCCGCGCCTGGATCGACTGGTTCACCGACAAGTCCGGTTACGCGGACGACAACCTGGCCATCTCCCCGCTGAAGGACGCCCCGCTGCCCGAGGTGCTCCAGCCGTACGAGGCGGCGGGGGTGAAGTTCATCGAGGTCGACGACACCGCGGGCGCGCGGCTCAAGCTGATCGACACCGAGTCGGAGGTCGGCCTCTACGCCCCCGACTACCGCCAGGATCTCGTCGACCTCGCCCGCGGCGCCCGCAAGGGCAGCCTCGACGACTTCCTCGGGGACCTCGGCAAGCGCTGGACCGAGGCGCAGCGGTCCGTGGGGTCGTCGTGACGGACACGACCGAGGCCGGCATGGCGGGGCGAAGGTCGGCGCGCCGGAAGGAACCGCCGCCCGCGCCCGCCATCGGCATCCCAAGCCCGCCGTCACCCCCGCGCAGGGCACGCCTGTGGCGGGGGGCGACCCCCTGGCTGTTCCTGATCGCCCCGCTCGCGTTGCTCCTGACCTTCACCTACGCGCCGATCGTCAACATGGTCGCGTACAGCTTCACCGACTGGGACGGCGTCAGCCCCGAACTGCACTACACGGGCGCCGGGAACTACACCGAACTCCTCACCCGCCCCGAGCTGTTCGAGGTGTTCTTCGTCAGCGGCTACTACCTGGCCGCCTCCGCGCTCCAGATCGGCGCCGCGCTCTACTTCGCGACGATCCTCAGCTTCGACGTCCGCTTCCGGAACTTCTTCAAGGGCGTGCTGTTCTTCCCGTACCTGATCAACGGGGTCGCGATCGGCTTCGTGTTCCTCTACTTCTTCCAGGACGGCGGCACCCTCGACTCGGTGCTGGGCGTGTTCGGCGTCCACCCGGACCACGCCTGGCTGGGCACCCCGGCGTCGGCGAACATCTCGCTCGCCGGCGTCTCGGTCTGGCGCTACACGGGCCTGAACTTCGTGCTGTTCCTGGGCGCGATCCAGTCCATCCCCGGGGAGCTGTACGAGGCGGCGGAACTCGACGGGGCGAATCGCTGGCACCAGTTCCGGTACATCATCGCGCCGGGCATCAAACCGGTGCTGAGCCTGACGGTGATCCTGTCGATCTCGGGCTCGCTGTCGGTCTTCGAGATCCCGTACATCATGACCGGCGGGGCGACCGGCACCGAGACCTTCGTGATCCAGACGGTGAAGCTGGCGTTCCAGTTCAACAAGACGGGGCTCGCCTCGGCGGCGGCCGTCGTACTGCTGCTGATCGTGCTCGCCGCGACCTGGGTGCAGCGGCGGCTCGTTCCGGACGACAGGGTGGATCTCGTATGACGCGCCGAGCGGTTGCCCGTACGTTCGTGTACCTGTCGCTGGTCCTCGCGGTGGTGGTCGTCCTGCTGCCGCTGGGCGTGATCGTGCTGACCTCGCTCAAGTCCGAGCAGGAGATGGCGGACGACAGCGGGGCGCTCTCGCTGCCGGGTGACCTCCTGAACCTCCACAACTACGTGACGGCGTTCCAGGACGGCGAGATGCTGGCCGCGTTCGCCAACACGGCCTTCATCCTGCTGTTCGCCGTCACGGGGACCGTCCTGATCGGTTCGATGACGGCGTACGCGATCGACCGCTTCACGTTCCGCTTCCGGAAGCTGGTGATCGCCCTGTTCCTGGTGGCGACGCTGGTTCCCGGCGTCACCACGCAGGTGGCGACGTTCCAGATCGTCAACAGCTTCGGCATGTTCGACACCCTCTGGGCACCCATCGCGCTCTACATGGGCACGGACATCGTGTCGATCTACATCTTTCTGCAGTTCGTCCGGTCGATCCCGGTCTCGCTGGACGAGTCGGCTCGCCTCGACGGGGCCAACGCCTTCACGATCTACCGGAAGATCATCTTCCCGCTGCTCAGGCCGGCGATCGCCACAGTGGTGATCGTGAAGGGGATCACCGTCTACAACGACTTCTACATCCCCTTCCTCTACATGCCCTCCGAAGATCTTGGCGTGATTTCGACGTCCCTTTTCCGCTTCAAGGGCCCCTTCGCCGCCCACTGGGAGACCATCTCGGCCGGTGCGGTCCTGGTCATCCTGCCGACACTGGTCGCTTTCCTGTCCCTGCAGCGCTTCATCTACAACGGCTTCATGAAGGGAGCGACCAGATGATCCCGCGGTGTGCCTACGGCGCCTCGGCGGAAAGGGCCTCGACCAGGACGGGCGTCACCTGCTCCACCTGCCAGGTCCGAGCCCCGTACCCCGCGAGTGCCGTCGCCACGGACCCGGCGTCCACCGAAGTGGGCGGCTCCCAGCAGACCCTTCTCACCGTGTCCGGGGTGATCAGGTTCTCCTGAGGCATGTTCAGCCGCTCGGCCAGCGCGGAGACCCCGGCCCGCGCGGCGGACAACCGGGCCGCGGCCACCGGGTCCTTGTCGGCCCAGGCGCGCGGCGGCGGAGGGCCGATGACGGGCTGCCCCGGCTGGGGCAACTGGGAGTCGGTGAGCGCCTTCACGCTGTCCACCGCCGCCTGCCACTGATCCAGCTGGCGCCGGCCCATCCGATGCCCGAAGCCGGTCAGCGCGGCCAGTGCGTGGACGTTGACCGGCAGGGCGAGCGCGGCCTCGACGATGGCCGCGTCCGACAGCACCTTGCCCGGGGACACGTCCCGGCGCTGCGCGATCCGGTCCCGGGTCTCCCACAGCTCCCGTACGACGGCGAGCTGCCGGCGCCGACGCACCTTGTGCATGCCGGACGTACGCCGCCACGGGTCCTTGCGGGGCTCCGGCGGCGGCGCCGACGCGATCGCGTCGAACTCCTCGCGGGCCCACTCCAGCTTGCCCTGCCGGTCCAGCTCCTTCTCCAGCGCGTCCCGCAGGTCGACCAGGAGTTCGACATCAAGTGCCGCGTACCGCAGCCAGGGCTCGGGCAGCGGCCGGGTCGACCAGTCGACCGCGGAGTGGCCCTTCTCGAGTACGAAGCCCAGGACGCCTTCGACCATCGCGCCCAGGCCGACCCGGGGGAACCCGGCGAGCCGGCCGGCCAGCTCGGTGTCGAACAGGTGAGTGGGGACCATACCTATCTCGCGGAGACAGGGCAGGTCCTGGGTGGCGGCGTGCAGCACCCATTCCACGCCGCTGAGCGCCTCGCCGAGGCCCGACAGATCGGGGCAGGCGACGGGGTCGATGAGCGCGCTGCCGGCGCCCTCGCGGCGCAACTGCACCAGATAGGCGCGCTGCCCGTAGCGGTAACCGGACGCGCGTTCGGCGTCGACGGCGACAGGGCCGGTGCCCGCGGCGAACGCGGCGATCACCTCGGCGAGGGAGTTCTCGTCGGTGACGACGGGCGGAATCCCGTCACGGGGTTCGAGTAGTGGGATCGGCGCCTGAGCCTCAGAAGATCCGTTGTCGTCCGGAGGAGCGCCTCCGGTGGTTCGCAGTGAGCTGTCTGCTGCGGTCTCTTGGGCTTCGGTCACCTGTCAAGGGTATCTGTGTATGGACGGCGCCCGCCGACGGAACGTTCCGTCGGCGGGCGCCGTGGGGTCGTAAACCGGTCACGCGTCACACGTGTCAGTGAATTCTGTCGGTCATCTCGGTCAGGAGTGGGGGTGAAGCGGTCGTCAGCGGCCGGTCGCCGGTGGTCGTTCGTCAGTGATCAGGGTCAGTGATCGGGCCAGGTTCGGGATCGGTGTCAGTGGATGATTCCGGTCCGCAGGGCCACCGCCACCATCCCGGCACGGTCACCCGTGCCGAGCTTGCGGGCGATACGGGCGAGGTGGCTCTTGACGGTCAGCGCGGACAGGCCCATGGAGACGCCGATCGCCTTGTTCGACTGGCCCTCGGCGACCAGTCGCAGGACCTCGACCTCGCGGCCGGACAGCTCGCGGTAGCCGCCCGGGTGGCTCGGGGCACCCGGGGGACGGCGGTGCATACGGGCGCCGGCACCGATGGGGGCGGCGCCCGGTCGGTTGGGAAGTCCGATGTTGTTGCGGGTGCCGGTGACGACGTAACCCTTCACACCGCCCGCGAGGGCGTTGCGCACGGCTCCGATGTCGTCGGCGGCGGACAGGGCCAGGCCGTTGGGCCAGCCCGCGGCACGGGTCTCGGACAGCAGGGTGAGCCCGCTGCCGTCGGGCAGGTGGACGTCGGCGACGCAGATGTCGCGGGGGTTGCCGATGCGGGGACGAGCCTCCGCGATGGACGAGGCCTCGATCACATCGCGCACACCGAGCGCCCACAGATGGCGGGTGACGGTGGAACGGACGCGGGGGTCGGCCACGACCACCATGGCGGTCGGCTTGTTCGGGCGGTAGGCGACCAGGCTTGCGGGCTGCTCAAGAAGAACGGACACCAGGCCTCCTGGAGTGCGGGACGGATCCGGTCCTGGGGGTGAAACCGGATCGACCGTGCTTTCAAGGTCACAGAGGTCTTCGGCATCAAACCTGTGCTCCTTTAGAGAAAGATCACGATCTGGTGAGTAACAATCCGTGCAATTCGGACACGCGATCGATCATCCGAAGATCGAACGGTTTCGCTCTGCGTCGATACGCGGCCGAAAGTGGCCGTATCGACAAAGAGCTACTAAAAACGGCGTGCCGATGCGAGGGGGAGGGGGGGAGGGAGCACAAAAGGGAACGGCCTTGCGGTCCCGGCGCGGGGACCGCAAGGCCGTTCACGGGTTCAGCGGGACTGGGGCCCCCGCCGCTGCGGCAGCGTCACCACCGACGCGTCCCCGGGGCCGGCCGGCGGCAGGCCCGCGATCTGGGCGAGCAGATCGCACCAGGAGGCGAGGTGGGACGCGGTGTCCGGGACACCGCCGAGGCCCTCACGGGGCGTCCAGGAGGCGCGGATCTCGATCTGGGAGGCGGCCGGCCGCTCCGACATCCCGCCGAAGTAGTGCGAACTCGCGCGCGTGACCGTGCCGCTGGCCTCGCCGTACGACAGTCCGCGCGCCTGGAGCGCCCCGGTCAGCCAGGACCAGCACACGTCGGGCAGCAGCGGGTCGGCGGCCATCTCCGGTTCCAGTTCGGCGCGCACCAGCGTCACCAGCCGGAAGGAGCCCTGCCAGGCGTCGTGCCCGGCCGGGTCGTGCAGCAGGACGAGCCGGCCGTCGGCCAGATCCTCCTCGCCGTCGACGACCGCCGCCTCCAGCGCGTACGCGAACGGCGCCAGGCGCTGGGGTGCCCGCGTCGGTTCGATCTCGATCTGCGGCCTCAGCCGCGCGGTCCGCAACGCGTCGACAGCGGCCCGGAAGGGCAACGGAGCCGTGTCCACCGCATCCCGGTCTCCCCCCTTCGCGTCGTCCATTCCGCCAGTGCCGTCCGACAGTCGTCCCTGAGCCGCAGCCATGCGGGGAAGATTAAGGGGAACAGGGCCTCCGTGCGGGGAGGGACACCCGTGGGACGGGCCACAGTCCGGTGAGGGCCGTCGGCAGGGCTGTTCGCGGGACTGTCGGTAGGGCGTGCGAGACTTCTGGTCGTGAGCGCGAACCAGAGCCCCGCGGGCCAGCAGCCGACAGCGACGTCCGCCGCCGTCAAGAACGACGCCGTGCAGGATTCCGCCTTCCTGAAGGCATGCAGACGCGAGCCGGTGCCGCACACACCTGTGTGGTTCATGCGCCAGGCCGGGCGTTCCCTGCCCGAGTACCACAAGGTCCGCGCGGGCATCCCCATGCTGGAGTCCTGCACCCGCCCCGAGCTGGTCGCCGAGATCACCCTCCAGCCGGTGCGCCGGCACCAGGTGGACGCGGCGATCTACTTCAGCGACATCGTCGTCCCGCTCAAGGCCATCGGCATCGACCTCGACATCAAGCCCGGCGTCGGCCCGGTCGTCGAGAAGCCGATCCGCACCCGCGCGGACCTCGCCCAGCTCCGCGACCTCACCCCCGAGGACGTCCCGTACGTCACCGAGGCCATCGGCCTGCTCACCCGCGAGCTCGGCTCCACCCCGCTCATCGGCTTCGCCGGCGCGCCCTTCACCCTCGCGAGCTACCTCGTCGAGGGCGGCCCGTCCCGGACGTACGAGAACGCCAAGGCGATCATGTACGGCGACCCGCAGCTCTGGGCCGACCTCCTCGACCGCCTCGCCGAGATCACGGCCGCCTTCCTCAAGGTCCAGATCGAGGCAGGCGCCAGTGCCGTCCAGCTGTTCGACTCCTGGGCCGGCGCCCTCGCCCCGGCCGACTACCGCCGCTCGGTCCTTCCCGCCTCCCGGAAGGTCTTCAAGGCCGTCGAGGGGTACGGCGTGCCGCGCATCCACTTCGGCGTCGGCACCGGCGAGCTGCTCGCCCCCATGAGCGAGGCCGGTGTGGACGTCATGGGCGTCGACTATCGCGTCCCGCTCGACGAGGCCGCCCGCCGC
Source organism: Streptomyces kryoterrae (assembly GCF_054072135.1). Classification (NCBI taxonomy): domain Bacteria; kingdom Bacillati; phylum Actinomycetota; class Actinomycetes; order Kitasatosporales; family Streptomycetaceae; genus Streptomyces; species Streptomyces kryoterrae. Next base: position 2,066,865 of record NZ_CM133358.1, on the reverse strand, counting down.
ATCGGCCCCGGCAAGGCGCTTCAGGGCAACCTCGACCCGACGGTCCTGTTCGCCTCCACGGAGGCCGTCGAGGCCAAGACCCGCGAGGTCCTCGACTCCGCGAAGGGCCTGGAGGGCCACATCTTCAACCTCGGCCACGGCGTCATGCCGAACACGCCCCCGGACGCCCTGACCCGCCTCGTGGAGTACGTCCACACGAACACCGCCCGCTGAGTCGCCGGGTCTCGGGGCACCCGTCACCACGTATGCCGTGCCTGCCTGCCCCACAGCAGGCGGCCCGGATCGGGCGGTGCCGGGGTGCCGGCCCTGAGCGGCCAGGCGAGCAGCATGCCCGCGAGGAAGCCGACGACGTGCGCGGCGTACGCCACGGTGCCGGCCTCGGCGACGCCCTCGCCGGACGAGTACACCGCCTGCAGGACGAACCAGAAGCCGAGCACCAGCCAGGCCGGCAGCCGCAGCGGCAGAAAGACCAGGAAGGGCACCAGGACCCAGACCCTGGCCTTCGGGAACAGCACCAGATAGGCGCCCAGGACACCGGCGATCGCCCCGGAGGCGCCGATCAGGGGGTCGGTCGAGTCGGCGTTGACGAGCGCGAAGCCGTAGGACGCCGCGTAGCCGCAGACGACGTAGAAGAGCGCGTACCGCACATGTCCGAGGCGGTCCTCGATGTTGTTGCCGAAGATCAGCAGGAACAGCATGTTGCCCAGCAGATGCAGCCAGCCGCCGTGCAGGAACATCGCCGTGAACACGGAGAGCGCGGGCGACTTGTCGTAGCCCGGCGGACCGACCACACAGCCCGCCCCTCCCGTGCCGATCCCGACGTCGCCCGTCGGCACCAGGCGCGGCAGCTGATGGTGGATCAACTCCTGTGGCACGGCAGCGTATTGGTCCAGGAAGGCCTGGAGGTGGCACAGCTGTGCCAGGCCGCTCCCGCCCGTCACCGAACCCGCTGTGCCGGGCATGGAGAGGAACACGAGGACGTTGGCGGCGATCAGCGCGTACGTGACCCAGGGGGTGCGGCTTGCGGGGTTCACGTCATGGACGGGGATGACCACAAGGAAGTACTGCCCGCGATGCGTCTCGCGAATCGGTGAACGCGACTGTCCGTGTGTCCGTATCTGTCCTCAACGTCCGCGGCGCGACGAAGGCGCGCCGCGGGGACGACGTGAGGAACAGGCGATGAACGACCGAGTTACTCCTCCGATGCAGTCGGTGCAGGCTCTGCCGAACGGCGAGGCCGAACTCGCGCTGGTGGTCCACCTGCCATGGGAGGACGTGGCCCGGCTCGGCCAGGAGGCGGGGCGGCTGGCCACACAGATGCAGCGGCCGGTGTCGCTCGACGAGGCGGTGAGCCATCGGCTGCGGTCCAGTGGGCTCGGCGCCCACGCGAAGCCGGCACAGGCTCAGCAGACGCCGTCCGTCTCGGCGTCGGCGTCCGTGTCCGCGCTGCCGTCCCGGCCGCCGGGGGAGCAGGCGCGGCAGGCCATCGACCGGATCAACGGGACCGCGTAGCACCGTAGGGGTGCTGGTGGGTCGCCGGGTGCGGGTTCGCCGTGGCTTGTCGCGCTCACCGGCGGAGCCGCGAACCGACACAGTCGCGCCCCCGTCAACAAGTGCCCTTGCGGACCGCCGCGCTCGCCTTCCTGGCCGCTACCAGTACGGGGTCCCAGACCGGTGAGAACGGCGGTGCGTAGCCCAGGTCCAGGGCTGTCATCTGTTCCACCGTCATGCCTGCCGTGAGGGCCACCGCCGCGATGTCCACCCGCTTCGCCGCGCCCTCGCGGCCGACGATCTGGACGCCGAGGAGGCGGCCCGTGCGGTGTTCGGCGAGCATTTTCACCGTCATCAGGGCCGCGCCGGGGTAGTAGCCCGCGCGGTTCGTGGACTCGATGGTGACCGATGCGAACCTGAGGCCCGCCCGGTGTGCGTCCTTCTCGAGCAGGCCGGTGCGGGCGATCTCCAGGTCGCAGACCTTGCTCACGGCGGTGCCGACCACGCCGGGGAAGGTGGCGTAGCCGCCGCCGACGTTGGCACCGATGACCTGGCCGTGCTTGTTGGCGTGCGTGCCCAGCGCGATGTGCCGTTCCTGGCCGGAGACGAGGTCCAGGACCTCGACACAGTCGCCGCCGGCCCAGATGTTCTCGTGCCCGCGCACCCGCATCGCCAGGTCGGTGAGGAGGCCGCCGTGGTCGCCCACGGGGAGTCCCGCCGCCCGTGCGAGAGTCGTCTCGGGGTGGACGCCGATGCCGAGCACGACCACGTCCGCCGGGTACTCGGCGTCCTGGGTGGCGACCGCGCGGACCCTGCCGTCGTCGCCGGTGAGCAGCTCGGTGACCTCGGCGTCGTTCACCATGGTGATGCCCAGGCCCTCCATCGCCTCGTGCACCAGGCGGCCCATGCTCGGGTCGAGCGTGGACATCGGTTCCCTGCTGCGGTTGACGACCGTCACCTCGTAGCCGCGCTTGATGAGCGCCTCGGCCATCTCCACGCCGATGTAGCCCGCGCCGACCACGACCGCGCGGCGGCCCCTGGTGGTGGCCAGGGTGTCCAGGAGCGCCTGGCCGTCGTCCAGGGTCTGTACGCCGTGTACCCCGGGGGCGTCGACGCCCGGCAGTGAGGGGCGGATCGGACGGGCGCCCGTGGCGATCACCAGTTTGTCGTACGACGTCCATGACTCGGCGCCCGTTTCCAGGTCACGGGCGCGTACCCGGCCACCCGGGACGTCGATCTCCGTGACCTCCGTACGCATGCGCAGGTCGATGTCGCGGGCCCGGTGCTCCTCGGGCGAGCGGGCGATCAGCTGGTCCCGGTCCGGGACGTCGCCGCTCACCCAGTAGGGGATGCCGCACGCCGAGTAGGAGGTGAAGTTGCCGCGTTCGAACGCCACGATCTCCAGTTCGTCGGGTTTCCTGAGCCGGCGTGCCTGCGACGCGGCGGACATGCCCGCCGCGTCGCCGCCGATCACCACCAGACGCTCGGTCCCACGCTTCGTGTCGTTCGTACGGCCATCGCCATCACTCATGCTCATGCGAACACGCTACGGGGACCTGGCATTTCAGTCCTGGTCCGGGCCGTTCGGCTGGGCCGGGGGAGCTGTCGGCAGGGAGCTCGTCGGTGCGGGGCTCGTGACTGTCGCCTGGGCGGAGCCCTGTCGACGGGCGCGGGTGAGGCGCAGCCAGGCGAACACCAGCAGGGCCGCCACAGCGGCGAACGGCAGCACCGCGGCGATGGCCACCACGATCCAGCGCAGCATCGTCACGAAGGCGCTCCAGCCGCCCGCGAGGGCGTCCAGGAAGCCCGGGTCGTCGTCCTTGTCGGACTCCTTGGGCGGGGTCTCGGACAGGGAGAGGTTGATCGTGGCCAGGGAGGTGCGGTCCTTCAGGGAGGCCTGGCGGGCGAGCAGCGACTCCAGGTCGGCCTGACGGCGGCTCAACTCGCCCTCCAGGGTGACCACATCGGAGAGTTTGGTGGCCTTGTCCATCAGCTCACGGATGCGGTTCACGCTGGCCCGCTGCGTGGTGATGCGGCTCTCCACGTCGACGACCTGCTCGGTGACGTCCTTCGCCTCGGCCTCCCGGTGCAGGAGCTTGCCGGTGCCCTCCAGGTCCGTGAGGACCTGCTCGTACTCGGCGACGGGCACCCGCAGAACGACGTCTGTGTTCTCGCCGCCCTCCTCCTCCTGGTCCAGGGTCGTCGTCTCGCTGCCGACGAAACCGCCCGCGTTCTCCGTGACGGTGCGGACCTTGGCAAGGGCCTTCGGTACGTTCTTGACCTGCACGGAGACGGACACGGTGCGGATGATGTGCGGTCCGGTGGCCGCCTGGGGCGCCGCACTGGCCTGGGCGCCCGGCTTGCTGTCGGACCCGGCCTGGTCCTCCAGGGCGCCGGCTGCGGGTTCCTTCGCGACGGCCCCCGAGTCGCTGCTCGCGGTGGAGTTGGCGCCGCTGCAGCCGGTGAGTGCGAGGGCCGTGACGAGGAAGACTCCCGCCAGGGCCTGAACAGGGCGTACGTGGTTCCGTGTACGGCGTGTACGGCGTGTGCGCAGGGTGTTCATCTTGCGGATCCCCCCGAGGGCTGTCGTTGGACGGTCCTGGACCGTCCTGGGACGTCGTGGTGTACGACTGACGCTCCTTCGACGCCCGAAGCGGCCGGGACGTTGGCCGGTTACGGTCCCGATGAGGTCACGGTCGGGACTCGTGCCGGACACCAAGGGGCGGTGTGCGGCGACGGGAGTGTCGGTGGGGTCTGAGAAAGTGGTCGCATGAGCGCAGTGGAGGCCCGTGCGGGTGCCGGGCATGTCGTCGTCATCGGGGGCGGGATCGCGGGTCTGGCCGCCGCCCACCGGCTGCTGGACCGGGGTGTGCGGGTCACGGTCCTGGAGGCGTCCGACCGCGTCGGCGGCAAGCTGCTGCCCGGCGAGATCGCGGGCGCGCGGGTCGATCTCGGCGCCGAGTCGATGCTTGCGCGCAGACCCGAAGCCGTCGCGCTGGCGCGCGAGGTGGGCCTCGACGACCACCTCCGGCCGCCCGCCACCTCCACGGCCTCGATCTGGACCCGGGGCGCCCTGCGCCCCTTTCCCAAGGGGCACGTCATGGGCGTCCCCGGCAGCGCCTCGGCCCTGGCCGGCGTCCTCTCGGACGAGGGGCTGGCCCGTATCGGGCGCGACGCCGACCTGCCGCGCACGGAGGTCGGGGACGACGTGGCGGTGGGGGAGTTCGTCGCCGCGCGCCTCGGCCGCGAGGTCGTCGACCGACTGGTCGAACCGCTGCTGGGCGGGGTGTACGCGGGCGACGCCTACCGCATCTCGATGCGCTCGGCCGTGCCCCAGCTCTTCGAGGTGGCGAAGAGACACGCGTCGCTGACGGAGGGGGTCCGTGGTCTCCAGGCCCGGATGGCCGCCGCTCCCCAGCAGAGCGGGCCGGTCTTCATGGGCATCCAGGGGGGCATGGGCCAACTGCCGCTCGCCGTCGCGGAGTCGGTGCGCGCGCGGGGCGGCGAGATCGTCACCGGGGCGCCCGTCACCGAGCTGCGCCGGGGGGCCGGGACATCGGCGGCGTGGCGGGTCGTCACCGGGGAGCGGGTGCTCGACGCCGACGGGGTGGTCGTCGCCGTACCGACCCCGGTGGCCGCCGGGCTGCTCCGTGCCGAGGCACCGGCCGCCGCCGCCGAACTCGCGGGTGTGGAGTACGCCTCGATGGCCCTGATCACCCTGGCCTACCGCCGCGCCGACGTCAGCCTCCCCGAGGGCAGTGGCTTCCTGGTGCCGCCCGTCGACGGACGCACCATCAAGGCGTCGACGTTCGCCTCCCAGAAGTGGGGCTGGCTCGCCGAGGAGAACCCGGACCTGCTGGTCCTGCGGACCTCCGTGGGGCGGTACGCCGAGACGGAGATCCTCCAGCGCCCCGACACCGACCTGGTCGAGGTCTCACGCCACGACCTCAGAGAGGCGACCGGGCTGACGGCGGCCCCGGTGGAGACCCGCGTCACCCGCTGGGACGACGGCCTGCCCCAGTACCCCGTCGGCCACCACGCGCGCGTGGACCGCGTCCGCGAACACATCGCCAAGCTCCCGGGCCTCGCCGTGTGCGGCGCGGCGTACGACGGGGTCGGCATCCCGGCGTGCATCGCGAGCGCGTACGCGGCCGTGGACGCGCTCGGACCGCTTCGGCCGACGGAGCCGCTCGATGCCGACCCGGTGCGAAGCGCGCCCGACGGAGCGGGAGAATAGGCGCATGAGTGACGACGCCCCCACCACCGACGCGGCCCGCATCCCGAACAAGGGCAAGCTGGCCAAGGACCTCAACGAGGTCATCCGCTACACCCTGTGGTCCGTCTTCAAGCTGAAGGACGTCCTGCCCGAGGACCGCACGGGCTACGCCGACGAGGTCCAGGTCCTCTTCGACCAGCTCGCCGCCAAGGACGTGACCGTCCGCGGCACGTACGACGTCTCGGGGCTGCGCGCCGACGCCGACCTGATGATCTGGTGGCACGCCGAGACCGCCGACCAGCTCCAGGAGGCGTACAACCTCTTCCGCCGGACCGAGCTGGGCCGCGCCCTGGTGCCGGTGTGGTCGAACATGGCGCTGCACCGCCCCGCCGAGTTCAACCGCTCGCACATCCCCGCGTTCCTCGCCGACGAGACGCCCCGGAACTACATCAGCGTCTACCCGTTCGTGCGCTCGTACGACTGGTACCTGCTGCCCGACGAGGACCGTCGCCGGATGCTCGCCGACCACGGCAAGATGGCCCGCGGATACCCGGACGTGCGTGCCAACACGGTCGCCTCGTTCTCCCTCGGCGACTACGAGTGGCTGCTGGCCTTCGAGGCCGACGAGCTGTACCGCATCGTCGACCTCATGCGCCACCTCCGCGCCTCCGAGGCCCGTATGCACGTCCGCGAAGAGGTCCCGTTCTACACGGGGCGCCGCAAGTCGGTTGCCGAACTGGTCGAAGGGCTCGCCTGATCGGGGCGCCGCAAGGAGGCCGCCGAGCTGATCGCCGGTCTCGCCCGACGGCGCCACCGCTGCTTCAGGCTGCTTTTTCCTTGCCGGAACGGCCGACCGGGGCAGCGGGGTGTGGCTCCTCGTGCGGGGCGCAGTCCGCGCTGCGCCCCGGCAGGCGGCCCGCCAGCAGATACGCGTCCAGGTGGGCGTTGACGCACCGGTTCGGGCCGCCCGCGATGCCGTGCGTGCCCGCGCCCCGCTCGGTCACCAGGGCCGAGCCCGGCAGCCGGCGCCGTAGTTCGAGCGCGCCCGCGTAAGGCGTCGCCGCGTCCCGTTCGGCCGCCAGGATCAGCACCGGCGGCAGCTCGCCCGGTCCGGTCCGCACGTCGAGGGGCGTCTGCCGGGGCGCCGGCCAGTAGGCGCACGGCAGGTTCATCCACACGTTGTCCCAGGTCTCGAAGGGCGCCGTGCGCGCGAGCCGCGTGTTGTCGCGGTCCCAGACCCGCCAACTCGTCGGCCAGGGCGCGTCGTTGCACTCGACGGCCGTGTAGACCGCGTTGCCGTTCTCCGCCTCGACGGCCGCCTCCGTCACCGGCGCCGCCTGGTCGATCAGCGGCTGCGGATCACCCTTGAGGTAGGCGGCCAGGGCGTGGGCGCGGTGCGGCCAGTAGTCGTCGTAGTACCCGGCCTGCAGGAACGCGCCCTGCAACTGTCCCGGGCCCACCTTCCCGCCGGCCGGTTCGGCGGCGAGCCGGGCCGCCGCCCTGTCGTAACTCCGCAGCACCGCCTCCGGCGTGGCGCCCAGCCCGTACACGTCGTCGTGCCGGGCGACCCACGCCCGGAAGTCCGCCCAGCGGCTCTCGAACGCGGCCGACTGGTCGAGGTTGCTGCGGTACCAGATCCCGGCCGGGTCCGGGTTCACCGCCGAGTCGAACACCATCCGCCGTACGTGCGAGGGGAACAGCGTCGCGTACAGCGCCCCCAAGTACGTGCCGTACGAGGCGCCCATGAAGGTCAGCCGGTCCTCGCCGAGCGCGGCGCGCAGGACGTCGAGGTCACGGGCGTTGTTGAGGGAGTGGTAGTGGCGCAGCGCGTCGCCCGAGCGCTCGGCGCACCCGCGCGCGTACGCCCTCGCCTCGGCGATCCGCTCCCTCTTGTACGACTCCGAGGGGTGCAACGGTGCCGGCGTGGGTCCCTTGAAGAAGTGCTTCGGGTCCTTGCAGGACAGCGGAGCCGACCGGCCCACCCCGCGCGGGGCGTATCCGACCAGGTCGTACGCCCCCGCGATGCGCTTCCACTCCGGGATGACGCCGATCATCGGGAAGAACATGCCGGACGCGCCGGGGCCGCCCGGGTTGTAGACGAGGGCGCCCTGGCGCTCCACCTTGTGCTCGGGGTCGCGCGGGTCCTTGCCGGTCGCGTCGGCCCGGCTGACGGTGAGCTTGATCTGCTTGCCGTCGGGGTGCGCGTAGTCGAGCGGCACGGTGACGGTCCCGCAGCGCAGAGTGTCCGGCAGTTCCTCCTCCTCCGCGCACTTCCCGAAGCGGATACCGGCCGCCCCGGCGCGCGCGGCGGCCAGCACGGAACCCCGGAACTCGGCCGAGCCGGGACCTCCCGGCAGGCCGGACCCGCCCGGGGCGCTGTCCGCGGGGGCGGCGGCCAGAGTGGTCAGCAGCAAGGACCCGGCAGCAGAGTAGAGGGCGGCAGCTCGCATCGCGTATCCCTTCGGTGGCAACAGAAGGGATGTTTCGGGCGCCGGTCGGCGAAGGCAAGCACCGCCCGCCCGGTGTCGCCGCGAGCACTCCTGTGCGCCCCCGCACACCCCCCGGGGCGCCGGGGTCTCCGGCAGGATTCGCCGGACCGGCCCTACGGCTCCCGGTGCGCGAAGGCGGCGCGCAGATCGGGCTCGTCGACCGCGCGGACACCGAGTACGGCGACGGAGGTGAGGTACGTGCGGTCGTCGTCGGCGTCACGGTGGTCGGCGGTCCTGGTCCGGCGGTTCAGGGTGGTGAGCAGCCGCTGTCCGGCCGGTGACGCCCAGCGCGAGTACGGGTGGACCTCGATCCGGGCGATGGCGAGGCAGCTCAGGGTGAGGACGAGGGGGAGCGCGAACCAGAGGGCGACCAGGTCGCGCGGCACGGCACCCCGACCCGGCACCAGCAGGGCCACCGCGCCCAGCGTGACGACGGCCAGCGCGGCGGCCCGCGCCTGACGGACCGCGAACGCGATCCCGCGCCTGGCCCCCTCGGGTACGGCCAGGCCCGCCGCGACGAGCCGGTCCGCGAGCCCCCGTACGGCCTCCGTGCCGGCCGCGGCCGTCCGCACCGGAGCGATGCGCGACTGACCCTCCGGCCCGATGGCGCCTATCACCGACCGTTCCATCTCGTCGCGCCCGCTCGGGTCCACGACGGTCGCCCAGCCGGTGTGGGCGAGCAGCAGCCGCCGTTGGCGGGCCATCGACACCAGCGTGAGATCGGCGACCCGCGCCGGTCCGCCGGACAGGAAGGCGGCCTCGTACAGCGTCAGGTCACGCCCGTGTCCGCCCGGGCCCGTGTCCGGATCGACGGCAGCCGCGTGTACGGCGGCCAGGCACAGCCGGAGGCACGCCGTACCGGCGGCGATCCAGGCCAGCAGCAGGAGGAAGGACCAGAACATGCCGTTGTTCTATGCGAAGGGTGCCTGGAACGCCATGGGCTTTCAGGATATGGACGAGGTATGGCCGATACGTGACGTATGCGCGATGTCCGGTTCAGGTTGTCTCGGAGGGCTCCGCCGACTCCGGCGGCGGGCTGGTCGCGGGCGGCGGCAGTGGATAGGTCGCGGCCGGCGAGGGCGTCACCGGCACGGCGGACGCGGGGGCGGTCGTCGGGCCGGGCGGGGCCGGGGGGTTGGTGAGCGGCGGGGTGCTCGCGGCGGCCATGCCCTGGGCGAGGGCGTCGAAGTCGACGTACCCCGTGGCCTCCAGGATCTGGATGTGGTCGAGGACGGTCCGGTTCGCGTCGTCGGCGAGTGCGCGGACCAGGGAGTTGCGGGTGCTCGCGCGGACCTGCGCGACGACGGAGAACACCTTGCCGTGCGCCATCCGCAGCAGGTTGGCGAACTCGCGGTCGAAGTCCTCGCCATGGGCCGCGTCCATGGTGCTGAGCCACCCGCGCTGCTGCTCGCTCGGCTGGTTGGGCAGTTCGAACCTGAGCCGCGAGGCGACGTCCCGGACCCGCTCGTCGAGAAACGTGTGCCCCTCGATCAGATGCCGGCCCGCTGTCCGTACGGCCTCGGTGGTGCCGCGTTCCTGGGCCTGCTGGCCGGCGGGCAGTTCCCACAGCCCCGCCAGCCGGACCTTGGTGAGGAACTCGCGGTCGAGCGCCGACAGCGGGCCGAAGCGCGTCGACACGGTCTGCGCGTTGAGCACGTCCACACCGGTGCCGGAACGGTCCGTGTACGACCAGACCGGGAAGATCAGTGCCACGAGGGTCGTCGCCAGCCCGGCGACGATGAGCCCGGTGCCGCCGAGACCGGGACGGTGGATGGATCGCATGGTGCCTCCTGCTTGCGGCACCGCACGCTAATGCGCTCCGGGCACGGAGTTCGCATCGTACTGCCGGACCTACGCCGGCTGCGGTACGAGAGGAGACGGCCCCGGGGGAGGGGACGGACGCCGGATGAGGGAGCGCGAGCCCTGGACATACCTTGCGAAATGCCAACAAACAGGACGGCGAAGTGTCGCGTAATGGGTGGCACTGTTAACCCCCGCACAGTTTGCGCGGGTTGGGGTGGAGGTGCCCGTCCGGCGGCGGCAGAGGGGACGGCGTACGCGGGGGGAGTGACGTTCGTCGCTCATGCCCCCAACGCCCCCAGTGCTTCAGCGGCGCAGGAGTACGCGTCGGGTGGCGCGGGCCAGCCGGGCCATGGGGCGCTGGGAGCGCGGGGCCGGACCCGAGCGGTCGAGCCACCACTCGCGCAGTCGCCGCCGGCTCTCCGTATCCTCGGGCTGCCCGCCGAGCAGCAGATGCGCGGCGAAGTCCAGCGCGTCGTGCCGGTAGCCGTCGGACATGGGGTGCCCGTGCGCGTACGCGAGGAAGGCGGGCCGGTATCCCGTCCCGAGGATCTCCGGCAGCTCCGGCGCGACCTTCGCCACGACATCGGCCCGCTTCGCCCCGAGCGCCCGCGACTGCACCCCCAGCCGCACCCGGTCGAACCCCTCCGGCGCGGGCGTCCCCGCGACGAGCGCGGAGAGCAGCGCGGCCTCCGCGAGGGCGAGGCGCTGGCGGGCGGGGGCGGAGTCGGGTGGTGTCTGGTCGGCCTCAGTCATGGGTGCGGCTGTCGTCGCCTTCGCGGTGGCCGACTCCGAGGGCACAGCCGCCTTCAGCGCCCCGCGGATCGCGTCCAGCTCCCGCTCCAGCTCGCCCGCCCCGGGGAAGTTGTCGTCCCGCTCCAGCAGGACGCCGGGCGGGGTGATCCGGGAGGCGAGGTCCGTGAGGATGCCGAGGACCTGGGGCGGGACGGGGTGGGCGTGGCTGTCGTGCCAGACGCCGTCCCGTTCGAAGCCGCCCGCGACATGGACGTACGCGATGGCCTCGACGGGCAGCTCGGCCAGGGCCTTCGCCGGGTCCTCGCCCCGGTTGACGTGGTTCGTGTACAGGTTGGCGACATCGACGAGGAGGCGTACGCCGGTCCGGTCGGCCAGTTCGTACAGGAACTGGCCCTCCGTGAGCTCCTCGCCGGGCCAGGCGAGGAGCGCGGCGATGTTCTCGACGGCGAGCGGCACCGGCAGCGCCGCCTGTGCGATGCGGACGTTCTCGCACAGCACGTCGAGCGCGTCCCGGGTGCGGGGTACGGGCAGCAGGTGCCCCGACTCCAGCAGCGGGGACGCGGTCAGCGGACCGCCGGCCCGGACGAACGCGATGTGCTCGGTGACCAGGGGCGAGCCCAGTGCCTCGGCCCGCTCGGCGAGCGCGGTGAGCCGGTCCTCGGCGGGCCGGTCCGCGCCGCCGAGGCCCAGGGAGACACCGTGCGGGACGACCGTCACGCCGCGCTCGCGCAGCCGCAGCAGCGACTCGGGCAGATGCCCCGGGCAGAGGTTCTCGGCCACGGCCTCGACCCAGTCGATGCCCGGCATGGCCTCCACGGCGTCCGCGATCTCCGGCCGCCACCCGATGCCCGTACCCAGTCGCTCCGGTCGCTTCATGGTCCGTCCCCTTCTCCGACCTTCTCGGTCCACGGAGTGATGGCCCGGGTTCCCGGGGTCGAACCCCTCCCGGGCGACCTTCAGAGCAACATTTGAGCTTGCGCCCGCCCGTTCCCGTCCGCCTACTGGCCCTGGGCGATCTTGTTGGGGTCCGGGGCCTCCGGCCGGTTGGTGTTGATCGTGCCGGGTGCCGGCGGCGACGGCTTCGAGGACGTCACGATGTTGCCGGGCGGCTCCACCGCGGGCGCGATGGGCGGCACCACTCCGGGGGACGGCGGCGGCGGACCGGTCGGACTGGCGCTGGGCCCGGCGGCCTTCTCGGCGATCTTCTGGAAGTCGATCTGGCCGGTCTTCTCCAGGATCGTGATGTGGTCGAGCACCGTCTGGTTGGTGTCCGAGGCCAGTTGACGCACCAGCGTGTTCCGGGTCTGGTTCCGTACCGTCGCGATGACCGGGAGGATGTTGCCGTGCGCCTGCCGCAGGAGGTTCGCCCAGACCTTGTCGTAGTTCGCGGGTGAGGCCGCCGTCATCTGGTCCAGGAAGCCCTGCTGCTGCGCGTTCGGCTGGTTGGGGATCGGGACACCGAGCTGCTGGGAGACGCTCCGTGCCCGCTTGTCGAGGTCGGTGTGACCCGTGATCAGGTGCTGGGCCGCCTCCCTGATGGTGGGATTGCTGGACTTCGTCATCGCCTGCTGTCCCGCGGGCATTTCCCACAGTCCGGCCAGCCGGACGCGCACGATGAGTTCGCGGTCCAAGGGGGTCAGCGGCCCCCACTGGGTGTTCACCGTGTCTCCGGTGCCGGTGACCGCGGCGGCCGTCGCGGCGTCGTTGCGGTGCGGGTACGAGTAGAACACGGGGTACGCGAGCGCGCCGACGGTGCCTGCGATGGCGAGGCCGACGAGGAACGTGCCGTTCATGCGGGGCAAGGGAGCCTCCCGGGGGAACCCAACTGGTCGTTGGGGACTGATACGTGGCTGGTGAGGGACGTACGTGAGAAGCGGTCAGGACACCGAGCGGGCCTGGACCACCGACACGTGTACACGAGTCAGATCGTGCCGTTGGCGATGGCGTCGAAGTCGACCGCGCCGGTCTTCTCCAGCATCGTGATGTGGTCGAGCACGGTCTGGTTGGTGTCCGTCGCCAGTTGACGCACCAGCGAGTTCTGGGTCTGGTTCCGGATCGCCGCGATGTCCGGGAAGATCGTGCCGTGTGCCTTCCGCAGGAGGCTCGCCCAGACCCGGTCGAACTCCTTGCCCTGGGCGGCGTCCATCTGGGCCAGGAAGCCCTGCTGCGCCTCGTTCGGCTGGTTGGGCAGCTCGACATTGAGCTGGGCGGCGACCTTCCGCACCCGCTCGTCCAGGTCGCCGTGGCCCACCAGCAGGTGGTCCGCCGCCGCCTTGACGGAGGCGCTGCTGGACTTGTCCATCGCCTTCTCTCCGGCGGGCGCTTCCCACAGCCCGGCCAGCCGGACGCGCACGATCAGGCTGCGGTCCGAGGCGGTCAGCGGCCCCCACTGGGTGTTCACGGTGCCGGCGGCCGTGTTCGACACTCCGGTGCCCGAGCGGTCGGCATAGGACCACACCGGAAACGAGAGCGCGGCAATGGTCGTCGTCAGGGCTGCGATGACGAGGGCCGAGTGGTTGAAGCGCGGCAAAGGATCCTCCCGGGGGAACCAACTGGTCGTTGGGCATGTGTTGCGTGGCCAGCGCCAGAAGGTACGAGCGGGAACCCGGGGATGTTCAACGAAGATGTTTGAACCCTGTGCGGCCCAGGGGACGGTGGTCCGCGACCACCGTCGCCGAACCGGGCGCGATCTCCGTGAAACCGGCATCCCGGACCAACGGGAGCCCGCTGGAGATGAGTTCGCGCCAGTGGTCCGGCTCCGCCGTGCGGACGGCGAGCGGGAGGCCCGCGTCGCGCCAGAGCGCACGAGCCTCGTCCGACAACTCCCACCACGCCAGTTGGGCGCCGTGTCCCGTCTGGGCCATCGCCTTGCCCGCCGACATGTCCAGCTCGGGGTTCAGCCAGAGGACAGGCACCGCCGGGTCGAGGCCGAGCGGCGGCTCCGGATCCTCCAGGTCGGTGCCGGAGACCTGGAGCCGGGCCAGGTCCTTGGGCCAGCCGTCCAGCGGAACGGGCGGGAAGACCCGTACCTCGGCCGACTTGCCGGTGACCGTGATGCCGGGCAGCGCCTCGGCCCGCCGCCACTCCGCCCCCCGCGCCCGCCGGACGACCTTGCGGATCCGGGCGTCCTGCCAGTCCCGTATGACCTCCGCCCACTCCCCGTCCCCGACCGACCGCTCGTCCCCGAGGATCACGAGAACGGCCCGGGCGGCGGTCTCCAACGCGTCCGTACGGGCCGGCGGCTCGGCCTTCTCGATCCGGGCGACGAGGGGCAGGACGAACTGGGGCGCCTCGTCACGCGGTGACGGCTCGGAGCGGAAAGGGCTGTCGCCGGGAACGGCCGGGTCATTGGTCACGTCCTTCAGTCTGCCAGGCGGAAGATCGGTTCTTCCGGGGAGTGGGCGGGGGCAGCGTGCGACACGAGCTTCGACTGGACGGTGTGGGCCGCCGCTACGGCCTACGCGGCCCCTGGGTGCTGCGAGGCGTCGACCTGACCCTCGCCCCCGGCACCCTCACCCGCGTCGAGGGCGCCAACGGCACCGGCAAGTCCACCCTCCTGCGGGTGCTCGCCGGCATCGACGCCCCCACGGAGGGCACCCTCACCGGCCGCCCGCGCACCGCGTACGTACCCGAACGCTTCCCGGCGGCGCTCCCCTTCACCGCGCACGGCTACCTCACGCATCTCGGTGCCGTGCACGGACTGTCCCGTACGGCCGCCGCCCGCGCCGCCGACGAGTGGCTGGAGCGGCTCGGCGCCGACGCGTACGCCCGGACGCCCATGGCGGAGCTGTCGAAGGGCGGCAGCCAGAAGGTCGTGGTCGCGCAGGCCCTGCTCGCCGACCCGGAGCTGCTCGTCCTCGACGAGGCGTGGACGGGCCTCGACACCGCCGCCCGGGGTGAGTTGGAGCGGGTCGTCGCCGAACTCACCGCGTCCGGCGCCTCGGTGGTGTTCGTCGACCATGACCCGGGCCGCCTGGCGGGGGCGCCCGACACGACGTACACCGTGACCGGGGGCGGCCTCAACCTCCGTACGGCACAAGCCGGTTCCCCGGAACCCGGCGGCCCGCACCTGGTCGTCGAGGCCCAGGGTCCGCCGGGTGCGCGGCCCCCGGCCGAGGCGCTGAGGTGGACCACGTCGAGCACGGAGACGGCGACGCCGGGCGGCCACCGGCTCACCGTCCCCGGGACCCACTCGGACGTCGTGCTCCGGGCCCTGCTCACGGCCCGCCCACCCTGGCACGTGGTGAGCGTGAAACCGGAAACGGCCGGAACGCCTGGTGCGGCCGGAACGCTCGGCGTGGCCGCAGTATCCGGCGCGGCCGGAATCCCCGGCACGACTGCGACTCCCGGCGTGGCCGCAGCTCCCGGCGTGGCCGCAGCTCCCGGTGCGGCCGGAATCCCCGGCACGGCTGTGGCTCCCGGTGCGGCCGGAACGCCCGGCGTGGCCGGAATGCTCGCCGGTACCGGCGTACCCGGAACGCTTGCGGGTACCGCCGTACCCCCACCGCTCGCCACCGACGAAAGCCGCCGATGACCGCCCTCCTGCGTTACCAGGCAGCTCTGCTCGTGCGCTCGCAGCGCTGGCTGCCGCCGTTCATCCTGTACGCGGTGTTCCTGGGCGTCGGGGTGCAGGGCGGGCAGCCCGTGCTCGACTCGCTCGGGTACGCCGCGGCGGCCGTCCTGCCGGTGGCCGCCTGGCTGGTGCGGATCTGCGCGGGCAACGAGCCGCCCGCCGCCCGCGCGGCCGTGGCCGCGGCCGTCGGCCCCGGACGGGCCCATCTCGCCTGTCTCCTGGTGGCGCTGTCCGCCGCGGCGGCGCTCGGTACGGTCGCGACCGTCGCGGTGACCCTGATCAGCGACCCGGCGAGCGCCGATCACCGGATCCGCGTGGAGCCGCTCCCGGCCGGTGCCGCCGGGCTGCTCACCGCCCTGGCGTGCGCCCTGCTCGGCACGGCCGTCGGCGCGCTCACGACCTGGCAGCTGCTGCGCTCGCCCGGCCGGGCGGTGCCCGCGATGATGCTCGGCGCGCTGCTGGCGATGGTGGTGACGGGCTCCCCGGCCAAGTCGGCGATCACGTCCCTGGTGACCGGCTCGCGCTCGGGCACGATCCCGGTGCCACTGCTGCCACTGGCCGCCGCGGCCCTGCTCACGGTGACGGCGACCGCCGTGGCCTGCGCGCTCACCGCACGCCGCTCACCCTGAACAGGCCGTGCGCTGTGCCTCCTGCCATTCACACACGGGGCAGAGCGTGATGCCCTTCCGTGACGCCGGGTACTCGGTCGGCTCCCGGCACAGCACGCACTCCGCGTACGGCGGTCCACCGGCTTCACCCTCGTACTCGCCCTCGTGCCTGTGCTCGTCGCTCATGGCATCAGCGTAAGCCGGTCACCGCCGGCCGCCCGTGGCCCCGATCAGCTCGGACACCTTCACGAACCGGAAGCCGCGCTCGCGCAGCGCGGGCACGATTCGGCGGACGGCCCGCTCGGTCGCCGGGGCGGCACTGCGCGTGCAGTGCATGACGACGACCGACCCGGGCCGTACGCCGTCCAGCACCTCCCGGGCCACGGCGTCGGCGTCCGTCGCGAAGGCGTCCCCGCTCACCACGTCCCACTGCACGGCGGTGACCCCGGCCGCGCTCAGGGCGCGCAGCGCCCGCCGGTCGTAACACCCGCCGGGGAAGCGGAAGTAGGGCATCGCACGGGGCACACCGGCGGCCCGGAAGGCGGCGAAGGCCCGCTCGACGTCGGCGCGCATCCGTTCCCCGGCAGCGAAGCCGGAGGCCGAGCCGGCGATGGTCGGCAGCCCGTAGCAGTCATCGGTGAAGGCGTAGTGGCTGTACGAGTGGTTGCCGACCTCGAAGAGGGGGTCCCGCCCGATGGAGCGGGCCTGGGACGGGTACTCCTCGGCCCACCGGCCCGTCATGAACACGGTCGCCGGCACCTTCAGCGTCCGCAGCGAGGCGATCAGCCGGGGATTGTCGAACCGCTCGCCTCGCGCCGCCCGGTCGCCCTGCCCGGCGGTCATGTCGGCGTCGAAGGTGAGGGCGACGGTCTTGTCCGGGGTGCGCGGGCCGTTCCGGAAGACGGGGGTCAGGCCGGCGGGCCCGGGGGCGAGGGTGGGCGGCGGGGAGGGGGCGGCGGACCGGAGCGCGGGAGGCTGCCGCTCGGTCCGTTGCGGGACCGGGGCGGTGCCGCAGGCGGCGAGGGTGGTGAGGGCGGCGCCCAGGACACAGCCGGTGGCGACTCGTCGTACGAGACTGATCATCGTACGAAGGTAGAAATGCCCGGGTTGCCCGGTGGGCCGCCGCGAGGGCGAGCCGCGCGGATGTCACCCGCCTGGCCGTGACCCCGCCGGACAGGACCTAGTCCCGCGTGCAGCGCCCGGTGGGGTTGGCGGCGGGCGGACGGCACTGGTCGGCGAAGTCGGCGGCGTCGTTGCTCAGATAGCGGCCCAGGCAGGTGGTCGGTGTCGTCAGGCCGCGTTCGCCGCAGAAGGCCAGCGCGGCACGGCCGTCGGCGAACGGGCCGGGGGCGTAGATCACCCAGTAACCCGGGCGCAGGGACGCGTACTTGTCGCTGCGCACGAACACCGCCTCCGGCACCGACTCCCTGACCTCGGCGAGCCGTGCGTCCCGCGCGGCGGTCCCGGAACCGACCGGCTCGGAGTGGAGCTGGGCGATCCAGCGGCCGGCCGCGGAGGGCGAGGCGGCCGAGGGGCTGGGCGAGGTTTTCGTACCGGCCGACAGGCCCGAGCCGCCGTCCTTGTCGTTCCCGTCGAGGAGACGCGGCGTGAGGAAGACGGCGGCGACCGCGACGAGCACCGCCAGTACGGCGGACACGGCGACCCGCTTACGGCGGTGCGGCGAGGGCGGGACCCGCTGTCCCGTCTCGCGCCGGTCCACGCCGGCCGCCAGGTGCGCGGAGCGCGAGGGTGCCGCACCGGACTCCGCGCTGTGGCCCACGGGTTGGGGTGTCGTCAGCGTCCGCTGAACGGACCTCGCCGTCCCGCCCGCCACCACCTGCCCCAGCATCGCCGCCAGCCGGCCCGTGTCGGGCCGTGCCGCCGGGTCCCGTTCGAGCAGCGCTTCGAGTACGGGGGTCAGCGGGCCGGAGCGGGACGGCGGCGGGACCTCGGACTCCAGGACGGCGGCCAGCGTCGCGAGCGAGGTCTCGCGGCGCAGGGGGCTCACGCCCTCCACACACACGTACAGCACGACTCCCAGGGACCACAGGTCGGAGGCCGGGTCGTCGGAGGGGCCGCGGATGCGTTCCGGGGCGATGTACTCGGGGGAACCGATGAGTTCGCCGGTCATCGTCAGGGCCGTCGCGCCCTGGAGCGCCGCGATCCCGAAGTCCGTGAGGACCGCGCTCCCGTCCGGCCGCAGAAGGATGTTCGCCGGTTTCACGTCCCGGTGCTGGACACCCGCCGCGTGCGCCGCGCGCAGCGCGTCCAGCACCTGGCCGCCGATCCGCGCCGCCTCCACCGGCGTCAAGGGGCCCGATTCCAGGCGCTTGTCGAGCGAGACGCCGGGCACCAGCTCCATGACGATCCAGGGATGCGGGTCGTCGTCGATGATCTGGTGAACGGTGACCACGTGCGGGTGGCTCAGCCGGGCGAGCGCCCGTGCCTCGCGCATCACCCGCTCCCGTACGGCATCGGTCGCCGCCGCGTCGGGCCGTACCGCCTTCAGCGCGACCTCGCGGTGCAGTACGGAGTCGCGGGCCCGCCACACCGTGCCCATTCCGCCAGTGCCGAGCCGCTCCAGCAGCTCGAACCGCCCGTCGACCAGATCCCCCGAAGCGTTCATGGCGGACAGGTTAGAGCCTGCCCGCCATGTCCCGGTTCAAGGGGCGCCCGCTACCGCTTCCACGGGCCCCGTACCGCGAACGTCGTGCCGGGTGTGTAGCAGTTGACGTACATCGTCCGGCCGTCCGGAGAGAAGGTGACGCCCGCGAACTCGCCCCACTCGGGGGCGTCCGGGGTGCCGGTGTTTTGCGCGTTCCGGGCCATCGCGTACACCTCGCCCCGGCGTGTCACGCCGTACACGTGCTGGGCGCCGTTCCCGTCCTCGCACACCATCAGGCCGTCGCTCGGGGCGAGACAGATGTTGTCCGGCGACTCGCCGGGCAGCTGGACGTCCGTGTCCGGGCCGAAGACGATGACCAGGGTGAGGCGGCGCGCGGTGGGGTCGTAGCGCCAGATCTGGCCGAAGTGGGTCGCCGCCGAGCCGTCGCTCGCGTGGGCGAACGACGACACGAAGTACACGCACCGCCCGCCCCAGTAGCAGCCCTCCAGCTTCTGCGCGTGCGTGATGCCCTTCGGCCCGAAGTCCTGGAGCCGGACGGGGGTTTGAGCGGCCAGTGGGTCCGGTACGTCCACCCACTTGGGGGTGACCTTCCTGCTGGCGGACAGGACTGTGACCTTGCTGTGTATCACGCCGTACGGGCGCCAGGAACCACGCGCGGAGCGCGCCTCAGCCGGGTGACCCGCCTGGCGGCGGCTGCTGGACCTGCGCCCGTTCCAGGAAGCGGAGCAGTTCCACCGGGAAGGGCAGGACGAGCGTGGAGTTCTTCTCGGCCGCGACCGCCACCACCGTCTGGAGCAGCCGGAGTTGGAGTGCGGCGGGCTGCTCGGACATCACCGCGGCGGCCTCCGCGAGCTTCTTCGAGGCCTGCAGCTCGGCGTCCGCGTTGATGATCCGCGCCCGGCGTTCCCGGTCGGCCTCGGCCTGGCGGGCCATCGAGCGCTTCATCGTGTCCGGCAGGGAGACGTCCTTGATCTCGACCCGGTCGATCTGCACGCCCCAGCCGATCGCCGGGCTGTCGATCATCAGCTCCAAACCCTGGTTGAGCTGCTCCCGGTTGGAGAGCAGGTCGTCCAGGTCGCTCTTGCCGATGATCGAACGCAGCGAGGTCTGCGCCATCTGGGAGACCGCGAACCGGTAGTCCTCGACCTGGATGATCGCGTTCGCCGCGTCGACCACCTTGAAGTAGACGACCGCGTCCACACGCACGGTCACGTTGTCCCGGGTGATGCCCTCCTGGGCCGGGATCGGCAGCGTGACGATCTGCATGTTGACCTTGCGCAGCCGGTCCACGAACGGGACCACCAGCGTGAAACCGGGCGGCCGTACGTCTCCGGCGAGGCGGCCGAGCCGGAAGACGACCCCGCGTTCGTACTGCTTGACGACCCGCGCCGCCACTCCGACGTAGGCGAGCCCGGCGGCCCCGGCGGCGATGCCCGCGGTCAGTAGTTCCTGAAGCATGACGACGACCTCTCGCAGCCGTCCCGTACGTGCCGATCGACACCTTTAACAAACGATATGCCCGGTCCGGGGCTCGGGTCGAGCCCCGGACCGGGCAACCTCGCGGGCGAGAGCCGCGGAGCTATGGCGCGGTCGTCATCATCTTCACGGGTTCCGTGCCGGCCGCGCTGTGCCGCTCGGCCCAGCTCTCCAGGGCCGTGCGGCAGGCGTGGTCCAGGTGGTGCAGGCCCGACAGTTCCAGCTCTATCGGCCGGTCCTGGGGCAGCGCCTCCAGGCTGTCGAGGATCTTCGGCAGCCGCAGGAAGGTCGCGTTGCCCGACAGATACGCCTGGACGGGCCCGGCGCCCTTGTCGATGACCTCCAGCTTGATGTGCGAGGCCTCCCAGGCGGTCTTGCCCACGGACAGGGCGAGCCCGATCAGCACGCCCTCGAACATGTTCACGGACACGATGGCCAGGGCCGTGACCACCAGGATCAGCGCCTCACCCCGGTGCTCGCGCCAGAGCGAGACGACCCCGCGCACCGGTATGAGCTTCCAGCCGGCGTGGACGAGTATGCCCGCCAGCGCGGGCAGCGGGATGAGCGCCAGCGCGCCGGGCAGCAGCGCCGCGAACAGCAGCAGCCATACGCCGTGCAGCACCCGGGACGCCTTGGTGCGCGCGCCGGCCTGGACGTTCGCCGAGCTGCGCACGATCACCGCGGTCATCGGCAGTGCGCCCAGCAGCCCGCACACGGTGTTGCCGGCGCCCTGTGCCATCAGCTCCTTGTCGTACTGGGTGCGCGGACCGTCGTGCAGCCGGTCC
The DNA here is from genome assembly GCF_054072135.1 of Streptomyces kryoterrae. Taxonomy (NCBI): domain Bacteria; kingdom Bacillati; phylum Actinomycetota; class Actinomycetes; order Kitasatosporales; family Streptomycetaceae; genus Streptomyces; species Streptomyces kryoterrae. The sequence goes on along the minus strand of NZ_CM133358.1, from coordinate 2,046,045 downwards.
ACGGCGGCGGCGCTGAACAGGCTCTCGGCTGACGCGATCAGCGTGAACGCCACGACCGTGCCGAGCACGCTCAGGCTCGCCAGTTCGCCGAAGGCGCCGAGCCCGGGCAACTGGACGGCGTCCAGCAGGCCCTTCACCTCGACGGTCGCCACCGGCAGGCCGAACACGAGGGTGACGGCGGTCGCCAGGACCACCGCGGCGAGCGCGCCCGGCACCGCCCGTACCTTCCTGGGCAGCCGCTGCCACAGCACGATCACGGCTATCGTGCCCGCGCCGACCGCCAGCGAGGCCAGCGCGCTGGTGCTCCCCACGGCCTTCGCGGCGGCCTCGGGCAGCCCGGTGATCTTGTCGAGCCCGGCGCCCGGCGCCTTCAGCCCGGCCGCCGCGTAGAGCTGCCCGGCGATGATCACGAGCCCGATTCCGGCCAGCATGCCCTCGACGACGGACACCGATATGGCCCGGAACCAGCGCCCCAGCTTCAGGGCGCCCATGGCGAGTTGGAGCAGTCCGGCGGCGAGCACGATCACCCCGAGCGCGGGCAGCCCGTGCTCCCGTACGGCCTCGAAGACCAGGACGGTGAGGCCGGCGGCGGGCCCGGACACCTGGAGGCTGCTGCCCGGCAGGAGTCCGGTGACGATGCCGCCCACGATGCCGGTGACCAGGCCGAGTTCGGCCGGCACACCGGAGGCGACGGCGACGCCCACGCACAGCGGCAGGGCGACCAGGAAGACGACGAGCGAGGCGGCGAAGTCCTGCCGCAGCTGGGGGGCCTTGGTACGTATGGACATGTCGGCCCTCACAGCGCTTCGAACGAGTCGGTGGCGGCGCGGTGTTCACGCACGGACCCGGTGTGCACCTCGTAGTACCAGCCGCGCAAGCGCAGCCGGCCCTTCGCCAGGCGTTGCTCCACGCACGGGTAGGAGCGCAGTCGCAGCAGCTGTGCCAGGACGTGGTTCTGGACGGCGGAGGCGACCGTCGGGTCGCCGGTGTCGGACGGGTTCGTGGCCGTGGCTGTGGTCGAGGGGGCGTCGGCGGCGTGCGCGAGCCAGTCGCGTACGGCGGGTACGGCGGTCAGGTCGTCGCCGCGCACCAGGGCGCCGACGGCACCGCAGTGCGAGTGGCCGCAGACGACGATGTCGCTGACGCCGAGGACCTCCACGGCGTACTCGATGGTGGCGGCCTCGCCGGTCGGGCGGGCGGAGGCGTACGGGGGAACGATGTTGCCCGCGGTGCGCAGCTCGAAGAGCTCGCCGGGCCTGGCACCCGTGATCAGGGCCGGGACGACCCTGGAATCGGAGCACGTGATGAACAGGACCTGGGGGGACTGGCCTTCGGCGAGCTTGGCGAACTCCTCGGGGCGCGAGCCGAAGGTGCGGGCGTTCTCGATGAGGGGCTGCATGTGGTGACTCCTCCTGGCGCGCCTCGATGGCGCGTCGGACGTACATGACAGTCGGACGTGTTGACAGAGCGTGGGGGGCGTCCCGCTGTCAGCAGCGGAACACTTGGAGCGCGGCCGGGGTGTGCGCGGTCAGCGATCTGGGCGCCTGACGGCGGGACGTGACGCGCGTCTCCGGTTCGTGCGGAGCCGTGGGATCCACTGCGAGGAGCGGTCGCTCGGGCACCTGGGGACCCGAATCGGCGATGCGATGCCGGTCCCGGGTGCGCAGGGGCAGGCTCGGGTCGTGATGACGGCCGCCGTCACCACAGGTGACGTACTCGTCGCGCTGGGCTGCCGCCCTGGGTTTGTTTCTGGGCTCGGTCTTGGCCTCGGCGTGACGGGCCGTGTGCGCGGATGCGAAGGACGCCGTCGGAGCGAAGAACTGGAGGGCCAGCAGGGCGGCGGCGAGGAGGGAAACCACGGTCCGGGTCGTAGTACCTCGGAACATGCGCCCCCCTCCAGGCAGTTCACGATCTCTTGTACGCGTCAACAGTTGGTCAACCGCGGGTCAAGAAACACGTTAACCCTGCGAAGTTGTTTGCTGGGTTAACTTAGCGTTTCAGGCTGAAGAGAGCCTGAAAAGCGTGGGTGGGATGACGTGAACTGATCGTTGACCTGCGGTAGTTCATATGGTTTGCAGGTCAGGAGCTCACGAGGGCTCCACGAGGCCCTTGGCGTCGCGGGCCAGCGCGGTCAGGCGGGAGATCGCGCGGAAGTACTTCTTGCGGTAGCCGCCGTTCAGCATCTCCTCGCTGAACAACTGGTCGAAGGGCAGGCCGGAGGCGAGCACCGGCACCTCGCGGTCGTACAGCCGGTCGGCGAGCACGACGAGGCGCAGCGCCGTCGACTGGTCCGGAACCGGCCGCACATCGGTGAGGCACACGGCCTTCAGACCGTCCGTGAGAGCGCCGTACCGGCTGGGGTGCACACGGGCGAGGTGGTCGAGGAGCTGCGCGAAGTCGTCGAGCGACGTGCCCTCGGTGGCATACGCCGCCTTGGTCACCTGCTCCTCGGAGTACGGCGCCGGGGCCTGGGGCAGCCCCCGGTGACGGTAGTCCTCGCCGTCGATGCGCAGCGCGCGGAAGTGGGCGGACAGGCCCTGGATCTCGCGGAGGAAGTCGGCCGACGCGAACCGGCCCTCACCGAGCTTGCCCGGCAGGGTGTTCGAGGTGGCGGCGAGCGCGACGCCCGCGTCGACGAGCTTGCCGAGCAGGGTCGAGACGAGCACGGTGTCGCCCGGGTCGTCCAGTTCGAACTCGTCGATGCAGACCAGCCGGTGGCCGGACAGGGTCTGGACGGTCTTCTGGAAGCCGAGGGCGCCGACCAGGTTCGTCAGCTCCACGAAGGTGCCGAAGGCCTTGAGCGAGGGCTCGGCCGGGGTGGCGTGCCAGAGGGAGGCGAGGAGGTGGGTCTTGCCGACGCCGTAACCGCCGTCGAGGTAGACGCCACGGGGGCCGGCCGGCACCTTGGACGCCTTGACCTTCCCGAAGCCGAAGAACCCCCGCCTGCCGCCCCCGACGGCGTGCGCCCCGCCGAGTCCGCCCGCGAAGCCGTCGAGGACGCGCACGGCCTCGGTCTGGCTGGGCTGGTTCGGGTCCGGGATGTACGTGTCGAAGCGCACCGAGTCGAACCGGGGCGGCGGCACCATCTCGGCGACCAGCCGGTCCGCGGGGACATGCGGCTCACGGACGCACAGGGACAGCGGGGCCGTGTCGGCTATCGGACCGAAACCGGGGGACGCGGGGATGGTAGGCACGGTTCACCATGCTAAGGGCCGTGCCAGACTGCCTGGCATGCGACGCCTGTTCCCTGTGACCGAAGAGACAGTGGCCGAGGTCCCGGGAGGGGCCGTGGATGCCGGTGGCCCGCCCGGTGCCGGAGCGGTCGACCGTGAGTGGAGCCTGGCGGAGCTGGCCGCCGCCTACGCCTACCCCGAGCGGACGAACGGGCGCCGGGAATCCTGGCTGCGCGCCAACATGGTGTCCACGCTCGACGGCGCCGCCCAGCACGACGGCCGTTCCCAGCCCATCTCCTCCGCCTCCGACATGCGGATCTTCGGCACCCTGAGAGCGCTGGCGGACGTGGTCCTCGTCGGTGCGGAAACGGTACGCCAGGAGGGTTACCGTCCGGCACGCGCGCGTGCGGAGTTCGCCGCGGCCCGCGAGGCGGCCGGGCAGGCGGAGGCGGCGGCGATCGCGATCGTCAGCGCGAGTCTGGACCTGGACTACTCGCTCCCGCTGTTCACCTCGCCCCTGGTGCCCACCCTGATCCTCACCGGTGCCGCTGCCGCCCCCGACCGGGTCGCCGCCGCCGAGAAGGCGGGCGCCCGGGTGGTCGTCGCCGGTGACGGCATGGGCGTGGACCCGGCACGCGCCGTACAGGCCCTGGCAGACCTCGGACACACCCGGCTGCTGGCCGAGGGCGGGCCGCGGCTGCTGGGGCAGCTGGTGGCGGCCGGCGTGCTCGACGAGCTGTGCCTGACGATCTCCCCGATGCTCACCGTGGGGGACGCCCAGCGGATCTCGGGCGGGCCCTCGGTGCCGGTTCCCCGTCACTTCGAACTGGTGTCCTTGCTGGAGGAGGCCGGCTTCCTGTTCAGCCGCTATCACCGCTCCTGACGCGCGGGGTCCCGCTCGTCCCGACATGATCCGGAACCTGTCGTTCCGTTTGTCTTTCGCTGGGCACACTAAATTTCGCAGTCCCCGTGCGATCACGGGGCAGGATGGTTTCAGCAGGGGCCTACGAACGGCCCACGGAGGAGAAGGGCGCCTGTCGTGTTCACAAGCGTACTGATGATCGAGAAGGCCCTGACGTCCGCCGACGTGGAGTTCGTCACCACCTTGCACGGCGACGAGGACGTGGTTTTCCACGTGCTGCTCCAGCCCCGTGGCGACCAGGCCGACCGGCTGCTGCGGGCCATCGACGACATCGCGCTGGGCGAGCTCGACGAGGCGGCGCACGAGCGGGAGACCCCGGAGGGGGAGGACGCGGCGGCGCTGGGGGAGCGGGCGCTCGAGGTGTCGCTGGAGGCGCTGCGAGTGGCGGGGCACGAGGCGGAGGGACGGATCGTCGAGGACCATCCGCTCGACGCGTTGCGGGGGCTGGTGGATGAGATCGAGGCGGACGAGGTCATCGTGCTGACCGACCCCCACTACGTGGAGGAGTTCTTCCACCGGGACTGGGCTTCCCGGGCTCGGCACAAGGTCGGGGTGCCGGTGCTGAAGCTGTTCTCGCACAGCAAGGCGTAGTTCTTCGGCCGCGGGCGGGTGGGGGCTGGTCCCTCCCGGCCCGCGCCCCCGGGGCGATGCGGTCGCCCTTGTTTCACAGGCAATAGGCTGGCTCCTCGAACGTCCGCCGTACGCACCACGCACTGGGAGACACACATGGCACCCGGCCTTCCTATCGCCATGGACCGACCGCACTTCATCGGCATCGGTGGCGCCGGGATGTCGGGGATCGCGAAGATCCTGGCGCAGCGCGGGGCCGCGGTGGCCGGCAGCGATGCCAAGGAGTCCGAGACCGCCGCGGCGCTGCGGGCGCTGGGGGCGACCGTGCACATCGGGCACGCGGCCGGGCATCTCGCCGACGACGCCACCTGTGTCGTGGTCTCCTCCGCGATCCGCGCCGACAACCCCGAGCTGGCGCGGGCGGCGGAGCTGGGGATCCCGGTGGTCCACCGTTCGGACGCGCTCGCCCGGTTGATGGACGGCCTGCGGCCGATCGCGGTCGCGGGCACGCACGGCAAGACGACCACGACGTCGATGCTGGCGGTGTCGCTGAGCGAGCTGGGACTGAACCCCTCGTACGCGATCGGCGGCGACCTGGACGCGCCCGGCTCGAACGCCCTGCACGGCGACGGCGAGATCTTCGTGGCCGAGGCGGACGAATCGGACCGCAGCTTCCACAAGTACGCGCCCGAGGTCGCGATCGTCCTCAACGTCGAACTCGACCACCACGCCAACTACGCCTCCATGGACGAGATCTACGAGTCCTTCGAGACGTTCGCGGGCCGGATCGTGCCCGGCGGGACGCTGGTGATCTCCGCCGACCACGACGGCGCCCGCGAGCTGACGCGGCGTCTGCCGGACTCCGCGCGGGTGGTGACGTACGGGGAGTCGGCGGACGCGGACGTGCGGGTGCTGTCCGTCGTACCGCAGGGGCTGAAGAGCGAGGTGACCGTCGAGCTGGACGGGGCTCGGCTCACCTTCACGGTCTCGGTTCCCGGCCGGCACTACGCGCACAACGCGGTGGCCGCACTGGCCGCGGGCGTCGCGCTGGGCGTGCCCGCCGACGAACTGGCCCCCGCCCTGGCGGCGTACACGGGGGTGAAGCGGCGCCTCCAGCTGAAGGGCGAGGCGGCGGGCGTCCAGGTCATCGACTCGTACGCGCACCACCCGACCGAGATGACGGCGGACCTGGAGGCGATGCGGGCGGCGGTCGGCGAGGCGCGCATCCTGGTGGTCTTCCAGCCGCACCTCTTCTCCCGTACCCAGGAGCTGGGCAAGGAGATGGGCCAGGCGCTGGCGCTCGCGGACGCGTCGGTCGTCCTCGACATCTACCCGGCCCGCGAGGACCCGATCCCCGGCGTGACGAGCACGCTGATCATCGACGCCGCACGGGCCGCGGGCGCCGATGTGACGGCCGTGTCCGACAAGGCCGAGGTGCCCGAGACCATCGCGGGAATGACGAAGCCCGGTGATCTCGTTCTCACCATGGGCGCGGGTGATGTCACGGACCTGGGCCCGCGGATCCTGGACCGTCTGGCACGGTGACGTTCGCGGTTCCGCAGTGACTTTCGCGGTGACTTTCGCAGTAAGGGGCTGAGCTTCATGTCGTACGACGTCGAAAAGCCGGACGAGCAGTGGCGCGCGGAGCTGACGCCGGCCGAGTACGCGGTCCTGCGTCAGGCCGGCACGGAACCCGCCTTCGTGGGTGAGTACACGGGCACCAAGACGAAGGGCGTCTACTCCTGCCGGGCCTGCGACGCCGAACTCTTCACCTCGGACACGAAGTTCGAGTCGCACTGCGGCTGGCCGTCCTTCTTCGACCCGAAGGACACCGACGCGGTGGAGCTGATCTCGGACAGCTCGCTCGGCATGGTGCGGACCGAGGTGCGGTGTGCCCGGTGCGGGTCACACCTCGGGCACGTGTTCGAGGGGGAGGGGTATGCGACCCCCACCGACCAGCGGTACTGCATCAACAGCATCTCGTTGCGGCTGACGCCCGACGAGGGCTGAGGAACGGGAAGCGCTACTGACCTGAACGGGGCCCTGCCGGTGTACGGCAGGGCCCCGTTCGCGTGCCCTCACGACGTCACGACTCACGACGTCACGATGTGCAGACGTCCTTCAGCCGGTCGGCGGCTGCGTCGATCCTGCTGGAGTCCGGGCTCGTGTCGCCGTTCAGGATCGACTTGTTGTAGTCGTCTATCGCCTTGTCCAGGTCGTCGACCGCCTTGTCGACCTTGTTGTCGTCCGTCTCCTTGTTGATCTTGTCGAGGTTCTTGTCGATGGTGTCGATGGAGTCGTCGGTCTTCGACGGGTCCTTCACCGCGTCCCAGCCGGCCTCGTGGATCGCCTTGACGCTGTCCGAGATCGAGTCGGCGTTGCTGAGGCAGCCGAGGGAGTTGTCGAGGTCCTCGCAACCGGTCAGGAGTCCGGCGGTCAGGGTGACGGCGGCGACGGCGGTGGCGATGGTGGCGGTACGACGGCCACGGCGGCGGTTCGAGAGCATGGAAAGGGTCCCTTCACTTCATGGGTTGATGAGGGCTTCGGTGCTCGGGCGGTCAGGCCCAGGGCTGCTGCTCCACGAGCGCGGGCGCCGTCCGCTCCTTGCGGCTCGAGACGAGACCGCCCGCCGCGCCCAGGGAGACCAGGCCCATACCGACGGCGGTCGCGATCCCCTTCACGCCGTCCATCGTGAAGTAGCAGAACGCGGCCACACCGCCGTTGAACAGGAACAGGAACCAGAGTGTGGACGGCTTCGACAGGAACGCCTTGATCTTCGGCTTCCTGGCGATGCGTGCGCCCGTCAGGAGCGAGACGGCGATACCGGCGTAGGTGGCGACGTTCTTCTGCGTGCCGTCGAGGACAGCGCCGGACGCGGTGCTCGCGGTGAGACCGCCCAGGAACAACGACCACAGCAACAGGTTGGTGATGAACGACTTCACGGCGGCGAGCAGCGACTTCACGAACGTTCCTTCGGCGGGGACGGATGGGTTCTGATCTCTGCCGACTACGATCCCGTCGCTCGAGCGCCGCCACGAGGGACCCTTCTCCCGAATGCCTGGTGTAGCCCGCTACACCATCCGTGCCATCCGCCGCGCCGCGCGTTCGCATGGGCAGGCCTTGCCCGTTGCGTTGTCGACGAGGACGGCATCGTCGTCCTGAACGGGAACCCGCCCGCCGAACTGGCAGAGGACGTGCGCAACGCCGCCGCCGTCTGCCCGGCATTCGCCATCCGCGTCGAGGGACAGGCGGCGTGCGCCGTCGAGTTCGCCCCGCATTCACCCGCACAGCCGAGTGAAGCCGCTTCCAGCCCGGCTCCGAGGCTGCGAAGGCGGTCGGCCGGTTGATGGGTGTGGGCCCGGAGCGGAGCGGCCGAATACGGCCCGAACATTTTATTGACCGATCGGTACACGATACATAGCATGCAGGTGGCAGGCCGTCGACGAGGACTGGCGCCAGGAAGCGGAGTGACCATGACGACGAAGCGTTGGAAGCAGCGTCCGCCGGGCTCGACCTGGGGTGACTGGGGCGAGGACGACGAGCTGGGCCGGATCAACCTGCTCACCCGGGAGAAGGTCCTGCAGGGCGTGCGCGAGGTCGAGCACGGCATCGCCTTCAGCCTCAGCCTGCCGCTCGACTATCCCGGCGGGTCGGCCATGAACCAGCGCCGCTACCCGCCGATCCTGCGCCCCACCGAGGACCTCCAGCACAACCAGGACGTCTTCTACAACATCAGGGCCAGCGAACACTTCTCCCCCGACCTCATCGACGTGTGGTCCGACGACGTGGTCACCCTCTGGCTGCAGTACTCCACCCAGTGGGACGCCCTCGCCCACCAGGGCGCCGAGTTCGACGCCGACGCCGACGGCGTCGCCGAAGCCGTCTACTACAACGGCTACCGCGCCGGCACCGACCTCGTCGGACCCCAGGACGACGCCAAGGGCGACGGCAGCGGAAGCCTCGGCTTCGCCCGCCACCTCGGCCTCGAACACATGGCCCAGCACGGCGTCCAGGGCCGCGGCGTCCTCATCGACATCGCCCACCACCTCGGCACCGCATACCAGCCCGTCAACTACCGGCAACTCCGCGAGATCATGGACGCCGACAACGTCACCGTCGAACCCGGCGACATCGTCCTGCTCCACACCGGCTTCGCCACCCAGATCCTCGCCTGGAACAAGAACCCCGACCCCGTCGCGATCCACCGGACCGCCGCCTACCTCGACGCCCACGACCCCGAGATCCTCCAGTGGATCACCGACTCCCAGCTCGCCGGCCTCGTCGCCGACAACTACGCCGTCGAAGGCGTCGGCGTCGGCAACGAAACCGGCCCCCACTCCCTCCTGCCCATCCACCACCTCTGCCTCTTCAAACTCGGCATCCCCCTCGGCGAACTCTGGTACCTCAACGAACTCGCCGCCTGGCTGCGCGAACACCACCGCACCCGCTTCCTCCTCACCGCACCCCCACTCAACCTCCCCGGCACCCAGGGCAGCCCCCTCACACCGATCGCGACGGTCTGACGGACCCGGTCGGTATCGAGCGCCGTTCGGTGCGGGCCTGGAATCCTGCCCCCGGCCCGCACCGAACCGGCATTTCTCCGCCTCCGCCCCGGAGGGGGAACACGTATTGATCGTGTATCGTCACGCGGTGCCACAGGCAGTTCGGGGACGCCGGTCGGGCGCCCGTGACGATGTACCGGGTTGCGAAGGATTGGTGAGATGCCGGCCACTCGGAAGGAGCGCGGGAAGACCGAGCGCTACTACCGCATGCGTGAGAACGTGGTGGACGTCGCCGTCGAGCTGTTCTCGAAGAACGGGTACACCGGCACGGGCGTGGCGGACATCGGCGAGGCGGCCGGACTTGCCCGAGGCGCCCTGTACTACTACATCGGCTCGAAGGACGCGCTCCTCGCCGAGATCCACGACCGCGTCATGGATCCGCTGCTCAAGGAAGCCGCCGCGATCGTCGAACTCGACCTGAGCTTCCACACCCGGCTGCGGCTGCTGTCGGAATCCCTGCTCTGGCAGATCGTCAACAGACACGACCACGTCTGGGTGTTCCTGCACGAGTACCGCCAACTCCAGGGTGAGCAGCGCGAGTTGTTCCGTGAGAAGCGGCACCGTTTCGAGTCGCGCATCCGCTGCGTACTCGCCGACGGACACAGCCGGGGGATGCTCCAGGGGCGCCCGCAGGAGGACTTGGAGCTGGCGACGCTCGCGTTCCTGAACCTGCACAACTACACGTACCAGTGGCTTGCCGGTCATCGGGACATGCGGGTCGAGGAGCTCTCCGCCTTCTACTGCGACATCTTCCTCAACGGCATCCTGGCCGAACCCGTCGACCGAGCGGGCGCCGAGGGTGAGTTGGAGCAAGGGCGGTCCGTCCTCAAGGAGTTGAGAGGCGTGAACTCCGAGGGCAACGCCAAGGCCGAGGCGTAGGTTCCTGTGCTGTTCCTTCGGGGGCGTGCAGTACGCTCTCGATAATGTACCGACCGGTCGATACTTTAATGGAGGGTCGAATGCCGACAACCGCCGGAAACCCCGAGGTCGCCGGGCGACGTGTCGTGATCACCGGGGCCGGACGCGGCCTGGGGCGTGTCCTCGCGCAGGCCTTCGACTCCGCCGGGGCGCGGCTGGGCCTGGTGGCGCGCTCCGAGGACGCGCTCAAGGAGGTGGCCGGGACGCTCCACGGCGACCCCCTCGTCTGCGCGGGGGATGTGCGCGACGAGGCCTTCAACGAGTCCGTCGCCGAGGGGATGGTCGAGCGGTTCGGCGGTGTGGACGCCTGGATCTGCAACGCCGGGGTCTCGCCCGGGGTCGCGACGGTGACCGACACCAGCCCCGACGCCTGGCGGCAGGTCATCGACGTCAACCTGACCGGGACGTTCCTCGGGGCGCGGGCCGCCGCGACGGTGATGGGCGCCGGAGGGCGGATCATCGTCACCGGTTCCGTGCTGGGCGACCGGCCCAAGGGCGGTCTCGCCGCGTACTCCGCGTCGAAGAGCGGCGTCCAGTCCCTCGTGGGCGCGCTGGCGCAGGAGCTCGGGCCGCGTGGGATCACCGTCAACACGGTGGCCCTCGGCTGGTTCGACACCGGGCTCGGCGCGCACTGGCGGCGCAGCTCCGAGCGCGACAGCGGCATCGTCGAGCACACGGCGCTGGGACGCTGGGGCACTCCCGACGATCTGCCCGGCATCTATCTGTTCCTGGCCTCCGAGTCCTCGGCCTATGTGACCGGCACGACGATCACGGTCGACGGCGGCTACTCACTGCTCTGAATGTGCTGGGCCCGCTGTTGTCGGGTGACGACAACAGGCCCAGCACAGTGGTCAGTTGGTGCTGAACACCCTTACGTCCCAGGCACCGAGGTCCAGTTCGGTGCCCACGGGGACCGGGCTGTCGTTCAGTACGTCGGTCAGGTCGGCCGGGGCCGTGACACGGGCGGGCTCCCAGCTCCAGTTGTGGACGATGTGCACGCGTCGCCCGTCCTCGGCAGTACCGGTGGTCGCCGTGACCGAGGCCGGGAGGTCCCCCCAGACGCTGCGGGCGGTGGGGGTCAGCCAGGAGGCCAGTTCCCGGGCGAGGTCGCGGCCCGGGACCGTCCCGACGTAGGTCACCTGGCCCGCTCCGTGGCGGCGGGTGGTGACCGCCGGCCAGCGGCCGAAGTGCGGGTGATCGTACGTGACCAGTGGCTCGGCGTCGGTGACGGTGAGGCCGTCGGCCCAAAGCGACGCCGTTGCGCTGTCCGGCAGTTGGAGCGGGCCGCCGGGCACACCACGCACCGGGATCTCCTGCGTCAGGTTGCTGAACTCGTCGTAGTTGACGCCCGCCGCGTCCACCAGACGACCGGGGGCGAGCTCGTTGCGGGCCCGCGCCTCGTGGTCGGCGTACGCCGTGCGCGGGCCGAGGACCAGGTGGCCGCCCGCGTGTGCGTACGCGGCGAACCAGTCGAGGGTCGTGTCGCCGACGACGTACAGCGCCGGAACGACCAGGACCGGGTGCCGGCTCACCGCCTCCTCGGGGGTCAGACCCTCACGTTCGCCGCGAGGGTCGTGCAGTTGGCGGGCGTGGACGATGCGGACCTGGCGGCCGGCGTCGAAGGCGCCCCGGTAGAAGGGGTCGAAGATCCGGTGATAGGCGGTGTCGTCCGGGCCGCCGTCGCCCGTCGCGATCGGCGGATACTTCTGCATCAGCCACTTGCTGGGCGTCGAGTAGACCATCGTGATGTCGGCGTCCGGTTCGAGACCGGCGACCAGCGGGCCCGCCGCGTCCAACTCGGCGCCCAGCTCGGCCAGTTCGGCGTACGTACGGCCGGGCCGGCCGCTGTGCGGAAGGACGCCGCCCCAGTACGTCTCGGCGCCGAAGTGCAGGGTGTGCCAGTGCCAGTACTCGATCATCCTGGCCCCCCGCCCGACCAGCGCCCAGGCGGCCTGACGCCACTGGCCGTCGTAGGCGGGGCGGTTGTGCCACGGCTCGCCGATGGACGAGGCGTTGGTCTCGGTGACCAGGAACGGCGCCTGCTTGGAGGAGAACATCCAGTCGGCGGTCTGGTACAGCGCCCACACGCCTGTCGTCTTCCAGCGCTGGGCGTACGCGTCCGGCGTACGGTCCGGGAGCGCGAGGCCGTCCTGCATGTCGTAGTACGGGTTGCCCGACGCGATGTCGAGCCGGTCGGTCAGCTCGTCGTCCGCCACCGCGGGGCGGGTGTACGAGATGCAGGTGGTGACGAACTGTTCGGGGTTCGCGTACTCGCGGACGATGTCGGCCTGCCAGCCGATGAACTCGGTGACCTGCCGGGCCTGGAACTCCCGCCAGGCGACGTCGTACTGGGGCTGGACGTTGCCGTCGGGGGTCCAGAGGTCGGCCCAGGTGGAGAGGCGGTGCGACCAGTAGACGAGCCCCCACTCGCGGTTCAGGGTCTCGATGTCCCCGTACTTCGCCCGGAGATGGTCGACGAAGCGCTCGAACACGCCCCGGTTGTGCAGGAGTTCGTTGCCGGGTTCGTTGTCGACCTGGAAACCGACGACCGCCGGGTGGCCGGCGTACCGGGCGACGATCTTCCGGATCACCCGCTCGGCGTGGAACCGGAACGCGGGGTGCGTGAAGTCGACCTCCTGCCGGGCACCCCAGCCGATGCGCTGCCCGGTGGCCCGCTCGCCGGTGATCTCCGGGTACTGGCGGGCCAGCCACGGCGGCACGGCGTACGTCGGGGTGCCGAGGACCACGGCGATACCGCGCTCATGGGCGCCGTCGAGCACCGGCTCCAGCCAGTCGAGATCGAAGGTCCCGTTCTCCGGCTCCCAGGTCGACCAGACCGACTCGCCGACCCGGATCACGGTGAACCGGGCGTCGGCCATCAGGTCGAGGTCGGTCTTGAGCTGTTCGCCGGGGCGGTACTCGGGGCCGTGGGTGGGCTGGTACTCGTGGTAGTACGCGGCGCCGAAGAGGACGCGGGCGGGCAGAACCGCCATGAAGTCAACCTCCAGTGGGGGAAGGGGAATTGGGGCTGCATTTTCCCGGGGGACGACCCCCGGACCCCCAGCAGGAAAGCAGGCCGGTAGGTGTGAACCGGTGCGGACGTCGCGACGGCGAACCCGAGGAATGCAGGCAACTCGGGTCACATGTATGGGAGTTACTGCTTGACACCGCCGGTGGCCAAGCCGCTCTGCCAGTACCGCTGGAGCAGTACGAAGGCCACGACGAGCGGGACCACCGAGATCATCGACCCGGTCACGACGAGCGCGAGCATGTCGCTGCCGGCACCCGCGCCGCCGTTCTGCGCCTGGGCGGCCCAGGAGGAGAGCCCGACCGTGATCGGGTACAGGTCCGGGTCGTTGAGCATGATCAGCGGCAGGAAGTAGTTGTTCCAGGTCGCCACGAGGGTGAACAGCAGCACGGTCACCAGCCCCGGCGCCAGCAGCCGCAGCACGATCTGGAAGAAGATCCGGAACTCGCCGGCCCCGTCCATCCGGGCGGCCTCGAGAATGCTGTCGGGCACGGCGTCCTGCGCGTACACCCGCATGAGATACAGCCCGAAGGGACTCACCAGTGAGGGCAGGATGATCGCCCACGGCGTGTTGACCAGCCCCACCTTGGCGAACAGCAGATACGTCGGAATGGCCAGGGCGGTCGCCGGCACCATGACCGCGCCGAGTACGAGGTTGAAGGCGGCGCCGTTCCCACGGAACCGGAACTTGGCGAACCCGTACCCCGCCGCAGCCGCCAGGATCGCGGCGCCGACGGCGCTGACACCGGCGTACAGCAGGGTGTTGAGCAGCCAGTGCAGGAAGACGCCGTCGTCCTGGGTGAGGGTGTCGCGGATGTTCGTCAGCAGCTGCGGGGTGTCGGAGAACCACAGTCCGAAGCTGTTGATCAGGTCCTGGGTGCTCTTGGTGGAGGCGATCAGCAGCCAGAGAAGGGGGAGGAGGAAGTAGGCGAGCGCCGCCAGCATGGCGATCGTCAGGGGAGTGCTGCGCCGGCCGGCCTGTCGCCCGCGTCGCTGCTTCGGCGTCGTAGGCGCCTGGGCCGTCGTACGAACCACGCTGGTCGCAGTAGGAGTTGTGGTGGTCACGCGGGCCTCCTGCGGTTCGCGGTGAGCAGGAAGGCGTACGAGATGATCACGATGAGCAGGCCGAGGAGGAAGGAGACGGCTGCCGCGTAGTTGATCTGCTGGCTGGTGAAGGCGAGCGTGTATGCGTAGAGGTTGGCGGTGTACGAGCTGTCGATGACGTCCGGGACGATCTTCATCAGCAGGTTGGGCTCGTTGAAGAGCTGGAAGCTGCCGATCACCGAGAAGAGCAGGGTGAGCGTCAACGCGGGCCGCAGCGCGGGGAGTTTGATGGACCAGGCGATCCGCCAGGCGCCCGCTCCGTCCAGGGCGGCGGCCTCGTACAGGTCCTGCGGAATGGTCCGCAGGGCCGCGTACAGGATGATCATGTTGTAGCCGACGAACTCCCACGTCACGATGTTCGCCAGGCTGCCGAGCATCCAGCTGTCGGTGAGGAAGTGCGGGGCGGGCAGGCTCAGTTTGTCGCTGAGCTGGGCGAACGGTCCGAAGTCCGGGCCGTAGAGGTAGCCCCACATCAGGGTGGCGACCACGCTTGGGACCGCGTACGGCACGAAGATGCCCAGCCGGATCACCCGGGACAGCCGCAGCAGGCCGCTGTCCAGGGCGAGCGCGAAGAGCAGGGCGAGCAGCAGCATCACCGGAACCTGGATCACGAAGAACGTCGCCACCCGGATGACACCCTCGCGGAGCTGAGGGTCCTTGACGGCGGTGAGGTAGTTCTCCAGGCCGACGAAGGACGTGCCGCCGACCAACTTCTCCTGGAACAGGCTCAGATAGGCCGCGTAGCCGAGCGGGGCGAGGAAGAGGAGGAGGAACAGGACCATGAAGGGGGCGATGAACAGCGGGCCCGCCGACCGGGGCCGTGCGAGGTGCCTGGCCATGTCAGGGTGCCGCCTTCACCGTGAAGCCCTGGCTCTTGGCGAACGTGGTGATCCGCGTCTGCCACCCCCCGAGCGCGGCGACCGTGTCGGTCTTCCTGGCCAGGGAACGGCCGACGGTCTCCGTCCAGTCGGTCGCCACCTGGTCGAGGAACGGCGGCCACTGGAAGGCGGGGTCGACCTGGGCGCTGATGCCGGCGAAGACCTCGTTGACCTTCTGGCCGCCGTAGAAGGCGGGGGTGTCGCCGATGTAACCCGCGTCCGCGAGCAGCGCCTTGGTGGCCGGGAAGAAGAACTGCTTCGTCGCGAACATCTTCGCGCTCTCGGGATCACTGTTGAGGAACTTGGCGAACTCGGCCGCGGCGATGGGGTTCTTGGTGGAACGGATCACGGCGGTCGTCGAGCCGCCCCAGTTGCCGGCGCTCGGCTTGGCGGCGTCCCACTGCGGCAGCGGGGCCGCCCGCCACTTGCCGGCGGTGTCCTTGGCCGAGCCGGAGAGGAAGGCCGGGCCCCAGGCGCCGACGATCCAGGTGGCGTACTTGCCCTTGTTGAGCGCGGCGTACCAGGAGTCCGTGAAGTCCGGCTCGACGCCGATGACGCCCTCCTGCGCGAGACCGCCCCAGAACGCGCCGAGCTTCTTGGAGACCGCGTCGTCGACACTGATAGCGATGTCGCTCTTGCCGGAGGTGACGTACGGCTTGGCGCCCGCCTGCCACAACAGGCCGTGCCAGGCGGCCACTTGGTTGGCAGCCAGGTTGGTCAGATAGACGTCCGGGTCGGCCTTGTGCAGCTTGCGCGCGGCCTCGGCGAACTCGTTCCAGGTCTGGGGGACTTCGATGCCGTGCTGGTCGAAGATGTCCTGCCGGTACAGCATGCCCATCGGTCCGGTGTCCTGCGGGACCGCCCACACCTCGCCGCCGCTGCCACTGACCTGGCTCCAGGTCCAGTCGACGAACTGCGACTTGAGGGCGGAGGCGCCGTACGGCCGCAGGTCGAGGAGGCTGTCGGTGATCGTGAAGGTCGGGATGGCCTGGTACTCGATCTGCACCAGGTCCGGGGCGCCGCTGCCGGCCTTGAGGGCCGTACGCAGCTTGGTGTACTCCGGGACGCCCTGACCGGCGTTGACGGCCTTGATCCTGATCGCCGGGTACTTCTTCTCGAAGAGGGCGATCTCCTGCGCTATCTCCGGGACCCACGTCCAGAACGTCAGCTCGGTCGGGGTCTTCATCGCCTTGTCGATGTCGGCCTGGCTGACGGGCTTCGACGAGGACGAGCCGCTGTCGGAACCGCCCCCGCCGCAGGCGGTGAGGGCCGCCCCGAGCGAGGCGGCGCCGGCCGCGGTGAGAAGGAGACGACGGCTGATGGCAGAGGAGGAGACGGTGTTTCTGGGCATGGTGAACTCCGGCCGGGGCGAAAGGGAGTGGAGAGAGGGAAGCGATTCGGGGGAGGGGGCCGCAGGTGGGGCTGACCGGCCTGGGTGGTGCGGCTACCGGTGGGGCGGGGGTGCGGTGGAGGACCGTACGACGAGGTCGACCGGTGGGTCGCTCGGCGGCAGGGGCTCCGCGTCCGGGTTCTCGATGGCGTGCAGGAGCCGCTTGAGGCCTTCCCGCGCCACGGCGTCGAACGGCTGCCGCACGGTGGTGAGCGGCGGGGTGATGTACGCGGCGACCGGGATGTCGTCGAACCCGACCACGCTGACGTCGTCCGGCACACGCCGGCCGGCCTCCGTCAGAGCCCGGATCAGCCCGATGGCCATGTCGTCGTTGGCGGCGAACACGGCGGTCACCGAGGGATCGGCGGCGAGTTGGCGGCCCGCCGCGTATCCGGAGGCGGCCGACCAGTCGCCCACGACGACGGGCGGCTCGGGCGCGCCATGGGCGGCGAGGGCGGCCCGCCATGCGGTGAGCCGGTCCCTGGCCGCGAACCAGCGTGGCGGACCCGAGAGGTGATGGACCGTCACATGGCCGAGATCCAGCAGGTGTTGGGTGGCGGCCCGGGTCAGCAGGTCAGCACCGCCGCCCGAGGTGACCGGGCGGGAGGTGGCGAAGGGGGACGGCGCACCGATGACCAGGACCGGCACGTCGACGGACAGCTCCACCAGGCCCGCACCCCCACCTTGGCCTTCGTCGATCGGCTCGGAGACGACGATGCCGTCCACCCCCTGTTCGAGGAGTGAGCCGACGGCGCCGGCGACACCCGCCGGATCGCCCTCCACGGTGTTGACGACCCGCAGCGCGTATCCGGTGTCCCGGACGGCGCGCTCGATGCCCATGAGCAGCGACGCGGGCCCGTACAGGGCGGTGCCCAGTGTCACCACGCCGATGGATCTCGTCCGCCCGGAGGCGAGTGCCCGGGCGGCGTTGTTCATCCGGTAGCCGAGGTCCTCGGCGGCCTGGAGAACACGGCGGCGTACGTCCTCGGAGACGTACGGCTCGCTGTTGAAGACCCGGGACACGGTCTTCTGAGAGACCCCCGCGAGGCGTGCCACGTCGACACTGCGCGGTGTCGACGAGGTCGCACCCCGTCCTGTCTGTCGTGTCACGGTGACTCCCGGTGGCCGGTGCCCACGGTAGCCGGAGGGTGGCCGCGGCTGCCGTGGACTGAGGTAGGACAGCGGGCCGAGGTTCTGACTGCGCTGTCATGACTGCGCAGTCATGACAGCGCAGTCAGAGCGGTGCGTCAAGGGTTCGCGCAATCTCGGCGTAACTTTCGAGGTCCGCAAAGAGTCGTGCCGGGTCGGTACAGCGGCCGTAGGGCGATCGTGCGGGGCGGGCTTCAGCGGCGGCCGGTGACCATGATTGCTCGGCCGTCTCGGCCTCCGCCTCCGCCTCGGCGGCTACTGGGCGCGGAGTCGCTGTCCGCCGGTCTCGGCGCCACCGGGGACTGGACGCTCCGGCGCGTCGGCCCACTCGGCGAAGCCGTGGCGACCACGGTGACGCCCTGGAATCCTCGCCCACTACGACGGAGCGGCCGGCAGCCGAGCGGAGTGGCCGTTCACGGTGACGGACGACGGCGGGGTGAGCCCTCCGTGCGCCGTGAACATGAGGTGATGCCTGATGTGGGCGGTCTGGGCACTGCGCCTGCTGTCCGAACCGAACCCGCGCCCGACGATGCGCCCGCTCCTCAACGGCGACGAGGAGACAGGCGGCCCGTTCTCCCGGCCGCACATCGGGCGACTCGCCGAGCAGATGGCGGCCACGCTGGTCCGCGAGCCGGCGGCGGGACCGGACGGGGCCCCGAAGGCGGCTCGCGAGGGCGTCGGCCTCCTCTTCGAGGCGGCCGTGGACGGGGTGTAGGCACGTGCGTGCCGCTACCCGTACGGCGGCGCCGGCGGCGTGCATGTCCTAGCTGAACTGGTCACCTTCATCGTGGAGTTGGGCTCGCGCGAACTTGGCATGACGGTCAACGGCGGTGTGATCAGCGGCGGTACAGGACGCAACGCCATCGCTGCTACACGTCCGTTGCGGTGTCGACGTGCCTCTCGCCGACCTCGCCGAGGCGGCCCGCGTGGACACCGAACCGGCCGCCCTCACGGTCTCCGACCCACCGGTACGGGGGTTGGTCTCCGGGGGCTGGAACCATCCGACGCCGGCCTCCAACTCCTCGTCGAACAGGCGCAGTCGGTGGCTGCCGAGCTCGGGTGGGCGATCCGTGAGACGGGTGCGGGCAGGGGTGCGCATGCCCGCGACGAACATGTGCCGCCGGCCCGCGTCCCCACCCGGACCGCGTTCCTTGCGGGCCTGCTGATGGTCCACACGGCACAATCCGGCCCTCACGTACGCTGGAGGAGAGGTCGGCTCAAGCGAGCGGGGATCGAGATGACGTACGAAGTGAAGATCGAACCGAAGAGGGAAGCCTCGGCCGAAGTGAAGGCCCCGGAGACCCCCGAGGCGGTGCGCCACGCCCGCTTCGGGCACCTGCCGGAGCGGATCCGCGTGGAGGACATGGTGGCTGCGCAGCCGGCGTCGGTGCCGGATCCGGCGAAGGGCGCCTACAACGAGGACGAGTGGCTGGTCCGGTACTGCTTGTGAGGTGGCCGGGTCGCCGCGGACCTGGATGACCGGACCGTTGTAGCAAGGCGTCCGGCGCGGTCCCTGTGCGAGTGCCGTGAGTTCGGGTGAACCCGAACTCACGGCCGGGACGACCGTCCCAGGATCCTTCTCCGTGTCACCGCGGTGGAAGGGGCGCCGGACCGACGCCGTCAGCCCCTGTCGCGCCGGACGGAATTAGGCGATGGCAGCCGTGAGCCAATCGCTCGGGATACAGATCAATATTCCGACGGCGAGGGCGAGGGTGAGGGCCGCCGCCAGGACACGAGGCATTGCCCGGCGGAGTTTGCTGGGCTTACGGTTGTTCGGGACGTGCATGAGCTTTGTTTCTCCTACAACCATTCGTCGGTACGGAGCGCGGCTGCGCCCCACCCGATCTTGCTCCTCCAGGGCCTTTGAGTGCAAACCGGAAGAACCGTATCTGCAAAGGGCTATTCAACGAGTTCCGGGTCTGGTAGAAGTTTGTCGCCGCGCCGATCCCGTACGAAGTCCGGCGAGGCTCGCCCGCGCCTGGGACGCCTCCCTGGACGCGCCGATCCGGTCCGCGACCTCGATGGCCTCAGTGATGTGTGCCGCGGCCGGACTCTCCTGACCCAGCCCCAGTTCGGCGAGGCCCAGCGCGTGCAGCGCCTGGGCCTGCTCGTGGGCGGCGCCGACGCTCCTGGCCAGGTCGAGGGCGTGCTGATGGCGGATCGCCGCCTCGCCGAACCGCCCTGCGGCGTGCAGGGCGGCGCCCATGGCGTGCAGGGTGTCGGAGGCGTTGCGCCGATCGCCGAGCCGGCGGAACGTGGCGAGGGACTCCTGGTACAGATCGAGCATGGCGGTGAGTTCGTCCGGCGAATTCATGGTGTTGGCGAGGTTCACCTGGGTAATGGCACTCTCCGACGGGCTGCCCGTTTCGCTGAGTGCCTCCAGTGCTTCCTGGAGAATTCGCCGCGCGGTATCGGTTTCGCCCATGCGCATATGGAGATCCGAGAGATTGTTGAGAACGTGGGCGTATTCGCGGCCGTCCGCCGATCTTCGGAAATCGGTGAGGGCCGCGTGGAAGTTTGTCCGTGATTCCTCGAAGTTTCCCAGATAGAGATGGGTTATTCCGAGATTGTTCCTCGACCGGGCGATCTGCCAGGCATCCCCCGAAGGGAGACGCAGGCGCAGGGTATCGAGCTGGAATTCGAGTGCTTCCGCCAGTCGGCCGAGATTCCAGTGGAGAACGCCGAGTTGATGAAGGGCTTCGGCCCTGGCCTCGGTGTCGCCGATCTCCCCGGCCCCCCGCAGTGCGCGCCGGTGGGCGGCGCGCGCCTCGTCGTACCGGCCGCAGCGGGACAGCGCGTTGCCCAGGTCGATCAGCGCGTGGACCTCGGACTGCCGCTCGCCGGCGGCGTGCCAGTGCTGTACGGCGGACGCGTGCATGCGGCGGGCGTCCGCGGAATAGCCCTCCTCGTCGAGGAATCCGGCCAACGCGGCGGCGAGCAGGGCCGCTTCCCGTAGCCGCCCGGTGGTCCGGCAGTGGCGTTCGGCGGCGAGGAGCGCCGTGCGCTCCGTCAGGAGCCAGCGGCGGGCCGACTGCGGATCGTCCCAGGGCGGGACCGGGTGCTCCGCCGGTGGGAGGGGACGCCGCGGGCGAAGGGCGCGCGGTTGGATCACCCTGTCGGCCGCGTCGGATGCCTGCACATAGAAATTGATCATTCTGGAGACGGCCCGCTCGCGTGCGGCGTCCGATTCCTCGGACATGACGAGTGAGCGCGCGTATTCGCCGAGAAGATCGTGGAGCGTGTAACGCTCGGGTGCGGGCTCACGTGCCAGGTGGGCGTCGAGGAGCACCTCCAATACGTTTTCCGTGGCGTCATGCGGAAGGTCGGTGAGGGCGGCGAGGGCGTATGCGTCGATGTCCGGTCCGAAACGAAGGCCGATATATCGGAAAACTGTTTGCTCTTCGTTCGTCAGTGTCCTGTACGAAACTTCGAACGCCGTGGCTATCCCTCCCCTGCTGCCGTCCCGGATTTCGTTGAGGCGCCCTTGTCCATGGGTGAGCCGGCGCAGGAGATGGGCGGTCGTCCAGGAGGGACGGGAGGCCAGACGGCCGGCGGCCAGTTCGATCGCGAGCGGCAGATAGCCGGTCAGCCGGACGATGTCCGCGACCTCGTTCGCCTGCTGGGTGCGCTCCTCGCCGGCCACGGAACGGAACAGGGCGACGGCGTCCTTCGCCGGCAGCACGTCGAGCTGGATCGAACGGATGCCGGGCAGCCCGGTGAGCCGTCGGCGGCTGGTGACGATGACGAGGGACGGCGACGCGCCCGGTAGCAGAGGGCGCAGTTGCTCCGGGCCCGCCGCGTCGTCAAGGATCACGATGGCACGCCGGTTGCTGAGCAGGCTGTTCCACAGGTCCGCCAACTCGTTCGGGTCCTGCGGGAGATCCTTGGCGGGGACGCCGAACGCCCGGATCAGGGAGCTGAGCGCGGCCTCGGTGGTGAGCGCGTCCTGACCGGGCGCGTGGGCGCGCAGGTCGAGGTGGACGGCGCCGTCCGGGTAGAGCGGCCCGAGTTGTCGGGCCGCGTGCAGCGCGGTCAACGTCTTGCCGACGCCGGCCATGCCCGACACGGTCTGCAGGGCGATGACGTTGCGGCCGGCCGCCGAACCCGCCGACAGCGGTGCGGCGGTGTGTACGATCGCCGCCAACTCCTTCTCCCGGCCGACCAGTTCGGCGTGTCCGGGCAGTGTCCGGGGCGCTGTCACCGCCGCACCGGCGGTCATCGCGGCCTCGGGCCGGGGCAGGAAGGTGTGCACCGGCGACCCGTTGAGGACGAGTCCGTGCAATCGAGAGAGAGCCGCGCCCGGGTCCGCGCCGAGGTCGTCGCGCAGGCGTCGTCGGACATCTTCGAAGACGCGCAGCGCGTCCGCCTGGCGTCCGCTGCCGTAGGTGGCCGTCATGAGCCGGCCGGCGAGCAGTTCGTCGGTGGGGTGTTCCTCCAGGAGGGCGCTGAGGTCGGGGACCAGCTCGGCGTAGCGGCCCTCGCGCAGTTCCAGGTCGATGCGGATCAGCTGGGCGGAGAGGTGCCGTTGTCCGAGGACGCCCCTGATGTGCTCGGCCCACAGCCCGGGCAGGCCGGCGAGCGGCTCGCCCCGCCAGAGCGCGCCCGCGTCACGCAGCAGACGCAGCGCCCGACGGTCGTCGCCGTTGTCGCTCAGGGCGCGTGCCTGGGCGGTCAGCCCCTGGAAGCGGTGGTAGTCCACCTGGTCCGGCGGCACGTTCAGGGAGTAGGTGTGCGCCTGCTGGACGAGCCGCGCCGCGCTGTCCAGGGCGCGCAGCCTGCGGCGGATCCGGGCGGCGTACGAGTGCAGGCTGATCCGGGGCTGCGCGGGCGGGCTCTCGTCCCACAGCCGGTGGATCAGGGCGTCGAGAGAAACCGGGCGCCCCGCTTCGAAGGCCAGCGCCGCGAGGAGCAACCGCTCCTTGGCTGAGCCGAGCGGATCGGCGTACTGGTTTCCGCGCAGTTCGACCGGTCCCAGTAAGCGAATTTCCAGGTCCACCAGTGCCCCCGTCCGACGGTTCGGCCTGCGCTCTGGCGTCGCTAAGAATCGCATGCGGTCAATAAGTGTTCAAATATTGCTACAACTTGAAATATTTATTGGCTCAATTCTGACCAATGTGAACTCGCCAGAAACTCGTTCGGTCTGATGTGGTCGGCGGTCGGGTAGGACGTGAGACGTCGGGCATCGGGGGACCTGGGGGAAGCGGCGCATGCAGCACGTGACGGCCGAGGAATTGCACACGGCCCTGACACTGGCCGCCCGGCGGCCACGGGCCCACCAGGCACTCGCCCACCTCGTGCGCACCCTCCAGACGCCCGCGATCACCGAGTCCGTAAGAGCCTGGATCGAGCAGGGTGGCGGAGCAGGCACGGACGACAGCGTCCGGGCACTCGCCGAACTACTCGCCGGCGAGGCGGTGCGCAGGGCCGAGTTCGCCGGGGAGTTGCAGCGCTGGTACGCCGACGTCCTGGCCGCCGAGGTGGCTGTCGACGCCCGTCATCAGGTCGCGAACACCATCGGAACCTCCGCCCGCGTCGTCGGACCCGTGGTTCAGGCCCGCGACATCGCGGGCGGCGTCCACATCCACCCCGTACTCGATCCGTCGGCGGTCAGGGCACCGGCCGTGCCGCGTCAAATCCCGCCCGCTCCGGGGCGCTTCATCAACCGGCACGCCGAACGGGCTGAGCTGGACCGGCTGGCGAGCTCCTCGGCCGACGGCTCCACGATCGCCGTCATCAGCGGACCGGCCGGCATCGGCAAGACGGCGCTGGCCTGCCGCTGGCTGCTGGGCCGCGCGGACTCCTTCCCGGACGGGCAGCTGTACGCCGATCTGCGCGGGCACTCCGCCGAAGGTCCCGCGCGCCCCGGCGACCTCCTCACGGAACTGCTGCGCTCCTTCGGTCATGAACGCATCCCCGCCGAACTGAACGAACAGGCGGCGCTGTGGCGGTCGGTCAGCGCCGACGCGCGCATCGCCCTGCTGCTCGACAACGCGCTCAGCGCCGCCCAGGTGCGCCCCCTGCTGCCCGGATCGACGGTGGCCCTCACCGTCGTGACCAGCCGCAACCGGCTGACCGGCCTCGGCCTGGAGGGCGCGGCCTTCGTTTCGCTGGACGTGCTGAGAACCGGCGACTCCATGGAACTGCTCAGCCATCGGGTGGGCGCCGACCGGGTGCGACAGGAACCGGAAGCGGCACTGGCCATGGCCGAGGCCTGCGCGGGGCTGCCCCTGGCCGTGTGCGTGGCCGGAGCGCGCGCCGCGTCCCGGCCCCGGCAGGCACTGGCGGTGCTGGCGCGGGCGCTGAGCAGCGGCGAGGGAGCAGGCCCGCTGGAGGCGCTGCGCATGGGAGGAGAGTCCGCCGTACGTGCTGCGCTGCAGGAGTCGTACCGTGTCCTGGAACCCCAACTGGCATGCGTATACCGGTACTTGAGCCTCGCCCCGGTTCCCGTACTCACTCCTGCGGTGGCCGCGGCGGTATGCGGTGTCGAGACGGGGGGAGTGGACCGGATGCTCGACGAACTGGTCGAGGTGCACCTCCTTGAGGACCTCGGGCCGGACCCGCGCACCGGCCTCGACCGCTACCGCTTCCACGACCTGATCCGCGCTCATGCGCGGGAACGCGCTTTCGAGGAGGAGACGATCGAGGACGGCGAACGGGCCGTGCGACGCGTCGTGGACTTCCATCTTGCCGCCGCCACGGCCGCCGAGGCCCTGCTCACCCCGAGCCACCGCACTCTGCGGCGTGACTACGCCGAGCCACCCGCCGCGCCGCCCTTCACCGACGCCCAGGGCGCGCTGCGCTGGCTCGACGCGGAACGCGCCAGACTGATGACCGTGCTGCGGACCGCGGCGACGCGGGGCTGGAACGCCGCCACCTGGCAACTCGCCGACGCGCTCTGGCCGTTGTTCCTGCGGCTGCGCCCCTACGACCTGTGGATCGAGGCCCATGAGACCGGCCTCGCCGCAGCCCGCCGGGCCCAGGACCGGGCCGGGATCAGCCGCATGCTCACCTCGGGCGGCGCGGGTCTGCGCAACGTGGGCCGTTACGAGGAGGCCCTGACCTGGTTCGGCCGGGCGCTGGACGCGGCGCGCGAGGACGTGGCGGGGCTCGCCCCGCAAGAGGCCGACCGGCCAACGGAGTTGATGGCCGCCCGGCGCAACGAGGCCCAGGCGCTGCACGGACTCGGACAGACCCAGCGGCTGGCCGGCCAACTGGACCTGGCGCGCGAGTACTTCACCCGG
The DNA here is from genome assembly GCF_054072135.1 of Streptomyces kryoterrae. Lineage (NCBI taxonomy): Bacteria > Bacillati > Actinomycetota > Actinomycetes > Kitasatosporales > Streptomycetaceae > Streptomyces > Streptomyces kryoterrae. The sequence goes on along the minus strand of NZ_CM133358.1, from coordinate 2,021,110 downwards.
GACCTGGCTCTGCGGGAGGAGATCGGCTACCGGCGGGGTGCCGCCCTGACCCGCATCTGCCTCGGCGACACGGCACTGGCGGCCGACCGGCCCGACGAGGCACTACCCCATCTCACCCGCGCCCGCGCCGAACTCCTCGCCGAGAACGACCCCTACGACGCGGCCCGCGCCCTGGCGTTCCTCGGACGCGCGCACGCCCGCAGCGACGGCACCCGGCACGACCTCGCGGAAAGTCAACTCCGCCAGGCCGTCACCGAGTTCGAGGCAACGGGCTCGGTCCACTGGCAGGCACGCACACTGGAGATGCTCGGCGAAGGAGCCGAGGAACGAGGGGACTTCGAGCGGGCCGGCGACTGGTATGCCCAGTCCCTGGCCCGCTACGAGTCGGTGAGTGAGGCTGACGCGCGTCGGCTGGCGGAGCGTTTGGGGCGGGTGCGGTGACCTTGGCGGGTGTCGGGCGTGCGGGGTTGGTGAGGCGGCCGGGGCTGGGTTGGGCGGTTCCCGGCTTGTTGCGAGTCGGTCAGCGTGCCGATGCGCGTCGACTGGCGTACCGATTGTGGCGGGTGCGGTGACTCCGGCGGGTGTTGGGGTGTGGGGCTGCTGAGGGAGGCCGGGGCCGGGCTGGGTGCTCCCGGTTGCGAGTCGGTCGGTGTGGCCGACTCGCGTCGGACGGCGTACCGGGTGTGGCGACTCCGGCGGGTGTCCGGGCTGGAAGGCCGCCGCCGGTTTTTGCGCGGGGACTTCGAGCGGGCCGGGGGCCGGTACACGCAGCCCCCGGCCCGCTTCGAGTCGGTCAGTGAAGCAGACGCGCGTCGGTTGCGGCACATACCGTGACTCCGGAGCGCAGGCGGACGACGGGCGCCCCGTCCGCCCCCGCGAGCAGCACCAACAGGCAGCCCGGGTAGCGCCACAGTACGAGGCCGGCCAGCAGCCACGTGTCGACGGACGGGCGCGGCCGGGTGCTGAAGAGCACGTCGGCGCACTCGCGCCAGTTCTCTCCGGTGTCGTCGAGACAGACGACCACGAGGTCGCTCACGCCGACCGCCGGCCCCGCCGTCCGCCCCACAGCCGGCGGGGCAGCGGCAGCGGCGGTAACAGGGGTTCGAAGGCGGGTTCACCGAGCCCCAGCAGCCGGTACATCAGCTTGCGGGTGTTGTGCCCGAACCGTCCCGGCTCCGAGGAGATGCGCCGCGCGATGCGGGCGTACGCCATGGCCGGATAGGCGGCCCGGGCGTAGGCGAGTTGCTCGGGCAGCGCGTGGGCCGGCGACAACGCCGGTGCCACGCGGGCGAGTTCGGCGCCCGGCGACGCGGGATCGACGTCCGCCTCCGGGAAGCGGGCCAGGATGATGGGCGCGTGGGTGAGGGTGGCGTACAGCGTCACGGAACCGTGGTCGCCGATCACCCAGTCCGCCGCGACGAGCAGCGCACGCCAGTCCGACTCCGGCGGGACGACGACGATCCCGTGCCGCCTGGCCGCCGACAGCCAGGACCGCACCTGCCAGGAACCGTGCCCCGACCAGACGTTGGGGTGCACCAGCACGGCCACCCGGTACTCGTCGGACGGCAGTTCCGCGAGGAGCCTGGGCAAAAGCGCGTCCAGGCGGTTGAAGGAGGACCCGGCTCCCCAGGTCGAGGAGACCACCAGCAGCTTCTGGTCACCGCGCAGCCCCAGCGCGGCACGGTGACGGGCGCGCAACGGCATGCTCGCCGCGATCCGGTCGTGCGTGGCGTCACCGACCACCTCGGTGACGGGCAGCGCCTCCGGGCACTCCCGCCGAAGCGTGACCAGGTCGTCCCGGTGCGCGACCGCCAGCGCCCTGGGCACCAGCCTCCCGTCCCTTACCAGATACCGCCTGCCCAGACCGCCGACGGTCCGCGGCGCTTCCGGGTCCCGGTCGTCGGCGGGCCGCGAGAGCTTCATGTGCCCGGCGCCGTGCGGCAGCCGCAACAGCGGGCCGCGAAGCCGCTCGACTCCCTGCGAGCCGGCGGCCAGTATCAGGTCGAACCTGCCGTCGAGAGCGGCCTCCCAGGGCAGCAGGCTGTCGTGCTCCGCGGGTACGGAGCGGGTCGCGCCCGCGTTGAAGGCGTGCGGTGCGATGGTGAAATCGACCTGGATCCGCAGATCGGACTCCAGCAGCGACAGCGCGTCGCGCAGCCGCTGTCCGTACACCTGTGTGTGTACGACGGCCAGGACCCGCTTGCAGCCCGGCAGCGTCAGCCATTGTCGTGCACCGTCCATCAGTACCCCCGTTGTTGTGTTCCTGGTGAGCGGGAACGCTCGGTACGGGGGTGCGTGCCCCGGCGTCGGGGCGGAAGGCTTGCCGTGGCCTTGCCGAAACCTTGCACAGGGACGAGGACAGGGACTAAGGCACGGGCGGGCCGCCGGAGGATGTCCGGCGGCCCGCCCGTGTGCGGAGTGGTGAGGAAGGGTCGGTCAGCTGACGTCGGATGCGTCCAGGCGGTAGAGACCGCTGCTGGTGGATGTGGATGTGGATGTGGACGTGGAGGTGGTGGTGGTCGAACCGGAGCTGTACGCCGAGGAGTCGACCGCCGTGCCGTGTGCCTTCACCCAGGTGGTGATCTCCGAGTCGGTGCCCTGGCCGGTGTCGCTGCTCACGATGATGTAGTGCAGCTTCCCCGACTTCACGAGGCTCTTGAGCTTGGCCAGGGTCATGGCGTTGTCGCTGCCCGACCACCCGCCCATGGAGATGACCGGCTGGCCCGACTCCAGGATGATCGAGGACGCCGTCTGGTCGGTGGACACCGCCAGCAGCCAGGTCGCCCCGTCCTGGTGCTTCTTGAGGTACGTGATCATGTCGGACGACACCTGGGTGCCGCCGCCCATCCCGCCACCGGTGCCTCCGCCGTCACCGCTCGGACGCGTGCCCGACTCGCCCGTCGTGTCCGACGAACTCCCGCTGGAGGACGAGGAGTTGCCCGACGGGGGCTGCCCCATGGACTGGCCGCCGCTGTTGCTCGTGCCGGTGCTGCCACTCGTACCCGTGGAGCCCTGCGGAGCACCGCCGCCGCCACCCATGCCTCCGCCCATTCCGCCGCCCGTGCTGGGGCCGGCCGTCGGGTTCGTGCCGTTGGTGGAGCTGGTGGCCGCCGAGACGGAGTAGGCCGCCGGGCCCGCCAGGAGGGCGACGACCGCCGCCAGGGCCGCGATGCCCAGCAGGCGCTGCCGCTTCATGAACCGGCCGGTCAGCAGGCCGATGACCGAGACCGTGCCCGCCACGGCCACCACGATCTCCGCGACCGTGTACAGCGTGCCGGAGCCCGAGACCCGCTGGAGCAGGACGACAGCCCAGACCGCGCTGGCCGCGACCGCCACCGGCAGAACCCACGCCCACTTGACGGCGGAACCCTCACGGAAGGCGCGGTACAGCATGACGCCGCCGGCGCCCGCCAGGGCCGCGATGCCCGGGGCCATGGCCGTGACGTAGTACGGGTGGAAGGTGCCCTCGGCGAGGGCGAAGGTCAGGTAGTGCAGGACGAACCAGCCGCCCCACAGCATCAGCGACGCCCGCTTGGCGTCCGTACGGGGAGCCCGGCCGCGCAGGACGAGGCCCGCGACCAGGGCGATCAGGGCGAACGGGATCAGCCAGGAGATCTGGCCGCCCATGATCTCGTTGAACATCCGGTAGATGCCCGAACTGCCGCCGAAACTCGCGCCGTTGCCCTGCGAGCCCACCGACGAACTCGCTCCGAAGATCCGCCCGAAGCCGTTGTAGCCGATGACCAGGTCCCAGACCGTGTTGTCGGTCGAACCGCCGATGTAGGGGCGGGAGGAGGCCGGGATCAGGTCGACGACCACCATCCACCAGGCGGAGGAGACGATCAGCGCCACGGTGGCCACGGCCAGGTTGCGGATCCGCTTGCCCAGGCCCGCGTTCGCCGCCCAGAGGTAGACCAGGAAGAACACCGGCAGGACGACGTACGCCTGCATCATCTTGGTGTTGAACGCGAAGCCGATCGCGACCGCCGACCACACCAGCGGCATCAGCCGTCCGGTGCGCACGGCCTTCATCAGGGCCGCCGCGCCCAGCAGCATCAGGAAGACCAGGATCGGGTCCGGGTTGGTGTCCCGGGTGATCGCCACCGTGATGGGCGTCAGGGTGAGCGCGAGGGCCGCGATCGTCGCCGCCACCGGGCCGAAGTCCCGCTTCACCATGCGGTGCAGCAGCGCGACCGAGCCGGTGCCCACCGCGACCATCGGCAGCATCAACTGCCAGGTGCCGTAACCGAACACACGGGCCGACAGGCCCATCACCCAGAGGGCGAAGGGGGGTTTGTCGACGGTGATGAAGCTGCCCGAGTCCAACGCGCCGAAGAAGAACGCCTTCCAGCTCTTCGTACCGCTGTACACGGCGGCGTCGTAGAAGGTGTTGCCGGTGATCGAGGAGAGGTTCCAGGCGTAGAGCGCCGTGGCCAGGAGGAGGATGCCCCACAGGGTCGGGCGGGTCCAGCGTGGGTCCTCCGGGGCGCCGGTGAACAGGCGCCGGGCGCGGCCCGCGAGGCCGCCGTCGGAGGCCGGGGGTTCGGCCCGGTGACTGTGGTTCGGTGCGCTGTCGCGGGTCGGCGGCGGGGCGAGGGTCGTCATGACGCGTACTCCAAGCTGGGGGCGGGGCTGCTGATGTGCTGAGGTGCGCCGATCGGGCTCTGTACGGGCACGCGGTGCGGTACGGCGATCCGGGAGCGTCCGGTGAGACCGGCGCGCAGCATCCGGCGTACGCCCCTGAGGTCGTCCAGGGCGGTGCGGACGATGTCGACCCGGCTGTCGGGGTCGTCGACCCAGTCGACCGGTACTTCGTGGATGCGCAGGCGGTTGCGCTGGGCCAGGACCAGCAACTCGGTGTCGAAGAACCAGGCGTTGTCCTCGATGTGCGGGGCGAGGGCCCGGAAGACATCGGTGCGGACCGCCTTGAAACCGCACTGGGCGTCCGAGAATCGGGCCGCGAGGCCGAGCCTCAGCAGGGCGTTGTACGAGCGCGAGATGAACTCGCGTTTCGGGCCGCGCACCACGTCTGACTGGCGGTGCAGCCGGCTGCCGATGGCCACGTCGCTGTGGCCGGAGAGCAGGGGGGCCACCAACGGGAGGAAACCCGCGAGGCCGGTGGACAGGTCGACGTCCATGTAGGCGACCACGTCGGCCGGCGAGCGGCTCCACACGTGCTTCAGGGCGCGGCCCCGGCCCTTGGCGTCCAGATGGACGGCGTGGACATGGGGGAGGCGGAGGGTCAGCTCGGTCGCCGCCTGCCAGGTGGCGTCAGTGCTGGCGTTGTCCGCGACCGTGATCCGGAACGGGAACGGGAAGGAGGCTTCGAGGTAGGCGTGGAGACGGCCGACGCTGTCGGCGAGTACGTGCGCCTCGTTGTACACCGGCACCACGATCTCGACCGAACGCTGCCGGACGCCCCTCGCGTTCGTTTCGTTCATGCCAGTGACGATCGGGGCCGTATCTGGGGCGACCCTGAGGCGACTCTGAGCGACGAATGAGAATCAGCGAACTCACAGCCTGCCCACAGAGTCGCACTGACACGTGATATCAGGCCGTGTGCGCGCTTCCGCCGCCCGAGGCCGCCGACGCTATCAACCGGTCGATCAGGGCTATGAGCACGTCCCGGCACGACTCCCGGTCCCGCGCGTCGCACAGCAGGACCGGCGTGTGCTCCGGCAGTGCCAGCGACTCCCGGATCTCGTCCGGCTCGTACGGATGTTCCCCGTGGAAGCCGTTCACCCCGACGACGAACGGGATGTCCCGGCGTTCGAAGAAGTCGATCGCCGCGAAGCTGGACTCCGGCCGGCGTACGTCGATGAGGACCACGGCCCCCAGCGCGCCGATCGCCAGGTCGTTCCACATGAACCAGAACCGCTGCTGACCCGGCGTACCGAAGAGGTACAGGATCAGTTCCCGGCTGAGGGTGATGCGGCCGAAGTCGAGGGCCACGGTGGTGGCCCTCTTCTCCTCGATGCCGTCGAGGTCGTCGATACCGAGGCCGGCCGCGGTGAGCGGTTCCTCGGTGCGCAGGGGCACGATCTCGCTGACCGAACCGACCAACGTCGTCTTGCCGACGCCGAAGCCGCCGGCGATGAGGATCTTGACGGTGTCGGGCGCCGAGGTCCCGTTCACGGTCAGGCTAGAGCCGGCCAAGTCCGTCCCTCACTTTCTGGAGCAGGTCCATGTCCGTGGTGCGCGAGATCTGACGCGGGGACTGGGCGGTGATCCGGCCGGCCTCCAGCAGGTCGCACAGCATGATGACGACCACGCTCACCGGGAGGTCCAGATGGGCCGCGAGCTCCGCCACCACCACGGGCCGTGCGCACAGCCGCAGGATCCGGGCGTGCTCGGGCTGCGGTCGTCTGCCCCCGTCGGGCTGCGGCTCCACCGCCGTCACCGACGTGATCAGTGTGAAGTCGGCGCGGCTGGGCCGGGTCCGCCCGCCGGTGAGCGTGAACGGCCGTACGAGACGGCCGGCCGCGTCGCTTCCGTTCACCTCACTCGCCGGCCGCGCCGACGACCCCGGCACGCGGCGCCGCGCTGAGGTGCTCGCCGATCTTCTTCACCAGCATGTTCATCTGGTACGCCACCACGCCGACGTCCGCGCCCTGGCTGGTCAGCACCGCGAGGTGGGCGCCCGGGCCGGCCGCGGTGAGGATCAGGTAGCCGTTGCGCATCTCGATCAGCGCCTGGCGTACCGGGCCGCCCCGGAAGTCCATGCTGACACCCTTGCTGAGGCTCATCAGCCCGGACGCGGTCGCCGCGAGCCGCTCGGCGTCGTCACGCAGGAACGCCGTGGATCTGCTGACGACCAGTCCGTCCTCGGACAGCACGACGGCGTGGTTGACCTCGGCTACCCGGTCCACGAGTCCGGTGAGCAACTGGTCGAGCTCGGTGTGCGTGGCGGGGGTGGGGCGTGTCATTTCTCTGTCCTTCATCAGCGGTCTGCGGGCGGAGTCGAGGTGACCGGAGTGCCTGCGGCGGGGAGCGGTGCGGCGGGTTCCCGAGGCGTGTTGTCCTTCCCTTGGTCGTACTGCTCTTCGGCGTCGTCGTCACGGGCCTGGAGGGTTCCGCGCTGGAAACCGGAGAGCGAGGAGGCCGCGCGCTCCGCCGAGAACTCGTCGGGCGCGTCCTCGGACGTGTCGTCGGGTCCGGTGTCCTCCAGCAGTTCGGCGGCCAGACTGGTCTGCGGCACCCGGCGCGGCAGCGGGGTGAGCCCGCCCTTGCCGGGGCCGGCGCCCCGGTCCGCGCCGACGAGGGCGGCCTGCCGGGGAGCGGAACCGGCGTCGGCGGTCCGTACGCGGGCCACGGCGGGCTGCGGCTCCCGGACGCGCTCGTGGGCCTGGCGCTGCGCGGCGACCGGGCCGGGCAGCTCGGCGGACGCCGACTTCGCGAACGAGGAGTCCGTGTCCGGCGAGGTGAGTTCCCGTACGACGACATCGTGCGGGATCAGTACGATCGCCGTCGTACCGCCGTACGGCGAGGAGCGCAGCGTGACCTGGATGCCGTGCCGGACGGCGAGGCGCGCGATCACGAACATGCCGAGCCGCAGGTCGTCGGCGAGCGCCACCACGTCGAACTGCGGGGCCTTGGACAGGTGCTCGTTGAAGGACGCGTAGTCCTCCTCGGACATGCCGAGCCCGCGGTCCTCGACCTCGATGACCAGCCCCTTGGCGACCATCGAGGCCCGTACGCCCACCGGGCTGGGCGCGGGGGAGTAGGCGGTCGCGTTGTCGATCAGCTCGGCCAGCAGATGGATGACGTCGGCCACCGCGGGCGGCGCCAGGTACACATCCTCCTCGGTCTGCACCTCGACCCGCTGGTACTCGGCGACCTCACCGACGGCGCTGCGCAGGATGTCGATCAGCGCGACCGGCTCGGTCCAGCTGCGGCCGGGCCGCTCACCGCTGATGATGACGAGGTTCTCCTCGTAGCGGCGCAACTGGCTGGCCGTGGAGTCCAGTTCGTACAGACCTTTGAGGATCTCGGGGTCCTGGTGGGCGCGTTCCAGCGCGTCCAGCTTGGTGAGCTGGAGGTTGACCAGGTTCTGGCTCTGCCGGGCGATGCCCAGGATGACCTTCTGGAAGCCGCGCCGGGTGTCGGCGAGTTCGACCGCGGTGTGCACGGCGGTGCGCTGGGCGGCGTTGAACGCGTGTGCCACCTGGCCGAGTTCGTCGTGGCCGTAGTCCAGCGGCGGGGTGGCCGACTCGACGTCGACCTTCTCGCCCCGGTTGAGCCGCGCCACGACGTCCGGCAGTCGCTCCTCGGCCAGGCCCAGGGTGGCCACGCGCAGCCCGCGCAGCCGGCGGGACAGGGACCGGGTGATGCGCCAGGACAGGACGATGCACAGCAGCAGCCCGCCGAGTCCGCCGGCGCTCAGCGAAGCGGCCTTGATCAGCAGCGACCGTGCCTCGTCGTCGCTGCGGCTGAGCAGCCCCTGGGTCTCGTCATGGATGAGCGAGCCGTACTGGACGCTCAGTTCGTCCATCGCCTCGGACCACTGCTTCTGCCTGTTGGGCAGGGTGATCTTCCGCGCGGCGCCGCCGCCGGGCGTGCCCGAGGCGAGCACCTGGTCCTCGATGGAGGTCAGGGTCCGCCAGGCGGGCCCCTGGAGGATCGCCTCGGTGTGGGTCTTCGCCGTGCCGCTCAGGGACTGGATCAGCTGGTCCTCGACGACCCAGCGCCGGGCGCTCACCAGCCGGACGTACGACTCCCACTCGTTCTGGTCGAAATGCCCCGAGGGCCAGGCCAGCATGAGCTGCGAGTCCTCCTGGGCGACCAGTTCGGCCGCCTGCTCCAGTGAGACCAGCGGACCGGCCTGTGAGGTGAGGTCGCCGTCGTCGACCTGGGAGAGCTCCTGGAACGAGTGGATCTGGTTGCCGATCATCGACGAGTACTGGTCCAGCACCTGCTGGGGGGAGATGTCGGTGAGACGGTCGACCTGACCGCGGTAGTACTCCAGGCTGCCCGTCGCCGCGATGACCGAGTACATCCGTTCCCCGATACGGTCGGGGGCCTCCTGGATGGCCTTCGTCTGGCCGACCAGTTTCGCGACCGCCGCGTCCGTCACCTTGCGCTGCTCGTCCAGGGCGCTGCGGTCACCCCTGGGTGTGGCCAGCCACGTGGCGGACAGGGTGCGTTCCCTCTGCAGCGCGAGTGTGGCGTCGGTGCCCATGGCACCGGTCGCCCTGCTGAGTTCCGTCTGGTCCCGCAGCCGCTGGCCCTCCGAGAACATCTGGATCGTCGTCACACCCCACATCGCGGCGAGCGTGACGCTGGGGACCAGCGCGAGCAGGATCAGCGAGAGACGTATGGAGCCGAGACGGCGCCGGGCACCTTTGCGTGGAGGCATCGTCGTCCTAGGGCGATCAGCGGTGGGCGGGAGTGACAAGTGGCATGTGACAGGCGGTGGATGACAGCGGAAACGGAACGGGGAGCGGAACACGCGTGGGTCCGCAGGATGCTATCCGTACAAGTGAGCGTACGCACCGTGAGCCCCCAAAGCTTGGTGCAGCCGTTGTACGACGGTTGCCGCGCGGGGAGACTCGGGAGCGAGCCGGCAGGCGATACGGAACGTCTGCGGAAAGTCCGAGGATCATCTGGGAAGGGGGCCGTGGTGGGACGGGAGGCGGGGACGGGTGACGCTCAGCGGGTGCCGTCGGCCGCGAACCGGGCGACGTCGGCGATGTTCTGCTTGGTGACGAAGGCCGGCCCGGTGAGCACGGGAGCCGATCCGCCGCCGCTGAAGTTGCCGTTGGACCTGTACAGCCAGAGCGAGTCGACGGCGAGGTAGCCCTGCAGGTACGGCTGCTGGTCCACGGCGAACTGCACATCACCGCTCTTGATGGCGCCCACGATGTCGTTGTCGAGGTCGAAGGTGGCGATCTTCGCCTTGCTGTTCGCCTGGTCCACCGACTTCACCGCCGAGAGCGCGAACTGCGCGCCCAGCGTGACCACTTCGTCGATGCTCGAGTCCTGGGTCAGCCGGGCCGCGACGACAGCGGTCACCGCGTCCAGGTCGGTGCCGTTCACGTAGAGGTTCTCGGTCTCGCCGGTGAACGTCTTCTTCACACCGGCACAGCGGGCCTCCAGAGCGACGTTCCCCTGTTCGTGGATGACGCAGAGGGTGTGCTTGACCTTGAGCGCGTCCAGTTTGTCGCCGAGCGCCCGGCCGGCGGTGCTCTCGTCCTGGCCGAAGAACTCCAGCAGGCCCGTCGAACGCCAGGCGTCGATCCCCGAGTTGAGACCGACCACGGGTATGCCCGCCGCCTTCGCCTGCGCGACCGCGCTCTTCATCGCGTCGGGCTTGGCGAGGGTCACGGCGATCCCGTCGACCTTGTCCTTGACGGCGTCGCGCACCAGACCGGCCTGGGCGGCGGCATCGGGGTCACTCGCGTACGTCAGCTCGATGCCGTCCTTGGCCGCGGCTGCCTGCGCGCCTTTGCGCACCCGCTCCCAGAAGACGTCGCCCTTGGCTCCGTGGGTGATCAGGACGACCTTGAGCCGGGCGGTGCCGGCGGCGGCCTGGCCGGCGTCCGACCCGTCGGAACCGGAGCCCGAGCAGCCGGCCGCGAGAAGACAGACGGCGGCCATACCGGCGACGACGACAGTGACATGGGTGGATCGTGGGGAACGGGGAAAGGCGGGGGGTGTGTTCATGGAAGTGCGGCACCTCGTTGCGCGGCCGAGGAGGAGCGGGGCCTGGGACAGGAGGGGGAACGGGACAAGGGGGATGTGGGTACGACGAAATCTGCGCGATCGTCGGGTGACGTGCACTTACTGTCCGACTTTCGCTGGGGCGGAGCCAATCGGATGTGACGCCTCGTAGTCAAGTGAGCAACTAGTTGGAACCGGGGTCAACGAGCCGTACGGGGTGTGCCGACGCGTGTGGTCCTCCTCGATCGGTCCTGGGTGATGTCAGAAGCATCGCCCGTGTGGAGGGGGAGGGGAAGGGGAAATGGGACCTCCGGTTCCCTTTCGTGCCCCGGTGTTCGCCGGCGCGTCGTACACACCGGAGGCGACACCCGCACACAGGCGACGGGTGTGAACAGCCCGTCCACCCCGGCGGTGTGCCAGGGCGAACGGGCGTACGGGGACATCGGACCGCGGCGGGAGTGCCCGCGACCGTGACGCGGTCACCGGACCGCCGCCTCTACGGCTTCCGGGCCACCGCCCCGTACATGGCGATGTCCTCGTCCCTGATCCCCTCGCCGCTCGTGGCGTCCGGGTGCCACTTGTGGACCTGGACGATGCCCGGCTCGACCAGGTCGAGGCCCTCGAAGAAGTCCTGCGCCTCCGGGAACGTGCGCAGGCGCATCGGCATGTTGCGGGCCTTGTACTCGCGGGCGACCCGGCCCACCTCCTCCGGGGCGAACTCGGCGGTGCCGATGGACATCGCCAGGTAGCTGCCCGAGGGGAGGGGGTCGAGGAGCCGGCGGACGATGCCCACCGCGTCGTCCTCGTCCAGGACGAAGTGGACGATGGCGATCACCGTGAGAGCGACCGGCTTGGTCAGGTCGAGGGTCTCGCGGAAGTCGGGGGAGTCGAGAATGGCCTCCGGGTGCTGGAAGTCGGCCTCGATGTACGCCGTCCGGCCCTCCGGTGTGCTGGACAGCAGGCCCTGGGAGAGGGTGAGGACGATCGGGTCGTTGTCGACGTACACCACCCGGGACTCGGGGGCCACCGACTGCGCGATCTCGTGCAGGTTGGGGGAGGTGGGGATGCCGGTGCCTATGTCGAGGAACTGGCGGATGCCCGCTTCCTCGGCCAGGTAGGCGACCGCCCGGTTCATCCAGTCGCGGTTGGCCTTCATATGGATCGGCAGGGCGGGCCACTCGTGCGACATGGCGTCGCCCGCTTCCTTGTCGGCGGGGTAGTAGTCCTTACCGCCGAGGATGTAGTCGTAGATCCGCGCGGAGTGCGCGTTCTCCGTGTCGATTCGGTCGGCCGGCCATCCGTTTTCTGGCACGCCGCCCCTCCCATTCAGGTCGTAAGGCTGAGTCAGGTCGATCAAGTCGCAGTAGAAACAAGGCAGTTCAGAGCAGGAAGTCTGCGACACCCGCCTTGACGCCGGCCAGGAAACTCGTCATCTCGTGCGGGGTGAAGACCAGGGCAGGGCTGTCGGGATCGGTCGACTGGCGGACGGCGACCCGGCCGTCGGCGAGCTTCATCACTTCGACGCAGGCGCCGCCCGCGTCGTCGCTCCACGGCTTGGACCAGCCCCGGGAACCGAGCTCCCGCGCCGGCATGCCGTTGCGTACGGGGTGGGAGTGGCCGGAGTGGTTCGGGTGGGCGTGCGTGTGATGGGGGTGTGTGGGGTGGTGCATGTCAGAGCTCCTTGCGAATCGCACCGAGGAGGGCCTCGGTCTTTCTGGCGGGCGCCGACTGCGCGCCCAACCGGTCCAGAGCCTCGCGATAGACGACGACGTCGTCGCCCTTGTCGAGATACACCGCGCCGACCAGACCGCTCAGATAGACGATGTCCGGCAACTCGGGTGCCCTGAACCGGAAGAGATGGAACGCTCCGGCGCGCATCGCGGGATGCGGGCCGTTGCCGAACGGCATGATCTGCAAGGTCACATGGGGCAGCGCGTTCATCGCGATCAGATGGTCGATCTGCGCGCGCATCACCTCCGGACCGCCGACCGGCCACCGCAGCACGGTCTCGTCCATCACGATCCACACCCGTGGCGGCGCCGCGCGGGTCAGCAGTTCCTGGCGGCGCAGGCGCAGTGCCACCCGGCGGTCCGTCGCCTCCGACGAGGCGTGCGGATTGCCGGCGCCCAGCAGGGCACGCGCGTAGTCCGCAGTCTGGAACAGACCCGGCACGAACTGCGCCTCGTACGCGCGGATCTGCAACGCCGCCTGTTCCAGGCTCAGATACGCGGCGAACCAGTCGGGCAGAACGTCCCGGTAGTTGTGCCACCAGCCGCGCTTGTTGGCCTCGCGGACCGACTTCAGGAACGTGTCGATCTCCTGCTGGTCCGTCACCCCGTACGTCTGCAGCAGTTTCTCGACGTCCGGCAGGCGCAGCCGGGCCACCTTGGCCGCTTCCATCCTGCGGATCGTGGAGTGGCTGACACCGATCGCCGCACCCGCGTCCTCGAACGTGAGACCGGCGCGCGTCCGCAGTTCCTCCAGCTGTCTGCCGAGGATCATGCGCAGGACGGAGGGGGCACCGCCCCAGTCGGTCTCCGCGGTCACACCTACCCCCTCACACCGGGCTCAGGGTTGCAGTCTGTCACGATCATCTTCCGACGGGAGCAGCATGCACCTCACAAATTGCAAATTTCAACTTGCTGGTTGCGAGCCGTTGTTGTCAGGTGTCACAGTGTTCTTACCTTCCCGGAAACGGTGAACGACGAGACTGAACGGCCCAGTTGGGGGAGAAAGGGCTGCAACCTGTGCTGTTTTGATGCGGGTTGACCTGCTCGCGGATCACATTCGGGGCGGTGTCGCACCGGCCAGGGTGCGCAGGCAACGAAAGGCGAACGGCGATGGCTCCGCCCTCCCTCCCCCAGCCACTCGGCCGAATGCCCAGCGGCCGGCCTGCCGGCCGCGCGGCCCACCCCGATCACCCGGACCATTTTGGTCACTCTCCGCAGTCGGACATGTTCGGTCTGCCCGCGACTCCCGCCTCCGTGGGCGCGGCCCGCCGGAAGGTGCGCGAGCTGCTCGACACCTGGGGGGTCGACCCCGACACCTCCGACAACGCCCTTCTGGTGACCTCCGAGCTCGTCACCAACGCCCTCACGCACACCGCCAGCGAGCGGATCGTCTGCCGGCTGCGCCTCTCCGCCGGGCGGCTGCACATCGAGGTCGAGGACGAGAACCGCGGCGGGACCCTGCCGGCCCAGCGCAGGCCCGGCCCCGACGAACAGTGCGGACGCGGACTCCTGCTGGTCGGCATGCTGAGCAGCGACTGGGGTGTCCGTGACGCCCCGCACGGCTCCGGGCGCGTCGTCTGGGCCGAACTCCGCACAGAGCAGGCCGAGTCGGTGGAAGCGGCCCCACCGGCGACGCCGGTCACGGAACCGACCCGGATCACGGCATCGCCGCAGGTCACATCGCTGGATCCGGTCGCGGTGACGGTTCCTGCCGAGGTGCAGGCGCCGGCTCCCGCCGAGAACGTCCCCACCGCCGAGCCCGCGCCGGCACCGGCCAAACCCGCACCCGCCCTACCCCCGACTCCCGCCGCCGCGCTCGCACCCCCCATTCCCTCAACTCCTGCCGCCGCACCCGCTCTTCCGCCGGCGTGCGCCGCGCTCACCCCTGGACCTACCGCCGCTCTCGTGCCCTCCATTCCCCCGACTCCTGCCGCCGGGCTCGTCGCTGAGTCCGCCCCCGCTCTTCCGCCGGCAGGCGCTGCCGCTCTCGCCCCTGCGCCTGCCGCCGCTCTCGTGCCCTCCATTCCCCCGACTCCTGCCGCCGGGCTCGTCGCTGAGTCCGCCCCCGCTCTTCCGCCGGCAGGCGCTGCCGCTCTCGCTCCGGCGCCCGCCGCCGCTCTCGCGCCCGTTCCTCCAACGCCTGCCGCCGGGCTCGCCGCTGCCCCCGCACCCGCTCTTCCGCCAGCGAGCGCTGCCGCTCTCGCCCCGGCGCCCGCCGCCGCTCTCGCGCCCTCCATTCCCCCGACTCCTGCCGACGCGCTCACCGCTGCCCCCGCACCCGCTCTTCCGCCAGCGAGCGCCGCCACCCTCGCCCCGGCGCCCGCCGCCGCTCTCGCGCCCGTTCCTCCAACGCCTGCCGCCGGGCTCGTCGCTGAGTCCGCCCCCGCTCTTCCGTCGGCAAGCGCCGCCGCCCTCGCTCCGACTCCTGCCGCCGCCCTCACCCCCGCACCCGGACCCACCCTCCCCCCGACTCCACCCGCCCCACACGCTGTACAGGCCGCCGTACCCGCCTCCTGGCACCCGTCGGCCCCGCACCGCACCCGGCCCGTCCCCCACTCGGCCGAAGGAATCGCCTCCCATGGACCGTATGGAATGTCAGCACCGCACCCCCCGTACTCCCGCTCCTGACCCGCGCCCGCCCATCCCGCAGGGCCCGGGCACGCACCCGTCCCACACCCCCCACCCGTCCCACACTCCCCATGTACCTCGCCCCCTCCAGTCCGCCCCCCGCTTCACGCCCCCGCCGCTCCACGCACCCCCCTCGACCAGGCCCCCGCACGAGCACCTCGGCCGCCCCGGCCACCTCGTCCTTCCCACCCGGCTGGCCACCGGCCTCGGCTGTGACGCCGTGGGCATGCCCCGTGAGCTCGGGCAGCGGATCATGGACTCCCTGCCCCGCGTCGGCTGTGTCTTCGCCGACGACCGGCGCTGGTGGTGGATCGTCCCGTCCGGCTCCCACCTCGGCGTCACCTGGCCGCCGAGCACCCGTTACGTGATCGGTGCCCAACTGGCCGACCCGTCCTGGACCCGCACCCGGCCGGCGTCCCCGTCCGCCCGGCCCCGGCTGATCCACAGCCCCGAGGGCGACTCCCCGTACACCCCGCCGATACCGCTGTACGTCCTCGCCTGCCGACTGGCCGGCGGCGTTCCGAGCTGGTCGCCCGGCGCGGGCGGCTGATCCCGCCGACTCCTCTGTGAATCCCCCGGGGCGAAAGGCCTCGGGGGATCTTGACGGCACAAATGTTACCGGTAACATTTGTGCCGTCCCCGCACCGGAGCGAGGACCGGGGTCAGCCGCGTTCTCGACCACAGGCGACGGGAGTCCACGTGACCGATCAACCCATCGGACGACCGGCGGTCACCGAGCAGCAGGCCGTCTCGACGCGTCCCACGCCCCCGGACGTTCCGGTCTTCAGCCCCGTCGCCGTGGTCGCCTCCTGTGTCGGCTTCGTGCTGATCGGGGTCATCCAGGCCCTGTACGGTCCGTCGATCCCGGCCTTCCGCGACGAGTTCGGGCTGTCTCCGTCGGCCGCGGGCCTGGGGCTGAGCGCCCACTTCGCCGGCGGGGTCGTCGGGGTGCTCCTCTTCGACCGGCTGTACGTGCGGATCGGCAACCGGCGCGTCCTCGGCAGCTCGTACCTCCTGATGGCAACCGGTGCCGCGGGCTTCGCGCTGGCGCCGGACTGGCCCGTCGCGCTGGCCGCCGCCCTGGTCGCGGGGCTGGGCTTCGGCGGTATCGACTACGGCCTCAACCAGCTCTTCGCGGTCGGCTTCGGCAACCGTTCGACGGCGATGCTGAACATCCTCAACGCCCACTTCGGCGTCGGCGCGATCCTCGGCCCGGCGCTGATCGGCGCGGTCGGCGCCGAGCACTATCCGGCCGTTTTCCTCGCCTTCTCCCTCGCCAACCTGCCCCTGCTGCTGTGCCTTCGAGGCGTACGGGACCACGTGCCGCAGCCGGCCCCCGCGCCCGGGTCCGACACCTCCGGCAGCCCCGGCGGGCAGGTGCTCGCCCGCAGCCTGGGTTCCGTGCTCGGCGTCTTCGTCACTCTCTATGTCCTGCACGTGGGCATCGAGGCCGGCGTCGGCGGCTGGGAGCCGACACACCTGGAGACGGTCGGATACGGGGCCGCGGGCGCCGCCACGGCCACCTCCGTCTACTGGCTGATGATGACCGTGGGCCGATTCCTGGTCGCGCCGCTCGCCCTGCGCTTCTCGCCGCAGACGATCATCGCGGTGTCCTGCGCCGGTATGACCGTCTGCCTGCTGCTGGCCGCCGTACCCGCCCTCGCCCCCTACGCCTACGCGGGCGTCGGCCTCTTCATCGCGCCGATCTTCCCCACCGGGCTGCCCTGGCTGCACCGGGCCGCCCCGCGGGCGCGCAGAGCCGGTGCCGTGGTCATCGCCGCGTCGATGGCCGGGGGAGTGGCCGCGGGACCGGCGCTCGGCAAGGCCATCGAGTGGTCCGGCGTACGGGCCGTGCCGCTGCTGCTGTGCGGGGTGTCGGCGCTGTGCCTGGCGGCCACGCTCTGGCTGATCCGCGCGACCCGGACCCATTGACGCCCTTTATTGACCGCCGTCTGTTGAGCGCCCCCACTGAACGACCGCTGTCGATCACCTCACCTCCAGCGAACCGGCTGGAACCCGCGAACCGAAGGGAAACCCCAGCATGCCCGCCCTGACAACGACGTCCGACGGTTTCCTGCTGCACGGCGAACCGTTCCGGATCATCTCCGGCGCGATGCACTACTTCCGCGTCCATCCCGACCAGTGGGCCGACCGGCTGCGCAAGGCCCGTCTGATGGGCCTCAACACCGTGGAGACGTACGTCCCCTGGAACCTCCACCAGCCCGAGCCGGGCACCCTCGCCCTCGACGGCATCCTCGATCTGCCGCGCTATCTGCGGCTGGCCAAGGCGGAGGGGCTGCACGTCCTGCTGCGGCCCGGCCCCTTCATCTGCGCCGAGTGGGACGGCGGCGGGCTGCCCTCCTGGCTCACCACCGACCCCGGCATCAGGCTGCGCTCCAGCGACCCCCGCTTCACCGGCGCCATCGACCGCTACCTCGACCTGCTGCTGCCGCCCCTGCTGCCGTACCTCGCCGAGTCGGGCGGTCCCGTCATCGCCGTCCAGGTGGAGAACGAGTACGGGGCGTACGGCGACGACACGGCGTATCTCGAACACCTCGCACAGGCCCTGCGCTCACGCGGCATCCGGGAGCTGCTCTTCACCTGCGACCAGGCCAACCCCGAGCACCTGGCGGCGGGCAGCCTCCCCGGGGTGCTCACCACAGGCACCTTCGGCAGCAAGGTCGCCGCGTCCCTGGAGCAGTTGCGGGCGCATCAGCCCGAAGGGCCCCTGATGTGCGCGGAGTTCTGGATCGGCTGGTTCGACCACTGGGGCGAGGAGCACCACACCCGGGACGCGGCCGACGCCGCCGCAGACCTGGACCGGCTGCTCTCGGCGGGCGCGTCCGTCAACATCTACATGTTCCACGGCGGCACCAACTTCGCCTTCACCAACGGCGCCAACCATGACCACGCCTACCAGCCCATGGTCACCTCCTACGACTACGACGCCGCCCTCACCGAGAACGGCGACCCAGGACCGAAGTACCACGCCTTCCGTGACGTGATCGCCCGGCACGCGCCCGTCCCCGACGAGCCGGTCCCCGCGCCGAGCGTCAAACTCCCGCCCACCGTGGTCGAGTTGACGCAGCGGGCGCCCCTGCTGCCGAACGTGGGACTGCTCGCCAAGCCCGTGCGCACCGAGGACCCGGCCACCATGGACGAGCTGGGGCTGCGCGCCGGGTATGTGCTCTACCGCACCACCGCTCCCCTCGCGGGCGACGGGCTGCTGCACTTTGCGGGCGGGGTGGGCGACCGGGCGCAGGTGTTCGTCGACGGGGCCCCCGTCGGCGTACTCGAACGCGAGCGGCACGACGAGTCCCTGCCCGTCCGGATTCCCTTCGCCGGAGCGGCGGTCGACGTGCTCGTGGAGAACATGGGCGGGGTCAACTACGGGCCGCGCATCGGCTCGCCCAAGGGGCTGCTCGGAGCGGTCACCTTCAACGGCGCCGCGCTGCACGGCTGGGACAGCCATCCCCTCACCCTGGACGACCTCAGTGCGCTGCCCTTCGCCCCCTCGGACATGACCCCGGCCGCCCAACCCACCTTCCACCGGGGCACCTTCGAGGTCATCGCCCCCGCCGACACCTTCCTCTCGCTGCCCGGCTGGACCAAGGGCCAGGCCTGGATCAACGGGTTCCACCTCGGCCGCTACTGGAACCGCGGACCGCAGCGCACCCTCTACGTGCCCGCTCCCGTACTGCGCCAGGGCGCCAACGACCTGCTGCTCCTCGAGCTCAACGCCACCACCTCCGCGCAGGCCCTGCTCACCGACACCCCCGACCTCGGCCCGGTGAAGCCATGACCCGCCACATCCTCCGGGTCCCCGCGACCGCCGAACCCCCGCTCACCGGCCACCTCCCCTTCTCCGACGCACCGGGAGCCGCCGACCCGATCGGGGTGACCAACCGCTTTTTCACCCGTGGCGGACGCCCCTGGTTCCCCGTCTCCGGCGAGTTCCACTACACCCGCTGTCCGGCGGGGGAGTGGGAGGAGGAGCTGCTGAAGATGAAGGCGGCCGGGGTGACGGCCGTCGCCAGTTACCTCATCTGGATCCACCACGAGGAGATCGAGGGCCGGGTCCGCTTCGACGGCGACCGCGACCTGCGCCGCTTCGCCGAACTCTGCGCCCGCCACGGCCTGGACCTCATCCCGCGCATCGGCCCCTGGAGCCACGCCGAGGTGCGGGGCGGAGGCCTGCCCGACTGGCTGCTCGCCCGCACCGGCGCACCCCGAACCGACGACCCCGCCTACCTGGAACCCGTACGCGGCTGGTTCACCGCGATCGCCGAGCAGTTGAAGGGGCTCGACCGGGCACACGGCGGCCCGATCGTCGCCATCCAGATCGAGAACGAGCTGTACGACCGGCCGGGCCACCTCCTCACCCTGAAGCGGATGGCGCAGGAGGCCGGGCTGAGTGCCCCGCTCTGGACCTCGACGGCCTGGGGAGGGGTCCAGCTCCCGCCCGACGAACTGCTTCCGCTGTACGGCGGCTACACCGAGACCTTCTGGACGGAGTGGGACGGCGGCTGGTCCGACACCTGCCGCAAGCACTTCTTCTTCACCCACCAGCGCGACGACGAGGGCATCGGCGCCGATCTGCGCCCGACGCGCGTGCGGGGCGGCGAACCGGCGCCGACCGACCGATTCCCCTGGGCCACCTGCGAGTTGGGCGGCGGCATGGCCGTGGCCTACCACCGTCGGCCACGCGTCGACGCCGCCGACATCGGCGCCCTCGGGCTCACGAAGATCGGGTGCGGCTCGGTCTGGCAGGGCTACTACATGTTCCACGGCGGCACCAACCCGGCGGGCGAGCTGACCACCCTCCAGGAGTCCCACGCCACCGGCTACCCGAACGACCTCCCCGTCCTGACGTACGACTTCCAGGCACCGCTCGGCGAGTACGGGCAGTACCGGCCCTCCTACGACGAACTGCGTCTGCAGCACCTGCTGTTGGCGGACTTCGGCGAGCGCATCGCGCCCATGGAGTCCGCGCTGCCCGCGCGAGCGCCTGCCGGGCAGGACGACCGGGAGACGTTGCGGTGGGCCGTGCGGAGCGACGGTGACTCCGGTTTCCTCTTCGTCAACAACCATCAGCCGCACGAGCCGTTGCCGGACCACCCGGACACCTCGTTCACCGTCGAGTTCCCGGACACACCCGAACTGACCTTTCCCAGCGCGCCGGTGACGGTTCCTCGAGGGGCCTATTTCTGCTGGCCGTTACGTCTCGACGTGGCCGGACTCCGGCTCGACTGGGCCACCGCCCAGCCGGTGTGCACGGTCGACGTCGGCGGACGTACCGTCCTGGTGCTGGCCGCCACGGACGGGATTCCCGTCGAACTCGCCCTGGACATTGGCACGTTGAGGTACGTGCACACACCCATGGGGCAGGTTGTGTCCGCCGACGGACGCTTCCTCGTCACCGGACTGCGGCCCGGCACGGACGCCCTCGTCGAGGTCGGGACGCTGGACGGCGGTCAGGTCGGCCTGCTGGTGCTGGACGCGGCGACCGCCCGTACCGCCTACCGGGGCATGGCCTGGGGCGCCGAGCGGCTCATCCTGTGCGGCGCCGGGGACGGTGTCGTCTTCGACGAGCCGGCCGGCGAGGTACGGGTGCACAGCGTGGCGCCGAAGACGTCGTTCGCCGTGCTGCCCGCGCCCGAGAGGCCTCCCGGCGAGAACCCGGAGGTGGCCTCCGACGGCGTGTTCACCCGATACACACTCCCCACGGGCAGCGATCGCGGCACCCTCGACGTGTCCCTCGTCCGGGCCGCCGGGCCCGCGCCCGACACCGTCACCGGCGTACTGGACCGGGCCAGTGCCCCCGCCGACCCGTACTTCGACACCTCCGCAGCCGAGTACCTCATCGATGTTCCGGACGAACTACCGCGCACCGGAACGCTGTTGCGCATCCACTGGACCGGAGACGTGGCCCGCGCCCATGTCGGGGACACACTGGTCGCCGACCAGTTCTTCGCGGGGCGCGTCTGGGAGATCGGCCTCGACCGGCTGCCGGACGACGCACTGCGCGCCGAGGGCGGGCTGCGGGTGAGGGTGCTGCCGTTCGCCGCCGACGCACCCGTGCACCTGCCGGTGCCCGCGCCGGTGGGAGAGGCCGGGATCGCACTGGTGGAGTGGGTCACGGTCCGGACCCACGTGATCGGAGGGTAGGGCGTGTTGTCCGGATCAGGTCGCGGGGAATCGCCGGTGCCCTGTGCGCGCGGGTGAGCGGGGTGTGGTGCGTGCAACCGCACGGCGACGCGGCTGGGGGTCCCCCTCCGCGCGGAGTGCGTGCCACACCCCGCGGCTGCGGCATGATCCGAACAACAGGTCCTGAGAGCCCGTCGGCGGTGACGTCCGTCCGGCGGCCTATCCTGTGGGCCAGCCGGGCGGGGCACTACCGCCACGGGACGAAGCCGAAGGAAGCGACCCCCATGACCCGAAGTGCCGGTGGCGGCGCCGCTCCCAAGGGACGCAGCCGGCGCAACTTCGCGGGCACGAGGCCGGTGATGGACGACGTGGCACGCCTGGCCGGTGTCTCCAAGCAGACCGTGTCGCGGGTGCTCAACGACAATCCGGCCGTCCGGGCAGAGACCCGCGAGTCCGTGCTGGAGGCCATGCGGTCGCTCGGGTACCGGCCGAGCCGCAGCGCGCGTTCGCTGGCCAGCGGACGGACCCGGATGCTCGGGGTGATCTCCTTCGACGCGGCCCGCTACGGGCCCGCCTCCACGCTCACCGCGATCAACACCGCCGCCCAGGACGCGGGCTACCTGGTCAGCTCCATCGCCCTCGACACCGCCGACCGGAACACCGTCGTCCAGGCCGTGGACCGATTGTCGGCGGAGGGCGCCGACGGGGTCATCGCCATCGCCCCGCAGCGACGCGTCGGCAGGGCGCTCGCCGAGGCCCACCTCGACATCCCCCTCGTCGTGATGGACAACGCCCTCGGCGACGACACCCCCATGGTCACCGCCGACTCCCGGGGCGGGGCGCGCCTGGCCACCGAACACCTCCTGGGCCTCGGCCACCGTACGGTCCGGCACATCGCCGGACCGACCGGCTGGACGTCCGCCGAACGCCGGGCGGGGAGCTGGCGCGAGACCCTGGAGAAGGCCGGGGCCGAGGTGCCCGAGCCGCTCGCCGGCGACTGGAGCGCCGACTCCGGCTACGAACTGGGCCGACGGCTCGCCCGCGATCCGGACGTCACCGCCGTCTTCGCCTCCAACGACCAGATGGCGCTCGGCGCGCTGCGCGCCTTCCACGAGGCCGGCCGCCAAGTCCCGGACGCCGTCAGTGTCGTCGGCTACGACGACATCCCGGAAGCCGCCCATCTGCTGCCTCCGCTCACCACCATCCGCACCGACTTCCAGGAGATCGGCACCCGGTCCCTGCGGCTGCTGCTCGCGCGGATCGACGGCCGGGAGGAGCCGGGTGCGGCCTTGGGCGCCGTGGTCTCCGTCATCCCCGCCCACCTCATCGTGCGGCGCAGCACGGGTCCCGCACCGGCCTAAACTGGCTCGGTGGTGACAGGTACGGGCAACGCCGGTTTCGACGATCCGTCCGCCGAGGTGCTGACGGAGGCCGCCGGGGCCTTCGGGCTGCTCGCCTCGCCCGCCCGGCTGCACATCGTGTGGGCGCTGGCGCAGGGCGAGAGCGATGTGACGGGGCTCGCCGAGCGGGTCGGCGGCGCGCTGCCCGCCGTGAGCCAGCACCTCACCAAGCTGAGACTCGCCGGGCTCGTACGGTCGCGACGCGAGGGGCGCCGGCAGGTGTACTTCGTCGACGACCCGGACATCGTCACCGTCGTACGGCTGCTGGTCGGGCGGCTGACCGACCGGGCCGAGGGCACCCCCGTACGGCACCTCCGTGGAGTCTGATCTCCGGACGCCGCACCGGCTCGACAGCTTCCCGCGCGCTCTGACCGACAGCGAGGCCGAGGCGCGGCTGGCGGAGGCCGGGGAGAACGTCGTTCCGGCTGCCCGGACGATCGGCCGGCCCGTCCGGTTCGTACGGAGTCTGCGCGACCCCTTCACCGCCGTACTGCTCTGCCTCGGGCTTGTCTCGGCGGCCGTCACGGCCTGGGGGACGGCCTCGGTGATCCTCTCCCTGGTCGCGGTCAGCTGTGTGCTGCGCGCCTCCGGCGAGCATCAGGCGGAACGTTTCCTCAGTGAGTTGCGCGAGCTGGTCGCCGCTACCGCGACGGTCCTGCGCCGCCCGGCGGCGGGCGGGCCGCCGCTCGCCCGGGAGATCCCGGTCGCCGAACTCGTCCCGGGCGATGTGATCCGGCTCGGGCCCGGTGACCTGGTCCCGGCGGACGTACGGCTGCTGCGCGCGACCGGGCTGACCGTGCACCAGGCGCCACTGACGGGCGAGTCGGCGCCGGTCGCGAAGGACGTACGGCCGGGTGCGGCGGACAGGAGCGGGTTCGCGCGGCCCGAACTGTGCTTCCAGGGCAGTGCCGTCGCCTCCGGGAGCGCCACCGCCGTGGTGGTGGCCACGGGGGCGCGTACGCGTTTCGCGGGCGCGCACGGGGCCGTCGTACTCCGGGACAGGAGCGCCTTCGACCGGTCGTTGCGCGGCGTCTCCCGGGTACTGATCCGGTTCATGCTGCTTGCCCCGCCGCTCGTGCTGATGGCGAGCGGGGCGCTGCGCGGGCAGGGGCCTGAGACGCTGCCGTTCGCCGTCGCGGTGGCCGTCGGGCTGACACCCGAGATGCTGCCGGTCGTCGTCAGCACGTGTCTGGCGCGCGGGGCCTCGGGGCTCGCCCGGGCGCACGGGGTCGTGGTGAAACGGTTGCCCGCGCTGCACGACCTGGGCGCGGTCGACGTCCTGTGCCTCGACAAGACCGGCACACTCACCCGGGACCGGCCATTCGTCGAACGCTCCACGGACGCCGGCGGCCGGGACGACCCCGAGGTGCTCGCGCTGGCCGCCACGGCCGCCTGGTGGACCCTCCAGCTGGCCGACCCGCCCACCCCGGACGCCCTCGACGAAGCGCTGCTGGCGGCGGCGGGACCGGCCGACGAGCGGTACGACGGGGTGGCGGCGCTGCCCCTCGATCCGGTGCGGCGGCCGGCCACGGCGGTGGTTCGGGTACGGGGCCGGCTGGGCATCCATGTCCTGGTCGCCAAGGGCGCGGTCGCGGACGTCGTCGAGCGGTGCGCCCTGGACCCCGCCGAACGGGCCCGGCTTCTCGCCCGCGCCGACGAGGAGGCGGCGGGCGGGCTGCGCCTGCTCGCCGTCGCCACCGCCGAACGGCCCGCGCGCGCCCGCGCGTGGACCCCCGCCGACGTACGCGGCCTGACCTTCCGGGGTTTCGTCACCCTGCGGGACGACCTCGCGCCCACCGCCGCCGGGGCCCTGCGCGACCTCACCGCGCTCGGCGTCGGCGTGAAGATCCTCACCGGCGACCACCCGGGCACGGCCGCCCGCGCCTGCCACGAGCTGGGCCTCGATCCGGGGGAGGTCGTGGACGGGGACACGGTGGTCGGCCTCGGTGACGTCGAACTGGCGGACCTGGTCAGGCGTACGACCGTCTTCGCGCGCTGCGCGCCCGCGCACAAGGCCCGGATCGTCGCCGCGCTGCGGGCCGGCGGGTACACCGTCGGCTTTCTCGGGGACGGGGCGAACGACGTGCCCGCGCTGCTCGCCGCCGACGTGGGGATCGCGCCGCGCGCCGCCGTCGGCGTGGCCCGCGAGAGTGCCGACGTCGTCCTCGGGAAGAAGGACCTCGCCGCCGTCGCCCACGCCGTCACGGCCGGGCGGCACAGCGGCGGCAACATCGCCACGTATCTGCGCGTCACACTCTCCTCGAACCTCGGCAACGTCGTCGCGATGCTCGCCGCCGGGCTCCTGCTGCCCTTCCTGCCGATGCTCCCGGCCCAGGTCCTCGCACAGAACCTGTGCTTCGACACCGCCCAACTCGCCTACGCCTACGACCGGCCCGCGCCCGGCGCCCTGGCCCGCCCGGCCGTTCTGCGCTCCCGGGACCTCCTGCGCTTCCTCGGCGGCTTCGGCGCGCTCAACGCCGTCGCCGACCTCGCGACCTTCGCCGTGCTCGCCCTCGCGCCGCACGGGCCCGACGCCCTGGACGACCGGGCCGTCTTCCACTCGGCCTGGTTCACCGAGAACCTGCTCACCCAGGCTGTGGCCATGCTGCTGCTCCGTGGCGGCGGGGGCCGGGTCACGGGAGCCGTCGGCCGGGCGGCGGCCGGGCTCGCCGCCGTGGGGCTGCTGCTGCCGCTCTCGCGGCTCGGCCCGCCGCTGGGGCTGGCGGGGCTGCCGGGGCCGTACTACGCGCTTGTGGCGGTCGTGCTGGGGCTGTACGGGGGTGCCCTGGCCGTCGCCCGGCGGTGGCGGTTCCCGGCGCGGGCCGCCCGGGTCAGCCGTAGCTGAGGTTCGAGCAGGGGTTGTCGTCCGCCGAGCGGGCTCCCTCGCTGACGTCCTTCGGGATGGCGGTGGGCTGCGGGGCGACTGTGGAGCCGCCCTTGTACGACTGTCCGACGACCACGTTGACGCCCGGCGCCGTCACCGGCTGGATGGCCGCGCCGGGGAAGACCCGGGCCGCCGTCTGGGCGTCGGCCTTGTGCCCGGGGCCGTACTCGATGACGGTCGCCGCGTGGTCCTGGCGGCTCGCGGTCGCTGTGCCGGTGACCGTGAAACCGTCGGAGGTCAGCTCGGCGGCGGCCTTCGCGGCGAGGCCCGTGACGGTGGTGCCGTTGTAGACGGTGACGGTGATTCCCCTGCCGGACACGGGAGTCGCGGCGGGCGTGGGACGGGCGCTCGGCGAGGCCTTCTTCCTGCCGCTCGCGTCCTTGCCGTCCAGGGTGCGGTCCGCCTTGAGGGCGGCCCAGAGGTCGCTCGCGTCGGGTTCGACGATCGCGACGCGCGCACCCTGGTACCGCCAGGGGATGGTGACGAACTTCGTGTTGTGCAGGTCGATGTCCTTCAGCGTCATCGCGAAGGAGATCAGCTTCTGGGCGGAGCCGAGACCGGGGTCCACGGTCAGGGACTTGGTGGCCGCGTCGGCGAGCGGGAGCAGCTTGGCCGGGCTCAGACCGTTGCTCTTCACCTCCTTCAACAGGCTTGCCACGAAGGCCTGCTGGCGCTTGATACGGCCTATGTCGGAGCCGTCGCCGATGCCGTGCCGGATGCGGACGTAGTCCAGCGCCTTCTGCCCGGAGACCGTCTGCTCGCCCTTGCCGAAGAGGAGCTTGCCGCGCGTGGTGCGGTTGGGGTTCAGATCGCGTTGGTACACGTTCTGGGGGAGGCACACCTTCACCCCGCCCACCACCTCGGTCAGCGAGGCGAAGCCCTTGAAGTCGACGACGACGGTGTGGTCGACGCGCAGACCCGTGATGCTCTCGACCGTGTTCTGGGTGCACGCGGGGTTGCCCTTGGCGGTCTCGCCGACCGAGTAGGCCTCGTTGAACTTGACGCCCTGCCGGGCGGTCGTCCACTTGCCGTCGGGCAGCTTGCAGGGCGGGATGGTGACCAGGCTGTCGCGGGGTATGGAGACGGCCACGGCGTTCTTGTGGTCGGCGTAGATGTGCAGCAGGAACGCGGTGTCGGAGCGGCCGATGTCGTTCACGTCGCCGCCGCCGAGCCTGGCGTTGCCGTCGTTGCGTGCGTCCGAGCCGATGACCAGGACGTTCTCGCCCTTGGACGAACCCGCGGCGGGCCGGTTGTCCGAGATGCCGCCCGCGTCGAAGGTCTTGATGTCACCGTTCAGCTTCAGGTAGACCCAGCCGGCGCCGGCCGCGAGGAGCAGCAGGAGCGAGAGGAAGATCGCCAGTGCCAGCCGCCCACGCCGACCCGGCTTGCGCCGCCGGCTGCCCGCGGCGGACCGGGCTCGCGGGGGTACGGCAGGCCTGCTCGTGCTGGTGGTCATCGGCGCCCTTCTCACGTCTCACCCTGGTTGTACAGTTGCGCAAAGTGGCAACTGTTGTGTGAGACGAAGGAAAGGGCGGTGAGGTTGTGCTCCGGAACGGACTGGAACCCTGGCACCTGCTGGTCGTGGCGATCGTGGTCATCGTGTTGTTCGGCTCGAAGAAGCTGCCGGACACGGCACGCGCCCTCGGCCGCTCGATGCGCATCCTCAAGAGCGAGGCGCACGCGCTGAAGTCCGACGGGTCGGCGAGCGGGTCGGCGCGGGAGGAATCCTCGCAGGTGAGCGGCGGTTTCGCTGCCGAACCTGCCGACCATCGGACCGAGCCGGTTGTCGCCGAGCCGGTCGCCGACCGCCGGGAGCCCGTCGCCGATCGATAAGATCATCCGGATGCCCGCTTCTGAACCGACCATCCGCGCGACCTCCGGCGGACGCCGAACCGGCGGCCGGACCATGGTGGCGTTCGACGCCCTCGTGTATCACGCCGTCGACCTCTCCGGCGCCCACGGCCGCGGACCGCGTGTCCTGTAGGTCGGTACGGCCATCGGGGACGCCGAGCGTCACTCAGGATGCCTGGCTTCCCTCGCTGGTCAGGCCTGCTGACCTGCTTTTCTGCTGGGGGTCCGGGGGTCGTCCCCCGGGGGATTGCAGTACCGCCCGTATGGGCGAGGCCGCCCGGGTCGCGGGCTTCGACCTCACACCGCTGCAGCTCTTCCCCATGCCCAACCTGAACGACGTCGAGGGCACGGTGCTCGAACAGGACGTCGTCCGGGTCATGGGCGGCTCGGTGGCGAACCTGCTTGCGGTGTGGCGGGTGCACGGCCTCGACCGGATCATGCGGCGCGCCTGGGAGGCCGGCGTGGTGCTCAGTGGAGTGAGCGCGGGCTCCCTCTGCTGGTTCAGAGGGGGCACCACGGACTCCTTCGGCCCCGGACTCCGGCCGCTGACCGACGCGTTGGGCTTCCTGCCGTACGGCAACGGAGTGCACTACGACAGTGACGCGGGCCGCCGCCCGCTGGTCCACCGGCTCGTCGCCGATGGCACCCTGCCCACCACGCACTGCACCGACGACGGGGTCGGCCTCGTCTACCGAGGGACCGAACTCGTCGAAGCGGTCGCGGAGTTGCCGGGCAGGAGTGCCTACATCGTCAGGTGTGAGGGTGACGCGGCGGTGGAGGAGCGCATCGAGCCACGCAGGCTGCCTTCGCCGTCTTCGTGACCGTCGTCCGCCGCTGCCGGCCCGGTGGAATCCATGGATTCCGTCGCGTCAGGGGCCGCCATGGCGGCCTTGCCCTGCTGCTTCTCCTTGCGCCGCCGGCGGCGGCTGACACGCGGTTCCTGGTCGGGAAGCCAGCCGAAGGCCATGCAACTGCCCACGGCTCCCAGCGCGAGTCCCACGAAGAAGCCACCGAGGTTCGAGGTGACCCACGTGCCCAGCGTCAGCATGATGCCGACGATCGAGTAGAACAGGCGCTGCGCGGGGTTGAAGAGGATCAACAGACCGCACACGACCATCAGCGCCGGCAGCATGAAGCCGGCCAGGCCCTGCATGCCCAGGTGCACGACGATCTTCAGGGAGACCTTCATCGTGACGAGGATCTCCACCCCGCCCAGGGTGAGCAGCAGCCCGCCCAGGAACGGACGGTGGGCCCGCCAGTTTCTGAAGGCGGGCCCCACCCCCTCATGCTCGATGCCGGACATCAGCAACCCGACTCGCTGAAGCTGAGCTTCAGCCCGGGCAGCTTGAACACGGCTGCCGTGGTGGCGTAGTTGGTCGACACCAGGTTGGCGATACGGACGGTGTCCGCCTGCTGACTGAAGACGCCGGCCGGACCCTTGACGCCTGCCTTGCTGAGCGTGCTGGCGTCGTTGCCGATCTCGATGTTGGTGAAGGACGCGTCGCCCGCCTGCTCGGTGCCGTCGAGCGTCAGGTCGGTCGCGGACACCGGAGTGCCGTTGCCGCCCGCCTTGATCAGCAGGTTGATGCCGCCGAGGTCGACGCTCTGGCACAGCTTGGTGATCGTCGCGGTCTTGATCGCGGTGGTGATGACCAGGACCTGGCCGCCGGTGTCGCCCTCGTTCGGGCTGCCCTCGATCATGTGGTCGAGGGCGCCGAACTGCTCGAAGCCTTCGCCCTTCATCTCGGTGGCGGTGACCTTGAACGGCATGCCCGAGATGGCGAACTGAACGCCGAGGGCGCCCTGTGCGGTGAGAACCGCGAGCGTGGCGGCGACCAGGGTGGCCGGCACCGCCATCACGGCGGCACGCCGCGCACGGACCCGCCCGCGTCGTTCGGTGCCCTTTCCGGCACCTTCGAAGAATTCGGACACGTTGGTGGATCCCGCGTCCCCGGCGCCCTCGGAAGCGTTACCGCTTCCTGGCTGCTCGGGGCTGGATCCGGCGGACGACGAGGCGTCCGAGGACGAGGCCATGGCTGCTCCCAGTACATAGTCAACTGCGTCAATGCTGGTCACGCTTCAGTGGCACGTTGTCCTGGCGCGGACAGCGGCTGCGGCGTACGTCTCCTCGCAACTCCCGGCGGTTGCAAGGGCTTTCACGGTTACGCCCCAGTAGCCGCCGAGGAAGTTACCCGTGGTTACTTTCTAGGGTCAAGGGAGTTGTGGAAAAAGGGTGCGGATTATGCTCCACCTGTGACTTCACGGGGTGATCGAAGGCCGTTCGGGGGGTCCCAAGGGCCCTCGGGGGAGTACCGGAGGGGTGTCGCACGGGTCGAGGACGCGCGCCGAAGCCCAAGGGGAAGCCGGCCGGGAAGTTCGCCGGTAAGCATCAACTTCCGTCCAATGTCTTGACGTTGACGGTTCCTCAGGTCTAGAACTCGACCTGGTTTCCCCGGATCCGTGGCGCCGGATCCGCAGCGATGCCAGTCATCGCTCTTCCCGGACTCACAGCTCATTCCGCAGTCCGCCTCCGAGGCACCGGCATGGCCGTTTCCCCCCTGGGCCACCGCCGGTTCGCCCTGTCCCGCCCGGTCCGGCAGGAAGCCTCCCTCCAAGCCTTCCTGCCGGCTACCGGCCGGTTGTCGTTGCCGGTCCGTCACGTACGGAGAAGGCGTCACGGGCCGGCAACGGCGTCATTCCCGCGTCCTTCATGCGTTCCGCACGCGTACTTTCGCGTGCCCCGACCTCTTCGACCACCCCTCAACACCCCCAGTTCCAGAAAGAGGCACCCGCATCATGCGTACTCGCACCCGCTCCGCCCTCGCCCTCGCCGCCGCCGTCGCCGGGCTCTCGGTCGCCGCGGTCACCCCCGCGTCCGCCGCCGACACCGTCCTCACCATCAACAGCGCGGCCGGCGACGCCGTCGCCGTGGGCGATGTCCTCAACGCCTCGCTCGCCACCGGCACCACCGCCACGCTCTACTCCAGCGCGACCGGCACCAGCGGTGTCTCGTGTGCGGCGTCGACCTTCACGGCTGCGGTCACCGACAACCCCGCTGCGCCCGGCAGTGCCACCGAGTCGGTCACCGCGCACACCTTCGGCACGTGCACCAGCAATGTCCTGGGCGTGCTCGGGGTGACCAGCGTGACCGTCAACAACCTGCCGTACACCACCGTGGTGGGCTCCGACGGCTCCGTCTCCGTCACCCCGGCCGCGGGCTCCGTCATCCAGACGACCGTCGTGCTGCGCACCCTGCTGGGCAGCATCAACTGCGTCTACCAGGCTCCCAGCCTGACCGGTACGACCGGCGCCGCCGACAACAGCATCAACTTCACCGCCCAGGCGTTCACCAAGACGTCGGGTTCGTCGCTGTGCTTCAGCAGCGGCTACTTCACCGCCAAGTACGCCCCGGTGACGGACGTGACGCAGGGCGGCGCCACGGTCTTCGTCAACTGACGAACCGTCAATGAACGTCTGGGCTGCCGGTGTTCACCGGCGGCGCAGACGCAGAGCGAGGGCGGCGACCACGGCGAGCAGTACCGCCGCGGCGCCGGCCGCGACCAGGTGCCGTGACCCGGTGCTGTCGGTGGCCGACGCCACCGGCGTGCCGGCCACGGTGCTCCCGGTCTGTGGGGCGGCGGAGTCGGCGGACTCCGCCGCCCGTCCCGTTTCCCCGGTCCGTTCAGGCTGCGCGGTCGGATCGGCCGAAGCGGTGGGCGCGGCAGACCTGGACTGCGCCGCGGGGGAGGCGGTGGCGGTCGGCACGGAGGCGCCGGTGCCGCCAGAGGTGTTGGCAGTGCTCTTCGCTTTCGGGAAAACCACGTCCGAGCACGAGTAGTACGTGTCCGCCGTACTGGAGTTCTGCCAGATCGTGTACAGAACATGGTGGCCGGTACGGTCGGACGGCAGCGTCATCCCGATGCGGTAGGCGTCGCCCGTCATCGCGGGGTCCTTGACCTCGGCGAACGGCCGGTCCGGCAGGTCGGACCAGTTCAGCGGGCCCGACGGGTCGTACCCGGGCTTCGTCAGGAACATCCTGAACGTGCCGGTGTGCGGGATCGTCGAGCGGTACGTCATCGTCAGCCGCGCGCCCGGCGCCAGTGTGGTCGAGGGCCAGTCGGCGCGCGCGAGGTCGAGTCCCCGGTAGGCGGGCAGCCCGCCGCTGCACAGTCGGCCGTCGGGGATCACCGCGCGGTCCCGGCCGTTCACGTCCGCGACCCGCAGGTTGTCCCAGAAGGTGAAGGGCGCCCCGCCGTTCGCCGCGACCGCCGCCCGGCAGGCCGCCGTTCCGGCCAGGCTGCCGCCGTCGGGGGAGCAGGCGTAGGCGCGACTGACCGGCGAGGTCGGGGCGCCGTGCGCCTGGGCGGGACCCGCCGCCGACAACGTGAGCAACAGCGGCGCCGCGAAGGCGGCGGTGCCGGCGAGTACGGCGGCCGAGAGAGTACGGCGCTGGGCGGTCATCCGGGAATCTCCTCGACCAGGGGAAACAGGTCTGCTTTGGGGCAGTACGGGAAGCGGGCGGGCCGCGTTCAATCGGCGGGTGGCGCAGGCAATCCCCCGAAACTTGCCCAACCCGGTCAACCGGCCGTCATACAGGGTCGGTTTCCGGCGTTCGAGGGTGTGGATTTGGCCTGATCGAGGGTTTCCCCTGTATCCGGATGACCTCCTCTTTGCCTACTGTTCCACCACAGCCGCCCCACAGGTAACCCCGCACGGGCCGCTCGCGCTTGGCCGGCCGCCGCGCCGCTTTTCGAACCGCACCCCCCGCCGCTTCGACGACGAAGCGATTCGCCCGCCACTCCCCGCTGCCCGCGCCGCCCGGAGTACGGCCCCGAAAGGCAAGCCCTTGCGTACTTCACCCACCCGTGCCACGGGGCGGAAGCTGATATCCGTCGCCGCGGTCTCCGCCGCCCTCGTTGCCGCGGCCACCACCTCGGTCGCCGTGGCCCAGGAGCCCGTCGCCCCCGGCGCCACCCTGGACGCCGCGCAGGCGGTCGCCGCCCCGGCCGAGCGGCTCATCGTCGGCTACAAGACCGGAGCGGCCGAGGCCACGTCGAACCAGGCCGCCGACGCCGACGCCACCGCCAAGGGCAAGGAGGCCGGCGAGAACCTGGACTTCCAGCGCCGCCTGGGCACCGGCGCGGCCCTCGTCGACCTGGGCGAGGAGCTCAGCAGGACGGACGTCGCCGACGTCATCGCCCAGTACGAGGCCGACCCGCAGGTCGCCTACGTCGTGCCGGACCGCCTCAACAAGCCGATGGCGGACCCGAACGACACCGAGTACGCCAAGCAGTGGGACCTGTTCGAAGCGACCGCGGGCATGCGCGTCCCGGGCGCCTGGACCACCGCGACCGGCACCGGCGTGACCGTCGCCGTCATCGACACCGGCTATGTCACGCACTCCGACGTGGCCGCGAACATCGTCGCAGGCTACGACTTCATCGCCGACTCCGCGGTCTCCGTCGACGGCGACGGCCGCGACAGCAACCCGGCCGACCCCGGCGACTGGTACGCCGCCGGCGAGTGCGAGCAGACCGCGGGCAGCAACTCCTCCTGGCACGGCACGCACGTCGCGGGCACCATCGCAGCCGTCGCCAACAACAGCAAGGGCGTCGCGGGCATCGCGTACAACGCGAAGATCTCCCCGGTCCGCGCGCTCGGCAAGTGCGGCGGCTACGACTCCGACATCATCGACGCGATCACCTGGGCGTCCGGCGGCACCGTCTCCGGTGTCCCGGCCAACACCAACGTCGCCAAGGTCATCAACATGAGCCTCGGCGGGGGCGGCGCCTGCTCCTCGGCGACGCAGAGCGCCATCACCGGCGCCGTGAACCGCGGCACCACGGTGGTCGTCGCGGCCGGCAACGAGAACGCGAACGCCTCCACGTCCAACCCGGCGAACTGCAACAACGTCATCACCGTCGCCGCGACCGGACGCACCGGCGCCCGGGCCTCGTACTCCAACTACGGCTCCGTCGTGGACATCTCGGCCCCCGGTGGTGAGATGAGCACCGGCACCGCCAACGGCATCCTCTCCACGCTGAACTCCGGCGCGAAGACCCCGTCCACCGAGTCGTACGCCTACTACCAGGGCACCAGCATGGCCACCCCGCACATCGCGGGCCTGGTCGCGCTGATGAAGTCGGCGAACCCCTCGCTCACCCCGGCCCAGATCGAGACGGCCATCAAGAACAACGCCCGTGCCCTGCCCGGCAGTTGCTCGGGCGGCTGCGGTGCGGGTCTGGCCGACGCGGCCAAGACCGTGCAGGCCGTGAGCGGCACCGGCGGCGGCACGACGGGGACCGTCTTCTCCTCCAGCACCGCCGTCTCCGTCCCGGACAACGGCTCGGCCGTCGAGTCCTCGATCGCTGTCACCGGCCGGACCGGCAACGCCCCCTCGGCCCTCCAGGTCGGCGTCGACATCACCCACACCTACCGCGGTGACCTGGTCATCACCCTGGTCGCGCCCGACGGCACGACCTACCCGCTGAAGGCCTCCAGCACCTCGGACTCCGCCGACAACGTGAACACCACGTACACGGTGGACGCCTCCAGCGAGACGGCCAACGGGACCTGGAAGCTGCGCGTGCAGGACGTGGCCGCCTCGGACACCGGCAAGATCAACAGTTGGAAGCTCACCTTCTGAACCTCCGGGTTCTCCGGGTGAATCACCCGTCGGCGCAAGTGAACTGACGGTGTGACAGAAACGGGCGGGTCGGCCGGCGTGGATGGACGCCGACCGACCCGTCGCTCTATGTGTGCCCCCGCGCTTTGTCACTCGGCTGTCGGCGGCCACATCCGGTCGCGAAACTCCGCCAGATGCTCCGCCGCCCACTCCCGGTAGCCGCGCGCCGGTCGGCCGAGCAACTCCGCCACCGCCGGTTCCACCTGCCCCTTCGATCCGTCCCTCGCCCGCGCGGCACTCTCCGCGAGGGCGCGGGCCACCGGCTCCGGATACCGTGCGAGCAGCCCCTGCAGCACCTGATGCTCCGTCAGTTCGACGAACTTCAGCGGGCGTTGCAGCAACTCGCCCAGGATCTCCGTCTGTTCCGCCGCGGTGACCCCGGCGGGCCCGGTCAGCGCGTACGCCCGCCCGGCGTGCCCCTCCGGGTCCGAGAGCGCCCGTACCGCCACGTCGGCGATGTCCCGCGGGTCGACGTTCGCGTTCCGCGAGGTGCCGTCGGGGCCCCGGACGACCCCCTCCTCCCGGACGGAGCGGGCCCAGCCCAGGGTGTTGGACATGAAGGCGCGCGGACGCAGGAAGGTCCACGCCAGGCCGGAGGCGCGCAGGAGCTCCTCGTTGTACCGCTGCCACCGTGTGATCAGGTCGGTGGCCCCGGGGTCGGTCACCGCCTGGGCCGACAGCTTCACCACCTGAGGCACCCCCGCCGCCCGGGAGGCCGCCACGAAGTTCTCGTCCTGGGCCGGCGCCAGCGGGTTCGCGGTGACGAGCAGAGCGGACCGTACGCCGGCCAGCGCCGCGCGCAGCCCGGCAGGGTCGTCGAAGTCCCCGCGCACCACCTCGATTCCGGGACCGGCGAGGGTGACGCGGTGCGGGTCACGGGTGAGCAGGCGCAGCGGGCCGGTGCCCGCCAGGCGTTCGGCGACCAGCCGACCGACGGTGCCGGTGGCCCCCGTCAGCAGAATCACGGGACGGGGACCGCGGAGAGGATGCGGACGCCGCGGTCGGCCCGGCTGTCCAGGCCGAGCAGGAGCCCCGGTACCGCGATGCCGGGCAGGATGTGGGACCACAGGACCGAGATGCGGTGCGCGAGGTCCGCCCGGTTGGTCAGGGCCCGCGACATCAACTGGATGCCCGCGAAGCCGCCCACCAGCAGCTCCACCGTGTCCCGCGGCTTCACCGTGGGCAGCAGCTCACCCTGGGCACCGGCCTGTTCCATGAGCACGATCAGCCGCTCCCCCCACTGCCGGAACGGTCCGGTGTGGTCGACCCCGGGGGGTGTCGCCTGGTCCACCGTCAGCCGCACGCTGCCTCGCAGCAGGGAGTCGGTCAGCAGCCGCTGCGCCACGACGAACGTCATGTCGATGATCTCCTGCAGCTTGCAGGGCTGTTCCGGGACCGTGCCGAACGGCACTTGCTCGTCCAGTACCGCCTGCGCGAGCGATTCCTTGGAAGGGAAGTGGAAGTACAGAGCGCCCTTGGTGACATCGGCCCGCTCCAGCACCATCGAGATGGTGGTGGAGGTGTAGCCGTTCTCGTCGAAAACCGCGCCCGCGGCTTCCAGGATCACTCTGCGCGTCCTGATGGCGCGCTCCTGCTTCGCCATAAGAGCCCCTCCCCGGCGCCCGGTTGGCCGGTGTCCGTATCAGTGCCGAGTCGATGCCGTGCTGTTCGTGACGGCGTGTCGTCAGGTGCGCCGGAACCGCCGATCATAGGGCCGCGCCGACTGATCTCGTTGAAAACAAACCGGTCGCCTCGTACTCTATCGCTCACCTAAGCGGGCGCCTTTCCGTCTGCCACGCCATACGGGGGACCGAGGGAGAGACATTGCCTCCAGTGCCGCAGTCTGCCGAAATCCCACTCATGACGGCGGGTGTTCCGCGCCAGCTCGTGCACCGCGCGTCGATCGCGGAGACGTTCCCCACTGGTTGGTCCCGCACGGAAACCGACCGGTTCAGCGTCTCCGCACAGTGGCCGCGTGTCCACTGTTTACACGTGTCGCCGGACCGGACGACATACGATCCGCTGCTTGTCGTGGAGACCGTGCGGCAGGCCGGAACGCTGCTCAACCACACCGC
This sequence comes from Streptomyces kryoterrae, assembly GCF_054072135.1. Lineage (NCBI taxonomy): Bacteria > Bacillati > Actinomycetota > Actinomycetes > Kitasatosporales > Streptomycetaceae > Streptomyces > Streptomyces kryoterrae. The sequence goes on along the minus strand of NZ_CM133358.1, from coordinate 1,985,051 downwards.
GTACAAGGTGCCGTTGGACCACCGGTTCGTCCTCCAGGAGTTCCGGATCACCACGTTCCCCGAGCACCTGGGCGTGGGGTCGGTGCCGGCCGAGCCCACCGTCGACATCACCTTCTCCGACATCCGTCATCGGGGCAAGCGCCTGGTCTCGGCCCGCTACGAGGCCGACGTACGGCTGGGCGGTGAACCGGTCGCACGCGCCGACGTCGCCTTCACCTGCACCAGCGGCGCCGTCTTCAGCAGGCTGCGCGGTGGGCGTACGGCGGCCACCGTGACCGCGCTGCCCGTTCCGCCGGGCCTGCCCGCCGCCGACGTGGGGCGGGAGTCGGCTGCGGACGTGGTCCTGGCCCGGCCTCGACAGGGCGAAGGTCACTGGCAGTTGCGAGTCGATACCGGTCATGCTGTTTTCTTCGACCATCCCCTGGATCACATACCGGGCATGCTGCTCCTGGAGTCCGCCCGGCAGGCCGTGCTGGCGCGGACGGGCCCCGGCAGAGACCTGATACCCGTGTCCTTCGACACGACCTTCCACCAGTTCGCCGAACTGGACCTGCCCACCTGGATCGAGTCGACGGACGAAGGCGGCGGGGCCCTGAAGGTGGTGGGAACACAGGAGGGGCGCACGGTTTTCGAGTGTGTGGTGGGCGCCGTAGAACGGTCGGCTATCTTGTACAGGGAGTGAGAAACAAACGGCATATCCCGTTTTTCTCAGGGGAGTTCGGGAGCACCGGTAGGTGGGGAGGGGTGTCGCCGATGGCGAGGCAGTTACGCGCCGAGCAGACCCGCGCGACGATCATCACGGCCGCGGCCGACCTGATCGACCGCCATGGATACGAATCGACCAGCCTGAGTGACATAGTCGAGCACGCCCATGTCACCAAGGGCGCCCTCTACTTCCACTTCGCGGCGAAGGAGGACCTGGCCCACGCCATCCTGGAGATCCAGTCCAGGACCTCCCGGCGGATGGCCAGAGACATCGACGGCCGCGGCTACTCCTCGCTCGAAACGCTGATCCGCGTCACGTTCGGGATCACCAGGATGGCCGTCGAGGGTCCGATCGCCAGGGCGGGGCTGCGTCTGGCCGCCGGTGACGTCACCGTACGACCGCCGCTGCGACACCCGTTCCGCGAGTGGTCGGAGATGGCCTCCGGCAAACTCCTCGGCGCGGTCAAGGAGTCCGACGTACACCCGGACGTCGACGTCGACGCGATGGCGCACTCCCTCGTCAGCTTCTTCGTCGGCAGCCGCGTGGTCAGCCGGGCGGTGGAGCCGGTGGCGCGCCAGCCCCGCCGGACGGCGGACATGTGGCGGCTCACCATCCGGGCACTGGTGCCCACGCCCAGGCGGGCGCGGTATCTGGGCCTGGTGGCGCAGCTGGAGCGGGAGACACGGGCGATGGCGTGAGACGGGCGGGGCGGGCCCTCTGATCCGGTGGGGGTTTCGGACCGCCCCGCCTTCGCCCGATGATGTCCCGGGCCGCGTGTTTTCCGGACGGTACGGTGAGGCGCATGCCTGCCTCCGACTCCGTGTCCCCGCCCGTGATCCTCGGCAACGAGCCGGGCTCGTTCCCCTGGAGCGTGCTGGCCGAACGGCATCCCGCGCTCATCCAGAAGGTGCGGGACGCCTTCCCGTACGGCCCGGAGCAGCACCGCGCGCTCGACGCCCTCCTCAAGAACTGCGCCGAGGGTGTCGTCGAACCGCTCCCCGCCGGCGCCGAGGACCGGGAACAGTGGGAGGAGTGGGGCACCCGGGAGTACGCGGGCCGGTCCTGGTTCGACGTGCCGTGGCTGTGGGCGGAGGGTTACTTCTACCGCCAACTCCTCGAAGCGGTCGGATACTTCGGTGGCGGCGGGGGTGGCACGGGTGAGGGTGCCTGGCGTGGGATCGACCCGTTCCGCCCTTTCAAGCTCGCCGAACTGGACGCCCCCGAGACCGACGAGGAGCTGGCCGCGCTCGACGACCTGGTGGGCGGGCCGGAGGAGGAGCAGGCGCGCGCCCTGCTCCACGGGTCGCTGTGGGGCAACCGGGCCGACCTCGGCTTCCGGCTCTCCGGCGCGGACGAGGGAGGGGAGGCGGCTGGACTCGTCGCCGACGACAGCGAGGCCCTCTGGTCGCTGCTCCGGCCCGCCCGATCCGACGCCGGCACGGTGTGTCTGGTCGCGGACAACGCCGGCCGCGAACTCGTCCCCGATCTCCTCCTCCTGGACCACCTGCTGACCCGCGGGTACGCCGAACGCGCCGTCCTGCACGTGAAACCGCACCCGTACTTCGTCTCCGACGCGACCACCGCCGACGTGGTCGACGCCCTGCGCCGGCTGATCCGGGCGCCGGGGGAGGCCGCCGCGTACGGCCGCCGTCTCTGGTTGGCGATGGCCGAGGGCCGGCTCGTGGTCCGCGCCCACCCCTTCTCCTGCGCCCCGCTCCCGTACACGGCGATGCCCGGCGGTCTTCGCGAGGACTTCGCCTCGGCGACGGTCACCCTGATGAAGGGCGACCTGAACTACCGCCGCCTGGTCGGTGACCGTCTCAGGCCCCCCACCACGCCGTTCGCGGACGTCACCACCTACTTCCCCGGCCCGGTGGCGGCCCTGCGCACCCTGAAGTCGGACGTGATCGTCGGCCTCGACGCCCGTACCGAGTCGGCACTCGTCGCCGCGGAGGGGCAGCGCTGGCGGACGAGCGGTACGCGTGCGGTGATCCAGGTGGCGGTGTAGTCGTCGCAGTCGCAGTTGTTGAAGTCGTTGGAGTCCCCTCGGTCCTCGCATGTCGAGTGAACTCACAACGCCGGTCCGGAATCCCGGAATCGGTCCTGATTCACGCGATGGTGTGATCATGTCCTGCCCCGAGGATGGCGCGTCCGGGGCGCGGGTAGGGCCCCGCCCATGACACAGCCGTTCGTACTCCCGCACTTCTACATGCCGTATCCCGCGCGGCTGAACCCGCATCTGGACGAGGCGCGCGCCCATTCGACCGTCTGGGCACGGGAGATGGGAATGCTGGAGGGCTCAGGCGTCTGGGAGCAGTCCGACCTCGACGCGCACGACTACGGGTTGTTGTGCGCGTACACGCACCCCGACTGCGACGGACCCGCCCTCTCGCTCATCACCGACTGGTACGTGTGGGTGTTCTTCTTCGACGACCACTTCCTGGAGGTCTTCAAGCGCAGCCAGGACCGCGACGGCGGCAAGGCCTATCTGGACCGGCTGCCCCTGTTCATGCCGCTCGACCTCTCGACTCCCGTACCCGAGGCGCGGAATCCGGTGGAGGCGGGCCTCGCCGACCTGTGGGCGCGCACGGTTCCGTCGATGTCCGTGGACTGGCGCAGGCGGTTCGCGGTCGCCACCGAGCATCTGCTGAACGAGTCGATGTGGGAACTGTCCAACATCAACGAGGGACGGGTCTCCAACCCCGTCGAGTACATCGAGATGCGCCGCAAGGTCGGCGGCGCGCCCTGGTCGGCGGGGCTCGTGGAGTACGCGACCGCCGAAGTGCCCGTGTCCGTCGCGGAGTCGAGGCCGCTCAGGGTGCTGATGGAGACCTTCTCCGACGGCGTCCACCTGCGCAACGACCTGTTCTCCTACCAGCGGGAGGTCGAGGATGAGGGCGAGCTCAGCAACGGCGTGCTCGTCCTGGAGACCTTCTTCGGGTGCACGACCCAGGAGGCCGCCGACACCGTCAACGACATCCTCACCTCACGGCTCCACCAGTTCGAGCACACCGCGCTCACCGAAGTACCCGCGGTGGCCCTGGACAAGGGCCTCACGCCGGACCAGGTCGCCGCGGTGGCCGCGTACACGCGCGGGCTGCAGGACTGGCAGTCCGGCGGCCACGAGTGGCACCTGCGCTCCAGCCGGTACATGAACGAAGGGGCCCTGGAGGAGTCGCGGCCGTTCGGAGTCGGCGGGTTCGGCACGTCCGCCGCCAACATCGGCGCGCTCCTGGCCTCGGCCGGCGCCGAACGCCTGCGCGCCTACACGCACGTGCCCTACCAGAAGGTCGGTCCGTCCCTGCTGCCGGATTTCTACATGCCGTTCGGGCTCACTCTGAGCCCGCACCTGGACGGCGCCCGGTCCCGTCTCGTCGACTGGTCGCACGGCATGGGCATCCTCCAGGAGGGCGTCTGGGACGAGGACAAGCTCGCCGCGGCCGACCTGCCGCTGTGCGCGGCCGGCATCCACCCGGACGCGACGGCCGACGCCCTCGACCTCAGCTCCGCCTGGCTGGCCTGGGGCACCTACGGCGACGACTACTACCCCCTCGTCTTCGGCCACCGCCGTGACCTGGCGGCGGCCCGTCTGTGCACCGAGCGCCTCTCCGCCTGCATGCCCATCGAGGGCGACGGGTTCCCCGTTCCGGTCAACGGCATGGAACGCGGCCTGATCGACCTGTGGCGGCGCACCACGGTCGGGATGACCGCCGAGCAGCGGCGCACGTTCCGTGCCGCGGTGGACGTGATGACCGAGAGCTGGGTGTGGGAACTGGCCAACCAGATCCAGAACCGTGTCCCCGACCCGATCGACTACCTGGAGATGCGCCGCGCCACCTTCGGCTCGGACCTCACGATGAGCCTGTGCCGCGTCGGCCACGGCCGGACCGTCCCGCCGGAGGTCTACCGCAGTGGGCCCGTCCAGTCGCTGGAGAAGGCGGCCGCCGACTACGCGTGCCTGATCAACGACGTGTTCTCCTACCAGAAGGAGATCGAGTACGAGGGCGAGATCCACAACGGCATCCTCGTCGTCCAGAACTTCTTCGGCTGCGACTACCCGACCGCGCTCGGCATCATCCACGATCTGATGACCCAGCGCATGCAGCAGTTCGAGCATGTCGCCGCCCATGAATTCCCCGTCCTGTACGAGGACTTCAGGCTCACGGAGGAGGCGCGCGCGACCATGGACGGCTATGTGGCCGAACTGCGGAACTGGCTGGCCGGCATCCTGAACTGGCACCGGGAGGTCCCCCGCTACAAGGCCGACCACCTGGCCAACAGGTCCCACGGCTTCCTGCCGGACCGCAGTTCACCAGTGCCGGTCGGCTGAGGGCTCCCTGCCCGCCGGTCGGCAGTCGGCCGGGAGTCCGGGGCCGGTCCCGCGCGCGTGCCTCCCGGCCGGCGTCCGGGGCCGGCCCCGCTGTCCGTCGGCCGAGGTCGCGGATCCGCTCCGTCGTCTCCTCGGCGAGTTCCCGTACTCCCGTGGCGGCGGCGTTCCCCGAGAGGTCGCCGAGTGCCGCGTCGGCGGAGGTCGGCAGGGCGCGAGCCTCCTCCGGAAGTTCCGCATCGGCCGGCCGGCCGACGGGCGGGTCAGGGCGTAGGGCTTTTCGGCGATGGAACGGCCGAGGTTCACCCCGTGCAGAGCCGCAGGGAAGTGTCCCGGGGGCCGGTCGGTGTGGCGTGCGGGGTCCTCGACGCGGCCGTGGCCCGCGGCAGCAGACCCACCTCCCGCGTGAAGGGGGGCCGGCATCGGACGGGCCGACACCGGCCTCCGGGCCGGGTCCTGGAGGCCGGCGGACAGACGCCGGGCGCGGACGCGGCCCGTTCGGTGGCGGAACAGCTCTGTCGCCGCAGTCTCAGCCGCAGCCGGAGGGCGTGAGGCGGTCATTCCGCAGACCGCAACAGCGGACCGTCCTCTGGACGCGCCGTGTTCGGACGCCTATGGCTGCCCATGTCCGACCCCGCGTCAGTCTCACTCGTTCGTGGCTCGTGGTGCGCCTGTGCGCCGGGTAGAGCACCTGGCGGAGGCGAACCATGGAACAGACTGCGCTGCGTCCCAAGCCGATGCCCGGTCAGGAACCGGCCGGCGGCACCACATCCCGCCCGGCCCGGCGCCCGCATGCCGCGCGCCGGCGCGGCCGACGGGTGACGACCCTTCTGCTGGGCCTGTTCATCGCGACCGTCCTGGTTCTCGCGGGGGTCGGCCTCGGCACGCTCGGAGCCACGGTGATCGGCATGAGCAAGCTCGCGGACCTACGGCGAGAGGCGGGAGAGGGCGGGGACAAGGGGCGGCCGGGGGAGCGGGCAGGTGCGCGGGGCGGCGCGCCCGCAGGGGCCGATTCCCCTTCCCGGCCCGCTTCCGGTGCGGGCCCTTCCAAGTCGCCCTCGGGCAGCGCGAGCTCGGCCTCCTCGCCCTCGGCCGTGACCTCGACGCTCGGTGTCGAGGCCGTGGACGCCGAGAAAGCGGGAGCCCTGCTCGTCGGCGTCCATGTGCCTGGCCCGGGCTACACCGCCGGCCTTGTCCGGGGCGACGTACTCCTCGCGTTCGGCGGGACCCGGATCGACTCGGCCTCCGATCTCGCCCGTGTGGTCGCCCACGCCCGTCCGGGTTCGGGGATCACCCTCACGGTCCTGCACCGCAGCGGCGGCTACCAGCAGCTGGTGGCGATTCCGGGCGTCGTCATCTGACCGCCCTCCCTCACGCGGCCATCCTGAAATGGCTGGTCAGCCGCCCGCTGTCGTCCAGCTCACGAAAGGCGAGGCCGACCGGCGCGTCCCGGTCCGCGGCATTCTCGCCCTTCCAGGGCGCCGGAGGGTCCAGGTCGCCCCCGGCCGACGAGCAGCGGCCGGCCGGCGAAAGTCGTGGCCGCCGGTGTGTGCGTGGCCGGTGATGAGCCCGGCGATCTGCGGCCGGAGCCTCATCAGGGCGGCCGGTCCGCCGGGTCGGTCCAGCCGGCAGGCGTCCGGGAGCGGGTGGTGCAGGGCGACGGGCGGAGGGTGGAAGGTGAGCAGCGCCCGGGACGCCGTCGTCCAGTTCGTCGAGCGTCCCGTCGATCCAGTCGTACGTCTCGTCGTCGAGGGCGCCTTCGTCGCTGCCCGGCACGCTGGAGTCGCACATCAGGACGGCGGCGTCGTCGAAGACGTGCGCGCTGTTGACCGGCCGCTCGGTGGCGGGCAGTCCGATCAGCGCCTTGCGGTAGGGCGCGCGGCTGTCGTGGTTGCCCGCGCAGGTGGGCGCCGGGAAGGGCGCGTCGCCGGTGCGCAGCCCGAGGATGTGCGCTGCCTCCTCGTACTCGGCCTCTGTGCGTGGTCCGCGATGCCCCCGGTCACCAGCAGCGCGTCCGGGTGCCCGGCAGCTCCCACCGCCGGTCGCGCACCTGTTCGGCGCGCGCCGTCGACCGCGCGGTTCTGTCGAGGTGCAGATCGCTGATGTGAGCGAGTACGAGCATGACCTTCCGCCTCCCGTAATGGTTCGGGTGGATCTAAGCGTTAGATCTAATGGTTGCTCAACTTCCATCCGTTAGTTTGAGGGGGCGGGGCAGGTGACGCGGGTGGTGGGGGCCGTCAATGGGCTCGCGCCGCCCCGTGCATCCGGGCAGGATGCTGCCCGTAGCCCCTTGCCGTCTCATGGAGGCCCGGATGACCGGCAGCACGCCCGCGCCCTTCACCGCCGACGACTACCGGGCCCGGATGCGGCGCGCCGCACGGGCGGCCGAGGACGCGGGCCTCGCCGGGCTCCTGGTGGCACCCGGACCCGACCTCGTCTGGCTCACCGGCTACGCGCCGACCGCGGTCACCGAACGCCTCACCCTGCTCGTACTGGCCGCCGGACAGGACCCGGTCCTGGTGGTCCCCGCCCTGGAGGCCCCGGACGCGGCACACGCGGCGGGCGCGCCCGCCCTGACCCTGCGCGACTGGACCGACGGCAAGGACCCGTACGCGGCCACCGCGACCCTCCTCGACGCGGCGGGCCGCTTCGGGGTCAGCGACAACGCCTGGGCACTGCACCTGCTGGCACTCCAGCAGGCGCTGCCCCGCAGCACCTACGTCTCCCTCAGTGAGGGACTGCCGATGCTGCGCGCGGTGAAGGATTCGGCGGAACTGGCACGCCTGGCAGCCGCGGGCGCGGCTGCGGACGCAACGTACGAGGAGATCCGGAAGGTTCCCTTCGGCGGACGCCGGGAGAGTGACGTCGCGGGCGATCTGGCCGATCTGCTGCGGCGGTTCGGGCACTCCCAGGTCGACTTCACGATCGTCGCCTCCGGCCCCAACGGCGCCAATCCGCACCACGAGGCCGGCGACCGCGTCATCGAGCACGGCGACATGGTCGTCCTCGACTTCGGCGGCCTTCTGCAGGGCTACGGCTCCGACACCTCCCGCACGGTCCACGTCGGCGAACCGGACGCCGAACAGCGCCGGGTCCACGACATCGTGCGCGAGGCCCAGGAGGCGGGCTTCCGGGCCGTGCGGCCCGGCGCCGCGTGCCAGGACGTCGACCGGGCGGCCCGCGCGGTCATCACCGGGGCCGGGTACGGCGAGTACTTCATCCACCGCACCGGCCACGGCATCGGCGTCACCACGCACGAGCCGCCGTACATGATCGAGGGTGAGGAACTGCCCCTCGTCCCCGGCATGTGCTTCTCCGTCGAGCCCGGTGTCTACCTGCCCGGACGCTTCGGCGTACGCATCGAGGACATCGTCACGGTCACCGAGGACGGCGGCCGGCGCCTCAACAACACGACCCGAGAGCTGGTCACAGTGGACTGACCGCACACCAGGAGCCCACCCCCGCCCCCACCCCCTCGGACGACAGCGGCGCGACCATGACCCAGGCACCGACACCCACCGCGGACACCGTCCGCCGACTGGTCCGTTCCCTGCTCGCGGACGGCACCGTCGGCACGGGCGGACCCGACGTCCGGCCCGCCGACGCGGACCGCACCACCTGGTGGGTCGGCTCCCGGCACGTACTGCGCCTGGCCCCCGACCGTGAGGCGTCCGCGCGACTGCGCCGCGAACCGCGCCTGCGCGACCTCGTACGCCCGCACATCGGCGTCGCCGTCCCCGTCGCCGTGGCGCACGGCGAGTGGGCCGACGGGCTGGCCTACACGCTGGACACCAGGGCGCCCGGCGGCTCGGCCGAGGAGCACGACGTCTCCGCCGTCGGCGAGGCCGACCTGGCCGCACTGCTCGCGGGGCTGCGCGAGGTGCCCGTACGCCAGGCCGAGACACTCGGTGTGCCGCGGGTCGGGCCACGATCCCTGGAGGCGCTGCGCCGGGCCGCCGAAGGCGCGGCCGAACGTCTCGCCGCGGCCGACGAGTTCGACCCCTCGCGGCTCCACCAGCTGACCCCGTCCGCGACCACGCAGCTCGCCGCACAGGCCGGTACGGCGGTCCTCGTCCACCATGACCTCAGGGGCGAGCACCTCGTGGTGAGCGCCGACGGGCGGGTGCGCGGCATCCTCGACTGGACCCACGCGGTCGTCGGCGACCCGGCCGAGGACATCGCCCGCCTCGCCCTCGCGGTCGGCTCGCCCGCCGCCGTACGGGCCGCCACCCTCGCCGGGTACGGGGCCCGCCCCTGTCTGCGCGGCCTGTGGCTCGCCCGCTGCGACACGGTCGTCCGGCTCGCCGAGAGCCTCGCCGGCCGCGAGGCCGGCCCGCTGCCGCTGCTCAGAGTCCAACTGCGGCGCGCGTGGGAGGCGATCCTGCTGGAGCGGGTGACGGAACTGCGCGAGGAGGACGAGCAGGGGTAGTTCGCACCACCACCGGCTTACCCCGGCTCACTCGGGCTCACCCCTGCTCCAGCACCACGCAGGACTCCCCGGGAACGTGCAGCAACCCGTCGGCGCCCGGCAGTTCGACCGGTTCCCAGGCGGCCAGCACCCGCGCCCGTCGCGGGCCCAGGGGGATCGCCGCCGACTTCGGGGCGAGGTTCGCCACGACACGTACGTCACCGCGCCGGAAGGCGAGCCAGCGGGCCTCCTCGTCGTACGCGACCTTGATGTCCGACAGGTCCGGGTCCGTGAGGTCGGGCTGGGTGTGGCGCAGGGCGATCAGGTCCCGGTACCAGGACAGCACGCGTGCGTGCGGCCCGCGTTCGGGCTCCGACCAGTCGAGGCAGGAACGGTCACGGGTCGCCGGGTCCTGAGGGTCCGGCACATCCTCCTCGGCCCAGCCGTGCGACGTGAACTCCCGCCGCCGGCCCCGCCGTACGGCCTCCGCGAGCTCCGGGTCGGTGTGGTCGGTGAAGAACTGCCACGGGGTGCCCGCCGCCCACTCCTCGCCCATGAACAGCATCGGCGTGAACGGCCCGGTGAGCATCAGGGCGGCGCCGCAGGCGAGCAGCCCGGGGGAGAGGGAGGCCGAAAGGCGGTCCCCCTGGGCGCGGTTGCCGACCTGGTCGTGGGTCTGCGTGTAGCCGAGCAGCCGGTGCGCGGCGACGCCGGTGCGGTCGAGCGGGCGGCCGTGCGCACGGCCCCGGAAGGACGAGTACGTGCCGTCGTGGAAGTAGCCGCCCGAGAGCGTCTTGGCGAGCGCGGCGAACGGGGCCCGCGCGAAGTCCTCGTAATAGCCCTGCGACTCACCGGTCAGTGCCGTGTGCAGGGCGTGGTGGAAGTCGTCGCTCCACTGCGCGTGCAGTCCGAGACCGCCGCCCGCGCGCGGGGTGACGATCCGCGGGTCGTTGAGGTCGGACTCGGCGATCAGCGACAACGGCCGGCCCAGGTCGGCGGCGAGGGCGTCCACGGCCTTCGACAGCTCCTCCAGGAAGTGACACGCGCGCGTGTCCCGCAGCGCGTGCACCGCGTCCAGCCGCAGTCCGTCGATCCGGTAGTCGCGCAGCCAGGCCAGCGCGCTGCCGAGCAGATACGCGCGCACCTCGTCCGAGCCGGGCGCGTCCAGGTTCACCGCGGAGCCCCAGGGTGTCTGATGCGTGTCCGTGAAGTACGGGCCGAAGGCGGGCAGATAGTTGCCGGACGGTCCCAAATGGTTGTGCACGACGTCCAGGACCACGCCGAGACCGAGGGCGTGCGCCCGGTCGACAAAGCGCTTCAGCGCCTCGGGTCCGCCGTACGGTTCGTGCACGGCCCACAGCGAGACCCCCTCGTACCCCCAGCCGTGCCGCCCCGGGAACGGGCACAGCGGCATCAACTCGACGTGGGTGACGCCCAGTTCCACGAGGTGGCCGAGCCGCTCGGCCGCCGCGTCCAGCGTGCCCTCCGGCGTGTACGTGCCGACGTGCAGCTCGTACAGGACCGCGCCCGGCAACGCGCGCCCCGCCCACTCGGTGTGCCAGGTGTGGCGCCCGTGGTCGACGACGGCGCTCAGCCCGTCCGGACCGTCCGGCTGGCGGCGCGAGCGTGGGTCCGGCAGCACGGGGCCGTCGTCCACGGCGAAGCCGTAACGCGACCCGTCGCCGGCCTCGGCCTCGCCGGACCACCAGCCCGTGCGCTCGGGATCGCGCTCCAACGCGCGCGTGCCCGAGTCGCACTGGAGCGTCACGCGACCGGCCTGCGGTGCCCACACCTCGAAGTGCACGGACCAATCCCCTTACTGTGCCGAGTGGTGCTCACCGGGACGTAGCCCGTCCCATGGTGCTTCAAACGCCGACGGTCCGCGCTTGAATCTTCACGTTTGCCGGGAGTGTCGTCAGGTCGGCCCAGCGGGCCGCCGTTTCGGCGTTCTGTGGACACCCCGCGCGCGCTGCCCGACAATCACGAACGTGACGTCGTCCTTCGAGTTCCACACGTACCCGCCGCGCCTCTCCGACGCGGAGCGCGACCGGGCGCTGAAGGCGCTCCGGGAAGGGGTCGCTCTCGGTCAGCTCTCGCACGACACGTTCATCCGGAGGATGGAACTGGCGCTGGCCGCCCGCCGGTCCGACGAACTGGCCGTCCTCACCGCCGACCTGCCCACCGAGAACCGCCTGTCCCGCCTGGTGTTCGGGACGGTCGAAGCGGTCTCCGGCTTCACGGTACGGCTGCGCAGGGCCTGGCAGTCGGAGCGGCTCCCCAAGCTGCTGCTGCCCCACCCCGGCAACGGCCACCCGCTGCGGATAGGGCGCGACCCCGCCAACGGCCTGCGACTCACCCACGAGACGGTCTCGCGGGTCCACGCCGAACTCCGGCACCAGGGCGACCTGTGGGTGCTGCGTGACCTCGGCTCGACCAACGGCACGACAGTCAACGGGCGCCGCGTGATCGGCGCGGCCGTCGTCCGGGCCGGCGACCAGATCGGCTTCGGGAACATGGCGTTCCGCCTCTCGGCGGATTGAGTCCACCCGCGCGGGGCTGCTCTTCAGGAGCAGTTCACTTTGCGTGCTGTGGTGTTGACGTACCCCCGGAGTCGTGACTGACTGTGCGTGCACCATGTACACCAAGTGAACCGACGGCCCGCCGTGGAGGTTTGTCCTGTCGTCGCTCCTCCGCTACCCGTCCGTGGACGAGCTGGCCGACCGGGCCGCCGCACTCGTCGCCCGCCACCCCGCCGACGCCCGGCTGCGCACCGTGGGCACCTCGCGCGCGGGCACGCCCCTGTGGCTGCTGTCCGTGGGGCACGGCAGCCGCCAGGCCCTGGTCGTCGCCGGGCCGCACGCCAACGAGCCCGTGGGCGGCGCGACCGCCCTCCGGCTGGCCGAACGGGCCCTGGCCGACCCCGGACCCACCGTCCACGCGGACGCCACCTGGAACCTGCTGCTGTGCCTCGATCCCGACGGCTCGCGCCGCAACGAGGGCTGGCTCGCGGGTCCCTACACCCTCGGTCACTACTTCCGGAACTTCTTCCGGCCCGGCTTCCTGGAACAGCCCGAGTGGCTGCCCGACGGCGCGGCAGCCGCCGCCCTGCCGGAGACCCGCGCACTGCTCGCCCTCCAGGACGAACTGCGGCCGTTCTTCCAGTGCTCGTTGCACGGCGTCGACGTCGGCGGCGGCTTCGTGGAACTCACCCGCGACCTGCCGGGTCTCCCACAGCGCGTCGCGCAGACGGCGGCCCGGCTCGGCATCCCGCGCGAGCTGGGCCCGTACGACACCCTGTACTGGCCCAGTCTGGGACCCGCCGTGCACCGGATACCGCCGCCGAGGCGTGGCGACCTCGCCGCCGCCATCACGGAGGCCGCCGTCGAGTCGACCTGGTTCCATCCGCACCGGTACGGCACGGTGACGGCGATCGTCGAGGCGCCCATGTGGGGCGTGGCCGCCGTGGAGGACGACACGCCGCCCGCCGACGCCGACGCGGTGCTGCGCACCGTCAGTCACACGCTGCGCCACGACACTCGGTATCTGGAGGTGGCCCTCGGACGGCTGCGGCCCCACCTCGCGCGCGCGGCGGACGCGGACCGTCTCCTCGCCCCGGTGGACGACTATCTGCTGGTCTGCCCCGGTCTCGCCGACGCCTGGGACCCCGACACGGACGACGGCACCGCCCGCCCGTTGCCACCGCTCAGCACCGCCCACCTGGCCGCCCTGCGCATCGCCGGGCGGCGGCTGGCGCTGCGTACGGCGGGGCTGCTGCACCAGCTGGCGCGCGAGGCCGGTCCGGGGGCCGCCGACGTCCTGCGCGCGCTCGACCGGCTGATCGACGAGTGGTGCGCCGACTACCGCGACGGCTGCGGGGCGCGCTGGATACCGGTCGCCCGTCAGGTGGAGTACCAGTCGCGGGTGGCGCTCGCCGCGTTCGAACTGGCGGGCCACCGCACGCACGCGGGCTCACGTTCGGGTGAGCCGGGCTGGGGTGCGGGGGCCGGGGTGCCGATGCACAGGGAATGACCCACACGATCAGCAACGGCAACACGAGCAAGCCCGTCCGGATCATCAGGCCCGTCGGCCCCGCGCGAGCGGTACGCGGTGCCCTGCTGGCCGTCGGCCTCCTCCTCGCGGGCTCCACCCCGGCCCAAGCGGTCTCCCAGGAGGACGTCCGGGGCAACTGGTTCTACGTCACCGTCAGCCGGGGCGAGCCGGGCGCCACCGACACCCACGGCACTCTGATGCTGTGCGACCCGCCCCTGGGACACGCGCAGGCGGCCCGGGCCTGCGCGGAACTCGCCGCGGTGGACGGCGACATCGGCGCCATCCCGCCGAGGAAGACCCTCTGCCCGATGCTCTACGCGCCCGTCACCGTGCACGCGGAGGGCGAGTGGAACGGCCGCCCGCGGAAGTACGACAGGACCTACTCCAACGGATGCGAACTGGGGGCGAGGACCGGGGCGGTGTTCGCCCTGTAGGGACCCTCGGGGTGCTCTGGAGGGCGCGCGTTGTCGCCTGACCACCGCCGACTGTTGCCGGCTACCGCCGGGGAGCCCCCTCGCGCGCGTGCCGCGCCGCGGCCACCACCGTGCGGGCCTGGTGCTCGACCTGATGCTCCAGGGGCACCCAGCGGGCCCGGAAGCGGTCCATGAAGGCATCGCTCCAGGCCGCGACCAGGTGTTCGAGGCGCGGTGCCGCACGGTCGTCGGTCTCCCGCAGGACCCGCAGCAGCATCGCGGCGGCCCGCAGCGGCAGCCGGCGGCCGAACGCGTCCACGCTGCCGACGTACGCCATCGTCGTGTCGGCGGGCGGCGTGTGCGTCCAGTCGGCGGCCAGCCCGGGCACCAGCTCCAGCGCCCACTGGGCCGCCCGCAGCAGGGGCCCCTCGGCGCCGGGCAGGCGGGGCAGCGCGTCGCCGAGGACCCGTTCGACCTCCGTGCCGTCCCGCAGCAGGCGGCTGGCCAGCCGCCGTATCGCCGCCGCCGGCGCGGGATGCGGGGCCGGGTCGTCCACCAGGTCGCTCGCCCACATCGGCACCTCGACGACCGCCGTGAGACCGCCGTACCGGTGGGCGTGGTACCAGGTGCTGTGCCGCGCGTCGTCCGGCATGCTCGGGTACGCCACGTCCGAGCCGGGCGCCGGCATCACGTGCACGCCGGGACCCGACGCGGGCCAGCCCGCCGCGTCCGAGGCGCCGGTCTCCACCGGGATGTGCAGCTCCGCCGCCGACTTGGCGAACGGCTCGGCGAGCCCGGGGACGTCCTTCGTCAGCTGCACCCAGCTGCCGCCCACGTCGGTGCCGTGCAGGGTGACCTGGAGATACGGCCGCAGCTCGTCGATGACACCGGTCAGGGCACGGGTCTCCGGCGGCAACCGGTCGGGCGGCAGTACGGAGGGCGCCCACTCCGGCTGCTCGGGCCCGGCGGGCCGGTAGAAACCGAGGTGGTAGTCGAGCAGGCTGCGCGGCGCCGGTGTGACGTGCAGGCTGGCACCGTCCGGGTCCGCGCACAGCAGGAAGTGCCAGGCGGTACCCGTCCGCAACTCGCGGTCGTGCACGGCCCGTTCCGCGAGCGCCAGGAGCGTGGAACCGCCCGTGGGTTCGTTGGCATGGGCACCCGCTACGACCAGCACGGCGTGTCGTGCGTGGCCCACGGACAGCAGGTACAGGGGCCGTCCGGCGCGGGAGGTGCCCACCTGCCTGAAGGCGCACAGGCCGGGCCGGTGAGCCGCCAGCGCCCGGGCGGACGAGACGATTTCGTTCACACTGGGGTAGCGCTGCTCCGGCAGGAGACTCACCCCCGTCTGGTCCACCCTGCGTCGCAATCCGCAGTACCCCATGGCGTCCAGGAACTGTCAAGGAGGTGGTGGGGCGGCTCCAGGGGGCGCCAAGGAGCATTCACCGCCGACGGGAACGTCTTACAGGGACATCTGCCGTGCGGGACGGCCGTACACCGCCCTCCGAGGATGCGAACGGGCGTCGGCGGCCCGGCACCAAGGGGGCGACGGTGCTCACCACCACGCGCTGGTGATCCCGCACGGGCGCCGGGAGCGTGCGCCTCTGTGAGCCGGGCGCTTGTGCACTCACACAGGCGCGCGGCGAAGTTCCGCGCCCCCGCCCCGCCCCCGTCTCCGCCCTCGTCCCTCACTCCTCGCCGACACGCTCCAGCAGCGCCACCGGCAGCCGCGCGAAAAGCTCCTCCACGCGCGCGTGCCCGGTGAACTCCCGTTCCGGAGCCAGCAGATCGGCCCACCGGCCCGGCGGCAGCGGCAACCGGGTGTCGTGCCAGCCGCCGGTGTCAGCCAGCCGCAGGGACAGCCGGGTCACCGCCGTGACCACCTCCCCGGAGCGCGCGAACGCCACACAGTGCGCCGCCCCCGGGCCTTCCGCGACGAGCGGCGTGTACGTCGCCGTGTCGCCGAACACCGCCGGGCGCCGCGCGCGCAGCCGCAGTGCCGTCGCCGTCAGCTCGTCCTTCTCGCCGGGGGCCTCGGGAGGGAACCGGACGGGACGGCGGTTGTCCGGGTCCACCAGGGCCCGGTACTCGCTCTCCGTGCCCTGATAGACGTCCGGTACGCCCGGCATCGTCAGGTGCAGCAGGGCCGCGCCCAGGACGTTCGCCCGGATGTACGGCTCCAGGACGCTCCGCAGCGCGGCCACGTGCTCACCGGGTGCCCCGCACGGGCCCGCCGCCACGAACGCCGCCACCGCCTCCTCGTACGCCGGTTCCTGCTCCGTCCAGGCGGTGTGCAGGCCCGCCTCCCGGACGTGCTTCAGCAGGGCGCCCTGGAGGCGCTCGGCGTCCGCCGGGCCCAGGCCGAAGGCCGTCTGCCAGGCCGCCCACGCCAGCTGCGCGTCGGGCACGCCCGCACCGGAGCGCGTGACCTCCGCGAGGACGTCGGCCCAGCGCTGCGGGCACTCGGTGAGCACGGCCAGTGCCGCGCGTACGTCGGCGCTGCGCTTCGTGTCGTGCGTCGACAGCACCGTCCCCGTGGCCGGCCAGTCGCGCTGCACGCGCGCGCAGTAGGCGTGGAAGTCCTCCGGGGCCACCGCGGGACTGCCCGGGCCGCCGCCCACCTCGGTCGCCGACAGCAGCGGCACATAGCGGTAGAACGCCGTGTCCTCGACGGACTTGGCCCGCAGCGCCGACGAGGTCTGCGCGAACCGCTCCCGGAACTCCACCTGCTCGGGCCCCACAGTGTCCTTGCCGTCGGCCCGCCCGAGCAGCAGGTCCCGTACGACGTCCACGGCCCCGCCCTCCTCCGGGACGGTGAACGCCTGCCGGGCCTCCGCCGCGGCCTCCTCGGTGACCACGGAGGCCGTGTCCCCGGGGGTGTAGGGGCGGTAGACCTCCATGCGGACCAGCAGTTCGCGCAGCGCGGTACGCAGGGCCCAGGGGGCGCGGTCGCGCAGCGCGGGGTCCGGGGAGGCGGCGCAGAGACGGTCCGCCACGCGGGTCAGCCGCTCCACCTCGGTGGCCAGCTCGTGCGTCACCACCTTGTACGCGGCCCGCCGTACCGTCGCCTCCCAGTGCCCGCCCCGGTCGGCCTGAGGGGCCGCGAACCGCCGGTACTGGCCGAGGAGCTCGCCCGCGCCCGCCGGGTCCGTGAACAGACCGTCCAGGTGCCGCAGGGCGTCGTAGCCGGTGGTCCCCGCGACCGGCCAGCCGGCCGGCAGGTGCTCTCCGTCGGCCAGGATCTTCTCGACCACCGTCCAGCGGCCTCCGCTCGCCTCGTGCAGACGGCGCAGATATCCGCCCGGGTCCGCGAGACCGTCCGGATGGTCGACCCGCAGCCCGTCCACCACCCCGTCGGCGAGCAGCTCCAGCAGCTTGCCGTGCGTCGCCGCGAACACCTCGGGGTCCTCGACCCGCACCCCGATCAGCTCCGAGATGCTGAAGAAACGCCGGTAGTTGAGCTCGGTGCGCGCCAGCCGCCACCACGCCGGGCGGTACCACTGGGCGTCGACGAGCTGCGGCAGCGGCAGCTCCTCGGTGCCCTCGCGCAGGGGGAGGACATGGTCGTAGTAGCGCAGGACGTGGCCGTCGTACCCCAGGTGCGCGTCCTGCCAGTGCTCGACCTTCAGCTGGTCCCACACCGTGCCGAGCGGCTGCCCGAGCACCGGCAGCAGCAGGCGCCCACCCTGCGCCTCCCAGTCGATGTCGAACCACCGCGCGTACGGTGACCCGGGGCCCTCCCGGAGCACCTCCCACAGGGGGCGGTTGTGACGCGGGGACATGGCCATGTGGTTGGGCACGATGTCCGCGACCAGGCCGAGACCGTGCTCCCGCGCGGTGCGCGCCAGCGCGCGCAGCCCGTCCTCGCCGCCCAGTTCACCACGCACGCGCGTGTGGTCCACGACGTCGTATCCGTGCGTCGACCCCGGGACGGACTCCAGGAACGGCGACAGATGCAGATGCGAGACGCCGAGCGACGCCAGATACGGCACGGCCGCCGCCGCGGCAGTGAACGGGAACGCGGGCTGGAGTTGCAGCCGATAGGTCGCTGTGGGCACGACCGGGTCAGGACGCTCAGGTGTCATGGGAACCTACGTACCCGCCCTACCGCCTTTCGTGTCATCGACTCCCGCGGACGGCCGCCGAAAACGGCCCTCCACGCGCGCGTGGAGGGCCGTAGGACGGACTAGGCCGGACGTTGGAGCACCGTCAGGCTGTGGTCCACCAGGGTGAGACGGTCGCCCGCCGCCACCTTCGCGCCCGTACCCGGTGCCACGCCCTCCGGGCGGGCCGTGTCGACCACGACCTGCCACTGTCGGCCGTGGTTGACCGGCACCACGAACTCCAGGGTCTTCGGCGAGGCGTTGAACATCAGCAGGAACGAGTCGTCGGCGATGCGCTCCCCTCGGGAATCCGGCTCCGAGATGGCGTTGCCGTTGAGGAACACGGTCAGCGCGCCCGCCTGCGCAGAGTTCCAGTCGCGCTGGACCATCTCCTCGCCCGCCGGAGTGAACCAGGCGATGTCCGACAGGTCGTCGTGGGTGCCCTCCACGGGGCGGCCGTGGAAGAAGCGCCGTCTGCGGAAGACCGGGTGGTCCTTGCGCAGCCACACCATCGCGCGCGTGAAGTCCAGCAGTTCGGCGGAGCCGGAACCGGAACCGGATTCGTCGCCGTTGCCGTCCCCGTCCCCGTCCCCGGCGCCGGGCCACGGGACCCAGGAGATCTCGTTGTCCTGGCAGTACGCGTTGTTGTTGCCGCCCTGGGTGCGCGCGAACTCGTCGCCGTGGCTGATCATCGGCACGCCCTGGGACAGCATCAGTGTCGCGATGAAGTTCCGCAGCTGGCGCGCCCGCAGGGCGAGGACGTCGGGGTCGTCGGTCTCGCCCTCCGCGCCGCAGTTCCAGGACCGGTTGTGGCTCTCGCCGTCCCGGTTGTCCTCGCCGTTGGCCTCATTGCGCTTCTCGTGGTAGGACACCAGGTCGTTGAGCGTGAAACCGTCGTGGCAGGTCACGAAGTTGATCGAGGCCAGCGGACGGCGGCCGTCGTCCTGGTAGAGGTCCGAGGAGCCCGTCAGCCGGGACGCGAACTCCGCGAGCGTGCGCGGCTCGCCCCGCCACATGTCCCGCACGGTGTCGCGGTACATGCCGTTCCACTCGGTCCACAGCGGCGGGAAGTTGCCCACCTGGTAGCCGCCCTCGCCCACGTCCCACGGCTCGGCGATCAGCTTCACCTGGGACACCACCGGGTCCTGCTGGACCAGGTCGAAGAACGACGACAGCCGGTCCACCTCGTGGAACTGCCGGGCCAGCGTGGCCGCGAGGTCGAAGCGGAATCCGTCGACGTGCATCTCGGTGACCCAGTAGCGCAGCGAGTCCATGATCAGCTGGAGCACGTGCGGGGACCGCATGAGCAGCGAGTTCCCGGTGCCCGTGGTGTCCATGTAGTAGCGCTGGTCCTCGGCGAGCCGGTAGTACTGCGCGTTGTCGATGCCCCGGAAGGACAGCGTCGGGCCGAGGTGGTTGCCCTCCGCGGTGTGGTTGTAGACCACGTCCAGGATGACCTCGATACCGGCCTCGTGCAGCGCGCGCACCGCCGACTTGAACTCCAGCACCTGCTGGCCGCGGTCACCCCAGGACGCGTACGCGTTGTGCGGGGCGAAGAAGCCGATCGTGTTGTAGCCCCAGTAGTTGTTCAGGCCCATGTCCACCAGCCGGTGGTCGTTCACGAACTGGTGCACCGGCATCAGTTCCAGGGCCGTGACACCCAGCTTGGTCAGGTGTTCGATGATCGCGGGGTGGGCGAGCGCCGCGTAGGTGCCGCGCAGCTCCTCGGGCAGCGCCGGGTGGCGCATCGTCAGGCCCTTCACATGGGCCTCGTAGAGCACCGTGTGGTGGTACTCGGTGCGCGGGCGCCGGTCGTCACCCCAGTCGAAGTAAGGGTTGACCACCACCGACGACATGGTGTGCGGCGCCGAGTCGAGGTCGTTGCGCCGCTCGGGCTCGTCGAAGTGGTAGCCGTACACCTCCTCGCCCCAGGTGACCGAACCGCTGATCGCCTTCGCGTACGGATCGAGCAGCAGCTTCGCCGAGTTGGTCCGCTGGCCGTGCTCGGGCGCGTACGGACCGTGCGCCCGGAAGCCGTACCGCTGCCCCGGCATCACACCGGGCAGATACGCGTGCCGGACGAAGGCGTCGCTCTCCCGCAGCTCCACCGCGGTTTCCGAGCCGTCGTCGTGGAGCAGACACAGCTCGATCCGGTCGGCGGCCTCCGAGAAGACCGCGAAATTGGTGCCGGCGCCGTCATACGTGGCACCGAGTGGGTACGCCTCTCCTGGCCAGACCTGCATGTGCTCGACTCTCTCAGTTGTGGTCCATCGCTGGGGCCTACTCCACTCCGAGTCTCCCCGAAAGTGATGGAACCACCTACGACTTACGTCCCTCTTACCGGTCGACCAGTGCGTACCCGCATACCCGGGTATGTCAAAACAATTCTTCTTCACGTACTCCCTGGGCTGCGAGGGGGAGTAAGGGGACAACGTGCGCAAGATCGTGCGCCGCCACCTGGGCAAGGTGGTGGCGGGTACGGGGATCGCGGTGGCCGGTACGGCCCTGATGGTCGCCGTGACGCTGCCGGGGTCGGCGGGGGCCGACGAGTCGGGCGGCACCGGCACCGCCGGGAACGCCGCGAGTACGGGCGGTGGCGCGGGACAGTCCGCGCAGGAGCAGGCCGCGGTACAGCCGGGGGTCGTCGAACAGGTCCCCGCCGAGGGCGAGAAGGGCGAGGGCCGTGACCCGCTGACCGACGGCGAGATGGCGCGGGTCGAGCGGATCGTCCTGAACCGGCAGCTCCTCGACTCCAGTGAGAACGTCGAAGGCGGGCGCGGCCCGCAGCGGATCGGCATCGACCTCGCCGACCCCGAGTCCGCCGAGACCGGCGACCCGAACGCGCCCCGGCGCGCGGACGTGTCGTACTACGACTACAAGGACGACACCCTGGTCACCAGGACCGTCAACCTCGACACCGGCAAGGTCGAGCGGACCGGCACCCAGCACGGCGTACAGCCGCCGCTGAGCCGCGCCGAGACGACCGAGGCGACGAAGCTCCTGATAGCCGACCCGCTGGGCGCGGGCCTGAAGGCCGACTACAAGGACGCCACCGGCACGGAACTCACCTCGCCGGACCAGCTGCTCGTCAGCAGCATGGTGTACCGGGCGACTCCGGGCGCCCAGCCCGCCGAACTCGACACATGCGGCGACCACCGCTGTGTGCGGCTCTTTCCGAAGGTGAGGAACGGGGCGTGGATCGACGCCCGTTCACTCGTGATCGACCTGAGCGCCCGCAAGGTGACCAGGCTCCGCTGACCCGGGCCTTTCGCACCCTCGCCACTCTCCAGACCCTCTTCTCTCCTCCCAGGGAGTCTCTTCGTCATGCGTGTCAACAGAAACAGCCGTACCCGGGGACGGGCGACGGCCGGACTCGTGGGCCTCTGCGCGGTCGCGCTGTCCGCCGGCCTCACCACGGCGGCGGGACCGGCCGCCGCCCAGCCGAAGGCCGGCCCCGTGCCGCCCGCCGAGTGCAGCGCGCCCTACCGCATCGAGCAGAAGCTCGCCACCGGCACCACCTGGCGGATGTGCTGGCGCTACGAGAGTGAGGCCGGGCTCGTCCTGGAGAACGTCTCGTACCAGCCCCCGGGCGAGTCCCAGCCGATCAAGGTCCTCAACTCGGCGAAGCTCGGCCAGATACACGTCCCCTACGACGACGGGAAGGCCGAGTACAGCGACCTCACCCAGGCGGGCTTCGGCCAGGGACTGATGAACATGGCGCCCGGTGAATGCCCCGGCGGCACCATCAGGACCGTGAAGGTTCCCGAGGCCTGGGACCCGGACAACGCCAACGTCAAGGGCCTGTGCACCACGACCCGTTCGCGCGGCCACGCCTACCGCATGCAGAGCGACACCGGGAACAAGGTCTGGCAGACCCAGGGCAAGGACCTGCTCGTCTACACCGTCAACCAGGTCGGCTGGTACGAGTACATCACCGAGTGGCGCTTCCAGGACGACGGCACCGTCAACATGAACGTCGGCGCCACCGGCAGCCTCTCGCCCGACGACTACGACGCGGGCGACGGCCGCGGCTGGCCCCTCGGCAAGGGCGCCAAGGCGTACGCCACCAGCCACAGCCACAACGTCTTCTGGCGGCTCGACTTCGGCCTCGACGGCTCCTCCAAGGGGAAGGTCGAGCAGTACGACTCCGTGGTCAGCCCGCCCGCCGCCGGCCAGGAGGGGCCCACCAACAAGACGACCCGCACCCAGGTCAAGAAGGAACTCGCGGGCGACGCCAAGAACATGCGCTGGTGGCGTGTGGTCAGCGCCACCGGCAAGAACAAGGACGGCCACGCGCGGTCGTACGAGATCGTCCCCGCCGCCACCACCAAGTACCCGGGCCGCAGCTTCACCCGGCACGACGTCTACTTCACCGAGTACAACAAGTGCGAGCAGTTCGCCAGCGACAACCTGGGCGACTGCGGGGCCGGAGCCAAGAAGTCCGTCGACGGATGGGTCAACGGCCAGACCCTCACCCACCCGTTGGTCTGGGTGAACGTGGGCTTCCACCACATAGCCCGGGACGAGGACCAGCAGCCCATGCCCGTCCACTGGCAGGGCTTCTCCATCGTCCCGCGTGATGTCACGGCTATGAATC
This sequence comes from Streptomyces kryoterrae, assembly GCF_054072135.1. Taxonomy (NCBI): domain Bacteria; kingdom Bacillati; phylum Actinomycetota; class Actinomycetes; order Kitasatosporales; family Streptomycetaceae; genus Streptomyces; species Streptomyces kryoterrae. The sequence continues at coordinate 1,962,450 of NZ_CM133358.1, read as the reverse complement.
CGCTCACTCCCGCCGGGCTGGCCAACCAGAACGGGCATGTCGAAAGCGGTAGTTGAGAAACGACCCTGTCCATCCTGCTGCACCGTCGACCGCTCCCGGAGTACCCTTCCTTGATCGTTGGCCGGGATCGGCCACGGGGAGAGCTCGGGGGAGCGGAAGGCGGTGCGCGGGTGGGCTCGGGAGGGCTGGAGCTGCCCCCTGGTGACGAGGGTCACGAGGGGAACTCCACAGAGGTCCCGCCCGGCGCGGTGTCCCTGGCACGGCCGATGGAGACGGGTTCCATCGGCCCGGAACTGGACTGGGACGCCGAGGCCTGGCACGAGGTGCGTACGCGCGCGCAGCGGGCCGGCCGGGCCTACATCTGGCTGAACCTGGTCGAACAGCGGCTGCGCGCGGTCGTGGCCGCCGTCCTGCGCCCCATCTACGAACCCGTCCACGGCGACGAGTGGGTGGTCGCCGCCGCCGGACCGGCCGGCCAGGAGTGGGTGCAGCGTGCGGTCGCCGTACGCGAAGTCAGCCGCCGCAAGGGCTACTTGCTCGACCCGGCCGACGACAACGTCCTCAGCTTCCTGACCCTGCCGCAGCTGCGCGAGCTGATGGTGCAGCACTGGCCGTGCTTCGAGCCGTACATCGACGAGCGCAGGGACGTCGAACTCGCCCTGGACGAGCTGGAGGTCACCCGCAACGTCGTCTCCCGCAACCGGGCCCTGTCCGAGGCCGTCCTGAACCAGGCCGAGCGGGCCTCGGGCAAGCTCCTGGAGACCCTCGGCACGGGCGGCGACGTGCCCTCCGCGCGCCGCCTGCCGGTGGACGCGGTCGAGGACCTGGTCGGCGAACGGTACGGGGACGTGGTCGCCGTACACACCGACCGCGTACGGCTGATGCGCCAGTTCCCGGCCGAGGACATCTTCGGCGGCGCGCGGCGCCTCGACGCCATCGGTATCGGCCTCAACCTGCTCGTACAGAACTTCTCCGGGCGGCGGCTGGTGCGGCTGGCGGAGTCGGGCTGCCGGGTGCGGCTGCTGTTCCTGAACCCCGCGTCCAGTTCGGTGAAGCGGCGCGAGCGGGAACTCGGCCTCAAGCGGGGCGAGTTGAGCCGGGCTGTGGAGATGAACATCCTGCACATGCGCCGGGTGCGGTCGAAACTGCGCGACCCCGGTGCCTTCGAGATCCAGGTGTTCGACGAGACGCCCCGCTTCACCGCCTACCTCGTCGACGGGGACGGCTCGGACGGGGTCGCGATCGTGCAGACGTATCTGCGCCGGACGCGGGGGATGGAGGCGCCGGTGCTGGTGCTGCGGGGCGGGAGCCGGTTGGTCAAGCCGGGCGAGGCGGAGGAGAGCGGCCTTTTCCCGACATATCGCGAGGAGTTCGAGGTGGCCTGGGCGGATTCGCGCCCGGTGTCCTGACTTGTTCGACCTCTCCGGCCTGCTCGTCTTCCGTAAGCGGAACGCGGTCCTCTGATTGTCAGTGGCTCGTGGGATCGTGGAGACCACTGGGGGAAAGCACCACCAAGAAGGCAAGAAGGGGGGCCGGGCATGGGCTGGCACCATGAGCTGCTGATCGGTTTCGACCTGGAGACGACAGGGACGGACCCGACCGAGGCACGCATCGTCACCGGCGCGGTGATCGAGGTGAGGGGCGGTGAGCCGCTCGGCCGCCGGGAATGGCTGGCCGATCCGGGAATGGAGATCCCGGCGGACGCGGTGGCCGTGCACGGCATCACCAACGAGCGCGCGACCAGCGAGGGCCGACCGGCCGACCAGGTCGCGGACGCGATGGCGGACGTGCTGGCGACGTACTGGAAGACAGGTGTACCGGTGGTCGCCTACAACGCGAACTTCGACCTCACCCTGCTCTCCGCGGAGTTGCGACGGCATGGCCTGCCGTCCCTGCGGGAGCGGCTGGGCGGTCTGGAGCCGGCGCCCGTGATCGACCCGTACACGATCGACCGCTCCGTCGACCGCTACCGGCCCGGCAAGCGCAACCTCGAAGCGGTGTGCAGGGAGTACGGCGTCTCGCTGGACGCGGCTCACGACGCGTCGGCGGACGCGTTGGCGGCGGCGAGGCTGGCGTGCGCGATAGCCGAGCGGCATCCCAAGGTCGCGGCGCTCGGGCCGGTGGAGCTGCATCGGCGTCAGATCGAGTGGTACGCGGAGTGGGCGGCGGATTTCCAGAGCTTCCTGCGGCGCAAGGGGGAGGCTGACGCGGTGATCGACGGGACGTGGCCTGTGCGGGAGGTGGTGGGCGGGGTGGTTTGAGGGGGAGTTTTCCCACCCACCCGCCGGTTTCCAGTCCGTTTGCCGGGTGCCCTCGAACTTCTCGGGGCCGGTCGGCATTTCCAGCCCGTCTGGGGGTCCCCCTCTGGGGGAGTTTGAGGACGAGCGCGTTCAGCGCGATGGGGGGTCTGGGGGCGCAGCACCCAGGGACAGGATGGGACGGGTAGGGGCGGCGCGGGCGAGATGCCTGGCCTGTGTCGCGCGGTGGGCGCGTTCCACCGACTGGCCCCAGTACGTGCCCGTGACCATCAGCGTCGCCCCCAACGCCGTGAGCGGCGTCAGATGCTCGCCGCCCAGGGCGATCCCGATCGCGGCGGCCCAGATCGGCTCCGTCCCCAGCAGCAGGCTGGCCCGGCTCGCCGATGTCCGCTGCACGGCCCACGTCTGGGCGAGGAACGCGAACACGCTGCAGAACAGGGCGAGATAGAGCAACTGCGTCCACGTCCCGGAGTCGGCGCGGACGAGCGCCGGCAGGTCGGGAGCGGCGACCGGCAGGAACAGGGCCGTGCCGATCACGGTCTGGAGCGTCGTGAGGTGGAGCGGACGGACCGGCCGGCCCGAGGTCAGGCGTCCGACCAGGGCCACATGGACCGCCCGTATCAGCGCAGCGCCCAGCATCAGCAGGTCGCCGAGGCGCGGTGCGTGGAAACCGTTGCCGGACATGAGCAGGCCGACGGCCAGGACACAGACGCCGGCGGCGGCGTAGAAGGCCGGGGGCAGCCCGCCGGGGTGTCCGGCGCGGTCGAGGAGAGGGGTGAGCACGATGGTCAGGCTGATGATCAGGCCCGCGTTGGCGGCGGTGGTGTGGGCGACCCCGTACGTCTCCACGACGAGGACGGCGGCCTGGGTGATCCCGAGCGGCAGCCCGGCCCGCACCTCTTCCCGGGTCCACAGGCGAAAGCCGCTGCTCTGCTCCCGTTCCTTCCTCCGCCCAACGGCGACCAGGCCGAGACAGGCGAGCGCGGAGAGGGCGTACCGCGCGAAAAGGACCACGAGAACGGGCAGGGCGGAGGTGGCCGTCTGGGCGGACAGATAACTGGAACCCCAGACGAGCGCGACCAGGAGGAGTACCGCGTCGGTACGGCGGGAGTCGGACACGCGACTACGGTGCACCGGCAGGAACCCTGAAGGCCAGGGCCAACTTCTTAAACGATCTTTTAGTTTCCCTACACTGTCCATCTACACTGGCCCCATGGACGAACGTCAGCTGCGGATCCTGCGCGAACTCGGTGAGCTGGGCAGCGTCACCGCGGTCGCCGACGCTCTCCTCGTCACGCCCTCGGCGATCTCCCAGCAACTGCGGCTGCTCCAGCGCGCCATCCCGGTCCCGCTCACCGAACGACAGGGGCGACGGCTGGTGCTGACCGACGCCGGTCAGGCGCTGGCGGGCGCGGCGACCGAGGTGGAGTCGGCGCTGGCGCGGGCCCGGCACACCGTCGAGGAGTTCCTGGACCGGCCGGACGGTGAGGTGTCCGTGGCGGCTTTCCACAGCGCGGGCGCCGCGTTCTTCCCGCTGCTGCTGCGGGCCCTCGCCGGACCGGACGGGCCGGTGCTCGCGCTGGCCGACGAGGACGTGACGCAGGACGACTTCCCGCCGTTGACCAGGGAGTACGACCTTGTCCTCGCCCACCGACTGGACCACGCCCGACCCTGGCCGCGCACGGTGGCGGCGACCCCGCTGCTGCGCGAACCCCTCGACGTGGCCATGCCCGCCGACCATCCGCTGGCCGCCAAGCGACGACTGACCCCCGGCGATGTGGCCGACCAGCCCTGGATCGCCGTACACGACGGGTTCCCGGTCATGGCGACGATCGAGGCCATCGCCACCGCGGCGGGCCGTCGGCTCCATCTCGCCCACCGCATCAACGAGTTCGCGGTGGCGGCGGAGGCGGTGGCCGCCGGGGGAGGCCTCGCGCTGATGCCCCGCTGGACCTCCCGCCCCCACCCCGCCCTCGTTCTCAGGCCCCTGACCGGCATCCAGGCCAGACGCCGCATCGACGCCCTGCACCGCCCGGAACGAACGGCCCGCAGGGCGGTCCGAACGGTACTGACGGAACTGCGGCGAGCGGCACAGACAATCAGGGCCGAGGAGTAGAGCTCCCGGCAGCGGCGCGAGGCTGTGACACATGCGGCTCCGCCGCGCGGGCGCGACCAGCCACTGACGACCCGCACCCGCCGGACAACAGCAAGCCGAAAACCGCTAGGCGCTCAGAACGGATACCACCGCACAGTCGAATCCCCCTCCCGCAATGACTTCACCCGCCGCGAGAACTCCGCCAACGCCTTCGGATTGACAGGCGCATGCTGCGCCACCCACGCACAACTGGCCGTCTCCCGCGCCCCGCGCAGCACCCCACACCCCTCCCACTCCCGCACGTCCCACCCGTACGCCTCCGTGAACGCGTCGTAGGACTCGGCGGGCAGGGCGTACCGGTCGTGGGAGAGAGCCATGACCACCAGGTCGTGTTCACGCAGGTCGGCGGAGAAGGTCTCCAGGTCGACGAGGACCGGCCCGTCGGGGCCGATATGGACGTTGCGGGGAAGCGCGTCGCCGTGGATCGGGCCGGGCGCCAGCCGCGGGGTGAGCGCGGCGGCGGCCGTGGCGAAACCGTCGCGGCGCTCGCGCAGATAGGCAGCGTCCGCCGGGTCGATCGCGTCGCCCGCGAGCCGCAGCCAGCGTTCGACGCCGCCCAGGAGCTCGCGGGGCGGCAGGTCGAAGGAGCGGGGAAGGGGCAGAGCGTGCACGATCCGTAGGAGTTCGGCCAAATCCCGGGACCCGGCGGGGCGTACGGGATCGGGCAGCCGGTGCCACACCGTCACCGGGTGGCCCTCGACGAGGTGCGCCTTCGGGTCGGCCGCGCGTACCGCCGGGACGTCTGCGCCGGCGAGCCAGAGCGCGATGTCCAGTTCCCGCCGCGCACGGTCGAGGAGTTCGGCGTCGCGGCCCACCTTGACGACCAGGTCACCGGCGGCGAACACCGCGTTCTCGCCCAGTGCGAGGAGCCGTGCGTCCGGCGCCGCGCCGGTCAGTACGCCCGCCGTGGCCAGTACGTCCCGGGCCTGTGCCTCGTCCATCGTCCGCCTTCCGCGCAGTCACTCGTACACAACTGAGTCCGGTTGTGCACGGCTGTGTATGCCCATGTACATCCGCGAACGACGTCGGGTTCACGCCATCCGCCGGTCAGTGTCGCATTCGCGCTGGTGGAGGCGTGTGCGCGGTGCCTTGACGGGTGAGATGGGCTTCACGACCATGACGGGGCCACCTCGGGCGACCAAAGGAGCCGATCACGTGACATGGGTGACCGGGGCGAGGCGGCAGGCCGAGCGCGCGACCCGCGCCGGACCGGGCGGCAGCCGGATCACCGGCCATGGCGCCTGGTTCCTCGTCCTGCCCGCGCTGATCCCGATCCTCGTCCTGAGCGTGGGACCGCTGCTCTACGGGATCCTGCTGGCGTTCACCGACGCCCAGTCCGGCCGGACCGCGTCCACGCGGTGGATCGGCACGCTCAACTTCCAGGACCTGCTGCACGACACGCTGTTCTGGGAGTCGTTCCGGATCGGGCTGGTCTGGGCGGTCGGGGTGACCGTGCCGCAGTTCCTGCTGGCCCTCGGCCTCGCCCTCCTCCTCAACCAGGAGTTACGACTGCGCTGGCTGGCCCGCGCCCTCGCGATCATCCCGTGGGCGATGCCCGAGGTCGTCGTCGGCATCATGTGGCGGCTCGTCTACAACGCGGACGCCGGTGTCCTCAACGAGACGCTGCGCGACCTGGGCCTGGGTGACGGACGCGACTGGCTCAGCGGCCTTACGACCGCGCTGCCCGCCGTCGTCGTCGTCGGTGTCTGGGCGGGGATGCCGCAGACGACGGTCGCCCTGCTCGCCGGGCTGCAGAACACACCGCGTGAACTGCACGAGGCGGCGGCCATGGATGGCGCCGGCGCCTGGCGCCGCTTCCGGACGGTCACCTGGCCCGCCCTGCGGCCGGTCGCGCTCGCCATCACCGCCCTCAACCTCATCTGGAACTTCAACTCCTTCGCCCTGGTCTACGTCCTGACGAACGGCGGCCCCGGCGGCCGTACCCGACTGCCCATGCTCTTCGCCTACGAAGAGGCCTTCCGCTACGGCCAGTTCGGCTACGCGGCGGCGATGGGCTGTGTGATGGTCGCGCTGATCTCCGTCCTTCTCGCCCTGTTTCTCGTCGGCCGGCTGAGGGGAGGTGACGAGAGTTGAGGACGAGCACGAGCGCCCGCGTCGGCCAGTACGCGGCCCTCCTCGCCTACCTCGCCTTTCTGGCCCTCCCGTTCCTCTGGCTCCTGTCCACCGCGTTCAAGTCCCCGCGCGAACTGGGCAGTCTGCACCCCAGCTGGATCCCGGAGCACCCCACCCTCGACAACTTCCGTCAGGCCTTCGACGAACAGCCGCTGCTGCACGCCGCGTTGAACTCCCTGCTTGCCGCTGCCTCGGCCGCCGTGGTCGCCGTACTGCTCGCGACACCGATGGCGTACGTCATGGCCAGGCACCGCACCCTGCTCGGCCGGGCGGCGACCGGGTGGGTGGTGGTCAGCCAGGCGTTCCCGTTCGTGCTGGTGATCATCCCGCTGTTCCTGGTGCTGAAGAACCTGCGGCTGATCGACTCCGTCTTCGGGCTGGTGATGGTGTACGTGGTGTGGTCGCTGCCGTTCGCGCTGTGGATGCTTGTCGGGTATGTACGGGCCGTGCCCGCCGAGTTGGAGGAGGCGGCGGCCGTCGACGGCGCCGGACGCCTGCGCACCCTGGTCTCCGTCACCGCGCCGTTGCTCGCGCCGGGGATCGTGGCGACGGCACTGTTCGCGTTCATCACCGCCTGGAACGAGTTCTTCTTCGCCCTGGTGCTCCTCAAGACGCCGGAGAAACAGACCCTGCCGGTCGTTCTCACGCACTTCATCGGCGCGGAGGGTGTGGCTGACCTCGGTCCGCTGGCCGCCGCCGCGTTCCTGGCGACGCTGCCCTCGCTCGTCGTGTTCGCGCTCATCCAACGCCGTATCACGGGCGGTATGACGGCCGGGGCGGTGAAGGGCTGATGCGCACGCGACGGCTCATCACCCTCGTCCTCATGCTGCTTCTCGCCGGATGCACCGGCGGCGGGGACACCGGCGCGGACGGCGGCAGGATCACCCTCCGCTTCCAGTCCCTCGCCTGGCAGGACGAGTCCGTCGCCGCCAACAAGGCGCTGGTGAAGGAGTGGAACGCGACTCATCCGGACGTCAAGGTCGAGTACGTACAGGGAAGTTGGGACAGCATTCATGACCAGCTGCTCACCTCCTTCGAGGGCGGTGAGGCCCCAGACATCATCCATGACGCCTCGGACGACCTCGCGGACTTCGCGTACGGCGGCTACCTCGCCGACCTGAGCGAGTTGCTGCCCGAACGGCTCAAGTCCGACATCCCGCAGCGCAGTTGGGAGACGACGACCTTCGGGGACGGCGTCTACGGCGTGCCGTTCCTCCAGGAGCCGAGGGTGCTGATCGCCAACGCGACATGGCTGAAGGGGGCTGGTGTGCGCATCCCGACCCCCGAACAGCCATGGAGCTGGCCGGAGTTCAGGCAGATCACCCGACAGCTCAGCGGCGACGGCAAGTACGGCGTGGCCTGGCCGCTCAAGGAGCCCGTCTCCGCCACCCTCAACCTGTCGCTGTCGGCGGGCGGGCAGCTGTTCCACCGGGGTGCGGACGGCAAGGTGACCGTCCGGTTCGCAGCGCCCGAGCAGGTGGTCCCCCGTACGATCCACGACCAGGTCAACTCCGATGACAGCGCGTCGGGTTCGACGCTGGGCAGCGGCGGCTCCGACACCCTGCCCGGGTTCTTCGGCGGCCGGTACGCGATGGTCCCGCTCGGCTTCTCCTACCGCCAGCAGATCGCGCAGCAGGCGCCGAAGGGCTTCGAGTGGCAGGTGCTGCCCGCACCGGCGGGCGCCGACGGACTGACCCAGGGCGTCAGCCCGCAGACCCTCTCCATCGCCGAGGACAGCCGGCACCAGCGGGAGGCTGCCGAGTTCATCGACTTCATGCTGCGCCCCGAGAACATGGTCCGACTCGCCCTCGGCGACTGGATGCTCCCCACGGGCACCCAGGCCCTGAAGTCCCCTTCCCTGCGGACCCGGAAGGACGGCTGGGCCACGGGCACCGCCCTCGCCACCCACCTCCGCTCGGCCCCCGCCCAGTCCGTGCGCGGCTACCCGGAGTGGAAGGACAAGGTCGCGACACCCGCCTTCCAGGAGTACTACAGCGGGGCGATCGACCTCGCCGAACTGCGAAAACGCCTGGAGGACGACGGAAACCTGGTGCTGGCCCGCTATCAGCGCTGAGACCCGGCCCCGATCGGGTCGCGCGCCCGAGAAGTCGGGTCGCGCCAGGCAGGGAGGATGAACGAGAAGAGGGCCCGTTGGCTCCCCGGTGACCAACGGGCCCTCAGATCAAGGGACTTGCCCAGTGTGCGAAGGGTGGGCGGGAGGAGCGCTCAGACTCCTACCCGCTTGCCCTCCACGGCCGGCGGCGGAGGCGGCGACACGGGCTCCGGGGCCTCGTCGTGCGTCAGGTCCGGCAGCCGGTTCAGCCACTTCGGGAAGTACCAGTTGCGCTCGCCGAGCAGGGCCATCACCGCGGGCAGCAGCACGCCCCGGATGATCGTCGCGTCGATGAGCACCGCGGCCGCGAGGCCCACGCCCATCTGCTTCATGGACTGCATCGACAGCGTCCCGAAGATGGCGAACACGGCGACCATGATGACGGCGGCACTGGTGACGACCCCGGCCGTGGTGACCACCCCGTGCTGGATCGCGTCCTTCGTCGTACGGCCCCGCATGTGTGCCTCGCGGATACGGGAGACGACGAACACGTGGTAGTCCATCGACAGGCCGAACAGGATCACGAACAGGAACAGCGGCAGCCAGGTGATGATGGCGCCCACGCCCTCGGCGCCCACCAGCGAGGCGCCCCAGCCGTGCTGGAAGACGGCGACCAGGATGCCGTAAGCCGCCCCGACCGAGAGCAGGTTGAGCACGATCGAGGTGATCGCGATCGTCAGGGAGCGGAACGACAGGAGCATCAGCAGGAAGGCGAACACGACCACGAAGGCGAAGACCGGGGCGACCGCGCCGGCCAGCTGGTCGTTGAAGTCCTTCGAGCCCGCGACCTGCCCGGTGATCGGTGCCTGGAGGCCGTCGACCTTGCCGAGGGTGGCCGGGCGTACCTCGTCGCGCAGCTTGTCCAGGCTCTCGCCCGCCTTGTCCAGGTCGGAGCCGCCGACCAGCGGGACGTACACGAAGGCGATGTTCTCGGCGTCGTGCAGCTTGATGTCCACCGGGCCGCCCGAGGCACCCGAACTGACCGCCAGTTCACGGAAGTCGGCGAGCGCGGACTTCACGTCGGCCGCGTTGATGTCCTTCGCCTTGACGATCACCTCGGCGGGATCGGAGCCGCCGGGGAACGCGTCGTTGACGCGGTTGTAGGTACCGACGATCGGCAGTGAGTCGCCGAACTCCTGGTCCAGGGTGAGGTTCTGGGTCTTCATGCCGAGCGCGGGCGCGGCCACGGCGAGCAGCGCGCCGGCAGCGACCACCAGTGAGATGGCCGGCCTGGCGAGGACGACCTTCAGCACGGCCGTCCAGAAGCGGCTCTCCCCGTTGCTCTTCCCGTTCTTCCCGTTCTTGCGCCGCTTGTCCGGGTGCAGGAACGGAATCCGGCCCCACTCGACGCGCTCGGCGAGCAGCGACAGCAGCGCCGGAAGGACCGTCACCGAACCGACCATCGCGACCGCCACGACCATCAGCGAGGCCAGTCCCATCGCCTCGAAGGTGGCGAGCCCGGTGAACAGCATGCCCGCCATCGCCACGCACACCGTGACACCGGAGACGATGATCGCGCGGCCACTGGTCGCCGCGGCGATCTGGAGCGCGGCCTCGGGACTGCGGCCCGCCGCCCGCTCCTCGCGCTCCCGGCGCAGATAGAACAGGCAGTAGTCGACGCCGACGGCGAGACCGACGAGCAGCATCACGGAACTGGCGGTGTCGTCCATCGGCTGGAGGTGGCTGACGATGCCCATCAGGCCCATCGTCGCGATGATCGCGGTGACCGCCAGTGCCACCGGCAGCAGCGCCGCGACCAGCGCGCCGAACGCGATCAGCAGAATGCCGAGGGCCACCGGCACGGCGGACAGCTCGGCCTTCTTGAAGTCGTCCCCGAAGGCGTCGTCGAACGTCTTGTTCATACTGGCGCCGCCGATCTCCTCGATCCGCAGCTCCGAGTGGTCCTTCTGGACGGCCGCGACGGCCTTCAGCACCGGCTCGACCCGGTCGCCCGCCGTCTCGGCGTCGCCCCGCATGTCGAACTGGACGAGTGCGCTGCGCCCGTTCTTCGAGAGGGTGTCCGTGTCGTACGGCGACTGGATGTCCGTGACCTTGCCGGTCCGGTCGACCGCCTTCATGACGTCGGCGACCGCGGCCCGGAACGCCGCGTCCGTGGCCTTGGCGCTCGCGCCCTTGGCCTGGATGAGGACGGTCTCGCTCGCGGGTTCGTCGATCCCGGCATCCTCGATGATCTTGGCGGCCATGTGGGTCTCGCCCCCCAGCTGGTCGCTCTCCTTGACCTCGACGCTACCGGCGGCCGAACCCAGGCCCATCGCCAGGACGACGAACAGCACCCAGATCCCGACGGCCGCCCAGCGATGCCGGGCGCTCCAGCCACCTGCCCGGGCGGCTATGCCCCGGACCCGCGTATTTCCGTTCCCCATGACCGGCTTGCCCCCTCGTATGAGGTGACAGCCCCCTGCCATCACCTTTCATTTCGAAGGTATGGGCTGGGTAAGAGCATCTCCTCGTGCTTGCCGGTGAGCTGCGGTCGGCCGGAGTCCTCCCGTCGGACACCGGTGTCTCCCCACTGGGTAGGACACAGGCCCCCTACATCTAAAAGGCGATCTCGGGGTGATTCATCAGGGGAGACTGTCAGCGGGCCGCCTTAAGGTGAGCGGATGACGACAGGTGAGCAGGCGACGACGACCTACGCGGCGCTGTTGCGCGGCATCAACGTGGGCGGCAACAAGAAGATCCCGATGGCCGAGCTGCGCACGCTGCTGGAGGGCCTCGGGTACGACGCCGTGGGGACCTACCTCCAGAGCGGCAACGCGGTGTTCGCCGCCGGTCACGGGGACGAGGAGTCCCTCGCCGGGGAGATCGCGAAGGTCATCGAGCAGCACTTCGGATTCACCGTCGACGTGATCGTGCGCGACCACGCCCACCTGCGGGCGATCAGGGACAACTGCCCATTTCCCGCAGCAGAGTTGGAGGCAAAGCAACTCCACGTCACCTACTTCTCCGTCCCCGTCGACGCGACCCGCTTCGCGGACATCGACCAGGCCGCCCACCTCCCCGAGGAGTTCCGGCTCGGCGACCGCGCGCTGTACCTGTACGCACCCGACGGACTCGGCCGCTCCAAACTCGCCGAGATGCTCGCCAAGCCCCGGTTCCTGAAGGGCCTGATCGCGACCACCCGCAACTGGAACACCGTCGTCAAGCTGGTGGAGCTGACCGAGGACGAGACCCCGGGGAAGTGAGACCGATGCCCGACCACGACCTCGACCGTGACCGGGAGCGCGACCCCGCCGTGGAGGCCGCCATCGAGGCCGAGCTGCGGCTGCTCGACCCGGAGGTCCGCGGCTCACTCGAGCTGACCGGCGCGCTGCTTGACCCCGGGTTCCACGAGTTCGGCGCCTCGGGCCGGCACTGGGACCGGGCGTCGATCATCGCGTCCCTCGCCGCGACCACCGAACCGGGCGCCCGCCCCTTCGCCGTCTCGCACATGAAGGGCGTACGACTCGCGCCCGACGTGGTCCACCTCACCTTCGACACCGAGAGCAACGGCCGCCGCGCCCACCGGAGTTCACTGTGGCGCCGGAACACCGAGGGAGACGGCTGGCTGCTGTACTTCCACCAGGCGACCCCGTTCGGCGACACCGGTCAGTGACGCAGGGCCACTGACCTACCGGCTGTCCAGGCGCGCCAGTTCGTCCCCGGACAGCCGTACGGCCGCGGCGTCCAGGTTCTCCGCCAGGTGTACGAGGGAGCCGGTGCCCGGGGTCGGGCAGAGCACCGGGGAGCGGTGCAGCAGCCACGCCAGCGCGACCTGGGCCGGGGTCGCTCCGTGCGCGGCGGCGATCTCCGCGCACACCGGGTCGGCCGCCAACTCGCCGTTGCCCAGCGGAAACCACGGCAGGAACGCGATGCCGTGCGCCTCGCACAGCTTGAGCAGCGGCTCGGAGGAGCGGTCGAGGAGGTGATAGCGGTTCTGGACGGACGCGATCGACGTCAACTCCCGGGCCGCGCCCAGCTCTTCGACCGTCACCGAGTCGAGGCCTACGTGCCGGATCTTGCCCTCCGCGCGCAACTCGTCGAGGATGCCGAGCTGTTCGGCCATCGGGACGCGCGGGTCGAGCCGGTGCAGCTGGTACAGGTCGATCGTGTCGAGGCGCAGCCGCCGCAGACTCGCCTCGCACATCGCGCGCAGCCGCTCCGGCCGGCCGTCGATGTGCCAGGCGTCGGGGCCGGTCCGCACGACACCGCCCTTGGTCGCGACCAACACCCCGGCCGGGTAAGGGTGCAGGGCCTCGGCGACGACTTCCTCGGCGATCGACGGGCCGTAGTTGTCGGCGGTGTCGATCAGCGTCACACCCCGGTCGACGGCCCGGCGCAGTACGGCCACCGCGTCGCCAGGGGCGCCACGCGGGCCCCAGTAGCCGGGGCCGGTCAGCTGGGCCGTGCCGTAACCGAGGCGACGGACCGGAATCCCGCCGCCGATGGTGAAACTTTCCGAAGCCATGCGACGGACGCTACCTGTGCTGTGCACGCACCATGGCAGGCTGGCCGCTATGCGCTACGTCATCATCGGAGCAGGGGCGGTCGGCGGTGCCATCGGCGGGCGGCTGGCCGGGGCGGGCCACGAGGTGGTCCTCGTCGCCCGGGGGGCGCAGTACGAGGCGCTGCGCGCGCACGGGCTGCGGCTGGTGACGCCGGGCGGGACGCACACGTACCGTCTGCCGACCGTCGACGGACCCGCCGGACTGGGGGAACTGCGCGCCGACGACGTGCTCGTCCTCGCCGTCAAGACGCAGGACAGCGAAGCCGCCCTGGCGGCCTGGGGGCCGGTGCCCGTCGAGGGTGGCGGTACGGCGGCCGAGCGGTTGCCGTTGCTGTGCGCGCAGAACGGCGTGGAGAGCCAGCGTCTCGCGCTGCGCCGCTTCCGGCGGGTGTACGGCGTCTGCGTCTGGCTCCCCGCGGCCTACGAGGAACCCGGAATCGTCTCCGCCCCGGGCGCCCCCCTCACCGGCATCCTCTTCCTCGGCCGCCACCCGCACGGCACCGACGACATCGTCCGCCGGATCGGCGCCGACCTGGAGAAGGCGGAGTTCGAGGCCCCGGTCGTGGCGGACGTGGCACGCTGGCAGTACGCCAAGCTGCTCACCAACCTGGGCAACGCGCTGGAGGCGGTCGCCGGGTCCGTCGACAGCGACGAGAGCCTGACGTTCTCCGGGCGGGTCCGCGCCGAAGGCGCGGCCGTGCTCGACGCGGCAGGGATCCCGTACGCGAGCGTCGCGGAGCAGAAGGAGCGGCGCGGAACGAAGATCACGCTGGTGCCGATGAACGGGGTCACGAGGGGCGGCGGCTCCTCCTGGCAGTCCCTGAGCCGGGGCACCGGCACCATCGAGGCCGACTACCTCAACGGCGAGATCGCCCTGCTGGGCCGCCTGCACGGCGTACCGACGCCGCTCAACGCCCTGCTCCAACGGCTCGCGAACGACTTCGCGCGAGAGCACAGGGAGCCGGGTTCGATGCCGGTCGCGGAGCTGGTGCGGCTGGCGGACGAGGCGACGGAGGCCGGCCGGGCGTTCTAGGTCCGGCGAACCGGGACACCCCTACGCGCTCACCGCGATCCGCCCCGCCGACGGCACCCGTACCGCCGCCTCCGTGTACCGCCTCAGCAGCAGCCGTGCCACCTCGGGCGCCGGTCCCAGGACGTCCGCGAGGATGTCGGCCCGGGCCGCGCCCCGCGCGATACGGTCCGGGAGGAAGCCGGGGGCCAGGACGTACGGCGCGACGGCGACGCGCTCGCAGCCCAGTTCCCGCAGCTCCCGTACCGCGTCCTCGGTGCGGGGAAGGGATGCGGAGGCGAACGCAGGCCGCACGGCGCACCAACCGGTGTGCCGCCACTCCCGCGCGATGTCGGCGATCACTGCGATCGCCTCCGGGTCGGTGGACCCCGCCGAGGCCAGCACCACTCCGGTCGAGGACCTGTCGGCGGACGTCAACCCCGCCTCGTACAGGCGCCGTTCGAGCGCCGAGAGGAGCAGCGGTGACGGGCCCAGCACCTCCGTCTGGCGGATCCGCAGCCCGCGAGGCGCGTCCCGCAGTACCGCCGGGATGTCAGCCTTCGCGTGGAAGGCACGGGTCAGGAGCAGTGGGAGGGCGACCACGTCCCGTACGCCCTCCGCCGCCAGGGACTTCAACACCCCTTGTACGGACGGGATGTTGAAGTCCAGGAAGCCGGTCTCCACCCGCAGCCCCGGCCGCAGCGACCGTACGCGCCGCACGAGGGCGTGCACGGTCGCCGCGTGCCGCGCATCGCGGCTGCCGTGGGCGATCACCACGAGGACGGGGCGGGCCGGCTGCTGGTGCACGGTGCTCAGCTCGCCACCAGGAGGCCGCGGCTGCGGAGCACCCGTCGTTCCAGCGGGCTGAAGATGAGCAGGTCGACGGCGATACCGACGAAGAGGATCAGGAAGATCGCCTCGAAGATCATCGGCATGGAGCTGGCGTTGCGGCCGTTCTCCAGCAGCGCGCCCAGACCGATGCCCAGGTCGGGGGAGGAGGCGATGATCTCCGCCGCCATCAACGAGCGCCAGGAGAACGCCCAGCCCTGCTTCAGACCGGCCAGATAGCCCGGCAGCGAGGCGGGCAGGACGATGTGCCAGGCACCCTTCCAACCGGTCGCGCCCATCGTGCGGCCCGCCCGCAGGAACAGCGGCGGCACCTGGTCGATGCCGGAGACCAGACCGTTGGCGATGGACGGGACCGCGCCGAGCAGGATCACCGCGTACATCATCGAGTTGTTCAGGCCCAGCCACAGGACCGCCGGCGGCACCCACGCCACCGACGGCAGCGACTGGAGGCCCGACAGGACCGGTCCGATCGCCGCTCGGATGAACTTCACCCGGGCCACGACCAGACCCAGCGGGGTGCCGATCGCCAGCGCCAGCAGGAAGCCGAGCAGACCGCGCTCGACACTGGTCCAGATGTAGCCGAGAAGTTTGCCCTCCAGCCAGGCGTCCTTGAACTCGACCGCCACATCGCCGGGTGAGGGCAGCTTGGTCGGGTCGCTGACGACGTTGAAGGTGATCAGTGCCTGCCAGATCAGCAGCACCACGCCGGTCGCGACGAGCGGCGGGAGGATCTTGGTGCGGAAGGTCACCGAGAAGGGCGTGCGCGTGGTGGCCACGTTCTCCAGGGCGTCCAGACCGGCCTCCAGGCCGCCGATCCGCTGGTTGCCGTCGGCTCGCTCCTGGCGCGTGTCCGGCAGGCCGGACTTCGTGTCACTGCTGGCCATGACGGCGGATCTCCCCACGCAGTTGTTCGGTGATCTCGATGGACAGTTCGGCCACGGGAGCGTCCTCGATGCGGCGCGGCTGCGGGATGTTTACCGTCCACTCGTGCGCCACCCGGCCCGGCCGGGACGACAGCAGAACGACGCGCTGTGCGAGCCGCACCGCCTCCCGCACGTTGTGCGTGACGAACAGGACGGAGACGCCCGTCTCCGCCCAGATCCGGGTCAGCTCGTCGTGCAGGACGTCACGCGTGATCGCGTCGAGCGCCGCGAACGGCTCGTCCATCAACAGCAGTCGGCTCTCCTGGGCCAGCGCCCGGGCCAGCGCGACCCGCTGGCGCATTCCGCCGGACAGCTCGTGCACCCGCTTGTCGTACGAACCCTGGAGCCGGACGAGCGCGAGCAGCTCGTCGGCGCGTCCGCGCCGCTCGTTCTTCGGAACTCCCCCCAGTTTCAGGGCGAGTTCGATGTTCCGGCCCGCGGTCAGCCACGGGAAGAGGGCGTGCTCCTGGAACATCAGGGACGGTCGCCCGTCGGTCTTGATACTGCCCGCGCTCGGGTCGTCGAGACCCGCGACGAGGTTGAGCAGGGTGGACTTGCCGCAGCCCGAGGCCCCCAGGAGGGTGACGAACTCACCCGGTGCGACATCGAGCGTGATGTCGTCGAGGACGAGCTGCTGCCCGGCGGGCCCGGCGAAGGACTTCGATACGTGCTCGATTCGGGCGGCGTACTCGACTGACTCGGCCCGTTCGGCCTTGGCGATCGCGGTGGCCATGGTCGTCACCTCCTGGGAACTCTCGGGATGGGGACTACTGGACGCCGAGACCGGCGTCGTCGACCGGGCTCTCGCCCTCGGCCTTCAGGACGTTGTTGAGGGGGGTGAGGTCGTAGATGCCCTTCAGCAGCGGGTCCTCGAGCAGACCGGCCTTGACCGCGTGCTCAGCCTCGGAGTTGAGGGTGGAGGCCAGCGGGTCGTTGGTGAACTGGATGGACTTCCACGCCGGGTCGATGACCTCGGGCTTCAGCGCCTTGCCGGAGTCGATCGCGAGCTGGGCGTTGGCCGCGGCCTTGGCCGCGTCGGAGTTGGCGTTGATCCACTTGTTGGTGTCGACCGAGGCCTTCAGAACCGCCTCGACGGCCTTCGGGTGAGCCTTGAGGAACTTCTGCGACACGATGATGTTCGTGATCACGAACTTCTTGTCCGGCCACAGGTCCGCCTCGTCGATCAGCACCTTCGCGCCCTCGGCGACCAGCTTGGACGCGGTCGGCTCAGGGACCCAGGCGCCGTCGATGGAACCCGACTTGTAGGCGTCCGGGGTGACCTTGTTGTCGGTGCGGACGACCGACACGTCGCCCTTGCCGCTCTCCGCGTCGACCTTCCAGCCCTGGTCGGCGATCCAGTTGAGGAACGCCACGTCCTGGGTGTTGCCCAGCTGCGGGGTGGCGATCTTCTTGCCCTTGACGTCCTTGACGGACTTGATCTTGTCCGGGTTGACGACGAGCTTCACACCGCCGGACGCCGAACCGCCGATGATGCGCAGGTTGGTGCCCTTGGACTTGGTGTAGCCGTTGATCGACGGGGAGGGGCCGATCCAGCCGATGTCGATCGAGCCGGAGTTGAGGGCCTCGATCTCGGAAGGACCGGCGTTGAAGACCTGGTACTTCGCCTCGGTGGCGCCCAGCGCCTTCTGGAAGTAGCCCTTGTTCACACCGACCAGCGCGGTGCCGTGGGTCAGGTTGCCGAAGTAGCCGATCTTGACGGAGTCGAGCCCGTCGATCTTCTGGGCGCCGGCGGCGACCTTCGCCTTGGAGCTGTCGTCCTTCGAGTCCGACCCGTAACCGCAGGCGGCGAGCGTCAGGAGGGGGAGTGCGGTCGCCACGGCGAGGCCGCGGCGGAGGAGTGCTGAGCGGTTGGCAGGCACGGGAGGGGTTCCTCTCGTTGGCCCGGCGGTCACGCCCTCAGGTCGTGGCCGGGAGGTCGGCAGGTCTTCGTCGTCGGGACGTCCGGTGGGGGGACAGGGCGCGCAGGCAGTGCGCGTACGTCAGCACGCACATCGCGCGACCCCGCCCTGCCCGCTGCCGAGGGCGCCGCTGCCGACGCGGCCGCCCTCCTTCGCGAACGTGGAGTAGAAATCGGTGGAGTTCATGTCAGAAGTCCCAACCGTCGTCGTCGGCCTCGTTCTTGACGGGCTCGGGCGACGCGAACGACTCGCCGACCATGCCCGCGGTGAGCGTGGTGCCGTCGTTCGGGTCGATCAGGATGAACGAGCCGGTGCGCCGAGAGTCGGCGTACGAGTCGACGGGCAGCGGCTCGGCGGTACGGATCTTCACGCGGCCGATGTCGTTGGCGACGAGCTGTCCCGGATGCGGGTGCAGGGACAGGTCGTCGAGCGTGAGACGGGACGGGATGTCCTTGACGATCGCCTTGACCGTACGGGTGCCGTGCTTGAGGAGCACCCGGTGACCGACCGTCAGCGGCGCGTCGGCGACATGGCACACCGTCGCCTCGACGTCCTGTGTGGTCGGCGGCGCGTCCTTGCTGGGCACGATCAGGTCGCCGCGCGAGATGTCGATGTCGTCCTCCAGCAGGACGGTCACCGACTGCGTGGTGTAGGCGATGTCGACCGGTACGCCGAGCAGGTCGATACCGGAGATCCTCGACGCGTGGCCGGACGGCAGGACCGTGACGGACTCGCCGACGCGGAAGGAACCGGAGGCGATCTGGCCCGCGTAACCCCGGTAGTCGGGGTGTTCGGCGGTCTGCGGCCGGATCACGTACTGCACGGGAAGGCGGGCGTGGCAGTGGCTCAGGTCGTGGGCGACCGGGACCGTCTCCAGGTGCTCCAGGAAGGTCGGCCCGCCGTACCAGTCCATGTTCGCGGACGGGTCCACCACGTTGTCGCCGGCCAGCGCCGAGATCGGGATCGCGGTGATCTCCGGGACGCCCAGCTCCAGCGCGTACGCCGTGAACTCCTCGGCGATCGCGGCGAACACGGACTCCTGGTAGTCGACGAGGTCCATCTTGTTGACCGCGAGGACCACGTGCGGGACGCGGAGCAGCGCCGCGAGGGCGGCGTGCCGGCGGGTCTGCTCGACGACGCCGTTGCGGGCGTCGATCAGGATCACCGTCAGCTCGGCCGTGGAGGCACCCGTCACCATGTTGCGGGTGTACTGCACGTGGCCGGGCGTGTCGGCGAGGATGAACCGGCGCCTGGGCGTGGCGAAGTAGCGGTACGCCACGTCGATCGTGATGCCCTGCTCGCGCTCGGCGCGCAGCCCGTCCGTCAGCAGCGCGAGGTCCGGGGTGTCCTGGCCGCGGCTCGCCGACGCGCGCTCGACGGCCTCCAGCTGGTCGGTGAGGATCGACTTGGAGTCGTGCAGGAGCCGGCCCACGAGGGTGGACTTGCCGTCGTCGACGGACCCGGCTGTGGCGAACCGCAGGAGCGTGGTCTCGTACAGTTCCGTGAGTTGCGTGGTCGTGTTCATGGCTAGAAGTACCCCTCGCGCTTACGGTCTTCCATCGCGGCCTCGGACATCTTGTCGTCGGCGCGGGTGGCGCCCCGCTCGGTCAGCCGGGAGGCGGCGATCTCGGCGATGACGTCGTCCAGCGTCACCGCGTCCGAGTCGACGGCGCCCGTGCAGGACATGTCGCCCACCGTGCGGTAGCGGACCTGCCGCTTCTCGACGGTCTCGTCGGATTTGGGCCCGCCCCACTCGCCGGCGGTCAGCCACATCCCGGCCCGCTGGAACACCTCACGCTCGTGCGCGAAGTAGATGTCCGGCAGCTCGATGCCCTCGCGGGCGATGTACTGCCACACGTCCAGCTCGGTCCAGTTGGAGAGCGGGAACACGCGGACGTGCTCGCCGGGCGCGTGCCGCCCGTTGTAGAGGTTCCACAGCTCGGGGCGCTGGCGGCGCGGGTCCCACTGCGAGAACTCGTCCCGCAGCGAGAACACCCGTTCCTTGGCCCGGGCCTTCTCCTCGTCGCGACGGCCGCCGCCGAACACCGCGTCGAACTTCTCGGCCTGGATCTTCTCCGTCAGCGGCAGCGTCTGGAGCGGGTTGCGGGTCCCGTCCGACCGCTCCTTCAGCACCCCGCTGTCGATGTAGTCCTGCACGGAGGCGACATGCAGCCGCAGCCCATGAGCCGCCACCGCCCGGTCGCGGTACTCCAGTACCTCGGGGAAGTTGTGCCCGGTGTCGACGTGCAGCAGCGAGAACGGGATCGAGGCCGGGGCGAACGCCTTCAGCGCCACATGCAGCATGACGATGGAGTCCTTGCCGCCGGAGAAAAGGATCACCGGCCGCTCGAACTCACCCGCCACCTCACGGAAGATGTGCACGGCCTCTGACTCGAGGGCGTCCAGGTGGGAGAGGGTGTACGGGGCGTCGGTGGCGCCCCCGTGCACCTTGGTAACGGGCGTCGTCATGCCAGTCCCCTCTCGGCGAGCAGCGCGTGGACGGCCGCCGCGGACTCCTGGACGGTCTGGTCCTGCGACTCGATCCGCAGATCCGGCGTCTCGGGCTCCTCGTACGGGTCGTCGACCCCGGTGAGCCCGGTCAGCTCGCCCGCTGCCTGCTTGGCGTACAGACCCTTCACATCGCGTACGGAGCACACCTCGACCGGGGTCGCCACATGCACCTCGACATACGCGGCACCGCTCTCCTGGTGGCGCTTGCGCACCGCCTCGCGGCTGTCCGCGTACGGCGCGATCACCGGGACCAGCGTCTTGACGCCGTTACGGGCGAGCAGTTCGGCGAGGAAGCCGATGCGCTGCACGTTCGTGTGCCGGTCCTCGCGGCTGAAGCCGAGGCCCGCCGAGATGAACTCGCGGATCTCGTCGCCGTCCAGCACCTCGACGAGGTGGCCCTCCTCGCGCAGCCGGCCGGCCAGTTCGTACGCGATGGTGGTCTTGCCGGCGCTCGGCAGACCCGTGAGCCATACGGTGGCTCCGGTCGTCACTGGTATCTCCTGGTCCTCGGGGGTCGCGGTCTCGGTCCGGTTCATCAGCCGTGCAGCCCGCACTCGGTCTTGCCGCGGCCCGCCCAGCGGCCGGCGCGCGCGTCCTCGCCCTCCAGCACCCGGCGGGTGCAGGGCGCGCAGCCGACGGACGCGTAGCCGTCCATCAGCAACGGGTTGGTGAGTACGCCGTGTTCGGTGACGTACGCGTCCACGTCGTCCTGTGTCCAGCGGGCGATCGGGGAGACCTTGACCTTCTGCCGCTTCTCGTCCCAGCCGACGACCGGGGTGTTCGCCCGGGTCGGGGACTCGTCGCGGCGCAGTCCGGTCGCCCAGGCCGCGTACTCCTTGAGACCCCGCTCCAGGGGCTCGACCTTGCGGAGCTTGCAGCACAGGTCGGGGTCGCGGTCGTGCAGCTTCGGCCCGTATTCGGCGTCCTGTTCGGCGACCGTCTGGACCGGGGTCAGGGTGAGGACGCGGACGTCCATCACGGCCTCGACCGCGTCGCGGGTGCCGATGGTCTCGGGGAAGTGGTAGCCGGTGTCGAGGAACACGACGTCCACACCGGGCATGGCACGGGAGGCGAGGTGGGCGACCACCGCGTCCTCCATGGAGGAGGTCACGCAGAACTTCCTACCAAAGGTGGCTGTGGCCCACGTGAGGATCTCCAGTGCGGAGGCGTCCTCCAGGTCACGTCCCGCCTGCTCGGCGAGCGCCTTCAAGTCGTCGGTCGTACGGTCTTTCTGAACCGTCGTCATATCTCGTCCCCTCCGGTTTCCCGGTGCTGAAATCCGCGAGCAAGCAGCCCGAGGAACTTCAACTGGAAGGCTCGGTTGCAGGCTCCGCATTCCCAGGCGCCGTGGCCCTGGTCGTTCGGGCGCAGGTCCTCGTCGCCGCAGTAGGGGCAGTGGAAGGGGGCGGCACGCTCACTCATGGCCCCTCCTTTCGCTGCCGTTCGCTGACGCTCACGACAGGGACTCCTCGCCGGCCCGCAGGGCCCAGGTGGCGAACCGCTCGCCGTCCTCGCGCTCCGCCTGGAAGTTCTTCAGCACGCGCTCGACGTAGTCCGGCAGCTCGTCCGAAGTCACCTTCAGACCACGGACCTTGCGGCCGAAACCGGCCTCCAGACCGAGGGCGCCGCCCAGGTGGACCTGGAAGCCCTCGACCTGCTCGCCCGCGTCGTTCAGGACCAACTGGCCCTTGAGACCGATGTCCGCGACCTGGATACGGGCGCAGGCGTTCGGGCAGCCGTTGATGTTGATGGTGATCGGCTCGTCGAACTCCGGGATACGGCGCTCCAGTTCGTCGATAAGGGAGGCGCCGCGCGCCTTCGTCTCGACGATCGCGAGCTTGCAGTACTCGATGCCGGTGCAGGCCATCGTGCCGCGTCGGAACGGGGACGGGTTGACGGTCAGGTCGAGCGCCTGCAGGCCCTCGACGAGCGAGTCGACCTGTCCCTCCTCGACATCGAGCACGATCATCTTCTGCTCGACGGTGGTGCTGAGGCGGCCCGAGCCGTGGGCCTCGGCGAGTTCGGCGATCTTCGTGAGGATCGTGCCGTCCACGCGGCCGACGCGCGGGGCGAATCCGACGTAGAAGCGGCCGTCCTTCTGGCGGTGCACGCCGACGTGGTCGCGCCAGCGCTCGACGGGCTGGGCCGGGGCCGGGCCGTCGGTCAGCTTCCGCTTCAGGTAGTCGTCCTCCAGGACCTGGCGGAACTTCTCGACGCCCCAGTCGGCGAGCAGGAACTTCAGACGGGCGCGGGTGCGCAGCCGCCGGTAGCCGTGGTCGCGGAAGATCGAGATGACGCCCTCGTAGACGTCCGGGACCTCGTCCAGGGAGACCCAGGCGCCCAGGCGCTGGCCGATCTTCGGGTTGGTGGAGAGGCCGCCGCCGACCCAGACATCGAACCCGGGGCCGTGCTCGGGGTGCTCCACGCCGACGAAGGCGATGTCGTTGATCTCGTGCGCCACGTCCAGCAGCGGCGAGCCGGAGATCGCCGACTTGAACTTGCGGGGCAGGTTCGAGAAGTCCTTGTTGCCGATGATCCGGCGCTGGATCACCTCGATGGCGGGCGTGCCGTCGATGATCTCGTCCTCGGCGATCCCGGCGACCGGCGAACCGAGGATGACGCGGGGCGTGTCACCGCAGGCCTCGGTGGTGGACAGGCCGACCGCCTCGAGCCGGTTCCAGATCTCCGGGACGTCCTCGATGCGGATCCAGTGGTACTGGACGTTCTGCCGGTCCGTGAGGTCGGCCGTGCCGCGCGCGAACTCCTGCGAGATCTCGCCGATCACCCGCAGCTGGTCGGTGGTGAGCCGGCCGCCGTCGATCCGGACGCGCAGCATGAAGTACTTGTCGTCCAGCTCCTCCGGCTCCAGGATCGCGGTCTTGCCGCCGTCGATCCCGGGCTTGCGCTGTGTGTACAGGCCCCACCAGCGCATCCGGCCGCGCAGATCGTTGGGGTCGATCGAGTCGAAGCCCCGCTTGGAGTAGATCGTCTCAATGCGTGTCCGCACGTTGAGACCGTCGTCGTCCTTCTTGAACTGCTCGTTCCCGTTGAGCGGGGTGAAGTGTCCGGCGGCCCACTGACCCTCACCACGGTGACGGCTCACCTTGCGGCGGGGCGCGGCGGCAGGGTTCTGCGGGGTGGCGGCCATGTTTCAAAGTCCTTTGGGACAGGCGGAAAGCGGCTCTTACCTGCGCGTACGGGCGCATGGTCAGACCCGCGCGGCTCTGCGCGGGCTGAGGCAAGGGGGAGGGGGGCGGCGGTGCTGAGGGCTCTTCAGCTCGCCGGACAGATGGCGCTGGACATGCGGCCGAGGTCGACGTGCCGCCGACTCACCAAGGCAATCCCAGTTCCAGACATGACGGAAGCGTGTCACGGCGATCTGGACACAGTCCAGCATTGTCCGCCATGCGGACACCCTTGTCTCGTACAGCGAGATGAGGGTGTCATCGGTCACATGGCACGTTCACGACAGGTCGAACATTTTGCGACCGGCCGTTCCTGAGCAGGTCAGAGGCGGTGCGCCCCCGGCCAGGGTCCGGGCGTGGCCACCTCGGTCTCCTCCTCGACCTTGGTGTCGAAGAGGGTGAAGCCGCGACGCAGATAGTTGTCCATCGCGTGCTCCCCGTCCTTGCTGCATGTATGCAGCCAGACCCGCTTCGTCGGCGCCAGCCCCGGCCACCGCTCCCCGAGGTCCCAGGCCCGGGCGGCCCCGTACGCCAGCAGGTGTCCGCCGATGCGCCGACCGCGGAAGGCGGGGATCAGCCCGAAGTAGACGATCTCCACGGCCCCGTCGTCCTGGGGTTCGAACTCCAGGTAGCCCGCCGGGGTGCCACGGTCGTAGGCGACCCAGGTTTCCACGCCCGGCCTCTCCAGGTACTCCTGCCAGCGGGCGTACGTCCAGGTCAGCCGGTCGGTCCAGCGGATGTCGCCGCCGACGGAGGCGTAGAGGTAGCGGCTGAACTCGGGGGAGGGCACCTCGGCGCGGACGATCCGGACGTCCCCGTCGGGCCCTGCTGCGGGCAGCAGGTCGGTCGGCGCGGTCTGTTCCAGGGACCAGGTGGTCACGGCGATGTTGCTCATGACGTTCAGGGAATCATGGGTCGTCCGCCGCGGGCCCGGTGGGGGCCGTACCTATTTCAGGGAACCGGTGACCGACGACAGCGGTACGGCGTACAGGACCCGTTCCGGGACCGGTGTGCCGCGCCAGCCGGAGTGTTCGTCCGCCGCCCGTTCCGTCAGGGACCAGAGTTCGCCGGTGCCCTCCCAGTAGGAGAGGGACTCGGCGTGTTCGCCCCAGCAGCGGCGGGACTCGTCGTCGGAGCCGCAGCGGGCGGCCTTCGCGCCCTCGGAGTCGAGCCGCCACAGGGTGCCGTGCCGGTCCTTGGCGCCGGGGGCGAGTCCGACGTACCAGTCCGCCTTCTCGTCGCCCACCGACCGGTAGGACAGCACGCCCCGGATGCCGGTGGCCTTCGTCGAGTAGGCCTCCACCGCGTTCACACGGCCGAGTGCGTTCGCGGCGAGGAGGCCGGAACGGTCACCCGCCCGGCTGAACGAGTAGCGCCAGAGGCGGCTGCGCCGATCGGCGCCGGCCGGGAAGGACTCGCTCGCGACCAGGCTGTCGGGCGTGGAGCTGCGGTCCAGGGACAGGGACCCGAAACAGGGGGTGCGGTCGTCGGCCGCCGGATCACACGAGCCACCGGTCAGGCTGTACGAGGCGACGGCGGGCATGACATACCCGTACCCGTGCGCCGACCAGCCGCCGGGCACCCGGCCGACCGCCGGGCTGTCGACCGAGGCGTGCTGGATGCGGTTCATGTCGTAGACGTACAGGGACTTGCGGTCGGTGTCCGCGGCGGAGGCGGTGACCAGCAGCTTGTCCTGGTACCAGACCATGCCGGAGATCGAGGAGGCCAGCTTGCGGTAGTCCGAGCCGTCCTCCGTCGGGACGACCAGGAGCACCCAGCGGTACGTCATGTCGGACAGGTCGTTCGCGTCGATGACGGCGACCCGCGCGAGACCCCGGGAGACCTCGGGCTCGTCCGTCTTGGCGTCGTTGTGCGTCCAGCCGGAGAGGATCACCCGGTTGGCGCCCCAGCGGCCGTCCTCGTCCGCGTCCCCCGAGGTGGTGACGGACTTGGGCAGCCAGCGCTGACTGGCCGAGTCGGCGTCGTCCCAGCAGTACGCGCGGGTGGCCGCCGGGGCGACGGGCAGCGCCTCGGTCTCGGTGGGGGCGCACTCGGCCGAGTCGCGCAGCGTGCGGTTGGTGTGTTCCAGGAGGGTGCCCACACCCACCGTGCCGCCCATGGAGGTTGCCAGCCGGTCGAGCGAACGCTTCGACGCCAGGTGCTCCTTGAGCTGGAAGTCCTTCAGCTCGGCGGCGGACGTGATGGATCTCAGGGGCCCCGGGTTGTCGCTGCTCACAGCCTGGGAGGCACTGACGATGGTGGCCGCGGCGGTCAGGGCGAGGGCGGTTCCGGCGAGAACGCCGCGCAGCGCTCTGCCCCTTCTCTGCCTGCGGTGTCTGCCGCGATACGTCATTCATCCTCCCGAGGCAGGCCAACTGCGGCTCGCGTTCCGTGCGTTGAACCGGAGTCGCAGTGTGGGGGGCCGTGTGATGGATGGTACGTCAGGGGACGCCAGGCCTGGTCGAATACGCCGGAATCCTTACCCCTGTGTTGCTTCCGGGGGTCGTTCGGACGCGTTTCCTCACCCCGGTGTCACATTCGGGTCACTGTGCGTCGCCCGCCACCCGTCCGTCGGCCTCCGCACCCCGCCCCCGTACCACTGCCGGCGCCGTCGAGTGGGGCAGCAGATCGCGGGGGTCGTCCGGAGGGAGGACGGCAACTTCCGTGTCCTCGCTGAAGCGGTACGGGCGATGGTCCAGAAACGCCCCGAGATACCGCCGTATCCGCGACAACTCCGCGCGTACGGTCACCGTGCGGGCCGGGTCGCCGAACACGTCGTCGGCCAGGCCCGCCGCGCTGCGGCCGGCGGGGTGCAGGGTCAGGAGGTAGAGCAACTCGGCGTGCCGGGGACTCAGTTCGTGGGTCCAGGAACCCGCGGGACCCGACACCGCCACCGACCAGCGGCGCGGTCTGCGCAGGTCGAGGACGATCCGCGAGGCGCCGCGCGGTTCTGGCTCGGCGGCGGCGCGGATCAGCCAGCCGCCGGCCAGCGGCTCCACCGCGCACAGTCCCAGCGCCGGCAGCCAACGGCAGCCCGGGGACAGCGCCTTGGGCAGGGCGACGCGGTTCGTGTACGGCAGGCCGGTCACCGCGGCCGTCCAGCCGTCCCGGTCCACCGCCAGGGCCCGCCCGCCGAGCCGAGCCAGCACCGGCGCCGCCGCCGAGCGCAGCCGCTCCAGCGACTGGTGGTGCCGCTCCCGCAGCCGCGCCTCGGCGAGCTTGGCGACCGAGTCGACCCAGGCGAGCGTGGCCGGGTGCACGGTCTCCAGCGGGCCACTGACATCCACCACGCCGAGCAGCCTGCCGTCGCGTGGGTCCAGGATGGGGGCGCCCGTGCACGTCCAGGTGGCGAGCGACCGTACGAAGTGCTCGGAGGCGAAGACCTGTACGGCGCGCCGGGCGACCGCCGGGGTGCCCACGCCGTTGGTGCCGACGACGTCCTCGGCCCAGTCGGCGCCGGGCTCGATCCCGAACCGGTCGGCCCTGCGCAGCACCGGCGTACTGCCCTCGCGCCACAGCACCCGGCCGTCCTCGTCCGCGACGACCATGATGTGCTGGTCGGCGTCCGCGACCGGCAACAGCCCCTGCCGCAGCACCGGGAGCACGTGCCGCAGCCGGGAGGTCTCGCGCCGCCGCTGCAGCTCCTCGCTGGTCAGCAGCCCGGTCCGGAAGTCGTGGTCGGGGTCGACGCCGCTGCGCAGCACGCGGTCCCAGGACTGGTCGATCACCGGGCGGGGCGCCTGACGCGGTCGCTGTCCGGCGAGGCGCGCCGCGCGTACGTCGCTGAGGAGCCGCGCCGCCCGCGCCGCGTCCCGGGCGACGAGTCGCGTGACGTCCATCGGCGGGTTCGCCACTGTGTCCTCCCGGCCCGTACTGACTCGATGTCTTATGGTGCCGCCCCGGGGGAGCGGAGGGCCACGGTCCGCACACAGACGCCAACAAGTTGCAACCCCCTGCAACCCTGGTGAACTGCTCTGCGGTGTCTGAAACTTGGGCGACGCCGCCGACGCGGCGTCCGTGCTCCCGGACCATGCGGGGCAAGTGGGCGGGGGTGGTGCCGTGTCGGCGCAGCACCACCCCCGCCACATGAGCGGTCGGGTGGCTAGGCGACCGGCCGGGCCCGTTCCACGACCGACGCCAGGTCCAGGGTGTGCGGGAGGGTGCCGAAGGCGTTGCCCCAGTCGCCGCCCAGGCGCGAGCCGCAGAACGCGTCGGCGGTCTCCGGGGGTGCGAACCGGACCAGCAGCGAGCCCTGGAGCACCAGCGCGATCCGCTCGACCAGCCGCCGCGCCCGGCCCTCGACGCCGTCCAGGTCGGCGAGTTCGGTCAGCAGGTCCTTGATGGCGCCGTCCAGCCGATGGTCCGCTCCGCGCGCCTTCCCGACCTCCTGGAGGAACGCGTTGAGCGCGGCCGGCTCCCGCTGGACGGCCCGCAGCACGTCCAGCGCCTGTACGTTCCCGGCGCCCTCCCAGACCGAGTTGAGCGGCGACTCGCGCAGCAGCCGGGGCATGCCCGACTCCTCGACATAGCCGTTGCCGCCCAGACACTCGGACGCCTCCGCCACCAGCGGGGTGCAGCGCTTGGTCACCCAGTACTTCGCGGCAGGCAACGCGAGCCGCAGGAAAGCCCGTTCCTGTTCGCCGCCGTCGTCATAGGCGGCGGCCAGCCGCAGCGCGAGTGTCGTCGCCGCCTCCGACTCCAGGGCCAGATCGGCCAGCACGTTGCGCATCAGCGGCTTGTCGACGAGCTTCCCGCCGAAGGCCTCGCGGTACCCGCAGTGGTGTACGGCCTGGGCGACCGCCTGCCGCATCAGCGCGGCGGCGCCGAGCACACAGTCGAGCCGGGTCGCCGAGACCATCTCGATGATGGTGCGCACCCCGCGCCCCTCGTCCCCGACCCGGCGCACCCACGTCCCGTCGAACTCCACCTCGGCGGAGGCGTTGGACCGGTTGCCCAGCTTGTCCTTGAGCCGCTGGATCCGGAACTCGTTGCGCGTGCCGTCCTCCAGCACGCGCGGCAGCAGAAAGCAGGTCACCCCGCCGGGGGCCTGCGCCAGCACCAGGAAGCCGTCCGACATGGGCGCCGAGCAGAACCACTTGTGGCCCGTCAGCTCGTACGTCCCGTCCTCGGCGAGCGGCCTCGCGACGGTCGTGTTGGCCCGTACGTCGCTGCCGCCCTGTTTCTCCGTCATGCCCATCCCGAAGAGCACGCCGGCCTTCCGGTCCGCCGGCCCGAGCCCCTCCTCGTAGACGGTGGACGTCAGCCGGGGCTCCCACTCGGCGGCGAGCACCGGGTCGGTGCGCAGCGCGGGCACCGCCGCGTGGGTCATCGACAGCGGGCAGCCGTGGCCCGCCTCGGCCTGGGACCAGACCACGAACCCCGCGGCCCGCCGCACATGCCCGCCCGGCCGCGTCCAGGCCGCCGTCAGCCCGGCCGAGACGCCCTTGCCGAGCAGCCGGTGCCAGGCCGGATGGAACTCCACCTCGTCGATCCGGTTGCCGTACCGGTCGTGTGTCCGCAGCTTCGGGGGGTTCTCGTTGGCGAGCGCTCCCCATTCCTGCACCTGCGCGGACCCGGCGGACCGGCCCAGTCCGGACAGGTCGTCCCGGGCCTCCTCCAGAAGCCCGGGGTCCAGGTGCCGCTCGACGGCCGCGACCAGGGCCTTGTCGGCGCTGAACACGTCATATCCGACCAGGGGCGGCACCTGGTTGGTCACGGTGTGGGTGCTGGCTGCCATACAGGGAACCTACCGTGTACGCGCCTGGTCACCCCCGCGGCCGGATCCGCTGACGGACACAGCCCCCGCCGGGCGGCACCCGTGCCGTTCCCGCCCGTCAGGCCGGCCGGGAGAGGGCCGCCAGTTCGTCGGAGGCGAGGGACGCGAGGTTCTGGCCGGCGGCCTGCTCGCCCTGGAGGGCCTCCAGCCAGCCGGGGTGGTACACGGTGTCGAGGTAGCGCTCGCCGAGGTCCGGTGCGATCGCCACCGCCGTGAGGTCACGGCCGTCGTGCCGGGCCAGCCACTGGGTCGCCCCGCTGATCACCGTGCCCGTGGACCCGCCGAACAGGAAGCCCCGGGAGGCCAGCCGGCGGCAGACGCGCACCGCGTCCGGTTCCTCGACGTGGATCACCTCGTCGAGGTACGACTCGTCGAGCAGCGGCGGCCGTACGCTCGTGCCCAGGCCCGGGATCATCCGGGGCCCCGGCGGACCCCCGAAGGTGACCGAGCCGACCGCGTCCACGGCGACGATCCGCACCCGCCTGTTCCACTGCCAGAACCAGCGCGCGCAGCCCATCAGCGTGCCGGTGGTGCCGGCGCCGACGAACAGGACGTCCAGGCCCGGGAACCGGCGGGCGATCGCCGGTGCCGTCGTACGGTAGTGCGCCCGCCAGTTCCCCTGGTTGGCGTACTGGTTGAGCCAGACATACCGCTCGTCGGAGGCGCACAGTGCGCGGACGTGGCCGATCCGGGCGCCCAGGAAACCGCCGTGCAGATCGGGCCGGTCGATGACGTGCACCCGGCTGCCCAGCGCCTCCATCGTGCGGATCGCCTGCGCGTTGCAACGGGAGTCCGTCACGCACAGGAACCGGTAGCCCCGGCTCGCCGCGAGCACACTGAGCGCCACGCCCAGGTTGCCGGACGAGGACTCCACGAGAACGGATCCCGGCCGCAGCCTGCCGTCCCGTTCGGCTGCCGTCACCATCTCGTAGGCGGCCTTCATCTTGATCGAACCGGCGAAGTTGAACCCCTCGCACTTCAGGAAGAGAGGCAGCCCCACGGTGGCCCGCAGGTCGACGTAGAGCTCTTCCTCGTTGAAGTCCGACGGCTGGGAAATGACTGGCATGTTGTCCCCCTGTGTGCGGCGCGCCCGTCCTCGGCACACCTGATCTGTGGCACGGCACCCGAAGGGGTCAGCCGTGCCGGCGCAGTTCGTGGAAGAAGCCGTCGACGACACGCAGTTCGCCGCGGCGGGCCACCTCGTCGTGGACGAACCGGCCGACGGCGAGGTCGAGCACTCCGAGGCCGAAGGGCGAGAACACCACCGGCCGGTCCACCGGCACCTTGGTGCGCCCGGTGAGTACGTCGTCCAGCGTGCCGTCGACGAACTCCCGTCCGCCGGTGAGCTGTTCGGCCAGATGCGGCGAGGTCTCCGCCTTCAGGCAGTGCTCGACGTCGTCGACGTAGTTCGCCGAGGCGAGCAGGATCTCGGGTGCGAGGTCGCGCAACGAGACATGCAGGACGAGCGGATGGTGGTCGAACCACGACACGTCGTGGATGTGCGGTTTCGCCGCGACGGTGGCGAACACCAGCAAGTCGCTCGACCTGACCAGCTGTTCGGAGCTGTCGTGCACGGTGACCTTGCCACCGCCCTCCGACCGCTCCAGATAGCCGCGGAAACCGGCCGCGCTGTCGGCGGACAGGTCGAACACGCCCGTCTCGTCGAACTCCCAGCCGGTGGCGCACAGATAGGCGTGGATGTAGCGGGCGATGAGCCCGGTGCCGACGAACCCCACCCGGGTCGGGCGGGCGCGTCCCCGGCTCAGCCGGTCGGCGGCCAGCGCGGCCGAGGCAGCCGTGCGCGAGGCGCTGATGATGGAGCTCTCCAGGCAGGCGAACGGATAGCCCGTGTCGTGGTCGTTGAGGATCAGCACGGCCGATGCCCGCGGAATCCCGGCCGCCACGTTCTCCGGGAAACTGGAGACCCACTTCAGCCCGTCCACGCGCACGTCCCCGCCGATCGACGCGGGCAGCGCGATGATCCGCGACGACGGACGGTCGGGAAAGCGCAGGAAGTACGAGGGCGGGTTCACCGAGTCCCCGGCCCCGTGCAGCCGGTACACCGCCTCGACCAGGTCGACGACGTCCGACTCCCGCCCCTGGAGAGCCTGTTGGACCTGCTCACCGGAGATGACCGAGAACGGCGGGACCGTGACAGGGTTCGTGGTCATGAAGCTGTCCCTTCAGAGGAGTTGCCGGAGTTGCCGGAGTAGACGGAGTCCGTGCGGCGGACCGGGTCGGCGAGGGCGGCGAGGACCTCGCGCGGCCCTTCGAAGGGCTCCCGGCTGTGCGCCGTACGGATGTTGTCGACGAGCAGCAGATCGCCGCCGCGCCACGGCTCGCGCACGGTGTGCGCCGCGTACACCTCGTTGAGGGTCTGGACGACGTCCTCGCCGATCGGATCGCCGTTGCCATAGCGGGTGTTGAAGGGGAGACCGTCGGCTCCGTACACGTCGACCAGGTACTCGTGGACCTCCGGGTCCATCGTCCACTCGTTGAGGAACGCGATCTGGTTGAACCAGCAGCGGTGGCCGGTGACCGGGTGGCGCAGAACGGCACCGCGGCGCTGGCGCGTGCGCAGGGAGCCGTCCAGCTCCCACACGAACTCGATGGCGTGGGCTCGGCAGTAGCGCTCGACGGAAGCCCGGTCGGCGGTGCCGAAGGCCTCGGCGACCGTCGCGCCTATCTCGTCGTTGAACGTCCGGGTGAGCAACCAGCCCTCCCGCTCGAAGCGTCGGACGAGTTCGGCGGGCAGCGCGTCGAGCACGGCCGCCGAGTCGGCGACCCCGGTCGCGCCGCCCTCGGCGGGTGCTTCGAGGCAGGCGAACAGCAGCAGGCCGGGGAACTCCAGCGCGTAGCTCAGCTCGTGGTGCATGCACATCGGCTGGTTCGGCGGCCACTTGGAGGAGGAGTACACGCCGTCGGTGTACTGCCGCCGGGGTGCGAAGGCCTCCTGGTCGCTCATCAGGCCGTCGGCCAGCCGCCGCAGAACGGCGCCGGTCGTGGCCGGCTCGTGCAGGCCGAGCCCACGCACCAGCAGCGAGCCGTGCTCCGCGACGGCCGCCCGCAGCGCGTCCCGATGGGTGCCCGCCCACTCCGCCGGGTCGGTGACGGGCGGGGTGCGCAGGACCGGCGGCCGGCCGGGAAGCAGCTCGACGCCGGTAAGTGACGGCTGGGGCAGAGGAGTCGATGTCGAGGAAGGGGACGAGAATGTCATGGTGTCGTTCCTTTCGGTGCGGTGCGCGGCCGTCGTCAGGCTGTGGCGGCCGGTGTGTCGAGCAGCTCGGCCAGGTCCGCGAGGACCGGGCGGCGGATGACGTCCTTGGGGGTGATCGCCCGGCCCAGGGCGATCGCGAGCCGGACCGCCGACAGCGAGGTGCCGCCGCGGTCGAAGAAGTGGTCCAGGCGGCCGATCCGGTCCGGCGCGACGCCGAGCACCTCGGCCCAGGCGGCGGCCAGCCGCCGCTCACCGGCGGTCTCCGGGCCCCGCACGCCGTCCCCGGCACGGTCTTCGGCCAGGGCGAGCTCCTCCGCGAGCGCGGTGAGCTTCCTGCGGTCGGTCTTGCCGTTGGCGGTGAGCGGCAGCCGCTCCCGCCAGTACACGGCCCCCGGAACCATGTACGCGGGCAGTGATTCGGCCAACCGCTCCTTTACGCCGACGAGTTCGGCGCCGGTGCAGAACGCCACCAGCCGTGCGCCCCGCACGACCACCACGGCGCCGTCCCGGACCCCGGGCACCCGCAGCAGCGCGTTCTCGATCTCGCCGATCTCGATCCGGAAGCCGCGCAGCTTGACCTGGGTGTCCCGGCGCCCGAGGAACTCCAGTTTGCCGTCGGACAGCCAGCGTCCGTGGTCACCGCTGCGGTAGAGCCGCTCACCGGGCCGGTAGGGGTCCAGGGTGAACGCCGCCGCCGTGCGCTCGGGGTCGTTGACATACCCGCGCCCGACACACACCCCGGAGAACACGATCTCGCCGGGCGCCCCGAGCGGCACGGGCGCGAGGTGCTCGTCGACGACGTACACGCGTACGTTGCGCACGGGCCGGCCGAGCGGAACGCGCGGCCCGTCCGGCACCCGGTCCATCACCTCGTGGTTGGTGTCGTCCGAAGTCTCGGTCAGGCCATAGGCGTTGACGACCCTGATGCCGGGCTGGGCGGCGAACCAGCGCTGGACCAGCTCCCGCTTCACCGCCTCCCCGGTGACCGACACACAGCGCAGGTCGGGGAGTTCGCGTGGCCGCTGCTCCAACTCGGCCAGCACGGCCTCCAGATACGACGGCACGATCTGGAGCACATTGACCCCGCCGTCCACGATCGTGTCGACGAACCGGGGCACGTCCAGGATCACGTCCTGCCCGACCAGCAGTGTCCGGCCGCCGACGAGCAGCGCGGACACCAGCTGCCACAGCGAGATGTCGAAGCACTGGGGAGCGGTCTGTGCGACCACCTGCCCCTCGCCGACGCCCAGGTCCTCCAGCTTGGCGAGGACGTGGTTGACGAAACCCGCGTGCTCGCACATCGCGCCCTTGGGCTCACCGGTCGACCCGGACGTGAAGTAGATGTAGGCCAGTTGGTCAGCGCCGACGCTCACCCCGAGGTCCTCGTCCGCGTGCCCCTCCGCCCCGATCTCGTCGACGTACAGCCTCGGCACGTCCGTCCCCGTGCCGTCGAGCGTGGTGGTGCTGCCCTGCTCGGTGACGACGAACGCGCACTCGGCGCGGGTGAGGGTCGAGGCGATGCGCTCGGCCGGGAAGTGCGGCTCGACCGGCAGATAGACACCGCCCGCCTTGAGCACCCCGAGCACGGCGGCCATCCAGTCGAGGTTGCGCTCGGTGACCACGGCGACGACACCCTCACGGGCCAGCCCGCGGGCCAGCAGCGCCCGACCGAGCTGGTTCGCCCGGGAGTTGAGCTCCCGGTAGGTCCACTCCGTGCCGCCCAGCACGGCCGCTACCGCGTCCGGGTGCTGCCGTACCCGCTCCTCGAACAGCTCGTGCACCCGGCGGTCCGGGAGTTCACGGTCCGGTCCTGCCAACCCGTCCAGCTGGAAGGCGAGTTCTTCTCCCGACAGCAGGCTCCGCGACTCGTGGTCGGCGTCCGGGTCGGCGGCCATCAGGGAGAGCGCGGTGAGGTGGTAGCCGGCGATCCGGGCAGCCGCGCCGGTGTCGAGGACATCGGTGCGGTGGCGCAGGCGCAGGGTGCGCTCGCCGACGCTCAGGTGCAACACGGTGCCGTCGGCGCCGCAGTCCGCGGGGTCGCCGCCGTGCGGGTCGAGCACGGTCTCGCAGGGCGGCTCGTCGTCTTCGCCCACCTCGTCGGCGAGGTCCGTCAGCGCCAGCAGCTCCCGCCAGGAGCCGGGGCCGACCAGCATCCGGCGGGGCACGGGCCGTCCGCCCTTCACCGCCACGTACCCGGTGGTGACCTCCCGCTCACCGGAGAGTGCGGCGAGGACCTTGGCGTGCGCGGCGAGCAGCGCGGACCCGAACGAGGCCGACCTCAACAGGCCTGCTTCCAGCGGGACTTCGTACTCGGCGTACACCGAGTGCCGCCTGTCCTGCGGGTCCTTGCCCGGTACCGGGCCGGGTGTCCAGCGTGGGACCGTGTTCATCGGACTGCCCCCGTCGAAATCTGTGCGGTGTGTGCGGTGTGCGCGATCTGGTCGGTCTGTCCGGCGGCCGGTGCGACCTGGTCGCCGCGCAGGGCCACCGCCGGGTTGCCGCCCCAGCGGGCCAGGCACGGCACGTCCTCGCCCTTCATCAGGAAGGAGTCCGGGGCGAGCTGGGAACCCTCGCCCATCGACACGCCGTAGTGGACGAGCGCGCCGGTGCCGAGCGTGACGCCCGCGCCGAGGACGATGTGGTCGGACTTGTAGGTGCCGTCCTCCTGCGAGTGGGCCTGGATCTTGCTGTGGGCGCCGAGCGTGCAGTCGTCGCCGATCGTGGTGAGCGTGCGCTCGGTGATGATGGCGCCGTCGTCGAAGACCCTGCGCCCGATACGGACGCCCAGCAGCCGCCACAGCAGGCTCTTGAACGGCGTCCCGTTGAACACGACGAGGAAGTCGACCGGCACCTTCCACAGCCGTTCCTGCCACCAGAAGTGCGGGTCGTAGATGGACACCAGCCGCGGTACCAGGCGCCGGAACCGGGTGATGAGCCGCTCGATCAGCACGTAGTACCCGGCGGTGAGCACGAGCCTGAGGACCAGGGACGCGCCGACCAGCGCGCCGGCGGCGATGCCGTGCGTGCCGTACACGGCGAAGGCGGCGAAGCCGAGCACCGTCAGGAGGAAGGAGTGCAGCCAGCGGAGGAACAGGAACAGGCCCATCGAACGCAGGTTGTAGCGGTTCTTCGCGGCGAGACGGCGGTGGAACTCGTCACCCTCACGCAGTTGGTCGAAGTCGGTGTCGCGCTCCACCGACCGCGGGATCTCGAAGGGCGGCGAGCCCAACAGACCGACGTTCTCGCGGAGTTCGCCGTCCAGCGGCACCATCACCTTGGTGGCCAGCAGGACGTTCTGGCCGGTGCGGCCCCCGACGGGGTAGGCGATGTGGTTGCCGAGGAAGCTGTGCGCTCCGATGGACGCCCGTGAGACGCGGAAGGACGTGGCGGAGTAGTCGGCGTTGAGGACCGACAAGCCGTCGGCGACCATCGTGCCGCGGCCGACGGACACCAGGTACGGGTTGTCGTGCTGCATCTCCGTACCGAAGTTGGAGCCGGTCTGCTCGACGTGCGAGAGGTCGTAGCCGATGGCCCGCAGATAGTGGACGATGTACGAGCTGTCGCCGCACAGCCACTTGAAGAACTTGAGGTTGGTCATGCGGGTGATGGCCCGCTGCGCCCCGTAGCGCGGGCCGTACAGCGGATAGACCCGCTCGGGCCGGATCACCAGGTTCAGCAGCCGGGGGACCAGGGACACGGTCACGGCTCCGACGACGATCACTGCGGCGAAGAGCGCGAGGGAGAGGCCCACCGCCTCGGCGTAGAAGCGGACCGAGGCCATGTCGGCCACGTCCGGATCGACCAGCATCTCAAGACGGGGTGCCAGGTCGAGCAGGAGAAAGCCGCCGCCGACCGTCAACGGCACGTACACCAGCAGGAGCTGGAGAAGACTGGCGAAACCGTAGGCGGCCCGTCGGGCGGTGGAGCAGTGGGCCCCGGGGATCCGTACGTAGTCCACGTCCGTCGGCTGGGCGGGCGAGCCGTGCCAGCGCAGGCCGGCCGGTACCGCCTGGCCCTCGAACAGCGCCGAGGCGTGGCCGAGCTGGGACCCGTCGCCCATCGACGTGCCGATGTCGAGCACGGTCTTCTCGCCGATGTGGACGTCCCTGCCGAGGGTGACCGGCCCGGTCTGGACTCGTCCGGCGACGACCCGGTAGCAGAGGAAGGAGGAGTCCTTGCGGATGATCGTGCCGGCGCCGACCGTGAGCAGGTCGGTGCAGACCGGGAGGGCCGGCGAGAGGATGGTGACGCCCTTGCCGATCCGCGCGCCGAGCGCCCGCAGGTAGAGCACGTACAGCGGGTTCCCGGTGAACAGGCGCATCGGGTTGGCGTTGAGCAGTGCCCTGACCGTCCAGAAGCGCAGATAGGTCAGACCCCAGACGGGGAACTCGGCCCGCTGCCACCGGCCGACCAGCACCCACTTGGCGACCACCGGCAGCACACACATCCCCACGAAGGCGGCGCCGCCGGACACGACCGACCGCAGATAGACGTCGACGGCCCCCGAACCGGCGTTGATCCACTGGTAGCCCTCGACGGTGACGAGCCCGGTGAGGAAGCAGTACGCGGCGAAGATGATCAACTGTGCGGCCCCGCACAGGACATACCGCGAGGTGCTGCCGGGCGCCGGGGCCTCGGCCGGCGGTGCGACGGGCGCCTCTGCCGGGGCGTCGGTGAGTGCCGCCGCCAGACTCCGGATCGTCGGATTGCCGTACACGTCCTTCATCGACACCGACGGCAGATCGTCGCGCTTCCTGACCCGGGCGCAGAAGTGCGCCATGACCAGGGAGTTGGCACCGAGATCGTCGAAGAAGTGGCTGTCGAGCGGTACTTGGTCGGTCTTCACGACAGCCGCGAGCACCTCGGCGAGGATCTGCTCGGTGCCGCCCCCGGCGCCGGTCGTGTGCCTGGCCGCGTCTTCGGTCGTGTGCTTGGTCGGATCGGTCGGCGGCATGGGCGCCAACTCGATCGGTGTTCCCCCCACTTTTCCCCCCACGATGAGCTCCCTAGCGGTGCTGGTCCTGGCTTTCGTTTCGTTCGGTCAGTTCGGTCAGGTCGGTCGGTTCGATCGGTTCGGATCGGTGGACCGGCGGCTCCGGCGGGCTGCCCTGTGCGCGCCGCCGTTCCCACTCCCGGGC
Source organism: Streptomyces kryoterrae (assembly GCF_054072135.1). Lineage (NCBI taxonomy): Bacteria > Bacillati > Actinomycetota > Actinomycetes > Kitasatosporales > Streptomycetaceae > Streptomyces > Streptomyces kryoterrae. The sequence goes on along the minus strand of NZ_CM133358.1, from coordinate 1,924,760 downwards.
GTGCCGCGCCGCGCCCGCGACCACGGCCTCCAGGGGTCCCTGGCCCCTGGTGAGCCGCCACCCGACCGCGAAGAGCAGCGAGCCCGCGACCAGCACGGCGTACTGCAGGTCGCGGGAGCCGTTCAGGGCCCCGGTGGCGAGGAACAGGACATGGGCGGTGTAGAGGGTCAGCGGCATGCTTCCCGCAGCCGCCAGCGGGAGCAGGGCCCGCCGCACCACGGTGATCCGGGTCAGCAGCAGGACCGCCGCGAACAGGACCGTGGCCGCGCCGAGGGTGTGCAGCAGGTCGAACGGTGAGGTGGAGTGCGGGGCGCGGGAGATCATCGACCACCAGGTCGAGCCGTCCGGGGTGTCCCACAGGACCTCGTCGCGGGCATGCGGCCCGGTCGCGTCGGGGAACTCGGCCTGCCGCAGCCGCTCCAGACCGCCCCAGCGGAAGAGCCACAACGAGCAGACCAGCCAGGAGGCGGCGGCGAGCGCCAGCCCGCCGGTCAGCAGCCGGGTCGCGGTGCGCCGGTCGAAGAGGTCGAGGCGCCCGATGGCGAGCCCCGCGCAGAGGTACGCCATCCACGCCAGGACCGGATAGGCGCCGTGGACGAGGAGGTCGCCGAGGAGACCGGCCGGGTCGGTGACGACGTCCTGGAGTGTCGGATCACCGTCGAAGACGGGTTCGGGCAGCACCCCCCGGAGCAGGTGGACGAGGAGCGGCGCGACCACCCCCAGGGTGAGCGCGATGCAGGCCAACGTCCGTGCCCGCAGGGCCAGCAGGGGCAGGGCGAGCAGGAACAGCAGGGCGTAGAAGGCGAGGATGACGTCGACTTCGAGGCCGCCCGCGTTGGCGGCGTAGCCCAGGAGCAGGCCGATCAGACCGACGGTCAGCGCCCGGGCGGTGACCGCGGCGAGCGAGCCGCGGCCGACACGGGGCGTACGGCCACCGGTGGTGAAGGCGAGGCCGACTCCGGCCACCAATGCGAAGGTCGCCGAGGACCGGCCGCCCGCCAACTGCCAGGCCACCGTCGGCGAGTCGTCCGGCTCGAACGCTCCGAATACGTGCACGGAGAACATACCGAGCAGTGCGAGGCCACGGGCCACGTCTACACCGGCGATGCGCGGTGTCGATAAAGGCATGGGTCGCTCCGTAAATTGGCACGGTGGATTTCGCGTCCGCCGTCTGCCCGCAGTGCAGCTGCGGGCGGAAGTGACAGGAGACGCGATATGGGGAATGGCGTAGGGGACGAAATGACGTATGCGAGGTGCGAGCGGAAAATGTCGATGGGCGAGGCGTGCGGCACGGTGTCGACTTGATCGGGCTTGGTCGGGGCCCGGATGCCCCCGTGTCGTCTTGGTTCGCACTCCCTTGGGTGGGTGTGCCCCGGAGAATGCAATCCGAATTGTTTCGACCCGGTTATGAACGGGTCAAGGTGGCCTGGCGTAATGTCGCTTTCCTGTTACAGAGCAACGACTTTTCGCGTAGATTGCGACCGCCTGTTCGCCCGCCTCACCAGGAAGCTTTCCGTGAGGCAGGTGTAATTGCCGGGCGGTATTCCGTTTACGGGTTCCGAAATATGGCCGCCAAGGGCATGACAGAAATAGTATTCGATTTATCTGCCGTATCGTTCCGCCCGGTTTCCACTGGGTTTCCCGTCGTTTTCTGCTGCGTCACGGGAACGGAGGGAGGGGAGCGGCGCACGGGCGCCGCGCCCTGACCGGGGCACCGGAGGGTGAGAGGGGTAGCGCCCGCCCGATACCGTTAGGGCGTGCAGGCAGCAAGTGAACTTCCCGAGAGCCCCAGCGGCCGACTCCATCGCGCGCGAGTCCTCTACCGGAACGTCTCCAAGCGCAGGACGGCATGGCTGTTGCTCAAGGACACCGTCAACTCGTGCGTCGAGTACCGGATCCTGGGTCTGGCGGCGGAGGCGGCCTTCTTCACTCTGCTGTCCGTGCCGCCACTGCTGCTGAGCCTGATCGGGCTGCTCGGCTACGTCGACGACTGGACCGGCACCGACACCATCACCAGCCTGGAGACCAACATCCTGGAGGCGTCCCGGACGGTCCTGTCGGACAAGGGCGTCGCCGAGATCGCCCGGCCGATCCTGGACGACGTGATGAAGGGCGGCCGGCCCGACGTCATCTCCATAGGGTTCCTGTTCGCCCTCTGGTCCGGCTCGCGCGCGGTGAACGTCTTCATCGACACCATCACCGTGATGTACGGCCTCGACGGCGTCCGCGGCATCGTCAAGACCCGGCTCGTCGCCTTCGTGCTGTTCGTCGTGGGGCTGCTGATCGGCTCGGTCGCGCTGCCGCTGATGGTGGCGGGCCCGGACGCCGTGCTGGGCGTCCTGCCGTGGTCGGAGACGCTCGTGCAGGTCCTGTACTGGCCCGTCGTGATCCTGTTGTCCATCGCCTTCCTGACGACGCTGTTCCATGTGTCCGTCCCGGTGCGCTCACCGTGGATCGAGGACGTCCCGGGCGCGCTGATGGCCCTCGCGATGTGGGTGTTCGGCAGCTTCCTGCTGCGCATCTACCTGACCAAGACGATCGAGGGCGCCACGATCTACGGATCGCTCGCCGCGGCCGTCGCCGTCCTCCTGTGGGTCGGGGTGTCCGCGTTCGCGGTGCTCGTGGGGGCCGCCGTCAACGCGGCGATCGACCGCGTCTGGCCGGCCGCGGCCACCGCCGCCGCGCGAGCCGCCAACGAACGGATCCGTGAGGAGGAGGCCGCCGAGTACGTCGCCCGGATGACCGCCGTCCGCTCCTACGAGCCCGATGGCGACGCCGATGACGACCCCGACGACTGCGACATGCCCTCGGAGTTCCCGGAGCGCTGGTCGCGCTTCCTGCCCCCGGAGGACGTGACGTCCCGCCTGCGGACCCATGTGAAGAGCACACCCAAGACGGTAGAGGGCCCGCCCCCCGAGAAGTGACGCACCGACCCCCCGCCTCCCTGTACGCCCGTCGGGCCGGCCACGGCGGCGATCGCCCTGTTCAGCGCCTTCAAACGGATGTACGGCGCCGCCCCCGAAGGGCACCGGGCGGCGTAGCGTGTCGTTCGTGTACGAGGAACGGCCCTCCCGGCTGCCGGGCGCGATGGTGTGGACCAACACCCCGACCGGGTCCGGCGACGCGCGGCCCGTCCTGCCCGACGGCTGCATGGACCTGCTGTGGAGCGAGGGCCGACTGCTGGTCGCGGGACCCGACACCCGGCCGTACGTCCCCGAGGGCGCCCCCGCGCACTGGGCGGGCGTCCGCTTCCACCCCGGCACGGCGCCGGCCCTGCTGGGCGTACCCGCGCACGAACTCCGGGACCGGCGTGTCGAGTTGGCCGACCTGTGGGGAGCGTCCGAGGCGCGACGCCTCAGGGCACGCTTCGACGCGGCGGCCGACCCGGCGACGGCACTCGAGCAACTGGCACTCGAACGGGCAGCGCGCACGGACCCGCCGGATCCCCTGCTGGGCGGACTGGTCGCGGCCCTGCGGGCGGGCCGCCCGGTCGCGCGCACGGCCGACGAACTGGGCCTGAGCGCCCGCCAGTTGCACCGCCGCTCGCTGACCGCCTTCGGCTACGGCCCCAAGACACTGGCCCGCATCCTCCGCCTCCAGCGCGCATTCGCGCTGGCCCGGAAAGGGATGCCCTTCGCGGAGACGGCGAGCCGTGCGGGCTACGCCGACCAGGCCCACCTCGCCCGGGACGTGAGGGAGTTGGCGGGGATGCCGCTGGGAAAGCTACTCGGCGGAGGGGACGGGGGAGGAGGGTAGGGGTGCGAACAGGTCGACCCCGTTGCCGTCCGGGTCGAGCACGGACGCGTACCGCTGTCCCCACACGGCGTCCCACGGCTTCAGCTCGCTCCGGTACCCCGCACCCACCAACTCCTCGTACAGGGAGTCGACGTCGGCGGCCGAGCCGCACAGCATGGCCAGCCCGATCCGGCCGCCGCCGCCGGGCGGCCGCCACCCGGGGTGGAATGAGCGGACGGTCTCCTCGGTGTCGAGCAACAGCCTCATACCGCCCGGGAGTTCGGCCTCGACATGCGGCTGCTTCTCGGCTCCCTCGGGGAAGTCGAGCCCGAGCCGGCGGTAGAACGCGACAGAGGCTGCCAGATCGGCGGTGACGATGCCGACGGCGTCGAACCGGGGTGTGGGGCGTGGGATCGGTTGTGAAGTCATACGGCCAGGTTAGGCGGGGTGTCCCGGGCCGGTCTTGAACGAATCGGACGCGACCGCGTCCCCGGTCCACCCCGGTTGCGGGCCTGGCGGAGGGCGCCAATAGTGGGAAGGACAGCTGCATCTTGATCGGTGGCCGGAGCCCCGCACAAGGAGCCTGCTCGGTCTCCTGACCGCGGCTGCCCACCGCCCCACACCTCACTGACCTCTCCCCTTGCCAAGAGAACCTTGCCAAGAGAGGAGTGCTGCCATGCGCAAGCACACTCGGGCACATCGACTTCTGACGGCCTCGACGGTCCTGTTCGCCGGCGGTGTCCTGCTGCTGCCCACGCCCACGATCGCCCAGCCGGAGCAGCCGGACTCGCGGGACTCCGCGGCAGTGGTCCCGGCATCCGAGTTCCAGATAAGGAACCCGCAGACCGGCAAGTGCATGACGGTCGCGGGCGGGCGCTCGACCGAGAACAACGTACGGCTCGTCCAGTTCAACTGTGACAAGGACCCCTCGCGCCGCTGGAAGCTCACCGGCGAAAGCGGCAACTCCCACCAGCTCGTGAACGCGCAGACACGCAAGTGCGCGACGGTCGCGGGCGGGCGCTCGACCGAGAACAACGTCGAACTGGTCCAGTTCGACTGCGACTCGGACGCCTCACGCCGTTGGAGTCTCGTCAACTGGGACAACGGCGCCTTCGAACTCGTCAACGACCGGACCGGCAAGTGCGCGACGGTCGCCGGTGGCCGCTCCACCGAGAACAACGTCGGCCTGGTGCAGTTCGACTGCGACGGGGACCGGTCCCGCACCTGGACCCTGAACCTGGCGGGCTGACGGCGCCGCACCCACCGAATGGCTCCTTCCGCGGGAATACCGCCAGGTCATGTGTTGCTCTGGTCTGAACGGTTCACGAGCGGCGGCGAGAGAGCTGGTGGGCAGATGACGGACGAGTCGACGCGGCCCGTCGTGCGGACGCCCTACGGGGACGTCCGCGGCAGATACGTGGGCTACGAGCGCTACGGAGGACACGACGGCGCCAGGATCGCCGTGTTCCGCGGCATTCCGTACGCCGCACCGCCCTTCGGCCCCCGCCGGTTCCGGCCGCCCGTGCCGCCCATCCCCTGGGACGGGGTGCGCGACGCGGGTGGCTTCGGTCCCACCGCGCCGAAACCGCCGTACTCCGAGGCCTTCGCCCGGCTGCTGTCGGACCCGGTGGTGCCCGGCGACGACTGCCTCAACCTCAACGTGTGGACCCCGGAGCCCGGACACGGGGCCCGGCTCCCGGTCATGGTGTGGATCCACGGCGGGGCTCTGACCCGTGGCTCGTCCGCCGTGCCCGTCTACGACGGCCACGGCTTCGCCCGCGACGGCGTGGTCCTCGTCTCGGTCAACTACCGCCTGGGCGTGGAGGGTTACGGCCTCTTCCCCGACGCACCCCCGAACCCGGGCCTCCGTGACCAGCTCGCCGCCCTGGAGTGGGTGCGGGCGTCGATCGCGGCCTTCGGCGGCGACCCCGACCGCGTCACCGTCTTCGGCCAGTCGGCCGGCGCGATCAGCATCGGCGCGCTCCTCGCCTCCCCACGGGCGCGGGGACTCTTCCGGCGGGCCGTGCTGCAGAGCGGGCCGCCCGAGGCGAGCGACCGCGACAAGGTACGGCGGATGGTGCGCCGGATGGCGACCCGGCTGAGGATCCCGGCGACCGCCGAGGCCTTCGCCGCCGTCGACCGGCAACTGCTGCTGCGCGTCCAGGGCGAGGTCGGACGGCTGAGCAGCCCGGTGCTGGGCGGGCCCGCCTTCGGCATCGTCGTCGACGGCGACCTCGTACCCCGCGACCCCCTGGAGGCCCTGGTCGACGGAGCCGCCGCCGACATCGACCTGCTCCTGGGCTGGACCCGGGACGAGTACCGGTTGTGGCTGGTGCCGGGCGGGCTGATGGAGCGCGTCGACCGGCTCGGCCCGGTCGCCCTGGCCGGCGCGATGGCCCGCTGCCACTGCGGCCCCGAGGTCCCGCGCGGCTACCGCACCCTGCACCCCGGTGCCGGCACGGCCGACCTCGTCGGCCAGCTGGTCACCGACCACCTGCTCCGCGTACCGCTGCACCGGCTCGCGGACGCGCGGGGCGACGGGGGAGAGGGCGGGCGGGCGTATGTGTACGAGTTCGCCTGGCCGTCCACCCAGCCCGGACTGGGCGCCTGCCACGCCCTCGAACTGGGATTCGTGTTCGACACCCACCAGGCCCCCGAGTCGGCCAAGCTGGCGGGCCAGGGCGCCCCGGAGGAACTCGCCGAGGCCATGCACAGGGCCTGGGTGCGCTTCGCCGTCGACGGTGACCCGGGCTGGCAGCCGTGGGACGCCTCGCACCCGGTGCGCGTCTTCGGCGACGGCGACCCGCACACCGTGGAAGGCCCGCGCGACCGCGAACTGGCCCTGTGGGCGGCCGACCGTGCCTCCGTGCCCCCGACGGCTCCGGAGCCCGAACCCCGGTCGGCCACGGGGCCCCGGTTGCCCCTACGGGGTGCGGAACCGCTGTCCGTCGTACGACGGCTGCGCCGCCCCGGCGGTGTTCCCCGGCGCTGATCACCGCCGTCCGGCGGGATCCGGCCGGGTGGCGGGTCCGGGACCTCAAGCTACTCCTCGCCGACACGGCCACCCTGGTCCGGGCCGCCGCGCTCACCGCCCTCGCGACCACCGGCTGTCCGCCCCCGCTGGACACGGCCGCCGCCGAAGCGCTCAACGACCCTGCCTGGCAAGTCCGTTCGGGCGCGGCGACGGCACTCGGCGCGGCGGCACCGGCGTTGGCGGTGCCCGCCCTCTCCGACGCGCTGTCGGAACCGTTCGCCGACGTCCGCGAGGCCGCCGTCCGGGCGCTGCGCCGCCACGACCGGCGACCGGGAGTCGCCGACGCCCTCGCCTCGATGGCGGGGGACGCCGACACGAACGTACGGGCCTACGCCCGGCTGTAGTAGCGGTGGAGTGGCGGCGGTGGGCCCTTCCGCGTCAACGCAACGTGTCGGCGATCGACGTGATCGCCTGCGGCCCCACCCGGCAGCATCCGCCGATCAGCCGCGCCCCCGCGTCCCGCCACCCCGTCACCTGACCGGCGGCGAAGGTCGAACTGCCGGTCCAGGCACGGGCGTCGCCGTCCCAGACCTCGCCGCTGTTCGGATAGACCACGACCGGCTTGCCGGTCACGCGCGCCGCCAGTTCCACGGCGCCCTCCACGTCCTCGGGCACACAGCAGTTCACGCCGACCGCGACGACCTCGTCCGACTCGGCGGCCGGCGCGAACGCCTCCGCCAACGGCTGACCGGCCCGCGTCCGCTCCCCGGCCACGCTGTACGACAGCCACACCGGCACCCCGAGCCCGCGCACCGCGCGCAGCAGGGCGTCGGCCTCTTCGACGTCGGGAACCGTCTCCAGAGCCAGCACATCGGGCCCGGCGGCGGCCAGCGCCTCCACCCGAGGCCGGTGGAAACGCTCCAGCTCCGCCACGCTCAGCCCGTACCGCCCCCGGTATTCCGAGCCGTCCGCGAGCATCGCCCCGTACGGCCCGACGGACGCCGCCACCCACAACGGCCGCTCCGTCTTCGCCCGGCGCGCGGCCTCGCGGGCCAGCTCCACGCTCAGCGCGAGCAGCTCGGCGGCCCGCTCGCGGCCGATGCCCCGCTTGGCGAAGCCCTCGAAGGTGGCCTGGTAGCTGGCGGTGATCGCTACGTCCGCGCCCGCCTCGTAGTAGGCGAGGTGCGCGTCGACGATCGCCTCGGGCTGCTCGACGAGCAGCCGCGCCGACCACAGCTCGTCGCTCAGATCGTGCCCGGCGGACCCGAGTTGGTTGGACATTCCACCGTCGAGGACGAGGGGCGCGCCCGAGGCCAGGGCGGCGGAGAAGGAGGAGGACGCGCGGGCGGCTTCACTGGTCTCGCTGGTCATGCCTCGACGCTAGCCGACGGCGGACCCGACGACCGCATGTCTCCAGTGCGCGGGGGTGCTGTTCCTGTTCGCCGGGATCCCGGCGAACGCGTGGATGCGGGGGCGTCGGTCGACGGAGGAGAGCGGGGTGACGGAGAAGGCGGCGGAGGCGGCGGAAGCTGTGGCCCAGCCCGGAGCATGCCGTCCTGAGTGAAATCGAATATGTTGGCGGACTCCTCGCGTGTTACTTGCCGGTAGGGAATGATGGCGGACGACCATCCACACGGCAGAGGCTGAGGCACCGGTGACGACTTTCGATGAACGGACCATCGTGCATGCCTTCCGGGACGACTCCCTGGGCGAGCACGACGCCGTCGGTCTCGCCGAGGCGATCCGGCGAGGTGAGGTGTCCCCCGCCGAGGTCGCCCGGGACGCCGTGGAGCGGGTGCGGGCGGTCGACGCACGGCTGGGCGCGGTCCAGGTGCACGTCGACAGCCCGGCGCACGCCGCCGGAACGGGCGGTGCCCTCGCCGGGGTGCCGACGTTCGTCAAGGACAACACCGACTACCGGGGGCTGCCCACGGGCCACGGCAGCGCCGCCTTCCGGCCGAGGCCGGCGCGGCGGCACGCACCGTTCGCCCAACAGTTCCTGAGCAGCGGCGTGACGGTGCTGGGCAAGACCCGGCTGCCCGAGTTCGGGTTCAACGCGAGCACCGAGTACGACGGTGCGGAGCCGGTGCGCAACCCATGGAACACGGGCTACTCGGCAGGCGGTTCGTCGGGCGGCAGCGCGGCACTGGTCGCCGCCGGTGCCGTGCCGATCGCACACGCCAACGACGGCGGTGGCTCGATCCGGATACCCGCGGCCTGCTGTGGACTCGTCGGCCTCAAGCCGACCCGCGGCCGCGTCGTGGGGAGTGACCTGGGCCGCCGGCTGCCGATCGACATCGTCTCCGACGGAATCGTGAGCCGTTCCGTGCGGGACACAGCCGCGTTCCTCGCCGCCGCGGAGACACACCGGCGCAGTCCCGGACTGCCGCCCCTCGGCCTGGTCGAAGGCCCCTCGGAGCGACGGTTGCGCATCGGGTTCCTGCTGGACTCGCCGAACGGAGCTCACACCGACGCGGCGACCCGGGCGGCGGTCACGGAGACCGTGGCCACGCTCGAACGGCTCGGACACACCGTGGAACCGGTGGAGTTGGACTTGGACCCGAACTTCACCAACGACTTCCTCACGTACTGGGGAATGCTGTCCTTCCTCCTCGGTGCCACGGGCCGCACCCTCGGCGCGGACTTCGACCGGCACCGCATGGACGCCCTGTGCCGGGGGCTGCGCGAGGACTATCTGCGGAACTGGCGGCGGACTCCCGGCGTGGTGCGACGGCTGAGGCGTACGAAGGAAGCGCACGCGACGTCCTTCGGCCAACTCGACCTCGTGATGTCGCCCGTGCTCGCCCACACCACGCCACCGATCGGCCACCTCAGCCCGAACGTTCCCTACGCGACGCTGATGGAGCGGCTCATCGCGTACGTGGCGTTCACACCGCTCGACAACATCGTCGGCACTCCGTCGGTCTCGGTGCCCGCCGCGAGCGGGACGGCGGACGGACTGCCCATCGGCGTCATGTTCTCCGCCCCCTCCGGCGGTGAACGGAAGCTGCTGGAGATCGCCTTCGAACTGGAGGCCGACCGGCCCTTCCGGCGCATCCAGGACCAGTGACATCGGCACTGTCCGCCGATCTCGAAGGTCTGCGACGCAGTGACGCACGCTTGGTCGACGTCCTGCTGGTGGAGCTGGGCCAGAGCGAGTCGGGTGGCGTCACCGACGTCCGGGACGGGACGAACCTGCTCCGCCCCCTCTGCGGCGGAGGCCAGGCGTGAACGGTGCCCAGCGACGAGAACCTGTCGGTCAGTGTGCCGCGGACGGAGTGTCTTGAGTGACGCTCGCGAACGACGACGGCTTGCCCGCGCCCTATCAGTCGGCCTGCGGCATCCGGACGACCGCGACCCCGCCCTCCAGGTCCACCGTCGTCCGGTTCGGTGGCGCCCCGTCCTCCTCGTCGTCCCGCATCAGCAGCGACGACTGCCGCTCCTTGAGCTCGTTCTGCTTCCCGGGGGAGAAGGTCGCGTGGAGTTGTTCGAACCCGGTTGCCGATATCTGGCCCTGGCGGGCGCTGTTGCGCCAGGGGAGCCGGCCGGCCCGCCCTGCGCGCAACAGCAGCTGGTCTGCGAAGGCCGTGGCGGTCAGCAGGATGACCAGCCCCGGCAAGGTCATGAAGACGGCGAATCCCATGCTCTCCAGTATCCGGAGTGGCGGGCGATGCCGACAGGTCTCGCGCCCGTCTCGGATCGGTCCCGCTCGGTCCCGTTCAGCCCTGCGCCGCGTGCCGCCCGCCCCGCCGCCGCCCGTTCCCGCGCCCCCGGACCTTCCGCGTAGCCGGAATCATCAGCCCCGCCAGCAGCCCGACCGTCATCGCGTACGGCCAGAAGCCGAGCCCCGTACCGGCCGCCGCCGGACCGGAGTTGGTGCTCGCGTCGGCCGCCGTCACCGAGCCCGATCCTGCCCCCGCCGACGAACCCGAGCGCAACCCCGCGCCCGCGGTCGGCGACGCACTCTTCGCGACCGACGTCAGGACCACGTCGTTGCCGTCGCCGCCCCGGTAGGTGATCCGGTACGTCGTGTCGCCGAGCTTGAGCGCCGTGCCTTCCTTCAGCCCACTGAACGCACCGGCCGTCTTGGCCCGCCCCGCGTGGTTCAGCACCGTGATCGTATGGGCGGAGGCAGAGGCTGCGGACGAACCCGCCGCCGACAGGTCCAGTGCCCCCGCCAGCCGCACCGCACCGGCGACCTTCAACGACCTTCCCCGCAGCACCAGTTCAGCCTTCTCGGCCTGCGTATAGCTTCCCGTCACCGTCAATCCGCCTGCCACCACGCCCTCGTTCGTCACCGAGCCCTTCACCGTCCCCGAGCCGGTGAGCGTGGTCCTCACGCGCAGCCCCGCCGAGCCCACGTCCAACCGTGCGCCCGGCGCAGTCAGTCGTATCGCCTTGCTGCGAGCGAGAGTTGCTCCGCCTCTGAGCGCCAGCGTGCCCTTCGCGACCGTAGTGCTCCCGCTGTACGTCACCCCGCTGCCCGTCAGGGTCGTCGTCGCGACGCCCGACTGTGTGAACGAGCCGCCGCCTCTGATCCGCGACAGCACCAGCGCCCTGTTCGTGTTCCGTACCACCAACGAGCCGTTGTTCACGACCTTGTAGAGCGAGCCCCCGGTGTAGAGGCCGCCGTCGCCGCCCGCCTTTCCGCTGCCCAGTCGCAGTACCGCGCCCTTCTCGACCGTCGTCGACCCGTCGTAGTACTGGACGGCGGCGAACGTGACATCGTTGCCGCGCGTTCCCTTGATGACGATGTCCCCGGCGCCGGGCGCGGACAGGGTGTCGTGGAACCGGCCGCCGCCGATGGGGGCGCCCAGTGTCACCGGGCCGTTGTAGTCGAAGGTCAGAAGTGAACGGGACCTCGCCGCGAGCAGGTTGATGTATACCGTCTCCGACGTACCCGGCATGAAGATCTTGTTCGTCGTGCCGTCACCCCACTGGACGTTCGCGCCCTTGATGTTGGTGCCGCGCTTGTTGACGTTCTTGCGGGCGGGTGTCCAGTTGAGGGCGGGATCGCTGAGCGACGGGTCGGTGTCGCCGCCCTGGTTCGACCAGCTGTACTGACCGGTCAACACCACCTTCGAGCCCGGGCGGGACTGGACGTTGATGTCGCTGCCGTACTCGCGCTGGTAGAAGTCCATCCCCATGGTGACCGTCTGGCCGACTGGCGTGTCGACCGTCCAGGTGCCCTGGTTGAGGACCTTGTGCACGCGGGGGAGTGACGTCGCGAACTCCGGTCGTCCCGCGTTGACCTGGGTGCCGTTGTCGATCACACCGGAGAAGGGGTGGGTGCCCGAGAGGTCCCAGGTGCCCCAGAGGAAGCGGGGTTGGGTCACGAGTCCGGCACCGCTGATCGTGCCCAGGTTGTACGCGCTCTTCAGCGACAGCCGCAGGGTGCCGTCCACCCGGATGTTGTCCTGGTTCAGGCGGAACGCCGGGGTGTTGTACGGGAAGTGGCCGATCAGGCCCGTCGTACCGCCGTTGCCGTACTGGAGGGTTGCTCCCCGTTCCACGGTCACCGCCGGCGGGTCCGGGTTCGTCACCGTGACGTACGGGTGGTTGCCGCCCGGGATGCTCACCCGCTGCCCCTGCCGGGACCTGGGCAGTGTGAAGTCGCTGTCCCTGGTCAGGATCAGGGTGCCCGTGCCGCGCACGGTAAGAGTGCCCTCGCCGCGGAAGACACCGTTGTACGTCGTCGTCCCGGCGGGCACGCTCACCACCGTGTCGCCGGTGAGCGTCACGTCCCGGCCGGCGAGTACGTCGGCGGTGGCGTCCCGGGAGCCGGCCGCCGAGGCGGGCGGGGCGCCGAGCAGGAGAGCGGTCATCGTGAGGGCCGCGGCAGCCGTGGCTGTCGTCCGGTGAGCGGTCCTGGGGGCGGGGCCGGCGATGGGGCTGGTGTTGGGGGAGTGGCTGTGCACGTGACAGGAGACGACCGGACTTCCCGGTAATAACAGAAAGTTGCTCAGCGGATTCTTTCGCTCCGACCCGTTGACCTTCCCGTAACACGCGCTTACCTTTTCGGCACTCGGAATGACAGATCTTGTTCGCAATTACGAACGTTTCTCGTGTCACCCCCCACACACGCACACAAATGCACACCCTGAGACCCCCTGAGACCCCCGAGATCCCGAGACCCGCACCCACCGACATCTCGTGCCCCACCCCCGAGAGGCAGCCCGCATGAGCCGTGCCGACGACCTGCCCGAAGACCCGCTCGAAGACTTGCTCGAAGACTCCGCCCTTTCCTCGCGGAGGACCCTCCTGAAGGGCGCCCTGGCCGGTGGACTCCTGGCAGCCAGCTCCGCCATCCCCGGAATCTCCGGCACCGCGCACGCCGCCACCGCGACGGCGGGCGCCCCCTGCGCCACCGCCCCGTACGTCAACCCCCTCGTGCGCAACCGCGCGGACCCCCACATCCACCGCCACTCCGACGGCCGTTACTACTTCACGGCGACCGCCCCCGAGTACGACCGCATCATCCTGCGCCGTTCCCGCACCATCCGCGGGATCGCCACCGCCGACGAGTCCGTCATCTGGCGCAAGCACGACACCGGAGCCATGGGCGCGCACATCTGGGCGCCGGAGATCCACCACATCGACGGCAGGTGGTACGTCTACTTCGCCTCCGCGCCCGCCGAGGCCATCTGGGACATCCGTATCTGGGTCCTGGAGAACGCCAACCGCGACCCGTTCACCGGCACTTGGGTCGAGCGTGGCCAGCTCAAGACCGCCTGGGAGACCTTCTCCCTCGACGCCACCACCTTCACCCACCGCGGCTCCCGCTATCTCGCCTGGGCGCAGCACGAGCCCGGCATGGACAACAACACCGCCGTCTGGCTGTCGAAGATGGCCGATCCACTGACCCTGACGGGTCCTCAGATTCGGCTCACGACACCGGAGTTGGACTGGGAGCGCATCGGCTACCGGGTCAACGAGGGACCGTCGTTCATCAAGCGCAACGGCCGGATCTTCATGTCGTACTCGGCGAGCGCCACCGACTTCCACTACTGCATGGGCCTGTTGACGATCGACGCCCGCGCCGACCTCATGGACCCGGCCAACTGGACCAAGTCCCCGACGCCCGTCTTCACCAGCAACGACTCGACCAAGCAGTACGGCCCCGGCCACAACTGCTTCACCGTCGCCGAGGACGGCCGTACCGACGTCCTCGTCTACCACGCACGGCAGTACAAGGAGATCGTCGGCGATCCGCTCAACGATCCCAACCGGCACACCCGGGTGCAGAAGCTCGGCTGGAACACCGACGGCACCCCGGACTTCGGCGTCCCCGTCGCCGACACAGAGACAGTCACACAGACAGACACGCAGGTCGGCTCACTTTTGGAGAGTGGCTCATGAGACGTGTGTACGCGGTTCTCCTCGCCCTTTGTCTGGCGCTGGCAGGCGCCCTCGCCACCGCCGGGCCCGCCCAGGCCGCGGCCGTGACCATCACCAACGGCACCCAGTTCACCGCCACCAACGGTGACCCCGTGCACGCGCACGGCGGCGGGGTCATCAAGGTCGGGTCCTACTACTACTGGTTCGGCGAGCACCGCAACGCCGACAACACCTTCCAGTACGTGGACGCCTACCGCTCCACCGACCTGAAGACCTGGGAGTTCCGCAACCACGTCCTGACCCAGTCCAGCGCCTCCGAACTCGCCACCGCCAACATCGAGCGGCCGAAGGTCATCTACAACGCGGCCACCGGCAAGTACGTGATGTGGATGCACAAGGAGAACGGCGCCGACTACAGCGAGGCCCGAGCCGCCGTCGCCGTGTCGGACACCGTGGACGGCAACTACACCTGGCAGGGCAGCTTCCGGCCGCTGGACACCTACATGTCCCGCGACATCACGGTGTTCGTGGACACCGACGGCACCGGCTACATGATCTCGGCCGCCCGCGAGAACTACGACCTCCAGATCTACCGGCTCACCGCCGACTACACCGGCATCGACAGCCTGGTCGCCGACCCCTGGCACAACGGTCACCGCGAGGCGCCGGCCCTGTTCAAGCGCAACGGCGTCTACTTCATGGTGACTTCGGCCGCCACCGGCTGGAGCCCCAACCAGCAGCAGTACGCCACCGCGACCAGCATCACCGGCCCGTGGACCGCGATGACGAACGTCGGCGACTCGACGACGTACGGCTCGCAGGCCGCGTACGTCCTTCCCGTGCAGGGGAGTTCGGGCACGTCGTACCTCTACATGGGCGACCGCTGGGGCAACGCCTTCGGCGGGACCGTCAACGACTCCCGTTATGTCTGGCTGCCGTTGAGCTTCCCGTCCTCGACCACGATCTCCATGTCCTGGTCGCCGGAGGTCACCCTCGACACCGCCACCGGGACGGTGACGGGGAACAGTGCCACGTACAACACGCTGATCGCCCGGCACTCGTCCAAGTGCGCCGATGTCACCAGTCAGTCGCTGTGGGCGGGTGCCCAGATCAAGCAGTACACCTGCAACAGCGGCAACAACCAGAAGTACTGGTTCAAGTCCGTCGCGAGCGGCTACTACCAACTGATGGTCCGGAACAGCTCGTTGTGCGTCCAGGAGAACGCCGGCACGGTCACACAGGAGAACTGCGGCTCCTCGGCCACCAACCAGCAGTGGTCGCTCACCACCACCGGCTCCTACGTCAAGGTCGTCTCCCGCGCGAGTGGCAAGTGCCTCGACGTGAGCGGCGCGTCCACCGCCGACTCGGCCGCCATCATCACGTACACGTGCGGCAGCGGAACGAACCAGCAGTGGACACGCGGAACATGACGCCCACTCAGGTCAAGGCAGCTCAGGCCAGCAGGTCGAGTGCGTCGATCGCCGTTCCCGCACTGAGGTAGGAGGTCGTCCCCGACCCGCTCACCACGTTGATCTTCAGCACGTTGTACTGACCGGTGTCCGTGAGCCAGGCGCTCGCCGGCACGCTGTACGTGAACGTGTTGTTGTTCCCCCGGTAGGACCCGTTGGTCAGGGACCGGGTGTTCGGCTGGGTGGGCGGGGACGGGATGGCCGACGTCCAGATGTCGTTGACGACGACCTGCGGGCGGCCGTTGGCGTAGGCCGTCGTCACGCCGATGCGCAGGGTGTGCGCGGCGGCGGCCTGCGCCGCGGTCAGCTTGAAGTAGACCAGCAGGCCGCTGTTGACGTCCTTCCAGATGTAGCAGGGGAAGCCCGATGTCTCGGTGCCGCTGCCGATGACCACGTTGCCGGTCCAGGCGGCGGCCCGGACGTCCGACGGATGCGCGTATGTCATCAGGTCGGCGTTCTTGAAGCCGCTGGGCGTGCCGTTCCAGTCGTTGATCCGCCAGATCGCGCTCGCGTTGCTCGGGTCGTTCGTGGCCGGGATCGCGATCGAGTTGAGCGTGGTCGTGCCACCGGCGGTGACCGACACCGAGGTGGTGTGGACGGCGAGTTCACCCTTGAACACCGTGAGCGTGTACGTCCCCGGCAGGACGCCCGCGATGGAGAAGTAACCGTCCGATGCCCGGGCCGAACCCCAGTACTGCGCGGCCGAGTTGGCGATCCCGACCGTGTACGCGTACGCCGTGTTGCGCCCGGTGATCCCGACGCCCGCGACCCGGCCCCGGCCGCCCGCGGCGACATAGCCGGAGATGCCGAGCGAGTCCGCCCAGGGGGTGGTGAGCGTCCCCGCGTACAGCGACGAGGAGGGCGCTCCGCCGTCCGTGAGGGCGATGACGTACGGGCCCTGGAGGCCGAAGCGCTGGTCCTCGGTCTGGTTCTGGCCGTAGTACAGGATCTCGTACAGGCCGCCGCCGTCCGCGCTCTGATGGCGCAGGAGGGAGCGGTAGAAGGGGCCGCCGGAGGCCTTCTCGTGGTTGGAGCGCACGACGTACAGGCCGACGCTTCCGGTCGTCCAGCCGACGTAGTTGTAGTCCATGACCCGCAGCTTCGAGTAGTGCTTCGAGCGGGTCTGGCCGTCGGATTTCGCGAAGACGTCCGAGGCCTCGATGGTGCTGTTCGTGTAGGTGTAGGAATCGGGCTCGTCGTTGAGGAACAGGCCGGCCTTGACACGCAGGATGAAGCGGGTCGCCGAGACCGATGTGTCGGCCTTGTTGGTCCACACGTAGACGTTGTTCTCGCCGCTGCGGGCCGCGTAGTAGTGCTTCAGCGTGCCGTAGGTCACGCTGACGAGGATCGTCGAACCGGACTGCTGGATCGTCACGGTGGAGGAGCCGAGGCCGGACTCGATGTGCGAGTTCATGCCGCCGTAGCCCTGGTACTCCGTGCCCCGGTAGACCAGCGAGGACAGGTCGCCGTTGGACTTGCGGACCTTGAAGACGAGGTTGGCGCCGGTGTCGATGACGTAGTTCGTGCCGTCGTCGGTGTAGCCGAAGGTCGCCGCGCGCGCGGTGCCGGGAAGGGCGAGTCCGGCGGCGGTGGCCGTGGCGCCGAGGACGAGCGCACGGCGGCCGAGGTGGGTCCCGGGGCGTCTGCTGTTGGCTGCGGACATGTGGGGGTGCCTCCTTCGGAGGTGGGGGTGGGGTGGGGGGTGTGGGGGGTGCGGTGTTCGGAAGACTGACAGTTGAATCGATTTCGCGAAAGGGCTTTCGTTGTAAGGAAGTTGGCAGATATGTGAAATCGTGCAGCACTCTAGAAAGCGCTTGCCAGACGATGTACGGTCCTGCCGCTGGGCCTTGTCGAGCGTCGGAGGACTGCTGTGGGAACCGCGATGAGACGTTTCAACCGAGCCGTGCTGGCGGCCGTGACCCTGAGCACCGCCACCACCCTGGCCGCCGTGCCTGCCACCGCTCACGAACGGCCCTCGCACGGCCCGCGCGCCCTGGGCATCGAGAACTGCGCTGCCACCGCCTGCCACTTCGACGTGGCGCCGGGCACCTACGACGTCCGGGTGCTGCTGGGCGGTGAGGCCGCCGCCAGTACCGCCGTCACCGGCGAGACCCGGCGTGCGCTCCTCCCGGAGACCGCGACAGCCGCCGGCGAGCGGGTCGCCCGCAGCTTCACCGTCAACGTCCGTACGCCCGAGGGCGAACCGACCGGAGCCGAGGGCACTCCCGGCCTCGACCTGGTGCTCGGCGGCTCGGCGCCGGCCCTGGCGGACATCCGGGTGACCCCGGCCGCCCGCCACACCCGGCAGATCTTCCTGGTCGGCGACTCGACCGTCTGCGACCAGCCCGGCGACCCGTACACCGGCTGGGGCCAGGAGCTCCCGCAGTACCTCCGCAAGGGGCTGTCCGTCGCCAACTACGCTGATTCCGGGGAGAGTACGGTCAGCTACCTCGCCAACCCCGCGCTCTTCCCGACCGTCCGGCCGCTGATCCGCCCCGGCGACCTGGTCCTCGTCCAACTCGCGCACAACGACAAGCAGACGGACGAGCCGACGTACCGCGCGAACCTGGAGACGCTCGTCGCGGGTATTCGCGAGCGAGGGGGGAAACCGGTACTGGTGACTCCGATCGTGCGCCGCTGGTTCAACTCCGACGGCACCCTGAACAACGGCACGGCCCTGCTGGTCAACGGCCTCGGCGTCGACCACCCGGCGGTGATCCGCGCGGTCGCGGCGGCACAGGACGTACCGCTGATCGACCTGACGGCGAAGACGAAGGCGCTCGTGGAGTCCCTCGGCGTCGAGGGCTCCAAGGCGCTGTACCTCTACAACGAGAAGCGCGACAACACGCACACGTCCGTCCACGGGGCCACGGCGTACGCCGAGTTGGTGCGCGACGAACTGGCGGCGCAGCGGCTGGTTCCGCGCGGCGGGGTCCGATAGAGCGACCACAAGAGCGCCTGGAGCGTCCCGACCGGAACCGGGGCGCTCCAGGTTCGACAACCCGTCGCGGCTGCCGCTGACCACTCCGGCGCCGCGACCAGCCGTACGGTGTGGCCGGTTCAGAGTGCCAGGCGGGCGATCCGCAGCGTCGCCGTGGTCGGGGACGCGCCCGTCAGCGGGGTCGCGTACGACGGGGTCACCGGTGCGTACGCCCAGGTCAGGGAGCCATCCTTGAGGGCTGCTATGTCGCCCGTGATGCGTGCCTGCACGACCTTGTCCGGTGTCTTGAAGGCGCCGTTCCAGTCGATCAGCCGCAGGTGGGTGCCTGTGAACGTGCCGGTGCAGGTGCCGCTCGCGCACTTGGCGTTCTTCAGGGACTCCCAGGACACCAACAGCCGGTCCTTGCCGTACGGGGCCACGCGGACGTTCACGTGCTCGGTGCCCGGCGCGTTCGTCAGGTAAATGGCCTTGCCCGCAGGTGAGTTGCGGTTCCTGAGGAACGACACCGCCACCTGGTGCGTGCTCCACCTCGGCTTCACCGTCCAGCCCCGGCCGCTCGAGTCGTCCGGGTTCTTCGCGGCGGAGGCCGAACCGCGCGAGCCGTAGGCGGTGGCGTAGCGGCCCGTGGACGACTTCACCAGGTCGCCGGTGCGGCCGGCGTACGTGCCGCCGCAGTAGCCCGCCCAGCACTGCTCGCGCTGGACGGCCGGCGCGTTGTCCGGGGCGCCGATGCCCGTCGACACGAACAGGCCCGAACGCCAGTCGTCGAAGCAGAGGGAGGTGAAGGCGCCGGTCGCCTCGGCGTGCAGGGCGATGCCCTCGTTGTGGGAGCAGCCCCAGCCCCAACCACCGGCCAGCTTGCCGCCCTTGGCGCTCAGGTACGACAGCTTGTCGCCGAAGTGGCCGTCGGCGAAGCCGCCCGCGCCGTGCACCACGAAGTAGGCGCCGTACTTGGTGCCGTTCCAGGTGAGCTGGCCGTCCAGGGTCGGCGACGTGTCGTTGGACGCGGTGCCGGTGAGCTTGGTGCGCCAGGCTTCCTTGCCCTGTGAGAAGCGGACGAGGGCCGCCGCCGTCTCCTTCCACTTGTTGGTGTCGGCGACCCGGGTGAGCAGCGCGAAACCGTCGTTGTGCGCGACCAGCCCGCCGACCTCCTTGGCGCCCTTGACAATCGCGTCACCGCCGGCGCGCTTGCCGGCCGAGGTCAGTGGCGTCACGTGCACACCGTCGGACGCCGGCCAGGCGACCCGCAGTGTGCCGTTGGGCGCGACCGCTGTAGCCGTGCGCGTCCACTCCCGCGTGTTGTTGTAACCGGCGGACAGATAGGGGAACTTGGCCGGCAGGGTCACGGAGGTGTTCGTGACGGCGAGGGTGGGCGCGGCGGGCGTCGTCGCCGCCCCGGCCGTCGCGTACCAGGCACCGGCGAGCAGACCGGCCGCCGCGAGGCCGCCGATCAGGGGCTTGCGGGCCGCGTGGGTGCGACGGTGGGCGGAGGTGCGGGGGAGTGGTGCTGATGTCATGCCTGGCTGTTGCCGTGGCGGGGAGAAAGGTTGCCGCGCGGATCGGACCGGACTGGCCGAAAGGCTGAGCAGGCGGGGACGGTTCGGCGGGCGCCGAACGACTACGCCCCTACGGTGGCCGCATGACCGAGCCCATGTCCGCCTTCGCGGCCCTCCACCACCGCGACGAGCCCCTCCTGCTCCCCAACGCCTGGGACCATGCCTCGGCCGTGCTCCTCGCCGCGCAGGGCTTCGCGGCGATCGGCACCACGAGTCTGGGTGTCGCCGCGGCCGTCGGACTGCCCGACGGTGCGGCGGCCACCCGCGACCACACCCTCCAACTCGCCCTGAACCTCGGTACGGAGGATTTCCTGCTCTCCGTCGACGCAGAGGGCGGATTCAGCGAGGACCCGGTCCAGGTGGGGGAGTTCGCGCGGGAACTGTTCGTCGTCGGCGCCGTCGGCATCAACCTGGAGGACGGCCTGGGCTCCGCCGCCCTGCACGCCGAGAAGATCGCCGCCGTGAAGGCAGCGGCCCCGGGCCTCTTCGTCAACGCCCGGACGGACACGCACTGGCTCGGCGACCGCCGGTCCCCCTCCCTGGCCCGGGACACCATGACCCGCCTCGACACCTACCAACAGGCGGGCGCGGACGGGGTGTTCGTGCCCGGCCTGACCGACCCGGACGGGATCGCCGCGCTGGCGAGGAGCCTCGACGTCCCGCTCAACATCCTCTACTCGCCCACCGGCCCCACGGTCACCGGACTCGGCGACCTCGGCGTACGCCGCATCAGCCTCGGCTCGCTCCTCTACCGGCGGGCACTGGGCGCGGCCGTGGCGGCGCTCGGCGACATCCGGGCGGGGCGCGCGCCCCGGGGTGAGGCACCGTCGTACGACGAGGTGGTGGCGCTCGGTCACCAGTGCCACGGTTCCAGGGGCATTGGCCAGGCCCCGGCCCCGATCTCGACCCCGGCCCCGACCGGAATCAGCCGACCGGAACCAGCGTCTCCCGGAGTCGCGCCGCGAACTCCACCGGGTGTGTGAGCAGCCCGAGATGCCCGCCCGGGAACTGGCGGGCGACGCTGCCTGTCCGTCGGGCGAGGAACGTGCCGGTACGGTGCAGGAGTTGGCCGGTGGAGTCGATGCCCATGGCGACGGTGAGCCGGGGAGAGAGGGCGGAAAGGGCGGTGAGGTCGGGGGCGTAGGAAGTGAACGGGACCAGGACGCGGGTGAGGGAGATGCCCATGGGGGTGGACAACTCGTCGGTGACGGATGGGGGTTGAGCCTCCGCGCCCGACTCCTTGTCCAGTTCCTGCTGGGTGAGGGCCCGTTCCTCCAGGCCCGCCGCCATACGAGCCGACGCGGCCTCGACACCCCGGGCGCGGTAGGTGTCGCGCACCTCGGTGAACATCGCCCGCTGCCGCTCGGCGTCGGGTAGGACCGCGACGACCGGTGGTTCGTGCGCGACCACGTGCCGCAGCCGTCCCGGGTGCCGGGCCGCAAGGTCGAGGGCGGCGACGGCCCCCGCGCTGGTGCCGAACACGTACGCGGACTCGCCCTCGGGGAGCACCGTCTCCAGCACCCGGGCCGCGCCCTCGCTCCACCACTCGACGCGCTGTTCCTCGACGGGCTTGCCGAGTTGGCCGTGGGCTAGGCCGAGGGGGTCGTACGTCACGACCGTGAAGTGTTCGGAGAGGAGGGTGGTGGGGTTCTCCAGGCCCATGGGGTGTCCGGCGCCGCCGGGGATGATGAGGAGGACGGGGCCGGTACCGCGCACATCGTAGTGATCACTCATCCTCCCGAAGTTACCGGTTGGGAAGGCCCGGCGCGGAATGATTTTCCGGACCCTCGGGCGGGTGTGCGAGTGGGCGGACACCGGAAGAGTGTCCGCCCACACAACATCAGTCCTGGTAAAGGGAGTTGGAATGGTCAGGCAATCGGTGCGTACACCACGCCCAGCTTGTCCATCTCGTCGCCCGAGCGGCCCGTGAAGCCCACGATCTGCCAGCCCGACGGTGCCGTGAACGTCGCGGTGGCCGTCGTTGCCGTGCCGGAGGCCAGGGTGCGGGCCTTGTCCGTCGTGAACGCTGCCGAGAAGATCCTTGTCCGGCCGTCCTTCTGACCCTGCGTCAGCTTCACCGAGGTGAGGTGTTCGCCGGACGCCAGGGTGAGGGAGGAAGCGGTGCCGCCCGTGCCGCCGTGGGTCAGGGCCGTGCCGCCGTCGAGCGTCAGGGACACCGCGTCCAGGCGGGAGCTGCCGCGCAGGGTGAGTGTGCGGGGCGAGGGTGTCGCCGGGAGGTCGTCGGCGTCGGTGAACGCCGTACCGTGCTCGCCGCCGAGGAAGTCGCTCGCGCGCAGCTTCGAGGGCAGCGTCCAGGAGAAGTCGACCGTGTGCGGGAAGTGGTCGGAGAGGTTGCCGCCCGCGGAGTCCAGGAAGGACGCCCACGCGTTGTTGTAGCGGGTCGCGGAGAGGTTCACGAGCTTGCTGCCGCGGTAGAGGACCTTGTCGACGACCTCGCAGCTGTTCGTCGGCGCGGTCGTCGGGCAGACGAGCGCGTCACTGCCCTGCACGGGCGGCGTACCGCCCTTGACCAGCTGGACCCAGGCGTCCGTCAGACCGTTCTCGGACGCGAGCGTGCGGATGTTGTCGCCCGAGCGCGTGTACCGCGTGTTCGTGTCACCCATGACGATCACCGCGTTGCCCGCGGATTTGGCCTGGATGAACGCGGAGAGCTGCGAGACGTTGGCCCGGCGGGCGGCATGAGCCTCGTCGGTGTCGTCGGCGTTGGTGTGGACGTTGTACAGGTCCACGTAGACGCCCTCGGAGATCCGCACCCGGGCCAGCGAGAAGCCCTTCGGAGTAAGGCAGTTGGTGCCGGTGCACTTGTTCCACTTCACCCGCTCGAAGTCCTGGAAGGCATAGTCCGAGAGGGTGTTGAGACCGTCACCGAAGGGCACTCCGCCGCTCGTCGCCGTGCGGTACGCGTGGTTGTCGTTCGCGTACAGCGCCGCGTGGTAGTTGAAGTCCTCCTGCACGTTGACGATGTCGTACGCGCCCAGACGCGGCGAAATCAACGGGGTGTTCACCTCGGGGTTGCCCGAGCTCAGAAGGTCCGGGAGGCCCGCGACGTTGTACGTCAGGACGTTGAAGGAGCCCGAGGTGGCGGCGGTGGCCGGGGCCGAGCCGACGGTGGCGAGCCCGGCCAGCGCCAGGGCGCCGGCGACGAGGGTGCCGATGAGTCTTCTCATGGTGGGGGGTCTCCATGGGGGGTGGGAGATGAACAGTGCTCAGGTTCGAGGGCCAACAGTGTGCTGGACAAGGGCTGTTGGGGGAACAGTGAGTGGAGTGACGATCCGCCGTGTCCGGGTCGTCCGGCGATCACTCGCCGGTTGGGCGAGGTTCATGTTCCCCATCGATTCTCCTCAGGCGGCGCACTGCTACGCGCGCCGCGCGATGGAGGAGCCGCGGCCGTGGGGCACGGGCACGCGCACGGGCATGGGGATGACCATCACCACGGAGAAGATCGCGAGGGCAATACGGGTACGCGCTGCCCGTGGCCTCGCGACCGGCCCATGGTGGCCGCCTCGTTCACACTGCCGTCGGAGCCGCTCCTGCGCACCGCCGAGGAGCGGCTCCGAGCCCATGGGCACGAGGTGATGCGAGGAGTGCCCGACAGGGCGGGCCGAGCGGTCCCCCCGGGGGGCTTCGGCTCGCTCACCGGCACGGTCGCGGTGGGGAGTTGCCGGTCCGGAGCGCCCCGACACCGTGTTGCGCGGATCACTGAACCGGCCACCGGAGGGATCACCGCACGGTCGTCACCCGTTCACCCCCGTGTAGTGCCCCAAACTCCACCGCCACAGCAGCCGCGCCCCCAGGAACGCCACCAGCCCCAGCAGCGGTGAGGCCGCCGCCAGCCAGTACGGGACGCCCGTGTCGTCGCCGTGGCCGGTCAGTACCGCCGCCGGGAAGTAGGCGACGAACGCGAGGGGCAGCCCGAAAGTGAGGAAGCCGCTCACCGCCCTGGGCAGCACGTTGAGCGGATAGCTCCCGAACGTGCCGAGCAGCTCCTCCAGCCAGCGCCCCCAGTAGTCGGCGGCCGGGAAACGCAGCGAGGCGCAGGCCACCGCGGTGAACAGGGCCGCCTCCAGGAGCATCCCGCCGAGGACACAGACGACGAGGTACGTGATGCGGCCCGCTGTCCAGTCCAGGTCGCTGCGGGAGAGCGCGCCCGCCATCAGGCCCACGGCAACCGTCAGGTCGCCGATGGCGTTGGTGGGGAAGTAGGACAGCTGGACCTGGCGGAACACCGGCATCGGACGGACGAGGTAGGTGTCGATCGCCCCCTCCTGGATGATCCGGCCGATTCCGTGCAGCCGCCCGAGGAACAGTACGAAGATGCCGTGTGCCAGCATCCGGGTCGCCGGGATCAGCAGCACCTCCGAGCTGTCCCAGCCGCCCATCCCGGCGAACCGGGACAGCAGCACCGTGGCGAACACGATCACCGACACCTGCCAGATGGCGCCGATCGCGATCATCAGCAGGAACTCGGAGCGGTACTCCAGCTGGGCGCGGAAGTTGAGGCGCGTGATGCGCCACGCGATACGGACGGCGTTCACGGCCTCAGCCTCCCTGGGAGACGACACGGAGGGCGGCCCGCCGCCACAGGAACCGGGTGAACAGGGCCAGTACGAGAATCCAGCCGGCCTGCACGGAGAGCTGGAAGGCGGCGTCCGAGAGCGGGATGCGGCCCACGTACAGCGACAGCGGCACGCTCAGCGTGGCCTGGAAGGGCAGGAAGGAGCTGAGCGTGATGAACCAGTCCGGGAAGAACCACAGCGGTGCGTACACCCCGGACAGCAGGTTCTGCGCGAAGATCAGGATGAGCATCGCGGCGCCGTTGCGCAGCGTCCAGAAGCAGAACTGGTCGATGACGAGCATGACGTAGTAGAGAACCAACTGGCCGAGCAGCAGACTGAGCGCGAACACCCCGGCCACGGCGGCCGATCCGGGCGGCTGGACCACCCCCGTGGCCAGACAGAGGGCGAAGCCGGCCAGCGCCCACGCGAACCCGTACAGCTGCTCGCCGAGGGCCCGCAGCGCGTAGTAGCGCTGGGGTGCCAGCGGGCGCAGGTACCAGTACACGATCGTGCCGAAGTGCATGTGCTGGAGCACGGTGTCGCGGCCCGCGTACTGGTCCAACTCCCGCAGCCGGGAGGCGAGTACGGCCAGGACGGCGTACGTCACCGCCTGCTCGCGGTTGATACCGGCCGTCGTACCGGTCTGCTGGTACAGGCCGTTCCACAGGGACGCGACCAGGACCACCTGGACGGTCAGCCGGATCAGGACGGCGGTCATCCGGGGCGGGGCGTACAGCTCGCCGAGGGGGGTGACCCTGGCGGCCCGCCAGGCGTGCAGGACGGCCATGTCAGCCGCCCCCGCGCGATTCCGGAGCCTCGGCCTGGACGTACGCGGCCCGCATCACGTCCTCCAGGTCGGCCTCGTCGAGGGCGATGTCCGTCACCTCGTACCGCTCGATGACCCGCTTGAGCGCCTGATGGACCGTCGGCGCGGCCGGACCGTCGGGGCCGAAGACCACCTGCGGGCCCTCGCGGCGGAGCAGCGCGATGCCCGGGAGCGCCTCGACCTCCGCGTGCGGATCCGCCAGCGTCGCCCGGACCTGCCAGGTCGAGCCGAACCTCTTCTTGATCTCGTCCAGCGTGCCGTCCAGCACGAGCCGGCCGTGATTGACGAGGACGACCCGCTCGGCGAGCCGCTCGACCTCCGTCATGTCGTGCGTGGTCAGCAGCACGGTCCGGCCGCGCTCCTCGACCTGATGGCGCAGGAACTCCCGCACCTGCTCCTTGACGACCACGTCCATCCCGATGGTGGGCTCGTCGAGGAACACCACCGGCGGGTCGTGCAGCAGCGCCGCCGCCAGGTCGCAGCGCACCCGCTGGCCCAGCGACAGATGCCGAACGCGGGTGTCCCAGAACGTGGAGAGTTCCAACAGGTCGTCGAACTCCTGGAGGCGTACGGCGTGTTCGGGCTTCGGTATCTCGTAGATGTCCCGCAGGATCGAGAACGACTCCCGCACCGGCAGGTCCCACCAGAGCTGGGTGCGCTGGCCGAACACCGCCCCGATGTTGCGGGCGTTGCGCTCGCGCTCCAGGTACGGCACCACGTCGGCGACGCGTGCCTCGCCGGACGTGGGTGTGAGGATGCCGGTGAGCATCTTGATGGTCGTCGACTTGCCGGCGCCGTTCGGCCCGAGCAGGGCGAGGAGTTCGCCCGGCGCCACGTCGAAGGTGATGTCGCAGACGGCGTCCTTCGCGACCCGCTCCGGCTGGACGAGGGAGCGCAGCGCCCCGGCGAAACCGGGCCGCCGCACGGTGGTGTGGAAGGTCCGGGACAGGCCCCGGACCTCTATGGAACCACTCACTCAGGGCACCTCCGAGAGCTCGCGACGCACGAACACGGCCGTCCGGCTGGGGAGCCGGACGGCCGTGTGACCGGTAACATCCTCAGCCATCGATGGCCGAGAAGACAACGGAGAATTCAGCGGGCTGAACCCGCAGCAGGTACTGCGGAAGCGCGCCCGGCCCGCAGGACTGCGAGCCGATTCCCTGCTGTCCGTGGTCGAGGTTGATCCACACCGTGTCGCCCGGGGTCAGGTCGGTGAGGTGGTCGGCCGCGTCGAGCTGTTCGCTCGTCCAGCGCCGGGCCGTGAACGAGAACTCCGGGTCGCCGTCGATCCGCAGCGAGGCAAGCCCCTTGCCCCAGCCGATCTCCGCCCAGCGGACGTCGGCGCGGGCGCCGTTCTCCTGGGGGCGGAGGTAGGGAGTCTGGAGGTCGTCGATCGTGGACTCCCAACGGCCCAGCATGGAGGCCGACTTGGTGTCGGGGTAGCCCTCGCCGGGGCCGCCGCCGTGCCAGGTCACGTCGCTGCCGTTGAACAGCCCGAGGCGCAGCCCGAGCCGAGGCAAGGGCACCTGCCAGTCGCCCTCGGGGGTCACGGACACCGTCAGTTTCAGCCGTGTCCCGTCGGACGTCCACCGATAGACCGTGCGCAGGGCCACGTCGGCGGCGGCCGGCGCCACCCGGGTCCGTACGGTCAGGGCGTCCTCGCCCAACTCGATTCCGTCCAGACGGTGTTGCATCCGGTGCAGGCCAAGCTTGCGCCAGAGGACGCCGTACCGGATGTCGGGCTGCCAGGCCGCGCCGAAGTCGTTGTCGGTGGGCGCGCGCCACACGTCCAGCTTGACGTCCATGACGTCGATCCCGTGGATCGCTGCCAGTTCGCCGGTCGAGGGGGTGAAGACGGCGGGCCCGAGCACGATGCCTTCCTGCTCGTCGTGTACGGGGCGCGCACTGGCGGTGACGGTCACCGGCCGGCGTGCCTGGACGGGGAGTTGGCCCCACGCCACCGGATGACCCTTGGGTCCCCACGCCGTGTCCTCGGCGAGCGTGGCCCGCACGGTCCAGCGGGTCTCGGCGCCCTGGCCGTCGGACGGCGGCTCGGGGAGCTTCACGTCCGCCGACTGGCCGGGGGCGAGGGTCGCGGGCACCGCCAGGGTGCCCGTCTCGACCGCCGTGCCGTCGACGTCGTACGACCACGTGAAGGTGAGCGCGGACAGGTCGGCGAAGTCGTACGCGTTGGTCACCCGCACGGTCCCGTCCGTGCCGTCGCCCTCGATCCGGACCGGCTCGATGACCTTCTTGTACTCGACGAGCCCCGGCGACGGCGTCCGGTCCGGGAAGATCAGCCCGTCGCAGACGAAGTTGCCGTCGTGCAGCTCCTCGCCGAAGTCGCCGCCGTACGCGTAGCCGAACCGCTCGTCCTTGATGCCGTGGTCGATCCACTCCCAGATGAACCCGCCCTGGGTACGGTCGTGGGCCTCGAAGATCCGCTGGTAGTCGGCGATGCCGCCGGGGCCGTTGCCCATGGCGTGCCCGTACTCGCAGAGGATGAACGGGAGTCCGCGCCGTTTCCGCGTGCCGCCGTCCAGGCCCTGGCCGATGCGCTCGGTCTCCGCGTGGTCGGCGTACATGCGGGAGTACATGTCCGTGTCGCGGCAGTCCCAGTCGCCCTCGTAGTGCACGAGCCGGGAGCTGTCCCGGCTGTGGATCCACTTGGCCATGGCGGTCAGCCCGCGTCCGGTGCCGGCCTCGTTGCCCAGCGACCAGATGACGACCGACGGGTGGTTCTTGTCGCGCTCGACCATCCGGGACGCGCGGTCCAGGAGGGCCGGGGTCCAGCGGTCGTCGTCGACGGGGTTGTCGCGCCAGTTCTGCTCGGTGAAGCCGTGGGTCTCCAGGTCGCACTCGTCGATGACCCACAGGCCGTACTCGTCACACAGGTCGAGGAAGGCCGGGTGCGGCGGGTAGTGCGAGGTGCGGACCGCGTTCAGGTTGTGCCGCTTCATCAGCAGCACGTCGGCCCGCATGGTCTCCAGGTCGAGGGTGCGGCCCTTCTCGGGGTGCCACTCGTGCCGGTTGACGCCCTTGAAGAGCACCGCCTTGCCGTTGACCTTGATGAGTCCGTCCGCCAGTTCCACGGTCCGGAAGCCGATGCGCAACGGCACCCGCTCGCCGGCGGTGACCAGCTCGCCGTCGTACAGGCGGGGATTCTCGGCGGTCCACGGTTCGACCGCGACCGCCACCGCGTCACCGGTCCTGACATCGATGTCCAGCTCGGGGACGGTGACTCGCCCGTCGACGTCGGACTCGACGCGGAGCGTGCCCTCGCCGGTCGTGTGGTCGTACGAGGAGTGCACGAAGAAGTCGAGAACACTGGCCGCCGGGCGGTGCAGCAGCGTCACGTCCCGGAAGATGCCCGGCAGCCACCACTGGTCCTGGTCCTCCAGGTACGAGCCCGACGACCACTGGTGCACCCGCACGGCGAGGACGTTGCCGGTCGGCTTCAGGAGCTCCCCGACCGCGAACTCGTGCGCCAGCCGCGAGCCCTTGAACTCGCCGATGTCCGTGCCGTTCAGCCACACCCGGGCGCACGACTCGACCCCGTCGAAGCGCAGCACCGCCCCGCCGTCCGACAGGTCGGGCCAGTCGGACGGCAGATCGAAGACGTGCAGGTGGTCGCCGGTCGGGTTCTGGGTCGGCACCCTCGGCGGGTCCACCGGGAAGGGGTAGAGATGGTTGGTGTAGATCGGTGAACCGAATGCCCCGTCGCCCTGGAGGACCCAGTGACCGGGGACCGTCACCTCGGCCCAGTCCCCGGCGTCGAACCCCGGCTCGGCGAACGAGTCGTCCGCCTCGTCGGCGGTCGTCGACAGCCGGAAACTCCACCTGCCGTTCAGGGACAGCGAACCGGCGTCCGAGGACGCGTACCAGGCGCGAGGTGGCAGGACCCCGCGGCCGGGTGAGACGTCTTCGACGTAGTCGGTGGACATGGCCGTGGTGCGGAAGGACATCGGTCTCCAGGTATTGAGGGAAGGTTCAGCCCTTGATGCCTGTCTGTGCGATCCCCTGCACCAGCCAGCGCTGGAGGAAGAGGAACACGAACACCAGGGGAAGGATGGAAATGGCGGTCGCCATGAAGATCAGGTGGAAGTTGACCGTCTGATTCGTCATGTACGACGACAGTGCCACCTGCACCGTCCAGGCGCTGGGGTCCTGGCCGATGACCAGCGGCCACAGGAAGGAGTTCCAGCCGTTGATGAAGGTGATCGTGGCGATCGCCGCGAAGAAGTTCAGCGAGTTGGGTACGACGACACGCCAGTACGCACCCCAATAGCCGAGCCCGTCCACGCGCGCCGCCTCCTCCAGCTCCTTCGGGAACCCCAGGAAGTACTGCCGAAAGAGGAAGCAGGTGAAACCGCTGAAGAGGCCCGGGACGATGAGACCTTGGTAACTGTCCACCCAGCCGAGGGACGAGACCAGGACGAAGCTGGGCACGAAGGTCACGGCGGTCGGCACCATCAGGGTGGTCAGGACGAGGTAGAACACCTTGTTGGCGTGCTTGTAGGGGATGCGCGCGAGCCCGTATCCGGCGAGCGAGCACACCAGGAGGATGCCCGCGGTGTTCAGGACGGCGACCACCGTGGAGTTCCACATGGACTGGGCGAAGTCCACGGTGACGTCGTTGAACGGCTCGGTGATGTTGCCCCACTGGATGTCGGTGGGGAACCACTTCCAGCTCTCGCCGGTGATCTCCGGGTCCGTCATCAGGGAGTTGCGGACGATCAGGTAGAAGGGGAGCAGGAAGAGGAGGCCGGCGACTCCGGTCGCGATGTACAGACCGGTGCTGCCCATGACGCCGCTGTGCCTGGCCCTGACCGGCTTCTTCTGCCCGGTCTCGGGTGCTGTGGTGGTCACTTGCCCTCCTCACCCCTTCCGAAGCCCATGATCCTGCCCTGCAGCAGGGTGACGACGCAGATCAGCATCGTCAGCACGACAGCGCCCGCGCTGCCCGCGCCGTAGTTCTGGTTCTCACCGAGGGCCATCTTGTAGAGCTCGACCAGCGGGGGCTGCCCCCAGGTGGCCTTGGAGAGCAGGTTGAAGAACTCGTCGAAGGCCTGGTAGGCGGCGACCAGCAGAAGCAGGATCACCGCGGTCGACGTCGCCCGCAGCTGGGGCAGTGTGATGTAGCGGAAGGTTTGCCAGCCCGGCTTGGCGCCGTCGATGGAGGCGGCCTCGTACAGCTCACGTGGGATGTTCTGCAGTGCCGCGATGAACAGGATCATGTAGAAGCCCGACTGGAGCCACAGCCGCACGGTCACGATGACCATCCAGTACCAGGGCGGATCCGGAGACGCGAGCCAGGCGATGTTGTCGATGCCGAACCAGCCGATGACGGTGTTGGCGAGGCCGAACCGTACGCCGTTGAAGATGGACATCTTCCAGATCAGCGAGGCGGCGACATAGCTGACCGCCGTGGGCAGGAAGAAGACCGACCGGAAGAAGGCCCGCATGAACCGCAGCCGGTTCACCAGCAGCGCCAGGCCCAGCGAGAGGGCCCAGGTGGCCGGCACGATGAACGCCGCGAACACGGTGAACGTGACCAGCGAGTTCAGGAAGTCGACGTCGGTCAGAACCTGCTTGTAGTTCTCGAAGCCGACGAAGTCGCTCGGGGTGACCGTGAAGCGTGCCTCGAAGAAGCTGAGATAGATGCTCCAGCCGATGGGCACGAAGACGAAGACGATCAGACCGATGAGGAACGGCCCGGTGAAGAGCCAGAAGTTGAAGGCGCTGCTCGCCCGCAGGCCCCGCCGCGGCCGGTCCTTGGAGACCTTGGCCGGGGCGGGCTGGGCGACCCCGCGCGTGGTGGTGGTCGACATGTCGTAGTCCGTCCGGTGGGCTATCCGAAGAGCTTCTTGAGCTCGGTGTCGACCTTCTTCTCGCAGGCGTCGAGCTGGGCCTTCGGGTCGTCGTCCTTACGCACGGAGTTGGCCATCACGTCGTTGACCGAGGCGATCATGGCCTGGGTCCAGCCGATGTTGTCGAAGTGGCCGAACTCGTTGAACAGCTTGACGCCCTCGGCCGGCAGACCGGTCTTGAGCTTGGTGGCGGTCTGGGCGATCGACGTGCGCGGCGGGATGTGGAAGCCGTAGGAGGTGGCCCAGTCCTCCTGGTACTGCTTCTGGTCGATCCACAGCCACTTCACGTATTCCTTGGCCGCCTCGACGTTCTTGCCCTTGGCGTTGACGAACATCGACCAGCCGCCGTTGGTGACCGACTGCTTGCCGGCGGCTCCGACCTTCGGGAAGGGGAAGATGCCGATGTCGTCGCCGAGCGCCTGCTGCATGGCCGGCATGGCCCACATGCCGCACCACTGGATCGCCGTCAGGCCCTGCGTGAAGGCCGACGGGTCCCACCAGTCGGTGGGAGCGCCGAGCAGCAGGTTGCCGCTGGTGAACAGGGTCCGCAGCTGCTTCAGTCCCGCGGCGACCGCGTCCGTGTTGAAGGCGGGCTTGTTGTCCGCGGTGAGGGTGTCGGCGCCGGCCGACCAGATCAGGTTGTTCTGGATCGGGGTGAGGTCGTTGCCGAGGTAGGCGCCCTTGATCTTGCCGGTCTTGAGCTTGGCGGAGACCTCGATCAGCTCCTCCAGCGTGGTCGGCACCTCGACCTTGGCCTTCGCGAAGAGCGAGGGGCGGTAGAAGAAGAACTGCGGGTCGTCGATCATCCGGACGCCGTATATCTTGCCGTCGACCGTGTGCGAGGTGATGTCGGCCTGGTTGAAGTCGTCCTTGACCGGGTTGATGATGTCGGACAGGTCCGCCACCTGGCCGCTCTTGATGAGCTGGATCTGCGGGTGGAACTCGAAGACGTCGGGTGCGTTCTTGGTGAGCAGCGCGGCGAACAGCTTCTGTTCGAAGTTGGAGCCGGTGATCCACTGCGTGGTCACGTTGGCGCCCTTGTAGGCCTTGGCGTACTTCTTGATGGCCTGCTCGGTGCCCGCCTCGCCGTACGCGTGGAAGTACTGGACGAGCGCGTCGCCCGAACCCCCGCCGCTGCGGCCGGTGTTCCCGCCGCACGCGGTCAGTCCGCCGGCGGCGGCCAGGCCCATGGCGGCCCGCAGAACGTTCCGGCGGTCCCAGTTGCTGTTGCTCAATGCCGACATGTGACGTCCTTGTCTCGAGTACGGCCGCGGCCCTGTCGCCTCAGCGCCAGATGGCTCAAATGAGGTTGCGGAGCCGGACGTTAACCTTCGGCTAAGGCTTCGGCAAGGGGTTGGACGAAGCCCGTTCGAAACGTTGCGGACTGTTCGGGATATCGGACGCGGCAGATGAGCGGACCGCCACAACAGCGGTTCGCCCGGAGGAGATTGACGGTTGGCCCAGACCTATTTCAGGGGTACCGGACCGCTGCGCCGGGCGGCCGAGGACCGCTGGGTGACCGCGGACAGGGCACCTTCGAGAGCGAAGGTCGCAGCGCCCAGGCACACCGGGTCCCCGGGGATGGGGGAGAGGACGATCTCGGTGGCCGCCAGGGGCCGTTTCAGCGCGTGCCGGGCCACGGCCTCACGCACCTCGGCCACCAGCGGCTCGCCCAGTGCGGCCGCGACCCAGCTGCTCAGCACGACGATCTCGGGGTTGAGCAGGTTCACCAGGTCGGAGATGCTCGCGCCCAGATAGCGGGCCATGTCCCGGATCACCCTGACGGCCACCGGATCACCGGCGGCGACCCCACGGGCCAGCGCGTCGACGGTCGCCGTCTGGTCGTCGGGACGCAGCAGCGCGCCACCAGGGTCCAGCTCCGCCAGGTTCAGCATGATGCCGGGCGCACCGACATACGTCTCCACGCACCCGTGGTTGCCGCAGTGGCACAGGCGCCCGTCCAGTACGAGCGTCGTGTGCCCCCACTCCCCGGCGCTGTTGCTCACCCCCCGGTGCACCCCGCCGCCGATCACCAGGCCGGCCCCGACGCCCGTCCCGAGGTTCACCACGACCGCGTTGGCGTGGCCGCGTACGGCCCCGAACCACAGCTCGGCCACCGCGCAGGCGCGCAGGGGGTTGTCGAGGTGCAGCGGATAGGCGATGTGCTCGGTGAGCAGGTCCAGGAGGGGCACGTCGTGCCAGTCCCAGTTCGGCGCGTACTCGGCGACACCGGTGACCCGGTCCACCTGCCCCGGCACGCTCACCCCGACACCGAGGACCCGGGCCCCCTCGATCCCGGCCTGCGCGACCACCGAACCGACGGCCGTGGTGACATGCCCGACCACCTGCTCGGGGCGGCTCTCGCCGGGGCGCATGTACTCGGCGGCGCGGGCCAGGACGTTCAGCCCCAGGTCGAACAGCTCGACCCGGACGTACGTCTCCGCGATGTCGACGCCGATCAGCGCGCCGCCCGCCGCGTTGACGGCCACGAGCCCCCTCGGGCGTCCGCCCGCCGAGTCCTCGAAGCCGACCTCGGTCAGCATCCGCAGGTCGATGAGCTCCCCGACGAGCGTGGCGACCGTGGCCAGACTGAGCCCGGTGGCGGCGGCCAGCTCCTGCCGGGACGTCGGTGACTCGGCGATGATCTGGCGCAGCACCTCGTAGCGGTTCGCGGTGCGGATGTCACGTGATGTGCGCTTCACCACCGGGCTTGCCCCCTCGCCGTGCAGACCTCAGTGCAGACAGGCCGGAGTGCGACGGCACCGGCGCGGCGCAAGGCTATGGGCAGTGAGGGAGGTTCGACAAGGGGTTAGGAAAGGGGCTGAGGAAAGTCTCCGCGCACGTGGCGCCGTATCCGGCCCGGGGTCAGCCGCCGAGCACCTCCCGTACGAACGCGTTCGTGAACTTCTTCGAGGGGTCCAGGAACGCCGCCAGCGCCGCGAAGTCCGCCAGCTTCGGATACCGTCCGCGCACCACCTCCGCCGGTACGGCGAACACCTTGCCCCAGTGCGGACGTGCCCCGTACGGGTTCAGCGCGGCCTCGACCCGCCGCACCACGGGCAGCACCGCGTCGGTGTCCGCCACCCAGGTGAAGTGGAACGCCACACTGTCCCGCCCGTACGCCGGGCTCAGCCACTGGGTGTCGGCGGCGATCGTGCGGACCTCGCACACCTGGAGCACCGGCGCGACGACGTCCCGGATCGCGTCGAGCGAGCGCAGCGCGTCCACGGCGTACGGGCGCGGCAGCAGATACTCCGACTGCAGCTCCTCGCCGCTGCTCGGCGTGAACTCCGCCCGGAAATGCGGGAGTCGCTCGTGCCAGGGCCCCGGCACACCGAACTGCTCGGTGCAGTTCACGGCCGGCATCCCCGGCACCGGGTGCATCGCCTCGGTGGCGGGCGCGGCCCATGGGAAGTCCGGCGGTGCCTGGTCGGTACGACGCTTCAGCCACACCTGCCGGAAGCCCGGCGCACGCCAGTCGGTGAACAGGCTCACGCTGTACGCGGCGCCCGCCACGGCCTCGAAGTCCAGCCCGTCCAGCGGCAGTTCGGTGAACACGTACTGCTCGACCTCGAAGTCCGCCTCCAGGTCGAGGGTGAGGGCCGTGACGACGCCCAGCGCGCCGAGCGCGGTGACGGCGCCCTCGAACCGGTCCTCGCCCCGGGTGATCGTCACCGTCGAGCCGTCCGCCGTGACCAGCTCGACCTCGCGCACCGGGGCGGCGAGCGAACCGTTGCCCACCCCCGAACCGTGCGTACCGGTCGCCACCGACCCCGCCACGGAGATGTGCGGCAGGGACGCCATGTTCGGCAGCGCGAGCCCGCGCCCGTGGACGACCCGCGCCAGCTCCGCGTACCGGACCCCGCCCCCGACCCGGACCGTACGGGCCGCCGTGTCGACGTCGACCTCCTGCTCCAGCCCGGCCAGGGAGAGCAGGACACCGCCGTCGCCCGGCTCCGCGATCTCGTTGAACGAGTGCCCGCTGCCCAGCACCCGCACCCGCGCGCTCCCGGCCACCAGCGCCCGCAGGGCGCCCAGGGAGCCCGGTCGGTGCAGCTCCGTGGGCGTGTAGATGATGTTGCCCGCCCAGTTGGTCAGCGTCTCGGCCATGGGGTTCGTCCCTCCGCTCAGGTGGGTCGACCCTCTCACGCAGTCCCGTGTGACATGCCCGAGGGGCCCCGCGGCCACGGACGCGCAGTCGGGGGCATACCGTGAGGAGTCGAACGCCGGAGTACCGCCGGAGCTGGAGGAGACACGGGATGGGCAGCCGCACCGCGCTGGTCGAGGATCTGATGGAGCGCTTTCCGCATGTACCGCGGGAAGCTGTCTTCAAAGAGGACCTGCTCAGGGGTGGTGTGGCCTTCGATCCGTCCGCGCTCAGCGACAACGAGGGCGGCGACGTCAAACCGAAGTCGTACTTCATCTTCTCCTTCGACCACGGCACCCTCCCCGAGCTGGGCGAGGCCGCGCTGCGCCGCCCGCCGGAGGAGATCATCCTCACCGGCGGTCCCTACGACCTGCGCCGGACCGTCGTCTCGGTGCGCGTGAACCCCGCCTCGCCCTACCGGGTGGCGTCCGACGAGGACGGCGTCCTCGGGCTCTACCTGGACGGGAAGCGGATCTCCGACGTCGGCGTGCCGCCGATGCCCGAGTACTACAAGCACAAGCTCTCCAGCGGGAAGTCCGTCATGGAGGTCGCCCCGACCATCCAGTGGGGCTATCTGATCTACCTGACCGTCTTCCGGGTCTGCCAGTACTTCGGCGCCAAGGAGGAGTGCCAGTACTGCGACATCAACCACAACTGGCGCCAGCACAAGGCGGCCGGGCGGCCCTACACGGGCGTGAAGGACGTCGACGAGGTCCTGGAAGCCCTGGAGATCATCGACCGCTACGACACGGCGAAGGCCTCCACCGCCTACACCCTCACCGGCGGCGCCATCACCTCCAAGCTCCAGGGCCGTGACGAGGCCGACTTCTACGGCATGTACGCCAAGGCCATCGAGGAGCACTTCCCGGGCCGCTGGATCGGCAAGGTCGTCGCCCAGGCGCTGCCGAAGGACGACGTACAGCGCTTCAAGGACTACGGCGTGCAGATCTACCACCCCAACTACGAGGTGTGGGACCGCCGGCTCTTCGAGCTGTACTGCCCCGGCAAGGAGCGCTACGTAGGCCGCGACGAGTGGCACAAGCGCATCCTCGACTCGGCGGAGGTCTTCGGCGCGCGCAACGTCATCCCCAACTTCGTGGCCGGCGTGGAGATGGCCGAGCCGTCCGGGTTCACGACGGTCGACGAGGCGATCGCCTCCACCACCGAGGGCCTGCGCTTCTTCATGTCGCACGGCATCACGCCCCGCTTCACCACCTGGTGCCCCGAGCCCACCACCCCGCTCGGCAAGGCCAACCCCCAGGGCGCGCCGCTCGAGTACCACATCCGCCTCCTGGAGGCCTACCGCGCCACGATGGACGAGTTCGGCCTCGCCTCACCCCCCGGCTACGGCGAACCCGGCCCCGGCCGCGCCGTCTTCTCCGTCAGCTCCTTCATGGACAGCC
Organism: Streptomyces kryoterrae; assembly: GCF_054072135.1. Classification (NCBI taxonomy): domain Bacteria; kingdom Bacillati; phylum Actinomycetota; class Actinomycetes; order Kitasatosporales; family Streptomycetaceae; genus Streptomyces; species Streptomyces kryoterrae. Next base: position 1,887,924 of record NZ_CM133358.1, on the reverse strand, counting down.
TGCCGGCCCGGGATCCGGCGGCGCAGGTCTGAACGGAACGCCGCCGACATCCGTATGGGGGGACGGTGGTCGTACTTCCAGGGAACGAATCCGGTCGTTTTTCCCACCTCGGACCACCGTACGGCGAGCCCGCGTTGACATGTTGCGACATGTGGATACGTCGCTTGTCAGTTGTGCGGGAAACGTGAAAAGCTCGGGCTCCGTTTTGCAAAACGGTACCCAACTCCCCTTCTCGTGGGGTCAGTTGACCATGACGTTGGCGTGTGCAAGCCGTTGATGCTGGAGTCCCCCCATATGCCAGATCTGCCGACCCCTCAGGACGCCGCCGAAGCAGCGCTGTTCTCCGAGTGCTGGGACGCGGTCCTCTCGTACGCCGACCTGTGCACGTCCGGCTCGTCCGCCGGCACCGAACTGGCCGCCGAGGCGTTCACGCACGGTATCCACGCGGCCCGGGCCGCCGACTTCGGGGCCCGCAACACCGGGCGCCGCATACCCCGCCTGCCCTGGATACCCCTGCTCCTGGCGGCGGTTCGCAGTACCGCCGCGTCCTGGGAGGAGACCGGGCACGGCAACCACCTCGACCCCGACCTGCGACTGTGGCTCAACTCCGACAAGGCCGCCCGGTACGTGGGGCCGCCGCTGCGCCGCCCGCTCGCCCTGCGCGCCCTGCGCGACATGCAGGAACCGGACGCCGCCCTGATCTGGCTGGCCGAGGTGGAGGCACTGCCGCTGGGCCAGGTGGCCCGCCGGCTCGGCCTCGACCCGGTGAACGCCGCCGAGGAACTCGCCCAGGTACGCGTCCTGTTCAGGGACCGCTGCCAGCGCAACCTGCTCGACACCCCGCTGAGCCCCGACTGCCGCCGCTTCGCCCGGCTGCTCGACGCGGTCACCCGCTCACAGGGCGCCGAGGTGCCCGAGGACCTCTCCCGGCACCTCGCGACCTGCGTGGAGTGCGCCGAGGCCGCCGCCTGCCTGCGGCTGTACGGCGGGATCAGCGGACTGTCCGCCGCGCTCGCCGGCGGTGTCATCGGCTGGGGCGGGCTCGCCTACCTGGAACGGCGCCGCCGCGCCGCCGAGGCCGGCCTGCTCGGCGGGCGCTCCGAAGCGGGCATCAACACCGGTCTCACCATCGGGGAGTACCGCCCGCGCATCGGCCGTACGGCGATCCTGGTCGCCGCCGTCATCGTCTCCGGGCTGGCACTCACCGTCTCGATGATGCCCTTCAACGGCTCCGGCAACGACCCCTCCGCGAAGGGTGTGACCGACGGGAAGCCCGTGATGGACCCGTCGTCCGTCCTGCCGTCCGGCCTGACCGTTCCCGCGGGCTCCACCCCGTCCCCGGTGCCCCGGCAGTCGGACGACCCGGAGCCGGAGTCGTCCCCGGCACCCGCCGACAAGCCCGACCCGGAGCCCCAGGGCACCTCCGTCGCCACCGCGCGCGGCGAGACGCCGAAGCCGAGCCCCGACGAGAGCGCACCGGTGTCCTGCGAGGTCGAGTACGACCTCGTCAACGAGTGGCCCGACGGCTTCCAGGCCACCATCAGCGTCACCTCCGCGACGGCCGTCGACGGCTGGCGCATCGCCTGGAGCTTCCGCAACGGCCAGCAGATCGGCCAGATGTGGGACGCGGGCTTCTCCCAGGACGGCGCCCGTGTCACGGCCACGGCCGCCGACTACAACAGGTCCGTCGCGGCCGACGGCACGGTCTCCTTCGGCTTCCTCGCCAGCTGGCAGGGCAAGAACGAGGCCCCGTTCGACTTCACGCTGAACGGCAGCAGCTGCACGAGCTGAGCACCCATGCACCCGGGCCGGCCACTCCCGCGGCGACACCGCCGCGGGAGTGGCCGGCCCGAGGTCAGATCACCTCGGTCTCGCTCCGGTCGGCCCGCTCCCAGAGGGTGTGGAAGCGGCCCTCGCGGTCGGTACGCCGGTAGGTGTGAGCGCCGAAGTAGTCGCGCTGGCCCTGGGTGAGGGCGGCGGGCAGCCGCTCGGCGCGCAGGGTGTCGTAGTACGACAGGGCGGCGGAGAACGCCGGGACCGGGACACCGTGCCGGGCGGCCGTGGCGACGACCTCGCGCCAGGGAACCTGGGCGTCGGCGATCTCGGCCGCGAACCCCTCCTCGGTGAGCAGGGTGACCCGGCGGGGATCGGCCTCGTACGCGGCACGGACCCGGTCGAGGAAGGCGGCGCGCACGATGCAGCCGCCGCGCCAGATCTTCGCTATCGCGCCGAGGTCGATGTCCCAGCCGTACTCCGCCGACGCGTCCAGGATCATCTTCCAGCCCTGCTCGTAGGCGATCAGCTTCGACGCGTACAGGGCGTGCTCGACCAGGCAGGCGAACCGCTCCGCCTCGTACGCGGTGAGGTCCCAGCTGGTGCCCCCGGGCAGCTCGCGATAGGCGGCGCGCAGGGCCCGCTGGCCCGAGGCGGCGCGGGCGAAGGTGGCCTGGGCGATGGCGGTGACCGGGGAACCGAGGTCCAGGGCGGTGCGTACGGTCCAGCGGCCGGTGCCCTTCTGCCCGGCGGCGTCGGCCACCACGTCCACGAAGGGTCTGCCGGTGGCGGCGTCGGTGTGGGCGAGCACCTCGGCGGTGATCTCCATCAGGTACGAGTCGAGGCGCCCCTTGTTCCACTGGCGGAAGACCTCGGCGATCCGCGCCGGTTCGTACCCGCCGACCTGCCGCAGCAGGTGATAGGCCTCGCCGATCAGCTGCATGTCGGCGTACTCGATGCCGTTGTGCACCATCTTCACGAAGTGCCCGGCGCCGTCCGTGCCGACATGGGTGACACAGGGCTCGCCGTCCACCTTGGCGCTGATCGTCTCGAACATCGGCCCGAGCGCGGCATACGACGCCACGGAGCCGCCGGGCATGATGCTCGGCCCGTGCAGCGCGCCCTCCTCACCGCCCGAGACACCCACGCCGACGAAGTGGATACCGAGCCCGCGCAGCGCCTGTTCTCGGCGCCGAGTGTCGGTGAAGTGGGCGTTGCCGCCGTCGATGATCATGTCGCCGGGTTCCAGGAGCGCGGCGAACTCGTCGATCACCGCATCGGTGGCCGCCCCGGCCTGCACCATGATCATGAGCCGCCGGGGGCGCTCCAGGGCCGCCACGAACTGCTCGGCCGTCTCGGCCGGCACGAAGTCGCCCTCGTGCCCGAAGTCCTCGACCAGTGCCTTGGTCCTGGCGGGGGTCCGATTGTGGAGAGCCACGGTGTAACCGTGCCGGGCGAAGTTCCGGGCCAGATTCCGGCCCATCACCGCCAGGCCGGTGACGCCGATCTGCGCGGTCGCCTTCATGGTGTGCTCCTTCGCTCGGTGCGGTCCCAACCGCCACACGATCAGTTACGGCTGGTGGGGCCCCAGTTGTTCAGCCGGATGCGGGGTGGTGTCGAGAGCGGAGGTGCGCTTGAGGCGAAAGTGCTTTCTGCGACGGCCGTCACAGGCCGCGTCGACCGCGGCGGGCGCGACGCCGCCACCGCCGACGGTGTACACGGAAGTGGGATTCTCTCGCCACGGAACGCGACCGTCCTCCGGGATGCGTCATCCTGGTGGTGTCCTTGGCAGGACCGGTCGCGGTCCGGAAGCCATCGGTGCTCGTTCTCGTGAGGTGTCCCATCGCCAAGCCCGGCGGATCAACACTGGCCGTATGGCTGAGCGGTCTCGAATCCCGGCAGTTGGAGCGGGTTCTCGCGGCTCGCGCGGATTCCGTGGCGCCACCCGAACCACGGTCGCTCGGCGAACTGACGGACCGTCTTCAGCGCCCGGCGTCGGTGGCGCTCGTGCTGCCCCGGCTCGCGCTGCCGCACCTGCAGGTGGCCGAGGCGCTGGCGGCGCTGGGGCCGGCTTCACGCACCGCACTGGCGGATCTGCTGGGCGCGAGCGGAGGCGAGGGTGCTCGGGGCCTGGACATGGCCCTCGGAGCGCTGGCCGATCATGCGCTGGTCTGGCCGGACGGTGAGGGGCTGTTGCGCTTGGCGGCGCCGTTGCGGCAGGCGTGGGACTCGCCGTTGGGACTGGACGCACCGCTGGTCGAACTGCTGGCGGACACGACCTCCGAGGAACTGCGCCGGATGCTGGCGGCCCTGGGCGTCCGGTCACCGGCCGGCACCAAACAGCAGCGGCTGACGGCTCTGGTGGCCCACCACAGTGATCCGGAGCGCGTTGCCGCGCTGGTGGCGGGCGCACCCGCGGCCACCCGGGAACTGCTTGAGCGGCGCGCGGGTGACGAGACCGGACTCCCCGACGCGCAGGCGGAGTTCGTCGTCCTCGGGGTCGTACGGCCCGACTCCGGGCCGGAAGCGCGCTGGGCGCTTGAGCGGGGACTGCTGGTACAGGACCGGCACGGTTACGGACCTGCCCGTATGCCCGCCGAGGTGACGCTCGCGCTGCGCGGGGGCGACTGGCGCGCCCCGTTCGCGCCGGCCCCGCCCGAAGTGCGTTGCATGCCCCTCACACAGGCGGACGTGGACCGGGAGGCAGCTGCCTCGGCCACGGCGTTCGCCGCCCACGCCGCGTCGGTCCTGACGGTGTGCTCCGCCGCTCCGCCGGCCCGGTTGAAGTCCGGTGGCGTCGGAGCGCGTGAGCTGTCCCGGGTCGCCAAGGCGGCGCGGTGCGACGACATCGTCGTACGCCTCGTCCTGGAAACGGCGTACGCCGCCGGGCTGTTGGCCCGGGACGGTGCTCAGGTCGTGGCGACGGACGGCTACGACGCCTGGGCGCGGCGAGAACCGGCGGAGCAGTTCACGGTCCTGCTCCAGGCGTGGCGGACGCTGCCGTCGACCCCGTCCCAGGCTCGCGACGAGGACGGCAAGGCACTGGCCGCACTTGCCGGAACATCGCCGTGCGAAAGCTGTGCGCAGGCGCGGGACGGACTCCTCAGTGCCGCAGCGCACCTCCCGGCGGGCCAGGCGGCGAAGAGCGCCGCGGAACTGGGGCCGCTGGTCGCCTGGTACCGCCCGCTCGCCCATCAACTCCCGCAGGACACAACGCCGTTCGAGACGCTGGTCCGCGAAGCCGAACTGCTCGGAGTCATCGCCCGCGGCGCCCTGTCCCGCATCGGTGCCGCCGTGCGGGCCGACGACACGAAAGCCCTGGCCGCGGCCTGTCAGCGCCTGCTTCCGACCGCCACCAGGGCCGCCCGCTTCGGCGCCGACCTCACGGTCGTCGTCACCGGCACGCCCTCCGCCCACCTCGCGGACCTGCTGGACACCGTCGCGGACCGGGAAGCCGGAGGCACGGCGTCGGTGTGGCGGTTCACTCCGGGCACCATCCGCCGCGCCCTGGACTCCGGCCGTACAGCCGACGCGATCACGGCCGACCTGGCAGCCGTCGCCGTCGGTTCCCTCCCACAGCCGCTGTCGTACCTGATCCACGACACCGCGCGCAGCCACGGCCGTATACGCGTCACGTCCGCGGCCTGCGTGATCCACGGGGCGGAACCCGCCCTCCTCGCCGAACTCGCCGTCCACCGAAAGCTCGTCGGACTCGGCCTACGGCAACTGGCACCAACGGTTCTCATCAGCCGGACCCCGCTCGACAAGACCCTCGCCGCGCTACGGGCCGCGGGCTATGCCCCGGTCGCCGAGACCGCCGACGGGACGGTACGGGTCGAACAGCCCCCGAGCCACCGTGCCGCCGCCCCGGTGCCGCACCCACGTCTGCCCGGCGGCTCGGGCGCACAGGCGAAGCGGTCCCCGGCCGCCGTCGACGTGAGCGCGCTGGCCGTCAGGCTGCGGGCCGCACCGACCTTCGCACCGGATCCTGATCCGGGCAACGGAGTCCCCTTCGGCACCGACACCGAGGAAATCATCGCCGGGTACGCGCACCTGCTGTCCTTCGCCGACGTCCGTCAACTGGCCCACGCCATCGACGAGGGCCGGGCCGTGACCATCGAGTACGTCGCCGCGTCGGGCAGCCGCACCGTGCGCACCCTCAGCGAGATCGATTACGACCCGCCCTACCTGTACGCCTGGTGTCACCTGCGCGACGACGAACGTGTCTTCACCCTCTCCCGGATTCAAGGCGTCATGCCCGCGTAGCCCTGGCCCCTCCCCGCATACACGGTCGCTTCCTGGCGAGCCTGCCAGGTGGCCTGGACCAGAACCCGTTCGGTGCTCGCCAGGTGGACTGCCGCGGCGAGCCAGGCCGACGCGGAGTGGTCGGGGTCGGCTTCGTCGAGCCGGCCGAAGACATCACGGGTGCGGCGGTCGGCCGCCGCGGTGAGTGCCGCGGCCAGGTCGGCGGCGGTGCGGAATCCCGTACGGCGCAGGGAAGCCGCGTCGTGGCCGAGATCGCCGCTGCGGGTGGGCTCGGCGACCGCACGGCGGCCTCCGGCGACGGCCGGTTCGACCAGCCGCCGCACCCGCGGTGGGCAGGCTCGACTCGGTGCGAGCCTGCCCACCGCGGGTGCGCCGTAATTCGATGGCGCCGCGGCCCCGGATACCTCTAGGGTCGGTGGTGTTCGAGCGGCAACCTACGGTTGCCGTGGGTGACTTTGCTCGGGAGGTGTGACCGATGGCTGTCGTTGAGATGGGCGCTGCCCGCATCCGGAAGTTCATCAAGTCCACTTCTGTGGCCTCCGGCTGACCTCAAGTCTTTGATCCCGCGCCCGTGAGCGCGGTGCCGGGGCCACCCTTGTGAAGGGTCACCCCTTGTCTTTCTCATCTCTCCTGGGTTCGTCCTCGTCATTCCCTTCCCCGCATCCGCTCCTGCCGTATGGCTGGGATGCGGGCTGGGAGGCCGAGTTCGCCCCCTATGCCGAGCAGGGTCTTCTGCCCGGCCGTGTCGTGCGGGTCGACCGAGGCCAGTGCGACGTCGCCACCGCCGACGGGGTGCTGCGCGCCGACACCGCGTTCGTCACCCCGCACGACCCGCTGCGGGTCGTGTGCACGGGCGACTGGGCCGTGGTCGAACCGGCCGGCGACCCCCGTTACGTCCGTACGTATCTGCCGCGCCGGAGCGCGTTCGTACGGTCCACCTCCTCCAAGCGCTCCGAGGGCCAGATCCTCGCGGCCAACGTCGACCACGCCATCGTCGCCGTGTCGCTGGCCGTGGAACTCGACCTCGGCCGCGTCGAACGGTTCCTGGCGCTGGCCTGGGAATCGGGTGCGCAGCCTGTCGTGGTGCTCACCAAGGCCGACCTCGTACCGGACGCGACGACCCTCTCGTATCTCGTCCAGGACGTGGAGGCCGCGGCCCCCGGGGTGCCGGTGCTCACCGTCAGCTCCACCAGCGGGGACGGCGTCGACGTCCTCGCGGCCGTCGTCGCCGACGGTACGGCCGTGCTGCTCGGGCAGTCCGGTGCGGGCAAGTCGACTCTCGCGAACGCGCTCCTCGGCGTGGACGTCATGGAGGTCCAGGCCACCCGTGACGCCGACGGCAAGGGCCGGCACACCACGACCACCCGCAATCTGCTCGCCCTGCCCGGCGGGGGCGTTCTGATCGACACACCGGGGCTGCGCGGCGTCGGCCTCTGGGACGCGGGCACCGGCGTCGGGCAGGTCTTCGCCGAGATCGAGGAACTGGCCGCCGGGTGCCGCTTCCTGGACTGCGCCCACACGGCGGAGCCCGGGTGCGCGGTGCTGGAGGCGCTCGACTCGGGGGTGCTCGCCCAGCGGCGGCTCGACAGCTACCGCAAGCTGCTGCGGGAGAACCAGTACATCGTCGCCAAGACCGACGCGCGGTTGCGGGCGGAGATCCGGAAGGACTGGAAGAAGAAGGGGGCGGAGGGGAAAGCGGCGATGGAGGCGAAGCGGGGGCGCCAGCGGTAACGCTGCCGGGGGTACGCGGGGGTTGTGCCGCCCCCGCCGCCCGCTGGGGGCTGCCGCCCCCAGACCCCCGCATCGGCCCTGAAGGGGCCTCGTCCTCAATACTCCCCCAGAGGGGGGACCCCCAAGGGGCTGGATATGAGTGGGCGGGTGGGAAACGTGATGTCCGATAGCCGCCAGCGGCAACCTCCCCCCGTGCCGCAAACTGGGCAACGTGACCGACCAAGACACCAGGTACGCAGCCGTGCGCAGCAGGGACTCCCGGTTCGACGGTGAGTTCTGCTTCGCCGTCGAGACCTGCCGCCCGGACGCGGTTCCCGGCTCCGCCGAATGGGACGTGCGTGCGGACGTCGTGGGGAGGGCGATGCGGCTGATCGGCGACGGGGCCGTGGACCGGGAAGGCGTCGCCGGCTCGCCGTACGGCTCGGATACAGCGCCCGGCAGGTGCAGCGCCGGCTTCACCGCGGAGCTGGGGGCGGGCCCCGTCGCCCTCACCCGGGCCCAGCGGGCGCCCACCGCGCGCGTGCTCCTGCGGACCACCGCGCTGCCGGTCACGGAGACCGCGTTCGCCTGCGGGTTCGCCGGCGTGCGCCAGTTCGACGACACGATCCGAACCGTGTACGCGGCGACCCCGAGCGCCCTCCGCGACGAAGCCCGCCGCGCACTGCGCGCCCTGCCGGGACTCGACGCCCGTACCGTCGCCGTCGTCCGGGATCCTGCCCTCGGCGACCCCGACGTCGCGCCGCCCGGCGTGGACGTGCCCGACACCTGGCGCCCCTGGCGCTCGTACGCCCTCCATCACCTCATCGCCGCAGGCGAGTGGGAGCACACATCATGACGACACACCCCGCTGTTTCCGCGACCGCTTCGGTGACCGTCCACTGGACCGTCCTCGACAGCCCGGTCGGCCAACTCCTCCTCACCGCCGACGAGTCGGGTGCCCTGACCTCGCTCTCCGTGCCCGGCCAGAAGGGCGGCCGGAGCGTGCGGGGCGCCGAGGAGGGCTGGCGGCAGGATCCCGGGCCCTTCCGGGCGGCAGAAGCACAGCTTGCCGCCTACTTCGCCGGTGAACTCACCGAGTTCCGGCTGGAGTTGCGAAGCACCGGGACGGAGTTCCGGCAGCGGGTCTGGGACGCCCTCGACTCGGTGCCGTACGGGGAGACCACCACGTACGGGCGGATCGCCGCGCGCATCGGGGCCCCAAGGGCCGCCGTACGGGCCGTCGGTGGGGCGATCGGCGCCAATCCGCTGCTCGTGCTGCGGCCCTGCCACCGGGTGATCGGCGCGGACGGCTCCCTCACGGGATACGCGGGCGGCCTCGACCGCAAGCGCCACCTGCTCGGTCTGGAGGGCGCCCTGCCGACCCCGTGACGGCGGCAGCCCTCAGTCCTCCTCCAGGCCCCAGCTGTGGATGCGCCTCGGATGGACGCGGATCACCTCCTCGCTGAAGTGGGGACCCAACTCGTGCGGGCCCGTGAGGAGTTCGGCCTCGCCCCGGATGTCGACGCCGCGCACCTTCCAGGGGGTCACGCTCACCACGTCGTCGACGACCAGCGCCACCTTCGGGTTCTTCTCCAGGTTGCGCCATTTCTTGCTGGTTCCCATCGAGTAACCGCCGATCAGGATCGTCCCGTCGTCCTGCGGGAAGAAGCCGACGGGGTTCGCCTGCGGCTGCCCGTGCGGGTCGACGGTGGCGAGCCGTCCCAGCCGCTGGCTCCGGAGATAGGCACGCTCGGCCGCGCTGAATTCGGTCATGCCGGAAGCCAAACACGGCGGCCCCGGCGGGCGCAGCGGAAACGCGGGTGTACGTGCGAACATACGTGCGTGCCGCCATGGGTGTGACATTGCGTTGGCGCGGCTGACCGCTCGGGGAACCATGCGCACATGACCCGCGCGATCATGGTTCGGCACACCCTCGCGGCCCTGGTGACCGCTCTGGCGCTCGCCCCGCCCGCAGCGAGAGCCGACACGGGGAGCACCCCCGCACCGCCTCCGCTTCCCACTCTCACCCTCTCCCCTTCGCCCGTCCGGGAAACCCCCGTTCCCCGCGTCTGGACCGGGACCTGGGAGGCCGCCGCCTCCGGAACCGTCGCGGCCAGGCCCGGCGCCTCCTACCGCAACGTCCTGCACGTCAGCGTCGGCGGCAGCGCACTGCGCGTCCGCCTGACCAACCGGCTCGGCACCCAGCCCCTCCGCCTCGGCGCCGTCACCGTCGCCCTCCAGGAACCCGGCGAACCGAAGAGCCCGGACGCCGTCCCCGGCTCGATGCGTACGGCCACCTTCGCGGGCGCCTCCACGGTGACGATCCCGGCGGGCGAGGACCGGGTCACCGACGCCGTGCAGCTCGCCGTGCCGGCCGACACCAACCTGCTCGTCACCGTCCACACGCCCGGGGACTCCGGCCCGGCGACCTACCACCGCACGGCCAAGCAGACCAACTTCCTTGCCCCGAGCGGTGATTCGGCCGCCGTGGAGGACGGCGACGCCTACACCAAGACCCTCAGCTCCTGGTACTACGTCACCGGCGTGGACGTCCTCGACGCACCCGCCGCCGGCAGTGTGGTCGCGCTCGGGGACTCCCTCACCGACGGCGGCGGCACGACCTCCGACACCGACCGCCGCTGGCCCGACCGCCTGGCCGACCGGCTCGCCGCACTGCCCCCGAACCGCCGTCTCGGCGTGCTCAACGCGGGGATCTCCGGCAACCGCGTCCTCCTGGACGGCGTCGGCCCGCGCGCCCTGACCCGCTTCGACGCCGACGTCCTCTCCCGGACCGGAGTACGCGCGCTGATCGTGTTCGAGGGCATCAACGACATCAACGGCACCCCCGAACAGACCGTCCCGCGCGCCTTCGTGGAGGCCTACAAGTCACTCGTGAGCCGCGCCCACGCGCGCGGCATCCGCGTCATCGGCGCCACCATCACGCCGTACGGCGGCCACGGCAGGTGGAGCGAGGGCCGCGAATCCGTACGCCGGGAGGTGAACACCCTCATCCGCGCCGACGGCATCTTCGACGCGGTCGTCGACTTCGACGCCGCTGTCCGCGACCCGGCGTTCCCGCACCGGATGCGCGCCGCCTACGACACCGGCGACCACCTCCACTTCAACGACGCCGGCATGCGGGCCATGGCCGACCTGATCAACCTGGCGGACCTCAGGAGCCTGTGAGCCGTCAGGCGTCCGTGAGCAGCGGCAGGCCCCAGCGCGGCGCCTGCGCGTTCGGCCGGACCGGCGCGATCGTCAGGTCCGGCCGGTCGCCCCGGGCCGTGACGATCGCCGACTCACCCTTCCGCAGGGCGAGTTCGATCGCACCCTCGCCGAGGTCCCGGTACCTCAGGGTGCGGCCCCGTCCGTCCCGAACGTCGACCCGGCCCGCGATGCCGTGCCGTACGACGCAGGGTGCGCCCGCCTCGCTGACCAGCCGTACCCAGCGGGTGACACCGTCCTCCCGCACCGCGCTCAGGAGGAACGCACCCTGGGTACGGAAGTCGTGCACCGTGAGGTCCGCCCACGAGGCCGGCAGCGCCGGGAAGACGCGGATGATCCCGCCCCAGGACTGGCAGACCATGTCGTGCAGGGACTGGGCGGCCGAGAGAGGCGTCTCGATGACCGGGCCCGACTCCTTGTACATGGTGTTGGGCTGGATGAAACGGGACATCAGCTGACCCAGGTAGCCGAGCGCGTCCTCGCCCTTGCCCAGCAGGGCCGACATGGAGGCGGCGCCGGTGAACGTATAGCCCTGAAGGGCGCCCTCGAAGCCCACCCAGTGTGCCAACGACCGTTCGATCAGGGCCCGTTCGTCCGGTGTGCGGCCGGTCAGCTCGTACAGCGGGTAGACCGCGAGCAGATGCGAGTAGTGGCGGTGGGACTTCGCGAAGGGGATGTCCGCACCGATCATGAAGCCGTTGACGTCGGTCGGATACACCACCCGCCGCGCGAGCACCTCGCGCCAGCGCGGGGCCAACTCGTCCTTGATGTGCAGCAGTTCGGCGGATTCGAGGAGCGTTCGGCAGCCCCAGGTGAGCAGCATCAGGTCGTAGTTGCAGTCGCGGGAGTTGCCGCCGTACTCCGGGGAGAAGGTGGCCGGCAGGTGCAACCTCCCGTCCGGGCCCGGCTCCAGGAAGTGCAGGTAGTAGTTGATCGCCTTGCGGAGGAGCGGGTACAGGACGTCCCGCAGGATCCGCTCGTCCATGGTGTGGCGGTAGCTGAGCCAGACGTTGTGGAGGGCCCAGGTCAGGTTGCCCACCTCGGGAGTCGGTGGCTCCTGGCCGGGGATGCCCACGCCGTAGCCGGTCAGGGTGCCCGCGGCGCCGTTGACGAGGTGGGGGTCGGTGGTACGCGGGATGCCGAGCGAGTCGGTGCGGTACGGCTGCGCGGTCTCCTTGGCCAGGTTGTCCCGGAACTCGCTCAACGCCCGTGTCACAGCGTCGAGTTCGAGGTGGTTGGAGCCGTGGATCAACCAGTACTCCAGCTGCACGTTGAGGTTCCACCAGGTGTTGGGCCAGGGAGTGGACTCCAGCCAGGGGCCGCAGGTGGCCATCACGGGCGCGTCCCGGCGGGCGGCGGACGCCGTCTTGTACAGCTGGATCCAGTAGAAGCGCTGGATACGGGCGTCGGGGAGGGAGAGGAAACTCTTGCGGTAGTAGGCGTGCCACCAGGCCCGGTGGGTCGACGCAAGGGTCGAGTAGGGGAGTCGGGAGACTCCGCGCACCTCCTTGAGCGCCCGGCCGAGTGCCGTGCGCCCCGGATACGAGTGCGCCACATGTACGTACAGCGTGCGGCTCGTACCCCGGCCGCGCTCCCGCCACGCCGTCACGTGCTCGCCGCCCGCGAGCAGCGGCTGTACGGCTGCCCGGATGCCGTCGTGTTCCTCCACCTGGGCGGGCGCGTTGCCCTGGTAACCGTCCGGCAGCGGTTTGAAGGCGGCGCGCGGGCTGATCGCGTCGGCCGGATGGAACACCCACCGGAAGCCGCGTTCACCCTCGCTCGGGGTGACCTCGACGGCGAGAACGGAGCGGTCGTTGTGCACCAGGGCGCGCAGGGCGAGGGTGCCCCGGTCGGTGGTCAGCGTCCCGGTGAGTTCGGCGTCGCGCAGACCGAGCCGCCAGTCGAGACCGGTGATCGTGCCGACCGGCTCCAGCGTGAAGTGCCCGAGGGGCAGCCGTGCCAGCCCGAAGAGGGAGCCGAACTCGGGCCTGTGGTCCTGCACTTCGGAGTGCTGGACATTGAAACGGACGGCCGTGGTGGGCGCGCCGGGCTCGGCGTAGATGCCGGAGCCGAGGAAGCCGTTGCCCAGGTAAGGGCCTTCGTACCAGGTGGTCGGCATCCGCTGCCAGACGAGGTCGGCGTCGTCGAGGACGGTACGCCAGGGGTCGTCGGTCGGGTGTTCGCGGTCGTCGGCCGCCCGCGCCTGTGCGGGAAGACCCTGGGCGATCAGCCCCCCGCCCAGGGCGGATCCGGTGGCGAGAACGGTACGTCTGGACGGGCTGGGCACGCTGCCTCCCGGCGGCTCGGATCATCGCGGCCTGAATCACTCGCCAATGCATCGAGTCATCAATTCATCGGAGCTATCTCGAGATGAAACGTAGAGAAGAGGTGAGTGGCCGTCAATAAGGTGGGAGAGATCCGATGTGTCAGCCCCAGAGTGTGGCACCCAGCCATGCACCCATGATCAGCAGGCAGGTGAAGAGTTCGATGAAGACGCTGGTGCCCCCCGCCCGCATCACCCGCCGTACCGCCGCCACCGCCTCGCCGTGCCGACCGAGCCGCACCCGTTCGTGGAGATAGGCACCGCCCACGAACCCGGGGAACGCGCCGAGCACGGGCAGCAGGAAGAAGCCGAGAAGGGCGCCCGTCCCGGCGTACACCGCCATTCGGGGGGTGGCGCCGCCCGTGCGCAGCCGGCGCGGGGGCAGCTGCCAGCGGACCACCTGGGACAGGAACAGGACGGCGGTCGCGCTCACCAGTACCCACCAGGAGACCGCCTGCGGTTCCTTCAGCGCCCACCACAGGACCGCGGCCCACACGAGCCACGACCCCGGCACCCCGGGCACCAGAACTCCGCACAGCCCGAACAGCATGACCAGGCTGATCAGCAGGAGATCCCACACTCCCATCTGCCCAGCGTGCCGGAGAGCGCGGGAAACCGCAGGTCAGACGGAGAGGTGAGGAGGTCACCGCGCACCACAGCGGAATCCAGGGAAGAGCGGTCACACTCGGGTCGGAGCGGACCGGTACAGGTCACCCCGGCGTCGCCGGGCGGTTCTCCCGTGGGGGGTGGGACCGTCCGGCGACTTGTTTCGTACATTTGTCCGCCATGTCATCCGACACGCCGTCGAACACACCGCTCATGACGGAACGCCTCGCCGGATTTTCCGGATGCCCCGTTTTCAACCGGCCCATCCGGTGGACAATTGAGGTCATGAGCCAGCAGGGGGAGAGGTCCACCGGTCACTCGGACGACTGGTGGGGGCAGTTGTACGACGACTCCACCGAGGACACCGGGCCCACGGCCGCGGGCGACTCCCTGGACGACCGGTTCGCCTCGGCGTCGGGCACGGTCGACGCGGAGAAGGCCGACGCGATTCCGGGGCAGGACGGGGGAGGCGCGGTGTTCGGGCGCGAGACCGTGTCCGGGGATGCCTCTGGTACCTCCGGGGCCGCGCGGGCCTCGGAGGCCCTTGAGGAGTGGGACGAGTGGGAAGCGGGGGCTCCGCCACAGCCGCCGCCCCCGCCCTCGCGGCCCGTGCCGCCCCCGGCACCCGCGCCCCTTTCGCCTCCCCCTCCGGTCTCCTCGCTTCCGCCGCAGCGCGGCGGTGTCCCCTACGGGCCGCGGGACGCGGTGCCGAGCAGCGGGCCCGGGCAGCCCCGCGCCCCCTGGGAGCCGCCGCCCGCCCTGCCCCCGAGCTCCGCGTCCGTCCCGCCCGGCCCCAAGCCTCCGGGCTTCCAGGACCGTACGCAGCCGCCCGCACCCGGCGGCGCGTTCATGGACGGGGGCGCGGGCGGCGGGACGGCCCGTGAGAGCGCCCAGGAGGCAGGCGCCGACATGACGGAGGCCACGGACGCCGTGTGGGACGCACCGCCGTATCCGCCCACCGCGCCCGGCCCCGTACCCGAGTCCACCTCGTCCGGGGAGGATTCCCCCGACAGGCACCCCTCCGCCCAGGACGGCTCACCGGCCGACTCCTCCTTCCTCCGGGCCCCGGTCCGCCGTACCCCCACCCGCCGGGACATCGCCGCGTTGCCGTCCCGGGCACCGGAGGTGCAGGAGCCGCCAGGGAGCCCCAAAACGCCCGGCCTCCCCTCCTCCGCCCTCACCGTCGACGAGCCTCCCGTCACCGTCGATCACGTCGGCTCGGGTCCCCCCACCTACGCCCCCGAGCCCACCGCCCTTCCACCCGCCGACCCCGACGATCTGGGGGACCTCGTCGCGGACACCGTGCTCGACGGGGCGCAGTACGGCGCCTGCACGCTGCGGGCCGTCTCGCTGCGCGGGGACTCCGCGCGGTTCCGGGGGGAGCCCCGCCGCGACTCCCTCCTCACCGCCCGCTTCGGATCGGGCGACCACGCGCTCGTCCTCATCGCGATGGCGACCGGCGCCCGTGCCACGCCCGGCGCGCACCGGGCCGCCGCCGAGGCGTGCCGCTGGATCGGGCGCGCGGTGGGACGCAGCCATGTACGGCTCGCCGAGGATCTCCGTGCCGCCCGGCGCAGCGACCTCAAGTCGGGGCTGCACCGGCTCACCGACCGCAGCCTCGGCAAGCTCCGGGCGAGCGCCGCCGAGCAGGGCATCGATCCCGAGGAGTACACCGCGGGCCTGCGCTGCCTGCTGCTCCCCGCCGACCCCGACTGCCGTACGCGCGTCTTCTTCGGCGTCGGAGCGGGCGGACTGTTCCGGCTCCGGGACGGCGAGTGGCAGGACATCGAACCGCGTGTCACCGAGCTACCGGCCGGTGAGCCCGTCGTCGGGTTCGGTTCGCCGCCCCACGAGACGCCGGACGGCGACCGGCTCACCATGGACCTCGGGATCACCACACCTCCGAGCCCCTATGAGCCCGCCCCCGAACCGCCCCGCGAACCCTTCCGTTTCCGCGCCTCCGTGGGCCGTCCCGGGGACACGCTTCTGCTGTGCACCGGCGGCCTCGCCGAGCCGTTGCGCGGTGAGCCCGAGCTGTGCGAGTACCTCACGCGGCGATGGTCCGGCGGCACCCCGCCCGGCCTCGCCGCGTTCCTCGCGGACACCCAGGTGCGGGTCAAGGGTTACGCGGACGACCGTACGGCCGCCGCCGTCTGGGAGATGTGACGGGGCGTAACGGGACGAGGGAGAAGGGGCTGCTCAGTCCGTGCGCGGGACCCACTCGCGCATCGCGTACCAGTAGCGGGGCAGCTCCTTGATGCCGCTGGTCCTGAACGGGCGTCCGGCGTCGTCGACGCGGACGGTGCCGGTGCGGCCCCGGGAGGACCAGTCCAGCTCCAGGTACCAGCGGCAGTCGCACGTCACGGTCCGGGCGGTGACCAGCAGGACCTCCGGGTCCTGGGCGGAGACTCGGTAGGGGAAGCGCACCGCCGGGATCGGCGTCCCCTCGTCGTTCCCGGGCGTCGAGCGGGCGACGGGCCGGTCCTTGTCGAGGTCCACGGAGAAGTACCGGGGAGTGATCGAGCCGCCGCAGCCCTGGTCCATGGAGTACACGGTGCCCTCGGCGGGAGCGCTCCGCCCGACCACCCGGACCCGGAGCGCCTCCAGGACCACGGCTGTCGAGGTCCGCCCCTGCACCGAGATCTCGACGTTGGTGTCACCTCCGTGCACCGCGTGCTGGCTCGCCGCCCAGGGACCGGCGTCCTGCGCGGCCGGAGGCGGAGGGACCTCCCTCGGCGACTTGGCGATGACGTAGTCGTGGCCGCAGCCGAGCGACCAGGCCTGGGAGTTCGCGGTCCAGGTGATCGGCGCGGGGGATCCCTGGGTCGGGGTTGGCGTAGGGGACACCTTCTGCGGGGAGCGGTCGGCGGACAGGGCCGAGAGGCCGCCCAGCGTGCCCAGTGCGGCCAGGAGAGTGCCGGCCACGGCCGTGGTGACCGCGATCCGCCGGTGGCGGTACCAGGGGCGCCGGGCAGCGGAACGGCCGGCGGGAGCGGACACGTCCCGGGCGGCGGGCTCCGCGGGGGCGGTGTCCTCCGTATCGGACCCACCGGCTTCGGCGGACGTGCCCGGTGCCACGGGTGTACGCGGTTCCGCCGCTGTCCCCGGCTCCGCGGGCGTACGTGTCCGTTGCCGTGCCGCCACCGCCAGGATCCACCGGCGGTGCAGCTCCACGCGTTCCTCCGGCGACGCCCCGCACAGCGCGGCGAACCGCTCCACCGGCGCGAAGTCCAGAGGGACCGTGTCGCCGGAGCAGTAGCGGTGCAGGGTGGAGGTGTTCATGCCCAGGCGCCGGGCCAGTGAGCCGTAACTGCGGTCCGTACGCCCCTTCAGCCGCGTCAGCAGCGCCGCGAACTCCGCCACGTCGTCGTGCGTCGACACACCCTTCCCCGTCCTCAGCTGATCCTCGTGTCCCGGAACGGCATCCCAGGCACTCCATATACCTGCACGTCAGAGGGGATGGGATGGTTCCACCGTCGCGGATCGCGTGTCGGCGGTTGCGGTCGCCCCGGGTGGCGGCCGATGCTTTGGACGTCGCACCGACCGCCGCCGGACCGACCACCCGGCGCGGCGACATCCGACAACACCCGGCAACGCAGACCCGTGCACAGTCGTGCACCCATATACGGGGGACACCCATGCCCACTCACGATGTCCAGGCCACCACCGCCACCACCTCCACCGGGGCGACCAGGTCCACCAGGGCCGGCCTGCTCACCACGATTTCCGCACTCACCGCCCTCGCCGCGGCCGGACTCGCCCTCGCGGCCCCGGCCGATGCCGCGGCGAAGGCGAGCGCCCCGACTCCGCCGAAGTTCCTCTCGGCCGCGGAACTGCCGCCGCACCCCAGCTCCGCCTGGACGGCGGGCCGGGTCAAGGACGGGGTGCCGGACGAGCTGAAGTCCTGCTTCGGCGAGACGCTGCCGGGCTACGACTCCCGCTACCGCGAGTTCCGCACCGAACTGGACACCGGCGCCGTCCAGCTCACGCTCGTCGTCGCCACCGACGCCAAGGCCAAGGCTCTCGCCGAGCGGCTCAACAAGGACATGCGCTCCTGCGCCAAGCGGATCGAGCAGGCCGACCCCGAGATCGAGGCCGAGTCCAGGGACTACGGCACGCTCGCGGTGGAGGAGGGTGCGCACGTCTACGGACTGCACACCGAGACCTCGTACGGCGCCACCGACATCCACCTTCTGTCGGTCGGCCGGGACGGCCGCGCCGTCACGGTCGTCGAGTGGGGCCAGCTGGGTGACTTCACGGGTGCCCCGGTGAAGGCCTTCAAGAAGACGACGACCACGGCGGTCAAGAAGCTCTACTGACCGGCAGTACCGACCAGCCATACCGAGCCGGTTCCAGCGATCAGCAGCTCGACCGATCATCGACTGATCACTCACGGGGAGAACACCGAAATGAACCGCCGCACCATCTCGCGGGGGCCCGTCCGGCGTGCCGTCGCCCTGGCCCTCGGCATCGCGGCCGTCACCGCCCTCCCGCTGGGGCTGACCGCCTCGGCCGAGGCGCCCCCGGCCGAACCCGCCGCCGTCTCGGCGCCCCGGACGGTGACCGGCAGCCCGTCCGACTCCGTGACGCGCATCGCCGACTTCTACGGCGCCTACATCGACGCCAGGAGCGGCCCCGCCGACGGCGGAAAGCTCACGGCGGAACTCCGCAAGTACTACATTCACCCCGACTACCTGAAGAAGCTCGTCGCCTGGGAGGCGAAGAACCACGCGGACGGCGTCCTGCGCGCCCAGAACGTCCCCGTTCGCTGGACGGTCACCGACAACGGCACCGCCGACCACACGGAGGCCGGCATCACCCTGACCTGGGGCTCGGGAAGTACTGCCCGCACCACCAAGCTGGTGGTCGACATGGCCCGGGACCACCGGATCATCAACATCGGCACCAAGGGCATCGGCGGGAAGTGACCTACGGCGGGATCGGCAGCCCGCACTGGACAGTTCGGCCGATCCACCGCCCTCACGCGCCCGTCCACGACTGGACGGGCGCGTGAACTGCCGCAGCGTCCGCTCCACATGCCCCTCCAGCAGCGCCCGACGGGGGCGACCGACGTCGTGATCCGGCCAAGAACGGTCCAACCAGCCCCGTACATCCGGTCGTTGAGAATTCGACATGACTGCCGTGTTCAGGTCGGGGGCATGGATCCCGTGAACGCGTTCGATCAGGAGGGGACAGTTCACCGGAGTCCGGGCGGGGGTCATGAAGAGGCATGCGCGCGGAGGCGGTCCCGTAACCATCGGGGCCTTCTCGGCGAAAACGGCGGAGGAAACGACCGAGAACGACCACGACCACGACGACAACAACGACGGCAACGCCATCGGCGTGCACCGGGGGGAGGCGCCGCAATTGAGGCGCAGGCTGGGCTGTTCGGATCTGCGGGAGGTACCGGAGGCCCGCAGGGCACTGCGTGAGCTGTTGCGGCACTGGGGGAGGCCCGGCAGCTCGGAGATAGCGGAACTGCTCACGAGCGAGCTGGTCACCAACGCGCTGGTCCACACCGACCGCGACGCGGTGCTGACGGCCACCGTCTCGCCGCGCGGACTACGCGTGGAGGTACGGGACTTCGTGGGACGCAGGCCGAGGATGCGCGCGTCGAACGCCGACGACAGTACGCATGGCAGAGGTCTGGTTCTGGTGGAGTCCCTCGCCGACGCGTGGGGCGTGCGGGCGCACGGCGTGGGCAAGGCGGTGTGGTTCGAACTGAACGGGGGCGCGGCCTGAACAGGCCACGCCCCCATGTCGGTAGCGCTCGCTTCGCGCTCAACCCGTGTTCAGCGGTGTTGCTCAGCCGTACTGCTGCTCGAGGTCCCGGAGCTTGCGCTCCAGGGAGTCCAGGCGGGGCAGGGCCATCGTGTCGTCCTCGGCCGTGAGGTCGACGGTGATCGAGTCGGTGCTGCCACGAACGGGCTGGAGGGAGGGACGGGCGCGCAGAGGCAGCTGCTCCGCGGAGGCGGATATGGCAGGCTCCGAGGTGACCTGAGCGGGCGCCCGCTCCACCTCGACCTGCTGACCGCCACCGCCGCCACCGCCGCCGAACGGGCCGCGGTGGCCCCGGCTGATCGCCTTGAGGTGCGCGCGCTCGGCCCGCTCCTGCTCACGCCGGCGAAGACGCGTCTGCTCCTTCTGGCGCTTGTCCTCGCGCACCTCGTCGACCGCTTCGTCCAGGCTGCGTACACCCTCCAGAAGCATCAGCGACCAGGCCTTGTACGTCTCACGGGGCGCCCGCGCCCAGCGGACCATACGGATCTGCGGCAGCGGACGCGGCACCAGACCCTGCTCGCGCAGGGCGGCCCGGCGGGTCTGCTTCAGCGCGCGGTCGAAGAGCACCGCGGCGGACAGGGACATGCCGGCGAAGAACTGCGGGGCGCCCGCGTTGGCGATGCCCCGGGGCGCGTGCACCCAGTTGAACCAGGCAGCCGCGGCCGCGAACATCCACACCAGTATCCGGGAGCCGAGGGCCGCGTCACCGTGGCTGGCCTCGCGCACCGCGAGCACGGAGCAGAACATCGCCGCTCCGTCCAGACCGAACGGGACGAGGTACTGCCAGCCGTCGGTGAGGTTCAGGTTCTCCTCACCGAAGCCGACGAGGCCGCGGAACGAGAGCGCTGCGGCGACCGCCGCACTGCAGAAGAGGAGCAGGTAGGACGCCGAGGCGAAAATGGCTTCCTTGCGCCTGCGGCGTTCTTCGGTGCGCTCCCACGAGTCGTCCTGGCTCGCTTTCGTCCCCGAGGAGCGCTTGCCGCGCGCCAGCACCGCCACCGCCGCCAGCACGCCCAGGAGCAGTACGGCGCCCGGAAGCAGCCAGTTAAGCGATATGTCGGTCAGTCTCATCTGGGGTCCCTTGCATTGGGATAGGGCGTAACGCCCGCCATAGTGGCCCAATCCCCTCAGCCCTCAGGCTGTTTCGGGGCAAGAGGCCGCCTAAGGAGGTGCAAGGGGATGCCCAGGGCGACATTCTGCTCGAACTGCCGCTTGAGGGGCGGGAGTTGAGTTCGAATAAGACTACCCGTACGGGTGGTTCCACGGAAAGTTCCTGCGACAAGTGAGGAACTTGTGAAGTGCCCGTAACGAAGGGAAGCCCCAGTCGAACGTGATCTTACGGCGGTGATCCTACGGCACGCCGTGTCCGCCGCGGGGGGAGGGGGGCGATTGCTGAGGATGCCTCAACTCGCGGCGGGTCCCGTCAGCTTGGCGACGCGGGCGTTGTCGCAGGTGCGCGGGCAGTTGTCGCACATCTCGGCCGGGCGGATCGTGTAGAAGAAGCAGCAGCTCGCCCGGTCGCGGGCGAGCCGCGTGGCACCGTCCGGCCCGGTCGCGTCCCGGAAGCCCGCCGACCCGACGAACGGCCGGGTCGAGCCCGGCAGCAGCAGTTCCAGCTCGCGCCGCGCACGGTCCGCCTCGCCGACGACCTGTCCTATGTAGTGCAGGCCCTCCACGACGTCGTCGGTCACCACACTCCACAGAGCCCGGCCACGGCGCCGCATCCGCGGCCCGAAACCGCCGAGCAGGGGCTCCAGGTGCTCGGTGAGCGCCGCCCGCGCCTCCCCGCGCAGCGCCTCCTCGTCGGCGACGACCCGGGCGCCGGGCAGGGTCGCCGCCGGGTCGTCGGGCAGACAGGCGAAGGCGCCGGTGCGGACGCCGAAACGCCCGTCGACGCGGTGGTAGGAGACGTCCTCGACGGGCAGCCGGGGTACCCGGCGGTGCAGGAACCAGGGCACGGTGATCAGCAGACAGGCTGTCCACGCGTACCGGTGCAGCCCGAAACCCGCGACGACGTCCGGGCGGCCCCGCTCCCCGTAGTCCCGCAGTACCTGCTCGTCGTCCCAGGCGAGGAAGGCGTCGAGGTCGCCGTCACCGGCCGCGAGCCCGGCGGCCCGGACCCATCCGGCGCCGTACGGATGCGCCTGCCCGGGGCCCAGCTCCAGGACGGTGGCGTGCGGACAGGCCTCGGCGAGCCGGTCGTACGAGTCCGCGACGGGGGACCGGGTCTGTACGGGAGCGGACATGTCGGGACCACCGCATCTCGATAGATCAGTCAGAAGATCAAAGGCAAGGCTAACCTTACTCATCGTGCCCGCGATGTGATCGGGCTCCAACACCGGATCCGGCCTGGATCACAACCTGGACTCGAATCGGGATTTGAACTTACGGAATGTGCGCCTATGGTGCTTGACGGGCGAGTAACAACCCGCCGCAATGACCCCATGTGCCGTCAAGGTGCCATCTAGCCCGAAGGAGGCCCCCGTGCAGCACGCCGGCCCGCAGGGCGCGCACGGCTCGCCCGAGACCAGGGCCCCGGCTTCCCGTCCGGGCGCGGTACGCGTTCCACCGCAGGCCACGGCCGCGGACGTGGACCGCGGGTGGGGCCCAGGGGCGAGCGGCCCGACGGCGCGCGGAACCGCGGGTGCGCCGGTCGACGGCGCCCGGGGTGAGCACACGCACAGTGAGCGGCCGATCCCGGTGCCTCGTGCGGCACAGTCCCGCCCGGCGCAGGCGCGTCCCCTCATCCGGCGTTCCTCCGTGCGGGGCCAGATCCTCGACGCGCTGCGCGCCGCGCTCGTCGAGGGCGAGCTGGCACCCGGCGAGGTGTACTCGGCCCCCGCGCTGGGCGACCGCTTCGGGGTGTCCGCGACACCCGTCCGTGAGGCGATGCAGCAGCTCGCGATGGAGGGCGCCGTCGAGGTCGTCCCCAACCGGGGTTTCCGCATCGTGGAACGGGGCGCACGAGAGCTGGCCGAGCTGGCCGAGATCCGCGCCCTGATCGAACTCCCGGTGCTGCTCCGTCTGGCCCGTACGGTGCCCGCCGAACGCTGGACAGAGCTGCGCCCCCTCGCCGACGCGACGTCCCACGCGGCGTCCACCGGCTGCCGGGCCACCTACGCGGAGACCGACCGGGCCTTCCACCGGGCGGTCCTGTCCCTCGCAGGCAACACCCAGCTGGTTCAGCTCGCCGACGACCTCCACCGCCGCGCCCAGTGGCCCCTGGTGGACACCAAGGCCGACACGAGCCGATCGGCCCTCATGGCGGACGCGGCGGACCACGGCACGTTGCTGGATGCCTTGGCGGCAGGGGACGTGTCAGTGGTCCAGTCGCTGGTGCGGAACCATGTGACAGGCGCTCACTGAACCGACGCCCCGGAGGCGCGGGGCTGTGTCCGATGCGCGGCGCAACGTCCTACGCCGAAGCCGCCGGCGGGGCCAACTGCCGTGCCAGCCAGGTCGGCACACCCCCGAGCAGCCGGAACAACCGCCCCGCCTCAGCCCGTAGCCGTGAAGCCTCCGGCTCGGACTCCGCGTCGGCGAGCGACGCCAACGCGGGTGCCGTCCCGACCAGGTACCCCAACTCCTCCCGAATCCGCAGCGATTCGCTGAACCCGTGCCGCGCCTCCGCCAACTCCCCCTCACGCAGGGCGAGTCCGGCCAGATGGCGCCATGTGAACGACAGCAGCAAAGGATCGGCGTGCGCGGTGGCCCCCGCGTGCGCCCGCCGGTACGCGGCCCGCGCCGCCTGCGGAGAACGCGCCAGGTTCTCGGCCAGCAGCCCCCGCCGGAAGTCCAGCACCGCCCGCCCCGGAGCCCCTGGCGGGATCAGCGCCGCCGCCCGCCCCAGCGCGGCCCGCGCCTCGTCGGCGCGGTCCCGTACGCCGAGCAGGGTCGCCGCGTACGCCAGCTGTCCGCGCTCACACGCCGCCGCGCCCCGCTCGTCGTCGCTCTGGGCCACCGCCTCCGCCGTACGGAGCGCGTCCTCGGCCTCTCCCCAGCCCTGCTCGGTGTAGAGGCACCGCTCCACGAGCAGCGCGGCCCGCTGGAGCGAGGCGTCGGCCGTGCTGGGGTCGAGCAGCGCCGCCGCGTCCGCCCAGCAGGCACGCGAGCGCAGCCGCCATACCGCGGTCTGGAGCGGATCGTCACCAGAAGTCGTTCCGGAACCAGACATGGCGGTGTACGCCACGTTGCCCTCCCCAAGGTCCTGTCCTTCGGATCAGCTCGGGGTCGCGGGGCTCGGCACGCACTCCCCCGGGAGGGGGGATCCCAGCGGCGTTGTCGTGGTCGCCGACTGCCCCACGCTCGGCTTCGCGCGCGCGGGGGGACCCCCACGCGTCGACGCCCACCTCCGCCTTGCAGTCGCACGTACCAAGTCCCGCTCACCGGTGACGCAAGGCACAGGGCCTCGACACCGACCTGCTCCGAAGAACAGGACCAGCACGCCATCGAGCTGTTGAGTGGTGGCGGCATCTCAGCACGAATCCCGGTGCCGGGCCAAGAGGGTGGGTGAAAGAATTCACAAAGTCGGGGAAGAACGCGTGCCCGGGTTGCCGCGCGACCGGTCCCACCCGGCGCGCGCCAGGACCGCACGCCCCGGACGCCTGGCACCACACATCCGCCTGGCCTCAGCTCATCCGCAAGGCCAGGAAGAAGTCCAGCTTGTCCTCCAGCCGCGACAGATCACGGCCCGTCAACTGCTCGATCCGCCCCACCCGGTACCGCAGCGTGTTGACATGCAGATGCAGCCGCGCGGCACACCGCGTCCACGAGCCGTCGGACTCCAGGAACGCCTCCAGCGTCGGGATCAGCTCGGCCCGGTGACGCCGGTCGTAGTCCCGCAGGGGGTCGAGCAGGCGGGCCGTGAAGGCGCGGCGGACATCGTCCGGGACGAACGGGAGCAGCAGGACGTGCGAGGCCAGTTCCTGGTGGCCCGCCGCGCACACCCGGCCCGGGCGTGCCCCGGCCACCCGGCGGGCGTGCCGCGCCTCCTCCAGCGCCCCGCGCAGCCCCTCCGCCGAGTGCACGGCCGCGCTGACGCCGATCGTGAGCCGCCCGTCGTCGTCCAGCCCCGCCGACAGCGGGTCCCGTACGGCGGTGAGCAGTTCCTCGGCCAGGATCCCCGCCTCCGAACCGTCGTGCTCCGACGACACCGCCGGCAGCGGTACGAGGGCGATCGCCTCGTCCCCCGTATGGGCCACGGCGATCCGGTCGGAGTGCTCCGGGCCGGTCAGGAGCGGGTCGACAAGGATTTCCTCCAGCAGCGCCTGGGCGACCGGGCCGCCCTCGATCCCGCCGCCGGCCCAGTCCACCCGGGCCACGACGACCTGCCAGTGCGGGGCCGCGCCGAGGCCGGGCAACAGGACCGGCGCGGCGACCCGCAGCCGGGCCGCGATCTCGGCGGGCGCGGCGCCCGTCTGCACCAGCTCCAGCACCTCCTGGGCGAGCCGCCGCCGTACCACGCGTGCCGCGTCGCGCCGGTCGCGCTCGACCGCGATCAGCTGCGTGACGCCCTGGAGCAGATCGAGCCGCTCCGCCGGCCAGTCCCCGGCGTCCGCCTCGACGGCGAGCAGCCAGTCGGACAGCAGGGTCTCGCGTACGTCCCGGGAGCCGCCCGGCGCGGCGGTGCGGCTGGTACCGCGCACGGGGAAGAGGGAGTACGTCGTGCCGCCCACCGCCACCCGGTGGGGGCTGAGCACATGTCGGCTCCCGGTGCGGGCCGCCGTGAGGTGCTCGGCGGCCAGCACCGCGCACACGTCGGGGGCCGGGGCGGGACCGGAGACCTTGGAGCCCGCGATGAGCCGTCCGGCGGGGGAGAGGACCCAGGCGCCCAGGTCGAGGTCCGAGCCGAGCAGGTCCAGGACCACGTCGGGGCCGCCGCCCGTCGGACCCGAGGTCATCATCCGCCGGTGCCGTTCCACGACCGCCGCCAGATCTCCCGCGCGCTCACCGGACACCTGCCGGACGACATGTTCGGTGATCGTCGCGAACGCCACCGACTCGTGCACGGCGAACAGCGGCAGCCGGTGCCGGACGCAGGCGCTGACCAGGTCGTCCGGGACGTTACCCAGCTCGGCCTCGCCGGCGGCCAGGGCTGCGACCCCGGCCCCCGCCACGAGCCGTACGAACGCCTCGGAGTCCGCCGGGTCCCGGCGCCAGGCCAGGCCTGTGAGCACCAGCTCGCCGCCCGAGAGGTAACGGCTGGGGTCCCTGAGGTCGGTGGTCATCACCCCGCGTACGGTGCGGTCCAGCTCGTCCTCGCCGCCGAGCAGCGTGAGGCCCAGCGCGTCGGTGTCCAGCAGTGCGCGCAGCCGCATTCTCGTCGCCGCCGTTCTGTCCGCGAGCCGCGCTTTTCCGCCTGCGCGGCGCTCACTGTTTCCAGGGAAAATCAGAGAGGTTACTGATGGCCTCTGTTCATACGAATCTACAAGACGATCGCCCTGGCCAGCCAACTCCTTCATGGTTTCCGTGACTGACCCGGGCGGAGTACAGCCCTGTGTACTGGCTCCACCGCACGTGAACAGCGCATGAACGAGCCATTCGCACGACCCGCGGGGACGATCCACGGGTACTGCCCACTGGTACAGCCCACGGGTACGACTCACGCGACGAAGAGGAAAAGAGCCGGTCATGGACTTCCTTCGCCCCGCCAGCTGGGAGGAGGCGCTCGCCGCGAAGGCCGAGCACCCCACCGCTGTGCCGATCGCGGGCGGCACCGACGTGATGGTCGAGATCAACTTCGACCACCGCCGGCCCGAGTACCTCCTCGACCTGACCCGCATCGGAGATCTGTACGAGTGGGAGACCGGCGAGCAGAGCGTGCGGCTCGGCGCCTCGGTCCCGTACACCCGGATCATGGAGAGCCTGCGCGGTGAGCTGCCGGGCCTGGCCCTCGCCTCGCACACGGTCGCCTCCCCGCAGATCCGCAACCGGGGCGGCGTCGGCGGCAACCTCGGCACCGCCTCCCCGGCCGGCGACGCCCACCCGGCGCTCCTCGCCGCGGGCGCGGAGGTCGAGGCAGAGTCCGTACGGGGGACCCGGCTGATCCCGATCGACGACTTCTACACCGGCGTGAAGCGCAACGCGCTCGCCCCCGACGAGCTGATCCGTGCCGTCCACATCAGGAACGCGGACGGACCCCAGCAGTACTCCAAGGTCGGCACCCGCAACGCCATGGTCATCGCCGTCTGCGCCTTCGGGCTCGCGCTGCACCCCGAGACGCGGACCGTCCGTACGGGGATCGGTTCGGCGGCGCCCACACCCGTCCGGGCGAAGGCCGCCGAGGAGTTTTTGAACGCGGCGCTCGAAGAGGGCGGCTTCTGGGACAACGGGAAGGTCATCACGCCGTCGGTCGCCAAGCAGTTCGCCGACCTGTGCGCGGGCGCCTGCAACCCCATCGACGACGTCCGGGGCACCGCGAGCTACCGCCGCCACGCGGTCGGCGTGCTGGCCCGGCGCACGCTGACGTGGACCTGGGAGTCGTACCGCGGCACTGACGGCCGGACCCACCAGAAGGGGAGTGTCGCCTGATGCGCGTCAATTTCACGGTCAACGGCCGTCCGCAGCAAGCGGACGACGTGTGGGAGGGCGAGTCCCTGCTGTACGTCCTGCGAGAGCGGATGGGCCTGCCGGGTTCCAAGAACGCCTGCGAGCAGGGCGAGTGCGGTTCGTGCACCGTCCGCCTCGACGGTGTGCCGGTGTGCTCGTGTCTCGTCGCGGCGGGACAGGCGGAAGGGCGCGAGGTCGTCACGGTCGAAGGGCTCGCCGAGTTCGCCAAGCAGCGTACGGAGCACGGTGGTTGCGGAACGGGCGCCTGCGGTACGTCACTTGACGCGGCCAAGCAGTGGCAGCCCAAGGGATCCACCGACTCCCAGACCGGTGAGGGCACCGAACTGGCCCCCATCCAGCAGGCCTTCATCGACGCCGGCGCCGTCCAGTGCGGTTTCTGCACCCCCGGTCTGCTGGTCGCGGCCGACGAGATGCTGGAGCAGAACCCCAACCCGACCGACGCGGACATCCGCGAGGCGCTGTCGGGCAACCTGTGCCGCTGCACGGGCTACGAGAAGATCATGGACGCGGTCCGGCTGGCGGCGGCCCGACAGGGAGAGGCGGTCTGACATGCCCGGCGAAAGTGCTCCCCTCGGGACCCCCACCAAGGTCACCCAGGGCTCGAAGACCAAGGGCGGCATCGGCGAGTCGACGCTCCGCCCCGACGGCACCCTCAAGGTCACCGGCGAGTTCGCGTACTCGTCCGACATGTGGCACGAGGACATGCTCTGGGGCCAGATCCTGCGCTCCACGACCGCCCACGCCGAGATCGTGTCCATCGACACGGCCGAGGCCCTCGCGCTGCCCGGTGTGTACGCCGTCATGACGTACGACGATCTGCCGACCGACGTGCGGAACTACGGCCTGGAGATCCAGGACACCCCGGTCCTCGCCCACGGCAGGGTCCGCCACCACGGCGAACCGGTCGCCATCGTCGCCGCCGACCACCCGGAGACCGCCCGCCGCGCGGCAGCAAAGATCAAGGTGGAGTACCGCGACCTGCCGGTGATCACCGACGAGGCCTCCGCGACCGCGCCGGACGCGATCCTCCTCCACGAGAACCGCACCGACCACCACGTCGGCCACGTCGACCACCCGAACATCGTCCACCGCCAGCCGATCATTCGCGGCGACGTCGAGGCCGCCCGCGCACGCGCCGACTTCATCGTCACCGGCGAGTACACCTTCGGCATGCAGGACCAGGCCTTCCTGGGCCCGGAGTCCGGCCTCGCGGTGCCCGCCGAGGACGGCGGAGTCGACCTCTACATCGCCACCCAGTGGCTGCACTCCGACCTGCGCCAGATCGCACCCGTGCTCGGCCTGCCCGAGGACAAGATCCGGATGACACTGTCCGGTGTCGGCGGCGCGTTCGGCGGGCGCGAGGACCTGTCGATGCAGATCCACTCCTGCCTCCTCGCCCTGCGCACCGGCAAACCAGTGAAGATCGTCTACAACCGTTTCGAGTCCTTCTTCGGCCACGTCCACCGGCACCCCGCGAAGCTCACCTACGAGCACGGGGCCACCAAGGACGGCAAGCTGACCCACCTCAAGGCCCGGATCGTCCTCGACGGCGGCGCGTACGCCTCCGCCTCCCCGGCGGTCGTCGGCAACGCGGCCTCGCTCGGCGCCGGCCCGTACGTCGTCGACGACGTCGACATCGACTGCATCGCCCTCTACACCAACAACCCGCCCTGCGGCGCGATGCGCGGCTTCGGCGCGGTCCAGGCCTGCTTCGCCTACGAGGCGCAGATGGACAAGCTCGCCGACGCGGTGGGCATGGACCGGGTCGAGTTCCGCCGCCTCAACGCCATGGAACAGGGCTCGCTGCTGCCGACCGGACAGGCCGTCGACTCCCCGGCCCCGGTCGCCGAACTCCTGCGCCGCGTCAAGGCGATGCCCCTTCCGCCGGAGCAGCAGTGGCTGACGGCCGGCGAGGCGGCGGACGTACGCCAGCTGCCGGGCGGCCTCTCCAACACCACCCACGGCGAGGGCGTGGTCCGAGGCGTCGGCTACGCGGTCGGCATCAAGAACGTCGGCTTCTCCGAGGGCTTCGACGACTACTCGACGGCCCGCGTACGTATGGAGGTTGTCGGCGGCGAGCCGGTGGCCACGGTCCACACGGCCATGGCGGAAGTGGGCCAGGGCGGGGTCACCGTCCACGCCCAGATCGCCCGCACCGAGCTGGGCGTCACCCAGGTGACGATCCACCCGGCCGACACCCAGGTCGGCTCGGCCGGTTCGACCTCGGCCTCCCGGCAGACGTACGTCACCGGCGGCGCCGTCAAGAACTCGTGCGAGCTGGTCCGCGAGAAGGTCCTGGAGGCCGGGCGCCGCAAGTTCGGCTCCTACCACCCGGCTTGGGCCACGGCCGAGCTGCTGCTGGAGGGCGGCAAGGTCGTCACGGACGCCGGCGAGGTCCTGGCCGACCTGGTGGACGTCCTGGGCGAGGAGTCCGTCGAGGTCGAGGCGGAGTGGCGGCACCGGCCGACCGAACCCTTCGACCTCCGCACCGGCCAGGGCTTCGGACACGTCCAGTACTCGTTCGCCGCGCACCGGGCCGTCGTCGAGGTCGACACCGAACTGGGCCTGGTCAAGGTCATCGAACTGGCCTGCGCACAGGATGTCGGCAAGGCGCTCAACCCACTGTCGGTGGTCGGCCAGATCCAGGGCGGCACCACCCAGGGCCTGGGCATCGCGGTCATGGAGGAGATCATCGTCGACCCCAAGACGGCCAAGGTCCGCAACCCGTCCTTCACGGACTACCTGATCCCCACCATCCTCGACACCCCGACCATCCCGGTCGACGTCCTCGAACTCGCCGACGAGCATGCCCCGTACGGCCTCCGAGGCGTCGGCGAGGCCCCGACCCTGTCGTCAACCCCGGCCGTTCTGGCGGCGATCCGGAATGCGACGGGCCTGGAGCTGACGAAGACTCCGGTACGGCCGGAGCATCTGACGGGAACGTAAGCCTCCGGCGGTCGCGCGGAGGAGTTCTTCCGGGGGACTTCGTCCCCCGGGCCCCCTTGGGAGACCGCACCATGACCCAGCAGTCGGTACAGCCCAGGACCCCCGACGCGGACAGGGGCGTCCGACCCGCCCGCCCCTCACCCGACCGCTACTTCCACGTCACCCACCGAGGATCCACCCTCGCCCGGGAGATCCGCGGCGGCATCACCACCTTCATGGCGATGGCGTACATCCTGCTCCTCAACCCGCTGATCCTCTCCGGCGAGGACGCCGCCGGAAACACCCTCGGCCGGCACGCGCTGATCACCGCCACCGCCCTCGTGGCGGCCCTCACCACGCTCCTCATGGGCTTCCTCGGCAAGGTCCCCCTCGCCCTCGCGGCCGGCCTCTCCGTGTCCGGCGTACTGTCCTCGCAGGTGGCGCCCGGCATGACCTGGCCGCAGGCGATGGGCATGTGCGTGCTGTACGGCGTGGTCATCATGCTGCTGGTCGTCACCGGCCTACGCGGGATGATCATGAACGCGATCCCGCTGGCGCTGAAGCACGCGATCACCATGGGCATCGGCCTGTTCGTCGCGCTGATCGGCCTGGTGAAGGCCGGTTTCGTCCACCAGGGCACGGCAACTCCCCTCTCCCTCGGCCCGACCGGCGAACTCGCCCGCTGGCCCGTGCTGTTGTTCGCCGCGACCCTCCTCCTCATCGTCATGCTCCAGGCACGCGGCACCCCCGGTGCGATCCTCATCGGCATCGTCAGCGGTACCGTGCTGGCCGTCGTGCTCAACGCGACGGGCGTGATCGACCCGAAGCAATGGGCCGGCGGGGCACCGGAGTTGCACGGCGGCGCGGTGTCGATGCCGGACTTCTCGCCCCTCGGGGACGTCGGGTTCGGCGGCTGGGGAGAGGTCGGCGCGATGACGGTCGGCATGATCGTGTTCACCCTCGTCCTCGCCGGCTTCTTCGACGCGATGGCGACGATCATCGGCGTCGGCACGGAGGCCGGGCTCGCCGACGACAAGGGCCGGATGCCGGGCCTGTCCAAGGCACTGTTCATCGACGGCGCGGGCGGGGCGATCGGCGGCGTCGCCGGCGCGTCGGGCCAGACGGTGTTCGTGGAGTCGGCGACGGGCGTGGGGGAGGGCGCCCGTACGGGCCTGTCCTCCGTCGTCACCGGTCTGTTCTTCGCGGCCTGTCTGTTCTTCACTCCGCTGACGGCGATCGTGCCCGGAGAGGTCGCGGCGGCTGCCCTGGTGGTGATCGGCGCGATGATGATGTCGAACGCCCGCCACGTCGACTGGGCCGACCGCGCCACCGCCGTCCCGCTCTTCCTGACCGTCGTGATCATGCCGTTCACGTACTCGATCACGGCGGGCGTCGCGGTCGGCGTGATCTCGTACGTCGCCATCAAGGCCGCACAGGGCGGGGCGCGGCAGATCGGTGCCTTCATGTGGGCCCTGACAGGCATCTTCTTCGTCTATTTCGCCCTCCATCCTCTTGA
Source organism: Streptomyces kryoterrae (assembly GCF_054072135.1). Lineage (NCBI taxonomy): Bacteria > Bacillati > Actinomycetota > Actinomycetes > Kitasatosporales > Streptomycetaceae > Streptomyces > Streptomyces kryoterrae. Next base: position 1,856,230 of record NZ_CM133358.1, on the reverse strand, counting down.
GGGCTGGCTGGGCGTGCACTAGCCGAGCAGTCCAGCCCCGCAAGCCTTTCCGTACAACCGTTGTCGAGGAGACCGAGATGCTGGACATCGCCGAAGAACTGCACCGGTGGGTCGAGCGGGGCCGTGACTTCGCCGTGGCCACCGTGGTGGCCGTGAGCGGCAGTGGCCCTCGCCAGCCCGGTGCCGCCCTCGCGGTGGACACCGACGGCACGGCGATCGGCTCGGTCTCCGGCGGCTGTGTGGAGGGCGCGGTGTACGAGCTGTGCCAACAGGCCCTGGCGGACGGTGAGTCGGTGGTCGAACGCTTCGGCTACAGCGATGACGACGCCTTCGCCGTGGGTCTGACCTGCGGCGGCGTCATCGACATCCTGGTGACGCCGGTACGGGTGTCGGATCCCGTCCGCGCGGTGTTCGCCTCGGCTCTGGCCGCCGCCGCGAGCGGTGAGGCCGCGGCCGTGGCGCGGATCGTCTCCGGCCCGGGAGAACTGCTGGGCCGCGCCCTGCTCGTCGGCCCGGACGGCTCGTACGAGGGCGGCTTCGGCGCCCATCCCGAGCTGGACCGCACGGTGGCCGCCGAGGCGCGTGCCCACCTCGACGCGGGCCGCACCGGCACCCTGGAGATCGGAGAGCGGGGCTCTCGTTGCGGAGCACCGCTCACGGTTCTGGTCGAGTCGTCGGTGCCGCCGCCCCGCATGATCGTGTTCGGCGCGATCGACTTCGCGTCGGCGCTGGCCCGCATGGGCAAGTTCCTCGGCTACCACGTGACGGTGTGCGACGCCCGCCCGGTCTTCGCCACACCCGCCCGTTTCCCCGAGGCCGACGAGATCGTCGTCGAGTGGCCGCACCGGTACCTGGAACGGACGGCCGTGGACGCCCGTACGGTCCTGTGCGTCCTCACCCACGACGCCAAGTTCGACGTACCCCTGCTCCGGCTCGCACTGCGGCTGCCGGTCGCGTACGTCGGCGCGATGGGCTCCCGCCGGACCCACCTGGACCGGAACGAGCGGCTGCGCGAAGTCGGTGTCACCGAGCTGGAGCTGTCGCGGCTCAGGTCACCGATCGGGCTGGACCTCGGCGCTCGTACGCCCGAGGAGACCGCGCTGTCCATCGCGTCGGAGATCGTCGCCAACAGGCGTGGCGGGAGCGGGGTTTCGCTGACCGGGGCGCACACGCCGATCCACCACGACGTCACCTCGGCGTCCGAACCGGCGGGGTGGATCGGGTCGGTCGCCTGACGTCACTCGAATTCCGGTCGCAGATAGCCGAGTTGGACTCCACGGGTGGCCTTACGGCTCACCAGGGTGCCGCGTCCGGGCGGCTGATGGGCCGGTTTGACGGTGCCCAGGAGGAAGCCTTCGTTCGGGTCGCCCGAGAGTACGAGCCCCTGGGCGCCGAGCTCCTTCAACTGCGTGACGAAGGGCTCGTACAGAGACCTGGAGGCCCCGGCCGAACTGCGCGCCAACACGACGCGCAGGCCCAGGTCACGGGCGAACGGCAGGTATTCCGTGAGCGGGGCAAGGGGGTTGCCGCTGCTGGTGGCGACCAGGTCGTAGTCGTCGACCAGCAGATACACGTCCTTGCCCTGGTACCAGCTGCGGGCGCGGAGCTGCTCGGCCGTCACGTCGGGACCGGGCATGCGGGCGTGCAGTTCTTCGGCCAGTTGTCTGACGACGTCGGCGGCTCCCGGTCCCGAAGGGCAGTAGCTCAGCAGGTACTGGTCGGGCACCTCGCCGAGCAGCGACCGCCGGTAGTCGACCACGAGCAGTTGGGCACCGTCGGGCGAGACCCGGGTACAGAACTGCCGCACCAGCATCCGCAGAAACGAACTCTTGCCCGACTCGGACTCGCCGAAGACGAGGAAGAAGGGGTCGTTGGAGAAGTCGAGGAACACCGGGGCCAGACTGGCGTCGTCGATGCCGATGGCGATGCCCTGACCGGGGGACTCGTCGGGGCCGGGCAGTTCGTCGAGGGTGACCAGTTCCGGCAGGGTGCGTACCGGGGGAGCCGTCGGCCCCGACCAGTCGTCGCGCACGTGCGAGACCAGCCGGGCTGTCGCCTCGCTGATGGACAGACCTTCGGCGTCGCCCTCCAGCCTCGGCAGGGCGGTCAGGAAGTGCAGCTTGGCGGGGGACAGGCCGCTGCCCGGGACGCCCAGCGGGACGTGCTGTGCCTGGCGCCGGTCGATCTCGGAGTCCGACGCGTCGCTGAGGCGCAGTTCGATCCCGCTGAGCAGACGATCGCGCATCGCCACGCGGACCTCGCCGTAGCGGGCGGCGCTGATCAACAGATGCACGCCGTAGTCCAGGCCGCGCAGGGCGATGTCGTTGACGACCGGTTCGAGTGCCTCGAAGTCCGTCCGGAAGGTCGCCCAGCCGTCGATGACGAGGAAGATGTCGGCCAGGGGCGGGTCCGGCCGCTCGTCGCTCCGGCGGCGGTATGCGGCCGGCGAGTCGATTCCGAGGACGCGGAACAACTCCTCGCGCTCGGTCAGTGCCCTCGCCACCTCGGCGACCGTACGCCGTACCCGGTCCGCGGCCAGCCGGGAGGAGACGCCGCCCACATGGGGCAGCCCGGCCAGCGGCTCCAGCTTTCCGCCGCCGAAGTCCAGGCAGTAGAACTGCGCGTCGAAGGGCTTGTGGGTGAGGGCGACCGACGCGATCAGTACGGCCATCACGGTCGACTTGCCGGACTGCGGTCCGCCGACGACGAGGACGTGCCCCTCGGCCCCGGAGAGATCCAGGGCGAGCACACCCCGCCGGTGGTGGAACGGCTCGTCGACCACCGCGAACGGCACACTCCGCAGGGGCTGGAACGGCGGGGCGGGCGGGCCGCTTCCCCGTCTGTCCCGCCAGTCGGCCGCCTTCGCCGGCAGCAACGACTCCAGCGAGGGCGACGGGCCGAGCGGCGGCAGCCAGATCCGGTGCGCACCGGCTTCCGTGCCCGACAGCCGGCCGACGACCACGTCCACCAGCGAGGCGGAGCCGGTCCCGTCCGCGCTCTGCAGCGCGGCGGACACGTAGGAGGCCTTGAAGCGGATCAGTACGTCGGTGGTGTCGGCCTTGAGGAATCCGGCGCCCGGGTCCGGCGGCAGATGGTAGGCGTCGGGGTAACCGAGCACCGCACGGGATTCGGACGCCGAGAAGGTGCGCAGCCCGATGCGGTACGACAGATGGGTGTCCAGCCCGCGCATGCGGCTTTCGTCCAGCCGCTGCGAGGCCAGCAGCAGATGCACGCCCAGCGCCCGGCCGACCCGGCCGATCTGCGTGAACAGGTCGATGAGGTCGGGCTCGGCGACAAGGAGTTCGGAGAACTCGTCGATCACCAGCACCAGCGTCGGCAGGGGTTCGAGATCGTCCCGGGAGGCGCGGGCCCGTGCGTACTCATGGATGCTCGGCAGACCACCCGCGGCCCGCAACAGCGCCTGGCGTCGCTGCAGTTCACCGCTGATCGCGTCCCGCATCCGCGCCACGAGCAGCGGATCGCCCTCCAGGCCCGTCATGAGCCCGGACACATGAGGAAGCCCCGCGAGCGGTGCGAACGTCGCGGTGCCCTTGAAGTCGGCCAGTACGAAGGCCACTTCCTGCGCCGAATGGCGGACAGCCAGCCCCAGGACGATCGAGCGCAGCAGCTCCGACTTGCCGGAGCCGGTCGCGCCCACGCACAGACCGTGCGGGCCCATCCCGTGGTGCGCGCTCTCCTTGAGGTCGAGGAACACCGGCTGACCGTCCTCGCCGACCCCGATCGGCACCCTCAGCCGCTCCTCGGGAGTCGGCCGGGCGCGCAGGGCCGGCAGATTCGGCGAAGCCGGGTTGTCGACGCCCAACAGGCCGGTGACGACGGCTCCTTGGCGGCCGGCGGGATACTTGACGAGCGCACCGGTGTCCTCCCGGGTCCGCAGCGCCGCCCACCCCGCCCGTACCAGCTCCGTCGTCTCCGCCAACGACTCCCGCGCCGCCACCGGTCCTGCCCCGTCGTCGAAGCGCGGCACCGCGACCCGGAACCGCCGACGCCGGGACAGTGCCCAGCCGACCGCGACCCCCGACGCCAGCGCGGGGTCGAAGAAGGACTCCTCGGGGTCGTCCAGGGCGAGTTCGAGCCGTGTGCCGAGCAACCCCCGCAGATCCGTGGTGAAGTCGCTCCAGCGGCGGGCCGTGACCAGCAGATGGACACCGTAGTTCAGGCCGGTGTTGGCCAGCCGGTGAACCGTCTCCTCGAACCCCGGGACCTCCCAGGTGAAGTCGAGCCAGCCGTCGATGACGAGGAAGACGTCGCTCGCCGCCCCCTCCTCGATCCGGCCCGTGGTGCGCAGCGCGCGGAACGCCTCGATGGAGTCGATGTCGAGGTCGCGGAACAGGGTGCGCCGGGTGGAGATCACGGCCCTGACCGCAGTGAGGGCGTTCTCGACCGCGCTGTGCTCGTGCGGCGCCGCGAACGTCCGTACGTGCGGCAGCGAGCGCAGCACCCCGAGCCGGTTGACCGCGCCCTCCAGCAGATAGAACTCCGCCTCGTGCGGCGTGTGGGTCAGCGCCAGGGACATGATCATGGAGCGCAGCAGCGTGGTCTTTCCGCTGCCGAGCTTGCCGACGACCGCCGCGTTGCCGTCCCGGCTGGAGAAGTCGACGCAGAAGGGATCGCGGCCGGTGCTGTTCTCGAGCCGGCCGACGGGCACGAGCAGCCGGGACGCGCCTTCCCACGCGTCGCAGACGAAACCCCGGTCGACGGTCTCCACGGGCGGCGGCAGCAGTGAGCCCAGCGTGAGTTCCTCGGCCATCGCGGCCCGGGCGGCGGGCCCGGCGGACGCGTCGACCCAGGGCGCGTAGGCGAGGGCGACGGTTCCTTCGCACTGGCCCGACCTGGTCGGTGTCTGCTCGGGCCCCGCCTGGTTGATCACCGTGTCGTGGACGTACGTGTACAGCTCCTCCGGGGTGATCACCCCGTCCCGGTTCTGGTCGGCGAGGCCGGTGGACAGCCCCTCGATCACGGCCGCCGTGAACCGTGGGGCCGTCAGACTGTTGTCGAGGGTGAGGTGCTCGCCCTCGTACGCGTACTCCAGGGCCGTGGACGCCGTGATGACGAACGTGCCGCGTCCGCCGAGCGCCGCCTCGACGTCCACGGGCGCGGGGGACATGGGGGAGCCCCGGTGGAAGAGCCCGCTGTAACAGCAGTCCAGCAGCACGATCTTGGTGCGGGCCTCGCACTCGTCGAGGAGCTGGTGCAGGAACGCGGCCGGGATGGCGGTGGTGTGCGGACGCTTCAACTGCGTGCCCAGCGTGGCGAAGAACAGCCGGTCGGCGTCGTTGCGGATGCCGTGGCAGGCGAAGTAGAGCAGGACGAGATCGTCGGGGTCGCGGTTGCTGAGTACCTCCTCGACCGCGGTCTGGATCTCTTCCTTGGGCCGGTTCGGCAGTTCGTGGACGAAGTCGAAGCGGCCGATCGCCGGGTCCCTCAGCAGGGCCTTCAGTTCGGCGGCACCCCGGGCCGGCGCCCTGAGCCGGTTGAGCCCGGGATCCTGGTAGCCGTCAGTCGCGACGAGCAGTGCGATCCGGCGTCCCGCCATCGCCAACTCCCGGATCACTGTTGGTGTTCACGCCCGTCGCGGCGGCAGTGCCCGGATCGGCCGTGCCGTCCGCCACCGCGGCCGTCCCCGCCTCGATCCGCGCGGTCACCGCCTCGACCAGTGCCTGCTGGTCCCGGGCGGACAGGGCGTCGAACGACCCTTTGTGGCCGTCGATCTCCCACTCCACCGACCGCGCCTTCGAGCGCTGCACGAAGGCGACGACGACGTTGCTCACGGCCTTGAGCGCGGCGGCGGAGAAGGCGCCGCTGACCACCAGCACCGCGAGGTCGTGCCCGACTCCGGCCATCGACTCCTCGGGCGCGGCAACTGCCTTGCGCTCGACGTGGAGAAGGCCGAGCGTCCGCAGATCGACGTACAGACTGCGGACCTGACGGTCCGTCCGCTCCGCGGTGGCTCCCGGACCCGAGTCGATCCGAAGCTCCAGCCGCACGCGTTCCTCGTGCACGCCTTCCCCTTCCCCCGACCCGGCCGGTGCCGCCGGCACGTGGAGTTGATCGTAGCGTCCGTCAGCCCATCCTGAGCAGCCGGTTCACCGCCCGCCCGAACACATACCGCGACGCCCCCGCCAGCGGACGGTCGAACAGGGACGGCAGCACTCGTACGCGCAACTCCTCGCGCCAGATCACCCGCGAGCGGCCTCCCGGGCCCGGGCGCACCTCGATCTCCGCCCAGCCCAGGACGACCCGGCCGCGTTTCTCCAGGCGGCACAGGCCCGGGGCGTCCACCGTCGGGGGCCGCCAGACGGTGACCTCCATACGGTCGTCGAAGGCGAGGGGGCCGATCCCCGAGCGGGCGACGAACACCGTGCCCTCGTGGGTCGGTGGGGCGGTGAGCACCGTGACGCGGGTCAGCGGGACCACGGAGGCGTGGCGGGGCCACTCCGTGAGCCGCCGCCAGGCCTCGTCGAGGGGGAGCGGCACCGTACGTTCGAGGAGGAAGTTGACCACGGCACGATCGTAGGGAACCCGACGGGCGACCCGGCACGTTCCGGAGTTCCGCGGCGCGTGTTCACAGAGGACTCACATGCTGAGCCGTGGTGAGAGCGGTGGGAGTGGCGGGCCTGGAGCGAGGATGCGCGCGGGCGACCGCTTCCGTCACCGCACGGTGTACGGCACCATGGGCGCGACCTCGTGACCCGTGACCCGTATCCCCGGCCGGAGGGCACCGCGTGGACCGTCAACCGCACGACAGACTCGACGAGTTGATGAGCGACCCCTATCCGCACTACGCCCGTGCCCGCGACGCCGAGGGGCTGACCTTCGTCGCCGAACTCGACGCCTGGCTGGTCGCCCGGGACGCCGACGTACGCGAAGTGCTGCGCCGCGCCGAGGACTTCTCCTCGGCCGGCGCGTTGCGCCCCGACGTCATGCCGGCGCCCGCCGCGCTCGCCGTGCTGGGCGGCGGCTTCGGCGGGCGGCCCGTCGTCGTCGGCGCGGACGGGACCCGCCACCAGGAGCTGCGGGCCCCGATCGTCAGGGGTCTCTCGCCCGCCCGGGTCGCCGCCGTCGTTCCGTACGCCGCCGAGCGGGCCGCCGCCCTGGTCGACGCGTTCGTGAACGGTGACTCCGGTCAGGTCGGTGAACACAGGGGCGGGCACGTGGAGTTGATGTCCGCGTACGCCCGCCGTCTGCCCGGAGAGGTCATCGGCAGGATCGTCGGACTCGACCCCGCCGACATCCCGGCCGTGGTGCACGGTGGATACCGCGCCGAGGAACTCCTCTTCCGTCCCCTGCCGGAGGACGAGCAGATCGCCGTCGCCCAGGACGTGGTGGCGACCCAGCACATCCTCGACCGGTACGCCCGCGACCGGCAGGCCGAGCCCCGTGAGGACCTCTGCACGGACATCGTCACGTCGGTCACCGCCCCCGGCAGGGGTGACGGTGACGGTGACGGCAGTGCCGAACTCACCCTCGACCAGCGCCACGAGGTCGTCTCCCACCTCCAGAACCTGCTGATCGCCGGACACCTCACCACCAGCGCGCTCATCGGCACGACGGTCCTCCATCTGCTCCGGCACCCGGACCAGTGGGAGCTGCTGTGCGCGGAACCGGACCGCATCCCGGCCGCCGTGGAGGAGGCCGCCCGGTACGACACGGCGCTCCAGGGATTCCGCCGCGTCACCACCCGCCCGGTCACCCTCGTCGGCACCGAACTCCCCGCCGGGGCAACGCTGTTCGTCGCCTTCGGCGCCGCCAACCGGGACGGTGTGCGCCACCCGGGACCGGACGGGTTCGACATCACCCGCACCCCGGTCCGCCACCTCGCCTTCGGCCACGGCGCCCACGCCTGCCCCGGCTCCCAGCTCGCCCGTGAACAACTCCGGCTCACGCTGCAGGAGTTGACCAGCCGCCTGCCGGGTCTGCGACTGGCCGAGGACCACCCGGTCACGATGCGCCCGACGATGATCCACCGCTCTCCGCGAAGCCTGCAGCTGACCTGGTGACCGGTGCACGGGCCTGGTTTCCGGCGGCCGGACCGTCTCCGAGGTCGTCGGCCGAGGGAGCGGAACGCCTTAGCCCGCTCGGCCCAGCCCGACCGGCCCCGCCCCACCGAAGTGACGTATCTCTGGGAGGAGGACGTATGCCGGCCCGCTGAGGAGGCGCTGTGGCGAGATCCCGAGTGACGATGTCGGCGGTGGCCGTGGGGTTCCTCCTGGCGGCGCTGGTGCCGGCCGGAGTCGCCACGGCCGCCGCCGCACCCACGCCCGAGGCCTGCACCGCCGGCACCGGCCCCTACCAGCAAGAGCTGGAGGAACATCTGAAGCTGCCCGCGGACGGCCGGCAGACGCCCGCCGACTGCGAGGCGATCCGCACCTTCCAGACCCGCAACGGGGTGCGGCCCGCCGACGGCTACGCGGGTCTCACGACCTACCGCACGATGCTCGTCGTCGAGGCCCGCGCCAACCCCAACGCCGGCGGGAAGTGCCCGGTCCGCACCTACCGCGTCGCCTGTGTCGATCTGACCCGGCAGCTGATGTGGGTCCAGACCGGGAGCCGGGTCGTGTACGCGCCCGTGCCCATCCGCTCGGGGCGTGACGGCCACGAGACCCGCACCGGCTGGTTCACCGTCTACTGGCGGGACCTCGACCACTACTCCGACCTGTACGACAACGCGCCCATGCCGTACTCCCAGTTCTTCAGCGAGGGCCAGGCCTTCCACGGCACTCCCGGCGACCTGTTCACCGGCGGCTCCCACGGCTGCGTCAACCTGCGCCTCGACGACGCCCAGCGGCTGTGGAACACCCTCGCCGTGGACGACGCCGTGTACGTGTGGGGAGTGAAGCCGGGTACGGAACGGAAGTTGAGGCCCCAGCCGGCCGAGTCCGCGGACGCTCTCACGCCAGCAGACGTGCCCCCAGGTCCTCGCCCGGAAGAGCACCCGGAAGGACGTACGCCACCGCCGAACCCCGGTGCTCGATGAAGCGGCTCAGGTCGTCCGTCGCCGTCATCCGGTGCTGGACGCGCGCGAACAGCGCGGGATCCCGCATGAAGGCGAGGAACAGCAGACCCCGGTCGTCCGGCCCGGCGTCGTAGCTGTAGCCCCGGCGCAGCATCCGCGCGCCCGAGTCCAGCCGGGGACTGGCCGCCCGTACGTGCGCCCCCAGCGGGATGATGTACCGCCCCTGCGGGGTCTTCGCGAAGATGTCCACGTCATCGTGTTCGTGCCGCCGGCCCAGCGGCGCCCCGCTTTCCCGGTGCCGCCCGATGACCCTCTCCTGACGTGCGGTACTGAGCGCCGCGAAGCCGGCCACGTCGATGTGGACGCGCCGTACGACGAGGATCGTGGCGTCGTCGGACCACACCCAGCGCTCGCACTCCTTGGCTGACGGGTTCTCCGTGCCGTCCTTGAAGCCGAGCAGGTTGCGCGGTGTCTGCCCGGCCGGCGTCGGCGGCAGGAACCCGGTCTGCCGCCAGCGCGGGCGCAGGGTGGCGCCCGCCAGCCGGGTCAGCGCGCTCGCGGCGGCCGTCGTGACGCGCGGGTCGTCGGCGCAGAGCTGGAGCAGCAGATCGCCGCCGCCGTGCGCGGGGTCGAGCCGGTCGTCGGGGAACGGCGGCAGCTCGCGCAGCGCGGGCGGCGCGGTGACACAGAGGAGCCGGGGGAGCCGGGGGCCGACCGCCACGGTCGCGGTGAGCCGGGCCTTCCCGGCACCCCCGATCTTCTTGATCTCCGTCGCCTGCAGGCGGGCCGGCGGCGCGAGTTCGCCGTCCAGGACCTCCGCCAGTGCCCGGGTCCAGTGCCCGAACACCTCCCGCAGGGCACGCACGCCGCTCGCTCCCTGCACCGCCGGGGCGAGGTCGTACGCCACGACGAGCGCGGCGGTCTGCTGAGGGGTCGTCACACCGGCCTGGCGCGGGCCCCGGAAGCGGAACGCCTGCGGACCCGCGGCGGCGGAGGGACGGGAACGCGTGTCGTCGGCACACCCGGAGGCGGTGGCGGCGAGGGCGCCGAGGGCAGCGGCGCGAGTCAGGACGTCCCGGCGTGCGGGGGCCGACGCGCCGTCGGGCGTGGGGGAAGAGGCATGTGCTGTCATAGGAGTGAAAGGGACGATATATCTGCGGTCGTGTCAAACATGCTCTTTGCGCGAGTCCCACGAACCGCGTCCCGGCGAACCCTCTCCCGGGGCCTGCTCGTCGCCGTCTGCCTCCTCACCGGCGCCACCGCCTGCACAAGTCCCTCGCCCCGGGGCTCCGGCGGGGCCGCGCCCGCCTCGGTCGTCCGGGTGCCGCAGGACACCGGCTCCCTTCAGGACGCGGTCGACCGGGTCGGCGAGGGCGGTCTCGTCCTGGTGTCACCCGGCGTCTACCGGGAGAGCGTGACCGTCTCGAAAGCGCGGGTCGTGCTGCGCGGCCTCGACCGCTCCCGGGTGGTCGTCGACGGGGAGTTCGAGCGCGCCAACGGCATCACCGTGACCGGCACGGGCTCCGTCGTGGAGAACCTGACCGTCCGCGACCACCTCGCCAACGGTGTCCTGTTCACCGGCGTGACCGACGAGTCCGCCCTGCGGGCGGGCCGCGCCGGCGGTTCGGCGTACGACCCGCTCGACACCGTCAAGTTCCCCCCGTTGAAGGGCTTCCGGGCCTCCTACGTCACCGCGTACAACAACGCGCTGTACGGCATCTACGCCTTCGACGCCCGCAGTGGGATCATCGAGCACTCCTACGCCTCCGGACACGCCGACTCCGGGATCTACGTCGGCCAGTGCCGCCCCTGCGACACCGTCGTCCGGCACAACACCGTCGAGCACAACGCGGTGGGCCTGGAGGTCACCAACGCCTCCGAACGGCTCTATCTGCTGGGCAACCGGGCCCGCCGCAACCGGGTCGGCCTGACCCTCAACTCCAACGACCTGGAGGCGCTCGGCCCGCAGCACGGCGCCGTCGTCGCGGGCAACACGCTCACCGACAACAACGACGAGGCCGGCCCCGAGCAGGCCGACGGCGGCTTCGGGATCGGCGTCGGGGCGGGCGGCGGGCGCGCCAACGTCATCGAACGCAACCTGATCAGCGGCAACAGGTCGGCCGGGGTGCTGCTGAGCGACGTACAGGGCTATCCCGCGCGTGCCAACACCGTGCGTGCCAACCGGGTCACCGGCAACGGCACCGACCTGGTCCTGGCCACCGGCACCCCGGCCGGCAACTGCTTCACCGGCAACGGCGAGGCACTCACCAGCCCGCCGCGACTGCCCCGCGAGACACGCTGTGGAAAGGGGGCGCGGGGTGCTGTGCGGGCGGAGCCGGACACCGGGCTGGTCCGCGATCCACTGGGCCACCCGACCCTCGTCCAGGCACCCCCGGGCCTCTCCTTCCAGGACGTACCGGCGCCACCGAGCCAGCAGCAGATGCCCGGCGCCACCACGACTCCGGCGCGGGCGGCGGTGGGCCTACCGGGGAAGGTGACCCCGGAGGAGTTCGAGTTGCCGGGTGGCAACGGCGCCCCTTGAGGGGCGCGGGGCTCTGTCGATGTGCGGCTCCGCCGCGTGGGCGCGACCAGCCACAGCGGACCCGCACCGCCCGTCGGACCGGCTAACGCTCACCCCAGGGCGCCCCCGGCAACCTGCTGACCCCCCGCACCCGAACTCCACCCAGGTCCATGGTGATCGTCCGGCCCTTCCCGAGGTCTGCCCGAACGCGCCGCATACCCCCCTCCTCATCGATCCAGTACGACAGCGGAGAGCGGTCGCCGCGAGGGCCGGCCGGGGACGCGGACGCGTTCGGACGGGGCCGCGGCCCCGAGAAGACGTCGTAGCGCCGACCGTCCAGGTGCTCGTCTCGCAACCGCAACGGCCCCGACTGCGCGAGCAGCTGCGCGTTGTCGGGCCGGTCGGCGCCCAGCGACAGGGCCAGTCGCAGGGCGGTGTCGAGTGGTGCGGCGCCGAACGCGCGGCGCGTCCACGCGGTCGTCTTCAGCCGCCCCGCCGCGCGCAGCGCGTCCTCGGGGGGAGCCGTGGGGGACCCGTCGGCCACCGCCAGCCCGCTCTGGTCCCAGGCGAGCAGGCCGCCGTTCGGACGTCCGGAGCCCGTCACCTCGTACCACCCGACGGCCCGGTGCCGGCGATGGTCGACAACGGCGCGGACCACGGCCGTGCCGTCGCCCGACGCCGTGTGGACGGTGATCTCCGAGGGGCTGATCCGGTACGTGCGGAAGCGGGCCAGGGCCAGGCGCTGTGCCTCGTCGGCGGAGAGGGGCCGGGGGCCGGAATCGCCACCGCCGGTCAGGAGGAGACCGGCGCAGGCCGCCGCGGTGAGGACGCCCACCGCCCACCAGGCCCGCCGTACCCTGCGCTGCCTCGGCGTCCCTGGTGTCTTCTCGGTCGTGCCACTCCTGATACGTCGCATGGGACGTCTCTACATGCGGGCGGGCCGCGTACCGGTCGACACCGGTACGCGGCCCGCCCCGCGTCACCCTCCCGGGTGCGCGGCCGTCACCCCACTGGGCAGGGCGTCAGCACTTCTTGCCCTTGCACGGCTCACCCCGCTTGTTGGCGATCTTCACGATCAGCCCTTCGGAGCCCGTACCGTTGGTCAGGGTCAGCCGGTAGGGGCCGAAGACCGGGTTGTCCGGCAGGACGTAGCCCTCGGGGACGTCCTTCTCCACGAGGTAGTACGTGCCGATCCGGTTGTCGTCGAAGGAGCACTTGCCCGTCCGGCCGGTGACACAGTCGCCGGCCATCCGGTCCCGGTCGGCGCCGGCCCGCTGGAGGCCGGTCTTGCCGTTGCTGTCGAGCCACAGCTGGAAGACCGCGCCGCGCAGCGGCTTGCCGGTCTTCTTGTCGGTCTTGACGACCGTCAGCGCCAACTCCTTGACCAGGCCCGCGTCGAGGGTGAGGTCCTGACGGTTGCCCGGGCCGAGGGTGACCACCGGGGAGCAGCCGCCGGTCGGGTCGACGACCGAGTCGTCACCCGTCCCGCCCGCGTTCTGCCTGGTCCACAGGTAGCCGCGCGGACTGCGGAAGCAGACCTTGTAGCGCCCGTCGGACAGGTCGCCGAACAGGTACTTCCCGGCCGCGTCCGTCCTGATGGTCTTGATCATGTCACCGGTGGCGGGGTCGATCAGCTCGACCGTGACGTCCTTCGCACCGGGCTCGCCCGGGTCCTGGACGCCGTTGCCGTTGGTGTCGTACCAGACGTGGTCGCCCAGCTTGTTGACCGGACCGACCAGGCCCGCGTCGATCGTGTGGTTGACCTGTCCGGGATCGCCCACGGCCACCGTGGTCCGGCCCGACGGGTCGACGTTCGAGTCGAGCGCGCGGTCGGAACCGGCGCCCCGCTGGGTCCACTTCAGCTGGGCGAGGGTCGGGGAGCCAGGCAGCGTCGACGGGTTGATCCCGCTGTGGTCGAAGGTGGCCGCGTACTCCGTGTTCGGCTTCAGGCCGTCTTCCGTGCCCAGGTGGTACTCGCCGTTCGCGTCGGTCGTGGTGGTCAGCGCCGGCCCGGTCGGCGGGGTCAGCGTGACGCGGACGCCCGCGACGGGCGGCTCGGACGGGTCCTGGACGCCGTTGCCGTTCGAGTCGTACCAGACCCGGTTGCCGATCTGGACGGGCGCCTGGTCGCAGACGAGCTCCAGGTCGGCGAGACCGTTGGCCTTGCCGAACAGGTTCTGGCGGAGGGCGAGGTCGTTGTTCCAGGTCGGCTGGATGAGGAGATTGCCTTCGACCGCGCCGTTGTTCGCGGTCCAGCGGCGGACGCCCTGCTGGAAGGCGTTGAACGGGTCGTAGGCCGTGCTCCACACCTTGTTGCGGTACGGCTGGAGGACCGTGCCGCCCTCGGTGATCTGGTCGTGGACCGCGTCGATCGTGGTGGCGTTGGGGCCCACCCGGCGGGAGTCCCTGTAGAACTCGCCGTTGCCCGGGCCTTCGCCGTTGCCCGGCCTGTTGCCGGTCAGGGCACCGCAGGAACCGTTGTTCTCCAGCGTGTACGTCGTCCCCGACTTGCAGGCGCGCAGTACGTCACCGGCGGCGACGCCGGTCAGCAGCGGACGGATCGTGCTGTTGTACGCGAACGTGGCGGTACCCGTCATGTCGCCGAAGCGGTCGCGGTAGCCGAGCACCAGGTCGCCGTTGTCGGCGATCTCGATGTTGGACAGGATGGGCTGAGGGGCGGAGATGAACGAGTGCGTCTCCGTGCCCGGGACGCGCTCGTTCCAGGCCTCCCACTCCGCGCTCATGACCTGGCCGACCGTGGACGGCTTCTTGCAGCGGTAGGCGTCGGCCGGCAGACCGGTGAACCGGTAGGCGCAGCCGCGCGGGTAGTCCAGCGCGTGCGTGAAGATCTCGCTGAACGTGCCGTTCTTGAACTCGTAGACGTGCGCGCTCAGTTGGGTCGGGTCGCCCCACGCGAGGTCCGAGGTGACGGTCGTCTCGGCGCCGCACACCCCGCCGACCAGCACGCGCTTGCCGCGCACGCCGATGCCGTACGGGTGCCACTGGCCGACACAGGCCCGCGGCCTCGGGATGCCGTACGGCGTCTGCGTGCCGGGCCTGACGGAGTCGCCGGAGCCCGTGATGGCCACGCTGTACAGCTTGGAGTCGCTGAGGTTGACCGCGTACAGCGTCTTTCCGTCGCCGGAGACGTCGACGTCTCCGATGCCCTCGCGGCCGACCTTGCTGTAGACGGCGTCGTCGTGCAGCCAGTTGTCCGTGGTCACGTGCTCGGTGAGCGTGCCGGGCAGCGTGACGAAGGTGTCGACGGTGGTGTCGGTGCCGAACTGGCGGTAGATCGTGTTGGTGTTGCCCGCCGGGCCGTAGGCCGTGTGCCGCTTGACGAGTGTGCCCATGTACTTGTTGCCGGTGCGGTCCACGCCGATACCGAACACGGCCTGCTGCTTCGTGTTGTCGGTCAGCTGCGTGACGGTCCCGCCGGGGGTGGTGTTGGTGAAGTTCCCGCCGAAGGACACCAGGCCCTTGTAGGTGTCGGGCGCGTCGCCCTTGGTGAGGTTGCAGGTGACCAGGCTCGGGTTCTCCTGGCAGTAGACGCCGGGCTCCCAGAAACCGGTGGTGTACGTGACGTTCGTACCGCCGGAGACATCGACGAAGCCGACATCGCCGCGGATGACGTCGGCGCCCGAGCCCAGGCCCGCGACGGCGGGGGAGAGGCTGTCGGGGTCCGGGTTGGTGACCTGGACGCGGTACCTGCCGCCGGTGAGCTCGGTCGTGGCCGCGAAGGTGGCGGTGCCGTCGGCCGCGGTCGTCCCGGTCCGGACCTGTCCGGCGTCGTCCGTCAGGGTGACCTTGACGCCGGCGAGGCCCGGCTCCAGCACGCTGTCGTACGCGCCGTCCGCGTCCACCTCGGTGACGACCCGCACGGTCAGGGTGCCGTCGCCGGTGGCGGCCCGCGCGGTCACGGCGAGCGGGCCGAGCCCGGTGGCCGCGACCGCCGGTGAACCGGTCGCGACCAGCGCGAGACTCAGACCGGTCAGACCGGCGAGCCGTCTCCGCCGTCCCGGTGGAGCGTCGTGCGGGCGCCGGCGCGAGGCGCTGGTGCCGGGTTCTGCTCTGAACACTGTGTCCTCGTCTCGTGGAGCGAACACCCCCATCGAGCTATGTATGGGATCGGTGAAGAAGATCGAATCGACCCGTTCGGAGGAACCGGCCGATTATCCGACCGGCCGGGCGGGGTCATCAGGGGTACGGCGGACATCCCCGTGGTCATCTCGCGGGTGCGTATGGGTTCCGTCAAGACCAGGTGGGCGGCCGTATGGGAGCCGTCAACGGGGGCCGGATCCGGCCACGGAGGCGCTTTGCTCGGACTGTCCGAACCGATCCACACCCCACGTCTCGCTAGGAGCTCGCGATGGCCGATCCGGCCTTCGTCGTCATCACGGTCGCGGTGTTCGCGCTGGTGGCTCTCGCCGCCAAGGGGGTGACGAAGCTGTGACCGCCGAGAACGTTGTCGGCCTTGTCGTGGCCGTCGCCCTGCTGGGCTATCTCGTCCTGGCCCTGATCTTCCCGGAGAGGTTCTGAGCCACGTCATGGGTCCCGTCCTCGCCGGCGTCCTCCAGCTGCTCGCCCTCATAGGAGCACTGGCGCTCGCCTACATCCCTCTCGGCAACTACATGGCCAGGGTCTACTCCGCCGACCGGCACTGGCGCGTCGAGAAGTGGATCTACCAGGGCATCGGCGCCAACCCCGACACGGAGATGCGCTGGCCCGCGTACCTGCGCGGTGTCCTCGCGTTCTCAGCCGTGGGTGTCCTGTTCCTCTACCTGCTCCAGCGGCTCCAGGGCGTTCTGCCCGGCTCGCTCGGCTTCTCCTCGATCGACCCGGACCAGGCGTTCAACACCGCCGTGTCCTTCGTGACCAACACCAACTGGCAGTCGTACTACGGCGAGCAGGCCATGGGGCACCTCGTGCAGACCGCCGGGCTCGCCGTGCAGAACTTCGTCTCCGCCGCCGTCGGCATCGCTGTCGCGGTGGCCCTCGTCCGCGGGTTCGCCCGGTCACGCACCGGTGAGCTGGGCAACTTCTGGTCCGACCTGGTGCGTGGCGTCGTACGCATCCTGCTGCCGTTCTCCGTCGTCGTCGCGGTCGTGCTGGTCGCGTGCGGTGTCATCCAGAACTTCTCCGGCATTCACGAGGTCGGTCAGTTTTTGAACGGGCACAGCACGGGCGGGTCCCAGCAGTGGAACGGGGGCGCTGTCGCCTCGCAGGAGGCCATCAAGGAGATCGGCACCAACGGGGGCGGCTACTTCAACGCCAACTCCGCGCACCCCTTCGAGAACCCGACGCCGTTCACCAACCTGCTGCAGATCTTCCTGATGCTGGTGATCCCGTTCGCGCTGACCCGCACCTTCGGGGTCATGGTCGGCTCGGTCAGGCAGGGCTACGCGATCCTCGCGACCATGGCCACCATCTGGGTCGGCTTCGTCGCCCTGACGATGTGGAGCGAGTTCGCCCACCACGGGCCGGCCCTCCAGCTCGCCGGGGGCGCGATGGAGGGCAAGGAGACCCGGTTCGGGGTCGGAGCCTCGTCCATCTACGCGGTGTCGACCACGCTGACGTCCACGGGGGCGGTGGACTCCTTCCACTCCTCGTTCACCGGGCTCGGCGGCGGCATCACCATGCTCGGCATGATGCTGGGCGAGATCGCGCCCGGCGGCACCGGATCCGGCCTCTACGGCATGCTGATCATGGCGGTCATCGCGGTGTTCATCGCCGGGCTCATGGTCGGCCGTACGCCCGAGTACCTGGGCAAGAAGATCGGCACCCGTGAGATCAAGTTCGCGGCCTGCTACATCCTGATCACCCCGGCCCTGGTGCTCGTCTTCACCGCCGCCGCGATGGCGTTGCCGACTCCGGGCAACTCGATGACCAACAGCGGGGCGCACGGCTTCTCCGAGATCCTGTACGCCTACACCTCCGCGTCGAACAACAACGGCTCGGCCTTCGCCGGGCTGAACGCGGACACCCAGTGGTTCAACACCACGCTGGGGCTGGCCATGGTGCTGGGCCGCTTCCTGCCGATGGTGTTCGTCCTGGCGCTGGCCGGTTCACTGGCCGAGCAGCAGCCGGTGCCGGTCACCGCGGGCACCCTGCGGACCGAGAAGCCCCTGTTCACGGGTCTGCTGGTGGGCGCGATCCTCATCATCACCGGTCTGACCTACTTTCCGGCGCTGGCGCTCGGTCCGCTGGCCGAGGGGCTGGCGTCATGACCACCGACACGACGAAGCAAGAGGACGCGATGTCCACAGCCACTCCGACCCGGGCGCCGCACAACGACGCGCCCACCGGGCACAAGCCCGTCGAAAGCCGTGTCGGCGCGGGCCTCTTCGACCCCGGGCAGCTGCTGAGGTCACTGCCGGACGCCTGCCGCAAGCTCGACCCGCGGGTGATGGTCAAGTCCCCCGTGATGTTCGTGGTGCTCGTCGGGTCCGTGCTGACGACGGTCTTCTCCTTCAAGGACCCCGGCGACTGGTTCGGCTGGACCATCAGCGCCTGGCTCTGGCTGACCGTGATCTTCGCCAACCTGGCGGAGGCGGTCGCCGAGGGGCGCGGCAAAGCCCAGGCGGACACGCTGAGGAAGGCCAAGACCGACACGGTCGCGCGGCGCCTGACCGGCGACGGGGACGAAGAGGAGCAGGTGCCCGGCACCGAGCTGGGCATCGGCGACCGCGTCGTCTGCGAGGCGGGCGACATCATTCCGGGGGACGGTGACGTCGTCGAGGGTGTGGCGTCCGTCGACGAGTCGGCCATCACCGGGGAGTCGGCGCCGGTCATCCGGGAGTCGGGCGGCGACCGGTCGGCCGTGACCGGCGGTACGAAGGTGCTGTCCGACCGGATCGTCATCAAGATCACGACGAAGCCCGGCGAGACCTTCATCGACCGCATGATCGCTCTGGTCGAGGGCGCGGCCCGGCAGAAGACACCGAACGAGATCGCGCTGAACATCCTGCTCGCCTCGCTGACCGTCGTCTTCCTGCTGGCGGTGGCGACCCTGCCGCCGCTCGCGGACTACGCGGGCACCCATCTGACGATGGTCGTACTGGTGGCGCTGCTGGTCTGCCTCATCCCGACCACCATCGGCGCGCTGCTCTCCGCGATCGGCATCGCGGGCATGGACCGGCTGGTGCAGAGGAACGTGCTGGCGATGTCGGGGCGGGCGGTCGAGGCCGCCGGTGACGTCTCCACGCTGCTGCTGGACAAGACGGGCACGATCACGCTCGGCAACCGGCAGGCCGCCGAGTTCGTGCCGGTGGCGGGGACGACGGAGGCCGAACTGGCCGACGCTGCCCAGCTGTCGTCACTGGCCGACGAGACGCCCGAGGGCCGCTCGATCGTCGTACTGGCGAAGGAGAGGTACGGGCTGCGCGAGCGTCACCAGGGTGAGCTGGCCGGTGCCGAGTGGATCGCGTTCACCGCCCAGACCCGGATGTCGGGCGTGGACGTCGACGGCAGGAAGATCCGCAAGGGTGCCGCCGGATCGGTCGTCACCTGGGTCCGGGAACAGGGCGGCGAGGTGTCCGAGGACGCCGGCGTGCTCACCGACCGGATCTCCGAAGCGGGCGGTACACCGCTGCTCGTGGCAGTCGAAGACACCGACGGGGCACGGGTGCTGGGCGTCATCCACCTCAAGGACGTGGTCAAGGAGGGTATGCGGGAGCGGTTCGACGAGCTGCGCCGCATGGGCATCAAAACCGTCATGATCACGGGCGACAACCCGCTGACCGCCAAGGCCATCGCCGAGGAGGCGGGCGTCGACGACTTCCTCGCCGAGGCCACCCCCGAGGACAAGATGGCCCTCATCAAGCGGGAGCAGGCGGGCGGCAAGCTGGTCGCCATGACCGGTGACGGTACGAACGACGCGCCGGCGCTCGCCCAGGCCGACGTCGGTGTCGCGATGAACACGGGCACGTCGGCCGCGAAGGAGGCCGGCAACATGGTCGACCTCGACTCGAACCCGACGAAGCTGATCGAGATCGTGGAGATCGGCAAGCAACTGCTCATCACCCGGGGCGCGTTGACGACGTTCTCCATCGCCAACGACGTCGCCAAGTACTTCGCGATCATCCCGGCGCTGTTCGCCGCCGTCTACCCGGGCCTCGACAAGCTCAACATCATGGACCTGTCCTCGCCCGACTCCGCGATCCTCTCCGCCGTCATCTTCAACGCGCTGATCATCATCGCGCTGGTCCCGCTCGCGCTGCGGGGCGTGCGGTACAAGCCGATGAGCGCGGACCGGATGCTCCGCCGCAACCTCGGGATCTACGGCGTCGGCGGCCTGATCGCCCCCTTCATCGGCATCAAGATCATCGATCTGCTGATCTCCCTCATCCCCGGCATTGGGTGACGTCATGAACAACTCGGTTACGAACACTGCCCGGTTGATGGGAGCGGGGCTGCGTGCCCTGCTGGTGTTGACCGTGCTCACAGGTGTGATCTACCCGCTGGCCGTCACAGGTGTTGCCCAGGCGGTCTTCCCGGGCACGGCGAACGGCTCGGAGATCAGGTCCGAGGGGAAGGTGGTGGGTTCCTCGCTGATCGGTCAACAGGGGTACGACCTGGACTACTTCCAGCCTCGCCCGGCCAATGGCCTGGGTGTGAACTCGGTCAACACGCAGTACACGCTGATCCTGTCCGGCGCCACCAACCGCTCCGCCGACAACCCCGACCTGATCAAGTGGGTCAAGGAGGCCAAGGCCAAGGTCGTCAAGGACAACTCGACCGCCGACTACAAGGTCAGGCCGTCCGACGTACCCGCCGACGCGGTCACGTCCTCCGGCTCCGGCCTGGACCCGGACATCTCCCCGGCCTACGCCGGCCTCCAGGTCCACCGGATCGCCGAGCGCGACGGCCTGTCCGTAGCCCGGGTACGGAAGCTGGTCGACGACCACACGGAGGGCCGCACCCTCGGGTTCATGGGTGAGCCCCGGGTCAACGTCCTCGAACTCAACATCGCGCTCAGGGAACTGATCAGGGGCCAGTGATTCCGTGATGACCCGGGTGCTGGTCGTGGAAGACGACCCCCAGCTCGTACGAGCACTCGTGATCAACATGCGGGCACGCCAGTACGGAGTGGACGCGGCGCCCGACGGCACCACGGCCCTCCGGCTGGCGGCGGCCCGTCGGCCGGACGTCGTGTTACTGGACCTGGGTCTGCCCGACATGGACGGCGTCGATGTCATCAGGGCACTGCGCGGCTGGACCCGCGTACCGATCCTGGTGCTGTCGGCACGCCGGTCGTCCGACGAGAAGGCGGCGGCGCTGGACGCGGGCGCCGACGACTACCTCACCAAGCCGTTCGGCATGGACGAGCTCCTGGCCAGACTGCGGGCCGCCGTCCGCCGCACGGAGGAGGTCCCGCTCGCGCCGGGGGCGACGGTCGTCACGACCGACGACTTCGTCATCGACCTGCGCGCCAAGAAGGCCACACGGGCGGGCCGGGACATCCGTCTCACCCCCACCGAATGGCATCTGCTGGAGATCCTGGTGACCAACCCGGGGCGGCTCGTCAGCCGCAAGCACCTGCTCCAGGAGGTGTGGGGCGCCGCCCGGCACAGCGGGTCCAACCATCTGCGCGTCCACATGGCACAGCTCCGCCGGAAACTGGAGTCGGACCCCGCACATCCGCGCTATCTGATCACCGAGCCGGGGACGGGGTACCGGTTCGAGGTATGACCGGCGCGGGTGGGCGGTACGGATCTGCGGGCGTCGGTTCGCCGTCCGGGGTGCGCGGCCGATCAGCCCCGGGCCCGGCGCGCGACGGCCACCCCCGCCCGGAGCGCCGCCACGGGGTCCGGGGCCTCGTCGAGTTCGATGAGCACCGTGCCGGCGCCGGGTGTGCGGGACATCGCGTCGGCCCAGCCGCGCCAGTCCACGACGCCCGTGCCCAGTTCGGTCATATAGGGCTGCTGCTGGGCGAACACCGTGTCGTCGATGGTGAGTTCGACGTCGATCGGACCGACCGCGTCCTTCCAGTGCGCCAGCGCGATCCGCTGCGCGTGGCGTCGCGCGACGGCCACCGGGTCCCCGCCGCCGAGTGCGATATGGCACGAGTCCGGGCACAGCCACACATAGCGCGGGTCGGTCAGCGCCATGAACAGATCGATGTCCCGCTCGTACCAGAGCGTGCTGTTGGACTCCGTGTGGAAGGCGAGCCGCACACCCAGCCGGGCGACCGCGTCGCCGACCGCGTGCGCGATGTCGGCCATCCGGGACATGTACGCGGCGTCGACGAAGAAGGGCGGACGCGTCCCGAACGTCGTCCGCATGGGCAGCCCGGTGACCAGGAGGTCCGCCCCGGCATCGGCCAGGAAGGCCGCGCGTCGCTCGGCGTCGGCGACGATCGCGGGCAGGTTGTCCCCGTGGAGCCAGTCCGGGGCATCGCTCCCGGCGACGAAGGCGCTCACCACGCTCAGACCCCGGTCCGCCAGCGCGCGCCGGAACGAGGACGCGCTGCCGAAGGCGCGCAGGGCCGACTCGATGTCGCCGGGCGCGAAGGTCAGCTCGACACCGGTGACACCGGCCTCGGCCAGCGCGTCCAGTATCCGCCCCCAGAAGCCTCCGGGATCGGCGAGGGCCAACTCCCGTACGGCGTCCGGGGTGTCGAGGTCCCAGAAGGCCGGGTGGTAGAAGGTGATGACGTCGGTGGCGAAGCGTGGTCCGGCGGCGTCCTGCGGCGGAGTCATTCGCCACCCCCGCGGGCGTTGTAGACCACGACATCGTCGGCGTCGACCGCGTCCCGGTAGTTCCGGAACACGGCGAGCGCCTCCTCCCGCAGCACGTCCGGTACGACCTTGATGCCGCGCGACGCGAACTGCTCGGCCCAGTCCGCGCCGAGCGGTCCCTCGTCGAACGTGGTGATCTCCTCCAGTTCCGGCCCCTCGCCCGCGACCACCAGACCGCGCACCCCGGACCACATGGTCGCGCCGTAACACTGCACGCAAGGACGCCAGTTGACGACCAGCTCGTGCGCCGCCAGCCCGTCCCCGCCCAAGTCCCAGCCGCCAACGGCTGTCTGGGCCAGCCCGAGCGCGACGACCTCGGCATGCGCACTGGAGACACCGGAGGCGAGGACGACGTTCACCCCGACCGAGACGATCCGGCCGGTGTCCTGTTCGGCGACCAGCGCCGCGAACGGACCGCCGTTGCCCTCACGCCAGTTGCGGTCCGCGAGACGGTGCACGAGGCGCATCCGGTCGTCGCGGTCGGGGACGACGGGGGGCACGTCGGCCAACTCGTCGTCGATCCAGGCCGGCAGCGCCACCCGGTATTCCTTCGCGATGTCGATCACGTTCCAACTCCCTTGCAAAGTAAGAAGGCTCGGCGGAGTTCAGCGCGCGGTGAGCGCGGTGCGGTGCTCGGTGACGGCTCGGGCGGCCCGTACGGCCGTCACCGCGCCCGTCAGCGTGACGTTGGCGGCCATGGCGGTGGGGATCACGCCGTTGCCGGCGAGGTACAGGTTGTCGAATCCCCACACCCTGCCGTCCGGGCCGCACACGCTGGAGCCGTCGTCGGCGGCGCCGGAGCGGACCGTGCCCGTCAGGTGCAGCGACGATCCGGGCGGCAGCACTGCCGACTCGGTCGCCGGATCGAACGGGCCGAACTCCTCGGCGATCGCCCGGACTTCGGACAGCGCACGGGCGATGAGTGCCCGGTCGGCGTCGGAGTAGGCGAACTCGACGCCGATCCGGGGCAGTCCGGCGAGGTCGGTGGCCGACTCCGAGAACACGAGCCGGTTCTCGGGGCGGGACTCCACGGGGGTGTACAGGGCGAGGCCCACGGAGTGCGCGAGGGGGCGGCCGTCGTCGTCCACGTACGTCCTGTCCATGATCTGGCCGTGGAACGGCTGGGCCGCCCCGTTCTGCGGCAGCCAGAGCGAGTCCGTGCAGAACTCGCCGACGCGGGGGAGCGGCAGGGCGTCGAGGCCGATGCCGAACCGGTCGAGGTCGAGCAGCACCCTGGCGGTGACGAAGGCGTGCTCGTTGAGGTACCGGCCCAGCGCGTCCGGGCGGATGCCCGAGGCGAACAGCAGCTGCGGGGTGCGCAGCGCGTCGGCGCACACCACCACGGTGTCGGCGCGCAGTTCGGACTCGGCGCCGTCGGCGACGCGCCGCAGCCGGGCGCCGGCGACCCGGCCGTCCGACGACACGATGAGCGAAGTCGCGAGGGTGCCGGTCACCAGGGTGAACGCGGGATCGCCGCCCGTCGCGATCGCCGGGAGGATCGTCCCCGGGGCGGTGCGCGGCAGCGGGCCCGAGGCCGGCGTGGTGACCGCCATGGGCATGGGCTGCGGGCGCCGGTCGTACGGTCCGGCACCGTCGTAGCGTCGGCGCAGTACGTCGAGGACCAGTTCGCCGACCTCGGTCGGGCCGATCGGGGCGGCCGTGACGGCGAGTACGCGGCGTGCGGTGTCCAGATCGGCCGCCCAGCCGGCCGGGTCGCCGAAGTCGAACACCTCGGGTCCGGCCGGCCACGGGGTCGCGGCGGTCCAGTGCACGCCCATGCCGCCCGCGTTCCACGCGAGGGCCGTCGCGGGCATCGCCTCCGCGTCCTCGCCGAAGGCCAGCGCGTGGAACATGCCGGGCGTCAGCCCGTCGAGGCCGTCCGCGACCTCGCGCACCACTTCGGCGCCCGTGTACATGCCCTGGATACCGGTGGTGACCCGGTCGTTGTAGCGCTCCCACAGGACGGGGTCGTCCACGTCGTGCAGATGCACACCGGGGGCCGTACCGATCGCCTCGCCGCCGTCGACCATCGTGATGCGCAGCGCCGGATCGGAGTCCCGCAGCAGCCGGGCCACGACGGCTCCCATGATGCCGCTGCCGACGACGAGGACATCGGTGTGGGGGGTGTGGGTCACGGTGAAACTCCATGTCTTGTACCGCTGTTGGTGCTGGAAGAGGCAGAGGGGGGTCACACACCGGGGACGAGCGGGCCGAACAGCTCGGTGTCCATGCGGTCGAGGGCCAGCTTGACGGCGCCGACGAGGGGGGCGTCGCGGCCCAGGATCGTGGCCCGCAGTTCGACGGCCGGGGTGCGGGCACGGCGCAGCGCGGCGCGTACCCGGGGCAGCAGCACGTCGGCCGCGTCCTCCAGGCCGCCGCCGAGCACGATGAGGGACGGCGCGATGGTCCACGACAGGGTCGTGAGGATCGACGCGATGTTCTCCACGAGCTCGTCGACCTCGGCGAGCGCGGAGACGTCACCCTCTCGGGCCGCCTCGAACCGGCCGAGCGCGACCGCGCGCCTGGCCGCTTCCGGCGAGGTGAGCCAGGCCACCGGGCGGTTCTCGACCGAGCCGACCGGGATCGAGACCACCTCGATGATCTCCCCCGCGGCGCCGTCGAGACCACGGTGCACGGCCCCTCGGATGAGGACGCCGAGACCGGTCCGGTTTCCGAGCATCGCCCATACGACGTTGTCGTGGTCGCCGGCCACGCCCCGCCAACGCTCGGCGAGAGCACCGAGGTTGGTGTCGTTGTCCGCGAACCACGGAACCCGGACGCGTCGTGTGAGCTCGTCGGGCAGGTTCACGCCCTCCCATCGCGTCGTGTGGACCAGCCGGCGCACGACTCCGTCGTCGTCGATGGCGCCGAGGCCCGCGACCGCACCGGCGCGAAGACGGTCCGCGGACCCGCCCGCGTCGTCGAGCGCCTCCAGCACCAGCGCCGCGACGTCGTCGAGCGTGACCTGCGGATCCAGGTAGGCGCGCAGTGGCCGCTGGGCCCGGCCGAGGATGCGGCCGCGGACATCGGCGACGACCGCGGACGCGCCCGAGGTGGTGATCTGAGCGGCGGCCAACAGGGCGTGTTCGGCCCGCAGTTCGTACCGCCGGGCGGGGCGACCGGCACAGCCGCTGGTCGGCACCCGCGCCAACTCCGTCACCCAGCCCGCCTCGACGAGCGAGTCCAGGACGAGTTCGATGGTGCGGCGCGAGAGACCGGCCCGCTCGGCGAGCGCGGTCAATGTCATCGGCTCGGCCGACACCGCCAACGCCCGCAGGATCACCGAGGTGTTGACGCGTCGGACGGCGCTCTGATTCAGCCCGTTCATGCCGTTCACCCCGGACGTCAGCATGCCTTCACCACCCCGGGCACCGCCCGTACGACGGGATCGAACACGCCTGTGGTGTCGGCGACGAGGGCCGCGTCCGGCCGGCCGTACTCGCGCGCCGGATCACCGGCTGCACCGGACGCCCGTGCCCACTCCGGCTCCTGGCCGTGGACGAAGCCGGCCAGATCGGCGTGCATCGCGGCGGCCAACTCCACGGGCGGGTACGGTCCGAGCGCCCGCGCGCTGCCCGGCGCGTCGAGCAGGTCGAAGAAGAACGGGATGTCGACGCAGTGCCCGGCGCCACCGAGTACGGGGGAGGGCCACTCGAAGGAGTACAGCCAGGTACCGGCGTCGGCGTCGCGGCGCGCTGCCGCCACGCGCGGGCAGGCGGCCCGGAACAGGGTGTCCGTCACCCGGGTGCCCGCAGCGCGAGCGGCGGCGGGTCCGGTGGGGGTGTACGGGCTCGGGTGCGGGTTCTCCGGCGCGGTACCGCAGTCGAACTCGTCACCCGTCGCACCGAGCAGCAGAGGTATGCCGTGTCCGTGCCCGGCGAGTCCTTCGGCGACGGGGACCGGCAGGACGTCGTCGCCGACGACCGGGCCCAACGGGAGTACGTCGGCTCCGAGTTCGCCCCGCAGGTCGATGACGGCCCGCTGGAGTCGCTCCACGGTACGGCGGCCGAATCCGGCCCGCGTGGGTGGTGTCCCGACCCGCTCCCCGAGCCGTTCGACGAACCGGCGGGCCGGCTCCCGGTCCCCTTCGACGACGATGCCGGAGACGCTGACCGCACGCTGGAAGAGACCGTCGGCGGTCGGCGACGACAGCAGCGCGAGCACTGCCGCGGCCCCGGCCGACTGACCGGCGAGGGTGACCCGGCCCGGATCGCCGCCGAACGCGCCGATGTTCTCCTGGACCCAGTCGAGCGCGAGCAGGATGTCGCGCAGCCCGAGGTTCGTGGGCGCGTCGTCCAGCGGGGCGAATCCGTCGACGCCCAGCCGGTAGCCGACGGTGACGCAGACGACGCCGTCCCGGGCGAAGGAACGGCCGTCGTACCAGGGACTCGCCGGGCTGCCCGCGAGGAAGCCGCCGCCGTGGATCCACACCAGCACCGGGCGGGACGGCGCGTGGCCGTCGGCCGTGGCGGGGGCGACGACGGAGAGGTTCAGGATGTCGTCGCCGGGCACCGACGGCTCCGGCACCGTGGTCGTGGGGAACAGGGGCACGCGTTGCGAGGTGGGCCCGTGCCGGGACGCGTCGAACGGCTCCGGGAACCGGCCGCGTCGGACCGGCGCCGCGAACCGCCTTACTCCGGTGGGTGGTTGGGCGTACGGGATACCGAGGAAGCGCTGTACGGGGCCGCGGCGACGGCCGACGACCGGGCCGGCGGGGGCGTGGACGGTGACCGCGACACCGGTGAGGCCGTCGAGGTGGTCCGTGGGGGCATGGTCCATGGGGGTCACCGCATTCCCGATCCGGAGATGCCCTGCACGAAGTAGCGCTGGAGGAACAGGAAGAGCACCAGCACCGGCAGCATCACGACGATCGCGCCGGCGAGCAGCAGACCGTAGTCGGTGACGTGCGCGGCTGCCTGGCTGGTCGCGGCGAGGCCCACCGGCAGCGTGTAGGTGTCCATGCTCTGGGCCACGATGAGCGGCCAGATGAAGTTGTTCCACGAGCTGAGGAACGACATGATCGTGATCGTCGCGACCGCCGGACCGGCCAGCGGCAGGAAGATCCGGAAGAAGATCCGGAACTCGCCCGCGCCGTCGATACGCGCCGCCTCCAGCAACTCGTCCGGGATGGACATCGCGTACTGGCGCATGATGAACACCGACAGCGGCAGGGCGATGCCCGGGAGGGCGATACCGGTCAGGGTGTCCGAGAGTCCCATGTCCACGGTGAGCACGAACTGTGTGACGAACACCGTGCTGAACGGCACCATCATCGCCGCCATGACCGCGCCGAACGCGATCCGCCGGCCCGCGAAGTCGAGCTTGGCCAGGGCGTACCCGGCGGCCGAAGCGGCCACGATGTTGCCGGCCACCACGAGGGCCGCGACCACGACGCTGTTGACCAGGAACCGTCCGAAACCGGCGGTCCGGAACAGCCGGGTGAAGTTGTCGAGGGTGACATGGTGCGGGAGCCAGGCACCGGGGTCGGAGCGGATCTCGTCGAGGCTGCGCAGCGAACCGGCGGCCACCCACACGAACGGGAGCAGGGTGAGCAGCGCGCACAGCACCAGTGCGCCGTAGAGCAGCGGCCGGGAGAGGGACCGGCGGGGTGCGGCGGCCCGGTCGGTGGTCGGGCGGGCGGTCGTCGGCGCGGCCAGGGCGGTCATGAGCGGGACCTCAGCAGTCGGAACTGGACGACACTCACCAGGGCCACGAGCAGCAGCATCACGAAGGACGCGGCCGAGGAGACCCCGAACTCGCCCGAGCCGAACTGGTGGTAGGTGTACAGCGCCATCGACTCGGTGGAGCCCAACGGGCCGCCGTTCGTGAGCAGATACGGCTCGTCGAACACCTGGAGGTAGAAGACGGTCAGCAGCACCGACACCATGAGCGTGGTGGGCAGCAGCAGGGGCAGGGTGATGTGTCTCAACTGCCGCCAGCGGCCTGCCCCGTCGAGGGCGGCGGCCTCGTACACGTCCTCCGGAATCGCCTGCAGACCGGCCAGGAACAGCACCATCGCGGTGCCGAAGTTGCGCCACAAGCCGAGCAGGATGACGACGGGCATCGCCAGGTTCGGATCGTCCAGCCAGTTCGGCCCGGCGAGGCCGACGGCGCCGAGCACCTTGTTGACGGTGCCGTCGGAGTTGAAGGCGTACTGCCAGATCAGGGCGACCGCCACCACGTTGGTGACCACCGGCGCGAAGAAGACCGTACGGAACACCCCGCGCAGCCGCCGGACACCGGAGTTCAGCACGACCGCCAGCGCGAACCCCACCCCCATGGTCAGCGGCACGCCGACGACCACGAAGAGCCCGGTGTTCAGGATGTCCCGCAGGAAGCTCTGGTCCTGGAACAGCCGGAGGTAGTTCTCCAGGCCGGTGAAGTCGACGGCGAACGGGTGCCGCAGGTCCGCGCCCCGGAGGTCGGTGAGGCTGAAGGCGAGCGCGGCGACGGTGGGGATCGCCGTGTAGAGCAGGAACACGACGGCGAACGGGGCGAGGAACAGCCAGGCGACAGCCGTCCGGCGGGCGCCTCGGGAACTCCGGGGGCTCCGGGGGCTCCGGGGGCGGCGCACCCGGTCCGGCGCACCCGGGCCGATGGCGGTGGTCATCGGCGGCTCACTTCGCGCCCGTGCCGAGGCTGTCGGCGTACGCCTGGACGTTCGACGCGGCCTTCGCGGCGGTCTCCGTGCCCTTGGCCACTGCCTCCATCTCCTTGCCCAGCCGTGTCGCGACCTGCTGCCAGGTGTTCACCTGGGGGAACGCCCGGGTGTTCTTCAGCTGGGTGAGGAAGGCGTCCAGGAGCGGCTGGTCCGCGATGGCGGGGTCGTCCCAGGCGGAGATGACGGCCGGCAGCGAGCTGTACGCCTTGTACTGCGCGACCTGTGTGCTCGGCTTCGTGAGGTACCGGACGAGCTTCCATGACGCGTCCGCGTTCCCCGCGCCTGCGAGTACACCCCAACTGCCTCCGGCGGAGAAGGAGTTGCTGCCCGATGCGCCGGCGGGCAGCGGGGCGGTGGCGACATGGGCGGCCGTCCAGCCGTCCTTCTTCGCGGCGGCGTCGAGCTGTCCGATCACCCACGGACCCGTGATCATCATGGCGGTCTTCCCGGACACGAAGTACGGCTGCGCGTCGAGGAACGTGGGCCCGGCGGTGTCGGCCGTGCCGGAGGTGAAGAACGACGCGTTGTACTGGAGCGCGTCGACCATCGCGGGAGTGTCGAGCGTCCACTTCCCGCCGGAGGAGAGCAGCGAGCCACCGGCCTGCCAGGCGTACATCGCGACGTCCTGACCGTTGAAGATGTCCCAGCCGATGTCGGCCCCGAGGCCGCGTGCGGCGCCGGCACCCTGGAGCGCCTTGAGGAACGGCACCGTCTCGTCCCACGTGGCGGGCGCCTTCACGCCCGCCTTCCTGGCGAGGTCGGCGCGGTAGACGAGCGCGTAGGTGTAGGCGTACCAGGGCACCGTGTAGGCGACGTCCCCGACCACTCCGGCGGTCCAGAGGCTCTCGAAGAAGCTCGCCCTGTCGACGAGGCCGTCCGGGACGGGCCGCAGGATCGACGGGTCGAGGAACTGTGACTGGGACTCGGGGAAGAACTGGGCGAGATCGGGCCCCTTGCCCGCCGCGATCGCCGACTGGAGCTTGGTGTAGTACTCGCCGTTCGGGATCAGCGTCACCTTCACGGTGACGTCGGGGTTCGCGGCCTTGAATGGCTTGACGACCTTGTCGAGGACATCGGCATCGCCCTGGGCGGCCCAGACGGTGACGGTGCCGGTGGCCGGGGAGGTGTCGACGGGTGCGGCGGTGGCTGTCGTGGCGGCGGTGTCGTCGCCGCGTCCACAGCCCGCGAGGGCGAAAGCGCCGGTGAGAGCGAGGCCTGCGGTCAGCTTGAGGGCGCCGCGGCGGGAGGGGTTGGACACTCGGGGCTCCTGTGCAGGGATATCAGGGAAAAGAAGCTTTTTTGGTCCGATGGACCCCATGGGTGCGATGTCGCCTGTGAGGCTGATGGCGAGAAAGCTATGAGCGGGGTATTTCGGCCGAGTGGCGGACCCGTCACGAATAATTTCGGAACTTGTAGCGAAATCGATTCGTCATGATTCGCGGAATGTGCCGGTTTCGGATCACGGCTGTGCTCGCACCGAAAACAGGTGGCGGGTGCGGGAGGGCAGCGTTACCGTCTCGGACGATGACTACCGACTTCCTTCACAGATCGGGGGTCCCGTCCGCGCAAGGTGAGTGCTGATGCTCACTGAGAACGCGTACGGGGACACCCACCTCTCCTATTGGCCGCGCGTACGGGAGTTCGCCGTGCCGCCGTCCATGATCGCGACCGCGACGGCCCGCCGCCTGGCCGGGGACTGGGCGGGCGCGTGTGCCGCCGCAGGCGTCGATGTCGACCTGAACCTACGGTCCGTGGCACGCGCCCACGGCCGGGAACTCGCGGCCCGGCTCCGCGCCGATCTACGTCACCTGGTGCCCGACCTGCTGCGCTGGCACCTGCCGAGGATCGCCCCCGACGGGCTGCTGCGCCCGGGACTGACGATCAGCCTGGCCCGGTACGACGCCACCGGGCGGCCCGGCGCCCACCCGGTGCACCTCGTGGCCCGCACCGCGCCGGCGTGGGCGGACGCCGGCCAGCGGATCAGCCTCACGCTGTGGGACGGATCGCACGCGGATGCGGGCGCCCGTCGCGCCGCGCACCCGCACCCGCACCCGCACCCCAGCCGGCGGTTCCGCCTCGATCTGCACCGCCACCTGTGGGACGCGCGCAGAACCGCTGAGCTGCGGACCCGCTCCGGCGCGGACCGGCCACCCGGCTACGACCGTCCGGAGCCGCCGTCCCGGGATCTCCTGGCGCGGGTGCCGCAGGGGCGTCGCTGCGCCGTGGATCGATGGGCGGACGAGGCGCGGTTGGTGCTCGACGCCGAGGAACGGCCAGCCGAAGCCGGCTCCGGCTCCCGCCTTGGCTCGGGGGGCGGCGCGGGCTCTGGTCTCAGCTCCGGCGTCGGCAAGGGCTCCGGCCTCGGCTCCAGCTCCGGCATTGACCCCGGCTCCGGCCTTGACTTCGGCTCCCGCCTTGCCTCTGGGGTTGGCGTGGGCTCTGGCCTCGGCTCCGGCTCCGGCCTTGACTCCGGCTCCCGCCGTGGCTCTGGGGTTGGCGCGGGCTCCAGCTGCGGCTCGGGGGTTGGCGTTGGCTCTGGCCTCAGTACGGGTTCCGGTTCCGGCCCTGGCCTCGGCCTCGATACGGCTTCCGGCACGCGCCCCCGCCCCGGGCCTGGCTTTGGCACGCGCCTTGGCAGCGGCTCCGGCCCTGGTTCCGGCTCCAGCTCCGGCACTGACCCCGGCCCCGGCACGGACTCCCGCCCCGGCACGGACTCTCGCCCCGGCCCCGGCATTCGCACGGGCGCTGGAGTTGGCCCCGGCACGGGCATTGGGCCCGGTTCCGGGACCAGTATGGGCACCGTTGCCGTGCGGCTGGGGGCCCGGCAGCGGTTGCTCCTGGATCTCGTCGCGGGCCCGGACGGCAGCGGGTCGCCCGTGCTGCGGATCACTTGGGCGCCCACGGGCGGTGGCACCTCCGCACTGCCGCTCCTGCCCGACGCGGCGACCTGGGTGCTGCCCGACCTGGAACTCATCCGTACCGGCGCGATCGAGCTGGATCAGCTGCACCCGCTGGTCGCCTCGGCACTCGTACCTGACCGTCCGCCGACCGGTCCACCCCGGAACCCGGCCCGGGCAGGTGAGCCGCGTTTCGTGGAGTGCCGGGGCGCCCTGCACCGGATCGGCCTGGTCGACGGGGTGCTCGCCCCGCTGGACCACGACCCGGCCGAGACCCGCCGGGAAGAACTCCTGGCCGAGCTGAGCGGCACGCCACTGCCCTGTCTGCGGGCCATCGACGAGGCCCACCGTCACCCGGACTGCCTCACCGGCGTCAGCGAACGCCTGGACCACGGCGACATCGCCGGTGCGCTGGCCGTCGTGGAAGGCCTGCTCGGCCCCGACGCGGTGCTGCGCGGCGGCGCCCTGCGGGACGAACTGGAAAGGGCCGCCGAGCGACGCATCACCTACGGCCTGTTCAGGGCCGGCCTGACCGGCCCCGGTCCCGGATCCGGCGGCTTCCGCCAGGACGTCGGCCGTACCCGCGACCACCGCTCCCACCCGCGCCAGGCGACGTTCCGCTGACCTGGGAGACACCCGTCTCCACCCTCAGTATTCACTCATGACGAACCCAAAGGTGATCAAACATGGCCTCAGACATTTCCTTCGCCGCCCCCGAGACCCTCGACCCGAAGACCCGCACGGCCACACCCCACACACCCCAACTCGACATCGCCGCCGAGCTGTTGACCCTGCTCCGCGACACCGCCACCGAACCCCGCCCCGACACCCGGCTGGAGGCCCTCACACTGGCCGTGGCCGCCGACCTGCCCGTGCTCCTGTGGGGTGAGCCGGGGATCGGCAAGACCGCGGCCCTGACACAGCTGGCCGCCTCCCTGGACCTGCCCCTCACCACGGTGATCGCGAGTGTCCACGAGCCGTCCGACTTCTCCGGACTGCCCGTCATCGGCGACGATCCCGCGACGCACGGTGTCCCGATGGCCCCGCCGGACTGGGCGGTACGACTCGTACGGGCCGGCCGGGGGCTGCTGTTCCTCGACGAACTGTCCACCGCGCCGCCGGCCGTTCAGGCCGCCCTGCTCCGGCTGGTCCTGGAGCGGCGGATCGGAGCCCTCCAACTGCCGCCCGGCGTAAGGGTCGTGGCTGCCGCCAACCCCCGGTCCTCGGCTGCCGACGGCTGGGAGCTGAGCCCGCCGCTGGCCAACCGGTTCGTCCATCTCCAGTGGACCCACGACCACGAGGTCGTCGTACGAGGCCTCGGTGGCACCTGGCCCCGGGCCACCCTGCCACGGCTGGCGCCCGAGAAGCTGTCGGACGCCGTGGACTTCGCCCGCCGCGCGGTGTGCGGGCTGCTCGACGCCCGTCCCAAGCTCGTGCACCTACTGCCGAGCAACGAGACGCGCCGGGGCGGCGCCTGGCCGTCACCGCGGAGCTGGGACATGACCCTGAGCCTGATCGCCTTCGCGACCGCCGCCGGCTCCTCCCGGGAGGTCCTCTCGCTGCTGGTCAGGGGCGCGGTCGGGGACGGTCCCGGGCTGGAACTGCTGGCGAGCCTGGACCGGATGGACCTCCCGGACCCCGAGTCGCTGCTCGCCGACCCGGCGGGTGCCGTCCTGCCCGAGCGGGGCGACCTGCGCCAGGCCGTGCTGGACGGCGTGGTGGCGGCGGTCCGGGGACGCCCGGACAGGGCCCGCTGGGACGCGGCGTGGAAGCTGCTGGTCCGGGCGCTGGAGACCGGGGCCCCGGACCTGGTGGTCGTCCCGGCGACCACCCTGGCCTCGCTGCGCCAGGAGGACTGGGACGTTCCGGCGGCGATCGAGAAACTCGCCGGAGTCGTGTCCCTGTCCCGGCGGGCGGACCGGGCGGCGGGCCGTGCGGCGGCTCGGGCAGGCACAGGGACAGGAGCCGGGGCGGGAACGAGGGGCGGCCGATGAACACCGACGCGCCGGGGACCCTGGACCTCGACAAACTCTTCGCCGCCCGGCTGCACGCCGTCCGGGCCCGCCCGTACCTGGCCACGGCACTGTTCGCCCTGCACCCCGTCGAGTCGCGGCAGGTCCCGACGATGGCCGTCGACCGGGACTGGCGGTGCTACGTCTCACCGGCGTTCGTGGACCGGACCCCGGTCGAGGAGCTGGCCGGGGTGTGGGTGCACGAGGTGTCCCACCTGCTGCGCGACCACCACGGCCGCAGCGACCGCTTCGCCCGGGAGCACGGCCTGACCGGCCCCGGGGAGCGGCTGCGGATGAACATCGCCGCGGACTGCGAGATCAACGACGACGCGTTCGGCGACGGGCTCGTCCGCCCCGAAGGCGCTGTCGAGCCAGAGGCGTTGGGACTTCCGGCGGGGGAGCTCATGGAGGAGTACCTGCGCCGGTTCCGCCTCGGGCCGAACACCCTGAGCCTGTCCTGGCTGGACTGCGGCAGCGGGGCCGACGGACTGGGACGGGCATGGGATCTGGGGCCGGACGGCGCGCACGGCCTGAGCGAGCAGGAACGCGACGCGGTCCGGTTCCGGGTCGCGCAGGGCATCAACGGCCGCCCCGGGAACGCCCCGAAGGGGTGGCGGCGATGGGCGGAGGAGGCGTTCCATCCACCCTTGCCATGGCGGGAGTTGCTGGGAGCGGCGGTCCGCTCGGCGGCCTCCGCCAGCGGCGTGGGCGAGGACTACACCCACGGCCGGCCGGCGCGCCGTTCGGCGGCCCTGCCCGGCGTCGTCCTGCCGAGCCTGCGGCGCCGGCCGCCCCGGGTCTCCGTGGTCATCGACACCTCCGGGTCGGTGAGCGACGCCGAACTGGGCAGCGCCCTCCTGGAGGTCGCGGCGATCTCCCGCGCCGTGGGCGGCCGACGGGACATGGTCACCGTACTGCCGTGCGACGCGGCGGCCCACCTCGTGCACACGCTGTGCCGGGCCGAGGGAATTCCCCTGACGGGCGGCGGGGGTACGGACCTGCGCACCGGCTTCGCCAGGGCACTGCGGGCGACTCCGCGCCCCGATGTCGTCGTCGTCCTGACCGACGGCCAGACACCCTGGCCGGCCACCCGGCCACCGTGCCGGACGGTGGTGGGCCTGTTTCCCCGGCAGCACACGGGCCGGCGGCGGCCCCTTGCCCGGTCGTGGGACGAGGGCGAAGAAGATCGCTACGTGCCGGACGCGCCGCCCGCCTGGGCGCGGGTGGTCGACATCGGTTCGGCGTCCACGAGCCGACAGCACTGAAAGAATGGGCCGATGCGCACCCCCTCATCGCTTCTGTCGGCTTTTCGGCCCCAGGTCCAGGAGCGGCTCTACGACTTCTACGAAGAACTCCGGAGCGCCGACGACCTCTTCTGGGACCGTCGCACGAGCGCCTGGATCGCCACCGGGCACGCGGTGGTCAGCAGCGCGGCGAATCATCCGGGACTGTCCTCGGTGCGCTACCCCGACATCGAGGCCGTCCCGGAGGAACTGCGGCCGCTGGCCCGGGTGCTGAGCCGGCAGATGCTCTACAACGACACCCCCGACCACCCCCGGCTCCGCGCGCTGATCGGCAAGGCGTTCGCTCCGCGCGCGGTGGCGGCACTCCGTGCCCGGATCGTCGAAGCCGTCGACCGGATCATCACCGGGGCGGCGCCGACCGGCCGGATGGACATCGTCGCGGACCTCGCCCGCCCACTCCCGCTCACCGTCATCTGCGACCTCCTCGACGTACCGGAGGCGGACCGCGCCGCCGTCGCCGCCTGGTCAGAGCCGGTCGCCGAGGCCATCGGCAACTCCCGGCTCGACGCGGACCGCAACCGCGAGGCCTCGCAGAGCATGGCGGACATGCTCGCGTACCTCCGCGAACACCTCACCCGTCAGGACACCCCGCCGGCCCCCGACTCCCTGCGTGCGACGGTCACCGCACAGGCCGGGAACACCGACCAGGACCTCGACGAACTCCTCGCCAACTGTGCCCTGTTGCTGATCGCCGGCCACGAAACGACCACCCACTTCATCGGCAACGCCACCCTCGCCCTGCTCCGCCACCCGGACGCGGCCGACCAACTGCGCCGCAGGCCCGAGCTGATGCCCGCCGCGGTCGAGGAACTCCTGCGCTACGACGCCCCGGTACAGCTGATGCTGCGCCGGGCGCGGCACGATCTGGACCTGGCGGGCCGCAAGATCGCCGAGGGGCAGACGGTGCTGCTGGTGGCCGGCGCCGCCAACCGGGATCCGGCCGTCTTTCCCGATCCCCATGCACTGGACTTCGAGCGGACCGGCTCCGGCGGACGGCACATGGCGTTCGGCCACGGTCCGCACTTCTGTCTCGGCGCGGCGCTGGCCCGGCTGGAGGGTGCGATCGTCCTGGAGGCGCTCCTCACCCGCCTCCCCGGCCTACGGCTCGACGGTACCGAGCCACCGCGATGGCAGCGCAGCCTCAACTTCCGCGGCCTCACCCGTCTGGACGTCGCCTTCACCCCGGACGCCCACACCGGCGCCGCAGGGACCACGCCGGCCGACGTGGCCGCCTCCGGCCTCGCCCCCGCGCCCCAAGCCGGCGGCTGCCCGGCCCGGGGCCGGTGAAGCCGAGGACGCGTGACCGCTCAGGAGCGGTGTCCTGTCCTGTCCCTCTGCCCTGGCCTGTGCGCCCGAGTGTGTGGAAGGGGCGGGAAGGGGGACTCGGTCCATAGACCAGGTTCGGCGTTCCCATGGGGCTGAGCCTGTTCAGGTTCCTCTGGTTCGGACATGGTGCCGGGGGAGCCGCCCGCCCCTTGGGTCACGGCAGGCTGCCATGTTCGCAGACCCGCCGGGCGACCTCACGGAGCTTGGTGTTGTTCTGCTGCGAGTAGCGGCGCAGCACGTCGAAGGCCTGCTCCTCCGTGATGTGGTGGCGGCCCATGAGGATGCCCATCGCCTCTCCGATGACATGGCGGGTGGCGACGGCCCGTTCCATCTGGGCCTGGGTGCGGGCGCTGGAGAAGGCGACCGCCGCATGCGAGGCCAGCAGCCACCCGGCCAGCTCGCTGGCCTCGGTGAAGGCACCGGGTCTACGGGAGTAGAGGTTCAGCGCGCCAAGGTCCTCGTCGTCGGTGAACAGCAGGAAGCCCATCACACTGCCCACACCGAGCGCGTGGGCCTGCGGGGCGTAGGCGGGCCAGCGCGTCTGCTCGGCGGTGACGTCCGCGATGCGGAAGACCCGCTCTCCCCGGGAGGTGCGGGCCACATCGAAGCAAGGCCCTTCAGCCAGCCGCTCCTGCAGCTGATCGCTGTCGATGACCAGCTGGTCGGTCGGGGCGAGGGTCTCCACCTTGGTGCCCCGCAGCACCAGGATGCCGGCCGCGTCGCAGCCCTCCACCAGCTCGGTCGCCGACTTGGTGATCCGCTGGAGGGTGGCGTTGACCGACTCCTGCGCCAGGAGATCCCGCGCCATCGACGCCATCTGCTGGGCGAACCGTCCCCAGTCCACTACGTTCTCCGCCTCTCGTCCGGTCCGGACAAGCCTCATACCCAGTTTTTCACGCGCGCCTCTGGACGGCCTCTGTAGCGACGCGATCGGCCTTTCACTCTCCGTGTCGGTGACCTGATCGCGACCGAACGCCGACCCGGAACAGGCGGCGGTGGTGAACGCGCCCTGCCCGCTCGGTCGGGAACGCGGGTGATCAGTGTGATCAAGGATGTGGGCGCACCGCGCGACGCCGTGGTTCGCCGGGGTTGGCCTGCGCTGCGGGGCCCTCCACGACCCTGGTGGTGTCGTGCAGGAAGTCGTGCTTGGCCAGCCCGTCACTCATGGTGTCGGCGGCGAGGGAGCAGGTGGTGACGAAGTAGCCGTAGCGGTGTTCCAGCCGAATAGCGTCGTTGATCCGCGGGAACTCGCCGACGAGGCCGCTGAGCATCTCCTGGGATGTTGACCGGAGTGTCGAGCTGATCGGAGGGGTGCCCAGCCCGGTGATGCGGTGCGTCGACGTGGTGCCAGACGACCTTGCTGGTGCTGCGGTTCATGAGGACGAACTGCACACCGTGGGGGAACGACTCCTCGTCCCAGCCGACACCCGGCCTGCCCCGCATGATGTGGTCCAGCCGAAACTGGGCCGGGGTGACGAAGAAGATCGCGTGGTTCTCGGTGACCGCGAAGTCGTGCATGGGCACGGGCACCTTGATGCCGAAGGCGTGGCTGTCGACGACCTGCCCGGCCTTCACGTCCGCCGGGTACCAGGTGATGATCGGGCCGGTCGCGGCGAAGAAGAGCAAGTCGCCCGTGGCCGGGTCGGTCTTGCAGGGGGCGGTGCAGAGTACGTCGACGCCGCCGTGCAGTCGTAACTACCGTACGTCTTCAGGGTTTCCGGGTGCATGGCGTACGGCAGGCCGTCCTCGTAGTAGACCAGCAGGTGGTTGTCGAAGGTGCCGAGATTTGGAGGCCCTGGACTGCCTCGACGCCGACGAGAAGCCTCTGTCTGAGGAACGCGAGTACTGAGCTCTTTCAGAGTGGCCACTGATCGGGTGACGACGTCGACGTCCGCAACGGACAAGGCCCCTATGCCGTTGAGGGAGGTGT
This sequence comes from Streptomyces kryoterrae, assembly GCF_054072135.1. Lineage (NCBI taxonomy): Bacteria > Bacillati > Actinomycetota > Actinomycetes > Kitasatosporales > Streptomycetaceae > Streptomyces > Streptomyces kryoterrae. The sequence goes on along the minus strand of NZ_CM133358.1, from coordinate 1,817,863 downwards.
TCGACGTCTCAACTCATCGGCGCAGGAGCCTTGTTGGTTGCCTATCCTGCCGCATTCGACCTGCCTCATGCCCTGGTCGAGTGGGTCACCATGATCATCGTCACCCGTGAGGGTGACCGACGTTGCAAGCTCCCACCGCACCAACGTGCCCTCGTCGGCCTGGTGTACCTACGCAAGCACGACACCCTCGCCCAACTCGCGGCCGGCTTCGGCATCTCCGTCGGCACCGCCCACTCCTACACGACAGCCGTCATCGACCTGCTCGCCGACCGCGCACCCGGGCTTCTGCGAAGCCTGCGCGAAGCCGACCCCGACTACGTCCTGCTGGACGGCACCCTCACGGAGTGCGACCGGGTAGGCGACAGTCGGGCCGACTTCTCCCAAAAACACCGACGTCACGGCGTGAACGTGCAGGTGGTGACCGATTCAGCCGGACGACTGCTGTGGATCTCGCCCGCACTGCCCGGCCGCGCGCACGACCTGACCGCGGCCCGCACTCACCGGATCATCCGAATCTGCGAACGCCAGGGCATCCCGATCCTCGCCGACCGCGCCTACATCGGAGCCGGCCCATGGGTGACCACACCACGCAGGCGCCCACCCGGCCGCGATCTCACACCCACCCAGCAAACCGTCAACCGCGCACTGTCGGCGGCACGCGCACCGGTCGAGCGAGGCGTCGCACGGTTGAAGTCCTGGCGCATCTTCCGCAAAGCTCGGTGCAGCCCGAACCGAATGTCGTCAATCGCAGCCGCCGTCCTCACCCTGGAGCGGCACCGCTGAAAACGCTCACTGATCGAGTGGCTGCGGGCTCCACCGGGCCGTTCGGCAGCGGGTGGCGGGCCGCACAGGAAGACGGCACGACGGAGGAAAACCTGGCCGAATTTCTGCTCAGCCGTTTGCGCCGCTTTCCGGCGACTCGGAGATTCGTGCGAAGGCTTGAACGGCCCGCTCATACAGGGCGCATGCTTTGTGTGGACCGGCGGGCTGCGCAAGCAACGTCCCCATGGCGCTGTGCACCTCTCTCTCCCATTTGGTGTGGCCGATTTCCTTGTGTCGCGTAATTGCTTCCCCTGAAGCGGCGACTGTTCCGGCGTAGTCACCGATTCGATACTGCAGTCGACCCAAGTCGTACAAGGCGTTGCATTCGACGATACGGGACCCAATTCTATGGTAAAATTGTACCGCGCTTTGCAGGAGGGAGATTGCCGTCAGGAGATTATCGGTGAAGCTGTGCAAAGTGCCCAAGTCGTATGCGGAATTGGCCTCGCCGAGAGAGAAGCCGAGGCCCCGATACTGCTCCGCCGCCTGCTTCATGAGTGTGATCGCTCCTGGTGGGTCGCCTGCCCGGTACCGCACATGGCTCAGGTCGAAGAGTGTGTTGGCTTCGATGAGACGGAATCCGTAAGCACGTGAGACTTTCAGAGCTTGCTGAAATAGCGTGCTTGCTGCGGCGTAGTTCCCATTCTGGTACTCGGCCGCCCCCAGGCCGTGGAGGGTCCTGGCCTGGCCGTGGTGGTCGCCGACGCGGTGGTAGATCTCCCGCGCCTCAGTGAGCAGATCTGCCATCGCGCGATGGTTTCCGGCCTGGAAGAGCAGGCGGCCAAGCTCGTGAAGTGCGTCAGCCTCCCCGTGAGGGTCGCTGTAAGCCCGGTAAATCGCCAGTGCTTTTTCCTGCAGTTGCTGCGACTCTTCATGGTCTCGTGTCAGACGTCGAACGGTGCCGAGCGCACTCAGGGTGTCGGCCTCGCCCAGGCGGGACCGGGCGTGGTAGAGCGTGAGAGCCGATTCCAGAGCCTCGGCGGCTGAGGCGTAGTCACCGGTCAGCTGCTGTGCGGCGGCGAAGTCGAAGAGGGCGTCGGCCTCCCCGAGTAGGTCCGCTGTGTGACGGGCGGCCACGGCGGCGGCGCGGTGGAGGACGGCAGCCTCTTGCCAGGGCCCCTCCTGATACAGGAAGGCGGCCACTGCACCGGCCAGACGGACCAGGTGCGCATGACGACCGCTGACACCGGCGTGGTTGATGCAAGCGATGAGGTTGGGACGTTCGGTCCGCAGCCACGTCAGGGCATCGTTCCGGGTGGCCAGAGCCGGTACTGCGCGTGGGCAGGTGCTGATGGCCCGCGTGCCGGCGCGAGAACGGCTGACGAGATGGCGATTGGCGGCTTGGGCTGCTTCGAAGAAGTAGTCCAGTAGCCGGTCGGTGGCGCTGCGGCGGTCCTCGACAGGACCCTGAGCCGCGAGATTGCGTGCGTACTCACGCACGAGATCGTGCATGCGGTAGCGGCCGGCTGCGGGCTCGTCGAGTAGGCAGTGGGCATGCAGAGCGCTCAGATGCCGACGGGCTGAGAGAAGAGGGATGTTGTCAAGGGCTGCTGTGGCATAGGCGTCGATGTCAGATCCCGGGTGTAGGCCGAGGCGACAGAAGAGGCGCTTCTGATCGGCATTCAAATCTCGGTAGGAGAGAGCGAAAGCCGTGGCTACGGGTGCCTCCTCCGCTTCGAATGCCCCGAGCCGATCCTGGGCCTCCACGAATTCTGCGAATTCGGCTGCGAACTGAGAGACGCTGCACGCCTGGCGGTGCGCCAGTCGCGCGGCAAGTAGCGTGATGGCCAGGGGCAGGTAGCCGCACTGCTGGACGATCTCGCCGACCGCATCAGCCTCAGGGCCAGCGAGGGAGCGCCGGGAAATGCGAAGGAAAAGGTGGACCGCCTGCTCGGGCGAGAGGATCCCCAGGGCGAGCAGCTTCGCACCCGGGATGGCGAGCAGGAATCGGCTGGTGATGAGTACCCGGGCATCCTTGGATGATGGAAGCAGGGGCTCGATCTGGCTCCTGCTCGCTGCGTCGTCCAATATCAGCAGGACTCTCTTGTCCGCGAGGCGGTCGCGCCACATGGCAGCCCGGGCATCCAGCGTGGCAGGGATGAACTGCGGGGGGACCCCACTGTTCATGAGAAGGCCGACGAGGATCTCGGATGGGTCGACCGGTTGTTGGCTCGGCGAATGAGCATGCAACTGGACAAAAATCTGCCCATCGGGAAATCGATCCGCCAACAGGTGAGCGGCCTTGGTCACGAGGGCGGTCTTGCCTACTCCTGCCATGCCGTCAACTGCGTGGACTGCCAGGACCCGGCCCCGCTCGTTTTCTTCGATGAGTTGCGTCAGTTCCAGTTCACGGCCCACGAATTCGGCTACGTCGGATGGGAGTGTCCTCACGGCAGGCGGGGGTGGCAGGGGCGAGGCGTGGTAATTGATGTCCCCGGCGGCCAGGTATATTCGGGATTCGTTGTGAGCGTGGCCCTCCAGGTGCACCCGTGGAGGATCGGACCTATCGGGCCACATGATCACGACCCCGTGATGTGTTGATCACGCGCGGCCATGAAGACCCGGGAATTGTCATGAGCTTCTGCCTTCAACAGCACCGATCGCGTCCGGTCCCGCTCGTCCGAGGGCAAGGTCGGCACGAGATACTCCTCAAGTAGCTGCTGTACTGCGCTCGCCAAGGCAGGAGAATCGCCGACCAGCTGCTGAAGTCGCAGGTGCCACACGCCAGCCAGAGCTCGTACGGTGCCCTGATCGGCACGGTCAAGAGCAGCCATCACTTGGGCGCGAACCGATTCCAGTTCACTTCCCACGGCATCTGCCTCTTCAGGACGAACCCGCTGCCACAACGCCACCACCGCTGTGCGCGCCTGTTGCCACCCGTCGGTAGCCATCGCACCTATGAGGGCCGTACCTGCCGCTAAAACGATCGGATCCATCCTCACCCCTTAAAGTGGGCGTGCTGGAATTACTGTAGTTGGGAGGGGCGGGGTATGGAAATGTTCGGGACGTCGCGAACTGTCGTGTGATTCCTGGGGGCGAATTTGGTTCAGTGGCATTGGATGTTTCTGAGGTTTCAGGGTGGTCTCCACCGCTCGGAGCCCCAGCGTCGGTCAGGTGCCGCAGTGCGGCTCCCCTCCGCGTCGGTGATGTTGTATGCGCGACTGTCGTATACGTGTCCGGCGTCGACGGTTCTCCGGCCGCGAGTGCGGAAGGAAAGGTGCCGACCGCGCCGAAATCGATCCGCATCGACCGACTGGACGGCGTACCGATCTACGTGATCATGGACAATCCGTCCGCTCACAAGGGCCCCGGCCCTGCCGTCCGGCGCTGGGCGAAGAAGCGCAAGGTCGAGTTGTGCTTCCACCCCCGAGCACGCGTTGAGATGCGACCGGATGAAGAGCGGCGCAGGATGTACGGGGCAAACGGCACCCACCCCGGGCCCGAGCAGCCTCCAGGCCGGGCCCGGCAGGAATCGCGGACCGAAACTGTCCGCAAGGGGGGCTAGCGTGCGGCACATGCAGAACACGGCGAAGCAGAACACGGCGACGACGGCCTCGGCGAAGACGGCTTCGGGGGCCGCCCCGACGACGAGCCCGGGGCCGGCCGCGACAGGAGGGCCCGCGCCCACCGCCGCCGCCCCCGTCCTCGGCCCCCGCGCCCTCAACCGAGCCACTCTCGCCCGCCAACTGCTCCTCACCCGGTCGTCGATGTCCGTCAAGGACGCTCTCACGCACCTCCTCGGTCTCCAGGCGCAGAACGTGAAGCCGCCGTACTACGCCCTTGCCGCCCGCCTCGACGGCTTCGTCCCCGGGGAGCTGTCCCGGCTCATGGCCGACCGGGAGGCCGTCCGCATCGTCACCATGCGCTCGACCATCCACACCCACACCGCCGACGACTGCCTCACCCTGCGCCCGCTCGTCCAGCCCGCCCGCGACCGCGAACTCACCTACTTCCGCAAGGGACTTGTGGGCGTCGACCTCGACCGGCTCACCGCCCTCGCGCGTGATCTCGTCGAGGCCGAACCGCGCACGATGAAGCAACTGCGCGAGGCGCTCCTCGTCGAGTGGCCGGACGCCGACCCGCAGTCCCTGTCCGTCGCCGCCCGCTGCCGGCTCCCGCTCGTCCAGGTCACCCCGCGCGGTCTGTGGGACCGCAGCGGCCAGGTCGTCCTCACCACCGCCGAACACTGGCTCGGCCGAGCGGCCGAACCGGACCCGGCCTCGCTGCTGGACACGACCGTGCTCCGCTACCTCGCCGCCTTCGGCCCCGCCTCCGTGAAGGACATGCAGACCTGGGCCGGTCTGACCCGGCTGCGCGACGCCTTCGAACGACTCCGTCCGCGGCTGCTCACCTTCCGGGACGAGCACGGCACCGAGCTCTTCGACCTCCCCGACGCTCCCCGTCCCGACCCGGACACCCCGGCACCGCCGCGCTTCCTGCCCGAGTTCGACAACCTGCTCCTCTCGCACGCCGACCGCACCCGCGTCGTCCCCGCCGACCTCAAGGGCCGTACCTGGACGGGCAATCAGGCGCACCGCGTCCTCCTCGTCGACGGCTTCCTCGCGGGACTGTGGAGCCTTGTGGACCGCACGCTCACCGTCGAGCCCTTCGGTGAACTCACAAGGGGCCGGCGGGCGGCGGTGGTCGAGGAGGGTGAGCGGATGCTCGCCACGCTGCACGAGGGAACGGCGTACGACATCCGGTTCGGCACCGTCGTACGGGAGCGGGAGCGGGAGCGGGAACGTGGATAGGGGGCGTTGCGGACCGCTCGTGGCCGGTCCGCAACGCCCCCTGGCATTCACCTGAGGGGTGCTCAGGAGACTGTGGTGGCCGGGCCCTTGCCGCCGCAGGGGCCCGTGGTGACTACCTGATCGGTGGTTACGACGCGACCTGCGTCGCCACCAGGCTCGAGAAGGTGGTCAGCCGGGTGTAGACCCCGGGGTAGCCGGCCTCGGCACAGCCCTCTCCCCAGGAAGTAATACCTGCCAGGACGCCGCCGATCATCAGCGGGCCGCCGCTGTCGCCCTGGCAGGTGTCAACGCCGCCGGAGGTGTATCCGGCGCAGACCATGTCGCTCGCGATGTAGCTGGAGCCGTACGAGCTGGAGCAGCTGGAGTTGGAGACGGTCGGGACCGTCGCCGTGCGCAGCTGGTTGGAGGAGCTGCCGTTCTCGGAGGTGGTGCCCCAGCCGATGATGCGGGCTGTGGTGCCGGCCGCGTAGACGCCGGTCTGGGACGAGGTGACGTAGGACGCCGTGGTGTACGGCATCGAGGTCGCGAGGGTCAGCACGGCCACGTCGTCGCCGTTGGTGGCGTCGGTGTAGCTCGGGTGGATCCAGATCTTGGTGACCTTGCTGACGGTGCCGTTGGTGCCGTTGAGGTAGGTACGGCCGCCGACGACCCGGACGCTGCTCGTCGTCTCGCCGACCATACAGTGGGCCGCGGTCACGACCTTGGTGGCGGAGACGAGGGTGCCACCGCAGAACTGGTTCTGCGAGGCGTCCGTGATCTGCATGACGTACGGGTACGTCGCCGCGGTGGTCGTGGAACCGCCCACGATCGGCTGGGGCGCGGCGACGGCGGGGGCGGCGATGAGTGCGGTCGATGCGGCGGCAGCGGTGGCCACCAGGACAGCGGCGGCCTTCTTGGCACGGGCGAGCCCGAACATGGGTTCTCCTCTTGTGGGGATTGCCGGTGGGGGGACGCGCGGGTGTGTGTGGGGGGTTTCTGCACGGGGCGGTGGTGCTGCTCCGTGTGCCCGGCGAGCGGCACATCCACAAGGTAGGAGCCGGATAAGGACTCTCCCAATGAGGGAACCCCCTAGGGGATTCGGGGGAGGGAAAACCCTCGGTCGTACGGGGTCGACGGCACGGTACGGTGAGAGCGCAAGGATGGATCGCGCACAGGTGCACGGCCGTACGGCGGGTATGCGGGCGTTACTTGGGGTGGCGTCCCGCCGCCAGCCTGACAATGTCCACCCGAGACCGGATACCCAGTTTCCGGTACACCCGGGTGAGTGTCGCCTCGACCGTCTTGACGCTGATGAACAGGCGTCCGGCGATCTCGCGGTTGGTCGCGCCCTCCATGACGAGCGCCGCGACCTGACGTTCCATCGCGGCGAGCCCGTCGAGCGCGGCGACCGCCTGCGGCTGCTGAACGAGCGGCTGCGGCGCGGGACTGGGCACGGTGGCCGCGTCCACCCTGCGCAGCCAGGGCAGCGCGCGGCAACGTCTGAACAGGCGGGCCGCCTCGTCGTACGACGTAGGGGCGGGAGTGGCTCCGGGCCCCGGCGGTCCGGTGCGCAGCTCCGCCAGGGTGAGGGCGGCCCGTGCCTCCTCAAGTCCGTAGCCCAGCTTGGCGAGTCGGTCCTGCGCGGACGTCAACTGGGCCAGAGCCGCCTCGCGTTCACCGCGTGCCGCGCGTACCAGAGCCTCCGAGCGGTCGAGCACCGCGAGCACGCTCTCGCGCCCCAGCCGCAGCGCGTGGGCGCGCGACACGTCGATGACCTCCTGCGCCTCGTCCAGCTCGCCCACGCGGACCAGTGCCTCCGCGAGGTCGCCCTGCCAGCGTCCGCGCGCCGGGTCGTCGACGCCGAGATCGTGCTCCAACTCCCTTGCCCGGCGCAGCGACTGCACCGCGCCCGGCGCGTCCCCGGCCACCAACCGGGCGTATCCCAGGGCCGCTTGGGCCCGGGACAGGTACATCAGGTCGCCGTTCTCCTCGGCGTGCTCGACCGACTCCCGGGCCAGCGCGAGCGCCCGGTCCACGTCACCGCCGGACGCCTCCGCCAGCGCGGCGAGCATCGCGGAGGCGACCTCGCCGATACCGGTGTCCCGGGCCAGCCGCAGGCTCTCCCGGGCCAGGTCGAGGGCCCGGCCGCAGTGCCCGCAGCGCAGTTCGGTCTCGGCGAGGCCGCGCAGGAAGTGCACCTCGCTCTCGACCGATCCGCGCCGGCGCACCTCGCGCAGCAGGGTGGTGATGGTGGCCCGCGCCTCGGGCAACTGGTCGCTCATGATCAGCCAGCGGAACCGGGCCGAGCCGATGCCGTTGTGATGGACGGTCACCTTCGGGTCCTGGGGCTCCTTCAGGGCGCGCTTGATGGTCGCGGGCGCGTCCGGGTGGCCCATCAGGGTCTCGGTGTGGGCCTGGAAGGAGAGCGACATCAGCTCCATGTGCCGGTCGCCGCCCCGCTCGGCGAGCTCCGCCGCGCGTGCGGCCTCCTCGCGGCCCTCGGCGAAGTCGCCCTCCACGAGCAGCGCCCGCCAGGCCAGTTGGTAGTGGATCAGGGCGAGCAGCTGCGGGTCGTCGCCCGCGTCGGCCAGTGCCTGCGGGAAGACGGCGTCGACCTCCGTCATGGCATGGCCCGCCGTGTCGATCACGATGATCCAGGCCCGCACCCGTTCCGCGGGCACCGTGCTCCGGGCGAGCACCTGCCGGGCGACGTCCCGCGCGAGATCCAGCTCACCGGCGGTGATCGCGTCCTCGGCGGCCCGCAGCCGGTGCTCGTCAGGGTTCGGCGCGCCGTCGGCGGGGGCGTACCGGGCGGCGAGCAGCCCGAGCGAGGAGGCCACCGAGGGCGCCCCGCGGTCCCGGGCCAGGGCGGCGGCCTCGGCGAGCCGCGCGGCCACCTCGGGATCCGTGCCCTCGGCGGCCAGGGCGAGGTGCCGGGCCCGCTCGATGAGGTCGGAGGCGGCCGTGGACAGCGCGGCGTGCGCGGCGCGGCGCTCCTGGGCGCTCGCCTCCGCGTACAGCGCGGCCGAGACGAGGGGATGCGCGAACCGTACGGCCGGACCCTCGGGCTCGGTCGCCAGCAGCCCGAGGGCCGCGGCCTGGGCGGTCTCCGCCTCGGCGTTCTCCCGGCCGGCCGCGTGCAGCAGGGCCAGGGTGGGACGGGCGCCGGCGCTCACCACGAGGAGGGTGCGGCGGGCGTCGTCCGACAGCATCTCCAGGCGGCTGAGGACCAGCGCGCGCAGTGAGGTCGGCACCGGCAGCGGCTCGCCCGGGCGCGGGGGAGTGGGGTTCTCGGCCAGGGCCCGGCCCAGTTCGAGGGCGTACAGCGGGTTGCCGGCGCTGATGCGGTGGATCTCCCGCACGGTCGAGCGCGGGAGGTCGTAACCCCGGTGCTGGAGGAGGGCCTCCACCTGGGGGCGGGTCAGCGGGTTCACCCGGACCGCCAGGGTGTCCGGCGTGGACGCGCGTAGATAGCGGTCGTACTCCTGTCCGTCCGTCCGCCCCGCGAACAGCATCCGTACGGGGTCGTCGCCCAGGCGGCGGGCGGCGAAACCGAGGAGTTCGGTGCTCGCGGTGTCCAGCCACTGCAGGTCGTCGGCGACGACGAGGACGGGGCCCTTGGCGGCCAGCGCGCGCAGCGCGGACAGCACGGCCAGCCGCAGTGCGAGCCCGTCACGCTGGAGCGTGGACTCGCCACGGCCGGTGAGTGCCGACTCCAGGGCGACACGCTGGGCGACGGGCAACTGGGCTGACACCTCGTCGAGGGCGAGCCCCAGAAGATCGGCGAGTGCGAGGAAGGGGAGATGCGATTCGGACTCGGTGGCCGAGCAGCGCAACACGGTCCGTGCCGATTCGCCGTATTCCGCGGCCAATGTCCTAAGGACGGTGGACTTTCCTATTCCGGCCGTTCCGTGCAGGAGTACGCTGCCGCCGCGCGAAAGCTGCTCGCGCGCCGAGACGAGCGCTTCGTCCCGGCCTATGAGCAGGTCGGGGCGGCATCGGCCAGGCTCCTGGAAGTCCCGTCGCACGGTCACCGCTCCCCTCCTGTGTCGTGTGGGCCCCAATATTAGGCAACAGATCTTTGAATTTCGGACCGGCGGCCGGGTGAGGCAAATAACAGGACGGTTGAGGCATCGGAAAATTCAAGTCACATGTGAATGAATACACGGTATGCGTGTGCGGAGCGTGACGACGAATTTCCCTCGGGGGCAACGGATCCTCAGGGCAGCAGCCCCGCCCGCCGCGCCGCCACGACCGCCTCCCCGCGCGAGTGGGCGCCCAGCCTGCGCATCGCCGAGCGCAGATAGCCCTTCACCGTCTCCGGACGCAGCCCCAGCCGCTCCGCGGTGACCGCGTTGGACGCCCCCGAGGCGACACACGCCAGGACGTCCAGCTCACGCGGTGCCAGTGCGACCTCGCCCTCGGGCCGCCCGGCGGCCAGCAGGCCGCACGCGTCGAGCAGCGCGCCCCGCAGCTCCGGATCGGTGATCCGCGGGGCCAGCGCGCGCAACGCCGCGTGCGCCTCCCGCACCTGCTCCCACGCTCCGTCACCACGCCCCCCGGTGCCGGCGGGCTCCGGCCGCGCCGCCGCCAGCAGCTCCCGCGCCCGGTCCCGTACGACGAGCGCCTGCTCCACGTCCCGGGCTGCCTCGACCGCCGCGCCGATCGTGCGGTCACCCAGGGGCTGGGCGCTGCGCAGGGCGCCGTACAGCACTCCCCGCACCCGGCGCGCCACGACGACCGGGACCGCCACCACGGAGCGCAGGCCCTCGGCGGCGACCGGGATGTCGTACTCGTGGCTGATCACCCGGGAGACGGAGTAGTCGGTCACCGCGCACGGGCGGGCCAGGGTCACCGCCCTGCCGCCCAGGCCGTTGCCGGCGGTCACCGCGAGCGCGCGCAGCGCCTGGGTGGAGGTGCCGCTGAGTTCGCTGATGCGCATGTGCCGGCGCCCGGATTCGACCAGCCCGCCGAAGGCGACCGGCAGCCCGGTCACCCGCCGCAGCCGGGCCAGCGCCCGCTGCACCTCCGCCGCCTCCGCCGTGTCTGCTGCCACGTCTTCGCCCCTTCGTCGCGGCCCGCTCGTGGTGTGTTCGCCGGTGTAGGTCGCACTCACCCCCGTTCGGGGGTAGTGAGACCTGCATCACGGATTACACGATGTCAGAGTGTCGCCCGGCAATGGTCCGGGACCGAGGAGGACTGATGACGACGGTGACCGAGCGCTTCCGCGAGGCGCGGGACTTCCTGCTGGCCCACCGCGAGGACTACGCCACCGCGTACGAGGGTTTCAGCTGGCCCCGCCCCGAGCGCTTCAACTGGGCCCTGGACTGGTTCGACGTCATCGCGGACGGGAACGACCGCACCGCTCTGCACATCGTCGAGGAGGACGGCTCGGAGGCCAGGGTGTCCTTCGCCGAGATGTCCGCCCGCTCGAACCGGGTCGCCAACTGGCTGCGCGGGCTCGGGATCCGCCCCGAGGACCGCGTCCTCGTCATGCTCGGCAACCAGACCGAGCTGTGGGAGACGGCCCTCGCCGCGATGAAGCTCGGCGCCGTTGTCATCCCCGCCACCCCGCTGCTCGGCCCCGCCGACCTGCGCGACCGGGTGGAGCGCGGCCGGGTCGCCCACGTCCTGGTCCGCGCCGAGGACACCGGCAAGTTCGACGAGGTGCCCGGCCGCTACACCCGGATCGCGGTGGGCGGCGCCCCCGAGGGCTGGCAGCCGTACGAGGACGCCCACGACGCCCCCGCGGAGTTCACGCCGGACGGGCCGACCCACTCCGACGACCCCCTGATGCTCTACTTCACCTCGGGCACGACCGCCCGCCCCAAACTCGTCGAGCACACCCACGCGTCCTACCCCATCGGGCACCTGGCGACCATGTACTGGATCGGCCTCAAGCCCGGCGACGTGCATCTGAACATCTCCTCGCCCGGCTGGGCCAAGCACGCCTGGTCCAACCTCTTCGCGCCCTGGATCGCCGAGGCGACCGTCTTCATCCACAACTACACGCGCTTCGACCCCGCCCGGCTGATGGCGGAGATGGACCGCGCGGGCGTCACCTCCTTCTGCGCCCCGCCGACCGTCTGGCGGATGCTCATCCAGGCCGACCTGACCCAGCTGCGCACCCCGCCGCGTGAGGTCGTGGCCGCCGGTGAGCCGCTCAACCCCGAGGTCATCGAACAGGTGCGCCGCTTCTGGGGCGTCACGATCCGGGACGGCTTCGGCCAGACGGAGACCGCCGTCCAGGTCTCCAACAGCCCCGGCCAGCCGCTGAAGACGGGCTCCATGGGCCGCCCGAGCCCCGGTTACCGGGTCGTCCTCCTCGACCCGGTCTCGGGCGAACCGGGCGCGGCCGAGGGCGAGATCGCGCTCGACCTCGCCACCCGCCCGGTCGGCGTGATGACCGGCTACCACGGCGACGCCGACCTGACAGCGGAGGCGATGGCCGGCGGCTTCTACCGCACCGGGGACATCGGATCGCGCGACGAGGACGGCTACATCACGTACGTCGGCCGGTCCGACGACGTCTTCAAGGCCTCCGACTACAAGATCTCCCCCTTCGAGCTGGAGAGCGCGCTGCTGGAGCACGAGGCGGTGGCGGAGGCCGCCGTGGTCCCCGCGCCGGACGAACTGCGCCTGGCCGTACCGAAGGCGTACGTCGTGCTCGCGGCGGGCTGGGAGCCGGGACCCGACACCGCGAAGGTGCTGTTCGAGCACAGCCGTGAGGTCCTCGCCCCCTACAAGCGCCTGCGCCGCCTGGAGTTCGCCGACCTCCCCAAGACCGTGTCCGGCAAGATCCGCCGCATCGAACTGCGCGAGGCGACGGCGGCGGGCTCGACGGACGAGTACCGCGAGGAGGACTTCCGGTGACTTCCTACGCTCACGGGACCGGCGACACCCCACTGTTGGGGGACACGATCGGCGTCAACCTGGACCGGGCCGTCGCGAGGTGGCCCGACCGTGAGGTGCTGGTCGACGTGCCCTCTGGCCGACGCTGGACGTACGCCCAATTCGCGGCGGATGTCGACGAGTTGGCGTACGCGCTGATCGCGAGCGGGATCGCCGGGGGCGACCGGGTGGGTATCTGGGCGATCAACTGCCCCGAGTGGGTGCTGGTCCAGTACGCCACCGCGCGGATCGGCGCGGTCATGGTGAACATCAACCCGGCCTACCGCACCCATGAGATCGAGTACGTCCTCAACCAGGCCGGGATCTCGCTGCTCTTCGCCTCTGCCGGTCACAAGACGAGTGACTACCGGGCGATGGTCGAGGAAGTGCGAGGCAGATGCCCGCAGTTGCGGGAGACCGTGTTCATCGGGGACCCGAGCTGGGACGCGCTGATCGCGCGCGGCACCCCGGTGCCGTTCCCGGAGCTGTCCTGCGACGACCCGATCAACATCCAGTACACCTCTGGCACGACCGGCTTCCCCAAGGGGGCCACGCTCTCCCACCACAACATCCTCAACAACGGTTATTTCGTAGGGGAGTTGATCGCCTACACCGAGCAGGACCGGGTGTGCGTCCCGGTGCCCTTCTACCACTGCTTCGGCATGGTGATGGGCAACCTCGCGGCCACCTCGCACGGCGCGTGCGTCGTGATCCCGGCGCCGTCCTTCGAACCGGCGGCGACCCTGCGGGCGGTGGCCGAGGAGCGCTGCACCTCGCTGTACGGCGTACCGACCATGTTCATCGCGGAGTTGAACCTTCCCGACTTCGCGACGTACGACCTGTCGTCCCTGCGCACCGGCATCATGGCGGGCTCGCCCTGCCCGGTCGAGGTGATGAAACGGGTGGTCGCCGAGATGCACATGGCCGAGGTGTCCATCTGCTACGGCATGACGGAGACCTCCCCGGTGTCCCTCCAGACCCGCCGGGACGACGACCTGGAACACCGCACCGGCACGGTCGGCCGGGTCCTGCCGCACATCGAGGTCAAGGTCGTCGACCCGGCGACCGGAGTGACCCAGCCGCGAGGCAGTGCGGGGGAGTTGTGTACCCGCGGCTACAGCGTGATGCTCGGCTACTGGCAGGAGCCCGAGAAGACCGCAGAGACGGTGGACGCCGGCCGCTGGATGCACACCGGTGACCTCGCGGTGATGCGCGAGGACGGCTACGTCGAGATCGTCGGCCGCATCAAGGACATGATCATCCGGGGTGGGGAGAACATCTACCCGCGCGAGATCGAGGAGTTCCTGTACGGCCATCCGAAGATCGCCGACGTCCAGGTGGTCGGAGTGCCGCACGAGCGGTACGGCGAGGAGGTCCTCGCCTGTGTCATCCCGCACGAGGCCACCGAACCACTCACCCTCGACGAGCTGCGGGCCTTCTGCGAGGGGCGGTTGGCCCACTACAAGATCCCGAGCCGGTTGCAGGTGCTGGACGCCTTCCCGATGACGGTGTCGGGGAAGGTGCGGAAGGTGGAACTGCGGGAGAGGTACGCCGGGGAGCGGTGAGGGCGGCGGTTCGGCGGCCGGGGTTCAGGTTCTGGGAATCCCAACCACTACCTCAGCAACGGTGGTGACGGCTTGCGGAGGCGGAGGCGGGGTCGGTGGTCGAGGGGCGTCTCGGTTGCTGTGGCGCGGATTCTTCCGCGGGCTCCGAGGGGGGTTCGCCTGGGCACGGAGGGCGGCGGCTCGGGCGGCCGGGGTTCAGAGGCTGCGTATGCGGAGTCCGGGGCAGGGCTGCCGGGGTCTCAGACCCCGCTGGCGTCGAGGTCGTCGGCCGGGGTGTTGACCGGCTGCGGAGTGCCGGTGAGGTCGAGGACGAACAGGGGGACGCCGAGGGTCTCGGCGCCGGCGCGGGCCTCGTCCTCGTATCCGGCGAGGGAGAAGTAGACGCAGTCCGAGGACTCCGTCATGGCCGTCAGCCACAGGCACTCGATGTCCCGCAGCGACGCCGGGCTCACCGTCGGGTCGACCTGCGCCAGGACTCCGCGGGCGGCGAGCCCCACGCCGGACGGGGGCCGCTGGTCGGCGCGGCGGATGTCGTGGTAGCCGAGCCAGCGCAGATAGAGGGCGGCGGCGGTGACCGCGTCGCGTGCGGTGCGGATGGTGACGGGCTGGAAGGCGCGCCGGGGGCGGGCGGAGGGGCGGGGGGTGCGGAGGGCGCCGGGGAGTTTCGGGGCGCCGGGCGGGGGCGGGGCGTCCTTCGTCCGTGGCCCGGCCGGCCGGGTGTCCGGGACCGGCCGGGTGACCGGAATGCGCAGCACCGTGCCGCAGGGGCAGCCCAGTTCGGGGTGCGGCCACTGGTCCCCGCGGCCACAGGCCGTGCAGCGCACGGTGATCCACTGCTCGTCCCAGACGCGGTGGGTGACGGCCGTCGCCGCCTCCCGCGGATCGAGCGACGGTCTGACCGGCGCACCGCACGCGCACGGATAGGACGGCGCCGCGTACAGATGCTCGCGCAGGCAGGCCGGACACCGCACCGGCATGCTCTCGGCCATGGCCAACTCCACTACGTGACGTCGGGGTCAGAGCCCCATCGTGCTCCACACGACCCCTGCTTGTCCGTCTCTTGACGGCCTTCGCGAGCCCACTTACATTGTTTCCAGATTACGGAATATGAATTCCATAATACAGAAATGGCACGGAGACTTTCTCTCTCCGTGGGGCGCGACGGGAGTACGAATCCGAGGAGTTGCACCATGGCTCGTATGACCGCCGCCCGCGCGGCAGTCGAGATCCTCAAGCAAGAAGGTGTCACGCACGCGTTCGGTGTTCCCGGCGCGGCGATCAACCCCTTCTGCACGGCGCTCAAGGCCGCCGGCGGGATCAGCCACACCCTCGCCCGCCATGTTGAGGGCGCCTCGCGCGTGGCGGAGGGCTGCACGCGCACCCACCCCGGCAACATCGGTGTCTGCGTGGGCACTTCGGGCCCGGTCGGCACCGACATGATCACGGGGCCGTACTCCGCGACCGGCGACTCGATCCCGGTCCTCTGCATCACCGGCCAGGCGCCCACCGCGGTGATCCATAAGGAGGACTTCCAGGCCGTCGGCATCGCCTCCATCGCCCGGCCGGTCACGAAGACGGCCACCGCCGAGCCTGTCCTGTTCCAGGGTGAAGCCGGTGACGTCGTAACCCGCCTTGACGAGGTTCTCGGACATGGGTGAGCCCATGATGCCGAGGCCTGTCCAGGCGACCTGGGGAAGATCGGTCATGACGGGGCGCCTCTCTGCTGCTGTGCTGCTCGGGACGGCAGGGGGGTGATGTCAGGGGGTTCGGCGCGCTTCGCGCGGCAGCCAGTCGAACGCCTCGGCGCTCGGCCGGTCGCCCGGCTTGTACTCCAGGCCCACCCAGCCCTCGTAACCGGCCTTGCGCAGCCGCTCCAGGTGGTCCGCGAGCGGGAGCGTGCCGGTGCCGGGGGCGCCACGGCCGGGGTTGTCGGCGATCTGGACGTGGCCCGTCTTCGCGGCGAACCGGTCGATCACCGAGGGGAGGTCCTCGCCGTTCATGGACAGGTGGTAGAGGTCCATCAGGAAGCGCGCGTTGTCGAGGCCGGTCGCCAGGTTGACCCGGTCGACGACCTCCACGGCGGCCGGGGCGCTCACCAGCGGATACCGGGGTGACTCCGGCTTGTTGAGCGCCTCGACGAGGAGAATCGCGCCGATACGGCTCGCGGCCCGGGCCGCGAGCCCCAGGTTCTCCAGCGCCAGCGCGTCCTGCTCCGCCGGGTCCACGCCCTCGACGCGGTTGCCGTACAGCGCGTTGAGCGCGCCGCAGCCGAGCGACCCGGCCAGACCCGCGGCCACCTCGATGTTGGCGCGGAACCGCTCCGACTCCTGGCCGGGCACCGAGAGGGCGCCCCGGTCCGGGCCCGGCAGCTGTCCGGCGTAGAAGTTAAGGCCGGTGAGCCGGACGCCGGCGTCCTCGATCGCGGTCCGCAGGGAGTCAAGCTCTGTCTGTGCCGGGGTGGGGGAGTCGGGCCAGGGCCACCACAGCTCGACCGCGGTGAAACCGGCGGCCCGGGCCGCCGCGGGGCGCTCCAGCAACGGGAGTTCCGTGAAGAGGATCGAGAGGTTGACGTTGAAGCGCTGCTCTGGGAATTCCATGGCCGTCGGCGCCTCCCTTATTCCGTATGGTGGAAATAACTTTCTACTTGATGGAAGACTGCCGCCGAGTCTCGGAGCTTGTCAAGAGGGCTCTCCCAAGTGGCGGGGTGGCAGGAGGGCGGTTACACAGGGTTCAACGTTCATATGAGCGGGGCGCACGTCTCCCGTGTGTCAGTGCACTGAAGTTGTGAGGCAAACATGGCCGTCGAGCCATTCCCTGCCTGCCCGGAGAACTCCGGAACAGGCGAAACCCGTACCGTCACCCGCATACGCACGAACGACCTGGTGCGCACCGTGGTCGTCGCCAGACCCCTGGACGATGTCGTCCAGCTCGTCACCCTCCTGGAGCAGTCCCCCGACGGCCTGCCGACCGCGGCGACCGTCCTGCGGGTCGCGGCGGTGGCGCGCTCCGTCGAGGACGTCTCACGCCTCGTGGAACTGCTGGGCCCGCCGGCGCACGGTGTCGACCGGATGGACGAGGCGATCCGGACAGCCGCCGAGCAGCGGCCGGTGGCCGAGGTCGGCCGCCTGGTCGCGCTTCTGCACGCGGCCCCGCACTCCGCGCACGCGGAGGCCCAGGCGGTACGGGCCGCCGCCACCGGAAGGCCCGTCGAGGACCTCGTGCAGCTGATCGGCGGCATCGGCGACGTCCAGGACCGGGAGCGGGACCCGGATCCCGCGATCGCGAACACCGCACCGCGGGTCCAGGAGGCGGCGGCCGTGGCGCGTGCCGGGAGACGTGACGTCCTGTGGCTCCGCCGGGCTGTCGCCGTCCTCGTCATGCTCTGCGCCGCGGCCCACTTCCCGCTCGACTGGGTCGATGCGCCGAGGCATGGCCTGGCCGCCGCGCTCGGCGTCTCCGCGCTGTGCCTGCTGGCCGGTGCGGCGCTGTGGTTCGGCCGGTCGCCGGCCGTGGCCGCCGCTGCCGTGATCGTGTCGGGCGCGCTCGCCGCCGCCCATCTGGTGGGCGGGCATGTCGGCTCGGAGACACTCGCCTACGTACGGCAGGCGGGCGGAGCGGTTTCCCCGCTGCCCGCTCTGGCGGCCTGGGCCGCGACGCTCGCCGCGCTGGCGGCGCTGGCCGTGTCCCTCATCCGCGGACGGCGTGTCGGCGGTGCGCGTGACACCGCCCCCGACCCTGTCCTGAAGGTGAACTCCCTGCGTCTGTAGGCAAGTTCGGGTGCGGGGTGCATGCCTTCCGGGATGGGCCCGCATCCCTGCTGAATGTCGCAGGGGAGTCCGTTAGGGTCGTGTCCGAGCGGCTGGGACACGACCTGACGGAAGAATGGGCACAGTGCGACTGCGAGTGGAGTTCACGACCGAGCCCTTCGATCTCGACGAGGCACCCGCGCACGCGCTGGTCGCCCGCGAGGTCATCGAGGCGGCCGAGCTGGACGCGGTGGACGTCGGCCCGTTCGGCAACACCGCCGAGGGCCGCGCCGACGCCGTGCTCACCGCCCTGGACGCGCTGCTGCGCAGGACCCTGGAGGCCGGTGCGACCCGGATCTCCCTCCAGGTCAACGTGATCGACGAGGAAGGCGGCCGGTGACCGGCGCCGGGGACGGGTCCGTCACCGAGGCTTTCGTCGCGGCCGTGAAACCGCTGGTCGACGCCATGGGCGGCGAGATGGTGGCGCCCGGCCAGGCCGGCCCCGACGACGTCGTGCTCGTCTGGGAAGGCGCCGACGTGATCGCCGTACGCCTGCCACAGCTCGCCGACTCGCTCGATCACATCCTGGCCGCCCTGGAACGCGGACACGGTAAGCCGCTGGCCGAACTGGACCGCAAGGCCAAGCAGGAGACCGTACGGATACTCGAGGCGCGCGGCGCCTTCTCCGTGCGGCACGGGGTCGAGACCGTGGCGAGCGCCCTCGGGGTCAGCCGCTTCACGGTCTACAACTACCTGAACCGCGAGAAGCAGGCCTGACTGGCCTGACGGACTCGGGGTGACGGGCGTTGTTACCCGGAATTTTCAACAAAGTGTTGACGTCTCGTCGGCGGAAGGCGTTAGCTGTGCGCAGCCAGCCCGGCGTGCCGTCCGCACGCGCCCAGCACGCACAAGGCGACGGAGGTCTGCCGTGACGTCGAGTACGACCCCTGGCGGCCTCGCCCGGTTCAACGCCCTGGAGGAGTCCGCGGCCCGGGCCGCCCTCCACGAGGCCTGCGCCTCGACGGCCTGGGGACGGCACCTGCTCGCGAAGCGCCCGTACGCCACCGCCGAGGACCTGTACACGGCGAGCGACACCGCGACGGCCGACCTGACCCCCGACGACCTCGCCGAGGCGATGGCCGGACACCCGCCGATCGGCCGCCCCAAGCCCGGTGACCCGACCTCCGCCCGCGAACAGCGCGGTATGGCCGGCGCCTCCGAGGAGCTGAAGGCGGAGATGCTCGAACTGAACCTCGCCTACCAGGAGCGGTTCGGCCATGTCTTCCTGATCTGCGCGACCGGCCGGACCGGCGAGCAGATGCGCGACGCGGTACGGGAACGGATCGGGAACACGCCGGAGCGGGAGCGGGAGATCGTCCGCACCGAACTGGGGAAGATCAACCGCATCCGGCTCCGCAACCTCGTACAGGAAGAGCAGTGACAGACATGAGCACCGACGCCATCGATCCCACCGCCTTCGTCGCCTCCGTGTCCACGCACATCCTGGACACCAGCGTCGGCCGGCCCGCCGCGAGTGTCGCCGTGCGGCTCGCCGCGCGCAGCGGGCGCGAAGCGGACTGGCGGGCGCTCGGCGGCAGCGCGACCGACGCCGACGGGCGGTGCAAGGACCTGCCGGCGCTGCCGGAGGGCACGACCCACGTCCGGCTCGATTTCGAGGTCGAGCCGTACCTGGAGAAGAAACAGGCCGATGCGCAGCAGGACGCCCCCGCGAACCGGGACAGCGGTGCGGCGGGAGCGTTCTTCCCGGAGGTGGCGATCACGTTCGCCGTCGTACCGGGCGAGCACTACCACGTACCGCTGCTGCTCAACCCGTTCGGCTACTCCGTATACCGAGGGAGCTAGCAGCACCATGACCGATCCAGCAGGCAAGGGCCGCCCCGTGTTTCTCGGGCAGAACCAGTACGGCAAGGCCGAGAACCGCGTCGTGCGCGTCACCCGCGACGGCGCCACCCACCACATCAAGGATCTCAACGTCTCGGTGTCGCTCTCCGGCGACATGGACGAGGTCCACCTCTCCGGCTCGAACGCGAACGTCCTGCCGACGGACACCACCAAGAACACGGTGTACGCCTTCGCCAAGGAGCACGGCATCGACTCCGCCGAGCAGTTCGGCATCCATCTGGCCCGGCACTTCGTGACCACCCAGGAGCCGATTCTGAGGGCGCGCATCCGGATCGAGGAGTACTCCTGGGAGCGGATCGAGGCGGCGGGCGAGGGCGAGCACTCCTTCGCCCGGCAGGGCCAGGAGACCCGGCTGACCCAGATCACGTACGACGGTTCGTCGTGGGAGGTGGTCTCCGGGCTCAAGGACCTGGTCGTGATGAACACCACCGACTCCGAGTTCTGGGGCTACGTCAAGGACAAGTACACGACGCTGCCCGAGGCGTACGACCGCATCCTGGCGACCCAGGTGTCCGCGCGCTGGCGCTTCAACTGGTCCGACGAGGCACGGGAGATGCCCGACTGGGAGGAGTCCTACGCGCAGACCCGCAAGCACCTGCTGTCCGCCTTCGCGGAGACCTACTCGCTCTCGCTCCAGCAGACCCTGTTCCAGATGGGCGCGCGGATCATCGAGCAGCGCGAGGAGATCGACGAGGTGCGTTTCGCCCTCCCCAACAAGCATCACTTCCTGGTCGACCTGAAGCCGTTCGGGCTGAAGAACGACAATGAGGTCTACTTCGCCGCCGACCGTCCGTACGGCCTGATCGAGGGCACGATCCTGCGCGACGGCGCCGAGGCGCGCATCCCCGCCGACCTCACCAACCTCTAAGGACGTGCGAACGATGGTTCAGCGCATCGTCATCGAGAACTGCGCGGTCGCGACCGTGGACGCCGCCGACACCGAGTACGCGTCCGGTCATGTGGTGATCGCCGGCAACCGTATCGAGTCGGTCGGCGCCGGCAAGGCCCCCGAGGGTCTGACGGACGTGGTCCGGCGCATCGACGCGAGCGGGCACCTCGTCACCCCCGGCCTGGTCAACACACACCACCACTACTACCAGTGGATCACCCGGGGCCTGGCCACCGACCACAACCTCTTCGACTGGCTGGTCGCGCTGTACCCGACGTGGGCGCGCATCGACGAGCCGATGGTGCGCGCGGCGGCGCAGGGCTCGCTGGCCATGATGGCCCGCGGCGGCGTCACGACAGCCATGGACCACCACTACGTCTTCCCGAAGGACTCCGGCGACCTGTCCGGCGCGATCATCGGCGCGGCCCGCGAGATGGGCGTCCGCTTCACCCTCGCCCGCGGCTCGATGGACCGCAGCGAGAAGGACGGCGGCCTCCCCCCGGACTTCGCCGTTGAGACCCTGGAGGGCGCGCTCGCCGCCACCGAGGCCACGGTCGACGAACATCACGACCCCTCCTTCGACGCCATGACGCAGGTCGCGGTCGCCCCCTGCTCACCGTTCTCCGTCTCGACCGAACTGCTGCGCCAGGGCGCGGAGTTGGCGCGGCGCAAGGGCGTACGCCTGCACACGCACGGCTCGGAGACGGTCGAGGAGGAGCAGTTCTGCAAGGAACTGTTCGGCATGGGCCCGACCGACTACTTCGAGTCCACGGGCTGGCTCGGTGAGGACGTGTGGATGGCGCACTGCGTCCACATGAACGACTCGGACATCGCCGCCTTCGCCCGTACGAAAACGGGTGTGGCCCACTGCCCGTCCTCCAACGCCCGGCTGGCCGCGGGCATCGCGCGCGTCCCCGACATGCTGGCGGCCGGCGTCCCGGTCGGCCTCGGCGTCGACGGCACCGCGTCCAACGAGTCCGGCGAACTCCACACCGAACTGCGCAACGCCCTCCTCATCAACCGCCTCGGCGCGCACAGGGAAGCGGCTCTGAACGCCCGTCAGGCCCTGCGCCTGGGGACCTACGGCGGCGCCCAAGTCCTGGGGCGGGCACGGGAGACGGGGTCACTGGAGCCGGGCAAGCTCGCCGACCTGGTCCTCTGGAACCTGGACACCCTGGCCCACGCGTCGATCGCCGACCCGGTCACCGCCCTGGTCTTCGGCGCGGCGGCCCCGGTCACCGCGTCCTTCGTGAACGGCGAACAGATCGTCGAGAACGGGCGGTTGCTGCGCGTCGACGAGGACGAGATCGCCCGCTCGACGCGTACGGAGGCTCGGCGGCTGGCAGCGATCGCCGCGCGAGCCTGACCCCGGAGGCCCGGGGCCCGAACAGACCTCCGGCCGAGGGGGACGGCCCTCGGCCGGAGCCCTGCCGTCGCCGGCGGCCGTCACCACCGACCGTCTCAGCCGGTCAGCCGATGTAGTAACTGTCGCCGTACACCTTCCAGTCGAGCGGCGGATCCAGGTTCAGGTTCCCCTGGTCGAGGAAGACCCGCTGGGCGGTGTCCACGCGGCTGGTGTCCTCGTGGGCCGCCTCCTGCCGCATCGCCCACACCCGGGCGTCGAGGAAGGCGTTCAGGTACGACGTCTCGTCGCCGCCGTCGGCCGGGGTGGCCGAGTTCGCGCGGGCCCGCGCGCGGATGCCGCCGAAGGAGAGGCTGTCCGTGCCGGGGCCGTGCATGACCATCGCGTCGTAGTAGGCGAACTGGCCCAGCGTGCCGACGCCGTCCTCCTTGGCGCGGGCGACGGCCGGACCGAAGTAGACGCGGTCACGCTCGTCGTCCTGGGCCTCGCGGAACGCGGACGTCTTCGCTGCCTTGCGCCAGGCGGCGGGGAACCCAGGGTCCAGGCCCTCGTGCGAGTCCGTGCCGTCCACCGCGCGCAGCGCGGGCAGATAGGCCGCCAGGACGTTGTCCGCGTCCCGCTCGGTGTACAGCTCTACGAGGGCCGGCATGTCGCTCGTACCGGAGCAGAAGCCGATGATCCCGGCGGTGTAGCCGCGCCCGTCGCCGATGTCCTGGATGTAGCCGTACTGCGCCCGCCAGTCCAGGGAAGAGTTCTCCGCGCTGCACACCAGGCGCATCGCGATGTCCTTCTTGGCCGGGTCGTCGAGCCCGCTGCCGGTCGCCTCGGTGGTCGCCCCGGACGCCATCCGCTGGGTGGTCAGGATCGCGGTGGCGCCGAGGGCGGCCAACAACGTACGACGGGCGGCGGCTCTGTGCGGCATCGGCACGGGATCTCCAAGAAGGGCGCGGCGGGAAGAGGTCGAGAGTCGCGCGCCAAGTTGGGAATGCCGTGGGGTGACGGTAGGAGGTCGCTGTGAGTGCTGATCAGAGTCCGAACAGCTTCGGCTCGGACGCCAGCGCGCGGAAGTACTTCTTCGGGTCCGGGACGAGCTTGCGCGCCTTGAGGTCCATCAGCCCGCCGACCGCCGTGATCTCGGCGGAGACCGTGCCGTCGGTCTTGCGGATCGTCTGCCGGATACGGAAGGTCCTGCCCTCGCCCCAGATGAAGTCGCAGGTCACCTCGACCTCGTCGCCTGCCAGCAACTCCCGCTGATAGCGGATGGTGGTCTCCAGGGCCACCGGACCCACGCCCTCGGACGTCAGCCCCGCCTGGCTGATGCCGGCCGCGTGGAGTAACGCCCAGCGGGCGTGCTCCGCGTAGTTGAGGTACACGCTCTGGTTGAGGTGCCCCTGCACATCGGTCTCGTACCCGCGCACGGTCACCGGCACGGAAAACGGTTCGGCCACGACTTCCCCTTCAGGACTGCTCGGCTGCACGGCGAACAGGACGGGGACAAGCGTACTGAGCGGTTGCTCATCGCCGTCAACTGCCTCCGCACATCGGGTCGTTACGTCCGTCGGGGCGACGCCAGCAGATAGCGCGTGCCGGTACGCGGCTCGGTGTACTCGCCGACCTGCCAGCCCGCCTTCTCCAAAGTGGCCGCACAGGCCCGCAACGCGTCGCCGTCGGGTTCGCGCACGGCGACGGCCTCCGGCTGCGGGGTCGCCCGCACCCGGTAGCCGCCACCGTCCCCGTCGCCTTTCCCGTCCGCCGGGCGGTGGTCTGCCGCCTCCAGAGCCAACGCGGCGGCCTGTACCAGATGCTTGCGCTCCCAGCCGCACGGACGGTCCATGGCCCCGTCCGTGTTGGTCATCCGGCGCAGCTCCAGCAGCCCCTGCCAGGCACTGTGCACCTCACGCGTCCGGGCCGGCCCGGCGGCCGGTGTCTCCGCCTCGCCGCCCACCCGCGCGGCGAACACCCCGGTGGCCCCGGAAGCAGGGGGAGCCTCGGGAGCGGCAGGCGCGTCCGTGGGCTGCGCTTCCTCCCGTATGCGATGGCCCGCCGGCGTCAGGAAGTGGTCGTGCGGTGGCCGGGGGTGCCGGAAGGCGAGCCCTCGCCCGACCAGCGCGGCGAGCTGGAACTCCGTACCCCGCAGCCGTCCCGTGACGGGGTCGGCGGCGTCGATGACGCGTCGCTGGGCGGCGGTCGGCGGTCGTGTCATGGCGGACTCCTCCCCGGTCGTCGGGTGATGCGGGCGATCGGCCGGTCAGTTGATCGACCGGTCGATTCGACCCGTTCCTCGAAGACTACGACCCGGGTCTGACATCGCGGGCCCAGCGCTCCAGCTCGGCGAACTCGCGCTCCCCGAGCCCCCTGCGCGGGTCGATCCGCAGCAGCAAGGCCTGCCCGGCATGGTGCTCGGCCACATGACGGACGTCGAGGTCGGTGATCATGTCGTCGACCCAGACGAAGGGGCGCCCGTCGGCCCACTCCACGACGCGCCGCGTCTTCCAGTACAGCCCGTCCGGGTCCTCGGCGAACAGGTTGGTGAACTCGATGACCGGCAGGTCGGCCGGCAGCCCGATCACCGGGCCGATCATCTTGTTCGCCCCGTGCATCCAGGTCGTGGCCCACACCAGGTCGTACGGCAGGGCGAGCAGCCGGGCGCCGTGCCCCGGGTGCAGCCGTATCCGCAGACCTCGGCGCAGTCGCCGGGAGCCCGGTTTCTGCCGGGCGGACCAGTTGGCCGGGTGCACCCGGCGGGTCACATAACCCCGGTGGCGCAGGAGCCGGGCGCGGAACGGGTTGAGGGGGCCGTCGACGTCGAGGAGCAGCAGTGGTCGGTCCGTCATGGGGAGGGGTTACCCATGACGGACGGCGACTGACCGCCGCTGCGGGCGTTACTGCCGATAACCGCTCAGGAACCGCCCGATCCTGCTGATCGCCACCTCCAGGTCGTCCGCGTACGGGAGGGTGAGGATGCGGAAGTGGTCGGGGGAGGGCCAGTTGAAGCCCGTACCCTGCACGACCTGGATCTTCTCCTGGAGGAGCAGGTCCAGGACGAACCTCTCGTCGTCGTGGATCTTGTGTACGGCCGGGTCGAGGCGCGGGAACGCGTACAGCGCGCCCTTCGGCTTGACGCAGGAGACGCCCGGGATCTCGTTGAGGCGTTCCCACGCGCGGTCGCGCTGTTCGCGCAACCTGCCGCCGGGGGCGGTGAGTTCGTAGATGGACTGCCGGCCGCCGAGTGCCGCCTGGATGGCGTACTGCGCGGGCGCGTTGGGGCACAGCCGCATCGAGGCCAGCATCGTCAGGCCTTCGAGGTAGCTGCGCGCGTGCTGCTTCGGGCCGGTCACCACCAGCCAGCCCGAGCGGAAGCCCGCCACCCGGTACGTCTTCGACAGGCCGCAGAAGGTCAGGACGACCAGGTCGGGAGCGAGCGCGGCGGCCGAGTGGTGCACCTCGTCGTCGTACAGGATCTGGTCGTAGATCTCGTCGGCGAAGACCATCAGGCCGTGGCGGCGGGCCAGGTCGAGGATGCCCTCGATGATCTCCTTCGGATAGACCGCGCCGGTGGGGTTGTTCGGGTTGATGATGACCACGGCCCTGGTGCGGTCGGTGATCTTCGCCGCCATGTCGTCCAGGTCCGGGTACCAGTCGGCCTGTTCGTCGCAGAGATAGTGGACCGCCTTGCCGCCCGCGAGGGTCGTGACCGCCGTCCAGAGGGGGAAGTCCGGGGCGGGGATGAGGACTTCGTCACCGTCCTCGACCAGCGCCTGGACGGCCATCGAGACCAGTTCCGAGACGCCGTTGCCGAGGAAGACGTCGTCGACGTCGACCTCCAGGCCGCGTTCCTGGTAGCGCTGGGCGACGGCCCGGCGAGCGGAGAGGATGCCGCGCGAGTCCGTGTAGCCGTGGGCCTGCGGCAGCATGCGGATCATGTCCTGGAGGATCTCCGGCGGCGCCTCGAAGCCGAAGAGCGCCGGGTTGCCGGTGTTGAGGCGCAGGACGCTGTGGCCCGCCTCCTCCAGTGCGTTGGCGTGCTCGATCACCGGTCCGCGGATTTCGTAACAGACCTCGCTGAGCTTGCTCGACTGCCGGAACTCCATGCGCTTCCGCCCCTCCGGTTCGTGGTGATGCTTGGTTTTACCAAGTATCAGCTTGGAAAGTCCAACAACATGTCTAGACTGCGTCGCATGTCACCTCGCCGAAGCTACGACCAGTACTGTTCCGTCGCTCGTGCCCTCGATGTCGTCGGCGACCGCTGGACCCTCCTGATCGTCCGGGAGCTGCTGGCCGGTCCGCGCCGCTACACCGACCTGCAGGCGGATCTGCCGGGCGTCAGCACGGACGTACTGGCCTCGCGGCTGAAGGACATGGAGCGGGACGGCCTCGCGACCCGGCGCCGGCTGCCGCCGCCGGGGGCCGCTTCCGTCTACGAACTCACCGGCCGGGGACGGCAGTTGCTGCCCGTGCTCCAGGCGCTGGGGGAGTGGGGCGCGCCCGAGCTGGGCGAGCGTCGGGCCACGGACGCCGTACGGGCGCACTGGTTCGCGCTGCCGTTGCTGCGCGGCCTGGACGCGGTGGGCGGCGAGGTGAGTGGCGGGGGTCTCGTCGAAGTCGGTCTGGAGGAGGGCGAGTTCCACCTGTACGTCGGTGCGGAGGACGTTCCGGTGTACGGCGCCGGGCCCGCCCCCGAGGAGCCCGACGCCCGTCTGTCAATGGACGCCGGGACGTGCGCGGCCGTCGGCCGGGGAGACGTCGGCGTGCTCGACGCCGTACGGAGCGGACGTATCGAGGTGACCGGCGAGGGAACACTCGCCAAGGCGCTGCGCGAGGCCTGATACCCGAGATGAGGACCGATACGGGACATGCCCGCCGCGCGACCGTGCGCGGCAGGCATGTTGACGATTCGTCAGGGGTTGGTCCTGGTCCTGATCAGGCTCCCGGCGGAACCTGCCTCGGCCGGCCCGAGCCGCGCGTCAGGGCGTAGCCGCCGACGCCGGCCAGGGCGGCCAGCACGCCGCCGAGCGCCGTCCAGACCCAGCGGTCGGACCACCAGCCGGAGGACCAGCCGTCGTCGGGCTCGATGCTCGACAGCACCGCGGACGCCGTCGAACTGTCCTCCGTGGCCTCGGACTTGACCGCGATCCCGGGGACCAGTGGCTCGGCCAGCGAGCCGTCCACGGCCGCCGAACCGCCGATGTCCTTGGAGTCGACCCGGACTTCGGCGTCGACCGGGAGGCCGAGGTCGGAGGTCGCGAGGTTCACCGTCGTCAGCCGGAGGTAATAGGTGCCCGGCAGTGGGTCGTTGGCCCACTGCTCCGACCAGGCGCGGACCGTCCGCAGGGTGCACGCCAGCTCCACGGACGCGGTGCCCGCGGCGGCGGTGCGGGTCTGGGCGCCGTACTGACAGGCCTGGCGGCGCCGCAGACCGTCGTACACGTCGAGCTGCCAGGTCTCGGAGGCGTGCGTGTCCGGCAGCTTCACCGTCGCCTTGACGGTGGGGCGTTGACCGGCGTCGGCGGGGAACGACCAGTACAGGTAGTCACCCGCCGAGCCGCTCGCGGTGGCCTGCTGCCCCTGGTCGATCTCCGTCGCCGTACGGAACGACGTGCCCGCCGAGGTGGGGGCCGAGCCGCCGTCCGAGGGGCTCGCGGAGGGCGAGGCGTCGGCGAGGGCCGGGGTCGCGGCCAGCCCGAGCATCAGCACGGCCGAGCCCAACACACGCGTACCGCACATCAGTTGTTCCTTGGGAATTCGCGTCACTCGCATCAGTTGGTCCTCCATACCGAGACCCGCAGGCGCGAGATCCAGCCCCACAGGACACCCGTGAGGAAGCCCACCAGGATGAGTGTGCCCAGCAGCCACCAGCCGCGGCCGAGACCGAAGGAGGCCACGTCGCTCGCCTGGCTCGGGCCGTCGACGACGTCGACGGTCAGTTCGAGCGGCAGACCGGGCGTGGACTTCACACCACTGGCCGCCGAGAAGGAGTTGGTGACCTGGAGGCACACCGTCTCGGCCGCCGGCTTGTCCGCGTCGTCGTCCGCCTCCGCCTTCGGATAGCGCAGGCCCGTCGAGATGACGTCGGTACGGCCGGTGCCGTTGCCCTCGCCGCGGACGATCTCACGGCCGTGCGCGGTCACCGCCCGCAGCAGCACCCCGTAGTCGGGGTTGACGGCCCGGTCGGCCGACACGCTCACCGAGGCGCGCAGTTCCTGCCCCGGCAGGACGTCGACGCGGTACCAGCGCTGCTGGCCGAACTCCTCACGGTCCGTGTACAGACCGGACTTCACCGCCGGGGCGTTCGTGCATCCGGCCGCGCCCTCGACGGCCACCGGCGTGACCACCGGGTCGGCGGCGCGGACGACCAACTGGTTGACCTTGTCGGCGAGTTCGTCGGTGTGCTCGACCGATGTGTACGTCCCGCCGGTCGCCTCGGCGATACAGCTCAGCTGCTGCCGCATCTTGGTGTTCGGGACCAGGCCGAGGGTGTCGATGGTGAGACCGATGCCCTTGGCCGCGATCTCCCGGGCCACCTCGCACGGGTCGAGCGGCGCACAGGTGTCCTCGCCGTCGCTGATGAGCACGATGCGCTTGGTGCCCTCGCCGCCGTCGAGGTCGTCCGCCGCCTTCAGCAGGGCGGGGCCGATCGGCGTCCAGCCGGTGGGCGTGAGCGTCGCGACCGCCGTCTTGGCCTCGACGCGGTCGAGCGGGCCCACCGGGTAGAGCTGTGCGGTGTCCTTGCACCCCTCCTTGCGGTCGTCGCCGGGGTAGTTGGCGCCCAGCGTGCGGATGCCGAGCTGGACCTCCTCGGGTGTCGCGTCCAGCACCTCGTTGAACGCCTGCTTAGCCGCGGCCATCCGCGACTGGCCGTCTATGTCCCGGGCCCGCATGGAACCGCTGACGTCGAGGAGGAGGTTGACCTTGGGCGCGAGTGCGGTGGTCTCGTCGGCGACGGCTTCGGCCGGGACCGCGATCCCGGCCGCCAGGGCGGTAAGCAGGGCGCAGGCGCCCGCCGCCAGCCGTTGTCTTGTGATCATCGACGGATCCTATTGACCCAGGGTCACCCGCTTCAAAACGGGTCCCGTCAGTTGCCTCCCCGCCCCATCTCTCCCATCACCTCTCCCATCACCTCTCCCAGGGGGGTGGGCAGTTTGGTCCACAGGTCACCGGGCATGTTCGGCGACAGCCGCATCAGGGTCAACGCTTTGGTGGGCAGGGGCTGTTCGAGCAGCGCCAGGAGATCCGGCGTACGTGGCAGCCCTCGTACGGCCGTCTCCAGCGCCACCCGCAGCGCCGCCTGTGAACCGGCGGTCGCGCCCAGCGCCCCCGCCACCAGCGAGCCGAACAGCTTGCGGCGCAGGGTGACTTCGTCGTCGGTGACGATCCGTCCGGTCAGCTTCGGCGCCGGGATGCCGTGCCGGGCCAGCCGTGACGGGCTGACGCGGATGTCGGCGAGGTCGCGGTAGACCAACCGCAGTGGGTCTCCGGTCGCCGACAGCACGACGAGCAGATTCTGGCCGTGCGCCTCCAGGGCGACGCCCAGATCGAGCAGCCGCAGGCCTACGGTGAGCGCGAGACGCGTGAACTCGGCCAGCCAGGAGGGTGATCGGGGAAACTCCGTCGCGGCGAGGGCCCCGACGGGAACGACGTACTCACCCGCCCCCGAGTCCGTGTACAGGTCCGGCGGTTCCCTCAGCACCGCCGCCAGATCGGGAGAGTCGGCGGTGACCGCGCCGAGCGTGCGGGTGATGTGCAGCAGCCCGTCGAGACGCGCCGCCATCGACTCCATGAACGCCGACACGGTCGCCGCCGTCTCGATCGAGTACGGCGAGATGTCCCGTACCGAGGAGGTGAGCCGGGCGCTCAACGCCGTTTTGAGGTGCGGCCCGCCGCCCGGGAGGGCGAGGCTGCGCAGGGACATCAGGGGATGCGCCGACAGCGCGCCCACGCTGGGGAGTTGGAGCACATGTGCCGCCTGCCAGGGATGCACCGGAATCAGCGGACGCCCCCCGTCCCACAGCCACTTCGGCCACTCGCCCCGCACGGCGCAGTCGTCCGCCGCCACCAGCGCCAGCTCCACGACCGGCCGGTGCTCGGGCCCGTACGCGAGCTGCTCGGCCACCGAGAACCCGGGCCGGGAACGGCAGTTGGGGTGGAATGGATGCCCGTCGACGATCCGCTGCTCCCACTCCCAGCCGGTCGCGGGGGCACGGAGGGCGCTGTCCTGGTTGGCGCGCGACAGGGCCAACGAGGCGACACTGTGGCCGAGTTCGGCCGCGAAGGCGGTCGCGTGCGGCACGGCCAGGTCCGTCATCAGCCGCGCCGGATCTTCGTACGACACCGTCCCGAGCCGTACGGCGGTGACACGGCCGTCGACAGCGTACGGATCGGCGTACGGGCCCTCCAGCCGGCGCCCGTCCGCCAGCAGGAGACCCGAGCCGCTCTCGCGGCGGACGATCCACGGCAGCGGCTCGTGGACGAGCGCCCGCCACAGCCGGGTCAGCACGGCGGCCCGGGCACCGGGCAGCTCGGCCGCGTACCGCGACACGAGGTCGGGGCGGACGGCGGCCAGTTCGTCGGCGACCTCGGCCTCTGCGCTGGAGGGACGGTGCACGGCGGGCTCCTCGGGTGGGGGTACGAGTGCGGGTTTGGGCGCGGGTATGTGCTGGTGAACGGGCGTGGACGACGACAGACATACTTGATCGCCAGTGCACCGCGGGAAACCGCGAGCGTAGGAAAGCACCGTAAGAAACGAGGGAACGCGTGGACCCCACCATGCCCCCCACCGCACCCCGGGCCCCCACCGCACCCCCGGCCATGCCCGCGCCCGACGGCATCGGAGCGCGCGCCGACGCGTACGCGACCGCGCCCCTGCTCAACTGCCTGCTGCGGGAGGTGGCCCAGCCCGTTCCCGGACCTGGCGAGCCGCGCGTGTACCGGCTGCCGAGCGGGGAGCGCCTGCTGCGCGTGCGCGGCGCACGACGGCCCGCGACGCCCGAGGTGAACACGGGCGACGGCGGCTGGCACCCGCTCGGCCACGCCGAACTCCTCAAGCTCGTGGCCGAGGAACTCCAGGCGTACACCGGCCTGTCCAACCCCGAGCTGCCCGCCGAGATGGCCGACAGCCGGGACACGGTCGCCGCGCTACTCACCGTCCGCGACCGCACCACACCGCCCGACGATCCGTACCGGCGCTCCGAGCAGTCCCTTCTCACCGGGCACCCTTACCACCCGGCGCCCAAGGCGCGCGGCGGCGGCCCGGTCGCGGGCTGGCTGCCGTACGCGCCCGAGGCGTACGCCGCGTTCCCGCTGGTGCTGCTGGGCGTGCGCGAGGACGCGGTGGCCGAGGAGGGCGACGTGTCCGCCCTGGACGCCTTCGGCACGGCCCCGCCCGGCTACCGGCTGCTGCCCGCCCACCCCTGGCAGCTCGACCTCGTCGGCCCGAGCCTGACGGAAGCCTTCGGGGACGGCCGGCTGATCCGGCTGGGCACGACCGCGTTCGACACCTGGCCCACGGCGGCCGTCCGCACGCTCTACGCGCCCGAGCACGACCTCTTCGTCAAGTTCAGCCTCGACGTCCGCATCACCAACGACGTACGCCGGCTCTGGCGCCACGACCTGCTGGCACTGCGCCGCACGGACGCGGCGGTCGTCGCCGCTGCCGAGGGCCGGCCGGTCTGGCTCAGCGATCGGGGCTACCGCACCGCCGACTTCGCCTTCGAGGAGCTGGCGGTCCTGGTCCGCGACGGCCTGCGCGACCACGTCGTACCGGGCGCCACCCCGCTGCTCGCCGCCGCGCTGGTCGAGGGCTTCGACGGCAACCCGCTCGACGGGCTCGCCGACCCGGCCGCCTGGTGGACGGCGTATCTGCGCTGTGCCGTGCCACCGGTCGTCGAACTGTTCGCACGGTACGGCGTTGTCATCGAGGCCCACCTCCAGAACTGCCTGATCGCGGTCGACGCCCGTGGAACCCCCGTACAGGCCCTGTACCGGGACGCGGAGGGCGTGAAGCTGCTGCCGGACGTGACGCGGGCGGTGGGCTGGGAGCGGCTCGTGTACTGCCTGGTCGTCAACCACCTCACGGAGGTCGCGGAGGTGCTGCGGGAACGCCATCCGGGCTTCGACCCCTGGCAGGCCGTACGCCGGGAGCTGTCCCGCCACGACCTCCCCGAGGTCGCCGCACTCCTCGCCT
This sequence comes from Streptomyces kryoterrae, assembly GCF_054072135.1. Lineage (NCBI taxonomy): Bacteria > Bacillati > Actinomycetota > Actinomycetes > Kitasatosporales > Streptomycetaceae > Streptomyces > Streptomyces kryoterrae. The sequence continues at coordinate 1,785,754 of NZ_CM133358.1, read as the reverse complement.
CGCCCACCCTGCCCGGCAAGACCAACCTGCTGCTGCGCTGGACCGGCGCCGACGGCGCCGACGCCCGCTATCTGCCGCTGCGGAATCCGCTGGCGGGGTGAACCGACGGGGTGAAGGGGAACCGTTCCGGACCCGATGACGTCATGAGCGGAACATCTAGACTGATGTCCGGTATTGGGGAGGGGGAGTCATGAAACCGCTCGGAGCAGGTGATCCCGCCTCTGTCGGGGAGGGCAGGTACCGGCTGGTCGGACGCCTCGGCCAGGGCGGGATGGGCGTCGTCTACTTCGGCCGGTCGCGGTCGGGCCGGGCGGTGGCCGTCAAGGTCGTGCGGCCCGAACTGAGCACGGAACCGGGCTTCCGGCGCAGATTCGCCGACGAGGTGGCCGCGGCCCGTCGCGTCGGCGGCTTCCACACCGCGCCGGTCGTGGACGCCGACCCGGAGGGCGAGCCGGCCTGGCTGGTGACGGCCTACGTACCCGGCCCCACGTTGCGGGACCTGCTCGACCAGGTGGGCCCCCTTCCCGCGGACACGCTCACCGTGCTGGCCGCCGGTCTCGCCGAGGCGCTGGCCGCCATCCATCAGGCCGGGGTCATCCACCGCGACCTGAAGCCCGCCAACATCATCGTCGCGGAGGACGGCCCCCGGGTCATCGACTTCGGCATCGCGCGCGCCCTCGACGGTACGGCCCTCACCCAGACCGGGTTCCAGATCGGCACGCTCGGCTTCCTCGCGCCGGAGCAGCTGCTCGGTGGCGCGCTCACTCCCGCGGTGGACATGTTCGCCCTGGGCGTGGTGCTCAGCCAGGCGGCGGGCCGCGCTCCCTTCGGTGACGGGGGGTCGGCCGCCTGGCCCTACCGCGTCGTCCACGAACAACCGGACCTCACGGACGTGCCCGACCTGCTGCGCGGACTGGTCGCGGCCTGTCTGGCCAAGGACCCGCTCGACCGCCCCGGCCCGTCGGAGTTCCTCGACCAGCTCACGGTCCGGCATCCGTCGGACACCTGGCTGCCCGCCGAGGCGACCGCGCTCATCCGGAGGCAGGCCCCGGCGGCGTACCTCGAGGCAGCGGACCGCCCGTCGGCCGTGCCCACCGATCCACGCGTGACGGTGTCAGGGCTGCCGCCGGTCGCGGATGGACAGCCCCTGGCAACCCATCCGCGGACGACGGTGTCCGGGCCGCCGGTCGCTGATGGGCAGGCACTGGCCGGTGACCAGCGCGCGACGGTGTCCGCGTCTCCCCCGGTCGCCGACCGGTACGCACCAGACACTGACCCGCGCCCCGTCCCGCCCACCCTGCCCGCGCCTGGCGAGGGCCAGGTCATCGCCTCCCACCCGCTGACCGTCCAGTCGCCGCCCGGCCCCGGCTTCGGACCCCCGCCGGACCTCACGCCCGTTCAGCCGCGCACAGGGCTCGTCCCGTCCGGCGACGCCGGGGTACGGCGGGGTCGCCGAGGGACGGTCGCCGGAGCGGCGCTGCTGGTCGCGGCGGCCATCGCGGGACTGCTCGTGTGGCAGCTCTGGACCGGTTCCGGCGAGCCTGGAGCCAACAATGCCGGCGGAACCTCGCCGTCGCCCCGGCGATCGACCCCCGCCGCGTTCCCCGACGCCCCGCTGCTGGTCCGGCTGGACATGGACCCCGGATCGTCGGAATGCCACAGTGTGATCGGCCGCCGCGACTCCACCACCGACAATCCCGAACAGCTGATCGACGGGACCTGCGACGCCCTCCCGCAGTGGTCCCCCGGCCGCCAGTCGTTCGCGTTCACCCGTAAGACGACGGCAGGGTCGGCCGTGTGGACGGCGAACGCGGACGGTACCGGCGTCCGCCGGATCGCCGCCATCTCGGGCGGCCGGGTCTCCTGGTCCCCGGACGGCAAGCGACTGGCAGTCCTGCGTCGCGACGCGGACGGTGTGCAGCAGCTGTTCGCCGTGAACGTCTCGGACGGCTCCGCGCAGCAACTGACCACCGGCTCGGGGAAGGTGGACGACCCGGCCTGGTCCCCCGACGGCAAGGTCATCGCCGTCTGTCTGCAGAAGACGTCGGGCTGGCAGGTCCACGTCGTCGATCCGGCACGGCCGGGCACCGAACCCCGGCAGGTGACCCACCAGTCCCGGCGGGCGCTGGACCCCGTCTGGTCCCCGGACAGCCGCTACTTCGCGTACACCGCCGGAGCACCCGGTGTGGGGACGGGGGGAGACATCCGCATCGCCAGGGCCGACGGCAGCGACGACAGGAGACTCGTCCAGACGGCGGCCCAGGAGATGGACCCGGTCTGGTCACCGGACGGCAAGTGGGTGGCCTTCGTCCGGGGGCCCTTCGACCGGCCGGCGATCTGGGCGGTCCGCGCGGACGGCACGGGTGCCCGCAAGCTCACCACCGGCAGCACACCGGAGGGGCATCCTTCCTGGCGCTGAGCCCGGTGCCGAGACGCGCCGTCCCGGTTGTCACACCTGGTCACTATGCTCACGCTCATGAGAGAGGTCACGGCAACCCGCTACGTCGAGCCCCTGAGATCGGGCGGTTCCGTCCCAGGGGTGGTCGAGGCTGACGACCTCGGTACCTACGTCGTGAAGTTCACCGGCTCCGCGCAGGGCCACAAGGCGCTGGTCGCCGAGGTGGTCGTCGGAGAACTGGCACGCGCCCTGGGGCTGCGCTTCCCCGAGCTGGTCCTCGTCCACTTCGACCCGGCCACCGGCGCCCACGAGCCCCACCAGGAGGTCCAGGACCTGCTGCAGGCCAGCGCCGGCCTCAACCTGGGCATGGACTACCTGCCGGGCGCGAAGGACTTCACCCCCCAGACGGCGGCCTCGTTCGACGTCGATCCACTGGAGGCGGGCCGGATTGTCTGGCTGGACGCCCTCACCGTCAACGTGGACCGTACGACGCACAGCTCCAACCTGATGGTCTGGCCCACGTTCGGCATCGCACCGCCGCGCCTGTGGCTGATCGACCACGGCGCCGCCCTGGTCTTCCACCACAGGTGGGACCTGTCGGCACCGGAGAAGGCGTACGACTTCCGCCGCCACGCCCTCGGCCGCTACGCGCCCGACACCCGCGCCGCCGACGCCGACCTGGCGCCCCGCGTGACGGAGCGGCTGCTGCGCGAGGTCCTGGCCGAGGTACCGGACGCCTGGCTGGAGATCGAGGCGGGCTTCACGACCCCCGACGAGGTCCGGGACGCGTATGTGTCGTACCTCCACGCGCGCGTGCGGGCGTCCGCGTCCTGGCTGCCCACCGAGTTCCCCGGCCGCGAGGAACTCGCCGCCGAGGACGCCCAACGCGCGGCGAAGACACAACGGGACCGGCCGAACTGGCTCAAGCAGGTCCCCGACCTGCACGGGAAACCGGCGGCGGAACACGATTGGTCGGTGCATCTCGGATGACGGACACACAGACAGCGGGGAGCGGGACGGACGCCGTGCACCGCGTGGAGATCGAGTACTGCACCCAGTGCCGCTGGCTGCCCCGCGCCGCCTGGCTGGCGCAGGAACTCCTCACGACCTTCGAGACCGAGCTGACGGAACTGTCCCTGAAACCCGGTACCGGCGGCGTCTTCGTCGTACGCGTGAACGACGAGGTGGTCTGGGACCGGCGCGAACAGGGCTTTCCCGAACCGACGGCGGTGAAACGGCTCGTACGCGACCGAGTGGCCCCGGACAAGTCCCTGGGCCACTCGGAGAAGTAACTCACCTCTGTGATCTAGCCGCGCAGCTGCTCGTACGCCGGCAGGGTCAGGAAGTCCGCGTAGTCGTCGTCGAGGGCCACGGTCAGGAGCAGGTCGTGGGCCTGCTGCCAGTGGCCGGCCGTGAAGGCCTCGTCGCCGATCTCGGCGCGGATGCCGGCGAGTTCCTCGGCGGCGATCTTGCGGGCGAGTTCCGGCGTGGCCGTCACCGTGCTCCCGGCGTGCTCGAACTCGACGCCCGCGTTGATCCACTGCCAGATCTGGGAGCGGGAGATCTCGGCGGTGGCCGCGTCCTCCATGAGGTTGAAGATGGCCACCGCGCCCAGCCCGCGCAGCCACGCCTCGATGTAACGGATGCCGACCTGCACGGCGTTGACCAGTCCGTCGTACGTCGGGGCGGCCTTGAGGGAGTCGACGGCGATCAGGTCGGCGGCCTCGACGTGGACGTCCTCGCGGAGGCGGTCCTTCTGGTTCGGCCGGTCACCGAGGACCGCGTCGAACGAGGCCATGGCGATCGGCACGAGGTCGGGGTGGGCGACCCAGGAGCCGTCGAAACCGTCGCCGGCCTCACGGTCCTTGTCGGCCTTGACCTTCTCGAAGGCGACCTTGTTGACCTCTTCGTCGCGCCGGGACGGGATGAACGCCGCCATACCGCCGATCGCGTGCGCGCCGCGCTTGTGGCAGGTGCGGACGAGGAGTTCGGTGTAGGCGCGCATGAACGGGGCTGTCATCGTCACGGCGTTGCGGTCCGGGAGGACGAACTTGGGGCCGCCGTCACGGAAGTTCTTGACGATGGAGAACAGGTAGTCCCAGCGGCCCGCGTTCAACCCCGAGGCGTGGTCACGGAGTTCGTAGAGGATCTCCTCCATCTCGTACGCGGCCGTGATCGTCTCGATGAGAACGGTCGCGCGGACGGTGCCCTGCGGGATGCCGACGTAGTCCTGTGCGAAGACGAACACGTCGTTCCACAGGCGGGCTTCGAGGTGAGACTCGGTCTTCGGGAGGTAGAAGTACGGGCCCTTGCCGAGATCGAGCAGGCGCTGGGCGTTGTGGAAGAAGTAGAGGCCGAAGTCGACGAGGGCGCCGGGCACCTGCTGCCCGTCGAGCTGGAGGTGGCGCTCGTTCAGGTGCCAGCCGCGCGGGCGCATCACGACGGTCGCGAGTTCGGCCTCGGCCTTGAGGGCGTACGACTTGCCGCTCGCCGGGTCGGTGAAGTCGATGTTCCGGGTGTAGGCGTCGGCCAGGTTGACCTGACCGAGGACCACGTTCTCCCAGGTCGGCGCGGAGGCGTCCTCGAAGTCCGCGAGCCAGATCCTCGCGCCCGAGTTGAGGGCGTTGATCGTCATCTTGCGGTCGGTCGGGCCGGTGATCTCGACCCGCCGGTCGTTCAGGGCCGCAGGGGACGGGGCGACCCGCCAGGAGTCGTCGGCGCGGATCGCGGCCGTCTCGGGGAGGAAGTCGAGGGTCGAGGTGCGGGCGATCTCGGCGCGGCGCTCCGCACGGCGCGCGAGGAGTTCGTCACGCCGGGGCGTGAACCGCCGGTGCAGCTCGGCCACGAAGGCCAGCGCCGCGTCGGTGAGCACCTCCTCCTGCCGGGGCAGGGGCTCGGCGTCGACGATGGCCAGCGGGGACGGCGCTGGTGCGGACATGAGCGGTCACTTCCTTCAGCGGGCTGATGTGGGCTGCTGTGGCTGCGTGGCACGGATGTTTCTGATCAGTGGATACTAGTTTCCTCATTGTGGAAGTTCAATGATTTGTTGACGTCGAGATTCTTCGTGGCGAGAAGCTCCTACCCCAGCCGGTCCAGGTCGGCCGCGGTGTCGATGTCGTAGGGCTGCGCCACATCGCCGCACTCGACGAGGGTGATCGCGTCGTGGTGGGTCCTGAGGTAGTCGCGGGCGCCACGGTCACCGGCCGCCGCCGCCGCGACGCCCGCCCAGTGGGCGGCGCCGAACAGCACCGGATGCCCGCGCGTTCCGTCGTACGACGCCGCCGCGAGGGACTCCTCGGAGGTGTACGCGGCGCGGACGCGGGTCATGGCCTCCGGCCCGATGCCCGGCTGGTCGACGAGCGAGACGACGGCCGCGCGAGCCCCTGAGCCACGCAGGGACGCCAGCCCGGCCCGTAGCGAGGACCCCATACCTTCCGCCCACTCCGGGTTGTTCACCAAAACGCATCCGGGTAGGTCCGCCCGCGCCCGTACGTCGTCAGCCTGCGCCCCGAGGACGACATGGACCGGGGCACAGCCCGCCGCACGCAGAGCGTCGGCCGCGTGTTCGACGAGAAGGTGTCCACGGTGTTCGAGAAGGGCCTTGGGTCGCCCGCCGAGCCGTCGCCCCCCGCCTGCCGCGAGCAACAGCCCTGCCACCTGGTCCGTTTTCTCCGTCATGCCTCCTGCATACCTGACCCGGGGCCGGACCGCCGGTCTTCGCGGGCTGAATTTCGGCCCTTGGTGTGGCGCCTGTCGCGCGGGTGGCGTTTACTGTCCCGCGTCCCCGGCGCCCGACCAGCGCAACGGGGACGTGCGGGGCGCGTGTGGGGGCCAGTGGGGGGAGCCGTGTTGCGGAGCTTGGGACAGAGGTCGGTGACCGGCAGCGACGAAGATCCTAGAGTGGCGGAGTTGCGGACCGCGGTGTCCCGGCTGCGCCGTGAACTCGCCGCGCACCCGGCCGAGTTCCCCGACCGTGGCATCGCCGAGGACGAACTGGCCTGCCTGGCCGCGATGACGATCACCGGCAGCCCCGAAATCCCGCGCCTGCGCCGCTCGTTACTCCTGATCGCCGGCGCGATCGGCTCGGTCAGCGCACTCGCCCGGGGTCTGTCGGACGTTCGCGCCGCGGTGGATCTGTTCGGGAAACCGCCGCACCGCTGACGGCGGCCCGAGAGGTCCCGGGCCGGCGGGCGGAGGCTTCGGTCTCAGTGGGCGGGGTTGCCCGAACTGGCCAGTGCCACCGACAACTCGGCCGCGACCTGCTTCAGTACGGGCACGATCCTCTCCGTCGCCTCCTCGGTGACCCGGCCCGCCGGGCCCGAGATCGAGATCGCGGCGGCGGTGGGGGAGTCGGGCACGGAGACCGCGAGACAGCGGACGCCGATCTCCTGCTCGTTGTCGTCGACCGCGTAGCCGAGGCGCCGCACGTCCTCCAGGGCGGCCAGGAAGCCGTCCGGGGTGGTGAGCGTCTTCTCCGTCGCGGCCGGCATGCCCGTCCGCGCGAGCAGGGAACGCACCTCGTCCGGCGGGAAGCCGGCGAGCAGGGCCTTGCCGACGCCGGTGGAGTGCGGCAGGACGCGCCGGCCCACCTCCGTGAACATGCGCATCGAGTGCTTGGACGGCACCTGTGCCACGTACACGATCTCGTCGCCGTCCAGGAGAGCCATGTTGGCCGTCTCGCCGGTCTCCTCGACCAGCCGGGCCAGATAGGGGCGGGCCCAGGTGCCGAGCAGCCGGGACGCGGACTCGCCGAGGCGGATCAGGCGCGGCCCCAGCGCGTACCGGCGATTGGGCTGCTGACGTACGTAACCGCAGGACACGAGCGTGCGCATGAGCCGGTGGATGGTGGGCAGGGGCAGCCCGCTGCTCACGGACAGCTCACTGAGGCCGACTTCACCGCCCGCGTCGGCCATGCGCTCCAGCAGATCGAAGGCACGCTCCAGGGACTGGACACCACCGCTGGCGGCGGCGGGTTTGGCGGCGTCGGTGGAGCTGGCGCTGGGCGTCGGCACGGCGCGTTCCTTTCACTGCTGACAGGCGATGGTGCAGCCTATCGGGCGGTTGCTTGACGGCCTGCTGGCGTGTGGCTACGTTCAGATTTCCGGAACTCTAATTCCGTCCTGTGGAAACATCCAGGCTGCCGCCCCGGCCTGCTCCGGTTGGTGTCGAGTCGGGCGGGTCGGCAAGGTGGCTCTTGACGGTGCGATGCCCTCGGTGAAGACTCCTTCAACAGAAAGTTGAATTCCGTTACGTGGAAGTTAACGGTGGGATTCACGGTGTCAGAGGTGACAGAGAGGGGTCCGGGTGTCCGACATCGAACTGGTGTTGCGTTCGACGCGCGTCATCACGCCCGAGGGGACGCGTGCGGCCACCGTCACGGTCGCCGACGGCCGGATCGTGGCCGTACTCCCGTACGAGGCCGAGGTGCCGCCCGGCGTGCGCCTGGAGGACTTCGGCGACGACGTCGTGCTGCCCGGGCTGGTCGACACCCATGTGCACGTCAACGACCCCGGGCGCACGGAGTGGGAGGGCTTCTGGACCGCCACGCGCGCCGCGGCGGCCGGCGGCATCACCACCCTCGTCGACATGCCCCTCAACTCCCTCCCGCCGACGACGACGGTCGACCACCTCCGTACGAAGCGGGAAGTGGCCGCAGGCAAGGCGCACATCGACGTCGGATTCTGGGGCGGCGCGCTGCCCGACAACGTCAAGGACCTGCGTCCCCTGCACGACGCCGGCGTCTTCGGCTTCAAGGCGTTCCTGTCGCCGTCCGGCGTGGACGAGTTCCCGCACCTCGACCAGGAGCGACTGGGCCGGTCGATGGCCGAGATCGCCGGCTTCGACGGACTCCTCATCGTGCACGCCGAGGACCCGCACCACCTCGACGCGGCCCCGCAGCGGGGTGGTCCCGAGTACGCCCACTTCCTCGCCTCGCGCCCGCGCGGCGCGGAGGACACGGCGATCGCCAACCTGATCGAGCAGGCGAAGCGCCTGCACGCGCGTGTGCACGTCCTGCACCTCTCGTCGAGCGACGCGCTGCCGCTGATCGCGGCGGCGAAGGCGGAGGGGGTGCGGATCACCGTGGAGACATGTCCGCACTACCTGACCCTCACCGCCGAGGAAGTCCCGGACGGGGCAAGCGAGTTCAAGTGCTGCCCGCCCATCCGCGAGGCCGCCAACCAGGACCTGCTGTGGCAGGCGCTGGCCGACGGCACGATCGACTGCGTGGTCACCGACCACTCGCCGTCCACCGCCGACCTCAAGACCGCCGACTTCGCCACGGCGTGGGGCGGCATCTCGGGGCTCCAGCTGAGCCTCGCGGCGGTGTGGACCGAGGCGCGGGCCAGGGGCCACTCCCTGGAGGACGTCGTGCGCTGGATGTCCACGCGTACGGCCGCGCTGGTGGGCCTCGGCGCGCGCAAGGGCGCCATCGAGGCGGGCCGGGACGCCGACTTCGCGGTACTCGCGCCGGACGAGACGTTCACCGTGGACCCGGCGGCCCTGGAACACCGCAACCGTGTGACGGCGTACGCGGGCAAGACCCTCAGCGGGGTCGTCAGGTCGACCTGGCTGCGGGGCGAACGCATCGTGGCGGAAGGCGAGTTCACCGCACCGAAGGGGCAACTCCTCACCCGCACGCCCTGATGCGCAGCCCCCTTCCCCTTCTCTGTTTCCCGGCACCCGCAGCGCCGACTCCGAAAGGCAGAACTGATCACCGTGACCGCGATTCCGAGCTTCACCGGCGACGCGAACCCCTACGGAGGCGGTGACCCGTACGCGGACTACCGCACCGCGGACTTCCCCTTCACCCAGTACGCCAACCTCGCCGACCGCCGCCTCGGGGCCGGGGTGATCGCCGCCAACGACGAGTTCTTCGCCGACCGCGAGAACATGCTCGTGCCCGAACCCGCCGAGTTCGTGCCCGAGCACTTCGGCCACAAGGGCAAGATCATGGACGGCTGGGAGACACGGCGCCGGCGTGGCGCGTCCGCCGAGCACCCGTGGCCGACGGCGGAGGACCACGACTGGGCGCTGGTACGGCTCGGCGCGCCGGGCGTCGTACGCGGTGTCGTGGTCGACACGGCCCACTTCCGGGGCAACTATCCGCAGGCCGTGTCGGTGGAGGGCGTGTCGGTGCCCGGCTCCCCGTCCCCCGGGGAACTGCTGGCGGACGACGTGAAGTGGACGACGCTGGTGCCGCGCACGAAGGTGGGCGGCCACGCGGCGAACGGCTTCGAGGTGTCGCTCGAACAGCGCTTCACGCACCTGCGGGTGAACCAGCATCCCGACGGGGGGATCGCGCGCCTGCGGGTGTACGGCGAGGTGGTCCCGGACCCGGAGTGGCTGGCGGCGCTGGGCACCTTCGACGTGGTCGCCCTGGAGAACGGCGGCCGGGCCGAGGACGCTTCCAACCTGTTCTACTCGCCGGCGTCGAACACCATCCAGCCGGGGCGCTCCCGCAAGATGGACGACGGGTGGGAGACGCGTCGCCGCCGGGACCAGGGCAACGACTGGATCCGCTACCGGCTGGTGGCGCGGTCGGAGATCCGGGCCGTCGAGATCGACACGGCGTATCTGAAGGGGAACAGCGCGGGCTGGGCGACGGTGTCGCTCCGGGACGGCGAGGACGGTGAGTGGACGGAGGTCCTCCCGCGCACCCGCCTCCAGCCCGACACCAACCACCGGTTCGTCCTGCCGACCCCGGCGGCGGGCACGCACGCGCGCGTGGACATCTATCCGGACGGCGGGATCTCACGGCTGCGGCTGTTCGGTTCCCTGACGGAGGAGGGGGCGGGGGAACTGAGGGCTCGGTACGGGGGGCTCGGGGGCTGAGGTGGCCTCCGGCGGGGATGGGGCATGGGGAGAGGGCGGGGGAGTGGGCTGCTGGGCCAGGAGGTCGGCCTCAGGCCTTTTCCTCGCCCTCGCCGCCCCTGCCCGTCCCATCCCCAGGGGCTCCGCCCCGTGGCGCAGGTTAACACCGCGAAAACTCATCGGACGAGACGGAAAAATCTCCGGAGTTGTCATTGACATGCCACTATCTACGCGCGTCATCATGAGGGCATGAGATTCCCCCCACGGATCACTCGTATCGGCGCCTCGGCCGCCGTCCTGTCCGCTCTCCTGGTCGGCGGAACCGTCACCGTCGGCACGGCCGGCGCCGCCACCTCGGCGGTCGGCAGCATCTGCTACGGCGACCTGCCGACGCAGGCCTACACCACGCTCAACCTGATCGCGAAGGGCGGCCCCTACCCGTACTCGCAGGACGGCAGCGTCTTCCAGAACCGGGAGCGCCTCCTGCCTTCGCAGTCCACCGGTTACTACCACGAGTACACGGTCAAGACCCCCGGCTCCTCCACGCGCGGTGCGCGCCGCATCATCACCGGTGAGGAGAGCCAGGAGGACTACTACACCTCCGACCACTACGCGTCGTTCGATCTGATCGACTACGACTGCTGACACCGCCGTCGAGCGAACAGTGCCACCCCGCCGGAAGCCCGGACCGGGCCGAACCCCACTTCGGTCACCCGGGCTTCCGGCTCTCGGCGGCAGCGAACAGCGCGAACGACAGCACCAGCAGCGCCACGCTCGCGTAGATCTCGTAACCGTCGAGAAAATCGAACTTCCGTACCAGGCCCCACCGCAGGTCGGTGAATGCCTGCAGCAGGCCCGCGGCGCCCTGCACCAGGGCGACAAAGCCGGCGACTTCCAGTAACTGCTTCATGCCGGGATCCTCGCTCCGCGGACCCCCCGCTTCCATCGGCCGCAGGGCGAGGCATCTCCCCCCGAAGTCGCCGGTCGCTCCCGGAAACGGCGCCGAAAGTCCCTGGCGGCGCGACTTTGGTCGACGATCACGACTCGGCGGGTGTGGTGCGGGCCGGCACTGCGTAGATTTGTCGACCGTGAGTGGCGACAGACCCGCATCCGTTCCCGAGGCCCCGACGGCGTTCCCCGGGCGGCGCTGGCTCTTCCCGTCGGCCGTGCTCGACGAACTCGATCACCACCCCGGTTCCGACCCTGGTTCCCTTCCGGGTTCCGGCTCCGCGCGGGAGCGGGCCGGGTGGTTCGGAAGGTCCGCCCAACCCCGGCGCACGGCGCGCGACTGGGTCGTCGACTTCACCTGCTTCCTGCTGGCCGTCCTCACCGGCGTGCTGGGTGCCGACGCCCTGGCCGGCGACCCGAACACCCCCCACGCCGTCGCCGTCGCCGACCAGTTGCTCGGCGCCCTCTCCTGCGCCGCCGTATGGCTGCGGCGCCGCTGGCCGCTCGGCCTCGCCGTCGCGATGCTCGCGGTCAGCCTCGTGTCGAGCACCGCGGGCGGCGCCGGTCTGGTCGCCCTCTTCTCCCTCGCCGTGCACCGGCCCTTCCGGTACGTCGGCCTGGTCGGCGGTGCCTCCGTCGTGGTGATTCCGCTCTTCTACTGGCTGCGCCCCGACCCGGACCTGCCGTACTTCGTCTCGGTGGTCCTCAGTGTCCTGCTGACCGCGACCGCGGTCGGCTGGGGCATGTTCGTGCGGTCCAAGCGCCAGCTCATGGTGAGCCTGCGGGACCGGCTGCGGCGGGCCGAGACGGAGGCGCTGCTGCGCGCGGAGCAGGCGCAGCGGCTCGCCCGCGAGGCCATCGCGCGCGAGATGCACGACGTGCTCGCCCACCGGCTCACCCTGCTGAGCGTCCACGCCGGCGCCCTGGAGTTCCGGCCCGACGCACCCCGTGAGGAGGTCGCCCGGGCCGCCGGGGTCATCCGGGAGAGCGCGCACGACGCCCTCCAGGACCTGCGGGAGATCATCGGCGTCCTGCGGACCGGCGACGCGGAGGAAGCCGGGCGCCCGCAGCCGACACTGGCCGCGCTCGACACCCTGGTGAGCGAATCCCGCGAGGCCGGCATGAAGATCACGCTGGACAGCCGTGTGTCGGCACCGGGCGCCGTCCCCGCCTCCATCGGCCGTACCGCCTACCGGATCGTCCAGGAGGGCCTCACGAACGCCCGCAAGCACGCCCCGGGCGCCGAGGTCACGGTGTCCCTCGCGGGCGCCCCGGGCGACGGCCTGACCGTCTCCGTACGCAATCCCGCGCCCCCGGGGGAGGTTCCGCACGTCCCCGGCTCCGGACAGGGCCTCATCGGGCTCACCGAGCGCGCGACGCTGGCAGGCGGGCGGCTGGAGCACGGCGTGGAAGCGGACGGGGGCGGTGGCGGTGAGGGCGCGGGCGGGGCCGGGGGATTCGCCGTCCGGGCCTGGCTGCCGTGGGGTGCCTGACGGCGCCTCTGTCAGGGAACAGAGATACAGGGAACCGGGAACAGGGAACTCGAGGAGCTCCAAAGAAGGAAGGCGTTCTCAGGCGCGCACCGTACGCGGCACCACCCGTTGCCCCGCCTCGCCGTACACCCAGGCCGAGGTCTCCTCGATGAACTCGGTCGGGAAGCCCGGCCGGAATCCGGTGGTCTCGTCCAGTTTCGCCACCAAATCGGCGGGGAGCGCCAGTTCGGCCGCGCCGAGGTTGTCCGTGAGCTGCTCGACCCGGCGCGCGCCCACGATCGGGTGCACGGCGGGGGAGTGCGCCATGGTCCACGCGATGGCCACCTGCGCGGGGGACGCGCCGAGTTCGTCCGCCGCCGACTGCACCGCCCGCGCCACCGCGTGCTCGCGCTCACCGATCGCGTCCGCGGACAGCCGTACGGACTCGTCGGGGGCGATGCCCCGCGCGCGTGTGTACTTGCCGGACAGGATGCCGTTCTGCAGCGGACTCCAGGCCGCCACCGACATCCCGAACGCCTCGGCCATCGGCAGCAGTTCGCGCTCGATGTCCCGGTTGAGCAGGCTGTACGGCACCTGGAGCGCGGCGAACTGCGACCAGCCCCGCCACTCCGCCAGGGTGTTGGCCCGGGACACCACCCAGGCCGGGGCGTCCGAGATGCCGACGTACAGCACCTTCCCGGAGCGCACGGCGTCGTCGAGGGCGCGCATCGTCTCCTCGACGGGCGTGGCGCGGTCCCAGATGTGCACCCAGTACACGTCGACGTAGTCCGTGCCGAGCCGGCGCAGGCTGGTCTCCAGGGACAGCGTGAGGTTCTTGCGGTGGTTGCCGGCGGCGTTGGGGTCCGCGCCGTCGCGCGAGATCGTGTATTTCGTGGACAGCACGAGCCGGTCGCGCCGCCCCCTGAGGAGTTCGCCGAGGATCGTCTCGCTCGCACCACCGCGGTAGTTGATCGCGGTGTCGACGACGTTCCCGCCGGCGTCCTCGTACGCGTCGAGGATGCGCGCGCACTCCCCCTTGGGTGCCCCCACTCCGCCCTGGTCGCCGAAGGTCATGGCCCCCAGGAAGAGCTCCGAGACACGTAAACCGGTCCGGCCCAGCAGTCGGTAGCGCACGAATGCCCCTTCGTCTCACGGGTGTTCAGGTCGGCAATGTAGCCCGCGCCCTCCATGTACGTCCGGGCGCCGCACAACCGTGATTACGTAGGGCCATGACCGTGATCAGACTGCTCCTCGTCGACGACGACCCCCTGGTACGGGCAGGCCTGTCCTTCATGATGGGCGGCGCCGACGACATCGAGATCGTCGGAGAGGCGGCCGACGGCAGCGAGGTCGAGGCGCTCGTCGGCCGCACCGGCCCGGACGTCGTGCTCATGGACATCCGGATGCCGACGGTGGACGGCCTCGCCGCCACCGAACGTCTGCGGGCCCTCAAGGACGCCCCGCAGGTCGTGGTCCTCACCACCTTCCACGCCGACGACCAGGTACTGCGCGCCCTGCGCGCGGGCGCCGCCGGCTTCGTCCTCAAGGACACCCCGCCCGCCGAGATCCTCGCCGCGGTACGCCGGGTCGCGGCCGGCGACCCCGTCCTGTCGCCCGCCGTGACCCGCCAGTTGATGGCCCACGCGGCGGGCGGCACGGCCGACACCCGGCGGGCCGGTGCCCGGGAGCGGATCGGCGCGCTGAACGACCGGGAACGCGAGGTCGCGGTCGCCGTCGGCCGGGGCAGCTCCAACGCCGAGATCGCCGCCGCCCTGTTCATGAGCGTCGCCACCGTCAAGACGCACGTCTCCCGCATCCTCGCCAAACTCGACCTCAACAACCGAGTACAGATCGCCCTGTTGGCGTACGACGCCGGACTCCTGGAGGAAGACGGGCAGGACGGGCACTAGCGGCTGACGGCACACGTTCTCCTGGCAGCGGCACAAGTGGTGAGGGCGGCGGCCGAGGGGGATGTGGTCATGGGGGAAGTACTCGATCTGGGGGAGTTCGGCGACGGGTTCAGGACGGACCCGCATCCGGTGTACGCCCGTCTGCGCGCCCGTGGTCCCGTGCACCGGGTGCGGCTGCCGCACCCGGACGCGCACCACGTCACCTGGCTCGTCGTCGGGTACGAGGAGGCGCGCGCGGCGCTCGCCGACCCCCGGCTGTCCAAGGACCCCGCCAAGATCGGAATGTCGTTCCTGGACGAGGAGCTGATCGGCAAGTACCTCCTGGTCGCCGACCCGCCGCAGCACACCCGGCTGCGCGCCCTGGTCTCCCGCGCCTTCACCGCACGCCGCGTGGAGGCCCTCCGGCCGAGAGTCCAGGAGATCACCGACGAACTCCTCGACGCGATGCTCCCGCACGGCCGCGCCGACCTGGTGGAGTCGTTCGCGTACCCGCTGCCCCTCACGGTGATCTGCGAACTGCTCGGCGTGCCCGAGATCGACCGTACGGCCTTCCGGAAACTGTCCTCGGAGGCCGTCGCGCCCACCAGCGCGGAGAGCGAGTACGAGGCGTTCGTCCAGCTCGCCGCCTATCTCACCGACCTGATCGAGGACAAGAGGCGCGCCGGACCGAGCGGCGACCTGCTCGGCGACCTGATCCGCACGACCGCCGAGGACGGCGACCGGCTGTCCCCCGAGGAACTGCGCGGCATGGCCTTCGTCCTGCTGATCGCTGGCCACGAGACGACCGTCAACCTCATCACCGGCGGCGTCCGTGCCCTGCTCACCCACCCTGCCCAACTCGCCGAACTGCGCGCCGACATGACCCTCCTCGACGGCGCGGTGGAGGAGATGCTGCGCTACGAGGGGCCGGTGGAGAACGCGACGTTCCGCTTCGCCGCCGAACCCCTGGAGATCGCCGGCACAGCCGTCGCCAAGGGCGATCCGGTGATGGTCGGCCTCACCGCGGCCGACCGCGACGGAAGCCGCTACCCGGCCCCGGACCGCTTCGACATCCACCGCGACGCCCGGGGCCACCTCGCCTTCGGCCACGGCCTCCACTTCTGCCTCGGCGCCCCACTGGCCCGCCTCGAAGCGCGCACGGCGATACGCACCCTGCTGGACCGCGCCCCCGGCCTGACCTTGGCCGGCCCACCCGGCGACTGGCTCCCGGGCATGCTGATGCGCGGGGTGCGGAGCCTGCCCCTTCGGTGGTGACCGGGCGTTTTGGCCCTCAGCTCCACCCGCCCTGAATCTCCGCGAGGTGTACGGGCCTGCGCTCCCGTCTGGACAGTTCGCAGGCCTCGGCGACACGCAGGGCCTGGAGTGCCTCACGGCCGTCGCACGGGTTGGCGCGTTCGCCGCGCACCACCTCGACGAAGGCCGACAGCTCGTCCTCGTAGGCGGGCCCGAAGCGCTCCAGGAAGCCGGTCCACGGCTTGCTCGCGGCGGGCGGTCCGGCAGACTCGGTGGACGCGATGGGCGTACGGTCGTCCAGGCCGACGCCGATCTGGTCCAGCTCCCCGGCCAGCTCCATACGGACGTCGTAGCCCGCGCCGTTCATGCGCGTCGCCGTCGCCGTGGCGAGCGTGCCGTCGTCCAGGGTGAGGACCGCGGCGGCCGTATCGATGTCGCCCGCGTCGCGGAACATCGTGGGCCCGGCGTCCGACCCGGTCGCGTACACCTCGACGATCTCGTGCCCCGTCACCCAGCGCAGGATGTCGAAGTCGTGGATCAGGGCGTCCCGGTACAGCCCGCCGGACAGCGGAAGATACTCGGGCGGTGGCGGCGTCTGGTCCGACGACATCATGCGGACCGTGTGCAGCCGGCCGAGTTTCCCGGACCGCACGGCCTCGCGGGCGCCCGTGTAGCCGGTGTCGAAGCGGCGCTGGAAGCCCATCTGAAGGATGGTCCCGGCCGCCTCCACCTCGGCGATCGCGGCCAGGGTGGCAGGCAGATCGAGTGCTATGGGCTTTTCGCAGAACACCGGGAGACCCGAGCGCGCTGCCCGACCGATCAGTTCGGCGTGGGCCGAGGTGGCGGCTGTGATCACCACGGCGTCCACGCCCCAGGTGAAGATCTCGTCGACACCGGGTGCGGCCGTGGCTCCTAAGCGGTGCGCGAGATCCTGTGCCCGCCCGCTGTCCGCGTCCGTGACGATGAGGGAGCCCCCTACCTCGCGGTGGCGGCTGAGGGTCTTCGCGTGGAATGTACCGATGCGGCCCGTCCCGATGACTCCGATGCGCATGAGAACCAAACTGGGGTCCGACCAGGCGCGCTGTCAATGCGTATGTCCGGACAACCGAACTACACGACTTCCCGTCAACAGTCCCCGGAGCTACGCTCGGGCCGTGCCGAAACCAGATGTGGGTCCGACAGTGCCGCTGGAACTCAGTGTGGACCGGAGCAGTCCGGTGCCGCTCTACTTCCAGCTGTCCCAGCAGCTCGAAGCCGCGATCGAGCACGGAGCACTCACTCCCGGCAGTCTGCTGGGCAACGAGATAGAGCTGGCCGGGCGGCTCGGCCTGTCCCGCCCCACGGTGCGCCAGGCCATCCAGTCCCTCGTGGACAAGGGCCTGCTCGTACGCCGCCGGGGCGTCGGCACACAGGTCGTGCACAGCCAGGTCAAGCGGCCCCTGGAACTGAGCAGCCTCTACGACGACCTGGAGGCGGCGGGCCAGCGCCCCGCGACCAAGGTCCTCGTCAACACGGTCGTACCGGCCTCCGCCGAGGTCGCCGCCGCACTCAACGTGGCCGAGGGCAGCGACGTACACCGCGTGGAACGGCTGCGGCTGTCGCACGGCGAACCGATGGCGTACCTCTGCAACTATCTGCCGCCCGGCCTGTTCGACCTGGACACCGGCCAGCTGGAGGCCACCGGCCTGTACCGGCTGATGCGCTCCGCCGGGATCACCCTGCACAGTGCCCGTCAGTCGATCGGCGCGCGCGGGGCGACGGCCGAGGAAGCCGAACGCCTCACCGAGCGCGAGGGCGCCCCCCTGCTCACCATGCAACGCGCGACCTTCGACGACACGGGCCGCGCAGTCGAGTTCGGCACCCACACCTACCGCCCCACGCGCTACTCCTTCGAATTCCAACTACTGGTACGCCCCTGAGCGCCCCTGAGGAGGAAGGGGGCGCGGGGCTGTGACATGTGCGGCTCCGCCGCGGGGCGCGATCAACCACAACGCACCCGCACCCGGCAACGACCCCGCGCCACCCCACCGCTCCCCCGCAACGCACCCGCATTGCCGGTGAGGCAGAATCACTCCCGATGAGCAGCTACCGCGACCTCGCACTCCCCAGGGCACTGGCCGGCTCCGCCCGAGAGGGCAGCGCCCCCATCGGCTCCCGCAGAGCCCCCGCCCTGCGCACCGTCGGCACGCGTGAGCGCCGTTCCCACCTCACGGCCCCCCGTGTCCCCACCGTCGGCATCGACATCGGCGGCACCAAGGTGATGGCGGGAGTGGTCGACGCCGACGGCAACATCCTGGAGAAGCTCCGCACCGAGACGCCCGACAAGTCCAAGAGCCCCAAGGTCGTCGAGGACACCATCGTCGAGCTGGTCCTGGACCTGTCCGACCGGCACGACGTGCACGCGGTCGGCATCGGCGCGGCCGGCTGGGTCGACGCGGACCGCAACCGGATCCTGTTCGCGCCCCACCTGTCGTGGCGCAACGAGCCACTGAGGGACCGCATCTCCAGCCGCCTCGCCGTCCCCGTCCTGGTCGACAACGACGCCAACGCCGCCGCCTGGGCCGAGTGGCGCTTCGGCGCGGGGCGCGGCGAGGACGACCTCGTCATGATCACGCTCGGCACCGGCATCGGTGGCGCGATCCTGGAGGACGGCCAGGTCAAGCGCGGCAGGTTCGGCGTGGCCGGCGAGTTCGGCCATATGCAGGTCGTGCCCGGCGGCCACCGCTGCCCGTGCGGCAACCGCGGCTGCTGGGAGCAGTACAGCTCCGGCAACGCGCTGGTCAGAGAGGCGCGCGAACTCGCGGCCGCCGACTCCCCGGTGGCGTACGGGATCATCGAGCACGTCAAGGGCAACATCGCCGACATCACCGGTCCGATGATCACCGAGCTGGCCCGCGAGGGCGACGCCATGTGCATCGAACTGCTCCAGGACATCGGCCAGTGGCTCGGCGTCGGCATCGCCAACCTGGCCGCCGCCCTGGACCCCTCCTGCTTCGTCATCGGCGGTGGTGTCTCCGCGGCCGACGACCTGCTGATCGGCCCCGCCCGGGAGGCCTTCCGCCGCCACCTCACCGGCCGCGGCTACCGCCCGGAGGCCCGTATCGCGCGCGCCCAGCTCGGCCCCGAGGCCGGCATGGTGGGCGCCGCCGACCTCGCCCGGCTGGTCGCCCGCCGCTTCCGGCGCGCCAACCGGCGCCGTGTCGAGCGGTACGAGCGCTACGAGAAGTTCGTCGAGACCCGCCGTACCACCCAGGGGCCGCTGTGACCGCCTCCCTGCCCCGCCAGGCCATGCCCCCGGACGAGCCGCCCGGCCCGCCCGAGGACCGCGGACACCGGATCCGCCGCCGCGCCCTGACCCTGCTGATCATCGTGCTGCTCATCGGTGTCCCGGCCGGCTATCTGGTGATCTCCGCCAACCAGAGCCGCGACAGCGGCAAGGACAAGGAACGGAAGTGGGCGGCGCGCGGCCTCACCGCGGCCTGGCCCTCCAAGGTCCAGCGCCACATCTACGAGGTGCCCGTCCCGCGCCAGGCCGACGGCGAGGGGATCCTGTCGACGAAGGTCGCGTACTACGAGACGAACAACTGGCGCACCAGCCGCCTGTACGTCCAGTTCATGACCACGAACGCGGGGCTCGACCACTTCTTCAAGGCCATGGGCGTCCCCCGCACCAGCCTGAAGAAGGACGCCTTCACCATCAGCGCCCGGGACCGGAAGATCGTCGGCTGGGAGTTCAAGGAGCCGGGCCCGTGGTGGGGCCTTGCCCACTCGCAGAAGAACCCGGCACCCACGCAGCACATCGTCGTCAAGTGGTCCCACCCCAACCACTACATGGTCTACGTCGTCTCGCGCACGACCCCCTGACCGGCCGCGTGACGCGCTTCGGCCCGTTTCCGGGACCGATTGTCAGACCCCGCCCGTACAGTCGAAGACGTCCGACTCGACGGACACGACACGAGGGCGGGAGGTGACGTACGCATGAGCGACGAGACGTCGGCGACAGCGGTGGCGGACGTGTCCGTGCGCCTCGCGGCCGTCTTCCTCCCGGCCCCCCTCCCGCGCGAGGGCCGCATCGCCTTCTGGGACCCGGAGGGGGACACGGGCCTGCCGGATCGGGGCGACGGTCATACGGAACTGACGGTCGTACGGCGACACGGCGCCGGTGTCCGCCGCCGCACCACCCCCGCGCTGACGCTGCCCGTCGACGCGGCGCTGCCGCTGCTCGTGCGGGCCCGCCGCGACCCCGCCGCCCACCCCGCCACGGCCTGCTGGGGCGCCGCCGCGCTGCACGCCCTGCGGCTCACGGCCCGCGGCAGGCTGCTGCCCGGGCTCACCCCCACCGGCCACGACGCCTGGCGCGCGGGCCCACTGGACCCCGACGACATCGCCCACCTCAGGGCCATCGCCGCCGCCCTGCCGTACGAGGGCCACGCGGTGCCCCTGCCCGGCTCCGGCCCCCTGCTGCTGCCCGAGCCGGAGGCACTGCTGCGCGCCTTCCTGGACGCCGTCGCGGACACCCTGCCGCGCACCCCGGCGGCTCCCTACGCGGCGGGGATGCCCTTCGCCGCGCGCCCGGCCCAGCGGCTGCCGGACGCCCACGACTGGGCGGCGGAGGTCGCCGCGGGCATGGACGCGGGCGTGCGGATCTCGCTCCGCCTCGACCTGTCGGCGTACGACCTGTTCGACGACCCCGACCGGGTGCGCACCGCGGGCGCGGCGATCGTCCAGGTGCACAGCCTGGCCGATCCCACCCTGGTGACCGACGCGGCGACCCTGTGGGCGGGCACCGCGGACGCGGCCTTCGGAGCACGCGCCCGCGTGGACGCCGCCCTGGCGGTGCGCCGCGCGGCCCGTGTCTGGCCCCCGCTCGACCGCCTCACCGAGCAGGACGCGCCCGACGCCCTGGCACTCTCCGAAGAGGAGCTGTACGACCTGCTCGGGGTGGTCGCGACCCGGCTCGCCGCCGCCGGCGTCGCCGTGCACTGGCCCCGGGACCTCGCCCAGGACCTGACCGCACAGGCGGTCGTACGTCCGGCACCCGGCTCGGCGAAGGACGGCACCGGCTTCTTCGAGAGCGAGGAACTCCTCCAGTTCCGCTGGCAGTTGGCGCTCGGCGGAGATCCGCTCACCGAGGCCGAGATGGACGTGCTGGCGGAGGCCCACCGGCCCGTCGTACGCCTCAAGGACCAGTGGGTGCTCGTCGACCCGGCGCTCGTCCGCAAGGCACGCAAGCGTGAACTGGGCCTCCTCGACCCGGTCGACGCGCTCTCCGCGGCACTCACCGGCCGCGTGGAGGTCGACGGCGAGAGCGTCGAGGCGGTCCCGGTCGGTGCGCTGGCGGCCCTGCGCGACCGGCTGACGGCGGGCATCACCCCCGTCGAACCGCCCCCGGGTCTGCAGGCCCGCCTGCGCGACTACCAGCTCCGGGGCCTGGCCTGGCTGGACCTCATGACCTCCCTCGGCCTCGGCGGCTGCCTCGCCGACGACATGGGACTCGGCAAGACGATCACCGTCATCGCCCTGCATCTGCGCCGGGCCCGCGGCGAGCCGACGCTGGTGGTCTGCCCGGCCTCCCTGCTGGGCAACTGGCAGCGCGAGATCAACAAGTTCGCGCCCGGCGTCCCCGTCCGCCGCTACCACGGCCCCGACCGCACCCTGGAGGACATGACGGGCGGCTTCGTCCTCACGACGTACGGCACCATGCGGTCGACTGCGCCCCGGCTGGCCGAGCAGCCGTGGGGGATGGTCGTCGCGGACGAGGCACAACACGTCAAGAACCCGTACTCGGCGACGGCGAAGGCACTGCGCACGATCCCGACCCCCGCGCGCGTGGCGCTCACCGGCACCCCGGTGGAGAACAACCTCTCCGAACTCTGGGCCCTGCTCGACTGGACGACGCCCGGTCTCCTGGGCCCCCTGAAGTCCTTCCGCGCCCGGCACGCGCGCGCGGTGGAGACCGGTGAGGACCAGGAGGCGGTGGCCCGGCTCGCCCGCCTGGTCCGCCCGTTCCTCCTGCGCCGCAAGAAGTCCGACCCGGGCATCGTCCCGGAACTGCCGCCCAAGACGGAGACGGACCACCCGGTCCCCCTGACCCGAGAACAGGCCGCCCTGTACGAGGCGGTCGTACGCGAGTCCCTGCTCGCCATCGAGACGGCGGACGGCATCGCCCGCCGGGGCCTGGTGCTGAAGCTGCTGACCTCCCTCAAACAGATCTGCGACCACCCCGCCCTGTACCTGAAGGAGGAGGCCGCGGGCCCCGCCGCGGGCGATCGGCTGGCCGCCCGTTCCGGCAAACTCGCCCTGCTGGACGAGCTGTTGGACACCCTGCTCGCCGAGGACGGCTCGGCACTGGTCTTCACTCAGTACGTGGGGATGGCCCGGCTGATCACGTCCCACCTCGAGGCCCGCGCGGTCCCGGTCGAACTGCTCCACGGCGGCACCCCGGTCGCCGAAAGAGAACGCATGGTGGACCGCTTCCAGAGCGGCGCGACCCCGATCCTGATCCTCTCCCTGAAGGCCGCCGGCACCGGCCTGAACCTCACGCGCGCGGGCCATGTCATCCACTTCGACCGCTGGTGGAACCCCGCGGTCGAGGAACAGGCCACGGACCGCGCCTACCGCATCGGCCAGACCCAGCCCGTCCAGGTGCACCGCCTGATCACCGAGGGCACGGTCGAGGACCGCATCGCCGAGATGCTGGAGTCCAAGCGGGCCCTGGCCGACGCGATCCTGACCTCGGGCGAGTCGTCCTTCACGGAACTGACGGACCGGGCGCTGTCCGACCTGGTCTCCCTGCGGGGGGCGGTGTGATGCCGTCGGAGAAGCACCGGGAGCAAGTGGAAGGACACGGCACGGTGGGGGAGCAGCCGTCGTCGGACGGACACCCCCTGTCGGGCGAGGCCGAGCGGGACCGGCCCGCCGACGCCGCGCGCAGGGCGTTGCGGGCGGCGCGGGAGCGCGCGGCTCAGGAAACGACCGGGACCCATGACGCGGTCGAGGCCGGAGCGCGTGAAACCCGGCCGGGAGACGTGGTTCGGGCCGCTCTGCGCGGCGCGGCAACGCAGGCCGGGGGCCGGGCCGCTCAGGCAGAGACGGCGGACGTGACCGGCCCGGAGGCTCGCGAGGTTCCGACGGCACGCGCCGACACCGAGGACCGCACGGGCGGGCGTCCCGGGGATGCCGCCCGAGAGGCCCTGCGCGCCGCGCGTGGGGAGGCACGGCGGGGCCGTCCGGCCGCGGAGACGCCGGCAGCCGAGACCACCCGGCGGCCCGTCCGGCCCGTGCCTGGGCGCGACCCACGCGATCGAAGCCCCGGGGACGGGAGGCGTGACGTACGGGAACTGCTCGCCGGTTCCTTCGAGTCGCCCACCGACGATCACCCGGCGGCTCCGGTGAGGGACCCGGAGACCGGGGACGACGGGCCGGGCACCGATCCGTCGCCGCCGGTGACCGTCGGGGACGTCCTGCGTGCCGTTGCCGCGCCGGCCGCGCGGGGCGGCACCGTGGGTGTCGAGGCTCCGGAGGCGTCACGGGGCGGTTCGCGGGACACCCGGAACACCCCGAATGCCTGGGACGCCCGGGGCCCCCTGGACACCTCGATCACCCGGGACACCCTCGGCACCCGGGACAGCGCCGGGTTCCGGCAGGCGGCGCCCTCCGTCGAGGCTCCCCGCAACACCTCACGCCTTGTCTCCCCGTCCTCGTCCATGGCCGCCCCCGGCCGTGACGGTGAGCTGCGCCGTACCTTCCCCGCCCTGCCGGCTCCGGCGAACCGGGAGGCGTCGTCCCAGCAGGTCGGCTTCGCGGAGAGCTGGTGGGGGAACGCCTGGGTGGCCGCTCTGGAGGAGGGAGCGCTGGATGCCGCCCGGCTGGTGCGGGGGCGCGGGTACGCGGCAAAGGGGCACGTCGACGCCATCACCGTGACACCGGGGCTCGTGCTCGCCTATGTGCAGGGCTCCCGGCCGCGCCCGTACCGTGTCCAGGTGCGGCTGCGCACCCTCGGCGACCAGGAGTGGGAGCGGTTCCTGGACGCCGCCGTGGAGCGGCCCGGGCACATCGCCGCGCTGCTCGACAAGGAGATGCCCCAGTCCCTCGCCGACTGCGGGGCGCCCCTGCTGCCCGGCCCCGGCGACCTCGACCCCCTGTGCAGCTGCCCCGACTCCGGACACCCCTGCAAGCACGCCGCCGCCCTCTGCTACCAGACCGCCCGCCTCCTCGACGCCGATCCCTTCGTCCTGCTCCTCCTGCGGGGCCGGGGCGAGCGGGAGGTACTCGACGAGTTGTCCCGGCGCAACGCAGCCCGCGCCGCCCGTGCCGCTCAGGAGCAGCAGCCGGGATCCTTCCCCGGGGTCCGGGCCTCCGACGCGCTCGCCCCGCGCACCCGCCCGCCGCTCCCGGCCCCGCTGCGTCCCCGCCCGCACCCCGAGCCGCCTCCGGCCTACCCGGCGTCCCCGGGCGGCCCGGACCCCTTCGCGCTGGACCAGCTGGCTACGGACGCCGCAGCCCGCGCCCACACGCTCCTCTCCAGCGGCCACGACCCGGTAGGTGAGCTGACCCTGTGGCAGGACGCCGTGCGTCTCGCCGCCGCCCGTCCCGGCTCCGGCCTCACGGCCGGCACGCGCGCCCTCTACTCCTCGCTCGCCAGAGCCGCCGGCCGTACCACGGCGGATCTGGCGCGTGCGGTGGCCGCCTGGCGGCAGGGCGGGCTCGACGGACTCGCGGTCCTCGAAGAGGCCTGGGACCCGCCGGCGGGACGGTTCGACCGCGCCCGCCCGCTTCTCCTCGCCGCGGATCTCCCCGCCTTCAGACCCCGGCGCAACCACCTCACCCACCCCCGCGGCCACATACAGCTGCGCCTGGGCCGCGACGGCCTCTGGTACGCGTACGAGTCCGAACCGGGCGACGACGACTGGTGGCCCCGCGGCACTCCCGACCTGGACCCGGTCGGCGCCCTCACCGGCCTGGGCAACCCGACGGAGCCCTGACCCGGGGCGGTCCGGTCGTCCGGCGTCAGGCCTCCGGTGAAGGGGATGTCGGGCCGAACCGTCTGCCTACGACGGGCCCGGTTCCGTGCCGGCCACGTAGACGGTGTTGGTCGAGGTGCCGCCTTGCAGGAAATTGTCGAAGTCGACGACATGGGCCGCCGACCGAGGGAAGACCTCCGCGAGCGCGGCGGTGAACTGTTCGTCCGGCGGGTCGTTCGACCACAGGGCGAAGACCCCGCCCGGGTGGAGGTGTTCGGTGAGAGCGCGGAGCCCGGCAGGCAGGTAGAGGGCCGCGTGGCGCGGATGGAGAACATGGCGCGGCGAATGGTCGACATCCAGCAGGATGGCGTGGAAGCGGCGGCCCGGCTCCCTCGGGTCCAGACCGCCCGGGTCGGCCGCCATCGCGAAGAAGTCGCCCTGAACCAGGCGGCAGCGGGCGTCCGAAGTCAGCCGGGTACCGAGCGGGACGAGGCCCCGCTGATGCCAGTCGATGACTTCGGCGAGCGTGTCGATCACGGCCAGCGAGCGCACCCGGGGGTCGTCCAGCACAGCCTGGGCGGTGTAACCGAGTCCGAGACCGCCGACGGCGACGTCCAGTTCGGTGCCGGGCAGTTCCGCCAGCCCGAGTTCCGCGAGCGCGATCTCGCCGGCTGTGAAGAGGCTGGACATCAGGAACTCGTCGCCGAGCTTCACCTCGTACACATCGGCGCCCGACACCGGGTCGCGCCGACGCCGCAGGCTGATGTCGCCCATCGCTGTCGGGCGCCAGTCGATCTCCTCGAAACGCGCGCTCATACGGTTACCTTTCTGACGCACCGTCGGTAGCCGAAGCCGGTGCCTGGAACGCCGCTCCACGAGCGGGTGTGGACGCAGCCGGGAAACCACCCTCCCCCTTGCCCTGCTGGTGGGGCAGGGCAAGGGGGAGGGGGTCGTCGGTCAGGCGTCGATGATGACGGGGATGATGAGGGGCCTGCGGCGGTGGGTACGGAAGGCCCAGTTCGCCACGGCACGGGCGATGAGCTGTTCCAGCTGGCGTGCGTCGCCGACGCCTTCCTGAGCCGCGGTCGCCAGAGTCTTCTCGATGACCGGGATGACCGGTTCGAAGGTGGCGTCGTCGTGGACGAAACCCCGGGCCAGGAAATCGGGAGTCTCGGCAAGGGCGCCCGTGTCGGCGTCGACGATCGCCACCACGGTGACCACGCCTTCCTCCGCGAGGGTGACCCGGTCCTTCAGGGACGCCTCGGTGGCGCCGCCGACCTCCATGCCGTCCACGTAGACGTAGCCCGCGGGCACCTTGCCGGTGATCGACGCCCGCCCGTCCACGAGGTCGACGACGACGCCGTCCTCGGCGATGACCACCCGATCGGGATCGACCCCCGTACGGATGGCCAGGTCGGCGTTGGCCCGCAGGTGGCGCCATTCGCCGTGCACGGGCATGACGTTGCGGGGCTTGACGATGTTGTAGCAGTACACGAGCTCACCGGCGCTGGCGTGTCCGGAGACGTGCACCTTGGCGTTGCCCTTGTGGACGACATGCGCGCCCCACCGGGTCAGCCCGTTGATCACCCGGTAGATGGCGTTCTCGTTGCCGGGGATCAGGGAGCTGGCGAGCAGGACGGTGTCGCCCTTGCCGATGCGGATCACATGGTCGCGGTTGGCCATCCGGGACAGAGCCGCCATCGGCTCGCCCTGGGACCCGGTGCACACCAGGGCGATCTTGTGGTCCGCCAGCTTCTCCAGTTCCTTGGTGCTCACGACCAGGCCGCTGGGAACCTTCAGATAACCGAGGTCGCGGGCGATGCCCATGTTGCGGACCATGGACCGGCCCACGAAGGCGACCTTGCGGCCGTTCTGGTGCGCGGCGTCCAGGACCTGCTGGATGCGGTGCACATGGCTGGCGAAACTGGAGACGATCACCCGGCGCGGGGCGGTACGCATCACCTGCTCGATCGCCGGGTTCAGCTCACGCTCGGAGGTCGTGAAGCCAGGGACCTCGGCGTTGGTGGAGTCGGTGAGGAAGAGATCGACGCCCTCCTCGCCGAGGCGGGCGAAGGCGCGCAGGTCGGTGATGCGGTCGTCCAGCGGGAACTGGTCCATCTTGAAGTCGCCGGTGTGCAGCACCATCCCGGCCCCGGTGCGGATGGCGACCGCGAGGCTGTCCGGGATGGAGTGGTTGACCGCCACGAACTCGCAGTTGAAGGGGCCGAAACCACGCCGGTCGCCCTCACGTACCCGCACCGCGCGCGGCCGGATGCCGTGCTCTTTGAGCTTGGCCTCCAGGAACGCCAGCGTCAGCTTCGAGCCCACGACAGGGATGTCGGAGCGCTCTCGCAGGAGGTACGGCACGGCGCCGATGTGGTCCTCGTGGCCGTGGGTGAGCACCACGGCCACGATGTCGTTCAAACGGTCACGGATCGAGGTGAAGTCCGGCAGGATCACGTCCACGCCGGGTTGGTTCTCTTCGGGGAACAGCACGCCGCAGTCGACGATGAGCAGCTTGCCGGCATGCTCGAAGACGGTCATGTTGCGGCCGATCTCACCAAGGCCGCCCAGGGCGACGACCCTCAGCCCTCCTTCAGGCAGGGGAGGGGCGGCTTTCAGTTCGGGATGCGGATGACTCATATTCCGACGTTACCGGAGAGCCCGCACGCGCTGATCCACTGGCTGCCCGACGAGCCGGGTTCAAACGTCGTCCGAGAGGTCTTTCACCCGATCCGGCCCACATCCTCACAGCCCCCGTCATGGCGGCAGCCGTGGGTGTGGGAGCGTAAGTCGAGTGAGCGACGCACAGACCAACACCCTTCAATACCGATTTGACGGGCCGGAAGACGCACCTGTCCTGATCCTGGGTCCCTCACTGGGCACGACATGGCACATGTGGGACCGGCAGGTGCCGGAGCTGGTGAAGCAGTGGCGGGTCTTCCGGTTCGATCTGCCCGGGCACGGCGGTGCCCCCGCGCATCCCGCCGGGTCGGTCGCCGACCTGGCCACGCGTCTGCTCGTCACCCTCGACACGGTCGGCGTGCAGCGCTTCGGCTACGCGGGCTGCGCGCTGGGCGGCGCGATCGGCGCCGAACTGGCGCTGCGTCACCCGGAGCGACTGGCCTCGCTCGCGCTGATCGCCGCCTCGCCGCGCTTCGGAACGGCCGACGAGTTCCGCCAGCGCGGGGTGATCGTCCGGACGAACGGGCTCGGCCCCATCGCCCGCACCTCCCCCGAGCGCTGGTTCACCAGCGGCTTCGCCGCCGCGCAGCCCGCGATCACCGAGTGGGCCGTACAGATGGTCCGCACCACCGACCCCGGCTGCTACATCGCGGCCTGCGAATCACTCGCCTCCTTCGACGTACGGGGCGAACTGGCCCGCGTCGGTGTGCCGACCCTCGTCCTCGTCGGCTCCGACGACCAGGTCACCGGCCCCGCCGAGGCCCGCACCCTGGTCGCGGGTATCCCGGACGCCCGCCTCGCCGTCGTACCCGGCGCCTCCCACCTGGTGCCGGTCGAGCAGCCCGCGGCCGTCACCGACCTCCTCGTACGCCACTTCTCGACGGCCTGGCAGCCCGCGTACGACAACGGCAGCGGCCAGACGGCCATCTCGGCGGCCCCGGTCAAGGCGGTGCTGACCGCACCCCAGCTGATCGCCCCCATCGCGGAGATCGCGCCGCCCGCCCCGCAGCCCGAGGCGCAGGGCCGCCCGGACCAGTACGACGCCGGGTTGAAGGTCCGGCGTGAGGTGCTCGGTGACGCGCATGTCGACCGGGCGCTGGCACAGGCGGACGAGTTCTCCGGGGACTTCCAGGACTTCGTCACCCGATACGCGTGGGGCGAGATCTGGAACCGGCCCGGCCTCGACCGGCGCTCCCGCAGCTGTGTCACCCTCACCGCCCTCGTCGCGGGCGGCCACCTCGACGAACTCGCCTTCCACACCCGCGCCGCCCTCCGCAACGGCCTCACCCCGGTCGAGATCAGGGAAGTGCTGCTCCAGGCCGCCGTCTACTGCGGGCTGCCTGCCGCGAACAGCGCGTTCAAGGTGGCCCAGCAGGTCATCCGCGAGGAGACGACCCCCGAGGGATGACGCCCGAGGGGCGATCCCCGAGCCGGGTGGTGAAAGCACCGGCCCCAGCCGCTCACAGCCGGGGCCCGCGCGGCAGGATGGACCCATGAAGCTCACGAAGAAGTCCCACGCCTGTGTCCGCCTGGAGAAGAACGGGCAGACGCTCGTCCTCGACCCCGGGGGATTCAGCGAGGAGGACGCCGCGGCCGGTGCCGACGCGATCCTGGTCACGCACGAGCACGGGGACCATTTCGACGAGGGACGCCTGCGCGCCGCCCTGGACGCCAACCCGGCCGCCGAGATCTGGACCCTCGCCGCGGTCGCGGAGCAGCTCTTCGCCGCCTTCCCGGGCCGCGTCCACACCGTCGGCCACGGCGACACGTTCACCGCCGCGGGCTTCGACGTGCAGGTCCACGGTGAGCTGCACGCCGTGATCCACCCGGACATCCCGCGCATCACGAACGTCGGCTACCTCGTCGACGGCGCAGTCTTCCACCCCGGCGACGCCCTCACCGTCCCCGACCACCCGGTCGACACGCTGCTGCTCCCGGTCATGGCCCCGTGGAGCAAGCTCTCCGAGGTCGTCGACTACGTCCGTGAGGTCAAGCCGCGGCGCGCGTACGACATCCACGACGCCCTTCTCACGGACCTCGCCCTCCCGATCTACGGCCGACTGGTCGGCGGCCTCGGCGGCGCCGAGCACGCGCGGCTGACGCCGGGGACGTCGGCGGAGGTCTGAGGAGGTCCGAGGAGGTCTGAAGGGCGTTGTCAGACCCGGCGGGTAGGTTGTGGGGCATGCGTATCGCGACCTGGAACGTGAACTCGATCACCGCCCGCCTGCCGAGGCTGCTGGCCTGGCTGGAGAGCACCGGCACGGATGTGCTGTGCCTCCAGGAGGCCAAGGTGGCCGCCGAACAGTTCCCGTCCGACCAGCTGCGCGAGCTGGGATACGAGGCGGCGGTCCACGCGACGGGCAGGTGGAACGGCGTCGCGGTGATCTCCCGCGTGGGCCTGGAGGACGTGGTGCGGGGTCTGCCCGGCGACCCCGGCTACGAGGGCATCGAGGAGCCCCGGGCCGTCTCCGCGACCTGCGGCCCGGTCCGCGTCTGGTCGGTGTACGTGCCGAACGGCCGCGAGGTCGCCCACCCCCACTACGCCTACAAGCTCGGCTGGTTCGAGGCACTGAAGGCGGCGGTCGCGGCCGACGCGGCGGGCAGCCGCCCGTTCGCCGTCCTGGGCGACTACAACGTGGCCCCGACGGACGACGACGTCTACGACCTGGCCGCCTTCGAGGGCCTCACCCACGTCACCCCGCCCGAGCGCGCCGCCCTGGCAGCCCTGCGCGAGACGGGCCTGACGGACGTGGTCCCCCGCCCCCTGAAGTACGACCACCCGTACACGTACTGGGACTACCGCCAGCTCTGCTTCCCCAAGAACCGGGGCATGCGCATCGACCTGGTCTACGGCAACGAGCCGTTCGCCCAGGCGGTGAAGGACGCGTACGTGGACCGCGAGGAGCGGAAGGGCAAGGGGGCGTCGGATCACGCCCCGGTGGTGGTGGACCTGGAGGTGTAGGGCACCTGTTCTCCGGGTCTGGGGGACCTTTTCAGCGCTGGACGTGCACCTCCAGCCCGTCCGGCGTTTGAGGACGAGCGCGTTCAGCGCGAACGGGGGTCTGGGGGCAGCGCCCCCAGGGACGACCACCCGACCCACGGTGCCCTACGGACCCAGCGCCCCCAACGGCACCGCCCCCGCCAGCGCAGCCAACCCCGCATCACCGGGATGCAGATGGTCTCCACTGTCATACGTGGGACGCAACCGCGTCGGCTGTGCTGGATCCCGCAACACCGCGTCGAAGTCCACGGCACCGTCGAAACCACCGTCGGACACCGCCTGCTCGCGGATCCACGTGTTGACGACAACCCGCTGACCGTCGACGACAGAAGTGCACCGCGCTTCACCCCCGCACGGCCCGATCGTCGCGACCAGCACCCGCATCCCCCGCGCACGCACCCGTTCCGCCAGCTCCTCCAGACCGGCGATGACATCCTCGGCCGACGCACCCGTCCGCAGGTCGTTCACGCCCTGGAAGACGATGGCCGTACGCGCCGACGTCTGGGCCAGGACGTCCCGGTCCAGACGGTGCAGGGCGCTCACGCCGCCGGAGTCGGTGGACAGGCCGTCGCCCGGGTAGCGGTCGGTGAGGACGCGGTTCGCGGCGATGCCCTGGTTGAGGACGCCGTAGTGGGGGACCGCGCTCTGGGCCAGCAGCCGGTCGGCGAGCACATCGGGCCAGCGCCGGTTCGCGTCCAGGGCCGATCGCTCGCCGTCGGTGATCGAGTCGCCGAGCACCACGACCGACCCGGGCCCGTCACCGACGTCCACCCCGGTCAGCAGCGGCCAGGTGGTCAGCGTCGAGGTGTACGACGTCGGGGAGCCGTCCGCCGTGTGGTCGCCCGGCTCGCTGACGTACGAGCGCTGCTGCGTGAGCCGGTGCAGCGGCGCGGCAGTCACCGTGCCCGGCAGATGGAAGCTCACCAGCAGACTGGCGTCCGCGGGCACCGCGAAGTCCAGTGGATCACTGAACGCCTGTGCCCCGGCCGGGAGTTCGGCCCCGCGCGCGCCCCGGAAGGTCAGCGGCACCGGAGTGTCGCTGGCGGTGGCGCCCGACGCCTGGACGGCCACCGTCGCGCTGCCGATCACTACCGGTGCCGACGCGAAGGTGTTGTCGAAGCGGACCCGTACCCGTGGCCCGCCGGCGGACGTGTGCACCACCAGCCGCAGCGAACGGTCGGTCCACGGGCCGACGGTCGCGTACGTCGAGGTCGGCGCCGCCCAACTGCCCGTCCAGCCGGCCGTGTCGGGGCGTACCGAGAGGGCGAACACATGCAGGTCGGCCGCGTACGGCAGCTGGACGAAGTCGACCTGGTGCCCTCGCGCGATCGGCACGGTGACGACGTACAGCCGCGCCTTCTCGGCGAGTTGACCGGCGGGCGTGTTCACATGCGGCAGCGCGACCGTCTTGGCGCCGAGCGGGCCGGTGCGCCAGTCGGGGGCGGTCAGGCGGTACGCGGACCGCGTGCCGTCCGTGTACGAGACGGTGCCCGCGCCGCTCACGTCGGCGCCGCCGGTGCCGGCGACGAGGAACGCGAGGGAGTCACCCTCCCCGCGGACGCGGACGGGCTGGCCGGCGGCGCGGACGTTGTCCGGTTGGCCCGGTTCCCGGCACGGCCAGGTCAGCCGGGCGCCCTGGACGGTGAGGGCGCGGCCCTTGGTCCAGCCGGCGGCCGTCAGGTCCTGGGACGACACCGAGGCGCCCGAGCCGTCGAAGTCGGCGGCGCCGGGCAGGGCGTCGTCGCTGACGGCGGTGTTGTCGAAGTACCGGGTGAGGGGGAGGGGTTCGGTGGCGTGGGCCGTGGACGGCAGGGGTGTCAGCGTCGCGCACAGGGTGAGGACGACGCCCGGTCCCCAGAGACCCCGGATTCCCGGTCCCCGTCTGCCTCGGCCACCTCGGCGCATGTCCGTCCCCTCGGTCCGCTGGGCCCGCCGCTCACCGCAGTGTGAAGCTAAGGAGCCGCCAGGGGCCAGTCAATGCGGCAGGGACGCCGGACGGGAGCGGACGGGGAAGTTGGCCGGAACCGGCGGGCCCGCGCGCCCTGTGGTGCGGTCGGCGGTGTGAATGACACGCTGGACGTATGAACATCCCTTTCCTGGGCAGCTGGCGCAAGAGACATGGACTCGCCCGCGGTGTGGCGGTGTATTCCGAGGGGGAGCACGACCCCGAGGGGGTCGCCGGGCTTCTCTCCGAGTGCGAGCTGCTCCGCTCCCAGGCGTACCGGGAGGGCGTCGAACTCGACGACTCCGCCGCCTCGTTGGAGGCGCTGGACCAGCTGGTGCCGGGCTGGCGGGACGACGAGGACTCGCTGAACTGGCTCGGCAACGACGCGGGCCTCTATCTCGGCACGGTCATCGTGCGGACCGTCCCCGGGGCCGCCTGGGACTTCTGGCCGAACGGCCATCCCGTCGTACGGCTGTCGTCGGGCCGTGAGTTCGACGTCGTCGCTTCCGGACACGAGTGGGCGTCCAGTGGTGTTCCCGAACTGTCGCAGCTGTACGCGGAGGTCGCGGAGACGTAGGCGCAGGGCGCGCATCTGGCGTAAATACGGCTAATGCCCGAAAAGTGCGTGTCGCGCTTTAACTCCACTCCTGTCTGGATAGTTTGCGGCAACCACGACACAGCTGAAGTGAGTAGGGCTGGGCATGGCTGTCGATCCGTTGATCGAGCTGCATGAAGTCAACAAACACTTCGGTGAGCTGCATGTCCTCCAGGACATCAACCTCACCGTGGGCAGGGGGGAGGTGGTCGTTGTCATCGGCCCGTCCGGGTCGGGCAAGTCCACTCTGTGCAGGGCGATCAACCGGCTGGAGCCGATCGGGTCCGGGACGATTCTGCTCGACGGTCAACTGCTGCCCGACGAGGGCAGGTCTCTCGCGCGGCTCCGTGCCGAGGTCGGGATGGTCTTCCAGTCGTTCAACCTCTTCGCCCACAAGACCGTCCTCCAGAACGTCTCGCTGGGCCAGGTCAAGGTGCGCGGGCGCAGGAAGGACGAGGCAGACAGGCGCTCCCGTGAACTCCTCGACCGGGTGGGCCTCGCCTCGCAGGCGCCGAAGTACCCGGCCCAGCTCTCCGGCGGCCAGCAGCAGCGTGTCGCCATCGCCCGCGCCCTGGCCATGGACCCCAAGGTCATGCTCTTCGACGAGCCGACGTCCGCGCTCGACCCGGAGATGATCAACGAGGTTCTGGAGGTCATGCAGCAACTGGCCCGCGAGGGTATGACGATGGTCGTCGTCACCCACGAGATGGGCTTCGCCCGCTCGGCCGCCAACCGGGTCGTCTTCATGGCCGACGGCCGCATCGTCGAGGACCGCAGCCCCGAGGAGTTCTTCACCGACCCGCGCAGCGACCGAGCCAAGGACTTCCTCTCCAAGATCCTGCGGCACTGACGCCAACACCGCTGGGTGTCAAGGGAGTTGAGGCTGTCGTCAACCTGCTGACGGACAACCTCCCGACAGCGGCCAGGGCCGGAAAGTCGGCCGGGCCGAACCTCGACTACGATTTGCCGTTCATCCCCATCGGGATGTGGACCGAGGCCGAGGCCGTCGCACCGGCCGAATCAGGGACGCTGCTGCCAGGCAGGCAGCGGTAGAAGGGCATGCGCTCGCCCGGCGGCAGCCGGAGATCACTGCTCGCGCAGGGGTACGGACACCTATGAGGGGACGTACTCCGGCGGGCGGAAGGTCAGCTGCGCGCCGGTCGGGTTGTGCTCGACGCAGACGGGTCGACCTGGCCGGCCGGCCTGCCGAGGCCGAGCGGGCCCACGTCGCAGAGGTACGCGACGCGGGTGCCGCTCTCCTTGTTTCCGGTGACCGGACCGTCGTGTGCGACGTGACCCCTCCCCGTGCGCGCCGCTAGGAGGCGCGGTGGGAGTTGGGTGGAGCGACGGCCGCGACCGGCATCGGGGTCTGCGCGGCCCGGGTGATGTCCGTGACGACCTCGACGACATCGGGTCCGTACGCCTGCGAGTTGACGACCTTCAGGAGCAGGGCGAAGGAGTTGTCGCCGTGTTTGCGGGCCAGCCGTTCGTGGTTGCGGGCGAGATAGCGGGTCGCCGCCTGGTTGGTGATCGCGCGCTGGCCGCAGAAGAGGAAGACCGGCCGGGCCTCGCCGCGCTGGCCGGCGGTGAGCCGCGCCAGGATCACGTACTCGCTCCTGCCCCCCTCCAGCCGGTAGCGCTCCGTACCGATCTGGAAGGCGCCGCGGTCCGGGCCGGGTTCGGAGTCGACGTTGACGCGGACGCCGGGGAGCAGGGAGTGCAGATGCGCCAGCATGCGGCGGTTGGAGGCAGGGCCGCCCACGCAGAACTCGGTCCGCTCGCCGAACCCCTGCTGTGCGGCGTCGTGGGCGACGACCTGGGCGTGGGCGTTGCAGTCCTTGATCAGGGCGGCGAGTTCCAGCAGCGCGAACACGTCGTGGCGCATCACCGTCAACTCGGGGCCACCGGCCTCGCGGTTCACCACGAGCAGCGACTCGGAGTTGTCCGGCAGCCCGAAGAAGGCCTGTTTACGGCGGAGTTTGCGCTTCCACAGATAGGTGCGGGCCAGCCAGCCGAGGGCTGCGCTGATACCGGCCGCGACCACACCGAGGACGATATTGCGCACATCGTCAGTCATGGGCGCGCATGGTAGCGGTCAACCGCAACGGTGTTCGAGAGGCCCTTACGGGACCGCGGGGATGCGGTTACGCTGCGCGGACGGTTGTTGACTGGAGGTATTGATGCGTCGCCCTGTCGCGCGGAGTCTGGCGGTCCTGGCGGTTTCAGCAGTGGTGGTCTCGGTGGGGGCGGCTGCGCCACCCTCCGGGGCCACGTCGGCGGATACGGCTCCGCGGAAGGTCCCGGTCGCCGTCGGGTACGGCGGTGCCGTGGCGAGCGTGGACGCGGACGCCTCGGCCGTCGGGATCGAGATCCTGCGCAAGGGCGGCAACGCGGTGGACGCCGCCGTCGCCACGGCCGCGGCGCTGGGGGTCACGGAGCCCTACTCCAACGGCATCGGCGGAGGCGGCTACTTCGTCTACTACGACGCCAAGTCCCGTACGGTACGGACGATCGACGGCCGCGAGACGGCACCCCTGACGGCCGACTCGGGCCTGTTCCTGGAGAACGGGCAGCCGATCGCCTTCGCCGACGCCGTCACCAGCGGGCTCGGCGTCGGTACGCCGGGCACGCCCGCGACCTGGCAGGCGGCGCTGGACAGTTGGGGCACCAAGGGGCTCGGGACGCTGCTGAAGCCGGCGGAGCGGCTCGCGCGCGACGGCTTCACGGTGGACGACACGTTCCGCGCGCAGACCGCGTTGAACGAGACGCGGTTCAGGAACTTCCCGGACACGGCGAAACTGTTCCTGCCCGGCGGTGCGCTGCCGGTGGTCGGGTCGACCTTCAGGAACCCCGATCTGGCGCGTACGTACGCGGAGTTGGCCCGCAAGGGCGTCGGCGCCCTCTACCGGGGGAAGCTCGCGAAGGAGATCGTCGACACGGTCAACAAGCCGCCGGTGGACCCGGCTTCGGGTTACAACGCGCGTCCCGGCGAGCTGTCGCTCAAGGACCTGGCGGCGTACCGGGCGAAGCGGCAGGCGCCCACGAAGACGTCGTACCGCGGCCTGGGCGTCTACTCGATGGCACCCTCCTCGTCCGGCGGTACGACAGTCGGCGAGGCGCTCAACATCCTTGAGAAGACGGACCTTTCGAAGGTGAGCGACGTCCAGTTCCTGCACCGCTACATCGAGGCGAGCCGCATCGCCTTCGCGGACCGGGGGCGCTGGGTGGGCGACCCGGCCTTCGAGGACGTACCGACGAAGGAGCTGCTGTCGCAGTCGTACGCCGACTCGCGGGAGTGCCTCATCAAGGACGACGCGGTGCTGACGAGCCCGGTCGCGCCCGGCGACCCGCGCCACCCGGCGGCCTGCACGAGCACCGGCATCGCGGCGCCGACGACGTACGAGGGCGAGAACACCACGCATCTGACGGTGGCCGACAAGTGGGGCAACGTCGTGTCCTACACGCTGACGATCGAGCAGACCGGCGGCAGCGGCATCACGGTCCCGGGCCGCGGCTTCATCCTGAACAACGAGCTGACGGACTTCTCCTTCGCACCCGCCAGCCCGGCCGTCCACGACCCGAACCTGCCCGGTCCGGGCAAACGACCGCGCTCCTCGATGTCCCCGACGATCGTCCTGGACGCCCACGGCAAGCCGGTGGTGGCTCTTGGTTCGCCCGGTGGCGCGACCATCATCACGACCGTCCTGCAGACCCTGACGGGCTTCCTCGACCGGGGGCTCCCGCTGGTCGACGCGATCGCCGCGCCGCGCGCGAGCCAGCGCAACCAGACGACCACCGAGCTCGAACCGGCGCTGTGGAACAGCGAGTTGCGGACCAAGCTGGAGGCGATCGGTCATGGCTTCCGGCTGAACGCGGAGATCGGCGCGGCGACCGGCGTCCAGCGCCTGCCGAACGGCGAGTGGCTGGCGGCGGCGGAGACCGTACGACGGGGTGGCGGGTCGGCGATGGTGGTGCGGCCGGCGTCCTGACTCACCCGGGGGCGGGCGGCGGCACGGTGTCCGAGACCGGCCGCCCGTCCGCGGCGTAGCGGCTGACGGCCGCCGCGGGCCAGGTGTACTCGATCTCCGCCAGGGTGAAGCCCGCGGCCATCCGCAGGGGGCGCTCGGCGGTGCGCAGGCCGCCCGCGCGCTCGTAGAACGAGATCGCGCGGGCGTTGCCGCGCAGTACTTCCAGGCAGACGTCCCGGCCGGGGTACCGTCGGGCCGCCCAGGCGAAGCCGTGGTGCAGCAGCGTGCGGCCGACACCGGTGCCGACGTGTCCCGGCCGGGCGTGCAGGTTGTCCACCTGGACCCGGCCGTCCGCCGCCGTGTCCAGGTGGATGAAGCCACGCAGCTCGCCGTCCTGCTCGGCCAGCAGCAGACACCGGTCGTCGGACAGTGCCGCCGTGCGGGCCCGCCACTTCGCGCGGTGCTCCGCAGCCAGCGGGCCATCCAGATACGCGGCGGGCATGAGCGCCGTGTACGCGCTGCGCCAACTGGCCGTGTGCAGGGCCGCGATGCTCTCCGCGTCGGCGGAGGTGCCGTTCCTGATGCGCATGGAGCCGTAGGTTACGCCCGGCTCGTGTGCGCCTCCTGACGTGCCGTGAGGACCCGCGGCCCCGACTCCGTGATCGCCACCGTGTGTTCCGCGTGGGCCGCGCGGGAGCCGTCGTTCGTACGGAGGGTCCAGCCGTCCGGGGCCTCGTGGTAGCCGTCCTTGCCGCTGCCGATCAGCATCGGCTCGATCGCCAGGACCAGGCCGTGGCGCAGCGGCATGCCGCGGCCGGGGCGGCCCTCGTTGGGGACCGGGGGGTCCTCGTGCATACGGCGGCCGATGCCGTGGCCGCCGAAGCCCTCCGGGATGCCGTAGCCCGCGCTGCGGCACACCTCGCCGATCGCGTGCGCGATGTCGCCGACGCGGTTGCCGACGACCGCCGCCGCGATGCCCGCCGCGAGGGCCCGCTCGGCGGTCTCGACGAGCCGTACGTCGGCCGGGCGCGGCTCGCCCACGATGAAGCTGATCGCCGAGTCGCCCGCCCAGCCGCCCAGTTCGGCGCCGAAGTCGGCGGAGACGAGGTCGCCGTCGCGCAGCCGGTAGTCGTCCGGGATGCCGTGCACGATCGCGTCGTTCACCGAGAGGCAGAGCACCGCCGGGAACGGGGTG
The DNA here is from genome assembly GCF_054072135.1 of Streptomyces kryoterrae. Lineage (NCBI taxonomy): Bacteria > Bacillati > Actinomycetota > Actinomycetes > Kitasatosporales > Streptomycetaceae > Streptomyces > Streptomyces kryoterrae. The sequence continues at coordinate 1,747,629 of NZ_CM133358.1, read as the reverse complement.
GGCGCGAAGGAGGGACGGTAGCCGAGGAAGGGGGAGGTGGCCCCGGCCGCGCGGAGCACCTCGTGCGCCACCTCGTCCAGCTCCCGTAGGGAAACGCCCAGGTCGGCGGCTTCCCGGACGGCCGTGAGGCCTCGGCCGACCACCTGGCCGGTTTCATACATGGCATCGATCGCTGTGTCCGTCTTGAGTTCCACCATGCCAATTACTATACCGGTATTAGAATGGTGGCATGGTACGCACTCCTCTCACCCCCGAAGAGCGTCAACGCGGCGAGCGGCTCGGCCGGTTGCTGCGAGTGGCGCGTGGTGGCCGCAGCATGGCGGAGATCGCGGCCGACGCCGGTATCTCCGCCGAGACCCTCCGTAAAATCGAGACCGGCCGTGCGCCGACGCCGGCCTTCTTCACGGTCGCGGCCTTGGCGCGGGTCCTCGGACTGTCCATGGACGAACTCGTCGGGCGGTGCGAGTCATCGGCCCCGGCCGCGGCGTGAGCCCCAGGGGGCGGTTTTGGCCAATGTGTCAGTGGTCCACGTCACGTTCCGCTGGGCGCGCGGTACTCTGCGTCCGGTCCGAAAACCCTTCGTAGCCCGTCCGTAACACGGTTGGTGTTTTCTACGGGGCGGAGAACTCCGGTCGGGCATGGGGTGGACGTCATGGCGGTGGAACAGCTCCCGGGGCAGGTGCGGGAGTTCGCGCGGTATCTGAACGGCCTGTTGGCCCGCCTCGATCAGGGCGCGGGCTGGTGCGGCGTGTTCTGGCAGCGCGATCCCGACGGTATGCGTGCCTGCCTGGAAGGGCACGAAGTGCCGCCCTGGGACGTCGTGGAGGCGCTGCTCCAGGATCTCGCCGCCGGCTACGGACCGGGCACCGTCGCTCCGGAGGCCGAGCAGGCGCGTGCCCTGCACCAGGCCTCCCTCGCCGCGTTCGACGCCCGCACCGGCGCCCGCGACACCCTCGGGGACCGGCTCGACGTGATGCTCCGGGAACAGAAGTACGCCGCCGAACGACTCGCCGAGCTCGGGCGGTCGCTCGGCTCCGCCGCCACCCACGAGGAGGCCGAGGGTCTCCGCCTCGACCTCGCCTGGGCCCACGACGACCATGAACGCGCCTCCGCGCGCTGCGTCGAACTCCGTTATCGCCTCGACCAGTTGGCCCGCCGGACGATGAGCCGGGCGCCCTTCCGGCTCCCCGACCGCGACGACGAGGCGGATGTCTTCGCCGGCCGTGCCCACAACGCCCCGCACCCCGCCGACGCGCACGACGGCGACCCCCTGACCCTGCCCAGGCAACGCACCGACTCCGACGGGCAGCGCCCGGGCGACGACAGGGCCGCCTGGTACGACGACGAGCGCGGCTCCCGCCGGCAGCGCCCGGACGACGGTCCGACCGCCGGACACGAGAACGGGCCAGGCTCCCGGCAGCAGGCCCCGGAGGGTTCCGGCCCCGCCCGCCAGGGAGACGACCGCGGCCCCGGCAGGCCGCGTCCCGACGACGACCTGCGCCCCTGGCGCGACCACGTCCGCCGCTCCGGCCAGGCGGACGACCATGACCATCCCCGTCCGGCCGACACCCCGGATCCCTCCGCCGGGAGCGCGGCGCCTCGACTCCCCGCCGACTGGTACGAGTCCGCCGTCCCCGAGCCGGGCCCCGCGGACCCGCCCCCCGCCCCCAAGCAGCGATCCAAGCGCCGTGCCCGTGGCAGTGCCCGGTTCGCCGGGATGATGGACGACGCGGACACCGGCGCCCCGCCCGTCGTCGACCCCACCCCCGTACCGGCCATGCCCGCGCCCGCCGCCCCGAGCCGCCGCAACCCGCGTGGGGCCCGGTTCGCCGGAGCCGCCGCTGCCGCCAAGCCCGTGGTGCCCGTGCGGGAGGCGCTGGACGACGACTCCCGGCACGACACCATCGACGCCGTCCGCACCCTCGTACGACTGCGCGGCGAGGGACGCAGCGGTGAGGCGCACGCGCTGCTCGTCGAGGCCTCCCACTGGCCCGCCGCCCGTTTTCCGCTGCTCGCCGCCGAGCTGAACCGCGCGGGGCTCGGCGCGGACTGGGCCACCCTGCTCTGGGAGGCCGCCTCCCTGCCGGCGGACCGGCTGGTCGCCGCCGCCGACGCGCTCGTCGCGGCGGGGCGGGGACTCGACGGCCAGCAGATCCTGCGGCAGGGCATCGTGCGTCCGGCCCAGGAGGTCGGCGAGGCCGTGCTCCGGCTCACCGAGGAGGGCAGACACCGTGAGGTGCGTGCGCTGCTCGACGCGTACGTCCGGGTCCGCACCCCCGAGGAGGCCGCCCGCAGTGTCGCCGCCGACCCCCAGCGCCTCGTACCACTGCTCCTGGAGGCGGCGCGGGGTGCCTCCGAGGACCGGTACTGGGATCTGGTGCACGCCCTCCGGGTCGCCGGCCACAGTGCCTGACCCGGCTGACCCGGCTGCCCGCGACTCGCCCACTGGGGTGTGAAACGTGATCGACTCCGCGGGTTAACGACGATGGTCTTGGCAAGGCTCCTCCGGAGGCTTACTTTCAGCCCCTACGACCTCTGTCTACGGGCGTAGAGGCTCTCTGACGTCCAGCCGGAAGGAACAGGTCATGGCCAACGTCGTACGTGCCGCTCTGGTTCAGGCCACCTGGACCGGTGACACCGAGTCCATGGTCGCCAAACACGTGGAGCACGCCCGTGAGGCCGCCCGGCAGGGCGCCAAGGTCATCGGATTCCAGGAAGTCTTCAACGCGCCCTACTTCTGCCAGGTCCAGGAGCCCGAGCACTACCGCTGGGCCGAGCCCGTGCCCGACGGGCCGACGGTGGTTCGTATGCAGGAGCTGGCACGCGAGACCGGCATGGTCATCGTCGTACCCGTGTTCGAGGTCGAGCAGTCCGGGTTCTACTACAACACCGCGGCCGTGATCGACGCCGACGGGACCTACCTCGGCAAGTACCGAAAGCACCATATTCCGCAGGTCAAGGGCTTCTGGGAGAAGTACTACTTCAAACCCGGAAACCTCGGCTGGCCCGTCTTCGAGACGGCCGTGGGCAGGATCGGCGTCTACATCTGCTACGACCGGCACTTCCCGGAGGGCTGGCGTCAGCTCGGTCTGAACGGCGCGCAGCTCGTCTACAACCCGTCCGCGACCCACCGGGGCCTCTCCTCCCACCTGTGGCAGCTGGAGCAGCCCGCCGCGGCCGTCGCCAACGAGTACTTCGTCGCCGCCATCAACCGGGTCGGGCAGGAGGAGTACGGGGACAACGACTTCTACGGGACCTCGTACTTCGTGAACCCGCGCGGCCAGTTCGTCGGCGACGTCGCGAGCGACAAGGACGAGGAACTCGTCGTGCGGGATCTCGACTTCGATCTCATCGAGGAAGTCCGGCAGCAATGGGCCTTCTACCGGGACCGGCGGCCGGACGCGTACGAAGGGCTGGTGCAGCCGTGAGCGATCTGTACGGGCGTCACAAGGCGGTTCTGCCGGACTGGCTCGCCCTCTACTACGAGGACCCGCTCGAGATCACCCACGGCGAGGGCCGGTACGTGTGGGACGCGGCCGGGAAGCGGTACCTCGACTTCTTCGGCGGCATCCTCACCACGATGACCGCGCACGCGCTGCCCGAGATCACCAAGGCGGTGAGCGAACAGGCCGGGCGGATCATCCACTCGTCCACGCTCTACCTCAACCGGCCGATGGTCGAACTCGCCGAGCGCGTCGCCCAGTTGTCCGGCATCCCGGACGCGCGCGTCTTCTTCACCACCTCCGGGACGGAGGCCAACGACACGGCTCTCCTCCTCGCCACCTCCTACCGGCGCAGCAACCAGATCCTGGCCATGCGCAACAGCTACCACGGCCGCTCCTTCAGCACGGTCGGCATCACCGGCAACAAGGGCTGGTCCCCGACCTCCCTGTCCCCGCTCCAGACCCTGTACGTCCACGGCGGCGTCCGCACCCGTGGCCCGTACGCCGAGCTGAGCGACGACGAGTTCATCGCCGCCTGCGTCGCCGACCTGGAGGACCTGCTCGGGCACGTCCGGCCGCCGGCGGCCCTGATCGCGGAGCCCATCCAGGGCGTCGGCGGCTTCACCTCGCCGCCCGACGGGCTGTACGCGGCCTTCCGCCGAGTGCTCCAGGAACGCGGCGTCCTCTGGATCGCCGACGAGGTACAGACCGGCTGGGGCCGCACCGGTGAGCACTTCTGGGGCTGGCAGGCACACGCGGAGAACGGTCCGCCGGACATCATCACCTTCGCCAAGGGCATCGGCAACGGCATGTCCATCGGCGGGGTCGTGGCCCGCGCCGAGATCATGAACTGCCTCGACTCCAACTCCATCTCCACCTTCGGCGGCACCCAGATCACCATGGCGGCCGGCCTCGCCAACCTCACGTACCTCCTGGAACACGACCTCCAGGGCAACGCCCGGCGCGTCGGCGGACTCCTCATCGAACGGCTCCGGGCCGTCGCCGCGCAGCTTCCGGGCGTACGGGAGGTCCGTGGGCGCGGGTTGATGATCGGCGTCGAGCTGGTGAAGCCGGGCACCGACACGGCCGATCCGGAGACCGCCGCCGCAGTGCTCGAAGCGGCCCGGGAGGAGGGGCTGCTCCTTGGCAAGGGCGGCGGCCACAACACCAGCGCGCTGCGCATCGCACCGCCGCTGTCCCTCACCGTCGCGGAGGCCGAGGAGGGCGCCGCGATCCTCGAACGTGCTCTGAGGAGTACCCAGTAGCAGAACCTGAGTAAGGGCGAGCGCCCCGGAGGCGAACCGAGCCACAGAAAAAGGGGAAGACCGTCATGCTCACGACCACCACCTTGGAACCCGCCCTGTCGGTCCGCCAGGTCCTCGGCCTGGAACGGGTGCTCGCGGGCGAGCCCGAGGTGGTGGCCGGCGCCGGCCAGCTCGACCGGGCCGTGCGCTGGGTGCATGTCGCCGAGGCCGCCGACGTCGGCGTGATGCTCAGTGGCGGCGAGATGATCCTCACGACCGGGGTGCTGCTCGCCGGGGACGAGGAGGCCCAGGTCGAGTACATCCGCTCGCTGCACCGGGCGGAGGCCGCCGCCGTCGTGCTCGGGCTCGGCCGTGCCTTCCCGGCGCCGCCGGACGTGATGCGGCGCGCTGCCGAGCGGTGCGGGCTGCCGATGGTGGTGCTCCACCGGCCGTTCCCCTTCGCGGAGTTGACGGAAGAGGTCCAGTCCCGGCTGGTGCGGCGGAAGTTCGCCGCCGTGAGCCTGTCCGAGACGGTGCGGACCGCTCTCACGGGGCTCATCACCTCCGGCGCCCCGCTGCAGCACCTCCTCGACGAGGTCGCCTCGCACAGTGCCTGTCCCGTCGTCGTCACCAACCTCGCCCATCGGGTCCTCGCCACATCGGGGGAGCGGTCGGCCGTGGACGACGTGCTGCGGGACTGGGAGCGCATCTCCCGGCAGGCCGGCGGGAGCGAGGGCGACGGGTGGATCCGGGCCGAGCTGGGCGGGCGCGGGGAACGCTGGGGGCGGATCGTGCTCTGCGGGTACCGCGGTGACGCCGCCACCGGACGGCTGCTCGCCGACCGGGCCGCCGAGGCACTCGTCCTGCACCGCATGCTCGGGGGCTCCGTGCACACCTGGGAGGAGCAGTCCGCGCAGAGCCTGCTGACGGACCTGGTGAGCGGAGTCGTACCGGCCCGGCAACTGCTTCCGCGGGCGCGGGCCGCCGGGCTGCCCGTCAACCGGCGGACCTTCGTGCCGCTCGTCGTACGGGACGGCGATCCCGCCGAACTCGACCGCGTACTGCGGCTGTTGGGGCTGCCGGGGCTGGTCGCCGAGCTGGCCGACGACGCCACCGCCGTGCTGCTGAGCCTCGCCCGGGACCAGGACGCCAAGGCACTCGCCGCGCACTTCGCGCTCCGGCTGCGCACGGAGACCGGCGGGGGCCGGACCGTCGTGGCCGCCGCCGAGGCGCTCGCCAACTGGGACGACGTACCCACCGGACTGCGTGAGGCACTCCACGTCGCCGCCGCCGTCGCGGACACACCGGCGGGGCCGGAGCTGCCGGTGCTGGTGCACCTGCGGGACGTACGGCTGCGCGGGCTGGTCAGGCTGCTGCGGGACGATCCGCACGTGCAGGCGTTCGCGGAGCGCGAGCTGGACGGGCTGCTGTGCGGGACCGAGGGCGAGTCGGAACTGCTGCCCGTGCTGCGGACCTATCTCGCCACCGGGCGCAACAAGTCACGCACCGCGCAACTGCATCATGTCTCACGGCCCGCGCTCTACCGGCGGCTGGAGGCGATAGAGACGCGGCTCGGCCTCGATCTCGACGACTTCGAGCAGGCCGCGTCCGTGCATATCGCGCTCCTCGCACACGACGCCCAGCAAGGCCGATGACCGCTCTCTCCAGCGCTCCGTCTTACCGCTCCGAAACATCAGAGGACCAGGGAAAACAGTGGTGAAACATGGGCAGACGGCAGGGTGACACCGTGGAACGCCGGACGTCCGCAGGCGTGACACCGTGCAACTCAAACCCGCTCTCCGGGCTTCCTAGGCTCGCCGTACACCGAGTGACCGGAGGTCCCGATGAGCAGGGTGATTCGCGCCGCCATTTTCCAGACTGCCTGGACGGGCGACAAGGAGTCGATGATCCAGGTCCACGAGCAGGCGGTCCGCGACGCCGCGGCCCAGGGTGCTCAAGTCATGTGCTTCCAGGAGCTGTTCTACGGCCCCTACTTCTGCCAGGTCCAGGACAAGGCGTTCTACGAGTACGCCGAGCAGATCCCGGACGGCCCGATCGTCAAGCGCTTCCAGGCGCTCGCCAGGGAACTGGGCATCGTCCTCGTCCTGCCGATGTACGAGGAGGAGCAGCCCGGCGTCCTCTACAACACGGCCGCCGTGATCGACGCCGACGGCTCGTACCTCGGCAAGTACCGCAAGCACCACATTCCGCAGGTCGCAGGCTTCTGGGAGAAGTTCTACTTCCGCCCGGGCAACGCCGGCTGGCCGATCTTCGACACGGCCGTCGGCAAGATCGGCGTCTACATCTGCTACGACCGGCACTTCCCGGAGGGCTGGCGTGCGCTGGGCCTCGAAGGCGCCGAGATCGTCTTCAACCCGTCGGCCACCTCGCGCGGTCTGTCCGCCTACCTGTGGCAGCTGGAGCAGCCCGCGGCGGCCGTCGCCAACGAGTACTTCGTCGGCGCGATCAACCGGGTCGGTGTCGAGGAACTCGGCGACAACGACTTCTACGGGACCTCGTACTTCGTGGACCCGGAGGCGCAGTTCGTCGGCGAGGTGGCGAGCGACAAGGAGACCGAACTCGTCGTCCGCGACCTGGACCTGGCCAAGCTGCGCGAGGTCCGCGACCGCTGGCAGTTCTTCCGCGACCGCCGCCCGGATGCGTACGGACCGCTGACCGCGCCGTAGCAAGTCGACCGTCGGTACCCGCGCCCTCGAGGGGCGCGGGGCACCGCGCGACCCACCACACACGACCCGCACTTCTCGACACAACCCAGCGGAGCGTAATCTCATGAGCAGCCGTACCGTCATCCGGGGTGGCCTCGTCATCACCGCGTCCGACGAGATCCATGCCGACGTCCTGATCGAGGGCGGCCGTATCGTCGCCCTCGCGGCGAGCGGAACCGCGGCCGCCGAGGCCTGGACGGCCGAGCGGACCATAGACGCCACCGGGAAGTACGTCATCCCCGGCGGTGTCGACGCGCACACCCACATGGAACTGCCGTTCGGCGGTACGGCCGCCTCGGACACCTTCGAGACCGGCACCCGGGCCGCCGCCTGGGGCGGTACGACCACGATCATCGACTTCGCCGTGCAGAGCGTCGGCCAGTCGCTGCGCGACGGACTCGACACCTGGAACGCCAAGGCCGACGGCAACTGCGCCATCGACTACGCCTTCCACATGATCGTCTCCGACGTGAACCAGGACACGCTCAAGGAGATGGACCTGCTGGTCGAGGAGGGCGTCACCTCCTTCAAGCAGTTCATGGCCTACCCGGGCGTCTTCTACAGCGACGACGGCCAGATCCTGCGCGCCATGCAGCGCTCCGCCGAGAACGGCGGCCTGATCATGATGCACGCCGAGAACGGCATCGCGATCGACGTCCTCGTCGAACAGGCGCTGGCCCGCGGCGAGACCGACCCCCGCTACCACGGCGAGGTCCGCAAGGCCCTCCTCGAAGCCGAGGCCACCCACCGAGCCATCAAGCTCGCGCAGGTCGCGGGCGCGCCCCTGTACGTCGTCCACGTCTCGGCGCAGGAGGCGGTCGCCGAGCTGGCACGGGCACGCGACGAGGGGCTCAACGTCTTCGGCGAGACCTGCCCGCAGTACCTGTTCCTGTCCACCGACAACCTCGCGGAGCCGGACTTCGAGGGCGCGAAGTACGTGTGCAGCACGCCCCTTCGGCCCAAGGACCACCAGGCCGCGCTCTGGCGAGGCCTGCGGACCAACGACCTCCAGGTCGTCTCCACGGACCACTGCCCGTTCTGCTTCGAGGGCCAGAAGGAGCTGGGCCGGGGCGACTTCTCGAAGATCCCCAACGGGCTCCCGGGCGTCGAGAACCGCATGGACCTCCTTCACCAAGGCGTCGTCGACGGGCACATCAGCCGCCGCCGCTGGATCGAGATCGCCTGCGCCACCCCGGCCCGGATGTTCGGCCTCTACCCGAAGAAGGGCACCATCGCCCCGGGCGCCGACGCGGACATCGTCATCTACGACCCCACGGCCGAGCAGATCGTCTCCGCCGAGACGCACCACATGAACGTCGACTACTCGGCGTACGAGGGCAAGCGGCTCACCGGCCGCGTCGAGACCGTCCTCTCGCGCGGCGAACTCGTCATCACCGAGCGGGAGTTCACCGGGCGCGCGGGTCACGGCGTCTACACCCCCCGCTCCACCTGTCAGTACCTGATCTGAACTAGGAGCATCGCTCATGGACTTCGGCCTCGTCCTGCAGACCGACCCGCCGGCCTCGCGTGTCATCGAGCTGATGCAGCGCGCCGAGGGCAACGGCTTCACGTACGGCTGGACCTTCGACTCCGCCGTGCTGTGGCAGGAACCGTTCGTGATCTACAGTCAGATTCTGTCCAGCACCGAGAAGCTGACGGTCGGACCGATGGTCACCAACCCGGGCACCCGCACCTGGGAGGTCACCGCCTCCACCTTCGCCACCCTCAACGACATGTTCGGCAACCGCACGGTGTGCGGCATCGGCCGCGGCGACTCCGCGATGCGCGTCGCCGGCCGTACGCCCAACACGCTGGCCCGGATCAGCGGCGCGATGAAGGTCATCCGCTCGCTCGGCCGGGGCGACGAGGCCGACCTCGGCGGCACGGTCATCAAGTTCCCGTGGGTGCGGCCGGGCGCCGAACTCCCCGTCTGGATGGCCGCGTACGGCCCCAAGGCGCTCAAGATGACCGGCGAGGAGGCCGACGGGTTCATCCTCCAGCTCTCCGACCTCTATCTGACCGAGTACATGGTCAAGACGGTCAAGGACGCCGCCGTCGCCGCCGGACGTGACCCGTCCGAGGTGAAGATCTGCGTCGCCGCCCCCGCGTACATCACCGAGGACGACTCGCCCGAGGCGCTCGCCCACGCCCGCGACCAGTGCCGCTGGTTCGGCGGGATGGTCGGCAACCACGTCGCCGACCTGGTGTCGAAGTACGGCGAGCACTCCGCCGCCGTACCCGAGGAACTCACCGACTACATCAAGGCCCGCGAGGGCTACGACTACTCCCACCACGGACGGGCCGACAACCCCGACACCCAGTTCGTGCCCGACGAGATCGTCGACCGGTTCTGCGTCATCGGCACCCCCGAGATGCACATCGAGAAGCTCAACAAGCTGCGTGAGCTCGGCGTCGACCAGTTCGCCGTCTACGACATGCACGACGCCCAGGAAGCCGTCATCGACGCCTACGGGTCGACGGTGATCCCGGCCGTCAACGCCTGACGTACCCGAACTCGTCGCTGTGTTACGCACCCACCAACTCCCCTTCCCCGGCGTTCAGGTAGCCGGGGAGGGGGTCAGGACACCTCCGGGTGTCCTGTGCGCATCCCCCAACGCGCCACCCGCACGGCCTTTCCCGACCCACCTCATTGATTGGCCTGCCCATGACCGACACCGCTCCCACGGCCATACCGCCGTCCTCCCAACTCACCCTCCCCGACGGCCGGGTGGAGATCTCCCCCGACGCGCCCGTTCCCAGCGGGCCGTACGCCAACGAGGACCTTCTGCCGGTTCCGGTCGAGAAGCGCACCTGGAACACGTACAACTTCTCGGCCCTCTGGGTGGGCATGGCCCACAACACGGCCTCCTGGACCCTCGCTTCGGGTCTGATCGCCGTGGGCATGGACTGGAAGCAGGCCGTGCTCACGATCGCCCTGGCGAACGTGATCGTGCTCATCCCGATGCTGCTCACCGGGCACGCCGGGCCGAAGTACGGCATCCCCTTCCCCGTCTTCGCCCGCGCCTCCTTCGGGGTGCGCGGCGCCAACCTCCCGGCTGTCGTGCGGGCGTTGGTGGCGTGCGGCTGGTTCGGCATCCAGACCTGGATCGGCGGCGAGGCGATCTACTTCCTCGCCGGAAAGCTCATCGGCGACGGCTGGGCGAACGCCTCGCACATCGGCGGCTACGCCTGGACGATGTGGCTGTCCTTCGCCATCTTCTGGGCGATCCAGGTCGCCATCATCTACCGGGGAATGGAGACCATCCGCCGGTTCGAGAACTGGGCCGCGCCCTTCGTGCTCCTCGGCGCCGGCGTGATGCTGTGGTGGATGGCGAGCAAGGCCGGCGGCTTCGGCCCGCTCCTCGACCAGCCCTCCAAGCTGGGCTACGGCGCGGACTTCTGGAAGATCTTCGCGCCCGCCCTCATGGGCATGATCGGCTTCTGGTCCACGCTGTCCCTGAACATCCCGGACTTCACGCGGTACGGCAAGAGCCAGAAGGCCCAGACGTGGGGACAGGCGCTCGGTCTGCCGACCACGATGACCCTGTTCGCGTTCCTGTCCGTCATGGTCACCTCGGGCTCGCAGGCCGTGTACGGCGAGGCCATCTGGGACCCGGTACAGCTCGCCGCCAAGACCGACAACGTCTTCGGGCTGCTGTTCGCCCTGGTCACCGTGCTGGTGGCGACCCTGTCCGTGAACGTCGCGGCCAACCTGGTCTCGCCGGCCTTCGACTTCTCCAACATCGCGCCGCGCAGGATCAGCTTCCGGGCCGGCGCGCTCACCACCTGCGTCCTCGGCGTCCTGATTTTCCCGTGGAAGCTGTACTCCGACCCGCAGGGCTACATCTTCACCTGGCTCGGCCTGGTCGGCGGTCTCCTCGGCACGGTCGCCGGCATCCTCATCGCCGACTACTGGATCCTGCGCCGCGGCAAGCTCGACCTCGCCGACCTCTACCGGGCGGGCGGACGCTACTGGTACGACAACGGCTGGAACTGGCGGGCGGTCGTCGCCTTCCTGGTCGGCGGCGTACTGGCCGTCGGCGGTGCCGACTTCCACCCGCTGATCGACGGACGGCCCATCCCGGCACTGTCCTCACTCGCGGACTACGGCTGGGCCGTGGGCCTGGGCACCTCGATGGTGCTCTACCTGGCGCTGATGCTGGCGACCGGGAAGGGGCGGGACGAGGTGAAGGAGACGGCCACGGTCTGACCCTGTACGTGCCCTGGAGGGCGGCCGGTTCTACCGGCCGCCCTCCAGCGCTGCCACGGCGTCCCGGGCGGCCTTGATGGCGCCCTTGTTGATCACATCCGTGCTGGGCGCCTTCTTCGACTCGAAGTCACTGCCGTTGTACGTGATCACCACCAGCGCGTTCGACGCGCGGACCAGCACCACGCCCTCGCGGGTCTGCTGCTTGTCCTCGGTGGTGAGGTTCACGACGGAATAGGCGGCGTCACCGAGCCCAGGCACCACCCCGCCGCCGCTCTTCTCCGTCAGGCGGTCCTGGTACGTCTTCTCCGCCGCCGCGTCCGTGTCGGACAGCTCGAACGACACGTCGAGCCAGCGGTAGTCGTACCCCTTGAGCGCGTTCCAGGAGCAGGTGCGGCGTGCGTCCGTGTCCGTCGACGGGATCTCCTTGCCGGCCGCCTTGGCGCCCGGGACAAGGGACTTGACCGTCCCCGGGGTCACGGCCGAGCAGGGTGCGGGCGCGGCGGTGAAGGTCTTCGCCGCCGCCGAGGTCGAGGGCGCGGTGGGCGATGCGGACGCGCCCGTGGTGGCCGCCGCCTCGTGGGTGTCGGTCGGCGCCGCGGCGAGCGGCCCCGATGACAGCGCCCAGCCGGCCGTGGCGAGCACGGCGACGGGCGCCAGGCGGGTGGTGAGTGCGAGCGGCAGAGGAAGGCTCAAGGCGCACTTCTCGTGGGGGACGGTGCGGAAGGGGGTCCGCACTCCGGACGGGACGCCAGTGTCACATGACTGCCTGTGGGGCGGAAGTAGGAACTCGCTCCGTGGCTGTGCGATGACCGTCACTTGTTGTCGGCCGCCCGGACTGTCCGTCGGAATGCGCAAATCGGCGTCGATGACGCCCCATTCGCTATCGATGCCAGATATCTCCGCGAAGCTCCCATAGGTGATGAGACGGGCACACCGATAACGGCTTGCGCTGTTCCGCGCCCGTCCGGAGCCTTGACGCATGTCCTACACATCGCCCGCCACGGACGGCACGACTGTCGACCTCCCCGCCGTGCCCGAGGAGATCCTCGCCTACTACGCGCGCGGCAAGGAGGACGCCCGGATCCGGCGGGGTTCCGGACGGCTGGAGTTCTGGCGGACCCAGGACGTGCTCCGGCGGCTGCTGCCCGCGCCCCCCGCGCGCGTGCTCGACGTCGGCGGGGGCAGCGGGGTGCACGCGGAGTGGCTTGCGCGGGACGGGTACGAGGTCGAGCTCGTCGACCCCGTGCCGCTGCACGTGGACCAGGCGGGACGGTTGCCCGGCGTCACCGTGCGGCTCGGGGACGCCCGTGCGCTGCCCGCGGAGGACGCGTCCTGCGACGTGGTCCTGATCCTCGGACCGCTGTACCACCTGCCCGAACGACCGGACCGGGTAAGGGCGTTGGCTGAGGCGCACCGGGTGGTCCGGCCTGGGGGACTGGTCGTCGCGGCCACCATCAACCGCCATACCGCGCTGCACGGTCTGCTGCGGCAGGAGCTCTACTTCGATCCGGCGCACCGGGCCCGTACCGACGACGTCAGCACCCACGGCAGACACGGCACGGACCACGGCACCTTCACGACCGCCTATCTCGCCGAACCGACCGAGGTACCGGCCGAGTTCAGCGAGGCCGGACTCGTCCCGGAAGGCCAGTACGGGCTGGAGGGCGTCGCCTGGCTGATGGGCGGCGTCGAGCAGTGGCTGGACGACCCGGAACGCCGCGAGGCCGTCCTGTCCGCGACCCGCCGCATCGAGTCCGAGCCGACGCTGCTCGGCGCGAGCGGACACGTACTGACGGCGGGACGGCGTCGGCCGTAGCCGGGAGGCGAGCCGGCGCGGGCGGTGTGCCGGGGGCGCGGAGCGGGGTACGTACGATCATCGGATCGTGTGCCGCAGTGAAGGAGCCGCCCGTGTTCACCACCCGACCCACGCTCCAGGGCACCTTCGGGATGGTGTCCTCCACGCACTGGCTGGCCTCGCAGTCGGCGATGGCCGTTCTGGAGACCGGCGGAAACGCGTACGACGCCGCCGTCGCCGCGGGCTTCGTCCTGCACGTCGTCGAACCGCATCTCAACGGGCCCGCCGGTGAGGTACCGATCATCATCGCCCCGGCCGGCGGCGAGGTGCGGGTGCTGTGCGGGCAGGGCGTCGCGCCCGCCGGGGCCACGGTCGCGCACTACCGGGGACTGGGGCTCGATCTCGTACCCGGCACCGGACCCCTCGCCGCCGCAGTGCCCGGTGCCTTCGACGCGTGGATGCTCCTCCTCCGCGACCACGGCACCAAGCCGCTCGCGGACGTCCTCAAGTACGCCATCGGGTACGCCGAGGACGGGCACGCGCCCGTGGAGAGCGTCGGCGCGACCGTGGAGACCGTACGGGAACTGTTCGAGACGGAGTGGACCTCCTCCGCGGACGTGTACCTGCCCGATGGACAGGCGCCGCGGCCCGGCCGGCTGTTCCGCAATCCCGCGCTGGCCGCCACCTGGAAGCGGCTCCTCGCCGAGGTGGCCGGAGCCGGGGACCGTGTCGCCCAGGTCGAGGCGGCACGGGAGGTGTGGCGCACCGGCTTCATCGCCGAGGCGCTCGTACGGCAGTCCGCGCGGCCCACCCTCGACACCAGCGGCACGCACCACACCGGCACCCTGACAGCCACCGACCTCGCCTCCTGGTCCGCGTCCTACGAGGCCCCGGCGACCTACGACTGGCACGGCTGGACCCTCTGCAAGGCCGGCCCCTGGAGCCAGGGCCCGGCCCTCCTCCAGCAGCTCGCGCTGCTCCCGCCCGAGCTGCCCGCATACGGGTCCGCCGACTACGTCCACCTTCTGATCGAGGGCTGCAAGCTCGTCATGGCGGACCGGGAAGCCTGGTACGGGGACGCGTCCGGCGGAGCCGATGTGCCGCTCGGCGAACTGCTGTCCGACGCCTACAACGCCGACCGGCGGATGCTGGTAGGAGACAAGGCCTCGTACGAGCTACGGCCCGGCGGCCCGGGCGGGCGCACTCCGCGACTGTGCGCCCACGCGCGCGTGGCGGCCACGGACGAGCCCGGATTCAGCGCTCCGGGGGCCGGTGAGCCGACCGTCGCCAGGCACCCGACCTCAGCCGTGCCCGGCGAGCCCGAGATCGCCGCCGACGGCTCCACCCGGGGCGACACCTGCCACCTCGACGTCGTCGACCGGTGGGGCAACATGGTCGCGGCCACGCCCAGCGGCGGCTGGCTCCAGTCCAACCCCGTCGTACCCGAACTGGGCTTCCCCCTCGGCACCCGGCTCCAGATGGCCTGGCTGGAGGAGGGCCTGCCGAACTCCCTCACCCCCGGCCGTCGCCCCCGGACCACCCTCACCCCCTCCGTCGCGCTGCGCGACGGAGTGCCGGTGCTGGCCTTCGGCACGCCCGGCGGGGACCAGCAGGACCAGTGGCAGCTGCACTTCTTCCTCGCGGTCGCCCTGCGCCCCGAGGTGCGCGGCGGCCTGGACCTCCAGGGCGCGATCGACGCCCCGAACTGGCACAACGACAGCTTCCCGGGTTCGTTCTACCCGCGCGGCATGCGCACGGGCAGCGTCACCGTGGAGGCCCGCATGCCGGACGAGGTGATCGAGGAGCTGCGCCGCCGGGGGCATGACGTGACGATCGGTGACGACTGGTCCGAGGGCCGGCTGTGCGCGGTCGCCCGGGACCCGGAGACGGGAGTCCTGTCGGCGGCGGCGAATCCGCGGGGGATGCAGGGGTACGCGGTCGGGCGCTGATGTCCGAATCCCGGTCTTCAGGCGGATTCCATCCCATGTCCACCGGCCCGGCAGGGATTGTCAGTGCCGCGTGCTCTCATGGAGACATGATCGAAGAAAACGAAACCATCGAAGAGTTTCTCGCCCGGCACGCGTCCGACGTCGAAGAAGCGGTCCGTGAGGCGGCGGCCGCGGAGATCATGCCGCGCTTCCGGCAGCTCGCCGCCCACGAGGTCGACCAGAAGAGCGGCCCGCACGACCTGGTGACCGACGCCGACCGCAAGGCCGAGCTGTATCTCACCGAAGTGCTGCCCAAGCTGCTGCCCGGCTCCGTCGTGGTCGGCGAGGAGGCCGTGCACGCCAACCCCGCCTCGTACGAGGCGATACAGGGCGAGGCGCCGGTCTGGATCGTCGACCCCGTGGACGGCACCCGGCAGTTCGTCCACGGCGACCCCGGCTTCTGCACGCTCGTCGCGCTCGCACACCGTGGAGTCGTCCGCGCGTCGTGGACGTTCGCCGCGGCCCGTGACCAGCTCGCCACAGCGATCCGCGGACGGGGCGCCTTCCTCGACGGCACACCCCTGCACGCGGGCGCGCCCGTGCCCGGCCGCGACCTCCGGGTGGCCACCTCTCACCCGGACTACACGACCGACGAGCAGAAGCGCGCGCTGCTCGGCCTGTGGACGGACGGCGTCCGGCCGCGCGCCTGCGGTTCGGCAGGCCTGGAGTATCTGGCCATCGCCCGGGGTGAGCTGGACGCCACCGCGTTCTCCTGGGAGGCCGCCTGGGACCACGCCGCGGGCATCCTCCTCGTCGAGGAGGCCGGCGGCGCCCACCTGACCCGCGCGGGCGAGCCGTTCCGCATAACCGGCGGCAACGTGCTGCCGTTCACCGCTGCGCGCGACGCGGCCACGGCTCACCGGGTGGCGGAGCTGCTGTCGGGCGCAGCCTGATCTGCGGGCGGGCCGAGCTGAAGCGCAGGGTGACGACCTCGAACTCGGCCACGGTGCCCACCGCCGGCCAGTCCGCGGGGTCGAAGGGCAGCCAGGCGACGTCCACGAAGGCGTCCACCGGCAGGTTGATGTCGACGAACAGACCCGTCCGGCCCGGCCCCCACGGCAGCGCGCACACCATGCCGGTGACCAGGGAGCCCTCCGGCAGCGGGCCGGTGACGTAGTGGCTCAGGTGCCGATGCCGCAGGGCCGTGGACCACGCCCGCTCGAACTCCGGCTCGGTCACGTCCACCGCCTCCGGCGGCACCTCCACGGCGCCCTCGGTGAACGCCCCGTACACGGTCTGGTAGAGCTGGACGCCAAGGCGCCCGAACCGCTCGCGCACAAGGGCCAGTTGGGCCTGCGCGGCGGCCATCGAAGCGCCGCCGGAGGCCGTGCCGTCGGAGTTCTGGAGCGCCTCGCACGAGCGCGGGATCTCCAGTGCTGCCTCGAACACCGCCTGCCGCAGCACCCAGCCGTCGTCCTCGACCTCGAACCAGTGCCAGGCGGTGTCGTCGGCGTCCTCGCCGGGCGATTGGATGCGGAAACGGCGCGTCATCCGGCCGAGGTTACCCGCGCCGGGCAGTGTCGGTGTCCCGGCATATCCTGATCTGAAGTGGCCGTCGGCTGACAAAGGAGTCCGAAGGTGCCGTCGATGCTCGATGCGGTCGTGGTGGGGGCAGGGCCCAACGGGCTGACGGCTGCCGTGGAGCTGGCCCGCCGGGGCTTCTCCGTGGCCGTCTTCGAGGCGCGCGACACCGTGGGCGGAGGCGCCCGAACGGAGGAGCTGACGCTGCCCGGCTTCCGGCACGACCCGTGCTCGGCGGCGCACCCGCTCGGCGTCAACTCCCCGGCGTTCAGAGCGATGCCGCTGGCGAGGTACGGACTGGAGTGGCTGCACGCCGACCTGCCCATGGCCCACCCCTTCCCGGACGGCACGGCCGCGGTGCTGGCCCGTTCCGTGGCCGAGACCGCCGCCTCCTTCGGGCCGCGGGACGCGGGCGCGTACCGCAGGCTGGTCGAACCGTTCCTCAGCAGGTGGGACACGCTGGCGCACGACTTCATGTCGCTGCCCCTGACCTCGCTGCCCCGCGATCCGGTCACGCTCGCCCGCTTCGGCCTGGTCGGCCTGCCGCCCTCGACCTGGCTGATGCGCCGCTTCCGCGACGAGCGGGCGAAAGCCCTGTTCGCAGGCCTCGTCGGACACGTCATGGCCCCGCTGGGCGGGGTCGCCACCGGCGCCGTCGGCCTGGTCTTCGCCCTGGCGGCCCACGCCCGCGGCTGGCCGGTCGCCCGCGGCGGCTCCCAGTCGATCTCCGACGCGCTCACCGCGTATCTGACGGACCTCGGCGGCACCGTCCACACCGACTACGAGGTCAAGCGGCTGGACGACCTGCCACCCGCGCGTGCGTACGTCTTCGACACCTCACCCACCGCACTGGCCCGTATCGCGGGCTTCGGCGGCTACTACGAGCGCTATCGCTACGGCGCGGGCGTCTTCAAGATCGACTACGCGCTGGACGGCCCCGTGCCCTGGACGGCGCCGGAGGCCCGCAGGGCGACCACCGTCCAGGTCGCCGCGAACCGAGCCGAGATCGACACCGCCCTGCGCGCCGCCTCCCGCGAGGGCAAGGCACCCGACACCCCCT
This sequence comes from Streptomyces kryoterrae, assembly GCF_054072135.1. NCBI lineage: Bacteria > Bacillati > Actinomycetota > Actinomycetes > Kitasatosporales > Streptomycetaceae > Streptomyces > Streptomyces kryoterrae. Next base: position 1,729,642 of record NZ_CM133358.1, on the reverse strand, counting down.
TCCTGATCACCGTCCAGCCGAGCGTCGTCGACCCCTCCAGGGCCCCCGAGGGCAAGCAGGTCTTCTGGGCCTACGGACACGTCCCGAACGGCTGGACGGGCGACCTCACCGATGCCATCGAACGCCAACTGGAGCGCTTCGCCCCCGGCTTCCGCGACCGGGTCCTCGCCCGCGCGACCGCCGGCCCGCCCCAACTCGCGGCCCGCAACGCCAACTACGTCGGCGGTGACATCGGATCCGGCGCGGCCAGCGGCCTCCAGCTCGTACTGCGCCCCAGGCTCTCCCTGTTCCCGTACGCCACCCCGCACCCGGCCGTGTTCATCTGCTCCTCGGCCACCCCGCCGGGCCCCGGCGTCCACGGCATGTCGGGGCACAACGCGGCGAAGGCCGTCTGGAGAAGGCTGAGGCAGTCATCATGAACGCCATCGTGCTTGTCAAGGGCGACATCACCCGACAGAGTGCCGACGCGATCGTCAACGCGGCGAATTCCTCACTCCTGGGTGGGGGAGGCGTCGACGGAGCGATCCACCGCAGGGGCGGTCCCGAGATCCTCGCGGCCTGCCGAGCGCTGCGCGCCGGTCACTACGGCAAGGGTCTGGCCACCGGCAAGGCGGTCGCCACGACCGCGGGCAACCTGGACGCGCGTTGGGTGATCCACACGGTCGGACCCCGATTCCTCCCCGAGGAGGACCGGTCGGCGCTGCTGGCCTCGTGCTACCGGGAGTCGCTGAGGGTGGCGGACGAGCTCGGCGCCCGCACGGTGGCGTTCCCGGCCGTCTCCGCCGGCATCTTCGGGTGGCCGATGGAGGACGCGGCCCGTATCGCGGTGGAGACCGTGCGCGCCACGGAGACCGCGGTCGAGGAGGTGCGGTTCGTCCTCTTCGACGAACAGGCGTTCGAGGCGTTCGCGGGGCACGTCGACTGTTGACGGCGGGGGTGACCAGGCCAGTGGGTGAGTGGGTGAGCCAATGCACTGACGAGCCCCTGCCTGACGGGAAGGTGATCCGGAGCCTCCCTGGACACGCCACCTTGATGTCGGATTTTCGCCAGCTCCGCTCCGGCCCATCGCCGATGCTGGACGTATGCGGAACGCGATGCACACCGACACCGAGCACTGCGTACGTGCCGTCCAGTCCAAGGACGCGCGCTTCGACGGCTGGTTCTTCACGGCGGTCCTGACCACCCGGATCTACTGCCGGCCCAGCTGCCCGGTGGTGCCGCCCAAGCCCGAGAACATGACCTTCTACCCGAGCGCGGCGGCCTGCCAGCAGGCCGGCTTCCGGGCCTGCAAGCGATGCCGGCCCGACACCAGCCCCGGCTCACCGGAGTGGAACCAGCGCGCCGACCTCGTGGCCCGCGCGATGCGGCTGATCGGCGACGGAATCGTGGACCGCGAGGGCGTCCCCGGCCTCGCCACCCGCCTCGGCTACAGCACCCGCCAGATCGAACGGCAACTCCTCGCCGAACTGGGCGCCGGCCCGCTCGCCCTCGCCCGCGCCCAACGGGCCCAGACCGCGCGGCTCCTCGTCGAGACGACCGCGATGCCCATGGCGGAGATCGCCTTCGCGGCCGGATTCGCCTCGATCCGCACCTTCAACGACACCGTCCGCGAGGTCTTCGCCCTCTCCCCGAGCGAACTCCGCGACCGCCTCCCGAGGACACCCACCAAGAGGACCCGCACCGATGTGCGTCCGAGCGGTACGGGCACGTCCGTCGGCACCTCGGGCGCCCTGAACCTCCGCCTCCCCTTCCGCGTCCCGCTCAACCCCGACAACCTCTTCGGCCACCTCGCCGCGACCGCCGTACCCGGCGTGGAGGAATGGCGCGACGGCGCCTACCGCCGGACCCTGCGTCTCCCGTACGGACACGGCATCGCCGCCCTCACCCCGAAACCCGACCACATCGCGTGCCGCCTCACCCTCAGCGACCTGCGCGACCTGCCCGTCGCCATCAGCCGGTGCCGCCGGATGCTCGACCTGGACGCCGATCCGGTCGCGGTCGACGAGCAGTTGCGCACGGATCCGGTGCTGGCGCCCCTCGTCGCGAAGGCCCCGGGGCGACGTGTCCCGCGTACGGTCGACGAAGCGGAGTTCGCCGTACGGGCGGTGCTCGGTCAGCAGGTCTCCACGGCCGCCGCCCGTACCCACGCGGCCCGTCTCGTCACGGCGTACGGCGATCCGGTCGACGATCCGGAGGGTGGCCTCACCCACCTCTTCCCGACCCCGCGGGCCCTGGCCGCCCTCGACCCCGAGTCCCTGGCGATGCCCCGCACCCGGCGGACCACTTTCACCACCCTCGTCGGTCAACTCGCCGACGGCGTAATTCACTTGGGCGTCGAGAGTGACTGGGTGGAGGCCCGCGCCCGGCTCCTCGCCCTCCCCGGCTTCGGCCCCTGGACCGTCGAAGCCATCGCGATGCGTGCCCTCGGCGACCCCGACGCGTTTCTCCCCACGGACCTCGGAATCCGGCGCGCGGCCCAGGAGCTGGGCCTCCCGTCGACCCCGGCCGCACTGACCGCACGCGCGGCGGCCTGGCGGCCGTGGCGGGCCTACGCGGTCCAGTATCTGTGGGCGACAGACGGCCACCCGATCAACTACCTCCCCGCATAAGACGTGCAAGGCGCATAACGCGTATAAGGACGTGAGGAAGAGCAGTGAAACAGCACACGGTCATCGACAGCCCGTACGGCCCCCTCACCCTCGTGGCCGACGACGGAATCCTCTGTGGTCTCTACATGCTCGACCAGCGTCACCGCCCACCCGAGGAGAACTTCGGCGCACGCGACGACACACCCTTCGGGGAGGTGACCGACCAGCTGAAGGCCTATTTCGCGGGCGAGTTGAAGGAGTTCAGCCTCGAACTCCACCTGCCCGGAACCGACTTCCAGCGCAGCGTCTGGGAGCAGCTGTGCCGTATCCCGTACGGCGAGACCCGCTCGTACGGCGAACTCGCCGACGCCCTCGGCAATCCGAAGGCATCCCGTGCCGTGGGCCTCGCCAACGGCAAGAACCCGGTCGGCATCATCGTGCCCTGCCACCGGGTGGTCGGCGCCGACGGCAGCCTCACCGGGTACGGGGGCGGTCTGGAGCGCAAGCAGCGGCTGCTGGACTTCGAACGGGGGCCGGCGCTCTTCTAGTTCCTCCTGCTCCCTCCGCCCCATGTCTCACACCTCATGTCCCACGCCTCATGTCTCACCCCGACGACCTTTGTCCCGCACCTTGTCGCCCGCCGCGCCCCGGCGCATGATGTGAAGCGCTTTCTGTCGCGTTCATGGCAATACTCTGGGCGGGTGTGCCGATGGGCGCGCGCCTCGAAGGGTGGTAGACGATGGAGTTCACCAGCCGTTCCACAGGTTCCACACCGTCCGATCCCGACGGCGTGAGCAGACGCCGCGTGCTGCAAGGGGCCGTCGCCGGTGTGGGCGTGGCGGCCCTGCCGACGGGCGCGACGGCATCGGCTGCCCAGGTCGAGGCCGCTGAGCGGCAGAAATTCAGCCTGAACCTCGACTGGCGGTTCATCAGGTCGAATGTCGCCGGCGCCGAACGGATCACGTTCGACGACTCCGGGTGGGCCGTGGTCAGCGTGCCGCACACCTACAACGACGTGGACTCCTTCGACAACTGGATCGGCAGCTCGGGCGAGTCCTCGGTGGCGATGCAGCCGACCTGGTACCGCAAGCGCTTTCAGTTACCGGCCGAGCAGGCGGGCCACAAGGTGATCCTCGAACTGGAGGGCATCCGCCAGGCGGCGACGGTCCACCTGAACGGCGTCCTGATCGGCAGCTACGAGGCCGGAGTCACCCCCTTCGGCTTCGACCTCACCGACGAGGTCCTGTTCGGCGCCGACAACGTGCTCGCGATCTGCGCGGACAACACCAAGTGGCGGCCGGAGTCCGCCACCGGGATGCCCTTCCAGTGGGACACCCGGGACTTCAATCCCACCTTCGGCGGCCTCACCCGCAACGTCATCCTGCACGTCGTCCCGAAAACCCACTTCACGCTCCCGCTCTTCAGTAACCTGGGCACCACGGGGACCTACGTCTACCCGTCCGCCGTCAACGTCTCCGGTCACACCGCGACGATCAACGCGGAGGCGCAGATCAGCAACGAGGAGGACCGATCCCGAACGCTGTCGGTGTCGGCCGAACTCCGCGACGAGCAGGGCGCGTTGGTGGGCACGCTGCCCGCCTCGACGGTCACCCTGACTGCCGGTACCAGCCACGTCTTCAAGGTCGGCAGCCGGATCAGCGGGCTGAACTTCTGGTCGCCGTCGTACCCGGCCCTCTACACCGTGCGGTTGACGCTCACGGAGGGGGCGACGGTCGTGGACACGTACACGGTGCGCACCGGCTTCCGGAAGGCCGAGTTCCGTGGCGGGGCGGGCACCGGGGGCGTGTACATCAACGAGAAGCAGATCTTCCTCACCGGTTACGCGCAGCGCGCCACCAACGAATGGGCGGTGCTCGGCGACGCCGTACCCGAGTGGCTGCGCGACCACGACGGCCGGCTCATCCGGGAGAGCAACGCCAACCTGATCCGCTGGATGCACCTCGCCGCGCAGCCCGCCAACATCCGGATGACCGACCGGTACGGGCTGGTGTCGGTCCAGCCCGCCGGGGACAAGGAGGCCGACGCCATCGGTGTGCAGTGGGACCAGCGTCTCGCCGCGATGCGGGACGTGATGATCTACTTCCGCAACAGCCCGAGCATCCTGTTCTGGGAGTCCGGCAACAACTGGCTGACCGCCGACCACCAGCAGCAGATGCGTGCGCTGAAACAGACATGGGACCCCAGCGGCATGCGCGCGATCGGCTCCCGGGCGACCTCCGACAACTCCGCCTACGGCGGCACGGCGGCCGTGGACCAGTGCGAGTACATCGGCACGATGCTCAACCGCCACTACAGCGACTACGCCCGCGACCGTATGCCGCTCATCGAGTCCGAGTTCACCCGTGACGAGGCCCCCCGCCGTGTCTGGGACACCGCCTCCCCACCCGACTTCGGCTACGTCACCGGCCCCGACGTCACCTACCACTGGACCTCGGAGGACTTCGCCGCCACCGTCGCCGCGAGCACCCGCTACGAGTTCTGGAGCCAGCGCATCCAGGGCCCGGGCAACCGGCGCTACTCGGGCGCGGCGGCCCTGACCTGGGCGGACTCCAACCAGCACGGCCGCCAGTACAACTGGGAGACGTGCAGGCTCTCCGGCCGCGTCGACGCGGTCCGCATCCCCAAGGAGACCTACTACACCCACCGCGTCATGCAGAGCCCGACCCCCGACCTCCACATCGTCGGCCACTGGACCTACCCGTCCGGCACGGTGAAGCCGGTGTACGTCATGGCCGCGGGAGTCTCCCGGGTGGACCTGCTGGTCAACGGCAGGACGGTCGGCACATCGACCTCTCCCCAGTACGACTTCCTGCACACCTTCACCGACGTCGCGTGGCAGTCCGGCACGATCACCGCCGTCGGCTACGACTCGGCCGGCACCGAACTGACCCGCGCGCAGAAACAGACGACGGGCACACCCGCCGCCCTCCGGCTCACCGCACACGTCTCACCCGACGGCCTGAAGGCCGACGGCACCGACGTGGCGATGATCGACGTCGAGGCGGTGGACTCGGCGGGCCGCCGCGTTCCGACCGACCAGGCCCGCGTGGACTTCACGGTCACCGGCCCGGCGAAACTCCTCGGCGGCCACAACCCGGGCGTCCCGTACAGCGTGTTCCAGTCCTACGTCAGCACGGAAGCGGGCATCAACAGAGTCTTCGTACGCACGACGCGCACCGCCGGTACCATCACCGTCCGTGCCACGCGCAGCGGCCTGGCCACCGCCACGGTGACGATCACGTCCACACCTGTCGTGACGACGGGAGGACTCACGGAGCCCCCGCCGCTGTGAACTCCACGCACCTAGGCTGCCCCGGACTGCCTCAGCTCGCCCAGCAGTTGGGGCAGGGCCGTGCCGATCGGTTCGCGTACGACCTCGTCGGCCCGGTCGTCGTACGGGGTCGGCTCGGCGTTGACGATGACGAGCCGGGCGCCATGGTCGGCGGCGACCCCGACGAGCCCGGCGGCGGGCTGCACCTGGAGGCTGCTTCCGACGGCGATGAACACCTGGCAGGCCTTGGTGACGGCGAGGGCATCGCCGAGGACGACCGGGTCGAGCCGCTGACCGAACATCACCGTCGCCGACTTGAGAATCCCGCCGCACGTCAGACACGGCGGATCGTCCTCGCCGGCCTCGACCCGGGCGAGGGCGTCCTCCATGGGCCCGCGCGCATGGCACTCGGTGCACACGAACTCCCGTGCGGTGCCGTGTAGTTCGAGTACCTTGCGAGCGGGCATCCCGGCGAGCTGGTGCAGCCCGTCGACGTTCTGCGTGATCACCCGCACGGGCACCCCGGCCCGCTCCAGCTCGGCCACGGCCCGGTGCGCGGCGTTGGGCTCGGCCTGGAGGGTCCGGTTCTGGCGCCGCATCTGCCAGGAACGGCGCCGGATCTCGGGATCGCCCATGTAGTAGTCGTACGTCACGAGCTTCTCGGCCTCGGGATCGCGCCGCCACAGGCCGTTCGGGCCGCGGTAGTCGGGGATGCCGGAGTCGGTCGAGATTCCGGCGCCGCTGAGGACGGCGACGAGAGGCTTGGTCATGCTGCCGAGCGTAGGTGCCGGGGTTCGGGGCGGCGAGCGGATTACGGCCCAAGGCCCGTCACCCACAGCCGGTGTACCAACACGCGCCCGGTGTTACTGTCCGCGCATGGCAGCCAAGGTCTCCGTCTCGCTCGACGCCGAACTCATCGTCGAGGTCATGGTGCTCGCGGGCGTCGGGAACCCCCAGGACGCCGTCGAACTCGTCGTACGGGACTACATCGCCCGCGGTCACCGCACGGAGGCCCGGGTCGCCGAGCGCGACGACGCGCGGCGGCCGGCGGACGATGTGCGGCCGCCGGACGTTCAGGGCTGAACCGCGTCCTGGGGTACTCGTCAGGCCACCCGGCTGCCGTTCTCCAGTTCCGCCGTTCCCCCGCCCTCCACCAGGACGTCGAGGGCGTGCAGGACCCGGCGGCCCAGGGAGCCCTGGAGGTACTCGGCGAGATCCTCGCGCGGTACCAGCCGCCACGACAGCAGCTCCTCCTCCTGCAAGGTGATCGACTTCAGCTCGTCCTCGCCGAGGACGCCACCGTCGTACAGGTACGCCACCAGCGGCGGGTGGCCCGCGATGTGGACCCAGTCGACGGCCAGCAGACGGCCGAGTTCACGGTCGAGGCCGATCTCCTCAAGGGTCTCCCGGCGCGCGCCCTGACGTGGGGTCTCCCCGTCGTCCGACTCGATCGTGCCGCCCGGAAGGGCCCAGCCCTCACGGTAGTTGGGCTCGACGAGCAGGATCCGTCCGTCGGCGTCCCGGAAGAGCGCGGCGGCGCCGGCCAGGACACGGGGCAGGCCGGCGATGTACGTGGCGAAGTCTTGAATGGTCATCCGGGAAGCGTAACCAGGGGAGATGACCCGGAGACGTCCGTCGGCGTTCCGTCACACCTGCGGGTGGGGTCCACGACTTCGCGCGGGCGCGGATGTCCTGGCTGTGAGCGGGGAGGAGGGAATGACGGGGCGGGTCTCCTGCGGTTAAGGTCGCAGCGGCGCGACTGCCCTGACGTGTACGGGGCCGAGAGCAAGGGGAACACAGGGTGGCGGACGCTGCGGTTACGGCGAAGGTGACAGGTGTGCGGACGACTCGGGTGCTGATCGCCGCCGACAAGTTCAAGGGATCACTGACGGCTGTGGAGGTCGCCGAGCGGGTGACCGCCGGGCTGCGCAGGGCCGCCCCCGATGTCGAGGTCGAGTCGCTTCCCGTGGCCGACGGAGGTGACGGGACCGTGGCCGCCGCTGTCGCCGCCGGATTCGAACGGCGTGAGGTACGGGTCGCGGGACCGCTCGGGCACGAGGTGACGGCCGCGTTCGCGCTGCGCGGCGACACCGCGGTGGTGGAGATGGCGGAGGCGAGCGGGCTGCAGCGGTTGCCCGCGGGCGTCTTCGCGCCGCTCTCGGCATCGACGTACGGCTCGGGAGAACTGCTGCGGGCCGCGCTCGACGCGGGTGCGCGCACGATCGTCTTCGGGGTCGGCGGCAGCGCCACCACCGACGGGGGCGCGGGCATGCTCTCCGCGCTCGGCGCGCGCTTCCTGGACGCCGACGGCGAGCCCGTGCCGCCTGGCGGCGGCGGCCTGGACGGACTCGCCACGGCCGACCTCTCGGGCCTCGACACCCGCCTCGCGGACGTCGACTTCGTGCTGGCCAGCGACGTGGACAACCCGCTGACCGGGCCGAAGGGAGCGCCCGCGGTGTACGGCCCGCAGAAGGGCGCCTCCCCGGACGACGTGGCCGCCCTGGACGAGGCCCTCGCGCACTACGCGAAGATCCTGGAGACAGCGCTCGGCGCGAAGGCAGCCGAGTACGCGTCCGCGCCGGGCGCGGGCGCCGCCGGTGGCATCGGCTACGGCGCCCTGGTCCTCGGCGCCCGGTTCCGGCCCGGCATCGAGGTCATGCTCGACGTCCTCGGCTTCGCGGCAGCCCTGGACCGCGCCACGCTGGTGATCACCGGCGAGGGCTCCCTCGACGAGCAGACCCTGCACGGCAAGGCCCCGGCCGGGGTCGCCGCGGCGGCCCGGGCCGAGGGCCGCGAGGTCGTCGCGGTCTGCGGGCGCCTCGCCCTGCGCCCGGAGGCACTGGGCCGGGCCGGCATCCGACGCGCGTATCCCCTGACGGAGATCGAGCCGGACCTCGCGAAGTGCGTCGCCGACGCCGGGCCGCTCCTGGAACGGGTCGCGGAGAACATCGGACGGGACTTCCTGGTCTGAGGCCCGGAGGACACCGACCGCGTCACTGGGCAAGGCGCGCGGTCTCCTCCTGCGCGCCCGCCGGCCCCGACAGCCGGTACGCGTCCAGCGCCAGCGTCATCTCGATCAGATCGCGCGGCCTGGCCAGTGACCTGGACGTCAGCTGTTCCAGCCGCCGAAGCCGGTTGAACACCGTGTTGCGGTGGCAGTACAGCCGCCCGGCCGCCCGTCCCGCCGACCCCTCGCAGGCCAGCCACACATCGAGGGTCTCCAGCAGCACCTCCCGGTCGGCGGGCTCCAGCCCGGCCAGCGCGCCGAAGACGGCCGAGACCAGCCGGTTCGCGAGTTCCGGCTGGCTCACCACCAGCGCCGTCGGCATCCGCTGATCCAGGCGTACGACCTCGCTCGCGTCCGGCGGGCAGGTACGCAACGCCAGTTCGGCCAGCCGCCGGGCCCGCCCCAGCTCGGCCAGCCCCGGTACGACGGGACTGATCCCGCCCGCCCCCGAACACCGTCCGCTCAGCGCCTGCGCCACCGCGTCGAGTCCCTGGTCGGGCCCCAGCAGCACCACGCCCACCTCCTGGTCGGCCCGCATCCGCCACACGAACCGGTACCCGGCACCCCGCAACGGCCGGTGGAAGGCCTCCCGAGGGTCCCGCCGCTCCGCCCGCAGCACCACCACCGCGTACGCGCCCCGCTCCGGCAGATCGAGCCCCGCCGCGGCCCTGGCGGCCAGCCCCGGTGACTCCTGACCGTCGAGCAGGGCGTCCAGCAACGCCTGCAACTGCTCGTCCGTACGCCGACGTAACTCCGTCTCGGTCGCCCGGTAGGCCTCCGTCGCCGTCGCCGCCTGCGCGTCGATCGCCGACCACACCAGGGTCGCCGACCGCATCAGTACGCCGAGCCGCTCCGGTTCCTGGCCGCCCGCGCCCTCCAGCAGCGCGTCCCACACCAGATAGCCCGCACTCCGGTACGCGTGCACCAGCAGCTCCAGCGGCAGCCCCTGCTGGGCGCGGCGCCGGCCCGCGTCCTCCGCGTACTCCAGGTCGCGGCGCGGTGAGTTCCGGGGCGCGGAGATCGTCCCGATGCCGATCCGCATCGCCTCCTCCGCCTCCCGCCACTGCTGGTCGTACGGGAGGACCTGGCCGTAGACGGGGGAGTGCTCCGACAGTTGCCGCACATGTTCGTCCACCAGCTCCGGCACCCGTTCCAGCAGCGCCGTGCAAGCCTCGGCGAGCACCTGCCAGTCATGACCCGTACGCCTTCTGCGCGGTCCCATGAGCGGAGGATGCCACCCTCCGCGCCCCTTCGGCAGGCCCCTGACACGCAGCGTTGTGCACGCGCACAACGGGCGGCGGAGTCCGCTGGTCCCCGGCCACGTTTCGGCGCGGGTTCGGCCGCGACCCGTGGACGGACGCCCGCCCCGGTGCTGGGGTGAGCGCCACACCGGACGTGTGTACGGGAAGGAGCGGACGCCATGGGCGGTGGGACAAGGGGATCTCCGGACGGCTCCCCGGGCAGCTCTCCGGGCGGCGCCGATCTCGTCGTACGGGACCTGTCGGTCGGGTACGGGCCCGTGCGTGCCCTTCGGCAGGTGTCGCTGGAGGTGCCCGAGGCGGCCGTCGTGACGGTGCTGGGCGGCAACGGCGCCGGCAAGTCCACGCTGCTGCGGGCCATCAGCCGCACCCTCTCCTTCCAGGGCGGGGCGACGACCGGCGGCACCGTCACGCTCGGCGGACGCCGGATCGACGGGCTCGCCCCCGACCGGGTGGTGGCCGCCGGGGTGTCCCAAGTACCGGAAGGACGACGGGTGTTCGCCCGGATGACCGTCGCCGACAATCTGCGCGCCGGAGCCCTGGGCGCGAGCGGCGGACGCGCGGAACGGGCCGCCGCCCTGCGCCGCGTGCACGAACTGTTCCCCGTCCTCGCCGAGCGCGCCCAGCAGCGCGCCGGGTTGCTGTCGGGCGGCGAGCAGCAGATGCTGGCCGTCGCCCGTGCCCTCATGGCCGCCCCCAGGGTCCTGCTCCTCGACGAGCCGTCGCTCGGCCTGGCCCCGCTGATGGCCGCGCGGATCGCCGACACCGTGCGCGAGATCAACGCCCAGGGCACCTCCGTCCTGCTCGTCGAACAGAACGCCGCCCTGGCCCTTCGGCTGGCCACCCAGGCCTACGTCCTGGAGGTCGGCGAGGTCACCCTCTCCGGCCCCTGCGCCGAACTCGCCGCCTCCGACGAGGTACGGCGCCGCTATCTGGGCGTGGTGGACGAGGACGCGGCGGCGGACGCGGCAGGGGCGATGGGTGGAGCGGGTGCGTCCGGGTTGACGCGGTCCACTCCGAGGTTGACCAGATGGGAGGGTTGATCCACATTGACCAGAGTTGACAAACCGTCGTCCACCCTTGATGCCCACCCCGTACCGTCCCTCAACGTTGATCACCTCACCGTCCGTTTCGCCGGTCTCCTCGCCCTCGACGACGTCACCTTCACCGTCCGCCCCGGCACTGTCCACGCCCTGATCGGCCCCAACGGCGCGGGCAAGTCCACCTGCTTCAACGTCCTGTCCGGTGTCTACCGGGCCACCTCGGGCAGCGTCCGCTTCGGTGAGCACGAGCTGACCGGCATGCCCCCGCACCGCATCGCCGGCCTGGGCGTCGCCCGTATCTTCCAGAACCTCGCCCTGCCGCCCCACGCCACCGTCGAGGACAGTCTGCTGCTCGGCCGCCACCGGCTGACCAGGACCGGCTTCGTCGCCGCCGGACTCCGGCTGCCGTCGGCGGCACACGAGGAACGCCGGCACCGCGCGCGCGTGCGGGAGATCGCCGGGTTCGTCGGCCTGGAGGGGCACCTGGGACGCCCCGCCGGCTCCCTGCCCTACGGGCAGCAGAAGCTCGCGGAACTCGCCAGGGCCCTGTGCATGGAGCCACGGCTGCTGCTCCTCGACGAACCGGTGGCCGGGATGACCGCCGACGAACGGCGCCGGGTCGCGGCCGTCATCGCCGGGGTCCGCGACAGCCTCGGCATCTCGATCGTCCTGGTGGAGCACGACATGGGGGTGGTGATGAGACTCGCGGACACGGTCACGGTCCTGGACTTCGGCCGGCTGATCGCGGACGGGGCCCCGGCGGACGTACAGAACGACCCGGACGTCGTACGGGCCTATCTCGGTGCGGAGGCCACCCCGTGAGCACCTTCGCCGAACTCCTCCTCAACGGCATCTCCATGGGCTCCGTCTACGCCCTCATCGCCCTCGGTTTCGTCGTGATCTTCCGGGCCACGGAGGTCGTCAACTTCGCGCACGCCTCGCTGCTGCTCGCCGGGGGCTACGTCACCGCCTCCCTCCACGACGACGTCGGCTTCTGGCCGGCGCTGCTCGCGGGAATCGCCGGCGCCGCACTAGTCGGCGCGGCCGTCGAGTTCCTGGTGATGCGCCGCGCCCGGGGCGGCGACCACAGTGTGCTGGCCATCGTCACCATCGGCGTCGACATCCTGCTGACCACCGAACTCACCCGCCGCCTCGGTACGGACGTCCTCGCGCTCGGCGACCCCTGGGGCGACGCCGTCCTCACTCTCGGCCCGATCTCGCTCGCGCACACCCGGATCGCCGCCTTCGCCGCCGCGGCCCTGCTCATCACGGCCTTCCTGCTCGCCTTCCGCTACACCAGCTGGGGCGTGGCGATGCGGGCGGCGGCCGAGAGCCCGGAGACGGCCGCCCTGATGGGCGTCAGGCTGGGCCGGGTCTCGCTCGGCGCCTGGGCCGTCGCGGGCGGACTCGCGGCCGTCGCCGCCCTGTTCCTCACCGTCTTCCCGACCCCGGGTCTCGAACGGGCCACCTCGCTCGCCGCGTTCAAGGCGTTCCCGGCCGCCATCCTCGGCGGCCTCGACTCCACGACCGGCGCCCTCGTCGGCGGCCTGGTCGTCGGCGTCACGGAGTCCCTCGCCACCGGCTACCAGAGCGACCTGGCCTTCATGGGCCGGGGCCTCGGCGACCTCGCGCCCTATCTGGTCATGGTCGCGATCCTGCTCGTCCGGCCCGCCGGGCTCTTCGGCACGAAGGAGCCGGCCCGTGTCTGACGTCCTCGCCGACCCGGCCGCCAAGCCCCGAAGCGTGCTCCGCCGGCCGCACGCGTGTACGTACACGGCCGCCGCGGGCGCCCTTCTGCTGCTCGCCCTCCCGTTCTACCTGGACCGCTTCTGGCTCCAGGCCGGCCTGTTCGCCATGGCCGCAGGGATCGGCGCCATCGGGATCAACCTCCTCACCGGCGCCACCGGCCAGCTCTCCATGGGCCACGCCTTCTTCCTCGCGGTCGGCGCCTACGCCTACTGCGTGTTCGCCGCCGACGGGGGCGACGGGCTGACCGGGCTCGGGCTGCCCACCTGGCTCGCTGTCGTGCTGGCCACGCTCGTCGCGGGCGTCGCGGGCGGCCTGTTCAGCCCGATCGCGGGGCGCCTGCGCGGCCCCTACCTCGGTATCGCCACCATCGCCCTGATCTTCATCGGCCAGCACGTGCTGTTCAACGCCCGTGACCTCACCGGCGGCTTCAACGGCCGTGACGTACCGCCGCTGAGCCTCTTCGGCCTCACCTTCGACGACCGCGAACTCCTGGTCGCCAACGTGCCGTTCGGCTCCGCCGAGAAGCTCTGGTACGCCGGACTCGTCCTCCTGCTCGGGGGCGCCCTGTTCGCCCGTGGCGTCCTGCGCGGGCGGCCGGGGCGGGCCATGAACGCCGTCCGTGACCACCGCGTCGCCGCCGGGGTGATCGGCGTGCCCGTGGCCCGCTACCGTGCCGCCGTCTTCGTCCTGTCCTCGATGTACGCGGGGCTCGCCGGCGTCCTGCTCGCCCTCGTCTTCCAGCGGACCGTGCCCGACTACTACGGCATCACGCTCTCGCTGGAGTACCTCGCCATGATCGTCATCGGAGGGCTCGGCTCGGTCTCCGGGGCGGTGGTCGGCGCGGCGTTCGTCTCGCTGCTGCCGCAGCTGCTGACCCGCTACAGCGACGCCCTGCCCCTGGTCTCCGCCCCGGGCACGGGCGGGATCGCACCGGGCGAGGCGTCCCGGTACCTGTACGGCGCCGCCGTCGTGGCGGTGGTGCTCTTCCTGCCGGGCGGGCTGGTCGGACTGGGCGCCGCCCGGCGCCGCTTCGGACGTAATCCAGGGGAGGAACGATGACCACGAGATACGCGGCCCGAGCCGCCGCGGGCGCGCTCGCCGTGCTGCTCGCACTGGCCGGGTGCAGCTCGAAGACCAAGGACGACGACGGGGGCGGCAACGGCTCGGCGTCGGCGGGCGGTGTCAAGACCGACGTGGGTGTGTCGGCCAAGACGATCACGCTCGGCGCGCTCACGGACATGACCGGGGTCTACGCGACCCTCGGCAAGAGCGTCACCCAGGCCCAGCAGCTGTACGTGAAGCAGCTGAACGCGGCCGGAGGGGTCTGCGGCCGACAGGTGGCCCTGACCGTCCGTGACCACGGCTACGACCCGCAGAAGGCCGTCTCCGGCTACACGGAGCTGGCGCCGAAGGTGCTGGGCTTCGCCCAGTTCATCGGCTCGCCGTTCGTCGCGGCGGTGAAACAGCGCATCGACGGCCAGGACAAGGTCCTGGTGCTGCCACAGGCGTGGGCGGCCTCGCTGCTCGGCAGCCCATACATACGCGTGATCGGGTCAACGTACGACATTGAGACGATCAACGCGGTCGACTTCTTGATCAATGAGAAAGGGATCAAGAAGGGCGACAAGATCGGTCATGTCTACTTCGAGGGGGACTACGGGGAGAGTGCCCTGGCCGGTGCCAAGTACATGGCGGAGAAGTCGGGGCTGACGGTCGTCGAGCAGAAGATCAAGCCGACCGACAACGACATGACCGCCCAGGTCGCCGCGTTGAAACAGGCGGGCGTCAAGGCGATCGTGATCAGCGCGGGCCCGCGTCAGGCCGCCTCACTGGTCGGAGTGGCCGCGGCCGGCGGGTTCGACGTCCCCGTCATCGGCAACAACTCGGCCTTTGCCCCGCAGCTCCTGGCCACCCAGGCGGGGGCGGCCCTGTCCAAGAACTACTGGGTCGCCTCACCGGCTCTGCCCATCGGGGCGGACACCCCGCAGGCGCAGAAACTCGTGGCCGACTACCAGGCGGCGTACCCGAGTGACTCGCTGGACAACGGTGTGGTGGCCGGCTGGACGGCGGTCTCCGTCTTCGGCGAGGCACTGAAGAAGGCCTGCGCGAACAAGGACCTCACCCGCGCGGGCGTGGACAGGGCCCTGCTGACGATCAACGCGTTCGACGTCGGCTTCGGCAGCCCGCAGGACTTCACGGACCCCAAGGCACCCTCGTCCAAGGAGAGCGTGATCCTCCAGCCCGACAAGGGCGTGACCGGAGGCATGAAGGTCGTACGGGAGTCCGAGGCGTCGTCCGTCGCGGAGGGCTACTCGCCGGGCGCGTGAGCCCCGGCGTGGGCGCGGAGAACTCCGCACACAACGCGGAGGCCCCCGAACCGTCCGGTTCGGGGGCCTCCGTACAAGCGCGTCGCGCGACCGCTACGGCAGCTGTGCCGCGCGTGCCTCGCGGCGGGTGCCGCGGAAGTTGTTCACACGGCGGGCCGTGGCGAAGAGCGGGATCACCGCGCCCAGGACGAGCTGCAGGGCGCAGCCGGTCTGGAGGAGGAGCTGGCCACCGGGGGCGTCGAAGGCCCAGGCCGCCAGGAGGCCCATTCCGGAGACGATCCAGGCGATCATCGCGATCGCGAGCGGACCCCGCGGCTTCGGGTACTCGACCCGGCTCACCATCAGCCAGGCGGTGCCGACGATGGCCATGAGCGTGGCCACGAACGGCAGTTCCAGGAGCACGATCGAGACGACCGTCAGGGCGCCGAAGGGGCTCGGCATGCCCTGGAAGGTGCCGTCCTTCACCGTCACGCACGAGAATCTCGCGAGCCTCAGCACCACGGCGAGCAGGACGACGATCGCGCCGACCGCGGCCACCTTCTGGTAGGCGTCGTCCGCGACCATGCCGTACACCAGCACGAAGTACGCCGGTGCGAGACCGAAACTGATCAGGTCGGAGAGGTTGTCCAGCTCGGCGCCCATGGGGGAGGAGCGCAGCTTGCGGGCGACCAGACCGTCGAAGAGGTCGAAGACCGCCGCGCAGAGCATCAGGATCACCGCGGTCGCCGCCGAGTGACGGGCCATGCCCGACTCGTCACTGCCGGTGAGGTGCGGGATCAGGATGCCCGTGGTGGTGAAGTACACCGCCATGAAGCCACAGGTGGCGTTGCCGAGGGTGAGGGTGTCCGCTATTGAGAGGCGGAGAGAAAGAGGCATCTCCTCCTCGTCGTCACCCACCTCGTCGGCCTCCGGCACCCACTGGGTCTCGGGATCAATCACGGTCAATGCGAGTCACCCCTGCCACCGTCTTCTGGCCGACCTCGACCGCGACCTCGACACCCTCGGGGAGATAGATGTCGACGCGCGAGCCGAAACGGATCAGGCCGATCCGGTCGCCCTGCTCGACCTTCGTGCTCTGCGGGACGTACGGGACGATGCGGCGAGCGACCGCACCGGCGATCTGGATCATCTCGATGTCACCGAGCTCGGTGTCGAAGTGCCAGACAACTCTCTCGTTGTTCTCGCTCTCCTTGTTGAACGCCGGAACGAACCCGCCGGGGATGTGCTCCACGGACGTCACTGTGCCGGACAGGGGCGCGCGGTTGACGTGTACGTTGAGCGGGCTCATGAAGATCGCGACGCGGGTGCGGCCGTCCTTCCAGGGCATGATGCTCTGGACCACGCCGTCGGCGGGGGAGATGACCCGGCCCTGGGCGATCTCGCGCTCGGGGTCGCGGAAGAACCACAGCATGCCCGCCGCCAGTGCGGTGACGGGTACGGCCACGGCCTTGGCGGCGCCGGACTTGCGCGCGCGTACCAGGCTGAGGGCTGCGGTGGCGACGGTCGGGAGGAGCCACGGCGATGCTCCGCGCGCCAGGCGTACGCCTGCCAGGCTGTCGCGAGGTGCAGAGGTTTGGCTGTGGGGCATGGATGACCTTCGTAGCGGATGATGCCGCGCTGTATCAGGGGACGGCGGCTTTCCGTCGATCGTAGCGGCTCACGACCACAACTGGGTAAGCCAGGAAGCGGAGTCGGCGGCTGAGGAGTGCTGACGGGGTGTGACCTTCTTCTCCAAGAAAACACCCCGAAGCGGACAATCAGCCCTGGAATTTGTACTCTTCGAGCAACCTGCGCCCGATGATCATTTTCTGGATCTCGGCGGTCCCTTCGCCGATCAGCAGCATCGGGGCCTCCCGGTAGAGGCGCTCGATCTCGTACTCCTTGGAGAAGCCGTAGCCGCCGTGGATCCGGAAGGCGTCTTCCACGACCTCCTTGCAGTACTCGGAGGCGAGGTACTTCGCCATCCCTGCTTCGAGGTCGTTTCGCTCACCGGAGTCCTTTTTGCGTGCCGCGTTCACCATCATCGCATGGGCGGCCTCGACCTTGGTAGCCATCTCGGCCAGCTTGAACTGGATCGCCTGGTGCTGGGCGATCGGTTTGCCGAAGGTGTGCCGTTGCTGGGCATACGAGACGCCGAGTTCGAACGCACGCTGAGCGACACCGCAGCCACGCGCCGCCACATTGACGCGCCCCACCTCGACACCGTCCATCATTTGGTAAAAACCCCGGCCGGTGGTGCCACCGAGAACGCGATTGGCCGGAATCCGCAGTCCGTCCATGATGAGTTCGGTGGTATCGACGCCCTTGTAGCCCATCTTGTCGATCTTCCCCGGGATGGTGAGACCGGGCCGGACCTCACCGAAGCCCGGCTCCTTCTCGACCAGGAAGGTCGTCATCGACTTGTGGGGAGCGGTCCCCTCCGGGTGTCCTTCGTCACTTCGGACGAGCACGGCGACCAGGTTGGACGTTCCGCCGTTCGTCAGCCACATCTTCTGGCCGTTGAGGACGTACTCGTCGCCGTCCCGGACCGCCTTCGAGGTGATGGCCGACACGTCCGAGCCGAGCGCCGGCTCCGACATCGAGAAGGCGCCGCGGACGTCGCCGGCCGCCATCCTCGGCAGGAAGTGGTCCTTCTGCTCCTGCGTGCCGTGCTGCTTGAGCATGTACGCCACGATGAAGTGCGTGTTGATGATCCCGGAGACCGACATCCAGCCGCGCGCGATCTCCTCGACGCAGAGCGCGTACGTCAGGAGCGACTCGCCAAGGCCGCCGTACTCCTCGGGGATCATCAGGCCGAACAGACCCAACTCCTTGAGGCCGTCGACGATCGCTTGCGGATACTCGTCGCGGTGCTCCAGCCCGGTCGCGACCGGGATGATCTCCTTGTCCACGAAGTCCCGGACCGTGGACAGGATTTCCTGCTGGATGTCGGTCAGACCGGCGGTCTGGGCGAGTCGCGCCATGGCTACTTCTCCTGCTCCCTGAGCTGGGGGCGGCCGGGCTGCTCGCCGCCGCGCTCCTTGATGTACGTCTCGGTCGGCACCATCACCTTGCGGCGGAACACACAGACCAGCGTGCCGTCCTGCTTGTAGCCCTTGGTCTCCACGTAGACGATCCCGCGGTCGTTCTTCGACCGGGAGGGCGTCTTGTCGAGGACCGTCGTCTCGCCGTAGATCGTGTCGCCGTGGAAGGTCGGCGCCACGTGCTTGAGCGACTCGACCTCCAGGTTCGCGATCGCCTTGCCCGACACGTCCGGCACGGACATGCCCAGCAGGAGGGAGTAGATGTAGTTCCCCACGACGACGTTCTTGCCGAAGTCGGTCGTGTTCTCCGCGTAGTTGGCGTCCATGTGGAGCGGGTGGTGGTTCATCGTCAGGAGGCAGAACAGGTGGTCGTCGTACTCCGTGACGGTCTTTCCGGGCCAGTGCTTGTAGACCGCCCCGACCTCGAACTCCTCGTAGGTGCGTCCGAACTGCATGGTGCTCAGGCCTCCGGGGCTTCGAACTTGGAGGTGCGCCGCAGGCCGGCCGCGCGGCCCTTGCCCGAGATGACCAGGGCCATCTTGCGGCTCGCCTCGTCGATCATCTCGTCGCCGATCATCGCGGAGCCCTTCTTGCCGCCCGCCTCGGACGTGTAGTACTCGTACGCGTCCAGGATCAGCTCGGCATGGTCGAAGTCCTCCTGGGACGGCGAGAAGATCTCGTTGGACGCCTCGACCTGTCCCGGGTGCAGTACCCACTTGCCGTCGAAACCTAGGGCGGCGGCACGCCGGGCGACCTCCCGGTACCCGTCGACGTTGCGGATCTGCAGGTAGGGGCCGTCGATCGCCTGGAGGTTGTTGGCGCGGGCGGCCATCAGGATCTTCATCAGGATGTAGTGGTAGGCGTCCGCCGGGTAGCCGGGCGGCTGCTCACCCACGACAAGCGACTTCATGTTGATCGACGCCATGAAGTCGGCCGGGCCGAAGATGATCGTCTCGACGCGCGGGGAGGCCGTCGCGATCTCGTTGACGTTGTTGAGGCCCTGGGCGTTCTCGATCTGCGCCTCGATGCCGATCCTGCCGACCTCGAAGCCCATCGTCTTCTCGATCTGGGTGAGGAGGAGATCCAGCGCGACGACCTGCTGGGCGGTCTGCACCTTCGGCAGCATGATGCAGTCGAGATTCGGGCCCGCGCCCTCGACCACCGTCACGACATCGCGGTACGTCCACTCGGTCGTCCAGTCGTTGACGCGCACGACCCTGGTCTTGCCCGTCCAGTCACCCTCGTTGAGGAACTTGACGATGGTGTGCCGCGCCTCGGGTTTGGCCAGCGGGGCGCACGCGTCCTCCAGGTCCAGGAAGACCTGGTCGGCCGGCAGCCCCTGGGCCTTCTCCAGGAAACGGGGGTTGCTCCCGGGGACCGCGAGACAGGAGCGTCGCGGACGCAGTCGGTTGACGGGCGTGGTCATGCGGGGACCTCCAGGGGGTCGAGCTTGTTCGCTTTCCGGATCTCGTCGACGATGCGGCCGATGATTCCGGTGATGTCGAAGTCCTTCGGGGTGAAGACCGCGGCCACGCCCGCAGCCCTGAGCTTTTCGGCGTCACCATGGGGGATGATCCCACCGGCGATGACAGGTACGTCTGTGGCACCGGCCACACGGAGCCGTTCCACCACGTCCGGCACCAGCTGGGCGTGCGATCCGGACAGGATGGACAGGCCGACTCCGTGCACGTCCTCGGCGATCGCCGCGTCCACGATCTGCTCCGGGGTGAGCCGGATGCCCTGGTAGACCACCTCGAACCCGGCGTCCCGGGCCCGCACGGCGATCTGCTCGGCGCCGTTGGAGTGCCCGTCCAGACCCGGCTTGCCGACCAGGAAACGCAGCTTGCCGACGCCCATCTCCCGCGCGGTGATCTCCACCTTGCGGCGGACCAGCGCCAGCCCGGTGCCCTCGGCGGCGGCCATCGCGACCGGGGCGGACGAGACACCGGTCGGCGCCCGGAACTCCCCGAACACCTCACGCAGGGCCCCGGCCCACTCGCCGGTCGTGACGCCGGCGCGGGCGCACTCCAAGGTGGCCTCCATGAGGTTGTCGGTGCCCTTCGCGGCCTCCTTGAGCCGCTCCAGGGCCTTGCAGGGGCGCGGGTGGTTGAAGGGGGGCTGGTAGCGCGTGTCGCGCCAGCCCTGGAGCGCCGACGTCACCTGGGCCTCGACGGCCGGATCGACCGTCTGGATCGCCGCGTCGAGGTCGGCCGTGAGCGGGTTCGGCTCGGTCGACTCGAAGATGTTGACGCCCACGATCTTGTCCTGGCCGGACTCGATACGAGCCCGGCGCTCGGCGTGCGAGGCGACGAGGTTCGACTTCAGATAGCCCGACTCGACGGCGGCCATCGCGCCGCCCATCTCCTCGATACGGGCGATCTCGGCGAGCGACTCCTCGACCAGCTCGGCGACCTTCGCCTCGACGACGTGCGACCCGGCGAAGATGTCCTCGTACTCCAGCAGGTCGCTCTCGTAGGCGAGCACCTGCTGCATCCGCAGGGACCACTGCTGGTCCCAGGGCCGGGGCAGCCCCAGGGCCTCGTTCCACGCCGGGAGCTGAACGGCACGCGCGCGTGCGTCCTTCGAGAGCGTCACCGCCAGCATCTCGAGCACGATCCGCTGGACGTTGTTCTCCGGCTGCGCCTCGGTCAGCCCGAGGGAGTTGACCTGTACGCCGTACCGGAAGCGCCGCTGCTTGGGGTTCTCGATGCCGTACCGCTCGCGCGTGATCTGGTCCCAGATCCGCCCGAACGCCCGCAGCTTGCACATCTCCTCGATGAACCGGACACCCGCGTTGACGAAGAAGGAGATACGGGCGACGACGTCACCGAACTTCTCGGCGGGCACCTGCCCCGAGTCCCGTACGGCGTCCAGCACCGCGACGGCCGTCGACATGGCGTACGCGATCTCCTGGACCGGGGTCGCCCCCGCCTCCTGGAGGTGATAGCTGCATATGTTGATCGGGTTCCACTTGGGGATGTGGTTGACCGTGTAGCAGATCATGTCGGTCGTCAGCCGGAGCGAGGGTGTCGGCGGGAACACGTGGGTGCCCCGGGACAGGTACTCCTTGACGATGTCGTTCTGGGTCGTCCCCTGGAGCGTGGTGATGTCGACACCCTGCTCCTCGGCGACGACCTGGTAGAGCGCCAGCAGCCACATGGCGGTGGCGTTGATCGTCATCGAGGTGTTCATCTGGTCCAGGGGGATGTCCTGGAACAGCCGGCGCATGTCACCGAGGTGCGAGACGGGGACGCCGACCCGGCCGACCTCGCCGCGGGCGAGGATGTGGTCGGGGTCGTACCCGGTCTGGGTCGGCAGGTCGAAGGCCACCGACAGACCTGTCTGGCCCTTGGCGAGGTTGCGCCGGTACAGCTCGTTGGACGCCTCGGCCGTGGAGTGACCGGCGTACGTGCGCATGAGCCACGGCCGGTCCTTCTCCCGCTTGCCTTCGGCGGGCTGACGCTCAGTCATCGGTGACCTCCGGTCTCAGATGTTCCGGAAGCGGTTGATGGCGTCGATGTGCTGGGCGCGCTTCTCCTGGTCGCGCACACCGAGGCCTTCCTCGGGGGCGAGGCACAGGACGCCGACCTTGCCCTGGTGGGCGTTGCGGTGGACGTCGTGGGCGGCCTGCCCGGTCTCCTCCAGGGAGTACACCTTGGAGAGCGTCGGGTGGATCTTGCCCTTGGCGACCAGCCGGTTGGCCTCCCAGGCCTCGCGGTAGTTGGCGAAGTGCGAGCCGATGATGCGCTTGAGGGACATCCACAGGTAGCGGTTGTCGTACTCGTGGTTGAAGCCCGAGGTGGAGGCGCAGGTGACGATCGTGCCGCCCTTGCGGGTGACGTAGACGGACGCGCCGAAGGTCTCGCGGCCGGGGTGCTCGAAGACGATGTCGACGTCCTCGCCGCCGGTCAGCTCGCGGATGCGCTTGCCGAAGCGCTTCCACTCGCGCGGGTCCTGGTGGTGCTCGTCCGCCCAGAACCTGTAGTCCTCGGCGTTGCGGTCGATGATCGCGTCGGCGCCCATCGCCCGGCAGATGTCCGCCTTCTGCTCGCTGGAGACGACACAGATGGGGTTGGCGCCGCCGGCCAGCGCGAACTGCGTGGCGTACGAGCCCAGGCCGCCGCTCGCGCCCCAGATGAGGACGTTGTCGCCCTGCTTCATCCCGGCGCCGTTGCGCGACACCAGCTGGCGGTACGCGGTGGAGTTGACCAGCCCGGGTGCGGCGGCCTCCTCCCAGCTCAGGTGGTCCGGCTTGGGCATCAGCTGGTTGGACTTGACGAGGGCGATCTCCGCGAGGCCGCCGAAGTTCGTCTCGAAGCCCCAGATGCGCTGTTCCGGGTCGAGCATCGTGTCGTTGTGCCCGTCCGAGGACTCCAGCTCCACCGACAGGCAGTGCGCGACGACCTCGTCTCCGGGCTTCCAGGAGTTGACGCCGGGGCCGGTGCGCAGGACGACGCCCGCGAGGTCGGAGCCGATGATGTGGTACGGCAGGTCGTGGCGCTTGGTGAGCTCGCTGAGCCTGCCGTAACGCTCCAGGAAGCCGAAGGTCGACAGCGGCTCGAAGATCGACGTCCAGACCGAGTTGTAGTTGACCGAGGAGGCCATGACGGCCACCAGGGCCTCGCCCGGGCCGAGTTCCGGCACCGGGACGTCGTCCAGGTGGATCGACTTTCGGGGGTCCTTGTCGCGGGTTTCGAGGCCCGCGAACATGTCCGTCTCGTCTTTGTGCACGGTGATCGCACGGTACGACTCGGGGAGCGGGAGAGCGGCGAAATCGGCCGGAGTCGACTCCGGCGACTGGATCGCGTCCAGGATGTCCTTCACGGTCACGGTGTTGCCTCCGGCGAATGGCGTCCTGAGGGAGGACGCTGAGGGTTACGTCGGTGCTGCTGAGGGTTGGGTGTGAGACGTGCCGTCGGTTCGGCGGGTGGTGCTTCGGCAGCGCGTGGTGGCGCGGGAGGTTGCCTGTGACGCAGGCGTCCGGGCGCGCAAACACGTGGGTTTGCGGGGACAGCCGACGTACGAATGGTCTCTGCACGCCGGCCGCCCGGACACCTTCAAGGTATGACACCCCGTGTCAGGTGACAAGGCACTGAGTGCCAGAAAATGGCCTCAGATGAAATCTTTACGTAACAAATGAGCGATGATCGATCAAAGGCTACTGAGGAGTAGCCCTCGCCGGACGCAGAAGAGGCGGGCCGCAGCAACTGCGACCCGCCTGTTCCGTACGTACGGCTCCTATGTCCTACGACCGTTCCTTCAGCGCCTGTTCGATGGTGCGCATCACCTCGTCGAGCGGCGCGTCGGTCCGCGCCACCGCCACCAGCACCTCGCCCTGTGAGGCCACCGAGGCCGGAACGCTCCGGGCGGCGGTGTCACGCCCGGCCACGATGCCCGTGACGAAGGTCTTCCGTACGATCCCGAACGCGTGGTCGAGCTGTGCCTCGACGTCGCCCTGGCCGCCCGCCCGCAGCCAGCGCCGCAGGACGTGATTGTGGGCGGTGACCACGGCCGACGCGGCCACCTCGGCCAGCAGCGGATCGTCGTTCGCGTCGTCGTCGTGGGCGTGCTCGTCGAAGTGGCCCAGGAGATAGCGGGTGAAGAGGCGTTCGTAGCGGGCCACCGACGCGATCTCCGCCTCCCGCAGGGTCGGGACCTCGCGCGTCAGCTTGTAGCGGGCCACCGAGATCTCCGGCCGGGCCGCGTACATCTTCATGACTTCCTTGATGCCGCGGCACACGGTGTCGAGCGGATGCTCGTGCGCCGGCGCCGCGTTGAGAACCGCCTCGGCCCGGGTCAACGTGTCGTCGTGGTCCGGGAAGATCGCCTCTTCCTTGGAACGGAAGTGCCGGAAGAAGGTGCGGCGGGCCACGCCGGCCCGCGCCGCGATCTCGTCGACGGTGGTGCCTTCGTAGCCCTTGGCCGAGAACAGCTCCATCGCAGCCGCCGCCAGTTCTCGGCGCATCTTGAGCCGCTGGGCGGCGGCGCGACCGCCCGCGGCACTCTCCGGCGCGTCGGGCGTGGCTGGGGTACGGGAGGACTTGGCGGGCTGGGACATGACCCGAACGTACTGCATCTGCGCAGGGTGGCGCGCCCGTCCGGGATCACCCCCGCCCAGGGCGGGCGGGGGCACAGAGGCCGGGTCGAGGAGGCCGCCCCAGTCCTCGTCATGCCCGGGGGCGCGCCCGAACCCCTGCCCGAAGTCGGGCCCGGACCAGTCGCCGGCCCCGTCAGCGGCGGGCATATTCGCGGAAGCCGCGGCCCGTCTTGCGGCCGAGGCAGCCCGCGGCCACCAGGTGCTCCAGGAGCGGTGCGGGGGCCAGCCCCGGGTCACGGAACTCGCGGTGCAGGACCTTCTCGATGGCCAGGGAGACGTCCAGCCCGACCACGTCCAGCAGTTCGAACGGACCCATCGGGTAGCCGCCGCCCAGCTTCATCGCCGCGTCAATGTCGTCAAGAGACGCATAGTGCTCCTGCACCATCTTGATCGCGTTGTTGAGATACGGGAAAAGCAACGCGTTGACGATGAACCCGGCCCGGTCGCCGCAGTCGACGGCATGCTTCTTGATCCTGACGCAGACCTCACGGACCGTCGAGTGGACGTCGTCGGCCGTCAGCACCGTACGGACGACCTCGACCAGCTTCATCGCCGGTGCCGGGTTGAAGAAGTGCATGCCGATCACGTCCTCGGGACGCGAGGTGGCGCGGGCGCACGCGACGACGGGCAGCGAGGAGGTGGTGGTGGCCAGCACCGCGCCCGGCTTGCAGACCTTGTCCAGTGTCGCGAACAGCTGCTGCTTGACCTCCAGGTCCTCGGCGACGGCCTCGACGGCCAGATCGACGTCAGCGAAGGCGTCGTACGAGCCCGCCGCGGTGATCCGGTCGAGGGTCTGCGCGGCGGCCTCAGCGGTCAGGCGGCCCTTGTCGACGGAGCGGGCCAGCGACGTGCCGATCCTGGCCTTGGCGGTCTGGGCCTTCTCCTCGCTGCGGGCGGCGAGGACCACCGCGTACCCGGCCTTCGCGAAGACCTCGGCGATACCGGAGGCCATCGTGCCGGAGCCGGCGACACCCACGGAGCGGACGACGCGGCCGGGGGTCTCGGGAGCGTCGGCGAGTGGCGTGAGCGCGTCCGCCACGACCGTCGAGCCGCCGGGCGCCTCGTAGGAGTAGAAGCCGCGCCCGGTCTTCCTGCCGGTCAGGCCGGCCTCGCTGAGCTGCTTGAGGACGGGCGCCGGGGCGTGCAGCCGGTCGTGGGACTCGGAGTACATGGCCTCCAGGACCGTGCGGGCCGTGTCGATGCCGATCAGGTCGAGCAGGGCGAGCGGACCCATGGGCAGACCGCAGCCCAGCCGCATCGCCGCGTCGATGTCCTCGCGGGAGGCGTACTTCGCCTCGTACATCGCGGCGGCCTGGTTGAGATAGCCGAACAGCAGCCCGTCGGCGACGAATCCGGGCCGGTCGCCGACCGCGACGGGCTCCTTGCCGAGCTCGATCGCCAGATCGGTGACCGCGGCGACGGCCTGCGGCGCGGTCAGCACCGACGAGACCACCTCGACCAGCTTCATCGCCGGGGCCGGGTTGAAGAAGTGCAGGCCCAGCACGCGCTCGGGACGCGCCGAGTCGGCGGCCAGGCGGGTGACGGAGAGGGCGTTGGTGCCGGTCGCGAGGATCGTCTCCGGGCGCACGATGTCGTCGAGGGCACGGAAGATCTGGTGCTTGACCTCGTACGACTCCGGCGCCACCTCGATGACCAGATCGGCGTCGGCCGCCTCGCGCAGGTCGGTGGAGGTGCGGAAGCGGGCGAGGACGTCCGCGCGCTCCTGTTCGGTGAGCCGGCCGCGCACCACGGCACGGGCGGTCGAGGTCTCCAGGGTGGCGACGGCCTTCGCGGCCGTGGCCTCGCTGATGTCGATGCCGACGACCTCGCGGCCGGCGCGGGTGAGGACCTCGGCGATGCCGGTGCCCATCGTGCCGAGGCCGACCACGGCGACGGTCCTGAGCGGGGACAGAGAGGTGTCGGACAGGGGAGTGGCCATCGCGGGACTCCAGGAATGAGGGTGACGACTGGGAGCGCGCCCGGGTGCGCCAATAGGGAGCCCCTGCGAACAGGGAAGCCCCGTGAACGGCGCACCGGGTGCGAGGAAAGGAGCGCGGAATGCTGAGTGCGGGTGATGCCGGGCTGCGAAGCGCACACGCCCGGTGCCGTGGTCGCGGGCGTGCACACGCCCGGAGAACGGTGAGGTCCGACCGGCCCTGTCCCAAGCCGTGTCGCACTCACGACGGCTGCGTCACCAGGCCGTCGTCAGCATGTATTGCAAGCGAGTGGGTAACTCGCTCGTCTGAGCTTAACCGGTGGGTAACGAGCGCGCCAGCCCCCGGTTTTGTGATGTACGTCCCCGGATCCTGCCCACGCGCCCCCGCTCCCGCACCTAATCTCGGCATCATGGACGAAGAGTTGCGATCACTCACGGAGCGCTTACGGGCCGAGGCCGGAGCGGACACCTCGGAGGCGTACGAACACCTGGTGGCGACCGGCGACCCCGACGAGCTGGCCGATGTCCTCACCGCCCCCGGACAGCCGCTGTGGGCCAGGGAGTTGGCCGCCTTCCGGCTGGGGCTCACGGGGGACCGGCGAGCCTTCGAGGCACTCGTCCTCCTCCTCAACCACCGTGACCCGCAGCGCTGCGCCTCCGCCGCGTACGCCCTGGCCCGCCTCGGCGATCCGCGCACGGCCCGCGCGGCGGCCGCTCTCGCGACCAACGAACTGCGCGTCGCCTACGCCCTGCACCCGGTCCGGCTGCTGGGCCGGCTGCGCGCCCCGGAGTCCGTACCCGCGCTGATCACCACGCTGGCCCGCCGTCTGAAACCGCACGATCCGCACCGGCAGGTGGCGCTCGCCTGTGTGGAGGCGCTGGGCACGCTGGGGGACCGGCGCGCGGCGCCGGTCCTGAACGAGGCCCTCGCGCACCCGGCCCTCGCCGAGGCGGCGGTGCACGCGCTGGCGCGCATCCCCGGACAGAGATGAACCCGAGGAACCGTCAGCCGAGCGGTTCCCGCACGTACCGCACCTCCGGTACGGCGATCCCGTCCACGTCGAAGGGCTCCTCGGCGCCGTCGGCCGCGAACCCCGCCCGCTCGTAGAACCGCCGGGCGCGTTCGTTGCCCTTGAGAACCCACAGGAGCATGCGCGGGTGCCTGGCATCGGCGCACCGGCGGACCGCCTCCCGCAGCAGCGCCTGCCCGACTCCGGTGCCGAACCGCCCGGCGTCCACGTAGATCGCGTACAACTCGGCGTCGTCGGTGCGGATCTCGCCGTCCCGGTACGGGCCGTGACAGGCCCAGCCGACGACCTCGCCGGCTTGTTCCGCGACCAGGTCGACGACCTCCGACCCGGCCCGCACGAAGAACATCCGCCGCCGCTCGGCGTCCTCCGGCACGCTGAGGGCGTCGAGGTACGGCTGCGGCATCAGACCCTGGTAGGCGTGCTGCCAGCCCCGGATACGGATTTCGGAGACACGCTCGCAGTCGTCGAGGGTCATCTCGCGCACGAGGATCGGGTCGTTCATGGCGGCACCCTTTCAGAGAAGGGTCAGCTGGACCGGCTCGGGTGCCCCGGTGCCGGGTCCGGTGGGATCGGTCTCGACGGGTTGCGGAATCCTGCGGGGCATCCCCGCGCGCGTGGGACCCATTCCGTACTCCTGGGCCAGCTCGTGTACCTGGCGGGTGATCCGGCGCTGGTACCACTTGGGGGCGTAGGCGCCCTCCGCGTACAACCGCTCGTACCGGCGCACCAGATGCGGGTGGTGATGCCCGAGCCAGGCCATGTACCACTCGCGGGCACCGGGACGCAGGTGCAGCACCAGCGGGGTCACGGAGGTCGCCCCGGATGCGGCGATCGCCCGCACGGTGGCCCGCAGTTGGGCAGGGTGGTCACTGAGGAAGGGCAGCACCGGTGCCATCAGCACCCCGCAGCCGATGCCGTGCTCGCCCAGTGCCCGTACGACGTCCAGGCGCCGTTCCGGAGCGGGGGTGCCCGGCTCTACCGTGCGCCACAGGTCGGGGTCGGTGAAGCCGACGGAGACGGAGATCCCGACATCCGTGACCTGGGAGGCCTGCACCAGCAGGTCGAGGTCGCGCAGGATCAGTGTGCCCTTCGTCAGGATCGAGAAGGGGTTCGCGTGGTCGCGCAGGGCGGCGAGGATGCCCGGCATCAGCCGGTAGCGGCCCTCCGCGCGCTGGTAGCAGTCGACGTTGGTGCCCATCGCGATGTGCTCGCCGAGCCAGCGGCGTGAGCCGAGCTGGCGGCGCAGCAGCTCTGGGGCGTTCACCTTGACGACGATCTGGGAGTCGAAGCCGAGACCGGTGTCGAGGTCCAGATAACTGTGCGTCCTGCGCGCGAAGCAGTACACGCACGCGTGTGTGCAGCCCCGATAGGGGTTCACCGTCCATTCGAACGGCATGCGAGAGGCCCCGGGGACCCTGTTGATGATCGAACGGGCCCGGATCTCGTGGAAGGTGATCCCGCGGAACTCGGGGGAGTCGAAGGTACGGGTGGTCACCGCGTCCGCGCCGAACAACGCGGCGTCGGCCGGGCCGGAGCCGGACTCCACAGTGAGGTTCTCCCAGCGCATGACACCTCCTCGGTAGCACTGACCACAGAATAGAACACATGTTCCCTTGATCGTGCGATCGTATGTTCGAGTGTTGTGAAGCTCCTTGTCGGGACCCCGATTTGGGCGGCCGGGCGGCGGGGTGGTTGGCTGAGTGCGACCCCCCGAAGAACCAGCTGCTGGAGGAACGCAATGGCGCAGGTCGAGGCCACCACGGAGCGCATCGTCGCGGCGGACGCGGAGACGGTGTTCGACGCCCTCGCCGAATACAACGGCACGCGCGCGAAGGTGATGCCGGAGCAGTTCAGTGAGTACGAGGTGCGCGAGGGCGGCGACGGCGAGGGCACCCTCGTCCACTGGAAGCTCCAGGCCACCAAGAAGCGCGTCCGGGACTGTCTGCTGGAGGTCAGCGAGCCCACCGACGGCGAGCTCGTCGAGAAGGACCGCAACTCCTCGATGGTCACCACCTGGCGCGTCACCCCGGCCGGCGAGGGCAAGTCACGGGTCGTCGTCACCAGTGTCTGGAACGGCGCCGGCGGCATCGGCGGCTTCTTCGAGCGGACCTTCGCGCCCAAGGGCCTCGCCCGCATCTACGACGCAGTCCTCGACAACCTCGCCACCGAGGTGGAGAAGTAGCCCAAGGGGCAACCTCTCCTGGGGCGTTGGCTCCCGCCCCTGCGCACCTCACCGGTTCGAGTGGATCTCCGCCCCGTGCACCTTTACGCCGTAACTCGTCGTGCTTGCTCACAGTTGTCGCCCAAAGCGGGAATTGTCGGTAGGCGCGACGAGGGGAGCGGTACGTGGGCGGGATCACTCTGGTGCAGGACGAACCGGCGACCGCGCTCGCGCCACCCCCGCCCGAGCCTGTGCAACTCGGCCCGCGCCAGGTCCGGTTGGTGTTCTTCGGGCTCATGCTCGCGCTGCTGCTCGCCGCCCTGGAGCAGATGATCGTCGCCACCGCGCTCCCGAAGATCGTCGGGGAGCTGCACGGCCTGGACAGGATGTCCTGGGCGATCACCGCGTACCTGCTCACCGCCACCGTCGGACTGCCGGTCTACGGCAAACTCGGCGATCTGCTCGGCCGCAAGGGCGTCTTCCAGTTCGCGATCGTCGTCTTCGTCGTCGGCTCGGCGTTGGCCGGTCGGTCGCAGACCATGGACCAGCTCATCGCCTTCCGCGCTCTCCAGGGCGTCGGCGCGGGCGGGTTGATGACCGGTGTCCAGGCGATCATCGCGGACATCGTGCCGCCGCGTGAACGCGGGCGCTTCATGGGCCTGATCGGCGCCGCGTTCGGCCTGGCCTCGGTCGCAGGGCCCCTCCTGGGCGGCTACTTCACCGACCATCTCTCCTGGCGGTGGTGCTTCTGGTTCAACGTGCCGTTCGGTCTGCTGACGCTGGCCGTCGTCACCGCAGTACTGAAGCTGCCCAAGCCCAAGGCCAGGGCCCGGCTCGACCTCCTCGGGGCGCTGCTGCTCGCCGTGGCCTCGACCTGTCTGGTGCTGCTGACCAGTTGGGGCGGCACCGAGTACGCGTGGGGCTCGCGCGAGATCCTCGGACTCGGCGCCGGAGCGCTCGTGGCCGCCGTGCTCTTCGTCGTCGCCGAGCACTTCGCACCCGAACCCCTCATCCCTCTGCGGCTGTTCAGGGACTCCGTCTTCAACGTCACCGGCCTGGTGGGCCTGGTGATCGGCGTGGCGCTCTTCGGTGCCGCCAGCTATCTGCCGACCTTCCTGCAGATGGTCGACGGCGCCAGCGCCACCGAGTCCGGGCTGCTGATGCTGCCCATGATGGCCGGGATCGTCGGCGCGTCGATCCTCTCCGGGCAGCTCATCAGCCACACCGGCCGCTACAAGGTCTGGCCGGTCCTGGGCGGCGCCCTGTCCGTGCTCGGCATGTGGCTGCTGTCCCGCCTCGAGGTGGACACGCCCCGGCTGCACTACAGCCTCTGGATGGCCGTCCTCGGTACCGGCATCGGCATGGTGATGCCGGTCCTGGTCCTCGCCGTGCAGAACTCCGTGCGCCCCGCCGACCTCGGCACCGCGACCAGCGCCAACAACTACTTCCGGCAGATCGGCGGCAGCGTCGGCGCCGCGATCTTCGGCACCCTCTTCGCGAACCGGCTCGCCGAGTCCCTGCGCGAAAGCCTCCCCACGCGCGCGGGAGCCCGTCTCCCCGACCCCGACTCGATCACCCCGCAGCTCGTCCACGCGCTTCCCCCGGCGCTGCGCGACAGCTACATCAGGGCGTACGCCGACGCCATGCCGCGCGTTTTCCTGTACCTCGTGCCGGTGCTGGTCCTCGGCCTGCTCGTCGCCCTCTTCCTGAAGGAGAAACCGCTGGTGTCCCACCACACCGCCCCCGTCGACTCCGCGGGACCCACGACCACCCTGGCGGTCCCGGCGACCTTCCCCCACCCTTCGGTCGGGGGGACCCCCGTCCCGCTTCGCTCGCCGTACGCCGCCGGAATCCCGGTGTGCGGCACCGTGCAGCACCCCGACGGGACCGTCGTACCGCGCGCGGCGCTCACCCTCATCGACGTCACGGGCGCGCAGATCGGGCGCGGCGCGAGCGCCGAGGACGGGCGGTACGCGCTGTCCACGCCCGGCTCCGGCGCTTACGTCCTGATCGCCGCGGCGGGCGGCCACCAGCCGCAGGCGGTCACCGTGACCGTCGGCGAGCGGCCCGTCGAACTGGACCTCGTCCTCGGCGGCGCGGGCCGCCTGGCAGGCCGGGTACGGACCGGGGACGGCACTCCGGTCCCGGACGCCACCGTCACGCTCACCAACGTGCACGGCGAGGTCGTCGCCACCACCCGCAGCGGACCCGAGGGCGGGTACGTCATCACCGAACTGGTGGCCGGCGAGTACACCCTCGCCGCCGGCGCGCCCGCGTTCCGCCCGGCCGCCCTTCCCGTCACCGTGCGGGCGTCCCGCGAGACCCGCCAGGACGTCGAACTCGCGGGCGGCGCCGTCCTGAAGGGCACCGTGCGGGCCGGGGGCGGACGGCCTGTCGAGGACGCGCGGGTGACCCTGCTCGACGTGGCCGGCAACGTCGTGGACACGCTCACCACCCCGGCCGACGGAACGTTCCGGTTCGCGGACCTGTCGTCCGGCGAGTACACGGTCGTCGCCTCCGGTTACCCGCCGGTCGCCACCGTCCTCCAGATGGCCGGCGGCGGCCGTACGGAACGCGACCTTCAGCTCGGGCACGAGGACTGAGCGCGCGGGGCGCGTGCCTGTGTGCCGGAGCGGACCGGCCAAGAGCAATTACCGGATTGCCACACATCGCGACCGACCGGCGCCGTACGGTGGTGAGGACGGCACAGATCTTGCGGAGCCGGGGGAAGAAGGGGCCTGCGCCATGGACCGTGGCACCGAGACGGGCGCACCTCCCAGCCGCGGAGCCGGGGAGAGCGCGCCTGCGGAGCACGCCGGGGCGGGCCGTATCCCGCTGGCCGTGGTCGTGGTCGACCGCGAAGGTCTGGTCTCGCACTGGAGCCGGGGCGCGCGGCGTCTGTTCGGCGCCTCCAAGGAGGAAGCCCTCGGCCGGCCCGCCGTCGACCTGCTGCCCGTCTCGGGCGCCCTCCCCGACACCGACGACGATGACGATGACTCGACGCCGTTCGGGTCGTACGCGGCCTACGACGGCCTCGGACCCGACCTGGAGTCCTCTCTCGACGGCCGGCTGTCCTACCCGGCCTCGGGCCGCGCCCGCCTCACGGTGCCCGGCCGCGACGCCGACCGCGTCGATGTGCTCTGGTGGGCCTACCCCCTGGTGGGACCGGGCCACGAGCGCCTCCTGGTACTGGCCGCCGACACCGACGTACTGCGCCAGGAGGACGACGAGGTCCCGGTCGAGCGCGTCGCGCCCGGATTCGCCCTGCACACGAACTTCCCCGGCGCCGACGAACTCGCCCGCAGACTTCCCGAGATCCTGCCCAGCATGAGCGTCGGGGAAGGTGCCCGCATCGTCTCCCAGATCCTCGAACTGGGCTATCCGGTCCTGGAGTTCAGCCAGAACGACCTGGTCCCGGTCACCCCCGACTGGGGCGTGCCCCGGCGCGCCGAGCGCAAGGCCCGCCGGGAACGGGCGGCCCGGGCGGCGCAGGCCGGCCGGCCCCTGCCCGAGGACCTCCAGGACGACGTCGAGGACCTCGAGTACGCGGCGGTGCGCGAGCGGCTGGAGTTCCTCAACGACGTCAGCGGGCGCATCGGCACCTCGCTCGACCTGTCCCGCACGATCATCGAGGTCAGCAAGGCCGTCGTCCCCCGCTTCACGGACGTGGCGGGCACCTATCTGCGCGAACAGGTCGTCGCGGGTGAGGGGTTCCCCGAAGGGGTGCCCGACACGACGACGATGTGGCACCGCGTTGCCCTCGAACACACCGACGAACCGGGCCGCTGGGACGACGTCGTACCGGTCGGCGAGGCCATGCCGTTCCCGGCACACACCCCGTTCTTCCAGTGCATGACCAGCGGTCAGCCCGTCCTCGTGCCGCGCATCAGCGAACAGATGGGGCACATGATCGCCTCGCAGTTCGAGAAGCGTGACATCAGGCCGCTGATCACGGGCCGTTCCATGCTGGTCGTACCGCTGAAGGCCCGCAACGTCGTCCTCGGCTTCATGATCCTGCTGCGCCATCCGGAGCGCGTCGAGTTCAACGACATGGACCGCGTCACCGGCGCCGAACTCGCCGCCCGCGCGGGCCTCGTGCTCGACAACGCGCGCATGTACACCTACCAGGAGAGTGTCGCCGAGACCCTCCAGGACAGCATGCTGCCGCAGATCCCGCCGCGCATGGCGGGCTGCGACATCGCCACCCGCTATCTGCCCGGCACGCTGCTGGGCCGCGTCGGTGGCGACTGGTTCGACTCGGTGAAACTGCCGGGCGCCCGCACCGCCCTGGTCGTCGGTGACGTCATGGGGCACGGCCTCAACTCGGCCGCGATGATGGGCCAGTTGCGTACGGCCGTCCAGACCATGGCCGCCCTCGACCTGCCGCCCGCCCAGCTCCTGCGCAACCTCGACGACCTCGCCCAGCGCCTCGGCGACACCTACCTCGCGACCTGCCTCTACGCCGTCTACGACCCGATCGTCGGCGAGCTGCACCTCGCCAACGCGGGCCACATCCCGCCCGTGCTGGTCCGCGCGGTGGACGGCCGGAGCGAGCTGCTCGACCTGCCCACCGGCGCGCCCATCGGTGTCGGCGGAGTGCCCTTCGAGGCGGTACGCGTGCGTGTGGAGCCCGGCGACCGGCTCGTGATGTGCACCGACGGACTGGTCGAGGTGCGCGGGGAGGACATCGGCGTGGGCCTGGCCACGCTCTGCGAGTCCGCCGCCCACCCGGCCGCCTCCATGGACGACGCCTGCGACACGATCATCCGCACCCTGAACGTACGCGGGGGCCGCAAGGACGACGTGGCGCTGCTGATGACCAGACTCAACGGCATCGAACCGGACGACGTCGCCGAATGGCGGCTCGCCCCCGGCCCGGCCGAGGTCGGCCGGGCCCGTGCCGTGGTCCGCGAACAGCTCCACGACTGGGGCCTGGCGCGGCTGGTGGACACCGCCGAGCTGCTGGTCGGCGAACTCGTCACCAACGCCGTACGCCACTCGCACGGGCGCCCCGTCGAGCTGCGGCTCGTGCGCGGCGAGACACTGCTGTGCGAGGTGGACGACGACGACCACACCCTGCCCACGCTGCTCAGCGCCGAGCCCACCGCCGAGGCCGGCCGCGGGCTGCGCGTGGTGAGCACGCTGGCCCGGGAATGGGGCGCCAGCCGTACGGGGGCGGGCAAGACCGTGTGGTTCGAACTCACGTTGCCGCGCCGACGCTGACGCCCCGCCGTCGATGCCGGTGCCCTGTGCTTGGATTGCTGTTGCCGCGGGGCCGGGGAGGCGTGCGAGGCGCACACCGGCGTACACCACTCGAACGAGCCGTGAAGGTATACGCGGTGCGCTTGTGGGCGTAACCGGGGCACGGTAGACCGAACTGCCCCGTCCCCTCGGACGGGCAGCCGTCGCACCCTGGGGAGTTGGGCATGAGCGTGACGAGTCGGTACAGGCAGGCCTGGGAGGGCTTCTGGCGCGACGCCCCCCACGGGCAGGGGGCCGTCTTCTGGGACGCGGAGCCCGTGCTGACCGTCGGCCTCCACCTCGCCGTCTTCGAACCGCACCTCGACGACTTCGAGTTGCCCCTGCTGGACCTCGGGTGCGGAAACGGCACCCAGACCCGGTTCCTCACCGACCGGTTCACCCGGGTCGTCGGCGCCGACCTCTCGCCCGCGGCACTCGAGCGCGCCCGCCAGGCCGACCCGGAGGGCGCCGCCGAGTACGAACTGCTCGACTGCGCCGAGAAGACCGAGGTCGAGGCACTGCACGGAAAGCTCGGCGACACCAACGTGTACATGCGCGGGGTGCTCCACCAGTGCGACGCCGACGACCGGCAGACCCTCGTCGACGGCATCGCGACCCTCATCGGGCAGCGCGGCCGGGCCTTCCTGGTCGAGCTGTCGCAGGACGCGCGCCCCATCCTGATGGGCCTGGCCCAGAGCCCCGAGGGCCCGCCGCCCAAGCTGCGCCCGGTCCTCGAGCACGGCATCGCACCCGGCGAGGTGGCGGACTCGGCGGTCCCCGTCTATCTGAGCGCGGCGGGCCTGGAGGTCCTCGGGAGCGGCGAACTCCCGCTCACCACCACGGAGTACACGGCGGACGGAACCCGCATAGTGCTGCCCTCGAAGTGGGTCGTCGTGGCGCAGCAGCGCTGAGAACCGCGGCGGCCTGGGACATGACGCCGGAGGCCGCCGTGATCAAGTCGGAATGTGGAGAACTCGTGGAGGATTGACGGGAGTCGCCGAACGTGGCGAGAATGCGGATCACTTCGCTGGGCCTGAAGCGAGCGGAGTGACGCGAGTGACCTGGTCGCGCACGCCTTCGGGTGTCCGTCCGCGCCGGTCGCATGCGCTCGACACACCTCCCACACATTTCGATCCACAGAGGCTCATTTTGTCGCGTTCGCATCAGTCCAGAACTCTGACTGTCCTCGCCGCAACCGCTTTCGCCGCCGCTGTCGTACCCGTACTCGGGGCGGGCACCGCGAGCGCGACCACGGGCGGATCCTGCCAGTCCGCCACCGTCCAGTACCGCATCGACGGCGGCGACTGGACCTCGCAGGGCGGGTTCCACGCCTGGGACAGCGCTCCCGGCTCCGTCGAGGTGCGGCTGGCCCCGGGCCAGAGCGTCGGGGAGGGCTGCAAGTACCCCGTGTCCCTGGCCGAGTACACGACCGAGGGCCCGAACTGGAACACCTCCGGCCACCAGACCTTCGTCGACAAGGACACCGTCTACCTCACCTCCGCGGACGTCGCCGACGCCGGTGGTGCGGAGCACGCCTGGCAGAAGCTGAGCGTGAAGTCCCCGGACTGCTACGGGCAGATCGACCTGTACGGCGACGACATCGCGTACGACGGCCAGTCGGGGGAGGGCCACGGCCCCGCCCCCTACCAGCCCGACGGCGTGGTCACGCCCTACCACCTCATAGCGGCCTGGAACGGCGGGGACAAGGCGTGCGACACCGGCGCCTCCGTGCCGCCCGCCCCCACGCCGTCGGAGCCCGCGCCGAGCACCCCGGCCACCCCGACCACGCCCGCGACTCCCACGACGCCCGCGAGCAGCGAGCCGCCCGCCGAGGAGACGACCCCGCCGAGCACCCCCGACACCTCCACCACGCCGCCCACCACCCCGGACGTGCCCCCGGCCGAGTCGACGCCGCCCACCAGCCCGGAGCCCTCGCCCAGCGAGAGCACCCCGCCGCTGGCGGAGACCGGCGCCGGCGCGCCGGTCGGCACGATCGCCGGTGCTGCGGCCGTGGTGGTCGCCCTCGGCGCCGGCGCGCTCTTCCTGGGCCGCCGCGCCCGCCGCTCCTGACCGGGAGTCCAGGGACCGCAGTCGTCCCGTAGCGCGACAGCGCGACAGCCCCGTCTCCGCAGGGAGGCGGGGCTGTCGCCGCGTTCCGGCTACCGAACGGTCCGGTGCGGAGATCCGTGGGTTCACCCGGGAGGTCGAAGCGGTGCTTCCTGGCCGGGACCGCGCCCGGCGCGTAACGTTCGGACAGCGAGCCGCTGACCTGCGACGGGACTGTCCCACCATGAAGATCCTCATCAGCGCCGACATGGAGGGCGCCACCGGCGTCACCTGGCCGGCCGACGTGCTGCCGGGCACCCCGCAGTGGGAGCGGTGCCGTTCGATGTTCACCTCGGACGTCAACGCCGCCGTGCTCGGCTTCTTCGACGGCGGCGCCGACGAGGTGCTGGTCAACGAGGCCCACTGGACCATGCGCAACCTGCTCCTCGAACGGCTGGACGAGCGGGTGGAGATGCTCACCGGGCGCCACAAGTCGCTGTCCATGGTGGAGGGCGTGCAGCACGGCGACGTGGACGGCATCGCCTTCGTCGGGTATCACGCGGGCGCCGGCATGGAGGGCGTCCTCGCGCACACCTACCTCGCCAACTCCATCACCGGCGTGTGGGTGAACGACGTACGGGCCAGTGAAGGGCTCCTCAACTCCCGTGTGGTCGCCGAGTACGGCGTTCCCGTCGTGCTCGTCACCGGCGACGACCTCGCCTGCGAGGACGCGCTCGGATACGCGCCCGAGGCGCTGAAGGTCGCCGTCAAGGACCATGTGTCGCGGTACGCCGCCGTGTGCCGGACGCCCGCCAGGACCGCCGCCGACATCCGGGCCGCCGCGAAGGAGGCCGCCGCGCTGGCCGTGCGGCACGAGCCCGTCGTCGGCGGGCCGTTCACCGTCGCCCTCGAGTTCGACGCCGAGCATCTCGCCATGGCCGCCACCGTGGTGCCCGGCGTCGCGCGGACCGGGGAACGGAAGGTCGCGTACACGGGCGGCACAATGTACGAGGGCATTCGTACCTTCAAGGCGGTCACGACGATCGTCTCGGCCGCGGTGGAGGAGCAGTATGGCTGAGCAGCAGGCGCTCGACGAGGTGGTGTCGTTCACCTCCGATCTCATCCGGATCGACACGGCCAACCACGGCGGCGGCGACTGCCAGGAGCGGCCCGCGGCCGAGTACGCCGCCGCCCTGCTCGCCGAGGCAGGCCTGGAGCCCACACTCCTTGAGCGGACCAGGGGGCGCACCAACGTCGTCGCCCGGATCGAGGGCACCGACCCCGCCGCCGACGCCCTGCTCCTGCACGGGCACCTGGACGTCGTGCCCGCACGCGCCGACGACTGGAGCGTGCACCCGTTCTCCGGGGAGATCCGCGACGGCGTCGTCTGGGGGCGGGGCGCCGTCGACATGAAGAACATGGACGCGATGATCCTCGCCGTCGTGCGCCACTGGGCCCGCGAGGGCGTCCGGCCCCGGCGCGACATCGTGATCGCGTTCACCGCCGACGAGGAGGACAGCGCCGCGGACGGCGCCGGGTTCCTGGCCGCCGAGCACCCGGGGTTGTTCGAGGGATGCACCGAAGGGGTCGGCGAGTCCGGGGCGTTCACCTTCCACGACGGCGCCGGACACCGGCTGTACCCCATCGCCGCCGGTGAACGCGGCACCGGCTGGCTCAAGTTGACCGCCAGGGGACGCGCCGGACACGGCTCGAAGGTCAATCACAGCAACGCCGTCACCCGCCTCGCCGCCGCCGTCGCGCGCATCGGCGCGTACGAGTGGCCACTTCGCCTCACTCCCACCGTCCGGGCCGCCCTCACCGAACTCGCCGCCCTCTACGGCGTCGTGCCCGACCTGGACGACGTCGACGGGCTGCTCACCAAGCTCGGACCCGCCGCCCGGCTCGTCGAGGCGACCGTCCGCAACAGCGCCAACCCGACCATGCTGAACGCCGGTTACAAGGTCAACGTGATCCCCGGCGAGGCCGTCGCATATGTCGACGGGCGCTTCCTGTACGGCTGCGAGGACGAGTTCCGTACGACCCTCGACGAACTCACCGGCCCCGACGTCACCTGGGAGTTCCACCATCGCTCGGGGGCCCTGCAGGCTCCGGTGGACTCACCCACGTACGCCCGGATGCGCGCCGCCGTCGAGGAGTTCGCGCCCGAGGGGCTCGTGGTGCCCTACTGCATGTCCGGTGGGACCGACGCCAAGCAGTTCTCGCGGCTCGGCATCACCGGGTACGGATTCGCGCCCCTGAAGCTGCCCGAGGGCTTCGACTACCAGGCGCTCTTCCACGGTGTGGACGAGCGCGTCCCGGTCGAGGCGCTGCACTTCGGAGTCCGGGTACTCGACCGGTTCCTGCGCACGGCCTAGGAGTGGGGAAGACAGTGCAGACACTGCCGTACGGATCATGGCTCTCGCCCATCGACGCGGAACTCGCCGCCGAGCACGACGGGTCACCCGAGCACGTGGGGTTCGTCGGCGACGAGGCCTGGTGGACCGAGCCCCGGCCCACCGAGGGCGGCCGGCGCACCCTGGTACGACGGCACGCCGACGGCACCCAGGAGTCGGTCCTGGACGCGCCGTGGAACGTGCGCAGCCGCGTCATGGAGTACGGCGGTCACCCGTGGGCCGGCGCCGTGCGCGACGGCGGTCCGCTGGTCGTGTTCGTCAACTTCGCCGACCAGCGGCTGTACCGCCTGACGGAGGGACAGGAACCGCGCCCGCTCACCCCGTTGTCCCCGGTCGGTGGCGGACTGCGCTGGGTGCAGCCGCAGTTGCGGCTCGAACTCGGCGAAGTCTGGTGCGTGCTGGAGGAGTTCACCGGCGAAGGACCCACCGACGTGCGGCGCGTGCTCGCCGCCGTGCCGCTGGACGGATCGGCCGCCGAGGACCGTGGCGCCGTACGCGAACTCACCGACGACGGGCACCGGTTCGTCACCGGACCCCGGATCTCGCCCGACGGCCGACGCGCGGCCTGGCTCGCCTGGGACCATCCGCGGATGCCCTGGGACGGCACGGAACTGGTGGTCGCGGAGATGGGCGCCGACGGCACGCTGAACGGTGCCCGGACGGTCGCCGGAGGGCCCGAGGAGTCGATCGCGCAGGTGGACTGGGCGGGCGACGGAGCGCTGCTGTACGTCAGCGACCGCTCCGGCTGGTGGAACCTCTACCGCGACGACACGCCCGTGTGCCCCCGCCCGGAGGAGTTCGGCGGGGCGCTCTGGAAGGTCGGGCAGCGCTGGTTCGCACCCCTGGAGGGCGGTCCCGTCGCGGTCGTGCACGGGCGCGGGGCGACCTCGCTGGGGATCCTGGACCCCGAGACCGGCGACGTCGTCGACACATGCGGCCCCTGGACCGAGTTCGCGGCCACCCTCGCCGTGCACGGGGACCGGGTGCTCGCCGTCGGGGCCAGCCCGCGCAGCGCCTACGAGGTCGTCGAGCTGGACACCCGCACGGGACGGGCCCGGGTCATCGGCGCCGCACACCAGGACCCGGTCGACCCCGTGCACTACCCCGAGCCGCAGATCCGCACCTTCACCGGCCCGGAGGGCCGGGACATCCACGCGCACATCTACCCGCCGCACCACCCCGGGTACACGGCGCCCGGCGACGAGCTGCCCCCGTACGTCGTGTGGGCGCACGGTGGGCCGACGGGGCGGGCGCCGCTCGTACTCGACCTGGAGATCGCCTACTTCACCTCGCGGGGCATCGGCGTCGCCGAGGTCAACTACGGCGGCTCGACCGGGTACGGGCGCGAGTACCGCGACCGGCTGCGCGAACAGTGGGGCGTCGTCGACGTCGAGGACTGCGCGGCCGTCGCGCTCGCCCTCGCCGACGAGGGCACCGCCGACCGTGCCCGGCTCGCCGTCCGGGGCGGCAGCGCGGGCGGCTGGACCGCGGCGGCCTCCCTCACCGGCACCGACGTCTACGCCTGCGGCACGATCCTCTACCCGATCCTCGACCTGGCCGGCTGGGGCTCGGGGGAGACCCACGACTTCGAGTCGCGGTACCTGGAGTCCCTGGTCGGCCCGCTCGCCGAGGTCCCGGGCCGCTATCTGGAGCGCTCGCCCGTCGAGCACGCCGCCGACATCACCGCGCCCTTCCTGCTGCTGCAGGGGCTGGACGACGTCATCTGCCCGCCCGTGCAGTGCGACCGGTTCCTCGCCCGGCTCGCGATGGAGGGACAGCGCGTGCCGCACCGCTACATCGCGTTCGAGGGGGAGGGGCACGGATTCCGGCGGGCGGACACGACAGTGCGCGTCCTGGAGGCCGAACTCTCCCTGTACGCACAGGCCTTCGGGCTCACCCCGCCCGGCATCCCGACCCTGGAACTCGTCAAGTGAAGCCCCTGACAAGGCCGTCGCGGCTCGCGCCGGGTGCCCGCGTGGCCGTCGTCGCGCCCAGCGGGCCCGTCCGCGAGGAGCGGCTGCAGGCCGGGCTCGACATCCTGCGCGGCTGGGACCTGGACCCCGTCGTCGCACCCCATGTCCTGGACCGGCACGGTGAGTTCGACTACCTCGCGGGTACGGACGCCGACCGTGCCGCCGACTTCCAGGCCGCATGGTGCGACCCCACGGTCGACGCGGTGCTGTGCGCCCGCGGCGGTTACGGGGCGCAGCGCATGGTCGACCTGCTCGACTGGGACGCGCTGCGGGCGGCCGGGCCCAAGGTGCTCGTCGGCTACAGCGACGCCACCGCGCTGCACGAGGCGTTCGCGGTCCGGCTGCGACTCGCCACGCTGCACGGGCCGATGACGTCCGCCGTCGACTTCCTCAAGAACGCGCGGGCGCAGGAGCATCTGCGGGCCACGCTGTTCGATCCGGAGTTGGTACGGGTCGTCGACGCCGCAGCGGGTTCCGCACTGGTGCCCGGGCGGGCCCGGGGCGTCACCCTCGGCGGCTGTCTGGCCCTGCTCGCCACCGAACAGGGCACCCCGCACGCCAGGCCCGGTGCGCGCGGCGGGCTGCTCATGATCGAGGACGTCGGCGAGAGCGCGTACCGCATCGACCGGACCCTCACCCAGCTGCTGCGCACCGGCTGGCTCGACGGCGTCGCCGGGATCGCGCTCGGCTCGTGGGAGCGATGCGGTCCCTACGAGGTGCTGCGTGCCGTGTTCACCGACCGGCTCGGCGGGCTCGGGGTGCCGGTGGTGGAGGGGTTCGGGTTCGGGCACCGCGACGGGGCGCTGACGATCCCGTTCGGGGTGGCCGCCGAACTGGACGCCGACGCGGGGACACTGACGCTGGAGGAACCGGCGCTGCGGTGAGGGCGGTGCGGGCCGGCCCTCGGTGCCGTCACCCGTCCGGCCTACCTCCGGGCGCGCGGGAAGCCCCCGCTCGGCCCATGCCGGCCCCATGAGCACGAAGACCTCCGAGAGCGGTGGCAGCACCGGTGGCGGGACCGGTGGTGCGCGGGGGCTGCTGACGCCCGCCCGGGTCGCCGTCGGGGCACTCGCCCTGCTCGCCCTGATCTTCATCTTCGAGAACACCCGCGCCACCAGGATCCGGCTGCTGATCCCCGAAGTGACCATGCCGTTGTGGATGGCGCTGCTCGGCACGGCGGTCATCGGCGCGCTCTGCGGGGCCTATTTCATGCGCCGCCGCAGGTGAACGAGGGCCGCGCGTAGGGTGGCCGAGTGTCTGAGCACCGTGGATATCTTGCCGAAGGGCCCCGCGTGGGCATACGTCCGTTCACCTACGAGGACGGTGCCGAGTTCATCGACCGGGTGCGGGAGAGCAAGGCCCTGCATCACCCCTGGCTGGCTCCGCCGGCGAGCCCGGA
The DNA here is from genome assembly GCF_054072135.1 of Streptomyces kryoterrae. Taxonomy (NCBI): domain Bacteria; kingdom Bacillati; phylum Actinomycetota; class Actinomycetes; order Kitasatosporales; family Streptomycetaceae; genus Streptomyces; species Streptomyces kryoterrae. The sequence continues at coordinate 1,687,056 of NZ_CM133358.1, read as the reverse complement.
CGCCTATGCGTCGTACGCCGGGCGGCTGATCGAGGATCCGACGAAGGCCGGGTTCCTCGTGTGCGAGAAGGGCGACGGCCCGGGCGTCGAGGGTGGCGCCGTCGCCGGGTTCATCAACATCAACAACATCGTCCAGGGCGGCTTTCTGTGCGGTGCCCTCGGGTACGGGGCGTTCGCGCACGCGGCCGGACGGGGGCTGATGGGCGAAGGGCTCGATCTGGTCGTCCGGTACGCCCTCGGGCCGCCGCTGCGGCTGCACCGGCTGGAGATCAACGTGCAGCCCGGCAACACCGCCTCGATCGCCCTCGCCCGGCGCTGCGGCTTCCGGCTGGAGGGCTTCTCACCGGGCTTCCTCCACATCGACGGCGCCTGGCGGGACCACGAACGATGGGCGATCACCTCGGAGATGCTGAAGGGGTAGGGCCCTGATCGGTTCGCCCGCTTCAGCGGCCCGGCAGCTGGGGGAGCACCTTCGTGCGGTAGAAGTCGAAGAAGCCGCGCTGGTCGGGGCCGATCTGGCTGACGTAGACCCGGTCGAAGCCCGCGTCGGCGAAGGCGGACAGGGCCGAGACGTGTTCGTCCACGTCGGGGCCGCAGACCGTCCTCTCGCTCACCATGGACTCGGTGACCAGCGGCTCCAGTTGCTCGAAGTGGCGCGGCGTGGGCAGGATCTGCGCCATCTCGCCGGGCAGCAGCTGGTTGGACCACAGCGTGCGCACCGTACGGACGGCCTCCTCGCGGTCGGGGCCGTAGCAGACCTTCGTACCGCCGCTGACGAGCCCCGAGCCCCCGCCGCCCTTGCGGAACTGGGTCGTGAGGTCCTCGTCGGGCCCCATGGTGATGTAGCCGTCGCCCACCCGGGCCGCGAGCGCCGTCGCCTGGGGGCCGAAGCCGGAGACGTCGATCGGGACGGGCTCGTCCGGGACGGTGTACAGGCGGGCGTTCTCGACGGTGTAGTGGGGGCCGCGGTGGTTGACCTCCTCGCCGGTGAAGAGGCGGCGCATCACCTGGATCGCTTCCTCCAGCATCTCCAGGCGGGTGTGTGCGGGCGGCCACTGGTCACCGAGGATGTGTTCGTTCAGCGCCTCGCCGGAGCCGACGCCGAGCCGGAACCGTCCGTCCGTCATCACCGCGCTCGTCGCCGCGGCCTGCGCCACCACCGCCGGGTGCGTCCGCACGGTCGGACACGTCACAGCCGTCTGGATGGGCAGCGACACCGCCTGCGACAGCGCGCCGATCACCGACCACACGAAGGGACTCTGGCCCTGGGCGTCGTTCCACGGGTGATAGTGGTCCGAGATCCACAGCGCCTGGAACCCGGCCTGCTCGGCCTGCCTCGCCTGTTCGACGAGTTCCGCCGGGCCGAACTCCTCGCACGCGAGGAAGTAGCCGTATTCGGGCATGGGGAAGCACCTCCGGGAAAAGGGCGGGTCGGGGTGTGCTCCGGGTACCCAGTGGGCGGCGGGGAAACCGGCGCGGGAGGGCGGACCGCGGATGGCCGACCGGGCCCGACGGACGTTTGGGCGCCCTGACCAGGGGGACGCGGATAGTTCCGTACCTCGTCCATGACGGCGTACCTACGGCTGACCGAAGGTTCTGTACGCGCGACCTCGCCGGAGGCGAAAACGTGAGTCGACCCCGCATCCTGATCGTCGGCGCGGGCTTCGCCGGGTACCGGACGGCCCGCACCCTGGCCCGGCTGACCCGGCACAAGGCCGACATCACCCTGCTGAACCCGACCGACCACTTTCTGTATCTGCCCCTGCTGCCCCAGGTCGCCGCCGGTGTCCTGGAACCGCGCCGTATCACCGTCTCCCTCCCCGGCACCCTGCCCCAGGTGCGTCTGGTGCTCGGCGAGGCCGAGGACGACGGCATCGACCTCGACGCGCGCACCGTCCGTTACACGGACCCCGAGGGCGAGAGCGGGACCCTCGGTTACGACCGGCTCGTCCTCGCCGTCGGCAGCGTCAACAAGCTGCTGCCCGTGCCAGGTGTCGCCGAGAACGCCCACGGTTTCCGCGGTCTGCCCGAGGCGCTGTACCACCGCGACCACGTGATCCGGCAGATCGAACTGGCGGCTGCCGCCGACGACCCCAAGAGCTGCGCCGCCCGCTGTACCTTCGTCGTGGTCGGCGCCGGCTACACCGGTACCGAAGTCGCCGCGCAGGGGCAGCTGCTCACCGACGCGCTGGTCCGCGAACAGCCCCTTCGCGAAGGCATCCGGCCACGCTGGCTGCTGCTGGACACCGCGCCGCGCGTCCTGCCCCAGCTGGACGAGAAACTGGCACGCACCGCCGACCGGGTGCTGCGCGAACGGGGAGTCGACGTCCGCACGGGAACCTCCGTGAAGGAGGCGACCCCCGGCGGAGTCCTGTTGTCCGACGGGGAGTTCGTCGCGTCGCGCACCCTGGTGTGGTGTGTCGGCGTCCGCCCCGATCCCCTGGTCGAGGGCATCGGACGGCCCCTGGAGCACGGGCGGCTCGTCGTCGACCCGTTCCTCCAGGTGCCGGGCCACCCCGAGGTGTTCGCGTGCGGGGACGCCGCCGCTGTCCCCGACCTGAACAAGCCCGGGGAGTTCACCGGGATGACCGCGCAGCACGCCTGGCGGCAGGGCAAGGTCGCGGCCCGCAACGTCGCCGCCTCGCTGGGTATCTGCTCCCGCCGCGCCTACCGCCACCGTGACCTGGGGTTCGTCGTCGACCTGGGCGGGGCCAAGGCCGCAGCCAACCCGCTCGGCGTCTCACTGTCCGGGCCGCTCGCCGGCGCGGTCACCCGCGGCTACCACCTCGCCGCGATGCCCGGAAACCGGGTGCGGGTCGCGGCCGACTGGCTGCTGGACGCCGTACTGCCGCGCCAGGGCGTGCAGTTGGGGCTCGTCCGGTCCTGGTCGGTCCCCCTGGACACGTCGTCGCCGGAGTTGGCGCGCGTGCCGGGCGGCGAGCGGCAGTCCCCGGCACGGGTTCCGAGACAGTCCCCGCGACAGGCCGCGGAACAGTCCACCCGATCGGAAGGAGAGTCGTGAACACCGCCGGACCCCTGCACAACACCGCCGAACTCGCCGAGCTGGGCCAGCAGTTGCGCGTCGACAGCATCCGGGCCTCGGCCGCCGCGAACTCCGGGCATCCGACCTCGTCCATGTCCGCCGCCGACCTGATGGCCGTACTCCTGGCCCGCCACTTCCGCTACGACTTCGACCGCCCGACCCACCCCGGCAACGACCGCTTCGTGCTCTCCAAGGGGCATGCCTCGCCGCTGCTCTACGCCGCCTACAAGGCCGTCGGCGCCATCGACGACGCCGAGCTGCTCACCTACCGCCAACTGGGCAGCAGGCTCGAAGGGCATCCGACACCCCGGCGGCTGCCATGGGTCGAGACGGCCACCGGATCGCTCGGCCAGGGACTGCCCGTGGCCGTCGGTATCGCGCTGGCAGGCAAGCGGCTCGACCGCACCGGGTACCGGGTGTGGGTGCTGTGCGGGGACAGCGAGCTGGCCGAGGGGTCCGTCTGGGAGGCCGCCGAGCACGCCTCGTACGAGCATCTCGACAATCTCGTCCTCGTCGTCGACGTCAACCGGCTGGGCCAGCGCGGACCGACCCGGCACGGGCACGATCTCGACGCCTACGCCCGCCGGTTCAAGGCCTTCGGCTGGCACACCGTCCAGATCGACGGGCACGACGTCGACGCCATCGACCGTGCCTACGGCGAGGCCGAGTCCACGACCGGGCAGCCCGTCGTCGTCCTCGCCCGCACCCTCAAGGGCAAGGGCGTCGCGGCCGTCGAGGACCGCGAGGGAATGCACGGCAAACCGCTGCCGGACGCCGACGAGGCGATCGCCGAACTCGGCGGCCCCCGCGACCTCCGCGTCCGGCCGCCCGAGCCGCACGCCGCCCGGGCGCTGCACTCCGTACGGGCCGGAAACCTCGAACTGCCCCGCTGGGACGGGGGGGAGGAGATCCCCACCCGGGACGCCTACGGGCAGGCGCTCGCCGCGCTCGGCAACGCCCGGCCGGATGTCGTGGCCCTCGACGGGGAGGTGAGCGACTCGACGCGCGCCGAGGCCTTCGCCAAGGAATACCCCGACCGGTTCTTCGAGTGCTACATCGCCGAACAGCAACTGGTCGCCGCCGCAGTGGGGTTGGCGGCACGCGGCTGGGTCCCGTACGCGTCGACGTTCGCGGCCTTCATGACCCGCGCACACGACTTCCTGCGCATGGCGGCGGTCAGCGGGGCCGGCCTCAACCTCGTCGGCTCGCACGCGGGCGTCGCGATCGGCCAGGACGGGCCCTCCCAGATGGGCCTGGAGGACCTGGCGATGTTCCGCGCGCTGCACGGCTCGACCGTGCTGTATCCGTGCGACCCCCACCAGACCGCGCGGCTCGTCGCCACGATGGCCGGCCTCGACGGCATCAGGTATCTGCGCACCTCGCGTGGCGGGGCACCGCTGCTGTACGGGCCCGACGAGGAGTTTCCCGTCGGCGGCAGCAAGGTGCTGCGCACCGCCGGGAGCGAGGACCGGCTGACGGTGGTCGCGGCGGGCGTGACCGTCCACGAGGCACTGGCCGCCGCCGACGCGCTCGACGCCCAGGGCATCCCGGTGCGGGTCATCGACCTGTACTCCGTCAAGCCCGTCGACCGGCTCACGCTGCGCCGGGCCGCCGAGGAGACCGGCTGTCTGCTCACCGTCGAGGACCACCGGGAGGAGGGCGGCATCGGGGACGCGGTCCTCGACGCCTTCCTCGACGGACGGCCACTTCCCCGGATGGCGCGCCTCGCCGTCCGTACGATGCCCGGCTCGGCGAGCCCCGACGAGCAGCTGCACGCCGCGGGCATCGACGCCGAGGCGATCATGGCGGCGGGCCGGCTGCTCGCGGAGGAGGTGATCGCGCCCGGCTGACCACCGGGCCCGCAAGAAGGAGCGCGGCGACCGGCTCTACCCCGACGTGCGGTGCAACGCGTACGCGCAGACCGCGGTCGCGCCGTACTCCGTCCGGGCCGAACCCGGGGGCACCCGTGGCCGTCCCCGTCGGCTCGGACCGGCTGGACGACCCGGACCTGACCGCCCGTCGCTGACCGGTCGCGGACGCGGTCGAACAGGCGCGTACCCACTCGTGGGGCGAACCGCTGCGGCGCTTGCGGGCGCCGGGTCGGCGCGGCGAAGGCTCGAAGCGACGGGCTGAAGCTGGACCACATCGACAGACGTACCTCAAGAGGAGCAGGAGTGAGCACGAACAGCGGCACAGACACGAACAGCGGTACGAACGCGGGCGAAGAAGCGGGCATCGAGACGAGTATCGGTACGTACGTCTACGGCGTCACCGCCGCCGATCATCCCCAACTGCGTTCTTTCGCCGAGGAGTTGCGTGGCGTCGGCGATCCGCCGCGTTCCGTGCGCGTCCTGACGGAGGGCGCCCTGGCGGCGATCGTCAGCGACGCACCCGAGGAACTCCGCCCCAGGGGCGAGGATCTGCTCGCCCACCAGCACGTACTGGAGGAGGCGGGCGCGGCCGGGTGTGTGCTGCCCATGCCGTTCGGCAGCGTCGCACCGGACGACGACGCGGTCACCTCGGTGCTGGCCGAACGCGTCGAGCACTACGTGGAACGGCTCGGAGTCCTCGACGGCAACGTCGAGTACAAGGTCGAGGTGAGCCACGAGGAGGAAGCGGTGCTGCACCGTGTGCTGGCGGAGAGCCCGGAGCTCCGGGCTCTCACCGAGGCCAACAGGCAAGCGGGCGGCGGCAGTCACGAGGACAGGGTGAGCCTCGGTGAGATGGTGGTGGCCGCGGTGCGGGCCCGGGAGGCCGAGGACGCCGTCGAGATGCGGCGGACGCTGGAGCCGTCCTCGGTGGCGGTGAGCGTGGGCGCCGAGTCGGCCGAACGGCCCGCCGACGTGTCGTTCCTGGTGGCCCGGGACTCGGCGGAGGTGTTCCGCACCGCGATCGAGCAGCTCCGCAAGGCGCGTCCGTACCTGGAAGTGCGGGTCCAGGGGCCGCTGCCGCCGTACAGCTTCGTCGAACCGGGCCCGGCCGGGCCCGCGGATTCCACGACGGGCACCGACAACGGGACGGGACGAGGATGAACCGAGTGGAACTGGGCCTCGCGGTAGGGGCCGGATACGTCCTTGGACGTACGAAGAAACTGAAACTGGTCGTTGCTGTCGGCGCCGTAATGGCCGCCAGGCGGATGCAGCTGAGCCCGCAGGCGATCGTGGACCTGCTGTCCGGGCAACTGCGCGACAATCCGCAGTTGAAGGAGATCGTCGACCGACTGAGCGAGGACCTGCGGGACCTCGGTAAAGCGGATCGCACCGCCCGCGTTGGGAATCAACGGGCGTTCAAGGAAGACGGTGAGTGAATTGTCGCGGCCCGAGGACCAGAATCTGGTCCTCGGGCCGCGAAGCCCCTGTTCTCCAGGGGTTGATCACCTGCTGACGCCGGCTACCAGCGGTACCACCGGCCCCTTGATCCGCTCGCGCTCGTGCCCCGCACCAGGAAGCCCAGTAGCCAGACGACGAGCACGATCAGTGCGATCCACCAGAGTATTTTCACCGCGAATCCGGCACCGAAGAGAATCAGAGCCAGAAGCAGTACGAGCAGAATGGGAACCATTGTGAACCTCCTGGACTCCGAGTTTCCCGGAATCGGCGTCTCATTCATCCGTGGAGGGAATCAGTCGCCCTTTCGGCAGAGAATCTCCGCGTGCGGGACGATGAACCAGGCGTCCTCCCGCCGTCCCCACTCCCGCCAGGCCTCCGAGACCGCCCGCAGCTGCTCCGGGGTCGCCAGGCCGCCTTCCGTGGCCCGGTCCGCGTACGCCGACGCGAGTGTCCGGTCCGCCCACAGGCCGCTCCACCAGGCGAGCTCGGCGCTGTCCGCGAACGTCCAGGTGCTGGACGTGGCCCTGATGTCCGTGAGCCCGGCCCGTAGCGCCCAGGACTTCAGCCGGCGCCCGGCGTCCGGCTCGCCCCCGTTGGCCCGGGCCACCCGCCGGTACAGGTCCAGCCAGTCGTCCATGCCCTCCGACGCCGGATACCAGGCCATGGCCTGGTAGTCCCCCTCGCGGACGGCGACGTACCCGCCCGGCTTGGTGACCCGGTGCATTTCGCTCAGTGCCCGCACCGGGTCACCCACGTGCTGGAGCACCTGATGGGCGTGGACCACGCAGAACGTGTCGTCCGGGAAGTCCAGCGCGTGGATGTCCGCGACCGCGAACTCGACGTTGCCCAGGCCCCGTTCGGCGGCCGTGGCCCTGGCCTGGTCCAGGATGCCCGGCGCCCGGTCGACGCCGGTGACCTGCCCGTCGGGGACCAGTTCGGCCAGGTCCGCGGTGATCGTGCCCGGGCCGCAGCCGATGTCCAGGATCCTCATGTGCGGCTTCAGCGAACCGAGGAGGTACGCCGCCGAGTTGGCGGCGGTGCGCCAGGTGTGCGAGCGGAGCACGGACTCGGGGTGCCCGTGCGTGTAGACGGCGGTCTCCTGCGGCTGCGGTTTGGACATGACCGTGCCCCTTCTCGTCTTCTCGAACGACCCGCTTCGAACGACTCGCTCATCACCGTACGCAGCCGTGCCGAATAATGAGACCCTCGTCTTGGGATGTGGACACCGCCCGTCAACAGCCGGAAGCCGGGGGTCAGTTCCCGTCGAGCGGCCGAACCGGGGGCGCGGACCGGTCGCGGGGCGGCACGAGCTTCCGTACGGCGAACGCGGCGCCCGCGCCCAGGGCCGCGCCCGCCAGTACGTCACTGGGGAAGTGGACGCCGGTGTAGACGCGGGACATAGCCACCGAGAAGGCGATCGGCGCCACCACCGCGCCCAGACCCCGGGACTCCAGGGCGACACCGGTCGCGAAGGCGGCCGCCGACGCCGCGTGACCGGACGGGAACGACGTGGTGATCGGCTGCCGCTTCAGCTGCCTGACCCGCGGCACGGCGTCCAGCACGGGGCGTGGGCGGCGTACCGAGCGCTTGCCGACCGTGTTGATCGTCGCGGAGGCCACGGCGAGGGAGGCGAGGCCCCGGACGGCGGCCCGGCGGGCCCGGGGGCTCCCGGTGGCCGCGAGGGCGGCGGCCGTCGCGAACCACAGGACGCCGTGGTTCGCGCTGCGGCTCAGCCTCGGCAGGACGCGCTCGGCGCCCGGCCAGTGCCGGGTGGCGGCGGTATCGAACAACTGGAAGTCGAGTTTCAGCAGGTTCTCGCGCAGGGCGTGACGGCCGAGCTGTGGAACGGTGAGGTCGATGTCTGCGGTCATGACCCTCTGGGTACCCTGAAGAGAGCCTTTTTGTCTTGTCGTGCACGTCACGGGGCTTGTCGCGGGATCGTAGGGCGAGAGGGAATCCATATGCGTCTGCTGCTCATCCGGCACGGTCAGACCCCGTCGAACGTGAAATTCCTGCTGGACACCGCGGTTCCGGGGCCCGGACTGACCGAGCTGGGGGAGCGGCAGGCAGCGGCCCTGCCGGAGGCGCTCGCGGGCGAGGACATCGACGCGCTGTACGCCTCCACGCTGACCCGTGCGCAGTTGACCGCCGCTCCGCTGGCCGTGGCGCGTGGCCTCGACGTACGGGTGCGGGACGGGATCCGTGAGGTGGCCGCCGGGGACCTGGAGATGCGGGGCGACTCCGAGGCCGCGCACACCTACATGACCACCCTGTTCGCGTGGGCGGCCGGTGACACGGAGCTGCGGATGCCGGGCGGGGAGAACGGGGTCGAGGCGCTCGGGCGGTTCGACGCGGTCGTCGCGGAGGCCGCCGGCAGCGGGGCCGGCGCGGTCGCCATGGTCAGCCACGGCGCCGCGATCCGGATGTGGGCAGCGGCCCGCGCGGACAACGTCGATGTGCCCTTCGCCGCCGAGCACCGGCTCGACAACACCGGTGTGGTCGTCCTGGAGGGGGCACCGGCGGACGGCTGGAAGGTGGTGTCCTGGGCGGGCGCGGTCCTCGCGACGACAGGGCCGGGCACCGGCGGCGGGCCGGCGGGAGAGGCCCTGCACGGCTAGCGGGTCGCGACCACGGGTGTGCGCTTATCGGTTTGCCCGGGGTCGTGGTCGGCCCGCAGAATGCGCCTCATGGGACACCTCGAAGCAGCGCACCTTGAGTACTACCTTCCCGACGGGAGGGCGCTGCTCGGCGATGTGTCGTTCCGGGTGGGCGAAGGGGCCGTCGTGGCCCTCGTGGGGCCCAACGGCGCCGGGAAGACGACCCTGCTGCGGCTGATCTCCGGCGAGCTGAAACCGCACGGCGGCACCGTCAACGTGAGCGGCGGGCTCGGCGTGATGCGCCAGTTCGTGGGCTCCGTACGGGACGAGACGACCGTCCGGGACCTGCTCGTGTCGGTCGCCACCCCGCGGATCCAGGAGGCCGCCAAGGCGGTCGACCTCGCCGAGCACGGCATGCTGACCGTCGACGACGAGGCGGCCCAGCTCCAGTACGCGCAGGCCCTCTCCGACTGGGCCGAGGCGCGCGGCTACGAGGCCGAGACCCTGTGGGACATGTGCACCACGGCCGCGCTCGGGATGCCGTACGAGAAGGCACAGTGGCGGCTGGTGCGCACGCTGTCCGGCGGTGAGCAGAAGCGGCTGGTGCTGGAGGCGCTGCTGCGCGGCACGGACGAGGTGCTGCTGCTCGACGAGCCCGACAACTATCTCGACGTTCCCGGCAAGCGTTGGCTGGAGGAGCGGCTCGCGGAGACCCGCAAGACGGTTCTCTTCGTCTCCCACGACCGGGAGCTGCTCTCCCGTTCCGCGCAGAAGATCGTGTCCGTCGAACCCGGTCCCGCCGGCGCGGACGCGTGGGTGCACGGCGCCGGGTTCGCCACCTATCACGAGGCGCGGGCCGAACGGTTCGCGCGCTTCGAGGAGTTGCGCCGGCGCTGGGACGAGAAGCACGCCCAGTTGAAGAAACTGGTGCTGAACCTCCGTCAGGCGGCCTCCATCAGCCATGAGTTGGCGTCCCGCTACCAGGCGGCGCAGACCAGGCTGCGAAAGTTCGAGGAGGCGGGGCCGCCGCCCGAGCCGCCGCGCGAGCAGGACATCACCATGCGGCTCAAGGGCGGCCGTACCGGCGTAAGGGCCGTCACCTGCAAGGGACTTGAGCTGACCGGGCTGATGAAACCCTTCGACCTGGAGGTGTTCTACGGCGAACGGGTCGCCGTGCTCGGCTCCAACGGCTCCGGCAAGTCGCACTTCCTGCGGCTGCTCGCCGGTGACACGGTGAACCACACGGGCGAGTGGAAGCTCGGCGCGCGGGTCGTGCCCGGGCACTTCGCCCAGACGCATGCCCACCCCGAGCTGGAGGGCCGCCCGCTCCTCGACATCCTGTGGACCGTGCACTCACAGGACCGGGGCGCGGCCATGTCCCGGCTGCGCCGCTACGAGCTGACCGCCCAGGCCGAGCAGCGCTTCGAGCGACTCTCCGGGGGCCAGCAGGCGCGCTTCCAGATCCTGCTCCTGGAACTGGAGGGTGTCACGGCGCTGCTGCTGGACGAGCCGACGGACAACCTCGACCTGGAGTCCGCCGAGGCACTCCAGGAAGGGCTGGAGGCGTTCGAGGGCACGGTCCTGGCCGTCACGCACGACCGCTGGTTCGCTCGTTCGTTTGACCGGTATCTGGTCTTCGGCAGCGACGGGCGGGTCCGTGAGACCCCGGAGCCGGTGTGGGACGAGCGGCGGGTGGAGCGGGCCCGGTAAGGCGGGGCTTCGCCTGTGCGGCTACGGGTACCCGGGACCGTACGGAAGAAATCGACGACTGGGGTGCCACCATGAACGGAGTCGACCCGGGCCGGTTGGACGACCAGCAGCTGATGAAGGAGCTGGAGACGATCCACCGCACCCGGCACGACACGCTGCTGCACGCGTCGAACGACGCGTTGCGCGCCCACAACGACCGTATGGCGCAGCTGGAGGGCGAGTACCTGCGCCGCCACCCGCGCCGCCCGGTCGCCACCGGCCGCACCCGCGAGGGCGCCCGGGACCGGGACTGCGCGCAGGAGTGACGAACGGTGCCGCTGCCCGGGGCCCGAGGGCTCCCGGCAGCGGCACGGGCCGCAGCGGTGGATCTCAGCGGCGCACCGGGGGAGAATCCCAGTGCCGATGGGCCGCGACCGCCGCGACGAAGGCGGGTTGTCGGTGGCCGGCCGGTGGTGGCCGTCCAGTGGTCCAAGGCGATCAGGCGGCCTTCTTGTCGAACTCGGACACGAGCGCGTCGCAGAACGCCTTCAGGTCGTCCGGTTTGCGACTGGTGATCAGGATGTTGGGCCCGTGGTCGCAGATCCGCACCTGCTCGTCGACCCAGTCACCGCCCGCGTTGCGGATGTCGGTACGCAGGCTCGGCCACGAGGTGAGCACCCGGCCGCGGACGACGTCCGCCTCGATGAGGGTCCACGGGGCGTGGCAGATCGCGGCGACCGGACGGCCCTGGTCGAAGAAGTCCCGCACGAACGCGACGGCGCGCTCGTCACCGCGCAGAAGGTCCGGGTTGGCCACCCCGCCGGGCAGCACGAGTCCGTCGAAGGACTCGGCCGACACCTCGCCGACGACCTCCTGCACGGGAAACGTGTCCGCCTTGTCGAGATGGTCGAAGGCCTGTACCCGGCCCTGCTCCGTCGACACGAGCACGGGTTCGCCGCCCGCGTCGGCCACCGCCTGCCAGGGCTCGGTGAGTTCGATCTGTTCGACGCCCTCGGGGGCGGTCAGAAACGCGATACGCATGAGTTCCTCCAGACTTCGGGGGTGCTCGCCGCGTACCCGGCGATCCGCTGTCGACACACATCAGCGGTGCTTCATCGGCAGGTCATGTCCGGAGGCGGGCGCCTGTTCCCATCCGGGCGGTGACGTCACGGGGGGTGAGGGCGGCGTGTTCCGCGGAGCACTCGACGACGACGCGGACCGGGGCGTCGCAGTCGGTGTGGCGGACGTCCAGCATCGGGCCCTCGGAGCCGACCGCGTACGCCTCGCCCCACTGGGTCAGGGCCATCAGGACGGGCCACAGGTCCCAGCCCTTGCGGGTCAGGCGGTATTCGTTGCGGGAGCGGCTGCCCGGCTCCCGGTAGGGGACGGTCTTCATCACGCCGGCCGAGGTCAGCTTGCGGAGGCGGTCGCTGAGGACGGCCTCCGAGAGGCCGATGTGGCGGTGGAAGTCGTCGAAGCGGCGGACGCCGTTGACGGCGTCACGCAGGATCAGCAGCGTCCATTTCTCCCCGATCACGTCGAGCGTGCGCTGGACGGGGCAGTTCTCCGTGCTCGCCTCAAGCCACTCCATCCCGCCATCGTACGGCCCTGGCTTCGTCATTGACAGTCAGGTGGACCGGCCGCTAGCTTCACTTGTAAAAGTCAGATGGGGAGGCGCTCGGCCGTGGGACGAACACGTACGTATCAATGGGAGGACCCCGCGATCCTGGCGGAGGCCGCCGGACGCATGGCCGGCCTCGACTTCCTGCGCGAACTGCAGGCGGGACGCCTGCCGGCGCCGCCTGTCAACCACACCGTCGACTTCACCCTGATCGAGGTGGAACCCGGCAGGGCGGTCTTCTCGCTGACGCCGGGGGAGGAGCACTACAACCCGATCGGCAGCGTGCACGGCGGCATCTTCGCCACCCTGCTCGACTCGGCGGCGGGGTGCGCCGTCCAGTCGACCCTCCCGCAGGGCATGGCGTACACCTCGCTGGACCTGACGGTGAAGTTCCTGCGGCGGATCACCGTGGACACGGGCACGGTGCGCGCCATCGGCACGCTTCTCAACAAGGGCCGCCAGACCGCCCTGGCCCAAGCCCAGTTGGTCGACGTGAACGACCGTCTCCTCGCCCACGCCACCAGCAGCTGCCTGCTCTTCCCGGTGCCGCCCACCCAGGGGTGACCGGCGGGCGGCTGCCGGGGTGACCCGGTCGGTCGACTCGGCTGCCCGCCCGTGCGGCGGAACCGGCCGGCGCGTCGCAGCATGCCTTCTATGTCGAGGGCCTCAGCCTTTCCGGACCGGCGACCTACCGGAAGGTCGCCGGGGCGGCCGGTCTGGACGCCGACGCGGTGGTGGCCGCCTTCGAGGGTCCCGGGGTGCGGGTCGCGGCCGGGGCCGACTTCCACCGGGCCGCCTCGCTGGGCGTCACCGGATTCCCGACCCTCCTGGCCGTCGACGGCGACCGGGTCACCGTGCCGGCCAGGGGCCACGCCACCGCCGACGAGGTCGACCAGCGGCTCGCGCCCCTCCGTACCCCCTGAACCTCCCTGTCCCCACCCCACTCGCCGAGCAAGGGAACCGCCACGCCCGGCCCGGCAGGAACTCCGGCCGGGCTAACTCGATGCCGATCGCGTACGGGGCCCAGCGGCCCATCGTGGCCGCGCGCGCTCCTGGACGGCTGCCGACGCTTGCGTGACCGACCGCTTCGAACGCGGTCATTTCCTCGTGCCGGGGTCGGCTCCAGGCGGCGAACAGGCTGGTAGCGCCGCCGCAAGGACAGCCGAAGCCCTCGTCACCGGACGGCACTCTCGAAAACCTGTTTGGCACGGATAGTGCGGGGCAGGCGCAGCAACAGTGCTTCGGACAGGAGGCACGTCCGTGGGAGCGGTGGATCACCGACCCGGGTGTGTCCGTCCCGTGTTGTGCGCACCCTCCCGCGGGGACCCGTCCAATCCGAGCACTCCTAGGGAGTTGCGACGCACCATGCGAACTCACACGAGTCCGAAGCGCCACCCCCACGACGACGCCCCCGACACCGCGGAGGCGTTCCGCAGGCTTTCCGCGCTCCCCCCTGGCCAGCAGCGCGACACACTCCGGGCGAAGATCGTCGAGGCCTGGCTGCCCATGGCCGACCGGCTCGCGGGCCGTTTCCGGAACAGGGGCGAAGGTCTCGACGACCTGCGTCAGGTGGCCGCGTTGGGCCTGGTCAAGGCCGTCGACCGCTACGACCCCGAGCTCGGCAACGCCTTCGAGAGCTACGCCGTCCCCACGGTCACCGGTGAGATAAAGCGCCACTTCCGTGACCACATGTGGACCCTGCACGTGCCTCGCCGGGTCCAGGACCTGCGCAACCGCGTACGGTTCGCCGCCCAGGACCTGTCGCAGACCATCTCGGGCCGCAGGCCCACCGTCGCCGAGATAGCCAAGCACGCCAACATGACCGAGGAGGACGTCAAGGTCGGCCTGGAGGCGCTGGAGAGCTTCACCGCGCTCTCCCTCGACGCCGAACTGCCCGGCAGCGAGGACGGCTACTCCCTCAGCGACGCCCTCGGCGCACCCGACCCGGCCCTCGACATCGTCATCGACCGCGAGGCCGTCAAGCCCCGGTTGCAGGCGCTGCCCGAGCGTGAACGCGCCATCCTCTACATGCGGTTCTTCGGGGACATGACCCAGAGCTGCATCGCCGAGGAGCTCGGCATCTCCCAGATGCACGTCTCCCGCCTGATCAGCCGCTCCTGCAACCGGCTCCGGGACCAGGTCATGAGGGACGCCGCCTAGACCGGCCCGGACGGACCGGCCCAGGGTCCCTCCCTCTCCCGACTCGCCCACGATGAACGCATGGTGACGGTTCAAGTTTCACGGCCTGCGCCTGCGCCTCCGCCATCGGGAGACGGTGGCCGCGAGGCGCTCCGGGAACAGGGGTGAGCACAGCGTGTACGACACCGTCGCCGGCCGGCGGTAGGCACAGCAGGGACGTCTCGTGGACCAGGACCGGGGCGCCGGTGGCGTCGTGGCCGAAGTCGTCCGGGTCCTCGGGACCCACCCGTGGCGTGGGGGAGCCACCCCGTGCCGCCCCGACGACCACCGCCCTGCGTACCCGGCCCGGCGTCGACCAGACGTGCGGCACCGTCATGTACGTCCTTCCGACACGGGCGGCGTCACCCGCTCGGGCGTGTCCGTCCCGCGAATGGTGCCCGGCCGCGCGCGCCGCGCCGCCGGGCGGGCTGTCATGGGGTGCGGGGCATCACCCGACGTGCCCCGCAGCCGCCGCTCGAAGGAGCCCAGCCATGCGCCGCACCGCCCGTGTCCTGTCCGCCGCCGCCCTGGCCGGTGCCGTCCTGGGCGCCGCCGCCTCGGCCGTGTCCGCGGACGCCGCCGGGGAGGTCAGCCCAGTTACCGTCGGCCCCGGCGGCACCGTCACCGTCTCCGTGGCCTGCGACGCGACCGGCGGGACCCCGCCCGCGTCCATCGACGCGCACTCGCAGAGCTTCGAGCAGGGCACCGTCCAGCTCCAGCAGGTCCCCGGCAACGACGACCAGGTGACCGGCCCCGCCTACAGCGGCACCGCGAAGATCGCGCCGGCCTGGAGTTTCGAGGGCGACCAGAACGCGAGCGCCCCGGCCGCCGAATGGTCCGCCGACGGTACGTGTCCCGGGCAGGCGGGAGGCCAGGGCAAGGAATGGAAGGCGATGTTCACGGTGACCCGCGACGGCACCGGCACCTGCGCCACCGACTCGCACGGCGGCGACTCCCGGAGCGGCGACTTCCAGGACGTGTCCGCCTGCCCGACGTACACCTCCGCGCACACCGCCGAGCCCACGCCCGCGCCGGTGCAGCGCGGGGTCCAGGCCGGTCAGGGCGGCGCCTTCACCGACTCGGTGCCCGCCCTCGTCGCCGGGGGAGTGCTGATCGCGGGCGCGGCCGGGGCCGCCGTACACCGGCTGCGCCGCAGGGGAACGGCCACACGCGGCTGACCCGGGGTGCGGCCCCGGTGCAGGGAAGCAACCCGGGCGGGCTCCCACGGGTCCCTGTGACCGTGGGTACTCCCAGCCGTAGCCACAGCAGGTACAGACACCGCACCAGCAACCCCGCGGAGGTACGCATGCGGCGGACGGATCCCCAGGGGCACGGCCCCGTCCGCTACGGCCCGCCGTTCCCCGGCGACGGACTCCCCGTACTGCCCGAACTCACCGCCGTGCTCGCCGCCGCGGCCGGTCGCCCCGACGCCCAGCCGACCGGCGGCGGCCCCGCGCTCCTCGACGCCGCCTGCGGCTACTGGGCCCGGCGCGGACTGCCCGCCGAGCCCGACCGGGTGGCCGCAGCGCCGGGCGCCCCCGCCCTGCTGCACGCGCTGACCGCCGCGATCGGCGGAGACGTCCTGGTGCCCCGGCCCTGCGCGGCCTGGTGGGCGCCCCAGGCACGGGCGTTGGGCAGATCCGTGTTCCACGTGGCCACACCGGCCGAATGCGGGGGCGTGCCCGACCCGTACGCCCTGCTGGAAACCGTACGGAGGGTGCGCGCCGAGGGCGGTGAACCCCGGCTGCTCGTACTGTCCGTGGCGGACGATCCGACGGCCACCGTCGCGCCGCCCGAACTCCTGCACGAGACCGTCGAGGCCGCCGCCGGAGAAGGGCTCCACCTGGTCAGCGACGAGACCTGGCGCGACACCCTGCACCGGCCGCACGACACCGTGCTGCTCAGTCCGGCCGAGATGCTGCCCGACAGGGTCACCGTCGTCACCGACCTGTGCGGCGCGCTGCTGCCGCCGGGCTGGCCCGCCGCCCTCGCCCGCTTCCCCGCGAACCCCTCCGGCGACGCCCTACGCGCACGCGTGCTCGACGTGCTCACCGCGCTCGGCGCCCGGATCGCCGATCCGGTCGCCGCCGCGGCCGGGTACGCGCTCGGCGAGCCCGAAGCCGTCACCGAACGGCTCACCGCCGCCGTACGCCTGCACGCGCGCGTGGCCACCGCCGTGCACCGCGCGGTCGTCGCCGCGGGCTGTCTGGCCCGGCCACCGAGGGCCGGCCGCCATCTGTACGTCGACCTCGGCCCCCTGCGGACCGCGCTCGCCGCCCACGGCGTCGGCGACGCCCAGGAACTGGAGGACCACCTCACCGCACGGCTCGGGATGCCCACGCCCGGCGGTCACCGGTTCGGGGACGACCTCGCTGCACTGCGCGTCCGGCTGGACACGGGCGCGCTGCTCGGCGACACGCCCGGGGAACGCGCCCAGTCGCTCACATCACCCGAACCACTGGAACTGCCACACGTGCGAAGCGCGTTGACCCTGGTGGGATCGATCTTCGACGATCTCTGTGACGACGCTCAGCGACGGGAGCCTCCTCGATGACGCAGCAGTCCGAGTCGACCACGAGCACCAGCACGAGCACCAGCATGAGCACCAGCATGAGCACGAGCGCGACCCCGACGACCGAGGCGCTTCGGCCGCCGCACGGGAACCGGGTGTGGCCCCGTTCCTTCGCCGATCGGCTCACCACCCCGCTGCCCGGTCTCCGAGGCATGGCCAGATTCGCCAGAGAGGGCGCGGTACGGCCGACCCCGGAAGGCCTCGCCGACATCCCGCGGCTGCCCTTCGAACCCGGCCCGCTGCCCCGCGTCGACGCGCGTACGGTCGCCGTCTCCTGGGCGGGGCACGCCAGTTGGGTGGTGAGGATCGGCGGGCTCACCGTCCTCACCGACCCGGTCTGGTCCCGCCGCATCCTCGGCACACCGGCCCGGATCACCCCCGTGGGCGTCGCCTGGAGCGCGCTGCCGCACGTCGACGCCGTCGTCATCAGCCACAACCACTACGACCACCTGGACGCCCCGACCCTGCGCAGACTCCCGCGCGACACCCCGGTGTTCGTGCCCGCCGGGCTCGGCCGCTGGTTCCGGCGGCGCCGGTTCACCCACGTCACCGAGCTGGACTGGTGGGAGGCGGCCGAACTGGACGGGGTCCGCTTCGACTTCGTGCCGGCCCACCACTGGTCCAAGCGCGGCCTCACCGACACCTGCCGCACCCTCTGGGGCGGCTGGGTGCTCACCGACCTGGACGGGCAGCGCGTCTACTTCGCGGGCGACACCGGGTACGGCCACTGGTTCGCCCGCATCGGACAGCGCTACCCGGGCATCGACCTCGCGCTGCTTCCGATCGGCGCGTACGACCCGCGGTGGTGGCTCAGCGACGTGCACTGCGACCCGGAGGAGGCGGTACAGGCCGCCATGGACCTCGGTGCGCGCCGGATGGCGCCGATGCACTGGGCGACCTTCGTCCTGTCGGCCGAGCCGGTCCTCGAACCGCTGATCCGGGTGCGGGCCGCCTGGGAGAAGGCAGGCCTGGCCCGCGAGGAACTGTGGGACCTGCCGGTGGGGGGTTCACGGGTGCTGGGCTGAGGTGTTCTCGCCCCCGCCGCCCCTACCCGTCCCGTCCTCGGGGGCTCCGCCCCCGAACCCCCGGTCGCGCTGAAGGCGCTCGTCCTCAAACTCCCCCAGAGGGGGTACCCCCAGACGGGCTGAAATGGCTGGGCTCGCCTCTCTTGGTGTCCGAGGAATGCCGTAGCCCGCGGGCCCCGGCCCGGCCCTCCCGCTCAGGTCGCCCCGCGTATCCGCCGCCACGCACCGGGCGCCGCGCTGATCGTCAGGGTCAGCGCGACCGCCGCCGCCACGCCCTGCCAGGGCTCGTCGAAGAGTGAACCCCCGAGGACCCCGATCAGCTGGTACGTCGCGGCCCACGCGAGGCAGGCCGGGACGTCACCGCGGGCGAAGCGGCGCACCGGCCACCTCGCCATCAGACAGGCCAGCATCACCGGGATGCGTCCGGCGGGCACCAGCCGGGACAGCACCAGGACCGCCACCCCGTGCTCGCTCAGCTTCTCCTGGGCCTGCGCGAGACGGTCCTCCGGCGCCCGGTTGCGGATCGCCGCCAGCCAGCGCGAGCCGTTCCTCGAGTCCATGCCGCGCCGGCCCAGCCAGTACAGCGCCACATCGCCGAGGAACGCGGCCAGTGAGGCCACCGCGAACACCAGGACCATGGCGAGCGGCGCGGTCTGGTGAAAGGCCACCACGGCGGCCGAACTCACCAGCGCCCCCGTGGGCACCACCGGCACCAGCGCCCCGATCAGCACCAGCAGGAACAGTGTCGGATAGCCGATCGCCTGCCCCGCCGACCCCTGCCCCGACGTCGAGGCGGCAGCCAGGACCACGATCACCGTGCGACTCCCAGGCGCACGCTCTCCCCGTGCTCCAGCCGGTACACGTCGACCGCGGGCGCACGCGCCGCCGCGAGCCGTACGAACTCCTCGCCCGGCGCGTGGAACTCATGGGGGCGCACGGCGTCCATTCCGATCGGCCAGTACGTGCCGTAGTGCACCGGCACCGCGCTGCGCGGCGCCAACCGGGCCAGCGCCTCCGCCGCCCGCTCCGCGTTCAGATGCCCCTCGCCGAGATACGGCCCCCAGCCGCCGACCGGCAGCAGCGCCGCGTCGACCGGCCCGACCTCCTCGGCCATCGACGCGAACAGGCCCGTGTCCCCGGCGAAATACGTCCGGGTCTCGCCCTCGATCACATAGCCGAGCGCGGGAGCCCGCTGAGGTCCGACGTTCAGCCGCCGCCCGTCGTGCCGCGCGGAAACGGCCCGGACGACCAGGTCACCGACCTTTGCGTGGTCCCCGGCGACCACCTCCGTGATCCGGAGATGTGCCAGCCGGCGCGACAGGCCAGGTACCGCTTTCACCGCGCCCCGGGGCACGATCAGGCGCACGCCCGGCGCGAGGCGCGCGAGGGAGGGCACATGGAGGTGGTCGGAGTGCAGATGGGAGACGAGCGCCACGTCCGCGCGCCATGCGCCGGGCGGGGGCAACTCGCCCCGGCGACGGCGCAGATGGGCGAGCCGGCGCACGAACAGGGGGTCGGTGAGCACGCGTACGCCCGAGTCCTCGACCGTACAGGTGGCGTGACCCCACCACGTGATCTCCACCGGCACCCCTTTGCCTCCTTCGCGCGACTCCCCGAAGACTACGGGCAGGAGTAGGGTCGGCGGGAAACCCGGGGCGAGTGGGGAAACCCCGAGGTGAACGGGGAAGCCCGGAGCTTAGGGGGACGCCATGGGACACGCGCACGCCGCCGTCGGCCTGCCCGGTCCGGTACCGCGGGTCACCGCGATCGCCAGCCTGACGCCGCTCGAGGAACTCGACGAGGAGCCGTTCCTCGTCGACTCCCGCAGCCAGCACGCGATGTGCGCCCGCTGGGCCGCCGAGCAGGGCTACGTCGTCACCCGGGAGCTGCTCGTACGGGGGCTGCGCCCCGACCACGGTGCCCTGTGGGACGGTGTCGAGCCGGGCCTCGACCTCTTCGTGGCGCCCAGCCAGCGGGTCCTGGAGCAGGCGCTGACCTCGGTCGACGAGTTCACCGCCGAGTGCGAGCGGCGCGGGGTGCGGGTCGAGACGGTGGGCCACGCGGAACCGTCGTACGACGCCCAGATGAAGGCCCGGGTCCACCGCCGCCTCTCGATGCCGACCGCCGGGTACGACGGCCGCTGAACCCGCACGGGGCACCCGGGGGCTCCGCCCGCCCGTTGTGACAGGGTGTGCACAGGCCCGCCGTGGGGACGGGCCGGGACGTGAGGTGTGCGGGACGTGGGTGCGGGGCGTTGGCGGCGGATCGTCAGCCAGATCGGGCGGAGCGTCGCGGTGTGGGCCGTGTCCACGCTGACGATGCTGGTGCTGGCCGGCATCCTGCCGGACTTCCAGATCCGGTCCGGTGACGGCGACAGCGCCACCCGGATCGCGGTCGCCGCGGCCATCGGCGCCGGCGCCTTCGGTCTGCTGTCGGCCCTGGTCTGGCCGGTGCTGGTCCGGCTGCTGCTGCTCGTGCCCGCCCTCGTACTCGGCCTGCTGGTCTTCTTCCTGAACGGCGGACTGCTGCTCGTCGCCCTGCGGCTGACCCCGGCCGACCGCCCCGAGGCGGCCCCGGAGACGGCGGTGGTGGTCGCCGCGGTGATGTCCGCCGTGGCCTCGGCGACGGGCGCGGCACTGGCCGTACGCGACGACGACGCCTACCGAAGGCGGCTCTACCGGCTCGCCGACCGACGCGGCATCGCACGGCGGTTCGAGGGCCCCACGACGCCCGGCGTGGTGTTCCTGCAGCTCGACGGCGTCGGCCACGACGTCCTGGTGCGGGCGGTGGAGAAGGGGCTCATGCCGACCGTGGCGAGCTGGCTGGGTGCCTCGCACCGGCTCACCCCCTGGCGCACCGACTGGTCCAGTCAGACCGGCGCCAGCCAGCTCGGCATCCTGCACGGCACCAACCACGACATCCCGGCCTTCCGCTGGTACGAGAAGGACACCGGGGAGGTCGTGGTCTGCAACCGGCCCACCAGCGCCGCCGAACTCCAGCGCCGGGCCGTCGAACGCACCGGCGACGGCGGACTGCTCACCGTCGACGGGGCCAGCCGGGGCAACCTCTTCAGCGGCGGCGCCGAGGAGCAGGCCCTCGTGCTGTCCATCGCGGGGCGGCGGCGTGGCCGGGGGAACCGTTCCCGCGCGGGCTACTTCTCCTACTTCTCCGACCCCGCCAACGCCGTCCGCACCGCCCTGTCCTTCTTCGCCGAGGTCGGCCGCGAGGTCGGCCAGTCGACCGTGGCCCGGATGCGCGAACGGCGCCCGCAGGTCGCGCGCGGCGGCCTCTACCCCTTCATCCGTGCCTTCGCGACCGTCGTCGAGCGGGACGTGGTCGTCGCCGCCGTGATGGGCGACATGCTCGCCGGCCGCACCGCCGTCTACGCCGACCTCGTCGCCTACGACGAGGTCGCCCACCACTCCGGGCCGCACAGCCGGGACGCCGAGAAGGTCCTCCAACGCCTCGACCGTTCCGCCGCGTTGATCGCGCAGATCGCCGAGCACGCACCCCGCCCGTACCGGATCGTCCTCCTCTCCGACCACGGGCAGAGTCCCGGCGAGACCTTCCGGGGGCGGTACGGGCTCGGCCTCGGCGACCTGGTCCGGGCCGGCTGCGGACTGCCCGTACCGCGCAAGGCGCGGCGCACCCACAGCGGGGCCGAGGCGCGGGCCGCCGTGCGCGCCGCGCTGCACAGGCCCGTCGAGGAGGACGACGGGCGGTACGTGCCCCCGGGCCGCCACTCCGAACCGCTGGTGCTCGCCTCCGGCAACCTCGGGCTCATCTCCTTCCCCGACGTGCATCACCGCATGACCAAGGAGGAGATCGACGCCCGCCATCCGGCGCTGCTCACCACTCTCGCGAACCATCCCGGCGTCGGCTTCGTCCTCGTCCGCAGCGAGGAGCACGGCGGGGTGGTGCTGGGCGCGCACGGCGCGGAGATCCCGGTGGACGCTCTGGACGACGAACACAGCGGTCCGCTGGCCGACTTCGGGCCCGGCGCGGCGAGCGCGGTGCGCCGTACACACTCCTTCCCGCACACCGCCGACATCATGGTCAACTCCTGGTACGACCCGGCCGAGGGTGAGGTGCTCGCCTTCGAGGAGCAGATCGGCTCGCACGGAGGGCTCGGCGGCGACCAGGGCAAACCCTTTCTGATGGCGCCCCTCGGGCTGTCGGCGGCGGTCGAGGAGGGGGAGGAGCTGGTCGGCGCCGAGCACATCCACCGCGTACTGCGGCGCTGGCTGCGCGAGTGCAACGGGCCGCAGGTGCCCCTGGGGGTTCCCGGGGACCACCGGGTCGCCTGAACACGGGCCGCCGGACCATCCGCCGCTGCCCTTGGACGCCCAACTCGCCCGCTGGTTGCACGAGTTCGTGCCCCGCCCGGAGCCCGTACGGTCGTACGCGCGCCCCTCGCGCCGTCAGTCGTTACCCCCGACATCCCGCGCGCGGGGCGGTACTTCCCGCCCGAGGAGTTCGCCCGCTGTACGTTCGGCGTGGTCCTGGACACCTCCGGGTCGACGGACCGGACGCTGCTCGGGAAGGCGCAGGGCGCGATCACCTCGTACGCCGGAGCACGGAACGTACCGGCGGCGCGGGTCGTGTTCCGCGATGCCGCCGCACACGGCGCGGGCTGTCCGCCGGTCACCGAGATCGACGGACGGGTCCGGATGCACGGGCGGCGGGACCGTGCTCCAGCCGTTCACCGCACGGGGGCCGGTCTTTCGCGTGCAGTGAGCCGGAGTGTGATCGGATGGGGCATACGGAACCCCGGCTTCGGGACCACACGCGAAAGGAAGAACCGTGGCTACCACGCGCTCTGCACACACCGTCTGGGAAGGCAACCTGCTGGAGGGCAACGGCGTTGTCACCTTCGACTCCTCAGGTGCCATCGCCGCGCAGCCCGTGACGTGGGCCTCGCGCGCCCAGGACGCGAACGGGAAGACCAGCCCCGAGGAGCTGATCGCCGCCGCCCACTCCAGCTGCTTCTCCATGGCGTTCTCGCACGCCCTGGCCGGCGCCGGAACCCCGGCCACCAAGCTGACGACCTCGGCCGACGTCGTCTTCCAGCCGGGTGAGGGCATCACCGGCATCCACCTCACCGTGGAGGGCACCGTGCCGGGCATCGACGAGGACGCCTTCGTCGCCGCCGCCGAGAGCGCCAAGGAGAACTGCCCGGTCAGCAAGGCTCTGACCGGTACGACGATCACCCTGTCGGCGAAGCTCGCCTGACGTTCGCCCACGCACCCTGCCGCGCCCCTTGCTCCGAGGGGGCGCGGCATCGTCGTTTCCGGGGTACCCCAAAGGAGGGGCCCGGAGAAAGGATTGAGAAGAAGCCGCTCAAGTTTGTGCTGGAGGGCGGGAAGCGTCCTGGCGGAAGGGGACAGCTGTGGCACGTGCGGTCGGGATCGATCTCGGGACCACGAACTCGGTGGTGGCCGTGTTGGAGGGCGGTGAGCCCACCGTCGTCGCGAACGCCGAGGGGGCGAGGACCACACCGTCCGTCGTGGCCTTTGCGAAGAACGGGGAGGTGCTCGTCGGTGAGGTCGCCAAGCGGCAGGCCGTGACGAACGTGGAGCGTACGGCCCGCTCCGTCAAGCGTCATATGGGCGACGGCGATTGGCGGTTCCCCGGGCAGGGGTCCGTCGACGGAACCCGCTACCGCGCCCAGGAACTCTCCGCGCGCGTGCTGCAGAAACTGAAGCGGGACGCGGAGTCGTATCTCGGCGAGGACGTCTCGGACGCGGTGATCACCGTGCCGGCGTACTTCGACGACTCCCAGCGGCAGGCCACCAAGGAGGCCGGGGAGATCGCCGGCCTGAAGGTGCTGCGGATCATCAACGAACCGACCGCCGCCGCCCTCGCGTACGGCCTCGACCGGGGCGAGGAGCAGACCGTGCTCGTCTTCGACCTGGGCGGCGGCACCTTCGACGTGTCGCTCCTGGAGATGGGCGACGGCGTCATCGAGGTCAAGGCGACCAACGGCGACACCCAGCTCGGCGGCGACGACTGGGACCAGCGGATCGTCGACCACCTCGTCAAACGCTTCAAGGGGCAGTACGGCATCGACCTCGCGGGCGACAAGATGGCGCTGCAACGGCTGCGCGAGGGCGCCGAGAAGGCGAAGATCGAGCTGTCGAGTGCGTCGGAGACGACGATCAACCTGCCCTACGTCACCGCCTCCGCCGACGGGCCGCTGCACCTTGAGGAGAAACTGACGCGCGCCCAGTTCCAGGAGCTCACCGCCGGCCTGCTCGACCGCTGCAAGAAGCCCTTCAGCCAGGCGATCAAGGACGCGGGCGTGCAACTCGCCGTGATCGACCATGTGATCCTGGTCGGCGGTTCGACCCGGATGCCCGCCGTCACCGAACTGGTGAAGGAACTCACCGGCAAGGAACCGCACAAGGGCGTCAACCCGGACGAGGTGGTCGCCCTCGGAGCCACCCTCCAGGCGGGCGTCATCCGCGGTGACGTGAAGGACGTCCTGCTGCTCGACGTCACCCCGCTGTCCCTCGGCATCGAGACCAAGGGCGGCATCATGACCAAGCTCATCGAGCGCAACACCACGATCCCGACCCGGCGTTCGGAGATCTTCACGACGGCCGCCGACAACCAGCCTTCCGTGGGCATCCAGGTCTACCAGGGCGAACGTGAAATCGCCGCGTACAACAAGAAGTTGGGCGTCTTCGACCTCACCGGGCTGCCGCCGGCCCCGCGAGGCGTGCCACAGGTCGAGGTCGCCTTCGACATCGACGCCAACGGGATCATGCACGTCTCGGCGAAGGACCTCGCCACCGGCCGGGAACAGAAGATGACCGTCACGGGCGGCTCGGCGCTGCACAAGGACGACATCGACCGCATGATGCGCGAGGCCGAGCAGTACGCCGACGAGGACCGCAGGCGCCGGGAGGCGGCCGAGACGCGCAACCAGGCCGAGCAACTCGTCTACCAGACCGAGAAGTTCGTGCGGGACAACGAGGAACGGGTGCCGGAGGAGGCGAAGTCCGAGGTCGCGGCGGCCGTCGCGGAGGTGAAGGGACTGCTGTCCGAGGAGACCGACATCGGTGCGCTGCGGGCGGGGGCCGAGAAGCTGGCCACCGTCAGCCAGCGAATGGGCGCGGCGATGTATTCGCAGGCCCAGCAGGAGCCTCCGGCAGAGGGACGCGGCACCCGTGACTCCGCCTCGGCGCCGGAGGACGAGGGTGTGGTGGAGGCGGAGATCGTTGATGACGAGCGGGAGGACGGGGGTGACGGGAGGGAGAGGGGGGCGTAGGCGGTTCGCGGGCCGCGGGCGCGTTGTGGCTGATCGCGCCCACGCGGCGGAGCCGCACATGGATAGCCCCGCCGCCCCTGAAGGCAGGTCCCCGCGCCCCTGGAGGGGCGCGAGGCGCCTCCTTCAGGGCTTGCGTGCCACTCCCGCGTACACCGGGACGATGCCCTCTGCCTGGGCCGCCACGTCCTCCGGGTCCGGGCGCCAGCCGTAGACGGGGATCACGCCGGGGCCCAGCAGGTCCAGGCCGTCGAAGAAGCGGTGGAACTCCGCGAGAGGGCGGGGGAAGAAGGGCGTGCCGCTGCGCCGGAAGTGCTCGGCCGCCTTCTCGATGGCCTCGGGGCTGAGGTCCGGGGTGACCTGGGAGAGGATCAGGTAGCTGCCGGGCGCGAGCGCGTCGACGTACTTCTCCAGCAGACCGTGCACGTCGTCGCCCTCGGGCTCGGCACCGAGGTAGTGGGTCAGCGCGACCAGCGACAGCGCGACGGGCCGGCTGAAGTCCAGGGACTCGCCGGCCAGGCGCAGGATCGTCTCCGGGTCGCGGGCGTCGGCGTGCACGTAATCGGTCGTACCCTCGGCCGTCCCGTGCAGCAGGGCCTGTGCGTGCCGCAGGACGATCGGGTCGTTGTCCGCGTACACCACCTTGGCGTCGGGGGCGACGCTCTGGGCGACCTGATGCAGGTTCGGCTCGGTGGGGATGCCCGTGCCGATGTCCAGGAACTGGCGGATGCCGGCCTCGGCGGCGGTCTGCGTCGCGCGTTGCATGAACCGGCGGTTGGCGCGTGCGCCGCGCAGCACCGTGCCGTCGACGGCGAGGATCTTGCGGGCCAGCTCCTCGTCCACCGGGTAGTTGTCCTTGCCGCCGAGCCACCAGTCGTAGACCCGGGCGGGGTGAGGTCTGCTCGTGTCTATGCGGGTGGGCGCGCCCTCGGGTGCGGTCATGCGGTGTGTGCTCCTCAAATGCCGTGGGTTCGTTCGGTGAGTCCTGTGGCCGGTTCTGTGGATCGGCGGGTCCGGGATCAGTAGCCGTCGCGGTACTCGGCGATGATCTCCTTGGTGCGCTGGGCCGACGCGGCACCCGCCGTCATGTGGTCCAGGACCTCCAGGTGCGAGGCCACCTCCCGGCGGGAGTCCAGATAGAGCGCACCGGTCAGGTACTCGGTGTAGACCATGTCGGGCAGTTCCGGCTCGGCGAAGCGGAACAGCTCGAAGGGCGCCGACGTGCCCGGATGCGGGCCGTCCAGGAACTCGGCGACCTGGATGGTGACATGGCCGCTCTCCGACGCGTCGAGGAGCCGGTCCAACTGGTCGCGCATGACCTGGCCGTCGATGCTCACGGGCCTTCGCAGCACGGTCTCGTCGATGATCACCCAAAGGTGGGGCGGGTGTTCGCGGGTCAGCAGCTTCTGCCGGGCCATGCGCAGCGACACATGCCGCTCGACCGCCTCGGGGCCCGTGTGCCCGATCGTCCCGGCTTCCATGACGGCGCGCGCGTACTCCGGGGTCTGCAACAGGCCGGGCACGAAGTGGGGTTCGTAGGAGCGGATCAGCCGGGCGGAGCCCTCCAGGCTCACATGCATGCTGAACCAGTCCGGCAGGACGTCGGAGAACCGCTGCCACCAGCCGGGCTCGTTCGCCTCCTCGGCCAGGTCCACGAACATGGAGACTTCGCCTTCGGGTACGCCGTACGCAGTCAACAGCACGTGTACGTACGGGATTTTGAGGGAGACCTCGGCCATCTCCATCCGCCGTACGGTCGCCGGGGCCACCCGCAGGACCCGCGCGGCCTCTTCCCGTTTCAGCCCGGCGGCCTCGCGCAGCTCCTGGAGCCGTCTCCCGAGCACCACTTGGCCCACGGTGGGCGCAGCCCGCCGCTCACTCACGCCACGCCTCCCCTACGCGCCGAAGTAACGCGAGCAGTGTGTCACGTTCCGCTGTCGGCCTGACAGGTCGGAGGCCCGGAGATTACCCGGGAGGTAATCGACCCCGGTGGGCCCGCGCGGGAGAGTGGTGGCAACGGGTTCCGGGGCGGCGCACTCCGGTCCGGAACCCGGTTCCGGTTCTGCCTCGACTTCTGCTTCGACTTCCGCCTCGACCTCGATGGAGGGGATCCGCCATGTCCGCGACCCAGTTCGCCGCGCTCGCCGCCCGGTCCACCGAACCGCCCGTGATGCTGCGCCGCTTCCTGGCGCTGGACGCCCTGGTGACCGGAGCGAACGCGGTCGCCTATCTGGTGGCGGCCGGCCCGCTCGCCCGTTTCCTCGGCGTCGGCTCGGGGCTGCTGCTCGAACTCGGCCTGGTCCTGGCCGTGTACGCCGGGGCCGTCGGATGGCTGGCCTCGCGCGGGCAGCCGGCCGTACTGGCGGTGCGGGCCGTGATCGAGGTCAACCTCGCCTGGGCAGCGGTCAGTTGCGTCGCGCTGGCGCTGTGGCTCACCCCGAGCACCGCGGGGGCGGTCTGGGCGGTGTTGCAGGCGGCCGTGGTCGCGGGATTCGCCGTGCTGCAGTACGTGTCGCTGCGGGCGAATCACTGAGAGGTCGCTTCGGCCGACTCTCAACTCATCATCGTGTGGAGGTACTTGACCGTTGCCGGGTCGGCCGGGAGGAGTGTCTCGATGGCCAGCTCGGCGACGGTGATGTCCATCGGGGTGTTGAAGGTGGAGATCGACGAGACGAAGGAGAGCACTCGGCCCTCGTGCTCGATCCGCATCGGCAGGGCGAACGCGAACGCGGATTCGGATGCGGATTCGGATGTGAACGCTGAGTCGGCCGTCCGGTCCGGCGGGCTCTCCCGTCCCTCCGGTACCGGGTACGCGGCGACCTCCTCGTACAGCGCGCGCAGCGGCTCCGAGCGGTGCAGGGCGATCTGGCGTTCCATCTGGGCGAGCAGGTGCCCGCGCCACTCCGGAAGGTTACGGATGCGCGGGGCCAGACCCTCCGGATGCAGGGTCAGGCGCATAGCGTTCAGCGGTGGTGCCAGTACGGACTCGGAGACACCGTCGAGGAGCATCAGGATGCCCCGGTTGGCGGCCAGGACGTCGTACGTGGCGTCCACCACGAACGCCGGGTAGGGCTCGTAGCCCTGGATCAACCGCTCGATGCCCTCGCGCAGGGAGTCCAGTGCCGGGTCGTCGAGCGGGGTCTGGCGGTAGCGCGGGGCGTAACCTGCCGCCAGGAGAAGGGCGTTGCGGTCCCGGACCGGGACGGCCAGGTGTTCCGCGAGCCGAAGCAGCAGTTCCTCGCTCGGGCGGGAGCGGCCCGTCTCGACGAAGCTGATGTGGCGGGCGGACGAGTCGGCCCGCAGGGCCAGTTCGAGCTGGCTGACGCGCCGCCGCTCCCGCCAGACCCGCAGCAGCGGGCCGACTCCCTCGTGGGCCCCGTGAGCCCTGAGAGCGCCGTGAGCTCTGTGGGCCTTGTGGGCCTTGTCCGCGCGAGTGAGGGGGCGGGCCGCACCGCCGGTCGGGACCGTGGTCATACGACGACCGTAGCCGAGGCGCGGCGGAGAGTGGGCGGACGAACACGCGGCCGGCCGGTCCCCGACGTGCGAAACGGGCGGCGGGCACCCTCCTGACCAGGGCCGGAAGGCCCGGCCTGTGGCACGCTGGGAGGGCACCCCACATCAGGGAAGGAGCGTGGCCATGCCCGTCGAACCGCTGTCGCAGAAGGTGATCGAGGACCGGCTGGCGCGGCTGCCCGGCTGGTCGCTCGACGGGGACCGTATCGCCCGTTCCTATCGCCTCGGCTCGCACTTCGCCGCGACGGCACTGGTCATCCACATCGCGCAGGTCCAGGAGGAACTGGGCCACCACTCCGATCTCACCCTCGGCTACAACACGGTCTCACTCACCGTGAACACCCACAGTGCGGGCGGCGCCGTCACGGACCTCGACTTCCAGCTCGCCCGCAGAGTCGAGGCCCTCGCACCGGGCCACGGGGCGAGCTGACCGGGCCGAGGGAACGCGATCGTGCTGGACTACAGCCAGGAGGCGGAGCGGTACGACGCCTCGCGCGGCGGCGAGCCCAGGGCGGCGGCCGCCGCGGAGGCCGTGCTGAGCCTCGTACCCGAAGCGACGCGCAGCCTGCTCGACGTGGCGTGCGGCACGGGCATCGTGACCCGGCGGCTCGCTGCGGCGCGGGCCGGGACCGGGGTGGTGGGCGTCGACCTGACCGACGCGATGGCGAGACGGGCCGCCGCCCGGCTGCCGGGGGCCGTCGTACTCGCCGACAGCCGTCAACTTCCCTTTCTGGACGGCCGGTTGGAGGCGGTGACCAGTGTGTGGCTGCTGCATCTCGCCGGGCGGGCCGAGGACGTCAGAGCCATCGTCGGGGAGTGCGCGCGGGTGCTGCGGCCGGGCGGGGTGTACGTCACCACCGTCGACAAGGGCGCCTCGCACAACGTGGGCAGTGACATCGACGCAGTCCTCGCCTCGCGCCCTTGGCGTGCGGCACTGGACGCGGCGGCTGTCGTCGAGGCGCATGCTGTCGGCCACGGGCTGGTTCCGGCCGGTGAGGCGCGCTTCCGGGGGTATGGGCAGGGGCGCAGTCCCCGGCGGGCCGTCGCGGACCTGAGACGCGGATGGTTCATGACGTTACCGCCGGGCGACCCGCTCGCCGACGGCTTCGCCGCCCGGCTGGAGGCGCTGCCCGACCAGGACCGCCCCCGCCCGGACCCGGTGTTCACGCTGCGGGCGTTCCGGAAGCCGTATTCATCCTGAGGGCGGCGACACAACTCGCTTCGGGACAAGCAGACGTGGCGCATCGGGGCGGCAACTCCCGTGCGGGCGGCGGCGACTGGGAAGTGGAACCCGTCCGCCCCACAGGAGGTAGGTACCGTGCAGCACCCGCAGCCGCATGCCCAGCCCCATCCCCCCACCCGCATCAGACGCCGGACCCTGCTGTCCGCCGTGACCGCCGGAGCGCTCGCCGCCGCAGGGCTGGTGTCGCTCTCCGCGGCACCAGCCGAGGCCGCCACCGCCCGGCAGGTCGAGGCGCTCGACCGGGGTGTCGTCAGCGTGCACACCGACAGCGGCAACCTGGTCGGCTGGCGCTGGCTCGGCACCGACCCGAACGACGTGTCCTTCAACGTCTACCGGGCCGGCGCGAAGGTCAACTCGACGCCGGTGACCGGCTCCACGAACTACTTCCACGCGGGCGCCCCCGCCCAGGCCGACTACACGGTCCGGGCGGTCGTCGGCGGCGTGGAACAGGCCGACTCCGTCCACGCGATCCAGTTCCGTACCGGATACAAGGACGTCCCGATCACCCCGCCCGCCGGCGGCACGACTCCCGACGGGGTCGCCTACACCTACGAGGCGAACGACGCCTCGGTCGGCGACCTGGACGGGGACGGCGCGCTCGACTTCGTACTGAAGTGGCAGCCCACCAATGCCAAGGACAACTCCCAGTCCGGGTACACCGGCAACACGATCGTCGACGGGATCAAGCTCGACGGTACCCGGTTGTGGCGTATCGACCTGGGCCGCAACATCCGTTCGGGCGCGCACTACACGCAGTTCCAGGTGTACGACTACGACGGCGACCGGAAGGCCGAGGTCGCCATGAGGACGGCGGACGCGACGGTCGACGGGACGGGCGCAGTCATCGGCAACTCCGCGTCGGACTACCGGAATTCGAGCGGGTACGTGCTCTCCGGGCCCGAGTACCTGACCATGTTCAACGGGCAGACCGGCAAGGCGATGGGTACGGTCGACTACGTCCCGGCGCGCGGCACCGTCTCGTCGTGGGGCGACTCCTACGGCAACCGGGTCGACCGGTTCCTCGCCGGTACCGCCTATCTGGACGGCGCCCGGCCCTCCCTGATCATGGCGCGCGGCTACTACACGCGTACCGTGCTCGCGGCCTGGGACTGGCGGAACGGGGCGTTCACGCGCCGCTGGACCTTCGACTCCAGTTCCTCCACCAACAGCGGCAAGGGATTCGACGGGCAGGGCTCGCACAGCCTGTCCGTCGGGGATGTCGACGGTGACGGCAAGGACGAGATCGTCTACGGCGCGATGGCCGTCGACGACAACGGCAACGGGCTGTGGACGACGAAGACGGGCCACGGCGACGCCCAGCACCTGGGCGATCTGGACCCGGGCCACGCGGGCCTGGAGTACTTCAAGGTGTCCGAGTCGAGCTCCCAGCCGGCCGAACTGTACATCAACCCGGCGAACGGCACGGTCGACTGGAGCATCGCGGCCTGCTGCGACAACGGCAGGGGAGTCGCCGGGGACATCTGGGCGGGCAATGACGGAGCGGAGGTCTGGTCGGCTTCGGACTCCTCGATCCGCGACGAGGCCGGCGCCACCAAGGGCCGCGAACCGTCCTCCGTCAACTTCCTCTCCTGGTGGGACGCCGACCCGGTCCGGGAACTCCTCGACGGCACGCACATCGACAAGTACGGCACGTCCGCCGACACCCGCCTGCTGACCGGCGCGTCCGTCCACTCCAACAACAGCACGAAGGCCACCCCGGCGCTCTCCGGGGACCTCTTCGGCGACTGGCGCGAGGAGGTCGTCTGGGCGACGAGCGACAACACGGCTCTGCGCATCTACTCGACGCCGATCGAAACGACGACGAAGATCACGACCCTGCTGCACGACACGATGTACCGCACGGGCATCGCCTGGCAGAACACGGCGTACAACCAGCCCCCACACCCCAGCTTCTTCATCGGCAACGGCATGCCGACGGCCCCGAGGCCGACCGTCTACACACCGTGAACGACGGTGGGTGCGTGTCCCGCCGGACACGCACCCACCGATCTCAGGCGACCGTGCAGCTCTGGTCGCCCAGCTTGAACGCGGTCGGTTTTCCGTTCGTGGCCGACCAGTTGCCCGTGAATCCGAAGCTCACCGACGATCCGGCCGCCACGTTCGCGTTCCAGTTCACGTTCTTCGCCGTCACCGCGGCACCCGACTGGGTGTACTCGGCGTTCCAGAGCTGGGAGACGGTCTGGCCGTTCGGGAAGGACCAGCCAAGTGACCAGCCGTTCCAGGCGGTTGTGCCGGTGTTGGCGAGCTTCACGTCAGCCTGGAAGCCGCCCGACCACTCGCTGGTGACCTTGTACGTCACCGTGCAGGCGCCCGTGGGCGTCGGTGTCGGCGTGGGCGTGGGCGTCGGATCCGTGCCGCCTCCGCCGCCGCTCGCGTCCGACGACTCGCCGTAGACGACACCGCGCCCGTTCGTCGACACATACACGCGCCCGTACACCCTCGGGTCACCGGTGATCGCCGCGCCCGTCCAACCCCACTGGTGGGCGTCGTCGTTGATGCGCGTCCAGGTCGCGCCCTTGTCCGTGGAGCGGAAGATGCCGCGTACGCCGCCGATCTTCGCGCTCGTGTAGAGCGTCTGGTAGGTCGCTCCCGTCGCCGCCTTGCCGAAGCCGATCGTGTCGGCCTGGTCGACGTTGGACAGCTTGGTGAACGTCGTACCGCCGTTCGTCGAGTGCCACAGGCCGTACGCGCCGTCCGTCGCGCCGCCCGCCAGCCAGACGTCGCCCTTCGTGCCCGGCAGCGCCTTGAAACGCACGCTGTCGCCGGCCGGGAGGCCGGTTGCCGCCGACGCCGTGAAGGTGGCTCCGCCGTCCGAACTTACGTAGAACTTC
This sequence comes from Streptomyces kryoterrae, assembly GCF_054072135.1. Lineage (NCBI taxonomy): Bacteria > Bacillati > Actinomycetota > Actinomycetes > Kitasatosporales > Streptomycetaceae > Streptomyces > Streptomyces kryoterrae. The sequence continues at coordinate 1,654,124 of NZ_CM133358.1, read as the reverse complement.
CCTGACTTGAAGCCGTAGAACGTCTTCGGGTCCACCCGGTCGGACTCGACGATCGCGCCCGCCGGGATGCCCGACGACGCCGACCACGACGTACCGAAGCCCGTCGCGTACTGCACGCCCGTGCCCGCCGGACTCCACACGAACCGGCTGCCGTCCGACGCCGACGCGATCGTGCCGCCGCCCGAGACGCCCGAAGGGTCCGTCCCCGCGAACCAGTTGGCGCCGTTGTCCGTCGAGAACGCGACATGCGGGCCCGAGTCCAGGTCGCCGACGCGGGCCACGATCCCCGGGTTCGTCTCGGCGTAGTCCAGGCTCGTGGTGGTGGTGAAGTTCGGTGAAGTGAACATCATCGAGGGGACCTTGGTGAGATCCGTGTGCCGGAAACCGCCGATGTCGCCCAGGGCGCTCAGCAGCACGGCCCCGCCCGACGGGGGAGCGGCCAGGTCGAGGACCGCCGTTTCCTCCAGGCCCTGGACCATCGGCTTGATGCTGAACTGGCTGCCGCTGTCCCAGTTGGTGAGGTTCTCGGTGCCGTAGACCGTCGCGCCCGTTCCGTACATCATGCGGTTCGAGTTGAACGGGTCGATCTCCAGCGACTCCGTCATCCACCCCAGTTTCGGGCTCTGTTCGGGCGGCGAGGGGTTCGCGCCGAAGGTCAGCCACGGGGAGGACGAGACGTCCATCGTGAAGCGGTTCGCGCGAGTGGGATACGAGGTGTAGTCCCAGGCCTTCGTCCAGGTGCCGCCGCTGTCCGTGGAGCGGAAGAGTTGTGTGTCCGGCCACCACGAGCTGTACGCCGTCGCCATCACCGTGCCCGGTTTCTGCCGGTCGATGGTCAGCCCGCTGAAGCCGTAGTAGGTGTCCGCCTCCGCGACCGGGCTGATGTTCGTCCAGGTGCCGGTGGCCGTCGCGTACCGCCACAACTGGCCCTTGCCGCCGTCGTACGGGCCGCCCTTGTCGCTGTACGGCAGGTACAGATAGCCGTTCTTCGCGTCCAGTACGCCCTTGTGGGCCAGATAGCCGGTGGGCTGCCCGGCCAGCCGCGACCAGGTCGCGCCCGCGTCCGTCGAGCGGTACACCGCGTTGTCCTTGTCGGCGACACCGACGTAGATCGTGCGGGTCGCGGTACCCGACGTACCCGTGGACTCGTCGAAGGTGACCCAGACGATGCCCTGGTTGTCGCTCCCGTATCCGCTGGTGTCGGTCGGATCCTGCGCGTAGTTCCCGACGTTGGGGAAGTTCGCCACCTGAGCCCAGGTCGCCCCCGAGTCCGTCGACCGCCACAGCCCCTTGCCGCTGGGCGCGCCCAGATACAGCACGCTGTTCCTGTTCGGGTCGACGGCGAGACGCTCACCCATGCCCCGGCCGGGCATGTTTCCGCCCAACTTGAAGGGAAGATCGGCCCGTTGCCAGCTCGCTCCCCGGTCACCGGACCGCAGCACTGCGCCGTTTCCCGGGTCCCAGCTGTTCGTGTACGTGCCGACAGCCGCGTACACCTTGTTCGGGTCCACGGCGTCGGAGGCGAGGCTGACCACTCCGGTGTGGCCCCAGCGGTCCCAGCCGACCGAGTCCGTCAGCGGGGTCCACGTCTTCGTCGACTCCTGCCAGCGGTAGGCGCCGCCGATGTCCGTACGGGCGTACGCCAGGTTCTTCTCGGTGCGGTTGAAGACGATGCCGGGGACGAAGCCGCCGCCGTCGATCCGGGCGTTCTTCCAGGTGTACGTGTCTGCCGCGAGCTTCACCTCCGCGGCGGACGGGGCGGCCAGCGCGAGTGAACTGCCCGTCAACAGGCCTGCGGTCAGGGCCAGTACGGCCGTGAGGATACGGGTTCTTCGCATGGGGGGGTCCTCTCAGCAAGAGGTCTCTGGGGAGAGCGAGGGGGTGTGGGGGAGCGAAGTGCGCGACGCCGGGCGGCCCCCAGTGCGGGAAGGGGCCGCCCGGCGCGGTACGCGGAGCTCAGGTCCTGTTGGACCCGGCGGGGGCTATTCGAGTAGCTCCGCGTACGAACCCATGGCGAGGGCTATGTCCGCCTGGGCCCAGAACCGGTGATAGGTGAACGAGGGCGCGGCGCCACCGGCCAAGTACGCCTCGATCTTCGACCAGTTGGGGTCGTTCTTGTAGAAGGAGCGGAGCGAGATGAAGGTCGACGACGAGTTGACCGTGTCGCCGTTCGGCATCTTCCCCGTCCAGCCCGACGGCACGTAGACGGCGTCGTCGAAACGGTTGTAGTCCGTGCGGGTCTCCGGGACGGCGATGCCCAGGGTGTCCTGGTAGTTGGTCCACATGCCGTCCAGCAGCGCCTTCGCCGTCGTCGCCGCCTCGGTGTCACCGGAGCGGTCGGCGTAGTACGTCAGCGTCTTGGCGTACGCCGCCGCCACGCCCACGTCGTTGGTGTAGTCGGCGACGGTGACGTGAAGTCCCGTGTTGGCACCCGGAGTTGTGGCGTTCCAGGTGTCGGGGGCACCCGACCACTGGAGCGTCGACGGGATGCGGTAGGTGCCGTCGGGGTTGACGGTCGTCTTGGACAGGGCCCAGTCGACCCACTTGTCCAGGACGGTCTTCGCCGCCGCGTTGCCCGTCTGCTGGTAGTACTCGGCGACCCGCTCCATGGACCACGCCTGGAAGCCGAACCACTGGTTGGACGGCGGGTCGTGGTACACGGGCGCTTCGTCGTAGTACATGCCGTAGAAGGTCGGCGTACCGGTCGGCGGGGTCGCGTAGCGGCCCGCCCAGCTGTTGGTCGCGCCGCCCGCGATGGCGCCCTCGTTGGACTGGAGCCAGCGGTAGAACTCGACCTGCCGCTGCAGCGACTTCGTCCAGTCCGCCTGCCCTGTCGCCGACTTGGGCTTCAGGTCGGCGTACGAGCTGAGCGCGTAGGCGGCCAGGGGGTTCTGGTAGCCGCCGTGCGTGTGGCTGGAGCCGATGCGCCAGGCCCAGCCGGCCGAGGTGTCGGTGGCGCCGCCCCACGCGTAGTACCAGGACATCAGATAGTGCGAGGCGTCCTTGCCGGTACCGGCGGCGCAGGCCGTCGGGCCGACACAGTTGCCGATCTTCTTGAAGTACTTGTCGTACATCGAGTACCGCAGATAGTCGCCCATCTTGGCGGCCTTGCCGACGGTCGTCGAGACGTCACCGCCCTTGCCCTGCTGCTTCGCCCAGACGTCCGCCCAGTACGCGGCCTGCACGGCGCGCGCGTCGGCGTCCGGGGCGTCGGTGTACTTCCACTGCTTGGCGTACGACGCGTCGCCGGTGAACAGGTCCAGGTACCCGTTCGTCCCGCCGTACTTGAAGGCGTCGCAGGTCGGCTGCGGAACGGTCTCCCACACCGACTCCTGCGGTCCGCGCTGGAAGGTGTTGATGTAGGAGGGACCGGTGTCCGTCGGGCCCGCCTCGCACTTGCCGGGCGCGTTGCCGTAGCCGTACACGTTGTCGACGTCCTGGAGCCAGTGCATACCGTAGACGTCGTCCGTGCCGTACGCGGTCTTCAGCTCGGCCGCGATCGGGTCCGTGCCGACCGAGACGGCGGTGTCCAGCTTGGCCGGGTACTGGCTCGGCAGGTCCCACTCGGGGGCGTACGTCGCCGGCTTGGACGCGTTGTAGAAGGAGTTGGTCGGCTGGTCGGCGTGGGTGGGGATCATGTACTGCTCCATGATCGACCAGGCGCCGTTGAACTTGGTCCAGTCGCCCGTCACCTTGCCGTACATGGCCTGGAGCCACAGGAGGTAGCTGTACGCCTCCGACGTGGTCTCGTGGCCCTGGTCCGGCGCCTCGACGATCAGCGTCTCCACCGAGTGGTAGGGGATGCCCTCGGGGGAGAAGTAGCCGCTGGCCGGGTTGGTGATCTTGCCGTAGAGGTCCAGGAAGCGGGCGTCGTACACCTTCGAGGCCGCCAGCTCCGTGACGGTGACCGTCGCCTTGGCGTGGCCGGTGGCCGTCGAGTCGAAGGCCGCCGATCCGGTGCCCGTCGCGTTGGCGGTGATCGTCACCTTCTGGGCCGTGTTCCAGTTCGACGGTGTGAAGGTGAGCGAGGCGCCGCCCGTCACCGACAGGCCGGTGTTGCCGCTCGCACGGGCCGTCGTCACGGTCACGTTCGCGCTCGGCTGTGTCGACAGCTTCACGTCGTACGTGCCCGTCTTGCCCTGTTGGACGCCGAGTTGGGTCGGTACGGCGACCACGGCGGGACCCGAGGCGACCGTGATGCCGACCGGCGTGGACGGTGCCGAGGCACCCAGGCTGTCGTACGCCTTCGCCAGCAGCGAATGACTGCCCACGGCCAGTCCGGTGGCCGAGTACGTGTACGGCGCGGTCGTGTCCGTGCCGAGCAGCGTGGTGTCGTCGTAGAACTCGATCTTCGTGATCGTCGCGCTGTCCGCCGCAGCCGCCGTGGCGGCCATCGGCACCGCGTCACCCTGCGAGTAGACCGCGCCCGCGGCCGGACTGGTCAGCACCGCGACCGGCGGCTGGTGGGCCCCGGCGCAGGTTGTCCCGTTGATCGCGAACGAGGTCGGCGCGGCGTTGGTGCCGCTGTACGTGAACTGTCCACCGGTGCTGACGGCGGCGCCGGCGGCGATCGTCGCGTTGTACGTCGCGTTCTGCACGGTGACCGTCTGGCCGGACTGGGACCAGGTGCCGTTCCAGCCGTTGCTGAGCTTCTGGTTGCCCGCGTAGGCGTACGTCAGTGTCCAGCCGTTGATGACGTCCGTACCGCGGTTGGTGATCGTCAGGTCCGCGGTGAAACCGGAACCCCAGTCGTTCGCCTTGTAGTCGACGCTGCACTGAACTGCCGCCGCCTGAGCGGGAGTTGTGCCCGTCGCAAGCATGGTCAGGGGGAGGGCGAGGACCGCCACGGCAGCGGTCCAGAACCGCCGCGCGCTGCGGCGTCTGTGTCGGGGGTGCATGGTGCTGGTTCCTCCTAGCGGGCTCGGAGGTGCTCGTGGAGATGTGGGGAGGAGCAACAAGCCTTGAACCAGTGGGAGCGCTCCCATATTGGGGACAGGCGTGTCAAGGGTCAAGGTGTTTGAAGACTCGAATTGATTCGACGACGACATCTGATGGAAACACGGCAACCCCTCTGTCCTTTGCCGTCACTTGGCGCTAACTTCGTTGACACCAGTGGGAGCGATTCCGTCAGTCGACGCGTCCGAGCGACGCGCCCGATCTGCAAGGAGTCGCTCATGCGACACCCTCCGCGTTCAGGTCTTTTAGTCGTACTCGGCGCTGCCGTCGCCCTTGTGGGCACCGCGGTCGCACCGGTTTTCACAGCGTCGGGAGCCACCCCCGCGTGCACGGTGGAGTACTCGGTCACCAGTACGTGGGACGCCGGCTTCCAGGGCTCCGTCAGGATCACCAACAACCAGACGACGCTCAGCAGTTGGAGTCTGACCTTCGACTTCGGCGCAGGTCAGAAGCTCACCCAGGGCTGGAACGCCAAGTGGTCCCAGGCCGGCACCACCGTCACCGCGGCCAACGAGAGCTACAACGGCTCGCTGGGCACGGGTGCGAGCGTCAGCGCGGGGTTCATCGCCTCACGGTCCGGGAGCAATCCCGTACCGGCGTCGTTCAAGCTCAACGGGACGACGTGCAACATGGATTCGGAGCCGACCCCGACCCCGACTCCATCGCCCACCGTTCCACCGGTTCCCGAGGCCGGGGCACCCGCCCTGCACGTGTCCGGCAACAAACTCGTCGACTCCGGCGGCGCCACCCGGCGGCTGCTCGGCGTCAACCGCTCCGGCGGCGAGTTCGGTTGCGTCCAGGGCACCGGCATCTGGGACGGACCGGTCGACGACGCCTCGGTCAAGGCGATCGCCGACTGGAAGGTCAACACCGTACGCATCCCGCTGAACGAGGAGTGCTGGCTCGGCCTGTCCAACATCAAACCCGAGTACGCGGGCGCCAACTACATCGCCGCCGTCAAGGACCTGGTGGCGAAGGTGAAGGCGCACGGCATGACACCGCTGGTCGAACTGCACTGGTCCTGGGGCCAGTACACGGGCAACTCGGCCGGCTGCTCCGACGTGCACGCCAGCTGCCAGAAGCCGATGCCCGACATGCAGTACTCGCCCGCCTTCTGGACCTCGGTCGCGAACACCTTCAAGGGTGACCAGGCCGTCGTGTTCGACCTGTTCAACGAGCCCTACCCGGACCGTGCCACCTCCACGGCGGCCCAGGCCTGGACCTGCTGGCGGGACGGCGGCACCTGCCCCGGCATCGGGTACGAGGTCGCCGGTATGCAGGATCTGATCGACGCGGTCCGTGCCACCGGCGCCAAGAACGTGATCCTGGCCGGCGGGCTCGCGTACTCGAACGACCTCGGCCAGTGGCTGACGTACAGGCCGGCCGACCCGGCGGGCAATCTCGCCGCCGCCTGGCACATCTACAACTTCAACTCGTGCTCCAGCGAGAGCTGCTGGGACTCGACACTCGCGCCGGTCGCCGCCCAGGTTCCCCTGGTGGCGGGCGAGATCGGCGAGAACACCTGCGCGCACTCCTTCGTCGACCGGGTCATGAAGTGGTTCGACGACCGCTCCCTGTCGTACCTCGGCTGGACCTGGAACACCTGGAACTGCGCCACCGGCCCGTCCCTGATCTCCGGTTACGACGGCACACCCACAGCCTTCGGAATCGGTCTGCGCGACCACTTGCGGGCCATCGGTTAGCGCATCAACTCCCCATCACAGCAAGGCGCTTCTCACCCCACAGGAAAACGAGAGGACATCCGCACTCATGAGCCGTACCAGAACAGCGATCCTCGCCTCCATGGCGCTGGTCGCCGGTGCCACGGGCGCCGCGGCAGCCGCGTCGCAGGCCGGCGCCGGCATCGCGGCGATTCCCTGCACCGTCACCTACACGGTGCAGAACCAGTGGTCCACCGGCTTCACCGCCGCCGTCAACGTCACCAACAACAGTGCGGCCAAGTCGAGTTGGGCCGTGAAGTGGTCGTACGCCGGCAACCAGCAGGTCACCAGCGGCTGGAACGCGAAGTTCAGCCAGAGCGGCACCGCCGTGACCGCCGCCAACGAGACCTACAACGGGACGCTCGCCACCGGTGGTTCGGTGAGCTTCGGCTTCAACGGCAGCTACAGCGGCACCAACGCGCTCCCGACCACGTTCACCCTCGACGGCGTCACCTGCAATGTCGACGGCGGGACCGGCCCCACGAACCCGCCGGACCCCGGCACCGGTACGAGAGTCGACAACCCGTACGCCGGCGCCAAGGTGTACGTGAACCCGGAGTGGTCGGCGAAGGCCGCCGCGGAGACGGGCGGCAGCCGGATCTCCAGCCAGCCCACCGGCGTGTGGCTGGACCGGATCGCGGCGATCAACGGGGTCAACGGCGGGATGGGTCTGCGTGCCCACCTCGACGCGGCCCTCCAGCAGAAGGGCACCGGCGAACTCGTCGTCCAGCTGGTCATCTACGACCTGCCCGGCCGCGACTGCGCCGCCCTCTCCTCCAACGGCGAACTCGGCCCGACGGAGATCGACAAGTACAAGACCCAGTACATCGACCCGATCGCGGCGATCCTCGCGGACACCAAGTACGCGGGCCTGCGCATCGTCACGACCGTCGAGATCGACTCGCTGCCCAACCTCGTCACCAACACCGGCAGCCGGGTCACGGCAACGCCCGCGTGCGACGTGATGAAGGCCAACGGCAACTACGTCAAGGGTGTCGGCTACGCGCTCAACAAGCTCGGTGACGTGCCGAACGTCTACAACTACGTCGACGCCGGCCACCACGGCTGGATCGGCTGGGACGACAACTTCGGTGCCTCCGCCGACCTGTTCAAGCAGGCGGCCACCGCCGAGGGCGCGACGGTCAACGACGTGCACGGGTTCATCTCCAACACGGCGAACTACAGCGCCCTGAAGGAGAACAACTTCACCATCAACGACACCGTGGCCGGCAAGTCCGTCCGCGAGTCGAAGTGGGTGGACTGGAACCGGTACACCGACGAACTCTCCTTCGCCCAGGCCTTCCGCAACCAGCTGGTCACGGTCGGCTTCCCGTCCACCATCGGCATGCTGATCGACACGTCCAGGAACGGCTGGGGCGGCACCGCTCGGCCCACCGGCCCGGGCGCGACGACCACTGTCGACACGTACGTCGACGGCGGACGCTACGACCGGCGCTTCCAGACCGGCAACTGGTGCAACCAGTCCGGCGCGGGCCTGGGCGAGCGTCCGAAGGCCGCTCCGGCGACCGGGATCGACGCGTACGTGTGGATGAAGCCTCCGGGCGAGTCCGACGGCTCCAGCTCGGCGATCCCGAACGACGAGGGCAAGGGCTTCGACCGGATGTGCGACCCGACGTACACCGGTAACCCGCGGAACAACAACAACATGTCGGGCGCGCTGCCGAACGCGCCTGTCTCCGGGCACTGGTTCTCGGCGCAGTTCCAGGAGCTCATGAAGAACGCCTACCCGGCGCTTTAGGCTCCGCTGGATCGGCGGTCTGTTCGGTGCGGGTTCGGTGGGGGTTCGTCGCGCGGTTCCCCGCGCCCCTGAAGGGGCACGGGTGAGCGGCCGACCTCCGCCGGGCCCGCTCAGGCGGTTTCTCTCAGGCCGCGGCGGATGGCGAGTTCCACCGGGGAGTAGTTCCCGTCGGCGCGCTCCAACTCGTGCGGCACCGCCGGATGCAGTGGTGGCTGGGCCATGAAGCGTGGTCGGGTGCCGTGGTGTGGCTGTGCTGCGTGCACCAGGAAGGGGTGGCAGAGGTATACGTCGCCCGGGCGGCCGGTAGCGTGGGCGAGCGGTCGGTGTGCCGAGGCTGTGACCAGCGCTGGGGCGATTTCCAGGCCCGACACGCCCTCCTCGCCGTACGGTTCCAGGAGTGGGGGTACGTCCAGATGCGAACCCACCCGGATACGTGTCGGGGCGTCCGTCTCGCCGACCTCGCTGAACAGGAACAGCATCAGCAGGGACCGGTTCCGGGAGCGGAGGTTCGTGTACGGCCAGGTCGCGCCCTCGGGGGAGTAACTGCCCTCGATGTGCCAGCCCGCGTCGTCCGGTTCCTCCTCGTGCGGGAACCGCAGCGGAAAACTCCCCAGCGAATAGCGTGACGCCCAGCGGCCCTCGCCCACCAGCGCGTCGAACGCCTCATGCAGCACAGAGGTGTTGGCCGCGGCGGCGAACGGGCCCTGCGCCATGTCCGACACCCGGTGCACGGGCTTCGTCCAGGTGCCCGGGTCGTCCGGGTCGCAGCCCGTCTCCCGCCACAGCAGCCGTGCGCAGTGCTCGGCGACGCGGGGCGGGAAGGCGCCCTCGATCCTCACGAACCCGTCTTCGAGGAAACGCTCCACCAGCTCATCGTCCATGGGGACATCGTGGGAGAGCGGGGCGGGCCCGCGCATCCGGTTTTTGCCGAGGGTGAGTGTGCGGTAGATCCCTGTTTGCCGTTACGGCAACAGAACTGGCCCGGTCGGCGGTGTCGGAGCAGGCTGGTGCCAACGACAACGGGAGGCCCGTACACCATGGCCCATCAGCACCGGCACAACCATGATCACGACCAGGCGTCTGCTCAGGCCCACAACCATTCCCACAACCACGCCGACATCGACTTCGCCAAGATGATCCCCCATCTGGAGGGGCAGGCAGAACTGTTCGCGCCGCTCTACGCCGAGGCCCTGGCGTGGCTGCGGCGGCAGCAGCCGGAACCGGGGCTGATCGTCGACGCGGGCAGTGGCCCCGGCATCATCTCGGGCTTCTTCGCGGAGGCGTTCCCCGAGGCGCGCGTCGTCGCGGCGGACAGTTCGGCGGCGCTCCTGGAGCGGGCCCGCGAGAACGCCGAACGACTCGGCACCGCCGACCGCTTCAGCACCGTGGAAGCCGAACTCCCGGACGGGCTGCGCGAGTTGGAGTATCCCGCCGACCTGGTGTGGTCGAGCCGGGCCGTCCACCACGTCGGCGACCAGCGGGCCGCGCTCACCGCACTCGCGGCCGTACTCGCCCCGGGCGGCACGCTCGCCGTGCTGGAGGGCGGCCTCCCCGAGCGGAACCTGCCGCGCGACCTCGGCTTCGGGCGGCCAGGCCTGGAGGCACGGCTCGACGTGATCGAGCAGGGCTGGTTCACCGGGATGCGCACCAGCCTGCCCGGCCACGTACGCGAGACCGAGGACTGGCAGGCCCTGCTCACCGCCGCCGGCCTGCGCCCCTCCGGCACCCGCTCCTTCACGCTCGACCTCCCCGCCCCGCTCACGGACGCGGCCTGCGCCTACGTGATCGGTGTCTTCGACCGGTGCCGCACGATGTTCGCGGACGAGCTCGACGCCGAGGACCGCGCCACCCTCGACCGCCTCGTCGACCCCGACGACAAGGCGGGCCTGTATCACCGGCCCGACGTCTTCGTCCTGGCCACGTACACCGTGTACACGGGTACCAAGCCGAACGAATAGCACCCGGGCGCCCAGGGGCCGGCGAGTCAGCAGCGGCCCGGCCGTGCGAACACCGTGACCAGCGCCCCCTTCACCTGCCGTGTCCCGCACTCCTCGAAGTGCGTGGCCGGCATCTCCCGCTCGACCGCCTCCCGCGCGGGCTCACGAGCGGACGGGGCGCGGACCGCTGGAGCGGGGGCGCCTTCGTCCCGTGCGGCGTGTGCGGGCGGATCGGGCGGACCGGGCAGGCCGCCGGGGCGAGGTCGCGCAGCCCCCGGAGGGAGCCCGGACCGGCCGGCGACCACACCCGGCGCCGGTACGGCATGTCGCAGGACACCGTCACCGTTTGCCCCCAGTTGACGGCCCGATTGGGCGACGGCGCTCACGTCGTCCACGCTGCCGGCCGGGCCGCCCTGCTGAACGGACAACGGGCGACCGCGAGGACGGCGGTCCCGGGTGCCGACGAGCAGGGCGGTCCCCGTCCGGCCGAACAGCACGTGACGATCGACGGACAACGGCTTGACCAGCGACAACAGCAGGAACGCCGGCGCGGGTGGCAGGAGGGCGAGCCCGAGGGCCGGTAGGTCCACCTGGCGCCGGTGGCTCGGAGCGGTCCTCGCGGGCAGCCCGGGCACACACGAACCCCGGAGCCGGCATCGCGACGAGGCCGACGATCCCGTCCCCGGACCTTCTCGGCCCCAACCTCCTTGACTTGAAGAGCACTTCAAGTGGTGGACTCTCCGCCGTCACGACACGTGCACGGCTCACACAGGGGGAACCATGACCGACTCGCCCGTCGCACTCATCACCGGTGGCGCCAGCGGCATCGGCGCGGCCGTCGCGCGGCGGCTGCTCGACGCCGGCCACCGGGTCACCGTCACCGGCCGGGGCGAGGAACGGCTGAACGGATTCGCCGAGGAACTCGGGCGCCCCGAGGTCCTGTTGACGATTCCCGGCAACGCCGCCGAGTACGACCAGGTCCGTGGCGCCGTCGAGACCACGCTGAAGGAATTCGGACGGCTGGACACGGTCGTCGCCAACGCCGGGTTCGCCACCCACGACACGGTCGCCGACGGCGACCCGGCGGGCTGGCCGGAGATGGTGCTGACCAACGTGCTCGGGCCCGCGCTGCTCATCAGGGCCTCCATCGACGCGCTGAAGGAGACCCGGGGCCGGATCGTGCTGGTCGGCAGCGTCGCCGGGTTCGTCCACACGCCGGGCAACATCTACGGGGCGACCAAGTGGGCGGTGACCGGCCTCGCCGAGAACACCCGCCGCCAGGTGACGGAGTTCGGCGTCGGCGTGACGCTGGTGGCCCCCGGGCGCGTCGAAACCCCGTTCTGGGACAGCTACGGCAGCCTGCCCCCGGGCCATCTGCTGACGGCCGACCAGCTGGCCGACTCGATCGTCTGGGCGATCCGGCAGCCGGAGGGAGTCGACGTCAACACCGTGGTCGTGCGGCCGATCGGTCAGCCCAACTGACCTGTCCATAGCCCGAGTTGACGGCCCGGGGCCCGGCGCCCGATGTCGCGTATGTCGACGCGGCACCGGGCTGCCCGCCCCCCCCGGCTCCGTGGCCTCGTTGTCCCGTAGCCGCGGACTCAGTTGTCGCGGAGGAACTGCTTGGCCAGCTGATCACCCAAAGAGACCGCCGCGCTGTGGCTCTCTATGGGTGATACCTGCGAGTTCTTGAACAGGATGTACGTCACGCCGGAGTCCGTGCCGCCGCTCTCCGGGTTGGGATCGATACCGAGGGCCTGAGCGGTGGCGTACGAGGCCTCGCCGATGATCTTCGTGGGGCCGGTGTCGCCGACGACCGCGTACTCGACCTTGTTGTTGTAGATCACGGCGACCACGCCACCGCCCTTGATGCCGGCGCCGGAGTAGTTCCAGATGCTGCTGGTGCTGGGCACGACGACGTACGGCAGTGAATCGGCCTTGAGGGGCTTGCCGTTGGACTGGTGGAACGCCGTGTCGTCCTGGTACCAGGGGTCGGTGGTCTCGCTGCACTTCGACGTGCGCTGTCCGTCGCAGTCGATGTCCATGTCGGCCTTCCAGAACACGGCGCCGTTCTTGCCGCACACGGGTATCGAGGCCGAGGTCTCGTCGTCGGTCCTGTACTTGCCGCTGGAGAGCTGGGAGCAGGACGTCACCTTGGCGAGCAGGTTGGCCGCGCTGACCGAGCCCTCCTTGGTGGACGCCGGCCGGGGCGTGCCGGAGGCGTACGAGGGGAGCGCGGCGGTGGCGAGCAGGGCTGCGGCGGCGGCCGCGGTGAGGGTCAGTGTTCGAGAGCGCACTGTGGGGGGACCCTTCTGTTAGGAAAGTTTCCTTACCGGGTGCGATCCAAGGTGGACCTGTTTGCATGGCTGCGTCAACCCTGTCGACCGGGGTTCGACGCGGTCCGGTCGGCTTTGTTCCACGGGCAGTTGGACGCGGCGGAGGCCGGGCGGGAGCCGCCCTCGGGCGGGGCGCCAGGTCGGTTCAGGGGGAGTGCGGGTGGTGGCAGCGGTGCGCGTGGGATGACGTGTGCCCGGGGCGAGGGGCAGAGGAGGCCGGCCGGGGCGACGTCCCGGCCGCACCGGAGGTCCGCGTCACCACGCCGGGAAACCTGCCCGAGGGCAGACGAAACGCCCCGGAGCCGCGACCGGATTCGGGGCGGACCGGGGCGTTGGCCAGACCGTCGTCAGCCCACCTCGAACGTGGCCGGGTCCGGGCCCAGTCGGCGGCTCTCGTCCAGCGCGCTGATCGCCGCGAGGTCCTCCGTGTCCAGGCTGAACCCGAAGACCTCGATGTTCTCCTTGATCCGGGACGGCGTCACGGACTTGGGGATCACCACGTTGCCCAGCTGGAGGTGCCAGCGCAGGACGACCTGGGCCGGGGTGCGGTCGTGCTTCCGGGCGATGGCCACGATCGCCGGGACCTCCAGCAGGCCCTTGCCGGAGCCGAGCGGGGACCAGGCCTCCGTGGCGATGCCGTGCTTCGCGTGGTACTCACGGGACTCGTGCTGCTGGAGTTGCGGGTGCAGCTCGATCTGGTTGACCGCCGGGACGACCGAGGTCTCGGCGAGGAGCCGGTCGAGGTGCTCCGGAAGGAAGTTGGAGACTCCGATGGTGCGGGCGCGGCCGTCCGCGTGGAGCTTCTCGAACGCCTTGTACGTGTCGACGAACGCGCCCTTGGCCGGCTGCGGCCAGTGGATCAGATACAGGTCCACGTACTCCAGGCCGAGCTTCTCCAGCGAGGCGTCGAAGGCGCGCAGGGTGGAGTCGTACCCCTGGTCGCTGTTCCAGAGCTTGGTGGTGACGAAGAGGTCCTCGCGGGGGACACCGGATGCGGCGACGGCCTTGCCGGTGCCCTCTTCGTTGCCGTAGATCGCGGCTGTGTCGATGCTGCGGTACCCGCTCTCCAAGGCGGTGGTGACCGCCTGCTCCGCCTCGTCGTCGGGCACCTGCCAGACGCCGAAGCCCAGCTGGGGCATCTCGACGCCGTTGTTCAGAGTGATCGGGGGGACCTTGCTGCTCACGAGCTCTCGATCCTTCAGTCGTCGGTTGGGTACTCCCATCGTCAACGAGCACGAGCCGTGCCGCATTCCTGACCGGGAGGATCCGCGCGACCGGCCGTCGGCTCGATGCCGGTGGCGAGAATGGCCGGAAATGCATCCGAGGTCATCGGTCCGGACCATTGACCGCAGCCTGTCATACCGCGACGCTGTATGGCGCCGTCGAACAAGTTGCTGAACTTTGTGCAGCCATGTGAACAATCGACTGGCCTGGGCTTTCCTTCCCCCACTCGTCCGGAAAGCAGGTACGCGCCCATGAACGAGCCTGTGATGCCTCCCGCCCCAGGTGGAGGGCTCTCTTCGCGAGACATCGGATGAAAAGGATCGGCAAAGGCCCTGACTCCTATCGAAGGGGACGAACATGAGACACCGGTGCCTGTCCACGGTCCTCACGGCCGTCGCGCTCACCGCCGTCACCCTGTCCGCCCTGCCGGCGGCCGTCCCGCAACCGGCCGAGGCCGCGAGCGCCTGGTCCGTACCCCGCCCGGCCGAGGCCCCCGACCGGTCCCTGGCCGTCGTCGACTCCACCATGGCCCGCTACACCCCGAGCACCATCGGCGGCTGGTCCTACCCGGTCGGTCTCTACCTCTACGGCCAGTACCTCACCTACCGGCGCACCCACGACGCCCGTCAACTCACGTACATCAAGGACTACGTCGACCGCTTCGTGAAGAGCGACGGCTCCATCGACCAGGCCTTCAACAACCTGGACAGCATGCAGGCCGGCCGGCTCCTGGTGATCCTGCACCACGAGACGGGTGAGGACCGCTACCGCAAGGCGGCCGGGAAGATCCGCGACCGCCTGAACACCTATCCCCGCACGGCCGACGGCGGCTTCTGGCACGCGGACACCGCCAGTCGTGCCCATCAACTCTGGGCGGACGGCGTCTACATGGTGAACCCGTTCCTCGTCGAGTACGGCAAGGAGTTCGGCGACAGCGTGTACGCCCACGACGAGGCGGCGAAGCAGCTGGCCGTCTACGGCGGCCATCTGCAGGTCGCGAACGGGCTGCTCAGACACGCCTACGACGAGTCGAAGAGCGTCAGTTGGGCCGATCCGGAGACCGGACTCGCCCCCGAGCACTGGTGCCGTGCGGTCGGCTGGTACTCCATGGCGATCGTCAACGTCCTGGACGCGATCCCCGTGAACCACCCGCGCCGTCCGCAACTCCTCAATATCTTCCGCAAGTTGGCGGCGGGACTGGAGAAGTACCAGGACCCGGCGACCGGTCGCTGGTTCCAGGTGATCGACAAGGGCGGACAGGGCGACAACTGGACCGAGACGTCCTGCTCCAGCATGTTCACCTACGCCCTCTCGCGCGGCGCCCAACGCGGCTACCTGGACCCGCACTTCAAGGCCGTGGCCCAGCGCGGTTACCAGGGTGTGCTGGCGAGGTTCTCGACCGGCGCGGACGGCCGGACCGAGCTCGCCGACATCTCCGTCGGCACGAACGTCGGCGACTACGCGTACTACATCGCCCGCACCCGGGCCACCAACGACTTCCACGGCCTGGGTGCCTTCCTGATCATGAACGAACAACTGCGAGGTGATTAGTGTCATGAGCACATCCAGAAGGGCACTGCTGGGTGCCGCCCTCGGCGGAGCCGCCGGAGCGGCCGTCGGTCTGCCGGCCGCCACCACCGCCCACGCCGCCTCCTGGCAGCAGAAGTGGGCCCCGTCGGCGAGCGCGGACGGCCTCGGCGCCTTCGAGACCGTCGAGGACGACCGTGCGGACTCCCACACCGCCGCACACCCGCACATCTACGCCACCGGCAACAACTGGCGCTTCAACATGCACACCGTCGACCGCGACACCTCGACCGACCGCCAGCGTCAGGAGGTCACAGGCCTGCGCAACGGAAGCGGCGGCGACTACCTCAAGTGGACGGAGGGCCAGACCTGGCGGGTCACCTACTCGATGTACATCCCGAGCTCGCTCAAGGCGACCACCACCTTCACCCACATCATGCAGATGAAGCAGCCGGGCAACGGCACCTCGCCGCTCATCGTGCAGTCGCTGCGCCGGGTGAACGGCGTGCAGACCATCGAACTCAAACAGGCCATCGACAACGTCCTGATCGGCCGCGTGAACCTGGACCCGCTGCACGACAAATGGACCGACGTCGACTTCCAGATCAAGGTCGGCGACGGCTCGGCGGGCACCGTCCGCTGGATCCTCAAGTCCGGCGGCTCGACCGTGATCGACGCCTCGAAGACGGGTGTCGACACCTTCCTGGCCGACCGCGTGCGCCCGAAGTGGGGCATCTACCGTTCCCTCGGCGACACCTCCGGGTCCCTGCAGGACACCTACCTGCTGCTCACTAACCTCCGCGGCTACCAACTCGTCTGAGGAGCCGTCACATACGCCCCCCGGCGCCCGCGACCACCCCTGCGGTAGTACACGGGTTGAGAGGACAGCGATGAAACTCAAGCGAACACTGCCGTGGGGGCTGTCACTCGCCCTCGCCGTCCCGCTCGGCGGCCTGGCCGGCTCCGCCGCCCGGGCCGCCACCGACTACCAGGCCGAGGACGCCACCGTCGTCCAGGGCGAGGTGGCCACCGACCACACCGGCTACACGGGCACCGGCTTCGTCAACTACGCCAACGTGACCGGCTCGTATGTGGAGTTCGAGGTGAGCGCCGGTTCCGCCGGAACCTCCTCGGTCGTCCTCCGGTACGCCAACGGCACCGCCGCCGACCGCCCGATGGACATCGCCGTCGATGGAACCGTGGTGGCCTCCGGTGTCTCCTTCCCGGCCACCGCCGACTGGAACACCTGGGGCACCAAGACGGTCAACGTCCCGCTGACCGCGGGCTCCAACAAGATCCGCGTGACCGCCACCACCGCGGGCGGCGGCCCCAACCTCGACCGCATCAGCGTCGCGGCGGCGGCCGACACCCAGGCCCCGACCCGCCCCGGTCAACCGAGCTGCCCGGACATCGGCGAGAACGGTCTCACCCTCGCCTGGGGTGCCTCGACCGACAACGCGGCCGTGACGGCGTACGACCTCTACGAGCACGGCAACAAGATCGGTGAGGCGTCCGGGAGTTCGACCTCGAAGGTGCTGACCGGTCTGACGCCCGCCACCACCTACAACCTGACCGTCATCGCCCGTGACGCGGCCGGCAACACCTCCGCCGCCAGCCCCGTCGTCGACTGCACCACCAAACCGAGCTCCGACACCACCGCGCCCACCAAGCCCGGCACCCTCTCCGCCGCCAACGTCACGGCGAACACTGCCGAGTTGAGCTGGGGCGCCGCGACGGACAACCGGGCGGTCGTCGCGTACGACGTGCGCAGCGGCACCACCGTCTACAAGTCCGTCACCAACGGCACCGCGACCACCCTCACCGGCCTCGCCTGTGACAGCCCGTACACGCTGAACGTCGTCGCGCGCGACGCGGCCGGCAATGTCTCCGAGCAGAGCAACACGGTCGCCCTCACCACCAAGGCCTGTGCCACCGACGGCGGCGTCCCCTCCTCCGTCGCCACGCTGTCCACGGGCTGGACGATCCCGTGGGGCACGTACTGGATGCCCGACGGCCAGAGCGCGCTGATCACCGAGCGGGACGACTTCGGGGTCTGGAAACTCGCCAAGGACGGGACTCGCACCCACGTCGGCACCGTCCCCGAGGCCGTCACCACCAACGGTGAGGGCGGACTGCTCGGCGTCGCCGTCGACCCCAAGTGGGCGACCAACCACTACGTCTACTTCATGCACACCGCGTCCGAGGGCAACCGGGTCGTCCGCATGACGTACGACGGCACGAAGCTGAGCGACTACAAGGTCCTGCTCCAGGGCATCAAGAAGAACCGCTACCACAACGGCGGCCGTCTCGCCTTCGGCCCCGACGGCTATCTGTACGTCTCCACCGGCGAGGCGCAGACGCCCGACCTCGCGCAGGACAAGACCTCCCTCAACGGCAAGATCCTTCGTATGACGGCCGACGGGAAGGCGGCCCCCGGCAACCCGTTCGGCAACTACGTCTACAGTCTCGGCCACCGCAACCCACAGGGCCTCGCCTTCGACCGCAACGGCCGTTTGTGGGAAGCGGAGTTCGGCAACAGCTCCAAGGACGAGCTGAACCTCATCAAGCCGGGCGCCAACTACGGCTGGCCCACCTGCGAGGGCACCTGCAGTGTCTCCGGGATGACCAACCCCAAGGCCACCTGGAACGTCGCCGACGCCTCGCCCAGCGGCATCGCCATCGTCCGCAACGTCGTCTACATGGCGTCCCTGCGCGGTGAGCGGTTGTGGCGCGTCCCCATCAACGGCGACAACGAGAGCGTGGGCACGCCGACCGCGTACTACGTCGGGACCTATGGCCGGCTGCGCACGGTGACCAAGGTGCCGGGCGCCGACCAGCTGTGGCTGTCCACCACCAACAGCGACAACAACGGAGGCGAGCCGGACGGAGCCGACAAGATCTTCCGCGTGAACATCGGTTAGGCCCGGTGAGGCGCCGGGCCCGGTGAGAGGAGCCGTGCCCGGTGGGGGTCAGGCCTTGTACAGGGCCTCGACCTCCTTCACGTACGCGTCCTCGATCGCCTTGCGCTTCAGCTTCAGGGACGGGGTCAGCAGACCGTGTTCCTCGGTGAACGGCTGGGCCAGGATGCGGAACGTACGGATCGACTCGGGCTTGGAGACCAGGGTGTTCGCGGCGACCACCGCACGCCGTACCTCCTTCTCCAGGTCCGGGTCGCGGACCAGTTCCGTCGAGGTCAGCTGCGGTTTGCCGCGCATCGTGAGCCAGTGCTCGACCGCTTCCCGGTCCAGGGTGATCAGGGCCGCGATGTACGGACGGTCGTTGCCGACCACGATGCACTGGGCGACCAGGGGATGGTCCCGGACGCGTTCCTCCAGGCCACCCGGGGAGACGCTCTTGCCGCCCGAGGTCACCAGGATCTCCTTCTTGCGGCCGGTGATCGTGAGGAAGCCGTCCTCGTCGAGGGAGCCCAGGTCGCCGGTGGCCAGCCAGCCGTCGTGCAGGGTCGCGTCCGTCGCCTTCTGGTTGTTCAGATAGCCCTGGAAGACGTTGTCACCGCGCAGCCAGATCTCGCCGTCGTCCGCGATGTGGACGGTCGTGCCCGGGATGGCCTGGCCGACCGTGCCGTACCGGGTGCGCTCGGGCGGGTTGGCGGTGGCCGCCGCCGTCGTCTCCGTCAGGCCGTAACCCTCGTAGATGTGGACGCCCGCGCCCGCGAAGAACAGGCCGAGCCGCCGGTCCATCCCCGAACCGCCCGTCATGGCGTGCCGTACGCGCCCGCCCATCGCGGCCCGGATCTTGGAGTACACGAGCTTCTCGAAGAGCTGGTGCTGCATCCGCAGGGCCGCCGACGGGCCGGGTCCCAGGTCCCAGGCCTTCTCCTCCACCGCCTCCGCGTACCGCACCGCGACCTCGACGGCCTTCTCGAAGGGCCCGTCCCTGCCCTCCCGCTCGGCCTTGCGGCGGGCCGCGTTGAAGACCTTCTCGAAGATGTACGGCACACCGAGGAAGAACGTCGGCCTGAACGTGGCGAGGTCGGGCAGCAGGGCCGCCGCGTTCAGCTGCGGCTGGTGGCCGAAACGCACCCCGCCGCGGATCGCGGCCACCTGCACCATCCGGCCGAAGACATGGGCGAGGGGGAGGAAGAGGAGGGTCGCCGCCTCGTCGCCCTTCCTGGAGTGGAACACCGGTTCCCAGCGCTCGATGACGGTGTCAGCCTCGAACATGAAGTTCGCGTGGGTGATGACACAGCCCTTGGGACGGCCCGTGGTGCCCGACGTGTAGATGATCGTCGCGGTCGACTCGGGCGTGACCGCGAGCCGGTGGCGGTGCACCACGTCGTCGTCGAGGTGCGCGCCGGACTCGTACAGCTCCTGCACTACACCGACGTCGAGCTGCCACAGGCGGCGCAGCTCGGGCAGCCGGTCGATGACCGTGGCGATGGTCATCGCGTGGTCCTCGTGCTCGACCATCGCCGCCGTCACCTCGGCGTCGTACAGCATCCAGAAGACCTGCTCGGCCGAGGACGTCGGATAGACGGGCACCACCTGCGCGCCGATCGTCCACAGCGCGTAGTCGAAGAGCGTCCACTCGTAGCGCGTACGGGACATGATCGCGACCCGGTCGCCGAACCTGATGCCCTGCGAGAGCAGGCCCTTGGCGAGGGCGAGGACCTCGTCGCGGAACTCGCCCGCGTTCACGTCCCGCCACCGGCCGGCGTCGTCCTTGCGGCCGAGCGAGACATGGAGGGGGTCTTCCTGGGCACGTTCGAACACCACGTCGGCCAGTCCGCCCACGGGCGGTGCCAACGCCAACGCAGGGTTGGTGTATTCGCGCAAACCCGCTCCTAGTGACGCCTTGCACAGCGCCGTGAAAGCTACCCCACGCCTTCACATCGCGGGAGGGGTTCCAAGCCGAGCGGTGTTCAGCTTCCGTGTCGTCCCGGGGCGGAAAATACGTCTGTATGGGTAGGGGACGGACAGAACCTCCTCCGTCGGAGGAGATCCCGGTTCGGTAATCTCCACGGAATCCGACCGACCCGCTCACCGCCCGTGCCAGCCCTCTTGGGGCGGTCTTTAAGGTTCCGGAGGCGGTCGTCAACGTCGGTGCAGCCGGTCCCCGCTCGTCAGGATCGCCGCCGCCAGCGCGTCCGCCGCGCTCTGGGCCGACGTACGGCGGTGGCCGTGGACCAGGACGAAGTCGACCCGGCCCAGCTCCGGCAGCCCCGCGCGGTCGGGTACGCGGACCAGGCCGGGCGGGATCATCCCGCGCGAGTGGGCCATCACGCCGAGGCCCGCCCGGGCCGCCGCGATCAGGCCGTTGAGGCTGCCGCTGGTGCACACGACGCGCCACGCGCGGCCCTGCCGCTCCAGGGCCTCCATGGCGAGGGCGCGGGTGATGCCCGGCGGCGGGTACACGATCAGCGGCACCGGGCGGTCGGGGTCGAGCCGGAGCCGCTCCGCGCCGATCCACACCAGCTCGTCGTGCCAGACCGGCTCGCCGCGCGGATCCTCGGGGCGCCGCTTGGCCAGGACGAGGTCCAGTTTCCCGGCGGCCAGCTGCTCGTGCAGGGTGCCCGACAGCTCGACCGTCAGTTCCAGATCGACCTCGGGATGGTCGTACCGGAAGGCCTCCAGGATCTCCGGCAGCCTGGTCAGCACGAAGTCCTCCGACGCGCCGAACCGCAGCCGGCCGCGCAGCCGTGTGCCCGTGAAGAAGGCCGTCGCCTGCTCGTGCACCTCCAGGATGCGGCGGGCGAAACCGAGCATCACCTCGCCGTCCTCGGTCAGCTCCACGGAGTGGGTGTCCCGGGAGAACAGCTGCCGGCCGGCCGCGTCCTCCAGGCGCCGCACATGCTGACTGACCGTCGACTGCCGCAGCCCGAGCCGACGGGCGGCCTGCGTGAAGCTGAGCGTCTGGGCCACGGTCAGAAAGGTCCGCAGCTGGGAGGAGTCGTACACCCCTCCACGCTATCCCGTTATCGAGAAACGTGATGACAGTCAGAGCGGTGTACGGGATTCCCGATCACGGACCCGAGGAGGACGATGGAGAAGGCACGACCGTCCCCGCACCCGACGCCCCTGTCGTCCCAGTTCCGAGTAGTGGAGCACCGTGAAACGCCTGAAGTGGCCGAGCTGGATGCCGATCGACCCCTACATCCTCCTGCTGCTCGCAATGGTGGGCCTCGCGGCGCTCCTCCCGGCGCGCGGGACGGGCGCCGACGTCGCCTCGGGCGCCTCCACGGCAGCCATCGCCTTCCTCTTCTTCCTCTACGGCGCCCGCCTCTCCACCCGCGAGGCGCTGGCAGGGCTGAAACACTGGCGGCTGCACGCCACGGTCCTCGCCTGCACGTTCGTCGTCTTCCCGCTGCTCGGCCTGGCCGCCCGCGGACTCGAACCGGTGTTCCTGACCCACGACCTCTACACCGGCCTGCTCTTCCTCACCCTCGTCCCGTCCACCATCCAGTCGTCGATAGCCTTCACCTCGATGGCCCGGGGCAACGTGCCCGCCGCGATCTGTGCGGGCTCCTTCTCCTCCCTCGTCGGCATCGTCGTCACCCCGCTGCTCGCGGCCACCCTGCTCGGCAGCACCGGCGGCGGCTTCTCCCTCGACTCGCTCCTGGAGATCGTGCTCCAGCTGCTGGTGCCGTTCCTCGCCGGGCAGGTGCTCCGGCGCTGGATCGGAGGCTTCGTCACCCGGCACAAGAAGGCGCTGGGGCTGGTCGACCGCGGCTCGATCCTCCTCGTCGTCTACACCGCGTTCGGCGAGGGCATGGCCGAGGGCATCTGGCACCAGGTCAGCCCTGCCCGGCTCGGCGGACTCCTGGTCGTGGAGGCCGTACTGCTCGCGCTGATGCTGGCCCTCACCTGGTACGGGGGCAAGGCGCTCGGCTTCGACCGCGAGGACCGGATCACGGTCCAGTTCGCCGGTTCGAAGAAGTCCCTGGCGGCCGGACTGCCCATGGCGAGCGTCCTGTTCGGCGCCCAGGCCTCGCTGGCCGTGCTGCCGCTGATGCTCTTCCACCAGATGCAGCTGATGGTGTGCGCGGTGATCGCCAAGCGCCGCTCGCAGGACCCGGAGGCAGACCCGGGCGTCACCGGGCGGGCCACGGCCGTACCGTCCCGCATCACGGCCGCTACGGCGGCGCGGCGCCGCTGAACCGCGGACCAGGGACGCCGGGTGCGCACCGCGCCCCGGAAGGGGCGCGCGGAACCGCGCGACCGGCCCCCACCGGGCCTGCGGCCGACGCACTGTCTAGCGGCTCGAGTTCACCTGATCCATGGGCAGCCACAAAACCGTGCTGCTCGTGGCCGTGGCCGCGTCGGCGGTGGCCGACACGGAAGCCGCGGACAGTTCGGACGTGCCCAACGCCCGGTCCCAGACCCGGACATCGTCGATCGCGCCGCTGAACTGCTGCAGACTGTCCACCCGTTGTCCGACGTGCACCCCGAACACCGAGTTGCGGCTGACGGATCCGGTCACGTCCGCCACGCTGACCGCCGTACCGTCGACGAAGAGCGTGAACTGGCCGCCGCCACGGCGCAGGGCCGCGAAGTGCCACTGGCCGTCGTTGTAGGTGCCCACGGAGGTCGCGGACGCGGTCCGGACGGCCGACGCGCCGTCCCGGACGGTCATCAGGCCCCGTACCCGGTTGGTCGCGGGCTCGGCGCGGAGCCAGACCTGCGGCTGGGTGGAGCCGACCCCGCCCATCCACAGCAGCGGCCGGTCACCGGTCGTCGCCGTGGTGCGGAACCAGAGGGCCACGGTGAAGTCCTTGGTGCCGAGCGGCAGCCGGTCGCTGTACGGGAGGCGCACGGCGTCGTCCACGCCGTCGAACTCCAGCGCGCCGCCACCGAACACCCCGGTGGTCGCCGTGGCGCCACCCAGGACGGCGGCCGGGCGGGCCTGCGGGGCCAGGTCACGGGTGGTCGGGTCGGGGCCGCGCGCCGGTGCCAGCCAGTCCTCGGTGAAGCGGGCGAAGCGGATCTCGTCACGTGCGTCCACGGTGCCGCCCTCGTACATCAGGCCCACCGTCTCGCTGTCGATCTTCACCAGGTCGGAGTAGCCCGACCAGTCCCGGGTGACGACCGTGCCCCGGTCCACGCTGTCCCAGGTGCGTCCGCCGTCGTACGAGGAGCGGATCATCATCGTCCGGCGCCGGTCGGGATCGCCCGGGCAGGCCAGCAGCACCCGGGCGCCGAAGCCCACGGTGGAGCACTGGACCTGGGGTGCGTAGAGATCCGGGAGGGCGCGGAAGGGGGTGAGGAAGCTGCTGCCGCCGTCCGCGCTGAAAGCCTGGGTGCGGTGGCCGAGATCGGTACCGTCCTGCTCCCGGCCGCTGACCAGGATCACTCCGTCCGAGCGCTCCGTGAGCGTCACCTCGGACGGTTTCTGCCGGAAGGTGCCGTCCGCCGCGATCGGCCAGGTGTCGGTGGCGCCGACCTTCCAGTGGTCCCCGCCGTCGTCGCTGATGATCAGCGCGGCGTGGTTGGCGCTGATCCGACTGCCGTCCCACGACTCGGTGTTGACACCGAAGACAAGCCGGCCCGCGTACTCGCCCCGGGTGAGCTGGATGCCGTGGACGGGGCCCGTCGCATACCAGGAGTTCCACTCGGGCGGCATGATCTCGGCGCTCAGGTCGCGCGGCTCGGACCAGGTCAGCCCGTCGTCGTCGCTGTACCGCAGATGGGGGGTGCGGTCGCACGGCACCGGGCAGTTGCCGCCGCCCCGGCCCGTGTTCCAGCTCTCCGCGAGGAGGATGCGGCCGGTCTCCCGGTCCACGATCGGCGCCGGGTTGCCGTGGGTGTCGGCCCCGCCGTCGTCGACGACCTGGACCGGGCCCCAGGTGCGCCCGTCGTCCGTCGACCGCTTGACGACGATATCGATGTCACCGGCGTCCCCGCAGTTGTCCTTCCGTCCCTCGGAGAAGGCCAGCAGCGTGCCCTTCAGGGTCCGGACGATCGCGGGGATCCGGTAGCAGGCGTAACCGGGGTCCTGGGAGGCCCGGAAGAGCACCTGCTGCTCGAACGTGGCTGCCTTGGTGGCCTGTTCGGCGCCTGCGGGGCCGGGCATCGCGAGCAGCAGAGCGGCCGTGGTGAACACGGCCGTGAGGGTGGATCTGAATCGTGCGCGAAGACTTGACGGCATGTACGGCCCTGCCCTTCAACGTCTGGACTTCATGCGTCTGGACTTCCAGGTTCGTGACTTCAGAGGTCTGGACATCTGAACAATCGGGCATCCGAAAATCTGGACATCCTACGTCCAACGTGCGCGCATCAGACGGTAGTTGGATGCTCAGCCGCCCCACAAGAACCGTGTGTCAGGGGATCAGGACAACCTTGCCGAGGTTGGTCCGGGACTCGATGACCCGGTGTGCGCCGGCCGCGTCCGCCAGTGCGAACTCCCCGTGCACCACCGGTCGTACGGCTCCTTCGGTGAACAGCCGCCACAGCTCGCGACGCCACCGCTCGTACAACTCCGGCCGCTCGCGAGCTATTCGGCGCAGCTGGAACCCGATGACGGTCGTGGCGCCCACCAGCAGGTCGTACGCCTGGATCGTGCCGCCGCCCGAGCTGTACGCGACGAGCCGCCCGCCGGGGGCGAGGGTGGCCAGTGCCGGGCTGAGCAGCGCACCCCCGACCGCGTCCAGGACGTAGTCCACGGACGCGAACCCGCCGTGCGGGCCCATCCGGTCGTACGGGACGACCTCGTCGGCTCCCAGAGAGCGAACGAAGTCGGCCTTGGCCGGGTCGGAGACGGCGCCGACGACCCGGGACGCGCCGCGTGTCCGTGCGAGCTGCACCGCGAGATGCCCGACGCCGCTCGCCGCCCCTGTGATCAGCGCTGTTTCACCCGGCGCGGGGCGGGCGGCGGACAGCGCGCCGAGAGCGACCAGCCCGCTGCGGACGAGCGCGACCGCGTCGACCGGCGAGGCGCCCTCGGGCACGGGTGAGGCCATCGCCTCCAGGAGGACCGCGAAGTCGGCGTAACCGTGGCCGAAACAGAGCCCGGTCACCCGGTCGCCTGGTCGGAGGCCGGACGCTCCGGCGCCCACCGACACGACCTCTCCGGCGATCTCGCCACCCAGCGGGACCGGTTCGGCGGCCTCGGTCACCTTGCGGACGACGGGGAGGGTGACGCCGATCGCCTCGCAGCGCACGAGGAGTTCACCGGGCCCGGGCGCGGGCACGGCGGCCTCTTCCAGGAACAGGGGACCACCTGTGTGCCCGTACCGAACACGGCGCATCCGCACCTCTTAACCTCACACCTCTGGGAAACCGTTGGGAGCCCCAACGATAAACGTATAACCATTGGGAGGTCCAATGATTATTGGTTAGTCTTTCCGCATGTCTGTCGAACTTCGTTCCATACGCGTCCTCCCCAGCTGGATCCTGGGGAGGGCCGCCGACCGCGGGCGGGCGCTGGTCGCCGCCGCGCTGGCCGACGAGGGGCTGAAGATGTGGCATCACGTGGTGCTCTCCGCCGTCGCGGAGCTGGGCCCGGTCGCGCAGGCCGAACTGGTGCGCGGGGTGGGGCTCGACGCCAAGGACATGGTCGGCGTTCTCAACGACCTTCAGGACGCCTCACTGGTCGTGCGCGCACCCGATCCGCACGACCGGCGCAAGAACGCGGTGACGGTCACGGCGGACGGGCGGCGGCTGCTGGCCCGCTGCGAGCGGGCCGCGCGAAAGGCCAACGACGAGCTGCTGGCGCCGCTCACGGGCGTGGAACGCGAGCTGTTCATGGGCCTGCTCACCCGGGTTTCGGGCACGACATAGCGGCAGGCAGGCAGGCAGGCAGGCAGTCGGAGAGGTAGGGGCGGGGCCCCACCGGGCGCAGGGGGCGCTCCCCGCTGTTCGAGGCCCCGCCGCCGTGCCGCGGGGAAGCCGGTCAGCCCTGGGGGGCCGTGGCCCGCAGGGCGATACGGTCCTCGCCCGCGTACACGTTCATGTTGGCGCCCCGGAGGAACCCCACCAGGGTCAGCCCCGACTCGGCCGCCAGGTCGACGGCGAGCGACGAGGGCGCCGATACGGCCGCCAGCACCGGAATCCCGGCCATGACCGCCTTCTGTGCCAGTTCGAACGAGGCCCGGCCGGAGACCAGGAGGATCACGCGGGACAGGGGCAGGTCGCCGTTCTGCAGTGCCCGGCCGACCAGCTTGTCGACCGCGTTGTGCCGGCCCACGTCCTCCCGGATGTCGAGCAGCTCGCCCTCCTCCGTGAACAGGGCCGCCGCGTGCAGCCCCCCGGTCCGGTCGAACACCCGTTGGGACGCGCGGAGCCGGTCGGGGAGGCTCGCGAGCAGTTCGGGTGCCAACCGGAGCGGGGGAGCGTCGGGGCCGTCATCGATGGGCCAGCGGGCCGTCGTACGGACCGCGTCCAGACTCGCCTTGCCGCACAGACCGCACGAGGACGTCGTGTACACGTTCCGCTCCAGCGTGATGTCGGGCAGCACCACGTCCGGAGCCGTCCGCACGTCCACCACGTTGTACGTGTTCGAGCCTCCCCCACTCTCGGCTTCGCTCGAGCGGGAGGTGCCCCCACCCGTGGCACCCGCGCAGTACACGATGTTCTGCAGGTCGCGCCGCTCGGCCAGCACGCCCTCGCTCACCAGGAAGCCGGCGGCGAGGGCGAAGTCGTCGCCCGGTGTCCGCATGGTGATGGCGATCGGCTTGCCGTTCAGCCGGATCTCCATGGGTTCCTCGGCGACGAGCGTGTCCGGACGGGTGGAGATCGCCCCGTCCCGGATCCGGATCACCCTGCGTCGTTCCGTGACTCGTCCCATGTCGTGATCAGCCCCGGTTCTGTACGTGCTGGTAGTGACCTTCTCGTTCTCATTGTCCTGCACGCACGAGGTGACACCGCGGTCCACGGAGCTCTGTTGCCGCAAGGGAACGGGTTGACGACATATTGTCTACAGTATGTAAGGTCAGGCGGCAACGGATGCGGCGCTGAGGGGAACGTGGTGGCCGCGGCCCGGAAGCGGCGCTCCGTACGACCGGGCTGCCGTTCGTCCGGTCCGAACGACCGTTCGGCGCAGCCCGGATACCGTTCACCGCATACGGTCGGCGAGTTCGACCGGCCGCCTTCCCAACCGAGCGGCCGGTTCCTATCGTCCGGGATCATGAGTCCCCCTGTCGCACCCCCCGGCTGGAGCCGCTGGCTCGTACCTCCGGCCGCCCTCTCCGTCCACCTCTCCATCGGGCAGGCCTACGCCTGGAGCGTCTTCAAGCCGCCGCTGGAATCCGCGCTCGGCCTCAGTGGCACCCAGAGCGCGCTGCCCTTCCAGCTCGGCATCGTCATGCTCGGCCTGTCCGCCGCGTTCGGCGGCACCCTCGTCGAGCGCAACGGGCCGCGCTGGGCCATGACCGTCGCCCTGGTCTGCTTCTCCTCCGGCTTCCTGATCGCCTCGCTCGGCGCCGCCACCGAGCAGTACTGGCTGATCGTCTTCGGCTACGGTTTCGTCGGCGGCATAGGCCTCGGCATCGGCTACATCTCGCCCGTCTCCACCCTCATCAAGTGGTTCCCGGACCGGCCGGGCATGGCCACCGGCATCGCGATCATGGGCTTCGGCGGCGGCGCGCTCATCGCCTCGCCCTGGTCGGCGCAGATGCTGGAGTCGTTCGGCTCCGACAGCTCCGGGATCGCGCTCGCCTTCCTCGTGCACGGACTGACGTACGCCGTGTTCATGTCGCTCGGGGTGCTCCTGGTGCGGGTGCCGCGCAGCGAGAAGCCCGCCGCCGGCGGGGCCGACGGGCCGAGCGCCCTCACGGGCGTCCAGGTCTCCGCGCGCAGCGCCGTGCGGACCCCGCAGTTCTGGTGTCTGTGGGTCATCCTCTGCATGAACGTGACCGCGGGCATCGGCATCCTGGAGAAGGCCGCGCCTATGATCAAGGACTTCTTCGCGGACAGCTCCACCCCGGTCTCGGTGTCGGCGGCGGCCGGTTTCGTCGCGCTGCTGTCGGCGGCCAACATGGCGGGCCGGATCGGCTGGTCGTCCACCTCCGACCTGATCGGCCGCAAGAACATCTACCGCGTCTACCTGGGCGTGGGCGCGCTGATGTACGCGTCGATCGCCTGGTTCGGGGACTCCTCCAAGCCGCTGTTCATCCTGTGCGCGCTGGTGATCCTCTCCTTCTACGGCGGCGGGTTCGCCACCGTCCCCGCCTATCTGAAGGACCTCTTCGGGACCTACCAGGTCGGCGCCATCCACGGGCGGCTGCTCACCGCCTGGTCCACGGCCGGTGTCCTCGGCCCGCTGATCGTCAACTGGATCGCCGACCGGCAGGAGGAGGCCGGCAAGCACGGCTCGGCGCTCTACGGCATGTCGTTCTACATCATGATCGGACTGCTCGCCGTCGGCTTCGTCGCCAACGAACTCGTCCGCCCCGTCGACCCCCGTCACCACATCCCCGCACCGAAGGAGACCGCCGATGGCCGGCGACAGCAGTCCGTCTGAGACCTCGGGCCCGCCGCCCGACCGCCGGCCCCTGATCGCGTTCGCCTGGCTGTGGGTGGGGGCGCCGCTCTGTTACGGCGTGTACGAGCTGGTGCAGAAGGCGACACAGCTGTTCACAGGGTAGGTGTTCGGACACTCCTGACGCTGATAGAAGCCGACAACCCGGCCGCGTTAATCCTGTGGCATCGCGTGCCGTCGTACTGGTGAGTCACTGATCAGACTGGTGGATCCCGCTACCCAAAAGCAGCAAGGGGGACCCACCCATGAACGGCTCGCGCATCGCCGCCGTCGGTCACTACCAGCCCGCCAAGGTGCTCACCAACGAGGATCTGGCGGGTCTGGTCGACACCAACGACGAGTGGATCAGAAGCCGGGTGGGCATCCGTACGCGCCACATCGCCGGCCCCGAGGAGCCCGTCGACGAGCTGGCCGCGCACGCCGCCGCCAAGGCGCTCGCCGCGGCGGGCCTGGCCGCGAGCGACATCGACCTCGTCCTCGTCGCCACCTCGACCGCCGTCGACCGCTCCCCGAACATGGCCGCCCGCGTCGCGAACCGGCTCGGCATGCCCTCGCCGGCCACGATGGACCTCAACGTCGTGTGCGCCGGCTTCACCCACGCCCTGGCCACGGCTGACCACGCGGTACGGGCCGGAGGATCGGTACGGGCCCTCGTCATCGGCGCCGACAAGATGTCCGCGGTGGCGGACTGGACCGACCGCACGACCTGCGTACTCGTCGGGGACGGTGCGGGCGCGGCGGTCGTCGAAGCCTGTCCGGCGGACACGCCGGGACCCGCCGGTATCGGGCCCGTGCTGTGGGGCTCGGTGCCCGAGATGGGAAACGCGGTACGGATCGAGGGCACGCCCTCGCGGTTCGCGCAGGAGGGGCAGAGCGTCTACCGCTGGGCCACCACCCAGCTGCCGCGCATGGCCCGCCAGGCCTGCGAGCGTGCGGGCCTGGCCCCCGAGGAGCTCGCCGCCGTCGTCCTGCACCAGGCCAACCTGCGCATCATCGAGCCGCTGGCGGCGAAGATCGGCGCGGTGAACGCCGTCGTGGCACGCGATGTCATCGAGTCCGGCAACACCTCGGCCGCCAGCATCCCGCTCGCCTTCTCGAAGCTGGTCGAGCGCGGCGAGATCTCCACCGGCGACCCGGTCCTGCTGTTCGGCTTCGGCGGCAACCTCTCGTACGCGGGACAGGTCGTCCGCTGCCCCTGAGCCGAACGGGTGGGCCGATCCGCGGCCCATCCCGATTCCTTCTTTGTCCTCTCAGTGGAAGAAGTGGACGGCAATCTGTGCCCAACTTCTTCCCAGCCCCGGCGGTCACTGCTACGTTCCACTCGAAAGCCCGGCGAAGTGGCCGGAAAAAGTGGCTGGTTGGTGCCTGACTAGGCGGGGAGGGGCTTGTGAGACGTATGACCGCTCGACCCGCGAACGCCCACCAGGCCCGGCTGCTGCGCCTGTTGCGTGACGGCGGGCCCAACTCCCGGGCCCAGCTGGGGGATCAGATCGACCTGTCACGGTCCAAGCTGGCCGTGGAGGTGGACCGGCTCCTGGAGACGGGCCTGGTCGTGGCCGACGGACTCGCCGCCTCGCGCGGCGGTCGCCGCTCCCACAACATCCGGCTCGCCCCCGCCCTGCGCTTCCTCGGCGTCGACATCGGCGCGACCTCGATCGACATCGCGGTCACCAACGCCGAACTGGAAGTGCTGGGACACCTCAACCAGCCCATGGACGTACGCGAGGGCCCGGTCGCGGTCTTCGAGCAAGTCCTCGCCATGGCGGCCAAGTTGAGAGCATCCGGGCTCGCGGAGGGGTTCGACGGTGCCGGCATCGGCGTCCCGGGCCCGGTCCGCTTCCCCGAGGGCGTACCGGTCGCCCCGCCGATCATGCCCGGCTGGGACGGCTTCCCCGTACGGGAGGCGCTCAGCCAGGAACTGGGCTGCCCGGTGATGGTCGACAACGACGTGAACCTGATGGCCATGGGGGAGCAGCACGCGGGCGTCGCCCGTTCCGTGGGCGACTTCCTCTGCGTCAAGATCGGCACCGGAATCGGCTGCGGCATCGTCGTCGGCGGTGAGGTCCACCGAGGGGTGACGGGCAGCGCCGGCGACATCGGGCACATCCAGGCGGTGCCCGACGGGCGCCCCTGCGCCTGCGGCAACCGGGGTTGCCTGGAAGCCCACTTCAGCGGCGCCGCTCTCGCCCGCGACGCCAAAGAGGCGGCCCAGCAGGGGCGTTCGGCCGAACTCGCGGCCCGGTGGGAGGCGAACGGCGCCCTCAGCGCCGTCGACGTGGCCGCCGCCGCTGCCGCCGGGGACGCCACCTCGCTCGACCTGATCCGCGAGGGCGGCAACCGCACCGGCCAGGTCATCGCCGGTCTCGTCAGCTTCTTCAACCCCGGCCTGGTCGTGATCGGCGGCGGGGTGACCGGCCTCGGCCACACCCTCCTCGCCGCGATCAGAACCCAGGTCTACCGCCAGTCGCTGCCCCTGGCGACCGGCAACCTGCCCATCGTGCTGGGGGAGTTGGGCCCCACCGCCGGAGTCATCGGCGCGGCCCGCCTCATCAGCGACCACCTGTTCTCACCCGCGTAGGCCGAATCCGAACCCGCGTCACCCGACGCACACCATCACAGCACAGCGCCCTGCTCTGCCCTGCGCAAACGCCTGCCCAGCAAGCGATCCACCCTGCAACCGGCCCGCACGCCCGCCAAGGGGAACCGTCATGGCACCAGAACCACCGCTGCTCAGCATGTCCGGCATCACCAAGTCGTTCCCCGGCGTCCGGGCCCTCGACGGCGTCGACCTCGACGTCCAGGCCGGTGAAGTGCACTGTCTGCTCGGCCAGAACGGGGCCGGAAAGTCCACCCTCATCAAGGTCCTCGCCGGCGCCCACCAGCCCGACGACGGCACGATCAACTGGCGCGGCGAGCCGGTCACCCTGCGCTCGCCCATCGCCGCCATGCGCCTCGGCATCGCCACCATCTACCAGGAACTCGACCTGGTGGAGGGCCTGTCGGTGGCCGAGAACGTCCACCTCGGCCATGAACCCACGGCCGCCGGATTCGTCGTACGGGGAAAGGCCGCCAAAGCATCGACTGCCGCGCTGCTCAAACGACTCGGTCACCCGGAGGTCGATCCCGGCCGCCTGGTCGGGGAGTTGTCGGCGGCGCAACGGCAGATCGTGTCGATGGCGCGGGCGCTCTCCCACGACGTACGGCTGATCGTCATGGACGAGCCGTCCGCCGCGCTCGACCCGGAGGAGGTCGACAACCTCTTCCGGATCGTCGGCGACCTGACCGCCGAAGGGGTCGCCGTCGTCTACATCTCGCACCGCCTGGAGGAGATCCGCCGCATCGGCGACCGCGTGACCGTGCTCAAGGACGGCCGGGCGGTGGCCGGCGGCCTCCCCGCCAAGTCCACACCGACCCGCGAGGTCGTCGCCCTGATGACCGGCCGCAACGTCGAGTACGTCTTCCCGGAGCGCCCGGCGACACCGGGGGACGCGGGCGTCGCACCGGTCCTCGAAGTACAAGGGCTGGCCAGGGAAGGCGAGTTCGAGCCCGTCGACCTCACCGTGCGACCCGGCGAGATCGTCGGCCTTGCCGGACTGGTCGGGTCGGGGCGTTCGGAGATCCTGGAGACGATCTACGGCGCCCGCAAACCGACAGCCGGTCACGTTCTCGTCGACGGGAGGGCGTTGAGGCCCGGCAGCGTACGGGCCGCTGTGCGCGCCGGACTCGGGCTCGCCCCCGAGGAACGCAAGGCGCAGGCCCTGCTGATGCTGGAGTCCGTCACCCGCAATGTGTCGGTCTCCTCCATGTCCCGCTTCGCACGCGGCGGTTGGATCGACCGGGGCGCCGAACTGGGCGCCGCCCGCGCCGCCACCCGCGAGCTGTCGCTGCGGCCCGACAATCCCTCCGTGCCCGTCCGTACCCTCTCCGGCGGAAACCAGCAGAAGGCGGTCCTCGCCCGCTGGCTGTTGCGCGGCTGCCGCGTCCTGCTCCTCGACGAGCCCACCCGGGGCGTCGACGTCGGCGCCCGCGCCGAGCTGTACGCGGTGATCCGCCGCCTCGCCGACCAGGGCCTCGCCGTCCTGCTGGTCTCCAGCGAAGTACCCGAGGTGCTCGGCCTCGCCGACCGCGTCCTGGTCCTGCGCGAGGGCCGGGTCGTCCACACGGCACCCGCCCACGAACTCGACGAACACCGCGTGCTCGACCTCGTCATGGAAGGAGCCCCTGTGGCCAGCTCAAGCTCTGCGGCCAGCCCCGCGGCCGGTGAAAGGGGCCCCGCATCATGACGCAGCCCGTGTCCCCGCCGCGCACCAGCACCGACAAGGTCCCGTCGACCGGCCAACTCCCGTCCTGGCGAACCATGGTGGCCCGCGCCGACCTCCGCACCCTCTCCCTCCTCGGCGTGCTCGCCGCACTGATCGTCGTCGGCGGGATCACCAAGCCCGACGAGTTCCTCGACACCCGCAATCTCCAGCTCGTCCTCACCCAGGGCTCGGTGATCGGCGTCGTCACCGTCGGGATGACCTTCGTCATCATGTCGGGCGGCATCGACCTGTCGGTCGGCGCGATCGTGGCCCTCTCCTCGGTGTGGGCGACCACCGTCGCCACCCAGGAGTACGGCTTCGCGGGCATCCTCTTCACCGCGGTGCTCGTCGGACTGGGCTGCGGACTGGTCAACGGGCTGCTCATCGCGTACGGCGGGATGGTCCCGTTCATCGCCACGCTCGCCATGCTGGCCTCGGCGCGCGGACTCGCCCTCCAGATCACGGACGGTTCCACGCAGATCGTCACGATCGGCAGCGTCCTCGACCTCGGCGAGCGCGACGCGTACATCCTCGGTATCCCGCCACTGGTGCTGGTCTTCGCGGTTGTGACGATCATCGGCTGGTTGATCCTGAACCGCACCACCTTCGGCCGCCGCACGGTCGCCGTGGGCGGCAACGCGGAGGCGGCCCGCCTGGCCGGCATCGACGTACGCCGCCAGCGCCTCTACCTCTACCTCCTGTCCGGACTGTGCTGCGGGATCGCCGCCTTCCTGCTGATCATCCTGTCCGGCTCGGGCCAGAACACCAACGGAAACCTGTACGAGCTGGACGCCATCGCCGCCGCGATCATCGGCGGAACCCTGCTCAGCGGGGGTCGCGGCACCATCGTCGGCTCCGTGCTGGGCGTCCTGATCTTCACCACGATCACCAACATCTTCGCCCTGAACAACCTGCAGAGCGATGTGCAGCAGATCGCCAAGGGCGCGATCATCGTCGCCGCCGTGCTCGTCCAGCGCCGTACCGCAAGCACGACCTGAGGGAAGGGTTCACCGCCATGCCAGAGCCGACGCCTTTCACAAGCCGCAGAGGACTGCTCTTCGGAACCGCCGCCGTCGGGGCAGGAGTCCTGCTTGCCGGTTGCACGAGCAACGAGCCTGACGGTGAGCCCGCCGCGAACGACGATCAGCCGGCCGCCGCCGACACCCCCGGCAAGGCCGTCACCATCGGCTTCGCCGGACCGCAGGCCGACCACGGCTGGCTCAACGCGATCAACGACAACGCCAAGAGCCGGGCGAAGAAGTACTCCGACGTGACGCTGGAGATCACCGAGGGCTCGAACGACACCGCCGCGCAGATCGGCCAGATCGAGACGCTGATCAACAAGAAGGTCGACGTGCTGGTGATCCTGCCCGCCGACGGCAAGGCCCTCACTCAGGTCGGCCTGAAGGCGATGCGCGCCGGCATCCCCGTCGTCAACCTGGACCGGGTCTTCAACACCCCGCAGGCGTACCGCTGTTGGATAGGCGGCGACAACTACGGCATGGGCCTCAACGCCGGTCACTACATCGGCGAGCAGCTCAAGGACGTGGACGACGCCAAGGTCATCGAACTCGCAGGCCTCGACAACCTGGAACTGACCAAGCAGCGCACCCAGGGCTTCGACGACGCCCTGAAGAACTACCCGAACATCAAGAAGGTCGCCCGCCAGGCCGCGGAGTTCACGGTCGAGTCGGGCCAGGCCAAGATGGCCCAACTTCTGCAGGCTCAGCGGAAGTTCAACGCCCTGTGGAACCACGACGACGATCAGGGCGTGGGTGCGCTGCGGGCGATCGAACAGGCCGGCCGCGACGACTTCCTGATGGTCGGCGGCGCGGGCGCCCTCTCCGCCTTCCAGGCCATCAAGCAGGACAACGGTGTCCTGAAGGCGACGGTGCTCTATCCGCCCACGATGGCCGCGTCGGCGATCGACCTGGCCCGCGCGCTGGGCCAGGGCAAGGGGGTCGGCGGCCTCTCCGAGTTCGAGATCCCGTCCTCCCTGACGCTCTACTCGGCGGTCGTCGACAAGGACAACGTCGACCAGTACATGCCGACCGGCTTCAAGTAGAGGGACCTGGGCCAGGGGCCCGCGGGGCGAAGTTTCAGGCGTGCGGTTCTGCCGCGCCCTTCAGGGGCGCGGGGAACCGCACGACCAGCCACAACGCACCCGCAGACAACACGCTCCCCGCAGCGCCACCACCACGAGGAGGACAACCGCATGGGACAGCCGCAGGCAGACGCCGCCGAGACCGGCAAGCCGGTCCTGGGCGTCGGCATGGTCGGATACGCGTTCATGGGCGCAGCCCACTCCCAGGGCTGGCGCACCGTGGGCCACGTCTTCGACCTGCCCCGGCGCCCGGCCCTCGCCGCGATCTGCGGCCGGGACGCCGGTGCCGTCCGAGCGGCAGCGGACCGCCACGGCTGGGCGGCGGCCGAGACCGACTGGCGTGCCCTGATCGAACGGGACGACGTCGACCTCGTCGACATCTGCACCCCCGGCGACAGCCACGCCGAGATCGCCCTCGCCGCCCTCGCCGCGGGCAAACACGTACTGTGCGAGAAACCCCTCGCGAACACCGTCGAAGAAGCCATGGCGATGACGGCGGCGGCCGAAGAGGCGGCGCGGCACGGCCAGTTGGCCATGGTCGGCTTCAACTACCGTCGGCTGCCCGCCACCGCGCTGGCCCGTTCCATGGTCGCCGAGGGCAGGCTCGGCAGCCTGCGGCACGTACGGGTGACGTATCTTCAGGACTGGCTGGTGGACCCGGAGTTCCCGCTCACCTGGCGGCTGCGCAAGGAGACGGCAGGGTCGGGCGCGCTCGGCGACCTGGGTGCCCACATCGTCGACCTCGCCCAGTACCTCGTGGGAGAGCCCCTCGCCGGAGTCTCCGCCCTCACCGAAACCTTCGTACGGGAACGCCCGTTGCCCGGCGGCCCGACCAGCGGCCTGACCGCCACCGCGACCGCCGGCGCCGGCCAGGTCACCGTGGACGACGCCGCCGTCTTCACCGGCCGCTTCGCCTCGGGCGCCCTCGCGTCCTTCGAGGCCACCCGGTACGCGACCGGCCGCAAGAACGCCCTGCGTATCGAACTCAACGGTGAACGCGGCTCGTTGGCCTTCGACCTGGAACGCCTCAACGAGCTCGCCTACCACGACGGCACCGAACCCGGCACCCACGCGGGCTTCCGCCGCATCCTCGTCACCGAACCCGACCACCCCTACCTGGACGCCTGGTGGCCGCCGGGTCACGGCCTCGGCTACGAGCACTCCTTCGTCCACCAGGCCCGCGATCTCGTCCTCGCGATAGCCGAGGGCAGTCGGCCCCGGCCGTCCTTCGCGGAGGGACTCCAGGTGCAACGCGTCCTGGCGGCGGTGGAGGAGAGCGCGGAGAAGAACTCCGTCTACACACCCATAGCGGGCTCACCCGCATCGGTCCCGCCCGTATCGACTTCACCCCTGTCGGACTGAGGAGGCTCGACGAGAATGCCGCGCGACTTCACACTCTTCACCGGCCAGTGGGCCGACCTGCCTCTCGAAGAGGTCTGCCGCCTCGCCCGTGACTTCGGCTACGACGGACTCGAACTCGCCTGCTGGGGCGACCACTTCGAGGTCGACAAGGCCCTCGCGGACCCCGCCTATCTGGCGGGTCGCCACCAACTCCTCGACAAGTACGGCCTCAAGTGCTGGGCGATCTCCAACCACCTGGTCGGCCAGGCCGTCTGCGACGCCATCATCGACGAACGGCACCAGGCGATCCTGCCCACCCGAATCTGGGGCGACGGCGACGCGGAGGGCGTACGGCAGCGTGCGGCGGCCGAGATCGCCGACACCGCGCGGGCCGCCGCAGCCTTCGGAGTCGACACGGTCATCGGCTTCACCGGCTCCGCGATCTGGCACCTGGTCGCGATGTTCCCGCCCGCCCCCGAGTCGATGATCGACCGCGGCTACCAGGACTTCGCCGACCGCTGGAACCCGATCCTCGACGTCTTCGACGCCCAGGGCGTGCGGTTCGCACACGAGGTCCACCCGAGCGAGATCGCCTACGACTACTGGACAACCCAGCGCGCTCTGGAGGCGGTTGACCACCGGCCCGCCTTCGGTCTGAACTTCGACCCCTCGCACTTCGTGTGGCAGGACCTCGACCCGGTCGGCTTCCTGTGGGACTTCCGCGACCGGATCTACCACGTCGACTGCAAGGAGGCCCGCAAACGGCTCGACGGCCGCAACGGCCGCCTCGGCTCGCATCTGCCCTGGGGCGACCCGCGGCGCGGCTGGGACTTCGTGTCGGCCGGCCATGGCGACGTCCCCTGGGAGGACGTCTTCCGCATGCTGCGCTCCATCGACTACCGGGGGCCCATCTCCGTGGAGTGGGAGGACGCCGGCATGGACCGGCTCCAGGGCGCCCCCGAGGCACTGACCCGCCTCAAGGTGTACGACTTCGACCCGCCGTCGGCCTCGTTCGACGCGGCGTTCGGCAGCAACGACTGAGCCGCTCCTGAAGGTTCCACCGAGCTGCTTCTGACTGTTCCGGGGTGACGGCGCACCCCGGCGTATCGCACCCGCATGTACCACGAGCTCCATTCTGGAGGCATTCGTGCACGCGAAAGACGGCCCCACCCGCACCGGAAGAATCGCGAGTCGCAGACGACACCCCCAAGTCCGCAGAACGCTCGCCCTGATCACGGGCGCGCTGCTCGCGGGAGCGTCACTGACCCTGGTCGCACCCCAGGCCGGCGCAGCCGTCGCCGACCCGGCGGCTGCCCCCGCCGCGGCTGCCGCCGAGGACTTCCAGCAGGTCACCCTGGCCAAGGGCGAACCGGAGGTCGGCGAGCCCATGTCACTCGCCGTCCTCCCGGACCGCTCGGTCCTGCACACCTCGCGCGACGGCGAACTCCGCATCACCGACGCCGCCGGAAACACCCGGCTCGCCGGCAAGCTCGACGTCTACTCCCACGACGAAGAGGGCCTCCAAGGCATCGGCGTGGACCCCCGGTTCAGCACCAACCGCTTCATCTACCTCTACTACGCACCCCCGTTGAACACCCCGGCGGGCGACGCCCCCGAGACGGGCACAGCGGCCGACTTCGCGCCCTTCGACGGCGTCAACCGGCTCTCCCGCTTCGTCCTCAACGCCGACGGCACCCTGAACAAGGCCAGCGAGACGAAGGTCCTCGACGTCCCGGCCTCACGCGGCTTGTGCTGCCATGTCGGCGGCGACATCGACTTCGACGCGGCGGGCAACCTGTACCTGTCGACGGGCGACGACACCAACCCCTTCCAGTCCGACGGGTTCACGCCCATCGACGAGCGCGCGAACCGCAACCCGGCCTTCGACGCCCAGCGTTCGGCCGGCAACACCAACGACCTGCGCGGCAAGATCCTGCGCGTCAAGGTCGAGGCCGACGGTTCGTACACCGTCCCGGCCGGCAACCTGTTCACGCCCGGCACGGACAGGACACGCCCCGAGATCTACGCGATGGGCTTCCGCAACCCGTTCCGCTTCAGCGTCGACAAAGCGA
Organism: Streptomyces kryoterrae; assembly: GCF_054072135.1. Taxonomy (NCBI): domain Bacteria; kingdom Bacillati; phylum Actinomycetota; class Actinomycetes; order Kitasatosporales; family Streptomycetaceae; genus Streptomyces; species Streptomyces kryoterrae. The sequence goes on along the minus strand of NZ_CM133358.1, from coordinate 1,615,412 downwards.
CCGGCATTCTCTACATCGGCGAGTACGGTCCCGACGCGGGCGCGGCCGACCCGGCCCGAGGCCCCGCGGGCCAGGTCGAGTTCGCCCGTGTCACCGGCCCCGGCAACTTCGGCTGGCCCTACTGCACCGGCGCCAACGACCCTTACGTGGACTACGACTTCGCGACCGGCACATCAGGTGCGGCCTTCGACTGCGCCGCCCCGAAGAACAACTCGCCCCACAACACCGGCCTGACCGACCTTCCCCCGGCCCAGGCCGCCTGGATCCCCTACAACGGCGCGTCCGTACCGGAGTTCGGCGACGGCTCCGAGTCACCCATGGGCGGCCCGGTCTACCACTACGACGCCTCGCTCGACTCCCCGGTCAAGTTCCCGGAGGCCTACGACGGCGACTTCTTCGCCGGCGAGTTCGGCCGCCGCTGGATCAAGCGGATCACCAGCGACGGCGACGGGACCGTCCAGTCCGTCAACGACATTCCGTGGACCGGCACCCAGGTGATGGACATGGCCTTCGGGCCGGACGGCGCACTGTACGTCCTCGACTACGGCATCTCGTGGTTCGGCGGCGACGAGCACTCCGCCCTGTACCGCATCGAGAACGCCACCGACGGCCACTCCCCGGTCGCGCAGGCCGCCGCCGACGTCACCTCCGGCCAGGCCCCGCTGAAGGTGAGGTTCTCCTCCGCCGGCACCACCGACCAGGACGGCGACGCCCTCACGTACAGCTGGGACTTCGGCGACGGCGGTACGTCGACCGCCGCGAACCCCTCCCACAAGTACAGGAAGAACGGGACGTACACGGCGACGGTGACCGCCAAGGACACCACCGGCCGCACCGGCGGCGCGAGCGTCCAGGTCGTGGTCGGCAACACCGCACCCAAGGTGGTCCTCCAACTCCCGCAGGACGGGCAGCTGTTCGCGTTCGGCGACGCGATCCCGTTCAAGGTGAAGGTCACCGACCGTGAGGACGGCCGGACCATCGACTGCACCAAGGTCCAGGTCACCTTCATCCTCGGCCACGACAGCCACGGCCACCCGCAGACCTCGGCGAACGGCTGCTCCGGCATCATCCAGACCAGCGCCGACGGCGGCCACGACCCGGACGCCAACATCTTCGGGGTCTTCGACGCCCAGTACACCGACCTCGGAGGCGGCGGCCAGGCACCCCTGACCACCCACGACCAGAACGTCGTCCAGCCTATCCACCGCCAGGCCGAGCACTTCAACAACTCCTCTGGCACAGCGGTGAGTTCACGGGAGGCGGCGAACGGCGGCAAGGCGGTCGGCGACATCGACAACGGCGACTGGATCGCCTTCACGCCGTACGTCCTGAGCAACGCCAGGTCGCTCACGGCACGCGTCGCCTCGGCCGGCCCGGGCGGCAGGCTGGAGATCCGCGGGGGTTCCGCGTCCGGCAAGGTGCTGGGCCGTGCCACCGTACCGGCGACCGGCGGCTGGGACACCTACCAGGACGTCACCGCCACCCTGTCCCATGCGCCCAAGGGCACGACCGCGCTCTATCTGGTCTTCAAGGGAGCCGTGAGCGGCGACCTGTTCGAGGTGGACGACTTCGCCTTCACCACGGGCTGAGGGGTGTGCGCCATGCGATCAACAGGACGTACCGTCACCGCTGTTGTGGGCACGGCACTTCTCCTCGGAGGGGTGTCGACCCCGGCAGCCTCCAAGCCCGCACCACGGCACGCCGACCGGGTGCTGGTCTTCTCCAAGACAGCGGCCTTCAGGCACGACTCCATCCCCGACGGCATCACGGCACTCAAGGAAATCGGCGCGAGCGCCGGCTTCCGGGTCGACGCGACGGAGGACGCGGCGGCGTTCACCCCGGCGAACCTCCGCCGGTACGCGGCCGTCGTCTTCCTCTCGACGACCGGCGATGTCCTGACGAACCGTCAACAGGCCTCGTTCGAGAGCTACATCCACCACGGCGGCGGCTATGTGGGCATCCACGCGGCGGCCGACACCGAGTACGACTGGGCGTTCTACGGCGGCCTCGTCGGCGCCTACTTCCAGGGGCACCCGGCGATCCAGCCGGCCCGGACGGTGGTGGAGGACCGCGCCCACCCGGCGACCGCCACCCTGGGCGCGGACTGGAACCGTACCGACGAGTGGTACAACTACCGCTCCAATCCACGGAGTTCGGTACACGTCCTGGCCTCCCTCGACGAGTCGTCGTACACCGGCGGCACGATGAACGGCGACCACCCGATCGCCTGGTGTCAGAACTACGCGGGCGGACGTTCCTTCTACACCGGCGTCGGCCACCTGTCGTCCGCGTACACCGAACCGGCGCTCCGGCAGCACCTGTTGGGCGGACTCCGCTGGGCCACCGGCAAGGCCCAGGCCGACTGCCGCCCGGAGAACGGCTACCAGCCGCTCTTCGACGGCACCTCACGGGAAGGGTGGAATCAGGCGGGCCCCGGCGCCTTCACCGTCTCCGACGACGGCACGCTGACGTCGTCGGGCGGCATGGGCCTGCTCTGGTACGCCGGCCGGAGCTTCGGCGCCTACTCGCTGAAGCTGGACTGGAAGGCCCGCGGAGACGACAACTCCGGTGTGTTCGTGGGCTTCCCGCCCTCGGACGACCCGTGGTCGGCGGTCGACAAGGGCTACGAGATCCAGATCGACGCGACCGACGCCCCCGACCGCACCACCGGGGCCGTGTACGGCTTCCGCTCCGCGGACCTGCGTAAGCGCGACCGGGCGCTGAATCCGCCCGGGGAGTGGAACACGTACGAGATCCGCGTGGAGGGCGAACGCCTCCGCGTCTGGCTCAACGGCGTGCGGATCAACGATTTCACCAACACCGATCCGGCCCGCAGCCTGCGGGACGGTCATGTCGGCATCCAGAACCACGGAACCGACGACCAGGTGTCCTTCCGTGACATCCGGATCAGGGAACTGCCCGCGAACGCGCCGGCGAGCCCGGCCGCCACGGGCGACTGAGCGGCGGCGGGCGGGGGACGCCGGACCTCCGCCCGCCGCTTTCCCTCCCCCCTCTCGGCCTTCCGCCGGAGGGTGTGAACACCGTGAACGACAAGGAGGCTGCCCATGTCCACGTCGTCGTCCCATCCTCGAACTCGTCGAACTCGTACAGGGGTATGGCTGATCGGAGCCCGCGGCTCCGTCGCCACCACCGTCGTCGCGGGCTGCGCCGCCGTGACAGCGGGACTGCACCGCCCCACGGGCATGGTCACCGAGACACCCCCGTTCACGGACTGCGGCCTCCCACCCCTGGCCGCGCTCGTCTTCGGCGGCCACGACACCGTGGACTGCCCGCTGCCCAAACGCGCCGAGGCACTGACTGCGGCAGGCGTCCTGCCGTACGGCCTCACGTCGGCCATCGCCTCCGAACTGGCCGCCGCGGACCGGGAGATCAGACCCGGCGGCCCAGCCCCGGGCGACACCACCCGAACCCCGGACGACCTGGTAGTGGCCTTCGCCGCTGACATCCAGGACTTCGTACGACGCCACGACCTGGCCCGAGCCGTGGTGGTGAACCTCGCCTCCACGGAGCCGGCCCCGACCGGCACCACCCTCCCGCCGAGCTCGCTGTACGCGGCGGCCGCCCTGCGCGCCGGCTGCCCGTACGTCAACTTCACGCCGTCGACAGGGCTGCACCACCCGGCGCTCGCCCACACGTCCGCGACCAGCGGCCTGCCCTACGCCGGCCGGGACGGCAAGACCGGTCAGACCCTGCTCAGGTCGGTCCTCGGCCCGATGTTCACCCAACGGGCACTGGAGGTCCGCGCCTGGTCGGGCACCAACCTCCTCGGCGGGGGAGACGGAGCGTCCCTCGCAGACCCCTCCGCGGCGGCGGCGAAGAACGCCGGCAAGGAACGCGTCCTCACCGACACCCTCGGTACGACACCGGAGGGCGTGGTCCACATCGACGACGTCCCGTCCCTCGGCGACTGGAAAACCGCGTGGGACCACATCGCCTTCGACGGCTTCCTCGGCACCCGCATGATCCTCCAGACCACCTGGCAGGGCTGCGACTCGGCCCTGGCGGCCCCCCTGATCCTCGACCTGGCCCGCCTCACCGCCCGCGCCCACGACGCCGGCCTCTCCGGTCCTCTGAGCGAACTCGGCTTCTACTTCAAGGACCCGATGGGCGAATGCCCGCCAGGACTGGGTGAGCAGTACGCGCAGCTCGTGGAGTTCGCGGCGCGGCTGCGGGGCGGGGGAAAGGCGGCGGGACCGGGTCCGGCCGGGCCACCGGGACCGGCGGCCCCGGTGGAGTCACCGGGATCGGCAGGGCCGGCGGGTGACGGGTCAAGCGTGGACGAGGGCGCCGGGACAGAGGGGCGCCGTCCGAGCGGGCCCCTGGGCGAGCCATCTGCCGACGGCGGGAGGGAACGCCGATGAGCGCCCCACCCGGCCCGGCGCCCCGAGGCTATGCACAGGACCGGGCCAACCAGGGACGCGCCCGGTCCATGGCTCCGTACGACTCCTCCACCACCCCCCTCCACTTCGGCTACGGAACAAACGGCCTCACCGACCTCCGACTCGACGACGCCCTCGGCCTGCTGGCCGACCTCGGCTATGACGGCGTCGGCCTGACCCTCGACCACATGCACCTCGACCCGCTCGCCCCCGACCTCCCCGCCCGCACCCGCCAACTCGCCCGCCGCCTGAACACCCTCGGTCTCGGCGTCACCGTGGAAACCGGCGCCCGCTACGTACTCGACCCCCGCAGCAAACACGGCCCCTCCCTCCTCGACCCGGACCCGGACGACCGCTCACGACGCGTCGACCTCCTGCTCAGGGCAGTGCGAGTCGCCGCGGACCTGGGCGCCCACGCCGTGCACTGCTTCAGCGGCATCACCCCCGCCGACACGGACCCGGACACCGCCTGGCACCGCCTGACCGAAGCCCTCGCCCCCGTCCTGGACGCGGCCACCGCGGCCGGCGTCCCACTCGCCGTCGAACCCGAACCCGGCCATCTCCTCGCCACCATCGCGGACTTCCACCACCTCCGCCACGCACTCGACGACCCCGGAGCCCTCGGCCTCACCCTCGACATCGGTCACTGCCAGTGCCTCGAACCACTCCCTCCCGCCGACTGCGTCCGCGCCGCCGCGCCCTGGCTGCGCCACGTCCAGATCGAGGACATGCGCCGCGGGATCCACGAACACCTCCCGTTCGGCGACGGAGAGATCGACTTCCCGCCCGTGCTCGCCGCGCTGGCCGCCACCGGCTACCAGGGTCTGACCGTCGTGGAACTCCCCCGCCACTCCCACGCGGGCCCCCACCACGCCGAACACTCCCTCCGCTTCCTCCACGATGCGGTCCGGGCCACCCCGGCCCCTCCCGTCGGCTCCTCCGATGCAGCAGAGCCGACCGCCACGGCACCCCGGCCCACCAGAGCCCCGCACACCACCCCTCCGCATGCCGTCACCTCGATCGCCGCAACCCCGACGGCCACTTCCGGCACCTCCCTCACCCCTCCGGCCCAGCACTCCGCCACCCCCGCCGAAGGGAGCACCCCATGACCCAGCCCCACCCCGGCCCGGGCACCCCGGCGGCCGACATCCCCCTCTCCCGCACCCCGCTGGACGACCTCCGCGCCCAGCTCACCGCCCACCTCGACGAAGCCGCCCGCACCTGGCTCGCCCTCGCCCTGGACGAGGCAGCCGCCCGCTCCGGCACCCACGGCCCCATCTCCGCCTGGGAGTTGCGCCTCGCGGAAGCCGGCCGCCGCTGCGGCACCGACCACGCGGACGCCGTACGCGTCCTGATCCTGCACGCCGCCCACGCCGACCCGGACGCCCTCACCCGGGTATACCGGCAGGGCACCGCCGCCGAACGCCGAGCCGTCCTGCACGCCCTGCCCCACCTGGTCACCGGCCCCGACGCCCTCCCCCTGGTCGAGGACGCCCTGCGCACCAACGACACCAGCCTTGTCGCCGCCGCCGTCGGCCCGTACGCCGCCCGTCACCTGGACGCCCACAACTGGCGCCACGCCGTGCTGAAGTGCCTGTTCACCGGAGTGCCCGTCGACGCGGTGGCCGACCTCCACCACCGGGCCCGTGCCGACACGGAACTCGCCCGCATGCTCGACGACTACGCCGCCGAACGAGCCGCCGCCGGCCGCCCCGTCCCCGAGGACCTGCATCGCGTCCTGGCCCTGACGGCGTCCGAAGCGAAGGAGTCCTGATGCGCATCTTCGACCCCCACATCCATATGACGTCACGGACCACCGACGACTACCAGGCCATGTACACCGCAGGCGTCCGCGCCGTCGTCGAACCCTCCTTCTGGCTCGGCCAGCCGCGCACCTCACCCGCCTCGTTCCTCGACTACTTCGACTCCCTCCTGGGGTGGGAACCCTTTCGCGCCGCCCAGCACGGCATCGCCCACCACTGCACGATCGCCCTCAACCCCAAGGAGGCGAACGACCCCCGCTGCGCCCCCGTCCTCGACGAACTGCCCCGGTATCTCGCCAAGGACCGCGTCGTCGCCGTCGGTGAGATCGGCTACGACTCCATGACCCCCGCAGAGGACACCGCCCTCGCCGCCCAGCTCCAGCTCGCCGCAGACCACGGTCTGCCCGCGCTCGTCCACACCCCGCACCGCGACAAGCTCGCCGGCCTGCGCCGCACCCTCGACGCCGTACGGGAGTCCGCCCTGCCCCCGGAGCACGTCCTGGTCGACCATCTCAACGAGACCACCGTCAAGGAGGCCAAGGACGGCGGCTGCTGGCTCGGCTTCTCGGTCTATCCGGAGACCAAGATGGACGAGGAGCGAATGGTCGCGATCCTCCGCGACTACGGCCCTGAACAGGTGCTGGTCAACTCCGCCGCGGACTGGGGCAGAAGCGACCCCCTCAAGACCCGCAAGGTCGGCGACCTGATGCTGGCGGAGGGCTTCACCGAGGACGACGTCGACCGCGTCCTGTGGCGCAACCCGGTCGCCTTCTACGGGCTCAGCGGCAGGCTGGACCTCGACGTCGACACGACCGACGCCACCCACGAGGGCAACTCCGTCCTGCGCGGCGGGGAGTGACCGATGCGCTTCCGCCACCCCGACGGCTCCACCGTCCACCTCGCCTACTGCACCAACGTCCACCCCGCCGAAACCCTCGACGGGGTCCTCGCCCAACTCCGCGACCACTGCGAACCCGTCCGCCGACGCCTCGGCCGCGACCGGCTGGGCATCGGACTGTGGCTGGCCAAGGACGCCGCCCACGCCCTGGTCACCGACCCGTCCGCCCTGCGAGGCCTGCGCACCGAACTCGAACGGCGCGGCCTCGAAGTCGTCACCCTCAACGGCTTCCCGTACGAGGGCTTCGGCGCCGAGGAGGTCAAGTACCGCGTCTACAAGCCGGACTGGGCCGACCCCGAGCGGCTCGCCCACACCACCGACCTGGCCCGGGTCCTCGCCGGTCTCCTCCCCGACGACGTCACCGAAGGCAGCATCTCCACCCTGCCGCTCGCCTGGCGCACCGCCCACCACGGCGAGCGCGCGGCCACTGCTCTGACCGCCCTGGGCACTCTCGCGGAGCGCCTCGACGCCCTCGCCGAACTCACCGGCCGCTCCATCCGCGTGGGACTGGAACCGGAACCCGGCTGCACCGTCGAGACCACCGCCGACGCCATCGCCCCGCTCACCGAGATCGGCCACGACCGCATCGGCGTCTGTGTCGACACCTGCCACCTCGCCACCTCCTTCGAGGATCCGCACACCGCCCTGGACGCGCTCGCACAGGCCCGCGTCCCCGTCGTCAAGTCCCAGCTCTCCGCCGCCCTGCACGCCGAACACCCCCATCTCCCCGAAGTCCGCGAGGCCCTCGCCGCCTTCGACGAACCCCGCTTCCTGCACCAGACCCGCACGGCCACCGCCGCCGGACTGCGCGGCACGGACGACCTCGGCGAGGCCCTCCACGGCGAAGCCCTGCCCGACGCCTCCCCATGGCGCGCCCACTTCCACGTCCCGCTCCACGCGGCCCCCGCCGCACCGCTCACCTCCACGCTCCCCGTACTCAGGGCCGCGCTGACCCGGCTCGTCGGCGGCCCGTACCCCCTCACCCGGCATCTGGAGGTCGAGACCTACACCTGGCAGGCACTCCCACCCGAGCTACGGCCCCGCACCCGTGCCCAGCTCGCCGACGGCATCGCCGCCGAACTCACCCTCGCCCGCGACCTGTTGAGCGACCTGGGCCTGAAGGAGCTGCCATGAGCCCCGGCCCCGCAGGCGAAGTCGACAAAGAGCAACTCCTCGACGACGAGGGCGGAAAGACCCATCGTCCCGGCCACCCGCGCTCCGGCGAACTCGTCGCCGTGGCAGAGCCGGACGCATGGTTCACGTATTACGACCGGCTCGACGACGCACACACAACCGACTTCGCACAGCTCGTCGGGATGCACCGGGGGCCCGGATACGACCCGGCCGCGCTCCTCGTGGATCAGCGCGGCCCGTTGGCCCAGGTCGAGGCGGCCACCGCACCTGGGCATGCCCGCAAGAAACCCGGCCCGCGTTACCGCACGGCGGTCGTGCCCCTGGAACCCTCGCCTATTCGCGGCAGCCACGGACGCCTCCCGGCGAGCGACGACGGTCCGCTCCTCATCTGCTCCACCCCCCCGTGCCGTCGACGGCCGCATCACGGCCACCGATGTGAAGTCTCTCCCGCTCCAACCGACCGGTCTCTCCTGACTGGTCACAAGTGAAGCACTCGCCACTGACAACGGCCTTCCCAACGAGGAGTTCCACATGAGCCGCACACCCCGCCCGACCGGCAGCAGCAAGGCGCACGACCCCGAACTCGCCCACCGCCTCAGCCGAAGAGGCATGCTCGGCGTGGCCGCCGGAGCCACCGCCGCCGCTCTCCTCGGCGCCGCCACCCCCGCCACCGCGGCCACCTCGGCGCAGACCGCCGCCGCGGGCCGGGGCCGTCCCGTCCTGCCGCCCGGCCGGCTCGGCATCCAGCTGTACAGCCTGCGCGACAAGGTCTCCACGCTGGGCTTCGCCCCCGTCTTCGCCGAGCTGAAGAAGTACGGCTACGACGAGGTCGAGTTCGCCGGATACACCCAGGGCTCCGCGGGCCCCATCACCCTCGCCCAGCTCAGGCGACTGGCGCGCGACCACGGCCTGAACCCGATCGGCAGCCACGTCGGCTACTACGCCGACGACCCGAACGCGTACACCTTCGCGCAGAACCTCGACAAGGTCCTCGACGACGCCCAGGCCCTCGGCCTCAAGCACATCGGCACCGCCTCCGGCCCGTTCCGCTACGGCTCCACCGTCGACGCCTGGAAGCGGGCGGCTGAGGAGTTCAACACGTACGGCGCGGCGGCCAGGGCACGCGGCATGAAGTTCTACCAGCACAACCACTCCGAGGAGTTCTCCTTCGCCACCGACAACCCGAAGGTCCGGCTCTACGACGTACTGCTCGCCGAGACCGACCCCAAGCTCGTGTACCTGGAGATGGACATCTTCTGGGCGTACTCGGGCCAGTTCCGCTTCTCGAAGCGGCCCGACGGCACACCGGCGCCCTTCGAGCCCCTCGACTACGTCCTCAGGCAGCCGGACCGCTACCCGCTCTTCCACGTCAAGGACGGCGTGAGCGACCCGGGCAACCAGTACGGCTACCGCATGACCGACGTCGGCGACGGCGACATCGACTACCAGCGGTTCATCTCCGGCGTCACCCGGCTGCACGGCCACCGCCTGGCCCACCACTGGCAGGCCGAGCACGACAACCCGGCCGAGTCCTTCACCTTCGCGCGCCGCTCCAGCGAGCACCTCCACTCGCTGCGCGAGAAGTGCTGACGGGGCCGCGTACCCATGAGGAGGCCCTCCCGGAACGACTAATTCCGGGAGGGCCTCCGCACGCGCGCGTGCCGTCACCCAGCGGGCCGCGGCTCCCCGGTCCGGCGGCCGTGGTGTGACCCGGCTGCCGCAGCAGCAGGGCGATCCCGGCCGCCACCATGGAGACGGCGCCGGCCAGGGCGTACGCGCCGTCGTACCCCCGGGCCGCCACCACCATGGAACCGAGGCCCCCGCCGAACAGGCCGCTGACCAGCTTTCCGCTGTACACCAGCCCGTGGTTTGAGGCGATGTGGTTCTCCCCGAAATAGTCCGGCGTGAGCTCCACGAACAGTGGGTAGAGTGTCAGGCCGTTTCCTTGCTGCCGTGTCAGGCCATGTCCTCGCCGAGCGGCTGGGGATTGGGGGAGACCCGGCGGTCCGTCGTCGGCCTGCCGGGAGCCTTCAGGAACACCGCAAGTACGGCGGAGGCCAGGCCGACGCAGCCGGCCAGGACGAAACGCCCTCGTAGTCCCCGTGGCCGACGACGATCGTGCCCACGCCGGAGCCGACAGGACCGTACGCCGTGTTGCCTCATGGCCGCGAGGTGCGGTCCACGGGCGACGAGATGGACGTCTGCGCCTGTTGGTGCAGGGCCCGGCGCCGACACAGGAGCCGACAGCTCCGGCGCCGAGGGTGGCGCCTTCACTGGGTGGCGCTCCGTTCGGTCGAGGGTGTACCGCGGAACCGTCGAAAACGGCGGCGTCCGGACGGCCACCCGGGCCGCGTGAGCTCAGGTTTCCGGGCGATTGTGCGCCGTAGACTGTAGGCGAAAGCCAATCAATACTGGGCTCACAGGTAGCGACGGTGCTGCAGAGGAGGGGCTGTGATGTTGTCGACGGCAGGACTGCCGCAGGGCGCGGTGCCCAAGCTCGAACGCCCCGGACCGCTGCGCGACCGTGTCTACGAGGCGCTGCTCGAACTGATCACCACCCGCGTCCTGCAGCCCGGGCAGCATCTGGTCGAGAGTGAACTCGCCGGGCACCTCGGGGTCTCCCGGCAGCCGGTTCGCGAGGCGCTGCAGCGGCTCAACACGGACGGTTGGGTCGATCTGCGGCCCGCGCAGGGCGCCTTCGTGCACGAGCCGACAGAGGCGGAGGCGGACCAACTCCTCACCGTCCGCACGCTGTTGGAGACGGAGGCGGCCCGCCTTGCCGCGGCCAACGCGGGTGCCCCGGCCATCGCCGTGCTCGAGGAACTGTGCGCGGAGGGTGAGCGCGCGGTCGCCGCCGACGATGTGGACGCCGCGGTCGCCATGAACGCCCGGCTCCACGCGAAGATCATGGAGCTGGCGGGAAACGCGGTCCTCGCCGAGCTGGCGGGGCAGGTCGACCGCCGGGTCCGCTGGTACTACGCGCCGGTCGCCCGGCAGCGCGGACAGCAGTCCTGGATCGAGCACCGCGAGCTGATCGCGGCGATCGCGGACCGTGACGAGCGGCGCGCGACCGAGATCATGCGGGCGCACACGGAACACACGCGGAGGATGTACCACGAGCGGGAGAGGTAGTCGCCGCGCCCCCCGACACCCCCACCCCCGTAGCCGTCCGGTCGCTCGGGGTGAGAGATATGCAGGTGAAAGCCAGTCCGAAAGCTTGGTATTGTTGGTCATGTCGCCGCCGGGGAACACCCCTGTGGGGCGGCAGACACCTGGTCCGGGTGGCGGAATGGCAGACGCGCTAGCTTGAGGTGCTAGTGCCCTTTATCGGGCGTGGGGGTTCAAGTCCCCCCTCGGACACACACAAGAGGCACCCGCCTCCGGCTACGGCCGGGAGCGGGTGTTTTTGTCGTTCCGTAGGCAGGGGCTCACCTCCGCCCACACCGTCTTGCCGCCCGGTGGATACGGTTCCGTGCCCCAGCGGTCTGCGAGCCCGGCGACCAGAAGCAGGCCCCGGCCCGACCCGCTGTCCACCGGTGTCTCGAAAACCCCTCGCAGCAGAGGGAGTTGCTCCCCGCGTGCGTCGGTGACCGCGACGCGTACCGTGCCGTGCGCGGTGTCCCGTACGGTACGCCGCGCACGGCTGAGCCCATCGGACGGGGCCCAGCCGCACGGCGGGGAGACTCAGTCCCGCAGGCGGTCGATCTGGCGCAACTTGTTCGTCGCGTCCAGCGCCGCCACCTTGTAGGACTCCGCGAGCGTCGGGTAGTTGAAGACCGCGTTGACGAGATAGTCGACGGTGCCGCCGCAGCCCATCACGGACTGGCCGATGTGGATCAGTTCGGTCGCTCCCGTGCCGAAGCAGTGGACGCCGAGGAGTTTGCGGGTCTCGGGGCAGACCAGCAGTTTGAGCATGCCGTGGGAGTCGCCGATGATCTGGCCCCGGGCCAGTTCGCGGTAGCGGGAGACGCCCACCTCGAACGGGATGCTCTCCTCGGTGAGTTGGTCCTCGGTGCGGCCGATGAAGCTGATCTCGGGGATGGTGTAGATGCCGATGGGCTGGAGGTTGTGCATCCCGTCGACCGGCTCGCCGCACGCGTGGTATGCCGCCGCCCTGCCCTGTTCCATCGAGGTGGCGGCGAGGGCCGGGAAGCCGATGACGTCGCCGACGGCGTAGATGTGCGGTACCTCGGTGCGGTAGTGCTCGTCGACGGTGATCCGGCCGCGCCGGTCGGCGGACAACCCGGCTTTGTCGAGGTCGAGTTCGTCGGTGAGGCCCTGGCGGCCCGCCGAGTACATCACCGCGTCCGCGGGGATCTTCTTGCCGCTCTCCAGGACGGTGAGGGTGCCTCGGGAGTGGCGTTCCACCGCCGCGACCGTCTCGCCGAAGCGGAAGGTGACGGCCAGGTCCCGCAGGTGGTACTTCAGCGACTCGATCACCTCGACGTCGCACATGTCGAGCATCCCGGCACGCTTCTCGACCACGGTGATCTTGCTGCCCAGGGCGGCGAACATGGAGGCGTACTCCATGCCGATCACCCCGGCCCCGACGATGACCATGGAACGCGGTACGCCCTCGAGATTGAGCACGTTGTCGGAGTCCATGATCGTGCGTTCGTCGAACTCGACGGTGTCCGGGCGGGCCGGCCGGGTCCCGGTGGCGATGACGATGTGCTCGGCGGTCAACAGCCGTTCGTTGCCGTTGACTTCGTGTACGGCCACGGTGTGGTCGTCGACGAAGTGGCCGGTGCCGGCGAACAGGGAGACGTGGTTGCGGGACAACTGGCTGCGGATGACGTCGACCTCGCGACTGACCACGTGCTCGGTGCGTGCGGTCAGGTCGGCGACGGTGATGTCCTCCTTGAGGCGGTAGCTCTGGCCGTACAGATCGCGCTGGGTGAGGCCGGTGAGGTAGAGCACCGCCTCGCGCAGGGTCTTGGAGGGGATGGTGCCGGTGTGGATGGAGACCCCACCGACCATGTCGGGGCGGTCGATGACGGCGACCCGGCGGCCGAGCTTGGCCGCCGCGATGGCAGCCTTCTGGCCGCCCGGGCCGGATCCTATGACAAGCATGTCGAAGTCGGGCACCCTGGTGAGTCTGTCAGCCCGAGGCCGCCGCCCGAAAGGGTGAACGGGCAACGTTTGGCGTCCGCTTCGGCCTAGGAAGGCCGCGGAGTGAGGCGTTCGAGGCCCTTACGGTCGTAGTAGCGGGCCATGGCGAAGCCGAAGAGCAGCGCGAGCGCGGTGCCGATCGCGATCATGATCCAGGCGCGGGTCAGTCCGGCGTCCCCGCGGGCGTCGAAGTAGAGGATCGCGCGTGCTCCGTCACCGAGTTGGCGCATGGGCTCGAACACGGACAGGAAGCGGTAGAAGCCCGGGACCGCCTGGAGCGGGACCGTGGCCCCGGACGAGGGCAGGCCCAGGACGATGAACACGAACATCGACACGAGCTGTCCGATCCCGCCGAAGGCCGCGTTGATGGCCTGGACGCCGAGGCCGACCGCGAGGGTGGCGCAGTACGAGTACAGCCACAACAGCGGGAGATGATCGGCGTCCATGTCGAGGACGCCGACGGTGGCGACCATGATCAGGGAGACGCTCAGGAGGGTGATTCCGGCGGTCATGCCCATCTTCAGCAGCAGCGTCTGGGTTCGGCTGATGGGCACGGTGGGGCGGCGCGTGTGCCAGGGGCCGATCTCGTTGTCGGCGTAGCCCAGGGAGGTGTCCACGCCGTTGCTGATGACGTTGGCGCCCAGGAATCCGGCCAGCACGAGCAGCAGCGTGTAGTAGAAGGTGCTGAGGCCCAAGCCGCTGTGGGTGCCGATGGGATGGCCGACCTGAGGGGTGACCGTGACCGGGTCGGCCAGCAGCAGCTTCGTCGTGGCGTTCGCCCCCGTCGCGCTCGCCGTCAACTGCTCGCCGATGGTCTGCGAGGCCCGGTGCGCGGCCAGCGTGGTGATCTGGCTGGCGAGGGAGGAACCGAGGCTGCCCTTGCCGGGGTTGGTCAGCACGGTCAGCGCCGGACGGGCGGTGGCGTCGGTGCCGGTCAGCGCGGCGACCGAGGCGGTGAAGCCGTCGGGTACGACCAGCGCGCCGTAGAGCTTGCCCGAGTCCAGCTCGTCCTGGGCGTGGGCGAGGCTCAGTTGACGCCACTCGGCCTTGTCGCCGCCGGAGGTGTCGGTGGTGATCGCCTTGACGATCTGCGCACCCAGGTTCTCCTTCTGCCCGGGCAGCGGCGCGCCCCGGTCCGAGTTGACGATGCCGATGGGCAGGTCGTGCAGATCGCGGTTGGGGCTCACGATGCCGCCCATGTAGAGCAACGACAGCAGCAGTGCCAGCAGCCCGGTCAGGACGGTGGGCAGCAGCCACAGCTTGGGCCGGCCCAGCAGAGCGGTGGCACGCGCCTGGACTCCGCCGGTGGCGGGGGAGGAGGTGGGGGACGGGGATTCGGACGTGCTGTCCTCGGTTGCCATGGTTCTCCGGTGGCTCTGGAGCGGTTCGGGACCGGGTGGGGAGACGGTCGTCGTATCGGCGTGGGACCGGCGGGTTGCCGCCTGCCGGCCCAGGATCGTGCGTACGGCGGCACAGCCGTGTCAGCGACTCGCCGAGCCGGAGACTACGTCCCCCGGGTGAACACCGATCGTGGCAGGGTCCCGCCTCCGTGGGCCGCGGTCAGCTTGGGCCCGCGTGGGCCGTGAGCGGGCAGAGGAATTGCCCGGCCGGCGCGTTCTGCCCGGGGGCCGGGCTCATCGTGTCGCGGGACCACCAGGGGGATCGTGCGTGCCTGTTCGCGCTTCGCGAGGCCGGTCCGTCCTTCGCCGCCGTCCGGTACCGGGCAGGCGTCGGGCATGACGTGGTGATGCCCAGCGCCCCGCACGAAACCCATGCCGCCGAAGCCGCCGTCATCGGCCGGGCGTTCAGCACCACCCCGTACGGCACTCGCCACCGACTGACGCCCGTGACCCACGGAAGAATGGGGTCACATGGCGTCCAGATAGTCCCGCAGCACCTGGGAGCGGGACGGGTGGCGCAGCTTCGACATCGTCTTGGACTCGATCTGGCGGATCCGTTCGCGCGTCACGCCGTACACCTGGCCGATCTCCTCCAGGGTTCTGGTCCGGCCGCCGGACAGGCCGTAGCGCAGGGAGATGATGCCGGCCTCACGGGGGCTCATCTCCGCGAGGATGGACTGAATGGTCTCCTGGAGCAGTAGGAAGGTGACCATCTCCACGGGCGTGACGCTGTCGCGGTCCTCGATCAGGTCGCCGAGTTCGCCGTCGCCGTCCTCGCCGAGGGCGGTGTGCAGCGAGACGGGCTCCCTGGTGTAGGCGGTGAGTTCCGGCAGCCGCTCCACGGGGACGCCCGCCTTCTCCGCCAGCTCCTCCGGTGTGGGCTCCGTCCCGAAGTCCTGGATCAGCTCGCGGCGGGTGCGCGCCACCCGGTTGATGACCTCCACCAGATGGACGGGGATGCGGATGGTCCGGCCCTGGTCCGCCAGCGCGCGCGAGATCGCCTGCCGGATCCACCAGGTCGCGTACGTCGAGAACTTGAAGCCCTTGGTGTAGTCGAACTTCTCGACGGCCCGGATCAGGCCCGTGTTGCCCTCCTGGACCAGGTCCAGGAACAGCAGTCCGCGGCCCGTGTAGCGCTTGGCGACGGACACGACCAGGCGGAGGTTGGCCTCGATGAGGTGGGACTTGGCGCGTTCCCCGTCCGCGGTGAGGACCTCCAACTCCCGCTGGAGCACGGGGTCCTCGGGTGGGTCCTCCAGCAGCTTGTGCTCGGCGTACAGCCCGGCCTCGATCCGTTTCGCGAGGTCGACCTCCTGCTCGGCGCCGAGGAGCCGGACCCTGGCGATGAGCCGGAGGTAGTCCCGCACCTGGTCGACCGACCCTCCGCCGGTGGCCAGCCGGGGGAGAGGAGCATCGCTCTCGTCCTCGGTGGCCGGGTCGAACACATCGGTCACCTCGGTATCGGTCGCCATCGTGCTCACTTCCTCTCCAGGAGTGCACGCAGGAACGTCCCTGTAGGAGAACGAGGCACCGCCGCCACGTGTTCCGGACTCTCCCGGGCAAACACCTGGCCGCCCTCGGTCCCGCCCTCCGGGCTGATATCGCTCACCCGTTCGACCCTAGGATACAGGGGCTGTGAGGTTTCTGAATCTTCAACGAATTCGGCGGGACGGGAATCCGCGTAAACGGATGCACGCGGATGTACGCGGATATGCGCCATTGTCAATTCCCCGGGGAATCCCAATTCCTCTCCCCCATCCCCGGGGAATTGCCGTCAGGTGCGCCGCCCGGCGTGTCAGCAGTCGCGGAACTCCGGTGACTGGTTCAGGACCTGCGAGCGCGGCGAGGTGAAGCGGGCGTAGGTCGCGCCGTTCTGCGCGCCGGGGCGGAAGGCCGCGACCCGGTGGCAGTTCTGGAAGGCGAGCGCGATGCCGAAGTGCCGCTCCAGGCTGCCCCGGATCGCGTCGCTGGCCAGTGCCCGCAGCAGCTGACCACGCTCCTTCTCGGAGGGTGGCGGGGTCTGGTTGTCGGTGAACTCGGCGATTCCGCCCTGGAGTTCGGAGGCCAGGTCGGCGATGAGGCCGTAGGCGTACGGGAGCGAGGTACGTACGGTTTCGACGAGGTCGTCCTCGCGGATGTCACCCTGCTCGGCTTCGGTGAGGAGCTGGGGGGAGACGTCGAGCGACATGTATGGCTGTCCTCTTCTTTGGTTTTCTTCTTTGGTTTTTCCCGCGTTCTCACGGGTGGCGAGTCCGGGGTTCGGCCGAGGCGGGATCAGGCGAGAGCGGCGGGCCCGTGCACGAACTCCGGATCCACCTGCTCGGCCAGGTCCAGGCCCGTCGCCCGGTCAGCCCAGGCGCGGGCGTTGCGCAGATGGAACTCGACGGCGTGCCGCTGGAAGGTGGCCCAGTCCTTGGGGCGGGCGTCGACGGCTTCCCGGAGCTGGTTCAGCGCGTGCAGGTTCTGCGGTTCCAGCTCGCCCTGGTCGCGTCCCTGTTCGGCGGCGCGCACCCAACCGGACTGGACGAGGTGGGTGAGCAGGTCGTCGCCGGTCTCCTCCTTGAGGAAGAGCAGGTCGTCCTCGCCGGTGACCTTGTTGCCGATCACCGCGAGCGGAATCCCGAACTCGCGGGCGTGGTCGCGGTACTGGCGGTAGACGGACACGCCCTTGCGGGTCGGTTCGGCGACCAGGAACGTCATGTCGAACCGGGTGAACAGCCCGGAGGCGAACGCGTCGGCGCCGGCGGTCATGTCGACGACGACGTACTCACCGGGGCCGTCGACGAGATGGTTGAGGTAGAGCTCCACCGCGCCCAGCTTGGAGTGGTAGCAGCTCACGCCCAGGTCGCTCTCCTCGAAGGCGCCGGTCGCCATCAGCGGTACGCCGCCCACGCGTTCGACGTGCCGGGCGTGGATCTCGTCGTCGCCGAGCGGGCGCAGCAGCCGTGAGCCCCGGCCGGCCGGGGTCGTCTTGACCATGGCCTCGCGCGACTCGATGCGCGGGTTGGTGCCGCGCAGATAGTCCTTGATGTCACCGAGACGGGCGCTGAGCGGCGGCGCGGCGAACGCCTCGCCGCCGACCGGGTCGAGCGCCTCGGCCAGGTGCTGGTTGATGTCGCCGTCGATGGCGACCACGGGTGCGCCGGAGCGGGCGAGATGGCGGGAGAAGAGTGCGGACAGCGTGGTCTTGCCGCTGCCGCCCTTGCCGACGAACGCGACGCGCATTACCGGGCCGCTCCTCGTTCTTCGACGGCCGGCAATGCGCCGGCCGTTTTGAAAATGAATGTCATGTGGCAAGTTTTTATGCGGCGTTCGGGACTCTGTCAACTCACCCCGCCGCCAACTGGTCTGTGACTGTCCGGAGTTGGCGATCGTTTGTTCCATCAACCTAAATGCATATAATGTGCAGGTGCGTAACTACGGCATCAGGACGGCGACCCCCGGTGACCTCGACGGCGCGCGAGCCGTCATGCTCGACACCGTCTACCGCGACTTCGGAACGGGCTATGTGCCGCGCTGGCACGGTGACATCGTCGACCCTGCGTCCGCCTATCTCGCGCCCGCCCGCCACACCCTCCTGGTCGCGGTCGACGAACGCGACGCGAGCGTCGCGGCCACCGCCGCCCTCGACTCGCGCGGCCCGCTCCATCCGCCGAACCCGCTCCGCCTCGCCGAGCGCTATCCCTCGGGCACTACCGCGCAGTTGCGTCGGGTGTACGTCCGTCCCGAGCACCGCAGGCGCGGTCTGGCCCGGCGGCTCGTGGCCGAACTGCTGGCCTTCGCGGCGGCCGACGGCGGTTATCGCGCCGCGTATCTGCATACGGACCCGGCGGTGACCGGTGCCGAGGGGTTCTGGCGGTCGCTGGGGAAGGTTGTGCACGACGAGCGCGAGGAGGCGGGTGGCGGGCAGGGTGTTGTGCACTTCGAGGTTCCGCTGACTCGGTGATCGGTGATCGGTGATCGGTGATCGGTCGCGGTCGGTGACGGTCGGCGGGGTCGCCCGGGCTGGCTATTGGAAATGATTATCAGATACGCTCCCGTTCTGTGCGGCCGACCCGTCCCTGTACGGCTCCTTCGTGCTGCCCACCCCTGTGTGAAGCCCCCTGTGTAGACCCCTACGGAACCGAGGATCATGCGCACCCCCCGCCGTCGCCGACTGCTCGTCGGACTGCTGCTCTCCCCGCTGCTCACCGGCTGCTTCGCCTCCGGCGGCGACGACAGCGACTCCTCGTCGGACACCGGGTCCGGCTCCCGGCTGCGGGTCGCGCTCGCCTTCCCGCCCGCCGAGAACCTCTCGCCGTACGGTGCCGACGCCACCCTCCTCAGCCGCCTCGGCGTCACCGAGGGTCTGACCGCCCTGGACGCCAACGGCTCCGCCGCTCCCGCGCTCGCCGAGTCCTGGACCCGCAGGGACGACCGCACCTGGCTGTTCACGCTGCGCGAGGCCACCTTCCAGGACGGCACCGACGTCACCGCGCCCACGGTTGCCGCCGCTCTCACCCGCGCCACCCGGGCCGAGCCCGAACCCGCCGCCCTCACCGGCGTGACCCTCACCGCGAAGGCCGCCGCTGACGGACGTGTATCCGTCACCACCGCCGAGCCCGACCCCGTGCTCCCCCTACGGCTGTCCAGCCCCGGCCTCGCCGTGCTCGCGCCCAAGGCGTTCGCGAAGAAGGGCGCCGTCGACCCGGTCGGCACCGCCACCGGACCCTTCGAGCTGACGAAGACCACCGGCTCGACCGCGGCCACCCTCGACCGCTTCGACGACTACTGGGGCGGACGCGCCCAGGCCGCCGGGATCGACGCCCGCTTCATCGCCGACGGCACCGCCCGCGCCAACGCCCTGCGCACCGGCCAGGTCGACATCGCGGAGGCGATTCCCGTCGCCCAGGCCGCCTTCCTCGACAAGGCGACCCGCCGCGAGACCGCCACGGCCCGCACCACCTCCCTGCACCTCAACACCAGGTCCGGCGTCTTCAAGGACGCGAGGCTGCGAGCCGCCGCCCGTGCCGCCGTGGACACCTCGGCACTCGCCGACGGCGTCTACGAAGGTCACGCCGACGCCGGCCAGGGCATCTACGGCCCGGCGCTCACCTGGGCCGAGGACAAGCACGTCAGGCCCACCGGGCGGCCGAAGGCGACGGCACCCGAGGGCGCTTCCGTCACCCTCGCCACGTACGACAACCGGCCCGAACTCCCGGAAGCCGCCCAGGTGTTGAAGCAGCAGCTGGAGAAGGCCGGGTTCAGGGTGAAGCTGGAGGTGCGGGAGTACTCGCGCCTCGAGAGCGACGCGTTGGCCGGAAGGTTCGACGCCCTTGTCGCCGCGCGCAACACCATGCTCGACTCCGGCGATCCCGTCTCCGTCCTCGCCAGCGACTACACCTGCGACGGCGGCTACAACCTCTCCCTGCTCTGCGACCAGAAGGTCGACCGGGCCGTCGCCAAGGCCGAGGGCATCGAGGACACCGCCGAACGCCAGGACGCGGCCATGGCGGCCGAGGCGCTGATCCTCGGCGACGACGCCGTCGTCCCGCTGGTCCACCAGCGGATCATCACCGGCGTCGACGCCGACGTACAGGGCGTGCTCCTCGATCCGTACGAGCGCACGCTGGTCGGTACCGGAACGCGGCGCTGACCCGTGCGGGGTCGTGTGGGCACGCTCCTTTGGCGTGCCCTGCTCGCCGCGCTCCTCGTCTGCGGGATCGGTCTGCTGCCCTGGCTGACCCGCACCGACCCGGCGTTCACCGTGCTCAGGGCCCGGTCGGCGGAGCGCGAGGCCACCCCGGCCGTGCTGGCCGACATCCGCGACCAACTCGGCCTCGACGCGGGTCCGTTGCGGCTGCTCGGGGACTGGCTCGGCGGGCTGCCGCGCGGGGATGCCGGGCGGTCCTGGATCTCCGGGGCCGAGGTCATGCCCGATGTTCTGCGGGCGCTCGGCGCCTCACTGCTGCTGATGGCCGTGGCGTTGACCGTCGCCTTTCTCGTCGCCGCCCTGGTGTGCGCCCGGACGCTGGGCGGTGGGTGGCGGCGCGGCGGCGGCAGCGGGTCGGCGATGGTCGCCGCGCTGCCCGAGTTCCTCACCGCGTCCGTGCTGGCCACCGTCGTCGGCGTCCAGCTCGGCTGGCTGCCCGCCCTCGGCTGGTACGGACTCCAGTGGACGATCCTGCCCGGCCTCGCCCTCGGTCTGCCCGCCGGGGCGCTGCTCGGACGGCTCCTCGACGATTCTCTGCCCGGTGCCTTCGCCGAGCCCTGGGCACTGGCCGCCGCCGCACGCGGCATCCCGGCCCGGCGCATCGCGGCCCAGGCCGTCCGGCGCTGTCTGCCCGCACTGCTCCCCAACGCCGGGCTGTTCGTCGTCGGGCTGACCGGCGGCTCGGTCGCCGTCGAGCAGATCTTCGACATCCCCGGCCTCGGCCGCACCGCTCTCCAGGCCGCCATCGCGCAGGACCTGCCCGTCCTCCAGGCGAGTACCCTCGCCCTGGTCCTGCTCGCGGGCCTCGCGGCGGGCGCGACCCGGGTCACGGCCCGGCTGCTCATCGGCCCCGCGCTGCGCGACGGCGGCCTCTCCTCCCTGCACCGGCCCGCACCCCCCGCCCGCCGCACGCCGCCCCTGCTGTACGCCGGTGTGCTGCTCGGCGTCGTCGCCCTCGGCCTGCCCCGCGACCCTCTCGCGCTGGACACCCGGGCCCGGCTCCAACCCCCGTCCTGGGCGCACCTGTTCGGCACCGACGCCCTCGGCCGCGACGTTCTCGCCCGCGTCGGGCACGGCGCCCTCGACACGCTGCTGCTCGCCTCCGCGATCAGTGCCGCCGCCCTGCTGGCCGGGCTGCTGCTCGGGCTGGTGCCCCGGCTGTCGGGGCCGCTCGTCGACACCGTCAACGCGATACCGCCCGTGCTCGCCGCGCTGCTGGTCACGGCAGTCGTGGGCAGCGGCGGGGCCACCCCCGCGCTCGCCGTGACCGCCGTCGCCTGGGCGCCGCTCGCCGCGCACACCGCCGCCCTGCTGCGCCAGGAACGGGCCACCCTCCATGTCGCGGCCACCCGGGGTCTGGGCGCCGGCCGCTGGTACGTCCTGCGGCATGAACTCCTGCCCGCCGCACTGCCCCCGGTCACCCGGCACGCCCTGCTGCGGCTGCCGAGTGTCGCTCTGGCCCTGGCCGCCCTGGGCTTCCTCGGTCTCGGCGCCCAACCGCCGTCCCCGGAATGGGGGTTGCTCCTCGCCGAGAACCAGCCGTACGCCGAACGCGCCCCCTGGGCGGTCCTCGCCCCCGCCGCCGTACTCGCCCTGCTCGGTGCTCTCGCCGTCACCGCCGCGGGCCTCACCCTCCGGCGCCCCCGGAATGCAGTGCGAGTGACCCAACCACGCCAGAAGACAAGAGAGTTGGCCTTCCGGTGACCGCCCCCGCACTCGTCGCGGAGGGCAGGGCGCCGACTCGGGTGCGTCTCTTGCCGCTGCCCACGGAGCGGCAGCGGCGGAGGACCGTGCGGGCGGCCCAACCGCGCGGGGAGACAGAAGGGTTGGCCATCCAGTGACCGGCGCCGGAACCGCCGTCGAGAACAAGGCGCCCGCCCGGATGCGGCTCTCGCCGCTGCTGCGACTGCTGATCCTGACCCAACTCGCCTTCAACGTGGGCTTCTTCGCCGTCCTGCCTTTCCTCTCCGAGCATCTGGGGCAGGCGATCGGCATGGCGGGGTGGCTCGTCGGGTTCGTCCTGGGCCTGCGCACCTTCAGCCAGCAGGGGCTGTTCGTCGTGGGCGGCGCGCTGGCCGACCGGTACGGGATCCGGCCGGTGGTGCTCGCGGGCTGCGCCCTGCGTATCGCCGGCTTCGCCTGGCTCGGCTACGCCGACTCGACCGCGACCGTCATCGGCGCGGTCCTCCTCATCGGCTTCGCCGCCGCGCTCTTCTCGCCCGCCGTCGAGTCCGAGGTGGCCCGGCAGGCGGTGGCCTGGGAGGAGCGGGGCAACGGCTCGCGCACCCGGGTCCTCGCACTGTTCACCGTCGCCGGACAGGCGGGCGCCTTCGTCGGGCCGCTCCTCGGCGGTCTGCTCCTGGCCGTCGACTTCCGGGTCGTCTGCCTCGTGGGCGCCGGAATCTTCGTCCTCGTCCTCGCCGGGCACGCCCGGCTGCTCCCGCAGCACATACCCGGCCGGGAGCGCATACGCGCGAAAGGGAGCGTGCGCGTTCTGCTGCGCAACCGTCGGTTTCTCGCACTCTGCTCGGCCTACGGCGCCTATCTCCTCGCCTACAACCAGCTGTACCTCGCCCTCCCCGCCGAGGTGGAGCGCGCGACCGGCTCGCAGACCGCGCTGGCCTGGCTGTTCGCCCTGTCCTCGCTGCTCGTCGTGACCGCCCAACTGCCGGTCACCCGCTGGGTCGGCGACCGGCTCACCCTGCGCCGCTCGATGGTCGCCGGGATGCTGCTGATCTCCGCCGGGTTCGCGGTGGTGGCGCTGGCCAGGCCCGCAGGGTGGACCGGCCCGGCCGGGCTGCTGCCCGCGGCCGGCTTCGTCGTACTGCTCACCTTCGGCCAGATGCTGGTCGCCCCCGTGGCCCGCGCGTGGGTGCCCGACCTCGCCGAGGAGGACCGGCTCGGCCTCTACACCGGTGCCCTTTCGTCGGTTTCCGGCCTGATCGTCCTGGTCGGCAGCTCGCTGACCGGCACCCTTCTCGACACCGGCCTGCCCGCTGCGGTCCCCTGGCTGGTACTGGCCGCCGTACCCCTGGCGGCGACAGCGGTGCTGCCGCGCCGGGCCTGAACCGTGGCCGGGGGAGCACCCCGAGGGTCCGGGCGGCGCAGCCGTGGGGCATGCCGAGTTGGTAGCGTCACTCCACTCGCGCCGACAGGCACGGGTGAGCATCGACCAGCACCACTGAGCAGCACCACCGAGCACGACCATGCACAACGACCACTGATACGCGTACGCGCTTTCGTACAGGGGGGCCCATGGCCACGATTCGCAGGGCAGTCATTCCCGCCGCCGGACTGGGGTCCCGGCTGCTGCCGCTAACCAAGGCGACACCGAAGGAGATGCTGCCCGTCGGTGACAAACCCGTCATCGAGCACACCGTCCGGGAGCTCGTGGCCTCCGGCATCACCGACATCACCATCGTGGTGTCCGGCGGGAAGGGCCTGATCCAGGACCACTTCCGGCCCAACCCCGCCCTGGTCGACCAGTTGCGCGCCGACGGCAAGGCCGCCTACGCCGACGCGGTCGAGGAGGTCGGCGAGCTGTCCCGGCTCGGCCACATCACCTACCTCGACCAGCACGGCCCGTACGGCAACGGCACCCCGGTCCTCAACGCCGCCCGCAACTTCGGCGACGAGCCGATGCTCGTGCTGTGGCCCGACGACGTGTTCGTCGCCGAGGTGCCGCGCGCCCAGCAGCTGATCAAGGCGTACGAGGCGACCAACTCGCCGGTCCTCGCGCTGATGCCGATGGACCCGGGCGACTCGCAGCGCTACGGCGTGCCCGTCGTCAAGGAGGACCTCGACGACGGTCTGCTCCGCATCACCGGCCTGGTCGAGAAGCCGCGCCCGCAGGACGCGCCCTCCTCGTACGCGGCGATCGGCGGCTACGTCATCACGCCGGGCATCATCGACGAACTTCGCGTCCAGACCAAGCGTTGGTACGACCATCGCACCGGCGAGGTCTATCTCACCGACGCCATCAACGCCTACGCCGCGAGCCGGGCCGTCTACGGCCAGGTGATCCACGGCCGCTGGTACGACACGGGCAACCCGCTCGCCTACCTCACCGCCCAGTTCGCGGCGGCGCTCAACGACCCGGAGTACGGGCCGCATCTGCGCCGCCTGGCGAAGGAGCTGGAGGACGAGGAGACCGGCGGTGCCTAGTGACTCCCCGGTCTCATTCCGGGGCTCCGCCCCCAGACCCCCGGGTCGCGCTGAACGCGCTCGTCCTCAATCGCCGGACGGGCTGGATGGTGGCGGGTCGCGCTGAAGGTGCTCGTCCTCAATCGCCGGACGGGCTGGAAGGTGGCGGGTCGCGCTGAAGGTGCTCGTCCTCAAACGTGGGACGGGCTGGATGGTGGCGGGTCGCGCTGAAGGTGCTCGTCCTCAATCGCCGGACGGGCTGGATGGTGGCGGGTCGCGCTGAAGGTGCTCGTCCTCAAACGTGGGACGGGCTGGATGGTGGCGGGTCGCGCTGAACGTGCTCGTCCTCAAACGTGGGACGGGCCGGAGGGTGTCGGGCGGCTCTGAAGAAGTGGCTGGGTCCGACAAGCCCAAGGGCGCGTGGCAAGTGGCCCAGGGCAGGTGAGCGGGGCGAAGCGCGGCCTGGGTGACCCGTCTCGTCGTGCCGTTGTCCGGGCGTGGGAGGATCCCGGCACGATGAGCGCTTCCCCGGTGGTACGGAGTCTGCGCGCCGCGGTGTTCGCCGCGGTGTGCGTCCTGCTGGCCGCCGCGGCGCACGGTCTCGCGACCGGTGGTACGCCGTCGGCGGAGGCGGACGGCGCCGGGTTCGCGGCGGTGTTCGCCGCCGGGTGGCTGCTCGGTGGCCGGGAGCGGTCGCTGCCGGGGATCGGCGCCTTGATGCTGGTCACCCAGGCGGGGCTGCATGTCGCGTTCGGCGCGGTGCGTGGCCGGGCCATGGCGCACGCGCATCATCCCGGGATGCGGATGCCCCACGCCCACCCGCACGCCATGAGCGCCCACGCCGTCTCCGCGCACGTCGTCGCCGCGCTGGTCGCCTCCTGGTGCCTGCGGCGGGGCGAGGCCGCGCTGTGGTCGCTGCTGCGCTGGGCCGTCGCCTTCGTACCGGGTCTCGCCGCCTGGTGGCGGGACGCGCCCGTCGGGCTGCCCCGCACGGCTCCGCGGCGGGTGTCGTCGCCGGTCGCCGGGGTGCGCCGGCTTCTCCTGAGGTACGCGGTGAGCGGTCGAGGGCCGCCGACAGGGATTCCGTACACGCCCTGAAGTCCCCGACACCAGTCACCGGTACGAAAGTACGGAGTTCCGCCCATGTTCCCGACACGCATCACCCTGCGCCGCGCCGGCGTCGTCACCGGTCTCGCCGCCGCCGGTGTCCTCGCCGCAGCGGGCGCCGCCTCCGCGCACGTCACCGTCCACCCCGAGAGCTACGCCAAGGGCGCCACGGACGGTGTCCTGACCTTCCGGGTCCCCAACGAGGAGGACACCGCGAGCACCACGAAGGTCCAGGTTTTCCTGCCCACCGACCACCCCGTCCTCGGCGTGCTGGTCACCCCGGAGGCGGGCTGGACCGCGAAGGTGACGACCACCAGACTCAAGACGCCGATCAAGACGGACGACGGGACGATCACCGACGCCGTCTCCGAGATCACCTGGTCGGGCGGCCGGATCCGGAACGGGGAGTACGCGGACTTCGACGTCGCGTTCGGCCAACTCCCCGACAACACCGACCAGCTGGCCTTCAAGACCCTGCAGACGTACTCCGACGGCAACGTCGTCCGCTGGATCGAGACCGCTCAGGAGGGGCAGGACGAGCCGGAGAACCCGGCCCCGACACTGAAACTCACGGCGGCAGCGGCGGACGAGGATGCCGGTGCCAGTCCCTCGGCGGCGGTTTCCGCGAAGAGTGACGCCGGTCAGGCCTCGGACTCGGCCAGTGACCCGACGGCTCGCGGGCTGGGTGTCGCCGGGCTGATCGTGGGGGTACTGGGCCTGGCCGCGGCGGCGTTCGCGCTGGTCAGGACCCGGACTTCACGTTCGTAGAACAGTCGTCGCAGGAATTGCGGCAGTCGTAGTACACGTCGCCGTACACGCGGTCCGCGCCTTGTCGCGCGGGCCGCACCTCAGCGGGACACGGACTCGGAGACCAGGGCGCGCAGCTGCTGCTCGACCGAGGCGATCGACGCGACGGGCGACGCCGTACGCGGGCGGGACGTGCGGTACAGCCACAGGATGTCCCGGCCGAACGACCAGACCAGCGTCCCCAGGGCCAGTGCGACCACGGCCTGCGTCGCGGCGAGGGGCAGATAGCCGGAGGCGCCGAGCAGCAGCAGGATGCCCTGGAGAGCGGCGACGGTCTTGCGGGCGGTGCTCGGGGGGAGCGGGGCGTTCAGCCAGGGCAGAACGCGGGCGGCGGCCACGAAGGCGTAGCGCATACCGCCGATGAGCAGGACCCACGGGCCGAGCGACATCGACACGTACACGCTGAGCACCAGGATCAGGAACGCGTCGACCTCCATGTCGAAGCGCGCGCCCAGCGTCGAGCAGGTGCCGGTGCGGCGGGCGACCTTGCCGTCCACGCCGTCCAGGATCAGGGCAACCGCCGTCAGACCGACGAACAGCGTGACGGGCGGCGAGCTGACGTAGGAGTCCGCGACCAGCGCCGTCACCCCGCCGACCAGGGTCGCCCGGCCGAGGGTGACCCGGTTGGCCGGGCCGAACGACTTCGACCCGGACCGGTGCAGCGCGCGGGACAGCACGGCCCAGGTCGCGATCGCGAACGCCAGTCCGGTCAGCCAGCCCACCGGGCCCAGGCCGATCGCGGAGCCGAGCAGGACCAGCAGGAGAACCTGCAGGCCCGCCCCCAGAGCGGTCTCCTGCTGAACCAGCCTCGCCTCGTACGTGTTGATCAGGGCCACCGCGAGTCCTCCGCCGTATGTACAGAGTGGATCATGCCGCGTACTGTGCGCGGACTGTGCACCTCGCAGTACGTGAACAACTTCCCAAGCGTTCAGGAGGACTCCGATGAAGCGCGCCGCACGTGCGTTCTGGCTCGGTTCGCCGGACCACGGAGAGATCCGCGACGTCGAACTGCCGGCGCCCGGCGAGGGCGAGGTACTGGTCCGCACCCTGTTTTCCGGAGTGAGCCGCGGCACGGAGACGCTCGTCTTCCGAGGTGGCGTCCCGGTCAGCCAGTACGCGGCCATGCGGGCGCCGTTCCAGGAGGGCGACTTCCCCGGCCCGGTCAAGTACGGCTACCTCAACGTCGGTGTGGTGGAGGAGGGGCCGCACGCGCTGGTCGGCCGTACGGTCTTCTGTCTCTACCCGCACCAGACGCGATACGTGGTTCCGGTGGACGCGGTGACAGTGGTGCCGGACGGGGTGCCCGCCGAGCGCGCGGTGCTCGCCGGGACCGTCGAGACCGCGGTGAACGCCCTGTGGGACGCGTCGCCGCTGGCCGGTGACCGGATCGCGGTGGTCGGCGGCGGGATGATCGGCTCCTCGGTCGCCGCGCTGATCGCCCGGTTTCCGGGGGTACGCGTCCAGTTGGTGGACGCCGATCCCGGGCGCGCGAGGACCGCGGAGGCGCTGGGCGTCGACTTCGCGCTGCCGGGGGACGCCCTGGGGGAGTGCGACCTGGTCGTCCACGCCAGCGCCACGGAGGCGGGACTGACCCGCTCGCTCGAACTCCTCACCGCCGAGGGCACGGTGATCGAGCTGAGCTGGTACGGCGACCGGCGCGTCAGCCTGCCGCTGGGCGAGGCGTTCCACTCCCGGCGGCTCACCGTCCGCAGCAGCCAGGTGGGGACCGTGTCCCCGGCCGCGCGCCCCGGCCGCAGCTACGCCGACCGGCTCGCCCTGGCCCTCGACCTGCTGGCCGATCCGGCGCTCGACGCCCTGATCACCGGCGAGTGCGCCTTCGAGGAACTCCCGGACGTGCTGCCGAGGCTCGCCTCCGGGGAGCTGCCGGCGCTCTGCCATCGCGTCCGCTATCCGGACGCCGGCTGACGGACTCGCCCGGCCTACGAAAAAGTGGATCGGGCACATGAACAAGTCGTTGAACAAGCTGCCGTGGGTAGCCGTACTACTCGGCATGCCCCGGCAGCGATCAGCACGGGGCAAGACGCGCCGCACCTGGAGGGTCGTCCGTTGTTCAGCATCACCGTCCGCGATCACATCATGATCGCCCACAGCTTCAGCGGAGAGGTCTTCGGACCCGCCCAGCGCCTGCACGGAGCGACGTTCCTCGTCGACGCCACGTTCCGCCGTGAACAGCTGGACGACGACAACATCGTCGTCGACATCGGCCTGGCCACCCAGGAACTGGGCGCCGTGGTGAGCGAGTTGAACTACCGCAACCTCGACAACGAGGCCGACTTCGCCGGCATCAACACCTCCACGGAGTTCCTGGCCAAGGTCATCGCCGACCGGCTCGCCGCGCGCATCGAGAAGGGCGCCCTGGGCGACGGGGCCCGAGGCCTGGCAGGCCTCACCGTCACGCTGCACGAGTCGCACGTCGCCTGGGCCAGCTACGAGCGTGCCCTGTGACCGACACGACCCTCGACCGCGCGGTTCCCCTCTCCCCGGCGGCCACTTCGGCAGCCCCGGCCCAGGTACAGGTACAGGTACAGGCTCACGTGACGACGCTCAACTACGTGCCCGTGCAGAACGCGGCCCTCAAGAACGCGGCGATCATCCCCATGTCCCTGCGCTCCGTGCACTTCGTGATGCCGGGCGGTGTCGACGACCCGGCCAGGCCGAGCGGCGGCAACGCCTACGACCGGCGGATCAGCCTCGACCTGCCCGGCTTCGGCTGGCAGGTCCACAAGCACGCCGTCGACGGCGACTGGCCCCGGCCCGGCGCGGACGCCCGCGCGGAACTGGCGCGGACGCTGCGCGAGCTGCCGGACGGCACGGTCGTCCTGCTCGACGGCCTGGTGGCCTGCGGGGTCCCCGAGATCATCGTTCCGGAGGCCGAACGGCTGCGCCTCGCCGTGCTGGTGCACCTCCCGCTCGGTGACGAGACAGGCCTCGACCCGGCCGTCGCGGCCGAGCTGGACGCCCTGGAGCGGGCCACCCTGAGGGCGGTGCCGTCGGTGATCGCGACCAGCGACTGGGCCGTCCGACGTCTCGTCTCCCACCACGGACTCGCCCCGGACCGCGTGCACATGGCGGCCCCCGGCGCGGACATCGCCCCCCTCGCCTCCGGCACCGACGGCGTCTCCCGCCTCCTCTGCGTGGCCGCCGTGACCCCGCGCAAGGGCCAGCACCGCCTGGTGGAGGCCCTGGCCGCGGTGACCGACCTGCCGTGGAGCTGCGTCTGCGTCGGCGGCCTCGAACAGGATCCCGAGTACGTCGCCGATCTGCGCGCCCTGATCGCCAGGCACGGCCTGGAGGACCGGCTGCACCTGGCCGGCCCCCAGGCGGGCGCCCAGCTCGACGCCAGCTACGCCGCCGCCGACCTGATGGTCCTCACCTCCTACGCGGAGACGTACGGCATGGCGGTCACCGAGGCCCTCGCGCGCGGCATCCCGGTGCTCGCCACGGACGTCGGCGGCCTCCCCGAGGCGGTCGGGCGCGCGCCCGACGGTGGCGTCCCCGGCATCCTCGTACCGCCGGAGAACCCGGCGGCGCTCGCGGCGGAACTGCGCGGCTGGTTCGGCGAGGCGGACGTCCGCCGGCGCCTGAAGGCGGCGGCGCGAGGCCGCCGGGCAGCCCTGGACGGCTGGGCGGCGACGGCACGGAGCCTGGCCGCCGTACTGGGCCGGATTCCGTGGGAACCCCGGAGGGCGGCATGAGGACAGCGACGACGATGACGGATGCCGGCATCGCGCCGGTCTCCGCCCGGGGGCTCCGGGCAGCCGCGCTGCGGAGTGCCGTCGGCGTGCGGGGGCCGATTCCCTCGGGAACCCCGGAGAACGGCGGCTGGACCAAGGCGACGACGATGACGGCCTCGGCCGACCCGGCGGCGCCCATGGGCGCCGACATCGAACTGGTCGCCGCCCGGGGACGCCGGGTGGCCGCGCTGCGGAGTCTCGTGGGCGCGCTGGGGCGGACTCCCCGTGGAGCAAGGAGCGCGCGATGAGGAATGCGATGACGATCACTGCTTCGGCAGGGTCACGGACCGCTCGGCGGGCTCTGGTGGTGCTCGTGGGCGTCGACGTCGAGTCGGCGGCGCCGTGGGGACTTTCGCGGGCTCGGGGTCCGCTTCCCCGGCGAACGAGGAGCGCGGCATGAAGAAGACGACGGCCATGACTTCGGCGGCGTCCGACATCCAACGACGGGGACCGGTGACTCCGGTGGACACGAATGCCAAGCCTGCCGCCGGGATTCCGGCCCAGCCGACGCACCGGGACGTGAAGCCCGGTGCCGGGCCGGTGGGCCCGGGGGAGCGGGGCACGGTCCGGCTGCGTGAGGCCGGACCCGACGACCCGCCCCGGTACGCGCCCGACTGGCTGGAGCTGCGTGAGGGGCCCGACGCCGCCGCGCGCGCCGTCGAACTCCTCGTCCCGTTGCGCGGCCGGCTGGCCGGCCTGCCCGGAAAACCGGGCGGGCACGTCATCCACGACCTGGGCTGTGGCACCGGCTCCATGGGCCGCTGGCTCGCGCCCCGGCTCGACGGCCCCCAGCACTGGGTCCTGCACGACCGCGACCCCTACCTGCTGCACTTCGCCGCCGTGGCCTCGCCGCGCGCCGCCGCCGACGGCAGCCACGTGACGGTCGAGACGCGGCGCGGCGATGTCGCCCGGCTGACCTCCGACGCGCTGGCCGGCGCTTCCCTGGTCACCGCCTCCGCGCTGCTGGACGTCCTCACCCGCGAGGAGGTCGAAGCCCTCGCCACGGCCTGCGCCGGCGCCGGCTGCCCGGCCCTGCTGACCCTGTCCGTGGCCGGCCGCGTCGAGTTCGGCACCCCCGACCCGCTCGACGGTGACATCGCCGACGCGTTCAACACCCACCAGCGACGGGCGGGACTGCTCGGCCCCGACGCGGTCACGGCGGCCTGCGAGGCCTTCGACCAGCGGGGCGCCACGGTCCGTGTCCACCCGAGCGCCTGGCACCTCGGCCCTGTGGAGGCCCCGCTCACCGCGGAGTGGCTGCGCGGCTGGGTCGCGGCGGCGGTGGAGGAACGCCCGGCACTGAAGTCCCGCGCCGACACCTACCTCGCCGAGCGCCTGGAGGCCTGCGCGGCCGGCGAGCTCCGGGTGGAGGTCCACCACAGCGACCTCCTGTCCCTGCCGAGGCCGACGGACGGGACAACGTCATGAGCGTGCAGACGGTGGACGTGCGCCGTAAGAGGCGCGGGGCGGTATCGATCAGCGGATCCGCCGCGGGGCACGACCAGCCCCCACCGGCCCGGGGTGTACGAACAACCGCACATCCTCTGGGGCGCTCCGCGTCGGCAGGCCGCGCCGGAGTGATCGGCTTCGTCGGGTCGCTGGACGCCGCCCCGGAGGCATCCACCCCGAGCCGCCTCCGCCGCGCGGCCAAAAGCCTCCGCCCGCATCTGGGAACCGTCGCCGGAGTAACGATTCTCGGCGTGCTGCTCTGGCGCCTCGGCACCGGCGTGTTCCTGGACGGGCTGCGGCGGATCGACGTACCGATCCTGTTCGTCGGCCTCGGGATCGGGCTGCTCACCACCGTGTTCAGCGCCTGGCGCTGGGCCCTGGTCGCCCGGGGCCTGGGGATCAAGCTGCCCCTCGTCCCCGCGATCGCCGACTACTACCGCTCACTGTTCCTGAACGCGGCCCTGCCCGGCGGCGTTCTCGGCGACGTGCACCGTGCGGTGCGGCACGGGCAGAGCGCCGGTGACATGGGGCGCGGCGTCCGTGCCGTCGTTCTCGAACGGGTCGCCGGACAGATCGCGCTGATCACCGTCGGCGGAGTGGTACTGCTCACCCAGCCGTCACCGGTGCTGACCGAGGCCCGCCGGGTCGCCCTGATGGCGGCCTTCGCCGCCGTGGGCGCCGTCGCGGTCGTCGTCGCCGTCCGGATGAACCGCGCCCCGGGTGTCGCGGCCCGCCGGACCCGAGCCCTGCGCGCGACGCTCACCGAGGCCCGTGGCGCCCTGCTCTCCCGCGAGAACCTGCCGGGCGTCGCGCTCTCGTCCGTGGTCGTTCTCTCCGGCCACCTCGGGATGTTCGTGATCGCTGCCCGGGTCGCCGGATCCCACGCCACCGTCGCCGAGCTGCTGCCGCTGGCCGTACTGGCGCTGCTGGCGATGGGAGTCCCGCTGAACGTCGGCGGCTGGGGCCCCCGCGAGGGTGTCACCGCCTGGGCGTTCGGCGCGGCGGGGCTGGGCGCCAGCATGGGGCTGAGCGTCGCCGTCGTGTACGGCGTGCTGAGCTTCGTGGCCGCCCTGCCCGGCGCGGTCGTCCTGGTCGTCCGCTACTTCTGGTCGCCGACCCCGGCCCCGGCCGCAGCTCCGGCAGGGGCAGAGGCATCGACATCGGCAGCTGTGAGCATCGAGAAATACGCCCCGAAGGACTCGGTGAAGCTCGCCAGCAAGGCCTTCCCCTTTTCGGCGGAGCCCAGCGAAGGGCGGCCGATGACACCGGAATCGGTGTAACCGGCCATGCCGAGGGTGAGGAGATGCCGGCGGTCGTCGGCCACGAAATCAGCGGTTTCATAACCGGGACGGAGCAATTCGGGATGAGCGTGCAGAAGGACGGAGGTCTCGATTTCCCCCGCGTGCATGTCGGTGAGCAGCGAGGTCACCACTCCGGCCCGCTCGCGCGCCGTCTCCCAGTCCTCCCCGGCCGGGAACAGCGCGATGCGCTCACCGCGTGCGGAGGATTCCTGAACGACGTTGCCCAGTACGTAGTTTCCGCCGTGTCCGTTGACGACCACCAGGGCGTCCACGCCCGAGCGGCGCAGCGAGTCGGCGATGTCCCGTACTACCGCGTGAAGGGTCACGGAGGAGATGCTGACGGTTCCCGGCCACTTGGCGTGTTCGTGCGAGCAGGCGATGGTCACCGGCGGAAGGAGGTGCACCGGGTATGCGGATGCGATCTCCCGGGCAATGGCACAGGCAACCAGGGTGTCGGTCGTCAACGGAAGGAAGGGACCATGTTGTTCGAAGCTCCCGACCGGAAGAACGGCGACCTGCGTTGAGACGCCTGCGGCTCGTGTCCGTACGTCTTCCGTAGTGTCCACCGGCAACAGGCCGCCAGTGGGCAACGCTACGGACGCCGTCGACCGTATTCCCGAATCATCCATGTTCTCCCGGCCTTTCGTCTCTGCTTAGGAACCAGATCATGACAGAAAAAATTGGCGTACTCGGCAAAGCCTCCCAGGCCTCGGGAGTGGAACGCGTGGTGAATGCGCCGTTGCCCACCGTGTACGGCGATTTCCAGGCGGTCGGATACATGGACCACGATCGCGGTGACGAGCAAGTGGCGCTGGTCTACGGCGAGATCGCCGAGGACGACGTTCTCACCAGGCTGCATTCCGAATGCCTGACCGGCGATGCCTTCGGCTCCCAGCACTGCGAATGCGGCGACCAGCTCGACTCCGCGCTGCGCGCGATAGTCGCCGAGGGCAGCGGCATTCTCGTCTACCTCAGAGGGCACGAGGGCCGTGGCATAGGCCTGCTCGCCAAGCTGCGCGCGATGCAGCTCCAGGCGGAGGGTCTGGACACCGTCGAGGCGAACCTCGCGCAGGGTCTGCCGGTGGACTCCCGCGACTACGGCGTCGCGGCGGAGATCCTCCACGACCTCGGTGTCCGTTCGGTGCGGCTGATGTCCAACAACCCGCGCAAGCGCGAGGCGTTGCTCCGCCACGGCATCAAGATCGCCGAGGATGTGCCCCTGCTGATCCCGCCGTGCGAGAACAACATCACCTATCTGCGGACCAAGCGTGAGCGGCTCGACCACGTCCTGCCGCACCTGGACGCGGTGGCGCACTGGTCCTGACCTGACCGGGAGACCCGGCCGGGAGCCCAGAACAGGGGGCGTGCGTCACTCGGACGCGCGCGGGGGGTGCCAGAGGCCCCGATTCCGGAAAGGAAGAGGGAATGACCGATGACGTCCTCTTCCTCTCCCGGGACCAGGTGACGGCCCTCCTCGACGCCGACACGGCGATCGCCTCGCAGCGCGCGGCGTTCGGCGCGTTGGGTGCGGGTGGCGCGAGTACGCCTGATCTGCCCGGAAAGATCATGCATCCCAGCCGCTTCGACGACAGTGTGGTCTTCGCGTACGTATCCCGGCTGTCCCGGGACACCGGCGCGGTGGCGAAGTTCGGCAGCGTCAACCCCGGCAACGCGGCGTCCGGCCTGCCGACCGTGCACGCCGTCATCACCGCCCTCGACCCGGTGACGGGCGAACTCGTCGCCGTCATGGACGGCACGGCGGTCACGACCCTGCGTACGGCAGCCGCCAGCGCCGTGGCCTTCGACGCGCTGTCCACCGCCGACAGCGCAGAACTCGCCCTGATCGGCTCGGGCACCCAGGCACTCGCGCACGCCCGGGCCGTCGCCCGGGTACGCGATCTGAAGTCCGTACGGGTGTGGAGTCCGAGCCCGGAGCGGCGCGCGCGGGCGGCGGAGCTGCTCGCGGCCGAACCCGGCATCGCCGCCGAGGCGACCGGCACACCCCGGGAGGCGGTGACCGGGGCTTCCCTGGTCGCGGCCTGCACGCTCAGCACCACCCCCGTCGTACGCGGCGCATGGCTCGCGCCCGGGTGCACGGTGGTCAGCGTGGGCTCGTTCGAGCCGACCCGCAGCGAGGTCGACGCAGAGGTCGTACGGCGGGCGGCTGCCGTCGTGGTGGACGACCCGGAGACGGCGGCGGAGCACGCCGGGCCGGTGGTCGACGCGCTGCGGGACCGCCTGCTGGCCCGCGAGGACCTGATCGGCCTCGGGGACGTCCTCACGGGCGCCCGGACCGCCCGGACCGGCCCCGACGACATCGTCTTCTACAACAGCGTGGGGCTCGGCGTGCAGGACGCGGCGGCGGCCTGGGCCGTCGTCCACGCGGCACGGGGAGTGGGGCGATGAGTGCCTCGCGGCGCCGTGGGCGTGGTGGTGATGGGCACGGGCACGGGGGCCGTCCGTACGGGCCTGGACAACATCGTGTCCTACGACAGTGTGGGGTTCGGCGTGCAGGACGCGGCTGCTGCCTGGGCCGTCGTCCACGCCGTACGGGGAGTGGGGCGATGAGTGCCTCGCGGCGGGCTGGCGTGGTGGTGTTCGGGCTCGCGGACGTCCTCACGGGCGCGCGGACAGCCCGTACCGGCCCGGAGGGCATCGTCTGCTGCGACAGTGTGGGGTTCGGCGTGCAGGACGCGGCTGCTGCCTGGGCTGTCGTCCACGCCGCACGTGGGGAGGGGCGATGACCGTGACGCGGGCGGACGTGGTCGTGATCGGCGGCGGGGTGATGGGCACGAGCATCACCTACCAGCTGGCCCGGGCGGGCGTACGGGCCGTGGTCCTCGTCGAGCGTGACGAACTGGCGTCCGGGTCCACCTCACGCGCGGCCGGCGGGGTCCGGGCGCAGTTCTCCGACGAGCTCAACATCCAGCTCGGGGCGCGGAGTCTGGAGGCGTTCGGGCGGTTCGGGGAGGAGATCGGGCACGACATCGGCCTCCACCGGGTCGGATATCTCTTCCTCCTCTCCACGCCCGAGGACGTCGCGTCCTTCGAGGCGGGGGTCGCGCTGCAGAACGGCCTGGGTGTGCCCAGCCGGATGCTCACCCCGGCCGAGGCACACCGTCTCTCGCCGCTGATCAGCACGGACGGCCTGCTGGCGGCGGCCTACTCGCCCGACGACGGCCACTGCACCCCGGAGGCCGTGGTCCAGGGCTATGCCGCTGCCGCCCGTCGGCACGGCGCGACCGTCCTGCGGCACACCGAGGTCACCGGCATCGAACGCGACGGCGACACCATCACGGCCGTGGTCACGGACAAGGGCCGGATCGCCACCGGCACCGTGGTCTGCGCCGCCGGCGCCTGGTCCCGGGCGGTCGGCGCGATGGCGGGCGTGGAGCTGCCCGTGGATCCCCTGCGCCGCCAGATCGCGGTCACCGAACCGGTACCCGGACTGCCGCCGACGCTCCCCATGACCATCGACTTCAGCAGCAGCCTCTACTTCCACACCGAGGGACCCGGCCTGCTCCTCGGCATGTCCGACCCCGACGAGACGACCGGCTTCGCCACCGACACCCACGACCGGTGGATCCCGCGGCTGTACGAGGCGATGGAACACCGGGCGCCCGCCCTGCTCGACCTGCGCCGCACCGGCGGCTGGGCGGGCCTGTACGAGATCACCCCGGACCACAACGCCCTGATTGGCGAGGCGAGTTCACCCTCCCGCTTCCTCTACGCGACGGGGTTCTCCGGCCACGGTTTCCTCCAGGGACCGGCGGTCGGTGAGGTGATCCGCGACCTCTGCCTCGGCCGCGTACCCTTCGTCGACGTCAGCCCCTTGAACGCCGGCCGTTTCGCGGCCGATGCCCTGCGCCCGGAGGTCAACCTCGTATGACCGAGCTCCACTTGTGGCTGCGCCACGAGACCCGTACGACCGAACGCCGCACGCCCGTCGTCCCGTCCGACGCCCGGCGGCTCGTCGAGCAGGGGGTACGCCTGACCGTCGAGGAGTCCCCGCAGCGGATCTTCCCGACCGATGAGTACGAGGCGGTCGGCTGCGGCGCTGCCGCCGCCGGGTCCTGGGTCTCCGCACCCTCCGACGCGGTGATCGTCGGCCTCAAGGAACTCCCCGACCAGCCGGGCGAGTTGCGCCACCGGCACATCTACTTCGGGCACGCCTACAAGGGCCAGCCGGGCGCGGCCGAACTGCTGGGCCGCTTCGTCGCCGGGGGCGGGGCGCTGCTCGACCTGGAGTACCTGGCGGACGAACAGGGGCGCAGGCTGGCCGCCTTCGGCTACTGGGCCGGATATCTGGGAGCGGCCCTCGCCGTGCTCCAGCACCGGGGGAGGCTGGTGACTCCGTTGCTTCCGACCACCAAGGAAGCGCTGGAGGCCGAACTCCGGTCACCCGGAACGCGGATGAGCGCGCTGGTGATCGGCGCCCTGGGCCGCAGTGGCCGGGGTGCGCGGGTCGCGCTCGACGAGGCCGGGGCCGACCCCACCTGCTGGGACCTGGCCGAGACACGGAATCTGGACCGACCTGCCCTGCTGGCCCACGAGTTGCTGGTCAACACCGTCCTCACCACGCGCCCGCTGCCGCCCTTCCTGACCGACCGGGACGTCGACACCCCGGGTCGCCGCCTCCGTACCCTCTCGGACGTCACCGTCGACGTCGGCTCACCCATGAACCTCCTCCCGGTGTACGACACCGCCACCACCTGGGACGCCCCGGTGCGCAGGCTGCGGGACGAGCCGCCGCTCGACCTGATCGCCATCGACAACCTGCCGTCCCTGCTGCCCCGCGAGGCAAGCGTGGACTTCTCGGCCGACCTGGTGCCCCAGCTGCTCGACTTCGAGGTGGGAGGCCCGGGCGGCCCCTGGGGGCGTTGTCTGGAACGGTTCGACGAGACGTGCCGTGAACTCGGCCTGGTCAAGGGCGAGTCGGGGAGTTCGGGGAGTCCGCACAGCTCGGTGGGCGAAGGGGGAGTGGGCGCATGACCGACAGGGTTCCCGCGAGCGGCACCGTCCACTGGATCGGCGCGGGTCTGTCCACGGGCGGTGGACTGGCCGCGCTGTGCGACAGCGACGCCGTGCGCCACGTACGGGTGTGGCACCGCACGGAGGACCGTGCGGCCGAGGCGCTGGCCCAACTGGGCCTCACCGGCCGCGCCGAACCGCGCGCCTTCACCCTGCCCGCGCTCACGGCCGAGCTGGCGCCCGGGGACGTGGTCGTCTCCATGCTCCCCGTGCCCGAGCACGCCCCGCTGCTGGCGGCCTGTGTGCGGGGCGGCGCCCACTTCGCGTGCTCGAGTTATGTGTCGGAGGCGGTACTTGAGCACGTCCCGGCAGCCGAGGCGGCCGGTCTGGTCGTCCTCACCGAGTGCGGGCTCGACCCGGGCATCGACCACCTCTTCGCGCACAGCCTGGTCACCCGCGCCGAGCACGCGATCGGTGCCGGCACGCCGGCCTCGTACCGCCTCACGTCGTACTGCGGAGGCATCCCCGCGGTGCCCAACGACTTCAGGTACCGGTTCAGCTGGGCGCCTGCCGGAGTCCTGAACGCCCTTCGCTCGCCCGCTCGTTACATCGAGGACGGTGCCGAGACCGTCGCCGAGAGGCCTTGGGAGGTCGCGCGTCCGCATGCGATCGACGGTGAGACCTTCGAGGTGTACCCGAACCGGGACAGCGTCCCGTTCGTCGAGCAGTACGGACTGCCGACGGCCTGGCAGGCGCGGACCTTCGTCCGGGGCACCCTGCGCCTGGACGGCTGGCTCGGCGCCTGGGACTCCGTCTTCGAGGAGCTGAAGGTCGGCGACGACGAGCGGATCGGCGCCCTGGCAAGGGAGTTGGCGGCGCGCTACCCGACGACCGACGCCGACCGCGACCGCGTGGTCCTCGCCGTCTCCCTGGACGTCGAAGTGGACGTGGACGTGGAGGGGGGCAGTGATTCCGGGCGGCGGCGGAGCTGGTCCGGCCGCTGCCTCCTCGACCTGGAGGGCGACGCGGCCGAGAGCGCGATGGCCCGCTGTGTCTCCCGCACGCTGGCCCTGGGCATCCGCCACATTCTCGACGGTTCGCTGCCGCCCGGCCTGAGCCGCGCCGCCGAGACAGCACGGCGTTCGGAGGACTGGCTGAGCGAACTCGGCGGGGAGGGACTGGAGTTCAGGCTCACCGTCGGCTGACGGCGGCGCGCTCCCCGCCAACTGTCCGTTACCCGTTATTCGTTACCCGCTACTCGGTGACGATCGCCTCGTGCACCAGACGCTTGAGGTCCTGCCAGTACGACCGACTCGTCCTGTGTCGTACCTGGGTCATGAACTGCACGGTCAGGTCATGGCTCGGGTCGACCCAGAACGTCGTCGTCGCCACCCCGCTCCAGCCGTACGTACCGAGGCCGGCCGGTGCCTGGGTGCGGTCCGGGTCGATCACCACCGAGACCCCGAGGCCGAAACCGACGCCCGCGTTGCCGGGTTCGTCGTGGGGACGGGCGCCGAAGGTGCGCAGGTCGGCGCCGCCCGGAAGGTGGTTGGAGGTCATCAGGGTCACCGTCTCGGACGACAGGACGCGCACGCCGTCGAGTTCGCCGCCCCGGCGCAGCATCTCCATGAACCGGTGGTAGTCGTGGGCGGTGGCGACGATACCGCCGCTGCCGGACAGGAACCGGGGCCGGCTCTTCAGGGGCAGGCCGAGGATCGGCTCGATGCCGCCGTCCTCGGTCTCCCCGTACAACTCGGACAGCCGGGCCGCCTGTTCGCCGTTCACACAGAAGCCGGCGTCCGTCATACCGAGCGGGCGAAAGACACGGTCGGCGACGAACTCGTCCAGCGGCTGACCGGACGCCACCTCGATGACCCGGCCCAGGATGTTCGTGGCGACCGAGTAGTTCCACTGGGTGCCCGGCTCGAACTGGAGTGGCAGACCCGCGTACACCGAACACGTCTCGGCCAGGGTCGAGCCCGGCACCACCGACGACTCCAGGTTCGCGGCGCGGTACAGGGCGTCGACGGGGTGCGAGTGGTAGAAGGCGAAGGTGAAGCCCGCCGTATGGGTCATCAGGTGCTGGAGCAGGAGGGGTTGGGCGGGCCGGGTGTGCACGTCGCTCCCGGAACCGCTCACGTACACCTGCGGATCGGCGAACTCCGGCAGGAAGCGGGACACGGGGTCCGTGAGCGCCAGCCGGCCCTCCTCCAGCAGGATCAGCGCGGCGACCGAGGTGACCGGCTTGCTCATGGAGTAGATCCGCCAGAGCGTGTCGGACTCGACCGGCAGGTCCGCCGCCCGGTCGCGCCGGCCGTGCGTGGTGAGGTGTGCGACGCGGCCCGCGCGGGCCACGGACACGAGGAAGCCGGGCAGCCGTCCTTCGTCGACACAGTGGGCGAAGTGCTGGTCGAGGCGGTCCAGCGCCTTCACGTCCAGTCCGACCTCGCCCGGTTCGACCTCTTGCCGCAGCTGTGCCATCGTTCCCCTCCGGTCGCTTGAAGTGCCGTCCTGTCATACCCGACAGGATCACCTCAGGCCTCAATCCCCCCATGGTGACGTAGGGACCCCGCGGGCGTCGCCCGCAGGTCACCCGCGTCCGGCAGTTTCAGGGCGGCCAGTACACCTACGACTGCCATACCCGCCAGCACGGGCAACGACATCCGAAGCCCGTCGGTGACCGCGGCGAGCGTGGCCGCGGTGGCCACCCCGAGGACCGGTCCGACGTTCATCGCGGTCTGCTGCAACCCGCCCGCCACCCCCGCGGACCCGGCTGAGGCATGCCGTACGACGACGGCCGTCGCGGTCACCATCACGGTGCCGAAACCCGCTCCGAGCAGCAGGAATCCACCGCCGACCGCCTCGGTCCCGGACGCCCGGAACAGCACGAGCACCCCGAGCGCGAGCAGCAGCAGCGCGACGACGGTCGTACGCCGGGCCCCGTACCGACGCAGCAGAACGGCGGCCGGCGGCGCCCCCAGCACCATCGCCACACCGCCGGGCAGCGCGGTCAAAGCGGTGCGCAACGGGTCCATGCCCAGCTCGTCCTGGAGTACATAACTGGCCACGAAGAGTGTGCCGAACATCGCAGCCGACGCGGCCACGAGAATGCCCAGCGCGGCGCCCACGACCGCCGATCCGAGCACGTCGGGCGGCAGCAGCGGGTCGGCGGTGCGCCGCTCATGGCGTACGAGGACGAGGCCCGCGCCCGCCGCCGTGACCAGCCCGAGGGCGGCCGACGCGCTCCAGCCGTGCTCCGGGACATCGACGAGGGTGTGCACGAGGCAGGCGAGGGTCAGCGCGAGCAGGGCGGCGCCGGGGAGGTCGAGCCGTCCGTGTCCGGAAGCCGGGGACCGACGCGGACCGGGAGCGCGGACCAGCAACGCCGCTACGCCCAGCACGAGCGCCGGTACGACATTGAGGAAGAACACCGCGCGCCAGCCCAGGTGGGTCACCAGGACGCCACCCACCAGCGGACCCGCCGCCGCGGCCACCCCGATCGCACTGGTCCGCAACGCGATCGGCATCCCCAGCCGGTCGGGCGGGAACGCGGCCCGCAGCATCCCGAGCGTGGCGGGTTGCAGCAGCGCGCCGAACACGCCCTGGACGATCCGCAGTCCGATCACCCACCCCACCCCGGACGCGCACCCGATACCCGCCGACACCGCCCCGAAGCCCAACATCCCGATGGTGAAAAGCCGTTGGTGCCCGTACCGGTCCCCGAGCCGCCCGGCGAACACCAGCAGACCCGCCACCGCGATCAGATACCCGGTGCTCGTCCACTGGACCTCGGCGAAGGAGGCGTGCAGATCCCGTTGCAGGGCGGGCTGCGCGATGGTCAGCACGGTGCCGTCGAGAGCGACGACCACCGCCCCGGTCACACTGCTCGCGACGGCGACCCGACGATGTGCGGTCAATGCTCCTCCGCCCCGAGGTGCGCGTCGAGAGCCGTACGCAACAGGGGTGCGAAGTCGTCGGCTCCCGTGGTGAGTTGGAGGCTGCCCCAGGTCCACAGCTGGGCGATGCCGTAGAGGTTCGCCAGCAGCGACCCGGCGAGGAGCCGGGCGTCGGCGTCCGGCCGGGCCTGCCCGACGAGATCCGCCAGCAGGGCGAAGACCGGCAGGCTGGCCTCGCGCAGCCCCAACCTGTTGCTCTCCAAAAGGTCGTGACGGAACATCAGCTCGTGCATGCCCTGGTTGGCGAGCGCGAAGTCGAGGTACACGCGCCCGAGTGCGGCGATCCGCTCCCGGGGTCCCGCTGTACCGGGCCCGATCTCCTCGATCGCCCGCGATCCCCTGGCCGCAAGCTCCGTGAAACCGCGGCGCGCGATGGCGCTCAGCAGCTCCAGATGGGTCGGGAAGTAGCGGCGCGGGGCGCCGTGCGAGACGCCGGCGCGACGGGCGATCTCCCGCAGGGTCAGCGCGTGGGCGCCCTCCGCGGTCACCAGGTCGACGCCGGCATCGATGAGCCGGGTACGCAGCGAATCACTCATAGACACTGTCTACCAGTGGTGAGTAGACAGTGTCTACTGGAATGAATGGCCGGTGGTGTCCTGTTGCACGAGACATGACTCAGGACGACGCGCAGGACCCGCTCCTCAAGCTGCTCTCCGAGTACGACGGCGGAGTGCTGACGACCATCAAGGCCGACGGACGCCCCCAGCTCTCGAACGTCAACCACACCTACGACCCCGACGAACGCACCATCCGCGTGTCCCTCACCGACTCGCGCGCCAAGACCCGCAACCTGCGCCGGGACCCGCGGGTCTCCTACCACGTGACCAGCGACGACCGCTGGGCGTACACCGTGGTCGAGGGAGTGGCCGACCTGACACCCGTGGCCCAGGACCCGCACGACGAAACCGTCGAGGAACTGGTCCGGCTCTACCGGGCCGTGCGGGGCGAGCACCCCGACTGGGACGACTACCGCGCGGTCATGGTCCGGGACAGGCGCCTCGTGCTGCGGATCAGGGTGGAGAGGGCGTACGGCATCCCACGCCGCTAGGCCTGTCGTCTCTTGGCCGGGGGTGACTCAGGCCGACACGGCCTCGCGCTTCGCCGTGTTCTCGGCGCCACGCTCACCGAGCCGCTCCGTCGGCACTCGATGTGTCTCGCGTGCCGTGATCGCGGCCAGCACCGGCGGGATGCACAGAGCCGAGGTGAACAGGGCGACGGAGAACCAGTCGTCGCCGTCCGGACCGGCGATCTCCGCGGCGAAGGTCACCGCGAAACCGGCGACGGCGAAGCCGATCTGCGTGCCGATCGCCATGCCCGACAGACGTACCCGGGTCGTGAACATCTCGCCGTAGAAGGAGGGCCAGGTGCCGTTCGCGGCGCTGTAGACCACGCCGAAGGTGACGATGCCGAGGACCATGATCAGCGGGTAGGAGCCCGTGGAGATCGCCCACAGGTACACGAACATCATGACCCCGCTGCCCGCGGCGCCGGCCAGGAACACCGGGCGGCGGCCGATCCGGTCGGACAGCGTGGCCCAGAGCGGGATCGCGGCCAGCGCGACCAGGTTGGCGAGCGCGGCCACCCACAGCATCGACGAGCGGTTCATGCCGACCGAGTCGCTGGTCGCGTACGCCAGCGCCCAGACCGTGAAGATCGTGGAGACCGAGGCGACCAACGCGCCCGCGATCACCCGCAGTACGTCCGCCCAGTGCTCGCGCAGCAGGATCAGCAGGGGCAGCTTCACGACACCCTCGGAGGCGGCCTGCGCGGCGAAGGCCGGGGTCTCCTCCAGCTTGCGGCGGATGACGTAGCCGACGACGGCGACCGCGATGCTCAGCCAGAACGGCACCCGCCAGCCCCAGGACAGCAGTTGGTCCTCGGGCATCGCGGCGATCGGGATGAAGACCAGCGTGGCGAGGAGCTGGCCGCCCTGGGTGCCGCTCAGGGTGAAACT
This sequence comes from Streptomyces kryoterrae, assembly GCF_054072135.1. Lineage (NCBI taxonomy): Bacteria > Bacillati > Actinomycetota > Actinomycetes > Kitasatosporales > Streptomycetaceae > Streptomyces > Streptomyces kryoterrae. The sequence goes on along the minus strand of NZ_CM133358.1, from coordinate 1,571,570 downwards.
GGTGAAGAAGCCGCGCCGGTCCGGCGGGGCGTGTTCGAGCGTCATGGAGTTGGCGCTCGCCTGTTCCCCGGCGGCCGAGATGCCCTGGAGGACGCGGCAGAGCACGAGCAGCACCGGGGCGAGGCTGCCGACCTGGTCGCGGGTGGGCAGGCAGCCGATGAGGAACGTCGACAGGCCCATCAGGATCAGCGTGAAGACCATGATCTTCTTGCGGCCGAGCCGGTCACCGAAGTGGCCCAGGAAGAGCGCGCCGACCGGGCGGGCGGCGTACGCGACACCGAAGGTGGCCAGCGACAACAGGGTGGCGGTGGCCGGGTCGGAGTCGTCGAAGAAGACCTTCGGGAAGATCAGGGCGGCAGCGCTGCCGTAGATGAAGAAGTCGTAGTACTCCAGGGCGCTGCCGATCCAGGCGGCCGTGGCGGCCTTCCTCGGCTGGCCCCCGGGTGGGGCGCCCAGGGGTGCTGCGGGGTCGTGGGGTGCGACGGAATCCGCCACGGCGTGCTCCTTCGAGGGAACTCCAACGTACGTGGAGTGAGCGGAGGGGAGGGAGAGGTGCCGGATCCCTGGGGTGACGGGACGGCCGTGCCGGGAGCTACCCGGTTAATTAACCCACTGGATAGTTAGTAGCGGTTGGCTACGGATGTTGCGCCCACGTTTCCCGGGTGTCAAGAGGTCGCGGCGGAGGATCTTGCCCTTCACGGGCGTGCGCAGCCGCCCCGTTCAGGCCGTACGGTCCGCCGTCAGATAGGCGATGACCATGTCGCCGAGCATCGCCCGGTAGTGCTCCCGCTGGTCCGGGGCCGTCAGGTCGCGGCCGAACAGTGCGCCGAAGGTGTGCCGGTTGGCCACCCGGAAGAAGCAGAAGGAGCTGATCATGGCGTGCAGATCCACCGCGTCCACGTCGGCCGTGAACAGGCCCGACCTGCGGCCCGACTCCAGGATCCGGTGGATCACCTCCAGTGCGGGCGAGCCGATCCTCCCGAGCTGCTCTGAGGCGGCGATGTGCTCGGCTTCGTGGATGTTCTCGATGCTCACCAGGCGGATGAAGTCGGGGTGCGCCTCATGGTGGTCGAAGGTCAGCTCCGCGAGGCGCCGGATGGCCGCGACCGGGTCCAGATGCTCGACGTCGAGGTCCTGTTCGGCCTGCCGGATCACGGAGTACGCGCGCTCCAGCACGGCCGTGAACAGCTGCTCCTTGCCGCCGAAGTAGTAGTAGATCATCCGCTTGGTGGTGCGGGTGAGGGCGGTGATCTCGTCCACCCGGGCCCCCGCCAGGCCGGCCCGGGCGAACTCCTTGGTGGCCACGTCGAGGATCTCGGCCCTGGTCCGGGCGGCGTCGCGGATGCGCCCGCCTGTGCGTGCCGGTTCTTCGACGCTGGTCATCGGGTTCCTTCGGGCGAGGGGCCAGTCCCGTGATTCTAGAAGCAGCCCTGCGGACACCCCTGCGAGCACTCCTGAGGGCTTCCCCGGTGCCCGGTGGAGCTGATATAGCTAACGTACTAGTTCGTACATTAGTGACCGCAGTCGTACAGGAGGTCCGTCGTGGCCAAGGACTCGTTTCTCGTCGGGCTCATCGGCTCCGGCATCGGCCCGTCGCTGAGCCCCGCGCTGCACGAGCGGGAGGCCGACCGGCAGGGGCTGCGCTATCTGTACCGGCTGATCGACATCGACACGCTGGGCGTCGCGGCACCCGCGGTGGGCGATCTCGTACGGGCCGCCCGGGACCTCGGGTTCGACGGGCTGAACATCACGCATCCGTGCAAGCAGCTCGTCATCGAACACCTCGACGGCCTCGATCCGCAGGCCGAGGCGCTCGGCGCCGTCAACACCGTGGTCTTCGAGGAGGGCCGCGCGATCGGCCACAACACGGACGTGACCGGCTTCGCCGCGTCCTTCGCGCGCGGTCTGCCCGACGCCCCGCTGGAACGGGTCGTGCAGCTCGGGGCCGGTGGCGCCGGCGCGGCCGTCGCCCATGCCACGCTCACCCTCGGCGCCGGCCGGGTCACCGTCGTCGACGCGCTGCCCGACCGGGCCGCGGACCTCGCCGCGTCCCTCAACCGGCACTTCGGCGCCGGCCGGGCGACCGCCGCGACGCCCGACCGGCTGGCGTCGCTGATCGGCCGGGACGGCGGCATCGACGGTGTCGCCGACGGACTGGTGCACGCGACGCCCACCGGTATGGCCGCCCACCCCGGCCTGCCCTTCCCCGCCGAGCTGCTGCACCCCGGTCTCTGGGTCGCCGAGGTGGTCTACCGCCCACTGGAGACCGAGCTGCTGCGCACCGCCCGTGAGATGGGCTGCGCCACGCTCGACGGCGGCGGCATGGCCGTCTTCCAGGCCGCGGACGCGTTCCGGCTCTTCACCGGCCGGGAACCCGACACCGCGCGCATGCTGGCCGACATCGCGGAACTGGCGGGTGCGCTACCGGCACCGAAGTAGACGCGGCGAAGCAGGAGTGCCGAAGAGGAAGCAAAGAGAAGGCAGAGGTACCGACGTGCGTACGTCCATCGCCACCGTGTCGCTCAGCGGCTCCCTGACCGAGAAGCTCACGGCCGCCTCCCGGGCCGGTTTCGACGGGGTCGAGATCTTCGAGAACGACCTGCTCGCCAGCCCTCTCACCCCCGAGGAGATCCGCGCCCGCTGCGCCGATCTCGGTCTCACCATCGACCTCTACCAGCCGATGCGTGACATCGAGGCCGTGCCCGAGGACGAGTTCGCCCGCAACCTGCGCCGAGCCCGGCACAAGTTCGAGCTGATGCGGCGGCTCGGCACCGACACCGTCCTCGTCTGCTCCAGCGTCTCCCCGCTCGCCCTCGACGACGACGCCCTGGCCGCCGCCCAGTTGGGCCAACTGGCAGACCTGGCCCAGGACTTCGGTGTCCGCGTCGCCTACGAGGCGCTCGCGTGGGGGCGGCACGTCAGCACCTACGACCACGCCTGGAGCATCGTCGAGGCGGCCGGCCATCCCGCGCTCGGCACCTGCCTCGACAGCTTCCACATCCTTTCCCGGGGCTCGGACCCGAAGGGCATCGAGGACATCCCCGGGGAGAAGATCTTCTTCCTCCAGCTGGCCGACGCCCCGCTGCTCGCCATGGACGTGCTCCAGTGGAGCCGCCACTACCGCTGCTTCCCGGGACAGGGCGGCTTCGACATCGCGGGGCTTGTCCAGCACGTCGTTCGGGCCGGATACGACGGTCCGCTCTCCCTCGAGGTCTTCAACGACGTCTTCCGGCAGGCCGAGGCCGGACCGACCGCCGTGGACGCCCGGCGATCCCTCCTCGTCCTCCAGGAGAGCATCGGCCTCGCCCCACTGCCGGAGCCCGTCGTCCCCACCGGCATCGCCTTCGCCGAACTCGTCACCGCGGACGCCGAACCGGTCGCCGCGCTCCTCGGCGCGCTCGGCCTCGCCCGTACGGCACGTCACCGCAGCAAGCCCGTCGACCTCTGGGAGCGCGGCGAGGCCCGCATCCTCGTCAACACCGGACCGGCCGCGCGCCGTGACGGCACCGGACTGGCCGCCGTAGGCCTGGAGTCACCGGATCCGGAAGGTGCCGCCCGCCGGGCCGAGGCTCTCCTGGCGCCGGTCCTGCCCCGCCGCCGAGCCCCGAAGGACGCGCCGCTCGACGCGGTGGCCGCCCCTGACGGCACGGAACTCTTCTTCTGCGCCAGGGACAGCGCCGAACTCCCCGACTGGCGAGCCGACTTCGAACCCATCGAGTGCATCGGGACCGCCGGGGACACGGAGGGCGGCGTCGACCGCATCGACCATCTCGCCCTCACCCAGCCCTGGCACCACTTCGACGAAGCCGCCCTCTTCCACCGCAGCGTCCTCGGGTTGAGCGGCCAGGAGAGCGTCGACGTCGCCGACCCGTATGGGCTCTTCCGCAGTCGGGCCGTCACCAACTCCGGTGGCAGCGTACGCATCGCGCTCGCCGTCGGTCCCGCGCCCACCGAGGACGCGACCCGCGCCCAGCACATCGCGCTCGCCACCGACGACGTGGTCGCCGCCGCCCGGCGTTTCCGAGCGGCCGGCGGCAGCCTGCTGCCGATGCCCGCGAACTACTACGACGACCTCGCGGCCCGGTACGAGTTCACCGAGGGCGAGTTGGCCACGTACCGCGAACTCGGCATCCTCTACGACCGCGACGCGCAAGGCGAGTTCAGGCACTGCTACACGCGCACCGTGGGCCGCGTCTTCTTCGAACTCGTCCAGCGAGACGGCGGCTACCAGGGCTACGGCGCTCAGAACGCACCGGTACGGCTCGCCGCCCAGCACGCGCAACAGCCCCTCCGGTGAAAGCAGTTGCCGCCGACCGGGCTCACTGCCGGGTGACGCTCCTGCTCACCCCTGCGATGACGGTCGTAGCCAGGATCCAGCCGGTCAGGATGAGGACGTACGACAGGAACTGGTACCCGCCCGTGGGTGCGAAGGCCTCCTCCTGGCCGAAGGAGATCACCGGGAGGAGCAGGTCCAGGGTGTAGAAGACCGGGTTGAACTCCGGTGCCTCGTCGGGCTTGAGCGGGAGCGGGTGGTGCAGGGCGTACGCGATCGAGCCGGCCGCCAGCAGTGACAGCAGCCAGACGGCGGCGCGCAGCGGACGGAAGCCGTAGCCGACGGCTGTGTCCTGGAGGTGGCCCCACACCCTTCCCAGCCAGGGCAGGGTGGCCCGGTGCCGGCGCTGCTTGGCGAGCTGGACCCGGCGGGCCGCGCCCTCGTCGCCGACGTGGCGGTAGGCGGCGGCCAACTGCTCGTAGGCGTAAGGGACATAGCCGTCGCCGTCGCGTTCCAGCAGAGGCAGACGGCGGTGGGCCGGCTCGTGCGGATTGAGCGCCGTGTAGGTGAGGTTGTTGAAGAGCACCTCGCCCGGTGCGACCTCCGACTCGAAGCCCAGGACGTCGATCCGGGAGCGGCGCAGATGCAGCCGGCCCTCGATCGGCTCGCACCGGTACAGCCACAACTCCCCGATGGTGCAGCTGCTGGCCCGCAGGGCCGTACCGCCGGGGTTGGACAGCCGCGCCCGCGTGAAGTCGAGGGAGCCCGTGATGCGGGAGCCGCGCAGGTCGATGCCTCCCTGGGCGCGCAGGTTCCGCGCCCTTACGTCGGCCCGCACTTCGAGGGACCGCGCGCACAGGGCATGGCCGCCGGGGTTGCTCAGCTCGGCGTCGTCCAGGCCGATCGACCCGCCCACCGTGGCCCCGTCGAGGAGCACCTGGCCCCGTACCCGCAGCCCCGGCGCCGCGAAACCGTCGCCGAGCACCGCCTGATGGAGCTGGAGCACCGGCACGGACGGGTCGGACGTGGTGAGTTCGGCGTCGTCCAGGAAGAGCGCGCCCGCGATCTCCGCGCCGGCCAGCCGCACCGCCCCCCGCACCCGGCAGCGGGTCATGCGCAGCGGACCGTCGATCCGCGTACTCGAGAGGTTGATCGCGGGGAGCACCGAGCCGCGCAGATTCAGCTGGCGCAGCCGGGTGCCGTAGAGGTCGGGCGACTCGTCGAAGTGGCAGTACCGCAGATGGAGCGGGTGGTCCACCACCGCGTACATCAGGTTCAGGTGCCCCGTGATGCGGGCGCCCGAGAGCCTGAGTCTGGGGATCTCGCCGTCCTCCGGGGTGCTGAGCAGCAGGGCCCGCAGCACTGAGGCGCGGATGGTCCGCTCCGGCCCCCAGTCGGCGCCGTCGGCCGCGTTCTCGGCCGCCGCCTCGCGGAAGTCCACGGGCTCGCCCTTGGGGTAGGCCCGCCACACCCGTACTTCGGCCGCCGTCAGATCGTTGATCTCCATCGGGGCGACTCTGACGTGCCCCGGACACACATGTCAATCGGGTCCGGGGACAGAGCCCCGGACCCGATCGTCGGTTCAGTCGCCCAACCAGAACAGGCGGATCAACTAGACGCCTGCCAACGGGAGTTCCACTCCGCGATCACCGGACGATCGTGCTCCGTGGAGAGCCTGCTGACCGTACCCGTGGCGAGCTGGAACAGCCGTCCGTCCGCGGGCGGCAGCCCGAGGTAACGGGCCGTCAGCACGCGCAGGAAGTGCCCGTGCGCCACCAGGACCACGTCACCCTCCCCGAGCGCGTCCTCAATGTGGGCCAGGGCGCGGTCCGCGCGCCTGCCCACCTCCTCGGGCGACTCGCCCGGGTGCCCGTCCGGACCGGGCACCACCCCGTCCGTGAACAGGAACCAGTCGGGCCGCGTGCGCTGGATCTCGGCGGTCGTCACACCCTCGTACCCGCCGTACTCCCACTCGCGCAGGTCCGGATCGGCCGACGCACCGGACAGGCCCGCGAGTTCGGCGGTGCGGACCGCGCGGGTGAGGGGGCTGGTCACCACTCGTGCGAAGGTCCGTCCGGCGAGGAGCGGGGCGAGGGACTTGGCCTGCTCCTCACCGTGCGGGGTGAGGGGCAGGTCGGTCCAGCTGGTGTGCTGTCCCGACGCGCTCCACTCCGTCTCGCCGTGGCGGACCAGAAGAAGGTCACCCACGGCTTTCTACTCCTTGGACTCGACGGCGTGACCGCCGAACTGGTTGCGCAGTGCCGCGATCATCTTCATCTGCGGGGAGTCGTCCTGCCGGGACGCGAACCGCGCGAAGAGGGACGCGGTGATCGCGGGCAGCGGCACGGAGTTGTCGACGGCCGCCTCGACCGTCCACCGGCCCTCGCCGGAGTCCTGCGCGAAACCGCGCAGCCGCTCCAGGTGCTCGTCCTCGTCGAGGGCGTTGACCGCCAGGTCGAGGAGCCAGGAGCGGATGACCGTCCCGTCCTGCCAGGACCGGAAGACCTCGCGTACGTCCGTGACGGAGTCGACCTTCTCCAGCAGCTCCCAGCCCTCGGCGTAGGCCTGCATCATGGCGTACTCGATGCCGTTGTGGACCATCTTCGAGAAGTGCCCGGCGCCCACCTTGCCCGCGTGGACATAGCCGTACGGGCCCTCGGGCTTGAGCGCCTCGAAGATCGGGTGGAGCCGCTCGACGTGCTCCTTGTCGCCGCCGACCATCAGGGCGTAGCCGTTCTGGAGCCCCCACACACCGCCGGAGACACCGGCGTCGACGAAGCCGATGCCCGAGGTGGCGAGCTCCTCGGCGTGCTTCTCGTCGTCCGTCCAGCGGGAGTTGCCGCCGTCGACGACCGTGTCGCCCGCGCCCAGGAGGCCGCCGAGTTCGTCGACGACGGACTGGGTGGCGGCGCCGGCCGGGACCATCACCCAGACCACACGCGGCGCTTCGAGCTTCTCGACCAGTTCGGCGAGGCTGCTCACGTCGGAGACCTCGGGGTTGCGGTCGTAGCCGATGACGGTGTGGCCGGCGAGGCGGATGCGCTCGCGCATGTTGCCGCCCATCTTGCCGAGACCGATCAGACCAATCTGCATGTCAGTTCACTTCCTGAGTGTCACGAAGAGTGCGGTAGGCGGCCACGAGGGCGGCGGTGGAGGAGTCGAGGCCCGGCACGTCGGCCCCCTCGGTGAGCGCGGGCTCGATACGCCTGGCGAGGACCTTGCCCAGCTCGACGCCCCACTGGTCGAAGGAGTCGATGTTCCAGACGGCGCCCTGGACGAACACCTTGTGCTCGTACAGCGCGATCAACTGGCCCAGTACGGAAGGAGTCAGCTCGCGCGCGAGGATGGTGGTCGTCGGGTGGTTGCCCCTGAACGTCTTGTGGGCGACCAGCTCCTCCGGCACTCCCTCGGCCCGCACCTCGTCCGGTGTCTTCCCGAACGCCAGCGCCTGGGTCTGCGCGAAGAAGTTGGCCATCAACAGGTCGTGCTGCGCCGCCAGTTCGTCACTCAGTTCCGCGACCGGCTCGGCGAAGCCGATGAAGTCCGCCGGGATCAGCTTCGTCCCCTGGTGGATCAACTGGTAGTAGGCGTGCTGCCCGTTCGTCCCGGGGGTGCCCCACACCACCGGCCCGGTCTGCCACTCGACCGGGTTGCCGTCACGGTCGACCGACTTGCCGTTGGACTCCATGTCCAGCTGCTGCAGGTATGCCGTGAACTTGGAGAGGTAGTGGCTGTAGGGCAGTACGGCGTGCGACTGGGAGTCGAAGAAGTTGCCGTACCAGATGCCCAACAGGCCCAGCAGCAAGGGTGCGTTGGACTCCGCCGGAGCCGTCCGGAAGTGCTCGTCGACGAGTGCGAACCCGTCGAGCATCTCCCGGAACCGGTCCGGGCCGATCGCGATCATCAGCGACAGGCCGATCGCCGAGTCGTACGAGTAGCGTCCGCCGACCCAGTCCCAGAACTCGAACATGTTGTCCGTGTCGATGCCGAAGTCCGACACCTTCCCGGAGTTCGTCGACAGGGCCACGAAGTGCCTGGCGACCGCCTTGTCGTCGCCGCCCAGACCCGCGAGCAGCCAGGAGCGGGCCGACGTGGCGTTCGTGATGGTCTCGATGGTGGTGAACGTCTTCGACGCGACGATGAACAGCGTCTCCGCCGGGTCCAGGTCGCGGACCGCCTCGTGCAGGTCGGCGCCGTCGACGTTCGACACGAACCGGAACGTCAACTCCCGCGCGGTGAAGGCCCGCAGGGCGTCGTAGGCCATCGCCGGACCGAGGTCCGAGCCGCCGATGCCGATGTTGACGACGTTCTTGATGCGCCTGCCCGTGTGACCGGTCCACTCGCCCGAGCGCACCCGGTCGGCGAAGCCGGCCATCCGGTCCAGGACCGCGTGCACGGCCGGGACGACGTTCTCGCCGTCGACCTCGATCACCGCGTCGCGCGGTGCCCGCAGCGCGGTGTGCAGGACAGCGCGGTCCTCGGTGATGTTGATCCGGTCCCCCCGGAACATGGCGTCCCGCAGCCCGAACACATCGGTGGCGGTGGCGAGTTCCTGGAGGAAGGCGAGGGTCTCGTCCGTGATCAGGTGCTTGGAGTAGTCGATGTGCAGGTCGCCCACCCGCACGACGTACCGCTCCGCGCGTCCCGGATCGGCGGCGAACAGTTCCCGCAGTTGCGGATGGAGGAGCGCGTCGGCGCGGTGGTCCTCCAGCGCGGTCCACTCGGGACGCCGGGTGAGCCTGGGGGAGTCAGACATGACGGGGGGTCTCCTTGGTGCTGTCGCCCCGCAGAGCGATGGCGTACATCTCGTCGGCGTCGAGGCGCCGCAGTTCCTCGGCGATGAGTTCGGAGGTGGGCCGCACCTTCAGCGCGAGCGTGCGCGAGGGCTGGCCCGGCAGGGTGAGGGTGGCGAGCGGGCCCTCGGGGCGGTCGATGACGATCTCGCCCCTGTCGGTGCCGAGGCGGACGGCCGTGACGACCGGCCCCGCGGTGACGACGCGGTCCACCTTCACCGACAGGCGGGCGCCGAGCCAGCGGGCCAGCAGTTCGGCGCTCGGGTTCTCGGCCTCGCTCTCGACGGCCGCCGAGATGATCTTCGTACGGGCCTGGTCGAGGGCCGCGGCCAGCATCGAGCGCCACGGGGTGAGCCGCGTCCACGCGAGGTCGGTGTCGCCGGGCGCGTAGGAGCGCACCCGGGCCTCCAGCGCGACGAGCGGCTGCTCGACCGCGTACATGTCGGTGATCCGGCGCTGGGCCAGCGCGCCCAGGGGGTCCTTGGCGGGCACCTCGGGGGCGTTCACCGGCCACCAGACGACGACCGGCGCGTCCGGCAGCAGCAGCGGCAGGACGACGGAGTCGGCGTGGTCGGACACCTCGCCGTACGTCCGCAGGATGACCGTCTCGCCGGTGCCGGCGTCGGCGCCCACCCGCACTTCGGCGTTGAGGTGGGACTTGGTCCGGTCGCGCGGGCTGCGGGCGTGCCGCTTGATGACGACCAGGGTGCGCGCGGGGTGCTCGTGCGAGGCATCCTCGGCCGCCTTGATCGAGTCGTAGGCGTTCTCCTCGTCCGTGACGATCACCATCGTCAGGACCATGCCCACGGCAGGGGTGCCGATGGCGCGCCGCCCCTTCACCAGTGCTTTGTTGATCTTGCTTGCCGTGGTGTCGGTGAGGTCGATTTTCATGGCCTGCGCCAGCTCCGTCCGTCTCGTGCGAGCATCTCGTCGGCTTCCTCCGGGCCCCAACTGCCCGAGGCGTACTGCGCGGGCCTGCCGTGCGTGCCCCAGTACTCCTCGATCGGGTCGAGGATCTTCCAGGACTCTTCCACTTCCTGGTGACGGGGGAACAAATTGGCGTCGCCGAGCAGGACATCCAGGATGAGCCGTTCGTACGCCTCCGGGCTGGACTCCGTGAAGGACTCGCCGTAGGCGAAGTCCATCGTGACGTCCCTGATCTCCATCGAGGTACCCGGGACCTTGGAACCGAAGCGCACGGTCATGCCCTCGTCCGGCTGGACGCGGATGACGATCGCGTTCGCGCCGAGTTCCTCGGTGGCCGTCGAGTCGAACGGGGAGTGCGGGGCGCGCTGGAAGACGACCGCGATCTCCGTCACGCGCCGCCCGAGCCGCTTGCCGGTCCGCAGGTAGAAGGGGACGCCCGCCCAGCGGCGGTTGTCGACCTCCAGCCTGACGGCCGCGTACGTGTCCGTGCTGGACTGCGGGTCGATGCCGTCCTCTTCGAGGTAGCCGGACACCTGTTCGCCGCCCTGCCAGCCCGCCGCGTACTGCCCGCGCACGGTGTGCTCGCCCAGGTTCTCGGGCAGCTTCACCGACTTCAGGACCTTGAGCTTCTCGGTCAGCAGCGACTCGGCGTCGAAGGCGATCGGCTCCTCCATGGCCGTCAGGGCCATCAGCTGGAGAAGGTGGTTCTGGATCACGTCGCGCGCCGACCCGATGCCGTCGTAGTAGCCGGCCCGGCCGCCGATGCCGATGTCCTCGGCCATCGTGATCTGGACGTGGTCGACATACGACCGGTTCCAGACGGGCTCGTACATCTGGTTGGCGAACCGGAGCGCCAGGATGTTCTGGACGGTCTCCTTGCCGAGGTAGTGGTCGATCCGGAAGACCTGCTCCGGGTCGAACACGTCGTGCAGGACCCGGTTCAGCTCACGCGCGCTCTTCAGGTTGTGCCCGAACGGCTTCTCGATCACCCCGCGCCGCCAGGAACCCTCCGGCGCGTTCGCCAGCCCGTGCTTCTTCAGCTGCTGGACGACCTTCGGGAAGAACTTCGGCGGTACGGAGAGGTAGAAGGCGTAGTTGCCGCTCGTACCCCGGGACGCGTCCAGCTCCTCGACGGCCGCGCGCAGCTGCTTGAACGCCGCGTCGTCGTCGAAGTCACCGGGGATGAACCGCATGCCCTCGGCGAGCTGCTGCCAGACCTCCTCGCGGAACTCCGTACGGGCGTGGTCGCGCACCGAGTCGTGGACGATCTGTGCGAAGTCCTCGTCCTCCCAGTCCCGGCGGGCGAAGCCGACAAGCGAGAAGCCGGGCGGGAGCAGGCCCCGGTTGGCCAGGTCGTAGACGGCCGGCATGAGCTTCTTGCGGGACAGGTCACCGGTCACCCCGAAGATGACCAGCCCGGACGGGCCCGCGATCAGGGGGAGACGGCGGTCGCCGGGATCGCGCAGCGGGTTGTCCCAGTCGCCCTCGGCGGTAGCTTCCAGCAGGGTCGGTTCGGCGCTCATTCCCCGTCAACTCCCTTGCTGCCCACACTGTCCAGCGACTTCGTGACGGCGGTCAGCAGGTCGTCCCAGGCGATCGCGAACTTCGCGACGCCCTCGTCCTCCAGCAGCTTCACGACCTCGTCGTACGAGATCCCGAGCCCCTCGACGGCCGCGAGGTCGGCGCGGGCCTGGGCGTAGCCGCCGCTCACCGCGTCGCCGTGGATGTCGCCGTGGTCGGCGGTCGCGTTGAGCGTTGCCTCCGGCATCGTGTTGACGGTGCCGGGCGCGACCAGCTCGTCGACGTACAGCGTGTCCTTGTACGCCGGGTCCTTGACGCCGGTCGAGGCCCACAGCGGGCGCTGCTTGTTGGCGTGGGCGCCGCCGAGGGCGGTCCAGCGCTCACCGTCGAAGACCTCCTCGTACGCCTCGTACGCGAGCCGCGCGTTGGCCAGCGCCGCCCTGCCCTTGAGAGCGAGGGCCTCGTCCGTGCCCAGCAGGGTCAGGCGCTTGTCGATCTCGGAGTCGACACGGGAGACGAAGAAGGAGGCGACGGAGTGGATGGTCGCGAGGTCGATACCCGCGGCCTGCGCCTTCTCCAGGCCGGCCAGATAGGCGGCCATGACCTCGCGGTAGCGCTCCAGGGAGAAGATCAGCGTGACGTTGACGCTGATCCCGAGGCCGATGACCTCGGTGATCGCGGGCAGGCCCGCCCTGGTCGCCGGGATCTTGATCATCACGTTGGGTCGTTCGACCAGCCAGGCCAGCTGCTTGGCCTCGGCGATCGTCGCCGCGGTCTCGTGGGCGAGACGCGGGTCGACCTCGATGGAGACCCGGCCGTCCCGGCCGCCCGTGGCGTCGTACACCGGGCGCAGGATGTCGGCGGCGGCGCGGACATCGGCGGTGGTCATCATGCGTACGGCCTCGTCGACCGTGACGCCGCGCACGGCCAGATCGGCGAGCTGCTCCTCGTACCCCTCGCCGGAGCCGATGGCAGCCTGGAAGATGGAGGGGTTCGTGGTCACGCCGACCACATGCTTGGTGTCGATGAGTTCGGCGAGGTTGCCGGAGGCGATGCGACCCCGGGAGAGGTCGTCCAGCCAGATCGAGACGCCCTCGTCGGAGAGGCGCTTGAGTGTTCCCGCGGTGGGGGTTGCTTCGGTGGTCACTGTGGTCATCTTCCTTCTGGCGTGCGGATCAGTCACGGGCGGCGGAGAGAGATTCGCGCGCGGCCCGGGCGACGTTCTCGGCGGTGAAGCCGTACTCGGCGAAGAGGGTCCCCGCGTCGGCGGAGGCGCCGAAGTGTTCGAGGGAGACGATGCGTCCTGCGTCACCGACGTAGCGGTACCAGGTCAGACCGATGCCCGCCTCGACCGCCACGCGCGCCTTCACGGACGGCGGAAGGACACTCGCGCGGTACTCGGCCGACTGCTCCTCGAACCACTCGACGGACGGCATGGACACCACACGCGTACCCACACCCTCGGCCTCCAGCGCCTCACGTGCCGCGACGGCGAGCTGGACCTCGGAACCGGTGGCGATCAGGACGACGTCCGGGGTGCCGGTGGAGGCGTCCCGCAGGACGTAACCGCCCTTCGCGGCATCCTCGTTGCGGGCGTACGTCGGTACACCCTGCCGGGTGAGCGCCAGACCGTGCGGGGCCGGGTTCGAGGCGTGCCGCTTGAGGATCTCGGCCCAGGCGACGGCCGTCTCGTTGGCGTCGGCCGGGCGGACGATGTTCAGGCCCGGGATGGCGCGCAGGGAGGCCAGGTGTTCGACCGGCTGGTGCGTCGGGCCGTCCTCGCCGAGGCCGATGGAGTCGTGCGTCCAGACATACGTCACGGGCAACTGCATCAGCGCCGCCAGACGTACGGCGTTGCGCATGTAATCGGAGAACACCAGGAAGGTACCGCCGTAGATACGGGTGTTGCCGTGCAGCGCGATGCCGTTCATCTCCGCGCCCATCGAGTGCTCGCGGATGCCGAAGTGGATCGTGCGGCCGTAAGGGTCCGCCTCCGGCAGCGGGTTGTCCGCCGGGAGGAAGGAGGACGTCTTGTCGATGGTCGTGTTGTTCGAGCCGGCCAGGTCGGCCGAGCCGCCCCACAGCTCCGGGATGACCGGGCCGAGGGCCTGGAGGACCTTACCGGAGGCCGCGCGGGTGGCGACGGACGTGCCCTCCTCGAACACCGGCAGGGCGTCCTCCCAGCCCTCGGGCAACTGACCTGCGACGACCCGGTCGAACAGCTTCGCCCGCTCGGGCTGTACGCCGCGCCACTCGGTGAGCCGCTTGTCCCAGGCGGCGTGCGCCTCGGCGCCCCGGTCGAGGGCCTGACGGGAGTGGGCGAGCACCTCGTCGGCGACCTCGAAGGTCCGCTCCGGGTCGAAGCCGAGGACGCGCTTGGTGGCCGCGATCTCGTCGTCACCGAGAGCCGAGCCGTGCGCGGCCTCGGTGTTCTGGGCGTTCGGGGCGGGCCAGGCGATGATCGTGCGCATCGCGATGATCGAGGGGCGCGCGGTCTCGGCCTGCGCCTCCTTGAGCGCCGTGTACAGCGCGTGCACGTCGATGTCGCCGCCGGGTTCGGGCTCGATCCGCCGCACATGCCAGCCGTACGCCTCGTACCGCTTCAGCACGTCCTCGGAGAACGCCGTCGCCGTGTCGCCCTCGATGGAGATGTGGTTGTCGTCGTAGACGAAGACGAGGTTGCCGAGCTTCTGGTGCCCGGCCAGCGAGGAGGCCTCGGCGGAGATGCCCTCCTCCAGGTCGCCGTCGGAGACGATCGCCCAGACGGTGTGATCGAAGGGCGACTCGCCCTCCGGCGCCTCGGGGTCGAACAGGCCGCGCTCGTAGCGGGCGGCCATCGCCATGCCGACCGCGTTGGCGACACCCTGGCCGAGCGGACCGGTCGTCGTCTCGACTCCGGCCGTGTGGCCGTACTCGGGGTGTCCCGGCGTCTTCGAACCGTGGGTGCGGAACGCCTTGAGGTCGTCCAGCTCCAGCTCGTACCCGGACAGGAACAGCTGGGTGTAGAGGGTCAGCGAGGTGTGTCCGGGGGAGAGGACGAAGCGGTCACGGCCGGTCCACTCGGGGTCCGCGGGGTCGTGTCGCATCACCTTCTGAAAGATCGTGTACGCGGCGGGGGCCAGGCTCATCGCGGTGCCGGGGTGGCCGTTGCCGACCTTCTGCACGGCATCGGCCGCGAGTACACGGGCCGTGTCGACGGCACGCCGGTCGAGATCGGTCCACTGGAGGCTGTCGGATGTCTGCGTACTCATCTTCAGGAAGTCCTCGATAGAGGGGGATGAACTGCTCGGACGTGTTCAAACTTAAAAGTCTGACTTTTACGGGGCCAGGTGCCTGTGTGTCACCCTTTGGTGAAAGTGGGACACGGACGGCGGGGACCGGACGGCAAGAGAAGGACATGGCGGACAGAACCATCCAAGACACCATCCAAGGCCTCCCGGACGGAGACGGCATCAGGACGTTTCCCTTTCCGGTCGATCTGAGCGTCCTGGGTGTGGGTATGCAGGTCGGCCCGATGTCACCCGACCGCACCTGGCACGATGACGCCCCGCTGGAACGCGTCCACCGCATCGACTTCCACATCGTGATGCTGTTCGACGACGGCCCGGTCACCCACATGGTCGACTTCGCCGAGTACGAGGCGACAGCGGGCGACCTCCTGTGGATCCGCCCGGGTCAGGTGCACCGCTTCTCCCGCACCACCGAGTACCGCGGCACCGTCCTCACCATGCAACCCGGTTTCCTGCCGCGGACCACGGTCGAGGCGACCGGCCTGTACCGCTACGACCTGCCCCCGCTGCTGCGCCCGGACGCACCCCAGTTCGCCGGCCTGCGAGCGGCCCTGGCCCAGCTGGGCCGCGAGTACGAGGACACGGCCACCCTCCCGATCGGCCTGCACACCTCGGTTCTGCGTCACTCCCTCACCGCGTTCCTGCTGCGGCTGTCCCATCTCGCGACGAGTTCGGTGGAGGCGGCGGGGGGCCGGACCGACACCACGTTCACCCTTTTCCGGGACGCGGTGGAGAAGGGCTTCGCCACCAACCACAGCGTCAGCGCGTACGCCGACGCCCTCGGTTACTCCCGACGCACCCTCGTCCGGGCGGTGCGCGCGGCGACCGGTGAGACACCCAAGGGCTTCATCGACAAGCGCGTGATCCTGGAGGCCAAGCGTCTGCTGGCGCACACGTCCCTGCCGATCGGGCGGGTGGGTGCGGCTGTCGGCTTTCCCGACGCGGCGAACTTCTCCAAGTTCTTCCAACTGCACACGGGGGCCACGCCGGTGACGTTCCGGGCTGAGCTGAGCTGAGCCAGCTGAGACGTCAGGAGGGGCGGGCCGTCCGGGCCCGCCCCTCCGTCAACGCCGTACAACACCCCTGTCAGTGGCCGAAATTGAACCAGTTCACGTTCACGAAGTCCTGCGCCTGGCCGCTGGTGAAGGTCAGGTAGACGTCATGGGTGCCGGTGACGGAGCTGATGTTCGCCGGAACCGTCCGCCAGCTCTGCCAGCCGCCCGTGTTGCCGATCGAGAAGCTGCCGATCGGTGTGCTCGTACGGCTGTCGAGGCGCACCTCGACCAGTCCGCTCACGCCCGAGCCGGCCCCGCTCGCGACCCTGCCGACGAACTGGGTGGCGGCCGTGGAGCCGAAGTTGACGCTCTGGTAGAGCGCCCAGTCACCGTTGGCGAGCGAGCCGATGTCCTGACCGCCACCGGTGTCGGTGGTGGTCTCCGTGCCGGTGCCCGACTGACTGTTGTAGGACTCGGCCTGGATGGCGCTGTACGCGTCCCGGGTCCCGGTCGGCGGGGGCGTGGTCGTGCCGCCGCCGGTGGTCGACTGGAGCACCTGCACGTAGTCGACGACCATCGGGCGCCCGGAGACCGTGCCCGCGTCCGGGCCGCCGCCGAACGCCGCCGGGAAGGCGCCGCCCATCGCCACGTTCAGGATGATGAAGAAGCCGTGGTTCGTGGCGTTCGCCCAGGTGGTCGCGTCGACCTGGTTCGCGGTCACCGTGTGGTAGTTGGTGCCGTCGACGTAGAAGCGGATCGCCTCCGGGCTCACCGAGCGGTCCCACTCCATGCGGTACGTGTGGAAACCGGCCTGACAGGTGGTGCCGGCGCAGCTGGTGGTGCCGCCGATGCCGGTCGTCTCGTTGCAGGCACCGCCCGGGCTGGTACCGCAGTGCATCGTGCCCCAGATGGTGTTGAGACCCTGGGTGTTCTCCATGATGTCCAGCTCGCCGACGCTCGGCCAGTTCTGGTAGTTGCCCCGGTAGGGCGCCCCGAGCATCCAGAAGGCGGGCCAGTAGCCGAGGGCCGACGCGCCGGTGACGTTCGGCACCTGGAGTCGGGCCTGGACGGCCAGCTTGCCGCCGGCCGGGGGCTGGAAGTCGGTGCGGTTGGTCTCGATGCGGCCCGAGGTCCAGTTGCCGGCCGAGTTCCGTATCGGGGTGATCCGGAGGTTGCCGCTGCCGTCGAGCGAGACGTTGCTCGTGCTGTTCGTCATGGTCTCGATCTCGCCGGTGCCCCAGTTGGCGGGGCCACCGGGATACGAGGTCCCGGTCGCGTACTGCCAGTTGGTGGTGGAGACGCCGGTCCCGGCGGTGCCGTTGAAGTCGTCGAGGAAGACCTGCGTCCAGCCGGTCGGCGGCGTCGGCGCGTCCGCCTGGGCCACGGTCACGGCGGCTGCCGCGAGGCTGAGGACGGCGCCGACGGCGACGAGCACGCGACGGAGGGGGCCGCGTCCGGCGGGTGGGCCTGAAGTGAGCGAAGTGCCTGAAGTGTCCCTCATGGGTGCCTCTTCGGGTACGGAGTGGGGGTGCGGGGTGCCTTCGAGTGCGCTTGAGAGCGCTCTCAAAGTGGGCCCAATGTGCTCCCGGTGGCTCCGGCCGTCAAGAGGTGAAACCCGGAATTTCCTTCCGTCGCAGGTGAGTTCACCCGATGAAGACATGAATGTGCTAGGTCCTATCGGTCGGACAGGCCCTGCAGGGCGCTGCCCGCCTTCCGTCCGCCCAGGACAGATTCCATCCGTTGAGCCCGTTCGCCGGATCGACCGTCTCCTCGCCCGAGTTCTCGACGATCACCACGTACAGCGGCCGACACGGCCCCGAGCATGGCGAGGATCCCGCGCTGGGACTGCCTCGGCGACTGCTGCCCGTCCTGCTCGGATGGGTTCGACATGTGTGGGACGCCCACGGCACGCCTTTGTCAGCGACCCGAGAATGAACTCCCAGGCTTGCAGCTCGTGATCATCACTGGCGGTGATGGGCCCGGCCGCGTCCAGAACTCACGCGATGAGCGTGAGTTCAGGGGTCGCTGACTGGACCCCGCAGACCCACGCCATCCACCCACGGTGGGCGATGTTGTGGGACGAGTTATGGTCCGCGTGATCAACGAATCCGCAGGACCGGCAGGCGAACCGGGCTTGTGAGGGGCGGTTGCCGCGTGCGATGTGATGACATTGGGAGCATTCCTGGCTGGTGTACGCCGGATCGACGTAGACCAGCGGCACCCCGGCCTTCCTCGCCTTGTAGGCGATGAAGGCGCCGAGTTGCGCGAAGGTCCAGGAGTGGAGCGTGGTGCGTTGGGGCTTTCTCAGCCGGGCCCGCTCGCGAATGCCCTTGAGGTCTTCCAGGGCTACTCCGCGACCGGTGCGTTGAGCCTCCGCCACGATCCGTTTCGAAATCTTGTGGTTGATGTCCTTGTTCCGGCGGGCCTCTTTACCCGCGTACTTCCTTGCCCGCCGCTTGGCCGACTTGGTCTGCTTCTGCTGCAGCTTGCGTCGCAGTTTGCGGTCGTTCTCCCGTTTCCGGTTGATCCGGCGCCCGCAGTGGCGTTCACCGTCGCTGGTGGCTGCGATGTTCACGATGCCGAGGTCCACGCCGAGGAAGGCGACCGGGTGGGCGTTCAGCGCGGCTTCGGGGATCTCGCAGGTGGCGATCAAGTACCACTTCCCGCCTTGGTGCAGCAGGTCGGACTCGCCCTGGCGGTGCTGGGCCAGGACCTCCAGCTGTTCGGCTTGTCCGGTGAAGGCGAGGTTTTTCATCCGGCCCACCGTGGTCCAGATCGACACGGTGCGGGCCTCGTGCTGCCAGGACAGCATCCGGTCGTCGTAGGGCTGGGCGGCCTCCGGGCGAAAGGCGACCGGTTTATCCGAGGCGCGGGTATGGCGTTTCGATCCCGGTTTGCCGTACCGGCCAGCCCGCAGATTCGCGGTCAGGGTGGTGTAGGCGTCGCAGGTCTTCTTGATCGCGTGCTGGGCGGCCTGCGCCCCCAGCCCCCACCGGGTCTTGATGTCCTGGTAGGCCAGCTTTCGCAGGGCCAGGTTCTTGCGCGCGCCCTCCTCGAAGGCGACGGACGCGGCCCAGGTTGAGGCCTCGTTGCAGGCGGTCAGCGTCGCCTCAAGTGCCGCCGCCTGCCCGGGCGTCGGCAGCAGCCTGACCCGCACCACCAGCTTCATGAGGCCGACCCTAAAGTCCTGGGCATACCATCCGCCCCACCGCGTAGATACCCGACACGATCAAGCGATCGGGCGCACACATGTGCGCCCCATGCCCTTTTTTGGCTCCATCGAACAGTGATACGGGCGATTCCGGTAAGGACGGCTGTGGGGCGGCCCCTCCAGGGACCGCCCCACTCCTCCAGATCAGGCGTTGGTCGGCACCCGGGACTCCGCTGGCGCTTCCTCGTGCAGCCCGAAGCGGTCGTGCACGCGTCGCAGCGGCGGCGCCCACCAGGTCCGGCGTTCCAGGAGCGCCATGGTCGCCGGGACCAGCAGCATCCGTACGATCGTTGCGTCGACCAGCACGGCCAGCGTCAGACGGAGCCCGATCTGCACGATGGGTGCGAAACCGCCCGTCATGAAGGCGCCGAAGACGACGGCGGGCAGCAGGGCGGCGCAGGTGACCACTGGGCCGGAGCGGCGCAGACCGGTCACCACAGCCTCACGGTCGTCGCCGCTCTGCAGCCGGGCCTCGCGCATCCGGGCCAGGATGAACAGCTCGTAGTCCATGGCCAGACCGAACGCGATCGCGATGATCAGCGGCGGCGCGGTCAGATTGGGCGAGCCCAGCTCCTCTGAGCCGAGGAGACCGGCCAGATGCCCGTCCTGGAACACCCAGACCACCACACCTAGCGCGGCACCGAGACTCAGCAGGGTCGTGGCGATGATCCGCAACGGGATCAGCACCGATCCCGTGAAGGTGAACAGCAGGGCGAAGATGCCGATCGGAACGGTGACGGCGGCCCAGGGCGCCCGGTCGCCGAGCATCTCCCGGAAGTCGACCAGCTGGACGGCGGGGCCAGTTATCTGGACGGGTTCGTCACCGCGTACGTCCCTGATCCGCTGGACGAGGTCGGTCGCGGCCTTCCCGTCGACGCTGCCGCTCGGTTGGAGTTCGAGCACGGTCGTCCCACCGGGCAGCGTACGGACCTGGGTGGTCGGCGAGAGGGCGCTGATCCGGTCGCCGGGTCGGTGCCCGGCTTGACGACGACGGTGATGGGCGTGACCCCGGTACCGGGCGGGAAGTGCGCCCGTACGGTGTCCTGCATTCTGCCGTGCCTCGCTGCTGGTCGGCAGCTGGGTCGCGCCCCTTTGGGGCGCAGTCGTACCGCACGAGACTTCGCCATGCCCGCTCAGTGCCTGGCCGGCTGCCAGCCCAGCGCCCGTGAGATGCCTCGTGCCGCCAGCCGCACAGCGGGCACCAGCGCCGGTACCTGGGCGTCGGCCTGGGGCACCACGACCGACACCGCGGCGATCACCGCGCCGCCCGGGCCGTGGACCGGGGCGGCCACCGACAGGGCGTCGTCGGTGACCTGACGGCTGCTCACCGCCACGCCTGTGCGCCGGACTTCGGCCAGGACGCGGCGCAACTTGGCCGGGTCGGTGATCGTGTGCGGGGTGAAGGAGGCCAACGGGCCCTCGCAGTACTGCTGTTGCAGCACCGGGTCGCCGTGGGCGAGGAGGGCCAGGCCGACGCCCGTGGCGTGCAGCGGCCAGCGGGCCCCGACCCGGATGTGCACGCCGACCGCCGAACGGCCCGACAGCCACTCGATGTAGACGACCTCGCCGCCGTCCCGTACCGCCAACTGCACGTTCTCGTGCGTCGCTTCGTACAGGTCCTCCAGATAAGGCAGTGCGATCTGCCGCAGCGCGAGCCCGCGCGGGGCCAGGGCCGCGACCTCCCACAGCCTGAGGCCGACGTGGTAGACGCCGTCGTCGTCCCGCTCCAGGGCGCCCCAGTGGGTGAGGGCGCCCACGAGCCGGTGCGTGGTGGTCAGGGTCAGCCCGGCCCGCCGGCTGATGTCCGTCAGGGACAGCGCCGGGTGCTCGTGGTCGAAGGCGCTGAGCACGGACAGCAGCCGGTCGGGCGCGGAGCGGGTGGTCATGGGCGGGCAGCTCCCCGGGGTGACGTCACGTCCTTGTACGCGTCCCTGTATACCGAGGACCGGTACGGCATCCGTGTGCGGCGGACGCCCGTGTCCGTGACGGGAGTGCGGGAGTTCACGGGTGGATGCCTTCGGGGGCGGGGGTTTCCCGGGGGAGGGCCGGGGCGCCGAGCGTTTCGGTGTGTGTCTCGGGCATCCGCCACACGGTGACCGCGGTGATCAGCGCGCCGCCGCAGAGCAGAAGCGACACGGGCGTACTGCCGCCGCCGTTCGAGGCGAGCAGGCTGGTCGCGATCAGCGGCGAGAACCCGGCGCCGACGAGGGTCGCCGCCTGGTAGCCGAGCGAGGCGCCGGTGTAGCGCACCTTGGTGCCGAACATCTCGGAGAACAGGGCGCCCAGCGGTCCGTACATCGTGGACTGGGCGATGCCGTGACCGAGGACGAGGGCGAGGATCAGCAGACCGGGCGATCCGGTGTCGACCAGCCACAGCACGGGGAAGGCGAGTACGGCCGAGAGGACGGCGCCGGTGAGGACCACCGGGCGGCGGCCGACGCGGTCGGTGAGCGCGGAGGCGGTGGGCAGGACGACGAGCGCCACGCAGGAGGCGACGGTCACGGCGGTGAGGACCTGTGGGCGGCTGTACCCGTTGCCGGTGGCGTAGGAGATCATGAAGCCGGTCAGCAGCGACTGGGCGGTGAAGGCGCCGATGCCGACGCAGCAGGCGAGCAGCACCGGCTTGGGCCGGCGCAGCACCTCGAGGATCGGCGGCCTGGCGGACTTCTCCCGCCTGCCCTCGGCGAACAACGGGCTCTCCGCGATCCGTAGCCGGACGAACAGGCCGACGCCGAGCAGTACGAAGCTCAGCAGGAACGGTATGCGCCAGCCCCAGGAGCGGAACTGGTCGTCGGGGAGCGTGGAGACGAGGGTGACCACTCCGGCGGAGATCACGGAGCCGAGCGGGGCACCGAGCTGGGTGGAGCTGGACCACAGGCCGCGCCGGGCACCCTGGGTGCGCTCGGCGTGCTCGACGACCATCAGGGTCGCGCCGCCCCACTCGCCGCCGATCGCGAGGCCCTGGACGACCCGGAGGGCGACCAGCAGGACCGGGGCCCAGACGCCGATCGTGTCGTACGTTGGCAGCAGCCCGATGAGGAAGCTGCCGCAGCCCATCAGGGTCATCGTCAGCAGCATCATCGACTTGCGGCCGAGCCGGTCGCCGAAGTGGCCGAAGACGATGCCGCCGAGCGGCCGGGCGACATAGCCGGCGGCGAAGGTGCCGAAGGCGGCGATGGTGCCGACCGCGGGGTCGGCCTGGGGGAAGAACAGCTCGCCGAAGACGAGCGCGGCGACCGTGCCGTACACGAGGAAGTCGTAGAATTCGACGGTGGTGCCGAGCAGTCCGGAGAGGGCGACGCGGCGCAACTCCCTTGTGTCCGGGGAGGGTTGGGGGGCGGCGCCGGAGGACGAGCGGGATGGCTGCACGGGGGAGCTCCCTGATGCCGATGTCGTGGGGGACGTCACCGGTTGGGGGACCGCACCGGTGCCAGGGTGAAATTAGGCACCAATCAAGCGACAGTCAAGAATGTGCCCAACATTGGTTGGCGCGTATCACCCGAGCCCGTCCTCCGTGAGCCGCTGGAGCAGGGTGTGCAGCGACTCCCGTTCGGCCTGGTCGAGAGGGTCCAGAAGTTCGTTGGTCACGCGCTGGCCGGCCTCGTCGGTGTCCCGGAGGAAGGCGCGGCCGTTCCCGGTCAGGGCGACGATCCGGCTGCGGCGGTCGTCGGGGGAGGGGCGGCGTTCGACGAAGCCCAGCTTCTCCAGGTCGTCCACCAGGCCGACGATCGCGCTCGGGTCGTATCCGAGCGAGGTGCTCAGTTCGCGCTGGAGCGCACCCGTGGAGGTGGTCAGGAAGCGGAGCACCGCGTAGTGGCGCAGCCGTAGCCCCGACTCCTGGAGGAAGGTGTTGAACAACTGGCCGGAGCGCAGGCCCAGCCGGTACAGCAGGTAGCCGGTGTCCGCGTGCAGGCCGCGCATCCAGGGCTCGTGCGCGTCGATGGGGGCGGGATTGTGGACGTCCTGCTGGCGGGCGATGGCGGGCTCCCTCGTCGAGGCCCCGGGCGGGGCGGTTCCATGTGCTGATTCCAGCATGGCGCACGCATCTGATGGCAACAACTATTGACGTCAACAATTATTGCTCTTAGCTTCGATCTCGAGCAGTCGTCTTGAGATGTCGTCCTGAGTTGTCGTCTTGTGAAGGGACCCCCCTCGTGCCCAGCATCGATCTGACCGGCAAGGTCGCCGTCGTCACCGGCAGTGGCCGTGGCCTCGGCCTCGCCTACGCGCACGCTCTCGCCGCCGCCGGCGCCTCCGTCGTCGTCAACGACATCGACGAGACCGTGGCCGAGCAGGCCGTGAAGTCCATCACCGCGGCCGGCGGCACCGCCGTGGCCGAGGTGGTCCCGGTCGGCACGACGGAGGCCGCCGAGCGGCTCGTGAACCGCGCGGTGGAGGAGTTCGGCCGGCTCGACATCCTGGTCACCAACGCGGGCATCCTGCGCGACAAGGTGCTGTGGAAGATGACCGACGACGACTTCGACGCGGTGATCACCACCCACCTCAAGGGCACCTTCACCTGCGCCCGCGCCGCCGCCGTACGCATGCGCGAGCAGGGCGAGGGCGGCACGCTGATCCTGGTCGGCTCGCCGGCCGGCCAGCGCGGCAACTTCGGGCAGACGAACTACGCCGCCGCCAAGGCCGGCATCGCCGCCTTCGCCCGCACCTGGTCGATGGAGCTGGGCCGGGCGAACATCACCGTCAACGCGATCGTGCCGGTGGCCGCCACCGCCATGACCGAGACGATCCCGGCCTTCGCCCCGTACGTCGAGGCGCTGAAGAACGGCGAGCCGTTCCCGGCCTTCCTGCGCAAGGGCGAGGGCTTCGGCACCCCCGAGGACTGCGCCGCCCTCGTCCCCTTCCTCGCCTCCGAGGCCGCCCGGGGCATCACCGGCCAGGCCATCGGCATCGGCGGCGACAAGGTGGCACTCTGGTCGCATCCGCAGGAGGTCAGGGCGGCGTACGCGGACGGCGGCTGGACCCCCGAATCCCTGGCCGACGCCTGGCCCACCTCGGTCGGCGCGGAGCTCCAGTCGGTGGGCATCCCCGCCCCCAAGTTCCCGGAGGCGTAACCATGGCGCACCTCAACGTCGAGGAACTCGTCGCGATCGACGTCCACACCCACGCCGAGATCTCCTCCAAGGGCACCTCGTCCCTGGCCGACGACCTCCACGACGCCTCGTCGGCCTACTTCAAGGTCGAGGGCAAACGGAAGCCGACCCTGGAGGAGACCGCCGCGTACTACCGCGAGCGGAAGATGGCCGCCGTCATCTTCACCGTGGACGCGGAGTCCGCGACCGGCACCGCGCCCGTCCCGAACGAGGAGGTCGCCGAGGCCGCCGCGGCCAATCCGGACGTGCTGATCCCCTTCGCCTCCATCGACCCCTTCCGGGGCCGGGCGGGCGTCAAGCAGGCCCGTCGGCTGGTCGAGGAGTACGGGGTCAGGGGCTTCAAGTTCCACCCCAGCATCCAGGGCTTCTTCCCCAACGACCGCTCGGTCGCGTACGAGCTGTACGAGGTGATCGAGGAGACCGGCACGATCGCGCTCTTCCACACCGGCCAGACCGGCATCGGGGCAGGGGTGCCCGGCGGCGGCGGGATCAGGCTCAAGTACAGCAACCCGCTGCACGTGGACGACGTCTCCGCGGACTTCCCGGAGATGAAGATCATCCTGGCGCATCCGTCGTTCCCCTGGCAGGACGAGGCGCTCGCCGTCGCCACGCACAAGCCGGGCGTGCACATCGACCTGTCCGGCTGGTCACCGAAGTACTTCCCGCCGCAGCTGGTGCAGTACGCCAACACGCTGCTCAAGGACAAGGTCCTCTTCGGCTCGGACTACCCGGTGCTCACCCCGGACCGCTGGCTCGCCGACTTCGAGAAGCTCCCGATCAAGGACGAGGTCAGGCCGAAGATCCTCAAGGAGAACGCGGCCCGGCTGCTCGGGCTGACAAAGCCATAGGTCATGTCAGTC
Source organism: Streptomyces kryoterrae (assembly GCF_054072135.1). NCBI lineage: Bacteria > Bacillati > Actinomycetota > Actinomycetes > Kitasatosporales > Streptomycetaceae > Streptomyces > Streptomyces kryoterrae. Next base: position 1,546,589 of record NZ_CM133358.1, on the reverse strand, counting down.
ATGTCTCGTAACTCGTAACTCGTAGAGGGGCGCAACGATGCGCAACGAGGGACTGGGGTCTTGGCCCGCCCGCCGGGCCCGCAAGACCCCCCAACGCACCGCCCTGATCCACGGTGACACCACGCTCACCTACGCACAGCTGTACGAGCGCACCACCCGGCTCGCGCACGCTCTGCGCGACCGGGGCGTGCGCCGCGGCGACCGGATCGCCTATCTCGGCCCGAACCACCCCTCCTACCTGGAGACACTGTTCGCGGCGGGCATGCTCGGCGCGGTCTTCGTACCGCTCAACACCCGCCTCGCCGGCCCGGAGATCGCCTACCAGCTCGCCGACTCCGGCGCCAAGGCCCTCGTCTACGGACCCTCGCACGCCGGCCTCGTCGCCGGACTGCCCGGCAACACGGACGTGCGCGCGTACGTAGAGGTCGGCGCCGAGTACGAGGAGGCACTCGCCGGTTCCTCCGCCGAACCGATCGACGCGCCGGTCACCGCCGACGACACCTGCATCATCATGTACACCTCGGGCACGACGGGCCGCCCCAAGGGCGCCATGCTCACGCACGGCAACCTCACCTGGAACGCCGTCAACGTGCTCGTCGACCAGGACGTCATCACCGACGAACGCGCCCTGGTCTCCGCCCCGTTGTTCCACACGGCCGGGCTGAACATGCTCACCCTGCCCGTGCTCCTCAAGGGCGGTCTGTGCGTCCTGGTCGAGTCCTTCGTCCCGGAGGCCACCTTCGACCTGATCGAACAGCACCGGATCACCTTCATGTTCGGCGTGCCGACCATGTTCGACCAGGTGGCCAGACACCCGCGCTGGGCCGACGCCGACCTGTCGTCGCTGCGCATGCTCTCCTGCGGCGGCTCACCGGTGCCGACCCCGCTCATCGCCAGGTTCCAGGAGCGCGGGCTCACCTTCCTCCAGGGCTACGGCATGACCGAGGCCTCGCCCGGCACCCTGTTCCTGGACGCCGAGCACGCGGTCAGCAAGGCCGGCTCGGCGGGCGTACCGCACTTCTTCAGCGATGTCCGGGTGGTACGGCCGGACCTGACTCCCGCGGAGATCGGCGAGCCCGGCGAGATCGTGGTCCGCGGGCCGCACGTCATGCCCGGCTACTGGGGCCTGCCCGAGGAGACGGCCGCCTCCTTCACGGACGGCTGGTTCCGCAGCGGGGACGCCGCCCGGATCGACGAGGACGGGTACGTCTTCGTCGTCGACCGCATCAAGGACATGATCATCTCGGGCGGGGAGAACATCTACCCCGCCGAGATCGAGGACCTCCTCCTGGCCCACCCCGACATCGTCGAGTGCGCGGTCATCGGCGTCGCCGACGAGAAGTGGGGCGAGGTGCCGCGCGCGGTCGTCGTGCCCCGCGAGGGCGCGGCCCTGGACGCGGACGAGGTGCTGGCCTCGCTGTCCGGACGGCTCGCCAAGTACAAGATCCCGAAATCGGTCGTCATCGCGGACGAACTACCGCGCACCGCCTCCGGGAAGCTCCTCAAGGCCCGGGTGCGCAAGGCCTTCGGCGCGGGTTCGTAGCCCGCTCCGGCGCCCGACCACTTTCTCTTCAACTCCCAGTTAAGGAACGCGACATGAGCATCACGGTCAACGGCATCGACGAACTCAGGAAGCTCTCCGGCAGCGACCTCGGCACCAGTGAGTGGATCGAGGTCACGCAGGAGCGCATCAACACCTTCGCCGACGCGACCGGCGACCACCAGTGGATCCACGTGGACCCGGAGAAGGCCGCCGAGGGCCCGTTCGGCGCCCCGATCGCCCACGGATACCTCACCCTCTCCCTCTTCATCCCGCTCTTCACCGAGCTGCTGGACGTCCAGGGCGTCAGCACGAAGGTCAACTACGGCCTCAACAAGGTGCGTTTCCCCTCGCCCGTGAAGGTCGGCTCGAAGATCCGGCTGATCGGCAGGCTGGCCGACGTCGAGGAGGTGCCGGGCGGGGTCCAGATCACCGTCGACGGCACGATCGAGATCGAGGGCGCCCCGAAGCCGGCGGCGGTGCTGCAGAGCGTGATGCGGTTCTACGTCTGACTCCTCGCGCGCGGGCACGAGGTCGAGCAGGCGTCCCCAGGCATCCTGGGCGGGCGGCGTGAGCCGTTCGTGCACCACCCGGAACGTCTTCTCGACCCGTTCCGCCGGCCAGTGGTCCGGGCCCCGCAGCGCCCAGCCGGTTCGGGCAGTTCCCAGGTCTTCTCGATCATCGCGTCGATGTCCATGCCCGAGTCGGCGTGCGCCCGGAACACCTTCACCTGGGCGGACAGGCCGAGTTCGGTCACCAGGGCGGAAACGTCGACCTCGCCGGGCGCGATCCACCGGCCGTCGAACAGCGGGCCGAAGCCGCTCCAGGTCAACTGCGAGCGCAGATCGTGGCGTTGGCGCTGCCAGGACTCCGGTAGGCGAAAGCCGGGCAGGGTCCAGGTGTCGTCCCGGTGCCGGTTGACCGCGCCGGTGTGCCAGACACGCCGCTCCCCGTCCGGCAGCACGGCGGCCGAACGCCCGGTCAGCCCGAAGTACATCCGGCGGCCCTCGCGTTGACGGCGCAGCAGACCGCGGCTCACCATCCGGGTCAGCGTCGAGCGGGTCGCCTGTTCGCCGACGCCCACGCGCGCGAACACGTCGATGACACTGCCCGAGTGCACACAGACGTCGCGCCCGAGCATCTGGTCGCCCAGGAGCGTCAGCATCAGGGACTGCGGCCGCGGCGACTCCTCGGTGGTCACGCGGCCCACGGTGTGCCCCGGGCGATCAGCCCGTCAGCCCGTGACCTGCCGGTACGAGTACACGGTGGTCGCCAGTGCGCAGATGCCCGGCTGGACGACCTCGGCGCGCAGGGTGCCGGTGTTCGTGTCGTAGTCGACGCCCTCCGCCTCGTACGCCGTCCCCGCGCAGGTGCTGCGCTGCGGGAGGGCGAACAGGCTCGTGACGTGTCCCGTGACCGCCTTGCCGTCCACCGCGCGTTCCAGGTCGACCTGGAGCAGCGGGCGGACCTGGGGGAACAGAGTGCCCGAGTCGTCGTCCGAGGCGCACAGCAACCGGGTCGCGGTGACGAAGTCACAGCCCTGGATGTCGCGCACCGTCCTGTCCAGGGTGATCTGTCCGGCCTGCGGCAGCACGCCGCCCGTGGCGGGGGTCGACGTGTTGAGGAGCGGGGCCGGGAACACCTGGAGGCGGGACTGGTCGCCCCACTCGCCCGAGACCAGCCACTGGTTGTCCGGCGAGACGGTGGCGAAGGAGTTGTTCAGTTTCTCGCCCGAGTCGAGCTGGTGAACGTACTGGTAGCGCTGCCCCGCCGGGGTGGTGACCGCGAACATCTTGGACGTGGCCGTGTCCGACCCCTGATAGGCGTCGAACACATACCCGTTCATGATGTCCGGGTCACCGATGTGGTTCCAGCCGGCGATGCGCAGGTCCAGCGGGATGGAGGTGAGACCCCGGTACAGGAGCGTGCCGTCCGCGCGGGAGGCCAGCCCCTGACCGCTGCCCAGGGAGTCGACCTGGGCCGAGCCCGTCTCCGTCCACTGTGCGTCGGCGGCGGACACGGTTCCGCCGACGCCGAGCACCAGCGCTCCCGAAAGGCCTAATAATGCGCTGAGGGACAGGAGTTGACGCTTCATCAGTCAGCCACCTACGACGTCGACGAACACCGGGTTGGAATAGAACCACGTATCGGCCCACGGGTCACCGTTTCCGGGCTCGTGCGTGATCGGACCGTGCGGGTCGACCGAGGCACCGAGGTATCCGGCACCGTGCCGGTTGCCGTCGCTGCCCCGCAGCCTGACGTAGAACGACTCGTCGCCGGCGGTCAGCGGCACGCGCAGGGTGTACGTCCCCGTGCGCCCCGTCACGTCCTTCGACTGCACGACCTTCGTGTCCGGCGCCTTCCAGGTGTCCCGGTCGGCGACCCGGCCGCGCACCGCGCCCCGGATCACGTCGACGTGCGCCAACTCGGGCAGGATTCCCTGGGGGTTGAGACGCGAGGCGGTGGTCACGGTGATGTTCAGCGTGAGCTTCTCGCCCCTGCGGACCCGGAGCCGGCCGCCCAGCGTGACACCCCGGCCGAAGTCGCAGTCACGCGTCAGCCGTACGTCGAGCCCGTCCAGCAGGTGGCCGTGGTCCAGCCAGACCCGGCCCGCGCGCATACCCGCCATCACCGCGCGGTAGCCGTAGCCCGTGACGCCCACGTGGGTGCGGCTGAACTGGCCGGGCCAGAAGTCGCTGCCGGGCTGCGGGGTGTCGGTGTTCACCGGGTCGGGCAGCTTGCCGGTGTTGTCGAAGTTCTGTCCGGCCGGCCAGTCGCCGTTCTTCCAGGTGTCGAAGACGATCCGGTGCGCGTCGGAGTTCGTGGTGATCGAGAACAGGCTGCCTTCTGCCAGCATCGAGTCCCACAGCCCGCCGACCGTCGCGGTCGCCCAGTCGAAGCCGCCGTACGTCCGGTACCCGTCCGCCGGATAGCCCTGCCAGGACTGCGCCGAGGGCTTGTTCTCGTACTCGCCGCGGATCGACGTGGCCCCGCGCCAGCCGGGGATGGCCGCGCCCTGGGCGCCGGGCGCGCCCTCCATGCCGATCATGATCTCGGGGGCCGCGTCCCGCCAGTTGCGGATCTCGTGCGGGGAGTCGATGCCCAGGCGCATCGGGTGGTTGGCGAGGACCAGCACGTCGTCGACGTAGCCGGTGCGGCGCTGCTCGGCCAGCCACTGGATGCCCTTGACGGCGTGTGCCTCGTTGCGGGCGGTGTCCGCGGCGCCGGCCGAGCCCTCGGTGTAGCCGAGGAGCTTGCCGTCGTAGGCGCTCTCGAACCGGGTGAGCAGGTCGACCTCGTGGCGGCCGGGCGGCGAGAACACCGTGCAGTGCTCGGCGCCCGGGATGTACCACTCCAGGCCCTGGAAGATCAGCTGACGCGGGTTCTCGGCGCGTGCCTTGAGGATCTCGGCGTGCTCCAGCGGGGCGCCGAACTGGGCGTGCCCGAAGTTGGAGTGCTCGGTGAACACCATCCAGTCGAGGCCGAACTTCTCGCCCGCCGCCGCCAGTTGGGAGAACGTGTACTTGGCGTCGTGGCTGTACACGGTGTGGATGTGATGGTCGCCGACGAGGTAGGCGAGGCGCGGGTCGCTGCCGCCGAGCCGTCGCGGGCCCGTCGCGGCGGAGGCAGGCGTCGCCAGCGATCCGGCGGCGAAGGCCGCGCCGAACAGGCCCGCCCGGTGCAGGAGTTGACGCCGGGAGACGCCTTGCGCGTCGAGGCCGGCGGGGGAGACGGCGGGGTCGGCCCAGGCAGGCAGCTGCTGCTCTGTCATGGTCTGTGGGTCCCTTGGGATCTGGTGTGATCTGGAGAGTTGTGGAGTCCACGAGGCTTGGCGGAGCCCGACGGGGTGTGTCAGCGGGTGACGGTGTGTGTCAGTGGTTCATGAACGCGCTGACGGGCAGCGCCCGTTCGACGATCCGTACGTCGCCCAGGCGGCCGTGCAGGATCTGGTCGATCTTCCCCGCGTACTCGTAGCCGCCGAGCAGCCACGGCAGCCCGACCGAGGTGAGCCCGACCGCGGTGGCGTGCGGATTGCGGGCCACCGGGCAGCCCTGGACGTACAGCGTGGTGTGCCGGCCGTCGTTGACCACGGCCACGTGCCACCACACCTCCCGGGCGGTCTCGTCGCCCCAGTTGGTCGCGATGCCCTGCTGGTTGAGCGGCCGTACCGCCCACTGCGGGCCGGGCCCGTCGGAGAGCGACAGCGTGGCCAGCGGCTCGTCCGGGTCGTCCACGGTCTTGCCCGCGGCCCCGCCCGTGCCGGTACGGCTGACCAGTCCGGCCCAGGCGTGGTGCGCGGGGTCCCAGTCGGCAGGCAGGCGGTAGAACGCCTCGATGGTGTAACCGGCCTTGAACGTCGCCGAGTTGAGGGGCGCGCCGTCGACCGTGCGCAGATAGGCGCCCTTCAGCGGGGACTTGTAGCCCTGGAACTCCAGGCTGCCGTGGCCCGGCTGGTCCGGGTGGTGGTCGGACGACCAGGTGAGGGCGGACGCGCCGACCGTGACCAGGCTCAGGTCGTTGCCGTGGCCCGACTGGTCGCGGACCGTGCCGGTCACGGCCGCGCCGTCCCGCTGTCCGTCGAAGCGCCAGTAGGCGACGGTCCCGGGAACCAGCATCTTCTTCGCCGGCCGGGCCGGTCGCGGTGCCACCGGCGCGAAGCCCGAGAACCGCTGCTCGAAGTCGATCTCCACGGAGAAGCGGTCCGCGTCGCCGGACAGCTCCATCTCCTCGCGCTCCAGCTCGTTGAGTCCCCTTGCCGCCCGCCCCAGGATCCACGGCGAGACCGTCTCGACGTCGATGGTGTCGCGGTCGAGGTCGAAGTGGTAGAGGCGGATCATCGCCGCACCACCGTAGTAACGGTTCTGATAGTTCGTCAGATGCAGGTGGACGTCGTTCCCGGCCGCGTTCTCGCGGGTGGCGCGGGCGGCGGGCCAGTAGTGCCCGTTGAGGGTGAGGAAGATCTGGTCGTGGTTCTTGACCAGCTTGTCCCACAGCTGCTGACCGTACGCGGAGAGCGTGTCGTCCTCGTAGACGAGTTCGTGCGTGGTGAGGATGACAGGGAGTGTCGGGTGCTGGGCGATGACGCTCTCGGCCCAGGCGTACCCCTTGTCCGACAGCCGCCAGTCCAGGGCGAGGACGAGCCACTCGCGGTCGGCCGCCCTGAAGACGTGGAAGGTGTTGTAGCCGTCGGCCGAGGCGCCGCCGAAGGTCCGCTTGGACCGGAAGCGGTCCGGGCCGAAGACGTCCAGGTAGGGGGTGGCCCCGCGCTGGTCGGTGGTGGACGAGCGGATGTCGTGGTTGCCCGCGAGGACGCTGTAGCCCACACCGCGCCGGTCGAGCAGCTCGAACGCCTTGCCCGCGGCGTCGACTTCGGCCTGTGCGCCGTTCTCGGTGATGTCGCCCAGATGCGTGAGGAAGACGATGTTCTCGTCCCTGCCGTGCTCCAGCAGATAGCGCAGCGAGGCCTCGATCGGCGCCGGGTTGATGCTCGGCCCGTCGAAGAGGTACTGGGTGTCGGGCATCACGGCGAGCGTGAACCGGCGGCTCTCGGTGTCGGGCCGCCACGACGAACGCGTCTGGTCCGTCAGGGCCTCGGCGGCCGTCGGCAGGGCGACGGACGTGGTCGCGGCCGCCCCGATGAGCGCGGTCGCCCGCAGGAAGGTACGCCGTCCGGCGCCCGCCTGGGGTGCTTCGAGGGCAGGCTCGTGCCCGGACTCGTGCGAGGTGCACACAGCTGACTCCGTAAGAGGTTCTTTGAGGTGAGAGGAGGTGTGGGGGGAGCTAGAGCGTGCGAAGAGTCCAGGCCCAGCGGTGGGTGCCCGGCTGCAGGAGGTAGGAGGGGGAGGTGTCGGGGCCGCACGACGCCGTGCCGAGCCCCCGGTGTGCCGCGTCGATGTGGACCACGCAGCCGGGCCGTGGCGTCAGCTGGTCGTGGTGTGTGGCGGCGGCCAGATCCTCGGCGCGGAACCGGGTCACGGAGACCTGGCGCGGCCGGTCCAGCACGACCGAGAGACCGGTGGCGTCCGGCGCCGACAGCCTGAACCGTCGTACACCGTGCCGTCCGCCGCTCTCCTGCGGCCGCAGATAGGGGGTGAACAGGGAGTCCACGGGGGCCGAGTGATGCCCGACGGGCGCTCCCGCGGCGCGGTCCGGATAGGACTCCCAGGGGCCCTGTCCGAACCACTCCAGCAGGTCGAGCCCGGACACCGTCTCGAACACGGAGCCGACGCGAGCCACATCGGCGTACGCGTCCGGCAGTTCGGCGCTCTCCTCGACGCGGATACCGCCCTGGACAGGGGTGAACACCTGCTGGTGACGGATCACGCCCGCGTTCGCCGCGTACTCGGCGAGCACGCTCACGCTCCCGCCGTCGCGCCGCACGTCGACGGCCTTGCGCACGAGGGTGTCGAGGCCCCAGTCCTGCCAGCTGGCCGCCATGCCGCCCAGCTCGTCGTTGTCGGTCGGGGCCCGCCACAGGGACAGCACGGGCGCCGACGTCAGCAGCGGGTGGACCAGCAGCCCGTCCGCGTCGACCGTGACACGCGGTCCCGCGACCGCCGCCTCCGGCACGGCCGACGCGGCCCGCAGCAGCAGCTGGGGCACGCAGATCTCGGTGCCGCGCGGCGCCCACGGCTCGTCGCCGGCCGTCGTCACCCGCAGGGTCACCCAGGCCTCGCCGCCGTCCATGGGCAGCTCGATGGGCAGCGGCACGGCCGCCGTCTCGCCGGGGCGCAGATCGGGCAGTTCGGCGGGCGCGGTCAGCGTACGGCCGTCCGCGAGTGTCAGTTCCCAGGTGGCCGCGAGCCAGTCCAGGCCCCGGAAGCTCTGGTGGTTGGCGACCACGAGCCCCTCGTGCCGGTAGGCCTCCAGGCGCACCGGGGCCGCGATCTCCCGGTGTTCGTACATGACGGGCTTGGGCGTGCGGTCGGGGAAGACGACACCGTCGGCGATGAAGGCGCCGTCGTGGATCGTCTCGCCGAAGTCGCCGCCGTACGCCCAGCGCAGGCCGGGGGCGGCGACACCGTTGTCATGGAGCCCGGCGCCCGGGCGTCCGAGAGGTCTGCCGCTGTTCACGCACTGAAGGATTCCGTGGTCCCAGAACTCCCAGATGAACCCGCCCTGAAGTCCCGGAGTTGACTCGATGGCGGCCCAGTGGTCCGCGAGCGTGCCGTTGCTGTTGCCCATGGCGTGCGAGTACTCGCACTGGATGAGCGGCTTGGTCTGCTCGCCGGACAGCGCGTGCGCGACACAGTCCTCCAGCGGCGCGTACATCGGGCAGGCGATGTCGGAGGCGACCGCCGGATCGGCCCAGCCGAGCTTGGCCGCGCCCTCGTACTGGAGCGGCCGGGTCGGATCGTGCCGGCGCAGCCAGCCCGCCGCCGCGTCGTGGTTCGCGCCGTAGTCGGACTCGTTGCCCAGCGACCAGATGATGACCGAGGGGTGGTTCTTGTCCCGCAGGACCATCCGCGAGACCCGGTCCACGAAGGCGTTCAGATAGCGCGGGTCGTCCGCGATCTCGTGGGCGTGGTCGTGCGACTCGATGTCCGCCTCGTCGACCACGTAGAGACCGAGCTCGTCCGCGAGGTCGTACAGCGTCGGGTCGTTGGGATAGTGCGCGGTCCGGATCGCGTTGAACCCGAACCGCTTCAGCAGGACGAGATCGGCGCGCATGTCGTCGTACGACACGGACCGCCCGGTCAGCGGATGGAAGTCGTGCCGGTTGACGCCCCGCACGTAGATCCGCTCCCCGTTGACCAGCAGGTCCCGCCCGACGATCTCGACGTCCCGGAAACCGATGCGCCGCCGCGAGGTGTCGGCGACCGTTCCGTCGGTGCGGTGCAGCCGGACGGTCAGGTCGTACAGCTCGGGCGTCTCGGCGTTCCAGGTGCGTACGTCGGACACCTGCGCGCCCAGCCGGGGCTCGCCGAGGAAGTCGGAGACCCGGTCGTCCTCGGCGTTGAGGCGGTCGAACTCGGCGTCCTGGAGCAGGAGTTGACCGTCGATCTCGCCGGTGACGTACCACCCCTCGGGCAGTGCGCCGCCCGCGTCCCGCACCCGGCAGTCCACCCGCAGCTCACCGGAGGCCGGTGCCCGCACGGTGACGTCCGCGAGGTGCAGCGGGTCCGTCGCGTACAGGAGCACCGAACGGGTGACGCCGCCGTGCCACCACTGGTCCTGGTCCTCGATGTGGGTGGCGTCGGACCACTTGACGACCGTCAGTCGCAGGGTCGCGGAAGCGCCGGGGCGTACGAGGCCGGAGAGGTCGAACTCGGCCGCCAGATGGGAGTCCTTGGAGACGCCGGCCGGCCGCCCGTCGACGTGCACGAGCAGCACGCTCTCGGCGGCGCCCACCTGGAGCACGATCCGCCGGCCCGCCCACTCGGCCGGAACGTCGAACTCACGCTCGTACACGCCCGTCGGGTTGGCCGCGGGCGACGCGGGCGGGAAGTCGGGCCACGGCATCCGGACGTTGGTGTACCAGGGCAGGTCGTCGGTGTCCTGGAGGGTCCACGCGCCGGGGACCCGGGCCGAGGACCAGTCGTCGCCCACCTCGGCCGTCGGCGTCGGGAGCAGCTGGAAACGCCAGTCGCCGTCCAGGGAGAGCGCCTGGGCCCGCCGGTCGACGGCGTTCATGGGCAGCCGGTTCCAGGAGGTCACCTCGGGTGACTCCCAGGGGCGCAGGGCCAGCAGCGGGTCGCTCGTCATCCGCGGACAGCTCCCTTCGCCAGGTCGCCGATGATCTGCTTGGCGCCGACCGCGAACACGATCAGCAGCGGGACGAGGGCGAGCAGGGCGCCGGTCATCACGATCCCGTAGTCGGTGGTGCCGTGGGTGCCGTTGAGCTGGGACAACGCGACCTGAAGGGTCACGTTGTCGGGGTTGGTGAGGGAGATCAGGGGCCAGGCGAAGTCGTTCCACTGGCCCATGAAGGTGAAGATGCCGAGGAAGGCGAGACCGGGACGGACCACCGGCAGGGCCACGTGCCAGTACTGGCGCAGGAAGTTCGCGCCGTCGAGCCTGGAAGCGTCGAGCAGCTCGTCGTGGATGGCCGTCCTCATGTACTGGCGCATCCAGAAGATACCGAAGGCGTTGGCGGCGGCCGGCACGATCAGCGCGGTCATCGAGCCGATCCAGCCGATCTTCGCCATGACGACGAACTGCGGGATGACCGACAGCTGCGCCGGGACCATGAAGATGACCATGAGCAGCCCGAACAGCAGCCCCTTGCCCGGGAACTCGAACTTGGCGAAGACGAAGGCCGCCAGCGAGTCGAAGAGCAGGACCAGGAAGGTCACCGACACCGCGACCAGCAGCGAGTTCCACATCGACCCGAAGAAGTCGATGGCGTCGAAGAGATTGCGGACGTTCTCCAGGAAGTGCGTGCCCGGCAGCAGCTTCGGCGGGTACGAGAAGATCTCCGTCGAACTGTGCGTCGACATGATCACGGCCCAGTAGAACGGGAAGGCCGAGACCAGCGTGCCGACGATCAGCGGGAGGTGCAGCGCGAGCCCTCTGCGGCGGGAGCCCTTGATGGATGCCATGATGCGGGCCCTTCCTAGTCGCCCCGGCGCTGCACAAGGCGCCAGTTGATGATCGAGAAGAGGACGACGACGAGGAAGATGCCCCACGCCACCGCGGCTCCGTACCCGAAGTCGTTGTTGTCGAAGGTCTGCTGGAAGAAGTAGAGGACCATGGTCTGGCCCGAGTGGCCCGGACCGCCCGCGAACGTCGAGTCGTTGGACGAGGTCTGCAGCAGGACCTGTGGTTCGGAGAAGCTCTGCAGGCCCGTGACCGTCGAGACGACGAGCACGAACAGCAGCGTGGGCCGCAGCAGCGGCAGCGTGATCCGCAAGAAGGTCTGGACGGGGCCGGCGCCGTCCATGCGCGCCGCCTCGTACAGCTCGCCCGGGACGGTCTGGAGCCCGGCGAGGAAGATGATCGCGTTGTAGCCGGTCCACTGCCAGGTCATCAGGGCCGCGATGGTGACCTTGATGCCCCACGGTGTGTTCAGCCAGGCGATCTGGTCGATCCCCACCGCGTTGAGGACGGCGTTCACCATGCCGGCGTTGGTGGAGAAGATCGAGCCGAAGACGATCGCGATGGCGACGACCGAGGTGATGCTCGGCAGGAAGTACGCGACGCGGTACAGGCTCTTGAACCGGACCGCCGAGTTGAGCATCACGGCCGTGACCATCGCCAGGAGGATCATCGGGAAGGTGGCCATCGCCCAGATGATGATCGTGTTGCCGATCGAGTTCCAGAAGTCGCTGTCGCTCAGCAGGTACTGGTACTGCGAGAGCCCGGCCCACTCCATCGAGCCGAGGCCGTCCCAGCGGTGGAAGGACAGGTAGAGCGAGAAGCCGACCGGGAACAGGCCGAAGCCGAGGAAGATCAGGTAGAAGGGGGAGATCGCGGCGTAGAGGTGCCAGTACTTGCGCAGGCCCTTCTTCGGCCCGGCCGCGGGAGGCCGTGTCACCACGGGTGAGGTGCGCTCGATGACCGCCATCAGTAGCTCACCCCCAGGTGCTTCGCGATCCGACGGCACTTGCTCATGGCGTCACTCCAGGCCTTCTCCGGGTCCTTGCCGAGGACGCCGACGTTCTTGATCTCGTCCTTGATGGGTGTCCCGAGCGCGATGTCGTACGGGCTGTTGTAGGCGACCACGATCTTCTGCGCGGCGGGCCCGAAGACGTCGGTGGTGACCTGGCCGCCGAAGAAGGGGTCGGGCTCCCGGAGCTGCTTCAGGTCGTAGGAGGCGGGCGTGGAGGGGAAGAGGCCGGCGTCGACGTAACCCTGGGCCTGGTTGGCCGCGTCGAGGAGCCAGGTGATGACCTGGAACGCCTGCTCGGGCTCCCGGCACGCCTTGGTGACCGACAGGAACGAGCCGCCGTTGTTGGCGGGCCGCACCGGCATGTCGGCGACCCGCCATCTGCCCTTGGTCTTCGGATTGCCGTTCTTGATGTCGAAGCTGGCCCAGGAGGCGCCGAGCTGGCTCGGCAGCTTGCCCTCCTCGATGGCCGACAACTGGTCCGGGGTGCCGCTGACCAGGTCCGAGACGATCCTGCGCCGCTTGGCCTCCACGGCAAGTGCCCAGGCCTGGCGCACGTGTTCCTGGTCGCCGATGAAATGGCGGTCCTTGTCGACGTACCGCTTCGCGCCCTGCTGTACGACGTTCTCGAAGACGGAGTTGACGTCGGTGAGCAGCTTGGCCCCCGGGACGCCCTTGCCGAGCCGCACGCCCGCGTCGAAGTACTTCTCCCAGGTGTTCAGCTCCTTCGACACGTCCTCGGGCTCGTACGGCAGCCCCGCCCTGCGGAAGACGTCGTACTGGTAGTAGTGCGCGACCGGCCCGCAGTCGATCGGGAAGCCGACCATCGTGCCGTCGTCGGCGATGCCCTGGTCCCACTTCCAGGACAGGTACTGGCTCTTGTGCTTCTCCGCGCCCAGCGTCCGCAGATCGATGAACTGATCGGCGTTCGGCAGGTAGGCGGCCATGTCCTCACCCTTGAGCCCCGCGATGTCCGGGATATGGGCCTGGCCGGTGATGGTGGTGATGAGCTTGGAGCGGTACTGGCCGCCGATCTGGATGGCCCGGAGGTCCATCGACCTGTCGAAGCGGGCCTTGGCGTTCTTGACGACGGTGTCGCTCAGGCCGCCGCTCCAGTACCAAAGGACCATGTCGCGCCCGGTGGAGCCGGTCGGAACGGCGCAGCCGCTCGCCAGGCCCCCGAGCGCCGTGGCGGCCGTGCCGGCCAGGCCCGCGCGCAGGAGGCCTCTTCGTGAGAGCTGCACAGCTCCCACCGCCTTTCGGATCTGTTCGGTGCGTAAGTGCGTAAGTGCGTAAGGGCGTGAGTGGGTAAGGAGCAAAAATCGGGGGGACAGGGGGAAAGTCAGGGTGTGACAGGCGCGAACCGCACCGGCGGCCCCGGATCGGCCGGCAGCCGGTCGGCCAGGAAGCCGTAGGCGCGCCGCAGTTCGGGGTCCTCCAGCGTGTGCCACCAGCGGTGGACGTGGTACCAGCCGGGCGCGGCCAGCGCCCCGCCGCGCTCCCGTACGGACAGGGAGGCGGCCAGTACGGCGAACCGCAGCCGTTCCTCCAGCGGCCAGCCGCCGAGCGAGGCGGCGACGAAACTGGCGCCGAACACGTCCCCGGCGCCCGTCGGGTCCACGACGTCCACGGCGAGGGCCGGGACCGTGGCGTACTCGCCGGTCGTCTGGTCCACGGCGATCGCGCCGTCACCGCCACGGGTGACGACGGCCACCGGGACGAGCTCGCTGAGCGTGCCCAGCGCGGCGACCGCGGTGTCCGTGCGGGTGTACGCCATCGCCTCGGTCTCGTTGGGGAGGAAGGCGTGGCACAGGGCGAGCTGGTCGAGGAGGTCCGAGGACCACACCTGGGTGGGGTCCCAGCCGACGTCCGCGTAGATCTGCGTGCCGTTGGCCGCCGCCTTGGCCAGCCACCGGTGGGGCTCGGCCTCCAGGTGCACGAGGGCGGTGCGCGCCTCGGGCGGGTCGCCCAGCAGGGTGTCCTGGGAGTACGGGGGCGGCTGCCCGTGGGTGATCAGGGCGCGGTCGCCGTTGTAGGCGAGCGAGACGGTGACGGGGGTGTGCCAGTCGTCCGCGGTGCGCGAGAGCGAGAGGTCGACGCCCTCCTGGCCGGCGAGGACGTCGCGGCAGTGAGTGCCGTAGGCGTCGTCCCCGAAGACGGTGGCCAGGGAGGTTCTCAGACCGTAGCGGGCGGCGGCCACGGCGAGGTTCGCGATCCCGCCGGGGCTGGTGCCCATCCCCGACGTCCAGATCTCCTCGCCGGGCGTCGGGGGCTTGCCCAGGCCGGTGAGGACGAGGTCGAAGAAGAGCAGCCCGGTCAGCAGCACATCGGGCCGTTCGTCGTCCACGCGCGCATCCTCTCGTCAAAACTCGTCAGTTTGATGAGTTTGATGACCGGAATCGTGCGCGCCTTCAGAAGATTTGGCAAGAGTCGAGCAGAAGCAAGCATAGAAATGATTGAAGATGACGAGTACTGTTCACGGCGTGCTGGCAGAACGACGACATCAACTCATCCTGCGGGCCCTGCGTTCAGGGGGCCCCGCAGCAGTGACCGATCTCTCCGAGCAGCTGGGCGTGAGCCCCGCCACCGTCCGGCGTGACCTGGTCCGACTGGAGGAGGAGGGCCTGCTCACACGCGTACACGGCGGCGCCGTGGTCGAGGAGGGTGACCAGCCCTTCGCCGAGGTCGCCGAGGTGCGCGTCGCCGAGAAGGACGCGATAGCCGCCAAGGCCGCCTCCCTCGTCGAGGACGGCTCCTCCGTGCTGCTCGACATCGGCACCACCGCCTACCGGCTGGCCCGGCAGCTGCACGGCCGCCGGCTCACCGTGATCACCAGCAACCTGGTGGTCTTCGAGGAGCTGCTGGACGACGAGGGCATCGAACTGGTGCTCCTCGGCGGCATGGTCCGGCGCGAGTACCGCTCCCTGGTCGGCTTCCTCACCGAGGACAACCTGCGCCAGCTGCACGCCGACTGGCTCTTCCTGGGCACCAGCGGCGTCCGGCCCGGCGGCCAGGTGATGGACACCACGGTGGTCGAGGTGCCGGTCAAGCGCGCCATGATCAAGGCCGCCGACCGGGTCGTCCTGCTCGCCGACCGGGCCAAGTTCCCCGGCACGGGCATGGCGAAGGTCTGCGGTCCCGAGGACCTGGACATGGTGGTGACGAACGCGCCGGTGGACCCGGCGACGCAGTCCTCTCTGCAGGAGGCCGGGGTGCAGGTCATCACGGCAGGAAAGGTGCAACCTTGAAGCTGACGATTCTGGGCGGCGGCGGATTCCGCGTGCCGCTCGTGTACGGGGCGCTCCTGGGCGACCACGCCGAGGGCCGGGTGACGCACGTCGTGCTGCACGACCTCGACGCGGGCCGCCTCTCGGCGGTCACCCGGGTGCTCGCCGAGCAGGCGGCGGGGGTGCCCGACGCCCCCGAGGTGAGCGCCACGACCGACCTCGACGAGGCGCTCACCGGCGCCGACTTCGTCTTCTCCGCGATCCGCGTCGGCGGTCTCGAGGGCCGGGCCGACGACGAGCGGGTGGCGCTGGCCGAGGGCGTCCTCGGCCAGGAGACGGTCGGCGCGGGCGGCATCGCCTACGGCCTGCGCACGGTCCCGGTGGCCGAGGACATCGCGCGGCGCGTGGCGCGGGTCGCCCCCGACGCCTGGGTCATCAACTTCACCAACCCGGCCGGCCTGGTCACCGAGGCCATGTCCCGCCACCTCGGCGACCGCGTCATCGGCATCTGCGACTCCCCGGTGGGCCTCGGCCGCCGTATCGCCCGGGTGCTCGGCGCCAACCCCGGCGAGGCGTGGATCGACTACGTCGGCCTCAA
Source organism: Streptomyces kryoterrae (assembly GCF_054072135.1). Classification (NCBI taxonomy): domain Bacteria; kingdom Bacillati; phylum Actinomycetota; class Actinomycetes; order Kitasatosporales; family Streptomycetaceae; genus Streptomyces; species Streptomyces kryoterrae. Next base: position 1,530,675 of record NZ_CM133358.1, on the reverse strand, counting down.
CCACCTCGGCTGGGTACGCGGACTGCGGGTCAACGGCCGCGACGAACTCCCGCGACTGCTCGCCGACCCCGACCTGCTCGGCTCCTTCGAGGAGGGCAAGCTCTTCGGCACCGACTGGCTCCAGTCCCTGGGCGCCATCCCGAACGAGTACCTGCACTACTACTACTTCAACCGCGAGGCCGTACGCGCCTACAGCCAGGCCGAGAAGACCCGCGGCGCCTTCCTGCGCGACCAGCAGGCCGGCTTCTACGACGAGATGAAGCTGCCGGGCACCGCCGCCCTCACCGCCTGGGACCGCACCCGCGCCGAGCGCGAGGCGACCTACATGGCCGAGGCCCGCGAGACGGCGGGCGCGGGCGAACGCGACGCCGACGACCTCTCCGGGGGCTACGAGAAGGTCGCCCTCGCCCTGATGCGGGCCATCGCCCGCGACGAGCGCACCACCCTGATCCTCAACGTCCGCAACCGCGGGACGCTCTCGGTGCTCGACACCGAGGCCGTCATCGAGGTGCCCTGCCTGGTCGACGCCAACGGCGCCCACCCCGTCACCGTCGACCCGCTGCCCGACCACGCCTCCGGCCTGGTCTGCTCGGTCAAGGCCGTCGAGCGCGAGGTGCTCACCGCCGCCGAGTCCGGCTCCCGTGCGACGGCGGTCAAGGCGTTCGCCCTGCACCCGCTCGTCGACTCCGTGAACGTGGCCCGCAGACTGGTCGACGGATACACCGCCGTCCACCCCGGCCTGGCGTACCTTAAGTAAGCGCTTTCCCGCTCGGATCCGGCTGCTCGTATCCGGTCTGATCACATCTGGTCTGGAGACTTCTCATGCACGACGAACGCCGGCGGATCGAGGAGCGCGTCCAGCGCCTCCACGACCAGCGGATCAAGGCGGCGATCTACGCGGCCACGGTTCCCTTCGAGGTCGAGGCCTGGCAGGCGCCGGGCGAGCCGGTCTCCTTCGAGGAGGCGGCGGCGGCGAAGTACGCGCCCTTCGCCATGGACACCCTCTGGGGCCCGCCCTGGGGCACCACCTGGTTCCGGATGCGCGGCCGGGTGCCCGCCGAGTGGGCCGGCCGGCGCGTCGAGGCGGTCATCGACCTCGGCTTCGTCGGCGACTGGCCCGGCAACCAGGCCGAGGCCCTGGTCCACCTCACCGACGGCACCCCGCTGAAGGCGGTCAACCCGCTCAACCAGTACGTGCCGGTCGCCAACCCGGCCACGGGCGGCGAGGAGATCGACTACCTCGTCGAGGCGGCCTCGAACCCGGACATCCTCGCCGACAACTTCTCCAAGATCACCCCCATGGGTGACATCCTCACCGCCGGCGACAAGCCGATCTACACCTTCCAGCGCGCCGACCTCGCCATCCTCGACGAGGAGGTCTTCCACCTCGACCTCGACGTCCAGGTACTGCGCGAGCTGATGCTGGAACTGGGCGAGCACGACCCGCGCCGCCACGAGATCACGCACGCCCTGGACCGTGCCCTCGACCTCCTCGACCTGGACGACGTGGCCGGTTCGGCGGCGGCGGTACGAGCGGCTCTGGCCCCCACGCTGGCCAAGCCCGCCAACGCCAGCGCCCACAAGATCTCGGGCGTCGGCCACGCGCACATCGACTCGGCGTGGCTGTGGCCGATCCGGGAGACCAAGCGCAAGACGTCCCGCACCTTCTCCAACGTCACCTCGCTCGCCGACGAGTACGAGGACTTCGTCTTCGCCTGCTCGCAGGCCCAGCAGTACGAGTGGGTGCGCGACAACTACCCCAAGGTGTGGGCCCGCATCCAGGAGTCGGTGAAGAAGGGCCAGTGGGCGCCGGTCGGCGGCATGTGGGTCGAGGCCGACGGCAACCTGCCCGGCGGCGAGGCGATGGCCCGCCAGCTCATCCACGGCAAGCGGTTCTTCATCGAGCACTTCGGCGTGGAGACCAAGGGCGTGTGGCTGCCGGACTCCTTCGGCTACACCGCGGCCTACCCGCAGCTCGCCAAGCTCGCCGGCAACGAGTGGTTCCTCACCCAGAAGATCTCCTGGAACCAGACCAACAAGTTCCCCCACCACACCTTCTGGTGGGAGGGCATCGACGGCACCCGCATCTTCACGCACTTCCCGCCGGTCGACACCTACAACGCCCGTTTCAGCGGCGAGGAGATGGCCCGCGCGACGCGCAACTACCAGGAGAAGGGCGTCGCGAACCGCTCGCTGGCCCCCTTCGGCTGGGGCGACGGCGGCGGCGGCCCCACCCGCGAGATCATGGAACGGGCGCGCAGGCTCGCCGATCTGGAAGGCTCGGCCACCGTCGAGATCGAGCACCCCGACGCGTTCTTCGCCAAGGCCCGCGAGGAGTACCCCGACGCCCCGGTCTGGGTCGGCGAGCTGTACCTGGAGCTGCACCGGGCCACGTACACCTCCCAGGCCCGCACCAAGCAGGGCAACCGGCGCAGCGAACACAGGCTGCGCGAGGCCGAGTTGTGGGCGACGACGGCCGCGCTGCACGCTCCGGGCTACGCGTACCCGTACGAGCACCTGGACCGCCTCTGGAAGACGGTCCTGCTCCACCAGTTCCACGACATCCTGCCGGGCTCGTCCATCGCCTGGGTGCACCGCGAGGCGGAGGCCGAATACGCCCGCGTGGCCGAGGAGTTGGAGGCGATCACCGCCGAGGCGGTGGCCGCGCTCGGCGGCGGCGAGTCCCGCGCCTTCAACACCAGCCCGTACGACCGGTCCGAGGTGGTCCGCACCTCGACGGGCGTCCCCATGTACGTGGAGGTCGCGGCGAACGGCAGCGCCCCGCTGGCCGTCGCGGAACCCCCGCAGCCGGTGACGGTGACCGAGGGGCGGATCCTCGACAACGGTCTGGTACGCGTGGAGTTGGCGGTGGACGGCACGCTGGCGTCGGTCCGCGACCTGAAGGCGAACCGTGAGGTCCTCGCCGACAAGGGCAACCTGCTCCGCCTGCACACCGACCTCCCGAACTACTGGGACGCCTGGGACATCGACAAGCACTACCAGAACCGCTACACGGACCTGCTGGAGACGTCCTCCGTCACGGTGACCGACGAGGACCCGCTCCTCGGCGCCATCCGCGTGGAGCGTGACTTCGGCAAGGGCTCGAAGATCGTCCAGACGATCACCGTCCGGGCCGGCAGTCCCCGGATCGACTTCGAGACGGAGATCGACTGGCACGAGGCCGAGAAGATCCTCAAGGCGGCCTTCCCGGTGGACGTGCGCGCTGCCCACTCCAGCGCGGAGATCCAGTTCGGCCACGTCCAGCGGCCCACGCACACCAACACCACCTGGGAGTCGGCCCGCTTCGAGGTCTCCGGCCACCGCTGGGTGCACATCGCCGAGCCCGGCTACGGCGTCGCGGTCCTCAACGACTCGACGTACGGCCACGACGTCTCCCGCACGGTCCGCGAGGACGGCGGTACGACGACCACGGTCCGCCTGTCGCTGGTGCGCGCCCCGCGTATCCCCGACCCCGGCGCCGACCAGGGCAAGCACCGCTTCACGTACTCGCTGCTGCCCGGCGCGAGCATCGAGGACGCGGTCGCCGAGGGCTACTCCCTCAACCTGCCGCTGCGTGTCGCGGACGCCGCGGGCGCCCCGGAGCCGGTGGTGTGGGCGGACGGCGACGGTGTGACGATCGAGGCGGTGAAGCTCGCCGACGACGCGTCCGGCGACGTCGTCGTCCGCCTCTACGAGTCGCGCGGCGGCCGTGCGGAGGGTGCGCTGTGCACGGGGTTCCCGTTGGCGGGCGCCAGGATCACCGACCTGCTGGAGCGGCCTCTCTCCGAGGCACCGACGGACGGTGACTCGGTGCCGGTGACGCTGCGGCCGTTCGAGGTGCAGACGCTGCGGCTGACGCGCGGCTGACGAACTGCTCACGCATGGTGACGGGGCCCGGCCGACCGGCCGGGCCCCGTCACGCTGCCGGTCAGCCCGTGAAGCCGGCCGTGATCGAGGTGAACTGCCAGGTGCTCTGGCTGATGCCCGAGCAGTTGCTCACCACTCCGCCGCCGGGGCACGGCCGGTCACGGTTGACCGCCCAGTAGGCGAGGCGGGCGATGTGGTGGGAGTTGGACCAGTCGCGGATCTGCGTCCAGGTCGTGGGGCTGGTCAGCTCCTGCTGGTCGGACAGGCCGTTCATACCGGAGATGCCGATGTGGGCGTACGCCGTGGCGTCGTCCCAGCCGAACGCCGACCGCAGTTTCGTCTTCAGTCCCTCCGTGGCGTTCACGGTACTGGTGTACATGTCGGAGCCGCCGCCGAAGTCGAACGGCATGATCGTGAACACGTCGATGTTGGCGCCGAGGGCAGAGGCGCGCTCGATGAGGCGGTTGCCCCAGTAGTTCGGGCCGGTGGTCGACGTACCGAAGGTCAGGATCGTGCGCAGGCCCGGGTTGTTCGCCTTGACGATCTTCAGAGCGCCCAGGATGCGGTCCTGCACCACCTCGTTCTCGAATTCGTCCGAGTTCTCGATGTCGACGTCGATCGCCTTCAGCCCGTACGCGTCGATCACCTTCTGGTAGGCGCCCGCGAGCGCCTCGGGCGTCGAGCAGTTCGGGCCCAGCTTGTTGCCGCTCCAGCCGCCGATCGACGGGACGATGTCACCGCCCGCCGCACGGATGGAGTTGATGACGCTCTGGTCGTTGCCGCCGGTCAGCGCGCGGGTGCCGTCCCAGGCCGGGTTGCAGCCGCCGGAGGAGAGGATGAACGCCATCGTGAACCACTTGACGCCCGTCGCGCTCATCACCGAGGTCGCGCTCGGCGGGTCGCCCCAGCCGAGGTAGAGGTAGGGCGCCGCCTGCTTGAAGCCGGTCGTGCCACCACCCGCGTCCGTCGTGACGCTGACGGAGTTGGAGGCCGCCGAGACGTTGCCCGCCGCGTCCCGCGCCTTCACCGAGAAGGAGTACGCGGTGCTCGGCGAGAGTCCGCTCACCGTGGCCGTCGTACCGGAGACGCTCAGCACCTGGCTCGATCCCCGGTAGACGTCGTACGCCGTGACGCCGACGTTGTCGGAGGAGGCGTTCCAGGCCAGGGAGACCGTCGAGGAGGTCTTGGCCGTGGAGCGGAGAGTGCCGGGCGCGGTGGGCGCCTGGGTGTCGGAGCCGCCACCGCCCGGGCCGTCGAGGCTGATGTCGTCGGCCTGGTAGGTGCCCTGGCCGTACCAGCCGTGGGTGTAGACCGTGGCGGTGGTCTGCGCGGCGCCGGTGGTGAAGGGGACGGACAGTTGCGCGTACGCCGAGGGGGATGTCGTCCAGGTCGAGGGCCCGCCGTCGACGCCCAGGTAGACGTACGAGCCGCGCACCCAGCCACTGAGCGTGTAGGCGGTGTTCGGGCGGACGGTGACGGTCTGGGCACACTGGGCGTTGTCGCTCGAACTGGCAGCCCCCGCAAGGGACTTGGTGCCGCCGTGGACGGGGGAGGAGACGATCTGGCCGAGGTTGCCGGTACAGGTCCAGGGGGAGAGGGAGCCCGATTCGAAGCCGGGGTTGGACAGGATGTTGGCCGCCTGGGCCGTGCCGGGCAGGGCGACCGCCCCGGCGAGGGCCAGGGTGGCGGAGCCGAGCAGGGCGAGCAGTCGGTGTCTGGTGAGTGTGAAGCGCACGCGATCTCCCTGAAGCGATGGGGGTGTTCGGGAGTGCAGAGGGATGCACGAAGGTGCAGAGGGGTGCGCAACAAAGTTGGTCTGGACCAGTCGGGCTGTCAAGATGCTCAGCGCCGATTGGTCCAGACCGATGTGAACGAGCCTGGTGGAGAAGGGCTCCGGGAGGGGCTCCTACGCGGTGGCCGCCGCCGGGGCTCCCGCGGATGCCTCCGCCGCCGCTTCCGTGACCGGCTCCTCGACGGCTGCCGGCGCCGGTACGGCGGGCAGCGTGGACGTGTGCGCCGGGACCTCGTCCGCGTGTGCCGACACCGCGCGCACCGGGCGCGGCGCGGAGATCACCGCGTAGTCCTGGCCGAGGAACGGCGGCACCAGGTCGCCCGGGTCCTCGCCGAGAGCCAACTGCACTGCCGCCCAAGGGGCGTTGATGCCACACAGCTGGAGCTGGTGCAGGCCGCCGGCCGGACGCGTGTTGACGTCCATCAGCACCGGCCGGTCCTCGTACATCCGGAACTGGATGTTGCTCAGGTGGTGCAGACCGAAGCCCTCGGCGATGAGCCGCGCGGGCTGCAGCCAGGCCTCGTCGAGGGTGAAGCCGCGCCGCCGGCCGTTCTTGGTGCGGCCGATCGCCATCCGGATGCGCGAGTCGGGGCCGGTGAGGCAGTCCACCGACACCTCCGGCTGCTCCAGACGGGGCATCACCAGCCAGTCGACGTCCTCGTCGGTGTTCCGCAGCACGTCGAGGACCATGTCCAACTGGACGTAGGGGGTGGGGAACCCGTTGAGGTGCGACATCGAGAAGGGGGTGCGCGTGATCACGCGGAAGCCCACCCCGCCCGCGCCCGCCGCCGGCTTGAAGCACGCCTTGTGGCCGTCGGCCTCCAACTGCTCGACCGCGACGAGGAGTTCGTCGGCGGTCCGTACCCGCCACCACGGCGGCACCGGAACCCCGACCGCCTCGACGGCCTGGTACGCGGTCGCCTTGTCCTGGAAGACGGCCACCGCCTCGGGCGTCGGCGCGAGCAGCTTGGTGCCCACGGCCTCGAAGTCCGCGCGGTGCTCGACGATCGCGTCCTGGTGCAGACGCGGCACGAACACGTCGATCTCGCGGCGGTCGCACTGGTCGAGCGCGTACTCCACGTACGCGGCGGGGGACAGGCCCTCGGGCTCCATGGCGGCGGTGTCGGCGGCGGCCAGGACGGGGGAGTCGGCGTCCCCGTGGGTGGCGTGGATCTCGACCGCGCGGTCGCTGGGATTTCTCCGCAGCTGTTCCATGAAGAACACGTTCTCCGCGTACGTGCGGTTGAGCCAGACGCGTACGCGAGAGACCATGCAGGGCCACCTTTCAAGGTTCACGGGCACGGCAAAACAGGGCCGAGCCCGGCCAGGGGAGAGTTGGGAACACCACAAGCCACCCGGGTGCGAACCGGGTTTTTGGCGGAAGTGTTGAGGCGATCATAAGGCTCCGCAGACCCTGTTACTGCTACGCGCGTGTTACGGAATCGACAGCAGTACCCCGTGTGTTGTGTTGTGCACCACCAGTGGTCACCTGTAATGATCTTCGGCCCGCCCGGTGAGCTGCGCGGAAGGGGCGTCCGGAGGCCCGGAAGCCGTACTTGTCCGGCTGTCGGGGATGTGTTCTTGTTGATCCGAACGCGCGCCCGCGGGGGCGGAGTTCCGATGCGGAAGGGGCTGGGGTGGAGACGACGGCCGGCGGTGCCGGACAGCTGCTGGCGATCAGTGATCTCCACATCGGCTACCCGGAGAACCGTGCCCTGGTCGAACAGATGCGCCCGGGGACGGACGACGACTGGCTTCTGGTCGCCGGCGACGTGTCGGAGTCGGTGGCCGACATCCGCTGGGTCCTCGAAACCCTCGCCGGCCGGTTCCGCAAGGTGATCTGGGCGCCCGGCAACCACGAGCTGTGGACCCACCCCAAGGACCCGGTCACCCTGCGCGGAGTCGCCCGCTACGAACACCTGGTCGATCTCTGTCGCGAGCTGGGTGTGACGACGCCCGAGGACCCCTACCCCGTGTGGGAGGGCCCCGGCGGCCCCGTCGCCGTCGCGCCGCTCTTCCTCCTCTACGACTACTCCTTCCTGCCGCGGGGCTGCGCGACCAAGGAGGAGGGGCTCGCGTACGCGGAGGGCACGGGCATCGTCTGCACCGACGAGTACGTCCTGCACCCCGACCCCTATCCGACCCGTGAGGCCTGGTGCCGGGCCCGGGTGGCCCAGACGGAGCGGCGGCTCACCGAGCTGCCCGACGATCTGCCGACGGTGCTCGTCAACCACTATCCGCTGGACCGGCATCCGACGGACGTGCTGTGGCACCCGGAGTTCGCGATGTGGTGCGGCACCACACTGACCGCCGACTGGCACCGCCGGTTCCGCGTCACGACCATGGTCTACGGCCATCTGCACATCCCTCGGACCACCTGGCACGAGGGCGTCCGCTTCGAAGAAGTGTCAGTGGGCTACCCCCGCGAATGGCAGAAGCGCCCGGGAGACCCGGGAAGGCTGCGCCGCATACTGCCGATGGAGGTCGGATCCGATGATCGAGGAGCTGCTTCCGGCCACGGTGGTGGCCGTGGAAACGTACGGTGACGAGACGCCCGACGGAGCGTACGGGGCCGGCGGCCTCGGGGCCGGGACGCTGTACCCCGCGGAACAGGAGCTCGTGAGCCGGGCGGTGCCCAAGCGCGTCCGCGAGTTCACCCTCGTCCGGGCGTGTGCCCGCCGGGCCATGGAGAAGCTCGGCGTGCCGCCGCAGCCCGTGCTGCCCGGTGAGCGGGGCGCCCCGCAGTGGCCGGCCGGCCTGGTCGGCAGCATGACCCACTGCGAGGGCTACTGCGCCGCCGCGCTGGTCCGCGCCACCGACCTGGCCTCCGTCGGCATCGACGCCGAACCCCACCAGCCGCTGCCCGAAGGCGTCCTCGAGTCCGTGGCCCTGCCGACGGAACTCGCACACCTGCGCGCACTGACGGCGGACGGCCCCGGCACGCACGGAAACCGCGTGCACTGGGACCGGCTGCTGTTCAGCGCCAAGGAAGCGGTCTACAAGGCGTGGTTCCCGCTCACCGGCAAGTGGCTGGACTTCAGCGAGGCCGACATCGCGTTCTCGGCCGGGCCCGGCCCGCACCCGTACGGCACCTTCCGGGCCCGGCTGCTGGTCCCCGGACCGGTCGTCGACGGCCGGGAACTCGGGTACTTCGACGGGCGCTGGACCGTGCGGTACGGGCTGCTGGCGACGGCGGTCAGTGTGCCGCACCGGCCTGTCTGAGCAACCGGAAGAACCTCTCCTCGTTGCCCGTCAGACCCGCCTCCGCGAGGGCCGCCTCCGCCTCCGCGAGGACGGTGGGCGGCACGACGGGTGGCCGGTGGCTCCCCGGCGGTACGTCGAAGGCTGCGCGGACGGTGTGCAGCAGCCGCAGGTAGGCCTGTACGGCGGTGCGCTCACGGTCGGTCAGTACGGCGGTCGGCATCGGACGGCTCTCCCCATGTCGGCGTCATCTCTGCTCATCCCTGCACCTCCCAGCTTGCCGCCCGCCACTGACAATCCCGTTTCCGTGCACGTCGGTTCGCTCGGTTAGCGGAGGCGAAACCTTCTCGAAACGCCTGGTGAGAATGGGGTTCTACGCTGAGGGGAAAGGGTTTTCGGTACGGAGTTCATGGCACTGGAAGCGGGGAGGTGAGCGGTGTGTCGGACATCCCGCGTCACGGACCGGCACGCGCCGTACGGCTGCGACCGGTCGGCGACGACGAACTGGAACTGCGGTACCGCGTCGTGCACGGGTACCGCCGGGCCTTCCGCATGGCCGGCGAGGGCCCCGCACTCGTCCTGATCCACGGCATCGGGGACTCCTCGGCGACCTGGGCCGGGCTGATTCCGGACCTGGCCCGCAGCCACACCGTGATCGCCCCCGACCTCCTCGGCCACGGCGCCTCCGACAAACCACGCGCCGACTACTCGGTGGCCGCCTACGCCAACGGCGTGCGCGATCTGCTCACCACCCTCGGCATCGAGTCCGCGACGCTCGTCGGACACTCCCTCGGCGGCGGGGTGGCCATGCAGTTCGCCTACCAGTTCCCCGAGCGCACCGAGCGGCTCATCCTGGTCAGCGCGGGCGGCGTGGGCCGCGAGGTCAACCCGGTCCTGCGGGCGGTCTCACTGCCCGGCGCCCATCTCGCGCTCTCCGCCCTGCGGTTGCCCGGGATGCGGCTCCAAGTGGGGCTCGTCGTGGGACTGATGAAGCTTCTGGACACCGATCTCGGGCGGGACGCACCCGAGTTGCTGACACTGGTGGACGCGTTGCCCGACGAGACCTCGCGCAACGCCTTCATCCGTACGCTGCGTGCGGTGGTCGACTGGCGGGGGCAGGTCGTGACGATGCTCGACCGGTGCTATCTCACCGAGGGCATGCCGACGATGTTGCTGTGGGGGGACCGGGACAGCGTGGTGCCGGTGCGGCACGCGTACGGGGCGCACGAGGCGATGCCGGGGAGCCGGCTGGAGATATTCGAGGGGGCGGGCCATTTTCCGTTCCACAGCGATCCGGCACGGTTCGTGGCACTGGTGGAGGAGTTCACCGGCGGGAGTGCGCCGGCGGCGTGGAGTCGCGAGCACTGGCGGGAGCTGTTGGTGGACGGGCGGCCCGCGCAGGTGAGGGAACAGGGGTTGCGGGAGGTCAGCGAGCGTAGTGCGACCTAGTTCTTCGGGTGCGGGTCCGTCGTGGCCGGCTGCGCCCACGCGGCGGGGCCGCGCATCGACACCGCTCCGCGCCCTTCAGAACCCCCGCCCCTCCCGTATCTCCGCGACCACCGGTGATGTGCGCAGGGCGTGGGACATGCCCACCAGGTCACGGGGGCCCTCGGTCGCCGACGGAGGCCCGCCGTTCGCTGTTGCCGCCGCGCTGATCACGGTGCCCTCCGGGTCCGCCGTGCGGGCCCGTAAGGCGGCCGTCACCATGGCCGCGTCCGCCTCCGCCCGGGCGGCGTCGGGGGAGGAACCCGCTGTGCGGGCGGCTTCGTAGGCCCGCGTGCGGACGGTCGGGTCGAAGTACGGGTACAGGCTGAGCATGCCGTCGTGGATGTCGGACTCCCGCTGGGTGACCTGGAGTTCGGCCGGGGACCACCAGGCGATCCGGACCGCGCGCTCGCCGTGGTCCGACAGGGGTGCGAGCTCGCGCCACAGCGGGCTCAGCCGGCGGTACGTCGACCAGGTGCTCCACACGTCCCCGACGCGCTGGAAGGCCAGCGGGATGCAGAAGCCGGCCGCGGTGACGACCTCCGCGGCGGCGGCCATCGCGGGGGCGACGTAGGTGCTCAGATAGTCGAGGTTCCCGCCGTTCCAGCGGGCGATCACGGCCGTCAGCTTGGCCGCCGCGAAGGCGATGTTGCAGAAGAAGCCGGCCACGATGACGAGCAGCCCCACCCGCAGCCAGCCGTGCACCTGGAGCGCCCACGGCCAGCACACCATGTTCATCGCGACGTTCGAGACGGCGAGCGCGACGAGATACAGCACGATCATCTCGCGGATGAACGGGGTGTTGGCGTAGTGCGTGTCGAAGTCGCGCAGGCGCTGCTCGGGCGCGTCCCCGAGGGCGAACAGGACGGCCGTGGCCACGATCACCGCCGCGTACCCGGCGATCCAGCGGCGCGAGGCGCGCCGGGTGGCCTCGGGCGGGCCGCCGCGCCAGTTGATGATCAGCACCAGACAGGAGGCGCTGAACGCGCTCAGCAGGCAGTACACCAGCGGCGCCGAGAAGTTGGGCACGGCGGTGACGCGGTTGACCCACGCGATGGTCGGCGGGGCCGCGAAGAAGAACACCAGCACGGACAGCAGGAGCAGCGCGTAGACCGACCGCAGCAGCGGGTCACGCCAGGCGCGCAGCACCGCCCGGCCCTTGAGGAGGAGGACGATCACCATCGCGGCGGACGGCACGTAGTAACTGGAGTCGTTCACGGCGGACGCCGCCTCAGCTCTGCGGCCCGCGATAGCCCAGGGAGGCCTCGATCCGGCCCGCGAGCTGGTCACGCCGTAGCGGCCGGCGTGCCGAACCGGCCAGCCACGTACGGCACTTGCTGGCCAGCAGCAGGCCGAAGCTCTCGGCGTCCTGCTCGTCGGCGAGGTCGGAGCGGGTGCGCGCGGCCACCTTGCGGACCGTGGCCTGGAGGTCCGCGGTGTCGCTGAGCAGTCGGGCGGCGACCGCCGCTCCCTCGACGTGGTGGCCGCAGTGCCCGGCCTGCATGTGCCACAGCTCGTGCCCCAGGATCACCAACTGGTGGTCGGGCGCGGTGCGTTCCTCGACCACGATGAGGTCCTGGTCGGCCATGTCGAGCCACAACCCGCTTGCCGTGCCGGGCGGGAAGGGAGCTGCGCGGAACACCACGGGGCGGCCGCGGCGTCTGCTCATGGCGTCGCACAGCGCGGCGTAGAGGTCGGCGGGTTCGGCCGGTGCCGGGAGCCTCAGCTCGGTCACCAACTCGCCGCACAGCTGGCGCATTTCCTTGCCGATGTTCACAGTCATCCCTCGGATCACGACTCCGGCCGCTTGACGCTCTCCAGAAGCATGTCCAGCCATTCGGCGACCTTGTCGCGGTGCTGGTCGGAGGGCAACTGCGCGGCACGCCAGGCGATTCCGCGGACGCCGTGGTCCTGCAGCAGCCGCTCCAGCGGGTCGCTGGTGGTTTTCGCCGCCTTGCGCTCACGGTCGGCGAGTTGCTGGAGAAGCTCCTGTTCGGAGCGCTGGAGGGCGCCCGCGAGCGCCTCGGGATCCTCCGCGGTGAGGAATCCGGCGTGCACTCTGAAGAAGCGCTGGATGGCGTCGCAGTGCTCCATGGTGGGGCGCCGGTCGCCGTTGATGAGGGCGCCCGCCTGCTGGCGCGACATGCCGGCGCCGTCGGCGATCTCCTGCTGCGTGTACTTGCGGCCGTTCGGCTTGAGGCGGGTGCGGCGCAGCAGGTCCAGCCGCTGGAGGAAACGGGCCTGGAGGTCGGGTTCGCCGGCGCTCTGCCCGCTCAGCAGAACCTTGACGACGCTCTCCGGAACGCCGGACGCGACGGAGAGCCGCCCGGTGTGGAAGACCTCGGCGTGCGACACACCGAGCCGGTCCGCGAGTGCGGTGACCCGGACCACGACGGCGGACAGCAGAACCGTCGCCGTGGCGCCCGGAACCTCGTAGCCATCCGTCACCGACAGGTCTCCTACCGTCTTCTGGGTCTTTGTGTCTCTGTGTGCGTCATCCATGACGTGTACGCCGTCCATGACGTGTGCGTCGTCCGCGACCTTGTCAGGCGTTGTGAACTGCCCGGAGAGAGTAGCGGGTTGTTCGAACTCACATCCAGCTCTCGCCACATCTGTGGCCAGATTCAGCCGTCAACAGGCATGAAATGCCACGATAGTTGACACGGCTCGTCCCAGGGCAGCAGGATCAGGGCGCCGCGTGAAGGCCGCATAGGCAAGAGGGGTGACCTCCCGATGGCATTTCAGGCAGGAGGGCAGCGGCCGGCGCCGCGGCCCGTCCCCGAGGGGCCCGAGGCCCAGGCGTACCTGCGGGACTACGCCACGCTTCTGGAGGCGGTGACCTTTCCGTCGGTCGTCCTCGACCACCGCTGGGACGTGGTCCTCTCCAACACCGCGTTCGAGACACTTTTCCGCGCCGTCGGTCCGCATCCCACGGCCATGCCCGGCGACAACTTCCTCCGTTTCGTCCTCTTCCATCCGGACGCGGGCACGGTCCTCGGCGAGCACGAGTCGAGTTGGTGTCTGCCGATGCTCGCGCACTTCGCCGCCGCCGTGGAGCGGCACGGCCAGGACCGAGGCATTCAGGCCATCCGCCGGGACATCGCCCAGGACCCGATCATGGAGGCCGCCTACCGGCAGGGCCTGCCGCACTGGATCCGGGCGGTCGGCGCGGAGGCCGTCCAGGACGACGGGGCCGTACGACCGCTGCTGCACCCCGACCCGCGCTGGGGCGCCATCGAGTGCCGCGTTGTGGGCGAGACCCCCGAGTCCCTTGAGAACATGGGCTACACGAGGCTGACGCTGGTGTTCCGCGAGCCGCGGCGCCCGGCGGACGCCCCACGCGGACCACGCCGCCCGCGGCGCTCGGCGAGCCACCTGAGCGTGGTGCCGGCCCCGGAGGCGTGAGACGGGACCTGGCCCCGGAACCGTCGGCGTTCAGGTCGTCGACGGCACCGGGGCCACCGCCCGTCCACCGGCCCGGGTCCTGTCCTTACGTCCTGTCGGTCGGGCCCGGCGCGGGTGTCGCGCGCTTGGCCGCCTGGATCTGCTCGTACACACGCGTACGGAGTTGGGCGAAGCGGGGGCGACCCGGGTGTGCAACTGGTCGCGCTCGTCCGGCAGATCGATCTCCAGCTCCTCCCTGACGACGGTCGGGGACGCGGACAGGACGATCACCCGCTGACCGAGATACACGGCCTCGTCGATGTCGTGCGTGACGAACAGGATCGTGATCCCATGCTCCCGCCACAGCCCCCGTACGAGATCCTCCAGATCGGCGCGCGTCTGGGCGTCGACCGCCGCGAACGGCTCGTCCATCAGCAGTACGTCGGGCTCGTAGGCGAGCGCGCGGGCGATCGCGACCCGCTGCTGCATACCGCCGGACAGCTGCCAGGGGTAGGCCCCGGCGGCGTCCGCGAGGCCCACCGAACGCAGCGCGTCCGCGACCAGCTCGCGGCGCCGGGTCCTGGTCAGCTTCTTCTGCCTGAGGGGGAGTTCGACGTTGTCGCCGACACGCATCCAGGGGGAACAGACTGCGGCCGTACTCCTGGAAGACGAAGGCCATTCCGGGCGGCGGTCCGTTCACCGGCCGCCCCGCGAGCGTCACTTGGCCCGCCGTCGGTGCCAGCAGTCCGCCCACACACTTCAGCAGCGTCGTCTTGCCGCACCCCGACGGCCCGACCAGACAGACCAGTTCACCCGCCTCGACGCCGAAGGTGAGGTCCCGCACCGCCTCGACCCGGCGCCCGGAACCGTCGTAGACCTTGTTCAGGCCGGTGACATCGAGAAGCGTGCCCATGGATCGCCCTTTCAGGTTCACGAGGTTCACGGCGCCCGCCGGTCCGAGGCGCGCAGGCCGTGGTGCCGGCCGAGCAGACCCGGGACGAGGTTCACGACGGCGATGCCGGCGCCCACCGCGACCGCCGGCGATCGGGGCGACGGGCGGGAGATACGCCTCCTCGACGAGACCGGGCCGTACCGAGCAAGGCGTTCGCCCCCCTCACGGCAGCAGCTTGTCCAGGTCGGGGGACTGCTTGAAGAGACCGTCGGCCTCGCCCAGCTTCTCCAGTGCCTCGATCGACGCACGGTTCGCCTCGGCCGGCCACTTCGGCAGGGTCACCTTCGCCAGCACGTCCGCCGGGATCTTCGTGTACGTCGTGACGGCCTGGCGGGCCTCGTCCGGGTGGGCGTCGGCGTAGGCGAGGGACTCGGCGGTGGCCTCCTGGAACCTCTTCACCAACTCCGGGTTCTTCCGGGCGTACTGGGTCGAGGTGAAGTACATCGCGACGGTGCAGTTCGGCGCGACGTCCACCAGCGGCCAGGCGATCTCACGGCCCCCTTGGCTCTTGACCGTCGCGAGGGCGGGCTCGACGACCTGGGCCGCGTCGATCTGCCCGCCGTCGAGGGCGGCGGGCATCTGGTCGAAGGCGAGCTCGACGAACGTCACCTTGTCCGGGTCGCCGCCGGCCTTGCGCACCGACTCGCGCACCGTGGTCTCGTTGATGTTCTTGAGGGTGTTGACGGCGACCTTCTTGCCCTCGAGGTCCTTCGCCGACTTGATCGGGCTGTCCTTCTTCACGGTGAGGGCGCTGAAGTCCTTGCCCTGCACACCAGTTGATGCGATGCCGTTGGCGACGGCCTCGACGGGCACGCTGTTGGCCTGGGCGATCATCAGTGACGTCACGTTGCTGAAGCCGAACTGGAACTGACCGCTGACGACACCCGGCACGATCGCCGCGCCGCCCTGCGCGAGGGTCAGGGACAGCTTGAGCCCGCGCTCGCTGAAGAAGCCCTTCTGCTGGCCGAGATAGAGGGGCGCGACATCGACGATGGGGATGATGCCGACCTTGAGAGTGGTGGTGCCGCCGGACGGCGTGGTGCCGTCCGGTGAACCGGAACCGTCCGACGACCCACAGGCCGTCGCGGTGACCAGGAGCGTGACGGCCGTGAGACCGGTTAAAAGACGACGCAAGACTCCTCCTGTGGGACCGATCGTGGTACTCCGACAGGTTGTGCCAGGTGGTGGCGAGTTGTGCGCGGACAGCGCGGACGTACGCAGTCGTTCGCAGCCGTGCTCGGTCGTGCTCGGTCGTACTCGGTCGTGCTCAGCGGGAACGTAAAGCCCCGGGTGAAGCAGGGTCAATGCCTTTGCCGTGTGAGTCGCCGCCCCGGCGGGACCGGGACGGCGGGACGGTGGTTCTAGAGGTCGAGGACGAGCCGCGGACCACGGCACCGGGACACACAGATGAGCATGGTCTCGCCCGCCTCCCGCTCCTCGTCCGAGAGCACTGAGTCCCGGTGGTCCGGGGTGCCTTCGAGCACGTCCGTCTCACATGTGCCACAGGTGCCCTCGGTGCACGAGAAGAGCACCTCGACCCCCGCGCCGCGCACGGCGTCCAGCACGGACACCTCGACGGGCACGGTCAGCGTACGACCGCTGCGCTGCAGGACGACCTCGAACTCGGTGTCGACACCGCCCTGTTGGGCCTTGGGAGCGAACCGCTCGACGTGCAGCGCACCGGCCGGGCAGACCGACTCCACCGCGTCCAGGAGGGCCCCGGGACCACAGCAGTAGACGAGGGTGCCTTCCGGCAGCCGCCCGATCTCCGAGTCGAGGTCCAGGAGCCCTGTCTCGTCCTGCGGAGCGAACCTGACCTTGTCCCCGTACTGCCCCAACTCCTCCGTGAACGCCATGGAGTTACGGGTGCGCCCGCCGTACAGCAGCGTCCACTCCGCGCCCGCGGCCTCGGCGGCGGCGAGCATCGGCAGAATCGGCGTGATGCCGATACCGCCGGCGACGAAGCGGTAGCGGGGTGCCGGCTTGAGCGCGAAGTGGTTCCGGGGCCCGCGTACCCGCACCTTGTCACCGAGCCCCAACTGCTCGTGCACGTACGCCGATCCACCACGCCCGGCCGGCTCGCGCAGCACCGCGATCCGCCACGCCGACCGGTCCGCGGGGTCGCCGCACAGTGAGTACTGCCGCTCCAGCTCCGGCCCGAGCACGACATCGACGTGCGCGCCCGGCTCCCAGCCCGGCAGCTCGTCGCCCAGCGGGTGCCGCAGGGTGAGCGCCAGCACGCCGTCGGCGGCCGACTCCCGCCGCTCGACGACGAGTTCGGCCTCGTACACGCTCATGAGCTGTTTCCCTGCGTCTGGTCCGCCTGCGGCTGATGTCCCTGCGGGTGGGCGAGCATCCACTCCCACATCTCGATGGGGTCCTGCGAGCTGTGTTCGCGGCCGCAGTGACAGGTGCCGTGCAGGACGTCCGTGCCCGGCAGCCAGGCGATGCGGTAGATCTCGCCTGTGGGGCTGCCGCTCACAGGACCTTCTCCACCGGCTTGTCGCCCTCCTCGACCAGCCGGGCGAGAATACGGCGGGCGGCGAGACCGCCGGTGTCGATGTTGATGCTCAGCTCCTGGTATCCGGACCGCTCCGAACCCAGCGTCCGCTGAAGGAGGTTGAGCGCGTCGACGTCCTGCATGACGACGGTGTGGTTGTTGCCCCGCAGGAACTCGGTGACCTCGTCGTCGTCCGTCGCCCAGTCGCGCGAGACCATCCAGAAGTCGTACACCTTCCCGTCGGCCGACGGCGTGATGGCGTACGTGATCTCGGTGTGGAAACCGTTCGGGTCGCTGCCGTCGGCCTCGGGCAGGACACCCACCGGCGCGATCCGGCTGTGCAGCAGATACAGGCAGGGCGCGTGGTACTCGATGTCCTGCCAGCGCGTGATCCGCCCCTCGATGCCGGTCGACCTGGCGTAGAACGGCGGGCACTCGGCGTCGTCCATGTGCCGGCTCACCCGGACGATGCCCGCACCCTCGTCGACCTCCGTGGTGATCGGCGTCTCGGCGACCTCCGGGGTGCCGATGTAGCCGCCGTGGAGGTAGGTCTCGTGGGAGAGGTCGAGGAGGTTGTCGACGAGCAGGCCGTAGTCGGCGTCGATCGGCTCCATGCCCTTGACGGTGACCCAGCCGGGGGAGTCCAGATGCCGGGCCCGCGGAATGGTGCCGGCGTCGGCGAGGGCCGGGTCGCCGATCCACACCCAGATCAGGGCGTCCTGCTCGACCACCGGGTAGGAGGCGACGCGGGCGGTGCGCGGGACGCGCTTCTGCCCGGGCACGTACACGCACATACCCGTGGTGTCGTAGGTGAAGCCGTGGTATCCGCACACGATCCGGTCGCCGTCGAGTCCGCTCTCGGAGAGCGGGTAGCGCCGGTGCACACAGCGGTCGTGCAGGGCGACGGGCGTCCCCTCGCCCTCGGTCCGGTAGAAGACGAGGGGCTCACCGAGGATCGTGCGGCCGAGCAGTTCCCGGCCCACCTCGTGACTGTAGGCGGCGACGTACCACTGGTTCCTGGCGAAACTGGTCGTGTGCGGCATGGGTGCGACTCCCGTCGGTCTGCGGTGGTGACATCGTCGGGAAGGGCGTCACAGCGCCGCAACATCCCTTCCGTCTGACGGAAGGGATTCGGTACGCCCAGAGTGCGGTGGTCCGGCCCGCGCTGTTGGGCCCGAGTGGCGCCACGACGTCTCCGGGCGCCGCACCCACCTCAGCGGTATCAGCGCCAACCGCCTGGACGCTTCCGTGGGGGTTTCCTGGGCCGGCCTTGGCCCGCCCCACATCTCACGTACCGATGACCTTCACGCGGATGCCACCGGACCCTTCCGTGCCGTTCGGTACCCCTGGGAAACTCCAGGCGCGCGCATTCCGTCACGTTTTACCCAATGCCGTCATCAGGACGAGAGGCTCCTCCCCCATGCCCGAAGTCAACCGGCGCCACTTCCTCCAACTCGCGGGCGCGACCACGGCGTTCACCGCGCTCTCCAGCAGCATCGAGCGCGCTGCCGCCCTCCCCGCGCACCACCGCACCGGGACGATCAAGGACGTCGAGCACATCGTCGTCCTCATGCAGGAGAACCGGTCCTTCGACCACTACTTCGGTTCGCTGCGCGGAGTCCGGGGCTTCGGCGACCCGCACCCGGTCACCCAGGTGAACGGCAAGTCGGTGTGGCACCAGTCGGACGGCACCAAGGACGTACTGCCCTTCCGCCCGGACGCCGACGACCTCGGGCTGGCCTTCATCCAGGACCTCCCGCACGGCTGGAGCGACGGGCACGTCGCCTTCAACAACGGCAAGTACGACAAGTGGATCCAGGCCAAGTCCTCGACGACGATGGCCTACCTGAACCGCAAGGACATCCCGTTCCACTACGCGCTGGCCGACTCCTTCACCATCTGCGACGCGTACCACTGCTCGTTCATCGGCTCCACCGACCCGAACCGCTACTACATGTGGACGGGCTACACGGGCAACGACGGTAAGGGCGGCGGGCCCGTCCTCGGTAACGACGAGGTGGGGTACAGCTGGACGACGTACCCGGAGCGTCTCGAAAAGGCGGGCGTGTCCTGGAAGATCTACCAGGATGTCGGTGACGGGCTCGACGCGGCCGGCTCCTGGGGCTGGATCTCGGACGCCTACCGGGGCAACTACGGCGACAACTCGCTCCTCTACTTCGACCAGTACCGCGACGCGAAGCCCGGCGACCCCCTCTACGACAAGGCCCGCACCGGCACCGACGCCCGCAAGGGCGAGGGCTTCTTCGACCAGCTCAAGGCAGACGTGTCAGGGGGCAAGCTGCCGCAGGTCTCCTGGATCGTCGCCCCCGAGGCCTTCACCGAGCACCCCAACTGGCCCGCGAACTACGGCGCCTGGTACATCGCCCAGGTCCTGGACGCGCTCACCTCCGACCCCGAGGTGTGGGCGAAGACCGCCCTGTTCATCACGTACGACGAGAACGACGGCTTCTTCGACCACCTCGTGCCGCCGTTCCCGCCCCAGTCGGACGCGCAGGGCAAGTCGACGGTCGACGTCGGCCCGGACCTGTTCAAGGGCGACAGCCGTCACGCGGCCGGTACCTACGGGCTCGGGCAGCGGGTGCCGATGCTGGTCGTCTCGCCCTGGAGCAAGGGCGGGTTCGTCTGCTCGGAGACGCTCGACCACACGTCGATCATCCGGTTCATGGAGAGCCGCTTCGGCGTGCACGAGCCCAACATCTCGCCCTGGCGGCGCGCGGTCTGCGGCGACCTGACGGCCGCCTTCGACTTCGCCCGCAAGGACACCAGGCCGGTGGCCCTCCCCGACACCGACGGTTACCAGCCGCCGGACAAGGACCGCCACCCGGACTACGTCCCGGTCCCGCCCGCCAACCCCGTCCTGCCCCGGCAGGAGCGCGGCCTGCGCCCGGCCCGTCCGCTCAAGTACGTCCCGTACGTGGACGGTTCGGCAGACCTGGCGGCCGGAAAGTTCACGCTCGCCTTCGCCTCCGGAGCCCACGCCGGCGCCTCCTTCCTCGTGACCTCCGGCAACCGCACCGACGGCCCGTGGGCGTACACCACCGGCGCCGGCAAGACCGTCTCCGACACCTGGAACTCGGCGTACTCGAAGGATGCCTACGACCTGACGGTGCACGGCCCGAACGGCTTCCTCCGCGTCTTCAAGGGCCGGGGCAAGGGCGCCGCCGGCCCCGAGGTGACCGCACGGCACGTCGGGGACGACCTTGAGCTGACCCTCAGCAACAAGGGCTCCAAGACGGTGGAGTTGAAGCTGAGCAGTGGGTACGGGGGACACTCGCGCAGGATCAGGGTGCGGGCCGGGGCCACCGTGCGGCACCGGGTGGACCTGGGGGCCAGCAAGCGGTGGTACGACGTGACGGTCACCTCGGACGCCGACGCGTCGTTCCTGCGCCGGTTCGCCGGCCACGTGGAGAACGGCCGGGCGGGTGTGAGCGATCCGGCGATCGTGACCTGCTGAGAGGGTGAAGCGGGCCCGGGGTGCTTTGACCGGGACATGGTTGTCAGCCAGCCACGTCACGGTAGTGTGCCCCGGTGACCACGCAATCGAACATACCTGCAGGTTGGTACGCGGATCCGCATGGAGCGCCCCAGACGCTCCGGTACTGGGACGGTTCCCAGTGGACCGACCACACCAACACCGACCAGCAGCAGGCACAGCAGTCCCAGGCCCCGCAGCCGCAGGCGGCGCCGGTTCAGCCGCCCCAGCAGGGATTCGGTCCGCCCCAGGGGCAGCCCCAGAAGGGGGTCGGCGCCCCGCAGCCCGCCGCCGGTGCCGACGCGCGGGTGCAGCGGCAGGTGCAGCAGCAGGCCGGGGTCGCGGCGGGGGCGGGCGGCGGCACGCTGTTCACCGAGCCGGTGCTGGTGGTCAACCAGAAGGCCAAGCTGATCGAGCTGACCAACGAGTACAAGGTCATGGACCAGCAGGGCCGGGAACTCGGCTCGGTCGTCCAGGTCGGACAGAGCGCGCTGAAGAAGATCCTGCGGTTCGTCTCCAGCCTCGACCAGTACATGACGCACAAGCTGGAGATCCGGGACGCCCACGGACAGCCGGTGCTGCTGCTGACGCGCCCCCGGAAGTTCTTGAAGTCGCGCGTGATCGTGCAGCGTCCGGACGGTTCGCCGGTCGGTGAGATCGTCCAGCAGAACATGATCGGGAAGATCAACTTCGCGATCAACGCGGGTGGCCAGCAGGTCGGCGCGATCAAGGCGGAGAACTGGCGGGCCTGGAACTTCGCGATCGTCGACCACGCGGAGAACGAGGTCGCCCGCATCACCAAGACCTGGGAAGGTCTGGCGAAGACGATGTTCACGACCGCGGACAACTACGTCCTGCAGATCCACTACCAGCTGCCCGAGCCCCTGCTGAGCCTCGTGGTGGCGACGGCGCTGACCGTCGACACGGCGCTGAAGCAGGATTCACGGGGCCTGGGCTGACAGATCGGTTCACAGAGGACGGGTCGGTTCACAGAGACCGACCGAGGCCCCTGTACACAAGCGTGTTCACAGGGGCCGGTCGGTTCACAGTGATGTGAGGTGTCCCGGCTCCGACGGCTGCCGGGGCATCAACGACGGTTCGACGGGTGCCGAATGGGCCTCCAGGGCGAGAACCCACGCCACCGGATGCTCCTCGTCGGCCAGGACCGAAGCCGCTGCCGAAGCTGAAGCCGCCGCTGCCGCAGACGGAATCACGACGCGCTCCGGAGACACCGGGACGGACACCGGAACCGGCTCCGGTGTCGCCCGCGACAGCGTCACCACACCCCACCCCGCGAGCCCCGCGCCCGCCAGCGCCAGAAGCAGACCCGAGGCCCCGCCCTGGAGCCGCTCGCCTAGCAGCGTCAGGCCGATCACCGCCGCGGCGACCGGATTGGCCAGCGTCACCAGGGCCAGCGGACCGCCGAGGCCGCCCCGGTAGGCGGTCTGGGACAGGATCAGGCCGCCCGCCGCGAACGCCGCGACCAGCAGCGCCACCCCGATCACCTGCCAGCCGATCAGCGGACCCGAACTGTTCGTCGCCGCGACCGTGACCGTCTGGGTGAGCGCCGAGGCGACCCCGGACGCGATGCCGGACGCGCTCGCGTGCCGCAGGCCGGGCCGGGCGCCGGGGCGGGCCAGCACCCCGATCAGGACCATCGTCGTACCCGCGACCGCCAGGGCCTCCGGGAGACTCAGGACGTCGTCGGGCTCCGGACCGGACGCGGTGACCAGGATGGCCGCCAGGCCGAGCAGCGTCAGGGCGGTACCGCGCCACTCCACCGCGCTGACCCGGCGCCCGGCGACCCGCGCGCCCAGCGGCACCGCGGCGACCAGCGTGAGCGCGCCGAGCGGCTGCACCACGGTGAGCGGGCCGTACTTGAGGGCGACCACATGCAGCAGCGCACCCCCCGCGTTGAGCAGCACCGAACCCCACCAGGCGCCGGTCGCCAGCAGCCGCCGTATCCCCGCGTCGGCGTTGCGGGAGGCGAGCCGTTCCTGGGCGACCGCCGCGCCGGCGTAGGCGACGGCGGAGAAGAGGGAGAGGACGACTGCGGCGAGCGTCGCGGCGTTCATCGGGCCGCTCCCACGAGGACGGGCTCGTCGGCCGGGGCGAGCCTGCTGCTCTCGCCCGCCGTCGACTCGGTGCGGTGGGGTGCGTGGACGACCGCGAGGGCGATACCCAGCAGGGCCGAGGCCACGATCGCGTCGAGCCAGTAGTGGTTCGCCGTACCGACGATCACCAGCAAAGTCACCAGAGGATGCAGCAGCCACAGCCAGCGCAGGCGGGAGCGGGTCGCGACGATCAGACCGACCGCCACCATCAGGGCCCAGCCGAAGTGCAGCGACGGCATGGCCGCGAACTGGTTGGACAGGGTGTCGGCCTCGGGCGAGGCACCGTAGACCGTCGGACCGAACACCTGGCCGGTGTCGATGAGGCCCGCCTCGCCGAGCAGCCGCGGCGGGGCCAGCGGGAAGGTGAGATGGATCACGAGGGCTGCCCCGGTGACCGCGGCGAGGATCCGGCGGGCCCAGACGTAGTGGGCGGGGCGCCGCAGGTAGAGCCAGACCAGGAAGCCGACGGTGGCCGGGAAGTGCACGGTCGCGTAGTAGGTGTTCGCGAAGTGGATCGCGGTGTCGCTGTGCAGCAGCACCGACTGCACGGCGCCCTCGCCGGGGAGGTGCAGGGCCCGCTCCCAGTCCCAGACGTGCCGCGCGTTCCGGAAGGCCTCGACGGTGTGCCCGGTCGCCAGCTGCCGACCGAACTTGTAGACGAGGAACAGCCCTGCTACCAGCAGGAGTTCACGGACGAGCGGCGGCCGTCGTATACCGGCGGGTTCTGCCTTGGCAGGCTCGGTGCTGGCTTTCATCCCCCGGCCCTTTCGCTGAGGTGGCGCGTGTGCGCACGTGGTGCGTGATGGGCGGGAACTCGTCTGTACGGGCGCTCGTCTCATCGATACGTTGGTGTACCGATACGAGAGTGTACCGAAACGAATCCGTACCGGTACACTGGCGTATCGATGGACTTACACCACACCGGAATCGGGAATAAGCCACAGAGCCGCCCGGCAAGGAACGACAACCGGGACCACGGGAACCACGGGGACAGGGAGCGCAGTCATGACGTCGCAGGCCGCGGAGGGACCGGAACCGGTCGTCGCCTCGCGCCGCTCCAGAATCACGCCGGAGCGTGAGCAGGAGTACTTCGACGCCGTGCTCGTCCAGATCCGCGAGTGTGGATACGAGGCGCTGACCATGGAAGGCGTCGCCGCCAGCGCGCGCTGCAGCAAGTCGACGCTCTACCGGCAGTGGAAGACGAAGCCGCAGTTCGTGGCCGCCGCGCTGCGCGCCAGCCGGCGTGCCCGCTTCGCCGTCGACACGGGGTCCCTCGCCGGGGACCTGCGTGCGGCGGCGCGGGCGCTCGGCGAGGCGTCGGGGCACGACACCCAGCTGCTGCAGGCCCTCGGTCATGCCGCCATGCAGGACCCGGAACTCCAGGAGGCTCTGCGCGACGCGATCGTCGAACCGGAGCTGGCCGCGTTCCGCGAGATGATCCGCCGCGCGGTCGAGCGTGGCGAGGTCCCCGCCGGCCATCCGGCGCTGGAGTACGTACCGGCGCAGATGATGGGTGTGCTGCGAGCCCGCCCGGTCCTGGAGGGGACGTACGCGGACTCGGACTACCTCGTCGGATTCGTGGAGGCCGCGGTGCTGCCCGCACTCGGCATCACCTGAGACGCAGGCCGCCGTCCGTGACTCGTCCGGACGGTGACCTGTCCGCGCCGACCCGTGGGGACGGGGGCGGCGCGCACCCCCCCGGCCGGGTGGGATTCCTCTTGAGCGGAGAGGCGTCCCACCCGGCCGATCCACATCCACCGTGCCGGGGTGCGGATCGGCGGATCAGACGTCCTGCCCGCTCCCGCCGGCCGAGGAGACCTTGATGCCGGAGGTTATCTGGTCGATCACCGACTCCTTCTGGTCGGCGTCGACACCGAAGCGGACCACGACCATCTGCTGGGGATTCGACGGCGCGGGGAAGGCCAGGGACTCGACGATGCCGTCGACGCCCTTGCTCGTGACCGCCTTCCA
The DNA here is from genome assembly GCF_054072135.1 of Streptomyces kryoterrae. NCBI lineage: Bacteria > Bacillati > Actinomycetota > Actinomycetes > Kitasatosporales > Streptomycetaceae > Streptomyces > Streptomyces kryoterrae. Next base: position 1,505,916 of record NZ_CM133358.1, on the reverse strand, counting down.
GCGGACCAGATAGCCCTTCTGCCCGGCCACGGTCACCGCCTTCGAGGCCAGTACGTCGTGCGAGGTGATCTTCCCGTACGTCGTACCGCCGTAGGAGTCCTCGGCGTTCGCGGCGATGTCCGCCTTGGCGACCGCCTCGGCCGTGCTGCCCGACGTGCCCAGCGCCAGCGCGGGCGCCGAGTACGCCCCGCCCTTGGTGCAGGTCTTCGTCGTGTCGCCCGGGCACTTGTACGAGCTGTCCGAGGTCACCTGCCCGCCCACGGTGATCGACTGGCCGTACCAGCCGTCGGGGATCGGGATGCTGATCCCGTTGGTCGAGTCGGGCACGGAACCGCTGTCGATCTTCGGGCTCTCGGAGGGCTCGGACTGCTGCGGGTCCGGCGTCTGCCCGCCCGTGCCGCCGCCGGGGCCACCCCCGGTGCCGCCACCGGGACCGCCCTGGCCGCCGCCGTCCTGCCCGCCGGTGCCGCCCTGGCCGCCCGGTATCTGCGAACCCACGTTGCTGCCGCTGCCGCCGTCGTCCTTGGTCAGCGCGTACACGCCGCCGCCTATGCCGGCGAGGACGGCGATGGCCACCGCGACGGCTATGCCCGTGCGCAGTCCGCGCCGGGTGCCCGTCGGCGATTGGTCGGGATACGCCGGGTACGCTCCGCCGGCGGCCAGCACCGGTGGACCCCAGGCGGGGGCCGAGCCCTCGGGACGGGTCTGTTCCGTCCATGTCCTGCCGTCCCACCAGCGCTCGGTGGCGGGGCCGTCACTTGTCTGCCCGGGGTCGGAATACCAGCCGGGAGGAGTCTCCTGCGTCATGCCCCCACCGTATGAGGCTCGCGTGAAAGGCGGATGAGAGGAGTCCCCTTTCCGCCGGGAAAGGCGCAGAAAAGCGGGCCGAGATGCCCAGATAGCGGGATACGGGAGGTCGAGCGCCCTCCCTCACCAGCCGCACCGGCACCTCCTCGCCACCGACGGCAGCCGCAGCATGTCGGAGGAGACGGCGCCACCCCCGAGGCTGCGCCCCCTCGGGCGGGATGGGAATAGCAGTACGAGGTACGCATGCGCTTTCACCAGCGCCTCGGCCTCGCCGCCATCCGTCGAGGTGAAGGGGCGGGGCCGAGATCACCGGAGTGAAGCCGCCGTGGACACCGGACTCGTACCACCCGATGAACTTCCCCGCCGCGCCCGTGAACGCAGCCCTGCGGGAGTGCGCCGGTCGGAGGGTCCGCAGGTGGGGGCCGTGCGTGGGCGCACGCGGGGAGGTCCCCGTCCGGGTGCGTGGACGGGACGGCCCGAGAGGGCGTGCCGCGGGCGGACGCGCACCCGCCGATGACGGAAAACAAGCTTCGTTTCAGGGGCTGTTGACCGTCGACAGCTTTCACGACGGCTGGTGGCGGGCCCGCCACGTCGCCCTGCCGCACTCCCTGTCACTCGTCCCGGCAATCCTGCGCGGACCCGCCTCCACTGCGGCAGCCGGACGGCTACTCTCGGGTTCTGTACGTCGTTCAGGCGACTTGGGGAGGTAGCGGGATGACGGAGGAACGGCCCGGGACGGCCGGCTCTGCCGCCCTGTGGGAGCGCGACACACAAGTCGCCGCCGTGGAACGGGCGATCGAGGCCTTACGCGTCGACAACTCCTCCTCGGGCAGTCTGCTGCTCTTCACCGGCGAGGCGGGTCTCGGCAAGACCGCGCTGTTGGCCGAAACCCGGCGCATCGCCGACCGGCGCAACTGCACGGTGTGGTCGGTGCGCGGCGGCGAGACCCTCAAGTCCGTCCCCTTCAACGTCGTGCGCCAGCTGCTGCAGCCCGCGCTCCTGTCGCTGATGCCGGAGGAGGCCCGAGAGTACCTCGGCGACTGGTACGACATCGCCGGCCCCGCCCTCGGCATCACGGAACCCGGCGACCGCCTGGCCGACCCGCAGGGCGTGTGCGACGGCCTGGTCGCGGCCGTACGGCGGCTCGCCAAGCGCGACTGGCCGCTCGTCCTGCTCATCGACGACGCCCAGTGGGCCGACCAGGAGAGCCTGCGCTGGCTGGCCGCGTTCGCCGAGCGGCTCGACGACCTGTCCGTCCTCGTCGTGGTCGCCCGCAGGCCCGGCGAGGCCACCGGCGGCCGTGCCGACCATCTGGAGGCGATCGCCCGGGCGGCAGGCCCCGTCGCCACGCTCGATGCCCTGACTCCGGCAGCCGCCGCCGGCCTCACCCGCACCACCCTCGGCCCGCACGCCGACGCCCCGTTCTGCCGCGAGGTGTGGGCGGTCACCGGCGGCAACCCGTACGAGACCGTCGAACTCCTCGCCAAGGTCCGGGACGCCGGACTGGCCCCGGTCGAGGCGTCCTGCGGCCGACTGCGCGAACTCAACAACGCGGCACGCGGCGGTGGTCTCGTCGCCCGCCTGGAGGACCTGGGCGTCGAAGCCACCCGCTTCGCCTGGGCGGCGGCCATTCTCGGTACGGGTATCTCCGTGGACCTCGTGGCCCGGCTGGCCACCCTCAGCCACCACGAGGCCGACCACTGCGCCAACCTCCTGTGCACCGCCCGCATCCTCACCGAACCCCAGCTGACGGCCGGTCAAGTCACCGACAGCGAGCTGGAGTTCGTCCACCCGCTGATCGCCACCGCCGTCTACGACTCCATCCCGGACGGCATGCGCACCGCCATGCACGGCATCGCCGCACAGGTCGTCACCGAGTCCGGGAAGGGCGCCGCCGCGGCCTCCCGCCACCTCCTGCACGTCTATCCGGACGACGACGAGGAACTCGTCGACCAGCTGCGCGAGGCCGCCCGTGAGCACCAGGCGGTCGGTGCCCCGGACGCGGCCCGCCGCTGTCTGGAGCGCGCCCTGCTGGAACCGCCCCGGCCCGAGAGCCACGCGCACGTGCTCTTCGAACTGGGCTGCGCCACCCACCTCACCGCGCCCGCCACCACCATCGGACATCTCCAGACCGCCCTCGCGATGCCCGGCCTGGAAGGCGACCAGCGCGTCGACGCGATCGTCCGGCTCTCCCAGGCCCTGCTGCACAACGACCAGCTGGAGGAAGCCGTCCGCACGGTCGAGGCGGAGGCCGCCCGGCACCAGCCCGGCCCTGCCCGGATGCGCCTGCAGGGCGTGCACTTCATGCTGGAGGGCATCCACGGCGGCGATGTGACGGCGCCGGGCCGCTCCGAGCGCCTCGCCGACCTCGCCCGCCCCTGCACCGGCCGGGACAACTCCGAGCGCGCGCTGCTCATCCTGCGCGGCTTCGACGCCATGACCCACGGCGAGAACGCCGAGGAGGTCGTGGAGGTGTGCGACCGCGCCCTCGTCAACGGCCGCCTCGCGCCCGGCCTCGGCTGGACCGACCCCGAGTGGGGCATCGAGCTGCTGATGATGCTCGCCTGCGCGTACGCCTACACCGACCGTCTCGACCGCGCCGAGTCCCTCTACATGGAGGCCCTGCGCGCCTATGAGACGGCGGGCTGGAGCGGCGGCCACCTCTCCCTCGCCCATGCGTACGTCGGTCTCGGGCACCGCAGGCGGGGCCGCCTCAGAGAGGCCGAGACGTCTCTTCGCGAGTCTCTGCGGCTGGCCGAACGCGTCGGGCGCGGTCTGCCCCTGTACTGGTCGGCGACCTGCAACCTCGTCGACACACTGCTCGCCCGCGGCCATGTCCAGGAGGCCTGGGCGATCGCCGAGCAGTACGGCTTCGCCCCGCCCTACCCGTCCACCATCCTGCTGCCCGAACCCCGCGCGGTGCGCGGCCGGTTGCTCATCGCCGTCGGCCGCACCAAGGAGGGCATCAACGAACTGGAGGCCGCGGAGAAGGCGGCGACCGGGCGAGGCTTCCACAACCCGGTGCTCGCCACCTGGGCCGTCGACCTCGCCCGCGCGCTGGCCGTGGAGGACCCGCTCCGGGCCGCCGTGCTGGTCGCCGACGCCCGTCGGTACGCCGAACGCTTCGGTACGGACACCGCCATCGGCGAGGCCCTGCGCTGCGCGGCGGCCCTGGAGACCGGCCAGCGGGCGGTACGCCTGGCCGCCCAGGCGGTCGCCTATCTGGAGGCGTCACCCTGCCAGTACGAACACGCCGCGGCCCGCGTCGAGTACGGCATCGCCGCCCGCTCGGTCGCCGAGATCCAACGCGGTCTGACCCTGGCCAAGTCGTGCGGCGCCGACGGCCTGGTCGCCAAGGCACGGGACGTGCTGGACAACGGACGGGGGCTGCGGTGACCCGCGGGGGCGCCGGGTGCGGGTGGTCAGACCCGGCGCAACCGCTCCGCGGCCTCCTCCGGGTGTTCCGCAACTGGTCGTCGTAGGTCTCCCCGTGCGCCCGCGCCCGGCTCGTGCAGTCGAAGTGGCCTCCGCTCCCCGACCTCCGGGTCACCAGCGCGAGGACGGCCGCCGTAGCGTCGGCGACGCCCGGTCGACGCCGCGGGGCGCCTGGCGGGCCGAGTCGACGTGCACGATCCGCGAGAGCGCGCGACGACCGTCGCGAGGGGGTCCCTGCCAGCCGCAACTCGCGCCCGTCAAGGCTCGGTGCAGGGCCGGAACCCCACGCGCGACGTCACTGGGGCCCCGACCGGCAGGGTTCACTCTTCCGAACCGTCCTCCTCCGCCAGTACGCGCTGGGCTGCCGCGAACGCCGAGTTGGCCGCCGGCACCCCGCAGTACACGGCCGTCTGGAGCAGCACCGCGCCGATCTCCTCGGGGGTCAGCCCGTTGCGGCGGGCCGCGCGGACGTGCATCGCCAGCTCGTCGTAGTGGCCGTGGGCGACCAGGGCGGTGAGCGTGATCATGCTGCGCTCGCGCCGGGTGAGCGTCGGGTCGGTCCAGATCTCGCCCCACGCGTAGCGCGAGATGAAGTCCTGGAAGCGGGCCGTGAAGGGCGTCTGCCGCGACTGCGCCCGGTCCACGTGCGTGTCGCCGAGCACCTGCCGACGCACCTCCATGCCCCGCCGGGGCGCTGCCCCGAAGTGCGGGCGCAGCGCGGCCAGTACGGCCTCCGGGCACTGCGCGACCGCCAGGTGCGAGGCGCCGGGCAGTTCGACGAGCGTGGCACCCGGTACGGCGTCCGCGATCTCCCGCAGATGGGCCGGGGGAGTGGCCGGGTCCTGCCGCCCGGCGACGAGCAGCGTGGGCACGCCGATCCCGGCCAGCCGGTCACGCAGGTCGAAGGCGCCCAGCGCGTCACAGCAGGCGGCGTACGCGTCCGGATCGGCGTTCCGGTGGTCCGCGACCAGCTCCGGCACGGTGAACCCGGGTGTGAACCAGCGTGCGTCGGCGCTCTCCGCGAGCCCGGCCAGCCCCTCGCTCCGCACCAGCGCGGCCCGCTCCTCCCACGCCTTGCTGCCGTTGAAGTGGGCCGAGGAGCAGAGAACGGCGAGCGACGACACCCGCTCCGGGTGGTGGACGGCCAGATGCAGACCGACCGCGCCGCCCAACGACACACCCGCGTAGGCGAATTGGCCGATCCCGAGCGAGTCGGCGAGCGCCAGCACCAGCGCGGCCAGATCACCGACGGTGGCCCCGGGCCCGATCAGACCGGGCGCCGAACCCCCGTGCCCGGGCAGGTCCCAGCGGACCACCCGGTGCGTGACGGACAGCTCGGGCGCCACCTTGTCCCAGAGGGCGTACGACGTCCCGAGCGAGGGGCCGAGCAGCAGCGGGGGAGCGGTGGCGGAGCCCTCGACGCGGTGGTGCGGCAGCTTGTCGGTCACGATCGCTCCAGGGCACGGTCGGTGAGGGAGCCGGCGGAGCCGGTGTAACGGGCGGGGTCGGTCAGGTCGTCGAGGGGCAGGTCCTTCAGCTCCGGCTCCTCGGCGAGGAGTTCGGCGAGTGACCGACCCTCGGTGTGGGTACGGGCGGCCACTTCGGTGAGCAGGGCCTTCGCGCGGGCCCGGCCCAGTACCGGCGCGAGTTCGGCGGCCAGCCGCTCGGAGACGATCAACCCGTGGGTGAGGCCCAGGTGTTGGCGCATGGTGTCCGCGTGGACGCGCAGCCCCTCGGTCAGCTCGACGGCGTCCCGGGCGGCGCCCCCGGTCACCCGGAGCAGTTCCCTGAGCGGCTCCCACTCGGCGTGCCAGGCACCGGCCGGCCGCTCGTCCTCGGCGACCATCGCCCCGTACAGCGTGGCCGCGAGCTGTGGCGCGCGCCGGGCCGCTGCGGCGATCAGCGTCGACCGTACGGGATTTGCCTTGTGGGGCATCGCCGACGAACCCCCACCGCTGCCCTCGGACACCTCGGCGATCTCGGTACGGGCCAGCGTCAGTACATCGGCGGCGATCTTCCCGAGGGCACCGGCCGTGAAGGCGAGCGCCCCGGCGAGATCCACGACCGGGGTCCGCAGGGTGTGCCAGGGCAACACCGGTTCGGCGAGGCCGAGTTCGCGGGCGAAGGCGGCGACGAGGGCCCGGGTGTCGACAGTGCCCGCGGTCGTGCCGAACACGGTGAACGCGGCCAAGGTGCCTGCGGCGCCCCCGAGTTGGGCGGGGAGACTGTGGCGTACGGCGGTCAGGCGGTCCCGTGCGTCGAGGACCAGGGAGCGCCAGCCCGCCGCCTTCAGCCCGAAGGTCGTCGGCACGGCGTGCTGGGTGAGCGTGCGGCCCGGCAGCACGGTGTCGCGGTGGTCGGTGGCGAGCCGGGCGAGGGCCAGCGCGGTGCGGTCGAGGTCCGCGAGGACCAGGTTCAGGGCGCGGGCGGCGATCAGCATCGTCGCCGTGTCGAGGATGTCCTGGCTGGTCGCTCCCCGGTGGACGTAGGGCCCGTACTCCGCGCCGACCGCCGCCGTCAGGTCCGCGACCAGCGGGATCACCGGGTTGCCGCCGGCCCGGGCGCGCAGCGCGATCGACCGCACGTCGAAGGCAGCGGCCTCGGCGGCTGCGGAGTCGACCGCCGTGGCCGCTTCCTCCGGCGCCAGCCCCAGCCCGGCCTGGGCGCGGGTCAGCGCGGCCTCCGCGTCGAGCAGCGCCCGCAGATACGCCGTGTCGCTGGTCGCGGAGGCAGCCGGGGAACCGGCCCACCCGGGGGAGAGCAGACCGGTGTCGGCATCGGACTCGGCATCGGCAGGTGGTGTCACTCGAACTCCAGGAAGACCGTTTCGCCCTCGCCCTGAAGGCGGATGTCGAAACGGTACGTGCGCCGCTCGCCCTCGGCGGCGACCAGCGTGGCGCGCCGTTCGGCAGGCAGGGAGTCGAGCAGCGGATCTGCGCCGTCCGTCAGATACGCGCGCGTGTACAGGTGGGTCAGCAGACCGCGCGCGAACACGCACACGCTGAGGTACGGCAGGCCGGCGTTGCCCGGGGGCAGCGTGTACAGCGCGTAGTGCCCGTCGGCGTCGGTGGCGACCCGCCCGAAGCCCGTGAAGTCGGTGCCGTTGCGCCCCAGGTAGCCGCCCGTCACCGGGTCGCGGCGCAGTGATCCGGGGGCACCGGTCAGGGACCCGTCGGGCGCCGCCTGCCAGAACTCCAGCAGGGCGTCGGGGATCGGGGCGCCCTCGCCGTCCAGGACGTAACCGTGGAGGGTGATCGTGTCCGGGTGGCCCTTGGGCGCGACCTGCTCGCCCTCGGGGAAGGGGAGGGCATAGCCGTAGAAGGGGCCGACGGTGTGGGACGGGGTGGGGAGAAGGTTCTCCGGGGACTTCGGGGAGACGCTCATCAGTCGCGGCCTTCTTCGATCCAGGTGGCGGAGGGACCGTCGAGGACGATGTCCCACTCGTAGCCGAGCGAGAACTCGGGCTGGGACAGGTCGTGGTTGTACTCGGCGACCAGACGGTTTCGGGCGGCCTCGTCGGTCACCGAGCGCAGGATCGGGTCGTAGCGGAAGAGCGGGTCGTTCGGGAAGTACATCTGCGTCACGAGCCGCTGGGTGAACGCCGTGCCGAAGACCGAGAAGTGGATGTGCGCGGGCCGCCAGGCGTTGGTGTGGTTGCGCCACGGGTACGCGCCCGGCTTGATCGTGGTGAACCGGTACCGTCCCTGATCATCCGTCAGAACCCGTCCCACGCCGGTGAAGTTGGGGTCGAGTGGCGCCGGATGCTGGTCCCGCAGATGGGCGTACCGGCCGGAGGCGTTGGCCTGCCACAGTTCGATCAGCTGGCCGCGCACGGGCCGCCCGTCCCGGTCGAGGAGCCGTCCGGAGACGGTGATGCGCTCGCCCAGCGGTTCGCCCAGGTGCTGGATCGTGAGGTCGCTGTCGATGTCGGTGATGTCGGTGACCCCGAACACCGGCCCCGACAGCTCGACCGTCTCCGGGTCCCCGCCGCTCACCGCGACCAGCGGCTGCTTCGGGTGGCGCAGCACCGAGCTGCGGTACGGGGCGTAGTCGCGCGGCGGATGGTTCTGTACGGGCGCGCCTTCGGCGACCGCCTTGTCGTAGGCGTCCTGGAGGTCGCCGACCTCGACGTCGATGTCCGACTGGGTGAGAGCCATGAGGAGTTCCTAGTCTCTTCCGAGCCCAATTACTCAGGGCACTGAGTATTTCAGCAAGGTTTCCCTCACGCTGTCACTCACCGGTCTTGTCGTCAAGGGTGATAGTAGAACCGCTGGTAGAGGCTGTGTGAGGCGGCTGAAGACACGGCGGCCGGTGGGCTGTATCGTCAGTACACCAACGAAATTCTATGCTCTGAAGCAGACGACCCCAGGAGCGGACATGGCCGCGGTGGATCTCTCCACCCACCCCGGGCACCTCGCCCGGCGACTCCAGCAGGCGCACTACCTGCTGTGGAACGCGATGGTCTCCGAGGAGATCACCTCGCCGCAGTTCGCGGTCCTGAACGCGCTGGTCGCCGAACCGGGCCTCGACCAGCGCACGGTCGGGGAGCGGGTGGGCCTCGACCGGTCCACGGTCGCCGAGGTCGTCAGCAGGCTCGGCCGCCGCGACCTGATCGACAAGGTGCGCGACCCGGAGGACGGCCGCCGCTCCCTGCTGCGCCCCACGGACGACGGGGTGCGCGCGCACCGCAAGCTGACCGTGCGGACGGCCCGGATGAACCAGGTCTTCCTGGCCCCGCTCTCCGCCGGTGAACAGACCGTCTTCCTCGACCTCATCCAGCGCGTCGCCGACGCGGCGGAGGGGCTGCGCAACCCGGCGGAACCACTCGCCGCCCCGCGCTGAGCGCACTTCCGCCGTTGGGCCGGGTCCGCTCAGCGGACCGGCAGCGGATAGCGTGCGGGGGCGAGACCACCGCCCGGATCACGGTGGCGGTCCGGAGCCGAGGAGGGAACTGGGATGGCAGCCGGAGGATCCGGGGCAGGGACCGGAGGCGAGCCCGAATCCGCGGGGATGCGTACCGTCCAGCGGGCCATCGATGTTCTCGGGCTGTTCGACGAGGTCCGTCCCGCGCTGTCCCTCCGCGAGATCGTCAGCGCCTCCGGGCTGCCGAAGACCAGCGTGCTGCGGTTGCTCCAGACCCTGCGGCTCAACGGACTGCTCTGGGTCGACGAGCACGGCCGCTACCTCGCCGGCCCCGCGCTGCTGCGCTGGTCCCGGCTCGCCGAACAGGCCTGGCGGCTGCCGCCCGCGGCCCGGATGCTGCTGCGTGACCTCGCCGCCGAGCACAAGGAGACGGTTCATCTGTATGTGCGCCGGGACATCCACCGCGTCTGCATCGCCCAGGAAGAGGGCCCGCAGGCACTGCGCCAGGTCGTACGGGTGGGCGACGAACTCCCGCTGTGGGCGGGCGGTGTGGCCAAGGCGCTGCTGCTGGACGCCCCGGACGGGCTGCTGCTTCGGGTCGCGGAGGCCTCGCCGTACGGGGCCGGTCATCTGGCGACCCTGCGGAACTGGATCGAGGAGTCCCGCGACCACGGGTACGCCGTGAGCCACGGCGAGCGCGAGGAGGGGCTGTCGGCGGTGGCCGTACCGGTGCGAGGGAGGAGCGGGGCGGTGCTCGCCGCGCTGTCCTTCGGCGGGCCGAGCACGCGGTTCACGCCGGAGCGGGTGACACGGTTCGCGGCGGCGCTGCGCGGGGCGGCGGGGGAGCTGGCGCGGGCGGGGCTGCCGTTCGAGGCGTAGGCGCTGCGTTGGGTGCGCGGTGCGGCCACTGCGGGCCCGGAGAGGGTGACACGGTTCGCGGCGGTGGGTGACTGGCGCGGGCGGAGCCGTCGTTGGAGGCAGCGTGATGCGGCCACCGCAGGTCCCCTGTTGCTGGTCGTGCCCGCGTGGCGGAACCGCAGGTGCCGGCCCCGCGCCCGTCGTGGAGGTGAGGGTGCCGCGCACGGCGCGGCCCGGGCACCGCTCCGCACATCGGGTGTCAGGCCGTACCCGTCACGCCGTCGCGAACACCACCCACACCTGCCCCTTCGCGAAGTTCACCGGCGTACCGTCGGCCGTCGTGAAATCCGTCCCCTCCGTAGCCGACCCGCGCCGCCACCCCACGTCGAACGCCCGCCCGTCGCGCAGCACTTGAGCCCGGCCCGAGCCCACGGACTGGGTGTACGGCGAGTTGTTGCCGAGGACGTCGTGGAACCGTGACTCACGCACCTTCACGTACTGCACGACGACCGTCGCCGCGGCGACCCGCCTGCCGTCGGTCGCGACGGTCGGGGTGCCGTCCATCGACACCAGCCACCCGTGCCGGTCCGCGGACCAGGTGAACGTGAAACGTGCCGACGGGAAGCGGACGGTGCGCGACTTCTCGGGGGTCCCGCCCTCGGGAGCGGCGCCGTAACGGAAGCCGGTCGTCAGCGCGTCCGCTCCCGGTGCGGTGCCGATCAGCCGCGGCGGCCTCAGGTACAGGTTGTGCGGCGCCGCCCTGTCCGTGCCCCGGTAGTAGGCGTCCGAAGCAGCCGACTCCGGGGACTCGGCGTTCAGCGGTGCCCGGTCGATCAGCGGCAGCAGCTTGCGCTGGGCCCCGGAGAAGGCGAGCGTCGGCTCGTCGAACTGACGCAGCAGTTCCAGGTCGGACTCGCGTGCGCTGCGCACCGGTCCGACAGCCTCCGGCAGCCGGGTCGCGTAGACCGCCATCAGCCGGCTCAGACCACCCTCGACCTGCTCGGCGTACACGATGTCCGCCGCGTCCAGACCCGTCTGGGGGCGGGCCGCGCGGACGTTGTCGATCTTCACGGCGAGGACCGGGCCGACGCTCTTCGGAAGGGGCGACTCGCTGTGGTCGGGTTCCTGGCTCCGGCTGTGGGTCTGTCCGCGCCCGTCGTCGGAGGGGCGGTCGTCCGTCGTACAGCTGGCCATCAGGGCGGCAGTCACGGCGCCGGCCACCAGCGCCGCCGTGGCCACTCCGCGCCGCCGCGTCCGTGTCGTTCGCGCCATCTGTCCCATGCCCACCGTCGCCACCAAGTCCGTATCTAGGATTGTGTGCTTATCGGATCAATGGTGGCCATACCCGATCGGTTCTCTGCGCGCACCTGGAAAGGGCCGAACGGCCCACGCGGGGGTGTCCGAAGGGTGACCTCAGCCCTGCGGGCCGAGGATTTCCGCGAGGTCGTACCCAACCGGCTCGTCCAGCTGGTCGTACGTGCAGCTGTCGGCCGTGCGGTCCGGGCGCCAGCGTCGGAAACGGGCCGTGTGCCGGAAGCGCACCCCGTTCTCCATGTGGTCGTACGCCACCTCGGCCACCAGTTCGGGACGCAGCGGAATCCACGAGAAGTCCTTCTTCGCCGACCAGCGGCTCGGCGCCCCCGGCAGCCGCGCCGCCTCGTGGGCCGCCTCGTCCGCCCAGGCGGCCCACGGATGCTCGCGCACGTCCGCGAGCCGCAGCGGCTCCAGCTCCTCGATGAGCTCGGCCCGCCGCTTCATCGGAAACGCCGCGCTCACCCCGACATGCTGGAGGGTGCCCCGGGCGTCGTACAGCCCGAGCAGCAGCGAGCCCACGATCGGGCCGCTCTTGTGCAACCGGTACCCGGCGACCACGACATCCGCCGTCCGCTCGTGCTTGATCTTGAACATCACCCGCTCGTCCGGCCGGTAGCGCAGGGTGAGCGGCTTGGCGATGACACCGTCGAGGCCCGCCCCCTCGTACTGCTCGAACCAGCGCCGCGCCACCTCGATGTCGGTGGTCGCCGGCGCCACATGAACAGGTGGGGTCACGTCGGACAGCGCCATGGTGAGCAGCGCGCGCCGGTCGGTCAGCGGGACGTCGAGGAGCGACTCGTCGCCCAGTGCCAGCAGGTCGAACGCGACGAACGAGGCGGGGTTCCGCTCGGCCAGCGTCCGTACCCGGGACTCGGCGGGGTGTATACGCTCGGTGAGTGCGTCGAAGTCGAGACGCCCACCGTGCGCGATCACGACCTCACCGTCCACCACACACCGCTGGGGCAGCCGCTCCCGCAGGGCCGCCACCAGCTCGGGAAAATACCTGGTCAGCGACTTGCCGGTACGGCTACCGACCTCAACCTCGGCGCCGTCCCGGAACACGATGGCCCGGAAGCCGTCCCACTTCGCCTCGTACTGCATGTCCGGAGGGATCTTGGCCACGGACTTGGCGAGCATCGGCTTCACGGGGGGCATGACCGGTAGATCCATGATTCGATTCTGCGCGTCCGCGAGCGTAATCGCCCGGTGTGCGAGCTATGCGCGGTACGCCTACCGTGGCTCGCATGGGTGAAGCGGTGGAGCTGGAAGCGTTCGGTCGGACAGTGCGGCTGTCCAGCCCGGGCAAGGTCTTCTTTCCGGAGCGCGGGTTCACCAAGCTCGACCTCGCCCAGTACTACCTCGCCGTCGGCCCCGGCATCCTGCGCGCGCTGCGCGACCGGCCGACCACTCTGGAGCGCTATCCGGACGGGGTGGGCGGTGAGAACTTCTTCCAGAAGCGGGCGCCCAAGAACATGCCCGACTGGATTCCGACCGCCCACATCACCTTTCCCAGCGGTCGCAGCGCCGACGAGATGTGCCCGACCGAGGTCGCCGCCGTGCTGTGGGCAGCCCAGTTCGGCACCCTCACCTTCCACCCCTGGCCGGTGCGCCGCGCCGACGTCGACCACCCCGACGAACTGCGCATCGACCTCGACCCGCAGCCCGGTACGGACTACGGCGACGCGGTGCGCGCGGCGCATGAACTGCGGTCCGTGCTCGACGAGTTCGGCGGTCTGCGCGGCTGGCCCAAGACCTCCGGCGGGCGGGGACTGCATGTCTTCGTGCCGATCGAACCGCGCTGGACGTTCACGCAGGTGCGGCGGGCGGCCATCGCCGTCGGACGGGAACTGGAGCGGCGGATGCCGGAGCAGGTGACCACCAGGTGGTGGAAGGAGGAACGCGGGGAGCGGATCTTCGTCGACTACAACCAGACCGCACGCGATCGCACCATCGCGTCCGCCTACTCCGTACGTCCCCACCCACACGCTCCCGTCTCGGCGCCGCTGAAGTGGGAGGAGCTCGACGACGCGCGGCCCCGCGACTTCGACCTCGCGACCATGCCCGGCCGGTTCGCCCGACTCGGCGACGTCCACGCGGACATGGACGACCACGCCTTCTCCCTCGACGCCCTGCTCGAACTCGCCACCCGCGACGAACACGAGCACGGACTCGGTGACCTGCCGTATCCCCCGGAGTACCCGAAGATGCCGGGCGAGCCCAAGCGCGTCCAGCCAAGTCGGGCCCGGAAGGACTGACCTGAGCAACCTGGCGGGGTCACCTCCCGTGCGGCGCCGCTACGCCACCGGACGGGAGGCGACCCCGCTGGTCAGGACAGTTCCTTGATCCGGATGTCCCGGTACGAGACCACATCGGTGGTGCCGTGCACCTGGAGGCCGATGTACCCCGACGCGAACCGCCGCCCGTCCGTGCCCGGGTCGTCCGAGCGCGGCGGAGTGAAGTCCTGGCCGCCGGTGTTGTCGAACTCGTTGATCAGCACGCCGTTGCGGAACACCGAGTAGTGCTGGTCGACCACCCTGATCTCGTAGTCGTTCCAGGTGCCCTTCTGCGTGACACCGGCCCCGGCGAGCCCCACCCGGTCGAAGCCGTAGACCGAGCCCGTCTTGTACATGTCGCCGTCGGGCCGGTCGAAGACCTGCACCTCGTGCCCGTACTTGATGGCGGCCCACTCCGGCCGTGCCTCCTCCGCGTGGCCAAGGATCCACGGGAAGCGCACGAACACACCGGAGTTGGCGTTGCCCGTGCCCGGCGCGTCGTCCCGCCACTGGAGTTTCAGGGAGAAGTCGCCGTACTTCCGCTCCGGGAACCACAGCATGCCCAGACCCTCGACCGTGGTGCCGCTGGTGAGCGACCCGTCGCCGTTCAGCGTGAACGAACCGCCGCCCACCTGCTGCCACTTGGCGAACGACGCGGGCGTGCCGTCAAGGATCGTGCGGTAGCCCTCGGTCTCGCCCGGCCTGCCGATTCCGGAGGCGCGGGCCGCCTCGTCGATCGCCGCGTCCTCACGCTCGTCGACGGCACCGTCCTTGACGAGCCGGTCGAGAACGGTCCGCACGTGCTTGAGGAACAGGGCGTGGGACGTCCACTCCCGCTCGTCCTCGATCAACTCGCCTATCCGGCAGCGGTTGTTGGTGACCCGATTCGGCACCCCCGAGTCGACCGTGCCGACGATCACCGTCAACCGCTCGTCGTACTCCGGGCAGTTGGGCGCCGGAACCCCGCCGCCCGCCACGACCGTGAGGCTCACCGAACGAGCGTCGCTGGTGTTGCCCGCCTTGTCGCTCGCCCGGTACGTCACGGTGTGCGCGCCCGCCCGGTCGACCACCACCGGTGCGGTGTACGCCAGGTAGGGCCCGCCGTCGAGCGAGTACTCGACCGCGGCGACACCCGAACCGCCGTGGTCCGTAGCGCTGACGGTCACCTTCGCACTGTTGACGTAGGCGCCGTTCGCGTTCCGGGTGCCCTCGACGGTCACCCCGGTCACGGGCGGGACGGTGTCCTCGGCGGGCTGGGCCACGACGGTGAACGCGACGCTCTTCTCGGCGGAGACATTGCCCGCCTTGTCGGTGGCCCGGTAGCGGACGCTGTGACCGCCGACCTGATGCACCATCACCGGGCCGCTGTACGGCTGCCAACTTCCGCTGTTCACCGCGTACTCGACCGTGTTGACCCCGGACCCGGTGTCCGACGCGGAGACGGTGACCGTCGCCATGTCGAGATACGCCCCGTCCGCGTTCCGCGCGCCGCTCACCGTCGCCGAGGTCTCCGGCGGCGCCGTGTCGTCCGTCGGCGGCGCGGCCACCGTGAACGTGACGCTCTTCTCGGGGGCGGCGTTGCCCGCCTTGTCGAACGCCCGGTAGCGCACCGTATGGCTGCCGACCTGGTCGATCACCACCGGCGTGGTGTACGGCTGCCAGGCGCCGTCGGAGCCGATCGCGTACTCGACCCGGTCGACGCCGGAGCCCTCGTCGCTCGCCCCGATCGCCACGCCCGCCGAACCGACGTACTGGCCCTGCGAGTTCCGCGCACCGGTGACGTTCGCGGAGGTCTCCGGGGCTGTTGTGTCGGCGCCGCCGCCCTCGGTCACCACGAGGATGCCCTGCATCTGGCCGTGGCCCGGGATCGTGCAGTGATAGCGGTAGCGGCCGGGGGCGAGCGTGACCTCGGCGGTGTGCCGGCCGCCCTGGTCGTCGTTCGGGTTGGCGAGGATGTTCAGCGGGACGTCGTTGTTGTACTCCGGGTCGGAGACGTCGAACGTCAACGTGTGCGGCATTCCCATGGTGTTGCCGGTCGCCGCGCTGTTCTCGAAGACGATCGTCGTCGTACCAGCCACCGCCGTGGCCGGTACGGAGGCGTACTTGGTGATGTCGTCGCCCGCCGTCCAGGTGAGGACCTGAGCGGCGGCCGACTCGGCGCCGGCGGTGGTGGGTTCGGTGGCGCCGCGCGCTCCTGCCACCGACGTCAGTCCGAGAACCATGAACAGGGACGCCAGCAAGGCCGTCCAGAGCTGCCTGCGTCTGCGCACTGTTCGCACTACTCCGCTCCCCTCGCGAGGTCGCCGACCGCGGGCGTCGGGCCGCCGCCGGTGTAAGTGACCCGCCACAGCGCCGACCTGGCGTCCGAGGTGAAGAAGCCCCGGCCGTAGTCGAGGACGTAGAGCGAGCCGTCGGGGCCGAACTTCCAGTCCATGAGGTTCTTGATGCCGTCGTTCCCGATCGGCACGATCTTCTTCAACGACTCGGAGTGGACGGGCAGTCCACCGTCACCCTGGGTCTTCGGGTCGGTGAGCACGGCGTTGCGCGGCTGGTCGGCGTCGTAGAAGTCGCCCACGAACCACTTGCCGTCCCAGTAGGCCGGCCACTTGGTCGTACTCGCGTTCGCCGCGTCGTAGCGGTACACCGGACCGTTCATCGCGGCCTGACCGCCGCCCTTCAGCCACGGCAGCAGATACGTGCTCTCCGACTCCTTGTAGGACGGGACACCGTTCGCGTCGCGCGGGAAGTCGGGGCCGCCGCCCTGGGGCGAGTACCAGATGTTGTTGCCGGTGACGGGCGGCAGGTTGACCAGGCCGTCGTTGTTCGGCGACTCGTTCTTCGGGTGGTCGCAGTCGTACCAGCCCAGCGGCTTCGACGGATCGGGCAGATTGCGGTCACGATAGGGCTGCTTGTTGCCCATGCAGTACGGCCAACCCCGGTTGCCCGCCTGGGTGATGACGGCGAACGTGTCGTACTTCGCCGGACCCCAGGTCGTCGAGGGCGCGCTCGCGTCCGGTCCGACCCAGCCCGCGTACAGGGTGTCGGTCGCCTTGTCGACGGAGATGCGGGCCGGGTTCCTGACCCCCATGACATAGATCTCGCCGCGCGTCTTGCCGCCGCCCTCGGCGGTCTCCCGGCCGGTGAAGAGGTTGCCCTCGGGGAGTGTGTACGTGCCGTCGGACTCGGGGTGGATGCGCAGGATCTTGCCGTTGAGGTTGTTGGTGTTGCCGGCGGTGCGCCGGGCGTCGGCGAACGACACGCCCTTGTAGGCGGGTTGGGGGTTGTTGCCGGAGTAACCGTCGCTGAACTGGCTGGAGTTGTTGTCACCGGTGGCGATGTACAGGTTGCCCTTCGAGTCCCAGGCCATCCCGCCGCCCGAGTGGCAGCAACTGTGGATCTGCACCGGCCACTTGAGCAGCACCTTCTCGCTGTTCAGGTCGAGCCGGTTGGTCGCGAGGTCGAGCGTGAAGCGGGAGACGTACCGCTCGGCCATTCTGGTGTCACGGTTGATCCGTCCGTGGGGCGTGTAGTGGAGATACACCCAGCCGTTGCGCTCGAAGGACGGATCGAGCTCGATGCCGAGCAACCCCTCCTCGACCTTGACGAGTTCGTCCCCGCCGCCCTTGTTGCCGAAGACCGTCAACTCGCCCGCCAGAGTGACCTTCCTGGTCCTCGGGTCGTAGACGTGGATCTGGCCCCTGCCCTTGCCGATGTCCGGGTTGTTCCAGTCGGTGACCACCGGCTGGGAGGAGTCGGCGCCGCCGCGGCCGATGTAGAACACCCGCCCGTCGGGCGCGGTCACCAGCCCGTGCGGCTCACCGATCTGGTCGCTCTGCCCCGGCTGGTTGGGCTGCGTCAGCCGCTCCGCCTTGTAACTGGCGTTGATGGTGGCCTTGCAGTCGGCCTGCGCCAGCCGGGTCGTCCACAGCAGCGCCCCGCGCAGATGGGTGCGGAAGTCCGTCTCGTCGTACGACGACACCGTGCCGCCCATCGCGGTGTAGAAGGAACGTCCGCCGTCGTAGTCCCGGCACCAACTCACCGGGTGGTCCCAGCCGTTGGCACTCGCACCGGGTTTGTACGTCGACTCGCGCACCCGGGCCACGGTGTGCACATCGCCGGAGGGGTTCTTCACCCAGTTCAGCCACTGGTCCGGCCGCTTCCACTGCACCGGCAGCTCCCTGGTGGCCGGATGCCGCCGGTCACCGACCTCAACGGTCGCACGCTGTACGGCCGTTGGGCTGGTGGACGCGGGCCGGGCGCCCACCAGGCCGGTGAACCAGTCGGAGTACGGTTCCGCCCGGGCCGCGTCATGGATGCCGACGAAGCCGCCGCCGGCCTCCATGTACGTCTCCAGCCCGGCTTCCTCCTCCGGGTCGAGGACGTCACCGCCCCCGGTCAGGAAGACGATCGCGTTGAAGGTCCCGAGCCGGGGTCCGTCCGTGAACACGGAGGCGTCGTCCGTGGCCTCGACGCCGAAGCGCTGTGCCGCCGGGCCGGACAACCCGATCCGCTCGATCGCCTCGATGCCGGCGTTGACGACCGGCGACTCGTCCCCGGCAGCCGCCGAACCGTGGAAGACCAGTACACGTACACCGCTACCGCCGGGCGGCGACTTGACGGACATCGTTGTCATGGACGGTTCGGGAGCCGGCCGCGCGCTCGCGGCGGGCCCCGACAGCAGACCGGCGGTGACGACTCCTGCGGCCACGGTGGCCGCCCAGGTCCGTCTCCGTCCGCTCCCGTTCCTTCCCCTGCTTCTCGCGCTCAACTCCCGTAAGCGTATGGACTCTTGATGCGATGTGAACCGCATGTGGTCACCCACCCCTCCTCGGTCACGGCAAACGCAGAGGAAGCTAGACCTCTTTGGGCGACTCGCCAAGAGGTATGACCGGAATGCCGCGAACTTTGTCCTGGTCGTGGATAAACTGGGTCGATGCCGCTACCGTCTCACCGGTTCCTCTCGTTCCCTCTGTGTGATTCCGTACCAGGGTGGGGATTTCTGCATGGACAGACGTGACTTCAACCGGCGGGTGCTGCTCGGCGGCGCCGTCGCTGTGACATCGTTGTCGGTCGCCTCGGAGGCCGGCGGCGCAACCGCCGCCCCCGCGAGGACGGCCCCGGCCGGCGGCGAGGTGCGGTACATCCAGCTGTACGCGGAGCAGCTCGCCGACGGGCAGATGGGTTACGGCCTCGCGAAGGGCACGGCGTCCGTCCCCGGGCCTCTGATCGAGCTGAACGAGGGCGACACGGCACACATCACTTTGGAGAACACCTCCAGCGTGGCCGTGAGCCTGCACGTCCACGGCATGGACTACGAGATCTCCAGCGACGGCACGAAACTGACCCACAGCGAGGTCGAACCCGGCGGCACCCGCACCTACACCTGGCGCACACACGCCCCGGGCCGCCGTACGGACGGCACCTGGCGGGCGGGCAGCGCGGGCTACTGGCACTACCACGACCATGTCGTCGGCACCGAACACGGCACCGGCGGCATCCGCAAGGGGCTCTACGGCCCGGTGATCGTCCGGCGCAAGGGTGACGTCCTCCCGGACGTCACGTACACGATCGTCTTCAACGACATGACGATCAACAACAGGTTCGGCCATCAGAACCCGAACTTCGAGGCCACGGTGGGTGATCGCGTCGAGTTCGTGATGATCACGCACGGCGAGTACTACCACACCTTCCATATGCACGGTCACCGCTGGGCGGACAACCGCACCGGCCTGCTCACCGGCCCCGACGACCCGAGCCAGGTCGTCGACAACAAGATCGTGGGCCCGGGGGACTCCTTCGGGTTCCAGGTGATCGCGGGAGAGGGCGTCGGGGCGGGCGCGTGGATGTATCACTGCCATGTACAGAGCCACTCGGACATGGGGATGGCGGGTCTGTTCCTGGTGCGGAAGACGGACGGGACGATTCCCGGGTACGAGCCGCACGGTGCTGCGAGTGGGGCGGGTGCTGCGGCTCGGGCGGGCGGGGCGCGGGAATCGCAGCCGTCGCACGAGCACTGACGGGACCCGAGAGCGCTCTCATCCGGTGCCCGGGCGGGACTATCCTGATCGGCAACCGCCGATGAGGAGCCGAAGTGACCGAGACCGCGTCGCGTCCCACCCTGGAGGCCGTGGCCGCGCGGGCGGGGGTCTCCAGGGCCACCGCGTCACGCGTGGTGAACGGCGGGGACGGCGTGCGCGAGCCCCTCGTCGAACGGGTCAGGCAGGCCGTCGAGGAACTCGGGTACGTGCCCAACCAGGCCGCCCGCTCCCTGGTGACGAGACGGCACGACGCCATCGCCGTCGTCATCGCCGAACCGGAGACCCGGGTCTTCGCCGACCCCTTCTTCGCCCTGCAACTCCGGGGGATCAGCAAGGAGCTGACCGCCCATGACTCCCAACTCGTGCTGCTGCTCACCGAAGGGCGCGACGACCACTCCCGCGTCGGCAGATATCTCGCCGGCGGGCATGTCGACGGCGCCCTCGTCTTCTCCCTGCACCTCGACGACCCGCTGCCCGGCCTGGTCCAGCGCGCCGGCGTCCCGACCGTGTTCGGCGGCCGGCCCGGCTGGAGCGACGGCACCCGCGACGCCGTGTACGTCGACAGCGACAACCGGGGCGGCGCCCGGGCGGCCGTACGGCACCTCGTCGCCCTGGGGCGGACGCGGATCGCGCACATCACGGGTCCGCTGGACCAGACCTCGGCGGCGGACCGGCTCGACGGGTTCCGGGACGTCATGCCCGGCGCCGACCCGCGACTGATCGCCGAGAGCGACTTCACCCCGGCGGGCGGGGAACGCGCGATGCGCGAACTGCTCGACCGGTGCCCGCACCTGGACGCCGTGTTCGCGGCCAACGACCTCACCGCCTCGGGCGCCCTTCGCGTTCTGCGTGAACGCGGACGGCGCGTGCCCGAGGACGTCGCCGTGGTCGGCTTCGACGACATGCTCCCGGTCGCCGAACAGACCGACCCGCCGCTCACCACGGTCCGTCAGGATATCGAGGAGATGGGCAGGCTGATGGCCCGCCTGTTGCTGGGCGCGGTCGACCATGCGGCCGGCGCGCCGGCCGGCGTGGTCCTGCCCACCACGCTGGTCCGTCGCGCCTCGGCGTAGCACTGTGTGGGTGGTCCGTCGGCTGCGGGCCGGTGGGGGCTGGTCGCACCCCGCGGCCGAGCCGCGATCCGACACAGCCCCGCGCCTCTTCGGGGGCGCCCTCTCCTTACATCTGTGCCGGCGCGCTCCTGATCACCGCGAAGCGTGCCCCGTACGGGTCGGTGAGCCGGGCGATGCGGCCGACGCCCTCCACGTCCGTGGCCGGCATCCGGACCTGACCGCCGTGTTCCTGGGCCGTGGCGACCGTCGTGTCGGTGTCGGCGACCTCGAAGTACGGCAGCCAGTACGGAGTGGTCTCGGTGCCCGTCGGATCGTCGTCCACGTCGATGACCCCGCCGAACATCCCGTCGTCCCCGGAGCCCGCCGGGTTCACGCACGTGTACGAGCCGCCCGGGAACGGCACCGCCGAGGTCTCCAGGCCCAGCACCGCGCTGTAGAACGCGGCGACCTTGGGGACGTCCGTCGTGTAGAGCTCCACCCAGCACAGGGAGCCGGTCTCGCCGGCGATGTCGAGGCCCTTGATCCGGCCGGGCTGCCAGAGGCCGAAGACGGCGCCGGTGGTGTCGGTGAGGATGGCCATCCGGCCCGCGTCCATGACATCCATGGGCGGTGCCGGGACACCGCCCCCGGCCTGCTCGGCGGCCTTGGCGGTGGCGTCGACGTCCGGGGTCTGGAAGGACACCGTCCAGGACGGCGGTCCCTGGCCCTCGCCGCTCTGCATGCCGCCCGCGACGGTCCGCCCGCCCAGCTGGAAGAAGCCGTACCCCCCGGCTTCGGGGCCCGCCGACCGGAAGTCCCAGCCGAAGAGCGCCCGGTAGAAAGAGGTGGCACCCTCGATGTCGGGGGTACCGAGATCGATCCAGTTCGGAGCGCCGGTCACAAAACGGGTGGTGAGCATCATTGCCCTCCTCTGTGGGCCCCGCCCTCTGGGAGGGACCCGTTGCCTGTTCTGCCGAGTCTTGCACCGCCCACTGACAATCGCTGCCGGAGCGCTTCTGCGGAACCGGGCGCCGACCGCGGTCACCTTGGGTGAGGCGGAAGACGCGCCTCGTCCCAGAACACTCCGCGCGCCGCCGTGCGCTCGCGCCTCCGGCGGGAGGATCATCGGGCGAACCGGTGAGACCCCCGGGCCGTTCGTCGGTCGGGCCCGGAGGCGGCCGTTGATCGGACGTTGAGCGAACGTTTTTCACCGCCCGGCACGATCTCGGGCATGCACTACGAGACGATCACCCCGATGGACAGCGCCTGGCAGGCGCAGGCCCTGTGCGCAGAGACCGGGGCCGACTTCTTCTTTCCCGAACCGGGCAGCTCGGTGCGCGAGGCGAAGCGCATCTGCGGGATGTGCGAGATGCGCCCCGCCTGTCTGGAGTACGCGCTCAACAACGACGAACGGTTCGGCGTCTGGGGCGGCCTCTCCGAGAAGGAGCGACTCGACCTCAGGCGCACCTCGCGCACCTCCCACTGACCTCTCGGACGGCAATTCCTGTACGCCGACCGGTTCCGAGCGGGCACAATCCAGCTCATGCCCCGTACCCCGCACCAGCAGGCCGACAGTCTGCTGAACGCTCTCGACCCGCTTCCGTATCCGCAGCGCATGCGTGAACTCGCCGTCCGTGCAAGCGAGTTCACACCACTGCGATTGGTGTTGGCGGAACTTGAGGAACGCGGGTCGTACGGACGTGACCTCGCGGTCGTCGCGGCGGCGGTCGGGCGGGACTCCGCATGGATCGCGGACCGGATCGCCGACCCCGACCCCTACGTGCGGGGGCACGCGCTGCAAGTCGCCGACAGCCTCCGAGTACCCGACTCCGCCTACGAGTCGGGTCTCGTCGACGCCTCCGAGGCGGTACGCCGGGACCTGCTGCGCGCGATCGTCGCGGGCCGGCGAACCGCACTCGCCGACCGGATGCTGGACGGACTCCGGCGGGACTGGGGAGACGCGGAAGCGGCACGACTACTGCCCGGCTGCACGCCGGAGACGGTGACGCGGCTGCTCCCCGAACTGTTCCACGCCTTCGACGCCTGGCGGACGCTCGCCCGACACCACCCCGACGTCCTCTTCGACGTGGCGGAACGGGAGCTGGCCGACCTGCCCACCGCGCTGTACGACACCTGGTGGGAGCGCTGCGCCGACGCCATGGCCGCCGTCGTGCCACACGATCCCCTGCGTGTCCTCGGCTTCCTGGAGCAGCGGCCGCCCCGGGTGCTCCCTCATCAACTCCGCTCCTGCATGCGCGTGTTCGCTGCCGCCGCCCCCGAGCGCGTACTGCGCCTGCTCGCCACGCCCGGCTGGGCCGCCCCGGGAGTCCGCTCGCTGCCAGCCTCCGTGCTGCGCAGGCTGGCCCGCACCGGGGGCCCCGAACTCGTCCATTACGCAGGGGCGTTGGCGGCCTCCGGAGACCTTCCGGCACTTCTGAACGCCATGCCTCCCGGCAGGCGTCACGCCCTGCTCGTGGCGGTACGGGAAGGCCGGGGCGCGGCTGCCCTCACCGCCGACGAGACGATCCTGTCGGCGCTGCCCCGCACCCACGCCCCCGACGAGGCCCGCCGGACGGCCGCCGCCGCCCGGGAACGGGGCGCCGACTGGTACGCCGTACTCCTGGTCGAATCGTTCCTGCCCGTCGACGAGGTGCGCGCCAGGATCATCGACGCCACCCGTCGCCCCGCCGCCGAAGACCGTGCCCTGGCCTGGCCGTTGCTGATCCGCAACGCCGCGCGCTCCGGCCATTCGGCCGCCGTCACCGTCGTACTGGAGGAGATGGGACGGCTGCGGAACGAGCAGGACCCCGTGCGCTCCGCCGCGTTGGGGGCGCTGGCCGACGTCCGCCCCGCCCTCTTCACCGAGGACGCCGAACCGCACCTCGACCGCATCGCCGGGGACGCCGTCGAGGCCCGCGACTCCTCAGCCCTCACCCGGCAGCGGCTCAGCGCCCTCGCCCTCGGGGTGCTGCGCGAGCACGCGGCGGGCGGGCCAAGGGAGTTGGTGAACTGGGCGCTGCGCACCCTGGTCCGCATCACCGGCAACACAGGCACCGTCGACCTCGGCCACCTCGATCACACCCTCGCGCGCGGTCAGGAACACCGTGTCTACGAGGCCCTGCGCCCCTGGATCGAGGCGGGCGCCGAAAAGGCCGACTACAGCCTCGCCTTCGCCCTCACCCGGGCCGTCGGACGACGCGCTGCCGGCATGGCCGAACTCCAGGACCTGCTCTGGCAGGCGATCCGGTACGGCGGCAAGGACTCGACCGTACGCACAGCGGTCGACCTCTGGCTGGAACCGCCCGCCACCCGCGACGAACGGGTCACGCGCGTCCTCGCCCACGAACCCTCGGCCGGAGCGCTGCCCGCGGTGTGGCGTGTCCTCGCCCGCCGCCGCACCGACCTGCTCGACCCGTTCCTGGCCGAGACCCCGCCGTACGGCCGCTTCCTGCCGAAGCGCGAGCCCTGGACCGCCCGGGTCGATCACGACGTCCGTCGCTGGCTGCCCCGCCAACACCGGGCGTTCATAAGACAGTTGGCCGATGTCGCCGGCGACTCCGCGCTGCCGCTGTACCGGCGGGTCGGCGCGATCGAACAGGCCGCGCACGTCCCGGAGTTCGGCGCCGCGCTCGTGCGGCAGTGGACCGGCTCCGGGGATGTCGTCCTCGCCGAGGCGGCTCTCGCCGCGCTCGCCCGCACCGACCGGCCCCAGGACACGCTGCCCGAACTGCTCGCGCACGCGGGCGACGACCGGGCCCGCGTCGCCGTGTACGCGGCCACCGGAGCCTCCCGGCACGCGCGGCCGTCGCTGCTGGCCGGACAACTGGGGGACCTGCTGCGCGCGCCGGACACCAAGGTGACCAGCCGCAAGGAAGCTGTCCGGCTGGCGGCGACACGCCTCCCCGCGCCGTCGGCCGCGACGCTGCTGAGCGAGACGTACGGCCGTCCCGGCACCCACCGTGATGTGCGTACCGCGTGTGTGGCCTTCGCGGGAGGCCTGGTCGCGCACGAACCGGTCTGGGAGGTGCTGCGTGACGCGGCCGGCGCCGAGCCGGTGCTGCGCCGGGCCGTGCTGCGGGTCCGGCCCCTCGACCTGCCCGAACCCCACCGTGAGCGCTACGCCCGTCTCGTGCGTGACGTGTGCGCCACCGACGACCCCGAGACCGCGGCCCTCGCCCTGGGTGCGCTGCCCCAGTGGACGCCCTGGTCGCCCGACGCGCCCGCGGTGCTGGTCCGGGTCACGACGGATCTCGACGACCGGACGAACTGGCAGATCGCGGCCAGGGGCCTGGTGGCCGTCGCGGAGGGCTCCCCGCAGGGCGCGCGCCGGCTCCTGGAGGCTCTGCGGACACTTGCCGAACCCCCGGCGGCGGACGCCGACACCGATCTGGACGCGGGGGAGATCCGCGACCGCCCCGCCCGTCGGCGCGTCGAGTACGTCGTCTCCCACCTCTGCCGGTACGGCAGCCCGGCCGCCGAAGCCGTCCGGCCCGCCGCTCTCGCCGCGAGCGAGCTGCTCGCCGGGTACGACGCCCATGTGGCACAGGCCGCGACCCTGGCGGCGTACCACCTGGACCTCGACGCCCGGCCGCCCCGCCTCGAACAACTGGCCGCGCTCACCGCCGGTCGCCCCGCCCTCGCTGTCCGCACCGCCGGTGAGCTCGGCGAACGACTGGCGCGCCGGGAACACGAGGGCGCCCCCGATGCACTGCTGGCCGAGGTCCGCCGTCTGACCGCCCATGGAGGCCATGCCGAAGGGCTGTTCGCGGTCGCCGTCACCGGAGCGTTGGGCGGCCGGACGGGCTGGGCCGCTCCCTGGCGCGAGGAGCTGAGAGCACTGCGCCGCCACCTCGTGGCCGACGTGCGGGACGCGGCGCTGGACGAGGTGACGGCGTACGAGTGACCGGTGTCGCGGGGGTGGGTCAGCCGGCGGCGCGGGCCGCCATGCGGGCCTTGCGGGCCGCGAGCTTCGCGTCGAACTTGGAGGCCTCCGAGTCCAGGCCGCCCATGAACATGCCCAGTTCCTCCTGGGCCTGGAGACCCTCGGGACCGAGGTCGCCCATGTCCATGACCTTCAGGTGGCGCAGGACGGGCTGGAGCACGTCGTCGTGGTGGATGCGCATGTTGTAGACCTCGCCGATCGCCATCTGCGCGGCGGCCCGCTCGAAGCCGGGCATGCCGTGACCGGGCATGCGGAAGTTGACGATCACGTCCCGGACCGCCTGCATGGTCAGGTCGGGCGCGAGTTCGAACGCGGCCTTCAGCAGGTTCCGGTAGAAGACCATGTGCAGGTTCTCGTCGGTCGCGATGCGGGCCAGCATGCGGTCGCAGACCGGGTCGCCGGACTGGTGGCCGGTGTTGCGGTGCGAGACACGGGTGGCCAGCTCCTGGAAGGCGACGTACGCCACCGAGTGCAGCATGGAGTGCCGGTTGTCCGACTCGAAGCCCTCGGCCATGTGCTGCATACGGAACTCTTCGAGCTTGTCCGGGTCGACCGCGCGGGAGGCGAGCAGATAGTCGCGCATCACGATGCCGTGCCGGCCCTCCTCCGCCGTCCAGCGGTGCACCCAGGTGCCCCAGGCACCGTCGCGGCCGAAGAGGCTGGCGATCTCGTGGTGGTAGCTGGGGAGGTTGTCCTCGGTGAGGAGGTTGACGACCAGGGCGATCCGGCCGAGCTCGGTGACCTTGGACTGCTCCTTGCCCCAGGCCTCGCCGTCCTCGAAGATGCCGGGGAAGTTGCGGGCGTCGCTCCACGGCACGTACTCGTGCGGCATCCAGTCCTTGGCGACCTTCAGATGACGGTTGAGTTCCGTCTCGACCACTTCTTCCAGGGCGTACAGCAGCCGAGCGTCGGTCCAGGCGCTGGACGGGCTGCCGAGGTGCGGGGAAGTGATCGTCATGAATGCTCCAGAATGACGTTGCGAGCGGGTGAGCGGACTGCCGTTACCCAACCTACGGCATCGTAGGCTACGTTCCCGTAGGTTACGCCACCGTAAGTTAAGAACGCTGTAAAGATCGCTGATCAGCGCGTTTGTGCCAGAACCTGGTAAGCCTCCGGACTCGCAGGTCCGGGACCGGACGAGTACCCCGCTAGCCCGGTCACATGTACAGCTCCCGCAGCCGAACCGAGAGGCATGTCACACAGCCTTCCAGCTTCTCGAACTCGCTGATGTCGACGACCACCGGCTCGTGCCCGAGATCGGCGAGCAGTTCGGCCGTCTTCGGCGCGCTCGCGGCCATCAGCAGCTTCCCGCCGCCCAACAGCACCACGTGCGCCCCGGACTCCTCCGGCACCGGCAGGAAGCGCGGGAAGAGGGACGGGGTGTCCACCAGGGGCTCGTACCCGATGACGGTTCCGTCCGGCAGTGCGGTGACCGCGGACTTCAGGTGCAGCACGCTGCTCACCGGCACGGCGACGACCCGGGCGCCGAGCGGTTCGAACACGGCCTTGAGCTGCTGCACCCCGGCGGCGTTGGTCCGCCCGCCCCGCCCGACGTAGATGGTGTCGCCGACCTTGAGGACGTCACCGCCCTCCAGCGTGCCCGGCTCCCAGACCCAGTTCACCGAGCAGCCGAGGCGGGCCACCGCCTCCTCGACGCCGCCGGTCTCATCGCGCCGGGACTCGGCGCCGGGCCGCGCGATCAGCGCGACGTTCCGGTGGACGACCACCGCGTCCTCGACGAACACCGAGTCCGGGCAGTCGTCCGCCGGATCCACCTCGACGGTCTCCCAGCCGTGCGTGCGCAGGGCCTCCGCGTACATCTCCCACTGCCGGCCGGCGAGGTCGGCGTCGATCTTCTCGCGCTCGATGTGCGTGACGAGGCCCTCGGTCAGGCGCGGGCTCGGGCGGCGTATGAGGGCCTTCTTGCTGGGCACGAGGGAACTCCGTATCGGAAGGGGGTGTCCGCGCACATCATGCAGCCCCGGCCTGTGCGGACAAAAGCCCCGGAGGTCAGACGGAGGCGGACCGGGGCCGCGTCCCGCTGTCGATCATCCCACCTCCTCCGGATCGATCTCCCTCAGCTCCCCGTCCAGCAGCAGCCACCGGGTGATCCCGATCGACTCCAGGAACGGCAGGTCGTGGCTGGCGACGATCAGTGCTCCCTCGTACGAGTCCAGGGCCGTCGTGAGCTGTCGCGCGCTCGCCATGTCCAGGTTGTTGGTCGGCTCGTCCAGCATCAGGAACTGCGGCGCGGGCTCCGCCAGCATCAGGGCGGCCAGGGCGGCACGGAACCGCTCACCGCCCGACAGGGTCGCCGCCCGCTGGTCGGCGCGGGCACCCCGGAACAGGAAGCGGGCCAGCCGGGCGCGGACCCGGTTGTTGGTGGCGCCCGGGGCGAACCGGGCCACGTTCTCGGCGACGGTCAGCTCGTCGTCGAGGACATCGAGCCGCTGCGGAAGAAAGCGCAGCGGCACGTGTGTCTTCGTCTCCCCGGCGACCGGGGCCAGTTCGCCGGCGATCGTCCGCAGCAGGGTCGTCTTGCCCGAACCGTTGCGTCCGATCAGCGCGACCCGCTCGGGCCCGCGCAGATCGAAGGAGCCCGCGCTCGCTCCGTACGCCAACTCCAGGTCCAGGATCGTGAGTACGGTACGCCCGGGCGGTAGGGCCGTGCCGGGCAGGTCGACGCGGATCTCGTCGTCGTCCCGTACGGCGTCCACCGCCTCGTCGAGCCGCTCCTTCGCGCCGGCGAGCCGCTCCTCGTGCATGATGCGGTGCTTGCCCGCCGACTCCTGGGCGGCCCGTCTGCGTGCCCCCATGACGATCTTCGGCTCGCGCTTCTGCTCGGCCATCTTCTGTCCGTACTTCTTGCGGCGGGCCAACTTGAGCTGGGCGTCGGCCAGTTCGCGCTTCTGCTTCTTCACGTCGGCCTCGGCCACGCGCACCATGCGCTCGGCCGCCTCCTGTTCGGTGGCGAGTGCCTCCTCGTACGCAGAGAAGGTGCCGCCGTACCAGGTGACCTCCCCGGAGCGCAGGTCGGCGATCTGGTCGACCAGGTCCAGGAGTTCGCGGTCATGGCTGACCACGATCATCACGCCGGACCAGGAGGAGACGGCCGTGTAGAGCCGTCGGCGCGCGTACAGGTCCAGGTTGTTGGTCGGCTCGTCCAGCAGGAGGACGTCCGGGCGGTCCAGCAGCAGCGCGGCCAGCCGCAGGAGAACCGCCTCACCGCCCGAGACCTCGCCGACCGTGCGGTCCAAGTCGATGTGGCCGAGGCCGAGTTCGCCGAGCGTGACCAGGGCGCGTTCCTCGACGTCCCAGTCGTCGCCGATCGTCTCGAAGTGCCCCTCGGCCACGTCACCCGCCTCGATGGCGTGCAGCGCGGCCCGCTGGGCGGAGATGCCGAGCACCTCCTCGACGCGCAGCGCGGTGTCGAGGATGACGGTCTGCGGGAGGTAACCGACGTCGCCCGCGACACGGACGGTGCCGTCGGCGGGCCGCAGTTGCCCGGCGATGAGCTTCAACAGGGTTGATTTCCCTGATCCGTTGACGCCGACGAGCCCGGTGCGGCCGGGGCCGACGGCGACGTCGAGACCGTCGAAGACGGCGGTGCCGTCGGGCCAGGCGAAGGACAGGGAGGTGACGGCGACGGAAGTGGTGGCTGACATGTGGCCTCGCGGTTGCTTGGGTCGGTCGGGGCAAACGCGTGTCGAGACACCGACGGGCGGCGAAAGAGTCCTGATGGCACGAGAAAGGCCCTGCTCCGGAGGGAGGCACGGACGGCTCGGGCACCGAGGTCGCACGCTACGCACACACACCACTGGAGGGTGTGGGGCGCGGTGTCTCAGGACCTCAGTAGAGCAACGTCCTTCTCCAATTCGACGGCAACAGGACCGCGTACAGCGTAGGAAGAGGCGTTTCAGGCTGTCAAAGGATTAAACGTGGGCTGGGGCTGTCACAGGGCGTCGCGCATCAGCTCCGCGAGGTCGCGGTCCAGGTCCGTCTGGAGATGCTCGAGACCGACGGGCACCAGCTCGGTGGTGGCCGCCAGGAAGTGCCGCAGCTCGCCGGAGCGGACATGCACGACCGCGGTCCCTTCGGGGGCGTGGAACTCCAGCACCGTACGGTCGTAGCCGTACGGCCGCACTCGTACGTCGCCGTGACCCTGAGGCTCCCGCATGCCGTCGGCGAGGAGTTCGCGGGCGAAGGTCCAGCAGACCTCCACGCCCTCCAGTGTGGCCGACGCGGGGAAGGTCATCCGGACCGCGAACGGGTCGCTCCGGTCGTACGTGAGCGTTGCGGGAATGCTTGTCATCCGCGGTGCGGCGGCGACGAGACGGGCATCTACGAGCTGCTCGATGACGGTGAACAACGCCTTGCTCCCTTGTGACGGTTGGCCGGACTCCGGGTTGGAACGGTCCGCACACTGAGAGAGACGCTGGAACGAGCCAAACAGTGCACCTGAATTTCGAGTGACCTCTGTCACCGAGTTCATTCACTGCTACGTTCGCCCGCCATGAGGATCATGAGAATGCAGCGACAGAACAGGCGTGCGAGTCGGACGAGGCGAATGGTGATGGCGGGCACGTGCGCGGCTGCGCTCGCCGCCGTGGCCGCCGGGCTGGCAGCACCCGCGCAGGCGTCCGAGGGGACGGGCGCGGTGCCCGGAGCCGGGCACCGCACGCCGCACTGGGCGCCGAAGGACAGCGGCACCACCGACGTCCGCTTCCGCGGACTGTCCGCCGTCAGCCGAGGCACCGCCTGGGTCGCCGGTACCCAGGGCACCGTCCTGCGCACCACCGACGGCGGGACGAGCTGGCGAAACGTCTCTCCGCCGGGTGTGGCCGAGCTCCAGTTCCGGGACATCGAGGCGTTCGACGCGCGGCGCGCCGTGGTCCTGGCCATCGGCGAGGGAGAGGCCTCCCGCGTCTACCGCACCGACGACGGCGGCGAGACCTGGACCGAGTCCTTCCGCAACACCGACGCCAGGGCCTTCTACGACTGCCTCACCTTCTTCGACAGCCGCCACGGCCTCGCGATGAGCGATCCGGTGGACGGGAAGTTCCGCATCCTGTCCACCAGCGACGGCGGACGCTCCTGGACAGTGCTGCCCAGCGCCGGCATGCCGGCCGCGCTGGAGGGCGAGGCGGGCTTCGCGGCGAGCGGACAGTGCCTGGTGAGTTCGGGGCCGCGTGACGTGTGGCTGGCCACGGGCGGGGGTGCACGCGCGCGTGTGCTGCACTCCGCCGACCGAGGGCTCACCTGGACGGCCACCGGCACGCCGATACCGGCGGGCGACCCGGCCCGCGGCGTCTTCGCGCTCGCCTTCCGCGACCGCGCGCACGGACTGGCCGTGGGCGGCGACTACCGCGCCGACCAGGCCTCCCCGCGCGCGGGGGTGGTCAGCGCGGACGGCGGTCGCACCTGGACGACGGCGACCACACCGCCGCCCGCCTACCGCTCCGGCGTCGCCTGGCTCCCGTACAGCCGCACGGCAGCGCTCGCGGTCGGCCCGACCGGCACCGACCTCACCACGGACGCGGGGCGCACCTGGAAGACCGTCGACACGGGCTCGTACGACACCGTGGACTGCGCCCCCGACCTGGGCTGCTGGGCCTCCGGGGAGAAGGGCCGGGTGGCACGGCTCGAATCCTGAGACACGGGTACCCGTTCACCGAACCGGCACGAGAGGGCAGCGCGAGCCAAGGGAGTGAACGGTCATGCCACGTGGTGCGAGCCCCAAGCGGGAACGCCAGTACGAGCACATCAAGGACAGTGCGCTGGACCGGGGCGAGAGCGAGAAGCGCGCCGAGGAGATCGCCGCGCGGACCGTCAACAAGGAACGCGCCCGGTCCGGCGAGTCCAAGACCGCCAGCCGTACGTCCACCCAGGACATGTCGTCCGCCAGGCGCGGCGGACAGCGCTCGCACACGGGCGCCCAGGGCCCCACGTACGACCAGCTCTACGAGGAGGCCAGGAAGCGGAACGTGAACGGCCGCTCAAGCATGAACAAGGCGCAGCTGAAGAAGGCCCTCGGCGACAAGTGACCCAGGGCCGGCTCGTACGCTCGTCGGCACCATGGAGATGAAGACGACGACCGTACCCGTTCCGGCAGGCTGGCCCACGACCGAGGAACGGGCCCGCGCGGTCCAGGACGAGCTGCGGCTGCGGGTGGTGCTGGACGAGCCGGGGCCGCCGGCCGGGACCGGGCACGTCACGGGCGTCGATGTGGCCTACGACGACGAGCGGGACCTCGTCGTGGCCGCCGCGGTCGTCCTGGACGCGACGAGCCTCGACGTCGTCGCCGAGGCCACGGCCGCCGGGCGGGTCCCCTTTCCGTACGTGCCCGGTCTGCTCGCGTTCCGCGAGATCCCGGCCGTCCTGGCAGCCCTGGACGCGCTTCCCGTCCCGCCCGGCCTCGTCGTCTGCGACGGCTACGGTCTGGCCCACCCGCGCCGCTTCGGCCTCGCCAGCCACCTCGGCGTCCTCACCGGCCTCCCCACGATCGGCGTCGCGAAGAACCCGTTCACCTTCGCCTACGAGGAGCCGGGCGCCCGGCGTGGGTCGGCGTCCCCGCTCCTGGCGGGCGGGGAGGAGGTCGGCCGCGCCCTGCGCACCCGGGACGCGGTCAAACCGGTGTTCGTCTCGGTCGGCCACCGCACGGCCCTCGACACGGCCTGCGCCCACACCCTCGCGCTCACCCCGGACTACCGCCTCCCGGAGACCACCCGCCGGGCGGACGCCCTGTGCAGACGGGCGCTGAAGGAAGCGACCGCCTGAAGGGGAGCGACCGCCCGAGGCGATCAGGTGATGGTCATCTGAGTACCTGTTCTGAGTACGTGTACGGATGTCGGCGGGCCCGGGCTGTCGGCAGGCTGTGCCCATGACCACGCACCGAGCCCCTAAGCCCGTCGCCAGCCCCGCACAGCCCGTCGAGCGGGCCGTCACGGCCGCACTGATCGTCGCCGTACTGGCGGGGCTCGCCTGGATCGTCGGCATGATCTACACGGTCACCGGCTGGGCCCAGTAAGCCCCCGGAAGCCCTTCTTCGTCTCCGAGGGCCCGGCCGGTCACCTGCTGGCCGCGACCCGGAACGTGATGCCCGCCTTGCGCAGGCGTTCGATCAGCGCGTCGCCCATCGCCACGGCGGTGGTGACCTGACCGGCCGTCGCCGGGAGGTCGTCGAAGGCCAGGGAGAGCGCCGACTCGGCGAACATCTTCGCGGTCTCGTCGTAGCCGGGGTCGCCGCCCGAGACCTCCGTGAACACCCGTCGGCCGCCGCCCTCACCCACGAACCGCACCGAGAACCAGCTCTTCGCGCGCCGCTCCGCGCTCGGCCCGTCACCCGGCCGCAGTCGCCCGGACAGCCAGCGCCGCGCGGGCGGCAGCTGGGCCGCCGCGAACACCGCACCGGCCGCGGCGATCCCGCCCGCCGCGAAGGGCAGCCGTCGTACCGCCGCGTAGTGGCGGTAACGGAAATCGGGACCGTACCGTTCCAGCGCGCGTGCCGAGCGCACCACGACCTGCGGGTCGATGGTGGGCAGTGGCAGTGCCCAGGCGTCGACCTCCCCGGCGTACCGGGGTGCGCTCGCGGGAGCGGTCGCCCGGCGGCCCAGCAGCCGCGGCTCGTGCCGTCGGCGGTCGCGTGCGGCGGCCAGCATCTGCGGTCCCCGGGAGAACTGGTTGAGGGCCGAGGCGAAGGTGCCGCCCGAGAACATCGCCTCGGCGCGCACGAACCCGTCCACGGTCAGCGGCACGCCCTTGGGCAGCTGCGCGACGGTGAAGTACGCGCCCAGGTCGTGCGGGATCGAGTCGAAACCGCAGGCGTGCACCAGCCGGGCGCCGGTCTCCCGCGCGCGCGTGTCGTGCCGGACGTACATCAGGTCGACGAACTCCGGCTCACCACTGAGGTCGAGGTAGTCGGTGCCGGCGTCCGCGCAGGCGGCGACCAGTTCCTCGCCGTACGTCAGATAGGGGCCGACCGTGGTGGCCAGCACGCGCGCGTGCCCGGCGAGAGCGCGCAGCGAGGCCGGATCGGAGACGTCCGCCTCCAGCGCCCCGACCGCGGCGGCCCCGCCGATGTCCGCGAGGCGCTCACGCAGGCGCTCCAGCTTGTCCAGGTCACGGCCGGCGACCGCCCAGCGCAGATCCTCGGGCGCGTGCGCGGCGAGGTATTCGGCGGTGAGTGTGCCGACGAAGCCAGTGGCTCCGAACAGCACGATGTCGTACGGGCGTTCCACCCTGCTCGGCCTGTTCATGACACCCCTTGCTGTGCATCCCGCGCCGTTGTCGGTGGTCGAGGCTAGCGTGAGGTGGATCGATCTCGCGCGGCCGGTCGTTGTCCGGAACGAAGCGGCTTGGCCAAGCGCTTGCTTAATCAACGTCCTGCGAAGTCTTGTGCGGAGTGGAACGCGTTCCTAGCATCGCTGGTGTCACATCGGTTCGGGTAGGGGAGTGGGGGCTCGATGTCGGTTGCGGGGACGGCGGGAAGCGGCCCGCTCTCCGGAGTGCGGGTGGTCGAGCTGGCGGGCATCGGGCCCGGCCCCTTCGCGGCCATGCTCCTCGCCGACCTTGGCGCCGACGTGGTCCGGGTGGACCGGCCCGGGGGCACCGGACTCGCCGTCAACCCCGAGTACGACGTGACCAACCGCAACAAACGGTCGGTGATCGTCGACCTCAAGGCGGCCGACGGACCCTCCCGCGTCCTGGACCTGGCCGCCCGCGCCGACATCCTGGTCGAGGGCTACCGCCCCGGCGTCGCCGAGCGCCTCGGCATCGGACCCGAGACCTGCCACGCCCGCAACCCGAGGCTCGTCTACGGCCGGATGACGGGCTGGGGCCAGGAGGGCCCGCTCGCCCGCCGCGCCGGGCACGACATCGCCTACCTCGCCCCGACCGGCACCCTCGGCCTGATCGGCAACCCGCACGAACCGCCGCCCGCCCCGGCCAACCTCCTCGGCGACTACGCGGGCGGCTCGCTCTATCTCGTCGTCGGCGTCCTCGCCGCCCTCCACCTCGCGCGCGCGACGGGCACCGGCCAGGTCGTGGACGCCGCGATCGTCGACGGTGCCGCCCACCTCGCCACGATGATCCACGGCATGCTCGCGGCGGGCGGCTGGCAGGACCGGCGCGGCGCCAACCTCCTCGACGGCGGCTGCCCGTACTACGGGACGTACGAGACCGCCGACGGCCGGTACATGGCGGTCGGCGCGCTGGAACCGCAGTTCTACGAGGAGTTCCTCGACCTGCTCGGCCTCCCGGAGCACTCCGGCGCCCGCAAGGACATCGCCCGCTGGAACGAGCTGCGCGAGGCCGTCACGGCCCGCTTCAGAACCCGTACGAGGGACGAGTGGACGGCCGTCTTCGAGGGTTCCGACGCCTGCGTGGCGCCCGTCCTCTCGCTGCGCGAGGCCCCGCACCACCCGCACCTGGCCGCCCGCGGCACCTTCACCGACCACGGCGGCATAACCCAGCCCGCCCCCGCGCCCCGCTTCTCCGTCACCCACACGTCGATCCACAGCGGCCCCGCCCAGCCCGGCGCCGACACGGCCGACGTGGCGCGCGACTGGGACGTGCCCCGGCTCCTGCGGGACGGCGGCTGACCCCCTGTCGTCCCCGCT
Organism: Streptomyces kryoterrae; assembly: GCF_054072135.1. Taxonomy (NCBI): domain Bacteria; kingdom Bacillati; phylum Actinomycetota; class Actinomycetes; order Kitasatosporales; family Streptomycetaceae; genus Streptomyces; species Streptomyces kryoterrae. Next base: position 1,470,717 of record NZ_CM133358.1, on the reverse strand, counting down.
CGCCCAACCCACCCCGAAAGGCCCACCAGTGAGCACCGAAGCGTACGTGTACGACGCGATCCGCACCCCGCGCGGACGCGGCAAGGCGAGCGGAGCCCTGCACGGCACCAAGCCCGTCGATCTCGTCGTCGGCCTCATCCACGAGATCAGGTGCCGCTTCCCGGACCTCGACCCGGCCGCGATCGACGACATCGTGCTGGGCGTCGTCGGACCGGTCGGCGATCAGGGTTCCGACATCGCGCGGGTCGCCGCGGTCGTCGCCGGACTGCCGGACACCGTGGCCGGCGTCCAGGAGAACCGCTTCTGTGCCTCGGGTCTGGAGGCCGTCAACATGGCCGCCGCCAAGGTGCGCTCGGGCTGGGAGGACCTTGTCCTCGCGGGCGGCGTCGAGTCGATGTCACGGGTGCCGATGGGCTCGGACGGCGGCGCCTGGTTCAACGACCCGATGACCAACCTCGCCGTCGACTTCGTGCCCCAGGGCATCGGCGCCGACCTCATCGCCACCGTCGAGGGCTTCTCACGGCGCGACGTCGACGAGTACGCCGCCCTCTCCCAGGAACGGGCGGCGACGGCTACGAAGGAAGGCCGTTTCGAGCGGTCGCTCGTCCCGGTGAAGGACCGCAACGGCCTCGTCGTCCTCGACCACGACGAACACCCGCGCCCCGGCACCACGGCCGACTCCCTGGCCCGGCTGAAGCCGTCGTTCGCGGACATCGGCGACCTGGGCGGCTTCGACGCCGTGGCGCTCCAGAAGTACCACTGGGTCGAGAGGATCGACCACGTCCATCACGCGGGCAACTCGTCCGGCATCGTGGACGGCGCCTCGCTGGTCGCCATCGGTTCCCGGGAGGTCGGCGAGCGCTACGGGCTGCGTCCGCGCGCGCGGATCGTCTCCGCCGCCGTGTCCGGCTCCGAGCCCACCATCATGCTCACCGGCCCGGCACCCGCCACCCGCAAGGCCCTCGCCAAGGCCGGGCTGACGATCGACGACATCGACCTCGTCGAGATCAACGAGGCGTTCGCGGCCGTCGTCCTGCGCTTCGCACGGGACATGGGCCTGCCCCTCGACAGGATCAACGTCAACGGCGGCGCCATCGCGCTCGGCCACCCACTGGGCGCCACCGGCGCCATGATCCTCGGCACGCTCATCGACGAACTGGAGCGCCAGGACAAGCGCTACGGCCTGGCCACCCTGTGCGTGGGCGGCGGCATGGGCATCGCGACGATCGTCGAGCGGGTCTGAACTCCCAGCGGATTCAGCGCGATCAGTGCAATCAGCGCTATCAGCGGCTTCGGCGGCACCAAGAGACTTCTGAGCTTCTACGGAGATCCCTGTCATGACACAGAGCACCACCATCCGCTGGGAACAGGACCGCACCGGTCTCGTCACCCTCGTCCTCGACGACCCGGCCCAGTCCGCGAACACCATGAACCAGGCGTTCCGTGACTCCCTCGCGGTGGTCACCGACCGCCTGGAGGCCGAGAAGGACACGATCCGCGGCGTCATCCTCACCTCCGCCAAGAAGACGTTCTTCGCGGGCGGCGACCTGCGGGACCTGATCCGGGTCACCCCCGACACGGCCCAGGAACTGTTCGAGGGCGGCCTCGCCATCAAGCGCGACCTGCGTCGCATCGAGACCCTGGGCAAGCCGGTGGTCGCGGCGATGAACGGCGCGGCCCTGGGCGGTGGTTACGAGCTCGCTCTGGCCTGCCACCACCGGGTCGCGCTCGACGCGCCGGGTACGAAGATCGGCTGCCCCGAGGTCACCCTCGGCCTGCTCCCCGGAGGCGGCGGGGTCGTCCGTACGGTACGCCTGCTGGGCATCGCGGACGCGCTGCTGAAGGTGCTGCTCCAGGGCACCCAGTACAGCCCCCAGCGCGCTCTGAAGAACGGCCTGATCGACGAAGTGGCCGCCACCCAGGATGAGTTGATGGCCAAGGCCCGCGCCTTCATCGACGCCAACCCCGAGTCGCGGCAGCCCTGGGACAGGCCCGGCTACCGCATCCCGGGCGGCACCCCGGCCAGCCCCCGGTTCGCGGCGAACCTGCCCGCCTTCCCCGCCAACCTGCGCAAGCAGACGAACGGCGCTCCCTACCCGGCCCCGCGCGCCATCCTCGCGGCGGCCGTCGAGGGCGCCCAGGTCGACTTCGAGACCGCGCAGGTCATCGAGGCCCGCTACTTCGTGGAACTGGCCGCCGGACAGACCTCGAAGAACATGATCCAGGCGTTCTTCTTCGACCTCCAGGCCGTCAACTCGGGCGCCAACCGCCCCAAGGGCGTCGAACCGCGCCCGGTCCGCAGGGTGGCGGTCCTCGGCGCCGGGATGATGGGCGCGGGCATCGCGTACTCGTGCGCCCGCGCGGGCATCGACGTGGTCCTCAAGGACGTGTCGGCCGAAGCGGCGGCCCGCGGGAAGAACTACTCCGAGAAGCTGTGCGCGAAAGCCGTCTCCCGGGGGCGTACGACCCAGGAGAAGGCGGACGAGCTGCTGGCTCGGATCACGCCGACCTCGGATCCGCAGGACGTGGCCGGCTGCGACGCGGTCATCGAGGCGGTCTTCGAGGACCCGGCCCTGAAGCACAAGGTGTTCCAGGAGATCCAGCACCTCGTCGCACCGGACGCGCTGCTGTGCTCCAACACCTCGACGCTGCCCATCAGCGCCCTCGCCGAAGGTGTCGAACGGCAGGGCGACTTCGTCGGACTGCACTTCTTCTCGCCGGTCGACAGGATGCCGCTGGTCGAGATCATCAAGGGCGAGCGGACGGGGGAGGAGGCGCTGGCGCGGGCCTTCGACCTGGTCCGCCAGATCAGGAAGACCCCGATCGTCGTCAACGACTCGCGTGGCTTCTTCACCTCGCGGGTCATCGGGCACTTCATCAACGAGGGTGTGGCGATGGTCGGCGAGGGCATCGAGCCCGCGTCGGTCGAACAGGCGGCGGCGCAGGCCGGTTACCCGGCGAAGGTGCTGTCCCTGATGGACGAACTCACGCTGACGCTGCCGCGCAGAATCCGGGCGGAGTCCAGGCGGGCCGTGGAGGAGGCGGGCGGTACGTGGGAGACGCATCCCGCGGAGGCGGTGATCGACCGCATGGTGGACGAGTTCGGCCGTACCGGGCGGAGCGGGGGCGGGGGCTTCTACGAGTACGGGGAGGACGGCAGGCGGGCGGGGCTGTGGCCGGGGCTGCGGGAGCACTTCGGGCGTGAGGGCGGGGAGAGTGCGGCGCGGATCCCCTTCAAGGACATGCAGGAACGGATGCTGTTCTCGGAGGCGCTGGACACGGTGAGGCTGCTGGAGGAGGGCGTGCTGACGTCGGTCGCCGACGCCAACATCGGTTCGATCTTCGGGATCGGGTTCCCGGGGTGGACGGGGGGTGTCCTGCAGTACATCAACGGGTACGAGGGCGGCCTGCCGGGGTTCGTGGCGCGGGCGCGTGAGCTGGCGGAGCGGTACGGGGAGCGGTTCGCTCCGCCGGCACTGCTGGTGGAGAAGGCGGCGAAGGGGGAGGGGTTCGGGGACGGCTAGGGTTCGGCCGCCCCCGGCCCTGGGGGCTGTGCCCCCGGACCCCCGCTTTCGGCCCTGAAGGGGCCTCGTCCTCAAACGCCGGACGGGCTGGAGAGGCCGCCCGGCGTTTGAGAAGTTCCAGGGCACCCGGTTATCGGACTGGAAACGGGTGGGTGGGAAGACTCAGTGCCCCTCGTGCACGGAGTTCGTCGCCGCGATCTCCTTCCAGGACTTCGGCGTCACCGGAACGACAGACGCCCGCACCGCCGGCGCGTCCGGTTTCGACGCCTGGAACAGCCAGGTGTCGAACAGCGTCCCCAGCGACTCGCCGGACACCTGCTCGGCGTACGCCTGGAAGTCGGCGACGGACGCGTTGCCGTACGCGAACTTCGTCGGCCACCCCTTCAGGACCGCGAAGAAGTCCGCGTCGCCGATCTCGTTGCGCAACGCCTGGAGGGCCAGCGCGCCCCGGTCGTAGACGGCCAGGTCGAACTGGTTCTCGGGCCCCGGGTCGCCCGGCTTCACGGTCCAGAACGGATCGTCGGCCGGGTGCAGGGCGTACACGTAGTCCGCGAGTTCCTGTGCCGTGCCCTCGTCCTCGTGCTCGGACCACAGCCACTGGGCGTACCGGGCGAAGCCCTCGTTGACCCAGATGTCCTTCCAGCCGGCGACGGACACGTCGTCGCCGTACCACTGGTGGGCCAGCTCATGGACGACGACGGAGACGTTCGTGCCGTTCGCGAACTGGCGCGGGCTGTAGAAGGGCCGCGTCTGTGTCTCCAGCGCGTACCCCGTGGTCGTGTTCGGGACGTACCCGCCGAGCGCGTTGAAGGGGTACCGTCCGAAGTACCCCGCCAGCCAGTCCGCGACCTCCCCGGTCCGCTCGACGCTCGCCCGCGCGGCCCCGTAGTTGTCGCCGAGGTCCTTGCTGTAGGCGTTGACCACCGGGATGCCGCTCTCGGTCGTCCCGGTCGTGACGTCGAACCGCCCGACCGCGAGGGTGGCGAGATAGGTGGCCTGCGGCTTGTTGGAGCGCCAGTTGTAGCGCGTCCAGCCGAGGCGCGAACTCGTCGACTGGAGCGTGCCGTTGGAGATCGCCTGCGAGCCGTCCGGGACGAGCACCGAGACGTCGTACGTGGCCTTGTCGAGCGGGTGGTCGTTGCTGGGGAACCACCACCAGGCGGACTCCGGCTCGTTGGCGCCGACGCCGCCGTCCGGGGTGCGGTGCCAGCTGGTGAAGCCGTACGCCTGCTTCGACGAGGGAACTCCGCTGTACCGCACGACGACGGTGACCGCCGACCCCTTGGGCAGGGGAGTGCGCGGAGTGATCTCCAGTTCGTGCTCGCCGGAGGTGGCGAAAGAGGCCCGGACACCGTTGACGCGGACCTCGTCGACGTCCAGCAGGAAGTCCAGATCGAACCGCGACAGATCCTGGGTGGTGGTCGCGAGGAGGGTTGCCGTGCCCTCCAACTCGTCCGTCGCGGGCTGGTACTTGAGCCGCAGGTCGTAGTGCGAGACGTCGTATCCGCCGTTGCCGTACGCCGGATAGTAGGGGTCGCCGATGCCCGGCGCCCCAGGGGCGTAGCTCGCGGCCGATGCCGGGATCGCCAGCAGCAGGGAGGCCGTGAGCGCGCCGGGGGCGATGAGTCTGCGGTGCACGAGAGCTCCAAGTCGTAGAGACAGTCGTAGTCGTGGGGGGAAGGTGTCGTGGGGGAAGGTGGAATCTGTCCCGAGCCTATTCATTCGCTGTGCCCCCACACGTGTCCACAGCCACCGGTGTCACACGATCGCCATTCGGCCGCCATCTACCGCCCACGCACAGGCGGTTCTCAGCCACCACATGGCGACTTCACCCCCTCCCGCCCCTCAGCTGCCCTCTTCTGTACGGGAGTTGACCGATGTACCGTCCGCGCATGCCGATACGCACGCGCTCCACGACCTGGCGAACGTTCGCTGCGGCGGCCACCGCCGCCCTCACGGCCGCCCTGCTGACCCCGGCCGTCGCCCACAGCGCCCCACGGGAGAGCAGACCCGTCTACTCCTACGACAACGCGATCCGCGAGGCCGTCTGGGTGGACACCGGACTCGACGGCGACAGCGACGGGAAGACCGACCGCGTCGCCGTCGACATCGTCCGGCCGCGCGAACCCGCCGCGCAGGGCCGCAAGGTCCCCGTGATCATGGACGCCAGCCCCTACTACTCCTGCTGCGGACGCGGCAACGAGAGCCAGCGCAAGACGTACGACGCCGACGGCAACGTTGTCCAGATGCCGCTGTTCTACGACAACTACTTCGTGCCGCGCGGCTACGCCTTCGTCGGCGTCGACCTGGCAGGCACCAACCGCTCCGACGGCTGCGTCGACGTCGGCGGACGCTCCGACATCCAGTCCGCGAAGGCCGTCGTCGACTGGCTGAACGGCCGCGCCAAGGGCTACACGAGCCGCACGGGCACCAGCCGCGCCAAGGCGACCTGGACCAACGGCCGGACGGGCATGATCGGCAAGAGCTACGACGGCACGATCGCCAACGGCGTCGCCGCCACCGGCGTCAAGGGCCTGAAGACGATCGTCCCGATCAGTGGCATCTCCTCCTGGTACGACTACTACTTCGCCAAGGGCGCCCCCCTCTACGACTCCGGCCCCGACTGGCTGTCCGACTACGTCGAGAGCCCGGCCGCCCGCGCCAAGTGCGCCGCCGTACAGCAGAAGATCGTCGACGGGGCCCCGCGTACCGGCGACCGGACGTCCTTCTGGACCGAGCGCGACTACGCGAAGGACGCCCGGAAGGTCAGGGCGAGCGTCTTCGTCGTCCACGGCCAGCAGGACCTCAACGTCCGCCCCAAGCACTTCGGCCAGTGGTGGGACGCCCTCGCCAAGCACGGCGTCGAGCGCAAGATCTGGCTTTCGCAGACCGGCCACGTCGACCCCTTCGACTTCCGCCGCGCCACCTGGGTCGACACCCTGCACCGCTGGTTCGACCACGAACTCCTCGGCTACGACAACGGCATCGACGACGAGCCGATGGCCGACATCGAACGTCACCCCGACCAGTGGGTCACCTCGGCCGTCTGGCCGCCCCGCGCCACGCACACGGTGACCCTGCGCCCCGGCACCGGCGACCAGCCCGGCGTCGGCACTCTGGGCCTGCGGCAGCAGTCCGGCACGGCGACGTTCACCGACGACCCGAGCCTGAGCGAGACCGACTGGTCCGCGCAGATCGACAGCCCCACGCCCGCCAAGGCCGGCTTCACCACCAAGCCGCTGACCAAGGACCTGCGCGTGTCCGGCTCGTCCACGGTGACCGTCACGGCCACCCCGAGCACCTCGACGGCCCATCTGACCGCCGTCCTGGTCGACCTCGGCCCCGACACCATCCGGGACTACGCCGACGGCGCCGAGGGCATCACCACGCTCACCGACCGCACGTGCTGGGGCCCGAGCACCACCGGCGACAGCTCCTGCTTCCGCTCGACGCAGGCGAGGACGACGCCCGTCGACTACACGGTCTTCAGCCGGGGCTGGGCCGACCTGGGCAACCACACCTCGGCCACGAAGGGCGTGCCGCTCACCCCGGGCAAGCCCTACACGATCACCCTCGACCTGCACGCGAGCGACCATGTGATCCCGGCGGGCCACCGCCTCGCCCTGATCGTCGCGGGCACGGACAAGGACCTCATCGACCCCCCGTCGACCACCCCGACCCTGACGCTCGACCTGTCCCGTACGACGGCCAGGGTCCCCCTCGTCGGTGGTGCGGGCGCGTTCGCGAGGGCCACGTCGGGCACCGTCACGGCCACCCCGGGTCCGTCCCTCCTCGACGGCGTCCGCGATCCGCGTGCCGCCCACCGCATACCGGGAGCCGTATGAGACCGCGCCTGGTGGCGGTGACCGCCGCACCCCGCGCCTCGGCGAGCGGGCGCCAAACCACCTGACGGCAGGGCAGCCGACGCTGACCTGCTGACCTGCTGACCTGCTGACCTGCTGACCTGCTGACCTGCTGAGCGGCGGGGCGGCGGGGCTACGCCCGGGGCTGGTCCCCTCCATCCCCGGCGAGCCTCGCCGCCTCCTGCGCGCATCCCCACGCGACCGTGATCCCCGCGCCGCCGTGTCCGTAGTTGTGGACCAGCACCTGCCCGTCGGGAAGGAGTTCACGGTCCAGCCGCACCGCGTCGCGGGTGGGCCGCAGACCGATCCGGTGGCCGAGCACCCGCGCCCCGGCGATCTCCGGCCGCACCGCCGCACAGCGCCGCACGATCTCCTCCGCCACCGCGGGATCGGGCACGAGCGACCACTCGTCCTCGTCGGCCGTGCCGCCCAGGATCAGGCCGCCCGGCTGCGGAAAGAAGTACGTGCTCCTCGTGTCGCCGTGCCCCGCCGACGCGAACCACGTCGTGATCCCCGGGTTCTCCACGACGACCAACTGCCCGCGCACGGGACGTACCGCCGGATCGGGCACGAGATCACGCGCCCCGAGCCCCGTGCAGTTGACGACGACATCCACCCCGCCGACCTCCGCGGCTTCGGCGAGATCCTTGACGGATCGTTCCTCCACCACTCCACCCGCCGCGCGGAAACGCTCCCGCAGCCAGCCCAGATGCACCGGCATGTCGATCAACGGCAGCCGCGCCAGGAGTCCTTCGTCCGTCTCCCGCAACTCCGGTATTCGTGCCGCCCACGGCCCCAGCTCGTCCAGTCGCAGCCCGGCCTGTACACCCTCGACCATGCGTACGCCCGTCTCCCCGGGCCGCTCCGCCAAGCCCTCGTAGACGGACAGCGACGTGAGCGCCCACTCCCCGGCGAAAACCTCCGGCTCGATCCGGTACGGCCACCACAGCGCGCCCGCAACCGCCGAGGTGGTCAGCTCGGCGGGCTCCCGGGTCCACACCCGGACCCGGCGCCCGCGCTCGGCCAGCACCACCGCCGTCGTCAGCCCGATGACCCCGCCGCCGACCACGATCACTTCACCACTCCGCTGCTTCTCCACCGGGGGACCGTAGCGGAATATGTCATGCCGTGCTCAGATCGGTCCCAGTCTGGGGATACTCACAGCATGTCTGCCGACTACGCGACCTTCGGCCTGGCACCGGCGATGCGTGCCGGTGGAGTCCTCGCCAACGGTGACTACCAGGTCCACCGGGACTTCCTCGACTTCATCGTCGACGGCCGCCCCCTCCTCTACCAGCTGTCCGACCTCGACGCGGTCTCCCCGCTCGCCTCCGACATCCCGCCCGCGATCTTCACCGCCCAGGTCCGCGGCCTGCTCCTGGAGGCCGACGCACCCCTGGCGGGTGGCCGGTACATCATCTACGGCTGCCCCGAGTGCGCCGACCTGGCGTGCGGCGCCGTGACGGCGGCCATCGAGAAGGACGGCGACGACTACGTGTGGCGCGACTTCGCCTGGCAGACGGACACCCACGCCGACCTGGAGCTCAACGGCTACCACGGCATCGGGCCCTTCCGCTTCCCGGGCGCCGAGTACCGGGACACGCTCGGCTCCCTCCTCGACACCGCGGAGGCCGCCGAGACGGCGCACTCCGCCGAGTCCGCTGCGGCCCGTCGCCGGGTCCTGCTGATCGGCGCCCGGGTCGCCGTCCTCGCCAAGCTCGCCGCCGCGCTGCGCACCATCGGCATCGGCGCGGACATCACCCGGGACGCCACGGACGTGCCCGCCGAGGAGCTGCGCGGCTACGGCGCCGTCGCCTTCGGCCGCGCGATCGACGAGGAGGAACGTGCCGCCGTACGCCGCTCCTTCGACCACGCGGGCGTCGAGGTGGCGTATGTCGACGGTCTCGCCCCGATCATCCCGCTCCTCGTCGCCCAGATCGAACACGCCCTGGACCGCAGCCCGTTGGAACAACGCCGGCTCACCCGTCTGGTCGCCGCGGACGGCGAGGCGGGCATAGAGGTCACCTCCACCTGTCGCGTCCACCTCACCGCGTACCGCCTGGACCGGCTGTACCGCACCCACTCGCTCGACGTGTTCGACGGCATCCTCGAACCCGGCCGGCACCGCATCCCCCTGGACGCGAAGGCGGTGAAGGGGGAGTCGTTCATCGTGGCGCGCACGTCGGGAACCGTCCTGGTGGAGCCGATGGCCCGGTGAAATCCCGGACGCGGGGCACCGCGGGCGGCAGCTAGGATCGGCCTTCTGATGACTGCCACTCTCGTCGCCAAGAACCTCGCCGCCGGCCACGGCGACCGCTCCCTCTTCTCGGGGCTCGACCTCGTCGTCGCGCCCGGAGACGTGATCGGGCTCGTCGGTGCCAACGGCGCGGGCAAGTCCACGCTGCTCAGGATGCTGGCCGGGCTGCTCCCGCCCGAGCAGGGCGAACTGCGCCTGTCCCCGCCGACCGCGAGCGTCGGCCATCTCCCGCAGGAGCCGGAGCGCCGGGAGGGCGAGACCGTCCGCGACTTCCTCGCCCGCCGCACGGGCGTGGCCGAGGCCCAGCGGGTGATGGACGAGGCGACACAGGCGCTGGTGGACGGATCCCCCGGCGCGGACGACGCGTACTCGGTGAGCCTGGAGCGCTGGCTCGACCTCGGCGGCGCCGACCTGGACGAACGGGCGGAGGAGGTCGCCGGCTCCCTGGCCCTGACCGTGGACCTGGACCAGCCGATGACGTCCCTGTCGGGCGGCCAGGCGGCAAGGGCGGGCCTCGCCTCCCTGCTGCTCTCCCGCTACGACGTCTTCCTCCTCGACGAGCCGACGAACGACCTGGACCTCGACGGTCTCGAACGCTTGGAACGCTTCGTCAAGGGTCTGCGCGCCGGCACGCTCGTCGTCAGCCACGACCGAGAGTTCCTCACCCGCACGGTCACCAAGGTCCTCGAACTCGACCTCGCCCAGCAGCAGATCAGGCTGTACGGCGGCGGGTACGAGGCCTATCTGGAGGAGCGGGACGTCGCCCGCAGGCACGCCCGCGACGACTTCGACGAGTACGCCGACAAGCGGTCCGCGCTCCAGGACCGGGCCCAGATGCAGCGCGGCTGGATGGACAAGGGTGTCAAGAACGCCCGGCGCAAGGCGAACAACGACAACGACAAGATCGGCCGCAAGTTCCGCAGCGAGGCCAGCGAGAAGCAGGCCGCGAAGGCCCGCCAGACCCAGCGCATGATCGAACGCCTGGACGTGGTCGAGGAGCCGCGCAAGGAGTGGGAACTGCGCATGGAGATCGCGGCGGCCCCGCGCTCCGGCTCGGTGGTCGCGACCCTGCGGGACGCGGAGGTGCGCCGCGCGGGCTTCACGCTCGGCCCGGTGACCGTGCAGATCGACTGGGCGGACCGGATCGCGGTCACGGGCGCGAACGGCGCCGGGAAGTCGACCCTGCTGGGTGCCCTGCTCGGCCGTGTCCCCCTGGACGCGGGTCACGCCACGCTCGGTTCGGGTGTGGTGGTCGGCGAGGTGGACCAGGCCCGCAAGCTCTTCCTCGGCCCCGAGGCGCTGCTGGACGCGTTCTGCGAGGCGGTCCCCGACACGGAACCGGCGGAGGTGCGCACGCTCCTGGCCAAGTTCGGCCTGAAGGCGGAGCACGTCCTGCGCCCGGCGGCGACCCTGTCCCCGGGCGAACGCACCAGGTCGGCCCTGGCACTGCTCCAGGGCCGGGGTGTGAACCTCCTGGTCCTGGACGAGCCGACCAACCACCTCGACCTCCCGGCCATCGAACAACTGGAACAGGCCCTCGACTCCTACGAGGGCACCCTGCTCCTGGTGACCCACGACCGCAGAATGCTGAACGCGGTACAGGTGACCCGGCGCTTCGAGGTAGCGGACGGCAAGGTGTCGGAGCTCGCATAACTGCGGGCAGTCGTGCCGCTGGGCGGCACGGGTGGGCGCAGCGGCACCCCGTAGACGCCGGGCTGCGCGGCCCACCCCAACCTCGGCACCAGCCCCGGGTGCCCTCGCGACAAGGGCACCCGGCGTCAAGTCACTCTCACCGCCGCTTGGGATCCACCAACCCGGCCTTCCGCAGCGCGTCAGCCATCGCACTGTTCCCCGGCGCGGGCGCCTGCTGCCGAGCTCCGCCACCGGATTGCCCCTGCGCCTGCCCCTGTTGCCGTTGGCGAGGCTGCGGCGCACGCCCTCCACGCTGAGGCCGGCCACCACCCTGCTGCTGCCCCTCTCCGGAGGCCACCGCCTCGTCGTCCAAGCGCAGCGTCAGCGAGATCCGCTTGCGCGGAATATCGACATCGAGCACCTTCACCCTGACGATGTCACCGGACTTCACCACGTCGTGCGGGTCCTTGACGAACGTCCTGGACATCGCGGACACATGCACCAGCCCGTCCTGGTGGACGCCGACATCCACGAACGCCCCGAACGCCGCCACGTTCGTGACCACCCCCTCCAGCACCATCCCGGAGGCCAGGTCGCCGATCTTCTCGACCCCCTCCTTGAACGTGGCCGTCGCGAAGGCGGGCCGCGGGTCGCGCCCGGGCTTCTCCAGCTCGCGCAGAATGTCCGTCACCGTCGGCAGACCGAACTTCTCGTCCACGAAGTCATCGGGCCGCAGCGACCGCAGCACCGCCGTGTTCCCGACCAGCGACGTGACCCCGGCCCCCGCCGACTTCACCATCCTCCGCACCACCGGATACGCCTCCGGGTGCACACTGGACGCGTCCAGCGGATCGTCCCCGCCCCGGATCCGCAGGAACCCCGCACACTGCTCGTACGCCTTCGGCCCGAGCCGCGCGACACCCTTGAGCTGGGACCGGGAAGTGAACGGCCCGTTCGCGTCCCGGTGCGCCACGATGTTCTCCGCGAGCCCGGAGGAGATGCCGGAGACCCGCGAGAGCAGGGGCGTGGACGCCGTGTTGACGTCGACACCGACACCGTTCACACAGTCCTCGACCACCGCGTCCAGCGACCGCGACAGCTTCATCTCGGACAGGTCGTGCTGGTACTGCCCGACCCCGATCGACTTGGGGTCGATCTTCACCAGCTCGGCCAGCGGGTCCTGCAGCCGCCGGGCGATCGACACCGCCCCGCGCAGCGAGACGTCCATGCCCGGCAGCTCCTGCGAGGCGAACGCCGACGCCGAGTACACGGATGCGCCCGCCTCGGACACCATCACCTTGGTGAGCTTCAACTCCGGGTGCTTGGCGATGAGTTCACCGGCGAGCTTGTCCGTCTCGCGGGAGGCCGTACCGTTACCGATCGCGATCAGGTCGACCGAGTGCTCCTTGGCGAGCCGGGCCAGCTTGGCGATCGCCTCGTCCCACTTGTTCGCCGGCACGTGCGGATAGATGACGTCCGTGGCGACGGCCTTGCCCGTCGCGTCCACCACGGCCACCTTCACGCCCGTACGGAACCCGGGGTCCAGCCCCAGCGTCGTGCGCGTTCCGGCAGGGGCGGCGAGCAGCAGGTCGCGCAGGTTCGCCGCGAACACGTTGACCGCCTCGTCCTCCGCGACCGTACGCAGCCGAAGGCGCACGTCGATGCCGAGGTGCACCAGGATCCGGGTCCGCCAGGCCCAACGCACGGTGTCCTTCAGCCACTTGTCGCCGGGACGGCCGCGCTCGGCGATCCCGAAACGGTGGGCGATGATCCCCTCGTACGAGGAAGGGCCCTCCGTGGGCTCCTCCGGCTCCAGGACGAGGTCGAGGACGTCCTCCTTCTCGCCGCGCAGCATCGCGAGGATGCGGTGCGAGGGCAGGGCGGTGAAGGGCTCGGCGAAGTCGAAGTAGTCGGCGAACTTGGCGCCCGCCTCCTCCTTGCCCTCCTTCACCTTCGCGGCCAGCCGCCCGCGCACCCACATGCGCTCGCGCACCTCGCCGATCAGGTCGGCGTCCTCCGAGAAGCGCTCGGTGAGGATCGAACGGGCGCCGTCCAGCGCGGCCTGCGGATCGGCGACGCCCTTGTCGGCGTCGACGAAGGCCGCCGCCGCGGCGAGCGGGTCGACGGACGGGTCCCCGAGCAGCCCCTCGGCCAGCGGCTCCAGGCCCGCCTCACGCGCGATCTGCGCCTTCGTCCGCCGCTTCGGCTTGAACGGCAGGTAGATGTCCTCCAGGCGCGCCTTCGTCTCGGCCCCGCGGATCTGCGCCTCGACCTCGGGCGTCAGCTTGTCCTGCTCGCGCACCGATTCGAGGATCGCGGCCCGCCGCTCCTCCAGCTCCCGCAGATAGCGCAGCCGCTCCTCCAACGTGCGCAGCTGCGCATCGTCGAGCATCTCGGTCGCTTCCTTGCGGTAGCGGGCGATGAAGGGCACCGTCGAACCACCGTCGAGCAACTCGACGGCGGCCCTCACCTGCCGCTCCCGTACGCCGAGTTCCTCGGCGATCCTGCCTTCGATGGACCCTACGAGGGGTGTCGTCACGATCCCGTACCGCCTTCTCCACTGAGGTTGCGCGGCAATTGTGGCAGGTGGCACCGACATCCGGGGATCAGGGCGCCACCCGGCACGCGGGGACCGGGAGAGACCGGCCATCGGGCCGGCGCACACCGGGTGTGGCGGAAAAGGTGGGAAATTCGTCATGCCGCCTTGACGTCACGGGCCCCGTCGAGGTGCTCGCGGGGGCCTCCACCCGGCACCCGGGCAGTTACCGCGTCCGTACGGCCTCACCGACCGGCGAGCCGATCCACCCCGCACCCACCGCCAGCTGAAAGGCGCACACTCCATGCTGATCGCCCTGCTGCTCTTCGACCGCTTCACCGCTCTGGACGCCGTCGGCCCGTACGAGATCCTCAGCCGGCTCCCGGACGCGGAGACCGTCTTCGTCGCCGAGGAGACCGGGCCCGTCCGCAACGACAGCGGCACCCTCGCCCTCATCGCCGACCGCACCCTGGCCGACGTACCGCACCCCGACATCGTGGTCGTCCCCGGTGGGCCGGGCCAGTCCGCGCAGATGGACAACGAGGCCCTGCTCGACTGGCTGCGCGCCGCCGACGCCACCAGCACCTGGACGACCTCCGTGTGCACCGGCTCGCTGCTCCTGGCCGGTGCCGGTCTGCTCACCGGCCGCCGGGCGACCTCGCACTGGCTGGCCCTGGGCGAACTCCCGAAGTACGGCGCCGAACCCACGGGGGAGCGGGTCGTGACCGACGGCAAGTACGTCACCTCCGCCGGGGTCTCCTCCGGCATCGACATGGCCCTCACCCTGACCGGCCGGATCGCGGGCGACGAGCACGCCCGGACCGTACAGCTCGCGACGGAGTACGACCCGCAGCCGCCCTACGACGCCGGCGCCCCGCACAAGGCACCCGCGCATCTGGTCGAACTGCTGCGCTCCCACAGCCGGTTCAACCTGAGGTAGGCGACGCCGGCTCCGGCCAGGAGAAGCCGGGGGGACGGCGCTCCAGGAACGCGGCGACGCCCTCCGCGGCCTCGCCGCTCTCCCGCGCCTGCTCGGCCCAGTACGCGTCCCGGTCGGTGCGCCCGTCCGCGAACTCCTTCGCCGCCGCCTGCGTGAGCCGCGAGCGCGAGACGAGGACGCGGGCGAACTCCGCGACCCGCTTGTCGAGTTCGCCCGCGGGCAGTACCTCGTCGAGGAACCCGGTGCGCAGGGCGCGCTCCGTGTCGATCAACTCGCCCGAGAACAGCAGGTACTTGGCCGCCGCCGGACCCACCAGTGCCGCCAGCCGCCGCGTGGAGGACGCCGAGTACACCAGGCCCAGCTTCGCCGGAGTCACCCCGAACAGCGCTCCCTCCTCGGCGAACCGCAGATCGCAGGCCGCCGCGAGCTGCGCCCCGCCGCCCACACAGTGCCCGCGAATCGCCGCGAGCACCGGCTTCGGGAAGGCCGTGAGCGCGTCCTCGGCCAGCACGGACAGTCGCTGCGCCTCCTCCGGCGAGCCCTGGAGCGTCGAGATGTCGGCCCCCGCGCAGAACGTTCCGCCCGCTCCCGTGAGCACCAGGACACCGACGTCCGGATCGGCGGCCAGGGTGGCGAGCAGCGGCGGCAGCGCACGCCACATGCCGGCCGTCATGGCGTTGCGCTTGGCCGGGTGGCGGATGACGACGGTGGCGATCCCGTCGGCGGTACTGTGGGTCAGCTGCGGCTCCATGCGCCGGATCGTATCCGCCGGTGGCGGACGTCCCGACGACGGCGGCACCAAACCCGTACAACCCGAATAGTTCACGAAGTCGGCACTGCACGACCAGGTCCAGTCGGGTGTGGGCCCGTGTCGTACGTCATCTGTCAGAAGCGCTCGATACGTGCTGACTTCTGTTCAGTTCTCCGGTGGGGACCCATCGTTGCCAACACTCATCGTGTGGTGACAATCGAGCGCGAGGGCGGCGACCGAACGATGGACAACCATGGGCGCGAGTCCGGCTCACGCCCAGCGGACGACGACGTGCCCGTGGAGCGGAGACCTCCGGATCCGCTTCCCTACGAAGGGGTCTGGAGGTTCACCGCGCCCGCCGTCGACGCCTCCGTCCCGCAGGCGCGGCACGCAGTCCGGGACCTGCTGTACCGGCAGGGTGTGCCGGCTCCGCCGGACCTGGTGCAGGGGTTGCTGCTGATCGTCTCGGAGCTGGCGACGAACGCCGTCCGGCACGCGGCGGTCCTGTCGCCGACACTCGCCGTGGAGGTCGCCGTCGGCGCCGAGTGGGTGCGGGTGTCCGTGGAGGACAACCACCCCTACCGCCCCACCGCCCTGGAGGCCGACCACGGCCGGACCGGCGGGCGAGGTCTGCTCCTGGTCCGCGAGGTCACCAGGGAGGCGGGCGGGGTCTGCGACATCGAGCACACGGCGAGCGGCGGCAAGGTCGTCTGGGCGGCCCTGCCGCTCACCCCCGCACCCGGCCGGCCCTAGGTGTATTGCCCCGCGGCGTCGCGGGGCAACTCGGAACAGGCCCTGTCCGTCACCAGCCGGCGGACGGGCCCGTCAGCTCCCGGACCGCCGGGCGCGCCGCGTCCAGCACGGTCATGAACCAGGCCGAGAACGGGTCCTTCGCATGCCGCTCCGCCAGCTCGGCCGGGGTCACGAACACCGTGTCCCCGACCTCCTCCGGGTCCGGCGCGAGCGGCGACTGCGCCATCCCGACGAACAGGTGGTTGTACTCCTGCTCCACCAGGCCCGACTCCGGGTCGGGGTGGTTGTAGCGGACCGTGCCCGCCTCGGCGAGCAGTGACGGGGAGATCCCCAGCTCCTCGTACGTCCGCCGGGCCGCCGCCGCGAAGGGCGCCTCACCGGGGTAGGGGTGACCGCAGCAGGTGTTGGACCAGACGCCGGGGGAGTGGTACTTGCCCAGCGCGCGCTGCTGGAGGAGCAGCCGGCCCTGCTCGTCGAAGAGGAAGACGGAGAACGCCCGGTGCAGCCGGCCCGGTGGCTGGTGGGCGGAGAGCTTCTCGGCGGTGCCGATCGTCGTGCCGTTCTCGTCGACCAACTCGAGCAAGATCGCTTCTGCTGTGCCGTTCGACGAACTGTTGTGCGTCGCGGTGGCAGGTGTGATCGGCATACCCATCCTTCGCCTCGGTCTTCGAGCCCCAAGTCTGCCGTACGAATCCGGCACTCCCGGCACTTCGCGGCATCCTCCGCCTGTCCGGCGCGAAAGCGGCCCGACGGTGACCGGAAAGTCAATCGTTCCCTGTCTCCCGGCCGGGAACCGCCCGCGAGGGGGGCTTGAAGAAGGAGACGCGGGCGCGCGGCGGACGGGCTCAGTGGCAGAGCTTCGACTCGTGTTCCGCGTGCCCGCTCGGCTCCAGCTGGAAGGTGCAGTGCTCCACGTCGAAGTGGTCGCCCAGACAGCCCTGGAGCTCGTGCAGCATCTTCTCGTGCCCGATCCCGCTCAGCACCTCCGAACTGACGACCACGTGCGCCGACAGCACCGGCATCCCGGAGGTGATCGTCCAGGCGTGCAGATCGTGTACGTCCTCCACGCCGGACAGCGCCAGGATGTGGGCCCGCACCTCCGCCATGTCGACGTCCCGGGGAGCCGCCTCCAGCAGCACGTTCAGTGTCTCGCGCAGCAGCTTCCAGGTACGCGGGACGATCATCAGGCCGATGACGACCGAGGCGACGGGGTCGGCCCGCTGCCAGCCCGTCGCCATGATGACCACCGCCGAGATCAGCACCGCCAGCGAGCCCAGCGCGTCCGCGGCCACCTCCAGGAAGGCGCCGCGCACGTTGAGGCTCTCCTTCTGGCCGCGCATCAGCATCATCAGCGAGATCATGTTCGCGACCAGGCCGATCAGGCCGAAGACGACGGTCACCCCGCCCTCGGTCTCCGCGGGTGTGACGAACCGCTGGATCGCCTCGTACAGGACGTATCCGCCGACGCCGAGCAGGAGCAGGCAGTTGGCGAGCGCGGCGAGGATCTCGGCGCGGGCGTACCCGAAGGTGCGGTTGCCGGTCGGCGGGCGGTTCGCGAACTGGATCGCGAGCAGCGCCATACCGAGACCCAGCGCGTCCGTCGCCATGTGCGCCGCGTCCGCGATGAGCGCGAGCGAGTCGGCGACGATGCCGCCGACGATCTCGACGACCATGACGGTGAGCGTGATGGCCAGCGCGAAACGCAGCCGCCCGCGGTACGCCGCTGCCGCCGTACCCGTGGCCGGCGCGCCGTGCGCGTGTCCGTGATCGTGCCCAGCCCCCATGGAAGCCGCCTCCTGGTGTTCGTCCCGCGTCCCGTCCCGGAATCAGTGAACTACGGGTGGGGGGTATGTGGCAACGCGGCACTGAACACCGTTGTCATGTGCCCTGACCTGCGGAAACGAAACGCAGGTCAGCGAGTGCCGAGATCGCCACGGCTCGGCGGGCGGGGACACGGCGGGGGAGGCCGTGGCGGTCCTTGACGCGGGTCACGGTTTGTGCGCGGGGTGCTGGGGCACTCATGATGATCCGGTCGAGGCGGTCGCCGGTCCGCCGGAATCGGACCCTGAACAGGCGGTGAACCAAGGCGGGGCCCCATCCGATAGCCTCTGCCGACATGCTGCCCGGCCACCGTGGGTCAGGGTTCCCCCACCATCATGTACAGGACCGGCGTGCACGCGTCGGTGTCCAGGGAGTGAGTTCGGTTGCCGACCGCCATCCTCACGGGTCAGCCGGTTCCCGGATCGTCGATCGAGGGCGATCTGCGGTCCCTCGGCTTCGACGTGCGGAGCGCGACCGACGTCGCCGACACCGAGACCCTTCTCGCCGAGTCGTCCTGTGACGAACGGGTCGCCGTCGTCGACGCCCGCTTCGTCGGGCACCTCCACGCGCTGCGCCTCGGCCTCACCGACCCCCGCTTTCCGCTGGCCGCCGTACCGGGCGCCGTGACGGCACAGCCCGGCGCCGGCCGCACCGCCCTGACCCGCGAACTGGCCCGCGAGATCTCCGCGAGCGGCGACGCCCCGAAAGACCCCGGCAGAGCCTCCTCCGCCGTCGCCGTGGACAGCCTCGTCGACCGCGTCGCCCTCGCCCTGGACGCGGACCGCCTCGGCGTCCACCGCCCCGAGCTGGGCAGCCTGACCGCCGCCGTCCCCGCCGACCCCGAGGCCCGCGAACGGGCCCGGCAGGCCGTCGCCGGCGTCGACGACGAGGCCGTCCGCCTGAAGTCGGCGGTGAAGTCCCGGGACGGCTTCTTCACCACCTTCTGCGTCAGCCCGTACTCCCGTTATCTGGCCCGCTGGTGCGCCCGCCGAGGCCTCACCCCGAACCAGGTCACCACCGCCTCGCTGGTCACCGCGCTGATCGCGGCCGGCTGCGCGGCCACCGGCACCCGTGGCGGTTTCGTCACGGCAGGCGTGCTCCTGCTGCTCTCCTTCGTCCTGGACTGCACCGACGGCCAGCTCGCCCGCTACTCCCTCCAGTACTCGACGCTCGGCGCCTGGCTGGACGCCACCTTCGACCGCGCCAAGGAGTACGCCTTCTACGCGGGCCTCGCACTGGGCGCGGCCCGCGGCGGCGACGATGTGTGGGCCCTGGCACTCGGTGCGATGGTCCTGCAGACCTGCCGGCACGTCGTCGACTTCGCCTTCAACGAGGCCAACCACGACGCGACCGCGAACACCAGCCCCACGGCAGCCCTCTCCGACCGCCTCGACGGCGTCGGCTGGACGGTCTGGGTACGGCGGATGATCGTCCTGCCGATCGGCGAACGCTGGGCCCTGATCGCCGTCCTCACGGCGCTCAGCACCCCCCGGACCACCTTCACCGTGCTGCTCGTCGGCTGCGGCTTCGCGGCCACGTACACCACGGCGGGCCGCGTCCTGCGCTCCCTCACCCGAAAGGCGCAGCGGACCGAACGGGGGACGCGAGCCCTGGCGGACCTCGCGGACAGCGGACCGCTCGCGGAGCTGATCGGGCGCGTCCCGGTGCGTACACCGGGCAGCTCACGCTTCGTCCCGGCGCTGGAGAGCACCCTGCCGTTGGTCGTCGCGCTGTGGCTTTGCTCCTACGGCAGTTGGGTGCCCGTCGCCTTCGCCGCGCTGTACGTGCTCAGCGCGGGTGTCGCGTTCTCGGTCCCTCTCAAGGGCCGCCTCGACTGGCTCGTCCCCCCGCTCTTCAGGGTTACCGAATACGGCACAGTCCTCATCCTCGCGGGCAAAGCGGAGGTAAACGGAGCACTTCCCGCAGCTTTCGGCCTCGTGGCCGCCGTCGCCTACCATCACTACGACACGGTGTACCGCATCCGTGGCAACGCCGGAGCGCCCCCGCGCTGGCTGGTACGGGCGAGCGGAGGGCACGAAGGCCGGACAATGGTGGTCGTCGTACTGGCCGCGCTGCTCAGTGCCCCGCAGTTCGCGGTCGCGCTCACGGTCCTCGCCGTGGCCGTGGCCCTGCTGGTGCTCGCCGAGAGCATCCGCTACTGGGTGACCGCCCACCAGGGCGGCGCGCCCGCCGTACACGACGAAGGAGTACCCGCATGATCGGCCTCGTGCTGGCGGCCGGCGCCGGACGGCGTCTGCGCCCCTACACCGACAGCCTGCCCAAGGCTCTCGTGCCGGTCGGCCCCGCGGGCGACGAGGACGGCCCCACCGTCCTCGACCTCACCCTCGCCAACTTCGCCGAGATCGGCCTCACCGAGGCCGCGATCATCGTCGGCTACCGCAAGGAAGCCGTGTACGAGCGGCAGCCGGCCCTGGAGAAGAAGTACGGGCTGAAGGTCACCCTCATCGACAACGACCGCGCCGAGGAGTGGAACAACGCCTACTCCCTCTGGTGCGGCCGGGACGCCCTCGCCGACGGGGTGATCCTCGCCAACGGCGACACCGTGCACCCCGTCTCCGTCGAACGGACGCTGCTCGCCGCGCGCGGCGACGGTAAGCGGATCATCCTGGCCCTCGACACGGTGAAGGATCTCGCCGACGAGGAGATGAAGGTGATCGTGGACCCGGAGCGGGGCGTACGGAAGATCACCAAGCTGATGGACCCGGCCGAGGCGACCGGCGAGTACATCGGCGTCACCCTCATCGAGGGCGCAGCCGCCGCGGACCTGGCAGACGCCCTGAAGACCGTGTGGGAGACCGACCCCCAGCAGTTCTACGAGCACGGTTACCAGGAACTGGTCGACCGCGGCTTCCGGATCGACGTGGCGCCCATCGGCGAGGTCCCCTGGGTCGAGATAGACAACCACGACGATCTCGCCCGAGGACGGGAGATCGCGTGCCGGTACTGACGAGGCTGATCCCCTCGCCGGTCGTCGTAGACATCCGCCGGGGGGCATTGAACGACCTGGCGGACGTGCTGTTCGACCAGCGGATCTCGCACTCCGGGAAGATCGCCGTCGCGATCAGCTCCGGCTCCGGCGCGAGGCTGCGCGCGCGGCTCGCCCCGGCGCTGCCCGGCGCGAGCTGGTACGAGGTCGCCGGCGGCACCATCGACGACGCGGTCAAACTGGGCGACGCCATCAAGTCCGGCCACTACGACGCCCTGGTCGGCCTCGGCGGCGGCCGGATCATCGACTGCGCCAAGTTCGCCGCCGCCCGCGTCGGCCTGCCCCTCGTCGCCGTCGCCACCAACCTCGCGCACGACGGCCTGTGCTCGCCGGTCGCCACCCTCGACAACGACGCGGGGCGCGGCTCGTACGGCGTACCGAACCCGATCGCCGTCGTCATCGACCTCGACGTGATCCGCGAGGCACCCGCGCGGTTCGTGCGCTCCGGGATCGGCGACGCCATGTCGAACATCTCCGCGGTCGCGGACTGGGAGCTGGCCTGCCAGGTCAACGGCGAGAAGATCGACGGCCTCGCCGCCGCGATGGCCCGCCAGGCCGGAGAAGCCGTACTGCGCCACCCCGGCGGAGTCGGTGACAACGCGTTCCTCCAGGTACTGGCCGAGGCCCTCGTCCTCACCGGTATCGCCATGTCGGTGTCGGGCGACTCCCGCCCCTCCTCCGGCGCCTGTCACGAGATCAACCACGCCTTCGACCTGCTGTACCCCAAGCGTGCCGCGAGCCACGGCGAACAGTGCGGCCTCGGCGCCGCCTTCGCGATGTACCTGCGGGGCGCGCCCGAGGAGGCGGCCTACATGGCCGAGGTACTGCGCCGGCACGGGCTGCCGGTGCTGCCGGAGGAGATCGGCTTCACCACCGACGAGTTCGTACGGGTCGTCGAGTACGCCCCGCAGACCAGACCCGGTCGCTACACGATCCTGGAACACCTCGACCTCACGAACGACCAGATCAAGGACACGTACGCGGACTATGTCAAGGCCATCGGTAGCTGAACTACGCCCCGTCGTCCACCCCGACGGGGTGAAGGACCGGCGCAGCGGCGAGCACTGGGCGGGACGCCTCTACATGCGCGAGGTGTCCCTGCGGGTCGACCGCTACCTGGTGGACACCAGGATCACGCCCAACCAGCTCACGTACCTGATGGTCGTCGCGGGCGGTCTGGCCGGCGCGGCGCTCCTGGTGCCGGGTCTCACCGGGGCGCTCCTGGCTGCCGTACTGATGCAGCTCTACCTCCTCCTCGACTGCGTCGACGGGGAGATCGCCCGCTGGCGGAACCAGACCTCGATCACCGGCGTGTACCTCGACCGGATCGGCCACTACCTCTCCGAGGCGGCCCTGCTGATCGGTTTCGGGCTGCGCGGGGCCGACCTGTGGGACGGCTCCGGGAGCCCCGAGTGGCTGTGGGCGTTCATCGGCACCCTGGCCGCGCTCGGCGCGATCCTGATCAAGGCGGAGACCGACCTGGTGGACGTGGCCCGGTCCCGCAGCGGTCTGGTCGCCGCCAAGGACGAGCTGTCGGTGCCGCGCTCCGAGGGGCTCGCCCTGGCCCGCAAGGCCGCCGCCGCGCTGAAGTTCCACCGGCTGATCGGCGGCATCGAGGCGAGCCTGTTCATCCTCTTCGTGGCGGTCCTCGACCTCGTCGGCGGTGACCTGTTCTGGACCCGTCTGGGCATCGCCGTCCTGGCCGGCATCGCGATCCTGCAGACCCTGCTGCACCTCGTGTCCATCCTCGCTTCCAGCAGGCTGCGGTGAGTCCCGGGATGAGAGTCGGCGCGGTGATCATCACCATGGGCAACCGCCCCGACGAGCTGCGTGCCCTGGTCGACTCGATCGCCAAACAGGAGGGCGACCCCGTCCAGATCGTCGTGGTCGGCAACGGCTCGCCCGTCCCGGACCTCCCCGAGGGCGTACGGAGTGTCGAGCTGCCCGAGAACCTCGGCATCCCCGGTGGACGCAACGTCGGCATCGAGGCGTTCGGCCCGGCCGGCCGCGACGTCGACATCCTGATGTTCCTGGACGACGACGGCCTCCTCGGTCACCAGGACACCGCCGAACTGTGCCGCCGGGCCTTCACCGCCGACCCGGAACTGGGCATCATCAGCTTCCGCATCGCCGACCCCGACACCGGCCTCACCCAGCGCCGCCATGTACCCCGCCCCGGCACCACGGACCCGATGCGCAGCTCCCGGGTCACCAGCTTCCTGGGCGGCGCCAACGCCGTCCGTACCAAGGTCTTCGCCCAAGTGGGCATCCTCCCCGAGGAGTTCTTCTACGCCCATGAGGAGACCGACCTCGCCTGGCGGGCCCTCGACGCGGGCTGGATGATCGACTACCGGGCCGACATGCTGCTCTACCACCCCGCGACCGCGCCCTCGCGGCACGCGGTCTACCACCGCATGGTCGCCCGCAACCGCGTCTGGCTGGCCCGCCGAAACCTTCCCGCCCCCCTCGTACCCGTGTACCTGGGGGACTGGCTGCTTCTCACACTCCTCCGCAGACCCTCCCGCCCGGCGCTCCGAGCCTGGTGGGGCGGGTTCAAGGAGGGCCTGACCACCCCGTGCGGACCACGCCGGCCCATCCGGTGGCGTACGGTGTGGCGGCTGACCCGACTGGGCCGTCCCCCAGTGATCTGACAAGCTCTCCCCAGAGCCCCCGCGGTCCGGCCGCATCCCGGCCCGGCCCGCCCTCTGCCCCGTTCGGCTGCGCATATTGAAGACGAAAGTTTCCATTTGTGAGTGAGACAACGCATGACGGCGGTGTCGCGGTGAGCGACCGCCCGTCACCCGACGACGGCCTCTCCGCGGCCGAACTCGCCGCGAAGTACGGACTCGCCGTCAGCGGCGCCCGTCCCCGACTCGTCGAGTACGTCCGCCAGCTCTGGGGACGGCGTCACTTCATCCTCGCCTTCTCGCAGGCGAGGCTGACCGCCCAGTACAGCCAGGCCAAACTCGGCCAGTTGTGGCAGGTGGCCACACCGCTGCTGAACGCGGCCGTGTACTTCTTCATCTTCGGCGTGATTCTCAAGGCCGACCGCGGCATGCCCCGCGAGGTGTACATCCCGTTCCTCGTCACGGGCGTCTTCGTGTTCACCTTCACGCAGAGCTCGGTGATGGCGGGCGTACGCGCGATCTCCGGCAACCTGGGCCTGGTGCGCGCCCTGCACTTCCCGCGCGCCGCCCTGCCGGTCTCCTTCGCGCTCCAGCAACTCCAGCAGCTGCTCTTCTCGATGCTGGTGCTGTTCGTGGTGTCGATCGGCTTCGGCAGCTACCCGAAGGCGTCCTGGCTGCTGATCGTCCCGGCGCTGGCACTCCAGTTCCTCTTCAACACCGGGCTCGCGCTGATCATGGCCCGGTGGGGCGCGGCGACCCCGGACCTCGCCCAGCTGATGCCGTTCGTGATGCGTACGTGGATGTACGCGTCCGGCGTGATGTTCTCCATCCCGGTCATGCTCTCCGACAAGCCCCAGTGGGTCGCCGACGTCCTCCAGTGGAACCCGGCCGCCATCTACATGGACCTGATGCGCTTCGCGCTCATCGACGGCTACGGCTCGGAGAACCTGCCGCCGCACGTCTGGGCGGTCGCGGGCGGCTGGGCCGCGCTCTTCGCCGTCGGCGGTTTCGTGCACTTCTGGAAGGCGGAGGAGAGGTACGGCCGTGGCTGACCCGATTCCCGGGGACAAGATCCCCACTGTCATCGCGGACGAGCTCCACATCGTCTACCGCGTCAACGGCGCCAAGACCGGCAAGGGCAGCGCCACCTCCGCACTCAGCCGCATCATCAGGCGCGGCGAGTCACCCGGTGTGCGCAAGGTGCACGCCGTACGGGGCGTCTCCTTCGTCTCCTACCGCGGTGAGGCCGTCGGCCTGATCGGCTCCAACGGCTCCGGCAAGTCGACCCTGCTGCGCGCCATCGCCGGCCTGCTGCCCGCCGAGAGCGGTCATGTGTACACCGACGGGCAGCCCTCGCTCCTCGGCGTCAACGCCGCCCTGATGAACGACCTCACGGGCGAACGGAACGTCATATTGGGCGGTCTCGCGATGGGTATGACCCGTGAGGAGATCAAGGAGCGCTACCAGCAGATCGTCGACTTCTCCGGCATCAACGAGAAGGGCGACTTCATCACCCTGCCGATGCGCACCTACTCCTCCGGCATGGCGGCGCGGCTGCGGTTCTCCATCGCCGCCGCCAAGGACCATGACGTCCTGATGATCGACGAGGCCCTGGCGACCGGCGACCGGTCCTTCCAGAAGCGTTCCGAGGACCGCATCCGCGAACTGCGCAAGCACGCGGGCACGGTGTTCCTCGTCAGTCACAACAACAAGTCCATCCGCGACACCTGCGACCGCGTCCTGTGGCTGGAACGCGGCGAACTGCGCATGGACGGGCCGACGGACGAGGTCCTGAAGGAGTACGAGAAGTTCACCGGCAAGTAGCCGGGCGGTGAACCGGTGATCAACCGGGCGAATCGGGGCCCCGCCGGAACTGTTCCGGCGGGGCCCCGCGTCTGCAAAGGAAACGTCAACTCCGTGGCGTCCTAGGAATCTTGACGCCAATCGGTGCGTTCTTGTGATGCGCAGGACACCCCGACGGACCATGGCGCGTTGTACAACGTAAGCTGTACCAGTGCTGAATCGCGGCAAGTGGGGCGATAACACGCGACACCCGGCATCGAACCGCCGCGTGGGCGGCTGGGCGGCGTGTCCGAAATAGTGCCCATTGGGTCCGCAGTGTAGAACGGGAGATGTGACGGCGATGGCTACGGAAACTCCCCAGCTCCCCACAGCGTGTGCCGTCCCCGCCCCGGGTAGTGACCGGTGACGGCAACCGGCCCCGCGCGCACCGACGACCCGGTGCGCGGCACGCTCGACAAGGCCGCGGCCGAGAACTTCCCCGTGGCACCGTTCTTCCTCCCCAGGGCCTGGCGCACCGACCTCATGGCCGTCTACGGCTTCGCGCGCCTCGTCGACGACATCGGTGACGGCGACCTGGCCCCCGGCGGCGCCGACGCCCGGCTGCTCGGCGTCACCCCCGAGGAGGCCGACGACCGGCTCGTCCTCCTCGACGCCTTCGAGGCCGACCTGCGCAGGGTCTTCGACGGTACCCCGCACCACCCCCTGCTGCGCCGGCTCCAGCCGACCGTCCGCCGCCGCTCGCTCGCCCCCGAGCCGTTCCTCGGCCTGATCGCCGCCAACCGCCAGGACCAGCTGGTCAAGCGGTACGAGACGTACGACGACCTCCTCGCCTACTGCGAGCTGTCCGCCAACCCCGTAGGCCGCCTCGTTCTCGCCGTCACCGGCACCGCGACGCCCGAACGGATCCGCCTCTCCGACGCCGTCTGCACGGCCCTCCAGATCGTCGAGCACCTCCAGGACGTCGCCGAGGACCTCGGCCGCGACCGGATCTACCTGCCCGCCCAGGACATGAAGCGCTTTCATGTCCAGGAGGCGGATCTCGCCGCCCCCACCGCAGGCGCCTCGGTGCGCGCCCTGATCGCGTACGAGGCGGAACGCGCCAGTGGCCTGCTGAATGAAGGCACCCCTCTTGTGGGTAGCGTCCACGGCAGGCTGAAGCTGCTGCTCGCGGGTTTCGTGGCGGGGGGAAAGGCGGCGGTCCGAGCGATCGTCGCCGCCGAATACGACGTACTTCCCGGCCCGCCCGAGCCCGGCAGGATCCAGTTGCTGCGCGAGGTGGGCACAACCCTGCGAGGAAAGGGGTGATCCGGAGCGTGGAGTCGGAACCACACGTGTCCGCACCGGTACTCGCCGCCTACAGCTACTGCGAGTCCGTCACCGGGCAGCAGGCCCGCAACTTCGCGTACGGCATCAGACTGCTGCCGACGCCGAAGCGGCGCGCGATGTCCGCCCTGTACGCGTTCTCGCGCCGCGTCGACGACATCGGTGACGGCACGCTGGCCCCCGAGGTCAAGGCGGCGCGGCTGGAGGACACCAGAGCGCTGCTCACCCGGGTGCGCGAGGGCGCGATCGACGAGGACGACACCGACCCGGTCGCGGTCGCCCTCAGCCACGCGGGGACCCACTTCCCGATCCCGCTCGGCGGTCTCGACGAACTCATCGACGGCGTCGTGATGGACGTACGCGGTGAGACGTACGAGACCTGGGACGACCTCAAGGTCTACTGCCGCTGTGTGGCCGGGGCCATCGGGCGGCTGTCACTGGGCGTGTTCGGTACGGAGCGGGGCGCGCGCGGATCGGAACGCGCCTCCGAGTACGCCGACACGCTGGGGCTCGCACTCCAGCTCACCAACATCCTGCGGGACGTCCGTGAGGACGCCGAGGACGGGCGGACCTATCTGCCCGCCGACGACCTCGCCAAGTTCGGCTGCTCGGCCGGATTCAGCGGGCCGAACCCGCCGGAGGGCTCCGACTTCGCGGGCCTCGTCCACTTCGAAGTGCGGCGCGCCCGCGCCCTGTTCGCCGAGGGCTACCGGCTGTTGCCCATGCTCGACCGGCGCAGCGGCGCCTGTGTCGCCGCCATGGCCGGCATCTACCGACGGCTCCTGGACCGTATCGAGCGCGAGCCGGAGGCCGTGCTGCGCGGCCGGGTCTCGCTGCCCGGACGCGAGAAGGCGTATGTCGCGGTGCGCGGCCTGTCGGGTCTGGACGCCCGGCATGTCTCCCGGCGGGCCGTCAGGAGGCGCGTCTGATGGACAATTCGGTGCAAGCTGATGTGCCCGCGGCGAAACGGCGCGCAACCCTCCGGTCACGGACGGCGTCCCTGACTTCAACGGCCTGCCGTGCGGCGTTCATCCGGCGCGGCGGGCGCACAGGGGGGAGTGCGCGATGAGCGAGGGTACGCAGCCCGGGGAACGTCCGGGTCACCACGGTGAGAAGACCGCCGTGGTGGTCGGCGGCGGCCTGGCCGGCATCACCGCGGCGCTCTCGCTCGCCGACGCCGGTGTCCGCGTCACGCTGCTCGAAGGCCGGCCACGGCTGGGCGGGCTCGCCTTCTCCTTCCAGCGCGACGGACTCACCGTGGACAACGGCCAGCACGTGTACCTGCGTTGCTGCACCGCCTACCGCTGGTTCCTCGACCGCATCGACGGCGCCGCGCTCGCTCCGGTGCAGCCCCGTCTCGACGTACCCGTCGTCGACGTGGCGAAGCCGGCCGGGCGGCGTCTGGGCAGACTCCGGCGCGACGCGCTGCCTGTTCCTCTGCATCTCGGGCGCAGCCTGGCCACGTATCCGCACCTCTCGCTCGCGGAGCGCGCCAGAGTAGGGCGTGCCGCGCTCGCGCTCAAGGCGCTGGACCTCGCCGACCCGGCGCTGGACGCGCAGGACTTCGGCAGCTGGCTGGCCGCGCACGGTCAGTCCGAGCGTGCCGTCGAGGCACTGTGGGACCTGGTGGGGGTCGCCACCCTCAACGCGGTGGCCGGGGACTCATCCCTGGGGCTCGCCGCGATGGTGTTCAAGACCGGTCTGCTGTCCGACCCGGGCGCGGCCGACATCGGCTGGGCGCGCGTCCCACTGGGCGAACTGCACGACACTCTGGCCCGCAAGGCGCTCGACTCCGCGGGCGTGCGTACCGAAGTCCGTACACGCGTCACCTCCATCCAGACCATCCAACACAGCGAGAACGGCCGCTGGACCGTTCAGGTTCCCGGCGAGACGTTCGAGGTGGACACCGTCGTGCTCGCCGTGGCCCAGCGGGAGGCGCACGACCTGCTGCCGGCGGGCGCGCTCGACGCCCCCGAACGGCTGTTGGAGATCGGCACCGCACCCATCCTCAACGTGCATGTGGTGTACGACCGGAAGGTGCTGAGCACGCCGTTCCTGGCGGCGCTCGGCAGCCCGGTGCAGTGGGTCTTCGACCGGACCGACGCGTCCGGGCTCGGCGGCGACGGCCAGTATCTGGCGCTGTCACAGTCTGCCGCGCACGACGAGATCGACGAACCCGTGGCGGCGCTGCGCGAACGGTATCTGCCGGAGCTGGAGCGGCTGTTGCCCCGCACGCGGGGCGCCGGAGTACGGGACTTCTTCGTCACCCGGGAGCGGACAGCGACGTTCGCCCCCACTCCCGGCGTCGGACGGCTGCGGCCCGGCGCCCGTACCAATGCCCCCGGCCTGTACCTGGCCGGCTCGTGGACCGCCACCGGGTGGCCCGCGACCATGGAGAGTGCGGTCCGCAGCGGAGTCAGCGCGGCCGGTGCCGCGCTGGGCGCCCTGGGCCGGCCCCGCCACCACCTCTTCGACGTGGAGGAGGCGGCCTGATGCTCGACCATCAGCACACGGCAGGTCCTCGCACCCCCAGCACCGCAACAAGAGGAGAGACTGTGCCCACTGTGCCCCCGGCTCCGAAAGCCGCCGACGCGGTGGACGTGACCGCGCTCCTGGAGCGCGGCCGGACCCTGGCCACCCCGGTACTGCGGGCGGCGATCAACCGTCTCGCGGCGCCCATGGACACCGTCTCCGCCTATCACTTCGGCTGGATCGACGCCCAGGGCAGGCCCGCCGCCGGCGACGGCGGCAAGGCCGTACGTCCCGCGCTCGCCGTGTTGTCCGCCGAGGTCACCGGCGCCGACCCCGAGGTCGGCATCCCCGGCGCGGTCGCCGTCGAACTGGTGCACAACTTCTCGCTGCTGCACGACGACCTGATGGACGGCGACGAACAGCGCCGCCACCGCGACACCGTCTGGAAGGTGCACGGTCCCGCCCAGGCCATCCTGGTCGGCGACGCCCTGTTCGCGCTGGCCAACGAGATCCTCCTGGAACTCGGCACCGTCGAGGCCGGCCGCGCCACCCGCCGCCTCACCACCGCGACCCGCGCCCTCATCGACGGCCAGGCCCAGGACATCTCCTACGAGCACCGCGACCGCGTCAGCGTCGAGGAGTGCCTGGAGATGGAGGGCAACAAGACCGGCGCCCTGCTCGCCTGCGCCAGCTCCATCGGCGCGGTCCTCGGCGGCGCGGACGCCCGCACTGCCGACACCCTGGAGAAGTACGGCTACCACCTCGGCCTGGCCTTCCAGGCCGTCGACGACCTCCTCGGCATCTGGGGCGACCCGGAGGCCACCGGCAAGCAGACCTGGAGCGATCTGCGTCAGCGCAAGAAGTCCCTGCCCGTCGTCGCCGCCCTCGCGGCGAGCGGCCCGGCCGCCGAACGGCTCGGTGAACTCCTCGCCGCCGACGCGAAGAGCAGCGACTTCGAGAACTTCTCCGAGGAGGAGTTCGCCGCCCGCGCCGCCCTGATCGAACAGGCGGGCGGCCGGGAATGGACCGCCGAGGAGGCGCGCCGGCAGCACACCATCGCCGTCGACGCACTGAGCGCCATCGACATGCCCGACCGGGTGCGCGCGCAGTTCACCGCGCTCGCCGACTTCGTCGTCGTACGAAAGAGATGATCACTATCGGTCGAATAAACCTCGCGTAGTCGCCGGCCGGCGCCGCGTTCACTCGGGTTCGCCCCGCAGTGTTCGCGCCGTTCACACCTGCTGAGCTGTCTGTCTGCTGGGGGTCCGGGGGTTATCCCCCGGATTGACGCAGCCAGTGGCGCACCGGCCGACGGCGGACCCACAGCAGAGACATTCCACTGCACGAAGGGGAAGCCATGACAGCGACGACCGACGGAAGCACCGGGGCACTGCCGCCTCGCGCTGCCTCGGCCAGCGAAACCGACACCGACACCAACACCCCAGTGGCGGCAGGGGTTCAGGATGCCGCCGAGCGTGCGATGAGGCGCGCCACGGATTCCCTGCTCGCGCGGCAGGACGCCCAGGGCTGGTGGAAGGGCGACCTCGAGACCAACGTCACGATGGACGCCGAGGACCTGCTGCTCCGTCAGTTCCTGGGCATCCGCGACGAACAGACCACCCAGGCGGCCGCGTTGTTCATCCGCGGCGAGCAGCGCGACGACGGCACCTGGGCCACCTTCTACGGCGGACCCGCGGACCTCTCCGCCACCGTCGAGGCGTACGTCGCCCTGCGGCTGGCCGGGGACACACCTGAAGCGCCGCACATGGCGAGGGCGTCCGCCTGGATCCGCGACCGGGGAGGCATCGCCGCCGCCCGGGTCTTCACCCGGATCTGGCTGGCCCTGTTCGGCTGGTGGAAGTGGGACGACCTCCCCGAACTCCCGCCGGAACTCATCTACTTCCCGAAGTGGATGCCGCTCAACATCTACGACTTCGGCTGCTGGGCCCGGCAGACCATCGTGCCGCTCACCATCGTCAGCGCGAAGCGCCCGGTCCGCCCGGCGCCCTTCCCGCTGGACGAGCTGCACATCGACCCCGACCTGCCGAACCCGGGCAAGTCCTTTGCCCCGCTGGCCAGTTGGGACGGTGCTTTCCAGCGTCTCGACCGGGTCCTGCACGGCTACCGCAAGGTGGCGGTGCGCCGGCTGCGGAAGGCGGCCATGAACGCCGCAGCCCGCTGGATCATCGAGCGCCAGGAGAACGACGGCTGCTGGGGAGGTATCCAGCCGCCCGCCGTCTACTCGGTGATCGCCCTGCACCTGCTCGGCTACGACCTCGAACACCCCGTCATGCGAGCCGGGCTGGCGTCCCTGGACCGCTTCACGGTGTGGCGCGAGGACGGCGCCCGGATGATCGAGGCCTGCCAGTCACCGGTGTGGGACACCTGCCTCGCCGTCATCGCCCTCGCCGACGCGGGGCTGCCCGCCGACCACCCCCAACTGGTCAAGGCCGCCGACTGGATGCTGGGCGAGCAGGTGGTCCGGCCCGGCGACTGGTCCGTACGCAGACCCGAACTGCCCCCGGGCGGCTGGGCGTTCGAGTTCCACAACGACAACTACCCCGACATGGACGACACCGCCGAGGTGGTCCTCGCGCTGCGCCGGGTCCGGCACCACGACCCGGAGCGGGTCGAGAAGGCCATCGGGCGCGGGGTGCGCTGGAACCTCGGAATGCAGTCGAAGAACGGTGCCTGGGGCGCTTTCGACGTCGACAACACCAGCACGCTCCCCAACAAGCTGCCGTTCTGCGACTTCGGTGAGGTCATCGACCCGCCGTCCGCCGACGTCACCGCGCATGTCGTGGAGATGCTCGCCGTCGAGGGCATGTCCCACGATCCGCGCACCCGCCGCGGCATCGAGTGGCTGCTCGCCGAACAGGAGCCCAGCGGTGCCTGGTTCGGCCGCTGGGGCGTCAACTACGTCTACGGCACCGGCTCGGTGGTGCCCGCGCTGACCGCCGCCGGCCTGACCGCGGCGCACCCGGCGATCCGGCGCGCGGTGGGCTGGCTGGAGAAGGTCCAGAACGACGACGGTGGCTGGGGCGAGGACCTGCGCTCCTACGACGACAGCGCGGGCTGGAGCGGGCGGGGTGCCTCGACCGCCTCCCAGACGGCCTGGGCGCTGCTCGCCCTGCTTTCCGCCGGGGAGCGCGACTCGAAGGCCGTCGAACGCGGGGTCGAGTGGCTCGCCGCGACCCAGTTGCCGGACGGCTCCTGGGACGAGCCGTACTTCACCGGCACCGGCTTCCCCTGGGACTTCTCGATCAACTACCACCTCTACCGCCAGGTCTTCCCACTCACCGCGCTCGGCCGGTACGTCAACGGCGAGCCCTTCGCCGAGGTCAAGGGGGGTTGATGGAGAAGCGGCCCGAGCCGGCCCCGCTGCTGATCGCCTGCGCGCTCGGCATCGAACGGCTCGCCCTGCGCCGGGGCGGACGCGGCGACGGAACCGTCACCGTGCTGCGTACGGGAATGGGTCCGGCGGCGGCCGAGGCGGCCGTCACCCGGGCCCTCGCCGACCCGGCACTGCGCGACGCCGCCGTGCTGGCCACCGGTTTCTGCGCCGGACTCGCACCCGGTATGCACCCCGGTGACCTGGTGGTCGCCGAGGAGACCCGGGACCCGCGCGGCACCACCCGCTGCGTCGGCACCGAACTGCTCGTCAAGGAACTGCTGCGTGCAGTGCCCGGGCGCACGGTCCACACCGGCCCTCTCACCGGCTCCGATCACGTCGTGCGCGGTCACGAACGGTCGGACCTGCTCGCGACCGGCGCAATCGCGGTCGACATGGAGTCGGCGGCCACGCTCCACAGCGCCGGGCGCACGGGCGTGCGCCCGCTTGCGGCCGTACGGGTGGTCGTGGACGCTCCAGAACATGAACTCGTCCGGATCGGCACACTTCGCGGTGGAATATCGGCCTTCCGCGTTCTTCGTTCGGTCCTTCCCGTTTTTGTCGAATGGCACCGTTCCTTGCTGCTCCCCCGGAGGTGAGCCAGATGGCCATGCCGCTCCGTCAGTCCATCAAAATCGCTACGTATTTGGCCGAACAGAAAATCCGCAAGCGGGACAAGTTCCCGCTGATCGTCGAACTCGAACCGCTCTACGCCTGCAACCTCAAGTGCGAGGGCTGCGGGAAGATCCAGCATCCGGCCGGTGTGCTCAAGCAGCGCATGCCGGTCGCGCAGGCCGTGGGAGCGGTGCTGGAATCCGGGGCCCCGATGGTGTCCATCGCGGGCGGTGAACCCCTGATGCACCCTCATATCGACGAGATCGTGCGGCAGTTGGTGGCGAGGAAGAAGTACGTCTTCCTCTGCACCAACGCCATGCTGCTGCGCAAGAAGATGGACAAGTTCACGCCCTCGCCGTACTTCGCGTTCGCCGTGCACATCGACGGCCTGCGTGAGCGGCACGACGAGTCCGTCGCGAAGGAGGGGGTGTTCGACGAGGCCGTGGCCGCCATCAAGGAGGCCAAGAAGCGCGGATTCCGGGTCACCACCAACTCGACCTTCTTCAACACCGACACCCCGCAGACCATCATCGAGGTGCTCAACTTCCTCAACGACGACCTCCAGGTCGACGAGATGATGATCTCGCCCGCCTACGCCTACGAGAAGGCCCCCGACCAGGAGCACTTCCTCGGCGTCGAGCAGACCCGCGAGCTGTTCAAGAAAGCTTTCGGCGGCGGCAACCGGCGACGCTGGCGGCTCAACCACTCCCCGCTCTTCCTGGACTTCCTGGAGGGCAAGGTCGACTTCCCGTGCACGGCGTGGGCGATCCCGAACTACTCGCTGTTCGGCTGGCAGAAGCCCTGCTACCTGATGAGCGACGGGTACGTGACGACGTACAAGGACCTCATCGAGAAGACCGACTGGGACTCCTACGGCCGCGGCAAGGACGACCGGTGTGCCAACTGCATGGCGCACTGCGGCTACGAACCGACGGCCGTCATGGCCACCATGGGGTCCCTCAAGGAGTCCCTGCGCGCCATGCGCGAGACCGTCGCCGGAAACAGGGAGTGACGTCGTGACCGCCGTCTCCTTGGGCGTTCCCGAGGTACCGGCCCGTCCGATCGCCGAGCGCCGGGTCTCCCGGCGTATCGAGGTCGGGCCGGTGGCGGTCGGGGGCGGGGCCCCGGTGTCGGTGCAGTCGATGACGACGACGCGTACGTCCGACATCGGCGCCACGCTCCAGCAGATCGCCGAACTCACCGCGTCCGGCTGCCAGATCGTCCGCGTCGCCTGCCCCACGCAGGACGACGCGGACGCGCTGGCGACGATCGCGCGCAAGTCGCAGATCCCGGTGATCGCCGACATTCACTTCCAGCCGAAGTACGTGTTCGCCGCGATCGAGGCCGGCTGCGCGGCCGTTCGGGTCAATCCCGGCAACATCAAGCAGTTCGACGACAAGGTGAAGGAGATCGCGCGGGCCGCCAAGGAGCACGGCACGCCGATCCGGATCGGGGTCAACGCCGGTTCGCTGGACCGGAGGCTGCTGCAGAAGTACGGGAAGGCGACGCCCGAGGCGCTCGTGGAGTCGGCGCTGTGGGAGGCGTCGCTCTTCGAGGAGCACGACTTCCGGGACATCAAGATCTCGGTCAAGCACAACGACCCCGTGATCATGGTCAACGCCTATCGGCTGCTCGCCGAACGGTGCGACTACCCGCTGCACCTGGGCGTCACCGAGGCCGGTCCCGCCTTCCAGGGGACCATCAAGTCCGCTGTCGCCTTCGGGGCGTTGCTCAGCGAGGGCATCGGGGACACCATCCGCGTCTCGCTGTCCGCGCCGCCCGCCGAGGAGGTCAAGGTCGGCATCCAGATCCTGGAATCGCTCAACCTGCGGCAACGGCGGCTGGAGATCGTGTCCTGCCCGTCCTGCGGACGCGCCCAGGTCGACGTCTACAAGCTCGCCGACCAGGTCACGGCCGGGCTGGAGGGCATGGAAGTGCCGTTGCGCGTCGCGGTCATGGGGTGTGTGGTCAACGGCCCCGGCGAGGCGCGGGAGGCGGACCTCGGGGTCGCCTCCGGCAACGGGAAGGGGCAGATCTTCGTGAAGGGCGAGGTCATCAAGACCGTGCCCGAGTCGAAGATCGTGGAGACCCTGATCGAGGAGGCGATGAAGATCGCCGAACGGATGGAGCAGGACGGCGTCGCGTCGGGGGAACCGGCGGTCACCGTGAGCTGAACAGCACGGGCTGGCGAGTACGGAAGAAAAGGGGGCCCGAGCGTGACGATTCTGGAGAACATCCGGGGACCACGCGACCTGAAGGCGCTGTCCGAGGCGCAACTCGGTGAACTGAGCCACGAGATACGGGAGTTCCTGGTGCACGCGGTCGCCAGGACCGGCGGGCATCTCGGACCCAATCTGGGGGTGGTGGAACTCACCGTCGCGCTCCACCGGGTCTTCGAGTCACCGGTCGACCGCATCCTGTGGGACACCGGCCATCAGAGCTACGTACACAAACTTCTGACAGGGCGTCAGGACTTCTCCAAGCTGCGCGGCAAGGGCGGCCTGTCCGGCTATCCCTCGCGCGAGGAGTCCGAGCACGACGTCATCGAGAACAGCCACGCGTCCACCGCGCTCGGCTGGGCCGACGGGCTCGCCAAGGCCCGCCAGGTGCTGGGCGAGAAGGGGCATGTCGTCGCGGTCATCGGCGACGGCGCGCTCACCGGCGGGATGGCCTGGGAGGCGCTCAACAACATCGCGGCGGCCAAGGACCGGCCTCTGATCATCGTCGTCAACGACAACGAACGCTCCTACTCGCCCACCATCGGCGGCCTCGCCAACCATCTCGCGACCCTGCGGACGACGGACAGCTACGAGCAGGTGCTGGCCTGGGGCAAGGACGTACTGCTGCGCACCCCTCTCATCGGCAACACCCTCTACGAGTCGCTGCACGGCGCGAAGAAGGGGTTCAAGGACGCGTTCAATCCGCAGGGCATGTTCGAGGACCTGGGGCTGAAGTACGTCGGCCCGATCGACGGGCACGACATCGGGGCGGTGGAGTCCGCGCTGCGGCGCGCGAAGCGCTTCCATGGACCCGTGCTCGTCCACTGTCTGACGGAGAAGGGGCGCGGCTACGAGCCGGCGCGCTCGCACGAGGAGGACCACTTCCACACCGTCGGGGTGATGGACCCGCTCACCTGCGAGCCGCTCGCGCCCTCCAACGGGCCTTCCTGGACCTCGGTGTTCGGCGACGAGATCGTCAGGATCGGGGAGGAGCGGGACGACGTCGTCGCGATCACCGCGGCCATGCTGCACCCCGTGGGCCTCGGCAGGTTCGCCGAGCGGTTCCCCGACCGGGTGTGGGACGTCGGGATCGCCGAGCAGCACGCGGCCGTGTCGGCGGCGGGACTGGCAACGGGCGGTCTGCATCCCGTCGTCGCCGTGTACGCCACCTTCCTCAACCGTGCCTTCGACCAGTTGCTGATGGACGTCGCGCTGCACCGGTGCGGGGTGACGTTCGTCCTGGACCGCGCCGGGGTCACCGGAGTCGACGGAGCGTCGCACAACGGGATGTGGGACCTGTCCATCCTCCAGGTCGTGCCCGGCCTTCGGATCGCCGCACCGCGCGACGCCGACCAACTCCGCGCCCAGCTGCGGGAGGCGGTGGCCGTCGACGACGCGCCCACGCTGATCCGGTTCCCCAAGGAGTCGGTGGGGCCGGCCATCGAGGCGATCGGCCACGTCGGCGGGATGCATGTGCTGCACCGGTCCGAGGAGCCCGCCGACGTACTGCTGGTGGCCGTCGGCGTGATGGCGCCGGTGTGCCTGCAGGCCGCCGATTTGCTAGAAGCACGCGGTATCAACTGCACGGTCGTGGACCCGCGTTGGGTCAAGCCTGTCGATCCCGCGCTGCCGGGACTGGCCGCCGGACACCGGATGGTGGCCGTCGTCGAGGACAACAGCCGCGCGTCCGGGGTCGGCGCCGCTGTGGCCCTGGCGCTCGGCGACGCCGAAGTCGACGTACCCGTGCGGCGGTTCGGGATCCCGGAGCAGTTCCTCGCGCACGCCAAGCGCGGTGAGCTGCTCGCCGACATCGGCCTCACACCCGTCGAGATCGCCGGACGGATCAGCGCCGGGCTGGCCGTCAAGGAAGAGCTGTCCCAGGGGAAGTCCAAGGGGAAGGCCAAGGAGAAACAGGAATGACAACCGCTGAACCCGGGTCCCCGTCGAGGGAGTTCGATCTCGGCGCGCTGCTGGCCGAGCGCGGGGCCGAACGCTACGAGCTGCACGGCAGGCATCTCAACCACCAGCTCCCGCGCATGCTGCACACCATCGGCTTCGACAAGGTCTACGAGCGGGCCGAGGGCGCGTACTTCTGGGACACCGACGGCGACGACTACCTCGACATGCTCGCCGGGTTCGGGGTGATGGGCCTCGGCCGCCATCACCCCGTGGTCCGCAAGGCGCTGCACGACGTCCTCGACGCCCAGCTCGCCGACCTCACCCGCTTCGACTGCCCGCCGCTGCCCGGGCTGCTCGCGGAGCGGCTCCTGGCCCACAGCCCGCACCTGGACCGGGTGTTCTTCGGCAACAGCGGCACAGAGGCGGTGGAGACCGCGCTCAAGTTCGCCCGGTACGCCACCGGGAATCCGCGCGTCCTGTACTGCGAGCACGCCTTCCACGGTCTGACCACCGGGTCCCTCTCCGTCAACGGCGAGGACGGCTTCCGGGACGGTTTCGCCCCGCTGCTGCCCGACACGGCGGTACCGCTCGGTGATCTCGACGCCCTGGCACGTGAGTTGAAGAAGGGGGATGTCGCCGCCCTGATCGTCGAGCCGATCCAGGGCAAAGGCGTGCACGAGGCGCCCCCCGGATATCTGCGCGCCGCCCAGGAGTTGCTGCACAGGCACAAGGCGCTGCTGATCGCGGACGAGGTGCAGACCGGTCTCGGGCGGACCGGCGACTTCTACGCCTACCAGCACGAGGACGGGGTCGAGCCCGACCTGGTGTGCGTGGCGAAGGCGCTGTCCGGCGGATACGTGCCCGTGGGTGCCACGATCGGCAAGGAGTGGATCTTCAAGAAGGTGTACTCGTCGATCGACCGCGTCCTCGTGCACTCGGCCAGCTTCGGGGGCAACGCCCAGGCCATGGCGGCGGGCCTCGCCGTGCTGTCGGTCATGGAGAACGAGCAGATCGTGGCCAACGCCCGGGCCACCGGAGACCGGTTGAGGACCCGGCTGGCGGCACTCGTCGACAAGTACGAGCTGCTGGCCGACGTACGCGGCCGGGGTCTGATGATCGGCATCGAGTTCGGGAAACCCAAGTCGCTGAAGCTGCGCGGCCGTTGGACGATGCTTCAGGCCGCCCGCAAGGGGCTGTTCGCCCAGATGGTCGTCGTGCCGCTGCTGCAGCGGCACCGGATCCTGACACAGGTTTCCGGCGATCACCTGGAGGTGATCAAGCTGATTCCGCCGTTGGTCATCGGCGAGCGGGAGGTGGACCGTTTCGTGGACGCCTTCACCGCCGTGATGGACGACGCGCACAGTGGGGGCGGACTGATGTGGGACTTCGGGAAGACGCTGGTCAAGCAGGCGGTGGCCAACAGGTAGGGGGAGTGGCGAGGGCGTGAGCCAGGCGTTTTTGCCTCTGAGGCAAGAGATTTGCCTCAGAGGCACTCCTGCGGCTGAATGGAGGCATGAGCCTTCCCGAAGAGTCCGGGCCGGTCGAGAACCTGCCCGACGTCGCACCGCAGCTGCGGGCGCTGCGCCGCCGGGCCTCCCTCACACTGGAGGCCGCGGCCCGGTCCGCCGGGTTGTCGCCCGCCCATCTCTCCCGCCTGGAGACCGGCCGACGTCAGCCTTCCCTGCCGATGCTGCTCGGGCTCGCCCGCATTTACGGTACGACGGTTTCCGAACTGCTCGGTGAGACGGTCGCCGACCGGGACGCGATCGTACGCGCCGCCGACATGGAACCGACGGCCGCGGGCGGCTGGTCCTACTGGCCGGCCGGCGCGTCCGGACGTGGAATGCAGGCTCTGCGCGTCCATGTGCCGGACGGGGCGCAGGGTGACATGGTGCGCGTCCACCCCGGCGAGGAGTGGCTGTACGTACTCAAGGGGCGGCTGCGGCTGCGCCTGGGTGACACCGCGCACGTCCTCGCACCCGGCGACAGCGCGCACTTCGACTCGCTGACCCCGCATCGCCTCGCCGCCGACGGCCGCGACGGCACCGACCTGCTCTTCGTCCACACCCTGCTGCAGAGCCCCACCGCCGGCCTCTGCATCGGCCCGACCACTGGAGTGACGCCATGACCGACATCGAGGACAAGTTCCCCCGGGCCCTGTGGGTCCGACTGATCATCTACATCGCGGTCGGACACCTCTTCGCCGGCTTCGTCTACCTGCTGTTCGAGGTGGGCGCTAAGCAGTAGCGGTCACGGACGGCGGGTTCGGCCTCAGTCGAGGAACCGCTCCCGCAGCCGCTCCCGCATCTCGGGGGTGACGCCCAGTCCCTGCTCCAGGTAGTTGTCGACGCCGCCCCAGATCTCCTCGACCGTCTCCATGGCCGCCGTCAGATACTCGGGGCGGGTCCCGAAGAGCGGGTTGAGCAGCTCCAGGACCTCGGGGCTGTAGACCTTGGCCGCGGTGCCGTTGCGACGCACCTGGTAGCGGCGGTGCTGCGCGTTCGACTCCATGTAGTCCGCCGCGATGGCGTCGCGCTCCACCCCGACGGCGAGCAGTGTCACCGCGATGGACAGGCCCGCGCGGTCCTTGCCGGCCGCGCAGTGCATCAGGGCCGGGACGCTGTCCTCAGCCAGCGCATGGAGCATCCGGGAGTGCTCGGCCGTGCGGTCCCGGACGATCTCCCGGTAGGAGTTGATCATCCGCTGCTCGCCCTTGCCGTCGCCCAGGAGGCTGCGCAGTTCGTCGAGATCGCCGTCCCGGACCATCTTCCAGAACTCCGCGCCGTGCGCCGGGTCGGACAGCGGGATGTTCACGTTGCGCACGCCAGGCAGCTCGACGTCCGGCCCCTCCAGCCCGATGTCCGCCGCGTTGCGGAAGTCGAAGATCGTGTGCAGCCCGAGAGAGCCGAGAAACGCCGCGTCCTCGTCGGTCGCGTGGGCGAGATGGCCACTGCGGAACAGCCGTCCGTGCGCCACGCGTCGGCCGTCCACCGTCGGCAGTCCGCCCACGTCACGAAAGTTTCGTACGCCGCCCAGCTCGGGCTCGGTCGACGGGACCTGCTGCGTCACGGGGGCTCCCCTCCCACACCGCCCCGTGGACGCTGCTCGTCGACGGGCGCGCTTCGACGATACGACATGAGTGAGCAGGCCAATGAGTTTTCCACAGGCGTTGCCGTCCGGGGCCGTGGCGCTGATGATGTTGATGCTTGAGCGTGCCTGTTCGGATCTGTGGGGACATGATGCTGGAAATTGCCGAAACCGGTCGTACATGGCTCCTCTCGGGGCCCACCAGCAGTTACGCCGTCCATCTGACCGAGGACGACGAACTGCTGCACCTGCACTGGGGCCCACGGATCGCCCTGGCTGACGCCGAGGCGCTCGCCGTCCGTCCGCTGCCGGACTACTGGCCCTTCGAGGCCCCGCTCGACGGTCGCGAGGAGTATCCGGTCGAGGGCGGACCCCGGTTCGCACGGCCCGCGCTGTCCGTGCGAACCGACGAGCGCCGGGGCACCGAGTGGCGCTTCGAGGCGTACGAGACCGAGGGCGCCGACGGTGACGAGTTGCTGCTGCGGTTCCGTGACGCGGGGCTGGCGATCACCCTTCACTACCGGATGCGCCACGACGTGGTGGAGCGCTGGGTGACCCTCACTCATGACGGTGCCGACGGAACCGGCCCGCTGGAACTGCTCCGCGCGGACTCCGCCACCTGGACGCTCCCCGAGCGCGACGGCTGGCGTCTCTCCCAGCTCCATGGCCGCTGGGCCGCCGAGTCCCGGCTCGTGAGGGCGGACCTCACCTACGGTGAGAAGGTCATCGGCAGCCGGCGCGGCCACACCGGGCACCAGCACCTGCCCTGGGTGGCGCTGGACACCGACGCGACCGAGGAGCACGGCGAGGTGTACGCGTGCGCGCTCGGCTGGTCCGGCTCCTGGCGGATCGCCGTCGCCCAGCTGCCCGACGCGCGCGTGCAGATCACCGGCGGCGCCGGATACGACGACTCGGGCCTGTTGCGCCTGGCGGTGGGCGGGTCCTTCACCACGCCCGTCTTCGCGGGGCTGTGGACCGATACCGGGCACGGTGGGGCGAGCCGGGCGTGGCACGCGTACCAGCGCGCGTTCGTCGTCCCGGACGCGGACCGGGACCGGCCCGTGCTCTACAACTCCTGGGAGGCCACGGAGTTCGACATCTCCGAGGAGCAGCAGGGGACGCTGGCCCGGCGCGCCGCGGCGATCGGCGTCGAACTGTTCGTCGTGGACGACGGCTGGTTCGGGGCCCGCACCAGCGACCGGGCCGGCCTCGGTGACTGGACGCCGAACCCGGACCGTTTCCCGGCGGGCCTGGGGCCGCTCGCCGAGTACGTGCACGCCCTGGGGATGCAGTTCGGCATCTGGGTGGAGCCCGAGATGGTCAACCCGGACAGTGACCTGTACCGCGCGCACCCCGACTGGGTGCAGTTCCAGCCGGGACGAAAGCGGACGGAGTTCCGCAATCAGCTCGTTCTGAACCTCGCGCGCGAGGATGTCCGCGAGTACCTCTGGGAGCAGCTCGACGGGATGCTCTCCAGCGCCCCGATCGACTATGTGAAGTGGGACTTCAACCGCTGCTTCACCGACGCCGGCTGGCCCGGCGAGGACTACCCGCAGCGCCTGTGGGTCGACCACGTGCACGGGCTGTACGCCCTGCTGGACCGGCTGCGGGCCGCGCACCCGAACGTCGCCTTCGAGTCCTGCTCGGGCGGCGGCGGCCGGATCGACCTCGGTGTCCTCGCCCGTACGGACCAGGTGTGGACGTCCGACAACACCGACCCGCTGGACCGCCTCGCCATCCAGGAGGGCTTCAGCCAGATCCATCCGGCGCGGGTCATGGCCGCCTGGGTCACGGACAGCCCGAACACCCAGCTCAACGGCCGGGTCAGCTCGTTGCGGTTCCGGTTCGTGAGCGCGATGGCCGGGGTGCTCGGTGTCGGCGGCGACCTCACGGACTGGACGGAGGA
The DNA here is from genome assembly GCF_054072135.1 of Streptomyces kryoterrae. Classification (NCBI taxonomy): domain Bacteria; kingdom Bacillati; phylum Actinomycetota; class Actinomycetes; order Kitasatosporales; family Streptomycetaceae; genus Streptomyces; species Streptomyces kryoterrae. The sequence continues at coordinate 1,428,291 of NZ_CM133358.1, read as the reverse complement.
GGAGCTGACCGAGGCCGGCGAGTGGGTGGGGATCTACAAGGAGATCCGGCCCGTCGTGCAGCGCGGCGACCTCTACCGGCTGCGGCGGCCGACCGGCGGGCTGAGCGCGGTGCAGTACGTGCTCGGGGGCGAGACCGTCGTCCTCGCCTGGCTCCAGGCGCAGCATCACGGAGAGCCGGTGCCGGCGCTGCGGTTGCGCGGACTCGACCCGTCGGCGACGTATGAATGCCGCGAAACGGGAGAAGTTCATCGGGGTGCCGTGCTCCTGCATCGCGGTCTGCGGACCGGATTGAAGGGCGACCTCGATGCGGCAGTTTTCCGGCTGCGTCGCATCTGACGCTTCTGTCCGTTATGGCGCCTTCATTCCAACTCGCCGGGAAATGGGGGTTGCTGTGAATCGGGCGCGTGAGCAGCGTCATATCCGTGACCCTGAGTCGCCGTCATGTTCACGTAATTTCGGCGTGTTTCAAGGGAGTTCCAGGGGCTGAAGGATCCGGAATTCACGGACAGTGACCGGGAATTCTGGGGAGGATCACAGGAAATCCGTACACAGGGAACGTGAGGCTTGTTCCGGTGCGTCCTGGTCGCTTACGTTCGCCACCAATCCGGACGGACGCCCAATCCTGCCGCCGCCCGGAGCCCGCATCGAACATCCGGGAACGGCAGGAGCGGGGGACCCACAGGTAGAACGCCTGTTCCGGTCTCTGGAACAGGCTTGGGGTTAAGTCACGTTCAGGCGTGGCCGGACATCTCCAGTCCGCACCCGACAGCTCACCCCGCAGGCGACGGAGAAGGAATTCGCCATGCCCGCGAAGGGTAAGCACCGCCGTCCGAAGACCCAGCGATTCACCCGTTCGATAGCCGTCGCCGGAACCGGCGGAGCGGCTCTCGCCCTGCCGCTCCTGGGAGCCACCGGCGCCCACGCGGCCACGGCTGAGTCCGCGACCCAGTCGTTGTCGTCGCTTTCGGAATCCGCCAAATCCGTAACGGCGAATTCCGTTTCCGCGAAGACGGTAAAGGCCGAAAAGGCCGCCGCTTCCGCAGGCAAGAAGGCGAGCGTCAGGACCTACGCGGTCCAGGCCGGCGACTATCTCTCGAAGATCGCCCAGGAGCAGAGCGTCAGCGGTGGCTGGCAGAAGCTCTACTCGGACAACCGCACCGCCATCGGCGCCGACCCGAGCCTGATCCACCCCGGTCTGAAGCTGACGATCGGCAAGAAGGCCGCGTCCGTCTCTTCGCCTTCCTCGTCCTCCTCGTCCTCCTCTTCCTCGTCGAAGTCCGCGCGGACGGAGGCGGCCAAGCCGGCCGCCGCGAGCGCGACGACCGAGACCTCGACGACGACCGAGGCAGCCGACACAAGCAGCTCCAGCAGCGCCAGTGGTTTCACCCTCCCCGTGTCCGGTGCCACCATCGGCACCGGTTACCGCGTGGCGGGCAGCATGTGGTCCAGCGGTTACCACACGGGCGTCGACTTCGTCGTCCCGACCGGCACCTCCCTCAAGGCCGTCGGCGCCGGCACCGTCGTCTCCGCCGGCTGGGGCGGCGCGTACGGCAACCAGGTCGTCATCCAGCTCGCCGACGGCTACTACGCCCAGTACGCGCACCTCTCCCAGCTCTCCGTCTCGGCAGGCCAGAGCGTGACGGAGGGTCAGCAGATCGGCCTCTCCGGTGCCACCGGCAACGTGACCGGACCGCACCTGCACTTCGAGATCCGGACCACCCCGGACTACGGCTCCGACGTGGACCCGGTCGCGTACCTCCGCTCGAAGGGTGTCGCCGTCGGCTGACGGGCGCACGACGAGGTGGTCCGCGAGTCACGTTCTCCCGTTATTCCGGGTTGACCAACACTTGACGAGTGGCTTATCTCACCGCGAGTCAACCCCTTCCTACGGTCGCGTAGCTCACATCGGAAGGTGAATCATGGGCCGATGTGGCAGACGATTCGAAGAATGACAGCAGAGCAGTGATCGGGTCGTACGTGGCGGTGGGGGACAGCTTCACCGAGGGCGTCGGCGACCCCGGCCCGGACGGGTCGTTCGTCGGCTGGGCCGACCGGTTCGCGGTACTGCTCGCGGACCGGCGCCCCGAGGGCGACTTCGACTACACGAACCTCGCGGTACGCGGGAAGCTGCTCGACCACATCGTGGCCGAGCAGCTTCCGCTCGCCAGGGAGCAGGCGCCGGACCTGGTCTCCTTCTGCGCGGGCGGCAACGACATCATCCGGCCCGGCAGCGACCCGGACGAGGTCGCCGAGCGCTTCGAGCGAGCGGTGATCGGCCTCACCTCGGCGGTCGGCACGGTCATGGTGACGACCGGCTTCGACACTCGCAACGTCCCGGTGCTGAAGCACATGCGCGGCAAGATCGCCACGTACAACGGGCATCTCCGGGCCATCGCCGACCGGTACGGCTGTCCCGTGCTCGACCTGTGGTCCCTGAAGACCATCCAGGACCGCAGGGCCTGGGACGGCGACCGGCTGCATCTGTCGCCCGAGGGGCACACGCGCGTGGCGCTGCGCGCGGGACAGGTCCTCGGCCTGGAGATCCCGGCCGACCCGGACCAGCCCTGGCCCCTGTTGCCCCCGCGAGGCACCTTCGAGATCCGCCGCGACAACGTGCACTGGGCCCGCGAGTACCTGGTCCCGTGGATCGGCCGACGCCTGCGCGGCGAGTCCTCGGGCGACCATGTGACGGCGAAGGGGAGCCTGTCGCCGATCGACATCAAGAGCCGGATCGACTGGGTCGCGTGAGTCGAGCACGGGGTCCGATCACTTTTCAGCGCCGGGCGGGCACTTTCAGCCCGTCCGGCGCTTGAGGGCGAGGCCGTCCAGGACGAAGCGGGGGCCTGGGGGCGGCAGCCCCCGGTAGACGGCCACGACACTCAGCCACCCGATGTCAACGCCGCCCGCTCCAACCCCAGTTCCCCAGCCAGCGCAGCGTCCACCCACTGCTCGGCCCGCGCCCGCGACACCCCGTCGTACGCCGTCATCTGGACGGCCAGCCCGTCCAGCAGCGCCGTGAGCCGCAGCGCCGTGCCCGCGGGGTCGGGGCACTCGAACTCGCCCGCGGCGACTCCCTCCGCGATGACCTCGGTGATCGCGGCCTTCCAGCGCCGGTCCAGGTCTCCGGCGACCTCCCGCAGCGCGGGGTCGCGCAGGGACACCGCCCACCCCTCGATCCACAGCCGCCAGCCCTTGGCCTGGCCGGTCGGCGCGTACCAGCGCACGGCGGACCGCAGTCGGCGCAGCGCCGGGGAACGGCGCCCGAGGAGCTTGCCCAGGTGGGTGAGGTCGGCCTCGGCCGCATATCTGAACGCGGCGGCGACCAGCTTCTCCTTGGTCGAGAAGTGGTACAGCACCAGTGCGTTGCTCACCCCGAGGACGGCGGCCACGTCGGCGATCCTGACCGCCGCCACGCCCCGCGCCTCGATCTGCTCGATGGCGGCCCGCAACAACTCCTCGCGCCGCTCGGCCACGCTCAACCGCACCCTTGCCACGCGGCCACACTAATCCGTCACCGGACACGATGGCGGGGCAGCCCTGTCAATCCCTGCGAATCCCCGTCAATACGGCCGGTTCGCGGTGACGGCCCCCGTTAGCCGGTCACCGTCACCGGTACCACCCGAACCGCTCTGCGATCACCGGCAGCCGGTCCTCGACGATCGCGTGCGCCGCCGCCCGCGGAGTCGTCCCGTCGGCCTCCGCGCGCGCGAGCACCTGGTCGATCAGGGCCCGCATCGAGCGCCGGGTGTACGCGAACGCCTCCTCCGCGTCCGCGCCGATGTCCCCGAACAGCGTCCACCACCACCAGGCGTTCGTCCCGGAGTTGACGACCACGTCCGGCAGTACGACGACGCCGCGCGCGGCGAGCAGCTCCTCGGCCTCCGGCAGTACGGGCATGTTGGCGGCCTCGACGATCCAACGCGCGGTGATCCCCGCCTGGTTCCCGCTGTCGACGGCGTACGAGACCGCCGCCGGCACCAGCACCTCCGCCGCCACGGACAGCCAGGCCTCGCCCGGCAGTTCGCGGTCGTCGGGGCGCAGCACCGCACGGTCCACGGTGCCGTACGTGTCCCGGGCCGCGAGCAGCGCCTCGATGTCGAGGCCCGCCGGGTTGGCGATCGTGCCCTTGATGTCGGCGACGGCCACCACCGAGAGCCCCGCGCGCGTGAGGAAGCGTGCCGTGGCCCCGCCCATCGTGCCGAGCCCCTGGACGGCGGCCCGGGTCCCGGCGTACGGCACCGCGGCCCGGTCGAGCGCCGCGAGCACGGACTCCGCGACCCCGCAGCCGCCGACCAGCTCGTCGAGCCCGATGCCGTCCACCTCGACCGCGAACGCGTCCGCGAGCCGCGCGCGGGCCACCGTCTCGTCGTCCAGCAGCGGATAGACGGCCTGGATCGACGACACGAGCCCCGCCTCGGAAGCCGCGCGGTCCACGACGTCCTGGCTGAGGCCCAGATCCTCGCCCGTGGTCCAGACGCTCTCGACGTACGGCCGCATCGCGCGCAGATATCGCACCAGCAGGCCGTACGCCGCCGGGTCCTGGGGGTCGCAGTCGATCCCGCCCTTGGCGCCGCCCAGTGGGATGTAGCGGCCCTCGGGGTTGTAGTGCAGGGCTTCCTTCATGGTCATGCCCCGGGCCAGTCCGGCGACCTCGTCCAGGGTGCAGCCCTCGCGCATCCGCAGCCCGCCGCTGGACACACCCCGCACCAGCCTGTCCACGACGAGGAAGCCCTGGCGGCCGGTGAGGTGATCGGTCCAGGTGAGGGAGAGCAGGGGAGCGCCCTGGAGGGTTGTCATGCGGGGAATATACTGACTCGTCGTTCAGTTGTGTGCTGCCGTGGGTCATCGGCCCCACACCCTCCGCCTGCCGTTCGGAACTTTGGTCTTTCCTTGGAATGACCCGGTCGACACACGCATGACGCCGGACTGTCGGAGGGGGCGACCATAATGGAATGTCTGACCGACTCCACCTGGAGGTACCGTGACCGGATTCCCCTCTCCGAACTCAGGGCTGCGCGCGCTGCGGCCCGCGGCCTTCGGTGCGGACCCGAGTGGGGAGCGCCTGGCGCGGATCCGCAGATCGCCGCACTTCGCGGACGGTGTCTTCCAGAATCCGCCGGGCACCCCTCGGCCCGACGGCGCCATGCTCGAGTTCGCCAAGTCCTCCCTGCGCAAGGAGGACCGGGTCCGCCGCGCCCCGGCCGGGACCGTGCCGGTGCACGCCACGACACTCGCGGACCTCGCCAAGCCCCCGGTCAGCGGTCTCCGGCTGACCTGGATGGGCCACTCCAGCGTGCTGACCGAGATCGACGGACAGCGGGTGCTCTTCGACCCCGTCTGGGGTGAGCGCTGTTCGCCGTTCGCCTTCGCCGGACCCAAGCGGCTGCATCCGGTGCCTCTGCCGCTGGCCGCGCTCGGCCCGGTCGACGTCGTCGTCATCTCGCACGACCACTACGACCACCTGGACATGCCCACGATCAAGGCGCTGGCCGGCACGGACACGCTGTTCGCCGTGCCGCTCGGTGTCGGCGCCCATCTGGAGCGCTGGGGCGTCTCGGCCGACCGGCTGCGCGAGCTGGACTGGCACGAGGCGACGAAGGTCGGCGGCCTGACCCTGACCGCCACCCCGGCCCGTCACTTCTGTGGCCGCGGTCTGCGCAACACCCAGCACACCCTGTGGGCCTCCTGGGTCGTCGCCGGTGCGGAGCACCGCGTCTACCACAGCGGCGACACGGGGTACTTCGAGGGCTTCCGGGACATCGGCGCAGACCATGGCCCGTTCGACGCCACGATGATCCAGATCGGGGCCTACAGCGAGTTCTGGCCCGACATCCACATGACCCCGGAGGAGGGCATGCGTGCCCATCTCGACCTCCAGGGCGGGGCGGCCGGCGGTCTGATGCTGCCGATCCACTGGGGCACCTTCAACCTGGCGGCGCACGCCTGGTCGGACCCCGGCGAGGGCACGATCGCCGCCGCTCGCAAGGCGGATGCGCGGATCGCGCTGCCGCACCCGGGCGAGCCCTTCGAACCCACGGCCGAGACCGTTCCCTCGGAGCCCTGGTGGCGGGGCGTGGCCGTGCTCCCGGAGGGTGGCTGGCCGGCGGTCGACGCCGACGGGGCGGCCGATGCCCTTCGTACGGCCGATATCACTCGTACGGCTGATATGGACGATGCCCGGACCGACACGCCCGGTGACATTCAGGGCGGAACTGGCGACGGCAGTGGAGAGCCCGAGGCGGTTTCCGCGGGCTGACGGCGACGGGCGAAAACGGACGACGGACGGACAACCGTACGAACGGCGAGGGCCGGGGAGCAGCTGACTCCCCGGCCCTCGCCGTCCGTATGTGACTGGTTCTGACCAGCCCTGATCGATTTGATGGGGCGAGGGAACGTGCGTCCGAAGGGCTTATCGGTTTGCCGTGCGAGGTGTCATACCAGAGCGGGACCCCGTTCGGGGGAGTTTGTCAACTGCCCACCGCACGTGATGCGTTGCCGACTACTGTGAGTGGCCGCCGGACAACACAGGGCCGTTTTCTCGGTTCTCGACCGGCACCGCGATGGCGCACGCCCGGGTCGCGCAGACGCGCGGTCCCCAGGTCCCGACGCACCAGTACGAGGACGAAGATGTCTCACCTCCGAGCACCGGCCCCCCGTGCAGACCGCCGTGAGGGCGGGCGGCACGGTCGGCCGGTCGCGCGTACTGTCCCCCCACTGCCCGAGACCCAGATACGGCCCCAGCTCATGCGGCTCGCCGTGCTGCCGCCCCTCGCGGTCGCCCTCAGCGCCTGCGCGGCCGTCCTGTTCATCGTCCGCTCCACCGGGGTGCGGCCCACCCTCACCCTGTTCGCCGTGCTCGCCGGGGCGATCGGCGTGGCCCTCGGGGGTGTCGTCATCGCCCTGGTGGCCGCCGACCGAGCCGCCAGATCCGTGCACGAACGCCTCGGTGCCCTGCGCCGCACCAGCGCCCGCGGTGAGGTGGAGCTGCGTGCCCTCGTCGAGGGACTGCGGCGCGGCGACCCACCACCGGCCCGCAGGACCCGGGGCGTACCCGCTGCCGACGCCGACGACTTCGAACTCCTCGGCGCCGACCTCGCCCGGGCCCACGACAGCGCCCTCACCGCGGTCGTCCAGGCCTCGCAGCTCTCCAGCCAGGCGGGCAGCGAACAGAAGGTCGAGGTCTTCGTCAACCTCGCCCGGCGCCTCCAGTCGCTCGTGCACCGCGAGATCTCCATCCTCGACGAGCTGGAACACGAGATCGAGGACCCCGACCTGCTCAAGGGCCTCTTCCACGTCGACCACCTCGCCACCCGCATCCGAAGGCACGCCGAGAACCTCGCCGTCCTCGGCGGCGCCGTCTCACGCCGCCAGTGGAGCAACCCGGTCTCCATGACGGAGGTGCTCCGCTCGGCCATCGCGGAGGTCGAGCAGTACTCGCGGGTCAAGCTCGTGCCCCCGATCGACGGCACCCTGCGCGGACACGCCGTCGCCGACGTCATCCACCTGCTCGCCGAACTCGTCGAGAACGCCACCGTGTTCTCCGCCCCGCACACCCAGGTGCTGCTGCGCGCCAACCTCGTGACCTCGGGGCTCGCCATCGAGGTCGAGGACCGCGGCCTCGGCATGCCCGTGGACGAACAGCACAAGATGAACACGCTGCTCACCGACCCCGACCAGGTCAACGTCGCCAGCCTGCTCCAGGACGGCCGTATCGGGCTCTTCGTGGTCTCCCAGCTCGCCCGTCGGCACGGCATCCACGTCCGCCTCCAGAGCAACATCTACGGCGGTGTGCAGGCCGTACTCGTCGTACCGCAGGCGCTGCTGGGCACGGAGACGGGACCCGGCGGAGTCGTGGGCACAGCCCAGTCGCGGCCGCAGGCACCGGCCCCCACCCAGGCCCCGACCCACGAGACCGGGAGCATGCGCAGGGTGGCCGAGCCGCCCCGGCAGCGTCCGTCGGCCGCCGGCCACGACGCCCGGCACCCGGCGCCCGCGACTCCCGGCCCCGGCACGCAGTCCGGCGACTCGACGCGGCGGCGGCAAGAGGCACCCCGGCCCACCGCACCGGCGCCGAACGGCCGGGGCCCGGCTCCGCTGCCCGTACGCGGGGCCCGTGTGGAGCGGCCCAACCCCGCGGAGGCGATGCCCGGCGTCCGCCCCGACGACCGGCGGACCGTCGCGGAGAACGTGGCCGCGCCGCCCACCCCCCGCAACAGCGCCGTGCGCGGCACCATGGGCAAGCCCCAACTGCCCCGCCGCCGCGCCCAGGAGCACATCGCGCCCCAACTGCGCGGCGGCCCGGCGGCCCCCCGCCCGGAGAGCGAACACGTCGCGCACGACCCCGGACTCATGGCCGCCTTCCAGCGCGGCATCGGGCTCGCCGAGGCGCGCCAGCTGGAGTCGGACTACACGGACCCGGCCGTGGCGGCGATGGAGAGGGCGTACGAGGCGGAGTACGGGGAGTCGGCGCACGCTCGGACGCCCGCCGGGCGACCGGCACTCCCGGAACCGACGTACGCGCCGGCCTCGTACCCGGCCGGGTACGAGGCCGCAGACCCGCAGCCGGTGTCCATCCCCCCGACGCACGAGGGCGCGGGCCGCACCGATGTCGCCATGTCCGCCACGGACTCCATGGACGTACCGCCCACGGACACGTCCCCCATATCCGAGGCGCACCGGCTGCTTGCGCCCGGACACGACCTGGACCTCACCGCCCGGCACGACGGGAGCGCACCGGCCGGATGACCATCCCCCGCAGCACCACCACCCCTGCCCCCCACCCCAGCGCTCCCGCAGACCTTCGTACCCCAAGGAGTCGATCCACCATGGCGAGCGATGTGCCGACCGGCCATGTATCCGATCTCGACTGGCTGATGAGCGGCCTCGTCCAGCGAGTACCGCACACCACGAGCGCGGTACTCCTGTCCTGCGACGGACTCGTCAAGTCCGTGCACGGACTCGACCCGGACAGCGCCGACCACATGGCCGCCCTGGCCTCCGGTCTCTACTCCCTCGGACGCAGCGCGGGCGTCCGGTTCGGTGACGGCGGTGAGGTGCGGCAGGTCGTCGTCGAACTCGACTCGACCCTGCTGTTCGTCACCACCGCCGGCTCCGGCACCTGTCTCGCCGTGCTGGCCGGCCGTGAGGCCGACGCCGCTGTCCTCGGCTACGAGATGGCGATGCTGGTCAAGAGCGTGCGCCCCTACCTGATGACCGCCCCCCGGCAGTCCGCCGTCGAGCCTACGGCGATGAGGCCTTGAGCGTCACGGCGGCCGGCGACGGGCCCTGGCTCGACGACGCGGCCGGACGGCTCGTGCGCCCCTACACCGTCAGCAACGGCCGGACCCGGCCGACCACCGCCCTCGACCTCATGTCCCAGGTGATGACCACCGGGGCCACCCCCCTCGGGTACCTCGGCCCCGAACACACCCAGGCGCTCGACCTGTGCCGGGAACCCGTCTCGGTCGCCGAGGTGTCCGCCCAGCTGAAGTTGCCGGCGGTGGTCACCAAGGTGCTGCTGTCCGACCTCGTCGACTGCGGAGCACTCACCACGAAACCGCCCGAGTTCTACCACAAACCCACTGACCGGTCACTTCTGGAGGCAGTGCTCGATGGACTACGACGACAGCTCTGATCCCTTCCCCACCGCCTTGAAGATCCTGGTGGCGGGAGGGTTCGGAGTCGGCAAGACGACCCTCGTCGGCGCGGTGAGCGAGATCGCGCCGCTCAGCACGGAGGAACTGCTCACCACGGTGAGCGCCTCGACCGACAGTCTCGAAGGCATCGAGAACAAGGTCGAGACCACCGTGGCGATGGACTTCGGCCGCATCACCCTGGACCCTGAACACGTCCTCTATCTGTTCGGTACGCCCGGACAGGAGCGGTTCTGGTTCATGTGGGACGAGCTCTCCGAGGGCGCGCTCGGCGCGGTGATCCTCGCCGACACCCGGCGTCTGGAGGACTGCTTCGCGGCCGTCGACTTCTTCGAACAGCGCGGCCTCGGCTTCATCGTCGCGATCAACGAGTTCGACGGCTCGTACCGCTACGACCCCGAGGAGGTGCGCGCCGCCATCGACCTCGACCCCGACATCCCGATCGTGCGCTGCGACGCCCGGATCTCCAGTTCGGGGGTGCAGACCCTGCTCACCCTCGTACGGCACCTGCTCGCCCACGCGCCCGCGCCCGCGGCCGGCGCCCACAGTGAGGGAGCCCGCCCATGAGCTACGACCCGCCCCGCCCGGCCGGTCGTCTGCTGCTGACCCCCGAGGACGACGAGGCCCCGGCCCGCACCCGACGACTGCGTGGACTGGGTTTCGGGGAACGGGCCGAGCCCGCCCTCGACGCCTTCGCGGACCGCCTCGCCGAGCTGGCCCGCGCGCCGTACGCGATGGTCAACTTCATCGGCGAGGAGCGGCAGTTCTTCGCCGGGCTCCATGTCCCCGGCGGTGCCGACCCGGGCACCGGTCGTGCCGCCGGTGCCGACTCGGACGGGGGGAAGCCGCGGGTGGGCCGCCGGCTGCCGCGCGACCACGGGTTCTGCCCGCATGTGGTGGTCCGGCGCAAGGCACTCGTCCTGGAGGACGTCCGCGACTATCCGCGGTTCGCGGGCAACCCGGTCGTCGACGAGTTCGGCATCCGCTCGTACCTGGGCGCGCCGCTCATCGACAGCGCGGGCATGGCGCTGGGCACGGTGTGTGTCGCCGACTTCGAGCCGCGCCGCTGGGGGAGGGCGGGGCTGGAGACCATCAAGGCGATGGCGGCGGAACTGGCCGGACAGCTCGCGCCGGGGGAGGCCCCCCTCTGAAGGACGTCTCCGTCATAAGGAGAGCGTCAAGTGGAGAGCGTCGTACGGATACGGTCATACGGAGACCGTCTCGCCGTCCGGGAACATGATGAGGGCGCGGCCCTCCTCCGTCACCGCGCACGACACCGCCTCGCGCAGGGCCTGTGGATGCACGGCGTCCCGGGTCAGCGCGACCAGGGTCACGAACAGCCTGCTCGCGCCCGGGGATTCGGCCGCGCGCTGGAGATACGGCGTCGCCGAGTGCGGGCCGAAGGCGTTCGCGTCGACCTCGCGGGCCACGCCCGTGGCCTCGTCCCAGCCGTGCAGCGCGACGACCACACTGGTCAGCCCCGAACCGGTACGGGTCAGGGCCCAGCCGTCACCCCGCTCCGCCTCGGGCAGGGCGGTGTCGGCCACCGTGTAGCCGCCCTCCCGGACCGCCGCGTCGGCCGGCACCTGTACCCGGTGCACGCGGATCTCCCAGGAACCGTGCAGCACGCTCGTCGACTCGACCCGGAACTCCCCCTCCACGCCCGGGATTTCGGCCTCGTACCGGGACGCGGCGACCCGCCCCGAGCAGTGCAGCGGAAGGATTCTGCGTCGGCGCGACGCCGTGCCGTCGGGGGCGAGGAGAGCCAGGTGGCCGTCCACGTTCCGCTCCCAGGCCGACGAGCCCGTCTCCGGCGCGGTGGCCGTCGAGTAGCCGAACTTGGCGTAGTGCGGATCGTCGTCGGCGGGTCCCTCCATCGGGTTGTGGTCGCTGCCGTGGTTGACGAGACGCACGATGCCGTCGTGCCGGGTGCCGTGCAGCAGCCAGCCCGGTCCAGGCAACGCCGTGTACTGGTCGGACTCCTCTACGGGCAGCGGGCGTTCGCGCGCGGTCCACACCGAGTGCTCCGGGGGCAGCAGCAGGCCCAGGAAGGCCATGCTCGACCAGTACGGCGATCCGGGCCCCGAGTACGCCTGGGTCGCCGGCAGGAACGTGCCGTACCAGCCCAGCGGCAGCAGCCCGCGCTCGTCGGGCACCCCGCGCTCCACGAAGTGCGCCACCGCGCCCGAGGCCAGCCGCCTGGTCAGCCCCGGCGCCAGCGGAGTGCACTCGGCCAGCGCGCCCAGCCACACGGGAGCGGTCGCGGCGAAACGGTACGTCAGAGAACGGCCCTGGTGGACCGGGGCGCCGTCCGCCCCGAAGAAGTGCGGGTAGGAGGTGAGGAACTGGGCCAGCCGGCGCTGGTGGACCCGGCCGCGCCCGCCGTCCTGGCCGCCCGTCATCCGGCACCACAGCAGTGGATACAGGTGCAGCGCCCAGCCGACGTGGTAGTCGAACGTACGGCCGTCGCCGTCGCTGTACCAGCCGCCGCCGACATACCAGTCGTCGATCCGGTCGAGCCCGCCGTCGATGTCCTCCTGGCGGTGCGGCGCCCCGACGGAGGCCAGGAACTGCTCGGCGACCACCTGGCACAGCCGCCCGCTGTCGTCCCGGGTACGGCGGCCCACGAATCCCCACAGCCAGTCGACGATCCGCTCCTGAACGTCCACGTCGAGCCGGTCCCAGATCCACGGCCTGGTCTCGTGCAGCCCGATGGCGATCGAGGCCGCCTCGGTCATCGGCTGGGAACAGTCGGTGAGTTCGGGCCAGGCCTCGCCGCTGTCACGGTCCGTGCCCGATGTCAGACCCTGCGTATAGCGTTCTACGAGACGAGGATCCACCTCGCCCGCCGCTCCCGCGATCCGGAAGGAGGCCAGCAGGAATGACCGTGCGAAACCCTCGAGGCCGTCCGACACCACGCCCGCCGAGGAGTTCCGGCCAGGCAGCCGGTACTGCGCGAGACCCGGCGTCGCATAGGGGACCAGCGCCTCCAGCTGCCGGTCTGCGAGCGCCTCCCAGTGCGCCCGGGTCCAGCCGGTGAACAGGGACAGGACCCGGTCGTTGGGCGGAAGCGCCAAGTGCGGTGCGGGCATGACGGGTTCCTGACTCCTTACGGCCCCCGGCGGGGCGCGGCTGTCGGTTCCGTTGTCGGTTCGCGCGGTTCCTCAGAAGGGATACGGCTGATCGTTCCGGTCGGATCAACAGGTGTGCCGCTGTTGTCGCTCTTCCGGCCAATGGGGATATGCCAGTCGTCGTCCGGCGTGAAGGAGAGCTGCGGCGCCGCTTAAGAAATCCTTGATGGACCTGGGAGCCGCCGTACGGCAGATTTCGACTCGCGTTCTCGCGTTCTCAGGTACGCGTTCTCAGGTCCGGGTTCTCGTCGGTCCTGCCGTCGACGTCACCATTCTCCCCGCCACGGGCTCCTTCGGCGTGCCCTGCCCCGGGGTCCTACCCACAGGAGCGTTGCGTTGAAGGCGCTGGTCAAGAAGAAGGCGGAGCCCGGACTGTGGCTCGCGGACGTACCGGAACCGGCGGTCGGCCCCGGTGACGTGCTGATCAAGGTGCTCAGAACCGGGATCTGCGGCACCGACCTGCACATCCGGGCCTGGGACGGCTGGGCGCGGCAGGCGATCCGTACGCCGCTGGTGGTCGGGCACGAGTTCGTCGGCGAGGTCGTCGAAACCGGACGCGATGTCTCCGACATCGGGGCCGGCGACCGGGTGAGCGGCGAGGGGCACCTGGTGTGCGGCCGGTGCCGCAACTGCCTCGCCGGGCGCCGCCACCTCTGCCGGGCCACAGTGGGGCTCGGCGTCGGCCGGGACGGTGCCTTCGCCGAGTACGTGGTGCTGCCCGCCGTCAACGTGTGGGTGCACCGTGTGCCCGTCGACCTCGACGTGGCGGCGATCTTCGACCCGTTCGGCAACGCCGTGCACACCGCCCTGTCCTTCCCGCTGGTGGGCGAGGACGTCCTGATCACCGGGGCCGGCCCGATCGGGCTGATGGCGGCGGCGGTGGCCCGGCACGCGGGGGCGCGGAACGTGGTCGTCACCGACGTCAGCGAGGAACGGCTCGAACTGGCCCGCAAGATCGGCGCGAGCCTGGCGCTGAACGTCTCCGGCGCGACCATCGCCGACGGCCAGCGCACCCTGGGTCTGCGTGAGGGCTTCGACATCGGCCTGGAGATGTCCGGTCGCCCCGAGGCGCTGCGGGACATGATCGCCAACATGACGCACGGCGGACGCATCGCCATGCTCGGTCTGCCCGCCGAGGAGTTCGCGGTCGACTGGTCCCGGATCGTCACCTCGATGATCACGATCAAGGGGATCTACGGCCGTGAGATGTTCGAGACCTGGTACGCGATGTCGGTGCTGCTGGAGGGCGGCCTCGACCTCTCCCCGGTCATCACCGGCCGCTACGACCACCGCGACCACGAGGCCGCGTTCGCGGACGCGGCCAGCGGCCGGGGCGGCAAGGTCATCCTCGACTGGAACACGTAACCCCCCTCATATCCACAGGAGCTTCCTCATGTTCGACTCCGTGCGTGACGACCTGCGCGCCACCCTCGACGAGATCCGCGCCGCCGGTCTGCACAAGCCCGAGCGCGTCATCGGCAGCCCGCAGTCCGCGACGGTCTCCGTCACCGCGGGCGGGCGCCCCGGCGAGGTCCTCAACTTCTGCGCCAACAACTACCTCGGCCTCGCCGACCACCCCGAGGTCGTCGCCGCCGCCCACGAGGCACTCGACCGCTGGGGCTACGGCATGGCCTCCGTCCGCTTCATCTGCGGTACGCAGGAGGTGCACAAGGAGCTGGAGGCCCGGCTGTCGGCGTTCCTCGGGCAGGAGGACACGATCCTCTACTCCTCCTGCTTCGACGCCAACGGCGGTGTCTTCGAGACCCTCCTCGACGCCGAGGACGCGGTGATCTCCGACGCCCTCAACCACGCCTCGATCATCGACGGGATCCGGCTGTCCAAGGCCCGCCGCTTCCGGTACGCCAACCGTGACATGGCCGACCTGGAACGGCAGCTGAAGGAGGCCACGGAGGGCGGCGCGCGCCGGAAACTGATCGTCACCGACGGCGTGTTCTCCATGGACGGCTACGTGGCCCCCCTGCGCGAGATCTGCGACCTCGCCGACCGCCACGACGCCATGGTCATGGTCGACGACTCGCACGCCGTCGGATTCGTCGGTTCCGGCGGCCGGGGCACTCCCGAGCTGCACGGCGTCATCGACCGCGTCGACATCGTCACCGGCACGCTGGGCAAGGCGCTGGGCGGTGCGTCCGGGGGCTACGTGGCCGCGCGCGCCGAGATCGTGGCACTCCTGCGTCAGCGCTCACGGCCGTACCTGTTCTCGAACACGCTTGCCCCGGTGATCGCCGCCGCCTCGCTGAAGGTGCTCGACCTGCTGGAGTCGGCGGACGACCTGCGGACGCGGCTCGCCGGGAACACCGGCTTGTTCCGCCGCCGGATGGCCGAGGAGGGCTTCGTCATCCTTCCCGGCGACCACGCCATCGCGCCCGTGATGATCGGTGACGCCACGAAGGCCGGCCGGCTGGCCGAGCTGCTGCTGGAGCGCGGCGTGTACGTGATCGGCTTCTCGTACCCGGTCGTCCCGCAGGGGAAGGCCCGGATCCGTGTCCAGCTGTCGGCGGCACACTCCACCGAGGACGTGAACCGTGCGGTCGACGCCTTCGTCGCGGCCCGGGCGGAGCTGGAGGGCTGACCGGACGGCCCCCGGGATACCTTCCCGGGCATACCGCTCCGGACACACTGTGCCGGACGTACTGGATAATCGATCGCATGATCGAAGCGCGGCGGCTCCACATCCTGCGTGCGGTGGCCGACCACCGGACGGTGACAGCGGCTGCCGCCGCGCTGTATCTCACTCCCTCGGCCGTCTCCCAGCAGCTCACGGCCCTGGAGCAGGAGACCGGCCGCCGGCTCGTCGAGCGCGGCGCCAAGGGGGTACGGCTGACCCCGGCCGGCGAGATCCTGCTCGCCCACACCAACCTGGTCCTCGCCCAACTGGAGCGGGCCGAGGCTGAGTTGGCCGCGTACGACTCGGGCGCCGCCGGCACGGTCACCGTCGCCGCCTTCGCGACCGGCATCGCACTGGTCGTCGCCCCCGCCCTGGCCCGCCTCGCCGAAACCGCCCCCGGTATCCGGGTCCGCGTCCAGGACGCCGAGGGCGACGCCAGCCTGCCGATGGTGCTCGACCGGCAGGTCGACGTCGCGGTGGCCGTCGAGTACCGCGGAGCGCCGCCCGCCGACGACCCGCGCCTCACCCACGTCCCCCTCTACGCCGAGCCCTTCGACGCGGTCGTCCCGGTCACCCACCGTCTCGCCGACGCCCATGAGGTGCCGCTCGCCGAACTGGCCAAGGACGCGTGGATCGGGCCGTACCCGGGCAACCCCTGTCATGAAGTGGTCGTCCTGGCCTGCGAGAACGCCGGATTCCGGCCCCGCCTCGAACACTCCTCCGACGACTTCCGGGCGGTCGTGGCCCTGGCCTCGGCCGACGCCGGCGTGGCCCTCGTACCGCGTTCGGCGCTGCGCGGCATGGAGCTGACGGGAGTGGTCGTGCGCCCGGTCGACGGAGTGGCGCCCACCCGGAGGGTCTTCGCGGCCGTACGCAGGGGGACGGAGGAACACCCCCTGATCCGCCCGGTGCTGGAGGCGCTCGGCACCGCCGCGGAGGTGTAGACGGGCGTCCTGGCGCGAGGAGTGGGCACTGTTGCTGGGCGACCGCGGGTGATTGTCAGTGGCATTGGCTACGGTGCGTTGCATGCCGGAAGCCGAAGACGTACGCCGTATCTCCCTCTCCCTGCCGGACACGACGGAGAAGATCGCCTGGAGCATGCCCACGTTCCGGGTCGCGGGCAAGATGTTCGCCACGCTGCCCGAGAACGAGACCTCCATCGCCGTGCGCTGTCCGAAGGAGGAGCGCGACGAACTGGTCATGGCCGAGCCCGAGAAGTTCTGGATCGCCGACCACGAGGCGGGCTTCGCCTGGGTCAGAGTGCGCCTCGCCGCACTGGAGGACGAGGGCGAACTGCGTGACATCCTCACCGATTCCTGGCGTCAGGCGGCCCCGCCCCGCCTGCTGGACGCCTACCCGGAGCTGGGAGCGCCGGACGCCGGCTGAACCAGGGAGGCGAGCTCAGGCCACGAACCCCAGGATCCGCTGCCGGAGCGCCTGTGCGTCGAGCCCGTGCGCGGCCACATGATCCTCGACGTCCCCGTAACGGCGGAGTTCGCGGCGGCCCACGCCGAGGCCCAGCACCCGGTGGGGCACGTCGGAGAGCGCGTCGTTCACGACGGCTGTCGTCGTGCCCGCGAGGTACGGCTCGACGAGGACGACATCGGTGCCCGCCGCCTCCGTGGCCCGGCGCAGCGCAACCGTGTCGAAAGGTCGTACGGTCGTCGCGTACAGGACGGTGACGTCGAGCCCTTCCGTGGCGGCGAGCACCGCGTCGAGCATCGGCCCGACGGCGATCACGACCCCGGAGCGGCCCTCGCGGACGGTGAGGAACCGTTCGCCGTCGACCGCGAGCCCTTCCGCGTTGGACTGCGCCGACAGCCGTACGTACACCTTGTCGTCGCCCGCGGCGACCGCGTGCCGCAGCAGCGTCTCGGCCTCGTCGGGGTGCCCCGGTACATGGACGGTCCAGCCGTCCAGGGTGTCGAGGAGGGCCACGTCACCGGGTGCCATGTGCGTGTAGCCGCCCGCAGGCCAGTCGAAGGAGGCGGCGGCGCTCACGAGTACGGCGCCGACGTCCTGGTGGCCGAGGTCGAGCTTGACCTGCTCGAAGGGGCGCTCCACGAGGAAACTCGCGAACGTGTGCACGACGGGACGCATACCGGTGAGCGCCAGGCCGGCGCCCGCGCCGACGAGGAGCTGCTCACGGATGCCCACGTTGATCACCCGGTCGGGATGCCGGGCCCGTGCCCGAGCGAACGCGTCGGCGCCGATCTCGGCGAGGACGACGGCGACGCGTGGGTCCTCGTCGAGCAGCCTGGTCAGGACGGGGGCGAAGCGGTCACGCATGGTGTCCATGGGGGGTGGATCCCTTCGGGTCGGTGAAGTGGGGCGGGGGGACGGGTCGGACAGGTCGGACGTGCGGGGTCACTCGGACTTCGGTTCGACCCGTGCCACGACCGCGTGCGGGCGGCCGGGATGCGGCGTGGTGAAGGCGGCGTACAGGGCCTCGTGGTCACGGCCGTCGACCGTTGCCGTGGACCAGCCCGCTGCCTCGAAGCGGGCGGCGATGCCACCGGGCCGGGCATGGCCGGCGGACGAGTTGTCGACGACGACGGTGTGCAGGCGTTCGAGACCGGCGGGACCGGCGAAGGCGATCGCCTCGTGGTTGCTGCCCTCGTCCAGTTCGGCGTCGCCGATCAGCACCCACACCGCGGGCCCGTCGAGCCGCTGGGCGCGCAGCCCCAGCGCCGAACCCACGGCGATCGGCAGACCGTGCCCGAGCGAGCCGCTGCCGATCTCGGCCCCCGGCACCAGCACCCGGTCGGGGTGGTGGCCCAGTGGCGAGTCGTACGCGCCGAAGCCCGGCAGCCAGTCCACGGGCAGGAAGCCCTTGGCGGCGAGTACCGCGTAGTACGCCATGGGCCCGTGCCCCTTGGACAACAGGAACCGGTCCCGCCCGGGATCCGTCATCCGGTCCGGGCCGATGCGCAGAACCCGGTCGTAGAGGACCCAGAGCACGTCCAGCGTGGAGGTCGCCGCCGGCCCGTGCTTCTCGTCGCCGGTCATCAGCCCCATGAGCCCGGTCAGCTCGGCGTACTCGTGTGTGTGGCGCGTGTCGATGTGCGTGGCTGTGGCTGTCATGGGGACGATCGTGCGACCTCAATCAAACTTGAGGTCAAGGGCCGGGTGTGCGAACAAAAGGAGTGCGCGACCATCGACCCGAGTGCGGTATTGTTTCCATGCGTGTTCAGGCCAGGGGAAACCCCAGGTCAGACCGTATCGGGACGTGGCGCAGCTTGGTAGCGCACTTGACTGGGGGTCAAGGGGTCGCAGGTTCAAATCCTGTCGTCCCGACTTTACGAAGTCGGAGGTCGGAGGCCGTTCTCCCAGAAATGGGAGAACGGCCTCCGACGTTTGCGCACCGCGGCGTCAGCCACCGCCGTCGAGGTCGGCGCGCCGCCGGAGCACCCGCAGCTCGTCGCCGGCGAACTCCATCTCGTACAGCTTGCCCCGCGCGTTCTCGAAGGGGCGGTGGAGCACCATCATCAGCAGGCCGTCGAACGTGCGGAAGAGCATGCCGTGACCGCTGTCGTCGCGGACCAGCGGCCGGTGCTGCCGCCACGGCCCGGTGATGGTGCCGGACTCCGAGGTGGCGTACGTCTGCACATAGCCGCCGCTGATGTTCCCGTCCCGGCCGGCCACGTTCTTCTCGTAGGTCGACCACAGCATGAGCAGTGACCCGTCAGGCGTGCGGTGGAGCTGCGGCCCGTCGGTGATGTACGGCGGGAGCTGGTTCGGCAGGCCGGCGGGGATCTCCTCGGTGAGCCAGGACGCGTCCGAGGCCTTGAACAGGAACACCGGATCCCCGATCGTCCGGGACAGGTCCGGGGCCAGTCGGATCGCTTCCATGGTTCCGTCGATGGTCTGCAGCCACTCGTGCGCGTACACCATCCACGGCTGTCCGGACGGGTCGACGTAGAGCGTGCCGTCGAGGGTCATGAGGTTCGCGGGCGGGGTGGGGCGTGCGGGGTCGACGACGGTGAACGGGCCCAGCAGTGAGGAGGAGACGGCAGTGATCGTGCCGCGCATGTAGGCGGGAATCTGGAACGGCGTACCCCACTGGTTGGGCGGAGGCACCGGAAGCGGCCTGTCCTCGTTGTGCAGGGTGGTGAAGAGGTAGTACCTGCCGTCCCATGCGTGGACCTCCGGCGCCCAGCCGCCGTCGGTCGCCCAGATCCCCTTCTGCCCGGCAGCCAGGAAGACCACCACGGGCGGCGTCCAGTCGCGCAGGTCGTGGCTGCGGTAGACCATCGTGCCGGTGCCGTCCACGCCCGATACGGACGGGTCGTTGGACGTGTAGAGGTAGTAGGTGCGGGTCTTCTCGTCGGCGACGACGAACGGATCGTGCAGCGGCATGTCGGGAAGCCGCATCGCCTTGCTCTCGGTATCGGTTTCGGTTTCGGTGTCAGCCACGGTGGAAGGATAAACGCGCCTTTCCGGACCGGGCTCGCACGCGCGTTCGGGCCCGCCGTTGGCCGAGAAAAACGCTTGGACCGGGTGGGCGCCGACGCGGGACACTGGGTGTTCTGGCCTGCCCGTACTCGCACTTCGACGCCGCCGCGAACTTCGCGGGGGCTCCGTCGTTGTGCCCGTCTGCCGGGACGACTCCGGCGACAGCGTGTGGCGGGCCGCCCTACGACGACACAGGGTGGGAATGGGATCGCCTGAATCTCGCGAGGTCTCACCGGGCAAAGGGCCGGTAATCCTCGCACTTCGCTATTACGGACGGGAGTTGGCCCGCCTCAGGCGGCTGACGCTCCCCGCGATGCTGCTGCCGGCGCTCGGAAACATCGGCCTCTCCTACATCGCGCCGCTGGTCGTCGCGAAACTCGTCGGCCGGATCGCCGACGACGACGGCATCACCGCCGGCTCGGCCATGCCCTACGTCCTCGCCTTCGCTGGCGTCATGCTGCTCTCGGAGGTGCTGTGGCGCCTGGGCCTGCACTGCCTGAACCGCGTCGACGCCCGGGGTATCGAGCACCTGTACGTGATCGGCATGGACGAGCTGTTCGCGAAGGACGCCGCGTTCTTCCACGACAACTTCGCCGGATCCCTGACCAAGCGCGTCCTGAGCTTCGCCTCCCGGTTCGAGGAGTTCGTCGACACGCTGACCTTCCAGGTCGTGGGCAGTCTGGTGCCACTCGTGTTCGGTTCGGTGGTCCTGTGGCGCTACGAACCGCTGCTTGTGGTCGGCCTGTTGGCGATGCTCGCCCTGACGGCGCTGTGCGTGGTGCCCCTCATCCGGCGCCGCCAGGCGCTCGTCGCCAAGCGCGAGGAGGCGATCGCCCGGGTGTCGGGCCATGTCGCCGACAGCCTGATGAACATGGACACGGTCCGGGCGTTCGCCGCCGAGGAACGTGAGGCCGCCGAGCACCGCTCCCGGGTCGCGGCGTCGAGACGGCTCACGCTGCGGTCGTGGGACTACGGCAACCTGCGCATCGACACGCTGGTCGCGCCGCTGTCCGTACTGACCAACGCCCTGGGCCTGCTGCTCGCGATCACGCTCGCCGGGGGCGGGCACGGCGTGGAGACGGTCGTGGTCGCCTTCACGTACTACTCGAACGCCACCCGGATCATGTTCGAGTTCAACCAGATCTACCGCCGGCTGGAGAGCTCGATGACGGAGGCCGCGCAGTTCACCGAACTGCTGCTGACGTCGCCGACCGTGCTCGACCCGGCCGCGCCGGAGGCCCTTGGGTCCCGGGCCGCCGACGTCCGCTTCGAGAACGTGACCTTCGCCCACGCGGGCGCCGAGCCGCTCTTCGAGGGACTCGACCTGGCGGTGCCCAGCGGGGCGAAGATCGGCCTCGTCGGCCGTTCCGGCGGAGGCAAGACCACCCTCAGCCGGCTGCTGCTGCGGATGACGGACATCGACGCCGGCCGGATCATGATCGGGGGCCAGGACATCAGCCGGCTGCGCCAGACGGACCTGCGCGGACTGATCGCCTACGTGCCGCAGGACCCGGCGATGTTCCACCGCACGCTGCGGGACAACATCGCGTTCGCCCGGCCGGACGCCACCGACGCCGAGATCCGCCGCGCGGCCGAGGCGGCACACGTCACGGAGTTCGCCGACGCGCTGCCGGACGGCTTCGACACCATGGTGGGCGAGCGCGGAGTCAAGCTGTCCGGCGGTCAGCGCCAGCGGGTCGCCCTGGCCCGGGCGATCCTGCGCGACGCGCCGATCCTGCTGCTGGACGAGGCCACCAGTGCTCTGGACTCCGAGAGCGAGATCCTCGTCCAGGAGGCGCTGTGGCGGCTCATGGAAGGCCGCACGGCGCTGGTGGTGGCGCACCGGCTGAGTACGGTCGCCACCATGGACCGACTCGTCGTCCTCGACCGCGGCCGGATCGTCGAGCAGGGCACGCACCAGGAGCTGCTCGCGACGGAGGGTGCCTATGCGAAGCTCTGGCAGCACCAGTCGGGCGGCTTCCTGGACGACACCCCTGCCCGGGCCGATCTCCACTGAACGCGGTCCCGACGGGTATGAGTGGCCCGGCTCACATGGCGCGCGCCGGGCTGGGCCGACACCATGGGGCGCGTCACCGGCAGGCTGAAGGGATCCAGGATGTTCCGCAAGGTGCTGGTCGCCAACCGAGGTGAGATCGCGATTCGCGCGTTCCGCGCCAGCTATGAGCTGGGCGCGAGGACCGTGGCCGTCTTCCCGCACGAGGACCGCAATTCACTGCATCGGTTGAAGGCCGACGAGGCCTACGAGATCGGCCGGCCGGGACACCCCGTCCGGGCGTACCTCTCCGTGGAGGAGATCATCCGCGCCGCGCGACAGGCGGGCGCGGACGCCGTGTACCCCGGCTACGGGTTCCTCTCGGAGAACCCCGATCTGGCGAGCGCCTGCGAGGCAGCCGGCATCACCTTCGTCGGGCCCAGCGCCGACACGCTGGAGCTGACCGGCAACAAGGCGAGCGCCGTGGCCGCCGCCCGCGCCGCCGGCGTACCGGTGCTGGCCTCCTCGGCGCCCTCCGCCGACGTGGACGAACTCGTCCGCGCCGCCGAGGACATCGGCTTCCCGATCTTCGTCAAGGCAGTCGCCGGCGGTGGCGGGCGCGGCATGCGGCGGGTCGAGGAACCCGCCCAGCTGCGCGAGTCCATCGAGGCCGCGGCGCGAGAGGCGGCCTCCGCGTTCGGCGACTCCACGGTCTTCCTGGAGAAGGCGGTCGTCGAGCCACGCCACATCGAGGTGCAGATCCTCGCCGACGGGCAGGGCAACGTCATCCACCTCTTCGAACGCGACTGTTCGGTGCAGCGGCGCCACCAGAAGGTGATCGAGCTGGCCCCCGCGCCGAACCTCGACCCGGCACTCCGCGACCGGATCTGCGCCGACGCCGTGCGGTTCGCCCGGGAGATCGGCTACCGCAACGCGGGCACCGTCGAGTTCCTGCTCGACCGTGACGGCAACCATGTCTTCATCGAGATGAACCCGCGCATCCAGGTCGAGCACACGGTGACCGAGGAGGTCACCGACGTCGACCTCGTGCAGTCGCAGCTGCGCATCGCCTCCGGCGAGACACTCGCCGACCTGGGGCTCTCCCAGGAGACCGTCACCCTGCACGGGGCCGCACTCCAGTGCCGTATCACCACCGAGGACCCTGCCAACGGCTTCCGCCCGGACACCGGCAGGATCAGCGCCTACCGCTCGCCCGGCGGCTCGGGCATCCGGCTGGACGGCGGCACCACCCACGCCGGTACGGAGATCAGCGCGCACTTCGACTCGATGCTGGTCAAACTCACCTGCCGGGGCCGCGACTTCGAGACCGCGATCAGCCGGGCCCGGCGTGCCGTCGCCGAGTTCCGCATCCGCGGCGTGGCCACCAACATCCCGTTCCTGCAGGCCGTGCTCGACGACCCGGACTTCCGGAACGGCCGGGTCACGACGTCGTTCATCGAGCGACGCCCGCATCTGCTCACGGCACGTCACTCCGCCGACCGAGGTACGAAGCTGCTCACCTACCTCGCCGACGTCACGGTGAACAAGCCGCACGGTGAACGGCCCGCCCTGATCGACCCGGTCGGCAAGATCCCGCCCCTGCCGAGCACAGAGCCGCCCGCCGGCTCCCGGCAGCGGCTCGTCGAACTCGGCCCGGAGGGCTTCGCCCGGTGGCTGCGCGAGTCACCGACCATCGGCGTCACGGACACCACGTTCCGCGACGCCCATCAGTCACTGCTGGCCACCCGGGTCCGTACCAAGGACATGCTCGCCATCGCACCCGTGGTGGCGCGGACCCTGCCCGAGCTGCTGTCCCTGGAGTGCTGGGGCGGTGCCACCTACGACGTCGCGCTCCGCTTCCTCGCCGAGGACCCCTGGGACCGCCTGGCCGCCCTGCGCGAGGCCGTGCCGAACATCTGCCTGCAGATGCTGCTGCGCGGCCGTAACACCGTGGGCTACACGCCGTACCCGACCGAGGTGACCGACGCCTTCGTCCAGGAGGCCGCGGCCACCGGAATCGACATCTTCCGGATCTTCGACGCGCTCAACGACGTCGGGCAGATGCGGCCCGCCATCGACGCCGTACGCGAGACGGGAACGGCGATCGCCGAGGTCGCCCTGTGCTACACGTCCGACCTGTCCGACCCGTCCGAGCGGCTCTACACTCTGGACTACTACCTCCGGCTGGCCGAACAGATCGTCGAGGCCGGCGCGCACATCCTGGCCGTCAAGGACATGGCGGGACTGCTGAGGGCCCCGGCCGCCGCGACCCTCGTGACGGCACTGCGCCGCGAGTTCGACCTGCCGGTGCATCTCCACACGCACGACACGGCGGGCGGCCAGCTCGCCACGTACCTCGCCGCGATCCAGGCCGGCGCGGACGCGGTCGACGGTGCGGTGGCGTCGATGGCGGGCACCACCTCGCAGCCGTCGCTGTCGGGCATCGTCGCCGCGACCGACTACTCCGAGCGGCCCACCGGGCTGAGCCTGAAGGCCGTGGGCGACCTGGAGCCGTACTGGGAGAGCGTCCGGAAGATCTACGCACCGTTCGAGGCGGGCCTCGCCTCGCCTACCGGGCGCGTCTACCACCACGAGATCCCCGGCGGGCAGCTGTCCAACCTGCGCACCCAGGCGGTCGCGCTGGGCCTCGGCGACCGCTTCGAGGCGATCGAGGCGATGTACGCCGCCGCCGACCGGATCCTCGGCCGGCTGGTGAAGGTCACCCCTTCGTCGAAGGTGGTCGGCGATCTCGCGCTCCACCTGGTCGGCGCCGACGTCTCGCCGGACGACTTCGAGGCGACGCCGAACAGGTTCGACATCCCCGACTCCGTGATCGGCTTCCTGCGCGGCGAGCTGGGCAACCCGCCCGGCGGCTGGCCGGAGCCCTTCCGCACCAAGGCCCTGGAGGGCCGTGCCGCGCCCAAGCCCATGGCGGAACTGACGGCGGACGACCGCACGGGCCTGGCCAAGGACCGGCGGGCGACGCTCAACAGGCTGCTGTTCCCCGGGCCGACGCGCGAGTACGAGACACACCGTCAGACCTACGGCGACACCAGCGTGCTGGCCAGCAAGGACTTCTTCTACGGGCTGCGTCCCGGGACGGAGTACGCCGTCGACCTCGAACCGGGCGTACGGCTGCTCATCGAACTGGAGGCCGTCGGTGAGGCCGACGAGCGCGGTATGCGCACCGTGATGTCCACGCTGAACGGCCAGCTGCGGCCGATCCAGGTGCGCGACACCGCTGTGTCCTCCGACATCCCGGCGACGGAGAAGGCGGACCGGGCCAACTCCGGCCATGTCGCCGCGCCGTTCGCCGGAGTGGTGACCCTCGCCGTCGCCGAGGGGGACGAGGTGGCGGCCGGCGCCACGGTGGCCACCATCGAGGCGATGAAGATGGAAGCCGCGGTCACCGCATCGAGGGCCGGGAAGGTGACGAGGCTGGCCATCAACAGGATCCAGCAGGTGGAGGGCGGCGACCTGCTCGTCGAGATCGCCTGAATCCGGGACGGCCCGGCGCCCGGGCACCAGCGACAACCCCTCGGGAGCCGGGGCTCAGGGCGCCTGTCCGCCGTAGGAGCAGCCTTTGGGGCCCGCCGACCACGGAGCACGGGGGAGGCGTGAGCGAGGGCGGGAACGGCCCGGCCGGATCGACGGAGGCCTCAGAAACGCCGGGAGGGCCGGTGGAACGCCACCTGCCCTCCCGGGTTGCCAGGGCCCGTACGTCAGTTGCCCGCCCAGGGCGCTACGGGCTCGCCGAGGTGCGGGCGCCGAGGTCGCGCCTGCGGGAATGCTGCGGACATCTTCGTCATTGCCGGGTTCTGATTGTCGGCGCTGTTCAGGACAGGCAGCCGACATGGGCGAGGGCCTGCTTGAGGAGGACTCCCTGGCCGCCAGGCATCTCGTTCTGGACCACGGGGGAGGACGCCTCCTCCGGGCTGAACCAGACCAGGTCCAGGGCGTCCTGGCGGGGGCGGCAGTCGCCGGCCACCGGGACGATGTAGGCGAGGGACACCGCGTGCTGGCGCGGGTCGTGGAACGGGGTGACCCCGAGCGTCGGGAAGTACTCCGCGACGGTGAAGGGCTGTGGGGAGGCCGGGACCCGAGGCAGCGCCACCGGGCCGAGGTCCTTCTCCAGGTTGCGCAGGAGGGCGTCGCGCACGCGCTCGTGGTGCAGGACGCGGCCTGACACCAGAGCACGGCTGACCGTGCCGTCCGAGCTGATGCGCAGGAGCAGGCCGATCTTGGTGACTTCGCCGTTGTCGTCGACGCGCACCGGTACGGCTTCGACGTACAGGATCGGCATCCGTGCGCGAGACTGTTCGAGCTCGTCGGGTGCCAGCCAGCCGGGCGTGGTTTCGATCATGTCAGACATTGGCTGATCGTACTTTCAACTCGTCCTGTTTCTGCATAGCCTCTCCACGTCGAACGCGCCACATCCGGGTGACCCGCCACTCACGTCTCCGGGCGCGCATGCCCGTTCTGCCATGCCCAGGCCGCGATCTCCACCCGATTCCGGGCGGCCAGCTTCGCCTGCACGCTCGACAGGTGCGTCTTGACTGTGGAGAGGGAGACGAACAACGCGGAGGCGATCTCGGCGTTGGTGCGGCCCAGGGCGACCAGCCCGACCACATCGAGTTCCCGGTCGGTGAGCGGTTCCCTGAGCGTCGCCGCGGAGACCGGGGGCGGAGCCGTGGGGCGGGACGCGGTGGCCTGCGGGGCGGTGATGTGCTGGAGCAGCCGGACCGTGATCGACGGCGACACCAGGGAGTCACCGGCAGCCGCGGCCCGTACCGCCTCCGCGAGGAGGATGGGCCCCGAGTCCTTGAGCAGGAACCCGCAGGCGCCGCCGCGCAGTGCCCCGTACACATACTCGTCGAGGTCGAAGGTGGTGACCACGACGACCCGCATCGGGTCGGTGACACCGGGACCGGCCAGCAGCCTGGTCGCCTCCAAACCGTCGAGCTTGGGCATCCGGATGTCCAGCAGGCACACGTCAGGACGCTCACGGCGGGCCAGCGTCACGGCCTCCTCCCCGTCGGAGGCCTCGGCGACCACGGTGATGTCGGGCTGGGCGTCCAGGAAGAAGCGGAAGCCGGTACGGACCATGTCCTGGTCGTCCGCGATGAGAACACGGATCGGAGGGCTGGGCGGGGCGGCGGTCATGGCTCGATCATGCCTCAGGGGTGGGAGGGGAGGGTGGCGGAGTGGGGATAGGGACCGAGAGGATCGTGGGGAAGGAGCGGGGACCGGTCGCGACGGTCTCCTTCCCCTCGCCCCTGACGTCGACTTCGTTGTCAGTCCACCGTCTGCGCCGCATCCGCGGTAACCGCCCGCAGCAGGGGTCTGCTCGCTCCGATCGCCCCGAACATGGCCAGCGCGCCCACGGTCACGCACACCGCCAGGGTCATCGCGCCGGAGGTGCTGATCGTGGTGCCGAACAGCTTGTTGACCTGGAAGGCGGCATAGATTCCGGCAGCGGTGGTGCCGCCGGCGAGGACGACCAGCGGGAGGACCGTCTCCCGGAACCTGGCCCGGTCGAGGAGCTTCAACGGGGTGCCGGCCAGCCGCAGCAGGGCGTAGACGCGCCGCCGGTCGAGGACGTTCGCGGCGGCGGTCAGCCCGGCGGAGGCGGTCGCGACGAGGAAGCTGACGGCGAGGGCGGCGGTGCCGAGTTCGCCGAGCCGGCCGGTGAAGGCATCGTTCTCGGCGTTGGCATATGCCTGGGTGAACGGGAGCCGGCCGGGCACCAGGTCCGACAGTGCGGTGACCGCCGTGTCGAGTTGTGAGGCGCTGCCGGAGACGTGGACGACCGCTCCGGGTGTACCGAACAGTATGCCGTCGTCGCCGTCGCTCGTGGTGACGGTCGCTTTCACACCGGCCGCGTGGAGCAGCGTGCGGGCCTCGGCGGTCGCGGTGCGGGCCGTGGCGGCGCTGGTGGTGGGTACGGCGACCTGGCCGGGGAAGCGGTAGTCGTCGATGCTCACGTTGCCCACGGTGAAGAACCCGGCGACGAACCCGGCGAGGACCAGCCCGCTGACGGTGCGCCAGGAGCCGCGCGGGTCGTCGCTGAGCCGGCGCGCGGCCAGCAGAGTCGCCGGGCGGCGGGCGAAGCGGGCCGTGAGCCGCCCGAGTCGGTCCACGACCCACGGGCCGAGCAGCCAGAAGGCGCCGTAGAACATGAGCAGCATCACCAGTTGCTGACGGGCGCTCGCGTCGCCCGACGAGGCCGTCACGTAGATGTAGATCAGGACCGCGGCGAAGAGGACCAGGCGGATGAGGCGCGTACGGCGCGGGTTCGCCTGCTGGGCCACGCCGAGGGGAGAGATCGCCACCTGACGCAATGTCGTCATGGCGCTCAGTGCGATGAGGCCGGCCACGAACACCACGACCGCCAGCAGCCAGGGCAGCCCCACCCACAACCGGCGGATGTACCAGGTGCCGATGCCGAAAGGGATCTCCGCGAGCGCGGGCAGCAGCAGACAGTACGCCAGCGCGCCCGCCAGGGCCCCGGCCGCGCCGACGACCAGCGACTCCAGGCCGGTCATCGCGAGGATCTGACGCGGTGTCGCTCCCGCCAGCCGCAGCGCGGCGAGCCGTTGCTCACGCCGGGCCGCCCCGAGTCGTCCGGCGGCTGCGGCGAGCACGATCACGGGGACGGCGACGATGGCCACCCCGATCGACACTGCGGGCTTGTCCGCCGAGGTGAACACACTGACGTCGGTTCCGTCGAAGCCGGAGACCACCGAGCGTGCGGTCTGGCCGCCGAACTGGCCGAAGAGGCCGAGTGGTTCGGCTGCGGTGGAGACCGCCGGGTCGGAGGCATCCCTCCCTAGGACGGCCACCAGCTCTTCGGGTGCCGCGAGGCCGGCGTCGCCGATGGTGCCGTACGAGGACACCTTCGGGAAGCGGTCGGCGAGTTGGTTCGCCGGTGTCCTGTGCAGCAGGTCGGCCAGGGCGGGCGAGACGTACACCTGCCCCGGCCCGGGGAACGAGGTCAGCCCCGGGGGCGCCGGAGTCGCCTTGCGGCCGGGCAGCTGGGCCAGTGACACGACGGTTATCGGGCGGTCCCCGAGATAGGTCGTCCCGAGCGTCTGTACGGCGGTGCCGTGCCGGTCGGGGGCCGGGGTGCGCCAGGCCGTGTCGTGGGCGCGGGCACCGCTGCCGAAGAAGGCGGCCGTCAGCACCAGCAGGATCAGCGAACCGACGGCCGCGGCGCCGGCCGCCAGCAACTGGCTGTGTAGGCCGCGGCGGCCGGAGCGGCGTGCGAGGAACCACGTCAACTGTGGGACGGGCGAGGACATGAGGGCTCCGGGGTACTCGGAAGGGGCGGAGAAGGCCGTGCTCGGGCAGGCGCGGGGATGCGGAACGCGGCGGGACGGGAGACGGCGGGTGAGCAGGGGCGGGACGGAGGAGAGGCGCGGGAGCGTCGGAGGGCGGAGCCGTCGGCGGTCGCGGTGCCGATGGCAGCGGCCGGTCGCGGGAGGCGGAGGACGGGAGGCAGTGGTGACGGAGGAGGGCAACGTGGTGGGACCGTCTGCCGGGCAGGGCGTCGCGGCGGCGGGCCCCAGGCTCAGGGCGTGACGGTGTACTGGTGGTGGCCCGTGATCCGGCCGTCGCGGACCTGGAGGACGCGGTCGCAGTGGGCGGCGACGTCCGCGTCGTGCGTGACCATCACCAGGGAGGCGCCCTGTTCACGGGTGACCGAGGTCAGCAACAGGACGACCTCCTCGCTGGTGACCTGGTCCAGCGCGCCGGTCGGCTCGTCGGCGAAGACCACGTCGGGCTGGACGACCAGCGCGCGGGCTATCGCGACGCGCTGGGCCTGACCGCCGGACAGCTGACCGGGGCGGCGCTTCTCCAGACCGTCGAGGCCGAGCGGGGCGAACCAGCGGCGGGCGAGGGAGACGGCCCGGCCACGGGGTATGCCGTCCAGCATGAGCGGCAGGGCGATGTTCTCCTCGGCGGGCAGTTCGGGCAGCAACTGGCCGAACTGGAAAACGAATCCGAACCGCTTGCGACGCAGTTCGCTCAGCCGGTTCTCACCCAGGTTGTCGATGCGCTCACGATGCAGCAGAACCTCACCGTCGTCCGGGCGGACGACTCCGGCCAGGGTGTGCAGGAGGGTCGACTTCCCTGACCCCGACGGACCCATGATCGCCAGAGACTCGCGGACGCCGACCTTCACGTCCACGCCGTGCAGTGCGACGGTGGAGCCGTACTTCTTGGTGAGGCCGAGACCGGCCAGGACGGTGCTCATGATCTTCTCGTTCTCCTTGGTCTCCTCGCTGCTGTTCAGCGCTCGAACTTCCAGGTCACGGAGGTGGTCGTCGCCGCGACCACCGTCACCGGTATGTCTATGTCCTTGCCCGTGCCGGTGTGGCCCGTGCACGTGATGCTCGCGCCGGCCACGGCCTTCAGTCCGGTCGGACAGGACACCCGGGAGACCTTCGTGCCCACCCAGGGCAGCGGGTGGAACTTGCTCTGGGCGCGACCCGCGACGATGTCTGCCGCCAGCGCCTTGTGGCCGTCGACCGCCACCGTCGTGTACTTGTCCAAGGAGCTCGTCGACTCGGTGCCCGCGAGCAGATGGGTTCCGACGCCGGCCAGCGCGACCGCGGCTGTCGCGCCGCCGATCACGCTGATGAGGGCTTTGCGATGCATCTCGTACTCCTGAAGGTGGGGCGGGGTGGGCAGTGGCTCCACTCTGTCCCGCGGGCAGGAGTGCGCGCCTCGGCCGTCCGGCCAGCTTTCACGGACCCGGGCCTCGGCCTTTCGGCCGATACGGCCGCGGCCGTCCGCGCATACGGTGATTCGCATGAGATCGGATTCGTCCCGCAGCTGCGCCACGACTTTCGTCGTCACGCTCCTGGTCATGGCCGGGATCCTTGACGTGGTCGACGCGAGCGAGAGCGGTTACGCGATCTGGCCACATGCGGTCGTCCTGGTTCCCGGGTTCGCCGCCCTGCTGTGGCCCGGCCGGCGGCGTCCGGACTGGCTCACCCCGCAGCTGCGCACGGGCGCACCGGCCGTCGCCTCGCTCTTGTTCACGGCGGGTTCGCTGCTGCTGGGCAGCCAGGTCTCGTTCGGCCCGGGCGAGACAGTCGTCCTGCTGAGTCTGCTGTTCATCGCGGTACGGCACTGTCCCCAGCCCTGGGCCGTCGTCTGCGGGGTACTGAACGGCGCCGCGCTGCTCGGAACACCCGCGCGCTTCTATCAGGACGACATGTCCACTCTGATGGCCTTCATGATGGTGGCGCTCGTCCTGATCGGCCTCGTCGGCGGTCTGGCCGCGTACCTGCGCTCACAGGACTACCGGCGGACCGTGGCGGTCGTCGAGACCCGGCGGGCGGAACGAGTGGCGATCGCCACCGACCTGCACGACTTCGTCGCCCACCATGTCACCGGCATCCTCGTCCAGACCCAGATGGCCCGGATGATGGCCACCGCCCAGCCGGAGAACCTGGACACCGTCCTCGCGGGCATAGAACGCGCGGCCACGGAAGCCCTGGCGTCGATGCGCCGTACCGTCGGCGTGCTGCGGGACACCGGCCCTGACGCCGCCGACCGCAGACCCGTCGGCGACCTGGCCGGCATCGCGGAACTGACGGACGGCTTTGCGAGTCCGGTCCAGCACGTCACCCTCGACCGTGACCCCACAGTGCCGGACGACCTTCCGCACGAGGTCCAGGCCGCGGCGTTCCGGGTGGTGCAGGAGGCGCTGACGAACGTACGGCGGCACGCGGCCGATGCCGGCGAGGTCACCGTCCGGCTCCGCCACGACGGCCGCCGACTGGAGGTCGGTGTGACCGACGACGGCCGGGGCGGCACCCAGCTCCCGCCCGCCGCACACGGTGGCGGCTTCGGGCTGGTCGGCCTCATGGAGCGCGTCACGGCCTTGGGCGGGGACCTGCGCGCGGGGCCACCGATCGGACAGACGCAGGGGTGGGAGGTACGGGCGCTCTTCCCCACGGGGAAGGCATGATGAGGCGGAGGTGGCGACCGTCAATGCCGGTGTGACCGGCCTTGTCCGCGCTCTCGATGTCGAGCTCGCGCCGATCCGGGGGAACGCCGTGCACCCGGGGGGCATCGGCCGCAGGTCCCTGCTGCCGCGACAAACCCGGCGGGTGTACTGGCCGGACCATGGGCCCGTACACCCGCCGGGTCGTCGCGCCACGATGGCGACGTGGTGGACGCTGTGGATTTCCTGCTGCGCAGCCGCTCCGTTACGTCAACGCGATCGACCTGAGCGTGGACGGGGTGGCTGTTGGGGTGAAGAGGGGAGGGGAGCCAGGGGGAGAGGCGCGGAGACTCGGGTCAGGCGCCGCGAGTCGCGTTCTCCGCCTCGAACATCCAGCGCTGCTTCTCGAGTTCGGCCGTGATGCCGATCAGCAGGTCCTGGGTCACCGGATCTGCCTCTTCCGTGGCACCAATGCGTTCGCGCAGGCGTTCGATCGCCGTTGTCAGCGCCTCGACGAGGAGCCGCACGACGTCCGTGTCCTGGATCCAGCCGTCCTTCGGGCCCTGGAACACGGAGGCCGAGGCGACCGTTTCCGGGCGGCCGTCCGGCGACACGCCGAGCGCCGCCGCGCGCTCCGCGACCGTGTCGGAGAACGCGCGGGCCGCAGTCACGACCTCGTCGAGGTGCAGGTGGATCGAACGGAACCTCGGCCCCACGATGTTCCAGTGGGCCTGCTTCCCGATCAGTGACAGCGCCAGCAGATCCACCAGAGTCGCCTGCAGGGCGTCGCCGGTGATCCGGCGCTCCGGCTCGGGCAGGCTGCTCTTCACGACAGTCATGGGTGCTCCTCATCGTTTCGCGGCCCGGGTTCTCGCTACCGGACCCGTTCTCTCGCGGTACGGAGCAGTGCGGCGCGTTCCTCTTCGCAGGTGCCGCCCCACACACCCGCGGTCTGACCGCTGCGCAGTGCCCAGTCCAGGCACTCCGGGGTCACCGGGCAGTGGGCGCACACACGCTTCGCGGCGGCGATGTCCCGCACCGCCGGCCCCTTTGTGCTGACGGGGAAGAACAGTTCGGGGTCTTCTCCCGTGCAGGCTGCTCGCCGCAACCACTCCATGGAAACGCGGGTGCCCAGGTCGAACGGACGGAAACGTGACGGAACCGGCCACGGGAGGCGGCGGAGAGCGATCGGGGGTCGGCGGGGAGGGTGATCAGTGCTGTGGGGAGGGTGATCATTCGGCCCGGGGCGTGAGCACCCGGTCCACGAAGGAGGTCAGCTCGGCGAAGGCCGCCGCCCTGTCCGTCTCCAGGAAGACGTCGTGCCGGGCGCCCGGAAAGATCCGCTCGGTCCAGTCGGTGCCGCGCAGCTCCTCGATGCCGACACGGCTTCCGGCGAGCGGGACGAGCCGGTCGTCGTCGCCGTGCAGCCACAGCAGCGGCAGTGGTCCGATGGCACCGCTCTTCGCCACGGTTTCCAGCGTCTGTACGAACGCCTCCAGCGTCGGCCGTTTCATCGGGCCGTGCCAGACCAGCGGGTCGGCCATGTACGCGGCCCCGACCGCCGGATCACGGGACAGCGCGGCCGGGTTGATGGGTCGGTCGGGGATCTCGTCGAGTTCGAGCAGCCGCCCCGGGAGGTCCCAGCTGCCGAGTACGGGCGCGGACAGGACGAGCGCGGCGAGTTCGTCGCCGTACCGCTGTGCGAAGCGGGCCGCGATCAGGCCGCCGGTGGAGTGGCCGATCAGGACGACCGGCACGCCCGGGTGGGCGGACCGGGCGAGGTCGGCGACGGTGTGCAGGTCGGTGACGACGTCCTCGAAGTCCACGATCACCGCCCGTTCGCCCGCCGACCGGCCGTGTCCCTGGTGATCGGGGCCGAGGACGGTCGCGCCGTGGGCCACGACGGCGGCGGCGAGTTCCTCGTAGCGGCCCACGTGCTCCCCGTACCCGTGGGAGAGGAGGGCGAGGTAGAGAGGTGGGTCGAGCGGACGTCCGGAATCGCTGTGGGTTGGCCGCCGCCACTCGCGGACGGTGATCGCGCCCCTGGTGCCGGGGAGGACGTACTCGCGGGACTCGGCCATGGCTTCTCCGGGTGCGTCGTTGAACGTGTGCGTGGTGTGCGTGGATCTTCCCAGGGGCCGGGCGGCCGGTCCACGGTGACGCGTCCGGGTGGGGCAGGGGTCACCTGGCGAGACGGTCCTTACGGCCGCAGTTGGGTGGGCTTAGCATCAGTGTCCGCATGAACACGATGACGCTCTGGCACATGACGCACTGGGAGTTCGCCGCGCTCGCCGCCGCGGCGGTGCTCGTCGGCTTCTCCAAGACCGCCGTCAGCGGGGCCAACACGGTCAGCCTGGCGATCTTCGCGGCCGTCCTGCCCGCCCGGGAGTCCACCGGTGTGCTGCTGCCGATCCTGATCGCGGGGGACGTACTCGCCGTCCTGACCTACCGCCGACACGCCCACTGGCCGACCCTGTGGCGGCTGTTCCCGGCGGTCGCGGTGGGCGTGGTCGTCGGCACGGTGTTCCTGGTGTGGGCGGACGACGACGTCGTACGGACCTCGATCGGGGCGATCCTGCTGTTCATGGCCGGGGTGACGGTGTGGCGCCGACGGCGTGCGGAGGCGGAGGCAAAGGCGGAATCGGAGGAGGACGAACCGGACGCGGTGAGCACACCCGCCGGCCGCCTCAAGGCCCGCTCGTACGGTGTCCTCGGCGGCTTCACGACGATGGTCGCCAACGCGGGCGGCCCGGTCATGTCGATGTATCTCCTCTCGGCCGGCTTCCGGAAGCTCGGCTTTCTGGGCACGTCGGCGTTCTTCTTCCTGATCGTCAACGTCTCGAAGGTTCCCTTCAGCGCCGGCCTCGGCCTGATCGACGGCCACTCGCTCCTGCTCGACGCGGCGCTCGTGGTGTTCGTCATCCCCGGTGCGTTTCTCGGCAAATGGGCTGTGAACCGAATCAACCAGCGGCTGTTCGAGCAGTTGGTCATCGCGGCGACCGTGGTGGGCGGGGCACAGTTGCTGCTGCGCTGATCAGCGGCGGTTCGGGTGTTGGCTCGCGCCGAGCGTGGCCTGTATTCGGTCGATGGCGCGCAGCACCTCGTCCCGGTTCTTGGCGCTCTTGATCCATACCGGCAGCCGGGCGACCAGGGTCATTTTCCGACCGGTGTCGTACCAGGGCGCCCGTTCGCGCAGGGAGGCCGCGACGAACCGCCTGATATAGGCCAGGTGTTCGAGGTTGTACGCCCACAGCCGACCGTGACGGGTCTCCGTCTGCAGCCACACGGGGAGGTGGAAGTACGGGTCGCGTGCCGTGGCGGCGGTGCTGCCCGAGAACATGACCGAGCTGCCGGACCAACGACGGGACAGACCGCAGCCGCCGCACACGAGGCGCCGCGGCGCGAACAGCACCGAGTGGATCGCCTGGTCCGGCTCGTGAGGGTCCGGTTGGACATGTGCGGGACGCGCACAGCGCGGACAGCGCACCAGGACCGAGCCGATGAAGTCGTCCTTCGTGCTGCGGGGGTCGCGGAAGCGCACCGGGGCCGGGGGCATGACAGGAGTATGGCCGTGACCCGAATGACGGGGCATCTGGTTTCTCGCTCCCGGGAACGGCCTCACGCGAGAGCCGACGCGTCCGACCGTGACTTCCACGGGACGCCGACTACGACCCGGACGTACCTCCGCCCGCTCCCGACAGTGCCGCCGGACGGGTCGGCAGGCTGCTGCTGAGGTCCTCCACCAGGAGGCGTTTGGCGATGGTGTCCACCGCGGCGCGCAGGTCGTCGCCCGAGGGGCGGCCGAGGTCCTGTTCCACCCGGCCGGCCAGCCAGGTGCCCCAGGCACTGCTGATCACCTCGGCCTCGCGGGTGCCCGCCCCGGTGTGGGAGAAGAAGGAGCCGGTGCGGGTCAGATAGCCCTCCTCGACCATGCGGTCGAAGACCGGCAGGAGCACCTCGGGCGGCATGTGACGGCGGGCGGCGATCAGGCCGAGGCCGGCGTGGCCGACCATGCGGGTGAACAGCTCGACCTGCATCACGGCCCAGGCGCCCGCGATGTCGAGGCGGGTGTCGGAGTCACTGACGATCCGGCGCGCGGTGTCCAGATCCGTACTGCCGATGATCTTGCCCACGGAGGCTTCCAGCAGTCGGCGCGAGTCCGGGTTGCTCGGCGTCGCGAAACCGTCGCCCATGTCCGTCGACGCCATCCGGGCGCTGTCGCGCAACTGGACCTGCTTGAGGAACAGGGCGACGACGAAGCCGAGGAGTGCGACCGGCACGGTCCACAGGAAGACGGTCTGGATGGTGTCCGCGTACGCGCCGATGATCGGCTCGGCCGCCTTGGCGGGCAGTTGGTGCAGGCCGGCCGGGCTGGTGGCCGCCCTGGTGATGGTGGCCTGGTCCGCCGTACCCGTGCGGGCGGCTTCCGCGATGCCCTCGGAGAGGTTCGGTGTCAGCGAGTTGGTGTAGAGCGTGCCGAAGACCGCGGTCCCGAACGAACTGCCCAGCGTACGGAAGAAGGTGACGCCGGAGGTCGCGGTGCCGAGGTCGGCGTACTCGACGGTGTTCTGGACGGCGATCGTCAGCACCTGCATGCCCAGGCCGATACCGGAGCCGAGGACGAACATGTAGAGCGAGGCCAGCCAGGTGCTGGTCGACGCGTCCATGAGGGAGAGGAGATACAGGCCCAGGCCCATCACCGCCAAGCCGATGACCGGGAAGAAGCGGTACTGACCGGTCTTGCTGACCACGTTGCCACTGAAGACGGACGCGATCAGCAGGCCCAGCACCATGGGGAGGGTGCGTACGCCGGAGACCGTCGCCGAGTCGCCGTCGACGTACTGGAGGAAGGTGGGGAGGTACGTCATCGCGCCCAGCATCGCGAAGCCCACGATGAAGCTGAGGATCGAGCAGACCGTGAACACGGGGTTGCCGAACAGCCGCATGGGCAGCATCGGTTCGGCCGCGCGGGACTCCGCCCAGCAGAACAGGCCGAGCGAGGCCGCGCCGCCGACGAACAGCGCGACGATGACGCCGGAACCCCACGCGTACTGGTTGCCGCCCCAACTCGTCGCCAGGATCAGCGCGCTGGCGCCGATCGCGACGAACGCGATGCCCAGATAGTCGATGACCGGGCGTACCGCCGACTTCACCACCGGAATGGTGCGGGCCGCCGCGACCACGACCGCGATCGCGATGGGAACGTTGACGTAGAACGCCCAGCGCCACGTCAGATGGTCGGTGAACAGGCCGCCGAGCAGCGGTCCGATGACCGTCGCCACACCGAACACGGCGCCGATCGCGCCCTGGTACTTGCCGCGCTCCCGCAGCGGGATGACGTCGGCGATCAGAGCCATCGCCGTGACCATCAGCCCGCCCGCGCCGACGCCCTGCATGGCCCGCCAGACGATCAGCAGCGTCATGTTCGTGGCGAGTCCGCACAGGAACGAACCGGTGATGAAGACGATCGCCGAGACCTGGAAGACCACCTTGCGGCCGAACAGGTCGCCGAACTTGCCGACCAGCACCGTGGCCACGGTCTCCGCCAGCAGATACGACGTCACCACCCACGACATGTGCTCGGCACCGCCCAGGTCCGACACGATCGTCGGCAGGGCCGTGCCGACGATCGTCTGGTCCAGGGCGGCCAGCAGCATGCCGAGCATGATTGTGACGAAGACGACGTTGCGGCGGCGGGAGTCCAGCACAGGTGGCTGCGCGGCGGCGGGCGGTGCGGTGTCCTCGGCGACTGTCACGAGGTCACGATCACACCGGTGGTACACCCGTGCAAGGGGTGGCGTCCGGCCGGGTATCCGGCTCCCGGCCCCCGGTGCCTACGGCTGCTCGGGCCGAGGCTCCCCGGGGTTCCGGCGCAGCAGGTACGTGTCCATGATCCAGCCCTTGCGCTCACGTGCCTCGGCACGCAACCGCTCGATACGGGGTGCGGCCTCGGCGATCGGCCCGGAGACGAGGATCTCGTCCGGCGTGCCCATGTAGGCACCCCAGTAGATGTCGATGTCCTCGTCGGCGTACTCCCGGAAGGCCTGATGGGCGTCCAGCATCACCACCACGTCGTCGACCCCCGCCGGAAAACCCTCGGCGAGCCGTCGCCCGGTGGTGATCTGGACGGGACGCCCGACCCGGTTGAGCCCTGTGCGGTGCCGGGCGACCAGCGCGGAGACACTGCTGATGCCGGGCACGACGTCGTACTCGAAGTCCACCGTGCCCCGCCCGCGGGTCTCCTCCAGAATCCCGAGCGTGCTG
Source organism: Streptomyces kryoterrae (assembly GCF_054072135.1). Lineage (NCBI taxonomy): Bacteria > Bacillati > Actinomycetota > Actinomycetes > Kitasatosporales > Streptomycetaceae > Streptomyces > Streptomyces kryoterrae. The sequence goes on along the minus strand of NZ_CM133358.1, from coordinate 1,390,207 downwards.
TCGTACAACGAGGGGTCGCCCCACACCAGGAACGCTCCGCTCTCCTCCGCGCCGAGTTCACCGGCGATCAGCCGCTCGTAGATCTCGGCCCTGGCCCGCCGCCAGTCCCCGACCGCGGGGGAGTAAGCGGCGCCCCCGGCCGTCCGGTCCCGCTCGGGATCGCGCACCTCGACCAGGCGGTACGTCCCTTCCGGCACATGCGTGTCGAGCAGGTGCCGGCGCAACCGCACGAGGTCGGACTTGGCCTCGCCCTTGTCGAGGACGAAGAACACGTCGGTGTCCCGCAGCGCCCCGACCGCCTGCAGGGTGAGCTGGTCGGGGTCGCCCGCGCCGATACCGATGACATGAATCCTCCGCACGCCCCGAGTCTGCCGCACACCACTGACAACGCGGCCGTCGGCCCAGGTCAGCCGCCGACGGTACGGTTCGACAGGCGTGGCGCCCGAGCCACCGCGTCGACGGCCGCGGCCTCCCGCTCCACCTCCGTCGCCAGCTCCCGCGCCCACGTGACGACCCCCGCGAGATCCATCCCGTAAGGCTGCGACCGTGCGCCCACGGCTGCCCACTCCTCGACAGCGCCGGCTCCGCGCCGCAACAGCCGGACACCGCCCGTCACGTTCCCGCGCGCGGCGTGCGTGAGCCCCACGGCCAGCTGCGCGAGCCCTCGCCACAGGCCGCGCTCCTCCTCCGGCCCCGACTTCCAGGCGTCCTCGAACACCTCGTGCGCGTGGAACGGTTTGCCCGCGTCCAGCAACGCCTGCGCCTCGGCGACGCTGTCCTCGGGACGGCGTACGACCCCTTCGGGCTGCCGGTCCACCCCATGCTCGCCGTACGGCAGCGGGCGCCCGAGCCCGTCCCGTGGCCGCGCGTTGCGTGCTCGTCCCTCCCCGTCCCGGTCCCGTCGCCCGCCTGCTGCTGCCCGACTCTCCGACGCACTGCTGCTCATGCACCGATTGTCGCGCGCCACCTGCCGCCTCCGGGGCAGACCCTGGCGTGGGGTAAAGTTCTGCTCGCGTGATCACGCGGGGCAACCGCGGGACGACGCAACGGGACGTGGCGCAGCTTGGTAGCGCACTTGACTGGGGGTCAAGGGGTCGCAGGTTCAAATCCTGTCGTCCCGACTTGTGAGAGTCGCGGTTCAGGGGCTGTTTCGGAGCAATTCGAAACAGCCCCTGAGCCGTTTTCGGGGACCAGAACGCCGAGGGCGCGCACATCGAGCGGGCGGTCAGGCCCAACTCGGTGTGCGCGCCCTCGGGTCCGGATGTCCGGCGCGACCTGTGTCCGCGGCCTATCGGCGGAAGACGATGCCCTTGGTCGCGGTCCCCGTGCGGTTGTCGTACACGACGTCGCCCGTGGACTTCTTCCAGATCCGGATGCGGAACGTGTCCGGCTTGTCCGTCGCCGTGATGAGGAAGGCGTAGCCGTCCTTGCCGTTGACCGTGCCGGAGCCCTGGTACACCGCGGTGGAGCCGGTGACCACCAGCCAGTCCGAGGACGTGGAGCGGAACCGCACCTTCGCCTTGGACTTGCCGGGCGCCGCGAGGTCGAAGGAGGCCGTGGCCGTCGGGACCGTGGCGTCCTTCCGGTAGAAGGCGCCGAAGGAGAAGGCCGCCTTGCCGGTCAGCTTCGGGTCGGCCGGGTAGGCGCCCGGCCGGGAGGCGATCACGCCGGTGCCCGCCACACCGGCCTTGGGGTCGAACACGATCAGCTCGGGGAGCTGGGCGGTGGCCTCGGCCTTGTCGTCGTCCGTCACCGTGACCGTCGGCCGGAAGATACCCGCCTTCAGGTAGGCGTGGCTCGCCTCACAGGTGCCGTTCGTGACCTTGCCGGATGTCGGGGTGGTGCCGTCCTTCCAGTCGATCCTGCAGGTGTGGGTGTCGGCGCGGCCCGGGTCGGTGAACTTCGCCGAGATGCGCACCGGGGTGTTCTTGCCGGCCGGGACCGGGGTCTTCGGACCCTGGACCGAGGTGATCGACGGCGGCGCGTTCGTGACCGTCACCGTCAGGGTGTCCTTGCTGCGACCGCCCGTCAGTGTGACCTCGTACGTGCCGTTGTCCTGGCAGGTGATGGACGTCGGGATCGTGGTCCTGCTGGAGAACGTGCAGGGGGTTGTCGGGCTCACGCTCCAACTCGGCTTGCCTGCACCGGAGATGGTGCCCGTGAGCGGGATCGCGCTGCCTTCCTGGCCAGTTGTGTCCGCGCCCGCGTGGACGATCGTCACCGGGTCGATGCTCGACAGGGTCGGGACGACCTTCTTGATCGATCCGTCGGCGTCGAACTCCATCTTGTCGATGGTCGTTTCGCGGTGCATGCCGTCACCGCCGGGTATCGCGAAGCGGTGGTAGACGATGTACCAGTCGTCGGTGTTCGGGACGTGGACCACCGAGTGGTGGCCGGTGCCCTTGATGCCCAGGGAGAGGTCCTTCTGGAGGATCACACCGCGCTTGGTCCAGGGGCCTGTGGGCGAGGAACCGGTCGCGTAGGCCACCTGGTAGTTCTCGTCCCGGGTGTCGTTCTCCGACCACATCAGGTAGTAGGTCCCGTTGCGCTTGATGACGAACGAGCCCTCGTTGTAGTTGCTCGGCGTGATGTCGGTGACCTTCGACGTGTCGAAGGAGACCATGTCCGCGTTGAGCGGGACCACGTAGGCCCTGCCGTTGCCCCAGTACAGGTACGACTGGCCGTCGTCGTCGGTGAAGACCGCCGGGTCGATCATCTGGCCCGGGTGGTCACCGGCCTTCAGCAGCGGCTTGCCCAGGGCGTCCTTGAAGGGGCCGGTCGGCGAGTCCGACACTGCCACGCCGATGTTCGCGTCGGCGCAGAAGTAGAAGTAGTACTTGCCGTTCTTCTCCTCCATGGTCGGCGCCCAGGCGCGGCTGTCCGCCCAGCTGATGTCGGGACCCAGGTCCAGGATGACGCCGTGGTCCTTCCAGTGGACCAGGTCCGTGGAGGAGTAGGCCTTGAACTGCGTACCGCTCCAGCCCTCGAAGCCGTCGGTGGTCGGGTAGATGTAGAAGGTGTCGCCGAACCTGACGATGTTCGGGTCCGCGTTCAGACCCGGCAGCACCGGGCTCCTCATCTCCACGGCCGTCACGGTCCAGGTGCGCTTCTTGCCGTCCGAACCGGTGACCTCGTACTTCACCGGCTCGGTGAAGTCGTGGAGGGTACCGGAGGCGGGGCTGATGCTCGCGCCGTGGGCCAGGGTGAACTGCGGTGCCAGGGCGGTGACATCACTGCCCGGGGTGAGCGGCAGGACGACCTTGCTGTCCGTGTCGGTGATGATCGCGTCGACCTTGAGCGCAGGGTGGGTCACCGCGGCGATCCCGGTGGTGTTGCCGCTGAGTTCCAGGACCTCGGCGGGCGTCAGGGCCCGGTTGTAGATCCGGAAGTCGTCGACCTCGCCACCGAAGTACGGGTCCGGGGAGTACATGGACCTGCCGATGTAGCCGGAGTAGTCCTTCGCCGGGTCGTACAGATCGGAGGGCTTGATGGTGACACCGCTCACGCGGGCCGTCTCGGCACCGTCGACGTAGAGGATCGCCGTCTCGGTCGCGCCGTCCAGGGTGACGGTGAGGTGCTTCCACTCGCCCTGGGTGAGCTGGGAGCCGCCGATCATCTGCTTCTCACCGGACCAGGTGGCCTTGGTGATCGCGGAGAACAGCTTGCCGCCGCCGTTGGAGGGCGTGGCGAACAGGTACTTGTTGCTGTCGGGGCCGAGCCCGAACAGCCACTGGAAGTTGTCGCCGCCCTTCCACTTGACGTATGTGGAGACGGTGACGCTGGTGGTGTCCTTCAGCACGCCGTTGGGAATCTTGACGTACGGCGAGCTGGAGCTGCTGTTGCCGCCGGACATCTTGAAGGAGCCGCCCTCGACTCCCGTACCGAAGTCGGGAGTTCGGACGTACGTGCCGTGGTAGCCGTGGCCGCTGGAGTCACGGGCGATGTTGCCGCCCGTCTCGTCGAAGTCGTAGTGCAGGACCAGGTCGGCCGGAACGTCCGGGCCCTCGGCCGAGACCGTGACCGCGGCGTGGACCGGGAGGGCCTCGCCGTTCGGGAGGGAGCCGATCACACTGAAGGTGCCGGGCTGGGCGTACGCCGACGCGGGGACGGCGTCCCAGGTGACGGTGACGGGACGCTTGACGCCGTCCGCGTACGTGGCGATGACCGTGGCCGGGAGGACCGGGGCCTCACCCGTGCGCGTCTTCACCGTGATGTCCTCGACGGACTGGACGAGTTGGTCCGGCTGGTAGGTCTTCAGGAGCCGGTCGTACTCGGCCTGGGTGACCGGGAGCACGGTGCCGTGCCGGGGCTTGGACGGCAGGTCGTAGCCGGTGGACGGGGTCCAGACGCCGGAGGCCAGGTCCGTCGTCTCGAAGGGGATGTAGCCGCGACCGCCGAACTCGTCGAGGAACGCGTACCACTTCTCCTCGGTGTTCGACTTGAACACCAGGGGACCCTCGGCCGCGCTCATCGCGCCCTTGCCGATGCCCTCGGCGACGGCGGTGTAGGACGGGTTGAGGATCGAGTCGCTCTTCTCCTCGAAGATGAACTTGCTGTTCGGCGTCGAGGAGCTGTTGTTCCGCTCGTCCTTGGACAGGCGGTAGTAGGTGTCCTTGTCCTTGATCATCGTGGAGTCGATGACCGAGTAGCCGCGGTCGATCCACACCTTGGGCGTGCTGAAGGTGCGGAAGTCACGGGTGGTCGCGTACATCATGCGGTTGTACGTGTCGCCGGAGTGGTCGGCGTTGTCGTAGAGCTTCGAGGCCCAGAAGACGACGTACGAGCCGAGCTCGTTGTCGTAGAACGCCTCGGGCGCCCAGGTGTTGCCCGCCGAGTCGGGGGAGACCTTCACCAGGCGCTGGTCGGTCCAGTGGACCAGGTCGGTGGACTCCCACACCATGATGGACTTGCTGCCGGTGCGCTGGGAGGCGTCCCAGTCGCCGTTGCCGTAGATCCGCAGGTCGGTGGCGATCTGGTAGAACTTGTCGCCCTCGGGGGAGCGGATGATGAACGGGTCGCGCAGGCCCTTCTCGCCGAGCGTGGAGGTCAGGACGGGCTTGCCGTCGTTCAACTCCCGCCACTTCAGCGGGTCGTTGCCCTTGCTGAGCGCCGCGTAGAGCTGTTCGCCGTCCGAGGTGCCCTCGCCGGTGAAGTAGCTGAACATATAGCCCTTGAGGGCTTCCTTCGCGGGGAGTTCGGGGACCTTGGCCGTCAGGGTGCGGGTCGTGGTGGCGGTGCCCTTGGTGATCGTCGCGGTCAGGTCGACCGTCGTACCGCCGGCGCCGTGCGCGGGGCGGTGGACCACACCGTCGGCCGCGATGACGTCCGGGTTCGCCGAGGACCAGGCAACCGCCGTGCCGTAGACGCCCGTTGACGGCAGCGTGATGTTGCCGCGTACGTCGTCGATGTTCGGGACGGTCAGCGCGTCGGCGGCCCGCTGGGTGGCGGTGGCGTCGTCGAAGGTGGCCGGGACCGTGACGTCGAAGGTCTTGGTGTCGCTCACCGGGCCCTTCTTCAGGGTCGCCGTGAGCGTGGCGTGACCGTCCGGCGAGCCGGCGGCGGGGCGGGTGACGGCGCCGGAGGCCGAGACCACGGAGGCGTTGTCGGTCGCCCAGGTGATGGCGGAGCCGCCCGAAGGGCCCGCGCTCGGCAGGGTGAGGTCGGCGATCACCGCGCTCGTGTCGCCCAGCGTCAGGGCCGACTTGTCGGCGGCGACGCCCTGCGTGGCGACGGGGAGGGAGAGTTCCTCGACCTCCGTGCCGGCCAGCGCCCGGTCGTAGACCCGGAAGTCACGGATGTTGCCCTTGAACAGGTTGTCGCCGGGGTACACCGACTTGCCTATGTAGTTGGCGGTGGTCGTGCCCGCGCCGATGGAGCCGGGGGTGAGGGTGATCGCCGTGTTGCGGCCCACCTCCACGCCGTCCTCGTAGAGCACGCCCGTGTTGCCGGTCTGGGTGTAGGTGATCTGCTTCCACACCGCGCGCTGCAGGTTCGTACCGGCTGTCCGCGTCGTCTGCTCCGTCGACCAGTTGCCGCTGGCGATGGACGTCCGGTACGAGTTGCCCGTGGTGAACAGATAGCCGTTGCCGGCCGAGCCGCTGGTGTTGCCGAAGCCGTAGATGAAGTACGGGCTGGACTGGGTGGAGTCGACCTTCACGTCCATCGAGACGGTGATCGAGGTCATGCCGCTCATGATGTTGTCCGGCACCTTGACGTAGGTGTCGGAACCGTTGAAGGCAAGCCCCTCACCGGAGTTGGACCACCCGGCGGTCCCGTTCACCGTGCCCGTACGGCCGTTGCCCGAGGCGTCGGCGACGGTGGTGCCGGAGGCCGCGTCGAGCTTGTACCAGAGGGCCAGCCCGTCGGTGATGTCGGCTGCGGCGGCGTGAGCGGGAACCGACATGGCCAACGGCCCCGCGAGGCCGAGGAGAAGCGATGCGGCGGTCAGTCCGGCGAGCCGTGGTGACCAGGGTCTGCTGCGGCCGCGTGATCTCGCGAGATGCATCGTTTCGGCTTCCTCTGCTCGGACACGGGGGGAGGTAACGGGAGACATCAGATTTCGTCTGTGTGTCCGCGCGTTGCGAGAGTGTCAATCGATGCGACCAGGGGCGTCAAGGGTTTTCGAACAACGTTCGGCAGGTCGGACAACAAGTTTTTTACGCGATGGACGCAAACCGGAACCGAACCTGTCACAAGCGTTGACGTGCGCACCCCGCGTATCTAGGTTCTGGTCGAAGTTACGTACGTAGTCCGGGATTTCGAACAATGTGACAGCGATGTGATCATGAGAAGGGACCTGTTTGTGTTCCGTACCCGTCACTGGCTGACCCTCCTGGCGGCGCTGCTGGCGCTGCTCGTACCTGTCGTCGGCATCCAGCCCGCCGCCGCGGCCGAAGGGCGCCCGTACACGAACCCGGTCAAGTCCCAGAAGGGCGCCGACCCCTGGCTGGAGTACTACAACGGCAGCTACTACCTGGTCACCACGTCCTTCACCGGTGTCCTGACCATGCGTAAGTCGGCGACCCTGGCCGGGCTGTCGACGGCTCCCAGCGTGCAGGTCTGGAGTGACACCACCTCGACCCGCAACAACAACTTCTGGGCGCCCGAGCTGCACTTCTTCGACGGCCACTGGTACCTGTACTACTCCGGCGCGCCGAGCGGGGCCGCCTGCTGCGACCAGCAGCGGACCTACGTCGTGGAGAGCGCCGGCACCGACCCGATGGGCCCGTACACCTTCAAGAACCAGCTCACCGGGTCCAACCTCGACCCGGGCGGCTGGCTCATCGACGCCACCGTGCTGACGTACAACAACAAGCTCTACCTGATCGGCAGCGGCGCCATCGGCGGCAGCAAGCAGAGCCTGGTCATCGCGCCCATGACCAACCCGTACACGGTCAGCGGCTCCACCTTCAGCCTCATCTCGCAGCCGACGCTGGCCTGGGAGACCTCCGGGGCACCCGTCAACGAGGGCCCCGAGCCGCTCTACCACGACGGCCGGACCTTCCTCACCTTCTCCGCGAGCTACTGCCAGACCGCCGACTACAAGCTCGGTCAGCTCGAACTCACCGGCAGCGACCCGCTGTTGGCGTCCTCCTGGACGAAGAAGCAAACGCCCGTCTTCCAGCGCAACGACGCCGCCGGGGTCTACGGGCCGGGCCACAACGGGTTCTTCACCTCACCGGACGGCACCGAGAACTGGATCGTCTACCACGCCAACGACTCGGCCTCGGGCGGCTGCGGCAACGGCCGTACCACCCGCGCCCAGAAGTTCACCTGGAACGCGGACGGCACGCCGAACTTCGGCACCCCGGTCGCGCTCGGCACCACGCTGCCCGGCCCGTCCGGCGAGACCGCCGCGACCCCGACCGCGTACACGCTGGTGAACCGCAACAGCGGCAAGTGCCTCGACGTGGAGGGCGGGAACACCGCCGACGGCACCAACATCCTCCAGTGGACCTGCAACGGCGGCACCAACCAGAAGTGGCGCATCGAGGACCAGGCCAACGACACCAGCCGACTGGTCAACGTCGCCACCGGCAAGGTGATGGACACCGCGGGCTGCGCCACGGCCGACGGCACCGATCTGCGCCAGTGGTCCTGGCTGAACAACAACTGCCAGAAGTTCAGGCTTGTTTACACGGCCACCGGCGACTATGTCCGGATCGTCAACGAGTCCACCGGCAAGGTCGCCGACGTCGCCGACTGCTCCACCGTGAACGGCGCCGACGTACGCCAGTGGACCTGGCTCGGCAACAACTGCCAGCAGTGGCAGATCAGGCCCACCACGTGAGCCGATGAACGACATGGGTGCGGCCCGGCCGGAACTCCGGTCGGGTCGCACCCATATGAGTAGGCGTCAGCTCGTCGGCTCGGTCACCTTCGTGGCCGCCTTGCCGTCGACGGCCGCCGTCAGCTGCGGGACCAGCCGCTCGAGCATGTACGGAAGGCTCAGCACCGACACGAACGACACCGAGTTGCCGTAGTCGCTGCTCTCCTTGACGAAGACCTCACGGTCCTCCTTGGCCACCTTCAGGTCCGCGTACAGGGGGTCCTTGCGCAGCGTCGCCTTGTCCTTGGTGGTGTCGGAGACGATCCACACGATCGCGTCCGTGTCGAGGAGATCGGTGCGCTCCTTGCTGATGTTGGCCCCGAACTCGTCACCGATGACCTTGTCCAGGTCGGTGGGCAGCTTGAAACCGAGGTTCGTGAGGACGCGCGAGCGCGGGTCCTGGCTGCCGAAGACGAAGATGCCCTCGTACGGGGTCGCCATCACGGCGCTTGCGCCGGCGAACTCGGGGTGCTCGGTCGCCGCCTTCTTGAAGTCGGACTCGACCCCGGTGACCAGTTCCTTCGCCTTGGTCTCCTGGCCGAGCGCCTTGCCGATGATCTCGGTCTGGTTCTGCCACGGCACGCCGTAGTCGTTGTACTCCTTCGGCTGGGCCACCACCGGGGCGAACTTCGACAGCGTGTCGTACTGCGCCTTCGTCAGACCGCCGTAGACCGCGAGGATCAGGTCCGGCCGGAGCGCGGCGATCTTCTCGGTCTGCGGGCCCGTGCCGGTGTCCTTGAGGACGGTCGGCGTCGCCGCGCTGCCCAGCTTGTCCGCCGCCCACGGGCCGATCGCGCCCTTGTAGCCGCCCAGCCACTCGGTCGTCCCGACCGGCACCTTGCCCAGCGCGAGGACGGCGTCCTGGTCGGTCAGACCGACCGTGACGATCCGCTTGGGCTCGGACTTGATCGTGGTGCTGCCGTACTTGTGCGAAAGGGTCACCGGGAAGGCGGAGTTGGCGGACGCGTCGGCGGCGGAGCCCGCCGTGTCGGAGTCGTCGTCGGAGCCACAGGCGGTGGCGGCGCCGAGGAGGAGCAGTACGGAGGTGAGCGCCGCGGCGAGCCGAGTGCCTCTGGGAGAGCCGAGCATCAGTGGTCCTTCACGGTGGTGGTTGTGTCGGTGCTGGGACGCGTGGGGGGCTTCTCGGCCGGCGAACGGGTGCCGGACCAGGCCTGCCACAGGGAGGCGTAGGTACCGGCCGCCGCGCACAGCTCGTCATGGGTGCCGCTCTCCACGATCCGGCCGCCGTCCATGACGACGATCCGGTCCGCGTCGGCGGCCTGGGTGAGACGGTGGGCGACCAGGAGCGCGGTGCGGTTCCCGATCGCCCGGTCGGCGGCCTTCTCCAGCAGCCGCGCGCCGGTGCTGCCGGCCTCGGCCGTCGCCTCGTCCAGCACGGCGACCGGCGGATCCGCCAGTACGAGCCGGGCCAGGGCGAGTTGCTGGACCTGGGCGGCGGTGAGCCGGTGCCCGCCCTCGCCGACGACGGTGGCCAGGCCCTCGGGCAAGGTCAACGCCCAGTCCAGCGCGCCCACTTCGGTCAGGGCCGTACGCAGGTCCTCGTCCGAGGCGGCGGCGCGCGCGAGACGCAGGTCGTCGGCGAGCGGCCCGGCGAAGACGTGCGTCTCCTGGGTGACCAGGGCAACCGGCAGACTGCCGGAGGAGGTTGACGCGCCGGTGAGCCGAACCGTGCCGGAGGTCGGCTCGTGCACACCGGCGATGAGCTTGGCGAGCGTCGTCTTGCCCGCGCCGCTCGACCCGACCAGCGCGACCCGCTCCCCGGCGGCCAGCGTGAGATAAACGTCCCGGAGGACGGGACGCCCGGGCAGATACTCGTGGTGGACGCCGGTCACGGTGACCGTGCCGGGCTCGCGCCGCTGTGCCGTGGGCGCCGGGGGAGTGGCCTCGGGCTCCGGGATGTCGGCGACGCCGACCAGTCGGGCCAGTGCCGCCGTCGCCGACTGGGCGTCGTCGAGCAGCGCGAGGGCCTGGTTGACCGGGCCGAAGAGGCTGTGGAAGTAGAGCGCGGCGGCCGTGGCCGTACCGATGGACACGGAGTCGGCGCGCACCAGCAGGAACCCGGTGACCAGGACCGCGGCGAGGCCGGTGTACTCGGCGATGTGCAGCCGGTTGTAGAAGTCGAGCACCAGCCGCACACCCCGCATCGTCAACGCGACCGCGGCGGACGAGCGTCGGGTGACGGACTCGGTGTGCGGCTCCTCCAGCCGGAACGCCCGTACGGTGCCGGCGCCCGCGATGGTGTCCAGCAACTGCTGCTGCTGGGCCCCCATGGCGATGCGCTGCTCGGCGTACAGCGGCACGGCGTTGCGTACGTACCAGCGCGCGGTCCCCGCCTGGATGGGCACCGCGAGCAGCGCGGCCAGCAGGAAGCGCCAGTCCAGGAGGGCCATCGCGGCGAAGGTCAGCACGATGGCGAGCAGGGAGCGGGCCAGTTCGGGCAGCGCGTTGCGCACGGCCTCGCCGACCACCGAAACGTCCCTGGTGACACGGGCGTTGAGGTCGCCGGACCCGGCCTTCTCCACCTGCTCCAGGGGCAGCCGCAGCGCCCGCTCGACGAACCGCTCGCGCAACTGGGCCAGCACGGTCTCGCCGAGCCGGGAGACCAGGGACAGTCCGAGCGCGGTGGCGGCGCCCTGCGCGACGGCCACCAGGACCAGGAGGACGGCGGGGAGGGTGAGGTCGTCGGGCGGACGGTGCTCGGCGACCAGGTCCACCATGCGGCCCAGCAGCGGCTGGACGAGCAGCCCGACAGCGGTCGCCGCGACCATCACGGCGAAGGCGCCGAGGGCCGGCCGACGGCGCGGGCGGACCAGTTCACGGACCGCGGCACGGGTGCGCCGGGGTGTCGCGGTGGGCAGCAACTCTTTTGTGCTGGCTGAGAGTTCGTTGCCGTTCATGCCAGCACCGCCGCTCTGTAGGTCTCGTGACGGTCAATCAGGTCGGCGTGCGAGGCGGTGTCGGTGACTCGGCCGTCCTCCAGCAGTACGACCCGATCGGTGACCGACAGCAGCGCGGGACTGGTGGTCACCAGCACCGTCGTACGCCCCTTGCGGATCTCCCTGACTCCGGTGGCGATGCCCGCCTCGGTCACCGTGTCCACGGCGGTGGTCGGATCGTGGACCACCAGGACGGGCCGCTCGGCCGCCAACGCCCTTGCCAACGCCACGCGTTGACGCTGCCCGCCGGAGAGGGAGCGGCCCCGCTCACTGACCGCCGTGTCCTCGCCGTCCGGGAGGGTCTGCGCGACCTGGGCCACACCGGCCGCGGTCATCGCCTGGCCGGGGTCCGCGTGGTCGGGTGCGGCCGCCGTGACATTGCCGCGGACGGTGCCCTCGAAGAGGTCGGCGTCGTGCTCGGCGACCAGCAGAGCGGTGCGCAGCTCGGCCGGGTCCAGGTTGCGGAGAGGGACGCCGTCGAGTTCGACGGTGCCCGCATCGGGGTCGGACTGCCGGGCCAGGCAGCGCAGCAGGTCGGTGGCGTCCGCGGGGTCGGTCGCGACCACGCCGAGCAGCTCACCCGGTGCGATGTCGAGGTCGAGGCCCTTGAGCCCGCCGAGGCTGAGGGCGGTCAGGCGGATCGCGCCGCGCACCGGCTGGGCCAGGGTCGCCGTGCCCGGGGTGACGATGTGCGGAGCGGCCAGTACCTCCGCGATGCGGGTGGCCGAGGCCCGGCCCTGGGCGAGCTCGGCGTTGACCCACGCGAGGGTCTCCAGCGGGCCGACGAGGAAGACGGCGAGCCCCACGGCCGACACCAACTGGCCCAGGCTGATGTCCCCCTGGGCGGCGAGCCGGCCGCCGACGAGGGCTACGGCGGCGATCAGGCAGCCGGTGAGGGCGAGCACCATGCCGCTCTGGAAGGCCTGGGCGCGGGCGGCCTTCAGGGTGGCCTGCAGGGAGTCGCGGCTGGTGGTGCGGTAGCGGGCGAGCGCGGTGGACTCGCCGCCGATGCCCTTGAGGATGCGCAGGCCGGCCACCAGATCGGCGGCCACGGCCGAGGCGTGTGCGGCCCGCTCCTGCTCGGCCTCGCTGCGCGATTCCAGGGGCTTGCTCAGCAGGTGGCCCAGCCACAGCAGAACAGGAGTGCCGAGCAGCACGACGAGCCCGAGCGTGACGGACATGCGCAACAGCACGACCGCGCCCACGAGGATGCCGGCGAGGGACGAGATCCCGCCCATGGCCGCCATGCTGACGGCGCCCACGCGTTTGGCGTCCTCGGTGGCGATGTTGGCGAGGGCGCCGGGCAGCCGGCCCTCCTCCGCACCGCCTCCGGGATCCAGGACCCGGCGTACGAGGGTGACGCGGAGGGTGTGTTCGGCCTGGGCGGCGGCCCGGTCGGCGGACCAGGCGCCGAAGCGCCAGCTGAGCGCGAGTCCGACGTAGACGACGGCGAGGGCGGCGAGCCAGCTCAGCAGGGCGCCGGTGTCGGAGTCCGTGACGGCGCGGTCGATGACCAGGCCGATCACGACCGGCACCATCACTTCGCCGAGTTGGTGGCCGGAGCCGAGGAGCGCGCCGAGGGCGACGTCACGCCGTTGCCCTCTGACCGCCTGCCGCAGGACGTCCCGCCCCGACAGCTGTGAAGGACTACTCACCCGTAACCCTCCGGGATCGGACGACAGTTATCGGACGACGGTTTACGCCGGTAGGACCTGTCCGAGGCCGTGCAAGCGCACCCGGACAGGCCTGAAACTTAGGTAAGGCTACTCTAAGTTGATGCTGGCTGCCCAGCTCCGACGACGGCATCGCTGGTGCGACGGGCGAGCAGGGAGTCGAGGATCTCTCCCGAGCGCACGGCGGTCGTCGACAGCAGCGTCGAGGTGAGACCGTGCGTGTGTTCGGTCGCGCCCTGGAGATAGATGCCGGCCGTGACCTCGGACGAGACCTCGACCCGGTGGTCGCGGCCGACCCGTACGGCGTCGTTGTCGTCCCGCAGGCAGAGCTTGGAGGCTCTGCCCAGCATGGTGTCGAGGTCGCGGGGGCGGTAGCCGGTGGCGTGCACGAGCACGTCGCAGGAGAGCACCTCCCGTTCTCCGGTGGGGAGATACTCGACGGTGACGTCCAGCCGGTCGTCCAGCTGCTCGACGTCCCGGATGCGGGAGACGTTGCGCATCCGCAGCCGCTCGGTGCCCTGGACCTTCTCGCGGTACATGGTGGCGTACAGCGTCTCGATCAGGTCCATGTCGACCACCGAGTAGTTGGTGCTGCGGTGGTAGTCGTGCAGGGACTGCTTCACCTCCGGCCGGGACCGGAAGTAGACGTCCACCGCCTCCGGGTCGAAGATCCGGTTGGCGAACGGGCTGTCGTCGGCGGGCGTGTAGCCGTACTTGGCGAAGACCGCGCACACCTCGGTGCCGGGGAAGGAGCGGTGCAGGTAGTCGACCGCCTCGGCGCCGCTCTGACCTGCGCCGAGCACCAGAATGCGGCCCACCGAGGCGCCCGAGCCGGTCAACTCGCGGGTGCGGGGGACCAGTTCGCTGTTGTGCCAGATACGGTCCGACAGTGCGGTGCCCGGCGGGACGTGCGGTTCGAGACCGACGGCGACCGAGATGTTGCGGGCCCGGCGGACCACCGTACGCCCCGGATCGCCCGGCACGCGGCTGACGACGTCGAACCAGCGGACCTCGCCGTCCTCGGTCAGCACGGGCTCCACGGAGACGACCTCGGCGTCGTACGTCACCTGGTCCGCGATCCGGGCAGCCGCCCACTCGAAGTACTCGTGGAACTCGATCCGCAGCGGGAAGAGGGTCTTCGCGTTGAGGAAGTCCACCAGCCGGCCGCGGTCCCGCAGGAAGCACAGGAAGCTGAAATCGCTGGTCGGGTTGCGCATGGTGACCAGGTCCTTGAGAAAGGACACCTGCATGGTCGCGTCGTCGATGAGCATGCCGCGGTGCCAGCCGAAACGTGGCTGGCGTTCCAGGAACTCGGCGTGGATCCGCTCCTCGGGCGCGGCTTGTGCGTTGTGTTCCGCGATGGCTATCGCCAGTGCGAGATTTGACGGGCCGAAGCCGATACCGAGCACGTCATGGATGGCGTCCGGCTCGTCGTGCAGTGCGTTCACCGCAACTTCCCTTCCCCTAGGCGCCACTGATATTAAATAAGGTTAGCCTTACCTTGCAATGGTGTGTCCTACGGAAGGATCGGATATGCGGGTCGTCATGTTCGGCTATCAGACCTGGGGGCACCGCACGCTCCAGGCCCTGCTGGAGTCCGAGCACGAGGTGGTCATGGCGGTCACCCACCCCAAGAGCGACCACGTGTACGAGAAGATCTGGGACGACTCGGTGGCCGACCTGGCCGAGAAGCACGGCATTCCGGTCCTGTTGCGCAACCGCCCCGACGATCCCGAACTCCTCGCCAAACTGGGGGAGTTGGCGCCGGACCTGATCGTCGCCAACAACTGGCGAACCGTCCTGCCCCCCGAGATCTTCGACCTCCCGGCGCATGGCACGCTCAACATCCACGACTCGCTGCTCCCGGCGTACGCGGGCTTCTCCCCGCTGATCTGGGCGCTCATCAACGGCGAACGGGAGGTCGGTGTCACCGCCCACCGCATGAACGCAGAGCTCGACGCCGGTGACGTGCTGTTGCAACGGGCGGTCCCGGTGGGCGCGCGCGACACGGTGACAGACCTCTTCAACCGCACTGTGGACTTGATCACACCGGTCGTCCACGAGTCTCTCGGGCTCATCGCCTCGGGCCGTGCCGAGTGGATTCCCCAGGACCGCAGCCGGGCGAGCTTCTTCCACAAGCGTTCCCTGGAGGACAGCCGCATCGACTGGACCTGGCCGGCGGAGTCCCTGGAACGCCTGATCCGCGCTCAGTCGGACCCGTATCCCAACGCGTTCACCCATCACAAGGGGCAGCGGATACGCATCGTCGACGCCGAGGTGTCCGAGGGCTGCTACGGCGGGACCCCCGGCCGGATCTTCATCCGCGAGGGCGACGGAATCGTCGTGGTCGCGGGCACGGAGGCCCGGAACGGGCGCCTGCGGGGGCTGCTGGTGAAGCGGGTACGGACGGAGGACGGCTCGGAGCTCGCGGCGACGGACTACTTCCGCACGATGGGCGGGTATCTGACGGCGCGTCCCTGACGGAGGAGGCCGGATTCGCGGGTGGGCCGATTCCCGGTCGACGCGGGTACGCGATCACGTCAGGATGACGCCATGCCAGACCTGCGAACCGAACGCCTCGTCCTGCGCTCCTGGCGCCCTTCCGACCTCGTCCCCTGGGCGGCCATGAACGCCGACCCGGAGGTCCGCGAGCACCTCGGAGGCGCCCTCACCCGTGAACAGAGCGAAGCCTCCGCCGCCCACTTCCAGACCGGCCTCGACGAACGGGGCTGGGGCTGGTGGGCGGTGGAGGTCACGGGCACCGGTGAGTTCATCGGGTTCGCCGGGCTGGACCCCGTCGAGGACGACATGGCGTTCGACGGGGTCGAGGCGGGGTGGCGGCTGGCCCGGTCCGCCTGGGGGCACGGATACGCAACGGAGGCTGCCCGGGCGGTGGTTGCCCACGCCTTCGACGAGAAGGGCCTCGGCCTCGAAGAGGTCCTCGCGATCACGACCGCCACCAACCTCCGTTCGCAGGCGGTGATGCGCCGCCTCGGCATGACCCACGACCCGGCCAAGGACTTCGTCGACCTGACCGTCCCGGAGGGGCCGCTGCGGCGGAACGTGGTGTGGAAGCTCCGGGCCGGCGCCTGGGGCTAGCCGATACCCGGGGTGTTTCAGACGTGCCGCATCCAGACGTTGGGCTCCTGGTACACGCTCTCGTCGGCGACACGGTCGACGCGGAGCAGGCCCTGCGGGGGCGGGACGGCGGCAGTGCATGAAGGTTTCGATCGGGGTCAGGGGTAGCGCGCCTTGGGGGTCGGGCGGACCGGTGTGAGGCGCGGCTCACGGCCGTCAGCGTCCCGTTCGCGGATCACCGGGTTGTTCGCCCCCGCCGCCCCTACCCTTCCCGTCCTCGGGGGCGCTGCCCCCGAACCCCCGCTCCTCAATCGCCGGAGGGGCTCGATCTTCCAGCCCGTCCGGCGTTTGAGGACGAGCGCGTTCAGCGCGACAGGGGGGTCTGGGGGCGCAGCCCCCAGGGACGGGACGGGTAGGGGCGGCGGGGGCGAGGAACCGGACTGTCACGCTCGTCGGTTCGCTCGGTCCTCAGGTTCATGAGGTCGTCCTCGCGCGCACGTCCTGGTGGTGGCGGCCCATCGGGATCACCATGGGGGTGTCGCTGACCGGGTCGAGGGTGATGCGGCACGTCAGGTCGAAGACGTCCTCCACCGTCTCCTCCGTGATGACCTCCGCAGGCGGCCCCTCCGCCACGATCCGGCCGGACTTCATGGCGACGACGTGATCGGCGTACCGGCAGGCCTGGTTGAGGTCGTGGAGGACCATCACGACGGTGCGGTTCTCGCGGCGGTTGAGGTCCGTGATCAGGTCCAGCACGTCGATCTGGTGGGCCAGGTCGAGATACGTCGTCGGCTCGTCCAGGAGGAGTACGGGGGTGCCCTGGGCGACCGCCATCGCGATCCACGCCCGCTGCCGCTGGCCGCCGGACAACTCGTCCACCGGGCGGTCCGCGAGGTCGGTCATGTCGGTCGCGGCGAGCGCCTCGTGCACGGCCTGTTCGTCCGCCTTCGACCACTGCCGCCACCACGTCTGGTGCGGCGACCGGCCGCGGTTGACGAGGTCGATGACCGTCAACCCCTCGGGCGCGACCGGGCTTTGGGGCAGAATGCCCAGACGCTGCGCCAACTCCCGGGTGGGGATGGCCTGGAGCGTCCGGCCGTCCAGGTGGACGGCACCTTCGCGGGGTGCGAGCAGCCGGGCCAGGGCGCGCAACAGCGTCGACTTTCCACAGGCGTTGGCACCGACGATGGCCGTGATCCGGCCGGGCGGTATCGCCAGGTCGAGGCCGTCCACGACCACCCGGTTGTCGTACGACAGCCGCAGCCCCGTGGCCCTCAGGTCCGGGTCGGCGGCCGGTTCCGCGGTGTTGGGCAGGGGATCGACCGGCATGGCGTCCTCGGTGGAAGTGGTCGTGGCCTTGGCCGTCGACAGGGCGTCGGCCGGCATCCTGGGGTCCGTCGACATGCGATCAGCCTCCTGAACCCGCGCGGTTGGCGCGGACGAGCAGCCAGAGCAGGATCGGCGCGCCGAGCACGCCGGTGACGATTCCGACCGGCAGTTCCGTGCCGGAGACGAGGGTACGGGCGATCAGGTCGCTGCCCAGGACCATCAGCGCCCCGGTCAGGCCCGAGGCGAGTGTGGGCGGCCAGGCGGTGCGCGCGAGGCGCAGGGCGATCTGCGGGGCGGCCAGCGCCACGAAGGCGACGGGTCCGGCGGCTGCGGTCGCGAAGGCGATCAGCCCGACGCCGGTGAGCAGGACGGCGAGGCGTACCGGCTGTACGCGGGTGCCGAGGCCGGTCGCCACGTCGTCGCCCAACTGGAGCGTGCGCAGCAGGCGGCCGAGCAGCAGTGCCGTCGGCAGCAGGACGGCCAGGGCGATCGCGAGCGGCCCGACGTCCGACCAGGTACGGCCGTTGAGGTTGCCGACCAGCCAGCCCAGCGCGGCCTGTGCCTGGAAGCGGCCGCCCCTGGCGACCAGGTAGTCGGTGGCGCTCGTGCAGATCCAGGCGACGCCGATACCGACCAGGATGATCCGGTAGCCGGTGGTACCCCGCCGCCAGGCCAGCGCGTACACGACGAGGGCCGTGGTCAGCGCGCCGAGCAGACCGAGCGCCTGGGTGCCGAGGCCGCCGTCCCAGCCCAGGACGATGCCCGCGACCACGAAGGTGCCCGCGCCCTGGGTGAGGCCGATCATGTCGGGGCTGGCCAGCGGGTTGCGGGTCATGGTCTGGAACAGCCCGCCGGACATCCCGAACGCGATCCCGGCCAGCAGCCCCACCAGCGAGCGCGGCAGCCGCAGTTCCTGGACGACGAGCACGGTGCCGGGGTCGCCGGAGCCGACCAGGGCGCGTACGACGTCGGTGAACGCGATCGGGTAGTCGCCGATCGTCAGGCTCCAGCAGAAGAGGAGGAACGTGCCCACGGCGAGCAGCGCGGTCACCGTGACCAGGCGGGGCCGGAGGATGCCGGAGACGGGGGGGACGGCCAGCCGGTAGGTCCGCTGGATGCGGAGAGAAGGGCGGGCGGGCGCCAACGCGGCTGCGTCGACGGCGGACTTGGGGTTCGTCATCCTCACACCTCCGCCAGTTTCCGGCGCCGCACCAGGGCGATGAAGAACGGCCCGCCGATGAAGGCGACGATCACACCGGCCTGGACCTCGATGGGCCGGGCCACCATGCGCCCGACGATGTCGGCGGCGAGCAGCAGACTCGGCGCGAGTACGGCCGACAGCGGCAGCAGCCAGCGCTGGTCGGGGCCGATCCCCGCCATCTGGGCCAGCACGCGGGCGACATGGGGCACCACGAGCCCGATGAAGACGACCGGGCCGATGACCGCGACGGCGGCCCCGGTCAGCAGGGTCACCGCGGTGACGCCCTGGAGCCGCACCAGACCCAGCCGTCGGCCGAGGGAGGCGGCCACGTCGTCGCCCAGGGCCATGCTGTTGAGGGCGGGCGCGCTGGCGAAGGCCAGCAGCGCGCCCACGGCGAGGAAGGGCAGGATCCGCAGGACGGTCTCGCCGTCCTGGTCGGCCATCGAACCGGCCGACCAGAAGCGGTAGCGGTTGAGCGCGTCGGGGTCGGTCAGCACGATCGCGCTGGTGAAGGAGGACAGCAGGGAGGTCACGGCGATGCCCGCGAGCGCCAGTTTGACCGGTGTGAGCCCGGAGCGCCCGAGGCCGCCCAGCAGATACACGAGGACACTGGCCGCCATCGCACCCGCGAACGCGAACCACACGTACCCGTAGAACGACCCGACTCCGAACACTCCGACAGCCAGCACGATCGCGAACGAGGCACCGGCACTCACCCCGAGGATCCCGGGGTCCGCCAGCGGGTTGCGTGTCAGCGCCTGCATGAGCGCGCCCGACATACCGAGCGCCGCCCCGGCCGACAGTCCGAGCGCCGTGCGAGGTACCCGCGCCGACCAGATGACGTTGTCCACGAACCGGCTGGGCGCGTCACCGAACAGTGCCCGCACCACCTGATCGGGCGGAATGCTGGCCGCGCCGAGGGCGAGTGACAGAAGACACAGTCCGAGCAGGACGGCGCCGAGAACTGCCACGAGAAGAACGGGGCGAACCCTTCTCCCCGGCGTCACCGTGCGGTCTCCACCGGATAACTCCCTTAGGTTAGGCAGGCCTTAATAGTAGTGGTGAGAGGCGGGTCCGCCGAGAGTGGGGTCTTTTGGTTAGGTAATGCTTACCTTAGTATGGCCTGCGGTCCTCCGGCTCAGCCGGTCCGTACACCCTGGAGGCACGGTCGCCTGTGTCCGGTTTCGAAGTACGTGTGCCCGGTGTCGACGACGACGCGGAAGGCGCGCTCTCGGCCTTCTGGCGGCGGCGCCTCGCACCGCTCCCGCAGGAGACCGCTCTCCCGGTCGACTTCCCGTACCCCCTGCGCCCCACGGGTGAACGGCACACCCTTCGCCGCCCGTTGACGGCGACGGCCGACGAACCGACCCTCCTCGCCGCGTATGCCGCACTCCTGCACCGCTACAGCGGCGGCCACGACATCACCTTCGGGTACGACGGTCTGCCGCTCCGGATCGCTGTCGACGGCGGCGCGTCCTTCACCGACCTGCTACGCCAGGTGACCCGGGCGCGCGAGGATGTGCGGGCCCACCGGGTCGAACACGCCACACTGGTCGCCTGGTTGAGCCCGGAACCAACCCGTGGCGGTGGCCTGCTGTTCAACACCGCGTTCGGTGACGTGCCGGGCGCCGGTGACCGGCTGGACCTCGTCCTCGAAGTCCGCGCCGGCGATCTGTACGTGACCTACCGCCGGGACCTCTTCGAGACCGCGACCGCCGAACGCGTCGCCGACCACTACGCGACCCTGCTCACTGCCGCCCTCGCCCACCCGCACAATCCCGTGGGTGAGTTGGAGCTGCTGGGCGCCGAGGAGCGCCACCGCGTCCTGCTCGAGTGGAACGACACCGACCACGACATCCCGCTGCGGACCTGGCCCGAGATGTTCGCCGACCAGGTGCGACAGCGCCCGAACGACATCGCGCTGGTCTTTGAGGACACCTCGCTCACCTACGCCGAACTGGACGACCGCGCGGGCCGGTTGGCTTCCGCCCTGATCGCCCGAGGTGCCGGACCCGAGCGCGTGGTCGCCCTCGCGGTGCCCCGCTCGGCGGAACTGATCGTCGCCGAGGTCGCGGTACTGAAGTCCGGTGCCGCCTATCTCCCCGTCGACACCGACTACCCGGCCGACCGTATCTCCTACATGCTGGCCGACGCCGGCCCCGTCTGCCTGGTCACCACAGCCGAGGTCGCCGCGGACATCCCGGCGAACGACGGCATGACTGTCGTCGTCCTCGACTCACCCGACTGCGCACGGGAATTGACGGAACGTCAGCCCGCAGACGCCGATCCGAGCGCGCTGACCGTCACCAACGCCGCCTACGTGATCTACACCTCCGGCTCCACCGGTCGCCCCAAGGGTGTCGTCCTCACCCACGCGGGTGTCGCCAAGCTGGTCGCCACGCAGACCGAGCGGTTCGGGATCGGCCCGCACAGCCGGGTGCTCCAGTTCGCCTCGCCCAGCTTCGACGTGGCGTTCTGGGACCTGTGCCTCGGCCTGCTGTCCGGCGGGCGGCTCGTCGTCGTACCGTCCGAGCGCCGGGTGCCCGGCCCGGCGCTCGCCGACTACGCCCACGCGCACGGCATCACGTTCATGATCCTGCCGCCCGCGCTGCTCGCCGCGATGCCCGAGGACGTCGAACTCCCGCCCGCCACCCTGCTCGCGGGCACCGAACGCGTCTCGCCCGAGCTGGTCGGACGGTACGCGCGCGACAGGATGATGTTCAACGCGTACGGCCCGACCGAGGCCACCACCAACTCCACCCTCGGCCTGTGCGACCCGGACATCCCGGCCGGCTCCATCGTCCCGATCGGCCTCCCGGACCCGGGCACGCGCGCCTACGTCCTCGACGCCCGCCTGAAGCCCGTCCCGGCCGGTGTTCCGGGCGAGCTGTATCTCGGCGGCGCCGGGCTCGCCCGCGGCTACCTCGGGCGTCCCGACCTGACCGCCGAGCGGTTCGTCGCCGACCCGTTCGGCGCCCCCGGCGAACGCCTCTACCGCACCGGAGACCTGGTGCGTTGGCAGGCCGACGGCCGTCTGGTGTTCCTGGGCCGCGCCGACTCCCAGGTGAAGATCCGCGGCTTCCGAATCGAGCCGGGCGAGATCGAGTCCGTACTGCGCGGCCACCCGGCAGTGGACCAGGTAGCGGTCGTCGTACGCGAGGACCGGGCCGGGGACCGGCGGCTCGCCGCGTACGTCGTCCCGGCCCTGGACGGCGAGACGGTCCCGGACGCCACCGAGCAGGTCCGGGAGTGGAAGGACCTCCATGAACTCCTGTACGCGGCAGCCGGATCGGAGGGCAGTCAGGAGCAACTGGCCGGTTTCCGCGAGAACTTCGCGGGCTGGAACAGCATGTACGACGGGCTGCCCATCCCCGTCGAGGAGATGCGCGAGTGGCGCTCGGCGACCGTCGCCCGCATCGGGGAACTCGCACCCCGCCGCGTGCTGGAGATCGGCGTCGGCAGCGGCCTGATCCTCTCCCGCATCGCGCCCGGCTGCGCGGAGTACTGGGGCACCGACCTCTCCGAGGAGGCGGTACGCGCCCTGCGCACCCAGGTCGACGCGATCCCCGAACTCGCCGACCGGGTCTGGCTGTCCGCCCAACCCGCGCACGACACCACGGGGTTGCCGAAGGGTCACTTCGACACCGTCGTCATCAACTCCGTCGCCCAGTACTTCCCGAGCGCCGACTATCTGACCGACGTCGTCCGGGCGGCCGGTGCTCTCCTCGCCCCCGGCGGCCGACTGTTCATCGGCGACGTGCGCAACGCCCGGCTGCTGCGCTGCCTGCGCGCGGCCGTCGAGAGCCGCCGCACCCGCGATACGGAGGACAAGGAGGCCCTGCGGGCCGCCGTCGAGCGGTCGGTCGCCTGGGAGGGCGAACTCCTCCTGGACCCTGACTACTTCGCGGCCCTCGACGGCTTCGACGCCGAGATCCACGTCAAGCGCGGCGCCCACCACAACGAACTCACCCGGTACCGGTACGACGTGGTGCTCAGCAAGCGAACCACTGCCCGGGAGTCCGCCGAGGTCCAGGAGACCGTCTGGAGCGGACCGGAGGCGCTCGAAGCCCGCCTGGCCGAGGGGCCCTCGCTGCTCCGGGTCACCGGCGTGCCCAACGCCCGTCTCGCCGAGGACCTGGCCGCGCTGTCCGCCCTGGACGACAGCAGCCGTACGGCGGACGCCCCGGACCCCGAGGTCTTCCACGCGCTCGGCGCCCGGTACGGCCACCGGACGGCCGTCACCTGGAACGGCTCCGCCGACGACGGCAGCCTCGACATCGTCTTCGCCCTCGGCGACACCCCCCTCACCGGCCTCTACCGCCCGTCGGGCAACGCCCCG
Source organism: Streptomyces kryoterrae (assembly GCF_054072135.1). NCBI lineage: Bacteria > Bacillati > Actinomycetota > Actinomycetes > Kitasatosporales > Streptomycetaceae > Streptomyces > Streptomyces kryoterrae. Next base: position 1,367,301 of record NZ_CM133358.1, on the reverse strand, counting down.
CACGCCAACCGTCCGGCACCCTTCCGGGACGTCAACGCCCTGATGAGGGCGCTGCGTTCGTACGCGGCCGACCAACTGCCCGAGTACATGGTCCCCGCGGCCGTCGTCCCCCTCGACCGCCTCCCGGTCACCCCCAGCGGCAAACTCGACGCCGCCGCGCTGCCGATCCCCGACTACGGCGCCCTCAGCACCGGCCGTCCGCCCCGCGACGCCCGCGAGGAACTGCTGTGCGCGGCCTACGCCGATGTCCTCGGCCTGCGCTCGGCGACCATCGACGACGACTTCTTCGCCCTCGGCGGCGACAGCATCACCGCCATCCAGCTCCTCGTCCACGCCCGCCGTGCCGGCCTTCGCCTCACCTCACGGGACGTCTTCAGGCATCGCACGGTCGCCGCCCTCGCGGCGGCAGCCGGCGAACTCGTCCGCGAAGACCGCCAGGACGCGGCGCCGGACGCTCCGCTCGTCAGCCTCACCGATGCCGAACTCGCCGAGATCCAGGGCGCGTTCCCGGTCACCATCGAGGAGTCCCTGCCACTGAGCCCTCTCCAGGAGGGCTTCTACTTCCACTCCCTCGTCGACGGCGCGGACCTCGACGCGTACGTCGTCCAGCAGGCCCTCGAACTGACCGGACCGGTCGACAGCGAAGCCCTGCGCCGGGCCGCCCAGCACGTCCTGGACCGGCACGCCCCGCTGCGCGCCTGCTTCCGCCGCCGCCCGGACGGGCAGCCCGTGCAGATCATCGCCGCAGACCTCGAACTGCCCTGGCGAGAAGTCGACCTGACCGTCCACGACGGACTAGCCCGCACACCGCTGGCCGACGCGGTCGCCGCCGCCGAACGTGCCCGGCACTTCGATCTCGCCGACCCGCCCCTCATGCGCTGCGCGCTGATCCGCCTCGACGAGCACCGCAGCCGACTTCTCCTGACGTTCCATCACATCGTCGCCGACGGATGGTCGTTGCCCGTCCTGCACCGCGAGCTGATGGCCTCCTACGGGGACACCCCGGCCGCGCTGCCGCAGCCTGCGCCCTACAGCGCCCACCTGCGCCGACTGGCCACCGCCGACCGTGAGGCCGCGCGCACGGCCTGGCGTACGGCCCTCGCCGGGATCGAGGAGCCCACCCGGCTCGTCGAGACCCCGGCCGACGGTACGCCCGTCGAGCCCGCGCAGATCCGCCTCGAACTGTCCGAGCAGGTGACCGCCCGTCTCGCGGCGCGGGCACGCGAGCACGGAGTGACCCTGGGGACTGTCGTCCAGGGGGCCTGGGGGCTGCTCATCGGGCGGCTCACGGCACGCCAGGACGTGGTGTTCGGTACGACGGTCTCAGGGCGTGACGCCGAGGTCGAGGGCATCGAGTCCATGATCGGCCTGTTCATCAACACCCTCCCGACACGCTTCCGTTGGGAACCCTCCGACACGCTCGCCGACCTCCTCGGCCGCCTCCAGGACGAACAGGCCCAGCTGCTGGACCACCAGCACCTCGGCCTCGCCGAACTCCAGCGCGTCGCGGGACTGGCGGGCGCCGGTGAACTCTTCGACACCCTGGTCGTGTTCGAGAACTACCCGGCCGCGACCGACCTCACCGACCCGACCGGCACGCTCCGGCTGACGGGCCACGAGTTCCACGACGCCGTCCACTATCCGCTCGCCCTGATCGTCAAGCCGGGCCGACGTCTCGACCTGCGCCTCAAGCACCACGTTCAGCGGCTCGACGCCGAGGCCGTACGCCGGATCGCGGACCGTCTGTCCCGCATCCTGCACGCCCTGGCCGCCGATCCGGGTCAGTCCGCCGCCGACGTGGACCTGCTGTCGGCCGAGGAACTCCTCGACGCCCACCCGACCGGCGAACAGCGGGACATCCCCGGCACGACCCTCGCGGCGGCCTTCGAGGCACAGGTGGCCCGCAGCCCGCAGGCAACGGCGGTCGTGTACGAGGGTGAGACGCTCACCTATCGCGAACTCGACACCAGGGCAGGGGAGTTGGCGCGTCGGCTGACCGCCCGGGGCGCGGGTCCCGGCACGGTCGTCGCCGTCGCCGTACCCCGCTCCGCCGAGCTGATGGTCGCGCTGCTCGGTGTCCTGAAGGCGGGCGGCGCCTATCTCCCGGTCGACGTGGACTATCCCGCCGACCGGGTGGCCCACATGCTCGCCGACTCCGGTGCCGAGACCGTGGTGACCACCTCGGCGACGGCCCCGCAGCTCCCGGTGGGGCACGCCCTCCTGCTGCTCGACGCCGAGTCCGAGGCGGGTCCCGAACCGCTCCCTGCCCACCCCGACGACCCGGCCTACCTGATCTACACCTCCGGCTCCACCGGCCGTCCCAAGGGTGTCGTCGTCACCCACCGGGCGATCGTCAACCGGCTGGCGTGGATGCAGGATGCGTACGGACTGACTGCAGGCGACCGGGTGTTGCAGAAGACCCCCGCCAGCTTCGACGTCAGCGTCTGGGAGTTCTTCTGGGCGCTGTGCGAGGGCGCCGCCGTGGTCCTCGCCCGCCCGGACGGACACCGCGACCCCGCCTACCTGGCCGGGCTGATCCGCGAACAGGGCGTCACCGCACTGCACTTCGTGCCGTCGATGCTGGAGGCCTTCCTCCAGTCCGACGAGATCACCGCCGACCCGGCCTGGGCCGCGTCGCTGCGCAACGTCTTCAGCAGCGGCGAGGCGCTGCCCGGCGCCGCCGCCGCACGCTGGCGCGAGCTGACCGGCGTACCGCTGCACAACCTGTACGGCCCCACCGAGGCCGCCGTCGACGTGACGTACCACCCCTACGACGGCATACCCGGCACCACCGTGCCCATCGGGCGGCCGGTGTGGAACACGGGCCTGCGCGTCCTGGACTCCTGCCTGCGCCCCGTGCCCGAAGGGGTGCCCGGCGAGCTGTACTTGACGGGCGTCCAGCTGGCGCGTGGCTATCACGCCCGGCCGGAGCTGACCGCCGAGCGGTTCGTCGCCGACCCGTACGGGGAGCCCGGTGCGCGCATGTACCGCACCGGTGACCTCGTGCGCCGCCGTGCCGACGGTGTGATCGAGTACCTCGGCCGCACGGACCGGCAGGTGAAGATCCGCGGCAACCGGATCGAACTCGGCGAGATCGAGGCCGCGTTGAGCCGTCAACCGGCGGTCGCACAGTCCGCCGTCACCGTGAACGGCGGCCAACTGGTCGCGTACGTCGTGCCGGCCCGTGACGCCGATGCCCCACCCCCCGCCGAACTTCAGGCCGTGCTCGCCCAGGAGCTGCCCGCCGCCGTCATCCCGGCCGCCTACGTCGTCCTCGACGCCCTCCCGCTCACCCCCAGCGGCAAGCTCGACCGGGCCGCGCTGCCCGCCCCGCAGGCCGTACGAGCCGAGACGCGCGCTCCGCGCAACGAGCGGGAACACGCTCTCACCGGGATCTTCGCCGCCGTACTGAAGCTCGAAGACGTCGGTATCGACGACGACTTCTTCATGCTCGGCGGCGACAGCATCACCTCCATCGGAGTCTCCAGCCGCGCCCGCCGGGCAGGCCTGGACCTCGACCCGCGTGACGTCTTCGAACACCGAACCCCGGCCGCCCTCGCCGCGGCGGCGGCACCAGTCGCCGAAGTGGCCGCCCTGCGCTCCTCGTTCGCCCTCACGGCCGAGGAGACCGAACGCGTCCACCGGCTCAGCCCCACCCCCGTCGAGGACATCTGGCCGCTGGCCCCCCTCCAGGAAGGCCTGTTCTTCCACTCCACGTACGACGACAGCGCCCTGGACGTCTACACCGTCCACGAGTCCTTCGACCTCGCCGAACCCCTCGACACCGGCCGACTCCGCACCGCCGTAGGGGTGTTGCTGGACCGCAACCCCAGCCTGCGCGCCGGGTTCACCAGCGATGGCCTGCGCCAGCCGGTGCAGTTCATCGTGCGCGACCCCGAGATCCCGCTCGAAGAGGTCGACCTGTCCGGGCTGCCGGAAACCGAACAGGACATACGCCTGCGAGAGTTGACCGACGCCGAGCGTTCCCGCCGCTTCGACCTCACCCGGCCGCTGCTCTTCCGTATGCTCCTCGTCCGCCTCGGCGCGGACCGGGGTGACCGGCTGGTCGTCGGGCGTCATCTCCTTCTCTGGGACGGCTGGTCCGCCTGGATCTTCCTCGACCAGCTCTTCGCCCTGTACGCGAACGGCGGCGACGCGAACACCCTGCCCGCGCCCGGCAACTACCGTGACTACCTGACCTGGCTGGAGGTCCAGGACACGGCCGTCGCCACCGGCGCCTGGCGCCGCGCCCTCGCCGGACTCGACGAACCCACCCTGCTCGCCGCCGCCGACCAGGGCCTGGAACCGGACATCCCCGAAAGCCTCGACGTCCTCGTCCCGGACGAGGTGGGCGAGCGGCTGCGCGCCATCGGACGCAGACACGGGCTGACCCTCAACACCGTGCTCAACGCGGCCTGGGGGCTCACCCTGGCGAGCGCGACCGGACGCACCGACGTCGTCTTCGGCACGACCGTCGCCGGCCGGCCGAGCGAGGTGCCGGACATCGAGCACGTCATCGGCATGTTCCTCAACACCGTCCCCGCCCGCATCGCCTACGACCCCGCCGAGCCGGTGCTCGGGCTGCTGCGCCGCGTCCAGGACGAGCGGCTCGCCGTGATGCCGTACGAGTACCTCGGCTTGGGTGTGCTGCAGGCCGAGACCGGGCACCGGCGCCTCTTCGACACGCTGTTCGTACTGCGCAACAACGACACCGAGGATCGGCTCGCCGAGCTGAGCGACCGGCACGGTGCCACGGCCGTCGCCAACGTCGACGCGACCCACTACCCGGTCAACCTCGTCGTCACCCCGGGGCGTTCCATCCAGGTCACCCTGACCCACCGCGCCGACGTCGTCGCCCGCCCCCAGGCACAGGAACTGCTCGACCGCTTCACGCTCCTCCTGGACCGCCTCACCCACGACCTCGACGCCCCGGTGGGCGGCCTTGACCCACTACTCCCGGCCGAGCAGGCCGAGTTGGAGCACGAGCGGGCCGCCGGACGGGTCCCCGACCCCACGGACACCATCGCCGACCTGCTGGCCGCGCAGGCCGCCGCCACCCCCGACGCCACGGCCGTCGTCTTCGGTGACCGCACCCTGACCTACGCCGAACTCGACAGCCGCATCAACCGGATGGCCCGGCTGCTGATCGCGCGGGGTGCCGCCCCCGAGCGGGTCGTAGCCCTCGGGCTGCCTCGCTCCCTCGACATGGTCGTCGCCCTGTTCGCCGTACTGCGCACGGGCGCCGCCTATCTGCCGCTGGAGCTGGACTACCCGGACGACCGGCTCGCCGCGATGCTCGACGACGCCCGGCCGACGATGCTGCTGTCCACGGCCGCCGTGTCGGCGCGACTGGTGGGCGAGACGCCTCGCGTACTGCTCGACGATCAGGCGATCGCCGCCGAACTCGCCTCGCTGTCGGGTGACTTGGTCTCCCTCACCTTCAGCCTGGAACACCCGGCGTACGTCATCTACACCTCCGGTTCCACCGGCCGCCCCAAGGGCGTCGTCACGCCGTACCGGGGTCTGACCAACATGCAACTCAACCACCAGAAGGAGATCTTCGAACCGGCGATCGCGTCGGCGGGCGGACGCAGGCTGCGCATCGCGCACACCGTGTCCTTCGCCTTCGACATGTCGTGGGAGGAGCTGCTGTGGCTGGTCGAGGGGCATGAAGTCCACATCTGTGACGAGGAGTTGAGGCGCGACGCCGAGGCCCTGGTCGCCTACTGCGAACGCCATCGCGTCGACGTCGTCAACGTGACCCCGACCTACGCCCATCTCCTCATCGAGGAGGGCCTGTTGGAGGGCCACCGCCCGCCGCTGGTGCTGCTCGGCGGCGAGGCCGTGTCCGAGACGGTGTGGAACCGGCTGCGCGACACCGAGGGCACGTACGGCTACAACCTCTACGGGCCGACCGAGTACACCATCAACACCCTGGGCGGCGGCACACTCGACAGCGCGACACCGACCGTCGGCCGTCCGATCCGTGGCACCCGCGCCCACATCCTGGACGCCTGGCTGCGCCCGGTCCCCGAGGGCGTCCCGGGCGAGCTCTACATCGCCGGCATCGGCCTGGCCCGCGGCTACCTGGACCGGCCCGCCCTCACCGCCGAACGGTTCGTCGCCGACCCGTTCGGCGAACCCGGCGAGCGCATGTACCGCACCGGTGACCTGGTCCGCCGTAACCCCGACGGCAATCTCGACTTCCTCGGCCGTACCGACGACCAGGTGAAGATCCGTGGCTACCGCGTCGAGCTGGGCGAGATCGAGACCGCCCTCGCCCAGCACGACCGGGTCGCCCACGCCGCCGTGATCGTCCGCGACGAACGCCTCGTCGGATACGTCGTCCCCGCCCAACTCACCGGCTCCGACCGGGCCTTCGCCGAACGAGACCAGGTCGGCGAGTGGCAGGAGATCTACTCCGACGAGTACGAGGAGATCAGCACCGCCGTCTTCACCGAGGAGTACGCCGGCTGGGACTCCTCCTACGACGGACAGCCCATCCCCTTCGACCACATGCGGGAGTGGCGAGAGGCCACCGTGGAGCGCATCCGGTCACTGAAGCCCCGCAGGATTCTTGAGATCGGCGTCGGCTCGGGCCTGCTGCTGTCCAAGCTCGCCCCTGACGCGGAGGCCTACTGGGCGACCGACTTCGCCGCCCCCGTCATCCGGAAGATCGGGGAAGAGCTGCTCCAGGAACCGGAGTTGGCTGCCAGGATCACGCTCCGTGCCCAGCCCGCCGATGACCTCACGGGCCTGCCCGGCGACGGCTACTTCGACACCATCGTCATCAACTCCGTCATCCAGTACTTCCCCAGCATCGACTACCTGACCTCCGTGATCCGGGGTGCGATGGAGCTACTGGCCCCCGGCGGCGCGCTGTTCGTCGGAGACGTCCGTAACCTGCGGCTCGCCCGCGCCTTCCAGACCGAGATCCAGGAGGCGAAGGGCACCAGTGGCGACGCGCTGGGCCGGGCCGTCGAACGCGGCCTGCGCCTGGAGAAGGAACTCCTGGTCGACCCCGACTACTTCACCACCCTCGGCTACGGCGTCGACCTGCGCACCAAGCAGGCCCGCCACCACAACGAACTCACCCGCTACCGCTACGACGCCGTGCTGTACGCCGACGAGCCGGGCCTCCGGCTGAACGAGGTCCCGACCGTCCCCTTCAACTTCAACGACCAGCAACTCGGCACCGACAGTACTGACTTGGCGGACCTGCTGGCCGCGATCCCACTGCGCCTCACCGGCATCCCCGACGCACGTATCGGCGCCCCCGGCGGAGTCGACCCGGAGACGCTGCGCGACCTCGCCGCCGGACTCGGACACCGTGTCCTGACCACCTGGTCCGGTCAACCCGGCACGTACGACGCCGTGTTCGTCACCGGCGAGGTGCCTCCGCTGACCTCCGGGCTCTATCTCCCCGGCGGCGGAGCGGTCCCCTACGCCAACTCCCCGACTGCCGCCCGTGACGCCAACAGCCTGATCCGGCAGCTCCGTGACGACCTCAAGCAGCGGCTGCCCGACTACATGGTCCCGGCCGCGTTCGTCACCCTCGACCGGCTGCCCATGAACGACAACGGCAAGCTGGATGTGCGTGCCCTGCCCGACGCCGAACCGGCCGTCGCCCTCGGTACCGGCCGAGGACCGCGCACCCCGCAGGAGGAAGTGCTCTGCCGGCTCTTCGCCGAAGTGCTCGGCCTGCCCGAAGTGGGCGCGGAGGACGGCTTCTTCGACCTGGGCGGGCACTCCCTGCTCGCCACCCGTCTGATCAGCCGGGCCCGCACCGAACTGGGCGCCGAACTTGCCATCCGCGACCTGTTCGAAGCACCCACGCCCGAGCAGCTCGCATCCCGCGCCGACACCTCACGCCCGGCCCGACCGGCCGTCACCGCCGCCGCCCGACCCGAGCGCATCCCGCTGTCGGCCGCCCAGCGCCGCCTGTGGCTGGTCGAACGGATCACCGGCAGTGGCGTCGCCTACAACTTCCCGCTGGTGTTCCGCCTCCGCGGCGACCTGGATCTCGACGCGCTCCGGGCGGCCGTACGGGACGTGGCGGAACGCCATGAAGCGTTGAGGACCTTGTTCCCCGAGCAGGACGGGGAGCCGTACCAGTTGATCGTCCCGGCGGCCGAGGCCGACCCCGAATTCACCGTGACGGACTGCGGGGAGGAGGAGCTGACGGACCGGATCGAGTCGGCCCAGCGCCGCCCCTTCGACCTAGCCGCCGAACTCCCGTTGCGCTGCCAGGTGTTGAGGGTCGGTCCGGCCGACCACGTCGTGGCCGTCGTCCTCCACCACATCACCACCGACGAGTGGTCCGACCGCCCGTTCCTGGCCGACCTCACCACCGCCTACCGGACCCGGCGCGCGGGCCGCGCCCCCGAGTGGGTGCCCCTGCCGGTCCAGTACGCCGACTACACCCTCTGGCAGGACGAGCTGCTCGGCCGGGTCGGCGCGGACCAACTCGCCCACTGGGCCGGGACTTTGCGTGACCTCCCGGCGGAACTTCAGCTGCCCCTGGACCGGCCGCGCCCGGTCGAGCCCACCGGGCGGGGCGGCAAGGTACGCCTGGAACTGCCCGCAGACACCGGCCTCGCCCTGCGTGACCTGTCCGGCACCACCGGCACCAGCATGTTCATGTTGTTCCAGGCCGCCACGGCCGCTCTGCTGCACCGCCTCGGCGCCGGTGACGACATCCCCCTCGGCGCCCCCATCGCGGGCCGCACGGACGACGCCCTCGACGACCTCGTCGGCTTCTTCGTCAACACGCTGGTGCTGCGGACGGACCTGTCGGGCGGGGGCCTGACGTTCCGCCAACTCCTGGCCCGTGTAAGGGAATCGTCGCTGGCCGCCTTCGAGCACCAGGACCTCCCCTTCGACCAGGTCGTCGAGGCGCTCAACCCGGCCCGGGTGCCCGGCCGCAATCCGCTCTTCCAGGTCATGCTGGGCTACCACCACCGGCCCGACGGCGACCCCGACGTACTCGGCATGCCGACCGAGTGGTTCGACATGGACACCGGCATGGCCAAGTTCGACCTCCACTTCACCTTCGTGGACGAGTCGGACCGCCTGACCCTTCTCCTGGAGTACGCGACCGACCTCTGCGACGAACCGACGGCCACCAGGACAGCGGGGCGTCTGGTGCGGCTGCTGGAGCAGGTGGCGGGCCACCCCGATCTGCCGGTGCGGGACCTGGAGGTGCTGGAGAAGTCCGAGCGGCGGACCGTTCTGGGCGACTGGAACGACACCGCCCGCGAGGTGGCGTCCACCAGCCTGCCCGAGCTGTTCCGGGCCCAGGTGGCCCGTACGCCGGACGCGTTGGCGCTGGTGTTCGGCGAACAGCGGCTGACCTACGCGGAGTTGGACGAGCGGGTCGAGCGGACGGCCCGTGTGCTGGCCGGCATGGGTGTGGGCCCGGAGCGTACGGTCGCCGTCGCGCTGCCCCGTTCCGTGGACCTGGTGGTCGCGCTGCTGGCGGTGCATCGGGCGGGCGGGGCGTATCTGCCGCTGGACGCCGACTATCCGGCGGAGCGGCTGGCCTTCATGCTGGCGGATGCCCAGCCTGTGGTCGTGATCCGGGATGCCCTTCCGGAGGCGGCGGCGGAGGGCGAACTCCCCGAGTTCCACGACCTGTCGAGTCCGGCGTACATCATCTACACCTCCGGTTCGACCGGCGCCCCCAAGGGTGTTGTCGTGCCGCACGAGGGCATCGTGAACCGTCTGCTGTGGATGCAGGCGGAGTACGGGCTGACCGCCGACGACCGCGTCCTGCAGAAGACGCCCTCCAGTTTCGACGTGTCGGTCTGGGAGTTCTTCTGGCCGCTGATCACCGGCGCGACCCTCGTGGTCGCCAAGCCCGAGGGACACAAGGACCCCGTCTACCTGGCCGGGCTGATCCAGGAGCAGGGCATCACGACCGTGCACTTCGTGCCGTCCATGCTCCAGATGTTCCTGGAGGAACCCTCGGCGGCGGGCTGCCTCGGGCTGCGGCGGGTGCTGTGCAGCGGGGAGGCGTTGCCCGACGAACTGGCCCAGCGGTTCCGTGCCGTGCTGCCGGCCGAACTGCACAACCTGTACGGGCCGACGGAGGCGTCGGTCGACGTCACCGCGACCCAGGTCATCGAGGCGACCGGCCGGGTGTCGATCGGCCGTCCGGTGTGGAACACACGTGCGTATGTCCTGGATGCGGGCCTGCGCCCTGTTCCGCCGGGTGTGGCAGGGGAGCTGTACCTCGCCGGTGTGCAGCTGGCGCGTGGCTATCTCGGGCGCCCAGGGCTGACGGCTGAGCGGTTCACGGCCGATCCCTTTGGTGAACTCGGTTCACGCATGTACCGCACAGGTGACCTGGCACGCTGGACAACAGAGGGAACACTCGAATACCTGGGCCGGACCGACGACCAGGTCAAGATCCGAGGCTTCCGTATCGAGCTGGGCGAGATCGAGTCCGTCCTCGCCCGGCACGACACGGTCGCCCAGGTGAGTGTCGTCGCCCGCGACCAGCACCTCGTCGCCTACGTCGTGCCGGCCACCGCATCCGCTGCCGCCGATACCTCCGCACTCCGCCGGCACGCGGCCGCCGCGCTCCCCGAGCACATGGTCCCCGCGGCTTTCGTCGTCCTCGACGCACTGCCCCTCACCCCCAACGGCAAGCTCGACCGTAAGGCACTCCCCGCCCCCGACTTCACAGCGGCGGCGACCGGGACGACCGACGGCCTGCCGCGCACCCCGCGCGAGGAGATCCTCTGCGGCCTGTTCGCGGACGTCCTGGGCCTCGAACGCGTCGGCGTCCACGACGACTTCTTCACCCTCGGCGGGCACTCCCTCGTCGCGATGCGACTGGCCGCCCGGATCCGGGCCGCGCTCGCCGCCGAGGTCTCCCTGCGCACGGTGTTCGAGGCGCCCACGGTCGCCCGGCTCGCCGAGCGCCTCCGGGAGGGCGGCGAGGAGACCGGCGTCGGTCTGCCCGTTCTCGCACCGGCCGAGCGGCCGGAGCGGTTGCCGCTCTCCTTCGCCCAGCAGCGCCTGTGGGTGCTGTACCGGGTGGAGGGACCCAGCCCCACGTACAACATCCCGCTCGCCTGGCGGCTCACCGGACGGCTCGACGCCGACGCCCTGCGACTGGCCGTCGACGACCTGGTCGCCCGGCACGAACCGCTGCGCACCGTCTTCCCCGAGGAGGACGGGCGGGCGTACCAGCTGATCCTGGAGCCGGCACAGGCCCGCGTCGACGTGGCGGCCGAGACCGTCCGCAACGAGGAGGAACTCGCCGAGCGACTCGCAACCGCCGCCTCCTACGGCTTCGCACTGGACCGGGAAGCCCCACTGCGCGCGCACCTCTTCCGCACCGCCGAGGACGAGCACGTACTGCTGCTCCTGCTCCACCACATCGCGGGCGACGAGTGGTCCGACGCGCCGCTCACCCGCGACCTGGCCACCGCCTACGAGGCCCGCGCGGCGGGCCGCGCGCCGGAACAGGCGCCGCTGCCGGTGCAGTACGCCGACTACAGCCTGTGGCAGCGGGCGATGCTCGGCGACGAGAAGGACCCCGAGAGCCCGGCGTTCCGCCAACTCGCCTTCTGGAAGCGCATTTTGGACGGGCTCCCCGAGGAACTCGCCCTGCCCGCCGACCGGCCGCGCCCGCTGGAGGCCACCTACCGCGGTGGCATGGCGGACATCGCACTCGACGCGGAACTGACAGCCGGGCTGCGCGAGTTGGCCCGGTCGAGCAACGTCAGTATGTTCATGATCGTCCAGGCGGCGGTGGCCGCACTGCTGACTCGACTGGGCGCCGGCACGGACATCCCGCTCGGCAGCCCGATCGCCGGACGCACCGAAGAGGCGCTGGAGGACCTGGTCGGGTTCTTCCTCAACACCCTGGTGCTGCGCACCGACGCCTCCGGCGACCCCGCGTTCCGCGAACTGCTCGCCCGGGTACGGGAGACCGACCTGGCCGCCTTCGACCACCAGGGCGTGCCCTTCGAGCGCGTGGTGGACGTCCTCAACCCCGCCCGTTCGCTGTCCCGGCATCCGCTCTTCCAGGTCATGGTCGTGTACCTGGCCGCGGGTGCGGACGAGGGAGGCTTCGCCGGGCTGGAGTCGCGGCGGGAGGAACTCGGCGCCACCGGCGCCAAGTTCGACCTCTCCTTCGACTTCGTGGAACGTGCCGGCGGACTTGGCGTCGACGGTGTGCTGGAGTACAGCGCCGACCTCTTCCACGCCGCGACCGCCGAGGCGATCGGTGAGCGCCTGGTCCGTCTCCTGCGGGCGGTGGTCGTCGCCCCCGACACCCCGATCGGCCGCATCGACATCCTCGGCGCCGCCGAACGCCACCGCATCCTGACCGAGTGGAACGCCCGGCCGCTGCTCGCCGGGCCGACGACGGTGCCGGCCCTCTTCGAGCGGCAGACCGCACTGACCCCGGACGCTCCCGCCGTCGCCTCCGACGGTGTCGAGCTGACGTACGCGCGGCTCAACGCCGAGGCCAACAGGCTCGCCCGGCTGCTCGTCGCGCGGGGCGCCGGCCCGGAGCGGCTCGTGGCGCTCGCTCTGCCCCGAACCGCCCGCACGCTGCTGGCCATCCTCGCCGTACAGAAGGCCGGCGCCGCCTATCTGCCGCTTGACCCGGACGCCCCGGCCGGTCACCTCCGGGACACGCTCGACGACGCCCGCCCGGTACTGACGCTCACCACGCGGAACATCGCGCGGCTGCTGCCCGCCGACGGCCCGCCGACGCTGGAGCTGGACGCCCCCGCGATCGCCGAACTGCTCGCCGCGCAGGACGCGACCGACCTCCTCGACGGCGACCGCCTCGCATCCCTCACCCCGCGCCACCCGGCGTACGTCATCTACACCTCCGGCTCCACCGGCCGCCCCAAGGGCGTGGTCATCACCCACGAGACCGTCGGCAACCTGTTCCACAGCCACCGCGAGACGCTGTACGCACCGGCGAAGGCCGCCACCGGCCGCCGTCATCTACGGGCCGGACACGCCTGGGCGTTCTCCTTCGACGCCTCCTGGCAGCCGCAGCTGTGGCTCCTGGACGGGCACTGCGTGCACGTCGTGTCCGACGAGACCCGCCGTGACCCGGAGCTGCTCGCGGCAGCCGTCGTCGAGCACGGCTTCGACTTCCTGGAGGTCACCCCGTCGTTCTTCGCACAGATGGCCGAGACGGGTCTCGTCCGTGACGACGGGAGCTGCCCCCTCGCCGTCGTCGGCGTCGGCGGCGAGGCCGTACCGGTGGCGCTGTGGGAGCGGCTCGGGCGGCTGACCGGCACCGAGGCGTTCAACCTGTACGGGCCCACCGAGTCCACCGTCGACGCCCTCGTGGCACGGGTGCGCGACAGCGACCGGCCGCTCGTCGGCCGTCCCGTGGCCGGCACCCGGGCGTACGTCCTCGACGACCGGCTGCAACCCGTACCACCCGGCGTGACGGGCGAGCTGTACCTGGCAGGCGGCGGCCTCGCCCGTGGCTATCTGGGCCGCCCCGCGCTGACCGCCGAGCGCTTCGTCGCCGACCCGTTCGGCGCACCGGGCTCCCGGCTCTACCGGACCGGTGACCTGGCCCGCTGGACCGCCGACGGCTACCTGGACTACCTCGGCCGGGCCGACGACCAGGTCAAGATCCGCGGGTTCCGTATCGAACCCGGCGAGATCGAGTCCGTACTCGCGGCCGAACCGGACGTGGCCCAGGTCGTGGTGACGGTACGTCAGGACGGTGCGCGAAAGCTGCTGGTGGCGTACGTGGTCCCGGTTTCCGGTCAACTGCCCGACCCGGGGCGGCTGCGCGGTCAGGTCGGTCGGCAACTGCCCGACCACATGGTGCCGTCGGCCGTCGTCCTCCTGGACCGGCTGCCCGAACTCGCCAACGGCAAGCTGGACCGATCGGCCCTGCCCGCCCCCGACTTCGCCGCCCTCTCCACAGGCCGGGCTCCGGGCTCCGCCCTGGAGAAGGCCCTGTGCGGTGTCCTCGCCGACGTGCTGGGTCTGGACGAGATCGGCGTCGACGACGACTTCTTCGCCCTCGGCGGCGACAGCATCATGGCGATGCAACTGGTCAGCAGGGCACGGGCGGTGGGCGTACGCATCACCCCGCGACTCGTGCTGCGTCACCGTACGGTGGCCGGTCTCGCCGAAGTGGCGACCACCACCGGGTCCGCCGCCGTCCGTCCCGTGGACGACGGAACCGGCACCGTGCCTCTCACGCCGGTCATGCACTGGCTGCGCGAACTGGGCGGCCCGTTCAAGGGCTACCACCAGTCGGCCCTCGTCCAGACGCCCGCCGCCCTGGACCGGCCGAAGCTCGCCGCAGTACTCCTGGCGCTCGCCGACCGGCACGCCATGCTGCGCAGCACCCTTGTCCGTACGGAAGCCGGTCACTGGACCCTGGAGGTGCCGGCGGCCGGATCGGTGGACACCGGGGCGTGGATCGAGCGGGTCGACGTCGCCGGACTGGACGCGGAGGAGCTGCGTGCGGTCGTCGCAGACCGTGCGCACGCCGCCCGCGCGGCACTGGACCCGGACACGGGCGCCATGGTGCGGGCCGTGTGGTTCGACGCGGGCACGGAACCCGGAAGGCTCCTGCTGATGGGTCACCACCTCGTCACCGACGGCGTGTCCTGGCGGGTCCTGCTGCCCGACCTGGCGGCTGCCTGGACCGACGTCGAGGCCGGGCGGCCGGCGGAACTCGCGCCCGTCGACACCTCCTTCCGCACCTGGTCCCGCAAGCTCGAAGAGCTGGCCCAGGATCCGGCCCGCGAGGCTGAACTGCCGTTCTGGACCGGCGTACTCGAAGGAGCCGCGCCCCTCCCGCTCGACAGGCCGCTCGACCCGGCCCGCGACACGGCCGGCACGGTACGGAACCTGGAACTGCGGCTGCCCGCCCGGATCACCGGCCCGCTGCTGTCCGCCGTGCCGTCCGCCTTCACCGCGAACGTCAACGACGTGCTGCTCACCGGCCTCGGCCTCGCCGTCGCCGACTGGCGGCGGCGCCACGGGGACGGCGAGGGCGGTCCGGCCCTGGTCGACCTCGAAAGCCACGGCCGCGACGAGGAGTTGGCGGGAGACGCCGATCTCTCCCGTACGGTCGGCTGGTTCACCAGCGTCTTCCCGGTCCTCCTCGATCCCGGTCCCGTCGACCTGGACGCGGCCCTGGCCGGCGGGCCGGAGATCGAGGAGGCGCTGGCCAGGGTGCGCGCGCACCTCGGGTCGCTGCCCGCGAACGGCGCAGGCTACGGCATGCTCCGCCACCTCAACCCCCGTACGGCGCCCGTCCTGGCGGGCTTCGCGGCACCGCCGATCGAGTTCAACTACCTCGGCCGCTTCGGCATCCCCGAGGCGACGGACTGGTCGTACGCCCCGGAGGAGGACGTCTCGGACATCGGCGCCGAGCCGGGGATGCGGGAGGGACACGCCCTCGGCATCAACGTCGTCACCGAGGACCGCGCCGACGGCCCTGTCCTGGCCGCCCACTGGTCCTGGCCCGCCGCCGTCCTGTCCGAGGAGGCGGTCCGGGACCTCGCGGAGACCTGGTTCCGGGCACTCAGGGCCCTGGTCGCACGCGCCGAAACACCTGACCGGCACTGATACCCCTGACCGGCACCGGCCCCAGTCATCCACCCCAACCAAGGAGGACCCGCATGAGCGGCAGCAGCACCAACCCCTTCGAGAACCCCGACGGCGTCTACTCCGTGCTCGTCAACGACGAGGGCCAGCACAGCCTGTGGCCCGACTTCGTCGACGTACCGGCCGGCTGGACCGTCGTCCACGGCCCGGCGCCCCGCCAGGAATGCCTTGACCACATCGAGACCAACTGGACGGACATGCGGCCCAGGAGCCTGGCGGAACGCATGGAGCGGACCGGCTGAGCCACGATCGGTCCAGAAGGGATGCGCTCGCCCTTCGGCCCCGGAACGAGGAACTGACTCCCATGCTCACCACCCGACTGACCAACGCCCGCGTCCTCACCATGGACCCCGACCACCCCGTCGCCCACGACCTGGGCATCTGGCGGGGCCGGATCGTCGGCCTGGACGAGGCGGTGACCGGGCTGCCCGCGCAGCGGGTGATCGACCTCCAGGGCGCCACCGTGCTGCCCGGGTTCATCGACAGCCATGTGCACCTCGCCTGGACGGGGTTCAAGGCGGCCACGCCCACGGTCGCGCCCTGCGTCCGGGTCGAGGACGTACTGGCGGTCGTGGCGGAGGCCGCGGCGCAGGTACCGCCCGGCGGCTGGGTGGACGTCGCGGGGTACGACCAGCGGGGGCTCGGCCGGCATCTGACCCTCGCCGAGCTGGACAAGGCCGCCAGTGGGCGCAAAGTGCTGCTCATGCACGACTCCGGACACGGCTGCGCGGTCAGCAGCCCGGTGCTGGAACTGCTGCCCGGCGTGGTCCCGCACGAGGGCGCATTCCTCGCCGAGGGGGCCATGGGCGCGGCCCGGGCGCTCCGACTGCCGCACTCCCAGGTGGAGTTGGCGGAGGCGATCGGACGGGCCGCCCGGGCCTGTCTGGCCGAGGGCGTCACCGCGTGCGCCGAGGCGGGCATCGGCGGCGCCCTGCTCGGCAACAGCCCGGTCGAGCTGGGCGCCTACCAACTTGCACGGGAACGCGGCCTGTTGCCTCTGCGGGTCCAGCTGATGGTGGCCGCCGACCGACTGCACTCAGTCACCGCCCACGAGGCCGACCGCATCCCGCGAGCCCTCGACCTCGGGCTGCGTACCGGCTTCGGCGACGACTGGCTGTCCGTCGGCGCGCTGAAGGTGTACACCGACGGCGGCATGATGGCCCGTACCGCCGCGCTCACCAGCCCCTACCAAGGGCTGGACACCGCAGGGCAGTTGCAGGAGGATCCCGAACTCCTCAAGCGGACCATCGTGGACGGGCATCTCGCGGGCTGGCAGCTCGCCGTGCACGCCATCGGCGACCGCGCTGCCGACGTCGCGCTGGACGCGCTGGAGGAGGCGCAGCGGCTGCGGCCCCGGCCGGGCGCCCGGCACCGGATCGAACACGCCGGACTGATCCGGCCCGACCAACTGCCCCGGCTGGCACGGCTCGGTGCGACAGCCGTCGTACAGCCCAACTTCCTGCGGTACTTCGGCGACGACTACGCGTCGATCATGGGGGAGGAGCGGGCGCCCTGGCTGTACCGGGGGCGGGGATTCCTGGAGCACGGCATCCGGCTGGTGGGGAGTTCCGACCGGCCGGTGGCGGACGGGTCGCCGCTGCGTGCCGTGCAGTTCATGGTCGAACGGGCTTCGCTGTCAGGCCGGTTGATCGGGCCGGACGAGGGCGTCACCGTCGATGAGGCGCTGCGCGCGTACACCGTCGACGGAGCCTACGCCTGCCACTGGGAGGACAGCGCCGGCAGCGTCACGCCCGGAAAGCGTGCCGATCTGGTCGTGCTGGGAGACGACCCCCGAAGCGTCGACAGCTCGCGCATCGGGGACATCGAGGTCGTGGCGACACTCGTCGACGGCAGGGAGAACGAGGAGGGAACGCTGTGAGCGCTCCGACGACGGACGTCATCGGCGAGTACACCCAGCTGTGGCAGGACTCGCCCCACGCACCCCGATGGGTGCTCTGGGACACCGCCGGGGACGTCCTGGTGTTCGACCGGGACGTCAACTGCCCCCTCTACATCGACGACGAGGCGATCCGGGGCGAGGTGCTGCGCCGCATGCGCGCGGCGGGCGTGCCGGAGAGCGCGGAGTACCCGGGACGCCCCTGTTCCCGATAGCCGTACGAAGTACGAAGGGACGGGAAAGGCAACGGGAACAGGGGCGGGGGCCGCCTCAGGGGCGCATCAGCAGCTGGAAGTCGAAGGCGTAGCGCGACGCCCGGTAGATGTGCGTGCCGAACTCCACGGCCCGTCCGGTGTCGTCGTACGCCGTGCGCTGCATGGTGAGCAGGGCGGCACCCTCCGGCTCCTCCAGGCGTTTGGCCTCCGCCGCCGTGGCGGAGCGGGCGCCGACGGTCTGGCGGGCGCTGTGCAGGGTGATGCCCGCGGTGCGCATCATCCGGTACAGGCCCGTCGACTCCAGCCGGGCGCCGTCCAGTTCGAGGAGTCCCGAGGGCAGATAGTTGCACAGGAACGCCATCGGCTCGCCGTGTGTGCAGCGCAGCCGCTCCAGCACGACGACCTCGCCGCCCTCCTTCACCCCGAGGGCCGCGGCGACCTCGGCCGACGCCGGCTGCCGCTCGTTGCGCAGGACCCGCGTGGTGGGCCCCTGTCCGGCCGACTCCAGGTCGTCGTACAGACTGCTCAGTTCGAGCGGACGCTTGACCTGGCTGTGCACCACCTGCGTACCGACACCTCGTCGGCGTACCAGCAGACCCTTGTCCACCAGGGACTGGATCGCCTGGCGGACCGTGGGCCGGGACAGGCCCAGACGGACCGACAGGTCGATCTCGTTGCCCAGGAGATTGCCCGGCGCCAGGACCCCGTGCTCGATCGCCGCCTCCAGCTGCTGAGCGAGCTGGTAGTAGAGCGGAACCGGGCTGGAGCGGTCCAGCGTGAAGCCCAGGGTGTCGAGCGGGGAGCCGGACACCGCACGGGCACGATCACGGGGTGTCGCCACCGGGGCACCTCCCTTCATTTCCTTCATGCGATGACGATGTGTCAGGAGCGGCTGGGGAGAACGAGGTTGATACCGCCGTCCACCGGGAGGTCAGAGATGCCGTCGGCGGTCGGCGACCTGGCGGTCGTACTCCTCGCGGGCCCGTACGGCGGACTCGCGGGCGGCGGTCTCGGCGACCGGTACGTCCCACCAGGCCTCCGCCGGGGGAGAGGTCGGTGCCGGATCGGTCTCGACGTACACACAGGTCGGCCGGTCCGAGGCGCGGGCCGTCGCCAGAGCTGTGCGCAGCTCGCCGACGGTCTTGGCGCGCAGGACGTCCATGCCGAGGCTGGCCGCGTTGGCCGCGAGGTCGACGGGCAGCGGGTCCCCGGTGAAGGTGCCGTCGGCGGCCCGGTAGCGGTAGGGGGTGCCGAAGCGCTCACCGCCGACCGACTCGGAGAGGCCGCCGATGGAGGCGTAGCCGTGGTTCTGGATGAGGACCAGGTTGACCGGCAGGCCCTCCTGGACGGCGGTGACGATCTCGGTCGGCATCATCAGATAGGTGCCGTCGCCGACCAGCGACCAGACGGGTGTGTCCGGGGCGGCCTGCTGGACGCCGATCCCGGCCGGGATCTCGTAGCCCATGCAGGAGTAGCCGTACTCCAGGTGGTACTGGCGGGGGCTGCGGGCCCGCCACAGCTTGTGCAGGTCGCCCGGGAGCGAACCGGCCGCGTTGATGATCACGTCGTCGTCGCCGACGACCGAGTCCAGGGCGCCCAGCACCTGTGTCTGGGTGGGCACGGCGGAGTGGTCCGCGGCGGTGAACGCGGCGTCGACAACCTGCTCCCAGCGTTCCTTGCCGACGCCGTACTCGGTCTCGTAAGCCGAGTTCACACGGTGGCCGGACAGCGCCTCCGTCAACGCCGTGAGGCCCGCCCTGGCGTCGCAGACCAGCGTCCGCGCCGCCAGCTTGTGGGCGTCGAACGCGGCGACGTTGAGGTTGAGGAACCGCACGGCCGGATTCTGGAACAGAGTGTTCGAGGCCGTCGTGAAGTCGGTGTAGCGGGTGCCGACGCCGATGATCAGATCGGCGGTGCGGGCCAGGTCGTCGCTGACGGCCGTACCGGTGTGGCCGATGCCGCCCAGGTCGGCGGGGTGGTCGTAGCGCAGGGAACCCTTGCCGGCCTGGGTGGACGCGACGGGGATGCCGGTGGCGTCCACCAGCGCCTTCAGCGCCTCCTCGGCCTGGCTGTGGTGGATTCCGCCGCCCGCGACGATCAGCGGGCGTTCGGCGGCCCGGACGGCCCTGACCGCCTCGGCCAGCTCGTACGGGTCGGGCGCGGGACGCCGGACGTGCCAGACGCGCTCGGCGAAGAACTCCTCCGGCCAGTCGTACGCCTCCGCCTGCACGTCCTGCGGCAGAGAGAGGGTGACCGCACCGGTCTCCACCGGGTCCGTGAGGACACGTACGGCGTTCAGCGCGGACGGGATCAGCGCCTCGGGGCGGGTCACCCGGTCGAAGTAGCGCGAGACCGGGCGCAGCGTGTCGTTGACGGACAGGTCGGCCTCGACCGGGTGCTCCAGCTGCTGGAGCAGTGGGTCCGCGGTGCGCGTCGCGAAGTAGTCGCCGGGGAGCAGGAGCACCGGAAGGCGGTTGATCGTCGCGAGTGCGGCGCCGGTGACGAGGTTGGTGGCGCCCGGGCCGATGGACGTGGTGACGGCCTGCGTCGAGAGCCGGTTCAGCTGACGGGCGTAACCGACGGCCGCGTGGACCATCGCCTGCTCGTTGCGGCCCTGGTGGAACGGCATCGCGTCCTCGCCGGCCTCCAGAAGCGCCTGACCGAGGCCCGCCACATTGCCGTGGCCGAAAATGCCCCAGGTGCCGGCGATCAGCCGGTGGCGTACGCCGTCACGCTCGGTGTACTGGACGGACAGGAACCGCACCAGCGCCTGGGCGACGGTCAGACGGCGGACAGGGGTGGTGCTCATCAGGACTTCTCCGGGGCCGTGTAGAGGGGCAGACGGGGGTCGACGGGCTGCTCGGGCCAGGTGCCGCGGACCCAGGCGTGATCGGGGTGGTCGCAGATCAGCCAGGCGCGGTCGGCCTCGGGGCCTGCCATGACGTTGAGGTAGTACATGTGGTGGCCCGGCACGGCCATGGAGGGCCCGTGCCAGCCGTCGGGAATGAGGACGACGTCCCCGCCGCGCACCTCGGCCAGCACATCCGTGTTGCGGCCCTGGCCGGACGGGGACACCCGCTGGTAGCCGAGGCCGGGCGTGCCTTCGTGGTCGGCGAACTCGAAGTAGTAGATCTCCTCGAGGACGGACTCCTCGCCGGGCCGGTGCTCGTCGTGCTTGTGCGGCGGGAAGGACGACCAGTTCCCGCCCGGTGTGATCACCTCGACGGCGATCAGCTTGTCGCACTCGAAGACGCCGGCCGCGCCGAAGTTGTTGACCTGCCGGGAGGAGTTCCCGGTGCCGCGCAGCTCCACGGGGACGGAGGAGGCGGGCCCGTAGCGGGCGGGCAGCCGTCGGGTGCAGCGCGCGCCGGTGAGCGCGAAGCGCCCGCCCTCGGCGGAGGTGATGGTCGTACGCGCGTCACGGGGCATGTACACGAAGTCGCTGACGCCGCTGAACACGCTGTCGCGGCCGTGCACCTCGAAGGTGGAGTGGCCGAAATCGTCGGTCGTGTCGACCGTGCAGGCGCCGTTAAGGGACAGCGCGATCCACTCGCTGTCGCCGGTGGAGAAGGCGTGCGAGCCGCCCGGGGGCAGCTCCAGCACCCGGAGGCTGGAGTAGCCCCAGCCGGCCTTCTCGGGGGTGACGTCGACGACGTACGGGCCGCCGAGAGCCTTGCCGGCCGGGAGGTGGTAGGCGGTGGTCATGATCTGTCGCTCCTGTTCACAGCGGGTCCTGTGTTGACCCTGTTCACGGCCATGCCTTTGTCACTTCGATTCACAGCGGTGCCGCTGTTGACTGTCCCGCTGTTGATTCGGTTCACAGCAGTCCCACCGCCGTGTCCACGGCTGAGTCCACACTGCCCGAAGACGGGTAGAGCAGCGACCGGCCCACGACCAGCCCCTGCACGGTCGGCAGCCGCAGCGCCTTGCGCCAGCGCTCGTACGCGCCCTCCTGGTCGTCGCCGACCTCGCCGCCCAGCAGCACGGCGGGCAGCGTCGACGTCTCCAGCACCTCGGCCATGTCGTCCGGGTCGTCGGTCACGGGGAGTTTCAGCCAGGTGTAGGCGGAGGTGCCGCCGAGCCCCGACGCTATGGCGATCGAGCGGGTGACCGCCTCGGCGGACAGATCGCTGCGCACCCGGCCGTCGACCCGGCGCGAGATGAACGGCTCGACGAACAAAGGCAGTTGGCGCGCCGCCATCTCGTCCACGGCCCGGGCGGTGGACTCCAGGGTGGTGAGCGAGCCCGGGTCGTCGTAGTTGATGCGCACCAGCAGCTTGCCCGCGTCGAAGCGGAGCCGGGCGATGTCCTGGGCGCGGTGCCCGGTGAAGCGGTCGTCCATCTCGAAGACCGCGCCGGCCAGCCCGCCGCGGTTCATCGACCCCATGACGACCTTGCCGTCCAGCACCCCGAGGAGCAGCAGGTCGTCCAGGATGTCGGCGGTGGCCAGCACGCCGTCCACACCGGGCCGCGACAGCGCCGTACACAGGCGTTCCAGCAGGTCGGCGCGGTTGGCCATGGCGAGCCGGCGGTCGCCGACGCCCAGGGCGCCGCGCGCCGGATGGTCGGCGGCCACGATCATGAGCCGCCCGCTGTCGCCGATCAGCGGTCGCCGTACCCGGCGGGCGGCGGCCTCCGCGACGGCCTCCGGGTGCCGGGCCCTGACCGTGGCGAGGCCGGCGATGCTGATGGTCAAGACAGGCTCCGTTCAGGGGTACGGGTCGCCCGTTCGGGCGCCCCCGGGATCGTCGCGGTGCGGAGTTCGCTCATCGGGGCGATCCGCTCGCGATGAGGTCGTCGACCTCGGACCCGGTCGGCATCGCGGACGAGCAGGCGAGACGGGAGGCGACGAGGGCGCCGGCCGCGTTGGCGTACCGCATGGTCCGCTCCAGCTCCCAGCCGGAGAGCAGTCCGTGGCACAGGGCGCCGCCGAACGCGTCCCCTGCCCCCAGGCCGTTGACGACCTCCACGGGCACCGGCGGGACCTCGGCGGTGGTGCCGTCACGGTGCATCGCCAGTACCCCCTTGGGGCCCTGTTTGACGACGGCCAGCTCGACCCCGGCCGCCAGCAACGCCTCGGCACAGGCGTGCGGCTCGCGTACGCCGGTGGCGATCTCGCACTCGTCGAGGTTGCCCACCGCCACGGTCGCGTGGCGCAGGGCCTCGGCGTAGTACGGGCGGGCTTCCTCCGGGTCGCGCCAGGCCGCGCTGCTCCAGAGCGCCGGTCGCCAGTCCAGGTCGAACACGGTGATGGCCGCCCGGTCGCGCGCCTTGAGGGCGGCGAGTGTGGCCGAGCGGCTCGGTTCCTCGCTGAGGCCGGTGCCGGTGATCCAGAAGACGCGCGCGGCCCTGATACCGAAGAAATCCAGCTCGTCGGTACGTATCTGCAGGTCAGGTGCGGTGGGCCGGCGGTAGAAGTACAGCGGGAAATCGTCCGGCGGGAAGAGCTCGCAGAACGTGACCGGAGTAGGCAGTTCGTCGACCGGTGTGACCCAGCGGTCGTCGACCCCGAACTCCCCCAGAGCCTGGTGCAGATAGTCGCCGAAGGCGTCCGCGCCGGTACGGGTGACGACGGCCGAGGAGCGGCCCAGACGGGCCGCCGCGACCGCGACGTTGGCGGCGGACCCACCGAGAGATTTTCCGAACGTCTGCACTAGGGTCAACGGTGCGCCGGACTGCAGCGGATAAAGATCGACTCCGATGCGGCCCATGGTGACCAGGTCGAAGGGCGGGGCTGACTCGGTCATGCGATGCTCCTTCGAGCTGCGGAGGATGCCGGTCCCGAGGGGTCTGTCGTCTCCCCAGGTGTAGGACTCGGAGGGCGACGCTGTCAAGCGTTTGTTCTTACATTCTGACCTGCTCGTGAAATGATGTCTTAACAAAGTATTGACAGCGGACATGTCCAAGGATTTGGATTCGGTCCCAGCACGACCGCCGTGTTCGCGGCACACGGCCCGGACCTCCGGGACCCGGGCCAGGGATCGCTGAGATCCCACCCTCTCCCCGGTCGCACAGTGAGGTGCAGGAAAGATGGACCGCTCTTCTCGCTCCCGCAGAATCGCCCCCGTCGTTGCCGCTGCCGCGGCAGCGGCCTTGGTCCTCGCGGGCTGCTCCAGCAGTTCCGGCGGCAAAAAGTCCGAGGACGGCGGTGCCGACGCTTCGGCGGGCAAGGCCACCACCCCGCGGATGACCGTCGCCCTGGTCACCCACCAGGCGCCCGGCGACACCTTCTGGGACATCGTCCGCAAGGGTGCCCAGGCCGCCGCGGACAAGGACAACATCAAGCTCGTCTACTCGGCCGACCCGAACGCGGGCAACCAGGCCAACCTCGTCCAGAACGCGATCGACCAGAAGGTCGACGGCATCGCCATCACGCTGGCCAAGCCGGACGCCATGAAGGACGTCGTGGCCAAGGCGACGGCGGCGGGCATCCCCGTCGTCGGCCTCAACTCGGGCCTGAGCGACTGGAAGCGGCTGGGCCTCCAGCAGTTCTTCGGCCAGGACGAGTCCGTCGCGGGCGAGGCGTTCGGCAAGAAGCTGAACGAGCTCGGTTCCAAGAAGGCCGTCTGTGTGATCCAGGAGCAGGGCAACGTCGGCCTCACCCAGCGCTGCGACGGTGTGAAGAAGACGTTCACCGGCACGCTGGAGGTCCTCAACGTCAACGGCACCGACATGCCGTCAGTGAAGTCGACGATCACCGCGAAGCTCAACCAGGACAAGGCCATTGACTACGTGGTCGCGCTCGGCGCCAGCTACGCGCTGACCGCGGTGCAGTCGGTGGGCGACGCCAACAGCAAGGCCAAGGTCGCCACCTTCGACCTCAACAAGGAGATGACCGACGCCATCACGAAGGGCGACATCCAGTTCGCGGTCGACCAGCAGCCCTACCTCCAGGGCTACTTGGCCGTCGACTCGATGTGGCTCTTCAAGAACAACGGCAACTACAGCGGTGGCGGTGAGCAGCCCGTGCTGACCGGTCCGGCGTTCGTCGACAAGTCCAACGTCGAGAAGATCGCCGCGTTCGCCGCCAAGGGCACTCGGTGATGTCGAGTCAGGCAACGGCACCGGCGGCGAGCTCCTCGCCGCCGGCTCCGCCGGTGACTCAGAAGGACGGCCGCACCAACCAGCGGTCCCTGGGGCGCAGGCTGCTCGGCCGCCCCGAGGTGGGCGCCCTCATCGCGGCGATCGGTGTGTACCTGTTCTTCTTCGCGGCGGCTCCCTCCTTCCGGGAGACCAGCGCGCTGGCGACGGTGCTCTACCAGGCGTCCGTCATGGGCATCATGGCGCTGCCGGTGGCCCTGTTGATGATCGGCGGGGAGTTCGACCTGTCCGCCGGTGTCGCGGTCACGACCTCGGCGCTGACCGCCGCGATCCTCAGCTTCCAGCTGTCGATGAACGTGTGGACCGGCGTCTTCGTCGCCCTGATCGTCTCCCTCGCGGTGGGCGCGTTCAACGGCTGGCTGCTGATCAAGACCGGTCTGCCGAGCTTCCTGGTCACCCTGGGCTCGTTCCTGATCCTGCAGGGCGCCAACCTCGCCGTCACGAAGGTCTTCACCGGGAACGTGGCGAGCGACTCGATCGCCGACATGCAGGGTTTCGACCAGGCCAAGAAGGTCTTCGCCTCCGAGTTCACCATCGGTGACGTCAGCTTCAAGATCACGATCGTGTACTGGCTGGTGTTCGCCCTGATCGCGACCTGGCTGCTGCTGCGCACCAAGTTCGGCAACTGGATCTTCGCGGTCGGCGGCAGCAAGGACTCGGCCCGCGCGGTCGGTGTCCCGGTGAACTTCACGAAGATCGCCCTGTTCATGGGCGTGGGCGCGTGTGCCTGGTTCGTGGGCATGCACCTGCTGTTCTCGTTCAACACGGTGCAGTCCGGCGAGGGCGTCGGCAGCGAGTTCCTGTACATCATCGCCGCGGTCATCGGCGGCTGCCTGCTGACCGGCGGCTACGGCTCCGCGATCGGTTCGGTCATCGGTGCCTTCATCTTCGGCATGGTCTCCCAGGGCATCGTCTACGCCAACTGGAACCCGGACTGGTTCAAGGCGTTCCTCGGCGTGATGCTCCTGGTCGCCGCCCTCGTCAATCTGTGGGTCCGCCGCCAGGCGACCCGGAGGTGAACTGATGACAACCAACGAAACCTCTCCCAACGGCACACTCACGATGGAGAGTTCGCCTAAAGACGCCGCGCCGATCGTCGAGCTGCGGGGCACCGGCAAGTCGTACGGCAACATCCGAGCCCTGCACGGCGTCGACCTCGCCGTCCACTCCGGCCAGGTCACCTGCGTGCTGGGCGACAACGGCGCCGGCAAGTCCACGCTGATCAAAATCATCTCCGGGCTGCACCAGCACACCGAGGGCGAGTTGCTCGTCGACGGTGAGCCGGTCCACTTCGGTACGCCCCGTGAGGCGCTGGACGCCGGTATCGCCACCGTCTACCAGGACCTGGCGACCGTCCCCCTGATGCCGGTGTGGCGCAACTTCTTCCTCGGCTCCGAGATGACCAAGGGCCCCTGGCCCGTACGCCGTCTCGACATCGAGAAGATGAAGCAGACCGCGGACGCGGAACTGCGCAACATGGGCATCGTCCTGGACGACCTCGACCAGCCCATCGGCACCCTCTCCGGCGGCCAGCGCCAGTCCGTGGCCATCGCCCGCGCCGTCTACTTCGGCGCACGGGTCCTCATCCTCGACGAGCCCACCGCCGCCCTCGGCGTCAAGCAGTCCGGTGTGGTGCTGAAGTACATCGCCGCCGCCCGGGACAAGGGCCTCGGCGTCATCTTCATCACCCACAACCCGCACCACGCCTACATGGTCGGCGACCACTTCAGCGTCCTGCGCCTGGGCACCATGGAACTCTCCGCCGCCCGCAGCGAGGTCACCCTCGAAGAGCTCACCAACCACATGGCCGGCGGCGCCGAACTCGCAGCCCTCAAGCACGAGTTGGCCCAAGTCCGAGGCGTCGACGTCGAGAAGCTCCCCGAGGTCGAGGACCTCCAGGCGCCCGTCGCGTCCCCTTCGAAGGGGACGACGGCATGACGACTCCGCTCGACCGCATCCGGGTCGGCTCGGCGCCGGACTCCTGGGGTGTCTGGTTTCCCGACGATCCGGTACAGGTGCCCTGGGAACGCTTCCTGGACGAGGTCTCCGAGGCCGGCTACCGCTGGATCGAGCTGGGCCCGTACGGCTATCTGCCGACCGACCCGGCCCGTCTGACGGACGAGATCGCCAAGCGTGACCTCAAGGTGTCGGCCGGTACGGTCTTCACCGGCCTGCACCGGGGTCCGTCCGAGTGGGAGTCGACCTGGGAGCACGTCAGCCAGGTCGCCGCGCTCACCCAGGCGATGGACGCGAAGCACCTGGTCGTCATCCCCTCGTTCTGGCGGGACGACAAGACCGCGGAGATCCTGGAGCCGCCGGAGCTGACGGCCGAGCAGTGGGGTCACCTCGCCCGGGGCATGGAACGGCTCGGGCGCGAGGTGAAGGAGACGTACGGGCTGGACATCGTCGTCCATCCGCACGCGGACACCCACATCGACACCGAGGCGCACGTGGAGCGGTTCCTCGACGCCACGGACTCCGGCGTGGTCAACCTGTGCCTCGACACCGGGCATTACGCCTACTGCGGGGGCGACAGCGTCAAGCTGATCGAGACGTACGGTGAGCGGATCGGGTACCTGCACCTCAAGCAGGTCGACCCGGCGATCCTGGCCGACGTGGTCGCGGGCGGGGTGCCCTTCGGACCGGCTGTGCAGCGGGGAGTCATGTGTGAACCTCCGTCTGGAGTGCCGGAGTTGGGGCCTGTACTGACCGCGGCGCAGCAGCTCGGGGTGGATCTGTTCGCGATTGTCGAGCAGGACATGTATCCGTGTGAACCGGACAGGCCGTTGCCCATCGCGGTGCGGACCCGGCAGTTCCTTCGGTCCTGCGGCGCGTAGGGTCACAGCCCCGAGCCCGTAGGTGGGTTGGACCTCCCGCGCCTCGAAGGGGCACCCTTCTCCAGTGAGAGACCATGACGTGCTCGGCGTGCTCGTGATCGGTACCGGCAAGATGGGTGCCGATCACGTTCGCCGGATCCAGGAAGTCACCAGTGGTGCCCGGGTCACCGCCGTCGTGGACATCGACCCCGAGCGCGCCGAACTGGTCGCTGCCGGCGTCGACGGCTGTACGACCTACACCGACCCGCTCGCCGCCATGGCCTCGCCCGACGTCGACGCCGTGCTCATCGCCTCGCCCGGGGCCGCTCACGAGGCGGCCCTGCTCGCGGCGTTCGAGCGGGAGCTGCCCGTCTTGTGCGAGAAGCCGCTCACGCCCGACGCGGCTTCCGCGCTGCGGGTCCTGGAGGCCGAGCAGAGGCTGGGGCGCCGCCTCGTCCAGGTCGGGTTCATGCGGCGGTACGACGCCGAGTACCTGAAGCTCAAGTCGCTGCTCGGCACAGGGCGGTTGGGCCGACCGCTGATGCTGCACAACCGGCATCGCAACGTGGCCTCCCCGCCCTGGTGGACCAGCGCGATGCACATCAACGACTCCGTGGTGCACGAGATGGACGTGACCCGGTGGCTCCTCGGACAGGAGATCACCGCGGTCACTGTCCTGTGTCCGAGGCCGTCCGGGAACGCGCCGGAGGGTCTGCGGGATCCGCAGTTCGTCGTGATGGAGACCGACGGCGGTGCGATCGTCGACGTCGAGATCAACGTCAACTGCGGCTTCGGGTACCAGGTGCGGGCCGAGGTGGTCTGCGAGCGCGGGACCGCGCGGATCGGCGACGGTCATGGCATGGTCGTCAACTCGGCCGGGCACTGGGGCGGAAGCATCGCCCAGGACTTCATCGAGCGGTTCGAGGACGCGTACGACCGTGAGGTCCAGGCGTGGGTCGACGCCACCCGGCGCGGCGAGGTCACCGGCCCCGGTGTCTGGGACGGTTACGCGGTGGCCGCCGTCTGCGAGGCCGGCGTACGCGCGCAGACCGAGGGCCGGCGTGTCGAGGTGGAACTCGTCGAACGGCCCGCGCTGTACCGCTGACAGCGCGGGCCGGCCGTCCGACTGGCCTTGCTCAGACCGTGCGTACGTCCTCGACGCGCACCGGGCGGTGCTCCTGGAGCGACAGCGTGCACGCGTCCGCGATCCAGCCCGCCTCCAGCGCCTCGGCGACCGTGCACGGGGACGTACGGGTGCCCGCGACGACCTCCGTGAACGCCGTCAGTTCGGCGCGGTAGGCGGGGATGAAGCGGTCCATGAAGAAGTCGTGCGGGACTCCCGCCGGGAAGGTCACGCCCGGCTCCACGGAACGCAGCGGGAGCTTGTCCTCCAGGCCGACGGCGATGCTGTCCTGGAAGCCGTGGATCTCCATGCGGACGTCGTAACCACGGGCGTTGTGGCGGGAGTTGGAGACCACGGCGATCGTGCCGTCGTCCAGGGTGAGGATCGCGCCGGTGGTGTCGGCGTCACCCGCCTCCTTGATGTAGTCGGCGCCGTTGTTGGCGCCCACCGCGTACACCTCGGTGACCTCACGGCCCGTCACCCAGCGGATGATGTCGAAGTCGTGCACCGAGCAGTCCCGGAAGATGCCACCGGAGGCGGCGATGTACGCGGCCGGCGGCGGCGCCGGGTCCAGTGTCGTTGACCGTACGGTGTGCAACTGGCCCAGCTCACCGCTCCGCACGGCGGCCCGCGCGGCGACGAAGCCCGCGTCGAAGCGCCGGTTGTAGCCGATCTGGATCTCGACGCCGCTGTCCTTGACCGCGTTCAGCACCGCGACACCCTCGGCCATCGTGCGGGCCACCGGCTTCTCGCAGAACACCGGGACACCCGCCTCGACGGCGGCGAGGATCAGGGCCGGGTGGGCGTCCGTCGCGGCGGCGATCACGATGCCGTCGACGCCGGCGGCGAGGAGGGCCTCGGGGGAGTCCGCCACCTGGGCGCCGAAGCGCTCGGCGGCGGTCTTCGCGGCCTCCGCGAACGGGTCGCTGACGACGAGGGAGTCGACGGCGTCGAGACCGGAGAGGGTCTCGGCGTGGAAGGCGCCGATGCGGCCGAGGCCGAGGATTCCGATGCGCATGGGCTGTGGTGCTCCTTGGGAGTGGTGCGGGTGTCTTGCGAGGGGAGGAAAGAAGGAAAGGAAGAAAGGGAAGGAGGGTCAGTCCAGGCCGCCCAGGACGTTCTGGTCCCAGTCGATCACCGAACCGGTGACCACGCCCGACCGGTCGGAGAGCAGGAGGACCACGAAGTCGGCGATCTCGTCCGGCTGACCGAGCTTGCCCATGGGCAGGCGTTCGGCTGCCTGGTCGAGCCAGTCGTCGCCCGCTCCGTGGAAGGCCCGCTGGGTGGCGTCCTCGCCCTCGGTCGCGGTCCAGCCGATGTTCAGGCCGTTGATACGGACCCGGTCCCACCGGTGGGCGTGCGCCGCGTTGCGCGTCAGGCCGATGAGCCCGGCCTTCGCGGCGACGTACGGGGCCAGGAAGGGCTGTCCGCCGTGCGCCGAGGACGTGATGATGTTGACGACCGTGCCGGGCGCCTTGCGCGCTACCATGTCCGCCACCGCCGCCTGCATGGCGAAGAACGGGCCCTTGAGGTTGATCGCGATGTGCGCGTCGAACAGCTCGGGCGTGGTGTCGAGCAGCGTGCCGCGCGAGGTCAGGCCCGCCGAGTTGACCAGGCAGTCGATCCGGCCGTGGGCGGCGATCACCTCGCCCACGGACGTCTTCGCCTGCTCGGCGTCCGAGAGGTCGGCGCGTACGTACATGGCCTTGCCGCCCGCCGCCGTCAGCTCCGCGACCAGTGCCTCGCCCGGTTCCGGGCGCCGCCCGGTCACCGCGACGACGGCACCTTCACGGACGGCCGCGCGGGCGATGGCCGCCCCGACGCCCTGGCTGCCGCCGTTGACGAGGACGATCTTGTCCTGGAGAAGTCCCATGAGTTCGGTTCCTCAGCTCTCACGTCGTTCGGCGCCGGCCCGCAGTTCCTCGCGGAGCGCCTCGGGGATCCACTCCTCGCGCAGCGCACGCCGTACGAGGTCCGCCTGCGAGGGCGGGGCCAGGCCGTCGACCGGCGGATCCCGGTCGAGGTTGGTGGGGAAGGGGTAGCCCTCGGCCGAGGCCGCGACGACCGCCTCCAGCCACGCGCCGCTCGCTCCCTCGGCCTTGCGGGCGAGCAGCACGGGGTAGACAGCGTTCACGATCGCCTCCCGGTCCACGGTCTCCATGGCCCGGCCGAAGGCGGAGGACACCTGGAGGAGGTTCGCCATCCGGCGGATGCCCGCGGAGCGGTTGGTGCCGGCCGCGTGGAAGAGCGCCGGGTTGAAGAACACCGCGTCACCCTTGGCCAGCGGCAGCTGCACGTGGTGGGCGTCGAAGTACGCCCTGAACTCCGGGAGCCGCCAGGCCAGGTAGCCGGGCTCGTACGACTGTGAGTACGGCAGGTACAGCGTCGGGCCGGACTCGACGGGCATGTCGCAGTGGGCGACCGCGCCCTGCAGGGTCAGTACCGGGGACAGCCGGTGGACATGCGCCGGGTACGCGGCTGCCGCCTCGTCGGACAGGAAGCCGAGGTGGTAGTCGCGGTGCGGGCTCTGCGCTGCGCCACCGGGGTTGACCACGTTGATCTGCGAGGTGACCTGGTAGCCGGGGCCGAGCCAGGCGGTCGAGACGAGGGCGATCATGTCGTTGGCGTAGTAGTCGGCGAACGCCTCCGGGGCGCGCAGGGCCGCCTTCTCGAGGGCGTTCCACACCCGGTCGTTGGCCCCCGGCGTGGCGAAGTGGTCGCCCGAGACGGTCCCGGCGGCGCGCTGGTCGGCGATGAGCGCCTCGAAGGCGGCGGTCGCCCGGTCCACGACCGACAGCTCGGTGAAGGCCCGCTGGAGGACCACGACGCCCGGTCCGTCGGTGAGCGCCCGGACCAGCTCCGCCAGGACCTCCAGGCGCCCGCCCGGCGTAATGACGGCGGCGCGCAGCCGCTCACTGTCGTAGACGAGGACGTGTCCGCGGACGGTGGTCGCGTACGGGTAGTCGGCGGCGTCGGTCGTCCGCTCGACCTCGGCGCGGAAGGCGTCGAGATCGCAGTCCTGCTCGGACAGCCACGCGCGGCGTTGTGCGGCGGTGAGGGACATCGTCGTCCTTCTCTCGGTCATCAACCTCGTCAACGTCATCAACATCATCAATGTCGTCGATATCGCGACGTCATCCACGACGACTGGATGCTGTCATTGTTGTCATGACAAAGTCGTCAAACAACCAGCAGGCAGCCATCAAAAACCCCTCAAGCGGAAGCCGAGGAACCTCCCATGGGCCACCCCTATCCGATCCGGGAGATCGCGCGGCAGGCGGGCCTCAGTGAGGCCACCGTCGACCGCGTCCTGAACGGCCGGGGCGGCGTGCGCGAGAGCACCCGGCGGGAGGTTCGGCAGGCCATCACCGACCTGGACCGGCAGCGCACCCAGGTCCGGCTGGTCGGCCGTACGTTCATGATCGACATCGTGATGCAGACGCCCGAGCGGTTCTCCACCGCAGTCCGGGCCGCTCTGGAGGCCGAACTGCCCGCCCTCCACCCGGCCGTCGTGCGCTCCCGCTTCCACTTCCGTGAGACCGGCCCGGTGGCGGGACTGGTGGCGGCCCTCGACCGTGTCGCCCGGCGCGGTTCGCAGGGCGTCATCCTCAAGGCACCGGACGTGCCCGAGATCACGGCCGCCGTCGGCCGGCTGGTGGCCGCCGGCATCCCGGTCGTCACCCTGGTGACCGACCTGCCCTCCAGCGCCCGCCTCGCCTACGTCGGCATCGACAACCGGGCCGCGGGCGCCACCGCGGCCTACCTCATGGGCCAGTGGCTCGGCGAACGCCCCGGCAACGTGCTCACCAGCCTCAGCAGCGGCTTCTTCCGCAACGAGGAGGAGCGCGAGATGGGTTTCCGGGGTGCCATGCGGGCCCGGCACCCCGAGCGCGCCCTCGTCGAGATCACCGAGGGTCAGGGCCTGGACGCCACCCAGTACGACCTGGTCCGCGACGCCCTGCAACGCGACCCCGACATCCGGGCGGTCTACTCGATCGGCGGCGGCAACATCGCGACGCTACGGGCCTTCGAGGACCTGGGACGCGAGTGCGCGGTGTTCGTCGCCCACGACCTCGACCACGACAACACCCGCCTCCTGCGCGAGCACCGCCTGTCCTGCGTCCTGCACCACGACCTCCGCCAGGACATGCACGAGGCCTGTCGCACAGTCATGCGAGCCCACGGCGCCCTGCCGCCGGCCGGCCCGACCCTGCCGTCCGCGATCCAGGTGGTGACGCCGTACAACATGCCGCCGCGCTGACGGCTCGTACGGGACGGGCGGTATCCGGTCTGCGGCTCCGCCGCGTGGGCGCGAGGAGCGCACGCCGGCCCGCGGCGGACGAACCGACCCTTACGCCCCGAGCGTCACCCACGCCCCCGACTCCACGGACCGGCTCATCGCATCCAGCGCGGCAGCGCTCCGCACCGCGTCCGTCAACGTCGCTCCGTACGGAATCCCTTCGGCCACCGAGCGCACAAAACGGTGCGCCTCGATCACCTTCAGGTCGTCGTACCCCATCGCGTTCGCCGCCCCCGGCTGGAACGCCCCGAACTCCCCGTCCCCCGGACCGACGTACACCGTACTGACCGGCTGGTCCTGGTACGACGTACCGCTGCTCACGCCCAGCTCGTTCATGCGGCGGAAGTCCCAGAAGACCGCGCCCTTCGTGCCGTGCACCTCGAAGCCGTAGTTGTTCTGCTCGCCGACCGACACCCGGCACGCTTCCAGGACCCCCCGGGCGCCGGAGGCGAAACGCAGCAGGCAGGAGACGTAGTCCTCGTTCTCCACCGGGCCCGGTTCACCGCCCGACGCACGGGTGTGTCCGGCCGTGGCGCCCGTCGGACGGGACCGT
This sequence comes from Streptomyces kryoterrae, assembly GCF_054072135.1. Taxonomy (NCBI): domain Bacteria; kingdom Bacillati; phylum Actinomycetota; class Actinomycetes; order Kitasatosporales; family Streptomycetaceae; genus Streptomyces; species Streptomyces kryoterrae. Next base: position 1,333,672 of record NZ_CM133358.1, on the reverse strand, counting down.
TCGGGCACGAAGACCGCCGTGTCGGCGGTGAGCGCGGCGATGTCGCCGAGCAGGAAGCGAGCCAGGTCCGCGCCGTGCGAGGCGAGGTCGCCCAGCACTCCGTTGCCGCCGCGCTCCCGCTCGTACCGCCAGGTCAGGGCGCCGTCCGGGTGGGCCGCGTAGTCGCTGAACAGGCGGATGCGGACATGTGTGACCGTGCCGATCTCGCCGGACGCGATGAGCTGCCGGGCCCGTTCCACGGCGGGCGCGTTGCGGTAGTTGAAGCCGACCGTGCCCTGGACGCCGGACTTGGCGACCGCGTCGGCGACGGCGCCCGCGTCGGCCGCGGACAGGCCGACCGGCTTCTCGATCCAGATGTGCTTGCCCGCCTCCGCCATCGCGACGCCGATCTCCCGGTGCAGGAAGTTCGGCGCGGTGATGCTCACCGCCTGAACGCGCGGATCGGCGGCCACGGCACGCCAGTCACGGCTCGTCGAGGCGAACCCGAACTGCGCGGCGGCCTCCTCGGCCCGGCCCGGCACCTCCTCGGCGACCATGACCAGTTCGGGCCGCAGCCCCAGCTGGGGGAAGTGGTGCGGCAGGCGGACGTACGCCTGGGTGTGCACCCGTCCCATCCAGCCGAACCCCACGACGGCGACACCGAGCGTACTTGCCATGACAGCCCCTCTTTGGACCGGTCCAGAACGTTTCCTACTCACCCTCGGTGCCTTCAGGCTTTCCTGTCAATATTTTGACAGGACATAAGGACCACCGGAGTGTCGTACGGTTGCCCGGCGGGCCCGCCGGGCGGCCCACCGCCGTCTTCGCCGTCAACGGCATGACCTCCGTCGGCGCCCTCTCCGCCGCCGGGGAACCGGGGCTGAGCGTCCCCCGTGACCTGTCCGTCGTCGGCTACGACAACACGGACATCTCCCGCCTGCGCCACGTCTGGCCCACCACCGTGGACAGCGTCGGTCACGAGGTCGGCCGCCGCGCCACCCGCCCCAGGCGGTGACCCCGTCTCAGGCCCGGTACTCGCGCAGCTTCCGGTAAAGCGTCGCGCGGGCGATGCCCAGGGCCGCCGCCGTACGGGCCTTGTTGCCGCCGTTGCGGCGCAGCGCCTCCAGGATCGCGGTGCGCTCGGCGTGCTCCATCGGGCTGAGCGGGCGCGCGGCGGGCCCTTCCCGTACCGGGTCCGGGAGTTCGGCCCGCCCGACCGGGCCCGAGGCCCGCCGGGTTTCCGCCAACGTCCTTACCAGGTGGGTGAGTTCGGTGAGGTTCCCCGGCCACGGATACCGCTCCAGCGCCCGCAGCGCGTCCAGCGTCCAGGTGAGCGGCGGTGTCCCGTCGGCTGGCCTCGGCGCCAGGACCGGCAGCAACTCACGGATGTCCTCCGGGCGTTCACGCAACGCGGGCACGGTGACCGAACGGGCCGCCAGCGTGTCCAGGAGCCGCTGAAGACACGGGCCCGGGGGAGTGCCGGGGGTGTACGTGGCCAGTAGATGGACATCCGGACGCTCGTCGAGGAGGCCGTTCAGCGCGGCGACATCCGACTGGGCCAGCCGCTCGGCATGACGGAGGAGCAGCGGGCGGGACCCCGACAACCCGGCGTCGCCCAAAGCGAGTTCGGGCGCCTCGGCCGCGTCGAGGACCAGCGGCTCGGCGCCGCCCAGCAGTTCGCGGGCCAGCGCGGTCTTGCCGGACCCGCGCTCCCCGGTCAGCAGGAGCGGTTCGCTGCCGTGCGCCAGCTCCCCTGCCCGGCCCACCGCGTACAGCCACGGCACCGAACTCCCGGCCAGCCGCCCCGCCACCGGCCGCGGCACCGCCCGTACCACCGCCGCCTCCGCGACCGGCTCCAGCACGGCGACGATCCCGAGCACCCGGCCGTCGCCCCGCTCCTGCACCGGACGGAACTCGGCGGTGCAGCCGGCCCCTTCGGGCAGTGCGATGTCGTACGACCCGACAGGCGCCGACGACTGCAACAGCGCCCGCGCGCCCCGCTCCAGCGACTCCAGCACCTGCGGTGACACCAGCCGCACCGCCGCCTCGGTGACCAGACGGTTGCGGCCGTCCAGCGCCACCACCGCGCGCTCCTGCCCACCGCCCGGCCTGCGCGCCGCGCGTGCGTAGGCGTCGAGGAGGGTCCGCTCGGCCGAGCGGGAGCGGGCCAGCAACTCCGCCTCCACCGCCGCCGCTGCCGCCTCCGCCAGGGCGGCGCCGGGATGCGGGCCCGCGTCGGCGCACAGTCCGGAGGCGACCGTGACCGTGCCGAGGGGGCGGCCGGACTCCGGGGCGAACACCGGCACGCTGACCGCCGACACGTCCTGCCACATGTCGAGGAAGTGCTCGGGGCCGTGCACCTCGGCGCGCCGCCGCACGCGCAGGGCGAGCGCCGCGCTGTTGTGCCCGACCTCCTGCTCCGCCAGATCGCTGCGCACCTCGCCCCAGGGCGCGCCGCCCGTCGCCCACAGCACCCGCGGCCGTTCGTCGGTGAGCAGCAGCGCCGACCGGCTGCCGAGCGCCGGGGCGAGCCGTTCGAGGACGGGCCGGGCCGCGGCCAGCAAGGCCGACGCGAGGGCCCGCCCGTCGACGGAGTCGGCCTGACGCACGTCGTGCCGTACTCCGAGGAAACGGGCGCGGCGCCAGGCGGCGACGGTCTCGTCGGGGACGTCGTCGGGCAGCGGACGGCCGGCCAGGAACCGCTGGCGCGCCTGACCGATCAGGAGGAGGGCGGGAGACACTTCGGCTGTGGTCATGTCACCACTCACCGTATCGGGCCGGTTCCGGCGACCGTCGAAGAGGTGTGCGGAGACACCTGGACAGACACCGGAACAGATGCCGGAACAGATGCCGGGAAGTACCGGGTGTCTCGAAATGAGACACCCATGAACCGCCGTGCCGCTCCACGATCACGGATGGCCGCCCGGCTGTTCCGGGCGCGGCCTGCCCACCGTTTGGAGTGCTCCCGTGCCTGCCGTTGTCGACACCGACGTACTGATCGTGGGCAGCGGCCCGGCCGGGGCGTCGGCCGCACTCGCGCTGAGCACCTACGGCGTACCCAACACCGTCGTCACCCGGTACGCGAGCCTCGCCGACACGCCCCGTGCGCACATCACCAACCAGCGCACGATGGAGGTCCTGCGCGACCTCGGCGTGGAGGGCGACGTGGTCGCCAGGGCCACGCCCCAGCACCTGATGGGCAACACCACGTTCTGCACCGGTCTGGCCGGCGAGGAACTGGGCCGGATCCGCTCCTGGGGCAACGACCCGCTCGTCCAGGCAGCGCACGAACTGGCCAGCCCCACCCGTATGTGCGACATGCCGCAGCACCTGATGGAACCGGTCCTCGTCGACGCGGCCGTCGCACGCGGCACCCAACTCCGTTTCCAGACCGAGTATCTGACGCACACTCAGGACGGGTCCGGCGTCACGGCCACCGTCCGCGACCGGCTGCGCGGCGACACGTACGAGATCCGGGCCCGCTATCTGATCGGCGCCGACGGCGGCCGGTCCAAGGTCGCCGAGGACGCCGGACTGCCCATGGGCGGCCAGATGGGCGTCGCCGGCAGCATCAACATCGTCTTCGACGCCGACCTCACCCGGTACACGGCCCACCGCCCCTCCACCCTCTACTGGGTGCTCGCCCCCGGTGCCACCGTCGGCGGCATCGGCGCGGGCCTCGTCCGCAACGTCCGCCCCTGGAACGAGTGGATGATCGTCTGGGGCTACGACGTGACCGCCGGCGCCCCCGACCTCACCACCGAGTACGCCGAGGGAGTCGTGCGCAGGCTCGTCGGCGACGACGACATCCCCGTGACCATCAGGTCGTCCTCGGCCTGGACGGTCAACGAGATGTACGCCGAGACCTACGCCAACGGGCGCGTCCTCTGCGCCGGCGACGCCGTCCACCGGCACCCGCCGTCCAACGGGCTCGGCTCGAACACCTCCATCCAGGACGCCTACAACCTGGCCTGGAAACTGAAGCTGGTCCTCGACGGCGTCGCAGCCCCGTCGCTGCTCGACAGCTACACCGCCGAACGCGCCCCGGTCGGCAGGCAGATCGTCACCCGCGCCAACAAGTCCATCGGCGAGACCGCCCCGATCTTCGAGGCGCTCGACGGGCTCTCCCCGCAGACCCCCGAGGAACTGTGGGCCAACATCGCCGCCCGCAAGGACGCCACCGAGGCCGCCGCGAAGCAGCGCGCCCGGCTGCGCGAGGCGATCGCCGCCAAGGTGTACGAGTTCAACGCCCACGGGGTCGACCTCAACCAGCGCTACGAGTCCGCCGCGATCGTCCCCGACGGCACCCCCGACCCCGGCTTCGCCCGCGACCCCGAACTGCACCACCAGCCCTCCACCCGCCCCGGCGCGAAGCTTCCGCACGCCTGGCTCACCTCCGGCACCCGCACCCTGTCCACCCTCGACACCGTGGGCCGGGGCCGCTTCACCCTCCTCACCGGGATCGGCGGCGACGCCTGGGTGCGCGCGGCGAAGACACAGCCCCTCGACATCGCCACGGTCGTCGTCGGCCCCGGCCAGGAGTACGAGGACCCGTACGGCGACTGGGCCGCCCTCAGCGAGGTGTCCGACGCGGGCGTGCTCCTCGTACGCCCGGACGGGTTCGTTGCCTTCCGACACGCCGAAGCGGCCGAGAACGCCGAACAGTTGCTGACGGACGCGCTGCGACAGATCCTCGGACATGCCTGACGGACGGGACGAGGAGCACGGAATGACCACTGAACCCGAGACACGTGACAGCGGTGAGGGTGCCGGATTCACGACCGCCGTCACCGAGGCCGTCGTCGACAGCATGGGCGGGACCGCCGACTCGCGCCTGCGCGAACTGCTCACCGCCCTCACCCGGCACCTCCACGCCTTCGTACGGGAGACCGAGCCGACGATGGAGGAGTGGGAGCGGGCCATCGGCTTTTTGACGGCGACCGGGCAGACCTGCACCGACACCCGGCAGGAGTTCATCCTCCTGTCGGACGTCCTCGGCGTCTCGATGCTCGTGGAGACCCTCAACGGGCACCGCGACCCGGCCGCGACCGAGTCGACCGTGCTCGGTCCCTTCCACATGACCGAGTCGCCGGTACGTGAACTCGGCGCCGACATCGACCTGGTGGGCGCCGGTGAGCCGTGCGTGGTCAGCGGGCGGGTGCTCGACCGGGACGGAACTCCGCTGCCCGGCGCGGTACTTGACGTGTGGCAGGCCGACGCCGAGGGCTACTACGACGTCCAGCAGCCGGATATCCAGCCGCCGGGCAACGGCCGCGGGCTCTTCACCGCGGACGCGGAGGGCCGCTTCTGGTTCCGCACCTGCGTGCCGAGCCCGTACCCGATCCCGACGGACGGCCCGGTCGGCGACCTGCTCCACGCCACCGGCCGGCACCCCTACCGCCCCGCCCACATCCACTTCATCGCCACGGCCGGGGGTCACGAGCCCGTCACCACCCACATCTTCGTGGCGGGCAGCGACTACCTCGACTCGGACGCCGTGTTCGCGGTGAAGCAGAGCCTCGTCCAGGACTTCACCCAGACCGAAGACCCGTCCCTGGCGGCCGAGTTCGGCGTACCGATTCCCTTCCGCCACGCACGCTTCGACCTCGTGCTGGAGAAGGCGGAGAGGAAGTCGTGATCGGCGCACCGGACTTCGTGTACGAGGCCCAGCCGATGCGGGTCGTGCTGCGGGCCGGGGCCGCCGTGACCGCGACCGCGGGGGAGGCCGAACGGCTCGGTCTGCGAAGGCTGTTGGTGGTGTGCGGCGCGCGGGGGAAGGGCACCGCGCAGGCGGTCGCCGACTCGCTCGGACCGGCCCTGGCGGGTCTGCACGACGAGGCGCGGATGCACGTACCCGTCGAAGTCGCCGACCGGGCCGTCGAAGTGGCGCTCGCGGTGGGCGCCGACGGGTGTGTGGCGGTCGGCGGCGGCAGTGCGATCGGCCTCGGGAAGGCGATCGCGCTGCGCACCGGGCTGCCGCTGATCGCCGTGCCCTCCACTTACTCCGGCTCGGAGATGACCTCCGTCTGGGGCCTGACCGAGCAGGGCCTGAAGCGCACCGGCCGCGACCGGTCGGTCCTGCCGCGCAGTGTGGTGTACGACCCCGAGCTGACCCTCTCGCTGCCGGTCCCGCTCTCGGTGACCAGCGGCATCAACGCGATCGCGCACGCCGTAGAGGCCCTGTACGCCCCCGACGCCTCCCCGCTCGTCTCGCTGATGGCACAGGAGGGCGTACGGGCGATGGCCGGGGCGCTCCCGGACGTGGCCGCCGACCCCGCGTCCCCCGACGCGCGCGGCCGGGCCCTGTACGGGGCGTGGCTGTGCGGCTCCTGCCTGGGCGCCACCACCATGGGCCTGCACCACAAGCTCTGCCATGTCCTCGGCGGCACCTTCGGCCTGCCGCACGCCGAGACCCACACGGTCGTCCTGCCGTACGCCCTGGCCTACAACGCGCCCGCCGCACCGGACGCGGCCGACGCCGTCGCCCGTGCGCTGGGCGGCGCGGCGGACGCCCCAACTGCCCTGTGGGAGCTGGCGGGACGCCTCGGCGCCCCGCGCTCCCTCGCCGAACTGGGCCTCACCGAGGCCGATGTGACGGTGGCGGCGGCCCAGGTCACCGGGCAGCGGCCGTACGCCAACCCGCGCGAGGTGACACCCGAGGGCGTGCTCGGTGTGCTGCGGGCGGCGTACCGGGGCGCGGTGCCCGGCACGGACTGAGCCACCGCCACCCCACCCGACCATGACGGCACACAGTAGAAGAACAGAACAGTAGAAGAACAGAAAGGTGAACCCATGGCCCTCGCACTGCTCAGGCGCCTGCGGTCCAGAGGAGTCTCCGATCGCGAGGGCCTCTCCCTTCCCCTCCCGCCGGGCGCGGGTTCCCTCGGCTGCGAGGTGCTGGATCCGCTGGGCCAGCCCATGGGCGGCGCCGAGGTGACCGTGAGCGCGACCGACGCCCACCAGGTGATGGCACGCGGTACGACGGACCCGTACGGCTACTTCCTCGCCATTCTTCCGTCGGGCCGCTACAGCCTGATGATCTCCGCCGAGGGTCTGACACCGCACCGCGAGACGGTCGATCTCCTCGACGGGGTGATGCTTCCGACGCAGCGTGTCCAACTGGAACCGGCCCGGCGGCTGGACCTCCCCGTGCCCGGCACCTGGCTGTTCGACCCGCCGCACACCGCGATCCGGTTCATCGCCAAGCATGTCGGAATGGGCCATGTGCACGGCCGCTTCGAGCGGTTCGAGGGCGGCATCCAGGTGGCGCAGTCGATGGCCGAGTCCCGGGTGCAGGTCCGTATCGACGCGTCGAGCATCACGACCGGGAACCGGACCCGGGACAACCATCTGCGGTCGGCGGACTTCCTGGACGTCGAGCGGTTTCCGTACATCGACTTCGTGAGCTCGCGGTTCTCCTACCGGGCCGGTGCGAAGTGGGTGGTGCAGGGCTCGCTCTCGATGCACGGGGTGAGTCGCTCGATATCGCTGGACACGACCTACCTGGGGTCGGTGAACGGCGGCTACGGCGAGGAGTTGCGCTGCGCCGCCCGCGCCCGGGCGGAACTGCACCGGGAGGACTACACCCTCAACTGGCGTTCCATGCTGGCCCGGGGCATCGCGGTGGTCGGTCCTACGGTCCAACTGGAGCTGGACGTCCAGGCGATGTACCGGACGCACGACACTCCTACCCCGCCGGAATAGCCGACCGGAGTAACCGACCGGAGTGGCCAAGATGTCTGCCGGGCGCCCCTGAAGCTTTCCTTCCGAGTGACCCATCCGTGATATGGGCATGCCAATCTGACCGAGCACGTCCCCTCGGACGTCATCGATCAGGAGGCCCCCGTGAAGAGATCTGAGCGCACCCGCAGAGCCTCGCTCGTCCTCGGCAGCGCGGTGGCGCTGGTCGTCGCCTTTCCCGGCACCGCGCTCGCCGCCCCGCCCGGAGCCCTGCCGGCCAACGCGGACAGCACCGAGCAGACGTACCAACCGGCGTACGACTACGACACGGACGGCTGCTACTCCACCCCCGCCATCGGCTCCACGGGCACTCTCAACGGCGGCCTCAACCCGACCGGCGCCCTCAACGGGTCGTGCCGTGACGCCTCCGACCTCGACAACACCAACGGCTACTCCCGCTACAAGTGCAACAACGGCTGGTGCGCGATCATCTACGGCCTCTACTTCGAGAAGGACCAGGCCCTCGCGGGCACCAGCATCGGCGGGCACCGGCACGACTGGGAGCACGTGGTGGTGTGGGTCAAGGACGGAGTGGCGCAGTACGTCTCGACCTCCAACCACGGCAGCTTCAGCGTCCACACCCGCGACCAGGTCCGCTGGGACGGCACCCACCCCAAGATCGTCTACCACAAGGACGGCATCAGGACGCACTGCTTCCGCCTCGCGAACACCAACGACGAGCCGCCGGAGAACCACAAGGGAACCTGGCAGTTCCCGGCGCTGGTCGGCTGGAACGGCTACCCGTCAGGCATCCGCGACAAGCTGACCGCCGCCGACTGGGGGAGTGCCAACTTCGGCCTCAAGGACGGCAACTTCAACTCCCATCTCGCGGCGGCCATGCCGGCGGGCATCGCGTTCGACCCGAACGCCTGACCCCGACGCCGTACCCGTCACTCGCAGCCGACGCCGTCACCGTCCCGGTCGAGATGCCGCCCGTAGCCGGGGTCACCGACATGCACGGGGGCGGCTCCGGCCGCGCGGGCAGCCGTGCAGTTCTGGTAGTACACGTCGTCGCCACCGGAATCGGATCCGGCGCCGCCGTCGGAACCCGTGACGGAGCTTGTGTCGGTGTCGGTGTCAACGGCCGGTTCGGCCGTCACCGTCCTGGTCGCCGACACGGTGACGGCCGGGGCGGGTTCGGGCGTAACTGTCACGGTGGCCGTGGCGGTCGCCGTGGTCGTGGCTGTGACGGTCGCGGTGGGCCGCGGGTCGGCCGACACCCTCTCGGGCTTGTCCTCCTGGCCGCCGATGGCGATCCCGGCGAAGAGCGCGAGCCCGAGGGCGGGCAGTACGAATCTCTTACGGGCCCATCTCGGCCCCTGCCGGTCCGGTGCCGGAGTCGGTATCGGACCCGGAGCCGGTGGCGTGTTGCCGGGAGTGTTGTACGGGTTGCTCATGATCGTCCCCCTGTTGCGTTTCGGGTGGGACGACGGTAGAGCGGCGGATGAGGCGATAAGGGGCACTTGATGTCCCGGTGACCGTTCCGTAACCGCTCGGAGGCACGGGCGTGTGTGCGGTAGGGTTTGTCTGTGCGATCACGCGGGGCAACCGCGGGTCGACGCAACGGGACGTGGCGCAGCTTGGTAGCGCACTTGACTGGGGGTCAAGGGGTCGCAGGTTCAAATCCTGTCGTCCCGACTGGAGACAGTCGCAGGTCAGGGCCGGTTTCGGAGAAATCCGAAACCGGCCCTTGGCTATTCTTGGGGACCAGTTGGGGACCAGGGTCCATGACCGGCGTCAGCAGGTCATGACGATCGGGCTCGGCGGGGAGTGTGGGGCGCGGAGCACGCTGAGGTGCGCGGAGAGTGCTGCGCCTGCGGCTGTGATCTTGTGTACGTCCGGGTGGAGGTAGCGCCGGGTGGTGGTCGGCGAGCCGTGGCCGGCGATCCTGCGCAGGACATGGACTCGCACTCCCGCGTCGGCATTACCAGATCAGGCCGGTGTGCCGGAGGTCGTGGCGGCACAGGTGCTCGTAGCCGAGTTTGGTGACCACGTCCTCCCAGTGGGTGGCGTCACGCAGGACGGCGGTGGAGGCGCGTCCACCGCGCGGGCCGGTGAAGAGTCGGGCGTCGGGGTCGGTGCCTGCGGACAGGATGTGCTGGGTGACGCGAGGGGGCGGATCTCCTCGACGACGGGAACCCTGCGGGCGCGCTTGCCCTTGGTGTCCTTGTCGGGCAGTCCGCCGGGTGCGGGTGTGGTCTGACGCCGCACGGTCCAGATCCACTGGCGGTGTCGATGTCACCGACGCGGCATCCGGACACCTCGCCGATCCGGGCGGCGGTGCATGCGGCGAAGGGGAGGGCGTCTCCCCACCCGCGGTAGATGACCGTTCGGCTGTTTCACGGATGGTGAGCTGGTCGACCTGGAGCACCGGCAGGTCTCCACGATTTCGAGGAGACGGTCAGTTCAGGCACGGTACTCGTGTGTCAGCATCGCCGAGGCCAGCTCGACGCGGGAACGGTAGCCGGTGCGCTTGAAGAGTCTGCCCAGCCGGCTCTCCACGCTCTTCGCGCTGCCGCCCAGCACGGCGGCCAGCTCGCGGTTGGTCAGGCCCTCGGTCACCAAGGTGGCCAGCAGCCGCTCGTTCTCTGCGATGACGACGCCTCTGTGCGGTACGGCGACACCGCGTTCGCGCATCAGGTTCCGCAGCTGTGCCCTGCGCAGCAGCGCATCCAGGTCGCCGTAGACCGCGTATGCCTCAAGCAGTAGCTCGGCGTCGGCCACTTCGTGGCGGACCGCCATGGCTATGGTGTCGGCCAGCTCCAGCGGCTGGGCGCGTTGCCGGGCGAGCCGGACCGCCTCCGCCGCGGCGGCGCGGTCGCTGTGCACCATGGCGGTGGCGAGCAGGTGGCACAGGCGGGCCCGGCCGGTGCCGATCAGCTCAGCTGTCCTGCGCACCCTGGTCACGCACCGCTGTGCCGTCGCCCGGTCGCCGCGGGCCAGTTCCAGCTCCGCCCTCCTCAGCCACAGAACGTCCATGCCGACCACCAGACCTCGTTCGACGGCCTGGGCCAGGCCGTCGACGATGACGCGGCCGGCCTGTTCGGTATTACCCAGAGCCTCGTCCAGGAACGATTCCGGCACGGCCAGCAGGTGGAGCATCACGGGCTGCACGGTGCGCGCCCGCTCGATCACCAAGCGGGCCTCGGTGAGCCGGCCGCGCGCGCCGAGTATGACGCTCGTCTCGCGGGACACCAGAGTGTGGCTTGGCAGCTCACCGACGGAGAAGCCGGTGGCCAGGCCCAGCCGGGCCAGATCGAGTGCGCGGTCCCAGTGCCCGCTCTGACTGGCGGCCACCACATGGTCGGGCAATGTCCGGTACCTGGAGGGCAGTTCGTAAGCGGTCAGCAGCCGGTCCGCGCGGTCCAGCTCGCCGAAGGCCATCAACGTCCGGGCCAGCTGCCTCAGCCGCTCGAAGCGGTGTCGCGTCCCCGACGCCCACAGGGCCCATTCCGGCGGATCCGCGACGGCCTGGTCGAGCGGCTTGGTCCGGCCCAGGTACGCGTCGACGCACTCGCTGATCTGCAGGCCCAACGCGACGACGACATCGTTGTCTCGTCGCCAGATGTGCCGTTGGGACACCAGGTGTTCGTCGGCTTCCCGCCACCGGTCCAGATGGCACAGCGCGACGCACCGGACCAGGATGCGGTGCCCCTCCCCGCCCGGCAGTGAGCGCCGGCCGCCGTCGCAGATCTCGGTGAGGGCAGCCGTGTTCAGGGTTCCGGCCAGCGCGGCAATATAGACCATCTCCATCTCGAACAGCGCTTCGGAGCTGACCAGATGGGCGTGTTCGGACAGCACTCTGAACGCGCTGTCGCCGGCCTCGGCGAACCGCAGATGGACGTGGCAGGCGGTGGCGTGCGTGACCAGTGCCCAGGCGCGTTGCTGCGGCTCGGTGATCAGCTCGATGGCGGCGCGCAGACAGCGCTCTGCGAAGTATCCGTCGTCCAGCATGGCGGCTGTGCCCTGGGCGAGCAGTTCTCTGGACGCCCGCCGGGAGTCCACGAACCGTCCTGCGGTGACCAGTTGCTCGGCGAGATACCGGTCATCCGCGGTGGCGTCGCCTGCCCAGATCGCGGTGACCGCCAGTTGGGCGAGCCTGCGTCGCTCGTACGGCCCGAGGCAGCCGGTCAGGGCGGAGGTGAGCAGTGGCAGCCGGAACCGCCAGTGCCCGTTTTCCGGACCCTGCCGGAGTACACCCTCGGCGCACAGCGTCAACAGCGAGCCACGGACCTCGTCCTCGCCCCGACCCACCGCTTCGGCGATCAGCCTGGTCGCCGCGCCGCCCAAGGGGAGAAGCACCGCCGCTGCCTTGGCCACCGACCAGACCGGACCGCCCAGCCGGCGCAGGTACTCGATCGGCGGCAGGTCGATGGGCAGTTCGGGCGGCCGGTCCGGCGAGGTGAGGTAGACGTGCCGGTCGTATACGTAGAGCTCTCCGGTGCGTTGGTGCCCCGCCAGGGCAGCGAGCACGGCGGCGGGCCTGCCGCGGCACTCCCGTTGCAGATAGGAGAGCAGTGCTGCGGTCGGCCGGGCCTGCAGCCTCCGGGCGATCAGCGCGCTGATCTCCGGCTCGCGCAGCGGACGCAGCGACACCACCTCGGCGAGCGAGGCGGCCTGCAACTGCTCCAGCGCGGCCAGGTCTCCCGCCGGGTCGGCGGGTGAGGGGCGCACCGTGCAGACGAACGTGACCGTGCCCGCGGCCAACGTGCGGGCGAGCGGCAGCAATACGGCGCGGGAACCGGGATCGGTCCAGTGCGCGTCGTCGATGAGCACAGTGAGCTTGTCGCTCGCGGTGAGGGCCGACCGGAGCTCGGCGGCGACCTGCCGGCCGGCCTCCGCGAGCGGCGCCGTGTCCTTCGCCGTACGCCTGACGTCGCCGCCCTGGTGGAGGGCGGCGAGCTCGGCCGAGAGCCTGGAGGCCAGGGAATAGGGGCGGTCCCGCTCGTTGCGCGCCACCCGCAGCGACAGGGGAGTGCAGCCCCGCGCGACCAGCTCGCTCCGGACGGCGGCCAGCACCGTACTGCGCCCCATGCCGATGGGGCCGGTGATCAGGACGAGCGGCGCAGAGTCCGGGGAGATGGCGAGGTCGACGACCCTCGCCACGACGTCGTCACGGCCGACCGGTGCCTCCACCGGCCGGGCCGTGTCGGGCGCACTGCGCCAGTGATCGATCACCCGTCCAGTATGCCTGCAGCGCCCGACAGATTTTTGAAAGGTAATACGATATACGGGCAGCGTTGGCCCGGTGTGAACGAGCGTTGTGCCGCTCGAAGTTGGCTGCGGAGACCAGGTACGGCAGCAGCCCTGCGGGCTGTTGCCGCGCGAGGCGCCACAGGAGGAGGCGGGCAGTGGCCCGAGCGCGTGCCGCAGTGCGGGGCAGGGATCATGAACTGACGGCGCTGCGCACGGCGCTGGCGCCCGAAGGTGGACGCCTGATCGTCCTCAAGGGACCGGCCGGTATCGGCAGGACCACACTGCTGGACGCGGTGGGCCGGATGCTGGCTTCGGACGGGACACGGGTCCTGCCGCTGCGGTTGGGCGCCGGTCCGGACAGCGATGGCGACGCGTTCGCACTCACCGTGCTGGTGCGCACCGTGCGCGAGCGGTTCGAGCAGTTCCACGAGGCCGGGCTGGCCGAGGCGCTCAGTACGGTGGCCCGGCTGCGCGACGCGGGGGGACAGGACAGCGGCGGATGGACGCCGTCCATGGTCGCCGCGCTGGGCGGCTTGTTCGACACCATCGGCCGTCAGGAACGCGTCGCGGTCCTCGCCGACGACGCGCACGCGGTCGCCGAGCCCGCCCCCGTGCTGACCGCGGCCCGCCGGTCCGGCTGTCTGGTCGTGGCCACCTGCGAGGAGGGCGCCCAGCGCGGCCCGGGGCTCGCCGAGCTGCTGACCGTCGCCGACCAGGTGATGACGATCGGTCCGCTGGCCGACGACGTCGCGGAGTCCCTGGTCCGTCGCGTGAGGGGAGCACGCCTGGACGAGGCGGTGCCGGCCGCCCTGCGCACGGCGTTGGGACCGCTGTCAGGCAACCCGGGCACAGTCCTGAGCACCCTCGACGAGCTACGCGGAAGCGGACGGCTCATCGCCTTCCGTGGTCGGCTGTGCCTGAGCGCGCCGATGGAGCCGGTGGCACTGCCCGCCGACCACCCCCTCCTGCGCCATGCGGCTTCACTGGGCGATCCGGCGGTGCGGCTCCTGGTCGCGGTCGCGGTCCTGAACGGCCTCCGCGTGGACGACCTGCCGCTGCTCGCCGAGACTCTCGGGACCGACCCCGCCGACTGCGGCCAGCTGCTTGACCTGCTGATCGAGGCGGGGGTGCTGACGGCCGACCCGGCGGGCCTGATCTCCTGCCGGTGCCCCGCCCTGGCGGCCACGGTGGCCGGCCGCTCAGGCGCCCGCTGCGGCATCTCGCTGCACGCGTCGATCGCCGAGCGGCTGCTGGCCCGGCACCGGCGGCACGGCGGGGTCGACCCCGTGTCGCTCGCCGACCACATCGCGCGCGGCGGAGCGGCCGTGACGCTCGACGACGACATGGTCCGCTGGCTGATCGACCTGAGCGCGACAGCCGAGCCCGACGAGCCGGAGCGCGCCGCACTGTGGTACTCGGCCGCACTGCGGCACCTGCCGCCGAAGGGGCCCGAACACACCCGCACGCTGACCAGACTGCTCGCCCTGGTCGTCCGTACCGGCCGGTACGAACTGCTGCGAGAGGTGCTCACCCGGTACGCGGAGCAGGGCTGCGCCGAGGACGCCCTGACGGAGATCCGCCTCGCGGCCGTTCTTGTCGCCCTGCACACCGGCGAGCTGCCCGCCGAACGTGCCGTACGGTCGCTGCTGGACGCACCTTTCGCGGGCCGCGGGCCCATCGGCTTTTCGGAGTGGTGGTTCGGTCGTCGCCTCACTCCTGGCGCACGGCAGCCGCTCCGCCCGGACTCGGCGCGGGCGGCCCGGGCCGGGGCCGAGTGGATGGACCTGTTCAGCGCGGCGCTCTCCGGTGACGTCGACGCCTGCGAGCGGGCCTGGCGCGGCTCGGGCGGCACCGTGCCCTCCCCGGAGCTGGACCAACTGCTCTGCGCCACCTCGGTCGCCGACATGGCCGATGTGGCCCGGCTGACGCTCGGTGCCCGCTACCAGGTGCCGGTGACCGGTGTGCTCGGTGCCTACCACCGGGTGGTACGGGGCTACGCCGACGCCGACTGGACGCAGGCCATGTCCGCGGTCCGGGAACTGGAACTGTCGGGCGCCGAGGACACGCTGGCGCATCACGCGGCGCGCCTGTTCGCCGCGGACATGTGCGCCGCCCGCGGCGAGTTCGGGCAGGCGGCCCAATGGCTGGCCGCCGCGACCCCGGCCCCCAGGCTCGCGGTGATGCGGACCTGGGTGCGCGTCGGCATGGCCGACAGGATGGGCGACCCCGGCCGGGCGGTGCGGTTGGCCCTGCTGGCCGGACCGAGGCTGCGCCGGGCCGGACTGCACGCGGGTCTGTACTTTCTGCTGTCGCGGGCGGTACGGATCGCGGTGTCGAGTGACGCCCACGAAGACGCCGCGGAACTGCTGGCGGAGATCGAGCTGCTGCCCCAGGAGGACCGCGCGGACGCACGGGAGAGCCTTCTGCTGGCGCGCGGCCTGGTACGCCGCGACCTGGGGTCGGCCCGGTCGGCCACCGACCTGACGCGCGCGAGAGGGGATCTGCCCGCGCTGCTGGAATCCTGCCTGGCCATCGCCCGGTTCGCGGAGGACCCGCGGCCCTGGCTGCGCGAGGCCCACACACTGGCCACGCAGTGCGGTGCGTCGGTGCTCCTCGAGCGTATCCGCCGGGCGACCCGTGAACGCGGGGTCCCCGCCCCGCGCACCCGCGGTCGGCGTGACGCCCTGGCCGTCACCGAGCAGCGGATCATCGAGCTGATCGGCGAGGGCCTGACCAACCGGCAGATCGCGCTGCGCCTGCAGCTCAGTGAGAAGACCGTGGAGAACTACCTCACCCGCCTGTTCGCCCGCACCGGCTGCCGTTCGCGGGTCGAGCTGGCCGCGGCCAGCCTGAGCGGCCGGCTCACCCGGACCACGACCTGAGGGCCGCCGTGGCACGGCTGCCGGGGCCGGAAGATGCCAACGTGCGGTCCCACTCGGGCACATGAGGACCGACGGCGACGACAGCCGGATACGGCCTGCCTAGTGTCTTGTCCATGACCAACATCGATGTGCCTCAGGTCGCAGATCGCGAACTGGCAGCGATCGTGGGGGCCGAGGTCGAGGGCCGGTGGCCGGACGACGTTTCGGGCCTCGACGAGATCGTTCGCTACGGACTGGTGCCCTTCGGGAAGATGATGGGGCCCTGGCTGGTTACCCACTCCTGTCTCGCCGTGGGAGGTGACAGAGCGACTGTCCTCCCCGCCGCGGTGGCCGTGGAGTGTGTCCAGGTCGGGGCGATGATGCACGACGACATCATCGACCTCGACGGAGAACGGCGCAGCAAGCCCGCCGCCCATACCGTGTTCGGGCAGCCGACGGCGATCGTCGGCGGGGACGGGCTGTTCTTCCACGGCTTCGCCGCCCTCGCCGAATGCCAGGAAGCCGGCGCGCCCGCCGAACGGGTGGCCCAGGCGCTGGTGGTGCTCTCCAAAGCGGGACTGCGCATCGGGGACGCGGCCATCCGGGAGATCCGGATGAGCCGTGTGGTCTGCTCAGTCGACGACTATCTCGACATGATCGCGGACAAGAGCGGCGCCCTTCTGTGGATGGCCTGCGGCGTCGGCGCCACGCTGGGCGGCGCGGACGACACGGCCCTCAAGGCGCTCAGCCAGTACAGCGACCAGCTCGGCATCGCCTACCAGATTCGCGACGACCTCATGGCCTACGACGGCACACGGGCGGGCAAGCCGAACGTCTCCGACGTCCGCAACGGCCGGCCCACCCTGCCCGTGCTGCTCGCCCACGAACGCGCCCCCGCGGCACAACGGCAGCACATCGAGCAACTGCTCGCCGACACCGTCATACCGGTCGAGGAGCGCTACGAGGCCATGGCGGAACTGGTCCACGCCTACGACGGCGTCCCGGCGGCGCGCGAGGCGTCGCACCGTCACGTGGAGCTGGCTGCGACGGCGCTGGAGAGCCTTCCCCCCAGTGTTCACAGGGACGCGCTGGCCGATCTCACCGTGCCGGGGCGCCTGGTATAGCGCGGACCGAACCCGAGGAGCTGTGCTGATGACCGCCCCCACCTATGCGACGTATCTGCACCTCGACGAACTGCTCACCCTGCAGCGCCCGCTGACCTCGGTCGAGCAGCAGGACCTCAGGGACAGCGAACGGAACTTCATCGTCGTGCATCAGGCGTCCGAGACCCTGCTCAGCCAGGTTCTCGTCGACCTGCGGCACATCGACGCCGGCCAGTGCGGACAGGAGTGCTACGCCCAGCGCCTGGAACGGGCGACGCGGTTGGTGGACTCCATGGAGGGACAGCTGACGCTGTTGCGCCATACGCTGCTGCGGGAGGAGTTCATGCTCTTCCGGGACCGGTTCGGCACGGCGAGCGGATTGCAGTCGAAGCAGTTCCACGAACTGTTCGGCCTCGTCGGACAGTTGGTGAAAAAAGGCGCTGAGGGCCGTCCGTCGGCGGACTCCCGGCGGCTGACCGGACTGAACGACGCCGTACGGCGCTGGCGGCGCACCCACCTGGAACTGGTCGGTCATATGCTCGGCGACGAGCCGGGCTCGGCCAAGACCTCCGGGATACGCTTCCTGGCCGCCAGGCTGGACGACACCTCCGCGGACGAACCGGCGGGCGCTGACCGGGCAGCCGTCGCGCCGCCGCGGCCGGCGGACACCGATGACGTCGCCGGCAGCCGTCCTCTGCCCGCACCGTCCGGGCGGTCCGCACCGTCCGGGCTGGGACATGTGGTCGTGGTGGGAGGCAGCGTCGCGGGGCTGCTGACCGCACACGTCCTCGCCGGCCACGCGGAACGCGTGACGGTACTCGAGCGTGACCAGTACGAGGATGCCCCGGGGCCCCGCGCCGGCGTGCCACAGTCACGCCACACCCATGTCCTGCTCACCAGCGGCATGAACGCCCTGGACGAACTGCTGCCCGGCCTGCCGTCGGCACTGGTCGACTCGGGGGCCCCGCGGCTGGCGGTCCCCGGCGACCTCGGCGTGTGGCAGGCGGGGCAGTGGATATCCCGCCGTAATCCGTCCGAGCCCATCATGACCCCGTCCCGTCCGTTTCTGGAGCACCACATCCGCCGACGAGTCCTGGACGGTTCCCGCATCCACGTCCGCACCGGTGTCGAGGTGGCCGGCCTGCTCGGCCGACCCGGACACATCACCGGTGTCGTGGTCCGTGACCGGGGCGGCGACCACCACACCCGGCAGGAGATCGAGGCCGACCTCGTGGTGGACGCCACCGGACGGGCCAGCCGCACCCCGGCCTGGCTGGCCGAGATGGGTGCCCTGCCGCCGGCCGAGGAACTCGTCGAGACCGGGCGGGCGTACGCCACCTGCATCTTCCACGCCGACGAGGGGCCCGAGGACCTCAGCGGCTTCTACATCGTGCCCGACGCCGGCCAGCCGCTCGGCGCCATCATCCTGCCCGCCGAGGGCGACCGCTGGATGGTCACCCTGTCCGGGCCGCGCGACCAGGCGCCCCCCAACGGCACCGAGGACTTCATCGACTTCGCCGGCCAACTGCCGCACTCCGCCCCGCACAAGTGGCTCAGCTCGGCGCGTCCGGTCGGCCGGCCCGTGGGGTACCGGCACACATCCAACCGGCGTCGTCGCTACGACCGCATGGGACGGCACCACACCGGACTGCTCGTCGTCGGAGACGCGCTGTGCGCGCTCAACCCCGTCTACGGACAGGGCCTGTCCGTCGCCGCCCTGAACGCCGTCGCCCTCGGAAAGGCACTGGCCGGCAACCGCACCCCCTCGGCCAACGCCCTTCAACGGGCGGTGCTGCGCTCCTCCCGCTCGGCGTGGGAGGTCGCGACGGGCGCCGACAGCCCGATGCCGGGCGTCGCGGGGAACGCGGTGCGGTCCGGGCCCGTCGCCCGGCTGTTGACCCGGTACCTCGACCGAGTGCGCGATCACGTGCCCCACGACCCGGTCGTGTGCAGCGCAAACCGTGACGTCCTCTTCCTGCTGGCCCCGCCCCGCACGCTCGTCACCTCCTTCAAGGTGCTGCGGCGGGCCCTGCTGAGCCCACCCGGGCCGGCCTCGCCCGATCTACCCACTCCGTGACCATCACGAGCCGACAGCGAAGGTGCACCATGCGACACGCCAGCGTGCTCCCGGACCGCCCGAGAAGGGACCGGTGCCGAACCGGGCCCCGGTTCCCCCTCCGTCGTACGGGCGGCCGGTGGACCTCATGACGACGACGCCGATCCGAAGCCTGTCCGCCGTTCTCGACACCGGCCGGACGCTGCTCGACCCCGCCCTGCGTGACGCCGTCGGTCTGCACCTGGGTCCGGAGACCAGCAGGATCGCCCAGTACCACTTCGGCTGGGCGGACGCCGACGGGCGTCCCACCGGCACCTGGGGCGGCAAGATGGTCCGGCCCGCCCTGGCGCTGCTGTCGGCCCGGGCGGCCGGCGCGGCGGCGGCGGACGGCCTGCCCGCCGCGGTGGCCGTGGAACTGGTGCACAACTTCTCGCTGCTGCACGACGACATCATGGACGGCGACGAGACCCGGCGGGGGCGGGCGACCGCCTGGACCGTCTTCGGGGTGCCGGGCGCCATCCTGGCAGGTGACGCCATGGTCACCGCGGCCACGTCCGTACTGATGAGCGCGCCGGGCACGGGCGCCCGTTCCGCCACCCTGGCGCTGATGACCGCGACCCAGCGGATGATCGACGGCCAGGCCGCCGACGTCGCGTTCGAACGACGCGAGGACGTGACCCTCGCCGAGTGTGTGCGCATGGCCGGTGACAAGACCGGCGCCCTGCTCGGCAGCGCCTGCGCGCTGGGCGCCGAACTGCTCGGCGCCGAACGGCACCTGGTCGAGCGGCTCGGCGCCTTCGGGGAACACGTCGGGCTCGCCTTCCAGCTCGTCGACGACCTGCTGGGCATCTGGGGCGACCCGGACAGCACCGGGAAACAGGTGGCGGCCGACCTGCGGGTCCGCAAGAAGTCCCTGCCCGTGGTCGCGGCACTCGAGGCACCAGGGACGGACGAGCTGCGCGCCCTGTATCTGCGACCGGAGCCATTGGCCGAATCCGACATCCGACGCGTGACCGAACTCGTGGAACGAGCAGGCGGACGGGACTGGGCGCGGAACGAGGCGGACCGTCAGATCGCCGCGGCGACCGAGTGCCTGACCGTCGTCGGTATGCCCGACGACGTGCGCGGCGAATTCCAGGAGGTCGCCGACTTCATCGTGGGCAGGCGGATATAGATGAGGGAGTCACGCCCTGCCCCGTCGGACGTCGCCCGGCCCGGGGCGCGGCCGCTCGCCCCCTCCGCCGAACGCCGGGCCGTCGTGGTCGTCGCCTCCGCCGCAGGGATTGCCGCGATGGCCCAGACCATGATGGTGCCGCTGGTGGGGGAGTTGCCCAGGCTGTTGCACGCCGGGGTGACAGGCGCCTCGTGGGTCGTCACCGCGACGCTGCTGGGCGGCGCCGTCACCAGCCCCGTCGTCGGTCGGCTGGGCGATCTCTACGGCAAGCGGCGGCTGATGCTGAGTGTGCTCGGCGTGGTCACGCTGGGCTCGCTGCTGTGCGCGGTCGCCGACTCGGTGCCCCCGATGGTCGTCGGGCGCGCCCTCCAAGGCGTCGGAATGGGGCTCATACCGCTCGGCATCAGTCTGCTGCGCGATGTGCTGTCCGAGCGACGACTAGGCTCGGCGATCGCACTCACCTCCTCCGTCCTGGGTGTCGGTGCGGCGGCAGGGCTGCCGCTGGCCGCGTTGGTGGCCCAGTCCGCCGACTGGCACCTGCTCTTCTGGGCGACCAGCTCACTGACGGCCCTGATGGCCGTGCTGGTGGCCCGACTGGTCCCACCTGCCCCGGCGCCGGCCGACGGGCGTTTCGACGGCGTCGGGACGGCGGGCCTCGTTGTCGGCCTCACCGCGCTGCTCGTGGCGATCTCCTACGGCGGCGAGTGGGGCTGGCTCAGCGCTTCCACCGTGGGCCTGGCGATGGCCTCCGGGGTGGTACTGGCGCTGTGGGTCGTCTGGGAACGCCGGGTGACCGATCCGCTGATCGACCTGGGCACCGCGGCACGGCGGCCGGTCCTGCTGGTGAACATCACCTCCATCGTTGTCGGCTTCGCCCTGTACGCGCAGCTCCTGATGGTGCCTCAGCTGCTGCAACTGCCGACCCGCACGGGCTACGGACTGGGGCGCTCGATGCTCCAGGCCGGTCTGCTGATGCTGCCGGCCGGGCTGGCGATGATGGGCGCGTCCACGGTCGGTGCCAAGTTGTCAGCGGCGCGCGGCCCCAAGTTCTCGCTCCTGCTGGGCACCGTGCTGATCGGCCTGGGGTATGCGGCCTGCCTGGCCCGGATGGACTCGGTCCCGGTGCTGGTGATCGGCACCGTGGTGACCCAGGGCGGCGTCGGCTTCGCCTACGGAGCGATCCCCGCGTTGATCATGGCAGCCGTATCGCCCGCCGAGACCGGGGTCGCCAACGGGTTCAACACACTCATGCGTTCCATCGGTACGTCACTGTCCGGCGCCGTGGTCGGGGCGATATTCGCCGATCTGAGCGGGTCGCTCGGCACGCCATCGGTTCCCACACGCGAGGCGTTCGTGCTCGTCGCCGTGGTCGGCATGACCGGCGCGGCGTTCGCCCTGGTGACCGGGGCCGCGATCCCCGGCCGGCCGCGCACGGCTCCACGTTCCGCTCTTTGAACATCCGCTCCTCACGACACGAAAGCAGGGCCGTCTCATGACCGAGTCGACAACCATCCCCATCGGCGGACGGGCCGCCCAATGCCCGTTCGCCCCGGTTGCCGAGCTGTACGACGCGCAGAAGGACGACGAGTTCAGCCGGGTCAAGGTGCCCAGCCCGATGCTGGGCGAGTTCGAGGCGGTGGTCGTCACCCGTTACGAGGACGTCAAGAACGTACTCGCGGACGACCAGCTGCACATGGGCGGCTCGATGCCGTACCAGCCAGGCAACCTGCTGAGCTACGACGGCCCCGAGCACACCCGGCTGCGGAGCATGCTGACCGGGTCGTTCACCACCAAGCGGGCGCGCGAGCTGCGGCCGAGTATCGAGACCGCCGTCGATTCCGCACTGGACGCGCTGGCGGAGGCCGGTCCCGGCGCTGACCTGGTGCAGGTCTTCTGCACCCCGATCCCGACCCTCGTCATCTGCGAGCTGCTGGGTGTGCCCTACAGCGACCGCGAGGGGTTCCAGCGCCGTACCGCTCTCGCGCTGGACTTCGGCCAGAGCCGCGAAGTCCAGATGGAGAAGGCCGCCGAGATGATGGCGTACATGGCCGAACTCGTGGCGCAGCACCGGGAGAGCGCGGGCGAGAACGTACTGGGCCGTGTGGTGCGTGAATTCGGCGACCAGCTGAGCGACGAGGAACTGGCCGGTATCGGCAACATGCTGCTCATCGCCGGGCACGAGACGATCGCCAGCACCCTTTCGGCAAGCATCGCCCTGCTGCTCCAGCACCCCGAGCAGCTCGCGGCGGTACGTGACGACCCCTCGGTGACCGACAGCGCCGTCGAGGAACTGCTGCGGTACACCGCCCCGGCCACCGTCCTGCCGCGGCAGGCGGCCGGGAACATCTGCGTACGCGACCAGGAGATCAAGGAGGGTGAGCACGTGGTGGCGTCCGTACTGGCCGCCAACCGGGACCCCGGCACGACCGGTCAGGATCTGGACAGCCTGGACGTGCGCCGGCCCCCGCAGCGCCACCTCACCTTCGGCTTCGGCCCGCACCAGTGCCTGGGCCAGCAACTGGCGCGTATGGAACTGCGCGTCGCTCTGCCGGCCCTGTTCGCCAGGTTCCCCACGCTGCGCTCGGCGATCCCGCACGACGAGGTGGAGTACCGCACCAACGCGCTGGTCTTCGGTGCGAACGCCCTGCCGGTCACCTGGTGACCGGCAGGGGGGAGACGACCATGAAGGTCGAAGTCGACGACAGCAGGTGTTACGCCGTCGGGAACTGCGCGCGGCACGCGCCGACGGTCTTCGACCAGAACGACGACGACGGCAGGGTGGTCCTGCTTGAGCCGGTCCCGTCGGAGCGAGAGCACGCACAGGTCCGGGAAGCAGCTCTGCAGTGCCCGGCCGCGGTCATCGTCCTGCACGAGAACAAGGCGGCTCACGAAGAGTGACCCGCTCTGCCAGTAGTTCGTCCGAAGCTCAGGGGAAGAGCAATGTTTGACGTAGAAGTGCCTGTTCTCGTGGTCGGCGGTGGCGGCTGCGGACTCGCCGCGTCGGTGTTCCTGTCCGACGTGGGGGTGCGCCACCTGGTGGTGGAGCGTCGCGAGTCGACGTCGGTCCTGCCCCGGGCGCATTATCTGAACCAGCGCACCATGGAGATATTCCGGCAGCACGGCATCGCCGACGACATCTACCGGATCAGCTGCCCGCTCCCGAACATGAGTGAGGTCGCCTGGCGTACCTCGCTGGGTGGCGACGGCCCCGTGGACGGGCGGGAGCTGTACCGGACTGACGCTTTCGGCGGCGGCAGCACGGCCGGACCCTACGCCGCCGACAGTACGGGACCCTCGACCAACCTTCCGCAGCACCGGCTCGAACCGCTGCTGCGGCGGCATGCGGAGCGACGGGCTCCGTCCAGCCTGCTCTTCAACCATCAGATGGAAGAGATCACCCAGGACGAGAACGGGGTCCGGGCACGGGTGACCGACCGGGTCACCGGCGAGGTCGGCACGGTCCGTGCCCGGTATCTGCTGGGCGCCGACGGCGGCAGGAGCGTCGGCGGTTCGCTCGGCATTCCGATGGACGGCGCAGGCGGCGGGTTCACCATCATCTCGGTCCACTTCAGCGCGGACCTCTCCCCCTGGTGGAGCGACTCGCTGCTGATGACCCACATCTTCGGCCTCGATGGCGAGGTCTCGGTACTCGTCGCGTCCGGACCCCACTGGGGCTCGGCGTCCGAGGAGTGGGCACTGCACTTCCGGGTACCGCCGGGCACGGCCGCGGGCGACCTCGGCGCGGAGGCGCTCGCGGGCCGGGTGCGGGAACTGCTGAAACTGCCGGAGGACCTCGGCATACAGATCCACCATGCCGGCGAGTACCGGCCGGAGGCCGTCGTGGCCCGGTCGTTCCGGGCCGGCCGCGCCTTCCTCGCCGGCGACGCCGCGCATCGGCAGCCACCCGCCGCCGGCGGTGGCCTGAACACGGCGATCCAGGACGTGCACAACCTCGCCTGGAAGCTCAAGGCCGTGCTCGACGGCCGGGCCGACGACGCGCTGCTCGACTCCTACGAGGCGGAGAGGCTGCCCGTCGCCAGGCGCAACGTGGGCTGGGCGATGGGTTGTCTGCTCAACTACGGGACCCTGTTCGCGGTCCTCGGCATGGTGCACGGGAAGCCGGCGGCCACCGAGGCCGGCATCCGCGAACTGCTGGCCGACACACCGATGGGCGAGACCCGGCGGTCCGTGGTGCGGGAGGTGTTCGGCACCCAGCGCATCGAGTACCAGGCGCACGACATCGAGCTCGGTCACCACTATGCGGCCGGCGCGGTGCTCCCGGACGGCACCCCGCCGCCGCCCCGGGACCCGATGGGCGCGGTCTACCGTCCGACGACCCGGCCGGGGCACCGGCTCCCGCACGTGTGGTTGCGGCAAGGCGGCACCCGGGTCTCCACACACGACCTGGTCGGCGGCGACGGCGGCTTCGTACTGATCACGGGGCCGCTGGGCGAGGGATGGGCGTCCGCCGCCAAGAAGGCCGCGGACGCCCACGGGGTGGCGCTCACCGTGGTGCCCATCGGTAGCGAGCCCGACGCGATGGGCCACTGGGACGCAGAGGGCGCCTGGGCCGCGGTGCGGGAGATCGACGACGACGGCGCCGTCCTGGTGCGGCCGGACCAGCACGTCGCCTGGCGCGGTGTCAATCTTGGCCGGCACGCCGACCAGGAACTCGGCGCGGCCTTCGACCGGCTCCTCGGCCGGACCGACGCGACGAACAGAGGGTGCTGACCATGTCTTCCACCGACGCCGAGCGTCTCGTCCATGACTTCCTGACGTCGATGGGGCCGACCCCGGCGGACGTCCGGGCGGCCGTGGACCGTTGTCTGACCGACGACTGTGTGTGGGAGAACCCCGGCTCCCCAATATGCCGGGGCAAGGTGGAGATCCTCCAGCTCATGCCGCCCGACTTCGCGCGGCTGGAGGTGAGGTTCCGGCACATGGCCACGGTCGGGGGCACCGTCCTGGCCGAGCGCATGGAGAACATGCTCCGTGTCGACGGCACCCCCATCGCATTGAACCTGAAGGTGATGGCGGCCTTCGAACTACGGGCCGGCCGGATCAGTGCCTGGCGGGACTACTTCGACTTCACCAACCTCATCACCAAAAGCCCGGAATGGTGACCATGACGAACATCCGAACGGACCCGATGGAACTGCGGACCCAACTGGTGGACAGGGTCCACAAATTCGGGCCGGTCTTCGCGGACGGCGTCGCCGAGGGGGAGCGGGAGCGGCGGTTGCCCGACGCCACGGTCCGGGCCATCGACGAGGCGCAGCTGGGCATGCTCTGGACCGCGAGGGCCTACGGCGGCCTTGAAACCGACGTCCGGACCATGAGCGAGGTTGCCAAGGCCCTCTCCCACTACTGCCCGTCCACCTCGTGGGTGGTCAACAACATCAACGGCTCCAACCTGCTCGCCGCGAAGTTCCCCCGGACGGCGCGGGACGAGGTGTTCGGGGACAACCCCGGCGCCAAGCTGGCTTCGGTCTTCGCGGCCGCGGGCACCGCGGTACGCACCGAGGGCGGCTATCTGCTCACGGGCACCTGGCCGTACGGCACCGGCATCCTGCACGACGACTGGGCGATCCTGGTCGCCCGGGAGCTGGATCCTGACGGGGAGCCCGTCGGCGGGCTCTCCGTGCTGGTGCCCGCCGCTGACCTCACCATCGACGACACCTGGCACACCGTCGGCATGCGTGCCACCGGTAGCCACACCGTCGTGCTCCGGGACGCGTTCGTCCCCGAGCACCGGGTGATCCCGGCCGAGGTGCAGCGCGGGCGGGAGAACGCCACCGACGTCAGCCTGCCGCCGCTGTTCCGCACAGCCGCGATCGCGGCCCTGGCGGTGGTCTGCGCCTCCGTGGTGGTCGGCGCCGGCCAGGCAGCCCGCGCCTTCGTCGTGGAGAAGGCGCCCCATCGAGGCATCGCGCCCACCAAGTACACCAGCCAGACGGACTCACGGACCTTCGTGTCCTCGCTCGGCAGGACGGCTCTGTCGATCGACGCCGCCGAGATGCATGTGAACCGGGCCGCGGACGTGATCGACGAGGCCGCCCGCGCGGCCGTCTCGCTGCCGGAGGGCGAGCTCCTGCGTATCCGCGGCGATGTCGGCCAAGCGGTCAGCCTGGTGACCGTGGCGCTCGACGAGTTGCTGTGGGCGCACGGTGCGGCGTCCTTCGCCGAGTCGAACCCGTTGCAGCGGTACTGGCGGGACGCCAATACCGCGGCCCGCCACGCGATGCTCAACGTTCACGTCGGTCACGAACTGTACGGCGGGTCGTTCTTCGGCCTGGAGCCCATCGTGCCCAGCCTCTGACCCGTCTTCTGCCCGTCTCACCCCGCCCGTTCCGCCCCGCCCTGACCCACGAAGGATCCCCATGGTCTGGCTGCCCCCCTCTCTCTTCCCGATGTCACAGGTCGCACCGGTCACGGTGGGGGCGGTCGACGTTCCGGACGGGCTCTTCGCGGCGGTCGCCGGGCCGACCGCGCTGGGCTGGATAGTGACGTATGTCCTGGCGATCCGACAGGGACGTCAGGACGGGCGCGTGGGGATACCCGCCTACCTGGTGGCGGTGAACTTCGCCTGGGAGTTCAGCCTGACCTTCCTGCTGGAACAGACACCGACCCAGCGACAGATCAACGTGCTCTGGGTCATCTTCGACGTCGTCCTGCTGTACCAGGCACTGAGGTACGGGCCGCGCGACCACCCCGGTCTGTCGGCGCGGATCTTCCGGTGGACACTCGCCGGCGTGCTGGTGTGGGCGTCGGTGATCGTCATGGTCGGCGCGAACGAGTTCCACGACCGAGACGGCATGTACACCGGAATGATCATCCAGGTACCGCTGAGCGCCTCGTTCATCCTGTTGCTCAGGCGCCGCGGGTCCAGTGTGGGACAGTCGATGTACATCGCCGTCGCGAAGACCGTGGGGTCCCTCTTCGCCGGGCTGACCGCCTTCGTCGTCTACCCCTCCCACCACCTGCTCCAGGTGCTGGTGCCGACCTACGTCGCTCTGGACTTCGCCTACGTGGTGCTGCTGCACAGGGCGATGCGCCGGGAGGGACGGCCGCCGTGGGCGTTTCGCGCGCCGACGGCCGTCAATGTGGTTCCGACAGGATCCGCGGCCACGGGTTCCGGGGCCGGCCCGTCGTCCCTCGCGGGCGCCGGACCTCGGTCAGATGACGCCGCTTCGTAAGGCATACGCCACCGCGTGAGGCCGGTTGCGGAGATTCAGGCGCTGGGTGACCCCGAAGACGACGCGTTTGACCGCCCGTTCCGACAGGCACATCCTGGTGGCTATCTCGGCGGTGTCCAGGCCCTCCGACATCAGCCGCAGCACATCGATCTCCCGGGGAGTGAGCCCGGAGGTGTGCAGGCCGTGCGGTGACAGGACCTCACGCTGCATCCGCTCGAACTGCCGGAGCAGTTCGCCCAGTAGTTTCGAGGGCAGCACCCCCCCGCCGGACGCGGCCGTCAGCACCGCCTCCTCGATGCGGTTGCTGGTGGCGGCGACCCGTGGCAGTACCGCGACCACGTTGCACTCCACCGCGGTGAACAAGTCGGCACGGTCGATCTCCGACGGGATGAGCACCACCGGTACCCGTACGGAATCCTTCAGCTGGCGCAGTAACGACGTCACTCCCACGGTCATGCGGTCGATGACGACCACGGCCACGTCGGCCGGGCCGGGGCGCTCCAGCGTGACGACTTCTATGTTCGGCAAGGCGCCGAGCTGATTGCTGATCGCTGAATGCGTCAGCGGATCCGCCGCCCGGACCAGTGCCTTTACCGGACGTATCGTGGTTTCAGCAGTCTTGACCTTGGTGATCATGACAAAGCCTCCAAGGAATAAGCAGCGCGGCAGCCGGGGTGTTCGTCTCTGCGCCGGGTTTCGGGCATGACGCCCCGGATCGAGTGTCGTTCTGCGCTTTTCACTCGCGTATGCGGCATAGCTCGCTCGGCAAGTCCTGAGGGGATGACGAAACGGGACTGGTCGACCGCAGGACGGGCCCGGAGGGTGGATCGAGCCGCGCTTCCTCGAGCGGTATCGCTCTGGCACTGCCGGTTTTCCGTTCACCGCCGGAAGGTCGGCGTTCGGGGTAGGTCCAGCATGGAGTCAGGTAACGCGATCACATCAAAACTCCCCGAATGTGGCCCCATATAGTCATTGACAGTCGGAAAGGCGACGTCAGTGACCTTACAGTGGTCCACTCCGGGGAGTTGGGTGATCGAGCTGTTCTTGTTCCCCCAGGGGGAATCCCTCATTCAGCCAGTGACGACCGTGACGGATCCTCCGGCCTCCGGGTCCATCGTCTCGGCGAGGTTCATGGCCTCCTCGATGAGGGTCTCCACGATGCGGTGCTCGGGAACGGTCTTGATGACCTCGCCCCTGACGAAGATCTGGCCCTTGCCGTTGCCGGACGCCACTCCGAGGTCGGCCTCGCGCGCCTCCCCGGGACCGTTGACCACGCACCCCATCACAGCGACCCGCAAGGGCACCTCCATACCCTCCAGGCCGGCGGTGACCTCGTTGGCGAGCTTGTAGACGTCCACCTGCGCCCGGCCGCACGAGGGGCAGGAAACGATCTCCAGCTTGCGGGGCCGCAGATTGAGCGACTGGAGGATCTGGGAACCGACCTTGACCTCCTCCACCGGCGGCGCCGAGAGGGAGACGCGGATGGTGTCACCGATGCCCTGGCGCAGCAGCGTACCGAAGGCGACCGCGGACTTGACGGTGCCCTGGAACGCCGGCCCCGCCTCAGTGACGCCCAGGTGCAACGGGTAGTCGCACTGCTCGGCAAGGATCTCGTAGGCACGGATCATGACCACTGGGTCGTTGTGCTTGACCGAGATCTTCAGCTCGTGGAAGCCGTGCTCGGCGAAGAGTGATGCCTCCCACAACGCGGATTCGGCCAGCGCCTCCGGGGTGGCCTTCCCGTACTTGCGCATCAGGCGTGCATCCAGTGACCCGGCATTCACTCCGATCCGGATCGGGACGCCGTGGTCCGTGGCCGCGCGGGCGATCTCGCCGATTCTGTCGTCGAACTTCTTGATGTTGCCCGGATTGACACGCACCGCGGCGCAGCCGGCCTCGATGGCCGCGAAGACGTACTTCGGCTGGAAGTGGATGTCGGCGATGACCGGGATCTTCGACTTCCGGACGATCGTGGGCAACGCCTCCGCGTCGTCGGCGCTCGGGCAGGCGACGCGAACGATGTCGCAGCCCGCGGCGGTGAGTTCGGCGATCTGCTGGAGCGTGGCGTCGACGTCGGCCGTGACGGTCGTGGTCATCGACTGCACCGAAACAGGGTGCGCACTGCCCACCCCGACCGAACCGACCTGCAACTGGCGGGTCCTGCGGCGGGTGGCGAGTGTGGCAGGCGGTGAAGCGGGCATACCGAGCGCTACCTGGGTCACCGTGGTGTCCTTTCCCGACGAGGTGCGGGTGCGTGGGGCGTCGCCGCGGCGTTGTGCAGGGCGAGTGCGGTTTCGGCGATGGACTCTGAGCTGAGACCGTGTTCGGCGAGGATGCCGGGTCGGTCACCTTGGCGGAGGAACCTGCGGGGCAGCCCCAGGGCGTGCACCGGCGTAGTCACCCGGGCATCGGCGCATGCCTGAGCCAGTGCCGCTCCCACACCCCCGGTGCGCACCCCGTCCTCGACGGAGAGCATCAGCCGGTGCCGGGAGGCGAGATGGACCAGGACAGGATTGACGGGCAGCACCCAGCGCGGGTCGACGACCGTGACCCCGACGCCCTCGTCGGCCAACAGCTCCGCCGCGCGCAGCGCGGTGCCCGCGAGTACCCCGGTACTGACGAGCAGGACGTCCAGCGGTCGGGACCGAGTGCGGTGCAGGATGTCCACGCCCTCCATACGGGTCAGAGCGGGGATCTCCGGGCCTGCGCTGCCCTTCGGGAAGCGCAGCGCGGTGGGACCGTCCCGCGTGTCCAGCGCCTCGTCCAGCAGTTCCGCGAGCCGGACGGGGTCGCGCGGCGCGGCGACACGCATACCCGGCACCGTCCCCAGCAGGGCGAGATCCCACATGCCGTGGTGGCTGGGTCCGTCGGGACCGGTGACGCCCGCACGGTCCAGGACGAAGGTCACCGGCAGTTCGTGCAGGGCCACGTCCATCATGATCTGGTCCACGGCCCGGTTGAGGAACGTGGCGTACAGACAGACCACAGGATGCAGGCCGCCCATGGCCAGCCCTGCGGCGCTGGTCACCGCGTGCTGTTCGGCGATGCCGAGGTCGAACACCCGGTCCGGGAAGCGCTGGGCGAACCGGAGCAGACCGACCGGTTGCAGCATCGCGGCGGTCAGCGCGACGACGTCGGGCCGCGCTTCACCGATCCGCTCCATCCGGGCGCCGAACGTACCGGTCCACGAGGGTGTGGAGCCGCCGCGCGACCGGCCGGTGGCGGGGTCGATGACGCCGATACCGTGCATGCGGTCGGCCTCGTCGTTCTCGGCGTGGGGGTACCCCCGGCCCTTCTCGGTGACGCAGTGGACCATGACCGGACCGTCCAGGTCCGTCGCCTGTCGGCACGCCTGCTCGACGGCGGCGATGTCGTGCCCGTCCACCGGGCCGAGGTAGGTGAAGCCGATGGTCTCGAAGAGGTTGGGCCCTTGGTGCAGGCCGGCACGCAGGGCGGTCAGGTGCTCGGCCAGCCCGCCGATCGTGGGGTCGTAGGAGCGGCCGTTGTCGTTGAGGACGACCACCACCCGATCGGTGCCGCGGCCGAGGTTGTTCATGGCTTCCCAGGCCATGCCGCCGGTCAGCGCGCCGTCCCCGGTGACCGCGACGACGCGACGGTGGTCCTCGCCGAGCAGCCGCCGGGCCTTGGCCAAGCCGTCCGCGTAGGACAGCGCCGTGGAGGCGTGCGAGTTCTCCACGAGATCGTGCTCGGACTCCTCGCGGAGCGGATAACCGGACAGGCCCCCGGCGGTGCGCAGCGAGTCGAAGGCGGCCTGCCGACCGGTGAGCATCTTGTGGACGTAGGACTGGTGTCCGGTGTCGAACACCATCCGGTCCGTGGGGGAGTCGAACACCCGGTGCAGCGCGATGGTCAGCTCCACCACACCGAGGTTCGGGCCGAGGTGCCCGCCGGACGCGCAGACCTTGTCGACCAGGAACTCCCTGATCTCGCTTGCCAACACGGGCAGTTGATCCGGACGCAGCCTCTTGAGGTCCTCAAGGCCGGTGATACGGCCGAGCACAGAGAATGACACGTCTTTCCTCGCTCAGCTGGTACGGCCGTCCGCCGGCCGCCGCGCGTCGCCGCGCACCGCCGAAGGAAGGTCGAAACGGACGGTTTCGCGGGCGATCTCACGTTCCTCGACACTGACCGGTCCGAAGGTGTTCAACCAGGTCACGACCTCCGTCACCAGGGCGGGCGGTGCCGAGGCGCCGGCCGTGAGCCCTACGGTCCGCACGTCATGCAGCCATTCCGGCCGGATGTCGGCGGCACGGTCGATCAGCTCGGCGCGGGTGCCCTCGCGGCGCGCTGTCTCCACCAGGCGGACCGAGTTGGAGGAGTTCTCCGAGCCGATGACCAGGACGAGGTCCGACTCCTGGACGATCGCCTTGAGTGCGGCCTGCCGGTTGGTGGTGGCGTAGCAGATGTCGTCGGACGGCGGCTCCTGGAGCAGCGGGAACTTCTCCCTCAGGGCCTCGACGACCTCCGCGGTCTCGTCGACGGCCAGCGTGGTCTGAGTGAGGTATGACACGTTACGTCCGTCAGCTCCGGACATTCCGCGTACCTCGTCGGCAGTCTGGACCAGCACCATGGACTCCGGTGCCTCGCCGAGGGTGCCCTCGACCTCCTCGTGCCCCCCGTGTCCCACGAGGACGATGGTGTCGCCCCGGGCCGCGAAACGACGCGCCTCGGCATGCACCTTGGCGACCAGGGGACAGGTTCCGTCGATCACGTCGAGACCGCGCCGGGCCGCCTCCTTGCGCACCGCGGGCGAGACCCCGTGTGCGGAGAACACCACCGTCGCGTAGTCGGGCACCTCGTCCAGTTCGTCGACGAACACCGCGCCACGTTCCGCGAGGTCGTCGACAACGGTGGTGTTGTGCACGATCTGCTTGCGGACGTAGACAGGGGCGCCGCGCGATTCCAGCGCCCGCTCGACGATCTCGATGGCCCGCTCGACACCCGCACAGAAGGATCGGGGACCGGCCAGCAGCACGCGGCGGGTCACACCGCTGTCCGCATTCTCATCCGAGCTCACATTAGCCACGCCCGGCAGACTAGGGAGGGTGAGGTCACGCCCTCAACAGGCGTTTCCACTTTCCGGAACGACCATGGCAACGGCAGCCCGGGTCGCCGGGCATGGGCCACGAATGTCAGAAGGGGCCCAATGCCATGGTTCCTCGGGACAGTACCTCCGGTCGATCTTGAGTTCGCCGTGCGCGCACAGGTAGGCATGGATCAGTTGGATGCGCTTCAGCGACGGGAGTTTCGCGTGGACGATGAGCGAGGTCCTCTGGCGCCCGGAGCCGCAGGAGGCCCGCTGCGCAAAGCGCTCGCCGTCCTGGAGACCCTGGCCGAGGCGTCGCGGCCGCTGACCCTGTCGGAACTGTCACACCTGGTGAACCTCCCCAAGTCCACGCTGCACCGTTTGATGCGGGTGCTCACGGACATCGGCCTCACCGCACGGAAGGAGTCGAAGTACTACGAACTCGGCACCTACTTGCCGCGGTTGGCGGCCGCCGGCGGTTCCGAGTCGGTGCAGTGGCTCAACTATCCGGTCACTCCCTTTCTGATCGAACTGTTCCAGCTGACAAACAGGATCGTCAGCCTCGGCACGCTGTCGGGCACCATGGTCCAGCACGTCGGCACCCTCTTTGGCCAGGAGCACGTCCGGCTGGCGATGGCGCTGCGGCAGCCGGTCCCCGCACACGGGTCGGCGGCGGGCAGGCTTCTGCTCGCGATGGCTGAGCGGAACCCGGCCGACCTCTTCGCCACCACGATGCCCGGCTCACGCGTGATCTCGGCGAGAACGGATGCGCTGCGGCGCGAGTTCGAACGGATCCGGCGGACCGGACTGTCGTACGCGAGGAGCGAGCACATTCCCGAACTGGTGGAACTGGCCGCCCCGGTCCGCCTGGGCAAGGCCGGTCCGATGGCCGCGATCGTGGTGGGCGACACGGTCAGGAACCGGGATCTGCGCACCGTCGCGCGGGATCTGCTGGAAACGGTGGACGCCATCGAACAGGACCTCGTAGGTGTGTGCTGACCGGCAACCGGTCCGACCTTTCGGCTTGACCCTGTTGGGAATCTTGGAGTTTCCCGGTGCAGCAGCATGATCGGAAGGCACGCTCGGGCCGCTCCGATGACCGATGCAGCTGCCGATGTGTCCGTTCCGGTGAGCAAGTCCCGTCTCTGACCACGCAGGTCGCGAGGGCGACCGAGCCGACCGCCTCTTCGACCTCGCGCCGGCCGGTCTCAGGAGGGCCGGGCTGGTGCGCGAGCACACCACGCAGCGCACCGACTCCACCCATGTCCTGGCCGCGGTGCGCGACCTGAACCTGAGGGGCCCCGAAGTCTCCGGACAGGCACCCTGGCGGCCTTCCAAAGAACGGCCGGGATTTCACGGAGGTGGGGGCTGACGGCAGCTTGCGCCGCCGTCGAGCGGCTCACGGAGTGCAGGTGACTGAGCCGATGAACCGGCGCGTTACGGTGTATGGGTCGAAGACGGCGACGGCCCAGCGGGTGTGGTTCCAGGTTTTGTTGCTCTTGAACTCGGCAGTGAGTTTGCGGCAGAGGGCCTCCTCGGTGGCACCTTCGAGGTTGGACTGCGAAGCGCGGCTGGCGAATCGGCTGTTGGGGTCACGGTGTGCCCGGTGGCGCACGTCAGGCCCTCGCATGCACTGTATGCGCCTAGCTCAAGCCTGCTATGTCCGGATAATGCTTCCGACCCTCACTCCTGGGGGTCAAGGGGTCGCAGGTTCAAATCCTGTCGTCCCGACGGTGTGACGGCGAAGGGTCTTCGCGGGCGGGAGTCCGCGAGGGCCCTTTTCGCGTGGGCCGTGGCGGAGCGATTGACAAGCCGAATCCGGCAAGGTTGTCATGGGCACATGATCCAGTTCCCCGTCACCTGCCGTGCCAGGGCCGAGGGCGGGCGTCCTCCATGGGCGAACCGTCCGTGACCGGTCGCCGCGAGCTGCTCGACACCGCCCGGGCCGAGTTGGCAGCCCGTCAGGGAGTCCTCCTCCACGGACCTGCGGGGATCGGCAAGTCCACTCTCGTGGCCGCCCTCATGACGTCCCTGGCCGTCCACGCCCAGCCGTCCGGAACAGTGCTGCACTGCTCGCCCGCCCCGGCGGAGGCCGGGCTTCCGTTCGTCGGCCTCGTCGACCTGTTCGCGCGGGTGCCGGAGAGCTGCCTGGCGGCACTGGCGCCCGAACCCCGGGCGGCACTGAGGGCGGCCCTGCTGCACCACCGCGAGCCGGCCGACGAACGCAGCCGGCTCGCGGTGCGCGTCGCCGTTCTCGAAATCCTGCGCGTTCTGGCCGCCGTCGGCCCCGTTCTGCTGGTCGTCGACGGTCTCCAGTGGCTGGACGAGCCGACCGCCGAGGTGCTCGCCTTCGCCGTACGCCGGGTCGCGGGCCTCGACATACGGATGGTCGCCGCCGAGCGCGTCGCCGACGGTGAGCAGCCCGAGCGGCTGCGCCGCTGCCCGCCGGACACCCTCGAACTCCCCGTGCCGCCTCTGGACGACGGCGAGGTGGCCCACCTCGTGCGCACCGTCGCCGGCACCGATCTGCCGCCGGGCGTACTGCGGGCGGTCCAGGACACCGCCGCCGGAAACCCCTCGTACGCACTCGAGTTGGCGCGGGCCGCCCCGCGCGACGCGGCGCCCCTCGGCCTCGGCCGCCCGCTGGCGGTGCCCCGAAGGCTGCGCGACCGGCTTCTCGAACCGATGCGCTCACTGCCGCCGACAGCCCGGCACACCCTCCTTGTCTCGAGCGCCGCCGCCCACCCCACCCTCACCCTCCTGCGCGCCGCCGGACTCCCCGATCCCGCCGCCGACCTCGCGGAGGCCGAACGGCTCGGCGTCGCGACGGCCGACGCCGACGGAACCGTAGGCTTCCGGCATCCGCTGATCCGGGCCGCCGTCCACGCCGACGCACCGGAATACGGGCGCCGTGAGGCGCACACCCTGCTGGCCCACGCGGTCACCGAGCCCGTGGAGCGCGCCCGGCACCTCGCCCTCGCCCACCCGCACGAGGACGAGACCACCGCCCGCACGCTGATGTCCGCGGCCGAGACCGCACGCCGCGACGGCACACCCGACGCCGCCTTCGAACTCGCCGGCCTCGCCGCCCTGCGTACGCCCGCCGACCGCCCCTCGGACCGGGCCGACCGCCTGCTCGCCGCCGCCGAGTACGCCTGCGACGGCGGACGGCTGGAGGAGGCGGGGCAGGCGGCCGGAACCGTCCTCGCCGGGTCCGGCTCCGCGCGGCAGCGGGCGCGCGCCCGGGTGATCCTGCTGCGCAACGCCGGGCAGGCGCTGGAGGGCACCCGGGACCTGATCGGCGAGGGCCTGCGGGACGCCGCCGGCGATCCGGAGGCGGAGGCCTGGCTGCACTACTGGGCGGCCGTACGAGGCCTGCTGTGCGGGGAGTTGGAGGAGGCCGCCCGGCATGCCCGGCACGCTGCCCGGCAGGCGGACCGGGCCGGTGACACGGACACCAGGATCGGGGCACTCGCCACCCTCGCCCGGGTGTTGTCCCTGACCGGGGAGTCGGTCGCCGCGGACGCCGCCCTCGAGGAGGCGCTCGCGCTGACGGGCGGCGCCGACGCCGGCCCGGAGAGCTGGGGCCTGATCCGGATGCGGGCGATTCTCGCCCTGGACTCCGACAGGGTCACCGAGGCGGGGGAGCGGGTCACCCGACTCCTGGCGGACATCGGCGAGTTCGCGGGGGTCGAGGAGACCGTCGCGACCCTGGTCGCGCTGACCCGTATCCAGGTGCGCGCCGGGCACTGCCGGGAGGCCCTGCGCACCGCCGCCCACTGCTCACGCACCCTGGAGGAGACAGGCGTACAGACCGCTCCGGCGCTGTACGCGGCGGCGCTCGCGGCGACCGCGGGCGGCAGCGCCGACGAGGCCCGTCGCCTCGCCGAGCAGGCGGTACGGGCCTCGGAGGCGGACGGCGACCGGCTGTTCCTGCTGCGCGCGCTGGCGGTGCTCGGCCAGGCCGAACTGCTCGCCGGCGACCCACGGGGTGCCGCCGCCGCGGTCGAGGTACTGCAACGCGTCAAGCGACTGGGCGAGGCGATGTGCGCGGCCGACCCGCCGTTGCTGCACTGGTACGCCGACCTGGCCGAAGCCCTGGTCGTGCTGGGGGAGACGGACGCGGCCGGAGCCGTGCTCCACGACGCCCGCACACGCGTGTCCGGCGATGCGCCCGCGAGCGTACTGGCAGCCCTGGAACGGGCCGAGGGACTGCGTGAGGCGGCGCTCGGCCGGGCGAAGGAGGGGGCGCTGCGGCTGCGTACCGCCGTGGACCGGCTGCGCCGGCTCCCGTTGCCCGTCGAACTGGTGCGTGCCCTGATCGCCCTCGGCACGGTCGAACGCCGGTCACGGCGCAGAAGCGCGGCGCGGACCGTCCTGCGCGAGGCGCTGGAGACCGCGCAACGGATCGGCGCCGCGCCGCTCGAGGCACGGGCCCGGGACGAGCTGGCGCGGGTGGACGCAGGGGAGCGCACCGGAGAGACAGGCGCGGGCGAACCCGAACTCACCCCCACGGAGGCCAGGATCGCCGAACTGGTCGGCGGCGGGGCCACCAACAGGGAGGTCGCCGCGAAGCTGTTCATCAGCGTCAAGACGGTGGAGGGCGCCCTCTCGCGGGTGTACCGCAAGCTCGGGGTCCGCTCGCGCACCGCGCTCGCCCACGCGATGGCGGTCGCCGTCCTCGCCTCCGGGGCCGCCGTGGCGTACGGCGACGACGACCAAGTGACCACCGTGCCACAGGGAGTGACGATCAGTCAGCCCAGCCGGGTCCGGACGCCCCAGCGCACCCGACACACGCCGTTGACATGACATGTGCAGTTAACACGGAGAGCAAGGGTTCCCCCGCTTACGGGGGAGGGGCCGCCGTTCCTACGGTGAAGTCGTTCCGCTTCCGGGACACGCCCCCACTCTCCGGAGGATCTCAGTGAAGTCACGCCTGAAACTGCTCGGTCTGGTCGCCGCACCGGCCCTGCTCGCCGCCGCGGTCCCCGCTGCCTACGCGGCCAACACCGTGCAGCCGCACACCACTCGCGCGGCTGTCACCGGAGACGTCCTCAAGGGCCTGAACAAGCACGCGACCCGCACCGGCAAGGTCGCCGCCGGGAAGCGCATATCGGTGGCGATCAGCCTGACCCCCAGAAACAACAAGGGCCTTGACACCTTCGTCGCCAAGGTCAGCGACCCGCGGTCGAGTTCCTACGGCCACTACCTGACGAAGGGTCAGTTCGCAGCCCGCTTCGGCCGGACCGACGCCGAGGTCAAGCAGCTCAAGGACTATCTGCGCAGCCAGGGCCTCACCGTCGGCAAGGTCCACTCGGGCAACCTGCTGGTCGACGCGAGCGGCACCGCCGCCCAGTTGGAGAAGGCCTTCGGCACCAAGCTGTCGACCTGGAAGGACGCGTCTTCCGGGCGTTCGTTCTACGCCAACGACGCCGCGCCGACCCTGCCGACCTCCGTCGCCGCACTGGTCAGCGATGTGGCCGGCCTCAACAACCGCACCCAGCTGCACCACCAGTCGGTCTCCCGGGTGGCTCCCCGCAACGGCCCCGGCGGCGGCTACACCCCGGCCCAGCTCAAGGGCGGCTACAACGTCTCCGGCACCTACACCGGCAGCGGTCAGAAGATCGCGCTGCTGGAGTTCGACGGCTTCGCGCAGTCCAACATCACGAAGTACGACACCAACTACAGCCTGGGTTCGCCCACTCCGACCGTGTCCAAGGTGGACGGCGGCTCCGGCGCGCTCGGTGACGGCCAGGTCGAGGTCGAGCTGGACATCGAGGTGCTGCACGCCATCGCCCCCAAGGCGAACGTCACCGTCTTCGAGGGCCCCAACTCCGACGCCGGTGAGGTCGACACCTACCAGGCCATCGTCGACAGCGGCATCCCGACCACGTCGATCAGCTGGGGCGCCTCAGAGAGCGCCCGCACCACCTCCAACATCAACGCCGTGGACGCCGTCTTCAAGGCGGGCGCCGCCCAGGGTCTCGGGTTCTACGCGGCCTCCGGCGACGACGGCTCCGACGACGCGGGCGACGGCACCACCACCGTCGACTACCCGGCCAGCGACCCGTACGTCACCGGCGTCGGCGGCACCAAGCTGACCGTCACCTCGGCCAACGCCTTCAGCAAGGAGGTGGCCTGGTCCGGCGGTGGCGGTGGCAAGTCCTCCGTCTTCAAGATCCCCAGCTGGCAGACCGCGGTCCAGAAGAGCGCCGGCGGCGGCTTCCGCCAGGTCCCGGACGTCTCCGCGCACGCCAACCCCAGCCCCGGCGTCTCGATCTACTCCCAGGGTTCCTGGGCCGCGGTCGGCGGCACCAGCGCCGCGGCGCCCGAGTGGGCGGCGTTCGCCGCGCTCTACAACCAGCAGGCCGCGGCGGCCGGCAAGGCCAACCTCGGCTTCGCCAACCCCGCCCTCTACACGGCGAGCGGCACCGGCTTCCACGACATCACCAGCGGCAGCAACGGTGCCTACTCCGCCGCCACCGGCTGGGACTTCACCACCGGCTGGGGCTCGTACAACGCCGCGACCCTGGCGAGCAAGTTGCTCGGCTGACCCCGCCGACCGACGATCGACGACCGTAGCGCGGGCCGGGACCACTCCCGGCCCGCGCTCGTCCGCGCCACGCGCCGGGTCGCCCGGTCGCCCGGGGCGTGTTCGCGGGCGAAAGCCCCGTCGGCACACGCAACCACGAAGCCGCCCGGCCCCTCCTACACAGGAGACGCACGGGCAGCGGGCGAAGCGACAGGGGTGGCGATGGAGCGGCAGTGGTCCCGTCGGAGGTTCATGGTCTACTCGCTGGCCGCGACCACCCTGACCGTGGCCGCGCCGATCGGCTGTGACTCGTCGGCGGAGGGCGCCGAGAGCCGGGCGGCGGACGCGGACGCGAGCGCGCGGTCCGGCGTCGTGGTGACCGGTGACGACGACGAGATGCTGGTCCTGGAGGTCACCGCCGCGAACCGGGTGGTCGTCCGGCTGCCGCGCGTCGAGGTCGGCCAGGGTGTCACCACCGCCGTCGCCATGATGATCGCCGAGGAACTCGACGCCCGCCTGGCCGACGTCGACATCCCGCTCGCCGACGCCCGCACCAGGGGAAACCAGTACACCGGCGGCTCGAACTCGGTCAGCTCCCTGTACGGACCGGCCCGCGCGCTGGCGGCCACCGCGCGCGCCCGACTGGTGACCGCCGCCGCCCAGCACTGGCGCCTGCCCGCGCGCACACTGCGGACCCGGAACACCATGGTGGTCGCCCCGGACGGGCGTACGGCCACCTTCGGATCGCTGACCGCGACGGCCGCGAAGGTCACCCGGCCGAGGGTCTCCAGCAAGCCCAAACCGTCCTCCCGGCACAAGGTGATCGGGAAACCGACGACCCGGATCGACGCGCGGGACATCATCACCGGCAAGGCGCGGTACGCGGGCGACCTGAACGTGGCCGGCGCGAAACCGACCGTGGTGGCCCGGCCACCGACGCTCGGCGGGAAGATCCGTACGGTCGACGACCGGGCGGCCCGCGCCCTGCCGGGCGTCCGCGCGGTCGTGCGGGTCGCGGGCGGAGTCGCCGTGGTCGCGGACACCTTCCACCACGCCTTCCAGGCCCGGGACGCCCTGCGGATCACCTGGGCCCCGGGCCCACTGGCCGCGCTGTCGGACGCGGCGATCAGATCCCGGCTGCGCGCCGCCGTTCCGCCGCTGGGTGCCGCGCCGAGCGGATCCACGCAGGTGACGGGGGAGTTCGAGTTCGCGTTCGTCGGCCATGCCCCGATGGAGGTGCTGACCGTGGTGGCCGACGTCCGCGCGGACCGCGCCGAGCTGTGGTTCTCCACCCAGACACCGATGGACGCCCGGGACGGCATCGCCTCGGCGACCGGACTCCCGGCGTCGAAGGTCAAGGTCCATGTCATGCGCGGCGGCGGCTCGTTCGGCCGGCGGCTGAACCACGACTTCGCGATCGAGGCCGCCCTCGTCTCCAAGGCGGCACGCCGGCCGGTCAAGCTGATGTGGAGTCGCGGCGACGACCTGCGGCACGGCAGGATGCGCCCGGCCACCCACCACCGGATCAGAGCCAGCCACCAGGGCGGCCGAGTGGTCGCGTTCGTCCACGCGACGTCGTCGGTGAGCGAGTCGTGGGAGGGGGAGGGCCTCGCCGCGCAGGGCGGGGTGACGTCCGTGGCCGCACAGACGGGGCGTGTCCGGGCGGCGGGCCCGCTGCCCAGCGACAGCGGGCTGTACAACTTCGGCCGGCTGTCCGGGGATTCGGGCGATGTGGCACTGGCGGCGATACCGCTCGGCGCCTGGCGGTCGGTGGACTCCGGGACGACCCGGACCGCCGAGGAGATCATGGTCGACGAGATCGCCCGCAGCCTCGGCAAGGACCCGGTCGCCTTCCGGCGCACCACACTCCGGAGCAAGGCCGTACGCGCCGTGCTCGACAGGGCGGCGTCCGCCGGGAGTTGGGGCCGGACCATGCCGGCCGGGCACGGACAGGGCATGGCGGTCCACGAGGAGTACGGCTCCTGCGTCGCGTGCCTGATCGAGATGGACGCCACCGACCCGAAGAACCCGCGGGTGACCAGGGCGGTGATGGCGGCCGACGTCGGAACGGCCGTGAATCCACGCGGACTTGAGGCCCAGCTCATGGGCACCGCGATCGACGGCATCTCCACCGTCCTGCGGGCCGGCCTCCACATCGACCGGGGCGCGGTCCGCGAGGGCAGCTTCGCCGACTTCCACTACGCCCGCCAGCGGCACG
Organism: Streptomyces kryoterrae; assembly: GCF_054072135.1. Taxonomy (NCBI): domain Bacteria; kingdom Bacillati; phylum Actinomycetota; class Actinomycetes; order Kitasatosporales; family Streptomycetaceae; genus Streptomyces; species Streptomyces kryoterrae. The sequence goes on along the minus strand of NZ_CM133358.1, from coordinate 1,292,570 downwards.
CCCCGCTGCACTTCGAGGCGCACATCATGCCGTCCAAGGGGGAGCCCGGCGGGGCCGGGGAACTCGGGGTGCCGGCCGCGGCGGGCGCGGTCGCCAACGCGTACGCCCGGGCGACGGGCACCCGACCCCGCCGCTTCCCGCTCACCTTCTGACCCGCGCCCCTTCCCCGACTCCGCCTCACCCCCGCCCCGACCTCGCCTCCGAGAGGGTTCCGATGCCCCGCTACACCTTCGACCTCAACGGCGAACCGGTCACCGTCGAGGCCCCGGCCGACATGCCGCTGCTCTGGGTGCTGCGCGACCTGCTCCAGGTGACCGGCCCCAAGTACGGCTGCGGGGTCGGGGTCTGCCGCGCCTGCACCAGCCATCTCGACGGCGCGGAGATCCAGCCCTGTGTCGTGCCCGTCGCGGACTGCGCGGACCGGAGGGTCACCACCATCGAGGGGCTGGCCGACGGCGACACCCTGCACCCCGTCCAGCAGGCGTGGCTCGACCGCGATGTCGCGCAGTGCGGTTTCTGCCAGCCCGGGCAGATCATGGCCGCGGTGGCGCTGCTCCGGCGGACCTCCGAGCCGACCGACGCGGACATCGACGCCATCGAGAACGTCTGCCGCTGCGGCACGTACTCCCGGATCCGCGAGGCCATCAAACAGGCCGCCGGGGTGACCGAGGACTGATCCGCGGGGCGGAAGCAGGTCGGCCGGTATTGGCGAGTTCGGTTCCCCGATGGCCGATATGGGTACGCTGCCCGTGAATAATTCCCTCGGCCTGATCCTGATGTGACGTTTCTGCATAAATGCGCCGGTCCGGCAGTCGTACGGGTTTTTATAGCATGGTGTGCCGTGCACCGAAGACGGTTCTTTCGTTTTCCATTCGGACGAGTGGTAGGCAATCGGCTCGGTTTGTCCGTGAGTTGACCCGGACAGTCCTTTCCCGTCGGATAGGGATAGGCAGTGCGAATATTCTGGATTCGCACCCAAGGGATCATTTCGGGGCCGTGTACTGCATGAATTCGGAAGACTGCTCAGATGAGCTCGTAATCGTCGACGGAGAAATCCTTCGGGAGTTGTCCTGGGAAGAGATCGCCGGCCACCGGGAACGACTGATGCGACTGGTCCGGCGGCGGCTGCCGACCGCCCAGGACGCGGAGGACTGCGTCCAGGAGACGATGTTGCGGGCGGCGGCCCACGACAACCTCGACCGGGAGCGGATCGGGCCCTTTCTGACCTCGGTCGCACTGCGACTGTGTGTCGACCACTACCGCGAACTGGAGCGCAGACGGCGCCTGGTGGGCCGTACCGCGCACGTCAGCAGGCCCGAGCTGCCGGACGAGGACGTGTGCGACGAGGACTTCGGGCGGTGGCTGCTGCGCCAGGTCCAGCAACTGCGGGGCCGGGAGCGCCAGGTCATGCTGGCCCGCGCCGACGGCATCTCCACGATGGAGTTCGCCCGTATGCACCAGATCTCGCTGAAGGCGGCCGAGGGCGCGTTCACCCGGGGACGGGCTCGGCTGCGGCTCGTGTGCGCCCAGACGCTGGACGGGGTCACGAAACACCACAGGTAACGGACGGCCGAATTAATTCTCGGTGCACGTCCGGCCTCTTGTGAACGACTTCCGGATTTCGGGAGTTCAGTCGACAGGGAAGGCAGTTGCAGTGGGCAGGAACAATGCGCAGGACACGATCAAGGACTTCATCGGCGATATCGCCGACAGTACGAAGAAGGCCTTCGATGAGATTCTCGACCGAAAGGGCGACGACTTCCGTACCGTGGACTGGATCACCGCGGGGAATCCGTACCAGGCGTTGAACGGATTGCCCGCGGACGTGCTGCGGACCGTCAGCGCGCTCTCGGCCCTCGGCGGGGTGGCCAATCCCGTCGCGGCACTGGCGAACGCCGCCAACGCCGGCGCCGGAGTCGGCGCCGCCAGCCCGCTCGCCGCTCTGACGGGCGCCGCCCCCAATCCCCTGGCCGCCCTCACCGGCGCGGCCCCGAACCCCCTCGCCGCGCTCACGGGCGGGGGAGCGAATCCGCTGGCGCTGTTCGGACAGGTGGCGGGCGGGGCGTCGTCGGCCGTCTCGGGAGCGGCGGACATGGCGGAGGGCCTGGCCGCACTGCCGCGTCAGATCGCCCAGCTCTCCGAGCTCGTCGCGAACCTGGTCGGCGTGCTGGAGAGCGTCCAGGGAGTCGCCGGAGCGGTGACGGGCGGTGGCGGCCGGACACCGGCGGCGCGGAAGAGCAGCTGACGGAGGGCAGCTGACGGCGGGGCGGGGTTCGCCCCGCCCCGCCGGGCCCGCCACCGCCCACTCCCGCACCGCGTACGTACCCACGTACTTCAGGAAACGCGGCACACACAGAAGGTCGTGACACATGGGCAGTGCCCTGCTCGGCAGTCGGCTCCGGCTGGTCGTGAAGGTGCTGGGAGGTCTCGCAGCCGAAGAGGCCGGCCGGCTGGCCCGGGACCGCCGCCGCTCCCGGCGCGGAACCGGCGGCGAGGACGACGAAGGGGACGGCGCGGACGGAAGCCGGCGCGCCAGGGCCGTACGGCACGCCCTCGAAAGCCTCGGCCCCTTTTACGTGAAGCTCGGGCAGATCCTCTCCACCCGGCCCGACATGGTGCCGGCCTCCATGATCGCCGAGCTGCAGAACCTGCACGACCAGGTCGACGTCCAGCCCTTCACCGTCTTCGAACCCGTGCTCAGGGACCAGCTCGGACCGGACTGGAAGCGCCGTTTCGACGACATCGACACCGTACGACCGCTCGGCGCGGCCTCCCTCGCCCAGGTGTACCGGGTCACCCTGCCCGGCGGGCGCCCGGCGGTGGTGAAGGTGCAGCGGCCCGGGATCCGGGACGCGGTGCGCGCGGACATGGCCCTGATGCGCAAGGCGTCCAGGATCCTCGCCCGCACCGCGCCCCGCTTCAACGAGGTCATCGACATGGAGGCGATGCTCGGCTCGATCTTCGACGCCATGGAACCGGAGCTCGACTTCACCGGCGAGGCCCGCAACATGGACGAGGCCCGCGAGCACATCCGCCGCTATCCGAACCTCGCCGTGCCGGGGGTCGTCCACGCCACCCCCAAAGTGCTGGTGCAGTCCCTCGCGCCGGGTTCCTCCGTACGGCATCTCGATCGCGGCCAGTTCAGTGACCGGGAGCGCACGGACATCGGCAAGGACCTGCTGCGCTTCATGTACCGCGGCTACTTCGTCGACCGCATGTTCCACGCCGACCCGCACGCCGGCAACGTCTTCGCGCTGCCCGGCGGCCCGGCCACGCTCATCGACTGGGGCATGATCGGCCGCCTCGACCGGCGTACGAGCCTGCAGTTGCTGCCCCTCCTCATGGCCCTCGCCCAGAACGACGGCCACGGCCTCGCCTGGGCGTGGGCGGACATGGGGCGGGTCACCCCGTGGTCCAACCTGCCGGCGTTCGCCGCCGACATGGCCGCGCTGGTGCCCAAGGTCGCCACGGCCTCCCTGGAGGACATCAACTTCGGGGTGTCCCTGACGACCGTGCTGGAGAAGGCGACCAAGCGGGGCATCGGGTCGGCGCCCGCCATCTCCCTGCTGGGCAAGTCCTTCGCCAACCTGGAGGGTTCGGTGCGCTGTCTGGCTCCGGACATCGCCCTCGCGGACGTCTTCAGGGCGGAGGCGCGGGGGATCGTCATGGCTCTGCTGCGCGAGTACTTCTCCCTCGACCAGGCGGCCCGCAACACGATGGACTTCCTGTCCTTCGCCGTGTCCGCGCCCGAGCAGCTGCGCGGTCTCCTCTCCGACGCCGCGAACCGGCAGTCCGCCCTCCAGCTCCACGAACCGCACACGCCCGCCGGCCTGGGCGGGCAGCGGCCCTGGACCCCCTCCCGGGGCCTGCTGGCGCTCGGTGCCGCCGCCCTCCTCTTCGACCGTCGCCGCCCGCATCACTGACCCCTCTTCTCCTTCGTGGGCGTCAGCCCACCCGCCGCGCCACGTCGTGCAGCGACTCCTCCAGGGTCGTCAGGAAGAGCCGCACCTCGTCGTCGCCGACGATCGCCGGCGGTGTCAGGCGCAGCACCCGGGAGGCGTTGAGGGAGTGGTTCACCAGGACGCCCCGGCCGACGAGTTCGAGGATCAGCTCGCCGACGGCCCGTTCCCCGGTGAACTCCAGGCCGATCAGCAGCCCCCGCCCGCGCACCTCACGGACCAGCCCGCCGACGTACGGCGCACAGACCGCGCCGACCCCCGCGAGCAGCCGCTCACCGAGCCCGCGGGCCCGGGCGACGACATCCTCCCCGGCCAGTGCCTCGACCGCGGCCCGCGCCGCCGCACAGGCGATCGGTGAGGCGGCGAACGTCGACGTGTGCAGGTAGGGGTCACGGGAGAACGGGCCGTACGCCGCCCCGGTCGCGACCATCGCCGCGACGGGCACGACCCCGCCGCTCAGCCCCTTGCCGACGAGCAGGACGTCCGGCGCGACCTCCCCGGCACCCTCGACGCCCTCCTGCCCCTCCCCGTCCAGACCCCACCACGAGCCCAGCCGACCCAGCCCCGTCTGGATCTCGTCGACGATCAGGAAGGCGCCGTACGCCCGGCACAGCCGGCTCACCTCCGCCAGATAGCCCGGCGGCGGAATCCGTACCCCGCCCTCGCCCTGCACCGGCTCGACGATCACACAGGCCCGTTCGCCGAGCAGACCGAGTATCGCCTCCAGCGCGTCCGCGTCCCCGTACGGGACGACGTTGCTGTCCGGCAGCAACGGGCGGAACGGCTCCTGGTACTTGGCGTTGGCGGTGGCGGAGAGCGCGCCCAGGGTCTTGCCGTGGTAACCGCCGGCCATGCTGACCAGCGCGGTGTGCCCATGGGCGCGCGCCAGTTTGAGGCCCGCCTCGGTCGCCTCCGCACCGGAGTTGACGAAGTGCACCCGGTCGAGGCCGGCTGGGGTGTGGGCGACGAGGGCCTCGGCGGCGCGGGCCGCGACCGGCTCGAGGAAGACCCGGGAGGCCAGCGGATGGGCGTCCACCTGGCAGTGCACGGCCGCCGTCACGGCGGGATGCCGGTGGCCCAGGATGAAGACTCCGTACCCGCCGAAGTCGAGGTAGCGGCGACCGTCCTCGGTGAAGATCCACGCCCCGTCGGACGCCGTCTCCAGCATGCCGCCGAGCACGGTGCCCATGACGGCACGGCCGGAGGAGAGGTGCTCGCGGTAGAGGCGGGCGATGTGCTCGCGGCTGTCGGGCGTGGCCGTGCCGCTGTCCGGCCGGAGCGCGGTCTCGACGGGGGTGAGGGGGGTGACGGGTACGGTGGTCATGACGCCAACTCCCTTGTCCGGGACGCCTGATGGGGTGCGCCGGGGACGGTGTCCGGTCGGCCGCGCTGCCGGCCGCGCATTCCGCCGGGGCGGGCGGCCCAGGCGTCCAGGTTGCGCACCAGGGCCTCGCGCAGCTCCTCCTTCACGACCGCCCGGCCGCAGTGCGGCGTACCGAGGGACGACTCGAAGGGCAGCGCCCGCTGGAAGACGAGCAGCAGTTCCGCGTAGGTACGGAAGCGGCGGCGCAGCGACTCCGGGAACGTGGGCCCCTCGATCAGCGGCAGCAGCAGCCGGTGCACCGACTCCAAAGGAATCAGCCGGGGCGGGTGCGGCCGGGGCCCGTACCGGTCCGCGAACTCCAGGCAGGTGTCGATGACTTCGGTCTGGAGCAGCACCTCCGAGCCGGCCGTCAGCCAGTACTCGCCCCCGGTGACCCCGCCGCGCATCAGGTCGCCCACCGCACGGGCGACGACGTCCTGAGGCACCATGTCGATCCGGGAGTCCGGCCCGCCCGGCATGACCGGAACCTGGCCCTTGACGATGGCCCCGAGCGCCCGCGTCAGGCCCTGCATCCCGGCGATGCGGCCGGTCACCGAGTCGCCCATCACCACCGACGGCCGCATGATCACCCCGGGCACCGGAGCCTCCCGTACCGCCTGTTCGGCCTCCGTCTTCGAGGCGAGATACGCGGCGGCGCCCGGAAAGCGCTCCTGCTCCTCCGGGGCCAGCGGATTGGCGACGAACGCGGTGCTCATGTGGAAGAAGGGCGCGTCGGCGCGGGCGGCGAGATCGAGCATCGTGCGCGTGCCGTCGAGATTGGCGCGCCGGATCAGGCCGGGTTCCCACTGCCAGTTGGTGGCGGCGGCGGAGTGCAGCACCAGGTCGACGTCGGTGGCGAGACGATCGAACTCTGCTGCGGACAGGCCGAGTCGGGGCTCCATCAGGTCGGCGCCGAACTCGTGCACCCGGGAGTCGCCCACCGGCGTGCGGTGGCGCAGGCAGACGATGCGGAAGTCGGGCAGGAGCTCGTCGATCAGAGCTCTGCCGAGCACTCCGGTGCCACCGGTGAGCAGTACGGTGGGCCGGGTGCCGGTCCAGGTTTCGGGCATGGCGAACTTCCCCCTCGGTCGGGTGAACGGCGGTTGCCGTCAGGTGGGTTGGCGTCAGGGCGTGCGGGCGTGGGCCTCGTACCGAAAACCCTCAGGCGACCGTCAGCGGTGCCTCGTCGAGATAGGCGGCCAGCGGGCCCGTCATCCGGGACCTCGAAGGCGGGTGCAGGGCAAGGCCGTTGACGCAGGCGGCGAGGTAGCCGACCTCGTCCGAGGCCATGAAGGTGAGCCCGCCCAGCAGTTCCACCGCGCGTGGGACGACACGGGCGATCGCGTCCTGCACGGTGTAGCGGACGTACAGGGAGTCGGCGAGCGCGGACTCGTCGGGGGCCGACTCGTCCACCCGCCGGGCCAGGCCCTCCACGGCGGCCATCGCGCCCTCCGCCTCCACCAGCAGCCGCACCCGTTCCGCCTCGGGCACCCGGTCCTTGCGCAGCACCCGCTCGACCAGGGCGCTCGCGGCGCCGAGGTAACTGCCCGTCATCAGCAGCTCGAACCAGGCGAGCCCGGCGGTCTGCACCTCGTCGAGCCGGGACCCGGCCGGGGACGCGGTGCGCACCAGCAGTTCCGGCGGCACCAGGACGTTGTCCAGCGTGACCTGGTCGCTCTCGGCGCCCGCGAGGAAGGCGCTCGCCCAGAAGGCGCTGACGCTCAGCCCCTCCGTCTCGGCCGGCACCAGCGCCACGGCCAGCTCCTCGCCCTCGCCGTTCTCACACGGCACCATCACGCTGGCGGTGAGCAGGTCCATGGACCGGGCCAGACTGCACGGCCGTTTCACACCGGTGATGCGGACGCCCTCGGGGGTCACCGTGGCGGACATCGCGGGGGAGAGGATGCCGGTGCCGCTGCGGCCCTCCGCGAAGCCGGACGCCATCAGCCGGTTGTCGGCCGCGACACCCTGGACGAGCATCCACTCCAGCCCCTCGCCCGTGCCGGACTCGCTCAGCCCGACGAGCGTGGCCATCGAGAAATGGTGCATGGTCGTCGCCACGGCCAGCGAGGGGGAGCGACTGCCCAGCGCCCGCTGCACCCGTACCGCTTCGAGCGCGGTGGCGCCCCGTCCCTGGAGAGCCGTCGGTGCCAGCAGCCCGGGTCCTCCGCACTCCCGGAACAGCCCGATGCCCGGACTCTTCGGGCTCTCCAACGTCATCAGCGGCAGGGCCCGCAGGCCGTCGTCGAGACCGGGCAGCAACTTCGTGAGGGCCGCGCGCTCGCGCTCCAGGAATCTCATGTCGTCCCCTGCTTCCTTGGTCCTCGGATGCCGTCGGCGTCGTCGGCTCTGTCTTCACGAGCTTTACGAGCCCACTACGAGGACCCCTCGGCGGTGGGGACAGCCGGAGATCAGTGGGGACACCGGAGACATGTGGGGCCGACACCGTCCGCCGTACGAGACGCCCTTGACGTGGGCCGCGAGCCGATCGACACTCCCCATGGGAATCCTAGTGAAAAGGTAGGGAAACGAGATGCGCGTGGAGTCGAACGCCAGTCGGGTGGTTCACACACCCCGGCCGACCCCGCTGCTGACCTCCCGCCGGCACATCGACCTGCAGCGCGTCTGCAGCTCCATCAGCCCCCTGCGCTGAGCCCGGCCGCCCACCCCTGCGCCACAACGGCGGCCCCCGACTACGCCTTCCGCCGCGCGTACGTCTGCGCACCACACCTGGGGAGACTCATGACCGTCACACCACTGGCCGCCACCTCCGCCCGCCCGGTCCCGGCCTTCCGCGGCCGGCTCGGCCGGGACGCGCGCAGCGGCCACTACGCCGTGCCGCGCCGCTACCGCCTCCACCTGTCCCCGGCCGACCCGGACTGTCTCCGGATCGCCGTCACCCACAGCCTGCTCGGCCTCGGCGCGGCCTGTCCCGTGACCGAACTGCCCGCCGTGCCCGACGCCCCCGGCGGCGAACACTCCGCACTGCGCCCGCTGTACGAGGCGAGCGCGCACCGCTACTCCGGCGCGGCCACGGTCCCGGTGCTCAGCGACGACTGGTCGGGGCGGATCGTCAGCACACACACCCCGGACATCCTGCGCGACCTGTCCCGGCACTTCGGTGGCGGTCGTCCCACGCTGTACCCGTGCGGGCAGGAGGCGGAGATCGAGGCCGTCGAACGCCTGTGCGTCCAGGGTATCGACACGGCGGCCCAGCGAGCCGGAGACGCCGCCGCCGAGGACGACGACCGCACTGACGCGCTCACCTCCCTGCTGCGCACCCTGGGCTCGCTGAACGCGCGGCTGGCCGCGGACCCGTATCTGCTGGGCGACCAACTGACCGCCGCCGACGTGGAGTTGTGGGTCAGCCTGGTCCGCCTCGACACCGTGCACCGCTGGCACCTGGACGCCGCCGCCGTGCACCGCGTCGCCGACCACCCGGCCCTGTGGGCCTACGCCCGCCGCCTTGCCGCCCACCCGTCCTTCGGCCCGCACCTCGACCTCGACGCCATCGCCCGCCGGCACCACGCCGACTGCCGGGGGCTGGAGGCCGCGGGGGCGGCCGTTCAGATCCTGGACTGGGCCGCGTATGCGGAGCGCTCCGCCGGATAGGCGGTTCGTAGGCCGCGGGTTGGTGGGGCTGGTCGCGCCCACGCGGCGGAGCCGCATGCCGACACAGCCCCGCGCTTTTTTGGGGCGCTGAACCCGGCCGGTGTTCATCCGGCCGACACAAAGAACCGGAACACGCGGCGTCGCCGGGTTGTTGACCACGTCGTGCCCAAGCCCCTTCCGTGCCGTCCGAGGCTGTACTCGCGGCGGCACATCGACCTCCTGCGTGTGGCCGGCGCGCTCTGTCGCCCCTGACCTGCTGTCTCGTCCTTTCGTACGGTCGATCAGGAAGGCGTCACTCTCGTGTCCTTGTCACCCTCTCCTCTGCATCTCGCTGTCGCCCTGGACGGTGCCGGCTGGCATCCGGCCGCCTGGCGTGAGCCCGTGGCCCGGCCGCGTGAGCTGTTCACTGCCCGGTACTGGGCCGATCTGGTCGCGGAGGCCGAGCGGGGGCTGCTCGACTTCGTGACCGTCGAGGACGGTCTCGGTCTCCAGTCCTCGCACCTCACCGAGCCGGACGGCCGCACCGACCAGGTCCGGGGCCGTCTGGACGCCGTCCTGATCGCGGCGCGGGTGGCCCCGCTGACCCGGCACATCGGCATCGTCCCGACGGTCGTGGCCACCCATACGGAGCCGTTCCACCTTTCGAAGGCGATCGCCACCCTCGACTATGTGAGCACCGGCCGTGCGGGTCTGCGCGTGCAGATCACCGCCCGCCAGAACGAGGCCGCGCACTTCGGCCGCCGCCCGGTACCGCACATCGATCCCCTTAACGGCCCCCAGGCGTGGGAGTCCGTGGCGGCCCTCTTCGACGAGGCTGTCGACTATGTGGAGGTGGTGCGTCGGCTCTGGGACAGCTGGGAAGACGCGGAGATCCGTGACACCGCCACCGGCCGTTTCATCGACCGGGACAAGCTGCACTACGTCGACTTCGAGAGCCCGCACTTCAGCGTCAAGGGTCCCTCGATCACGCCTCGCCCGCCGCAGGGCCAGCCGGTCGTGACGGCTCTGGCCCACGCGACGGTTCCCTACCGGCTGGTGGCCCGCTCGGCCGACGTCGGCTACGTCACCCCGCACGACGCCGGCCAGGCCCGGGCGATCGTCGAGGAGATCCGCGCCGAGCAGTCGGCGGCCGGCCGCTCCGGTGAACTCCTGCATGTCTTCGGGGACTTGGTGGTCTTCCTCGACGACACCGAGGCCGCCGCGACATCCCGCCGGGAACGCCTGGACGGCCTCGCCGGATACGCGTACACGAGTGATGCCCGGATCTTCGCCGGTACGCCCGCGCAACTCGCGGATCTGCTGGAGGAGTTGGCGTCGGCGGGGCTGTCCGGGTTCCGGCTGCGGCCGTCCGTCGCCGGGCACGACCTCCCGGCGATCACCCGGAAGCTGGTTCCCGAACTCCAGCGCCGTGGCCTGTTCCGCCAGGCCTACGAGGCCGACACCCTGCGCGGACTGCTCGGGCTTTCCCGCCCCGCCAACCGCTACGCGACCACGGCCACTGCTTCCGCTGCTGTCAGCGCCTGAACTGGAAGGACCGTACGACCATGAGCAAGCCGCTGAAGCAGATCCATCTGGCCGCGCATTTCCCCGGTGTCAACAACACCACCGTGTGGAGCGACCCGCAGGCCGGCAGCCACATCGAGTTCAGCTCCTTCGCCCACTTCGCGCAGGCGGCCGAACGCGCGAAGTTCGACTTCCTCTTCCTCGCCGAAGGCCTGCGGCTGCGTGAACAGGGCGGCAGAATCTATGACCTGGACGTCGTGGGACGGCCCGACACCTTCACCGTCCTGACCGCGCTCGCGGCCGTCACCGACCGGTTGGGTCTGACCGGGACGATCAACTCCACGTTCAACGAGCCCTACGAGGTGGCCCGCCAGTTCGCCAGCCTCGACCATCTCTCCGACGGCCGCGCCGCCTGGAACGTCGTCACCTCCTGGGACGCCTTCACCGGCGAGAACTTCCGCCGCGGCGGCTTCCTGCCCCAGCAGGAGCGCTACGCACGGGCGAAGGAGTTCCTGCAGACCGCGGGCGAGCTCTTCGACTCCTGGCACGGCGAGGAGATCCTCGCCGACCAGTCGAGTGGCACCTTCCTGCGGGACGCGAAGGCGGGTGCGTTCGTGCACCAGGGGCAGCACTTCGACATCGAGGGCCAGTTCAACGTGCCCCGCTCCCCGCAGGGCCGCCCGGTCATCTTCCAGGCCGGCGACTCCGACGAGGGCCGCGAGTTCGCCGCCTCCACCGCGGACGCCATCTTCAGCCGGTACGCCACCCTCACCGAGGGCCAGGAGTTTTACACCGACGTCAAGAACCGCCTCGGCAAGTACGGCCGCCGCCCGGACGAGCTCAAGATCCTGCCCGCCGCGAGCTTCGTGCTGGGCGACACGGACGCCGAGGCGGAGGAACTCGCCCGCGTAGTGCGCCGCCAGCAGGTCAGCGGGGCCACCGCGATCAAGCACCTGGAGTTCGTCTGGAACCGGGACCTGTCCGCCTACGACCCCGACGGCCCCCTCCCCGACATCGACCCCGACCTCGGCGAACACACCATCGCCCGCGGCCGGGCCCAGGTACGGATGTACCGCGATCCCCTGGCCACCGCCCGCGAATGGCGCGAGAAGGCACAGGCCAACAACTGGTCCATCCGCGACCTCGTCATCGAGACCGGCAACCGCCAGAACTTCGTCGGCTCCCCGGAGACGGTCGCCGCCACCATCAACGACTTCGTCCAGGCCGACGCCAGCGACGGCTACATCCTCGCTCCGCACATCACCCCGACCGGCCTCGACACCTTCGCCGACACCGTCGTCCCGCTCCTCCAGGAACGCGGCGTCTTCCGCACCGAGTACGAAGGCACCACCCTCCGCGACCACCTCGGCCTCGCCCACCCCGACGCCGAGGCAGTGGGCGAACGCGCGGCGTCCTGAAACCGACGTGCATGGCGTGGTCGAGGACGTCACCCTCCCCCATGAAGGTGACGTCCTCGACCGCTCCCCCGAGTGCCCGACGGTGGTCTGATTCGTTCGCGGCGGCCGTCATGTGCTGGTCTCTGCCCCCCGGCTTCACCAGCACATGACGGCCGTTTCCCCCGATCCCCATGTGGAGTAGAGGCGTACGCGGACGAAGTAGTGGCGGCCCTTGACGAGCCGGATCCTGACGTGGGCGTTGTGCGGAGTGCCGCCGTCGTCCTCGGCGGAGAGGTAACGGGGCTCGCCGTCGATCTCCTCGAAGACCGCGACGACCGTGTCGCTCTCCCCGAAGGTCCCCACGGTGTAGTCACGGGTTTCCGGCGGCGCGATGCCGAAGTCGGCCTGCTCGCCCGCGCCGAGGCACAAGGGTGCGGACCTGAACGGCGCGAGTTCGGCCGGCCTGCACGTGCCCGTCGGCGGATACCAGCGGAGCACGAACTCCTTGTCGGCCGGGGACAGCGTCCCCAGGGGCCTCACCCCGGACCGGAACTGCTCCGGTTCGAGGACCAGCCCCGCCGAGAACGGATACTCCATGATCGACAGCGGGTCCCAGACGGAGCCGTTGACCTCGTCCGGGTCGAGCTTGCGGAGAATGTTGAAGTACGTCTTGTCGCGGCCCCAGAAGTTGGGCGGCCCGGCCAGGTCGTCGTACACGGCCTCGTCGTCCCAGTGGATGCCGGCGAACGGGTTCTGGTGCTCGTGGAGCAGGCCCAGGGCGTGCCCGATCTCGTGCAGGGCCGTCGCGCGCTCCCCGTGCGCGGTCAGATCCCAGCCGAAGTTCATCGTGCGCCGCCCCAGGCCCACCGAGAGTGCGTCCCGCCCGACCGTGGAGTACGAACCGTCACCGGTCTGGAACCCGATGCGCAGTTCGGCCTCCGAGCGGTCGCGCACCTCGACGAACGACAGCCCGATCCCCAGGTCGAGCCACTCCCGGAAGCAGTCGCGGACGACATCGCGCTGTGCCTCGGCGCCGACCCACGACTCCCACCGCGATTCCCCCGTCCCCGGCAGTGGGATGACCGAGCCGTCGCTGTCCCGGTCGAAGAAGTAGTAGTGCAGCACGGTGCCGTTCACCCACATCAGGCGCCCCGAGAGGAGCGCACTGAGCCGCTCGGCCGGCAACCCCGGTGTGAAGGTGGGGGCCGGTTGCTGCGGAAGCGAGCAGAACCGTGCGTTCATGCGGAACAGAGTGCTGCTCACAGGGGCTCGGGCGCCTGAGTCGGGGGCTACTCAAGTCGGCCTGTATCAAAGCTGAGTAGCCCCGCTCTTGTTCACGTGACGACTTTCGTACAGGACACCAAGACCCTTGAACTGCCCTGGCCGTTCACCGGCCGGGTCGACGAACTGGAGCTGATCCGCCGCTCGTTGGCGGCCGAACGGCACGGCGTCGTGGTGACAGGACCGGCCGGGCGCGGCAAGACCCGTCTCGTCACGGAGGCCGTCCGGGGCACCGACTGCGCGAAGGTGATCGGCACGCCCGAGACCCGGGGCATCCCCTTCGCCGCGTTCGCCCACCTCCTCCCGGAGCAGGTCTCCCTGCACCGTGCGGTCCAACTCCTGTCCGAGGTACGAACGTTGCTGGTCGACGATGCCCATCTGCTGGACGACTCCTCGGCCGCCCTGGTCCACCAGCTCGCGGTGCACGGACGCACCCGGCTGCTCGTGGTGGCCACGGACGGCGCCCCGGCGCCCGGCGCGGTGTCCCGGCTGTGGACCGGCGAGGTGCTGCCGCGTCTCGCGCTGGAACCGCTGCCGCGCGAGGAGACCGCCCAACTGGTCGCGGCCGGCGCCGGCGGTCCGGTCGAGCCGCTCACCGCCCGCCGTCTGCACCACCTCTGCCAGGGCGACCTGCGGCTGCTGCGCGATCTGGTCGGCGCGATGCGTGAGCGCGATGAACTCACGCTGGAAGAAGACGAGTTGATGTGGCGAGGCCCGGTTCCCATGACGGCTGCGGTACGCGAACGGGCCGGCCGGGGCCTGCACCGCGCCTGCGCCGAGGAACGGGACGCCCTGGAACGCCTGGCGTTCAGCGAACCGCTCCCGCTGGACCTGGCCGACCTGGACCTGGGCGCACTCGAACGCCTCGAAGCCGACGGCCTGATCCGCGTCGACGCCCTGTCCGAGGTCCGCCTCGCCCACCCCGTGCACGGCCCCGTCCTGCGCGCGGGCGCCGGGCAACTCCGGGCCAGGCGGCTGTCCCGCACCCCGGCCGAGTGCGCGTCGGCCCTGGACGCGGAACGCGCCGAACTGGCCGACCGCATCGAACGCACCGACGTCCAGGAACCGGCGGGCCCCGTCGGAGACTGGCTGACGGCCGAGAGTACGGCCCCGCACCCTGCCGTACCGGCCGACTACGCGACCGTACGGGCCCGCTTCGCCCGACTGCGCGGCGAACTGCGCGAGGCCATGTCCTGGGCCCGGGAAGGCTTGCGCGCCGCTCCGGACGACCCGTCCTGCCGAACGGAACTGGCGCTGGCGGCAACCCAGTTGAGCGAGGTCGCCACCGCGTCCCCAGGGCGGGCCACGCCGTGGCTGAGGGCGGCGCACGGCGACATCGCCGGGGCGCTGGAGTCGGTCACGGACCCCGAGGGCGGAGAGGGGGAGGCGTACGTTCTGTACGACGCCGTACGCCTCGGGGCCCCGCACCTGGTCGCGGACCGGCTTGCCCAACTGCCCGGCGAGGGCGCCGAACCCCTGGCCCGGCACGCCGACGCGCTCGTCCGCCAGGACGGCCCCGCGCTGGACCGGGCCGCCGAACTCCTGGAGCGGCGGGGCCTGTTGCTCTTCGCGGCCGAGGCGCACGCCCAGGCGGTCCCGGCGCACCGCGACCCGCGAGCCGCCCGCAGGTCCCGTTCCCGTGCGATGACCCTGGCCCGGCGCTGCCAGGGGGCCCGGACCCCGGCCCTGTCCGGTCTGGTCCTCGGCGAACTCACCGCCCGCCAGCGCCAGATCGTCACTCTGGCGGCGACCGGCCTGAGCAACCGTCAGATCGCGGACCGGCTCACACTGTCCATCCGCACGGTCGGAAACCACCTGTACAGCGCGTACACCCGACTGGGCGCAAGCGACCGGACCACCCTCTCGTGGCTCCTGGACGAGCCCTCTGCCGCTCAGTCCGCGTGACGGTAGGGGTCGGCTCGGGTGGCGTGCATGGCCTGGGCGGGGGAGGGACCTGTGCAGGGGGCCGGGCTGGTGTCGGTGTGGCCACGGCTTCGTTGTTCACCGGCGCGCTGTTGTGGCTCCTGGACGAGCCCTCTGCCGCCCAGTCCGCGTGACGGTAGGGGTCGGCTCGGGTGGCGTGCATGGCCTGGGCGGGGGAGGGACCTGTGCAGGGGGCCGGGCTGGTGTCGGTGTGGCCACGGCGTTGTTGTTGACCGGCGCGTTGTTGTGGCTGGTGGACGAGATCCCGGCTGCCCCGTCCGCGTGATCGCCGGGCGGGGCTCAGGCTGAGCCGAACGCCGAGAAGGCCCAGCCCGTCGCCTGGTGCGTCGCGTCCCCTGGTAGGGACGCGCGGGCGTCGCGCAGGGCCTCGGCCAGGGAGAGGCCCGCGCTGAGGCCCTTGTGGAGGGCCAGCATCAGTGGGACCACCGCCGCGTCGTTGACCGGTGCGCTGCTGGCCACCACGCCCGCCGTGCCCAGCGGGAGCAACGCCGTCACCAGGCCGAGGAGTTCGTCCGCGCCGACGTTCGCCAGGCGGCCGGTGTCGCAGCTGGACAGGATGATCCGGTACGGGCTGCGGTCGAGGCGTTCGAAGTCGTGCACGATCAGCGGGCCGTCGGCCATCCGCAGCGACGAGAAGAGCGGACTGTCCGCCCGGAAGGTGCCGTGGGCCGCGATATGGGCCAGCACGGCCCCGTCGAGCGCGTCCAGCACCGCGGGTACCCGCGCGCCCTCGTGTTCCAGGACCGTCGGTCTGCCGTACCGGTCGGCCAGGTCGGGCACCTCGGCCCCGCCGCTCGCCAGGCCCGGCCCCCGGACGAGGACGTGCCGCCCGCCCGGCGGGGGCCCGGTCTCCTGGGCGCGCAGCCAACTGCTCGCCGACGGGGACACACTGAGCACCCGCTCCCGCAGGGAGGGCAGCAGGGCCCAGGGGACCCGGTGCAGCCTCCCCGGCGGGACCACGACCACCGGGCCGGGGCCCAGGTGAGGGACCGCCGCACCCAGCAGCAGCTCCTCCAGCCGGCGCCCCGCCGCCTCCAGCACCGGCAGCCTGCCCTCGGCCCCCGGATGCGCGAGCCGCCGCAGCCCGGCCTGTACGTGCTCGGCCTCCGTCACCGCGTCCGCGAGGAGCCCCGCCTCGAAACGACGCACCCGCCCCTCGCCGCACAACAGCACCTGCACCCGGCCGTCCACGACCGCGATCTCGACCAACCGCACGCCACCGCCGAGACGTTCGAGCAGCCGGCCGGGGTCGAAGCGGCGTCCGCTGCCGGGTGACTCGCCGCGGATGTGGAGAGTGTGGGCGCGCACCTCCCGTTCCAGGCGCCGCTGTTCGCGCTCCAGCGCCGGTACCGGGCGGCCGTCGATCCGGGCCTCCTCCGCGCGGGCCGCGATCTCCCGGAAGGCGGTGAGGCTCTGTACGAGCGCCGGGTCGTCGGGCGGCCGGACGGGCGGCGCCGACAGGACCGTGGCCCGCAGCCGCTCGCTCCACACCAGCAGCCGCCGCGGCCCACCGGACTCCAGGGTCGCCCGCTGTGCCAGCGCGGCCAGTTCGGCGCCCTGCGCCGTGGCCCGGGCCCGCAACTCCGAGGCGCCGAGCGTCATCCGGTGGTCGTCCAGGACGGCGAGCCCACGCCGGCAGGCCTCCAGTACACCCCGCCCCGACCCGGCCGCCTCCGCGCGCAGCGCCTGCGCCGCCCAGCCCGTCATCCGCGCCAGCGGCGGACCGACACGCCGGCTGCGGGCGGCGACCCGCAGATGCTTCTCCGCGTCCTCGGTCCAGCCCAGCGCGAGCGCGATCCGGCCCGCGAGCAGCGACGCCTCGGGCGCGGCCGGCGAACCGAAGGCGGCGAGCCGGTCGGCCAGCGCCGCCGCGTCCGCGACCAGCCGACCCGACGTCCGCCCGGTCGCGACCCGCGCCTCCAGCAGCACCAGCCGGGCGTGCACCTCCCACCAGCTGCGCCGCTGCCCGGCGAACAGACGTACGGCCACGGCCGCGCGGGCGATCGCGGTGTGCGGATCGTCCGCGAGCCGGGCGGCCTTCGCGGCGGTCAGCAGCAGCTCCGCCTTGCGGGTGCTCTGCCCTCCGATGCCGTCGAGCACCCCGAGCGCCGCATCGGCCTCCGCGACCGCCTCGGGGGCCAGCCCGGCGGCCATCAGCACCTCGCAGCGGCGGATGTAGAACATGAAGATCGGCGTGCCCAGCCGGGCGTACCGCTCGGCCGCCTCGTCGAACAGACGCAGCGCCGCCGGGATGTCACCGGCCCGGTACGCGGCCAGCGCCCGGCTCTCGACGACATCGGCCTTGTCGTGCTCCTGGCCCGTGGTGTCCCACAGCTGCTCGGCGGCGGTGAAGTCGGCGTCGGCCCGCTCGGGTCGGCCGAGCGCCAGATGCACGGTGGCCCGCAGGGTCAGCGCCCGCGCCGTCCAGATGGTGTCGTCCGCCTGTCGCAGCACGGGAATGGCCCGCCGTACGTCGTCCAGCGCCTCGCGATGATGCCCCAGCACCCACCACGCGTACGCCCGCCGGTACAGCACGCGCGCGCGTGTATGGCCCGTACCCCGGTCCACGCCCTGCTCGAACGCCGCCAGGCCCTGTCGGGTACGGCCCGCGTGGACCAGTGCCACGCCGAGCGTGCCGAGGACGTCCGCCTCACGCTCCGCCGACCCGGCGTCCGCCGCGAGATCGCGGGCGCGCCGCAGATGGCGCAGGGCGACGCGCATGTCGCCGAAGTCCCGCTGCCACATACCGATCACCTGATGGGCGACCGAGGCGTGCAACGGTGTCGGATCGCTGCCGAGAACGTTCTCCGCGCGCGCGAGGGCGTCCTTCGGACGGGCGAACACCATCGGCAGTAGTTCGAGAACCGTGTCGCTTCCCGCTGTCACCCCACGGATGGTAGTGCTCCGCGCCCCGCGTCACACACGTTTGGCCATGGATAACTCGTTGTCCGTCCCTGATCGATCCCTGTATCAACGGACGTGTCGCGGCCCCTGTATCACGCGGCTGCGCGGCGGCTCTCCATAGAGGCAACAGGGGATCGGTTCAAGGGGGGACATTCCATGGCACCTCAGCGTTTCCAGGAGCAGTTCGACCAGATCCAGCGCTCCATGCCCGGCGTCGAGCTGGCGATGGGGCCGGACGACGCCGCCGAGTTCATCTACGAGAAGGGCGTCGTCCTCGCCCGCGACGGCGAGGAGGCGCGGATCGTCGAGGACGCCGTGCGCGCGCACTTCACCGCGTCCGCCGGCCTGACCGCCGACGACGTGCGCCGGGCGAGCCCGCAGACCAACCGGTCGGGCATCACCCGGATCCAGGTCGGCGACCCGGCCGGGGGCGGCCGGCGCGGCGACCGCGCGGTGGCGGGCGCGCTGCGCGCGCTCAGGGAGACGGAGGGCAACGCGGGGCGCCGCCTGGTCAGCCGCAACCACGTGGTGCACATCGCCTCTGTCAACGCCTGCCCCGGCGACGAGCCCGTGCCCGTCCCGTACACCGCGGGGCCCAACCCGGCGGTGGCGGACAGCGGCTACGACGCGGACAGCGCCGTCGGCGTCCTGGTCATCGACACCGGCCTGATGCACGACTACGCGTCCTACCCGGCGATGGCCCACGTCCAGGGTGACGCCCAGCTCGACGAGTGCGACGCGGACGGAGTGCTCAAGCAGTACGCCGGGCACGGCACGTTCATCTCGGGGCTCGTCGCGGCCGTCGCCCCCAACACGGACATCGTCTCCCGCAACACCCTCAACGACGCCGGCGCGATCCTGGAGTCCGAGTTCGGCGACAAGCTCTTCGAGGCCGTCGAACGCGACGGCTGGCCGGCCATCATCAGCCTCTCCGCGGGCACGTCGAACGGCAGCACGGAAGGCCTGCTCGGCCTCGCCGCGTTCATGGAGGCCCTGCGCGAGCAGCCGCGCACCCTGCTGGTCGCCGCCGCCGGTAACAACGCCAGCGCCACCCCCTTCTGGCCCGCGGCCTACGCCGACAAGCCCGAGTACGCCCAGTCGGTGATCTCCGTCGGCGCCCTGCGCAGCGACGGTGAGTTCGGCGCCTGCTTCACCAACCACGGCGCGTGGGTGAAGGTCTACGCCCCCGGCGAGCGTCTCACCGGCGCGCTCACCGGCTTCCAGGCACCGGTGCCGTACATCTACCAGCACAGCACGTACGGCACCTGCCGCCACCACTTCACCTACGCCTGCACCTGCCAGGCCCCCCAGCACCTCGGCGTGCTCTCGGGGGACCACGAGACGACCTCGGGCACCCCGGACCAGGTGGTGTTCGAGGGGTTCGCACAGTGGAGCGGCACCTCGTTCGCCACCCCGGTGGTCGCCGCGTTGATCGCCGCCCACATGACCGCCCACAAGGAGGCCGACCCGCGCGTCGCCCGGCAGCAACTCCTCGCGGCGAACACCGAGTTCGCTGAGGTCCGGGGCGCGGTCGTACCCGCGCTGATCCCGCCCACGTGGAGCCCGGTGCCGGTCGTGGACATCCCGCCCGCCAGCTGAGGTCAACAGGCCTCCGTACAAGGACAAATCGAGTGAGGACCATGCGCAGGACGAGTGGAGCACCCCCTTCCACGGCGTACGATGACTGGCCGTACACGAGGGGTGGGGACGTGGACCGAGCTGCGGTCGGCGCGTTGGTCCGGTCCGCCGTCGACGGCGACGCGGCGGGCTGGAAGGCGCTGGTGGAAGGGCTGAGCCCGCTGGTGTGGTCGGTGGCGCGCGCCCACCGGCTGTCCGACGCGGACGCGCACGAGGTGTACTCGACCGTCTGGTTCCGCTTCGCCCAGCACCTGGGCCGTATCCGTGAACCGGAGAAGGCCGGTTCCTGGCTCGCGAGCACCGCACGGCACGAGTGTCTCAAGGTCATCAAGAGCAGCCACCGGCTGACACCGACGGACGACGCCCAGCTGCTCGACCGGATCAGCGACGACCGTACGCCCGAGCAGCGGGTGATCGAGTCCGAGGAGGCCTCCACCGAGGCGGAGCGCATCCGGCGGTTATGGCAGGAGTTCGAGGAACTCGGCGCCCGCTGCAGGCAGTTGCTGCGCATCCTGATGTCCACGCCGCCACCGAGCTACCAGGAGATCTCCGCCGGCCTCGGTATCGCGGTCGGCAGCATCGGCCCCCTGCGCCAGCGCTGCCTGCGCCGGCTGCGGGTACGGCTCGTCGCCCGGGGGGTGCTGTGAACAACGCGCACGACAACGACGGATTACCCCACGACTCCGACGACAGGGACGGCGCGGCCGAGATGAACGGCACGGATGGTACTGAAGGCACGGACGGCTTCGACGAAGAACTGGACGCCGACGCCGCCGGCCTGGCGGAATCAGAGGGCGACGACTCGCTGGACAACGACCTCCTGGAGGAGACGCTGCGTCAGGCCGTCGCCATCATGGATCCGGTTCCGGCGCAGCTCCAGCAGACCGCCGTGGAGGCCTACGCCCTGTTCTCGCTCGACACTCGACTGGCCGAGCTGACCTTCGACTCGCTCGTCCACGGCATCCCCGTCAGAGGCGCTGAGGACCCACCCCGCATGCTGACCTTCCACACGGATGAACTGACGGTCGACATCGAGGTGACCGCGCAGGGTCTGATGGGGCAGGTGTTACCGCCGCAGGAGGCCAGGATCGAGGTGCTGAGCGGTCCGCAGCTCGCCTCGCCGCCCACCCTCACCGCCGACGACATGGGCCGCTTCGCCGGCGACCTGCACGTCACCGGCCCCTTCGCGCTCCGGCTGCGGACGGACGCGGAGGTCGTCATGACGCAGTGGCTGCGCGTCTGACGCGACGCACGACCGCCGGGGGCGGATCCACTGAGGACCCGCCCCCGGACGCCGCCGTCAACTCACCGCCACCAGCGGGTAGTGGCAGGCGACCGCACTCCCCGCCACCGTCGTGACCAGCCGGGGCCGCTCCACCGCGCACACCTCCCGCGCGTACGGACACCGCGTGTGGAAGGTGCAACCGGCCGGTTTGGCCACCGGGTTGGGCACGTCCCCGGTGAGGACGATCCGCTCCCGGCGCGGCGCGTCCGGGGCGCCCGTCCCGTCGTCGATCTCCGGGACCGCCGACATCAGCGCCTCCGTGTAGGGGTGCGCGGGAGCCCCGTACAGCGTCTCCGTGTCGGCGAGTTCGACGATCTCGCCGAGGTACATGACCGCGATCCGGTCCGAGACATGACGGACCACACCCAGGTCGTGCGCGATGAAGACGTACGTCAGCCCGAACTCGTCCTGGAGATCGGCGAACAGGTTCAGCACCTGCGCCTGGATCGACACATCGAGCGCGGACACCGGTTCGTCGGCGACGATCAGCTTCGGGGACGTCGCCAACGCCCGGGCGATACCGATGCGTTGACGCTGGCCGCCGGAGAACTCGTGCGGGTACCGGTCCAGATGGGCCGCGGCCAGCCCCACCACGTCGAACAGTTCGGCCACCCGGCGCCGGACGGCGGCGGCATTCCCGTACCGGTGGATGAGCAGCGGTTCGGCGACGATGTCCCCGGCGCGCCGGCGCGGGTTCAGGGAGGCCTGCGGGTCCTGGAAGACGAGCTGTATCCCCGGCCGCACGGGACGCAGCCGGCGCGCGGACAGCGTGGTGATGTCCTGCCCGTCGAACTCGACCCGCCCGCCCGTGATGTCGGTGAGCCGGACCAGACAGCGGCCGAGCGTCGACTTGCCGCAGCCGGACTCGCCGACGATGCCGAGGGTCTCACCCCCGCGCACCTCCAGCGAGACCCCGTCCACGGCCCGCAGCACCCTGCGGCGTCGGGTGAGGGAGTCGCCGCGCAGGGGGTAGTGCTTGGTGACGTCCGTGGCGCGCAACAGCACGTCGGCGCCGCCGGTTCCGGTCTGGGGGTCCGTGGTCACGGTGCTGCCTTCCTGTCCGGTGTCGAGTGCGCCGTACGGGCCGACGCGCGCTCCTCGCCCGGCAGCCAGCAGGCGTCGAGGTGCCCCGACTCGCCGCTCAGTACCGGGCGTTCGTCGCACCGGTCGTGGCGCGCCGGGCAGCGCGGCGCGAACGCGCACCCCGCCGGCACACTGTCCGGCGACGCGGGCACGCCCGCGATGGTGGGCAGCCGGCGCAGCCGCGGCCCGCCGACCCGGGGCACCGAGTCGAGCAGCCCCCAGGTGTACGGATGCCGGGGGCCGTGGAACACAGCCTGGCGCGGGCCCTCCTCGGCCGCCCGCCCGCCGTACATGACCAGCACCCGGTCGGCGATCTCGGACACCACACCCATGTCGTGCGTGATGAGCACGACCGCCGAACCGCGCGCGTTCAACTCCCGCATCAGGTCGAGGATCTGGGCCTGGATCGTCACATCGAGCGCGGTGGTCGGCTCGTCGGCGATCAGCAGCGCCGGACCGCAGGCGAGGGCCATCGCGATGACCGCCCGCTGCCGCATACCGCCCGAGAACTCGTGCGGGTAGGCGTCGACGCGCGAACCGGCGTCCGGGATGCCCACGTCCGACAGCAGCCCGACGGCCCGCGCGAGCGCCTCCTTCCTGGACACCCTCTCGTGCGCCCGGATCTGCTCGGCGATCTGCCAGCCGACCGTGTAGACCGGCGTCAGCGCGGTCATCGGGTCCTGGAAGACCATGGCGATCTCCCGGCCGCGCACCGACCGCATCTCCTTGTCGGGGAGAGCGAGCAAGTCCCGCCCACGGAAGAGGACTTCGCCCGTCACGGTGACGTTGGGGCTGGTCAGCAGCCGCAGCACGGCCAGCATCGAGACGCTCTTGCCGGAACCCGACTCGCCGACCACACCCAGGATCTCGCCGGGGGCGACCGAGAAGGAGAGCCCGTCGACGGCCGTGACCGTGCCGGTGCGGGTACGGAAGGTGATCCGCAGATCCCGTACGTCCAGCAGGAGTTCAGACATGGCGGGCCCTCGGATCGAGTCGCGCGTACAGGATGTCGACCAGCGCGTTGGCGAGGACCACGAAGAACGCCGCGTACATGACCGTCCCCATGATCACGGGCAGGTCCAGGTTCTGCAGCGCGTCGAAGGTGAGCTTGCCGACACCGGGCAGGCCGAAGACGACCTCGGTGAGCAGGGCCGCACCGCCCACCAGCGCGCCGAAGTCCAGGCCGAACAGCGACACGATCGGGATGAGCGAGCAGCGCAGCGCGTGCCGGACCAGGATCCGCCGCTCGGACAGCCCCTTGGCCCGTGCGGTGCGTACGTAGTCCTCGCCGAGCGCGCTGACGACCTCGCCGCGCAGCAGCCGGGCGTAGATGCCGGCGTACAGCAGCGCCAGGGTCAGCCACGGGAAGAGCAGGTGCAGTGCCCACTGGCCGGGGTCCTTGCCCAGCTCGACGTACCCGGGCGGTGGCACCCAGGAGAACACCGAGTCGTGCAGACGCTTCTGGGTGAGCAGGTTGACGACCTCGCCGAGCCAGTAGGCGGGCAGCGAGACGCCGACGACGCCCACCAGCATGATCAGTGGATCGGCGGCCGTGCCGCGCAGCGTGGCCGCCACCGTGCCCATGAGGATGCCGACCGTCATCCAGATGACCGCCGCCCCGATCACCAGCGACAGCGTCACCGGCATGGCCTGCACGATCTGCGGGATGACCTTCGAGCCGCGGTTGACGAACGACTCCAGGTCCCGGTCGATCAACAGGTGCCGCATCATCAGCAGATAGCGGACGGGCAGCGGCCGGTCGAGGCCGAAGGAGTGCCGTACCTGGGCGAGGGTGGCCGGGTCGGCGTTGCGGCCCGCGATCCGGGCGGCGGGGTCGACTCCCGGGGTGGCGAAGAAGATCAGGAACACCAGCACGCTGATCGCGAACATCACCAGCAGCGCGGAGAGGAAGCGCCGCAGCGCGAAGTACAGCATGGGATCACACCCCTCCGCGCAGTCGGGCGTTCGGGTCGAGGGCGTCGCGCACCCCGTCGCCGAGGACGTTGAGGGCGGCAGTCGTCAGCGCGATGAGCAGCCCGGGGGCGATGGTCACGGTCGGGCGGGTGTACAGCAGTCCCAGGCCGTCCTCGATGATCGTGCCCCAACTGGCGTCGGGCGGCTGGACGCCGACCGACAGGAAGGACAGCGCCGACTCGGTGAGCATCGCCAGCGCGGTCATCAGCGGCAGGAACACGATCGCCGTGGGCAGTACGTTCGGCAGCACCTCCCGGCGCATCACCCGCAGCGCGGGCGCGCCCGACCCGATGGACGCCTGGATGAACTCCTTGTTCCGCAGCACCAGCACCTGCCCCCGCATCGGCCGGGCCACGTACGGGACGTAGATCGCCGCGATGATCACGACCGGCAGCCACAGACTCCCGGCCTCGACGGTGACCGGTCCGAGGCTGAGACCGTCGGTGAGCAGGACGACGGACAGACAGATGGCCAGCAGATACACCGGGAAGGCCCAGATCACGTCCAGGACACGGGCGATGACCGCGTCGACGACCCCGCCCGCGTACCCGGCGAGGACCCCTACCGCCGTACCGAGGACACAGCACAGCAGCGCCGCCGTGACCCCGATGAACAGGCTGGTACGGCCGCCGTACAGCAGCCGGGCCATCACGTCCCGGCCCTGGTTGTCGGCGCCGAGGAAGTAGTGGCCGAAGTCCCAGGTGGGGCCGATGGGCGTGACGCCGAGGCCGAGCCCGGTACTGCTCGGGGTGAGCACCGGCACGGTCTTCCCGTCCACGACGGTCGTCCCGGAGACATGGGACTGGAACGGGTCGGTGTGCGCGATGTGGTCGGCGTACAGCGGGGCGCACAGGGTCACCGCGACGACGGCGAGCAGCACGAGGGCCGCGGCCATCGCCGACCTGTTGCGCAACAGGTCGGCGGCGGCGGTCCGCCAGGGGCCCGGCGAACGTCGCCGGGCCGTGGGGGAGGCCAACTGGGTTGCTGTGCTGCTCACTTGACCCACAACTGCCCGACGAGCATGTAGAACTGCTTGCTGAACCGGTAGTTGCCGACCCGCTTCGACGTGAAGTCGATGATCTTCGGGTTGATCACCGGTACCACCGGGGACTGCGCCATGATGTCCTGGTCGATCGTGCCCCACTGCTGGTCGGCGGCCTTCTGGTCGGTCTGCCCGGTCTTCAGCGCGGTCTGCATCCGGGCGTCGATCCCCTTGTCGCAGAACCCGGCTATGTTGATGCTGGAGTCGCTGCCCGGGTGGAACGAGGCGCAGGACAGCAGCACGTTGAGGAAGTCGGAGGCGGCCGGGTAGTCCTGGTACCAGGACGTCAGCGCCAACTGCACCTTGTTCTTGGTGTTCTGGATGTACGTGAACTGGATGTTCGCGGACAGCGGCTTGAGCGTCGCCTTGTAGCCGAGCTGGGTCAGCAGGCTCTGCAGGTACTGCCCGATCGACTTGTTGACCTCGTCGTCCTGCACGACGATGCCGACCTCCTGCCCGGCCGTTCCCGACTGCTTGACCAGCGCCTTCGCCTTGGCGAGGTCCGGCGCCGACCAGGACTTCCCGCCGCCCTTGGTGTACTGGCACTTGTCGACGTGCCCCGGGAAGCCCGGCGGCAGGATCGTGCACGCGGGCGAGGCGAGGTTCTTGCCGCCGTACAGCCCGACCACCGCGTTCCGGTCGACCGCCCAGTTGATGGCCTGGCGCGCCAACTTGTTGTTGAACGGGGCCGAGTTGACGTTCAGCGTGACGTACCAGAACGCGGTCAGCGGATTGACGTGCGCCTGGGAGGCGTACTGCGTGCCGATCTCGTTCAGCCGGTCGGCGGGCGGCGGGTCGAACATCCAGTCCGCCGAGCCGTTCTGGACGGCGGTCACCTCGGACTCGACGGTCTGCCCGAAGGTGTAGTCGACGTTGTCGGCGTAGGCCTGCGGCTGCGCCTGACTCGACCACTCCTTGAAGTACGGGTTGCGCACCAGCTTCAACGCCCGGTTCGGGTCGTAGGAGGCCGCCATGTACGGGCCGGTGGTGGGGAGCGGCTCGGTGCCCGCGTCCTTCGTCGGCGAGTCCTTCGGCACGATGCTCGCGTGCGGAACGGCCAGCTTGTACGGGAACTCCGGGTCCGGCGCGGTCAGGTTGACGGTGACCGTGCCGGCCGCCGCGTCACCGACGACGCCCTTGGCGAGGGTGCAGGACGCCGGGGTCTTGAGACAGGCGTCCGCGCCGACGATCCCGTTGTAGAAGGTGCCCGCGGTCGGGCTGGACACCTTGAAGACGCGCTGGAAGGACGCCACCACGTCGTCGGCGGTCACCGCCTTCCCGGTGGAGAACCTGATCCCCTTGCGGAGTGTGAAGGTGTACGTCTTCCCGCCGTTGCTGACCGTCGGCATGGCCGCCGCCAGATCCGGAACGACGGTGAACGACTCCTGCCCGCCGGTCTTCTTGAACGCCAGCAGACCGTCGTACATCGACTGGTACAACTGCCAGTACTGGAGCGTGTAGTTGACCTGCGGATCGAAGGTTCCGGCGGCTGCGTGGGCGACCAGCTTCAGCGTGCCGCCCTTGTGCGCGGGCTGGAACGCGGCCGACTCGGTGCCGCCGTTGGCGGTGGAGGTCGGGTTCGACGCGCCGTCGCCGCCGTCGTCGGAGGACGAACAGGCGGTCGCGGTGAGGGCGAGCGCGGCGGTCACGGCGGCGAGGGCGGTACGTCTGGTGATCCGGGTCATCGGGGAACTCCCGTCGGTGGAGCGGGTGCTGAAGCTGCTGAGGGCTGAGGGGGACTGGGCCGGAGCCTCAGTCGACGGAGTCGAGGAAGTCGCCGACGATCCGGAGGTAGAGCTCCTCCTCCTCGACGTGCGGCATATGGCTGGAGTGCTCGAACATGTGCCAGCGCACATCGGGGATGAGATCGGCGAAGGGCCGGAGTGTTTCGGGTGTCGCCTCGTCGTATCGGCCGGACACCAGCAGGGTCGGCGCGTCGATCAGATGCAGCCGGTCGACGACCGACCACTCCTTCATGGTCCCGATGACATGGAACTCGTTCGGCCCGTTCATCGTGTGGTAGACGGTCGGGTCGGCCGCGATGTTGTCCCAGGTCGCCTGCACCTCGGCGGGCGCCGGGACCGTACGGCACACATGGCGCTCGTAGAAGACCTGCTCGGCGGCGTGGTAGTCGGGGTGGTCGGTGGTCCCGGCCGCCTCGTGGACGAGCAGGGTCTTCTGCACCTCGGGCGGGAGCGCGGAGCGGAGTTCGGCGGCGCCCGCCAGCCAGAGCTCCATGGAGGCGGGGGAGTTGGCGATGACCAGACCGCGCAGCCCGGCGGGACGGCGCACGGCGTGCTCGGCGGCGAGGATGCCGCCCCACGACTGGCCGAGCAGGTGGTAGGCGTCGGCGATGCCCAACTTCCCCAGCAGGTTGTCGAGTTCGTCGAGGAAGAGCTGGACGGTCCAGAAGCCGGCGCCATCGTCGGGCAGATGGGTGGACCGTCCGATGCCGAGCTGGTCGTAGTGGACCACCGGACGGCCCTGCTGGGCGATGCCGGCGATGCGCAGCGTGTAGTCGTGACCGGCGCCGGGGCCGCCGTGCAGGACCACCAGCGGTGTCCTGCCGGGTTCGCCGGTGATGCGGTACCAGGTGGACCAGCCGTTGAAGTCGATGGTCCCGGTGTGTTTGGGTTCGGGTATCGCCACTGAAGAGCCTCCGGGGACGGGCAGAATCAAGCCAGTCGGCGTCTGAAAAGGATTGGTGTCCGGGGATGACTGACATACTGTTTGGGTAAATGCTCAGTCCACAAGACCTTTTAAGTCCTTTTAGCGGGGGCCCGGCAGAAGTAACTGCGCGTTCACGCGCCCGGAATCCGCGACCGACCGGGGAGGACCGCTGACCGTCGTATCGGAGTCACCAGAACCGCCTGAGCCGTCGGCACGATCAGGTGCCGGGGACGAGTTCTCGCGGGTGCTCGACCGTGCCCTGTCCGGCGGTGGCGCGCCCTCGCCCGAACTGCGCCCGGTGCGGGTGGCCTCGGCGGTCGACGAGGTCTCCGACCGGCTGCTCACCGCCATCGCCGTGGGCGACTTCCTGCCGGGGGAGCGGCTGCCGGTCGAGCGCGAGCTGATCACGCTGCTGGGGGTGAGCCGTCCCACGGTGCGTGAGGCGGTCGGCCGGCTCCAGGCGGTCGGTGTCATCGAGATCCGCCGGGGCCGCAACGGCGGTGCCTACGTGCGCGACAGCTGGAGCGAGTCCTCCGGCGCCGCCGTCCGGCGCACCCTGGTGCCGCGCTGGGCAGAGTTCGAACAACTCTTCGACCTGCGTGGGCTGGTGGAGGGGATGGTGGCGGCGACGGCGGCCCGGCGCCGACGCCCCGAGGACCTCGTACCCATGCGCGACGCCCTGACCGCCTATCTGTCCGCGCGCGACCCGCGCGAGGAACACGCCGCCGACAGCGCCTTCCACCGCAGCGTCTGCGACGCCACGCACAATCCCCAGATCGCCATGCTCAGCCGCGACCTGCTGGCCCGGGCCAGCCTCGGCTTCCCGGTCGAACCCTGGGGCAAGGGCGAACGCACCCACTTCCACAGGGGCGGCGAGGACCACAGGGCGCTCTACGAGGCGGTCGCGGCCGGTGAACCGGAGCAGGCGGAGAAGATCGCCCGCGAGCACTTCACGATCAGCGCGGACATGATCCGCGACGTACTGGCAAGAGTCAGAAACACCGGCCCGTCATGACGATCGGCCCCCGGGACGCAGGTGCGGGTCCCGGGGGCCGATCGGTGAACTGCTGAACTCGGCTGCGGTGGAGCGGCCCGTAAGGGGCGCGGGGCTGTATCCGGCTGCGGCTCCGCCGCGGGGCGCGACCGGCCTCCGTCGGCCCGCAGCCGACGAACTGCCTACCCGAACCGCTCAGGCGCCGCAGGCACTAGCTCAGGGTCGCCAGCGTCTCGTTCCAGGTGGCCGACGGCCGCATGACCGTCTTCGCCTTCTCGACGTCCGGCTGGTAGTACCCGCCGATGTCGACAGGCTTGCCCTGAACGGCGTTCAGCTCGGCGACGATCGTCTCCGCGTTCGCGGTGAGCGCCTCGGCGAACGCGGCGAACGCCTTCGCCAGGTCGGCGTCCTCCGTCTGCGCCGCCAGCTCCTGCGCCCAGTACAGGGACAGGAAGAAGTGGCTGCCCCGGTTGTCGATGCCGCCGACACGGCGGGTCGGCGACTTGTCCTCGTTGAGGAAGGTCGCCGTCGCACGGTCGAGGGTGTCGGCGAGGACCTGGGCACGCGCGTTGCCCGTGGTCGTGGCGAGGTGCTCGAAGCTGGCCGCCAGCGCGAAGAACTCGCCCAGGCTGTCCCAGCGCAGGTAGTTCTCCTTGACGAGCTGCTGGACGTGCTTCGGGGCGGAGCCGCCGGCGCCCGTCTCGAACAGGCCGCCGCCCGCCATCAGCGGGACGACCGACAGCATCTTGGCGCTGGTGCCCAGCTCCAGGATCGGGAACAGGTCGGTCAGGTAGTCGCGCAGCACGTTGCCGGTCACCGAGATGGTGTTCTCGCCGCGCCGGATGCGCTCCACCGACAGCTTGGTCGCGTCGACCGGGTTCAGGATCCGGATGACCAGGCCCTCGGTGTCGTGCTCGTCCAGGTACGCGTTGACCTTGGCGATCAGGTTGGCGTCGTGCGCGCGGGTCTCGTCCAGCCAGAACACCGCCGGGTCACCGGTGGCGCGGGCGCGGGTGACGGCCAGCTTCACCCAGTCCCTGATCGGCGCGTCCTTGGTCTGGCAGGCGCGGAAGATGTCACCGGCGGCGACCGACTGCTCGATCACCACGTTGCCCGCCTGGTCGACGAGCCGGACCGTACCGGCGGCCGGGATCTCGAAGGTCTTGTCGTGGCTGCCGTACTCCTCGGCCTTCTGCGCCATCAGACCGACGTTCGGGACCGAGCCCATGGTCGACGGGTCGTAGGCGCCGTTGGCGCGGCAGTCGTCGATCGCGACCTGGTAGACGCCGGCGTAGGAGGAGTCCGGGAGGACCGCGAGGGTGTCGGCCTCCTGGCCGTCCGGGCCCCACATGTGGCCGGAGGTGCGGATCATGGCCGGCATCGAGGCGTCGACGATGACGTCGGACGGCACGTGCAGGTTGGTGATGCCCTTGTCGGAGTCGACCATGGCCAGCGCCGGGCCCTCGGCCAGCTCGGCGTCGAAGGACGCCTTGATCGCGGCGCCCTCGGGCAGCGCCTCCAGGCCCTTGTGGATGCCGCCGAGCCCGTCGTTCGGGGACAGGCCGGCCGCCGCGAGCGTCTCGCCGTACTGCGCGAACGTCTTCGGGAAGAACGCGCGCACGACGTGGCCGAAGATGATCGGGTCCGAGACCTTCATCATCGTGGCCTTGAGGTGCACGGAGAACAGCACACCCTCGGCCTTGGCGCGGGCGATCTGCGCGGTGAGGAACTCGCGCAGCGCGGCGACGTGCAGGACGGAGGCGTCGACGACCTCGTCCGCGAGCACGGGTACGGACTCACGCAGGACGCTGGTCGAACCGTCCTCGCCCACCAGCTCGATACGCAGCGAACCGGCCTCGGAGATCACCACGGACTTCTCGGTGGAGCGGAAGTCGTTCTCGCCCATCGTCGCCACGTTGGTCCTGGACTCGGGGGTCCAGGCGCCCATGCGGTGCGGGTGGTTCTTGGCGTAGTTCTTCACCGAGGCGGGGGCGCGGCGGTCGGAGTTGCCCTCGCGCAGCACCGGGTTCACGGCGGAACCCTTGATCTTGTCGTAGCGGGCGCGGATGTCGCGCTCCTCGTCCGACTTCGGGTCGTCCGGGTAGTCGGGCAGCGCGTAGCCCTGGCTCTGCAGCTCGGCGACCGCCGCCTTGAGCTGCGGGATCGACGCCGACACGTTCGGCAGCTTGATGATGTTCGCCTCGGGCGTCTTCGCCAGCTCACCGAGCTCGGAGAGGGCGTCCGCGATGCGCTGGCCCTCCTCCAGGAACTCGGGGAAGACGGCGATGATGCGGCCGGCCAGCGAGATGTCCCGGGTCTCGACGTTCACCCCGGCCTGCGAGGCGTACGCCTGGATCACGGGCAGGAACGAGTGGGTCGCCAGTGCGGGCGCCTCGTCAGTGTGCGTGTAGATGATGGTCGAGTCAGTCACCGGGTGCTCCGCTCCACGTCTGCAACATTGCTCGACATCAAGATATCTCAGAGGTCCCCGCGGAGGTCGGTCGGGATCTGTTCGGCGCTGATGCAACCGATTCCGCCGATCTTGTGGTCTAGGGGGTAGACCCGCACACCTGATCGACGGCCGGACCTGACCAGCCGGGCACCCGAGTGAAAGCGACCCATGAGATATCGCACCAGACTGACGGCCCCTGCGGCAGCCCTGCTCGGTACGGCGGCGGCCACCACCCTGGCCCCCTCCGCGCACGCGGCGTCCGGGGGGACGTCCAGGACGGCTTCCGTGAAGGACGCCGCCGCCCCGGGCCCCGAGACCCTCGGTGACCCCGTCTTCCCGAGCCTGGGCAATGACGGCTACCGCGTCGACGCCTACCATCTCGACCTCGCGTACGACGCCACGACCAAGCTGGTCGACGGCACGGCGACGTTGCGCGTCCGCACCACCCAGGACCTGAGCCGCCTCTCCCTCGACGCCCTCGGCCTGGACATCCGCTCCGTCCGCGTCGGCGGCCGTGCGGCCACGTACGAGCAGGTCGACGAGAAACTGCGGATCACGCCCGCCCGGGCGCTGCCGGCGCAGGCCCGGACGACCATCTGTGTCGAGTACGGCGCCGACCCGCGCCGCGCCCTGACCCACACCGCCTGGGTCCCCACCGCCGACGGCTTCGCGGTGTGTCCGCAGCCCAACTCCGCGCACACCGTCTTCCCGTGCAACGACCACCCGGTCGACAAGGCCGACTTCACGTTCCGGATCACCGTGCCGAGCGGCCTGCGCGGGGTCGCGAGCGGCACCCTCGTGCGCACGGAGACCCTGGACGGCGACCGGACCGCGTACTCCTACCGCTCGCGCTCGCCGATGGCGACCGAGCTCGTGCAGATAACCGTCGGCGACTACGTGGTGAAGGACCGACAGGGCCCGAACGGGCTGCCGCTGCGGGACGTCGTCCCGGTCGCGCGCGCCGAGGCCCTCGAACCGGCGCTGGCGCTCACGCCGGGCCTGGTGGCGTGGCTCGAACAGCGGCTCGGCGCCTACCCGTTCGAGACGTACGGTCTGCTGCCGTGCAACTCCGACGACCCGGCCGCCTTCGACTTCACGGGCCTGGAGACGCAGACCCTCACGCTCTACAAGCCGAACTACCTTCTCCAGGAGGAGAAGTTCATCGGCTCGCACATGATGCACGAGCTGGTCCACTCCTACTTCGGCAACAGCGTCAGCCCCGGCACCTGGGCCGACCTGTGGCTCAACGAGGGCCACGCCGACTTCTACGGACTGCTCTACCGCTACGAGCGCGGCTGGACCGACTCCCTCGGCCTGACCACCCTGGAAGCGCGTATGAAGAACACGTACGCGCGCGGCGACCAGTGGCGCCGCACCTCGGGACCGGTCGCGGCCCCCAACGAGGCCAACCTGTTCGACAGCCAGCGCTACCTGGGCGGCGTCCTCGTCCTCTACGCGCTGCGCGAGTTCGTCGGCGAGGCCACCTTCGGCGCGATCGAGCGCACCTTCCTCGACCGCTACCGCAACGCCTCGGCGACGACCGAGAACTACATCTCGGTCGCCTCCGAGATCGCCGGCCAGGACCTCTCCGGCTTCCTGCGGGACTGGCTGTACGGCATGACGACACCGCGGATGCCCAATCACCCGGACTGGACGGTCACCCCGGTGACCACGTCACTGGTCGCGCCGCAGAACCGCACGGCCGGCCATCACGACAACTCCGCGACCCTCTGAGCTGAGCCTGCCGGCTGAGACGTGAGTCTCATCTGTCGAGCTTGTCGAGTCGGTCGAGCAGGGTGGACGCCGGTCCGCCCTGCTCCACGCCGAGCCCCAGGTCGGGTTCCGCGTGGCCGCCCCGCTGCTGCGGAATGACCACCGCGCCCTGCTGCAGGGCCACCGTCCGCGCGGGCGCCGGGATGCTGATGCCCTCCGACCGGTAGCGCTTGTGCAGGCGCTTGATGAACTCGTGCTTGATCCGGAACTGGTCGCTGAACTCGCCGACCCCCAGGATCACCGTGAAGCCGATCCGTGAGTCGCCGAAGGTGTGGAAGCGCACCAGCGGCTCGTGCTCCGGGACGGCGCCGGTGATCTCCGTCATCACCTCGGCGACGACCTCGCAGGTGACCCGCTCGACCTGCTCCAGGTCGCTGTCGTAGGCGACGCCGACCTGGACCAGGATCGTCAGCATCTGCTCCGGGCGGTTGAAGTTGGTCATGTTGGTCCCGGCGAGCTGCCCGTTCGGGATGATGACCAGGTTGTTGGAGAGCTGGCGGACCGTCGTCTGACGCCAGTTGATGTCGACGACGTACCCCTCCTCGCCGCTGCTCAGCTTGATGTAGTCACCGGGCTGGACGGTCTTCGAGGCGAGGATGTGGATACCCGCGAAGAGGTTGGCGAGGGTGTCCTGGAGGGCGAGCGCGACGGCCAGACCGCCGACTCCCAGGGCGGTGAGCATCGGCGCTATGGAGACGCCCAGCGTCTGGAGTACGACCAGGAAACCCAGGGCCAGGATGACGGCCCGGATGATGTTGACGAAGATCGTCGCCGAGCCGGCGACCGCCGACCGGGACTGGGTGACGGCACTCATCAGACGGGCGACCACTCTGGCCACCGTGAGCGTCGTGACGCCGATCAGGAGCACGGTCAGCGTCTGGTTGACGTTGTGCCCGACGGTCTTCGTCAGCGGCAGCGCCGCGGCGGCGGCTGCCACGCCACCGGTGAACGCGGACCACGGCACCACCGTACGTACCGCGTCCACGATGACGTCGTCCCCGCTCCAGCGGGTGCGGTCCGCGTGCCTGCCCAGCCAGCGCAGCAGCATGCGCAGCAGGAAGGCCGCCAGCAGGCCCACGGCGAGGGCGATGCCCGCGACGACCAGGTCGTCCACGGTGAGTTCCCGCTTCACCGCTCACCTCCGAGGAGTGGTTCCGCGGCGCCCCGCGCCACCGACGGCCGGATGTGAAGTCTCGTCACTTGCCACCTGTTCGAATGTGCGAAAAGTCCTGGATACGCGATCAATGACCGGACGTCTGTACGACATCCGGCGACCGCTCATCCTGCCGCATCCGGCCGGCCGATCGTCACCGAGCGGTGGCAAACCCGCCATTGAGCAGCTCAGACGGGGAGCGCATCGCAGACGTCCGCCGGGTGCACCTCCCACGCGGGGAAGGGGTCCTCGTACTCCGTGTGCGCCAAGTCCCCTGCGTACGCGGCCAGTTCCTCCTCCGTCAACAGGCAGCACGACAGCGCCAGTCGCAGCGACTGGCGGCGCAGATCGGTGCCGATGAACACCAACTCCTGGCCCTGTACGGGGGAGTCGGCACTCGTGGCATCACCCGTAGCGACCGGCTCGAAGCGGGCCACCGAGCCCGCCTGTGACCACAGGCCTGTGGTGCCGGGCCGGGAGGCGAGGGTGAAGAAGCCCTTGGAGCGCAGCACCTGGCCGTAGTGGCCCGCGTCGAGCGGACCGGTGAGCAGGTCCCAGAGGCGGCCGGGGTGGAAGGGGCGCGGGTCGCGCAGCACGAGCGAGGAGATGCCGTACTCCTCCGTCTCCGGCACGTGGTCCCCGTTCAACTCGGCCACCCAGCCCGGCGCCCGCTCGGCCTTCTCCAGGTCGAACAGACCCGTGCCGAGGAGTTCGGCGGGGTCGATCGTGCCGCGGACGGTGCGGTGGACGCGGGCGGCCGGGTTGAGGCGCCGCAGGGTCGCCTCCAGGCGGTCGGCCGTGCACGGTCACGGGCAGGCGGGGGTCACTGGAAGTGGTGGGCATGCCTCCGCACGCCAGCTTATTGGAAATCGTTTTCACAAACGACCGCCAAGACGGCTTCAGATCACCTTCAACCGCACCAGCGCCCCCAACGTCAACGCCCCCGGTAGCAGCGGAACCCAGACGGTGATGATCCGGAACGCGAGCACCACCGCCGTGGCGACGGCCACCGGCCCGCCGACCGCGACCAGGGCCACGATCAGCGCCGCCTCGACGGAGCCGATACCGCCCGGCGTGGGGATGAGCGCGACGGCAACGGTCGCGGCGAGGTACGCGAGCGCCATGTGCCAGGCCGGCACCGGCAGCCCCAACGCCGTGCCCACCGCGGTCAGTCCGGCGGCCTGCAACGCCGGGAACGCCAGCGAACCGCCCCACAGCGCCAGCGCCCGGGACGGCCGCAGGTGCACGGAACGGGCCTCGCCGAGCGCCGTACGCAGGAAGGAGAGGACGGCCGTGCGCAGCCGCCGTATGCACACCAGCGCGCCGACCGCCGCCAACAGCACCACGCAGACGCCGATGAGCAGAGGGCCGAGTGCCGTGCCGGGAACGAGACTGCCGAGCCGCAGGGCGTGCGGGAACGCGATCAGCAGGGCGGCCAGCAGACCCAGCCGGCCGACGACCTCCGCGAGCATGTACAGGGCGAGCGCCGCCGAGGAGCGGGCCAGCGGCAGACCGCACACCGTCATGAACCGCAGGTTGACCGCGCTCGCGCCGAGCCCCGTCGGCAGCAGGTGGTTGGCCGAGCCGGCCGCGAACTGTGTGGCGAGCAGCCGCAGCCGGGGCAGCCGCTCGACGACGGCTCCCTGCCGGCTGACGGCGGCGGCCACCCAGGTCAGACAGGTCGCCCCGGCCGCCGCCAGCAGCCAGGGCCACTTGGCCGTCGCCAGGTGGCCGAAGCCCTCGACGAGCACCTGCCGGTGGCGCACCGCGACCACGGCGACCAGGAGGAGCGGGAGCAGGCACAGGACCTGCCGCACCGGTATGCGCCGGTGCCGGACCGGGGGAGGGAGAACCGCTGTCACAACGGGAGAGGTTCTCCCTGCCGCACCAACACCGGGTTGCGGGCGCACGGCCATCGGCCGACGCGCCGGGCAACGGCACGAGGGGCACGGCGTCCACGCCTTTCGCCGTCCTTGACCTCAAGGTCGCTTGAGGTCGTACGGTCACAGCATGAGTATGGAGACCACAGCCTGGATGCAGTTGCACAGCGTCATGAACTCCCAGCAGGACCGGCGCCCCTTCGCCCGCGCGACCCTGCGCCGCATCGCGGAGTTCGCACGCCCGCACCGCCGCCGCATCATCCGTTTCGTCGTCCTGAGCGTGCTCACCGCGCTGCTCGCCGTCGCCACCCCCGTTCTCGCGGGCCGGGTCGTCGACACGATCGTGTCGGGCGGCGCCGAGAGCACGGTCGTCCGGCTCGCGCTGCTCATCGCGGTCATCGCGGTGGCCGAAGCGGTCCTCGGGATCCTCGGCCGCTGGCTCTCGTCGACGCTCGGGGAAGGACTGATCCTCGATCTGCGGACGGCCGTGTTCGATCATGTGCAGCGCATGCCGGTCGCGTTCTTCACCCGCACCCGGACGGGAGCGCTGGTGTCCCGGCTCAACAACGACGTCATCGGCGCGCAGCGCGCGTTCAGCAACACCCTGTCCGGCGTGGTGAGCAACCTGGTCACCCTGGTGCTCACGCTCGCCGTGATGCTCACCCTGTCCTGGCAGATCACCCTGCTCGCCCTGGTGCTGCTGCCGGTGTTCGTGATCCCCGCCCGGCGGATGGGCAGCCGCATGGCCAGACTCCAGCGCGAGGCCGCCGACCTCAACGCCTCGATGGGCACCCGGATGACCGAGCGTTTCTCGGCCCCCGGCGCCACCCTCGTCAAGCTCTTCGGACGCCCCGACGAGGAGTCCGCCCAGTTCGCGGCCCGCGCCCGCCGGGTACGTGACATCGGCGTACGGACGGCCCTCGCGCAGTCGGTCTTCATCACCGCCCTCACCCTGGTGTCGGCCCTGGCGCTGGCCCTGGTGTACGGGCTCGGCGGCTGGTTCGCGCTGCGCGGCACCCTGGAACCCGGCGCGGTCGTCTCGCTCGCCCTGCTCCTCACCCGTATGTACGCGCCGCTCACGTCTCTCGCAGGGGCGCGCGTCGAGGTGATGAGCGCCCTGGTGAGCTTCGAGCGCGTCTTCGAGGTGCTCGACCTGAAGCCCCTCATCGAGGAGAAGCCGGACGCCCGCGAGGTGCCCGAGGGCCCGGTCGCGGTGGAGTTCGACAACGTCCGCTTCGCCTACCCCGCCGCCGACCGCGTCTCCCTCGCCTCCCTGGAGGAGGTGGCCGCCCTGGACACCAGGGGCGGTACGGAGGTCCTGCACGGAGTCAGTTTCCGAGCTGAACCGGGCCAGACGATCGCTCTCGTGGGCACCTCCGGCGCCGGAAAGTCGACCATCGGACAACTCATGCCCCGCCTGTACGACACCGACGAGGGCGCCGTACGCATCGGCGGCGTCGACGTCCGTGACCTGAGCGCCTCCTCCCTGCGCGCCACCCTGGGCATGGTCACCCAGGACGGCCACCTCTTCCACGACTCCGTGCGCGCCAACCTGGTGCTGGCCCGCCCCACGGCGACGGACGACGAACTGTGGGCGGCGCTGACCCGGGCCCGCCTCGACGACCTGGTCCGCGAGCTGCCCGACGGCCTCGACACCGTGGTCGGCGAACGCGGCTACCGCCTCTCCGGCGGCGAACGCCAGCGCATGACCATCGCCCGGTTGCTGCTGGCCCGCCAGCGTGTCGTCATCCTCGACGAGGCGACGGCCCACCTGGACAACACCTCGGAGGCCGCGGTCCAGGAGGCCCTGGCGGAGGCACTGGCGGACCGCACGGCCGTGGTGATCGCCCACCGCCTGTCCACGATCCGGGCGGCCGACCTGATCCTCGTGGTCGAGGCCGGCCAGATCCAGGAACGCGGCACGCACGACGAACTGCTGGCCCTGGACGGGCGGTACGCGGAGCTGTACCGGACACAGTTCGCGCACCGGCCCGGCGAGCCGGTGGAGGCCGCGTAGGCCCGGCCCGACAGGCGGAAACGGCACACGGACATACCGCGGTTCCTGTAGGTGCTCCTCCCGTTTCGGTACAGCGGATTGCCAGCAGGGGGACGACGACCGGGAGGCCCTTCCCGGGACAGCCTTGGCGGGTACGCCCGACCCGAGGTGAGGTTCCCTGCCGTGGCTGCTTTTCTGTATCGACTGGGCCGTCTGTCCTTCCGGCGGCGCTGGTACGTCGTCCCCCTGAAGGCGGCTCTCGGCTTCCTGCTCTAGGTCCTGGCGGCCCTCGGCGCGGTCGTCGTGGTCTTCCAGCAGGGCCATGGCGCGGGCCTGTTCGGGGTCGAGCAGACCGGCCCGATCATGAGCCTGATGCCGATCTTCCTGGTGGGCATCGTCTTCGGCCTCGCCATGGACTACGAGGTCTTCCTCGTCTCCCGGATGCGGGAGGCGTACGTCCACGGCGACACGGCCCGGGAAGCGGTGGTCTCCGGGTTCAGGCACAGCGCCCGCGTGGTCGTCGCCGCCGCGCTGATCATGATCGCGGTGTTCGCGGGATTCGTCGGCGAGGACGAATCCATGATCAAAATGATCGGGTTCGGCCTGGCCACCGCCGTCCTGCTCGACGCCTTCGTCGTCAGGATGGCCCTCGTACCCGCCGTCCTCGCCCTCCTCGGCGACAAGGCCTGGTGGCTGCCCCGCCGACTGGACCGGCTGCTGCCCCGCGTCGACATCGAGGGGGAAGCCCTCACTCGCCGCCCGGCCGACACCACGGACCGCCGGCCCAACCCGGACCCGGCCCCGGACGAGCCGGTCGAGGCGCGCGTCTGACCTGGCCGGTCTCCTCGGCCGTCCCAGGGCCGCCCCTGGCCTTCGCTACGGGCGGCCCAAACGGCGTTGTGCGCCGAATGTCGTTCATCATGGGCCCAAGCCCTTCATCCGGAGATACAGATGACCACCAGACTGGAGCGCTACACCGGGCGCCGCCTCACCGCCACCGACGTAGTCATGGCTCTGGGCCTCCTTGGGACCGTGAACCTCGGTGCCGCGATCTCCATCCCCGGCGTCAGCCAGCCGCACCCGTCCTGGCCCGCCGAAGCCCTCGCAGCCGTGTCCTGCCTCGTTCAGCTGAGGGCACGCACCCACCCGCGCACCGCCGTAGTCGTGGCCACGGTCTGCACGGTGGTCACCCTGGCCCTCGGCTTTCTGCTGACACCCCTGCTGCTCGCCCCCCTGATGATCGCCCTGTACTGGCTGGCCGCCGGCACCGACCACAGCACCAGGCGCCTCTACGGTGCCCTCACCATCGCCGTGGTCGTCGCCACCGGCGTGTTCGACGCACCCTCCACCGGGATATTCCTGCTGCGCACCATCGGACCCCTTCTGTGGCTGGCACTGCCCCTCGTCGGCGGCGGCCGGTCCCGCCTGCGCCGGGCCTACACGGACTCCGTGCACGCGCGTGCCACCTACGCCGAGCGCACCCGCGAGGAGGAGGCCCGGCTACGGGTCGCCGAGGAACGGATGCGCATCGCCCGCGAGCTCCACGACGTCGTCGCCCACCACATGGCCCTCGCCAACGCCCAGGCCGGCACCGCCCGCCACCTCGCGCCCACCCACCCCGCTCAGGCGATGAAGCTGCTCGACGAGCTGAGCGCCACCACGTCCTCCGCACTCCTCGAACTCCGCGCCACGGTAGGGGTGTTGCGCCAGACCGGCGACCCCGACACCGACTCCCTGGAACCCGCTCCCGGCCTGGACCGCCTCCCCGAACTGATCGCGACCTGCGAGAGCGCGGGCATCGAGGTCACCGTCACCACCGAGGGAGAACCGCGTTCCCTGTCACCGGGCGTGGACCTGACGGCGTACCGGATCATCCAGGAAGCCCTCACCAACGTCACGAAACACGGCGCGGGCACAGGCGCGAGCATCCGGCTCGCCTACTCGGACTCCCGGCTGCTGATCTCGGTGACCAACGACGCGGCCACCACCACTCCGTCGGTCCCCGGCGGCGGTTACGGTCTGATGGGCATGCGTGAGCGCGCCCACTCCGTCGGCGGCGACCTGCACGCCGGTCCCCGCCCCGACGGCGGCTTCGAGGTCGCCACCGCGCTCCCGCTGCACCCCCTGGCCCCGGAGGACGAGCCGCACCTGCGCGCCCCGGAAGACGACCGGAAAGAAGACGACCGGAAGGAAGACGAGGTCACCGCGTGACCATCCGTGTCCTGCTCGCCGACGACCAGGCCCTGCTGCGGGGCGCGTTCCGGCTGCTGATCGACTCCTGTGCCGACATGGAGGTGGTCGGCGAGGCGGCCAACGGCGACGAGGCGGCCGACCTCGCCCGCACCCACCACCCCGACGTCGTCCTCATGGACATCCGGATGCCCGGCTCGGACGGTCTCGCCGCCACCGAGGCCATCTGCGCCGACCCCGACCTGGCCGGCACCCGAGTCCTCATCCTCACCACGTTCGAGACCGACGAGTACGTCGCCAAGGCCCTGCGCGTCGGCGCCAGCGGCTTCCTCGGCAAGTACGTCACCACCGACACCCTCCTCACCGGCATCCGCACGGTCGCCTCCGGCGAGGCCCTGCTCTCACCCGGCGCCACCCGCGCCCTCATCACCCGCTTCCTCACCACCCAGGCCCCCGGAGGCCTTCTCGCACCCCCGGAACGCCTCGCCGACCTCACGCCCCGCGAACGCCAGGTCACCGCCCTCGCCGCCCAGGGCAAGTCGAACGCCGACATCGCCGAGGAGCTGGTCCTGAGCGTCCTGACCATCCGCACCCACATCCAGCGTGCCCTGACCAAACTCGGCGCCCGTGACCGCGCCCAGCTCGTCGTCATCGCCTACCAGACCGGCCTCGTCCGCCCCGTCGTCCGGGATCTCTGACGCCCGTCAGGGATCCAGACCCAGCAGATCCCGCGTCCGCACCGGAAGCCCCGTCTCGCAGGAGCGGTTCACGGCCAGGCCGGTGACCAGGGAGTGGGCGCCGTCGGCCGCGCCCGCCGCGCGGTGCAGGGGGTCGTGGACCTGGGTGTCGAACACGTCTTCGAGCGTGCGGGCGTCGCCGTACGGGCGCCCGGCCCGGGTCGGCGTCCGTGAGTCAACCGTTGTGGACGGCCATCCGGTGCGCGTTGACATCGCAGAGGCCGGCCAGCTCGAACCGGTCCGCGTAGGGGCCGGCCAGTGCCTGGACGAACAGCTGTGCACGGGCGCCCAGCCCGACCACGGCGGCGCGGCGGCGTGGCGGCGTGCGGTGTCGGGGGACATACGGGTCTGCATCCGATGGGCGAACGAGGCGTACGAAGGCTGCTGGGGTCGGGCAGTTCACACTGGCACGGGCCGCCGACCCCGTGTACCGGCGGCCAGTGACCGTTTAGGCTGCAGCCATCCCTCGCGGGCCGGCGCACACGTCGGGCGGCGGCCGTGAAGAAACAGCCCTTGACCTGCATTGACGCGGGCAGGGAGCCTAGCTTCGGGAGTACCTCCATGCTGCGTACCATGTTCAAGTCCAAGATCCACCGCGCCACCGTCACCCAGGCCGACCTGCACTACGTCGGCTCCGTGACCATCGACGCCGACCTCCTCGACGCCGCCGACCTGCTGCCCGGCGAGCTCGTGCACATCGTCGACATCACCAACGGCGCCCGGCTGGAGACGTACGTCATCGAGGGCGAGCGGGGGTCCGGCGTCGTCGGGATCAACGGGGCGGCGGCCCACCTCGTCCATCCCGGAGATCTGGTGATCATCATCAGTTACGCTCAGGTGACCGACGCCGAGGCGCGGACGCTGCGGCCGAAGGTGGTCCACGTGGACCACGGCAACCGCGTCGTGGCGCTGGGCGCCGACCCGGCCGAGCCGGTGCCGGGCTCGGACCAGGAGCGCAGCCCGCAGGCGGTCACCGTCTGACCGTCCGGCGTGCGGCGCGTCCGACGATGCGACGACCCGACGAGGAGTGTCCATGAGCGACATCGAGATCCGCGACGACCGGACGGCAGGCCGCCTGGAGGCGGTCGTGGCGGGGGAGGTCGTGGGCCACATCGCCTACTTCGTGCTGGCCGCACGGGGACGCGCGCTGGTCCCGGTCCACACGATCGTCGAGCCGGCGCACGAGGGACAGGGCATCGCGGGCTCACTGGCCCGCGAGCTGTACCTCATGGCGGCCCGTGAGGGCATCGTCGTGGCCCCCCTGTGCCCGTACGTCGTGAAGTGGGCCGAGCGTCACCCCGCCGAGGCCCCGGCCGCTGACCCGCAGCTTCTCCGCGCCGCCAAGGAGTGGCTCGTGGCGAACCCCGACCGCTTCTG
Source organism: Streptomyces kryoterrae (assembly GCF_054072135.1). NCBI lineage: Bacteria > Bacillati > Actinomycetota > Actinomycetes > Kitasatosporales > Streptomycetaceae > Streptomyces > Streptomyces kryoterrae. The sequence goes on along the minus strand of NZ_CM133358.1, from coordinate 1,250,363 downwards.
ACGTCCGGCAGGGGGACTCTCCGCACCGTGCTCGCCCTTCTGCACACCTCGCGCGTGCACGTCCCGGTGTTCGACGCCCTGCGCGACGAGGACCACCAGGGCCTGGAAATCGTCCACCTCGTCCACGAGGACCTGCTGACCAGGGCCCGGACGGAAGGGCCCGACGCCGTGGCCGGTGACGTCCGGGCCGTCCTGGAGCAGGCCGTGGCCGGCGGGGCCGTCGCCGTGCTCTGCACCTGCTCCTCCATCGGCGGTGTCGCGGAGGCGGCTGCCGGGGAGGTCGGGGTGCCCGTGCTGCGGGTCGACCGGCCGATGGCCGCCGCCGCGGTGGCCATCGGCCCGAGGGTGGTCGTCGTCGCGACCTCGGAGAGCACCTTTGGGCCCACGGTGGCCCTCGTCGAGGAGGAGGCGCGCCGCGCCGGACTCCCCGCCGACGTACGGAAGCTGTTCGTGGACGGCGCCTGGGCCCTCTTCCAGGCGGGTGACACGGAGGGCTACGTCCGTTCGGTGGCCGACGCGGTGAACTCGATCCCCGGCGACAGCGCCGACGCGATCGTCCTCGCCCAGGCCTCCATGACCCCGGCGCAGGAGCTCACGACGACCGCGTTGCCGGTGTTGTCCAGCCCCCGGCCGGGACTGGCGGCGGGCGCGGCGGCGGCGCGGGCCCCCTTGACCGGGTGACGGTGACCCACCCAGGGCCTGTCCGGCCGAACATGCCCGGGAGGCAGGGCTCACGTGCGCTGATGCGCCGCCGCTTTGTCTTCCGACCCGATCCGCCGGACTCACCCTCGCCCGCGCGCGTAGCGCGAAGGAGTGAGTGGAGGCGCGTGCGCCGGGTACGCGGGGGAGAAGTCCAGAGCCGACGAACCCACTGGCTGGAGGACACAGTGACCCAACCGGACCCGTATCCCCACCCCGTACCGCCGACCCCCACCCCCGGCCCCTTCCCGGGCCCGACCCCGGGCCCCGACCCGGAGCCACCGATCCCCGGGCCGATTCCGACACCACCGGCCCCAGCCCCGCCCCCCGTCCCACAGCCTCCGGGCCCCGAGCCGGCACCCGACCCCGAACCGGGCCCGCCGCTGTACTGACGCGGTGACGCCAGGTGGGCGGCCGGGCAATCCGGCCGCCCATGTCACGCCGTACCGTCGGGGGAGAGGCGGCCCTCGGCCTCGCGCCGGGTCCGCCGCTGTCGTGACGGGGCGCCGAGACGGTAACGCCGAGCGGGCCGCGGGAATCCGGGCTGCCCCCTGTCACGTCGTACCGCGATCGCGGAGCGGGTTCCCGACCCCGCCGCTGTTCCGGGAGCGTGGTCGAGGCCGTAACGCCAGATGGGCGACCGGGATTCCCGGTCGCCCATCCTCACTTCGTACCGCCGGAGGCGATTCTCAGCCGGTGATCTCGGACCGGTCGCCGCCCCACAGGGTGTGGAACGCGCCCTCGCGGTCCGTGCGGCGGTAGGTGTGCGCGCCGAAGAAGTCCCGCTGGCCCTGGGTCAGCGCGGCCGGGAGGCGCTCCGCGCGCAGCGCGTCGTAGTACGCGAGGGCCGCGCCGAAGCCCGGCGTCGGGACACCCTGGCGGGTCGCCGCGACCAGCACCTCGCGCCAGTCGTCCTGCGCCGCCGCGATCTCCTGCGCGAACGTGTCGTCGGACAGCAGGCTCGGCAGGTCCGCCCGAGCGTCGTACGCGGCACGGATACGGTCCAGGAAGGCCGCCCGAATGATGCAGCCGCCGCGCCAGAGGGCGGAGACGGCACCGAGGTCGATGTCCCAGCCGTACTCCGCGCCGCCCGCCGCGATCTCGTGGAAGCCCTGCGTGTACGACACGATCTTCGACGCGTACAGCGCCTGCTCGACGCGGTCGGCGAAGGCAGCCGCCTCCGACTCGCTCAGCGGCGTCGCCTTCGGGCCGGCCAGCCCGCGCGACGCCTCACGCAGCGCCGCGTGCCCGGACAGCGAGCGCGCGAAGACCGCCTCGGCGATGCCCGACACCGGTACGCCCAGGTCGAGGGCGATCTGCACGGTCCAGCGGCCGGTGCCCTTCTGCTCGGCCTGGTCCACCACGACGTCCACGAACGGCTTGCCCGTCGCCGCGTCCACGTGCGACAGCACCTCGGCGGTGATCTCGATCAGGTAGGAGTCGAGACGGCCCGTGTTCCAGGTGCGGAAGATGTCGGCGATCTGCGCGGGGGAGTACCCGGCGACATCGCGCAGCAGCTGGTACGCCTCACCGATGAGCTGCATGTCGGCGTACTCGATGCCGTTGTGGACCATCTTCACGAAGTGCCCGGCGCCGTCCGGCCCCACGTGCGACACACAGGGCGTGCCGTCCTCCGCCTTCGCGGAGATCTTCTCCAGCATCGGCCCGAGCGAGTCGTACGACTCGACCGGGCCGCCCGGCATGATGCTCGGGCCGAGCAGCGCGCCCTCCTCGCCGCCCGAGACGCCCATGCCGACGAAGTGGATGCCCTGTGCGCGGAGGTCGCGCTCCCGGCGCCGGGTGTCCGCGAAGTGCGCGTTGCCGCCGTCGATGATCATGTCGCCGGGCTCCAGGAGCGGGGCGAACTCCTGGATCACCGCGTCGGTCGGCTCACCGGCCTTCACCATGACGACCAGGCGGCGCGGCCGTTCCAGCGCGGCCACGAACTCCTTGGCGGTGTCGGCCGCGACGAAGTCGCCCTCGGCCCCGAACTCCTCGACCAGAGCGTGCGTACGCGCCGCGGTCCGGTTGTGCAGCGCGACCGTGTAGCCGTTGCGCGCGAAGTTACGGGCGAGGTTGCGGCCCATCACCGCGAGTCCCGTGACGCCGATCTGGGCTGAGTTGCTCATGCGGATGGCTCCTAGTGGGTCCTGGAAAACGGTGGTGCCGGTAGGTCCTGGAATCGGTGGTGCCGTTCCTGCTCGTCAGTATTGCCCTTCGGGCCATCCTGACGTGCCGGTACGCCGACCGCACATCCGGGCTGCCGTTCCTGCGTACGCAGATACGGACCAGAACCCCCACCTGCCTCAGCATTCACGCAACGGGCTCGTATTCCTGGCCACTTCGGTCTCCCCTCGGTTTCACCCGGGGCGAACTTCGGCCGTACGTCGGCTGGTTTGCGGTCTTGTCGTGGCCTGTTCAGTGCGTTTACTTTTGCGGTTCCTGGCAACGGACGAGGGGGCTCTTCCATGGCCGTACGCGGCAAGCATCGCCGTTACCAGCCGAACCGGATCAACCGGGCCTCTCTCACCGTCACCGCGGGCAGCGCCGGTATCGCGCTCCCGCTGGTCGGCGCCGGAGTGGCGGACGCGGCGGACGTGGCGACCTGGAACAAGGTCGCCGCCTGCGAGTCCACGAACGACTGGAACATCAACACCGGCAACGGGTACTACGGCGGGCTCCAGTTCAGCCGGTCCACCTGGGAGGCGTACGGCGGCACGGCCTACGCCGGGCGCGCGGATCTGGCCACCAAGGACCAGCAGATAGCCGTGGCCGAGAAGGTGCTCAAGGCACAGGGTCCCGGCGCCTGGCCCACCTGCTCGGTCCGCGCCGGCCTCACCCGGGGCGGGGACACCCCCGACATCAACCCCTCCGGCAACGCGCGCCAGGCGAGCGACTCGGTACGCAGGTCCCAGCGGACCGTCCGTGACGTGAAGCCGCAGACCACGCCCCAGTCCCAGGCGGGCACCGCCGAGATGTACACCGTCGTGCACGGCGACACCCTCTCCGGTATCGCCGACGACCGTGACGTCCGGGGCGGCTGGCAGCGCCTGTACGCGGGCAACCGCACGACGATCGGCACCGATCCGGACCTGATCGTCCCCGGCCAGCGGCTGAACCTCCGTACGAAGGCCGCACCGCACGCCCCGGCCACCGCCGAACCCGCCCGCGAGTCCAAGACGGAGAAGGCCCCCTCGCACACCGCCGAGAAGGCCGCCACCAAGGCTCCCCGCACCACGACCACCACGCTCACCGCGCCCGTGAGCGCCGCGACCGGGACGCCGTACCACAAGGCGGGTTCCTCCTGGTCGAAGGGCTACCACACGGGCGTCGACTTCCCGGTGCCCACCGGCACCTCCGTGAAGGCGATCGGCGTGGGCGAGGTCGTCGACGCGGGCTGGGGCGGGTCCTTCGGGTACCAGGTGGTGATCCGGCACGCCGACGGGCGCTACTCGCAGTACGCGCACCTGTCCGCGATCTCCGTGCGGGCCGGGCAGTCGGTGTCCGTCGGGCAGCGCATCGGGCGCTCCGGTTCCACGGGCAACAGCACGGGCCCGCATCTGCACTTCGAGGTGCGGACGGGGCCCGGCTTCGGCAGCGACATCGACCCGCTGGCCTATCTCAGGGCCGGCGGCGTCAGGATCTGACCCGCATGCGGTGCCGGTCGCGAGCGGATATCGGGATCGGCACGTAGGGGACGCCGTAGAACGCCCCGTAGGGAACGGGCTCTTCGTCGAGCACGTCCTGCGCGGTCACCGGTGCCGCCACGGGGACCGGAAACGGCTGGGCCGAATCCCCGCTCACCGCCACCAGCTCCTCGTGCTCCTCGGTACCGGATCCGTTCTGTTCCGGTACCGAGGGTGCCGAAGCGACGCGAGCAGGTGAAGCAGGTGCGTCAGGGGCAGGAAACGCAGAGGACAGCGCGTCTGTGTGCGGGGCGTGCTGCAGCCGCTCCGTGGTGAGCAGGATCAGGCCGCCCGCCGCGACCACACCGCAGCCCAGCGCGAGGATGGTGCCCGTCGTGCCGTACCGGAACGTCTCGCCGAACATCGTGATGCCGACCGCGGCCGCCACCACCGGGTTCACGACCGTCAGCGTCGCGAGCGGCGCCGTGAGGCCGCCGCCCCGGTAGGCCGCCTGCGAGAGCAGCAGACCGGAGACACCGAGTACCGCGATCAACGCCAGTGACGGCACATCCGCCGTCGTGAGGCCGCCGGACCAGTCCACGGCGACCACCTTCGTGAACACCGACGACATGCCGAAGGCGATACCGGACGCGATCGCGAGCAGGGTGCTGCGCACCGCCGGGTGCCGGTGCGCCGCGCGCCCCGCCACCGTCAGCGCCACCACCGCGGCGCCGGTGACCACGGCCAGCAGCACCCGCTCGGTGGTGCCCAGGGACCGTGCCTCGGACGTACCGACCAGGGACAGCAGCCCCGCGAGTCCGAGCGTCGCCATGATCGCGCCACGCCAGGCCGCCGCCCCGGCCTTGCGGCGCACGAACAATGCCGCCATCGGCAGCGCGAACACGATGGTCAGGGCGCCCATCGGCTGGACGACGCTCAGTGGCCCGAACGCCAGCGCCACCACGTGGAGCACTCCGCCGAAGCCGTTCAGCGCCACGGCGGCCCACCAGACCGGCCTGCGCATCGGCGCGTAGGACGGGCCGTGTCCGGAGTCCGCGACCCGCTCCTGCACGATCGCCCCGCCCGCGTAGGCGACAGCGGAGACGAGCGACAGCAGGATGGACAACGCGAGGGCGCTCATGAGCAACTCCTCTGCGTGCGGCGGGGGCGCGGGGCCCGGCGCGGCGAACGATCGGCTTCCATGGTGACCACGATCCCCCCTCGCGAGCGTCTGCGCGTCGTACCAGAGCATCCATTGGGTCCTACTGCCGATGGAGTACGCCGGGCCCCACGTCCTCCCCAGGGTGGGTGACGCGGGGACGGAGCTGCTGCTCTCGGCTACTGCCCGACCTGGTACTACTGCCTCTCGTGGACCTCGACCCCGATCTCGCGGCGCTCCGACCGCTCGGCGGCTTCTTCGTACTACGCGCGGCCGGAGCCCCCGCCGACCCGCCGCCGACACTCGCGCAGGCGTACGCGCATCGCGGCGAGGACGTTTACGCGGATTCCATAACTTTTCGTGTCCGGCTGGTCGCCGACCGTATTCATACCTCTGAGCTGCGGGTTTCCGCGTCGATCGCCCAACAGGCGCTCGCGGCCCGCCTGTGGTCCATCGCCCTCGGCTGCGCCGTCCTGTACGGCAGCGTCCCCGACCTCGATCCCCGCCTGCTCCACTGGGATCCCGCCGCGAGCGCCCCCGACGACCTGTGGCCGGCCGAGGTGCGCCCCCGTCCTGCCGACCCGGCGACGATCGCGGACCTCGTCGTACGAGGGCATCTGGAGCCCCTCGCAGCCGCCCTGCACGCCCGCTACGGCGTCGCCGAGGGCCTGCTGTGGGGCAACGCGGGCTCGGCACTGGCCGGCGCGGCGCGCGAACTCGGCCGCTGGGCGCGCGGGGCGGGCACGGACGCCGGTGCCCGCGCCCACGCCCTCGCCGCCGAACTGTTCACCCACCCCCGTCTGGCCCCCACCGGCACATTCACCGGCAGTGCCTTCCGGCGGCGCAGCTGCTGCCTCTACTACCGGGTGCCCGGCGGCGGGATCTGCGGCGACTGCTGCTTCACCAGGGCACCATGGTCTTCCCCGAACGCCGCATCTGGGTGACCATGTGGGAACCAACCGCAGAGACAGGGAGATTTGGGTGCGTGTGGGCCTGCTGACCCGGGAGTATCCGCCGGACGTGTACGGCGGCGCGGGCGTCCATGTCGAGTTCCTCGCCCGGGAGCTGGGCGCCCTCACCGACCTGGAGGTGCACTGCTGGGGCGAGGGCCGCGGCGTCGGCGTCGTCCGGCACCGGTCCTGGCCGGCGCTCGACGGGAGCAACGACGCGCTGCGCACCTTCTCCACGGACCTGTCCATCGCCGCCGCCCTCGAAGGCCGCGAACTGGTCCACTCCCACACCTGGTACGCCAATCTCGCCGGCCACTTCGCCAAGCTCCTGTACGGCGTCCCGCACGTGATGACCGCCCACTCCCTGGAGCCCCTGCGCCCCTGGAAGGCCGAGCAGCTCGGCGGCGGATACGCCCTGTCGAGCTGGGCCGAGCGCACCGCCGTCGAGGCCGCCGACGCCGTGATCGCCGTGTCCGGGGCCATGCGCGAGGACATCCTCGCCTGCTACCCGGCCCTCGACCCGGCCACCGTCCATGTCATCCACAACGGCATCGACACCAGCCTCTACCGCCCCGACCACGGCACGGACGCCCTCACCCGCATCGGCGTCGACCCCGACCGTCCGTACGTCCTGTTCGTCGGCCGGATCACCCGCCAGAAGGGCGTGCCCCATCTGCTGCGCGCGGTACGGGACATCGACCCGGCGGCCCAGGTCGTGCTGTGCGCGGGCGCCCCGGACACCCCGGAGATCGACCGGGAGTTCCGCGAACTCTTCCAGGAGCTGAACGCCGTACGCGAGGGCGTCTTCTGGATCCCGCAGATGCTGCCGCGCCCGGACGTCATCCAGCTCCTCACCCACGCCGCCGTGTTCGTCTGTCCCTCGGTGTACGAACCGTTGGGTATCGTCAACCTGGAGGCGATGGCCTGCGGAACTCCTGTCGTGGCCTCGCGGGTCGGCGGCATTCCCGAGGTGGTGGAGGACGGGAAAACCGGGGTACTGGTGTCCCTGGACGACGACCCGGGGGTCTTCGAGGCGGACCTCGCGCGGGCCCTGGACTCCGTCATCGGTGATCCGGAGGCCGCGCGGCGCATGGGAGACGCCGGGCGGGAGCGTGCGGTGGAAGAGTTCGGCTGGGACGCCGTGGCCAGACGGACGGTAAGGCTTTATGAGGAGACCCTCAAACAAGGTCAACAGGCTTAGCCCGACCGGCGTACGGGAAAGCATGGTGCACAACCACGGTGAGGGGAGCGGCGATGCGTCGTGGTGGGCCTTCTGTGCTCGGGATCGTGCTGGCGGGCGGAGAGGGCAAACGTCTGATGCCCTTGACCGCGGACCGCGCGAAACCAGCGGTGACCTTCGGCGGAACGTATCGCCTGGTCGACTTCGTCCTGTCCAACCTCGTCAACGCCGACATCATGCGCATCTGCGTGCTCACGCAGTACAAGTCGCACTCGCTGGACCGGCACATCACCACCACCTGGCGGATGTCCAGTCTGCTCGGCAACTACGTCACCCCGGTCCCCGCCCAGCAGCGACTGGGGCCGCGCTGGTACCTGGGCAGTGCCGACGCCATCCTCCAGTCGCTCAACCTCGTGTACGACGAGCAGCCCGACTACGTCGCGGTGTTCGGTGCCGACCACGTCTACCGCATGGACCCCCGGCAGATGCTCAACCAGCACATCGAGAGCGGCGCCGGGGTCACGGTCGCGGGCATCCGGGTGCCGCGCGCCGAGTCGTCGTCGTTCGGAGTGATCAGTCCGGGCTCGGACGGCCAGACCGTGCAGGGCTTCCTGGAGAAGCCCGCCGACCCGCCCGGCCTGCCCGACGACCCCGGGTGCGTCTTCGCCTCGATGGGCAACTACATCTTCACCACCAAGGCCCTCATCGAGGCCCTTCAGCGGGACGCCGAGGACGGTGACTCCGTGCACGACATGGGCGGCTCGATCCTGCCCTCGCTCACCGACCGCGGCGAGGCCCAGCTGTACGACTTCAGCCAGAACCACGTGCCCGGCGAGACCACCCGCGACCAGGGCTACTGGCGGGACGTCGGCACGCTCGACGCGTACTACGACGCCCACATGGACCTGATCGCCGAGCGGCCCGCGTTCAACCTCTACAACCGCAGCTGGCCCGTCTACACCCACTCCGGCCAGCTGTCGCCCGCCCGCTTCAACGCAGGCGGCATCGCCAGCGAGTCGATCATCAGCGCCGGCTGCCTGATCCGGGGCCAGGTCACGCGCTCGGTGCTCTCGCCCGGCGTCCGGGTCGATCCCGGTGCCGTCGTGCAGGGGTCGGTCCTGCACGACAACGTGCGCATCGGGCGGGGCGCGATCGTGCGCGGGGCGGTCCTGGACAAGAACGTCGAGGTCCCGCCGGGCGCGACGATCGGCGTCAACCCGGAGCGGGACGCCGATCTGTACACCGTTTCCAAGGGCGGTGTGATCGGCCTCGGGAAGGGCCAGCACGTGTCGTAGGCAGGTGGACCCATGCCGACGGCCCCGGTGAGCCCGTGCTCACCGGGGCCGTCGGCGTGTCCGGGGCCGGCGAGTGAGCCGAACGGGCTGTTGCCGTACGGCCGCGAGGTGACCGTGCCGGGTGCGGCGCGGATCGGGACGCCCGGCGAGGAACGGATCCGGGACACGGACCCGGGAGCCTCCCGGGGGCCGCCCCGACATCTGGCCGAGCCGACGGAGGACTTCCCTGTGAGATGGACGCTGCGCACCACGGGTGCGGTGACGGCCGCCGCCCTGCTGGCCGGCGCGCTCGCCGCCCCGGCCGCCCAGGCCCGTGACGAGCGGCTCACCGACCTGGTCAACCCGTTCATCGGCACGGAGAACGAGGGCAACACCTTCCCGGGCGCGACCGTGCCCTTCGGCATGGTGCAGCTGTCGCCCGACACCGGGCACAAGACCGGCTACCGCTACTCCCAGACGCGCATCCGGGGCTTCTCCCTCGTCCACCTCTCCGGCGTCGGCTGCCGGATCGGCGGCGACCTGCCGGTACTGCCCACGACCGGCGACATCACGAGCACCGACTACGCGTCCTACGCCGCCGAGTTCGGCCACGACGGCGAACTGGCGAGCCCCGGCTACTACAAGGTGGGCCTGGAGTCGGGCATCGGCGCCGAGCTGACGGCGACCGCCCGGACCGGCGTCCAGCGCTACACCTTCCCGGCGACCGCGAAGGCCAACGTGCTGCTCAACGCGGGCCAGTCGCTGCACACGAAGGTGTCGAACCGGGTCGAGATCCTCGACGACCGGACCGTGCGCACGACGATCACCGGCTCCGGCTTCTGCCGGGGCACCAAGCCGTACACCGTCCACACGGTCACCCGCTTCGACCGGCCCTTCACCGCGTACGGCACCTGGGACGGCACCACGGTCACCGGCGGCTCCCGGACCGGCGGCGACGGCGCCTACGTCCGCTTCGACACCACGGACGGCGACCGCACCGTCGAGGCGACCACCGCCCTGTCGTACGTCGACGCGGACGGTGCGGCCGGCAACCTGCGCGCCGAGGGCGGGCGGATGTTCGACGAGGTGCGGGAGGCGGCCCGGGACGCCTGGGAGGCGCGCCTCGACGACGTCGGCGTGACGGGCGGCTCGGACACACTGCGCCGGACCTTCTACTCGTCCCTCTACCGCAGCTTCCTCGCCCCGAACACCGGCAGTGACGCCGACGGCCGCTACACCGGCTGGGACCTGAAGACCCACCGCGCGCGGGACTTCACGTACTACCAGAACTGGTCCCTGTGGGACACCTACCGCACCCAGGCGCAGCTCCTGTCGCTGCTCGCGCCCCGTGAGGCCCGGGACATGGCGCTGTCGGTGCTCAAGATCGACGAGGAGGGCGGCTGGCTGCCCAGGTGGGGGTACGGCACGGTCGAGACCAACATCATGACCGGCGACCCGGTCACCCCGTTCCTCACCCACGCCTACCAGCAGGGGCTGCTGCACGGCCACGAGGAGCGGGCCTACCGCGCCCTGAAGAAGAACGCCGACGGGGTGCCGCCCGCCGCGCTGCCCATGCTGGGGCGCGAGGCGAACCGGGAGTACATCGCGGACGGCTTCGCGCCCTATCTCAAGGGCCGCCCGCGCACCAAGCCGGGCGACTCGGACTACCACTGGGGTGCGTCCGTCACCCTCGAGTACGCCCTGTCCGACGCGATGCTGGCCCAGATGGCACGCGAGCTGGGCCACGAGGCCGACGCCGCCCGCTACGCGGACCGGGCGCAGAGTTACCGCGACGTCTTCGATCCCTCGACCGGCTTCTTCCGGCCCCGGGACGGCTCGGGGGCCTTCGCGGGCGACCCCGATCCGGCCAAGGACGAGGGGTTCCACGAGGGCACGGCCTGGCAGTACCAGTGGCTGGTCCCGCAGGACCTGCCCGGCCTGGTGGCCCTGCTCGGCGGCAGACAGGCGGCCAACGAGCGGCTCGACGCCTTCTTCGCCTACGACCGGATGAAGGCGGACCCGGCCGGGACGGCCCGCGACGTGTGGGTGAACGGCCCGTACGCCTACTACAACGCGGACAAGTACAACCCGCAGAACGAGGTCGACCTCACCGCCCCGTACACCTACCTCTCCACCGGCCAGCCCTGGAAGACGACCGAGGTCGTGCACGCCGCGCTGACCCTCTACACGGACGGCCCGACCGGGATGACCGGCAACGACGACATGGGCACCATGTCCGCCTGGCACGTCCTGTCCGCGATCGGGATCTTCCCTGTGCAGCCCGGCTACGACATCTGGGGCCTGTCCACGCCGGTCTTCGACCGGGTCGACCTCACCCTCGACCCCCGCTACCACCCGCTCGGCGCCCTCACGGTCACGGCACCGGGTACGTCGGACAGCCGACCGTACGTCCAGTCGGTGGCCGTCGGCGGGTCGCCGTACAGCCGTACGTATGTGACGAGCGGGATGTTGCGGGGCGCTCGCTCGCTCGACTTCACGGTCGGCCCGGAGCCGTCCGGGTGGGGAACGGACGCGGACGCGGCGCCGCCCGCCCTGAAATAGCCCTTCCGCAGCCTGACGCAGGCTCACACGTCACTAACGTCCCACCGCTCCCGCAGCGGTGGGACGTAATCCGTTGTTAACTGAGCGTAGCTTGATCGTGCTTGACCGTAATCGCCCGCAGGCGATTGACTGCTGGTTCACCCGTCGTCGACGCGAGAGCGATCCCTTGACCTCTGAGACCTCGGACCTGCTCGCCCCCCTCGACCTGGCCTTCTGGCACATCGACTCCGACCTCCACCCCATGCACCTGGGCGCACTCGGTGTCTTCTCCGCCCACTCGCCGACCGCCGGAGCCCACGCGGCCGATCTGCTCGCCGCCCGCGCCGCCGGCGTACCCGGACTGCGCATGCGCATCCGGGACGTCTGGCAGCCCCTGCTCCCGCTGGCGTTCGGGGGTGCCACCCGCGAGTCCGCACCGGACTTCGACCCGCTCGACCACGTCCGGCTGCACGCCCCCACCTCCGACTTCCACGCCGAGGCCGGCCGGCTCATGGAACGCTCACTGGAACGCGGCCGGCCGCCCTGGGAGGCCCATGTGCTGCCCGGCGAGGACGGCACCTCCTTCGCCGTGCTCTTCAAGTTCCACCACGCCCTGGCCGACGGCCTGCGCGCACTGACCCTCGCCGCCGGCGTCATGGACCCCCTCGACCTGCCCAAACCCCGCCCGCGCCCCGAACAACCGGCCGCCGGCCTCTTCCCGGACGTGCGCAAACTGCCCGGGCTGGTGCGCGGCGCCCTCTCCGACGTGGGCCGCGCCCTGGACATCGGCGCCTCCGTCGCCCGGTCCGGGCTGGACAACCTCAACAACCGCTCGTCGGCCGCACTCGTCGCCGACCCGACCGGAACCCGCCGCACGGCCGGAGTCGCCGTCGACCTCGACGACGTCCACCGCGTGCGCAAGACCGTCGGCGGCACCGTGAACGACGTACTCATCGCCGTCGTCGCGGGAGCCCTGCGCCGGTGGCTCGACGAGCGCGGCGACGGGTCCGAGGGAGTCGCCCCGCGCGCGCTCATCCCCGTCTCCAAACGGCGACCGCGCACCGCGCATCCGCAGGGCAACCGGCTCTCCGGATACCTGATGCGTCTGCCCGTCGACGACCCGGACCCGCTCCGGCGCCTGGCCCGCGTACGCCAGGCCATGGACCGCAACAAGGACGCCGGACCCGGGCGGGGCGCCGGCGCGGTCGCGCTGCTCGCCGACCATGTGCCGCCGCTCGGGCACCGGCTCGGCGGACCGCTGGTCAAGCAGGCGGCCCGGCTCTGGTTCGACATCCTCGTCACCAGCGTGCCGCTGCCCAGCCTCGGTCTCCGGCTCGGCGGCAACCCCCTCACCGAGGTCTACCCCTTCGCTCCGCTCGCCCAGGGCCAGTCGCTGGCGGTCGCCATCTCCACCTATCGCGGGCAGGTCCACTTCGGGCTCGTCGCGGACGCGGAAGCCGTCCCGGACCTCGACCGGTTCACCGCCGCGCTGTCGGCCGAGGTGGAGACGCTGGTCGCCGCCTGCGCCCTGTGACCCGCGTCATGATCGTCGCGGGTTTGGTGACTGGGCCAAGGCTTCCGTAAAATCGCGTGTTCGAGAGCGGGCGCGGTCTGAGCGCCACGAAGGCGACCCAGGGAACGGCAGCGCGATGACGGTGACAGAGGACGGCCCGACGGCCGTGGACGGCCTGGACGACGTGGCAGACGTCTCCCACGGCCCCGGCATCGACCCCGAGCGCATGGCCGTCTGCCTCAGCGTGCTCGAAGAACTCGACAAGCTCGACGTCGACCACCCCGACGCCATCGCCGTGCGCCGCGCCACCGCCGGCGTCTACCGCACGGTCAAGCAGCGCCGCCGGCAGGAGCGCCGGGCCTCCAAGACCGCCCACGACAAGGCGGTCACTGAGTCCACGGCGACCGGCTCCGCCCAGCGCATCGACGACGAGACCGAGGGCATCCTGCCGTCGTCGGTGACCGAGGAGGGACAGATCGCGGGGATACTCCAGCGCCCGCGCTCCTGCTACACCTGCAAGGCGCGCTACGTCGAGGTCGACTACTTCTACCACCAGCTCTGCCAGAGCTGCGCCGCCGAGAACCGCTCCCGCCGCGACGCCCGCACCGACCTCACCGGCAAGCGCGCCCTGCTCACCGGCGGCCGGGCCAAGATCGGCATGTACATCGCCCTGCGGCTGCTGCGCGACGGCGCGCACACCACGATCACCACGCGCTTCCCCAAGGACGCCATCCGCCGCTTCAAGGCCATGGACGACTCCGCGGACTGGCTCCACCGCCTGGAGGTCGTCGGCACCGACCTGCGCGACCCGGCGCAGGTCGTGGCCCTGGCCGACCGGGTCGCCGAACAGGGCCCGCTCGACATCCTCATCAACAACGCGACACAGACCGTACGCCGGCTGCCCTCCGCGTACGCCGCGCTCGTCGAGGCCGAGAGCGCCCCGCTGCCGGCCGGTGAGCTGCCCGCCCACCACGTGATCGGCGCCTTCAACTCCGGCGCGGTCGACGGACTGGCCGCGCTGCCCGTCGGCATCAGCGGCCTCGACGCCCAGAAGGTCGCCGACCTCGCCCTGGTCGCGGGCAACGCCAGCATCGCCCGGCACCTCGACGGCACGGCCATCGACGCGGGCGGCCTCGTCCCCGACGTCGTCGACACCAACACCTGGGTGCAGACCATCGAGCAGATCTCCCCGGTGGAGCTCCTCGAAACCCAGCTGTGCAACTACACGGCGCCGTTCATCCTGATCAGCAAGCTGAGGCCGGCGATGGCCGGGGCGGCGCGCGACGCGGTGAGCAAGCGTGCGTACGTCGTCAACGTCTCGGCGATGGAGGGGGTGTTCGGGCGCGGGTACAAGGGTGCGGGCCATCCGAACACGAACGCCGCGAAGGCCGCGATGAACATGGTGACGCGGACCAGTGCGCAGGAGATGTTCCAGGCCGACGGGATCCTGATGACGTCGGTCGACACCGGGTGGATCACGGACGAACGCCCGCACTACGACAAGCTGCGGCTGGCCGACGAGGGGTTCCACGCGCCGCTCGACCTTGTCGATGGGGCGGCTCGGGTATACGACCCGATCGTGCGGGGTGAGGCCGGGGAGGATCTGTACGGGGTCTTCATGAAGGACTACGCGCCCGGTAAGTGGTAGGCGGGGGTTGGGTCGTGCGTCTGCGGGCCGGTGGCGGCCTGTCGCGCCCACGCGGCGGAGCCGCATATTGACACGGCCCCGCGCCCCCTTAGGTGGGTCTGTGTTGCCGCATGTGGTCATGGACCGTGTATGTCGTGGTCGTTTGCGCGGGGCGGACGCGGGTTCCGCCGTCCACCAGCAGGTCGGCCCCCGTTATCCACTCCGCCGCGTCCGACGCCAGCCAGAGCACCGCGCGGGCGATGTCCTCGGGTTCGCCGATCCTGCCGAGGGGGAGCCCGGCGGCGACGGCGTCCTCGCCGTGCTCCCAGACGAAGCGGGCCATCTCCGTCCGTACGAGTCCGGGGGAGACAGAGTTGACCCGTACCCTCGGGGCCAGCTCACCCGCGAGTTGCCGCGTCAGGTGCAGCAGTGCCGCCTTGCTGGTGCCGTACGCGCCGATGTTGGGGCCGACGTGCGTGGCACCCTCCGTGCAGATGTTGATCACGGCGCCGCCGTGGTCGCGCATCCACGCCCGCCACGCGCACTGCGTCAGCCGCAGCGGAGCCTCGACGTTGATCGTGAACGCCTCGCGCCACGCGTCCGGGTCGGCGTCCATGAGCGGACCGTAGGGCTGGTTGGTCGCCGCGTTGTTCACAATGATGTCGAGACGCCCGAACGCGTCGAGTGTGAACTCGGTCAACGCCGACAGGTGCCCCGGGTCGGCGACACTGCCCGCCAGCCCGACCCCGCCGAGTGTCTCGGCGGCCCGCCGCACCCCCTCCGGGTCCCGGGCCGTCACACACACCCTCGCCCCCGCTCGCGCCAGCGCCCCGGCGACGGCCAGCCCGATCCCGCGCGTGCCCCCGGTGATCAGGGCGACCCGCCCGTCGAGTCCGTACGGCGACGTCATCCGCGTACCGTCTCATGACGAACCGTCAGTCAACAGCCCCTGGACATACGGGGGTTCAGTCGGCGGCGCCGAGCCGGGAGTGCTGCTGCGCGACCAGTTCCAGCAGCGTGCGCCAGTCCTCCAGGACACCCGCGTCGAACCCCGGGACCCGGCCGGCCTCGTCCGCCTGGCGCAGGGCGAGCGCGTCGGCGTCCAGGTACGGGTCCAGGTCCGTGGCGTACGGGCTGTCGTGTACGAGGCGGGCGACCCGTTCGCCGAGCAGGTGCCGGACGGCGTCCGCCGCGACCCGGGCGTGTCGGGTGGGGGCGCCGGGTACGAGGAGCAGGCCGATGACGTGGACCAGACCCGCGACCTGGAGTTCCTTGTCGGCGGGGCGGCCTCGGCGCAGCAGGGCCGCCGTCTGGAGGGCGTGCTGGTGCAGATCGACCGGACCGACCGGGCCGCCGCCGTGCCCGGGGGTGCCCCGGCAGGCGTGCAGCAGGTCCATCAGCTCCTCGACGCCGCGCAGCTCCATACGTCAGTCCTCCCGAGTTCCGCCGCGGGACCAGCCGTTGCCGTCGGCCAGCACACCATGGCCGACTTGCGGGCGGGCCAACGGGAGCTGAACTGCCGGACGTGTTCGGGCGGTGGCGTACGCGGGTGCGTCGACTGAGCCGTACGGGTGATGCGCAAACCAGGCTCAAGCTCTCAAACAACCGCAGATTATGGCTGAATGAACACTGAGCGACTTGAGTTCTTTACTCCTTGTTTTCACCCCATCGAGCGGGCGCCCGCTCATTTGGTTAATACTGGGGCGGACGGGCAGCACGACTGGGTTCCACCCACACCCACGGTCCGTTACCGGCGCCACCGCGTCCTGACTGCTCTTGACCCAGACCCGAGTGGACGTAGAGCGGCCGGCATCAGGCTGGTCCCGAATGTCCTGAGGGTGACCCGACACATAAGGAGTGCGCGGTGACACCGGAGAAGACGAATCTCGAACAAGTCCCTGAAGAACGCACGGCGACCCCGGTCGACCGAAGCGACCGGCTCGGCAGCCTCGACGTGTGGGCCAGGTCGGCCCCGATCCGTCTGGCGGGCTACGAGGACGACCTCGCCGAGCCCCACATCCTGCCCAGCGTCGACTGACGCCCCGACAGGACCTGCCGGGATCGCCGTCGGCATGGGCGCGCCGGACTCACGCCCATGCCGTCCGAAGAGAACCGGCAAGCCTTCGTCAGACGAGCGGAGCCGTGCGCTGCCAGGGGTGCAGTTCCTCCAACTGCTGGGCCACGTCGAGGAGTACGGCCTCCGAGCCCGGGCGGCCCACCAGCTGTACGGCGCAGGGCGCGCCCGAGGGCAGGGTGCCGAACGGCACCGCCATCGCCGGCCAGCCCGTCAGGTTCCACGGGGGCGTCATCGGCGAGTAGTTCGTGTTGGCGAGGACGTTGCGCAGCCAGCCCCGCTCGTGCCAGTCAGCGGCGGTGGGTGAGCGCCGGGCGAGTGCCGGGGTGAGCAGCACGTCGTGCTCGGCGAAGAACGGTTCGAGGCGCCGGCGCAGCTGTTCCTTGTGCTGCCCCCGCTCGACGTAGCCGACGAACCGGCGCCCGACGGCCGCGTGGACCCGGGTGCGCCGGGTCAGCCCGCTCCGGTCGAAGCCCTCCGCGTCCCGTGCCGTGCCCGCCGTCCAGTGGGTGAACGAGGTCACGCCGATCGACAGCGGGTACGGCGGATCGGCGGGCCGCACCTCGTGACCGGCGCCGTCCAGCAGCGCGGCGGCCTCGCGCGCGGCGGAGGTGTACGGCCTGCTGATGGTGACGCCGGTGATGGGGCTGCGGACGGAGAGGGCGACCTTGAGGCCGGCGTGCGCGTCGGACCGTACGAACGGGGTGTCCGCGAGGACCGACAGCATCAGGCGGGCGTCCTCGACGGTCGTCGCCAGCGGACCGTTCTCCGACATGCCGAACCAGTCGCCGTTGCCGATGCCCGCCGGGACGACCCCGAGGCCCGGCTTGATGGTGACGACACCGCAGTTGGCGGCGGGGATGCGCAACGAGCCCATACCGTCGTTGCCGAGCGCGATCGGCACCATCCCGGCGCCGACGGCCGCGGCGCTGCCGCCCGAGGAGCCGCCCGCCGTGCGGGTGGTGTCCCACGGGTTCCGGGCCGTGCCGAGAGGACCCTCCGTGGTGCCCCAGATGCACAGCTCGGGCACATTGGTGACCCCGACGACGATCGCGCCCGCCGCTCGGAGCCGGGCCACGGTGACGTGGTCGTGGCCGGCCGGAGTCTCCGGCGTCGCGGTGGAACCGTGCCGGGTCGACTCGCCGCGCACGCCCAGGTTGTCCTTCACCGCGATGGGCACGCCCGCGAGCGGAAGGTCGGCAAGGTCCGCGCGGTCGGCCACCTCGTCGGCCTCGGCCGGCGCCTCCTGGGCCCGCACCCGACGGAACGCGCCGACCCGGGCGTCCAGCAGTTCGATGCGTGCGAGATGCTCGGCCACGACTTCACGCGGCGTGACGCGCTTCTCGCGTACGGCGGCGGCGATCTCGACGGCGGTACGGCCGACCCAGCTGGTCACAAGTGCTCCTCGGGGTGGATGCGACACATCGTGCAACGCGTGAGGCGATGAGGCTACTCGCGAGTACGGAGGGGCGTCGAGTGTCGTCGAGCTTGGACATTCGGCCCGTGTCTCTTGGACTTTTCTGGCGCCGGGCCATCCGGTTCCCGTCACAGAGTCGCTGGTCATCCGATCACTGGCCGAACTCGTCTGACCCCAGGGCCCATTGACAGTGTCCAGGGCGCGCTCAATCATCACACCTCCGATGAATGGGAGCTTCCAGATGAGTAGGTATCCACGACGTCGGCTTCTGGGTGCGCTGGTGGCCCTCCTGCTGCTGGCCGCCCCGGTCCCGGCCGTCGCGCGCACATCAGTGGCGAGCGTCCCGGTCACCGTGCCCGCACTCGCCAACTGGACTGCGGAGCAGGGGAATTACGAGTTCGGCGGCTCTGCCCGACTGGTCGCCGACTCCGCACCCGAGCGCAGGGTCGCGGACACCCTCGCCGACGATCTGCGCGACGCGGGCCAGGGCGTCGTCCCCGTGGTGAGCGGCGGCGCGCGGGCCGGTGACATCGTTATCGACGTGGCCCCGGGTCGGACCTCCCTCGGCGCCGAGGGGTACGAACTCCGGTCGGGAACAAGGCTGTCGGTGACCGGCGCCACCGAGACCGGTGCGTTCTACGGCACCCGCACCCTCCTGCAACTCCTCGCCCAGGGCGACCGGATCACCGGCGGACGCACGGTCGACGTACCCCGGTACGCGGAGCGGGGCGTCGGCGTGTGCGCCTGCTACGTCCACATCTCGACGCCGTGGCTGGAGAACCTCGTACGCGACATGGCGTACCACAAGCTCAACCAGCTGCTCCTGGAACTCAAGGTGAAGAGCGACACCCATCCGGAGGCCAACACCTGGGGCTACTACACCAAGGACGAGATGCGGCGGCTCGTCGCCCTCGGCGACAAGTACCACGTCGAGATCGTTCCGGAGATCAACTCCCCTGGCCACATGGACCCCTGGATCGAGAACCGCCCGGACCTGCAGCTCACCGACTCCGACGGCAACAGGCAGCCCAGCCGGCTCGACATCACGCAGCCGGCCGCCTTCGACTACTACACGAGCCTGATCGACGAGTACGCGCAGGTGTTCACCGGCGGTTCCTGGCACATGGGCGCCGACGAGTACATGCTCGGCTCCGACTTCGCCAAGTACCCGCAGATGCTCCGGTACGCCCGGGAGAGGTACGGGGCGAACGCCACCCCGCAGGACGCCTTCGTCGACTTCGTCAACCGCGTCCGGACCTATCTGGCCGCCAAGGGCAAGCACCTGCGCATCTGGAACGACGGCCTCACCGGGGCCAACACCGTGCCGGTGAGCGCGGGCACGACGGTCGAGCACTGGCTGAACGTCGCCGTGAAACCGAGCCAACTCCGCGCCCAGGGCTATTCGTTGATGAACGCCGCCTATGCGCTGTACCTGGTCCGGGGCGGCTTCCACAGCGACACGAAGGGCCTGTACGACCAGAGTTGGGACCCGCGCAGCTTCGAGGGCGAGAAGCTCGCCTCCAGCCAGGGCATCACCGGTGCGAAGATCAGCCTCTGGCCGGACAACGGGCGCGGTGAGACCGAGAACGAGGTAGCCGTCGACACCGACCCCGCGCTGCGACAGCTCGCCCAGGCCACCTGGGGCGATCCGCATCCCGACGCCACCTACGCCCGGTTCACCGCGCGGGGGACGGCCGTCGGGCACGCACCCGGCCGACGGGACCTGACCCGGGTACCGGTCGCGGACGGGACGTACACCCTGCGGGCGGACGCCGCCTCCCTCACCGCCGACGTACGGCGCACACCCGACGGATACGTCACCCTGCGGACCGCGGACGGCTGCCTGGAGGTGCGCGGCGGAAAGCTCACGCTCAACACCCCGCTCCAGCCCGGCGTCGAGCTCACCCCGCAGACCTGCGATGCCGCGAACACCCTGCAGCGCTGGGCGTTGGAGCAGTCCGCGGGCGGCTTCGAGCTCGTCAACGCGATCACGCGGATGGCCGTGGCCGTGACCGACGACGGTCGTCTCGTGCAGTACCCGCCGGACCGACTCCCGCCCGCTGTATGGCGCTTGACCACCGTCCACTGATCCGAACCGATCCGAGGAGTCCGTTCCCCATGACAGTCTCCAGACGTCTCTTCGTCACGGCAGCCGCCGCGATCGTCGCCTCCAGGGGCACCTCGCTCGCCCTGGCCGCCCCAGGCCGGACCGCTGCCGCGATCGCGGAGGAACCGGCCTTCCGCATCCCCGTCGGCTCCACCGACTCCGCCGAGGTACTCGTCCGCAAGGCCTCCCAAGTCCGGCCCACCGCACGGCAGATCGCCTGGCAGCGGCTGGAGAGGACCGCGTTCCTGCACTTCGGCGTCAACACCTTCACCGGCCTCGAATGGGGCACCGGCGACGAGGACCCGGAGGTCTTCCAGCCGACCGGCCTCGACACCGACCAGTGGGCGCGGGCCCTGCGCGACGGCGGCTTCAGGCTCGCCATCCTCACCGTCAAGCACCACGACGGCTTCGTCCTCTATCCCTCCCGGTACACCAACCACTCGGTGGCATCGAGCAGTTGGCGCGGCGGACAGGGCGATGTGCTGCGTTCCTTCGCCGACTCCATGCGGCGGTACGGGCTGAAGGTCGGCGTGTACATCTCGCCGGCCGACGAGAACCAGTACCTCCACGGCGTCTACGCCAACGGCAGCGCGCGCACCGAGCACACCATCCCGACCCCGGTCGCGAACGACGACCGCCCGGACGGCCCGGCGTTCACCCTCCCCGCCACCGACTACGGCGCCCATATGCTCGACCAGCTCTACGAGGTCCTCACCGAGTACGGACCCGTCGACGAGGTCTGGTTCGACGGCGCCCAGGGGCGTATCCCGCCGGACAAGGTCGAGAAGTACGACTGGGACAGCTGGTACACCCTTGTCCGCACCCTCGCCCCGGACGCCACGATCGCCGTCTCCGGCCCCGATGTCCGCTGGGTCGGCAACGAGGGCGGGCTGGCGCGCGAGAACGAGTGGAGCGTCGTACCGGTCACCGAGAAGGACTACGGCCGGACCGACTTCGCGCTCTCGTACGACGCCGCCGACATGGGCGGCCGGGACGCGCTCGTGGCCGCGCGTTCCGTCGCGGACTACGTGCAGTGGTGGCCCGCCGAGTGCGATGTGTCGATCCGGGACGGCTGGTTCTACCACGCGGACCAACGACCCAAGACGGTCGACCAGTTGACCGAGATCTACTTCGGCTCGGTCGGCCGCAACGCCGTGCTCCTCCTCAACGTCCCGCCGGACACGGACGGCCTGCTCGCCGCCTCCGACGTCACCAGGCTGCGCGAGTTCCGGGAGCGCGTCGACCGGGAGCTGCCGGCCGACCTGACGGCCGGGGCCACGGTCACCCGGACTCCGGGTGCCGTCACCGTCGACCTCGGCAGGGAGCGCGAGGTCGACCGGGTCCGGCTCGCGGAGGACATCCGGAACGGGCAGCAGGTCGAGGCCTTCGTCGTCGAGGCGTTCACCGGGGGCCGCTGGACCCGGGTGGCGGGGGCGGGCACGGTCGGTGCGAGCCGGATCCTGCTGCTGGCGGCTCCTGTCCGGGCACGACGGTGGCGGGTACGGGTGACCCGGACCCGGGCGGAGGTGCCGATCGCGGAGTTCGGGCTGTACCGGTCGGCTGTGGGCTGACGGTCGAGGAGGCGCGTCTCGCGCCCCGCAAGAGGCGCGGGGCCGTGACCTGTGCGGCTCCGCCGCGCGGGCGCGACCGGCCGCCAACCGGCCCGCAGTCACATCCCGGCCCTACCGCGGAGCGTCAGGCTGGCCCCGGAGCCACTGTTCCACCTCGCCGACGTGGGCGGCTGCTGCCGCCCGGGCAGCCTCCGGGTCCCGGGCGACGAGCGCGCGGTGGATCGCCGCGTGCTCACGGCGGGTGCGGGCGAAGGCGCCCTCCTCCTGGTAGGCGCGCCATACGCGGGCGCGGAACGTGCGTGAGGAGAGCCCCTCCAGGATCGCCGCCATGCTGTCATTTCCGGCCGCCGCGGTGATCTCGCGATGGAAGGCCAGGTCGTGGGAGAGGATCTCCTCGGGATCGTCGGTGGCGTTCATCGCCGTGAGGTGTTTCTCCACCTCCGCGAGCTGGTCCGGAGTGATCCTGGCGGCAGCCAGCGCGGTGGCCGTCGACTCCAGGATGCGCCGGACCTCCAGCAGCTCGGCCAGCTGCGGGCCCCGCGAGAGGTCCGCGACCACACCGAAGGTCTCCAGCAGGTCGCCGGCCTCCAGCTGGGTCACGTAGATGCCCGAGCCGTGCCGGGCCTCCAGTACGCCCATCACGGTGAGCGCCCGGATCGCCTCCCGCATCGAGCTGCGCGAGATACCCAGCCGGGCGGCGAGATCGCGCTCGGTGGGCAGCCGCTCACCCGGCTCCAGCCGGCCCTCGCCGATCAGTGCCTTGATCTGGTCGATGGCGCGCTGCGTCACGGTGCCCTTCTGCGGGGCGGCCTCGCTGTTCCTGGCCGGGATCTCATCCACGCCGTGTCCTCCTGATCGCCGGGTCCGCCGCAGTCTAACCAGAGGGTTGGTCGGACCACTACAGCCGGAATCTAGGAAAATTTGGCTCTGTGGGCTGTTCCAACCGGGAAGTGGTCTGATAAATATGCGGCAACCGCTCGATCACGCTCAACGAGGAGCTACCAAATGCTCGACCGAACAGTGGGGACACCGAAGAGGCGCGGCAGAGCGCGGAGCCTCGGTGTGGTGGCCCTGGCCGCCTGTACCGGCCTGGTGCTCAGCGCCTGCGGCAGCACCAAGGACACCGTCTCCTCGGGTGGTGACGGCGACGGGACGGGCAAGGTCGGAGTGATCCTGCCGCTGCTGACCTCGCCGTTCTGGCAGTCGTACAACGACTACGTGCCGAAGATGGCCAAGTCCGAGGGCGTCGACGCGCTGAAGACCGTCAACTCCAACAGCGACCCCTCGCAGCAGATCACCGACATCAACAACCAGCTCAACCAGGGCGTGAAGGGCCTGGTGGTCGCGCCGCTGGACAGCGCCGCCATCGAGGCCGGCCTCGACCAGGCCGAGCGCAAGGGCGTGCCCGTGGTGGCCGTCGACGTGGCGCCCGAGAAGGGCAAGGTCGCCATGGTCGTACGCGCCAACAACGTCGCGTACGGCGAGCAGGCCTGCGACTACCTCGGCAAGCACATCACCTCGGGGAAGGTCGTCCAGATCATGGGCGATCTCGCGTCGGTGAACGGCCGGGACCGGTCGGAGGCGTTCCGGGCCTGTGTGAAGGAGAAGTTCCCGAAGCTCAAGGTGCTGGAGATCCCGGCCAAGTGGGAGTCGGACACCGCGGCCTCCAAGCTCGACACGCTCCTCAACGCCAACCCGGACATCAAGGGCATCTACATGCAGGCCGGCGGCGTCTACCTCGCGCCCACGCTGCAGACCCTGAAGTCCAAGGGGCTGCTGAAGAAGGCGGGCGAGGCCGGTCATATCGCGATCGTCTCGAACGACGGCATCCCGCAGGAGTTCGACGCCATCCGCAAGGGCGAGATCGACGCGACCGTCTCGCAGCCCGCCGACCTCTACGCCAAGTACGGCATGTACTACATCAAGGCGGCGATGGCCGGGAAGACGTTCAAGCCGGGGCCCACCGACCACGACTCCGAGATCGTCAAGCTGCCCAGCGGCATCCTGGAGGACCAGCTGCCCGCGCCCCTGGTCACCAAGGACAACGTCGACGACGCCAACCTCTGGGGCAACTCGGTCGGATGAGCAGCCAGCAACGGGAAAACCCGGACACCTCTCCCGTACCGCTTGTCGAGGCACACGGCATCGCCAAGCGGTACGGTCCGACCACCGCGCTCCAGGACGGTCAACTCACCGTCCTGGCCGGTGAGTCGCACGCCCTGGTCGGCCGCAACGGCGCCGGAAAGTCCACCCTGGTCACCATCCTCACCGGTCTCCAGGCGCCCGACGAGGGTACGGTCCGCTTCGACGGCCGGCCCGCACCCCCGCTCACCGACCGCGACGCCTGGCGCTCCAAGGTGGCCTGCGTCTACCAGAAGCCCACGGTCGTCCCCGAGTTGACGGTCGCCGAGAACCTCTTCATCAACCGGCAGCCCACCGGCCGGGGCGGAGTCATCAGCTGGCGCCGGCTGCGCACCGAGGCGGCCGAACTCCTCGGGACCTGGGACGTCCACGTCGACCCGGAGGCCCGCACCGCCGACCTCAAGGTCGAGGACCGGCAAATGGTGGAGATCGCACGGGCGTTGAGCTTCGGCGCCCGGTTCATCGTCCTTGACGAACCGACCGCCCAGCTTGACAGCCGGGAGATCGAGCGGCTCTTCACCCGGATGCGCGCACTCCAGGACTCCGGCGTCACCTTCCTGTTCATCTCGCACCACCTCCAGGAGGTGTACGAGGTGTGCCAGACGGTGACCGTCCTGCGCGACGCCCGCTGGATCACCACCGCCCCCGTCGCCGACCTCCCGCGCCAGGCCCTGATCGAGGCCATGGCCGGGGAGTCCATCGCCGAACAGGCCGTCACCCTCAAGGGAGTCGATCCGGCGCAGCCGGTGCTGCTGGCCGCCGAGGGGCTCACCTCACCGGCGTACGAGAACATCGACCTGACCGTTCGCCGCGGTGAGGTCGTCGGGCTCGCCGGGTCCAGCGGCAGCGGCAAGATCGAGCTGGCCGAGTCCTTCGCGGGACTGCACACACCGACCGGCGGATCGGCTCAACTGGACGGCGGGCGGCTGCCGTTCGGAGATGTGCAGGCGGCGCTGACGGCGGGCGTCGCCTGTGTGCCGCGCGACCGGCACGAACAGGGGCTGGTCTCCGGCATGACCGTCGGCGACAACGCCACCATGAGTGTCCTGCGCAGGCTCGGACGGTACGGATTCGTCTCCGGGAGTCGCAAACAGGACTTCGCCACCGCGCTCATCGAACGCCTCGACATCCACACCGAGGGCGCCGACCAGCCCGTCTCGGACCTGTCCGGCGGCAACGCGCAGAAGGTCGTCATGGCCCGCGCCCTCGCCTCCGACCCCAAACTGCTCGTCCTCATCAACCCCACCGCGGGCGTCGACGTGAAGTCCAAGGAGTCCCTCCTCGCGCGCATGGACAGCGCCCGCGAGGACGGCGCCGCGGTGCTGGTCGTCTCCGACGAACTCGACGACCTGCGCCGCTGCGACCGCGTCCTCGTCCTCTTCCACGGCCGCGTCGTCGCCGAACATCCGGCGGGCTGGCGCGACCACGAGCTGATCGCCTCCATAGAAGGAGTGGACCATGGCTACTGTGTCTCCCCGGGGGACGACCCCCGGACCCCCGGCCGAGGAGAGCGGGCCCAGGGTGACTGAGACGCAGGCCCCACCGCTCGCCGCCCCACGGGCCCCGGACCCGCGTTCGGCCAAGACCGTACTGCTCCGCCGCGCCCGTGAACTCGCCCTGGTGCCAGCCCTGTTGCTGCTCATGGTGCTGGGTGCGGTGGTCAACGACTCGTTCCTCACCGAACGCAACCTGATCTCGATCCTCGGTGCCTCCGCCGCCCTCGCGATGGTCGTGCTGGCCGAGTCGCTGGTCCTCATCACCGGCAAGTTCGACCTCTCCCTGGAGTCGGTCGTCGGCATCGCCCCGGCCATCGGCGCGCTGTTGGTGCTGCCGGTGGCGCAGTCCGGGTGGGGAACCGAATTCCCCGCCGTACTCGCCCTGTTGGCGATTCTCGTCGTCGGCGGCCTGGTCGGCGCGTTCAACGGATTCCTGGTCGTCAAGCTCAAGCTCAACGCGTTCATCGTGACGCTCGCGATGCTGATCGTGCTGCGTGGACTGCTGGTCGGCTCGACCAAGGGCAAGACCCTGTTCGGCATGCCCGACTCCTTCTACTCCCTCGCCACCACCACCTTCCTCAGCGTGCCCATGTCCGTGTGGGTGGCCGGAGCCTGCTTCGCCGTCGCCGGGCTCGTCCTCAAGTACCACCGCGTCGGCCGCGCCCTGTACGCGATCGGCGGCAACGCGGACGCGGCCCGGGCCGCCGGTATCCGGGTCGAACGGGTGATGCTCGGCGTGTTCGTCGTCGCCGGTGTCCTCGCCTCCGTCGGCGGGGTCATGCAGACCGGGTACGTCGGCGCGATCAGCGCCAACCAGGGCAACAACATGATCTTCACCGTGTTCGCGGCGGCCGTCATCGGCGGTATCAGCCTCGACGGCGGCAAGGGCACGATGTTCGGAGCCCTGACCGGCGTACTTCTGCTGGGCGTCGTGCAGAACCTGCTGACCCTGGCCCAGGTGCCGTCGTTCTGGATCCAGGCGATCTACGGCGGAATCATCCTCGTGGCGCTGATGATCGCGCGTGTGACGACAGGGCGGGCGCAGGACTGATGGGAGCTCCGCCGGATACGCGGTTCGTCGTCCGCGGGGCGGGGGCTTGTCGCGCCCGTGCGGCGGAGCCGCGAATGCCAGAGCCCCGCGCCCCTCACCAGGCGCGCTACTGCGCCCGACAGAGCCGGCTCGGCTCAGCCCTCCCGCACGGTCAGCCGTACCTCTGAGGCTCCCCCCTGTGAAGCCCCCTGCCCCTCACCGAAAGGCATCCCGTGTCACCGACCTCCGCCCGCGTCATCGCGGTCGACACCTACGACATCCGGTTCCCCACCTCGCGTGAGCTCGACGGCTCCGACGCGATGAATCCCGACCCCGACTACTCGGCGGCCTATGTGGTGCTGCGTACCGACGCGGCCGACGGGCACGAGGGGCATGGATTCACCTTCACCATCGGGCGGGGCAACGAGGTCCAGGTCGCCGCGATCGACGCGCTGCGCGGTCATGTGGTCGGCCGGTCCGTCAACGAGCTGTGCGCGAACCCGGGCACCCTGAACAGCGACCTCATCGGTGACAGCCAGCTGCGCTGGCTCGGCCCCGAGAAGGGTGTGATGCACATGGCGATCGGCGCGGTCGTCAACGCCGTATGGGATCTCGCCGCGAAACGAGCGGGTCAGCCCCTGTGGCGGCTGCTCGCCGAGGCCGAACCCGAGTGGCTCGTCCAGCAGGTCGACTTCCGCTACCTCACCGACGCGCTCACCCCCGAGGAGGCCCTCGACCTGCTGCGCCGGGGCAGGGAGGGCGCCGCCGAGCGCACGGCCGACCTGCTGGCGAAGGGCTTCCCCGCCTACACCACCTCCGCCGGCTGGCT
Organism: Streptomyces kryoterrae; assembly: GCF_054072135.1. Lineage (NCBI taxonomy): Bacteria > Bacillati > Actinomycetota > Actinomycetes > Kitasatosporales > Streptomycetaceae > Streptomyces > Streptomyces kryoterrae. The sequence continues at coordinate 1,223,128 of NZ_CM133358.1, read as the reverse complement.
CGGCTACGACGACGCGAAGCTCACCAGGCTCGCCGCCGAGGCCGTCGCCGACGGCTTCACACAGATCAAGCTCAAGGTCGGCGCGGACCTAGAGGACGACATCCGCCGCTGCCGGGTCGCCCGCAGCGTCGTCGGCCCCGACATCCGCATGGCGATCGACGCCAACCAGCGCTGGGACGTCGACGAGGCGATCCGCTGGACCAAGGCGCTCGCCGAGTTCGACCCCTACTGGATCGAGGAGCCCACCAGCCCCGACGACATCCTCGGCCACGCGACGATCCGCCGGGCGGTGGCCCCCGTCAAGGTCGCCACCGGCGAGCACGTCCAGAACCGTGTCGTCTTCAAGCAGCTCCTGCAGGCCGACGCCCTCGACATCGTGCAGATCGACGCGGCCCGGGTCGGCGGCGTCAACGAGAACCTCGCCATCCTGCTGCTCGCGGCCAAGTTCGGCGTCCCCGTCTGCCCGCACGCGGGCGGAGTCGGCCTGTGCGAACTCGTCCAGCACCTGTCGATGTTCGACTACGTGGCCCTGGCCGGCACGACCGAGAACCGGGTCATCGAGTACGTCGATCATCTGCACGGCCACTTCCTCGACCCCGTGGTGATCAGGCAAGGTCACTACCTGGCACCGGCCGCGCCGGGCTTCTCCGCGAGCATGCGGCCGGAGTCCATCGCGGAGTTCACGTTCCCCGGCGGCGGCTTCTGGGCCGCCGACCTGGCGAAGGAGAAGGGGCAGGCCGCATGACCGACTTCGAGGGTCTCAAGGCGCTGGTCACGGGCGGCGCGTCCGGCATCGGCCGGGCCACCGCGGAACTGCTGGCGGCGCGCGGCGCACAGGTCGCCGTCCTCGACCTGGACCCGTCGTCGGTCGAGAAACCCCTGCTCGGCTACCGGGCCGACGTCACCGACGACGCGTCCGTACGGGAGGCGGTCGCCGCCGCCGTAGCCGACCTCGGCGGACTCGACGTCGTCGTCAACAACGCCGGCATCGGTGCTCAGGGGACCGTCGAGGACAACGACGACGACGAATGGCACCGCGTGTTCGATGTCAACGTGCTCGGCATGGTCCGCACGGCCCGCGCCGCCCTGCCGCACCTGCGGAACTCCGAGCACGCCGCCATCGTGAACACCTGCTCGATCGCGGCCACGGCGGGCCTGCCGCAACGCGCCCTGTACAGCGCCACCAAGGGCGCCGTGTATTCGCTGACCCTGGCGATGGCCGCCGACCATGTGCGTGAGGGCGTCCGCGTGAACTGCGTCAACCCGGGGACGGCCGACACCCCCTGGGTCGGCCGCCTCCTCGACTCGGCCGCCGACCCCGCCGCCGAACGCGCCGCGCTGGAGGCCCGCCAGCCCTCCGGTCGCCTGGTCTCGGCCGCCGAAGTCGCGGGCGCCATCGCCTACTTGGCGAGTCCTCTGTCCGGCGCCACCACCGGCACCTCACTCGCCGTCGACGGCGGTATGCAGGGCCTGCGACTGCGTCCGGCGGCCCGGTGAACACGCCGGACAACACCTCGCCGGGCTCTCCGGTGTCCGTACCCGTACCCATGCCGGTGCACGCGCTCGGCCGCAGCGGCGTCGAGGTCACCGGCCTGGGCTTCGGCGCCGCCGCCATCGGCAACCTGTTCACCGAGGTGAGCGAGGAACAGGCGCACGACGCCGTGTCCGCCGCCTGGGGCGCGGGCATCCGCTACTTCGACACCGCGCCGCACTACGGCATCGGCCTCTCCGAACGCCGCCTCGGCGCGGCCCTGCGTGAGCACCCGCGCTCGGCGTACACGATCTCCACGAAGGTCGGCCGCCGCCTCGAACCCACCGGGTCCCCGGCCGGCGACGACCTCGCCAACGGCTTCGCGGTCCCCGCCACCCATCACCGCGTCTGGGACTTCGGTGCCGACGGCGTACGCCGCACCCTGGAGGCCAGCCTGGAGCGGCTCGGCGTCGACCACGTCGACGTCGTCTACCTCCACGACCCCGACGACCACGCCGAGGAGGCGTTCCGCGAGGCCTACCCGGCGCTGGAGAAGCTCCGCTCGGAAGGCGTCGTACGGGCGATCGGCGCGGGCATGAACCAGGCGGAGATGCTCACCCGCTTCGTCCGGGACACGGACGTCGACGTGGTCCTGTGCGCCGGCCGCTACACGCTCCTCGACCAGAGCGCGCTCACCGAACTCCTGCCCGCCGCCGTCGAACGCGGTACGTCCGTCGTGATCGGCGGCGCCTTCAACTCCGGTCTGCTGGCCGACCCGAGGCCCGGGGCGACGTACAACTACGCGACGGCGTCGGGTGAGTTGTTGGACCGCGCTCTGCGCATGAAGGCTGTCGCCGACCGGCACGGCATCACCCTGCGGGCCGCCGCGCTCGCCTTCTGCGCGGCCCACCCGGCCGTCGCCGGAGTCCTCGTCGGCACCCGTTCGGCGGCCGAAGTCCGCGACTGCGCCCAGCAGTTCGCCACCCCTGTGCCCGAGGCCTTCTGGCAGGACCTCGGGGACGCCGGCCTGCTGTCCACCGAAGAGCCGTCGGAGGAGCCGTCATGAGAGTGGCCCTGCACACCAAGGTCCGCGCCGACCGCGTCGCCGAGTACGACGCCGCCCACCGCGAGGTCCCCGTCGAGCTGACCGACGCCATCCGCGCCGCCGGTGCCACCTCCTGGACGATCTGGCGCAGCGGCACCGACCTCTTCCACGTCCTGGAGTGCGCCGACTACGCCCTGCTCCTCGCCGAGTTGGAGAAACTTCCGGTCAACGTGGCCTGGCAGGCCCGGATGGCGGAACTCCTCGACGTGGTGCACGACTACTCCGCCGAGGGCACGGAGTCGGGCCTGCCGGTGGTCTGGGAGCTGCCGTGACGGTCGTCGACGCGCACCACCACGTGTGGGACCTGTCGGTCCGGGACCAGGACTGGATCGCCGAGGACAGCCCACTGCGCCGGGACTTCACCATGGAGGACCTCCGGCCGGAGACCCGCGCGGCCGGTGTCGACCGCACGATCCTCGTCCAGACGATCACCGTGCCCGAGGAGACCCCGGAGTTCCTGGCGCTCGCGGCGGAGCAGGAGCTGATCGCGGGCGTCGTCGGCTGGGCGGATCTGACCCGTACCGACATCGCCGACGAGCTCGCCAGGCTGCGTGAACTCCCTGGCGGCGAGTACCTGAAGGGCATCCGCCACCAGGTCCAGGGTGAGCCGGATCCGGAGTGGCTGCTGCGTCCGGACGTACGCCGTGGCCTTGCCGCCGTAGCCGAAGCCGACCTGGTGTACGACCTGATCGTCCTCCCGCACCAGCTGCCCGCGTGCGTCAGGGCGGCCGAGTCGCTGCCGCGACTCACCTTCGTCCTGGACCACCTGGGCAAGCCGCCGATCGCCTCCGGCGCGAGGGAACCCTGGGCCTCGCACCTCCGCTCCCTGGCCGCCCTGCCCAACGCGGTGGGAAAGCTCTCCGGCCTGGTCACCGAGGCGGACCACGCCTCCTGGACGCCCGCCGGCCTGCGCCCGTACGCCGACACGGTCCTGGACGCCTTCGGCCCCGGCCGGCTGATGTTCGGCTCGGACTGGCCGGTGTGCACCCTCGCGGCGACGTACGGCCAAGTGATCTCCCTGGCCGAGGAGTTGACCGCCTCCCTCGACACGAGCGAACGCGAGCAGGTCTTCACGGGCACCGCCACCCGCGTCTACGGCCTCTGACCCGACCCGGTGAGCCGCGTCGGCGGCCGACCGTGCGTGACCGTTCTCGGCTTGCGTACGCCGAGAGGGCGACGCAGACAATGGGGGATGCACCGAACCCTTGTCACCACCTGCGTACTCTCCGCGGCGCTGCTCGTCGGCGGCTGGGACGGCGACCCGCCGGGCGAGGAGGCCGTGTCCCCGGACGACGTCGGCCCCGGTTCGGCGCAGGACGTCTGCGGCGACATCGGCCCCGACCGGGTCCCGGAGATCCCCGACCTCCCCGACGGCGGCGGCCTGATTCCGGACGAGACCACCACCGCGTACGGCTCCTATGTCCCCTACGACCCCTGTGAGGGCTTCGGCGAGTGAGAGTCGCTCCATGAAAGGCGTCGGACAAGTCGAAGAATCAGCCAAATACTGACAGGGTGGGCCCATGGCTGATCGGGGAGCGAGCGCCCTGTCACTCCCGGACGACTGGCCCGCCCACCCGGACCCGGTTCTGGCGCTCAACCGCATGGGGACGTTCGACTGGGACCTGGACGCAGGCCTGTTCCACATGGACGCCCTGGCGCACGAGATCTTCGATCTGCGCCCCGACGAATACGACGGCCACCCCGAGAGCCTGGGCGTGCGGGTGCCCCGGATGGAGGGCCTGAGGCTCGACTCCGTCGTCGCCGAGGCCATGAAGGACGGCAGCGAGAACTACGGCGCCTACTTCCGTCTCCGCCGCCGCGACGGCGTCCTGCAATGGACCCACACCCAGGGCTACATCCGCCGCGACGAGACGGGCCGCCCGCGCCGGATCATCGGCCTTGTCCGGGACGCCACGCAGGAGCTGCGGGACAGCCAGGCCCGTACCGAACAGGCCGCCCAGGACGAGGTCCGGCGCCGCCAGACCAACGTCGTACAGGTCATCACGGCGGCCCTCGCGCACGCCCGTACCGTGGAGGACGTCATCGACGTCCTCACCGACTCCCACGACGTCCCCCACCTCGGGGCGGCCAGCCTGGTCATGGGCCTGGTGGAGGCCGGCCGCATCCGGCTGGTCGCCGAGGGCCCGGCGGGCGCCTCCGTGCCCGGCACCCGCATCACCCGTATCGACGAGCCCTACCCGATGGGTGACGTCGTACGGACTCTCAGCCCGCGTTTCATCGAGTCGCCGGAGGAGTTCGCGGACGGGTACCCGATCCTGTGGCCGCACCTCACCGACCTGAAGATCACCTCGGCCGCCTATCTGCCGCTCATCGCGCAGGCCCGGCCGATCGGCGCGATGGGCCTGCTCTACAACGACCGGTACGGCTTCTCGGCGGAGGACCGGGCCGTACTCGTCGCGCTCGGCACCGGCATCGCGCAGAGCCTCCAGCGGGCCATGCTGTTCGAGCAGGAGAAGGACCTCGCCCAGGGCCTCCAGCAGGCCATGCTGCCGCGCTCCATCCCCGGCGTGCCCGGCGCCGACATCGCCGTCCGCTACCGCGCCGCCTCCTCCGGCGGCCAGCTCGGCCGGGACATCGGCGGCGACTGGTACGACGTGATCCCGCTGCCGGGCGGCCGGGTCGGCGCGGTCATCGGGGACGTACAGGGCCATGACACGCACGCGGCGGCCGTCATGGGCCAGCTGCGGATCGTCCTGAAGGCCTACGCGGCCGAGGGGCACCCGCCCGCCACGGTGATGGCCCGTGCCTCCGTCTTCCTGCACGAACTCGACACCGACCGTTTCGCGACCTGCCTGTACGCGGAGGCGGACCTGTCCACCGGGGTGGTCCAGGCGGTCCGCGCCGGACACCTCGACCCGCTGGTGCGGCGCGCCGACGGCACCTGCCACCGCGTCCCGGTCGACGGCGGGCTGCCGCTCGGCCTCTCCGCCGAGTTCGGGCGCCTCGCCTACCCGGTGACCACCCTGGAACTGGACCCCGGCGAGACCCTGGTGCTGTGCACGGACGGGCTGATCGAGCAGCCCGGCGCCGACCTCGACGACGGACTGCGGACCCTCCGGGCGCTCATCGCCGCCGGCCCGGAGAGCGTCTGGGAACTCGCCGACCGCCTCATCGAGGTGGCCGACGAGCGAAGCGGGGACGACGACGTGGCCCTGCTGCTCCTGCGCCGCCGGGGGCCGTCCGCCGTACAGTCCGGCGGCCGGCTCCAGCAGCACGTCGCGGCGGCCGACCCCGACGCACTGAGCGGGGCCCGGCACATGATCGGCGCGGCGGTGCGGGCGTGGGGCGCCCGCGAGCGTGCCGACGAGGTCGAACTGGTGGCTGACGAGCTGATCACCAACGCCCTGATGCACACCGAGGGCGCGGCGGTCGTCACCCTGCGCGTGCTGAGCGGCGCCGAACGCCGGCTGCGCGTCGAGGTCGAGGACTCCTCCAGCGCGCTGCCGCGCCGGCGTGAGGCGGGGGAGTCCGGGGTCTCCGGGCGCGGCCTGCTCCTGGTCGACCTCCTCACGGACGCCTGGGGCGTCGAGGCGCGGGGCGGCGGCAAGGTCGTGTGGTGCGAGTTCGTGGTGCCGCCCACGAGCTGAGCGCCGGGGCGTGCGGTGGCACTCTGGACGTATGCCGGAACTTCCCGAGGTCGAAGCGCTCAGGGGCTTCCTGACCGAACGGCTCGTGGGCCATGAGATGGTCCGCGTGCTGCCCGTCGCGATCAGCGTCCTGAAGACGTACGATCCACCGCTCACCGCCCTGGAGGGCCGTGAGGTCACCGCCGTGCACCGGCACGGCAAGTTCCTCGACCTGACAGCGGACGGCGGCCCGCACTTCGTGACCCACCTGGCCCGCGCGGGCTGGCTGCACTGGCGCGACCGCCTCCCGGACGGCCCGCCGAAGCCGGGAAAGGGCCCGCTCGCACTGCGTGTCGCCCTGGAGACGGGCGAGGGCTTCGACCTCACCGAGGCCGGCACCCAGAAACGGCTCGCGGTGTACGTCGTCCACGATCCGCAGGAGGTGCCCGGCGTGGCCCGCCTCGGTCCCGACCCGCTCGCCGACGACTTCGACGAGGCCCGCCTCGCCGGTCTGCTGGCGGGGGAGCGGCGGCAGCTGAAGGGCGCGCTGCGCGACCAGAGCCTGGTCGCGGGGGTGGGGAACGCCTACAGCGACGAGATCCTGCACGCCGCGCGGATGTCCCCGTTCAAGCTCGCCGCCTCACTCACGCCGGAGGAGAACCGGCGGCTGTACGAGGCACTGCGCACGACGCTCACCGAGGCGGTCGAGCGCTCCCGGGGCCTTGCGGCCGGACGCCTGAAGGCGGAGAAGAAGAGCGGCCTGAGGGTGCACGGCCGGACCGGCGAGCCCTGCCCGGTCTGCGGGGACACCGTCCGCGAGGTCTCCTTCAGCGACTCCTCGCTCCAGTACTGCCCCACCTGCCAGACGGGCGGCAAACCGCTCGCGGACCGTCGTATGTCACGCCTGCTCAAGTAACCCGACAGGCGGCCCATGACGGACACCTGTCGGGCTAGGGGGCGTCCAGGGTGACCAGGCGCAGGCCGTCCGTGGTGCGCAGCTCGTACTTGTCGATCTGGTCCGGGTGGAGGGTCGAGGCGCCCATCATCGTGCTCTCGCGGGCGTCGTGCTCGGGCACGTTCCAGTTGGTCAGCGTCTCTTCCGTGCCGTCGTCCGCGATGGCGACGAGGTGGCAGGCACGGGGGCCGGCGCCGTCCTTGACCTTCAGTTCGATCTGGCTGCCCCAGACCGTGTTCTCACTGGTGACCTGCGCCCAGACGCCCGACCGCTCGTCGGTCGCGGTGACCTGCTGCGTCGGGTCCGCGTTGCCGCTCGCCATGATCGCGATACCGGGCCCGGCCACGGCGAAGACCACCGAGGCGGCGACGGCGTACAGCCAGCGCCGACGGCCGGCCCGCTGCCGGGTCGCGACCTCGCCGAGCAGCCGGTCCAGAAGCCTGGGACCGGGTTGGGCCATGGGGTGCACGGAGCGCGGCGTGGCTCGCCGGTACAGCAGCAACTGCCGTGCGGCGGGACCGAATTCGGTCACATGGGCCGTGCACTCAGGGCACTCCATGAGGTGGTCCTCGAAGCGGAACGCGTCCGCCTCGTCGAGCACGCCGAGCGCGTATGCGCCGACGTCGCGATGCCGTTCCAGGGACCTCATGCCGAATCCTCGTGCCGATGGTACGGGTGGGGTGGTGTTGCTACCACCGGTACGCACCGGACCGCGGAATCACTCAAGCCCCATACCGAATCGAGACCAAAGGTGTTCGGAGCGGAGGGGAGCTCGGATTGGTCGGATTCTAAAAAAGATGGATCGCCAGATGGCCGAGAGGCAGTCCCAGCCGCCAGGCCGGGGTCCACACCTTCGGTCCGTCGTCCTCACCGAGCACGGGCCCGCCTCCCGGTACGGCGTCCAGGTCCGGGGCGAGCAGCTCGGTCTCCTCCAGCCAGCGCCAGGCGGCAGCGGCCATGTCCAAGTCCGGCGTCGGCGCCCTCGATTCGAGTGCGTCGGCCGCCAACCTTGAAATACGTGTCCGGACCCAGTCCTGCCAGGGCTGGTCGTACGCCGTCAGCGAAAGCCACTTCTCCAGTTGAGTGATGACCCGGATGCCCGAGAGTTCACCGCTGGTGTCGGACAGGAAGATGGTGAGTGCCAGCGCGTCCCGACCCGCGCGGAACTCGAAGGACGTGGGCGGCATCAGGTCGCCCGTCCGCAACAGTTCGTCGGCGATGTACTCGGCGTACAACCAGGCCATGGGGACGGTGAGTTCGCCTCCGCCGGTGCCGTCGGTGCTCTCTGGACCTCTGTGCAGCATCCCTTCCTGCCTTCCTCCGGTGCGTGCGCGTCGCCCGACCCCGGGCCTCCGGGACTTCGCCCGGTCCGCACACGGATGAAGACAGCTGATTGCTCAACCATGGTCCTCAGCAAGGCACTTTACCGAGGTTTGACCCGACCATTGGTTTCACCGCAGGTCGGCCGCATAACCCGGAAGGACTCGGCGCAGGGCGCGCAGCGCGTAATACGCGCGGGACTTCACCGTACCGGGCGGGATTCCGAGTGCCGTCGCGGCCTCCGCCACACTCGCCCCCTGGAAATACACCAGCACCAGGACTTCACGGTGCTCGGGAGTGAGTGTCTTCACAGCCTCCCGCACATCGAGCGTCGCCGCGGACCGTTCCGCGTGATCGGCACACACCCGCGCGTTCTCCAGGACCGCGTCCCCGACCTCGGCCGGCCGCGCCTGCCGGGCCCGCCGCGCGTCGATGGCGAGCCGCCGCCCTACGGTCAGCAGCCACGGCCGTACGGAGTCGAAGTCGTCGGCGCGCAGTGCCTCGGGGTGCTGCCAGGCGCGCACGAGGGTTTCCTGCGCCAGGTCCTCGGCGCGCTGCCGGTCGCCGTCGGACAGGCGCAGCAGCAGGGCGAAGAGCGGTCGGCCGTGCTCGCGCTGCAGCGCGGCCAGCTCGTGCTCGGCGGTCGTCGTCCCGTGGGTGATGGTGGTTCCGGCCGTCATGGCCGTATGGCATCGCAGCGCCCCGATTCGGGACAGACCGCGGACCGGAGTGTGCGGCGGACGGTCGGACCCGTCGACGAACGGTGCGACGAACGGTCCGAACGGCGGGTTCCTCACCCGTTCAGTGGACCTGGGCGCGGCTACGGCACGACGGTGACCGGCCAGCGGCCGGCCTTCACCAGGCGGACGGCGACCGAGCCGATGATCCGGTGGCCCGCCTGCTCGGACGTACCGACGACCACCGCGTCCGCCTTGAGGTCGTCGGCGGCCTTCACCAGGCCCGTGTACGGGTCCCCGCGAAGGGTGTGGAACTCCCAACGGACATCGAATATCCCCCTGACCTGCTCGGTCGACTCCCGGATCTGCGCGATGAGATCCTCCGCGATGCTGTCCGTCGTCTCCGCCACGGGCGCCCCGAACGCGGCGCCCGCCGTCATCACCGGCTGTACGTACACCAGGGCGAGCAGGGCGTGCTGGCGCCGGGCCAGCCCCGCGGCGTAGGCGGCGGCACGGAGCGAGGAGTCGGAGCCGTCGACGCCGACCACGATGACCTTCGGGCCGTCCGTGCCCCGCTCGAACTGATGTCCGCCCTTGGGTGAGTGCTGGTGTTCCGTCACCCTCCGAGGCTATCGGGAGCAGGGGGTCCACCGGGCATGCGGGGCGGCCGTGATCAAACCCGCCTACTGGTCCAGGCGGGTGTTTTCCTGCCGCCGCACCGGTGTCGATGCGGGGCGTCAGGACCGGACCGGGCGACTGATGAGTCATGACGAAGGATCAGTTGCTCACACGGCGCCGGGCGTTGACGATCGGCGCAGCCGCCGCCGTGGGAGCGGCCGGTACGGCCGCGCTGCTCACCGCCGGCCAGGACACGACCCCGGCCGCCCGGCCCGCCGCCCCCGCCGCGGGCCCCCCGGCGCACCGCGCGCTCAAGCCCTCCGCGTACCGCCTCGAACCCCTCACCGGTTACGGCCCGCCGCACACCACCGCCCACGGGCGCACCCTGGTCCGCCACGAACCGCTGCTGCGCGTGTCCGGACGGGGCCGCACCATGGTGCTGACCTTCGACGACGGCCCGGACCCCCGCTACACCCCGGACATCCTGCGGACCCTGCGCGAGCACGACGTCCGCGCGATGTTCTTCGTGTGCGGGGAGATGGCGGTCGACAACAAGGACCTGCTCGCCGAGATGACCGACGACGGGCACGTCGTCGGCAACCACACCTGGTCCCACCCGTTGCTCACCCGCCTCACGCGCTCCGAGATCCGCTCCCAGATGGAGCGCACCAGCGAGGTCGTCGAGGATGCCTGCGGTGAGCCGCCCGTCTGGTTCCGCGCCCCCTACGGCGCCTGGAACCGGACCGCCTTCCAACTCGGCGCCGAACTCGGCATGGAGCCGCTCGCCTGGACCGTCGACACCCTCGACTGGATGACTCCCGGCGCCCGCACCATCGCCGACCGGGTCGAGCGCGGTGCCGCCCCCGGTGTCGTGGTGCTCTCCCACGACGCGGGCGGAGACCGCTCGCAGAGCGTCCGGGCGCTGCGCGACTATCTGCCCGAACTGCTGGATTCCGGGTACCACATCACCGTACCGACCCGGCATTACACATAACCGGATCGCCGGTCACGGGCTTTCGCCCGCCCGGCCGGGGAACGCTCAGCGAACCTCGACCAGGCGGGCGAACACCACCACGTTCCCGTTGTAGCCGTTCTGCTTGGAGAAACCGCCCCCGCAGGTGATGACCCGCAGTTCGGGGGTGTTCCTGCTGCCGTAGACGCGGTCGCCGGGGAAGTTGTTCTTCTCGAAGACCTCGATGCCGTAGATCTCGAAAACGGCGACCTTTCCGTCCTGGCGCTGGACCTCGACGCGATGTCCCTTCTTGAGGGCCCCGAGTCCGTAGAACACGGCGGGGCCCTGTTTGTTGTCGACATGGCCGACGATCACCGCGGTGCCCTTCTCACCGGGCGACACGGCGCCGGTGAACCAGCCGGCCAGGTTCGGGTCCTCCGGCGGCGGGGCGTCCACCCACCCGGCCGCGTCCAGACCCACCGGCAGCACCGGCGCGTCGACCGAGATCGCCGGGATCCGCACCCGGTCGACCACGGAGTACGGCAGTGCGGCCGGGACGCTCGAGAAGGTGCCGCCCGGGAGGCGGCTGTCCGCTGCCGCCGCCGAGGCGGGCTGCGGCGGACCCATGTCGAACTCTCCGGAACCATTCCGAATGAGAGCGAGGCCGGTCAGCAGAACAAGCGCTATCACGCCCCACGGAGCGCGCTTCTTCCGCCGCTCCTCTTCTTCCGCCAGCTCGGACGCAGACATTCGCCATCCCCTCTCGACCCGGCCGTCGCCGTGTCAATCGCGCATACGAGAACGCTAAGTGCCCGGCGGGAAACCGGCGACGGGGGAGCGGCGAACGGGTGGCGGGCATGTCGTTCGTGAGCCATCCGGGTCGGCACCGAAAGTATTTTTTCTGACGGTCCGTGACCTGCGGCAATATCTGATTGTGCGGTCTTCCGTCGGCGTGTCCACTCACCAGGACGGACCATTCCCGAAATGCGGCTGCGCGCAAGGCATCTGAGGGTTCGTCTGGGAGGCGTTTTCTCGCCGATCGACCGGGGACGGGTCCCGGGGCGCCTTCCGCGGAGGTTCACATGCGTACAACTCGTGCCCTGGTGGTGTCTGCCGCCACGGCTGCCGCGGTGGGGCTCGCCGCCCCGGCGGCCTCGGCCTGGGACCAGCCGTCCAGCGTCACGGCCGCACCGAGCGTCATCGCCGCGGGCGGTCAGTTGGTGCTTACGGTCGATGGCTCGGCGTGCACCCGTGCCAACAGCACCATCAGTTCGAATGCCTTTCCGAGGACCACTCTCGTCCCCAGGGGGACCAACTCGGCTACGGCAACGGTGACCGTCAACTCGAACGCGAGCGCAGGCTCGTACAGCGTCACCACCACCTGCGAGGGCAGGCCTCAGGCGTTCTCCGGGGTCTTCACGGTCATCGGTGGCGTCCGAGGCGGTCTCGGTGGCAGCAGTTCCACCGGGGCCACCCCGACCGACATGGCGATCGGGGGCGGGCTGGTGGCCGCCGCGCTCGTCGGTGGTGGCGTGTTCTGGATGCGCCGCCGGTCCGAGAGCCGGATCTGACGCTCACCCCCTCGGAGCGGACAGCGCGTCAACAGCCCTTCGCCCCGGAACCCGTCAGGGTCCGGGGCGAAGGGCTGTGCGGTGCCGTCAGGCGTTGTCGTCGCCGGTGCGGCGGCGCGAGAAGTGGTACGCCACCGCCAGGGACCCCGCGATGAGCGCGGCTCCGAGGCCGATCTCCTTGAGGTCGAAGCCGGCGACGCTGCCGCCCTCGCCCGCGTGCACACCCCGCTGGACAGGCAGGGGGTACCGCGTCGGGTCGCTCGGGTGCCCGAGGGCAATGGTGAGGTCGGTGTGGCCGCTCTCGCCGCCACAGGTGAACGTCACCCGGTACGCGGCTCCCGGTTCGGCGTCCCAGTCGACCTTCGCCGTCGCCGACGAGTGCCCCTTGGGGATGGTGACCGGATCGAAGACACCGGAGGACACCCGGGTGTCGTCGTCGCAGCTGTCCACGCGCAGGGTGACCTGGCCGCCCGCCGCGACGGTCGAGGGCGCGACACTGAAGCCGAACGACGTGACGCTGTTGTTCGTGACGGCCGCCTGGGCGGCGGGCGTGGTGCAGACGAGGGCGGTGGCGCCCAGCAGTGCGGCCGAGGCGACGCGTATCGCGTGCATATGAGTCCTCCGGGTCCCCGAGGAGCAGCTGCGGACCTTTTCCGCTCGCGCCGTACCGGTCGCGCCAGAAATGCACCTCGATGACCGAAACGCTAGGAACACCCGTGCGTACGCGCGATCGGTGTCGTGCGAATGGGGCACGGATGTGGGCCGCTCAGGGGATCTCGTTGAGCAAGCCGGGGGACACGCGCGCGTGGCGGGTGTCCCCCGTGGACGCGTCCGGTGAGGAACCGTCAGCCGGTCCCCACCGGAGCGCGGTCGGTCAGCGGCCCGCGCCCGGGAAGAGCATCAGGAACGGATCGGCCGTGGCCGTGATGCCACGGCTGTAGGGCGCGTCGAAGTCCCAGATCAGGAAGAGCAGGAAGGCGATCAGGGTCGAGAAGAGTCCCGCGAGGATCAGTTCCCGGGGTGTGCGGCGGATCTGGAGCGCGAAGATCATGCCGACCGTGATCGTGGCCCCCGCGATCAGACCGAACCAGACGACGCCGGGCATGGTCGGCCCGGTCGAGTCCGCGCGGGCCGTGCGTGCCTGGTCCGCCGTGGTCACCTGGTCGATGAGCGGCTGGTAGGCCTGCGCCTCGAAGTCCGTCCTCGGCTCGTAGTCGGTGACGTCGACGCGGACGCGCTGCAGCAACTGGTCGCCGCGCTTGGTGACCCGGCCGTTGTCGGCCATCTCCTGCCACTCGGTTTTGACGACGTGTCCGACATAGGCGTTGACGTCGTCCCGAATACGGTCACGGACGTCCGGCGGATAGACCCGGACCCGCTCCGAGATCTCGTGCAGTGCGTGGGCCTCGGTCCCGACGTGGTCCTGGGCGACGCCGCGCGCCTCCCAGACCCCGGCGATGGCCAGACCCAGCACGATGGCGTACACCACGCCGATCCACATCGTCATGTACTCGATCACGTCCGGGGTATCGGACGGATCCTCGTCCTCCGGGGCCCTGCGGTCCCGTACGAAGGTGATGAGGATGACGACCGCGCACGCGGCCGCGATCGCGACGGCGAGAACAAGCCATTCCGACAAGGGGATGCCTCCAAGGGGTCAGCGCGGACGCAGTGCGGCGACGGCGATCACGGCGGGCAGGGTGACGAGCAGGGTGAACGAGACCAGCGACGGGCCGCTGCGGATGGTCCGTTTGCGGGCGGACACGTGGTACGGCGGATAACTCACCGGAGCCGGAATCGGTGACGCTGTCGGGCTCGGGCTCGGCTTCGGGGTGCGCGTCGGTGGGGGCGCGGGAGCGGGGGGCGGCGGCGGACTCGGGGGTGGCGGCGGACTCGGGGTCGGCCGCGGGGCGGGGGCGGGCGGGGCGGCCGGTGGCTTCGGCTCCGGTGCCGGCGTTGGCTTCCGCGGGGGAGTGGGCTTCGGGGTCGGGGTGGGTGTGGGCCTCGGTTTCGGTGGTGGCGGCGGTTCCGGTGTGGGCGTCGGCGGCGGTGTGGGTGTGGGTGTCGGGGTGGGCGTCGGCGTGGGGCAGGGGGGAGTGGGTGTCGGGCTCGGGCACCAGGAGCCGGTGCCGACGACGACCGCCGTACCGTTTCCGGTGACGGCCGCTCCACCGTTGCCCGCGCTGACCGACCAGCCGTCTCCGGTGGAGACCGGGACGCCGGTGCCGACCGTGACCGTGGCGCCGTGCCCCGTGACCGTCACCGAGGTGCCGTTGCCCGAGCCGGTGGCGACGGAGACGCAGGTCGTCGCGTCGGCCATGCCGACCGGCACGCCGACGAGCAGCCAGGTCAGGGCCAGCAGCGCCAATACCCGTATGGCGAGGGCGAATCGCGTCCGTGTGGGTCCATACACGACGAAGATCATGTGCGCTGGGCGCTCCCGCGCGCGCGGGAGCGCGAGGAGATTGCCCCGAACGAGTGACATGGGTGGTGCAGCGGTTTGGATCACGCGTTCCAGGTGCGGCCAGTGATCGTCCTCACGTGCGAGGCGGGGTCGGTGTGACGGGTGTGGCCACAGGGTTCGGAAAGAATTTTGTGCGGTGGTTGAACACAGTGACCGTCCCCGCCCGTACCTAGGACCGTGCGGCGGCCCAGCAGGGCGTCGCAACACCCTAATGATTTACGGGGAGTACGTAATGAAGACCTCCTGGCGGAGCGCCTCACTCGTAGCGTCAGCTGCGGCCGTGCTGGCGCTGACGACGGCGTGCGGTCAGGACAAGGCCACCGACACGAGCAGCCAGAACGTCGGCGCGGCGGCTCCGGCCGCCGGTGGATACGGGTCCGTGGCCGGCACGAGCACGGCAGGCACGGGTACCGGTACCGACACGGGTACGGACACCGGCACGGAGGCCAACGGAGAGCAGGCCGCCGCCGGTAACTCGGCCGCCGCGGGCCAGTTGAACGTGGTCACCAACGCGCAGGTCGGCAAGGTGCTGGCCAGCAACAGTGGCCGTACGCTCTACCGCTTCGACCAGGACACGGCCGAACCGCCGAAGTCCAACTGTGACGGCGACTGCGCCACCACCTGGCCGCCGGTTCCGGCGGACGATGTCACGGCCGGTGTCGGTATCGATGCCGCGCTGCTCGGCGAGGTGACCCGTTCCGACGGCAGCAAGCAGCTCACCGTCGGTGGCTGGGCGGCCTACTACTACGCCAAGGACACCGCGCCCGGTGACATCAAGGGCCAGGGTGTGGGCGGCAAGTGGTACGGCCTCGCTCCCGACGGCAAGAAGGCCACGCTGGCCGCGCTGCCCGGTCTGTCCACCCGCAACGACCCCAAGCTCGGGACGATCGTCGTCGACAAGAACGGCATGACGGTCTACCGCTTCCTGAAGGACCAGGCCTGGCCGAAGCCGGTGTCCGCGTGTGTCGGTGCCTGCCTGGACAAGTGGCCGGTCGTCGAGCCGGTCGCCTTCAAGAACACCAAGGACATTCCGCAGAAGGGCTACATGAACTTCACCCGGCCCGACGGCGCCGAGCAGCAGACCCTCAACTGCTCGCCCATCTACACCTTCATCAACGACAAGAAGCCCGGTGACACCAACGGCCAGGGCGTCGGCGGCACCTGGTACGCCGTGGCCCCCAACGGCAAGCTGGTCGGCGCGCCCAACCAGTAGCAGCCGAACCGGCAACAGGGGAGACCGACTTCTCCGGGCCTGCTCCCTCCGTCCCGCACAGTCCGTGCGGGACGGAGGGAGCAGGTCGCTTCGGCATGTCCGGAACTCGTCGGTAGGCAGGGCGATTTGCCGGTGAATCGTCCCCGGCTCGCCGTAGTCCCACCAGGAGCCGGCGGCGACGCTTCGTAACCCTTGAGAACTCTTTGGAACGCTCCGGACACTTTTCGGAGGAACTTCGCGATACGTCAATTCGGCACGTGCCGCAGGCAGTGACCGGGAACGGATGGTCAATTTCCGTTTAGGCTCGCCCCTTTGGCAGGCGATCAGTAACCTCAGCTCGAACACTCGAGCGCCACGCCTGCCAACTCCTGGGAGAGAGATAGATGGAGCGTCCTGCCTGGGCCCCCCGGGGCATCGACATCTCGGTGCCGAGCGTTTCCCGGATCTACGACTTCTACCTGGGCGGTTCGCACAACTTCGAGGTCGACCGGGAGGCGGCCCGCAGGGCCATGGAGTTCATGCCGGGACTTCCGAAGATCATGCAGGCGAACCGCGCGTTCATGCGCCGGGCCGTCCGCTTCGCCGCCGCCGAGGGCATCACCCAGTTCCTCGACATCGGCTCCGGAATTCCCACCTTCGGCAGCGTCCACGAAGTGGCCCGGGCGGTCAGCCCCGAGGCGCGGGTGATGTACGTCGACCACGACCCGGTTGCCGTCGCACACAGCCAGGCGGTCCTGGCCGGTGACGAGCGCGCGGACGTCCTCGCCGCCGATCTGCGCAAGCCCCGGGAGATCCTGGACAGCCCCCAGGTGCGGGGTCTGATCGACCAGAACCGGCCAGTGGCCCTGCTTCTCGTTGCCATACTGCATTTCGTGGAAGACGCGGACGACCCGTACGCGGCGGTCGCCGAGCTGCGCGACGCGCTCGCGCCCGGCAGCCTGCTCGTCCTGACGCATGCCTCGTACGAGGGAATCCCGCTGCCGCCGGAGCGGGCCGAGGGCACGGTCGACGTATACAAGGGCATTCGCAATCCGCTGGTCATGCGCTCGCGCGAAGCGATCGCGCGGTTCTTCGAGGGGTACGACATGGTGGAACCGGGACTGGTGCCCATGCCGCGTTGGCGGCCGGAGACAGCGCCGGAGGACGAGGACGCGTACTCCTTCTCCGGCTTCGCCGGCGTGGGGCGTACGGCGTGACCGCGGAGCCGGACGGACCTCAGGACAGACTCCGCAGGTTCGCGACCATCTGGAGCCGGGCGGTCTACCAGGTGACCTCCACGTCACTCACCCGGGTGGAGTTCGAGGAGCAACTCCTGCCGCTCGCCGGGCGGTTGAGCGAGGCGTTGCTGGCCCGGACGTTCGACGCCGAGGAGGGCCGGGCGGTCGGCGCCGCGCTGGTCTCCGCGCACTGCACCGACCCCGAGGCACTCAGCCGCTCGCTCGACTGCGTGGACGCCTATCTGGTGCTGTACTGCGGCGAGGACGGCCCGCAGGAAGACCTGCGCGCCCGTTCGGCGAGGCTCCAGCACGCCATGGCCGCCGGATACGCCGGCGCACTGCGCGACCGGACACTGGCCGAACAGGAGGCGATCGCATGGGCCGCGCAGAGCGCGCGCAGCGCGGTCGCCGAGGCGCTGCACGACAGCGAGGCCCGCTTCCGGGCGGTCTTCGAGGGCGCGGCCATAGGGATCGGCATCGCCGACCTCGACGGGAACATCCTCCAGATCAACGGCGCGCTGCAACGCATGTTCGGCGGCTCGGAGCAGACCGTACGGGGCCGCCGGGTCACGGACTGGACCCACGCGGACGACGCCCCGCAGGTATGGCGGCTGTACGAGGAACTCGTCCGCGGCGAGCGTGAGCACTACCACGTCGAGAAGGCGTTCTACCGTCCCGACGGAACGGTCCTGTGGACCAACCTGACGGTCTCCCTGCTGCGCGACGCCGACGGCCGGCCGCAGTACCAGCTGGCCCTGATGGAGGACACCACCGAGCGCCGGCTCCTCAACCTCCGGCTGCGGTACGAGGCCACGCACGACGCGCTCACCGGGCTGCCCAACCGCACCCTGTTCTTCGAACGCCTGGAGAAGGCGGTGTCGGCGGGCGAGGGCCAGCGCTTCGGCCTGTGCTACCTCGACCTCGACGGCTTCAAGACCATCAACGACAGCCTCGGCCACGCGGCCGGCGACCGGCTGCTCGTCGAGGTCGCCGACCGGCTGCAGTCCTGCGCGACCGCGCCCGGTGAGATGGTGGCCCGGCTGGGCGGCGACGAGTTCGTGGCGCTGACCACCGGCCCCGACACCGAACGCGAGGTCGACGAACTCGCCGTCCGCATCATGAACGCGATGATCGCGCCGGTCAGCGTCGACGGCCGTGAACTGACCGTGCGCGGCAGCATCGGCATCGTCGAGGGACCGGCGGGGGAACGAGGCCCGGCGGAAGTACTGCGCAGCGCCGACATCACCATGTACCGGGCGAAGTCGGCGGGCGGCAACCGCTTCGAACTGGCCGATCCCGAGGCCGACTTGAGGGCGATCACCCGCCACGGGCTCACCACGGCGCTGCCGGCGGCTCTGGACCGCAGCGAGTTCTTCATCGAGTACCAGCCGCTGGTACACCTCGGCGACGGCAGTGTCCGCGGCGCCGAGGCCCTGGTGCGCTGGCTGCATCCGCAGCACGGCGTCCTCGGCCCCGACCGCTTCATCCCGCTCGCCGAACACACCGGCCTGATCGTCCCGCTCGGCCGCTGGGTCCTGGAACAGTCGGTGCGCCAGGCCCGCGACTGGCAGGAACAGTACGGCGGACACCCGGCCGGCGGCCCGCTGCGCATCAACGTCAACCTGTCTCCGTGCCAGCTCACCCACCCCGGTCTGGTGCAGGACACCGTCGACATCCTGGAACGCGCGGGCCTCGACCCCGAGGCGCTGTGCCTGGAGGTGACGGAGTCGGCGTTGATCGGCGCCGACGACGACCTCCTCAAACCGCTGCGCCGCCTCGCCGAGATGGGCGTCGACATCGCCCTGGACGACTTCGGCACCGGCTACTCGAACCTCGCCAACCTGCGTCGTCTCCCGGTGAGCATCCTCAAGCTCGACCGCTCCTTCACCCAGGGGATGCAGCAGTTCCCGGCGGACCCCGTCGACCTCAAGATCGTCGAGGGAATCGTCTCCCTCGCCCACAGCCTGAACCTCACGGTCACGGTCGAGGGTGTGGAAACGGGCGCGCAGGCCGAACAGCTCCGCATACTCGGCTGCGACACGGCCCAGGGCTGGTACTACGCCCGCCCGGGCCCCCCGGAACGCCTGCACGACCTGACGTTGGTGGACGCGACGGGGTGACCCGCCCAGGGGCGCGCGCGGGGCTCTGACATGTGAGGCTCCGCCGCGGGGCGCGGCCGGCCACGCATGGCCCGCGGGTCCACGGCCCCGCCCAAGCGCCGCCGGTTCATCGCTCGAGCGACATCCGCTGCGACTCCCGAGCCGCCCGAGGCGGAGCCACATCGCCGCGGCGGGCCAGGGCGATCACCCGGAACAGCCCAGGCCGTGCCGGCGGCGGCACCCTTGGTCCGCGCCCCGACCGTTTTGCCCCATGCGCGGTACGACGGCCCCGCCCAGCCCAGCCCCGCCCGCACATACCCCGGCGGCTACGTCACCGCCCCACCGGCGCCGCCTCCGAGGCCCACGCCACCCCCGTACCGACACCGGACGCCGACTTCGCCTCGACCGGACCGCGATGCTCGCCGGGGAGTGCGCCACCGCCGGTCCGAAGGGTATCCCCCTCGTCACCATCACCGGGATGAACACGGAGTGGCTGCGGGCGACGCGCGAAGTGTCCGGACGCTGACCCCGGAACGTTCGCCGGCAAGGTGCGGACGGCCGGGACCGGAGTGGTGCTCGACCCCGGTCCCGCCCGGCACCCCTGGCATTCAACAAGCCCACACCCCACCTCTCTTCGAGAGTCACGCGCAGGACAGCCGCGGTCGGAAGAACTGATACGGCCGGACGTAACGGGACCGGCCAGCTCGTCGCCTCGCCGTCCCCGGCCCGTGACCAGGAGAGAGCCATGACCGGCGTTTCCACCATCGAACGTCCCCCGCTCCCCGCCACACCCACCCGCTACACCGTCACCCTCGCCCGCGACGAGGACGACGTACGAGCCGCGCAGCGGCTTCGCCACGACGTCTTCGCCGGTGAGCTCGGCGCCCTGCTGTCCTCCCCGCAGCCCGGTCTCGACATCGACCCCTTCGACGCGTACTGCGACCACCTGCTGGTCCGCGACACACTCACCGGCCAGGTCGTCGGCACCTACCGGCTGCTGCCCCCGGAGCGGGCCGCGATCGCCGGACGCCTGTACTCCGAGGGCGAGTTCGACATCTCCCCGCTCGACGCGATCCGCCCCGGCCTCGTCGAGGTCGGCCGCTCCTGCGTCCACCCCGACCACCGGGACGGCGCGGTCATCGGCCTCATCTGGGCCGGGATCGCCCGCTACATGGTCGACCGGGGCCATGACTGGCTGGCCGGCTGCTGCTCCATCCCGCTCTCCGACGGCGGCGCCCTCGCCGCCGGCACCTGGGACCGCGTCCGGGCGAAGCACCTGGCCCCGGAGGAGTTCCGGGTGCGCCCGCTGCTGCCCTGGTCCGCCGAGGGTGTGCCCCGGCCCGCCGGCCGCACCGAACTGCCCCCGCTCCTGCGCGGCTACGTCCGCCTGGGCGCCTGGGTCTGCGGCGAGCCCGCCCACGACCCGGACTTCGGGGTCGCCGACCTGTACGTGCTGCTGTCGATGCGCCGGATCAACCAGCGCTATCTGCGGCACTTCCTCTCCCTCGTGCCGGCCTGATGAGCGTCTGGCTGCCCAGCGCGCCCTGCACCCCGAGGGCGTGTGTGGAGACGACGGGTTCCACGACGGCCGTACCCCTGGCCGTGCTGCGACTGGTGACCGTCCTGGCCGTCCTGCTCGTGGGCATCATGCTGTGCCCGCTCGGCAGGAGGATCCCTGCCGGGTGGGTACGGCGCTGGGCCCGCACGATCGTGCGGGCCGCGGGGGTCCGGCTCCGGGTGAGCGGCCCCACCGCGCCCACCGGGGGCGTGCTGCTGGTCGCCAACCACATCTCGTGGCTGGACATCCCGCTGCTGGCCGCCGTACGACCGGCGAGGATGCTGGCCAAGGCCGAGATCCGGCGGTGGCCGGTGGCGGGCGTGCTGACCGCGAGCAGCGGTGCGCTGTTCATCGAGCGCGACCGGCTGCGGGCGCTGCCGGGGACCGTCGCGAAGATCACCGGCGCGCTGCGCGAGGGCACGGCGGTCGTCGCCTTCCCCGAGGGCAGCACCTGGTGCGGCAAGGCACAGGGCCACTTCCGCCGGGCGGTGTTCCAGGCCGCCCTGGACGCCGGCGTCCCCGTCCAGCCGGTGCACCTGCACTACCGGCTCGCCGGGGGAGCGGCCAGCACTGCGCCCGCCTTCGTCGGCGAGGACTCCCTGCTGACGTCGGTGTGGCGGGTGGTGTCGGCACGCGGGCTGGTGGCGGAGGTCGAGGTACGGGACGCCATAGCCCCCGGGAGCCACCGGGACCGGCGTGCCTTGGCCAAAGCCGCCCAGCCGCCGCTCCTCGGCCCTCACCGGCCGTCGCCGGCCGGGGTACGCGACGCCGATGCGCCGGGCGCCCGTCCGTATCGGCTTGCTTCGGCCCCGATGGCTGGTGCCGGCCCGGCAGTCGGCTCCGCCGCACGGGCGGGCCGACGGCGGCCGGTCGCGCCCTGCGAGTAGGGGTGCGTCCTCGGCTGCGGGTCCGCTGTGGCTGGTCGCGCCCCGCGGCGGAGCCGCAGATCGGTACAGCCCGCCCCTATGGGGCGCGTCGTCACTCGGCCGCGTCGTGATGCCGGGGTGATCTGCGGCTCCGCCGCGCGGCCGGGTCGGTCACGCTCTCAGCAACCCGGCCAGTCGCCGGTAGGAGTCCAGCAGGGCCTCCCGGTCGTACGTGCTGGTCGTCACCAGGATCTCCTGTGCGCCCGTCTCCTTCACCAGGGTCTCCAGCCCGTGGGTCACCTCGTCCGCCGTACCGGCTAGGTGACCCACGAGCCCGGACTCGTAGAAGCCGCGTTCCTTGGCGGTCATCGTGCGGGACTCGACCCGTTCGGCGGGCGGCAGCGGCGGAAAGGTGCCGTGCGTGCGGGAGTACGCCATCGACCAGGCCTCGGGGACGAGGAGCCGCCGGGCTTCCTCCGGGGTGGCGGCCACCGCGACCGTCCCCGAGACGACGACGTACGGTTCGCTCGCCCAGCCCGAGGGCCGGAAACGGGCACGGTAGGTGTCGATGCCGCGCAGCATCCGCTCGCGGGAGCGCAGGTCGCCGATCACCATGGGCAGGCCCGCCCGGGCGGCGATCGTGGCGCCCTCGCCCATGGCCAGCACGAAGGGCGGTACGGCGAGGCCTTCGGCGGGGCGGGCACGCACGCCCGTCGGGGAGGTGCCGCCGAACCAGCCGAGCAGCTCGTCGAGCTGGGCCGAGAAGTCGTCGGCCACGTCCTTGTCGCGGCCCAGCGCCCGGCGTACCCCGTCGGTGAAGCCGACCGAACGGCCGAGCCCCATGTCGATCCGGCCCGGGAACAGGGCCTCCAACACCCCGAACTGCTCGGCCACGACCAGGGGTTGGTGATTCGGCAGCATCACTCCGCCCGTGCCGACCCGGATCGTACGGGTCGCGGCTGCCACCGCCGCGGCCAGCACGGTGGGCGCGGACCCGGCGACGCCGGGCACGCCGTGGTGCTCGGAGACCCAGAACCGGTGGAAGCCGAGCCGTTCCGCCTCCCGGGCCAGCGCGACCGTGTCCCGCAGCGCCTCGGTGTCCGGGCGGCCCTCCCGGGTGCGGGACCGGTCGAGCACGGAGAACCGGGTCGCGGACAGCACCGAGCCTGATCCTGACTCCGGCCCCGGTCGCTGTGATCGCTCCGGCTGATCTGCTGTGCTCGGCATGGCTGCTCCGGACGTCCTCGGCTGTGACCTTGTCAGCGATCTCCCGGACGCCGGTATTCCTCGCGGCCCACCGGGCACCTGTGGAAGGGTGCAGAACATGTCGACTACACCGGACGGCCGCCCCATACCTCCCGCGAACGCCGACGAACGAGCCATGCTGAGCGCCTGGCTCGACTTCCACCGCGCCACCCTCGCCCTCAAGTGCGAGGGCCTCGACGACCGGCAGGTCAGGCTCGCCTCCGCGGCGCCCTCGGAGATGACCCTGCTCGGGCTCGTCCAGCACCTGGCCGAGGTGGAACGGAACTGGTTCCAGCGGGTGTTCACGGGCCTCGACGTGCCCCTCGTCCACACCGAGGGCAAG
This sequence comes from Streptomyces kryoterrae, assembly GCF_054072135.1. Taxonomy (NCBI): domain Bacteria; kingdom Bacillati; phylum Actinomycetota; class Actinomycetes; order Kitasatosporales; family Streptomycetaceae; genus Streptomyces; species Streptomyces kryoterrae. The sequence goes on along the minus strand of NZ_CM133358.1, from coordinate 1,199,867 downwards.
GGCGACGGGTTCACGCTCGTCCCCGAGCGCGGGCTCGACGAGGCGCTTGCCGACTGGCGGGCGGAGGTCGCGCGGAGCCGGGAACTGGTCGCCGCCGCTGCCTCACTGGACGAGTCCGGACACCTGTCGGAGACGGAGGCGGCGCTGGCCGGTACCCAGGGGCTGTCGCTGCGCTGGATCATGGTGCACATGATCGAGGAGTACGCCCGCCACAACGGCCACGCCGACCTTCTGCGCGAACTCGTCGACGGGGCCACCGGGGCCTGAACCCCGGCAAGGGGCCAACACAGCCGACCAGTAAGGGGATCCAACGTGTCTGCGCCACGCCTGCGGGCGACTCCGCTGCCGGGTATCGGGGTTCAGTACGACCTCGTCACGCGTGAGCAACGGCATCTGTCGGTGGTGGCCCACCGCGACGGCGGCCGTACCGTGAGCCTGTACCGGGACGACGATCCCGACTCGTGCGCCCAGTCGCTGCGGCTGACCGCGCCCGAGGCCGCCTCGCTGATCGACGCGCTGAGTCCCTCGCACCACAGCTCCAGTCTGCTGTCCACGACGCCGCTGGGGCTGGTGGCGGAGCGGGTGGAGGTGGCCGCCGGATCACGCTGGAACGGACGGGTCCTCGGGGAGACACGGATGCGGACGGAGACCGGCGCGTCCGTGGTCGCCGTGCTGCGGCGGGCCGAGGCGATCCCCTCCCCGACGCCCGCCTTCCGGCTGGCCGGCGGGGACGTCATCATCGTGATCGGCACCCGCGAGGGCGTCGACGCCGCCGCGGCGATACTCGGACGGGAGTGACAGCGCCATGCACTCCCAGGTCCTGCTGATCGAGTTCGGCTCCGTCATCCTCGCGCTCGGGCTGCTCGGCCGGATGGCCGCCCGGCTGAGCTTCTCGCCGATACCCCTCTATCTGCTCGCCGGTCTCGCCTTCGGCAAAGGCGGTCTGCTGCCGCTCGGCGCGAGCGAGGAGTTCATCGCCACCGGCGCCGAGATCGGTGTCATCCTGCTGCTGTTGATGCTCGGCCTCGAGTACACGGCCAGCGATCTCGTCTCCAACCTGAAATCCCACTATCCGTCCGGCCTGGTGGACTTCACCCTGAACGCGCTCCCCGGCGCAGCCGCCGCGCTGCTGCTGGGCTGGGGCCCGGTCGCCGCCGTCGTGCTTGCCGGGGTCACCTGGATCTCGTCCTCCGGTGTCATCGCCAAGGTGCTGGGCGACCTGGGCCGGGTCGGCAACCGGGAGACCCCGGTGATCCTCAGCATCCTGGTCCTGGAGGACCTGGCGATGGCGGTCTACCTGCCGATCGTCACCGCGCTGGTGGCCGGCGTCTCGCTCGCCGCCGGCAGTGTCACCCTGGCGATCGCCCTCGGGGCCGCCGGCCTGGTGCTGTTCGTGGCGGTCCGCTTCGGCCGGGTCATCTCCCGCTTCGTCTCCAGCGACGACCCCGAGAAGCTGCTGCTGGTCGTCCTCGGCCTGACCATCCTCGTGGCGGGCATCGCGCAGGAACTCCAGGTCTCCGCCGCCGTGGGGGCGTTCCTTGTCGGGATCGCGCTGTCGGGAGAGGTCGCGGAGGGTGCGCACACCCTGCTCAGTCCGCTCAGGGACCTGTTCGCGGCCATCTTCTTCGTCTTCTTCGGGCTGCACACCGACCCGGCCAGCATCCCGCCCGTGCTGCTGCCGGCCCTCGCCCTGGCCGTCGTCACGACGGGCACGAAGATCGCCACCGGCTACTGGGCGGCCCGCCGCGCCGGAATCTCGGTCAAGGGCCGCTGGCGCGCGGGCGGTGCGCTCGTCGCCCGCGGCGAGTTCTCCATCGTCATCGCGGGCCTCGCGGTCACCGCCGGCATCGAGTCCGACCTCGGCCCGCTGGCCACGGCGTACGTCCTGATCCTGGTCGTCGCCGGGCCGCTCACCGCCCGCTGGACCGAGCCTCTGGCTGCCCGGGTCGGCGCGTGGCGAGCCCGGCGCGCCGGTCCCCGGACTCCGGCCACGGCACCGACGGACGAGGCGGTGCAGCCCACGACGGTCGGCGACTGACGACCATCCCGGCGGGTGGCTTCGCCGACACGAACACCGAAGACGACGCGGGCGGGTCCGCCGACGGAGACACGGCTGACGACGCATGGCCGGCCCGGCGGTACCGATGGGAACAGGGCCGGCGGCGGCCTGCCTCCGTCGGCGCCGTGGGGACGGACATGACCCCGGCGGGCCGGGCGGTGGAGACACCGGTGGTGATGCCGGGACGGCCGGCGGTACGGCCGGGGGCAGCCGCACGGCGGCGGCCTCGTCTCCCTCGGCGGACGCCGTGGGGACGGACACGACTCGGGCTGCTCCGTCGGCGCGGACTCAGGCGGCAGGGCCGGGACGACCCGGCGGTACCGGCGGGGGGCAGCGGCACCGGTGGCGGCCTCGCCTTCGTCGGTGCCGAGGCCGCAGGGATGGATACGACTCCGGCGGGTCCGCCGGTGGAGACGCAGGCGGTGCTGCGGGGACGACCCGGCGGTAGCGGCTGGGCGACAGCACCGGCGGCTCGCCTCCAGCGGCGTCGGAGGTGTGGCGCCGGAGGCCACTCGGGCGGGTTCGCCGGGACGGCCACGGCCGGTCGGGTTGCCTCCCCCGCGGCAGCGGGAGGCAACCCCCGGACTCCGCCGCCGCAGCCGAACGGAGTGAACCGGAACGGGACCCTTGTCGTCCCGCGAGTCAGTTCGCCTGCGGTGGCAGGGCCCTCACCAGCCCCGACTGGTAGGCGATCACGACCAGTTGGGCCCGGTCCCGGGCGCCCAGCTTCGTCATCGCGCGGTGTACGTGGGTCCGCACGGTCAGCGGGCTGACGTACAGCTTCTCCGCGATCTCGTCGTTCGAGCCGCCCTCGGCCGCCAGGCACATCACCTCCCGTTCCCGGGTGGTGAGCGCTTCGAGCGCCTCCGGGGTCGCCAACTGCATTCCCGGAGCAGGGGAGTTGAGGAAGCGGGTGATGAGGGTGCGGGTGGCGTTGGGGGAGAGGAGGGACTCGCCGGAGGCCACCGTGCGGATGCCGACGAGCAGTGCTTCGGCGGTGACGTCCTTGCCGAGGAAACCGCTGGCGCCGGCCCGCAGTGCCTGGGCCACGTACTCGTCCGTCTCGAACGTCGTCAGGATCAGTACACGCGTCGCGGACAGTTCCGGGTCGGCGCAGATCGCGGCGGTGGCGGCCAGTCCGTCGGTGCCGGGCATCCGGATGTCCATGAGGACGACGTCGGGGAGGTGGGTGCGGGTCGCCTCGACCGCCTCCCGGCCGTCGGTGGCCTCGCCGATCACCGTCATGTCGGCCTCGGAGTCGATCAGGATCCGGAACGTCGCCCGGAGGAGGGCCTGGTCGTCGGCGAGCAGGACACGAATGGTCATGAGGTGCGCTCTTCTTCTTCCGAGGGCTGGGGGTAGAGGGGCAGCGCGGTGGAGACCTCGAAGCCGCCCTCCGGACGGTGTCCCGCCTCCAGGTTGCCGCCGACGGACTGGGCGCGCTCCCGCATCCCGATCAGACCGAAACCGCGCGCCGGCACGGCTGTGACGGGGTGGGGGGGACCGGCGGGGACGGTGGCGGTGGCGTTGTTGGTGACCGTGATGGCCAGTCGGTCCGTCGAGTACGCGAGCCGCACACACGCCACCGCTCCGGCCGCGTGCTTGGTGATGTTGGTGAGCGCCTCCTGCACGATCCGGAACGCCGTCAGATCCACCCCCGGCGACAGCGGGCGTTCCCTGCCCACGGTGGTGACAGTGACCCCGAGCCCGGCGGACCGGACCGTGTCGATCAGCTCGGGGAGCAGGGAGAGGCCGGGGGCCGGTTCCAGAGGGGTGTCGACGTCGTCGGCGTGGCGCAGCAGACGGACGGTGGCCTTGAGCTCGCGCAGCGCCGAGGAGGTGGTGCCGGTGAGGTCGTTGAGCATCCGGCGGGTCTGCTCGGGGTTGCTGCGCGCCAGATGCGCGGCGGTGGTCGCCTGGGCGTTGGCCAGGGCCAGATGGTGGGCGACGACGTCGTGCAGCTCCCGGGCGATGCGCATGCGCTCCTCCGTCACCCGGTGGCGGGCCTCCTCCTCGCGGGTCCGCTCGGCGTGGTCGGCCCGGGCGTGCACGGCGTCCAGATAGGCGCGGCGCATACGGCGCGCGCTGCCGGTGGTGACCGGGACCAGCACATAGGCGATGGGGGCGACCGTCTTGAGGACGAGCGGGTGGTCGACCGGGTCGAGGAGCGTGGCCGTGGCCACCAGCATGACGATCACGCCGATGCAGGCGAAGCGGGTCGTCCGCCGGTCGGTGAGGACCGCCAGCCAGTAGATCGCCACCATGGCGGGGGCCAGCATGAGCACGGTGAGCAGATAGCCCAGCGCACTCGCCGTCATGGCACAGACCGTGGTCACGACGACGGCCGTACGCGGGTGGCTGCGGCTCAGCAGCACACCCGCGCACGCGTTGACGGCGAGGAGCACGGCGGGCCACAGGGCCTCGCGCCGGGTGGCGCCGGGGAGGCTGATCCCGGCGCCGACCAGGAAGAGGACGAACAGCGTCACGACGGTCACCGTGTCGACGACACGGGGATGCTCCGCGATGTATCGCTCGATGTCGATGCTCATCGGCTCTCTCCGGTCGAAGGGCGTGGACCCATGGTCCACGACAGCGCGTCACGACGTCCGACGAGGGCCGCCCGTGTGTCCAGCACGGGCGGCCCCCAGGGCGTACGGCCGAATGTCAGACCCGGACCGCCTCCCGGTCTGCCGTTCCGTCCGCCCCGTCCTCGGGTGTGGCCGTCCGGTGGGCGAGTGCCTCGCCCTCCACGTCGACCTTGGGCAGCACCTTGTCCAGCCAGCCCGGCATCCACCAGGCGGCCTTGCCGAGCAGGGCCAGTACGGCGGGGACGAATGCCATCCGGACCACGAAGGCGTCGAACAGGACGGCCACGGCCAGTCCGAAGCCGATCATCTTGATGATGGACTCGCCGGCCCCGATGAACCCGGAGAAGACGGCCATCATGATCAGCGCGGCGGCGACCACGACCCGCGCGCTGTACCGGAACCCGGTGACGACCGCCTGCGCGGGCCCGTCCCCGTGGACGTACGCCTCCCGCATCCGGGCGACCAGGAACACCTCGTAGTCCATGGCCAGTCCGAAGACGATGCCCACCAGGAAGATCGGCATCATGCTCATGATCGGACCGGTCGTCTCGACGCCGAGGAGTGAGGCGCCCCAGCCCCACTGGAAGACCGCGATCACGGAACCGAGCGCCGCCAGCACCGACAGGAGGAAGCCGAGAGCCGCCTTGACCGGCACCAGGATCGACCGGAAGACCAGCAGGAGCAGCACGATGGCCAGACCCACGACCACGATCAGATACGGGACCAGCGCGTCCTGCATCTTCTGGGCGACGTCGATGTTCGCCGCCGTGCTGCCGGTGACGCTGAACTCCGCGTCCGTGCCGGACACCGTGGCCGCCCGCTCGGACCGGATGGTCTTCACGAGGTCCTGGGTCTTCGTGCTGGTCGGCGCGTCGGCCGGGACGGCGGAGAAGATCGCCGTGTCGCCGGCGGGATTGAAGCGGGCCGGCGAGACGGACACGACCCCCTTCGTGGCGGCGATCTTCTCGGAGACCGTCGCCACCGCGCCCTTGGCGTCGGCAGCCCCCTTGGCGTCCACGACGATCGTCAGGGGGCCGTTGAAGCCGGGGCCGAAGGCCGTCGCGAGGTCGTCGTAGGCGCGGCGCTCGGTGGTGGAGGTCGGCTTGGCCTCGTCGCCGGACGTGCCCAGCTGGAGGTCCATCACGGGTATCGCGAGGGCGCCGAGACCGGCCACCGAGGCGATCAGTACCGGGATCGGGCGGCGCAGCACGAACCGGGCCCAGCGCGTGCCGCCGTTGTGCTCGACGGCCTGCTTGACCTGCCCGGTCTTCCTGGTGGAGCGCGAGAGCAGGGCGTTCGGCCAGAACCCGACCAGGGCCGGGACCAGTGTCAGCGCGATGAGCACGCCCACGCCGACCGCGCCGGCCGCCGCGAGCCCCATCTTCGTCAGCATCGGCACCCCGACCACCATGAGCCCGGCCAGCGCGATGACGACGGTGAGACCGGCGAAGACGACCGCCGAACCGGCGGTACCGGTCGCCAGAGCCGCCGCTTCCTGCGGGCCGTGCCCCTTGCCGCGCTCCTCCCGGTACCGGGAGACGATGAACACGGCGTAGTCGATACCGCAGGCCAGCCCCAGCATGCTGGCGAGCGTCCCGGTCGTCGAGGACAGACCCAGCGTGCTGCTCAGCGCCAGGATCGACGCCATGCTGACGCCCACACCGATGACCGCGGTCAGCAGCGGCAGTCCGGCGGCGGCCAGCGAACCGAAGGTGACGATCAGGACGAGGGCCGCGATGGCGATACCGATCGCCTCGGCAGCGCCACCCGCCGAGGGCGTCGTCGCCAGTGCCGTACCGCCGACCTCGACGGTCAGCCCCGAGCCCTGCGCCTCCTTGACGGCGTCCTTGAGACGGGTCTTGGTGGCGTCGGTGAGATTGTCGGGCTTCGCCTTGTAGTTGACGGTGGCGTACGCCGTCGCGGCGTTTTCGCTGACCGCCTGTGCCTGGAAGGGGTCCGTGGCGGACGCGACCTGTGAACCGTCGGCCACCTCGCCCACGAACTTCTCGATCGCCGCCCTGTTCTCGGTGGCGGTGACCTTCTCGCCGCCCGGCGCCACGAACACCACCCGGGCGTTCGCGCCGTGCGCGTTGGAGCCGGGGAACCGCTGGTCCATCAGGTCGAAGGCCTTCTGGGACTCGATCCCCGGCATCGAGTTGTCCGCGTCGGGAGCGGCGGGCGCCGTCGCGGCACCGGCACCGACGGCGGCGAGCACCGCCACCCACATCAGGGCGACGTACCAGCGTCGCCGGAAGGCCAGTCGGCCCAGCTTGTACAGGAAGGTGGCCACGAGGGGGAGGTCTCCACATCATCGGATCTCGGGTACCTGACAAGATTCCCGGGACCGACCCCCTCCCGTCGTCGTGCACCTGTCGACAATCTCGACTACTGAGAACGCAGTACAGGCACCCTCGCCGGTAGTCCGCACGCAGGACGGGCGGTACCCCTCGGGTAGGGGTACCGCCCGCGACGGTCAGGAGACGTACGCAGGTCAGGACACGTACGACGCCCCTTGCGCCGTGCTCACCACCGTGTCGGCCGCCGTCTGTGTGAGCAGCCCCGCCGTCACCCAGGCCGCCGTCGTCGACCGGACCCGCGTGACCAGCGCGGCCTTGTTCGCGAAGGGCGCCCCCGCCCAGATCTCGTCGAGCAGCGTGGTGCCGTCGGCCTTCGCCGGATTGGCGACCCCGGAGTCGACGGTCCCGAACACGACCTTCGGTTCGGCGCGCCGGACATAGGCGTGCGTCGGGTCCTCGGTCCCCTCGGAGAAGGGGGCGAACTCGGTGCCGTTCAGCGTGTAGTGCAGCGGCTTGCCGCTCACCGGGGTGAGGGACGGCAGCAGATCGCCCGAGAGCGCGGCGTTGCGGTACAGCCCGACGGACAGATAGCTGGTGCTCGAACTCCGCGCGACCAGGTTCACCGGCCCGTAGAACAGGGCCTGCAGTGACGGGTCGTCGAGCGCCTTCTCGACCCGCAGCCGGAACGGCACACTGATCCGGACGACATCTCCGCTCTGCCAGGTCCGGGACACCGCGAAGTAGCTCCCGGGGACCGGAGTCCCGCTCACCGCCTGCCCGTTGACGGTCACCCGGAACCCGGCCGTCGCCCACACCGGCACCCGCAGCCGCAGCGCGAAGGCCGCGCTGCCGCCCCCGATCGTGAGCGTGGTGCCCTGCTCCTTCGGATACTCGGTGGCCTGGGTGACCGTGACGCCCTTCTCGGCCCAGTTCAGGGTGGACGCGCTGTACAGGTTGACGTACAGGGAGGCGCCGTCGGCCGACTTGAAGTACACCGAGTCCTGGTACTTGGTGGCGCTCTCCATGCCGGTGCCCTCGCAGCAGGTCGTGCCCTGCTTGGGCGTGTAGTCGCGCACATGCCCGGGCGTGAGCCCGATGAAGTACGTGACGAGCGGCTTCTCGGCGTCGGCCTTGTCCTGCTTGGAGCCGAGCACCTGGTTGTGGAGCGCCCGCTCGTAGTAGTCCATGTACTTCGGGTCCTGCTCGTGGAAGAACAGCATCCGGCTCAGCTTGAGCAGGTTGTACGCGCAGCAGGTCTCGGCGTTGGTGTCGCTGACCGTCCCCGCGATCACCCCGCGCGCCTTCCAGAACTCACCCGTGCTCGTGCCGCCGATCCCGTACATGCGCTGCGGTACGACCATGCCCCAGAAGTTCTTCGCGGCGGTCAGATAGCGCGTCTCGCCCGTCGCGTCGTACAGCCGTACGTATCCGGTGAAGATCGGGATGTGCTGGTTGGCGTGCAGGCCGTTCAGGGTGTCGGTGTTCGCCGCGCACGCGTCGATGAGCGTGTCGAGGTCGAACAGCTTGGCCAGGGCGAGGTGATCGGCCTTGCCGGTGATCGTGTACAGGTCGACGATGGTCTCGACGATGCCGCCGAACTCGCCGCTGGAGAAGATCCCCCACATCCGCTGCAGGGTGGCGTCGGGCAGCTTGGACAGCCGGGAGTACATCCAGTCGCACATGCCCGACGCGAGGTCGAGTGCCCGGGAGTCGTCCGTGGCGAGATAGGCGTCCAGCAGACCCTTGAGGATCTTGTGCGCCGTGTAGTAGGGCGCCCACACCTTCGTGTAGTCACCGCTCGTCATCGACTCCAGCGCGATGAACTGCGTCTCCGGGTAGGCGGCGAGGAAGCCCTGATGGCTCGGGCCGCCCCAGGTACGGCGCAGGGTGGCGGTCAGTCCGCGCCCGGAGGCGTCCCCGAACGTGCCGCCGGAGGTGGCGGAGAAGTAGTACGAGGCGAGGTTGCCGAGCCCGGCGGAGGAGTTCTTGGCCTCGTTGCCCTGGAGCGAGGTGATCTCGGCCGCGGTCAGCGCGCGCGAGTAGACGTTGAACTCGTCGAAGGCGCCCGCGTAGACGGGGTCGCCGGAGTAGTTCGAGCGGCCGAGCCAGTTGTTCGTCAGGGTGCCGAGGACGGACGGGTTGAGGGTCATCGCGGTGTTCGTGGCGACGGCGGTGCCGTTGACGTAGAGCGTGCCCGTGGTGCCGGTGATGGTCACCGCGAGGTGGCTCCACTGGTTCAGCGGCAGCGCGGCGGTGCCGTTGAGGCCCTGTTCCCCGCCGGCCCCGCTGGTGGTGATGGCGAACCGCGGCACCCCGCCGGCGTTGCGGGAGGCCAGGTACATGTACCGGGTGGTGTCGTTGCCGAAGTCGAGGACACGCTGCCAGTTGGCGTCGTGGGTGGGCCTGACCCAGATCGACAGGGTGATCGCCGCGGCACCGCCCGGCACGGCCGCCGGGAGGTCCACGTACTGGTAGGAGCCCCGCACGTTCTCGTGCGCGCCGCCCCACCTCCCGGTGACGGTGAGCATGCGCGGGTCGGTGCGCAGCGCCGCGCGCACGTCGGTCAGCGCGCCGACCATGGTCGAGATCTTGTCGGCGTAGGCCTGCTCCCCGGTGCTCGCGTACGCCTGCGACAGCATGCTCAGGAAGTGGCCGGTGTAGTGGCCGCGCAGGTTGCCGTTGGCCTCGCCGTCCAGGCCCTCCCAGCCGCCCGGGGCGACCGCCCCGCCGGTGGAGAGGCCCGCGTTGGCGCGGAACACCTGGAGCAGCCGGTTCACGTCGTAGCCGCGCCCGTGGTCCAGCATGAGCTGGCGCTTGCTCGCGAAGACGCCCTGGCCGAGCGAGACGTCCTTCAGCTCGAACGGGCGGAGCGTCCAGGCGGACGGCGCGGGCAGGGCAGCGGCGGCGGCCCGGCCGGCGGCGGCGTAGGCGAACGCGGGCGCGGCGGCGGCGAGCACCGCGCTCTGGAGCAGAAACCGTCTCGACAGGTGGGGGGTCACATGTGCCTCGTCTCTGAGGTGACTGACGTAGCTGAGCTCTGAAGTCCCTTGATCCGTAAGGGTTTTCGCCCGGCGGGCTACTCGGTGTAGTAGGTCGCGTCCTGCTGGTCGAGCGAGGTGCTCAGCGGCTGGAGCTGGATCAGGCCGTTGTAGTGCCGGATGTAACGGCCCGGGAAGTTGTACGACTCGAAGGACACCCCGGCCGGGTCGGCGAGGCCCGCCCGCCGGGTGAAGGACGCGTCGGCCAGGAAGGTGGCCGTGCCGCTGTTCTTCTCCACCCACAGCTCGTAGTTCTTGTGCCGGAGGTAGTAGCCGGGGAAGTTCGCCGACTCCAGCGAGACGGTCCCGGAGCCGGTCAGTCCGGTGACGATCCGGAACTGCGAGTCGGCGAGGTTGGTGACGTTCGCCTCCAGCTTCGCCCGGTACTCCCAGTGCCGGATGTACCGGTCCGGGTAGTTGAACGACGAGAAGCGGACCGGGGTGAGACCGTCGGAGACCGGGATACCGAAGTTCGGGGTGCCGTCGGCGTTCCAGTACAGCTTCTGGTAACGGGTGCGCCGGTTGGGGTCGTTGAGCGGATCGCCGCTGATGTCCTTGTAGTTGCGGTCGTGGTAGACGAGGACGTCGGACTTGCCGTCCTCGGAGACCGTGAACGTGTTGTGGCCCGGCCCGTACTGCCCGGTCGAGGCGTTGCTCGTGAACACCGGCTGCGAACTCTTCGTCCAGGAGGCCGGGTTGAGCAGATCGGCGGAGGCGGACGCGGTCAGCAGACCCAGGCAGTAGTTGGCGTCGGTGGCGCTCGCCGAGAAGGACATGAAGACCTTCCCGCCCCGCTGGATGACGGAGGGCCCCTCGTTCACCGTGTGTCCGATGATCTCCCAGGACAGTGTGGGCCGGGAGATCATCGCCGGAGTGCCGCTGATGGTCCAGGGGTTGGACATCTTCGCGAGATAGATGTTGGTGCCGTCCCCGACGGCCGGGTCGTTCTGCGCCCAGCTCAGATAGCGGGTGCCGTTCACCACGAAGGTCGTCGCGTCCAGCGAGAAGGTGTCGAGCGGCAGCGCGATCCGGCCCTTCTCCGTCCAGGTCCCGGTGACGGGGTTGGCGGCCGAGGACTCCAGGACGTACGGGCGGATCTTCCAGATGTCGTTCGAGGCGCCGGCCGCGAAGTACACGTACCACTTGCCGTCGATGAAGTGGATCTCCGGAGCCCAGATGTGGGCGCCCATGTCGCCGGTGGCGTGCTTGGTCCAGATGGTCGTCTCGGCGGCGGTCGCCAGGCCCTGGAGCGTGGTGGCGCGCCGCAGCACGATCCGGTCGTACGCGGGGACCGTGGCGGTGAAGTAGTAGTAGCCGTCGGTGTGCTTGTAGATGTGCGGGTCGGCGCGCTGCTCGGCGACCGGGTTGGTGAAGGTGACGGCCGGGGAGGCCGGGACGGCGGCGAACGCCGGGGTGCCGATGGCGACGGGCACGGTCACGGCGACGACCAGGGCCGTGCAGGCCTTGAGGAGCGTGCGTCGGCTGGTCGAGCTGCTGCGGGTGCGGTCCACGGCGAGTCTCCTTCAGCGGCCTGTTTCCGGGCCGATATTGTTCGATATATGGAACGGTGTGCGGAGGTTCGACCGAAAGATAGGTAGGGGGCGTGAGTGAGTCAATGTTTCCGACAGATTGAATTCCGGTTGACCCCTCACACCCCCCCCGATATGCCTCCGCCACTCCCTGCGAAGATCGCCTAGAAGCGGGCTCCGATGGCCGTTCCGGCGCGCGGCACGAGGAAGTTGGGGGCGGCGGGCAGCGAACCGTCCGAGCGACGCGCGCCCGTGATCGCCGCAGGGTCGGTGCTCAGCACCGAGGCGGCGTTCCAAGTGCCTCCCAGATCCCAGGAGTTGCCGGTCGAGACGGTGGCGGAGCCGAGGGCGGCGGCACGTCCGTCGGCGACCGACAGGTTGGCGGTGAGGGTGGCGTGTCCCGCGGTGACGTCGAAGTCGAAGCCGGTGCCCGCGTTCCCGTACGCGGTACCGCGGTTGACGCCGATGGCACCCGGATTGCCGTTGTCCGTGAAGCCGTGCGCCGCGTTCTTGAACGCGGCGGTGTTGCGCAGGACGTGCGCCACGGCGGGCGCCGGGGTGCCGCCGCCGAGCTTGAAGCCGTTGCCGTCGCCCGCGAAGTCGGGGAAGTTCCAGCGGTTGACGCCGTTGCCGTACGCGATGGTGTTCTCGATCGTGACCGGCGAGGTGAACTTCCAGGCGTCGAAGCCGTCGTCCACGTTGTTCCACAACCGCGCGCCCCGCACGATGTTGCCGGTCCCGCCGCCTTCCTTGATGGCCAGCCCGTCCGCGCTCTCACCGTTCTTGCGCGGGTCGCGGTTGCCGTAACTGTCCAGGTCCAGGATCTGGTTGTTGCTGGAGGCACCCTGGAGCTGGAAACCGGACTCGTAGTTGTCGTGGGTGACGAGGCGGGCGAAGACGTTGTAGTTGCAGCCGTCGCAGTAGACGCCGTACGGCCCGTTCACGATCTCCAGCCCCGAGATCCGCCAGTACGAGGCCTCCTGGTGGATCGCACCGCGCTCGGCGCGCGGGATGCTGCCACCGACCGGTGTGTGACTGGCGGGCAGCCGCTCCCCGTCGACGACGACCCGCTCGCCCGCGTAGGTGCCCAGGGTGATGGGCTGGGACGCGGTGCCGGAGGTGGCGATGGTGATGTTGTCGGTGAGCGCGTAGGTGCCCCCGCGCACGGTGATCGTGTCGCCCGGTTTCGCCAGGTCGACGGCCTTCTGAATGGTCCTCAGGGGACGCGCGAGCGTGCCGGGCGCCGAGTCGTCGCCGCCCGTCGCCACCACGAGCGTCGTCGCGGCGCTCGCCCCCTCGGCGACGCCCACGAGCATCCCCGCTGTCATTAACGCGGTGCCCAGTACCGCCGTTCCCGTCCGGATCGCTGCGTTGCGCATGTACGGCTCCCGCCTCTGCCTCGGCTGTGTCGCCAAGGAGTGGCCACCGACGCCGTGGAGGTTGCCGGGTCCGGCTGACTAGGGTCAGGGACCGTGACGCAGAACAGAAACCCGAGCGGCAGCAGACCGCTCGCCGTGTTCGACCTCGACAACACGCTCGCCGACACCGCGCACCGGCAGCGGTTCCTGGAACGCAAGCCGCGCGACTGGACGGCGTTCTTCGCCGCCGCGCCGCACGACCCGCCGCTCACCGAGGGTGTCGCGCTGGCCCTGGAGAGCGCGCGGGAGTGCGAGGTCGTCTACCTCACCGGCCGGCCCGAGCGCTGCCGCCGGGACACGCTCGCCTGGCTGGCCGCGCACGGACTGCCCGAGGGACGTGTCTGGATGCGGCGCGACGACGACCGCAGACCCGCCCGCAGCACCAAACTGGAGACCCTGCGCCGGCTGGCCCGCGACCGCGAGATCCGCGTCCTGGTGGACGACGACGAACTCGTCTGCCAGGACGCGGAACGCTCGGGCTTCAGGGTCGTACGGGCCCGCTGGACGGCCGAGTCGACCGCGCTGAAGGAGGCGCAGGAGGCCGAGGGCCGGACCTGAGCAGACGGCCCACGGCTGTCACTCGCCGTCGTCCAGCCGGAAACCGACCTTCAGACCGACCTGGTAGTGCTCGACCTGCCCGTCCTTGATCTGGCCCCTGACCTGCGTGATCTCGAACCAGTCCAGGTTGCGCAGGGTCTGCGAGGCCCGGCTGATGCCGTTGCGGACGGCCTGGTCGACGCCTTCGTGCGAGGTGCCGACGATCTCGGTGACCCGATAGGTGTGGTTCGACATGCGGGTGCTCCTTCGCGGTACTGGAGGTACTGGAGGTACTCGGTGTAATGGATCTTCCTGGCGGCATTCCACGTTCCACCGTGCCCCATGTGACGGCGGTTCGCGAGGTGTCGCTAACGGGCGACGCTCAGCGACAGGGCGAACAGGCCCCGCTCGTCCGTCCACCACCGGGTCGGCTCCAGCCCGGCGGCGGCCAGTTCGGCGCCCACACCCTCCTTCCTGAACTTCGCCGACACCTCCGTACGCATCTCCTCACCCACCGCGAAGTCCACGGCGAGATCGAGTACGGGGATCTTCACGGTCTGCTCGGCGAGCGAGCGCAGCCGCATCTCGATCCACTCGTTGGCGGAGTCCCACAGGGCGACATGCTCGAAGGCGTCAGGGTCGAAGTCGGCGCCGAGTTCGCGGTTGACGACAGCCAGCACGTTCTTGTTGAACCGGGCCGTCACACCCGCCGCGTCGTCGTACGCCGGGACCAGCACCGAGGCGTCCTTGACCAGGTCCGTGCCGAGCAGCAGCGCGTCGCCGGGCGACAGCAGGGAACGCACCGAGGACAGGAACGCGGCCCGCTCGGCGGGCAGCAGATTGCCGATCGTGCCGCCGAGGAACGCCACCAGCCGGGGCCCGGGCGTGCCCGGCAGCGCCAGCCCGCCGGTGAAGTCGGCGATCAGCGCGTGCACACCGAGCCCGGGCCGCTCGGCGATCAGCGCCTCGCCCGCCTGTCGCAGCGCGCTCTCACTGACGTCGACCGGGACGTACGTCTCCAGGTCCGGCAGCGCGTCCAGCAGATGCCGGGTCTTCTCCGACGAGCCGGAGCCCAGCTCGACCAGCGTGCGCGCACCGGTCGCGGCGGCGATCTCCCCGGCCCGGGCGAGCAGGATCTCGCGCTCGGACCGGGTCGGGTAGTACTCGGGCAACCCGGTGATCTCGTCGAAGAGTTCGCTGCCGTGGGCGTCGTAGAACCACTTCGGCGGGAGGGTCTTGGGCGTGCGGGTGAGCCCGTGGAGGACGTCGGCGCGCAGGGCGGCCTCCGTGGCGTCCTCGGGCAGGGTGCGGGTGACCAGAAGCGGACTCACGTACGAAGCTCCTCGGGTGGTACGGATGCCAGGTCGTCGCTCATGTCCCGGAGCGGGGTGAGCCGTACCCCGGTGCGGCTCGCGATGACGAGGGTGCGGTCGGGTACCTCCTGCCAGCGGGGATCGTCGTCGTACGGCTCTGACGCCACGACCGTGCGGGGACCGGGTCCGGTCAGGTGGAAGAGGGTGTCGCCCCAGGTGGTCGCGGCGATCGTCGTGCCGTCGGTGAGCAGCAGGTTGAGGCGGGAGCCGGGGGCCGCCGCGTCGACCTCCAGGACGGTGCGGGCCAGCGCCCGCCCGACGTCGTCGCCGGCGTGCAGCCGGTGCAGCACCAGGGCCCACAGGAACGCCGAGTCGGAGCGTGCCTCCATCGACAGCAACTCCTCGCCGGGCAGGGCCTGTACGAGAGGCGCGAGGGACCCCGGCCAGCCCCTGACCGCCCCGTTGTGCCCGAACAGCCAGGCACCGGCGGCGAAGGGTGCCGCCGCGGCCTCTCCGTCGGCGCCGGCCAGCGTCGCGTCCCGTACGGCGGCGAGCAGCGCGGTGGTGCGTACGACCCGGGCGAGGTCGGCGAACGACGCGTCCCCCCAGACGGGCCCGGCACGCCGGTAGCGGGCCGGCACCGGATCACCCTCCGCGTACCAACCGACGCCGAAACCATCGGCGTTGACGGTCCCGTGCCGCTGGTGCCGGGGTGCCCAGGACTGCCGGTACAGCCCGTGCGGCGGCTCCACGACCACACTGCCGATCGCCTCCGGGGTTCCCAGGAAGGCTAGTTGACGGCACATCAGACGGCCTCCGGGGTACGTGCGGTGCGGAACCCGGAGAAGATCTGCCGCCGGATCGGATAGTCCCAGTTGCGGAACGTCCCCCGGCAGGCCACCGCGTCCACGGCGAACGAACCACCGCGCAGCACCTTGTACTCGGGCCCGAAGAACACCTCCGAGTACTCCTTGTACGGGAACATGCTGAACCCCGGGTACGGCAGCAGATCGCTGGCCGTCCACTCCCACACGTCACCGATCAACTGCCTTACCCCGAGCGGCGATTCACCGGCCGGGTAGCTTCCGGCGGGCGCCGGACGCAGATGCCGCTGACCGAGGTTGGCGTGCTCGGGGGTGGGGTCGGCGTCGCCCCACGGGTAGCGCGTCGAGCGGTCGGTCGCCGGGTCGTGCCGGGCGGCCTTCTCCCACTCCGCCTCGGTGGGCAGCCGGCGCCCGGCCCAACGGGCGTAGGCATCCGCCTCGTACCAGCAGACGTGCACGACGGGCTCCTCGGGCGGCACCACCTCGGTGACGCCGAACCGGCGCCGCAGCCACTGCCCGCCGTCCCGGAACCAGAACAGCGGTGCGTACAGGGAGTGCTGGCGTACGTGTGCCCAGCCGTCCGGCGTCCACCAGCGCGGGTCGTCGTAGCCGCCGTCCGCGATGAACGCCTGGTAGGCGGCGTTCGTCACCGGGGTCGTGTCGATGAGGAAGGGCGCCACCTCGCGCCGGTGTGCGGGCCGTTCGTTGTCCAGGGACCACGGCTCGGTGGAGGTGCCCATCGTGAACGGGCCACCGGGGACCAGGACTTCGGCCGGACCGGTGAAGGGGGGAGCGGGCTCGGGGTCGGGAGCGCTGAGAACCGCCGGCCCCTTCCGGAGCTGATGGGTGATCAGCATCGTCTCGTCGTGCTGCTGTTCGTGCTGGGCGATCATCCCGAAGGCGAACCCGGCCTCGGTCAGCCGCGCGCCCGTACCTTCGAACGCGGCGCTCTCCAGCACGTCCAGGGCCCGGCCGCGCACCTCCGCCGCGTACTTACGGGCCTCGTCGGGCGGCAGCAGCGGCAGGGAGGGCCGTTCGGCGCGGGAGTGCTCGAAGGCGTCGTACAGACCATCGATCTCGGGCCGCATCGGCTCCCGCCCGGCGACCGCGCGCAGCAGCCACATCTCCTCCTGGTTGCCGATGTGCGCGAGGTCCCACACCAGCGGGGACATCAACGGCGAGTGCTGGGCGGTGAGTTCAGGATCGTCCACGGAGGTGAGGAGCGCGGTCCGCTCCCGCGCGGTGGTGAGCGCGGCAAGGGCGCGCTCCCGGAGCGTCTCCGGGTCCAGGGCGGGGTCGGTCATGTGCGGAGATTCCTTCCGTACGAAGTGCCGTGCGCACGCGGGTCCGTGTCGCGCAGGCTGTCGAGCAGGTCGTCGGCCGGGCAACGGCCTTGAACGACGTAGCGGTCGAGGTACGCGGCGACAGCGTCGACGACCTCCCGGCTCGCGCCGAGCCGGGGCAGGGCGTCCAGCGCGGCCGTGAAGCAGACGAGGGCGACCTCGTGCAGCTCGGGGTCGGCCAGGCCGTGGCGGGCCGCGTCGGACCACAGCGGATTGTGCGGGGCGGGCAGTGACCCGGTCCGCTCGGCGAGCGGCTTGACCGCCCGGTAGGCCAGCTCGGCGGCCTCGGGGTCGTCGAAGAGCGCGGCCGTGACGGCGAGCGGGACGATCCAGCCGTCGTCGCCGGGCTGGGCGTCGATCATGCGCAGTTCGAGATGGCCGCGCGGCCGGACCGGGGGGAACAGGGTCGTCAGGTGGTAGTCGAGATCCTCACGCGTCGGCGGCCGGGGCACCCCGGACCGGATCCACTCCCGGAA
Source organism: Streptomyces kryoterrae (assembly GCF_054072135.1). Lineage (NCBI taxonomy): Bacteria > Bacillati > Actinomycetota > Actinomycetes > Kitasatosporales > Streptomycetaceae > Streptomyces > Streptomyces kryoterrae. Next base: position 1,182,445 of record NZ_CM133358.1, on the reverse strand, counting down.
CGTCAGCCCGTCCTCCGGCACGTCCCAGGGCCCGTCGTCCCGCCGTACGCACATCACCGGGGCGTCGAGCACATGCCGGGCCCAGGCCTGCCGCGGCTCGGCGTCCAGCGGCTGTGCCCCCGCCCGCCCGGCGCCGATCTCCATCCACAGCACCTGCCGGGTGGACCGCCAGCCGGTGGGGCTGCCCACGGCGAGCGGGGAGTTGGCGAAGGCGGCCACGAGGACCGCGCCGAGCTGGTGCGCGAGCCACCAGCGCCGTCCGTGCCCGAGGGGGCCCGGCTCCTCGTGCCCGGCGTCGAGGCACACCTGCACGGAGGCCGAGGTGCACATCATGGCGCGGCCGGCCGGACCCGTGAGGTCGAGGGACCGCTCCAGGGCGTCGTAGCGCGGCTCGTGCAGGAAACGACGGGGCGGGTGCCAGGGGTCCTGGCCGATGCCGACGATACCGAGACCGTGCTCGCGCAGTACCGCGCGGACGGCGTCCAGGTCGGCGGAGACGGATCCGACGCACTCCATCAGGGAGTCGGCGGGAGCGGAGCTGAGCTCCAGCTGACCGCCCGGTTCGACGGTGAGCGCCGACCTGAGAGGCAGGGTCCGCAGTGCGGCGTAGGCCGCTTCGAGCCGTTCGGGTGTCACGGGGAGCCGCGGTTGCCGCAGCTCGTGGACGAGCCATTCCACCTCGACACCGAGGGTGCGCGGCGGTCCGGTCTTGAAGCAGATCCCCCGGACCAGGGCTTCGACCTCGGCCTCGGAGAGAGCGGTGCGGCGCTTTGTACAGCCGCTTACCGAATCGGACATGTCGGGATCCTCCTGAGATTCCACCATGCCGCCGGCCCGGCTTCGGGTGGGCCGGACAGGCAACGATCGTCCCACCCAAACTCCTCGCGCCGAATCGCACAAGGGTGCACATGGGCACTTTCAGGACGATGGATCTCCGTTTCCATGGCGTTCGTGAGCCGTTCACATACCCGGAAAACTCTGTTGCACCGGGTGTCCAGCATCACCCACGATGCCTGTATGAGCACGGCGGGGGAGCGAGTACCGGGCACGGTCATGGCGCACACGGGGGTGGCGCCATGAGCGCCCGCCTGCGCGACCTCGCGCGTGGTACGGAGGAGATCGTCGCGGCCGGTTCCTATCGCGCGTCCGACGGACGCGAGGTGCGACTCGCCGCGGCGATCAAGGCCGCCCGGGCGGGCACACGACTCTACGGCCCGGGCCCGCTGGACGTCCCTGTGGCGGCCTCACCGCTGGACACCTCCTTCGAGGTCACCGGCGAGAGCAGCCTGGAGGCCGCCCGCCGCCTCCCCGGCCCGGTGGCGGTCCTGAACTTCTCCTCGGCCCGCAACCCGGGCGGCGGCTACCTGAACGGCGCCCAGGCCCAGGAAGAGGCCCTGTGCCGGGCCTCCGCGCTGTACACCTGCCTGACGGAGGTGCGCGAGTTCTACGACCACCACCGCACCCACCGCGACCCGTTCTACACCGACCGCGTCATCCACTCACCCGGGGTACCGGTCTTCCGCGACGACCGGGGCCGCCTCCTGGACGATCCGTACACGGCGGGTTTCCTCACCTCGGCGGCCCCGAACGCGGGCGTCGTACGGCGAACGGCCCCCGAGCGGGTGACGGACATCCCCCGGGCCCTGGCGTCACGCGCGGAACGCGTCCTCGAAACGGCGGCCACGGAGGGCTACCGCCGCCTGGTCCTGGGCGCCTGGGGCTGCGGAGTCTTCCAGAACGACCCGGCGACGGTGGCGACCACGTTCAGAGACCTGCTGGTGACCGGCCGCTTCGAGGGCAGATTCGAGAAGGTCGTGTTCGCGATCCTGGACCGGACGACCGGCACGACAACAAGGGCGGCTTTCGAACGTACCTTCGCGTCGTAAGGGTGCGGGGCTGTGACCTCAGCGCCACCCGTACAGCTCTTGCAACCGCCGCACAACGGAGTTGAACCGCATCCGGTCCAACGCACAGGCCTCCCGCCGCATCCCGTCCTCGAACAGCCGCAGCACCCGATCCACGTCGACCCACGAGTCCCGGCCGGTCCGATCCCACGGCCCGCTCCCGATCGGAACCCACTCCCGGTCCCCGTCATGCCGTTTGCTGGACAACTGCACGGCGAGAAAGGTCCCGGCGGCCTCACGAGCGACAACGAGCACGGGCCGGTCCTTCCCCCGCCCGTCGTTCTCCTCGAACGGCACCCAGGTCCACACGATCTCGCCCGGATCGGGATCGCCGTCGTGGGCGGGCGAGTACTCCGTACGCACCCGCCCGACGTCGCGAGGATCGGCCTCGGTGGTGGCGGAGGGGCCATAACGCCCCGGAACATCGGCATCGGTGAAGGCAGTCACGGGGCTCACGTTAGAGCCTGAGCCCCGTGACTCACCGCATCACCCCTCGTTCTTCTCCACCGGCACCTTCTGAACCGTCGGCGCCGCCAGCCCGTTCAGCGCCGAAGTCCCGTTCGGTGTCTGCCCGTTCTGGTTCATGGACGTGAGCAGTTGCCGTGCCAGCCCCAGCCCCGTTCCGCCCATGGTGAGCGCCTTGGCGAGCATCTCCGCCATGCCGTCCGCACCGTTGAGCACCACCATGTTGTCCACGCTGCCGAACGCGGACGCACCGGCCTTCACGATCTCCGGCCAGTTCTCGGCGAGTTGCTGGGCGACCACCGCTTCCTGGTTCTCCGCGAGCGCGGCGGCCCGCGCCTTGATGGTCTCCGCCTCCGCGAGCCCCTTCGCCCTCGTCGCCTCGGCGGCGGCGAGGCCCTTGGCCTGGGACGCGGCGGCCTCGGCCTCACCGGTGGCCCTCGTCGACATGGCGACGGCCGCACCCCGCGCCTTGGTCGCCTCGGCCTCGGCGTTCGCGGCCGTCTTGACCCGGTTCGCCTCGGCCAGGGCCGCGAGCTCGGTCTCCTTGGCCTTGGCCTGCGCCGCCGAGATACGCGCGTCACGCTCGGCCTCGGCCCGCGCCCGCGTCTCGTAGGCCTGCGCGTCGGCCGGCTTGCGGACGTCCGCCTGGAGCTGCTGTTCCCGGCGCAGGGCGTCGAGTTCGGCGATGCGTGTCTCCTGGATGACGACGTCCTGCCGGGCGGCGGCGTCGGCGAGCGGTCCGGCCTGCCGGGCCTTCGCCGCGGCCTTGTCGCGCTCCGCCTGGTATCCGGCCTGCAGGATCTCGCTGTCCCGGGTGGCCTCCGACATCCGCGCCGCGGCCTTCTGCTCGGCCTCGGTGGCGAGACGGTTCGCCTCGGCCTGCGCGATGCGCGCGTCCCGCTGGACGGCGGCGGCGTGCGGCATGGCGAGGTTCTTGATGTACCCGGTCGGGTCCTCGATCTCGTGGATCTGGAGGGAGTCGACGATCAGGCCGAGCTTCTCCATCTCGGTGCCGCACGCGGCCCGGGTCTGCCCGGTGAGCTTCTCGCGGTCGCGGATCATCTCCTCGACGGTCAACCCGCCGACGATGGAACGGAGATGACCGGCGAACACGTTGTGCACGCGCTCGGCCATCATCTTCTGCTGGTCGAGGAAACGGCGGCCAGCGTTGGCGATCGACACGAAGTCGTCGCCCACCTTGAAGATGACCACGCCCCGCACCTTGAGCGGAATGCCCTGGGTGGTCACGCAGTCCACATGCAGTTCGGTCTCGTTCAGGTCGAGCGAGATCTTGCGCACCGCCTGGACCCCGGGCAGCACAAGGGTGCCCCGCCCGGTGACGATACGGAACCCCATGCCTGCCTCAAGGCCTTCGGTCCTGTGCTTGGAACCGGAGATGATGAGTGCCTCGTTGGGTTCAGCGACCCGCCACATCATCTTGAAAATACCGATGAGTGCGAGGACGGCTACTACCGCGACCCCCGCAACGACGCCGACGAACATCGGCATACGCCCCCTTTGCCTGGTGCCCTTTCGGCACCGAACGACGCAAGGGTGCTCCTGTGCGAGGCCTGGGTACAGCGGCTGAGGAATCCTTGTTGCAAGCTTGACGCACACGTGATCATCCGCAGACGTACGGACCCCACGACAGCACGTCCGCCGGGCTCAGCCGTCGTACGCGGAGGTGACGTACACGGTGCGTGGCGGCAGGTACTCGACGACCATGACCACCGTCCCCCGCTCGATACGATCCTGGGCCGCGGAGGCGTACGCCAGGAAGTGCTCGGCGCCGCCGCGCACCCGGACGATCACCTCGCCGACCAGCCCCGGCCCGATCGTGCCCGTCACCCGCCCCATCAAGCCGACCATCGCCGCGTCGTCCATGGTCACAGCCTACGGGCCCAAGCCCCCTTGTGCCGCCGTCGAGTCGGCGGCGGGTTGCAACGGCGGCCACCGCTCGTGCCAGCGCAGGTCGGCCTCCAACTGCGCGGCCAGGGAGACGAGCAGCGGCTCACTGTTCGCCGGACCGAGCAACTGGGCGCCCACCGGCAGCCCCTCGCCCACGAACCCGGCCGGCACGTTCACCCCGGGCCAGCCCAGCACGTTCCACGGCCAGGCGTACGGGCAGGCGGCGATCATCGCGCGGTCGGTGGCCAGCCCGTTCAGCTCCAGCAGCGCACCGATGCGCGGCGGGGGAGCGGCCGTGGTCGGCGCCAGGATCACGTCGTACGAGGAGAAGAGGACGCCGATCCGCCGGTGCAGGGCGGACTCCGCACGCCGGGCCAGTCGCAGCGGCGGTCCGCCGAGCAGCCGGCCCAGCCGGGCGGAATTCCGGGTGCGCCGGTCGAGCAGCGCGGGGTACGGGGCCTCGCGGACCCGCTCGGCGATGCCGGCGGTGGCGCGGGGGACGAAGGTGAGCCCGATCTGCCCGTACGCCGGGTCGGCCTCCTCGACCGTGTGGCCCAACGAGGCCAGTTTCTCGGCGAGTTGGACGACCCGGGCCCGTACGTCGGGCTGCAGCCGTGCGGGCAGCGCCGTGAACGGCGGTGTGAGCGAGAGGGCGATGCGCAGCCGTCCGGGGTCACGGCCGGCCGCCTCGGACGCGCTGATCGTCGGCGGTCGGTGCGGATCCCGTACGTGGTTGCCGCTCGCCGCGTCCAGGAGGAGGGCCGCGTCCGCGACCGTACGGGCCAGGGTGCCGTTGACCGTGATGCCGTGGAAGGACTCGGGGCGCGGCCAGGTGGAGATGCGCCCGCGCTGCGGTTTGATGCCGATCAGCTGGGTCCAGGAGGCCGGGATGCGCACCGAACCGGCGCCGTCCGAGCCGAGGGCGGCGGGGACCAGGCCCGCGGCGACGGCGGCGGCCGAACCGCCGGACGAGCCGCCCGGGGTGTGGCCGGGGTGCCAGGGGTTGCGTGTCGCGCCGAAGGCGGGGCCCTCGGTGAAGGGCCACTGGCCGAACTCGCAGGTGTTGGTCTTGCCGACGACGATGGCGCCGGCCGCGCGCAGCCGCCGTACCGCCTCGCCGTCCTCGGGCACCGGCGGGAACTCGCCCCGGCAGCCGAACGCGGTCGGCTCGCCCGCCACGTCCGTGTCGTCCTTCACGGCCACCGGTACGCCGAGCAGCGGCCGGCGCCGGCCGGCCGCCAGCTCCCGGTCGGCCGCGTCGGCCTCGGCGAGCGCGGCCTCGGCCCGCACGATCCGGAAGGCGTTGAGCGTGCCCTGCGTCGCCGCGATCCGGGCGAGGGCCTGCTCGACGAGCGTCCGCGAGGTCACCTCGCCGTCGGCCAGCGCACGGGCACACTCCACGAGCCCGGGGGCACGCTCGGCAGTCATACGGACACCTCCGTCGTACACCGTCGCACCGCGTCGATGTGTTCCCCATAGTGATTGCACAGCTTCACTACCGCACGGTAACCGTTGACGGGGCGGCGCGGTGCGAGATATCGAATGTGCCGCGTCCGGAGAGAAACTCACAGGTCCGGAGCGTGTCCGAAGTATTGACGTGCGCACGACTCGGATTTACGGTCTGACCGATTTACCGAACCGCGTTCGCAATGTCGAACGCGGAGAGCCGTCGGTTGGATCACCAAGGAGCCGCACGTGACCAGTCCCCGCCCCACGCCCTCCCGCCGCAGCCTGCTGCGCGCGCTGGCCGTCCTGCCCGCCTCGGCGCTCGTCCTGGGCGAACTGCCCGGACTGCTCGGCACCGCCGCCGCGGCGGCCCCGCCCAGCGGCTCCGCCACGCGCTACACCATCGTGCCGTTCCTCAACAGCAACGACGGCACGGTGAACGTCTACCAGTCCGACGACGCGACCGACTTCCGGCTCGTGCAGTCCTCGGCCTACACCCCGCCCAGCAACCGCATCCGCGACGCGAGCGTCCTCAAGCACACCAACGGCTACTACTACGTCACCTACACCACGCACACCTGGCAGGACGCCAGCACCACCATCGGCTTCGCCCGCAGCTCGGATCGCGTCAACTGGACCTTCCTGTACGACTACACGGTCCCGATCGCCGGCCTGTCCCGCGCGTGGGCACCCGAGTGGTTCGTCGACAGCGACGGCAGCGTGAACATCATCGTGTCCTGCTCGGTCACCAGCGACGAGTGGATCTTCACGCCCTACCTGCTGAAGGCGACCAACTCCGCGCTCACGGCGTGGAGTTCACCGGTGGCCCTGTCGGGCATCGGGTCGAACCACATCGACACGTGCATCGTGAAGATCGGTTCGACGTACCACGCCTTCCCGAAGAACGAGACGACCAAGTACATCGAGTACGCCACCGCCTCCAGCCTTGCCGGCCCCTACACCATCTCGAAGACCGGCGACTGGGCCGGCTGGGGCAGCTACCGCGAAGGCCCGTCCGTGGTCCAGCTCGACAACGGCGGCTGGCGGATCTTCTTCGACGGCTACGGCGACGGGAAGTACTACTACAGCGACAGCTACGACACGTTCGCCACCTGGACCGCCGCGAAGGCACTGCCCTCGATCTCCGGAACGGCCCGTCACTTCACGGTGGTCAAGGAGACGGTCAGCGGCGGCCCGACCCTGTCGAAGGGCGTCACGCGCTCCTTCCAGTCGGTCAACTACTCGACGCGGTACTGGCAGGTGCAGTCCTCCCTGCTCAACCTCCCCGTGGTGAGCAGCTCCAGCACCACCGCGCTCAAGCAGGCGTCCACCTTCACGGTCGTCGCGGGACTGGCCGACGGCAACGGCTACTCGTTCCGCGACAGCTCCGGCAACTACCTCCGCCACTGGGACTTCCGCGCCCGCTTCGACGCCAACGACGGTACGTCGACCTTCGCGAAGGACGCCACGTTCATCGCCCGGACGGGCACGGCGTCGGGGTCGGTGCGCTTCGAGTCGTACAACTATCCGGGCTACTTCCTGCGCCACTACAACTACCAGTTGCGGGTGGACGTGACGGACGGCACGGACACCTTCCGGCAGGACAGCTCGTTCGTGCCGGTGACGGCCTGGGCGTAGTCACCGTCCCGCTATGGGCGCCCCAAATGCCTCATGGTCAGGGCCAGTTGCAGCCTGAGTCGGCCCTGGGGGGTACGGACGGGCCAGCCGAGGAGCGCCTCGGCGTGGCCCAACCGGTCCTGGAGCGTGGAGTGGTGGACGTTGACCTCGACGGCGGCGCCCCGCAGGCTCGCCGTCGAGGCGACGGCGTGCAGCGTCGTCAGCATCCAGGGCGCGTCCGCGACCGCGGCCTCCAGCGCCTGTACGTCGGGCGGCGGATCCGCCCCCGGTACGACGAGCTCGGCGAGCAGCCCGATACCGCCGAGCTCGTCGGCGTACACGACCCGTGGCCCGGGGGCGTGCGGGGTGCCGTCGGCGGTGAAACGGAGCGCGGTGCGGGCGGCGGCCCAGGAGCCCGGCAGTTCGAGCACGGGCACGGCGGGGCCGACACCGACCCGGCCGGACGGGAGGGCGAGGCCGGCAGGTCCGGTGTCGGCGGCGGCCGGCCTGGCGCGGGCCGAGTCCTCCGGGGCCGGCGGCCGGCCTTCGACGGGTGCCGATCCGCGCAGTGCGGTGGCGGCCAGAACGCGGGGCGGACCGACCGACGGCGCGATCGCGTGGGCCGGGGCGGCCGGGTCCAGGCCGAGCCGACGGGCCGCGTGCAGCCGTGCCTGCTCCGGTGCGGTGGCGTCGAGAAGGGTCTCGACGAGTGCCGGGTCGTCGGCGGGGGCCGCCGGCGCGCGACCGCGCGTGCGGTCCAGGACGTCCCGGGCGGCAGCCGCCGCGCGCTCCAGGATCACCGCGTCGACGACGCTGGGCGCTCCCGCCCGCTCCAGCCACAGCGCCGGGGCACCGTCCGGCGACAGCGAGGCGGACGGCCAGGCGGGGTCCGGCGGCTGGTCCGTGTCCCGGCGGCGCCCGTCGGTCTCGACGCGCAGACGCACCCGCCGCCCGGCGTCGGCGAGCCGCGCCGGACACCCGGCCAGCACGGCGGCCCCGCGCACCAGTGCTTCGAGGCCGGCCCGGTGCTCGGCCAGCCGGTCGAAGTAGGCGATGACCCGGACAGCGGCGCCGGCATCCGGATCCAGCGCGGTCAGCCGCCCCGCGAGCTCTTTCATGGCCCCATGGTGCCAGTTGCTCCGCAGGTTGTGCGGTTCGTTGGCCGCGGGCCCGGTGTGGGCTGTTCGCGCAGTTCCCCGCGCCCCGGGGGGCGCCCCCCCGGGCCCTGGCCATGCTCCTCGCGGGCTGGTGGCTGAGTGTTCCGCCGCGGGCCCGGTGTGGGCTGTTCGCGCAGTTCCCCGTGCCCCTGGGGGGTCTGTGCCCCACGGGGCGCAGACCCCCCAGCCGCCCTACTCCGCGAGCAGCCTGCGCAGCCACTCCAGCTGGGCCGACTGGCAGGCCTGGGAGAGGGCCGCCTGGGGGGCGAAGCCGTCGAAGCCGTGGAAGCCGCCCGGCCATACGTGCAGCTCGGCGACTCCGCCGGCCTGCCACAGGCCCGTGGCGTAGGCGACGACCTCGTCGCGGAACGTCTCGGCGGAGCCGACGTCGAGGAAGGCCGGGGGAAGGCCGGACAGGTCCGTCGCGCGAGCCGGAGCGGCGTACGGGGAGACGTCCGGGCCGCCGCGCCGCTCGCCGAGCAACGCGGTCCACCCCGTGTCGTTGGCCGTGCGGTCCCACACCCCGAGGCCCGCCATCTGGTGCGTGGACGGGGTGTCGTTGCGGTCGTCGAGCATCGGGCACATCAGCAGCTGGCCGACGGGACGCGGACCCTTGCGGTCCCTGAGCAGCAGTGCCAGCGCGGCCGTCAGACCACCGCCCGCGCTGGCGCCCGCGATGACGATCCGCTCCGGGTCGGCGCCGATCTCCCCGGCGTGTTCGGCGGTCCACAGCAGCCCGGCGTACACGTCGTCGACGGGCGCCGGGTACGGGTGCTCCGGCGCCAGCCTGTACTCCACGGACACCACGACCGCGCCGAGCTCCTTGCCCCATCTCAGCGGGCCGTCCACACCGACGCGGTTGTTGCCGAGCACCATGCCGCCGCCGTGGACGTGGTAGATCACCGGCAGCGGCCCGTCGGCCGACGGAGCGACCGGCCGGCAGATCAGCAACGAGATGTCGGGCGCGTTCTCGGGGCCTGGCACGACCCGGTCCTCGACCTCGAAGGCCCCGTCCAGGGTGAGGTCCATGTCCGCCAGCATCTCTATGCCGGGTCCGTTGCGGGTGGCCTCGATCTCGTCCATGGTCAGCCCGGGCGGCAACGTGTCCTTGATCATCTCCAGGACGGCGGCGAGTTCCGGGTCGAACGGGGGCGGCGTAAGCGTCATTGCCTCTGCTCCTCATGCTGCGTGCGGCGGCTCGTACGGCGATGATCCGCGCGTCCCCGGGGCTACGGCACACCGCCGTACGGCGGGACTTGCCCGCCATTCGGCGGGTAATCCGGTCGGCCCCGCCCCGACCGAATCGATGCCTGTGTCACTGACCTGGGGATTTTGCCAGGTGATGAACCTTTGTTCACCGCATTGGGGTGGAAAGGATCACGGGTGGTGACAACGCTGCCATTGCCCCCCTTCCCCTGGAGTACCTGTGAACGTCTCATTCGCCGTCTGGACGCTGACCGTCGTCGGCCTGTGCGTCCTCGTCGCCGTCGACTTCTTCATCGGCCGCAAACCCCACGACGTGTCCCTGAAGGAGGCCGGCACCTGGACCGTGGTGTGGGTCGTCCTCGCCTGTCTGTTCGGGCTCGGCCTGGCTGTCTACGGCGGATCCAAGCCCACCGGTGAGTTCTTCGCCGGGTACATCACCGAGAAGTCGCTGAGCGTCGACAACCTCTTCGTCTTCGTCCTGATCATGGGCAAGTTCGCGGTGCCCTCGCAATACCAGCAGCGGGTGCTGATGGTCGGCGTCCTGGTCGCCCTCGTGCTGCGCGCCGGGTTCATCGCGGCGGGCGCGGCGATCATCTCCACGTTCTCGTGGGTGTTCTACATCTTCGGCGCCTTCCTCGTCTGGACCGCCTGGAAACTGGTCCAGGACGCCAGGAAGGGCTCGCACGAGGAGGGGGCCGAAGGGTACGAGGAGAACAAGCTGCTGAAGATGGCCGAGAAACGGTTCGGCGTCGCGGACCGGTACCACGGTACGAAACTCTTCGTCGTGGAGAACGGCAAGCGGATCATGACGCCGATGATGGTCGTCATGCTCGCGATCGGCTCCACGGACGTGCTGTTCGCGCTCGACTCCATCCCCGCCATCTACGGGCTGACCCAGGACCCGTACATCGTCTTCACCGCGAACGCCTTCGCCCTGATGGGCCTGCGCCAGCTGTACTTCCTCATCGGCGGCCTGCTGAAGAAGCTGGTGCACCTCAGCTACGGCCTGTCGATCATCCTCGGCTTCATCGGGGTGAAACTTGTGCTGCACGCGCTGCACGAGTCCGGCGTCCACGTCCCGGAGATCTCCATCCCCTTCTCGCTCGGCTTCATCGTCCTCGTGCTGGCCGTCACGACCGTGACGAGCCTGCGGGCGTCGAAGAAGCAGGAGGAGGCCGAAGCGGCCCGGCTTCGGGCTTGACTTCGTGTGCGCTCCAGGAACTAGCGTCGTTCCCGGAACACCGCTGGATGCAGGCGAACGGAGACGGACATGCGACTCGGCGTGCACATCAATCGGTTCAACCACCCCGGAGGCGGCCCCGCGCTCGGCCCCGAGCTGGCGGCAGCCGGCGCCGCGGCCGAGGCGGCGGGCGTCCACCGGCTCACGGTCATGGACCACTACTTCCAGATGGAGTTCAACGGCGGCGCCGAGGACCCCATGCTGGAGGCCTACACGACCCTCGGCTTCCTCGCCGCCCACACCTCCACGGTCCGCCTCGGCGCGCTGGTGACCGGTGTGACGTACCGCCACCCCGGACTGCTCGCCAAGATCGCCACCACGCTCGACGTGCTCTCCGGCGGCCGGGCCACCCTCGGCATCGGGGCGGCCTGGTACGACCGTGAGCACGCGGGGCTCGGGGTGCCGTACCCGGCGACGGCCGAGCGGTTCGAGCGGCTGGAGGAGACCCTGCGGATCTGCCTCCAGATGTGGGACCCGGACAACAACGGGCCCTTCGAGGGCACGCACTACCGTCTCGCCGAGACGCTCTGCGTCCCGGCGCCTGTCAGCTCACCGCGCCCGGAGATCATGATCGGCGGCGGGGGAGAGCGCAAGACCCTGCGCCTGGTCGCCCAGTACGCGGACGCCTGCAACCTGTTCGCGAGCACTCCGGACGAGATCGGGCACAAGCTCGACGTCCTGCGCGGCCACTGCGACAGCGTGGGACGCCCGTACGACGACATCACCAGGACGCTTCTCTACATGGGCGACGCGTCCGAGAAGAACGACGTCGACGGCTTCGTCCGGGACATCGAGGGCTACGCCAAGTTCGGCATCGAAACGGTCATGCTGGGACCGCGTACGGGTGAACCCGCCGCGTGGATCGAGCGGTTCGTGGCCCCGGCGGCGCGGCGCGCGGCCGAGCTGGGCTGAGGCCGGCGGACATGACGGAGGGCCGGAGCCGCCCTGCGCGGCTCCGGCCCTCCGTCATGCGTACGTCGATCAGGCGGCGGCGGGCGATACCTCGGCGTGGAGCAGGCCGATGAGCTCGGTCAGCTGCGCGGCGACCTCGGCGTCGTCGGAGGGGTGCGTCTCGGCGAAACGGACCAGCGAGCCGGGGATGGCGAGCTTGACATCGAGAACCTTGGCACCGGCGATGCCGGCGGCCTTGCGGGCCTCGTCCTGCGCCCAGACGCCGCCGAACTGGCCGTACGCGGTGCCGACCACGGCGAGCGGCTTGTCGGTGAGGGCGCCGGCACCGTACGGGCGGGACAGCCAGTCGATGGCGTTCTTCAGGACGGCCGGAATCGTGCCGTTGTACTCGGGCGAGAAGAGCAGCAGCGCGTCGGCCGAGTTGGCGGCCTCGCGCAGGGCGACGACGGGGGCCGCCAGGCTGCCCTCCACGTCGATGTCCTCGTTGTAGAACGGGACGTCGGCGAGGCCTTCGAACAGCACGACCTCGGCGCCTTCGGGGGCGAGCTTCACGGCCGCCTCGGCGAGCTGGCGGTTGGTGGAACCGGCACGAAGGCTGCCGACGAGGGCGAGAATACGAACAGACATAAAGGACTCCACAGGGGCTGAAACGTTGTCGTCACGATCCGGACCGAAGTCCGTTTGCAGTTCTATCAGTGAAACGGACCGCGGTCCAGTTTTCTTCCGAGGCGTTACGCTGTCTTCATGTCCGACACCCTGCCGCCCTTCCCGACGCCCCAGTGGGGGGCCGGCGAGCACCTGCTGCTGGAACTGGGCAGCGGAGTCGGCGCCGATGTCGAGCCCGAGGCCGGAGCCGACGAGCCGTGCCTGCGCGCCGACGCCGCACGCAACCGTGCCCGCCTGCTGGAAGCCGCCGCACGGCTGGTGGAGCAGTTCGGCGCGGCCGGCGTGACGATGGAGGCGGTGGCCGCCGCGGCGCAGGTGGGCAAGGGGACGGTGTTCCGGCGCTTCGGGGACCGCACCGGTCTGCTGATGGCCCTGCTCGACCACTCGGAGCGGAAACTCCAGGCCGCCTTCCTGGCCGGTCCGCCGCCGCTCGGACCAGGGGCGCCGCCCGTGGAGCGGCTGCGCGCGTTCGGTGTCGCGGTGCTGCGCCGGGCCGTCGACGAACTGGAACTGCAACTGGCCGCCGAGGGGGAACCGGACCGCCGCTTCGCTTCCGCACCGCGCATGGTGCTGTCCGCCCACGTCACCATGCTGCTGCGCCAGGCGATCCCGGGTGCCGACTGCGAACTCCTCGCGAAAACGCTGATGGGATATCTGGATCCGGCCCTCATCCATCACCTGACCAAGCAGTGCGGGATGGCGCCGGCGCGGCTGGAGGCGGGCTGGATCGACCTCGTCGACCGGATCGCGGGCGGTACGCCTGCGCGGTGAGAGCGAGTTTCGGCCAACTGCGCCGGCCGCACTCCGGCGTGCGGGATTGGTCAACCGGTCGCACCTGTCCGGGACCTGACGCAGGGTGTCCGGAAAGCGCGTTCGGCGCGCGGCGGTATGGAATAGGGCCGTGAAGTGGTCGTACAACAGGCCCCGGGCCGCTGGGAATGATCTTATTGAGGCGTTCGAGTAAAGCGCTTTCCCGAACCGCTTTCGTCAACTGCCTTTGCTATCGGGTCGATTGCGAAGTTCCCCCGGTCAAAAACGTGCCCCGAGCTTCTGCAAAGATGCCGTACGTCATGGTGCAGATACCGAATTCGGCCGCCCCGGCGGTACCCCAGCCGCGCTCCGTGCCCACGAGCGCGGATGTGGCACGCCTGGCCGGCGTCTCGCGCGCAACCGTCTCCTACGTCCTCAACAACACCAGTGCGGTCCGGATCAGCGAACCCACCCGCCGTCGCGTCCACGAGGCCGCGAAGGAACTCGGGTACGTTCCGCACGCGGCGGCCCGCAGTCTGCGGGCCGGACACAGCCGCATGGTCCTGATGCCCGCGCCGAGCGTGCCGATCGGCCCGCTCTACAGCCAGTTCATCAACGAACTCCAGTGGGCGCTCAGCCGTCTCGACTACACCGTCGTCCAGTACGCCTCCGTCGGCCTGCGCGGCGACGAGGCCGCCCGGGCCTGGGCCGAGCTGCGGCCCGCCGCCGTCCTCGTGCCCGTCGGCGGGATCGGACCCGAGGGTGTGGCCGTCCTCAAGCGCTCCGGCGCCCGGGCCGTCGTCACGCTCGGTGCCGAGCGCATCGCGGGTGCGCACAGCCTGCTCGTCGACCACGCGGGAGTCGGCCGCGTAGCGGGCGCGCACCTTTACGCCAGTGGCCGCCGCCGGATCGGCGTCGTCGTGCCCGAGGAGCCCGGGCTGAAGGTCTTCTCCAAGCCCCGCCTCGACGGGGTGCGCAGCGCGGTGGAGGGCACGGACGCCTCGGTGACCGTGCTGCCACTGGCGTACGAGGAGGACTCCGCGGCCCGGCTCGCCGCCCGCTGGCCCGAACTCGGCCTGGACGCCGTCTTCGCGTTCAACGACGAGTACGCGATGCTCCTGATGCGGGCCCTGCAGGACGCGGGCGTCTCCGTCCCGGACGACACGGCGCTGGTCGGTGCCGACGACCTGGTCCTCGGCCGGTTGCTGCGGCCCAGACTGAGCACGGTGCACATCGAACTCCCGGCCGGCCGGGATCTCGCGGAACTCGTCGACCGCGCCGTGCGCAACCCCGGCGCCGACGCCGAGACCCACCACGTCCACGGAGCGACGCTCGTCCACCGCGACTCCAGCTGATCCGCTGTCCGCCCGTGGCGACTTGGGCGGCGCGGTTCTCGTACGGCGTGACTAGGATGTTGCACGCTCAACCAGTGGGGATGCCGTCGACCACCGGAGGCCGCGTGCTGCTCTGCCGCGCACCGGATCACCGCATCCCGCCCCGCGGCTGACGAACAGCCGCGAACCACACGGGACCCGTGTTCGCTCCGCGCGTCCCGCCGGTGACGAAACGGAGAGCCGCAATGCCGTTGCTCGACCCCAAGACCTGGCAGTCCCATGCCGCCCGTCCCCTGTCGGGCCCCGAGTACGCCGTCACCGAGCCCGCCACCGGCGAGGTACTCGGCACGGTCGTGCTCGCCGCCGGCGAGGACGTCGGACCGGCCGCGCAGGCCGCCCGCACCGCCCAGGCCGCCTGGGCACGCACCCCGCACTTCGTGCGTGCCGGAGTGCTCCGCAGGGCGGGCGACCTGTTCGCCGCGCACACCGAAGAGCTGCGCGACTGGATCGTCCGCGAGTCCGGCTCGATACCCGGCAAGG
Source organism: Streptomyces kryoterrae (assembly GCF_054072135.1). Classification (NCBI taxonomy): domain Bacteria; kingdom Bacillati; phylum Actinomycetota; class Actinomycetes; order Kitasatosporales; family Streptomycetaceae; genus Streptomyces; species Streptomyces kryoterrae. The sequence continues at coordinate 1,167,300 of NZ_CM133358.1, read as the reverse complement.
CCGAGTTCGAACTGCACGTCGCCGCCCAGGAGTGCTACGAGGCCGCCGCCCTCGCCTCCCGCCCGGTCGGGCAGGTGCTGTCCTCGGAGGCGCCCCGGCTGTCCTACACACGGCGGGTGCCCGTCGGGGTGGTCGGCGTCATCTCGCCGTTCAACGCCCCGCTGATCCTCTCCATCCGCTCCGTCGCCCCGGCCCTCGCGCTCGGCAACGCGGTCGTACTGAAGCCGGACCCGCGCACGGCGGTCTGCGGCGGGCTCTCCCTGGCCGCGGTCTTCGCCGAGGCGGGCCTGCCCGAGGACCTGCTGCACATCCTGCCGGGCGGCCCGGACGCCGGCCAGGCGCTGGTCGCCGACCCGCTGGTGCCCGTCATCTCCTTCACCGGCTCCACGGGAGCGGGCCGGGCCGTCGGCGAGGCGGCCGGCCGCCACCTCAAGCGCGCCCACCTCGAACTCGGCGGCAACTCCGCCATGATCGTCCTGGCGGACGCCGACCTCGACGCGGTGATCTCCACCGCCGCCTGGGGCTCCTTCTTCCACCAGGGCCAGATCTGCATGACGACGGGCCGTCACCTGGTCCACCAGTCGTTGTACGGGGAGTACGTCGAGCGGCTCGCCGCCAAGGCCGACTCCCTCGCCGTCGGCGACCCGCACCGCGCGCAGGTCCATCTCGGCCCGATCATCGACGGCTCCCAGCTCGCCAAGATCCACGGCCTGGTGGAGGCCAGCACGGCGAGCGGCGCGAAGCTCGCGGCGGGCGGCACGCACGAGGACCTCTTCTACCGGCCGACGGTCCTCGCCGACGTCGACGACCGGACCCCGGCCTACGCGGAGGAGGTCTTCGGCCCGGTCGCGCCCGTACGCCCCTTCACCACCCTCGACGAGGCCGCCGCCCTCGCCTCGGCCGGCCCCTACGGGCTCTCCCTCGGCATCGTCACCCGCGACACCTCACGCGGCCTCGACCTCGCCGAACGCATCCCGACGGGCATCGTCCACATCAACGACCAGACGGTCAACGACGAGGCCGTCGCCCCCTTCGGCGGGGTCGCCGCCTCCGGCACCGGCGCCCGGTTCGGCGGCGAGTCCAACCTGGAGGCCTTCACCGACGTCCGCTGGACGACCGTACGCGGAGACGTGGCGCCGTACCCCTTCTAGGAGTTGGCGCCGGTGTCGGGCCCGGCGGGGCTACTCGCCCTGCTGGGCCTGCTGCTCGGCGACCGACTTGCGGACCTCGTCCATGTCCAGCTTCCGGGCCTGCCCGATGACGTCCGTCAGGGCGGCCTCGGGCAGGGCGCCCGGCTGCGCGAACACGGCGACCTGGTCCCGGACGATCATCAGCGTCGGGATCGACTGGATACCGAAGGCCTGCGCCAGCTCCGGCTGCGCCTCCGTGTCGATCTTACCGAACACCAGGTCGGGGTTGTCCTCGGCGGCCTTCTCGTACACCGGGGCGAACTGACGGCACGGCCCGCACCAGGACGCCCAGAAGTCGATCAGCACGAACTCGTTCTCCGTGACCGTCTGGTCGAAGTTCTCCTTGGTGAGCTCCACGGTGCTGCTCATGACCTGGTTCCTCTTCTTCCTGCTGTCGGGTCGTTGCCGGTGCGCTCGCACAACACGGCCCGGCCACCGCGTATTCCGCGCCCATACCCGTGTGGCCACGGGCCACGCCACCTACCAGACTGACCCCATGACGGAAACGGAAACCAACGTGTACGACGTCGTGGTGCTCGGTGCCGGACCCGTGGGGGAGAACGTGGCCGACCGCACCCGCGCGGCCGGCCTGTCCACCGCGATCGTGGAGAGCGAACTGGTCGGCGGCGAGTGTTCCTACTGGGCCTGTATGCCCAGCAAGGCCCTCCTGCGCCCGGTCATCGCCCGCGCCGACGCCCGCCGGGTACCCGGCCTGCGCCACCTCGTCCAGGGCCCCCTGGACGCCGAAGCGGTCCTCGCCCACCGCGACTACGAGACCTCGAACTGGCAGGACGACGGACAGCTCGGCTGGCTGGAGAGCATCGGCGCCGACCTCTACCGTGGCCAGGGACGCCTGGCCGGACCGCGCACCGTGTCCGTGACGGGCGAGGACGGCTCGACGCGGACGCTGACGGCCCGGCACGCGGTCGCCGTGTGCACGGGCACCGGCGCCCAACTGCCCGACCTGCCGGGCCTCGCCGAGGTCGGGCCCTGGACCAGCAGGGAGGCGACCAGCGCCAAGTCGGTACCCGGCAGCCTGATCGTGGTCGGCGGCGGTGTCGTCGCGGTGGAGATGGCCACGGCCTGGCAGGCGCTCGGCTCGCGGGTCACCCTGCTCGTCCGAGGCAAGGGCCTGCTGCCCCGCATGGAGCCCTTCGCGGGCGAACTGGTCGCCGAGGCGCTGGCGGAGACCGGCACCGACGTCCGCACGGGAACCTCGGTCCACTCGGTGACCAGGGAGAACGGCACCGTCGTGGCGGTCACGGACACCGGCGACCGGATCGAGGCCGACGAGATCCTCTTCGCCACCGGACGCGCCCCGCGCACCGACGACATCGGCCTCGACACGGTAGGCCTGGAGCCGGGCTCCTGGCTGTCGGTCGACGACAGCCTCCGGGTCACCGGCAGCGAGTGGCTGTACGGGGTCGGCGACGTCAACCACCGAGCCCTCCTCACCCATCAGGGCAAGTACCAGGCCCGGATCGCGGGCGCCGCCATCGCCGCCCGCGCGGCCGGCACACCGCTCCTGGAGACCGACCCCTGGGGCGCCCACTCGGCCACCGCCGACCACGGCGCCGTCCCGCAGGTCGTCTTCACCGACCCGGAGGCGGCGTCCGTCGGCCTCTCCCTCGCCGAGGCGGAGCAGTCGGGCCGCCGGGTGCGCGCTGTCGACGTGGAGTTCTCCTCGGTGGCCGGCGCCGGCTTGTACGCCGACGACTACCGGGGCCGCGCCCGCATGGTCGTCGACCTGGACCGCGAGACCCTGCTCGGCGTGACCTTCGTCGGCCCCGGCGTGGGCGAACTGATCCACTCGGCGACCGTCGCCGTCGCCGGCGAGGTGCCGCTGGGACGGCTGTGGCACGCGGTGCCGTCGTATCCGACGATCAGCGAGGTCTGGCTGCGCCTGCTGGAGGCCTACCGGGACGGGAAGTAGACACCGGCGTCCGGACGGGGGTGGTCAGAGGGAAGTGATCAGAGGGGGAAACCCAGCTCCTCGGCCGCCTGCGCCGGGGTCGGCTGGGTCCACCGCTCCGCCATGGCCGCGCTGGAGGACAGCGAGCGCAGCTCCGCGCGGTCGAGGTAGAGCGTCCCGTCCAGGTGGTCGGTCTCGTGCTGGACGATCCGGGCCGGCCACCCCGTGAACACCTCGTCCACCGCGTGCCCGTACTCGTCCTGGCCCGTGAGCCTCACCGCCGCGGGCCGGGACACCACCGCCTGCCAGCCCGGGACGCTCAGACACCCCTCGAAGAACGCGGCCCGGTCGGCTCCGACCGCCTCGTACGACGGATTCACCAGCACCCGGAACGGCAGCGGCACGCGCCCGCGCACCACCCGCACCTCCTCCGGCACCGGCGCCGGGTCCTCGACGACCGCGATCCGCAGTCCCACCCCGACCTGCGGCGCCGCCAGACCGACGCCCGGTGCGGCGTGCATGGTCTCGCGCAGCGCCTCGACGAAGCGGGCCAGCAGCTCCGGGCCGAGCTGGCCGTCGAAGGGCACGGTGCCACGGCGCAGCACCGGATCGCCGGCGGCGACGATCGGCAAGGGGCCGCCGGCGGCGAGGAGTCGTTCGACCCGGTCAGCAAGGGTGCTCGGGTCATGGGGAGTTGCCATGGCGCCAGGATGTCACGCACCTCCGACACCCGGCGCCCTCCTCTGTGACGTACGCCACTGACGGGGCCGGGAACTCGACGGCCCGGCGGTCCGACTACTGAACCGTCCCCACAGTCGTACCGCCCACCGCCGTACATCCCTACAGCCGTGTACCCCCACAGCCGTCTTCCCCGTTCACCGTCCCCAGCCCACCGGAGAAGCCCGCCGATGTCCACCGCTCCCACGACCACGACGGACGAAACCCCGGACGCACCGGACTCGTCGAAACCCTCCGCCCCGGCGAAACCGTCCGCAGCCGCCACCCTGCGCCCGCTCGTTCTGCGGCTGCACTTCTACGCGGGCCTGCTCGTCGCCCCGTTCCTGCTGGTCGCCGCCCTGAGCGGTGCTCTGTACGCGGCCTCCTTCCAGGCCGAGAAGGTCATCTACGCCGACGAGTTCACCGTCTCCGTGGGCGACACCAAGCTGCCGATCTCCGAGCAGGTGGCCGCGGCCCGCAAGGCCCATCCCGAGGGCACCGTCGCGGCCGTGCGCCCCTCGCCCGAGGACGACGCCACGACGAGGGTCATGCTGTCCGGTGTGGCCGGTGTCGGTGCGGACCACACGCTCGCGGTGTTCGTCGACCCGTACACCGCGAAGGTGGAGGGCGCGCTCGAACAGTACGGCTCGACGGGCGCGTTGCCCCTGCGTACCTGGCTCAGCGAGTTCCACCGCAATCTGCACCTCGGTGAGAACGGCCGCCTCTACAGCGAACTCGCCGCGAGCTGGCTGTGGGTGATCGCGGGCGGTGGTCTGGTTCTGTGGTTCGCCCGCCGCCGTAGCCAGCGCAAGGTGCGCGGCACCAGCGGACGGCGCCGCACCCTCGGTCTGCACGGCACCGTCGGCGTCTGGGCCTCGGCCGGCTTCATCTTCCTCTCCGCCACCGGCCTGACCTGGTCGACGTACGCGGGCGCCAACATCGACGTCCTGCGCACCTCCCTCGGCCAGTCCACCCCGTCCGTCTCGGCGGCGGCGGGCGGCGAGCACACGGGCCACGGCGCGGCGGCCGGTGCCGGAAGCACCGGCGAGCACGGCGTCGGCCTCGACAAGGTGCTGGCCGCGGCCCGCGCCGAGGGCCTGGGCGACCCCGTCGAGATCGTCCCGCCGGCGGACGAGTCCTCCGCGTACGTCGTGAAGCAGGTCCAGCGCAGCTGGCCCACCAAGCAGGACGCGGTCGCCGTGGACCCGTCGACCGGCGAGGTCCTCGACGTCCTCCGGTTCGCCGACTATCCGGTGCTCGCGAAGCTGACCCGCTGGGGAATCGACGCGCACACCGGGGTCCTGTTCGGGATCGTCAACCAGCTCGCGCTGATGGCCCTCGCGCTCTCCCTCGTCCTGCTCATCCTGTGGGGCTACCGCATGTGGTGGCAGCGCGGCCGGGCCTCCGCCTTCGGCCGCCCGATCCCGCGCGGCGCCTGGCAGCAGGTGCCCCCGCTGCTCCTTGTGACGCTGCTGGCGGGCGTGGCCGTCGTGGGCTACTTCGTTCCGCTGCTCGGCATTCCGCTGGCCGCCTTCATCGCCGTCGACGTGATCCTGGGCGAGATCGACCACCGGCGGGGCGGGCGCACCCGCGGCGAACGGGTCGGCGCGAAGTAGACACGGGACGGCCCGGCTCCCCCTTGAGTGTGGGGAGCCGGGCCGTCCCGTCCGTCGTACGGAGATCCAGGAGATCTACTCGAAGTCGCCCGCGAGGGCCGAGGCGAGCTTCATGTGCGGTGCGGCCTCCTCGTGGCGGCCCTGGCGCTGGAGCGTGCGCCCGAGCATCAGCCGGGCGTACTGCTCCACCGGATCGCGCTCGACGAGGACGCGCAACTCGGCCTCGGCGCGCTGCAGTTGAGCCGAGTGGTAGTAGGCGCGGGCCAGCAGCAGCCGGGGTGCGGTCTGCTCCGGCACCTCCTTGACCAGCCCGTCCAGAACACGCGCCGCGCCGGCGTAGTCCTTGGCGTCGAAGAACAGCCCCGCCCGCTCCCAGCGCTCCGCGGCGGTTCCGTGGTCGTAGTACGTGTACGTCGTGGTCTCCACTCGTGCCTCCTTCGGAGGCGGTAACCGGCTCGGGCGGTTGTTCATTCCGCCCCTGGTCCGCCCATGGCGGCGAGCTCCGCGTTCGCCCGCTCGTTGATCACCGACAACACCCGGCCGGCGGTGGCCAGATCGTCGGCCGGGATACCGGCGTAGATCCGTGCGGAGATCGGAGCGGTCTCGGTGCTCGTGGTGCGGTACAGCTCGCGTCCCGCGTCCGTGATGGTGAGGGAGGCCGTGGACTCGGCTGTCAGCAGCCGGCTTTCGACGAGTTCCGCGACGATCGCGTGCACGGCCGCCTCATCGGTCTTCAGCGCGTCGACGACCTCGCCGACGAGCCACTCACGGTCGACGGGCCCGTCGGTGACGGCGACGAGCCTGAGCGTCACCGACTGCTGGAAGGTGGCGCCGTGTCGGGCCAGCACGTTCTCGAGGACCGCCCGTCCGGCGTAGTGGGCGAGGGCTATGACGCGGGGGTCGAGGGCGGGCGCGGTGGGTGAGGTCATGACTGCTCCTTCTCGGGGTCGGCGTGGAGAGGGGTGTCGAGCAGTAGTGCCAGTTCGCGGGTGAAGTCCCGGGTGCGCTCGCTGTCCAGGCCGCCGAGGGGTTCCAGCAACTGCTGAAGCAGCCCCTGTACGACCTTGATCGCGCGCCGGGTGATCTCGCTGCCCTCCTCGGTGAGGGCCAGCCGCACCGCACGGGGGTCCTGTGGGTCCCGGGTGCGTTCGAGCAGGCCGGCGGTCTCCAGGGCGCGGGCGAGCTTCGACACATAGAGCGGTTCGAGGCCCGTGTGGTCGGCGAGCTGCCGCTGACTGGGGCGCAGGCCGGCGCGCCGCATGCCGTGCAGCGAGGCGACCAGTGCGTACTGCGCGTGGGTCAGCCCCAGGGGGGCGACCGCCCGGTCGACGGCCACGCGCCACTTCGTCGACAGACGCCAGACCAGGTAGCCGGGGGTCGCGTCCTCGGATGTCGGACTCATAGCCGATACGGTACATGGCTACTATGTACATGGCTACTAAATTTCCACGAAGCCCGGTAGCGGCTGCAGCAGCAGTGGGCGGTGATGGTCAGGTGCCGGTGGCGGCTGTCGTCGGCGTTCGGTAGGTGAGGGGGTCGACGGAGCGCAGGTGTTCTCTCAGTCCCTGCTCGGTGCTGCTCACATGCAGCAGTGCGGCGGCCTGGCTGAGGGAGGCGTCGCGGGTGGACAGCGCCCGGTGGATCGCCTCGTGCTCGGCAAGGGTGCGGTCGGCGGCCCGGGCGTCCACCAGGCCGCGCCAGATGCGGGCGCGCAGCGTACGGCCGGAGATGGCTTCCAGGAGAGTGAACAGAGTGTCGTTGCCCGTCGCCGAGACGACGGCGCGGTGGAAGGCCGCGTCGTGGGCGTTGAGCCGCTCGACGTCGTCCCGGGACTCGCGCATGGCGTCCAGATGGCCCTTGACCGCGGCGAGCTGCTCGTCGGAGATCCGGGTGGCGGCCAGCGCGGTGGCCATCGGTTCCAGGAGCCGGCGCACCTCCATGAGGTCCTGCAGGGCGGCCGAGTCCCCCTGGAGCAGTTCCACCGCCCCGCCGAGGCCCTCGAAGAGCAGCCTGGGCTCCAGGCTGGTCACATACGTTCCGTCGCCTCGGCGGACCTCCAGGATCCGCGCGACGGCGAGGGCCTTGACAGCCTCGCGGGCGAGGTTGCGGGACAGGCCGAGCTGGGCGGCCAGTTCCGGTTCCGGCGGGAGCTTCGATCCCGGGGGCAGGGCGCCGGTGCGGATCAGCTCACGGATCTGCTCGATGGCCTTGTCCGTCAGTGACAACGCGAACTCCTTCCATGACCGCTCTTGGCGGGCAGGTCCGACCTGATCGGTGCCTGGGCGGGAAGATCGTCCCAGAGGTGAGGGGGAGAGCCTGTCCCGAGCATCCGGGACCGGCGGCTCGGAGTTCCCTGTCCGCCGCACCCTTCCGCGCGGCTTCAGCGGCGTCCCGGGCAACTCCTGGGCGCGGCCGACGAAGTTCCACCACACAGCGAACCTCGCCGTTGTCTCCGCAGGTCACGAACCGTCAGCAGCAGTCGCGCGGAGTCGGTTGGCCGTCGCCCAGGATTCACTGGCTCGTGGGACGGGGGCGTTCTTCAAGGAGTGCGAGCATACGCGGTCGAGGTGGTCGAAGTGCCCTCACCCGTACAGGATCCGGTATCGGTCGACGACCGGGAGGCGGGCGGAGGAGTCCGGGTTCGAGACCCGGGGCGACGCCGTTCGAGGACGGTCCCGGCGGCATCCGCGTGACGACGGGAGCGTGGCGGCTGCCGCGTCCGCCGGGACACCCTCAGCTGGTGCTGTCGGCAGTCTTGACAGCCATAGGGTTGAATCGTTTAGTTATATTAGATAAATCACCCCGTGCGTGCCGGCCGCTCGGCCGCCTTCCGGGCGGGAGCCCTCACGGATCCGGTGCACAACCCATGGAGGAGTCATGACGAGAGTCAAGAACCTGGCGGCGGGCCCGACCGAGCTCGACCAGGTCTGGGGGCTTCGCTCTGATTTCTACAAGCTCTTCCTGGAGGACTACGGCCGTTCCCTCGCTCGCCTGGATCCTGTTCTCGTAGAGCTCTGCAGAGTGCGTATCGCGCAGCTCGTCGAGAGCGATTTCGACCTGGCACTCCGGTACAAGCCGGCGAGCGAGGCCGGGCTGACCGAAGAGAAGATCTCCGCCCTCTCGGACTACCCGACGTCCGATCTGTTCAGCGGGCGTGAGCGGAACTGCCTCGAGTTCACCGAGCAGTTCGTCATTCAGTCGAGCAGCATCTCGGACGACGACGTCGCGCGGGTCCAGACCGTGGTGTCCCCCGAGGAGTTCATCTATCTGTGCAAGGCGCTCAGCGTCATGGACCAGTTCGCCCGCGCCAACTCGGCCTTCCGCCTGGCCGCGCCTGCGGAGGTACCGCGAACCCTGCCCCAGTTCTCGATCCGCGAAAAGGTCTCCGTCTAGAGAGGAACGAGCCGCGATGGCAACGACGCCACGTATTCCCCAGGAACTCGTCGAGGGTTTTTTCATGCAGGTCGAGGACGACGGCAGTCCTGCCGCCGCCATCGCGATACCGGTCGAACTGAGCCGCTTGGCGGCCATCCCGGTCAGGACCGCGAAGTCGTTGCAGCTCGACCCCGTGCTGCACGAACTGATCAGGCTGTACAACGCCAAGTACCAGGACTGCCAGTACTGTCAGCATGCCCGTCAGGCTGTCGCGGTCCAGCACGGCCTTGAGGAGGACATGGTCTCCGCGCTCGGCCACTTCGAGACCAGCGACCTGCCCGAGCGCGTCAAGGCGGCGCTGCGCATCACCTCCGCCCTCGCGGTCAACCCGGCCCAGCTCACCGATGACATCTGGGCGGGGGCCAGGGAGTATTTCACCGAGCAGGAGGTGGTCGACATCGTGTTCCTGTCGATGTTCACCACCGCGAGCAAGGCCACGATCACCCTGGGCCTGGATCCGGGAAAGGAAGCCAGTTCACGTCTGTTCTACCCGACCGAAGACGTGTACGGGAGTTCACCCGAGTTGCAGGAAGCCATTGAGGAACTCGAGAAGAGGGGCATCTCGGTACGTCCGGACGTGGACTCGACCGTCCTGGAATCCGCAATGGATTCGACCCGCAGTACCGCATGACGCGCCCAGTGCTGCCGAAATCTGGAGATCGATCGATGGGATCCGTCAAAACGGTTACCAACGCGAGTTTCTCGCAGGATGTGCTCGACAGCGAAAAGCCCGTTCTGGTGGACTTCTGGGCCGACTGGTGCGGTCCCTGCAGGATGATGGCACCCATGCTCGAGCAGATCGCGGCCGAGTACGGAGAAGAAATCACGATCGCGAAGTTGAACATCGACGAGAACCCGGAAACCGCCGCTCTGTACGAAGTCATGTCGATTCCGACGCTGGCGGTGTTCGTCAACGGCGAGGTGACGAAGAGCATTGTCGGGGCGAAGGCGAAGGCGGCACTGCTGCGCGAGCTGGACCCGCTGCTCCGACGGGACTGAACCAGATCGTGGTTCACAAAAGCGCAGGTGACTGACGGCCGTCGGACGGAAGGTGATGGTTCCGCGCCGTCGCCTGCCGAACGCGCATGGACGGGCCGGAGTGCACCCGCGCGTAGTACCCGGAGCGAGGGCTGAGGTCGCGGTACCGCGCCCCGGGCGGGCACTCTCCCGGTTCCCAGGAGCAACCAGTGGCGTTGCACGGGCTGTTGCCGTGAGCGGACCGCTCCCGCGGTCCGCCGACAGGACGAATCCAAGGAAAGGTGGTGGTGACGGTGACGACATACCGTCGGCTCGAGGGGAAGGTCGCCGTGGTGACAGGCGGCGCGTCAGGGATCGGCGCGGCGACGTCGCGACGTCTCGTCGCGGAGGGGGCTCGCGTCGGGATCGGCGACATCAACGGTTCCGGCGCGGAGGAGTTGGCCAAGGAACTCGGAGACGCGGCAGTCGGCATCCAGTTCGACGCAGGCGATGTGGTGTCGGTCGAGCGGCTGGTGGAGGCCACGGTGGACAGGTTCGGCCGCCTGGACATCCTCCACAACAACGCGTCGCTCATGGCGCAGGACCACATCGCGAAGGACACCAACCCGGTCGACATCGACTTCGCCGTATGGGACCGGACCTTCGAGGTCAACGTCCGTGGCTACCTCGCGGGTTGCAAGTACGCCATCCCGCACATGCTGGAAGCCGGCGGGGGATCGATCATCATGACCGCCTCGGGCTCGGGCAAGATGGGCGACCTCGCGACCATCGCCTACGGTTCCTCGAAAGCGGCGATCATCGGCTTCACCCGCTACGTCGCGACGATCTACGGCAAGAGTGGCATCCGCTGCAACGCCATCAATCCCGGCCTCATCCGTACCGAGGGCGGCAGGAAGAACGTGTACGGCCCCATGGTCGGGATCATGGAAAAGAACACCCTGACGCCCCGCCTCGGGCAGCCCGAGGACGTCGCGGCCATGGTCGCCTTCCTGGCCTCGGACGAAGCCGCCTTCGTGACCGGCACGAACATCGACGTGGACGGGGGCATGCTCTGTCACGCGCCGTACATGTCCGACGTCCTGGCGCTCTACGGCGAGGGCCAGGCGTTCGGCAGCCACGAAAGCTCCTGAGGGCCGCCGCCCCGGACAGCGCCGGCCAGAGGGTTCCCGGTCCTCGGCCCGTACAGCCCTCTGCCTGTCCCGCGCGACAGCATCCCGGACCTTCAAGGAGCGAGGCCATGAGCGACGACTACAACGACAAGTACAAGAAGATCGAGGCGTCCCACGCCCCGGTCACCCTGGCGGACGAGGACACCCACTTCGAGGCCCTGGCCGTTCCCTCCAGCGCCACCGACCTGTGGGAGGAGACCGCCACGGGACTGGTGGCCGAGGCCGGCGAGTACGACGTGCTGCTCTGGATGGCCGGATACGCCCTCTTCGGCAACGGCAAGGGGCTGTGGGGTCCGGGCCGGTCGGCCGAACGCGAGATCCAGCTGATCGTCGTCCCCAGGAGCCAACGCGGCAAGATGACCGACAACAACTTCGTCCGCGTCGGCTGGACCCCGGACTCGCGCCTGCGCGGCGACAGGTTCACGGTCACCAGGACCGAGTCCAGCGTCACCTGGGACTTCGACGGACTGCGGTTCACCGCCCGGCCGCCGGAGTGGACGGTCGACGGCAAGGCGGGCGAGGCCGAGGTCGACCTTGTCTACGAGCAGGTGGGCACGGCTCTGTGGAACTGGGGGCCGTTCGAGAAGGCCCGTGAGAGCGACCGCGCCGGCTACGACGTGTTCACCAAGGTCAACGGCACTGTCCGGACCGGCCTGCACGACCTGCGGATCACCGACGGCTACGGGGTCCGCGAGCACATCATCACCGGCCAGTCCAACGACCCGGTGAAGAACCTGCCCGCGCCGATGTGGATGTGGTGGCTCTACACCATCAAGGACGACGTCCAGCTCAACTTCTTCCAGCCTGGCCCGCTCGGCATCGGGTTCGTCAAGTACGCCGGTGAGCAGATCGACTTCGGCCCCGGCAAGGGGACCGTGTCCTACCAGACCCTGGAGACCTGGGAGGATCCGCGCACCGCGATGAACATGCCCGTGCGCTGGTCCCTGGCCATGGAGAACGCGGGCTGCCGGGTCGAGGTGGAGATCGCCGCCCACGGCCGCTCGTACAGCACATGGACCATGTCGAACGGGAACCGCATGTACTGCTACCTGTTGTGCACGACGAACGGCACCGTGCACCTCCCCGACGGGCGGGTCATCACATACGACGACCATCTCACCGTCAATTCGTTCCATCGCACTGTCCAGATCAGCAATGAGACCGCCGCCGGGCCGGTCTTCGACCTGGCCTGACCCGGGCGGCCACGGCTGCCGGGTGTTCACGCGCGGACTCCCGCCCGGCCCGGTACCGGCGGTGTTCTACGCCCTCTGGGCGGCCACTCTCCTCATCCCGTGACCGGAGCCGTCATCCCTGACGGCTCCGGATCCGGCCCGACGACCACCGGCCACCCCTACCCCGAGGCGTACCAGGGCGGACATCCCGCATAACCTCGGAGGTGGCCGGGCAGGCTGACTGCCGGGCGTCGCGGGCGAGAGGACTGGTATGGGCGAGGTGTTCTTCCGGAGGCTGAGCCGGTGGCAGGCCGAAGGCGACCGGGAAGAGCTGGCGGACCTTTACGTGGCCGCCTACGAGGAAGCCCCGGGCGAGGAATTCCGCAACCGGGAACGCTTCCTGGCCAGGCTCGCGGAGGATGTCCAGCGGCCGGGCTTCGACATGGTCGTGGCCGACGACGGGGACGGCGATGACGACGAACCCGCGGGGGTGGCGTACGGGTATCCGCTGCACCGTGACGGCTCGTGGTGGCGGGGATTCGTCGGCGTGGTTCCCGACGAGGTCGAGGAACTCACCGCTTCCGGGAAGGTGTTCGTCGTCGCAGATCTGATGGTGCTGTCGAAGCACCGCCGTCGCGGGATCGGCGGCCACCTCCAGGACAGGCTGCTCTCCGCCGGCGACGTGAAACTCGTGGTCGTGCTGCTCGACCCCGCCAACACGGGGGCACAGGCCGCGTTCCGGGCCTGGGGCTGGGACGAGCTCGGCGAACTCCGTCCGGACGAAGGGGATTCCGTCCTCCAGGTGCTCACCCGGGCCTTGCCGGACTGAGCTCCAGCCGCGTGCCTCGCCCGAACAACTGCCCCGCCGGCCTGGCTTGTTCGGCGGGCCCTGCGTCAGCCCGAATGCCCGCTCATCGCCTGCTCGGAAACCGTCCCTGAAGACGAACGACACCCAAGCGGATACGTGGCACCGCTGATCGCACGACCGCCGTCCGGCGGTTTGTCGACGACGGCCGCGAAGGGCCTGCTCCGTCCCGTCTCTGGTGACCTCGTCCGCATCGGGCTACTCGTAGGTCCGGGCTGCCGAGAGCTGCAGGGCTGTCGATCGCCAGGTGACCGGTTCGAGTCGGGCGTGGCCCGGGGTGTCGGCGCCCAGCCAGGCGGCCCAGGCGTCGAACCAGTCGTAGAGGGTGCCGTGTGCCCAACTGCCTCCGTCGGCGGCCCACTCGCCCCGGCTGATCTTGGCCTGGCGCTCGCGTTCGTCGCGGGCGAAGTCGACAGCCAGTGTCGCCGCGTACATCCGCAGGTCGCCCGCGGTGTCGACCTCCTCCCGTTTGGTGTGGGAGGCGGCGAGCGCGCGGTCGAATCCCGGCGGGGTGGTGCGAACGGTGTCGAGTTGGTAGGCCAGGCCCTGCCACCCGGGCCGGCCGGGGGCTTGTTCGTGCAGTAGGTCGGTGCCCTCGACGCGGCTGCTCAGCAGATGGACCCAGCCCCACAGGAAGCCGTTGATGGTCCGGTGGGTCCAACGCCGCGCAGTGGATGCCTCGGAGTCCCGACCGACGCGGGAACGCTCGGAGTCGGAGGCCAGGAATCCGAGGAAGGCACCGAAGTCCGCTCGGGACTCCACTTGTTGCCAGGACTCGGTGTGCCGGGATGCGACCACACGGAGAGGCTACGATCCCCAACTCGCCCGCGTCGACGACATCGTCGGTGGCGTGGGTCTGCCGACGCCCACGGTGGGTGTGGTGGGGGTGGCGGGGGCTGGACACCGGCACGGCATCCAGCCCCGCGGGGTGGGGTCAGGGCGTGAGGAGTGCCTTGATGGCGCGGCGCTCGTCCATCGCCTTGTAGCCCTCGGCGACCTGCTCCAGGGGCAGGGTGAGGTCGAAGACCTTGCCGGGGTCGATACGGCCGGTGAGGACCCGCTGGATGAGGTCGGGCAGGTAGCCGCGTACGGGTGCGGGGCCGCCGCGGAGGCCGACGTGGGAGAAGAACAGTTCCTGGCCGTCGACCTGCACGTCGTGCGGGACGCCGACGAAGCCGACGTTGCCGCCGGGCCGGGTGGAGCGCAGGGCCTGCCGCATCGACTCGGCGGTGCCGACGCACTCCAGGACGGAGTCGGCGCCGACCCCGTTCGTCAGTTCCTTCACGCGGGCGATGCCTTCTTCGCCGCGTTCGGTGACGATGTCGGTGGCACCGAACTCCAGGGCCAGTTTCTGCCGGGAGGCGTGCCGGCTCATGGCGATGATCCGCTCGGCGCCGAGCTCGCGCGCGGCGATCACGCCGCACAGTCCGACCGCGCCGTCACCGACGACCACGGCCGTCGAGCCGGGCTTCACCTCGGCGGCGACGGCGGCGTACCAGCCGGTGCCCATCACGTCCGAGATGGCGAGCAGGCTGGGCACGAGTTCGTCGGCGGGCAGTTCGGGGGTGGCGACGAGGGTGCCGTGCGCGTTGGGGATACGGACGTACTCGGCCTGACAGGTGCTCATGAACTCGCGGCGAACGCAGTTGGACTGGTAGCCGGCCCGGCAGTTCGGGCAGGCGTTGTCCGAGGTGGCGAAGGAGCCCACCACGAACTGCCCCGGCTTGACGGACGTGACCTCGCTGCCGACCTCCTCGACGATGCCGACGTATTCGTGGCCCATTCGGCCGGCAGCTTCATGGTCGGAGGCTGCTTCAGGAGTTCCATCGTGTTTCTCTCCTCGTGGCGGGTGTCGCCGAGTCGGTGCGGCGGCGGCCGCGCGGATGGGCTGGGCGGCTTGTGGACGGGGGCGTCCTCCGGTGACCCTGCCACTCTCGCGCGAGCCCGCAAAGAGAAGAATTCCACCCTGGGAGCACATCATCCAGGGAGAGAATTGTCCCCCTCTCCTCCCTGGTGAACGGTGCCAGACTGGCGGACATCACCAGTAGCGTGCCCGGCGGCGAATGGACAGGGCTTCTCGCGACATGTGATGTCGATCCGAGTCCATGCAAAGCCGTCCTGTGATTAAAACGTCCCCTCGCCATGTGAATATATTGTGTGAGAGTGTCTGCATGGAGAGCAGCATATATTTGAATGCGCTGGGCGCATTTGGCAAAGCCCGACAGCCCGGCCGTGCGCGGGCTCAGTAGCCCGTACTGCGCGCACCTGGAGCAGGGGCGCGTAGGGCCGGCAATGCCGAGCAGCGGTTGGTGGTCTGGACCGCCGAGCCGGGTTCGGCATCCCACGACAGCCTGCGTTTCCTCTCGGCCTGGACGGCACAGCCGGCGGCCCCCGCGTCCGACACCCCCTGCCCCTGCCCAAGGCCGGGCAGTTCGGAAGTCCCGCACGTGAGCGGCCGAAGGCATTCGGGGGATGCCTGCCGTCGTGCGCAAGCCTTCGGGCCCGCCAAATTGGTGAATGCTACATCTTTACCGGCCGCTGTCACCGCCCTATACCGGCACCCGCACGTTCAGGGGACTCCGCCCTTCGGGAGCGGAACAGAGTTCCCTTTGAGTGAAGAATATCCAGGGACAAAACTCTCCCTCCCACGGGTGATGCCGATGATGCAAGACTTCCGGGCGTGACCAGCCGCGGTCGGGCAGCACGTGCGAATTCCGAATACACGGTGGTGACGAAGTCGCGCGATTCGCCCCGTCCCTGCCGCCGCGCAGGCCAGGTGCCCCATCCGCCGAGCCCGAAAGCGTATGTAAATGTCCTCCACTGAGTTCACTGATCCAGATGCGCCTCCCCCCACCGGCTCCACCGAGTCCCTGACCGCGCCGACACGACGCACCTTCATCGCCACCAGCACCGCGGTCGGTGGCGCTGTCGTCGTCGCCGGCACGATCGGCGGAACCTTGCTCGCCGGCGGGGAGGATGTGGCTGCCGCCGAAGCGGCGCCTGCCAGCCGTGTCTCCCTGACGGTCAACGGCACCCGGCGCACGGTGACGGTCGACAACCGCACCTCGCTGCTGGACCTGCTGCGTGAGCACCTCGACCTGACCGGCTCCAAGAAGGGCTGCAACGCAGGGGCCTGTGGCGCGTGCACGGTGCTGGTCGACGGACAGCGGGTCAACTCCTGTCTGACGCTGGCCGTCCGGCTGGAGGGTGCCGAGGTCACCACCATCGAGGGCCTGGCCAAGGGCGACCAACTCCACCCCCTCCAGCAGGCGTTCATCGACGAGGACGCCTTCCAGTGCGGTTACTGCACCCCGGGGCAGATCCTGTCCGGCGTGGGCTGCATCCAGGAGGGCCACACCGACTCGCCGGAGGAGATCCGGGAGTGGATGAGCGGCAACATCTGCCGCTGCGGCTGCTACGTCAAGATCGTGCGCGCGGTCGAATCGACCGCGGGCCGGAAGTAAGGAGCGGCCCACCATGCATCCCTTCACCTACACCCGGGTCTCCGACACCCGCGAGGCCGTCAACGCCGGTCACCGTGGCGGGCGTTACATCGCCGGCGGCACCACCCTGGTCGACCTGATGCGCGAGACCGTAGAGCGGCCCGAGACGCTGGTCGACATCTCCGGTCTGCCGCTGCGCCAGATCACCGTCACCGAGCGCGGGGGCCTGCGCATCGGCGCACTCGTACGGATGGCCGAGGCCGCCGCCCACCCCAAGGTGCGCACCCTGTATCCCGTCGTCTCCGAGTCGCTGGAACTGAGCGCCTCGGCGCAGTTGCGGAACATGGCGACCATCGGCGGCAACATCATGCAGCGCACCAGGTGTACGTATTTTCGTGACGTAAGTGCCGCCTGCAACAAGCGTGAGCCCGGTTCGGGTTGTGCGGCCCGGGAGGGCTTCAACCGGATGCACGCGATCCTCGGCACCTCCGACGCCTGCGTCGCCACGCACCCCTCCGATGTCGCCGTGGCCTTCGCCGCCCTGGAGGCGCGGGTGCATCTGCTGGGCTCGGACGGTGAGCGTCAAGTCCCCTTCGCCGAATTTCTGTTGCGGCCCGGCGGCACCCCGAACCGTGAACAGGCCCTCAGGAAAGGGGAGTTGATCACGGCGGTGGAGATCCCCGCGCTTCCGCGCCCACTCAGGTCGGGCTATCTGAAGGTGCGTGACCGGCAGTCCTACGAGTTCGCCCTGACCTCGGCGGCCGTCGCGCTGCACATACGCGGCGGAGTCATCCAGGAGGCCAAGGTCGCCGCCGGGGGAGTGGGCACGGTTCCGTGGAAGCTGTCCGGCGTGGAGCGGCACCTCATGGGTGAGCGTCCCTCGGAGTCCCTGTGGACGGCCGCCGCCGCGAAGGCCGCGGACGGAGCCCGTCCCCTTCGGCAGAACGGCTTCAAGGTCGAACTCCTGAAGCGGACCGTGGAACGCCAGCTGCGCATCGTAGGAGGTACCAAGTGAGCCCTCAGCCGCAGGCAGCCGTGGGTGCGCCGCTGTCCCGGGTGGACGGCCGGCTCAAGGTCACCGGCAAGGCGGTGTACGCCGCCGAGCACGACGTCGACGGAGCCGTGCACGCCGTGATCGTGGATGCGAGCATCGGCCGTGGCCGTATCACCTCTGTCGACACCGGTGACGCCGAGAGGCATCCGGGTGTGTTGCGGGTGATCAGTCATCGCAACGCGCCGAAGCTTCCCTATCGCGACAACGCCGGGTCCAACAACCCTCCCGGCCGCAGACTGCGGGTATTCCAGGACGACCGGGTGCTCTTCCACGGTCAGCCGGTCGCCGTCGTCGTGGCCACGACCCTGGAGGCCGCGCAGCACGGGGCGAGTCTGGTCAAGGTCCGCTACGAAGCGGAGGAGCCCTCGACCGACCTGCACGAGGCCGAGCCGGGCAGGCCGATGGACTACGCACGCGGTGACGCGGAAGCCGGCCTGCGCTCCTCTGCCGTGCGGCTGGACCTGACCTACCAGCTGGCGCGCAACCATCACAATCCGATGGAGCCGCATGCCACCATCGCCCGCTGGGACGGCGGCAAGCTGACCGTGTGGGACAAGACCCAGTGGGTGATGGGCACGCATGACGAGCTCGCCGCCGTGTTCGACCTGCCGGCGGACGCGGTGCGGGTCATCAACCCGTTCGTCGGCGGCGGGTTCGGCAGCGGGCTGCGCTGCTGGCCGCACACCGTGGTCGCCGCGCTGGCCGCGCGGGAGACGGGCCATCCGGTCAAGCTTGTGCTCAGCCGCAAGCAGATGTACTTCGGCACCGGCTTCCGGCCTTCGTACGAATATCGGCTGCGCCTCGGGAGCGACCGGCGGGGCCGCCTGGCCGCCGCGGTCCATGACATCGACGCGGAGACCTCGTCGTTCGAGACGTTCACCGAGGCCGTCATGGGCGCGGGCCAGATGCTCTACAGCATGCCCAACGTCAGTCAGGCGTACCGGCAGGTGCCGCTGGATGTGAACACGCCGATCTGGATGCGTGGCCCCGGCTTCGCGTCGGCGTCGTTCGTCATCGAGTCGGCCATGGACGAGCTCGCGCACGAACTCGGCATCGACCCGATCGAGCTGCGCCGGCGCAACGAACCGAGTGAGGACGAGTCGAGCAGCCTGCCCTTTTCCACCC
Source organism: Streptomyces kryoterrae (assembly GCF_054072135.1). Classification (NCBI taxonomy): domain Bacteria; kingdom Bacillati; phylum Actinomycetota; class Actinomycetes; order Kitasatosporales; family Streptomycetaceae; genus Streptomyces; species Streptomyces kryoterrae. The sequence goes on along the minus strand of NZ_CM133358.1, from coordinate 1,148,624 downwards.
GGCAGCTGCGCGAGTGCTACACCGTGGGTGCCCGGGAGTTCGGCTGGCAGCGCCGCTCGTCCCGGCCGCGTGCGCGGCGCGAGGGTGACTGGCTGATCGGCCTGGGCATGGCAGCCGGCGTGTATGACTGCGGGCGTTTTCCCGCGGAAGCCAGGGCCCGCCTCGATGCCGACGGAACCGCGGTGGTCGAGGCGGCCACCAGTGACATGGGGCCGGGCACCTACACCTCCCAGACCCAGGTGGCCGCCGACGCGCTCGGGCTGACCATGCGTACGGTGACCTTCCGGCTCGGCGACTCCCTGTATCCGCAGACCGGCCCGCACGGCGGCTCGTCGACCATGGCCAGCGTGGGCTCGGCCGTCGTCGACGCCTGCAACCAGGTGCGGCAGCAGGCGATCAAGCTGGCCGTCGAGGACCGTGAGTCGCCGCTGTACGGAGTGAACGCCGATGACGTGGTGGTCCGCGGCGGCCGGCTGCACGTGCAGGGCAACCCGGCGCGCGGTGAGACCTACCGGAGCCTGCTCGCCCGCAACGACCGCTCCCATCTGGAAGCGCGCGGCAACTACGCCGGGGCGCCCAGTCCAGCGCGGCGCTCCTACTTCGCCTACAACGCGACCTTCGCGGAGGTCGCCGTGGATGCGACCCTGGGTCTGGTGCGGGTGCGGCGGATGCTCGGGGTGTACGACGCGGGCCGCATCATCAGCCCGAAGCTGGCCGAGAGTCAGGCGTTCGGCGGCATCGTGGGCGGCATCGGTACTGCCCTGCTGGAGCACACGGTCACCGATCACCGGGACGGGCGGATCGTCAACGCCAGCCTGGCTGACTACCTCGTACCGGTGAACGCCGATGTCCCCGAGGTCAGGGCGATCTATCTGGACGGCGAGGACAACGACGGCAACGCGCTCGGCGTCAAGGGACTCGGCGAGGTCGTCCAGGTCGGTGTGGCGGCCGCGATCGGCAACGCGGTCTTCAACGCCACCGGCCGCCGGGTCCGCGAACTGCCCATCACTGCCGAGGCGTTGCTCTGACACGGGTGCGCCGTGGCGGGCCATGGCCGAACGGTCCGCTTCGGGGCACTCATCATCTACCGTCCGGCCGCCCGTACTCCTGAGCGCCGGACCCTCCAGGGCCGCCGCCGCGCACCGATACTCCCCCGTATGCGCGGTGGCGGCCCGCCCAACTCCGCGGCCCCGCGCCGCCCTCCTGGAGAAACGCTGATGTTGAACATCGCGGACACGCTGCACCGCTGGTGCCGCGAGGCACGCCCCTTCGCCCTGGCCACCGTCGTCGATGTCACCGGCAGCGCACCCCTGCCGGTCGGTACGTCGGTCGCGGTGGACGCCGATGGCAACGCGGTCGGCAGCATCTCCGGCGGCTGCGTCGAGGGAGCGGTCTACGACCTGTGCCGACAGGTGCTGCACGACCAGGGACCGCCCCAGCGCGCCTGGTTCGGCTACTCCGACGACGACGCCTTCGCCGTCGGCCTGACCTGCGGCGGCGAACTCGACGTCCTGGTCCAGCGCGTCGATCCCGCCACCGACCCCCAGCTCGGTGCCGCCCTGGATGCGGTTGCCCAGGGGATGCCCGCCGCCGTGGCCCAGGTGGTCGACGGTCCGCACCATCTGCTCGGCCGCACGCTCTGTGTCCTGGGCGACGGCGCCGCCTCCTACGGAACCCTGGACGGAGGGCCGACTGACCGCGCGGTGACCGCGCAGGCGAGCGCCCTGCTCCGGTCGGGACGTACCGCCCGCGTGGAGCTGGGCGGGGACGCCGACACCTGCCCGGACCGGCTGGCGGTCCTCGTCCATGTGGCCGCGTCCCGCCCCCGCATGCTGGTCTTCGGAGCCGTCGACTTCGCCGCCGCCCTCAGCCAGGCCGGCCACTTTCTCGGTTACCACGTCACCGTCTGCGACGCCCGTCCCGTCTTCGCCACGCGCGCCCGCTTCCCGTACGCGGACGAGGTGGTGGTCGACTGGCCCCACCGCTACCTGGAACGCACCGAGGTGGACGGCCGTACCGCCGTCTGCGTCCTCACCCACGACTCCAAGTTCGACATCCCCCTGCTGCAGCGCGCCCTCGGCCTGCCCGTCGGCTACGTCGGTGCGATGGGCTCCCGCCGCACCAACGCCGAGCGCCTCCACCGCCTGCGCGAAGTCGGCGTCACAGAAGACGAGTTGGCCCGGCTGCGCTCCCCGATCGGCCTCGACCTCGGCGCGCACACACCGCAGGAGACGGCCATCTCCATCGTGGCGGAGATCATCGCCTCCACCAACCTCGGAAGTGGCCTGCCCCTCTCCCGGGCAACGGGACCGATCCACCGCGCGGTGCCCCGGTCGCCCAGCGCGGTCCATGCCCGGCCGACGAAGCTGGAAGATGCAGCCGCACGCGCCGGTGTGTAGCGACGACGTGTCACGACTGAAAGGGCGCCTGGCGTGACCCGGACGGCCCCAGGCGCAGGCGGCGTTCCCGAAGCCGAACCAGCCGCCCGGACGGTTCCCTTCCGGTAGGCGCACCACAAGGAGATCGGTGGTGCCAACGCTCCGCCCCGGCCACGGCCCCATCCCTGTGAGAAACGGCCGATACGGCCGATACAGCTGACACGACTGGCGGCGCGCCCCATGGAGTTGGGTTAATCCGGAAAATCCGCCGTGCGGGTACCTCGACTTCGAGGAGGCCCCCCCTCTACGGGGTGCTGTGATGCAGACCGGCGGGGCGTTGTCAGCAGGCGCAGGCGCAGGCGCAGGCGCAGACGTTCCGTGAGCGTGCGGTGTGGACGCACCGCAGCACGGATCCGAGCCGCAGATCAAGCGGCTGGTCGAAGGGCTCGGCGTCCCCCTGAGGCCCTGCGCGCGCAGGTGGGGCATGGGGTGCGGGCGGCGTCGGCGATGACGAAGGCGTCGCGGGCGTCGGCCGTGCCCGTGCCGGGGTGCAGGTCGGCCGGTGTATCGACGGGCTCGGCGGATGGGCGACTTCGCACCCACAAGCGCGGGCGACGGTCACGGCCACCAGGGTGCCGATGGCGGCCGGCCGGCCAACCACGCCGAGGACCTTCCCCTGGTGTTTGAGGTGGTTGCTGCCCTCGCGAGCCCGTGGCAACGGAGATCGAGGTGCACGGAGGGGAGCGCCGTCGTAGCCCTTCACCTCGCCGAACCGGGTTCCCTTCGCCCAGTCGTCGCGCGCCTGGGCTGCTGCCGGTCAGTAGACCGTCAGCATCAGTCGCGAGGAGTTGGTTGACCGTGGCCCGGGATTCGTTGGCCCGTGGGATGGGGCGGAATTCCATATATTCCTTGAGGTCGAAGTCATCGAGACCGCTCCCGTGGTCCTGTCGCAGCGCATGGAGACCACGCAGATCATTCGGCCTCAGGAACTGCATGGCGTCCAGGTGAGTGAGCTCGAAGGTCCCCCTGCTGCCCGGGCACTCCGTGCGGGTGTGTCCCGAGTGTGAGCGCACGAGGTGGTCGAGGGTGTTCGATGGCCTCCGCGAACCCGGGGTCGTCGACGGGCAGCGGCTCATAGGCCGGGCGGTCGGCGCCGTTGAGAATCTTGTCCGTCATGGACTCGCGGTCCACGGCGGCGTCCAGGGCCTGGCGGATCACCCGGTCGCCGGCGACCTTGTTCTCCTTGGGGAGGGTGACGGCGCGGAAGTCGTAGGACTTGGCGTCGTAGGTCTTCCTGTCGCTGCCGTTCGTGAGTACCGCTCCGGGGCGTCGGCCCCTCTGGTTCCTGGCCCCCGTTCGCGATCTTTCTCAGCGCCCTGCACACGATCGTGCGGGACGTACGGCAGCTCCGCACGGGGTCAGCTGCCTGACGAGCGGCGCCGGTTGCGACCGGCTCCGTCGGCCGTTGTCGGTGTGGCCGTAGACGGGTTGGTGGTTCCTCACGCGCGGAGTTCAGCCCTGCGCGGGCACTCCAGTCCATAGGCGGGCGGATTCCATCCAGGTCTGACGCCCTGCGACGCCGCTTGAGCCGGACGCCCCCCTTTGCCGCGCCCCGAGCCGCCGAACCTTCTCGCCTACGGGCCGCCGGGCTTCTTGCCGGTTACAGCCGGAGGGTGAACCAGGTGGTCTTCCCGCGTTCGTCCGGGCGGACTCCCCAGTTGTCGGCGAGGGTGTCGACGAGGATGAGGCCCCGCCCGGACTCCTCGTCCCGCGCGGCCAGCCGTGGCTGCGGCAGATGCGGACTGAGGTCGCCGACCTCGACGGCGAGTTCGCTGACAGTGCGACGCAGATGGAGGACGAGAGGGCCCTGCGCGTGCTGAACAGCGTTGGTGAGGATCTCGGAGACCAGCAGCCTCGCGTCGTCGGTCTGCTGGGGGCAGCCCCAGGCGGCGAGGGTCTCTCCCACGAAGGCGCGGCCCGTGGGCACCGAGGAGGCGGTGGCCAGCAGTTCTGTACGGGCACTGTCCAGTGGGGCGGCGGGCACCTGGGCCAGCAGCAGGGTGACGTCGTCGTCGTGTCCCTCGGCGTCGGGCAGCAGTGCGGCAAGGACGTGATCGGCGGCGGCGTCGAGGCCGTCGGTACGGGTGAAGGCGTCGTCGAGTGCCGTGGTGAGTTTGTCGATCTCGTCCTCGATGTCGCTGCCGGGGGTTTCGATCAGGCCGTCGGTGTACAGCACGAGGGTGGCTCCGGGCGGGATGTCCGCACTGGACTGCTGGTAGAGGATGTTGCCGACGCCGAGAGGTGCGTTCACCGGCGCGAGAAGCCTGCGCGCGCTGTCGCCGGGGGTGGCGACGAGGGTGGGCAGGTGGCCGGCCGAGCACAGGGTGACGGATCCGGCGTCCGACGCGATGATCAGGTAGCAGCAGGTGACCAACTGGTCGGGGACGTTCAGGTCGGCGACGACCGCGTCCAGAGCCTGCATGAGCTGGCGGGGCTGCATGCCGGTCTTGGCCAGGGCATGGGCGGCGGAGCGCAACTGACCCATGACGGACGCCGCTTCCAGGCCCCGGCCCATCACGTCGCCGATGAGGACGCCGACCCGGCCGGCGCCGAGCGGGACCAGGTCGAACCAGTCGCCGCCCACGCCGGCGCCCTGGGTGGCGGGCCGGTAGCGGCTGGCGGCTGCCAGGCCGGGGATGGCGGGGGGAGTACCCATGAGGCTGCGCTGCAGGGTGAGGGCGATGTGCTTCTGCTGCCTGTACAACTCGGTGAGTTCGGCCTCGGCGCGCTTGCGGTCGCTGATGTCGCGGATGATGGCGCAGGCGCCGATGACTGTTCCGGTGGTGTCCCGGGTCGGCCACAGGGTGACGTCGACGTCGAGTGCGGCGCCGGTGCTGGTGACGCGCAGGGTTTCGAAGTGCTCGATCTTCTCGCCCTGCCGCAGCCGCTCCAGCAGCATGACGACCTCGTCCTTGTGCTCCGGCGACGCCAGCATGGACACGTGCCGTCCGATGGCCTCCTCGGCCGTATAGCCGTACAGCCGCTGCGCGGCGGCGTTCCAGTACGTGATGCGGCCGTCGAGAGTCTTGGCGAGGATCGCGTCCTGGGACGACTCGACCAGGGCGGCGAGTTCGTTGATACGGGCTTCGGCGGCCTTGCGTTCGCTGACGTCGCGTACGGCGGCGGAGACGAGGAGCCCGTCGGCGGTTTCCAGGGGGCTGAGGCTGATCTCGACGGGGAACTCGGTGCCGTCCTTGCGCAGTCCGTGCAGCTCCAGACCTGCACCCATGGGCCGCACCTGCCGCGTGTTGGTGTAACCGTCGCGATGCCGGGTGTGGTTGGCCTGGAACCGTTCAGGCACCAGCAAATCGACCGGACGGCCCAGGAGTTCGTCCCGTCGGTAACCGAAGAGGGCCTCGGTCTGGGCGTTGACGAGCCTGATGATCCCAGTGTTGTCGACGATCACCATCGCGTCCGGGGCCGCCTCCAGCAGTGCCCGAAACCTCTCCTCGGCGGCCTTGCGTTCGCTGACGTCGCGTACGGCGGCGGAGACGAGGAGCCCGTCGGCGGTTTCCAGGGGGCTGAGGCTGATCTCGACGGGGAACTCGGTGCCGTCCTTGCGCAGTCCGTGCAGCTCCAGACCCGCACCCATGGGCCGCACCTGGCGGGTGTTGGCGTATCCGTTGCGGTGCGTGGCATGGTGGGCGCGGAACCGGCCGGGGATGAGGATTTCGACGGGGTGGCCGAGGAGTTCGTCCCGTCGGTAACCGAAGAGGGCCTCGGTCTGCGCATTGACGAGGCGGATGATCCCGGTGCCGTCCACGATGACCATCGCATCCGGGGCTGCCTCCAGCAGTCCCCGGAACCTGTCCTCGGCCGCTCCCGGCTCGCTCACCCGGCTCGGGACGCCGGATGGGTGATGAGCCTGCTCGGCAGTTCCTGCCCCGTAGGTCGACCCTGATGTGATCATGTCGCTCATGGCGGCCCCAACTGACTTGCAGTTTGCGGTGAATCGAGCCATCTCAGCGCATGCCGGCCATGCCCGCCCGGGTCTGCCACTTACTGGCCCCAAGACGTCCGTACTTGCCTGCTTGCGACCGGACGCCACTCCTGTCTGGTGAAAACCAGAGGAGCGATGCGCTGGCCCAGACCAAAACCCCGCATTGATCAGGGAGTTGGTTTTTTTTGGGGGGTGGGAATCTCCGCCCATGATGAGCCGGACGGTCGCACGGAACAGATACTCCAGAAGGCCGAAGGCACTGCTGCGAAAGCGCTATGCCGAGTGGCTCATCCATGGGAGATCGCGGCGTACATCGGTGCGCGGACCGACTCGGTGCGTTCCTACCGCAAGCACGGCCTGCTTCCGCCTCCCGACCTGGTGGAGGGCGGCAAACCGTATTGGCTCGCGGATACCGTCCGAGCCTGGCTGGCCCGTAGCCGCCATGAACCGCCCCCGCCGTGACACCAACGACTAAAGAGAAAGGGGTATCCCCACGTGCCCCTCCCGTACAGGGCTGACGGCCGGTACCGTGCCCAAGTCGGTAAACACTGAGAGTGAACCAGGGCAATCAACCGGGGCCAGGCTCGATACACGCCGGCCGGCCCGATCGGTGCCACGGGGGGATCCATGAGTACACCGCCACCGGCTGGCCCGCCGAACACACCGCCACCTGTTCCGCCTCACCCACCACAGCCGCCGGACCCAGCCGCCGTCGCGGCCGCGGCGGAACGCGAACGCGAACGGCGGCTGCTGCGGACACAATGGGCGATGGTCACCGTAACCGGCCTGCCCGGCATCGCCGCCGTCATCGCGCTCATCTTCACCTTCGCCACCGTGCGGCAAGCCCAGGACACACTGAACGTCACCGAGCAGGGCCAGATCACCGACCGTTACAACGACGCAGTCGCCAACCTCGGCTCCGACACCGTCGACACCCGCCTCGGCGGCATCTACGCACTCCAGCGCATCATGACCGACTCCGCCCGCGACCAACCCACAGTCATCCGCGTCCTCAGTGCCTTCATCCGCGTCCACGCCCCCGCATCCGACGCGACGAAACACCAGGTCCGGTGGGAGGGCCCCGCACCGGACATAACAGCAGCCCTCGAAGTCCTCGCTACGCGCCGCCCGTTCAACGACGGCACGGCCCTGGTCGATCTGCACAGCGCAGACCTGCGGGGAGTGAACCTTCCCCGGTTCCAGCACGGAGAATACACACGGACAGAACTGGCTGGCGCGGACCTTCGGGAGGTGAATTTCGATCACGCGCGCCTCAACGGCGCGAACCTCAACGGCGCTCATCTCGCCGGCGCGAACCTCGGCGCCGCGAACTTCAGCGGCGCGCGCCTCGTCGGCGCATACCTCAGAGGCGCGGACATCGGCGCCGTGAACTTCAGCGACGCGGATCTCAGCAGTGCAAACCTCGACCACGTCAACGCTTATTCGACGTACCTAAACCGTGCGAACCTCAGCAACGCAAACCTCAGCGACGCGGTCTTCGTCGGCGCGAATTTCAGCAACGCAGACCTCAACGATACGGACCTCGAAAACACGAGCCTCAGCGACGCGAACCTCCAGGATGCTCACCTTACGGGCGCTCACCTTGAAAACACGAGCCTCAAAGGCGCGCGCCTCTACGGCGCGGACCTGGCCGAGGCCAGGTCCCTCACTGTCGAACAGGTAGTGAGTGGCTTTCCCTATCCCTCAACCAAGCTTCCGAAAGGGCTGGCCTTGGATCCGCAGGTACGCGCTCGGATTGCCGAAATCGTAAAAGGTTGACCTCCATCGTCTCCGCTCTCCCGAACAAGACCCCCTGCAGCCAGTCCGAATACGGCTTCTGCCCCGGCGTGGAGAATTTCTCTATCGATGCTTGGAAGTCGGTCGTCCATTCGCGCCACGGCGCCGGCCAGGACTGGGTGGCTCCGTCGCCGGTGGGCGGTTGCGGCGTCGATGAGGGCCTGCGCGAGGTTCTGGAGGAAGGCCTGCCAATGGGCGATGGCGAGCACGATGGGCCCGCGGTTGACCGAGGTCTCCATGGTGCGCCGACCCTGGGTGCCGGGGCTGGCGGCGGAACCTCGCCATCAGCGTCTTCCGCCAAGACGGTCAGACCAACATCGCCGCCGCCCTCCACCACGCCGGCCGCGACTACCACAGGCCCCTACGAGCCCTCGGTCTCACGTAACGAACCCGGAATGCCATGGCCCTGGGGATACAGGAGCCATCACTTACGACCAATTGTCCCCGGAGTAAGAGGTAGCGGACTGCGCAAGCCTCACGCATCATGTCGACGCTTGGAGCTTGCACTCCGTGCCGCCCGCCTTCTCGACGAGTTACCACATCACGGACATGAGCGGGTCATCAATGATCCTTCGGAAGGACTGTCCCGGACAGGCCCCATGAGCGCGGAGAGAAAGGCGTGCATCGTCGAGCGCTGGGGGTGCTGGCGTGAAGTTGCATTCTCAAGGCATGACTACTTCGTTGCCGTGGGTCGTGAGTAGTCGCCAACGTCAATCCGAAACGGGCCGCTGTTAGGCCACGCCTTGCAAAGGAAGCGGCCCACGCCAGGTTAGCAACCCAGTTCTAGCCAGCGAGAAAGACTCGTATCTCAGCCACCCGAAGGTGAGGGCTGCTCACTGAGCCTTTCCCAGTAATGGACCATGACGTTGTGTGATTGTTCAGATGGTGCGGTCGTACTCGAGTTGAAGCAGGACGAGGGCTGCGGCGGCAATCTTCGTGATGCGGCTGGGGTCGAGGCTGACCCGGCGCAGGGCCTTGAAGGTGGTCTTGAGCAGGGAGTTGGCGCGCTCGCAGACGCCGTGGATGCCGCGGATGACCTTGTTGCAGGTCTGCTGAGCCTCGGTCAGCTCGGCTCCGGCGGGCTTTTTGACGGGGTGGCGGAAGCCGTCGTCGGCGTTCTCGTAGCCGAGGTCGACGAGGGTCGGCATGTCCAGCTCGGCCGCGATGCGGTTGAGGGCGTCGACCAGCCCGTGGTGGCGGGCGCAGGTGGTGTCGTGCTCCCGGCCCGGCCGTACTGACGAGACCCAGATCGGCCAGCCGTCCGGAGTCGAGATGACCTGTACGTTCCCGCCATGGTGCTTGTGTTTTCCCGACCACCAGAGGTCTGCGCCGTGGGGGCCCGGGGCGGCGACGCGGTCGGTGCGGATGACCGTGCCGTCGAGGTTCAGATGCGTCAGCCCGGCTGCCTTCGCACGCTCCAGCGCGGTGGACAGGTCCGGTGCTCCGGCGGCCAGGACGGCCAGTCCTTCGTGGAGGTAGCGGAAGGAGGTGGAGGCCGACAGTCCGTTGCCACGGGCGAGTTGAGCCAACCGGGTGCCGTCGAGGAACCAGCGCAGCACGAGTACGGCCTGCTTGAAGCAGCCCAGCGCACGTCGGCCCTCGCGGGTCCTGGCCACGATCCGGTGGTCACGCAGGAGGCCGGCCAGATGCTCGGCGGTGGTCCGCTTCGCATCGAGCACGGCGGTGTATGTGACACTGGTCGACACGTGAGGCCCCTCGGTCAGAACAATCTGTCGCAAGATCGTTCCTACCAGGGGCCTTACGCCTGCACGGACTTGACGACCGCACGGGGCCGCAGCGCCAGCATCGCGATCACAGCGAGCGACGGGTGCTTACCGGGAAAAGCTCAGTGAGGCTGAACGCGGTCCGGCTCCGCGAAGCACCGCCCCGGCCACCGGCGAGGCTCAGCTGCACGGTCTCGGGCGAATGCGCGCAGCCCGCGAAACGGCCTTCCGGACCAACACCACCGGATCTGGATCCACTTGTCAGAGGCGACTGATAGAAAAACACTGAACAGCCGCCAGGTCTGGAGTGTAGGGAGTCACGTTTTGTCTTATGTGCACCATGTCGAGCGGTTCTACGGACTGCCCACATTCACTTTTTCACCGCAGGTGAACCCCGAGAACCTTCCTGATCCGGGTTCCGTGGCCTGGCGCATCCAGTGCGCGGAAATACCCCACGAGGCCGACTACATGGGGCGCGTCGACGCCTACTGGGCACGCTTCACCGAGTCGGTCGAGCTGGAGAAAGTACGGGCGCTGGTATTCGGTCACCCCTGGTACGACGCCGACGGCGGGCTTCCGGACGAACCGCTGATCGGCCTCCGCTCCCGGCTGACCGGACTCGAAGCACTCTTCCTCGGCGATCTGGAGGACGAGGAGTCGATGATCTCCACGATATACCTGGGCAATGTCGCGCCCGTCCTGGAGGCGTTCCCCGGTCTTCGGGAGCTGGTCCTGCGCGGTGGAGAAGGCCTGGACTTCCCCGTGACGGGCCACGGAGAACTGCGTGTGCTGCGCGTCGAGTCCGGCGGGCTGCCCCCGGAGGCGGTGGCGCAGATCGCCGCAGCCGATCTGCCTTCCCTGGAGCGCCTGGAGCTGTGGCTGGGTGACGAAAGCTACGGCGGTGGGACCACTGTTGAGCACCTCGCCCCGCTGCTCGCGGGTGCGGGCAAGCCCGCACTGCGCCACCTGGGGTTGCAGAACAGCCCGGTCCAGGACGAGTTGGCTGCTGCGCTGGCCTCCGCGCCGGTCATATCCCGGCTCACGTCGCTGAGCCTGGCGCTGGGCACGCTCACCGACGCGGGCGTGGAGGCACTGCTGCACGGTCAGCCGCTCAGCCACCTGCGGGAGCTGGACCTCTCGCACCACTTCCTCAGCGACGCCATGATGCTGCGGATCTGGACAGAGCTGGAGCCGCAGGGGGTTCGTGTGAATCTGACCGCCAGGCAGGAGGACGACGGGGGCAACCCCGAGTGGGGGCAGGAACACGGCCGGTACATCGCGGTCGCCGAATGACCGCCGTCGCCAGGTCCTGACCCTCCACTTCTCTCTCTCGTTCCCCGTCACCGCTCCCAGCGCCGTCGAAAGGCCGCACGATGTTCCAAGCCCCCGAGTCCCAGGACCCGGACGACCGCCGGATCGCCAGTCGCGAAGTCAATGGCCGCCGCCCCTGGCTCCTGCCGGCCGAACAGGTTCCGTACGGCCACGTGTTGCACGCCGCTGCCCTGCTGAGGTGGAGCCCCGCCGCCGTAGTGGCACGGCTGACCGCCATGGGGCACACCGACATCCAGCACCCCGAGACGCTGCCCGACACCGTCGCCCTCGACGACATCCCGCTGGTCAGGGACACGAGCGCGGAATCCAGGCCTGCATGGCTCGACGTCGGCAAGCCGGTGTCCCTGCGCCAGATACTCGAATCGGCGGGCCTGGCCGATCGAGGTCCTGCCGACGTCGCACGGCGGCTGACCGCTCTCGGCTACCGGCTCGGTGGCGATGGCAGGGCGCTGCCCGAATCCCCCGATCGCGGTGACGCCACGCTGATCAGCGTCAACCCCGGCCCCTATGTGAAGTGGCTCGACTGGGACGACGAGGTGCCCGCGTCCCACGTGCTCGGCGCGGCCGAGCACTTGAGATGCAGCCCGCACACCGCCGCCACGCGACTGCTCGCGTTCGGCCTCCGGCTGCCGTACACCCCTGACCCCGGCGACGAGTTGCTCCTCAGGTCTTCTACAGAACACGGTGCTCGCCCCCTCTACGGGGCTCAATCCATCGGGCACATTCTCGCTGTCGCACAGGAATTGGGCCGCAGTCCGGCGGACGTCGCCGCCCGGCTGACGGAGCTGGGCTGGGCTCAACCGGTCGTGCCCGACCACCCGGAGGCCGACGACCTCACCATCCTCAGTGAGGAACTCGACGGCCGCGCGCCCTGGTTGCTGAAGAACACTGTCGTCGGGCTACAGATGCGGCACATCCTGCGCGCGGCCCTCACCACGGGACGGAGCCCCGCGGACATCGCCGAGAGGCTGGCCGCGCTGGGGCACTGGCTGCACGAGAACGCGAAGCTGCCCGAGACCGTCGACGAGGAGGACATCCGGCTGCTGGAGACGGTCGACCGCTCGTACCTGGACAACGTCCACCTGGAACACGTCCTGCGCAGCGCGAGCCTGACGGGGAGAAGCCCGGCGGACGTCGCGGCGCGGCTCACCGCTCTCGGCCACCGGCTGCCCGACGAGGTGGACTACCCGGAGGTCCGGGCCTCTCTGGCCACCTCGTGATCTTCGCGGCACCGGCGCGCGTTCGGGCGGACGGGCGGAGCCGGACTTCGTACGGTCAGCGCGTGTCGAGCCAGTCCGCCACCTTGTCGATGGTCCTGGCCGCGCCGCCCAGGTTCTGGGCGGTCTGCTCCAGCTCCCCGATGAGCTGACTCAGGCGGGCGTCGTCCCTCTCCCCGACCGTCCCGGTGGCGTCGGAGTCGACAGCGCCGGAGCCGGGTACCGCCGTGCCGCGGTATCCGATGACGCCCTCGCCCGCACGCTGGTAGGACCCGATGAACTTGTCCGGGGTACGCGGGGCGGCAGCGGGGGAAGCCCGGAAAAGACGCACCTGCGACAGTTGCAGTTCCCGCGAGCCGCCGTTGCGCGTGATGTGCAGGCGATAGTGCCGGTACGCCGTGGTGTTGCCGAAGGAGTAGCTCGCGAACTGGAAGCGCTCGGTGAAGACCTGCTGGGTCCGGGAGTCCAGGGTCGTCCACTGGTTGCCGTCGTGCGATCCTCGGAAGTGCCAGCTCCGGGGATCGCGGTCCCGGGCAGTCGTTGGCGGATGTCAGTGTGTACGACGCGACAGCCGTGGGCTGCGAGAGGAGGAAGTCCAGGCGGGCGCTGTTCTCGTGGGACAGCCACTTGTTCCTGGCACGGTCGAGAAGGTTGGCGGCGATCTCCCCCGCGGCCCGGAATTCGTTGCTCGCGTCGATGTCTGTCACCTTGGCGGTGACGTCATGGGTGTGTGCGTCGGCGGGCCGGGAGCCGGTGCCCCGCAGGCTGACCGAGCCGGAGTTCTCCCGCTGGTCGCGTCAGGCTATGCGCTCCACGGGTGCGCCGCCGTCGTCGACCAGCAGCCGCAGCTCCGAGGACGCGTGCCAGGACCCGCCCCACCCCTCCTCCGTACGGAATCGGAGGACCGGCATGTCCGCGGGCCCCTCCGAGAAGGCCAGCCGCTCTGTGAGACTGCCGCGGAACTCGCCGATCGCGCCGTCCGCGGCCCGGTAGGAGCCGTAGAAGCCGGACATGCCCGACGCGAAGCTGACCGTCGCCTCCGCCCCGTCCGCTCCGCGCCAGGAAAGCTGCGAGGGCAGCGTCTGCTCGCCCCGGTCGACAAGGAAGCGCAGCCTCGGGGCGGACTCCCAGGACGCGGAGTCCAGCACCCGTCGCTCGCTGCTGAAGCTGAAGACGAACGGCTTGCCGGCCTCGGCGTCCAGAGCGCGCTCGGAGCAGCCCCGGTCATGGACGGAGTCCAGGGTGATCCGGTAGAGCCACAGTCTGCTGCGCGCCTCGGTGGAACTGCGTATCTCCAGGGTGTTGGTGCCGGGAACCAGCAACGTGCCGGGCACCGCGAGCACATTGTCATGGGGAAGGTCGCCGCCACCGGGCACAGTGAGCCTGTCCCAAAAATGGACCATGACGTTGTGTGATTGTTCAGATGGTGCGGTCGTACTCGAGTTGAAGCAGGACGAGGGCTGCGGCGGCAATCTTCGTGATGCGGCTGGGGTCGAGGCTGACCCGACGTAGTGCTTTGAAGGTCGTCTTGAGCAGGGAGTTGGCGCGTTCGCAGATGCCGTGGATGCCACGGATGACCTTGTTGTAGGTCTGCTGGGCCTCGGTCAGTTCGCCTCCGGCGGGCTTCTTGACGGGGTGGCGGAAGCCGTCGCCTGCGTTCTCGTAGCCGAGGTCGACGAGGGTCGACATGTCCAGCTCGGCGGCGATGCGGTTCAGGGCGTCGATCAGGCCGTGGTGGCGGGCGCAGGTGGTGTCGTGTTCCCGGCCCGGGCGGACCGGTGAAACCCAGATCGGCCAGCCGTCCGGAGTGGAGATGACCTGTACGTTCCCGCCATGGTGCTTGTGTTTTCCGCAACGCCGGTAAGTTACGGGCCCGTCAGAGTCCTTGACGTGGCAACAGGGCCCCTGTGTCGACTGGTTTCGACCAAGAAATCCGCCGACCACGGAGGCCCTGTTGCCCACCCATGCTCCTGCCGCAGAATCCGTTTCCGCAAGCCAACCCCACGCTTCCCGGTACGCACCAGTCGCCGGGCAACTGACGCTGGGAGCCGTCACCGAGATCGTCCCACCGGCCCTGATCGACGAGGTGATCACCCGGTGCGGCCGCCGGGAGCGTCGCGTCCGTAAGCTGCCGGCCCGGGTGACGCTGTATCTGGTGCTCGCATTGTGGCTGTATCCGAGCGTCGGCTACCGGGAAGTACTGCGCATGCTCTTCGAGCAGTTGCACCACCGTGCGGGCGCCCGCCACCTGCGGGTGCCCAGTGCGCCGGCGGCGGTGCAGGCGCGTCGCCGCCTTGGCCGTGAGCCCTTGAAGTCCCTGTTCCTGTTGTTACGGGGTGCTCACTGCGGACCGGAAGATCCCGGCGCGACCGCGTTCGGGCACGATCTGGCTCTGCTGACGACCGCCGTGGACGGCACGACCCTCGATGTCCCGGACACCGTGCCCAACCGCGCCGCGTTCGGCCCGGCTCCCGGCCGCAGCAACAAGGATCCGGGCCGCTGCCCGCAGATCCGCGTGCTGACTCTGATCGCGTGCGGCACCCGGGCCATCCTCGACGCGGCATGGGGCGGCCGCTCGACCAGCGAGGGAGCGCTGCTGCGCAAGCTGGTGCACGGCGGGTGTCTGCGCGCGGGCATGCTGGTCCTGGCGGACCGGTACTTCTCGGGGTCCGCGCACGTCGCGACCGTCCGGGCCACCGGCGCCGATCTAATCATTCGGGCCATCGCCAACCGTCGGCTGCCGGTCCTGCGCCGCCTGCCCGACGGCTCGTACCTCTCTCATCTGCCGGCCGCCAACCAGATCACTCCCGACCTGATCGCCAGGGCCCGGGCCAAAGGCGTGCGCCCCCAGCGACGCGGAGTGCGTGCCCGGCAAGACGCGGGCATGCCCATCCGCGTCATCCAGGCCGATATCACCGTCGTCCCCGAGCACGGCGAGTCCCGCAGCGAGTCCTACCTGCTGATCACCACTCTCTTCGACCACGTCACAGCCCCGGCGCTACAGATCGTGAAGCTGTACGCGGAGCGCTGGGAAGCCGAGACCGGCTATGCCGACCTGAAGATCCACCTGAGCGGGATGCGGAATGTGCTGCGCTCAGGTGAACCCAACGGCGTCGCCCAGGAGTTGTACGCGCTGCTCATCGTCTACCAGATCGTGCAGATCATCCGGGCCCGCGCAGCACGCGAGAACCCCGAGGACGTCCCTGCGGACCCGGACCGCATCTCCTTCACCGTCACGCTCCGCGCGCTCGTGCGCAGCGTTGGCCGCGGCACCCCGCCAGCACTCCTCGACGTCTTCCACGAGATCTGGTCCAGCCCCCGCCTTGAGCGCCGGCGACGCACCAAGACCCGCGAACGCAAAGGCACTCTCGCCTACGCCCGGGCAGTAAGCAGAACGCCGTTGAGCAGGGCGGAGTACAAGATCACCATTCAGGCGCCGCAGCCGACGGGCCCGTAACTTACCGGCGTTGGTGTTTTCCGGACCACCACAGGTCTGCGCCGTTGGGGCCCGGGGCGGCGACGCGGTCGGTGCGGATGACCGTACCGTCGAGGTTCAGATGTGTCAGCCCGGCCGCCTTCGCGCGCTCCAGCGCGGTCGCGAGGTCCGGTGCTCCGGCCGCCAGAACGGTCAGCCCCTCGTGAAGGTAACGGTAGGCGGTGGAGGCCGACAGGCCGTTGTCGCAGGCAAGTTGGGAAAGCCGGGTGCCGTCGAGGAACCAGCGCAGGATGAACACCGCCTGCCGGAAGCAGCCCAGCGCACGCCGCCCCTTGCGGGTTCCGGCCACGATGCGGTGATCGCGCAGCAGCCGGGCCAGGTGCTCGGCGGTGGACCGCTTCACATCAAGCACGGCGGTATATGTGACACTGAGCGTTTCAGCGGTGCCGCTCCAGGGTGAGGACGGCGGCTGCGATTGACGACATTCGGTTCGGGCTGCACCGAGCTTTGCGGAAGATGCGCCAGGACTTCAACCGTGCGACGCCTCGCTCGACCGGTGCGCGTGCCGCCGACAGTGCGCGGTTGACGGTTTGCTGGGTGGGTGTGAGATCGCGGCCGGGTGGGCGCCTGCGTGGTGTGGTCACCCATGGGCCGGCTCCGATGTAGGCGCGGTCGGCGAGGATCGGGATGCCCTGGCGTTCGCAGATTCGGATGATCCGGTGAGTGCGGGCCGCGGTCAGGTCGTGCGCGCGGCCGGGCAGTGCGGGCGAGATCCACAGCAGTCGTCCGGCTGAATCGGTCACCACCTGCACGTTCACGCCGTGACGTCGGTGTTTTTGGGAGAAGTCGGCCCGACTGTCGCCTACCCGGTCGCACTCCGTGAGGGTGCCGTCCAGCAGGACGTAGTCGGGGTCGGCTTCGCGCAGGCTTCGCAGAAGCCCGGGTGCGCGGTCGGCGAGCAGGTCGATGACGGCTGTCGTGTAGGAGTGGGCGGTGCCGACGGAGATGCCGAAGCCGGCCGCGAGTTGGGCGAGGGTGTCGTGCTTGCGTAGGTACACCAGGCCGACGAGGGCACGTTGGTGCGGTGGGAGCTTGCAACGTCGGTCACCCTCACGGGTGACGATGATCATGGTGACCCACTCGACCAGGGCATGAGGCAGGTCGAGTGCGGCAGGATAGGCAACCAACAAGGCTCCTGCGCCGATGAGTTGAGACGTCGAACACCTCCCTCAACGGCATAGGGGCCTTGTCCGTTGCGGACGTCGACGTCGTCACCCGATCAGTGGCCACTCTGAAAGAGCTCACTGATCGACACGTGAGGCCCCTCGGTCGGATCTTTCCTTCGCAAGATCGTTCCTACCAGGGGCCTTACGCCTGCACGGACTTGAGGACCGCACGGGGCCGCAGCGCCAGCATCGCGATCACAACGAGCGACGGGCGCTTACCGGGAAAGGCTCACTGGATCGATAATGAGCGAACCTGGCTCATTGGGGACAACTTTTCCAATCTGCGCCGGCGGAAGTACGGCGATGCCCATTCCACTTACGTGAAGCCCCGGAGGAGACGATCCGAGATCGCTAGACTCCAGGAGAAGGAGCAACCTGGAAGCTCGTCAGCGAGGCGATTGACATGTCGGATTCGTTGCCAGAACCCCCTTCTCCAAGTCCACCTGCGACGCCACCCCAACCATCCGCGCCACCAGCCCCCGCACAGCCAGCGCCACGACAACGCGCAGATTTGGTTGGGTTCTCGGCACTTGTGAGTTCGTTTGTGGGTCTCGCTACCTTTGCGGTGGGATTTCTTGCTCTTCCGGCGGTGGGCGTAAACTCCCCAGCGCAGGAAGCCATCCCGCAAGCCACTGTGACAGTCACCGCTAATGCCACTATGCCGTCTGGGCCGGTCCCGCGGCTGGGTCAGCCCGGCTTGACCGCCAGTGTCGCAAAATAGTGCGACATGTATTGAGCAGATGCGTTGGATTGGTGCGGCGCTTCCGCGAAGCCGGTGAGGACGAACCCCGCGGCGAGTTGCCCGCCGATCTGGTCGGTGAGGGTGTGGCTGTATTCAAGAGGGGCATCCGCGCCGAACTTCGTGGCGCGTTCCTCGGCGGAGTACTGCGTGACATCGCTGTAGGGCAGCTTGTGCACGACGATCAGCTCGCCGCGCTCGTCGAGCGCCTCGTGGTCGAACAAGTACACATCAGGGTTGAGGAAGCCCACGAGCAGAGTTCCGCCCGGTCGCAGGACGCGGAAGCACTCGCGCCACACCGGTGCCAAGTCCGGTACGAACAGGTTGGAGACCGGATGGAGTACGACGTCGAATGCTGCGTCGCCGAAGGCCCTGAGGTCGCGCATGTCGCCCAGGACGGTGCGCAGCTCGAGTCCGTCGCGCGCCGCCACCATCTGGTCCTGGCCGAGCTGGCGTGGTGAGTTGTCGAATACGGTGACCCGCGCCCCTGCGGCGGCGAGGATCGGACCCTGCTGGCCACCACCGGAGGCCAGGCACAACACGTCCTTGCCGGTCAGGTCCGTCGGCAGCCAGGAGCGGTCTACTGGCTCACGTCCGATGAGAACAATCGACCAGTCGCCCATGCGGGCGCGCTCGACGTCCTCAGCACTCACCGGCCTCGACCACTCGTTGCCCTCTTGGGCATACCTGTCCCAGGCTGCCCGATTGTGGGCAACGGGGTCGACAACAATGTCCTGCACGTTCAACTCCCTGGGCAGCATCCGAGGCGCGGCGCTGCGAAAGATCCTGGTAACTGCACAGGCTGACAGCCGGTCCCGGACGCCCGGGACCGCCGGCTCGGGTTTCCCCTGGTCAGCGCACCCTTCCCCGTGGTTTCAGCGGTGTCTCGGGCAGAGACGGCGCACGGAGAGGATCGCCGTCGTAGCCCTTCACCTCGCCGAACCGGGTTCCCTTCGCCCAGTCGTCGCGCGCCTGCACGATCTCCTCCTGAGTGCGGCCGACGAAGTTCCACCACATATCGAGCGTCGCCACTGTTTCCGCAGGTCAACGACCTTCGGGACGGCTGCTGGTCAGCAAACCGTCAGCATCAGTCGCGAGGAGTTGGTTGACCGTGGCCCGGGATTCGTTGGCCCGTGGGATGGGGTCGTTCTTCAAGGAGTGCGAGCATACGCGGTCGAGGTGGTCGAAGTGCCGTCACCCGTACAAGATCCGGTATCGGTCGACGACCGGGAGTCAGGCGGAGGAGTCTGGGTTCGAGACCCAGGACGGGGCCATCGGGCGTTTGTTGGAGATCTACAACGAGAAGAAGGCGGCCCCGCAGTCTCAGTCGAAGGCGGAGCGCATCCGGACGTACGGGGAGATGTCATTCGAGGAGTACGTGGAGGAGTGGAAGGCCGGGCAGCGGCACCTGGCTGTCACCTCGGTAGGGCACCTCGACTCGCTCTTGAAGCACCACCTTTATCCGGCGCTCGGCAGCCGGCGGATGAACTCCTTCGACCTCAAGGTGGTTGACGGCTTCATCCGCACCATGGAGCGCAAAGGCGCCGGTCTGGCAACCCAGTCCAACGCCTTCGACAAGCTGCGAGCGGTCCTCCTTGACGCGTATCGGCTGGGCCTCTATCCCGAGAACCCCGTGGCCGGCGTCAAGCCGCCGCAGTACAACCCTGCACGGGCCGTGATTCCCTCTCCGGAACAGTTGCGGGGGATACGGGCCGCAGGCGATGACGCGTTCACGTTGATCGTCGATTTGATGAGCGGCTGTGGCCTGCGGAACGGTGAGGCGGCGGCAGTGAACCTCAAGAGCATAGTGGCCGATGACGTGTATCGGGTTGCCGAGCAGACCATCATGTCCACCCGGCAGTACGGGCCGCTCAAGCACCGGAAGCCGGGAGAATACCGAGACGTTCCTTTGCCGGCTCGGGTCCGGGAGACGATTGAGTGGTACGCCCAAAAATATGGGACCATCGATGGTTACCTGCTGCGTCAGCCCACCGATGTCAGCAAGCCGTATCCGCATCACGGGATGGACAATCAGTGGCGGCGGATCAAGGCGGCGGGCGTTGTGGACATTCCGGAAGGGATGGTGCTCTACGGGAACCGCCATTTCTTCGCGTCGAACTGCCTGAACAGCGGGATTCCGATCACAGACGTTGCCGAGTGGATGGGGCACAAGAGCCTCGACATCACCTTCAAGGTCTATCGCCACCTCATGCCCGGCTCGATCAGCTCAGCAGCCAAAATCCTCAACCTCAACCTTGCGGCTGAGTGAAGGTCCACGGACGGCGGAAGCAGCAATGCCGGATGCTTGTGCTGCATCGGGCGGCCGTCGCCCCGTTGCGACGTGCCGTCCAGATGGCTGGTGTTGCGGATCGAACAGGTCGCTAGGCTTCGGCTGGTCACTGAAGAACTTGGATAGCGGCGCCGGTTGATCTGGCCGTGCACTCCGAGGTGACCGGGCCCACTACGTCTGTGGCGTCCCGTGACAGGACGTTACGGGTGCGGGGCAGGCGGATCATCGATCTGCCTCAGGCATGGGTTGACAGCTACGCGACGAGGTCCAGATTGAGGACACTGGCGGCTGTACTGATCGAGCCGGGCATGAGGTGCCGGTAGATCTTGAAGGTGATGTCGATATTCTTGTGCCCCATCCACTCAGCCACGTCGGTGATGGGTACGCCGTGGCTGAGGCAGTTGGAAGCGAAGAAGTGCCGGAAGCCATAGATCACCATCCCCTGGGGGATCTCTGCTCGTCCCTTCTCCTTGATGCGTCGCCATTGGTTGCTGAGGCAGTAGGACGGGAACGTCCGAGACGAATCGTTCGGGTGGCGCAGCAGGTAGCCGCCGACGGTGCCGTGTTTGTCCGCGTACCACTCAATGGTTTCTCTGACCCGGGCAGGCAGGGGAACATCGCGGTAGTCGTTCGGCTTGCGGTGTTTGAGGGAGGCGTACTCGCCGGTCGTCTGGTTTACCTGTTCTGTGATCCGGTAGACGTCGTCGGCCACGATGTTGCGGAGGTTGACTGCGGCTGCCTCGCCGTTGCGGAGACCGCAGCCGCTCATCAGGCTGACGATCAACGCGAACACGTCATCGCCTGCTGTGCGTATCAGACGCAACTGCTCTGGTGAGGGAATGACCGCGCGCTTGGGGTTGTACTGCGGGGCCTTGACGCCCCTGAGGGGGCTCTCGTCGAACAGGCCCAGTCGGTGGGCGTCGAGCAGGATGGCTTTGAGCTTGTCGAAGGCGTTGGACTGGGTGGCCAAGCCGACGCCGCGCCGTTCCAGGGTCTGGATGAACTCCTCGACGACCTTGTGGTCGAACGTGTCTATCCGCCGGCTGCCCAGCGCGGGGAAAAGGTGGTGCTGCAGCAGGGAGTCCAGGTGGCGCACTGAGGCTGGGGCCAAGTCTCGCTGTGCCGCCTTCCATTCGGTGGCGTACTTTTCGAAGCGCATTGCCCCGTAGGCAGCGACTCGCTCCGCCTTGGATTTGGCTCGCGGACCGGCCTCCTTCTTCTCGTTGTAGATCTGTGTCAAACGCCCGATGGCCTTGTCCTGGGTTGCGAACCCTGACTCCTGCACCTGCTTCCCGGCGGCCGACCGGTACCGGATCTTGTAGAGGTGAGGGCACTTCGACCACCGTGACTGCGGATGCTCACATGTTTTGAAAAATGAACCCATCCCACGGACCAACGCACGAGACATAGATTAAATACCCGATCACGAAAATTGTAACGTCTACGGCCAGATTGTGCCGACTAGATGTGCATCGACACTTGGCTCTTTGCTACAGAGTGCGCTGTTGTTTAACCCACGCTTCGACTTCTGACACTTTGAATCGAATCTTGGCGTTGCGTCCCGCTCCAAATCTGTAGGGAGAGAGTCCTGAGTGGGTGGCATTTCTGTATACCCATGAAGTGGACACATTTAGATATTCTGCTGTTTCCTGGATGGTCATGAACTGTGCTGGCATGGTTCCTTAAGGCGTTGCAATGTATTCAGCGGTTGCACTTCGATCTCGTCGGCAGCTGCGTGTGGATGGTTCAATGGTCTGGACGATCGCCGGTTTGGGTAACCGGCGAATACGCGCTACAGTGCGGGCCGCTCAAGTCCTGAAAGCGGCTTTTGGCAGCTCTGAGGAGCTGTGGAGGCGTTGCCCATCGGGGTGTGGATCAGTGCTGTTGACCCGCACGACTCCAGCGAGGCGGTAGGTGATGAAGCTTTGCATGTTGGGGCCATCCCTGTCGGTGTACGGCCCGGCGGCACGCACCGACTGCAAGAACGTTGTCCCCGCCGCTGATGGTGGGCCAACTCGATGTCGCGGGAGTCGGTCAATGAAGCTCTGTCACGGGATGGCGAAGTGGCCGTCGGTGCAGGCCTCTCCTTTTCTCTTGCCGCAACCGGCGGCGGTGGATACACGCCCGGGGCAACGGTGTAGTCAGTCGGCGCTACCGGTGGCGAGAACAGCCGAATGAGAACGCATTGCAGACATTTCTCAAGCTACTCGGCCAGGGAGGGTTCGCGAAGGTGAGGCAACTGGCCCCGCAGGGGCGGGAACCGCAACCATTTCAAACCGTTGCCCAGCCAGCACTGGCGGTCCGGTGGAGTACAGCCGTTAGCGCTCTGCGCTACGTTGATCTGCCCCGAGCAGCCGGATGTGGCGCCACACGTGCGCGTTGCTGCGGTGCACCGCACTCATCCAGGAAGGAACTGAGTGCCAGTCGGCGGCCACCTCGCGCTCGCCCCAGGCCACTTGGATGATTCGGCCATCAGTGGCGAGGGCCTCCCGACATCGCTCGGTCAGATTCGCATCCCCGAGCTACCGAGAGGCCCTGCCCTCATGCGCGAACAGCCAGAAGATCACCCGACCAGGAACCCTGTTCGACCTGCACGTTTTATGATCGGTTGAGATACGGCTTCTGAAGCCAACGGGTCCGTGCGCTGCTGTCTGTGGGACGACGGAGGCGACTCGCACCGACTGGTGGGCACAGCGGCCGGAGCTGTGGTCCCGACCCACTTCGCCAGAAGATCGCCACCCCGCAAGGGTCACGACTACACACGGCACCGAGACTCTCTGCGGAGCACCCCTCATTCTGGATGTGCCAGCCTTGCTTTCCCGCCATTGGCCAGCTGGCTTGCGGCAGGAGTTTCGAGTATGCAACGCAGTTGGCTGCGGAAGGGAGGGACCCAGCAGGTTCTTCGTCTGCTGGTGGTGCAGGCGTCACGCGTCGCTGACCTGCGTAGAACGTGGCCACGTATGGCTCGTTGGAGCCGTCGGCCCGGGAAGGGTCCGGATCTTGTCCTCAGCGAGACGGGACTGGTCATCTGCCGACGCCGTACCTCTGGGCTCGTGGACTGCTCCAAGCGGATGTGCCGGCCCGCCCAGTGCTACGGCGTGGTGGGCCGCTGTGGGGAGCGGAGTACGAGCAGGGTGATCTCGCTGGGGGCGAAGACGCGGAACGGCGGGCCCCAGAAGCCGGTGCTGCGGCTGGTGTAGAGGAGGGTGCGGGTGCCGTGGTGGCTGAGGCCGGCGACGGCGGGCTGGTCGATGCGGACCAGGTGGTGGAAGGGCCAGATCTGGCCGCCGTGGGTGTGGCCGGAGAGTTGGAGGTCGATGCCGTCGGCTGCGGCCCGGTCGACGAACTTGGGCTGGTGGGCCAGGAGCAGGACGGGCAGGTCGGGGTCGGCGCCGTTCAGGGCTCCGGAGAGGTGGGCGCGGTGGCCTGGCAGGCCGGAGGACTCGGCGGTGACGTCGTCCACGCCGGCGACCACGAGGGTGTCGCCTCCGTGTTCGAGCAGCAGATGGCGGTTGCGCAGCGGCTCCCAGCCCAGCTCGTCCATCAGGTCGACCCAGCCCTGGGCTTCGCTGTAGTACTCGTGGTTGCCGGTGACGTAGACCCGGGCCCGGCTGGCCTGCACGGTACCGAGTGGGACGGCCTGGGCGCGGCGGCGTTCGGCCGTGCCGTCCGCGATGTCGCCGGTGTGGCACACCAGGTCGGCTTCCAGGGTGTTCACCGTCTCGCATACCCGCTCCGACCAGCGAGTGATCTCGTCACCGTGCACTCGAAGGCGGCCGACCGTACCCCGACCCTCCTGATGACCCTCGAAGGCCGCGACGCCCGCGAGGCCCAGGTGCACCTGGCCGCACGCGACGTCCTGGCCCCCGCCGGGTCGTTCTACGCGTACGAGCCCTTCGCCGCCCTGAAGTTGCAGGATCCCGTCCTGCGCGTGGGCCTGGCGCCGTACAACACCGCCGATGACGTGGACAGGCTCCTCGACGGTCTTTCCTCCTTCCTCTGAGGGTGCCCGGCAAGCTCCCGCATCCGCTCATGGTGCGGTGATCCGCACGTTTCCTCACTCCCCGAGCAGCCGGCCCAGCCCGCAGTCGTGCCGCCTGGATCGCCTGACACCTCGGCCTGCGGTGCCATCATGTCGGAGCCGTGGAAACCGCCGGGCCACACGTGGAGTTCGGCGATCCCGCCGTCCTGCCAGATCCACGAGGCGTACGCGACGGTCTCATCCCGGAAGGTCGCCGCGGAGCCGACGTCCAGGAAGGCCGGAGGGAGCCCGGACAGGTCTTCGGCCCGGGCTCGGGCGGCGTAGGCGGGTACGTTCGGGCCGCTGCGCCGGTCGCCGAGCAGCGAGGTCCAGCCCATCTCGTTGGAGGCGTGATCCCACACGCACAGGCCCGCCATCTGGTGGCTGGACACCGTGTCATTGGGGTCGTCCAGCGGGTCAGCAGGGCCAGCGCCGCGACCTGGCCGTCGCCCGCACTGGCTCCCGCGATGACGATCCGCTCGGCGTCGCCGCCGATCTCGGACCTCGACCTGGCCGGTGGGGGAGAGCAGTAGGCGCTGACCACGGCCAGGTCGCCCGCTTCCACAGCGGCGTGAGGTCCCTGGGGGACCTCACGCCGCAGCGGTCTACTTGTGAGCGCTGTGGACGCCGAAGCGGTAGGTGCCCGACCCGACCTCGAACACGGCGGCCCCGTTCTCCATCCGGAGGAACCGGACTCCCTTCGCCTTCTCGACCGGTCCGCCGCCCTCGGTGACCGCCCGGCGGGTCTCGGACGGCACGTGGACCTCGGCGACGGTGTTGACCGGCACGGTCACCTTCAGGTCGAGAGCGCCGTCGCGGGTGCTCCACTTCGAGGAGAGAGCGCCGTAGACGGTCTTGAGACTTCCGGAGCCCTCGGTCAGGTTTCCGCCGGGCACCGGTGCGATCCGGGAACGCTTGTAGCCGGCTTCGATCGCGGAGAGGCCGCCGATGTTCTGGAACATCCAGTCACCCACGGCGCCGTAGGCGTAGTGGTTGAAGGAGTTCATGTCGACCGGCCCGAAGTCGCCATTGGGCATGATCGAGTTCCACCGCTCCCACATGGTGGTGGCACCGCTGGCGACCTCGTAGCCCCAGGACGGGTAGTCCTTGTGGAGCAGCATCTTGTAGGCGAGGTCGGCCCGGCCGATCCTGCTCAGCGCGGGCAGCAGCAGCGGTGTGCCGATGAAGCCGGTGCGCAGGTGGTAGTCGGTCAGCGCGAGTTTGGCGACGAACTTCTCGCCGGTCTTCTCGACCAGTGCCGGGTCGGAGACGAGGTTCATGCCGAGAGCCATGGCGTACCCGGTCTGGGAGTTGCCCTTGACCGTGCCGTCGGCGGCGACGTAGGCGCTGGTGAAGGCGGTGCGGATGTCGGCGGAGAGCTTGGCGTATTCGGACGCCGCCGCGTCGTCGCCGAGAGCCTTGGCCGTCTCCGCCATCATGCGGGCGTTCTCGGCGTAGTAGGCCGTGCCCAGGATGCCCTGCTCGGTCGGGTCGTCCAGGTGCAGCCAGTCGTTGGTGAAGAACGTGGTGCGGCCGGGTTCGAGAAGGTCCGGTCCGGCGCTGTCGCGCACGAACTGGAAGAACTTCTGCATGGCGGGGTAGTTCTCCCGCAGGATGCGGGTGTCGTCGTAGGAACGCCACACGGAGTACGGCACGGTGATCATCACGTCGGACCAGCCGACACCGCTGTCGCCGAACTGGCCCTGCGGGGTCGGGACGACGGCGGGCAGATCACCGTTGGCGTATTGGGAGTTGCGCACGTCCGCCATCCAGTGGGACAGGAACGCGCGGGTGTCGACGAGGTAGTTGGCCGTCGGCGCGAACAGGCTGATGTCTCCGGTCCAGCCCAGGCGTTCGTCGCGGGCGGGGGTGTCGGTGGGGATGGAGAGGAAGTTGCCCCGCTGGCTCCAGGAGATGTTGCTGACCAGCTGGTTCAGCATGGTGTCCGAGGTCTTCAGGGTGCCGGTGGACGGGAGGTCGGAGCCCCACACGACGCCCTTGACGTCGGAGAGCGCGGAGGGCTCGCTCACGCCGGTGATCTCGATGTAGCGGAATCCGTGCTGGGTGAAGGTGGGTTCGTAGGTCGCCGTTCCGGTCTTGGCGAAGGTGTAGCGGTCGGTGACCCGGGCGCTGCGGAAGTTGTCGGTGTAGAGGGTGCCGTTCTTGTTGAGCACCTCCGCATAGCGGATCCTGACCGTCTGGCCGGCGGAGCCGGTGAGGGTCAGCCGGGACACCCCGACCATGTTCTGCCCGAGGTCGTACACGTAGGCGCCGGGGGTGGGCTCGGTCATCGTGCGGGCCTTGAGCACCTGGGTCGCGCGCACCGGCTCGTCGCTCTGCGGGACCAGGAGGGCGCTCCGGGACTCCAGGCTCGTGGCGGGCTCCCATGCCGCGTCGTCGAATCCGGGCCGGCTCCAGCCCGAAGGCTTCAGACCGGCGTCGTAGGTCTCGCCGTCCTGCAGGTCGGCCTTGACGTAGGGGCCGCCGGCCGCCTTCCACGAGTCGTCCGTGGCGATCCACTGGACCGAGCCGTCGGTGTAGGTGATGCGGACCTTCGCCACGAGAGCGGGGGTGTCCCCGTACTGGCGGCTCCAGCCGATGCCGACCTTGCCGGCCCACCAGCCGTTCGCCAGGGACGCGCCGATCGCGTTGTCGCCACGGGCGAGCAGCTTCGTCACGTCGTACGTCTGGGACTGGATGCGCTTGCGGTAGTTCGTCCAGCCCGGGGCGAGCACCTGGTCGCCGACCGGCTTGCCGTTGATCTCCAGCTCGTAGACGCCGAGCGCCGACGCGTAGACGCGTGCGGAGGCGATCTTCTTGCCGGCCTTGGTCGCGAAGCCCTTACGCAGCAGGGGCAGCGGCCGGACCGCGGGGCCGCTGAGGGCGTCCGTGGTGCCGGACACCACGAGGGCGGAGCCGACGATCTCACCGCCGGTGAACGGGTTTCTGTCGGCGGCGAAATCGGTGTCGAGCAGCGTGCCGCCGTCGGCGCCGGTCACGACGGCGTCGTAGACGGTTCCCTGCTCGCCGCAGCATCCGTGGGTGCGGAAACCGAAGTAGCCCTTGCTGAACGTGGTGTCCGTGAAGGTGTTGACCAGCTTGCCGTCGAGGGTGGTCGTGATGGTGGTGCCCGCCACCTCGAAGCGGACGGTGTGCCGGTCGGTGAGGAGGCTCGCGTTGGTGAAGCCGTAGGGCGCGAGATCAATCTCCTGCAGCACGCTGTAGTTCCCCTGGACCTGCTTGTGCAGTCTCAGCATCGGGGTTGAGCCCGTGACGTTGAACTGCCACATGTAGCCGTTGCTCGCGTCGGAGGCGCGCAGGAACATGCCGAGGGCGGCGCTGTCGATCTTGAAATCGGCCTTGGCGACGTAGTCGGTCCACTTGCCCGGCTGACTCGCGGCCTCCGGACGAGTGATCCACTGGGCGCCGTCCCAGTCGCCGGAGTCCAGCAGGCCAGTCTCGAAGGACGCGGGAGCACTCCACGGGCTCGCGGCGTTCCTGTCGTCCCAGGCCCGTACACGCCAGTAGTAGCGGGTGGCCGGCTTCAGGGCGGGCCCGCCGTACCGAACGCCGACCTGGCGGTCGGACACGACCTTGCCGGACTTCCACACGTCGGCGGACCCCGGCGCGCGTCCGACCTGGACCTCGTACGCCTTCTGCGAAGTCGCCCGCCGGGCCGACGTCGACTGCCAGCCGAAGACCGGGTCCTCACCCCCGATGCCCAGGGGGTTCACCCGGCCGTTGGTGGTCGGAGTCTCCACGGAGAACTTCCCGTCGCCCGACGCGGCGGAAGAGGCGGACGCGGGCACGACCGCTGTGCCTCCGACCACGGCGAACACGAGAAGGCCTCTGAGGAGGACGAACAGAAACGAGCGTTTACGCGGCATGGCATCCCCATGTGAGCTGTTCCAGGTGCTCGCGGCTGGTGGCGCCACGAAGCACGGTGTGCGGATGTGCGGGTGTGTGTTGTGGAGGTCAGTGCGTGGCGCTGCTCAACAGCGCCTCCAGGTCGGCGGCGGCGCCGGCGCCGCCGTCCTCGAAGAGGACCTTGTTGGCCAGCGTGGGCAGCTCACGCGCCGGCACGTCCAGATACGGTTCCAGTCGCCGGGCCAGCCGGGCGGGATCCGTGCCGAGGCCGTTCCGGACCAGGACACCGACCGTGCGCTCCCACAGGCCGGGGTCGTCCATCAGGTCCCGTACGGTCGCCACCGCGGTCGGGGCCGGCGGGCAGGGATCCTCGGTCGTCCAGAAGTGTCTGCCGTGCGTCGCGGTCAGGGTCCGGCCAGCCCTCGCCGGGCAGGTGAACGGTGGCCCGAGCCCCCACGGGGACGGTCACCTCCAGATGGAAGCGCCCGTTGTCGCGCCGCCAGCTCACCGACGCCTCCCCGTAGGGAGTGATGTGCCGGGCGGAGGCATGGGTGAGTGCCCGGTCCGGCAGCGGCCGTACGGTGAACTCCCGGTAGCCGGGGGCCGCGGGGGCGAGTCCGGCCACCGTGCGGTGCATCCAGTCGGCGACCGCTCCGAGCGCGTAGTGGTTGAAGGAAGTCATCTGGCGTACGGGAAGGTAGGGGTTCGAAGGGCCACGGCACCAGGATCTGCTCGTCCGACCCGACCCGTACGACGGTGTCGCCGTCCAGCTCCACCTCGTACGCCGTCTGCCCCCACCCGGGGTCGCTCGTGCGCACCTGCCAGGACAGCCGGGGCTCCGGGGTGCCGACGCCGAGTGCGTCCTCCCGGTGCTCGAACCGGATGGAGAACACCGTGGTGTCGGGTTCCGGACGCTCAAGGCTCATACCGATCTGTGCTCCCTGCATTGTGTGGCACGTTCTACGTTTGAAACGACTCAACCCTGAGGTGAAAAAGTCCGGCACGTCAAGAGGAGAGACCCAGAAATTTCCCGGCGGGCACCCCGGCGCGAGTCCGAACCCCGTTCGGCGCTGGTCCGCACGTGAGAGGCGAGGGTGTCGACCGGATCAGGCGTCGAGCAGCAGTGCGGTGCTGCCGCGTGTCACCAGGCGCGGTGTCGAGGCCATGACGACAGAGCGGTCGCGCCGCTTCTCGATCCGCTCCACCAGGAGTCGGGCCGCGGTCTCGCCCATGATGGCGCCCGCCTGGTCCACGCTGGTCAGGTTCACGGGGGTGAGGGCGGCGATGGAGGTGTTGTCGTATCCAGTGAGGGAGAGGTTCTCGGGGATGCGCAGGCCGAGTTCGGCGGCGGCGCGGAAGACGCCGGTCGCGGCGACGTCGGCGCCGGCGAAGATCGCGGTGGGCGGGCGCGTGGAGGTGAGCAGTTCCATGGCGCCGCGGTAGCCGCCCTCGTCCGAGTACCCCGAGTTCACGACCCGGGCCAGGTCGGCCAGACCGTGCCGGGCCATCGCGTCACGGTAGGCGGCACGTACGTGGTGCTCGGGCCGCTGCTCCCACTGGCTGCCGGGCACCGTCGGATGCGACACATGGGCTATGTCTCGGTGTCCGAGTGCGACCAGGTGGTCGACGATCAGGTCGACGCCGGCCCCGTCCTGGTTGACTACGCGGTCGTACGCCGGTGAGGGATCGTGGTGCCCGACCACCACCGTCGGCACATCGGCGGCGATGCGCACCACCTCCGCACGCGCCACAGCGGGCGCGACCAGGATCAGACCGTCCATCTGCCGGTCCACCATGGCGTGGATCAGCTTGGTCTGTTCCTCCATCTCGGAGGAACAGCTGGAGCCGATGAACACCGCGTACTCGGTGTCGCGCAGCGTCGCGTTCACGCCGTCCAGGAGGTCGGCGTAGAAGGCGTTGCGGACGCTCGCGAGCAGCACGCCGATCGTGTAGGTGCGGCCCCGCATGCCGCGGGCGGCGGCGTGGGGGCGGTAGCCCAGTTCGACCACGGCCGACTGCACCCGCTCCCGCATCGCGGCGCTCACGCCGTAGGCGTTGGTCAGCACCTTCGACACGGCGGAGGTGGACACGCCCGCAGTGCGGGCGACGTCCGTGATGGTGATCCTCTTCGAGCCGCTTGCCGGTCGCACTGGTGCGCACCTCCGTTGTCATGCACCGCTCTGCCCGATTTGCGTTTCCGGAACGTTACTCGCGGATGACTTGACGACTCGGGCACGTTCGCTTCGATCCTTGGGGCATCCGTTTCGTGGAACGTTACATGAAACGGATCGCATGACCGAGCCCACTGGCAGGTGGCTGCGTCAGAACCTGGCCGCTCAGGGTGTCAGATGTGCCGACCGCAACCGGAGGACCCGGAAGCTGCAGCCGAATCGTCGTCCCGCTTTCCCGCATCGGAATCGTCCGAAAGACGGGAAACCCAGCCCGTCCCCGTCCCCGCGTTTTCCCTCAGGCCGGTCCGAGTCGGCCGCGACCCGGTGGAGGTTCTCCATGAACCGGCACGTCGCCTCCGCGTCGACCGCCCTGCGGCCGATGTGTGCGCGGGTGGGGGATGGGCGGCGGGGGTGGGTGCTCATGTGCGCCGCAGGGTCACCAGTCCGTCGCAGCGCTGCCTTGAGGTATCACACCTTGCTGTTTGAAACGATTCAGTCGCCGCTTGAAACGAAGGACCATCAATGAGGTCCATCACTCGCACCAAGAGAAGAGCCGCAGTCGCCGTTCTGCCGCTCGTGTTGAGTGCGTGCAGCGCGGGCTCGCTCGGCTCGTCCAGTGGGAACGAAGGCGCCGCGACGTCGATCAAGTTGCTCGTCGACAACGCGCCCGACAACCTGAACGCGGCCAAGCAGCTGGCGAAGAACCCGAAGGTCAGGGTCAGTGTGGAGACGCGTCCCGGCGGGACAGAGGGCGACAACCTCATCAAGACGCGGCTGCAGACGGACAGCATGTCCGACGTCTTCCTGTACAACACCGGTTCGCTGTTCCAGCAGATCGACCCGACGAAGACGCTCACGCCGATCACCCAGGACTCGTACGTGAAGAGCCTGGACAAGTCCTTCGTCCCGCAGGTCACGGTCGGCGGCCAGACCTACGGTGTGCCTTTCGGCTCGGCTCTGGGCGGCGGTGTCCTCTACAACAAGAAGGTCTACGCCAAGCTCGGTCTGGCGGCGCCGAAGACCTGGGCGGACTTCATCGCCAACAGCGAGAAGATCAAGGCTGCCGGTATCGCTCCGGTCATCCAGACCTACCAGGACACCTGGACCTCGCAGCTTCTCGTTCTGGGTGACTTCCACAACGTGTCCGCCGTGGAACCCGGCTTCGCGGAGAAGTTCACCGCGAACAAGGTGAAGTTCGCCTCCGATGTGAACGCGGTGAAGGGCTTCGAGCGCGTGGGGCAGATCCACGACCTGAAGCTGCAGAATTCCGACTACGCGTCGGCCACGCTGGTCAAGGGCCTGCAGATGCTGGCCACCGGCAAGGGCGCCCAGTACCCGATGCTCTCCACCGTCATCGGCGCGATCAAGGCGAGCAACCCGGATGAGCTCAACGACATCGGCTTCTTCGCGCTGCCGGGTGACGACGCCGCCGACAACGGCCTGACGGCGTGGTTCCCGAACGCCCTGTACATCCCGAAGACCACCACGGGTGACAAGCTCGCCGCGGTCAAGAAGTTCCTGGCGTTCGCCGCGAGCCCGGCCGGCTGTGCCTCCCAGGCGAAGGCGTCGACGCCGACCGGGCCCTATCTGGTCGAGGGCTGCACCCTGCCGACGGACGTGCCGACGATCACCAAGGACGTCGCCGCGTACTTCACGGCCGGCGCCCAGAGCCCGGCACTGGAGTTCCTGTCCCCGGTGAAGGGCCCGTGACCAGGCTTGCCACGGCACCCGCCCAGGAGGCAGGTTTCTCATCGAAGGACCTGTCAGCCTCGATGGCGACGGCGCCCGCGGCACTCGAAGCACTTGGGCTCGGGGAAGCCGCGGGCTGTTGGCTCGCGGAGGGGAGCGCTGATGAACTCGTGCTGGGTACCGGCTCGTACGGGCGAAGCAGTACACGCAGGTACTGCTTCCCCCTCGGAGTCTTCTCGTGTCCGAGGCGGGAGGCATGAGGCAGGGTCGTTTCAAAGTCCTGCTTGCGGGTGATCGTGCAGGTGTCAGGCGATGCCGAGTAGGTCGAGCGGTCTGTTGAAGGGGTCGTGGCCGCCGCGGTCCGGGCTCTGGGTCTGAGCTGGGGGTGCTTCAGTCGAGCTGCGGCTGACGGCGAGCGGTCCCCGCGTGATCGAGGTCAACGGTCGGCCGGCGGGTCGCCCGAGACGCTCGCTGATGGTTGGCGAGGGGGAGCGGCCAGCCGGGATGTTCGGACTGGCTGCTCTCAGCTCGGGAGTTTCCGGCTCGGTTCGGTCGTGCTTCATCTGTCCTGCACGATGAAGCAGGCCCGTTCGTAGAGCTCGTCGAACGTGATGACTTCGACGTCCTGGATGGATCGCCTGTACTGCTCGAAGGAAGTCATCTTCTCGGGGTTCGCCGCGCTGCCGTCGGTGAACTCGTTGAGGCTTCCGATGACGAGCACCTGTCGCGGGCGGACGGTGGAGACCTCGATGCCGGTCGGGGCACCGTCGTCCCGGAACTGCCTGTGCAGTTGACCGTTGACCAGTTGTTGGGCCTTGTAGGCGGTCTTCTGTACCTGCGCCACGGCGCCGACGACTTCCTTGGAGACCTGATAGACGTCCGGCGCCCGGTACGGTGCGCTGGCCAGCAGGGATGTCAGATGGGTCTTGATCTCGCAGAACAGCAGGCTGCTGATGAAGCCCTTGGAACGCATGACGGCGTCACTGCGCTTTCCCGCCCCGGCGAAGATGTTCGCGCCGGTCGTGATGCGTTCCAGCTTGCCGTCGTCGTAGGGGCCACAGGCAACGAAGGTGAGACCGTATCCGAAGATCCAGGGATTCTTTTCGAAGAAGCCCTGCCAGACCGCTTCCGGCCCGGCCACCTGAGCGCGTCCCTGCTGGAAGAAATCCGCGTCGTTCAACAACCGGTCGAACCTTTGGAGTTGGGCTTTGCGGTTGCTGATCAGTCGGATGTCCTCTTCGGTGAGGGCGCCGCCGACGGCGGCTCTGACGGCTTCGAGGAGTGTTGTGCGGTCCTGGTCGGCCAGGAGGCGAGCCAACTCTGCTTCGTCGCCGACGACCAGCCGCAGGCTGCTGTCAGGGATGTCCAGCCCGATGCAGCTTTCGAGGAAGCGGATGACCTTCCAGAAGCTCTCGTGGGCGTCACTCGCGTCGACGAGTGCCTTGACGATCTGAGGGGCCTCGGTGCCGGGTATCGTTTCCGTGGCTGCCGTCTTTGCAGCCTTGCTCTTGTCCTTCTTCCACAGCTTGATCCTGGGTGAAAGGACACCGTCCTTGTTGATGAGGGTCACGTTGCACAACGTGGCCACCCGCTGCCGGTCATCCAGAAGGAAATCGGTGATCAGGCGACTTCCGCGGGTGTCGTAGAAGTAGGGGAGCCCTTGGTCCTGGTCGCGAATCTCAAGGTCTGAGAAGTCCTGCGCCGTGACATCGAACTCTGTGGTCGGAAGGCCGATGCGGAAGCCCCGCAGGACGGGGAGATCAGGCTCGGCGGTCTGGCTCCTCCAGTCCGGTGAGACGGCCGGCAGCGGGCCCAGGTCGCCTTCGACGACGAGGGACTGGACGTCTGCGCGTTGGAGATGGGTGAGTACGGCTTCCAGTCGGGGCCAGACTGCGTTGATGACGGTCTCCGTGAATGCCGGCAGGAGGACGGAAGGCACGGTGAGGACTGCCTCGTACGTGGCGTCCGTCCATCCGTCACCGGGCATGGGGTGGTAGATGCCGCCGTCACGGCGCAGCGTCAGGACAGTCGGGCGGAGCAGGTCTCGGGCGATTTTCTCGCCGTCGCGGTCGAGGAGGCTGTAGGTCTGTCCGAGGACGAGGTCGAGTTTGCCGGTGTCGTCGTCATCGAGCGGCACGGAGACCAGCGGACCGGTGGCCGGCGCGGGAGCTGAGGCGTAGACCGGCCGCCCCGATATGAACGTGAAGGGGCGGAGCGTCCAGCCGTCCGGCCCGAGGAGACGGTTCAGCTTCGCGACCCGTTGGGATGCGTGGTCGACGTCGGGCTGCACCTCGGGATGCACGAACCGCGCCAAGAAGGCGAGAAGAACCTTGTCAGGGCCGTCGTGGAGTTGGAAGTGGGGGTTTTCGAAGACCCAGTTGTCTTCCCAGTCGAGTGGGTTGTCGACTCGGTGCTTGATGATGTCTTCTCGTGCTGTTGTGTACCGGGAGTCCGTCGATGGAAGCCTGTCGAGGTCGTACAGGGATCTGAGGAAGTCGATCTCTTCGAGCCGACCCCACCAGGGGCCACCCTCACCAGTCAGGTAGTCGACGATGTCGCGTCGCGTGAGAGTCGTGATTCTCTGCGTGCTATTGCTGTGTGATGCCGGGGCGGCGGACTGCGTCATGGCCCCAGGATGAACGCACTCCGCCTCACGTGGTGGGTGATTGAACATCAAATGTCTCTGACCGCAGTGGCAACATCGCGGATGCTGCGACCGAGTGCAGTGTTACCGCCTGGCCGCGACAAGGGATCTGTTTGGCCTGGCCCGGGATTTCGTGGCTCTGCTGGCTACCTCGCGGAAGAACCGTGCCGCGATCGAGGGCGGCGTATCGCACGGTGCGGTGGGAAACGGTGCGGGTCCGTGCCGACTGCGTTCGGCACGGACCCGCCGGACTATGGCCCCTCAGGAAGGGGCGCGCACACCGCAGTGGGGCCGCCTGGCGCGGCCTGCTCGTGCGGCTGCGCTGCCTCACCCGCACCGAGCACGCCCAAGCCCCAGCCCGCATGGCCGGGTTGACCGTCACAGCCCGCACGGTGCAGGCCTGGCTCGCCGGGGCCCGCACGCCGTCGCGAAAGAACCTCGCCGCGATCGGGCAGGCCTACCGCACGGTGCGGCGCGTGAACGTCGCCCGCTACCTCCTGGCCCGCCTCAACCGCGGCACCCGCGTGGAGATCCACCCGCTCAACCAGTCCCAGGTGAGCCGCCCCCACCAACGGACGGTGGGGTACCGGTCGATGAACGTCCGTCACTGGGACCGGATCGTCGCCGCGTGGGCGGCCGGTGACGACCAGGGCCTCGATGACCCATGGGGTGGACGTGCTCGTTGGCCTCGGCTCTGAGTGGGGTCAGTACGAGTACGTCACCAACATCGGCTTCGCCGCCTGACCTGCCCGACTGCCCGCTGCGCCTGGTCGGCCTTCCGCTGGCGCGGTCCTCCGCTGTTCCGCGTCGGGGACTGGATGCACTCGTGTGAGGCCGTCAGGGGTCTTGGTGGAGGCCGACGCATGTCCCGGCTGGTGCATTGACGGGTCTCATCGGTGTCCTGTCCGGGGCTTCGGCGATCAGCGTCGTTGTCGCGTCCGGCCGGTGACAGCAGAGCGTCTCCCCAGGGGCGCCACCGGAACCCGGGGATGCTCATCACGAGACGCCGACGTATCAATCGGGTAGGAGGGCCGGGTGGCCGGCCCTCCTACCCGATTGATGCTCCGTCAGAAGAGCAGCTCCGGCTCAACTTCTGAGAAGCATCCGCAGGAAGAAGAACGAACCGATGCAGAACGCTGCTATGACGATGAACAGACAGTTGGGCATCCTGCGGCTGGAGGGGTCGTCTGGGCCTCGCAGGGCGATTGTCCGCAGGCTGGTTCCGCCCGGGCTGGGACCTCATCACAGATGACCGTAGCCATGTTACGTACCGAGGCCGGCCGCAACCTGCGGTGGTCCGCTGATTGATGCGCTTCAATCAGCTCGGCGGAGGAGACTCTCGCACCCCCTGCGGGCCGTCACGTTTCGGTGCAGCGGTTTCCCTGATCAGCCATGCTCCGCTTTCGTCCGCCCGTGCCGGTCGGTCACCCCGGTCGGCGGGCTCTCGCCGGGGGGCACGTCGGAGCTGTGCTGTGACCGGGCGGTTATCGACTGGCCTATCTGCCCTCGTATCTGGCTGGTCGCAAGCGCTTGGAGCGTTTCAACGCGCGTCATGTATTCTGCGGCTTGTCCGCGACGCCTGGTCACTGTGAGTGCCGTGCGGTCCGGGGTCGAATGAGACCGGAGGTCGAGGAGCACTGTGGCAACCGCCCGTCCGCGAGGAGTACAGGGGCATGCCAGTCCGAGCATGCAGGACGTCGCCGACGCCGCGGGCGTCTCGGTCGGCACTGTCTCCAACGTGCTGAACCATCCGGCGAAGGTGAGCCCTGCGACGGCCGAGCGGGTCCGCGAAGCCATCGGCCGACTGGGTTTCGTGCGCAATGACGCCGCCCGGTCGCTGGTGTCGGGCTCGACCAACAGCGTCGGCATGGTGCTGGCCGACATCGAGAACTCCCTGTTCATCGACATGGCGCACGGCGCTCAGGACGCCGCCCGCGCGGTCGGCCAGAACCTGCTGCTCGCGAACACGGCGTGCGACATGACGCTTCAGGACGACTACCTGGACCTCTTCGACGAGTCCCGGGTCACCGGCGTCCTGCTGGCTCCGATGGAGGACTCCACCGCCGGCATCGCCCGCATCCGTTCGCACGGACGCCAGGTCGTGCTCCTTAACTACGCTCCAAGACCGGGCACTTGTTGTTCGGTGCTGGTCAACAACGAGCACGTCGGATATCTGG
Organism: Streptomyces kryoterrae; assembly: GCF_054072135.1. Lineage (NCBI taxonomy): Bacteria > Bacillati > Actinomycetota > Actinomycetes > Kitasatosporales > Streptomycetaceae > Streptomyces > Streptomyces kryoterrae. Next base: position 1,111,916 of record NZ_CM133358.1, on the reverse strand, counting down.
CAGCCCGCCATCTCATCGACACCGGGCGGACACGACTGGCCTATGTGGTGGCGCACGACGACTACCAGCCCGTGCGCGACAGGCGCAGGGGGGTGCGTGCGGCGGTCGAGGAGGCGGGAGGCGGCATCAGCCTGGAGGAGATCGACAGCGGCGGCCTGACCACATCCCACGGACATGTGGTCGGGCAAGATCTCGCGCGGCGAGCCTCCGGCGATCTGCCGGACGGCCTGATCGCCGTCACCGATGAGCTGGCCAACGCCATCATTCATGAGCTCCATACCGTGGCAGGGATCCGCGTGCCCGACCGGATCGCGGTCGTCGGCTGCGAGAACAACCGCACGGCCGGCGCCGCGGCGGTGCCGCTGACCGCGGTGGACATGCCGGGCCGGATGATGGGGCAGGAAGCGATCCGGCTACTGATGGACGAGGTGGCTTCGGGCAACCAGCACCGTCACGCCACCGTCGTGCTGGAGCCCGAACTGATCGTCCGCGCCAGCGCACCGAGCTGATCGTCCGTGCCAGCGCGCCGCCAGGCCGCGCCAAGCGCTCCGCCGGAGCTGCCACGAAGTGCTGCCGAGTTCCGTGAAACCATCGTGACCGGGCGAGGTTCCCCGCGCCCTTCGCAGCGCTCCCGAACCGCAGCACTTCGCCTGACCTGCGCGCCCGTCCGCAATTCTGATCGTCCGCCTTACCGCAGCCCGCCGCGCTGACCGGCAGTTCGTCACCTCGCGTTCGTGGCCGCTCCCGTCGGCCGGGCGCCCCGACACCCTGCAGATGCGGTTCGGAAACATCCACGACAGATCCTTGACACACATAGAAACGAGTCATATGTTCCCGGCATCCCTCCATTGAAGCGTTTCAACGCACCGCACGCCGAGGAGCACCTGTGCACAAGACCCCCAGAACCCGCCGTATCACCCTCCTGGCGACCGCTGCCACCACGAGCCTGCTGCTGAGCGCCTGCGGCGGCGGGAGCACCTCGGGCAGTGACGTCAAGGAGTTCACCCTCACCATCAACGACGACAACCACATCGTGCAGCAGGAGCTCACTGCCCTGGGCAAGGGCTCGTGCGCGTCACAGAACAAGGCTCTGCCGCTGAAGATCCAGACGCTGCCGATCGGCAACGTCGACCAGAAGGTGCAGCTTCTCGCCGGCCAGAACGCCCTGCCGGTGCAGTTCGCTGCGGGAGGCACACCGCAGCTCACCAAGACCCTGGACAAGGCCGGGCAGGTCCTCGACCTGGAGAAGACGCTCAAGGACCTCGGCGTCTGGAACGACCTCCAGCCGGCCGCCGTCAAGACCGTCGAGAACCTGTACGGCAAGTTCAACGTGATGCCCTACCAGTTCAACATCGAAGGCATCTGGTACAACAAGAAGCTCTTCGCCGACAACGGCATCGCCGTCCCGACGACGTACGATCAGTTGGTCGCGGCGGCGGCGAAACTCAAGGGCGCCGGTGTCACCGCGTTCTCCGCGGACGGGAAGGACGGCTGGCCCCTCACCCGTCTGGTCAGCGGCTACATCTACCGCGCACTCGGCCCGGACGCCCTGCAGGCGGTGGCCGACGGCAAGGCCAAGCTGACGGACCCCGCCTACGTGAAGGCCGCACAGGCCATCGCCGACCTGGGCAAGGCGGGCTACTTCGGCAAGGGCGTCGGATCGATCGACTACGACACCGCATCACAGCAGTTCCTGACCGGCAAGGCCGCCATGTACTACATGGGCAGCTGGGCGCTCGGCGACTTCAACGACCCGGCCAAGAACAAGATCGGTGCGAACAACGTCGGCTTCATGCCGTTCCCGGCCGTCGCGGGCGGCAAGGGCAGCGCGGACCAGATCCCGGCCAACGTCGGCCTCCCGGTCGCCGTCTCCGCCAAGTCCTACAACGCCGAGGTCGGCGACTGGCTCTCCTGCATCACCAAGAACTACGGCGCCGCCTCGCTGAAGGACCAGGGCACGGTCTCCGGGTTCAAGCCCAACGGCGACACCGGCACACTGCCTCCGCTCACCCAGACCGTCCAGGACACCATCACCAAGACCAAGACCAGCACCCTGTGGTTCGAGGCGCTCTTCAACACGAAGGCGACAGAGACCAGCCAGACCAACGCCGCGCCGCTCGTCAACGGATCCATCTCGGCCAAGGACTTCATGCAGAAGATCCAGGCCGACCTCGACAACGGCTGACACCCCGCACCACCGTGATCCGCACCAACCCCCCTTCGTGAGAGAGCCGACATGCGTTCCGTTCTGGGAGACCGCCGTGCCATCGCCGTCCTGCTGGGTCCGGCGTTGCTGGTGTACACACTGGTAATGCTGGTACCGATGGGCTGGTCCCTCGGCTACACCTTCTTCAAGGGCAACGTCATCGAGGGCTTCACCTTCGGGGGGCTCGGAAACTTCGACAAGCTCTGGCACGACCCGCAGGCGCACTCGGCCCTGTGGTTCACCTTCAAGTACGCGATCGCGGTCAGCGCCGGGCAGGTCCTCTGCGGGTACCTGCTCGCACTGCTCTATGTGTTCGTCCTGCGCAAGTCGTCCGCGGTCGTCCGTACCCTGGTGTTCTTCCCGGTGATCCTTCCAACGGTCGCCGTGGCCCTGATGTTCCAGAAGCTCTTCGCCGTCGCGCCGCAGAACGGCCTGGCCAACGTCGCCCTCGAAGGGCTCGGGATCCACCACGGCGACTGGTTCGCCGGCGCGGGCGGCTCCTTCATCGTCCTGGTCGTCATGGACGTGTGGCGCTCCATGGGCTTCTACGGCGTCCTCATCTTCGCCGGGCTCCTCGACATCCCTGACGAGACGCTCGAGTCGGCGCGGATGGACGGGGCCACCGGATGGCGGCTGATCCGGCACATCGTCCTGCCGCTGTCCGCGCCCGTGCTGCTGTCGTCGGTCGTGTTCAGCATCAACGGCACCCTCAAGGTGTTCGACTCGGTCCTCGCCCTGACAAACGGCGGGCCGGGCAGCGACACGACGCCCCTGACCCTCTACATGTTCCGCACCGCGTTCTCCTACGGCGACTACGGCTACGGCAGCACGATCGCCTCGCTGCTCACCGTCGTCTGCCTCGGCGTCACCCTCATCATCTTCCGCTTCTCGCGCCGCGACCTGACCAAGGGCTGAACCTCCATGACCGACACGATGACGGCACCGCGGCGGGAACTCCTGCCCAGCCCGCGGCCGCGCACCGTCCGAGGGCGGGCGTATGCCCGGCGCCTGACGCGCAACCTGCTCGTCGCACTGCTGGTGGTCGTCGAGGTGACTCCGCTGCTGTGGCTTGTGCTGAGCTCCTTCAAGACCCAGTCCGAGTTCGTGAACGACCCCGCCTGGTCGCTGCCGGGCAAGTGGGACCTCCAGAACTACGCCGACGCCTGGACGAGCGGGAACGTCGGCCTCTACATCAGCAACAGCCTCCTGGCCACCGTGCCCTCGCTCGCCCTCATCATCGTCCTCGGCACTGCCGCCGGCTTCGCCCTGGAGGTCATGATCTGGCGCGGACGCCACCAGGTCCTCCTCGTCTTCCTGCTGGGCATCATGGTGCCGAGCCAGATGATCCTGCTGCCCCTGTTCCGGGTGTACTTCCAGAGCGGTCTCTCCGGCACGATGTGGCCGCTGATCATCACCTACACCGCGGTCGGCCTTCCGCTCACCGTCTTCATGATGGCCACCTACTTCCGGGCGGTCCCGCGCGAGATCTTCGAGGCCGCCACCCTCGACGGGGCGAGCATGCTCACCGCGTTCTGGCGGATCGGATTCCCCGTCGTCCGCAACGCCGTCTTCACGGTCGCGCTGGTGCAGTTCTTCTTCATCTGGAACGACCTGCTCGTCTCACTCACCTTCACCACCGACGACAGCCTGCGCACCATCCAGGTCGGACTGCTCAACTTCACCGGTCAGTACGGAGAGACGGCGTACGGACCGCTGTTCGCCGCGATCAGCATCAACGTCGTCGGCGCCCTGGTGCTCTACCTGCTGATCAACCAGCGCATCATCAAGGGCCTGACCGCCGGCGCGGTGAAGGGATGAGCGACGAGCGGATACCTGCGGTGGCCATCCCGACCGCGGAACATCACCGGGAGCCGTTCGGCATCGGCGAATCGTCGCCCCGGATCTCCTGGAAGACCACAGCACCCGCCGGCTGGACGCAGCACGCGTATGAGATCGAGGCCACCCGCGCCGACGGGACGCACCGCACGGGCTGGCTGACCTCCCAGGACTCCGTGCTCGTCCCCTGGCCCCTGCGGCCACTGACGTCCCGGGAAGCCTGCGAGGTCCGGGTGCGGGTCCGCGGAACCAACCAGGCGGCCAGCGGCTGGAGCCCACCGCTGCGGATCGAGACGGGCCTGCTGACACCGACGGACTGGACGGCCCGGGCGATCTCGCCGCACGAGCCACACCGGTCGGACAGGCCGGACGCCGAGCGCCGACCGCCCCTGCTGCGCAAGGAGTTCGCCGTTGCCACGGACGTCGAGCGCGCACGGCTGTACGTCACCGCCCACGGCCTGTACGAGATCGAGATCAACGGCCGACGGGTTGGCGACCACGCCCTCACGCCCGGCTGGACGAGCTACCACCACCGGCTGCGCTATCAGACCCACGACGTCACCGACCACCTGCGTGCCGGTGGCAACGCCCTCGGGGCGTGGCTGGCCGACGGCTGGTACCGAGGGCGGCTGGGCTTCGGCGGCGGCCACGCGGATCTCTACGGCGACCGGATCGCGCTCATCGCCCAACTGGAGATCGTCCACCGCGACGGAACCGTCACCGTCGTCGGCACCGACACATCCTGGCGCGCCGGTCGGGGCCCCATCCTTTCCTCGGGACTGCTCGACGGCGAGACCTACGACGCGCGCGAGGAACTGCCCGGCTGGTCGAGTCCAGGGTTCGACGACGGCGACTGGTCGCCGGTGCACCTCGTCGACCGGGACCCGGCGACTCTGGTCGCACCCAGCGGTCCGCCGGTGCGCTGCACGCAGGAGATCACCCCTGTCCTGGTGACCGCTCTCGACGCCGACCGGCTCCTGGTGGACTTCGGGCAGAACCTCGTCGGCAGGGTCCGCATCACCGTGTCCGGTCCCGCCGGGCACACGGTCGTCATTCGCCACGCCGAGGTGCTCCAGGACGGAGAACTGTGCGTGCGCCCCCTGCGCGACGCCGTGTCCACCGACCGCTACACCCTGCGCGGCGGCGCACCCGAAACCTGGGAGCCGCGCTTCACCATCCACGGATTCCGGTACGCCGAGATCACCGGCTGGCGCGGCAGCGGCGACCCGGACCGCGACATCGTCGCCCGCGTCCATCACACCGACATGGCCCGCACCGGCTGGTTCGAATGCTCCAACGAGCAGGTCAACCGACTGCACGAGAACGTGGTGTGGAGCCTGCGCGGCAACTTCGTCGACCTTCCCACCGACTGCCCGCAGCGTGACGAGCGGCTCGGCTGGACCGGCGACATCCAGGTCTTCGCGCCCACGGCCGCCTTCCTGTACGACTGCCACGGCATGCTCGCCTCCTGGCTGCGCGACGTCGCCGTGGAACAGCACGACGACGGGACCGTCCCCTGGTACGTCCCCTCGATCCCGGGGGGCGAGCAGTGGACCCCCGCCCGACCGGGCGCCGGCTGGGGCGACGTCGTGGCACTCACTCCGTGGGACCTCTACCGGGCCTCGGGCGACACCGCTCTGCTCGCCGCCCAGTACGAGAGCGCACGGCGATGGGTCGACCTCATCACCGAACTCGCCGACGAGTCGGGCCTGTGGAATCGCGGCTACCAACTCGGCGACTGGCTCGACCCGTTCGCACCGCCGGACGACCCCGGAGCCGGCCGTACCGACCGGCATCTCATCGCCACGGCGTACTACGCCTGGTCGCTGCGGCATGTGGCATGGACCGCAGACGTCCTGGGACGTGAAGACGACCGGGACCGCTACGGGGAACTCGCGCGACGAATCCGGCAGGCGTTCGCCGACGCGTACGTGCTGCCCGGCGGCCTGATGACCAGCGACACCCAGACCGCCTACGCCGTCGCCCTCCAGTTCGACCTCCTCCTCGACGAGGCAGCCCGAACCGCCGCCGGACGGCGCCTGGCCGAACTGGTCACGGCGGGCGGGCACACCATCCAGACCGGATTCATCGGCACCCCGCTGGTGGCACCCGCGCTGAGCACCACGCACCATCACGACACCGCCTACGCCCTGCTCCTCCAGCAGGAGTGCCCCTCGTGGCTGTACGCGCTCAAGCACGACGCCACCACCATCTGGGAACGCTGGGACAGCATGCTGCCCGACGGCACCGTCAATCCCGGCGAGATGACCTCGTTCAACCACTACGCCCTCGGCGCCGTCGCACAGTGGCTGCACAGCACGGTCGCCGGGCTCAACGCGGGTACGCCGGGCTACCGCGACATCGTCTTCCGCCCAAGACCGGGCGGCGGCATCACCTGGGCGAGCGCCGCCCACGAGTCGCCGTACGGTCGCGTGGCGATCCGATGGGAGCTGCGGGAAACGGATCTCACCGTCGAAACGACCGTGCCCACGGGGGCCACCGGACGGATCGAGTGGCCCGACGGAGGCGTAAGCATGCTGCCGACCGGGACCACCACCACCCGACGACCGTATCCCGGCTCCGACTCACACTGATCCGTCCATGATCCCGGGCCGAAATGCTGCCGAAAACCGGCCCACACACCCGGCAGGTGACTGTCCTTCGCGTACGCAGCGGAGCCGCCCTCCAGGAGCCGGCAGTACCCACTGACCCGCGGCCCACCGCGAGCCAGGACGAACCCGTCCTGCCGGTTGGCACCAACACCACAGCGAAACAAAGGAGTCTCGCATGAGCAGCCATCACGCCACCGATGAGTCCCGCCCGGAGATACGCAGACATCGTCAGCGTTCCGTCCTCGCCACGATCGTGGTTGCCCTCCTGACCGTTCTCGGCTTGATCACGACTTCCCCCGCACAGGCACTCAGCGGTGACGTCCGTATGCACGACCCGAGCGTCATCAAGGTGGGCAGCTGCTACTACGGCTTCTCCACCGGATTCGAGAACGACTCGCTCAACCCCAGTGGATCCATCACCATCCGCAGGACGTGCGCCGGCACCGCGGCATCCGGATGGACCAAGGTGGGGAACGTCTGGGAGTCGACCCCGTCCTGGATCACCAGCGCGCTGGGCTCGACCCCGCCGAACATCTGGGCCCCGGAGATCAAGTACTTCAACGGCAAGTACCACCTGTACTACGCCGGTTCCCGCTGGGGCACCAACTACGCCGTAATGGGCCTGGCCACCGCCACGAACATCGAGGGCCCCTGGACGGACCAGGGCATGGTCACGGACGTCAACTACCCGATCGACCCCAACGTCGACTGGGGCCCGGACGGCCGGCTGTACATCTCCTGGGGCTCCTGGACCGGCTCCGGCACCTACATGCACGTCCTGGACGAGTCCACCGGAAAGCTGTCCACCACCGACCACAACCTCTGGCACATCTCCGTCGACATCGAGAACCCGACGATCATCCTCAACGGCGGCTACTACTACCTCTTCGGTTCGAAGGGCCTCTGCTGCAGCGGGACCAACAGCACCTACTACACGGTGGTCGGACGGTCCACCAGCATCACCGGCCCCTACCTCGACCAGAACGGCACGAACATGGCCTCCGGCGGCGGAACCACCGTCCTCACCGGTGCATACCCGAGAGTGGCCGCGGGCGGAGCCGACGCCTACGACGACGGCTCGTCCAAGTTCCTCGCCTACCACTACTACGACGGCGACAACTCCGGCCGGGAGGCGCTCGACATCCGCCAGGTGACCTTCGCGAACGGCTGGCCCGTCATCGCCGGTCCGCTCGGGGCCGCGAACAACCACCTGCTGAACCGCAACAGCGCCAGGTGCGCGGACGTCTGGTCCCTGAGCACGGCGGACGGCGCGGCGGTCAACTCCGGCACCTGCAACTCCGGCGCCAACCAGCAGTGGGTGCCCACCGCGGTGGGCTCCAACTATGAACTGGTCAATGTCAACAGCGGCAAGTGTCTGCAGATCTCCGGCGCCTCCACCGCCGACGGCGCGGTGGCCGTTCAGTCGACGTGCACCGGGGCCGCGCACCAGCTGTGGACGAGGACCGCGGTGATCGGCGGCTACGTCACCTTCACCAACGTCAACAGCGGCAAGTGCCTCCAGGTAGCCGGGGCGTCGACCGCCAACGGCGCGGCCCTGGCCCAGGCGACGTGCACCGCCGGCGCGAACCAGCAGTGGATGGTCGTCTGACGCGCAGGGCAACCGCCGACCGGCGGGAACTCCGGGCGGGCCGTGCACCTCGGCCTGCCCGGAGTCGACACTAGCGCGGGATCACTGACCGCCACGTCGCGCGACAGCGACGGGGCTGTGATGATCGGTTCCACCTGCGACTACCCCCTGCTGTTCGCTGTCGGAACCGTCGGCGTCGCGGCCGCGGCCTTCGCCCTCACAGCGGACTTCGCCCGGCTGCTCCGCGTTGGGACAGCCTACCTTCCGTCGTCGGGACGGACTTTCGCCCACCACCGGGCGCGGGCGCGATCCGCTGGCCGCCCTCGGCCTGATCCTGGCCGCCGCCACCGGTATCGCCGCCGCGCTCACGCCGCCCAACGGAAGAAGAGTAGGCCGGATGCGAAACGCACCGGCGCTGCCTCGAGCGCAACGTGCACGGGTGTGCTTCAGCGGCCTGCCGCGTTGCCGCTCCTTCACGTGTCGCCATCTGCATGGCCCGGTCGTCCGCGCAGTGAGATCGCAGCGGCCCAGAGGCGGGACAGGTGATCGACGACTTCATTCTCGTCGAGTGGTTCCCTGAGCGAGTACATGATGTGTGCGACCTGCTCGACCATGGCGCCGAGGGCGATGGCGGTGAGCCGGGGATCGAGGCTCGGGTCCGCCAGCCCTGTCGCCTGCATGCGCCGGAGGCCTTCCTCGCCACGGGTGACGTACAGCTCCCGGACCTCCAGGACCATCTCGCGCATGGCTTCGTCCGAGTCAGCGCCCTGCTCGACCATGCGCAGCACCTTGGAAGCTTCGGCCCAGGCGCGCAGATACCGGCGGTTCGACTCGACGATACGTGTGTACGGGTCGTCCGCCGTTGCCGACGAGACGAGGCTGGCGGCGAACATCTCGCCGGCAACGGCACGTACGAGGGTGCGCAGGAGGTCTTCCTTGGATTCGAAGTAGGTGTAGAACGTGCCGTAAGAGACGCCTGCGGCCTGGGCGACCGTCTCGGGGCTGAAGCCGGGCAGCCCACTCTGCTCGAGGATCTCCCGCCCTGCCGAGATCAGCGCATCACGTGTGCGCCTCCCCCGGGTCGTCGCGGAGCTCACCGCGTTCAAGACGCTTGCCGTCTCCCGGCTCACGGCCCAGCACGAGGAGATCGAGCGTCTGCGGAAACAGGCCGCCGTGATCGGCACCGTCCGTCGCCTGACCGCCGCCGGCAGCGGGACGGCCCCCTACGGCTCCAGCAGTTGAGGCCGTCTCGGCCCGGGTGTCCGTGCGGCCCGCAATCACGTACGAGGACAAGCCGAGCATGTAGGAGGGGCCTATGACGGGCATCTGGGTTCTTACGCAGCCACCGGCGGCACCCTGGCGAAGAAGATCGAATGGCTGCAACAGAACAACAAGATCGAAGGCCGGCTCCTGGACTGGGCGACTGCCCTGCGGTTCGTCGGAAGTGACGGAGCTCATGGCGACGCGGTCAACCGGCAGGACGCTGAAGACGCCCTGACATTCACCGAGGCACTGCTGGAACATATCTATGTGCTGACGGTGCAGTACGAGAAGTTCTCGGAGCGTCGCCAGAAGAAGGCGGCGAAGAAGTCTGCACCTGCTCCGCGAAGTCAGGCGGCTCTACCGACTTGATCGGGTTGATCGAGCCATTCGTAGGGTTGGGTCACCCAGGGGTGCTGGGTGTTTGTGTCCTGAACGTGGATGGAGCTGGTTATAGGAGCAGTTCTTGAAGTGATGCTGTGCGGAAGATGAAGGTTATTGGCCCTTCGGAGTCGCCCTGCGGGGGGAGGCTTCAAACCACCTCGTGCTGCGTTGGCTGAAGACCGTCGTGGTGAGCGACGAGGAAAAGGCGTCGTAAGAGGCGTCAGGTGGGGACCGGGAAGACGAACGCAAGTGAATCGCTGCTGACGTGTCGTAAGAGCCAAATCTGACATCAAAACCGGGGTGTATACCCAATCCCGGGATGAGTCTGGCGGGTGCCCGTTTACTGGCCAGGTGGTGTCCGGCATGCAGGCGACGTGAGCCCGGTCTGCGGCTTCCGCATGGAACAGGAGAAGGCGCGTCTTGCCGCTGCTCGTCATTATGGCGGGTGAGAGGGAGTGTCCCAAGCAGCTGAAACTGCGAGGGATCGAGTACCGAGGCCGGACGCGCCGGCGGACCGGCTCGTAGTAGTGGTGAAGCTCCTGTAACGGGGGTGGAGCGAAGGGGCCGGGTCGTTCGTGGCTGAGTTGATCGCGTCAACCGGGCTGTGCTCGGGAGGAATTCGGTGGACCAGTTGAAGTCACAGGCCAAGCCATTTGATATTTCGAAGTGGGAAGTCAAGGAGGCGTGGGAGGACGTTAGGGCGAACAAGGGTGCTCCCGGAGTGGACGGTCAGTCCATCGACGAGTTTGAGAAGGATCTGAAGAGCAACCTCTACAAGATCTGGAACCGGATGTCGTCGGGGTCTTACTTTCCGCGGCCGGTGCGCTCGGTGGAGATTCCCAAGCCGCAGGGCAGAGGTACGAGGGTTCTTGGAATTCCTTGTGTGGCTGACCGGGTGGCGCAGACTGTGGTGGCCAGGCATCTCATGCGTCGGGTGGAACCTGTATTCCATCCGGATTCGTATGGATACCGGCCCGGTCGGTCGGCGCTGGACGCGGTCGCACGCTGCCGGGACCGCTGCTGGAAACGGAACTGGGTCATCGATCTCGATGTCGCCAAGTTCTTCGACAGCGTCCGGTGGGACCTCCTGGTCAAGGCGGTGGAAGCCCACACCGATGCCGTATGGGTGATTTTGTATGTGCGGAGGTGGCTCCAAGCGCCGATGCAGCAGCCCGACGGCAGCCTGCTGGTCCGAGACCGGGGAACCCCGCAGGGGTCGCCGGTCTCGCCCGTGCTGGCGAACCTGTTCATGCACTACGCGTTCGACACCTGGCTGACCCGGGAGTATCCCGGTGTCTGGTTCGAGCGCTACGCGGACGACGCGGTCATCCACTGCGTCACCGAGCGGCAGGCCGCAGAGATCCTGGCCGCGCTGATGGACAGGATGGAACAGGTCGGGCTGCGTCTGCATCCCGACAAGACCCGGATCGTTTACTGCCAGGACGGAAAGCGCCGAAACTCGTATGAGAACACGGCGTTCACCTTCCTCGGCTATACCTTCCGCGCCCGCAGGAGCCGGGACAAGAAGGGGGAGAGCTTCCTCTCTTTCGACCCGGAGATCAGCAAAGAGGCCCTGAAGAGGCTCAGTGCGGAGGTCCGTTCCTGGCACCTTCACACTCGGGCCGACCTCTCCTTCCAAGATCTCGCCCGGTGGGTCAACCCACGGGTGGCGGGATGGATGCAGTACTACGGCCGCTTCCGGCGATCGGGGCTGGATCCCCTTCTGACGCGCATCAACGCCTACTTGGTGCGATGGATCCGCAAGAAGTACGAACGGCTCAGGGCGAAGCGAAAGGCCATCGCAAAAATGGAGGAGATCGCCAAGCGGTATCCCCGCATGTTTGCGCACTGGCCCTGGACCACCGCCTCGGCCTGGTGACCAGGACGGCAGGAGCCGTGTAACGAGAGATCGTTCCGCACGGTTCTGTGAGAGCCGAGGGGTGAGATTCCCCTCGGCTACTCGGCGGCTATCAGGCGGCTGCCGTCTCGTTGTTTCCCTGGCTTCGCCGCCCAGCGCCCCACGACGACTCGGCCGCCGATGAGGAAGTGCGAACAAGTCGCTGTGTAGAGCAATGCCGGCGAGGTCGTCCGTGGCACGAAGAACGGGAATGCGAACGTCAGGAGCACGATGAGCCGGATATGGGCGGGGATCGACAGCGGCAAGGGCCATCACCACGGCCTTGTTCTGGACGCGGAGGGCAAGACCCTGCTGTCGCGGCGGGTGGCCAACGACGAGCCCGAGCTGCTGAAGCTGGTCGGTGACGTCCTGGACCTGGCCGACGGCCGTCAGGTCACCTGGGCCATCGACATGACCGGCGGCGAACCGGCACTGCTGCTGGCCCTGCTGGTCAACCACGGCCAGGAGGTCCTCTACATGCCCGGCCGGCAGGTCAACCGGGCAGCCGAGGGCTACCGCGGTGAGGGCAAGACCGATGCCCGTGACGCCTACGTCATCGCCGACCAGGCCAGGATGCGTCGCGACCTGCGGCCCATCCGCCCCGGCGACGAAGGCGCCATCGAGCTGAAGCTGCTGACCGGATGCCGGGCAGACCTGGTCGAGGACCGCACTCGCGTCGTCAACCGCCTGCGAGGCACCCTGCTGAGCATGTTCCCGGCTCTGGAACGGGCCCTGGACGTGACCAACACCGGACCGCTCAAGCTGCTGACGGGCTACCAGACCCCGGCCGCGATCCGCCGGGCCGGTGTCACGCGACTTGCGACCGACACCGCACCCGTCGGTGCCTGAACCACCTGCTCGACCTGCTCGTTCTCCACGGCGGTCTCCGTCATCAGACGCATCTCCTTGATCATCAGATCCGCCGTTGATTAGACACTTCCCCCAGTTGTCGTGCACCCCCGAGCGGCTCAGCCCGCATATCCCTATGGGTCGGCCTGGGCCTGGCTGTGTCGTGTCGGCTGCTGCTGCTTGGCCACATGACGCCAAGGGTATTTGTACACGCCTGCAGATCAGGCCCGCACCTCTGCCCCTTACACATCGCTTACACGACGCCAATTCACCTAAAGCGTAAAGTAAGTCCAAAGTGGGAGTAAAGCATCCAGGGAGGAAAACCTCCCTCCCACAGGACATGAGACTGCTGTCATGCTGACCGAACGAGAGAACGCGAAAATTTTCGCGGCCTCGATTTCGGCGCCCCGACGCCCCTCGACGGCAATGCAACACCCACTCGGGTCTCGCACCCTAAGGAGCAGCAACAATGAACCTCTGACAACGGTCGGAGCGCGGATCGTCGACAGCACCGAGATACGGGCCCCACGATCGGACGCCGAGACGCCGAGACGCCGAGACGCCGAGACGCCGAGACGCCGAGACGCCGAGACTCAGGGGCACCGGGGCCTGGGCAGGCAGACCGGCGGCCGGGTGGTGACACCGCCGCCGTCCTCGCCCTCTCACCGCCAACCATGCACAAGCTCGCTGACACGGCTCCTTCCGTCGTCGGCGCATCCGCCGGGAACGGCGTGATGCCTCCGCGCCACGGATTTCACGGCCGGGATCCGCCGCGCGCCGAGCGGACGGCGGCAGCACCGTCTTGACCCCGTGCTCTTCGAGGGGGACGGGACGGCTCACTCCACGACCTCCCCGCAGTCAGGACTGTCGGGCTTCACAACCCCCGCTCAGACGTCGACTGTTCACCGGGGGGACGGTAAGCACTGATACGAACGAGAAAGCGGAAGACGATGAACGAACACGCGACGCCGGGCACGGAGACCACCCTCAACGCCCACACCGACTATCTGATGGGAAGCTCCGACTTGGAGCACCGGCGTCTCATGCTGCAGGGACGGATCCTGCGTCCCTCGACAGAGCAGTTCCTGCACCTGGGTGGTCTGAGGCCCGGCATGTCCGTCCTCGACCTCGGTTCGGGGATGGGCGACATCTCGATGATGGCCGCCTCGATGGTGGGGCCGCGCGGCCGGGTTCTCGGCCTCGACCGCGACCCGGTGATCACGGAGAAGGCCCGCCGCAGGGCGTTGACCGAAGGCTTCGACGGGAGCCTGGAATTCGAGGTCACCGACCTCGACGATTTCGACACGGACGAGCGCTTCGACGCTCTGGTGGGCCGCTTCGTCCTGCTGTACCAGAAGGACCCCGCCGCCACGCTCCGCCGGTTCACCCGGTTCCTCAGGCCGGGCGGGATCGTCGTGTTCCACGAGATTGACTTCACCGTGCAGAACCCCAGTTGGCCGCCGAGCCCCCTCTGGGACGACAGCTACCGGCTGCTGGCCGACACGTTCCGGGCCAACGGCACACCGCCGGACTTCGGCCGCCGTCTGAACCGTACATTCCTCGATGCCGGACTGCCCGCTCCGACGGTCGAATGCCGGGCCCCGGTCGCAGCGGGCAGTGACTCGCCGCTCGTCCCCTGGCTGGCGTACACGCTGCGCGTCCTCGAACCGGCGCTGGCGGGAGTGGGCCTGTCCCTGCCTGCGGGCCTCGTCGCCGACGACACCCTGGAGGACCATTTGGCGAAGGCCGTGCAGGAACAGGGCAGCCAGATCCTGGGGGCGTTGCAGTACGGCGCCTGGACCCGAAAGCCGTAAGGCTACGGGTAGGTGGCGTCCCGCCACCTGCAACGTCGCTGCTTTTAGCCGTGCGCTGTCTGAGGCGCCTGGTCATGAAGCCCCTGATCGGCATGACCACCCTGATCCTGGGAGAAAATTGACCCTTCTTGGCCGGACGTTTGTTGAGGTTCACTCACTGCGGCACACCCCAAGACCTTTCGAAGGAACAACTCGGTATGCACTTCAACCCGATCGCCGCACCCGCGGCTCGTAAGAGCGCCCGTCTCGTCAGGCTGGCGACAGCGTCCCTGGCCTCCGCGGTGATGCTCACCTTGTTCTCGGCAGGTGCCGCGCAGGCGCATCACGGGTTCGACGACTTCGACACTGATCGCCTCTACTACATAGCGGGGACCGTCTCGCAGGTCCGCTGGGGCGAGCCTCACTCCTACTTCAACGTGACCATCGACAGCGATCTCCCCGCTGACACACCCGAACGCGATCTGCCCGAGGGACTCCAGGACGCCCCCGACAGCGACCCGATCAACGCCGCACCGTCCTACAGCGGGTCTCAAGACGAGCTGGAGGTCACCATCGCGCCGCCGAGCTTCACGGGGATGTGGGGCCTGGACCGCGAGCTCGAAGACGGCGAGCGG
The DNA here is from genome assembly GCF_054072135.1 of Streptomyces kryoterrae. NCBI lineage: Bacteria > Bacillati > Actinomycetota > Actinomycetes > Kitasatosporales > Streptomycetaceae > Streptomyces > Streptomyces kryoterrae. Next base: position 1,096,856 of record NZ_CM133358.1, on the reverse strand, counting down.
ATCGAAGCCGTCGGTTACGTCGGCCGGAGTCACACCGACGAGTTCCGTCCGGTCGTGTTCTGGTACGAAGAGGGGAAGCCTGTCAACCAGGTGCTCAACGAGGAACTCCCGGCGAGGCCGCTGCCGGTCCCGTATCCGGAGCGCGACGCGGCGTCCGCTGACGCCGACGAGGATTCCCCGTCGGCCTCGGCGGACTCCGAGGGCACGTCACCGACCGTGGTGTGGACCACGCTCGGTGGCGTACTGGTCGCCGTCATCGCAGGTGGAGCCTTCTACCTGCGACGACGCTCGCCCAGAGCGTGACGGCGCTCGTCATGGACAGTGTCTTCTCCTGGCTGGAGGGCAGCGGGTTCGCCGAGGCCGTCCGTGGCACGGCCTACCTCTACCCGATGCTCGAAAGCGTCCACATCATCGGCATCGCCCTCCTCATCGGCCCGGCCGCGGCATTCGATCTCCGGCTGCTGGGACTCGGCCGGCGGGCACTGCGGGTGACGACCGCGGCCCACCACCTGCTCCGCATCTCACACCTCGGCTTCGTGATCGCGGCAGTCACCGGCGTGGTCATGTTCCTGCCCGGCGCGAGCCTCATCGCCGACCGTGGCAGTGCTCCGTGGAAGCTCGGCCTCATCCTGCTCGCAGGTCTGAACATCCTGATCTTCCATCGGCGGACCTACCGCAGCGTGGCCGACTGGGACATGGACCAGCCGACGCCGGTCGCCGCCCGGGTCGCCGCGTTCGTCTCCCTCACGTCGTGGTCGGGTGTCACGATCGCGGGGAGGCTCCTGGCCTACACCTGACGCCGCCACAGCAGCACGCCCCACCGCGACCGCCTCCACTTCGAACGGCTCACGTGCTCTCACGGGGACCCACGGGCTCGTCGCCCGCGCAGGGTGGTGCGGCGCATGACCCGGTGCCGGTCGCCGTAGTCGCGGTTGGCGTAGTGGGCGGTGCTGCGGTTGTCCCACAGCGCGGTGAGGGAGGGCTCGCTCCGGGGCCGGCCGCCTGCGCAGGCGCGGCGCTACGCGGCGTCCAGGGCCTTCTGCTGCATCTCGTCGGCGCTCATGCGCCCCTATACGTCGTCGTACGGGGCGGTCCATGTCCAGCCGTCACATCATGGCGTCCGGGACGTGGCTCACCCGGACGCTGACGTGCTGCTGAGCTTCCCCGGGCTCGGACTTCAGCTCGGCGCCCGGGTGCTTGCCGAGATCGGGGACGACCGCGACCGCTTCGCCGACGCCCGCGGCCTGAAGGCATACGCCGGCTCCTCTCCCATCACCAGGGCCTCGGGGAAGAAGTCGACTATCACCCGCCGGTGGGTCAAGAACGACCGGCTCAACCACGCCGGATATCTGTGGGCATTCTCCGCCCTCCGGGCCTCGCCCGGCGCCATGGCCCACTACCGGCGGCGGCGCGAAGATCACGGAGACTGGCATACCGCCGCCCAGCGGCCTCTCTTCAATCGCGTGATCGGCCAGCTCTACCGCTGCCTCCAGAAGTGAGCTGCTCTGAGTTTGGTGGAGTCCCTGATGCCAGGGTTACGATCCTGGCGAAGGAGATTCACCAGCACCATGCCAGCACCCCGTAAATACCCCGACGAGCTCCGCGAGCGCGCGATCCGCACCACCGGCCGCCCGATCGCGCACGTCGCGAAGCACCTGGGCATCCACAAGGAAGCCCTGCGACGCGGCTGGGTCCGCCAAGCCGAGGCCGGCCACGGTGAGCGGGACGACCGTCTCACCACCGTCGAACGCGACGAGCTGAAGCAACTCCGCAAGGAAAACGCGGAGTTGAAGCGGGCGAACGAGATCCTCAAAGCCGCGAGTGTCGTTTTTGCCCAGGAGCTCGACCGTCCCCGGACGAGGCCGACGCGGTGATCAACCACCTGCGCGAGAGCGGCCTCGGGGTCGGGCCCGTATGCCGGGAGCTGGACCTGTCGGAGTCCGCGTATTACGCACGCAAAAAGCGGCCGAAGTCGGCACGCCAGCTCCGTGACGAGCAGCTCATGCCCCTGATCGAAGAGCTCCACGAGGAGTCCGGCGGCACCTATGGAGCCCGCCGGATCACTCGCGCCCTGCGGCGCAAGGGGGTGCACGTGGCCCGCTGCACCGTCGAGCGGCTGATGGCCGAGCTGGACATCGAGGGCGTCATCCGCGGCCGGCGCCGCCGCACTACGGTCCCCGAGCCGTCGGCGCCCCGCCCGCCGGACCTGGTCGACCGTGACTTCACCGCTTCGGGCCCGGACCAGCTCTGGGTCGCGGACATGACCTACGTCAGAACCTGGTCGGGCTGGGCGTATGTGGCGTTCGTCCTGGACGTGTACTCACGCATGATCGTCGGCTGGCAGGTCGCCGACCACATGCGTACCGAACTCCCGCTGGACGCTCTGGAGATGGCACTGTGGAGACGGAGGATCAAGAAGGTCTCCGGCCTCATCCACCATTCGAATCGCGGCAGTCAATATGTGTCTATCCGCTACACCGAGCGGCTGACAGATGTCGGCGCATCCGCCTCGGTTGGCTCCGTCGCGGACTCATATGACAACGCCATGGCCGAGGCCCTCAACGGCACCTTCAAGGCCGAGCTGATCGATATGCAGGGCCCTTGGCGGGACTTCGAACAGGTCGAGCGGGCGATCTGGCAGTGGGTGACGTGGTACAACGAGGAACGTCTCCACTCCGCGCTCGACTACGTACCGCCCGCCGAATACGAACGCGACTTCCAGCGAAGCCTGGAAGAAGAACCGCAGACCGCCTGAAACATGACCGGCGGACTCTACGAAACCCGGTTCAGCTCAGGCCTGGCTGCCTCTGCCGCTGGAGAGTCGCTCGCTCCTTCAAGATCACTGCGTTGTGGCTATGGGGATCACCTTCTGGACCCAGAAGGGGTCAGGGTGTCCGGCTCGGGTGTGGCTGGGTTGGGAGTGCCCTGATGGGGGAAACGGGCTACGACAGCGCAATGCGCAGTTGACGGTTCTCCGCGGTCAGTTGGTTGACGGCGCGGACTAATTGGTTGACATCAGTTCGAAGCCGCCCCAGCTCCTTGGCGTCTGCTTGGCGGAGTTCCTGCAGTTGGACGATCTGTTTGCGCAGGCGGACTTCTGAGTCCGGCATGTGACCTCGTGCCCTGACCTGCGCATAGAAACTATTCTTGAGGTCCAAGTGCCGCTGGGTCAGCGCGTTGCGGGGCACCATGCAGGATGCGGTCCATGGCCGCGTGACTACGGTCGCGTTCGTCGGGTGCGGGGCTCATTCGGAGCCGTCCTGGAGAGTAATTCGGGTGCGGGGGTGGGCGTCGGTGAGACGGCGCAGGCGGTCGGCATTGCTGCAGAGACGATCGCCGAGCGGGCCGGGGACGTGGGCTGCCCGCACGTCGAGGACGTTGGCACGGCGGCGGAGGCTGGCGGCGCCGGTGGGGGACCGACCTGGCACGTGGATCACCCGCCGCGGGCACCGGCATCGCGCTGCTCACCGCCGACGGCGCACAACAATGGCTGGACCGCCCCGAGGACCGCACCGCCGTCCCCAGCTGCGTGAACGACGGTGTCGCGGACCCCTCCGGCTGCTTCTGCGCGGGCAGCATGGCCTACGACGGCACCCATGGCGCAGGCTCGCTCTACCGGACAGACCCCGACGGCACGGTCGTACACGTCCTCGACGGTCTGACCATCGCCAACGGCCCGGAGACCTTCGCCCAACTGCGCGACGGCGAAGGCAGCCCCGACGGAATGACCGTCGACGGCGAGGACTGCCTGTGGGTCGTGATGTGGGGTCCGGCACAGTCCGCCGCTACCACCCCGACGGCCGCCTGCTTCACACCGTGACCGTCCCCGCACCGCACCCCACGTCGGTGTGCCTGGCCCCCAGTGGCAGCCGCCTCTTCGTCACCACGGCCCGCTACGGGGTGCAGAACCCGACCGCGGCCTCGGGCGCGGTGCTGAGCGTTCCCGTACCGGTCGCAGGAACAGCGGCCTGCTCCTGGCGTGTTGGGCGCTGACGTACTCTCCCCACCGGCAGGTGGATCAGCGGGGCTCGCGGATCACGGCGACGCCTCCCGGGGGGACGGTGACGGTTCCGGTGACCGGTGTGCCGGTGAGGAGTTCGACGCCTTCGGCAGGTGCTTCGGCGCCCTTTCCGGTGTGGTCGATGAGGAACAGGTAGTCGGCCTGCGCGCCGCGGCGCCGGACGACCTCGATCCCGGCGGGCGCCTCGTGCGTTGGTGTGACGCCGGCCTCCCGGCGGATGCGGTGGAGCAGGGCGGCGAGGGTGTGCGGGTCGGGGTGGGTGGCCAGGTACCAGGCGGTGCCAGTGCCGTACTGGTGGCGGGTGACGGCGGGGTGGCCGGCCAGGGGGCCGTCGGCGTGGGAGGCGACGGCCTGTGCGCCGGTGAGCCGTATGCGTTCCGACCACAGGTCGGCTGTGGCGCCCGACGCCACGTCGCCGGTCAGGCCGGTCGTCTCGCCCGGCAGCAGGGGGAAGAGCTCGTCGGTGACCACGCCGAGGACGTCGCGGAACGCGCCGGGGTAGCCGCCCAGGTATACGTGGGTGTTCTCGTCGACCATGCCGCTGTGGAAGCCGACGGCCAGTGTGCCCCCGCGTTCGGTGAACCGGGTGAGGTTCGCCGCGGCTGTCTCCGTGACCAGGTACAGCGAGGGTGCCAGGACGAGTTTGTAGCGGTCGAGTTCGGGGTCGTCGGGGCGTACGAAGTCGACGGCGACCCCGGCCCGCCACAGGGGGGTGTACCAGTCCCTTACCAGGTCCTGGTAGCGCAGTTCGGCGCTGGGCTGGGAGGGCAGTTCCAGTGCCCAGCGGGCGTCCCAGTCCCACACGATCGCCACCTGTGCCGTGCTGGTGGAGTCCCGCACTTCGGCCAACGCCCGGAGGTCCGCGCCGAGTTGGACGACATCGCGCCAGATCTGGCTGTCGGTGCCGGCGTGCGGAAGCATCGCCGAGTGCCACTGCTCGGCGCCGGCCTTGGCCGCCCGCCACTGGAAGAAGGCGATGCCGTCGGCTCCGTGGGCCACGTGCGCGAGCGCGTTGCGGCGCATCTCCCCGGGCTGCTTGGCGCGGTTGACGGGCTGCCAGTTGACGGCGCCGGTCGAGTGCTCCATGAGGAACCACGGCCCGCCCGCGAGTGAGCGCATCAGGTCGCCGTGCAGGGCGATGTCGACCTCGGCCTCCGGGTCGTCGGACAGCAGGTAGTGGTCGTTGGAGAGGATGTCCAACTCCGGTGCCCAGCGCCAGTAGTCGAGGGCGTCGATGGTGCGCAGGACCAGGAAGTTGGTGGTCGCGGGGGTATCGGGAGCGGCCCGGCGCAGTACCTCGCGTTCGGCGGTGCACAGGGAGAGCAGTTCGTCGGAGCAGAAGCGGCGCCAGTCCAGCTGGTGGGTGGGGTTCGGGGGAGCCGCGGTGGCGCGGGGCGGCAGGATCTGGTCCCAGTCGTAGTACCACTGGCTCCAGAACGTGGTGCCCCAGGCGTGGTTGAGGGCGTCCAGGTCGTCCTCGTAGCGGGCGCGCAGCCAGGTGCGGAAGGCGGCGGCGCTGGTGTCGCAGTAGCAGGCGTCGTTGTGGCAGCCGTATTCGTTGTGGATGTGCCACATGGCGACGGCCGGGTGGTCGGCGTAGCGCTCGGCGAGGGCTTCGGCGATCCGCAGCGCTGCTGTGCGGTAGGCGGGGCTGGACGGGCAGAAGGTCTGGCGGCTGCCGTACGACAGTATGCGGCCGTCCCGGTCGATGGGCAGTGCCTCCGGGTACTTGTGGAAGAACCAGGCCGGCGGTGCCGCCGTCGGGGTCGCGAGGTCGGCGGCGATGCCGTTCTCATGAAGCAGGTCGAGGATCTTGTCCATGCGGCCGAAGTCGTAGACGCCCTCGGCCGGTTCGAGCAGGGCCCAGGAGAAGATGCCGACGCTGACCATGGTGACCCCGGCCTCGCCCATCAGGCGCATGTCCTCGGCCCAGACCTCCTCGGGCCACTGCTCGGGGTTGTAGTCACCTCCGTAGGCGATGCCGGGAATGCGAAGACGGCGTGCGGTACTCACTGGTGATGCTCCGGAAGGGGTGTAGGGGAGGGGCGAGTGGGGGTTGATAACTGCTCGCCAAGGAGTGCGCACGAGGTCGAATTAGCTCGATCGTGTGATCGCCTGCTTGCGGGCTTGCGGAGTCCTGGGCTGATCGGGCTAACGTGGTTGTGCGACCTGGGACACCGGGTGCGGCGTCAGCGTGCGGGGCCCCTGTTCCACCAGAGGATGGTTCAGGGCCTCCCCGTCGCCTCTGGCTGTACCCACTTGGCCAGGTGGGGAGGGAACTGGCCTCCCGGGCCCGGACCATGCACAGGATGCGTGTCGCCACCCGGGGTCGAGTACGCCGGGGACCAGCTCGCCCAAGACCGTTCGGGGCGCGTGGCTGAATGGACTCACTCCCGCTCAGTCCACGGGAACGGTGTGTCAGCCCTTGTTGGCGCCCAGCGTGAGGCCGCTGACGAACTGGCGCTGCAGCACGAAGTAGACGATCAGGGTGGGGATCGCGGTGAGCAGGGCGCCGGCGGCGACCAGGTTGGGGTCGGTGAAGTACGCCCCGGTCAGGTTGTTCAGCGCGGAGGTGATCGGCATGTTCTCGCCGGTGGAGATGAGGACCAGGGCCCAGAAGAAGTCGTTGTAGATCCAGATGGACAGCAAAGTACCCAGGGCGGCCATCGCGGGCCTGCACAGCGGCAGCACGATCTGCCAGTACATGCGCCACACCGAGGCGCCGTCGACCAGGGCGGCCTCGGTCAGTTCGTGCGGGAGCGAGCGCATGTAGTTGGCGAGCACGAAGGCGCAGAAGCCGGACTGGAACGCGACGTGGATGAGGACCAGGCCGAGCGCGGAGTCGTACAGCTTGCCGGACATGGTGATGCCGGGCAGGTCGATGAGCAGGTACAGGCGGTACAGCGGCGTGATGATGACCTGCTGCGGAAGCAGGTTGCCCGCGGTGAAGACCAGCAGTAGGGCGAGGTTGAGGCGGAAGTCGAAGCGGCTGACGTAGAAGGCCACCATCGACGACAGGAACAGGGTCACCAGCACCGCCGGTACGGCGATGATCAGCGTGTTGACGAAGTAGTGCCCCATGTCCGACTGCGTGAACGCGTTCGTGAAGTTGTCGAAACTCAGCTTGTCGGGCCAGGAGACATAACCCTTCTCGCTGGTCTCCGCGTACGGCCGCATCGCCGAGTACATCGCCCACAGCAGCGGTGCGAGCCAGGCCAGCGCCGCGCCCGCGAGGAACAGGTGCAGCAGGACCCGGGCGGGGCGCACGGGCGTACGGACCTTGGTCATGACAATGGTGCTCATGCGCGCCGCTCCTTCCGGAAGGTGGACACCAGGTACGGGATGATCACGACGAGGGAGATCAGCAGCAGCACCACCGCGATCGCCGAGCCGTAGCCGATGCGGCTGGACTCGCCGATGATGTTGTTGGTGACCAGGATCGAGAGCAACTCGGTGCCCTCGGCGCCCTTGTTGAAGACGAAGACCAGGTCGAAGGCGCGCAGGGCCTCGATGATGGTGACGACCAGCACGACGGTGTTGGTGGGGCGCAGGGTCGGGAAGATGACGTTCTTGAACGTCTGCCACTCGTTCGCGCCGTCGAGCGAGGACGCCTCGCGCAGGGACGGGTCGACGCCTTTCAGACCGGCCAGGTACAGGATCATCATGTAACCGGTGTGACGCCAGGACGCGGCGATGAGGATGGCCCAGAGATTGAGGTCCGGGTCGCCGATCCAGTCGATGTACTTGCCTGGCTCGTTGGCCCCGATGATGCTGTTGATCAGACCGGTGTCGGGGTTGTAGACGAGCTGCCAGACGAATCCGATGACCGCCATGGACAGCACGACGGGCAGGAAGAACGCCGTCTGGTAGACCCGGCTGAACCGGATCTTCTTGTCCAGCTGCACGGCCAGGAACAGGCCGAGTGGCGTGGGGATCGCGATCAGGACGACGAACCAGATCACGTTGTGCTCGAGGGCGGGCCAGAACTGCGGGTTCTGCTCGAAGAGTTCCTTGAAGTTCTGGAGCCCGACCCACTTGATGGAGTCGAAGCCGATGCCGTCCCAGGTGGTGAAGGCGAGGGCGATGGAGGCCAGGGCGGTGACCCAGACGAGGGCCACGTGCAGGATCGTCGGCACGCCGGCCATCAGACCGAGCGCGATCCGGTCGCGGCGGGTCAGCAGGCGCTGGTGGCCCTGCGGAACCCGCCTCTCCGGCGTCGGGGCGCCCGGAGGCGGCACCGCGGCCGCCTCCGGGATCTTCGTGGTCGTTTCGGAGCTCATGGTGTGGGTGTTCATCCGCTTCAGAAGGGGGGCCGGGCTCAGCCGGAGGCGAAGATCGTCTTCTTCTGGCGCTCGATCGAGGACAGCAGGCTGTCGATCCCCTTGGGGTCACGGATGAACTTCTGCAGCGCGGGCTGCATCACCGTGGCGGTGAAGTCCGGGCGGCTGTCGCGGTCCATGAACTGGGTGAGGTGCTTCGCCTGCGCGATCATGTCGTAGCCCTTCTTCTGAAGGGTGCTGTAGGCGGAGGTGTCGGCCTTCGTGGAGGCGGCGATAAGGCTCGGGTCGGCCTTCAGGTAGATCTCCTCGGCCTCCGGAGTGCCCAGGAATTCGAGCAGCTTGACCGAGCCAGCGTGGTTCTTGGGCTTCTTGCTGAGCATGATGCCGTCGGTCGGCGCCTCGACGGTGTCCTGCCCGTACGCCGGGTCGATCTCGGGGAAGGGGAAGAAGTCGAGGTCGTCCAGGTCGGCCTTGTTGCTGAACTGCTGGGCCACGAACATGCCAAGCATGTACATGCCGGCCTTCTTGGCCACCAGGGTCTGGGCGGCGTCCTGCCAGGTACGGCCGACCGCGCCCTCCTGGTGGTAGGGCAGGGTCTCGGCCCAGGTGTCGAAGACCTTGCGGACCTTCGGGTCGGTCCACGAAGCCTTGCCCGCCATCAGCTCGACGTGGAAGTCGTAGCCGTTGAGGCGGAAGTTGATTTGGTCGAAGGAGCCCATCGCCGGCCAGGCGTCCTTGTCGCCGTACGCGATCGGGACGAGCCCGTCCTTCTTCATCCGCTTGCACAGGGCGACGTACGCGTCCCACGTGGTGGGGACCTCGTAGCCGTACTGCTGGAAGACGCTCTTGCGGTAGAAGACCGCCCACGGGGACGTGGTCAGCGGAACCATGTAGTACTTGCCGTCCTGACCCTTGCTCAGGTCGTGCATGGCACTGGGGAAGTTGCCGCCGATCGTCTTCCACACGTTGTCGATCGGAGAGGCGAGCCCCTTGGCTGCGAAGAACTGCATCCGGTAGCCGGCGAACCACTGGAACACGTCGTCCGGTGTTCCCTGCAGGTAGGTGTTGATCTGCTCCTGGAAGGTGTTGTGGTCCTTGGTGTTGATGTCGACCGCGATCCCGGACTGCTTCGTGAAGGCCGCGTAGACGTCGCCGTATCCCTTCTTCGGGACGGCGTCGGACGCGTTGGAGCCCACGGTGACGGTCTTGGAGTCCGACGAGGCGGAACTGCCGGCGCAGGCGCTCAGCAGGGGGATGCCGGCACCCAGTAGCGCGGCTCCGCCGAGTCCGCGGAGCACGGTGCGGCGGCTGGTGACAGGCATGGGCTGACCAAGGGATGAATGGTGCATTTTGACTCCTGACAGGGCTGGCGGTACCCAGACATGGCGCGTCAGCCGGAGGGGGGTGGCGGAGAGACAGCCGCTGAGTGACCAGAACCAAACACGATCAAACAAACGCGATCGCTGGACGCCAGGAAGCGTGAACGCTCCGTGTACTCGCTGTCAAGACTGCGCGTCCTGCAATTCGTGATGGATCAGGTCCGGCCGGGGGCCCGACCTGCGGGCGGCCGGAGTGGCCGGACAGTTCTGACATGGCCGGCCGTCACGTTGACCTCTATGGAGAAAGTGCCACTTGAGCTGCGGGAATGCATGCCGGAAACGCTTCATCGGGCGTCTGCGGCACCCGCCTTCGCCCGGCTACGGCCCCGAGCCCCGTTTCCCATCGGAAGCGATTGACGCTGCGGGAACTCTTGACGTGCGTTCGGCGGATGCGTAGACATTGACCGCGCGGTCAGACCGCGCGGTCATGTAAGTGACCTCGTTCGATGGAGAACACACGGCCATGGGAGACGTCATGACATCAGGGCTGGAGCGCGGTGCCGGCTCTTCCGCGCCGCGCAGTGAGGACGTGGCCAGGCTGGCCGGCGTCTCACGCAAGACGGTCTCCCGGGTCCTCAACAACGAGCCGTACGTTTCCGACGAGTCCCGCCGCCGCGTCCTGGCGGCCGCCGAGGAACTCGGCTACCGGCTCAACCACGCCGCCCGGGCACTGGCCTCCGGCCGTACCCGCTCCATCGGTGTGGTCGCTCTGGGAACAGCCGGGTATGGAACCGCCTCCCTGCTCGTGGGCATCGAACAAGCCGTACGGGACGCCGGTTACGCGCTTCGCGTGCTCAACACCCCGGACGGCAACCCGCAAAGCATCGCCGCCGCGCTGGAATCACTCCTGGAGCAGGGTGTGGACGGCATTGTCGTCTCCGAACCCATCGTCGAAGGTGAAGTCCCGCTCGGCGTCGACGTGCCGGTCCTTTTCCTCGGAGCCCCACCCGCCTTCAGTGCCGCCCGGACTTTGAGCGTCGGCGTGGGCGCCCATCAGCTGGCGCGCGCGGCCACCGATCACCTCCTGGACCTGGGGCATGCGACCGTCCACCACCTCGCCGGTCCGCGGCGGTGGTACGCCACCACGGACCGTATCGAGGGATGGAGGGCCGCGCTGGCGGCCCGGGGCGCGCATGAACCACCTGTGCTGAACGGCGACTGGTCGGCGGCCTCCGGGTACGCCGCGGGCCTGGAGCTGGCCTCGGACCGTTTAGTGACCGCAGTGTTCGCCGCAGGCGACGAGATGGCCATCGGACTGATCCACGGCCTGCGGGAAAGCGGTCGTCGGGTGCCGGAAGACATCAGTATCGTCGGTTTCGACGGAAACCCGGTCTTCGCCTACGTCTCCCCGCCTCTGACCACTGTCCGTCAGCCTTTCGAGGCCGCGTCGAGCGAGGGGATCAGGCTTCTCCTCCACGCCATGGAGAACCCCGACGCCGACCTGCCGCCGGCGAACGACCCACCCGTCGAACTGATCGTCCGCGGGTCGACCGCGCCTCCGCCCTCCCGCTGACCCACCTCCTGGTGTCACTGCCCCGGCGCCCCCACACGCCGGGGCGCCCCCAGCTCCGCCAGTCCGCGCCCGTCGCGCCGCGCCCCGCGCTCGCGAGCCGCGCCCGGATGTCCCGCGGGCGACGCGCCCATAAACCCCGCCGCGTCACTCTGAGCCGTTCCGAGCCGGCGGACACCCGAAACACCCCTTCCCCTGGGAGCCGCAATGTCCCCTGCGCAGACAGGCGCCAGACCCGGCGCCGCTCCGCATTCCCGTCCACCTGTCTCCTTCCTGTCCCTGGCGTTCATCCTGCTCGTCGCGGTGATGACCATGACCCTGCCCGTCGGCCGGGCCGAAGCCCTGGCCCGGCCCTCGCAGACGATGTACACCCCGCCGTCGGGCGCGCCCTCGCCCGGGTCGCTCTACCCGCGGGCGATGCGTATGCAGCACAACGGCTCAGCCAACGGCACCATTCTCGCGACGTTCGAGCAGTACACCTCCGGCACCCCGGTCCTCCCGATCTACCGCAGCACCGACAACGGCAACTCCTGGTCGAAGATCTCCGAGGTCGCCGACACGCAGAACGGCTGGGGCATGCGCTGGCAGCCCGAGCTGTTCGAACTGCCCACCGCGGTGGGCGGTTTCCCGGCGGGCACCATCCTGGCCGCCGGTGCTTCGGTCCCCGCCGACCGTTCCGCGATCAAGATCGATGTCTACGCCAGCACGGACCGCGGACAGACCTGGGCGTTCGTCAGCAACATCGCCACCGGCGGCCCGGCGTTCGACACGAACGGCAACGGCAACACCCCTGTATGGGAGCCGTTCTTCCTCTACGCCAACGGCAAGCTGATCGTCTACTACTCCGACCAGCGTGACTCCGCCTATGGCCAGAAACTCGTGCACCAGGTCACCACGGACCTCAGCACCTGGGGTCCGGTCGTGGACGACGTGGCGATGCCTACCTTCAGCCAGCGGCCAGGTATGGCCACCGTCGCGAAGCTGCCCAACGGCAACTACGTCATGACGTACGAGTATGGCGGCTCGCCCTCGGGCGACTTCGCCGTCTACTACAAGATCTCCGCCGACCCGGAGGCGTTCGACTCAGTCACGGGCATTCCCCTGCGGTCGACGGACGGCGTGGTCCCCACCAGTACCCCGTACATCACGTGGCTGCCCACCGGCGGTCCGAACGGCACGCTTGTCGTCGGCGCCTACAGCACCAGCGACCTGTTCCTCAACACCCAGAACGGCGCCGCGAACACCTGGACGCGTATCAGCTCCAACGTCGCAGGCGGCTACAGCCGCGGCATGGTGCCCCTGTCCGACGGCCACAGCCTGCTCGTGCTCAGCGGCGGCAACGGAGGCAGCAACCTCTCCAACCCCGTCACCTACAGCACCATCGACCTGGGCGGAGGCATCTCGGACGGTGCCAACTACACCGTGTCGAACGCGGGTAGCAACCTCATGCTGAGCATCGCGGGTGGCTCCACGACCAATGGCACGAACGCCACCCAGCAGAACGCCGACAACGCCACCGACCAGCAGTGGCGCTTCGTGCAGCAGAGCTCCGGCTACTTCAAGATCTTCAACGTCGCCAGCGGCAAGGTCCTCGGTGTGGAGAACCAGTCCACCGCCGACGGTGCCAAGATCCTCCAGTGGGACGACAACGGCACTCTGGACCACGAGTGGGCCGTCTCCCCGCACCAGGCTGGCGGGTACAGCATCACCAACCGTGTGACCGGCAAGTACCTGGAGATCCCGAACGCCTCCACCGCGGTCGGCACCGCCGCCGTCCAGTGGAGCGGCACCAGTTGCGCCTGCCAGCGCTGGAACCTCACCCAGACCGCTCTGCCCCCGCTGGGTACCGGGCAGTACGTCCTCGTCAACAAGAACAGCGGGAGGTACCTGGACATCCCGCAGGGCTCGACCGCCACCAACACGGCCGCCCAGCAGTGGCAGAACTCGGCCTGTTTCTGCCAGCTGTTCACCTTCCAGTCCGCCAGCGGCGGAGCCTGGACCATCAGGAACGCCAACAGCAACCTGAACCTGGACATCCGTAACGGCTCCACCACCGCCGGAGCCGCCGTCGTCCAGAACACGCCGTCCACCGCGAACTCGCAGAAGTGGACCCTCACCGACTCGGGCAACGGCTATTACAAACTCAAGAACGTGGGCAGCGGCTTCAACGTCGCCGTCGCCCAGTCCTCCACCAGCAACGGCGCGGCACTCGTGCAGTGGAACGACCTGAACATCGACGACCAACTCTGGAAGATCGTCCGCATCAACTGAGTGACCGTCCGCAGAAGGACGTGTCAGGCGGTCGTGCCGGTCACCGAGTCCCCGGACTCGGTGACCTGGTACGTCACCATGACACCGCTCCAGAAATGGAAGGTGAGCGCCACCCTCGAGTCGTCTGGACCGACGACGGTGAGGTGCACGAGGCGCACGAGGTGCACTCGCTCAAGCGTCGCGCGGCAAGCGCGACGCGGCCTGTGCCCATCCCGCCGCAATTCGTACGCATGCTGCGTGCCCATGTGAAACGGTACGACGTGGCACCCGACGGCCGACTCTTCCGGAACCAGGCTGGCAACTACGTGGACGCTGCCGCATACGGCATCACGTGGGCGCGGGCCCGGGAGTACGCCCCGACTCGTGCCCGAGCGCACTTCTCGCCTGGCCAAGCGACCATACGATCTCCGGCACGCCGGGATCTCGTTCTGGCTCTACTCCGGAGTGGACCCGGCGGAATGCGCCCGCCGCGCCGGCCAGAGCATCGAGGTTCTCTTCCGCCACTACGCCAAGTTCCTCGACGGCCTTCGAGAGCAGGCGAACCGGCTCATCGGCAAGGACGGCGGGCGCGGTCGGCGATGTGGACGTCAGGCGTTCAGGAAGGGTGCCGGTGTGAGGGCGGCGAAGACCGACTTGGTCTGCAGGTAGGGGTCGAGGCCCTCAGGACCCAGTTCGCGACCCCAGCCGGACTGCTTGTAGCCGCCGGCGGGCACGGAGTTGTCCAGAACGTAGTGGCAGTTGAGCCAGACGAAGCCGGCCTGGAGCTTCTTGGCGGTCAGGTGGGCCTTGCTGATGTCCATGGTCCAGATCGCGGCCCCGAGGCCGTAGGTGCTGTCGTTGGCCATGGCGACGACGTCATCGATGGTGTCGAAGACGATGGCGGTCAGGACGGGGCCGAAGATCTCCTCCTGGATGACGCGTGCGCCGGGTTCCGGGTTGGCCAGGATGGTGGGCTGTACGTAGTAGCCGTCCCGATCCACGCGTTCGCCGCCGGTGACGAGTTCGGCGCCTTCTTCGATGCCGCTGGAGATGAGGGACAGCACGCGGTCGAGCTGCTTCTGCGAGACGATCGGCCCGATCTGGGTGGTGAGGTCGGAACCGGGCCCGATCTTCAGATTCTCGGCGATCCGCGCTATGCCGTGCACGACCTTGTCGAACACCAGGCGCTGCACGTAGAGGCGTGAGCCGGCGGCGCAGATCTGGCCGGAGTGCATGAAGATGGCGTTGGCCGCGCCCGCGATTGCCGCGTCGATGTCGGCGTCGTCGAAGACGATGACCGGGGACTTGCCGCCAAGCTCCAGGGTGACCTTCTTGAGGTTGCCGGCGGCGGCCTTGACGATCGACTTGCCGACCTCGGTGGAACCTGTGAACGCGATCTTCGCGACCTTGTCGTGCGCGGCCAGCGTGGCGCCGGCGGACTCGCCGTAGCCGGTGACGACGTTGATGACGCCCCGCGGGACGCCGGCCTGCTCGAACAGCTCGGCCAGCCGCAGTGCGGTGAAGGGAGTCTCCTCCGACGGTTTGATCACCACCGAACAGCCTGCCGCCAGTGCAGGAGCCACCTTCTGTACGGTCAGCGTGCTCGGAGCGTTCCACGGAATGATCAGCGCGCACACGCCGACCGGCTCGCGCAGCGTGTAGGTGTGGTACTGCGCTTCGAGCGAGGAGATCTCACTGGTGATGCCGTACAGCTTGGTCGCCCAGCCCGCGTAGTAGCGGATCGTCTCGGCGGCGGTCGCGATCAGGGCCTGGGCCATGGGAATGACCATGCCGTTGTTCAGCGATTCCAGGGCGGCCAGTTCTTCTGTGTGCTGCTCGATCAGGTCGGCCGCACGCCAAAGGATCTTCTGCCGGGCGGCGCCGGACAGGCCCCGCCAGACGCGCTCGTCGAAGGTGCGCTCGGCCACGGCCACCGCGCGGTCGACATCTGCTGCCTGGCCGTCCGGCGTGGTGCCGATCAGTTCACCCGTGCTCGGGTCGAAGACGTCGATGGTGCCGCCCGCCAGGGCCGGTATCCGTTCGCCGTCGATCAGCATCAGCTGCTCGCCCGCGCCCGGGACCGTGGGCCTGTCTGCCGCTTCGTCACGCGTAAGGGTGGTCATTGTGGCTTCTCCTCCAAGATGCGTGCACCTAGATGTCTGCACTGAGTGCAATTTGAATTTACTGCACTTGGTGCATGAATGCAACGAGTGTAGAAATCCTGTATGCTCTAGGTGTGACGGAGGAAGGGGTGCGCGCACGGAAGGCGCGCCAGACGAAGCAACGGATCGCCGAGGTGGGCCTGAGGCTTTTCCTCGACAACGGTTTCGAGGCCACCACGCTCGACATGATCGCGGCGGGGGCCGACGTGTCCCGCCGCACCCTGTTCCACTATTTCGACTCCAAGGACGCCATCCTCACGGCTTGGGTGGGCGAGTTGGAGGAGCTCGTACGGTCCGTCGTCGCCGAACAGCCACCCGAAGTCGCCCCCCTGGCGGCCGTCCAGCAGGCGATGCACGCGCTGACCGCCCGGTACCAGACGGAAGAGGCCCTGGCCATCGACCGGCTGATGCGCTCGACCGACGCCCTGCGGGCACGCAAGCAGGCCAACTACGAGCGTCAGGAACGCTCCCTGTACGCCGCTCTGGCCGAACGCCGGCCCGACCCTGCACGCCAGCCCGAACTCCGCCTCGTCGCCGTCGTCGGCATCGGTGTACTGCGCCTCGCTATCGAGAACTGGGGCCATGACGCGCACCGCGGTCCGCTCTCCGACCACCTGGACGTCGCCTTCGCGACTCTCCGGTCAGCCCTGGCACCGAACGAAGCGCCGCCCTCCGACGGCCGCGCAAGTGAGTGACTCCGACCGGGATAGCCGGCACCCGCGGGCCGTCACCCTTGTCGCGGGCGCTTGGGCACTGCGTCGATCAACTTGGCGTAGGCCCTGAAGCCCGAATGTGTGCGGTGAACCGCCTCGGGTTCGTCGGAGGCTCCGTTCGATCCGGGGCGGTTCAGGCCGGAGTAGTCGACTCCTCTCCTTGCAACTACCACTGCATGACAGCGACTTCACGTCGCACTGAACGCGCGAGGCTAGCAGGAACGGCTCTGGGCGGCCGTCCATTCGAAGGATCATCGGCCGACTCGGTGGAGCCTGCAGAGGAAGCGCCCTCACTGGTCGGTTCGGGGTTGGAGGATCACAACCGGGATCTCACGTTCGGTCCATTCCTGGTACATCTCGAAGTCGGTGTAGACCTCCAACAGGAGGGGCCAGAGGCGAGAGCGTTCTTGCGGATCTGCGGTGTGGGCGCGAACCGGTCTTCGCTCGGCGCGGATCTGTATGTGGGTGTCGGGGTGGGAATGCAGGTTGAGGTACCACTGAGGGTGCTTGGGGAGCCCTCCCTGGGAGGCGACGACAACCGTGTCCGGCCCATCGGCCATGTAGAGCAGCGGCGTGGTGTAGAGCCTGCTGGACTTTCGACCGCGATGGTCGAGGAGCAGGACAGGCACGGGCTTGTGGAAGCCTGCGGCTACGCGCCACGTCCCGCCGAGTCGGCCACGGGTGCGGCGGTAGACCCACACTTGCGTCTTGGCCATGTACTTGAAGAGTTTCGGCAGTAGTGGGGAATCCAGTTGCTTGGGTCGTGGCTGCTGATGCGGCACGGATCGCCTCCGATAGGGCAACTTGCCGGTTGCTGCGGTTGGCCGAGCGCCGAACACCACCTGTGGTGTCCACGCTGGGAGTTACTACCGCCACCAGGTATCAAAGGCAATGGACACGACACTCGATCCGGTGAATGCGCCCACACTGCTCTGCATCTCGGTCCGGAGGACGAGGAGACGGACGAGCCCCGCGACAACCGGCCGAACTGATCTTGGAAGACCTCTTGTCATGGCCGTGCACGGATCGCGCACGCCGACGGAACGCGTCCGGCTTTCGTCTGCGGACTGTTGTTGAGAGTAGTGAAGCAACGATGAGGGTGTGAGCCCCCAAGATCTTGTGTAGATCGGTTTCAGGAGAAGCCGCGTCGACTGTCCGGGCGGAGGGCGGGCAGCAGTCGGATGAGCCGCTGAAGGCGTGCCGAGTGGAGCGGCTTCTGCAAGTCCGCGAACTTTCTCTGCTGGGAGAACGGTCGAGGTGCCCCGTGGTTGCTACAGCTTGCGGAAGTCCCAGGAGCCGTCTTCGACGGTGTCAGGCGGATCCACGCATGCCGGCCATCATGAGGCATTGCTTCGAGACCGAAGTTCTTACGGGCGAACAGCGGTTCCATGGTGTCGAGCTCGATGGAGGGTGCCGCGGTACGGGGAATTTCGCCCACGAACTCCACTGTGCCTGACAGTTCGACTCCGCACAGTTCCCCGTACCCCTCGCCGGAGTCGATGACGATTGCGGCGCGCGGGTCGTGACGAAGATCGGCCCATCACTTGTTGCGCACGATGGGGTACAGCCACAACGAGGTGCCATCCCATGCGAACCAGAGGCGCGGACATGCGGGGCGCCGTTGTTCTCGGTCGGCTGCACGATGCACAGTGGGCCCACAGCTGGCACGAACAGGGCAGTGACGGCCTTGGGCCGGGGGTACGGGCCTGGTGCCACGGCGCGGCGCTGGCGGTGGCGAGCCGGAACCCTCAACAGGACCGGCTTGCGGTCAAGGGCGACGGGGCCGACGTGGCCGTGTTGGTGCGGCGGATCCTGGAGGAGATCGGCCCGTCCTGCCTAGTCTCGGGGGAAGCTGCCTTGATTGATGTGCTGGTGCGGCAGCTGCCCAACCTGGCGCCGGTCCCAGGTTCTTCGGACGCGGAGTTGGTGACGGGGGATCAGAGTGCCTTGAGCATGCCGCCGTCGATGACGTATTCGGCGCCGAGGATGTTGCCGGCGGCGTCGGAGAGGAGGAATGCGATCAGGGCTGCGACTTCGTCGGGCTCGTTGACGCGACCGCTGGTGATGTTGAGGGCCTGCGGCATCTGCTGGAGGAGCTGTGCCTGCTGGTCGAATGTGGAGGTGCGGGTCACCCCGGGGGTGACGGTGTTGACGCGCACACCCTGGGGGCCGAACTCTTCGGCCAGGGACTTCCCGAGTGAGGTCAGGGCCGCCTTGGCCGCACCGTACGGGGCCGGGCCCGCGCCAGGTTGCCGGGCCACGATGGACGAGATGTTGACGATCGCGCCGCGGCGTTCGATCAGGCTGGGCAGTGCGGCCCGGGTGGCACGGACGGCGCTGAGCAGATTGAGGTCGAGGAAGCGGGTCCACTGGGCGTCATCGGTCTCCAGGAATCCGGGGACGGTTTCTCTGCCTCCGACGTTGTTCACCAGCAGGTCGATGCCGCCCGGTTCTGCGAGGGCGCTGTCGATCAGGGCGGTGACGCCGTCGGCGGTGCTCAGGTCCGCCGGGAACGTGAGAGCACCGGTTTCCCTCAGTTCAGGTGTGATGGTGCGGGCGGCACCCAGGACGCGGACGCCTTCGGTGATCAGGGTGCGGACGGTGGCCAGTCCGATGCCGCGGCCGGCGCCGGTGACAACCGCTGTCCTGGAGGTGAGATTGAGGTCCACGATGCTCCCTTTCTTGAACTGCCTTACGGACATGGGGAGGAAAAGCTGCTCGCGGTGGCACGCCGAGGCGCGTATGGGGGGATATCGCTCAGCCGGGGCTGTTCTTGCCGTGCTTCCAGTAGCCGAGAAAGGAGATGTCGGACTTCGGTACGCCCTGGTCCTTGACCAGGTGGCGCCGTAGACCCGTGGGAAGGCCGCTCTCGCCCGCCACCCAGCAGTAGATGCGCTGCCCCGGGGCGAGCTTCCAGGAGGACATGACCGTCTTGAGGGCCAGTTGTCCCGGGACGGCGGTGTGGTCGTCGCGGGGCAGCCAGCGGACGGTGACTCCGGCGGGTCCCGTGACCGGTCGGATGTCCCTGCTGTTGGGCACTTCGAGGTAGGCGTCGCCGGTGAGATCGGGCGGTGACTGTTCCAGGATGGACAGGAGAGCCGGTACGGCGCTCTCATCGCCGACGAGCAGGTGGGACTGGGCGGTCGGTGTGGGGAGGTAGCCGATGCCTTCGGGGAACAGGCCCACTGGGTCCCCGGGGCGGGCGTGTAAAGCGAACGTGGAGGCGGGGCCTGCGTCGGCGTGGTCGCCGTGCAGGACGAACTCGATGTCCATCTCCTGCACTTCGGGGCGGAACGCGCGCATGGTGTAGAGGCGGACCCAGGGGCGGACGGCCTGCCGCATGAGCATGAACTGGGCCAGCCAGCCGTTGTGCGAGGCGGTCGGCATGGCGAGTTCCCGCTGGCCGTCGCGGCGGAAGAAGAGCCGGCATGACTGGTCGACGCCCATGGGGTCGAAGTCCGCCAGGTCGGGGCCTTGGAGGGTGAGGGTGATGAAGCTCGGGCTGGTGCGTTCAGCGCGGGTGACCTCGGCGCGGAGCATCCTGCGCCGGGTCGGTGACTGGTGTCGGGGCATGCTGGATCTCCCGGTGGGAGTGGGTCAGGCGGGGTAGGTGAAGGCGGGCAGAAGGATTTCGTCCGTCAGGCGTTCCAGGAACGCGTCCGTGACGGGGACGTCCGCCACGAGAGTCCGATTGATCAGTACGCCCTGGGCCAGTTCGCTGAGCCAGGATGGGTCCACGCCGGAACGCAGCTCACCGCGGTCCTGGGCCCGCTCGATGACCTGTTCCCACATGCCGTCGAGGGGCTGGGCGAGCTGACGTTCGGTCGCCTCGCGCAGGTCCGCGTCACGGCGGATGGCGTCCACGAGGTTGCGCAGCATGGCGCCGTCGCGCTTGAGCCAGTTGCTGACCAGGCGCAGGGCTTCGAGGACGTCGGCGCGGAAACTTCCCTGGTCGGACACGGTGAAGGAGAAGTCCACCCAGCGGCGTACGGCGTCGATGACCAGTTCGTGCTTGGTCGGCCAGCGTCGGTAGA
This sequence comes from Streptomyces kryoterrae, assembly GCF_054072135.1. Taxonomy (NCBI): domain Bacteria; kingdom Bacillati; phylum Actinomycetota; class Actinomycetes; order Kitasatosporales; family Streptomycetaceae; genus Streptomyces; species Streptomyces kryoterrae. Next base: position 1,076,507 of record NZ_CM133358.1, on the reverse strand, counting down.
GGGTCGTCTTGGACACGCCCGCCCTGGCCGCCATGAGGTCGAACGTCAGCCGGTCGAAACCGACCTCGCTGAGCAGCTCCACAGTGACGGTGAGGATGTGGCGTTCGCGTTCTCTGATCTTGGCCTGGGATTGCATAGTACGAAACTGTAGCGTACTACTGAAGCGAGGCGAGTCTTAGTGATCACGATCTGAGGAGCGACGACCCATGTCATTGACCCCCCAAGCCGAGGTTCTCCAGACAGCTAGGCCCGTAGGAGCCGACGCGCCCCGGCCTTCCCGCGAATCCGCGGGCTACCTGGAGCGCGTCGACGGCATCCTGCCGCTGCTGAGGGCGAATACGCTCGAGGCCGCCGAGCTCCGGCGCATACCCGAGGAGAGCATCCGGGCGATGGCGGATGCCGGTGTCTTCCGCGCGGTGCAGCCCCGGCAGTGGGGCGGGCTCGAGGTCGACCCGTCGACCTGGGAGGAGGGGCTGGTCCGACTCGGTACGGCGTGCCCCGCCGCCAGCTGGGTCGGCGCGCTCCTGGGCGGCCACGCTTGGTACCTCGGCCTGTTCTCCCAGCAGGCCCAGCAGGACGTCTGGGGTGAGAACCGGAATGCTCGTGCGGCCTCGTCCTTCGCTCCCACCGGCAAGGCGGAGCGCGTCGGTGGCGGATTCCGTCTCACGGGGAAGTGGAAGTTCCTCAGCGGAGTCGACCACGCCCAGTGGATCCTCCTCGGAGGCGTCATCCCGGACGAGGGCGACGGCCCCGAGTTCCGGGCGTTCCTGTTGCCGGCGTCCGACTACGAGATCGATCAGGACAGTTGGCGGGTCGCCGGCCTCCAGGGGTCCGGCAGCAAGGACGTCACCGTCGACGCCGTCGTCCCGGAGTACCGGACGCTGACCGTCGACGCGCTCTACCACCACACCGAGCCGGGCAGGGCCGTCAACACCGGCCCGATCTTCGACCTTCCCTGGATGTCGATGTGGGCATTCAACATCGCCTCCTGCGCGATCGGTGCCGCGACAGGCGCGCTCGACGCCTTCATCGACGACAACCGGCGCCGCGTGTCGGCCGTGACCGGCGCGCCCGCCGCGCAGAACGCGGCCCTGCACACCCGGCTGGCCGAGGCCGTCACCCTGGTCAGGGACGCGCGTGCGCGCATCCCGCGCACCTGGGACCCCATCTACGCCGACGTCGTCGCCGGCGAGCCCGTCTCCGCCGAGACGCGCGTCCAGTCCCGGTTCGAGGCCTCCCAGGCCATTGCCCAGTGTCTCGGCGCGGTCAACAAGGTGTTCGAGGTCAGCGGTGGCGCCGTCATGGGCAGTGACAAGCTGTTCCAGCACTACCTGCGTGACCTGATGGGTATGCGCAACCAGCCCATCGCGATCTACGAGAACCAGGCAGGGCTGTACGCCACCACGCTGTTCGGCGCCCCGGCGGAACTGCCGTTCACCAGGGCGCACATCGGCTGCGTGCTCTGAGGCCGACACGATCTCGACGTGACGTCCGTCCCGTCGCAGGTCTGCCCGGCGGCAGAGGCAGGCCCGCGGCACGGCCGTGGACTGAAGCGGGCGCGAGGTGAAGGTCACCAGCTCGGCGGCGCTGTTACCCAGCATGCGTCGCGGCCTTCATTGGCGTAGGCCCGTCATGGCTCAGCAACTCCACCAGGACATGCGGATCCGCATCCACGACGATGAGTCCGGACCTGTCCAGCTATACCGAACGCCCCGTCGATCGCGGCTGGTTGGCCGACTCCATAACTGCTGGAGTGCCGCCGGGAGCTACCTTCGACGGCGCCACCCCAACCTGAGCCCGCGACCCCAACCTCAACGCCTCTCTGCGCACCACGCGCACAAGGCTCAATCTCCATCACGCGCTTGGTGGGAGTGAACGCTCTTATGACAGACATCATCAGTACCGAAACTCGCCGCTTCCGAGAGGCCATGGCGTCCTTCCCTTCCGGCGTCACCATCGTCACCACCAGCGACGCGACCGGAAAGTGGCGCGGGTTCACGGCGACCTCATTCTGCTCGGTCTCGATGGAACCCCCACTGGTCCTGGTGTGCCTGGCGGCCAACGCCGAATGCCATCCCGCCTTCACCAGCGCCGCACGCTGGCTCGTCCACGTCATCACCGACGAGCACACCGAACTCGCCATGCGGTTCGCCACCCGGGGCGCGGACAAGTTCGCGCATCCCGCCTTCGCCCCCAACGAGCACGGGCTTCCCACCCTCGACAGCGCCGCTGTCATCCTCGAATGCAGCACCTACGAGATCCACCCGGCCGGTGACCACACGATCCTCCTCGGCCGCGTCGACAAGGCGCGCGTCAGCGAGGGCATCCCAACTCTCTATTATCAGCGCGACTTCCATCCCCTTGAGCTCGTACCAGGACGATGAAAGTCCGCCCGAAACCGAGTGGATGAACCACGCCCGGGTGTTTCAGAAGCCTTCCGTTTACCGTTCGACAGGCTTGATCATTTGAACACGGTTCCTGTTCGGGTGCTCTCTCGGCAGCCGGGACATTACTGCAGGGCCTCCGGGTGGCTCCGGGTCGCAATCCCAACCGAGCAGCGCCAGGAGGCGCTAGGGAGTCGATCCTGCGGACGTTCCGCCGCGAGTTCAACTCCGTTCTGGGCGCGCTGGGTTACCGCTACGAGGAGTCGCCGGTCTGTGTGGCCGACGGCACCGCGCCCACACCTGACACGCTGGACGAGTACATCCCGACAGCACGGCCTGGTCATCGGGCGCCGCACGCGTGTCTCGCGCCCGGGGTCTCCACCCTCGACCTGTTCGGGCGGGGGTTCACCCGGCTCGCCTTCGGCAGCGGCATGGCGGCGACCGAGGAGTGGGTCGCGGTGGCCGACCGCAAGGGTGTGCCGTTCCAGGTCGTGCCGGTCGACGACGCGGAGGCTGCGGCTCTGTACGAGTGTCCGTTCGTACTGGTCCGACCAGACGGACATGTGGCCTGGCGCTCGGCGGCGCCGCCCGGCAACGTCGACGAGATCCTCGCCGTGGTAAGCAGCGGCATGGTCACAGGACCCGCCTGACAGCAGGGCTTCGTATCGTCTGTCCACCCTGTCTTCAAGAACAGCCGGGAAGAGCAACGCTGACAGCAGCGGGCGCCGGCGCCTTCACCCCTTGGTCGGTGACCAGCAGTCGCAGGAGAACCCTCTGGGCTTGTCGCTCGGTGGGCCCGGGGCGGGCAGCAGGAGTCGCAGCAGCGACTGCTCCAGCTCGGTCAGGGTGGCCTCGCTGCCGACGACGGCGCTCGGCAGGGTGCTCCACAGGACCAGTTGGCCGTGCAGGGCCGTCCACAGGTGCGTGCCCAGGACCTCGGCCTCGTCGCGGCGGCCGGGGCTGACCACCGCCAGGTACGTGTCCACGGCGTCGGTCCACGCGTGTCCCACCGCGCTGAGGGGGTGGTCGTCGGCAGGCCAGTTCCCGGGCTCGTACTCCAGGCTGAACATCAGCCGGTACCGGCGAGGCTTGTCGACGGCGAACCTGCGGTAGGCGGTGACGGTGGCATGTATCCGCTCCTGCGGATCCGCGCCGCGCCCGGCGGCCGTTTCCCCGGCCTCGGTCATCTCGCTGACCAGCGCGCCATAGGCGACGGCGAGCACCGCCCAGACCAGGTCGGTCTTGTTCTTGAAGTGCAGATAGATGCTGGGCGCGGCGATGCCAACCTCGCGGGCGACTCCCCGCAGGGACAGTGCGTTCTCCTGACCGGTCTCTTCCAGAATGCGGGTCGCCGCGCTCAGGATCTCCTGCCGCAGACGCTCCCCTTCGCCCCAGGCGTTGTGGGCTCGTCGGCCCGGCCCGTCCGCTCCCATGGGTCCCCCTTTTTCGTCCTTCTCCGAGTCACCTTACGGTGTTAGCCTGTACGGACATTCACCTAACGGTGTTAGGTGAAAGAAGAGGAGCAGCCATGTCTTCGTCTCTGCCTGCCCGGATGCGCCTGCTTGACCGACCCACGAACGCGCTTCCGGCCTCGCCGTCCCGCAAGGGAGACCCCCCGCAGCGCCCGCCCCGCCTGTTATCGGGCCAGAACGACTCCCACGCGCTGCGACCGGCCGCTGCCCGGCGTGCGGAGACGACGTCGTGACGTCGAGTTCCGCCGACGGTACGGATTCGCCGCACCGCTTCCTCGTCGCCTCGGTGAGTAAGCGCCCCGACTTCCACGCTCTGGTGTGGCAGGCGCTCGTAGACGTGACCGCCGGCTCCGGACACCTCCTGTCCGACCCGTCGAGCTCCGACCCGAGCGCATCTGCCGACGACGGCGTTCACACCGCACGACAGCCCGCCCACCAGTCCCTGATCGACAAGGCGCGCCGGTTCCTCGTCCGGGCCCTGCCGCACCCGGATCTCCGGCTGGTCACCGCCGACACCCTGTCGGGCGCGGCCCGATCGCTGCACCGGCACTCGACCGGACCTGGGGGAGTACCGCCCCTGGTGCTGATCGACGCGGCGGGTACGGGACCGGAGACGGCACCGCTCGACGCGCCCCTGGCCGATATGGTGGGCACCCTCGCTGACCTCCTGGGAACCACCGAGCACGGCTCCCCACTCATGCGGAACATGGCCGTGTACGTCACCGGACCACCCTCCGAGACCCGGATCGCCCAGCCCTACGATGTCGTGCGCCTGCCCGACGACCCGTGGGTACTCACCGCCGACGTGGCGCGCCGGTTCACCGACCACGTCCAGCACCACCTCGGCAACCCGGCACTGCGCGCCGCCTTCCGCGGCGAGCCCCCGGTGCTCGCCACCGCGCTGCACGACTTCCTCACCGCCCAGGCCGGCAACCGCTGGGGTCTGCACTACTTCACCGGCTCGGTCGTCTCGGGTCTCATCGACGAACTGGACCGCCTCGCCACCGAGGCGGGCAACCCCGTGCTGGGCGGACCCAATGAACACAGCCTCGCCTGCGGTGCGCTGGCCCGCTGGCAGCTGGACGAGGCCCCGTTCCTGATCGTCGTCACCAGCGGGATGGTCGACGAGTTCCGGGGCACCCTCGCCAACCTGCGGGAAGCACGGGCCCGCGGGATCATCGTCTGCGCCGACTCCCCGCGCGGCGCGTGGTTCCCCCTGCAGGGCACCGTCCACGACGCCGAGGACTCCCGGACGGTACTCGCGGCACGCCGTATCCCGTACGTGTACGCGGAGGACCCCGCCACACTTCGGGAAGACCTCGCCGCCGCGTACGACGCCTACCACAAGAGCGACGGCCCGGTCGTGCTGCTTGCCACGCCCTCGGTCCTCTCCTCGGCCGTGCCGCTGCCTCCGGCCCGGTCCGGACCTCGGCGACCGCCGCGTGCCGGGGCCGAGGTTCGGGACGATCAGCTGGCGCCGGTCGTGGACCTTGTCAACTCCGGTCCCGCCAGGCTGCTGTGGCAGTGCGGACCGCTCGGCGGCGAGGAGTCGGCCCTCGTCCACGAGATCGCGGCCCGCGCGGGGGTGGCCCTCGCCGACTCGCCGACCCGACCGGGCAGCGTGACCGGCCACCGTGACGGCCGCAAGGTTGCGGAGTACCTGGGCACCCTCGCCCTGTACGGCTACTCGGCCCGCGTCCACGCCTTCCTGCACCGCGAAGGGCGACTGCGCCCCCGGGACGAACAGGCGGTCCTCTTCCTCAAGAGCCGTGTCAGCGAGGTGTCCACACCGTTCTCGCCACACGCACTGTCCCGGAGACTTCGCGTGGTCCAGGTCACCCGCGAGGCCGCGCATCTGGCCCCGTTCACGGATCACCCGGTGCACGCCGAAGCCCTGCCGTTCCTGCGAGCGCTGCGCGAGCGCCTCGACGTCGGCCCCGAGCTGTTGGCCCGGCGCCGGGCCGCCATCGCCGAGACCCGGCACAGCCCGGACGATGCCGTGCACGCCCTGCCCGTCCTGCCCATGTCCGCCAACTACTTCTTCCACCAACTCGGCCGCCTGCTGGAGCGGTTGATCACGGAGGAGGGCTACACGTACACGGGAGTGTTCGACGCCGGACGCGGCGGCATGTCGGCGATGCGCAACCTCCCCAGGACCGGTCCTGGTTTCTCCGGCTGGTACGGGCGGGCCCTGATGGGTGACGCGCTCCAAGCCGTGCCCACGGTGGCGCTGACCCGGGACGACAACGTCCTGGCCTTCGTCGGCGACGGAGCCTCCGCCCTCGTACCCGACATCGTGCCCACCATCGTCCAGCAGGTGTGCGTGTACGGGCAGCGGCTGCGCCGCAACCTGACCGTGTTCCGGCTCATCGACGGCGGGCTCTCGATGATCCGTTCCTTTGCCGAAGGCCGCGCGGGCGCCGGGCTCCACCGCCAGAACCAGGTGCTCACCCTGCTCGACCCCGAGTGGACCAGAGATTTCGGCCCTCTCACGGTTCGGCACCGCCACGTCCAGGACGTCCACCCGGAGCACCTGCGCGACTGGCTGACCCAGCCGGCCACCGTCAACCTCTGCTCGGTCCTGCTGTCCCACAACAACGAGGGTGACGGGCTGAGCCCGCTGTCCGCACTGGGCTGGCAGCGCGACGAACTCTCCCCCCTCACCCTCCCCTCGCCCATCACGCCGGGCACGGTGCGCGACCGAGCCTGAGCACGCTCCCGCTCTCGCCCGGATCGTCCGGCAGCAGGGCCGGCGGCGTCACGTGCCGGTACCCGGTACACCGAGGCTCGGCCACGCGCTACGTACTGCCGGTCGCTCCCAGCCCTCCGCCTCCTGTCTCCCCCCACCCTCGTGTCTTCACCCGAAGGAACGGTCTTGTCCCTCACGGCGATCCCCCCTGCTCTGCCCACACCCGCAACCGAGGCGGAATCCCCGCCCACCCCCGACCCCGTCCCTTTCGGCTTCCTCGCCCATGCCGCCACCGACGCGCACCGGAACGAGGTCCGTGCCTTCGATCTCCTCGGTCGGCTCCTCGACGAACACCGGGGCATCGAACGCGCGGCGAGCGGGCACCCCAGTGTGCTCGTACCGCTCTTCACCTCGGTCACCTCGCCCACCGGCGCCCGGTGCACCGGGAAAGTGTGGCAACTCCCTTACACGGCAGGCCAGTTGCTGCGCCACCCCGTGACGGCCAGGGAACTGGTCGCCACCGAGGCCGCCCGGCTGCGGGACGACGGCGCTCGGCTGATCGGCCTCGGCGGTGCCACCTCGATCGTCGGCGACCGCGGGGTGTGGACGGCCCGCCACGTCGGTACCACGATGACCAGTGGTAACTCACTGACCACGTACGCCGCTCACCAGGAACTCCTCCATGTCGTACGGCTGCTGGAGCTGGCGCCGGAGCGGACGAGAGTGGCCGTGGTGGGCTACCCCGGCTCGATCGCGCTGGCCATGGCGAAGCTCCTGCTGGCCGACGGCTTCCTCCTGGACCTGGTGGCCCGACGCGGCACCAGGCCGCCCGCCGCCCTGCTCGCCCATCTCGACGCGAGGGACCGCGAGCGGGTGCGGCTCGTGGACGAGGTGGCTCAGTGTGCGGGGGACACCCGACTGTTCGTGTGCGCGTCGTCGGTCGGCGGTCTCGTGGACCCCGATCTGCTGCCGCCCGGTTCGGTGGTGGTCGACGTGGCGTTGCCCCGCGATGTGAGCGCCCGGCCGCGCGCCACGAGCGACGTACTCGTCGTCGATGGTGGCCTGGTCAGCGGATCCGAGAGGGTCGTCATCGGGAACGGTGATCTTCCCAGCCCCGCCCAGCAGCTCAACGGCTGCCTCGCCGAGACAGTGGTGCTGGCCCTGGAAGGCCGCGCGGAGTCGTTCTCGCTCGGGCGTGAGCTGCCGCTCGAACGGGTGCGACTGATCGGGGAGTTGGCGGCGCGGCACGGCTTCGTACCCTTCCCACTCGCCTCGTTCGGGCGTCGGATCGCGGACGAGGACGTGGAGCGGCTGGCGCGCCATCACCGCCCGGCCCGCACCGCCACGGCTCCCGGCGCCGACGTGGCGCCGGTGGCTGCACCGGTCACCGGGCCGACCCGACGGCGCTTCGCCGAGCGGATCAACCCGCCCATGGCACGGCTGTTCGCCGCCCACGGTCTGGACCGGGTGTTCACCGGGGCCCGCGGATGCGTCCTGACCACCGAGGACGGGACCGACTTCCTGGACTTCGTCGCCGGCTACGGGTGTCTGAACCTCGGTCACAACCACCCCGAGGTGACGCGGCGGCTGCGGGAGTTCCTCGACCACGGTTCGCCGACGTTCGTGCAGTACGTGTCGATGCCGGTGCAGACCGCCGAACTGGCCGAGCGGCTCAGCGTCCTCGCGCCCGGTCGGCTCGACCGGGTGTTCTTCAGCAATTCCGGTACGGAGGCGGTGGAGGCCGCGCTGAAGGTGGCTCGCGCCGCGACGGGCCGTACCCGGCTCGTCCACGCCGACAACAGCTTCCACGGCAAGACCCTGGGCGCGCTGTCCGTGACCGGCCGTGACCTGCACCGAAAGCCGTTCGGTCCGCTGCTGCCCGACACTCTGGCGGTCCCGTACGGCGATTTGGACGCCCTGGCCTCCGCGATCGATGGGGCGGCCGCGTTCATCGTCGAACCGGTGCAGGGCGAGGGGGGTGTCGTCCTGCCCCCGTCCGGCTATCTCAAGGCCGCCCGTGAACTGTGCCGCCGTAGCGGAGCGGCCTTCGTCCTCGACGAGATCCAGACCGGCCTCGGCCGCACCGGACGTCTCTTCGCCGCCGAGCACGACGACCTCGACCCCGACGTGCTCTGCCTGGCCAAGTCGCTCTCCGGCGGCCTGGTGCCGATCGCGGCGACCCTGTGCGACGCCGACCTGTGGGACGCGGCCTACGGCAGCACCAACCGCGCTCTGCTGCACTCCTCGACCTTCGGCGGCGGCAACTTCGCGGCCGTGGCGGGCCTGTCGACCCTGGACGTGTTGACCGCCGAGCGGCTGCCGGAGCACGCGCACAACGTCGGAGAGCACCTGCGTGCCGCGCTGCGGAAGGCGTGCGCGCCGTATGGCTTCGTCAAGGACGTCCGTGGCATCGGTCTGATGACGGCCATCGAGTTCGACGGAGACTTCTCCGGCGCGGCCTCCGCCCTCACCGACGAACTCCTCACCCGCCTCCCCGGCGATCTGCACGCGCTCGCCGACTGGCTGCCCGACAGCCTGCGCACCGCGCTGACCCGTGCGGGTACGGCCGTGGAATCCGCCTTGGGCGATCTGTTGTGCCTCCGTTTCGTCGCCTCGCTCGCCCGCGACCACCGCATCCTCACCTTCGTCACGGCGAACCACACACAGGTCCTGCGGATCCAGCCCCCGCTTGTGGTCTCCTTCGCCGAGGCCGACCGGTTCGTCGAGAGCGTCGAGGCGGTCTGCCGTGACCTGTCGCTCCACGCCGATGTCGGCGCCTGGCGAGGGACTGGTACCTGACGTGCCGTCACCGGAGCGTGGGCGCACCGCGCGCTGCCCGGCGGGCCGTACCCCGACCGTCCTCGCCTCCGGGACAGGTCCTGCGAACACGTATCACGGACAGGAGATAATCATGAGCGGCACAATCGAACAGCGTCTCGTCGACGCCCTGGTGGACCGCCTGGGGCTTCAACCCGAGGAGCTCACGCCCGACGCCCGTTTCAGGGAAGACCTGGGACTGGACTCACTGGACATGGTCGATCTGGTCTCGACGCTGGAGAACGAGCTCGGCGTACCCGTGACCGACAAGATGGCGCTCGCCCTCACCTCGCTCGGCGATGTCGTCGCCTACGTGGACGCCCAGCATGCCGCCTCCCACGAGCCGACGGCATGAGCGGCCGTCGCGTGGTGGTCACCGGGCTCGGCCCGGTGACCCCGGTCGGAGTCGGCGCCAAGGCGTTCCACGCGGGCCAACTGGAGGGCCGCAGCGCCGTGCGCCCGATCAGCAGGTTCGACGCCTCCGAACTGCCCTCGCGGATCGCGGCGGAGGTCGACCTTCCTGACGAACTGCGGCTGCCGCGACGAGACGTGCTCAGCACGGACCGCGTCACTCAGCTGGCCGCCGCCGCGGCCGAACTGGCCATCGAAGACGCCCGACTGGACATGGCAGCGGCCGACCGTGACCGGATCGGTGTGGTCGTGGGCACCGGTTGCGGGGGCTCCCAGACCATCTGCGACGGCGGGGCGGCGATAGCCCTGAAAGGGATGAGAGGAGTCGGAGCGCGCTTCATTCCGATGTCGATGTGCAACAGCCCCGCGGCCTGGATCGCCATCCGCCACGGAATCGGCGGCCCCGTCACCACCACCGTCACCGCATGCGCCAGCGGCGCCGACGCGCTGGTGGCCGCCTACCAGATGATCGTCTCGGGCGAAGCCGATGTCGTGCTCGCGGGTGGCGCGGAGGCCCCGCTCACCAAGCTCGTGATGAGTGGCTTCGCCAGGATGAAGGCACTGTCCCCGCACAACGAGGAACCGGCCCGGGCCAGCCGCCCCTTCAACGCCGACCGTACCGGCTTCGTCCTGGGCGAAGGCGCGGCCGTGCTCGTCCTGGAGGAAGCCGGTCACGCACGGTCCCGGGGCGCCAGAGCACTGGCGGAGCTGCGCGGTTACGGCCGCAGCAGCGACGCCCACCACGTCGTGGCGCCCCGCCCGGACGGGGCCGCCGCCGCTCGGGCGGTCACCGCCGCACTGCGCTCGGCGGGGGTCACTCCCGAAGAGGTCTCCCATGTCAACGCGCACGGTACCGGCACCGTCCTTAACGACGCCGCCGAGGCTGCTGCCCTCGTCACGGCCCTGGGCCCGGCCGCCGAACGTATCCCGGTGACCGCCACCAAGTCGCTGATCGGCCACACACTCGGCGCCGCCGGCGCGATCGAAGCGGTGGCCGCCGTGCAGGCGCTCCTGCACCAAGTGGTCGCACCGACGGCCAACCTCGACGATCCCGACCCGGCGATCGGCCTCGACCTGGTCAGGGGGCGCCCCCGCGACACCCAGGTCTCGACCGTGCTGTCCAGCTCCTTCGCGTTCGGCGGGCACAACGTGGTGCTGGTCCTGGGACAGCCGTGATCGCCGTACTCCGACCCTCGCGGAAAGGAAGCCCATGTCCATGAGCAGCGCACCCGCACAAGGGACCGCGCCGATCCCGCAACGTCCGGCCCTGCCCCTGATAGGCCACGCGCTCAGTGTGCCCACGGGCGACGACGGCCTCCCGTATCTGCTGGACGAGGCCAGGAAGCAGGGGCCGCTGTACAAGCTCCGCATCTTCGGCACCGAGTACAACATGGTGTCCGGCCTGGACCTTGTCACCGAACTGTCGGACGAGACCCGGTTCGTCAAGAACGTGCACCCGGACCTGATGGCGCTGCGCGAGATCATCGGGGACGGGCTGATCAGCGCCCGCAACGACGAGCCGAACTGGCGCAAGGCGCACGACATCCTGATGCCGGCGTTCTCCCTGGGCGCGATGCGCGGATACCACGGCACGATGGTCGAGGTCGCCCGGAGACTGATCGCCAAGTGGGACCGGGCGGCCGGAGAGCACCCGGTGGACGTCACCGCCGACCTGACCCGGCTGGCCTTCGACACCATCGGGCTGAGCGGCTTCGGCTACGACTTCGAGTCGTTCCGCAGCGGCGAGCCGCATGCCTTCACCCAGGCCCTGTCACGGGCGTTGGACTTCGTCCAGTACGTAGGGTGGAAGTCCGGACTCGGCGCTTTCCGACGGAAGCCCGCCCAGCGGTTCCGCGAGGACGTCGCATTGATGAACGACCTGGTCGGCGAGGTGGTCCGGCGGCGCAGGGCGGCGGACGACCGCGGCACCGAAGACCTGCTGGGCCGGATGCTGCACACCCGCGACGCGGTGACGGGCGAGCTGCTGGACGACGCCAACGTGCGCTACCAGGTGATCACTTTCCTCATCGCCGGGCACGAGACCACCGGCGCGACCTTGTCGTTCGCCCTGTACTACCTGACCAAGCACCCCGAGGTGCTCGCCCGTGCCCAGGCGGAAGTGGACGCGCTGTGGGGCGACACAGACGTGCCGGACCCGCGGCACGGGGACATCGGCAAGCTGCGCTATGTCCGCCAGGTGATCAACGAGAGCCTGCGGCTGTGGCCGCCGGCACCGGCGTACGCTGTCGAACCGCTGGCGGACACCGTCATCGCCGGCAAGTACGCCTTACGCAAGGGCGAATCGCTCATGGTGTTCACCCCGGCACTGCACCGGGACCCCGCCTGGGGGGACAACGTGGAGCTGTTCGACCCGGAACGGTTCTCGCCGGAGCGGGAGGAGAACCGCCCGGTCCATCTGTACAAGCCGTTCGGCCACGGTGAACGGGCCTGTCTCGGGCGTCAGTTCGCGCTGCACGAGGCGACGCTGGTGCTGGCGCTGCTGGTGCACCGATACCGTCTGATCGACCACGCGGACTACCGGCTGCGGGTGGGGATGACGCTCACCATCAAGCCGGCCGAGTTCGCGCTGGACCTGGTACGGCGCGCGACCGGCGAACGCCGTCTGCCGGGCACCGCCGGGAGCGGCGAACCCACCGGGCCGACGGCCCGGCGAACAGCTGGCACCGCGCTGACCGTGCTGCACGGCTCCAACCTGGGAACCTGCGAGGCCATCGCCCGTGACCTGGCCGCCGACGGCGACGAACACGGCTTCCACACCACCGTCGCCCCCCTCGACGACGCCGTCGGCAGGCTCGCCTCCGCCGACGGTCCCGTGGTGATCGTGGCCGCCTCCTACAACGGCCGCCCCACCGACGACGCCGCCCGGTTCCTGGCCTGGACCGAGCAGCTCCGGCCGGGATCACTCGACGGCGTCCACCACGCCGTGCTCGGCGTCGGCGACCGCAACTGGACCGCCACCTACCAGCACGTCCCGACCCTGATCGACGAGCGGCTGATCGCCGCCGGGGCCACCCCGCTCCTTGAGCGCGGCATCGCCGACGCCTCCGGACACTTCGCCGGCGCCGTCGACCGGTGGACCGGCGACCTGCGGACCACCCTGCTGGAGAAGTACGGCGCCCCGGCGAAGGCGGAGCCCGACGCCGAGACCGGAACCGCGCCGGACGGCGGCCAAGGGCTGTACGACCTTCAGGCAGCGCCGGAATCGGTCACCGGGCGACTCGCCGCACAGTACGGCGTACGGCCCATGGAGGTGCTCGACGCCCACGAACTGGTCGACATGGACCATCGGCTCGGCCGCTCGAAACGCCGTGTCCGGCTGCGGCTGCCCGAGGGCGTCACCTACCGCACCGGCGATCACCTGGCGGTGCTGCCCCGCAACCCGGACGACCTCGTCCGGCGCGTCGCCGACCGCTTCGGTCTCGACCTGGAGCGCACCGTCCTGCTGCGGGCCCGCCGCAGCAGCCGCAACGCCCTTCCCGTCGACAGGCCCCTGAGCCTGCGCCACCTGCTCACCGACTTCGTGGAACTGCAGGACCCGGCTACCCCGGACCAGATCGCCGCACTGGCCGCGCACACCACGTGCCCGCCCGAGCACCGTCCCCTGGCCGCACTCGCCACAGCGCACCCCGACGCCTTCCGCGCACAGGTCACCGACACCGGGTGCAGCGTCCTGGACCTCCTGGAGCGCTACCGTGCCTGCGAGCTGCAGTTCGAACGGTTCCTGGAGATGCTGTCCGTTCTGCGGCCACGCCACTACTCCATCTCCTCGTCCGCCGAGGCCACACCCGACACGGTGGACCTGATGGTGTCGCCGCTGGAGGAACCCCACCGCGGCGGTGCGGGTATCTTCCGTGGTATCGCCTCGCACCACCTGAAGACCGTGGGCACCGGCGACACCGTCCACGCCCGGGTCCTTCCCTGCGAAGACGCCTTCCGGCTGCCGAAGGACACCTCCGTGCCCGTGATCGTGGTCAGCGCGGGCACCGGTCTCGCCCCCTTCCGCGGAGCGATCCTGGACCGCCTGCACAGCGGGTCCACCGGCACCCTGCTGTGCTACTTCGGCTGTGACCACCCCGAGGTCGACTACCTCCACCGCGCCGAACTCGAGTCGGCTCAGCGAGCCGGAGTCGTCAGCCTGCGCCCCACCTTCATGCACGCCCCCGAGAACGGCGTGCGCTTCGTCCAGGACCGTATCGACAGAGAGGGCGACGAGATCTGGGCCGTGCTGGAAGCCGGCGCACATGTCCACGTCTGCGGTGACGGCTCCCGCATGGCCCCTGCCGTACGGGAGGCGTTCCGGGCCGTCTACCGCCGGCACACCGGCGCCGGGGACGAAGAGGCCACCGCATGGCTGAGCGCCCTGATCGAGTCCGGCGCGTACGTCGAAGACGTCTGGACGAGCTGAACGCCCCTATCCTCCACGACCATCCGATCCTCCACGACATGACCATCCGAAAGGACCGCCCTCGAAATGACAGAGAACCAGATTCCTCAGCCGGCCGATGTCGGAGAGATGTACGACCAGGTCACCGAGCAGTTCATGCGGGCTCTCGGAGACAACGTCCACTTCGGTTTCTGGCACGACGACAAGGACGACACCCCGGTCCAGGAAGCCACCGACCGGCTCACCGACATCGTCGCCGACCGACTCGCCCTCTCCACCGGCACGGAGGTTCTGGACATCGGATGCGGCACCGGCCGGTCCACTGTCAGGATCGCCGCCCGCCATCAGGCGAACATCACCGCCATTACCGTCAGCCCACACGAACTGGAGCTGGCACAGGCGTACGCGGCGACCGGGCCGCACGCCGGCCAGGCCACGTTCCGGCTGGCCGACGCGATGGCCCTCCCTTTCCCCGACGGCTGTTTCGGAGCGGCCTACGCCATCGAGTCGCTCGTGCACATGCCCGACCGGGCCAAGGCCGTCGCCGAGATCGCGCGAACCCTGCGCCCGGGCGGACGCCTCGTCATCACCGACATCCACCGGCACGGAGACATCGATCAACAGGAAGCCGACCGCATGGCCGCCGTCGCGCGGCTCGTCCAGCTCCCGCCGTTCGACAGCACCGAGCACTACGAACAGAACATCGCCGCCGCCGGTCTCGATCTCGTCGATTTCGAGGACCTCAGCGACAACGTCCACCGCAGCACCTCGTTGGTCGCGGAGTCCCTGCGGCAGGCGGCCAAGGAACCCGGCCTGGACCCGGGAACCCGTGCACATCTGCACGACGTGGTGAGCGCGGTCGAGACGCTCACAGGTCACCCGAACCTGCGCTATTCGCTCATCACCGCACGACGGCCCTGATCCGCGCACGGCCTGCGGATTTCCGTGAAGAGAGAGAAGGAAAGATCGTGGCTCCAACGGAACAAGAGCACCGGGCCGCCGGACGAATCCTTGTCATCGGCGGGTACGGGGCCGTCGGTACGAGGGTGACATCGACCCTCGACGCATGGTTTCCGGGCATGGTGGTCCCGAGCGGGCGGGACGGGGTCCGGGCACGCCGGAGCGGAGGCGTCCGCGTGGACGTCACCGACCCCCCGGGCTTCCGGCGGGCACTGGACGAGCTGGGTGACGTGGCGGTGGCGGTACTGTGCGTCGAACCTCCGGACGGAAGCGTCGCGCGCGCGTGCCTGGAGCGCGGAATCCACGTCGTCGACATCAACGCCACCAGGCCGTACCTGGGTGCCGTGGAGTCGCTGGACACCACGGCGGTCGACAGCGGTGCCACGGCCGTACTCAGCGTGGGTGTCGCTCCGGGACTGACGAACCTGCTCGCCCGCCGCGCCCACGAGAGTGTCGGTGGTGCCGAGCGCCTCGACCTCACCGTGCTGATCGGAGCCGGTGAGCGGCACGGCCCCGACGCGCTGCGCTGGACCCTCGCGGGTCTTGCCGAGCCCCCCTCCCGGGCCCGCCCGAAGCGGACCGTGCTGCCGGGACACGGCACGAGGACCGCCTACCCGTTCCCCGTCTCCGACCAGTACACCCTCGCCCGCACGCTGGACATCCCCGCGGTCACCACCCGGTTGTGCCTGGACTCCCGGCCGCTGACCACCGCACTGTTCGCACTGCGCCGGCCCGGGCTGCGGCAAGCGGTCGGCCGGCCCGCGGTGCGGCGCGGACTGATCGGTGCCTTCGGCCGCGTACACCTGGGTGGCGACGGCTTTGCGGTACGTGTCGACGCACGGCGTGGCGATCAACACGCGACCTGTGCGCTCACCGGACGCGAACAGAGCAGTGTCACCGGCCTGGTGGCCGCCCACGTCACCCGTGAACTGATCCAGGCGTCCTTCCCTCCGGGCGTCCACCACATCGAGCAGCTGCCGACCCTGGCTGGACTGCCGGAGATCCTGGCCAGGCACGGTGTCACGCTGCTGCACCCGGTTCGGCTGCGTGGACCTCGAGCGCAGGATGAAGCCGGCGCCGGTGGTCGTACTCGGCCATGACGGCAGCGGCGATGCGATGTCTCGTACCTCGTGTGGTCGTTTCCTGCTGATCAACGGTTCCGCCGTGCTGGGGGACAGCGAGGCCGGCGGGCAGGCCCCGGAGAACCGGAACGGCGACGTCGTGGATGTGGCGGTTGATCAGCGTGCGCAGGACGGGCCACTTCTCGATCAGCAGCTCGTGATCGAGGAAGGCGACGAGGTCGCTCTGCTGACCTTCGGTGAGCACGGTCCGGTACAGGCCCACCCGGACCTTCGGCCGGTCCAGGGTGAAGCTCGTCAGCCCGGACCGGGCCACATGCAGGGGGAGCGCCTCGACACCGTGCTTGGGACCCGCCAGGACTTCGAGCTGTGCGGGCACGCGGCGACGGTAGCGCGCCCGGAGTATGTCGCTCGCATCCGCCGGACCGGAGGAAGTGCCCGTGTCCAAGCCTTGCAGTGCCCGCCCGCTGTCAAGCGGGGTTCTCCTACCGGTATCGAAGTCGCCTGCCAGGAAGGTTCTCCGACCTGTCGCCAGGGCATCGCGGACGGTGCGCCGAAGGCCTGTCCAGGTCAGCGATCACTTCGACTTGTGTGTTCTCGGCGATCCGCGCCGGTTGCCCGACTCGGGGATCGCGGAGCGGCCCTGCAGATGCGCGTGCAGGATCACCTGCGCGTGCTTCTTGGCGTGGGCCTGCGCGATCGCCTGGACGGTCGGGTCGGCGAGCGTGCTCTCTCCGGTCTCGTCCTCGTCCCGGTAGAAGGTGATTCCGCCGATCGGAGAACACTCCTGGGGCAGGACGCCGTGCTCCGTGCTTCGCCGTCTGAATCACGGGCTGCGCGAAATGGGGTGCAGTTCGACCTGGTTCAGTACGGGTGTGGTGGCGGTTCGTCCGGCCGAGCAGAGCCGACAACCAGCCCGGGACGCTCGGCCGTTCCCCCTGGCCTTCGCCGTAGTGGAGGGTATGCCTACTAGATGGACGAATGGTTGGCTGTCCACCAGGCGGCGATCTGGGCCCGGCGTCCGAAGGCCAGCTTGGCCAGGATGTTCTTGACGTGGAACTCCACCGTGCGCGCGGAGAGCGACAGTGCGGAGGCGATCTGCTGGTTGCTCCTGCCCTGCGCCACCAGAGCGGCCACTTGCTTTTCTCGCTGGGTCAATGGAGTGGTGGCCGTGCCGGGGGCGGTGTCGGCGCCGGGCCGGGTGCCGTCGGTTCCCAAGGCGTAGTCGATCGACCGTGCGGGGGTGCTGTAGCCGGCGCCTTCGTCGAACGCGTCAGCGTAGGCGTGCGGTCCCAGGGCCCGTACGACCGCCTTCTCGCGTTCTCTGCGGCTCCGGGCCGCTGCGGGATTGACGGCGGCGAGGTCGGTTCCCAACTCGCGCAACATGGCGGTGGCGGCGCCGAGCAGCCGTGCCGCCTCTATGTGGTTGCCGCCGTCGGCTGTGAGGCACGCGAGCAGTTCCAGTTGCTGTGCCGTGCCGTGGTAGTCGCTGAAGGATCGGCCCGCGTCGAGGCTCGACCGGGCGAACCTCGTGCCGGCCTCCAGGTCACCGCGTGTCCAGGCATCCCAGCCCAGCAACCACAGCGCGTATCCCCGGCCCATCAGGTCGCCGTGGTCCTCCGTTGCGGTGAGCGCCTCCTCGCAGGTCTGCGTGGCGTGAGGATCTCTCAGGAGGATGCGGAGGAAGCCCAGGACCAACAGCGCGTACACCTCTCCGGGCCCGTCTCGTAGAGCCCTTTGAGCGGCCAGCGCTGCCTCGGCCCGGACGTGTGCCTCCGCCCAGTGTTCCTGCCTCGTCGCCAGAGAAGCGCGCAATGTCTCCACCCAGGCCATCACCGACGGCAGGCCCAGATCGTCCCCCAGCTTCTCCGCCTCGGTGAGCCACCGGTCGGCGACGACGAAATCACCCTGGGACAGCGCCACCCAGGCGCCGCAGCTCAGTGCACCGGCTCGGGCCGGGGTGGGCTCGGGCGCGGCGGCGAGTGCCCGCTCCAGCTGACGGCGCCCCTCACCCAGGAATCCGCCCAGGACCCAGTGGAAGCGCAGTGCGGTGACCATCGCCAACGTGGCCTGCGGGTCGGCGCCGTACCTGAGCACGGACCGGAGGTTGCCGTGGTCCGCCCTCAGTCGGGCCATGTTGTCCGCCTGCTGTGGCCCGAACCAGTCGCCGTCGATCCGCTGCGCGAGGGCGAGGAAGAAGTCACGGTGCCGACCGCGCAGCAGCTGCTCCTCACCGGACTCGGCCAGACGCTCCAGCCCGTACTCACGGAGCGATTCCAGGAGTCGATAGCGGGCATGGTGCCCTTGCTTGTCGGTGGCGAGCACGATCGACTGGCCGACCAGCCGGTCCAGCAGATCCATCACCTCGTCAGGGGCCAGCCCGTCGCCGGAGCACACACCCTCGGCCGCGTCGAGGCTGAAGCTGCCTGTGAACACCGACAGCCGTTGCCACGTCAGCCGTTCGGCCGGGTCGCACAGTTCGTAGCTGTAGTCGATCATGGCCTTCAGGTTGCGCTGGCGTGGCGGCCCGAGCCGGTTGCCGTGTGTGAGCAGGCCGAACCGGTCCGCCAGCCGGTCGACCATCTGCTCCACGCTGAGGGTCCGCAGCCGCGCCGCCGCCAGCTCGATGGCCAGCGGCAGGCCGTCCAGCTCCGCGCAGAGGCGGGCACAGGCCGGCGAACGCGCATCGGTGAGCCGGGACTTCGGTCCCATAGCCGCAGCGCGGTCCCGCAACAGTTCCACCGCATCGGCCTGTGGCAACGGGTGAACCGTGAACAGCCGCTCGGCCGGGATGGCCAGCATATGGCGGCTCGTGGCCAGAACGTGTAGTCCGGGAGCGTTCGACAGCAGTGACTGCGCCAGACCGGCGCAGGCGTCGATCACATGCTCGCAGTTGTCCAGCACGAGCAGCACCTGGCGACCGGAAAGGTAGCTCGCGAGATGCTCGGGCACGGGCCTGAGACCCAGTTCCAGGCCCCCGAGCGCCATCGCGACGGTGCCCGCGACCTCCGAGGGATCCTGTACCGATGCCAGGTCCGCCATCCACACTCCGTCCGGAAACCCCTCTCGGGCGGCGGAGGCGGCCTCGATCGCCAGCCGTGTCTTGCCCACCCCGCCCGCGCCGGTGAGCGTGACCAGCCGAGCTTCGCCGAGGAGCCGCCGGACCTCGGCGACATCACGCTGCCGACCCACGAAGCCGGTGAGGGACACCGGCAGGTTGCCCTGGACTGTACTGAGGTCGGTCACGCCCATCACTTCGCCGCACTCCGTTCTCGTCTCCGCGCGAACCGCATCGTGCGCGCCCATGGGGAACGACGGTCCTGACGGGCCCCTCGTTCCATGAATCCGGGCCCGCGACACCACCCGAAGCGCGGTACGGAACCGTAAACCGGCCGATGAGAGCATCATCTCCTGATTTGCCTCATTCGTCGGCCTAGATCCCGAGAAGCCTGCTCTTGGCGGGACGTGAGACTTCAGTCACAGCCGACACCTGGGGCGATGTACCCATGAGTACTGTTCGGTGGCATAAGTGCGCTGTGTCCTTTCTGGGTCAGGGCGGCGGGTGCGGCACGGCGACAGACGATTGCGAGCCGTTGGAAGGCGAGAAGGTACGTGACCATCCAGGCATCGGATGCGGGGAATGTGCCCACGCCTCTGACCACGTTCGTGGGCAGGGGCAGAGACCTCGCCGAGGTACGTCGGCGTCTGGGGGCGACGCGGGTGCTGACGCTCACCGGCGCGGGCGGGGTGGGCAAGACACGGCTGGCGCTGGAGGTGGCCGCCGCGTCGGCGACGGATTGCGCCGACGGCGTGTGGCTGGTGGACATGGCAGCCGTACGGGACCCGTCACTGGCGGCGAACGCCGTTGCGGCCGCGCTGGGAGTGCCGGACCAGGGAACCCGGCCGGTCCTCGACCAGCTCGCCGTCTTTCTGGCCCACCGGGCTCCGCTGATCCTGCTGGACAACTGCGAGCACCTCGCCGATGGCTGCGCCGAGGTCGCGCAGGTGCTGCTGTCGGCCTCCCCTGGCCTGCGTGTGCTGGCGACGAGCCGCCAGGCGCTGGGAATCTACGGCGAGCAGGTCCTCGCCGTTTCTCCGCTGGCGCCGGATGACGCGGTGGAACTGCTGCGGGACCGGGCCACAGCCGTCTGCCCAGAGTTCCGGGTGACCGACGCGAACCGCGCCGACGTCTTCCGGCTGTGCGAGGGCCTGGACGGTCTGCCGCTGGCCATCGAGCTGGCCGCGTCCCGACTGCGGACCCTGACCGTCCACGAGGCGACGACGCGGCTGGAGGACCGCTTCGGGCTGCTCACGAGCGGCAACCGGGTCGCCTGGCCGCATCAGCGGACGCTCCGCGCGCTGATCGACTGGAGCCACGAACTGTGCACCCCGGCCGAGCGGCTGCTGTGGACCCGGCTGTCGGTTTTCGCCGACGCCTTCAGCCTGCACGGTGCCGAGGAGGTGTGCGCGGGCGACGGCATCGACCGCGACGAGGTACTGGATCTCCTCGACCGGCTGATCGTGCAGTCCGTCGTCCTGCTGTGCGATCGCGAAGGACTGCCCCGCTACCGGTTGCTGGCGACCGTCCGCCAGTACGGGCGGGAACGGCTCGCCGAGTCGGGCGAGGAAGAGCTGCTGAAGCGACGGCATCACGCCTTCTATCTGGCCCTCGCCGAGCGCGCCGCCGACGGATGGCACGGCTCCGGCCGGCTGAGGAGCCTGATCCTGCTGCGTGCCGAGCACGCCGATCTGCGCGCGGCGCTGGCCCGGGGCGGCGACCCTCAGGCCACCCTGGCGCTGGCCGCGGCGCTGCGCCTGCACTGGTGCGAGGGCGGATTCCTGGGCGAGGGACGCCGCTGGCTCGACCACGCGCTCGCCGCCGCCCCCGAACCCAGCCCCGCCCGGGCCAGGGCGCTGTGGGTCGCTGGCTGGGTGGCGGCGCTACAGCGTGATCACGCTACGGCGTACCGGCGGGTGGACGAGGCCGCGGAGCTGGGCGAGCGGCTGGACGACCTGGTGGTGCGCTGCCACGTCCAGAGCCTGCGGGGCACCTTGGCACTGTTCAGCGGGCGGCTGGAGGAAGCCGTCTCTCTGCTGGAGGAAGCGGCGATCGCTCTCGAAGGGGCTGGCGAGGACATCGGGGCGGTCTATGCGCTGATTCAGCTGGCCACCGCCCAGTCCCACCTCCGTGATCCGCGCACCGCTCAGACCTGCGGGCAGGCGGTCGCCCTCGCCGAGGTGCACGGTGAGCGCCTGGCCCTCGGGCACGTGCTGTGGACGCTCGGCTACGACGCCTGGATTCGCGGCGACCACAAGGAGGCCATAACTCTGCTCCGCACCGCGCTGGAGAGGGAGCAGGGCTTCAACGACTACGTCAGGGTGGCCCTGATGCTGGAGCAGCTCGCCTGGGCCACCGCCGCACACGGCGGTCGGGAGGAAGCGGGGCGCTTGCTGGGTGCCGCGCGCGTCCTGTGGCGGGACACCGACACCCCCATCTCGACGTTCGGCCCGCACATGGCCGAGCAACACGATCGGTGCGAGGAAGACGTGGTGCGGACCCTGGGCCCGGCGGCGTACGAGAAGGCCCTCGCGGACGGCGGGCGCCACCGCGGCCCCGACGACGCCATCGCCCACGCCCTGCGCTCCGAGTCCGGGCCGACCGCCCCTGAGGCAGCCATTGCCTCGAGCCCGCTGACCCCACGGGAGCGGGAAGTGGCCGAGCTGGTGGCCAAAGGGATGAGCAACCGCGAGATCGCCTCCACTCTCGGACGCTCCCCGCGAACAGTCGACCGTCACATCGAGAACATCCTGGCCAAGCTCGACTTCGGCTCCCGCGCCCGGATCGCGTCCTGGTGGACAGCGAACCAGGCACCCACCCCGTAGGACAACCTCGTAGAAATACCCAGACCCGGGGCGAGGCCTCCTCGGGGAAGTACGCATGGCCAAGGGACACCCCCTGCGTCGAACCTGTCTGCATGACGCACAACAGGGGGCGCTCTCCCGGACCGTGGGCTCCGAAGCCGCGCTCAGGAGCGCATCCCCTGCCGCACGCCAACAACGGTCGGTGACGGCAACCGTGGCGGAGCACGCCCCATCGATGGCATTCGCCATCCTCCGTGTTCCGTCACGCTCGGATGTCGCCTACCTGCGGCCTCAAATTCACTGGACCGGTGTCGCGGCGTACGCCTGCCGGCAGGTGGCACGCTCCTGGCCCAGGACGGCTGCGGCCACAGCACGCGGCATTCGGATCAATGGCCACGCACACCAAAAGGACCTGATGTGACGAGCACGACACGGGATGGACTTCCCAGAAGATCATTTCTCACTGCCGCAGCGGCAATGGGAGCCACCAGCCTTCTGGCTACCGGCTTGGGGGTTGCCAACGCCCCCCGCGCAGCTGCCGTGACCGGCGCGAACGGCGCGGACGTCACCTGGCAGGTCACCAGTGAGCCCGCAGACGCCAGGACCACCTACGCAGAAGCGATCAAAGCGATCATGGATCAGGTGAGGGGCTACCAGATCGAGCCAAGACCCGGCGTCCGCCCCGTCGCGGTCACCAATGAAAACGGGGCGCTCCAGTTCGTCACCATTGATCTGCACGCCGAGGACAGACCTGAGTTCATCCGGCTATTCATGCGCCGGTCGGACGCCTACATTCAGGGATGGCGCCAGGGTGTCGTGAACGGTGCTGGCAACGTTACCTTGGGCAACTTCTTCACGCTGGAGGCCGCAGCGGCGCCAACCCTGCAGGATGGAGCCCCCAACCCTGCTCGGCTGCCGGGGTCCACGACCGAGAACACGGACACACGGCACGAGGGACTCGCGACCTACACTGAGTTGGAGCGGCAGGGCGGCATCTCCCGCGTGGGTATGCAGATCACTCCCGCCAGCCTCAACAACGGCGTGCTGGTCCTTCAGGGCGGCGCCAACAGTTCTGTCAGAGACGTGGCGCAGTCTCTCCTGCGGATCATCGTGGCGTTCGCCGAAGGATCTCGGTTCCTGGATCAAGCGGCTGCGACCGCGACGGCCTTCGGCAACGGTCTGCCGTACACCGTGACCGCGGAGCACGCGCGACAGCAAAACAACTGGGTTACTCTCAGCGAGGAGTTCTTCGCTTGGATTGCTGCGAATTGGGGGAACAGAAACGTCAATTACTCCCCAGCGTTGGCTGGCCTGATGATGGCGCACTACCCGAAGCGGGGCAGCACTCACCGCGACAAAGAGCTTCTCGAGTTCTCAACGATGTACGTCGCGCAGGACGGTTTCGCCGACCACACGACCGTGCAGGATGCGATCGACATGGTAGGCGCCGCCGGTGGCGGCGAGACTAGAATCATCATCGACAAGGGCGTCTATCACGAGGTCATCAGTGTTCCCTCGTCCGCGAGCTTCCTCACGATCGAGAGCCTCACCGGCTGGGCCCCGAACGTCGTCATCCAGAACACCCGGTGCCACGGGATGATCAACCCCGCGACCGGCCAGAAGTACGGCACCCAGGGCAGCGCCGTGGCCACCTTCAGGGCGCCCAACCTGACGGTCAAGAACATTACGATCAGCAACACGTTCGACCGCGCCGCGCACCCGGAGGTCAGCCCGTTCGAGACCCAAGCCGTCGCGGTCGCCGCCATGGGCGACCGGCAGGTGTTCGACAACGTTACGATCCTGGGCCACCAGGACACCCTGCTCGTCAAGTCGGAGACACCCACCACCCAGGCCCGGCAGTACTTCTACCAGTGCTTCATCCGGGGCGACGTGGACTTCATCTTCGGTAACGCCACCGCGGTGTTCCATCGGTCCAACATCCAGGTCCTTGAATGGCCCGGCGGCACAGTACTGGCGCCGAACACCGACAAGAGCAAGAAGTACGGGATCCTCATCGCCGACAGCTTCATCAACTCCACAGCGCCGGCAAGGACGGCCTTTCTCGGCCGGCCGTGGCACAACGGGCCGGACGCCTGGCCTCAGGCGGTGGTCCGGGACACCCAGATCGCCTCGGTCGTGACCGAGACCCATCCGTGGACCGACATGACACCCGACTACCCCTGGTCGCAAGCCCGGTTCAAGGAGTACCGCAACTCCGGTCCCGGAGCCGGCGTCGGTTCCAACGCACCACACATGAGCGATATCGAGGCCCGCGAGTACACACCCAACAGGTACTTGTTCGGCACCGATGCCTGGAACCCGGTCCGGTGACGGCGCCCAAGGTGACAGGCACACGAGCTGCCGGGGGCGACCCAGCCCTCGCGCCACTGTGAAGCACGGCGGGGCCCGGACAACACGACTGTCCGGGCCCCGCCTTTCTGGCCCCCCACTATTTCGGCTGAATCGCGGTTCTGGATCACTATCACCGAATGCGAGACAGGGCCGTTGATTTAGAGAGCCCGGCGGTAGGCGTCACTTGAGTCTTCTGGTGGTGGGTAGGTGTCCCAGCGGTCGCGCGGCGGACGCGCGTGCGGAGCGTGACGAGTACGCATGGCCGCGCCCGGCTGGTCCGTGGATCCTCGAACGTCGGCTGAAGCCTGGCCGGGCGGGCGGCTGCCGAAGGGTCAGGCGGCGGGAACCGCCTGCGGATAGAGCACGCTCGGGTCGGCGGACAGGGCCGCCTTGAGCTGGACGCTGTTGTTGTCGGCGAGGATCTCCATCTTTCCGGCCTCGATACCGTCGAGGGCGGCGCGCACGACATCGGCGGGGTCGTTCTTCTCCACGTCCCACCCGGCCATCATGTCGGTGTCGGTGCTGGCCAGGTGCAGGCCCGTCACCGAGGTTCCCTGGCCCGCGAGTTCGAGGCGGATGCCGTTGGTGAGGCTCCACGCCGCCGCCTTCGCCGCGCTGTAGGCGTTGGCCCCGTCGTAGGCGAGCCAGGACATCGCCGACAGGACGTTGAGGATGGCCCCGCCGCCGTTGGCGGCCAGGACGGGGGTGAACGCCCGGACCATGTTGAGGGTGCCGAAGTAGTTGGTGTCCATCTCCAGCCGGATCTTCTCGGGGTCCCCGGTGACGAGGTTCTGCTGGGTGAAGACGCCGGCATTGTTGATCAGGAGGGTGACGTCCGAGGCCGCGCCCGCCGCGGCGGCGACCGAAGCCGGATCGGTGATGTCGAGCCGCAGTACCTCCACACCGGGGAGGTCGACGAGGTGGGGGGTGCGCGCGGTCGCGTAGACCTTGGTGGCGCCCCGGTGCAGGAGCTGTTGGGCGAAGTGCCTGCCGATGCCGCGGTTGGCGCCGGTGACGAGGGCGACGGAACCGGTGATCTTCATGGGGACTCTCCTGGCAGTGGTGAGGTGATTCCTGTCCGGGCTGTCCGAGCTGCCCGGGCTGTTCACGGGTTACGCTAGAACCTGACGTTGACGTCAGAGGCAAGGAATATGACCCAGGTCACGGAGGGGGCGTTGATGCGCATCGGTGAGCTGGCCTCAAGGGTGGGCGTGAGTGTGCGGGCACTGCGCTACTACGAGGAGCAGGACCTGCTGGCCTCGGCGCGCAGCCCCAGCGGCCAGCGGCAGTACCCGGACAGCGCGGTCGACCGCGTCCAGCTGATTCAGCAGCTGTACTCCGCAGGGCTGCCGAGCAGGGCGATCCTGGAACTGCTGCCGTGCGTCGAGACCGGTGACGTGACCCCCGCGCTGCTCGACCGGCTGTCGGCCGAGCGGGACCGCATCGATGCGCAGGTCAGCACCCTGGTGAAAACCCGGGACCGGCTCGACGCCATCATCACCACGGCTGTCACAGCCAGGAGCGCGGGCCGGCCCTGCCCTCGTTGAGCAGCGCGCCTTCCCCAGGCGTGCGGCAGTGCTTGTCCGCCCGACGCAGAGGGACGCCCGTCAGCAGGCGTGACTTGAGTCTCTTGGGGGTGGGCCGTCCGTCCCAGCGGTAGAGCGGGGTCGCGCGGCGGATAAGCATGCGGAGCGTGACGATTGCGGCGGACAGACAGAGGTAGAGGTCCACAGCGCACTGGCTCTTCTCGGTGCAGCGGCGGACCTTGCCGAAGCCGTTCATCCATGCGTGGCTCCGCTCCACGACCCACCTCTTGCCGGCCTGGATCGGTGCGGGCACGCCCTTGCGGGCGATCTCGCCGGTGAAGCCCAGTTCCTCGAGCGCGGCTCGGGTCTTGTCACTGTCGTAGCCCCGGTCCAAGTTGACGTTGACCTGCTCGGGAAACACACCGATCTGCTTCTTCGCGGCCTCCAGGGTGGGCACGAGCAGCGGGGAGTCATGACGGTTGGCCCCGGCCGAGACGAGACCGATCGGGACGCCGCGGGCTTCGGTGGCCACTGAGCGCTTCAGGCCCTGCTTGCCCCGGTCGACCGGGGAGCGTCCGGCTCTCTCGCCGCCGCAGGGAGCCTTGGTGATGCACCCGTCGACGGACAGCTCATGGAGTTGGAGGCCGATCATGCGGTCGTACGCCTGCACGGCCGGCCCGTGGACCTGCTCGGCCATGCCCAGCTGTGACCAGTACTTGACGCGACGTCGGATGGTGCGGTCGGAGCACTGGCGGTCGGCGATCCGCTCGTATCCGGAGCCGTGCACCAGGGCGGCGATGACTCGCTCGAAGACAATCCGGTCCGGCATGCGCGGATTGTGGCAGCCGAGCGGATGGGTATCGACATGCTCGGGCAGCAGCGCTGCGAACTGGTCCCACGGGGGTTCGAGCAGGCATGATGGCAGGACAGGCACGAGCCCTCCGGTGATCACCGAGCGTCAAGAACTCCATGATCACCCAGGCTCGTCCCTGTCTTGCCTCCGGGTCGTCACACGGCCATTCGCCACACCTACCGCCGGGCTCACTTAGAGGTCCTAACAAAGGCGTTGGACGTGTCGGTGGGTGATGAGGCAGGTGGCGAGGCCGAGGAAGGCTTCGTGGATGTCGTCGCGTCGTTCCCAGCGGATCCGCAGGCGCCGGAAGCCGTGCAGCCAGGCGATCGTGCGCTCTACCACCCAACGGAAGATGCCCAGGCCGGAGCCGTGTTCAACGCCTCGTTCGGCGATGACCGGGCGGATGCCGCGCTGCCACAGCAGGCGGCGGTACTTGTCGTGGTCGTAGCCGCGGTCGGCGAGGAGCGCGTCGGGTCTGCGTCGGGGCCGGCCGACGACGCCTGCCACCGCCGGAACCTTGTCCAGCAGCGGCAGCAACTGCGTGACGTCGTTGCGGTTGCCGCCGGTCAAGGACACCGCGAGCGGGATCCCCTGCCCGTCGGTGAGGACGTGGTGCTTGCTGCCCGGCCGTGCGCGATCGACCGGGCTGGGCCCGCTTTTGGGCCGCGCCGCGCCGCCCTGACGTGGGAGGAGTCGATCACCGCCCGCGACCAGTCCAGCTTCCCCGCGGCCCGCAGCTTCCTCAGCAGCACCAGGTGCAGTTCCTCCCACACACCGGCCTCGTTCCACGCGGCCAGCCGCCGCCAGCACGTCATCCCCGACCCGAAGCCCAACTCCTGCGGCAGGTACTCCCATTGGATGCCCGTATGCAACACGAACAAGATCCCGCACAACGCCTGCCGGTCCGGGACCCGCGGACGGCCCTCCACCAACTTCGGCCCCGGCCCGGGCAGCAACGGCTCGATCAGCGACCACAGTTCATCCGACACGACCCATGGCCGCGACTGTCGTTTCCCCACGACCAGACCAACGACCACCCAAGCCGAAAGTCACATGATCAACAACTTCTGTTAGGACCTCTTAGACACTTCCCCGCATCGCATCCCTGCGAAAGGCGGCTCAGACGACCGCCAGGGCATAGCAGACGAAGGCTCCGGCCAGCACAGCGACCGCCGCTCGGCGGGGCCCTCGGATACTGGTCCAGGGTGTTTCGAAGCGGTGGGCGAGGCGGCCCAGGGCGAGCAGGGTGGCGGCGATGAGCGGCAGCCAGGCGAGCCGGGCGAGTATCCAGACGGTGGTGTCCGGGGGAGTGGTGAGCCCCGGGATCGGGCCGCCGAGGAGCGAGGCGGGCATCGCCAGGGTGAGCAGGGCCGTCTGGTGCCAGCAGAAGATCGTCATCGCGGACAGGTTCACGGCCACGACCGCCGCCCACAGCCCGCGCCGGCGCCGCAGCAGCGCGTCGAGCCGGTCCCGCAGCAGGATCGCCGCCCCGCACTGCACACAAGCCAGCGCGAGCACGAGCAGTGACGGCGGGTGGGAGTTGGTGCGGCCCGTGCCCGGCACGCCGACCATGCTCGCCGGGTAGTGCAAGGCGAGGAGCAGTACGGCGAACAATGCGCCGCCCCCGAGCAGCATCCGCCGGGCGCCGAGCCGGCCGAGCCGGCCCTCGCCCCAGCAGACGCCCAGTTGGTAGGCGAACAGCCAACCCGGCCCGAGGTTGAGCAGACCCAGCCAGGACGGCATGCCGTCCGCCCAGGGGCCGTACCGCAGCAGGTCCACGACGGCGACCGAGCCGAGCAGCGGTACGGCGGCCCACCCGCCGTACGTCCGCGCGGCGCGCACGCACCAGGGCGTGAGGGCCGTCACCAGCGCGTAGATACCGACGAACCACAGCGGCTGCACCACCAGCACCACCCCGGTGCGCAGTGTCCCGGCCGGCACCCCGGCGGCGTACAGCACCGGCAGGAGTGCGGCCCACACCGCCGCGACGCCGAGGACGGGGCGACCGAGACGGGCCAGCCGACCGCGCAGCCAGACGCCTGTCGGCACCCCGCGTTCGGCCGAGCGGCGCAGGGACAGACCGGAGGCACGGCCACCGACCAGGAAGAAGATGCCGAGCAACTGCAACACCCAGCTCACCGGGGCGAGGAACCCGAAGGCGCCGAGCGGGCTCGTGTTGTGCAGCGCGCCCTCGGAGCCGAGGGTGAGACCGCCGAGCAGCCAGTGACCTACGGGGACGGACACCAGCGCGAGAGCGCGCAGCCCGTCGAGGGCGCGGTCGCGGTGGACGGGGGTGCGGTGCTCGACACGGGCGGCCGCGGCGGCGGCTGCGTGGCGCAGTCGCTCACGGGCCGGGAGCCACCCGCCTGTTCGCCCGTCGTCGGGGGGCGTCCGGGTGTCGGCCGGGTGCCGTCGGGCGGCCCGGGAGGGACTGGCGCATCTGCCGGGCGGGCCGGGCCGAGTGGTGTGTGTGGGGTCGCGGGCAGCGGATTTCGGGTGTCGGCGGCCCGAGGGGGGAGATCAGTGAAGCCCATGGCGGCAGTCCTCCGAGGCGTTCGGGGCGGGGTGGGCACAGGTCACGGCCCCGTAGTGGCCGACGGCGATGTCGGCGTAGTTGCGCAGGGACGCGGTGCCGGGGGTGAAGTAGCCGGTGTGGCCCTGGGCCCCGGCGGAGGAGACGACGCGGGCGCCGAAGTCAGGGTCGGCCGGGTCGGCGCCGTGGCCGAGACCGAAGAGCTCGACGGGAGGGACCCGGCGGATCCAGTCGGTCGCGTCCCGGGCGGTCGCCCACAGCCGGGACCGTGCCCCGACGGGCACTTGGCCGGCCCGGCCGATACGCATACCGGGCGACGCCGCGACCACGAGATCGGACACCTGCCGCCCGGTCAGCCTGTGGGCGGCGGCGCCGCACAGCACCGAGCCGTAGCTGTGGCAGAACACCGAGGGCGGGCTCACCGGGCGGGTTGTCGCGGCCAGGCCCTCCAGGAAGCGGAGAAGCCGGGGCGCTCCCTCCTCCGCGAGGTGTCCGGTGGCCGCGTCCCAGCCGACGCCGACCGGGGTCGTGTAGCCGACCCACACGATCACCGCCGGGCGGTCGGCGGGCGCCAGCCGGATCATCTCGGCGCGCAGATCGAGGGCCATGTCGGCCGTGGCGTCGTACGAGGCAAGGTCGGTGTCGGAGCCCGGTACGACGACCGCGATCCGGCGGGCGGTCCGCAGCTCCCCGTACACCTCGGCGACCTGGCCCCGCCCCCGCGGGTCGAAGGCGAGGATGTGATGCCCGGGTGCCAGCAGTCCCTCGTACGTCACCGCCCGTGTCCGGGCCTGTCGGCGGACGTCCTCGGGCTGCTCGGGGTCGGTGGCGCGGGCCAGTTCGCGGTCGCGTCCGGCGGTCAGGGCGCGGGCGTTGGCGGTGTACCGGAGCTCGGGCGGGGCGCCGTCGAGGCCCCCCACGACGAGCGGGTGACGCTCGGCCAGTACCGTCCGCTGCGCCGCCGTCAGCCCGGTGAGGAACCGCGCGACCTGGGCGGGCGCCGCCGACGCCGGGTCCGGCAGCCGTCTGCCGAGCACCTGGTCCGCCGTCCACGCCGCCGAGCCCGGAGGCGGGCCGGTGACGGCGGTCTGCACATCGCCCGCCGCCCAGCCCGCCGTCCCCGCGACCGTCGCCAGCACCAGTGCGCAGACGGTCAGTGTGCGCTTGAGACGCCTCATGGTGTGTCTCCCCGTTTCCGTGCTTCCGTCGCCGCCGCCTTTCCGTGGGCGACCTGATGGGCGGAAGGTAGGGAGCGGGGATGCCGGACGGCGTCACACCGGGGAGCCAATCTCCGGGTAGCACCCAGGTAGGGGGCGCCGGACATGCCTCACCGTAGAGTGAAGAAGATCATCGGGTTGTCGCGGCTCTCCCGTACCGGGTGGCCCAGCGCGAGGGACCGCTTGACGTCCTTCAGCCGGTCGTGGATCTCGGGAGCGTGGGCCCGGGAGGCGGTGAAGAAGGGGTTCTCCCGCTCGGCCAGCCAGCGCAGCACCACCGCCCCCTCGGTGAACGGCAATGCCCTGCGTCCGTGGAAGACGTCGTGGACGCACACCGGTATGCCCGGCCGCAGCCGCGGGAACAGGTGCCGGATGTACCAGCGGGCGAAGCTCGCGGAGTGCGCCGCGTCGATGAACAGGAAGTCCGCGCCGGCGGGGATCTTCTCGAGGTTCTCCCGCGCGTCCCCCTGCGTGAACGTCCAGCGGCCCGCCGAGAGGGTGTCCGGCACCTCCCGTACGACGTGGTCGACGATGTCGTGCGAGTACAGGTGCCCAGTGCCGTTGTCGCGCAGGGCGCGCAGGATCCAGGTCGTGGACCAGCCGTGGAAGGTGCCGATCTCCACGACCGTCTCGGGTCGGGCCTCGCGCAGGAGGAGATAGGTGATCTCCGCCTCGACGTCGTCGAGCTGGGCCTTCATCGAGGTGGGCGGCGCGAGCAGCGTGCGCTGGCGTTCGCGGGCCCGGTCGAGGTCCTCAGCGAAGGTGCGGTAGAGGCGGCTGATGTGGTCGAGGTCGATGGGCTGATCGTCGAGGGGACGGTGGTTGTTGGACTGGCCGTCGACGGGCTGGTGGCCGATGGGCTGGTACATGCGTCACGCTCCTGCGAAACCGTTTCCGTGTTCGGGGTGCGGTGATGCTGGAGCGTGGGTGGGGGACCGCACATCACACCTGGGTGCCAACTCGGGTGTCGCACCCTGGCACGACACGGTGACCGGTCAGGCAGGCGAAGCCCCGGGCACGATGAGCCCTGACTCGTACGCGAAGACGACGAGTTGGGCCCGGTCGCGGGCGGCGAGCTTGGCGAGCAGTCGGGTCATGTGCGTCTTGACGGTCTGCTCGGCCACCACCAGCCGCGCCGCGATCTCGGTGTTCGACAGGCCCCGCGCCACCAGCGACAAGACCTCCGTCTCCCGGGGCGTGAGGCCGTTCAGACGCAGCCGGGCGGCCCGGGGCGCGGCGGGGCGCCTCAGGGCCACGTCCTCGATGAGGCGGCGGGTGACGGACGGCGCGAGCAGCGCGTCACCGGCGGCGATCACGCGTACCGCATGCACGAGTTCGGCGACCGGCGCGTCCTTGAGCAGGAAGCCGCTGGCGCCGACGTGCAGCGCCTCGTAGATGTAGTCGTCGATGTCGAAGGTGGTCAGCATGAGCACCCTGGGCCGGTGGACGACACCGCGCGGCGGGTCCAGCAACTGCCGGGTGGCCTCCAGGCCATCCATCTCGGGCATCCGTACATCCATCACCACGACGTCGGGATGCGTGTGACGGCTGACCTCGACACCGACCCGGCCGTTGGGTGCCTCGCCCACGATGTCGATGTCGCTCTGCGCGGACAGCAGCGCGGCGAACCCCGAGCGCACCATGTCCTGGTCGTCGACGACGACCACCCGAATTGCCGTGCCGCCTGTCATGCCGCCCTGCTTTCTTGAGTACGTCCGTACGCCGGTAAGTCGAGGTCAGCGGGCAGGCAGACCTGCCGACGCGGGCCGCTTGCGTGGCGATCAGCGCGGCCACAGCCAGCGCCGTGACCCGCGCCAGGTGCCGGTTTGTCCGCCTGCCGCGCGGCGGTGTCCTCGTCATGTCCGGCTCCCTCGCAGCCCGTGCACCTCTGCGGGGTCCGGCAGCCCAATCTTGCGCTCGGGAGGGCAGCAATGCCTCAACCGAACGGCCGGAATCCGGGGCCGGGACCGCCTCTGTACTGGCCGAACGGTGGAGGAGGGAGTCTAGAGAGAACCGTTCACCAGCCCCTCGTCAGAAACAACGCCGATCTCTTTGCCAACCCGACGCCACCCCGTCCGTGTGCGGCGACCACGGAGGGGTGGGGATCACCTGGGTGAACCGTTCCGGGTCGAACGGAGGCTCCGACTGCCCCGAGTTGGGTGGAGTCATGGCACGTCCCTCCCCCCTGAGCTGCACAATTGTGTGGTCCGCATAGTCGCC
The DNA here is from genome assembly GCF_054072135.1 of Streptomyces kryoterrae. NCBI lineage: Bacteria > Bacillati > Actinomycetota > Actinomycetes > Kitasatosporales > Streptomycetaceae > Streptomyces > Streptomyces kryoterrae. The sequence continues at coordinate 1,043,727 of NZ_CM133358.1, read as the reverse complement.
GAGGTGCGGCCCGAGTACGCCACCGAGTGAGTCGCGATGAAGGCGGTCGCGAGCAAGCTGGGGATCGGTTCGACCGAGACGCTGCGCTCATCGGTAGGCCAGGGTCACCGGACGACGCGCTCTGCCGAGCGGAGAAAGCCATGGCGGTTGGCTCGGAATGCTACGAAGGAGGGTCGGCAGCCAGGACAACGCCCTGCGGGACGCATGTCGAAGGCCACGTATCCGTGATGTCTGCAGCCTAAACCGGTGCTGCACGTAGAGGGTCCCGGCCCCGTCTCCGAACATCAACGCCTCCTCCGCGTTGATCCGACAGCACCGGATCGATCGCCACTACATGTGGGCAATGCGGACTACTCCCAGACACTGGCCTTCGGCCGGCCGGCGTCCAGCCGTGTGGTCGGGACGGGCGAAGAGGGGCGTCGGCCACGCGCCGCATACACAGTGGCAGGGGAACGGTCCCGGCCGCCCAGCGGCCGGGACCTTCAGTTCTACCCGACTTCGAGCCAAGCGGCGGAGGCTCAGCCACTCGTGAGGTGGAGCAGGATGAGCTGTTCGGGGTGGAGGGTGGGGAGCCGGATGCCGACGCGTTCCAGGACGCTGCCGGGCAGTGTGATGCCGTTCTTGGTGCACCAGGCGGGGGTTCCGCGTTCCATGCCGGGGGCCTGGTCGGCCGGGGGCAGCGGGCGCAGGTGGTACGTGGTGTGCGGGTCGAGGCCGGGCAGCCGTAGCGTGCCGGGGTGGGCGGCGACTGGGGTGGCCACGGCTGTGAGGGCGAAGACGGCTTCGGTCCGGTCGTGGGAGATGACTCCGTGGGCCCACAGGGCCGGGTCGGCGTGGTCGACGCGGACTGCACGGCCGGTGTGCAGCAGGCCGCGGAGCTGCTTGTGGAGGGAGACCCAGCGGGCGAGTTCGGTGCGTTCGCTCTCGCTCGCGCGGGTCAGGTCCCATTCGATGCCGAGGTGGCCGAAGAGCGCGGTGCCGGCCCGGAAGGCGAGGTCGTGGGTGCGGCCGGTGGTGTGGGAGCGGGCGGCGCCGATGTGGGAGCCGACGAGTTCGGGTGGGAGGAGCAGGCCGGTCCAGCGGTTGATCGACTGGCGTTCCAGGGCGTCGTTGCAGTCGCTGGCCCAGATGCGGTCGGTGCGCTCCAGGATGGCGAGGTCGACCCGTCCGCCGCCGCTGGAGCAGGATTCGATCTCCAGGCCCGGGTGGCGTGCGCGCAGTGCGTCGAGCAGGGCATAGACGGCGAGAGTCTGGCGGTGGACGGCGGGTTCGCCGCCCGGTGAGTGGCCGGCGTCGACCAGTTCGCGGTTGTGGTCCCACTTGAGGTAGGCGATGTCGTACTCGGTGAGCAGGGCGTCGAGCCGTTCCAGGATGTACGCGTACGCCTCGGGGTGGGTGAGGTCCAGGACCTGCTGGGAGCGGCGGTCGGCGGGGATACGGCCGCCGGTGGCCAGGATCCATTCGGGGTGGGCGCGGGCCAGGTCGGAGTCGGGGTTGACCATCTCCGGTTCGACCCACAGGCCGAACTCCATCCCGAGCGCGCGGACATGGTCGATCAGCGGGCGCAGGCCGTCGGGCCAGACGGTCTCGTCGACGTACCAGTCGCCGAGCCCTGCCCGGTCGTCGCGGCGGTGACGGAACCAGCCGTCGTCCAGGACGAAGCGTTCCACGCCGACCTGGGCGCCGAGGTCGGCGAGGTGGGTGAGCTTGTCGAGGTCGTGGTCGAAGTAGACGGCTTCCCAGGTGTTGAGCACCACCGGGCGGGCCCGGCGCGGATGTCCGGGGCGGGCGCGGAGGTGGTCGTGGAAGCGGGCGGACAGACCGTCCAGGCCCTGGTCGCTGTGGGAGCCGTAGAGCCAGGGGCCGGTGTACTGCTCGCCGGGGCCGAGGATCACTTCGCCCGGAAGCAGCAGTTCACCGGCGGCGACGACCGGGCGGCCGGTGGGCAGCCGTTCGGCCAGGATCCGGTGGTTGCCGCTCCAGGCGATGTGAAGACCCCACACCTCGCCGAAGCCGAAGCCGAAGCCCGGTGTCCCGGCAGTAAGGACCAGGGCGGCGTCGGGGCCGGTGCGGCCACTGCGGGTCTCGCGCAGCCAGGTGCCGGCGTTGAACGGATGGCGCTGCGGGGCGCGTTCACGGCACCAGCGGCCGGTGAGGTCGAGCAGTTCGGTGGCGGCATCGGGGACCGGCAGCGCGAGCATCAACCCGTCGAGCGTGAACGGCCGTACGGAGTCGTCGTTGCGCACGGCGGCCCGCATCCGCACCAGCCCGGACGGGGTGAGGCCGGCCTCCAGGACGAGGCCGAGGCGGGCGGTCCGGTCAGTGGCCCGGATCCGTACCGAGAGGCTGTCGGCCTCCACCGAGTCGAGGGTGAACAGGGGTGACCAGTCGGCGCCTTGGCGATGCCCGGTCAATCCTGGCTGTCCTGGCCATCCGGTGCCGTGCTCGGGCAACAATGCGACCCGCGGCACGACGTCGTCGAACCCCGGCATGTTCGGCATGGTGACGGCCTCGGCCAGCTGTGACAGCTCCTGCTGGGTGAGGTCGCCGAGGTCGGTGCCCCAGTGGAGGACGGTGGGCAGGCCGTTGCCCCGCGTGTCGAGCACCAGGCTCACGCCTGCTGCCCGCATGTGGATGGGGCCCTCGGCTGCGGCATTGATCGGGGTCTTCATGGAACGGGTCGTCCTTAGCGTGTCAGGGGCGGGATCAGGCGGTGGCATGCGGCAGTTCGCGGGTGCGGACCCTTCTACTGCTGGTCGGTGACCGGTTCGGCCCAGGTGGTTTCCGTGGTGCCGTCGCCCTTGGCTTCCCACAGGGCGAGGTGCTCCATGAACCGGTCGGGGGCCGCCCCGTGCCAGTGCTCTTCGCCTGCGGGCAGGGAATCGTTTCGCCCGGGTGGGTCTCGAAGATCGTGCCGTCCCGGGTGCCGATCAGGGCGATACCGGAGACGACGCGTAGGGTCTGGCCCAGCACATGGGAGTGCCAGTTGGTGTGCGGCGCTCGGGGGAAAGCGGACCATGTTGACGCGAATCCGGGTTGGCTCCTGGCCGGCCACGATGACGTCCCACCACACGTCACCTGTGAACCGGTCCGCCGGGGCCTTGCTGCTTGACGAACTGCATGGCTCCTCCTACATCGTTGCCTACGAGCGGGGTTTGGGATGCCGGCCCGATGACGGCGTCGTGGCCCGTCCTTATCGGGCGACGTAACCTCCGTCGACGGGGAGGGCGACGCCGACGACGAAACCGGCTCCCGGGCTGCACAGCCACAGAACGGCGTGGGCGATCTCCTCGGCGGTGCCGAGCCGGTTGATCGGCTGGTTGGCCTCGGCTTCCGCGCGGTCGAGTTCTCCCTTGGCGATCATGTCGCTGACCATGGGGGTGTCGATGGTGCCGGGGCAGACGGCGTTGATGCGGATACCGCGCGGGGCGTATTCGAGGGCGGCACTGGTGGTCAGGCCGATCACGCCGTGTTTGGAGGCGTGGTAGGAGGCGCGGCCGGGAAGACCGACCAGGCCGCCGAGTGAGGAGCAGTTGACGATGGCGCCACTGCCTTGGGCACGCATGTGCCGTAGCTCGTGCTTCATACAGGCCCATACGCCGCGGAGGTTGATGGCGTTGACGCGGTCGAAGCGTTCGGCGGGTTCGTCGGCGGCGTCGCTGGGCGGGATCTGGATGCCGGCGTTGTTGTAGGCCATGTCGAGGCGGCCGAAGGCCTCGACGGTGCGGTCGACGGCGGCGGCGACCTGGTCCTCGTCGGTGACGTCACAGGTGAGGGCGAGGACCCGGTGGCCCGCGTCGGTGAGTTCCTTCGCGGCCGCGTTCAGGGCGGCTTCGTCGATGTCGGTGAGGGCGACGGCGGCTCCGGACTCGGCGAAGGCGCGGGCGGTCGCCAGGCCCATGCCTGAGCCTGCTCCGGTGACGAGGGCGACCTGGCCGGTGAAGTCGTAGGTGGGGTTCACGTCGTGCTCTCCCATCGTGGCGATTTGTGGTTTTGGCGTTCTCCATTCCATTCATGGCGGGGGCTTGCTTGTTCTGTGCGCTGGGCCACGTCAGCGGTGTGCGGTGGCCAGGGCTGGGGTCAGCGATGCGACGGTGTCTGTGCCGGCTCGTCATCCAGCGCGCGGGCCGGGGCAGCAGGGTGCTGGGCGACGATTCGGCTCCTGCCGGAGGTGCCGTGGACGGCGAGGGCGATGAGCGGGAGCAGGGTGAGTACGGCGATGACGGTGCCGACCAGGGGTGGGCCGGTCAGGCCGAGGGAGGAGTCCAGGGCTGCGCCCGCGATGAAGGATCCGCCGGCCACGCCGACGTTGAAGGCGGAGGTGGTCAGCGCGGAGGTGAGGGTGGGGGCGTCGCCGGCGAAGCGCATGGCGAGCGCCGTGACGACGGGGTTCACCGCGAAACCGGTCAGGCCCATGAGGAAGACCAGGATCGTGGCCGTGACCGCGTTGGTGGACAGCGGGATCATCAGGAACAGGACCAGGGCGGTGGCCGCGGCGGCGGTGATGGTGGTGGCCATCGGACGGCGCTCACCCAGACGGCCGCCGGTGGTGGTGCCGCCCAGGGCGCCGACGCCGAAGGCGATGAGGACGAACGGGACGACGCTCGCCGGAATGCCGGCGCGGTCGGTCAGCAGCGGGGTGACGTAACTATAGGTCGCCAGGACACCGCCCATGATCAGCATGGCGGCGCTCAGCGCCAGCCACAGCCGGCCCTGGCGCAGGGCGCCGAACTCGGCGCGCAGCGAGACGTTCGCGCGTTGTTCCTGGGTGGGGATGAAGCGGCCGATGAAGACGGCGGCGAGCGCGGAGAGGGCGGCCAGGGCCCAGAACGGGCCGCGCCAGCCGATGAACTGGCCGGCGAAGGAGCCGATGGGTACGCCGACGACGTTGGCCAGGGTCAGGCCGCCGATCATGACGCCGGTGGCGCGGGTGGCCCTCTGCGGGCCGGCGGAGGTGGTGGCGACGACGAATCCGACGGACCAGAACGCTCCGGTGGCCAGCGCGGTGACGAAGCGGGCGGCGAGGACGACGGTGAAGGAGCTGCTGAGGGCCGCCACCACGTGACCGAGGCTGAAGACGGACAGGGCCAGGATCAGCGTCTGGCGCTGGGGCAGGCGCAGGGTGGCCAGGGCCATGGTCGGCGCCCCGATGATCATGCCGACGGCGAAGGCGGTGATCAGTAGCCCGGCCTGGGAGGTGCTCACACCGAGGCCGGTGGACAGTTCGGGTAGCAGTCCGGCGATGACGAACTCGGTGGTGCCCATCAGGAACGTGCCGGCGGCGAGCACCCAGACGACGAAGGGGAGCTTGCCGGGGGTGGTCCCGGATGTGGAAGGCATACGGGTGGACTCTCCTTGAGCGGAATGGCGGAGTGGCAGATCGGAATGCGGTCAGGCCACGGGGATGGGAAGGCCGCCAGAGCGGACGGCGGCCACCTGTTCAAAGGTTCCACGGCCGAAGGGGGACGAAAAGGGGGGAATGCTCTCCCCTTCTGGGGCGCCGGCCGCCTGCTTGCGGTGGCTGTCGGCCGGGTCAGGGGGCGACTTCGATAGTGATGTGTTTGGCATTGGCGAGCCGTTGGGCGTCGCTGTCGTCGACGTGGCCGAGGATGATCAGGTCGGCGGAGGCGGAGCCGCCGTCGCGGTAGAACAGGGCCATGTTGCCCCAGGGCGCGTAGTAGGCCAGGTCGCCTGCCTTCACTGCGGCCGGGTCCGGGGCATCGGAGATGTCCAGCTTGCGCGACAGGTAGGCGATTCGCTCCGTCTGGTGGAAGTCCTCCAGATCGAGGCTGAGCGGGAGCAGGGAGGCGAAGTCGCGGGCTACGGCGTTGTCGTTGAGGGTGGCGTCGACCGGTTGGCCGTCGATGGTGACCTGGATGTTCATGGCGGTGTTCCTGTCGGACGATGCGGTGGCTGTCGGGCGGGTTGGTGTCTGGTGCCGTACGGAAGGGGACGACGCGGAGGGCGTGGAGGAGGTGGCGGGCGAGTTGTCGGTGCAGGCGGTGACGGCAAGCAGCAGGGCTGCGGCTGCGGCGCTGCGGGCCGCCCAGGTCGGGAGGGTGGTCGGCATCACGGGGCGTCCAGGGGTTCAGTCGGGCAGGGGCTCGGAGTAATGGCGGAAGCCGTTGCGCTCGCGGTGGATGTCGTACAGACGCCGGGCCAGGGCGTCGGGGCTGCTGTGCTCGGCGTCGGGCCGGATGGCGCCGGGGACGATCAGCTGGGCGACGTGGATGTCCTGCGAGGCGAGCGTGTCGTGGAGCATGCGGGCGTAGGCGCTTTCGGCGGCGAAGGCGATCGAGGTGCCGGCGACGTTCGGGTTGGGTCGTACGGCGCTGGAGCCGTTGACGAACAGCAGGGTGCCGCGGCCGAGGTCGCGCATGCCGGGCAGGACGGCGTTCACGGCGGTGACGGGGCCCTTGACGGAGAAGGCGAGGGGGGCGTCGAGGTCGTCGGCGCCGGTGTCCAGGACCGGCTTCATGAAGTCCGCCCGGGGCACGGGGCTGAACTGGAGGATCTCAACGGTTCCCAGCGAGGTGCCGGCCGCGTACAGGGCCGTGGTCAAGGACTCGATGTCGAGGACGTCGGCGGCGAAGCCGCGGGCCTCGATGCCGTCGCGGGCCAGCTCGGCCGTGAGGTCGTCCAGCTTCTGGGCATTGCGGGCGATGAGGGCGACGGAGTGGCCGGCGCTTCCGAAGCGGCGGGCGGTGGCGAGCCCGAGGCCGGGTCCGGCACCGATGAGAGCGAAAGTGGTCACGGTGAGTCCTTGGTGGGGAGGGGTAGCGCAGGGGCCGGGCTTCGGATGCCCGGCCCGAGTGGCGGGACGGTTTACGGTCAGGGCTTCAGAAGGGCCTTGATGGCGCGGCGCTCGTCCATCGCCTTGTAGCCCTCGGCGACCTGGTCAAGGGGCAGGGTGAGGTCGAAGACCTTGCCCGGGTTTATCCGGCCGGTCAGGACCCGGTCGATCAGGTCAGGCAGGAAGCGGCGCACCGGGGCGGGGCCACCCCGCAAACCGACCTGGGAGAAGAACAGCTCCTGCCCCTCAACCGCAACGTCATGCGGGACGCCGACGAAGCCCACATTGCCGCCGGGGCGAGCGGAGTGCAGGGCCTGCCGCATGGACTCGGCGGTGCCGACGCACTCCAGGACCGAGTCGGCACCGATACCGCCGGTGAGGTCCTTGACGCGGGCGATACCTTCGTCGCCGCGCTCGCTGACGATGTCGGTGGCGCCGAACTCCAGGGCGAGCTTCTGCCGGGACTCGTGGCGGCTCATGGCAATGATCCGCTCCGCCCCGAGCTCCTTCGCGGCGATGACACCACACAAGCCGACCGCGCCGTCGCCGACGACGACGGCGGTGGAGCCGGGCTTCACCTCGGCGGCGAGGGCGGCGTACCAGCCGGTGCCCATCACATCCGAGACGGCCAGGAGACCAGGCACGAACGCGGCGTCCGGGTGCTCGTCGGTGGCAACCAGCGTGCCGTGGGCGTTGGGGATCCGCACGTAGTCGGCCTGGCAGGTACTCATGAACTCGCGGTGCAGACAGGAGGACTGCCAGCCGTTCAGGCAGTTCGGACAGGTGTTGTCCGAGGTGGCGAACGACCCGACGACGAACTGGCCCGGCTTGACGTGGGTGACCTCGCTGCCGACCTCCTCGACGATGCCGACGTACTCGTGTCCCATCGGGTGGGGCTCGTCCACTGGCTCCGCGCCACGGTAGGGCCACAGGTCCGAGCCGCACACGCAGGTGGCGACCGTGCGGATGACGGCGTCCGTCGGGCGGCTGATCTTCGGGTCGTCCAGGGTCTCGAAGCGCACGTCGCCGGGGGCGTGAATGACTGCTCCGCGCATGATGGATGTTTCCTTTGGTCCGAGGGTCTGGAACCGCAGCCGGAAATCTGGGACGACTGCTCGGAATCGAGCCTCGCATGCGTGGGCGGGCGCGAAAAGCGGAGGAATCTATCCGGGGAGAGGAACATCCAGGGAGAAAATTCTCCCCCCTTCCCAGGGTGCGATCGATGTAATGCTGGGAAGCATGACCAGCGATGTCGCCCCGAATGAAATGGGAGAATTCCTCAAGAAGCGCCGCTCACAGCTGAGCCCGCCCACGGTCGGACTCCCGTCGACCAGCCGACCCCGCCGGGTGGACGGGCTGCGCCGTGAGGAGGTCGCCCAGCTCGCCTCGATCAGCACGGACTACTACACGCGTCTTGAGCAGGGCCGTATGCAGGCGTCTGCTCCTGTGCTGGACGTCCTCGCCCGCGTACTCCACTTGGACGACGACGAGCGGGACTATCTCTTCCAGCTCGCGGGCAGGGCTACTGTACGTACCCGCCGCCGTAGCGTGCAGAAGGTCCAGCCGCAACTGCAGCGGGTGCTGCAGGACCTCACCTCCGTCCCAGCCATGGTCCAAGGGCGGCGCGGTGACATTCTGGAGTGGAACGCGCTGGCGGCCGCGCTGATCACCGACTTCTCCCGTATTCCGGAGAAGCACCGCAACTACCCGCGGCTCATCTTCACCGAGCCGGCGATGCGCAGCCTGTACGCCGACTGGGAGGGCTCGGCGCGGATCGCCGTGGCGCAGCTGCGGATGGAGGCGGCGAAGCATCCCGAGGACCCCCGTCTGATCGCGCTTGTCGGTGAACTGTCCATGCGCGACCAGCAGTTCGCCCAGTGGTGGGGCGATCACCGCGTCGCCGCCCGCACCGTGGGCACCAAGACCCTGATCCATCCGGTCGTGGGCGAGGTCACCCTCGACTGCGACACCTTTACCGCCAGCACCGACCTCGATCAATACATGACGGTCTGGACCGCCGCCCCGGGATCTCCCGCGCATGACCAGCTGGGAATCCTCGCCTCGTGGGCCGCCGACCACGACTTTCCGGCCTTGTCAGGATGGGAAGCATGACCAGCAACGTTCCTCTCAACGAACTCGGCGAATTCCTCAAGAAGCGCCGCTCCGAACTGAGCCCGCGCACAGTCGGGCTGCCGGAGACGGGCGGCCCCCGCCGGGTGGACGGGCTGCGCCGGGAGGAAGTCGCCCAGCTGGCCTCGATCAGCACGGACTACTACACGAGGCTTGAGCAGGGCCGCATGCAGGCGTCCGCCCCTGTGCTGGACATCCTCGCCCGCGTCCTGCATCTGGACGACGACGAGCGGGGCTATCTGTTCCAGCTCGCGGGCAGGACCACCACCCGCACCCGGAGCCACGGCAGGCAGAAGGTCCAGCCCCAACTGCAACGCGTACTGGACGACCTCACCGCCACCCCGGCCATCGTGCAGGGGCGGCGCGGGGACATCCTGGCGTGGAACGCGCTGGCCGCCGCGCTGGTCACCGACTTCTCCCAGGTACCGGAGAAGCACCGCAACTACCCCCGGCTCATCTTCACCGACCCGGCGATGCACACCCTGTACGCCGACTGGGAGGGCTCGGCGCGGATCGCCGTGGCGCAGGTGCGGATGGAGGCGGCGAAGTATCCCGAGGATCCCCGCCTCATCGAGCTGGTCGGTGAACTGTCCACACGCGACAAGCAGTTCGCCCAGTGGTGGGGCGACCACAAGGTCGCCGGCCGCACCGTGGGCACCAAGACCCTCAACCATCCGGTCGTCGGCGAACTCGTCCTGGACTGGGACACCCTCACCGCCAACACCGACCCCGACCAGCACCTCACCGTCTGGACCGCCGCCCCCGGTTCCCCCACCCACGAACGGCTGCGCATCCTCGCCTCCTGGGCCGCCGACCAGAACCTGTCACCCTCTTCGTCCCTCCGCTGACCGGGTGACGCACCTACACCGAGGTTGACCCCGCCGGGCTGTACCCCACGCTCGGTCGATCCGCGGGCGTGACCTGCTGCTCACGTGTGGGACGAGCCGAGAGCCGCGTCAGGCAATGTCCTGAGTGCCGCACCCGATCGGCTGGACTGCGGCAGCTGCTCGAGGCTGAGGCGGGGGAGTCTCGGAGCGGGTGGCGCGCATCAACGCGAGTACGGCCAGGGGCACGAGGGTGAGGGCGACCGCCACGGTGCCGACCATCGGGGGCCCTGCCTGCTCCAGCGGTGAGGTCAGGGCGATGCCCGCCGTCCAGGAGCCGATGGCGATACCCACGTTGGGCGCCGAGCCGCTGAGGCCGGAGACGAGGTTGGGCGCGGAACTGGAGAAGCGCAGGGCCAGCGCGCCGAGCACCGGGGTTGCGGCGAAGCCTGCCAGCCCCATCAGTGTCACCAGAATGACGGCCGCCACGGGGCTCGTGGAGAGAAAGGTCAACAACAGCAGGACCAGCGTGGTCGTGGCAGCGGAGGTGATGAGCGTGGCAAGGGGGCGACGGTCGCCCAGGCGCCCGCCGGCCGTGGTGCCCAGCAGGGCTCCCAGGCCGTAGCCGGTCAGGACCATGGGTACGGCTCCAGCGGGGATGCCGGCCCGTTCGGTGAGCAAGGGCGAGATGTAGGTGTACGTCGCCAGGACACCGCCCATCAGCAATGTCATGGCACTCAGCGTCAGCCAGACCCGCACATCCCGCAGCGCGGCGAACTCGGCCCGGACGGACGGCGGTTCGTGCCGCTCGTCGGCAGGGATGTACCGGCCGATGACCGCCGCCGCCCCGGCCGACAGCACGGCCAGCACCCAGAACGGCCCGCGCCAGCCCGACAACTGCCCCAGCCACGCACCTAGTGGTACGCCGGCCACGGTTGCCACGGTCAGACCCCCCAGGAGCATGCCCAGAGCTCGTGACGTAGCTGCCGGCCCCGCCGCGGTCGTGGCCACGACCGCGCCGACGCACCAGAAGGTCCCGGTGGCCAGTGCGGTCACCACACGGGCCGCGAGCACCAGCGCGAAGGACGAACTGAGCGCGGCGGCCAAGTGGCCGAGGGAGAAGACGACGAGCGCGAGGATCAGTGTGGAGCGCCGCGGCAGGCGCAGCGTCGCGATAGCCATCACCGGCGCCCCAACGATCATGCCTGCCGCGAACGCCGTGATCAGCAGACCTGCCTGAGACACGCTGACATGCAGATCGCCGGCGATCTCGGGCAGCAGGCCCGCGATGACGAATTCGGTGGTGCCCATGAGAAATGTCCCGACGGACAGCACCAGGACGACGAAGGGCAGCTTGCGGGATCGGCCGTCGGGTGTGGGTGGCATTCGGTTGCATTCTCTTTTCAGGCGACACGCGACCGCTGCGGGGCGGGGACGCCGTAGAGCATCGCACCGCACGGGCGTTCTGTGAGGGGGAGGAATTTCTCCCTGCTTCGTGGCGGAGCGGCGAGTGATCTTTCTTTTCGACAGCTGCCGCTTCACGGGATGAAAAACTCACTTGTTCCGGCAGAGACGTGGCAGCGGTGCGCCAGCCACCCAGGTATTGGAGGGGCCAGAGACCAGCAGCACAGCCTGCGTCCTGGGGCTGTGCCCGTTTCCGTGGCGCCTTGCCGGCCGTCGGCCAGGATCTGCCGCCTCTTCCCTCAGCCGACCGTGGTCGGACTTCAGTGGGGGAAGCGGCCGGTGGATCGGTCCGGTGGCCTGGGACAGGGGCAGCCCCGTGACTCGGTCGGTGTGGGCGATGATCTCCGTGGGGATGGAGAAAGCAGTCTCCTCGGCGGTGTGGGCCCCGAGGCCGATACAGGCGGGGAGTTGGTCCTCGGCAACGTCGGCCTTGCTCAGCAGGCGGAGACGTTCGTCGTGGGTGCGCCGGGAAAACCCATCGCGCCGACATAGCCCACCGGCAGGTCGAGGGCGAGCTGCATCAGCGGGATGCCGAATTTGGCGTCGTGGGTGAGGACGCAGACGGCGGTGCGAGAGTCCACGGCCGTCTGAGGCAGGTAACGGGGATGTCCTGTGTGCCGTGGAGGAGCAGGAACGGCGGCGCCTCGGCGGTGACGTAGGTAATGGGGCTCGCGGCCCGTTTCGCCTCGCAAGCGTGGCTTCCCAGGAACGTGCCGACGATGTCGTACGGGAGGCCGGGTTCCAGGGGTTCGGCGGATGCCGGTTCCTCGTCTAGCTCGGAGTCCAGGTCGGACAGCCCGTACCCGTCCACGCAGACCCGCACCGAGCTGTCCGGCCCCAGCACGCCCACCTCGCCTTCCAGTTCCGGCAGCCCGCCGGTCAGGGCGGCCATCGCGGCCAGGTGCCCGCCGGCCGACTCGTCCCAGATGCCGATCCGGTGCGGATCCAGGTCGAGGTGACCCGCGTAGTGGCGCAGGTAGCGGATGGCGGCCTTGGTGTCGTGCAGCTGCGCGGGAAACGGGGCCTCGGCGGAGATGCGGTAGTCGATGCGCGCTTCGCTGCTATGTAGACGGCCTGGCCCTTGAAGCTCCTGCTGCCAGTGCCGTGGCCTGGTCTGGGGCCACGGCGACGTGATCGTCACGGCGCCTCGACTTTGGTGGAGTTGAGGCGCCGTCGGCCATCTGACGTCAGACGCGATAAGGGGCCGCGGTGTGGTCGCGGCCCCTTCCTTTATGGGCCTGTGGGTCAGCGACGGTCCATCACGGTGCGGGATGCGTTGGCGAGGTCGGTGGGGACTTTGGTGTGTGTCTGGCAGCCGGCGTCGGCGCCAGGCGCCTTGACGGTGTCGGGGTAGGCGCAGATGGTCCGCTGGACGTTTGCGGCGGTGTCGTTCTGGTTGAAGGACTTGGGCGCTTTTCCGTGTTCGGTCCAGGCTTGGAGGGCGTCGAGGAGTTGGGACATGGCGGGGGCTGAGCCGGTGAGGGCCGGGGGCTCATGGCCGATGTTGGGGAAGTAGAAGGTCCGTACGAAGGAGCGGGTGCCCTGGACGCCGTATCGGTCGAAGAGGCGTTGCTGGTAGTTGTAGGAGCCGAAGGGCACGATCAGGGGGTCGTTGGTGGGGACGTAGTAGAGGATTTTGCCCTTGTTGTGGCGGACGTCGGTCAGGTCGGTGCTGTCGGTCGAGGCGGTTCCCGCGAACTTGCGGTAGGCGGCTTGGAAGGTCTGGGGGAAGTTGGTGGTGGTCAGGTGGGAGCGCCAGTCGTAGGTGGCGTCCTGCTTGAGCCAGTGGCGGATCCAGGTGTCGATCATCGGGCTCATGTTGTTGCCGCCGGGCAGCAGGGTGGAGAAGGAGGTTCCGCGGGTGATGCCGCCCCACAGGCGACCACCGTGCGCGTCGCGTGGGCCGTCCCAGATGAGGTTGACGGCCTTGGCCTCCTGAGGGGTCAGGTCCTTGACGTTGCGGGCGTCGTAGGTGCAGCGGCGGGGTTCGGCGATGACACTGTCCTTGACGCCGTCCTGGCTGTCGCAGGCGGTGATGGCGGCGGCGTTCGCGGCGTCGCTCTTGGCGGGTGTCAGGCCTTTTGAGCCGAGCAGTTCGTTGACGACGATGGCGGGCCAGGCTTCCGCGACGGGGAAGCGGTTCCAGTTCATGGCGGGGAAGCCGATGAGGAAGCCGTCGTAGAGATCGCCGTGGTTCTGGGCCATCTGCCAGCCCTGTCGGCCGCCGGTCGATGCGCCGACCCAGTAGTTCCTGCGGGCCTTTTCGCCGTAGTAGTTCTTGGTGAGTTTGAGGGCCCAGGTCGTCTGGGCGTATTCGCTGCGGTCGATGAAGTCTTTGACCTGCGAGGTCAGTAGTTTGCCGCGGGGGTCGAGGACGAAGCCGCCGCCGATCAGGCCGCAGTCCGGCTGGGCGTTGGTGAGACCGGTTTTGGGGTTGGTGGCGTTGCACCAGGCCTGGTTGTGGCCGGTGTCGGTGTTCGAGCCGACCTCGCCGCGTTGCAGGGGGAAGGAGAGGTCGGAGATGATTCCCTGGTAGCCGCCGCCGCCGATGTTGAGGACGCGTCCGTTCCAGGCACCGGCCTCGGTTCCGCCCTCGCCGCCGTCGGCGTCGTTGAGGGGGAGAACGACCCGGATGTTGATAGCGCGTTCCGGTGTCAGGTCGACCTGGCAGTGGGCGGGTACGTCGGGTGTTGCGGAGACGACCTTGGACGTCGCCGACTTGACCTCATGCTTCTTCAGCAGACCAGAGGCGAGATCGGAACACGCAGCGCTCCGTGGAGTAGTGGCAGTCGCGTCGGCGGGCGTGACCAGCGTCCAGAGCGAGACCGAGGCAGCGGCCAGGGCGCCGCCGGCCAGCAGCCAGCGAGAGCTTCGGCTCCTGTGGGATCGAGGATGTGGGGATTGCTGCATCAGAAGCCTTTCTGAGATGACTCCAGCAAATGACGACAACTCAGCCGTCACAGGCGTGGGATGGAATCGTGTGGCGCTCTGTGGCACGGCAGCGAGAATGCTCTTCCGAAGTGGCGTGACGGGCGTCAGACGACGCTGTCGAGGAGATGCGGGCCAGCCTGTGGAGTCTGCGCGTGCCAGTCCCCGTTGGATTGTTTGGGCTGGGAGGGGAGGGGCAAGAGCCGTGGAGGTAGTGCTGGTCATCGGGCTTCCCAGGCCGGGCCTCCCGCCGGGTGGCCTGTCAGCGGGCACCGTCGGCCGACTGCCGCATCACGCAGCAGGCCTGGTGGTGGACACGCTTCCGTCAGCGATTAGCCGGTGCCGCCAGGACTGGTGACAGCACTTCTGCAGATCATCAACGTCAGGGGCAAAAGAGTCCTACCGGCCCCGGGGGCCACGAGCCCGAACCGGGCTCTACGAGGAAGGTGCTTGTGATCGTTGAGCTGCGGCCCGGGGTTCACGCGAACGCACTACAGTCCGCAGCCGGGGATCACCCGAGGTTCTTGGTGAAGAACTCCGACAGCTTGTCGAACGGGATCAGATCCGTTTTGTCGTACAGGTCCACATGGCCGGCGTCGGGAACGACGTGGAACTCCTTGGGCTCCGCCGCCAGTTCATAGGCGTCCTCGCTGAAGTAGCGTGAGTGAGCGTGCTCTCCCACGACGAACAGGATGGGCCGTGGCGAGATCGTCTTGATGTGAGTGAGCAGCGGGAAGTTCATGAACGACATCATGCTCGTCATCGTGAACTGGGTGATCGAGTTGGGGTGGTAGCCCCGTGGGGTGGAGTAGAACTCGCCGAACTCGCGGCCGATGGGGTCGGTTGTGTCGTCGAACCCGATCGGCGCTCCACGCGGTGCCAGCACGGGGCCATAGCCCTCGAAGTCCACGTATCGCTGTTGCGCCATCGCGTCCAGCATGCCGTTTCGCGCCTCGTCGGTGAGCGAATCCTGCCAACCCTTCGAGGCAGCCCGGGAGATGTCGTACATGACGACGGTGGCGACCGCCTTGAGGCGCCGGTCGACCTGTGCGGCACTGAGCAGAAATCCGCCGCTGCCGCACATGCCGATCCCACCGATGCGCTCCCGGTCGACGAAGGGACGTGTGCCGAGGTAGTCCACCGCTGCGCTGAAGTCCTCGACGAAGAGGTCAGGGGAGGCGACATGACGTGGCGCGCCACCGCTGTAGCCGTTGTACGACGGGTCGAACGTGAGGGCCACGAATCCGCGCAGGGCCAGATTCTGGGCGTAGATGCCGGGCCCCTGCTCCTTGACGCCACCGAACGGTGCGCCGATGACGATCGCCTTGTGCTGCTGGGACTCGTCGAAGTCCTTGGGCCGGTAGAGGTCTGCCGCGATGGTGATCCCGAACCTGTTCTGGTACGACACCGATGTGCGCGTGACGTTCTCGTCCAGGTCGAAGATGTAGTTGTCCGGGACTGGCATCGTTCTTGTCCTTCTTCCTGTGCGTATAGCCGTGAGGGGCGCTGCTGGCGGGCTCCGTGGGCCGGTGTGCCGTGCCGGCGTTGTCGGCCGAGTGCTCATAGTCGCGTACGCGCCACACAGTGCAGTCAACCGGCTCTCCGTGTTCGCAGGGAGTCTCTGGCAAGGGGTGTACTGGCAGTACACCCCTGCCAGCCTTAGTCGGGCGTACCGTGCAGTAGTGGACCATCGTGAAGAGATCCGCGAGTTTCTGATCTCGCGGCGAGCCAAGATCACACCTCAGCAGGCAGGGCTGCCCGCCGGTAGCAAGCGCCGCGTTCCCGGGCTGCGGCGCAGTGAGGTCGCCGCGCTGGCCGACGTCAGCGTCGAGTACTACGCCAAGGTGGAGCGCGGCAACCTCGCCGGCGTGTCCCCGGGCGTACTTGAGGCAATCGCCCGTGCGCTCCAGCTCGACGACGCCGAACGCGTGCACCTGCTCCACCTGGCCCAGGCAGCCGACGGCTCTGACACCCTTGCACGGCCCCGCCGCCGCGCTGCCAAGCAGTGGACCGCGCACCCGAGCCTGCAGTGGACCCTGGACGCCATCACCGCGGGACCCGCCTTCGTCGGCAACGGCCGTATGGATCTGCTTGTCATGAACCACCTCGCCCGCGCCTTCTATTGCGATCTGCCCACTGCCGGACAGCGGCCACCGAACCTCGCCCGGTACGCCTTCCTCGACCCCGCCGCGCAGCGCTTCTACGCAGACTGGGAGCAGGTCGCCGACCAGACCGTCGCCATCCTGCGCGTCCAGGCCGGCCGCGACCCCTACAACCGGGATCTTCACGACCTGGTCGGCGAACTGTCCACCCGCAGCGACGCATTCCGCACCCGCTGGGCCGACCACAACGTCCGCCTGCACGGCACCGGAGCGAAGCGGTTCCACCACCCGGTCGTCGGCGACCTCACCCTCTCCTGGGAGGGCCTGGAGATGATCGCCACACCCGGCCTCGCCCTCACCATCTACACCGCCGAACCCGGCTCACCCTCCGAGGAAGGGCTGCGTCTGCTCTCCTCTTGGGGCGCCACCCAGGAAACGGCCTCCTCGACGCCACCGCCCACGGTCGGCTGACGCGCCGGCCCGGCCGGCACCCGGGGCGCGATGCCCCGTGCGGGCGCAGCGGCCATGGCTCGTCACGCTGCCTCGGCTTGCCTTGTTTGGCATCCTGAGTCAGGTTTCCGCGAGCCGTGGAACGTTTCGGGAAAGTAATGCAGCTCGGTCTGGATACTTGCCTGGAGCAGCCGACGGGTGTATCTCAGACCTTTGCCGCGCAACCGGTCGAAGTCGCAGACGGCGACATACGCGGGGAGGCCGACTGGTGAGATCTCGGCGTGGACTGGCGCGTGCCACCTCGGCTTGTCAGTGAACGCACGCATCGATGGGTTCTCCAGCCAGTCGTCCACTTCTGAGATGCCGAGTAACTGGAAGCACGACGCCGGACCACCAAGACGAGGGGAGGGCGCAGATGGGCGAGTCCGTCCTGTCGCGGGCGGTGCGGATCCTTGAGGTGTTCACGCCCGATGAGCCGGCTCTCACCGTCTCCGAGATCTCGCGGCGCACGGGACTGCATCTGGCGACGGCGTCGCGACTGGTGGCTGAGCTTGTCACGCACGGGTTCCTGGCGCGGGATGCGGACCGCCGGGTGCGGATCGGCGTGCGGCTGTGGGAGCTCGGGACGCGAGCCTCGCCCACCCTGTCGCTGCGGGATACGGCGATGCCGTTCATGGAGGGTCTGCACGACGTGGTGGGGCACCACGTCCAGATCGGTGTGCTGGACGGCGGCGAGGTGCTGTTCCTGGAACGGCTCTCGGCGCCGGGAGCGATCATCAACTACACCCGCATCGCGGGCCGGCTGCCGCTGCACGTGTCCTCCAGCGGTTTGGTGCTGCTCGCCCACGGGCCAGTGGAACTGCAGGAACGCGTCCTGGCGGGTCAGTTGCGGGCCTACACACCGCACACCATCACGTCCCCCGCAGCATTGCGCTCCACTCTGGCCGCCGTCCGGCAGCAGGGATACGCGTTCTGCGCGGGCTACTTCCACGAGGACGCTCTCGGCATCGCGGCTCCGGTCCGCGACGGGCGGGGCGACGTCATGGCCGCCCTTTCGGTGATCGTGCCCAACGAATCCGGAGCCACCTCCGTCGTGCCCGTGGTGCGGGCGGCCGCGCGGGGCATGTCCCGTGCCCTGGCGGCTCGAGGAGCCCAGGGCCTCCCCGGCTGAACCGCTCGCAACTCGGTCTCTCACTGAATGAGAGTGCTGTCGCGCCACCTTCCCGCCCACGCGCATGCTTCCCGCAACCCCAACGACGGGAGGCGACGACGTGGTCGCAACTCTGGAGATCTCCGACAAGGAGACCGTGGCCGAGGGCGTGGTCGCGCTGACCCTGGGCCACCAGGCGGGCACACGGCTGCCGGACTGGACACCCGGCTCCCACATCGAACTGGTGCTGCCCGACGGGACCATCCGGCACTACTCGCTGTGCGGCAACCGGTGGGACGCGTACACGTACCGGATCGCGGTTCTGCGCGAGCCGCACGGCCGCGGCGGATCGGCGTACGTCCACGATGTACTGCGGCCGGGCGCGCGGGTCGGCGTCGGCGGTCCGCGCAACCACTTCCCGCTGGTGCCCTCGGAGAAGTACCTCTTCATCGCCGGTGGAATCGGTATCACGCCGCTACTGCCGATGGTCCAGCAGGCCGAACTGCTGGGTGCGGACTGGCAGTTGCTCTACGGCGGACGGACGCGGGCATCCATGGCCTTCGCCGAGGAACTGTCGGTTGCCTATGGCGAGCGGGTGCACCTCGTACCGCAGGACGAGTACGGACTGCTCGATCTCGACGCCTGGCTGGGAACTCCGGGTGCAGACACCAAGGTCTACTGCTGCGGTCCCGGTCCGCTGCTGGCCGGCGTGGAGGCCGCCTGCGCCGACTGGGCACCGTACACCCTGCGCACCGAGCGCTTCAGCGCCGCCGAACAGACCGCCCCGGTGCGCGGCACCCCCTTCGAGGTCGAGTTGCGGCGGACAGGACGCACCGTGACCGTGACCCAGGACCTCTCGGTCCTGGACGCGGTGCGCCGTGCCGGAGTGGACGTGCTCGCCTCCTGTGAGCAGGGCACCTGCGGCACCTGCCTCACCCCGGTCCTTCAGGGCCGGCCCGACCACCGCGATTCGATTCTCGCCGACCATGAACGGGCCGCCAACACCTGCATGTTCCCGTGCGTGTCCCGTTCCTGCGACGACCGCCTGGTCCTCGACCTCTGATCCGTCCCCGCCCGAGCCGTGCCCAGGAGCCGTCATGCCCGAATCCGCCGAGCGAGCCGCAATGGTGCCCATCTGCGACGCCGACCCCTTCGCCCCCTCCGTCCTTGAGGAGCCGGAAGAACTCCACCATGTGCTGCGGGATGCCGGGCCCGTGGTGTACCTGCCCCGGTACGACGTCCACGCCTTGGCCCGCTACAAAGAGGTGCACGCCGCCCTCCTGGACTGGCAGCACTTCGAGTCGGGTGCCGGGGTGGGGCTGGCCAACTTCCGCCACGAAGAGCCGTGGCGGCCGCCGAGCCTGCTGCTGGAGGCCGACCCGCCCCGGCACGATGCCCCCCGGCGAGTGCTGCGCGAGATCCTCGCTCCGCCGGAGCTCCGCCGCATGCGCGAGACATGGCAGGCCGCGGCGGAGGAGATGGTCGACCAACTCCTGAGCGAAGCAACGGAGTTCGACGCCTTCGCGCGACTGGCACGGGCGTTCCCGCTGAAGGTCTTTCCCGACGCGGTGGGACTCGGCCCCGACGGCCGGGAGAACCTCCTGCCCTACGGCAACATGGCCTTCAACGCCTTCGGTCCCCGCAACGACCTGGTGGCGGCGGATGCCCATCAGGTGGCCGAGCTGTCGGCATGGGTCAATGCCCAGTGCGCCCGCGAGGCACTTGCCGAGGACGGGTTCGGAGCACGTATCTGGAGCGCGGCCGACCGTGGTGACCTGACGCGCACCCAGGCGCCATTGGTGGTGCGTTCACTGCTCACCGCCGGCGTCGACACCACGGTGCACGGTCTGGCGGCCTGCCTGTACGCCTTCGCCACCCACCCCGAGCAGTGGCAACGGCTACGCGAGCGACCGGAGTTGGCGCGGGTCGCCTTCGACGAGGCGGTGCGCTGGCAGTCGCCGGTGCAGACCTTCTTCCGTACCGCCACCGCCGACATGACCATCGCCGGCACCGTCATCCCCGAGGGAACGAAGATCCTCATGTTCCTCGGCGCCGCCAACCGTGACCCCGCCCGCTGGACCGACCCGGACCGCTTCGACCTCACCCGCGATCCCTCCGGCCACGTCGGGTTCGGCATGGGCATCCACCAGTGCGTCGGCCAGCACGTCGCCCGCTTGGAGGCCGAGGCGCTGCTGACCGCACTGGCCCGCCGCGTCGAGAGGATCGAGTTCACCGGCACCCCGCGCCGGCACGTCAACAACACCCTGCGCGCCTGGGCTTCCCTACCCGTGCGCGTCCACCCCAGCGCCTGAGCCGAGAGGAACCACGAAATGCCGCAGCGCGTACGAGCCGTTGTCGCCCTGGCCAAGGGAGAACCGGTCACCCTCGAGACGATCGTCGTGCCGGACCCCGGTCCGGGTGAGGCCGTGGTGAAGGTGCAGGCCTGCGGGGTGTGCCACACGGACCTGCACTACCGCGAGGGCGGTATCAACGACGACTTCCCGTTCCTGCTCGGCCATGAGGCCGCCGGAATCGTGGAGTCGGTGGGGGAGGGCGTGACCGAGGTGGAACCGGGCGACTTCGTCGTCCTCAACTGGCGTGCGGTGTGCGGGCAGTGCCGCGCCTGTCGACGCGGCCGTCCCTGGTACTGCTTCGCCACCCACAACGCGACCCAGAAGATGACATTGGCCGACGGCACGGAACTCTCGCCCGCCCTGGGCGTCGGGGCCTTCGCCGAGAAGACCCTCGTCGCGGCCGGCCAGTGCACCAAGGTCGACCCGAAGGCATCGCCTGCTGCGGCGGGACTGCTGGGCTGCGGCGTGATGGCGGGTCTCGGCGCCGCGCTCAACACCGGCTCCGTCGGCCGCGGCGACTCGGTCGCCGTCATCGGCTGCGGCGGTGTCGGCAACGCCGCCGTGGTCGGCGCCCGGCTGGCGGGCGCGGCGCGGATCATCGCCGTGGACATCGACGACCGTAAGCTGACCACCGCTCGGTCGATGGGGGCCACGCACACCGTTAACTCCCTCGCGGCCGACCCGATCGAGGCCGTCCGTCAACTGACCGGAGGTTTCGGTGCCGATGTCGTCATCGACGCCGTCGGCCGCCCGGAAACGTACCGGCAGGCGTTCTATGCCCGCGACCTGGCCGGGACCGTGGTGCTGGTCGGGGTGCCGACCCCGGACATGAAGATGGAACTGCCACTGCTGGACATTTTCGGGCGCGGCGGGGCCCTGAAGTCGAGCTGGTATGGCGACTGCCTTCCCTCCCGCGACTTCCCCCTGCTCATTGACCTGTACCTCCAGGGCCGCCTGGACCTGGACGCCTTCGTCACCGAGACCATCCCCCTGGACGACGTCGAGAACGCCTTCGCCCGCATGCACAAGGGTGATGTGCTGCGCTCGGTGGTGGCGCTGTGACAGCCGCCCACATCCAGCGCCTGGTCACCTCGGGCACCTTCAGCCTGGACGGCGGCACCCGGAACGTCGACAACAACGTCTGGATCGTGGGCGACGACGAAGAGGTGATCGTCACCGATGCGGCACACGACGTCCCCGCCATCGCCGACGTCGTCGGAGAACCGAAGTGTGACGGCCCTCGTGTGCGACCACGGCCATGACGACCACATCGACGCCACGCCCGCCCTCGCTGAACTGACCGGGACGCCGATTCTCCGCCTTCCAAGGAGCCACCGTGATCTATCGCAGCCTCCTGTCCGGACTCCACATCCCCAACTCCTTCCTCTCGGATCACGTACTCGCCGGTGCCGCTACACGGGCGGACAAGGCGGCGCTCATCGACGCCTCCACCGGCGAATCCGTCACCTACGCCGAACTCGTGCGAGCCGCCGCCTGCGGCGCGGAAGGGCTCGCGGGGACTGGCATCGCGCCGGGCGACGTCGTCGCCGTGATGAGTCACAACCAGCCCCGGTTCGCAGTGGCGGTGCACGCCGTGCTCAGGGCAGGGGCAGTGGTCTCCCCGCTCAACCCGGTGCTGACGGTGGAGGAGATTGTCAAGCAGCTCACCGACTCCCGTGCCCGTGCGCTCGTCGTGGCGCAGCCGTTCGCGGAGAAGGCCGCGGAGGCCGCGCGGCGGGCCGGAGTGCGGCAGATGTTCGTCATCGGCACCCACCCGGAACAGGGTTCCTGGGACGTTTTGGTGGCAGGCGCCGAGCCAACTCCTCCGGCGCTCACCGCGAACCCCGCCGAGGCGCTCGCCGCGCTCCCATACTCCAGCGGAACCACGGGCATGGCCAAGGGCGTCATGCTGACCCACCGCAACCTGGTCGCCAACCTTCAACAGCTCGCACGATGCTGGCAGTTGACTGAGGACGACGTGCTGTGCGGCGCGCTGCCGTTCTTCCACATCTACGGCTTCACTGTCATCCTCAACTCGGCGCTGCTGGCAGGCGCGACCGTCGTCACCCTGCCGCGCTTCGGACTGCGGCCCTTCCTCGAGGTCGTTCAGAGCTACGGCGTCACCAGGGGGCACCTAGCCCCACCCATGGTCTTGGACCTCGCACAGGCAGCAGAGGTCGATGAGTACGACCTGTCGTCGATGCGCAAAGCGATCTGCGGGGCCGCTCCGTTGGACGAGGAGCTGGCGGCGCGCGCGGAGAAGCGCATCGGCTCCGTGATCCGCCAGGGCTACGGGATGACCGAGGCGAGCCCTGGCACCCACTGCGCTCCCGACGAGATCTTCGTTGAGACGCCTGCGGGAGCGGCCGGGCGCCTGCTTCCCGACACTGAAGCACGGCTGGTCGACCCGCTGAACGGCGAGGACGCGGAGCCCGGCGAGACCGGGGAACTGTGGGTCCGCGGCCCTCAAATGATGGCCGGATATCTGGCCAACCCAGAAGCGACCGCCCAGACCCTCACCGAGGGATGGCTGCGCACCGGCGACATCGCCCGCGTCGACGAGCACGGCAACTTCTTCGTCGTCGACCGGCTCAAGGAGTTGATCAAGTACAAGGGCTATCAGGTCGCGCCCGCTGAGCTCGAGGCCGTACTACTCACCCATCCCGACATCACCGATGCCGCCGTCATCGCGATGCCCCACCCGACGGGCGGCGAGGCGCCCAAGGCCTTCGTCGTGACCGAACGGACCATCGACGCCCAGGACCTCCTCGACTGGGTGGCCGCGCGGGTCGCTCCGTACAAACGCATCAGGGCCGTCGAGTTCATCGACGCCATCCCCAAGTCGCCGGCCGGGAAGATCCTGCGTCGCCGACTCAAAAAAACTTGATCAAGACTCGATCGAACAGAAGACAGCGAAGGAAACGAATATGGATCTGACGGGCAAGGTCGCGGTCGTGACCGGCAGCGGTCAGGGTCTCGGGCTGGCGTACGCCTCCGCCCTGGCCCGAGCGGGCGCGAGAGTAGTGGTCAACGACATCAACACCGAGGCGGCCGACAGGGCCGTCAAAACCATCGAGGCCGCCGGCGGGCGGGCCGTCGCCGAGGTGGCGGCAGTCGGCCACAGCGAGACGGCCGACGCCCTGGTCGCCCGCGCCCTCGACGCCTTCGGGCGGCTCGACATCATGGTGACCAACGCCGGGCTGCTGCGCGACAAGGTGCTGTGGAACATGACGGACGACGACTTCGACTCCGTCATCGACGTCCACCTGCGCGGCACCTTCACCTGCGCCCGCGCCGCCGTACGGCACTTCCGTACGGCCGGGAATGGCGGGCGGCTGATCCTGGCCGGCTCACCTGCCGGGCAGCGCGGCAACTTCGGTCAGACCAACTACGCGGCGGCCAAAGCCGGTATCGCCGCCATGACCCGCACCTGGGCCATGGAATGCGCCAAGGCCCGGATCACCGTCAACGCACTGATCCCGAACGCGGCCACTGCCATGACCCGGTCCATTCCCTTTCTCGCCCCGTACGTCGACATGCTCGACCGGGGCGAGCCGATCCCGTCCGCAGTCCGCCGCGCATTGTCGTTCGGCGGCCCTGAGGACTGCGCGGGCCTTGTCGTCTTCCTCGCCTCCGACGCCGCGTCCCAGGTCACCGGCCAGTGCATCGGCATCGGCGGCGACCGCCTCACTCTGTGGTCCCATCCGGCCGAGATCCGCTCCGCGTTCCATGACGGCGGCTGGGACGCCGGCACGATCGCCGAGACCTGGGCCTCCGGAGTCGGCGAACGCCCGGAGACGTACGGCATCGCTCTGCCCAAGCGCCCCACCGCGACTCAGGAGGCCGCCCGATGACCGCCCCACTCGACATCGCCTCGCTCACGGCCATCGATGTCCATGTCCACTGCGAGGTCTCCAAGGACGGGCGTCCCTCCCTGCCCCCAGACCTCCTCGCCGCCTCCGAGAAGCACTTCGGTCCGGGCGGTCAGCGCCTGCCGCAATTGGAGCAGGTCGCCGCGTACTACCGGGAACGGCGCATGGCGTGCGTCGTGTTCACCGTCGACGCCGAGTCCACCACCGGCTATCCGGCCATCGCCAACGAAGAGGTCGCCGAAGCGGCCGCCGCACACCCGGACGTGCTGATCCCCTTCGCCAGCATCGACCCGGCGAAGGGGCAGACGGGAGTGAAGGCCGCGCGGCGTCTGGTCGAGGACCACCATGTCCGCGGCTTCAAGTTCCACCCCAACATGCAGGCGTTCTTCCCGAACGACCGGGCGGCCTACCCCCTGTACGAGGCGCTTGAGGAACTGGGCGTCCCCGCGCTGTTCCACAGCGGCCAGAGCGGCATCGGCGCCGGCCTGCCCGGGGGCGGCGGCATACGCCTGAAGTACTCCAATCCGCTGTACCTCGACGACGTCGCCGCCGACTTCCCAAATCTCAAGATCATCATCGCTCACCCGTCCTTTCCCTGGCAGGACGAGGCCCTCGCCGTCGCCACGCACAAGCCGAACGTGTGGATCGACCTGTCCGGCTGGTCGCCGAAGTACTTTCCGCCGCAGCTCGTCCAGTACGCCAACACACTGCTCAGCGACAAAGTGCTCTTCGGCTCCGACTTCCCCTTGATCACTCCCGACCGTTGGCTGAAGGACTTCGCTTCCCTGCCCATCAAGGACGAGGTCCGGCCGAAGATCCTCAAGGAGAACGCCGCCCGGCTCTTCGGCCTCACCAAGGACTGACCTGTCAGCAAACCGACGCGCCAATCCTCTGGAGCGCGGCGGGGTCTTGCGCGCGGCCGAGTCCGTTGCACAGCAAGCTGCCAATTTCGACGGCCTTGACGCGGTGGTCGGTCGCGGCGGCGTACGCGACACGGCCCGCGCCGGTACAGATGCCTAGCGTGGCCGATATTGGGCGGATCGACATCCTGACGTGTGGTCAGGTAACTGACGGCGTTGGTTATGTCCTCCGGCGGGTTGGAAGGGGGCTTCCGGCAAGCGTGGTCCTCCTTCACACTCGCCCTGATAGGCCGTGTCGAAGCGAGGGCGGCGAATCCGAGCTCGGCCAGTCGTCGGGCATGGAGACCAGCCCTCTGCTCCTTAATGCCGCCCCTTGGAGGGGCGATCACGCTCGCGGGCAGGGAGCCCGGCACGCCGTCACGGGCGTTGGGGGCTGTAGAAATGCAGGTCGGCCCCATAGTGCTTCTGGGGAAGTGACATCTGCGTTCGCGTCCTTCTTCGCCTCTTTCGCGCAGCACACGGCTTTGGACAACGTGCTGAGGAGGGCCCATGGGGTGGGGGACTCGAAGGGGATGTCCTCCGGTGGCCTGAGCCGGTCTCGGGCCGCGCCAATGACCCTGCGACTGTCGCGCGTGCCCACAAAAAAGAAAATTCCGTCCCGGGATCACTTCATCCAGGGAGAAAACTGTCCCTCCCTCTGCCCGGGTGAACGGTGGCAGACTTGCGGCCATAACCAGTGACGTGCCGGATGCGAGTGGGGGAGACTTCTCGCGAGATGCCGTGCCGAATCGAGTCTGGATTCATCGATGTCGGCCCGTGTCAGGAATCCTATAATGCGGACCCGCCTACGCGTACGCCCGGAGCCCGCGGCTCCTCTCGGCTCGAGTGAGCCCACCAGTCGGCGTGAATGAGATGCAAGGCCATCCTGGGATAAAAACGCCCCCCTCACAATGTGAGGAATTCGTGTGAGAGTGACTTGTATGGAGAGCAGCATACATTTGAACGGGTTGGGTGTATTTCTCAAAGCCCGGCGAGCGGAGCTGAGCCCGCGCACGGTAGGGCTGCCGGAGTCGGGAGCGCCGAGGCGCGTACCAGGTCTCCGGCGGGACGAGGTCGCCCGGCTGGCCGGGCTGAGCAGCCCGTACTATGCGCGCTTGGAG
This sequence comes from Streptomyces kryoterrae, assembly GCF_054072135.1. NCBI lineage: Bacteria > Bacillati > Actinomycetota > Actinomycetes > Kitasatosporales > Streptomycetaceae > Streptomyces > Streptomyces kryoterrae. The sequence goes on along the minus strand of NZ_CM133358.1, from coordinate 1,017,640 downwards.
CAGGGGCGTGTAGTACGGCCGTCGGCGGCCGTACTCGCGACGCTCGTCCGCGTCCTGCACCTGGATGACGAACAGCGGGACTATCTGTTCGAGCTGGCGGGCGAGGTGGGAGTCAAGGTCTGCCGACGCCCGGCGCAGAAGGTTCAGCCTCAGGTGCAGCGATTCATCAACGATATCCCGTTCACCCCGGCGCTGGTGCTGGGCCGGTACATGGGCATCCTCGCCTGGAACTCGTTGGCCGCCGCTTTGGTCACCGACTTCTCCCGGATCCCGGTCAGGAAGCGGAACTTCGTCCGGCTCCTCTTCGTCGAGCCTGCAATGAGGGTGCTGTACCCGGACTGGGAGCGTGTCGCCCACGCGTGCGTCACGCAGTTGTGGATGGAGGGCGCCAAGTGCCCCGGAGACGTACAGCTGACCGAGCTCGTGGGCGAACTGTCGGTGGCTGACGCCCACTTCCGCCGATGGTGGGGAGCGAAGCACGCCACGGCGCTGAGCGTGGGAACGAAGACCCTGCGGCATCCGGTCGTCGGGGACGTCACCCTTGACTGGGACAGCTTCACCAGCGACACCGATGGCGAGCAGCAGTTGGTGATCTGGACCGCCGAACCAGGAACGGCATCTCACGACAACCTGCGTCTTCTCCAGGCATGGACTGCGCGGCCGTCGGCAGTATGAGCGGCTGCATGCATCCGAGCGAGGCCGGACACCCGACGTGAGACTTCACGGGCTCGGCAAATTGGTGAATGCTACATCTTTCTCGGCTACGGTCGTTGCCCGATAGTGCCACACCCGCTTTCATCTGCTCCGCTGTCGGGCAGCGGAGCAGAGTTCCCTTCGGGAGAAGAATATCCGGGGAGAAAACTCTCCCTCCCATGGGGGATGCCGGTGGTGCAAGACTTCGGGGCGTGACCAACCGCGGTCGCACAACACGTGCGCATTCTGAATACGCGGTGGTGACGAAGTCGTGGGATTCGCCCAGTTCCCTGTCGCCGTGCAGGCCAGGTGCCCCATCCGCCGAGTCCGAAGGCCTATGTATGTCCTCCCCTGAGTTCACTGATCCGGATGTTCCACCCCCCACCGACTCCACCGAGTCCGAGTCCCTCACCGCGCCGACACGACGCACGTTCATCGCCACCAGTACCGCGGTCGGTGGTGTCGTTGTCGTCGGCGGCGTGATCGGAGGGTCCTTGCTTACCGCCGGGGAGGAGGTGGCTGCCGCCGAGGGGCCTCCGTCCAGCCGTGTCTCTCTGACGGTGAACGGCACCCGCCGGACCGTGACGGTGGACAACCGCACCTCGCTGCTGGACCTGTTGCGCGAGCACTTCGATCTGACCGGTTCGAAGAAGGGCTGCAACGCGGGTGCTTGCGGGGCGTGCACCGTGCTGGTCGACGGCCGACGGGTCAACTCCTGTCTGACACTCGCCGTCCGGCTGGAGGGCGCCGACGTCACGACCATCGAGGGTCTGGCCGACGGCGACAAGCTGCACCCGCTGCAGCAGGCGTTCATCGAGCAGGACGCGTTCCAGTGCGGTTACTGCACGCCGGGCCAGATCATGTCGGGCGTCGGCTGCATGCAGGAGGGACACACCGACTCGCCGGAGGAGATCCGCGAGTGGATGAGCGGAAACATCTGCCGCTGCGGCTGTTACGTGAAAATCGTGCGCGCGGTCGAGCAGACCGCCGGCCGGAAGTAAGGAGCCGCTGACATGTATCCCTTCTCCTTCACGAAGGCCGCGAACACCCGCGAAGCCCTCAACTCCGGTCGGCACGGAGGCCGTTACATTGCTGGCGGCACCACTCTCGTCGACTTGATGCGCGAGACCGTCGAGCGTCCTGAGGCGCTGGTCGACATCTCCGGTCTACCTCTGAACGAAGTCACCGTCACCGAGCGTGGCGGGCTGCGCATCGGTGCGCTGGTGACCATGGCCGAGACGGCCGCCAACCGGAAGGTGCGCACGACCTACCCGGTCATCTCCGAGGCGCTGGAGCTGAGCGCGTCGGCCCAGCTGCGGAACATGGCTACCATCGGCGGCAACATCATGCAGCGCACCCGCTGCACCTACTTCCGCGACGTGACGGCCGACTGCAACAAGCGTGATCCGGGGTCGGGCTGTGCCGCGCTACACGGCCACAACCGCACGCACGCGATCCTCGGTACCTCCGGCTCCTGTGTGGCCACCCACCCCTCCGATGCCGCCGTGGCCTTCGCGGCGCTGGAGGCGAGCGTGCATCTGTTGGGCCCGGACGGAGAACGCCGTGTCCCCTTCGCGGACTTCCTCCTCAAGCCCGGCAACACCCCGAACCGCGAACAGGCCCTCCGGCAAGGTGAGTTGATTACGGCGGTGGAGATTCCGGCGCTGCCGCGCCCGCTGAAGTCGGGCTACCTGAAGGTGCGTGACCGGCAGTCGTACGAATTCGCCCTGACGTCGGCGGCCGTCGCACTGCATGTGCGTGGCGGGGTGATCCGCGAGGCGAAGGTCGCCGCCGGGGGAGTGGCCACGGTGCCGTGGAAACTGCCTGGCGTCGAGCAGGCCCTCATCGGTGAGCGCCCCTCGGAGTCGTTGTGGAAGGCCGCTGCCGCCAAGGCGGCGGAAGGCGCTCGTCCCCTTCAGCACAACCGATTCAAGGTCGAGTTGCTCAAACGGACCGTGGAACGCCAGCTGCGCGTAGTAGGAGGTATGAAGTGAGCCCCCAGCCGCAGACCGCTGTAGGTGCGCCGCTGTCCCGGGTGGACGGCCGACTCAAGGTCACGGGCAAGGCGCAGTACGCCGCCGAGTTCGACATCGACGGGGTCGTGCACGCGGTCATCGTCGACAGCAGCATCGGCCGCGGCCGCATCACGTCCATCGACACCGGCGCCGCAGAGAAGCAGCCGGGTGTGCTGCGGGTGATCCACCACGGCAACGCGCCGAAGCTGCCGTACCGGGACAACTCCGGGTCCAACAACATGCCCGGGCGCAGGCTGCGGGTGTTCCAGGACGACAAGGTCCTCTTCCACGGCCAGCCGGTCGCCGTCGTCATCGCCACCACCCTGGAGGCCGCACAGCACGGCGCGAGCCTGGTCAAGGTCCGCTACGACGCGAAGAAACCCTCGACCGACCTGCACGAGGCCGAGCCGGACCAGCCGACGAACTACGCGCGCGGCGACGCGGAAGCCGGGCTGCGCAACGCTCCCGTACAGCTGGACCTGACGTACCAGCTGGGGCGCAACCATCACAATCCGATGGAGCCGCACGCCACCATCGCCCGCTGGGACGGCAACAAGGTGACCGTCTGGGACAAGACCCAGTGGGTGGTGGGCACGCACGACGAGATCGCCGCCGTGTTCGATCTGCCCGCGGACGCGGTGCGGGTCATCAACCCGTTCGTGGGTGGCGGCTTCGGCAGCGGCCTGCGCTGCTGGCCCCACACCATCGTCGCCGCGCTGGCCGCGCGAGAGACGAAGCGTCCCGTCAAGCTGGTGCTCAGCCGCAAGCAGATGTACTTCGGCACCGGATTCCGGCCGTCCTACGAGTACCAGCTGCGCCTCGGCAGCGACCGGCGCGGCCGGCTGTCCGCCGCGACCCACCGGATCGACTCGGAAACCTCGTCGTACGAGACCTTCACCGAGGGGGTCATGCTGCCCGGGCAGATGCTCTACAGCATGCCCAACGTCAGCCAGGCGTACCGGACGGTGCCGCTGGACGTCAACTCGCCGATCTGGATGCGCGGGCCCGGTTTCGCGTCGGCGTCGTTCGTGATCGAGTCGGCGATGGACGAGCTCGCCCACAAGCTCGGCGTCGACCCGATCGAGCTGCGCCGGCGCAACGAGCCGTCCGAGGACGAGGCGAAGAACCTGCCCTGGTCCACCCGTCGGCTGCGTGAGTGCTACACGGTCGGTGCGCGTGAGTTCGGCTGGGATCGTCGTAGTCCCAAGCCTCGTTCGACGCGTGACGGGGACTGGCTGGTCGGTCTGGGCATGGCCGCGGGCGTGTACGACCCGGGGCGCTATCCGGCGCAGGCCCAGGCCCGGCTGAACGCCGACGGCACCGCGGTGGTCGACGCGGCCACCACTGACATGGGGCCGGGAACCTACACCTCCCAGACCCAGGTCGCCGCGGACGCGCTCGGGCTGGCCATGCGCGCGGTCACCTTCCGGCTCGGCGACTCCCTCTATCCGGCGACCGGGCCGCACGGCGGCTCGTCGACCATGGCCAGTGTCGGCTCCGCCGTCCTCGACGCGTGCGACCAGGTGCGCCGGCAGGCGATCAAGCTGGCCGTCGAGGACCGCGGGTCGCCGCTGTACGGCGTGCCGGCCGGCGACGTCGTCGTGCGGGGCGGCCGACTCCACGTGCAGGGCAATCCGGCGCGCGGTGAGACGTACAAGAGCCTGTTGGCCCGCAACAACCGCACCCACCTCGAAGCACACGGCGACTACGCCGGACCGCCGACTCCCGAGCGGGACTCCTACGCCGCCTACAACGCGACCTTCGCCGAGGTCGCCGTGGATGCGACGCTGGGCCTGGTGCGGGTGCGGCGGGTGCTCGGGGTGTACGACTGCGGCCGCATCATCAGCCCCAAGCTGGCCGACAGTCAGGCGATCGGCGGCATCGTGGGTGGCATCGGCACGGCGCTGCTGGAGCACACGGTCACCGACCACCGTGACGGGCGGATCGTGAACCCGAGCATGGCCGACTACCTGGTGCCCGTGAACGCCGACGTCCCAGAGGTCAGGGCGATCTACCTGGACGGCGAGGACAACTCGGGCAACGCGCTGGGGGTGAAGGGGATCGGCGAGGTCGTCCAGGTGGGTGTGGCCGCCGCGATCGGCAACGCGGTCTTCAACGCCACCGGCCGCCGGGTCCGTGAACTGCCCATCACCGCCGAGGCGTTGCTCTAACTCTCAGCACGCCCATCGACCGGCCCGGCAGCAGCTCCACTGTGCGGCTGCCGGGCCAGACTGGGCCGCCGCCGCGCACAGATGCTCCCCCGCAGCGCGGCGGCGGCCCGCCCCACGTTCCCCCGGCGAACCACGGAGAAAGACTCATGCTGAACATCGCGGACACACTGCACCGCTGGTGCCGCGAAGCACGCCCCTTCGCCCTGGCCACCGTCGTTGACGTCACCGGCAGCGCTCCCTTGCCGATCGGCACGTCGGTCGCGGTGGACGCCGACGGCAACGCGGTCGGCAGCATCTCCGGCGGCTGCGTCGAGGGCGCGGTCTATGACCTGTGCCAACGGGTCCTGGAGGACGAGGGTCCTGTCCAGCGCGCCTGGTTCGGATACTCCGACGACGACGCCTTCGCCGTCGGCCTGACCTGCGGCGGCGAACTCGAGGTCCTCGTCCGGCGCATCGACCCGGCTACCGAACCGCATCTCGGTGCCGCCCTGGACGACATCGTCCAGGGCAGGCCGACCGCCGTGGCGCAGATCGTCGACGGCCGTCACGACTTGCTGGGCCGCATGGTCTGCGTCCTTGTCGATGGCACCGCCTCCTACGGAACCCTGGACGGAGGGCCGACGGACCGCGCGGTGACCGCGCAGGCGGGCGCCCTGCTCCGGTCCGGACGTACCGCGCGCGTCGAGCTGGGCGGAGACGCCGACGCCTGCCCGGACCGGCTGTCCGTCCTCATCCACGTGGCAGCCCCCCGCCCCCGCATGCTGATCTTCGGCGCCGTCGACTTCGCCGCCGCGCTCAGCCAGGCGGGCCGCTTCCTCGGGTATCACGTCACCGTGTGCGACGCTCGCCCCGTCTTCGCCACACCGGCACGTTTCCCGGACGCGGACGAGGTCGTCGTCGACTGGCCCCACCGCTACCTTGAGCGCACGAGCGTGGACGCCCGCACCGCCGTCTGCGTCCTCACCCACGACGCCAAGTTCGACATCCCTCTGCTACGACTGGCCCTCGGTCTGCCCGTCGGTTATGTCGGGGCCATGGGATCGCGGCGCACACACGAACAGCGTCTCCGCCTTTTGCGCGAACAGGGCATGTCCGACGCTCTCATCGCCCGCCTACACTCGCCGATCGGCCTCGATCTAGGGGCTCACACACCGGAAGAGACAGCTGTCTCCATCGTGGCGGAGATCATCGCCTCCACCAACCTCGGAAGTGGCCTGCCCCTCTCCCGACGCACGGGACCGATCCACCGTGCGATGCCCCCGTTGCCATCCGCGGCCGATGCCCTGCCCACGTTCGAAGGGACAGCCGCACGTGCCGGTGTGTGAAGCGGCACGGTCTCGCGGATGATCAATGGTGTGCCGGGGCAGCGACAGGACCCGGACGGCCCCCATCTCAGGCGGGCTTCCCGCAGCCGAACCCGCCGCCCTCGCGGAACCTTGACCGCTGAACACCCTCGATCCGCAGACGCTTTCTTCCGGCAAGTGCGCCACAAGCACATCTGCGGAGCAACGCTTCGCCCCGGCCAGGGGCCCCATCCCTGTGAGATTGGCTGACATGACTGGCAGTGCACCCCATGAGTTGGGTGACTTCCTGAAACTTCGGCGTGCGGAGCTGACTCCCCGCTCTGTGGGGCTGCCCGACTCGGGAGCGCCGCGGCGAGTCCCAGGCCTGCGCCGGGAGGAGGTGGCTGTGCTGGCCGCGATCAGCACCGACTATTACACACGGGTGGAACAGGGACGCATGGATGTCTCCCAGCCCGTGCTGGAGGCCATCGCCCGAGTACTGAAGCTCAGTGACGACCAGCGGGAGTATGTCTTCGAACTGGCGGGCAAGGACGCCGGCCGCCCGCACCCGCCCGAGGCTCAGGTCGTCAACCCGCAGCTGCAGCGGCTGCTCGACGACCTCATGTCCATCCCCGCGATGGTCCTCGGACGCCGGATGGACGTGCTGGCCTGGAACGAGATGGGTGCTGCCCTGGTGGGCGACTTCGGGCGCATCCCGAAAGCGGACCGCAATTACGCGAAGATGATCTTCTCGGACCGTATGAGGGGCCTGTACGCCGACTGGGAGGCCGCGGCCCGCCTTGCCGTCGCACAACTGCGAAGGGAAACGGCCCGCAACCCGGGCTCGCCGAGACTCGCCGCACTGGTCGACGAGTTGTCGGAGCGGGACGCGGACTTCCGGCGGTGGTGGGCCGAGCACCTCGTGGCGGCCCGGAAGGTCGGTGCGAAGACGCTGAACCATCCGATCGTCGGCGAACTCACCCTCGAATGGGACACCCTCACGTGCAGCACCGACCCCGATCAGCAACTGACCATCTGGACGCCCGCACCCAACACGGCCACGCACGACAGACTGCGCAGCCTTGCGGCTTGGGTGGCTGACGGGCAACCGGCCGCCCCCGGTACGGCGAACTGACGACGACATCGCGCGCAGGCGAATCCGGTTCGACGCGTGCACGCGACGCCCACTTCGCCGGCGGCGCGGCGCCTTCGAGGCGTGGTCCGCAGGTTCGCCGACGTCACCGCGAGCGAGATAGCCGGTTCACAGAGGGCGATGTCAGGCGGGTGTAGGGCGACCAGGGTGAGATCAACGGCTCGGCCCACTGGGGGCGGTCGCCGACGTCCGGCCATGCAGGCGGCGAAGTACGAGCCGAGCAGCATGGGCACTGCTGCTTCCAGGCTGGCGTCCTCCCGGATGCGTCCTCCCGGATCTCTCCCTGGTGGTGGGCGGATGCAGATAGCAGGGTTTCCTCCCTGGTTTCAAACAGCCAGGGAGGAAACCCTTCCCCTCGCAGCCGCTTATTCCATGACTTGCCGTCAGCCGAGGCCGTCCTACGAGGTGGTCGGCACCGCGGCCCGCAGGGCTTGGCTGGCCCGGTATCGCGGGTCGTGGTAGGACGACCAGAGGGCGTCGAGCAGTTCGAGCACGCCGCCTGTGGACCAGCGGGCGCTCCAGGCGAACGGGCCCATGGGGTAGTTGGTGCCCAGGCGCATCGCGGTGTCGATGTCATCAGGGGTCGCGACTCCGTGGTGGGCCGTCTCCCACGCCTCGTTCGCGATCATCGAGAGAACTCGGGCGAGCACGAGTCCCGGTGTGTCGGCAATGGGGAAGGCGCGTATGCGGGCGCGATCCAGCAGGGCGACGACGGCGTCGGTGAGTGCGGCGTCGGTGGAGGCGAGGGCGAGAGCCGTCGCCGTGGCGGGATCCAGACAGCGATCGAGGAGAAGTACGGGCTCGCCGCGTAGGGCCGACTCCTCGCGCGCACTCCGGCCGCGAGTGACCATGACCGACCCCAGACCGACGAACTCGACGCGGGGGGTGTCGCTCTCCTCCCGGCCGAACGCGAGGCCGCCACGGGTGACCAGGGCCTCCAACTGGTCGTCCGAACCGTGGAGGACCACAGGCGTGGCGCCTGATGCCTCGGCCTTCACTTCCGCGGCGAGGGGGAGCGGTCGCTCGGCGGTCCCGTCGTACTCGTAGAAGCCTCGGCCGGTCTTGCGACCGAACCGTCCTGCGGCGATGAGTTCGCTCTGGATGAGGGAAGGGGCGAACCGAGGGTCGTAGTGGTACGACGTCCAGACGGACTGCGTCACCGCGAAGTTGACGTCGTTGCCGATCAGGTCCATCAGTTCGAACGGGCCCATGCGGAATCCGCCGGCGGAGCGCATCAGTTCGTCGATCGTCTCCGCAGTGGTCGCACGCTCTTCGACCAGTCGCAGGGACTCTCCGTAGAAGGCCCGGGCGACCCGGTTGACGATGAATCCGGGTACCGAGCGGACATGGGCGACCGACTTGCCCCAGCGTACGGCGAGTTCGACGACGGTGTCGACGACCTCGTCGGCGGTCTGCAGGCCTCGGACGACCTCGACGAGCTTCATCACGGGGACGGGGTTGAAGAAGTGCATGCCGACCACGCGTGACGGATCCGGTGTGCCGGCGGCGATGGCGGTGACCGACAGCGACGAGGTGTTCGTCGCGAGGACGCACGTCGGTCCGAAGTGTTCTGCGGCTCGCCGCAGAACCGCCTGCTTGACGTCCAGGTGTTCCAGGATGGCTTCGATGGCGACCGTCCGCGCATCCACCGGCGCCTGGGCGAGATCCGTGAGGGTGAGCAGCCGTGCCTCGACCAGGGCGGGCGCCGCTGGGTCCTTCCGGCTGAGGCGGGCGGTGATGTCGGATCTGGCCGCGTCCAGCTGTGCCTCGTCCGGGTCGACCAGGTGCACCGGGTGTCCGGAGGCGAGGGCGACCTGCGCGATCCCTCGGCCCATCGTGCCCGCTCCGATCACACAGATGGGGGCCAGTGGCTGTGACATCAGGGTCTCCTCGGCGTCGTCCGTGGACCGTCCTGCCGCAGCACCATGGACGATCTCCAAGATCCTTGACATGGATCCTCGACAGAGTATCGTAATGTCAAACTTTTTCACGTGTATAAGAAACAGGTCGAAGTGTGAGGTGTGTGTCAGGTGGCGGCCCGCACACAGCTGCATCCCGAACGGGCCGACTCGTCGAACCAGGAGCTGAGTCCATGAGTTACGAGGACATCACCCTCGCCGTCCACGACGGCGTCGCGGTGATCACGATCAACCGGCCCGACCGGGCCAACAAGCTGAGGTTCGAAACAGCCCGTGAGCTGCTCGCAGCGCTGCAGCACGTGCGGCAGACACCTGAGATCGACGTGGCGATCCTCACCGGTGCCGGCGACAGGTTCTTCTGTATCGGGGGAGAACACGACCAGCTGGCTTCCCTCGACTACTCCAGCGTGATGCCGGTCATCGATCTCTACGAGTTCATCGACGCGATGCCCAAGCCAGTGATCGCGGCGGTCAACGGCTATGCCGTCGGCGGGGGGAACGTGCTCCAGGTCGTGTGCGACCTCTCGATCGCCGCCGACCATGCTGTGTTCCGCCAGGTGGGCCCGATGGTCGGCAGCTTCGACGCCGGCTACGGCACCTGGTACCTCGAGGAGACCATCGGGCGCCGTCGGGCGAAGGAGATGTGGTACCTGAACCGCAAGTACTCCGCGCAGGAAGCCCTGGACATGGGCCTGGTCAACGAGGTGGTGACCGGCCGCCCCGTCCTTGACCGGGCCGTCGAGGTGGCCCAGGACCTGCGTCGGCGCGGCCCCTTCGCGCTGGCCGCCCTCAAAACCGCCTTCTCCAGCCGCCACACCGGCGTCGCCGGGCAGGCCCGCCTCGCGCACGACCTGCTGCTCACCGCCTACCGCAGTACCCAGGAGGCGGCTGAGATGTCGGAATCCTTCGAGGAGCGCCGCGACCCCCGCCGCGAGAGGTTCAACCGATGACCGGGCGCCATGTGGAACGCGACGACTTCCTCGCCGTGCTGACAAAGCGCCTCACGGCCTGGGACGGGAGTGACACCCCCGCGATCCGCTCCCTGCTCCACACCGCGGACGTCCTCGACCTCGCACAGGAGACGGCCGGACTGGACGACTCCGTCGACTGGCTCGTGGCAACCGTGCGGACGACCGCGTACTTCTCACCCGCGGCGGCCTTCGCCCTCGGCGGCCGGTTCGCCGCGCAGCGCGGACTCGCGGCTACGGAGGCCGCCGACCGCGACGTGACGGACCTGACGGACCTGACGTCTGCGGTCACCAATCCCACGGCTCACCGCCCATGGACGGCCACGGTGCCGACGCTGCTGGCTCCCGCCGCGTTGGTATTCCTGGACCGTGGGACGCATTCCGCCGTCCTGGCCCGCTGGGACGCTCTCGTGGCGGAGGACGCCGAAGGCACACGGCGCACCGGACTGCGCGCAGCCGCCCTGCGGACGGTCCGGCTCGACGACACCCTGGTGACCACACTGCCGGACGCCGTCGCGCGGCGCACCTCACGCGACTGGGACCTGTTCACCTCCGCCGTCGGGCTCGGCCTCGCCGAGAAGGCGCTCGACACGGCCGAGACCTACGCCCGCGAGCGGCGTCAGTTCGGTTCCCCCATCGGTACCTTCGCGGGTCTGCGCGCGATGCTGGCCGAGATGAGGATCCGCGTCTGCGCAGTGCGCGTGATGCTCGACGCGGCGGCCGCCGGTGACCTCGACACAGAGGAACTGCTGGCCCAGGCGGGCAGGACCGCCGTCGATGTCTGCCTCGACGCGATCCAGGTGCACGGCGGCTACGGATACGTCGACGAATACCCGGTGGCCGGTCTGCTGCGCGACGCGGTGAGCCTGCGGGCCCGGGGTGGCGGCCGCCGGTCCCTCCTGGCACAGGTCGCCGCGCGTGGCCTCGGCCACCTTGGGGGCGACGCCTGATGGCCCTCGCACCCTTCCCGCGCCGCACGAAGAACCACCCGAGGACGGAGGCTTCATGAACGCGTCCCCTGCCCCGCTGCACGGGATCACCGTGGTCGACATCTCGTCGTCCTACGCGGCACCCACCACTTCCATGTACCTCGGTGACATGGGAGCGGAGATCATCAAGATCGAGCCCGTGCGCGGAGACGACGCCCGCGGCTGGGGACCACCCTTCCTCAACGGCGAAGCCGCGTGGTTCCTGTCGGTCAACCGCAACAAGAAGAGCCTGTGCCTGGACATCCGCGGCGAACAGGGCCGCGAAGTGCTCTTCCGGCTGCTGGAGACCGCGGACGTGTTCATCGAGAACCTGAACCCGGCCAAGCTCGACCGGCACGGTCTCGGACTGGCCGCCCTGAGCGAACGGTTTCCCAGGCTGGTGATCTGCGCGCTCTCCGGATTCGGGCTCGACGGGCCCGACGCCGCCCTGCCGGGATACGACCTGATCGCCCAGGCCCGCTCCGGGATGATGAGCGTCACCGGTGACGCCGGTGTACCGCAACGCGTCAGCACGGCCCTGTCCGATGTCGCGGCCGGTACCGTCGCCGCGTACGCCATCGCGGCAGCGCTGGTGAGGCAGCAGATGCACGGCGTGGGCGAGATCATCGACGTCTCTCTTCTCGAGGCCGACCTTGCTTTCATGTCACCCCGCATCGCCAGTTACCTCGCGGGCGATCCTGAGCCCCGCCCCTGTGGGGGCACCGACTCCGTGGTCGCGATCTACCAGTCGTTCCTCACTAGCGACCGTCCCATCGTCGTCGCCGTGGGCAACGACAAGCTCTGGCTCAACGCCTGCGCGGCCCTGGGCCTGGACGAGCTGGCCCGGCGGCCTGACCTGGCCACCAACGCCGGACGCCGAGGGCAACGGAACGAGGCCGTCGACGCCTTCCAGTCGGTTCTGTCCACGATGACCTCGCAAGAGGCACTCAAGGCCCTGCAGGACGTCGGCGTACCCTGTGCACGGATCAACTCGCTGTCCGAAGTCGTCGAGGACCCCCAGGTGGAGGCCCGCGAGGCGATCGTCAGCCAGGTTCATCCACGGGCGGGTGTCTTCCGGGGCGTCGGAAGCCCGTGGCGGCTCGGTTCGCAGAGCAGCCGGGCCCCGCGCTTGCCGGCCCCGCTCCAGGGCGAGCACGGCCACGACATCCTTGCCAGTGCCGGATTCGACGACGAACGGATCGCCGATCTCACGGAGGCGGGTGTCGTATGGATTCCCTGATCGAGGTGGCCGAGGCCGAGCGAGTGCGGACGATCACTCTGAATCGTCCGGACCGGCTCAACGCCCTGAACAGTTCAGTGCTGGACGCCCTGGCCGACGAGGTCCGACGGGCCGCCGACGAAAGCCCGGGAATCAGGTGCCTGGTCGTCCGAGGGGCGGGCGACAGAGCCTTCAGCGCCGGCGCCGATCTGGAGGAGATCCGGGGCCTGGACGCCGACCGGGCGCACGCATTCATCCGACGGGGCCATCGCGCGATCACCGCGATCGAACGCTCGCCCGTTCCGGTGATCGCCGAGGTCGACGGCTTCGCACTCGGCGGGGGCTTCGAGCTGATGCTGGCGTGCCACGTGGTGATCGCCTCCGATCGCAGCCGGTTCGGCCTCCCGGAGGCACGGATCGGCTGCATCCCGGGATTCGGAGGCACCCAGCGGCTGCCCAGAACCGTGGGCAAGGCCGCGGCGCTCCATCTCATGCTCACCGGCACCCGTATCGACGCCGATCGTGCCTGGCAGATCGGTCTGTTGTCCGTCCCGCCCGTCCCCGCCGCCGGGCTAAGGCGCGAGGTGGACGCCACGGCGCGCCTGATCGCCTCGGGAAGCCGCACCGGGCTGGCCAACCTGCTCGAAGCCGCACGGCAGAGCACCGCCGGCCCTGCCCTGGAACACGAGGCGGCGCTCGCCGCACTGTCGATCGCCTCTGCCGACGGCCAGGAGGGCATCACGTCCTTCGCCGAGCGACGCGAGCCCGTCTTCACCGAGGAGTGACGAAGTGACCCCTGCCCCCGAGATTCCACCCCCGGCGGACGACACCGCCGTGATCCAACTCCTCGACCGTGTGATCGCACAGACCGTGGCTCCGGCCGCCGTGACCGTAGACCGGGAGAGCACATTTCCCGCGGCGTCCGTCCAGGCGCTCGCCGAGGCAGGTCTCGGCGGGCTGTTGATGCCGACCTCGCTCGGGGGGCGTGGCACATCCACGGCGACGTATGCCGAAGCGCTCTCCCGGATCGCGGCCGCCTGCGGATCGACCTCCACGGTCTACATGACCCAGATGCACTGCGCGCACCCGATCCACCTCCAGGGAAGACCCGACCAGCACGAAGCCTGGATTCCCGCGATCTGCCGGGGCACGGCTATCGGGGCCATCGCCCTGACCGAGCCCGAGTCCGGATCGGACGTCGCGTCGATGCGCACGACGGCGCGCCGTGACGGCGACTCCTATGTGATCAACGGCGAGAAGACCTTCATCTCCAACGGCGATGTCGCCGACGTCATCGTGCTCTTCGCGACGGTCGACCCGAGCCTCGGCAAGGACGGCATCACGGCCTTCCTCGTCGACACGGCGCGTACAGAGGGTCTTGAGGCCGGCAGGCCGATGAAGAAGCTGGGCCAGAAGGGCGCCTCGACCGTCACGCTCGGATTCCAGGAGTGCCGCATCCCTGCCGACGCCCGACTCGGCGCCGAGGGTGAGGGCTACCCGCTGCTGCTGCGGTCCGTCGCCAAGTCACGCATCAGCGCGGCCGCGCAGGGAATCGGGTTCGCACAGGGCGCCTTCGACGCTACGGCGCGCTACTGCGCGCAGCGAGACCTCCTCTCCTCCCGCACCCGAAGCGCCCAGGACCTCCAGTTCGAACTGGCACGGCTGCGGGCCGAGATCACGGCCGGCCGGTCGATGCTGAGGGAGGCCTGCGACCTGGTCGACGCCAGCGGCGAGGACCCCACGGCCGAGGTCTCCATGGTCAAGATGCACTGCACGACGCTGGGCGTGCGAGTTGCCTCGGCCTGCGTCGAACTGCTCGGCGACGACGGCGACCGCGACGACATCGGCGCGGAGCGCCGGCTGCGCGACGGGAAGATCACCGAGATATACGACGGAACGAACCAGGTCCAGAGCATGCTCGTCGCCCGGGACATCCGCCTTTCGGCGACGCCGTGACCGAGAGGCCGATGAAGTCCCTGTACACGAAGGAGAAGTCCATGGTGTGGGAGGGCCGCCACGACCGTCTGTTCATCGGAGGGCAGTGGGTTCCAGCACATGGTGAGCACCTGAGGATAGTGTCGCCGTTCACCGAGGAGGTCATCGCCGAGGTCCCCTCGGCGTCCACGAGCGACATCGACCGCGCCGTCGCGGCGGCGCGCGCCGCGTTCGACAACGGCCCGTGGCCGCGTATGCCGCTGGAAGCGCGCATGGCGGCGCTGCGGGAACTGCGGCGGCTGGTCGCCGAGCACCAGGAGCCCATCGCCCAGCTGATCACCGACGAGATCGGCTGCCCTATCACGCAGTCCCGTGCCCTCCAGGCCGTCAGTCCGGTCCGGGTGATCGACGCGTGCCTCGATCTCGCGCCGGACTACCCGTTCCGGTCGATCCGCACCGCTGAGACGGGCAGCGCACTCGTCACACGGGAGCCGGTCGGCGTGGTGGCAGCGGTCGTTCCGTGGAACGTGCCCATGAGCATCAGCGTCCAGAAGATCGTCCCAGCGATGCTGGCGGGGTGCACGGTCGTGCTGAAGCCGGCCCCGCAGACGCCTCTCGACGCGTATGTCCTGGGCGAGCTGATCGAGCAAGCCGGGTTCCCGGAGGGCGTGGTCAACATCGTTCCGGCAGAGCGCGAGAGCAGCGAGTACCTCGTCGCGCACCAGGGCGTCGACAAGGTGACCTTCACCGGATCAACCGCCGCGGGCCGGCGGATCGCGGCGCTGTGCGGTCACGACCTGCGGCGCGTCACGCTCGAGCTGGGGGGCAAGTCGGCCGCCGTCGTCCTCGACGACGCCGACCTCGACCAGGCCGTGGAGACGATGCGCCTCGGGGCGTTCCGCAACAACGGTCAGGTGTGCAGCCTGAAGACCAGGGTGCTGGTCTCCGAGGCGCGCCAGGACGAGCTCGTCGAGCGGCTGGGCGCCTTGATCGACTCGATGCCCGTGGGCAGCCCCTACGACGAGGCCACCCAGATCGGGCCGCTGTTCTCCTCCCGGCAGCGCGAGACGGTCGAGCACTACATCGCCACCGGCCACAAGGAAGGCGCGACCCTCGTCAAGGGCGGTGGACGTCCGCAGGGTCTTGACCGCGGTTGGTTCGTGGAACCGACGCTCTTCACCGGTGTGCGGCCCGACATGACGATCGCTCAGGAAGAGATCTTCGGACCGGTCCTCGCCGTCATGACCTACCGGGACGAAACCGAGGCGGTCGAGATCGCCAACAACTCCGCCTATGGCCTCAGCGGGGCCGTGTTCACCTCGGACCCCCGTCGAGGGCTGGAACTCGCGAGCCGGATCCGCACCGGTGTCGTGGAGCTGAACGGGCACCCGGTGGGGCTCAGGGCTCCGTTCGGCGGGTTCAAGGCCAGCGGGATCGGGCGCGAGTTCGGCCCAGAGGGCCTCGACGCCTACACGGAGGTGCGGTCCATCGGACTGCCCCCGGACGTGGCGGCATCGCTCGCGTGAACGACTACACCGTGGCTATTGGATCGAGAGGAACGAACTGTCAGATGGATCGTCTTGCCAGTACCGATGGACTGACCGAGGACCAGCGCGAGATCCTCAAGCTGGTCCGGCAGTTCGTCGAGGAAAAGATCATGCCGGTCGCGACCGGGCTCGAGCACAGGGACGAGTATCCGACCGAGATCGTCGAGGGCTTGAAGGAGCTCGGCGTCTTCGGCCTGACGATCCCGGAGGAGTACGGCGGCCTCGGTGAGTCCTTGCTGACGTACGCGCTGTGCGTGGAGGAGATCGCGCGGGGCTGGATGAGCGTCTCGGGTGTCATCAACACGCACTTCATCGTCGCGTACATGCTGATGCAGCACGGCACCGAGGAGCAGAAGCGGACGTACCTCCCGCGGATGGCCACCGGCGAGGTCCGGGGCGCCTTCTCGATGTCGGAGCCGGGCCTCGGCTCCGACGTCTCGGCCGTGTCCACCAAGGCCGACAGACTTCCCGACGGCTCCTACTCGATCACCGGCCAGAAGATGTGGCTGACCAACGGCGGCTCGTCGAACCTGGTCGCGGTGCTGACGAAGACCGACGAGGGCGCGGACTCGGTCTACAGGAACATGACCACGTTCCTGGTGGAGAAGCAGCCCGGCTTCGGCGAGACCGCCCAGGGCGTCACCATCCCGGGAAAGATCGACAAGATGGGCTACAAGGGCGTCGACACCACCGAGATGATCTTCGACGATCATCGGATCGGGGCTGGTCAGATCCTCGGCGGAGATCCCGGCAAAGGCTTCTACCAGATGATGGACGGCGTTGAGGTGGGCCGGGTGAACGTCGCCGCGCGGGCGTGCGGGATCGCCGTTCGCGCCTTCGAGCTGGGCATCGCGTACGCGCAGCAGCGTGAGACGTTCGGCAAGCCGATCGCACAGCACCAGGCGATCCTGTTCCGCCTCGCCGAGATGGCGACCAAGGTCGAGGCCGCGCACGCGATGACGGTCCGTGCGGCCCGCAAGAAGGATGCGGGCCGGCGCAACGACGTCGAGGCCGGCATGGCCAAGATGCTCGCGAGCGAGTACTGCAAGGAAGTGGTCGAGGCGTCGTTCCGCATCCATGGCGGGTACGGCTACTCCAAGGAATACGAGATCGAGCGGCTCTACCGTGAGGCGGCCTTCATGCTCATCGGCGAGGGTACCTCCGAGATCCAGAAGATGATCATCGGTCGCAGTCTGCTCAAGGAGTACGCGATGTGATGTGCCGAGCGGTAGCCCTTGCCGGTCGCCCCGGCGCAGACCGGCGCCGGGCGATCCCGCCCCCAAGGCTGAAGCACGACATTTTTCAGTATGACAATTGACTACCTTGGTCATATACTGCAGCTTTCGGGATCTGGAGCCTTGGTGTGTCCGACGCGACCGCGTCGGCCGGCCTGGCGGGCGTGGAGGGTTTTGCATGGCTGGTGCGGCGAGGTCTGGGGCCGACGAGAGGTTCAAGGCACGGCAGGTGATGCGGCCACGCGACCAGGTGGAGCAGCAGATCCGGGATGCGATTTTGGAGGGACATTTCGCTCAGGGGGAGAAGCTTCCACCGGAGACGGAGCTGGCGAAGCAGTTCGGGGTGAGCCGTCCGACCGTGCGTGAGGCACTGGGTGCGTTGGTGAGCGGGGGACTGATCCGGAAGATCCCTGGGATGTCCGGCGGGAGTTTCGTCAATACGGTGACTCCGGATTCGCTGAGCCGGATGCTGAGTGAGTCAGTGGACACGATTTTGCGTCTGGGCGCGTTGGATGTATTTGAGTTGACGGAGGTGCGGCGGGTACTGGAGGTGCCGGCCGCGCGTATGGCTGCCGTGCATCGGAGTGAGGCGCAGGTAGACGAGTTGCGGTCGATTGTGGAGCGACAGCGGACGACCACGATTGATGATCCGGGAATTCCGGGTTATGACCTGGCCTTTCACACGACGATCGGGCAGGCGTCGGGTAATCGGTTGCTGGCGGCATTCATTGCGGCTGTGCATGATGCGACGCATCCGGCGCAGTTTCTGGATGTGACGGAAGAGGTGGGGAGGCGGACGGTGAAGCAGCACATGGTGATCCTCAAGGCGATCGAGGAGGGGGACGAGAGGGCGGCTGCGGAAGCGATGCAGTCGCACCTCGACTACGTCCTGCGCTACTCGACCGCGCAGAGCGATTCTGTGTGACCTTCTGCCCGCTGTCTCGGCGCCCTGCCGGCACGGCTCGGTACGGCAGCCAGGTGTTCTCAGCCGATCGCGAGAACCACGGAGCCGCTGGTACATGCAGGTGGCGTGCTTGCGGATGAGCGGTGTTCCTTCGCTGCCAGGCTCCGCGTGCCGAAGCCGGGAAGACCTGCAACAGCGACTGGATATCCAGCCTCACAAACGAGGTCGGGGCGCGAAAAAGCGGTGAAATCCATCCCGGGAGGGGAACATCCTGGGAGGGAATTCTCCCCCCTTTCCCGGATGGAATCGGTGTCATGCTGGGAAGCGTGACTGCCAACGTCCCCCTCAACGAACTGGGAGAATTCCTCAAGAAGCGCCGCTCGGAGCTGAGCCCGCGCACGGTCGGACTGCCCGAGACCGACAGGCCCCGCCGGGTGGCAGGGCTGCGCCGTGAGGAGGTCGCCCGGCTCGCCAGCATCAGCACCGACTACTACACCCGTCTCGAGCAGGGCCGCATGCACGCCTCCGCACCCATACTGGACATCCTGGCCCGCGTACTCCAGCTGGACGACGACGAGGGCGGCTACCTCTTTCAGCTCGCGGGCAAGACCACCACCCGCACGAGACGGCGCGGTCGGCAGCAGGTCCAGCCGCAGCTGCAGCGGGTACTGGACGACCTCACCGCCACCCCCGCCATCGTGCAGGGCAGGCGCGGCGACATTCTGGCCTGGAATGCACTTGCGGCTGCCCTGGTCACCGACTTCTCCCGCCTCCCGGAAAAGCATCGCAACTACCCGCGGATCACCTTCACGGATCCGGCTATGCGCACCCTGTACGCCGACTGGAAGACCTCGGCGCACCTCTCCGTGGCCCAGCTGCGGATGGAAGCCGCGAAGTTTCCTGAAGATCCCCGCCTGATTGAGCTGGTCGGTGAACTGTCCCTGCGGGACGCACAGTTCGCCCGCTGGTGGGGTGATCACCACGTCGCCGCCCGCACAGTGGGCACGAAGACCCTCAACCATCCGGTCGTCGGGGAACTCGTCCTGGACTGGGACACCCTCACCGCCAACACCGACCCCGACCAGCACCTGACCGTCTGGACCGCCGCCCCTGGCTCCTCCGCCCACGACCGGCTGCGCATCCTCGCCTCCTGGGCCACGGACCAGCACCTGTACCCCTCGGAGCCACACATCTGACGCCGCCGAAAGCCCTCGTCGATCGGCTTCCGCCCAATCCGCACGCCCATGGGGCGGTTTTCACGTTCACGATCCGCCAGACCGGCGGCTTCACCCGCAAGATCGGCGGTGCCCCGGGGCTGCGTGTGTCCGGAGGGTCCGTCCGGACGGCTCGACTCCGTGGTGAGGGAGCGCGCCGATGACGCACGCACCGCTCGTGCTGGTGGGGATGGCGCGGGCATCGCAGCCCCTGACGAGCCTGACGGCTTACGGTTGTCGAGATCACGTACCGCTGCTACTGCCGACGCCGGACCTGCCAGACGACGACCCCTTTCCGTGGATCGAGGAGGTCGAGGATTTTCTGGCCGATCTCCAAGACTAAGAAGATGTAAAGGGCTTCCACGAGAAGAGGGGAGGACGAGCAGACTTGCGTCTTCTTCATCGCCAGAGCCGACGAAGACATCTGCTGACGGTAGCCTCCCGCGTGGTCACGCTGCACGGAGTCCCTGCGGGAACCCTCGGGTCGTCGGCGACGAGGCCGAGGAATCCGGTGTGGGTCGACGCGTGACAGGAGGACACTCGTCATCCCCATACGCATGAAGAGACTTCGCTCCACGCGCCTGGTTGGCGGAGACGCCCCCCGCCGTCACGTGCGCATGGCGGACGTCCTACAGCACTGGTTCGCACCACAGGACGCCCTGCCCCGGCATACTTCGGCGTCCTGCGGATCAGATGGCGTCGGTGAGAGAGCTGAACTCGTCGTCGGTGAGTCGGACCAGTGCGGCGGCGGTGTTCTCCTCCAGATGCGACACCCTGGAGGTGCCGGGAATCGGAAGTATCACGGGGGAGCGGCGCAGGAGCCAGGCGAGGGCGAGCTGCGAGGGGCTCGCCTCATGCTGTTTGGATGCGGCGTCCAGGGGGCCGCCCGGACGGGCGAGCTCGCCGGTGGCGATCGGGAACCAGGGGATGAACGCGATGTTCTCAGCCTCGACGTAGTTGAGTACGCCTTCAGCCGAGCGGTTCGCGAGGTTGTAGAGGTTCTGCACGGAGACGATCTCGGTGTGTGTGCGGGCTTCCTTCAGCTCTTCGACCGTCACTTCCGACACGCCGATGTGGCGCAGCTTGCCTTCTTGCTGCAGCCGGGCCAGCTCCCCCAGTTGGTCGGCGAGCGGAACCGTGGGGTCGATGCGATGCAGCTGATACAGATCGATGCGCTCGAGTCCGAGGTGGCGCAGGCTCAACTCCACCTGCTGACGCAGGTACTCGGGCCGGCCGTTGGGTCGCCAGTCGCCTGGGCCCGGGCGGGTGAGACCGCCCTTGGTGGCGATGACCAGGTCATCGGCGTAGGGATGCAGAGCCTTGCGGATCAGCTGCTCGTTGACGAACGGTCCGTAGGCGTCGGCCGTGTCGATGAAGTTGATGCCCAGCTCCACGGCTCGGCGCAGGACTCGGATGGCCTCGTCCGGATCTCGCGGCTCGCCCCAAACGCCGGGGCCCGTCAGCTGCATGGCGCCGTAACCGAGACGGTTGACCGTCAGGTCGCCACCCAGGTCGAAAGTGCCCGAGGCGACCGCGGGGTTCGTGGTGGGCTGCGTGCTCATAACAAGGTCCTTAGGTGAGTTCGAAGGTCCAGGAGGACGGCGGGTACGGTCGGGCTATTGAACGTGGAGGGGGGCTGTTCAGCTCTGCCGACGCTCTCGGCCGCCTGCCCGGCGGCGACGAGGCAGTACCTCGCCGCCGTGTTCATCACCGACTGCCCGAGCCTTTCACCAACGCTCCGCCTGAGGAAGGGACGGTTCTTTCCCAGGACGGAACTGTCCCGGGGAAGGAACCTCCCTCCTTGAGTGTGAGTGTGTACACGCCAACCGCAGAGCCGGCTGGGTTTTACGTCGGTGGCGAAGCCGGATGTGCCGGGGCCTGAGCAGGGCTTCGCCGCTGCGGCACCGCCTCGCCGGAGCGGGCGGAATTCGGCGAGCGGCGGAGCCTGGGCCAGACAACCAGGATGCTGGCGGCAAGCCCTCCGAGGGAGAGGAGGGTCAGCTGGCCTGCGATGGAAGGGCAGCCCGATGGCGCTTCATAGCCGCCGTCCTGGAGACCCGCGTGACGCTCGAAGTGGTTGAAGGCGCCGGGGAAGACTGCCTCGTCGAGGGCGTACAGCGCGGGGAAGGCGGACGGCCCTGCGGCGATCGAGAACGCCGCCCACTGGTCGGCATGCCGGGCCTCGTGCTCCGACAGGCGCTGCATGTGCGGTGTGTCCGCCTCCATGCGCTGGTCGGTGAGGAAGACGGTGCCGAACATGGTGCCTGCGCGGACGACCCCGTCCTGCAGGACCACGGCGGTCGTCCCGTTGTCGGTGCACTGGTACAGGTCGCCGCCTTTGGCCACGCCGTAGAGCAGGGCCGCCCCGGAGACCGGCGCGTTGACTATCGTGCGGGTCGTTTCCCACGGGCCCCCGTCCCCATTGGCCGCCGCGTTGCCGTACGCGTCGGCGGCGGGTTGGGCGGGTTGTACCGCGCAGGTGCGGAACTCGTCGGCGGCGCCGACCGCGACGAAGGAACCGGCGCACACCAGTTGCACCACCGCTCCGGCGGCGACCGCCCCCACACGGCGCCGGGACGGCACCCGTCCGCGTAGCGTGCTGACGAGGCCGAGGGCAAGGCCCACAAGGCCGCCGCAGATCAGGCACGCCAGCCACCACAACGCTTTGCCGGTTCTCCGGTTCCCTGGCGGCGTGGCGGGTGGCTGTCGATCTGGAAGGGGTGGCTGTCGCTCCGGGACTACCGTGGGAACGGGCCGGTCCAGCGTCGACGTCGTCATGAGCGCCTTTCTGGGCTGGTGGAAAAGAAGACCCCGCTCATCGTTCCGTGGTAATTCTCGGGTCGTGGTCCGTGGGAGAGGGGAATGTTCACGATCGATCTTTATATACGAACGAAGGCGAGAAAAGAGGAGAGTTTCATCCGGGGAGAAAGATATCCTGGGAATAAACTCTCCCCCCTTTCTCGGATGTGATTGTTGCCACGCTGGATAGCGTGGCTGGCGTCAATCGCCTCAATGAATTGGGAGAGTTCCACAAGAAGCGCCGGGCTTTGGCTCGCTGTACGGTGCGGAAGCCGCACGCCTCGCTGGCGCGGCGGTCAGCGTTGGCGATGGCCGCGCGGACGGTGCGGGTTGCTGAGGGATGGAACAGCCGCCGTTCCTCTGCGGAGTGGATCGCCGTGTCGGACGTCAACTACTGCTCTGCCGACCGACCTGGCGGTGACACCACCGGCCGCATCGTCATCCGCGTCCCCCAGGCCCACTACGCGGATGCCGCCCAGATCCGCCAGAGCCCGGAGCGCCGGCCGCCGCTCACTGCCTGGTCCGCGCCGACGACGGACCCGTCGCGCAGTTGGTCCGAGAGGTGGACGTTGGATACTGCGTCGCTTCGTCGACGCACCGAGCCGCTGGTGACGCAGACGCCCGGTGACATGCTTATCGTTCCCGAATGGAAAGGGGCGTGTTTCCGCGATGACTTCCATCTTGGGATGGAAAGCGAGCGGGCCGCCGCAGCGCTGCAGGGGAAAAGCGGCTTACTGCGCGACGGCGGCCTCAGAAAATTCGGCAGCCAGAACAGCAGGGCTTGATCAAGTTCCGTAGGTGTCCGGTTCGTTGGGGATGCCCAGGATGGGGAGTACTCGTTGGGGCTCGTCGCGGATCGCCCGGGTGGTCTTGGCGATGTTGTCGGCTCCGAGGGTTTTCAGCACGCCGATGGCGAGGTTGCGGAGGGTCGCCATGGCCCGTGGTGCGAGGGCGCCGTGCAGCGTGAGAACGCTGACCGGCGCACCTCTGCTCATCGCGCGGGCTCGGCCTACCGGCCGCTCAACACGCATGGAACGTAGCCGACCCGCTCGTCCGGATCGCCGTCGACCGTTGGGGTGATCGGTGTCTCCGCAGCGGTGCGCCACGGCAGCTTCGGCCACCACTGCCGCTGTGCGGCAACGGCGTCCGCGGTCGGCTCCGTCGGCACCCCCGGGACGAGCACCAGGTAACCCTGCTTCTGGCATTCCGCTTCCGCTCGCACCCGCTCGACCGGTTCTGTCCAGCTGTGCGGCGCGAGATCGAACAGTCCCCAGTGCACCGGAATGATCAGCTTGCCGCCCACCAGTTCGTTCACGCGCACGGCGAGTTCGGGTCCCAGGTGCTGGTCCGGCCAGTCCGGGTCGTACTCCCCTGATTCGATCAGAGTCACGTCGAACGGCCCGAGGCGTTCGCCGATCTGCGTGAGAGCGGGCGCGTACCCGGTGTCGCCCGAGTACCAAGCCCGGTGCTGCGGGCCGCGCAACGCCCACCCCGACCACAGGGTTTCGTTGCTGCGCAGCGGGTCTCGGCCCGAGTTGTGCCGGGCGGGAGTGGAGACGAGTTCCAGGGAGCCGACCTTGGTGGTCTGCCACCAGTCGAGTTCGCGAATCTGCTGCGCGGGGACACCCCACCGTTCCAGGTCCGCTCCGATTCCCAGGGGCACCACGAACGTGGTGTCCGACCAGCCGGACATCGCACTGATCGTCGGTTGGTCGAGGTGATCCCAGTGGTCATGCGAGATGACCACGACATCCACCGGGCGGAGATCGGAGAGTGCGGCGGGCGCCGGGTAGAACGGCTTGATGCCGAGCAGGCCGTTCGGCCCTGCCTGTTCTCCCCAGAACGGGTCGATCAGCACTCGGGTACCGTCGATCTCCATCAGCGTCGACGAGTGGCCGAACCAGGTGATGCGCAGCCCCTCCGCCGGCGGATCATCGAACAGACTGGTGTCGGTCGCCGCGATGTGAAGGGGCTGATCCGGGCTACTGGTATCGCTGCTGTCACCGTCGAAGATCGTCCCTGCGAGCGGTGCCCGCGGGGACAGCCACAGCGGCTGGGGGTCCCTGAACTCGCCGTCGTGCCACTGCGGTGACCTCTCGATCCTGGCCTGCCGCTCGCCGGACGGAGACGCACCGAACGGTGTGGTGCGCACGTAGATCAGACCACCGACCACCGTGATCACGATCAGCACGCCGACGACGACCACGGCCCAGCCGATCCGCCGCCGCCAGCGTCGCGGCCTGCGCGGAGCCGACTCGGCCGCACCGTCCTCGGGTGGGTTCGGGACGGTGGGGCCATCGTCCTCATTCAGTCGTGCGGTCACCACGTCGGTCCTTCTGCGCATTTCACGTCGGCGTCTTTCAAAAGCAGGGAGAGAAACAGGGCAGTTGACACGCCTCAGTCAGCGCAGGTGCGCGGTCATGAAGCGGGCGACCAGCGCGGCCGGCTGGTCAGGATTCCGGCTGAACTCGTGGTCCTGACCAGGAAGCAGATGCAGTTCGCCGTTCCGGAAACGGGCGGCGTAGTCCTCGGACCGGCTCGGGGGAATGAGCGCGTCGTCGGAGCCGTGGATGATGCTGACCGGCGCGGTGTAGCGGGAGGGGACCTCGTTGATCGGGAGAGTCTGCGCGGTGACGAGATAGTCGCGGCCGATCTGCACACCGAACGCCTCCAGTGCCCTGGCGAGCCCCCGCGGTGGCCGTGGCACCCAGTCACCCGTCGTCGTCACGCGCTCGGGCAAGGTGCGGGGCGTCGAGCAGAGCGACCTGGGACTGACTGGCGAGAGCGTCGCCGGAGTGGCGCTCGGGGTGGGCGGCTTCGCCCCGATTCTGACCCAACGGAGTACTCCTAACTTGTCGGTTGAATCGGCAGCGCGACGAAACGTGTCGGCTCATTCATGATCAGCAACGTTGCCATGACTCTCGCCCGACTGGGAGGGAAAGATGTATCTCCCCTCAATTGTTCAGCTCATGGCAGTGGAGGCATGGGGCAGGCTTTAAGTGCCGGTTCCGATATATCCCGACCTCTTGGCGACGATACAGCCGAGCCCAAAGGTGCCACTGAATGCACTCACGCCAGCTATTGCTGTTGCTTTTAGCCCCGCACCGAAGACGGTGAACGCGAGTTCAGCCAGGAGGGTCATGATTGTTGATGTCAAAAGGATGACTCCGATGGCAAACCGGCTGATATCTTCACCCTCTGATGCTCCCCGAGGGGTTTCACTTTCAGATGGCGTCTGATTTTCCACTCCATCGTTCTTTCTGGTTTCGGGGCGTTGCGGTCTAGCCGCCGATGGCGGACATCGGCCTGTCCGGCTGGACGAAGGACGGGTCGTCCAGGCCCGCGCCCGCCTTCTTGCCCCACATCGCCAGGCGCCAGATGCGGGCGATCTCCTCGTCCGGGGCGCCGGAGCGGAGCGCTGCGCGCAGGTCGGTCTCCTCGCGGGCGAACAGGCAGGTGCGTACCTGGCCGTCAGCCGTCAGGCGCGTGCGGTCGCAGGCCGCGCAGAACGGGCGAGTGACCGAGGCGATGACGCCCACGCGGTGCGGGCCGCCGTCGACGATCCAACGCTCCGCCGGGGCCGAGCCGCGCTCCCCGGAGCCCTCTTCCGTGAGCGTGAAGCGGGTGCGCAGGGAAGTCAGGATGTCCCCGGCGGTGATCATGCCGTCGCGTTTCCAGCCGTGCTGGGCGTCGAGCGGCATCTGCTCGATGAACCGCAGTTCGTAATCGTGCTCGATCGCCCAGGCCAGCAGGTCCGGGGCCTCGTCGTCGTTGAGGCCCCGCATCAGCACGCTGTTCACCTTGACCGGGGTCAGGCCCGCCTCGCGAGCGGCCCGCATTCCCTCCAGGACGTCCTGGATACGGTCCCGGCGGGTGAGGGTCTTGAAGACGTCCGGGCGCAGGGTGTCCAGCGAGACGTTGACCCGGTCCAGGCCCGCCGCCTTCAGCGCGGCCGCGGTGCGCTTGAGACCGATACCGTTGGTTGTCAGGGACATCTGTGGGCGGGCGTCCAGGGCAGCGACGCGCTCGACCATCCCGACCAGCCCGGGACGCAGCAACGGCTCACCGCCGGTGAAGCGAACCTCCTCGACACCTAGCGAGGTGACCGCGATGTCGATCAGACGGACGATCTCGTCATCGCTCAGCAGGTCGCTCTTGCCCAGCCACTGCAAACCCTCCTCGGGCATGCAGTACGTACAGCGCAGGTTGCAGCGGTCGGTGAGTGAGACTCTCAGGTCGGTGGCCTGCCGGCCGTAGGTGTCGATGAGCACGCGGGCCCCTCCCTCGTCGGACATCCGCGCTGTCGACGTTCGGTGAACCGGCCTTTCCTCAACAACGGTCGAGGCCTTCTCAGCCTGGCTTGAGGCTCAGAGTATCTGAGGGTGCAGCTGTCTCCGCCTGGCAAAGGGGGGAGAAAATCCTCCCTGGATAGCTTCTTCCCGTGATGAAGATCCCCCTTGTGTAGAGCGGCAGAAGGGCATCCGTCATTTCTTGGATTCGGGTCGATGCCTCATCATCGATCCTCCACGGGAATTCTGACCACGAGTGCCAGGCGCGTCCTGGGTGTTTGGCCAGGGCGTCCGCTAAGCCTGGCGTTTATGCCCTTTTTCGGGTGCCTGATCACTTCACAGCAGACTCGACCCGGAGTCGACGCAGCTCAGGTCTGCCACCCGTGCCTGTGAGGATGGAAGATGGGGCCCCGGCTTCGGGCCGCTGTCCCCAGGGTCAAGCCCGCGGGTTGAAGGGGTCCTTGATGACGTTGCCGGTGTCGATCCAGGCGGTCTTGACCTCGGTGTACTCGTTCACGGCATGGACGCTGTTCTCCCGTCCGATGCCGCTCTCCTTGAAGCCGCCGAACGGGGCGACGTAGTTGACCTTGCGGTAGTTGTTGATCCACACCGTGCCCGCGCGCAGGCGCCGGATCATCCGGTGGGCCAGCGCGATGTCGCGGGTCCACACTCCGGCGGCCAGGCCGAAGCTGCTGTCGTTGGAGATGCGGACGGCGTCGTCCTCGTCGCGGAACCGGATCAGTGACGCAACCGGCCCGAACACTTCCTCGCGGGCGATGCGCATGTCGTTGGTGACCTCGGTGAACACCGTCGGTTCGACGAACAACCCCTTCTCCAGGGCGGGATCGTCCGGGCGCTTGCCTCCGGTGGCGAGCACCGCGCCCTCGGCCTTGGCGATGTCGATGTACCGAAGCACCTTGTCGTACTGCGCCCGGCAGGCGACCGTGCCCATTTCGCTGGCGGGGTCGCTCGGATCGCCCAGCCGGATCTGTGCGGCACGGGTGGAGAGCGTCTTGGCGAAGTCGTCGTAGATGTCGTCGTGGACCAGGACGCGGGACCCTGCCATGCAGGTTTGGCCAGTGGCCGCGAAGATTCCGGCCATCACACCGTTGACGGCGTTGTCCAGATCGGCGTCGGGAAAGACGATGTTCGGTGACTTGCCCCCCAGCTCCAGCGTCACACGGGCCAGCCGAGCGGCCGCCGTGGCTGCGATCTGCTTGCCCACCGCCGACGATCCGGTGAACGAGATCTTGTCGACCCCGGGGTGAGCCACCAGCGCGGCCCCGGTCTCGCCGGCCCCGGTCACCACGTTGACCACACCGTCAGGGAAGCCCGCCTCCTTGATGAGCCGAGCGAACACCAACGTCGAAACCGGCGTGATCTCCGACGGCTTGACCACCACGGTGCACCCGGCCGCCAGGGCCGGCGCCAGCTTGGCCATCAACAGCATCAGCGGGCTGTTCCACGGCGTGATCAGGGCAACCACGCCGATCGGCTCGCGAACCGTGAACGCCTGCATGTTCGGCACGCTCGTCGCCAGCGTCTCACCGATCGGGCTCTCTGCCACCCCGGCGAAGAAATAGCAGTGGTTCGCCAACGCCTTTGCCTGGTCGGCCACTTCACGGATCAGCTTGCCGTTCTCGCGTACCTGCACGGCTGCCAGCTCGGCGGAGCTCTGCGTGATCAGGTCGCCCAGCCGGCGCAACAGGCCCGCACGCATCAAGGGACTCGCGGCCGACCATGGACCGTGCTCGAAGGCCTGCCGTGCCGCGGCCACCGCGGCACCCACATCCCCCGCGGTCGCTGTCGACACCTCCGCCCAGTCCTCGCCGTCGAACGGACTAGTACACCTGAACGTCGCGCCGTCGGTACTCTCCCGCCACTGACCGTCGATAAGCATCGAGAAGCTCTCGATCGGCATCTCGAACCTTCCTTTCCTTGGGGTGCGCGCTGTGTGGCGCCCTGACGGGGCAGCGGGAATGGTCCTGTGCGGCAGGGCGGCACGGATGAACAGGAGGCGGCCGTGAGCTGGGCCGGACCGTACGAGGACGACTCGGCGACCGGCGTGGCTGGCGCCATCTCGTGAATCTAACCTTGACCCTTCAGCCGGTCAACTGTCAGACACTGGCAAGCCTGCAACCCCGGTTCTCGTCCGGTCTCCGCCTGTGGACCGGAATGATCGGCGTCCCGAGGCGCCGGCCGGGCGGACGCAGCCGATGCCGTGAGGTCGCACCGCAGGGGCAGGGTCGGTGATTCGCCAGTGCCACCTTGTCAAGTCGATCGACTGTGCGCGCGGGGCCTGCGCCGCCTGTCGCGGTCCGGGTAGCGGCGTGGCGATCCCGAGGTTTCGGCGCGGGCCGGCCGACGGAGCGCTTCGAGTTCGATGGGCCGCCACCTGCGGTGATGCCTTAAATGCCTTGTCCGTGAAACACGCTGATCGCACCTTGACAGGGAGTTGAATGTCAGACATCTTGAATCCATGTCCACACAGGTCGCCATCGTCACGGGCGCGGGCCGAGGCCTCGGCCGCGCCGTCGCCCACAGCCTGGCCCGCCGCAAGGTCGCCGTCGTCCTCGCAGGCCGCACGTCCCACCATCTTGCGGAACTCCGCGACACCCTGCTCGGTGAGGGCGGCACCGCCCTGGCTGTTCCGACCGACGTTTCCGACGGTGCGTCTGTTCAGGCCCTGTTCGATGCGTGCCTGGAGGAGTACGGACGTCTGGACGTCCTGGTCAACAACGCCGGTGTGACCGCGCAGGTCAGCCTCGCCGAGACGACGGAGGACGACTGGGACCGCATCTTCGACATCAACGCGCGGGGCATGTTCCTGTGCAGTCGGGCGGCGGCTCGGCACTTCGTGTCGGCGGGTTCCGGCCGGGCGATCAACGTCGCCTCGGTGTTCGGACTGCTCGGACGACCCGGATTCACCGCCTACGGCGCGTCGAAGGGCGCCGTCATCAACTTCACCCGTGCCGCGGCAGCGGAGTGGGCGAAGTTCGGAGCGCAGATGAACGCCGTGGCACCCGGCTACTTCGCGACGGACATCAACGCCGAGCTGCGCGACGACGAGGCCGCGGTCGCCAGGGTGCTGAGGCGGATCCCGGCACGCCGCATGGGACGGCCCGAGGAACTCGCCGATCTCGTGACCTACCTGTCCCTCGACGCACCCGACTTCCTGACGGGGCAGACCATTGCCCTCGATGGCGGAGAGTCCAGCGTCTGACCATGTCCCCAAGGAGACGAACCATGTTCGAGGCCGTCATCTGCGAACCCGTCCGCACCCCGGTCGGGCGCTACGGGGGGGTGTTCAAGGACCTCCCCGTCACGCATCTGGCCGCCACGGTCGTCAAGGGCCTGGTCGACCGCACCGGCATCACCGGCGAGGACATCGACGACGTGATCTTCGGCCAGGGATACGCCAACGGAGAGGCGGCGGCCATCGGCCGGATCGCCGCCCTGGACGCCGGCCTGGACATCACCGTTCCCGGCCTGCAGATCGACCGGCGGTGCGGATCAGGACTGCAGGCCGTGATCTACGCGTGCATGCAGGTCGCGACCGGCGGTTCCGAGCTCGTGCTCGCCGGCGGCGCCGAAAGCATGAGCCAGGCCGAGTACTACATCCCTGGCATGCGCTGGAACCAAGGCCGTCAGCCGCAGCTGCTCGACCGGCTCGCACAGCCGCGCGGCAACTCGGGAGGCCGACGTTTCCCGGTGTCCGGGGGGATGATCGAGACGGCGGAGAACCTGCGTGCCGAGTACGGGATCAGCCGGACGGAGCAGGACGAGTGGGCGGTCCGTTCGCACGCCCGCGCCGTCAGTGCGATGGAACGGGGCCTTTTCACTGACGAGACGATCCCGGTGGTGGTGCCGGGTCGCAAGGGCGACGACCTCACAGTGACCGCTGACGAGCACCCCCGGCCGGGTACCACGGTCGAGTCGCTCGCCCGTCTGCGCCCGCTACTCGAGGGCGCCATCGACGGGGCGACCGTGACCGCGGGCAACTCCAGCGGCCAGAACGACGCCGCCGCCGTCGCCGTCGTCACGACGCCGGAACGCGCCGAGCAGCTCGGACTGCGCGCCTACGCCCGGCTGGTGAGCTGGTCGCTCGCCGGCGTGGAGCCACAACGCATGGGAATAGGCCCGGTTCCCGCCGCGCAGCGGGCACTCGAACGAGCCGGACTCCAATGGTCGGACCTCGATCTGGTGGAGCTGAACGAGGCCTTCGCCGCCCAGGTGCTCGCCTGTCTGCGCGAGTGGAAACTCACCAATGGTGACCTGGAGCGGGTCAACGTCAACGGTTCGGGCATCTCCCTCGGCCACCCCATCGGCGCCACCGGCGGCCGGATCCTCGCGAACCTCCTCCGCGAACTCGACCGTCGCGAGGCGCGCTACGGAATGGAGACCATGTGCATCGGCGGAGGCCAGGGACTCGCGGCGATCTTCGAGCGGGTCGCGTGATGGCCCGGCGACGCGTACTCGTGACCGGCGCTGCGGGATTTCTCGGCTCGCACGTCGTCGAGCGACTGAGCGCGGCAGGCCGTTACGACGTCGTGGCCACGGACGTGATGCGCACGGAGCGCTCCGACGCCCTGGCCGCTCTGGACGACGTCGAGTTCCTCGCCATGGACCTGCGCGACACCGAGGCACTCGAGGCGGCTGTCGGCGAGTGCGACAGTGTCGTCCATCTGGCCGCGGTCAGGACCCAGACCGCGTCGGCGTCACCGCGCGCCGCGTACGACGTGAACGTGGGCGCGGCGTACGACCTCCTGAGCCTGTTGGCTCGTCACGGGGTCGAACGACTGGTGCTCGGGTCGACCCACAGCGTCTACGGCCCGTTCGGCGACCCGGCGGCACCGCCGTTCACCGAGGGCCAGGCGTCGATCCGCCCCGGTCTCAGCATGTACGCGGCGAGCAAGCTGGCCGCGGAGGCCTTCGCGGAGGCGTTCGCCCATGCCGGCGGGGCCCCGTACGTCATCCTCAGATACGGCACCATCTACGGGCCTCGGGCCAACCGTGACTCCAACGCCGGCATCCTGCTCGACATTCTCGACGCACTCGACCGGGGTGAGCGACCGTCCGTGCCCTGGCAGCGGGACGCCGTGCACGCTCTCGTCCACGTCGACGACGCGGCGCTGGCCACCGTCCGCGCGCTGGAGATGGCCGGCGTCGAGCGCACGGCGGTCAATGTCGTCGGGCCGCCGGTCACCGCGGACGAGCTCTACACCGCGCTCGTGCGCATCCACGGTTCCGACCCGGCCACCATCGAATGGCGCGACGAGCGCACCAGGTACCAGCACGTCAGCTCCGAGCGGCTGGCCTCGGAACTTGGCCTCACCACGACGACCGACCTGCTCAGCGGCCTCCAGGAGTTCGTCGACTGGTATCGCGAGGACGTCAAGACCGTCGACCAAGCCCAGTGATCGGAAGACGAACCCCGTGACCCGCATCCTGTATCTGAGCCTGTCCAACGCCACGTACTCCTCGAACTACTTTCCCTTCCTGCGCCGCTACATCGACGACTTCGTCGACGACGGCACCGAGGTCGAGCTGCGCGGAGCACGGGTCGGACGCATCGACAGCTTCCGGTTCTGGGAAAGCCTCGACTCCGTGTCGATCCTGGACTCCGTGCTGGACGCCGAACAGTCCGGCTTCGACGCGGTCGCAATCGGCAACATCCTCGACCCAGCGCTGCGCGAGGCCCGCTCCATGGTCGATATCCCGGTGCTCGGCCTGGGCGAGACGTCGATGCTGACGGCGTGCCTCATGGGCAGCAAGTTCTCCCTGGTCGGCGTGAACCCCTACTTCGGAGGACGCTTCGAGGAGAACGTCGCCAAGTACGGGTTGCGCGAACGGCTGGCCGGCATCGAGTGCATGGACCTCACACCGCACGAACTGGACGCATGCTTCTCGGACGACGAAGGCCGCCAGCGGGCCACCGACTCGTTCCTGGCGGCGGCCCGAGCGACCATGGCTCAAGGCGCCGAGGTCATCATCCCGGCGGGCGGACGTGTGACGGCGTTCCTTAACTCCGTCGGCCTCCGCGAGGTGGATGGCGCACCCGTGCTCGACGGCACGGCGACATTGCTGGCCATGACCGAGTCGGCCGTCCGGATCCGCGCGGCCGCCGGGTCCTTCGTCAGCCGGCGACGCCTGTACGCCAAGGCCCCCTCCGACGTGATCAGGTCGGCGGCGGCTGAATACGCCGAGAGCTACGGGATGCCCGCGCTGGCCCGTCTCGCCAACCCCGTGAACGTTGATCCGGAGGAGAAGAAGTGACCACACCCAAGCCCAGCGGACCGCCGGTCTACCCCCTGAGCAAGCAGGACACCTTCGTGTCCAACCTGGACCGGCTGAGGGAGACCTCGGACGCCGTGGCGGACGCCTTCCGCGGCCTGCGCCGTGCGGCCGACGCACACGGAACCCTGGAAGCGAAGCAGCGCGAACTCTGTCTGCTGGCAGCCTTCGCCGCCATCCGCAACGAGGGCGGGTTCCGCGTTCACTGCAACCGTGCGACCGAGGCCGGCGCGACAGCGGAGGAGGTCGAGCAGGTCGTCATCCTCCTGCTCGGCACCTCCCTGGGCCTGGTCCCGGTCGTCGAAGCGCTCAGCTGGGCGCACGACGAGCTCCAGTGACCCGAGCCGTTGCCCCGCCACTACCCGCAACGCCCCCTTCGCACAGCACGAAGGCATCGACAGGAGGACACATGGCCGACGTCAATGAGGTGAAGAAGGCTCTCGTGGTGGGTGCCGGTTCCGGCATCGGACGCGCCACCGCCCTGCGTCTCGCCGGGCTGGGCATCACCACCGCCGTGGCCGATCTGAACGCCGAGGCCGTCCAGGAACTGGCGCAGAACCACCCGAACATCGTCGCCCTGGGCGATGTGCCATGGGACGCGACCGACCCCGAAGCCTGCGACCGGATGCTCAAGGAAGCCGTAGGAACCCTGGGGCGCGTCGACCACGTGATCTCCACCGTCGGCTGGACGGCCATCCAGCCGTTCCTCGACGAGTCGCCCGACTACTGGCGCCGGATCATCGACGTGAACCTGATGTCGAGCATCTACATCGCGGCGGCAGCGGGACGGACACTGCGCGAGCACGGCGGAAGCATCGTCCTCACCTCGTCCGAGGCCGGCACGGTGGGAACCTCGGGCGAAACCGTCTACTCCGCGGCCAAGGCGGGCGTCATCGCGCTCGTCAAGTCACTCGCCCGGGAGTGGGCGCGCCACGGCATCAGGGTCAACGCGGTGGCTCCCGGGATCACGGCCACGCCGCTGCTGGAGAGCCAGGGTGGGGAGTCCCTGGTCTCGAGCATCGTGCGGAACGTACCGCTGCGCAGGGCGGGCGAACCCGAAGAGATCGCCGCCGCCCTCGCGTTCCTCGCGCTCGACGACGCGAGCTACATCACCGGCCAGACCCTGTGCGTGGGCGGCGGTCTGACCATGGGGTCGTAGACCCAGCGGCATACAGGAAGTGCCGCGCAGCCGACGGCGGCGCGCACGGACAACTCCCGATGGTGAGGACAGCATGGAAATGAAAAGCAAGACGATCATCATCACGGGTGGCTCTCGTGGCATGGGACAGCGCCTCGCACTCCGGCTCGCCGGCGAAGGCGCCGATGTCGTCGTCAATTACCGGCGTGATACCGAGGCGGCGGAGCAGACCGTTGCCCAGATCGAGGCGGCCGGTGGCAGAGCCCTGGCAGTGCAGGCCGACATCTCGGACACCGAAGCCGTCGAGGCGCTCGTGGCGACCGCGGCCGACCGTTTCGGGAAGATCGACGTCATCGTCGCCAACGCGGCGGCCAGCGCGTTCAAGCCGCTGACACAGATTCACTCCCACCACATCGGCAAAACGATGGGGATTACCGTCCAGGGCTTCCTCGACCTGGCTCGCGCGAGCGCTCCGCACATGCCGCCCGGCGGAAGGATCGTGGCCGTCTCCGGATGGGACAGCTTCCGGGTCCTGCCCGGCCACGGACTCCTCGGCGCCGCGAAGGCCGCGATGGAGACGATTGTGAAGTACTTCGCGATCGAACTGGCCGGCCAGGGCATCACCGCCGTCGGAGTCTGCCCGGGGCCCATCGACACCGACTCCTTCCGGTACTACGCCGGTGAAGCCTGGGAGGACTACGAACGCCAGTGGCGCGCCATGACACCCTCCGGCTCCTATCCCACGCCCGAGGAGGTCGCCGAGGTCATGGCCTTCCTCTGCTCCCCACGCAGCGCGGCCATCAACGGCCAGACGATCGTCGTCGACGGCGGCCTGTCGCTCGCCACGATGCCGATCTCCTTCGGCCAGGGCTGAGGAGATGGTCACCGCAATGAACGCGTCGGCGCAGACCGTTGCGCAGCTCATGAGCCAGATCGAGCGCCGGCCTAGCCGGTCCGTCGCCGTCGAGGGACTCGACGGCCTGCACCGGCTCACCATCGCCGATCTCACCGAGGCGTCGAATCGTCTGGCCAACGCCTTCATCGGCCTCGGCCTCGCCCCGGGTGATCGCGTGGCCTACGTCGCGCAGAACCACGTGGAGTACGTCGTGCTCGAGTTCGCGCTGCTGAAGGCAGGTCTGGTCAAGGTCCCGCTCAACCACCGGTTCACCCCGCACGAACTCCGCCGGTGCATGGAACTCGCCGACGTCCGGCTCGTGGTCGCGGACACGGCGGCGGCTGCCTCGATCGACGAGGTCGTCGACGGCGACGGCCCCTCGAAGGTGGTCATAGGCACGCGGCCCGGCTGGCGTTCGTTCGATGACCTGGTGACCGAGGGCTCGCCTCTTCGGCCACGGGTCCACGTCGGTCCCGAGGACCTCTACCACATCAGATTCAGCTCCGGTTCGACCGGACGGCCCAAGGGCATCGCGATCTCGCACCGCGGGGCCCGCGCGGCGATCCTCGGCAACACATGGGTGATGAGCACGAGCGGGCCGACGCTCGCTCCCCGCACACTGCAGGTGGCGCCGCTGGTGTACGCCGGCGGCTGGAGTGTCCTGCCCACGCTGCTGCGCGGCGGCACGAACGTGGTCCTTCCCCGGTTCGACGCGGACGAGACACTGCGGGCGATCAAGGACGAGCGGATCGACTGGATGTTCGCCGTGCCCACCATGCTGCGCAGGATGAGCGTTTCGGACGAACTCCCGCTGCTGAAGGGCGCACGGCTGTCCTGCCTGATGCTGGCCGGTGAACCCGCCGCCCTTCCCGCGCTCGAGGTCGTGAGCGAGCACACGGACGCGCTCCTCCAGTGCTGGGGGCAGACCGAGGCGCCCGCGTCCACCACCCTTCTCAGCCGGCAGGAGATGAAGTCGCCCGAGCTGTGGTCCTCCATCGGCCGTCCCGTCCCCGGCGTGGAGTTCTCCCTCCTCGTCGGGGGTGACGTGCTCGACGAGGTGCCCCCCGGCGTACAGGGAGAGCTGGTGATCCGTACCCCGAGCGTCACCACGGGGCTCATCGGTTCGGAGTCCGAGCACGCCGACCGTCTTCTTCCCGACGGCTGGTGGCGCACCTCCGACCTGGGCCACTTCGACGAGGAGGGGCGCGTCTTCATCGTCGGCCGCGCGAGCGAGACGATCATCACCGGCGGCACCAACATCCAGCCCGTCGAGATCGAACGCGCCTTTGAAGAACACCCCGGCGTCCGTGAGGCCGTCGTGGTCGGCGTTCCTGACGAAGAGTGGGGCGAGACCCCGGCGGCACTGGTCCACGTGCCCGACACCGGCGCGCTGGGGGCCGAAGGCCTCACTCTCTGGGTGCGCGGAAGGCTGGCCGGATTCAAGCGTCCCCGCCACGTCTATCTCTCGGCCGACCCGATTCCGCGGGCCTCCGGTGAGTCGAAGATCGCACGCGGTGACATCAAGCGGATGGTTCGCGCATGGGTGGCAGACCCCACTCGCGTTCCTGCCAACGTGACAAAGGTGGTGAACCCTCGTGGATGAGGTCGTGGTCGACGATACGGACGTGATCGGGTCGGTACGGCTGAACCGTCCGGAGCGCGGTAACTCGGTGACGCCCGCAGTCGTCACGGAGCTGGGTGATGCCGTCCAGCGGCTGTGTGACACGGACGGGGTCCGGGCAGTGGTCCTGACCGGGACGGGCTCGGTGTTCTGCGCCGGCGCCGACGTCCGGGAGATGTACGACGTGTACCACGGCGATGGTCCCGACGGACTGATGGCCTACCTTGCCGATGTGTGGATGCCTGCCGTGCAGCGGACGGTTCGCCTCATCTGGGGCGCTCCCAAGCCGATCGTTGCCGCGTTCAACGGCGCGGCCACGGCCGGGGGGCTCGACTTCGGCCTCGCCTGTGATGTGCGTGTCGCCGCGTCCACCGCGCGATTCGCCGAGAGTTACGTCAACCTCGGGATGGTCCCCGTCGCCGGAGGGGCCTTCCTGCTTCCCCTGGTGGCAGGCCTGTCCGCCGCCACGACCCTGCTGGCGTCGGGAGCCTTCGTCGACGCAGACCGGGCTCTGGGCCTCGGCATGGTGAACGAGGTGTGCCAACCCGACGAACTCGGTGCCCGCGCACGGCAGTTGGCGTCAGATCTGGCTCATGGCCCCGCCGCGACATTCGCGCGGGTCAAGGACATCGCCCGCGGTACGTCGACGCCGGCCTTCGAGACAGCCCTGCGTGACAGCCTCAAGGCGAACATCGAGCTGATCGCCCGTCCCGAGGTCCGGGAACGAATCCTCTCCGTCATGGAACGGTTCAGCCCCTCGACCGCTCGGCACGGCTGACTGCTTCAATCGGTCGAAGACGGCTCCTCCTGTCCGGCGCGACAGGAGGAGCCGTCTTTTGTGCGAGCAGCGCGCGGGCTGGCCGCATGTCAGCCCTTGCGGGTGTTGATCTCCTCGGTGAGCTGCGGGACGACGTCGAAGAGGTCGCCGACGACGCCGTAGTCGACGAGGTCGAAGATCGGGGCCTCGGCGTCCTTGTTGACGGCCACGATGGTCTTCGAGGTCTGCATGCCGGCGCGGTGCTGGATGGCGCCGGAGATGCCGTTGGCGATGTAGAGCTGCGGCGAGACGGACTTGCCGGTCTGGCCGACCTGGTTGGTGTGCGGGTACCAGCCCGCGTCCACCGCGGCGCGCGAGGCGCCGACGGCCGCGCCGAGGGAGTCGGCGAGCGCCTCGATGATCGGGAAGTTCTCGGCGCCGTTGACGCCACGGCCGCCGGAGACGACGATCGCGGCCTCGGTCAGCTCGGGGCGGCCGGTCGACTCGCGCGGGGTGCGCGCGGTGACCTTGGTGCCGGTGGCCTGGGCGGAGAAGGTGACGTCGAGGGCCTCGACGGTGCCGGCGGCCGGGGCGGCCTCCACCGGGGCGGAGTTCGGCTTGACCGTGATGACCGGGGTGCCCTTGGCGACACGGGTCCTGGTGGTGAAGGACGCGGCGAACGCGGACTGCGTGGCCACCGGGCCCTCGTCGCCGGCCTCGATGTCGGTGGCGTCGGTGATGATGCCGGAGCCGATGCGCAGCGCGAGGCGGGCGGCGATCTCCTTGCCCTCGGCGGAGGAGGGGACCAGCACGGCGGCCGGGGAGACAGCGGCGTACGCGGCCTGGAGGGCGTCGACCTTCGGGACGACCAGGTAGTCGGCGTACTCGGCGGCCTCGTGGGTGAGGACCTTGACGGCGCCGTGCTCGGCGAGCGCGCCTGCGGTGGCGGCGGCACCGGCACCCAGGGCGACGGCGACCGGCTCGCCGATACGGCGGGCGAGGGTCAGCAGTTCCAGGGTGGGCTTGCGGACGGCGCCGTCCACGTGATCGACGTAGACGAGAACTTCAGCCATGGGACTTCTACTCTCCTGCTTGCGGAAGATGAGGGGCGGTCTGCGGGGCGGGGCTCAACGAGCCTCGAACGGGGCCTAGATGAACTTCTGGCCCGCGAGGAACTCGGCGAGCTGCTTGCCGCCCTCGCCCTCGTCCTTGACGATCGTGCCGGCCGTGCGCGCCGGGCGCTGGGTCGCGGAGTCGACCACGGAGTACGCGCCCTCCAGACCGACCTCCCCGGCCTCCAGGCCGAGGTCGGACAGGTCCCAGGCCGCCACCGGCTTCTTCTTGGCGGCCATGATGCCCTTGAAGGACGGGTAACGCGCCTCACCGGACTGGTCGGTTACCGACACGACGGCCGGGAGGGAGGCCTCCAGCTGCTCGGAGGCGGAGTCGCCGTCGCGGCGGCCCTTGACGACACCGTCCTCGACGGAAACCTCGGAGAGCAGGGTGACCTGCGGGACGCCCAGACGCTCGGCGAGCAGCGCGGGGACGACGCCCATGGTGCCGTCTGTGGAGGCCATGCCGGAGATGACCAGGTCGAAGCCGGCCTTCTCGATCGCCTTGGCCAGCACCAGGGAGGTGCCGATGGCGTCGGTGCCGTGCAGGTCGTCGTCCTCGACGTGGATCGCCTTGTCGGCGCCCATCGACAGGGCCTTGCGCAGCGCGTCCTTGGCGTCCTCGGGGCCGACGGTCAGGACCGTGATCTCCGCGTCGTCGGCCTCGGCGGCGATCTGCAGCGCCTGCTCGACCGCGTACTCGTCGAGCTCCGAGAGCAGACCGTCCACGTCGTCACGGTCGACGGTCAGGTCATCGGCGAAGTGCCGGTCGCCAGTGGCGTCGGGCACGTACTTCACAGTGACAACGATCCTCAAACTCAATGCATGTCCCTTCACAACGAATGCTACAGTCACGCAGATTATTGACAAGACTGTAAGAGTATGACATTTCAGTTCCCGTTAGATCAATGCTGAGGAGGTCTCCGTGCTCATCGGTGTGGTGAAGGAGTCCAGGCCGGGCGAGGCCCGGGTGGCGACGACGCCGGCCACGGCCGCGCAGTTGCTGAAGCTCGGCTACGAGGTGGTGGTCGAGCGGGGCGCGGGCGCGGCATCCAGCTTTCCCGACGAGGCGTACGTCGAGGCGGGTGCCGCCATCGGTGACGCGTTGGCGGCCGACATCGTGCTCGGGGTGAACCCGCCGTCAGCGGAGCAGATGGACAGGCTGCGTGAAGGTGCCACGCTGATCAGTCAGCTGAGTCTGAGGGCGGAGCCCGAAAGGTTGGAAGACCTCGCCGGACGGCCGATCACCGTGCTCGCCATGGACGCCGTACCGCGGATCTCGCGGGCCCAGTCGCTGGACGTGCTGTCTTCGATGGCCAACATCGCGGGCTACCGTGCCGTGGTCGAGGCGGCTCACGAGTTCGGCCGGTTCTTCACCGGCCAGGTCACGGCGGCGGGCAAGGTTCCTCCGGCCAGAGTGCTGGTCGCCGGTGCCGGTGTCGCCGGACTCGCGGCGATCGGCGCCGCGGGCAGTCTGGGTGCGGTGGTGCGGGCCACCGATCCGCGGCCGGAAGTCGCCGACCAGGTGAAGTCGCTGGGCGGGGAGTACCTGGCAGTCGACACCCGTGAGGCGCAGGCCAGTGCGACCGGCTACGCCAAGGAAATGGGGGACGGCTACAAGGCGCGCGAGGCGGAGCTGTACGCCGCGCAGTGCAGGGACGTCGACATCGTCATCACCACCGCCCTCATCCCGGGGAGGCCGGCACCGCGGCTGATCACCGCCGAAATGGTCGCCGGTATGGCACCGGGCAGCGTGATCGTCGACATGGCCGCGTCCAACGGCGGCAACGTGGAAGGCGCCGTCGCGGGACAGAAGGTGGTCACCGACAACGGGGTGACCATCATCGGCTACACCGACCTGGCCGGTCGGCTTCCTACTCAGGCGTCCCAGATGTACGGCACAAACCTGGTCAACCTCATGAAACTACTGACGCCCGACAAGGACGGCACGCTGGTGCTGGACTTCGACGACGTGGTGCAGCGTTCCATGACCGTGATGCGCAAGGGCGAATCGACCTGGCCACCGCCGCCGGTGCAGGTGTCCGCGACACCTGCCGCCGCGCCCACGGCGACGCCTGCCCGCCCCGAGAAGGGGAGCCGGCGAGTGATCTCGCCGGCCAGACGATTCACAGCGATCGCGGCGGTCGGCGCACTGCTGTTTCTGACGGCCGCACTGTCGCCGCGTGCACTGCAGGGCCATCTGACGGTCTTCGCCCTCGCGATCGTGGTCGGCTACTACGTGATCGGGCACGTGCACCACGCCCTGCACACTCCGCTGATGTCGGTGACCAACGCGATCTCCGGCGTCATCGTGGTCGGGGCGCTGCTGCAGATCGGCCATGGTGACACGGCGATCACAGCCATCTCGTCCGTCGCGATCCTGCTCGCCGCCATCAACATCTTCGGTGGGTTCGCCGTCACCCGGCGCATGCTCGCCATGTTCTCCAGGAGCTGACTCATGGCTGTCGACACCGCCGCACAGGCGGCCTACATCGTCGCCGCACTGCTGTTCATCCTGGCCCTGGCGGGTCTGTCGAGGCACGAAACCGCCAAGGCCGGCAACACCTTCGCCATGGTCGGCATGGCGTTGGCGCTGATCGCGACGATCGCCCTGGCCATCGACCAGGACATGGAGAACTCCGGACTCGCCCTGTTGACCGGTGCCACCGCGGTCGGCGCGGTCATCGGCCTGCAGCGGGCAAGGGTCGTGGAGATGACCGGCATGCCGGAGCTGATCGCCCTCCTGCACAGCTTCGTGGGTCTGGCCGCAGTGATGGTCGGCTGGAACGGTTACCTTCATGTCGAGGCGGACCTCGACGGCGGCGCCGCGCAGGTGCTGCGGGCCACGGAGAACTTGGGCATCCATCATGCCGAGGTGTTCATCGGCGTGTTCATCGGTGCGGTGACGTTCACCGGTTCCGTCGTGGCCTTCCTCAAGCTGTCCGCCCGGATGAAGTCCGCGCCGCTCACGCTGCCCGGCAAGAACGCCCTGAACCTCGGTGCCCTGCTCGTGTTCGCGGCATCGACCACCTGGTTCGTGATCGAGCCGAGTCTCTGGCTGCTGCTGGCGGTCACCGCGGTCGCGCTGCTGCTGGGGTGGCATCTGGTGGCCTCGATCGGCGGTGGCGACATGCCGGTCGTGGTATCCATGCTGAACAGTTACTCCGGCTGGGCCGCAGCCGCCTCGGGATTCCTCTTGGAGAACGACCTGCTGATCATTACGGGTGCCCTGGTCGGCTCCTCGGGCGCGTACCTGTCCTACGCCATGTGCAAGGCGATGAACCGGTCCTTCGTCTCCGTCATCGCCGGTGGCTTTGGCATCGAGGCAGGACCGGGTGGCGGCGAGGACTACGGCGAGCACCGCGAGACCAACGCCGAAGGCGTCGCGGAAATGCTCACGGACGCCGACTCGGTGATCATCACCCCTGGCTACGGCATGGCCGTCGCCCAGGCGCAGCACGGCGTGGCCGAACTGACCCGCAAGTTGAGAGAAAAGGGCAAGGACGTCCATTTCGGGATCCACCCGGTCGCGGGGCGGCTCCCTGGTCACATGAACGTGTTGCTGGCCGAGGCCAAGGTGCCCTACGACATCGTGCTGGAGATGGATGAGCTCAACGACGACTTCGCCGGCACGTCCGTGGTGCTCGTGATCGGCGCCAACGACACCGTCAACCCGGCGGCGATGGACGATCCCGGCAGCCCGATCGCGGGCATGCCCGTACTCCGGGTCTGGGAGGCCGACAACGTCGTGGTCTTCAAACGCTCCATGGCCTCCGGCTACGCCGGCGTGCAGAACCCGCTGTTCTTCCGGGAGAACTCGGCGATGCTGTTCGGTGACGCGAAGGAGCGTGTCGAAGACATCCTCCGCGCACTCTGAGAGTGGCCTTCCTGGCGGCCCGGTCTGGGCTGGTCATTTCTCTTCCCGGTCGGCCGGAACGGAGTCCGTTTGCGTTCGCGGGGATAGGAGTCATCGAGTGTCCACGGCCCTTCTGCTGGTTCCGTCTCGCTGATCAGGAACACGGGAGCAGCACAAGGGCCGTGAACATGACTGTGCCGTACCTCGAACACGTTCTACGCCTGCCTGATGCTGTGGGAGGGCGGGCCTCCTGTTCCTGGCCGCTGACGCAGCTCAGTGCCTTCAGCGGTTCGCGGCCGCCTTCGGCAGCGGAGCTCTGTTGGCGTCCGCGCCGGCGGTATCTCTCGGCGGGGAGAGCGTGGGGACGAGGGGCGATGTAACCCGCCAAGGCGAGCTGCGCCGGTCGAGACGCCCGACAGGTGGGGGTGACCTTGCTGCGAGCCCCAGTGGCAGGGTGGGCCAACTGGTCAGTCGAAGTCTGACCATTGACCGCAACTTCTAATGTCCGACAGAATGTCGGCTGGTGTAGGCGCAGAGACCCCTCGGCTCCGGAGGCAAGCGCGAATGCGGTGGCCCGGCCATGTGCTTGCGTGACCGCCGGCGCCCTCGGTTGATTTGCTGCATCGGAGGTGTACGTCTTGCCTGGGATCCCTCCAGCCAATCGTCGTGCGACCAGGGCCGGCCCTGCGGGCGCCGAACCGTACGCCCGCGACTTCACTGTCATCTCCGGGCTGGACTTCCTGCGCACTCACGGCCAGACGCCGTCCGTCTCATGCGGGGCTGCTTCCGTCGCCCTGCGGTCCGCTTCGAACGGCGCGGCGGCATCCTGCGAAGCCTTCTTTGGCCTCCCGACAGGTTTGATCACCACCGGCATTTGCGGCGTTCGGACCATTTATGCCAGGCCGTGGTGGGGAGCGCCGATGGGCGGCTCGCGAGGCTGTGCCACTGCGAATGGAGGACAACGTATGACGAAGTATCGACTGCACATCAATGGTGACTGGGTCGACCCTGACGGCGGCGAGTGGCTCGACACCTATGATCCGTATCGGGGAGAGCCCTGGGCTCAGATCCCCCGTGGTAACGGCGAGGACGTGTCGCGTGCTGTGAGCGCCGCCGACCGCGCCATGACGGATGGGCCCTGGGCGAGCTTGAGCGCCTCGCAGCGCGGCAAGATCATGCGCAATATCGGCGATCTCGTCGTCAAGAACGCAGAACGGCTCGCTGAGATCGAAGCGCGCGACAACGGGAAGTTGCTTGCTGAGATGCGCAGCCAGCTCGCTTCGATCTCCGAATGCTGGTATTACTACGCCGGGTTGGCCGACAAGATTGAGGGCGCCGCAATACCAATCGAAAAGCCCAATACGTTCGCTTTCACTTTTCGCGAGCCGATTGGCGTCGTGGCCGCACTGACCGCTTGGAACTCTCCGTTGTGGTTTGTTGCGGTCAAGTGTGCCCCTGCCTTGGCCGCAGGTTGCGCCGTAGTGGTGAAGCCGTCAGAGTTCGCCTCTGCCAGCACGCTGGAGTTCGCCGGGCTCATGAAAGAGGCTGGACTGCCCGGCGGCGTATTCAATGTCGTCACCGGCTTCGGCCCAGAGGCGGGGGCCGCATTGGTCGAACACCAAGACGTCGCAAAAATCACCTTCACGGGCTCAGATGCGACCGGAGCGAGGATATACGAGACTGCGGCGCGCACCATGAAACGCGTCTCTCTCGAGCTCGGCGGGAAGTCGCCGAACATCGTGTTTGAGGAAGCCGACCTGGACGGGGCCGCGGCGGGAGTGGTCGCGGGCATCTTCGGAGCGGCGGGCCAGATGTGCTCGGCGGGGTCGCGACTTCTCGTCCACAACTCGATCAAGGACGTCTTCACGGAAAAGCTGCTTCGCCTCGCCCAGGACGTGCGGCTCGGTGATCCAATGGATCCCCAGACGAATGTCGGCCCCATCGCAACGCCTCCGCAGTATCAGAAGGTGTTGCACTACATCGACATCGCAAAGGCGGAAGGCGCGCGTTGCGTTCTCGGTGGCAAGCCGGCGGCCGGGCCCGGCCTGACCGGCGGTCAATTCGTCGAACCCACGATACTGGTCGACGTCACCAACAGTATGCGCATTGCCCAGGAAGAGGTCTTCGGTCCGGTTCTCTCGATCATCGGTTTTGATGACGAGGAGCAGGCCGTACGGATCGGCAATGACGTTGCGTACGGGCTGGTAGCAGGGGTCTGGACGAAGAGCATCGGCCGGGCCATGCGCATGTCGAAGGCGCTCCGCGCAGGAACTGTCTGGGTAAATACCTACCGCACATACAGTTACATGGTGCCTTTTGGCGGCATGAAACGGTCCGGTATGGGACGGGAGCAAGGAATAGAGGCGGTCAACGAATACCTCGAAACCAAGAGTGTCATGATCTCGACGGACGATGACGCTCCACCCAATCTCTTCGTGATGCGGTGATGGGAGTCGATGCCCACGGGGGAGTACCGCCTGCTCCCTCACCACGATGAACGCGGTGGAAATTGTCTGCCCTCGACCATTTCTCGTTGCACTAAACCGTCCGGCGGGCCGGTAAGCCGTCCCCTCAGCTCCCAGGCTGTCGTTCCGCCGTGTTCCCGTGCTCTATGGCTGACGCCATCGCGGTCAGGGCTTCGGCGTAGTCAGATGCCGTCCGGTTCGGGTCGATTCACCACGCCTCGCCGTGTTCCGGGAGCGGAGCATGCGGCCGGGTTCTGGCCAGGGACCATGCCCGTATGGACACCATCGTTGAGATCTATGTGCCCCTTCGGGAGGTCCCGGGCACCCCGGAGGGTTCATGCCTTCCCCTGGATTGACCAGGTCGAGGACTTCCTTGCTGAACAGGAGGTAGCGGAAGTGCATGACGAAGGAGAGGAGTACGGCGAGGCATACATCTTCTTCATGACCGGGGCCGCCGAGGCGGATCTCCTGGCCGTCGCGTCTCGCGTGGCCACAG
Organism: Streptomyces kryoterrae; assembly: GCF_054072135.1. NCBI lineage: Bacteria > Bacillati > Actinomycetota > Actinomycetes > Kitasatosporales > Streptomycetaceae > Streptomyces > Streptomyces kryoterrae. The sequence goes on along the minus strand of NZ_CM133358.1, from coordinate 972,694 downwards.
TTCCGGGCATCCCGAGCGGAGTGTTCGCGATGGCGGGTGCGACACCAATCAGGAGCTCGCCGAGGCCCTTGACCCCGGCGCGCATCACGATTGAGGAGGTGTTGCCTGCTCGACGGTGATGATGGTCTCGGCTGCTTCGCATCCGGGGGCTGTCGCCTGGATGCGGATCTTGCCGACGGCGGTAGGCCGTACGATCGCCAGAGCCCGTCCGTTGTAGGTGTGCCGCTCGGCCGCGTCGAACCGCTCTTGCGTCTGCGGGGCGGCGCTGCCCAGGGCGATCAGCTCGCCGGGGCCGGAGACCTCCACACGGACCGGACGGTCGGCGCCGGTCCAGCAGGTCCCGTGTGGGTCGGTCAGGGTGAGGGTGACGAAGCCGAGTTCGCCGTGCGCCGCAGTAACGGCCAGCCGGTCCGGCTCTGCGGTCAGCGTCACCGGGCCCTGGGCCGAGCCAAGCCGGCAGCGGCCCGTCTCCTCGCCGTTCCGGTACGCGACGGCGCACAGCTCTCCGGGCTCGTACGGGAGGTCGAAGGCGGCGCGGAAGCGGTGTGCCGGGCCCGTCGGCACGCGGCCCACCGGGCGGTCGTCGAGACAGAGTTCGACCTCGTCGGCGTCGCTGTAGACCTCGACGGTGACGGGCTTGCCCTCCCAGCCGGGCCAGGTCCAGCTGGCGATGCTGTCGCTCCATGCCCAGGGAGTGCCGATGAAGGTCCTGCCGTGGGTCTCAGGGTTCTGGACGGCGATGTAGGGGGCAGTGCGCAGGCCGAAGACGATCTCGCGGTAGTAGGAGGCGGGGCGCCGGTGGCCGGTGATGTCGACGTCTCCGCAGCCCGCGAGGAGGTGGGGGAAGGGGGCGCCCATGACGATGTGGGGGTTCTTGGGGGTCGCGTACTGGGGGCGGCCTATGCCGACCTCGCCGAGGTAGTCCCAGCCGGTCCAGGTGAAGTCGCCGATGACGTGGCTGTACTGCTCCACCAGCTGCCAGGTGCGGTCGATGAGGGTGGGGAAGGTCTCGGTGCCCAGGATGATCCGGTTCGGAAAGAGCTCCCGGTCGAGGGCGTAGCGGCTGTCGGCGTAGTTCATGCCGGCGACGTCAAGGACGCTGAAGGACTCGGCCGTGCGCCGGGTGACCACGTCGGAGGCGCTGATGTGGTTCGTCGTGTCGGACATCTCTGCCATCAGGGTGTTGATGCCCGCGCCGCTCTCGGCTTCCTTCTCCTTCTCCATCTCGTGCAGAGCGGCGGCATCGGATATGGCGGCGAAATGGCAGTTGATGGCGTTGGTGACGTAGCGGCTGCTGTCGATGGAGCGGATCTTCTCGGCGAGCTTGCGGCCCCAGGCGGCGCCGACAGCGGATCCGGTCTCGGGGATCTCGTTGCCGATCGAGTACATGATGACGCTGGGGTGGTTGTAGTCCTTCGCGACCATCGCCTCCACGTCGCGCTCCCACCACTCGGGGAAATGCAGGCTGTAGTCGAATCCGCTCTTGGCGGACGTCCACACGTCGAAGGTCTCGTCGACCACGAGCATGCCGTGCCGGTCGCAGGCGTCGAGCATGGCCTTGCTCATCGGGTGGTGGGACATGCGGATGGCGTTGAAGCCGGCGTCCTTGAGGATCTGCACCCGCCGTTCCTCGGCGCGGGCGTAGGTGGCCGCGCCGAGGGGGCCGTTGTCGTGGTGCACGCACGTCCCCCGCAGCTTGACGCTGCGGCCGTTGATACGCAGTCCCCGGTCGGGGTCGAGCTGCAGCGAGCGGACGCCGAAGTGAACGCTGTCGCTGTCCAGCGGTTCGCCGGCGTCGCTCAGGGTGAGACGACAGCTGTACAGATGGGGGCTGTCCACGTCCCACAGCCGGGCCTCATTCAGGTAGACGCGTGAGCGGACGGTGGCGTACTCGCCGGGCAGCACGGTGACCTTGGTGACGTCGTCCGCCACCGCGTTCCCCGAGGAATCCAGGACACTCACGGCGAGGTCGAGCGTGCGCAGGGCGATGGAGTCGTTGCGCAGTCGGGTCGCGACCTCAACCACCGCCTGCTCGCCTTCCACGTCCAACGTGGTCACACGGACTCCGTCCGGCGCGATACGTACGATGTCACCGGTGAGCATCCAGACGTCGCGGTAGATGCCGGCCCCGGTGTACCAGCGGGAGTCCTGGTGGGCGCGTGCCTCCACGCGGATCTCGTTGTCCTGGCCGTATCGAAGATAGAGGTCGGCGTCGACGGTGAAGTGGGAGTAGCCGTAGGGACGCTGGCCGGCGAAGTCGCCGTTGATGTGCACGGTGGCGTCGCGGTAGACACCCTCATACTGGAAAAGGATCCGCTTGCCGCGCAGTTCCTCCGGCACGAAGAACGTCTTGCGGTACTCGAAGACACCGCCTTGGAAGTAGGCGCCCGCGCCAGACTCGATCGTCAGTGCACCGTCCGGAGGAACGCGATCCTGACCGATCATCGCGTCGTGCGGCAGTCTGACGTCACGGAACGGGGCGACGGGGCCGGTCATTTCCGCGAAGGGGTTCACCTTGTGCCGGGTCTGCCAGTCGTCATTGAAGGAGGTGCGGATCACGGTGGGTCCTCTTCGCCGAATACCAGGGGTGGGGCCGGGGTGCCTGAAGACGCAGCGCCGTGCCAACGGGCTCACGCCACGGAACGTTACTTACAGCGTGGTACTTAAACGTGTAGGTAACGTGGGCGTAGGTTAGTCCGCGGTCCTGAATCTTGACAAGAGGATTATCAGAAGGTGGCTGCATGACCGGGACATCCAGCGGCAGGCGGGTGATCAGCGGGGATGCCGCGCCGAAGGCGGGGGTCCCGAAATGGGTTCGGAATCGGCGGGCGAAGTAGTTCGGATCAGGGGAGGGCTGGGCCGGTCGCCGTCGCATGGTCGACGCGGCCGGCGGTTCGGGCTGGAGGGCTTTGGGCAGGCGGGGTATGCGGATCAGGCCGACGACCGCCGCGGCCGGCAACAGGCCGAACTGCGTGCCGAACATCAGGCGGGTGTGGCCCAGCGAGAAGGCGGGAGTGCCCAGCGCGGCCAGACCGGCGACGGCCCGGGTGAAGGCCATAGTGACCCCTTGGGCGGTAGCCCGCGGCAGGGTCGGGAACAGCTCCTGCGACCAGACCTCGGACCGACTCACCGACGAAGGTGTTGCCGAGACCTGAGATGAGCATGACGGCGACCAGAGTGAACCTGCTCGGCCCCAGCAGTGCGGGCAGCCCTCAGGTGAGGACGATCAGTCCGGAGCCGACCGCGAACCAGGCACGCCGGGCCGGTCTGTCGACCGCTCGCATGAACAGCAGGCCGGCGACGAAGCCGATCGGCAGTCCGATCAGGGTGAGCTGTGCGACCTCGCCCTTGGCCAGAGCGGTTTACAGGAACGTGCCGAACCGGCCGAGGTTGTTCGCGCCGAGGTTGCAGGTGGCGTAGCACAAGCCCGTTGCCAGCAGGGCGTACACGGTCGGCGCTCGGAAGAGATCGCGGATGCGGCTGAACTCGATGGTCTCGGAGCGGGCAGCCACCCGTTCGGCCGACTCGCTGAGGGTGAGGCGCAACAGCGGTACGACGACCGCGACGACCAGCAGGTGGGTGAACAGGATCCGGCCTGCCTACTCGTTTCACTGACTCGTGCCAGCCCGGTGATCTGGCGGGTAAGCTAACCGCGGCCGGGGGCTTTGACATGAGGTGCGACTGAGGCGGCGGGTGACCGGGGTGTCCGAGGGCAGGCTGGTGACCAGCGCGGATGTGGCGAGGGAGGCTGGAGTCTCCCGCGCGACGGTGAGTTACGTCCTTAACGAAGTTCCCCATCAGAAGATCCTCGAAGCCACGCGGCAGCGGGTGCGGGAAGCCGCCGCCCGGCTCGGCTACGCGCCCTCGGCCGCGGCGCGTGCCCTGCGCACAGGGCGCTCGGAGATCGTGCTCGGCCTGCTGCCGGACTGGCCGATCGAGCATGTCCTCGGACGGCTCATCCAGCAGCTGACCAATGCCTTCGCCGTGAACGGGCTGACCTTCGTGGTGCACTCGTCGGCGCCCCCTGCGCGCCCCCTGCGGGACATCTGGAAAGCCATTACCCCAGCAGCGGTGTTGTCCCTGCAGGAGTTCGACGACCGGGAAGGCGAGGCGATGCGGGCGGCGGGCATTGAGGTGATCATGGCGATGCACGGGTTGACACGGGGTGAGCTCCGGCCACCTCTGGTCTCCGAGCAACCCATCGGCGCATTGCAGGCACGGCACCTCGCCGGACCCAACCGCCGCCTCGGCTACGCCTACCCCGATCTGCCGGGACTCGACGTCCTGGCCCAGCCGCGCTTGGACGGCGTCCGCAAGGTATGCGCCGAACTGGACATGCCTGAGCCGGATGTCCGGACGGTCCCCCTCGATGCGCCGGGCGCCGCCGAAGCGGTGAAGGCGTGGCTTGCCGCCGACCCACCGGTCACGGGGATCTGCGCGTTCAACGACAATGTCGCCCTCGCTGTGCTGGGTGGCTTGAGTTACCTCGGGCTTCGCGCTCCGAAGGATCTGGCTGTGATCGGCGTCGACGACATCCCCGGCGCGGCCCTGGCCCAGCCACCGCTCACCACGATCGTCCGTGACACCGACGCCATCGCGCGGGGCCTGGCCCGCCGCGTCATCGACACGCTGGCCGGACAGGAGATTCCCGCCGAGCCCCTCCGGGACGAACTCCTGATTCGAGTCCGCGCATCCGTCTGACCGGTGCGCGGGTGCCTTCGGGTAGCCGGTGGTCACGCCTCTGTTGCAAAGGGCACTCGCGCTTTCGTGCCAGGGCCGTGTCGCGGGAGGATGCTGTCACTCCGGCCGCAGCATGTCAGTCGGGCATCTGGGGAGTCTGTCCATGATGCAGGGCTGATTCAAAGTCCTGGTGATCATGTGGTGTTGCGGGTAAGGGCAGTCCGATCAAGTCCAGTGGGCGGGCGAAGGGCCTGTAGGAGAGCTCGCGCAGGCCGACGGCGATGCTGTGGTGCCCAGCGACACATAAAATGCTGATCGCGAAGCTGTGCAGGGTGATCATGTTCTCCGGTCCGTGCCCGGTGTGGATCTTCGAAACGTCTTCGCCGAACGTGGTGTCTCTTACGTGGTGCACGGCCTCGATGCCCCATTGCGCGCGGGCGAGTTGGCCGATGGCCTGGGGAGATGCCGCACGCGCCGTCAGGTCGGCGATGGCGTAGACGGTCTCACTGGCGATTTTGCCGGTCTTGAGGTCGGTGCGATGCCGGTGGATGGGTGGAATCGGTGCGCGCCCGGCCTCGCGTCTTGAGCGGCCCTCGCTCCCCGGCCGCGGCCAGGATGCCGTCCAGGACCTGGCGCCCCGCATCGGCTCCGACCAGACGGTCACGGAACTCCGAGTAGTCGAACCCGGGATCCGTCAGCTCCAGCCCGAGGGCGTACTTGACGTCGATCCTGGCCCGCACCGCCTCGGCCGCCTGCCGGTCGGTCAGCCCCTCCACAAACTGCAACACCAGTACCAACGCCAGCTGCCCCGGCGACCTCGCGGGTTTCCACCGCGTCGCGAACAGCCCGGCGAACTCCTCGACTCGGAAGAGAACTCCCAGCTCATCACGGATTCGGATGGCCCAGCTCCCTTTCGGGAAGGCCGCCCGCGTCACCCGCCCCGTCTCCACCGGGACCTCCCCCGGCTCCTGAGGCCTCATAGACATGGACACCCACCCCATACGACAACGTCGGCCCCCAAGACCTATCGGGTCTTGGGGGCCGACGTCACGCCGAGACCGGAATATTAACCAACAGCATCAGGAATCGCTCCCGGGCGGGGGCCGTACGGATGTGGCCCCGAGCTGTCCTGGCGGATCGTTGGAAGGCCTCGTCGCATTGTTACCGCACGCCGGTGCGGATGGGGTGCTTGGGCGGCCGTCTCTCTGAGCAGCGTCGGCTGCCCGGGCCGACCGGATCGTCAAGCGGTCGCTGCCACCTCCGTCCGCTGCTGACGCCGCTTGCGTTGCAGGATCGGGTCTGGGACGGGCGCGGCCGCCACCAGTCGCCGCGTGTACTCGTGCTGCGGCTGGTGGCACACGTCGACGCTGGGTCCCTCTTCGACGATGCGGCCGTCCTGCAGCACCAGGGTGCGTGCCGCGAACTCCTTGACGACCGCGAGGTCGTGGGTGATGAACAGGTACGCACAGCCAAGGGTGTTCTGGAGTTCGGAAAGGAGCTCCAGCGCGGCGGCCTGGGTGGTGACGTCGAGTGCGCTGGTCGGCTCGTCGCAGATGATGAGCTTGGGTTGCCTGGCGACCGCTCGGGCGATGGCGATGCGCTGGCGCTGGCCTCCGCTGAACTGGGCGGGGTACCGGTCGGCGGCGTCCTCGGGCAGGCCGACTCGGCAGAGCAGGTCGGCGGTGTGCTCGCGGACTTCTCTACGTGAGCGGGTTGACCCGGCGAGGAGGGGTTCGGCCAGTGTCCGGCCCACAGGCAGGGCCGGGTTGAGCGAACCGTACGGGTTCTGGAAGATCGCCTGTATGTCGGTGGACAGTGCGCGCCGGGCGCGGCCGGTGAGACGGGTGATGTCCCGGCCACCGAGCAGTACGCGTCCGGCGCTGACCGGGGTCAGTCCCAGGACGGCCTTGCCGATGGTGGTCTTGCCCGAGCCGGACTCGCCCACGAGCGCGACCGTCTCGGCCTTACCAACCTCGAACGACACGTCCTCGATGATCGTGTTGGGGGGCTTGCGCAGGCCACGGGAGGGGTAGCGGACCGCGAGCCCTTCGACCTGGAGTATGGGTGTGCCGGTCACGCGATCCTGCTCTCGGTCGTCGCGATGCTGGGTGTGCTGTCGATGAGCTTCTTCGTGTACGGGTGCTGGGGCCGGTAGAAGATGTCCTCGACCGCCCCTTCTTCCACGATCCGGCCCTTCTCCATCACGGTCGCCCGGTCGCAGATGTCGGCCACCACTCCCAGGTCGTGCGTGATCAGGATGATCGCCATGCCGTGCTCGTCACGCAGTGACCGGAGCAGATCGAGGATGCCGGCCTGCACCGTGACGTCCAGTGCCGTGGTGGGCTCGTCGGCGATCAGCACCTTCGGTGACCCGGCCAGTGCCATGGCGATGGCGACCCGCTGGAGCATGCCGCCGGACAGCTCGTGCGGGTGCCGGCGCGCGAGGTCGTCCGGATCGCGCAGGTGGACGCTGGTCAGCAGTTCGCGAACCCGTTGCCTGACGGCGTCCTTCCCGCCCGACACGGAACCAGTACGGCGGACGACCTCGGACAGCTGTGAGCCGATGGTGAAGTACGGGTCGAGTGCCACCATGGGTTCCTGCGACACCAGGGCTATCTCGCTGCCGCGGATGCGCTGCAGTTCCCGCTCCGGCAGACCACTGATCCGGGTACCGGCCAGCCAGGCCGAGCCACCCGTCACCGCCCCGCCCGGGGCGAGCAGCCCGAGCAGCGACAGGCCCGTCACCGTCTTGCCGCTCCCGGATTCGCCCACGAGACCGAAGATCTCGCCGGCGTTCACGGTGAAGCTGACGGAGTCGACGACGGTACGCGGGCCCTGCGCGGTGGCGAAGGCGATCGAGTAGTCGCGCACCGTGAGCACTCCCGCGTCAGGCGGTGTGTGAGAGGTTTCGGCGGTGCCCGTGGCGACCGCCACGGGCACCGGCCGTCGCGACCGGCCGCCGGTTCCTCGCCTTCGTTCCTGAGTGAGGTCGCGCAGTCCGTCGCCGAGCAGCCCGAAGGCGAGGGACATGAGGCCGATCAGGCCGCCGGAGATGAACAGCAGCAAGGGGTTCTGCTCGATGACCTGCGAGGCCTCTCCGACCATGCCGCCCCAGCTCGGGGCGGGCGGCAGGGTGGCCAGACCGAGGAACCCGAGGCCGGTCTGCACCATGAGGGCGATGCCCGAGAAGAGGCACACCTGGACCAGGAGAAGCCCTACCAGGCCGGGGAAGATGTGCCGTGCCATGATCCGTGCCGGGCTGAGCCCGGAGACTCTGGCGGCGTCCACGAACAGTTCCTCCCGCAGGGCGATGCACGAGCTGCGGATGATCCGTGCGAGGCCAGCGGCTGAGAGGACGCCGAGCGTGAGCATGGCGGCGACGTTGCTCTGGCTGAAGATCGCCAGGACGGCGAGCATGAGGATGATCACGGGAACGGAGAGCATGACGTCCATCACGGCCACGATGACCCGGTCGGTCCAGCCGCGCAGGTAGCCGGCGAGGATGCCGAGTGACATGCCCAGAACGATGTAGACGCTCACGGCCACACCCACCCCCAGCAGGGCAGGCCGCCCGCCGTAGAGCAGCCGGCTCAGCACGTCGCGGCCGAGGTCGTCGGTGCCCAGCGGGTGGTCCGCCGATGGACCGCCGCGCGTGTGGAGCAGGTCCTGCGCCAGCGGCGGATGCGGTGCCAGGAGAGGGGCGAGGATCACGGCCGCAGTGATCGCAAGGACCACGGCGAGCGCAGCCGCAGTGAGAGGGCGGCGAAGTATCCCGGCGAAGGGGTTGGTCCACTTCCGTGATCGCACGCTCACGGGCGCATCCGCAGCGGTCATGCCACACGCACCTTCGGGTTCAGGAGGCTGTAGAGAACATCGACGAGAAGGTTCACGGCGATCACCAGCATGGTGAAAATGATGGCAGCGCCCTGAACGACCGGCAGATCGTGCTGGTTGGTCGCGTCCACAACCGTCGTCCCGAGCCCGGGCAGGGTGAAGATGTTCTCGACGAGAATCGTGCCGGGGATGTACGCGATCATCGTGAGGCCGATCGCGGTAGCCACCGGCAGCCCGCAACCGCGCAGGGCGTGCTTCCAGACGATGGACGCGGGCCGGACACCGGAGGCCCGCAGCGTTCTGATGTGGTCGAGGCCCAGGGTGGTCAGCATCGCGTCGCGGGTGATCTTGGCGATCAGGGCGACACCCCCGATCGAGAGAGCGATCACGGGCAGCACGAGGCCGTTCGCCCATTGCCCCGGTGACTGGGCGAACGGGGTGTACCCGGTGGCCGGGAAGATCGGGAACTTGACGGCGAACAGAGAGACGAGCATCAGCGCGAGCCAGAAGTTGGGCAGAGCACTGCCCAGCAGGGACACCACGTCGGTCAGCCGGCGGCTGAAGCGACCACGCGTCGCGCTGTACACGCCGAGCAGCACGCCGACCAGGGTCGAGAGCACGGTGGCCCCGATCACCAGGGTCAGCGTGACCGGCAGGCGTTGCTCGACCATCCCCAGCACGGACTCGCCGCTGAACAGCGAGCTGCCGAAGTCGCCGTGCAGGATGTCGCGCAGGTACAGCCAGTACTGCTCGACGAACGGCTTGTCCAGATGGAGCGCGGCCCTCAGCGCGTCGTACTGCTCCTTCGTCCCGTTGACCCCCAGGACCGTTCGTGCCGGGTCACCCGGCACGAACGACTCCAGGAGGGAGGTGATCGCCGAGACGACCACCAGGAGTGGGATGGACAGCGCCAGCCTGCGGAGAATGATGGGAAACATCTGTCCTCGTCAGTTAGAGACCCAGGTGACGTTCGAGGTCAGCTGGGCGGTGCCCACCGCGAACTTCACCCCGCGCAGCTTGTTGTTGTACATGACGATCGTGTCGGTGGAGGCCACCGGCAGCGCGAGCGCCTTCTGTACGATCACATCGGTGAGCTCCTTCGCCGCCGCGCCGCTGGACTGGGGGTCCGACTTGGCGAGCAGGGCGAACGCGGCATCGACGTCCTTGTCGCCCACACCGAAGACGTTCATGATGCCCGTCTTGGCGAAGCCCGCCTGCTGTGCGTAGAAGTTCGCACCACCACCCTGGCCGGGCGTGAGTACCGTGGCCGCGTACTTCTTCGACAGCAGGTCGTTGATCCAGCCACCGAAGTTGGCGGCGGCCTTCAGCTTCAAAGTCACACCCACCTTGGCGAGCTGATCCTGCACGGCCTGGAGCATCTTGGTCGTCGAGGGGTCGAACGACCCGTAGTTCACCGGGATGGTCAGCTTCGGGTATCCCGCCGCCTTCAGCAGCTGCTTGGCCTTGGCGGGGTCGTAGGCGTATGTCTTCTCGGCTTCGGTGCTGTAGCCGTCGTAGCCGGGCATCGCAGGCTGGGAGAGCGGCTTCCCGTAGTCGCCGTAGACCGCCTTGGTGATCGCGGCTCGGTCGATGGCGAAGTTCAGCGCCTGCCGCACCCGCTCATCGCGCAGTCCCGTGACGACGGTGCCTTCGCGGTCCAGCAGGAACAGGCCGGCCCAGGTGGTGGGGCTCTTGATCGTGGTGAGCGACGAGTCGCCCGCGACGGTCGGCGCCACGTCCGGGGTGCCGTACATGACGTCGATCTGCCCGGACTTCAGGGCCTGCGCTTGCGAGTTGACGTTCGGCATCACCTGGACGGTGATCTTCTTGAAGTGGATGGCGGCCTGGTCGTAGAAGTTCTTGTTCGGAAGGTAGACGTAGTGGTCGCTGGAGACCGACTGTTGGGCGCTGTATACGTACGGTCCGGCGCCGAAGGTCGTGGAGGCCAACTTCTTCGGGTTCTTCAGCCCCGCGGGGCTGATGATTGCGCCGCCCAGGAACTCGGGTGTGAACAGGGCGCCCATGTCGGGGTACGGCGTCGGGCTGCTGACCACCACGGTCGAGTTGTCCGGAGTCGAGAAGGTCAGGGGACGGAAGTAGGCCCCGGCGGGTCCGCTGCCCTTCTGGAAATACTTGATCGAGTTGACGACGTCGTTGGCGGTGATCGGCGTGCCGTCGGCGAACTTCGCCCCCTTACGCAGACTGAGCTGGAACTTGGTGTTCCCGCTGCCCACATAACCCCATTTGTCCGCCAGCCCGGCCGCCAGGGTGCCGTCGGCCTTGCGGCTCAGCAGCGAGGCGTAGGCCGGGTCCGTGTAGTTCAGGCCGGGCCCCACGGCGGCCTGGGCGGGGTCCATGCTGTTTGGCGCCGAATTCAACGCGATGGTCAGGTTCGCCGGGCCTGCGCTGCCGTTGCCGCCGGTGTTGCTGTTGCCTGCGCTGCAGGCGGCGAGCGTGAGTGCTGCCACCACGCCGATCGAGGAGTGGAGGACGGTTCTTCTCTTCATTGAGATCTCCGTGGGGTCGAGAGGGGGGCAGGGGGTGCGGCGGACGAAGTGGGACTCGATCGAGCCACCGAGGTGGGCGGACCGAGCGGCAGGTGTTGGACTGGGTGGCCGCTATGCCGCTACGAAGGAGCGGAGCCATGAGGATCCGCCGCGGTCGAGGAATCTCGGCGCGATAGCTGCAGGAGGTGACGTCGATGCAAAGGCGTTACCTCCAGCGAGCGTCACTCCCGGGGTACCGGGGCGCCACTTACACCTTTAAGTGAGAGTGCCCGTAAACTAACTGTGTCGCCTTCGCTGCGCAAGAGGTTCACGGAGGACGGTCGCGGTGACAGCATGGCGCGGGGCGGCAGGAGCGCGGAGGCGGCCGGTGAACCGCCGCGACAGTGGGGCCGATCAGGCGGACACTCGAACATGAACCCGAAGCGGGTCCTGGATGGGTTCGGCGGAGGTCTGCGCACCGTCGAGGGCGTCGACGATACGGCGGGCCAGGCCCCGCGCGATGGCGTCGGTGTCACGGACGATCGTGGTGAGCGGTGGCTGGGCCAGGGCCGCGCCGGGGATGTCGTCGACGCCGATCACTGCGAGATCCTGCGGTGCCCGCAGTCCCAGTGACCGCAGGGCGGCCAGAACGGCCAAGGCGACAGCGTCGTTGAACGCACAGATACCCGTCACCGGCGGACTGGCGGCGTGCCATGCCTTCACCGCCTCGACGGCACCGTCCGGATCGACGGGCACGGTCCGAACGTCTGGCTCCGGGAGGCCGAGTCCGGCGCACACCTCGCGCACACCGTCCAGTCGCGGACCGGCCAGGGCATCGAGCACCGCCAGATCCGGGTAGGCATAGCCGAGTCGGCGGTGCGTTTGGGCGAGGTGGCGGGCCTGCGCCATTCCGATCCGTTCTTCCGAAACGAGTGGAGCCTGGTGCCCGCTCCGTACCGAGCCGTGCACCGCCATGACGACCTCGATTCCCGCTGCCCGCATGATGCCGGCCTCCGCCTCGGCCTCCGGGAACGCGTCCAGCGCCAGAACCGCTGCAGGCGTCAAGGCTTTCCAGACTTCCCGCAGGGGCCGGGTGGGGTGGGTCGGCGAGTGCACGAGAAAGGTGAGTTCATGCTGGGCCAAGGCGCTGGTCAGCTGCTGGATGAGTCGCCCGAGAACGTGTTCGATCGGCCAGTCGGGCAGCAAGCCGAGCACGATGTCCGAGCGCCCCCTGCGCAGCGAGCGCGCTGCGGCCGACGGTGCGTAACCGAGCCGGGCGGCCGCTTCCCGCACCCTCCGCCGGGTGTCTTCGGGGATCTTCTGGTGTGGGGAGTTGTTGAGGACGTAACTCACCGTCGCGCGGGAGACCTTTGCCTCGCGCGCGACATCCGCACTGGTCACACGTTGCCGGTCGGATCTTCCCGACATCTATCGGCTCCCTCTGGCAGGTCTCTTGCCAAAATCAGCTGCTGCGGTTAGCTTTCCGCTCAGTTTACCTACACGTTTAAGTATCGCGCTTGAGTGACGTCGCGAACTTCTGCTCCTGGCCGGACCCGCCCCGCCAGGAATCCCCCGTCCCTGGTCGCCGGTGCTGACCGAGTGAGGCGCAGCCGCCGCACATCAACCGCCGCACACGCTCGCAGTCGACACATCCCGAAAGGCATCCGCGTGATCCGCCATCACGACTTCCGCTATACCGGCATGACGCTGCGCTCCACGGTGCACATCCCCGAAGGGCCGACGGGCACCCGCTGGCCCACAGTGGTATTCGTGCACGGCTTCACCTCCAACCGGATCGAACTGCCCAACTTCGTCGCCATGTCCCGGCTGTTGGAGGCCCACGGCATCGCCTCGGTCCGGTTCGACCTCTCGGGCCACGGTGAGAGCGACGGCGACTTCTTCGACGTCACGATCACCGGTGAGATCGCCGAGACCCGCGCGGTGCTCCAAACGGTCCAGACCTTCGACTTCGTCGACCCCGAACGGATCGGTCTGGTCGGTATGAGCATGGGCGGGGTGGTCGCCGGCATCGTCGCCGCCGAGGAACCGGGGATCGTCGCGCTGTGTCTGTGGTCTCCGGCCGCCGTCGCCCCCTTTGAGATCGGCAGCGGCTACCTCAAGGGTCGCAGGCTCGCTCCGGAGATCGCGGAGAAGGGTTACGTCGACGCCGACGGGCACCGCATGAGCCCCGCGCTCGTCGAGGACATCGCCGGTCTCGACGTCTACGGGCGCTCGAGCGGGTACGCCGGCCCGGTCCACATCCTGCACGGCGACAAGGACGACATTGGCCCCATCGAGTACGTGCGCCGCTATCTGGACCACTACGACGGCGACGCGCACCTCGAGGTCGTCGAGGGCGCGGACCACGCCTGGGGATCCGTCCCGCACCGCACCACGCTGCACCAGTCCACCCTGCGATTCCTCCGGGAGCACCTCAAGTGATGAAGACGTCCGGCAACGAGGAATCCCACACCATGGACACCACGACAACGGTCGTCGGACTGCGCACCGCGGACGACTCCGGTCTCGTGGCCACCCCATACCCGCAACCCCGTCTGTCCTGGTCTCTGGCGAGCGAACGGCCGGGCGTCCTCCAGCACGCCTACGAGATCCAGGTGTCGACCGCCCCCGCCTTCGACGACCCCGCGTCCAGCGGAGAGGTCGAGTCCGACCTGGTGACCGACCACACCTGGCCGGCCCCGCCGCTGCGCAGCCGCGAGGTCCGCTACTGGCGCGTCCGTGTCCGCACCGATCTCGGACGGACGGAATGGAGCGGACCCGCCCGCGTTGAGGCAGCGCTGCTCGACGACATGGACTGGACGGCCCGCCCCGTCCACGTTCCCAGTGACCGGGGCCATACATCCCCCGGCCCGGTACCGCTGCTCCGCCGGGAGTTCGACCTCCCGGCGGAGCCGGTATCCGCCCGCCTGTACGTGACCTCACTTGGCGTGCACCGCACCGCCGTCAACGGCCGTCCCGTCTCCGACGACCTGCTGGAACCGGGCTGGACCAGCTACCCCAACAGGCTGCTCTACGCCACCTACGACGTCACCGGCCTGCTCCGCCCGGGCACGAACGCCCTGTCCGCCGCGATCGGCGACGGCTGGTACCGCGGCCATCTCACCTGGCACAAGAACCGCAACGTCTACGGCGACACCACAGCTCTGCTCGCCCAGCTCGAAGTCACCCTGGCCGACGGCACCACCGTCACAGTCGCCACGGACGACCACTGGAGGGGTGCGTACGGCGGTCTGCTGGCGGCGGATCTGTACGACGGCTGCGAACACGATCTCCGTCACGAACCGGACGGCTGGCAGCTGCGGGGCTTCGTCGACGACGACTGGGAGCGGGTCACCGCTCTCCCCCTGCCCGCCGGGCTGTCGCAGCGGGCGCACCCGCCTGTGCGGGTCGTGCAGCTCATCCGGCCCGGGCTACGGACCCTGCCCGACGGCACGATCGCCGTCGACGCGGGCGAGAACATCACCGGCTGGCTCAGGCTCCGGGTGGGCGGCCCGGCGGGGAGCACGGTCACGGTCCGGCATGCCGAGGTTCTCGACGGCGACGGCCGCCTGCTGACTAGCATCCTGCGCGGCGCCCGTGCCACCGACCAGTACACCCTGGCCGGCGGTACGGCCGAACTGCGGCCGGAGTTCACCTTCCACGGCTTCCGGTACGCCGAGATCGTCGTCCCGCCGACCGTGACCGTCGAGTCGGTCGAGGTCGAGGTGGTGGCCAGCGATCTGCGCCGCATCGGCGAATTCCGCTGCTCCGACGAGCGCGTGAACACGCTGTACGCCAACGTCGTACGTTCGCAGCGCGGCAACTTCCTCGCTGTGCCCACGGACTGCCCGCAGCGCGACGAGCGGCTCGGCTGGACCGGGGACCTCATGGCCTTCGCCCCGACGGCCTGCGCCACCTTCGACAGCGGCTCGTTTCTCGACAGCTGGTTCACCGATCTCCGCATCGAGCAACGGCCGGACGGCTCGGTCCCGTTGGTTATCCCCGACGTCCCGCTCGGCGAGCTGCCACCGACCGAACTGCCGAAGGCCGGCGGCTCCGCGGGCTGGGGCGACGCCGCCACGGTCGTGCCGGCCGCCCTGTTCGAGGCATACGGCGGGCACGGCATGCTGGACCGGCACTACGCGGCGATGCGCGCGTGGGTCGGGTTCACCGTCGATCACCTGGACGACGACGGGACCTGGAGCGGCAACGCGCAACTCGGTGACTGGCTCGACCCGGCCGCACCACCGGAGGATCCGGCGCGCGCCACCACCGACTCCGGCTACGTCGCCACCGCGTTCGTCGCGCACAGCGCCCGGCTGCTCTCCGACGCGGCCCGCGAACTGGGCCACGTCGACGACGCCGACCGGTACGCGGACCTGCACCGGCGTACCGCCGAGGCCGCCTGGCGCAAGTGGGGCGACCATGCCCGCACCACCCAGACCGGCTGTGCGCTCGCCCTCGAATTCGGCATCGCGCCGGTCACCGAGCGCGCCGACGTGGGCAAGGCCCTCGCGAGTCTGGTGCGCGCCCGCGACGGTCGCATCGCCACGGGGTTCCTGGGCACCCCGTTCGTGCTGCCCGCCCTCACCGGCACCGGTCACACGGACGAGGCGTACCAACTGCTGCTCAACCCGGAGTGCCCGGGCTGGCTCTACCAGGTCGCCCGCGGCGCCACCACCATGTGGGAGCGGTGGGACGCCATCCAGCCCGACGGCACGATCGACGTCGAGAACGCGGGCATGATGCTGTCGTTCAACCACTACGCCTACGGTGCCGTCGCCACCTGGCTCTATCGGTCCGTCGCCGGACTGCGCCCCGCCTCTCCCGGCTACCGCACTCTCGAGATCGCGCCCCGCCCGGGCGGAACGCTCACCTCGGCCGACGCCTCGATCACCACTCCGTACGGTCCGGCGTCCGTCGCCTGGTCGATCAGCGACGACACCCTCACGGTGAGGGCCGTGCTGCCGCCCGGCACCACCGGGCTGTTCAGCGCCCCGGACGGCTGGCGCTGCGCGGAGGCCGTCGAGCGACTCGGATCCGGCAGCCATCTCCTGGCTCTGCGGCCGGCCACCCGCTCCTGAACGTCACCCACCCAAGGATCTCCACCATGGCGACCAATCACGATCACGAACCGGCCGAGTTGGGCCTCGACGAGAAGACCGCGCTGCTCTCGGGCCGGGACATGTGGTCGAGCAAGCCCGCCGAGCGAGCGGGGATCCCCTCCCTCGTGCTGAGCGACGGTCCGCACGGCGTCCGGCTCCAGCGCGCGGATGCCGACCACCTGGGCCTGCACGACAGTCACCCGGCGACCTGTTTCCCGCCGTCGGTCGCGCTGGCCTCCACCTGGGACGCGGAACTGATCGGCCGGGTGGGCGAGGCGCTCGGGCGGGAAGCGCGAGCACTGGGGGTCGACGTACTGCTGGGTCCCGGCGTCAACATCAAGCGCTCACCGTTGTGCGGCCGCAACTTCGAGTACTTCTCGGAGGACCCGTTGCTCAGCGGCGTACTGGGGGCGTCGCATGTGACCGGCGTGCAGAGCCAGGGCGTGGGTGCTTCGGTCAAGCACTTCGCGGCCAACAACCAGGAGACCGACCGCATGCGGGTGAGCGTCGACGTCGACGAACGCACCCTGCGTGAGATCTACTTCCCGGCGTTCGAGCGGATCGTGACCCAGGCCCGCCCGGCAACGGTCATGTGCGCCTACAACAAGCTCAACGGCATTCCCGCCGCCGAGAATCATTGGCTGCTCACCCAGGTGCTGCGCGAGGAGTGGGGCTTCGACGGACTGGTCCTCTCCGACTGGGGAGCCGTCGGTGACCGCGTCGCCGCGCTGATCGCCGGTACCGACCTGGAGATGCCCGGCACTCATCGTGACACCGACGCACTGGTCGCCGACGCGGTCCGTGCCGGCGAGCTGGACGAGACCGTCGTCGACACCGCTGTCGCCAGGCTGCGCACCCTCGCCGAGCGGGTCCGCGCCCAGGCCGACCCGGTGACAGTGGACTTCACCGCGCATCACCGGCTGGCCCGTGAGGTCGCCGCCGACGCCCTGGTGCTGTTGAAGAACCACGACCGGACCCTGCCGCTCTCTCCCAACGGCCGCATCGCCGTCATCGGCGAGTTCGCCACGACCCTGCGCTACCAGGGCGGCGGCAGCTCCCACGTCAACGCCACCCACGTGGACAGCGCGTTGGAGGAGTTGCGTGCGCTACTGCCCGACGCCCAGGTCGATTTCGCCGAGGGGTACCGCACCTCGGACCGTTTCGACGCCGCCCAACTGCTAGAGGACGCCGTAGCGTTGGCCGCAGCGGCGGACGTCGCCGTGCTCGTCGTCGGTCTGCCCGACGCCGACGAGTCGGAGGGCTACGACCGTGAGCACCTCCTGCTGCCGCCCGCGCAGGCCGAGTTGATCCGCGCCGTGGCAGGGGCCGCCCGCCGTACCGCCGTGGTGCTGGTCAACGGCGGTGTGGTCTCCCTGGAGAGCTGGCACGACGAGGTGGACGCCGTGGTCGAGGCCTGGCTGCCCGGTCAGGCCGGCGGCGGCGCCGTCGCCGATGTGCTCACCGGCCGGGTCAACCCTTCCGGCCGTCTCGCCGAGACCGTCCCGTACCGGTTGAACGACAACCCGTCGTTCCTCAACTTCCCCGGCGAGCAGGACCATGTCCGTTACGGAGAGGGCGTGATGGTCGGCTACCGCTACTACGAGACCGCCGATGTGGCCGTCCGCTACCCCTTCGGGCACGGCCTGAGCTACACCTCCTTCGGGCAGACCGACTTCCGGGTCACCCCCACCGGCCCTGACACCGCCACGGCGAGCTTCAGCGTCACGAACACCGGCGACCGCTTCGGCAAGCACGTGGTCCAGGTCTATGTGGCCGCGCCCGAACGGCCGGTCAGCAGCCCGGCCCGGGAACTGCGCGGCTTCGCCAAGGTGGCGCTCGCTCCGGGCGAGACCACGACCGTCGAAGTCGTCCTCGACCGCCGGGCCTTCGCCTACTGGGACATCACCCGCGCCGACTGGACCGTCGCCGCCGGGGACTATCAGGTGCAGCTCGCCGACAACGCCCACGAGGTCGTCGACACCGCCGTCCTGGTCCTGAAGGGCGACAACGTACTGCGGCCGCTCACCCTCGACTCCACCGCAGGCGAGTGGTTCGCCCACCCGACCGTCGGTCCTGCTCTGACGGCGGCGATGACATCCGGACTCGGCAAGGAACAGTCCGATGGAGTCGTGGAGGGAAACGACGGCGCGCTGCTCCTGCTGTCGTCCATGGCGATGCGCCAGTTCACCGGCTTCCTGCCCGCGCCGCTTCCCGGTGAGGTGCTGGAGCAGCTCATGAAGATGAGTGAGGTGTACGCGGAGACCGTCGGCGCCTGAGCCGTCGCGCCGGGTTCCGTGGAACCCGCCCCACAGACGAGCGGTCCGCTGTTCCCTGACACGACAGCGGGCCGCTCCTTACTACCGCAGGGCATCACGCGGGGCGCTACCGCAGGGCGGCGGCGAAGAAGTCGAGTGATCGGTCGACTTCGGCCAGAGGCGGGGTCCGGTTGAGGTGGCCGTGCGGCATGCCCGCGGCCACGTAGGCCGTCACCGGTACCTCGGATGCCGCCAACTGCCGCGCCAGGAGTTCACCGGAGGGTCGGAGATCGTCGTACTCGGAGAGCAGGAGACGTACCGGCGGGAGGCCGTGCAGCGCAGCCGCTCCCGGCAGTGCGTCGCGCGGAAGATCGGTGAGTCTGCCGACGTAGTTCTCCACCATGAACTCGATGTCGGCCGTGGTGAAACGCATCGTCGGCGGGAGAACGCCCATCTCTGCGGCCGTGGAAGCGTCCAGCGCCGGGACGGGGAAGTGTGCGAACGGGTAGGCGAGCAGCAGGAGGTCAGCTGGCGCCACCTCCTCGTCGCGGTCCCGAAGGGCTGCGGCCAGAGCCAGGGCCGCGCCCGCGCTCGCTCCGCCGAGGGCCACGGTCCGGACGCCGGCGGCCGGCTCGGTCCGGAGCCATCGCCACGCGGCGCACACGTCGTCCAACGGCACGGGATGGCGGACGCCGGCTGTGGCGAGCCGGTAGTCGACGGACACCACCAATGCCTGGGCCCGCGCCGCCAGTTCGGATGCCACGACGTGTGCCTCGGGCATGTCGAGGTCACCGGCGAGGAAGCCGCCGCCGTGCAGCCACAGCACGGCCGTGGAGCCGGGGTTCCGCGGTGTGTACGTCCTGACCGGCACCGGCCCGTGTGGTCCGGCGACCTCGCGATTCTCGACAGCGACATCAGGTTGTACCCATTCCGACGGATCCTCCGCGAACCGGCGGAACCGCGACCGGGCGTCCGGGTCTTCGAGGTCGGCGAACGTCAGGTCGGCTATGAGGTGCAGTCGCTCCGCGAGGAAGGGATCCAGGGGCATGCTCGTCAGCTCTCTGTGTGGTTCTCGGCCACGGGAAGGGATAGCAGGGGTGGGGGAGTTGGGACGGCCCGATTCGCTCGCCCGGCCACGATGACATCACGCGAGGGCCCCCGGCGGGAGTTGGGTCGTTTGTAAAGACAAACCAGTCCGCCGAGTGCTCTCAGAGTGCTCTCCGCAGGGTCGGCTTCCGGCGTCGAAGCGGAACCTCGAGCTCGTCGGTGATCTGAGTAGGCGTTTGATATTGATTCGTGCCGACCGTTTCAGCATGTTTTGCCTGATTTTAATGCCAACGGGCATGGCCTGAAATGCCTGGAAGGTCCCTACTGGGGACCCTCCAGCCCATTGCTGAACGGGGCGGAATTCGGGCGGCATGTTCGGACTGAACGGGCGGTCCGGTCGACACCCGGAGTGCGCGAATATGCCCCCTGTAGGGCGAAATGTCATGAAAGGCGCCGATATTAAAGATGACATGCCCATCTGAACATTCCTAAGCGCCCACCCGGAGCCGGGGCATTTCGCGGGCTCTGTGGAACTCGGCAGCCCAATCACGGCCGCTGGTGATCGAAGTCAAAGTTACTCCCGGGTTGGGACATTTCACCCTGGTGGCAAACTTAAACGAGTAAGTATGGTCACGGCAACACGACCGAAAGCTGAAGTGACCCAGCCCTCAAGGCCGAATCCAAGGAGTAGACGCATGACGATGACCCCACCGCCCGGCGCCGGGCCGACAGCCAGTGGCCGCGGCCACAAACGCCGTTCCCGTTGGCTGAACGGGAAGTTCCTGGTGCTCTTCCTCGCCGTCGCCACGCTGCTGGGCGGGGCCGCCCTGGCGGCCCCGCAGTTCCAGGAGAAGGCCAGCGCCATCAACGATGGCAGGGACATCACCTGGGACATCAACGGCGGCCGGGCCGCGTACGACACTATGATCAATGCGGTACGCCAGCGGGCAACCGGGGGAAGGGTCCTGCGAGAAGGAGTGCTGCAGACAAATCCCAACGCAAATCCCTCACGATCCGAGAACATCTTCGCCATCGACCTTCGGGCCAGCAATGTGCCCTCGAGTTCGGATGGGAACAACGTCCGCCTGATCATGCGGGCGCGGGACCTGTTCATCATCGGCTATCAGATCAGAGACGGACGCGGCAGTGGGACTCCTAACTACTTCCAGGGCGACACCCCTGGTCTTCCCAATGAGCTCAGCGACGAGTTCGCGTTTACGGGTAGCTACACTGATTTGGAGCGCGTTGGAAGCCGGAGCCGACGTGGCATGGCGTACAACGAAGCAGCGGTGACGTCGGCGTACACGAGCCTGCGAGACGACCGTAATCAGGCAGCGGTAGCCAGGTCGCTGATGCTCTTCATCATGACCATCGCGGAGGCTGCGAGGTTCGACCCGCTGGATCAGGCTTTCGGACAGGTCTTCGGCGGTCTTCCCGGTGGCGTCATTAGCGCTGCCGAGACAGAGCTGATGAACAGTTGGAGCAGGGCCTCGGGTCAGCTACTCAACGCCCTCAACAACGGGGCGGCCATCAACTTCCGGGTCGACGACCCGGAGACACCGGAAGTCGACTTCAGCGCGACTACGATTGCTGGGATGGCCCTGATTCTCGGCATCTGCCTCCTGAGCGTGTGATCCTGTAGACGGTGCCGTGGTTCGGGAAGTCGTGCGGGAAGTATTTCCACGGGATTCCCGTGCGGTTGACGTACAGGATCGCGTCGAAGACTTCGCGCAGTTCGACCGGGGCTGGTTGGCTGGCAGGGCGGGCCCCTGCCAGCGAGGTACGGACCGCCGCATGTTCGCGAGACATCATCGCTCTTTGGTCGGGTTGCGTCCTCCTGCTGGTGCCTCATCGGCGTCCGGGAGGCTCGGTACACGCCCTCCGGCAGAGGCCCCGAGCGGCGTTGCCCCGTCGGTGGCCGACGCTCCGCGCTTTGCCGACGCTCCGCGCCGACGTCCTCCTCCGTGGGCGGGTGTTTCCGGAGGCAGGCGGGGGACCCTCGACCACCGCCCGCCTCCGGCTCACACGCCCACGCCCACGCCCGGGGTCCCGGGGCCTCGCGGTGCGGGGCGAGGCTCGTCGGGGCCCTGGATCAGGGCGCGGGGTGTGAGTCGTGGGCGTGTCCCAGAAGGCGCCGGGCTCGTTCCAGGACGGGCTTGTCGACCATCCGGCCGTCGACCGTGGTGACGGAGTCCCCGGCGGTGACGACGGCGCGCGCCCACTCCAACTCGTCCTGCGACGGGGCGAATCCCCGGCCGACGGCCTCGACCTGGCCGGGGTGGATGCAGAGTTTGCCGGTGAAGCCGAGGCGGCGGGCGTGAGTGATGTCGTCGCGCAGGATTCCGGCGTCCTTCACCGCGGTGGTGACCCCGTCGACCGGTGAGCAGATACCTGCCGCCGCGGAGGCGGAGACGAGCCTGGAGCGCGCGTAGGCGAGGGCGGCATGGTCGTCCCACGCGACGCTGAGCTGTCCGGCGAGGTCGACGTTGCCGAAGGCCGCACGGGCGACGCCGATCGTGGCGCACACCTCCCAGGCACGTTCCACGCCTGCTGCCGTCTCGATGAGGGGGATGAGCTCGCAGCGCCCGGCGACGCGGGCGGCGATGTCAGCGAGTACGACCGGGTCCTCGGACTTGGGCACCATGACGGGGCAGCCATGGCGGCCCGCCTCCGTCAGGTCGGACTGGAACCACGGTGTTCCCGGCGGGTTGATCCGGAGGACCGCGGCGTTGCCCTGCGCGAGCCATGCGGCGGCACTGAGGCGGGCCTGTGTCTTGTCCTCGGCCGCCACAGCGTCTTCGAGGTCGATGATGACCACGTCAGCGCCACAGGCGGCGGCCTTGGCGAAGCGGTCGGGCCGGTGCCCGGGTACGAAGAGCCAGCTGCGGGCCGATGAGATGTAACTGCTGACGTCGGTCATGCGAAGGCCACCTCCGCCGTGGCGTGCCGGCCCTGTTGGCCAGTGGCGATGCGCAGTTGAGCCCCGTCGTTCGCCGGGGTGCCGGCGGCGAGGAGATGCTCGCCCGCGAAGGCGGGGCTCCGCAGACGGTAGGACAGGGACCGCACCTGACGGGTCGGTGTGTGGCGGCGGACGAGTTCCATCATGAGCAGCACCAGGAGTGGGCCATGGACCACCAGCCCCGGGTAGCCCTCCACATCCCGGGCGTAGGGCAGGTCGTAGTGGATGCGGTGGGCGTTGGAGGTGAGCGCGCTGAAGCGGAACAGCAGGGTCGGGTCCGGCTGGAGGGAGAGCTGCCACTCGTCATCGGCTCGGGGGCGCGCCGACGGTCCGAGCGCCGTGGGAGCGCTCTGCGCGGGGCCGCGGCCGGACCGGTAGACGATGTCCTGTTCCTCGACGAGACAGGTGCGGCCCTCCTGACGGAATTCGTTGCGCTGGGTCACGAAGAGCAGTTCGCCGGTTCGGCCGTGCTTGACCTCCAGGCCCTGCAGGCTGCTGACCCGCACTGCTTTCTCGCCGATGCGCAGGGGTTCGGAGATGGTGCAGCGTCCGCCGGCGAACATTCGCTGTCTGTCGGGGACAGGAGGCAGGAAGTGGCCGTGGGCAGGGTGGCCATCGGCTCCCAGGTCGCGCTGGGCGGGCCAGTCCAGAAAGTAGAGCCAGTGCCACAGGGCGGGCAGTGGGGCTCCGTTGGCCGCGACGGACTCGGGTTCGTCGAGCAGCGCCGAAAGCGCCGCGACAGGTTCTGGGAGCAGCGAGTCCTCACAGGTGACCTCGCCCGGTTGCCAGGACTCGGTGTGCACCTGGAGGGGGCTCTTCTTGAGATGCAACGGTCTGTCCTCGGGAACGGTGTGGTGGACGCCGGGCGCTGCGCCACTCGTCGGCCCGGTCGCCGACTGATGAGCTTGACATGATTGTAAGACAACGACAGGCTTGTCAATAGACTGACGATTGTGCGGCACTGTGGCGGTCACCCCGCGTGAGCCCGACACTGCGACGGACCTTCCCGGTGCGGCGGGTTCAGCGACGAACGCGCTGCTGATGCGGAGCAGTCGCCTCCTTGGCTCTGAACGTCCGGCAGTTCTGGGTGTGTGTCGAGACACCCCGCAGTGCACCCACTTCTGCCGAAGGGAATCACGTTGACGTCATCTCTCCAGCCCCTCAGCGGTCTGCGTATCGTCGAAGGCGCTTCCTTCGTGGCCGCGCCGTCGGCCGGCCTGGCTCTCGCTCAGCTCGGGGCGGACGTTATCCGCGTCGACCCTCCGGGCGGCGGGAGCGACTTCCTTCGGTGGCCGCTGTCCAGCACCGGGGAGAGTCTGTTCTGGGCCGGTCTCAACAAGGGGAAGCGGTCGGTGACCATCGATCACCGCAGTGACAGAGGGCGGGAACTGCTGCTCGCCCTCGCCACGGCGCCCGGAGGCGGGGCGGGGATCTTCCTGGACAACATGGTCGGCCGGCGACGGCCGACGTACGAGGAACTGCGCGCTCGGCGCGAGGACGTCATCCACGTGCACTTCCAGGGCAGGAGTGACGGGTCGCCGGCCGTCGACTACACGATCAACGCGGAAGTGGGAGTACCGCAGATGACCGGTCCCCAGGGCACGGAGCAGCCGGTCAACCACGTGCTGCCCGCCTGGGACCTGCTGTCCGGGATGGTCGCGGCCTCCGGGATTCTGGCCGCTGTCCTCCACCGCGAGCGGGAGGGGCAGGGGGCGCAGCTCGAACTCGCTCTGGCGGACGTGGCGTTGGCCGGCGTGGGCAACATGGGGTGGCTGGCGGAAGCGGAGATGCGGGGTGGGGCGCGAGTCAGGCACGGAAACCACATGTACGGCTCCTTCGGGGTGGACTTCGAGACCTCGGACGGCCGCCGGCTCATGGTGGTCGCTCTGACCGAGGGGCAGTGGCGCGCGCTTCGCGAAGTCACCGGGACGGGCGCCGTCTTCGCCGCCCTGGAGCCGGTCCTGGGCGCGGATCTGAATCAGGAGAGCGACCGGTACCAGTTGCGCGAGACCATCGCCGCCGTACTGAGGCCGTGGTTCGCCCAGCGGGACTTCGGCACGGTACGCGAACTGCTGGATCGCGCCAGGGTCCTGTGGAGTCCGTACCTGGACATGGCCGAGGCGGCTCGCGCGGCACGCGCTGACAAGACGTCGGTGGCGGTGGAAGTGGACCAGCCCGGTATCGGTTCCCTGCTGGCCACCGGCCGGCCGCTGCGGTGGGACGGAAGCGGGGCACCTCCCGTTCCGGCGCCACGCCTTGGCGAACACACCGAGGCCGTGCTGTCCGATCTCCTCGGCCTCTCGGGTCAGGAGATCGGCCGGCTGCACGATGCGGGCGTGATCGATGCGGGGAGCAGCCAGTGTCCGGAAAGGAGGGAGATCTGAACCGGTACCTCACTTGGTTGCCTCGCGACAGCTCGGGCCGCCCGGTGGGTCTGATCTTCCCGCGCGGTACGAGGCCGTACCCTTCCTGAACGTCCGTCGACAGCGGATACGGCCCATCGCCCGTAAATGAACCACGGGCCGGCTCAGGAGAAACAGGGGCGGTGACGGTTGCGGCACTACGCGTTCCACAGTTCGACACATGGAGCGCGAGGCCGACAACGAAACGGCTCTTGGCTGCAGAGCCACAGGACGGCTGTGGCGACCCCTCCGCCCGTCGGGTGACGTGTCCGCGGTCGTCGAAAGTGCCGATGCTGCGGGGCAGATCGTGTGTGATGCGGACGCCGCGCGGCGCTTCCCGGTGAGGCGGTTTCCTCTCCAACGCACTTTGAGGCGTGGAGAGCTGCACGGGCCGGGGAAACCGGTGCGGGGCGCGTCACTGCGTTGGCTGACGGCCGCGGAGGCATGGTTGCGGGAGTCTCCGGCCCTCGTCATTCGGCGCCGTCCCGTTGCTGGTCTCCCGTCGCGTGACCGGCCGACCCAAGGGCGCTGGCCCCGCCGCCGGGCAGCATCATCATCGCCCCCGAGTGCCCAGGGGTAGTCGTCTCGGTCCGGAAATAACTGTCAAAAATCGGTTCAAAATATAGCATGATGGACGATCCGGGGAACCAGGGTCGACCCGATCCCCGCGAGGAGCAGAAGCGGCTCCAGCTCTGCCTGTAGCCGCATCGGTGATGGGTACGCCCACCCGTCTCGGCAGGCGCCGCCGCATCGGCCGCCCTCGGATTCCCACCGAAACCCTTGACGGACAGGCATTGCAAGCATATTAATACGGTCTTACATTAGTCAGCTCTGCCAGAGGTATGGCAAAGGCACCCCTGAAGGAAAGCGACCGGCTGATGAACGTGCAGCGTCAGGGCGTATCCCAAGCGACCGCCCATCCTCCCGGTGGCGGTTCCGCACCGGCGGTAGGACCGGCCCGATCGGACCGGCTCACCGACTTCAAATACCGCTGGCCCGCGCGCTACCGAGCGAGCTGGGCGGCACTCGTGTTTCTCACCGTCACCGTAGTGTTCATCGCCCCGCGGACACTGAGCAGCGCGTCCTTGGGGCTGGTGACCGCGCTGGCGGGCGTGCTCGCGATCGCGGCGCTCGGGCAGACGTTGATCATCATGCTGGGCGCGATCGACCTGTCGGTCTCGGCGATCATGTCGCTGTCCGCCGGGATGGTCGTCCACTATGGTGGCCCCGGGGCGAACGCTCCCGTGGTGATCATGGCGGCGTTGGCCGTCTCGGTCGTGCTCAGCCTGCTGAACGGTGTGCTGATCACGGTGTTCCGGTTGAACGCGCTGATCGTGACGCTGGCGACGTTCGGGATCATCTCGGGCGGGATCAAGCTCTGGACCGGCGTCTCGCTGTCACTGACCGGGCAGGCACCCGAGTCCCTGACGAACGTGGCGCAGAAGACTTTGTTCGGCGTCAATGCCTGCTTCCTGTTCGCCCTCGTCGCCGCCGTCCTCCTCGCCGCGGTATTGGGGAAGACGCGCTTCGGCCGCCGCGTCGCTGCCGTCGGTGTCAACCGGCGGGCGGCGCGCGCGCTCGGCATCCGAGTCACTCTCGTAGAGCTGTCGACCTTCGCCCTGGCCGGGCTGCTCTACGGCATCGCGGCAGTCCTCCTTGCGGGCTACATCGGCACGCCGGACGTCGCCGCCGGGGCGCCGTACCAACTCGCCACGATCACGGTCGCTGGCATCGCGGGAGTCCTGTTCACCGGCGGACCGGCCAGTGTGGCAGGCGTCGTGAGCGCCGCTCTGTTCCTTCAGCTCCTGGACCAGGCGCTGTCCATCATCGGCCTCTCGGCCGGCGAGCGCGCGGTCATCCAGGGGCTCGCGCTCGTCATCGCCGTCGCCGCTATCACCCTCGGCCAGTACGGCGTCTCAGGGATCAGCCGCAGCCTCAAGCTGGTCGTACGCCGCGCTGGCTGATCACGCCCCGTTACCCGCTCAAGCGCAAAGGGATTAAGTCAATGACGATGGACAAGCCCTCCAACGAGCGTCCTCGCAGATCACGCCGTGGTTTCACGCTTGCCGCAGCCACCGCCGCTGTCACGCTCGCGCTGGCTGGATGTTCCAGTACGACGTCGAGCGATTCCTCCACCAAAGGGAAGACGGTGGCGCCCAGCGCGTCCATTTCCGTGAGCCCCGAGGCGGTGGCCGACACGATCAAGCGCACCTTCCTCAAGGACATCCCGCTCAGCTCGCTGAATCCCGCGGTGCAACGGTCGATGCAGGTCGCCGCTCAGCCCGTCACCCCCGCCATGCAGGCGAAGCTGACCGAGTGCCTGCAAACCAACGTCTGTGAGACCGGGCGCGGGTCGCTCACCATCGGGTTCCCGAACGACAACATCAACCCTTGGCGACAGACCTTCCGGGCCGAACTCACCGCGCAGGCCATCGCCTCCCCTGAGGTGTCCAAGTTCATATACAGCTATTCAGCCGATGTGGCCGGCTATCTGGCGAACTTCAAGAGCATGATCGCTCAGCGGCCGGATGTCATCGTCATGGACACGATCTGGGGCGGCGCCGTGCTGCCCGTGGTGCAGCAGGCCAAGGCAGCCGGAATCGTCGTCGTCCAGATAGAGACGCCGGTGCCCGACGCGGTTGCGAAGGCGGTCGACGTCTATGCGCCCGCCGACCTGTGCGGTGCCTACAAGGACGGCGCGAAGCAGGTGGCGCAGCTGGTCGGCAAACCGGGTACGTACGGGCTCTACACCGGTATCCCCGGCAACTCGAGCGCGGCGGCGTGGCAGCCGTGCCTCAACAAGGGGCTGACGGACGCCGGCTGGAAGAAGTCGATCGAGGGCTTCACACAGTGGACGCCGCAAGGCATGGCGCAGGCCGGCAACTCGCTCTACGCCTCGGGTAAGAACCCGGACGCGGTCGCCTACGACTACACGCTGGAGTACTTCGCCACGCCGTATCTGAAGGCGAACCGAACCCCGCCGATTCTGATGTCGGACGTCGTCAACTACGCCTACCTCAAGCAGGTCAAGGAGGCGCAGGCGGACGGCGTCAAGGCGACCGCGTTTGTTGCCAACAGCCGTGTGTGGTACGGCCGCATCGGTGTCACCGCGGGAATCATGAAGAAGCAGGGACAGAAGGTCGACCACCTCGTGTCGATCCCGTACCCGATGGTGAACATCAACGACGTGCTCCCGCTGTACGACCCGGCGATGCCGGCGAACGCGCCGCTTCCCACCCTCTTCACACCTGACCAGGAGTCGGCCGTTCTCGCGGAGGGTTCGTGATCCGCAGAGCCCTTGACGGTCCCGGCCGGGTCGGCGTTGTCCGATCCGGCCGGACCCGAACGTCGATCCACCCAGCGGAGGAGTTCCCGATGGAGAAAACCCGGCTGCCGCTGGCTGTCGATAAGGACGTCCGATCGTCGGCGGCCGTGACACTCACGGGCGTTTCGAAGTCCTTCCCCGGAGTTCGCGCCCTGTCCGACGTCGATTTCGACTGCCGTCCCGGCGAAGTCCACGCCCTGGTCGGCGAGAACGGTTCCGGGAAGTCGACGCTGATCAAGATCGCGTCCGGCGTCATCGAGCCCAACGAGGGCACCGTTCTCATCGGCGGCGAGAAACTGGGCACCGGTGGTGGTGTCAAGCGCGCCCGGCGCCTTGGCCTCATGACCGCCTACCAGGACACCTCGCTCGTTGCCGAGCTGAGTGTCGCCGACAACATCGCCCTCAGTTTCAATGCCGTTGGCAAGCCGAAGCCGACAGACCTGGACAAGATCCTCGCTCGCTTCCAACTCCCTTTCAAACAGTCTGACACGGTGGCCTCACTGGGCCCGGGCGCCCGGCAGCTCCTCGAAGTGGCGCGCGCGATGGCCCACCGCCCCCGCGTGCTGATGCTTGACGAGCCGACCGCCGCACTCGACATGCAACTGGCGGAACAGCTCGGGGAACTCATCAAGCTCTCGCGGGACGAGGGCACCGCCGTCGTCTACGTGAGTCACCGCTTGGCTGAGATCAGGCGTCTCGCCGATCGCCTCACCGTCCTGCGCGACGGCGTGATCCAGGGAACGTACGAATCGCAGGACTGGGAAATCGACGAGATCGTCGAACTCATGGTCGGCACCTCGACCGAACTCGAGTTCCCTTCCCGCGCGGCTCCTGCTTCGTCCCGTACCCGACTGGACGTTCGCGAGCTCCAGGGCCACGGGTTCGGGCCCGTGTCCATTCAGGTCCGGGCAGGCGAGATCGTGGGCGTCGCCGGCGCCGAGGGCAACGGGCAACGCGCGCTGCTTCGAGGCATCATCGGCATCGACCGCACCGGCGGGTCGTCCAGCGTCGACGGCAAGACACTCCATCGTGTCACTCCGGCAACGGCGCTCGACGCGGGCATCAGTTTCCAAAGCGGAGACCGGGCAGCCGAGTCGGTCTTCGCCCCCATGTCCGTCATGGACAACGCGACGATCCAGCTCGGCTCCGACGCCGGACCATCCGGACTGTCCCTGATCCGCAGGCTGCTCCCGGCCTTTCGCCGGGCGACGAACGAGCTGGGCATCGTGGCGGCCTCCCCGTACCAGCCCATCAGCGGCCTGTCCGGAGGCAACCAGCAGAAGACCGTCCTGGCCCGGCCCGCGCTGCGGCCGGCGAAGGTGCTTGTCGTCGACGAGCCGACGCAGGGCGTCGACGCCCACGCCCGCATGGACATCTATCGCGTGCTCTCCGACGCGGCCGCCGACGGAATCGGCGTCCTGGTCAACTCCTCCGACTCCGCCGAGCTCGCCGGACTCTGCGACCGGGTGTACGTCATGTCGCGGGGAACAGTCGTCAAGGAGCTGACCGGGCCGACGACCGAAAGCGAGATAGTCCGAAGCTTCGTCAGCGCGACCGACGTGGCGGAGGCCGACGGGCCGGCCGTAGCCGCAAGCGGCGGGCAACTCAGCCGGATGTTCAATCGACTTTCCGCACACCTGCCTATCGCTGTGCTCCTCGTGCTGATCACGGTTGTCGCCTTGTACGCGGGCGCACACTCGGACGTCTTCTGGACCAAAACCAACCTGGCCAACCTGCTCATTCTGACGCTGCCGCTGGGCTTCGTCGCCATCGGACAGCAAGTCACGATGATGGCCGGCCTGCTGGACATCTCGGTCGGCTCCATGATGAGTCTCACGGTCGTCCTGGCGTCGATGACCTTGTCCGACCTGCGACCATCGTCCGTCCTGGTCACGCTGGGCCTTCTGGCGCTGGCGGTCGCGATGGTCGGAGGGTTCAACAGCCTGCTCATCGAGGTCCTCAAAGTGACACCGATCGTGGCGACGGTGGCGACCATGGGAATCGTCCAGGGCATCGCCATCGTCTTGCGCCCACAGCCGGCCGGAACGATCGCGCCTCAGCTCCTGTCGTTGGTGTCGCAGGGCATCGGCTTCGTGCCGGCCGCGTTCATCGGCCTCGTCGCCATCGCGCTCGCCATGGAGTTCTGGCTCCACAGGGCGCGGCGGGGATTGGCCCTGCGAGCGGTCGGCTTCGACGGCGAATCCAGTCGTCGTGTCGGCGAGCGGGTCTCCGCCGTCCGCGCAGCCAGTCTTCTCGTCTGCGCCCTCGGGGCCGTCATCGGCGGCGTCTTCCTGGCAAGCCAGACCGGCCTGGGTTCCAATGATGTCGGAGCAGGCTATGTGCTTCCCTGCTTCGCCGCCGTCTTCCTCGGGGGAGCCGTCCTCTCCGGCGGCCGCGGCTCCTTCATCGGAGCCCTGCTAGGGGCACTGTTCCTGGGCCTGCTCAACAATGTGACACCGCTGCTCAATATTCCGGACGCCTGGCAGCAGATCATCTACGGAGGCATCCTGCTGTTCGCCATCGCGTCCTACGTAACCCTCGAACGAACTCGCAGTCGACGTCCCCGCCGACTGCCTGCCACGTAGCCGCGGAGGACGATCGTGACTCACCGCCTCACCACACTCATCCCCGGACGCACGTTCGTCGAGGCGCCGCGCTGGCACGACGATCGGATCTGGTTCTCCGAGCTGTACACGTTCAGCGTGATGTCCGCACGGGAGGACGGCTCGGACCTCCGCGTCGAGGCGACCGTCCCGGCGCAGCCCTCCGGACTAGCCTGGCTGCCCGACGGACGGTTGCTCATCGTGTCGATGCGTGATCGCAAGCTCTTGCGCCGCGAGACCGACGGCACCCTCGTGGTGCACGCCGACCTGAGCGAACACGTCGCCGACTTCTGCAACGAAGTCGTGGTCGACCGGCACGGCCGCGCCTACGTGGGCGACTTCGGGTTCGACCTCGACAACCATGCCCCGCTCGCGCCCGGATCGCTGCACCGGATCGACCCCGACGGCCGGATCACCCAGGTGGCCACCGATCTGTGGTTCCCGAACGGGAGCGTGATCACCGCGGACAACGTCTTCATCGTCAACGAGACGTTCGGAAACCGCATCTCCGCCTTCGACCTCACCGACGACGGCCGACTCGTCAACCGCCGCGTGTGGGCCCAGTTCGGGCCGTTGCCCGCGACGACGAACTTCGAGGACGCAGCAGCGGAGTTCCTCGTCAGCCCGGACGGTATGTGCATCGATGCCGAGGGCGCACTGTGGATCGCTGACCTCGCCTCGGAGAAACTCATGCGCCTGCGCGAGGGCGGCGACGTCATCGAGGAGATCTCGCCGGGCGAGATGCCGTTCTCATCCGTCCTCGGCGGCAGCGACGGCAAGACCATGTTCATCTGTGCCGCACCCAACTTCGACGAGGCCGAGCGGCGCACCACCACTCATGCCAAGATTCTGACCACGCGCGTGGCGGTGGGGACAGCGCTGGTGGACGCGGTGAGCCAGGTAGCCAGGTAGCCAGGTAGCCAGGTAGCCCGGTAACTCGTGACGCATGTCGGCGGCGGCAGGGAAGATGTGGTGACCACTCTGCCGCCGCGTCAGCTGCGGACGCTGAACCGCCCCATCACGGCGAGGAGATAGCCGCACGCACCGCGTTGATCAGCTCGACATTTACGTACCTGCGGGCGTTTCGCGTCTGCAGGATCGAGTCGAGCACGCTCTCTGGCTCGACGGCGGCGGCCTGGCAGGTGACCTGTATCGCCGATTTTGCTTGATCGGCCTCGTTCGCGTCGCCGGCCTTCTGCATCAATCAACCGATGCCACCGACCTCGGAGCAACTTCCGGTATCCCTGCTCGTGCCAACAGCCAATTGCAGACGAGTCAGCCCGAATGCCTGCGGGCGCGAGAGGAGGTGTTCAAGAGCAATTTGTGACGACCGACCTGAACACCCTCGTGACCTCAACGTACGTGAAGATCGACGAGCGGGCTAACTCGGCGCGGCGGCCCGGCCGGCTACCGAGGCAAGTCACTCCGACTTACTGTCCCCGGCCGTGATACAGACACTGACCGGCTTCCACGGCGATTCGCACCGGTTGGGCCACGCGCATGCGCGCCGCGGCTAGTGTTCCCCTCCCTGCGGCAGCAGTCGGGTACAACAAGCGGCTGCGGGCTGCGCCGCCGTAGCTCAAGCGCATCAGCCGGGTGCCGGCCAAGGACACCGACTTCTGGCACGGCACCGCGTGGATCACCGACTCGGCGCCGGTGCCCTGCGCTGCCTGCTGGCCCAGTGCCAAGCGCTCGATCGGCGGCTGAAGCCGAGCTCTGCTCCTCGACGACGACGGGATTCGCGGTCGCGACCGAACGTCGTACTTTTCAGGAGAACCCGGATGTTCGCCACGTCGTCGCCGCCGTCGCTCGGCCGAGTTCAACAGGCGCGCACGCCCAGCGCCGCTCTGACCCTGGCCGCCGCTCTGCTCGGTTTCTTCGCCATCACCCTCGATGCCGTGATCGTCAACGTGGCGCTGCCTGAAATGCGGTGCGATCTCGGTGGCGGCATGACGGGTCTGCAGTGGATGGTGGACGGTTACACCCTCGATGGTCGCCACTCTGCTGCTGTCCTCGGGCTCGTTGTCGGACCGGGTCGGTGCGCGCCGGGCGTTCGGGGCAGGTGTGGCAATGTTTGCGGCCGCCTCCGCGGCGTGCGGGCTGGCGCCCAGTCTGGGCGTGCTGGTGGCGGCCAGGCTGGTGCAGGGTGCGGCGGCCGCAGTGACCATGCCGGCCTCCATGGCGCTGCTGCGGGAGGCGTACCCAGAACCGGCCAAGCGAGCCCGTGCGGTCGCCTTGTGGGCCTTTGGAGGGTCCTTGGCCTCGGCAGCCGGCCCCGTCCTTGGGGGTGCGCTGACCCTGATCAGCTGGCGGTTGATCTTCTACGTCAACGTGCCCGTCTGCGCGATGACGCTGCTCCTACTTGCTCGCACCCAGCACTCACCGCGTCGCCCGGCACCGTTCGACTGGGCGGGGCAGACGATCGCGGTTCTGGCCATAGGCGGGCTCACCTATGGCGCCATCGAGGCCGGCGCCGGTGGCTTCGGCGCGCCCGGGTGGTCGCGGCGTTCGCGCTGGCGTTCGTGGCGCTGGCTGTCTTCTTGCTGTCCCAGGCACGCGGGACACACCCGATGGTGCCGCTCGATCTGTTCCGCTCTCGTACGGTGGTCGTCGCGATGGCCGCGGGCTTCGCTTTCATGGTCGGCTTCTACGGCATGCCGTTCCTGGTGAGCCTCTAATTCCGGCAGCAGCGCGGCATGTCCTCGCTAGCCGTCGGCCTGGCGTTCCTGCCGATGATGGTCCTCGGCATGTGTCTGACCCCGTTCTCCGCTCGTCTGGTGGAGAGGCTCGGCCCGAGGTTGCCGATCACGACCGGGTTGCTGTCCATGGCGGTGGGCCTGGCGTTGCTCGGTGTGCACCCGGCGTCGACTCCGGTCTGGGCACTGGCCCTGGTGATGATCCTGGTCGGTCGTCTGGCGGGGCCGCTGGTGAAGCCGCCCGGGATGGCGGTGCTGCTCGACAGTGTCTCAGCCCACCGTGCCGGAACGGTCAGTGGCGTCTGCAACACCAGCCGACAGGTCGGCGGCGCCCTCGCCGTGGCCGTCTTCGGCACGCTGCTGGCCAACCGGGCGACCTTCCTGCACGGTCTGCACATCAGCTTGCTGATCGCAGCGGTGGTGCTGCTGGCCACGGCCGCAGGGAGTCTGCTGCTCAAGCCCATCGGAGACGAGCGATGGCGTTCCGCCGGCGCACTGCCGCAGGGGCCAACTGTTCAGAACGCCAGACGAGCAGGCAGTCGCGCGACGGCGTGCCCGGTTCCGCAGTCCAGACGATGAGGTGCTGGTCGCGGTCGGTGGCGTAGGTGGGCGTGTCCCAGTCCAGGATGAGGTCACCGACGACCGGATGGCGGATCGCTTCGTGCCCACCACTCGGCCGGGCACCTGGTGGGCGGCCCGCCTCTGCCAGAGAAGTGCGCATACTTCGCACCCAAGGCTCTTCGGCCTGAGCGAAAAGGTCCTCTTCGGGGAAGTGCGGGAGTGCGGTGCACTCTCCCCGCGCGATCGCAGCCTGGTCTCCGTCACCACCCTGGTGCGCCCCACCGCACCGGGCAATCCGGCTTCAACTCGCGCAAGGCACTGGAGACCGGGCTGACCGGCGAAGAGCCGGCCGGGGGACTCTAACTCACCTGGCCTTCTACGCCGGTTGGCCCGCAACCATGAGGGCGAAGAGCCGATCGAGGGACGGCTGCTCCTCGAGACTCCAGATGCACCGCAACAGTTCTTCCGCACGCTCCTCGCCGAGACGTGGCTCGACCTGGCCGAGGAACTTTGCGGTGAGCTCGTCGTCGGTCATGGGGTTCTGCGGGTGCCCCTTGGGATTCGCGCCCACTAGAGTCAGTGTCCGCCCGTCCTTGAGTGCTACCTCGAACCGGCATGCCATCCGCCAGGGGAAGCTTGCCGTGTACGCCGGGTCTTCGATCAGTTCGATCGTGTTCGTGACCTCCAACAGGCTGGGGTCGAGGTAACGCTTGGCCTCGAACGTTGCCTCCGTGATCGTGCCGTCGACCAGTGCTGCGGCGATGAGATACGGACCACTGTGGTCGGCGGTTTCCCGACTCAACGGGCGCCACAAGGCTGGTTCTGCTGCCCGCGACACGACGGACTTGCGTTCCATGTAGACCCTCATCGTTGCGATATCACGTGGGTCGACTGTCTCGCGCATCTCCAGCGCAAGCTGAACCGGCAGCTGCATCTCGTAGCGCAACGGCAAGTGCTTGAAGTAGGTGCTCTCCACACGGAAGGCGTGCTCGGGGCTGCCGAACGGTCCGAGTGAGAACGTGTGGTCGAGCTGGCGCATGAATCCGCGAGCGCCTTCGAACGCCATCTCAGGCCCTGTGATGCCTGCTTCAGCGAGCATGGCCGCGAAAAGTCCATTGCGACTGCCGTTCGGCCCGGCCAGACCCTTCCAGTTGGAAATGGAACCCACCCGGGTCTCGTACAAACAGATGTTGGGGACCACGGCGAGCCGGATGGCGTTCGCCGTCTGCGCCCGGGAAAGTCCGAGAAGCCTGGCCGCGGCCGCCGAGGTCGCGATGCTGTGGAAGAGGGGATGGTCCCAGCCGTTGCCGCGGAGCACCACCTCATCGACGAGCTGGCCACAAACCTCGTACGCGATGACGATGCCCAGCAGGGCTTCCGGTCCGCTTGCACCGGCGACCTGAGCTGCTGCGAGAACCCCCCCGAGATTGTCACTGGGATGGGGCCCTGTGTCCCCGTGAGCGTTCGTCTTCTCGGTGCCGAAGTAGTCGTCGTTGAAGTCCAGGCAACGGGTGGCCGACCCGTTGACGAAAGCGGCCATGTCGGGTGTCGTCCGGATGGTGGTTCCCCAGAGGGTGGCGGGGCGCGAGCTGGTGGCTGTCGACGCGACCGCCCGAAGGGCGCCGACGACGTCGGTCTCCTGAGCACCGAGGGCGCATCCCACGGCATCGACAAGGCATCGCTTCGAGGCTCTGAGAGCGGCCTCGCTGACCTGGTCGTAACCCACCTCCGTTGCGAAGGAGGTGAATCCGCGGACGATGTTGTCGGCTATGTCGGTCTGAATGGCACCAGCAGTCATCTGGAGGACCTCGTGATGTTTGCGGGTTCGGTGTTGGACCCGGCAGTCTCGCCCGTTCGGGCGCTAACAACCTAGGCTAAGAGTGACAGTCCTGCAATGGTTTGACATTTCACTCTGGGGTGCCCGGCGTAGTGGCGCGCTTCCACGGCGACATGCGACGCCCTCTCTGATGCTCAGGACGCGGGCTCCCTACGCGAGACGCCGGCTGATCTCGGCGACGTCGGCGACGGATTCCAGATTCTGTGTCAGTTCGATGACAGCCTCCACCTGTTCGGGCGGGGGAGGGTACGCAGCGGCGGCTGCGCAGTCCCGGAACTTCGCTGACAGGTCGTCCCACGCGGTGGGCCGTTCCGGACTGCCCGGATAGCCGGCCCCGTGCCTGGCGAGAGTCCGGCCGTCTGTGGTCGTCATCTCAACGCGCCCCGGGGGCAGTTCGAGCTTCCAGTCAAGGGAACTGTCCTCGACGGGGACGACCTTGGCGGCCATGGCGCCAACTCGCCGGTCACGGAATCCCTCCTCGGTGAAATGCGCGACCCTCACCGACCCGTGAACGCCCGCCAGTGCAACGAGGTACGGGAGGCTGAACTTGGCGTCGACAAGTGTCTGCGGCGCCCTTCGGACGTCCAGAGGGGTGCACATGAGGTTGTGGTAGTCCCCCACGAAGACCCGAATCTCCTCGATGTCTTCTGGCTCCAGGTGGTGCTCGGCCATGAGCTCGATCGTTGCGTGAATATGACTGTGCGACGTTCCGACCGAGGGCCAGAGTTTGTACAGAGTGCCTGCTCCTCGGTAGTCGCTACCGAGTTCAGCCAGCATGGGCCCGCGGTCGTACTCACCGGCGAAGAAGGTGTTGAAGACGCCGGTCGGGCCTTCGAACAGCCGGTCAACGCCGGTCAGGCCCCTTTCGGCCAGCAGCGCGGCTGTGACGGCGCCTCGCGCCGAGAAACCCGCATAGACCCCTCTGAGGTCACTGCCCGTGCCGGCAACGACTTCCATGACCCCGGCGGACTGCTGGCTTGCGATGCCGAGCGCATGCTGGAGGATGGAGCTGGGCAGGCCCAGCACGCGGGACGCCGCGGCAGTCGCGGCATAGATGCCGAGAACGCTGGACAGGTTCCAGTCCCTGCGCCATCCGACGTGGCACCGCAGGCGGGCGAAGATGTCCTGTCCGGCAGCAACGGCAGCGAGCAGGTCGGCGCCGGTCACGGAGCCCCTGCGCTCAGCCACAGCCATGGCGGCCGGCACCACCGAGCTCGAGGCGTGCTGCCCCCAGGGCGTTTGGTCGTCGAAGTCCAGACAGTGGGCCAAGCCGCCGTTAGCGAAAGCGGCGTTCACCGCCGGGACCCGCAGGCCCAGCCCCCACACAGACGCTTCGCCTCGGCCGCCATCCCCCTTCACCAGGCCGAGCAGCGCTTGGGCCGCCGGTTCCACACCACTCGCGGCCAGGGCGACACCGGCGGTGTCGAGGATGCTCATCTTCGCCGCCTCGATCGCAGAGCTGTCCAGGGCGTCGATGGTGACGGTCGCCGCCATCGACGCGAAGTGGTGAGAGACGTCCGGTTCGGTCCTCGACACGATGCACCTCGACCCTTCGGGTATGCAAGATACTTCACAGTATGCCTATGGTCTGACAGTATGCGAGGTGTGATAATCATGACGTCTATTGAATGCTCCGTGCCTCAGCCTGGAGGGTGACCATGACCGTGGATCTCGCAAACAAGGCGGCGTTCGTCACCGGCGCTTCGAGCGGCATTGGGCGGGCCACCGCACTGGCCTTCGCGCGTGCTGGCGCTTCGGTGACGGCGGTCGACATTGACGAAGAGGGCGCAGCGGAAACTGTTCGCCAGATCGAGAAGGACGGTGGAAGGGCGATCGCCTTCACCTGCGACGTGACCTCCGAGGCGGCGGTCGAGGCGGCGGTCGAGGCGACCCTCCGCAACTTCGGCCGACTCGACGCGGCGTTCAACAACGCCGGGATCGAGCAGCCGGTCGCACCCCTCGCCGAGATCGGCGCGTCCAGCCTCGACCGGTTGATCGCGGTCAACCTCAAAAGCGTCTTTTTGTGCATGCAGAGCCAGGTGCCTGCGATGCTCGCAGGAGGCGGAGGCACGATCGTCAACACCGCCTCCGGCGCCGGTGTTGTCGGTATAGCGGGCCAGTCCGTCTATTGCGCGACCAAGTTCGGAGTGGTCGGCATGACCAAGGCGGCAGCTCTCGACTACGCCGCGCTCGGTGTGCGGATCAACGCCGTCTGCCCCGGGATCATCGAGACCCCGATGATGGACCGATTCACCGGGGGCACCGAAGACGGCCGTGTTCGGGTCATAGCGCAAGAACCGATCGGCCGGATGGGGTCCCCCGAAGAGATCGCCGACGCGGTTCTGTGGTTGTCGTCGGATGCGTCGTCCTTCGTGGTGGGCCACGCCATGGTCGTGGACGGCGGGCAGACGGTTTGACGCCGTCCGACCCGAGAGTGGTTCGGCTTGAACGAGAGGGAGATGTGGATGTCCAGGATCGGCTTCATCGGAGTGGGCGCGATGGGATCCTCGATTGCCGGCCGACTGGTGGACGGTCACGACCTCCTCGTCAGCGACCGGAATCCTGCTGCTGCCGCGGAGCTGGTGACTCGGGGCGCCCGGTTCGCGACACCCGAAGAGATCGCTGAGAAGTGCCGGACCGTCTTCCTGTGTCTTCCCGGCCCTCCCCAAGTGAAGGATCTGCTGCTGGGCCCCAAGGGTCTGGCATTCGGCCTCGCGGTGGGAACGGTCATCATCGACACCACCACGGGCACCCCCACCACGGACTCGGAACTGGTGGCAGCGCTCAGGGAACGGCAGGTGACCTACGTCGACTCCCCGATCGCCGGTGGCGTGCGAAAGGCACGCGAGGGAACTGCCACGCTCATGGTTGGTGCCGACCCCGAAGTCTTTGCCGGGATACAGGACCTGCTTCATGAAGTGACGGCCGAAGTGGTCAATGTCGGCCCGGTCGGTTCGGGTCACGCGATGAAACTCGTCAACAACCTGCTCAACGCGTGCAATCGCTTTGCCGCGTTGGAGACCATCCGGCTGGGGGTCGCGGCAGGGGTGAGGCAGGAGGTCGTCGTCGACGTCATCAACAAGTCGAGCGGCCGGAACTACGCCACGGAATACACGTTTCCGCAGCTGCTCTCGGGAGACGCGTACAAGCCACAGGGGTTCACCCTGCAGCTCATGCTCAAGGACATCCGCCTGGCAAACGAGCTTGCGGAGGCCCTTGGTCACACGACTCCGATCGGCAAGCTGGTGCAGGAGTTCACGCGCCAGGCGATCGAACGCTTCGGGCCCACCGCTGACCAGAGCCAGATGATGGCCGAGTGGTACGACGCATGACCGATACCGAATATGCGAACGCGATGACGCCCGACGCAATGCTGATCGACGGCGAATGGCGCCAAGCCTCCGACGGGGGCACCTTCGAGTCCGTCAATCCTGTGAGCGGACTGGTGTGGGCCACCTGCCCACTTGCCACGCGGCAAGACGTGGACGACGCCGTCGCCGCTGCGCGCCGCGCCTTCGAGGACGGGCCCTGGTCGACTTCCACCCCTCTCGAGCGAGCACGTCTTCTGCGCAGACTCGGTGACCTTGTCGCTGAGCATTCCGAGGAGCTTGCCAGGCTTCAGATCCAGGAGAACGGCAAGCTGTGGCGCGAGGTTGCCGATCAGGCCAAGGCACAGGCCAACGCTTGCTACTTCTTCGCCGGGCTTGCCGAGCATCCGATCGGCCATACCCTCGCCGTGAGCATTCCCGACATGCAGGCCTTCACGCTCCGCGAGCCGGTAGGTGTGGTAGCTGCGATCACTCCGTGGAACAGCCCCATCGCCCAGCTGATCGCCAAGCTCGCTCCCGCCCTGGCGGCCGGCTGCACCGTGGTCGCCAAGCCTTCGGAGATCACGCCCATCTCCACGCTCTATCTGGCCCGGCTGATCGAAAAGGCGGGATTCCCTCCAGGTGTCGTGAACATCGTCACTGGCGGCGGTGAGGCGGGGCGTCAGCTGGTGGAGCATCCGCAGGTTGACCACATCTCCTTCACTGGGTCGACTGCCGTGGGGAAGCGCATCGCGGCAACCGCCGGCTCCCGTATGGCGAGGGTGTCCTTGGAACTGGGAGGCAAGTCCCCCAACATCGTCTTCCCGGACACCGAACTCGCCAACGCCGTCAACGGAGTCATGGCGGGGATCTTCGCGGCGACCGGGCAAACCTGCATGGCGGGATCGCGAGTGCTCGTTCACGACTCCATCTACGACGAGTTCGCCGACGCACTTGCCAAGCGGGCGTCGGAGATCAAGATCGGTGATCCGATGGACCCTGCCAGTGAGATGGGCACCGTTGCGTGCCGGTCGCAGTACGACAAGGTTCTCGGGTACGTCGACATCGCTCTGGGAGAAGGCGCCCGCCTTGTCACCGGCGGGAAGCGTCCCGACGACCCTTCGCTGAGCCGTGGCCTGTTCATTGAGCCGACCGTGTTCACGGAGGTCACGAACGACATGCGGATCGCGCGTGAGGAGGTTTTCGGCCCGGTTGCGGCACTGATCCGGTTCCGAGACGAGGACGAGGCCGTGAAGATCGCCAACGACACCTCTTACGGTCTGGCCGCCGGCGTCTGGACAAAGGACGTGGCGCTGGCTCATCGGCTGATCCGACGGCTCCGGGCCGGCAGCGTCTGGATCAACAACTACCGCAAGGTCAACTATGTCGCCCCGTTCGGAGGCTTCAAGGAGTCGGGCGTCGGGCGAGAGAACGGTGCCGAGGCGATGCACGAGTACACCGAGGTGAAGACCGCGTGGATCGCGACCGGGGGAACGATCAAGGACCCGTTCAACCCACGCGCCTGACGAGCGGCGTACCCGCTCAGGGAAGACCCGAGGCCGGGACACGGTCGGAACACATCGAAACGAACGGAACCAGGAGCCACTGTGGATCTGAGCCTGAAAGGCAAGACCGCCCTGATCTCGGGAGCCAGCGCGGGCATTGGCCGAGAGACCGCGAAGACGCTGGCCCGCGAGGGGGGACAGACGATCGTGGTCGCCCGGCGAGCCCCTGAACTGGAGGCGTTGGCCGACGAGATCCGAGCAGCGGGGGACCCGGAACCCGTACTGATCGTTGACGACCTCCTTGATGACGGGGCCTTCGATCGTGTCACGACCAGAGTCATGGACGAGTTCGGCGGCGTCGACATCGTCGTCAACAACCTGGGGCAGGCTCGACCGTTCGACATGGAGACCACCGAAGAGGAATGGAGCGAAGCGTTCCGGCTCAACTTCACGACCCCAAGAAGGCTCACCACGCCTTTCGTGGCGGGCATGAGGGAGCGGGGGTTCGGACGAGTCGTCAATCTCACTGCAACGTCGGAGCCGCAGCATGTGAGTGGCTCACTCACATCCAAGGCGGCCGTGCTCATGTGGGCGAAGGGACTTTCCCGCCTTGTTGCAAAGGACGGTGTGACGGTCAACTGCGTGTCGCCCGGTTACCTGCTGACCGACCAGATAAAGAACAATTTCATCCCTCAGTTCGTCCCTACCGAGAAGGATCAGCAGGACTGGCTCGAGCGGGAGATCCCAACCGGCCGCTTCGGAGATCCCGCTGACGCGGCCAACCTCATCACTTTCCTGTGCTCTCCGCTGGCCGGGTACATCACGGGACAGCGGATCTATGTCGACGGTGGATGGAACCGGCACGTGTGACCGACATGGGGGTCTGACCCTGCGAACAGGCTCTGGTGTTGTCATGTGAGCCCGGTGCGTGGCGGCTTTGACAGCTCGAGGGCGCCCAGGATCGCGGCACGGTATGTGCTTCCAAGACCATGGAGTACGCCCCGCCATCCGTGGAGGCCGTGAATGCCGGCGCATCAACGCTGATCCGGCCCGCCCTTGACCAACTCCGTGAGCACCCGAGGCCATATCCGATGAGGTCCCAGAATGCTGGAGCGGTTGGCCGACGTGTTCCAACCCGTGAGATCCACGCGGCGGACGGCACGAAGCCATCCAGCCGGTCGGCACTGTCGAAAGCGTCCAGGTCGCTGACCGTTGCGGCGATGAACTCGGCGCCCAGCCTCGCACCATGCTGGGCAGGCTGCGGGTTACCTCGGCCGCAGGACGCTCGCGGAACCTCGCTTCGATGAGGCCCGTCCAGCTCGGCGAGGGCCGTTACACCCTTCGCGTGGCGGCCATCATGGCAGCGGCGAGCTACTCCTCCGGCAGTGCAGTGTGCTGGGTCTGGCGGTGTGAGCGAGTGTGGCGGCGCCCTTGGCGGATCGCAGGCCGGCGTCTGGTAGCCCGTCAAGGCATCAACGGACCCCCTCTCAGTGACTGCTTCAACTCTCAGGGTCTCGACTGCGGGTGCGAATCGCCCACTCATGCTGAGCATGAGGGAGGCTTGCCAAGCGAGATACAGCGTGACTATTGTCTGACTGAATCGCGGCCTGTAAAATCTCTAACCATGGTCGGGAACGACCCTGTCGATCGCAGCGCATCCTTAGGAGCGGCATGCAAGGGATCGTGTTTCGAGGCGAGCGCAAACTCGAACTGGTGACTTTTCCGGACCCGACACCGGGACCCAATGAGGTCGTCGTCCGGATCGAGGCGTCGGGGATGTGTGGGTCTGATCTGCACATGTACCGCGGATCCAGGGGTGGGACGCACGGCAAGATCGCTGGCCATGAACCCGCCGGCGTGATCGTCCATGCGGGCTCGGAGGTTCCTGGAAGCTGGATCGGCCGCTCGGTCATGGTTCACCACTACTTCGGCTGCGGCAAGTGCGACCAGTGCCACGCCGGCTGGACTCAGATGTGCCGCAACGGAGCTGTGGCCATGGGCAACACTGCACACGGATCGCACGCCGACCTGGTCAAGGTGTCGTTCAGTTCGATCCTGCCCATGCCTGATGGTTTGTCGTACCTGGCCGCAGCGGCCATCAGTTGCGGTACGGGAACGGCCTGGGGAGCGCTCAAGCGACTGAATCTGACGGGCGACGACACCATCGCGATCTTCGGCCAGGGCCCGGTCGGACTGGCCGCCACCCAGCTCGCCGTCGCCATGGGAGCCCGCGTGGTCGCCCTCGACATCTCGCCCGCCCGCCTGAAACGGGCGCACGAGTTCGGTGCGTGGCGGACGATCAACCCCGCGCAGGTGGAGTCGGTTGCCGACGCCGTCCGCGATGTCACTGGCGGTCGTGGCGTCTCCAAGAGCTTGGAGACCTCAGGTGCGTCATCTGCCGCGCAAGCCGCGCTTCACGTGTTGGACCTGTGGGGTGCCGCCTGCTGGGTCGGTGTCGGTTCGACCATCCACTTCGACCTCACGGAGCACCTGTACAAGCAGATCACCGCGACGACTTCGTGGACGATGTCCATCCCGGCGATGGAGGCCTGCGCCAACTTCGTCGTCGAACGGGGCGTCAACGTCGATGAGCTCTTCACTGAGCGCTGGAAGCTCACTGATTACGCGGACGCCTATGAACTGTTCGATAGGCAGACGTCAGGCAAGGGCGTTTTCACCCCGTAATGACCCCCTGTAAAAAGAAATCTAAATGACCCGTCGCGCCGATCAAAGATTGTCAGCGACGGCTCCGCAGGCACTCGTGTGATGGCGGCCCGCTTTTCCTGTAAACCGGGTGAAAATGTGGTCGATGCAGCACGCAATCCGTAGCAGCGGCGCAGAACGTGTTGCCGTGATGGATCGGACTTGGCTGACTCGCAGCGACGTAACTGCGTCGTTGTCAATCAGTGCGGCTTCCGCATTTTGTCCGGACGATTCAAACAGAGACACGTCAGTCGACGTGACGTATAGAAAGGGAAAATAGAATGGAAGGCCGCATGCCCGAACTCTCCGGGAAGAACGTCCTTATCACTGGCGCCCTCGGCACAATTGGGCAGGCGCTGGTCGCCCGCTATGCTGAAGAGGGCGCCAACATAATCGCGCTGGATCGTCCGGACGCGCCGGATCCGCAAAAGGTACTGGACGGCATCGCCCAGGGCGTGCGTTATTTCGGCTGCGATCTGAATGACTTGACCGGGCTGGAGACCAATGCGGCAGCGCTGGCCGACGAGGTCGGCGGAATCGACGTACTGGTCAACAATGCCGCGCTAGTCATCTTCAAGCAGCATGATGAGTTCACCATCCAGGAGTACGAGGACCAAGTTCGAGTGAACTCGTCTGCCGCCTTCGTCCTGTCACGTGTCTGCTCCAAGCAGATGAAGGCGAAGCGCTACGGGAAGATCGTCAACATCACCTCGCTGACACTGACAGGTCGATGGGATGGCTACGTGCCGTATATCGCCTCCAAGGGGGCCATGTACGGCCTGGTGAAAGGGCTTGCCCGCGAGCTCGGCGAATACCTGATCAACGTGAACGGCATCTCGCCTGGTGCCGTCGTCTCGGAGGCTGAATTCCGGGACCGAGGTGAAAAGCGCGAAGAGTATCACCAGTGGATACTCGAGAATCAAAGTATCAAGCGCCGAATCGAGGCCGTTGACATAGCCAACGCGGCCGTGTTCCTGTCGACTTCGATGTCGGACCTGATATCCGGCCAGAACATTCAAGTCGATGGCGGCTGGTAGTCGGCCGAGATGACTGGGGACCGGACACCAAGCCGTCCCGGAAGGATTATCGAGCCAGACAGAAAAGTCCTGCTGCGGTACCGGATCTCACCCGCCGACAGAGGGGCTTACTAGCTCGATATTTGTGACGGCTCGCCGGTTCAACCGGCGGGCCGTTTGGGTTTGTTCGGAGGTCGATGGGCAAGCTGAGGGGCTCATCTGCTGCGTCGGACGGGCGTCGGGTTCCACGGCCCCGGCGGGGTGATGCTGTTCGCAGGCAACGGTAGAGCGTTGGCCGGGCGGGGGTTGGGCAGGAGGGCGGCCGGCCCTGGTCGTTCATGATCGCCTCGGAACAGGGGCAGTGGGCTGCGAAGCGGAGGATGCGACAGTGTCCGGTGGCGACCGGTTGGGTGGCGGCGGAGAACCTCTCGCTTTGCCCGTCTTTGGGATGTTCTTT
Source organism: Streptomyces kryoterrae (assembly GCF_054072135.1). NCBI lineage: Bacteria > Bacillati > Actinomycetota > Actinomycetes > Kitasatosporales > Streptomycetaceae > Streptomyces > Streptomyces kryoterrae. The sequence continues at coordinate 927,915 of NZ_CM133358.1, read as the reverse complement.
GCAGGGATTGAAACATCCAGGGAGGAAACTCTCCCTTCCGGAGGCGAAGTGGACGATGCGATTCTTTCGATGTGACCGGGCAGTGAGTCCCTCCACGGGGGAATTATGCGTGCCAGTGGTTACGGCCAGGCGCGTCCCATCGATCGACAGTAACTGAACCGTAGCTGCATTGCGGGAGGTTTTCCGTGCCTTGAGTGATCTAGGCAACCGCGGAATCCCCAATTTGGAATTTCTGTCGAATCCGGACAATTTGCGCAGGGTTGCATGCATGCTAACGAACGGCGGGGATCCAACTGCTCCCTGCTTGAATCATCTGTGAGAACGCTGAGGGGATCGACGAAGCATGATGACAAAATTCAGGATCCACCGGATCTGGCTAGCTCTAGCGCTATCGCTCCTGGTATCAGTACCCTTGTTCGCTCGGGCCAGTGCGACTGATCGAGGTACGGGATCCCTCGTCGGCGTGTGGCGTATGACCTCTCTGGAAGTTGGCACCGCGGGAAACCTCCAACCTGTGCCTTACTCCGGCCAGATCGTTTTCACCAAGGCCGGCACCATGTCGGTGCAGGCGATGAACCCCGACGTCAACGCTCCGGACACGCCATACACGAAGAATGGGTACGAGGCCTTCTACGGGACTTTCACCGTCAACAAAGCCGGCAGGACTTTTAACGTGGCTGTCAGATCGTCATTGGCGCGTGACCTCATCGGGCAGAGCCTGACGCGCGCGTATCGTGTAACGGGCAACACCCTCGTCCTGACGCCGCCGAATGCGGAAGAAGGCTGGCGTGCCACTTATAAGCGCCTCTGATCGGACAGGACCCGCTCACCAGCCTCGATTGCTAACGAGTCCCTTTCAGCTCTCGATGCTGTTGGCGAATCCGCCTTGGGTGACTCTTCTACTTCGCTCCGTTGATCAATCGATCGGCGGAGCGAAGTGCCGTTAAGTGACTGGCTCGGGTGGCTGCCCTGGGCGTTTGGGTAAGGTGGGCGTTGTTGCGGGCGAGATTCGGCGCGGCACCGGTGAGCTGGTGATCGAGACTGGTCTTCGCGAGCCCGCGATAGCGGTATCTGCGCAGGCTGCAGCGCCCGACGCTTTGGGAGATGGTGCCTTCGCCCCCGGCCTGGATTTTGTAGCGCTCCTTCCAGGTATCGGTCTGCTGCTCAGTGCGGATTTTGCGGATCATCACCTGATCCTGGGTGGTGGAAACGGTAGTGGCTACAATTGTGATCAGGTTCGGGGCGTCTGCCTCGCAGACACCTCAGGTTGCTATGCCGTCAATTTCACGCGATGAGTCCTACGTTCACGGCGCGGTCGCAGAGCCGCTTGTGTCAATCGTTGGCAACGGGTTCGGGGTCGGTGGTCAGAACGTGGTTCGAGCCGGCCGATGAGGTGCAGCAGGGTTCCGGCGACGCCGTAGTAGTCGTCCGAGCCGAAGCAGGAAACGAGCGCCCGGGCTTCCTCTCCTGTGACCGGCCTTGGCATCACGTCGAGTTGCTCGACGTGCCTGTCGATCTCTTCTCCGCTCACGTCCCAGTCGGGGAGCGGGTCATCGACGACGACCGTCCGCACTTCGGGTCTCATGGGCGAAAGATTGACTGTCTTCGTCACCGTGCGCAGGGCGTCGTCGCTGCTCAGGCTGCCGTTGCCGCAGCGAGCGACGGCACGGGGAACGCCTACTGTTCGTCGGAGAGTTCCCGCTTCTGGAGGCAGTGGTAGAGCTTTCCTCCGCGCCTGACTCCAGACCCTCCCGCGCAGCCACAGGAAGTTGAGGAACAGGAAGACGTTCGTGATGTAGTTCCGCTTGGTCTCCCTCGTGTAGCCCCGGAACGGACTACTGCGCGTTTACAGGCTGAGGAGCTCGTTCGGCGCGGTAGGTCGGCGAAAGCAGAATCGGATCAACGGGTCGGATTTTGGTCGACTCTTCGCGCTCCGCGGGGTCTGCTCACCCCTCCAAAACGGGCACGTGTGGCGACACGCTCGGCGCCGTCTTGGGAACCCAGAACACACGCGGTCGAACGCCACCAGGACTGCGGGGGTGCGGCCGTTGGCGGGTTGGGGGGTTAGCGGGAGACGCGGGCTGGGGGAGTCGTGGTGCGCGGCGGGCCGGCCCGGGGCGGGGCCGTGGCCTTGGTGCGCGCGGGACTGGCCGTAGGGGCGGGGGAGGTGGCGTGGTGCCAGCGGGTGCGCACTGCGGTCAGGGTGGCGAGTGCGCGGCGGCTGCCGGTGATGAGCTGGTGTGGGGTGTTGGCGGGGTCGTCGGTGTAGGTGGTGATCCGTTCGGCGACGGTGCGGGCGCGGGTGAGGAGGGCGCGCTGGAGGATTCGCTCGCCCCAGTACTCGGGGGATCCGGCGGGTGTGGAGACCAGGGCCATCAGCTCGCGGGGGGTGAGGGAATCGGTGATCAGTCCGCGGTGCTGGGCCTCGCCGAGGACGGTGACGGGGTCGACCATGTCGCCGCGGTGGACCAGCGCCGTGACGGACTGCCAGAGCGCGGCGTGCAGTGGAACGACGAAGTCCTCCGCCATCAGCCACCGCATCTGCTGCACCTCCTCCGGATGCGCGGTGGCGGTCGCCAGGAGAAGGCGTTCCTCGTTGAGGTCCTCCTCGCCGGCCTGCCGTACGACGTCTGCGGGCTGTGGAGTGCGGGGCAGGGAGCCGGGGTGCGGGGCGAACTGCCCGGCGAGGTCGTCCAGGACGCGGCCGAGCGCGTCGGCCTGCGCGAGGGTGGTGGTTGCCGGGTCGGGCCCGGCGGTGTCAGTGGCGATCCGTGCAAGGCGCTCGGCGTGCAGGCGCAGCGTCCGGCGGGCGTGGTCGGCGCGGATCATCCGGGTGTACGCCGCGACGTGCTTGGGGGTCGGGCAGAACTGGATGAGGGCGTGGAGGTAGGGGGCGCTCAGGCCGGGAGCGTTGGGGCGGGCGAGCTCCAGGACCTGGTTGAGCCAGGCGGTGTTTTTGGCGTGGTCGGCGGGGTCGGGCGGCGGAAGAGCACGGATCGCGGTGAACAGGCTGGCGTGGGAGTGATTGTCGAAGTGGCCGGCTACCAGCGTCCCGGTGTCGGCCAGACGTGGGGGTTCGAGGAGGAGCGCGCCGAGCAGCGCCTGCTCGGCGTAGTGGACCGGCTTCGGCGCTGGTACGAGGTCGAGGTCGTCGTCCTCGTCGGGATCAGGGGTGCGGGGCATCAGGCGGTGAGGGTGAAGTCGTCGGGATTGAAAGGCTTGTTGAGGTGCGGGGCGAGCAGATGCGCGGCCAGGCGCGGGGGGACGGCGTTGCCGATCTGCGAGAACTGCTGTCCCTTGTTCCCCTGCCACGGGTTGTCGGCGGGGAAGCTCTGCAGCACGCCCGCTTCCCGGGCGGAAATCTTGATCGGTTCCGGCGCCGGCTGCTGCTTGCCGTCCGGAAGGCCGGAGGTGGTGTCGGCGACCCAGGTGCACTCGTTGGCCCGGTGGCCGAAGAACAGCGTGCCGGCGGGCTCGTCGGCTCGGCGCACGGTGGCGTTGGCCTGGTTGTTGCTGCGCAGCGACCATGACCAGCGGTGCGCCTCGGCCGTGCACGTGGGGGCCGGTGTATCTGCGGGGCGGTTCTCGCGGGCACCGTGCCGGGCGGCCCTGCCGGAGCCCTCGCGCCGGGAGGCCGGGACGATCTCCGTGGCACGGGGTGTCCAGGTGCCGCGGGCGCGTGCGTCGGTGAGGGTCTTGCGGGAGCCGGAGGGGAAGGGTTCCGGGCCTCCGCCGGGTCCGCCGCCTGCGCAGACGGTGGGCACGGGACGGTCGGTGGCGCCCCAGCCGAGGGCGTTGGCCATGGACACCCAGCGGGCGCGGCCGGGGCCGAACAGGGACTCCGGCTCCGCGGCCTTGGCGTGGGTGGGCGAGGGGGGTTCGGCGGTGCGTGCGCGGGAGGCGAGCAGGATCGCCCGCCTCCTGGTCTGGGGGACGCCGTAGTCGGCTGCGTTGAGGATGCCCGTCCAGGTGGAGAATCCCCAGCTGCGCAGGATGGCCGCGTACTGCTGCCACAGCGGCAGGACGTCGGGGACTTCCTCCATGACCACCCATTCCGGTTCGCCCACGGTGTTCAGGGCGTGCAGGTAGCGCATGGGCTCGGCCGCGAGCAGGGACCGCTCGTCGCGGCAGGCGGCCAGCAGTGCGGCGCGGGTGTCGCGCCCGGCGGCGAGGTCGGCGACGGCTTGGTGGACGAAGGGCTGGTCGACCAGGCCGAGTCGCTTGCCAGCCATGCTCCACGCCTGGCACGGCGGACTCGCGATCAACCCGCGGGTTCTGCCGACGAACGGCCGGACCGGATACATCGCCACATCCGTCTGGATCGTCAACTGCCCTGCCGCGGCGCGGGTTTTGCACGCCCAGGCATCCCACTCCAGGCCGATGTCCCGCACGCCGAGCACCGACAGCGCGTGGCTCCAGCCGCCCGGACCCGCGAACAGATCCACAACGGTCAAGAGGCGAGTCCGAAGTCGTCCTGCACCGGCTCGGCGTCACCGCGGCATGCCCAGGGAGAGCAGCCGTCGATCACACCGTTCTCCAGTTCGTCCACTGCGGCGGCGCGGTCGTCGAGTTCCTCCTGTCGCGCTGCCCACTCGGCGCCCGTGACGTGGTCGACGGGGGCCTGGTCGAGAGGGGTGCGGGAGCGGTGCAGGAACGCCTGCCCGAGCAGCCGGTTGCCGGAGGCGTTCGCACGGGGGTTGCCCTGGCGGATGGCCGCGTCGAACGCGACCACGTCCTCCCATTCCTTCGGGCTCGTGTCCCGGATATTCCTCCACTGCGCGTTGCCGTGAAATGGGCAAGTTATTGAGAATTGAGACAGGGGTGTGACCTTTCTGGGAGGCAGGAAGATGCCAAGGGGCAGGTGGTAGTGCCGCAGCGTGCGGGGCGTTGTCACAGCGAGGTGGTATCCATGCCGCATGAATATTGATCAAGCCGACCCTGCTGCGCTGGCGGTACTTCGTGCGGCGTTCGGCGTGGATGATGGAGGCGAGTCGGCTCTTGGCTGGGAGGCAGTCCGTGCCTTCGAGGCAGAACACGGGATCGTGCTGCCCGAGCCGTATCGGACCTTCGTCGCGGAGATAATGGACGGTTCGCACTCCGGGCCGCCCGAGTACGGACTGCTGTCGGTGGCGGAGCTGCCGGACGACTGGGGCGATGACGAGCAGGAACGCGACCTGAGCAAGCCGTTCCCGCTGGCGGAGGCATGGATGTGGGAGGAAGACCCGAACCGGTCCGAGGATGCCGACGAACTCCTTGAACAGGTCTACAACCACGGCTCGGTCGTGCTCGGCACCCGACGGGTGCGCGATGAACTGGCATCTCATCGTCACGGGACCTCACCGAGGGCACGTCTGACTGATCAGCGACGTCGGTGCTGTCCCCTTCGGCGAGCAGTTCGGGTTCTCCACTGCTGAACCTGGCTTTGCCGGCTGGGTCCGCCATTGGGCGGCGAACAACCCCTGGTATGACGCTGCGTGACTCTTCAGGAGTGTGGCCTGTGGTGGTCCTCTCCAGTTCCGATCGACTTCATGAGCTCCGTGAGAGGGACGAAGCTGTCGGCCGTCCCCAGTTCCCTGGGCGTAGGGCCCGCTGGGGTGGGGGTGTCCGCGAGGCCTTCGGCGAGTGAAGGCAGGGCGGTCAGCGACGTGCGCAGGCCGTGGTGGTCGCGGTGGGAACGGGATGGGAGGCCGGACTGAGGAGCGGAGACTCCACGGGCGGTAGACGCGGTCAGCGGGAGGGCGCGCGACGCTGCTGGGACGGGCCGGCTGGCCGGCCTGGTGAGCCGGAACGGACCGCGGTGACCTGTGCGGGTGGTGCCGGTGGCGGGTGTTGGAGGACGGCGAGCCCGGTCAGCAGGCTGGTGTGACCGGCCTTGGTGAGATGAAGGCGCCAGCTTGCGAAACTCGTGTGGTTGACTTCGCGGCGGACCAGGCCCCGGGATTCCAGGGAGTTGGTCGTGGCCCGGGTGACGTGCAGATTTCCGTCGCAGAAGGCATAGGTGTGGCCGGCCTGCTCGGACAGGGAGACGGTGCCGAGGGAGACCTCGCGCAACACGGCGTACTGCAGCGGGGAGAGCCGCCCGGCCGGCGCCGTGACGGCGGTGGCGTTGTCGGCGGGCGGCAGGACGGGGGCCAGCGACTCGGCGGCGTGGGTGCACGCGGCGGGCACCTGGGCGAGCAGGCTGCGGGCGGCGTGCAGGGGCTTGCTGGCCGCGGCGGTGAGCCGGCGGTCCCATTCCGGCTTCTGCTTCCGGCTGAAGCCGGCGGCCGTGGGTGACGAGTCCGGCGACGATCTGCTCGGAGGCGAGCTCGACGTGGTGGACAGCGGTGACAAGCCGCGACGTCGTCTCGCGGAGCTCTCGGTGCGCGTGGGACATGACCCGGCACGTGCCGGCCCAGGGGCGCAGTCCGGAGGCGATCGCGTCGGCTGTGTCCGCGAGTTGCGCGAGCACACGCAGCTTCAGGGGGAGGCCGACATCGAAGGCGCACCACAGATCATCACGCAGCGCCATGGTCTTGCTGCCGAGCTCGAACAGGTCGCCGAGCGTGCCGCGGGCGGGAGGGATCACGCGGCCGTCCCGAAGTTACCCGGCTGCGGTGCGTGCTTGGCGACGGCGCGGGCGGTGATGCCCTGGGACGCGTGGGCGGAGGCCGCGGACAGCTGCTCGGCGCCGGGCTCCGCGTACCAGGGGCGTAGGTCGAGCATGGCGGCGCGCAGGCCGGTGGCGAAGACGAGGGCGGTGCCCTTGGGCAGGGCGCGGATCGCGTCCGCGGGCAGGATGCGTTCCTGGCGCATCGACACGCTGGTGGACTTGCCCGAATCGGAGGTCGAGGTCGAGGTGGTCTCCACGTCGTGGTCGCCGATGAGCCGGGACAGTTTGTCGGCGAAGTCGGGGTCGTCGATCCCGGAGCCGATCACCTTCACCGTGCTCGCGGACCACATGGCGTCCATGCCCGCGTCGCCCCACACCTTCTGGCCCTGCCGGTAGGACTGCAGGATGGTGATCGGGATGATCCCGCGCGAGCCCAAGTGGCTGTACAGGTCGGGCAGATCGGAGATTTTGCACACGTTGGCGGCCTCGTCGAGTATCGCGAGCATCGGCGGGTCGAGGCGTCCGCCGGCGCGTTCGGCCTGGGCGGTCGCGGCCCGCATGACGGAGTCCGCGCACGCGGCGATCAGCGCACCGGCTCCGCCGCCGCCGTCCTTGGACAGCAGGTAGAGGGTGTCGGCGCAGGTGACGAACGCGGACGGCCGGAACTCGGGGACGTCCTTCTGCGGGGTGACCCAGCGGGCGATCTCGGTGTTGAGGAGGGCGGCGGCGTACTGGCGGGCCGTCTCGTAGATGCCGTCCCGCGTTTCCGGCGGGCCTTCCACGGTTCCCTTGAGCTGGGCGGCGACCGCGGTGAAGGAGTGGTCGCGCAGGATGTCGAGCGGGGTGCGGTCGGCGGGGAACGCCAGCCACTGCATGACGTCGGTGACCGGCCGTTCGTCCAGGGCGGCGGCGAGGAAGAGCTGGGAGAGGATGTTGCTGCCGGCCTTGGACCAGAAGTCGCCCTGTTGGGAAGCGTCCACGGACGCGGTGAGGAAGTGCCCGGCCAGGCGGCCTGCGCCATCGAGGGTCTTGGCGTCGGCGAGCGGGTTCCACCACATCGCCCGTTCGGCGTGGGCGATCTGCTGCGGGTCCATCGACCACGTCCGGCCCACCTCCGCGCGGGCGGCGACGGTGGCCGTGTAGGCGTCGCCCGCCGCCTTGTTGGAGGTGAGCAGGACCGGGCCGGGCGCGTTGAGGACGGACGGGATCGCCAGCGAGGTGGTCTTGCCGGAACGAGGCGCCATGATCGCGACCGCGACGTCCTCGTACCCCATGCGGACCTCGTGGCGAGTGCCCTGGAGGTTGCCGAGCAGAATGCCGGTGTCGGCGGCGTCGATGTGCTTGACGCCCGTGAGACTCGGCCGCAGGGAGCGGGCCTTGGCGGTGATCGCCTTGGCCAGGAGCGGCTCGATGTCCCTCGGCTTCGCCATCCCGGCGGTCTTCTTCTTCCGGCCGCCGCCGGCGTTTGCGTGCCGGGACCACACGACCGCGACGGTGAGGGCAAGGACGATCACCGCGGTGGCGGGGATGATGCGGGTGGCGATGAGAAGGGACGTTTCTCCGGCCTGCGGCCAGAGCCGGTTGGGGTGGAGCAGCGCGTCGGTGGGCTGGTACGGCGCCCAGGGGCCGGAGCTGGTGGCCCGCGCGGCGAGGTTGCCGCACAGCCAGGCGAGATTGGACAGGGGGACGGCGATCGCAAGGGCACCGAGGAGCACCTTGAAGGCGATGTCGTAGCCGTCGCTGCTGGAGGAGGCGGAGGGACTGTTGGGCAAGGGCAGGGTTCCGGGGTAGGGGGGACCGGGTCAGCGCGTACGGCGGGACGGCTGCGGCTGGTGCGGCGGTGGAGGCTGCGCGGGGCGTGCGTGCCGGGCGGCGAGGTATCGGACGCGCTGTTCCAGCGGATCCGGCAGGTCGGCCGGACCGTCCGGCGCGGTGGCGGTCTGGATGTGGGGACGGATCCAGCGCGGCAGGGCCCGCAGATCGCGGCGCAGGGGTGCGGGATCGGCAAGGGCCCGGATGAGCGGGGTGATCAGGTGGGCTGGGGTGGTGGCGTCGAGGCGGGCCTGCCAGACCCAGTCCCCGGGGTTGTCACTGAACGAGGTCGTGATGAACCAACGGTCGGAGCCGTGAAGGACGAAGCGGTCCACCTGGACGTGTCCGTCGGGAGAGGCGAACATGCCGTCGTCGATCTGGTCCCAGTCGGCCTGCCGGAGCGCCTCGAAGGGATCGCTTACAGCCGTCCCGGCGGGTGCGCCATCGGGGACGGTCAGGGCGTCGGTCAGGGCCGCGATGATCTCGACCGGAGTGCGGGCATCGAAGCTCGCGGACCAGGCGGGCCAACCGGGTCCGGGGGCGTGGCGCAGGCTCCACCACGGTGCGTCGGGGGCCGGCTCCAGTCGCAGGAGGGTCTCTTGTCGGGGCTGGTGAGCATGACCCGGGGCGTCAGGGGGTCGTGGCTGTAACTCCAGCCACAGGCGCGGTGAAGGGGGACGGTGATCCAGGCGGGATCACCGCCGCCGGCCAGGTGGCGCGGCCCGACGAAGCCGACCTCCACGGCCTTCGGGGACTTCGGCACGCTCACCTCCGGGCCAAGGACGCCGGGGGAGCGGAGACCGAAGGAACGGGTCGAGGTGCGACGGCTTCCAGAAGCGGCGGGGTGTGCCGGGTGGCCGTGTGGATGGCGAGGATCACGGGGGCGTGCAGGGCCAGATCGTTCAGCGCGTGCCGCGCCTCGGCGTTGCGCGCGTCGATCAGGTCGTCGTATGCCTCTGTCCCCGGGCCGGCAGAGTGCGGCAGGCCGTCGAGGCGGTCGCCGTAGTCCTCTTCGAAGGCGTCGAGCTGGTCGAGAGCGGCTTCGGCGCTCGCCAGATGCCACGGCCAGGGGGACTGGACGGCTCGGGCGGGTAGCTGCTGGAGCTGGACTTCGGCGGTGGAGATCAGCTCGCGGGCGAAGGGGCGGATGAGAGTGGCGGCCGTCCAGGTGTCGGCGTCGCGGCGGGCGGCGCGCCGCCCGTAGGTCTCGTCGTCGTAGGGCCAGCAGTCGGGATCGGTGTGCTGGTCGGAGTAGGCGTCCCACGCGGCCAGGACCTGTTCGCCGGTGCGCAGGAACGCGGCGAGTCGGTCGAGGCGCTGCTGGTCGATGACGCTCGGAGGGAAGGGTGGGGAGGTCACAGGGGGTCTTTCATCAGTCATCGGGTGCGAGCCGCCGAGGCGGCGGCTGGGCCGCCGGGAGCGGCGGAGGGGGCGGTGTCCAGCCGCTGGCGACGTCGGGCTGCGCGCACTTGGGCCTGGATGTACTTGAGGCGCTGCTCGTGGGCGTCTGCAACATCCCTGCCGGTACGGCTGGTTCGCTCGTACTGGACGTCGTGGTGCCACCCTTGCTGGCCCCAGTCGCGCAGCAGCGGTTCGGGGCTGGTCAGGGCCGTGACGAACCCGGCAATGGCGTGCGCGGGTGTGTGTCCGTCGAGCCAGCCGTCCCAGACCGAGCGGCCGTCGAAGGCGGATTCGGCGGCACCGGCGGGGTACTCCCTGGTGCGGACCCGCCAGAAGAAGGAAGAGAGGGGCACGTCGTTGTTGAGGTGGCTGTATTCGGCGACCGCCCGCTGGTCGGGGGAGCGGGCCTCGAAGCCGGTGCCGTTCTCGCTCTGAGTGATCTTCCAGCCGGCGGCGCGGACGACGTCCCACGGTTCGGGCGCGTCCGCGGGTGCGGGGATGAGGAGCGTGTCGGTGAGTCCGGCCAGGATCTCGGCCGGGATCCGCCGGGTGAATCTGGCGGACCAGGCGCGGGAGTTGGGCGGCTGGACGGTGAGGCGCCACCAGTTGCCGGACGGGGCGAACTGGGGTGCGGCTTGCAGCCGGGCCTGCAGATCGGGGCTGGTGACCTCGGTCTCCGGGGACGCCGTGTCGGAGGTGATGGTCCAGCCGGCGGCGAGCAGGGCGTGGGTGACGTGGCGGGCGTCGCCGGGACCTGCGAGGTGCCGGGGGCTGGTGGAATGGAGGATCGTCGACTCGTGGTCGTGCCGGAAGGCGGCCAGCTGCCGCTCGGTCACCGGCATGTACCGCTCCCTGCGGTATCGCCGTGCCCGGTACGGATCGGGGGCTGTTCCAGCAAGCGCAGTGTCTGGTTGAGCGGGTGGCGCAGTTGGTCGACGGCCGTGGCGGCGTCGAGGTACTCGCGCACCAGGCTGGTCACGGTTGCGTCCCACGGGCCGTCCGCGTGCTGGGTCAGGCGGCGGGAGACTTCGCGCAGAACCTGGGCGAGGGTGCCGACAAGGGCGGGGGCGGCGTGGACAAGCGGGGCGAGTAGAACGGCGGCGCCGACGTTGTCGGGGCTGACGCGTAGATGGGCGGTGAGCCGGGCCAGGCTGTGGACAGCCCTGTGGATATCTTCCGCAGTAAGGGCGTCGTCCCAGGTCAGGTCGATCATGAACCTCCGTGTGGCCGAGGGGAGTTGGGGACAGGGGGTCGGACGGGACCGCCCGAGATGGGTCAGCGGCGTCGGGCGCCGGCCGTGGCGTACGGGCCGGTGGTGCCGGACGGGTTGCGGGTACCGGTGGTGGCGAAGCGGGCCCAGGTGGCGGCGCGGGCGGTGGTGATACGGGCCTGCTGCCAGGCGGAGAGCTGGGAGGGCAGGACCGACACGGACGTGGTGCGCACCCGGCTCGTGGGCGGGACGTGCCCGCGCGGACGCATCACCGGCTGCGGGTCGGCCAGCGCCGTGGCGAACGCCTCGACGAGGTGCAGCGGGGCGGTCGGGGTGAACACAGCGTCCCAGGTCTGCCCGTGTTCGGTGCGGGCTCCCGCCCACCACAGGGCCTGGCCGCGCTCGTCCTGCCGGTACTGCAGCCAGGTGTCGCGGCCGGGGTGGACGGCGGTGAACGTCTGGTCCTCACCCCGCTCGCTGGTCCAGCCCTGTTGCTCCAGCTGCGCCCAGGCGTTGGGCGCGTGCGCCAAGCGGGACCGGGTGAGGGCGTCAGTGACGCCAGCCACGATCTCCACCGGGGTTTGCCGGCCGAACGTGGCATGCCACGCCGGCTGAGAGCCGGTGGCCTTGCCGGAGATGGTCCAGCCGCCGGGATCGGTGTGCGGGTCGTAGCCGATGCGGACCGTGCGGTCGGGGCTGTCGAAGACGAACGGGCCACCTCGGTGGGAGGAGTCCTTCCAGCCGGAAGCACGCAGGAACTCGGTGACATGCCCGAGGTTGCCGCCGCCGGCGAGAGAGCGGGGCTCGATGAGGTAGTGCTGCTCTGCCTGTTCGCCCCCGGTGCGCGGTGTGCTCCAGCCGGTCCACTGTTTCCCGCTCACCTGCGTCTCCTCACGACCATGGCGGTCGGCACCGGCTTCGGCGCCGTCGTGGGAGCCGGAGCCACGGTGCTGGCGAGGGCGTTGAGGGCCTCGGTGTGTTCGTCGAGGTCCATGCCGATGTCATGGAGTTCGTTGGCGGCGCGGCCGATGGCGAGCCAGACCTCGGGCGGGAGGAGGCCATGCTCGGACGTGTCCTTGGCGAAGTGGGCCCCGGTGACCATCAGCGTGGTGAATCGGCCAAGGACGCCCTCGTCGCAGTCGAGGACTCGTCCCAGGATCTGGGCTGCCTGGCGCGACGGGGCCTGGGAGAGATGTTCGGCGAGCTGGGTGAGCTGTCGGGCGATGTCGTCAGCGAGGCGGACGGGGTAGGAGATCGGGTCGGTCACGGGCCTCCTGGAGGCAGACGGGTCGGGGTCAGGTGTGGTGGCCGAGGCGCCGGGATTCATCCAGCGCGGGCTCGGGGCGGCCGGTGGCCAGGGGGTTGGCCCTGCCCCGGGTGCTTGGGACGAAGGCGCGCAGGTATCGGCGGAAGAGGAAGACGGCCAGACGGGGTGGACGGTCAGCGGTGATCGGCGGCGGACTTCGGCGTGGTGCGAGGGGTACGGAAACCTCCTGGAACAGGGGTGATGAGCAGGCAACCCGGGGGGTGGTCAGCGGGCGTGGATGAGGGGCGTACGGCCGGTGGAAGGAAGCGGTGCAACGGGCAGTGAACCGGTGTGCCGACGGCCACGGGCTTCGGCGATCCGTGCTTCGAGCTGTGCCTGTTCGTCGTCGTAGCCGCGCGGGGTCTGGGTGATGCGGGTGTAGGGCGCGCAGCCGTGCAGCGGTGTTCCGATGGCCATCCGGGGCAGCGGGTCGTCGCAGGCGAGGCTGTGGGTGAACGCGGCGACGATGCCGGGCGGGGTGTGCGTGCTGAAGGCGGCCGTCCACCATCGGAATCCGTCGACCGTGCAGGTGGCGTGCCACGGGCGTGGCGCACGGTTGGGTGCGGGCTCCTCGGTGAAGTGGACCAGGCCGTCCGGTGACACGGTCGTGGGTGTTGCGGCAGTGGCATCTGTCGTCCACCCGGCCTCGTACAACGGGCCAAGAACAGCAGGCCGTTTGCGGGAGGCCGGGCGCGCCATGGCGTCGACGAGTGCGGTGACGTACTCGACGGGTATGTGCGCGCCGAGGAGTGCTGCCCAGTCCTCCCCGTGAGAGGTGGTGGCGCGCAGGCTCCAGGTCCAGGCTCCCCGGCGGTTGAGGACGACGTGCAGACGGCCGTCGGGGCTGGTCAGGGCGGTGTGCTGGTCGATAGTGGACACGTTCCGCCAGCTGTGGCCGCGTAGCAGCAACTCGGTCAGGTGTTCACAGTCGCCGCCGCCGGCGAGATAGCCGGGTGCCGCCAGGACATAGGGGGTGGGGTGGGGCATGGGCTCCTGTAGAACGGACAGAGGGCCGGGTCGAATTCAGCCGGCGCGACGAGAACGGCGGGGCCGGGACGGCTCGCCGGCCGCGGATGTGCGGGCGGGCGGTGCGGAGCGCTGAGCGCGGACCTCCGCAACGGCGCTTCGGTAGGCGACTTGGTCGAAGAGATAGTCCGGGATGGAGACGACGTACCCGGCTACCAGCAGCGTGGGAACGGCACGGGAGGCGAGCTGCTTCTTCTCGTCCTCCCCGAGGTGGGCGGGGGCCTCGTGCCAGACGTAGGCCGGACCTGCCGGGCCCGCGGGCCGGACGGTCTGGCGTTCGAAGCCGAGCTCGTCGAGCAGCGCGAGGAGCCGCTCGGGGGCGCCGGTGGGGGTGTCGGCGTGGACCGTGTCGGTCAGGGGCTTGCGGTAGATCTCGACGTCGGTGCCTTCGTCGTCGGCACGATTTCCCATGAGGGTGGAACTCCTGGTGTGGTGTTGCGGCTCCCGGAAAAGGGCGTGTCACCGGGTCCGGTGCGGGGCCCGGGCCGGTGAGGCGGGCGGCTGGGCCGGCGCCGTGTCCGGTGCGGACCGGCCAGGCGGGCGGGACAGCAGGACGCCGACGCCCAGCTCGGACAGCCGGTGGCCGACGGCACGGACGGACGCGGCCACCCGGGCCGAATCGCCGTCGGACAGCACGAACATGTGCCGGGCCTCGTCGAAGACGAAGCCGTACTCGGTCAGGGCCGTGGCGACGTCGTCGCGGTCGGGCTCGGCGGCCACGACATCCTCGCCGGACCAGGTCAGCACCACACGGCCCTGCTGGCCGGCCTGGGCGGTGGCGAGGCGGGAGGCGTTGTCCCGCACCTGGGCGAGGGCCGTGTCGTAGCGGGACAGCAGGCGGAGCGAGACGTGCTTGGCGGCACGGAAGGGGTCCTCGTCGACGGCGATACCGTCGGGTTCGCGGACCCCGTGGAACGCCTCGACGGGCAGGCCCTCGGGCGCCATGGCGGCGATGAGGAAGCCGTCGTCGTGGCCCTTGCGGTCCATGACGAACAGCCGGGTGCCGTCCGCGTGCCGGGTCAGGACGGCGCAGTGGTCGACGAGGTGCTCGGCCATGGCATCGGCGACCTGGTCCATGTCCCAGACATCGGCGGTCAGTTCGTCGTGGTCGGTGTCGCCGCCGCGGTCGGGGTGGTACTGGCTGCTCCACTGGCCGGGCAGTTCGCCGGCGAGGACGGCGGCGAAGGAGGCCAGGGAGTCATCGGGCGCGTGCAAAAGTCTCCTCGGGGAAAGGGGCGGGTCATCTCCGGCGGCCGGTGGGGACCGGCGCGGCGGGGAGAACACCGGGGCTGGTGGGGATACGGGGTGGCGAGCAGGCACAGACGGCGGAGGCTTCCGTCTCGCCTGGGCCGGTCTCGGCCGTGCACGGCCGCCGAGCGGGGTGGGGTGCATGCCGGTCGGCGAGCTCGGTGCGGGTGTGCGCGAGGTCGGACCGAACGATCTGGAGCCGCCCGTCGGCGAGGTAGCGCAGCCGCTTCGCGGTGTGCCGGTCGGACGGCTGGCCGAGCCCGTCGCAGAAGTCGGCTGCCGCGATCAGCACGTCGCCCAGGGCGGTCAGGACACCGTCGTGCGTGGCGGTCAACTCCGTGAGGACGTCGGCGGCTTCGTCCGTCGTGGCTGCCTCGCGCAGTCGCTCGGCGAGGTGTGCGACCTGGGCGCCGAGCGGGAGTTCGTATGGTTCGCGGCGGTCGGTGTCGAAGGCTTCGTCGCAGTCGACGTGGTAACCCACCGCGCGCAGCCGGGCGACGGCGCGGGTGGCGATCTGTTGTTCTTCGGCCTCGTGGAGGCCGGTGGGGAGGCGGTGGTAGCGCTCGTGGAGCCGGGTGACGAGGACGAACCCGGTGCGTTCCAGGATGCTGTGGGCTTCGGAGTCTCCTCCGCGGGCGAGGACTTCGCCGGAATGGACGTCGCACCGGAGGGTCAGCAGGCGGTCGGCCAGGGCCAAGGGCAGGAACCTTCTAGTGGGTTGGTCGAGCACGGGCGGACGCGGCCGGGGGTCGCGGGACGGGCTGTGCGGTGGTGGGAAGCGGCCGGTGGGGTGCGGTGGCCAGGTCTGCCGCGGTGGTGTCGAGGTCCTGCTGGATGCCGTACAAGCGGTGGGCGATCCACTCCAGCTGCTGCCGGGCTCGGTCGGCTCCGGGTGAGTCGGGCTGCAGGCCGAGGCGCTGTGCGGTGTGCTCGACGACCGCACGGACGGCGGCCAGCGGCCCGTCAGCCTCATCGCTCACCTGCGTGAGCAGCGCCGAGAACTGCATCGCAGCGCTCAGGACGACGGGCGGCGAGGACAGTGAGTCCGCTACGGCGGAGCGGAGCCTACGGGGTGCGGTGTTCGGGACGGGGAGCAGTCGGAGGTCGGATTCGATGCGCCGTGCCTCGTCCGACAGCCGGCGGAGCAGGGTGTGGGGCTGTTTCTGCCAGGTGCCGTCCTCGCGGATGAGGCTCGCGAGGAGGTCGAGGCGTCCGGGCTGGGCCTGGATGGCGAACCAGCGACAGCCCTGCTCGTCGCCGGGGACCCCGAGGTGCGCGGTGCGGGCGAGGCGGTGGGCGATCTCCGACCACTCGGGTCCGGTGAGCGCCCGGTCATCGGGGTGCAGACGAATTGCCGCGTGCCAGATGGCATCCCGGCCGCCGTGCCGGTCCGTGGTGGCGGGCCACTTCCAGCACGGGTCGTCCAGGTGCTCGGCCCACTCGTCGGACGTCCAGATGCCCGTACCGTCAGGGCGGTTTGAGGCGACGTAGTCCACGTGGCCCGGCCAGTGGGCGATCACCGTGTGCTCGGTTAGCCCCTCCTCGACGCAGACAGGACGGCCCAGGGACTCGGCGAGCGCCTCGGAGGCGAAGTCCCCCAGGGGCGCCACGCGCACGATCATGTACGCACCTCGGCGGCGCCTCGTCCGGCCAACTGGTGGATGTCCTGGCTGGCGGCAATCAGCGATCGCTCGCGGACCAGATCGGCGTGCACGGACACATCGCCGGGCGGCAGCAGGTCCAGTGCGCGGTCGATCGACTCCAGTGCGGCCTGGTGCCGGCCCAGTTGACGCAGCGCACCCGCTTCACGGAAGAGCACGATCGGATCGGTGCGCGCGGCGAAGGGAGGCCGGGTGGCGATGGCCAGCATCCGCTCCGCACGTCCGGGCAGGTAGTGGCCGAGCCACAGGCCGTCCAGCAGCACATGCAGTGTCTTGGGGTGATCACCGGCATCTGCGAGAACCTGGTCCATCAGGGTCAGGCCCTCGGTCTTGGACTGGCCCAGCAGCGCGAAGGCGTACAGGGCGCGGCTGTAGCAGTCCAGGCTCTCGCGGGCTGTGGGCGGCAGCTGGTCGACGAGCGACTGAAGGGTGGGGCAGCGGAAGTCGTAGCGCAGCGCGCTCAGATACAGGTGCCGGTAGGTCCGCGCGGTGATCGGGTCGGGCCCGGGCGTGCGGATCTGCTCCGGACGCAGCAGGCCGAGCACACTGCGTCCGGCGGACCGGGCCGTCCAGGCGGCGTCGGCGCACACCTGCGCCGATTCCTGCCAGGTGGCGTCGAGTTCCCGCAGGTCGCACGCGAGCCGGGCGGGCCACTGGCGACCGGCTGCGGCGTTCCGGGCCCGGCTGTCGGCACGGAGCAGGGTGAGGGCGCGTCCCGGGCGGCGGGCGGGGAGCGTCATCGGCCGCCCCGGGCGTCGGTGATGTGCACGAGCTGGTTGAGATGGGTGAGCGTGTACCAGCCGCAGTCGAAGGAGCCGCTGCCGACGGGCACCCTGGGCAGCACGTAGTCCTCCAGAGCGCGCCGGTGGATCAGGCAGTCGGGGCAGTGATGGGAGAGGTGGATCATGTAGCGGGGGTGGGCGGTGATGAAGGTGCGCTCCTGGCCCTTGGGGTTGCGCAGCCGCCAGCCGTCTTCATCCGTCGGCAGGTGCCAGGAGGGGGCGACGATCGTCATGACGTTGCCCGAGAGCCTGCCGTCGCCGACGCCTGTAGGGATCACGACCGTGTCGCCGTGGGTGAAGTGGGCGTGGGTGATGTCCCTTTCGGCGGTCAGAGTTTCCAGGGAGGGTCTCCAGGCGGAGGGTATGTGGGAGGGATGAGAGGCGTCGGGCACGGCAGCAGGTCCTTCCACGAAGAGCACTCGGTGGCGGTGGGAGGATCAATACTCCGGACGAACTCCGGTTTCGCTAACCGGGGACCGTCGGGTATACGCGCCGGTCGGCTACCGGTACGGGTTCTCGGTGCCGCGGTCGTTCGCGGTTGCGGCGTCGAGGAGTTCGGGCAGGTCGGTGCCCTCGGCATCCCTCTGGTCGATCCACCATCCGGCCCGGGTGATCGCGCGGATCTTCTCCTCCAGCACCGTCCAGTCGGCCTCGGTCCAGGTGCCCTCGGTGACCAGGGCGGCGTACGCGCGGGTGGCCAGCTGGTGGCGGGAGCGTTCGCCCCAGTCCCGGGCGCGTTCGGTGCCTTCCAGCGGCGGCATCTCGAACTGCTCGGCCCACACAGCGGCGGTCTGCTGTTCCTCGGCGCGCCTGGCGACGAGCCACTCCTCCTTGCCAGCACTGTCGGCGTCGCGGGCGGCCTTCCAGCAGGCAGAGCAGTCCCGGGAAGCGAGCCAGCGGGCGAAGCCGGCGCGCTGGTCGGCGGGGCGGTCGGACAGGTCGTGGACGACGTCGTGGGTACAGGTGTGGGTGACGGTCCAGTGCGTTCGGACCCCCGGGGAATTCCGTTTGACGGGCGTTACGTTCGAGGTCGGGCTGCTGGTCTGGGGCTTCAAATCGAGTGCCTTTCGTTGGCGGTTGGGGTGGTGGCCTGCGTCGTTGCGGAGGGTCGTGCATCAGATGCACGATTCATGCGGCGGACGGAGGCGGTCTGGAGTGCTTGGCGGTGGTCTCGGGGACGCTTCCGCCTTCTGCGTCGTCTCAGCGTGTCCTGCGGATGGCGTCTGTGGCCGCCGTGGCGATGGCGACGGGAGCGCTGGAGGGCTGGGGCAGGTGCAGCAAGGTGGTCCCCGGCAAGTGGCGGGACTCCGCGGTGAGGGTGAGCTGGAGTACGGCGCAGCCGGCGGTCGTGAGCTGCTGGACGCGGGTGACGGCTTGAGCCGTTTCGTCGCTGCCGTACCGGGCGTCGGTGACGATCACGAGGAGGCGGCCGGCGCCAGGGCGGCTGAGTTCGAGGCCGTGGTCGAGTGCGTCGATGGCGTCGCCGAGGTTGTGGTGGCCGCCCTTGGCATCGAACGTCGTCACGCGCTCTGGTGCTCGGTGGGTGGGTCGGGTCAATGCGGTCAGGTGCCTGTCATAGGCGATGGTGGCGGTAAGGGAGTCGGGGTCGGTCAGGGCTGCTGCGCGTGCCACGATCCAGGCAGCGGACGCGACGGGCGCGCAGGCGGCACGCATGGAGCCGGAGACGTCGACGGCGATACCCACACGCAGCGGTGGGGTGGGGGAGTTCCGGCGGCGGGTGTGGGTGAACGGTTCCGCGGTGGGGACCGACCCGGCCGCGCGCTGAGCGTCGCGGGCGAGGGCCGCGCGCATGTTGAGGCGGCCGGGCGGGGTGGGGCTGGTGGTCCGCTCCTCGGTCCGCTCGCGGTAGGCGGCGGCACGCAGGGCGCGGCTCAGGCGCGCGGCGGCACTCTGCTCGGCGGCGGTGGGCCTGCGGGTGCCGGTGACCGGGTTGCCGTAGGGCGCCGGTGTGCCGTCGGGGGTGACGGTGGTGCCACGGGCGTTGAAGACCGACTTGGCGGTGGCGGCGGCTTTGCGTCGCTGGCCGGCCCGCTGGGCGCGGTCCTGAGCCTGCGCCTTGGACTGCGCGGCCACGGCGTCGGTCGCTGCGGCCTGTGCCGCGAGGTCGGCGGCGTCGGTGGCTGCCGTGCTGTCCATGACGACCCCCACGGCGCCGGACAGCAGATCGGTGAGGTTCTCCGGCACGGGCAGGGCGGGGGCCGCGGTGTCCAGAGCGTCGCACCATTTTTGAGCGTGCGCGAGCATGGTCGTGGCGTCGTGGTCGGCGCACTGGTGGGCTGCGGTCCAGATGCGGGTGAGGGTGGCCAGCAGGTCTGCGCCCAGCACCTTTTCGCACAGATCGGCGACGGCCCGGGTCTCGCCGGCGTCCAGGATGCCGACGTCACGGCGGCCGAGGACCAGGGCCGCCACGCCGGCGGCGTGCTCGATGCCCTGGAGGGTGGGGTGGGCGATGTCGGGCATGACCAGGGTTCGGGCACTGGTGCGCAGGTACGTGCGGTCCGTGGGCCGCGTGATCAGGTGTGCGCCTTCGACGCGGCTCTCCTCCAGCAGGAGCGCGGCCTCGACGACACGGGGGTTCGCTCCGGCAGGCTGCGTCCAGACGGAGTGGGCCGCGTGCGCGGCCTCGTGGACGAACACTCCCCAGGCGGCGGGATACCGCTCCTCGTCGCCCACGATCCGCGGATGGATCTCGTGGGGCTGGAGCGGGGCGAACAGGCCGGCGTCGAACTCGACCTCGCCCAGAGTGGGGAAGAACGCGGCCGGTGCGCCGCTGCGCGTGCCGGGGCGGCAGGTGACGAGGAGGTCCTGGCGGCCGGAGAGGTCGACCAGCCGATCGCCGAGTTCGGCTCCCACGCGCAGCCACGCGTCCGGGGAGGAACGGGGTTGCGCGGGCGGGGCGCCGTCGTCGTCCCATCGCGCGAGGTCGGCGTCGTCGTCCCGGGTGGTGGCGGGGGACTGGACGTGGTGGTGGGCGCTCATCGCGAGCGGCCCCGGTGTGCGGAGACGGTGCTGCCCGGGGGCTGCCGGACGGCCGAGGCGGGGAGCTGCTTGCCGAGGGTGAGGGGCGCGATCTTCCTGACGCCGGCAGCCTTGATGACGGCGGCGGCGACGGCGTCGCGATCCTCCACAGGAGCGATGCCGACGAGGTTCGCGAGCGCGGCTTTAGTGCCGAGGACGGCCTCGGTCTTCTGGTAGCTGAGCAGCTCCCGCAGTTGGGGGGCCCATCCCAGCTCGCCGAGTTCGACCTGGTGGGCGAGGTGTCGGGCGACCCGGACCACCCGGGCATCGATCCTCAGCGCCAGGGCGAGGTCATAGTCCGTGCCGATCTGGATCTGCACGCTGAACCGGCTCGCGAGCGCCTCCGTCAACACCGCCCCGTGGACGCCGGGATTGTGGCCCGCCACCACGTAGAAGCCCGGCTCGGCCTTGATGGTCTCGCCCTTGTGGGCCTTGACCTGGATCTGCCTGCGCCCGTCCATCGCGGGATACAGCGCCGCCAGGACCTTCGGTGAGATCAAGGTGGCATCGTCGATCAGCAGGGCGCGGCCCTCGGTCATCGCGGTGACCAGCGGACCGTACTGGAAGACGTAGCCTCCCGCGTCATCCTGTGTGTACTCGCCGACCAAGTCGCCGACCGTGGTGTCGCCGTCACCGGCGACGGTGAGCAGGTCCGGGAACGCCGCCTCGACCAGACTCGTCTTGCCGGTGCCCGGAGGGCCGTAGAGCAGCACCGGCACGTCGGCGTCGCGCAAGCGATTCAACGCCTCGACGTCGGGCAGATCGGCCAGCTCCCGGGGGTGGTAGACCTGGCCCCCCGCGCGGCGGATCGGGCCGGGCTGCCTGGGCGCGGCTGCCGCGGGAAGGGTCGTGCGGGCCGTGGCCGCCTGGGCGAGGGGAGAGTGGGTGCCCGGTGGGCTGATCACAGCGGTCTGCGCGGCTGCGCCGGTTTTCACGTTCGCGCGGAACTCCGGTTGACCGGTTCCGCCTTGGTCGGCCTCGCCGCGTCGCACCAGGGTGAGGGCGGCGTTGCGGACGGCGCCGTGGGAGTGGCCCAGCTGCCTGGCCATGTCCCCGATGGTGAGCGTGTCCGCCGGCCGGTCGGCCAGCAGTCGGGCCACCTTGGCCCGTAGTTCGCCCCCCTTGGTGCGCGCTGGACTGGTAGGCGTTCCGGGTGTGGTCAAAACGAGGCCCCTTCAACAGGTGCGGGTGCGGGCGGGGTTGGCGATGCGCTGGAGAGGCTGGCCGCTCTCGGAGCGGATCACGGACTGTGCCGACATCGGCGAACGGGCCAACCGGGGCGTACCGTCGGCGCTCACCGGCCGACCGAGGGCTCGGTCCAGGTGCAGGAGATGGCCGGCGACGAGCAGCTCGCCGGCTGCCGAGCAGGCCCGTGCGTCCGCTCCGTACCGGGTTCCGTCGCTCGGCAGGCGCAGCCTGGCGTCTCTTCGAAGCCGGCCTGGAGCAGGATCCGCCGGGCGGCGGCGTTGTAGCCGGTGGTGGTGATCTCGCCGGTGATGGTGTGCCGGATCGTCATGAACGGCTCTGCTGGTGCTTCGGGCAAGGCGGATCTCCTATCGGTGGTGGCGGGAAAGCGGTGGGGTGTTGGGCGAAGGCGAGGCGGGCCCGGAGCTTCCAGCACATCAACGGTGCGTGGCTGGACCACGAACGATGGGCAATGACTGCCGACATGCTCCAGGGCGGGCCTCACCGCCCCGCAGCTACCTGACTCGCCTTTCCGCACGTTCTGATAGCCGGGTGTACCAACAACTCCCATATACAGGGTCTCCTTGTGTTGGGGTGCGGCGTGGGCCGCCGGTGGGGTCAGCGGGTGTGCGCGGGGCGCGGGTAGGGCTGGGTGAACTGCCGGGCGGCGCGGTCGAGCAGGTCTATGTGGCGTTGCGAGCACCGGGAGGCTTCGGTGGCCAGCGTGCTGTCGATGCGGGAGTCGAGGGTGCTGACGGCGTCCAGCCCGGCGGCGCGGGCGACAGCCAGGCGCAGCTCGGCGTCTACCCAGGCCCGCTGATCGGCCGAGGGGACCGGGGTGTTGTCGTCGCCGGGGCCGGCGAGGCGGGCCAGGTATTCGCTGGCGCCGCCGAGGATCTCGGGCAGCGGGATCTCGTCGGAGGCCATCCAGCGTCCGTGCTCCAGCAGCGTGACGATGGCACAGCGCAACACGGTCATCTCATCGAGGTGCGGCGAGGTGCAGATCTGGCAGCTCCAGTTGTGACAGTCCCACGAGGACGAGGACGAGGACGAGGACGGATCGGGGTCGGGCAAGGCAGAAGGGCCTTTCAGAGCGGGGCGGATGAGGAACGGGTTGGTCGTGACGTCCCCGGGGCGTCAGAGGCTCTGCCGGCGTACGCCGGCAGGCGGTGTGGGCTGGGCGGTCATCGCGGGGCTCGCGCGGCGTGCCGACGGCGGGGCGGCTGCGGCGGGGGGTGCGGGGCGCAGGTCCGGGTCGAGGTCGACCACGTAGCGGGCGGCGATGAGCATGTCCGCTGCCCAGCTGGCGTGTTCGTTTTCCCAGGCGCTGCCGAGGTCGAAGGGCAGCCGGACCCATTGCCCGCGCAGCGTCGGATACGTCAGGAACCCCGCGCGGGCCAGGATGCCGGCGGCGAACGCGTCGTAGTGTCCTTCGACTTCGATCTCGCCGCCTTCGCCGCGGGTGATGCGGATCGGATCGCTGGTCATGCTCACCGGCCCCGTCCCTGCCCGGAAGCCGGGGCGCCGCCGACGGCGGGCAGCGTCGCCGACGCGGAGGCGGCCAGGGCGGTGATGCGGGAAGGGCGTATGGCGGCGGCCTGCGCGATACGAGAACGCCGTACGGCCAGGTCGTTGCTGGTCGTCGGCCGGGGAGGAGCCGATGCGCGGTCGGGTTCGAGCGTACTGTCGGCCTGTACTCGGTAGCCGAGGCTGCGCAGGTCGTGAACGGCTTGGAGGGTGCGGCGCAGCCCGTCGCGTTCCGGCTCGGTGAGCCGGTACAGGCCCGGCGAAAAGGGAACGGGCTCGAATTGCTCGCGGACGAGGTACCAATCGGCCAGATGGGGAGTGAAGCTCGCGTCGGCGGTGGCGACGAAGCCGTGTTCGGGGTGAGTGCGCAAGTGGAAGTGGTGGGACAGAGGGGAATCCTTTCTGCTGGTCAGCGGCGTGGGGCTGGCGGACGGGAAGGGCGTGGCACGGCGAGCTGGGCGGAAGGAACGGGCTCGCTGCCGGGCGGCTGGGCGGGGCTGCCGGGCACAGCGGAACGGGCGATGCGCACGAACGCGTCGCGCGCGCCGAGCCAGGTCTCGATGGCCGGCACTGCCTGCAGCCCGAGTTGCATGCGAACCTCGGCCGGGGGCCGCAGACGCCACGGCTGGGCGGAGTCGGGGTGACGACGGTGCCGCCAGGCGTCGAGCGCGGCCTGGCTCCCGGCGAGTGTCTCGCTCAGTTGGGCCACGATGTCGGCGTCCGCGGAACGGTCCGAAACCGCGGCAGCGCACTGCTGGAGAAGGTCGGGTGCGTGAGTGAGGACCGGGTGGAGGGCCCGCCAAGCGCGCACGGCGAAGGCCCTGTTCGCTGTCGCCACCTCATCCCCGTCAAGGCGGGTGCCGTCGCTGGAGCGGCCGGACTCCCAGATCGCTGTCACGGCGTCGTACTCGGCACGGAGTTCGTCGAGTGCGGTGACCACGGCGTCCAGGCGTCGGGCGTGCAGGGCCTGGTGGTAGGCGGGCAGGAACGTGTCCATGATGGCGTTGGCCGCCCGGCCGGGCCGGCTGGGGAGAACGATGCTGTTCGGCGCGTAGGGGTTGTCGTAGCTGGTGTCGAACTCCAGAGGGGAGGCGAGCGCCCCGACCAGATAGCCGAGTCGGGGATACTCGCCCCGTTGGGCGAGCAGCAGTTCGACTCCGGTGTCGCTGGTGAGCTTCGCCGCGTACGGCACCCGCTGGTCCTCCACTGCCTGGACGAGTTCACCGCGGTCCCACAGCCAAGGCAGCAGGTCCCCCTGCCAGACGGGGTGGCTGTAGATCTCGACCTGGGCGGTCCGCCGGGCAGCAGTTCGGCGATCCGGTCGGCGATGTCGCCGAGGAACGCGTGCCCGCTGACGTTAACGGTGGTGCGGTGGCGGTGGGCGAGAGGCAGCAGCTTCACCGCGGTTGTCCGGATGTCCGGGCCGGGCGTGCTATAGGTGCCGTCGTTGCGTTTGGTGAATCCGGCCTGTTCCAGGGCGGTGTGGGCCCACTTGTACTGCTCGCCGTGGGCGATGGCGACCAGGCCGGCGGCGCGGCTGTAGGCGAGCGTGATCGCGGCAGGAGGGTTCGCAGGCAACTCCGGTTCCTTCGGTGGACTTCAGGGTCGGGCACGCTGCCGTGGCTGCTCGACGGCAGCCGGCTGGGTTCGTAGGCCGGTCGTTCGCGGCGTGGAGGGCCCGGGTGGTGTGGCCGTCGCGCGCAGGTCGGCGGCGGTGTTGCGCAGGCGGGCGCGGGCCGCGACGTATTTCTCGGCCGTCATGATCCGCAGAACCTCGCGGTCGTTGCGCAGATGCGAGTGGGCGAGGTCCGCCACGGCCTCGCGTTGGAAGCCGGTCGTGGCGTAGGTCAGGGCCTCGGCGAGGATGCCGAGGGCTTTCGCGATGCCGGCCGTGGCCCTGGTCAGCCGGACCAGGGCGGCGCGTTCAGGCGGGTGGACCGTGGCCGGTGTGGTGAAGCGTTCCTGCGCGCGTTCGGTGGCCTGCTGCAGATGGTGGGCCAGGACGGCAATGTCATCGGTGAGCGTGACCAGGTCGACGGCCCCGGGATCAGTGGGGAACTCGGCGGCCAGTTCGTCCAGACGCCGGGCCAGATGATCGAAGGTGGCCTGGGTGATCGAGGAGGACATCAGACCACCCCGGCCGTATCTCTCGGCTGCTGGGACGAGAGAGCAGCCCGCAGGGCGCGTCCGTAGCACCATGCGTGCCGTCGAGCACTGGCCTCCAGCACGTCGTAGGAGTCCTGGCGGGTCATCTGGCCGGGGTGTTTGCGGTAGCGGTAGACCGGGACGGGCAGCAGGATGCCCGGCGTGAGGCTGGTGACGCCGATCGCGGCCATGTAGTCCTCGCCCTGGACGAGCCCGCCCATCGGGGCGGCGCGCACGAGTTCGGTGCGGGCGAGGATCGTGGTCGGCCCGATCGGGATTGTGTCTGCAGGGTTCTTCCAGTACGTCCAGACGTCTCCGGCCTCGTGTCGGCCGGGCGGCGTGGGGCAGCGCCACAGGGAGGTCGTGCCGTCCGGGTGGAGATCCTGGCTGTATCCGGCACACCAGCCCACCCCCGTCGCCTCCAGCACATGCAGCCGCACGGCCATCGCGTGGTCGGGGAACATGTCGTCGTCATCCGCCCAGTTGACGTACTCGGTGCGCACCTCGTTCAGCGCGAGGTTGCGGGCGCACGCCGCCCCCACGGGGCGGGGCAGCGGCAGGACGCGGACACGGACATCGTCGGCGAGCGGGGCCGGCAGCCGGTCGGGAGCGGCGCCGTCGAGCGCGATGACCGCCTCCCAGGGCACTTCTTGGCGGGTGAGGCTTTCGTGCAGGGCCGTCAGATGGCCGAGCCGGTCGGGCCGCAGCTGGGTGGCGATGACGACCGTGATGTTGGCGGTTGGGGGGTGCAGGAGGTTCTCCGCGGCAGAAGGGGCGTGAAGGGTCAGCGGCGTGGTGCCGTCGGCGCGGGGGCGGAAGCCGGTGCCGGCGTGCTGGGTGTGGTGGCCCGGGGCGGCAGGGTGGCAGGGATCGGGTGGCCGGGGCGCCACCGGTAGGTTTCGTTGCTGAACCGGGCCCGCAGGTCGGTGTCCCAGGCCACGACGGGGCCGCGGTTTTCCGCGTCGAGCGGGATGACTTCGATGCCGTCGGGATGCAGGACGTATCCCCAGTCCAGGCCACCGTAGGACGTCTCGGTGACGGTCCACGGCTCGAGCTTGGCCGCTCCAACGGTGATCACGCGGACGTTGTCGAGCTTCGTGCTGGGGTGTTCGTCGCCGCCGACGAGTTCGGCGCGCACGGGTTCGGGGGCGCCGTCGAGGAGGTCGGTGCCCAGCTGGGACCAGCCCTCGGGCGCTTCATCGATCAGGTGTCGGCACAGTGCGTCGAGGTCGCCGGCGAAGCGGTACTGGTGGGCGCCGAGCAGCAAAGGGAGGTGGTGGCTGGGGTAGCCGTCCCAATGGACGTAGACGCCGGCATACCCGGTGTCGGTGGGGCGGGCGATGAAGGAACGGGTGGCCAGAATTTCTCCAAAGACGTTCGGACGGTGAGTAGTTGACGCCCAGCTCAGGGGCGGCGGCGCACGGGATGGATCGAGCCGCTGTCGGCGGCCCGGCGGTGCTGCTCGACGACGGTGGGCGCCGGGGCAGTCCCCTGGCCGGGCGGAGTGTCAGTGAGCCGGCCGGTGACGGCGGCCAGCGCACGCTTCAGGCTGCGCAGTGCGGCGTCGTGGCCGAGCGTGATGTCCAGCCGGCTCTCGGCAGGGGCGGCGGTGCCGGGGCGGGGCGCGAGCCGGTGGGCGTCGGCGAGGCCGGTCACGGCCGTGCTGAGGTGAGTTGCGGCACGGTTGGTGTGCGCGAGCGCGGCGGCCAACTGCGCCAGGTAGTCACGTCCCGTGGCGGTCGTCGCGAGGGGGCTGTCGGCCGACAGGCGTATCTCGCCCATGAGGCCGGAGGCGAGGTTGTACACGGAGACGAGCTGCTGGAGCAGGGGCGCGAGGGCCGCCTGCGGACTGCCGGTCTGGGGTGTGTCCAGGCCGGCGGCGGTCTGCTGGATGCGGCGCTGCCAGGTGGAGAGCTGGGTGTGGACGACGGCGTCGTCGGTAGGGCTCACCGGCGCCGTCCCGGGCTCGGCGTCGTGCGCGGAAGGGGCGGGTGGGAGCGCGGGCCGTCGGCGGCGTGCACGGTGATGTGGAAGTCGCGGTGGCGCAGGCGCTGCAGGCTCGTGACCAGCTGGCGCCTGGTCTGCTCGGCGGTGAGGGCGTCGGGCAGGTGGCATTCGCCGGTAGCCGGGTCGAGCAGGAAACCGCCGTACGCGATCAGTTCGATGAAAACGGGGATGTAGCCGGTGCGGATCCGGGGACGCTGCCGGTCGTCGAGGGTGACGTGGACCTGGAAGTGGCCAGGGCTGCTGCGCCGGATCGGGGTCGACGACGCGAGGCGGTAGTCGGTCACCAGCCGCCGGTGCAGTTCGGCGGCGGCCCGGACGGGATCGGCGGGCACAGCGAGGCCACGCGGGGCCTTCAGGCCCTGGACGTGCTGGTGGCTGGTGTTGGCGGGCAGCATCGGCAGCACCAGGTACTGGGCCGGGCGGTGCGGGCGGGGCATGACATACAGCTGCAGGCCGAAGTGGTGCGTCAGCACACTGCGCTGGACGGCGTCCGTCTGGAACGCCGCGTATGGCAGGGGGCCGCTGTCCCAGATCCGGTTGCTGGCCGGGTCCTCGGCGATGGGCACCGCGGTCGGGGAGGGTTGCCAGCCGGGCAGCCGCTCGGCGAGCCCGTGGGTGAACTCGGTTACGTGCAAGGGCGGTTCGGTTCCTTGTGCGGGCGGATCGTGTGAGGGGCGGCGGTCACGAGGAGGCGGACATGCCGTGGGCGTCGGTGCGGCGGCAGGTGTAGCCGAGCAGCGTCGCCTTGCCCGGCGCGGTGGGCACGGTGGCGACGTCGGAGCAGGTGAACGTGTACGTGAAGTACGGACTGTTGCTGGTGCCGAGCCAGGCCCGGTCGTCCTTGCTCGGTATGATCTCCAGCCCGGCGGCGACGGCGTCGCGCTGGGTGTGCGTGTGCGCGAAGACGACGAGGGCGCTGCCGTCGGCGGTCTTGAGCGCGTAGCTGTCGGTGAACTCCGGGGCGGCGGACGAGAATGCGGTGCTGCCCCGAGTGCCGAACTTGTGGATCGTCTTGTCGTGCACCTTGATCTGCCGTGTGGACGTCTTGGTGGCGGCGAAGACCTTCTTGCCACTCATGGCGCCGCCGGTGGCGAAGTTGTCGCCGGTGGCGGCGCGCAGGACACCGACCGGCGCGGCGACGGTCCTGGTGGAGGTGGCGTCGACCGCGCTCGCGTAGCCCTCGGCGTCCAAGGCGATCGTCGGGAGCTGCTTTTTGTCGTCGAGGTCGACGGAGGAGACCATCTCCCACCGCTTCGTCGTGGCCTGTTCGGCCATGACCAGGAGGCGGGGGTACTTGTCGTTCTTGGCGCTGTAGGTGACGGCGGCGAACCAGCGCTGCTGGCCGGCGGTGAACCGCGGGATGTAGACGGTGGTGCCGGCGATGTTGTACGACCACGGCTTGTACTTTTCGCGGTCTGCCTGGGGCAGGCCCTCGTCCTCCTTGTAGTCCGCGATGGACATCGCGTACAGCGGGCCGTCCTCGATGGTGTCGAGCAGCCGTCGGTTGTGGGTGGCGTTCGCCTCGTTGTTGATCTTGGAGTAGTGGGCGATCTGGGCGAGGGCCTCCTGCTTCGTCAGCGCCGGTACAGGGGTCGGCGTGGGAGAGGCGGTACGCGTGGCCTTGGCCGTGGCGTGGCCGGCGTCGGCGCTGCCGGAGGACGTGCAGGCGGACGCGGTGAGCGTGACAGCGACGGCGGCGGTGAGCCAGAGGGCGGTGTGGCGGGCGGACGTGTGAAGGGGAATGAGGTGCTCCGAATCGAAGAGGGGGGTGGGTCAGCGGGTACGGGAGGTGGCAGCGGAAGCCGCGGGCCGGGGCGGTGTGGCCGTGGCCGGTGCCGTTCGGGTGTCGGCGGCGGCCCGCAGTTGCTTCGCGGCGCGGGCGAGATGTGTACGGACCTCGCCCATACGGTCCACGAGCCCCTGGTGTGCGGTGGCGGTCGCCCGGGTGCGGGCGGGACTTGGGGGCTGATGGGTGAGGTCGGCGAGGTGGCCGAGGTGGTGGACGGCCGAGCCGAGGGCGGCGAGCGCGGCACCGGTGGGCTCGGCGGCGGCAGCGAGAGCGAGGGCGGTGCGCCGGCCGGTGGCCGTGACTTGGGCGGGGTAGCGGGTGGCGGCCCGGTGGTGGAACGCATGTTCCCCGGCCAGGTAGCAAAGATGACGGGCGAGGTGGCGGGTCTCGTCGTCGAGGATCTCGCTCAGCCCGGGATCGAGGCGGATCTGGTCGGGCAGCGGGAGGTGGTCCATCACGGTGTTGAGCCGGTCGGCCACGGTGTGGAGCAGCATCCGCTGGTCAAGGTCGGACAGCGACAACTCCGGGATTGTGGAAGCAGAGGGGCTACCGTCGTACGGGGGATGGCGGGTTCATGGGGGCCGGCGGCAGGCCGGGCCCGGTCGTGAGCGAGAGGGCCGGCGAGGTGGGAACGGTCGGTGTGGCGTGGCGGAAATTGACGCCGATGCCCTGAGCGGTGAGCAGCCGGACGGCGGTCTGGATCAGCAGGGCACGCCGGACGTCGGTGTACGAGGCGGGCAGCACGAACGCGAACTGATCAATGTTGTACGAGAAATGGCAGGTGAACAGCACCGTGCGGGCGTCCTTGGGCACTGAGTCGTACGGGGCGCCCACCACACCGTCGGGGTACCAGACCAGAGTGACGCTCTGGTCGACCTCCGGCGCGGCCCGCCGGTGCGGAGGCTCCGGCCGGGCACGGGCGTCACGGCGTACGACGTCCAGCGCGTGAAGATAGCGGGGCAGCAGGCGGCGCGCGACGGCGGAGGCGGCGCGGACCGGATCGTCGGTGACGCTGATGCCCATCGGATCGTTCACCACGCTGAAGTTGTGCTGTTTGACGCCCTGGGGCTTGAGCGCGGCCACCAGGAACCGGCGCGGGTTGCGCGGCCGGGCGGTGACGGAGAGTTGCGCGCCGTCGGGGCCGGTCAGCACCGCACCGTGTTCGAGGTCGTAGTCCAGCAGCGCCGAGTGGGCGGGGCCACAGTCCCAGAGCCGGTCGGCGGTCGGCCACTGGTCCTCGAAGGTCGGATAGGTCTGTTCCTCACTGCGCCAGGTGCCGGGCAGGCGCTCGGCGAGTGCGTCGGCGAAGGCGGACAGGAAGGTCGTGCGGGGCGTGGGCATGGGTTCCTGAGGTGCTGCGGCGGGTGGTTGAGCCGTCGGCGGTCAGCGCCGTGGTCCCGCGGACCCGGGCTGCGGCCCAGGCGGGGCCGGGGGCGTGCCGGGAGCGGTGCGGGTCTGCTTCCGGAGCGCGTCGGGGTCCGGGGGCGGGTCGTAGTGCGCGCGGAGGATCTTCAGATCCGCTTCGGTCGCCATGGCCAGTGCTGAAGCGATGCTGCTGGCGGCGCCGCGCAGCAGCCAGGGCGGTGACTCGGGTTCGGCTCCGCGGTTTTGGCCCTTCCACGTGGCTGTGGCGGCCAGGTGCTCGATGACCTCGTTGAGGAACGGCGTGACGGCGTCCAGCAGGGCGTTGAGGGCGGTGCTGAACTCGGCGGGAGTCTCGGCCGCGTCCAACGCCGTGGTGTAAGGGCTCAGGTCCGGGGTGGGGAAGGGCTCGGGCGGCAGGGTGTGCCGAGTGCGGAAGGCTTCGGCGTCGCGATCGGCCCAGCGGTACAGGTCGTCCCTGGTGGCGGAGCGGGTGTGGTGGGCGTGGATCTGGTCGGCGGTGCGGTCGACGTTGTCGTACAACTCGAAGTCGGGGTGCTGCAGGGGTACTCCAGGTCAGGTGTGTGTCAGCGGTGCCGTCGGGCCCTGTGCGCTGACGGGTGAGCTGATGGGCGTGGCGGAGGCAGGTACTGTCCGCGCGACAAGACGGCGGATCCCGTCGTCGACAGCTGCGTCGAGTGTTTCGGTGACCGGCAGGCCCGCGGCATGGAGCCGTCCGGCTGCTTCGAGGCCGCCGGAGTGCAGGACGGCTTGAGCGCCGACGGCTTGCGCGGCACGTCCGTCGTCGACGGCGTCGCCGATGAGGAGGACGGGGTGGGGGCGGAGGTGGGAAGGGAGGGTCTTGAGGTGGTCGGCGAGCACGTTTGCCTTGGTCCCGTCCGGGCCGCGGCGTCCGTCGATCCGGTCGAAGAAGCCGGTGATTCCCAGCCGTTGGACTTCACCGCGCAAGAGGTCTTCGGGATACAGGGAGAGGAGGGACTGGCTGTGTCCGAGGTCTCGCACACGGGCCAGGACCTGCTCGGCTCCGGTACGGAGTCGCGGTGGCCGGGAGCGCAGGAAGTTCGCGAAGTCCACCTGAGCCTGGGCCCATTCGCTGTCGGTGAGGGGCCGGTTCACCAGCCGGGTGTAGAAGCGGCGAATGGGCAGGACATGCTGTGCCTGGTAGGTGGCGAGGTCGATGGGGGCGGCTTGCAGCCTTTCGAGCGTGTGGTTCACGGCGTCGAGCAGGTCAGCCCGGTCGTCCCTTGAGAGTGCCGTTCCAGTCCCAGACGATGTGGATGGGCATAGGCGGTAATGGCTCCAGCGGGTCACAGGGGCTTGCGGAGGTAAAATCTCTATGCGTTGAAGTTCCGGTTCCGATTCCCAGGGTTGGATCGGCCGTGTTCCCTTGTGGGTGGGGGTTCTTCGCGTGCAGGCAAAGATTTGATGAACCGTCAGCGTGGGTGACGGTTCGTCGGTATGGTCGACTTATGGTCTGTCAGGGTGAACGACCGAGCGCATGAAGCTCGTCGCGCTGCGAGGCGGCGTTCCCGACGAGGTGTTGCGGACTGCTCAGGACGTCGAGGACTTCGAGCAGGAGATCGTCGACGAGTACGCGCTGGCGATGGCCGCCGGTGGGCTCAGTGACGGGCATATCCGCGGCACCCGGGCGACGGTCATCGAGTTCGCCCGGTCGCTGACCGGGCCGCTGTGGGAGGCGACCTTCGCGGAGGCGGACAGCTTCCTGGCAGAGCAGCGGCGGATGGGGCATGCGGTGAGCACCCGCGCGGGCAAGGCCGGAGCGCTGGCGCAGTTCTATGAGTTCGTGATCGCGCGCTATCAGGGGCAGATCCACCGGGCGACGGGCGTGGTCGTCGAGCAGCCGATCGATGAGTTCAACCGGCAGTCCGGCGCGTCGCTGGGAAAGGTTCGGGTGCCGCCCGCCGACGTAGAGGTCGACGAACTGTTCAACGGCTGGCGGCAGTCGATACCCGGGGCCCGCAAGTACCTTCCCGCTGCCAGGGATTACTTCGCCGCTTCGCTGTGGCGCCGCCTCGGGCTGCGGATGAATGAGACGGTCATGCTCGACATCCGTGACTGGCGCCCTGACCTGGGCGGGCTGGGCAAGTTCCACGTGCGGTTCGGGAAGGGCTCGCGCGGGCGCGGCTTCAAGGCGCGCCTGGTTCCGGCGATCAACGGCGCTGATCAGCTCGTCGACTGGTGGCTGGCCGAGGTCCGTCACCAGTTCGGCGACGACTGGGCCGATCCCGATGCGCCGATGCTCCCCTCGGAACGGGATGTTCCGGGAACTTCGCCCCCGGGGTAGCCTGCCGACGCCGTGCGTACGGAAGTTCCTGCGAAAAGCGTCAATATTCACTCGAACTTCCAGCTCTTTCAGTGCATGCGGGCGTCGGTGTCGAAGAGTGCCAGCTCGTGGGGGTGGAGTTGATGTTGGACGATGAAAGATCGTCCGGCGACCCGCCAGAGCCCGCGTCCGCGGTTGAGATGGGCGATGGCCTCGGTCTCCACGGCGGTCAGGCCCAACAGGGAAGCCGCGGCGTGGAGTTGGTCGGTTTCCTGGCGGTAGATGATGCGGGTGGAGCAGTCGGCGAGGAGGCCCTCGGCCAGCGCGCGGCCCCTCGATCCGGCGTCGCCGGCGGTGAGCAGGTCGGACAGGCGGTGGATCACCATCAGGTTGGCGATGCCGAGGCCGCGGGAGAGTTTCCACTGGGACTGCATGCGCTGGAGGAGTCCGGGGTGGCGCATGAGGCGCCAGGCTTCGTCGTAGACGATCCAGCGCCGTCCGCCGTGCGGATCGGAGAGCGCGGATTCCATCCATGCACTCGCGCAGGTCATGGCGAGGACGAGGGCAACGTCGTCGCCGGAGCCGCCGAGGTGGGACAGGTCGATGGTGAGCATCGGCGCGTTGGGGTCGAAGGCGACGGTGGAGGGGGCGTCGAACATCCCTGCGAGATCGCCGTGGACCAGTCTCCGCATGGCGTGGGCGAGGTCGCGGGAGGCGTCGCCGAGGTGGCCGGACATCGTGCCGCCGGCGGTGTCGAGTTCGGCTGGGTTGTTGAGGGTGGCGGCGATGTCGCCGAGCAGCGGGGTGCGTCCGGTGGCGGCTGCGCGGGTGACCACGGTGTCCAGGGCCACGTCGAGGCCGGTGTGTTCCATCGGCATCAGGTCGCGTCCGAGGACGGTGCGGGCCAGGGAGCCGAGCAGCAGCAGGCGGCGCTTGCGGATCTCACCGGCCCAGTCGGCTTCGGAGACGCTGTTGGGGCGGGGTGCGGCATCCAGCGGGTTCAGCTTGCCCGGCAGGCCGGGTCCGAGGGCGACGGAGGTGCCGCCGAGTGCGGCGGCGACGGGGGTCCACTCGCCTTTCGGGTCGCACGGGACGTAGATGCGGTATCCGAAGGCGACCGACCGGAGGGCGAAGCTCTTGGCGAGCGCGGACTTGCCCTGACCGATGACACCGGCCAGCAGGAGGTTCGGGTTGGTGAAGCCCTCGACCTTGCCGTACAGGGCGAACGGATCGAAACAGAAGCTCGCTTCGGCGTGGACGTCGCGGCCGATGTAGATGCCCTCGGCGCCGAGCCCGCCTTCGGCGAGAAACGGATATGCGCCGGACGCGGTGGCGGTGGTCATGCGGTGGGAGGGCAGCTTGAGCTTGTTGCCGCGGGCCGAGGCGGGTCCGGTCCGGCCCGCGGGCGGGTAGAGGGCGAGGGGTGTCTGCTGCTCGGCGGTCTCGGTCCCGCCCGGGTGCGGGGATGCCTCGGCGCGGGCCTTGGCGGCGGCTTCGGAGAGCTGACGGCGAGCGGCCTTGCGGGTGGCCCGGTCGGTGCCGTGCGGGGTGAACAGGGGGGAGGCCGAAGCGCGTCGGGCGCGTCGGGCGGGCCGGTGGGTCATGGCGGAGCGTGCTCGATTCGGCGCGGGGTCTAGAGAGTGCAGCTGGTGGTGTGGCCGTGCAGTGGCGTGGCGAGGTCGGTGGGGGTGGTCTTGCGGCGGATCGCGTGGGAGGCGGCCAGGTGCCGCTGGCAGATGGTCAGCACCAGCGGGCCGTCCGGGAGACGTTCTGGCCGGCACTCTTCGGCTCCGGGGCTTTCGTCGCCGGCGGGCACGGTGTGGAAGGCGTCGTGGACGGCGGCGGTGGCCTGCCACAACCGCAGGTGCGCGGCGGCCAGATGGCGTCCGGCGGCCGGATGTGGGGGCCGGGTGGAGTCGGTCAGCTGGTCGAGCAGTTGGTGGGCTGCGGTGAGGTGGGCGTGCAGCGTGTCCAGGTGCAGGCGGTCGGCCGGTGCGCCGGAGGTGGTGTGGGCGCGGGTGTGGTGGCGTAGACCGGCGGTGGCGGCGCGGAGGTAGGGGTGCGCGTCGGTGGGGCGGGGTGCGTTCAAGGGGGTCCTTGGTGCCGCGGAACGGCGAGGTCAGTGAGGGCGGGAACGGGCCCCGGGCGCTGCGGGGTTCGGTGGCGGCATAGGGGCGGGCACCGTGTGGCTGGTGGCAGCTGGAGCGGAGGGTGAGCGGGAGGGGCCGTCACAGTGCGGTGCGTGCGAGGGGCAGGGCGGCGAGGGTGAATGCCTCGGGCTGCTGGTAGTACAGCCGTCGCAGGTCGACCTGGGCGGTGACCGCGGCGGTTTCGATCTGCGCGCAGGCGGCGTCGAGGGCGGCGTCGGAGTCCGCGCTGACGGTGAGCAGGCCGGTCAGGGCGATGTCGGCGTGTCCGGCGATCAACTGGCGCTCCCGGACCTTGACGTCCGCGTACTCGACCGAGTCGGCTTCGGAATCCACCTGTCCGCGGCGGGCGCGTTCGTTGGCGTCGGCGATGATCGCGGCCTTCTTGCGCTGGACGTCGCGCAGTGCGGACTCGAGCCCCTGCGGCACGTATATAAGGGACAGGCTGCGGCGCACCCCGGCGGTGAACATCAGCCCGTGCAGGAACCCGGAAGTGGTCTCGGTGCGGGGCCAGTTCTCGATCCAGTACGTGGTGTGGCGGGCGCTGTCGGTGCCGAGGCGGTCGTACTCCTCGACCTGGACGACCGGCCCGGCCGCGTGCGGGTCCGCCTCGGCCCGCCCGTTCGGCGACCATTGCTGGAGAGCGGAGAGGGCGTGCGGGTCGTAGGCGGTGCGGATGACCGCGGCGATCTCCCGCGCATTGAGCCAGCCGGTCACCATCAGCCCCGCACTGCGCGCAGCGAGGGCGATGGCCGAGGTGGTCTGCTCCAGCACGGTGAACGCGCCAGGAAGTCCGCCGCCGGCCTGGCTGATGAGGCGCTTGGCGGCCTTGAGGTCCAGGCTGATGGCGAGGTATGCCTCGTGCGGGGCGGCGGCAGGTCCTGCGGAGGCGACGAGCTCGGAGTACACCTGCCCGGCGACGGGGGTGTCGGGCCGGCCGTGCTGGGTCCAGTGGCGGGCGAGGGTGTCGCCGGAGTCGGGGACAGTGCGTTCCAGGACCTGAACGGTGGCGACGTGTCCGGTGCGGGCGATGCCGGCCAGGGCCCTGCCCCAGCTCGCCACGTTCGCGTTCTGCGCGGCCGGATCGAGCAGCGCGAACGCGCGGCTGCTGACCCGGGCGACGGCGGTGAGCCGCTGGTGGTGCGGGTCGTGGACGGCGGCAGCCTGATTGGCGGAGTCGCCGGGTGTGACGACCTTCAACGAGGCGGCCGTGCCGGGCAGGTGCAGCACGCCGTCCTGGCGGGGCCGGGAGACCGGCCGGGCCAGCCACAGCGTTTGGCCGGTGCGGCGGCGCTGGGCGTAGCGAGCGACGACCGGTGCCCAGTCGATCAGTGACCTGCCGTTGCGGCGGATGGCGACCAGTGCGGTGACGACCGCCCACAGCGGGGTCAGGGCTATTGCGCCGAGCAGCCCGGTCGTGACCACCGTGATGAGCAGCAGAGCCAACGCAGCGGAGACGAGGGTGAGTTGGGGGAGGGAGAGGCCGAGGAGGATGCCGCGCCGGGAGCGGTGCGGGAATTTGACCGTGATCGGGGAGACGGAGAGTTCAGACAAGAGCCGGTTTCCGGGATGGCGCGGGGCGGAGCCGGGACGGCGCACCCGAATGCGGAGTGCGGGGCGCCGTCCCGGCGCGGGGATGGGTCAGAGGCCGGTGGGCGGAGGCGGTGGAGTACCGGGCCCGGCCGCACTCGCGGAGTTCGGCCCAGGCGGGGAGCCCTGCGGTGGAGGGGAGGCGGCTGCGGTCGGGGGTGCGGACATGAACCCGCTGCCCTGACCGGTGGATCCGCCACCGGACTGCGGTCCGGGGGTGCCGCCGAGGTGGCCGCTGGTGTCGTCTCGCGGGCTGGTCGGCGGGGGCTGCACAGCCTTCTCCAGACCGCTGGCGGCCCCTGCGCCTGCGGATGACGCGGCGTTCGAACCGCCCGAGTCCGTGCCGGTGTCCGATGTGGGGTTGGCGGCGATGTCGCCGGGGAAACCACCCACGTCCGGACCCTGGGGAGCGGCGCCCGCTCCGGCCGCAGCACCACCGACTCCGGCGGTCGTGACCGCGGCAGCGGCCTTCCGGCCGGCACGTTCGGCGTGCTGGCGGGCGATCTGCGCGCCTGCGCCACCAGAACGGTGCAGTGATTCGGCGTCCGAGCCTTCGGAGGCGGCCCAGTGCACAAACTTGAACGTGGCGTAGGGGCAGAGCAAAACGAGCGTCAGGATGACGATGCCGGCCATGACGTCGGCGAGGGCTGCGGTGCCGTCCTTGGCCTCGGTCTTGCCCATGGCCGCGATTCCGAGGACGAAGATCACGGTCATCAGGAGCTTGGAGACGACGAGGGTGGCGGTGGCTTCGATCCAGC
The DNA here is from genome assembly GCF_054072135.1 of Streptomyces kryoterrae. Lineage (NCBI taxonomy): Bacteria > Bacillati > Actinomycetota > Actinomycetes > Kitasatosporales > Streptomycetaceae > Streptomyces > Streptomyces kryoterrae. The sequence goes on along the minus strand of NZ_CM133358.1, from coordinate 891,023 downwards.
CCTTGCGCCAGCGCCGGGCGACCTCCCAGCCGCCGCCGGCTCCGGCGAAGACGGCGAGGGTGACCATGACGAGGATGCCGACCTTGCGGACCATCATCACGCACCAGTAGAGGAAGGCGCCGATCGCGGCGCCGACACCGACGAAGACCGTCACCAGCCAGCCCAGGCCGGACAGGGAGGCGATCTGGCTCACCTTGACGATGCGCCGCACTGCCGTGGCGATGTCCAGGTTGGCGGCTTTGAACAGTCCGTCGGACAGGGCGTCGACCACTTCGATGGCGACGGTGGTGAAGGCGATCGCGGTGAAGGCGAACAGCACGCCGCCGGCGGTGCCCGTGAATGCCTGGATGAGGGCCTGGCCGTCGCGGCGGATCGCCGCTCTGACAAGTTGTGCGCAGAAGGTGGCGACGAGGACGATCAGCCCGATCGGCAGGATCATCTCGTAGTTGTCGCGGAACCACGTCGCGTTCAGGTCGACCTTGGTGGTGGTGTCGACCGCCTCGGCGGCCAGGTCGGCTGCGGCAGCGGCGAGTTCGCCCGCGCTCTTGGCCATCCAGTTGCCGATAGCTTCGCCAGGATTGGAAGCGAAACTGGCTGCGTCTCCGACGGCACAGAGCTTGTCCGCGAGGGGGAGGTCGCAGAAGCCCAAGGGAGTCACCCCTCCTTTCACAGGTGAGTTGGGGGCGTGTCAGGGCACGACGTGGGGGGCGATGGAGACCAGGGAGCAGTCGGCATTGGGGCGGCACTGCACGGCGAGGGTGATCGAGCGGTCCTCGGCGCCGGCTCCGCCCTTCTTCCAGGCGATCTGCTGCTTGCCGGTGACGGTGACGGCGTAGATGTACGCCTCGGTGATCGCCGACGGGTCGTCCGCCAGGGCCTGTTTGAACGCCGAGGGGTAGTGGGCCTCGGACACGGTGGCGGTGGCGTACTGGTCCTGGTCGGCCATGCGCGACCACAGCACCGGATCCGGCACCTGCGCGGTGAGGGAGGACCAGTCGGCGTACTTGGTCTCCGCCGTCAGCCACGCCCTCATGCCGGCGAGTTGCTGGTCACGGCTGGTGGCACGGGTGTCGTACGACCACAGCATCGCCGCCGCGGCCTGGGCGAAGGCCAGCGGGTCGGCCACCGGTGGCGGCTTTGCCACCGAACCGGCCCCGGCAGACGCAGTCAGGCCGGCGGAGGCCGAGGCGGTGCTGCTCGCGTCGTACGGAGTGCTGGACTTTCCGTCGCTGGTTTTGGTGCGGCTGGTGAACACGGCGACGGTGGTGGCGAGGGCGAGTAGGACGGCGAGGCCGATCGCGATGACTGTGATGCGCCGTCGGGTCGACCAGCCGAGGCCGTAGCCGGACAGGGAGGGGAATCGTTTGGGCATCAGTGGACTTGCGATCCCAGGGCGGAGAAGAACGCGACGATCCCGTTGGCCGCGCCGAGACCGAGGGCGGCGCCGGCCGAGACGACCGCGCCCTTCTTGCCGTTGGCCTCGGCCTGGTGGCCGCCGGTGTGATGGCCCCAGGCCCACACGCCGAGCGAGACGGCGAGCGCGCCGACCACGGCGACGATCGCGAACAAGTTGATCGAGTTGACGACGTTCTTCAGCACGGCGAGGCCGGGCAGGCCACTGCCCGAGGGCGTGATGCCGGGGTCGTAGGCCAGGTACTGCACGGTGTCGAGCAGGTGCAAAGGGAGGCTCCTTGCGCACGCCGAAGCCGACGCGCGGGAATCAAAGAAGAAGAGAGGAGGAGGGCGAGGCAGCGGCCTCGGGGAGGCGGGCCGACAGCCGTGCGGGGACCGGCCAGGGCAGGTCGGCGCACGAGAAGCGGCGCGCACGAGGGCCCAGCGGCGTTCGTGCCGGGCCCGGGGAGCGATCGCACTCCGGCCGGCGCCGCCTCAACGGCGCCTCGGCTCAGACTTCGAGCCGGCCGCCGGGGCGTCCTACTTCGGGATCGGCGGGGTGGGCGCGCCGTTGCTGCCGTACGGGTTCGCGCACTGGTAGATCACGTAGCCGCGGATCTTCTTGCCGTCGGACTTCCGGGTCACCGTGCCCCGGGTAAACCAGGTCTTCTGGCTGCGCTTGTACGCGAACTGGTCGTAGGCGATCTTGTCGTGCCGGTAGGCGACACCCAGAACAGCGCCGGTCTTCGACGGGGCCGTGCGTACCTTGACCGCGCTGCACGAGATGGTCGTGTGGCCGGTGTCGTACGCCTGCGCCGTGGAGGCGGTGGCCAGACCGCCGCCGGCGACGGCCAGGCCCATCGAGGCGGCCACAAGGGCATGCCGGACGCGGTGGTGAACAATCACGCAGATACTCCGTGGTGTTGAGAGATAAAGGGGAGGGAGATGAGGAACTCGTCCTGCCGGCGGGAATCGCCAGAGGAGTGAGGACGCGGCCCCGAGGGATGGAGCGGTGGGCAATCCCGCGCAGGTGCCGTGTCAGCGCTGTGCTGGTGATGGCGGAAGGACGCCCGGGCGGCGGCTAGAGGACACGGCGGGCGGCGAGGATGTCCCAGTCCGCCAGCGGCGTGATTCGAACAGGCTTTCCCGTTCTGGGGGCCTCGATCGCGAGTCCCGAGCCGATGAAAAGGCCGACGTGCTCGGGGCGAGTAGCACTGCCGCGGGAGAAGATCAGGTCACCGGGCTTCAGCGCCTTCGGGGAGACGGCCTTGCCCTCGCTGATCTGCGTGTACGTGGTGCGGGTGAGCTGGATCCCGGCGTGCGCGTACGCCTGCTGGGTCAGCGAACTGCAGTCGCAGCGGCCCATCGGATCCGGACCGCGTGGCGCTGTGCAGGTACCGCCCCACTGGTACATCGTGCCGAGCTGCTGCATCGCCCAGACGATCGCCGTACGTGCCTTCGGGTCGGCGTCCCCCGGGATCGAGTAGCCCTTGGGTACCGAGCCTTCGGGGATGGTGCCGTACCCGGAGCCGTCCTCGGTCGCCGTACACGATGTCGTGCTGGAGGTCGTGTCCGGGTCCGTGCCGGCGGCGTCGGGGAACGTCTGGGCGATCGCCTTCTGCAGGGCGGTCGCCAACTCCTCCCACTTCGCGTAGGCGTCGGGGTAGGCAGAGCGCTGGACCTTCTGCGCGGCCTGGGTGACGGTCAGCTGCTGCCAACCGTCCACCGCGAGCAGGTGCTCGTAGAACTGGGTGGAGGCGTAGACGGGGTCGCGGATCTCCTCGGCGGTGCCCCAGCCCTGGCTCGGGCGCTGCTGGAACAGCCCCAGCGAGTCGCGGTCGCCCGAGTTGAGGTTGCGCAGCCGCGATTCCTGCATCGCGGTGGCCAGCGCGATGATCTGGCCCTTCTTCGGCACGTGGAGGCTGATCCCGGTGGCCACGATGGTGCGGGCGTTGGGGACCTGCTCCTCGGGCAGGGACAGGCCCTCGACGTGGACGTCCTTGGCGGACGCACCATTGAGGATCTTGGTGACCTGCTCGACGACGGCGTCGGTGTCGACGTCGCCCACGCACGCGAAGGACGCGTAGGTGGTCTGCGCGGCCTCGCTGCTGGTGGCCATCAGCATGGCCGTGCCGGCGAGGAGGAGAGGGGAGAGGACGAAGACGCCGATGCCGGCGGCTATGCCCTTCAACCGGGGGCGCCTCCGGAGCGGCGCTTAGGCGTCATCTCATTTGGTTCGGTAGCCTGTCGGTCGTGGTTTCGATCGTTGAGCGGCTGGTGCCGGATGAGTTGTGGGAGTTGTTCCAGCGAGTGGTCCCGGAGGCGCCGTCGCGGCCTCAGGGTGGCGGCCGGCGCCGGTACGGCGACCGTGAAGTGCTGGCCGCAATCGTGTTCGTGGCCACGTCGGGCTGCACGTGGCAGCAGTTGCCGTCCGCGTCGTTCGGTCCGTCGGGAGCGACGGCCCATCGACGATTTACTGAGTGGTCGAAGGCTCGGGTGTGGGCCAAGCTCCACCGCCTGGTCCTCGACGAACTCGGCTCCCGCGGCGAGTTGGACTGGTCCCGCTGCGCGATCGACTCGGTGAACATGCGGGCTCTGAAAAGGGGGAGCTGACAGGCCCGAATCCTGTAGATCGGGGCAAGTACGGCTCGAAGATCCACCTGATCACCGAGCGGACCGGTCTGCCCCTGTCCGTCGGAATCTCCGGAGCGAACCTGCACGACAGTCAGGCGCTGATCCCGCTGGTGCAGGGGATACCGCCGATCCGCTCCAGGCGCGGACGCCGACGGCGCAGACCGGCCAAACTCCACGCCGACAAGGGATACGACTACAACCACCTGCGGCGATGGCTACGCGGACGTGGCATCCGGCACCGCATCGCCCGCAGAGGCATCGAGTCCTCGACCCGCCTGGGCCGCCACCGCTGGACCATAGAACGCACCATGTCCTGGCTCGCCGGATGCCGCAGACTGCACCGCCGCTACGAGCGCAAAGCCGAGCACTTCCTGGCCTTCACCAGCATCGCCTGCACCCTCATCTGCTACCGCAGACTCACCAAATGAGATGACGTCTAACGAGTTGGTGCGTGATAGCGGGTGAGACGTGCTGGTCCGTTGGAGGACCGGTGTTCAGACTTGAGCGGTGCGGTCGGAGACGAGGCCGGCGATGGCGCGGTAGGTGTCGGGCAGGCGGTCGCGCCGGTGGGTCCAGCGCGTCAGTTGCTTCCAACGTTTGTGATCGGCGAGGGCGTGTTCGACGGTGATGCGGTCGGATGAGTGCCAGTGGCGCTCGCGTTCCCACTGTTCGACTCTGCCGGGCAGTGCTCCGGGCCGCGGTTTTCTGGGCGGTGTGATTGCTTGCCCACGGTGGTCACGGCTCAGGCCGAGGTAGCCGTCGTCCAGGAGGACCTCGACGTCGGGGAAGTGCTGGAAGCAGACGGCGATGCCCTCGTTGCGGGCGGCCGTGGCGTCGTGCATACGTCCAGGCCGCAGGGCATCGGTCCACAACGTGCGGCCACGCCAGTCGGCGATGACGGTGGCCTTCATGGTGTTCTGCTTCTTCTTCCCGGAGACGAACGTGCGCCGTCCGCCCCGGTTGGCCGGTGGACGGCGGACCTGGATCTCGGTTGCGTCCAGGCGCAGCTCGATGCCTTCGGCCTGGGCGTAGGCGAACACATCCGGCAGCGTGCGTAATCGCAGGCCGGGACGGTCGGGGACCGCGCACCCCCGCTCGGCCAGGAGCGTGCGTATCTCTGCGATCGCGCGGGTGATGGTGGAGCGGTCGACGCCGAACAGCAGGCCCAGCACCGCGTGCGGCAGGTCATGGCGCAGATGGATCAGCGTGACCACCAGCCGGTCGACGAACACCAGTTGGTGGCGGGCGCCGGCTCCCGCGGCCCGCTTCCTGGTCCCACCTCGTGCAGCATGGCGGCGGCCCTCGAGCCCGGCCTGCCACGGCAGCGCCAACTCCTCCACCAGGAGCGCGAGATGACGCCGAGAGATCCCCGTGAACAGCCGATGCGCCAGCACCGCCCGATTGACCATGATCGCCACACCTGGATCATGCCACCGGCCAGGCAACGACGCCTCACCCGCTATCACGCACCAACTCGTAAGGGCTCGCAGAGAATCAACGTGTTGCTTCACGCATCCGGGCTCGTTCACCTGGTATGGGCATCCCTGACGCGACGCGTGATCAACTGGCTGTCAAGTTCAGGGTGTTGTTCCCGCATCTGGACGAGCGGCAGCGCCGGCTGCTGATGGGAGCCGAGGCCCGGGTCCTGGGGCACGGTGGTGTCCGAGTGGTCGCGCAGGCGGCTCAGGTCAGCGAGACCACGGTTCGCAAGGGCGTGGACGAGTTGGAGGCGGGTGAGGGACCGCTGGGGCGGGTTCGCCGTCCCGGCGGCGGGCGCAAGAAGGCCGCCGAGGTGGACCCGGGGCTGCGGCCGGCCCTGCTCGCACTGGTCGAGCCGGACGTACGCGGGGATCCGATATCGCCACTGCGCTGGACAACCAAGTCGACGAGGAAGCTTGCCGCCGAACTCACCCGCCAGGGGCACAAGGTGAGCGCGGACACGGTCGGGGACCTGCTCCGGGAGGAGGGCTTCAGCCTGCAGGCCAACGCGAAGACCATCGAGGGCGCACAACACCCGGACCGTGATGCCCAGTTCCACTACATCAACGACCAGGCCCGGGAACACATGCGTGCCGGGGACCCGGTGATCAGCGTGGACACCAAGAAGAAGGAGTTGGTCGGCGACTACAAGAACGCCGGGCGTCAGTGGCGGCCCGCGGGCGAACCCGTGCTGGTCAAAACGCATGACTTCCTGGACCGGCAGGGACCGGGCAAGGCGATCCCCTACGGCATCTACGACCTCGCGGCGAACACCGGCTGGGTCAACGTCGGCACCGACCACGACACCGCCGAATTCGCTGTCGCCTCGATCCGGCGCTGGTGGCAGGCCCGTGGCCGACACGACTACCCGCACGCCACCCGTGTTCTGATCACCGCGGACGCGGGCGGCTCCAACGGCTACCGCACCCGGGCCTGGAAGAGTGAACTGGCCGCTCTCGCCTCCGGGACGGGCCTGCAGATCACTGTCTGTCACCTACCGCCCGGGACCTCGAAGTGGAACAAGATCGAGCACCGGCTGTTCTCCCACATCACCATGAACTGGCGCGGCAGACCACTGACCAGCCATGAAGTCATCGTGGACAGCATCGCGGCGACCACCACCCGCACCGGTCTCAAAATCGAAGCCGAGCTCGACCCCGGCACCTACGACACCGGCGTGAAGGTCACCGACGCCGAGATCGACGCACTGGCAATGAACCGGCACCGCTTCCACGGCGACTGGAACTACACGCTCCGCCCCGCCGGTTCTCTCCCAGCCCCACGCCATGAGACAGAACCGGATGCCGCCATCGCCCCAACCGCCCGCCCGGCCGCGCCCCCGGACGGCGTTGACGCCCAATCTCTCCGCGACCCGGAGCTGACCGGCATGACCGCTGCCCAACTCGACACTCTGGTGCATGCGTTGCTCCCCGCGCTCGCGCAACGACGCGAGCAAACCCGCCACGAGCACCGGGGCGGCGAGCGCCGACGGAGGCGAGGTGCCGGCGCCAAGGACAAGCTCTCCGACACAGACCGCATCCTGGCCACCGTGCTCTGCCTCCGCAAGATCGGCACCCACGACCTGCTCGCCCGGCTCTTCGGCGTCACCGGAAGCACTCTCACACGGGCCGTCCAGGAAGCACGCCCGCTACTGGCCGAACACGATCACGCCATCCACCCCTCAACCGCCAGATTCCGCACCCCGACTGACGTGGCCGCCCACCTCGACCAGTACGGAACCCACTCCCTGAAGGAGATCAAACCCGCATGTTGATTCTCTGCGAGCCCTAAGTGGCCGGACCGCGACACCGGACGGACTCAGGTCTGGGGCCGGTGGATTCTGATGGACTGGACGACGACCTCCATGATGGGGCGGTCGTTGTGACCGGTAGGGATCATGGCGATAGCGTCGACGACTTCTTGCCCTTGGACCACTTCGCCGATGATCGTGTGCCGGTTGTTGAGTTGCGGCGCTGGCCTGACGGTGATGAAGAATTGCGAGCCGACGGTGTCCGGGGCTGTGGTGGCCATGGCCACCATGTAGGGCCGGTCGAAATTCAGAGCGGGGTGGAATTCGTCCGGAGCCGTCCAGCCTGGGTCTCCGGTCCCATCGGCTTGTGGATCGCCTCCCTGGATCATGAGGCCGTTGATCACGCGATGGAAGATGGTTCCGTTGTAGAGCGGCCCGAAGCCCAGTGCATCCGTCCGTGGGTCTAGCCACGTCCAGGTCCCCTGAGCCAGTCCGGTAAAGCTCGCGACCGTCTGCGGCGCGTACTCCGGAAACAGCCTCACGACAATCTGTCCCAGCGATGTATGCAGCGTCGCAGTCAGCTCTTCCATCATGGACTTCCATCCTGTCATCTGTGTTTCCACACAGGGAAACAGGGCATCTGTGCAGGTCAGCGCTGAGACACGCCGGTCGTACGATCGAACATCAGGCCTCGCTGCACCGAGCCCGGCTCGGTCTGCAGCACCTCGAAGTCGGTCGACGCGGTTCCGTATCGAGACTCTGCACGGAGTTCCGCGGCCAGGAACGCCCGGCTCGGTAGCGGTGTCGCACAGCAAGCGGGTTCCCGAGCGCTCCGACGCGACGGGGGCAATCCGTCGTGTGGAATCCGGCGGCTCAATACCGAAGATCATGGCGATGGTCAACGAGCTGGCGGTGGAATGGGAGGAGAAGGAGGCCGGCTCCACGTAACCCGGGCCTGCCCCCCCGTAGGTTGCGGGCCAGCGAAGGGGCTACGGCTGCCCGGTCCGCGAGCCCGGCTCGTACACCCGGCCTGCAGCGATCACCGCACGGATCTCCGTGAGGGCATCGAGGTCGGCCAGCGGGTCGCCGTCAACGACGAGCAGGTCCGCGCGGAACCCGGACGCGATGCGACCGGTTGAATCCCCGAGCCCGAGAGCATCGGCCGCATGGACGGTGGCCATGTCGACGATCTGGTCGTTCGGAATGCCCAGGTGCGCGTAGAACGGGAGGGCTCCTGCGAGGGACCGGTCGAACCCGGTCCGCTGCACTCCAGCGTCAGTCCCGGCGATGAGCCGGACACCGGCCTCGGCCATCTCCTGGACCTGCCCGAAAAGGACCTTCGCCCGCTCCTCGCCGAAGACACGCGGCACCATCTGCCAGTGCGGGCTGGTGGCCGGACACACAGCGATGCCCTGGTCGATGATCTTCTTCATGACGTCCTGGCGCAGGCCGAAGCCGTCCTCCGTCATCCAGGTGCAGTGTTCGACGGTGTCCACGCCGGCGTCCACAACCGCAGCGATGCCGTCTGCTCCGTGCGCATGCGCGGCCACCGGTACGCCGGCCTGATGCGCCTCGTCCACCAGGGCCCGCAGCTCATTTGCGGAGAGCTGGCTCTGCCAGCTCTCCGGCCCGTCCTTGGTCAAGCCGCCCCCGGACGCCATGACCTTGATCACGCCGGCACCCTGCGCCAGGTTGCGTCGCACCAGATCACGCACGGCGGCCTCGCCGGACACCTCGCCGCCCAGGAAGTGGCAGTGGCCTCCAGGCGAGGTCAACGGGATGCCCGCCGACACGATCCGGGGCCCGGGCTTGCGGCCACGGTCGATCTCCTCTCCCAGACGCAGAGCCAGGTAGTTGCGGTCGCCCAGGTCTCGAACGGTCGTCACACCGCTGGAGACGAGCTGGTCAGCGCGGCGGCGCATGTCCGCCAGCAACTGGTCGTCGTCCGCAGCGCTGAGCGAGGCCACCGGATCGGTGCCGCCGTCGAACACCAGGTGAACGTGGGCGTCGATGAGCCCGGGCACGACCGTCGCGTCGGGAAAAGCGAGATGCGTTTGGTCCGTGCCCGCGGCGTCGGCGAGCTGCGCGCGGGGTCCGACGGCGGCGATCGTGGCGTCCTCGACGAGGATGGCGCCGTCCTCCAGATATGTTCCGGAACCGGTCAGGACCCGGCCGGCGGTGATCAGCATGTCGTCTCGTCTCCTCGTTCCTGCACGGTCACGCGGTCAGCCGGAGCGCGTCCGACACCGCGATCAGCTGACGGACATCCTCGTCCCGGTCGTCGCCCTTCGGCATGGCCAGGGCGACCGCCTGCCCGGGTGCCGGAACATCGTTCTTGATCATGTCGGCGGCGGCCTGCAGACGCTGGGCCAGCTGGGCCGGCTCAAGATCCAGCAGGGTCATGCCGTCCTCCTTGCCCACCAGGTAGGGGCTGATGTCGACCAGGCCGTCTCGGCATTCCACTATCCGCCGGTGGTAGCGGCGATGGACACCACGTGCCCGCCACCGGTCCCAGAAACCCAACGAAGCGGGACGCAGTTCGTTCTGCGGATAGACCTCGATCAGAAGGTGCCACAGCGGGGCCAGCCGACGGTGGTCCCGGCGCCGGCGCAGCCACAGCCGCGTGGCGGTGATCCGGGCACGGGCCACCGAATAGGAGACGCCTGTGGCGAAGAGCAGACTCGACACCGTCAGCAGGACCGACACGCAGGTATTGACCGGATGCGGCACAGAGCCGCCGCTCCACCGGACGGCGACGAAGACCGCGCGGATCGCGCAGGCCACGGCCATCGCGCCCAGGCTGATCGCGGTCATCCACAAGCCCGTGGAGTAGGGCCGGCGGGACATGCGCGCATAGCGTGCGGACCACCATCCCGCAGCGCCTACCGCGTACATCAGATACAGGCCCGCGACGGTGTAGAAGAGGAAGATCTGGGGGACCGTCATGTCCACCGTGACATACGGCTTGCCGAGCTCCTGCTCCGGCACGGTCATGGCCGCGACGGTGATCGCCGCCGAGACCAGGGCCACGACGGCGGCTTCCCGCCGGGCACGCCGCCGCGCGGTCGGCCCGTCGGCCGAGTACAGGTAGAAGCACATCAGGAAGTAGACCGCCACCAGCAACAACAGGTTCTGAACGAGCCTCGCCATGCCGTACCCGGCCAGGGTCTCGATGCCATGGGCGCCCCCCGGCATGGCCGCTGGATAGGACAGCCCCACGCTCAGCAAGGCGAGGGCCACCGAGCGGGTGGGCGCGTCGTGCGGGGCGCGCGACCACAGGTAGAGCCGCCACACGACGACGGCCGTAATGATCAGCAGCAGGTACGTGCCCATGGACTACACCCACCCTCGCCGGTCGCCCAGCGCGGCCTGGACCCGACGTACCTCCGGGTCGTCTGACAGCGGGGGGAGCTCGTCAAGCACCGAGGACCACTCCAGGATGATGGTGGCCGCGAGTTCGACCGAGCATTCCTCCGCGTCCTCGTAGGAACAGCGGGCGGCGACTCGTCGGATCAGTTTGGGGTCCAGGACGGGAATGAGGGCCGACCAGACCTCGACGAAGTCGTCCGGGGTCACCTCTGCGGCCTCCTCCTGGTCGTCCTCCCACTCGGCGACGATGATGTGGAGGACCTCGTGGAGGATGATCTGCCGCTGGTGCAGCCGGGTCGTCTCCTGCTGGTAGAGGATCACGTCCATCTGCGGCGTATCGACCCACAGCCCCGAGGGCCCCGGCTTCTCCAGCGGAAAGGGACGCAAGACGATCGGGCGTCCGCGCCTCTCACTGAGCGCCCGGACCAGATCCTCCACGTCCAGGGGAGGCCGGACGCCGAGGTCGCGCAGCTCCTGCCGCAGCCGACGGTGAAGGTCGCGTTCCACGGTCCGCCTCTCAGCGACACGCCACCGCGCCAACCGCCGGCGGCTCACCTGCTCCCGCGCGGGCACCGGAGGTTCCGGAGCACCGCGACGTCTTTCTCCCGGAGGCATTGAGCAATCCCTTCGTACCGGCCGGTCGGAGCTCCTATCTCTGAGCCGGACCGTAGCCACCACGTGTCAACGATGTTCGAGTCCCCGGACGGCGCGCATGAAGGTGATCGCGGACGCCGAGACCAGCACCGACCGAAGGACATATGCCGACCCAGCGATCGAGCCGCGAGGACGCGCTCGATCCCCTGAGAACGCATGTGATCGCTGGCGCGAACGAATGGTCGGCCCGGTTGAAGCTCGTCGGTGAGACTCACGGGAACAGTCCTGGACCTTACGTGATACCCATATGAGATCAAGGCCGGAAAGCGACACATTGAAGATCAATGAGGAGTGATAGCGAGTGCCAATAAAATCTACTAAATCACCCATTCTTGAGTTTTGATCATGGCTCTGAGCTGCTGATTCCCTTGTGGTCGTTTTGGTCGCACTTCATGGACGGCGCGCGCTTCTGTTACCGGTTTGAGATATTCCGCAAGAGACTGACCTGGGCATCTAGTGCTAGCGCCGCACAGCTTCGAACCTGTTGGGCAGGTACCTGTGTGGAGGTGGTCACTTCTGTGCTGATCCGCGCGCCGCTCCGCATTACGGTCCGGGCGTGCCTAGCGATAAATTCAGCCAGACACATGAACACTCTGTGTTCTGGAGCGAATACCACTTGTGCACACTGACTACTCTGCGTCCCGATGGAAGCCCGCATGTAGTACCCGTCGGAGTCACCGTTGATGCCGACGCTGGAGTCGCCAGGGTTATCACACGCAAATCAAGCAAGAAGGTCGCCAACATCCAAGCGTTCCGCCCGGGCGAAGCCCACGTGGCCGTCTGCCAAGTCGACGGAGGACGCTGGGCCACCCTGGAAGGAACGGCCGAGGTACTCACCGACGCGGCAGCGGTCGACGACGCCGTGGCTCGCTACGCCGACCGGTACAAACGGAGGCCGACCTCGGACCCCGAGCGTGTGGTCATCGAGATAAGGATCGAGCGGACCATGGGACTGGCCGCACTTTCCCGACCTGCCGTCGACTGACCGTGCCGCGCGAGCTGAAAACCCTGAGTGAGCAGGGCGGGTGGAGCAAGCACGTCGGGTGCGACTGCCCCCGTCCGGTCGCCCCTGGGAACATGAGCGATACCCCGGGCTCCTTGTGGTCTCACCGCTGTATGTGGACGGACCTGCTTCTTCCGGTCGCACTGGGCAGGGAGCCCTGGGCCTGTCTGTCGGCTGGTCGGATCGGTGGATGGTGACGTGGAAATACGACGGGGACGAGGTGACGGGGCCGGTGCAGCACTTGGGGCAGGTGTCGGTGGCGAGCCGTGGGCCGACGCGGGGTTTTACCGGGCGGCGGGAGCAACGGCATCGGCCCGGTCTGGACTCGCCGGTGTCGAGGCCATGCTTCGCGCTGGAGCTGCGCGTCTCTCCTCTCGCGGGCGGAACACCGTCAACTGATCACGCCGGGTCCTCTCAGCGAGTCCGGTCGATGGAACCCGCTGGTCCGGAGTGGGTAGCCACCCAGTTGGCGAGGAGTTTGAGGCGGGGTGCTGGAGCTGCTTCGTGGACGTGGGTGCAGGCTGATCGCGATGCGGTGCAAGCCATTCGTCCTGTTGGCGAGTTGTGGGGAACCACGGCCGTGACAGACGGTGCTGGCGGGTGGCGCCGACGGACGGGTTACGGCCGGCCCGTGCCCGGTCCGAGGCCCCTCAGTTGTAGAAGTCGGCGATCCAGGTCGCGATCCTGATCCGGGCCGTGGCGCGGGTGGTGAAGGTGTGCCGGTGGACGTACTCGACTTTGAGCACGCTGTTGCACGTCTCGCTGACGGCGTTGTCGAAACAAGCCCAGAGGAGTGATGGACTTGCAAGGGGCTACGAATCTTCAGCGGGCCGGGCGCTTCGTAACTACCGTGGCTATGTGGCCACGAAGAACACACCTCCTGCGAGCCAAGCGCTCACGCCGATCTACCCGTACAACGAACCGGGCCAAGCTGTCCTCCTGCACGACGGCCTGATCGGTGGGCTCGGGAGGGCCGATGTTCCTGGTCGCGTCGAGCTCACGTGCTCGAACGGCTTCAACTTTGAGTGGGCAGTTGGCGATGGAGCATCGCCAGGCTTTGCCAACCGAGACGACGTTCCTTTGACGCTGCGCCGTCCTGTTGGTGACATGATCCTGCCTGGGGTCCCTCGGGACATCGGGGGCGGATGGTCGAACGGGGCGATGTTCGGCGACTCCGAGGCTCGCCTGACCCGAATCCTCGTCCATTGGTTCAACCTGCCCAACTGGCACGGCCCGGTGGCGCTGATCGAGAAGACGCCTCGCGGCGAGCACGAGTGGCCGGGCCGATGGTTGCTCAAAGCGAATGGCTGGAAGATCACCCTCGACGTTCGCCCCGACTACCGGCAGGCTTGGCGGGAACTCCACAAAACCGATGTGTACGTGATGACGCACATCATGGAGGTGCGTCGCGCCGATGGCGCCGCCTTCACAGCTGACGAGGCCGACTCGTTGCTGACCGCCCTACACGTCGGGATCTCGTTCGCGCTCGGCCGCTGGGCCGCCCCCATGCTGCCCGTCGGCGAAGACAACGACGAGCAAGTGGTGTGGGAGCAGTGGCGAACCGCCTTCTGCGATCCAGCCCGCCCGAACAGCGACGGCTGGTGGTACGACCAGGACCACGAGTCGTTAGGCGACTTCCTGAGCCTCGTGATCGATGCCTTCGCCGACCCAGACAAGCTCACGCCCCTGCGTTTCCAGATGATGTACGCCATCTCCTCTATGAGGAGCCGTGACTTCGTCGAGCCCCGGATCATCATGGGCACGGCTGGCTTGGAGCACATCATGTGGCAGAGCCTCGTCTTGAGCGGTGCCCTGACCGAGCGGGAGTACAAGCGGCGGCCAGCGCACGATCTGCTGCGCACTGTGCTGCGTGGTGCCCAGATACCGGTCGACATCAACCCTGACCTCCTGCCGGCGGCTGCACAGTACGCCGCCGACGTGAAGGCGAGGGAGAACAAGGAGGTCGATGGGGCCGACGTCGTGACCTGGGTCAGGAATCGGCTGGTGCATCCACAGGAGTCTCAGGAACGGGTCTACGGACTGGACGGGCTGACGCGGGACGCCTGGCTTCTCGCTCGCCAGTACCTCGTGCTGCTGATCCTCAACTCGCTGGGATACAACGGAAGTTACCGCGACCTCACACGAATCCGCGGCTGGGTAGGCGACGTAAGTCCTGTGCCTTGGGCCTGAGGAAACGGGCCAGCCTACCTGCGACCGAACGCGTACACCTCGTGAGTAAGCGGTAGCGCACGCCTGCCAGTTCACCGTCGTACAGCACCATCTCGCGACATCCTCACCGCCATCCGGCACTTCGATCAGATGCCAAGTCACTAGTGTCATGCGCCGGAAATCACGGGATTAAGTCTGTAACCTGTTTTCATGTCGCATCGGGGTCCGCGTGCTGTCGAGGTTGTGCTGTCCGAGGAGGAGCGCGCTGAATTGTCGCGTTGGGCGGGTGGTGGGGCGGGATCTCGTTCGGCCGAGCGCGCGCAGATCGTCCTGTCTTGTGCGGATGGTCAGTCAAGTTCCCAGGTGGCGGCCGACTTGGGCGTGAACGTGGCGACCGTGCGCAAGTGGCGCTCGCGGTTCGCAGCTCACCGGCTGGCAGGTCTGGCCGACGAACCACGGCCGGGCCGGCGCAAGCCGGACCTGGTCCTCACCGATGCTGAGCGCGCGGAGCTAACGCGCTGGGCGCGGCGGGCGAAGACCGCGCAGTTCCTGGCGCTGCGGGCGAGGATCGTGCTGCGGTGCGCGGACGGCGGGACGAACAAGGAGATCGCCGCCGAACTCGGCGTATCGCACGGAACGGTGAACCGCTGGCGGTCGAGGTTCATCCGCTTGCGGCTGGACGGGCTGACCGACGAGCCGCGTCCCGGCAGGCCGCCCTCGATCCTGCTGGACCAGGTCGAGGACGTGCTCACGGCGACACTGGAGTCCACCCCCGGCAAGGACACCCACTGGTCGCGGGCCTCAATGGCCAAGCACTCCGGACTGTCGAGGTCCACCATCGGGCGGATCTGGAAGAAATTCGACCTCAAGCCCCATCTCCAAGACGCGTTCAAGCTCTCTACCGACCCGCAGTTCATCGCGAAGGTCGTCGACGTCGTCGGCCTGTACCACCATCCGCCCGAGAAAGCGGTGGTGCTCTGCGTGGATGAGAAGAGCCAAATCCAGGCGCTGGACCGGTCCCAGCCGGTGCTGCCGATGATGCCGGGCATGCCCGAGCGGCGCACCCACGACTACTACCGGCACGGCATCACCAGCCTGTTCGCCGCCTTCAACATCGCCGACGGCAGCGTCATATCCCAGCTGCACCGCCGCCACAGGGCCATCGAGTTCAAGAAGTTCCTGGTCACGATCGACAAGGCGGTACCCGTCGGCCTCGACGTCCATCTGGTCTGTGACAACTACGCCACCCACAACACCGCTGAGATCGAGACATGGCTGGGGAAACACCCCCGCTTCCACGTCCACTTCACCCCCACTGGCTCCTCCTGGATGAACCAGGTCGAGCGGTGGTTCGGCCTGCTGACGGACAAGCTCATCCGCCGCGGCGTGCACACCTCCGTGAAGGCCCTGGAGCAAGACATCAGGGCCTGGATCGACGGATGGAACGAGAACCCCAAGCCCTTCACCTGGACCAAGACCGCCGACGAGATCCTCAACTCCCTCGCCGACTACCTCACCAAAATCAACCCACCGAGCACAGAAACCTGAGACAGACTTAAGCCCGTGATTTCCGGCGCATGACACTAGTGTGCTGCGCCAGAAATCCTGATGGTTAGTTCTGCTCTGTTTTCTGGCTGACGGTTCCGACCTTGGTGAGGTAGTCGGCGAGGGAGTTGAGGATCTCGTCGGCGGTCTTGGTCCAGGTGAAGGGCCGCGGGTTCTCGTTCCAGCTGTCGATCCACGCGGTGATGTCGTCTTCCAGGGCTTTCACGGACTTGTGGACGCCGCGGCGGATGAGCTTGTCGGTCAGCAGTCCGAACCACCGCTCGACCTGGTTCATCCAGGAGGAACCGGTGGGGGTGAAGTGGATGTGGAAGCGCGGGTGCCTGCTCAGCCACGTCTTGATCTCGGCGGTGTTGTGGGTGGCGTAGTTGTCACAGACCAGATGGACGTCGAGGCCGGCGGGCACCGCCTTGTCGATCCGGACCAGGAACTTCTTGAACTCAATCGCACGGTGGCGGCGGTGGAGTTGGGATATGACGGTGCCGTCAGTGATGTTGAAGGCGGCGAACAGGCTAGTGATGCCGTGCCGCAGATAGTCGTGGGTACGGCGTTCGGGCATGCCCGGCATCATCGGCAGGACCGGCTGCGAGCGGTCCAGTGCCTGGATCTGGGACTTCTCGTCCACGCAGAGCACAACCGCCTTCTCGGGCGGGTGGTGATACAGGCCGACGACGTCGACGACCTTGGCGACGAACCGCGGATCGGTGGACAGTTTGAAGGAGTCCTGCAGGTGGGGCTTGAGGTCGAACTTCTTCCAGATCCGGCCGATGGTCGACTTCGACAGGCCGGTGCGCTGGGCCATCGAGGCCCGTGACCAGTGCGTGTCCATGCCCGGAGTGGACTCCAGGGTGGCCACGACGACTTCCTCGACCCGGTCGAGGAGGATCGAGGGCGGTCGGCCCGAGCGGGGCTCGTCGTGCAGACCGTCGAGGCGTTCGGCAATGAACCGGGCCCGCCAGCGGTCCACGGTCGACCTGTCGATGCCGAGGTCGGCCGCGGCCTGCTGGTTCGTCCCGCCCTCCGCGCAGCGCAGCACGATCTTGGCTCGCAGCGCGAGGAACTGGGCGGTCTTCGCCCGCCGGGCCCACTGCGTCAACTGCCTGCGCTCAGCCTCGTCCAGGACCAGGTCGGCCTTCGGCCGGCCGATCCAGCCGGCGTCCTCAAGCCCGGCCATCCGCTCCGCGGCGAAAGCCCGACGCCACTTGCCCACCGTCTTGGCCTGGACACCGACGATCCGTGCCACACCTGCGTTTGACATGCCGTCAGCACACGCCAGGATGATGCGGGCCTTCTCGGCCGAGCGCCGGTGGGGCAATTCCGTCCGGCGCACCAACTCGGCACGCTCGGCCTCGGACAGCGTGATCTCCACAGCAGAAGGCCCGGGATGCGACATGGCAACAGGGTAGTAACTAACCATCAGGATTTCTGGCGCAGCACACTAGGAGAGCACTACGCCTCCTGCAGAACCGTTCGCAGAACTCGGTTCTGGCACAGATCTTGGGGAGCGGTCGCGGAGCGTCACCTTGGTGTTCGATTGTGAGGGGGCTGGGTTGCGTGAGACCGCGTACGCCTGGGTGCCCGGCAGCCGAAAGTGACGCTCCATCAACTCCCTGATGGTCTCTGCCGTGGTCGGCCGTGAGCGGTGATCGTGCCGGTCATGCAGACCAACGCGTCGTTCTGGGACTCACTCGTGTTCGACGGGATCGACGACGTGGCGGTGACCGCCTTGTTCGGTACGGTCGAGGTGGTGGCGCGGGGCCGGGCGGCCGGCGAGGAGTGTCCGGACTGTGGCCGCTTCTCGGACCGGGTGCACGACCGCTATCGCCGCAGGTTGAAGGATCTTCCTCTCGCTGAGCAGGGCTTCGTGATCCGGTTGGTGGTCCGGCGTTTCATCTGTGGGGCGGCGGACTGTCCGCGTCGGACGTTCGCCGAGCGGTTCTCACGGCTGGCTGCCCCGTACGCACGGTTCACCACTCGGCTCAACCATGCCCTGGAGCGGGTGGGGCTCGCGCTGGCCGGTCGGGCCGGCGCCCGGCTGGCAGCCCAGCTGGGCTTCGGCGCGGGAAGGATGACCTTATTGCGCAGGGTCATGGCATTGCCCGATCCCGCGTTCAGCACGCCACGTGTGCTGGGCGTGGACGACTTCGCGATCCGTCGCGGCCAGACCTATTCCACCGTCTTGACCAGCGTCGAAGACCATCGCGTGGTCGATGTGCTCCCGACGCGTGAAGCCGGGCCGCTGGCCGCCTGGCTGGTCCGTCACCCAGGCGTGGAGATCATCTGCCGGGACCGGGCGGGCGCCTACGCCGAGGGCGCCCGGCGCGGTGCCCCCGACGCTCTGCAGGTCGCCGACCGATTCCATCTGTGGCAGGGCCTCGGCCGGGCCGTGGAGACCTGCGTCGCCGCCCATCGCGACTGCCTGCGCAACCCATCGCCCAGCGGCATGCTGCCGGAGGTCACCGGACATGTTTCCGGTCGACCGCAGGACGAGCCGGAGCCCGCCGGCCGACGCGCTGAGCGAAAGAAGGCGGCACACGCCCTGGTTCACGAGCTCTTGGCCCAAGGCCACTCACGCCGGGCGATCGCCCGACACCTAGGCTGGGGCCTCAGCACCGTCCTCCGGTACGCGAACGCCGCACGCTGGCAGGACACCATCCGCGAGAACCGGCCCCGGCCCAGCAGACTGGACCCCTACAAGCCCTACCTGGAGCGACGCTTCGCCGAGGGATGCACCAGCGTCACCCGACTGCACGGCGAGCTCGTTGCCGACAACGCGCCCGTCACCTACCAGATGGTCCGCGCCCACATCGCCACCCTCCGCAGGGCTCCGGCCGGCGCGGCCCCGCGGCCGCCGTCGGTGCGGCAGGTGACCGGCTGGCTGACCCGGCACCCCATGACCTTGACCGAGGAAGACCGAGCCGGCCTGAAGGAGGTCCGGGCCCGCTGCCCCGAACTGGACAAGGTCGCCGGACATGTCCGCGGCTTCGGCGAGATACTCAGCGACCGCCTCGGCTCGACACTCCCCACCTGGATCGACGCAGTCGACGCCAGCCAGCTACCCGGCCTCACCGGCTTCGCACTGCACCTGCACCGAGACTTTGACGCCGTGACAGCCGGGCTCACCCTGAACTGGAACTCGGGCAGCATCGAGGGTGCCGTCAACCGCATCAAGAAGATCAAGAGGCAGCTCTACGGCCGAGCCGGATTTGAACTGCTCCGCAAAATGATTTTGCTTCAGTAGCTTTCGCGATGGTGTTGGTCTGTCGCCGGTCGGCACGTTGGAGGTCAGAGTTCGGTCGTCTAGATCCCGACAGGGTGCTCACTCGGGGGCAGCCACAGCTGAGGCTGGGAGTCCCGATGCCTCACCTCAGCCTGTTCATCCCAGTGAAATCGGTCATCTCCATCGGGCCACGCAACTTGCAGCACAGAGAAAGGAGGCCGCCGGTAGAACCCGATGGCCTGTCCGAAGAAAGTCCGGTACCAGCGCAGATCAACCTGCCTGAGCGCGACTTGGTGACCGTCGACAACGTCACGATGTCTCTGGCCGTCAGCCAGTACAGCGCCCGCAGCGGACTTCTCTCCAAGCCTGTTGAGAATGCGGTGCATGACGTGGATATCGAGTCCGAACATGGCCAGCTCAGGTGCGCTGTGAGTGTGCGCGAGGCCGATCGTGTAGGCGAATCCGGGACCGATGTCGTCCTCGGGAACCATCACGACGTGCCATCCGTGTCCCTGCACGTTCTCGATGATCGTCAGATCCATGCGATCTGCTTCGTCTCGGTCACCGTAGTCATGGCAGACGATGCAGCGGCACTGGAACGGATCATCAGTCATACGCGGAGGTTACGAGGTGAGTGTTCGAACCGGACAGCCGGGCTCATGACCACCCTTTCAATCGAACGACACTGTCACCCTCTGCGACCGCTCCCCAAGATCTGTGCCAGAACCCAGAACTCACGGACAGCCGGGACGGATTTGCGCGGTTCGAGTCGGGCGGAGAACTCCTTCAACCTGCCCACGGCGTACCAAACTGACGCTGCTTCCAGAAGGCCCATGGCGTCGACGGCCCCTTCAAATCGCTGCCGGCCAGCTGGTCCTCGCCGAACCAGCCTGGCCGATCTCGGACATCGCGTGCCTGTCGCACACCACACAGACGATGAGCGTCCGAGCGCTAACGTCCGGCAGTGATCAGATCTTCGAGCTGGAGCGCCAGCCCGGGACTGGGCTGGGGGATTGCCCCGAGCTCCTCAATGAGCTGGACGTCCAGGTCCTCCAACGCATCCTTGACCGCGGCCTCCGGTACAACCACTTGGTCATCTGGCAAGTCGATGAACACGGTGACTCCGCCGGCCTCTGAGGTCGTCTCGACGACTTCATGTGCGACTGGCGAGTACTGGCAGGGTTCGTGTTCGAGATAGACCATCTGCCTGGCCCAGTGCTGGGCATCGCGCCATTCGCCGCGGCGCAGGTGCAGCAGGTATAGGCACAGCGCTCCGGTGGCTTGGCCGCCGCCAGCCGCGAACTGGAGCCAGAACTGTGCTCCCTCCTCGTGGTCGGCCAGCATGAGCAGACAGGCGAAGGCGAGGGCGCCCCCGGGGTCGCGTGCGTCATCGAAGTGAGCCAGGCGACGGGCGGCATCATCATCGTGGATGACGCCCTGGCACAGGGCTCGGAGGTCGTGAGCCGCCCGCTCATGGAGCATCAGCGGTGCCCACGCTGAGCGGCCCCCCGAGACCATGGCGGGGGACGTTATCGCCTGCATCCAACGCAGTTCCAGCAGCTGCTCTGTGATGCGTTGCTGGGAGCCCTCAAGGTCGGCCGACGTGTAGGTGCCGGCGAAGATGCGAGCCCGAGCGAGCGCTTCTTCGATCGTGCGCGGGCGTTGCGAGCCCATGGTTAGTCACTCCTCATCATCGACGTCCCCGATTTCGTCGATCTCCAGTCCAAGGTCCGCAGCCAGCCGCCGCTTGGCAGCGCGGCGCGTCGAACGGACGGTCGCCTCGCAGATGCCCATGACCAGCGCAGTGCGTTTGGTATCGAAGCCGAGGGCGAACTGGAGCACCATCACATCAAACTGGCGCTCCGGTAAGCGGGCCATTGCCGCATAAAGGCCCAAGCCGTCCTCGAGTTCGGTAACCTGCGCACGGAACTCCTGGCGGAAGCTGTCCAGGATGGGATCGCAGGCCGCGCGTATGGCGCGTTCGAAGGCCAGTGTCGCCTGGGCGGCCGGATCGCGGCCCTGGGCTTCCAGCTCGCTGGCGACTCGCTCTTTGAGCAGGGTCCAGGCCAGAGCGCCGGGGTTCTCGTGGGAGGTCACCTTCTCCCAGATGACCGCCAGGAAGACGAAGGTGGTGTCCACCAGGCGGTCAGCGGCGACTTTGTCGCCCAACTGAACCTGGGCGTACTCGAAGTAGGCCTGGTGGTACAGCTCGTGGAAGGCCCAGAAGGCCGGCGGCATCATGTCGCTCGGTTCGCGCAGGGCGCGCTCATCGCGGTCATCCGGAGGCTGGGCGTTCATCGACGGCCTCCTTCGTCGAGCCCGGGCTGGTCGGGCCGAGCGACGGGCTGCTGTTGCTCGATGAGAGTCGCCGCACCGACCCGTACGCCGGCGCTCAGGAGGCGTCGGAAACCGGAACGCACGTCGGGCGCAAACGCCCGAGCCGCGGCGGCCGAGGCCAGCACAAGGCTGGCAACGTCGTCGAGTGTCACCTGGTGGTCCTCTTGATCTCATGCGGCGCCAGTCAGCAGTTCGTCCCCACTCGTCAACTTCCGGCACCTGGAGCCTCGTTACTCCTGCGAGAAGCAAACCGTGCATGAGGGCCAGTTCGTGCAGAGCGCCTCACCACCACTTTTTAACGGAGAGTAGCTTTCCGGTTACGGCAAATGCCGCACACGGGTTCGCACCATCCCCCGCCCGCTCGCGCCACCGCTTTCGCCACGCCTGTCACCTGTGCATCCATCGAAGCGGCCCCATGCCCGCCGCGGTTTGCGCAAACCCAGAGTGATCGTTCAAATACGCTCATGTGACGGAGGTCACGGGCTCACGGAGCAGCAGGAGCGCTCGGCAAGGTGTGGAGAGCTCCTGCAACTGCTGGTGACCAGCAATTGCAGTGCATTGGCAACCATCGTCTACGGCTCGTCGCTAGCCGTTCTTGGCGAACTCCATGAACGCCGACCAAGCGGCTGGCTGGATGGCCAGGACTCCGCGGCTGCGGGACTTGGTGTCCCGCACCATCACCTTCGTCGGGTCGTTGTCAGCTACTTCGACGCAGTTCTCCGTCCCTGTGTAGGTGCTCGTGCGCCAGTTCGGGGTCACAGGCTGCATGGTGGTGCTCTCCTAGTCGCATGGCATCTGATCGAAATGTTGGTTGGCAGTGAGGATGAGGTCGCGGACGGCGGTGCCGTAGACCGCGGACTGCCTCAAGAGGGCGAAGGCCTTGGTGTACAGCTCGATCTCTCGGGGCTGCGTGACGGAGAACTCTGCCGAGTAGGTCTCAACCAGGACGAGTTTGTCGTCGAACATCGAGAAGCCGTGACCGAGCCAGATCTCCGTGGCGGCTGCACGCGGGACGATGCCCAGACTCACGCGGGGCAACCCCATCAGGGCCAGGAGACGGTCGAGTTGAGCCCTCATAACCTCTGGTCCGCCGACGTTGGAGTACAGAGCCTGTTCGCCGAGGAGCACGTTGTAGATCCGGTTGCCCTCATACAGGTACCGCTGCCGTTCGAGTCGCTTGCCGACAGCGGCCTCGGTGTCGTTGGGGAACTCCAGGAAGCGGACGGCTTGTTGGAAGATCTCGGCGGCGTAGTCCGCTGTCTGGAAGGTTCCCCAGATCATGTTGGGGTGCCAGATTCTAAAGACCTTTGTCCTGGCGTAGACGGGCAGGGACTTCTTTTGCCGGGTCTCGGCGCCCGTCTGCACTTGTCGGCGCCACTCCAGCCACAGCTCGTCGATGTGGCGCACTGTGGCAATCAGGTCATCGATGTGCTGCTCTTGTCGGGTCGCCGTGCACCAGGCCCTGATGTCCTGCTCGCTAGCGTTCTGTTTCCCGTGCTCAAGGCGAGAGACCTTCGACTCCTGCCAGTCGAGTGTGCGCGCCAGGGCCCGGCCGCTGGTGAATCCGGCATCCTTCCGGAAGCCGCGCAGCCGGGCACCCAGTGCCTCGCGGGTTTCTTGTGCTTGGTTGCTCACGGATGGTTCAGGGCTTGTACTCGCGGTGCGGGGTGGCCAGGCCCCAGAGCAGGTCCCGGACACGAACACACTCGGCGACGAGGTCGGGAGTCTCGACCAGCTCGGACCCGAGCACGCGGCCGTCGTTGTCGAAGTGGCCCACGGCCAGGAGGCGGCCGTCGAACAACCACCAGTCGTTGCCGCCTGCGGGGAAGACCAGCTCGGGCGGTACGACGTGCCGAGACGCCCACCGGATCTCCTCGCCGGCCGCCTCATTGTGTGAGGTGGCGGCGTACTCCCACTGGATGTAGGGCGTGTGCGGTTGGGTGACGACGCGTACGCGCCGGACGGTCCTGCCCTCGCCGGTGACGCGCCGGATCAGCTGCGCCCACGGCTCCATGTACGAGTAGTCGACAGACTCTCCGCGGAGCCAGCTCTCGAACGGGCCGTCCTCGTCTGGGACCGAGTAGTCGTCCCTCAGCTCCAGATGGAAGGCGTCCTTCGTGAAGGTC
Organism: Streptomyces kryoterrae; assembly: GCF_054072135.1. Taxonomy (NCBI): domain Bacteria; kingdom Bacillati; phylum Actinomycetota; class Actinomycetes; order Kitasatosporales; family Streptomycetaceae; genus Streptomyces; species Streptomyces kryoterrae. The sequence goes on along the minus strand of NZ_CM133358.1, from coordinate 867,327 downwards.
TCAAAGAGCCGGTTGCGCTTGGCGCCGGAGATCAACTCCACGCGGTTCCTCCAGTAGGGCAGTGATCGCGGCTTTGGGAACCTCGACCACGGTCTCGTAGTCCGGAATCTCCATCTGGGACAGGGCCTCGGGATCGGTGACCTCCAGGCCCTGGACGACATACGTGCCAGCAGGCGTCAGGACCATGATCGGGTCCTCCAGACGCCTGAATTCGCCGGCTACCAGTCCGTCCTCCCTCAAAAACTCGAACAACTCCGTCGGTACCTCCACTGCCGTCTGCCCCTCAGGGATGTCGAGCTGCATCAGCAGGTCGTTCGCGAAGATCTTCCAGCCCTGGACGAGGTACGTGTCCCGGTCCGTGGCGTACAGGGTCGGGCAGTCGCCCACGGTGGAGTTCTTACCAAGGAACCGTAGCTGCATGGCGCTCTCCTGTCTGCTGCCTTGCGCTGGTTTGCGCGATACCTCGATGGTCAAGGCCCTGTTCGAGCCCGTCAATCCACTCGCTGCAAACTCGCGCAATCTTCTTGGGAGTTGGATGACAGCCGTTCTACGTTCGTTCTCGAACCCAACCCCGCGCAGGCAGCATCGAGGGGAGAAGCGTGGTGGTGAGCGTGACCGAGGAACCCGAGACCGGCGTCGATAACTTGCCCATCGATGTTGAGTCGATCTCAGGCATCACGGATGACGTGCTGAAGATGGAGCTGAGCACGTCGACCCGAGAAGACATCGACTTCAAGACGACGAGGGGCATCGGTCTCGTGAGTCTGCTCCTGGCCGAAGAACTGGGCGCGAACGACGATGATGAAGTCATGGACCTATTCCGGCAGGCGTACAAGCTGCTGGACCTGACCAACCGCCCCGGCGGACAGACACCGAGCTTCACTGCCTTCTTCTTCATGCGTGACGTAGCCAACCTCACCCGGCGCCTGACGTGGGTCTACGTCGAGAGGAACGGCGGGACACCACAGTGACTCAGAGAAAGCGGCCTGGTGTTGGAGACGAGGTTGAGTACAAGCCCGGATGTCGAGCGATCGTGACAGACGTCAGACATGGCGTGCTCATCCTCCGAGCCGCGGCCCGTTCCGAGTGGCTGGCCGACAATCCGGACCAGCTCGTTGTGACGCGGACTCGGCAGGAGCGCGCCGAGGCCGGGGCATGACCCGTCGCCAGTGGGTCAGAGGCACCTGTCTGCTCTGCCGTCGCGCCGATCAACTCGTGATCTTCATAGGCCCGGTCGAGGTAGGCGGCTCCTCGGCCCCGGCATTCGCTTGTGGCGACTGTTGCGAGTGGTGTCGCCAAGTCGTCTGCTCCTACAACCAGCGGTGGGACGCACGTCCGGCCGTATAGCTCCCACCCCGGCTTGGTTCCCCCGTGCGAGCCGGGGTGGGGCTCAGCCCAGGAGGTATCGGATGCACAAGCTGATCGTCAGTCCGTTCCTGGATGGCTATTTGGCCGTCCAGCCGGGGAGCGCTACCTGTGTGCGACTGCCGGCCGAGCGCTACGAGGAGTTACGGCTGCGTGCCGGTTCCGATGTGCCGGCCTGGCTGGTCGGGACCGCAGCCGAAGCCTGGGATCTCGACCTGGACGGTCAGGCCGCCCAGCAGACGCTCCTGGTGCGCGAGCCAACCGAACTCGCCTTTGCACGGGCGAGCTGGGAGATCAACCTCTACTGCAACTTCGGCTGCAAGCACTGCTATCTCGGCGAACGCCCGCTGGCTGGCCTGAGCTGGGACGACAAGGTCAGGCTCATCGACATCTTCCGCGACTCGGGCGTCCTCTGGCTCCAGATCACGGGCGGCGAGCCGACGGTGGATCCCGACTTCGAGGGCGCCTACCGGTACGCGTACCGCCAGGGGATGATGCTCACGGTCTCGACCAACGCTTCGCGCCTGTGGGAACCCGACCTGTTGCGCCTGTTCCGAGACTGCCCGCCGTACCGCGTAGTCGTCAGCATGTACGGCGCGACGGAGGAGTCCTTCGACGAACTGACCCAGCGCAAGGGCGCGTGGAAGAACTTCCAGCGCGGCATGGCCGCCGCGCGAAATGCCGGTCTGCCCCTGCGAGTGTCCGTCGTGGTCACGGAGGACAACGCCTACGAGGTCGACGTCATGGTGGACCTGGTGAAGGGCTGGGGCCTGGACCACCACGTCTACACCAACATGCAGCCGACCTTCTCAGGAACGGGCGAGCCGCTCCTCGTCCAGTCGACGGAATTCCTTCGCAAGCGGCCGGTCTTTCAGGGCTGCAACGCGGGAGTGACCTTCTTCCACGCCGACCCTCACGCCATGGTCTCGATCTGCAAGATCGGCCGCGACGACCAGATCAACCTTATGGCCGAAGGCATTGATGGCCTTCGCCGACTGGGAGCGATCTCCGATCGGCTCATGCTTCGCACCGGTGGCTGCACGGGCTGCTCGCTCTCCGGCTCATGCCGGGTGTGCCGGCCGCTCGCCAAGGTCTACCAGGAGGCGAAGGCACCACTGAACACCTACTGCCAGCACGGAGAAACCAAGGAGATGGTCCACTCATGAGTCCCGTTCCCGTCGAGATTCAGACCAGCCGCCCGCCGGCTATCCGCCCGGCTCTTCCGAGCTCTTTCGTCGCGACCAGGTCGCTCGTCATCGAGTCGGACGCCGATGCGCTGATGGAGGGCAGTGCCTGCTCTTGCGCGGCTGGCGACGACAACCCCAACTGATCACACCCGTTCAATTGCGCTCAGGCCCCGACGAATCCCCGTCGGGGCCTGAGCCTTGAGCGCGAGATGAGTACCCTGAGCACATGCGATTCCGCTGGGACTGGCTACGTCCAGTGGTGTCGGCGCCCTACGTGCCGACGATCGGACCGGTACACCCGTCCGTCCTCACAGAGGACCTGTTCACGGACACCCTGATCGCAGCCGCCACGGACCGATGGTTCTTGCGCTACGACAAGGACATCCGCTGGTCCGACAGCAAGGACGAGACTGTTCTCGTCGAGGACATCGTTCACAAGCCAGGCGAGACGCTGATCCCCACGCTGTCCCGGCGGGGCGCTGGAATGGTCAAAGTCCATGTCTACGGCATCGAGTCCAACAGCGTGCTCGCCGCCACCGAGCTCGCAAAGAAGCTGGCCGCCGAGCGCGGCGCGGAGAAGGCGCGGATCGTGCGTTTCCTCGGCTCCGAGTCTTCGGGCGGACGCGGTACACGCATCCAACTCCAAGATTTCAGCACGACCACCCTCCCTGCCCCCGATGGCCCTGTTCGTTCCTTCGGCGAGTGGCCGGCGAGTGTACGAGGCACCTTCGCTGACTTCGCTGAGGAGATGGCCGCGGACGGCTTCGCCTTCCTCTACGGACAGATACAGGCAGGGAATGTCGGCCCGGTACTGACCGCTGTCGTGAGCGGCAGGGTGGCTGGCGCCATCGGCCCCATGGAGATCCGGCCCGACGCGATCGGTTCTCCCCAATTGATGCCGCAGTACTTCGGCGTCCTCCAGGGGCATCGCGGTCATGGGCTTGGGCGTCTACTCTGGCGTGCAGCGATGCATTGGGGCCAGGTCAACGGGGCGGCTTACCAGCTCCTCCAGACGGAGGTCGGAGGTCCTTCGGATCGCCTCTGCCGGTCCGAAGGACTGACTTCGCTCGGCTTCACGTACTGGCACGCCGCTTGAAATTGGGACTAACGTCGGCACTCGGCGTCTATCTGGGCATCAGCTAGCACTTACGGACATCACGTTGGGTTCCCATCGAAGACCTTGCCCAGCTCGATCGTGCCGTTGAGGTCAGCGGCCGGTAAAGGCGGGTTCCCTTGTGCGTGATCCCTGCCGCGGCAAGGGGATCTCGCCAGTCACGTGAGCGGTAGCAGGAGCCGTTGTCGGTCAGCACCCGCTGGACGGTGATCGCGGCCTGGGTGAAGAACGTCCGGGCCCGGCCCCAGAAGGCGGTGGCGGTTTCCTTCTTCTCGCCGGTGGGGATCTCGCTGTAGGCGAGACGCAGCTGCATTGCAGGCAGCACAAAACCTTCTCGGCGTCGAGCCAACCTCGGACATTGACGTGTTCCAGGAAGCCGAGTAGCCGCAGCTCACAACTGCAGTTGCCCTGCTGCCCCGGGCCGTACTGCGTCGTGCACCCACCTGTTCGTGCGCGCTCAGCTCCGTGACTGATGAGTTCGTTTTCGGAAGCCTTCATCGACCGCCCCTGGCGATCAGCCCAATCGCGTCCCGAACTGTTCCCCTTGAGATAGGAGCGGTTACCAGCCTTGCCTTCGATCGCTTCATCGCCCTCGCCCCGGGCCTCGACGCGCTGCGCGACTTCGACTGCACACTCAACGCCTACCTCGCCTCAGTCCCCCGGACAGCGGCCCGCTCGACGGCTTCGTTGATTAGCGTCAGTACGCGGCCTGTCGTTGATCGCCTCGGTGACGCTCTTGCCGGTTCCGGGAAGCAGTTGCACGAAACAGGAGCGTCGGACGCCTTCGCACGGGGCGCGGGTCGCAGCTACGCTCCTTGGAGGTGCTCCGCGCGTCGTGGTCGGGGGAAGCGAATCCATGGCCGAAGTCAGAATCGAGACGGTGGTTCTCGATGCGTCAGGAAGTCGGCAGATCGGTACGCGTACGCGTACGCGTACGACGGCCGCTCTCGCCGAACGTGCCGGCGAGGTAGAGGAAGCCATCGTCCAGGCGTCTGCGATCGCGCAGCAGTCGCTGGCTCGGGTGCCTGTGCGTCAGGGCTGGCAGGTCACCAGCATGGACGTGTCCTTCGGGCTGACGTTGGCCGCAGAGGCCGGGGTCATTCTGTCCAAAGCGTCTGCGGAGGCGTCATTCGAGGTGACGCTCACCCTGGAGCGGTCCCAGGATCAGCCATGAAATCCAGGGGCTACTGGGTCGAGTTGTATCAGGACCGGCACCGGCTGGGCGGCGGGTTCCTGGTCACGCGCCGCTTCGTCCTGACTGCGTTGCACTGCTTGCGTGAATTGAACACAGTGGAAGAGGAACTGGACATCCTGTTGGCGGACGGTACCCGGCTCGGAGGCCAGGTTCGCAGGCGGGACAAGGATGCTGACCTTGCCCTGATAGAGATCGACGCGGGCCATCACGTCAGACAGCCGGTACCTGCTGCAGGTGTCGCGCGTGCGGGCATGCACTGGCGCAGTCCGTACCGGCCGGCTCGAAACGACGTCGAGCTCACCGGTCAGGTCGACAGCGTCGGGGTGAGCTACCTGTGTGAGGGGGGCGCGCTGATCGACGCCCTGCAGTTGACGGCCGATCAGCTTCTCGGTGACTACTCCGGCTACTCGGGTGGCCCCGTCGAGACTACGGTCGATGGTCGAGGCACAGTCGTGGCCGGCATTTTGCTGGAGCAGGTTCCCGATCGGGTCGACGCCGGCCGCAACACCAACGTGCTTTTCGCCGCCACTCTCAAAGAGGCGATGCAGCGCTTCGATCATTTCGACGTCCTGCATCTCATCGACGTGTTGCGCCCTGGGCCCTCCCAGCCCGATACACCCGTGCCGGTGGAGCCTGTGCAGGCGACGTCGGCGCGCCGACCGTCAGACCGAGTGGAGTCGGTGATCCAGGCGTTCCAGCAGCTGACTGACCAGAACGCTCTGGATCCTGTGCATATCGCCGAGCTTCGGTACCTCGCGTTGCAAAAGATCTTCAAGGACGATCCGGGCGTGGTGCGCCATGAATGACGTCCTCAAAGACGCAATCCGCTCCGCCGAGCGCGCGTTGCGCGGAGTGGACGCCGAGCGGCCCTCCGTGGAGCGCCAGATGGCGGATGTACAGGCGGATCTGGAACTGCTCAGCCGTCCGGCCGCAGCCGAGGATCTTGCCTATCTCGTCAGCCTGGCCGACGGACTCGGCTTGCATGACGCAGCCGGTGACCTTTTAGAAAGCGTCTCGTCTCACCTGAGACGGGACGCCCTGTCCCTGTCCAGCATGACTGAGTCCGAACTCAATCAGCTGGCTGTCGCTGTCGCCGAGCGCGGTCACCTGGCGACGGCAGCTCGTCTGCTCTCAGCCCTTGCGGGCGAACGCCCTGTGTCCGTGGTCTGCCTTGCCAACCAGGCGGCTGTGAAACTCCGTGCGGGAGATCTCACGGCGGCGGCCGACTACGCGGACCGCACGCGCAGTTCAGGCGAGGCAAGTTCACCCGGGGACCTGAGTGCCCGGTTCCTTGCGACCGCTGTGATGACCGAAGTCAGGCGAGAGGAAGGCCAGCACGAAGAGGCTGACCGCCTGGTCGACGAGCTCAGCGACATTGCCCGGCGGCTCGTCTCGCTCCTTGGCCGTGATCATCCCCGATCGCTGACGACGTTAGTCACCGTGGCGTCGGCGGAATGCGAATCGGCTGCCGTCGCGCACGATGTCGGGCGGTTGGCACGTGCGGCGGATGTGATCGCCATCGCGGTGCAACGGATCTCCGCGGTATTGGGCGGTGAGCATCCACGCGCGGTGTCCGCACTGAGGTGCTTGGCAGCGGCCGAATACGCGCTGGCGCGGGCAACCGACGACGCAGGCTGCATGGAGAGCGCGTTCTCGCTCGCCGCGGCCGCCATCGCGCGCACTGACCGCCGTCGGCTGCCGACGCAGCAGGATGCGGAAGAACTCCGACCGTCGGCGCCTGTCGGCAAATCCCCTGCGGAGCCCCGTACGGCTACGTCGTGGCGTGGTCCAGAGGTGCCCCCCTCCGGCGCGACGGCCCGTCGAAGTTCCGGGGTGGTTCCCTTCACCGGCCCTCGTGTGGCAGTGGGTGTTGAGACGGCGGAGGCGCAGGGCGCGCTGGTGCGCCCGTATGCCATAACGGGGGGCAGGACCCGCCCCGGAACGCCGATTGCCATCGAGGCGCTGGTGAGTACTGCTACGGGGCCATCGGCTTATGGTGCGCTGGCGCCGGAGCAGCAGCGGATTTTGCAGCTGTGTGAGGAAGTCAAATCCGTGGCTGAGGTCTCGGCACTGCTGGGCGTGCCACTGGGGGTGGCGAGAGTGCTGGTAGCCGATTTGGCGGCCGTTGGCCTGGTGGCGATCCATGAGCCGTCCTCCCGAGGAGAGGCTCCAGACGCGGCCTTGCTGCAGCGTGTACTCGATGGGCTGCGCAGACTCTGAAGGGTGAAGTCACCTACTAACCTTTTCGGGTTCCCTTGGGCTGGTGACCTTGGGTGATCACCGCGGTATGCCGGTGTATGCGGTACGCCGACGGTAGAGGCCTTACTGCTGAGCGGCGGGCCGTGCGTGAAGGGATTTGGCTGGAGGCCGGGCAGGGGTTCGCACGAGGTGACAGGACTTCCGACATCGCCAAGGACCTGCAGGTGAGTGAGCGTTCGGTGGAGCAATGGTGCCGGGCCTGGCATGAAGGCGGTGTGGAGGGTCTGAAGCTGAAGGGACTCGCGAAACTGCCGAAGCTGTCGGACGAACGGTTCGCCCTGCTGGAAAAGGAGCTGGCCAAAGGGGTGTGAACGACGGTGATATTCCCCAGTCCGAGCTCCGCGGAATTGGCCATGGCGAACGCGGAGTTGCTCCGCGATGACCAGGCTGACGGCGCCCTTCCCCGCTTACCCGATTCGCACGTACAGCGAGGACGACGGCGTCGACTTGGGGAATTGCGTGATCGCTCACACGTCCTTGGCAAACACGAGGTTTTCCTGGCTCGTCTCCTCACCCAGCGGCTGCGGACGCCCCCCTCTCCAACGGGATCGCGCCAGGTGCCAGCCGTTTATCTGAACCCGCGGCGCCGACTCGGCGGCTCGATCAATGAGGTAGACGACCTTGGCATATGGCACTACCCGCAGAGTCGCTTGCTGCGCGAGCAACTGCGCGAATTGTTCCAGGCAGTGGAGCCGGACGGCGAGTCCTATCGTGCCGCCTTCCATCGTTCGAGTTCCTTGCCTCCCTGACGCCTCTGGACACCGGGCATACCCTCGCGAGCCCGTCCGGCGAGTCTCTTGGCGATGAGGTGTTGGGGCGCGACCAGAACGGCCTGGCACTGGAGATCGAGCGAGATTCGACGATTCCTGGCCGTCCTCCTGGCCGGCCCCTTCAGTTCAGACGCTGAGCGGGCCAGGACGGCTGGCAACGCTCGAGGTGTTCCGTTCGCGGCATCATCCTTGGTGACCGGCGCACGCTCGGCTTCAGTAGTTCCCACAATCAGCCGTCCGGATGGTTGCCCGCGACGGCGGTCTCCGCACGCGGCTCTGCTCCAGGAGACATCAGCTGGCAACGCCATGCAGTCGATACGTCCCAGAGCTCGTTTCCCGACGTCGGATACATCGCCACACCGCATCCTGACGACCTGTCAGGAAAGTCAGCATCAGGTCAGCATTCGTCCTGCCAGAGGTGCCCACAGACGCCCACACTTTAGAAACACGGACGGCCGAGAAGGCACCCCTGCGGCAGCATCGTAGGGGCCGCGCCGCCAGCGATCCTGGTGGCTGGACAAGCTGACCACCGGTCCCGGACGCCCGGGACCGCCAGCTCGGATTTCCCCTGGTCAGCGCACCCTTCCCCGTGGCTTCAGCGGAGTTTCGGGCAGAGTCGGTGCGCGTAGCGGGGCGCCGTCGTAGCCCTTCACCTCGCCGAAACGGGTCCCCTTCGCCCAGTCCTCGCGAGCCTGTACGATCTCTTCTTGAGACCGGCCGACGAAGTTCCACCACATGATCAACTCCTCCTCGAACGGCTCACCGCCCAGGAGCATCACGCTCGCGTCGGACGCGGCGCGCAACGGGAGTTCGGTGCGACCGCAGCCGAGGTAGAGCATCGAGCCCGGCAGCACCGGCACCCCGTCGACGTGCACCTCCCCGGACATCGCCAGCACCCCGTACTCGAAGTCGGGTACGAGCGGGAGCCGTACGTCGGCGTCGGCGGCCAGCGTCAGGTCGGCGCCGACGATCGGGGTGTACGTCGTGCCGGGCGAGGCCGCGCCGTCGAGGTCGCCCAGGATCACGGTCGCCGTCATGCCGGGCGCTGTGACCGTGGGGAGGCCGGCGTGGTGTTCGAAGTGCGGGTCGGTGTGGCGGTGGCCGTCCGGCAGGGCGACCCACAGCTGTGCCCCGTGCAGGAACCGCGCGTGGGACCGCGGGCTCTCCTCGGAGTGGCTGATGGCCCGGCCGGAGGTCATGAGGCCCAGTTCGCGCGGGCGGATCGTCTGGAGGCTGCCGGTCGAGTCACGGTGCAGCACCTCGCCCTCGTGCAGCCAGCTCACCGTCTGAAGGCCCATGTGGGGGTGCGGCGGCACCTGCATGCCGGGCTCGTCGGCGATGTCGTCCGGCCCGTAGTGGTCGACGAAGGCCCACGCGGCGATCATGCGTCGGCCGAGGTTGGGCAGCAGACGACGTACCTCGGTGCCCTCCCCGAGCTTGACGCGCCGGGGGCTCAGCAGCTCACGCACGGGTTCGGCGACGACGAATCCACGGCCGCCACAGATGCTGGGCACGGGCGCGCGGTCAAGGTTGCTCATGGCGCACAACCTAGTCCGGGACCAAGCCTGTACGCACGGGACCGGGGTCTCGGGCTCCACTCATGGCTGCGCGGCGACACATGCCTTCCTTTTCTCGTTCGGTCAGTGAAAGTTTATTCACCAGGACCGCGTGTCTCGGCTAGCGTGTCGCGGGACCGCCATCGGCAGGCGTTCCTGAGGAGTCAACGATGAGTGCAGGCGAGTTTCCCGAGGTCAGGACGGCCGCAGGCGCGGTCCGTGGGCGCCGGGAGGGCGGCCTCGCGGTGTTTCGCGGGATCCCGTTCGCGCAGCCGCCGGTGGGGGAGCTGCGGTTCGCGGCGCCGCGGGCGGCAGAACGCTGGGACGGGGTACGGCAGGCCTTCACGTTCGGGCCGCCTCCGCCGCAGGAAGTGATGGTGAATCCAGGGACCCGGTTCACCGGGGACGACTGGCTGACCGTCAACGTCTGGACGCCCGAGGCGGATCCGGCGGCGCGTCGGCCGGTGATGGTGTGGATCTACGGCGGTGCCTACAAGCTGGGCTCCGCCGACGACCCCGACTACGAGGGCAGTCGCCTCTCCCGCGACGGAAACGTCGTCGTGGTCACCCTCAACTACCGGGTCGGCATCGAAGGGTTCGCCCGGATCGAGGGTGCCCCGGCCAACCGCGGGCTGCTCGACCAGGTCGCCGCCCTGGAGTGGGTGCGCGAGAACGTCACCGGGTTCGGCGGCGACCCCGACCAGGTCACCGTTTTCGGGGAGTCGGCGGGCGCCGGGTCGATCGCCGCGCTGCTGGTCATGCCCAGGGCGCGAGGACTGTTCCGGCGGGCGATCCTGCAGAGCGTGCCCGGCACGTACTTCTCGGACGCGCTGGCCGGGGACATCGCCGAGGCGCTGGCCGGAGAGCTCGGGCTGCGTCCGACGGTCGCCGACCTGTCGGGCGTGGACCCGCGCAAGCTGCCCGAGGCGGGGGCCGCGCTGAGCGCCCGGATGCGCGAGTACGTGCCGAGGTGGGGCGCGGTCGCCCTCACGCCGACCCCGTTCTCGCCCGTCGTCGACGGCGACGTCCTGCCCACCGCCCCGTGGGAGGCGCTGGCCGGCGGGGCCGCGCGGGACGTGGACCTGATCGTCGGACACACCCGGGACGAGTTCCGCCTCTTCCTCATGTTCGGCGGCCTGTTCGGCCGCGTGGACGAGGAGATGGCCGCGACCGTCCTGCGGCTGTTCGGACCCGGGCCCGACCCCGAACAGGCCTACCGTGCCGCGTTCCCGGGCGCCTCGGCGGAGTACCTGTTCGAACTCGTGCAGTCCGACTGGCTGTTCCGCATGCCGTCGTTGAACCTGGCCCGGGCGCAGGTGGCCGGCGGCGGCCGGGCCCACATGTACGAGCTGACCTGGCCCGCCCCGGTGAACGGCGGCGCCCTGGGCGCCTGTCACGGTCTGGACGTGCCGCTGACCTTCGGCAACTTCGGCGACACCGTCGGCGGCCTAGGCGGCATGCTGGTCGGGCCGACGCCGCCGCCCGAGACCGAGGCCCTGTCCGCCCGCTTCCGCTCCGCCTGGACCTCCTTCGCGGCGACGGGCGACCCGGGCTGGCCCGCGTACGACAACGAGCAGCGCCTCGTCCAGCTTCTCGACGCCGAACCGGCCGTCGCCGCCTACCCGGAGGAGGCCTCCCGGCGCCTGTGGGAGCGGCACACCTTCGGTGAGCTGCCGCTGACGACGGCGTAACGGATCGGCGGTCCTCGCAAGGGCCGCTACCGCGCGGCCAACAGCCGCAGCACCCGGTCGGAGACCGGCGCGGGCAGGGCACGCAGCGTGCGCACCAACGCCGTTGTCTGCCAGGGGAAGCAGGCCTGCGCCGGTTCCCGCTCCAGGGCGCGTACGACGTACCGCGCCGCGCGTTCCTGGCTGACCTGGAAGGGCTTGGGCAGGCCGTCCGCGCCGACCCGGTCCGTCCCCACGAAGCCCGGGTGGATCGAGGTGAACCGGATGCCCCTGGGCGCCAGTTCGACGCGCGCGGCGTCGACGAGGGTGCGCACGGCCGCCTTCGCCGCCGAGTACGGGCCCTGGCGGGGGATGCCCATCAGCCCCGCCAGGGAGTTGGTGTGGGCGATCAGACCACCGCCGCGCTGCTCGCCCAACTGCCCGATCAGCGGGACCAGATAGTTGACGACGACGTCGTAGTTCAACGCCATGATCCGTGACACGTCCGCCGTGCTCACCCGGTCCATGGCCATGTCCGGCCCCTGACCGGCGTTGAGCAGCGCGATGTCGACGGACCCGAACTCCGCGACGGCCGCCGCCACGACCCCGGCCGCCGCCTCCGGGTCCAGGGCGTCGGCGGCGATGTCGAGGCAGGCGCTGCCCAGGGCCCGTACCTCCTGGGCCACGACGGCCAGTTCGGGGGCGCGCCGGGCCGTGAGGACGAGCCGGTTGCCCGCCGGGGCGAGTTGCCGGGCCACCGCGGCCCCGATGCCGGAGGAGGCGCCGACGATCAGGACTGTCCGGCCGGTGATGGTGGTCGTGGCTGTGGCGGTCACAGGAAGTGGTGGCCCTCACCGCGGAAGGTGGGCACGGTGTCGACCACCGCGCCGCCGCTGACCAGGTGCAGATCACCGACGCGCTCGCACAGTTCACCGGCCTTGGCGTGCCGCAGCCACACCCGGTCCCCGATGTTCAGCACGCTGGCGGCCCTGCCCACCAGCGGGGTCTGTACCTCCCCGAAGGACTCGGTGGCGGTGACACGCAGCCCGGGAGGCCAGGCCAGCGTGGGCAGCCGGTCCTTGCCGAGCGGCCCGGACGCCACCCAGCCGCCGCCCAGGAGCGTCGCGACCGACGACGAGGGACGCCGTACGACGGGCAGTACGAAGTACGCGGCCGGGACGGGACGGAAGGCGCGGTAGAAGTCGAACAGCCCCGGACCGTACAGGCCGGAGCCCGCCGCGAGTTCGGTGACGGAGTCCTCGCGTGTCGTGGTCTCCAGGCTGCCCGTGCCGCCGCCGTTGACGAACCGCAGCGGTGTCACGGCCCGTACGGCCGCGACCGCGGCTTCCCGGCGGTGGCTCAGCTCCTCGACGGAGGAACGCTGCATCGCCCGGACCACGGCCCGCTTGATGGCGTTGCCGGGCTGGTTGTCGCCCATGCCGGCGACCTGACCCTCGTACCCCATGATGCCCGTCAGTTCGAAGCCCGGACGGGACACGATCTCGCGCGCGAACGCCTCCGCCTCCTGCGGGGTGTGCACCGGGGACCGGCGCGGCCCCAGGTGGAGCCGGCCGCCCGCGAGGCGCAGGGCCGCGTCCAGTTCCAGGCAGACCTGGATACGGGTCTCGCGGGGCCCGGTGGCGGCGTCGATCAGGTCGAGGTGCTCGACGCAGTCCACCATCAGGGTGATGCGGGACGCGAGGCGCTCGTCGGCGGCCAGCCGGCGCAGCGCCGTGCGGTCGGCGGTGGGGTAACCGACGACGATGTCGTCGAACTCCTCGGCCAGCCACAGGGCTTCGGGCAGCGTGAAGCCGAGGATGCCGTCGAATCCCGGGCGGTCCAGGGCGCGCCGGATGAGGGCGCGGGAGCGCAGGGACTTGCTGGCCAGCCGGATCGGCTTGCCGCCCGCGCGGCGTACCAGGTCGCGGGCGTTGGCGTCGAAGGCGTCCAGGTCGATGACGCCGAAGGGGGGTTCGAGGCCGGCGGTGGCCGCGCGCAGGCTGTCGAAATGGCTTTCTGTCGTGGGAGCCGAAGTGGCTCTGGGGGCGGTGGTGTTGACGGTCATCGTTGGGTGTCTCCTTGCTCGGGTACTGCCGCGGGAGCCGGGACGAGGCCCGTGCTGCGGCGCTTGGCCATGGCTGCCACCTTGGGGATCACGAAGCGCATCAGCCGGGGGAACACACCGGCGACCCGCTGTACGCGTCCGCCGATGGCGGGGTGGACGATTTCGACTGGCTTCTTCACGATGGCGTCGACGATCACCGAGGCGACCTTCTCGGGGGTGAGCGGCTTCTCGGCGAAGGTGATGACCGAGCTGGGATCGGCCATCTCCTGCTCCAGCATGGGGGTCCGGGTGCCGGGCGGATGGATGATGCTGAAGGTCACGGGCCCGTCGCGTTCCTCGATGGCCACACTGTGGTGGAAGGCGCGCAGCCCGTGCTTGGTCGCGCCGTAGGTCGTGTAGCCGGGCAGCGGCATGAACGAGCTCATGCTGCAGATGGTGATGATGTGCCCGTGGCCCTGGGCCCGCATCCGGGACAGGGCGGCCAGCATGCCGTTGATCGGACCGAGCAGGTTCACCTCCACCATGTGCCGGTGCTCGGCCGGCGACAACTGGCGTGCGTACCCGGTGTGGATGATCCCCGCGTTGTTGACGAGCACGTCGACGGGGCCGAGTTGGTCCGCCACGGCGTCCAACGCCACCTCCCACGCGCCCTCGTCGCGGATGTCCAGCTCGAACGCGCGGGCGGCGGGGCCCAGTTGACCGGCGATCCGGGTCGCGCCGGGCAGGTCGATGTCGGCGAGGGCGACCCGGTGGCCCCGGCGCACCGCCTCGCGCGCGGTCGCCGCACCGATGCCGCTCGCGGCGCCGGTGATCAGGACGACACTCACCGAGGTCTCCCGCCGCTGGGCCCCGTGTGCGGGGGACGGGCGCCGTCCGTTCGCTGTCCGTGCATGTGAACTCCCGGTTAAATAGGCCGAGTTGACGAGGGGCACGCTCAGGATGGCAGGACGTACGCCTCCAGTCGCGACCCGCTCAGCCGGGCCGCGTCCACCGGGTCGTCGGTCGGTGTGGTGGCCGCGTACAGGGTGTTGCCGTCGGGCCCGGCGACCAGACAGCTCAGGGTGCGCTGGCTGGTGGAGACGCGGTCCAGGATCGCGCCGCCGGGCCCGACCCGGACGCATTCGCCCCGCAGCGCGTTGGCGACCCACGCCGTGCCGTCCCGGCCCGGTGCGATGCCGTCGGGGGCGATGGGACTGGCGGAGCGGGCCGCGATCGCCGGGTGGTCGAGGAGGGCGGAGACGCGCCGGGTGACGCGGCCCGGCAGCCCGGGGTGGTTGAGGGCCCGCCACAGGGCGGACGGGATCAGCGGGGCCCAGGGCCGGGGTGGGCCGAGGCGCCCGTCGGGCAGTACGGGGAGCGCGGTGAGGCGCATCGCCAGGGTCTCGGCGACGAGCAGAGTCGACTCGTCGTCGAGCAGGAACAGGCCGTTCGGGAACACCAACGGCTCGCTCAGGCCCAGTAGTTCACCCTCTGGGGAGAAGCAGGCGAGGGGGGTCCGGGGCGGTCCCGGCGGAGCGTAGAGCATCGAGTTGGGCCGCCGCCGGACGAAGCCGTGGTAGTCGAAGCCGAAGTTGCCCACGTAGGCGCGGCCCAGCCGGTCGACGAACATGTCGTTGACCGAGCCCCCGGCGATGTCCTCGAGGTCGGCGTGCACGACCAGGGAGCCGTCCGGCTCGCGCCGGTACACACAGTTCCCGTCCATCGAGACGACCAGCATCCGTCCGTCGGGCAGCCAGCCCAGACCTCCGGCCCGGCCCGGGACGTCCGCCACCGTCTCGGGCTCCCCCCGGGTGTCCCAGCGGTGCACCGTCCCATGGGCGAGGTCGCAGAACCACAGGGCGTCGTCGTGCCAGCGCAGCGACTCCAGCACGCCGAATCCGTCCAGAACGACTGTGGCCCTCGGTCGCACCCCTGCCTCCTGAGGCTGCTCTTGCCAACGTTCGGTTCACGCTACGGTGGCTCAAAGCGGAGAAGTAAGTCAAGTGTCCTGGACAACTGACTTACTTCTCCTCGGCCGGTTGGTTATCCTGGCGAGCGAACCCACAGGTGGGACCGGTGCGGAGAGGAGAACGCGTGCCCCGCATGGCGGCGAGCGACCGGAGGGCGGAGCTCCTCGAGGCGGCGATCCGGGTCATGGCGCGCGACGGCGTGGCCAAGGCCACCACCCGCGCGGTGGTCACCGAGGCGGACATGACCCTCGGGGCCTTCCACTACTGCTTCGAGTCCAGGGCGCAGCTCCTCGAACTCGTCACCGAGACCCTCACCGAGCGGTACGTCGCCGAGGTCCGCGGCCTGTTCGCCCCGCACAAGGACATCCGCGACAGCGTCCTCGACAGCCTGCACGCGTTCTGGAAGGGCTTCGAGGCCAACCCCGGTGAGCATCAGATCAGTTACGAGCTCACCCAGTACGCGCTGCGCAATGCCGGCTTCGAGGGCGTCGCCGGCAAGCAGTACGAGATCTTCCTGCGCGCCTTCGTCGGCCTGCTCGAACTCGCCGCGGACAACGCCGGAATCGAGTGGACCCAACCCGTGCCGGTGCTCGCGCGGTACGTCCACTCGATGATCGACGGCCTCAACATGACCTGGCTCGTCGACCGCAACACCGCCGACAGCCAGGCCGCGCTGGAACTGCTCGCCGATCACCTGCTCCTGCACGCCCGGCCACGAGGCGTCCGAGCCACGACCCTGTCCGAGTCGTGAGCCGTCCGAGCCACGAATCGCCTGAGCCGTGAGCCGTGAGTCGCCTGACCTGAGCGAAAGGGTGTCCGCATGGCGTTCGCCGACTACCAGAACGAGATCTACCTGAACGGGCTCGGCGGTGTCCTGCCCTCCTTCCCGATGGAGTTCGCCGAGTTGGCGGACCGGGCCCGGTCCGCACTGCCCCCGTCCGTCTGGTCCTACGTCGCCGGGGGCGCCGGCGACGAGCACACCCAGCGGGCCAACGTCGCCGCCTTCACCCGCTGGGGGCTGATCCCGCGCATGTTCGTCGGTGCGGCCAGGCGCGACCTGACCGTGGAGATGTTCGGCACGACCCTCCCGTCGCCGGTGTTCCTCGCCCCGATCGGTGTCATCGGACTGTGCGCCCAGGACGGACACGGCGACCTGGCCACGGCCCGCGCCGCCGCCCGCACCGGAGTCCCGATGGTCGCCTCCACCCTGTCCGTCGACCCGCTGGAGGACGTGGCCGGCGAACTCGGTGACAGCCCCGGCTTCTTCCAGCTCTACACCCCGACCGACCGGAGCATCGCCGAGAGCCTCGTCGACCGTGCCGAGCGGGCCGGGTACCGGGGCATCGTCGTCACCCTCGACACCTGGATCACCGGCTGGCGCCCGAGGGACCTCGCGACCGCCAACTTCCCCCAGCTGCGCGGCCACTGCCTGGCCAACTACACGAGCGACCCGGCCTTCCGGTCCGGGCTCGGCAGCTCGCCCGAGGAGGATCCGCAGGCGGCGATCCTCCACTGGACCCAGGTCTTCGGCAACCCGCTCACCTGGGCCGACCTGGACTGGCTGCGCTCACTGACCGACCTCCCCCTGATCGTCAAGGGCATCTGCCACCCCGAGGACGCGCGCCGGGCCCGCGACGCGGGAGTGGACGGCATCTACTGCTCCAACCACGGCGGCCGGCAGGCCAACGGGGGCCTCCCCGCCCTCGACGCCCTGCCCGCCGTCGTCGAGGCGGCGGGCGAGCTGCCCGTCCTCTTCGACTCCGGTGTCCGCAGCGGCGCCGACATCGTCAAGGCCCTCGCCCTGGGCGCGACAGCGGTCGGAATCGGCCGCCCGTACGCCTACGGCTGCGCCCTCGGCGGCACCGACGGCATCGTCCACGTCCTGCGCGCCCTGCTCGCCGAGGCCGACCTGATCATGGCAGTGGACGGCTACCCGGCCCTCAAGGACCTCGTCCCCGAGGCGCTCCAGGCCGTCTGACCGCCCGGATATCCATTCAACGTTCAACCGATTGGTTGAACGGAGGTTCATCCCGCTGCCTCCACCCCGCTCCGTGCAGCCGACGCGAGGACCCTCTCGCCCGCGTCAGGATCGAACCCCCAGCACAGCTCCCCCCATCGAGAGGCCCCCAGAGTGTCCAGTTTCCTCAGCCGACGACGTGTACTCGCCACCGGAGCCGGAGCCGCCCTGGGCGTCGGCGCGCTCGGTGCCACCGGGACCCCCGCCGCCGCGGCCTCGTCCGCCGGTTCCCGCTCGGCCGGGCCCGCCGAGGAGACCCGGACGCTCGACGAGCTGTACCAGGCCGCGCTGGCCGAGGGCGGCAAGCTCGTCATCTACGCGGGCGGCGACGTCGACAGCCAGGGCAACGGCGTACGCGCGGGCTTCGCGGCCCGTTTCCCGGAGATCGACCTCAAGGTCGTCGTGGACTACAGCAAGTACCACGACGTCCGCGTCGACAACCAGTTCGCGACCGACACCCTCGTCCCGGACGTCGTACAGCTCCAGACCCTCCACGACTTCACCCGTTGGAAGGGGCAGGGCCGCCTGCTCAACTACAAGCCGGCGGGCTTCTCCAAGGTGTACAACGCCCTCAAGGACCCGCAGGGCGCCTGGACCGCCATCGCGGTGATCGGCTTCAGCTATATGTACAACGTCGCGGCGGTCGGCGCGGACGCCCCGAAGTCCCCGCTCGACCTGATCGACCCGAAGTGGAAGGGGCAGATCGCCTCGTCCTACCCGAACGACGACGACGCCGTCCTCTACCTCTTCAAGCTGTACGTCGACCACTACGGCTGGGACTGGGCCGCCAGGTTCGCCGCCCAGGACGTCCAGTTCGCCCGTGGCAGCCACACTCCCAGGCTGGCCGCCACGAGCGGGCAGAAGGCGCTCGGTGTCGGCGGCGGGGGCTCGCTCGTGGCGCCGTCCACGGCACCCGTCCGGTGGGGCGTCGCCGAGGGGCACCCGTTCATGGCCTGGGGCCAGCGGGCCGCGATCCTCAAGCAGGGCCGGAACACCACGGCCGCCAAGCTGTACCTCAACTGGCAGCTCTCCACCGCCCAGCAGCAGGGCGTCACCAACGGCTGGTCGATACGGACGGACATCACCCCCGCCGGTGGCCTGAAGCCCGTCTGGGAGTACCCGAACGCGAACCTCGACGGTTTCCCCCGCTTCATGGCCGACCGGGCGCAGGTCGAGCGCTGGAAGCAGACGTTCGCCCTGTACTTCGGCGAGGTGAAGGGGGATCCGACCCCGGGCGTGCTGGGCCTGCGCCCCGGGGCGTAGCCGAGAGTTGGAGGGGCCGGGAGGGGGCTGCTGGTCCCTCTCCCGGCCTCTCCGTTTCCTTGCATCTTCACACAAGCCATACAGGCGGTCGCTAGACTCGGGGCCCTGTCCGATTGGATCAGTCTGCCCAAGGGGATCTTCCGTGCCCGACCGTGTCCCCGTCCGTACGCCGCTGAGGGTTCGTGCCGGTCGGCTCACGCTGGAACACGTGTCGCATCTGGCGTTCTTCGTCATCGTGGTGTCCGCGCTGCTGCAACTCACCCGGCTCAACAGCGAGTTGTGCTGGTACATCGCGACGGTCAGCGGGTTGCTCGCGCTCACCTACACGGGCGGAGTGATGCGGTGGCACCGGCTCGGGAAGGTCGGGCGGGCGAGCTGGATTCCGCTGCTCCTCGCACTGTGGGGCCTGCTTCTCTTCCTCGTGCCGGCCGGGCTGACCTCCGCCTTCGTGTGGTGTGCCCTGCCGCTGGCGTGCGCCGCGCAGCGTGTGCTCGGCCGCCGGTCCGCGACCGCGGCGCTCGCCCTGATCACCCTGGTCCTCGTCACGGCCCTGGTCGGGGCCGGCGGCCGGTTCGTCATCGACACCGTGCTGGTGCCCGTGGCCGCCGTCTGGGGAACCGTCGCCCTCTACCGTGCCCAGCAACGGGACGCCGAGGCACGCCGGCGTCTCGTCGAGGAACTGCGCGACACACGTGACCTCGTCGCCCGTCAGCAGCGCCGGGCGGGCGTGCTGGCGGAGCGGACACGTATCGCCCGCGATCTGCACGACACCCTCGCCCAGGAACTCGCCGGCGGGCTGATGCTGCTTCAGGCCGCCGACCGTGACTGGGACGACCGGCCCGACGTGGCGCGCACGCGGGTGCGTGCGGTCGCCGACGGACTGGGCACCAACCTCACCGAGACCCGCCGCATGATCGGGGACCTCACCCCGTCCGCCGTCGCCGAGACCGGCCTCGAAGGTGCGCTGCGCGTCCTGTGCGCCCGTTCCCAGGCCGACGGGACCGCGGCCCGGGTACGGTTCCGGTCGGTCGGCGACCCCCAGCCCGTCCTCGACGAACACGTCGCCACCACCCTGTTCCGCGTCGCGCAGAGCACACTTGCGAACGTCCGCGAACACGCCCACGCGGTGAACGTGCAGGTCACCCTCAGCAGACAGCAGCTCGACCGGGTGGACCTCGAAGTCAGCGACGACGGTGTCGGGTTCGACCCGGCCGAGGTCCTCGCGCGTACGTCGCAGGGCCCCGGCCGCGGCTTCGGACTGCCCGCGGCGCGGGCCAGGCTGCGCGAGTACGGCGGTGACCTGGACGTCAGCGGCGCGCCGGGCCGGGGCACCCGGATCCGGGCCACGGTCTCCGCGCGGCCCCGGACCCAGGCGGCTGTCGGGCCCGTCCCCACGGCGACCGCCCGATGACCACGGCCCCGCCCGGCCCGGCCGAGTCGCTGCGCGTCCTGATCGCGGACGACCACGCCGTCGTGCGGGCCGGTCTGCGCGCGCTGCTGGAGGGCGAACCCGACATCAAGGTGATCGCCGAGGCCGGCAGCGGTGAGGAGGCTGTCGCTCTGGTCGCCCGGATGCTGCCCGATGTCGCGCTGATGGACCTCCGCTTCGGCAGTCCTGGGGGCGGGATCGACGGGATCGAGGCGATCCGCCGGCTCGCCGCCGAGGCGCCCGGTGTGGCGGTGGTGATGCTGACCAGCTATGCCGGACGGGCCGATGTCGTACGGGCGTTGGAGGCGGGCGCCCGGGGTTATGTGCTCAAGGCGGGTGCGCCCGAGGAGCTGTTCCGCGCGGTGCGCGGGGCCGCCGCCGGGGCGCTGGGGCTGGCACCGGAGATCGTCGGGGAACTCGTCGGGCAAGTGGTCAGCCCCGAGCACGAGTTGAGCGGGCGCGAGGTCGAGGTCGTACGGCTGATGGCCGAGGGGCTCAGCAACCGGGCCATCGCCGGGGCGCTGTTCCTGAGCGAGGCCACGGTCAAGACGCACCTCGTGCGCGTCTACCGCAAGCTGAAGGTCGACAACAGGGCGGCGGCGGTCTCGGAGGCCGTGCGCCGGGGCGTACTCGAACTCACCTGATGTGGAAGGGAGTTGGAGATGTGTCGGGGGTTGTCAGGCCGTCACCCCCGGGCGGTGAGCCAGTCCTCGTCCGCCCAGGCAGCCGTCTGAGGGATGTGTGATCCGTAGTCCCTCGACTCGTCGAGGCGGGCGCGGACACTCGCGTGCACCCGGGCGTTCGGGGGCAGCCGGCGGCGCCGGTAGGTCAGCAGGGCCCAGACCCAGCCCATCCGGTGCACCTTGCCCAGCGCGTACGCCGGGCCGACCGTCATCTCGCGCCGGTACGCGCCGGGCTTCAGCAGGAGGCCCTTGACCTCGGGGGGCAGGGCGCCGTCCACGACCCACTTGAGGGCGATGGTGGCGAGTCGGTGGTCGTCCTCGAAGGTGCCGCCGACGTCCGAGTGGACCCCCGCGAACCACACCTGCTCGACCCCGTCCGGCAGCGCCGGCTGCTCGCCCGGCGTGACCAGGTACTCGCGATAGGGCGTGCGCTTCTCGTCGATGGAGACCGCGTGCCGGACGTGGAGGGCGCCCGGCACCTGGCGGGTGTGCGGCCAGCGCAGGTTCCAGCGCAGGACGCCGGCCGCCTTCACGGAGTCCCAGATGCCCAGGTACTCGACCGGGATACCCGTCCGGGCCTCCACCTTGATGCTGAACGTGCCCGCGAAATGGTGGAGTTGGGCCCAGTCGTCGGCGGTGAAGGTCTTGTTCCTGGCGTAGACCGACACGGCGTACGGGACAAGGTTCTCCAGACCGGGCCGCAGCAGTCCGATCGCCTTGAGCATTCCGGTGAGCGCGCGGGCCGTGTAGGCGCCCCGGCTGAAGCCGAACACGTAGATGTGGTCGCCCGGTTCGTAGTGCCGCATCAGATACGTGTACGCCTCGGCGAGGTTGACCCTGATCCCGGAACCGAAGGCGAGCCCGAGGAGTTTCGACATCCGGCGGCCCAGGGCCGTCCAGGCGCCCGCCGCGGAGAACGTGCCGACACCGGGGTCGTAGTACGCGATCTGCCGGGCGGGATCGGAGAGGTCCAGCATCTCGTAGAGCCGCACGACGTTCGTGTTGCCCTTCGCTCTCAGCTGGTTGCCCGTGCCGTCCAGACAGATGACGAGGTTCTTGGCCATGGCGGGCCTCACCTTCACTGACGGATGCCAGGACATAAAGGGTACTAGGAAATATAATAGGAGAAATGCCCCATGGGGGCATGCTCGGGAGCGATGGTGTTCCGGAGGATCCATGGCCGGTTCGGTGATCCATCTCGAAGAGGCGGCCGACCCGCCACGCACCCACGCACTGGTCGTCGGAGTCGGCAAGTACCCGCACCTCGACGGCGGCGAGTCACCGGTCGCCGACTCCGACGGGATGCGCCAGCTCAGCTCACCCCCGCTCTCGGCCCGCGCCTTCGCCGACTGGCTGCTCGCCGACTACAACGACCCCGAACGCCCGCTCGGCAGCGTGGCCCTGCTGCTCAGCGAGGAGCACCCGACGCCGTTCACCGACCCCCGTACGCGGACCGAGCACCAGGTCGACGAGGCCACCATCGACAACCTCGTCACCGCGGTCGCCGACTGGTACGACCGGGGCGACAGCCATGTCGACAACCGGCTCCTCTTCTACTTCTGCGGACACGGCATCTCCCAGGGCGAGGACATGGCGCTGCTCGCCGCCGACATCTTCGCCGACCACCACAACCCCCTCAACGGAGCACTGGACTTCGCCGGCCTGATGAACGGACTCAAGCGCTGCAAGGCCGGCCAGCAGGTGTTCTTCGTCGACGCCTGCCGCTCCAACTCCGATGTCCTGATCGAGAGTTCGGGCACCCGGTTCGCCGGCCGCACCCCGCTCGGCGCCGGCGCCCGCCCACTGGACCTGCCCCGGCGCTTCCACATCCCGTACTACGCCACGCTGGCCGGCGAACGCTCGCACGCCCGGCCCGGACAGGTCAGCCTGTTCACCGAGGCCCTGCTGAAGAGCCTCGCCGGGGCCGCCAGCGACGACCCCGAGGGCGACTGGCAGGTCAACACCTCCCAACTTCTCACGGCGATCGACCACTTCATGCACCAGCCGCGCTTCGCCGGCGCCGTCACGGGCGTCCAGGTCCCCTCGGTCGGCGAACTGCCCGTCTTCGTCCTGCACCAGCTGCCCGGCACCCCTGTCGTCCCGGTGTACGTCGGCTGCGACCCTGCCGAGGACAACGCCGAAGCCGAGTTCGTGTGCCGGGAGGACGGACAGGGCGGCCGGGAACGGCTGCGGCGGCCGGCCGACGACATCGACACGGACGACCCCCAGTGCGAGTGGGCCATCGAACTCGGCTTCGGCAACTACGTCTTCGAGGCCCACCTCGGCGACCAGGAGGTGCGGACCAAGCCGGTCACCGTCCGGCCGGTGTTCCGGCGCGTGCAGCTGGGGAAGCCGTCATGAGCACCGGTCTGCGGATCACCGTGACGCTGAGCCTCCACGAGTCCGACCTGCCCGACGGGGCGAAGGTCGTCGGCGACATCCACCCGGCCGACGGCGCCGGCAGCGCCCACCGGGGCGTCCTCTTCCCCTGCGGGACCTCGGCACCGGCCGCCCGCTACGAGGTCGACCCCGGGCGCTACCTCGTGTCCGCCACCCTGCCCTCCGGCGTCGTGCTGTCCAAGGACGCCGAGGCGAGCGAGGGCAGGGACACCCACGTGACGCTGTGCACCGCGCGCTCGCCCTACGAGTCGCACTCCTGGCAGTACCTCATGGGCAACATCGAGCCGTACGGCGCCTACCACGACGGCAAGCCGATCCCGGTGCCCCGGTCCCGGGGGTCGCGCTCCGGGGTGTGGGCGACGGGTGGGGTCGTGCCGCCGGGGAACGCGGTCTGGGTCGGCGATCCGAAGCCGGAGAGCCGGCACTTCGCCACGATGCTCGCCCTGACCGACGGCCCCTCACCGGAACCCATCGCCCTCGACCTGGCCCGCTCGGCGCCGCACACCGTGCCCAGCCTCGACCTGGGGGACGCCACCGCCCGCCTCTACCGCTTCGGCCCGCACGGACCGCTCGACGAACAGGGCACGTCCACCCTCCAAGGGCCCACGGGCCACCGGCAGTTCCTGGTCGTCTCGCTGACCGGCGCCGAGTACGTCGTCACCCTCCCCGCGCCCTGGGGGAACGCGCAGATCGAGGTGCTGGTCAACGAGCGCCAAAGCCCGACCGGCAGCACCGTCTCGGTCGCCGTCCGCGACAGCCGGGTGGGACCCGCCCTCGGCTATATGACCCGGGGCGCCTTCGACACGGCGGCGGCGCTGGTCAAGGACGCCGAGGACCTGCTCTACGCCAAAATGGAGAACCCCCTCGCCGCGGTGGCCGGCGCCTATGTCCTGGTCGGCAGCGAGCTCACCGACGGACGGCACCGCTGGGACGTCTGGCTGGACCATCTGCGCCGTGAGTTCCCCTGGCTGAGCGACGGCTCGCTGCTGTGGGGCATGCGCCATCTGCGCCGTGCCCACACCGAGACCGAGCTGCGCGCGGCCCGGGACGCGCTGGTCGAGGCCTTCGACCGCGGCGTCCCGGTGTTCACGCTGGGCCTGAGCCGCCTCATCCACGGCCTCTCCGAGTTCCCCGACGACCCGGAGTGCGTCACCCGCCTCGACCAGGCCCGTCTGCTGTCCTACCGCGTGGACATGCGCGAGCCGTTCGTGATCGTCGGGCTGCGAGGAGTGCCCCGGTAGCGGGCGAAAGACCTGGTGAGGGAGGCCGCGATGATCCGCTTCACGATGCTGCCCGGTGAGGACGGCGACTGCCTGCTCCTGGAGTACGGCGACGACACGTTCGTCCGGCGGATCCTCGTCGACGGCGGTCGTGCGGGCACGTATCCGCTGATCAGACCGGTGCTCGCCGGTCTCGACGGGCTGGTGGACCTCCTGGTCGTCACCCATGTCGACCAGGACCACATCCTCGGAGTGCTCGCCCTGCTGGACGATCCGGAGCGGTCGGTGGAGATCGGGGACGTGTGGTTCAACGGCTTCGACCACCTGCTCGACACCGAGGGCTTCGGCGCACAGGACGGCGAGAAGCTCACCAGCGCGCTGCTGGCGCGGAAGGTGCCCTGGAACGACGCCTTCGGCGGGCGGGGCGCGGAGGTCGGGCGGCAGCTCGGGTGGTTCGACGACGGGTCCACGATGGAGGTGCTCTCGCCCGACCGCCGACAGCTGGAGCGGCTGGCCCCGGTGTGGGTGAAGGAGTGCGCCGCGCACGGACTGATCCCGGGCCGGGACCCGGACGAGCCGCCCGCCGTCCCCGGCTTCGAGCACTTCGGCGGCGCCGTGGACGTGGAACGGCTCGCCGCGACACCGTTCAAGGCGGACACCTCACCGACGAACGTCACCAGCATCGGACTGCTCTTCGAGTTCGAGGACCGGCGGATCATCCTCACCGGCGACGCGGACGACCGCCGGCTCGTCGACTCGATACGCCCCCGGGCCGAGGCGGCGGGCGGGCGGCTCCACGTCGACGTCCTCAAGGTCGCCCATCACGGCAGCGGCCACAACCTCTCCAACGATCTGCTCGACCTCCTCGACTGCGACCGCTATCTGATCTCCACGAGCGGCGCCCGGCACGACCACCCCGACGACATCGCCATGTCCCGGATCCTCCAGCACGGCGGAGCCCGCAAGGAGATCGTCTTCAACTACCGGAAGCGTGCCGCGCTCTGGGACGTGACCTCCCTCAAGAACCGCTTCGGCTACACGGTGACAGCGCCGGCGCCGGACGCGGCGGACGGCTTCGTGACCTTCGAACTCTGACACCGAGGTCGCTCGGATGGCGGCCCCGGCTTGACAGGCGGACGATGGAAGGGAGTGGAAGGAAACAGGGGGCCGACAGCCATGGAGGGGAATGGGAGGCAGCGGACATGCTGGAGATCAAGACGGTCGAGAAGCCGGACGAGCGGCGCGATTTCCCCCGGGGACACCTCGAAGCCGTACACATGACAGGCCTCGACTTCGCCGTGGGAACCTTCGAACCGGGCTGGCGGTGGTCCGAGTGCGTCGGGCCCGTCGTTGGCACGAAGAGCTGCGAGATCCACCACAACGGTTACGTCGTCCAGGGCCGGATGGGCATCCGCATGGACGACGGCGGCGAGGGCGAAGTCGGCCCCGGCGACGTCTTCGTGTGTCCGCCCGGGCACGACGCGTGGGTCATCGGCGACGAACAGGTCATCGTCCACGACTTCGCGGGAGGCATGGCAACGGATTACGCGAAGGCGCCGGGCAGCTGACCGGCGGCTCACACAGGGAGCAACCGGCCTATCAGCGCGCCGAGTTGGATGGCGTTGCGGCACTCGCGCATCTCCACCAGCTCGGCGTACGCGGGCGCGGCCGAGTCGCCCGTGCCCCACTGCGACCGCGCCTCGGGGTTCAACCAGTAGACCCGGCGCGCCCGTTCGGCCAGGTACCGCACGGCGGGCAGGTTCGGGTCGCTCATGTTCGTACGGGCGTCACCCAGCACGAACACGGTCGAGCGCGAACCGACCGCGTCGGCGTACCGCTGCGTGAACTCGCCCAGGGCGACGCCGTAGTCACTGCTGCCGTGCCAGCCCGTCAGGGTCGCCTCCGCGCGAATGCGCGCGCCCAGCCCCTCGGCGTCGGCGGCGCCGTGCACAAGGAGGCCGGTGACCTCGTCGACACGATTGACGAAGGCGAACACGCGGACCTTGCTGAACTGGTCGTGCAGCGCCTGTACCAGCAGCATCGTGAAGTCGGAGAACCCGGCGACCGAGCCCGACACATCGCACAGCAGCACCAGTTCGGGCCGGGCGGGCCGGCGTCGGCGCAGTACGGGCCGCATCGGCACCCCGCCCGTCGACAGCGACGCGCGTACCGTGCGCCGCAGGTCGATCGAGCCACGTGCGGCCTTGCGGCGGCGCGCCGCCAGCCGGGTGGCCAGCTTGCGGGCGAGGGGTTGAACCGTCCTGCGCAGCTCGGCCAGTTGGGTGCGCCCGGCGAGCAGGAAGTCGACCCGGTCGGCGGTCGGCGCCACCGCCCGCCGGGCGATCTCGTCCCGGCCGCGCCGCTCGGCCACCCGGCGCCGCGCCTCCGCGCCGACCAGCCGCCGGAAGTCCTCGATCCGCCGCCGGATCTCGTCGTCGAGCAACCGGTCGGCGAACCCCGGGTCCGCGGCCCCCTCCCGGAGACTCGCCCGCACCCGGGCCAGCAGCGTCTGCGGCCGGAGCCGGTCCAGCGTCTGGTAGGACGACCAGCCGTCCGACCCCGGCGAGGAGCCGTACCCGCCGAAACCGTCGACCGCCTCGGCGGCCAGCCGGGCCAGCAGCGCCTGGTCGTTCGCGGCCAGCGCGGCGGCGAGCCGGTCGCGCAGTTCGTCCCGCTCCGCGGGCTCCGTGCCGGGCGCTCCGACACTCCGGGGAAAGTACAGGTCGAAGACCGGATCGAACACCGGGCGCTGGTCCGTGCCGTGCAGCAGGGTCGCGGCCAGCCCTTCGCGCAGCAACTCCCGGTCCGCGAAGCCGAGTACGGCCACCGCCTGGGCCGCGTCCACGGTCTCCCCGGTGCCGATCCGTACACCGTGCGAGCGCAGCGCCTGGACGAGTCCCGTCAGCCGTTCGGCGACGTCGGCACCCGAACCGGCGTGCGCCGAGGGGGCGTTCACAGTGCGTCCAGGTCCAACTTGGCGCTCGCCTTGAGGATGTCGTCCTGGTGCTTGAGGAGGACGCCCAGGCTGTCCCGTACGACCGTCTCGTCGAGCGTGTCCGCGCCCAGAGCCAGCAGGGTGCGCGCCCAGTCGATCGTCTCGGAGACCGACGGCACCTTCCGCAGGTCCATCGCGCGCAGCGCGCCCACCACCCGCACCACCGACTCGGCCAGCGACGCGTCGAGTTCCGGCACCTTCAGCCGTACGATGCGGCGCTCCAACTCGGCATCCGGGAAACCGATGTGGAGGAAGAGGCAGCGCCGGCGCAGGGCCTCGGACAGCTCGCGGCTGGCGTTGGAGGTGAGAACGACGAAGGGGCGGCGGGTCGCGGTGATCGTGCCCAGCTCCGGGACCGTGACCTGGAAGTCGGAGAGCACCTCCAGGAGCAGGCCCTCCACCTCGACGTCCGCCTTGTCGGTCTCGTCGATCAGCAGGACCTTGGGGTCGTCGCCGCGAATCGCGGTCAGCAGGGGCCGGGGGAGCAGGAACTCCTCGCTGAAGATGTCCGTGCGCGCCGCGTCCCATGTCTCGTCGCGGCCCGCGCTGATGCGCAGGAGCTGCTTGGCGTGGTTCCACTCGTACAGCGCCCTGGACTCGTCGACGCCCTCGTAGCACTGAAGGCGGATCAGCTCGGCGCCGGCGATCTCGGCGACGGCCTTGGCCAGCTCGGTCTTGCCGACGCCCGCCGGGCCCTCCACCAGGAGCGGCTTGCCGAGGCGGTCGGCCAGGAAGACCGTGGTGGCGACGGCGGGCGAGGCCAGATATCCGGTCTCGGCGAGGCGTGTGGAGACGTCGTCGACGGATGTGAACAACGGGGCCTCCAGCGCGGGCGCGAACGGGTTATCGCCACTATCTAAGCGCTTGTTCACGGCTTGTGTCACGCGTGAATCCGCACGACGGCACTCACGACAGCACTCCGGAACGGGGGCCGACCGCCGAAGTGCCCGACCCCTCAAGCCCGTTCATGTCCGTTCACGTCCGTCAGGTGGATCCTTCACCGCTCACCAGGACCACCTCCAGGGTGCGCGGACCGTGCACTCCCTCGACCCGGTCCAGTTCGATGTCACTGGTCGCGGACGGACCGGAGATCCACGTCAACGGCCGTGCCGGGTCCAGGCGTTCAAAGGCCTGGGGCACGGAGGAGACGACCTGGCCGGGCACGCGGACGACGCAGATGTGGTGGTCGGGGACCAGGGTGATCCGGCGGCGGCCCTGGTCCGGGCCGCCGTCCAGGACGATGGTGCCGGTCTCGGCGATCGCGAGGGCGCAGGCCGTGACGACGCTGTCCACCTCGTCCAGGTCGTACGCGGTGCTCACCGCGCTGTCCTCGACCCGGGCGGTGTCCGCGGCCGACAGCCACTCCGGCGGGAGCCCCGGCGGCACGACCACAGCCGTCGAGCCGTGCGCGGCCAGTATCCCGGCGAGCAGCGCCGGAAGTTCGCCGGCGGTGCAGCGGTGCACGATCGCCCGGTAGTCCGCCAGGTTCTCGGCGAGGAGATCGACCGTCTCCTCGACGCTGCGGTTTCCGTGCTCGCGCGCATAGTCGCGGTCGACGGCCTGGTCGTACGGCGTGTCGTCGCGGGGCACGTCGGAGAGGGCGCGCCGCACCCGGGCCAGGATCAGGTCTCGGCTGTTCACTTGCGGGTGTCCTTTCCGCCGTTCGTGCGCTGCCACCAGTCGCGGAACGGCTCCGCCGGTACGGCCGGCAGATCGCGGGTGCCGCTCCAGGCCCTGCCGGGGCCGGGCAGGGTGCGGGGGTGGAAGCGCCGGGTGCGGGAGGCGAGGCGCTGGCCGGTGCGCAGGGCGCCGGGGTGGCTGAACGCCCAGCGCGCGGCACGCATCGCGGCCCGCTCGGCGGCGTGGCCCTTCGCGGGCTTCAGGACGACCTTGTTGCCCTCCCGCGTGGCCGGACCGCCCTCGACGACGCGTTCCCGCAGGTGCACCAGCACCTCGGGGATGTCGATGGCGACCGGGCAGACCTCGTAGCAGGCCCCGCACAGCGAGGAGGCGTACGGGAGCGAGGCGTCGATCTCGCTCGCGGTGCCCCGGAGCTGCGGGCTGAGGATCGCGCCGATCGGGCCGGGATAGACGGAGCCGTAGGCGTGACCGCCGGCCCGCTCGTACACCGGGCAGACGTTGAGACAGGCCGAGCAGCGGATGCAGCGCAGGGCCTGGCGGCCGACCTCGTCGGCGAGGGTGTCGGTGCGGCCGTTGTCGATCAGGACGAGGTGGAAGGTCTGCGGGCCGTCCCCGTCCGTCGTACCGGTCCAGGTCGACGTGTACGGGTTCATGCGCTCGGCGGTCGAGGAGCGGGGGAGGGTCTGGAGGAAGACCTCCAGGTCCTGCCAGGTCGGCACGATCTTCTCGATGCCGACGACCGAGATGAGCGTCTCGGGCAGGGTCAGGCACATCCGCCCGTTGCCCTCGGACTCGACCACGACCAGGGTGCCGGTCTCGGCGACCATGAAGTTGGCGCCGGAGACGCCCACCTTCGCGCGCAGGAACTTCTCCCGGAGGTGGAGCCGCGCCGCCTCGGCCAGTTCGGCGGGCGTGTCGGTGAGACCCTCGGGGGCCGGGCGGCCCCACTCGCTCATCTCGCGCGCGAAGATGTCCCGGATCTCACCCCGGTTGCGGTGGATCGCCGGGACGAGGATGTGCGAGGGCCGGTCCTTGCCCAACTGCACGATCAGCTCGGCGAGATCGGTCTCGTAGGCCGCGATGCCCTCGGCCTCCAGCGCCTCGTTCAGCCCGATCTCCTGCGTGGCCATCGACTTGACCTTGACGACCTCCGACTCGCCGGTCATCCGCACCAGGTCGATGACGATCCGGTTGGCCTCGTCGGCGTCGACGGCCCAGTGCACGACACCGCCCGCCGCCGTGACCGACTCCTCCAACTGGACGAGATAGCGGTCGAGATGGTGGAGCGTGTGGTCCTTGATCCGCTTGCCCGCCTCGCGCAGCTGGGCCCAGTCGGACACCTCGGCGACGGCTTTCGCCCGTTTGCCGCGGATGGTGTGGGTGGCGTGGCGCAGATTGGCGCGCAGGGTCTTGTTGTTGACCGCCTCGTGGGCCGCCTCCGGGAAGGCGGGCATCCCGACGAACGTACCGCCGCTCATACGCTCGGCTCCTCTTCCGTGCTCGCCAGGATCTCCGCGATGTGCACCGGCCGCATACCGGTGCTCAGCCTGGTCATGGTCCCGCCGATGTGCATGAGGCACGAGTTGTCGGCGGCGCACAGCACCTCCGCCCCGGTCGACTCGGCGTTGCGCACCTTGTCGGTGCCCATCGCCGCCGAGACATCGGCGTTCTTCAGCGCGAACGTCCCGCCGAAGCCACAGCACTCGTCGGCCCCGGGCAACTCGCGCAGCTCAAGGCCCTTGACGGACTGGAGCAGCCTGAGCGGCCGGTCGCCGAGCCCGAGGCTGCGCAGCCCGTGGCAGGTCGGGTGGTAGGTGACGGTGTGCGGGTAGTAGGCGCCCACGTCCGTCACCCCCAGCACATCCACCAGGAACTCCGTCAGCTCGTACGTCTTCGGGACCACGGGCGCCAGCGTGGCCGCGAGCCCGTCCCCGCGCCCCTCGGCCCGCGCCCGTTCACCCATCCGCGGATACAGCTCCCGCACCATCGCGCCGCACGACCCGGATGGCGTCACGATCGCCTCGTACCCCCCGAATACATCGGAGAAATGCCGGGCCAGCGGCTCGGCCTCGTGCCGGTACCCGGTGTTGTAGTGCGCCTGCCCGCAGCAGGTCTGCGCCATCGGGAAGTCGACCTCGACACCCAGCCTGGTCAGCAGTTTCACCACGGCGCGGCCCGTGTCCGGATACAGCGTGTCGTTGACACAGGTAAGGAACAAGGCGACACGCATCGCGGCTCCTAGCGATCGATCATCGGATGAGTGCAGGGTACGCGGAGGTCGCGCGGTGGGGGAATCCCCGTCTCACCGGACTTCGGTGAGACGGGCCTGAGCCGCACGCCAGGCCGCCGGGTCGCCGGAAGGCTCGTAGCGGGTCAGCGGCTGGGTACGGGCGAGCAGCCGGCGCATGTCCGTACGGTCGCCCACGAGTCCGTGGGCCCTCGCCTGGACGAGGACGTTGCCGAGCGCGGCGGCCTCGGCCGGACCCGCCACCACCGGCAACCCGCAGGCGTCGGCGGTGAGCTGGCACAGCAGCGCGTTGCGCGTCCCGCCCCCGACGATGTGCACGGCGTCGACACAGTGCCCGGCGAGCCGCTGGGCGTCCGCCACCGCCCGCCGATGGGCGAGGGCGAGGGAGTCGAGGATGCAGCGTGTGATCTCGCCAGGAGTCACCGGCACCGGCTGCCCGGAGAGCCGGCACGCCTCGGCGATCCGCTCCGGCATCCGGCCCGGCGCCAGGAACGCCGCGTCCCCCGCGTCCACGACGGACCGCAGCCCCGGCGCCTCGGCCGCCGCCCGCAACAGGTCGCCCAACTCCGGGTTCCCCCAGGCCCGTACGCACTCCTGGAGCAGCCACAGCCCCATGATGTTGCGCAGATAGCGGACCGTGCCGTCGAGCCCCAGCTCGTTGGTGAAGTTGGCGGCCCGGCTCTCCTCGGAGAGGACGGGCGCCTCCAGCTCCAGGCCCGCCAGGGACCAGGTGCCGGTGCAGATGTAGGCGAACCGCTCGTCCACCGCCGGAACGGCCGCCACCGCCGAGGCGGTGTCGTGCGACCCGACCGTGGTCACCGGCACCGGCCCGGTGAGCCCGGTCTCCTCCAGTACCTCGGCCCGCAGCACACCCGCCGGATCACCGGGCAGCCGCAGCGGCGCGAACAGCCCGAGGTCGATGTCCAGCTTCCGCGCGATGTCATGGGCCCAGTCGCGCGTGCGGGGATCGATCAGCTGGGTGGTGGAGGCGTTGGTCAGCTCGGTGCCGGCCTCGCCCGTCAGCCAGTACGCCAGCAGATCGGGGATGAGCAACAGCCGCTGCGCGGCGGCCAGTTGGCGGGTGTCTCGGGCCGCCGTCAGCTGGTAGAGGGTGTTGAAAGGCGCGTACTGCAACCCGGTCGCCGCGTACAGCTCGGCGGCCGGGACGGACGCCCACACCTTCTCCGCGACACCCTCGGTGCGGGCGTCCCGGTAGTGCACCGGGTTGCCCAGCAGGGCCCCGTCGGCGTCCAGCAGCCCGTAGTCCACGGCCCAGCTGTCGATGCCGACGGAGTCGAGTGCTCCACCGCAGTGGGTACCCGCCGCCCGGAGCCCGTCGAGCACACCCCCGTACAGCGCGAGAACGTCCCAGCGCAGCCCCTCGGGCACCCGCACGGGCCGGTTCACGAACCGGTGCGCCTCGGCCAGCTCCAGCGTGTCGGGCCCGACCCGGCCGACCATGACACGCCCACTGGACGCGCCGAGGTCGACCGCGGCGTACGACTTCACGGTCCGGGTCATCGCAGGAAGGCGGCGGCCACGCCGGCGTCGACCGGCACGTGCAGCCCGGTGGTGTGCGTGAGCTCACCGCCGGTCAGGGCGAAGACGGCGTTGGCGACGTGCGCGGGCAGCACCTCGCGCTTGAGGATGGTCCGCTGGGCGTAGAACTCGCCGAGCTTCTCCTCCTCGATGCCGTACGTCGCCGCACGCTGCGCGCCCCACCCACCGGCGAAGATCCCGGAACCGCGCACCACACCGTCGGGGTTGATGCCGTTGACCCGGATGCCGTGCTCGCCCAGTTCGGCGGCGAGCAGCCGCACCTGGTGCGCCTGGTCGGCCTTGGTGGCGGAGTAGGCGATGTTGTTCGGTCCGGCGAAGACGGCGTTCTTGGAGGCGATGTAGATGATGTCGCCGCCGAGCTCCTGCGCGATCATCATCCGCGCCGCCTCACGCGACACGAGGAACGAACCGCGCGCCATGATGTCGTGCTGCAGATCCCAGTCCCGCGCGGTGGTCTCCAGCAGCGGCTTGGAGATGGAGATCCCGGCGTTGTTGACGACGAGATCCACCCCGCCGAAGGCCAGCACGGCGGCCCGGAACGCCTCGGCGATCTGCTCCTCGCTCGTCACGTCGACGGTGACGGCGACGGCCTTGTCCGCCCCGCCCAGCTCCTCCGCCACAGCCTGGGCGTTCTCGGCGTTGAGGTCGGCGACGACGACACAGGCACCCTCGGCGACCAGCCGCTCGGCGATGGCCTTGCCGATCCCGCTGCCCGCACCGGTGACGAGAGCGACCCGAGTGGCCAGCGCCTTGGGCTTGGGCATCCGCTGGAGCTTCGCCTCCTCCAGCGCCCAGTACTCGATCCGGAACTTCTCGGACTCCTCGATCGGCGCGTACGTCGAGACCGCCTCGGCCCCGTGCATCACGTTGATCGCGTTGACGTAGAACTCGCCGGCCACCCGCGCGGTCTGCTTGTCCTTGCCGAAGCTGAACATGCCCACGCCGGGGATCAGCACGATCGCCGGGTCGGCGCCGCGCATCGCGGGGGAGTCGGGCAGGGCGTTGCGCCCGTAGTAGGCCGCGTACTCCTCGCGGTACTCGGCGTGCAGCTCCTTCAGCCGAGCGATGGCCTCGTCCAGGGGCGCGGCGGCCGGCAGGTCGAGGACGAGCGGCCTGACCTTGGTGCGCAGGAAGTGGTCCGGGCAGGAGGTGCCCAGAGCGGCGAGGCGCGGGTGCTCGCCGCGCGACACGAAGTCCAGCACGACGTCCGCGTCGCTGAAGTGTCCGACCTGAGGCTTGTCCTGCGAGGCGATGGCCCGCACGTACGGGGCGAGCGCGGCGGCCCGCTCACGCCGCTCCTCGGGCGCGAGGGCCGCGTACCCCTCGATCACCGGGCCGAACGGCTCGGCCTTCCCGCGCTCGGCGAGGAACGCCTCGGCGGTACGGATGATGTGCAGCGAGTTCTTCTCGCACTCCTCGGCGGTGTCGCCCCAGGCGGTGATGCCGTGCCCGCCGAGGATGCATCCGATCGCCTGCGGATTGGCGGCCTTCACGGCGGCGATGTCCAGGCCGAGCTGGAACCCGGGGCGCCGCCACGGCACCCAGACCACGCCGTCCCCGAAACACTCGGCGGTCAGCTTCTCGCCGTCGGCCGCGCAGGCGAGCGCGATACCGGAGTCGGGGTGGAGGTGATCCACGTGCGCGGCGTCGACGAGCCCGTGCATCGCGGTGTCGATGGAGGGCGCCGCCCCACCCTTGCCGTGCAGGCAGTAGTCGAACGCGGCGACCATCTCGTCCTCGCGCTCGACGCCCGGATAGACCCCCTTGAGCGCGTGCAGCCGGTCCAGCCGCAGCACGGCCAGCCCCCCCTCGGTCAGGGTCCCCAGGTCACCCCCGGACCCCTTGACCCACATCAGCTCGACATCACCACCGGTGACGGGATCGACGTCGGTCCCCTTGGCGGACGTATTGCCACCCGCGTAGTTCGTATTACGGGCGTCAGCACCAAGCCGACGGGACCGGGCGATGAGGGCGGCGGCTTCGGGATGGGTTGCCATGCGAGATCAATCCTTACGTAATGAATCAAACGAGGGGGAAGAGGAGCGCCCCGATAGGGGCGCGGGGCTGTATCAATTTGCGGCTACCGCCGCGTGGGCGCGACAAGCCACAACGAACCGGTGGTCCGCGACGAACCGAACCTGCCGGACGAGACGCGGAAGTCACGCCCCCCAACCGGCCTGCTCCCCACCAACCCGCTCCGCAACGATCTTCGCCCCCCACCCGGACCGGGCATACGCAGCGATCGGGTCCCCGTCCAGCCCCAGCTCCTCCCGAACCTCCACAAGCAACGGCCGCACATCCGTGTTGTACGCGTCCATCAACACCGCGTTGGCGGCCAGCACATCCCCGGCCCGCTGAGCGGCACCCAACGCCGACGCATCGACGAGGAGTGCCTTCGCCGTCGCCTCCTGCACGTTCATCACCGACCGGATGATCGCCGGAATCTTCGCCTCGATGTTGTGGCACTGGTCCAGCATGAACGCGACCTCGGGCACGAACCCGCCGCCCCGGATCACCTCGTACATGATCCGGAACAGCTGGAACGGGTCCGCCGAGCCGACCATCAGGTCGTCGTCCGCGTAGAACCGCGAGTTGAAGTCGAACGCGCCGAGCTTCCCCTCACGCAGCAGCGTCGCGACGATGAACTCGATGTTGGTCCCGGGCGCGTGATGCCCGGTGTCGACCACGACCTGGGCCTTCGGGCCGAGCTTGAGGCAGTGGGCGTACGCCGTGCCCCAGTCCGGGACGTCCGTCGCGTAGAAGGCCGGCTCGAAGAACTTGTACTCGAGGAGCATCCGCTGGTCGTCGCCGAGCCGCTCGTACACCGCGGCCAGCGCCTCGGAGAGCCGGTCCTGCCGATCGCGGATGTCGTCCTGACCGGGATAGTTCGTCCCGTCGGCGAACCACAGCTTCAGGTCCTTGGACCCCGTCGCGTCCATGATGTCGACGCACTCCAGCAAGTGACCGAGCGCCTTGCGGCGCACCACCGCGTCCGGGTGGCAGATGCTGCCGAGTTTGTAGTCGTCGTCCTGGAAGGTGTTCGAGTTGATCGCGCCCAGCTTCAGGCCGCGCTCCTCGGCGTACTTGGCAAGATTCGTGTATCCATCGGAGCCGTCGACCTTGTCCCACGGAATGTGCAGGGCGACGGTCGGGGCCACACCGGTGAAGGCGTGCACCTGTGCGGCGTCGTCCAGCTTCTCGAAGGGGTTGCGGGGGACGCCGGGCTGGGCGAACACCTTGAAACGGGTCCCCGAGTTCCCGTACGCCCACGACGGCGTTTCGATGGCCTGGGCCTTGAGAGCGGCCTTCACCGCGCTGAGCTCGGTCACTTCAGGACTCCTGTGACATCCGGTCGGAACGACTGCTGGGAATCAGCACGCGGAACGACGATCTGATGAAACGATTCAGAACGGGAAGCTATGAGCCCCCCGAAGGGGTGTCAAGCCCTCTGACCGATTCTGGCTACCGTGACTTGCCTGTGACCTTCGATTATCGAAAGAATTTCGATACGGACCCATTGACGTGACATGGCTCCCATGTCTAACGTCCCGGCAACCCAGTTGAAACCTTTCACGACGTCGTGAGGCCAGTCCCACCGGCGTCGTCGAGGAGCCCTCATGACCCACCCGTCCGACCCGGGGCCGGCCCCTGTGCTGGCACTCAAGGACATCTCGAAGTCCTTCGGTGCGGTGCGTGCCCTGCGGGACGTCTCCATGCAGCTGTTTCCCGGCGAGGTGCACGCACTCGCCGGTGAGAACGGCGCCGGCAAGTCGACCCTCATCAAGACGCTCGCCGGGGTGCACCGACCGGACGCCGGCCAGGTGCTGCTCGACGGCGCGCCCGTCGTCTTCCACGGCCCCGGCGACGCCCGCGACGCGGGTATCGCCGTGATCTACCAGGAACCCACGCTCTTCCCGGACCTCTCGATCGCCGAGAACATCTTCATGGGCCGCCAGCCCCGGCGCGCCCTCGGCCGGATCGACCACAAGGCCACCCACGCGGCGACCACCGCGCTGATGCGGCGACTCGGCGTCGAACTCGACCCCGACCGTCCCGCACGCGGCCTGTCCATCGCGGACCAGCAGATCGTGGAGATCGCCAAGGCGCTCTCCTTCGACGCCCGCGTCCTGATCATGGACGAGCCGACCGCGGCCCTCACCGGCAGCGAGGTGGCCCGCCTCTTCGGCGTCGTCCGCACCCTGCGCGAACAGGGCGCAGCCGTGCTGTTCATCTCGCACCGGCTGGAGGAGATCTTCAAGATCTGCCAGCAGGTGACGACCCTCCGTGACGGTGCCTGGATCGCCAGCGAGCCGCTGGAGGGCATGACGGAGGACGATCTCGTACGCCGGATGGTCGGCCGCGACCTCGACGAGCTCTACCCGAAGCAGGACGTGGAGGCCGGCGAGGTCGCGCTCAGCGTGCGTCGGCTGACTCGCGAGGGCGTCTTCACCGACGTCTCCTTCGAGGTCCGGCACGGCGAGATCGTGGGCCTCGCCGGACTCGTCGGCGCCGGCCGTACCGAGGTGGCCCGGGCCGTCTTCGGCATCGACCGCTGGGACGCCGGCGAGGTCGAGGTGGACGGCACCCTGCTGACCAACGGAGCGCCCTCCACGGCCATGGCCGCCGGGCTCGCCCTCGTCCCCGAGGACCGGCGCGCCCAGGGCCTGGTGATGGACATGTCCATCGAGCGGAACATCGGCCTCACCGGCCTGCGTACGACCGTCAGGGCCGGGCTCATGGACCGGGGCGCCGAGCGCAGCCGCTCCCTCGACTGGGCCGTCAGGCTCCAGGTGAAGTACGCCCGCATCGCCGACACCGTCAACACGCTGTCCGGCGGCAACCAGCAGAAGGTCGTCCTGGCCAAGTGGCTCGCCACCGGCCCCCGGGTACTGATCGTCGACGAGCCCACCCGAGGCATCGACGTCGGCACCAAGGCCGAGGTGCACCGTCTGCTCAGCGAGCTGGCCGCCGACGGGGTGGCCGTGCTGATGATCTCCTCCGACCTGCCCGAGATCCTCGGCATGGCCGACCGCGTGCTCGTGATGCACGAGGGCCGCCTCGCCGCCGAGATCCCGCGCTCCGAAGCAACCGAGGAAACGGTGATGGCCGCAGCCACCGGGAGGGCCGCCGCATGACGGTGACCGCTCCCAATCCCGCCCCCGCCGCCGAGGTGCCCAAGTCCAGTGGCACCCGGCTGGTGGACCGCGTGTTCAAGATGCGCGAACTCGCCATCCTGGTCGTCTTCCTGGTGATGATCGTCGTCACCCAGGCCGGCAACAGCGAGTTCCTGTCCGAGCAGGGCATCAAGGACCTGCTGCTGAACGCGACGATCCTGGTCCTGGTCGCCACCGGCCAGTCGCTGGTGGTCATCACCCGCAACGTCGACCTGTCGGTCGGCTCCACGCTCGGCATCAGCGCCTTCGCCGCCGGCCTCTACCTCCAGGACGGCGGAAACCCCGTCGTGGCCATCGCCCTGGCCGTCCTCCTCGGCATCGGCTTCGGGCTCCTCAACGGGCTCCTCGTCAGCTTCGGACAGGTACCCGCCCTCGTCGTCACCCTCGGCACGCTCTACATCATCCGCGGCATCGACTCCATCTGGGTCGGCTCCCGGCAGATCACGGCGGCCGACCTCCCGAACGGGTTCGTCGACTTCGGGTCGAGCGGTATCTCGGCGGTCCCGTATCTCGCGCTGATCGCCCTCGCCGTACTCGTCGCCACCGCCTACTACCTCCGGCAGTTCGGCAGCGGCCGTGAGCTGTACGCGCTCGGCTCCAACCCCGAGGCCGCCCGGCTCGCCGGCATCCCCGTGCGCGAGCGGATCCTCACCGCGTACACCTTCTGCGGTGGCCTGGCCGGACTCGCCGGCGCGCTCTACCTCGCGCGGTTCGGCAACGTCGACTCCAGCACGGGCAACGGGTACGAACTCACCGTCGTCAGCGCGGTCGTGGTCGGCGGTGTGGTCTTCACCGGAGGCTCGGGCAGCGTCTACGGGGCCGCGCTCGGCGCGCTGCTGCTGACCTCCATCAACAGCGTGCTGCCCGCCCTCGGCGTCAGCTCCGTGTGGGTCATGGCCATCAACGGCGTCCTGCTCATCCTCGCCATCGCGGTCGACCGGATCGTCGCCCTGCGCGTGGCCTCCGCCCTGAAGAAGAGGAACGCCCGCCATGGCTGACTCGTCGCTCGCGCGCGCCATCCGCGGGACCTCCCTGAACAGGTGGGACTCCGCCGTCGGTGTCCTCCTCGTCGTCGTCCTGCTGCTGTCCTTCGGGTTCGTGGACGGGTTCGGCAACGGGCTCAACCTGTCCTTCCTGATCGGCAACACCCTCCCGATCGCGCTCATCGCGCTGCCCATGACCCTCCTCGTCGTCTCTGGCGAGATCGATCTGTCCGTCGCCTCCACCGCCGGCCTCTCCGGCGCCGTGATGGGTGCCCTGTGGAACCAGGGCCTGACGATCGAGGTGATCATCCCGGTCTGTCTGCTCCTCGGAGTCGTCTGCGGGCTGGTCAACGGGCTGCTCGTCACCCGGCTCGGGCTGCCCTCCCTCGCCGTCACCATCGGCACCATGGCCGCCTACCGGGGCATCGCACAGATCGTGCTCGGCTCCGACGCGGTGACCGACTTCCCCACCCAGTACCTGGACTTCGCCGCCGGACGCATCGGGGACACCTTCATCCCGTACGCCCTGCTGCCCTTCCTCGTGCTGCTCGCGATCGCCGTGGTCGTGCTGCACGCCACCCCGTTCGGCCGCTCGCTGTTCGCGATCGGCGCGAACGAGGAGGCGGCCCGCTTCGCCGGCCTCCGGGTCAAGCGGCAGAAGCTGATCCTGTTCGCGGTGACCGGTCTCACGGCCTCCCTCACCGGGATCTTCTGGGCGCTGCACTACGCCAGCGCTCGCTACGACAACGCCACGGGGCTCGAACTCTCCGTCATCGCGGCCGTGTTGCTCGGGGGCATCGACTTCGACGGTGGCAAGGGAACGCTTGGTGGCGCCATCGCCGGGGTGTTTCTCCTCGGGGCGTTGCAGAACGTGATGAGCCTTCAGGATGTTTCGGCTCAATCACAGATTGTCGTCACGGGCATCCTGCTGGTGCTTTCCGTGCTCGGCCCTCGGGTTGCTCGGCAGGTCTCGTTGGCGAGGGCGTCCCAAAGGTTGACGTAGAAGGCCGTCTGCAAGCTGCGGGCCCGCTGTGGCTGGCCGCGCCCGCGCGGCGGAGCCGCACATGGATACAGCCCCGCGCCCCTGAAAGGGGCGCTCCTCCTCACCCTCTCTTGACAAGGAACCCTCATGCGTAAGTCATCCGTCCGCCGTGCCTCCGCGGCTCTCGCCGCGGCCACCTCGCTCGCTCTGGCGCTCACCGCCTGTGGCGGCACCACCAAGAACGACGTCAAGGACGAGGGCGCCTCGGCCGCCGCGACCGGCAAGGCCGACCCGAACGCGGCCACCAAGAAGGGCCTGACCGTCGGCTTCCTGCCGAAGGCGGTCAACAACCCGTACTTCACCTCCGCCGACAAGGGCGGCGAGACCGCGCTGAAGGCACTGGGCTCCAGCTACAAGGAGGTCGGCACCACCAGCGCCACGGACACCTCCGGGCAGGTCTCCTACGTCAACACCCTGACGCAGCAGCAGGTCGACGCGATCGCCGTGTCCGCGCAGGACCCGGGCGCCCTGTGCACCGCGCTCAAGCAGGCCATGAAGAACGACATCAAGGTCGTCACCTACGACTCGGACACCAAGGCGGACTGTCGCAACGCCGCCGTCTCGCAGGCCAGCGCCGAGGACCTGGGCCGTACCGAGGTGCAGCTGCTCGCCGAGCAGATCGGCTACAAGGGCGACATCGCGATCCTGTCCGCCGCCCAGACCGCGACGAACCAGAACATCTGGATCGACTTCATGAAGAAGGAGCTCGCGGACCCGAAGTACAAGGACATCAAGCTGGTCAAGGTCGCGTACGGCAACGACGACGCCCAGCAGTCCTTCCAGCAGACCCAGGGACTCCTCCAGGAGTACCCGAACCTGAAGGGGATCATCTCCCCGACCACCGTCGGCATCAAGGCCGCCGCCCAGTACCTGTCCGGCTCGAAGTACAAGGGCAAGGTCAAGCTGACCGGCCTCGGCACCCCCAACGACATGCGCAAGTACGTCAAGAACGGCACCGTCGAGGGCTTCGAGCTGTGGGACCCGGCGAAGCTCGGCGAGCTGGCCGCCTACACCGCTGTCGCGCTGGTGTCGGGTCAGATCACCGGCAAGGAGGGCGAGACCTTCAAGGCCGGCGACATGGGCTCGTACACCATCGGCAAGGACAGCGTGATCAGCCTCGGCAAGCCGACCGTGTTCACCAAGGACAACATCGACCAGTTCAACTTCTGATTGGCCAGGGGCTGTTGATGCAACGTGTGTGCTTTCTGCTGAAGGTCCGGGCGGACCGCCTCGACGAGTACCGCGAGCGGCACGCCGCCGTGTGGCCCGAGATGCTCGACGCGCTCTCGGCCACCGGCTGGCACAACTACTCGCTCTTCCTGCGCGAAGACGGCCTGCTGGTCGGCTACTTGGAGACCGAGGACTTCGCCGCCGCCCAGGCCGGCATGGAAGCCGCGGAGATCAACGCCCGTTGGCAGGCGGAGATGGCGCCGTTCTTCGAATCGCTGGACGGCGCCCGTCCCGACGAGGCCATGAAGCCCCTGACCGAGGTGTTCCACCTCGCCTGATCACCCAGCTACCCAGCTGATTCCTCTCGTTCCTTTCCTTACGCTCATTTCGCAAGACAACGGAGTCCCCGAGATGAAAAGACGTACGTTGCTGGGCGCCGCCCTCGCAGGCGCCGTGGTGACCCCCGCCTTCGCCGTCGGCAGCGCCCGCGCCGCGGACCCCGGTCCCTCGGTCACCCGGACCGGCACCACCACGCTCGACTCCCAGGCCGTGTTCTTCGTCTCCTACGACGGCCTGGTCAACAACAACTCGTTCCAGAAGAACGGCCTGCTGACCTACAAGGGCTACCAGTACGCCGTCTGGTACACCGCCGACAAGAACGCCGTCGTCGGCCGCCGCGTCCTCGGCGGCACCACCTGGTCGACGGTCCAGGTCGGGCACACCCTCAAGGCCGGCGACTCGCACAACGTCATCTCCATGGGCGTCTCCAGGACCGACGGCCGCCTCCACCTCAACATGGACTCGCACAGCGACGGCTTCACCTACGTCAAGTCGGTGGCCGGGCTCCTGGACAACCCGTCCGGGCTCAGCTGGACGGCGGCCCGATTCGGCACACCCCAGTCGACGCTCGACGGACTCGCGCTCACCACCCAGTTCACGTACCCGCAGTTCGTCTCGCTGCCCGACGGCAAGCTCCAGCTCAGCTACCGCGTCGGCATCTCCGGCAACGGCCGCAACGCGCTCGCCGAGTACGACGGCACCTCCTGGACCAACCTCGGCGAGTGGTCCAGCTCCACCGGCACGTACACCAGCGAACACGGCTCCTCCACGGTCCGCAACATGTACCTGCACGGCATCGACTACGACAGGAACGGCCGCCTGCACTCGTTCTTCACCTGGCGCGAGCAGAACGGCGCCGTCATGTGCAACAGCGGCGGCATCACCAACCACGACACCGGCTACGTCTACTCCGACGACCGGGGCCGCACCTGGCGCAACAACGCGGGCACCCTCGTCGGCACCACCGGCGGCTCCGACAAGGTCGCCGTGACGGACAGCGGCCTGGTGGTCGACGCGCTGAACCCGGATCACTCCCTGATGAACCAGGAGAGCCAGTTCACCGACTCGTCGGGGCTGCCGCACGCGATCATCAGCTACGTCCCCGGCCGTTTCGGCCAGTGCACCACCAACTACGTCACCAACCGCACCGCCAACGGCCGCGCCTTCCATCTGCGCAAGAACTCCGCCGGCACCTGGCAGAAGACCGAGATCCCGGTCCCGCTGAACTCCAGCCAGCGCACCAAGCTGGTCCTCGACAAGTACGACAACGCCTACGCGATCTTCCCGTTCGGGCGCATAGCCGGTGCCTCGAAGTCCTCCGGCTACACCGACTGGACCGTGCTGTTCGACGGCAGCGATCTGAACGCCTTCGGTGAGGTCGTGATCGACGAGACCCGGATCGCCCAGGACAACGTCCTGTCCGTCCTCTACCAGGAGACGTCGAGCGGTACGACCCCCTCGGCGCTCCATGTCGTCGACTTCCGGCTTCCCGCGTGACCGGAACGATCAGCGGATTAGTCAAGGGCGGGCAGGCCGCTAATGTAAAGGCCTGCCCGCCACCGTTCGTTTCCCTGGAGGTCCCCGCCTGATGGCCCAGCCGGTGGGTATCAAGGACGTAGCCCGCGCCGCCGGAGTTTCGGTGGGCACGGTCTCGAACGTCATCAACCGCCCGGACTCGGTCGCCACCGAGACCCGTGCCCGTGTGCTGTCCGCGATCGACCGCCTCGGCTACGTCCGCAGCGAGTCGGCCCGTCAGCTGCGCGCCGGGCGCAGCCGGATCATGGGGCTGCTCGTCCTGGACATGGGCAACCCCTTCTTCGTGGACGTGGCACGCGGTGCCGAGCGGGCCGCGCGGGACGCCGGGCTCGGTGTGATGGTCTGCAACAGCGCGCAGAGCGCCGGGGAGGAGGCCGACTACCTGTCGCTCTTCGCCGAGCAGCGGGTGCGCGGTGTGCTGCTGACCCCGGCCGACGCGACCGGCCGCAACATCGAGGCGTTCCGCCGTCACGGCATCCCGTTCGTCCTGGTCGACCGGGTCGCCGAGGGCACCACCGAGTGCTCGGTGTCCGTGGACGACGTCGCGGGCGGCGCACTGGCCGTCCGCCATCTCATCGACGCCGGACACCGCTCCATCGCGTACGTCAGCGGACCGCCCGGTTTCAACCAGGTGCGCGACCGCCGTACGGGCGCCATGAACGCGCTCGCCGAGGCCGGCCTCAGCCCCTCGGCCCTGCGCGAGCTGCCCACCGAGCGCCTCGACGTCGCTGCGGGCCGGGACGCCGGCGCCCGCCTCCTGGGTCTCGCCGACCGCCCGACCGCCGCCTTCTGCGCCAACGACCTGCTCGCCCTCGGAGTCCTGCAGGCCATGTACGCGGCCGGCGTCGGTGTCCCCGACGACCTCGCCATCGTCGGCTACGACGACATCGAGTTCGCCGCCGCCGCGGCCGTCCCCCTGACCTCCGTCCGCCAGCCCGCCGTGACCATGGGCGCCCTGGCCGCGGAACTCCTCCTGGAGGAGACCGAGACGGAGGCGGAGTCCGGCGGGAGGCGGCACTCCCACCGCAGGGTCGTGCTCCAGCCGGAGCTGGTGGTCCGGCGCTCCAGCCTTTCGGCGCGCTGAGCCCCCGTTCAGTAGCGGTTCCCGGGAATTTCTTGATCCACGGGGTCGGCCGGGCGAAGAATCTGTGCTGGACTGGACGACGGTTCGGAATCCGTACGTTCAAGGAGCCCTGTTGTCCGCCAGCTACCGGCAGGTCGGTGTCGTCCTCACCGACCGTCGCTTCACTGTCCCCCTCGACCACGACGACCCGGCCGGGGAGCGTATCGAGCTCTACGCCCGCGAGGTCGTCGCGAGCGACAGGGTGGACGCCGAACTGCCCTGGCTGGTCTATCTGCAGGGCGGCCCAGGCTTCGGGGCGAACCGTTTCATCGGCCGTGAGGCCTGGCTGGAGCGGGCTCTGCGGGAGTACCGGGTGCTGCTCCTCGACCAGCGCGGCACAGGTGCCTCCACACCCGCCAACCGCCAGACCCTTCCGTTGCGCGGCGGCCCCGGCGAACAGGCCGACTACCTGGCCCACTTCCGTGCCGACTCGATCGTCCGTGACTGCGAGGCCATCCGTCGCAAGGTCACAGGGGGCGCCCCCTGGGCTGTCCTCGGCCAGAGTTTCGGCGGCTTCTGCGCGGTCTCCTATCTGTCCAACGCGCCTGAGGGCCTGAGCACCGTCGTCATCACCGGCGGGCTGCCCTCCCTCGACGCGAGCGCCGACGACGTCTACCGGGCCGCCTACCCGCGCATCGAACGCAAGGTCGCCGCGCACTACGCCCGCTACCCGCAGGACGTCGAGCGGGCCCGGCAGATCGCCGAGCACCTCCTCCAGCACGACATCACCCTGCCGAACGGCTACCGGTTCACCGTCGAGGCGTTCCAGTCGCTGGGCATCATGCTCGGCCGCGGCGACGGCAGCCACCGGCTTCACTTCCTGCTGGAGGACGCCTTCGTCCGCACTCCGCAGGGCCCCGCCCTGTCCGACTCCTTCCAGGAGGAGGCCCAGGGGCTGCTGTCGTACGCGGGTCACCCGCTGTACGCGCTCCTCCACGAGGCGGTCTACGGCCAG
Source organism: Streptomyces kryoterrae (assembly GCF_054072135.1). NCBI lineage: Bacteria > Bacillati > Actinomycetota > Actinomycetes > Kitasatosporales > Streptomycetaceae > Streptomyces > Streptomyces kryoterrae. The sequence goes on along the minus strand of NZ_CM133358.1, from coordinate 822,422 downwards.
GACGCGGGCCCCACGGACTGGGCCGCGGAGCGGGTGCGCCGCGAGTTCCCGCAGTTCGACGCCGCCAAGACGCTGACCGGCGACGGTCCGCTGCTGTTCACGGGCGAGTCCGTGCACCCCTGGATGTTCGACAACGACCCCGCCCTGCGCCCGCTGCGCGAGACCGCGGAGGACCTGGCCGGGGGGCGGGGCTGGCCGCCCCTGTACGAACCGGACCGGCTCGCCGTCAACGAGGTGCCGGTCGCGGCCGCCGTCTACCACGACGACATGTACGTCGACACCGCCCACTCCCTCCGGACGGCCCGCGCCGTCCGGGGCCTGCGCACCTGGGTGACGGACGAGTTCGAGCACGACGGAGTGCGGGCGGGCGGCCCCCGGGTGCTCGACCGGCTGCTCGCCCTGACCCGCGACGAGGTGTGACGACCACCGGTCGCTCAGGCGGCGACGGCGAGTCCGCCGACGCCGCGCAGCGGGCCCACGGCCCGTCCGTCCGGCAGGAGTTCACCCGTGTCGTCGAAGACGATGGTTCCGTTGCAGAGCAGGTTCCAGCCCTGCTCCGGGTGGGCGGTGACGATGACGGCCGCGTCATGGTCCGGACTGTCGACGGCCGGGCACGAAGGCTGATGGGTGCACATGGTCTCTCCCGCGTCTCAAGGGTCTGCCTCTGTAGTAGCGCAGGTTGTTTTCCTCTGTATGTGGAGACCCCGACACGCCGGGAAATTCATCTGTGAGGTGACGGTTCAGGCAGCCGCCAACTCCGGCCCCGGGGACCGGCGTTCGAGATGCAGCCGGAGTCCCTCCGGTATCACCGTCAGCCGTTCCGCCACCCGCAGCCGGTAGTCCGGGTCGGGCCTCAGGTCGTAGCGGCGCAGGAGTAGACCGAGGACGAGTGTCGCCTCGTGCAGGGCGAACTGGCGGCCGATGCACGCCCGGGCCCCGGTGCCCCAGGGTTTGAACGCGTGTGCGGGGCGGGAGCGCACGGCCGCCGCGTCGAAACGGTCCGGGTCGAAACGGTCGGCGTCGGCGCCCCAGACGGCCGGGTCGCGGTGCAGCAGCGGAGCGAGGACCAGCGTCCAGGCGCCCTCGCGCATCGGATGCTCGCCGCCGAGCACCGTGTCGTGCCGGGCCTCGCGGGCGAAGCCGGGCGCCGTCGGCCACAGCCGCAGCGACTCGTCGAGCACCCGGCGCACATAACGCAGCTTGGCGACCTGGTCGTAGCCGGGGACGGCCGCCCCGCCCCAGACCCGGTCCACCTCGGCGCGGGCGCGGGCGGCGACCTCCGGGTGCCGGGAGAGGTAGTGCAGGGCGAAGGAGAGCGCACCGGACGTGGTCTCGTGGCCCGCGATGAGGAAGGTGAGGACCTGCCGGCGCACGTTCTCCGGCGCCAGGCGTTCGCCGGTCTCCGGGTGGGCGGTGTCGAGCATGCGGTCGAGAAGGTCGCCCGTGCCGCCGCCCTCGCCGTCCGACGCCCGGCGGGCCCGTATGAGCTCGTCGACCGTGCGGTTCAGGTACGCCGTGCCGGCCTCGTTGCGGCGCGTGGCCCGGCGCAGCAGCAGTGGGGCGAGCGGGGCGGGGACGATGTTCAGATACTGCGCGTGGTTCAGACTCCCCACCATCGCCGTCACGAAGGGGTGCGGGCGCTCGCGCTCGAAGGAGCCGAAGTCGTGCCCGAAGCCGGTGCGCGCGATCGTCTCCAGGGTCAGCTTCGTCATGTCGCCGGGCACGTCCACCGCGCGGCCGGCGGCCAGTTCCCCGTCCCAGTGGGCCGTGAGCCGCTCGGCCACGGCGAGCATCATCGGGTGGTAGCCGGCCATCGCCTCGCGGCTGAAGCCGGGGGCGAGGACGTCGTGCGCCAGCTGCCAGTTGGGCTCGTCGTTGTACGCGGTGAACAGCCCGTCCCCGGCGACCGGACGGAGGTTGGCCACCCCGAGGCCCACATGTTTGGCGAAGCGTGACTCGTCCGCCAGATCGGCGGTGAGATCCGCGCCCCACACGAACACGATCTCCTTGCCGAACGCCCTGCGCCGGAAGATCGGCCCCAGGGGCAGCCCGATCCGCATCGAGTCCTGGAGGGGCGTACGGGGACGGACGCCGACCAGATCGCCGAGCAGCGGGATCCGGTGCGGCGGACGCGGGATCCGGTGCAGCTCCGGCCAGCCCAGCTCGGCACTGCGGAATCCCCTGGACGGAGCGCTCCGGGTCGCCGTCTCGGTCATGACGCCATCTCCCTTGATGCAGGGGCGTGTTGATGCTGTTGTACGTGGATTCAATAACGGGGTCAGTCTGATCCCGCTGTTGAATCGGCGTCAAGTAAAGTGCGGACATGGCCGCGGAAGAGGGTGCGCGCACGCGTCGCCGGCTCAGTACCGGGGAGCGCCGGGAGCAGCTCCTCGCGGTCGGCGCGCGGCTGTTCTCGGAGAGCCCGTACGACGATGTGTGGATCGAGCAGGTCGCCGAGATCGCCGGGGTCTCGCGCGGGCTGCTCTACCACTACTACCCGACCAAGCGGGACTTCTTCGCTGCCGTCGTGGAGCGCGAGAGCGAGCGCATGCTGCGCATGACGGCCACCGTGCCGGGCGTTCCCGCACGGGAGCAGCTCGACGCGAACCTCGACGCCTTCCTCGCGTACGTCGAGGAGCACGCGCACGGCTATCGCGCCTTCCACCGTGCCGACGCGTCCGGCGACCAGGCCGTGCGGAAGGTCTATCAGCGGGCACTGGCCGCGCAGGAGCGGCAGATCCTCGCGGCACTGACGGCCGACCCGGAGTTCGGGCGGCTGTCCGAGAAGCGGCCCGACCTGCGGCTCGCCGTCCGCGGCTGGCTGGCGTTCACGACCGCCGTGTGCCTGGAGTGGCTGCGCGGCTCGGACCTGTCCCGGCAGCAGGTACGGGACCTGTGCGCGCGGTCGCTGCTCGGCACCCTCGCGCCCTGAGCGGCTGTTCGCGGTCGGTCTCCTTGCGGGAGGTGGTTGGCGTACGCCCGGATCTTCGATAGGTTAGGCAAGGCTTACCTAAGGAGATCGGGATGGGTGACAGTCAGACCTGGACGGCCGCGCCCGCAGCGGCGGAACGCGCGCGTTCGGTACTCGCCGCCGCGTGGTCCTGCGCGGTGACCGCGGACGGCGGGCGCGAGGAGTTCGTCGGTGCGCACACCGTTGGCGAGGACGGCCGGGTGGTCCTGGACGTACCGGCGGACAGCGCGCTGCTCGCCGCCGCCGTCTGCGCCCCACGCGGCGAGCCGTCGGCCGTGCTGGAGTTCGCCGACGTCTCGCCCGTCCCCGTGCGCAGCCGGATCCGCGCCCGGCTGTGGATGGCCGGCTGGTTCTCCGCCGAAGGGGAGCGGCTCGCGTTCCGTCCGACGCGCGTGGTGCTGCGCCAGACCTCCGGTGCCGTCGTCGTCGACCTCGACGAGTTCGCCGCCGCCGCGCCCGACCCGCTGGCCACGGCCGAGGCGGGACTGCTGACCCACCTCGCCGACTGCCACGGCGACGCCGTCGAGCGACTCACCCGTCTGGTCGAGCCGGACAGCCTGCACGGCGCCGTCAAGGTCCAGCCGCTCGCCGTCGACCGGCACGGGCTCACCCTGCGCATCGAGCGCGCCCGCACCCACGGCGACGTACGGCTGGCGTTCCACCAGCCCGCCGACACCGTCTCCCAGCTCACCGAGCGCATGCACATCCTGCTCACCCGGGCCGGCGCCGCCTCCTGCCCCCGCGCGCTACAGCGGCAGCGCACAGACGACGACCGGTGACGCGAACGGCTCGCCCGCCAGCCGCAGTTCACCGCTCGCGCGGTCGACGTGGAAGACGCTGACCGTACTCGAGCGCTGGTTCGCCGCGAACAGCAGGTTCCCGTGCGGCGAGAGGGCGATGTGGCGCGGGAAGTCGCCCGCGACCGGCACCGTGCCGAGGAGCCGGAGACGGGCCCCGCCCGCCTCGACGGCGTACCGCGTCAGGCTGTTGTGCCCCCGGTTCGCCAGGTACGCGTACGTGACTTGGATCAGCCGGCACATACAAGAAAAGCAACGCGCGTTGCGCAGATTGCAACGCAGGCGGGCTTACCAGTCTCCGTCCTCCACCGGCTTCCCCGTCAGCGGCTCCACCTGTCCCGGTGACGGCGCCTGCCAGGGCTCGTGGTCGTCGCCGAGCCAGTCGCCGACCGGTTTCACGGCCGTCAGGGGGTCCGTGGGGGCAAGGTCCTCGGCGTCCTGGTCGAAGTAGTCGAACCAGGGCAGACCCGCCCGCGTGTACGCCGCGCGGTCCACGGGGGACGGGGGCGGGGCTTCGCCGGTGATACGGCGCCACTCGGGTGGCGTCACGAGGTGCACGAACACGCGTCCGGCAGGGCGCTCGGACCAGGCGGTGAGCGGCCGGTCGTCCCGGTAGACCTCCTGGCGCATGGAGCCGCCGACGCCCAGACCCATCGCCGCCCCCGACCGCTGCGGCCCCGCCGCGCCACCGGGCGCAGGCGGGGCGGCCATCGCCATGGGCGCCATGGGTACGGCCCCGCCGTACCCCCCGGTCGAAGCGATCGCCCGGGCCCGCTCCGCCCGGCGCTGCTCCTCCTCGCGCCACTTCGCCAGTTCCGCGTCGGTCAGCGGGAACGACCGGAGCTGTACGCCGCCCCACACCTCCTCGCCGGTGACCTGGCCCTCGACGGTCGCGCCCAGCCCGAGCGGCACCGCCACGAACTGGCGGACCGTGCCCCTGCCCGAGTTGATGCCATCGAGCCAGGGCTGACGCGGCAGCACCACGTAGTTCTGCGGCTTCCTGGACAGCCGGTCGCTCCACGGCTCGCCCGACACCGCGCACACCTTGCCCACACCGACCTGCAACGCGGCGGGCTGCGTCGTGCCCCCGAAGCTCAGCCACATCGCCTCGCGCAGATACACCGGCAGCAGCACCCCACCGCGCGCCCGCCAGGCCTCCGGCACCGTGTCGGCGTAGTCGGCGACCCGGCGGACCGGGAACTCGCCGAGCCCCGGCGGCAGTGGATGCGTGCCGGTCTCCGGCAGACGGAGGGTGCGGATGAACCGCACGGCCACACCGCCCGGCAGCCTGAGTGTGTTCCCGTCGATCCGCACACCGGAGTCACCCATGCGCAGCCCCCTCAATCCCGGTCGGTGCCAGTCGTTCTGTCCTGTGTGACTTCGTCACATAGAACGACGTGACACCGCCTTGTGGTTCCGGCCCGGAACGCGCACGTGCTTCACGTACTTCCGCAGCCGGGTCAACCAGGACATCCGCTCCCGCTCCTCACGGGTGCAGCGGTCCAGTTCCTCCAGCAGCCGTCGGGAGCGGTGCTCGGTGTCCAGCTCGTCGAGGATGCGGTTGACCTCGGTCAGGACGGCACCGTGCAGCTGCCACTGCCGCGCGTCCCGCTGGATCTCCGCGAGAAGCAGCTGGGCGAGCTTGTCGCGGGTGGCTGTCGCGGCCCGGAGCTCGGTGGTGAGGCGGCTCTCCGCCGACTCGGCGCTGACACTGACGTCGGTGGTGACGAGGACCGCGAAACTGACCACCGCGTCGGCGATCTCGGCCAGCAGCCGCTCCAGCGCGGCGCCCGTCTCCGGGGCGAACAGCCGCTCCGGCTCCCGTTCCTTGGCCAGGTCGGTGAGGCTGCGGGCGAGGACACGCAGGACGACCGTGCAGATCTCCAGCGTGTCCAGGCCGGTGCGCAGCACCACCCGGTGCAACAGGCCCTCCCGGACGCGCGGATTGAGCCGCAGGCTGTCCTCGGCCTGTTTCAGGGCCGCGTCCACCTCGACGATGTCGTGGTCGAGCCGGCGGGCCTCGTGCAGACGGGCGGTCGCGTGGTCCACGGGGGTGCGGCCGGCGGCCTCCTCACCCATACGCAGCATCAACTGCCGTACCCGGCGCGCCAGCCCCTCGATGGACTGGCCGGCCGCGTCCACCCACACCGGGGGAGCGAACAGCAGGTTGAAGGCGAGCCCGACGACCGCGCCGATCACGGTCTCCAGGACCCGGGCCCAGGCCGTGTCGCCGACCCGTGTGACGCCGAGCACCAGCATCGCGCTGATCGCCACCTCGGGCACGAACTCACTGACCCGCACCAGATGCCCGACCGCCAGCGAGGCCAGGATGATCAGCCCGAGGCTCCACCACGTCAGGCCCACCAGCACACTGAAGCCGATCGCGATGACGACCCCGGCGACCACGGAGTTCACCCGGCGGATGCCGGTGGTGATGGTGGCGTAGAGGGTGACCTGGACGACGAGGAGCGCGGTCAGCGGGGCAGTGAGCGGCGCGGCCTCGGGACTGAGACGGAGCGCGACGACGTACGCGATCGTCGCGGCCGCCGCCGACCGCAGCGACTGCACGACCACGGGCTCGCGGCGCTTTCGCACGAACCGGACGACGGACGCCGCCCACTCACCTGGTACCACGCGCATGCGCACACCTCCCTTCCCACAAAGGAACCGAGCCTACTCAGCGAAGCCCCCGAGCGCGCGGCAGGCGGAGGGAGGCATTCCTCACGCGATCAGGGAGTTTCCCTCGGTGACCAAAAAATTCTGGATCTCAGGGGCCGCCGGGTGATCTCCTGATGCGCATGATGGGCGACCTCGATTCCGTGCACACGCAGGCCCTCCGCCATGTCGCCGCCCTCTCCGCCGGCCCGGCTGTGCCCCCTGACCTCCGGGTCACCCTGAACTTCCACCCCGACCGGACGGTCCGTGAACTGCCTCTGCTGCGGGCGCTGGCCAAGGACGGCTTCTACCGCTCCCAGTTCGTCACCGGTACCAGCAACGGCGGGCTCACCGCCCATCCCGGCGGCGACCGCCGGCGCTGGGAGAGCCGGATGTTCGCCGGGGCGTACGACAGCGCGCCCGCCCAACAGCGTCCGGTGTACGGCGCGTTGAACTTCCGCCGTCAAGTCGTGGGCGCCGCACCGAGGTTCGGCTCAGCGCACTTCCGGCTGACCGGCGCCGCCCTCGCCCGGGCCACCTTCTGCTACCCGGACAGCGCGGCGGAACCCGACCACTTCGGGGTCGCCGCCGGTATGTCCCTCGTCGCCCTGGCCGAGGCGGACACACAGGACGCGCTCGACGACTACATCGAGGCCCAGGTGCACGGTCCCGTCGCGCTCGCCCGGGACGTGGAGGCGCTGGTCCTCGACGCGAGCTATCGCGGCACCCCGGTGGAGAAGGCGGCCCGCACCCTGCCCGTACCGCTCGAATGGCACCCCGGATACCGGCTCTCCGTAGGGGAGTTGCGCCGCCACGCCGACTACCGGGGACCCGAGTACGTCGAACTGGGCGCCCGGATCGCCGAGGACGGCCGCATCGACCCACGGATCATCGGCGACGCGGCACGCACCGGACGCCATGAACTCCAGCACCTGAAGATGGTGTGGCACTGCCTCGCCCGGTTCGGCGCGCCCGAGGGCGCGGGTACCGCCTGTTCCGCCTAGTTTCCCCCGCACCCCAGGTCTGTCCTGTGCGGGCCGGTCCGGCCGGCGGCACGTTCCGTACCCTGTTCCGGTGCCGTACGCAGGGCGCGGGCGCGGCTGGTCGAGACAGGGGGCGCGAACGGTGACGGATTCGTGGGAGCGGGCCGGACAGGTCCTCGTATCGGCGGGTCTGCCCCCGGACCGCCTGGTGGACTGCCGTGCGCTCACCGGCGGGACGTACAACACCGTCGAGGAGCTCCGGCTGGTCGACGGCGGCAGATACGTCCTGAAGGTCCCGCCGCCAAAAACGGTGCCGGGGCTGCGCCACGAGTCCCGACTACTGGTCTCCGAGGCGGAGTTCTACCGGGCCGCCGGCACGGTCGGCGTACCGGCGCCGAGTGTCGTCGCCCTCGGGGACGGGCACCTGCTGATGACCGCCTGCCCGGGTGATCCGTGGGACGACTCCACGACCGGCGCCGAGCGGGCCCTGCTGAGGGGGGAGCTGGGCGGCCTGGTGGCCCGCCTGCACCAGGTCACCGGGCCCGCCTTCGGCTACCCCTCAGGCGCCCTCGGCCCCCTCGCCCCCGACTGGCGTACGGCTTTCACGGCGATGCTCGACGCCGTGCTCGACGACGCCGTCCGCTACGACGCCTGGCTGCCGGTTCCGGTGGACGAGGTGGTCCGTATCGTCCGGGGCGCGTACGACGCCCTTGACGAGGTCACCGTTCCCCAGTTGGTCCACTTCGATCTCTGGCAGGGGAACATCCTGGTGGACCGTTCGACGGGGGCGCCCCGGATCGGCGGCCTCATCGACGGTGAGCGCATGTTCTGGGGCGACCCGGTGGCCGACTTCGTGTCACTGGCGCTGCTGGGGGACATCAGGGGCGACGAGGCGTTTCTGCGGGGTTATCGGGAAGCGGGAGGCCGGGTCGAGTTCGACGGGGCGACCTGCCGGCGGCTTGCTCTGTACCGCGCCTACCTGTACCTGATCATGCTGGCCGAGACGGTGCCGCGGGCTGTGGGGGAGGAGCGTGTGAAGTGGACGCGGGACGTGGTGGGACCCGCGCTGCTGGGTGCGTTGGACGATCTCCCACCCGCGCACCGCCCGTACTGATCCGCTTGGTGTCGAGTATGCGCTTCCAGCATGTCCTGCTCCGGTTGCGGATGCGCGCCCGGTGCAGGAGGCGGGTGAGGGCGTGACGGACCTGCCCGGTGGTGCCGGGACGCCGGACCGCGACTGCACAGACGCCGGTGAGGGAGCCGACAGGGCATGTACGAATGTGGAGTGCGCACGAAGTCAGACCGCGCCGCCGCTCTCCGCGACGTCCGGTGGCAGCCTGCGCTCCCGCGTCCAGGCCAGCAGGTCGTCCACCGGCCAGGTCGTGACCACCCGCCCGGCCGGTACGCCGCACTCCTCGGCGCGGGCACAGCCGTGGATCTGCCAGTCCAGCTGGCCGGGCGCGTGCGCGTCGGTGTCGATCGAGAACAGCACGCCCGCCGCCACGGCCTGCCGCAGCAGCCGGCGCGGCGGGTCCAGCCGCTCCGGCCGGCTGTTGATCTCCACGGCCGTGCCCGTCTCCGCGCAGGCGGCGAACACCGCGTCCGCGTCGAACTCCGACTCGGGCCGCTCACGCCCCCCGCCCCGCTTGCCCCGCCCGCCGCCACCACCCCGGGGCTCAGGCCCGACGAGCAGCCGCCCGGTGCAGTGTCCGAGCACGTCCGAGTGCGGATCGCGTACGGCGGCCACCATCCGGCGGGTCATCGAGCGTGCGTCCATGCGCAGCTTGGAGTGCACGGACACCACCACGACGTCCAGCAGGTCCAGGAGCTCCGGATCCTGGTCCAGGGAGCCGTCGTCGAGGATGTCGCACTCGATGCCGGTGAGCAGCCGGAACGGCTCCCAGGTCGCGTTGAGTTCCGCGACCAGGGCCAACTGTTCGCGCAACCGCTCGGCGGACAGACCGTGCGCCACCGTGAGACGAGGTGAGTGATCGGTGAGTACGGCCCACTCGTGCCCGAGCCGTGCGGCCGTGCGGCCCATCTCCTCGACCGGGCTGCCGCCGTCCGACCAGTCGGAGTGCAGATGACAGTCTCCGCGCAGCAGGGCCCGCAGCCGCTCCCCGTCCCCGAGAGGCGGGGTCATTCCCTGCTCGCGCTCCAGCTTCTCCAGGTAGCCGGGCACCTGTCCGGCGAGCGCCTCCCGCACCACCTGTGCGGTCTTCGGGCCGATGCCCTTGAGCGACTCCAGCGTGCCGGTGTCGGCCCGCTGCCGTATCTCGTCCGGGGGCAGCGTCGCCAGCACGTCGATCGCGGTGCGGAACGCGCGTACGCGATACGTCGGCGCCAGGGAGCGCTCCAGCAGGAAGGCGATCCGGTCCAGCGCCTCGACGGGATCCATCGCCATGGCCATCGTCACCTCCGCCTACAGCGTCGCGCGAGCTCGGCGGGTCCGCACCACGGAGGGGCGGAGGCAACCGTTCCGCCACCGTCCGTGGCCGGTACGTGATGGCCGGATTCGCTCTACGCTCGATGCATGACCGAAATAGCGAGCCCCTACATCTCCCATCCGCGGATCATGGTGCTCGGGGTACAGCCGGGCGTCCCGCCGTTCCGGATCGTGGAGATCGACGGCGAGGTGGCCGGAGCGGCCCGGACGCTCACCGATGTGCTGATGGTCGCCGCCGCGGCCGGCGTCCCGGTTCATGATCTCGACGATCCGGACACGGTCCGCTGGGTCGGCGGCGACAAACTCACCTGGACGAGGTCGAGGTAGCCGCTCCGGCGGGCCGCCGGGCTACACCTGCCGCTGCTTGGGCGCGTGCACCGCGCGGCTGAGCCGACGGCCGACGAGCAGGTAACCGATCAGCGCACCCGTGGTGTTGAGGATGACGTCGTCGACGTCGAAGGCGCGGCCGGTGATCATCGCACCCTGGGCCACCTCGACCATGAGCATGACGAACGCGGTCAGGAACACCACCCGCAGAACCCCCCGTGTCCGGGGCGCGATGACGGGCATCAGAATGCCGAAGGGCACGCCGAGCACCAGGTTTCCACCGATCTGCCGGATGGCGTCCCGCATTTCGGGCTGGTCCAGGTAGGCGCGCAGCGAGCGGCCCGGATGGAAGTTGGTGTGGGTCAGCGCCACGGACGCCGGAGACGGCTCCAGGGTCAGCCGGGCCAGCACCACGGCGAACGCCACCATGAACAAGAAGGCACAGAGAACCGCCAGCACCCGGGCCAGGAAGGCGAACGGCCGACGCTTCGGCGGAGCCTGCTCGGGCGGCGGCTCCGGGGCCGCCTTCGGTGCCCTCCGGATCTTCGAGGAGAACTTCGACGACCACCCCGACGACACCTTCGACGACCTGACTGTGGCCTTCGGAGGTGACTTGGGTGCGGACTTCGGCGGGATCTTGGGCGGCTTGCTCTCCGCCTTCGCCGGGCGCAGGCGCGCGGCGAGGGTGCGCGGAGCTGATCGGGCCATCAACGTCCTCCGGTGTTCAACTGGTCCCCGTGCAACGGCAGCTACCCCCGAACAGGCCGAGAATGCCGCTCCGGCCTGCCCGGATCCAGGATTCGGGCAGGCCGGCTCTCTCAGGTCCCGTACGTTACCTTCACGTCCGTGAAGCCGAGGGAGCCGAGCAGGCCCTTGAGCATGCTGGTCGTGTTCTGCTCGGCACGCACGGTCAGTTCGCTCTCCTTCGCAGCGTCGCCGATGTGCCGGGCCGCCAGCTTCTGGACGGCCTGTTCGTCGTTCGGGTTGTCGGAGAAGAGGTCGGTGATCCGGTCGAAGATTCCGCGCTGCTTGGAGACCGCATAGGAGCGGTCGGGGTCCAGCGCGGGCTTTCCGAGCGCCGCGTGCGGCAGCCGGAGCGTCGCGGAGGTGCGGTCCTTGTTGACCGTCACGTCGTTCTTGGCGAGCTTGCCGAGGTCGACATAGGCGTCGACCGTGCCGGCACCCACGTAGAGCACACGGGTGCCCTTGATCGCGTCGGGCAGGTACTTGGTGTCCTTCTCCAGGTCCACGACGATCTGGAAGTTGCCGGACGCCGCTTCGTAACGGCTCATGTCCTGGATGGATTCGAGGAGCGCGGGTCCTGAACGGTCGTGCGTCTCCTCGCCGAAGATGTCCCCCAGCCCCGGCAGCACCGCCAGCCGGAGCCCGGCCAGCAGCAGCGCGAACACCAGCACCACGCCACTGAGCACCTTGGCCCAGAGTGGCATGCGTCGCACGGCCTTGATGGGCGTCGTCATGGCGACGGACCTCCTTCTTCCTACGTACTGAACCGCATGCCCGCCAAATGCCCTGGCAGACCGTCCTGTTGACGTATCGCAACAATTGAGAGAGGCCTACCGGAGCGCCCGGTCGCCCGACACGCGCGACCACCACACCCCCTCGCCGTGTGTCAGCCCCGGCAACCGCAGCTCAGCCTCGCGCACCCGCCGCGCCGCCAGTGCACCGGTGAGGTGCCAGACGGCGCCGTCACCCGTGGTCCGGCCGAACTCCGCGCCGAGGGACGCGAGCAGACCGGTCACCGGCGCCAGCGCACTCGACGGGATCTCCAACTCGAAGGCATGGTACGGCTCGTACACCCGCGTCCCGGACCGCTCCAGGGCGCGGCGCAGTACCACCGGCGTGAGCGCCCGGAAGTCCGCGGCGGTGCTGAGCGGCCCGACGAACCCGGAGCGGACGAGGACGACCCGGCAGTCGGTGACCGGCCACGTCTGCGGGCCGGCCAGCAGACCGGCGTGGACGGAGTCCTCGATCGCCTGGTGGAACGCGCGGGGGAGCGCGCCGAGTTCGGTCTCGTACGTGAACACCGCGCCCGAACCGAGCGCCCCCGGCTCGACGCGCAGCCCGACCGTCGCGAAGCAGCGGGCGCGGTCGAGCCACGGATTCTCCTCGGACGCCGCGCCGGTGCCCGCGGGCCGCTCCAGGAACCGGACGCGGCTCGGCTCGAACTCGGCGTCGATGCCGAAGTCCTGGGCGAGGGTGGCGCCGAGGACCTCCTTCTGCACCTCGCCGTAGAGCAACAGCGCGGTGCTGCCGTCGGCCGCGGGCCGGGCGTGGGTCAGCGGGTCCTGGTCGGCCAGGGTCAGCAGGGCCGAGCGAAGGCGCGCCGACTGCTCCGGGCGCCGGGCCCGGACCAGGGTCTCCAGGGTCGGGGGCGCGAACTGCGGTGCTCGGGAGCCGAGTTCGCCGAGGCGGTCGCCGACCCGGACGGCGCCGAGACCGGTCAGGGCGCCGATGTTCCCGGCGGTGAGCGGGCCTCGGCGGCCGATCACCTCAAGGCCGGTGACCCGGCCGGGGACCTCGATGGTCCGGCCGTCGGCCTCCCGCCGCAGGAAGGTCAGCCGCTGACGCTCCGTCACCACACCCTCGTACAGCCGCAGATACGCCGTCCGCCCGCCGTCCGGTGTGGGGCGTACGGCGAACACCGTGCCGCGTGGGGCCGCCCCCGCGCCGGTCGGGGCGGGCCGGGGGACGAGCCGGGTCAGGGCCTCGACGAGTTCGGGTACGCCCTGGCCGCCGAGCGCGGAGCCGAAGAGGAGCGGGTGGAGCGAGCCGTCGGCCGTGCGGGCGGCCAGGGCCTTGTCCAGCTCGTCCGGGGTCGGCGCGGGGCCGTCCACCAGCGCCGCGAGAACGCCCGGGTCGACCTCGGCGATCGCCTCCGCCGAGGCCGCGGCCGTGAGGGGGCGGGGCCGGGTACGGGCGGCCGGAGTGCCGACGCCGTCGACGTCGGTGAGGGGGACGATGTACGGGGTCAGGCGGCGGCGGACGTCCGTGAGCAGGGCCTCGGACCGGGCGCCCGCACGGTCGATCTTGTTGACGAAGACCAGCGTGGGCAGCCGCAGCCGCCGCAGGGTCCTCATCAGCACGCGCGTCTGCGCCTGGACGCCCTCCACGGCGGACAACAGCAGCACCGCGCCGTCCAGGACCTCCAGAGCGCGTTCGACCTCGGCGATGAAGTCGGAGTGCCCCGGGGTGTCGATGAGGTTGATCCGGGTGTCGCCGGCCGTGAACGCGGCGACCGCCGAGCGGATGGTGATCCCGCGCTGCCGCTCGATCGCGCCGTCGTCCGTCCGGGTGTCACCGGCGTCGACGCTGCCGAGCCGGTCGATCGCGCCCGAGTCGAACAGCAGCCGCTCGGTGAGACTGGTCTTACCGGCGTCGACGTGGGCCAGAATCCCGATGTTCAGGGTGTGCTGGGGGTGCGGGGTCTGCGGGGTCTGCGAGGTGCGCATGGGTGGTCGAGTCCTCGGGAACGGTGATCCGGCATGGGCGGAGGGTTCCGAGGAATCGGCGCATTCCGTGCTCCTGAGGTCGGGGGGATTCGGCCGTGCTCATCATGGCGCGGCCCCGGCGGCCGGCCGCAACCGAATATCCCGGCCGGTGGCGGACCGGGAAGGTCAGTAGCATGGGCACCGGCCGAGCGGAATGATCATGCTAGGAGCAGATCGTGCGAGACATCGCCGTGTTCAGCGGTAGTGCCCACCCCGAACTGGCCGCCGAGGTCTGCGAGCACCTGGGGGTGCCCCTGCGGCCCACCCAGGTCAGCCGGTTCGCCAACGACTGCCTGGAGGTCCAGCTGCAGGCCAACTGCCGTGAGCGGGACGTCTTCCTGATCCAGCCACTGGTCACGCCGGTCCAGGAACACCTGGTCGAGCTGCTGATGATGTGCGACGCGGCGCGCGGGGCGTCGGCGGGGCGGATTTCGGTCGTCATGCCGCACTACGCCTACGCCCGCTCCGACAAGAAGGACATGCCCCGGATCTCGCTCGGCGGACGCCTCGTCGCGGACCTGCTGGTCGCGGCCGGCGCGAGCCGTGTCCTCGCGATGACCCTGCACTCCCCGCAGGTCCACGGCTTCTTCTCGGTCCCGGTCGACCATCTGCACGCCCTGCGCGAACTCGCCGAGCACTTCCGCCAGTACGACCTGTCCCGTACGACGGTCGTGTCGCCGGACCTCGGCAACGCCAAGGAGGCCGCGCATTTCGCCCGGCTGATCGGCGCCGAGGTGGCCGCCGGGGCCAAGCAGCGGTTCGCGGACGACCGGGTGAGCATCAGCTCCGTGATCGGCACGGTCGCCGGCCGGGACGTCATCGTGCTGGACGACGAGATCGCCAAGGGCAGTACGGTCCTCGAACTCCTCGAACGGCTGAGGGAGTTGGGGCCACGGTCCATCAGGGTCGCCTGCACCCACGGGCTGTTCGCGGCGGGCGCGCTCAAGCGGCTGAGCGAGCAGCCGGACGTGCTGGAGATCGTGTGCACCAACACCGTGCCGATCCCGGAGGAGGAGCGCACCGAGAAGCTTCGGGTGCTGTCGATCGCCCCGGCGCTCGCCGAGGCCGTGCGTCGCATTCACAACGGTGAGTCCGTCAGCGCCCTCTTCGACGCACCGGGAACCTGATGGGCAGGCCTGATGGACAGGGTCAGGTCACGAAGATCATGAAGGAGCCGTGCCGTGCCGTGCCGTGGTCGATGGTGGTCAGGTGCGGGTCATAACGTGCCGGACGCTGTCTCGGGCAGCTCCAGGGCCGCGTCCAGTGACGCCGCCGGTGGCAGCACCTTGGCCAGGCCGGTGACCTTGAGGACGCGCAGCGTGAGCGGGTGCGTGCAGACCAGGCGGAGGGTGCCTTCGTGGGCGAGCACCCGATGCCGGGCCCGGTACAGCAGACGCAGTCCCGAGCAGTCGAAGAACTCGACATCCGTCAGGTCGATCACGATCCGGGCGTCCGGGTGCCCGGTCGCCGCGTCCAGGTGCGGGATGATCTCGACGGCCGCGGCGATGTCGATCTCGCCGTGGAACTCCAGCACCGTGTGGCCGCGGTCCTGGTGGACGCGCAGATAGCGGGTGGGCGGTGGAGGATCCTGCTGCACGACGACATCGCCTCCAACCGGCTGTTGTGGTGGCGGAACCAGCCAGTCACCGGGGGCCGGGGTGACGTCGTGCGATGAGCGTAGACGTACTACCGGGCCCAGATGAGCGCAA
This sequence comes from Streptomyces kryoterrae, assembly GCF_054072135.1. NCBI lineage: Bacteria > Bacillati > Actinomycetota > Actinomycetes > Kitasatosporales > Streptomycetaceae > Streptomyces > Streptomyces kryoterrae. The sequence goes on along the minus strand of NZ_CM133358.1, from coordinate 807,025 downwards.
CTGAGTGTCCCGCCCTGCAAGTTACCCTCGTTAGAGTGAATTTGAGCATGTTCGATTGACATATGTCTTCGAAATTGAAGCGTGTCTCGCACGCGTCTTTCCGTGATCGGCGGGGAGGGGCTACGACAGTGCGTGCCAGGCCGTGGAGAGTGCCTGCCGGAACTGGTCCGCCTGGTGTGACGTGAGGTCGCGGATCATCCGTTCCTCCAGCTCCCGCACGGGCTCGGTGAAGCGGTCGAGCAGCTCGCGGCCGGCGTCGGTGAGCAGGATCAGCAGCTCCCTGCGATTGCGTGGATTGCGCTCCCGGCGCACGAGCCCCCGGTTCTCCAGGGACCGGACGAGGTCGGCGATGGACTGCGCGGTGACGAACGAGTCACGGGCCAGCTGGGCCGCGGAGAGGCCGTCGTGTCGCTCGAGGACAGTGAGCGAGGTGTACTGGAGTGCGGTGATGCCGGCCGGTCTGACCAGCTCGTCCAGATGGGAGCGCACGACGAGCTCCACCTGCTTGACCATGTAGAGCAGTGAGGGGGGTGCCTTGGTGCTGACCATGGATTCAGATTAGAGCATTGACAGGAAACCTGTCTGTAATCAGACTGCGGACCAACAGGAATCCTGTTGATTGAAATCTTGGCGATGAGGCTGAGGAGTGGTGATGACCACCTTCGAGATCGAACCCGGGCGACTGTTTGTCGGAGGACAGTGGCGCGAGGCGGCGGACGGAGCACGTACCGAGGTGGTCGACCCGTCCCGGGGCACGGTCGTCACGACCGTCGCGGAGGCGTCGGCGGCCGACGTGGACGCGGCCGTGCGTGCCGCGCGGGAGGCCTTCGACAACGGCCCGTGGGCCACGACGACCGGTCGTGAGCGCGGCCGGATCCTGAACCGGGTCGCCCAGCTGATCCGGGAGAACGCGGACGAGATCGCGCAGCTCGAGAGTCTCGACGTGGGCAAGCCGATCAGCCTGTGCCACGCCGTCGACGTGACCAACGCGGCCAACGACTACGAGTACTTCGCCGCCCTCGCCTTCTCCCTGGACGGCGCGACCCGCGAGACGGGCCACAACGCCCTCGCCTACACCAAGCGCGAGGCCATCGGCGTCGTCGCCGCGATCACACCCTTCAACTTCCCCCTGATCCTTGCCGGTACGAAGCTGGGACCGGCGCTGGCCGCCGGCAACACGGTGGTGCACAAGCCCGCCGACGAGACCCCGCTCAGCGCCCTCTACATGGCCAGGCTGTTCCAGGAGGCCGGTGTCCCGGACGGCGTCGTCAACGTCGTCACCGGCACCGGCCCGGTGGCCGGCGAGGCGCTGCTGCGGCACAACGGCGTCGACAAGATCGCCTTCACCGGCTCCACCGCCATCGGCCGCCACGTGGCGAGCGCCGCGGGCGAGGCGCTCAAGCCGGTCACCATGGAGCTGGGCGGCAACGCGGCGCACATCGTCTTCGAGGACGCCGACGTGGAGAAGGCGGTCGGCGCGGTCATCAAGGCCTTCGTCTTCAACACCGGCCAGTTCTGCATGAGCGGCCCGCGACTGCTGGTCGCGCGCCCGGTGTACGAGACCCTGATCGGCATCCTCGCCGACGCGGTGCCCGGGGTGCCGGTCGGAGACCCCCGGCAGCCCGAGACCGTGGTCGGGCCGATGGCGGGGGAGAAGCATCTGCGCAAGGTCGAGGAGTATGTCGCGCTGGCCCGCAAGGAGGGCGCCCGGATCGTCTGCGGCGGCGAGCGGCTCGACCTGGACGGCGGCTACTACTACAAGCCGACGGTGATCGCCGACCTGGCCAACGACTCCCGGGTCGTCCAGGAGGAGATCTTCGGCCCGGTCCTCACGGTCCAGCCCTTCGACTCCGAGGACGAGGCGGTCCAGCTCGCCAACTCCACGCCGTACGGCCTGGCTTCGGGCATCCAGACCACCAACCTGGCCCGTGCCCACCGCGTCGCGAACCGGCTCCAGGCGGGCATCGTCTGGATCAACGACTGGGCGATGCTCGACCCCGCGATCCCCTTCGGCGGTGTGAAGGACTCCGGTTTCGGCCGCGAGTACGGCCCCGAGGCGCTCGCCGCGTACACCAAGGTGAAGTCGGTAGTCGTCTCACTCGACTGAGTGCGCGCCCGACCCACCAGCTCGCCACCTCGTAAGCCCTTGAGCCCGTAAGGGAGTTCACGATGTCCATCACCACCCGCGCCGCGGTCGTCGAGTCCGGCGGTGCGCCCTTCACCCTCGCCGACGTCGAACTGGCCGAGCCCGCGCCCACCGAGGCGCTCGTACGTCTGGTCGCGACAGGCCTGTGCCACACCGACCTCGGTGTGGCGAGCGGCGGACTGCCCTTTCCGCTCCCCGGAGTTCTGGGACACGAGGGCGCCGGCGTCGTCGAGGCGGTCGGCTCCGCCGTCACCGGGATCGAGCCCGGCGACCACGTCGTCCTGTCCTTCACCTCCTGCGGCGGCTGCCGCAACTGCCGTGACGGGCACCCCGCCTACTGTGTGGCCTGGCTGCCGCTGAACCTCCTCGGGGGCCGGCGGGCCGACGGCACCGCTACGATCAGCCGTGACGGCACGGAGCTGGGCGGCCACTTCTTCGGCCAGTCTTCGTTCGCCGAACGGGCGTTGGTCGATCAGCGCAGCCTGGTCAAGGTCGACCCGGACGTACCGCTGGAGTCCATCGCCCCGCTGGGCTGCGGTGTCCAGACGGGTGTCGGCGCCGTCTGGAACGTGCTGAAGCCGGGCGTGGGCAGCACGGTTCTCGTCCTCGGCGCCGGTGCGGTGGGCCTCTCGGCGGTCATGGCGGCTGCGCTCACCCCCGCGACCAGGATCATCGCCGTGGACCGGGTCGGCGAACGCCTGGCGCTGGCCAAGGAGTTGGGTGCCACCCACACGATCAACGCTGGTGAGGCGGACCTCGGGGAGGCCGTCGCGAAGATCACCGACGGTCAGGGTGTCGACGGCATCGTCGAGACCACCGGCAACGTCGCCGTCCTGCGCCAGGGCGTCGACGCGCTCGCCCAGCGGGGCACGCTCGTGGTGGTCGGCGCCCCGCCCTTCGGCACCGAAGTCGCCCTGGACGTCAACGGGATGCTCGGCGGCAAGCGCGTCGTGGGCCTCACCCTCGGCGACGCCGAGACTCAGACGTTCATCCCGGCCCTGGTGGAACTGGTGAAGTCGGGCCGGCTCCCGGTGAACCGCCTGATCAGCACCTACCCCTTCGCGGACATCGACCAGGCCGTACGGGACATGGGCGCGGGCAAGACGATCAAGCCGGTACTGACCTTCGGCTGACCCTGCGATCCGCGTGAGGTTTCTTCGCCCCCGCCGCCCCTACCCGTCCCGTCCTCGGGGGCGCTGCCCCCGAACCCCCGCTCCTCAAACTCCCCCAGAGGGGGCCCCAAGGGGCTGATTTTCAGCCCGTCCGGCGTTTGAGGACGAGGCCCCTTCAGGGCCGAAGGGGGGTCTGGGGGCGCAGCCCCCAGGGACGGGACGGGTAGGGGCGGCGGGGGCGAAAACCTTTACCGGCTCCGGTGCAGCGCCACCAGCAACTGCCACACCTGGTGGGCGATCTCGTCCGACGTCGCCTCGATCCGCTCGTGCAGCCAGTCCGCCAGCACCCCGGCGAACGTGGCGGCCACAGCCGAGGCGACCAGGGGCGCGTCCGCCGCCCCCGCGAGCTCCCGCTCCGCGAGGCTCCGCGCCCGCAGGTCCCGGTGCAGTACCTGACCCAGCGGCCCCCCGCCGCCCGGGCTCAGCAGGGTCCGGTACAGCGCGGTGTGCGGGGTGAGGTCCGCGAAGAACTCCACCAGCGCGGCCGGGGCGATCACCGGGTCGGGCCGCCCGCGCCAGGCGTGCAGGGCGTCCACGGCCTCCCGTACGACATCGGCGCAGGCGTCGACGGCCAGCGCCTCCAGGTCGGGGTAGTGGACGTAGAACGTGGCCCGGCCGACCCCCGCCCGGCGCACCAGCGCGGCGACGCCGATCTCCGAGAGCGGGTGTTCGGCGCACTCCGCGAGGAGGGCCTCGCGGAGCTTCGCCCGGGTGCGGGCGGCTCGCGGGTCCTCGGGTGTGCCGCGTGTCACCGCGCGACGAGGACGGAGGCCAGGGCGATGGCGCCGGGCAGCGCCTGGGCGAACAGGATGCGCCGGTTCGCGGTCACGGCCCCGTAGACGCCCGCCACGATGATGCAGGCGAGGAAGAAGACCTGCGCCCGGAACCCGGTCGGATCGGCCGCGATCAGCCCCCAGACCAGCCCCGCCGCGAGAAACCCGTTGTAGAGCCCCTGGTTGGCGGCCATCGCGGCGGTCGCGCGGGCCATGTCCGCGTCGAACCCATGGAACTTGCGCCCCTGCGGGCGCTGCCACAGGAACATCTCCATCACCAGGATGTAGAGATGCAACGCGGCCACCAGACCGACCAGCACGTTCGCGACAGTCTCCATGCTCGGCAAACTCCTACGTCAGGCTTCTGAAAGCCACTTCTTGGACAGGTGCCCATCATGGACAGGCGCCCAGCATACATGGACAGCTGTCCAGTAAGTCGGCCGGGTTGTCAGACCGTGCCGCTAGCGTGCCGCGCATGACCGATCACCCGGCCCACACTCCGACGACCACCGTCCGCCGCGCCCGCGCCGACGGCATACCGGGCCTCGTCGCCTCCAGCACCGGCCTCTTCGCCGAGGACGCCGGCACCCGTGATCCGAGCGTCGACACGGACTGGCCGCGCGAGCACGCCGCCGCGTCCTTCACGGCGGCGCTGGACGACCCGGTGCGTCTGGTGCTGGCGGTCGAGCACGCCGGCGCGGTGGTCGGTCACCTGACGGGCTGCCTCGCCGAGCCCACGGCGAGGCAGCCGGTGAAGACTGCCACGCTGGTCAGCCTGTACGTCCGCCCCGCCCACCGGAGTCCGGGGGCCGGGGCGCGCATGGTGGAGGCCTTCGTCCGGTGGGCGGGTGAGCAGGGTGCCGAGCACGTCGAGGTGACCGCCTACGCGGCCTACACGGACGCCATACGTTTCTACGAGCGCAACGGCTTCGCGCCCCAGGCGGTGACCCTTCGCCGGGGCCTGTCGTCAGACGGCCCCCTCCGCCGCGTACACCCTCTCGCCCCCCACATAGGTGAGCGCCACCTTCGTCTCCCCGATCGCCTCCGGCGGGCCCGCGTACGGATCGCGGTCCAGGATCGTCAGGTCGGCCAGCGCCCCCGCGCGCACGCTGCCCGTGTCGTCCAGGTGGTTGGCGTAGGCCGAACCCGCTGTGTACGCCGTGAGCGCGTCCGTCAGGCCGATGCGTTCGGCGGGGAGGAACACCGGGGAGGACGGGGATCCCGGTGCCGTGCGGTTGACCGCGACGTGGATCGCCTGGAGCGGGTCGGGGCTGCTGACCGGCCAGTCGCTGCCTGCCGCCAGGACGGCCCCGGAGCGCAGCAGCGAGCCGAACGGGTACTGCCACGCGGCCCGTTCGGGGCCGAGGAAGGGGATCGTCAGGTCGTCCATCTGGGGTTCGTGCATGGCCCACAGCGCCTGGATGTTCGCGACCGCGCCCAGCCGGGCGAAGCGCGGTACGTCGTCCGGGTGCACCACCTGGAGGTGGGCCAGATGAGGCCGGGTGTCGCTCGGCCCGTTCGCGTCGCGTGCCGCCTCGACGGCGTCCAGGGCGTCGCGTACGGCCCGGTCGCCCAGCGCGTGGAAGTGGCACTGGAAACCTAGCGCGTCCAACTGGGTTACGTATGTGGGCAGTTCGGCCGCGTCCACAAAGCTCGTGCCCCGGTTGGCCGTGACGCAGCCGCACTTGTCGAGGTAGGGGTCGAGCAGCGCGGCCGTGCCCGTCTCGGCGACGCCGTCCAGCATCAGTTTCACGCTGCCCGCCCGGAACCTGCCATGACTCAACGCGGCCCGCCGCTCGACGAGTTCGGGGATCTGCTCGGCCCCGCGCGCCCGGTCCCACCACAGCGCGCCGACCACCCGTGCGGTCAGTGAACCGTCCCGGGCGGCGGCGAGGTACGTCTCGGCGGGGTTCTCCATCCCGAGGAACGAGCCGACCAGCGCGTCCTGCCAGGCCGTGACGCCGAGCGAGTGCAGCCGGCGTTGCGCGGACAGCAGGGCTGCCAGCCGCTCCGCTGCCGTGACCGGCGGGGTCAGCCGGCCCACGTACTCCATGGCTCCCTCCTGGAGCATGCCGGTCGGCTCGCCGGAGGCGTCCCGCTCGAAGCGGCCGTCCGCCGGGTCCGGGGTGTCCCGGGTGACGCCCGCGAGTTCGAGGGCGCGGCTGTTGACCCACGCCCCGTGATGGTCCCGGTTGGGCAGGTACACCGGCCGGTCGGGGACCACCGCGTCCAGCGACTCCCGGGTGGGGGCGCCCCCTTCGAAGGCCTCCATGGACCAGCCGCCGCCCGTGATCCACTCCCGCTCGGGGTGCGCGAGGGCGTACGCGCGGACGGTGGCCACCGTGTCCTCGGCGGTCTTGGCGCCGGTCAGATCGCACTGGGTCATTTCGAGGCCGGCCGGCAGCGGATGGACGTGGGCGTCCTGGAAACCGGGCAGGAGCAGCCGCCCGGCGAGATCGACGACCTCGGTCCCCGGCCCGATCAGATCGTGCACCTCGGCCCGGCCCACGGCGGTGATCCGGCCGCCGGTGACCGCGACGGCCGTGGGACTCCCGGGGGCGAAGACGGGTCCGCCGGTGAAGAGGAGGTCAGCGTGCATGTTGCGGATTCCTTGAGGTGTGGGGGAAGGAGAGGGGGCGATGGGTGCCCCAAAGGGAGGCGGGCTGTATCGGTCTGCGGCTCGCCGCGACGGGGGAGCGACCAGCCCCGACCGGGCCGCGGTGAATGAACCGCATACCCTGCGGAGCTCACCGCGCCGACGGCTGCTGTACGGCGAGGAGTTGGGGCGCGTCCGCGTCGGTGCCCCGGCCCGTGCGGAAGTACGGAGACTTGCGTCCCCACTTCGCCCAGGCCGCCGCGAGGAAACCGGACGCGACCATCAGCGACGGCACGAGAAGCAGGAACCAGCCGTTGTCCGGGCTGAGTTCGAGATGGTCGGCGGAGGTGTAGAAGGACCAGCCGAGATAGCCGCCGAGCCCCAGCAGTGTGCCCGCGCTCAGCGCGGGCAGCACCACCGCACGTACGCCGTCCCGCCAGTTCTCGCGCAGCAGACCCCGGAAACGCACGGCGGCGGCGAGTGCGGTGAGCGCGTACGACAGGGCGACGACCATGCCGATCGCGTTGACCGCCGCCAGGATCATGTCGGCGAGGCGCGGAAGGACCAGGGCGAGCCCGGCGACGGCCGCCGCCAGCGCGCCGATCATCAGCGTGCCGGCCGCCGGGGTGCCGTACCGGGGGCTGACCCGGGACCAGGCCGGGCCGAGTGTACGGTCGCGGCTCATCGCGAACATCGCGCGCGCCGTCGGGATCACCCCGGCCTGCAACGAGGCCACGGCCGAGAACATCAGCGCGACGAGCGGCAGCGCGGCCCATGGCTGGTCGGCGAGCCGGTTGCCGAAGAACGCCAGACCCTCGGCGCCGTGACCCGCCAACTCGCCCTCCGACAGCACCCGTTGGAAGGCGATCGAGCCGAGCAGGAACAGCCCGAGCATTGTCACGAGGGTGGTGATCCCGGCCCGCGAGGCCTGTCTCGGGTCCCGCACCTCCTCGTTCACACTGAACGCGGCCTCGAATCCCCAGTAGCAGAACACGGACAGCAGCATGCCCTGCGCGAGCGCCGACGCCGAGGGGATCTGGAAGGGGTCGAACCAGCGCAGGCTGAAGGGGTGCGGGCCGGCGAGGATGCCGTAGCCACAGAAGCCCAGCAGGACGACGTACTCGAAGATCAGCAGTCCGCCCTGGAGCCGGGCGGCCGTCCTGATGCCGGAGACCGCCGTCAGGGTGACGGCGACGAGGACCAGGATGCCCACGCCGGTCGTCTGCGCGGTCGACCCCGGGTCCAGGGTCAGCCCGGCCACCCGGTGCAGGCCCGCGTCGCCGGCCAGCTGGAGCACCGCCGAGCCGGTGACCGCCGTGGTGTACGCCAGGAACACCACCGAGGCCACGATGTTCACCCAGCCGGTCATGAAGCCGAGCCAGGGACTGAGCGAACGCCCCACCCACACATAGCCGTTGCCCGCGTTCGGCTCCACCCGGTTCAGCCGGGAGTAGGCGCCCGCGATGCCGAGGATCGGCAGGAACGCCAGCAGCATGATGGCGGGCAGATGCAGCCCGACCACCCCGGCCGTGACCCCGAGACCGATGCCGATGCTGGTGGTCGCCGCCGTGCTGGACGCGGCGATGGCGACGCCGTCCAGCATGCCGAGGGACTTGCGCAGCGCGGCCGGCGCGGGTGGGGCGGCTCCGTAGGGCTGGGGATCGGTCATGGCGGTCTCCGCTCACACCTGGGGGCCTCGGACGACCCCGGTGAACGCACATGAAACTGCCCGGGGCCTTAACAGGTCAACGGTGTTGTCATAAGGTGCCCGCACCGGCCACCGCAGCGGTCACCGCGCAGGAGGAAGCCCGTGAGCGAACGTGTCGTCCCGCCCGACGCCAGGCGGCGCAGGCGCCCCACCAAGCACGGCGTCGTCCTCTCCGAGGAACTGATCGTCGAGACGGCGATGCGGCTCCTCGGGGAACACGGCGCCGAAGCCCTCTCCGTGCGCCGTCTGGGCCGCGCCCTCGGCGCCGACCCGAGCGCCCTGTACCGCTACTTCCGCGACACCGACGACCTGCTGCTCGCCATCGCCGACGAACTGATCGGCCGTACGCTGCGCACCTGGCGCCCCAGCGGCGACTGGCGCGCCGACCTGCGGGACCTCGGCCTGCGGATGCACGCCGGAGCGCTCGCGCAGCCGCAGGCGGCGGTACTCAGCTCGTACCGGGTGACCGGACGGGCGTACGAGATCCAGGCCGTGGAGACCGCCCTCGGGGTGCTGCGCGGTGCCGGGTTCCCGGACGCCGAGGCGGTACGGATCTACCACGCCTTCGTCGACCAGGCGCTCGCCTTCGGCGCCCTCGACTCGGCGAACACGGCGCTGCCGAAGGCCGCGCGCGAGGCGGAGACGGCCGTGTGGCGGACGACCTACGCCAGGCTGCCCGCCGACACCCACCCGCACATCAACGCGACCGCCCGCCACCTCGTGATGGACATGCGGCACAGCTCCTACCCGGCGGCACTCGACCTCTTCCTGACGGCGGCGGCGGCCCGCCTCGCACAACTCAGCGCGTCCGACGACGCCCGGCCCGTGTGATTTCGGTGTGCGGGGTATCCGAACGGAAAAGGGCAGCGGCGAACCGGGCCGCCCCTGACCCCGTACGGAGGAAGCATGACCCTGGTGACAGCGGGCGTCGTGGTGCTGGACTGCGCCGACCCCGACAAGCTCGCCGCCTTCTACACGGAGCTGCTGGCGGCCGAGGAGACGGTCACGACCGCCAACCGCATCGAGATCAGGGGCGCCGACGGAATCCGGCTGGCGTTCCGCCGCGACATGAACGTCACCCCGCCGAGCTGGCCGCGCCCCGAGGACTCCTTCCAGGCCCACCTCGACTTCCGCGTGAGCGACCTCGACGAGGCGGAACGCACGGTGATCGCCCTCGGCGGACGCGCGCTGGAGACGAAGCACACCGGCGAGCCGCACGAGGAGCGCGGGTACGCCGACCCGGCCGGCCACACCTTCACCCTCCTACGGGGTGTGCCCACGGCCCCCAAGCAGCATTGATGGCTCGTCAGGACGGGGAGGGGCCGGACGGCACGCCGTCGGCCGCGGACCGGCGGACGCGCGTGACCGTGCTGGTGGCGCTGGGCGCCAACCTGCTGATCGCCGTCGCCAAGGCGGTGGGCGGCCTCCTCACCGGCTCGCCCGCACTTCTGTCCGAGGCCGCGCACTCGGTCGCCGACAGTCTCAACGAGGTCTTCCTGCTCGCCGCCCTGCGCCGCAGCCGCCGCCCCGCCGACCGACAACACCCCTTCGGCTACGGCAAGGAACGGTTCTTCTGGTCGCTGCTCGCGGCCGTCGGCATCTTCGTCATGGGCGGCTGCTTCTCCTTCTTCCAGGGCGTGGAGGCGCTCAGGAGCGATACGGAGGAGTCCTTCGGCGGCTATGTCGCGGGGCTGGTCGTGCTCGGGGTCGCGCTGCTCGCCGAGGGAGCCTCACTGCTGCGGGCCGTGCACCAGGCGCGCGGGGAGAGGGGGAAGGGCACAGCGGGCGGTACGGGTGGTGCTCTGCGGGACCCCGCCCTGCGTACGGTGATCGCCGAGGACGGCACCGCGGTGCTCGGCGTGACGTTCGCCATCGTGGGCATGGCCCTGCACATGGTCACCGGGCAGGTCGTCTGGGAGGCGTCGGCCTCCATCGCCATCGGCGTACTGCTCGTCTGCGTCGCCTTCTGGCTGGGCCGGGACGCGCGCGCCCAGCTCATCGGCGAGGCCGCCGACCCGGAACTGAGCCGCGAGATCCGGGCCCTGCTGGCGGACCAGCCCGAGATCGACAGCGTGGAGGCGCTCTTCACGATGAAGATGGGGCTCGACTCCACCCTGGTGGCCGCCCGGATCGACCTCGTCCCCGGCCTCGACAGCGAGCGGGTCGAGGAGGTCGCCGTACGCATCAAGCGCTCGGTCGCCCACGCGGTCCCCGAGGCCGGCGAGATCTTTCTCGACATCACCGACGCGGCGGCGAAGGAGGCAGCGGAAAGCCCCGCCGCGACGGGGGGACGCGGCGGGGCCTGAAGCTCGGGTGCCCGGAGGTGAAAAGTTCACTCCTCCGGGCATCGAACTTGTTTTCTGCCCGACCTGGATCAGTTCCCGTCGGCCGGTTCGAGGACGAACACGGGAATGTCGCGGTCGGTCTTCTTCTGGTAGTCGGCGTACGGGGGGTACGCGGCGACCGCCCGCTCCCACCACACGGACTTCTCCTCACCCGTCACCTCACGGGCGACCCTGTCCTGGCGCACCGGCCCGTCCTGGATGTCGACGTGCGGGTCGGCGAGGACGTTGAAGTACCAGACCGGATGCTTGGGGGCGCCACCCAGCGAGGCCACCACCGCGTACACGCCGTCGTGCTCCACCCGCATGAGCGGCGTCCTGCGGATCTTGCCGCTCCGGACGCCCCGGGTGGTGAGCAGGACGACCGGCAGGCCGGTGTCGAGCAGGGTCGTGCCCTCGGTGCCGCCGGAGCTCTCGTACAGCTCCACCTGCTCACGCACCCACTGTGTCGGACTGGCTTCGTACTCGCCCTCAAGAGGCATGGAGTTCGTCCCATCGTCTGGTCGCGTCGTCGTGTGTGACCGGTGTGTTCAAGGAGACAACACGGGGGCGGGGCGGATTCATCCGGGGATCGTCATCACGTCGGTCACACCACCATCCGCACCGCCAGCGCCATGATCACCGCACTGGACACGAGAGCCGTCACCAGTCGCCCGCGGCGGCCCGTCAGCGCCCGGCCGAGCAGCGCGCCGCCGGAGGCGATCAGCACCTGCCAGCCGGCCGAGGCGAGGAAGGCCGCCAGCACGAACACTCCCTGCTCCCAGGGGGACACGGCGTCCGAGGCCCGGCTGCCGAGGACCAGCGCGGCGAAGTAGATCACGGTGGTGGGGTTGAGCAGCGTGATGCCGACCAGCATGAGGTACGCCCGCAGCGGGCTCGGCGGTGTGGTGTCGGCCCGTACGGAGAGCAGACCGGCACGGTACTGCCGCAGGGCGCCGACCCCGCCCCGGACCGCGAGTGCGGCCAGCACCAGGGCGGCGGCCCAGCGCAGCGGCACCAGCACCGGCTGCAGGGCACCCGCCAGGGCTGTTCCGCCGAGCGCGGCCAGCAGGGCGTAGAGACCGTCGGCGGTGGCGATTCCCAGCGCCGCGCAGACACCGGTCCTGAGGGACGTACGTGCGGTGAGGGAGACGAGATAGGTCGCGACGGCTCCGACGGGGACGGCGATGCCGTACCCCGCGAGAAGCCCCGCGACGAGCGCGGCCGTCATGACCGGGGAAGCACGGGCCTCCGGCGGCGGCCGGGCTGCTGCTGGACCCGCACCGGACGAGCGGTGGTGAGGGACAGCGGCCGGCGGGCTTCGATCGTAGACATGGCGTGATCCTGAGGGCGGAGACCGGCCACCGGCAACTCATTTAGGGTTCCCGGATGACCGAGACGTCCGCACAGACCCCGAAACCCTTCCTCTACGTCATCGTCTGCGCCGCGGGAATCGCCTCCGACATCAGCGAGTTGATCACCGCCGCGCAGGAACGGGACTGGGCGGTCGGAGTCATCGCGACACCCCTCGCCATGGGGTTCTTCGACACGGACGCCGTCGAGGCGCGGACCGGACGCCCGATCCGGTCCGCCTGGCGCAGGCCCGGTGATCCGCGGCCGTTCCCGGCGCCCGACGCCGTGCTCGTCGCACCCGCGACCTTCAACACCGTCAACAAGTGGGCGGCCGGCATCGCCGACACCCTCGCCCTGGGCACCCTGTGCGAGGCGTCCGGGCTGGGGGTGCCGATCGCCGTACTGCCCTGCGTGGGCGACGCGTTGGCCGCCCATCCCGCCTACCGGGCGAGCCTGGAACGGCTGCGCGGCATGGGCGTGCGGTTCGCGCAGCCGTACGCCGGAGACGTCCAACAGGGCGGTGGGCGGCAGGAGTTCGGGTGGGAGCGGGGGCTGGAGCTGCTCGCCGCACGGTGATGTCCAAGGTGATCCGCCGGTCGCCACCCTCGTGACCCGTTCCGGTCAACGGGTCCGGCGGACGTACCCGTCGCTGCCCGGTGTCGACACATCGACATCCCTGCGGACGATGCTCAGCCGGTCGCCGAACGCCGCGCGGGCCTTGCGCAGCCCGGAGTCGGTGTACTCGATCACCACCACCCGGTCGTCGAACGCCTTCGCGTACTCACCGCACTCGTCGTACTCGCCGCACTCCTCCGCGACCGCGAAGTCCAGTCCTGTCCTCTTCCGGAGCCCGGCCAGTTCCACCGTGTTCTTCTGGCCGACGGCCAGTCCGCGGGCGTGCGCGTGCCGGGAGAGGAGGGTGATGAAGGCGGTGGCGTCGTCGGCGGTGAGAAGGCCGTCGGAGCGGGTGTAGCTGTCGTAGTTGTCGGGCTCGACCGCGTCGAAGCCCTTGTCCGCGCAGCCGTCGATCCACTTGTTCACCCGCGCCGCGATCCGCTTCCGCTTGGCCGCCGTGCCGGTGTCGAGCAGGGCCTCGTCCCAGTCGCCGTCGACGACGGTCTCGCCGCTCGCGTCGCGCAGCAGCAGATCGGCGGGCCACTCCTTCTCGTCGCCGGGCTGCGCCTGGAAGGCGTTGACGTAGCAGATGTTGTACAGGCCGGGCGCGGGAGCCGCCGTACGGTCGCGGCTGACGATGCGCACGCCCGCCGGGGGCGGGTAGGCGCCGCCGATCTGGTAGTCGAACCCGGCGTGCGGCGGCGGCAGTTCGACCTTGGCCGACGTGGTGGGGGAGGACGTGGACCCGGGCTCGGGCCCGTTCTCCGTCTCCGGCGAGCCACCGCACGCGGTCAGTCCCCACACGGCCGCGCATACGGCCGTCAGTGCGACGGCCACCGTCCGGATGCGTCCGGCGCGGGGTGCACCCTCGACGGGCATGTCCGCTCCATCGGTCGCGGGTACGACCACTACCGGCTGGCGCACCTCTGTGCAACGGGCACTCGGCTCGGCACAGCCAAGATCAAAGCGCCCGGCACGCCCGCCAGTCAAACAGGCCTCGGTGCGCGGACGTCCGCGCAGACCCAGTCACTTGACAGAAGCCCGCGGTCTGACATCCCGGACATGCTCAGGACGCGCCCTCGCACGCTCGTTCGCGCCGAGCCAAGGAAGGCACGTCATGCGTATCGGCATCATCGGCGCCGGAGCCCTCGGGCAGGCCCTCGCCGTCCGGTTCGTGGCCGCCGGGGCGGAGGTACTCCTGAGCGACAGCCGAGGCCCCCGGTCCCTGCGGGACCTCGCCGACTCGATCGGGCCGAGGCTCACTCCGGTGCGCGTGGCGGAGGCGGCCGACCCTGAGATCGTCGTGCTCGCGGTGCCCTGGCGGGAGCTGTCCGAGGTGGTGGCGGCGGCCGATGTGTCCGACTGGCAGGAACGGATCGTCATCGACACCACCAACCCGCTGGGCCCGCCCGACTTCCGGGCCGCCGACCTCCAGGGGCGGCCGTCCAGCGAGGTCGTCGCTGGTCTGGTGCCCGGGGCCCGCCTGGTGAAGGCGTTCAACACCCTGACGCCGGCGCTCATCGGCGTCGATCCGCGCACTCCCGCCGGACGCCGGGTGATATTTCTCTCCGGCAACCACGCGGGCGCCAACAACCGGGTCGCCCGGCTCGTCGAACACGTCGGCTGGGCGGCCGTGGACCTGGGTCCCCTGGCTGCTGGGGGCCGCCTCCAGCAGTTTCCCGGCGGCCCGCTGCCGACGCTCAGTCTGCTCCTCCAGCCCTGAACCGAGGGCCGGTCCAGGAGCACCGCGGGACCGCTGGACAGTCACCTCACGGTCTATTGTCAGGACATGATCGGAGACCGCAAACCGTCGGACTTACGCCACTCGTCGGCCCGCGCCGGCCAGTCGCTCGCAGCTGGTTCAGCAGGCGAACCGGTCGCGTCCGCCGTCCGTCCGGCCGGGTCCGCCGTATGAGTTCCTCCCGCCTCGGCGCGGAGTGGATAGTCGGCCGTGACCGCGAACTCGCCCTGCTGGCCGACCTGGTGAACCAGGTCACGGCCGACCTCGCCGACCCGCCAGAAGCCCTGTCCGGCGTCCTGGTGGTGACCGGCGGACCGGGCGCGGGCAAGAGCGTCCTGCTCGACGCCGTCGGCCGCACCGCCCTCGGGGCCGGACTGCGTGTCCTGCGCTGCCGTGGCTGCGAAGGCGAGTCCGGGCTGCCGTTCGCCGGACTGCATCAACTGCTGCGGCCCGTACTGGACCTCGCCGGTGAGCTGCCCGTACGCCAACGGGCCGCGCTGCTCGGTGTGTTCGGGCTGGACCCCGAGCAGGCACAGGACACGGTTCCCGACCCACTGCTCACCTCGCTCGGCGCCCTCACGCTGCTCTCCGACGCGGCGGGCCGGGGGCCGCTGCTGCTCGTGATCGACGACGCCCACTGGCTCGACGTGGGCACGCTCGACGGCCTCGCCTTCGTCGCCCGGCGCCTGGAAGGGGAGCCGGTCGCGATGGTGCTCGCCGCCCGGGACAACGCCGTACCCCGGCAGTTCGCCCGCGAAAGGCGGCAGTTGACCGTCGAGCCGCTGACCCCGGCCGCTGCCGGACGCCTGCTCGACCTCCAGCCCGAACCGCCCGTCGGACGGGCCCGCTCCCGCATCCTCGACCAGGCGGCCGGCGTCCCCCTCGCCCTCGTCGAGCTCGCCCGCGCGATCAGCCGCGACCCCGCCGCCGGACAGGACGGCGCCACCGACGCGCTGCCCCTCACCGACCGCCTGGAGGCGATCTTCGCCGCCGACCTGCCCGAACTCCCGGCGCCCACCCGCCGGTTGCTGCTTCTCGCGGCAGCCGCCGAGACGGCCGAACTGCCCGTCATCCTCTCCGCCGCCGGGGACACCGCCGCCCCCGTCGACTGGCGGCCCGCCGAACGCGCGGGACTCGTCCGCATCGACGACGGCCGGCTCCACTTCCGGCACCCGCTGATCCGCTCCGCCGTCTACCAGTCCGCGAGCTACGCCGAGCGCCACGCTGCCCACACCGCCCTGGCCGACGTCCTCGCCGGCGACCCCGACCGGCGAGCCTGGCATCTGGCCGCCGCCGTCTCGGGCGTCGACGAGGAGGCCGCCCAGGGACTGGAGGACAGCGCGGGCCGCGCGCAGCGCCGGGGCGGTTACGCGGCGGCCGCCGCCGCCCTCGAACGGGCGGCCCGGCTCAGCCCCGACCCCGACGCCCGCTCCAGGCGGCTGGTCCGGGCCGCGACCATGGCGATGTACGCCGGACACCCGCGCTGGGTGAGCGAGTTGGCCACCCGCGTCCTCACGCTCACCGACGACCCGGCGGTGCTCGCCGAGGCCTCGCTCCGGGCCGGCTGGGCGCTCGCGGTGACCACCCGCTTCGAGGACGCGCTCGGCTTCCTGCTGCCGGTCGCCGAGGCCGCCGTCGACACCGCTCCCGTCCTCGCCCTCGACGCCCTCGGCACGGCCACCACCCCCGCCTACCACTCCGGGGACCCCTCGTTCCGCGAGCGGATCCAGCGGATCACCGAACGGGTCCCGCCCCAGGACGACGAGGCGGGACGGGCGTGGGCGCTGGCCGGCTGCGATCCCGTACGCCACCGCGAACAGGCCCTCGCGCTGCTCAGGGGAACCGACTGGACCGAGAGCCTGCCCGAGACCGCGCACGGCGGCGCCCCGGACCGCAGACTGTCCCGGCTGGTCGTCGTGGGGGCCGCCGCCTGGGTCCTGGACGAGACCGCCGAGGCCGTCCGCCTGCTCGGCGCCGCCCTGGACCACCTGAGGCGTTCCCCGACGGCCGGCGCCAACGCCACCGTCGCCAACGCCCTCGGGCTGGCACTGTACGAGAGCGGCTCCTGGACGCAGGCCCGCACTGTCTTCGACGAGTCGTACCGGACGGCCGCCGAGGCGGGCCTGGAGATCGTGGCGGCCGGCTCGCCCGTCACCGGCGCCACCATCCTCGCCCTGCGCGGCGACACGGAGGCGGCCCGCGCGGCCGTGCAGCGCGCCGTCCACGGCATCGACCTGCCCAACTCCCGCAGCCTGCAGGTACGGACGCACTACGCGCTCGGTGCCGCCGCCCTGGCCGAGGGCGACCACGCCGCCGCCTACACCCGCTTCCGGGCCGTCTACACCCAGGACGCCGAGCCCGAGCCGGTGCACTTCCACGCCTCCGACTACTACCTGGCCGACCTCACCGCGGCGGCCGTACGCACCGGCCGCGCCGAGGAGGCCCGCCGGATCGTCGACGCGACCCGCCGTCGCCTCACCGCAGACGGGGTCTCGGCCCGCTTGGCCGCCGTACTGCACCGGGCGGACGCCCTGCTCAGCGAAGGGGACGAGGCGGAAGAGCACTTCACGGCCGCCCTCGCATCCCCGACCGGCGAACAGTGGCTGTTCGAGCGGGCGTTGGTCCGCCTCGACCACGCGGAGTGGCTTCGCCGCCGGCGCCGCTCGGTGGAGGCCCGCCCGCAGCTCACCGCCGCACTCGACGCCTTCGAGCGGCTCGGCGCCCGCCCCTGGACCGAACGCGCCCGTGCCGAACTGCGGGCCGCCGGCGTCACCCCCACCAGCGGCGCACCGCGCGACATCCTCGCCGAACTCACCCCGCAGCAGCTCCAGATCGCCCGCCTGGCCGCGGCGGGCCTCACCAACCGGGAGATCGGCGAACGCATCTTCCTCTCGCCCCGCACGGTCGGCTTCCACCTCTACCGCATCTTCCCCAAACTCGGCATCACGGGCCGCGCCCAACTCCGCGACACGCTGCCGGAGTCGGCGGAGACGGCGGACGGTACCCCGGGCCGGTGATCAGGTCGGGCGTTACGCTCCCTCTGACACCCCACTCGAAGGCAGGAGCAGCAACGATGCAGTACGTGAAGCTCGGTTCGACGGGCCTGGACGTGTCGCGGATCTGTCTGGGCTGCATGAGCTACGGCGTTCCCGACCGCGGCAACCACGCGTGGACCCTCGACGAGCAGGCGTCGCGCCCGCTGATCCGCCAGGCCCTCGACGCCGGGATCACCTTCTTCGACACGGCGAACGTCTACTCCGACGGCACCAGCGAGGAGATCGTCGGCAGGGCGCTCGCCGACTTCGCCCGCCGCGACGAGATCGTGCTGGCCACGAAGGTGCACGGCCGGATGAGGCCCGGACCCAACGGCGGCGGTCTGTCCCGCAAGGCGATCCTGACCGAGATCGACCACAGCCTCACCCGCCTCGGCACCGACTACGTCGACCTCTACCAGATCCACCGCTACGACCCCTCCACCCCGATCGAGGAGACGATGGAGGCCCTGCACGACGTCGTCAAGGCGGGCAAGGCCCGCTACATCGGGGCGAGTTCGATGTACGCCTGGCAGTTCTCCAAGGCCCAGTACACGGCCCGCGAGCACGGCTGGACCCGGTTCGTGTCGATGCAGAACCACTACAACCTCCTCTACCGCGAGGAGGAGCGCGAGATGCTGCCCCTCTGCGCCGACCAGGGCGTCGGCGTCCTGCCGTGGAGCCCGCTGGCCCGCGGCCGGCTCACCCGCGACTGGGACACCACCACCGGGCGCAGCGAAACCGACGACTTCGGCCGCACCCTCTATCCGGAGGGCGACCGCACGATCGTCGACGCCGTCGCCCGCATCGCCGCCCAGCGGGACGTCCCGCGGGCCCGGGTCGCCCTGGCCTGGCTGCTGCACCGGAGCCCGGTGACCGCCCCGATCGTCGGCGCCACCAAGCCGCACCACATCGACGACGCGGTGGCCGCCGTCGACCTCGGCCTGACCGACAGGGAGATCGAGGAACTCGGGCAGCCCTACACCCCGCATCCGATCAGCGGCCACTGACCGTCCGGCGGGCGCGAGGGCGTCAATGGGGTCCGGAGACCGGCCCGAACTCCGTACCGCACGGCCCCGCGCCCTCGCTCTCGCTCAGCCGGACCCGGTCGCCGTCCATGGAGATCGTGCGGTAGAAGTGGCCGATGCGCTCGGCCGAGCGGCCCACGTAGTGCCCGATGAACGAGCGCCGGAACCGGTCGGCGCTGCGGTTGGGCTGCGAGCCGTGCACCAGGCTGCCGTTGAAGAACAGGACGTCACCGGGGGCCATGTCGACCGGGACCGTGGCGAGTCCGGGCGGCGGGGGCACGTACTCCCGGGCGAAGGACACATCGGCGTCCGCCTCCTCCGGGCAGAACACGTCCATCCGGTGCGTGCCCGGCACGACCTCCAGGCCGCCGTTGTCCCGGTCGATCGACTCGCAGGCGATCCACGCGGCCACACACGTGCCCGGCTCGACCCGCAGAAAGAAGTTGTCCTGGTGCAGCGCCTGACCCCGGGCACCCGGCGGCTTGAAATAGAACATGCTCTGCGCGGCCAGCACCTCCTCGCCGAGCAGCACCTCAAGGACAGCGCGCAGCCGGGGATCCAACAGCCAGCCGAGGGACGGCTCGTGGAACTCGTGCGGCTGCATCACGCGCGGATACGCGTCCAACGGGTCGGCCGGGCGCCCGTCCTGCCCGGACGGACGCGGCTCGAAATGCCCCGGCACCGGACCGGCCGCGTGCAGTGCCGCGAACTCGGCGCGGAGCACGGCGATCTCGTCGTACCCGAACAGACCCCGCACAACGGTGAATCCGTCCTCCTCGAACCGTCGGCGCTCCTCCTCCGGCAGGATGGGAGCCTCGGCTGCACCGATGCCTGTGACTGTCATCGTCCACTCCTTCGATCCGCTGTCACCGGCCGCCAGACTAGGGTTGCCGCACCCCGGGGAGGATGCCCGTGAACGCTGACGGATTGCCCGACACCGCTGTCCTCGCCCCGCCGCCCGGTCTGGTGACCGTCGGGCGCTACGACGAGGGGCCCGGTTACGCCGTCAACCGGCCGCAGGGCGCCGACAGCTGGCTGTTCACCTGGACGACGGACGGCCACGGTCTGCTGACCCAGGGCACGGCCGAGGCGCGGGCCGGTGCCGGGGACCTGGTGGTCCTCGGTCCCGGGGTGCCCCACCGCTACCTGGTCCGGCCGGGTGCCCGGCACTGGCGGTTCTGGTGGGCGCACTGCGAGGCCCGCCCCTCCTGGCCGGCCTGGCTGAGCCCGTACGCCGTCGGCGACGGCATGTACGTCGTCGCCCAGGTTCCGGAAGCCCTGTACGACCGTATGGAGACCGCGTTCGCCCGCATGCTGTCGGACGCCCGCTGGCCGGGCAGCGACACCCGGCCGCCCGGATCCTCCTCCGCTTCCGGCGCCCCGGCCGCGCCCGACGGTCCGACAGCCGTCGCACACGGCGCCGCCGCCCGGGAGCTCGCCCTCTGTTCCCTGGAGGAAGTCGTCCTGCTCGCCTCGGCAGCCGCCCGCCCCCTGCCGGAACGGCCGGGAGTCGACCCCCGGGTGAGCAGGGCGGAAGCACTCATCGCCGCCGACCCCGCCGCCCCGCACACCGTCCGGTCGCTCGCCGAGGGGGTCGCGCTCTCGCCCTCCCGGTTCGCGCACCTGTTCACCGAGCAGCTCGGCCGGTCGCCGATGCGGGCGCTGCGCGAGGCCCGGCTGGGCCATGCGGCCCAGCTGCTGGAGGCCACCGACCTGCCGGTGGAACGCGTTGCCCTCGCCTCGGGTTTCGCCAGCCCGTTCCACTTCAACCGGGTGTTCCGCGAGCGTCACGGAACGCCGCCGGGCGCGTACCGGGCACTGTGCAGACGCGATCCGGCGGAAACCGCGCCCGCTATTGGTTTCACGGCTGCTCCCGTACGGAGAGGAGAAGGAACCGGTCAACTGCCATGACGACGCTCCGCGTTGCGGCGGCGGCCCGCGCGCCCGCAACCATGAGCTGCGGAAACGCACAAGAGGCGGGGACAGGACACTACGGGCGGGCGGTTTCGCGCCATCGGCGGAGAGTGTCCGTCAATGGTTGCGAAACGTCCCTGAGCGAAGTGAATACCGTTTGCAATGAGGATGTTGATACAGTGCCAATCCCTAAAGGTGCATCCCATTGACACGTCGTCAACCGCTTTAGGTCACAGTGCAATGCGGAAAACGGCGTGATCTCTTGTTACGGCTCGATGAGCTGTGCAAAGGTGTGCACGTCGGCGTGCGGACAATCTTTTCCCCCGCACGCACGCGACGCCCCCGCTGACTCCCCGCTCCAAAAGAGCTGTCCGCTGCGGGCGTTCGCGATACCGATCCCCTGTTTGGTCGGATCCTGTCGTTTTCGTCGGCAGGGTCGCATACCCCTTGGTATGGACTAAAACCCGCGTTGTCCGTGGAGGAATACAGACGTGAAAGACGCAGGCCTGTCGAATTCCCCTACGCCGGTTCCCGCGTACGACGCCTCGGATGTCGAACTCAGCGCGGAGCTGAAGAAGTGGACGGGGACGACACCCGCGCTCCATCCCGTCGGTGAACTGCTCGACCGGCACTGGGAAGCGGCCTTCGCCTATGCCCGTCTGTGCACCAGCGGCCCGCGCCCCGCCGGAATGCTCACCACCGCCGCGTTCACCCGTCTGTTCGGGGAATCCCTGCGCCAGAGCGGCCCCACCTCCGCCTGGCGGCCCCACCTCCTGGTCACCGTGCGCCGGCTGGCGGCGGAGTGGGAGGGCGATCACCGCCACGAAAGCCTGCACCCCGAGCTGCGCTCCAGACCCGGTGGCGCAAACCGCGTCGCCGCCCGCCTGCTGCCCGCGCCCGACCGGCGACTGCTCTCCAGGGCGTTCCAGAACCTCCCGCAGTCCGCGCGCTGCCTGCTGTGGCACGCCGAGGTCGAGGCCGAGCCGCTGGAGATACCCGCCGGTCTGCTGGGCCTGAGCGTGACGGACGCCGCCGTGGAACTCGGCCGGGCCCGCGGACGCCTGCGCGAGGAGTGCCTGCACGTCCACCGCGAGGTCGTGCCCCAGGAGGAGTGCCGCCGCTACATCCGGCTGATCGACGTCACCTGCCGCCGCCGCAGCTTCGACATCGACCCCGACCTCGCCAAGCACCTCGCCGACTGCATGCACTGCCGGTACGCCGCCGACCAGTTGAACCAGTTCAACGGCGACCTCGCCCTCGCGCTGGCCGAGGGGGTCCTCGGCTGGGGTGCGCGCGCCTATCTGGAGTCCCGCCCGGGGCGCGCCGCGGAGAGCGCCATCGTGGAGGTCGAGCAGGCCCCGGTCATCGAGATGGCCACGGTCGAGAGCGTGCTCCCGGTCCCGCGTGTCCTGGCCCAGGCCCCGCCCATGCCTACGAACCCGCCGGTCTCCACCGCGCTGGCCGTCCGCCCCGGTTCGCACCGGTCCGCGCACAAGGCGGCCCGGCGCGCGGTCCGCCGCCGCAACCGTGTCCTGGCCGCCGCGACCGTGAGCGCGCTGGTTCTCGTCCCGCTGGTCCTGTGGTCCGTCCTGGGTGCGGACGACGAGGACGGCTCGACGGCCGAGACCAGCCCCCCGGACACCGCCACCACCGGCTCCGACACGGCCGGCGACCCCTCCTGGATCGGTTCGGGAGAGACCACCAAGGGCGCCCTGCGCGGCCGACTGCACAACGTCGAGTCCGGACTGTGCATCGGCATCGTCGGCGGCAAGGCCGTCAAGGGCGCGGAGGCCGAGCTGACCAGCTGCTCGTCGGCGGCCGGCCAGGAATGGTCGTACGAGAAGGACGGCCTGCTGCGCAACGTCGCCGCCCCGGACCTCTGCCTCGACTCCCACCTCGGCTACTCGGTCCAGCTCGCCCCGTGCGCGGGCGCGTCCCAGCCAGGCGCCAAGAACGTGCGCTACGACTTCACCCTCCAGGGCACCCTGGTCCCGCGCTGGGACCAGGAGCTGGCGCTGACGCCCGCCGACACCGCGGACGAGGGCGACGCGCCGCTGGTCCTGAAGTCGCGCGAGGAGGCCGCCGACCAGCACTGGGTCTTCGACTCCTCGTCACCCTCGCTCCAGATGCAGGCCGTCAACTGGGACGCGGCAGCCGAGTCCACACCCCCTGCCGTCAAGAAGAGCCCCGAGCCCTCGACGACCCCGACACCGACCCCCAAGGCCACACAGGCCCAGCCGTCCCCGACACCGTCGGCGGCCACCCCGACCCCCTCGGCGTCGTACCCGACGACCGTGCCCTGTTACTACTACGGGTACTACAACTGCGGGAACGGCCAGAACACCGGCGGCGGCTACGGCGGCGGAAACTACGGCGGCGGCTACGGCTACGGCGGTGGATACGGCGGCTGGGGAGGCCGCTGACGAACGGGACCCGCCCGTCCCTCAGCTTCCGAGGACGACCAGCGAGCCCCACAACGCCACCACGGCCGGGATCAGCGCGGCCGGCACGGAGATCAGCCCGAGCCGGGTGAACTCCCCGATCCCGACGTCGTGCTCGTGCTGGTGCACGATGCGCCGCCACAGCAGGGTCGCCAGCGATCCGGCGTACGTCAGGTTCGGACCGATGTTCACCCCGAGCAGCACGGCGAGCACCGCACCGGGACCGGCCGTGGCGGTCAGCGGCAGCAGCACGAGCACCGCGGGCAGGTTGTTGATCAGATTGGCGAGGACGGCGGCCAGCGCGGCGATCCCGAGCAGCGCGGCCGGCCCGGTCCCGTCGGGCAGCGCCCGGCCGAGCGCGTCCGCGAGCCCGTTGTCCACGACCGCGCGGACGACGACGCCGAGTGCCAGCACGAACGCGAGGAACCCGGGCGCCGTGGCCCGCAGCACCGTCACCGGGGTTGCCTGCCGTCGCAGCAGCGCGCGGCCGGAGAGTACGAGCGCCCCCGCGAGCGCGGCCCACGCGGGATCGACGCCCAGCGCGGAGGCCACGACGAACCCGGCCAGCGTGCAGGCCACGGTGACGAGGGCGAACAGGGGGAGCGGGGGCGCGTCAGCCGTGTCCGGGCCCGGGCCCGTGTTCTTGTCCTTGTCCGAGGGTGGAGTGTCCGGCCTCGGCGCGGCCAGGTCGGCGGCGAAGAAGCGCCGGAACACCAGGTACTCGGCGCCGATCGCGACCAGCCAGGGCAGCGTCATCAGCGCGGCGAACCGGGTGAAGCTCAGGCCGCTCGCGCTGAACGCCAGCAGGTTGGTGAGATTGGAGACCGGCAGCAGCAGCGACGCCGTGTTCGACAGATGCGCGCAGGCGTAGCTGTGCGGCTTGGGCCTGACCCCGGTGCGGGTGGCCGTGGCGAACACCACCGGCGTGAGCAGCACGATGGTCGCGTCCAGGCTCAGTACCGCCGTGATCGCCGAGGCGAGCACGAAGACCGAGGTCAGCAGCCGCCCGGGCCGGTTCTTCGCCCACCGGGCCATCCACGCGCCGCAGGCCCGGAAGAGCCCCTCGACATCACAGAAGTGGGCCAGCACCAGCACCGCCGCGAGGAAGCCGACCACCGGCCCGAGTCGCTCGGCCTCCTCCCACGCGTGAGCCGGCGAGATCGCGCCGGTGACGACCACGAGCCCGGCGGCGGGAACCGCCACGGCCGCCTCCGGCAGCCCGAACGGGCGGACGACGGCGCAGGCCAGGACGGCGATGAGCAGCACGATGGAAAGGGCCTCGGCGGACGGGGCGTTCAGGGTTCGGTCCTCCGGGACAGGGATCTCGGTACCTCTTCATGAAAGCAGGCCCCGCCCACCGGCCCCCCGACCGGGTCAGGCTCCGGTGCCGGGACCGAAGACCGACAGGAACACCGACGACTTGTTCCCGCCGACCGGCACCTCGCCCCTTTCCCACGTCACCTTCAGCTGGTCCCGCTCGTCCGGTGGGGTCACCAACAGCTCGGCCGGAGTCGCCGTCTCGGCCTCGCTGAGCTCCGGGTTCGTGAAGCTCAGGCCTGCCCAGGCACTGTCGCCCGGCGCCAGATGGACGGTCGTCACCTTGGCGTCGGAACGCTTCGGGACGCGGCCCAGCTGTTTGCCGGCCGCGTCCACGAAGGCGACACCCGGGTAGCCGCGCAGGGTGCAGGCGCGGGCGGAGTCGTTGGTGAGGACGACGGGGAAGTTCTTCTGCCCGGCGCCCGGATTGGGGCGCCCGACCGAGGCGCGCAGCTCGGACGTACGGCAGCGGGTGTCGCCGGTCGACGGGACGGCCGTAGGGGGAGGGGCGGTCGACGGAGTGGTGATCGACGGGGCGTTCGTGCCGCCGCCGCTCTCGCTGCCGCAGGCCCCGAGCAGGACCGGTAACGCGATCACGCTCGCGAGCAGTGCGGCCCGGTGAGCCGGTCGGGCGGTACGGAAGGTCGACATGTCCACACTCCTGGAGGTCACTGCGCGCACGGCGTCTCCTGCACCGTCACGAGTGTCCTGTGGGACCGGAACCTAAAAGGCCCATGTGGCACCGATTCAAGCCGTCGTCAGTGGGCGGCGGAACTCACAGCTCGTCCGTCAGGGACAGTTCCGCCCAGATGGTCTTCCCGTCGGACGTGTGGCGGCTGCCCCACCGCTCGGTGAGCTGGGCGACCAGCAGCAGCCCGCGGCCCCCCTCGTCGAAGGTCCTGGCCCGCCGCAGGTGCGGGGCGGTGTGGCTGGAGTCGGAGACCTCGCAGATCAGGGTCGCCGCGTCATGGATGAGCCGCAGCCGGATGGGCTGCGAGCCGTAGCGGATGGCGTTGGTGACCAGCTCACTCACCACCAGTTCCGTGGTGAACGCGGCCTCGCTCAGATCCCAGACGTCCAGCTGCTCGCCGACCTGCTTGCGGATCGGCCCGACGAGTGCCGGGTCCGCCGGGATGTCCCACGTCGTGACCCGGGAGGCGGGCAGGCCCTGGGTGCGGGCCAGCAGCAGGGCTACGTCGTCGGCCGCGCCGCCCGGGGGGAGCAGGGTGTGCAGGATGCGGTCGCATGTCTCGTCGAGCGAGTCGGCGTACGCGGCCAGCGCGTCGCACAACAGCTGGTGACCGGCGTCGATGTCCCGCTCGCGGCTCTCGATCAGCCCGTCGGTGTAGAACGCGAGGACCGTGCCCTCGGGCAGGTCGAGTTCTGTGGATTCGAACGGCAGGCCGCCGAGGCCCAGCGGCGGACCCGCGGGCAGCCGCACCTGGCGGGGGGTGCCGCCCGGGGTGAGCATGACCGGCGGTGGATGTCCGGCGCGGGCCAGGGTGCAGCGCCGGGACACCGGGTCGTACACCGCGTACAGACAGGTCGCCCCGACCTCGCCGGGGCCGCCCTCGCTGCCGGCCTCGGCGGACAGCCGTACGACGAGGTCGTCGAGGTGGGTCAGCAGCTCGTCCGGGGCGAGGTCGATGTCGGCGAGCGTGCGTACGGCGGTGCGCAGTCTGCCCATGGTGGCGGAGGCCTGGATGCCGTGCCCGACCACGTCCCCGACGACCATCGCGACCCGCATCCCGGACAGCGGGATCACGTCGAACCAGTCGCCGCCCACCCCGGCCCGCGCCGCCGGGAGATAGCGCGAGGCGGCTTCGAGGGCGGCGGTGCGCGGCAGGGTCCGGGGGAGCAGACTGCGTTGCAGGGCGAGAGCGGTGTCGCGTTCGCGGGAGAACCGGCGGGCGTTGTCGATACAGACGGCGGCCCGGGCGGTCACCTCCTCGGCGAGCAGCGCGTCGTCGGCCGTGAACGGGTCGGGCCGCCGGTAGCGGGTCAGGACGGCGACACCGAGCGTCGTACCGCGCGCCGTGATCGGTACGGACATCATGGAGTGGATGCCGAACTCCTTGACCCGGTTGAGGCGGGCCTTGTTCCAGGCCAGCCGCTGTTCGAGGTCGTCGGAGGGCAGGGTGGCCACGATGGTGCGGCCCGCGAGGAGGGAGTCGGCCTGGGGCGAGAAGGCGGGGTACTCGTCCAGCTGTCCCGGCTTGGCCACGGCTTCGGGGCTGCCCGGGATGATCGACCGCTGGGCCGCCCGGCGCAGACTGAGCGGCGCCGTCAGCTCAGCCGGGCGGTGGTCGCCGCCGTGCTGCGGCGGATCCAGCAGATCGACGCTGACGAAGTCGGCGAGCGCCGGGACACAGACGTCCGCCAGCTCCTGCGCCGTCCGGGTGACGTCGAGGGTGGTGCCGATACGCACGCTCGCCTCGTTGACCAGCTGCAGCCGCTCCCGGGCGAGGTACTGGTCGGTGAAGTCGTGGGCCGCGAGACAGACCCCCCGCACCCGTCCCTCGGCGTCCTTGAGCGGCGCCAGTCGGGCCAGCCACGCGTGCGCGTGATCCTCGCCGCCGGTGCGCAGATAGGTCTGGACGTCCTTCGCCCGGCCGCTGGTCAGCACCTCGAGCATGTGCAGCTCCAGCTCCGCGCTGCGCTCCCGGCCCCCTATCTCGGCGATTCTGAGTCCCCGGACGCGCTCCAGCGGCAGTCCGATGACCCCGGCCATGGCGTCGTTGACGCCGTGCAGCCGCAGCCGGTCGTCGTAGACGGCCGTCGCACAGGGCGCCTGGGCCAGCGCGGCCTGCATCAGCGGCTCGTCCGCGGGCCGGGAGCCGTTCTCCAGGGGGGTGACGAGGAGCCAGTCGCCCCGGCCGCCGTCCGGGGCCGGCCGGTAGTGGGCGAGGAGCCAGGAGGACACCGTCCGGCCGTCACGGTGACGCAGCGCGAGAGTGCCGTGCCAGATCTCCTCCGCCGGCCGCCCGGGCTCCTCGGAACCGTCGACAGCCAGCAGGGAGGCGGCGGGACGGCCCAGCATCTCGGCCGCCGACCAGCCCAGCAGCCGACGAGCACCCTCGTTCCAGCCGGTCAGTGCGCCCCGTGCGTCGACGACGGCCCGTGCCGTGGCGGCATCGTCGAACGGGTACACCGGACTCATCGTCGCCACTCCATCGTGAACACTCACCGTGAGCAAAGGATGTCACTGGTGTTCCACACTAGTGCGTTCTGTCCCCGCATGGTCAGTAACACCCATGCCTCCGGGCCGCCACGAGGACCGCCGCGCGGGGCGTGATTCAGACCGTTGTGACAGGTGAGGCCGAAGTCCGTCACCGGAGTCTCGACGGGCGCATGTTCCGTACCGTCAGAATCTGTTTGTTAACGATCAGTTGTGAGTACTTCTGGGCCCTGATGAGGGAGAGTCGCCATGACGGTCACTCGCAGATCGGTGTTGGTCGCCGGTACGTCCGCCCCCGCGGCCGGTGCCCTGCTGGGCACCGGCCGCGGGGGCCGCCGCCGGCCGGACCGGCCGCCGAACCGTCCCGCTGCGGGACGGCTGGCGCTTCGCGCTGGTCGACCCTGGCGGGATCACCGACCCCACGGGCGCCTACGCGAACGCCGCCGACCCCGCCTACGACGACTCGGCGTGGCGGACGGTCGCCGTCCCCCGCGACTGGAGCATCGAACTCGCCCCGACCACCGACCACGGCACCACCAGCGGCACCGGCTTCTTCCCCGGCGGGAGAGCGCCGAGCGCTGTCAGGCGAGCACCCGAACCGCCTTCCACGGGGCGCTTGCCATGGTGCGGGCGGGAACGGAGGCCGGTCGGTTGAAGGTCACGGCCCGTTCGGCGGGGTTGCACACGGGCACGGTCGTGGTCCGTACGACGCCCGCACCCGACGAGGCGCTGACCCCGGCCGCGCCTTTCGTACCCGACCCGGGCCCGGGAGTCCCCACCTACCCTTTGGCGGACGCCAGTTACTCCGGCCGCCCGGACACCCTGCCCGCCGCGATGCTCGACGGCGTGCCGGGCAACGGCTGGTCCAATGCCTTCTACAAGTCGCCGACCGCGCTGCTGCCCGCGTTCAGCGGGGCCCGCGCCCAGGACTGGGTCTCGGTCGACTGGGGCCGGGTCCGCGACCTCACCCGGGTCGAGATCGCCTTCACGGTGGACGTGACACACAGCCTGCCCGCGTCGGTCACGGTGTCGGTGCGGGTCGGCGACCGGTACGTGCGGGTACCGGACGCGACCGTCCAGTGGTCCGACGCCTCCTACGCGCCCACGGCGATCACCTTCGCGGCGGTACGGGGCACCGGGCTGCGCCTGGACCTGACGAGCCGATACCCGGGGGAGGCGCGGGGCGCGGTACGCATCAGCCGTCTGGACGCACCGGCAGGCTGATTTTCGCCCCCGCCGCCCCTACCCGTCCCGTCCCTGGGGGCGCCGCCCCCAGACCCCCGCTTTCGGCCCTGAAGGGGCCTCGTCCTCAAACGCCGGACGGGCTGGAAGATCGAGCCCCGGCCGGCATCATCCAGCCCCTTGGGGGTCCCCCCTCTGGGGGAGTTTGAGGAGCGGGGGTTCGGGGGCAGCGCCCCCGAGGACGGGACGGGTAGGGGCGGCGGGGGCGAGCACCCCGTACGTGAGCCCAGTACGGTCCGCACCGTTGACGCGCCGTAGGACCTCGCACAACATGGCGACGTCCGCATCTGGGAGCGCTCCCACGGCAAGCGCCGCTCTTCCGGCACCCGCGCCCCCACCCTCACCCGAGGAGCTCCAGACGTGAAACGACGCAGAACCACCCTGCTCTCGGTGACCGCCCTCCTTGCGGCGGCACTCACCGCACTCCCCGCCGGACCGGCCGGCGCCGAGGAGATCGAACAGGTCAGGAACGGCACCTTCGACACCACCACCGCCCCCTGGTGGACGACCAGCAACGTCACCGCGGGCCTCTCCGACGGAGGCCTCTGCGCGGACGTACCCGGGGGCACCACCAACCGCTGGGACGCCGCCGTCGGCCAGAACGACATCACCCTCGTCAAGGGCGAGTCGTACCGCTTCACCTTCAGGGCGCTGGGCACGCCCAACGGACACGTCGTCCGGGCGATCGTCGGCCTGTCGGTGTCCCCGTACGACACCTACTTCGAGGTCAGCCCGCAGTTGAGCGTGTCGGGCGACGCGTACACGTACACGTTCACCGCACCCGCCGACACGGCCCAGGGCCAGGTCGGTTTCCAGCTCGGCGGCAGCACCGACCCCTTCCGGTTCTGCATGGACGACGTGTCGCTGGTGGGCGGGGTGCCGCCCGAGGTGTACGTGCCCGACACGGGACCCCGGGTACGGGTCAACCAGGTCGCCTATCTGCCCGCGGGCCCGAAGAACGCCACCCTGGTCACCGGCGCCACGCAGCCCCTGCCCTGGCAGCTGAAGAAGGCCGACGGGACGACGGTGGCCCACGGCAGGACCGTACCGCGCGGCACCGACGCCTCCTCCGGGCAGAACGTCCACTCGATCGACTTCGGCTCCTACCGCAAGCGCGGCACCGGCCTCACACTGGTCGCCGACGGCGAGACCAGCCGTCCCTTCGACATCGACGCGAGCGCCTACGACCGGCTGCGGCGGGACTCGCTGAAGTACTACTACACGCAGCGCAGCGGCATCGCGATCCGCGACGACCTGCGCCCGGGTTACGCCCGCCCCGCCGGCCATGTCGACGTGGCGCCCAACCAGGGCGACTCCCACGTGCCCTGTCAGCCGGGCGTGTGCGACTACAGCCTCGACGTCACCGGCGGCTGGTACGACGCCGGCGACCACGGCAAGTACGTCGTCAACGGCGGTATCTCCACGTGGGAGCTGCTGAGCACCTACGAGCGCGCCCTGCACGCCCGTACGGGGCAGCGGGACAAGCTCGGTGACGGCACGCTCGCCATCCCGGAGAGCGGCAACAAGGTGCCGGACGTCCTGGACGAGGCCCGCTGGGAGCTGGACTTCCTGCTGAGGATGCAGGTGCCGGACGGGCAGCCGCTGGCCGGTATGGCGCACCACAAGATCCATGACGAGCAGTGGACCGGGCTGCCGCTGCTGCCGAGCGACGACCCGCAGAAGCGCCAGTTGCACCCGCCGACCACCGAGGCCACCCTGAACCTGGCGGCCACGGCGGCGCAGGCGGCCCGGCTGTACCGGCCCTACGACCGCGCGTTCGCCGCGCGCGCCCTCGCGGTGGCGCGCAAGGCATGGACGGCCGCGCTGGCCCACCCCGACCTCCACGCCGACCCGAACGACGCGACCGGTGGCGGTGCCTACAACGACACCGACGCGCGGGACGAGTTCTACTGGGCCGCCGCCGAGCTGTATCTCACCACCGGTGAGAAGACGTTCGAGCGGCACATCCTGAACTCGCCGGTCCACACGGCCGACATCTTCGTGCCCCTCGGCTTCGACTGGGCCAGGACCGCCGCGGCCGGCCGGCTCGACCTGGCGACCGTGCCGAACCGGCTGCCCGGCCGGGACAAGGTCCGCCAGTCCGTGATCAAGGGCGCCGACGGCTATCTGACCACGCTGGCGGCACAGCCGTACGGCATGCCCTACGCCCCCGACGCCAACCTGTACGACTGGGGCTCCAACGCCCAGATCCTCAACAACGCCGTGGTCGTCGCCACCGCGTACGACATCAGCGGCGCCTCGAAGTACCGGGACGGTGCGCTCCAGAGCATGGACTACCTCTTCGGCCGCAACGCGCTGAACATGTCGTACGTGACGGGTTACGGCGAGGTCAACTCGCATCAGCAGCACAGCCGTTGGTACGCCCACCAGCTCGACCCGAGCCTGCCCGGCCCGCCGGCCGGCACGCTCGCCGGAGGCCCCAACTCGAGCATCCAGGACCCCTACGCGCAGAGCAGACTCCAGGGCTGCGTGGGCCAGTTCTGCTACATCGACGACATCCAGTCCTGGTCGACGAACGAGCACACGGTCAACTGGAACGCGGCCCTGGCCCGGATGGCGTCCTTCGTGGCAGACCAGGGATAGCCGGACAGCTGGGCCCTGCCTCGCCCCCTCGGTACCACCGCCTTACCTGTCTGAGCTGGGGATATTTACGGGTAAGTACCGGCGAGGTACCGTGGGGGCATGCCAGCTCTCAACGTGGAGTTCAGTGACCGCGAGCTAGAGGACCTGCGGCAGATAGCCAAGGAGCGCGGTACGTCCATGAAGGCCCTCGTGCGTGAGGCGGCGGCTGCCGACATCGCCCGCCACCGCGCCCTGCAGGAGGGCGCGGAGGAGTTCCGGCGGTTCTTCGCGGCCCACGCCGACGAGTTCGCCGCGGCGTTCCCCGAGGACGAACCGGTCGCGCCGGGGCGTCGGGGACGGGTCGCCTGACCGATGGCTCCCGTCATCCACATCGACGTGCCCTGGCTGCTCCAGCGCCACGAAGAGGTCCTGCCCGACCAGCCCACGGTCAACGACTTCTCCGCCCTGGTGGCCGCGGTGGCCCGCCACCGGGTCGACCCGCCGCGCCTCGGCGTGGACTCCGACCCGGCCTGGCGGGCCGCCGCGCTGCTGCACACCCTCGCGCTGCTCAAGCCGCTGCCGTCGGCCAACGCCCGCTTCGCCTGTGCCACCGCAGTGGCGTACATGTTCGTCAGCGACGTCGGCATCGATCCGCCCTACGGCGCCCTCGCCGACCTCGCCCGCGACCTGATCTCGGGAAAGGTCGACGTCTACGGCGCGGCCGACCGGCTGCGCTCCTGGCAGATCTGAGCGGATCCGGGCAGTCCGGCCGGCAGCCGGGCTGGGCCCGCCCTCGGGGCCGCCGACCGAGGGCGGGAAGAACGGGGTCGGCGGCCGTTTCGCGCGGGAGAGCCGCCTTTCCGCGCGGGGCCTTCGAGGAGGGCCGGTTCCAGTGGACTGCACCACCGCACGCGCCGGGAGCGTGCGCGGTGCACCGGCGCGTGCGCGCGGTTCACACGGGGCGCGGGGAATTATCGAAAGCCGGTACGGATGTCGGAAGTTTCCTCTGTTGCTGAGCTTCCTTAAGTGAATGGATGTTGCCCAAGTGCCTTGTTGGTCATGACCGACTTGTGCAATGGTGAACTACCTGTACAGGGGGAGTGGCCGGACTCGGTTCGCCGGTGGTGATTCGGTGGCGGTCCAGCGTCACGGTCGGGGCGGGGGACACCGCCGGGTACCTCTGTGAGTTACCCGCGCGTGGGAAGGAACCGCTCAGTGCCCCACCCCCACCCCCCTCGTCCGTCGCATCCCCCGTACTCCGGTGGGGTTCCGGGGGAATCGGACGAGAGTCTCGCCGCCCAGCTCAGAGGCAGACCGGAGGGCGAGAGCGGCGTGCCCGTCGCCCTGCTGACGGCGCGGCACTGGCAGGCGACCCACGAGTACGCGGTCATCTGCCTCGCCACCTCGGCCCGGACCTCCTCCATGGTCACCGCTGCCGCCTTCCATCAGGTCCTGGAACGGGTGATGCGGGCCGAGTCGGCCGTCGCGCTGCGCCCGCGGTTCCTCGTGGCCGTGCGCGACATCGTCAGGCAGTGGTCCGCCGACGACCGCATATCCGATGTGCTGCCGGACCTGACGAAACCGGCGGGCGGTCGCGGTATGCGCGCGGCGAAGGCCATGACGGCGGAAAACCGAAAGCTCGCGGAACGTTCGTTCCAGGCACTTCCCGGACTCGCCCAGTGTCTGCTGTGGCACACGGAGGTGGAGGCCGAGCCGATGAATGTCCCAGCCGTCCTTCTTGGCATGGACACGAATATGGCGGCGGCGTCGCTGGAACAGGCCCGCGAACAATTCCGCGAGGGTTGTGTACGCGCCCACCGGGAACTCGCGCCGTCCAAGGAATGCCGGTTCTACAACCGTCTTCTCGACATCCCCATCCGGCGCGGCGGCGCTCTGCTGCCCGATGTCCAGCAGCACCTGTCGGTGTGCCACTACTGCCGTTACGCCGCCGAGCAGTTGAGCCACTTCGAGGGCGGCCTGGGCACGTTGCTCGCCGAGGCGGTGCTCGGCTGGGGCGCCCGGCGTTATCTCGACTCGCGTCCGGGGCGCAGCCAGAGCGGCACACGGCTGCGGGGCCACGCACGGCATCGCGGCAGTGGTGGCGAGGGTGCCGGTGGCCGGGGGGTCGGCCTGGGGCGCCATCGTCTGCTGTCACGGATTCCCTCTCCGCGCCGCCCGCTCCCGGGCGGGACCGGAAACAGACGAACCCTGTTCACCAGCGTGGGCCTGGCCTCGGCCGTCGTCCTCGCGGTGGTGCTGGGCAGCGGACTGTGGCCGAAGGACGGCAGCGGCGCCGACCCGGCCGCCTCCTCCGGAGCGACCGCCGGACGCGGCACGGCGCCCGGCGCCACGCCGACCTCGCCCGCGGTGTCCTCCTCGCCGCCCGCGACGGGCAACCTCCCGACCGCCACCCGGCAGACCCGGCTGCGCAACGTCACCGCCGACCTGTGCCTCGACATCCGGGGCGGCAGGGCCACCGTCGGCGCCGTCGCCAGGCTCGCCTCCTGCTCGACCGCGTGGACCCAGATGTGGACGTACGAGGACGACGGTCTGTTGCGCAGTGTCGCCAACCCCGAGCTGTGCCTCGACTCGCACGCCGACGCCGGTGTCGTCATCCTCGGCCGCTGTGCCGCCGCGTCCGCCGATCGCGGCGACGACGTCCGCTACGACCTCACCGTGCGGGGCGAGTTGCTGCCCCGCTGGGAGGAGGGCCTCGCGGTCGCCCCCGCCTCCGACGACCCCGGCACGGACGTGGTCGTCAAGGTCCGCGACGGCTCCGCGAACCAACGCTGGCTCACCGACACAGCGACCGCCAGCCCCGATTCCCTGTCGAGAGGCGGCGCCCCGGGCAAGGCGGCCCAGGTCGACGCGGACCCGAGGTAGTGGCAGGCCCGGCCGACACCCACAGCCCGTCTGGGGGTCCCCCCTCTGGGGGAGTTCGAGGACAAGGCCCGTTCAGGGCCGAAGCGGGGGTCTGGGGGCGGCAGCCCCCAGGGATGGGGCGGGGTAAGGGCGGCGGGAGCGGACCACGCGGTCAGGCGCGGGTCACCGACCGGTGCAGGACCGCGGCCAGTTCGCGGGGGCGGGAGAACATCGGCCAGTGCCCGGTGTCCAGCTCGGCCAGTTCCCACCGGTCGCTCCTGAGCAGCTCGACCACGTCCTCGGACGGCTCCGGATCGTCGAGCAGACACTTCACGTAGGTCGCGGGAAGGTCGCCCAGCGAGCCCATGAGGACGGCCGGCTCGGTGAGGGTGTCCCCGGGGTGGGGTGTCGAGCCGTTCACGATCCGCGCGATCTGCTCGTCGGTGAGCCCCTGGCCCGCGAAGTGGTCCGGCGCCGGGGTCGGC
Source organism: Streptomyces kryoterrae (assembly GCF_054072135.1). NCBI lineage: Bacteria > Bacillati > Actinomycetota > Actinomycetes > Kitasatosporales > Streptomycetaceae > Streptomyces > Streptomyces kryoterrae. The sequence continues at coordinate 772,518 of NZ_CM133358.1, read as the reverse complement.
CAGAAGCCGTCGTTCTCGGCGATGGACGCCTCCACCCCGGCACTGTCCCAGCCCCGGAGGAACGACCTGCCGTCGGCCGGGACACTCGCGTCGACGAACACCACCCGGCCCAGCCGCCCCCGATCCGCTCGGCGGCCTGCCCGACGGCTATCCCCGCGTAACTGTGCCCGGACGAGCACGGCGTCCCGCAGATCGAGGCGCCCGACCTCCTCGACGACGTCCCGCACATGCGTCTGCTGCCCGGCAGGCTCGCCCCGCCGCTCCGCCACCCCCGACAACGTCAACGGGTACACCCCGTGTCCGGCGGCGCGCAGCTCGACCACCACCTGGTCCCACGCCCACGCACCGAGCCGAACACCCGCGACCCACACGAATTCGCTCGTGCGGCACAACCTGACGCGCGGCCCGGGAGCCCCGTACGGAGCCGAATCGGAATGTTTCAGGCCGATTAAAAAGGCAGGTGGATCCAGCCACTCGGTCGTCTCAGGTGATCAACAGCCGCTCGGTTACGGGCTTCACGCGTTCGAATCACGTAACTTCACGCCACTGATTCAATACGCAAGGTTACCGAAACGCGTGGGGTCGAGATGAGTTTCGGCGCCGGACTCGGCAGACTCACGCTCGCCGATCCGGCCCGACCGGCTGGGATCGAGTACCCATGCGGACCGTTGACCTTCGATTCGCATCTTCGAACTGAGCGGAAGGATGCACACAATGCCGAACACCGCGCGCTGGGCAGCGACTCTGACCCTGACGGCCACCGCCGTCTGCGCCCCTCTCGCCGGGGCCGCCGTCGCCGCCCCCTCCGGGCTCTACGCACCCTCGGCCCTGGTGCTCACCATGGGTCACGGTGACACCGCGGCAGCCGTCACGCCCGAGCGTGCCGTCACCCTGACCTGTGCCCCGACGGCCTCGGGCACGCACCCGGCCGCGTCCGAGGCGTGCGCCGAACTCCGTGCTGCCGGCGGGGACTTCGACCTGCTGGCGGCGAAGGGCGACGTGAAGTGCACCAAGCAGTACGACCCCGTGGTCGTCACTGTCGAGGGTGTGTGGCGGGGCAAGCGGGTCTCCTTCGAGCGGACTTTCGCGAACGAGTGCGTGAAGAACACCTACGGGACGGCCGTCTTCACGTTCTAGGGACCGGGGTCGCGCGCTTCCGTGAGCAACGCAGGGTGCACGCGGATGGGGAGTGCGAACCCCTGTGTCGCGGAATGCCGCGCGATCTCGCAGCGGGGCCGGTCGGTGGTGTGGGGCCACCGGCCGGCCCATCGGCATGTGTACGCGAAGGCCGGACCCGTTCCCCCTACTCCGGCTCCGGGATGCGGGCGAGGGGCGGGAAGCGGTTCAGCAGGCGTGCGGCGCGCAGCAGACGGTGGAGGCGGGGTGTGTCGGAGACCAGACGCAGCCGCCCGCCGCGCTCGCGGGCACGAGTGTCGGCGCGGCACAGTTCGCGCAGGCCGGAGCAGTCGAAGAAACCGACGTGCCGGAGGTCGACCAGGACGTCGGGGCCGGGGCGCGAGGTCGCGGCGTCCAGATGCTCGGCGAGGAATCCCGCGGTCGCCAGATCGATCTCGCCGGAGACCTCGACCACGGTGAACGGCCCGTCCGTGTACGTACGGGCATACGGGTTGGCCGTCGGCGGGAGGGCTCCGGACGAGTCCGGGGCCGTGCGCTCGGGCGGCCCGGGGATGCGGTCGTCGGCTTCCGGCGTCATGGCTGCTCCACCTTGGCGGGGGCGCATTCGATCTAGGTAGCTACCCCGACTGGGTCCGGACCATCCCTGACACGCCGTCCACAAGATCTAATTCACTCGACAAGGTGAATTGCCGCCGTTTTCATTGACATTCCGTGCACTGTGCATTTAGTGCATCGGGTGTGCCTCGACAGCCGGAAGGGCCGCCGTCTCCCTACGGACGGCGGCCCCTCGGCCTCGGCAACCCGGGTGGATCACATGTGGACGACCGGTGCGGCGTTCTCGTCCTGGGCCGGGACACCGGGGCGGTACAGCAGGAAGGTGATCAGGGCGCCCGCGGCGAAGAAGCCCGCCGACCACCAGAAGGCGGTGGTGTAGCTCTCGATCGTCGACTGGGCCTGGACCAGCTTGTCGGCCGCGTTCCGGCCGGACAGGTAGTTGGTCGCGGCGCTCGCGGCGAGCGTGCTCAGCAGTGCCGTGCCGATCGAACCGCCCACCTGCTGCATGGTGTTGACCGTCGCGGAGGCCACTCCCGCGTCCTCGGCGCCGATGCCGCTGGTGGCCAGCTGCATCGCGGGCGGCATGATGGCGCCCATGCCCGCACCGATGACCAGCAGCTGCGGGAGCACGGCGGTGCTGAAGGACGAGCCGACACCGATACCGGTCAGCCAGACCATGCCGGCCGCGCCGAGAGCGAAGCCCGCCGGGATGATGATCTTGGGCCCGAAGCGGGGCACGAGCATGGTGGTCGACACCTGGGCCGCGACCATCAGGGCCGCCATCATCGGCATGAAGGCCAGGCCGGTCTTGGTCGGGCTGAAGCCGAGGTTCAGCTGCAGGTAGTAGGTGAGGAAGAGGAAGACGCCGAACATCGCCGCGCCGGAGATCAGCACCGTGAGGAAAGAGGCCGCACGGTCACGGTCGAGCAGGACGCGCATCGGCAGCAGCGGGTGCTTGGCGCGGGTCTGCCACTGGGTGAACGCCGCGAGGAGCAGGACGCCCGCGATCAGGAAGCCCCAGGTCTGCGGCGAGCTCCAGTCGTGCGACTCGGCGTTGGAGAAACCGTAGACGACGGAGAAGAGACCGGCGGAGACCAGTAGCGTGCCCGGGACGTCGATCTTGGAGTTGGCGGCGTCACGGTGGTTGCTCAGCAGCATCCAGCCGCCCACGAAGGCCACTACGGCGAAGACCAGGTTCACGTACAGCGTCCAGCGCCAGTCGAGCGCGTCGGTCAGCAGGCCGCCGAGCAGCAGGCCCACCGCGCCGCCGGCCCCGGCGATCGCGCCGTACACGCTGAACGCGCGGGCCTTTTCGCGCGCGTCGGTGAATGTCGTGTTGAGCAGCGAGAGTGCGGCGGGCGCGAGCAGCGCGCCGAAGACACCCTGGAGTGCCCGGGCGACGACCAGCATCTCGAAGCCGTTCGCGGCGCCGCCGAGGACGGAGGCGCCGGCGAATCCGGCGACACCGATGAGGAAGGCGGGCTTGCGGCCGAACAGGTCGGCGATCCGGCCGCCGAGCAGCAACAGGGAGGCGAAGGCCAGTGCGTACGCGGTGACGACCCACTGGCGGTTGCCGTCGGAGAAGCCGAGGTCGGCCTGTGCGGAGGGGAGCGCGATGTTCACGATGGTGGCGTCGAGGACGACCATCAGCTGCGCGATCCCGATGATCGCGAGGATCCACCACCGCTTCGCGTTCGGCGCGGCGGATCCCTGGTCCGTGTCGTGTGTGACGCCCTTCGGGGCGCCTTCGGTGAGGGACTGCGGCATCTGAGCACACTCCAGGGAAGGTCGCTCGTGAGTGGAGCGACGAGTGGTGACGAAAGGCGAAGAAGACCAGAGGTTACGAGTATGTAAACGAAACGGTTTCGTACTCTCGCCTCTTGAGATTAGACCACTTTCATCGAAACGGCAAAGTATCGATACGGGAAAGTATCGCTAGGGAGGATGTGCGGACGTGCGCAGCGGCAGGGCGACGGTCGACGGGGCCGAGCTGTACTACGAGGTACGCGGGGCCGGTCCGGCCCTGCTGATGATCAGCGGCGCCGGGGGAGACGCCGGCTACTGCTCCGGGATCGCCGAGGGCCTCGCCGACGCCTTCACGGTGATCACCTACGACCGGCGCGGCAACTCCCGCAGCACAGGTGGCGGCACCGCCCTCATGGCACTGTCCCGGCAGGCCGCCGACGCCCGCGAGCTCGTCGACGAACTCGCGGGCGGCCGGGCCCTGGTCGTCGGCAACAGCGGCGGCGCGATCATCGGTCTGACCCTGGCCGCGCGCCACCCGGAGTGCCTGGTGGGCCTCATCGCCCACGAGCCGCCCGCCGTGAACGTCCTCCCCGACGACGACCCCGGGCGCGGCTTCTTCGCCGGTTCGCCGGGACTCCGCCGGCCGCTGTCGCCCCGCCGGTGTCCCGGCGACGTCCGTCGCCTACGCCAGCTGCCGTCGCACCAGTTCGTGCAGCCGTCCGCCGGTGTCCGCCAGCAGTTGGGCCGGGGGGCCCTGCTGGGCGACCTTGCCGTCCTCCATCACGATCACCCGGTCCGCGTCCAGCACCGTCGACAGACGGTGCGCGATCACGATCCGGGTGGCGTTCAGCGCGCGGGTGCTCTCGATGACCGTGCGCTGGGTCTCGTTGTCCAGGGCGCTGGTCGCCTCGTCGAAGAAGAGGATGCGCGGCCTGCGGATCAGCGCCTGGGCGATCATCAGCCGCTGCCGCTGGCCGCCGGAGATCGCGCCGCTGCCCTGGACGATGGTGTGCAGGCCCATCGGCATCCGCCTGATGTCCTCGGCCAGGCCCGCCATCTCGGCGGCGGCCATCGCCTCCTCCGGCGTGTACGGCTCGGTGCCGCAGATGACGTCCAGGATCGAACCCGTCATCGGCTGGGCGTGCTGGAGGACGACACCGCACTGGCGCCGTACGGCCGACTGGTCGAGCGCGCCCAGGTCCTGGCCGTCGTACAGCACACTGCCCGAGACCGGTCTGTCGAAGCCGATCAGCAGGCGCAGCAGCGTCGACTTGCCGCAGCCGCTGGGGCCGACGATCGCCACGAACTCGCCCGCCCGCACCTGGAAGGACACGTCGTCCAGGACGAGCGGCCCGTCGTCCGCGTAGCGGAAGGAGAGGCGGCGGGCCTCGATTGCGCCGGTCAGCACGCCCGGCCGGGTGCTCGCGACGCGTACCTCGGGGGTCGCCTCAAGGACCGGCTTGATCTCCTCGTACAGCGGGAGCGCGGCCACGCCGGAGACGAAGGCGCCGGTCAGCTGGGTGACCGAGGTCAGGAGCATCGTCACCGAGGTGTTGAAGGTGAGGAAGGCCGCCGCGGACATCTCGCCGCGCGCCGGACCCGCGAGCAGCATGAACATCACCAGGGTGCAGACCGGCAGGTACACCGCGCCCAGCACGGTCGTGAGGTTCTTGATGCGGCCGACCTTCTGCTGCAGCTCGCGGCTGCGCGCGAACTCGCCCGCCCAGGCCGCGTACGCGTAGTTCTCGGCTGCCGCGACCCGTAGCTTGGGCAGGCCGCGCAGGGTCTGGAAGGCCTGGTTGTTCAGCTTGTTGGAGAGCGTGATCAGCCGCCGCTGCCAGCGCACCTGCCACAGCCCGAGCCCCAGGAACACGGCGGCGATCACCACGAGCATGCCGACCGCCGCCAGCGCCATCGGTACGCTGTACCAGAGAAGCAGGCCCAGATTCATCGCCGCGACCGTGACCGACTGCGTGACGACGGGGGCAACTCCCGCCAGCAGCTTGCGAATCGCGCTGATACCCATCGCCGCACTGGCCAGCTCACCGGTCGAGCGCTCGGTGAAGAACTTGGTCGGCAGCCGCAACAGCCGGTCCCAGACGGCCGGTTGGAGCGTCGCCTCGATCCGGCCCTCCATCCGGAGCAGGGTGAGGTTCTGCAGCAGGGTGAACGCCGCCGCCACCACACTGCTGATCATCACCGCCAGACAGAACTGGACGATCAGCGTGGTCTGCGCCTTCGGCACGAACTCGCCGAGCACCCTGCCGGTGGCCACGGGCACCAGCGCGCCGATCGCGATCGTCACCAGGCTGCTCAGCAGCAGGTTCACCACATCGCCCCGGCTGCCGCCCATGCTGAACCGGAGCAGTCGCAGCGGGCTCATTCCGCGTTCGGGCAGCGGGCGGTAGAACATCACCGCCCGCTCCTCGAACTCCGCCGCGTTCGCCTTCTCCACCGGCGTCTCGCGCCCCGACGAGGGCTGTACGGCCACGTATCCGCCGCGTCGCCACAGCAGCGCGACCGGTGCGCCCGACAGACTTCGGTGACCGATCAGCGGGCCCACGTTGTCGTGCCACCAGCGGCCGTCGAGCCGGACGGCCCGGGTGCGGACGCGGGAGGCGAGCGCGATCCGTTCGACCGGGTCGAGCCGGTCGCTCTCGGTGCCGCTCCGCGCCGGCTCGGCGAGCGTGATCCCGGCCGCCTCGGCGACCAGCTCGCAGGCCGCGTACGTGGCATCGGCGTCGGCGGCGGTCGTACGCTTCGCCGACGGCCTGCCGATCGACGCCAGCAGCGTCCGGTCGGCCTGGGCCCGGACGGCCTCGCCCGCCTTGATACCGGCCGCCGTACGGGTCTCATGGCCGCGTTCAAGCTGTTCGATCCACCGGTCGAGGGTGGCGAGCAGCCGGTGCTGCTGGTCGACCATGCCCTGCCAGACCCCGGGGTCCATCAGCAGGTCGGCGGCTGCCTCCGCGCCGTACAGTGCCCCGTACCGCACGCTGCCCGGTGGGACCTGCATCCAGAACACGTCGTCGTCGGTCGGCGCGGCGGCCCGTTCCGAGGCCATCGGCGCCTGGAAGAGGACGGACAGGCCGCGCCCGACGCCCAGGGCGAGGGCGTACTCCAGCGGGCTGGTCGCCGGGGGCACGTACTGGGCGTTGCCGTACTCGTCGTACGACCAGGTCTCGGTGCCCGGCGGCTGATGGAGCTCGCGCAGGCCGATGCGGTGCACCACGCAGTCGTGCACCGGGCGGGCGACCAGGGTGTGGTCCGGTCCGGTGACCGGGCCGAGCAGCAGGGCGCCCGCCTCCAGCCGGCCGATGTGGTGCCACTGGCCCTGTTCCACGGCGTCCACCGCGTACAGGTCGAGCGCGCCGGACGCGACCAGCCACAGCACCTGCGGGCCTTCGAGGTCGAGGCGGTTTCGTCCGGACAGGTCGAGGCGTGTCCCCATCTGCCCGAGTGCGGCCAGGACGATATCGACATCACTCCGGTGAACGGTTGTCATCTCATCGCTCCCTGACCAGCTCGGCATACGCCCCACCGGCCGCCACCAGGGCGTCGTGCCGCCCGCGTTCCACGATCGTGCCGTGCTGGAGGACGACGATCTCGTCGCTGTCGCGCACGGTGGAGAGCCGGTGGGCGATCACCACACAGGCGCAGCCGCGCCTGCGCAGGTTGTCGATCACGGTCTGCTCGGTCTCCGCGTCCAGCGCGCTGGTCACCTCGTCGAGGACGAGAATGCTGGGGTTGCGCACCAACGCCCGCGCGATCTCCAGGCGTTGGCGCTGTCCGCCGGAGAAGTTCCGCCCGTCCTGCTCGACCCGGCTGTGGATACCGCCCGGCCGGCGCGTGATGACGTCGTAGAGCGCGGCGTCCTCCAGGGCCGCCACCACCGACTCGTCCGGGATCGACGGGTCCCACAGCGCCACGTTGTCGCGGACGCTGCCCTCGAAGAGGAACACGTCCTGGTCGACGAAGGAGACCGATGCCGCCAGGGCTCCGCGCGGGATGTCCTCCAGACGCTGCCCGTCGATCCGGATGACGCCCTCCCAGGGCACGTACAGGCCCGAAATCAGCCTGGAGACGGTCGACTTGCCGCTGCCGGAGCCACCCACCAGCGCCACCTGCTGACCCGGACCGACGGTCAGGTCGAAGCCCGACAGCAGAGGCTGGTCGAGCGGGCTGTAGCCGAAGGTGATGTTCTGGAGCTCGACATGGCCGTGCAGCCGGCGGGTCGAGTCGCCGCCGCCCGGGCGGGCGTACAGCGGATCCGCCTGGAAGTTCTCGACGTCCTTGAGCCGCGCCACGTCCGCCGCGAAGTCCTGGATACGGCCCGCCACACCGTTGAGCCGGGTGAGGGGCGCGGTGAACCGCACGACCAGGGCCTGGAAGGCCACCAGCAGACCCACCGACATATGGCCCTCGACGGCCCGCAGCCCGCCGATCCACAGGATCAGCGCGCTGTTCAGTGTCGCGAGTGTCGGCGCGACCACCCCCAGCCAGGCACTCGGCACCCCCAGCCGCTGCTGCTCCTCCAGCGTGGTCGCGTGCTGTCCGGCCCACTTGCGGAAGTAGCCCTCCTCGCCGCCGGTCGCCTTCATCGTCTCGATCAACTGGAGCCCGGAGTAGGCGGTGTTGGTCAACCGGGCGGTGTCCGCGCGCAGTTTGGCGGTACGGGTCGCGCGCAGCCGGATCACCACCCGCATGGCCACGATGTTGAGCAGCGCCACGCCGATGCCGACGGCCGTCAGTTGCGGGTCGTACGTATAGAGGAGCACGGCGTACAGCACGACGACGATCGCGTCGACGCCCGCCGCCGCCAGGTCGCGGGCCAGCGTCTCCGACACCGCGTCGTTCGACTGGAGACGCTGGACCAGGTCGGCCGGACTGCGCTGGGAGAAGAAGGTGACCGGGAGGCGCAGCAGATGGCGCAGGAAGCGGGCGCTGCTCAGGGTCGAGGAGACGATGCGGCCGTGCAGCAGGTTCGCCTGCTGCAGCCAGGTCAGCACGAGGGTCAGTGCCACGCACGCGCCCATCGACGCGAACAGCACCTCCAGCATCGAGGTCTGCCCGCCGATCAGGAACGTGTCGATGTAGGTGCGGCTGAGCGCGGGCATCGCGGCGCCCACCGCCACCAGCAGCAGACTCGCCAGGATCGCGGCGGGCATCGTGCCCGAAGTGCCGCGCAGCCGGGCCGGCATGGCCCCCAGGACGCCCGGCCTGCGCCCGCCGCGCTCGAAGTCGGGGCCCGGTTCCATGACGAGGACGACACCGGTGAAACTGGAGTCGAAGTCCTCCATCGGCACGAACCGGCGTCCCTTGCCGGGGTCGTTGACGTACACCCCGCGCCGGCCGAGGCGTCGCCCGAAGCCGTCGAGGACGACGTAGTGGTTGAACTCCCAGAACAGGATCGCGGGCGCGTTCACCTCGGCGAGCGCGGCCGTGTCCATCTGCATGCCCTTGGCCGTCAGACCGTAACTCCGGGCCGCCTTCAGGAGGTTGCTGGCGCGCGAGCCGTCCCGCGAGACGCCGCAGGCGATGCGCAGCTCTTCGAGGGGGATGTGCCGCCCGTAGTGGGCGAGGACCATGGCGAGCGAGGCCGCGCCGCACTCCACGGCCTCCATCTGGAGAACGGTCGGCGTGCGCACGGACGTGCCGCCGCCTTTGGGGACCGTGCGACGGGGCGACGCCGAGCGGCGCCTGGCCCGGGAGTTCGGTGCGGCACTCACGGCAGCAGCCAATCGACGGGACGCTGGTCGGCCAGCCGGATCGAGCCCGAGGCCAGGGTCATGGAGGTGAGCGCGAACGGCGGCCCCTCGGCAGAGGACCACCGGTAACCGCTCTTCGTGGCCGACGACCTGTCCAGCTTCACCAGCACGGCGACCGGCCGGCCCTTCTTGGTGAACTGCTCGCCCAGCTGGCTGTCACCGAGGAACGCGCCGATCTGCTGCTCGGTCTGAGCGGCGCGGTCCACCGACTTCACATGGCCGCGCAGCACCCCGTACTGCTGGGTGGGTGCGGTCTGGACGGTCAGGTCGACGGCCGCGTTCGCGGGAATCGTGGCGGCGCTCTCGGCCGGGACGTACACCGTCGCGTACAGCGGGTCGCTCGCGCGGGCGACCTTCTCGATGGCCGCGATGTTCGTGCCCGTGCCGACGATCTGGCCGATCGTGGCGGCGAGCGCGGTGAGCCGGCCCGCGGCGACCGAGCGGACGAGCGACTCCCCGGAGGCCGTACGGACCTTCAGCACAGGGGAGTTGGCGGGCAGCCGGGCGCCCTCCTCGGCGAGGACCGCGGTGATCTGGCCGGAGACGGGGCTCTGCAGGACGTAACTGCCCTCCCCGTGCGTGAGGATGGCGGGCGCGCTGACCGCGGAGGAGACGGATCCCGTGACCGCCCACACGGACGCGGCGGCCATGACGACGACCGTGACAGTGAGGACCAGCCAGCCCTGGGGGCGAGCGAAGCGCACCGGAAGGTCCAGCTCCTCGGCCGACTGGAGCTTGGCGAGGGCCTGTTGGCGGAACTGCACGGGACTTTCCCTCATCTGCGAGCGGATGAATTCCGGCGGTGAGCCGACTGGTCCGAGCGGACCTGGTGAAGTCGGGTGCGGAAATCGCGTCCCGAAGAGGCGCGGGACTGTATCGACACGCGGCTCCGCCGAGAAGGGGGAGCGACCAGCCCCCCCCACCGGCCCGCGGCAGACGAACCGCACATCCAGCGGAGCGCCCGGACACCCGAGAGTCCCGGAACCGGGAAACGGTTCCGGGACTCAGCGGCGCAAGGCGTCGATCAGAGACCGGCGACCAGGCCGGTGACCGCACCGGTGTTCACGCCGGTGAGGCCCTCGACCGTGCCGGTGACCGTGCCGACCAGCGGAAGCGCGCCGGGGGCAACGCTGTCCACCAGGTTCGTGACGGTGCCGACGGCGTGCAGGGACAGACCGCCGGAGACGGCGTCGAGAGCGGAGTCCGACAGCTCGGCGGTCTCAACCTGGGGGGTGGAGTTCATGATGGAACTTCCCTTCATAGGGGGCTTCACAAGGGGGGAGCGGCCCTCTCTGGTGGGGCAGACGACGACCGCGACCGCAGGGCCACCCAGGCTCGTTTCCGGAACCTCGGCGGCCCCTGCGATGCGATGGATCAAAGCACGACCGCACAGCCCGCTTCCAATCAACCAACCGCCTCACCAGGGCATTTGAGACCCTCGGGCCCCACACGGTGAGGGTGTGCGCACGCCTTGGCGGCGACTTCTTCACATGGCGCACGGCTTCGGTGCACTTCCCCTCTTGCGGCCGGGCACGCGCGTCGGTCACCGGTACACGGCGGAATCGAACATTCCGCCACCAAAGGCGTGGTGTGTGACGAGCGCATGTGCGGAACCGTCGTATGCGGTGACCTGGCTGCGTATTCGCTGTGCAGATTCCCTGGAGCCGGGATTCGCGATGGATCGACCGACGCAACGCCATGACGCGATTACGGAAAGTGCTTTTCTGTGCGTCTCCTGTGTGTCAACTCGGTCCGCGAGCAGGTGCACCGCGCTTGCGCGGGCCGCGACTGCCGCCTCGACCACGACATCGGATCCGGTCGCCGCGCGCGGGAATTGCGTCGGCCCGTCGGCCCGTCGTCATGAGGGCGAAGACCCCCGCGTCGCCGACACCGCGATCACGCCCGAGAGTGTCCTGCGGCGGCCGTCGGTGTCTGCTCCGGCGCGGTGCCGACCAGGGGATTCGCGGCATCGTGCGGGGCTCGTCCGGCTCGTCGGCCGGCCGGCCGGGACCGGACGCCCGGGGCGCGAAGCAGGGGAAAAGGATCCTGTCCGGTTCGGCGGGCGTCATCGGCATATGGGTGGTTGTTCCCGGCAGCCGTCGGTCAGGCCCGGGCAATGGCCGATTCGCTGTTTCGCAAAGGGAGTTGGCAAATAATTTGAACGCCCCGAGCAACCCGTCCGTACCTACAGCCATCCAGGCGCCCCAGTCGGTCGCCGATGAACGATCGGCGGCTAAGACCCCGCCCCGCAGGAGGTCAGAAGTTGAGTCACAAGCGAGTTCCGAAGCGTAAGGCCGCGATAGCGGTGGGCAGTGTCGCGGCGATCGGAGCGGCGGCACTGTTGCTGCCCAACGCCATGGCGTCCCAGACCGACGCTGCGGACAGCGCGGCTCCGAAGACCCTGAAGGCGACGGATGCCTCCGATCTGGCCTCGCAGCTGCAGCAGTTGCTCGGGGATGCCTTCGCGGGCTCCTACTACGACGCCGACAAGCAGCAGCTGGTCATCAACGTCGTCGACGGCGACAACAACAACGTCATCATCCAGGCCAAGAAGGCCGGTGCCGCCGTCCGCGAGGTCGACAACAGCATCGCCGAGCTGAAGGCCGGCGCGCAGACGCTGAAGACCGAGGCGACCATCCCGGGCACCGCCTGGGCCCTCGACCCCCGGACCAACAAGATCCAGGTCACCGCGGACAGCACGGTCACGGGCGCCAACTGGAACACGATCGAGTCGACCGTCAAGAGCCTCGGCTCGGGCATGGCGACGATCAAGAAGACCGAGGGCACCTTCAAGACGTTCGTGGAGGGCGGCGACGCCATCTTCGGCGGCGGTGCCCGCTGCTCCCTCGGCTTCAACGTGGTGACGGGCGACGGCACCCCCGGCTTCCTGACCGCCGGACACTGCGGTGTGGCCGCGGCCGAGTGGTCGGACACGGAGGGCGGCGCACCCATCGCCACCGTCGAGACGGCCACCTTCCCGGGCGACGGTGACTTCGCACTCGTGAAGTACAACGACCCGGCGACCGTGGCGGCCAGCACCGTCGACGTCGGCAACGGTCAGACCGTCGACATCCTCCAGGCCGCCGAGGCCGCGGTTGGCCAGCAGGTCTTCCGTATGGGCTCCACGACGGGCCTCAACGACGGCGAGGTCACCGGCCTCGACGCCACCGTGAACTACGCCGAGGGCACGGTCACCGGCCTCATCCAGACCAACGTCTGCGCGGAGCCCGGCGACAGCGGCGGCTCGCTGTTCACCCAGGACGGCGGCGCGGTCGGCCTGACCTCCGGCGGCAGCGGCGACTGCACGGTCGGCGGCGAGACCTTCTTCCAGCCGGTCACCACGGCCCTGGCTGCCGTCGGCGCGACCCTCGGCGCGGGCGACGCCGGTGCGGGCGCGGGCGCTGGTGCGGCGGCGGGCGCCGGTGAGGAAGCCGGTGCGAGCGAAGACCCCGGACTCGGTGAAGAGGTCGGTGCGAGCGAAGTGCCCGGCGCGGGTCAGGAGGCCGGTGCTGGTCAGGAGGCCGGCGCTGGTCAGGAGGCCGGCGCTGGTGAAGAGGCCGGCGCCGGTGCGGAGGCCGGTGCGAGCGAAGAGCCCGGACTCGGTGAAGAGGTCGGCGGCGACGAACTCGGCGGCGTCGACGACCAGACCGGCAACGGCGCGGACGACGGCACCGGCCTGGAGAACAACGACAACCACTGACCGGCCACACCGGTAACACCAGTAGTCCCGGCCGCCACTGACACGGTCCGGCCCTCCGGCGGGAGGGCCGGACCGTTCCGCGTGCGCGGGGCTGTGGCGGGCGGCGGCCCATCAGCGCGGGCGCCGCTCCCGTGGCGCGTCCGTCAGTTCTCCGCCCGCGCCCTCAGCAGAAGCAGCGCGATGTCGTCCACCCGGTCCGTCACCCTCGCGCCGAACTCGACCAGCCCGTCGGCCAGTTCGTCCAGCGGCCGGTCCCCGTTCGCCGCGAGCCGCCGGCCGAGGGCGGCCAGCGTCTCGTCGATGTCGACGCCCGGGGACTCGATCAGCCCGTCGGTGTACAGGGCGAGGACACAGCCCGGCAACAGCTCTACCTCGGTCGGCGGGTACGTGGCCGAGGCGTCGATCCCCAGCAGGGGACCCCCGGCCAGGTCGAGCACCCGTACCTGCCCGTCCGGGTCTCTCAGCAACGGCTGCGGATGCCCCGCACGGGCCATCACGGCCCGGCCGGTGCCCGGATCGAGCCGTAGATACAGACAGCTCGCGAACAGCTCGGTGCCGAGGTCGATCAACAGCCGGTTGGTGCTGCTCATGACCTCCTCCGGCGCCTGACCGACGGTCGTGTACGCCCGTACGGCCGTACGGATCTGGCCCATCAGGCCGGCCGCCGTCACGTTGTGCCCCTGGACGTCCCCGATCACCGCCGAGGCCCGCCCGTGCGAGCACACCAGGTCGTAGAAGTCGCCGCCGATGTCCATGCCCTGGGTGGCGGGCAGATAGCGCGCGGCGGCCTCGAAGCCGGGCAGCGACGGCAGGGAGCTCGGCAGCAGGGCGGCCTGGAGACCGTGCGCGACCCGGTGCTTGGCGTCGTACAGCAGGGCCCGCTCCAGAGCCTGGGCGATCAGGCCGCCGAGACTGGTCAGGACGGCGCGCTCGTCGGCGGGGAACGCGTGCTGTTCGGCGTAGCCCAGCACACAGGTGCCCACCGGACGTCCGGACGCGATCAGCGGGAGAAACGCCCAGGCCGCCGTCGGACCGGACATCTCCCGCACCGCCGGATACGCCCGCTCCAGCTCCCCCCGGGACTCGAAGAAGGCGGGCACACCGGTGGTGAGGACCTGGTTCCCCGGGGTCTGCGCGGTCCGAGGCAACCCGTCGAACCGCTCCACGAGCTCTGGGTCGGCGTACCCGCGATGCCCCACCACGCGCATCCGCCCGCTCTGCGAGCCCAGCAGTACGAGCGTCTGACAGCCGGCCGCCGGCATGATCTCGTCCGCGGCCAGCTGGATGACATCCTGGACGCTCGCCGCCTCGGTGAGGGCCCCCGCCAGGGACAGCACCTGCGAGATCGTGACCAGGCTGGACGGGCCGCCCGGTCTGCGCCCCGCCCGGTCCAGTTCGGCCACCGCCCGCGCCCGGGTGATACGGACGCTCAGCCCGGTCGCGCTCGGATACAACCGGAACGACAACCAGTCGCCGGGCGGCCGCAGCGCCACGAACGAGGTGACATGCAGGCTGAACAGCGCGGCGCGGTAGCGGTCCTCGTACACCGGATCGTCGAGCCAGGGCAGCGCCCACAGCTGGGTGCCCAGCAGAGCGCTCGCGGGGACACCCAGCAGGCCCGCGGCGGCCTCGTTGACGAAACGGACCCGCCCGTGCAGGTCCAGCGAGCACAGCCCGTACGGCAGCCGCGCCACCATCCGTGCCGCCTCGACCGTGCCGAGGGGGTCGGCCGTGGGCGCCTCGGGCGAGATGGCCAGCAGATCCCTCTCGGGCCGCAGTTGACGGTGCTCGGCCGCGGCGCGCTCCAGACGCAGCGCCAGCCGGTCGCAGGCCGAGCTGAGCCGCTCCCGCTCCCGGTCCGACAGCTCCGGCGGGTGCGACCCGGGCCAGGTCACGAAGATCGACCCGTACACCGTCGAGGCGGTCGCCACCGGTACGGCGGCCAGGGCGAAGGGGTAGGGCAGCACGACGGCGACCCGCGGATACCGCCGGGCCATGTCCTCCTCGCCGCCCACCCAGATGAACCGCCGCTCGCGCGCGGCCTCGGCGACGGGGACCGGTGAGCCGATCCCGACCCGCTCCCAGGGTGCCGCGAACGCCCGGGGCAGCCCCGCCATGACGGCCATCTCCAGCACCGACCCGCCGGGGGCCAGCAGATACACCCCGCCGGCGAGGGCCCGGACGTCCTCCATCATCCCCGCCAGCGCCAGTGACAGCAGCGGCTTCCCGAACGAGGCCGAGCGGGCGTCTCCCCCCGGCCGTCCGCGCGCGGAGGCCCGTCCATCGGCCATCGGGGCCACCTCCTCGCCGGGCCGGGTACTTCCGACTCAAGGCTCTGTCCACTCGGCCCTTCGCGCACGGCGAGCGGGCTCCGGCACACCCAGGGGCCGACGGCCGCGGCAGGAAGGATCCGTGCTGGACACCTCTGCCGTCCCGGCTCGTGTCCCCGCGGTGGACACACATGTCCGGCGTGTAAAGCCCCACGTGTGCGCCCCGCGCATCCTGTTGGCCAGTTCTGCACGCCCTGGAGACGCGGCAAGAGGCGGAAGCCGAAAAGGGGGCACACGCGACAGCGGTGAACCCGGGCCGATGCGAGTGAAGGAGCGGCAGTGATCCGAGTACTTCTGGTGCACGACGCGTGTCTGATGCGATCGGTCCTGGCGGAGTGGCTGAGCAGAGAGTCCGACCTAGGGGTGTCCGACGCCTCCTGGCACAGCGCCGCGGGCAGAGTGCGTTCGCTGCGGCCCGATGTCTGCGCGGCCGACCTGGAGAGCCTGGACACCTACGGCATACCGCCGCTGGGCGAGTTACGGGACCGTGGGGCGGGCGCACCCGCCCCACGGCTGCTGGTACTGGCCAGCGCCGACAGGCCGGGCCTGCTGAAGCGGGCGGCGGAGGCGGGCGCGCTCGGCTACGTCGACAAGGACAGGGAGGGGGCGCCGGAGCGGCTGGTGTCCGCCATCCGGAAGGTCGCCGCGGGGAAACGTTTCGTCGACGACTCGCTCGGCTTCGGCTTCCTCAGAGCCACCCAGATTCCGCTCACCCCGCGTGAGCTGAGCGTCCTGTCACTCGCCGCGGAGGGGTCGTCCGTCGCGGAGATCGCCGGCAGCCTGCACCTGTCCCACGGGACCGTGCGCAACTACATGGCGGCCATCACCCGCAAGACCGGAGCCCGCAACCGCGTCGACGCCATCCGTATCTCGCAGGGCGAGGGCTGGCTGTGACGGCCTCGGCGGCGCCGCCGACCAGTTGCCCACCAGGTCCCGGTAGAGAGACGAGCGCTCCAGCAGTTCGTCGTGCGTCCCGTACGCGCAGCGCCGGCCGTCCATGACGAGGACACGGTCCGCGCGGCGCGCCGAGGCGATCCGGTGCGCCACCACGACCAGGGTGGTGCCGGCCCGGGAGGCGAAGGCCCGCTCGGCGCGTTCCTCGGCCTCCGGGTCCAGATGACAGGTCGCCTCGTCGAGGAGCGCCACACAGGCGTACGAGAGCCAGGCCCGGGTCAGCGCGATCAGTTGCCGCTCGCCCGCCGAGAGCGCGGCCGGGTCGACCAGGCTCCCGGGTCCGCCGTGCCGGGCGAGGAGCGGGGCGAGCCCGACCGCCTCGGCGGCGGCCAGCAGTTCGGACTCGGGCACGGGATCCGGCCGTAGACAGCCGAGGTTGTCGGCGAACGTCCCGCTGAACACGTACGCCTCCTGGGGTATGACGACCCGGTGCGCGTGGGCGGTGTCGCCGGGCACCGGGTGCCCGCACAGCCGGATCGCGCCGTGCTGGGGTTCGAGGAGTCCGGCGGCCAGGGAGACGAGGGTGGACTTGCCGATGCCACTGGGGCCGACGACGGCGAGCCGCGTGCCCGGGGGCAGGCTGAGGGTGAGGTTCTCCACCACGGGCGCACAGGTGGGGCCGTAGGCGAAGGTGAGGCCGGAGACGGTCAGGGCGGGCGCCCTCGCGGGGGTGTGGGCGGGGCGGGGGTCCGGACCGCTGCCGCCCTCCGCCGCCGGGCCGGGCGGCACCAGGCGGCGCAGTACCACCGCGAGCCGGGAGCCGCTGGTGCCCATGCCGTGGACCAGGTTCTGGAGGGCGGGCAGCAGGGACTGGGTGACATAGGCGAGCGCGCCGACCAGCGCACCGGGTGTGACGCCACTGCGCAACAGCCAGGGCGCGGTCAGCAGCAGCAGGACGATGGGGAGTTGGCCGCCGACGGCGATCGACGCCACGCGCGGTAGTCCCCAGCGGGCCAGTGAGCGGGCCGTCCGCAGTTCGGCCTCGACCCGTTCGCCGACATCGGCCGCCACCTGCTCCTCCGCGCCTCCCGCGGTCACGTCCCGCAGTCCCTCGCAGACGTCGCCGAGCCGGTCGGCGAGGCGTTCGTCGGCGACGAGGAACGCCTCCTGGCGGTGGGCCAGCGGGCGCATGCTCGCCGCGAAGAGGCCCACGCCGGCGACCAGCGGGGGCACGACCACCAGCAGCAGGGGCGGGGCCAGCGAGCCCAGTCCGATCAGCGCGCCCGCGGCTGTGAAGACGAACGAACGGGAGACCATCACCACCCCGGCGAAGGTGTCCCGGGCGATCTCCACCTGCTGGGTCAGCGCGGAGAGCGCCCCGCCCTCCGCCTCCCGGACCCCGCGCGCCACCACCCGCTCCACGAGCCGGTCCCGCAACGGTTCGACGAGCGAGGCGACCGCCCGGTACACCCGCCCCGTGCCGTAGGCCCCGACCGCGACCGCGAGCGCGGCGACGCCGAGCCACCCGAGTCCGACGCCCGTCCGGCCGCGCAGGAACCCCTCGTCGAGGGCGCGGGCGAGGGCATAGCCCATGAGGAAGGTCTGCGCGGTCTCCAGCAGGGACCACAGCACGAGCCGCGCCACGACCCGCCGCTGCTGCCGCAGAAACCGCAGTCCACGCGCGCGTAGGCCGTAGCTTCCGGCCGGCCGCCGCCGAGCGTCCTCACCCTCGCGCATCCGTGATCACCTCCTGGTGGCTGTCGGTGCGCTGCGGTCGTGCAGGTGTCCTGGTCGCGTGAGCGGGTGCTGGCGGCCTGCGGGAATCGCGGTCCGCGCGCGTAGGCCGTAGCTTCTGGCATGTCGCCGCCGGGCGCGTTCATTCTTCGGCATCCGCGAACACCTCCCGGTAGCCCTTCTCACGCCATAGCCGCGCATGGGTTCCCACCGCCCGCACCCGCCCTCCGTCCAGCCAGGCCACCGTGTCCGCGCGGGCCGCCGTGGAGACCCGGTGGGCGACGATCACCCGGGTGCTGCCGGGGGAGTGGTGCAGCAGTGCCTCGACCACCTGGTGTTCGGTGACCGTGTCGAGGCTGGAGAGCGCGTCGTCGAGGACGAGCAGCCTGCTGTCGCGGGCCAGTACCCGGGCGAGGCCGAGGCGCTGCCGCTCACCCCCGGAGAGGGGGGCGGCCCGGCTGGGGGTGGCGTAGCCGTCGGGCAGCCGGCGGACGAACGAGTCCGCGCGGGCGGCGGCGGCGCCGGCCCTGATCCGGTCGGGCGGCGCCGGCCGGACGCCGAAGCCGATCGTGTCCGCGACGGTGTCGCCCAGCAGCGCGGGGCGCTCGAAGGCGTAGCCGATCGCGCGGCGCAGCTCGTCGTGGTCCAGGTCGGGCAGTGGTACGCCGTCCAGCAGGACGGTGCCTTCGTCGGGGTCGGTGAGACGTCCCGCGAGGGCCGCGAGGAGGGACTTGCCCGTGCCGGAGCGGCCGACCACGGCGAGTGTGCTGCCCCCGGGCACGACCAGGTCGACCCCGTCCAGGATGGTCCGCCCGCCACGGCGGGCGGTGACCCCGCGCAGCTCCAGCCGACCCTGGCCCGGAGGCAGCCGGCGGCTGCCGTACGGCGTGACCGGCTCGGCCAGCACCTCGCCGAGGCGGCGGGCCGACGCGCGGGCCCGGACCAGCCCCGACAACTGCCCGACCAGGACGCCCACCCCGGCCGCCAGGACGGCGTACCGCGAGGCGGCGAGCATCTCGCCCACCGTCAGCCGGCCGCGGACCAGCAGGACGCCCGCCACGGCCACGACCCCCAACTGCAGCAACGGGGCCAGGGCGACCGCCCTGGCCGCCGCGCGTCCCTGGACGTGCCACATCCGGTGGCCCGCGCGGGTGAGCTCGGGCAGTGGCCGCAGGACCCGGGCCACCTCACGGTCCGCCGTCCCGCACGCGGCGATGGTGCGGGACCCGCCGATCGCCTCCGCGAGCGCACCGGCGATCCGCCCCTGGGCGTCCTGGTAGTCGGCCACGCACCGTGACGAGTCCTGGGTGAAGGTCCGCAGCAGCAGGGCCAGCAGGGGCGCCCCGGCGAGGAACACCGCCGCCAGCCACGGGTCGAGCAGGCCGAGCGCAACCACCGCTCCGACCGGTCCGGCGAGCGCGGCCAGCAGCGCGGCCAGGGCGGCGGGCGCGGTCCCGGCCTGCGCGGCGTTGCCCACCAGCCGGGCCACCAGCTCCCCGGACCCGAAACGCGCCCCGGCCCGTGGGCCCACGGCCAGCAGGTGCCCGGTCAGCCGGTGCCGCAGCCACGCCGTGGCGCGGGCACTCGTGGTCCCGCTCAGCACGGTCTCCACGGCGTCGAGGACGGCGAGCAGCAGTACGAGACCGGCGCACCACAGGACCCAGCGCATGGCGCCGGTGCCGTCCGGGTGCGCCAGCAGCACGTCGAGAGCCCGCCCCAGGGTCAGGGGCAGGGCCAGACTCAGACCCGTCGAGACCGTGGCGACCAGGAACAGGACCGCGCAGCGTGCCCCGGTGCGGCGCACGGTCGCGCGCAGCGGCGAGGCGGTGTCCGCGGCCGGGGCCGGTCGGTCGTGGGTGGTGGTTGTCGTCATCGGGGAACTCTCCGACGGGGGGTGACGGACCGCCGGGCGGCCCTCCCACGAGTGGGAGAGACCGCCCGGCGCCCCTGCGGGAGTGCTTAGAGACAGAGGGTCACGCTGGCCGCGCTGACGCAGGACAGCAGGCTGAGCGTGCTGTTGGCGCCCGTGGCGGCGGTCTCGTCGGACTCCATCGTCTGAAGGTCGAGCAGTGCCATGTCGATTCCTTTCGTTGGTCCCGGTGAGTTCCGGGATCTCCTGTGGGTACGGGTGTCGCGTCACGACTCCTGGTGCGGAGCCGCGTTCTGGGGCCGCCGTAGCGGCGGGAGGAAGGGCAGAGCGGCGGGGGCCGTCTCGTCGAGGGCCGCGCCGAGCGCGAGCAGACAGCCCGCGGTACCGGTGCCCAGGTCCATGGAGAGCCGCATCATCTGGTGCCCGGGGAAGGCCAGTTGGCCCTGGTACGACATCGCGTACCAGCCGAGCCCCGCGATCTGTTCCCGCAGCCGCGCCTCGGGGGCGCCGGTGCGGGCGAGATGCAGGATCATGCCTGCCCTGCCCTGGAACAGGCCGGGCTGTGCGTAGAAGCGCGAGGCGGCGGAGGTCAGGATCCGGTCCCGGGCCTCCTCGAAGCCCTCGCGCCCGTCGGAACGGGTCCGGGAGCGCCCCTCGGCCGCGTCGAGTGCCAGGTAGTCGTCGAGGACCAGGCCGATCCCCACGCTGCCTTCCGCGAGGTAGGGCATGGTCCGCCATCCCTCGTCGACCTCGAGACCGCCGCCCCGCTGGACGACGCAGCGGTCCAGGTCCCGGCGCAGCGCCGTGCCGGCCGCGTCGAGCAGCGCGGGGTCGCCTGTCGCCTCGTACTGCCGGAGGAACAGCAGCGCGGGCCCGCTCGCGCCCCGCAGGAGTCCGGCGCGGCGCTTCGGCGGGTCGGGGAGCGGCTCGTCCAGACGGCTCAGCAGGATGTCGGTGACGTCCTGGGCCCGCAGGGCGAACTCCGTCTCCCCGGTCGTGCGCGCCAGCCCGCCCAGGACCAGGCCCAGCCCGGCGAGGCCGCCGCGCAGGTCCGAGGAGAGCTTGTGCCACTTCTCCCGGAGGACGACGTCGATCAGGTCCAGCGCGCGCGGGCGGTGCCCGAGCAGGTCGAGGACATGGGCGACGCCCGCGAGACCGTCGTACAGACCCAGCGGTGTGCCCACCGGTACGGGGTCGGTGTGCGCCAGCAGCCAGCGCTCGCCCTCCTCGTACCGCTCCGCGCCCGCCCGGGACAGCGCGTACAGCACCCCGGCCGCGCCGTGCGCGACCCCGAGTCCGCCGCCGTCGGAGAACTGGGTGATGTCACCCGGGAAGAGCCGGTCGTCCCGTTCGGGGGTGGCCGAGGCGAGAATCGCCTTCACCATCGAGTCACGGCTGTACGGCCAGTCGCCGGGCTCCACAGGAGCGGCGGGCGGCGCGGGTGCGGGGCGGCCGGATCCCGGCTCGGACACGTCACGGGTGATCTCGGCGACCGCCTCGGCCAGGAACTTGGCCGGTACGTCCGGGAACTGGCCGGCGATCACTTCGGCCAGGTGGGCCGCCTTGCCACGGTCCACCACGAACAGGGTGGTCAGGGGCATGAAGAGCGCGAGCCGCAGACACGCCAGCGCGTACCGGTCGACGTCCAGGCCCCTGCGGTCGGGCGGGGCGAAGAACCCCGGGTGGGCCACGACCTGGCGGCCCCGCTCCTCGACCGGTGCCGCCGCCTCGAAGTCGACCAGGGACACCGACTCCTCGTCGGGCGCCACCATGATGTTGAAGATGTGCAGGTCGTTGAAGACGATCCCGCGCGCGTGCACCGCCTCGACGGTCTCCTCGACCGCACGGTGGATACGCAGCGCCCACCGGGTATAGGCGGCCACCGCCTCCGGATCGGGGTCGTGCGTGAGCAGCGGGTGGCGCTCGGCGAAGAACGAGTTGAGGGGGCGCCCCTCGATGAAGTCCATGACGAGGAAGCGGTGGTCCCCGAGCGTGAACCAGTCACGCACCTCGGGCACCGTCCCGAGCCCCGACACCCGCTCCAGCGCCGCACGCTCGCGCTCCAGCCGGGTGATCGCGTCCGCGCCGTCGGCCGCCAGCCCCGCGTGCGGACGCCCCTCCTTCAGGACGACACGGCGCTCGTCGCGCGTGTCGGTGCCGACATAGACACCGCCGCCGTTGGAGAAGTGCAGGGCCTTCTCGATGCGGTACGGCAGGTCGCTCACCGTCGTCGCGTTGCGGGCCGCGAGCTGCGTCTCCAGGAACGCGGGCAGCCGTACCCACTCCGGGACCTGGAAGGACGGCGCGCGCCGGTCCGGCACCAGCCGTCCCTCACCGTCCCGCACGGCCGGGACGAGCGAACCGCGCTCGTCGACCACGAAGGAGCGCGCGAACGCCCCGTAACGGACGTACAGCGGACCGTCGTGCCAGCGCAGATCGGTGAGGATGTAGGGGCCCTCGCAGCCCTCCAGCAGCGCGCCCAGCTCGGTCAGCACCTGGTGCAGGTGATCCTCGTCGGCCGGGTAGATCGTCACGAACTTCCCGCTGCCGTCGCGGCCCGCGTACTTGGTGTTGCGCAGGTGCAGCAGATGGGGGCCCGGCAGGAACTTGAAAGGGATACCGCGCGGCACGCAGTAGTCCCACACCGCCGCGGCGATCCGCTCCGCGTTCGCCCGGGTGGCGGAAGCGTGCACCTTCCAGCCCTGGGTGGGTCCGGGCAGCGGGTCGCCGTCCGCGCCGAGCGGCGTCAGCGCCAGCCAGTCGCCGATCCGCCCCGCCCGCCAGCCCGCCGGCACCGCACGGCCGGCCGTCTCGAACAGGGGAGCGGCCTGGCCGGCTGCGGACAGCCGGTCGGGCGTCTCGTAGAAGTGCTGGTCGGCGAGTGCGTACACCTCGTACCGCTGGTCCATGCCCGCCTCCTCGATGGCTTGCACCGAGCCTTCCAGTCCGTGCACGGGTCCCGACAGTCACGGCTGTCACGAGTGCACTGTGCGGAACGCATGGGTACGGCCGGGGCGAACGCCCGGAGCGTCAGGGGCTGCGCCCGCGCCCCATACGCGCTGTAATGACGACGTGGTCAGTGAGGAGGCGGGACGCGGATCGAGAACGGCGCGTGCCGAACTCGCCCTGAAGTCGCTCGCCGCCGACCTCGACCCCCGTGAGCGCCTCCGTCGGATCCTCGAACAGACGCTCGTCTTCGCGGGCGCGAGCGTCGCCGCCGTCTACACCCCGGGCGACACCGGTGACGTGCTGTGTCTCGTCGAGTCGGCCGGGGTGCCGCGGACGCTGTACGGCCTGCGCGACAGCTATCCCGTGGCCGCCCACTCGCCCGCCGCGGACGCCCACCGCACCGGGCGGCCGGTCTGGCTCGGCCCCGACGAACTCGCCGAGTGCGCCGAGTCCCGGCGGATGCCGGCCGGTGCCGTCCATCTGGCCGCCCTGCCCGTCCGCGCGGGCGCGGCGGCCGGTGACGGCGGCTGTCTGCTCGTCGTGACGGAAAGCCCCGGTGGCTTCGACGACAGCGCCCGGGGCTGCCTCGGACTGCTCGCCGAAGCCGTCGCCTGGCCCGCTCCGCTCGCCGCCTCGGACCCCGGTGAACTGGCGGCCGGCGCCTTCAGCCTCGCCATGGACAGCGGGCGCGTCGAGGTCGGCGACGAACTCCTCGAACTGTTCGCGCTCGACCGGGCGGACTTCGACGGCAAGGTCGAGACCCTGCTCGGGCTGACCGTGCCCGAGGACCTGCCCTCCCTGATGTCCGTCGTCGAGGCCGACCACATGTCCATCGGCGACCGGGAACTGGAGTTCCGGGTCCTCCAGCCCGCCGGCCCGCCGAGATGGCTGCGGCTGCGCGGGCGCCTCGTGATCGCCGGAGAGGGCCGGGCCGCCCGGCTCGTGGGCACGGTCGGTGACGCCTCCACCCTGCGCTCCGGTGTCACCGACGTGGCCCGCGTCCAGCGCCTCGCCGCCGCCCTGGCCACCGCAGGAACCGTCCGTGACGTCAGCCAGGCCGTCGTCACCGCGCTGCGCGAGCCGCTGCTGGCCGACCGGATCGCCCTCGCCGAACTGGACAACGAACGGCTCGTCGTCACCGTCCTCGACCCGCCCGAACCCGAGTCCTGGCCCGAGCTGTGGCGGCTGGAGTGGCGCTCCGAGTGGCCCGAGTCGCCCGTCCGCTCCATGCCGACGCTGGCCGCCGCCCTGCGCGAGGGCAGGGCCGCCATCTGGCCCGCGGGCACCGAACTGGAGCCCGCGCTCGACGGCGTCGGCCCCGGTGGTCTCGCCGTGCTGCCGCTGCCCGCGGGCGGCCGGATGGCCGGCATCTGCCTGATCGGCTGGGACAGCCCGCACGAGTTCGGCACCGACGAACGCGCCCTGCTCACCGCCGCCGCCGGTCTGGCCGGACAGGCGCTGACCCGCGCCCACGCCTTCGACGCCGAACACGAACTCGTCGGGATGCTCCAGCGCTCCCTGCTGCCCCGCCGCCTGCCCAGACTGCCCGGCGGGGTCGCCGAGGCCCGCTACCTCCCGACCACCGAGGGCCTGGAGGTCGGCGGCGACTGGTACGACGTGATCCCACTGCCCGACAACCACGTCGCCCTCGTCATCGGCGACGTCCAGGGGCACAACGCGGGCGCCGCCACCCTGATGGGCCAGATGCGCACCGCCCTGCGCGCGTACGCCGTCGAGGGCCACCCGCCGGACGTCGTCGTCTCCCACGCCAACCGTCTCCTTGTCGACATGGAGACCGACCTCTTCGCCACCTGCTGCTATGTCGAGGTCGACATGGAGGAGGGCACCGCCTGGTACGTCCGGGCCGGCCACCTTCCCCCCGTCGTCCGCCATCCCGACGGCACCACCGAGATCACCGAGTCCGACGTCGGCCCCCCGCTCGGCGTGCTGGCCCGGGCCGAGTACCCGATGAGCATGCTCCGCCTCCAGGCCGGTACCCTCATCGCCCTCACGACCGACGGTCTCGTCGAGTCCGCCCAGATCGACATCGAGGACGGCCTCGACGCCCTCGCCGCCGATCTCGCCGCCGCCGACCCCGCCCACCTCGGCCTGGTCGCCGACGCCCTGCTCGCGGGCGCCAACCGCAACGACGACGTGGCACTGCTCCTGCTGCGCTACGACGGCATGGAGCGGCGCCCGCTGCGGGAGAGCTGGACGGTGTGGCGGGTGCCCGAGGCGGTCCGGCACGCCCGCCGCTTCACCCGGCGCACCCTGCGCGCCTGGGGGGTGGCGGGGGAACCGGGCGTCCAGGAGAACCTGGACACCATCCTCCTCGTGGTCTCCGAGCTGGTCACCAACGCCCTCGTGCACACCGACGGCCAGGTCCGGCTCGACCTCACCCTCTTCAACGGCCGACTGCGCGTCGCCGTCGCGGACAACTCGCCCCGTACACCCATCAGACCGACGAACCTCGGCTGGGAGGCCACCGGCGGCCGGGGCATGCTCCTGGTCGAGGCCATGTCGGTGGCCTGGGGAACCGTCCCGGTCAGCGGCGGCAAACAGGTGTGGAGCGAGCTCGCGCTGGAGCCCTGAGGGCACGCGGGCGGGCCCCCGGGCCGGTCACGCTGCGGCACCGGATATTACGTCGTGGGAAATCGAAGCTAGGGTGAACGGATGAAGGCTCTCGTGCTCTCCGGCGGCGCCGGCACGCGGCTTCGGCCGATCACCCATACCTCGGCGAAGCAGCTCGTACCCGTGGCCAACAAAGCCGTGCTGTTCTACGGCCTGGAATCCCTCGCCGACGCGGGCATCACCGAGGTCGGCATGATCGTCGGTGACACGGCCGCCGAGATCGAGGAAGCGGTCGGCGACGGATCGAGGTTCGGCCTCAAAGTCACCTACATCCCGCAGGAAAAGCCCCTGGGCCTGGCCCACGCGGTGCTGATCGCACGGGACTTCCTCGGTGACGACGACTTCGTCATGTACCTCGGCGACAACTTCATCATCGGTGGCATCAGCGACCTCGTCGACGAGTTCCGCCGCCTTCGCCCCGACGCCCAGATCCTGCTCACCCGGGTGCCCGACCCGCGCTCCTTCGGCGTCGCCGAACTCGACGCGGACGGCCAGGTCATCGGCCTGGAGGAGAAGCCCGAACACCCCAAGAGCGACCTCGCGCTCGTCGGCGTGTACCTCTTCACCCCGGTGATCCACGACGCCGTACGCGCCATCAGCCCCTCCGGGCGCGGCGAGCTGGAGATCACCCACGCCATCCAGTACCTGATCGACGCCCGGTCCGACGTACGGTCCACGCTCATCCAGGGCTACTGGAAGGACACGGGGAACGTCACCGACATGCTGGAGGTCAACCGCATGGTCCTGGAGGGCCTGGAGCGGCGGATCGACGGCGACGTGGACACCGCGTCCGAGACCATAGGGCGGGTGGTGATCGAGGAGGGCGCGAGCATCAGCCGCTCACGCATCGTCGGCCCCGTCGTCATCGGCGCCGGAACCGTCGTCAGCGACTCCTACGTCGGGCCGTTCACCTCCGTCGCGGAGAACTGCCGGATCACCGACAGCGAGCTGGAGTTCTCCATCGTGCTGCGGGACTCGTCCATCGCCGGGGTGGGCCGCATCGAGTCCTCGCTCATCGGCAGGCACGTCGAGGTGACCCCGGCCCCCAGTGTTCCCAGCGCCCACCGACTCGTCCTCGGAGACCACAGCAAGGTGCAGATCCACTCATGAACCTCCTCGTCACCGGCGCCGCCGGATTCATCGGCTCCACGTACGTCCGCACCCTCCTCGCGTCCGACGCCCCCGACGCGCCCCGGATCACCGTGCTGGACAAGCTCACGTACGCGGGCACCCTGGAGAACCTCCCGGTCGGCCACCCCCGGCTGAAGTTCGTCCAGGGCGACATCTGCGACGCCGAACTCGTCGACAAGCTGATGGCCGAGGCCGACCAGGTCGTCCACTTCGCCGCCGAGTCCCACGTGGACCGCTCGATCGACGGCGCCGCCGACTTCGTCCGCACCAACGTCGTGGGCACCCAGGTGCTGCTGGACGCGGCCCTGCGCTACGGCGTCGGCCCCTTCGTGCACGTGTCCACCGACGAGGTGTACGGCTCGATCGAGTCCGGCTCCTGGCCGGAGGACCATCCGCTGGCCCCCAACTCGCCCTACTCGGCGTCGAAGGCGTCCTCGGACCTGCTCGCCCTCGCCTACCACCGCACCCACGGCCTGGACGTCCGCGTCACCCGCTGCTCCAACAACTACGGGCCGCACCAGTTCCCCGAGAAGGTCATCCCGCTCTTCGTCACCAACCTGCTGGACGGCAAGAAGGTCCCGCTCTACGGCGAGGGCCTCAACGTCCGCGACTGGCTGCACGTCGACGACCACTGCCAGGGCGTCGACCTGGTGCGCACCGGCGGCAGGCCCGGCGAGGTCTATAACATCGGCGGCGGCACGGAACTGAGCAACAAGGAACTCACCGGACTGCTCCTGGAGGCCTGCGGGGCCGACTGGGACAGCGTGGAGTACGTCGAGGACCGCAAGGGCCACGACCTGCGCTACTCCGTCGACTGGAGCAAGCTCCACGACGAGCTGGGCTACACCCCGCGCCACGACTTCGCCGCCGGACTCGCCGCCACCGTCGCCTGGTACCGCGACAACCGCGCCTGGTGGGAACCCCTCAAGCGACGCGTCGGCGCCGATGAGAAGGACGAGCGGGCCGGGAAGCAGGTCAGCGGATGAAGTGGCTGGTGACCGGCGCCGCCGGCATGCTCGGCCACGACACCGTCGGGGAACTCCTCCGACGCGGTGAGGACGTCGTGGGCCTCGCCCGCGCCGCCCTCGACATCACCGACCCGGACGACGTGCGCCGCGTCTTCGAGGAGCACCGGCCCGACCTGGTCGTCAACTGCGCCGCCCACACCGCCGTCGACGACGCCGAGACGGACGAGGAGACGGCTCTCCTGATCAACGGCGTCGGACCGCGCCTGCTCGCCCAGGCCTGCGCCGAGCACGGCGCCCGGCTGATCCATGTGTCCACCGACTACGTCTTCGACGGCGAGGCCCGCAGCACCCCGTACCCCGAGGACCACACCCCGGCCCCGCGCACGGCGTACGGCCGCACCAAACTCGCCGGTGAACAGGCCGTCCTGGCCACGCTTCCCGACGCGAGCGCCATCCTGCGCACGGCCTGGCTGTACGGCGCCCACGGCGGCAACTTCGTGCGTACGATGATCGACCTGGAGGCGCGTCGGGACACCCTCGACGTCGTCGACGACCAACGCGGCCAGCCCACCTGGAGCGCCGACGTCGCCGCACGGATCGCCGACCTGGGGCCCCTGACCGGCCCCGAGGCGAACGGTATCCTGCACGCCACCAACTCCGGCGAGGCCACCTGGTTCGAGCTGGCGCGTGAGGTGTTCCGCCTCATCGACGCCGACCCGGACCGCGTGCACCCCACCACCAGTGCGGCCTTCACCCGGCCCGCACCCCGGCCCGCGTACAGCGTCCTCGGCCACGGCCGCTGGCAGCAGACCGGTCTCGGACCTCTCCGAGACTGGCGTACCGCCCTGCACGAAGCACTGCCACACATCCGCAAGGAGATTTCCTAGTGAAACGCCATGAGTTCCTCCGGGAGCTCCACAAGGTCAGCGCGAACAGGAACTACCTGGAGATCGGCGTCAACGACGGCCGAAGCCTGACCCTGTCCCGGGTACCGAGCATCGCGATCGACCCCGCGTTCAAGGTGGTCTCGGAGATCCGCGCCGACGTCCACCTGGCGAAGGCGACCAGCGACGACTTCTTCGCCCGGGAGAACCCTCTCGCCCACCTCAAGGGCGGCCGGCACCCCCTGCGCAACCTGGCTCGCAACCGCAGCCCGTTCGGCTACTGGCAGCGCACCACGCTCGACCTGTCGTTCATCGACGGCATGCACCTGTTCGAGTACGCGCTGCGCGACTTCATCAACGTCGAGAAGCACTCGGACTGGGCCAGCGTCATCGTCCTCGACGACATGCTGCCGCGCAGCATCGACGAGGCCGCCCGCGACCGGCACACCAACGCCTGGACCGGCGACGTCTACAAGCTGATCGAGATCCTCGCCCGGTACCGTCCCGACCTGGTCACGGTCCTCGTCGACACGGCGCCCACCGGACAGCTCATCGTCTTCGGCGCCGACCCCGACAACACCGTGCTGAAGGACAAGTACGACGAGATCATCGCGGAGTTCGAGGTCCCGGACCCGCAGAAGGTGCCCGAGAGCGTCCTGGAGCGGACGCCCGCGATCAAGCCGGAGACGCTGGTCGAGGCCGCCTTCTGGGCCCCCCTCGTCAGGTCCCGCAACCGCGGCACCAAGCGCGGCAAGGGCCTGGAGCAGCTGCGCCGCAGCCTGGCGCCGCTGAGCACCAGCCGCTGACGCAGGACTGAGCGAAACCCGCGGCCCCGGCAGCTGATCAGCTGCCGGGGCCGCGGTGCGTTTCTGCGGGGGAGTTACCGGTTGCCGCGCAGCTCCGCGTAGTACGCCTTGCACTCCTCGTACGACGGCAGCAGCCCCGCCCGCTCCGCCTCCGCCAGCGTCGGCGCCTCGGCGTCCTTCTCCGACAGCACCGGCTCGATTCCCTCGGGCCAGGCGATCCCCAGCGCCGGGTCGAGCGGATGCACGCCGTGTTCGCGCCCCGGCGCGTACCCCGTCGAGCACAGGTACACCACGGTGGCGTCGTCGGTGAGCGCCATGAAGGCGTGCCCGAGGCCTTCCGCGAGGAACACGGCGTGCCGGGTCTCGTCGTCGAGCCGTACCGCCTCCCACCGCCCGTAGGTGGGTGAGCCGACCCGGATGTCCACCACCACGTCCAGGACCGCGCCGCGCACGCACGTCACGTACTTGGCCTGGCTCGGCGGTACGTCCGAGAAGTGCACCCCGCGTACGACGCCCCGGCGCGAGACCGAGCAGTTCGCCTGGGCCAGGGAGAGGTCGTAGCCGGTGGCCTCGCGGAACTCCTCGCCCCGGTACCACTCGTGGAAGGCGCCCCGGTCGTCCGGGAAGATCTTCGGCTCCAGTACCCAGGCGCCTTCGATGTCCAGTGCTCGCATGCTGTCAGGCTCCGTTTCCGCGTCGGAGCCCGGCCTTGCGCGCGATCTTCCCGAGGGCGCGCCGCACCTTGCGGACCAGCCGCTGCCCGGTGCTCGGCCCGGCCGGCCTGGTGGGCCGCACGACCTGCACACGGCCGCCCTTGGCGCTGAGACCGACGGACATCGCCAGGAAGCGCGGCTCGCCGGCCTCCGGGGCCAGGCACAGCGCGGGCTTCCACGTCCCGTCGGCCAGTGCGCCGCCGGGCAGCGTCGCCTCGACGAACGCCCCGGAACCGTCGGGGGCGCCGGACAGCGTGCCGGACACCTCCACGGGCTCGGCGACCGCCGACGAGGTCAGCCGCAGCAGTGCCTTGGTGTCGCCGGGCACGTGCAGGGGGAGGGCCACGCGCAGGCGGTCACCCGTGACGGTGACATCGTCGGGCTTGAGGCGGCCGAGGCCCACGCCCTTGACCGCGCGGTCGACGTCCAGGGACAGCGTGGCCTGCTTCGCGGTCCAGTACGGCAGGACGACGCGACCGGCGACCACACCGGCCGGCGGGACCGGACGGGGGTCCAGCTTCACCGGGCCGAGACGGCACTCACGGGTCCAGCCGCCCAGCTTGATCCGGACGAACACGTCGAACAGACCGCCGCCGAGCACCACACCGCCCGCCGCCGTGCCGGGGTCGACGGTGGCCGTGCCGCGCAGCACCAGCCGCACCTGCCCGTCCTCGTCGGCCGGGAGGGTCTCGCGGGTGAGCTCCACCGGCTGGAAGAACTGGGCGGCCGTGGTCCGCTCACGCACCAGGAAGTCCGCCGTCGCACTGCCGAACCGGGAGACCGTGGACGCGCCCACCCGGGCGATCGCGTCGTCGGCGTCGGTGGGCGTGCCGTCCAGGTCGGCGCCGTCGCTGTCGTCCTCGGCGGGGAACGTCATCGGCCTGCCGCGCGAGGTGAACTCGGCGGTGAAGCCGACGTGCAGGACACCGTCACGCCACTCGACGCTCTGCGGGGTGGCCGTGGGGGCGAGCGACGCCTCCCACTCGGCGAACGCGATCACGTCGTCCAGCCGGTCGGCGGCGATCAGCGCCGCCACGATCCGCTGCGCCTCCTGCATCCCGTTGGCGACACCCGGGCCGAAACGCTCGACGACGACCCCGCGGATCTCGTCGAACATCTCCTTGCGGTAGTCCTCCGGCAGCTTGAGCAGCCGGTTGCCGCGCATGCGCTCGACCATCTCGTTGCGCAGCCAGCGCCGGTAGAGGCGGTCGCGCACCACGCCGGGCTCGGTGTACCGCTCGACGACGTCGAGGGCCTCGCGCAGGTTGCGGAAGTAGCCGACCGGGTCGAAGCGCTGGAACCCCGCGTTCGAGGCGTCGTCGCGCTTGACGTGGTAGTAGCAGACGTAGTCGCTGAGCACGGACACGTTGTCCGCGCGCAGATAGGCCTCGGTCACGAAGACATGGTCCTCAAGACGCCGCCTGCCCTCGGGGAAACGCAGGCCGATGCGGTCGAGGAACGCGCGGCGGAGCATCTTGTGCGGGGTGAGGCTGTCGATCAGCGGGGCGTTCTCGACACCGGCCTTGGGGTGGTTGTGCCGGAACAGCTCGACCGGGACCGGGCGGCCCTTGCCGGCCATCTTGCCGACGATCACATCGGCGCCGTTGGCCACGCCGTACTCGTACATCCGCTCGAGAGCCTCGTCGCCGAGGTAGTCGTCGTTGTCGACGAACATCACGAACTCGCCCTGCGAGGCCTCGATGCCGACGTTGCGCGGCTTGCCCGACCAGCCCGAGTTCTCCTGGTGGATGACCTGGAAACGCGGTTCCTCCGCGGCGAGCTGGTCCAGCCGGGCCGGGGTCTCGTCGGTGGAACCGTCGTTGACGAAGATCACTTCGTACTCGTCGGCGGGCAGCGACTGCCGCAGCAGCGACGCGACGCAGTCCTCGATGTACGGTCCCGGGTTGTACACCGGAACGATGACGCTGACCTTGACCGGCATGCGGCTGGAAGCCCCCTTTTGGCTTTACTCCCCGTTTCCGCAAAGGCACGGTCCGGGCTGCCTGATACTAACCGGGCGAGGGTCCCCCACACCTGTCGGGGCGTGGCGGGGGAGCGCCCCAGCAGGCGTCTACGCTCGGGTGGTGCGCCTTCTGCTCCTCTCCGACACCCACCTCCCCAAACGCGCCAGGCGACTGCCTGCGGCGCTCCTCACCGAACTCCCGCTCGCCGATGTCGTCCTCCACGCCGGCGACTGGATCGACACGGCCACCCTCGATCTCCTGGAGGCCCGTTCCCGTCGTCTGATCGGCGTGTACGGCAACAACGACGGCCCCGACCTGCGCGCCAGACTCCCCGAGGTGGCGCACGCCGACCTCGGCGGTCTGCGCTTCGCGGTCGTCCACGAGACGGGTCCCGCCCAGGGCCGGGAGGCCCGCTGCGCCGCCCGCTTCCCCGACGTCGACGTGCTGGTGTTCGGCCACAGCCACATCCCGTGGGACAGCACCGCGGACACCGGCCTGCGGCTGCTGAACCCCGGCTCACCGACGGACCGGCGCCGTCAGCCGCACTGCACGTACATGACGGCGACGGTGACGGACGAGGGGCAGCTCGCCGACGTGGTGCTGTACAGGCTGCCGCCCCGTCAGGCCTGACCCGCCTTCGGCGGATGGATGGCGCCGCCCGTCGCCGTCAGTGCCACCCCGCTGCCGCCCCAGCGCAGGGCGACGATCTCGGCGGCCACGGACACCGCCACCTCCTCGGGCGTACGGGCACCCAGATCCAGCCCGATGGGGGAGCGCAGCCGGGACAGCTCCGGCTCGGTGAGGCCGGCCTCCGTCAGCCGTCTGTGACGGTCGTCGTGGGTACGCCGGCTGCCCATCGCCCCGACGTACGCGGCGGGCCGGCGCAGCGCCTCCGCCAGCAGCGGTACGTCGAACTTCGGGTCGTGGGTCAGGACGCAGACCACCGTGCGCTCGTCGGTGTCCGTGCCGCGCAGATAGCGGTGGGGCCAGTCGACGACCACCTCGACGCCCTCGGGGAAGCGCGTCGGGACGGCGAAGAGCGGGCGGGCGTCACAGACGGTGACCCGGTAGCCGAGGAAGACCCCGATCCGGGCCACGGCGGCGGCGTAGTCGATGGCGCCGAAGACGAGCATGCGGGGCGGGGGCGCGAAGGAGTGCAGGAACACGGTGACGGCGTCCTCGCGCCGCTCCCCATGGGGCCCGTAGTGTCGCAACCCCGTTGCTCCCAGGGCGAGTTCACCGCGTGCGTCGGCGGTGACGGCCACGTCGAGGCCGGTCGTGCCCAGCGTGCCGGACACCCGGTCGGGCCGGACGGCGAGCGTGGCGCCGCGCGCCGCCGGACCGTCGGTCACGGTCGCGACGGTCACCGGGCGGCCCGCCGCCACCGTCTCCGCGACCGACCCGAAGGAGGGATCGAGGGCGGGAGTGACAGGCCGTACCAGCACGGTGATCTCACCGCCGCAGGTCAGCCCCACCGCGAAGGCGTCCTCGTCGCTGTAGCCGAAGGTCTCGAGCCGTGCCTCCCCGCTCGCCACGACCTCCTGGGCCAGCTCGAACACCGCGCCCTCGACACATCCCCCGGACACGCTGCCCACCACCTCGTCGCCGGGCCCCACGGCCATCGCGGCCCCGGGGTCGCGGGGCGCGCTGCGGCTCACCGAGACGACGGTGGCGAGTCCGAACGGTTCGCCCGCCGCGTACCAGCGCCCGAGCGCGGGGAGAATGTCACGCACGATCCGCTCCTTTTGTCGCCCATGTGACTTGATGATCGCCCATGAGCGTCAAAAGCTGAAGGTTACTCATGAGTCAGTTGGTATTGACGACTCCTGATGCACGCGGGACTGTAATGCACATGTCGAAGTCGCGTGTGCATGTGCTCGGCGTACTGGTCCTGGTCACGGGTTTCCTGACCACTGTCGGCTCCCAGCCCGCTCGGGCCGACACCCTCTGGTTCGACTCTCCTACCTCCACCACCCTCACCGTCCAGAACGGTCGGTTCTCCGACGCTCTGGGCCGCGAGGTCGTGCTCCGCGGCTACAACGTCTCCGGCGAGACGAAGCTCAAGGAGAACAACGGACTGCCCTTCGCGTCGGTCGCCGACGCCAAGAAGTCCGCCACCGCGCTGCGAGCGCTCGGCGGCGGCAACAGCGTCCGCTTCCTGCTCTCCTGGGCGTACGCGGAGCCCGTGCGGGGCGCTACGAACAGTAGCTATCTGGCGGCCGCCACCGCTCAGATGGGCGCCTTCCTGGACGCGGGCATCCGCGTCTACCCCGACTTCCACCAGGACCTCTACTCCCGCTGGCTCTTCGACTCGGACAGCTGGTACACCGGCGACGGCGCCCCCAAGTGGGCCGTCGACCTCGGCAACTACCCGGACGAGTACTGCGGGATCTGCCTCCTCTGGGGGCAGAACATCACCTCGAACGCGGCCGTGAAGAACGCGACGTACGACTTCTGGCACAACACCTACGGGATCCAGGACTCGTTCCTCGACACCGCGCAGAAGACGATGACGTACCTCAAACAGAACCTGACGAGCGCCCAGTTCAGCGGTGTCGTCGGCTTCGACCCGTACAACGAACCGCATCCGGGGAATCTCGACTCGGGCCAGACCAGCCGGACCTGGGAGAAGGACGTGCTGTGGCCGTTCTTCGTGAAGTTCCGGGCCCGGATGGACGCGGCCGGCTGGCAGGACAAGCCCGCCTTCGTGGAACCGAACATGTTCTGGAACGCCAACATCGACTCCCAGAAGCAGGAGGGCGGCCTCCTGGACGCCGGTGCGGTCGGTGGGCGCTACGTCTTCAACACCCACTTCTACGACCAGAAGGCCATCTCCGGCATCCTGATGTGGGGCAATGCGGGGGACGGCCAGTACGTCACCGACTTCGGGACGGTCCGTGACCGGGCCGCCGCCCTCGGGACGACCGGGATCGTCAGCGAGTTCGGCCATCCGCTGAGCGGAACGGTGTCAGGCAAGGCGCCGACGGTCTACAAGGCGATGTACCAGGCCCTCGACTCCCGGGTGAAGGGCGCGAGTTGGTGGGCCAACGCCGGCGGATCGGGCCCGGTGCTCTCCGGCAGCCAGTGGCAGTGGGACATCTACAACGGCCGCCATCGGGAGCTGATGAACGACAACGCCGACAAATTGATCACCACCGGTGACGGCTGGAACGACGAGGACCTGTCCGCCGTACGCCTCGACGACTCCGGTACGGCGGTCCTGCGGCAGGACGCCCGGATGCTGGACCGCGTCTATCCGAGTGCCACGGCGGGGACGACACTCGCCTTCACCTACGAGGACCGCTCCCGGGACGGGTCCACGACCCTCACCTGGAACCCGGTGCCGAGTTCACTGCCGAACGTGTCCCAGCTGGTGGGCTCGGGGCAGTACGGGGTGCTGGTGTGGCGGTCGAAGGGCATCTCGGCGCCGACCGAACTCCATCTGCCGGCGTCCTTCCCGACCGCGACCACCACGGTCGTCTCCGACCTCGGCACGGTCTACGGCCCGCCCGCCTACGCCAGTACGACCCCGATCGCGGCGGGCACCGACCCCGGTGGCACGGGAAGCCGCCGCCTGCTGCTCACCGCGCCGGACTCGGGAGTCCTGCACTACGCGCTGGTGACCAACGGGGCGACGGCTCCTTCGGCGACCGTACTGAGCGCCGCACGGGCCGAACTGGCTTCGTGGGCCGCGCAGAAGTTCAGCTAGCCGATCAACCGGCGGTCAACTGACCTGAAAAAACGGGTCAGTTGGCCGCCGGGCCGGTCCAGTCCGCCTCGACATGGCCGAGGCGGACCCGCTGGGGGTGGTCGCCGACCGGTACGGACACCGTCTTCAGCCCGGTGGCGAAGTCGATGGCCGTGATCTGGTCGGCGCCGCTCTCGGAGATCACGCAGGACTTGCCGTCGCCGCTCACCGTGGCCCAGTAGGGCTTCGAGGCGGGGACGAGCGGGCCCTCCTGGAGGGTCGCACGGTCGACGACCGTCGCGTAGTCGTCCATGGTGCCGGCGACGCACAGCTTCGTGCCGTCCGGCTTCATCGAGATGCCGTGGTGGCGCGAGTCGTTGACGAACGTCGTGCGGTCGTCGCTGGTCGCCGGGTTCTTCGGCAGGGTCTTCGTCCGGGTGATCTTGTCGGTGGCGATGTCGTACTCGAAGAAGCCGTTGAAGAACGAGACCTGGAAGTACAGCTTCGACTCGTCGGGTGAGAAGGTGGCCGGGCGGACCGCGTCCGAGAAGTCCGTGAGGCCGATGGCGTCGAGCCGCTGCCGCATGTCGATCACCTTCACCTGCTTGAAGGTGGTCGCGTCGACGACCGTGATCTTCCGGTCGCCCTTCGTGAAGTCCTGCCACGGCGCGTCCTGATCGGTGTTGACGTCACCGATGGCCATGTTCCAGATGTACTTGCCGTCCTTGGTGAAGATGTTCTCGTGCGGCTTGTCGCCGGTGGCGAACGAACCGATCTGCGCGCCGGTGTTGATGTTCAGCACGTGCACGGTGTTGGAGATCGAGGCGGAGACCGCGACCCGGGTCCCGTCGGGGGAGACCGCCATGTGGTCGGAGCGGTAACCCGACACGGGGAAGCGCCAGTTGATCGCCCCGGTGGCGAGGTTGATCGACACGACGTCGGCGAAGCTCGGCCGGGAGACCACCACCGACTTGCCGTCCGGGGTGGAGTACATGTCGTCGACCAGCTGGTCGTGGCCCTCGCCGACTCCGTTGCGGATGGCCATGAAGTAGATCCACTTGATCGGGTCGGCGTTGATCGCGGCCAGCCGCGCCGCCTTGTCCGGTACGACGTTGATCCGGCCGATCTTGGCGAAGTCGCCGGTGGACTTGACGACGTCCGCGGTGCCTTCCCAGTTGTTGCCGACGAACAGCACCTCGCGCAGGCTCGCGGCGGTGGCGGTGGCGGTGGCGGTTGCATCGGAGTCGGTCACCGCGACGGCGGCCGACGCAGGGGCGGTGACGGTCAGGACGAGGGCGGCGGCCATGGCACAGAGGTACCTGGATCTGGAAGCAGGCATGAGTGCTCTCCCCTCCGGGAGTGGACAGATGAGCTGTGGCGGGTGCATGACATGTGGGGCAAAAGGGAGAACGCGGCTGCGGTCAGAAAACTGAACACGGTCACGTTCAGATTGGACTTACTGGAAAGTAAGGAGGGGGTGCCCTTCTCCACAAGACTCCGTGCAGGACAAACTTGGCCCCCGGACCGACGAAGGAGGGTTCATTGGCGGGCAGACTCAGGGCGCCGACCGGCCGTTACGCGGGCAAGACGGCCGAGGAACGGCAGACCGAAAGACGCCGGAGATTTCTGGACGCCGCACTCCAGATGTTCGGCGACACCCCGGGCTACCGCTCGACGACCGTCGCCGCGCTCAGTGAGTCGGCCGGCCTGTCGACGCGCCAGTTCTACGAGGAGTTCCGCACCCTCGAGGACGTCCTGGCCGCCCTTCACCTCCAGGTCAACGACTGGGCCGAGGCGGCGGCGCTCGGAGCGCTGGCCGAGGCCGAGGGTCTGCCCCTCGCCGAACGCGCCGACGCGATCTTCCGTGCCTACGCCGCCAACGTCACCGCCGACCCGCGCCGCATCCGGCTGACCTTCGTCGAGATCATCGGCGTCAGCGCCCGTCTGGAGGAACAGCGTCTCGCCCGCCGCTCCCGCTGGGTGAACCTCATCTGCACGGAGGCGGAGTCCGCCGTCGCCGGCGGAGAGGCGGCGCCACGCGACTACCAGCTCGCCGCTACGGCGTTCATCGGCAGCGTCAACGGCCTGCTGCACGACTGGAGCGCCGGATGGGTAAACGCCACGCTGGACGAGGTGGTGGACGAACTGGTGCGGATGCTGCTGGGCATCCTGCGACCGGCGGGCTGGCAGCCTCCGGGCCCCGAGGGCGCGGAGGGTGGCGGGGGGACCGGGGAATCCTGACGTCACCGGGCTTTCGCGGGCCGGGGTGTGGCAGTGCGGCCGGCGGTGCTCAATGGGCCGGCCGGTTCACCGACTCCAGTACGGGCCCTACGCCGTCCTGCGCGCCGATCCGGGCCGCGAGGGCGCGCGCCCGTTCTCCGTACGCGGGGCCACGGGTCACCCGCACAAGGGCCGAGGCCGGTACGGCGGTCGTCAGCCTCCGCAGCGGCTTCGGTCGCGGCCACCGGTGATCCGCGCCACCGTGCCGGCCACGCCGAACTCGCCGTCGCGTGATGATGCGCGCGCGACCGTGGAATCCACGCCGGCCAGGTCGAGATCGACCTGGCCACAGGCTGCCGCCTCGGCGATCATCCCCTCCATCAGCGTCCGGAAGGTCCCGGCCGGCGCCCGACGCTGGAACGCGCCGTAAACGGTCGACCGGAACCGTACTCTCGGAGCACGTCTCGCCAGGGGCACCCGGCTCTGAACCGCCGCATCACGGTGTTGGACAGCCGCCGCAAGTCAAGGGCCGGGCCCTGCTCGCCCACCGGCAAGAACGGCTCGGCCAACTCCCGCTGGGCATCCGGGAGATCACCACGCGCCACCCTCGGCAACTACCAGGCCCGGCCGTCCGGCACCGGCGAAACCCAAACCAATGATCCGAGCCTGGAACAGGCCTCAGGCGGACGGCATGAGCCTGACCGGTGGCTGCGCAGATCCCGTGACGAGGGCAACGCGGCCGGCCAGGTGTCCACTCACGCCTGGCTCGCCGGCTCCAGAGCGTTGGCGTTGCCTTCGAGCCAACTGACGTGCTGCACCACCTTGGTGATCTTCCAGCCGTCCGCGGTGCGCACCATGTGGTGGTCGTAGGAGCCGCGCATCAGGTAGAAGTCCCCGCCGGGAGCATCCTTCTTGTAGTGCTGGGCGTACATGTAGGAGTAGCAGATCGCGTTGTCGGGGTCGGTGTCGCCGAAGACGACCCGGTGGTTGGGGCTGATGTGCTGGCGCGCCGTCCACCCCTCCAGGCCTTGGGCGGCGAAGCCTATGAACTGGTCGAGGGGAAAGTCCGCGGCCGGCAGGCCGGCTTCGGAGAAGTCGACGTGGACGGGGTCGGTCATCGTGGACGCGTACGTCACCCAGTCGGCCTTGTCGATGGACACCGCGTAGGTGATCACCACGTCGATGATCGCGTTGCGATCTTCGAGTCGCTGGATCCGGGCTTCAAGGCTGCCTGCCGTCATGTTCTGTCCTCGTTGGTAACGTCAAGCCGCAAGGCGGAAGGGTTCCGCTGGGCCGACACGTGCCGCACATTGCTATTGACAGTCGGTAAGGTACTTCTTTATTGGAAGTAGCTTGTAAAAAGTAAGCGAGGGTCAAGGCCTTGTCAACTCTGCCGAACTCCGGTCTCTTCGCCGACGACTCACCTATCGGTGGTAGTGCTTGCGACACGCTGAGTGCGCCCCTTGCCGACGTCATGACTTTGCTGGGAAAGCGCTGGACCGGCGTGGTCCTTGGCACCCTCATGCAGGGACCGGTGTTCTTCGCCGACCTCAAACGCGGCATCCCCGGTATCAGCGACCGGATCCTCACCGAACGTCTCGTGGAACTGGCCGACCTCGGCCTCGTCACTCGCACCGTCGCCGACGGTCGGCCGATCCGCGTCCGCTATGAACTCACCGAACATGGCGCCGCCATCAGGCCGGCTCTGGCCGCGCTCGCGTCGTGGGCCGAGAACCACCTACGTCCCGCGGTCCAGCGTCCGCATCAGTGAGGCCACTGTCATACCTCTGTCGAAATGGGCGAGCAGCGCAACCGGTACGCGCTGATCCTCGACCTGATCTCCACCGCGCACGACCGCGTGCCCTTCCTCGGCCGCGCAGGACTGGGCGGCACCCTGTGCTCGCTGGGCCACCTCGGGGTGGTGGCGAACGGGACCCTGGCCCTCCTGATCGGTCGTCAGGGCCTCAGCGGCCGGCTTCGTCGCAGGCGGTCCGGATGAGGCGACGGGCGAGCTCCGCGGTGCGCTGGGCGGGGCCCTGGGGGCCGAGGACGGTGGCGGTGACGTAGACACCGGGACCGTCCGAGAGCGCGTGCAGCGTGCCGACCGGTTCCCCGGTGGTCGTGGCGGCGGGCAGCTCCACATGGCGGGACTCGATGCCCGCCTTGCGACAGCGGTTCTGCCTCATCCGGACGTAGGTGACGGAGGCGGGGCCGACACCGACCTGCACCGTCGCCAGACAGGGCGTCGTGCCCGTGCGGTCGGTGCGGTCGACGGCCTTTTGGTGGCGTCGTCGACGATGCGCGGGGCGAGCGAGGTGTCGTCCTCCCCAGTGCCTAAGGGCCTGGGAGGTGCCCCCAGCCGGGCCTGAGACATGATCCACTCCCGAGCTGACGGTCGTCGTCGCCCAGGCGCACGGCACGCACTCCATGGGGCCGCTCCCCGGCGGTTCTCCACCTCAGCGCCAGTCACGACCCGGCGCCCAGCCCAGCCCCGACGAGGTCAGGAAGCCTCCTCGTCCCATGCCTGCAGCATGGTCTGGTCGACGATCTTGCCGTCGCGCAGGGACATCATGGAGCCGACGAGGACGCGGACCCCGTCCGGGTACTCGCAGGACTCGGTGTAGGCGACCTGGTCGCCCTGGATGATGACCTGCTCCAGCTTGTGGGTCATGTCCCGGCTGCACACATCGTCCAGCATGGCGCCGATCTCGCCACGCCCGTGCTTGACCATCGGGTGGCTGGGCTGGGAGTTGCGGTCGACGACGCGCAGTTCGGCGTCCTCGGCGTAGAGCGACAGCAGTACCGTCGCGTCATGTGCTTCGATGCCCCGGCGCAGGGTTTCGATGTCGAATGCGGGGCTTGCCGCGGTGCCCATGGTGACCTCCTCCGAGGGCCGGGGCCCGATCGGGCGCGGGCCGCGAGGGACCTCTCCTCCTGAGCGTCCTCCGTTCGGAGAGGCTCGGCAAGCGCAGACGGAGGATGAGCCTGACGAGTGAGCGGGACGCGGTGCCCGTGTCCGGTGCGGGGCGCGCGCCGTTCATGAATACATGATCTCAACACGACGAATCGCTGCCGCCGTTGGTCTCGCCGTCGGCGTCACCGGCCTCGCCGCCCCGCTGGCGAGCGCGGCTCCCGCCGCCGACCAGAACGCGGGCAAGCTCAACCCCATCACCCAGCTCGACTCGCTTGCCGTGAGCGAGATCCCCGCCCAGTACCACGAGGACCTGCCCCGCGTCTCCAGCCAGCTGAACTCGCTCAACCGCCTGAGCGACCTCAACCAGCTGCACCAGCTGACCGACCTGGCCGCCCCTGTGACCGGCCTGCTGCCCGGTATCGAGGCCTGACGGACGTACTGATCGGGGGAGCGGGTACGAGGGCCGCCCGGCCGGACCGGGCGGCCCTCACTCATATCGCACGTGGTTTCTATCGCGGTTGGTTCGCTGCCGCCGACCGCGTGTCCAGGACAAGCCCGTGGTCCAAGACGGGCGTGTACAGGATCACACCGTGCTCCTCCCCGTCCTGCCGCCCCGATGACCCCGCCGCCACTCTCCCCGGATTCGCCGCGCTCCCGCACGAGGAGGCGCTCCGTCGTCGCCGACCACATGGCCCCGCTGCTCGCCGCACCCGGCCCCATCGCCTGCCGGGGGCCGCGCCCTGTGGGGCGCGTCCTCGGACGGGAGGGTGACGCCGTCCGTGCGGCCACCGGACTGCTGCCCTCGGCCGTCTCCCCGTACCCCGGCGGCGCCGGCTTCGACACCTCACCGACACGTCCGGGCGTCGCCACCCGACCCGCATCCGCGCCGGCTGCTGCCTCTACCGCACGATCCGCCCGGACGAGGCCCGCTCCACCAGCCCCCCGCACCTGCGACACCGAACGGTTGCGCAGGCTGGACAACTGGGCGCTCTCCAGGGCGAGTTCGCTCAGCCGGTGGTCGCCAGGAACTGCGTCGCCGCCAGCTCGGCGTACAGCGGATCCCCGGCGACGAGTTCGCGGTGGGTGCCGACCGCGCGGACGCGGCCCGCGTCCATCACGACGATCCGGTCCGCCATCGTCACCGTCGACAGCCGGTGGGCGACGACGAGAACGGTCGTCGTACGGGCGACATCCGCGACCGTGTCGCGCAGCGCCGCCTCGTTCACCGCGTCCAGCTGCGAGGTCGCCTCGTCGAGCAGAAGCAGCCGGGGGTGACGCAGCAACGCGCGGGCGATGGCCACCCGTTGGCGCTCGCCGCCCGACAGCTTGGTGCCGCGATGCCCGACCAGCGTGTCGAGACCGCGCGGCAGCCGGTCCACCAGACCGTCGAGCCGGGTCGTCTTCACCACGCGGGTGACCGCGTCCTCGTCCGCCTCCGGACTGCCCAGCAGCAGGTTGTCGCGCAGCGAGCCCGACAGCACGGGCGCGTCCTGCTCGACATAGCCGATGGCGGACCGGAGCTCGGTCAGATCCCAGTCGGAGACGTCCCGGCCGTCGACGGTGATGACACCGGACTCGGGGTCGTAGAACCGTTCGATGAGCGAGAAGACGGTGGTCTTGCCCGCGCCGGACGGGCCGACGAACGCCGTCATGCCCCGGGGCGGCACGGCGAACGTCACTCCGTGGTGGACGTACGGAAGATCGTCGTCGTAGCGGAAGCGGACCTCGTCGAAGGCGAGTGCCGCCGGTTCGGCGTCGGCGGCCGGGAGGGGCGCGGGGCGGGCCGACGACGGTTCGGCGGGCAGGGCGAGGGCTTCCTGGATGCGGGTGAGGGCCGCGGCGCCCGTCTGGTACTGGGTGATCGCGCCGACGACCTGCTGGATCGGCGACATCAGATAGAAGACGTAGAGGAGAAACGCCACCAGCGTGCCCACCTCGACCGCACCCGTCGCCACCCGCGCGCCGCCCACCGCGAGCACCGTGATGAAGGCGATCTGCATCGCGAGGCCTGCCGTGTTGCCCGCCGCGGCTGCCCACTTGGCGGCGCTCACGCTCTGCCGCCACGACTCCTCGGCCGCCGCGTGCAGTCGCTCCTCCTCCCGGTGCTCGGCGCCGGACGCCTTGATGGTGCGAAGTGCGCCCAGTACCCGTTCCAGCGAGGCGCCCATGACACCGACCGCGTCCTGCGCCCGCCGGCTCGCCTTGTTGATGCGCGGCACGATCACCCCGAGCACGGTCCCCGCCCCCACGATCACGGCGAGGGTGACACCCAGCAGCACCGGGTCCACCAGGCCCATCATCACGATCGTCGCCACCAGGGTGAGACCGCCGGTGCCGAGGCCGACGAGCGAGTCGGTGGTGACCTCGCGCAGCAGCGTCGTGTCCGAGGTGACCCGCGCCATCAGATCACCGGGCTCGGTCCGGTCCACGGCCGGAATCCGCAGCCGCAGCAGATAGGAGGACAGTGCCCGGCGAGCGCCCAGCACCACCGACTCGGCGGTGCGCCGCAGGACGTACGAACCGAGCCCGCCGAGTGCCGCGTTGGTGACGACCAGCGCCGACATCAGTATCAGCGCACCCGTGATCGTCCGGTCGTGGGACAGATCGTCGATCAGTCCCCGCGCCACCAACGGCAGCGCCAGCCCGGCGGCACCCGTGGCCAGCGACAGCAGGGCACCCGCCAGCAGGGTCCACCGGTGCGGCCGTACGTATCCGAGGAGCAGCCGCCAGGCGGGCGGCGGACCGGCGTTCGGCTCTGCGATGCTCACGGCGCTCCTGGGGAGGCGGACGGGCGGAACGTTCACCCTACGTCGGCGGCCGAGGCAGAGGCGAAGCGGTTCCACTCCCCGCGCTGCCCTGCCCGCTCCTTCCCTCGCCGCCAACACGCCGACGTGGTGCTGGTCGAGCCCTGCCCGCGGGGCACCTCGGCCCAGCACATCGCCGGCACGCCGGTCCACGTCCCGCACCGGCTGCTCGGCGCCGGTGGACCGGACGGCCTGGACGAGACCGAACTTGTCCGGGCCGTACGGGACTTCATGCGCTGACGTCCGTCGCGCCACGCCTCCCCCGCATGACCGCCACGGTGGACTGTGCGCGCTCCCGGACATGCCCATTGTCGTACCGGGGATACCCCTGAGGGTATCCCCGGTAGTGGGCTCGACCGTGAGCGTGCCGTTACCGATCAGTCGCACGTAGGGTCGGAGGGAAGAACCGAACATTGGCCGATGGAAGGGTCCAGCACCATGGCGCAGGAAGTACGCGGCGTGATCGCACCGGGCAGGAACGAACCGGTGCGGGTCGAGACGATCGTCGTGCCGGACCCCGGGCCGGGCGAGGCCGTGGTCCAGATCCAGGCCTGCGGGGTGTGTCACACCGACCTGCACTACAAGCAGGGCGGGATCAACGACGAGTTCCCCTTCCTGCTCGGTCACGAGGCGGCCGGGGTCGTGGAGTCGGTGGGGGAGGGCGTCACGGATGTCGCTCCCGGTGACTTCGTGATCCTCAACTGGCGTGCTGTATGCGGGAACTGCCGGGCCTGTCTGCGCGGGCGCCCGTGGTACTGCTTCAACACGCACAACGCCCAGCAGAAGATGACCCTGCTCGACGGCACCGAGCTGTCGCCCGCGCTGGGTATCGGCGCGTTCGCCGAGAAGACCCTCGTCGCGGCCGGGCAGTGCACCAAGGTCGACCCGTCCGTCTCGGCCGCTGTCGCGGGGCTGCTGGGGTGCGGGGTGATGGCCGGTATCGGCGCCGCCATCAACACCGGGAACGTCGGACGCGGTGACACGGTCGCCGTCATCGGCTGTGGCGGCGTGGGTGACGCGGCGATCGCCGGGGCCAACCTCGCGGGCGCCGCGAAGATCATCGCCGTCGACATCGACGACCGGAAACTGGCCACCGCCCGCACGATGGGCGCCACGCACACGGTCAACTCCAAGGAGACCGACCCGGTCGAGGCGATCCAGGAACTGACCGGCGGCTTCGGC
Source organism: Streptomyces kryoterrae (assembly GCF_054072135.1). Classification (NCBI taxonomy): domain Bacteria; kingdom Bacillati; phylum Actinomycetota; class Actinomycetes; order Kitasatosporales; family Streptomycetaceae; genus Streptomyces; species Streptomyces kryoterrae. The sequence goes on along the minus strand of NZ_CM133358.1, from coordinate 727,930 downwards.
GCCGACGTGGTCATCGAGGCGGTCGGCCGCCCGGAGACGTACAAGCAGGCCTTCTACGCCCGTGACCTGGCCGGGACGGTCGTGCTGGTCGGGGTGCCGACGCCGGAGATGAAGCTGGAGCTGCCGCTGATCGACGTCTTCGGGCGCGGTGGCTCGCTGAAGTCGTCCTGGTACGGCGACTGCCTGCCCTCCCGTGACTTCCCCATGCTCATCGACCTGCACCTCCAAGGCCGCCTGGACCTCGCCAAGTTCGTCACGGAGACCATCCAACTCGACGAGGTGGAGAAGGCGTTCGAGCGTATGCACGGCGGCGACGTCCTGCGTTCGGTGGTGGTGTTCTGATGGCCACCCGCATCGAACGCCTCGTCACCTCCGGGCAGTTCAGCCTCGACGGCGGCACCTGGGACGTCGACAACAACGTGTGGATCATCGGCGACGACCACGAGGCGATCGTCATCGACGCCGCCCATGACGCGGACGCCATCGCGGAGGCGGTCGGCGACCGGCGTCTGACCGCCATCGTGTGCACCCATGCCCACAACGACCACATCGACGCGGCGCCCGCCCTCGCCGAGCGCACCGGCGCCACCATCTGGCTGCACCGCGACGACCTGCCCCTGTGGAAGCAGACCCACCCGGACCGGGAACCCGACGCGTGGCTGGCCGACGGCCAGGTGATCGAGGCCGCAGGCGCCGATCTCACGGTCCTGCACACTCCCGGACACGCGCCGGGCGCGGTCTGCCTCTACGACGCGGGACTCGGCACCGTCTTCACCGGCGACACCCTCTTCAACGGCGGACCGGGTGCCACCGGCCGCTCCTACTCCCACTTCCCGACGATCATCGACTCGATCCGGGACCGGCTGCTCGCCCTTCCGCCCGGGACGAAGGTCCTCACCGGGCACGGCGACCCCACCACGATCGGGGCTGAGGCACCGCACCTCCAGGAGTGGATCGCCCGGGGCCACTGACGGCCGCACCACATGCGTGTGGGTGCCCTCCGCCGCAACGGAGGGCACCCACACGGCCGTGCACAACAGGTACGGACGTTCAGGCGGCGACCGGCAGACCCGGGGTCCGGGAGACCTGCCGGTCGGCGTCCACCGCGAACACCTCGCAGCCCTTGCGCGCGGCGGCCCACTCGATGCCCTCCACGCCCATCGCGAACGCCGCCGTGGCCGTGGCGTCCGCCTCGGTGAGCGTGGCGGCGACGACGGTCAGGCTCAGCAGCCCGGTCGCCGGGTGGCCGGTGCGGCCGTCGAGGATGTGGTCGCCCCGTTCGTAGCGGGCGGAGGTCGCCACACCCCCCTCGGCGATCTCCAGCACCGTGCACAGCTGGTCGGCGTGTTCGGGATGCCGTACTCCGACCCGCCAGGGGCGCCCGGCGGCGACCACGTCACCGCCGGCGTTCAGGCAGTACGTCCGTACGCCCGCCGCCTCCAGCAGATCCGCCGCCCGCTGGACCGCCCAGCCCTTCACCATCGCGCACGGGTCGAGGCCCCGGCCGGGCAGCCGTACGTCGAACGCGCCCCCGGTCGCGACCCGGTACTCCTCACACAGGCCGAGCACCTCGGTGAGGTCCGCGCTCAGCTCTCCCGACTCCAGCTCGCCCCGGTCGAGACGGGACACCTCGCTGTCGGGCTTGAAGGGGCTGAAGCGCGCGTCGACCTCGTGGAGCCAGGCGAACACGGCGTCCGCCGTCTCGGCCCGGACGTTCTCGTCGTCGATCCGCAGCGAGATCGGGAACCCCATGATGTGTTCGACGCGACGCATGCCCTCAGCCCTTCGCGTCGATGGCGGCCTGGAGAGACTCCTTGTAGCCGTCGCTGGTGATCGTCGCACCCGACACCGTGTCGATGTCGGCGCTCTGCGCGGCGAGCGTCTCCGAGATCAGGACCGGTACCGCGGCCGTGGTCTGGGGGTGGTTCGGCTGCTGGAGCATCTTCACGGACGCGATCGTGTCGCCCTCGAAGGTCACCTCGACCTGCACGGTGCCCTTCTCGGTGTCCACGGCGGTCCCCGAGACGACCTTGGACGCGGACTCCGCGGCAGGGGCCGAAGTGGACGCGGACGGCGACGGGGACGACGCGGCGGAGTCCGCCTGGGAGTCGATGGCGGCCTGGAGGGACTCCTTGTAGCCGTCGCTGGTGATGGTGGCGCCGGAGACGGTGTCGATGTCGGCGCTCTGCGCGGCCAGCGTCTCCTTGATCAGGACCGGCACGGCGGCCGTGGTCTGCGGATGGTTCGGCTGCTTCAGCACCCGCACCGAGGAGATCTTCGAACCCGCGAACGTCACCTCGACCTGGACGTCGCCCTTCTCGGTGGTCACGGTGGTACCCGCGACGACCGTGGACGACGAACCGGAGGACCCGGAGGACGAGGCCGAGGACGACGAGGACGGCGTCGAGGCGGGGGCGGAGGCCTCCGAGGACGTCGTGCCCAGCGACGGCTCGTAGAGCCAGACGGGGACCAGGCCCGCGATGCTCAGGACCAGAACAGGCAGTGCTCGATTCACGACGTTCCTCTTATCCGGCCAGGCTGAAGCGCTCGAAGTGGGTCTGCGACCTGGGCACGCCCAGTTCCCGCAGGTTGCGCAGCACCGCGTTCATCATGGGCGGCGGGCCGCACAGGAAGACGTCCCGGTCCGCGATGTCCGGCACCAGCCTGGCCAGCTCGGCCGGGGCCAGCTTGTCGGGGGCGACCGGCCCGCTCACCAGGTGCAGCTCGGCGCCCTTGGCGTGGGCGAGGTCGCGCAGCTCGTCGTAGAGGACGGCGTCCTGGTCCCTGGCCACCCGGTAGATGACCACGGCGTGGCCCTGGATCTCCTCCAGCAGCGCGCGGATGGGCGTGACGCCCACCCCGCCGGCGATGAGGACGGCCTCCGGCCGGGTGCGGTGCATCGCGGTGAAGGCGCCGTACGGGCCCTCGGCGAAGACACGAGTGCCGACCGGGATGTGCTTCAGGGCGGCGGTGCCGTCGCCGGCCACCTTCGCGGTGAGCCGAAGTGTCCTGCCGTCGGGCGCCGCCGACAGCGAGAACGGGTTCGCCTGCCACCAGCGGTCCTTGGTGAGGAACCGCCACAGGAAGAACTGGCCGGCGCGGGCCGGCAGCTTGTCGAGGTCGCGGCCCGTCATGTAGATCGACACGACGTTGTCGGCCTCGGGGACGACGGCCGAGACACGCAGCTGGTGACGGAGGTTCCTGCGCAGCGGCAGCACCACCCGGCCCAGGAACACCGAACCCAGCGCCACGCTCCACAGGGCCCACCAGTACGTGGTGGCGGCGGACGACGAGGTGAACGTCGTACCGACACCGACCTGGTGGGTGAACGCCAGGACGACCGCCACGTAGGTGTACAGGTGGATGAAGTGCCAGGTCTCGTAGGCGAGCCGGCGGCGGGCGTAGCGCGCGGAGACCGCGCCGATGACCATGATCAGGACGAGGGCGACGATCGCGCGCAGCACGCCCTCGGTGGTCTCGGCCAGCTCCACCAGCTCGTCGACCGGGCCCATGGACGTGCCCTCGGCGTAGCCGAAGGTGATGAACACGGCGTGGGACATCAGCGTCCACAGCAGCCCGAAGCCGACCCAGCGGTGCCAGGAGGTCAGCCGGTCCATGCCGATGCGGTGGTCCAGCCACGGCAGCCGGGCCACCAGCACCAGCTGGAAGGCCATGACGAGGGCGCCGTACAGCCCGGCGAGCCGGCCCATCACGATCAGCGCGTTCGACGCGAACCCGGCCTGGACGAAGAAGACGGTCACGACGGCCACGTTGGCGGCCAGCACGGCGTACAGGCCGGCGCGGGCCACCACTTTGGGTCGTATCGCCGTGGGGGGCGCGAGGGGCGATTGGACGGTCGTCACGGACGGTGCTCCTTGATCGGGTCCGGGGACACCGAGCATGACCGACGGTAGCTGTCGTTGAGCTGTCGTTGGACTTTCAAGTTCTTATCGATCTCGCGTTCGGAGGGGGAGAGGTATGGCGTCGCCAGTGTCGTGCAGCACTATGAGCACGTGGAAAAAGTACGACTTCTCGTTGTGGACGACGATCCGCCCATCGCCGACCTGGTCGCGACGGTCGCCCGCTACGAGGGCTGGGAGGCGGTCACCGCGTACTCCGGTGAGGAGGCGCTGACCAGGGCCGCCGAGTTCCATCCGGACATCGTGGTGCTCGACCTGATGCTCCCGGGCCTCGACGGCTTCGCCGTGCTCGACCGGCTGCGGTTGTCGGGCACGATGGTGCCCGTGGTCTTTCTCACCGCTCGTGACGGAGTGGCCGACCGGGTCGCGGGGCTCACCCGGGGCGGCGACGACTACCTGGTCAAACCCTTCGCCGTGGAGGAGCTGATGGCCCGGCTGCGGACCGTGCTGCGCCGCAGCGCCGGCCCCGCCTTCCTGCGGTCCGTGCTCCGGGTGGCCGACCTGACGATGGACGAGGACACCCGCGAGGTCCGCCGCGGCGACAAACGGCTCACCCTCACCCCGACCGAGTACGAGGTGCTGCGCTATCTGATGCGCAAGTCGCCGACCGTTCTCACCAAGGCACAGATCCTCGACCACGTCTGGGAGTACGGCTTCGGCGGCCGTTCCAACGTCGTGGAACTGGTCGTCAGCCGACTGCGCCGCAAGCTCGACGATCCCGACCAGCACGACGAACCGCTGATCCACACCGTGCGGGGCGTCGGCTACGTCGTCCGGCAGGTCGGCGAGTGATCCGCCGCTTCCGGCAGACCTACCGCAGGCTGCGGCTGGGTACGCGGCTGGCGCTGGGCATGGGCGTGCTCTCGCTGGCGGTGTTCGCCGTCGTCGGCGCGTCGCTCTCGATGTACATGCGGGAGTACCTGGTACGCCAGCTCAGCGACCAGATGACGCTCGTCCAGACCAGCCAGTCCAAGGACGTCGAGGAATACGGCAGCGTGCAGGGAAAACCGTACTGGGGCTGGTACACCGCCTCCTACACGGTCTCGGGCCCCGCACCCGTGCTGCGCGAGCCCGCCGATGTGCCGAAGGACTCCGCCGAACTCCTCGCCACGGCCGAGTACGTGCGCGCCACCGACACCGACCCCGTCCTGCGCACCGCGCGCATCGACGGGGAGGCCTACCGACTGCGCGCCTGCGAGGTCGAGCAGGGGGTCGTCCTGGTCACCGCGGCCCCCATGGACGACATAGAGAACACGATGGACCGGCTGGTCACGGTCCAGGTCGTCGCCTTCGCGCTCGCCCTGCTGGGCCTCGTGGTCTTCGGCCGCGCGGTGCTGCGGCGCGGTCTCAGGCCCCTCAGCGACATGGCCCACACCGCCCGCGGCATCACCTCGCACGACTTCACCGACTCCGCCCGGCTGCCCGTACGCGCCGACCGGGGCGACGGCGGCCCGGAGGTCGAGGAACTGCGCACCGCGTTCAACACCATGCTCGAACACATCGACGACTCGCTCGCCGTGCGCACCGAGGCCGAACAGCGCCTGCGCCGCTTCGTCGCCGACGCCTCGCACGAACTCCGTACACCCTTGATGTCGGTACGGGGCTATGCGGACCTCTTCCAGTACGCCGCCGCCAACGAGCCCGGCGAACGGGACCGGCACCTGGCCCGGCTGCGAGCCGAGGCGGCCCGGATGGGTGTCCTCCTCGACGACCTGCTGCTGCTCGCCCGGCTGGACGCGGCCCAGGTCGAGACACCGCTGCGCCCGGAGAGCGCCGACCTGGTGGAACTGGCCGGCCAGGCGGCGGACGCCTTCCGCGCGGGCCACCCGGAGCATCCGCTGACGGTGACGGCGGGCCCGCAGGAACTGCGGCTGCGTCTCGATCCGTTGCGTATCCGGCAGGTCCTGGACAACCTGCTGACCAACGCGGCCGTGCACACGCCCGCCGGCACAGGGGTGTCCCTGGACGTGACCGTCGACAAGGGCGGCGACGGCGCGTACGGCCACGCGGTGGTCCGGGTCGCCGACGCGGGTCCCGGCATCCCGGCCGCCGACCAGGACCGGGTCTTCGACCGCTTCTACCGCGTCGACAAGGCCCGCAGCCGGGACCGGGGCGGCAGCGGCCTCGGACTCGCGGTCGCGCTCTCCCTGGCCCGGGCACACGGCGGCACCCTCGACCTGACCAGCGGCCCCGGCTGTACCGCCTTCACCCTGCGCATCCCGCTCGACAGGACGACCCGACCGAAGAGAACGACCTGACAGAATGATTTAACTGAACAGCACGATGCAACTGAACAGAACGAATCAACTGAATAGACGACTCAGTCCGAACGGCTCAGCACGGACGATCTGAGGAGACCCCCCACTGTGAACGTACTGATCGTTTTCGCCCATCCTGAACTCTGCTCCTTCAACGGCGCGTTGAAGGTCAGAGCCGTGGACGTCCTGAAGCGGGCCGGGCACGAGGTCGTGGTCAGCGACCTCTACCGGCTCGGCTGGAAGGCCGCCGTCGATGCCGACGACTTCCCCGGAGTCTGGACCGACCCCGACTTCCTGGACGTCCCCGCCGAACAGGAACGCGTGTCGGCAGCCCATGAGACCCCACCCGACGTTCTCGCCGAACAGGAGAAGGTCGCCTGGTGCGATCTGATGATCCTCCAGTTCCCCCTGTGGTGGTCCGGCATGCCGGCCATCCTCAAGGGCTGGGTCGACCGCACGATGGCCCGCGGCTTCGCCTACGGGGAAGGGCTCGCCTACGACACCGGCCTGCTCGGGGGCAGACGCGCCCTGGTGTGCACGACCACCGGCACCCCTTCCGGCCTGTACGGCCCCGACGGCACCGACGACGACCTGGACCGCGCCCTCTGGCCCATCCAGCACGGCATCCTCAGCTGCCTGGGCTTCGACGTCCTACCGCCGTTCGTGGCCCGTGCCCCGGGGGAGACATCGGCGAAGCAGCGCGAGGAGTACCTCACGGAGTACGCGGAACGCCTGCTGGCCGTACGCCCTGAGGAACCGCGACCCGACAGGGGCGCGGGGAACCGTGCGACCGGCCCCCACCGGCCCGCGCCGAACGAACTGCCTGTCCCGTGAAGCGCTCAGCCGATGCCGTCACACCTTGCGGTACAGGTCGGTCAGGAGCTCGATAACTCCCGGGCCCGCAGGACGCGGATCGTCCCGCCACCGGCCGAGCCGCACCACGATCGGCTCAACATCCCGCACCGGCAGGCAGACCACCGCCGGAGGCGTCTCCGCGCTGCTCTTCCTGCCGGTCGGGTCTTCCTCGTCGTCGGCCGTCCGCCGCCCCCGGCGGAGACCGGCCCGGGCGTTCGGCTGATCATGAGCGTCCACCCGGTCCTGGCCCCCGTGGTCGGACACAGCGGCCTGGGGGAGGGGCTGGGCGCTGTCGAACGGGTGAGCATGGGGCGATCGTCGCCGCCAAAGCCGTGGGCGTCCCCACCTCGCGGAAGCGGCGCGTCCCCTCCCCAACTCCCGTGCGGGCTACTCCCGTACGAGGGAGGCCAGATGGCCGGTGACCGTGTCGACGATGTCCGTGCAGGCCTTCTCGTCGCCGAGGGCCAGGAAGTTGAGCGTCAGCCCGTCCGTCATCGCGGCCAGGTATCCGGCCAACACCGGGACGGGCACGCTCAGTTCGAAGCCCATGGTCTCGCGCAGCTGCTCCAGCAGTTCGGCGTACGTGGCGGCGTACAGCTCGTACTGCCGGCGGGCCAGATGCGCGAACCCCGGCTCGCGCAGGGCGTACTGGGTGAGTTCGTAGGTCAGCATGTGCTCGCCCGGGTGGGCGGCCACATGGTCCCAGTACGCCCTGAAGCCCGCCCGGATCGTCTCCTGGAGGGTGGGCTTCGGCCGGATCGCCTCGCGCACCACATCGACGTAGTGGTCCATGATCGTCGTGATGACCGACTCGATCAGGGCCTGCTTGGAGTCGAAGCAGTAGTGGAAGACGCTCAGCGACACGCCGGCCTCCGCCGCGATGGACCGGGTCGTCGTCCTGGGGACGCCGTCCCGGGTCATCGCGCGGATGGCCGCCTCGGTCAGCTGCCGACGCCGCTCGGCCGACGGCTTGCGTGCCATGAACTCCCCCTGGGTACGGAACTCAGCTGCTGTAGACACCTACTTCGTAGAGTGAGTATCCCCAGTCCGTGCCCCGACCCAGCCCGTGGACGCGCACATAGCGGGCCGGTATTCCCGAGAACTGTGCCGTGTCCAGGCCGCCGTCGCCGACGGTCGTGGACCACGCGGTCTGCCAGGTCGTGCCGTCGGTCGAGAGCTCGACGCGGTACGACTTGGCGAACGCCTTCTCCCAGTCGAGGGTGACCCGCTTGACCAGGTTCGTCGACCCGAGGTCGAGCTGCAGCCACTGGTCGTCGCTCCAGTCGCTCGCCCAGCGGCTGCCCGAGTCACCGTCCACGGCGCGGCCGGGCTGGTAGCTGGTGAACGGGTTCGACTCGGAGGAACTGGCCGTCGCGGTCACGCCCTTGGCGAGGTTCACCCCGGCCTTGTGGGTCTCCGAGGCGCCCCAGGTGTCGAGGTAGGACTCGGCGCCCCGGAACAGGTCGCTCACCGCGTCCGCGCCGCCGACCTGCTTGATGTCCTGGATCCAGTCCGGGATCATCCCGACGTGCGCCGCGCCGTCCGTGTTGATGTCCCAGGTCCGTGAACCGGTGGTCTGCCGGTCGATCACCGAGCCGCCGTCGACACTGGTGAAGGGGTACGTCACCGTCGTACCGGTGTCCGTGCCGCGCGGGGCGGGGTGGTCGCCGATGCCGTTGAAGTCGGTGCCGTAGCCGTAGCCCTTGTTGTACTTGGTGCGCAGGGCGTCGGTGCGCGCGGCCTCCGCGACGAACTCCTTGGAGGAGTGCATGTACTGGGCGATGAAGCCGCCGAGACCGTAGACCCGGTCGGTCCAGTTGAGGTCCATCCAGCTGTGCGAGGAGAGGATGCCCGGGTAGGCCTCCGACTCGAAGATGTCCATCGCCTGGCCGGCGGCCTTGACTCCCATGTGGTCGATCTCGAGCATCATCTTGCGCTTCATCATGCCGCGCACCGCGTACTCGCCGAGTGAGGTGAGCCCGCGCTTGTTGCACTGCGCGTCCGAGGAGTACGTGGGCAGTTCGGTGCCCGCCGGCAGGTCCTCCGTCGCGGTGGTCGCCGTGGCGCCGCCGATGGGGTTGTCGTGCATCGCGGTCGTGCACTTCTCCGTCTGCCAGAAAGTGCCCGTCGACAGGAACTGGCCGACGTTGATCGCCGTACCGAGACCGCCCTCGTCGAACCGCACGCCGCACAGCGCGTTGTCGAACTTGTGGCACAGGAACATGCTGCGCACACCCAGGCCGTACAGCTCGTCGAGACCCTTGTCGATGTCGGCCTTGCTGCACTGGGAGATGTCCAGGATCTGCTTGCAGCCGAAGGGCTCGGACGTCTCGACGCCGAGTACGACGGCCAGCTTGCCCTGCTTGATCACCTCACGGGCCTGCGCGCTGTCGGTGACGATCCGGAACCAGCCCTTGCCGGTGCCGCCGTACTGCGCGTCGATGAAGTCCTGGAGCTGGTACGTCAGTTTCGCCTGGAGACGGATGGACGTCATCTCGTCGCAGCCGCGGTCCTTGAACGGGTAGACCGAGCAGATCACGCCGTTGGTGACCAGGTCGTTGACCAGCACGCGCTGACCGCCGCGCCAGGCGCGCTCGATCCAGGCGTAGTAGTTCGCCTGGTGGGTCATCGAGTCGTACGCGGGCCAGTCCTTGAACGTCGGATAGCCGACCGGGTCGTGCTTGCCGTCGCCGCCGTGGGTGATGTAGTCGAAGATCGCGAGGGTGCCGTCCGGGTAGTGCTCCGGACAGTCCTTGAGGGCGTCGGCGATCCCGCTGGTGGAGAAGACCTTCCCGCAGATGAGCCGTCCGCCGAAGGCCTCGTTGGAGAACACGTGGTTGTGCGCGTCGACGAACCCCTGTACCTCGCCCTGGGAGTTGGTGCCCTTGAAGGGCTCGCCCGTGACGTTGATCTGGGAGTCGGGCGTCGGGCGCGCGGTCGGCGTCCACCAGTCCGTGCCGGCCGCCGAGCTGGGCCCGGTGCCGAGCATCAGCGCCAGGACGGCGAGGAGCAGGGGCAGCACGGTCAGGGGTCTGCGTCCGCGACGCGGGCGAGGGGGGAAAGCAGGCTCGGTCATCACTCACGTCCTCGCACAAGGGTTTGTCATGGCTCGCGCAACTCTGTGATGAGGATCGCTACAGCAAGGTGATGGAGTCAATAGTCCGGGACGCTTGACCTGATAACCGGATCGGCTCTAAAGGGCGTTTCTGTGCGTGAACCGCGCGATAACTTCCTGCCGACTGGGCGTGAACTGTGCGCAGGCATGGAGAACAATATTGTTGACAATGTTGTCCGTCTAGATTTAGCGTCGACAGGCACTCACTCAGGAGGGCACATGCCGAACCAAGCCCGTCCAGGCACCGGAGAGCAGGCCAAGCAGCACGCGCTGGAGCGGCTGCGGCAGGCGATCCTGCGCGGCGACATGTCGCCGGCCCAGCGGCTGGTGGAGAACGAACTCGCCGAGCAGTTCGGTGTGACACGGGCCAGCGTCCGGGCGGCGCTGATCGAGCTGGAGTCGGAGGGACTGGTCGAACGGATCCGCAACCGCGGCTCGCGGGTGCGGGTGGTGACCGTGGAGGAAGCGGTCGCCATCACCGAATGCCGGATGGTCCTCGAAGGGCTGTGCGCGGCCAAGGCGGCCGTGGCGGCCACCGACGACCAACTGGCCGAACTGACCGGCCTGGGCGAGGCGATGGCGAAGTCCGTCGCCGACGGCGAGCCGGTCACGTACTCCGAACTCAACCACGAACTGCACGCCCGGATCAGACAGTTCTCCGGCCAGCGGACGGCCGTGGAACTGCTGGAGAAGCTCAACGCCCAACTGGTGCGCCACCGTTTCCAGCTCGCGCTGCGACCGGGGCGTCCCCAGCAGTCCCTGGGCGAACACCTGGCCATGGTCGAGACGATCACGGCCAGGGACCCGCAGGCGGCCGAAGAGGCCGCTCGCGCCCATCTCACGAGCGTGATCGCCGCGTTGCGCGAATAACGCGATGCGGGAATGACGCCGCCGGGGTGGGCCGACCGATCCGTCCACCAAGGAGATCTCTGCCATGACACACGGTGCGGTGCCCGCCGCCGCTCGCTCGACGCTGGTGATCAGCGCACACGCCGGTGACTTCGTCTGGCGGGCGGGGGGTGCCATCGCGCTGGCGGCCTCGCGCGGCGAGAAGGTCGTCATCGCGTGCCTGTCGTACGGGGAACGCGGCGAGTCAGCCAAGGCCTGGCGGGAGGGCAGGTCGCTCGACGAGATCAAGGGGATGCGCCGGACCGAGGCCGAGCAGGCCGCCGCCGCGCTCGGCGCCGAGGTCCGCTTCCTCGACGCCGGCGACTACCCCCTCCTCGCCACACCCGAGCTGACCGACCGGCTCGTGGGCATCTACCGCGACACCCAGCCCGACGTCGTGCTCACCCATCCGCTGTCCGACCCCTACAACGCCGACCACCCCGCCGCCGCCCGCATGGCCCTGGACGCACGCATCCTCGCCCAGGCCATCGGGTACCCGGCCCCGGGCGAAGTCCTGGGCGCGCCACCGGTGTTCTTCTTCGAGCCGCACCAGCCGGAGATGTGCGACTTCACCCCACAGGTACTGCTCGACATCACCGAGGTGTTCGACACCAAGCGCAAGGCCATGGAGTGCCTGCCGGCCCAGCAGCACCTGTGGGACTACTACACCGACCTCGCGAAACGGCGCGGCGTCCAGCTCAAGCGCAACGCCGGCCCCAACCTCGGTCTGCCGCACACCACTTACGGCGAGGCCTATATGCGCCCCTACCCGCAGGTCACGGGGGAACTGGCATGAGCGGCGTGATCGTCACCGGCCCGCCGCGCGCGGCCGCCGGGGACGTCGAGGCGCTGGCCGGCCACGGCGTGGCCACCGTCCACGAGGCCCTGGGCCGCACCGGACTCCTCGGCCCGGCCCTGCGCCCCGTCCAGCAGGACGTGCGTATCGCGGGCACCGCCGTCACCGCGCTCTGCTGGCCCGGCGACAACCTCATGATCCACGCGGCCGTCGAACAGTGCGCCGAGGGCGACATCCTGGTCGTCACCACCACGTCCCCCTGCTCGGACGGACTGTTCGGCGAGCTGTTCGCCACCGCGCTGCGACGACGGGGCGTACGCGGCCTGGTCATCAACACCGGCGTACGCGACACCGCCGAACTGCGCGCGATGCGCTTTCCCGTCTGGTCGGCGGCGGTGTCCGCCCAGGGCACGGTCAAGGCGACCGGCGGCTCGGTCAACGTCCCCGTCGTGGTGGGCGGGCAGCAGATCCACCCCGGCGACGTCATCATCGCCGACGACGACGGCGTGCTGGTCGTACCCCGGCAGCGCTCCGCCGAGGCCGTCAAGGCGTCCGAGGCCCGCACCGCGAAGGAGGAGGCGTCCCGGCTCGCCTTCGCCGACGGCCAGTTGGGCCTGGACCGGTACGGGCTGCGCGAGACCCTCGTACGGCTGGGGGTGCGCTACCAGTCGTACGAGGAGTACGCGCACGTCGCCAACTCGGAGACCGGCGCGGGAGTCGACCCGGGCGCCGGACCGGGAACCCGCTCGTGAGCACGGGCCACCCGGAGGAGGGGCTGCGCTGCATGCTGATGCGGGGCGGCACCTCCAAGGGCGCCTACTTCCTCGCCGAGGACCTGCCGGCCGACCCCGCCGCCCGCGACGATGTGCTGCTGCGGGTCATGGGCAGCCCGGACCCCCGCCAGATCGACGGACTCGGCGGAGCGCACCCTCTCACCAGCAAGGTCGCCGTCGTCTCCCGCTCGGCCGACGAACAGGCAGACGTGGACTATCTGTTCCTCCAGGTCGGCGTCGACCAGCCGACGGTGACGGACCATCAGAACTGCGGGAACCTGCTCGCGGGAGTCGGCCCGTTCGCCGTGGAACGCGGACTGGTCGCGGCCGGGGAGGAGTTGACCTCCGTACGCATCCGCATGGTCAACAGCGGTGACCACGCCACCGCGGCCTTTCCCACCGAGGGCGGGCGGGTCGTCTACTCGGGCACGACCGAGATCTCCGGTGTTCCCGGCGCCGCCGCTCCGGTCACTATCGGCTTCGGGCGGGGGAGCGCACCCCTGCTGCCGACCGGCCGGACCCGCGACACCGTCGCCGGAACACCGGTGACCTGCGTCGACAACGGCATGCCGACCGTACTGATCGCCGCCTCCGCGCTCCAGGTCACCGGCTACGAGGACCCGGGGGACCTGGAGGAGAACGTCACCCTCAACGAACGCCTGCGCGAAATCCGGCTGGCGGCAGGGAAGTTGATGGGCCTCGGCGATGTCTCCGCCACGACCGTGCCCAAGCTCACCCTGCTCGCCCCGCCCGCCCACGGCGGCACCGTCACGACCCGCACCTTCATCCCGGTCCGCTGCCACACGGCGATCGGCGTGCTCGGTGCCGCGAGCGTCGCCGCCGGCCTGCGCCTGGCCGGCGGCGTCGGGGAGGGTGTGGCGCGCCTCCCCGCCCACGACGACGACCCGCTGCGCATCGAACACCCCACCGGATTCCTGGACGTCGAATCCGTCGTCGACACCGACGGCCCCGTCCCGGTCGCGCACCGCACGGCCGTCGTCCGCACCGCCCGCAAGATCTTCGACGGCACGGTCTTCCCCCGCCCCGCCGTCGCTCCCGCTCTCCCTCCCGCTGACAGGAGCCGCTGATGACCCCGCCGCTCGGCGACATCGCCCACCTCGGCCATGTCGAACTCCTCACCCCCGACCTCGACGCCAGCGTCCGGTTCTTCACCACGATCCTCGGCCTGACCGAGAACGGCCGCTCCGGCGACTCGGTGTACCTGAGGACCTGGGACGACTACGAGCACCACAGCCTCACCCTCACCGCCCACTCGACCTCGGGCATCCGCCGCACCGCACTGCGTGCCTCCAGCGAGGAGGCCCTGCGGCGCAGGGCCAAGGAGGCCGAGAACGCGGGCCGCCCCGGCCGCTGGGCCGAGGACGAACCCGGCCTCGGCCCGCTCTACGTCACCACCGACCCCGACGGCCACGAGATCGCCCTGTACTGGGAGAGCGAGTGGTACCAGGCGCCGCCCGAACTGCGGCCCGGCCTCAAGAACCAGCCCCAGGCCAAACCCGCGACGGGCGTCGGCGTACGCCGTCTCGACCACGTCAACTTCCTCGCCGCCGCGGTCGAACCGAACGCCGGTTTCATCCAGCACGTCCTCGGCGCCCGCCCCACCGAGCAGGTCGTCCTCGACGAAGGGCGCCTGGCCGCCCAGTGGCTGACGTTCACCAACAAGTCGTACGACATCGTCTACACGGAGGACTGGTCCGGCTCCAACGGCCGCCTCCACCACATCGCGTTCGCCACGGACACCCGGGAGGACATCCTGCGCGCCGCCGACCTGTGTCTGGACAACGGCGTGCACATCGAGACCGGCCCGCACAAGCACGCCATCCAGCAGACGTTCTTCCTGTACGTCTACGAGCCGGGCGGCAACCGCATCGAGCTGTGCAACCCGCTCACCCGCCTGGTGCTGGCCCCCGACTGGCCGCTGATCACCTGGACCCAGGCCGAGCGCGCCAAGGGGCAGGCGTGGGGCCTGAAGACCATCGACTCCTTCCACACGCACGGCACGCCTCCGCTCGACTGACGTACTTGTCCGACCCCCTCCGACCTGCGGCGTGAGCCGTGACCGGCGACGGCACGGCTCACCCCGCCCATGAGATTGTTGACAAAAACGTTGACACTCATCTCGGCGGCTCCCTACGGTCGAGCACATCTCCCGCTCTCCCCAGGGACTCTCCCGCCGGACGATAGGAAACAAAGATGTCTCCGTCCCCCGCCCCGCCCGCTCGCGGCGGCAGACTGGCCGTGCTCGTCGTCGGCCTGTGCTGGCTGGTCGTCTTCTTCGACGGCCTCGACATGTTCGTCTACGGCGCCGAACTGCCCCACATGCTGGAGCACAAGGCTCTTGGACTCGTCCCCGACCAGGCCGGCGACCTCGGCAGCTACGCCACCTTCGGTATGCTCATCGGCGCCCTGTCCGCGGGTACGGTCACCGACTGGATCGGGCGCAAGAAGGTGATCCTCACCTGCACCGCGGTGTTCTCGCTGGCGTCGGCCCTGTGCGCGCTCGCCCCCAGCCTCGGGGTGTTCGGCCTCGGCCGCTTCATCGCCGGTCTCGGCCTCGGCGGTCTGCTGCCCACGACGATCACGATGGTCTCCGAGTACGCCCCGCGCGGCCGGGGCGCCCTGATCGTCGGCACGCTGATGACCGCGCACCAGGCCGGCGGCATCATGGCGGGCTTCCTGGGCCTGTGGACGAGCGGCCCCGACGGGTGGCGCGTCGCCTACTGGGTCTGCGTGATCCCGCTGCTCGTCGGAGTCCCGCTGGTCGCGAAGTTCCTGCCCGAGTCGATGCGCTTCCTGATGGCCAGGGGCCACGTCGAGGAGGCCCGGGCCCTCGCCGACCGCTACGACGTCGAACTGCCGGCTGCCGCAACGGAGCGCCCCGCCACCGGGGACCGCTGGAGTGCCGTCGCGGCGCTCTTCCGCGGCAACCTGTGGCGCGCGACCGTCCTCTTCTGGCTGGCCTCCTTCTGCGGCCTGCTCCTCGTCTACGGGGTCAGCAACTGGCTGCCGACCATGATGCGCGGCGCGGGCTACGAACTCGGCTCGTCCCTGTCCTTCCTCATCGTCATCAACCTCGGCGGCATCGTGGGGATGCTGGTCGCCGGCCGCTGCGCCGACCACTACGGCGCCGCCCGCATCGCCACCGTCTGGTTCGCGTGCACCGCGGCCGGCGTCTACCTGCTCGGCATCCACATGGCGCTGCCGCTCACCTACGTCGTGGTCTTCCTCACCGGCATGTTCCTCTTCAGCGCCCAGGCCATGATCTACGCGACGGTGGCGGGCCGCTCCACCGACGCCGACCGGGCGACGGCGGTGGGCTGGGTCTCCGGCATCGGCCGCTTCGGCGCGGTGTTCGGACCGTGGCTGGGCGGCCGGTTGGTGGCGAGCGGTTCGGAAGGCTGGGGGTTCACGGCGTTCGCCATCGCGGCGGTACTCGCCACGGTGTTCGTCGCGCTGACCCACGTGAAGGCCCGTCCGGCTCGTCCAGGGCCCACCGAGGCACATCCGAAGCGTCCGGTGTCCGAGAGCCGAGGCTGATGACGCCCAGGCACTTTCAGTCCGTCCGGCGTTTGAGGACGAGGCCCGTTCAGGGCCGAAGGCGGGGGTCCGGGGGCGGCAGCCCCCGGGGATGGGACGGGTAGGGGCGGCGGGGGCGAAAAAAAGTCGAGCGCACCCACCTGTCACAACCACCGCCCGAGCGGTGTCTTGAGGCCGAACCCCGTTGAAGGGGCACCGTCCAAGCGCAGGAGACACCATGAGCGGCAACACCGATGTGGTCGTGATCGGCGGCGGCTACGCCGGCGTCATGGCGGCCAACCGTCTGACGCAGCGCGCAGACGTGACCGTCACCCTGATCAACCCGCGCCCGACCTTCGTCGACCGGATCCGCCTGCACCAGTTCGTGGCCGGCACCCACGAGGCGGTCGCCGACTACCGCAGGCTCCTGGCCGACAGCGTCCGGCTGGTGGTGGACACCGTGACACGGATCGACGCGGCCGGGCGCGCCCTGACGCTGGCGAGCGGCGACACCGTGGGCTACGACCACCTGGTCTACGCGGTGGGCAGCGGCAGCGCCGACCCGCGTGTACCCGGCGCCGCCGAGTTCGCCTACCCGATCGCCGGCCTGGAGGAGGCGCGGCGGCTGCGGCCGGTCCTCGACGCAGCGCCCGTCTCGGCACCGGTGACCGTGGTCGGCGCCGGGCCGACCGGCATCGAGACGGCGGCCGAGCTCGCGGAACAGGGCCGCACCGTGACCCTGGTGTGCGGCGGGCTGCTCGGCCCGTCCCTGCATCCGCGGGGGCGCCGCTCGGTGGCCGGGCGGCTCGCCGCACTCGGGGTGAGCGTGCTCGACGGCCCCGACACGAAGGTGACGGAGGTGACCCGCGACGCCGTACGGCTCGCCGGCGGGCGGGAGTTGCCGAGCAGGGTGACGATCTGGACCGCCGGATTCGGGGTGCCGGACCTGGCCGCGCGCAGCGGACTGCGCACCGATGCCCTGGGCCGTCTGCTCACCGACGAGACCCTGACGAGCGTCGACGACGAGCGCATCGTCGCGGCCGGGGACTCGGCGGCCCCCTCGGACCTGCCGTTCCGGATGAGCTGCCAGGCCGCGGTCCAACTGGGCCCGCAGGCCGCCGAGACGGTGCTGAGCCGGATCGCGGGTGAGCGGCCCGCGTCCATCGACGTGGGGTTCACCGGCACGTGCATCAGCCTGGGCCGTCGCGCCGGCGTCTTTCAGCTCATGGGCAGGGACGACACCGCCAAGAGGTACTACCTCGGCGGCCGGTCGGGCGCGAAGATCAAGGAGCTCATCTGCAGGGGCATCCCCTGGCAGCTGTCGTACGAGGCACGCAAGCCCGGTGCGCGCACCTGGTGGTCCAAGGACCCCAAGCGCGGGCAGCTGCTTGAGGCGGAGCCCGACCAGAAGCGGACCAGCGCCGAGCGGGCAGTCTGAGTCACTGCCCGGCGTGCCACAGCGGAACGCCGGGCAGTGTCCCCCTGCCGACCGACCCGATCGAGCGGCAGTCGACCACGACGGAAACGAAAAGGACCATGCTGTGGACGTACGCCTGAGAACCGTCGGCGACCGGGGCCGCCGCCCACGCCAAAAGCGGGCCGGAACATGAGCGAGCACACCACCGCCCCGGAACCCGCGCCGGCCACCGACCCGGCGACCGAGACGTTCGTCGCGCACCGCAACCTGCTCTTCACCGTCGCCTACGAGATGCTCGGCTCGGCCGCCGACGCCGAGGACGTCCTTCAGGAGACCTGGCTGCGCTGGGTCGAGGTCGATCTCGCGCAGGTCCGCGACCAGCGCGCCTACCTGGTCCGGATCACGACCCGGCAGTCCCTCAACCGGCTGCGCACGATGAGCCGCCGCAAGGAGGCGTACGTCGGCCAGTGGCTGCCCGAACCACTGCTCACCGCGCCGGACGTGGCCGAGGACGTCGAACTGGCCGAGAGCGTCTCGATGGCCCTGATGCTCGTCCTCGAAACCCTCTCGCCGACGGAACGTGCCGTCTTCGTGCTCCGCGAGGTCTTCGACACGGGATACGACGAGATCGCCGCCGCCGTCGACAAGAGTCCCGCGGCCGTCCGCCAGATCGCCCACCGCGCCCGACGGCACGTCGACGCCCGGCGCCCCCGCCAGGCGGTTACCCCCGACGAGAGCCGGGCCGTCCTGGAATCGTTCCAGCGTGTGCTGGAGACCGGGGACCCGCAGACCCTCCTCGACGTGCTGGCCCCGGACGTCGTCCTGGTGAACGACGGCGGCGGGATCAAACAGGCAGCGCTCCGGCCGATCACCGGCGCCGAGAAGGTCGCCCGCTTCCTGGTCGGCACGCTCGGCAAGAACAAGAGCCCGATCACCGTCGCCCCCACCATGGTCAACGGCGCCCTGGCACTCGTCGTACACCTGGACGGCGAGCTCGACGGCATCATGGCGATGCGCGTCGAGGACGCCCTTGTCACCGGCCTCTACTACGTCCGCAACCCGGAAAAACTGACCCGGGCCGAAACGGAGACCCCGCTCACCCTGCGCTGACGCCGGCGGCCACCGGCGCGGCTCTCAGCGGTCCGCCGTGGCCTGCCGTACGTGCTGGGCGATGAAGGCGTAGATCTCCCGGCCCTTGTCGTCGTCGTTGAGGTCGTAGGCGTGATCGACCCCCGCCACGTCATGGTGCTCGACCAGCGAGCCCACCTGCCGCAGCCGCTCGGCATAACGCACGCCCTCCGCCCGGAGACGGTCGTGGGCGGCCGTGACGACCAGGGCCGGGGCGATGCCCTTGAGGTCCGCGGTCTCCTTCGGGTGGGCGGGGGAGACGAGCCGGTCGGTACGCTCGCGCGGGTCCGGCACGTACGCGCTGTCGAACACCTCGCCCATCCACGGGCGCAGCATCGGCTTGGCGATCGCCGCCCGTTTGTCCTTCGCGGCGGTCGCCAGGTCGAGCGGCGCGTAGTGCAGGACCTGCAGGGCGATCGAGGGGCCGTCCTCCTCCAGGGCCTGGCGGGCCACGGCCGCGGCGAGACCGCCGCCGGCGCTCTGCCCGCCCACGGTGAGCCGGGTGCCGTCCCAGCCGTGCTCGGCGCCGTGCTCGGCGATCCACCGGACCACCTCGTACGACTGCCGGGGCGGGGCAGGGAAGGGATGCTGCGGAGCGACGACGTAGTCCACGTTGACGACCACCACACCCGCCAGCGCGGCGACGGCACGGCAGAAGGCGTCGTCCGTCTCCGTCACCGGCATGATGAATCCGCCGCCGTGGAAGTTGACGTGGACCGGCGGGGCCGGGTTCTCGGTCGTCGGCCGGTAGACCACGACCCGGGCCGGGGCGACCGCGGCCGGAATCGTCAACTCACTTGTGACGCGCGGGAATTCGGGAAGGCGGGCGTGGGACGCGGCGGCGGAACCCCGGCCGCTGGGCCGTCGGTCCGCCAGCATGACGAGACGCTGCAGCGTTTTGGCGATGAGGGAGGCCACCGCAGGCCTGGCGAGGAGGGACATGCGGTTCCGTTCGGTCGGGCTATTGCCAGGAATCCTGTCGATCGACAGGATGACATTAAACATGGCCGACCGGTACAGGGGAAGCGGCTACGCCTTGTACGCGACCCCGCCGTACACGTCCGTCGGCTCCGGCGAGGTGCCGGGCTCCGGGCGCCACAGGGGGCAGGAGACGATGCCGGGCTCCACCGGTTCCAGACCCTCGTAGAGCGCGGAGAGCTTGTCGGGGCTGCGCAGCACGTACGGGATCGCCCCCGTGTCGTCGTACCCCTCCTGGGCGCGCTTGAGTTCCTCGTCGGTGTCCGTGCTGTCGTAGTGCACGAAGTAGCTGCCCGGAGGCAGGGCCGCCTGGAGGCGGCGCGTGATCGACTTGGCCTCCTCCCAGTCGTGGATGTGGCCGAGGATGCCCATCAGCATCAGCGCCACCGGCCTGTCGAAGTCCAGGAACCGGCCCGCCGTCTCGATGATCTTCTCGGGTTCGCGCAGATCCGCGTCCACGTAGTCCGTGCTGCCCTCGGGAGTGCTGGTGAGCAGGGCCTGGGCGTGCCGCAGGACGAGCGGGTCGTTGTCGACGTAGACGATGCGCGACTCGGGGGCCACCTTCTGGGCGACCTGGTGCGTGTTGTCGTACGTCGGCAGGCCGGTGCCGATGTCGAGGAACTGGCGGACACCGCGCTCACGGGCCACGAAGGTGACGGCGCGGATGAGATAGGTGCGCGAGGCCCGGGCCATCGTCTCGATGTTGGGGGCGATCTCGCGGTACTCGTCGCCCGCCACGCGGTCGACCTCGTAGTTGTCCTTGCCGCCCATCCAGTAGTTCCAGATGCGGGCGGAGTGCGGCACCGTGGTGTCGATCTTGGACAGTGCTTCCTGGTCGGGGGTGGGCCGGCCGTCTGTCATCGGCGTTCTCCTGACTTGCCTCGCGCGGACTTCGCTAACCTATCGGCAACTGCCGGTCCGAATGCCGGAGTTGGGGCTAATGGGGCGCAGGCGCACGGATGCGGCGACGCCGGTCGGTGGCCAAGCCGGTCGGTGGCCACGCCGGTCGTGGCGGAGGCGACGTTCACGCTCACCACGGGAACGTGCTGGGCGAGCGTCCGGAACACCCGGGCGTAGGCGAGGGCGGCGGCAGCGGTCTCCGACCCGTCGTCACCGTGCCGGCCGCCGAACCCACTGCCGTGCTCGACATCGTTCTCACCGCCGGTGAGGTGGAGCATGGCGCCCTCGCGTTCCGCGACCGCCTCGGCGAAGTCGAGAGCCTGGATCCAGGTCACCCGGGACCGTCCGTGACGCAACGGCCCGTACACGAGCTCCCCGATGATGCCGCCGTCGATGACGAGCCGGCCCGGCTCGGCCAGCAGGTCGCGGTACGGCCGGGCGGGATCGAGATGGTGCAGCCCGCCCGGCGGTTGCCGTAACGGGAAGCCGAGCAGGGCCAGTTCGGCGATCAGCCGGGCGCGGTGAACACCCTCGTGGCCCTCGACGACCAGGGTCCGGTACGGGGTGACGGCCTCCGTGACGGATTCCGTCACGGTCTGCGGAAGGTTCGTCACGTGGGTGTCCCCGTCCTGGGGGAGCGGCCCGGCAGGGGAGTGCCGGCACGTCCGGGCGGCATGGCTCGACCCGGGGCGCGAGGCGGCGTACGCATGCCGCTCCCTTCGGACTTCACAGTGGTGCGGGCGGAGTGGTGCGCGCGGTGGGGCGTCAACTCCCCCAGTGTGTACGGGACCTCCGCACGGCGGGAGTGCGCGTGCGGGTTGTCCGGTTGTGCGGGTGTGGTGGTGCGCCGTACGCGGGCCGCTCGCACGGGAGGCGTACCGCGGGCGGAGATGTCAGGCGATCAGGAAGTCGGCCTGGCCCGACTTGGCGCCCTCCAGGAACGCCACCATCTCGTCCCGGGAGTAGACCAGCGCGGGCCCGTCCGGGTCCTTGGACTGCCGGAACGCGACACTGCCGTCGGGCAGTCGCTTGGTCTCGACGCAACTTCCGCCGTTGGTGCCGCTCCAGGGCTTGTGCCAGCCCTCGGAGCCGAGTTCGGACGCGGGCATGCCGCTGTGGATGGGGCCGTTGGTTGCCATGATTCACAACTCCTTACGCAGTGCTGCCAGGATCTCCCTGGTGCGAGCGACCGGCTCCGCCTGAACGGACATCCGGTCCAGTACCTCCAGGTACGTCACGACGTCGGCGGGCTGGTCGAAGTACTGCGCGCCGGCGAGGCTCTCCGTGTAGACGACGTCGGGCAGTTCGGAGAAGCCGAAGCGGAAGTAGTGGAAGGGGCCGAAGGCTCCCGGGTGCGGGCCCGCGGCGAACCGCATGATCTGGAGCCGGACCTTCGGGTACTCCAACACCTCACTGAGACGGTCGATCTGAGCCCGCATCACCTCGGCCCCGCCCACGGGCCTGCGCAGCACGGTCTCGTCCAGTACGGCCCAGACGGCGGGCGCCTCGGGCTTGTCGAGCAGGTCCTGGCGCCTCAGCCGCAGGGCGACGCGGCGCCGGATGTCCTCGGGACTCTCGTTGGGGAAGCCGACGCGCAGCAGCGCGACGGCGTAGTCCTCGGTCTGCAACAGGCCGGGAACGTAGTGGGGTTCGTAGAGCCGGATGACGCTGGCTTCGCTCTCCAGGCTCACATACGCGCTGAACCAGTCCGGCAGTACGTCGCGGTACGAGTACCACCAGCCCGGCTGGTTGGCCTCCCGGGCGAGGTGAACGAAGTCCTCGATCTCCTTGGCCAGGACCCCGTAGGTGCGCAGCAGCTCCTTCACGTAGGGGATGCGGAGGCCGACCTCGGCCTTCTCCATCCGGCGGACCGTCAACGGCGTGACCTCGATGGCCCGTGCGGCGTCCTCGAACGACACCCCGGCCCGCTCCCGCAGATGCCTCAGCCGCTTGCCGAGGACCATCCGAAGGACGGTGGGGGCACTTCCGCCTGAGCGGTTGTCGCTCACGTGGGACCTCCGGGGACCGCCGTCACAGCGGGCAGTGTGCCACGTCTTCGGTTGACACCGACAGGCCTTTGCGCTTCATTCTGAAATTATCAGAACGAAGGTTGCGAGCTGTGTCTGTCGGTCACCATAGTGACCGAGTGACCCGCCGCACATCGGGCGGCGCGTCACCCCCACGCCGACGTGATGCGAGACCTGGATGGCCGCCGTGACGAACGGACAACCGAGAAGCCCCGGCAGGGGTGCGGGCGGAACCAACAAGGCGCTGGCGAGCGCGCTCAAGGACGCCGGCTGCTCGTACGCGTCACTCGCGCACCGCGTCAACGAACTGGGCCGCCGGCAGGGCGTGGACACCAACTACGACAAGGCGTCGGTCACCCGCTGGCTACAGGGCCAGCAACCCCGGGGCGGTACACCCGAGTTGATCGCCGCCGTGCTGTGCGAGCGCCTGGCCCGCACGCTCTCCCCGGCGGACCTGGGCTTCGTACCCGACCGGCAACGCCCCGTCGTGGGCAGGGCACTTGTGTACGGCGAGGACGTCGCGGACACCCTGCACACCCTGGCGGAACTCGGCTCCACGGACGTCTCCCGGCGCACTCTCCTCGGCGCGGTCCCCTTCGTCGCGGGCGCCCTGGCGAACCCTCAGCGCGCTTGGCTGCTCTGGCTGTTGGAGAGGGACGGGACGCCCGACGGGGCCGGTGGGGCGGGCGGCGTCCGTGCCATGCCGGCCGCCGTGCCGCCTCCCGGATGTGCCGGCCCCGTGGAGCAGGTCCACGCGATGATCGGCATGTTCGACGAGATGGACAACCACTACGGGGGCGGCGGGGTCCGCACCAGCATCGTGCACTACCTGTCCACCGAGATCATCCCCATGCTCCAGCAACGTGGCCTCGCTCCGGCCCGGTTGCGCGAGCTGTTCGCCGCCGCGGCCCGCCTCGCGGCGATGGCCGGCTGGAGCTCGTACGACGCGGGGGAGTACGGACTCGCGCAGCGCTACATGACCCAGGGGCTGCGGCTCTGTGCCGAGGGGCGCGACCGGGTGCTCGGCGGGCAGATCCTGGCCGGGCTGTCCCATCTGGCGACCAGCCTGGGGCGTCCCGACGAGGGAGTGTGTCTGGCCCGGGCCGGCCTCGCGACGGCAAAGGGGTCGGGCAGCCCGCTCGGCCTGATGCGCCTGTACGCCATGTCCGCCCGGGGCCACGCGGCGCTGGGCCGCGCGCGTGAGACCTCCGACGCCCTGCGCGCGGCCGGGCGGCAACTGGCCGCGAGCCGGGGCAGCGCCCAGGAGTCCCCCTGGGTGCGCTTCCTGGACCACCACTACCTGGAGGCGGAATCGGCGGTGTGTTTCCGGGACCTGGGCTGGGCGGCACAGGCGGAGGACACCGCGAGACAGTCCGTACGCGCCCACGCCGACCGCCGTCGGCGCCAGGCCATCAGCCGCTCGGTGCTGGCGACGGCCCATCTGCAGCAGCACCGCCTCGATGAGGCGCTCGGCACGGCGACGGAGGCGCTCGACGCGCTGAGCGGCGTCCACAGCGAACGCTCGATCCAGGCACTGCGGGACTTCCGCGGACGGCTCGCCCCGCACCGCGCGGAGCCGATGGTGCAGGAGTTCGAACGCAGGTCGCGACCGGTGCTGGGAGCGGTGGCGTGACCGGCGCAGGCGCCACCACGCACGTGCAACCGGACAACCCCCGCACTCCCTGGCCCGACAGGCCCTCGGTGCTGTTGTCTTCGACAACAGCACCGAGGCGACGGAAGGAGTCTCCATGACGGCACTCACGGCGCCCACGGCGTCCCCGCCTTCGTAAGGGCGTGAAGGCCATCCGGGGCAGGAGAACGGTATGAGGAGCGCACCGCCCATGCAGACCGCACGAGGCTCGGCAGCCGAGCCGAAACAGGCCGTCCTGGCCGCCGAACTGGTGCGCCGGGCCGAGGAGGACCAGCGGCTGACCCGGCTGGCCCGTGAGACGCCCACGGCGCTCAACCGGCACTACGTCACCCGTTGCCGCGGTGCCAACGCCGACGCCCTGAGGGCGGTCGTGGCCCGGCGCGGCTGGCCGGAGGCCGGTCAGGTCGGGGAGCCCGCCTCGACTGCGGCCCTGATGATCCTGTTGCACACCGCCGACCTGGGCTTCCAGCTCACCTGTCGCGACCTGATCGCGGAAGCCGTGGCGGACGGCGGCTGTCCGGCCGTGCACCACGCCTACATCGCCGACCACTGCGCGGTCGAGCTGGGCCAGCCGCAGTTCTACGGCACCCGTATCGACGCCGACACCCTCTGCCCGTACCCGATCCGCCACCCCGAGACGGTCGAGGAGCGCCGTGCGGACGTGGGTCTGGCCCCGCTGGCGGAACATCTGCCCGCGTTGCGGCATGTCGTGAGCGGAAAACCGGACAGGGGGTGTCCGGTATCAGCGACACCCTGGGCGTGACACCGGTTCCCGAGCCGGGCCGGCCGGGACCGCACTCACGCACGGAGGAGACACGGACATGCCGAGCACGACGGACAGCCCCCTGGACAGGCAGCAGCAGGAAGCGGCTCCGGGCGGGAGACTGGCGGGCAGGGTCGCCCTGGTCGCCGGGGCGACCCGAGGGGCCGGCCGCGGTATCGCGGTGGAACTCGGTGCCGCCGGTGCCACCGTCTACGTGACCGGCCGCAGCACCCGGCGGCAGCGCTCCGAGTACGACCGGCCGGAGACCATCGAGGACACCGCCGACCTGGTCACCGCGGCGGGCGGCCACGGCATCGCCGTACCCACCGACCATCTCGACCCGGCGCGGGTGAAGGCGCTCGTGGACCGGGTCGCCGAGGAGCAGGGCAGGCTCGACGTCCTGGTCAACGACGTCTGGGGCGGCGAGAACCTCTTCGAGTGGGAGAGCCCGGTGTGGGAGCACGACCTCGACAACGGCCTGCGGCTGCTGCGACTGGCCGTCGAGACCCACGCGATCACCAGCCACCACGCCCTGCCCCTGCTGCTGCGCAACCCCGGTGGTCTGGTCGTCGAGATGACCGACGGCACCGCCGACTACAACCGGGACAACTACCGGCTCTCCTTCTTCTACGACCTCGCCAAGTCGTCCGTCCTGCGCATGGGCTTCGCGCTCGGCCATGAACTCGGCCCGCGCGGTGCCACCGCCGTGGCCCTCACGCCCGGCTGGCTGCGCTCCGAGATGATGCTCGACCACTTCGGCGTCCGTGAGGAGAACTGGCGGGACGCCCTGGAACGCTTCCCGCACTTCGCCATCTCGGAGACCCCGCGTTTCGTGGGCCGCGCCGTGACGGCCCTGGCGGCCGACCCCGACGTGGCCCGCTGGAACGGAAAGTCCTTCTCCAGCGGAGAACTCGCCCAGGTCTACGGCTTCACCGACCTCGACGGCAGCCGGCCGGACGCCTGGCGCTACATGGTCGAGGTCCAGGACGCGGGGAAACCGGCGGACGCGTCCGGATACCGCTAGGGATCCAGGGACGCGCGGACGCAGGCGTCCGCGTCAGTCGCGGTTGCCGGGTTCGCCGGTGATCCCGGGTACCGGCAGGACCGGCCGGCGGGCGGAGTGGCCCGGTGGCAGGGCCAGATCCCTGCGTAGGCCGCGTAGTATCCCTCGCGTCCGGACCGCCGGCGTTCCAGCAGCGTCTGCCGGACCCGCGGTTCTCGGTCCGGTCGCACAGGAACGTCTCCATCTCCAGCAGCGTGGCGACCCACTCCCTGGCCTCCGCCACCACCACGGGGTCGCCCAGCAGAAGCAGGGTTTCCCCGTACGGGTTCCGGGCGACGGTGGCCTCGGCGATGAGCGGTGCCGCCTCCTCGGGCGTCAGCGGATGCGGATGCGGGCCGTCGCCGAGGCTCGCCGCGACCCGGTGGGCGCCGATGACGACACCTGTGATGTGAGAGCGGGGAGTTGCTGAATGAACGCGGACATGTACGCACGTTGTCCGCCCAGTTGATCGGCGGGACAGTACGGTCGGACCATGACATGACTCGGCGCTTCGACGGGCAGGAGACGGGGACGGTGAGGACGGGGGCCGGCCAGGGGAATGTCACCGTTTCGTCCCGGCTCGGGCGGTCCTACAACCGATGCCCCGGAACGCCGGTCCAGTAAGCAGAGAACGTTCATGACAACCCGCACACAGCACGTAGGAGAGAGGCACCGACATGGGGGACGTACGCAGACGAGGGGCCGTCGCGCTCGGGATCGCGGGGCTGGTGGCGCCGCTCACGATTGTGCTCGGTACCGCGCCGGCGCAGGCCGCGAGCTGTACGACGCAGACCGGCCCGTACCAGAAGAAGGTGGAGAAGTTCCTCGGGCGGCCCGTCGACGGGGTGCAGTCCTCCGCTGACTGCAAGGCCATCCAGAGCTTCCAGAAGAAGCACGGCATCACCCCCAGCGCGGGCTACGCGGGTTCCGTCACCTGGGGCGTGATGGACCTGATGCTGAAGCAGCGGGCCGTCGGCAACAAGCCCAACAAGGAAGGCAAGTGCCCGACCAACAAGGGCCGTATCGCCTGCGTCAACCTCACGCTCCAGCTGAGCTGGGTCCAGGACGGCAGCCGGCTGGTCTACGGCCCGGTGCCGGTCCGCACCGGCCGCGACGGTTTCGAGACCCGCACCGGACTGAAGAAGATCTACTGGCGGGACATCGACCACGTCTCGTCCATCTACAACGTCCCGATGCCGTACAGCCAGTTCTTCGACCAGGGGCAGGCCTTCCACTCGGTCGGCCTCAGCATGTGGAACCCGCCGGGCTCGCACGGCTGCGTCAACATGACGAAGACGACCGCCAAGAAGTACTGGTCGCTGCTGAAGAACGGCGACGACGTCTTCGTGTACGGGCGCAAGCCGGGCACCTGAGGCACCCGGCCGTTCCTCTTCTCCCGCCCCCGGCCTCACGCCTCGGGCGCGTCCCCGAAGTCGGGGATCGGCAGCCTCGCCCCGCCCTGCCGCGCCGAGTCGTGCGCCACGATGCCCGGCAGGGTGTAGCGGGCGGCCACCCACGCGTTCACCGACGGCAGGGTGCGGGTGTTCACCGCCGTCACGAAGTCGTCCACCAGGAAGTGGTGACTGCCCTCGTGGCCGTTGTGCAGCTCGTCGAACTCCCTCGGCAGCCGCGAGCGGTCGTGCACCGGAGCCGAGCCGGACGTGAACGCGGCCCGCAGGTCAGGCGCGATGTGCTGAAGTGACGGATCGTCAGGAGCCATGGTGGGCTTGGGTTCCAGCAGCTCGCTGATGTCCGTGACCCCCTTCTTGTCCTGCCAGAAGGCGACCGTGGCGAGCTGCTCCATGCTCGCGTCCGTGCCGAAGAACCGGAACCGCGACTCCCGGATCTGCGAGGGGTAGCCGACCCGGCGGAACTCGTTCGTACGGAACGAACCGCCGCCCGCGACCTCGAACAGCGCGCTCGCGTTGGAGTAGTCGTTGCCGAACTGGCTGATCTCCTTGTCGAACACGCCGTCGCCGCGTTCGTCGCGCACCCCGATCGCCGACACGCTCACGGCGTGCGTCCGCCAGGCACCGAGCACCCCGCCCACCGAGTGCGTCGGGTACAGGAGCGGGGGATAGCTGGCGGTCGCCTTCCAGTTCTCGCCGCCGCTGTACTGGTAGGCCTCGTAGAACCCGAGGTCCATGTCGTGGACGTAGTCGCCCTCGGCGTAGAAGATCCTGCCGAAGGCGCCCTCGGCGATCTGGTTGCGGGCGTGGACGGTCGCCGGGTTGTACTGACTCGTCTCCCCCATCATGTAGGTGAGCCCGGTGGCCCGTACGGCGTCGATGATCGCGCCGATCTCCGCCGCGGTGACCGCCATCGGCACCGCCGAGTACACGTGTTTGCCGGCGCCGAGGCCCTGCAGGACCAGCGGGCCGTGCGTCCAGCGCTGGGTGAAGATCGCCACCGCGTCGACCGCGGGCGATTCCAGCATCTCTTCGTACGAAGGGAACGTGCCCGACAGGCCTTCCGTCGCGGCCAGTTGCTCCGCGCGCTCCGGAAGGAGGTCGGTCACATACACCTCGCCCACGCCCGGATGGGCGAGGAACAGCTTGGCGAACTGGCCGGAGAACTGCCCGGCGCCCACGATGCCGAGGGAGAACGTCATGTTGTGCGTGCCCTTCTTCTGTTTCCTTGGTTGTCCGACCGGTGACTCGGGTGTCGTCACTGGTCGAGGATCAGGTTGATCTGGCTGTTGGTCCGGTCGAGGCTGGTCACGGACCTGCCGTTGCCGAAGATGTCCTGCATGGCCGGGTGCATCAACGCGTACACGTCCGCCGCGTAGTTGGTGATCGGGTAGGAGAAGGTGGCGAACTCCTTCCCGCCCGCCTTCTCGTCGGCGACCGGCGTGGTGAACGCCGAGACGTCGATGCCCTTCTTCTTGTACGCGGCCACCGCTGCCTTCGTGCCGTCGGGCGTGGCCGGGAAGACGATCCCGTAACTCCCCACCTTCTGCTGACACTTGGCCGATGCCAGGTATGCGACCCACTTCTTGGCGCCCGGCATGTTGTGGGCGTCCTTGGTGATGGAGTCGGCGAGGCCGTTCATCATCGTCGCGCGTCTGCCCGTCGGGCCGGCCGGAGTGACGGCGGTGGCGATGTCCAGGTCCTTGAAGCCGGCGTACGACGAGATCATCCAGGCACCGTCGAGCGCCGCTGCCGCCCGGCCCGACGAGATCTGGGTGTTGGCCTGGTTGGACTGGGAGTTGTAGTCCGTGAAGGGGACCATGTAGCCCTTCTTCGCCAGGCCGAAGTACCACTTGATCACCGACTGGAAGGTGCTGCTGTCGTACTGGTACTCGGTGCCCCAGCGCTGCTCGTTCGTGTAGGTCCAGCCCGCCGAGGCGGCGAAGGTGCTCCACTGGGTCTGGCCGTCGCCGTCGCCGCCGCCGTTGGTGGCCAGGCCGTACACCTTGACGTTGTCCTTGTCGAAGCCGGCCTCGTCGCCCCGTTTGCCGTTCCTGTCGACGGTGAGGTGCGCGATCGCCTTCTCGAAGGTGCCGCCGTCCTTGGGGTTCCAGGAGAGGCCGTTCAGCTGTGCGGCCGTGAGACCGGCGGCCTTCGCCAGCTTCCGGTTGTAGAAGAGGGCGACGGTGTCCCAGTCCTTCGGAGTGCCGTAGCGGTGGCCGTCCTGCCCCATCCAGTTGGCGGCGAGGCCGGGCTGGTAGGCGGAGTCGTCGATGCCGAGGTCGTCGAGCGGTTCGAGGACCTTCAGGTCGGCGAACTGGCCGAACTTCTGGATGTGGTCGGTGAACACGTCCGGCTGGGTGCCGGCGATGAAGCTCGCGGTGAGCTTGGTCCAGTAGTCGTCCCAGCCCAGCTGGGTGATCTTCACCGTCAGGCCGGGGTTCTCCCGCTCGAAGTCCTTCGCGCAGGCCTCGTAGGCGGGCTGCTGGTTGGCGTCCCACAGCCAGTAGGTCACCGTGTCCGCCGACGAGCCGGCCGCTCCGCCCTGCGCGCAACCGGTCACGAGGGACAGTGCCAGGGCTCCGGTCAGTGCGACGACCGTACGAATTCGCATGTCCGTCCTCTCGGTCGATCGGTTGACCAGGTGGTCGGTCGGCGCGGTCACTTGATGCCCGTGAAGCCGACGGAGCTCACGATGCGGCGTGCGAAGCACCCGAACAGCACGAGCATCGGCAGCGCGGCGATCAGCGTCGCCGCCATCAGCCCCGACCAGTCGACGCCCGTCTGCGGGGTCTGTGCCCGGAAGATCGCCAGCGCCACCGTGAGCACGCGCGAACTGTCGCTGTACGACACCATCAGCGGCCAGAAGTAGTCGTTCCAGGCGGTGATGTACGTCAGGATCGCGAGCGTGAGCACCGGCGTGGACGCCATCGGCAGCAGCACCCGGAAGAACACGCGGACCTTGCCGGCGCCGTCGAGCAGCGCCGCCTCCTCGACCTCGCGCGGGATGTTCATGAAGAACTGGCGCAGGAAGAACACCGCGAACGGCGTCATGAACATCGTCGGCAGCGAGATCCCCAACAGGCTGTCCACCAGGCCGAGTTGCTTGATGAGGACGAAGTTCGGCAGCAGGGTGAAGATCGCCGGGACCATCAGCCCCGCCAGGAACAGCCCGAAGACCGTGTCCCGGCCGCGCCAGCGCAGCCGGGCGAAGGCATAGGCGGCCATCGCCGAGAAGAAGATCTGGCAGCCGGTGATCAGGGTCGACACGACGACCGAGTTGAGGAGGTAGCGCCAGAAGTCCAGGCCACCGCCCGCGCCGCCCTGTGCGATGGCCTCCTTGGTGGACTGCAGGCCGAGCGCCCGCTCGAAACCGCCGGTCGTCGGGTGCACCGGCAGAGGGTTCGTCGGGTCTGCGGCGAGCCCCGCGTTGGTGGACAGCGCGGTGCGCAGGATCCAGTAGAACGGCAGCAGGGTGACCAGCACGATCACGGCCATCACCGCCCAGGCGGCGATCCGCCCGAGGGAGGGTGTGGGCCGCACCGGCCGTACGGCCGCCTTGGCGGGTGTCGGGGTCGTGGCGGGTGTCGTCAGGGTTGCCATCGCGTGCTCCTTCTCCCGGTCAGCCGAGGTCGGTGTGGCCGGCCCGGGTGAGCCGGTACTGGAGGAAGGTGATCGCGCTCAGCACGACCAGCAGGGCCACGGACATCGCGGACGCGTAGCCGAACTGGAAGCGGCCGAAGGCGGAGCCGTAGATGTAGAACTGCAGGACGTTGGTGGCGTTGGCCGGACCGCCCGCCGTCGTCACCGCGACCGTGTCGAACACCTGGAACGAGCCGATCACCGTCATGATCAGGACCACCGCGAGGACCGGTCGCAGCAACGGCATGGTGATGCGCCAGAACATCCGCCACTCGCTCGCCCCGTCCACCTTGGCCGCCTCGTACATGTCGGCCGGGATGGCCTGGAGGCCCGCGAAGAGCAGCAGCGCGGTGTAGCCGACGTGCCGCCACACGTTGATCAGCGCGATCGTCGGGATCGCCCAGGTCTCGTCCGCGAGGAACGGGATCCGGTCGAAGCCGAGGCCGGCGACGATCTCGTTGCCGATACCGAGCTGGGTGTCGAGGATCCAGAGCCAGACGATGCCCGCGACGACGTTCGACATCAGATACGGGGTGAGCACGATCCCGCGCAGCACCGCGGACCGGGTCAGCCGCTGGAGCAGTACGGCGACGGCGAGCGCCGACACCGTCTGCACACCGATGTTGATGGCGACGTACTCGACGGTGACCGTCAACGAGTCCCAGAAGATGGGATCGTTGACCATCCGGACGTAGTTGTCGAGGCCCACCCACTCGGCCGGGGTCAGCAGGTTGAAGCGGGTGAAGCTCAGGTAGACGCCCCGCAGCGTCGGCCAGAGCAGGAACACCAGGAAGCCCAGCATCGCCGGGGCGACGAAGAGCGCCGCGAGCGCGCCGTCGCCGCGTGGTCGACGCAGGGGAGGGCTGGTGGAGGCGACGGTCATGGAGCGACTCCCTCGTCTGCTCGTCGGCGGCTCGTCCTCAGGGCACTTACTTTCGAGGTGGAACAATCCATCCGTCAAGATGCGGGCAGACATCTTTTCCAGGTGCGGAATCCAGCCGTATGGTGACCTTGCTGGTCTACGTTACTTCCATGGCAAAAGAAAAGGTGAGGGGTTCGACGTCATGACCGCAGTGACCGACGGCTGGCCGCCGCTGAGTCCCGGCGAGCGCTCGGTGGCGATCGAGGTGCTCGTCAACGGCCCCCTGTCCCGCGCCGAACTCGCCCGGCGGCTCGACCTCTCCGCCGGCAGCCTCACCCGGCTGACCAAACCGCTGCTCGAATCAGGACTGCTCGTCGAGGTGCCCGACGCCGGCTCCCCGGCCGAGGTGCGCCAGGGGCGCCCCTCGCAGCCGCTCGACGTCGTCGCCGAGTCCCGCGCCTTCCTCGGCTTCAAGATCACCGAGGATATGGTCTACAGCGTCGTCACCACACTGCGCAGCGTCGTCGTCGCCCGCCTCGACCGGCCCCTCGCCAGCCACGATCCGGCCCAGGTGGCCGACCTGGTCGGCGAGATGACCGCCGAACTGACCGCCGCCCACCCCGCGGTGTCAGGCATCGGGATCGGCGTCGGCGGACGCGTCGATAACCGCTCCGTGGTCGCCGACTCCGTCTTCCTCGACTGGCACGACGTCCCGTTCGCCGAACTCGTCGAGGAACGCACCGGACTGCGGGTGGTCGTCGAGAACGATGTCACCGCCCTGGTCGAGGCCGAGAGCTGGTTCGGCGCGGGCCGCGGCCTCGACCGCTTCGCGGTCCTCACCATAGGAGCGGGCCTCGGCTACGGCCTGGTCAGCGGCGGTCGGCGCGTGCAGTCGTCCGAGGACGGCCGCGGCATCGGGCGCCGCTGGATCGTCAACCCGAACGGCCCGCTCACCCCCGACGGAGAGCGTGGAAGCGCCATCTCCCTGCTCACCATCCCCAGCATCCGCTACCAGATCCGCGCCGCCACCGGCCACGACATGACGTACGACGAGATCCTCGCCCGAGCCGCCGCCGGTGACCCCATGACGGCCCGCGTCGTCGACGAGGCGGCCCGCGCGCTGGGCACACTGGTCGCCCAGATCGCCAACTTCGCGATGCCCGAGAAGATCCTGCTCGCCGGCGAGGGGGTCGGGCTCGTCGAAGCGGCGGGCGCCGCCGTCCAGGAGAGCATCCTCGCCAACCGGCATCCGCTCGCGGACCCGGTGAACCTGGAGACCAAGGTCTCCGACTTCCACGACTGGGCGCGCGGGGCCGCCGTCCTCGCACTTCAGGTGCTGGTACTGGGGGCTGCCGACAGATGAACGCCGACGCGGAAGTGGTAGATATCGGGCGGTGGACGTGATCAGCAACACGGTCACCAATGTCGGAATAATCCGTATTAATCTATTTGGTCTTCACTCGGAGCGGCATATGCTTCACAGCATGTCCACCACTCTTCAATCCGCCCCTGATCGCTCGGCAGCTGACGTCAACGAAGAGATCCGGGCACTCTGGCTCCGGTCGGGCGGGATCCTCAACAGTGAGCAGCGGCTGACCTATCAGCAGCTCGTCGCCGAGTGGGCCGCGGCCTCCCCGCACCCCGGGCGCGACGCGTAACCACTTTCGTTCGACATCCGGGCAGCAGGGCCGGGGCCGCGCACCGCGCGTCAGCCCCGGCCTCTTGTGTGTCTCAGCTCCACGTGGCCGAGTACGACCGGCGGTAGTCCCGCCGGTCCTGTTCGACCCGGAACCATCGCGTGGCGACCAGGGCGATCAGACTGCCGCCCACGATCAGCAGTCCGGGCCCCACGTTCTTCGGGTCCGCGAGCCGGTCCAGCAACGCCTCCCCCGCGGTACCGCCCGTCACCGGCGCCACCGAGCCCGGCTGGGCCTCCCCGGGGGCGACGGCGCTCTGCGTGGCGGTCGCGGACGGCGCCGGAGCGGCCGCCTGGCCAGGCTGGCCGATCAGCCGGACGTTGAGCGCGGCCAGCGCCTTGGTCACCGGCTGGAAGAACGTCGTACCGCCGGTCTTGCAGTCGCCGTTGCCGCCCGAGGTGATCCCGAGTGCGATGCCCTCGGAGAACAACGGGCCGCCGCTGTCACCCGCCTCGGCGCACACGGTGGTCTCGATCAGGCCCGACACCGTGCCCTCCGGGTAGTTGACCGTGGCGTTGAGCCCCGTCACCTTGCCGTCGCGCAGCCCGGTGGTGCTGCCGCTGCGGAACACCTTCTGGCCGACGGTCGGATCGGCCGCACCCGTGATGCGTACGCCCCGACCGTTGCCGATGGCGACGACATCGGCGCCGTCACCGGCCGATCCGCCGTTGTACTGCACCAGCGAGTAGTCGTTGATCGGGAAGCTGTCGCTGATCGTCTTGCCGATCTCCGTCGAGCCCCCGGTGTCCGCGAACCACACCGAACCGTTGGGCCCGCAGTGACCGGCCGTGAGGATGAAGTCGGCCGAACCGTTGGTCACGTTGAAGCCCGCCGAGCAGCGTCCGCCGGTCGACAGGATCGGCTGCGCCGCGTTGATACGGGTGGTGAAGGTGCCACCGCTCCGCTCCATGCGCACGGAACCGCCGATGCTCTTGGCGACCGCGGCCAGCTTCGCCCAGTCGGCGGCCGACACGGTGGTGTCGGCCTGGACGACCACCTCGTTCTTCGTGTAGTCGACCGCCCATGCCGTGCCCGCCACACGCGGCGCCGAACGCAGCGTCTGCGTCGCCGACTTGAGGTCGTTCATGCTGTGGTCCACGACCTTGGCGCGGGCGCCCGCCTTCTCGACCTCGGCCGCCGCCGCGGCATCGGTCACCGCGACGACCGGCTTCCCGTCGGCCGCGATCCAGCTGCCCGCCGTCCGGTCGGTGCCGAGCTCGCTGACGAGCTCGCTGCCGGTGGTGCCGGCCGCCTGGGCGGAGCTGAAGGGCAGGTTGACTTGTGGGGGCTCGGTCGCCACGGCCTGGGTGACCATTAATCCGCCGAGGATGACTCCGCCGACGGCCGCCAGCCGTGTCGCTCGCCGGACGATCCGTCGTCGTGCGTGCCTCATCAATGGCTCCCGAACCCTGAACGCGCGGTATCGACACCGCGGGGCCCTCCGGTCGTTGAGTGACCCTCACTTCCATACGTGGCGAGAGGTCTTCGTGTTCACCGACTCCAAGATCCCGTTCGGGTCGGCCGGCCGAGGGCTGATCGTGTCAGGCCTTGCGGGCCACTCCGCAGTACATGGCGACCTCCGCCGGCTCGCCCTCCCCGGGCCGGAGTCCGTCCGGGCGCCAGTGCGAGCACGACACGACTCCCGGCTCCAAAAGGTCCAGTCCGTCGAAGAAACGTGCCACCTCGTCGGGGCTGCGCTGGGTCAGCCGGGGTGTGCCGTGCGCGTTCCAGTACCGGACCGCCGCGTCCACCTCGGCCGTCGCGGGTCCGGTGATGGTGTGCGAGAGCGCGAGATGGCTGCCCGGGGGAAGGGCGTCCAGCAGGCGTCGTACGACACCGTGCGGGTCCTCCTCGTCGTCGAGGAAGATGACCACCCCGAGCAGCATCAGGGCGACGGGCCGGGTGAGGTCCAGGGTGCGCGCGGCCTGTTCGAGGATCGCGTCGACGTTGCGCAGGTCCTCGTCGACATGGTCGGTGCGCCCCTCGGGGGTGCTGGTGAGAAGGGCGCGGGCGTGCACCATGACGAGCGGATCGTTGTCCACGTACACGACCCGGGTGTCCGGCGCGATCTTCTGGGCCACCTCGTGCGTGTTGTCGGCGGTCGGCAGTCCCGTCCCGATGTCGAGAAACTGCCGTATCCCGCACTCGGCGACCAGATGGCGCACAGCCCGCCCCAGGAAGAGGCGGTCCGCGCGGGCGTACTCGCCGATACCCGGGTGCAGTTCACGGATCCGGTCACCCGCCGCCCGGTCGACCTCGTAGTGGTCCCGGCCGCCGAGCCAGTAGTTCCAGATCCGGGCCGTGTGCGGCTGTCGCGAGTTGATGCGGGCGTGCAGCGACGCGGCCGGCGAGTTCTCGGGCACGGGGGCAGCTCCAGGGCACCTGCGGGAGAGTGTCAACCGGCAATCTAGACAAGGTTGTTGATGTTGGCGAGGGTCCTGACGGATCAGTTGTGAGCAGCTCCGAACAGCTGTCCCCGGCTGCGTTCGTCGCCCCATACGGATCCCGTGTCCACATACGGCCGCAGCAGCGCGGTGAGTGTCGCGTCACCGCGGCCGTTCAGCTCGTGGGAGGCGATGCTGCGGGCGATTCCGGCGAGGAAGTCGGCCAGCTGTACGCGGGTGTCGTCCCGGGCGACGACGAGGCGCAGCCCGCCGATCCGGGCGGTGTCCTTGAGCCACCCGATGCGCTCGTCCGTCAGCATGTTCTGCCGGTCGTGCACCAGCAGGACGGACCGTCCGTCGGCACTCCAGTAGGCGGCCGTCCGCACGATCGCGGGCAGCAGCGGGTTGAGTACGGGGATCAGGGCGGGGGCGGCGAGCAGCCGGGCCCGGTGGTCCGCGGCGCGGGAGCGGGCGCCGCCGAGCAGTCCCAGTACGTCCGCCGCCTCCGGGTCCCGGAGCTTTGACGCCTGCGGGGTCAGGGAGTCGACCGCGCGGAAGAACGCGTCGACGGGCGCCCCGGGTGCGCCGTCGGTGTCGCCGCGCACCCGGAGCAGGGCGTTGGCCGCCGCCAGGAACCCCTTCCACCGCTCGGCCCCGAAGGCGTCGGCGCCCGCACGGCAGAGGGGAAGGGCGCCGGCCGGGTCGCCGAGGAGCAGGCCGAGGACCCGCTCCACCATGAAGAAGGTCTTCTCCGTGAGATGGACGTACGCCCGCCCGTGCAGCGGTCCCGAGGGGGCGAGCAGCCACTCGAGGACCGCCCGGTGCTTCTCCCGCAGCAGATGGTTCGCCTTGTACTCCTCGGCGGGCGACCGGATCCGGTCGCGAATCTCACGGACGGCCGCCGCCGCCGACTCCATGGGCACGTCCACGCTGGCGTGCGCGAAGACGTCGGTGTTACCACCGGTCAGGTTCTCGCCGTCCGACCCCGACTCGTCGCAGGCGATCTCGACTTCCGTGCACTGCCGGGTCACACCGTGCCCCTCGTACGAACCATGTCTTGACATATAACCGAAACCGCTCGTACCGTACAGCGAATATTTAGAATCGTGAATCATATTCATAAATATGAACAAAGGGTTTCCCTATGTATGGGATGGGATGTGTGGGATGTCTGGGAGAGGCATGAACTTCCAAGGAGTGCTGTTCTTCCCGGTCACGCCCTTCGCGGCGGACGGATCGCTGGACCGGGAACGCCTCGCCCAGCACATCGAGGCCGGGGTCGCCGCCGGTGCCGGCGGGGTGTTCGTGGCTTGCGGCACCGGCGAGTTCCACGCGCTGACGCCCGTCGAGATCGGGGAGGCGACCGGGATCGCGGTCGCCACGACCGCCGGCCGAGTCCCCGTGCTGGCCGCCGCGGGCGGTCCGGTGCCCGTCGCCCTCGACCAGGCGGCCCGGATCCGGGAGGCCGGCGCCGACGGCGTCCTGTTGCTGCCGCCGTACCTGGTGACCGCACCACAGCAGGGGCTCGTGCGGTACGCGCGTGAGGTCACGTCGGCCGCCGGACTGCCGGTGATCTTCTACCAGCGCGGCACCGCCCGCCTCACCGAGGCGTCGGCCGCCGAGATCGCGAGCATGCCCGGGGTCGCCGGCCTCAAGGACGGCATCGGCGACCTCGAACACATGCACCGCATCGTGCGCACCGTAAGGGCGCTGCCCGGCGGCGAGGACTTCGCCTTCTTCAACGGCCTCCCGACCGCCGAGATGACAGCCGCCGCCTACCGGGGCGTCGGCGTCGACCTGTACTCGTCCGCCGTGTTCGCCTTCGCCCCGGAGATCGCCACCGCGTTCCACCGGGCGCTGGGAGAGAGCGACGAGGCCCTGGTCACGAAGCTCCTCGACGAGTTCTACGGCCCACTCGTCCGACTCCGCGACGAGGTACCGGGATACGCGGTGTCGCTGATCAAGGCCGGCGTGACCCTCCGGGGCCTGGACGTCGGCGGCGTACGGGCACCCCTGCTGGACCCGACGCCGGAGCACGTGGCCCGACTGGCGGAACTCATCGACCACGGTCTGCGGGCGGCCGGCGCATGAACGGCGGTACGTGGTGAAGGTGCCGACCGGCCCGGCCGGAGTCCCGGCGCCTAAACTCGTCCGCATGGACGACACCAGCACCCTGGACCGGCTCGGCGCGGGCAAATACCTGCTGATCACCAGCTTCCGCAAGAACGGCACGTCCGTCGCGACCCCGGTCTGGGTGGTGCGGGACGGGGACGCGCTCGGCGCCTGGTCGGTGGCGGACTCCTGGAAGGTGAAGCGGATCCGCGACCGCGCCGACGTCCTTGTCGGCCCCTGCGACGTCCGCGGCAACCCGACCGGCGAGTCGGTGCCCGGCACCGCCGAGCTCCTCGACCAGCCCGCGACCGACGTCTACCGGCAACTCCTCGCCCGCAAGTACGGCGCGGTGGGCCGCCTCACCCTGTTCGGCAGCCGACTGCGGCGCGGCAGGACGGGCACGGTCGGAATCCGGATCACTCTCGTGAACAGCTGAAGGTGGGACCGCGCCCCGCAGGGGCAGCGGTCCCACCTTCGAATCCCGCCCCTACGAGGCGTCCAGCACCGTTCCCAGGAACTCGGGCCCAGGCGCCGGCTCGCCCGTCTCCTCGTCGAAGTCGGCCACCCGCAGCCGCACCGACTCCGCCGGCTCCGTCACCGCGTCCGCGACCGTCGGCAGGCTCAGGTCCGCCGTCAACTCGCCCGGCGGGACGGACACGTACAGATGGAGCCCGTCGACCTTGGACAACGGCCGCTCCGGCAGCGGCGACTCACCGGTGACGTCCGCAAGCCACGCCGGGTCGACGTCCGTCGTGGACAGTTCGGTGCCGCCGGTGACCGGCAGCACCTCCAGAACGGAGTACATGTCGGCGCGGGAGGGCGCCGACAGTGTCGCGCGCCAGGTCAGCCGTTGTCCCTCGGTGACCCGGTCCGCGACCGGGGTGATGGTGACCGTGGGCCGGGGATCGTCGTTCTCGACGGTCACCCCGCCGCTGTACGAGCCGACGACCGCACCGCGCACCGCCTTCACGAACACGCTGCGCCAGACGTCGTAGTCGTACAGCGTGTCGCCCTTCACCGTCACCGCCACGTCGATGCTCTGCTCGCCCTGTCGCACCGTGACCAGTCGGCTGGTCATCGTGTCCGTCCCGGGATTCTGGACGTAGAGCCGGACCGTGCCGCCACCCTGCCCGGCGATCCGGACCGGCACCCGGTAGGTACGGGTTCCAAAGTCGCCTTCCTTGACGGTCAGCCGTCCCAGGTCGACGCGCGGCAGCGTGGCCGGGCGCACCGCGGGTGTGCCGGGGCGCCAGCCCCAGGTGTCGATCAGCCAGGCCTGTCCCGCAGGGCTGCGCGGAGTCAGCTCCACGCTCCGCACCCTGCGCAGGTCGACCCCGGCCCGGGCGGCGGCGGACAGCGGTACGCGGACCTCCCGCGCCCAGTACGAGGCCGTGCGCGGGCTTCCGGGCAGCCCGTCCACCCGGATCCGGCCGAGCGTGGCGCGCTTGCCGGCGGTGTCGGTGACGGACACGTCCAGCTGCGTTCCGGTGCTGTTGGGCGGCACGATGACGCGCAGGGCGAGAGCCTTGGCGCCGCCGAGGGACACCGGTCGCCCGGGGCTCACCCGCACCGCGGTCCCGGGCTGCGACCACTTGAGTGCGACCGCCCGGCGACCCACCTCCCGCTCCGTCATCCAGCCCGCGAAGTGCGGGGACTGGCCGGCGTCCGCGGCCAGGCACCTGACCGAAGGACGGTCGTCCACCGCCGAACACAGTCGTCCGCCGCCGCCCTGCACGGTCACCGCGCCGTCCGGCAGGATGCCGGCCGAACGGTTTCCGCCCACCGCGTGCGTGAGGACGCGCGCCGGGTCGGCGGACGGCGCCCGCAGGCCGGAGCCGTCGAGCAGCGGACGTACCCGGTCGTCGCCCGCGACGAACAGCCGGGCCGCCGCCGCGATGTAGGAGGCGCCCGCCCTGTGCTGCTGGTCGGCGGTGAGCCGGGTCCTGGTGCCCATGTCGCACACCGGGTCCCGGCCGTCCGGGTCCGACCAGAAGTCGTCCTCCGCCGGTGCCTGCGCCTGCCCCGGCGTCCACTCGGTGTTGAAGTAGTTGTGGTTGGCGCCGATCACGTAGACCGCGCTGTGCAGGGCGGCGCCGCGGCTGATCCCACGGGTGCCGTCCACGGCCAACTCGCCCTGGAGATCGGACACGTCGCCGTCGCAGCCGGGCAGAATCGTCATCGACGGCACGTCGGCGACCGGGTTCTGTCCGAAGATCGTCGGGCCGATGAGGACGGTGCCCCGGATGTTCCAGCGCACCGGGCCGCCGTACCCGTCCTGGCCGGCCGCCGGCCGGTACAGGCTGTCCATCGCGGCCCGGTTGACGCCCTCGCCGCCCCGTGAGTGGCCGACCAGCAGCACCCGGGAGAGGTCGGCGGGCGGTGCGGTCCGTACGATCGCCGGTGCCGAGGGCCGGTTCGCCGCCCAGCCCGCCCAGCGGGCGAGATGCTGCCGGACGAGGGAGGAGCGTGCCTGGGCCCCGGCGTCCTCGAGCGCCGAGTCCTGGGCGTTGATGCCGTTGGCGGAGATCGACACCGTCACATAGCCCTGGGACGCCAGGAGCTTCTGGTCGCGCAGATAGCCCCGGTAGCTCGGAATCTGCTTCTCGCCGGCCGGGCAGGGCCAGTCGCCGGTGACATCGTTGCTGCCGGGCTTGTAGCAGGTGGAGTGGCGTCCGTGCAGGAACAGCGCGAGCGGCCTGCGGCCGGTGGCCCCGCTCGGGGCGACCACCACGGCCTTCATCTCCACCGGCACGGGCATCCCGGGCAGTTTCACCGAGTCGAGCGTGTACTCACCCGAGACCGTACGGTACGAGCCCGGCTTGCCGGGGTCGACGGGACTGGCCGGCGCCGGGGCGGGCGGGGCGACCGGTGCGCGGCGCCGGTCCGGGACCGCCGCGAGGCCCGCCGCGTCCAACCGGCGTCCACCGGCGTGTACTTGGAGGTCCTGGAACGCCCTGGCCCCCTTGAGGCCGCCGGTCTTCAGGGCCACTTCCAGGGGAAGCCGGAACGTCCGGCCGTCATGCGCGGCCAAGGGCCGGCCGAGCAACCGGCCGCCCGCGTAGAACTCGACGCGCGCGTCACCCGTCGGTACCGGTCTGCCGGAGTGCCAGACGAGCTGCCGCTCCGCACCGTCACCGGTGAACGTCCATCCCGGGGGCAGCTGTTGGGCCGCCACCTGTGACCGGGCCGGCTGCTGCGCCTGTGCCCATCCGGGCGAGCTTCCCATCACCGCGAGTACCACCGCAGCGGTGACCCGTATTCGCCGCGCACGTAGCAACGGTCTCCTCCTCCTGGCCTTGCTGGGGAGCCCCGGGTTCCCGACGGCCCCTCTCGCCTCGAAGGACGGGACCAAGGACCTGTGGGTTGCCTGTGGAGGAGGATCGATGGACGTGCGTGGCGCGGCGGTTGGCGAAGCGGAGGGCGGGTGTGCCTTCAGTGCGCGATGAGGTGATGAAGTGTCAGATCCAGGCCCGGTACGGCTCGTCGAGCAGCTGGAACACCGGCTCGCCGCGCACCGGGTCCTTCGCCGTGGACAGCCGGACCCGGTCCCCGCTGTGGATGCCGGCGGCCGGGCCCATCACCCGGCCTCGCACGACGAAGCCCTCGGCCATCTCGACCAGCGACACATTCCGCGCGGCCGGCGTGTTCCGGTTGACCACCGTGGCGTGCCGGACCGTGCCCGTGCCCTCGCTGCGCTCCGTGCGCAGGTCGCTGCCCGCGCAGACCGGGCAGAGCAGCCGGTGGTACATGGCGCTGGCGCACCAGCCGCAGCGCTGGAAGACGAGGGTGTTCGCGTCGGCCGGGGCGTCGAGCAGGCCCGTGGCGGAACCGATGGTCATCGGACGAGTGGCGCCTAGTGAGTGGTACACGGTGTCATCTCCCTGCGCTCGGCCTGAAATCCGACGTGCGCGGTTCGCCGTGCCACCGTGCACGACCTCAGGGTATGGCACTCAGTGTCACGCGTAAAGGCACTGCGTACCCTCAATTCTCGGGCGGGGTGGTGAGCGCGGACTCGATCTTCTGGACGACCCGCCACATCGGCGCCCCGCGTCGCGAGACGACGACCACCACGTCCTCGGACTCGGGTGCGGGCTCGTGCCGGCCGGGAGCCGAGGGCGGAGTGCCGAACGCGGCCTTCACGTAGTCAAGGGCGTGGTCGACGGCCGTGGTCGCGTCGCCGTGTCCGTCCGAGCGCAGCCAGGAGCGAAGCGCGTTGTTGTGGGCCGCGACGACGGACGCCGCGATCACGTCGGCCTGGAGCGTCCCGTCGGGCCGGCCGGCGAAACGCCCGCGCAGATAGGCGGCCAGGGCTCGCTCGTACCGCCAGACCACCGACAGTTCGGAGGCCCGCAGCCCGGGGACCTTCTTGGTGAGGCGGTAGCGCTGGACGGAGAAGGCCGGGTTCTCAGCGTACATGAGCAGGACCATACGGGCGGCGTCGCACACCCGTCCGACCGGTTCCGTGTCCTCCGCGCTGTCGGCCAGGTATGCCGTCATGTCGGCGAGGCACCGCTCGTGGTCGGGGAAGACCACGTCCTCCTTGGAGGGGAAGTAGCGGAAGAACGACCGGCGCCCGACCCCGGCCAGCGCCACGATGTCGTCCACGGTGGTCTGCTCGTAGCCCCGCTCCAGGAACAGCTGGAAGGCCGCCGCGACCAGGGCGTCCCGCATGGGCGGTTTGGTCATGGTCGGGAAACTAGCATCAGACCGGGGCCGATGGCACTCAGTGCGCTGCGTGGGGGGAACTGAGTGCACTCCGGGTATCCCGCTGCGGGCCGGCAGGCCGCCCAGGGCCACGTCACGGGTCGACGAGCCGGGAGACCATCGAACATCTGCTCCGCAAAACCGGCGCCGCCTCCGAGCCGAGGCCACCGCCCTCGAGGTCCGCGACGGCCTGCCGCGCCCGGCCCCGGACCACTTCGTCGTCCGTGTTTCGCCCTGAGCCGGGGCGGAACCGGACGCAGGCTTCCCGCAACCTCTGCCCGCCGTGCTGAACCGGGTGGCATCCGAACGCGTATCACTTCACGGAGCCGACGGCACTGCCGTACGCGGCCCGTGTGAAGTCCGTACGCAGGACAACGCTGGGAAGGGGAGCAGAGTGTCGACATCGCCCGCACCGGGCCGGCCGGAAGGCCGCCGACCCCTGGAGCCGACGCGCGTGGTGCGCCGTCGCCGCACCGAGTCACTGGCGCAGCTCATGCGGGAGCACGAGGAGGCGATGGCCGGAATCCCGGAGGGCTACGAGTCCGTGCCTCTGCCCCGGCCCACGCCCCGCCCGGCTCCCGGTGCCGAGGACGCGACGCAGGAGCTGCCTCCCGTGTCCCGCCGCCGACGTGCCGAACGGACGAAACGCACCGACAGGGGCTTCGGGTTCGGCCCGAACCTGCGCCGGGCCGCTGTCGTGGTCGCCGTCGGTGCGGCGGCCCTGGTCGGCTTCGGGTCGGCCCTGCTGCTCCCGGGCAGCGCCGAGGGCGACGAGGTCCGGCCGGCGCCCTCGGTCACCCCGGCCGCCACCCCCGCCCCGTCGGCGCCCGTCGCGGCCGACCCGGACGGCCGGGGCACCCTGCGTGAGGGAGCCAGCGGCCCCGAGGTGACGGACCTGCAGGAACGTCTGCTGCGCATTCCGGACGTCTACACCCACGGCGCCACGAGCGGCAGTTACGACACCGCCCTCACCGAGGCCGTGGCCCGCTTCCAGCTCTGGTACGGCATCCGTGGCGACGAGTCGGGCGTCTACGGCGACGACACGCGCAAGGACCTGGAGTCCCGTACGGGGTCCTGAACGCCCTGGTGACGGCCGGCCGGCCGTCACCAGACAGCGCCGACCCGGCGGGCGGGCTCAGCGGGCGGCGTGGGTGTCGACCAGAGCCTGGGTGACCGCGCGGATGCTGCGGGCGATGTGCTGGAGCTGGAGCACCTCGGCGGCGTACATCTTGATCGTGTGCTCGATGACCGACTCGCTCAGGCCGAGGCCGGGCAGGTCGGCGCGGGCCGTCTGGAGGGCGGTGCGGGCGACGCGGATCTCGTGCTGGACCTGGATGTGCGCGTGGCGGGCCAGCAGGACGGGGTGACGCATCAGCGTGGGGTAGCCCGCGTAGCGCGTCGGTACCAGCTCGCGCAGCCACTTGACCGCCGAGCGCTCCCAGTCGTAGCTGCCGGGAATCTTGACCTGACAGGGCCAGTCCGGGCTGATCCGTGTGGTCATCGTGGACGTCATGGGCATGGTCATCGCTTCCGGGAGTGCGGCGTCGACAGGGTGGTGCGACGGGATTCAGCGGCCCCGGCCCAGGGGATGGCCGGGGCCGCAACGGGCGTTCGCGCAGGCGGCACCCGTCCG
This sequence comes from Streptomyces kryoterrae, assembly GCF_054072135.1. Lineage (NCBI taxonomy): Bacteria > Bacillati > Actinomycetota > Actinomycetes > Kitasatosporales > Streptomycetaceae > Streptomyces > Streptomyces kryoterrae. The sequence continues at coordinate 683,439 of NZ_CM133358.1, read as the reverse complement.
GACACCCGCGGCGCCGACGCGGGTAGGAGACGGCGGCAGCGGGTGCGCAGGCGTGGATCGCGTTCCGGAGTCCCACCGGGACGCGATCCGTGAGCAGTATTTATATATGCCGTCCGGTTTGCAAGAAGTATGAAAAAATTCATGCACAAAACGGGATGAACACCCATACGACCCGTACGAGGACACGGACGGCCGATTTAGTCCCGGAGGAAGAACTGGTGCAGGTCGGCGCTCTGCTCGTACTCCTCCAGGCGCCCCTGGGTCCGCTCCGGATCGGCGTCCGTCATGGCCTGGAGCAGCGCGGCCGACAGCACCGCGGGCCCGGCGTACGAGTCGAACACCAGCCGGGAGCCCGTACCGGTGGCGAAGGCGATGTCGGCCTCGTCGGCCAGCGGGCCGAGGGCCAGATCGGTGATCAGGGCCACCCGCAGCCCGGCCCGCCGGGCGACCCGCACCGCGGTGAGCGTCTCCTGCGCGTGCCGGGGCATCGAGTAGGCCAGCACCCAGGTGCCTCCCGCCTCCCGCGACTGGAGGAGCGCGTCGTAGGCGACACTGCCGCCCCGGGTCACCAGCCGGACGTCGGGATGGATACGGCGGGCGGCGTAGGCGAAGTACTCGGCCAGCGACCCGGAGATCCGCAGGCCGAGCACGGTCAGCGGAGTCGAGCGCGACAGGCTCCGGCCGACCTCGATCACCCGGTCCGGGTCGGCGAAGTCGCGCCGCAGATTCTCCAGGTTCGCGATCTCGGCGTCCACCGCCGCCTGGAGTTCGTTGCTGCGGTTCTCCTCCGCCGTGCCCGGCGCGTTCGCGAGGGTGCTGAGCGCGATGGCCTGGAGCCGCTCGCGCAGCGCGGGGTAGCCGCTGAAGCCGACGGCCGCCGCGAACCGGGTCACCGACGGCTGGCTCACGCCCACCCGGTCCGCCAGGTCCGTGATCGACAGGAACGCGGCCTCGGTGATGTGCTCGATCAGATACTGCGCGATGCGCCGCTGCCCGGGGGAGAGCCGGGGCCCGTCGAACAACTCCCGCAGCCGGGAGGCCGGGGCCGCTTCCACCTCCGGGGCCGTCTTCCCCGAGGTGATCGCGGACGCCTGGGCGCGTGCCTGCTGCGGCGATGGCACCGATGTGCCTCGTTCGTCTCCCACAGCGACTCAACATAGCCCACCGTTCACCTGTGGAAGATCGTGATCGAGTGGCCGACCTCGTCGACCTCGTGGCTGCTGTGGATCAGCCGCGCCAGTCGCCCCCGCGCCTTGGCGACCGACGAGTCCGACACCACGAGCAGCCCGCGTACCTTCCGTTCGGGCCGGAGGCGCGGATCGGACGCGTGGATCCCGTAGTACGACGGCACGCCGCTGCCCTTGTAGACCAGCCAGACCCGCTGCCCCGCGTACCGGTCCCGCAGCCGGTCCGCGAGGCGTCCGAGATCCTGCCCCCAGTCGACGTTGGAGTCGTGCAGCCGCTCGTGTGTCTTCGCGGTACCGCCGAACGCCTCGTTGGCGTACGGCAGATAGAACGGGAACGTCCGCAGCGAACTGACCGCCACGAACGCCAGCAGCCCCGCCGCCACGACCGGCACCCACCGGCGCCGCACCGCCGGCACACCGACCGCCACCACCGCCCCGAACATCGGGACGAAGATGGCGTACCGCACCCCGAAGTCCCGCTGCCCGTGCATGGCCGCGGCCAGCAGCACCGCCGCCGGAAGCAGCAAGTAGGGCGCGGCGGGACGCAGATGACGGATCGTCAAGAACGCGGCCGTGCCCGCCACCCAGAGCGCCAGCATGCCGAGCGGTGTCTTCACCAGGAGCGCGGCCGGCAGGTAGTACCAGAGGGAACCCTCGTAGTGCCGCCCGAAGAGGAAGCCCTCCCAGTGCGCGTTCTCCAGGCCGAACTGGATCCGCAACCCGTCGCGGTAGGCCTCCGGGAAGGGCAGCAGGCCGGTCAGCAGGCCCCGCAGCCCGTGCACGGCCGGAACCTCGCCAACGGACGGCGTCCAGCGCAGCCGAGGGTCCACGACGAGATACGACGCCCATACGACGGCCACCGCGACCAGCGCCACCAGGGCCGCACCCGCGACCGCCCGCGCGAGCGGCTTCAGCCGCGCTCCCGGAGCCGTCGTACGCCGGGAATGCCACACCGACAGGCCGGCCAGCAGGAGCAGCACGGGGACGGCGGCGAGGGTGTTCATCTTGGTGGCCACGGCAGCCCCGAGCGCCGCTCCGGCGAGCGGAAGACACAGCCGGGGCCGCCACCGTGCCCGCCACAGCAGCCACACCGACGTCAGCACGAACCCGGCCGCCGGTACATCGAGCGTCGCCAGTGAGCCGTGCGCGATGACGTCCGGCGAGAACGTGTAGAGGGTGAGCGCTCCCAATCCGCCCACCGCACCGGCGAGTTCACGGCCGAAGGCGAACACCACCAGCCCGAAGAGCAGCGTCAGCGCGATCACCGGCAGCCGCGCCCACAGCATCAGCCGCCAGGGGTCGTTGCCGGACTCGTAGAGCAGATGGCGGCCCACATGGCTCTGGTCACCGTCGTAGCCCCGGTCGAAGTGCGGGCCGGCGGCGGCCACCCCGGCGGCGACGATCAGCTTGCCCAGCGGCGGGTGCTCGGGGTTGAGGCGCAGGCTGTGCTCGTGGAGGTAGACGGCCGCCGTGCCGACGTACACCGGCTCGTCGATGGTGGGTGTCTGCTCCACCGCCGTGGTGACCATCGCCACGGCCATCTGGAGGAGCAGGACGGCCACGGCGAGCAGGACCAGCGGACGGCGGTGGCGTCCGGGACGGGCGAGCAGCCGCGCGCGTCCGGTCGGGGTCCCCGGCGTGGCGGGAGTGGCACCGGGGAGCACCTCCTCCGGAGCCTCGGAGCCGGGCGGGCTCCCCGCGTCGGGGGGAGTCCTGAGGTCGGGAACCGTGTGCCGATCGTGCGTCATCGTCCGCCCCGCGGTGACGCCGACCGCGCGGCGGGAGTGATCCGGAGCCGGGCCATGGCCCTACTCTCGCATCAGCTCCCGCCTCGCGGCGCGCGTTACCGCTTCAGGAGTCGTACCGACAGCCCCTTGGCCGTGTAGACGGGTACGGCGCGGATCTTGTCGGAGTTCACCACGACACGGGTGAAGTGGCCATGGATCGCCGAAGCGGCTATGACGGGGACAACGCTGCCCACGGCCGGCGGGTTCTTGGCGTCGAGGGTCAGCGACAGGAGGTTGCCCTTCCCGAGCTGCACCTGCCGGGCCACCGTCACGACCTCCTTGTGACGGTCCTTGCGCAGCGTGACCGCCAGCGTTCCCGCGTCCTGGACGTACGAGCCGTGCAGCTGAACGGGCTCGGTCACCAGCAGCGTCCCGGCCTGCACGCGGACGTCGCCGCGGCCCAGCGCGTGGGACGAGGCCGAGACCAGCGTGCCGGCCTTGAGGACCGTCCCGCCCGTGTAGGTGTTCTGGCCGGTCAGGGTGAGCTTGCCGGTGCCGGTCTTCGTCAGCCTGCCCCGGCCGTCGATGTCGTTGCGCCAGGCGTCGGCCGCACCGAAGCCGTGGGCCGCCGCGTCGAGCGTGACGGTCACGTCGGACTCGAAGGAGCCGTAGCCGTCGGCCGCTGCGAACAGGTTGAGCCGTCCCCACTGCTCGAAGCCGTCGAGCAGGACGTACCCGGAGGGCAGCGCGGTCGAGCGCAGCACCGCCCGGCGCTGGTCGGCCGTCAGGTACGGAAGCCGCGTCTCCAGCAGTACCTCGGCGCCCTTCGGCACGGTCAGCGGCGTCGAGCGGCCCTGCCGGTTCAGGACGTACGTCAGCTTGGGCGTCACCAGGGCGCGGTTCGCGGCGCGGTCGGCGTACTTGTCGTGGGCGTCGGAGTGCGCGTAGGCGAACAGTGTGTCCGCCGTCGTGCCCGTCCTGGCCTGGAAGTACTCGGCGGCCTGCTTGCGCGCGGCGGCCTTGAGCGCGGTGTTCTCCGGCTTGTACAGCACGGCGGCGGCCAGCGCGGTGGCCATGATCCGGCCGCCGATGACGTCGACCGTGGAGTGCATGCCGGACATGATCCGGGTGTGGCTCAGCTCGAAGGCACGGGTCACGATCTCCTGGAAGCGCTCCGGGACCGCGTACGCGTACGCCAGGGCCGCCAGGTGGAAGGCGTTGGTGTGACCGCTGGGGAAACCGCCGTCCTCGGCCGGGACGTCGCTGCGCTGCCGCAGCAGCTGCGTCACGACGACGACATCGGAGTCGTAGACCGGGTAACCGAGTCCGTCGACCTGTCCGGTGTCGACGACCTGGCTGTCCTCGTTCATCCGCCACGGACGCGGGTACTGGAAGCTGAACTTGGCGGGGTTGCTGGAGGTGAAGTCCCCACGCACGGTGTCGACGAGCTTGGCCACCTGGCCGAGGTCCGAGTCGTACGAGCCGGCGCCCAACGCGGAGCCCGCGGGCGCGTCGGCCGGGACGGCGTCGTTGATCTTGGCCGCCGGGATGCTGTGCGGGGCCGTGGTGATCGAGGTGACCGCCTTGGCGCCCGAACGGTACAACTCGGCCAGCGGGCCCAGCCCGTTGATGATGGCGTAGCTCTGGTGCTGGCGGTCGTAGACGAACGCCTCCCTCGCCTGCGCCTCCGTGCGCAGCCCCGTGAGCTGGATGCTGTACCGCATGTTGGCGCGCAGGACCGCGGGCTGCAGCGGCGTGCCCGTGTTCCAGGCGTCGCCGGTCTTCCACACCTGGGCGAAGCCGCCGAGGGCGCGGATGACCGCGTTGGTCTCGGGTGTCGAGTTGGCGACGATGTTCGTGCTGTAGTCGTCGACGAACGCGAGAGGCGCGGTGGCGGTCGTCGTGTCGGCGGCTGCCGCGAGAGACGTGGTCGCGGCCTTCGCGTCGGCCGCTGCCAGCCAGCTGACGGCGGTCGGTGCGGCGAGCAGAGCCGCCGACGCGCCGAGGGAGGTACGGAGGAACCCGCGTCTGTCCGCGAGTTCACGGCCACGGGCCGACGAGGTGGCGTGGGGCCCGGCTGCTGACGGCATGCGATGCCTCTCTTGAGTTCTTCGGCCCTGCGGCCGGGAGGGTGGTGGTGCCGACGACCGGCTCTCGGGCAGCACAGGAGACGTGCCGACCGTGCGCGGTCTGCGGTGAGGGTGAGTCGTACGGGTGAAGATCTACGGTCGGGCCATGTCCGGCCGGGGGGTACTCGGTGTCAGGGACGTGTCATACGAGTGAACGGGCCAGCGCCACGGAGCCCACCACCGGCGGCACCCGCAACGGCCGTAGCCGGGCACCCGGGAGGAGTATGGCAAGTGACGCCAGCAGCGCGTCGTGCAGGGCGGGTTGGGCGAGCACCGTACCGCCCGAGACCACCACGTCGTCGACGGGGACCCCGCGCCTGGCGAGGCGCACCACGAGTGACGCGAGGGCACGGCCCCCCTCGGCGATCACCTCTCCGGCGATCAGGGAGCCCCTCGCGGCGGCCTCGAACACCACGGGAGCGTGCCGTCCCCATTCGGCGGAGACGTCCGTGGCGCTCTCCAGCGCCGCGCCCAGCGCGGGCACCTCACTCACCCCGAAGGCGGAAACGAGCCCCTCGGCGAGCGGGTCGGGCGCCTCGCCCCGGTCATGGGCGGCCCAGACGGCCCGCGCGGCCTCGCGCACGAGACCCGCCGCCCCTCCTTCGTCACCGAGTGCCGCGCCCCAGCCGCCGACCTGGACGAGAGTGCCGTCGGGGCGTCGTCCGACGGCCACCGAGCCGGTGCCGGCGACCAGCCCGACACCCTTGTCCAGTCCCGCCGCCGGGACCAGCAGTTCGGCGTCGCCGACGACCAGACACGGCACACCGAGACGTTGCCGAAGGACGGAGCGGATCTCCTCGCACTGCCGGGGCGTCTCGCAGGCGTGGGCGCCCACAGCGACGGCGGACGGGCGCACGCCCGCGGGCAGGGCGCCGGCGACCAGTGCGGCCAGCCAGTCGGCGGCGGCCACGGGGTCGTGCGGCCGCCAGCCGCTGCTCGGGCGGACGTGCTCGGCGACCGGATCGTCTCCGGCGCAGGCGCGCAGGTGCGTCTTGGTACCGCCCACGTCGATACCCACGACGAGCGGGCGTGGGAAGGGGGAGTCCTGCACGGAAACCTCTTTCGTCGTTGCGCTGTGGCGCGACGGTGGGCGAACCGTGCCTGGAGCAGGGAAAACCTGACGTACGGAAGGGCTAGGGAAGCCCCGGGACGGGCCTCTGGGCGGACACGGCAGGCGAGTACCGTGACATTCGTTAGGAAGTTAACTAACGAAGTACAGTGCGTGTCAAGAGGTATCGCGCACCCGACCGCAGTGGTGGCCCGACCGGGCCGGAACGCGGCGGGAAACCGCGATACCAGGGCATCCCATCGCCGCATCCCACGACATCGAGCTACCGGGGGAGCGCGGCCCTCGACCTTGGGGAGACTGTGGAACACGACGTGGCGAAGGCCCCCCGCCTGACCGAGAGCGGGAGCGCGGTGTTCGCCGTGCTGGCCGGGGCGGGCACGGCCACCCGGCCGCAGCTCGCGAGTCTGGCGGGCCTGTCGAAGCCGACCGTGTCCTCCGCCGTGGCGGAGCTGGAGAGCGCCGGGCTCGCCGCCCACTCGGGCATCGCCTCCGGGGGTACGGGCCGTTCCGCCGCCGTATACGGACTCGGTCCCGCGGCCGGCTCCGTACTCGCCGTCGACCTCGGCCCGGCCCTGACCCGGGTGCGCGGCTGCGCCCTGGACGGCACCCTGCTCGCCGAGGCCACCGGTTCCCGCGAGGAGGCCGCCGACGTGGTGCGCGAAGCGCTGTCCGCGCTTCCCGCCGACGCTCCGCTGCGCACCATCGTCGTGGCCGTCGGTGACGTCACCGCGCGCGCCGAGGAGGGCACCGTACGTCCGGCGACCGCCAAGGCGGGACCCGTCTTCGACGCGGTGGCCGTGGCGCTGCCGCCCGAGGTGCCCGTCCACCTCGAGAACAACGTCAACTGCGCCGCGCTCGCCGAGCTGCACGAAGGCGCGGCGCGCGGTTGGCACACCTTCGGCTATCTGCGGATCGGTGTCGGTATCGGTCTCGGCATCGTCGTGGGGGGCCACGTGCTGGCCGGGGCGAACGGGGCGGCCGGAGAGCTCGCCCGGCTGCCCTACCCCTGGGACGACGGCCAGGAGCCCCGCCACGAGGCCCTGGAGGAGTACATCGGCGCCCGCTCCCTGCTGCGCCGGGCCGCCGACGCCTGGCCGGAATCCGATGGTTTGTGCCCCCGCAACATCGAACAACTGTTCGCTCTGGCTGGACAGGGGGACGCCACGGCCCGCGCCATCGTCGACCGGCACGCGGTGGACGTGGGTCGGCTGGCCGCCGCGGTGACCGCCGTACTGGACCCCGGGCTGCTCGTCCTGGGCGGCAGCACCGGCGCGTTTCCGCAGCTCCTTCCTGGTGTGCGGGCCGAACTGGAGCGGCTGAGCTGGCCCACCGAAGTGGTCAGCAGTCAGGTCGGTGATCTCGGCACCGTGGTGGGCGCGGCGCGGCTCGCGGTCGCCAGAGGAGTCCAAACCGTGACCGAGGCGGCGCGGAAGAAGGATTGACGGTTTCGGACTCGGTCTGCCAATGTCCGGACAAGCGCTTTCTAAGTCGGCCGGGACGCCGGCTTGGGGCGAGCCTCCCGCCCGTACTCGACGTACGGCAACCGCACGAGGGCGTGCCCGTGCGGTGACGGCCAGAACGGCTGGGGATCCCGCCCCGCGTGGACGACGCGGCCGGGCGAGGCCGCTCCCCCGGAAAGCAAATTTTCCTGCAAACTGCACCCGTGCCGCCTCGGTCGGCGCCGTGCTACGTCCCCTACCGAAAAAAAGGGATCGAAGATGACCACTGTGGGTGTGCGGCGCTCCAGCCGACTCGGCCGCGGCGGTATGCGCCGCCTGGTTCCCCTCGCTGCCGTTGCCACGGCAGGTGCCCTGCTGCTCTCCGCCTGCGGTGGGGGGTCCGACTCGGGCGGCACGTCCAAGTCGCTGACGTTCTGGATCTCCACGGTTCCGGGGCAGGACGCGGGCTGGAAGAAGGTGGTGGCGCAGTACAAGAAGGAAACCGGCGTCAATCTCAAGCTCGTCAACATCCCCTACGACGGCTACGCGACGAAGCTGCACAACGCCGCGCAGGCGAACTCACTGCCCGACGTGGCGGCCGTCCCGGCGCTGGACCCGATCTGGTCGAACAAACTGATCGACCTCGCTTCCATCGCCAACAAGAAGAGCAACAACATCAACGCCAACTTCCTGGCGAAGGACTCCTCCGGGAAGGTGCTGGCCATCCCCTCGGACGTCACCGCGTCCGGCCTGTACATCAACAAGAGCCTGTTCGAGAAGGCCGGCGTCGCCTTCCCGACCTCGCCCCAGAAGACCTGGACCTGGACCGACTTCATCGCCGCGGCGAACAAGGTCCGCGAGAAGACCAAGGCCAAGTACTCCCTCACGTTCGACCAGTCGCCGTCGCGGCTGCGCGCCATGGTGTACGAGATGGGCGGGCAGTACGTCCACGCGGACGACTCCGGCAAGTTCTCGGTGGACGAGGCGACCAAGAAGGCCGTGAACACCTTCGTCGGGTGGAACGACGACAAGACCATGCCGAAGTCGGTGTGGACCAGCGGCGCCGACCCGTCCGCCATGTTCCAGAGCGGTGACGTCGTCGCCTACTGGTCCGGCGTGTGGCAGGTTCCCGCCTTCGCGGAGAGCATCAAGAAGTTCGAGTGGGCGAGCGTCCCGACCCCGGCCCAGCCGGTGCAGGCCAGCGACGTGAACGCCGGTGGCAACATCGTCGGCTTCAACAACAACGCCGACGCGGCCACCGCCGCGCAGAAGTTCCTGTCCTGGCTGTACGAGCCGGCCCACTACCAGACGCTGTGCGAGGCGTCCGGTTTCCTGCCGGTCGAGAGCGGTCTGAGCCCGAAGTACCCCTTCGAGTCCGAGGCGGCGCAGGCGGCGTACAAGCTCTACAACGAGGCGATCCCGCTCTACGCCCCCATCTCCGGCTACTTCAACGGCGCGCAGACGAACTGGGTGCTGAAGGGCAAGAGCCTCACCGAGGACCCGACCAAGACGGAGCTCGGCAAGGCGATCAACGGCCAGCAGTCGGCCGACAAGGCCCTGGAGAACATCGTCGCCGGCTACAACCAGCAGGTCGGCGGCTGATCGTAGGCCGACGGGCCGGGCGGCGGGGTCTCGATCCCGCCGCCCGCCCCGGCCGCCCAGCCAGGCCGGGCTCATGGCGTGAGCCCACAGGAATCCATTCCACCAGCACGGAGTCAGGAAGATGACAAAACGCGCCTCGGACGTGACCGCGAGCCCACCGAGCTCGTCCAGGAGACGCAATAAGTACACTCTTGCGCCGCTCGTCCTCATCGCGGCCAATGTGGTGCTCTTCGCGCTGTTCTTCGTCTGGCCGGCGGTAATCGGGCTCGTCTACTCGTTCACGAACTACACAGGAGTCGGGGCGTTCCAGTTCATCGGGCTGGACAACTACCACAACCTGCTCGGGGACTCCACCTTCTACGACGCCCTGAGCCGGACGCTGCTGTACGCCGTGCTCTTCGTGCCGCTGAACTTCGCGGTCTCGCTGCTCGCCGCCAACCTGCTGGTGAGCAAGAACGCCAAGGGCGGGTCGGTCGCCCGGGTCATCTTCTTCATCCCGTGGCTGCTGTCGCCCATCGTCGTGGGTGTCCTGTGGCGGTGGATGTTCGGTGAGAACTTCGGACTGGTCAACTACGTCATCGAGAAGTTCGGCGGCAGCGCCGTTCCGTGGCAGTCGAACGCGGACCTGTCGCTGATAGTGGTCGTGATGGCGGCCTCCTGGGCCTGGACGGGCTTCTCGATGCTGCTGTTCATCGCGGCGATCAAGAACGTACCGGTGTCCTACTACGAGGCGGCCTCGCTCGACGGCGCCGGCCCCTGGCGCCAGTTCTTCAGCATCACGCTGCCGAGCATCGCGCCCACCTCGTTCATCGTCATCCTGCTCAACACGATCAACGCCATGAAGGAATACCCGGTGTTCGTCGCCCTCAACAACGGCGGACCCGGCACGTCGAACAACCTGCTCGTCCAGTACATCTACGAGACCGGCTTCAAACGCGGCCAGATCGGCTATGCGAGCGCCGCGTCATTCGTGCTCATGATCATCCTGATGGCCGTCGCGATCATCCAGCTGATCGTCAACCGGCGGGTGGAGAACCGATGACAACCACAGACATGCCACGCCCGCTCGACGCCGATGCCAAGCGGCCCGCCGCCAAGAAGCGGTCCCGCGGGGCAGCCGGCGGCGGGCTCCGGCGGGCGGTGGCCCCGACGACACTGCTGTGGATCATGGCGTGCCTGTACGGGTTTCCGGTGCTGTGGTTCGTCCTCAGCTCCTTCAAGCCGTCCAGCGACCTGTTCTCCTATCCGCTGACACTGGTGCCGCACAACCCCACCCTGTCGGGTTTCAAGGCGGCGTGGGACAGCGCCAACTTCTCCCAGTACTTCATCAACACGGCCATCGTGTGTGTGATCACGACGATCCTCACGGTGGGAGTCAGCTGCTGCACCGGGTACGCGCTGGCCAAGTACGACAACAAATGGCTCAAGGCGTTCTTCATCTGCATCCTGGCCACCACGATGCTGCCCGGCGAGGTCATGCTCGCCCCGGAGTTCCTGGTGGTCCGCAACCTCGGCCTCTACAACTCGTTCGCCGGCATCATCCTCCCGGCCGTGCTCACCGCGACCGGCTGCTTCATGTTCCGCCAGTTCTTCCTGACGGTTCCCGACGAACTCGTGGAAGCCGCACGCATCGACGGCGCGCGCGAGCTGTCGATCTTCCTGCGGATCATGGTGCCGATCTCCCGGCCCATCATGCTGACCCTCGCCATCCTGTCCTTCCAGTGGCGGTGGAACGACTACATCTGGCCGCTCCTGATGCTCAACGACCCCAACAAGTTCACCGTGCAGATCGGCATCCAGAGCATCGTCGGCGCGCAGAACATCAACTGGTCGGTGCTGCTCGGTGCCTCGGTCATCTCCATGATCCCGCTGATCCTCGTCTTCCTGGTCTTCCAGCGCTACGTCATGGGCGCCGACATCAACGCCGGACTGAAGGACTGACCTTGCCCACCCCGCTCGACCACGAGTTCGTCCGGTCGGCGGCGCTCGCCGCCGACCGGCTGGCCACTCCGCTTGCGGCCCGCCCCGACGAGGAACCCGCCGGTGTGACCCACCGTGATCTGGCACGCCGGGTGAAGACTCTGGTCGCTGCGTACCGTTCCCCGGACTCGGCACTGCACGGCAACGGGCAGGCCGTCGCCGCCGCGACGACCCACCTCCGCGCCCTGAGGGCCGCGCAGACCACCACCGGTCTCTTCGCCGGCGGCGACAACGTGCAGTCCCCGCCGGACTCCGCCTTCACCGTCAACGACGTGTGCGACGCGCATGTCCTCGCCGCCGGCGCGGGGCCGGAACTGCGCGACGTCACGGCCGCGCTCGCCGAGATCGCCGGCGCCGCCTCCGGCAGTCTCCTGACGGGTGGGGTGCACACCCCGAACCACCGCTGGGAGCTGTGCGCGGCGCTGGCCCGGCTGCACCGGTCGTTCCCCGACGACCGGCTGCTCGACCGCGTCGAGGAGTGGCTCGCCGAGGGCGTCGACATCGACACGGAGGGCCTGTACTCGGAACGCAGTGCCGTCTACGCGTCCCTCGTGACCAACCCGTCGCTGCTGTTGCTGGCCGAGGTGCTCGGGCGTACCGACCTGCTGGACGCCGTCGAACGCAACCTCGCCACGACCCTGGACCTGATCAGACCGGACGGCATGGTGGAGACCGTCCACTCGCGCCGCCAGGACCAGAGGCTTTCGTTCCCGCTGTGGCCCTACCTGCCGCACTACCGGCTGCTCGCGATCCGCACCGGCCGGGGGGACTTCGCCCGCGCGGCCCGCCTGGCGGCCGCCGACGGCATCGACGACCCCGACATGCTCGCCCAGACCCTCCTCACCCCGGACCTGTGCCGCACCCTGCCGGCCCCGGACGCGGAGAAGCTTCCGCGCGACCGGTACCTCCCCACCGCACGCCTCGCCGCACACGCCTCGGCCACCGCGCACACGGTGGTGTACGGCGGCTCCGACGTGCCCGAGCACCGGCGCATCCGTTCGGGCCTCGCCTGCAACCCCACCTTCCTGCGCCTGTTCGCCGGCGACGCCGTCCTCGACGCGGTCCGTCTCTCGCGGGGGTTCTTCGACCTGGGCCCGTTCCGTGCCGCCGACATGGAACAGCTTGCCGACAGCCGGTACCGGCTCACCCAAACCCTCACAACCGCCTACTACCAGCCGCTCCCGAAGGACCGGAGGCGCGACGACGGCGCCTACCGTCTGGTGGACGAGGGCCGCTTCTCCGCGGCGATGGCTTTCCCCGACCGCCCTCAGGACGAGGTCTCCCACACGACCCGAGTCGAGGTCGACCTGCGGGAGGACGGTGCCGACCTGCGGATCGACATCAGCGGCCCACCGGTGCCATGGGCCCTCGAACTGACCTTCCGGCCGGGCGGCGAGCCGCAGGGCGCCGTACCGCTCGGCGACGGAAGCTGGTGCCTGACGACCGAGCCGTTGACCTACCGCGTCGGCGACGACGAGATCCGGGTCGAGGCCGCCGTCGAGACGGGCGAACCGCTCGCCGGACCGGACCGGAGCGACGTACTGCGCTACGACCCGGGGCAGGACTACACCGTGGTCGGCGGCACCGACGCGACGACCGGGAACCGCGTCTACCTCGGTGGACTCGGCCCGCACACACTGACCGTCGCGCTGCGCGCCCGCCGGCCCGCCCCCGTCGCGTGACTCCGACGAACCACGCCATGGCCACCCCAGGCATGAAGGGCTGATCCCCGTGCACCTCACGTCCCCTCCCGTGCACCTCCCGCACCAGCGCGGCCCCTTGCACGACCTGCCCGACACCCCCGAGGCGTACGACGCGGTCCTCGCCGACGTCGTCGAGCAGTCCCTCGCGCGCATCACGCCCGAGGGCAACCTCGAACACCCCGACTGCGTCGACGACATCGGCGACACCTCGCTCGGCATCACCTCGCTCCTCGCGCTCGCCTGGCAGCGCGGCAAGGACCCGCGCCTGCCCGAGGCAGTGGCCCGCAGCCTCGCCTTCCACCTGCGCGAGCGCGTCTACGTCGAGGACAACCCCGGCTACCCGAACCTCAGGGTGCGCAACTCCGGTCTGCCGTACGCCCGTTACGTGCTGGAGTCCGGCGCCCACCCCATCGGCGACTGGCCGAGCACGGTGTGGGCGCTGCTCCAGGCGGTGAACATCCTGGACGCGGCCGAGGGGCTCGTCGCCGACGAACAGCGCGCGGAACTGGTCGAGTTGGCGCACGGCTACTGGCGCCGGCTGACCGAGGCGACCTTCTTCAACCCGCAGGAGGCCGGCAACCAGGCCATCGGCTGCGTTGTCGGCGGCCTGATGCTGGCCCCCCATCTTCCCTCGGAAGAGGGCGAGTCGGTGCGCTCGCGCGCGATCTCGCTGTACGTCGAGAAGATCCGCGCCCACCGGGTGAGCGACCGGGGCGCGGCCCTGCCGCCCGAGCACGGCGGCGCCTACGACAACAACTACGGCCCGATCTCCCTCTCCTTCCTCGCCCAGGCGCATCGGGTCAGCGGCGAGGAGATCTTCGCCGAGGACGGCGAGGCGCTGGCCCGCTACATCGACGCCCGCCTGACGAACGGCGGCTACGACAACGGCGGCCCCCGCTACAGCGAACAGCACTCCGCCTTCGAATCGGTCCTCGGCCTGCGCTACTTCGGCCACCGCGTCGGCGCCGACCTCGGCCGCTACCGGGGCGACAGCCGCTGGGCCCGCCACGCGGTCAAGCAGGACGGTGGCATCGACGGCCACTTCGCGTGGATGCTCATCTGGCAGATCCAGGACACCACGCCCTGGCACCGCACCCCCTCGACCGAACCGCTGCGCCACCAACTCCGCGCCGGCACGGTCTCGGTGGCCTTCGACGACAGGATGACCCCGTCACTGGTCGAGGCGGCGGGCACGTACTACCTCCCGGCGGCGGTGGGCCGCCAGCACGGCTTCGGCCCGGTGACGGACGGGTTCCTGCTCTGCCGCCCGATGGGCGAGGTCCGGGTACGCGATCTGCGCACCGCCGACCTCGCGGCCAAGCTGGTCACCAAGCCCGTCGTCGGCCGCGACCACGTCCTGCGCCACACCCGGTCCCTGTACGTCACGGACGGCACGACCCTGTGGGTCACGGTCGCCGTCGAACACCTCGACGGCACCCCGTACCTGCTCGCCGGTCTCCCGTACGCCACGGACGACGGCGACCGGGTCCGCCGGACGGCGGAGGCCTCCGGCGTGACCTCCGCGGGCCCCCTGCGCCTGACACACCCACAGGCGGAGGGCGTGGACCACTTCGACGCCCGCACGGAGTCGACCCAGGAGCAGGCGGCCTTCGCCCTCGCCGCCGACCCGCGCGGCTACGGCAACCCCGACGAGGGCTGGCGCCACCTGGTCACCTCCACGGCACTGGAGGCCGACCCGGCCCCCGGCGCACCGGAGGGGCTGAGCGTCTTCGCCGTCCGGTACGGCGGTGACGGCGACGCCGGGTTCGCGCCCGCCTTCGAGGCCACGCCCGAAGGCCTGCGGGTGCGCACCGAGGCGTTCACGGCCCTGATCGGCGAGGCGGCGGGCGACGCCCACGGCGAACCGGAGCTGACACTCGTCGGCCGAGGAAGCAGGGAAGGCCGACAAGAAGGCTGAGCAGGACCGCACAGGAAGTGCTACGAGGCCGAGCAGCCCACCCGTGCGCTGCTCGGCCTCGTCGTGTCACCCGGCAGCCGGGTACCGCAGCGATCCCGGCACCACCAGATCCGCCCGGTCCCGGCTCGCGGCGACCAGGTCGGCGTTGCGCTGGTCCGTGCCCCGCACCCACGCGACGGCCGTGTCGTGGTCCTTGCCGAACTCCTCGTGCCGGGCGACGAGCCGACGGACGCGCTCGCCCTCGGCCAGCTCGCAGAACCACACCTCGTCGAGCTGGGACCGCACCCGCGCCCACGAACCCTCCGTCAGGAGAAGGTAGTTGCCCTCGGTGACGACAAGCCGCGCCGACGGAAACACCGGGATCGCGCCCGCGACCGGCTGCTCCAGCACCCGTTCGAACCCCGGCGCGTAGACAATCTCCCCCTCGCTCGCCCCCTTGTCGTCCTCACGCAGCCGTCGCAGCAGCGCCGCGTACCCCGCCGCGTCGAACGTCTCCGGCGCGCCCTTGCGGTCTCGCAGGCCCAGCCGTGCCAGCTCGACGTCCGCGAGATGGAACCCGTCCATCGGCACATGGGCGACCCAGGGCGCGCCGTCGCCGTTCAGCGCCCGGACGAGCCGCTCGGCGAGCGTCGTCTTGCCGGCGCCGGGACTCCCGGCGACACCGAGGACGGCACGCCGGTCGTCCCGGACCAGCTCGCGGGCCCGGCCGAGGAGTTCGTCGAAAGTGGGTGCGGGGGAGGAGAGGGGGCGTTCCACGCGGCCGAGTCTCTCACCCGGACAGCCCTTCGTAGGCCGCCGCCAGCATCAGGAAGGCCCGGTCGTCGCCGAGTCCGTCCGCGTCGAGCATGCGGTTCATGACGTACGCGACCGTCAGGCGCGCGTCCATGTCGACCAGGACCATCGAACCGCCCCAGCCGCCCCAGAAACACGTGCGGGGATTGGGGAGTTGGCCGTTGTGCAGGGCGTACCCCAGGCCCCAGCGGATGGGCACGCCCAGGATCGAGTCCGTCCCGGCGAACTGTTCCTCCAGGGCGCGTTCACAGCCTGTCTCCGACAGGAGCCGTACGCCTCGTGCGGTGCCGCCGCAGGACAGGACCGACTGGACGGCGGCGACCGAACGGGCGTTGCCGTAGCCGCCCACGGCCGGGAGTTCGGCGCGCCGCCAGGCCTCGGTGTTGGCGGTGGCGGACGGGACGTGCGGGTTGCCGGGGCGGTCGCGCGCCAGGGCGGCGTTCGGATCGAGCACCCGCTCGGGCGGCGCGATGACGGGCGCGACGCGGTGGTCGTGCTCGGCGGGCAGTCCGATGTGGAAGTCGGCGCCCAGCGGTCCGGCGATCTCCTCGGCGAAGAAGGCACCGAGAGTCCGGCCGGTGACCCGGCGGACCACCTCGCCGACAAGGTGGCCGAAGGTGATGCCGTGGTAACCGGCCTCGGCGCCGGGTTTCCAGGCCGGGGCCTGGGCGGCGAGCCGGGCGGTGGCGGTCGGCCAGTCGTAGAGGTCCTCGACCGTCATCGGCACGTCCCAGACGGGCAGGCCCGCCGTGTGGCCCAGCAGATGCCGTACCAGGACGTCGTCCTTGCCGTTCGCGGCGAACTCGGGCCAGTAGCGGGCGACCGGCGCGTCCAGGTCGAGTTCGCCGCGCTCGGCGAGGACCAGGGCGCACAGCGCCGTCATCGTCTTCGTCGTGGACCACGTGCTGGTGAGCGTGTCACGCTCCCACGGCACGGTACGCGCCTCGTCGAGGTGGCCGCCCCACAGGTCGGCCACCGGTTCACCGTCGAGGAACACCGCCACGGACGCACCCACGTCCTTGTCGTCGAGCGACGCCGCCAACGCCGCGCGTACGGGGGTGAACCGGTCGGTGCACGAGCCGAATGTCTCCACCATGCCGCGACCGTAGCCAGGCCCACGGCGACACAGCCACCGATTATTTCCGGCCCCGCGCCCGGCTCAGGTCCGGTCGATGTGCACGCTCGTCGACTTCACCCGGGCCGTCGCCTCCACACCGACCTCGAGGCCCAGCTCCTCCACGGCCTCCCGGGTCAGCAGCGACACCAGCCGGTGCGGACCCGCCTGGATCTCGACCTGAGCGGCGACATCGCCGAGCTTCACCGCCGTGACGATGCCGGCGAAGGCGTTACGGGCGGAGGTGTACGACGGCTCCTCCTCGCCGGAGCCGGTGCCCGCGCCGGAGTTGGCCAGCTCGATCGAGAAGGCGGCCAGATCCCGTCCGTCGATCAGCCGCCGCCCGCCCTCGTCGCGGTGGGTCTTCACCCGGCCCGCATCCGCCCACCGCCTCGCGGTGTCGGGGCTCACGCCCAGCAGACGGGCGGCCTGACCAATGGTGTAGGACTGCATACGCGCCAACCTAGCTCGTTCCCCGATCTCGCAAAATGAGCAACCGCGCTCCTCCCGGCGTACTGAAGTGGTAGGGAACGCACGAAATACAGCCACGCCCGGAGGTACCTCACCCGTGAGCATCACCAAAACGGCCCCGCCCGGGGCCGGCCACCGCGAAACGGAGGCCCCGCCGGACGAGGCGGAGGGCAGCGCGACGGGCGAGCGGCAGGGCTGGCAGTTCAGCTCGCCGCTCGTCCTGACCATGCTGATGATCCTGGTGGTCGCCCTGCAGGGGCCGATCCGCCGGGCGGTGTCCGCGCCGGTGATGCAGAGCTGGATGACGGTGTTCGTCGCCGTCGTCGTACAGGCCCTGCCCTTCCTCGTCCTCGGGGTGCTGCTGTCGGCCATGCTCGCCGTGTTCGTACCGCCGTCGTTCTTCGTGCGCGCCCTGCCCAGCCGGCCCGCGCTCGCGGTGCCGGTCGCGGGGATGGCCGGGGCGATCCTGCCCGGCTGCGAGTGCGCGTCCGTGCCGGTGGCCGGCTCACTGGTGCGGCGGGGCGTCGCCCCGGCGGCGGCGCTGGCGTTCCTGCTCTCCGCCCCGGCGATCAACCCGATCGTGCTGACCGCGACGGCCATCGCGTTCCCCGGCCGGCCGGAGATGGTCGTCGCCCGGTTCGTCGCGAGCCTGCTCGTGGCGTGCGCGATGGGCTGGCTCTGGCAGCGGCTCGGCCGCACCGACTGGCTGCGCCCGCCGGCCCACCCGTCGGACGAGGGCCTCGGCAAGGGCGCCGCGTTCTGGAGCTCTGTACGGCACGACGTGATGCACGCGGGCGGCTTTCTGGTCGTCGGCGCGATGGCCGCCGCCACCCTGAAGTCCATGGTGCCGGCGAGCTGGCTGAGCCTCGCGGCGGACAACCCGGTGGTGTCGGTCCTCGCGCTCGCCGTCCTCGCGGTGCTGCTGTCGATCTGCTCGGAGGCGGACGCGTTCGTCGCCGCGTCCCTGACCCAGTTCTCGCTCACGGCCAGGCTGGCGTTCCTCGTGGTCGGCCCGATGATCGACCTGAAACTCTTCGCCATGCAGACGGCCACCTTCGGCCGCGGGTTCGCCCTCCGCTTCGCGCCGGCCACCTTCGTCATGGGAGTGGCGTCGGCGGTCCTCGTCGGGGCGGTGCTGCTGTGAACCGGCAGGCACAGGCCGTCGTCCTGTTCCTGGTCGGCGGAGCGATGGTGCACGCCGGCACCACCGACCTCTACCTGCGCTACGTCAAGGCAGGCCTCCAGCCGATGGTCGTCGGCGCCGGCGCGGTGCTGATGGTGGCCGCGCTGGCGACGGTCTGGTACGAGCGGAAAGGCTCAAAAACCGGCCCCGACAACGAAGTTCACGTACACGACAAGGAAGTTCGCGGACACGACAGGGAGGTGCACGTACCCGACGAGGGAGTTCACGTCCACCGTGAACCGCGCGTGTCGTGGCTCCTGGTGCTGCCCCTGTTCGCGCTGATCCTGGTGGCCCCGCCCGCCCTGGGCTCCTACAGCGCCCTGCGCACGGGTACGGCCCTCCAGGCGCCGCTGGCCTACCCGCCCATGCCCTCCGGTGACCCCGTACGCCTCAGCCTGGTCGACTACGCGGGCCGTGCGGCCTACGACCACGGACGCTCGCTGGGCAACCGGCGGATCGTGATCACCGGGTTCGTCGCACTCGACGGCAAGGGCACCCCGTACCTCGTGCGGATGGCCCTCAACTGCTGCGCGGCGGACGCCCAGCCGGTGAAGATCGGGCTGACCGGCCGGATCCCCCCGGTGCTGCAACCGGACACCTGGCTCGAACTCACCGGCACCTACACCGACCGGCAGACCAAGGACCCGGTGAACAAGGGACGCATCCCGTTCCTCGACATCGCCGAGGCCAGGCCGGTCCCGACCCCGCGCGATCCGTACGACGAGAGCTGGAACAACTGAGGCCCGGGTCGGGGAGTCCGGTCAGGGCTGGATCAGACCGCGCTCGTACGCCTTGACCAGCCGCTGCGGAACCATGTGCTCGACCCCGTCGACAGTGACCGGCACCAGCTGGGCCGTGGTCGCCTTCCACTGGGCACGGCGGTGGCGGGTGTTGCTGCGGGACATCTTCCGCTTGGGAACGGCCATGGGGATCCTCCTCGGTCGGCAGGCGAGACAGGACGCTACATGAAAATGGATCCCATTAACAGTTGAGTGCGGTCGGACCGGACGCCTTTCAGGGGGCCATCCGCAGGGAGCCCTGCGGATCATGGGGATACGGCGGCGCCTGTGGCCCTTCCCCGGCCAGCCAGTCGGCGACGCACCGGGCGATCGGCTGCCCGGTGTCCATCTCGACGAAGCCGAACTGCCCCGACTGGTTGCATTCGAGGAACCACCAGACACCGTCCAGATCCTCCGCGAAATCGAAGGCCCCATAGGCGAGTTCGGCCTCCCGCAGATACCGCTGCACGGCCTCGGCGACCGGCGCCGGCACGTCGACCGGCCGCCACGGCTCGTCCGAGGGCGCGAAGCGGACATCGATGTCGTCAGGGTGCGCGTCCGGCGCGACGGCCTTGCGGGCGGCGAGGATCCGGTCGCCGACCATCGTCAGACGGATGTCGGCCCGCTTCTCGACCCGGCGTTGCAGCAGGGTCGGCCCGAAGGCGACGGCGGTGAAGTCGACATCGGGTGCCACCCGGCTCGTCGGCACCACCCTGGGCGGCTCCTGCGGATGTGATCCGGACACGGGCTTGACGACCAGATCGGGAAATCGCCGGGCGAAGTCCCGGGCGGCCTGCGGGAACGTGGTGATCAGCGTGGCCGGGACGTGCAGCCGGCTGCGCTGTGCGAGACGCAGTTGCCAGGGCTTGTGGCGGGCCCGGGCGGCGGCGTCGGGATGGTTCATCCAGCGCGCGCCGGTGCCCCGGAGCATGCCGTAGAAGGCCTGCGAGGTCTCCTCGGTGAGCCAGCCGGACGGTGCGGCGGCCCGCGCCCCCGGAACCCCGGGCCTGCGCACCCAGACGGACCGCAGCCCCTCCATGTCCACCACCCTGCCACCGGCGGAAAGATGCCCGCGGAAGGCGCCGTTCGCGTACTCGCCGGACAGGGCGACCTCGCCCGGCAGATCGGCGGGATCGAGCCGGACCACGGGAATGCCGGTGCCGTTCAGCCGGGCCACCACGAGATCCGCCGTCACATCCTCCTCGGACGTCAGGACCAGGACCGTCATCGCGGCCGGTCCACGTCAGTCATCGAAGTGCGTCTTGGAACCGGCGGTTGACGTGGTGGACCCGAATTCGCGCATCACGGCATGGTCGTGAGCGGCAATCCGCCCACCTGGCAACACATTCAACTGCAGTGCGCAGTCATAGCTGTACGGAGTGCTCACCTCCAACTGTTCAGCTGGGCGCGCGTAGTTCAGGACGAACAGCTGCATCGCTTCTCCTCGATCGGCGACGACGTCGGTCAAGTGGATGGTGGAGCTCCGGTAATACAACTGTCCCGTCCCGCTTGCCCCGCCTCCAAGGAGTTATACGAATCGAACGAGTGAATGGTTGCCTCCCGTTGTCGGCAACTGCGTCCGGGCAGCCTTTCGCGAGCCACCACCCACGCTCGCGGGTCGTAGGGGCAGGGCCGCGGGGACCCGGCCACGGACGGGTCAGTGGCGCCCCAGGCCGCCGCTGCCGAAGGAACCGCTGGAACCGGGATCCCAGCGCCCCCGCTGCTGGTCCTCCCGACGCTTCGTCGACGCGTGATGAAGATCATGCGGCATGAGCCGCTCCCGCTCCTGAGCCGCACGCGGCATCTCGTCGGGTTCTCTCATCTCACGGACCTCGTGCACGGGGCCGGAAGGCGGAAGTGTGGGTTGTTCGTCGGGGCGGGGCCGGGCGGATTCCCGGTCCCGGACCCGCATGCCGAACCAGAAGGCCCAGATCAGTGCACCAGCTATGAACAGGCCCGCGACAAATGCGGCCGTTACGTTGAGTAGATCGCTCGACGCGGCCAGTAGTTCAGACGTTGTCGTACTCATATACCGATTATCGCCGACAGTGTATGAATGCGCGTCTGAAAAGAGACTGTGGAATCCCTGTCTTTTTCTTGTCGGTCAGGGCTTCACGGCGACGCCACCGAATTGCGGAAGGTTGGCCGCGGAACCGCTCTCCGGGCGCCACCGCGCACAGGAGACGAGCCCCGGGTCGAGAAGGTCCAGGCCGTCGAAGAAAGCGGTGACCTCGGCGCGGGGGCGGGCGGTGATCGGCGGGGTGGCGTTCTCGTTCCAGAACTTCATCGCCTCGATGTTTCCCTCACCGTCGAGGTCCGCGTCGGTCGTCGGATGGGTCAGGACCAGATAACTTCCCGAGGGCACCGACGCCATGATCCGGCGCACGATGTCCTGCGCCTGGCCCGTGTCGAGCACGAAGTTCAGGATGCCGAGCATCATGACGGCGACGGGCCGCTCGAAGTCGAGGGTCTCCGACGCGCGCTGCACGATGCCGTCGGGGCGGTGGATGTCCGCGTCGATGTAGTCGGTGGCCCCCTCGCTCGTGCCGGTCAGCAGCGTACGGGCGTGCGCGAGCACGATCGGGTCGTTGTCGACGTACACGATCCGTGACTCGGGCGCGAGGCGCTGGGCGATCTCATGGGTGTTGTCGACCGTCGGCAGCCCTGTCCCGATGTCCAGGAACTGCCGCACTCCCCGCTCCGCCACCAGGAAGCGCACGGCTCGCCCGAGGAAGGCGCGGTCCGCGCGGGCCACGCTGCGGATCAGCGGGAACATGGCGTCGATGTGGTCGCCGACCCCCTGGTCGACGAGGTAGTTGTCCTTGCCGCCGATCCAGTAGTTCCACACCCGCGCGTTGTGGGCCACCGAGGTGTCCAGCCGGCCGCGTCCCTCTGACGTGCTGCCCTGCTCGCTCACGTCGCTCCCTCTCGTCACTTCCCTTGCCCCGCAAGGACATTGACGAGCACACGGGCCGTCAACATCGTTCGCGCCTACGAGGGTGATCTTATGGCCGGGCCCTTCGCGTCCGGCGCCGGAGGCGAAGGAACGGGGCTGCCGCAGGCCGGCGCCGGCCTCTACTCTCGCCGAACAGGCCCCAGGGGAGCGGGAGAGAGACCGATGGATGACTACGACTACGACCTCGGTACCCACGGGCGGACCGTGACGACGTCGTCCCCCGTGGCCCAGCTGTGGTTCGACCGGGGCCTGGTGTGGACGTACGGCTTCCACCACGAGGAGGCCGTCGTCTGTTTCGAGGCCGCCGCGGCGGCGGACCCCGATTGCGCCATGGCCCACTGGGGCATCGCCTACGCCCTCGGCCCGAACTACAACAAACCCTGGGAGTTCTTCGACGGCGAGGACCTCGCACGGACCGTCGCCCGTACCCACGCCGCCGTCGAACTCGCGCAGCGGAAGGCGGCCGGTGCCACGCCCGCCGAACAGGCCCTGATCGGCGCCCTGCGAGCCCGCTACCCGCAGTCGGTGGCCGTCGAGGACTGCTCGGTGTGGAACGAGCCCTACGCGGACAGGATGCGGACGGCGTACGAACTCGCCCCCGACGACCTCGACATCGCCGCGCTGTACGCCGACGCGCTGATGAACCTGACGCCCTGGCAGCTGTGGGACGTGCGCACGGGCGAGCCGGCCGAGGGTGCCCGCACACTCACCGCGAAGGCCGTCCTGGAACGGGCGATCGCGACCGGGCCCGGCGCGCGCCACCCAGGCCTCCTGCACCTCTACATCCACCTGATGGAGATGTCCGCCGCCCCGGAGACCGCCCTGCCCGCCGCGGACCGGCTGCGCGGCCTGGTCCCGGACGCCGGCCACCTGCAGCACATGCCCACACATCTGGACGTCCTCTGCGGCGACTACCGGCGCGTGGTGGCGGACAACGGCGCGGCGATCGTCGCCGACGAGAAGTTCCGTGCACGGTCCGGCGCGATGAACTTCTACACCCTCTACCGGGCGCACAACCACCACTTCAGGATCTACGGCGCGATGTTCCTGGGACAGTCCAGGACCGCGCTGGAGGCCGCCGCGCAACTCGAGGCCGCCATCCCGGACGAGCTTCTGCGGGTACAGAGCCCGCCCATGGCCGACTGGCTGGAGGGCTTCCTCGCCATGCGCGTCCATGTACTGATCCGCTTCGGCCGCTGGTCGGACATCCTCGAACTACCCCTGCCCGCCGATCCGTTGCTGTACTGCGTGACAACGGCCATGCTCCGGTACGCCCGAGGGGTCGCCCTCTCCGCCACCGGCCGGATCGCCGACGCCGAGGCCGAGCGCGACCTGTTCCGCGTGGCGCTCACCCGGATCCCGGAGACCCGCATGCTGTTCAACAACACCTGCCCCGACATCCTCGCCGTCGCGTCGGCGATGCTCGACGGCGAACTGGAGTACCGCAAGGGCAACCACGAGGCCGCCTTCGCAGCGCTGGAGCGCTCGATCGACCTGGACGACAACCTCCCCTACGACGAGCCCTGGGGCTGGATGCAGCCCACCCGGCACGCCTACGGCGCCCTGCTCCTCGAACAGGGCCGGGTCGCCGAGGCGGAAGCCGTCTACCGGGCCGACCTCGGCCTCGACGAGACCCTGCCGCGCGCTGTCCAGCATCCCGGCAACGTCTGGGCCCTGCACGGGTTCCACGAATGCCTCGTCCGCCTGGGCAGGGACGGGGAGGCGCGGATCGTGGCCCAGCAGCTGAAGATCGCGCTCGCCCTGGCGGACGTCCCGATCGAGGCGTCCTGCTTCTGCCGGCTGGACGTCAACACCGCAGGCGGGGAAGCCGGTTGCTGCTGAGAGGGCGCCGTACGCGGCAGGTCTGCCCCCGAGGACGCCCTCTTCTGCCTCCTACCGTGCCGCCGAGTCCGGTGGGGTCGGGCGAATCCTGGGCAAGGAGGTCGGTGCCGGACGGTCAGCCGTGGGCGTGCAGGCCGTCGAGGAGCGGGTGGTGACTGTGCCGCCAGCCCCCGACGACCCGTCGCGCGTCGGCCAGATGCGGATGCCCGGCGGGGAGACCGGCGTGCTCGTGCTCGACGGGCGCCGGCCACAGGCGTACGGCGAGCAGCGCGGCGGCCAGGGCGACGGCGCCCAGGGTGAGCACCGCTGAACGGAGCCCGGCCGTCGCGCCGAGCCATCCGGCCAGCGGGTAGGTGAGCAGCCAGCAGCTGTGCGAGAGGGAGAACTGGGCCGCGAACGCGGACGTCCGCTGCTCGGCGGGCGCCGCCCGGCGGATCAGCCGCCCGGTCGGGGTGAGCACCATCGAGCAGGCGGCACCGAACGCGGCCCAGGCGGCCAGCAGCGCGGGCCAGCGCCAACTGCCGCCGCCCGCCGCGGTGACGGCGCCGAGAACGACGAAGACCGGGGTGAGCAGCAGCCCTCCCCGCAGCATCACCGCACGGTCCGGAACGCGGTCGAGCACCCGGGGCAGGAGCAGCGCCACGACCATGGAGCCCGCTCCGAACGCGCCGAGCGCGAGCGGTACGTCGCCGGCGTTCCGGCCGAGCTGGTCGCGGACGTACACGACCGTGTTGACGGTGACCATGGCGCCGGCGGCGGCCACCGCCAGATCGAGGGCGAGCAGGGCGCGCAACTGTGGAACGGCGAGGAAGAGGCGGGCGCCCGCGGTCGCCCTCGAACGGACACTGCCGCTCGGTGGGACGGGGGTGACGGGGGTGGAGAAGGAACTGGCGGGCTTGGGCAGGACGGCGGAGGCGACCAGGGCGGCCGAGGCCAGGAAGCCGGCCACCGTGCCCAGGAACAGCCAGTTGTAGGTGATCAGTGACAGCAGTGCGGCGGCGAGGGCCGGGCTGAACAGACTCTCCAGGTCGTAGGCGAGCCGGGACAGGGACAGGGCCCGGGTGTAGTCGCGTTCGGCGGGCAGTACGTCCGGCAGGGCGGACTGGAACGTGGGGGTGAACGTGGCCGACGCCGCCTGGAGTACGAAGATCAGGACGTACACCTGCCAGATCTGGTCCACGAACGGCAGCAGCAGCGCGACCCCGGCCCGGGTGAGATCCGCCCCCACCAGCAGCGCGCGGCGCGGCAGCCGGTCGGCGAGAGCGCCGACGGCCGGGGCGATCACCACGTACGCCACCATCTTGACGGCCAGGGCAGTGCCGAGCACCGATCCGGCGTCGGCGCCCGCGAGGTCGTAGGCGAGCAGGGCGAGGGCGACCGTCGCCAGGCCGGTGCCGGTCAGGGCGACGACCTGGGCGGCGAAGAGGCGGCGGTAGGTGCGGTTGCGGAGTACGGCGAGCATGCGGCGATCCCTTGGCCGGTCGGGGAGCGGGCGCGGTCCGACTCCACTG
Organism: Streptomyces kryoterrae; assembly: GCF_054072135.1. Taxonomy (NCBI): domain Bacteria; kingdom Bacillati; phylum Actinomycetota; class Actinomycetes; order Kitasatosporales; family Streptomycetaceae; genus Streptomyces; species Streptomyces kryoterrae. The sequence continues at coordinate 658,037 of NZ_CM133358.1, read as the reverse complement.
TAGCCATAGGTGCGCACCTGTGCACATGTCGATGCGGGAATCGGTACGGCGACACCCTCGACGGGTCCGTCCTGCCTCTACGCTGAGGTCATGCCTGCTCGCGAGACCTTGCCCACTGCGGCCGACACGCACCTGCGTGCCCCGGACGGCGCGCGACTCGCGGAGGCGACCGAGGTGTTCGCGCTGCTGTCCGACGCGACGCGGCTGCATCTGCTGTGGCTGCTCGCGCAGGGCGAGTCGGACGTCGGCTCGCTGACGGAACGGTGCGAGGCGTCGCGGACGGCGGTCAGTCAGCATCTGGCGAAGCTGCGGCTCGCGGGGCTGGTGGACACGCGGCGCGAGGGCCGGTACGTCCACTACAGCCTGCGCGACGGGCATCTGCGGCGCCTGGTGATGGAGGCGCTGAGCCACGCCGACCACAGGGTCAGCGGCAGGGCGCCGCACGACTGAGGGGCGGCGGGATGGTTCTCGCCCCTGCCGCCCCTACCCGTCCCGTCCCTGGGTGCTGCCGCCCCCGGACCCCCGCTGTCGGCCCTGAACGGGCCTCGTCCTCAAACTCCCCCAGAGGGGGGACCCTCAACGGGCCGGAGGTTCCTGGGCCCGCGCTGGACTCAGGCCGTAAACGGGCGGGTGGGCGGGAAACAGGGCCTGGGGTATCGGCCTTACCTGCTACTCCTGGTCGCACCCCGGCGTCGTACGAGATAGGCAGCCGCACCCGCCGCCACGACCACAGCCGCTCCGATGCCGATCCAGGCACCCGCGGACATCCCGCCGTCGTCGCTCGTCGCCTCCGTCGCCTCGGCCGTGGGTGTCGGTGACGCGGACGGCGATGCCGACGGAGACGGAGACGCGGACGGCGACTCGGACGCCGTCTCGCTCGGCGATGGGCTCACCGCCTTCGCGCCCGGCGCCGCAGCCTTCAGCTTGAGGACCGGCGCGGGCTGCTCACTGCTCTCGTCCAGTTCGATCCAGCGGTCGATCTTGCCGTCGCTGTAGGTCTGCAACGACTTGAAGGCGAGTTCCTTCACGTCGGGGAGTTGTCGAACGACGACGGAGTACTCGGCGTTCACGCCGGCCTTCAGGGCCGGGCCCTTGATCGTGTAGCCGTCGTCGGCGGCCGTGAACTTCCAGCCCTTGGGGCCCTCGCCGTAGGTCACGTCGCCGGGCGCGATGCCCTTGGGCAGGATCACGCGGACCGCGGCGATACCGGCGGTGTCGGACTCCGCTTCCGCGTCGAAGGAGATCTCGACGTTCTCGGCGAGAGCCTGGGCCTTGTCGGACTCGACCTCCACATGGGCGGCGGCCGGCCCGGCGGTGAGAAGGACGAGGGCGCCGGCGGCGGCTGCCAGGAGGGTCAGGCGTCGCGCGGTGCCGTGCTGGGTGGGGGCAGTGAACATGGGTGTCTCCGGGTCTTTCCGGGCGTGCGGTGGCACGGAACGGCCGACCTGCGCCGGGCCGTTCCCGCAGGGTCAGTTGGCGAGAACGAGCCACGCCGACGGAGGACCCCGCCGTACCACCACGTCCGCGAGCAGCGCACCCCTGAGCGGCGGCGGCTCCGTCCGTCGCGGGCGGCGCACCCGCGCTCCGCGCTCCGCCGGCATCGGCCGGCCGTCGAGCAGCGCCCGTACGGTGGCGATCCGCGTCCGCACCGCCTCGACGGCCCCGGTCAGGCCGTGCGCCAGCGACCAGCAGGCCGCGTCCGCGCGGTGCAGCAGCACCGCGACGAGTACGGCGGCCACGGCATGCAGGACCGTCATGGCGGCCGAGTGGTGCAGGCCCTCGGGCCAGGCCCCATGGGCGGGCATCGGATGGTGCGCATGTGCGGGCATGGCCGTGGCCGGCATCGCCGGGTGGCGCGAGTGGGCGGCCGACAGCCACAGATGCAGTCCGGTCTGTGCCGCCGCGCTCGTCACCACCACCGCGGCAAGTGAACGCGGGCGCCGGGTTCCGACCAGCCCCACGGCGAACAGCAGTACCGCCGCCGCCACGCTCGACCGCCACGGGGCGGGCCCCTCGGCGACCAGATGATGCGCGCTGACCCCGAGCACCGTGCCGACGACCGCGAACACCGCTGCCCGGAACACGGGCAGGGGCGCGGAGTGCGTCGTCGGCGTACGGAGCATGGTCATGGCCCGCCCATCATCAACCATGCGGCGGCAGGGAAGGGAACGGGTCTCAGGAATTTCTCATTCCCTTCCCATGGCGGCCCCAGGCATTGGTAACAGGATGGTCAAGCACCCAAGGGGGGAGTTGGGGTTCTGTACGCCGGGGGGCAAGGAGGCACGGTCATGGTCCTGGTCGGTCCGGAAGTACGCCGAGTAGCTCGTGGGTTGAGGCGGCGGGTACGGCGGTTCGCGGAGCCGCCTGTGCCGCGGTCGGCCCACCGGCTCGTCCCGGACCCGGTGTTCGTCATCTCCTCCGTGCGCTCCGGCTCCACGCTCCTGCGGGTCCTGCTCAACAGCCACCCGCGGATCCGGGCGCCGCACGAGATGCACCTGCGCACCCTGGCGGTCGACCTCACCAAGCCGTACACCAGCAAGGCCATGGCCCAACTCGATCTCGACCAGCGCGAGTTGGAATACCTGCTGTGGGACCGCATCCTGCACCGGGAACTCGTGCGCAGCGGTAAACAGATCATCGTGGACAAGACTCCGGGCAACGCCGGCTTCTGGGAGCGGCTCGCGGAGGGCTGGCCGAAGGCCCGCTACATCTTCCTGCTGCGCCACCCCGCGTCGATGGTGAGCAGCTTGATCAACAACCGTCCCGACCGCGAACTCGGCGCGACCGTACGGGAGGTGCGCATGTACGTCGAGGCGGTCGAAGCGGCCAGGAACGGGCTGGACGGCCTCACGGTCCGCTACGAGGACCTCACGGAACGGCCCGAGGCGGTCACCCGGGAGATCTGCGGGTATCTCGGTGTGCCCTGGACACCGAAGATGCTCGACTACCGGAAGGGCGACCACGGCCCCTTCGTGCCGTTCATCGGCGACTGGAGCGAGAACATCAAGTCCGGGAGGATCCAGCGGGCCCGTCCGCTGCCGGACGCCGAGGACGTCCCGGAGACGTTGCGCGACCTCGCCCGCGCCTGGGGGTATCCCTGTTGAGCTGCTCGCACGGCGCTCACGGTTCCCGGCGTCTACAGCCGCCGGACCTCGCGCACGCCATCGGCAAGACGGCCCTCGTGCCGCGGGGCACGTCCGTGGCCACGCCGGCCGGCTTCGCCGCGCGGCAGACTCTCCGTGTTCACCGCGGTGGGCCCGGCGGCCTGGGGTGCGGCGGCGGACGCGGCCGTGTCGGCGATGTCGTCCGCGGACGCGGCCGTGACCATGGTCCTCGTCCTGCACGCCGCCACACCCCTCTGAGTCCACCCCGCACGTGCTGGGCGGCCCTGCTTCTCAGTCGCCGCCGAACGCCCTCAGGATGCGCTCGGCGGCCAGGGTGGCCGTCAACTCGCCGTCCCTGACCTGTTGTTCGAGACCGGGGGTGACGGCACGTACGGCCTCGTCGGTGTGCAGGCGGCCCAGCAGTTCGTCGCGGACCATCGTCCAGGTCCAGTCGACCTGCTGGTCACGCCGTTTGGCGGCGAGGCGGCCGGTCGAGTCGAGCAGGGTGCGGTGCTGTTCCAGGCGGTCCCAGACGGTGTCCAGGCCGGTCGACTCACGGGCGCTGCACGTCAGCACGGGCGGCGTCCAGGCCGCGTCCCTGCCGTGCATGAGGCGCAGGGCGCCCGCCAACTCCCGTGCGGCGGCCTGGGCGTCGCGCTCGTGCGGGCCGTCGGCCTTGTTGACGGCGAGCACGTCCGCGAGCTCCAGGACGCCTTTCTTGATGCCCTGCAACTGGTCGCCGGTGCGGGCCAGCGTCAGCAGCAGGAACGAGTCGACCATGTTGGCGACGGCGGTCTCGGACTGGCCGACCCCGACCGTCTCCACCAGCACCACGTCGTAGCCCGCCGCCTCCATCACCACGATCGACTCACGTGTCGCCTTGGCGACCCCGCCCAGCGTGCCCGCGGTGGGGGAGGGCCGGATGAAGGCCGCCGGGTCCACGGCCAGGCGTTCCATCCGGGTCTTGTCACCGAGGATCGAGCCGCCCGTACGGCTGGACGACGGGTCCACCGCGAGCACCGCCACCCGGTGCCCGAGCCCGGTCAGCATCGTGCCGAACGCGTCGATGAACGTCGACTTCCCGACCCCCGGCACCCCGCTGACCCCGATCCGCCGGGCCCGGCCGCTGTGCGGGAGCAGCGCCGTCAGCAACTCCTGTGCCGGCGCCCGGTGCCCGGGCCGCGTCGACTCGACGAGGGTGATGGCCCGCGCCACGATCGCCCGCTTCCCGTCGAGCACGCCCTTGACGTACGCGTCGAGATCGATCACAGGTCGTGCCCGAGGTCGGCCGAGAGCCGCTCGACGAGGTCGTACGCCGCGTCCGGGATCACCGTCCCGGGCGGGAACACGGCCGCCGCGCCCATCTCCAGGAGGGTCGGCACGTCCTGCGGCGGGATCACCCCGCCGACGACGATCATGATGTCCCCCCGGCCCTCGGCCGCCAGCTCCTCGCGCAGCGCCGGTACGAGGGTGAGGTGCCCGGCGGCCAGCGAGGACACCCCGACGATGTGGACGTCCGCCTCCACCGCCTGCCGGGCCACCTCGCCCGGCGTCTGGAACAGCGGGCCGACGTCGACGTCGAAGCCGAGGTCGGCGAAGGCGGTGGCGATCACCTTCTGGCCGCGGTCGTGGCCGTCCTGGCCCATCTTGGCGACCAGGATGCGCGGCCGACGCCCCTCGGCCTCCTCGAAGGCGTCCACCAGGGTGCGGGTGCGGTCGACGGACGGGGACTCGCCTGCTTCGTTGCGGTACACCCCGGCGATCGTACGGATCTGGCCCGAGTGCCGCCCGTACACCTTCTCCAGCGCGTCCGAGATCTCCCCGACCGTCGCCTTCGCGCGGGCGGCGTTCACCGCCAGCTCCAGCAGGTTGCCCTCACCGCCCGCCGCCCGGGTCAGCGCGTCCAGCGAGTCCTGGCAGGCCCGCTCGTCGCGCTCGGCGCGCAGCCGCCGCAGCTTCTCGATCTGCTGGGTGCGCACGGAGGAGTTGTCGACCTTGAGGACGTCGATCTGCTCGTCGGTCTCCACACGGTACTTGTTGACGCCGATCACCGGCTGGCGCCCCGAGTCGATGCGCGCCTGGGTGCGCGCCGCGGCCTCCTCGATGCGCAGCTTGGGGATGCCCGCGTCGATGGCCTTGGCCATGCCGCCCGCCGCCTCGACCTCCTCGATGTGCTGCCAGGCCCGGCGCGCGAGGTCGTACGTCAGCTTCTCCACGTACGCGCTGCCGCCCCACGGGTCGATGACCCGGGTCGTGCCCGACTCCTGCTGGATCAGCAGCTGGGTGTTGCGGGCGATGCGCGCCGAGAAGTCGGTGGGCAGCGCGAGCGCCTCGTCCAGGGCGTTGGTGTGCAGCGACTGGGTGTGGCCCTGTGTCGCCGCCATCGCCTCCACGGCCGTACGCGTCACGTTGTTGAACACGTCCTGCGCGGTCAGCGACCAGCCCGAGGTCTGCGAATGGGTGCGCAGGGAAAGGGACTTGGCGTTCTGCGGGTCGAACTGCCTGACCAGCTTCGACCACAACAGCCGGGCCGCACGCAACTTGGCGATCTCCATGAAGAAGTTCATGCCGATCGCCCAGAAGAAGGAGAGCCGGGGCGCGAACGCGTCGACGTCCAGGCCTACTTCACGGCCCGCCCGGATGTACTCGACCCCGTCCGCGAGCGTGTACGCCAGCTCCAGGTCGGCCGTCGCACCCGCCTCCTGGATGTGATAGCCGGAGATCGAGATGGAGTTGTAGCGGGGCATCCGCTGCGAGGTGTACGCGAAGATGTCGGAGATGATCCGCATCGACGGCTTCGGCGGATAGATGTAGGTGTTGCGGACCATGAACTCCTTGAGGATGTCGTTCTGGATGGTCCCGGCCAGCTTCTCGGGCGGCACGCCCTGTTCCTCCGCCGCCACGATGTACAGCGCGAGGACGGGCAGCACCGCGCCGTTCATCGTCATCGACACGGTCATCCTGTCCAGCGGGATGCCGTCGAAGAGCTGCCGCATGTCGTAGATCGAGTCGATCGCCACGCCCGCCATGCCGACGTCACCGGTCACGCGCGGGTGGTCGCTGTCGTACCCCCGGTGCGTGGGCAGGTCGAAGGCGACCGACAGGCCCTTCTGGCCGGCCGCGAGGTTGCGGCGGTAGAAGGCGTTCGATTCCTCGGCGGTGGAGAAACCCGCGTACTGGCGGATCGTCCAGGGCTGGTTGACGTACATCGTCGGGTACGGGCCGCGCAGATAGGGGGCGGCACCCGGGTACGTCGACAGGAAGTCCAGACCCTCCAGGTCACGGCCGGTGTAGAGCGGCTTGACCGCGATGCCCTCCGGGGTCTCCCAGAAGGCCCCGTCCGCGCCGGTGGTCGCCTTCACGGCCGTACGCCAGTCGTCGGCGTCGGCATGGGCGGTCGGGGTCCCCAGTTCGATTCCGGAGAAGTCGGGGATTCCCATCAGGACGCTCCCATACGGTCGAGGGTGGCGGAGAGCACGGCGACGGCGTCGCAGCCCGCGAAGACGTACGCGTCGACGTCCGTGTACTGCCCGGGACGGCCGGCGAGGAACACCTGTGAGGCGCCGGCGGCCTTCAGTTCCGCGGCGACGGTCGCGGCCTGCTCCGCGTACAGCGTGTCACTGGAGCAGAGGCAGGCCTCGGTTGCGCCGCTCTCCTCGAAGGTGCCCTCCGTGACGGGCTCGATGCCGCCGGCCCGGAAGAGGTTCGAGACGAAGGTCGACCGCGCGCTGTGGGCGGCGGCCGGGCCGATGGTCGCCAGATAGACGCGCGGCCGGGATCCGGTGGCGGCGAGGTGGGCGTCGGAGCGGGCGCGCAGAGCCTCGTACGCCTCGTCGCGCCGCACCCGGGGGAGCCCTCCGGACGGCGGTACCGGCGCCGGCTCGCGGTCCGGGAGGCGCTCGGCGAGGTTCGGGAACTCGCTGACCCCGGTGATGGGCTCGCGCCGCTTGGCCAGCTTGGCCGAGCGGGCCGCCCAGGTGGTGGCCAGCGCCTCACCCAGCCGGCCCGAACGGAGGGCGGGCGCAAGGCCGCCCAGGCCCTCGATCCACTGGAAGAACTCCCAGCCCGCGTGCGCGAGTTCGTCGGTGAGGCGTTCCACGTACCAGGAGCCGCCCGCCGGGTCGATCACCCGCGCCAGATGCGACTCCTCGACCAGGATCGTCGAGGTGTTGCGGGCGATCCGGCGCGCGAACGCGTCCGGCAGGCCCAGTGCGTGGTCGAAGGGGAGCACGGTGACCGAGTCGGCGCCGCCGACCCCGGCGGCCAGCGTGGCCACCGTCGTGCGCAGCATGTTCACCCATGGGTCGCGGCGCGACATCATCACCGGCGAGGTCACGGCGTGCTGCACCTGCGCCCCCGCCGCCGGCGCCCCGGACACCTCGGCGACCCGGGCCCACAGCCGGCGGGCCGCGCGCAGTTTGGCGATCGTCAGGAACTGGTCGGCGGTGGCCGCGAACCGGAACTCCAGCTGTGCACAGGCCTGTTCGACGGACAGCCCGGCTTCGGTCAGCTCCCGCAGGTACGCGACACCGGTCGCCAGGGACGCGCCCAGCTCCTGCGCGGCGGAGCCGCCGGCCTCGTGGTACGGCAGCGCGTCCACGGTCAGCGCGCGCAGCCCCGGGTACTGCTCGGCGCACAGCCGCGCCAGCTCGATGACCGGCGCGAAGGCCAACTCCTCACCCGTGCGGGCCTCGTGGCCCAGTGGGTCACCGCCGAGGTTGCCGCGCGCCACCTCCCCGGCGACGCCCCGCTCCTCGTACAGCCGCAGCAACTCCCGTGCCGCGGGCTCGACTTCCCGTCCGGCGTCGAGGACGACGGGGGCCAGATCGAGATAGACGCCGTCGAGGGCCCGGGCGAGCGACGACACCGGGATCGCGTCCGGGCCGACGGTCAGCCAGAGCGAGGTGGCGCCGTTCTCCAGGTCCCCGAGCACCGCGTCGCCGACGAGGGTCGCGTGCCGTTGCCGTACGTCCCAGCCTCCGACGGTGTTCCCCTCGGGGCGTCCGCCGCGTACGAAGGGGGCGAAGCCGGGGAAGCCGGGCTCGGGAGCCTCGTCGTGCGCCGTGTAGAGCGGGCGGGTGGTGAGCCCGTCCTCCAGCGTGGTGGACAGAGCGTCCTCGGCTGTCGCGGCGGATACCTCCTTGCCCGCTTTGCGTAGGACGCCTTCCACCAGGCGCTGCCACTGTTCATGGGTCGTGGAAGGGAACTCGGCGGCCAGTGAGAGCCCGTCGTTGGGCAGGACTGTCATGCCCGGATGCTAGGGCAGAGAGGTCGAACCGCAGCAGAGGCCCAGGCTGTGACCTTGACCTCGGCGCAACTGTGACCTCGGCCTCACGACGGTTCCGGCCCCTGCGAGGCAGGTGGGAAGGGCCTTTCTCGACCCTCCACCGGCCGGGATCGTCGCCCATGGCGGCCCGGCGCGTCAATGGGGCACCGCATCGCGGAGACCGTCCGGGAATGCCAGGCTGCGGGGTGACAATCGGCTTCGCCGGACCCGTACGCACACGAATCAGAGAGCACCCCATGAGGATTCACCTGACCAGCGTCTTCGTCGACGACCAGGACAAGGCCCTGCGCTTCTACACGGACGTGCTGGGCTTCGCGAAGAAGACCGAGGTCCCGCTGGGCGAGTACCGGTGGCTGACCGTGGTCTCGTCCGAGGATCCCGACGGGACCGAACTGCTGCTGGAACCCTCCGGCCATCCCGCGGTGCGGCCGTACAGGGACGCGCTGGTCAAGGACGGGATCCCGGCCGCCGCGTTCGCCGTGGACGACGTGCACGCGGAGTACGACCGGCTGCGGGGTCTGGGTGTGCGATTCACCCAGGAACCACTGGAGATGGGCCCGGTCACCACCGCGGTGCTGGACGACACCTGCGGCAACCTGATCCAGCTCGTGCACCAGGCGTAGGACCTTATTCGGTGGCGCACCGTGTCGACGCGCGCGACCATGCCCCCCATGGACTCGCGTGAGCACGACAACGGGACAACGGCGACTCGGTGGACGGTCGCGACCGTCTATGACGACATGTGGGTCGACCCGGACGACGATCCCCGCGAGACCGACACCGAGATCGTCGACGAACGCGGCACGCTGATCGAGGGCCTGCGCCACTACCGCCTCACCGTGGAGATGAAGTGCGCCGGTCTGGACGCCGAACAGATGGCCCGAAGGTCCGTACCGCCGTCCACGATGTCCCTGCTCGGGCTGGTGCGGCACCTCACCGAGGACGAACGGCACTTCCGCCGGGTCATGGCCGGCGAGGACGCGCCCAAGCTGTACCGCACCGACGACGACCGCGACGGCGACTGGAACGGCGCGGTCGCCGATCCGGCGGTCGTGGAGGACGCCTGGAAGCAGTGGCGGACGGAGACGGAACTCACCGACCGGTTCGTCGCGGGCGTCGCCGACCTCGGCACCACGAACGCCGGCTTCTCCGACCTGGGCGCCGAGCCCGGCGGGCAGCTGCAGCTTCGTGACGTCCTGGCGGCGCACGTCAACGAGTACGCGCGGCACTGCGGCCACGCGGACCTTCTGCGCGAGTGCATCGACGGCCGGGTGGGTCAATGACCGGTTGATCAACTCGTCAACGGATCAACGGATCAACCGGTCGGCGACGCGCGGTGTCGCCTCCGAGACGGACCCGTGGAACAACTCGTCGCGCCACCGATGAGTTTTCGCCGGAGGATCGGTCGGAAGAGGTGACAGCGTTCCCGCTCCAGGAGGTACCCCATGACCACCGACGGTTTCACCACGTGTCTCTGGTTCGACGGCCAGGCCGAGGAAGCCGCCCACTTCTACGTCTCGGTCTTCAAGAACTCGGCCCTCGGCAGGATCGGCTACTACAACGAGGCCGGCCCCGCCCCCGCCGGCGGCGTGCTGGCCGTCGACTTCGTGGCCAACGGCCAGAAGTTCGTCGCCCTGAACGGCGGCCCGCAGTTCACGTTCAGCGAGGCCGTCTCCTTCCAGATCTTCTGCGCCGACCAGCAGGAGGTCGACCACTACTGGGCGAAGCTCACCGAGGGCGGCGGCGAGGGCGGCCCCTGCGGGTGGCTCAAGGACAAGTACGGACTGTCCTGGCAGGTCATCCCGGAGGGCCTGATCGAGATGATCGGCGACCCGGACCAGGAGAAGGCCGTCCGCACCACCAAGGCCATGTACGCGATGGGCAAGCTGGACATCGCCACCCTGCAAAAGGCGTACGCGGGGGAGTAGGCGAGCCCGGTCGGTGCCGGGCCGCTCCCCGTCCCGGGCGGCTCAGGCCCGCCGGCCGCTGTGCTCGGCGAGGATCTCCCCGATCACATGCCGGGAGTTCGCCGCGAGCACCGGATTCGTCTCCCGGTAGTACGGCAGCTGGATCAGCGAGATCGACAGCGCCCAGCCACGCCCGCGCGCCCACTCGGCGTCGTCGGCGCCGACGGCCTCGCGGAAGGTGTCACGGACGTCGGCGGGCAGCAGGTTCCAGGCCACGATCAGATCGACGGCCGGATCGCCGACCCCGGTACAGCCGAAGTCGATCACCGCACTCAGCCGTCCCTCGGTGACCAGCACGTTGCCCGGGGAGAGGTCCGCGTGCGCCCAGACCGGCGCTCCCGCGTGCTCAGGAACCCGCATGGCCTCCTCCCACAGCATGGTCGCCACCTCCGTGTCCACCTCCTCCGTCAGCTGAGCGAGGGCCGCGCGCGTGGCCGTGTCCCGCGCCGCCAGTGGAACGGCCCGGTAGTGGGACGGGCCGTTCGCGGCGTCGACGCGACGCAGAGCGCGGAGGAAACCGGCGAGCTCCTCGGCCAGGGTCTCGGGAGCTTCGAGGGCGTCGACCGCCGGGTTCCGCCCGTCCAGCCAGCCGTACACGGACCAGGGCCACAGGAACCCCCCGTCGGCGCCGCCCCGGCCGAGCGGTTCGGGTACGGCGACCGGCAGCCGCGGCCCCGGCAGGGACAGCCAGCGCTGCTCGTGCTCGATGCTGCCCACCGCGCCGGGATGCCTGGGCAGCCGGACCACCAGGTCACCGCCGAGCCGGAACATGGCGTTCTCGGTCCCGGCGGACTCCAGCCGCTCCAGCGGCAGACCCGCCCACTCGGGAAACTGCCGGGCGATCAGGCGCTGGACGAGCGGGGCATCGATCTCCGCCTCGTCCGCATGCGTCTTCAGGGCACACATGGTGACCATCCCAGCCGCCGGCGGGCCACCAGTCCACCGATTTTCGGCGGGACGGAAACACAGGCGCCGGCGCGGGGTCGTCCGGTGCGAACGCCCCGCGGCCGACGCTCGGTTCACGGCGTCATGCCGTTGGTGCACGCGGCACCGGGCTCGGGGGTCTGCTCGCCCTGGACGTACTTGTCGAGGAACTTCGCGACCCGCGGGTCCGACGCCTTGTCCACCTTGAGCTGGTGCTCCCAGGCGCTCAGCACGATCGGCGACGACTGGTCCTCGTACGGACTCATGAAGGTGTACGACGTGTTGGTCACCTTCTCGGAGAGCGTCTCCACGTCCGCCTTGGCAGCCTTGTCGTTGTACGTGATCCAGACGGCGCCGTGTTCGAGGGCGTGCACCGCGTTCTCGTTGGGGACCACCTTGGTGTAGACCTGACGGTCGCAGTTCACCCACACCTGGTTGTGGTCTCCGCCCACGGGCGGGCTCATCTTGTAGGTGACGGCCTTGGCGACGTGGTTCTGGGTGAGCTTGGACCAGCTCTTCACGCCCGAGATCGGCGCCGCCTTCGCCTCCTCCTTGTCCTGGGCCGAGTCGACGAGGAGCCAGCCGCCGCCGGCCAGGCCGACGAGTATGACGGCGGTCGCGCCGAGCGTGAGCAGACGCATACGGCGCTCACGGGCCTGCTCGGTCCTGCGCAGCTCCTCCATGTGGGCGCGGCGGGCCGCGGTCTTCGCCTTGGCGTTGGATGTACCCATGGGATGTCCTTCTCCGTGCCGTGCCCGTCTTCGGGCACGGCGCTGCAAGCTGGGGTGATGTTCGTGGTCGTGGCTGAGCGGATCGGCCCGAGGAAGGCGCGGGCCCGACCACGGCCTAGACCCGGAGCAGTTGCAGCTCGTGGAGATCGGGAGGGCGGGCGGCGCCAGGGGTCCGTGACGGGCCGAGCGGCAGCCGGGCGGGGGCCGTGCTCGGCTGGTCCAGCGCGGCGGGCCGGTCCGCGCCGATGAACGGGGCGTGGTTGAGGACGCCGAGGTGCCCGGGGGCGTGACAGCCGTGGTGCGGGCCCTCCTGGCAGGGATCCCGGTCGGCGATGTGCACCACGTGCGCAGACGTCGACCGGGCGGGCCCGGTGTCCGGCGAGGGCAGGGCGCCGGCGCAGGAGAACGCGAACGTCGCGAGCACGAGGACCAGGACACCCAGCAGGTGCGGGAGGCCGCCGCGGACATGCCGCGTCGCTGGGCGACGCACCCGCGCAGCGGACATCTGGACACCTGGAGGTAGGGGAGCAGCCGAGGAGAGACGAGCGCCGATGAAATTATCAGACCGCAGGGGTGTGTTATCGCCGCGCCCCGTCGGGGTGCGGCTCCTCCGATCTGTAACAGGGTGGGCCGCTCGGCGCGCGTCCCGGACGAAGCCTGGCTAGCGTGAGGATCCGGACACCCGACGAGATCGACCAGACCGGAGAGGCCGGAGCCATGGCCGTGCAACCTGAGGGAACCCCCTGTTGGGCCGACGCGATGTTCAGCGATGTCGAGGGAGCCAAGAGCTTCTACGGCGAGGTGCTGGGCTGGACCTTCGGCGAGTCGTCGTCGGAGTACGGCAACTACACACAGGCGTACGCAGACGGCAAGGCGGTCGCCGCGGTCGTCCCGCCGATGCCCGGGCAGGAGGGGCAGTCGGCGTGGTGCCTGTACCTCGCCTCCCCGGACGCCGCCGCCACCGCCGTGAAGATCCGTGACAACGGCGGCGAGCTGCTGATGGAACCGATGCAGGTGGGCGAGTTCGGCACCATGTGCCTGGCCCGCGACCCCAGCGGTGTCGCCTTCGGTATCTGGCAGGGCGGTGTCCACGAGGGCTTCGAAGCGGGACCGGAGAAGCCCGGCGCGTACTGCTGGGCCGAGGTCTTCACCCGCGAGACCGAGAAGTCGGACACCTTCTTCCAGACCGTCTTCGGCTACTCGGCCAAGCAGATGCAGGACGACGCCATCGACTTCCGTATGTACAACCTCGGCGACGACACGGTCCTCGGCCGGATGCGGATGACGGACGACTTCCCGCCCGAGATGCCGCCGTACATCAACGTGTACTTCACCGTCGGCAACTGCGACGACGCCGTCGCCACGGCCACCAAGCTCGGCGCAGTGCTGCGCTTCGGGCCCATGGACAGCCCGTTCGGCCGGTTCGCCGCGATGAGCGATCCGCAGGGCGCCAACTTCTCCGTCATCGACGTCACGACGACGGCGGGCGAGATGCCCAAGTCGACGGACGTGGGCTGAGGGAGGCGGGCCGACGCAGACCGGGAGCCCGCCGCACGCATGGCATGATCGAGCGCATGCGTGAACGAGTGGTGGCCGCGTGCGACGGGGCTTCGAAGGGAAATCCAGGACCGGCCGGCTGGGCCTGGGTGGTGGCCGACGGCTCGGAGAGTCCCACTCGCTGGGAGGCCGGGCCGCTCGGCCGGGCCACCAACAACGTCGCCGAACTCACCGCGCTGGAGCGGCTGTTGACGGCCGTCGCGCCGGACGTACCGCTGGAGATCCGGATGGACTCCCAGTACGCGATGAAGGCCGTCACCACCTGGCTGCCCGGCTGGAAGCGCAAGGGCTGGAAGACGTCCGCGGGCAAGCCGGTCGCCAACCAGGAACTCGTCGTCCGTATCGACGAACTGCTCGACGGCCGCTCGGTCGAGTTCCGCTATGTGCCCGCACACCAGGTCGACGGCGACAAGCTCAACGACTTCGCCGACCGCGCCGCCAGCCAGGCCGCGATCGCGCAGCTGTCGGCCGGCAGCGACCTCGGCTCCCCGGAACCCCCGGCCTCGCCCGACACCCCCCGCTCCTCGGCCCCGAAGACGTCCGGCACGAAGACCGCCAAGGCGCGAAGCGGCAACCCCAGCCGCACCCTCAAGGCGAAGTTCCCCGGCCGCTGCGTCTGCGGACGGGCCTACGCGGCCGGCGAGACCATCGCCAAGAACACCCAGGGCTGGGGTCACCCGGAGTGCCGCACGGCCGACGCCTGAGCGCACCCGACCGCACCGGCCGTCCCGTGTTGGACGGCATTTCGGTGTACCCACATCCTGCTACTCTCCGACGCGAACTGACCACCTTCCGTAATCGCTAGGGGTGTGTGTGAAGGTCGCCTGTGTCGGAGGCGGGCCCGCCGGCCTGTATCTCTCGATCCTGCTGAAGCTGCGGGATCCGTCCCACGACATCACCGTGTACGAGCGTGACCCGGCGGGCTCGACCTACGGCTGGGGCGTCACCTACTGGCGCGCACTGCTCGACAAGCTCCATGAGCACGACCCCGAGTCCGCGCGGGCCATCGGTGACGCCTCGGTGTCCTGGAACCACGGAGTCGCCCACGTGGGCGACAGCGCGACCCGGCACCCGGGCGACGAGGGCTTCGGCATCGGCCGCCACAAGCTCCTCGACATCCTCGCCGACCGGGCCCGACAACTCGGCGTACGGCTGGAGTTCGAGCACGGGATCACCGACGCCGGCGCACTGGCCGACGCCGACCTCGTCGTGGCCGCCGACGGCGTCAACAGCGCGCTGCGCGAACAGCGCACCGAACACTTCGGCGCCAATCTGAGGGCCGGCCGCAACCGGTACATCTGGCTCGGCACCACCAAGGTCTTCGACGCCTTCACCTTCGGCTTCAAGGAGACGGAGCACGGCTGGATCTGGTGCTACGGCTACGGCTACAGCCAGGACCACAGCACCTGCGTCGTCGAGTGCTCCCCCGAGACCTGGAGCGGCCTCGGCCTCGACCGGGCGAACGAGGCCGACGGCCTGGCCCTCCTGGAGAAGCTCTTCGGCGACCTGCTGGACGGCCACCCCCTGATCGGCCGCTCGGCCGACGACGGCGCCGCCCAGTGGCTGAACTTCCGCACCCTCACCAACCGCGCCTGGCACCACGGCAACCTCGTCCTGCTGGGCGACGCCGCCCACACCACGCACTACTCCATCGGAGCCGGCACCACCCTCGCCCTGGAGGACGCCCTCGCCCTGGCCGAAGCCCTCCACACCCACCCCGACCTCCCCGCGGCCCTCGCCGCCTACGAGGAGCGGCGCAAGTCGGAACTGCTCTCCATCCAGAGCGCGGCCCGCTACAGCGCCCAGTGGTACGAGAACCTGCCGCGCTATATCCGGCTGCCCCCGGACCGGATGTTCGCCCTGCTCGGCCAGCGCCACTCGCCCCTGCTGCCCTATGTGCCGCCGCAGCTGTACTACGGCATCGACCGGGCGGCGGGACGCCTCGAAGCGCTGCGCCGGTTCAAGCGATGGCTCGGCCCGAAACTCGCCCGGACCGCGCAGACCCGCGCGCTGGCCTCCCGTACCGAGGACGAGGCCGGGGTCTCCGGCAAATAGCCTGGTCACGGCCGGTGTTATTGGGTGAATGGCGATTCACCGCTATGGTGAATCGCCATTCACCCCATTTTTTGTCGCGCAGAGCGGCCGGCCGCTGGAGTGCCGATGGACGAGCCTGTCCCGATACCCGCCCCACGCAAGATGCCCGCCCCGCGGCCCCTGCGCGAACGGATGACCGTTCCGGCGCTGGCGTTCGGCGGGATGCTGATGGCGGTCATGCAGACCGTGGTCGTCCCGCTGCTGCCCGACCTGCCCCGGCTGACCGGCGCCTCACCCGGCGCGGTCTCCTGGATGGTGACCGCGACCCTGCTGTCCGGCGCCGTGCTCACCCCGGTGCTGGGCCGCGCCGGTGACATGTACGGCAAGCGGCGGGTACTGATCGCGGCCCTCGGGCTGATGGTCCTCGGCTCCGTCATGTGCGCCCTGTCCTCCGACATCGGCGTGCTCATCACGGCACGCGCCCTTCAGGGCGCCGCGTCCGCCGTCATCCCCCTGTCGATCAGCATCCTGCGCGACGAACTGCCGCCCGGGCGCACGGGAAGCGCGGTCGCGCTGATGAGCGCGACCGTCGGGATCGGCGCCGCCCTGGGGCTGCCGCTCGCCGCGCTGATCGTCCAGTACGCGAACTGGCACGTCATGTTCTGGGCGACCGCCGGCCTCGGTGCGGCGGGTGTGACGGCGGTGTGGTGGGCGGTGCGTGAGTCGCCCGTGCGGGAACCGGGGCGCTTCGACGTGGTGGGCGCGCTGGGGCTGGCCGTCGGGCTGGTGTGTCTGCTCCTCGGCATCGTCGAGGGCGGCGAGTGGGGGTGGGGCAGTCCGCGTGTCCTGGGACTGTTCCTCGGCACCGTCGGGGTGCTCGGCCTGTGGTGGTGCCACCAACTGCGCACCCGGCAGCCCCTGGTGGACCTGCGGCTGGTGTCCCGGCCCCGGGTCGGTCTGGCCCATGTCGCCGCCCTGCTGACCGGGTTCGCCTTCTACTCCAACTCCCTGGTGACCGCCCAGCTGGTCCAGGCGCCCGAGGCCACCGGGTACGGGCTCGGCCTGTCCATCGTCCAGACCGGCCTCGTCCTGCTGCCCGGCGGCATCGTCATGCTGGTGTTCTCGCCGATCTCCGCCCGGGTCTCGGCGGCGTACGGGCCGCGCGTCACCCTGGCCATCGGCACGGCGGTCATCGCGCTCGGCTATGTGGTGCGCATCGCGGACAGCCGCGACCTGTGGATGATCATCGTGGGCGCCGCCGTCGTCGGTATGGGCACCACCTTCGCGTACTCGGCGCTGCCCATGCTGATCCTGGGGGCCGTACCGCCCGGCCAGACCGCCTCCGCCAACGGCGTCAACGTCCTGATGCGCACGATCGGCCAGGCCATGTGCAGTGCCGCCGTCGTCGCCGTGCTGGTACGCCACACCAGCCCGGTCGGCGGTGCCCCGGTGCCCACCCTGCACGGCTATCTGCTGGCCTTCGGGATGGCCGGCGTCGTCGCCCTGCTGGCCTGCACGGCGGCCCTGACCATCCCCCGCGACCCGGTCACCGGCGGCACCCGGCGCGCCCGTGACCGCACACCGGGTGCCCGGGACGAGGCGCTGGAGGGAGCATGAGCGCCGTGCACACCCCACCGCCGACCGGCACCGAGCCGCCCTCGTCCACGCCGCCGCGCCGGGACGCCGAGCAGACCAGGGACGCCATCCTGCGCGCCGCCCGGTACCTCCTCGCCCGCCACGCCCAGGCGGACATCACGCTCAAGGCGGTCGCCGAACGCGCCGGTGTCAGCCCGCCGTTGATCCTGAAGTACTTCGGCAACAAGGACGCTCTCTTCGCCCGCGTCATGTCCTTCGAGGAGGACGCCGACGCCCTCCTCGACGCACCCCTGGACGGCCTCGGCCGCCACATGGTCCGCCATCTCCTCACCGGCCAGACCGAGCGCGGCGCCGACCCCGTCCTGCGGATCGTGTTCGCCCCCTTCCAGGGCGACCGGGGCGACATCATGCGCGCCAACTTCCGCACCCAGGTGAGCGACCGCCTCGCCGGCCGCCTCCCCGGCGCCGACCCGGGCCTGCGCGCCGAGCTGGCCGTCGCCACCCTGCTCGGCCTGGGCGTCATGTACGGCATCGCCCGCGGAACACACCTGCGGGAGGCGACGATCGACGACATCGTGGACCGGTACGCCCCCACCGTGCAGGCCCTGCTCACCGTTCCTACGGACTGAGCGGGCGTGAGCCCGTTCAGCCGCGCGCCCCGAACGGTCTCGGGCGTACGGGTCCCCGGCGTACTCCACCCCGGGGCGGCGACACGCCTCCTGTGCGTGGTCCGGACCCGGGAGGCCCCCGCGGCCGGAGGCCGCTGATGGGCACAGCCCTCACGACCTGGCCATACGGGAACGGCCAGAGGCGACGGGGAGGCCCTGAACCATCACTCCGGTAAAGCAGGGGCCCCACACGCCGGCACCGCACTCGGCGTCCCGGATCGAACGATCACGCCAACCCAAACGGCCCAGGCCGGCGCAAGCCCGTAAGCCGACCATCACACGATCGAGCTAATTCGACCTCGTACACACTCCTTGCCGAGCAGCTACCACCCCTTGACGGGGCCCGGGCAGGCCCCGTCCGACCGGACCTGCCGACGGGTGACAGACTGACGTCATGGACGAGCGTGTAATCGGTAGGTCGGGTCAGCGGGCGTCGGTCATCGGCCTCGGAACGTGGCAGCTGGGCGCCGACTGGGGCGACGTGGAGGACAAGGACGCCCTCGCGGTGCTGGACGCGGCGGTCGAGTCGGGAGTGACCTTCTTCGACACCGCCGACGTGTACGGCGACGGACGCAGCGAGCAGACCATCGCCACCTTCCTGCGCGACAGGCCCGAGCTGGATGTGCTGGTCGCGACCAAGATGGGCCGTCGGGTCGACCAGCTCCCGGAGAACTACGTCCTCGACAACTTCCGTGCCTGGAACGACCGTTCGCGGCGCAACCTCGGTGTCGACCGGATCGACCTGGTCCAGCTGCACTGCCCGCCGACCCCCGTCTACTCCTCCGACGAGGTCTTCGACGCCCTGGACACCCTGGTCGACGAGGGGCGCGTCGCGCGGTACGGCGTCAGTGTCGAGACCTCCGCGGAGGCGCTCACCGCGATCGCCCGCCCGGGCGTGACCAGCGTGCAGATCATCCTCAACGCGTTCCGCATGAAGCCCCTCGCCGAGGTGCTCCCGGCCGCGCAGAAGGCGGGCGTCGGCATCATCGCCCGGGTCCCGCTCGCCTCGGGCCTGCTGTCGGGCAAGTACACCAAGGACACGGTGTTCCCCGAGAACGACCACCGCACCTACAACCGCCACGGCGAGTCCTTCGACCAGGGCGAGACCTTCTCCGGTGTCGACTACGCGACCGGCGTCGAGGCGGCGGCCGAGTTCTCCGCCCTGGCCCCGGAGGGATACACCCCGGCGCAGCTGGCCCTGCGCTGGATCCTCCAGCAGCCTGGTGTGACCACGGTGATCCCGGGCGCCCGCTCGGCCGAGCAGGCCCGCGCCAACGCGGCCGCCGCCGCCCTGCCGCCGTTGTCACAGGAGACGGTGGCCGCGATCCGGGACCTCTACGACCGCCGGATCAAGGCGCAGGTGGAGAGCCGCTGGTAGCGGATCGGCGTAAGCGCGTCACGGCTCCAGGAGCAGCTGGCGTTCCTGTTCCTGGTCGCCGGAGACGGTGCCCCGGTCCTGAGCGGTGAACGCACCGGAGAGGGTGTCACCCGCGCGGCGGACGGCCTCGGGTGTGCCCTGAACGGTGACCGTCACGGGCGCCGACAGCGGCGACCTGGCGGGCTGACCGGGCTCAAGGTTCTCGGTACCGACGGTGAACGCGGCCGTGTGCACGGTCGACTGCCCGTCGTCGTCCCCCGGGGACTCGTCCGCGGGGCCGAAGGCCGACTCCAAAGCTCGTACGACCGTCTGCGCGTCGGCGGCATTGCCGCCGCTGACCGTCAGGGTGAGCTGCGTATCGGACATGGTCGGACCTCCTCTTCGACGTGGTCACTGTGGTGCCCCTCGGGTAACCCCTTCGCCGATCGGCCAAACCGGGCGGCCGCCAACTGATCGAATCGGGCTCCACGGGGAACCCGGATTCGGACAGGTACGGCAGGACGCGGAGGCCAGGAGGAACCATGGCGGACACCGAGAGCGAGGCCGGCGCGCTCGACCGGGGGCGGGACGAGACCAAGGAGGAGCGGGCCGACCGCAAGTGGGGCGAGCTCATCCAGGAGGTCCGGGTCGCCCAGACGGGTGTGCAGATCCTGTTCGGCTTTCTGCTGACCGTCGTGTTCACCCCGAGATACGAGCAGCTGGACGCCACGGAGCACACGATCTACATCATCACCGTCGTGCTGGGCGCCGCCACCACCGGCGCCCTCATCAGTCCGGTCGCCCTGCACCGGATCGTCTCCGGCCGGCAGGTGAAACCCGAGGCCGTGCGCTGGGCGTCGCGCCTGACCTTCACGGGTCTGGTGCTGTTGCTCGCGACGATGACCTCGGCGCTGCTGCTGGTCCTCAGGGTGGCCACCCATGACGCGTACGTGCCCTGGCTGGTCGGGGGGATCTTCGCCTGGTACCTGGCAAGCTGGTTCGTGCTGCCGCTCTGGACGCGCTACCGCTACACCTCGGACTGAGCCCGCACCGCAGCGAGCTGCCGGTCGTGGACGCGGCTCAGCACGAGCAGCGAGAGCGTCGCCCCGATCAGCGCGCAGAACATGTCCCACTGGGTGTCCCACACGTCGCCCTGCGTGGCCAGGAAGTCGTCGGCCGCGGCGCCGCCGATCACGGCCGCCGCCCACTCGAACATCTCGAACAGCGCGCTGAAGGCCAGGCAGGCGCACACGGTCAGCGGCGCGAGCCAGCGGCTGCCGCGCAGCGGTGACGTACGGCTCAGCAGCTCCCGTACGAGCAGGGCGGGCACGAAGCCCTGCATGAGGTGGCCGAGGCGGTCGTACGGGTTGCGGTCGAGGCCGAACGTGTCGCGCGCCCAGTCGCCCAGCGGGACCTGCGCGTAGGTGTAGTGGCCGCCCACCATCAGGACGAGCGCGTGCAGCGCGAGCAGACAGCACAGCAGGTTCGTGAGCGGGAAGCGCCGCCAGGTCAGGACGAGCACGGGCAGCCCGATCAGGATCCAGACCGTCTCCAGGAACCAGGTCATCAGGTCGTGCGGCTGCCACACCGAGACCGCGAGCGCGACGGTCACCAGCCCGGCGAGCAGCACCGGAAGGTGCCGCCGCGGGGCGTCGGTGGCCGTCGGGAGGGTGCGGGGGGTGTTGTCGACTGCGGGCATCGGAACGCTCCTTGTGATGGGAACATCATCGTGGCGGAGCGTTCCGGTCCCGGGCATGAGTAGGCGTACTCAGCCCGGGGCGCCCGGGTCCTCAGGTGTCACGCGGGTGAGGTGCGTGCTCCGCGCAGCGCCGTGATGCACGAGGCGATGGCCTCCTGGAGCTCCTCCAGCTGCTGGACCATGTCCTCCTCGGCGAACTCCTGGACGTCGTCGAAGGTCAGCTCCTCGAACGCCTTCGTGGCCTTGGTCAGGCTGCTGTAGAACTTCGTCCGCCGTTCCTGGACGCGCAGTTCGGGATCGGCCTCGACGGCCTCGACGACGAGGTTCTTGAGGGTGTCGTAGGCCTCGCTCGCCCACTCGCCGGTGTCCTCGTCCTCGTCCAGCTCGTCGAGGAGGGACAGATGCCGCTCGGCCTCCTGGCGCAGGTCGACGGGCGCCTCGATGGTCTGTCCGGCGGGCGTCCTGACCTGGCCGGACTCGGCGATCTGACGGACGTATCCGACCCGGTCGGCCGACCGGGACTCGGAGGCCACGGCCTTCTTCAGATCGTCGGTGCGGACGATGTCGCGTGCCAACTCGGCCTGGAGATCCGGGTCTTCCTTGATCCGGTCGAGCAGTGCGTGCCGGGCGGCGCGGGCGGTCGAGGGGTCGGCCATGATCGCGGCCCGCAGCGCGGTGGGGTTCTCCGCGACCTCCAGCGCCTTGGTCGGCCGGATGCCCTCCGCCTCGGCCGCCTCGGTGATGGCGGCGCCGCGCTCCGAGCCGGCGCTGGAACGGGAGCTGTAGTACGTGAGCCAGAGGTCGGCGCCCGGGAGTTCGACCTCCGCGCCCGGGGCCAGCGCCTCGAAGTGCGGGACGACACCGTCGTCGGCGGCCTTGTCCCAGGCCTTGTAGTAGCGCATGACGCGCTCGGGCGAGCAGTCGGCGAGAGCGGCGAACTCCTTGGCGGACACCTTCGGTGTCTCACCGGCGGGCTGGCCACCGGGCCGCACACTCCGCGCCACCCGCAGCCCGAAGGCCCAGCCCCCGGTCCGCGCGTAGGCCCCGAACTCCTGCGCGTCGCGCGCCACGAGGGGGGACACATCGGCGGCGTCGAAGGCGGCGTCAACGGCCTCGTCGGGCCCGGGGGACGGCTCGGACCACTCGGACCCGTCGAACTCCTCGGACACGGGGGCCACGGGGGCCACCTCGGGTGTCTCGGAGGGCTCAGGCATCTCCGGCGTTTCGGACGGGGCGATCGCTACGGTCACAGGTGACTCTCCCGGGCAGGCTGGACGGACTGCGAAGGTGCAGACAGGCAGCCTATATGCGCGCATTGACGATGCTTTGACAGGCCGGGCCCGCCGCCGGTCCCGGCCCGTCACCGGTTCCGCACACCCGCTGGTGGACACGTGTACCCGCTCATGGCTGTGCGCGGTTCACTCTCTGAAGGTCCGGAAAAAGGCGTCCAGCGCCTGCCGGTTCGCGGTGTCGTTCCAGTCGGCGGCGGGTGTCGTCCAGCGCAGCGAGTAGCCCGTGTTCGTGCCGGTGAGGTAACCCCGGCCGAGGGTACGTATCCGGGTGCCCTCGAAGTCGGACAGCCACTCCATGTCGGCGCCGCTCCGTCCGCGATAGGTCGTCGCCCGGATCTCGCCGATCCGCTGGAAGCCGATGTCCGCCCGGATCAGGACGGGTTCGACGTCGTCGCGCCACACGGCCACGGGGTCGGAGCGGAGCCGCTGGCTGTAGGTGACGGTCAGGGTCCGCGGGTCGTTGTCGGCCCCGAACACGATGCGGTAGGCGACGTTGCCGGGGGAGATGTCCTCGCTCAGCCGCTTCCACCCCTGGGGGAGGGCGACGGAGAACCCTTCCGGGGCGTTGTACACCCGGAACCCCGGGGGCAGCGCCTGGGCGGTGCCCCCGGTGGCCTCGGGAGTGGGGGTGGGCGCGGGTGACGCGGCCGGTGGTGCCGAGGGCGTCGGTGAGGGCGGTGCGGAGGGGGTGGTGCTCGGTTCGGGGGTCTGGTCGGGGACGGCGGTGTTCTGGCCGGTGGAGGGCAGGGACGGAACCGGGGCGACGACCGGCGGGGTGGTGTCCGCGCCGGACGCCGAGGCGTTGATGCCGGGCAGGTTGTCCGTCGTCGCGAGGACGGCGACGGTGACGGCGGCCAGTGCGGCACCGACGAGGACGATCCTGCGGGGACCGTGCCTGTTCAGGTTCCGGCCGGCGCGCCGCGCGGCGACGGCGGCACCGGTGCCGCGCAGCCGGGCGGAGGGCACCGGTTCGTCCGAGGTGTCGGGCTCGTCCCTGATGACGCGGAGCAGGGCGTCCCGCGCCACCGGAGCGGTCAGCCGTTCCCGGGCGTTCTTGCGCAGCAGCCCCTGGATGACCTGGGTGAGGGGGCCGGCGCGCACCGGGCTGCGCAGCGGCAGCCGGTCGACCGCCTTGAGCGTGGCGTCGGCCCGCCCCCGGTCACGGAAGGGCGGCCGGCCCTCGGCCATCGCGTAGAGGAGCGCGCCGAGCGCCCACAGGTCGTCGGACGGGTCGGGGCGCGCGCCGTGGGCCTGTTCGGGCGAGGCGTACGAGGGTGCGCCGACCCGGGACGCGGACGTGGCGCCCGCCAGGCCGAAGCCGGTCACCACGACCGGGCCCTGGTCCCGCACGAACACCTGGCCGGGGCTGAGTTCGGCGTGCACGATGCCCTCGCGGTGCGCGGCCTCCAGCGCGTCGAGCACTTCGAGGGCGATGCGTGCCGCTCGCACGTAGTTGAACGTGCCCTGCCGTTCGAGGAGTTCACTGAGCGGTGTGCCGTCGATCCACTGGGCGACCGTCCACAGTGTGCCGAACTCCTCGATGACGTCGATCACGGCGGCCACCCGGCCGGGCAGCACCAGCCCGAGGATCTCGGACGCGCGCGTCACCCGGGCGATGGCCCGGCGGGCGGTCTGCTCCCGGGGATCGGGCGGGAGCTGGATCTGGGTGAGGACGACCGGGCGCTCGGATGCGGTGTCCTCGCCGTACCAGGAGACCCGGTTCGTTTCGCGATCGACTACATCGAGGAGTCGGTACCTTCCGGCCACCAACTCGTGTGTGGAGACGTGCGCCTTGACCATGGCCATCCCTCGCTGAACACCTGGCTCTCACCTTTCCCAGTGGTACGAGGGGTGTGACGGGGTCTGTTCAAATATTCCGCAACTCCTGGGACCGATTTTCCTTTTATTCATCTGCGGCGGGCAGGTGTGCGAAGAAATGGGGGCATTCACCGGGCTTGAGGTGGCGGACCGCACACGATCTCCCCACCGGATCTCCGCCGTCCGCCTCACAGCTCGCGGCGCACCAGGAAGCCCAGGAGCGTCCGCAGCTCGTCGGCCGCCGGCCCCGCCAGGGGCAGGCCGGCCAGGCCGCTTTCGACCGCGGTGAGGTGCCGTCGGGCCTGGGCGAGGGCCGCCGTACGGCCGCCCGCCTCGGTGACGAGCGCCGCCGCGCGGCGCGCGAGGGCCTCGTCGGGCGTGTCCACGGACTCCAGCAGTGCGGCGAGCCGCCGGGCGGCCGGGACCGGCGCGTCGAGCGCGGCCAGTACCGGGTACGACTTCTTGCGCTCCCGGAGGTCGCCGTGGACGGGCTTGCCGGTGACGGCGGGGTCGCCCCAGATGCCCAGCACGTCGTCGACGATCTGGAAGGCGGTCCCGGCATGCCGTCCCACCCGCTCCAGCGCGGACGTCGTCGCCGGCGGGGCGCCGCCCAGCGCGGCTCCCAGCGAGAGCGCGCAGCCGAGGAGCGCGCCCGTCTTGCGCTCGGCCATCGTCCGGTACTCCTCGGGCCGCACCCGCTCGGGCCCGGTCCACGGGCGGGCGGCGAACAGCAGGTCGTCGGCCTGCCCGGACACCACGTCCGTCAGCGCCGCCGACAGTAGCCGTATCCCCGCCGGGCCGCCCGACGTCCGCGCGAGGGTCTCCACGGCCAACGCGAACAGCGCGTCGCCCGTGAGGACGGCCGGCCCGGTGCCGTACGCCTTCCACACCGTGGCCCGGCGGCGCCGCATCGGGTCGCCGTCCATGATGTCGTCGTGCAGCAGCGAGAAGGTGTGCACCAGTTCCACCGCGACTGCCGCCGCGACTCCGGAACGTCCGGGCGCCCCGGCCGCCTCCGCACCGAGCACGGCCAGCGCCTGCCGTACGCCCTTGCCGCCGGACGCGTCGACGGGCGCGCCGCCCACCTCGCACCAGCCGAAGGAGTACGCGGCCATCTCGCTCAGCCAGGGATGCAGCCGTTCGACGGCCTCGGTGAGCGCCGGACGCACCAGGTCACGGCACCGATCGAGGAGCTGGGACACGGACGGTGCCGCCGGTGCCAGGACCTCGGAGGCCGACGGCGTCATCGCGCGGCCTCCGTGTCCGTGTCGAGGCCGAGTTCGGTCTGCGCCCGCGCCACCATCGTGCGGGCGTGCCGCAGCCCTATGCGTTCCAGCTCGCGGGCCAGTTCGGCCAGTTCGGCGGCCGTCTCCGCACGGTCGCGGCCCAGACGGGCCAGCGACTTGGCGAGTCCGAGGCGGGACAGCGCCTCGCCACGCGGCTCGCTCATGGCGCGGAACTCCGCCAGGGCCTGGCGGTACAGGTCGCGGGCCTCGGCGTAACGCCCGGCGCGGTAGAGGACGTTGCCGCGCATCTTGTGGTTGTAGGCCAGCGCGCTCGACAGGTTCATCGCCGTGCAGCTCTCCTCCGCCTCCGAGAGCAGGGCGAGGGCGCGTGCGGTGTCCCCGTCGCGCACGGACACGATGTCGGCGAGCCCGCGTAGCGCCCAGGCGTGCCCACGCCGGTCGTCGGCCCGCGCGGAGATCTCCGCGGCCTCCTCGAACATGGCGTACGCGCTGTCGTACGAGCCGGTGTTGCGGTGCATCTGCGCGATGCCCTCCAGCGCCCACACCGTGTGCCGCGCCTCACCGCGCCTGCGCGCCTCGGCGAGCAACTGCTCGTGCAGTCGGCCGACCGCCTCGTAGTCGCCCTGGATACGGCCTGTCTCGGCCAGTCCCGCGAGCGAGTATCCGCGGACGACGATGTCGCCGCCGCGCTCGCCGAGTTCGGCCGCGAGCCCCAGCAGCCGCCGGGCCAGCGGGAACGCGCCGCGCTGACGGGCCAGGGTGCCGCCGCTCCACAGCGCCCACGCCATCGCCCCGGTGTCCCCGGCCGCCCGGGCCGCGCGGTAACTCGCCTTCCAGGCCCGGTCGGCGTCGCCCACCTGCCCCAGCCGCCGGTGCGCCTCCGCGACCGCGAGTCCGGAACGGGCGGCCTCGCCGCGCCGCCCGGCCCGCTCGGCGGCCGCCAACTGCTCGGTGCCCGCGGCGAGTACGTCGACCAGCGAGGAGTTCACCGAGAGGCTGGTGAGCGCGCCCTGGTACTCCGGGGCGAATGCCTTGCCGTACATGCAACCCTTTCGGTATACGCTCAGCGTATACATGGTGTGTATAGTGCGCCGGAAATTCGCCCCGGCCGGTCGGGCCGGGGCGGGGCGGCGCTGTGTTGTCGGCGGTGCCGTCGTTGTCGTCGGTCAAGACGTGAAGGACGGCGGTGAGGTTGCCTGTGCGACGTGGATCACTTTCCAGGACGCCGGTTCGCAGTCGCTCAGTGTTGCTGGGCCTTCTGCGGAGTCACCTCGCTCGGCCGCACCACGACGAACCCCTCACCCTGGAGCATCAGTTGGGCGGCCTCGCCGGAACCGCCGCGGATCATCGAGCCGAAGGACTGCGAACGGTGCAGCGACGTCTGGAGACTGGCCGTCCAGCCCACGACCGCGTCCGTGTCGACGTACACCGGGTACTGCGGCGACACCGGAATCACCAGCGGATTGCCCTCGCACACCAGCCCCAGCCGCCCCTGCCCGGTGAAGACGCTGTTGAACAGGCCCCCACCGCTGATCCCCGCCCCCTTCACGGTCTTGATCTCGTACGTCAGTGACGCGTCGAAACACAGCACGTTGCGGCCGTTGACCGTGAAGACGTCACCCGGGTCGATCTCGACGATGAAACAGTTCTGCGCCTCGTGCGCGAACCACGCCTCGCCCTGCCCGCGCACCGCCATCAGGGGCAGCCCCTCACCCGTGACGGCACGCTTCAGCATGCCGCCGACGCCCTGCCCCTTGCGCTCGAACTGGAGGTTCCCGCGGAAGGCGATCATCGCGCCCTGCCGCGCGAACATCTCGCCGTTGACCGCGTACTTGATGGACTTGGCGTTCTCGGCGGTCATGCCGGGCGCTGTGGCCGGCTGCACCATGTACTCACTGGAAAAGAGGTCACCCTTCATGCGGGCATCGTGTCCCGGAGGGCGTCCGTTCCGCCAGGAGAACGCGCGGAAAGAGCAGAACCCGGCCAAAGGAAGCCGGATGGCTCTTTGTGTCCGGACGGTCAGGCGGCGGCGGGGCCGGTGACGCTACGTTGTAGGGCAGGGCCAACTACGGTTCCTCACAAGGAGGTTGCCCGGTGACGCAGGACTCGTCCGCCCCCGGCACACGGACGCCGGAGAAGATCGACACGACGGTGCCGCACTCGGCCCGGATCTGGAACTACTGGCTCGGCGGCAGGGACAACTATCCGGTCGACCACGAGGCGGGCGACGCCTTCCGCGAGATCTTCCCCGGCATCACCGACCTCGCCGGAGACTCCCGCGCCTTCCTCGGCCGAGCCGTCCGCCAGTTGGCCGGCGAGGCCGGGATCCGGCAGTTCCTCGACATCGGCACCGGCCTGCCCACGGCGGACAACACCCACGAGATCGCCCAGCGGGTGGCCCCCGACGCCCGCATCGTCTACGTCGACAACGACCCCCTCGTCCTGACCCACGCCGAGGCCCTGCTCACCAGTTCCCCCGGGGGCGTGACCGACTATGTCGACGCCGACCTGCACGACCCCGACGCCGTCCTCCGGGAAGCGGCGCGGACCCTGGACCTCAGCCGGCCGGTCGCCCTCACGCTGATGCAGGTCAGCGGGCACATCGCCGACTACGACGAGGCGCGGGCCATAGTCCGCGCGCTGATGGACGCCCTGCCGTCGGGCAGTTTCCTCGCCTTCAACGACAGCGTGGACACCAACAAGGCCAACGCCGAGGCCACCCGCCTCTACAACGAGAGCGGGGCGGCCCCCTACTGCCTGCGGAGCCCCCGGCAACTCGCCGGATTCTTCGACGGTCTGGAACTGCTGGCCCCCGGTGTCGTCCCCATCACCGACTGGCGCCCCGATCCCGGGACGGCCGCCGCGACCGGAGAGGTGATCGCCCTGGGCGGCGTCGCACGCAAGCCGTAGGCGGGCGTGGACCACCGGAAGGGGTGTTCAGGCGCCGAAGAGCTGGGTCCAGTACGTGCCCGCCTTGCCGCCGCCCGCGAAACCGATGCCTATGTGTGTGAACTCCCGCTTGAGGATGTTGGCACGGTGTCCGGGGCTGTTCATCCAGCCCTCCACGACCTCGGCGGCGGAGCGCTGCCCGCATGCGATGTTCTCGCCGATCGTCCGCCGCGTGGACCCCGCCGCGGCGGCCCGGTCCCACGGCCGGCTGCCGTCTGGCCCGGTGTGCGAGTAGAACGCGCGGACCACCATGTCCGTACTGTGCGCCTGCGCGGCACGGGTGAGCGGGGCGTCGGTGGCCAGCGGCGGCAGCCCGGCCCGGGCCCGCTCCCGGTTGGTGAGGTCCGTGACCTCGGCGGCTGTTCGCGCCAGGTCTCCGGGCATGAGAGGCCGGGCCCAGAGGGCGGTCCAGTACGTGTCACCCGTGCGGGACCCGGCGTACGCCAGGCCGACCTGGGTGAACGCGGGGTCGTGCAGGGTGCACCGGGCCTGCTCGGTGCGCAGGCAGTAGTCGACGAACTCCTCGGGCGTACGCGGACCGGAGACCAGGTGCTCGCCGACGGTCAGATACGTGTACCCGGTGGCGGTGACGCGCTGGTGGACGGAGGTGCCGTCCCGGCTCTCGGTGCCCAGGCGGCCGGCCGAGGCCATGTCGGCGGCGTGCGCCCGAGCGGCGGCGCTGAGCCGCGCGTCGAGGGAGACGGGCGGCGAACCGGCAGTGGCCCGGGCGGAGTTGACGAGGGTGAGGAAGCCTTCTGCGGGCCCGATCGGCGTCACCGCCCCCGAACCCGGCCACGCTCCGGGGGCAGACGCGGCGGCCGGGGTAACCGACCCGGCAGTGCCGGCCGGTGGCGGGGTGCCCGTCGACCGGGACCGGCGCGAAGCCGCCGCCTCCGACAGCCGAGAGGCCGCGCCCGACAACCGGGAAGCGGCGTCGGACCAGCGTGACGGCGTAGCGAGGGACGGCGAGGCGGACCCTGCCGAGGCCGAAGCCGAGGCCCCGGAGGCGTCGTCCGCGACATCCACCCCGAAGTCCCGGGCGAGGCCCGCCAGCCCGTCCGCGTACCCCTGGCCCAGCGCGCGCAGCTTCCAGTCCGCGCCCCGCCGGTACAGCTCCGCCAGCAGCAGCACCGTCTCCCGCCGCGGGCGCGGCGGCGTGAACCGGGCGAGCGGGCGGCCTCCGGGGCCGGTGACGTGGAGTGTGGGTGCGGGGAGCCGGCCCAGCGCCGTACCGGGGTCGTCGGCGGTGACGACCACCGTCACGCGGGTGGCGCCGGGGTGCAGGGCCGCCGGGTCGACCGTGAGGGTGTCGCCGTGCAGCCTGGCTCCCGGTGCCGTCGGCTGGTTGTAGAACACGAAGTCGGCGTCGCCGCCGACCTTGCCGCCGTCGTCCGTCACGAGCGCGCTCACGTCGAAGGGGCCCGGCACCCGGAGTGTGAGGGTGCCGCCCGGAAGGGGCGTGTTGCCCCCGGGGACCAACTCGCTCATCGCGCCTGCCCTGGGGTCGTGGTTCGTGCCCCATGGGGCGTTGCCCCTGTAACGCCCGGCCAGGGTGTCGCGGTTCCCCGGCCGACGACGGCCGACCGGGGAACAGGCCGGCTACGCCTCCTGCACGCGCACCAGATGCACGGCCGTGCTGGACCAGTCGCCGGGGGCGAGGTCGAGCCGCATCCCGTACTCGCTCAGCACGTTCGCGTGGTGGACGGCACCCGTGCGCGCGTCCCGGTACCGGGCGCCCGGCGTCAGGCCCCGCAGCCGCACCGGAATCCGGGGGAGACCGTGCCGGGGGCCGTACCGGAAGCCCAGCACCAGGGCCTCGGCCGCGTCCTCGCCGACGTACTGCACGACCGTCGGCTCCTCCCCGAGCGGCCCCGACAGCCGGTACAGCTCACCGTGCTGCACCAGATGCCGCACCTTCTTGTACTCGGCGACCAGCGCCGCACCCTCCGCGAGCTCCTCCTCGGGCCAGCGCGTCAGGTCACCGCCGATGCCGAGCAGCCCGCACATCGCCGCATGGAAACGGAACCGCAGCGGCACCGAACGCGCCGTGAGCTGATTGGGGACGTCGGTCACCCACGCCGACATGGCGCGCGCCGGATACACCTGCCCGAAGCCGTGCTGGATCACCAGCCGGTCCACGGCGTCCGTGTTGTCGGACGTCCACGCCTGGTCCGTACGGGAGAGGATGCCGAGGTCGACCCGGCCGCCGCCACCGCTGCACGTCTCCACCCGCAGTCCCGGATGGTCGGCGCGCAGCCGGTCGATGACGCCGTACAGATTCGCCACGTACCGCGTCCACAGCCGGTCGTTGCCGTCCCGCTGCCCCGGCCAGCCCGACTCGCCGAACGCGCGGTTCATGTCCCACTTGAGGAAGTCGACCCCGTGGTCCCCGACCAGCCTGGTCAGCCAGCCGTACGCCCAGTCCGCCACCTCGTCCCGCGCGAAGTTCAGGACGAGCTGGTTGCGCATCTCGGTACGGGCCCGGCCGGGAACGTGCAGCACCCAGTCGGGGTGCTCGCGGTACAGCGTGCTGTCCGGATTGACCATCTCCGGCTCGACCCAGATCCCGAACCGCATCCCGAGCCGGTGCACGGAGTCGGCCAGCGGCCCGAGCCCGTCGGGGAAGCGTTCCGGAGTCGGTGTCCAGTCGCCCAGCCCCGCCCGGTCGCTGCGCCGCGCCCCGAACCAGCCGTCGTCGACGACATACAGCTCCACCCCGAGCAGGGCGGCCCGCTCGGCCAGCGCCTTCTGGCTCGCCTCGTCGACGTCGAACCCGGTGGCCTCCCACGAGTTGTAGAGCACCGGCGCCAACTCCCGTGCCCGCGGCAGCACATGGGTCGTCGTGTACGTGTGCCAGGCGCGGCTCGCCGCCCCGAACCCGCCGTCCGTGCACAGCCCGGCGAACACCGGCGCGGCGAACTCCTCGCCCGGAGCGAGCGGGATGCTCGTCCCCTCGTGACCGACGCCCCCGGTGAACCCGGCCAGCCCGTCGGGGGTGCGCTGCGCGGTGATGCGCCAACTCCCGCTCCAGGCAAGGGCCGCGCTCCACACCCGGCCGTGCTCCTCCGTCGCCTCGCCAGCGTCGAGCATCACCCACGGGTTGGCGTGATGGCTGGTGATACCGCGTCGGCTGGTCAGCACCGTCTCGCCGAACGGCAGTGTGTCGCGCCGCAGTTGACTCTCGGCCGACCACTGGCCGGTGACATGGCTGAGCCGGTAGTCGCGCAGCGGCGGCAGTGACCAGGCGGCGGAGTCGGCGCGCAGCAGGTCGACGTGCTCGTCACCGGCGTTGCGCACCACCGTCCGGCGTTCGACGACGTCCGTGTCGGCGCGGACCGTGTAGTGCAGCGCGACGTCGAGAGGATAGACGCGGTCGCGGAACTCCAGCACCAACTCGCTCACCCCGGACGCCGGTTCGAGGATCCGGTGGCCGGTCGGCACCCACTCGAAGCCGCGCGAGGAGTCCGCGTACCGGACCTGGAGGGAGGGCGGGCCGTAGCGGGTGCCGCCGTCGACGGGGAGTTCCTCGCCCACCGGAGGCCGGCCCTCGAAGCTGCTCGTCGTGTCCTGCGCCGAGGTGACGAGCGCGCCCGCCTCCGCCAGGGTCAGCCGGGGTCCCCACGCGAGATGACACGGCGCGCCGGTCTCGTCGATCCGCAGCGCGTACGACGTGCGCGGTGTGGTCAGCAGCCAGACCCCGGTGTCCGGGGAGTGGGAGATCAGCGGCATGGTGCCTCACGTTCGTGGAACTGGCGTTGCCCGGCGAAGCGAGCGAGACCATGGATCATGTGTCAACGGGATGCCTGTTTCGGCGTTTCGTAAGTCTAGATGCCTGTACGGAGATGGTTCATCTCATGGGGGCTTCTTTCATTGACAGGGGAAAATAAGCGATCTAGGTTCCGGGTCATGCCCCCGACCTACCGTGCCGAGGTGTTTCCGGCCCGTACGCCGGCCGCCTCGCAGATCTTCACCACGGTGCTGTCCCACGGCCCCCTCACCCGCGCAGACGTGGCCCGGCGTGCGGGGCTGTCCGCCGCCGCCGTCACGAAGGCGGTCCGTCCGCTGGTCGACGCCGGCTACCTGGTCGAGGGCGCGGACATCGAGACCCGCCCTGGACCGGGGCGCCCCGCGAACCTCGTACGTGTCGACGGCGGCCGGGCGCTGTTCATCGGCATCAAGATCACCGGCGACGAGATCTTCGGCGTGCTCACCGACCTGTGCTGTCGCGTCCGGGTCGCCCGGGACATACCGCTGACCGCCCGTACCCCCAAGGCGGTACTGGCGTCGGTCGCCGAGCTGGTCGGGGAGCTGCGCACCGAGGCGGACGGCTTCGGGGTGCCGGTCCTGGGCTGCGGGATCGCCGTCGCAGGGGAGGTCGACCGCGCCGAAGGAGCCGTACGCTACTCGCCCTTCCTGGGGTGGCGTGATGTGGCGCTCGCCGAACTCGCCGGCATGACCACGGGGCTGCCCGTCACGGTCGACAACGACGTGCGGGCGCTCACCGTCGCCGAGCAGTGGTTCGGCGCCGGGGTGGGGCTGTCCGACTTCGCCGTGGTGACCGTGGGCGCGGGCATCGGCTGCGGGCTGGTGGTCCACGGGCGCGTGGTCGCGGGGGTGCACGGGGTGGCCGGCGAGATCGGGCACATCGTCGTCGATCCGGCGGGCCCGCCCTGCCACTGCGGCCGGCGCGGCTGCCTGCAGGCGTTCGCGGGGGACGCGGAGATCGTCGCCAGGGTGCGGGAGGTCACGGGCACCTCGATCACCGACAGCGCCGGGGCCGTCGCCCTGGCCCACGCGGGCCACCCCGGAGCACGGGAGGTGTACGCACGGGCCGGTGAGGCGATCGGGCGGGGCATCGCCACCGTGGCCAACCTGCTCGGCCCCGAGCGCGTGATCATCTCCGGCGAGGGGCTGGCCGCGTACGACCTGTTCGCCGAGCAGATCCGCGACGCGTTCACCGCCACCGCCTTCGGCTCCGCCGCCCGCTGCGAGCTGCTGACCCGGCCGCTGCCCTTCGAGGAGTGGGCGCGCGGGGCGGCGGCGACGGCGATCCGGTCGTTCATCAGAGCGGATCAGTAGCCGACAGGCCAAGGGCAGGGGTGCGAGGTCAGCGGGCTTCCGGGGGCGGCTCCGCCGTGGTCGGCGCCTTCGAGGCCGCCGGGATCAACCCCTCCCGGTAGGCGACCGCCACCGCCTCCCCGCGGCTCGCGGCGCCCAGTTTCGCCAGGATGTTCGAGACGTGGACGCTGGCCGTCTTGCCGCTGATGAACAGTTCCTCACCGATCTGACGGTTGCTGCGGCCCAGTGCGAGCAGCCGCAGGACGTCCTGCTCGCGGGCGGTCAGGGGCGTCGAGGCGGCTCCGGGATCATCGGCGGAGGAGGGCTCCGTGAGCCGGCCGCGGCGGATCAGGGCGTCCACCTCCTTGAGCAGGGGCGCGGCGCCCAGACGTACCGCCGTCTCGCGGGCCGCGCGGGCCTGTGCGCCGGCCTCGTCGCGGCGGCCGTCGGCCAGCAGGGCCTCGGCGAACCGCCTTCTGCAGCGCGCCTGTTCGTAGATCTCGCCGAAGCCGAACGCCGTGACCGCCCGCTCCCAGGCCTCGGCTTCGGGACCGGCCGTCGCCCGTGCCCACTCCGCCTCGGCACGGGCCAGCCAGGCCAGCCCCTCCGGGCCCTGCGGGGCACCGTCGCGGCCGTTCGTCGCCCGGGACCGGGCCAGCTCCAGCAGCTCGGCCGCCGTGTCCGTCCAGCGCAGCGTCCCCGCCTCGTCGCCGGACCGGCGCAGTCGGACGGCCGTGTCGGCGACGGCGGCCAGGGCGAGCGCGGCGAGCCGGACCGCGACCTCGGGAAGCGACCCGGCGTCGTCGGTGAGCGCCTTCACCGTGCCGTGTACGCGCTCCACCGCTGCCTCCGGGTCCCCCGAAAGGGCGGCGGCGTCCGTGAGCACGATGCCCGCGACCAGCGTGGCCATCCAGTCGAACGGGCCGTCGAGGAGAGCCCGGGCGCGGTCGGCGGCGCCCAGGTCACCGCGTGCCAGTGCCACGTACAGCGAAGGCCCCGCCACGAAACCGGCAGCCGCGGGAAGCACTTCGGTGTCGGCCGCCGCCGCGCGGGCGCACTCGTCCCAACGGCCGAGCGTGTACAGCACCACGGACTGCAGATAGCGCATTTCCAGGGGATAGGGCGAGGAGAGGAGACCGGCGCGGCGGGCCCGGTCCAGGCCCTCGGAGAGCCACGGCAGGCTCTCCTCCAGCAGACCGGACTCGAAGCAGCCGATCGCGAGATTGAACAGCGCCCGCATCTCCACCGGCGAACAGCCCGCCCGCCGGGCCAGTTCACGGGCCTCCCGGAGCTTCTCGCGGCCCTCGGGCGTGCGACGGCCCCCTGCTTCGAGAGCTGTCACGGAGATCATGAGGTCGGCCTGCGCGTCGGTGGCCTGCAGCTCCTCGGCGACGGAGAGGGCCTGCCGGGCGACCCGCAGCGCGGCGTCGGTGTCGCCCATCTGCCGTGCCGCCATGACATGGGTGGCCGCCGCCCACACCCAGGTCCGCGACGGAGGCTCGGCCGGGATCAGGGCGAGAGCCTCGCTGCTGTACGCGAACGCGGCCGACAGATGGTCGATGCTCATCAGGTTGTCGGCGAGCGTGTAGCGGACGCGTGCCGCCAGCTCGGCGTCCGTGTCCTGGCCGACTCCGGCGAGCGCTGCCCGGGTGAGTGACACCGCGCGATGCGAGTCACCGGCGTGCGCCGCCGCGGCGGACGCCCGCAGCATCAGCGTCACCGTGTCCAGGCCGTCGCCCGTGGGACGGGCGCCCGCGTCCACCGCCGGCCAGATGTCGAGGGCGGCCTCCAGATGCCGTAGCTCCTCAGCGGGCGCGCCGACGCGGTGGGCGTGGTCGGCGGCCTCCAGCGACGCCGTGAGCGCCTCGGCCAGATCGTGGCTCTCCCGGTAGTGGTGGGCACGCTCCGCCGCGCTCTCGGCGGGGCGGCCCCGCCCGGCCAGCAGCCGCGCGAACGCCCCGTGCAGCCGCGACCGCTCTCCCGGCAGCAGATCGGCGTAGACGGCCTCACGGGCGAGCGCGTGCCGGAAGGAGTAGGTGTCGCCCGCACCGGGCACGAGGAGCTGCCGGCCGACCGCCTCCCGCAGCGCCGCCTCCAGTTCGTCCTCGGGCAGTCGGACGGCGTCGCTCAGCAGCTCGTGCTCGACGCGCCGCCCGGCGACCGCGGCCGTACGCAGCACCTGCTGGGCCGTGTCGGACAGTTGCTCGAAGCGGATGAGGAGAACGTCGGCGAGCCCGCTGGGTACGCCGCCGGACTCCGTGTCGGTGGCCGCGAGCAGCTCCTCCGCGTAGAACGCGTTGCCCTCGGCACGCTCGACGATGCGGCGCACTGTGGTGTCCGGAAGTGGCCGCTCGCCCAGGGCTCGTACCAGCCGGGCCACCTCGGCGTCGGCCATCGGGCGCAGCTCCAGCCGCTCCACGGCGGGCAGCCGCACCAGCTCCGCGAGGAGCGGGCGCAGCGGATGGCGGCGGTGGAGATCGTCCGCGCGGTACGAGGCGAACACCGCGAGCCGGTGGCCGGGCGCCCCGCCCGCGGGCGCCTGGAGCACACCCCGGCTGAGCAGGAACCGCAGCAGGTCCCGGGAGGACTGGTCGGCCCAGTGCAGGTCCTCCAGGACGAGCAGCAGCGGAGCGACCTCGGTGACGGCGGCCAGCAGCCCGGCCATCCCCTCGAACAGCCGCAGCCGCCCACCGGCGTCCCGCACCCCGTCCTCCGCGCCGTCACCGAGCAACCGCCCGACCACGGGATGCGCGGCGAACGCCCCCGCGAACCGCTCGTCGGCCGCCAGCACCCCCAGGATCTCGGTGAACGGCAGATACGGCAGACCGACGTCACCGAGATCGACACAGTGCCCCGTGAGCACGGTCATCCCGCTGGCGGAGGCCCGCCCGGCGGCCTCAGCCAGCACCCGCGTCTTGCCCACCCCGGCGTCCCCGGCGATGAGCACGGCACGCGGCTCACGGACGCGGGCGCGATCGAGCACGGCCGAGAGACGGGTCAGTTCGTCGTCGCGGCCGATGAGCGGGGTGTCGAACAGGTTCTGCGGCACAGCCGAATCCTGACATGCACCACTGACAGCCTTGACCTGCGGGCTCTCAGCGCAGAGTCTCCGCCCAGTTCGCCGGGACGCGTCCTGCCGGTCCCGGGGTGGGCTGGTCGGCCGGATGGGCGGCCGGGGGAGCGAGGGGCGGGCCGTCCTCGAACAGTTCGGACGTCTCGAAGTTCCAGAACCAGGCCTCGCCCGGCTCGTAACTGCGGATCACCGGATGGCCGGTGTCCCGGAAGTGGGCGGTGGCGTGCTTCGAGGGCGAGTCGTCGCAGCAGCCGATGTGTCCGCACTGGGCGCAGCGCCGCAGATGGAACCACCAGCCGCCGGCGGCGTCGCACTCGACACATCCCGCACCGCTGGGCGGGACGCTGGGGTCGATTCCGGTGTCCTTGGTCATGACGGCTCCTGAGCCGGGTCGAAGGCCCCGGCGGTGTCGGTGTCGGTGTCGGTATCGGGGTCGGGGTCGGCTGCGGTGAGGGGGAGCAGCACCTGGAAGCGGGTGTCGCCGGGTACGGACTCGACCTTCAGGTCACCGTGGTGTTTGTTGACGACGATCCGCCAGGAGATGTCGAGCCCCAGCCCCGTGCCCTCGCCCACCGGCTTGGTGGTGAAGAACGGGTCGAAGATCCGGCCCTTGATCTCCGCCGGCACTCCCGGCCCCGTGTCGCGGAACTCGACCAGCAGCCGGTCGTGGACCTGCGCCGTCCGCACGGTCAACGTCCCTTCCCCGCCCGCGCTGTTGATGGCGGAGACCGCGTTGTCGATCAGGTTGGTCCACACCTGGTTCAGCTCGGCTGGGTAGGCCGGGATCCTCGGCAGCGAGAGGTCGTACTCCTTCACGACCTTGACGCGCGAACCCATCTTCCCCGACAGCATCAGCAGCGTGCTGTCGAGGAGTTCGTGCACGTCGGCGACCTGGTAGGGGGCGCGGTCCAGCTGCGAGTACTGCTTGGCGGCGCCGACCAGATGCGAGATGCGTGTGGTGGAGTCCTCGATCTCGGACATCAACAGCTCGGTCTCGACCGTGTAGTTGAGCCACCCGATGGCTGCCTGGAGGATCTCCTCGTCGACGGCCGCCGCGACCTGCTCCAGCCAGTCGACGTCGAGGCCGCCCTGCACGAAGGTCGGCGCGATCTGCCAGCCGCCCTGGATGCCGTGGTCGTCGAGCCAGTCGGCGACCTCGTCCTCCCGGTCGGACGCTTCGAGCGGGCTCAGTGACCGCCCCTTCGCGACCCGCTCGGCCGTCCGCTCCTGAATGTCGACCAGGGCCTTCAGGGCGTCGCGGTGGTAGGGACCCGAGGCGATGATCCCGAGCTTCTGCCGCATGTGCGCCACCCGGTCCCGCAACGACGACGTGGCCCGTACGGCCGCGGCGGCCGGGTTGTTGAGCTCATGGGTCAGCCCGGCGGACAACGAGCCCAGCGCGAGCAGCCGTTCACGTTGCCCGACGGCCCGCTGCGTGGTCTGCGAACCGTAGAACAGCCCCTCCAGCAGATGGACCGCCATCGGGAAATACTCCTGCATGAACGCCGCGAACGAGTCGGATGGCAGCACGAAGAACCGGCTCGGTTCCGTGACCCGCATCGAGTTCTTGTACTGCTGCGCTTCCGGCTTCCCCAGATACGCCTGCATGGCTCCCGAGTACACGCCGGGCTGGGAGGTGCGGTTCACCTCGACGTCGTCGCTGCCGACCCGGCGCGACAGGACGACCGTGCCCTCGATCATCACGTAGAAGCAGGTGGCCTGGTCGCCCTCCGCGTACACCGGCCCCGGATCGAACAGTTCGACCCGGCCCTCGCTGCACAGCCTGCCGAGCTGCTCGGCGGTCAGCTTCTCGAACAGGAACAGGGCCCTGATCTCCGCGGGGCTGCACGGCATCAACCGGCCGCTCACGACTGCTCCAGATATCGGTGTACGAGCATCACGGCCATGGCTCCCTCTCCGACGGCGGACGCGACCCGCTTGGCGGACTCCGCGCGCGC
Source organism: Streptomyces kryoterrae (assembly GCF_054072135.1). NCBI lineage: Bacteria > Bacillati > Actinomycetota > Actinomycetes > Kitasatosporales > Streptomycetaceae > Streptomyces > Streptomyces kryoterrae. Next base: position 619,718 of record NZ_CM133358.1, on the reverse strand, counting down.
GTCCCCGGCGACGAACACTCCGGGGATGTTGGTCTCCAGGTGGTACGGCGGCCTGTCCAGCTCCCAGTCCGCCGGTGGCCGCCCGTCGGCGGTCAGATCGGGCCCGGCGAGGATGAACCCGCGCTCGTCCCGCAGCACCGTTCCGTCCAGCCAGTCGGTCAGCGGGGCCGCGCCGATGAACACGAACAGCCACTGCGCGTCGACCAGTTCGGTCTGTCCGCTCGCCGTGTCGCGCAAGGTCAGCTGCTCCAGGTGGCCGTCGCCGTGCGCGGACTCGACGACCGTGCCGGCCCGCACCGAGATGTTCGGCGACTCGGCGATCTGCTGGATCAGGTAGTGCGACATCGACGCCGTGAGGTCCGCCCCGCGCACCAGCAGCGTGACCGACTTGGCGCCCCTGGACAGGTACATCGCCGCCTGCCCGGCCGAGTTGGCGCCGCCGACGATGTACACGTCGTGGCCCTGGCAGGCGGCGGCCTCGGTCAGCGCCGACCCGTAGAACACCCCGCAGCCCGACAGATCGACGGCCCCCGGCGCCTCCAGCTGCCGGTACGACACACCGGTCGCCAGGATCACGCTGTGCGCGGCGATCGCCGACCCGTCCGAGAACCGTACGAGCCGAGCCGCACCGCTCACCTCCAGACCGGTCACCTCGCGCGCGGAGAGGATCTCGGCGCCGAACTTGGTGGCCTGGCGCCGCGCCCGGTCGGTGAGCTGGGCGCCCGAGACCCCGTCCGGGAAGCCCAGGTAGTTCTCGATCCGCGAACTCTGCCCGGCCTGCCCGCCGGTCGCCGACCGCTCCACCAGCACCGTCCGCAGCCCCTCCGAGGCCCCGTACACGGCCGCGCCCAGCCCGGCCGGCCCGCCGCCGATGACGACCAGGTCGTAGAAGTCGGCCGTGGGCGTCGTCGCCAGCCCCACGTGCGCGGCCAGCTCCGGCACCTCCGGCTCGACGAGCGCCGTACCGTCCGCCGTGATCACGACCGGCAGCCGCTGCCCGTCCTGACCGCAGGCCGCGAGCAGCCGCCGCCCCTCGGGTTCCTCGGTGGAGTACCAGCGGTACGGCACCTGGTTGCGGGCCAGGAACTCCCGTACGTCCGACGAGCGGGCCGACCACCGGTGGCCGACCACCTTGGTGCTCGGCACCGGCCGGAAGTCACTGCGCCGCCAGGCCTCCAGGAGATCGTCGAGCACCGGATAGAGCTTCTCCTCCGGCGGATCCCAGGGCTTGAGGAGATAGTGGTCGAGGTCGACGACGTTGATCGCGTCGATCGCCGCGTCCGTGTCCGCGTACGCGGTGAGCAGCACGCGCCGCGCGCCCGGATACACGTCCAGGGCCTGTTCGAGGAACTCGATGCCGTTCATCTGCGGCATCCGGTAGTCGGCCAGGATCACCGCCACCAGATCACCGCGCAGCTTCAGCTCCCGCAGCGCGTCCAGCGCGGACTCGCCGGATTCCGCGCGCACGATGCGGTACGACTCGCCGTACCGCCGCCGCAGGTCACGGGCGACGGCCCGGGACACCCCGGGGTCGTCGTCCACGGTCATGATGACGGTCCGCGCTGCGTCCGCGGCCTGTGCCATACGTCTCCCACCCCGAGCGGTCGGAATCACCGGGCGGCGTCAGCCCGGTGCCGCGCCGCCTTCGCCCCATCGTATGTTCGATCGCCGCGCTTCGCTCCGGTCAGCTCTTCCGCGCGCCGAGCACGCAGAACTCGTTGCCCTCCGGGTCCAGAAGCGTGGTCCAGGACTGCTCGCCCTGGCCGATGTCCGCGTGGCGCGCTCCGAGGGCCAGCAGACGGCCGACCTCGGCCTGCTGGTCCTCGGGCCGGAAGTCGAGGTGCAGCCGGTTCTTGACGGACTTGGCCTCCGGGACCCGTACGAAGAGGAGGCCGGGCAGCTGGTCCGGTGTCGGCCGGATCTCGTACTCCTCGGGGGAGTCGTCGACGGCCGCCCAGCCGAGCGCCTCCGCCCACCAGCTCCCCAGGGCGGCCGGGTCCGCCGCGTCCACGATCACTTGTTCCCACTGCAAGGTCATGGGCACACGGTAGTGAACACTGGGCCCGGTAAGCATGATCACGACACGGAGGGAACCGTATGACGCGCCCGATCACGGCAGGGGTGGACGGAACGCCCGAAAGCCATGCAGCGCTGGCCTGGGCGGCCCGGGAGGCCGAACGCCGCAAGCTCCCGCTGCGGGTGGTGCATGCCTGGGAGATGGTGCCGGACCAGGCGTTCGGGGCCGGGACCCGGGAGACCCACGACCAGCGGGTGCGGGACGGCGTGGACGAGGCGGCGCGGAGCGTCGCCGAACACCGTCCGGAGCTGGACCTGACCGTCGACGTGATCGAGGGCAGCGTGGCGGACTCGCTCGCGGGGGCCGCGGCGGACGCCGAGATGCTGGTGCTCGGCTCCCGTGGGCACGGGGCCGTCGTCGGGTTCCTGCTCGGCTCCGTCGGGCAGCAGGTGATCGCCGAGTCCACGCGGCCCGTCGTCCTCGTCCGCGCGGAGGACCGCGCCTCCGACGAGGCCGCCGGCCGTGAGGTCGTCGTGGGCCAGCAGGGCGACCCGGAGGAGAGCGCGCCCGCCCTGCGGTTCGCGTTCGAGGCCGCGGCGGCCCGTGGCGCTGCCGTCCGCGCCGTACGGGCGTGGAGCCTGCCGCCGGTGTTCGCGTACAGCCCGGGCTCGCTGAAGCTCCTCGACGAGGCCGGAGGGATGGAACCGTACGAGAAGAACGCGCTGGCCGCCGCGCTGAAGCCGTGGCGCGAGCGCTTCCCCGAGGTGCCGGTCACCCAGCACGTGGAGATGGGCAGCGCGGGGGAGGTGCTGCTGTCGGTGGCCTCCCGGGCGCAGCTCCTGGTCGTCGGGCGGCGCGCCCGCCGCTCGGCCGTGGGCGCGCGGATCGGCTCGGTCGCCCACGGCGTACTGCACCACGCGCACTGCCCGGTGGCCGTCGTCCCGCACGGGTGACTCAGACGGACGGCGCCGCCTCGTCCGCCGCCAGGGGCAGCGCCTGGCGGGCCTTGGGCAGGATGTTGACGATGTAGTCCTGGACCGCCGTGTCCAGGCCGATGTCATGCTGCGCCCGCTCGGAGAGGAACCAGCGGTGTTCCAGGAGCTGGTGGTAGATCTCGGCGGGGTCCACGTTCCCGCGCAGCTCGCGCGGGACCTCCCGCACGGTCGGCCGGAACACCTCCCGCACCCAGCGGTGCGCGAGCACCTCCGGGCTGGCGCCGAGGGGGTCGCCCGGCTCGTAGTCGTCCTGGGAGGCCATCCAGCTCTCCAGGTCGCCGAGGAGCCGCCGCGCCTGGTTCTCCTCGGTGTCGAGCCCGGTCAGCCGCAGCAGCTGCCGCTGGTGATGGCCGGCGTCGACGACCTTCGGTACGAAGGTCACCGTGTCGCCGTTCGAGGAGTGCTCGATCTGCATCTCGGCCACGTCGAAGCCGAGCTCGTTGAGGCGCCGGATGCGGCGCTCGATGTAGTGGTACTTGCCCGCCGGGTAGACGGAGGTGCGGGTCAGCTCCTGCCACAGCCGCTGGTAGCGGGCGCAGATCTCCATGCCGAACTCGATCGGGTCCACGGAGGGGTGCAGCGCCCCGGACGCCTCCAGGTCCAGCAGCTCACCGCTGATGTTCACGCGGGCGAGGTCGAGGTCGTACTCGCGCTGGCCGTTGCTGAGCTGCGGGTGCAGATCGCCCGTCTCGGCGTCGACCAGGTACGCGGCGTACGCGCCCGCGTCGCGCCGGAAGAGGGTGTTGGACAGGGAGCAGTCGCCCCAGGCGAACCCGGCGAGGTGAAGGCGGACCAGCAGGACGGCCAGCGCGTCCATCAGGCGGTGCATGGTGGCCGGCCGCATCGTCGTCTCGAACATCGAGCGGTACGGCATGGAGCCGCCGAGGTGCCGGGTGATCAGCACCGGCTCCAGGGCGCCGCCCTCGTCGGTGGCTCGCCCGGTGACCACGGCCAGGGGGTCGACGGCCGGGATGCCGAGCCGGTCCAGGTCCCGCAGCAGCTCGTACTCGCGCAGGGCCGGGCGTTCCGCCAGTTCCTTGACGGCGATCACCTCGTCGCCGGCGCGCGCGTAGCGCACGACGTGCCGGGAGATGCCGCGCGGCAGCGGCACGAGGTAGCGGTCGGGCCACTCCTCCAGGGGGAGGTGCCACGGCAGTTCGAGCAGGAGTACCGGGTGCTCGGGATTGGTGGCGCTGATCTGCAATGCCATGGCTCGACCGTTCTCGTTCTGCTGGTGATCGTCACCTCACTGTAGAGCGCCGCCTCACAGGGCTCGCTCCCGCGCCTGCCGGGCCGCCTCGCGCACGCTGCCGTGGTGCACGGGCCCGTGGCCGGGCAGCAGGACATCGCCCGCGAGCTTCTCCAGCAGGTCCAGCGAGGCCACCGCACGCTCGCGCTCACGGTGGAACATGTCGGGCAGCAGCTGCGGGCCCTTGAGCCGGGCGGTCGGGTGCCCGCTGACCAGGGCGTCGCCGGAGACCACGACCCCGGCGTCCGGGAGGTGGAAGGCGCAGTGCCCGTCGGTGTGCCCCGGGGTGTGGACGGGGACGGGCCCGCCCGGCAGGTCGAGCACCTCGGGGAACGGCCTCGGCTCGGCGACCGGGACCTGTGCGGTGCCGCCGGAACGGATCGCGTGCACGGCCCAGGGGAGCACGCCGGGCCGCCAGCCGTTCCTGAGCACCTCCCCGACGCTCACCTGGTGCAGGAAGTCCCGGCGTGCGTGCGGGACTTCGGCCTCGTGCGTCAGCACCGGCGTGCCGTACGTGGAACGGAGGTGCTCGGCCGAGCCGATGTGGTCGTTGTGGGCGTGCGTCACGAGTATCGCCGCGACCGCCTCCGGTGAACTCCCCACCTGTGCGAGCGAGTCGAGGACCAGCTGCCGGTCGCCGGGGTATCCGGTGTCGATCAGGGTGGCGGCGTCCCCCTCGGTGAGGATCACCCAGTTGGTGTTGCTTCCGTGCACGAGGTAAATGCCATCGGCGACTTGCTGGACGTCTGCCCGCATGATCTTCCCGTTCTGCAGTTCGCTGCCGGATGACGCACAGCAAATCAGACAGCGGGGGAGCGGCCCACGACGGGGCGGGCCGCCGGGTGCGTCACTGCACCCCGCGCGGCCGGAACTGGATGCTGATGCGCGGCCCGGTGACACGTGTGCTCTTGGGGACGGCGTGCTCCCAGGTCCGCTGGCAGGAGCCGCCCATCACGATCAGGTCCCCGTGCCCCAGAGGGCGCCGCACCGTCTCGCCGCCGCGCACCGGCCGCAGCAGCAGGTCGCGCGGTGCGCCCACGGAGAGAATCGCGACCATGGTGTCCTCGCTCGCACCACGCCCGATCCGGTCCCCGTGCCAGGCGACACTGTCCCGTCCGTCGCGGTAGTAACAGAGCCCGGCCGTGGTGAACGGCTCCCCGAGCTCGGCCGCGTAGTGCGCGCCGAGCGCGTCCCGCGCCTGCGCCAGCACCGGGTGCGGCAGGGCGTCCGCCTCGCCGTAGAAGGCCAGCAGCCGAGGGACGTCCACGACGTGGTCGTACATCTTCCGGCGCTCGGCCCGCCAGGGGACCTCGGCCGCCAGTCGTTCGAACAGGGCGTCCGCTCCATGGAGCCAGCCGGCGAGTTCGTCGATCCAGGCGCCGTGACCCAGCGGCGTGCGGCGCGTTCCGGCCAGTGCGCCGAGCCGGAGTTCGTCGGTCTGGTCGAAGAGGGAACCTTGGAGATGCGCGGCCATGGCACCAGCGTACTCCCGAATTCGAATACATGTTCTTATTTGGGGAGTGGCTCGATCTCATCCCCTCGAACCCTTTGGATACATCGATGTATCGGATACATTCCTGTATCGAACGGAGGGCCGGACATGGCGGTCGAGGGAACGGCGGGGCGGGTGACCAAACGGCGCGTGCGGACGCGCGCCAATCTGCTGGAGGCCGCGTTCGCGGTGTTCGCCGCGAAGGGGTTCGGGCGGGTCTCGATCGAGGAGGTCTGTGAGGCCGCCGGCTACAGCAGAGGCGCCTTCTACTCGAACTTCGACAGCCTGGACGAGCTGTTCTTCGCCCTCTACGGAGAACGCGCCGGCCTGATCGCCGACCAGGTCGCGGGCGCGCTCGCGCTGGACGGCCCGGATCTCGACGTACCCGCGGCCGTCGACCGGGTCACCGAGGTGCTGCTGCTCGACCTGGACTGGCTGCTGGTCAAGACCGACTTCCTGGTCCACGCGGCCCGGGACCCCGCCGTCGCCCAGACCCTGCTGGAACACCGCGAGCGGCTGCGGCGGGCCGTCGCGGACAGGCTCGCCCGCGCCACCGGACACACCGAACTGCCCGTCGTACTCGGCGACACCGAGGGCGCCGCCCACGCGGTGATCGCCGCCTACGACGGGGTCACGACCCAACTGCTGCTGGACAAGGACGTCGAGCACGCGCGCGCGTGGCTCAAGCAGCTGCTCACCGCACTGCTCACCGACGGCAGCAGCGACAACCCGGCCGCGCGCAGCGGCGGATGAGAAAGGGAACGGTCGCCATGGATGCGGACGTCATCGTCGTCGGAGCCGGCCTCGCCGGACTGGTCGCGGCACACGAGCTGACCAGCAAGGGCCGGCGGGTCGCGCTCGTCGACCAGGAGAACGCCGCCAACCTCGGCGGGCAGGCCTTCTGGTCGTTCGGCGGGCTGTTCCTCGTCGACTCCCCGGAGCAGCGGCGGGTCGGCATCAAGGACTCCTTCGACCTCGCCTGGAGCGACTGGCAGGGCAGCGCCCAGTTCGACCGCGTCGACGACGAGGACTCCTGGGCGGTGAAATGGGCGCGCGCCTACGTCGAGTTCGCCGCGGGGGAGAAGCGGTCCTGGCTGGCCGGTCACGGCATCTCGTTCCTGCCGACGGTCGGCTGGGCCGAACGCGGCGACCTGCGCGCCCACGGGCACGGCAACTCCGTACCCCGCTTCCACGTCTCCTGGGGCACCGGCACCGGAGTCGTCGAACCCTTCGTGCTCAGCGCCAAGGAGGCGTCCCGAGCCGGACTGCTGACCTTCTACCACCGTCACCAGGTCGACGAACTCGTCGTCACGGAGGGCGCGGTGCGCGGCGTACGCGGCACGGTCCTCGCCGAGGACGACTCGCCGCGCGGAGTGGCGTCCAACCGGGACCGGCTCGGCGACTTCGAACTCACCGCCCAGGCCGTGATCGTCACCACCGGCGGCATCGGCGCCAACCACGACATCGTGCGCCGGTACTGGCCCGAGCGGCTCGGCACGGCGCCGGCCGACATGGTCACCGGTGTGCCCGCCTACGTCGACGGGCGGATGCTCGACATCAGCGCCCAGGCCGGAGTGCGTCTCGTCAACCGGGACCGCATGTGGCACTACACCGAGGGCATCCAGAACTGGAACCCGATCTGGCCCGGCCACGGCATCCGCATCCTGCCCGGCCCGTCCTCCATGTGGTTCGACGCGCTCGGCCGCCGCCTGCCCGACCCCTGCCTGCCCGGATACGACACCCTCGGCACCCTCAAGTACCTGCGCACCACCGAGGACATCGCCGAGCACGACCACTCCTGGTTCATCCTCACCCAGCGGATCATCGAGAAGGAGTTCGCCCTCTCGGGCTCCGAGCAGAACCCCGACATCACCGCCAAGAACCGCAAGGCGTTCCTCAAGGAGCGCATCCTCGGCAAGGGCGCCCCCGGCCCGGTGGCCGACTTCGTCAAGCACGGCGCGGACTTCGTGGTCGCCGACAACCTCGACCAACTCATCGGGAAAATGAACGAGTTGACGGACAAGCCGCTCCTCGACGTGGACGGGGTGCGCCGCCAGATCGAGGCCCGCGACCTCCAGATCGCCAACCCGTACAGCAAGGACGCGCAGGTTCAGGGAATCCGCAACTCCCGCCGCTACATCGGCGACCGGCTCGGCCGCACCGCCTCCCCGCACCGCATCCTCGACCCCGAGGCCGGCCCGCTCATCGGCGTCAAGCTCCACACCCTCACCCGCAAGACCCTCGGCGGTATCCAGACGGACCTGGACTCACGCGCGCTGGGCGCGACGGGCGAGCCCGTCGAGGGGCTGTACGCGGCCGGCGAGGTCGCCGGCTTCGGCGGCGGCGGCGTGCACGGCTACAACGCCCTGGAGGGCACGTTCCTCGGCGGCTGTCTCTTCTCGGGCCGCGCGGCCGGGCGGGCCGCGGCGCGGGCGACCGCCTAGGGTTCTCCGCCGGACGTCAGCAGTTCGGCCAGCACTGAGGCATGGCTCCGCTCAGGGGCCTTGGCGGCGGTGACAAGCGTCGCCGGGCCCTTGGCGGCCAGCTCACGCAGCGTGTGCAGGGGTTCGGCCGCCTCGGGCGCGGCCAGCTCCGCCTCGTAGCGGCGCCGGAACTCCTCGTAGGCGTCGGCCGCGTCCTCCTGGGAGTGGTACCAGCGGCGCAGCTCGGTCGACGGGGTCAGTGCCTTCGGCCACTCGTGGATCCGCGCCGCGTCCTTGGACAGGCCGCGCGGCCAGAGCCGGTCGACCAGGACGCGTACGCCGTCGTCCGGCTCGGGAGGTTCGTAGACGCGACGGACGCGGACGGTCACGAGGGCCTCCGGCGGGGTGGGGTACGGGTGCGGTGACCGAAAGAATGATGCGTTCGCCCGCCGGGGCTCGCAACTTGACCAGAAGGAGGAGGATTTCGTGCGGTGGCGCCTTTAGGGTGAAAACCCTGAAGATGATCACACCTAGCATCGTAGGAGTTCGTGTGAGACCCCCCAGGAAGTACGCAGGCACTCGCACCGCGGTCCTCCGTCGTGACGCCGTCGTCGCGACCGTGCCCGTCGCCCTCGCGGCCCTGCTGGCCGCCGCCGCACCCGCGAGCGCCGCGACGACAGGTGCCTCCGGTGTCGGAGACCCGTACTTCCCGCTGTCCGGAAACGGCGGCTACCACGTCGCCCACTACGACCTGAACCTGCGCTACGACCCCGTGAGCCGCCGCCTCGACGGCAAGGCCGTACTCACCGTCCGCGCCACCCAGAAGCTGACCCGCTTCAACCTCGACCTCAGCGGCCTGAAGGTCACCGCCCTCACCGTCGACCGCGTGAAGGCGCCTTTCCGGCGCTCCGGGCAGGAACTGATCGTCAGCCCGCGCCACGCCCTGCACAAGGACCAGACGTTCCAGGTAGCCGTCACCTACTCCGGTGTCCCCAAGGCGGTCACCGACCCGGACGGTTCGAAGGACGGCTGGATCGCCACCGACGACGGCGTGTTCGTCGCCGGTGAGCCGCAGGGCTCCATGAGCTGGTTCCCCGGCAACAACCACCCCAAGGACAAGGCCTCGTACGACTTTACGATCACCGTCCCCCAGGGACGCACGGCGGTGGCCAACGGCGTCCTCCTGGGCCAGAAGACCGCGGGCGGCAGGTCCGCCTTCCGGTGGCGCCAGTCGGAGCCGATGGCCGCCTACCTGGCCACGGCCACGGTCGGGAAGTTCAAGGTCGAGCAGTACACCACCCGCGGCGGCATCAAGGTCTACAACGCCGTCGATCCACGCGAGGCCTCCGACGCGGCGCCCGTGCTGAAGAAGCTGCCGTCCGTCCTGGACTGGGAGGCCAAGCTCTTCGGCCCCTACCCGTACAAGGCCGCCGGAGCCATCGTCGACCGCGCCCCGCAGGTCGGCTTCGCACTGGAGACGCAGACCCGTCCCGTCTACGACCAGGCGCCCGATCTCAGCACCCTGGTCCACGAGAGCGCCCACCAGTGGTTCGGCGACTCCGTCGCCCTCACCAGCTGGAAGGACATCTGGCTCAACGAGGGCTTCGCGACCTACACGGAGTGGCTGTACGCGGAACAGCACGGCGGCCCGAGCGCCCAGAAGACCTTCGACAACCTGTACGCCACGGCCAAGGACGACGACCTGTGGTCGTTCCCGCCCGCCGACCCCGGCAGCGGCGCGAACATATTCGGCAGGCCCGTCTACGACCGCGGCGCCATGGCCCTGCACAAGCTCCGCAAGACGGTCGGTGACCCCGCCTTCTTCAAGATCCTGCGCACCTGGGCCACCGACCACCGGGGCGGACACGGTACGACCGCCCAGTTCACCGCCCTCGCCGAGCGCGTCTCCGGCAAGGACCTGGACCAGCTGTTCCTGACCTGGATCGGCACGAAGGGCAAGCCCTCCGCGCCGTAGCACCGCCCGCCCCCCCGGGCTGCGGCCCGGGGAGGGCACCTCACTGCTCGCGCATGCCCCACGGCGAGCCGTACGCCGTCAGCAGGTCGAGGAAGGGCCGGGCCGGGAACGCCTCCGGGCCGAGGACACCCGAGCCGGACCAGGCGCCGGTGGCGACGAGTTCCAGGGCGACGACCGGATTGACGGCCGTCTGCCACACCACCGCCTGGGAGCCGTACTCCGCCATGGACCACTGGTTGTCGACCACGTGGTACAGGTACACCTCGCGGGGCGCCCCGTCCTTCGTGCCCTTGACCCAGGTACCCGCGCACGTCTTGCCGTGCATGCGCTCGCCCAGTGTCGCCGGGTCGGGCAGACACGCGGCGACGACGTCCCGGGGCGACACGGCGACCGGTCCCGCCGCGCCCGGGACGGTCACCGGGTCGGTGCGGTCCAGGCCGAGCAGGTGCAGTGTCCTGAGGGTCTGGATGAACTCCTCGCCCAGGCCGTACTTGAAGGTGACGCGGCGCGCGTCGATCCAGCGCGGCACGAGCAGCACCTCCTCGTGCTCGACGTTCACGCACTCCACCGGGCCGATGCCCTCGGGGAAGTCGAACACCTCCGGCTCGCTGAAGGGTTCCGTGGTGAACCAGCCCCGGCCGGACTCGTAGACGACCGGCGGGTTGAGGCACTCCTCGATCGTCGTCCAGATACTGAAGGACGGCGCGAAGTCGTAGCCGTCGACGGTGAGGTTCGCTCCGTCGCGGATGCCGATCTCCTCGATCTCGTCGAAGAGTTCGTCGGCCGCGTAGCGGGCGAACACATCGGACATGCCCGGCTCCACACCCATGCCGACCAGGGCCAGGACACCCGCCTTTGCCCACTCGTCCGCCGCCGCGAACTGGGCGTCGCCGAGCTTGACCCCGCACTCCTCGTACGGCCGCTCGGCATGCGGGCGCGACAGGGACATCGCCATGTCGAGGTAGGTCACCCCGGCGGCGCCGGCCGCGCGGAACAACGGCATCACGAAGCGCGGGTCGGTCGCGTTGAGCAGGACGTCGCACCCGTGCCGGGCCAGCAGCTCCGCCACCGCCGCCTCGTCGGACGCGTCGACCCGCTCCGCCACGAACCGCTCCCCGGCATCGAGCGCGGCAACCGCGGCCTCGGCCCGCGCCGGGTCGTAGTCGGCCACGACCATCAGGTCGAAGAAGGAGCGCCGGGCGGCGATCCGGGTGATCGCGGTCCCCACACCGCCGGCTCCCACGAGCAGCACACGCATGGCAAAACTCCCTTTTTGCGAAGGTTCCGATGCTGTTGTCCGCCGATCCAACGCCTCGCCGCCGTCTAAGGTCAATGGCGTTGGCATAAGAGTGAGAGGGGCCGCCGTGCCGAAGCAGGTAGTGCCGGAGGAGAAGCGGCGGCGCCGCCGTCCCACCAGGAGCGGCACCGTGCTGTCCGAGCGGCTGATCGTCGACACCGCCCTGCGGATGCTCCGCGAACACGGCAGCACCGGCCTCACCGCCCGCCGCCTGGGCCTGGCCCTGGATGCCGACCCCAGCACCCTCTACCGCTACTTCCGCGGCATGGACGACCTGACCCTCGCCATCGGCGACGCCCTCATCGGCCAGGCGCTGCACGGCTGGCGGCCCACCGGGGAGTGGCAGGCGGACCTGCGCGCCGTCGGGCTGCGCATCCACGCCGTGTACGTCGCCCATCCGCAGGCCGCCGTCCTGACCGCCAGCCGTGTCACGGGCCGCGCCAACGAACTGGCCGCCGACGAGGCCATCCTCGACGTCCTGCGCACGGCCGGCTTCCCGCTGCCGGAGACGGTGCGGATCTACCACGCCTTCATCGACCAGACGCTGGCCTTCGCCGCCCTCGACGCCGCCTCCCTGGCCCTGCCCCGCGCCAGCCTCACCGCCGACGAGGACATGTGGCGCTCGACCTACGCCCGCCTGCCCCGCAGCACCCACCCCCGGATCGCCGAGGCGGCCCCACTGCTCGCCTCCCGCATGGTCGCCAGCGCCTATCCGACGGCCCTCGACATGCTGCTGGACAGTGGCGCACGGACGCTCGCCGGAGAAGGCCCCGGCACCACCTGAGGCTCCTGTGATATTGAAAGCTGAGCCGATTGGATGTAGCGAGCAACCAGGAATCCCGTGGACCCCAGCAGCAGTACCGGCAACGACTCGGACCCTCAGCCGACCACGCCCGACGACGAGCCCCTCCCGGGCCGGCGCCGCTGGGCCATGGACACCCGGCCCCTGCGCCGCCCCGCCTACCGCAGACTGTGGTCCTCGACCGCAGTCACCGCCGTCGGCAGCCAGCTCACCGCCGTCGCCGTGCCCAAACAGATCTACGACATCACCGGCTCCTCCGCCTGGGTCGGCTACGCGAGCCTGGCCGGACTCCTGCCCCTGGTCGTGTTCGCCCTGTGGGGCGGTGCGATCGCCGACAGCATGGACCGCCGCAAGCTCCTGCTGATCACCAACACCGGCATCGCCGTCACCTCGCTGCTGTTCTGGATCCAGGCCCTCGTCGGCCTCGACTCGGTGGCGACCCTCATGGTCCTGCTCGCCCTCCAGCAGGCGTTCTTCGGCCTGAACTCACCGGCCCGCAGCGCCGTCGTCGCCCAGGTGGTGCCCGAGGAGGAACTCGCCGCCGCCAACGCGCTCGGCACGACCGTCATGCAGACCGGCCTGGTCGCGGGACCCCTCCTCGCAGGCACCCTCATACCCGTCATCGGCCTCGCCGAGCTGTATCTGATCGACGCGCTCGCCCTGTGCGTCACCCTGTGGTCCGTCGTACGGCTGCCTCCGCTCCCGCCGGGGCCGGCGGCCTCCCGGAAGGCGGGCGCACGCGAGATCGTCGCCGGGTTCCGCTACATCGCCCTGCACAAGGTTCTCCTGCTCTCCTTCCTCGCGGACATCGTCGCCATGGTCTTCGGCATGCCCCGCGCCCTGTTCCCGCAACTCGCCGCCCAGACGTACGCCCCGTACGGGGAGGGGCTCGCCCTCGGCCTGATGTTCGCGGCGATCCCGGTGGGCGCGGTGCTCGGCGGCCTGTTCTCCGGCACCTTTTCGCGGGCGCGGCGGCACGGCTGGATGGTGATCGGTTCGGTCGTCGCCTGGGGACTGGCGATCACGGGCTTCGGGCTGAGCACCAGCCTCTGGGTGGCGGTGGCGTTCCTGGCCGCCGCCGGCGTCGCCGACATGGTCTCCAGCGTCTTCCGGGTGGCGATCCTGCTGTCGGCCGCGACCGACGAGATGCGCGGCCGGATGCAGGGCGTCTTCACGGTCGTCGTCGTGGGCGGTCCCCGCCTGGCCGACCTGCTGCACGGCACCACGGCGTCCGCCCTTGGCCCCCGCACCGCCGTCGCCGGCGGCGGACTCCTGGTCGTCGCCGTCACTCTGGCCCTGACGGCCGCGATGCCGGCGCTGCGCCGCTACCGCGTCCGATGACCGGCACTCCTTACCCGGGCCCCCGCCTGTGCAGGGAGAAGTCCTCCATCAGCCTGCCCCGGGTCAGCTCCAGCCGATGGGCGAGGATCTCGGCGATGACCCGCACCAGCTGCAGCCCGAGGGCCGGTTCCTCCTCGCAGAGTTCGAGGACCGGGGCGGCGTCGAACTCGTAGGCGCGTACGGGGCTGAAGGCCTCGGCGCCGAAGTCCCACCGGTGGGGCGGGAAGAGCCAGGACCAGCCGAGCAGGTCGCCCGCGCCCAGGCTGGCCACGGTCACCCGCTGCACCGACGTCACCTGCTGGACCAGGGAGACCGCACCGGAGCGGACGACCCAGAAGCGGTCGGCGGTGTCACCCGCCTCGAAGATCCTGAAGTCCTCGGGAAAGGACACCTCCGTCGCGAGCGAGAGCAGACGCTCGCGGCGGGGCGGAGGAAGAGCGGTCAGCAGCTTTGTCGCTTTGGTCATGAGCAGGGCTCCTCGCCGGGGATCCGGAGGGAAGACGTCCGCCGCGGCAGCGCACTGCCCGGCTCCGGTGGCTTCCCCTCCCTCCATTTCAGCCGCTGCGGGCGCGCCGGGCACCTCGGCGGCGGAAATGAATCTGCTTTTTGACAGAAGAAGGCCCTGGCTGGACGGGGGAGACCAGCCAGGGCCGTAGGTGGTGGCACGCGGAGGGCGGTCGCCTCGCGGCGAAAGGCTCCATGGGGCTTCAGCCGAACGATCTTCCCCATGGGCTATAGGTGAGGCCCGGGGACACTGTCCCCTCCGCAGCCACGTACAGAAGAACGGTCGACCCCGCCGGGTTGTTCCGCATCGACGCTCACGCCGCCCGTGATCCACGTCACGCCCGGTTTCAAGAGTGCTCAGCCTTCGGACACCTGGGCCATCAGCGTCTGCAGATGAAGGCCGCGACGGGCGTCGAGGCCGCCGGAGACACCGTCGCGTACGGCGGTCGCGAACTCGCGGCGCAGCACCGGCCAGCTCTCCTCGTAGTCGAGTTCGGAGCTGTCGAACACCAACTCCGGCCCTGAACCGAAGAGTTCGACGCGGGCGACACCTTGCGCCACGTTCACCGAGCCGGACAGGGAGGCCTGACTGACCGCGCCGTTCTCGTGCTCGCAGGTGAGCTCGATCCAGCGGCGCGGATCCCCGGTCCCGCGCACACGCGCGATCCGCCCCACGGACGCGTCGAGCAGGTCGAGGACATGCGGCCCCAGATCGAGCAGCGCACCGTGTTCGAGCCGCCAGGGGGTCGTGAACGCGCCGCCCAGGAAGGCATCGCTCAGAAAGCACGCCCGTGCGCCGAACACGTCCGCCTCGCTCGCCGCCTCCAGGAACCGGCGGGTCTCGGGGTGGTAGCGGTTCGTCAGGGTGACCTGGGAGACGACCCCGGCCTCGTCGATCGCGTCCACCAGCCGCCGGGCCGCCCCGAGATCCTCGGCGATCGGCTTCTCCAGCAGCAGCGCCTTGCCCGCCTTCGCGGCGCGCAGGGCCAGCTCGGCCTGAACGGCGGGCGGTACGGCGAACGCCAACGCCTCGCAGGAGTCGAGCAGTTCCTCGAACCGGGCGGCGACCGGGGCCCCGTACGGCGCCGCCGTCTCCTGGGCCGCCTCCGGGCGGCGCGCCCAGACCCCGGCGAGCTCGGTCTCGGGCCCGGCGGCCAGCACGCGTGCGTGCACCCCCCGTGCCCAGGGGCCGGCCCCGACGAGACCGACCTTGACGGGCGGGTGCGACCACGGTGCGGCGGTACTGGTCACGGCAGGGTCCAATCCGTACGGGAGGCCGATACGGAGATCACTCTGCGGGCCCGTCCGCCGTACCGTCAACCAGCATCCGCGCCGCGTACGCGCCCTGTGCTCAGCGGAACACGTTGTCCGAGTCGTCCCAGTGCGCGAGCTCCTCCGCTGCCGCGTTCGGCCGGGGTGAGCGTGTCCTGGCCTGGTACATCGCGTCGATCTCGAAGGCGTAGTGCCGCACGATCGCGTCCCGGCGCAGCTTCATCGAGGGGGTCAGCAGGCCGTTGCTGAGGGCGAAGGGCTCCGCGAGGACCCGGAACACCCGGATCGACTCGGACCGCGACACCGTGCTGTTGGCGGCGCCGACGGCTCGTCCGATCTCCTCCCGCAGGGCGTTCTCCTCGCGCGCCTGGCGGTGCGGCATGTCCTCCTGAAGGGCCAGCGAGGCGCGCCAGTGGGCCAGGAACTCCGGGTCAAGGGTGATCAGGGCGCCCACGCACGGCCGGTTGTCGCCCACGATCACCGCCTGGTGCACCAGCGGGTGCATACGCAGCCGCTGCTCCAGGGCGGCCGGGGCGACGCTCTTGCCGCTGCTGGTGATGATGATGTCCTTCTTGCGCCCGGTGATCGTCAGATACCCCTCCGGGTCCAGCCGCCCGATGTCCCCGGTCGCCAGCCAGCCGCCCCGCAGCGCTTCCCGGGTTCCGGCGTCGTCGTTGACGTACCCCTGGAAGACGGAGCTGCCGTACACCAGGATCTCGCCGTCCTCGGCGACCCGGATCTCCGTGCCGGGCAGGGGCTGCCCGACCGTACCGAACTTCTCCCGGCCCACCGGCTGCGCGGTGACGCCGCCGCTGGTCTCGGTGAGGCCGTAGCCGTCGTGGACGAGGATGCCGATACCCGCGTAGAACAGGGCGAGTTCACGGTTGAGGGGCGAGCCGCCCGACACCGCGCCGCAGACGCGCCCGCCCAGGGCGGCACGCAGTTTGCGGTACACCGTCCTTTCGTAGAGGGCGTGTTGGAGCCGCAGGTCGAAACCGGGCCCGGAGCCCGTGCCCAGCCGCTGCCGTTCGACAGCCGTCGCGAAGTCCCGTGCGGTACCGACGGCCCGCTCGAACAGGGCGCCCCGTCCCGCTTTCTGGGCGCCGCGCAGGAAGTTCTTGTAGATCTTCTCGAACACCGACGGCACCGCGTACAGATACGTCGGCCGGAAGGAGAGCAGCGCCGCCGACAGCGCCTCCCCGCTCAGGTCGGGTTCGTGGCCCATCAGCATTCCGCCCCGCAGGCACAGGCCCTGGATCATCAGGCCGTACACGTGCGAGAAGGGCAGGAAGGCGAGGACCCTGGGCTGTACGCCGGGCGGTGCCGCCGTCTGTCTCCAGCCCGCGAGCAGGGTGTCGCAGGGGCTGGCCAGGCTGCGGTGGCTCAGGGCGCAGCCGCGGGGATGCCCGGTCGCGCCGGACGTGTACGCGACCACCGCGGCCGAGTCCGGCAGCACGATCCGGCGCATCGAGTCGACCGTGGTCGTCGGCACCGGCCGCCCCAGCTCCACGAGCTGGGACAGGGCGCCGTCGTCCAGCTGCCACACGTTGCGCAGCAGGGGCAGCGAGGTGCACACCGAGCCGACGGTCATGAGGCCCTGTTCGTCCTCGACGACGACGGCACTGCACTGCGAGTCCGCGAGGATCCAGGCGACCTGGTCGCGCGAGGAGGTCGGATAGATCGGTACGACCTCGGCGCCCACCGCCCAGAGCGCGTAGCAGAGCACCGTCCACTCGTAGCGGGTACGGGCCATGATGGCCACGCGGTGGCCCGGGGAGACGCCGGAGGCGATGAACCCCTTGGCCAGGTCGACCACCTCGTCCCGCAGTTCGGCGGCCGTCACCTGTGTCCAGACCTGTTCGGCCGGGTCGGGGCGGCGCACGAGCTGCGGCAGGTTCGGTTCACGGAGCGCCGTGTCGAAGACGCTGTCGGCGAGTCCGCCCGTCATCGGTGCGGCGACGGTGGGGGGAGCGAGGGCGAAGTCGCGCATGCGCTGCTCCTGGATCGTACTGACTGTGACCGCGCCGACGGATGGGGTTATCGACGGTGAACGAATCTAGCCCAGGTGAAGGGCTTTGTTGTCGGGAACTGCGAAGTCGCTTTCCCCGCGCAGGTTTCGGAAACGGTTTTCCACGAACCGCCCCTTATGTCGCGTCACTTCACCTCACTCGCTCCCCGGCGTCAGCCACACCGTGGCGAGCGGCGGCAACGTCAGCCGGACGCACGCCGACCGGGGCGCCACCGCCCCGGAGTTGCGGACGTCGCCGCCACCGTAGCGGGCGGCATCGGTGTTGAGGACCTCCCGCCAGACGGGGACCGAGCCGGGAACGTCGAGTCGGTAGTCGTGCCGGACCACCGGCGAGAAGTTGCTGACGGACAACAGGGGCCTTCCCTCCGCGTCGTGGCGGAGGAACGCGAAGACGTTGTCCTCGGCGGCGTCCCCGGCCACCCACCGGAAGCCGGCGGGGTCGGTGTCGCGCTGCCAGAGGGCGGGGGTGCGCCGGTAGACGGTGTTGAGATCGCGCACGAGATCGCGGACGCCCCGGTGGTCGGGCTCGGCCGCGTACTCCGTGTCCAGCAGCCACCAGTCCGGCCCGTCGGCCTCGGACCACTCGGAGCCCTGCGCGAACTCCTGCCCCATGAAAAGGAGTTGCTTGCCGGGATGGGCCCACATGAATCCGAGGTACGCGCGGTGGTTCGCCCGTTGCTGCCACCAGTCGCCCGGCATCTTCGACACCAACGACCGCTTCCCGTGGACGACTTCGTCGTGGGAGATCGGCAGGACGTAGTTCTCGCTGTACGCGTACACCATGGAGAACGTCATCTCGTGGTGGTGGTGTACGCGATGGACGGGCTCGTGCTGGACGTAGCCGAGCGAGTCGTGCATCCAGCCCATGTTCCACTTCAGCCCGAAGCCGAGCCCGCCACTGTCGGTGGGCCGGGTCACCCCGTCCCATGCGGTGGACTCCTCGGCGACCGTCAGCACTCCGGGCACCCGCCGGTACACGGTGGCGTTCATCTCCTGGAGGAAGGCGACGGCGTCCAGGTCCTCCCGCCCGCCGTGCACGTTCGGCGTCCACTGCCCGGAATCGCGCGAGTAGTCGAGGTAGAGCATCGAGGCGACCGCGTCGACACGCAGCCCGTCGAGGTGGAACTCCTCGCACCAGTACACGGCGTTGGCGACCAGGAAGTTCCGCACCTCGGTGCGCCCGAGGTCGAACTCGTACGTCCCCCAGTCCGGATGCTCGGCACGGCGCGCGTCGCCGGGCTCGTAGAGCGGCTCCCCGTCGAACCGGGCCAGCGCCCACTCGTCCTTGGGGAAGTGCGCCGGCACCCAGTCCAGCAGGACGCCGACACCGGCCCGGTGCAGTGCGTCGACCAGATACCGGAAGTCGTCGGGGGAACCCAGCCGGGCGGTCGGGGCGTAGTAGGAGGTGACCTGATACCCCCAGGACCCGCCGAAGGGGTGCTCGGCGACCGGCATCAACTGCACATGGGTGAAGCCCAGGTCCGCGACGTACGCGGGGAGTTCGTCGGCGAGTTGACGGTATGTCAACCCTGGTCGCCAGGAGGGGAGATGGACCTCGTACACGGAGAACGGCTCCTCGTGCACGGCCGTGCCGGCCCGGCGGGCGAGCCACTCCTCGTCGCCCCACTCGTAGTGGGAGGCGGTGACGACGGACGCCGTCGCGGGCGGTACCTCGGTGCGCCGGGCCATCGGGTCCGCCTTCATGACCCGGCCGCCGTCCCGGCCCACGACCTCGAACTTGTACCGCTCACCCTCACCCACACCGGGCACGAACAGCTCCCAGACCCCGGAGGAGCCCAGTGACCGCATCGGATACGCCGTACCGTCCCAGAAGGTGAAGTCCCCGGTCACCCGTACCCCGCGCGCGTTGGGCGCCCAGACGGCGAAGCGGGTGCCGGTGACGCCCTGGTGGGTCATCGGCTCGGAGCCCAGCGCCTTCCACAGCTCCTCGTGCCGGCCCTCCCGGATGAGATGCAGGTCCAGCTCACCGAGCGAGGGCAGGAAACGGTACGGATCCTCGACCTCCGACTCGCCGTCCTCGTACGACACCAGCAACGTGTAGTCGGGAATCGCGGCGGAGGAGGGATCGAAGGGGAGTACGGCGCTGAAGAAGCCGTCACCGTCGTCGTCGAGTCTGTTCGGCCGCCCGTCGACGAGCGCGCTCACGCCCCGCGCGTGCGGGCGCAGCGCACGGAGGACGACCCCGCCGCCGGGCCCGGGATGCGCGCCGAGCAGCGCGTGCGGGTCGTGATGGGTGCCGGCGAGCAGGCGCTGCCTGTCGCCGGGGTCCCACAAAGTGTCGGGCCTGCCCAGGGAGGGCGTGTCGGGGAGGGAGGGGTCGTGCAGGGCCACAGCGGTCAGCCTCCTCGGACGGCGAGTCGTTCGATCGCCGCCATGGGGACGGGGAGCCAGTCGGGGCGGTGCCGGGCCTCGTAGACGGCCTCGTACACGGCCCGGTCGGTCTCGTACGCGCGCAGCAGCCCGGGGTCGCGGCGCGGATCCCATCCGGCCCGGGCCGCGTACCCCGCGCAGTAGGCCTCCCGGCAGCGCAGCGCCCACTCGGGGCGCCACGGCAGACGGGTACGGGCGGCGTAGTCGAAGGAGCGCAGCATGCCGGCGATGTCCCGTATCGGCGACTGGGCGCTGCGGCGTTCCGCGAGCGGGCGGGACGGTTCGCCCTCGAAGTCGATCACGAACCAGTCCCCGCCGGTACCGCCGGTGCGCAACACCTGTCCGAGGTGCAGATCACCGTGGACGCGTTGCGCGGCCGGTCCGGTGTCGAACCCGGCCAGGGTGTCGAAGGCGGCACGCAGCCCCCGGGCGTACGGCCGCAACGCCGGTACGCAGTGCACGGCGGCATCCAGACGCTCGGTCATCGCCGCCGCCGTTCGTCTGCTGTGCCGCACGACGCGGGTGTCGCAGGGGAAGGCGGTCGCGAGGGCCAGGTGGACGTCGGCGGTGGCGCGCCCCAACTCGTAGGCCTCGTCGGTGAACGGGCGGCCCGTGGCGAGGGCACGCAGGGCCAGTGTCCAGCCGTCGGAGGCGCCGGGCAGGAAGGGCTGGAGAACCCCGAGGGTCGCGTCCTGCGGCAGATCGGTCCGGAACCAGGCGGCCGGGGCGGGTACCCGGGCGCAGCCCTGCCGGGCGAGGGCCGCGGGCACCTCCAGGTCGGGGTGGACACCCGGCTGGACGCGTCTGAGCACCTTCAGGATGAACGAGTCGCCGTACACGAGCGAGGAGTTGGACTGCTCGACGTCGAGGAGGCGCGGCGGGAGTCCGGCGGGCACGATGATGCCGGGGTCGGCCTCGAAGCGCAGGGGGCCGGTCGTTCCGGGCAGCCGGAGCCGCTCCAGGAGCAGTCCTGCCGCCCGGGGGTCCTGCAGGGCGTCGTAGACCCACTGGCCGGCCAGGGGCCCCTCGTGCGCACGGCCGATGAGGGCCCGGCCGAGGCGCGGCGACGGACTGTCCCGTACGCCGAGGAGCAGTTGGTAGCAGTCGCCGGGCGGGGGAGGCCCGCCGGGGGTGGGGACGGCCGTGTGGCCGGTGCGGACGATGAGGTGCAGGCAGCCCGGAAACAGCTCGGTCATCGACAGCAGGCCCAGGTCGGTGACGGGCCGGTCCTTGCCCGCGAACCACCGCTGCTGGGGCAGCCACTCGCGCAGCAGACCACCGAGCGAGGTCAGCGGCTCGGCGAGGGCCGTCCTGCTCGGGCGAAGAGATGCGGTCTTCGGCATGGTGACGTCTCCTTTCGCGGGCGGACACTCACGGTCGGGCGGTGCTCGGGGTGACTGGGGGCAGCCGGAACCAGTAGAAGCCGTGGCCTGCGAGGGTGAGGAGGTAGGGGAGTTCGCCGATGGCGGGGAAGCGGACTCCGCCGATGAGTTCGACGGGGTGTGCGCCGCTGAACGCCCGTAGGTCGAGTTCGGTGGGCTGGGCGAAGCGGGAGAAGTTGTGGACGCACAGGACGAGGTCGTCCTTGTGTTCGCGCAGGAAGGCGATGACGGCGGGGTTGGAGGAGGGGAGTTCGGTGTAGGAGCCGAGGCCGAAGGCGGGGTTCTGTTTGCGGATCTCGATCATGCGCCGGGTCCAGTGCAGGAGCGAGGACGGCGACGACATCGACGCTTCGACGTTGGTGACCTGGTAGCCGTAGACGGGGTCCATGATCGTGGGCAGGACGAGGCGGCCGGGGTCGCAGGAGGAGAATCCGGCGTTGCGGTCGGGGGTCCATTGCATGGGGGTGCGGACGGCGTCGCGGTCGCCGAGCCAGATGTTGTCGCCCATGCCGATCTCGTCGCCGTAGTAGAGGATCGGTGAGCCGGGCAGGGACAGCAGGAGCGCGGTGAACAGTTCGATCTGGTTGCGGTCGTTGTCCAGGAGCGGGGCCAGGCGCCTCCTGATCCCGATGTTGGCGCGCATGCGGGGGTCCTTGGCGTATTCGGCCCACATGTAGTCGCGTTCCTCGTCGGTGACCATTTCGAGGGTGAGCTCGTCGTGGTTGCGCAGGAAGATGCCCCACTGGCAGTTCGACGGGATCGCGGGGGTCTTCGCGAGGATCTCGGAGACCGGGTAGCGCGACTCACGGCGGACGGCCATGAAGATGCGGGGCATGACGGGGAAGTGGAACGCCATGTGGCATTCGTCGCCGCCGCTGCTGTAGTCGCCGAAGTAGTCGACGACGTCCTCGGGCCACTGGTTCGCCTCCGCCAGCAACACCGTGTCGGGATACATGGCGTCGATCTCGCGCCGGACCTGCTTCAGGAATTCATGAGTACGCGGCAAATTCTCGCAGTTGGTGCCCTCGGCCTGGTAGAGGTAGGGGACCGCGTCGAGACGGAATCCGTCGATTCCGAGGTCGAGCCAGAATCGTAGAGCCGCGAGAATTTCTTCCTGTACGGCCGGGTTCTCGTAGTTGAGGTCCGGCTGGTGGGAGAAGAAGCGGTGCCAGAAGTATTCCTTGCGGACCGGGTCGAAGGTCCAGTTGGAGGCTTCGGTGTCGACGAAGATGATGCGGGCGTCCTGGTACTGGTCGTCCTTCTTGGCCCATACGTAGTAGTCGCCGTAGGGGCCTTCGGGGTCGTTCCTGGATTCCTGGAACCAGGGGTGCTGGTCGCTGGTGTGGTTCATGACGAAGTCGATGATGACGCGCATGCCGCGTTGGTGGGCGGCGTCGACGAACTCGACGAAGTCGGCGAGGTCGCCGAACTCGGGGAGGACGGCGGTGTAGTCGGAGACGTCGTAGCCGCCGTCACGCAGGGGTGACTTGAAGAAGGGGGGCAGCCACAGGCAGTCGATGCCGAGCCACTGGAGGTAGTCGAGTTTGGCGGTGAGGCCTTTGAGGTCGCCGATTCCGTCGCCGTTGCTGTCCTGGAAGGAACGGACGAGGACCTCGTAGAAGACGGCGCGTTTGAACCACTCGGGGTCCCGGTCCTTGGCGGGAGTGTCCTCGAAGGTGTCGTGGACGGGATCGTTGACGGTCACGGGGTTACTGGCCTCCAGTCGAATGCCGCAGCAGGTGAAAGACGTGCGCGGGCGCCCTGCCCGGCTCCAGACGTACGTAGTTGGTGCGGCCCCAGTGGTATGTCTCGCCACTCAGTTCGTCCCGCACCGCAAGGGAACGCCCTTCGTCTTCCCGCCTGCCCAGGCCGAGTTGCGGCATGTCCAACGAGACCGTGGCTTCCTGGGTGTGGTGCGGGTCGAGGTTCACGACCACCAGAACCGTGTCCTCGCCGGTGCGCTTGCTGTACGCGATCACCGCGTCGTTGTCGGTCCGGTGGAAGCGCAGATTCCTGAGCCGGTGCAGGGCGGGGTGGTCTCGTCTGATCCGGTTCAGGGAGGCGATGAGCGGGGCGATCGACTGGCCGTTTCGCTCGGCCGATTCCCAGTCCCTGGACCGGAGTTGGTATTTCTCGGAGTCCAGGTATTCCTCGCTGCCCTCGCGCAGGGGGGCGTTCTCGCACAGTTCGTAGCCGCTGTAGACGCCCCAGGTGGGTGAGAGCGTCGCGGCCAGCACGGCCCGCACCTCGAACGCCGGACGGCCGCCCCGCTGAAGATACTCGTGCAGGATGTCGGGGGTGTTGACGAAGAAATTCGGCCGCATGTACGCCGCCGCCTCACCCGACAGCTCGGTGAGGTACTCGGTGAGCTCGGGCTTGGTGGTGCGCCAGGTGAAGTAGGTGTACGACTGCTGGAAGCCGACCTGGGCCAGCGTGTGCATCATCGCCGGCCGGGTGAACGCCTCCGCCAGGAAGATCACGTCCGGGTCGCTGCCGTTGATCTCCGCGATCACCCGCTCCCAGAACACGACCGGCTTGGTGTGCGGGTTGTCGACCCGGAAGATCCGCACCCCGTGTGCCATCCAGTGCCGCAGCACCCGCACCGTCTCGGCGACCAGACCCGGCAGGTCGGCGTCGAAGGCGATGGGATAGATGTCCTGGTACTTCTTCGGCGGGTTCTCCGCGTACGCGATCGTCCCGTCCGGGCGGTGATGGAAGAACTGCGGATACTTCCGCACCCACGGATGGTCCGGCGAGCACTGCAGCGCGAAGTCCAGCGCCACCTCCAGCCCGTGCCGGGCCGCCTCCGCGACGAAGAAGGCGAAGTCCTCCACCGTGCCCAGATCCGGGTGCACGGCGTCGTGCCCGCCCGCCTCGGAACCGATCGCCCACGGCACCCCCACGTCCCCCGCCGACGCGGACAGGGTGTTGTTGGGGCCCTTGCGGAAGGTGTGCCCGATCGGATGGATCGGCGGCAGGTACAGGACGTCGAAACCCATCGCGGCGATCGCCGGCAACCGCCGCGCCGCCGTCCGGAACGTCCCGTGCGGCTGCTCCGGCGTCCCCTCCGAACGCGGGAAGAACTCGTACCACGCCCCGTACAGGGCCCGCTCCCGCTCCACCACCAGCGCCAACGGCTCACTCGACGTCACCAGCTCACGCAACGGATGCCGACGCAGCACCTTGTCCACCGCCGGGGTCAGAGCTGGCGCGTATCGATCCGTGACAGGGAGTGAGTCGTCGCCCAGTGCGCGAGCGACGGTCAGCACGACAGCCCGGGCCGCCCGCTCCGGCACACCGACCGCGGCACGCTCGTACAGGAGTGCGCCTTCCTCCAGAACCAGCCCGACGTCGATCCCGGCCGGGATCTTGATGCCCGCGTGGTGCCGCCAGGTGCTGATCGGGTCGCTCCACGCCTCGACCCGGTAGGTCCAGTGGCCCGCCGCGTCCGGGGTGACGTCCGCGCCCCAGCGGTCGGTGCCGGGGGCCAGTTCGCGCATCGGCGTCCAGGGGCCCGGACGGCCTTCCGGGTCGCACAGCACGACGTTCGCGCCGACCGCGTCATGGCCCTCACGGAAGACCGTCGCGGTGACCTGGAAGGTCTCTCCCGCGACGGCCTTGGCCGGGCGTCTGCCGCTTTCGACGGCCGGGCGCACATCCCGTACCGGGATGCGGCCGATGGCCGGGGTCGGGCTCATGGGTCTCACCTCTGCCGTGTACGGGGTCGGGGTCGGGGCGGGCGGCGCTATCCCCCCGCTGTGGAGCGCTGGACGGCCGGTGCGGCGTGCCCGGTGAAACGGTCGCCGTGGCCCCATCCGGCCTGTTCCCGGAGGTAGGCGACCAGGCTCGTGCGCAGATAGCGTTCGGCGGCGTGCACGGCCTCCCGTGCGCACCGTTTCCCCATCAGCACGCACAGGGTGTAGCCCGAGTCCTCGAAACTGTCCCGCGCCGAACGGTCGGACGGGGACGCGAGCATGACGCGCTCCCACGCCCGGTACCTGTCCAGCTGTCGGGCGACCTCGGCTTTGGCGGGCAACAGCATGGCGCTGGTCCCCTTCCTCGTGACTCACTGCTTCTGCGTTTCTACGGCGAGACCTTCACTCATGGTGCATGTGCGAAGACCCGCCGTCTTGTTGGGTCTTCAACCATCACTGGTGGTGCTCGTGTTGCACGAATGGACTAGCGCTCGCACTCTGGAGTGACTCAGAAGCGAACAGTGCTCACGCTTCGCGTTCGGGGCCCGGCCCTGCAGAGCGTGGAGGAACGTGGGCCCGCCGTGAGGAGCCAACGAAGATGAAGACCGCAGAGTCCTGCTACTACCACCTCGACGTGGAGGTCTGTCCTGAACGGGTCGGGCAGGTGGGCCGCATCCTGGCCGCCCACCTCCGGCTCTGGGACCTGGAGCACCTCGCCGGATCCGTCTGCCACGGAACCGAGGTGCTGTTGCGCGCCATCGATGAGCACGCGACCGACAAGCAGGCGGTGATCGAGATGTGGTGGAACGGTCAGCACCTCATCACCGCCATCGCCGAGAACGACCGTGACCTGCGCCTCGACCAGGAACTCGGCAACTGCCTGGCGTGGATCGCCGCGATGAGCGACGGCTGGGGATGCTGTGTCACCGGCACCGGTGCCAAGGTCATCTGGTTCTCGCGCCGGGCCCGCGCCTGCGAGGGCGTCCCCCTGCTCCCGACTCCGCCCCCGCCGACGCTGCGGGAGGTGTGCCGGGTACCCCTGGAGGTCGCGGCCGACAGGGCGCCGGGCGTTCTCGTGAACGCGTAGGGGCGGTGGCCGGGGTGGCCGGCGGGCTCAGCGCGGAAGACGCGACGTCACCGTGAACTGCGCCCCGTCCGGATCACGCAGCACCGCCTCGTACGGCACGGAACCGGAGTCGTAGCGCAGGACGCTGCCGCCGTTGTTCTGCGCGGCCTTGACGCAGGCCGCCACGTCCTCGACCGCGAAGTGGACCTGCCAGTGCGGCCGGATCGTCGGGTCGGGGGCCGCCTCCAGCGCCCCCGAGACGATGCGGGCCACGACGTCGCCCCGGCTGCGCAGCACGACCTCGTTGCCCTCGTAGCGGACCTCGCAGCTGCCGGGCCGGTCCGAGGCCCACTCCAGGATCTCGCCGTAGAAGATGGCCGCGTCGAACGCGTCCCGGGTGTGCAGCCGCACGAACGTCGGCGCCGCCCGCCGCCAGGTCTCCCAGCCGGCGAGCAGCTCACCCTCCCAGATCCCGAAGATTGCCCCGTCGCGGTCGGCCAGCAGGGCGGCCCGGCCGGGAGGGAAGGAGAGCGGCCCGACCGCGGCCGTACCTCCGCGCTCCCGGACCCGGGCCACCGCGTCGTCCGCGCTCGGCACGGCGAAGTACGGGGTCCAGGCGACCACCATCTGCCATACGGAGGCCACCGCGGCGATTCCCGCGACCGGCGTTCCGTCCACCAGTGCGACCCGGAAGTGGTCGCCCAGGCGGGCCGAACGCCATCTCCAGCCCAGTACGGCGCTGTAGAACGCCTCGGTGGCCCGTGTGTCGCGGCTGGTGAGGCTCACCCAGCAGGGGGCGCCGAACACGGAACGGGTCGAGGAGACGACGTCCGTCGCGCCGCTGGGATGTGTCGGGTGGTTCATGGCACTCGTGTCCTGACTTCGTCGACCGGCAGGCACCGGTCGGGCACCAGTCTCCGACCGACCCCGTCCCGGTGCCTGTCGAGTACCCCGATCGGGTCTGTTGGCACCTGGTGTACGCCGCAATGAGCCAATCGCGGAAAGGATTCCGAACCGGGGGCCTGACAGGAAATACAAGTCCGAAATTCATGCCGTACGGAAAACGCCTCGGACCCGGGAGTGTGTTTCAACTCCGTCCCTCCGGTGCAACCGGGAGGGGGAGGACATGCTGCGGAATCCTTCCCGGGAGGGTTCGGCAGTGAGCCCGTCCCCCAGTCGCCCGGCCGTGAAGGACTCACCCGGGCGACTGCGGCGGGGACGGGGTCTACCGGCCCTCAACAGACGTCCGCGAGCATTTCCTCATGCCGTGTCCGGCCCCTTCCGGAGTGTTCGACGGGCGGCTCGGTGGACGATTCCTCGTCGAGCTCCTCGCGTATGCGTGCGCAGCAGGTGCTGAGCAGCCGGGAGACGTGCATCTGCGAGATGCCGAGTTGCGACGCGATCCGGCTCTGTGTCATCCCACCGAAGAACCGCAGGTAGAGGATGGTCCGCTCACGCTCGGGCAACGCCCGCAGGCACGGACTGACGGCCGTGCGGTCGACGATCAGGTCGAAGCCGGGGTCGGTCTTGCCGACGGTGTCCGTGAGCGCGTACCCGTCGGTGCGCGGCAGCTCCGCCTCCAGCGACAGCACGGAGAAGCACTCAAGGGCCTCCATGCCGGTACGCACCTCGCTCTCGCTCAGTTGCGCACAGGCGGCGATCTCGGCGACGGTCGGTGGCCGGCCCGAGACGGTGGCGGACAGCTCCCCGGAGGCGCTGCGCACCCGATTGCGCAGGTCCTGGACCCGCCGCGGCACATGCAGTGCCCACAGATGGTCGCGGAAGTGGCGCTTGATCTCGCCGGTGACGGTCGGTACGGCGTAGGCCTCGAAGGCGGCGCCGCGCTCGGGGTCGTAGTGGTCGACGGCCTTGACGAGTCCGACGGCCGCGACCTGGTAGAGGTCCTCCAAGGCCTCGCCACGTCCCCGGAACCGGACCGCGATCCGCTCCGACATGGGCAACCAGGCCCGTACGACGTCGTCCCGGAGGGCTTGGCGCTCGGGTCCTTCGGGCAGTCGGGCGAGCCGTTCGAAGTCGGCGGCCGTGTCGGGGGCGTCGTCATGCGGATGTTGCTTCGTTCTGGTGGCGACAAGCATCGCGCGCACCTTCCTCGCACTGGTGCTGGATGGACAGACACCGGGGGAGGGTGCGCTCACGGACCGGACGGAGGTCGGCCGAGATCCGGCGAACCGGCTCCCACGGGCGTGCCTCCAGTCCGAAGCACTACCTGACGAATTCCCGCTCCAGGCGACATGGAAACAAATCGACATAAAAAGTGACTCACTGTTTTCCGTTGGTTGCCACGCGAATTCACCACATGGAACATGCTGTATACATGTTCTTGGCTTCTCCATTCCTCGCCGAGCTTCTCGTCGCCCCGGCCCGGGGCGCGGCCCTGACCTGGACCCGCTCAGGCTGCTCGAAGCCGCGGCAGCCTCCTCGCTCCTGGCCGGGCTGGCCCGCTGAACGCTGGTCACGACCATGCACCGGAACGTGATGTGCGGCACGCGCACACCTGGTGTGGGACGGTCCTTCGGCGGATTTCCGCTGCACACCGCTTGATCAGTGATCAAGGGGACGAATTCGCTGGCCACAGCGCATTCCGCTCATTTGACTGTGCGGCGGGCGCAAGGATAGGAAGCAGCCATCCGAGGTCGAGAGGTGGACTGTGCACGAGCCGAACGTGGTCGGGGACTGGCACGAGTACGACGAGCATGCCGGCCTGCGTCTCCGCGTCCACCGCCTGGTGGCGGCCGAACCGCCGCGCGGGCGCGACGACGCAGCCGAGGGGCTGACCTACTTCAGCCTCCGGGTGACGGTCGAGAACCGCGGCGACCGGCATTTCGGCGTCCACCTGGAGGACGGCCAGATCGACGTCCGGCTCGGCCCCGACGGCGAGGGCGCCTTCATCGACTGGCGGAACTCGCAGTTCATCGAGGGCTTCGACGTCCACCCCCTGCGCCGTGCCACGGCCGTCCTGTACGCGGCCGGCCCGGAAGCGTCGCTTGCGCAGGTGGACGTACAGATCCAGCTGCGGGTCGAGGAGGAGTGGGCCGCCCGGCACCTCTGGGTGGGCGGGATCGGCCTGCCCGAGGACTTCACCGGCGCCGGCGCGCATCACGGCACCCTCCGCGACGGGGTGGCCCACCAGGCGAGCGACTTCCTCAAGGAGCAGCGGGACCTGAGGGAGCAGCGGGACCAGAAGGGCCAGACGGAACCCACCTGAGCGACCGACCCGAACGGACCGGCGTGCCGACAACGCTGCCGCCTGACGGGCCCGGCTTCCGTGCCCCGGTTCTCAGTGCGCGATGTTGTCGATCAGCTCGCGCGCGCCCTGCCGCAGCAACGCCACCGCCACGGATGTGCCGAGCGTGGCCGGGTCGAGGCGGCCCGCCCATTCGTGGGCGTTGAGCTGGACCTTGCCGTCCGCAGTGAACACGCAGGCGCGCAGGGAGAGTTCACCGTTGCGGGACACCTTCGCGTACCCGGCGATCGGGCTGTTGCAGTGCCCCTGGAGAACGTGCAGGAACATGCGCTCGGCTGTCGCCTCCCGATGCGTGTCCGGGTCGCCGAGGCCGCTGACCGCGTCGATCAGCTCGGTGTCGCCCTCGCGGCACTGGAGGGCGAGGATGCCGGCGCCGATCGGCGGCATCATCGTCTCCGGGGAGAGGATCTCGCTGACCACGTCCATCCGAGCGATGCGCTCCAGACCGGACACGGCGAGGAGCAGCGCGTCGGCCTCCCCGGCCGCGAGTTTCTCCAGCCGCCGGTTGGCGTTGCCGCGGAACGGCACGCACTCCAGGTGCGGGTGGGAGGCGGCCAGTTGGGCGATCCGGCGCACCGAGGACGTACCGATCCGGGTGCCGTCCGCCAGCTCGTCGAGGGTGCGGCCACCGGGGTGGATCAGGGCGTCGCGGATGTCGTCCCGCTTGAGGAACGCGGCGAACATCGTGCCCGCGGGGAGCGGGCGGTCGGCGGGCACGTCCTTGACGCAGTGCACCGCCAGATCGGCCTCACCGGCCAGCAGCGCGGCGTCGACCTCCTTGGTGAACGCACCCTTGCCCTCGACCTGGGACAGATCGCCCATCCACTTGTCGCCGGTCGTCTTCACGGGGACGACCTCGGTGCGCACCCGCGGATGTACGACGGCCAGTTCGGCGCGCACCCGTTCCACCTGGGCCAGTGCCATGGGCGAGTCGCGGGAGACGATACGGATCAGTTCAGGGACGGACATGCCGACACGATAGACCCTCCGGGGCGCCATCCCGGTCCGAACCGGTCGCTTCGCCCGGGGAGTTCGCACCCGGCGCGGAGACCACCGGGCGCCCCGCCGCCGGGCCCACGGCAGGTGCGGGCCGCCTGTCTGCGGGGCAGGAAGGACGCGAAGCCGCGACCCCGGCGCCGACGCCCATCACCCCCGGAACCCGTTCTCGGAGGGCGCGGCACACCGCCGAACGAGGTGGTCGTCCGGTACGACGCCTGCCACCGCGCTGGACACCGCTGTACCGATCGACCGCACGAGAGTGTCGAGGCTGTTCGCGGCGGCCGTCGCCGGGACCGGCACCGCCGCCATGACGAGCGCGGGTATCGCGCCGTAGGAGAGTCCGACACGCCTTCGATCGCGCGGGAGCGGCCCTGGCGGACATCGACATCGAGTTCGCCGACGAGGGCGTCACCGCGCCGAACGTCCTCGCCAACCGGACGCCGACGCCTTCCCGGACCCCGACCGCCCGGACCTCAGGCGGGACGCCCGCCGGTACGTCGCCTTCGGATCCGGCGTGCACCGGTGCCTGGGCCTGCCCCTGGTGAGGCTGGAACTGGAGGTCGTCCCCAGCACGCTCTACCGCCGCATCCCCGCCCTGCGCCTGGCCACCGACCTGGAGAACATCGCGTTCGCGCACGACGGGGCGCTGTACGGGGTCTACGAGCTGCCCGTCGAGTGGTGACCGCGAGACCGCGGACGGGCCCGGGGAGCCGCCTCCCGGGTCCCGTCCGCTCGCTCGTCCTACTCGTCGAAGGTGACGACGACCTTCTCGGCGGCACCGGGGGTGAGGGCGAGACCGAAGGCGGTGTCGACGTCGCTGAAGGGGATGCGGTGGCTGATGAGCTTGGCGAAGGTCTCGTGGTGCTCGACGAGTTCGGGGGTGACCTCGAAGATCTCGGTGGGGTAGCCCTGGGAGGCGATCAGGGTGAGTTCGCTGCGGAGCATGCCGCCGAGGTCGATCTGGTCGGACTTCTTCTGTACGGCGACCATGACGAGCTTGGCGCCCCATTTGGCGGAGTCGACGGTGGTGTTGAAGACGGCGGGGACACCGGCGGCGTCGATGTAGATGTCGGTCCCGGGGCGGGGCTGGCCGAGGGCGTTGGCGGCCTGGCCGTGGAGTTCCGTCAACCGCTCCGTCACGTTCTCGGTGCGGGAGTTGATGACGGCGTCGGCGCCGATGGCGAGGGCGGTCTCGAGTCGCTCGGGGATGACGTCGGCGACGACGACGTGCCTGACGCCGCGCAGCTTGAGCCAGATGGTGGCGCCGAGGCCGATGGGTCCGGCACCGAAGACGACGACGGTGTCCTCGGGGGTGGCTTCGGAGCGGTTGACGCAGTGCCGGGCGACCGCCATGGGTTCGTTCAGTGACGCGACGTCGAAGGGGACGGTGTCGGGGAAGACGGCGACCGTCCTGCCGACCTCGCAGTCGTCGAGGAGCAGGTACTGGCTCATCGCACCGTGTGCGCCGCCGCAGCCGATGATGCCGGACGACACGCCCTGCGGGTTGACGACGACGCGGTCGCCGACCTTCAAGCCCCGTACTTCCGAGCCGAGTTCGATGATCTCACCGGCGGGTTCGTGGCCCAGTGGGATGGCACGCCTGGTGCCGTCGGCGGTCGGCATGCCGCCGAGGTGGAGGAAGAAGGTGTCGGTGCCGCAGATGCCGCAGGCGCGGACACGCATGAGGGCGTCCTTGGGGCCGGGTACGGGACGTTCGACGTCGACGACCTCGACCTTGTCCTGCGCGGTATGTACGGACTTCATCGTGGTGGTCATGAGTAACTCGCCTTCTGGGTAACGGATTTACTGTTCGTGTGAGTGGGGCTTTGAGGGGCGGCCGGTGATCGGGCCGCAGTCGGTGTCCGGGCCGGCGTCGATCCCGATGCCGGGGGCACCGTCGGTCCTGGGCGATCGGGTCGGCCCGGATGCCGTGCTTCCGGTACATCACGTCCGGTCTCTCGGCACATGGGCGGCTCGCGGTACTTGTCCGCTTCATGAGACATGGGCGCTCATCCCGCAGCCTTCAGGGCGCGCAGCACGGCGTCGGCCATACCGCGCTCACCTCGCTCGTTGGGGTGAACCGGGGCCGCGTCCGCCGCCGGCATGAGGGGCTCGATCCAGCGGGTGTCCCGAGCCGCGCAGGCGTCACGGCCGAGGGACGGCCCGTAGGTGTCGACGTACACCGCCCCGGCGGCCTCGGCCCGCTTTTGCAGCGTGCTGTTGAGCTGCCGCTCCTTGGTGTCGAGGAACCGGACGTCCCCGGGGGCGAGGGTCATGTCGTCGTCGCAGCGCTTTCCCTCGGACGGCAGGATCGCCGGATAGCCGACGACGTACACCTCGGCCCGCGGCGCCCGGCGCTTCACCTCGGCGAGCGCGCCGGTCAGCCGCTCGCCCGCCACGTCGATCCGCCGCGCCACCTTGTCGGCGCCGTCGGAGTCGTACTCCCCGTGACAGGGCGCGTCGATCCCGGTGAACCTGCCGCTGCCGGTCAGCCGGTAGACGACGCCCTTCTTGACGCACTCCTGGATCGTGGCGGCGAAGCCGATGTCGTTGCCGCCCACGCCGATCGTGACCAGAGCGGTCCTCGCGGTGAGCGCGGAGAACTGGGCCGGGTTGACGCCGTTGTCCGTGGACTGGGCCGAGGAGAGGTCGGCGATCTTCGCGCCGCTGCAACTCATGTCGCGGAAGTCGGTCGTGTCCAGGGCCAGTTGCCGCGCGACCAGGGAGGGGTAGTTCCGGTCGGAACGGTCGCATCCCGCCGGGGTGGTGGCCTGGGTGGGAATCCCCGGGCCCGAGGTGTAGGAGTCGCCCAGTGCCACGTACGGGCCCTGTGGCAGCGCTGGGTCGTCGTCGCCGCGTCCGACGGCGATCAC
Organism: Streptomyces kryoterrae; assembly: GCF_054072135.1. Lineage (NCBI taxonomy): Bacteria > Bacillati > Actinomycetota > Actinomycetes > Kitasatosporales > Streptomycetaceae > Streptomyces > Streptomyces kryoterrae. Next base: position 586,651 of record NZ_CM133358.1, on the reverse strand, counting down.
GGTGACCAGCACGCCGCATGCGACCGCCCCGGCCAGTCCGGCTCGTACAGAGTTCCTCATCGGTGTGTCCTGCCTTCCGTCTCCTCGGGCCGGCCGGGCCGGCACTGCTCGCTTCGGGGGCGCGTGGCCCGGGGGACGGTGGTGGGCGGTGAGCGGGACGGTCTCGGCGGCGCTGCCGGCCTCGTACGCCGGGGGAGTGGGCAGGGGGCTGCCCAGTGGTCACGAGGAGTCGCCGTAGAACCGGGGTGGGGTGTCCTCGGACCCGGCGCCGGACGGGGGGAGTTGTCCGATGCCGAGTCCGAGGGGCGCGCCGGTCCCCGTCCCCACGGGTTCGGCGCGGCGGGGCCGCCTTCGCTCAAGGCGGCCCCGGTCCGGGTGCCCGCGGCTCTTCGCCGCGCGGGCTTCGGTGACCTGGGCGGTCACCGGGGACGGTGGTCAGGTGGTGCGGGTCATGGGAACTCCTGCGGTCGTGGCGCGAGGGGTCCGTGGGGTCGCAGGGGTATTGCCGACGGCGACGGACTCCGGTTTGCTTGAGTCAGGCAAGCACATGTGAATTACTTGAGTCAAGCAAGCTAATGTCGAGTGGTGTCGAACGCGGAAGGGGACTGAGCTATTTTGCTTGAGTCACGCAAGCAGAATGTTAGGGTTGCGGACATGCCCACACCACCGTCGGCGGAAGTCCTCGCTTCGGCGGCGACGGACGTGGCCGAGATCGACCGGAATCTCAACCGGATCGCGCACCTGGCGTACCACGCCAGGCAGCACGGGCGACTGAGGGAACTGGCCGGCGTCCCGCTGGAGCGCTCCGCCGTGGTCCTCCTGCGGCAGATCGCCGACTCCGAACCCCTGCGCCCTGGAGAGCTGGCGAATCTGCTGGCCGTGGAGGCCTCGCACATCACCCGCCAGGTGCAGCAGCTCCAGAAGGCCGGTTACGTCACCCGCGTACCCGACCCCGACGACCGCCGTGCGCAGCGCATCCGGCTCACCCCGGCGGGCGCCGAGGCGGTCGTGCGTATCCGGGAGGTCAGTTGCCGCAGTATGCGGCGGGCCCTGGAGGGGTGGACGCCCCATGAACTCCGGCGGCTGACCGCCTTCGTGGACCGGATGGTCGACGATGTGCTCTCCGCCATCGACGCGGACGACGGCCGCGAGGCCGCCGTACCCCACCACACCCCCTGACCGCACCGGGCGGCGCGGCGTGCACCCCCACTCGCCGTGCCCTCCGATGTCACCGGACGGCCGACCGCCTTGGCGCGCGCGGTCGTCGAGACGTGAAGCGTGGATCCCATATGAACGGTCCTTCCAAGGCGAACATCTGCGAGAAACCGGCGCCGGTCCAGGGTCGCGAGCAACATGTCCTGGTCATCGTCGGCGATCCCGTGATCGCCGAACTGCTGTCGACGACGCTGGAGTTGGCGGGCTATCTGGTCTCCACGGCGTGTTCCGGGGCCGAGGCGCTGAGCCGGCTCGGGGGCTTCCGGTTCGACCTGGTGGTACTCGACCTGGCGCTGCCGGACCTGGACACGCTGGCGCGGCGGAATCGCGTCACCGGTGAACGCCCGGCGGTGCTCTTCCTGGCCGCACCCGACTCCCTGGGCGCGCTGCTCTCGGCGATGGGCCCGGTCGGGCGGGACTACGTGACCACGCCGTTCCGTATCGCCGAAGTCCTGGTCCGTGTACAGGTGTTGCTGCGCGACTGGAGCCCCGCACGGCAGCCGAGGGCACTGTCGTACGGCGAGCTGGCCCTGGACGACGCCACCTGCGAGGCGCGCCGCGGACCTCGTCCGCTCGATCTGACTCCGGCGGAGTACCGGCTGCTGCGCCACCTGCTGGTCAACTCCGGGAAGGTGCTGTCGAAGGAGGAGATCGCCCGGCATGTCTGGGGTGAGTACCGGGGCGGCAACGCGATCGAACAACTCGTCTCCCGGCTGCGCCGCAAGGTGAACCAGGAGACGCCGGCACTGATCCACACCCGCCGGGGGTTCGGCTACTGGCTCGGCGCCACCGCCCCCTGAGCAGGGATGGTCGACGACCGGCTCTCCCCGCTGCTCATGTACGCGGCACTCCTCGATCCACCCGACGGCGAACGCGGTGTGGAACGCCGGCCCGACATCCGAAGGGCCCTGTCGGTCGGGAGGGCGTCGATGGCGGAATTTACTTGAGTCACGCAACGAGATGGTAAACTTGAGGGTATGTCCACACCGCCACCCAAGACCCCTCCCGCCCCTAAGGATGTGGCAGAGATCGAGCGCGCTCTCACCCGCATCTCCTATCTGCTCAGCCGTGCCCGCCAGCACGACCGTCTGATGGCGATCGCCGGGGTCCCGCTCGACCGGGCCGCCACCGCGCTCCTGCGGCAGATCGCCGACTCCGAGCCGATGCGCCCCGGCGAACTCGCCAACCGGCTCGCGGTCGAGGCCTCCCATGTCACCCGCCAGGTGCAGCAGCTCCAGAAGGCCGGTTACGTCACCCGCGTACCCGACCCGGACGACCGTCGCGCCCAGCGCATCGAGCTGACCACCACGGGCGAGGTGGCCGTCGAGCGCGTCCGGGAGGCGAGCCGCCGCGGTATGCAGATGGCTCTCGGCGGCTGGTCCGCCGAGGAACTTCAGCAGCTCGCCGGCCTGTTCCACCGCATGGTCGACGACTTCCTCGCCTACTCCCTCGAAGACGACGGCGAGGCGGGCGTCGTCGAGCCCCTCCCCAGCGTCTGACACAGCACCTCGCGCCGTGTCGCACCGCGCCCGTGGTGCGATCACTCACTCCCCGTCGAGCACCAGCTCGACCGTGTGCCGGCCGGTTTCGGTCGCGGCGAGAACCGGGGCGCCCGGCCGGCCGTCCACCGTGCAGGAGCGCACCCGGTTCCCCGCGCCGGTCAGCGCGATGTCCAGGGTCAGGCTCCGCCAGCGCAGCCCGCGCAGTCGGACCGGCCCCCACCGCCGAGGCAGGCACGGTCTCAGCCGCACCGCGTCCGCCGACAACTCCAGGCCGACCAGACCCTCGTGGACAAGGCGCAGATACGCGGTCGCCGACCAGGTCTGATGCGGCTGCGAGACGAAGTGTTCGGCCCTGCCGCTCGCCCCGCTCTGCCAGCCCCCGTCCACCTTCCCGCTCACCGAGTCGTACACCTCGTAGAAGTCGCCCCCGCTGCCGGTGACGAGGTCCGCGAAGGACTCGACGGCGCGTGCGAACGGTTCGGTCCGGCCGGCGCCGGCCGCGGCCAGCCCGTACAGGCCGTGCACCATCGGCCAGACCATCACGTTGTGACGCCCGGGACGGCCGGCGCCGAACCGCGCGAAGTGCGGCCAGACGTTGACGATGCCGTGCGGCTGCCAGTGGATGCTGTCCAGGATCTGCCGCGCCCGCTGCCCGTCGGCCACGCCGAGCAGCAGCGCGAGCGCGAGCCCGGCGCCCTCCTGCGAGGTGTCGACGCGGCCCGCGAACGGACCGCCACCGTGCACGAGATACGCGTACGTGCCCGCGTCCGGCCGCCACAGATGCCGGTCGACCGCGACCCGCAGCCGCTCGGCCCCCGCACGCCACGACGTCGCCTCCGCAGGCCTGCCCAGCGCGTCGGCCATGGCCGCCAGAGCCGACCGGGCGCCGTAGTACAGGCAGTTCGTCGACAGGCACAGCAGGTCCGCGGCGTGCGGATGGTCCAGGACGAAGGACGAACGGACGCCCTCGGTCGAGGGCGGATCGGGATATCCGGAGATCCCGTCGTTCATGAACCCCGGCCCCCGGAAGAGCCCGTAGGCACGGTTGAAACTGTGCGTCTCGCGCGCCTCCATCGTGTGGACGGCCGTCTCGTGCGCCGTGGCCAGGAAATCCCGGTCGCCGGTGACGAGGTAGTGGTGCCAGGCGGCCACGATCCATACGACCTGGTCCCACCACTGGTTGTCCTGCTGCACGACCAGTCCGCCCGGCCCCCGGTCCACCACCGACCAGAGGGTGTTGCGCCCGAGGTCCGGCGTCAGCAGGGAGGCCGCGCTCCACGCGTTGACGGCCGCGTCCCGGGTCCACCGCTGCGGCGTCGGATAGCCGGCCCCGGCGCGTACGAGGGTGCCGGGAGGGTCGGTGAGCAGCCCGGCCTTGTCGTAGACCGCCGGATCCGCCGGGATGGTGTTGCGGTCGGACACGTCCGTCAGCGCGGACGCGTAGAGCCTGCCCAGCCGGCGCTGGGCGGCCGGGTCGTCGAAGGTGAGCGTGGGCATGCTGAACCCGATCGTGGGGACCACGGCGCGGGCGGTGGCCGGGGGTGGGCTGGCACCGGCGCGGGCCGCCGTGAGCGCCGTACCGCTCGCGGCCTTCAGGAACCCCCGTCGGTGAACCGGACCTCCCTTGCCGTCCCGGTCACCGGTGTCCTGCTCCGCAGCCGCCTTGCTCATTCCTCGCCGCTCCCTCTCCCGCCCGCGAGCCGTGTGCCTCCCGGAGCCCGGAGTAACGACGGCACCGCCCGGTCGGTGACGCGGCGGGTGAGGGGACCGGCGTCGGAGGGTGCTCGTGGGCGGCCGTTCGCGGCGGATCAGGCGATGCCTCCGTTGGCGCGCAGTACCTGGCCGTTGACCCAGTGGCCGTTCGGGCCGACCAGGAAGGACACGACCGAGGCGATGTCCCGCGGTGTCCCCAGGCGTTCCAGCGGGGGCTGGGCCGCCAGGCGGGCGACGGTCTCCTCGTCCTTCCCGTCGAGGAACAGGTCGGTGGCCGTCGGTCCGGGTGCGACGGCGTTGACGGTGATGTCCCGGCCGCGCATCTCCCGGGCGAGGATCAGCGTGAGGGCCTCGACGGCGCCCTTGCTCGCCGCGTAGGCGCCGTAGCCCGGGAAGGACAGACCGAGGACCGACGTGGAGAAGTTGACGAGCGCTCCGCCCGGACGCAGCCGGCGCGCCGCTTCCCGGTCGACGACGAACGTGCCCCGGATGTTGGTGCGGTGGAGGGCGTCGAGCTCGTCCAGGTCGAGTTCGGCTATCGGGGACAGCGCTATCCGGCCGGCCGCGTGGACGACGGCGTCGACGCCGCCGTACGTCCTCTCCGCGAGGTCGAACAGCGCGCTCACCTCGGCCTCCTCGGCGACATTGGCGCGGGCGGAGATCGCGGTGCCGCCGGCGGCCTCGATGGTGTGTACGGCTTCCTCGGCGGCCTCCTTGCCGCCCGCGTAGCCGACCACCACGGCGAAGCCGTCGGCGGCGAGCTGCTGGGCCACCTGGCGCCCTATGCCGCGCGAGCCGCCGGTGACGATCGCGGTGCGCGGGCCGGTGCGGGGAGTCCCGGACGGGGTGGTGCTGATCTGAGTGGTCATGACGGATCCCTTCGCCATCCTGCGTAGCAACGCTACGGTCGATTCGTATCGACGGTATCACGGAATCGTAGCGACGTTAAGAGGTGCTCGTAACGTCGCTACGAATGTCGTACCGTGAAGGGCATGGATGCGAGAGAGAAGATCCTGGACGCCGCCACGGAGCTGCTGGCCCGGGCGTCGGCCGCCGATGTGTCGACGCGCGCCGTGTGCGAGGCCGCCGGCGTGGGGGCGCCGATGCTCTACCGGCTCTTCGGCGACAAGGCCGGGCTGCTCGCGGCCGTGGTCGACCGGGGATTCGAGCAGTACCTCGCGTCCAAGCGCGCCGCCCGGCCCACCGCCGACCCGGTCGCAGACCTCAAGCGGGGCTGGGACAACCACATGCGTTTCGCGCTGGACCACCCGAACCACTACCGCCTGATGTACTCGCCCGAGCTCACCACGCCCCCCGCCGCCGCGAAGGAGGCCCACGACCTGCTGCACGGCGTGCTGGAGCGGTGCGCGGCGGCCGGGCTGCTGAGCGTCCCCCCGGAGGCCGCCACCCGGGTCGTCATGGCGGCGAACGTCGGCGCGGCCCTGTCCATGCTCACCAGGCCGGAGCAGTACCCCGACATCCGGTTCGCCGCCCGTCTGCGCGACTCGGTGATCGACTCCGTCACCCGCCCCGCCGGCGCCGGTGAACCGCGCGACACAGGCCGGGGGAGCGCCGTACCGACGGCGGCGGCCACCCTCGCGGCCCGGCTGCGGGCCGAACCCCCGCAACTGCTCACCGCGGTCGAGGCGGCCCTCCTCCAGCAGTGGCTGGAAACGCTCGCGGACTCCGGCGAGCCCACGGACTGACCATGGGCGACAGTCGAACACCCGCCTCTCGAACTGGATTTACCGTCCAGTAGGATCGCCCGGCACACCATCCGAGGAGGAAGCGTGCCCCGGTCCCAACGCTCACCCCTGCTGCTCGCCGGTCTGCTGGCCGCCGCGGGCGTCAACCACTTCGTCGCCCCCCGCACGTTCGACGCGATCGTGCCGCGCGCGCTGCCGGGTACGCCCAGGACCTGGACGTACGCCAGTGGCGTCGCCGAACTCGCGCTGGCGGCCGGGGTGGCGCTGCCGCGTACCCGGCGGGTCGCCGCGCTGGCCACCGCGGGCTTCTTCGTCGGGGTGTTCCCGGCCAACGTGAAGATGGCCGTCGACTGGCGCAACCGGCCCGCCGCCCTGCGGGCCGGGGCCATCGGGCGGCTGCCGCTCCAGGTGCCGCTCGTCCTGTGGGCACGCAGTGTCGCGAAGAACGGAGAGGGCCGGTCATGACAAAGGTGAACGTCGGCGACAAGATCGAGGACTTCGAGCTGCCCGACGAGAGCGGAGCGCCGCGTCGGCTCTCCGAACTGCTCGTCGACGGGCCGATCGTCCTCTTCTTCTATCCCGCGGCCCTTACCCCCGGCTGCACGGCCGAGGCCTGCCACTTCCGGGACCTGGCCGCCGAGTTCGCCGCCATCGGCGCGCGGCCGGTCGGGATCAGCGGGGACTCGGTCGACCGCCAGCAGGAGTTCGCGCAGAGCCACACGCTCGGTATGCCGCTCCTGTCGGACGCCGACGGAACGGTCCGTGAGCTGTTCGGCGTCAAGCGCGGGTTCTCGATGATGCCCACCAAGCGGGTCACCTTCGTCATAGCCCAGGACCGGACGGTCCTGGAGGTCGTGACGAGCGAGCTGCGGATGAACACCCACGCGGACCGTGCCCTCGCCGCACTCCGCGCCCACAAGAACTGACGTTCCCTTCCCGTCGTTCCCCGCCCGTCCTCCGCCTCATCGTGGCGCGGTGGGCGGGGTTCGCCGCGCCGGGGTGCGCCAGCGGGGTTGATGCCCCGGGGCCCAGGGACCATCCTGGGGCGTATGAAACAAGTCGCCGCCGCGGTGATCATCGATGTCCGAGGCATGGTGACGGGATGGAGCGAGGGTGCCCGGCGGTTGACGGGGCACGCGGCCGAGGCCGTCGTCGGACGTCCGGCCGCCGAACTCCTCGCCGAGGACCCGCCGCCGACGGCGATGACCGAGCTGGCCGGCGTGGTCGCGCTCCGCCACCGGGACGGCCACCGCGTCGAACTCACCGTCAGTGCGTGCGCCGTACTGGGCGAGGACGGCCACGTGCGGGGATTCGTCGTCACCGCCCTGCCCGAACCGGCGGCGCCCGAGCCGCGGACGGTCGCGCGGGGGCCCGCCTCGCTGGAGCGGGCCATCCGGCAGGCCTCCGTGTCGATGTCCGCCTTCGACACGGACCAGCGCTACACATGGCTCAACGGCGCGGCCTGTGACCTGATGGGGGTCGAGGAACAGGCCCTGATCGGGCAGTTCTACGGGGACGCGAACATCGTGCCCGACGACCGGATCAACCAGGGATTCCTGCTCAACCTGCGCGAGGTCACCCGCACGGGCGTCCCCGTACGCTACGAGGCCTTCGGCAAGGACGTGGACGACGGCCGGGAACACGCCTGGAGCCTCGAGATGTGGCCGGTGCGCGACGACCTGGGTGCCGTGGTCTCGGTGGGCATCGCCGCGTTCGACAGCAGCGAACAGCACTGGGCGCGGCGGCGGCTCGCCCTGCTCAACGAGGCGGCCGCGGCCATCGGCACCACCCTCGACGTCGTCCGCACCGCCGAGGAACTCGTCGAACTCGTCGTGCCCCGGTTCGCCGACTTCGTCAGCGTCGACCTGCTCGACTGGGTGCTCGGCGCGGACGAACCCACGCCCGCACAGGCCGACGAGGTCGTACTGCACCGGGTCGCCCACGGTTCCGTCACCGAGGGCACGCCGGAGGCCGTCATTCCGCTGGGCGCGAAGGACACCTATCCGCCGTTCACCCCGCCCGTGCGGGCGATCGCGGAGGGCCGGGCGGTGCTCGGGCGGGCCGGCGAGCAGGCGTTCGACGACTGGGTGGCGGAGCGCAACGCCCGCGAGCCCGTCGGCCGCCCGTACCGCAAGGGCGTCCACTCCATGGTCACCGTGCCGCTGCGGGCCCGTGGCACCACGCTGGGCGTCGCGGTCTTCCTGCGCATCGGCCGCCCGGACCCCTACACCGAGGACGACGTCGTCCTCGCCGAGGAACTGACCAGCCGCGCCGCCATCTGTGTCGACAACGCCCGCCGCTTCGCCCGTGAGCGCACGACCGCGCTGGCCCTCCAGCACAGCCTGCTGCCCCGGGGGCTGCCCGGCCAGGCGGCCGTCGAGGTCGCCCACCGCTACCTGCCCTGCGGATCGGTGGCCGGCATCGGCGGCGACTGGTTCGACGTCATCCCGCTGTCCGGCAGCCGGGTCGCCCTCTGCGTCGGCGACGTCGTCGGGCACGGCATCCAGTCCTCAGCGACCATGGGACGGCTCCGTACGGCCGTACGGACCCTCGCGGACGTCGATCTGCCGCCGGACGAACTCCTCACCCACCTCGACGACCTGGTCACCCATCTGGCCGACGAGGTGGACGGTGCCGATGTCGCCGAACTGGGCGCCACCTGCCTCTACGCCGTATACGACCCGGTCTCGCGCCGGCTCACCCTCGCCTCCGCCGGACACCCGCCGCCGGCCGTCGTACCGCCCGGCGGCGTCGCCGAGCTGATCGAGGTGACGGCGGGACCGCCGCTCGGCGTCGGCGGCCTGCCCTTCGAGGCGACCGAGCTGAAACTGCCCGAGGGGTCACTCCTCGCCCTCTACACCGACGGGCTGATCGAGGACCGCGACCGGGACATCGACCACGCCACCGCCGAGCTCTGCCGCGCGCTGAACCTGCCCGGCGCCTCGCTCGACGCCGTGTGCGACGCGGTGCTCAAGGCCGTGCTGCCCGAGCAGCCGGGCGACGACGTGGCCCTGCTGCTCGCCCGCACGCACGCGCTGGGCGCCGGCCGGGTGGCCACCTGGGACGTTCCGCCGGACCCCGCGCACGTGGCCGTCACCCGCCAGGCCGCCATGGAACAACTGGCCGCCTGGGGACTGGCGGAGGAGGCCTTCGTCACCGAACTGGTCGTCAGCGAACTCGTCACCAACGCCATCCGGTACGGCGAACCGCCCATCCAGCTCCGGCTGATCCGCGACCGCGCCCTCATCGTCGAGGTCTCCGACGGCAGCTCCACCTCACCGCACCTGCGCCGTGCGCACGTCTACGACGAGGGCGGCCGTGGCCTGCTGCTCGTCGCCCAGCTCACCCAGCGCTGGGGCAGCCGCCAGACGGGCACGGGCAAGACGATCTGGGCGGAGCAGCCGCTGCCGGCGGAGTGACGCGGACGACCGGTCCGGTTCAGTGACCGGTCGATTCCGGATCAGTGACCCGTCACTCGAAGTCGCACCCGGGGTTCGGCGCGTCCTCCGAGAAGGGCGAGCCGTGCGGCAGTACGTACAGGACGTCGAGTACGACAGGTGTGCTGCCGAGATTGCGGCCGATGTGGATGTTCCCGGGGCCGGCCGGCTCGCTGATGGCGCTGCCCTGCGGATACACGCCGTCGGACTCGCAGGTGGAGTCGAAGTGGCTGAGGGTGCCCTGCTTGACGAGGCCGTAGAGGGAGCCGTCGTGGTAGTGCCAGCCGGTGGCCTGGCCTGCGGGGATGGTGATCTCCCGCAGGGTGTAGTCGGTGTCGCCGATGGTGGTCCGGGCGAGTATGCGGCCCGACACTCCCGGCCCGGCCGGCGTGGCGTGGGCCGTGCCGCAGGCGAGCACCGCGGTGACCGTGACGGCCCCGGCCGTGGCGGTGCGAAGCAGGTTGCGCATGGTGGGGTCCCCTCGATGGCGAGAGCGTGAGCGCGTTGTGAGCAGGTCGACGTGATCTTAGGGTGTGCCGTGGGCGGCGGAAAGAGGGCAGGGGGCCCGCTGAACATGAACAGGACGCGCCGGTGTCTGCCCGTGCGTCACGTACGGGCAGACACCGGCGTTGGGGCGGGACGGATTTTCAGGCCGGCTCGGCCACTGTCTCGGCCGGGAGCCCTGTCCTCACCGTGCTGTCCGTTTCCGGCCGGTGCGGGCGCGGAATGCCCAGCGCGCACAGCGCGCCCGCGAACACCACGACCACGCCGACCCACACCGCCGGGTGCAGCCCGTCCACGAACCGCTGCGGCGACCCCGTGCCGCCGTGTGCCACGAACACCGTGCTCAGTACGGCGATACCGAGCGCCCCGCCGATCTCCTGGACGGTGGTGTTGGCGCCGGATGCCTTGCCCGCGTGCTCGCGGCTGACCGAGCCCAGCACGACCGCCGCCGTCGGCTGGAGCTGCTGGGTGTTCGCCTCCAGGTCGACGGCCAGCGTGTGCAGGGCGGTCGGGACGACCAGGTTGTCGAGCGCGACCATGAACATGGGCACGCTGCACGCGACGATCGCGACCCACAGCGGCACACGCCGGCCCGTGACCGACGGCGCGACGGCCGCGCCCTCAGCGACCGGGTTCTCTTCGGACGGCGTCATGGCGGGGGAGCCTCCTGGGCGGCGAGTGGATGAGTCAGCGGTGCGGTGGTGCGGCAGAAATGGGCAGGCGGGGCGGGGTCAGCCGGTCGGTGAGGTGCCGTCGGCGTCCGCGCGCTCCTGGGCGGCCAGCCGGTCGCGCGCGTCCGGCCAGTCGATGGGCAGGCCCGCCGCCGGGGTCTCCCAGAAGGTGAAGACCGAGCGGTTCATCGTGGAGCGCAGGCCGGTCATGACCGACTTGTGCGGCTCGGTCCGCGCGTATGCGTAGAGGGCCTGCTTGTCCTCCCAGGCCGACAGCGTCCAGAACGTGCGCTTCAGCGGCTCGGCGATCAGCGAGGCGCCGTACGCGCCGGGCGCGCTCTTCACCTGCTTCCACGCGGCGAGGGACCGCAGGAAGAAGCGGGGGACGTCGCGCAGGGAGCGGACTTCCAGACGGGACGCCATGACGAACACCGTCGCGTCCGACGTGGGCTCGTTGACAGTGGTCCAGGGCAGAGTGGGCATGTCTGCGGCCTTCTTCTGAGAGGCAGGGCGGAGTAGAGGCTCTTTTGGATACCTCCACTATCCATGTTAGACAGTGGAGGTATCCAATGACCAGAGCGGAGCCCGACCGATGCGAATGTCCGAGCTGAGCCGCCGCAGTGGTGTCTCTGTCACGACGATCAAGTACTACCTCCGCGAAGGTCTCCTCCCGGCCGGACGCCAGCTGTCGGCGACGCAGGCCGAGTACGACGAGAACCACCTGCGCAGACTCCGGCTGATCCGCGCGCTGATCGGCGTACGCGGCCTGTCCGTCAGCACCGCCCGGGAGGTGCTGGGCGCACTCACCGAGCACACCGCCGACACCCACCGCCTCCTGGGGCTCACGGTCGGGGCGATCCGGCTGGCCGACGAGGCCGAGGCGGACTCCCCGGAACCGGCCGAAGTCGACGCGCTGATCGAGGAGTTGGGCTGGGACGTGCACAAGTCCGCCCCCGCCCGCGCCATCCTGGCCGACACCCTCGCCTCGCTGCGCACCCTCGGCTCCCCGCTGGACCGGCGGATGCTCCTGCCGTACGCCCGGCTGGCCGAGGAGACCGCGGTCCTCGATCTCGACCAACTGGACGGAATCGAGGACCCGTTGGAGGTCGCCGAACGCGCGCTTGTACTCACCGTCCTCCTGGAACCCGCGCTCATGGCACTGCGGCGCATGGCCCAGCAGAACGAGTCGGCCCGACGGCACGCGGACGGGAAGGACGGGACGGACGGGGTCTACCGGGCGGACAACTGAACTGCTCTACCGGCCCAGTTCGCGCAGCAACCTGTCCGTCGCCGCCTCCTTTCCGGCGGAGAACGCGGCCTCGTGCGAGCCGATCCGGTCGTGGTACTGCTCCTTGGAGCGGAAGTGCGAGCCGCCAGGCCCCTCCTCGTCGAACCTGCGGGCCTCGCGCCGGATGATCTGGAACTCCTCGGGACAGCGGGCCGTTTCAGTGCGGCGGGCAGCAGGGCCGCCAGGTCTCCCACGGTGGTTGCTGTCCGGCCTGCGGTGAGCCATAGTCCGCGTCTTCGGGGACCGCGCCCAGGTCGAGCGAGGTGAGGCTGGTGCCGTCCGGCAGCGCGTTCGCGATCCCCTCGTACACCTGGACGGCGAGGGTGCCCGGATGGACGACGTACACCGTGTCCCGGACGCGGCGGTGCGGAAGGGGCGGACGAGTGACGGCGGATCCTTGCGCGGTGGCCGCACGACGGCCGCACTCCTCGACTGTGCAGGCAGCCAGGTCCTGGACCGTCGGGTGTTACCAGAGGGCCGTCGTGCTCAGCTCGAAGCCGTGCCGGTTCTCCATCTCGCCGGCGAGGATCAGTGCCTCGGTCGAGTCGAGGTCGAGTTCGTCGAAGGACACCTCGGGCGAGATCTCGCCCGTTGTGACGATCCGAGCCGGCGTCGGTCGGCGGGCCGGTACGCAATCGGGTCGGATGGACGGCAGCGTTTTTTGACTTACTTCACCACGCACGGCAGGGGTCAACCCGTCAGTAGGTGGGGGTAAAAATTCCGGTCTCCTGGTCCAGACATGCCGCTCCGCATGAGACGAGCTGTGTTCGGGAGTGGCCGCCCGAAGCACGCGGACGACAGTCTTGCCAGCTCACTGATCTTGGACAACCACTCTTCCGGAGAGTGGAAAGAAATCGTGGTTTACGGGCGTAGAACGCGAGGCGGAATATGTTACCGGCGGGTGAAGCCCTGGCCGGTGACATCAGCGTCGACGCTAATTCCGCGATTCGCCGCCGCGCCGGAATGTGCCAGGTGTCATATTCACTCGTCGCGCGAAGAACTTGCCGAAGTTCGTGACTTCGGTGAACCCGAGCTGGCGGGCGATGGTACCGACGGGCAGATCCGTGTGGACCAGCAGGCGCTTCGCCTCCAGGGCGACGCGGGCGTCGATCAGGTCCTTGGTGGAGGTGCCGGCGACGATGCGACAGGCCCGGGACAGCGTGCGGGGCGTGCAGTTGAGCGCGGCAGCGTAGTCCTCGACGAGCCGGGTCGTGCCGTAGGAGGCCTCCAGCTCGCGCCGGAAACGCAGGAACAGCTCAGCGTTCTCGCCGGAGGGGGTGTCGGCCTCCCGGTGGTCATTGCGCTGGTTGCGGCACATCTGGTCGATGTGCATCAGGGCGACCGCCAGCAGATGCTTGAGGATGTCCTCGCCGAGGCCCTGGTCCGGCCGCTCGAACTCCTCCCGCATCAGGGTCAGCAACCGCTTGAAGGTGGCCAGCTCGTCGTCGCGGAGCTGCCAGTGGCAGGGGCGCAGGACGTCGTCGAGCATTCCCATCTGGGCCCGCAGCCGCAGGGGAAAGGTCTCGGTGAACAGGACGAGGTGGGCTTCCAAGTTCGGCGCCGACGCGAACTGGATCACCTGGTTCGGCCGGATCCACAGCAGGGAGCCCGTCCGGCACGGGTAGCGCGTGGAGTCGATCGTGAAGTCTCCGGTTCCCGATCCGACCAGCATGATCTGGTGATAGGCGAGCCGGTGGGGCGCGGTGGCGAAGTCGATGGAGTCCTTCGCGCGCACCTCACTGAGCGAGGTCATGGCCATGCCGACCCCGGGTCTGCAGAGGGGGGTGTAGGGGATCACGGGGATCGGTAACGAAGCGAAATCGACCATGAGCGTTCCGGAATCGACCTTTCTCAGGCTTCTTTAAAAATCAATGATAGGCGTGGCCGCCCGTTGCCAGATCACTTCTGGCACATGCACGAGTAACCGCCCCCACATGATGTGCAGGTGAAGGGAAGTTGACGGGATGACCACTCACCCAGGCGCCCCCGAGCGCTCGGTTGTCGACCGGACGCTCAGCATCCTCGGCGTCTTCGACCGCGACAACCGCACCCTGACGCTGAGCGACATCAGCCGGCGATCCAATCTTCCGGTCGCCACGGTCCATCGCATCGTCAACAAGCTCCATGGCTGGGGCGCACTGGAACGAGGAGAAGAAGGCGGTTACAGCATCGGCCTTCGACTGTGGGAGACGGCGACGCTGGCCCCCCGCTACTCGGGCCTGGCCGAGGCCGCGCAGTCCCACCTCGTGGAACTCCAGGGCCAGTCCGGTGGCGCGGCGGTCCTCGCCCTGCGCGACGGAACGGAGAGCGTCTGTCTGTCCTTCCTCTCCAGCGACCCCGGTCTCACGGCGTACTGGGGTGACCCCGGCTGCCGGCTCCCCCTGCACGTGACAGCGACGGGCCTGGTCCTGCTGGCGAACGCGGGTGTCGTTCTGCAGGACGAGATCTGCGCCGGCCCGCTGCGGGCGTACACCGCCGCCACCATCACCAACGGCACCACGCTGAGGAATCATCTGAGCAGGACAAGGCGCGAAGGCTACGCGATGGTGTGCGGCACCCTGCGCGAGGGCCGGGGAGCGATCGCGGCCCCGGTGCGCGACGCGCGCGGCACAGTGGTGGCGTCGGTGGGCGTCGTGGGCCCGGTGAACATGCTCCAGCCGTCCCGGCTGGTCCCACTGGTCATGGCCACGGCCGAGGCGGTCTCCCAGCAGGACCGGACGGAAGGGTGGCGGATGGCGGGGGTGGGCGCGTAGCCCGCCCTACCCCACGTACGCCGTCCCGCCCCCGGCCGCCAATGCCCGCGCGATCAGCCGAGCGGCCCGCAGCCGTTCCGACTCCGGTACCGGGGGCAGGAGTTCCTCCCACAGGGCGAGGAACATGCCGCGCAACTGGGCCAGGCCGGCGGGGCGGGCCAACAGCCAGAAGCGGAGGTGGGCGCCGCCGTCCCACCGGTTGACGTGCACCCGGTTGACGTGCACCCGTGCGACGCCGTCCACAGCCAGGACGGCCCGCTCGGCGCGCTGCGGCAGCGGGCCCAGCTCGGCCGACCGGGCGGCGGGCAGGTCACCCAGGTCGTAGTGGTCGCGCGGCTGCAGCAGCACGACGGCGGGCAGCCGCACCTCGCCGACCGCGTCCAACCGCCAGTGTTCGTCCGCCCAGAGCGCGTCCGTGTGGGGCTTGCGCAGATCATGCAGTACTCGGGGCCCGGCCTCGCCGTCGCGATCCGGCTCGGGCAGCACCGGAGGCAGCAACGGCTCGATCCGCAGCTCTTCTTCGAACGGCTCGAAGGGGAAGGTCTCCCACGCGGTGACCGGGTCCCCGGGCGTCGGCAGCCGTTCCCCGGCAGGCAGGCGTCGGACGAAGGCACTGGGCTCGGGGACATCGGATGCGGCAGCGGTCATCGTCGCGGCCTGCCGGCCGCGCCCGCCGCGCCGAAGCCCTGCGACCAGCCCCCACGGACCCGCGGGTTGATGTACCGGGCGGCCGGCGAAGCGCGACGCCAGGTCGCCACGCCCGCCGAATACTGGCACGCTCACCAGCGAGACCGACACGACGGACCCACGATCGGAGCGTGCATGCGGACGGACCGGGCCACGAACGGCGAAGTACCGCCGACCGCACAGGAGTCGGTGGAGGCGGACACCGCCGGAGTGGAGGTGGCGCCCGTCGCCGGACACATCGGCGCCGAGATCTCGGGAGTCGACCTGACCGAGCCCCTCGACAACGCCGTGGTCGCCGCGATCAGAACGGCCGTCCTGCGCTGGAAGGTGGTGTTCTTCCGCGGCCAGCGGCTGGACCACGCCGGGCACATCGCCTTCGCGCGCCGGTTCGGCGAGCCGGTCGTCCTCGGCCGGCGCGGTGGCGCCTCACCGCCCGACTTCCCGGAGGTCGAGACGACCGCCGACCGGCTGGAGCTGGGCGGTCGCTACGGCATGGAGCACGCCGAGTGGCTGGAGCGGCGCCGCCACTCGTTGCTGCGCGGCTGGCACTGCGACCATGGCGCGCGTATCGACCCGCCCGCCGCGACGATCCTGCGCGCCGAGACGGTACCGCCGTACGGAGGTGACACCACCTGGTCCAACCTGGCCGCCGCGTACGCCGGACTCTCCGCGCCCGTACGGGAGTTCGTGGACGGCCTCAGGGCCGAGCACCGGCTCGGCGTCGGCTACCAGGCGCGGCCCGGCGACGACGCGTACCTCCGGCATCTGCTGGACCACCAGACCGCCTCGGTGCACCCGCTGGTGCGGGTCCACCCGGAGACGGGGGAGCGGGTGCTGTTCGTCAACGGCTACTACCTCGAACAGATCGTGGACGTCTCCCGGGCGGAGAGCCGGCTGCTCCTGGAGCTGCTCCTCGAACAGGCGACCAGGCCCGAGTACACGGTCCGATTCCGCTGGGAGCCCGGCAGCGTCGCCTTCTGGGACAACCGGGCCACCATCCACCTGGCCCCCAGCGACAACGCCCACCTCGGCCACCCCCGGGTCATGCACCGCGTGATGCTGACCGGCGACATCCCGGCCGGTGTGGACGGCAGGCCGTCGGAGCCCATCACCGGCACCGAACCCGGGCGGTGGTGAGGGCACTTCAGCCGGTGGCCGGCTGCCAGCCCAGCGCGGGACCGAGGCGGGTCGCGATGTCCGTGAGGATCTGGACGTAGTCCTCGTGGCCGAAGGTGAACGGCAGCGCGAAGGCCACCTCGTCGATCTCCTGGAACGCCACGTGCGCGTACAGGCGTTCGGCGATCTCCGCCGATGTGCCGACGAGGTCCGGCGCGAACATCAGCCGTGCCGGACCCTGCGGGGACGCGGTCCGCGGCAGCCGCTTCGCCGCGTACTCCTCGTACTTCGCGCGCTGCTCGGGTGAGGCACTGTCGGTGGGGATGACGACGAGGCCCTGGGAGACCCGGGCCCGGTCGCCGTCCGGGTGGTGGGCCCTGAAGGCCCGGACGCCCGCGAGCTGGATCTCGGCGAAGTCCGGCGACTCCTCGTCGCCCTCGGCCTTGACGACACTGCTGGTCAGGAAGTTCATACCGTGCTCACCGGCCCACTGCGCCGACCGCAGACTCCCACCGCCGTACCACAGCCGGCTTCCGAGCCCCGGGGAGTGGGGCTGCACCCGGTCGGAGAACACCTCGAACCCCTGCACCCCGCTGAAGTCGCTGGCAGCCTTCCCGCGTACGTGGTCCAGCAGCCGCTCGACCCGCTGGTAGCTGAAGTCCTCGGTGTCCGCCGTGTCGGGGTAGAGGGCGCCCTTGACGTGGTCGTAGTTCATCGGCGGGCCCACACTCAGACCCGGGTTGAGCCGGCCACCGGAGAGGATGTCGACGGTCGCCCAGTCCTCCGCCAGGCGCAGCGGGTTCTCCCAGCCGAGCGGGGTGACGGCGGTGCCCAGTTCGATCCGGCGGGTGCGCTGGGAGGCAGCCGCGAGAACGGCCACCGGGGAGGAGATCCCGTACTGGAGATGGCGGTGGCGCAGCCACGCGCTGTCGAAGCCCAGCCGCTCACCCAGCTCGATGATCTCCAGCGTCGACTCGTGCCCCGCCCGCGGATCGTCTCCGTCGAACAGCCCGATGGTGAGAAACCCCAGTTTGCGCAGCGGCTGTGAGGGGGTGGGCACGGGCTCCTCCAACGATCGTCGTACGGACGTTCACACATCGCCGATTGTGCCAGGCGGCCTGGTCAGCGGAATGACCACCTCGTCCTCGACCGGCGGATCCAGCTCCTGCCTGAGCTTGCCGGTCGCGGAGAAGCAGCGCAGCCGGACTTCCTCGGGGGACACGTCGAGGCGCAGGAAGCTCTTGAAGAACGGTGGGCTGTACGTCGCCGAACCGGGCGAGAACAGCTGTGTGTACGCCTTCCGGACCGGGAGCCGCAGATGCCGGGTGCGGCCGGGACGGCGGGCCGTGCCCAGCAGACCGGCGACCAGCCGGATGCGCCAGGTCAGCCGGACGGGCTCGCCCGGGGCCCGCGTCGGACGAATGCCCAGGCGCTCGGCGACCACGGCCGCCGCCTCGGCCTCGGTGAGGGTGAAGAAGCGGCGCAGGTGCAGCCGACGGCCGTAGACCCTGCTGTAGAAGGCCAGCGAGTCGCCGCGCAGGGGGTAGCAGCGGAAGTCGTCCTCGGTGACGTCGGCGACCGAGACGCGCTCGATGGTGTGGGTGGCGTGCATGAACGCACCGCCGCCGCCTGAGACCACATACTGGATGGTCCGGCCGTGCACGACCACCGGATAGCGCTGGTAGTTGTGGATGTCGCCGCCTATCGCGGCCACGAAGTTCCGCTCCGGATCGCGGACCAGGTCGTCGACCGTGCCGCCGCCCTCGATCGGGCAGGGGTGGTGCTCCCCGTCCACGTAGAGGGGCGACCCGGTGACCAGGATCTTCGGGACCGGACCCGAGGAGACCTCCCGCAGCCAGCGGCCCTGCTCGGCGTCGAGCGTCCCCAGCAGACCGGTGTCGATGCCTATGACGCGCACCGGTCCGGCGTCGATCGCCCAGTACGGGCCGGGCTGGACGGCCTGTTGGGCGGGGGCCGAGCGCAACTTGGCCGCCTCGGCCAGGCGTTGCTCGTCGACGGCGCTCGGCCGGTGCCACAGGAGCGAGCGCAGCCAGGCGGGGGTGAGCGGGCGGGGCGCGGGGGCCGCCGCGAGGGGCGGGGCATCGCAGAACACACGCATGAACCCGTTCAGGTCCTCGTACCAGTCGTGGTTGCCCGGTATCGCGTAGATGGGCGCCGGGTAGTCCTGGTAGGGGCGGAAGAACTTGGTGCCGTAGTCGTCGGTCGCCCCGACGGGGTAGATCACGTCACTGGCGAGCACGGTGAACGCCGTGTTCTGACTCATCGTCAGAAAGCCTGGTACGACAGCGTATTGGGGTGCGTCGCCCTCGCCGGTGTCGCCGATGACCATGAAGGAGAAGCGGTCCGGGTCGCTGCGCCGGATCACCTTGTCGGCGGGAGCGCCCGCGGCTGTCCGCTGTTCGGCCCAGCGGCTTCGGGTCCGGCCCGTGGGGTCGCCGAACCAGGAGGCCAGCACGCCGTTGCGGGCGGGCCACAGCGTCCGGGGGTTGAGCCATGAGAGCTTCTCGACCCGACGCGGCATCAACTCCGGGTAGCTGCCCGGTTTTTCGAGGCCCCAGCCGGCGCCCTCCGGGGTGTCGCGGGAGGAGTGAGTCCGTGAAGAGTCAACCATCGGGGCACCGTAGCAATGTCCTACAGGCGAAGATCCGTCCGGGGCGGGGCCGGTGTCCGCTGCCGGCTGGGAGAGCGCTGTCCCGTGTCCGGGGCCGCCGGCTGCTGCGGTATCCGCGCTGTCCGGTGTGTCTGCCACGTGGGTTCCTGCCGGGGGCTCCTTGCGCCCCACTCCCCGTCGCCGAGCACCAGCAGCGGGTCGAACATCACCACGACCGCGGCGAGCAGCAGGAAGATGATGGGGCCGATCAGCATCGGCAGCAGCAGCGAGGTCGGTGAGTCGCCGGCCCAGGTGTTGGCGGACGTCTCGTGCAGATGCACGCTGACGGCGGCCATACCCGTGTAGTGCATACCGCTGACGGCCACACCCATCACCAGACTCGCCCCGAGGCTGGTCAGGAAGCCCCGGATGGAGACGGCCGCCCACAGCGCGGCGGTCGCGGCGACGATGGCGATCACCAGGGAGAGCCCCACGGTCACCGCGTCGTAGTGGATCGTCCCGTTCAGATGGAGCGCCGCCATACCGAGGTAGTGCATCGCGGCGACGCCCAGACCGGTCACGATGCCGGCGGCGGAGAGCGCGGCGGGCGTGGCGCCGCGATAACCGACGACGAACACGCCGATACCGACAACGACGATCGCGACGGCGAGGCTGGTGACCGTCAGCCCGATGTCGTAGCGGACCGCAGTCTCCTCGACCTGGAACCCGATCATCGCGATGAAGTGCATGGTCCAGATTCCGCACCCGATGGCCGCCGCCCCCAGTGCCAGCCAACCCGGTTTCCATGAGTCCTGGTTGAGCAGCGTTCTGACCACGCAGCGCAACCCCAGGGCGCTTCCCAGGCAGGCCATGATGTAGGCGGCCACAGGTGTGACGAACCCGTAACTGAACCCGTCAATTGTTCCCTGCATATGCCAAATCCCCCCGAGACGCAATACGTTGAGAGGTGAAATTCTCTCCGCATGTGCGCACAAAGCAAGCAGTTACCGCGGGTACTCGGTGAATTTTGTTTGACTGATGGTCAAGATCGGTCGATAAGGGATGAAGTTCGGCCGGAATTATTGGTTCCGCTGGCGATGCTGCCGATTGACCCGCTGATAGCTATGCTGCGCGCCAAAGCGTTCAAACGAACATTCCGGTGCGCGCGTACGTCGGTGCGTCCGGACGTGAGGGAGCGAGCGGAATGCGCGAGCCGGTCGAACTGAGGCGGCAGCGGATCCTGGCCGCCGTGCGGGCGCGCGGCGCGGCCCGGGTGACCGATCTCGCCGCCGAGCTGGAGGTCTCGGTGGTCACCGTCCGCCGGGACGTGGAGGAACTCGCCCGCGAGGGCAGGCTGCGGCGCGGCCACGGCATCGCACGCTCCACCCTCCCGGTGCCGGACACCCGGTCCGCGCCGGTCACCGCGTCCGGGGACGGCGACACCGTCGTCGTGGTGGTACCCGCCCGCCACTCCTACCTCTACGAGACCCTGCACGGCGCCCGCCCCGTCCTGGAGGAGGCCGGCGTACGCATCGCTCTGCACATCGCCCCGCAGGTCGCGGGCGCGGAACAGCCACTGGTGGAGCGGGCGTTGGCGGACGGTGCCCGGGGTGTGCTGATCGCCCCCCGCTGGCGCGCCCTCGCCGCCGAGAAGGCCGACGCGAAGTGGCTGTGCGGGCTCGGCGTACCGACCGTCCTGATGGAGCGCAGACCGCGCCCCGGCGGCGCACTGCACGCTCTGGACTCCGTCTGCTCCGACCACTGGTACGGCGCGCATCTCGCGGTGGAACACCTGGTCGCCCTCGGTCACCGCAGGATCGTCTTCGCCGCCCGGGACGACAGCCCCACCGCACGGGCCCTGCGTGCCGCCGTCACCGAGATCGCCGGAGCCCATCCGGAACTCGACGCCTGGACCCTCACTCTCAGCTCGTCCGACGCGGGCCCCGACCGCACGGCCGGCGCGGACCGTCCGGCCGTCGACCTGCCCGGCGTCCTGCGCGAACTGGACGCCACGGCGTGCGTGCTGCACGGCGACGTGGACGCGCTGATGCTGGTCCAGGACCTGGCCGCACATGGCGTCCGGGTGCCGGACGACTGCTCGGTCGTCGCGTACGACGACGTCGTGGCCGCCCTCGGCGGTACCCCCCTCACCGCCGTGTCCCCGCCCAAGGGCGAGGTCGGCCGGGCCGCAGCCGAACTGCTCCTGCATCGGTTGCGGGACCCGCGCGGCAGCGGGGCGGCGCCCGTGCGCCGGATCGAGCTGCTGCCGGAACTGAAGGTGCGCGGGTCGACACGGGCGCTGACCTCCTCGGTCTCCACACCTGACGTCGATTGAGCGTTTGACCGCTTTATTTTCTTCTGATCGATATCTTGACCGTTTTCCTTGCGCCGATCAGGATTCCCGGTAGCCGTCGGTCCGTGCTCGCCGGGACCGTGCCGAACAGCGGCTCCCGCACCGGAGTTCCCGACCACCAAGGAGCAGTCGACCCCGTATGACCGTGTCCTCGCCGGGCCCCGGCTTCCGCCCCCGTGCCGCCCTGGCCATGTCCCCCGACGCCGCGACCGCCGTCCTCGACCCCGCCGCGCTGACCGCCCTCGCCGCCGTCTGCGACCTCGCCCCGCTCCCGGTGCTCGACGACTTCGGCACCGACCGCGCACGCGAGATCCTCGCCGGCGTCGACCTGCTCGTCACCGGCTGGGGCTGCCCCGTACTCGACGCCCGCGTCCTCGCGGCTGCCCCCCGGCTGCGGGCGATCGTGCACACGGCGGGCAGCGTCCGCCCGCATGTCACCGACGCCTGCTGGGAGCGCGGCGTCGAGGTGTCGTCCGCCGCCGCCGCCAACGCCCTGCCGGTCGCCGAGTACACCCTCGCGATGATCCTGCTCTCCGGCAAACAGGTCCTGGAACGGGCCCACGCCTACGCCGCCACCCACACCCGCGACAACTGGCTGCGCACCTCCCGCACGATCGGCAACTACCGCCGGACCGTCGGCATCGTCTCCGCCTCCCTGATCGGCCGCCGCGTCATCGAACTGCTGCGCCCCCACGACTTCGACATCCTGCTGTACGACCCCTGCGTCACCGACGCGGATGTGGCCGAACTCGGTGTGGAACGCGTCGAGTTGGACGCCCTGTTCGCCCGCTCGGACACGGTCAGCCTGCACACCCCGCTGCTGCCCACCACCCAGGGCCTGGTGAGCCGCGCCCTGCTCGATGCCATGCGCCCCGGCGCCGTGTTCATCAACACCGCCCGGGGAGGCGTCGTCGACCAGGACGCCCTCACCGACGCTGTCCGGGAACGCCGCATCCGCGCCGTGCTCGACGTCACCGACCCCGAAGTCCTGCCGCCCGAACACCCGTTGTGGAACTGCCCCGACGCATTCCTCACCCCCCACCTCGCCGGTTCCCAGGGCAACGAGTGGCGCCGCCTGGCCGACCTCGCCGTCGCCGAGACGGAACACTGGGCATCCGGCGCGGGCTTCCGCCATCCCGTCCGACGCGAAAGGCTGGCCTTCCTCGCATGAGCAGCACGCCCCGCATCAGCAGCATGCCTTTCGAATTCCCGCCCGAGGACCGCGAGTCGAGCCCTCACACCGGGTACACGAGGGCCCACTGGGAGGCCGTGGCGGATGGGCTGCTGGCTGCCGCGTGGCGCTGGAGCACCCCCGGTGGTGCCCTGCTCGACCTGCCCGGCGTCCCGTCTCGCTCGGGTGTGCGTTCCGACGGGCTCGAAGGCTACGCCCGCACCTTCCTGGCCGCCGCCTTCCGCGTGGCGGGCGCGGGCGGCGACGACCCGCACGGCTGGCTCGACCGGTACGCCCAGGGGCTCACGGCGGGCACCCTCACCCCCGGCCGCGACGACACCGAGTCCTGGCCGCTCATCCTCGACCACGACGTGCAGGGCCAGCCGATGGTCGAGTCGGCCTCCGTGGCCCTCGGCCTCAGGCTGACGGCGCCCTGGCTGTGGAAACGGCTCGACTCCGCCGTACAGGACCGGGCGGAGGCCTGGCTGCGCGGCTCGCTGCGGCACTCGCCCGCCCCGAACAACTGGTACCTCTTCCCCTATACGGTCGCCGGTTTCCTGGAGTCGGTCGGGCGCGGAGACGCGGAGACGGCCAGGGCGCGTGAGCGGGCCCTGGAGCTGATGGAGACCTGGTACCGGGGCGACGGCTGGTACGCCGACGGTGACGGCCGGGCCTTCGACCACTACAACGGCTGGGCTTTGCACCTGTACCCGGTACTCGACGCCCACCTGGGCGACGACTACGAACTGTCCGCCCGCTACGGCCCCCGCCTGCGCGAACACCTCGACGGATTCGCGCTGATGTTCGGCGCAGACGGTGCCCCGATCCACTTCGGCCGCTCCCTCTCGTACCGCTTCGCCGCCTCCGCCGCCGTCGGCCTCGGCGCCCTCACCGGCCACACCCCGCTCAGCCCGGGGACGAGCCGCCGGCTGATCAGCGGCAGCCTCCGCCACTTCCTGGACCGGGGCGCCCTGACCGAGGACGGCCTCCTGACCCTCGGCTGGCACGGCCCCCACCAGGCCACCCTGCAGACCTATTCGGGCCCGGCGTCCCCTTACTGGGCCTCGAAGGCGTTCGTCTCCCTGCTCGCCCCCGCCGACGCCCCCCTGTGGACGGCCCGTGAGGAGCCCGCGCCGGTCGAGGAGTGCGACCGGGTGCTGGCACTGCCCGCACCGGGGCTGCTGGTGCAGTCGACCCGCGCGGACGGGATCGTACGGCTGCACAACCACGGCAGCGACCACGTCCGCCCGCACGAGGGCGAGACGGCGGCAGAGGACGACCCGCACTACGGCCGCCAGGCCTACTCGACGCACTCCGGCCCGACGGCCCCCGCCAACCTCGCCGACAACCACCTCTCCGTGGAGACCGGCGGCCGGGGCAGTGTGCGCCGCCGAATCCACCCGCTGGGCGCGGGTCACGGCGACGGCTGGGGCTGGGCCGCGTCCTGGCACCGCCCGGTCTTCACCGCCGGGCCGCCCATGGTGCCGGGGCTGAAGGTGGAGAGCGTGACGGTGGTACGAGGCCGCCACGAGCTTCGGGTTCACCGTGTGACCGGCGCTCCGGCCGGGGCACGCGTCACACACACGGGCTGGGCGACCGGCCCCGAGGAGGAGGTGACGTCGGCGCTGCACGGCCTGTACGGCTGGACCCCCGAGGCCGAGGAGGCACGGGCCCCGCAGGGCACCGCCTACACCCGCTGGGCCCTCGTCCCACGACTGACCGGCGAGACGTCCGGCACCTCACTGCACGTCGCCCTGGCGGCCCTCACGGCCGACCCGGAACCCCTCGTACCCGAGCGCGTCGTCTCCGGGGTGGAGGTGACCGGCACGTCGGTCGAGGTGCGGTGGGCCGAGGACGGTGCCAGAACGACGATCACCTTCGAGCCGCTGACTGTGCGGCACGGTGCGCAGGCGCCCTGAAGGGGCGCGGGGCTGCGGCGATCTGCGGCTCCGCCGCGTGGGCGTGGGCGTGGGCGCGACGAGGTTCCACCGGCCCGCGGCCGAAGAGCCACACGACGGGTGGGGGGCCTCACGGCAACAGCTTGTCCATCGCCGCAGTCCCCTCCTCCGCCAGCTTCCGCTCCGCCCAGGCGAGACTGCGCGGAGTGAGGTCACGGCCCGTCGCGAGCACCAGGTCCTCGGCCGACGCGCCGTGCTCGGCACCGGTGTGCAGCAGGGCGTCGGGGGTCGTGGTGTCGTCGGAGGGAGAGGGCGAATCGGAGTGCTGGATCGACATGGCGTCTCCTTGCTCGACCGGACTCCTACCACCATGCACAGCCCACGCCCCGAGCGCACCCCGCACCGCGCCCGGGAGCCGTCACTCGAACCGTGACGTGTCTCCCGCGCCCCGGCGCACGATCACGGCCTCGCCGCTGGAGAAGTCGATGACGGTCGTCGGCTCGGTGCCGCAGTCCCCGGAGTCGACGACCGCGTCCACGACATGGTCGAGCCGCTCCTTGATCTCCCAGCCCTGCGTGAGCGGCTCCTTCTCGTCGGGAAGCAGCAGCGTGCTGGACAGCAGCGGTTCGCCCAGCTCGGCCAGCAGGGCCTGCACGACCGTGTGGTCGGGGATGCGTACGCCGACGGTCTTCTTCTTCGGGTGCAGCAGCTTGCGCGGCACCTCGCGCGTCGCCGGGAGGATGAACGTGTAGCTGCCCGGCGTGGACGCCTTCACGGCCCGGAACACGTCGTTGTCGACCTGCACGAACTGGCCGAGCTGCGCGAAGTTCTGGCACACGAGAGTGAAGTGGTGACGGTCGTCGAGCTGCCGGATCGACCGGATACGGTCGATGCCGTCACGGCTGCCGAGCTGGCACCCCAGCGCGAAGCAGGAGTCCGTCGGATACGCGATCAGCGCGCCGGAGCGGATGCTGTCGGCGACCTGACTGATCGTGCGGGGCTGCGGATTGTCGGGATGGACGTCGAAGTACCTTGCCATCCAACGAGCTTATGCCGTCGCGCCACCGAACCCGCGCAGACCCGGACCGGCGACCGGACAGCGGGGCTCCGGTCGTACCCCCCGTGCCCGCGTCCCCTCCGGCAGCCGAGGGGTGGCTGTCGCAGAGGGGGGTGTGAGTAGCCGGACGGTTCCGGGGCACTCGGCGACCATGAACACGGCAGACGCAGCAGCAGAGGCGGGACAGGTACTCGCCGCATCGAGCAACGTACTCAATGTGATCGCCGCCTTCGCCGGTGGCCTGGTCGTGGTGACCCTGCTGATCTGGGCCGTCCGGCTGGGAGTGAAGGCCAAGGAGGCGGAGTCGCCCCGGCCCAGGCCGGAGGAGCAGCCGAGGCTGCCGGAGACCGGGCCGGTGCACGAGGAGCGGGAGATGCGCGAGCCCAACGAGGTGCCGCACACCTCGGGGGAGGAGGTGCGGATCGATCCGCACAACCTCGATTCCTCCGGCTCGAAACGTGGCGAGGACCAGACCCGCCCGCGTTGGTCGTCCGGCAGCGGCGGCCCGGGTCGGAAGTGACCCTTCTGGTGGTTCGTGCGTGACCCTGCTCCTAGAGTGGGCCGCATGGGGGAGACACCGGACACACGGCCCACCTCGGAGTTCCACGCAGGCAATTTCTCCACGGCGGACGTCGGCCGGCTCGTGGCGGCCCTGGACGCGCAGGACGGGGCCGACGGCGTACGACGGCTGCGTGCCTGGGCGCAGAGCGCGCTGGACCCACGTCCGGGCGAACAAGTGATCGACGTGGGTAGTGGCGCGGGATCGCAGACCCTGGCCCTGGCGGCGGCCGTCGGCCCGTCCGGCGACGCTGTGGGCATCGAGGCGAACCCGGCGCTGCGCGAGGTCGCCGAGCAGCGGGCGGCGGTGGCCGGCAGCACGGCCCGCTTCCTGGACGGTGACGCGCTCGCCCTCCCGCTGCGCGACGCCACGGTGGACGCGGTGTGGTGCGAACGGGTCCTGCAACACCTGTCCGAACCGGACAAGGCCGTCGGCGAGATCGCGCGGGTCCTGCGCCCCGGCGGACGCGTGGTGCTCATCGACTCGGACTGGGCGACCGCCCTCCTGCACCCCGGTGATCCCGACGCGGTGGCCGCACTCATGGCGGGAGCCCTGGCCGCGGCGGCCAACCCGTACTCCGGACGCCGGCTTCCGGACCAGCTGTCCGCCGCGGGGCTGCTGATCGACGACCAGGGCTCGCAGGCATTGCTCCAGGACAACGAGGTGGTGCCCTGGCCCCTGGTCCGCATGATGGGCGAGTCGACCGTGCGGCGCGGACTGATGACCGAGGAGCAGCGCGACGGCCTGTACGCGGCGCTGACCGAGGCCGCGGAGCGGGGTGCCCTGCACATGTCGGTGACGATGTTCGCGGTCGTGGCGCACCGCCCGGCCTGACCTCCCCCGGGGGAGTCCGTCGACGCCCGGCGTGCGGCCGGTGTCGGGTCGTGTTGCGCTGTGAGGCCGAGGCCTGCGACGACGGACCCTGTGGCGGCGTGATGTGCTGGAGTGCGACGGCTGACCTGGTGGCGGGCGTGGGTATCTCTGCCGTGGGTGTGGCGAGCGTGGCGGCGGTGGCCCGGGCGGGCCGAGGCCGCGATCTGCCGCTGGCCGCACTGCCGTTGCTCCTGGGGGCCCACCAGATCGTCGAGTCCCTGGTCTGGCGCGCGGACGGCGGAACCGGCCCGGGAACCATGCTCTGGACCGCCATCGCCCTCCCGCTGCTCGCCCTGTGGGTGCCGGCGGCCGTGCTGTGCGCGGCGCCCAGGAGGGTGAGACACCGCCTCCTGCTGCCACTGGCCGTGGGCATCATGACCAGCACGGCATTCGCGTACGACCTGGCGACCCACCGGGTGACGGCGGACATCTGCGGCCACACGGTCGGGTACGGCATCCACCTGTCCCACTCCGGGCCGGTCATCACGGGCTATCTGCTCGCCACGGTCGGCTCCCTGCTGCTCTCCGGTGACCGCCGGCTGGTGCTGTTCGGGATCCTGGCCGGGGCGGGGGCGCCGGTGTGCTGGGCGCTGTGGCGACTGGAGTTCATGTCGACCTGGTGCGCCCTCGCCGCGCTCTGCTCCCTGGTCCTGCTGGGCTGGGCACGCGGACGCCCGCTGCCAGGGCACTGACGCGACCGGTCCCCACGGGAGCCGGCCGAGCCATGGGAGCCGTACGCCCTACTCGGTGTCGGCCCCGGCTCCGACGAGGGCACGGACCTCGAACTCCTCGAACGAGGAGGGTTCCTGACGGTTCGTCAGGACCGTGCCGAGCCAGCCGAGGAGGAAGCCCGCCGGGATGGAGACGATGCCGGGGTTCTGCAGCGGGAACCAGGCGAAGTCCGCCGACGGATAGACGGAGGAGGAGGTCGACGAGACCACCGGCGAGAACACGACCAGAAGCACCGAGCAGACCAGCCCGCCGCACAGGCTGAGCAGCGCGCCCCGGGAGTTGAAACGGCGCCAGAACAGGCTGTAGAGGAGTGTGGGCAGCAAGGCGGACGCGGCGATGGCGAACGCGAGGAAGGCGAGCGTCGAGACGTTGGTCTCCCACGACAGCAGGGCCAGTGCCATCCCCAGCATGCCGATGAGCACCGCCGCCAGCCGGGCCGCGCCCAGTTCCTCGGCCTGGGTGGCGCGCCCCTTGCGGATGACCTCGCCGTACAGGTCGTGGGCCAGGGACGAGGCCGCCGCGAGGGTGAGACCGGCCGCGACCGCGAGCAGCGTGACGAAGGCCAGGCACGACAGAAGCGCGGTGAGTATCCCGCCGCCGATGGACTGGGCGAGCAGCAGGACGGCCGCGTCGCCCTTCGGATCGGTGTCGATGATGGACTCGCGGCCCACGAGGGCGGTGGCACCCAGGCCGAGGATGCCGGCGGCCAGACAGACGAAGCCGACCAGGCCCGCGGCCCACACGACCGAGGAGCGCAGGACGTTGGAGGAGCGCGGGGCGAGCAGCCGCATCATCACGTGGGGGAGTGCGGCGAGTCCGAGCACGATGGCCAACTGGAGGCTGAGGAAGTCGAGTTTGCTGGTGGTGCTCGCGCCGTAGCGCAGACCCGGTTCCAGGAACCGCTGGCCGATGCCGCTGTTCTCGGTGGCGGCGTCCAGCAGCGCGTCGAAGCTCCAGTCGAAGCGGTGCAGCACCATGACGGCCGTGACGGCGACGCCGGAAACGAGCATCACGGCCTTGACGATCTGGATGAACGTCGCGCCGGGCATACCGCCGAGCGAGGCGTACACGATGACGATGGTGCCGATGACGACGACGCACAGGGTGCGGGTCGTGGTGCTCGGCACACCCGTGAACTGGGTCAACAGGGCGACACTGCCCACGAGTTGGGCCACCAGATAGAGGCAGCAGATGGTCAGCGTGCAGAGGGAGAGGGCGAGCCGGACCGCTCGTCCGCCCTGGGGCAGCCGTAGCGCCAGGGTGTCCCCGAGGGTGAACCTGCCGGAGTTGCGCAGTGGTTCGGCGATCACCAGGATCACCATCATCCAGGCGACCGTGGTGCCGCACAGGTACAACAGCCCGTCGTAGCCGGTGAGGGCGACCAGCCCAGTACTGCCCAGCAGGGTCGCGGCCGAGAGATAGTCCCCGCACATCGCCAGCCCGTTGCGCAGCGGCGACATCTCCCGGTTGCCGAGATAGAACTCGCCGACCTCGTCGCGCTGCGGGGCGATCAGCAGTGCGGCGAAGAGCGTGACCACGACGACCGACAGGAACAGTACGAAGGTCAGCTGCCGGCTGAACGGGTCGACGACACCGGCACCGATGGTCACCACCTGCGGTACTCCCTCGCGCTCCGGGGACGGACACCGGCCTGCTCGGCCGGACGGTGCTGCCCGGTCCGAGGCTGTTCCAACTGGGCGCGCAGCTCTCGGGCGACCGGATCGAAGCTGGTGCGCATGCGCAGTACATAGCGCCAGGCGGTCACCACCATCACCAGGAACTGCCCCAGTCCGAGCGCCAGTCCGAGGGTGAAATGACCGGCGAGCGGCTGATTCATGATGCCGGGCGCGAAGTTCGACAACAGGATGTACAGAAGGAACCCGCCGACGGAGAGTGCCGTCGACACCGCCGCGAAGCGGCGATACCCCTTCCGCATTGACTGAAATTCAGGATGGCTGTGTATCAGCCGTTCCGGAGTGGGTTCGGTGTATGTCGGGCCGTATACGGGCGGCTCGTCGGGCCGCGTGAAATAACTGGACATAAACGCACCTTCTCCGCTGCATTATGTCGCGCATCCAACTCTTCCGAACGTCGGTCATCCAGCTCACTCGGGGGACGGAAAAGGCCGGAGTCACGTTCTTGTGCGGACTTGGTGGGGGAATCGCGAATCCGGACGTATCGCCGAGTGAATGGGTGACGACGGGTCAGGAAGCGGATTATGGCAGCGGTGGTCCGGAACAATCAACGGGCTGTGAATCAGTATCGAGTACTGGCTCGTTCGCGCTCTTCGCGGGCGTTTTGTCGTCCGGCTCAACCTGCGGAAATCCGCCGCGGCTGGGTACAGTCCGCACTGTCCTCACCTCGGACTGTCTCAAATGTGCTGCCAGAGAGATGCGGCGGTCACGGTGTGGAGACGTGGTGAGGGGGAAGTCGAAGGGTAGGAAGGCCGGAGCGGACACACACGGAACAGCGGAGGGGCGATGGATTTCACCACGACAGTGATCGTGATCGTCGCGGTCCTGGCAGCGGCCGCGCTGGCCGTGGCGGGCACTGTGCTGGTCCGGCTGGTCCGCACCCGCCGGGACCTGCGCCGCGCGGGGCTGCCGACGGGCTCGCGCTGGGTCTTCTGGGGCGCGGTCGCCTACCTGGTGCTCCCGACCGACCTCGTGCCCGATCCCGTCTACCTGGACGACATCGGCGTGCTCCTGCTGGCGCTGCGCAGCATGCGCAACCAGGCGCGGGAGTTCGGCATCGGAGGGCAGTCCGAATCCGCTCTGACCGACGGCCCGGACCCGGTCGGCCGCCTCGGCAAATCCGGCTGAGGAACTGACGAGGGCTCGGCTCGCGGCACCCCGCGAGCCGAGCCCTGTCGCTGTTGCGGCCCTGCTTACGCCCCGTTCGCCCGGAGCATGTCCTCGCGCTCGACAAGCTTCACGCGCTCGCGCCCCTGGGGCTCACCCAGAGCCTTCTCCGCGGCGTCCAGCCGGTGCCAGCCCTCCCATGTGGTGAAGCGGACGTCCCGCTCGCCGAGAAACGCGTCCACCGCCTGCGGGGCGGGCGAAGCCGGCTCGGGCAGACGACCGCTCGCGTAGTCGTCCAGCAGATGGGCGACGGTCTCGTTGGCGTCGCCCTTCGTGTGCCCGATCAGTCCGACGGGGCCGCGCCGGATCCAGCCGGTGACGTACGTCGACGTGAGGTGCTCGCCGGTCTCCTCGATCACCCGGCCGCCCCGGTCGGGGACGGTGCCCGACTCGACGTCCCAGGGCAGCTTGGGCAGCTTGTCGGACAGATAACCCACGGCTCGGTAGACCGCGCTCACGTCCCAGTCCTTGAAGGCGCCGGTGCCCTTGACGTTGCCGGTGCCGTCGAGAGCGGTCCGTTCCGTACGCAGACCGACGACTTGGCCGTCCTCGCCGAGGATCTCGGTGGGCGACTCGAAGAAGTGCAGGAACAGTTTGTGCGGCCGGTCGCCGATGTCGCGGATGGCCCAGTTCTCCAGTGTCTTCGCGACCATGTCGGCCTGCTTGTTGCCACGCCGCGTCGCGATGGAGCCGTCGTCGTAGTCGATGTCCTCGGGATCGACGATGACCTCGATGTTGGGGGAGTGGTCCAGCTCGCGCAGCTCCATCGGGCTGAACTTCGCCTGCGCCGGGCCGCGGCGGCCGAAGACGTGCACCTCGAGCGCCTTGTTGGCCTTGAGGCCCGCATGGACGTTCGGCGGGATCTCGGTCGGCAGCAGCTCGTCCGCCGTCTTGGCGAGAATCCGCGCCACGTCGAGCGCGACGTTGCCGACCCCGAGGACCGCGACCTTCTCCGCGTCGAGGGGCCATGTACGCGGCACATCCGGGTGTCCGTCGTACCAGGAGACGAAGTCCGCGGCCCCGTACGAGCCGTCCAGCTCGACGCCGGGTATGTCGAGGGCCCGGTCGGCCGTGGCCCCCGTGGAGAAGATCACCGCGTCGTAGAAGGCGCGCAGATCGTCCAGGTTGATGTCGCCCGGGTAGTCGACATTGCCGAAGAGGCGGACCTGCGGCTTGTCGAGCACCTGGTGCAGGGCCGTGATGATGCCCTTGATGCGGGGGTGGTCGGGGGCGACGCCGTACCGGATCAGACCGAACGGGGCCGGCATCCGCTCGAAGAGGTCGATGGACACGCCGGGCTCCGCGGCCACTGCGGACTTCAGCAACGCGTCGGCGGCGTAGATCCCGGCGGGGCCGGCTCCGACAATGGCCACCCGCAGAGGGCGAGGCATGATCAGGTTCCCTTCGAGTGATGACAAGAGATCTTCGAAGGAAGCCTAAACTAAGGCAAGCCTAAGCTAGTACGGGGGTCAGGGTTATGAGCCCATAAACTGGACTTATGGGTCTGAGGGACCCCCGTGGACACCGTGTTTCCTGAGAGATTTCTATGAATCCGCGTGGCGCTTGAACGCCCGTGAGTCCGCCTGCGTATGGAGCTGGGGACCTTTCCATGTCGAATCGGCCAGGAAGCGGAGTACTTCCGTGGGACGTAACACGCGCAGACGCCCGACAGGCCCGCGCCGCGCCACCTTCGCGGCGGTCGCCCTCATGCTGGGCGGAGGTGGACTGGTCGTGGGGAACGTGTACGCCTCGGCCACCGAAGGAGGTCAGGGCGGCGACTCGGCTCAGCGGAGCGGGACCGACCGGACGCTGTCCTCGGGAGCCGCCACGATCGACTGCCCCGATGTCGGCGACCAGTTGGCGTTCGTACCGGACGAGGCCCGGTCGGAGGTCGACAACGAACTCGCCGCCCTGGACCAGCAGATCGCCGAGGCCTATCAGCGGCTGCAGGAGTCGACGCAGGCGATGCAGCAGGACAGCGGCTTCGCCGACTCGGCGATCATGAACCCGCTGAAGGAGAAGCGCGCCGCGACCATCGAACGCATCGCCATCGCCATCGACCGGGTGGGAGACCGCCCACAGGGCATCGAGGACCTGGCGGCCTGCGAGTTCCGTGCCTCCGGCAATCAGGCCGGGGAGTGGCAGGACCAGAACGGCGACCAGAACGGCGACAGCCAGGACGGTCAGGGCAACCAGGACGGCCAGGATCAGGGCGACGACCAGGGTGACGGTCAGGGCGACGACCAGAGCGGCCAGGAAGGCCAGCAGAGCGGCAACGGTGGCCAGGCGGGGAACGGGCCGGTGGCCGACGACTTCGCGGACATCACCGCCGTCCAGCCCAACGTGCAGTTCCCGTCCCCGGAGAACAACGCCTCCCGTGGCACCTTCGCCACCAGCTGCGGTGTGAACGCGAACGGACTGTTCAACTCGGACAACGTCATCGTGGCCCCCGGCGTCTCCAACGGCGCGCACCACTTCCACGACTACGTCGGCAACCAGTCCAACGACGCGTTCGCGAGCAACGACGACCTGGCCGCGGCGCAGACCAGTTGCGTGGACCAGGGCGACAGGTCCTCCTACTTCTGGCCCGTGCTGCGCCTGCAGAACGGTGCGCAGGAACAGGACGCCCAGTCTCCCGGCGGCGGCATCGAAGGCAACGCCGGTGAGATCGTCACGCCCGCGCAGGTCACGATGACGTTCGTGGGCAACCCGCGCGGCCAGGTCGTGGCCATGCCCAAGCTGCTGCGCATCATCACCGGTGACGCCAAGGCGTTCGTCAACGGCCCCGCCAACGTCAACGCCTCCTGGAGCTGCACCGGGTTCGAGGACCGCCAGCTCAAGGACAAGTACCCGCTGTGCCCCCAGGGCAGCGACGTGGTGCGCACGTTCAGGTTCCAGAGCTGCTGGGACGGCAGGAACATCGACAGCGCCAACCACCGCACCCACGTGGCGTTCGCCGACGCCGCCGGAAACTGCGGAGACGGCTTCCAGGCGATTCCGCAGCTGGTGCAGCGCATCGTCTACGACGTGGACGCGCCGAGCCTTCAGGACGGCGGCCGTACGGTGCCACTGTTCGCGGTCGACTCCTTCCCCGAGCAGCTGCACAAGCCGGTCACGGACCACGGCGACTTCATCAACGTCTTCGACGAGGACCTGATGCGGGAGATGGTCGACTGCATCAACACCGGCCGTCAGTGCGGCGCCGGCGCCTCGAACGGCGAGGACCCGGGAAACAGCCCGGCGCCGACTCCCGACCCGCCGTCCGGTGGGACCGACGAGCCGACCGCCGACCCCACGGTCACCCCGGGCGACGACGAGACCCCGGAGCCCACGGATTCCCCCTCGGCTCCCTCGTCGGCTCACCCCTCGTCCCAGCCGAGTGCGCAGGCACCGGACCCGGCGAGCGCCACTCCCACCAAGGAGCCCGTCGAAGCGGAGCCCAGGGCGTACACGTCACCGTCGGCCACCCAGCGGGCCGAGTCGGCCGCGTCGCCGACGGACGACGCTGACGGCCAGGCAGGCGGCGTGGCGACCGCAGACGAAGGCAACGGCAACGGTGGCGTCTCCGTCCCGCAGACCGAACCGCAGGCCGTCACCGGCGATCTCGCCGACACGGGAACCCAGCTGTGGCCGGCCGCGCTCGGAGCGCTTCTCCTGATAGCCGGCTTCCTGATGCTGCGCCGCATCCGGCAGGTATCACGATGACGACCCCGGGAGCCCCTGCTCAGGGTCCCTCTGCTCAGGGCCGGTAGGACTGCTGCGGCGGCGTGTCGGTCCGGCCGCCGGTACCGGCAGCGCCGCCGACGCCCTGCATCTGCTCCGCCTGTTCCCTGGTCACCTTCTGCTCCGCCCCGCAGAAGGTGCACTGGGTCGTGTACTTCGTCGAGAAGGGGAACAGGGGCACGAAGAACAGGGTGAACTTGGTGACGCGCTTCCGGAGCGCGTGCGCGGAGGGATTCCCGCACTGGCCGCACACCAGGGTGAGTATCGCGAGCTGGTAGAGGTATCCCTTGGTGCCAAAAATGATCATGTTGTAGGTCCTGTCGTCGGTGCGTCTGTTGTCGGCCCGGCCCCCCTCAGAAGGGGGTAGTGGATTATGTGCGTCCGGTTCATTGTGGGGGCATGCCCGAACCGCGGACCTTCCCTCTGTCTCCGACCGTTGAAGGCAGTGACGCCGACCGGTTACCCGGTCAGGCGCTCATCGCCGCCTGGCAGGTCGACGGTATCTTCCGGATCCAGATGCGGTGAGGAGGACCCGCAGGCCGTCCGTCCTGGGGCGGCCCCGCAAGGAAGCCCTCGACTCTTGAACCGTGCCGGCCGCGTGCTATGAGGTCCGGCGCATTCTGAAGCCGCCCAGCCGCCACCGGGCGGCCCCCCAGGTTGCTGGGTGGCTCCAGAATGTGCCGA
This sequence comes from Streptomyces kryoterrae, assembly GCF_054072135.1. Classification (NCBI taxonomy): domain Bacteria; kingdom Bacillati; phylum Actinomycetota; class Actinomycetes; order Kitasatosporales; family Streptomycetaceae; genus Streptomyces; species Streptomyces kryoterrae. The sequence continues at coordinate 551,537 of NZ_CM133358.1, read as the reverse complement.
AACCCAGAGACCGTGTCTTGTCCCCTGGCCTCTTTGTTCTCCTGACCCTTTTTCTCCTGGGCCATTTATGCTCTCAGGGCAGCAGACCCAGGCGGCGGGCGGTCATGACCGCCTCCAGGCGCGAATGGCATCCCAGCCTGCGCATCGCACTGCGCAGATAGCTCTTCACCGTTTCGGCCCGAAGGCCGAGTTCATCCGCCACGTCGGTGTTGGTCCGCCCCAGGGCGACGCACGACAGGACGTCGAGTTCTCGCGAAGAGAGAACCGGGTCGGCGGAGCGCCGTGAGGCGGGGGTTCCGGCGTCGGCCAGCTTGTCGCTCAGCGCGGCGACCCGGTCGCGCAGGTCGTTGTCCGTGAGGTGCTGGGCGAGAACCCGTAGCTCGGCGTACGCCTCGCGGATCGTCTCCCATCGAGGGGACGTCGGTGCGGGTGCGCGGTCGGCGGCCACCCCGGACCCGTCGAGACGGCCGAGGCGGCGCGCCACCTCGTCGCGCACGGCCAGGTTCTGTTCCAGGGCGCGGGCGGTGTCCATGACGGCGTCGACCGTCCGGTCGCCCAGCCCGACGGACTGGCGGACCGCGCCGTACATCACCGCCCGCACCGTCCGGTTCACCACGACGGGAGCTGCCACGACGGCACGAATGCCCTCGGCGGCGACCATCAGGTCGTAGTGATGGCTGATCCGCTTGGAGTTCGCGTAGTCGTTGACCGCGATGGGGCGGTGCAGAGCCACCGCCTTGCCGCCCAGCCCCATGCCGAACCCGAGGGTCAACCCCATGAGGGCTCTGGTCGAGTTCCCGGCGAACTCGGTGAGCTGGGCGTGCCGCCCTCTGGTCACGACGCCGCCGAAGGTGAGATCCACTCCGGTGGTGTGACGTAACGAGTCGATGGCCCGCCTGAGCTGGCGGTCGTCGTCCGAAACGGGGGGTGGTTTCGCTGTCATGCGTTTTCCTCGGTCTGCGCGGGAACCCAGTCTGCTCCCGACGTGCGTTGCTGTGCGGGGTCAGCGGCCGGTGGGGGGCGTGAGGACGCGGTCCTCGGTCCAGTCGACGGTCAGTTCCCGGCGGGTGAAGCGCCAGGCTCCTGTCGTACGCCGGTAGGAGTCGCGGTAACGGATGGAGCGCACGCGCAGTCTGGCGGCGTCGGCATCGGCGGCGTACATCTCGTGCGCGAGGCAGTCGGTCTCTCCCGAGGCGCTGTCCCCGGCCAGTTGGACCGTGTGGTTGCCGACGAAGTGCGTGGTGACGACGCACGGCGCCAGCACGGACAGCACGCTCGCCCAGCCGTCCCGCCCGTCGAGGACGAGGGGCGGACAGCTGGTGCCTGCCGGGGGGTTCAGGACCAGTTCGCCGTCCTTGTCGAACAGCGAGGCGAACAGCCTCGGGTTCTGCCGGTCCAGGGCGGACGCGTAGGTGTCGACGAGCCGGCGCAGATCCTGCCTGTCCCGCGCACCGTCCTGCCAGCCGGCGTTCGTTTCCGGTGAGTTGCTCGGATCGGTAGGTGTCACATGTACCGCCAGACGAATGTGGGGGGTGTTTCCGCGTGCCGAGGTCAGCTGCCGATGGTCTGCGAACGGGCTCGGAGCCGCCGGGTGCGCAGGGGGTGGCGCGCGGCCCTGGTGACGGGTCATACGGCTGTACATCCCGTTCTGTGGACCGGGAAGCGGCTTTCTACTGGCACCACCATGAGGCAAACCGTGTCACCCAGCTACCCCCGGATGAGGGGGTCCCGAGTGCGGGCCCGCCACTGCAGATGAAGCTGACGAGCGGTCAATTGCGTTTTGACACCAGGCTCTTGACGTCGAAGGGTGCTTGCAGAACTGTTCTCCTGGCGTCGGGTGAGCAGCCTCTCGGCGCACCAGGAGGGGCATGGAGCTGCCGTGAGGTGAGGAGTCGACCCGGTCGTGTTGCCGGCGGAAGACAGTGCGGAGGCCGCAGCTGCCCGCGCCGCGGTGCTGACGCTGCGCAGGGACAGCGGGATGCCTGTCGCGGGTGCGGCCTGGGTCGTCGGCCCGCAGTTGCTGTGGATCGGTGAGACCAGCGGCGTGAAGTCGCCGTGCCGCCGGGGGTTCTCCGTGCCGGCGGGCGCCGGACTGATCGGACAGGTGCTGACCACGCGTCGGCTCGCGACGGTGAGCGACTGTCCGTCGGCCCAGCAGATCAGCCATGAGTACAACTCCTTCGTCGCGGCGGAGGAGGTGCGGGCGATGGCGGCGGCGCCCGTGATCGTGGGAACCACGGTACGAGCCGCGCTCTTCGTGGGATCGCGTGAAGCCGTACGGCTGGGTGACCGCGTACTGACCGCGGTGACGGATGCCGCCCGCGACCTGGAGCAGTTCCTCGCGACCCACGAGCACACGCACCGGCTCCTCTCGGAGGAGCGGGCCGTGCGGAGTCCTGCCGCGCCTCACGACGCGGCGGCCTTGGAACAGGTGCACGAAGTCCACACCGCGCTGCTCGAGCTGACGGCGACGATCGGCGAGGGCCACCTCAAGGAACGCTTCCACGAGGTGTGTTCCCTGCTGGAGTCGGGCTGCTGCTCCGAGCGGACATCCCCTGGGCCGGCCCCGCGTCTGTCGCCGCGCGAACTGGACGTCCTCGTCGCGGTCGCCGCGGGCTGCACCAACCTGGAGATCTCCGACCGGCTCGACATCGGCCTGGAGACCGTGAAGGGCTACCTGCGCTCGGTGATGCGCAAGCTCGGCACCGGCACCCGGCTCGAAGCCGTCACCGCGGCCAGGAGGTCCGGCCTGCTTCCGTAGCGCCGGGCGCCGTCGGTCCCCTTCCGCGCCGTTCGTCTCAACCTCCGAAGCGCGACGAGCCGAGCGTCACCTGATGACCGACGAGGCTGATCTCGACGCCGTCCTCGGTGGCGCGCGCCGCCTCGAAGCCGACGCCCTCCGGGAGGCCGACCCGCCAGACGTTTCCGGCGCTTTCGACACCGGGCACCGTCAGGGAAAGTTCCGTGCCCTGCGCCAGAAGTGTCCCCGTGGCGTCCAGGGCCGTCCCGCCGACCGTCCCCGAGACCTTGACGCGTGCCGCCTGGCCGTTCGATCGGGGTGCCCGGGAGACCCGCAAGGGGCCGCCGTCGCGCGTGAGCCGGGACAACACGCCGGACAGTTCCTCGTACGAGAGGGTCAGGGTGCCGGTGACGAGGTTCGCTTCGGCACTGCGCGCCGTCAGCGATGTCACCCGCACATCACGCAGGTCCAGGTGGAGACGGTCGACGTGCAGATAGCCGCCCTGGAGGTTGGCCGTGGTGTCGATGGTGAACCGGGTCGCGGTCAGCTGCACATGGCCGAAGTGCTCACCGGCCGCCTGGGTCAGGAAGGGAAAGCCCTCGATCGTCACGCCCACGTGGCCGTCGGTGGTGTTGGCGTAGCCGTACTTCTCCTCCGCGAGCTGTGTGGCCTCCTTGTCGGCGTAGTGCACGGCGGCTCGGTCGGCGACTGTGAACAGCGCGGCGAGCACCACGACCGTGATCAGCAGAACCTTCACCCATCGACGTCTCACGAGTGTCGGACGGCGTCCAGCTCGGCCGACTCCTCGGCGGAGAGCACCAGGTCCACGGCGGCGGCGGAGTCGCGGATCGTCTCCGGGCGGCTGGCGCCGGGGATCGGCACGACCACCCGTGACTTGGCGAGCATCCAGGCCAGGCACACGCGCTGCGGGCTGACGCCGTGAGCCTCGGCGACGCGGGCGAAGGGGGCGTAAGTCGAACCGAGGCCGCCGGCCCGGGAGATACCGCCGAGGGGACTCCAGGGCAGGAAGGCGATGCCCAGCTCGTCGCAGAGCCGCAGTTCCGGCTCGCTGGAGCGGAAGGCCGGAGAGAACTGGTTCTGCACGGCGACGAGACGTCCGCCGAGGATCTCGTTCGCCTGCCGGATCTGGTCCGGGTCGGCGTTGGAGATTCCGGCCATACGGATCTTGCCCTCGTCCAGCAGGTCCCGGACCGCGCCGATCGACTCCTCGTACGGCACCTCGGGGTCGGGACGGTGGAACTGGTACAGCCCGATGGCCTCCACGCCCAGGCGGCGCAGTGAGGCTTCGCACGCCTTCTTGATGTGCGCGGGGGAGCCGTCCAGGGTCCACCTGCCGGCACCGGGACGCAGATGTCCGCCCTTGGTGGCGACCAGGACGTCCGGGCCGCGCTCGTGGGAGGCCAGCGCCTTGGCGATGAGGGATTCGTTGTGACCGACGTCGTCGGCGCCGAGGTGGTAGGCGTCCGCCGTGTCGATCAGGGTCAGGCCCGTGTCGAGCGCGGCGTGGATGGTGGCGAGGGAACGGGCCTCGGCCGGCCGTCCCTCGATCGACATGGGCATCCCGCCCAGACCGAGCGCGCTGACCTCCACGTCACCGATGCGTCGAGTGAGCATGTGTTCGTGACCTCTTCCGGGTGTCGCCAGGTAAGGGTGCGCGGCCCAGCCTTGCTCGCCGACGCGCTGAGGTCCAATAGAGGAATACGAACGCATTCAGCACCCGGGCAGCTGAATCGGGGTGCCGCCGCTGATAAAATGGGGTCACGCTTCGACACCGCCGGGGCCCGTGCCAAGGGGTACGGGCCCCGGCGCGTTGCAGGCGTCAGACCAGGAAGGTTCCTCATGAACGCCAGACCGTCGGGCCCCGGACACTCCCGTACAGGCAAGCCCCAGCAGGCTGCTCTGTCGCAGGGCGAGCTCTCCACGCCGAAGACGGTGGCCCCGGGTCTGCCGCCGGCCGCCTCCTTCGACGCGCTCGGGCTGCCGCCGGAGCTCATGGAGACGTTGACGGGCCTCGGGGTCACGGAGCCCTTCCCGATCCAGGCCACGACCCTGCCCAACGCGCTGGCCGGCCGTGACGTCCTGGGCCGCGCGCGGACCGGCTCCGGCAAGACGCTCGCCTTCGGGCTCGCGCTGCTCGTCCGTACGGCCGGCCGGCGAGCGGAGTCCAAGCGGCCGCTCGCCCTGGTGCTGGTGCCGACCCGGGAACTCGCACAGCAGGTGGGCGACGCGCTGGCACCGTACGCGCGGACACTGAACGTACGACTGGCGACGGTGGTCGGCGGGCTGTCGATCAACCGGCAGCAGGCGGAGCTGCGGACCGGCGCCGAGGTGGTCATCGCGACCCCGGGACGGCTGACCGACCTGGTGTCGCGCCGGGACTGCGTCCTGAACCACGTGCGGATCACGGTGCTGGACGAGGCGGACCAGATGTGCGACCTGGGGTTCCTGCCGCAGGTGTCGGACATCATGGACCAGCTCCCCTCCGAGGGACAGCGGCTGCTGTTCTCGGCGACACTCGACCGCAACGTCGACCAACTGGTACACGACCACCTGCACGACCCGGTGCTCGCCACGGTCGACCGGGTGGCGGGCTCGGTCGCCACGATGGAACACCACGTCCTGAACATCCACGCCGCCGACAAGTACGCGACCGCGACGGAGATCGCCGCACGGGACGGCCGGGTACTGATGTTCCTGGACACCAAGACCGGCGTGGACCAGTTCACCCGTCACCTGCGGGCCAGCGGGGTGCGGGCCGGCGCCCTGCACAGCGGGAAGTCGCAGCCGCAGCGCACGCACACGCTCGGCCAGTTCAAGGACGGTGAGATCACCGTGCTGGTGGCCACCAACGTCGCAGCGCGGGGCATTCACATCGACGCCCTGGACCTCGTCGTCAACGTGGACCCGCCGGCCGACGCCAAGGACTACCTGCACCGTGGCGGGCGCACGGCGCGTGCGGGCGAGTCCGGGAAGGTGGTCACCCTGGTCACCCCCAACCAGCGGCGCGACGTCAACCGGATGATGACCGACGCCGGGATTCGCCCGACGGTCGCACAGGTGCGCTCCGGCGAGGAGAAGCTGACCGCCATCACCGGCGCGAAGCGCCCGCCGACCGAGACGAAGACCACCACCGGCAACGCCCGCTTCCGGGGCATCGGCACCCGCCCGGGCCGCCCCGCCAAGGAGTCCCGCAAAGCCGCCGAGGCCCGCAAGACCGCGGACGCCCGGGCGGCGGCCCGGGTCCGCAAGGGCCGCTGACGCGGAGGCGAGAGGCTCGGCAGACCGGTCCCGACGTGCAGGAACCGCCGGATGCCCGCCTCGGCGACCAGGTAGGTGATGTTGCGGGCCCGAAGGCGCGGCTGCTGCGGGCGATGGTGACGATGCCGGGGAAAGACGTCCGTGTAGGCGTCACCGGCCGCTCTGTCGACGGGGTAGTTGTCCTTCCCGCCCAGCCAGTGGTTCCCGATGCGCGCCGAGTGCGGCACCGACGTGTCGATGTTCTGGTGTTCCGCCGGTCCGGGAGGGGCGGCCCTCCCGGTCATGGGCGGCGTTCCGTCCTTTGGCAGGGGGCGAGGATCGCTGGATCGGGCTGCTGACCGGTCGTCAGAGGGCGAACGACTCGGTCAGGCGCACGCTGTAGCCGTCCTCCTCCATCAGGACGACGGTGACGCCGAAGGGGGAGGGGTGGTCGATCTCGAGCGGGATGAAGGAGTAGTCGACCGCCGCCCGGACCGGCGGGATCAGTTCGCCGTCAGGCTGGGGTTCGGGCGCGGGGAGCCACCGCGGTTCGAGCGTGGCCTGGCCCTCGGCGGCCTGCTCGGTGTAGGGGAAGCGGTGCAGGGTGTGGCCGTCCTTCGTGGCGTGCACCAGGTTCAGGCACGGCGCGGGGTCGGTGACCGGCAACTCGCAGGAGGAAGCGACGTCCTGGGTCTCCCAGGCGAGGACGACCTCGTCGGCACCGGCCGCCGCGGCGATGTTCGACAGCTGGGCGATGCCGGTGAGCGCGTCCTTGCCGGTCTCGACGGGACGCAGCCAGATCAGGCCGACCAGTTCACCGCGGACCAGCGGCATGATGACCGGGCGGGGCACCGCCCCCTCGCCCGGGCCCGCGATGTACGCGTTCTTCATCGATACGGCCAGTGCGTCCCAGGTCTGCGTGTCCACGAACTTCCTCTCACCAACAGCACGTTCACGAATCAGGCGACCCTGTCATGGCAGCCACGCCGACGCCACCTCGTCCGTACGGGACGAGTGGCAGGAGCGGCCGGTCCGTGGCGACTCGCGGAATCCGCTCCAGGACGCCGCCCGCGAACACGTCGTACAACGGCAGCGTCTCCAGGTGCACGTATCCGATGTGGCAGTCGCACACCTCCGACGGACAGGCCCGCGGGCGCAGCGCGGCACGGTAGGAACCGTCGTACAGATTTCCCAGCTCGGCGCGGACGAAATGGCAGCGGCGCACCGCGCCCTCACCGTCCACCGAGAGCACCGACTCACCGGTGCGGCACGGCAGGCCCGCCGAGCGGTGCGGGTGGCGGCTGAACGGGAAGAGCGGGTCCAGCGCACTCCACTCACCGGCCTCCTCGTCCGTGTAGGTGTGCCCTTCGGCCGCGTTCACCCACAGATAGACATGGTCCGGCAGTTCGGCGCGCAGCCGTCGCGCGTGCTCCAGATGGTCCGTTACGCCGACGATGCCGACGCTGAAGCGGATTCCGAGCGCGGACAGCTCGTACGCCTTGGCAAGGAACCGTTCGTAGGGTGTCTGGCCCGGGTGGTAGGTGCACCACAGGGCGACGGTGTCGCGGTCCGCGTCCGCGAGCCAGTCGGTGCGGCAGCTCAGATTGGTCTGGATGGCGACCCGGCGGACGTGCGGCTGGTGCGAGAGTTCCACTAGGGCGCGCCGGTACCAGGAGCGGACCAGTCCCTCGCCCCACGGGGTGAAGAGCACCGAGAGGCCGTCCTCCCGCTGCTCGCACGCCCACGCCGTGAACCGTTCCAGTGCCGCGCGGTCGGTGCGCAGCTGCGCCGTGGTGTCGCGGCGCTTCGCGAACGGGCAGTAGGGGCAGTCGTAGTCGCAGGAGGAGAGCGGCCCTCGGTACAGCAGTGTCAGATCCACCGGACGCCTCTCACTTCGTCTCGTAGGCGGCCATGGCGTCGCGCACGCCCGGTGAGAAGAAGTCGGGGCCGATGGCGTCCGAGTGGGCCAGCCCCTCGGCGGACAGGCGCAGCCGCTCCGCCCGGTCGCCGTCGAGCCAGCCACGGGCGGCGAGGGTGTCCAGCTCGGCGGGGAAGTCGTCGTACGGGTCCGAACCGAACCGCAGCCGGTATTCGGCGACGGGCAGGCCCTCGGCCTGGAGCAGCGACTGCAGCAGATGCCGGCGCCGTGCCTCGTCCTCGTCGACCGGGCGCCCGTGCAGCGCGCGGGAGAAGTCCTCGGTGGCGGTGTAGTCGTCGATGATGCCGCGTATCTCCCGCATCGACACGGCGTAGTCGAAGGAGTAGTGCAGCCGGGAGGTGTACGAGCGGGCGCCGCAGCCCAGGCCGATCATGCCGTCGGTCTGGCAGGCGTAGTCGTCCGGGCCCTGCGGCGGCGCGTCCGAGCGCCGGAACATGCGCATCGACACCTGTTCGTAGCCCTGGGAGAGCAGATGGTCGCGGCCCTCCCGGTAGCGGCGCAGGCGCTGCTCGTCCCACTCCTGGTCGGACGCCGGCGGGTCGGTGTGACGGCCGAGGCCGGTGAGCGGGCGGATGTAGAGGGGGTACAGGTAGATCTCCTCGGGGCGCCAGGCTAGGGCCGCGTCGAGGGAGTAACGCCAACTGGCCGCCGTCTGCCCGTCGATGCCGTAGATCAGGTCGATGTTGAGGACGGGGACGGCGGCCTCGCGGATGCGGGTCAGCGCCGCCTCGACATCGGACCTGCGCTGCGGGCGTACGGCGGCCCGCGCCTCCTCCTCGACGAAGCTCTGCACGCCGAGGCTGAGACGGGTGGCGCCCCGCTCCGCCAGCACGGCCAGCCGGTCGGCCGTGGCCGTGGACGGCGACGCCTCCACGGACAGCGGGACGGCCCGCAGGTCCACGCCCATCTCCCGCTCGGCGATGTCGCACAGCCGCTCCAGCTCGGCGGCCTCCAGAAAGGTCGGAGTGCCGCCGCCGAACGCGGCGTTGACGAACCGCGGGGGCTGTGCGTCGCCCAGGGCCGCACGGACGGCGGCTGCCTGACGCTGAAGGGCGTCCAGGTAGCGGCCCGTCAGACCGTCCGGCGCGCCGATCCGGGTGAACAGGTTGCAGAAGCCGCAGCGGACCTCGCAGAACGGGATGTGCAGGTACAGGGACAGTGCTTGGCGAGACTCCCCGGCCCACAGGTCCGCGAGCCGGGGTCCGGGTGCGAGCGGCCGGTAGGCGGTCTTGTGCGGGTACGCGTACGTATAGCTCTGGTACGGCCGCGGCGGGACGGAGGAGTCCGCCGGGTTGTCCGCCGAGGTGACGGTCGGGCTGCTCATGCGGACGGCTCCAGGAAGAAGTGGCCGTAGGGCACGGTCCAGACGGATTCGTGACCGAGGCGGTGACCGGTGTAACCGTCGTCCCCGTAGGCGGTGCCGTGGTCGGAGCAGACGATGGCGAAGCAGCGGCGACGCGAACTCATCGCCGCGAACAACCGCCCGACATGACGGTCGACGTACTCCAGCGCGGCGGCATGGGTGAGCCGGCTGTCGCCCGCCTCGCGGGTCGCACCGGGGAGGTGGAACCAGTTCGGCTGGTGCAGCGCCGAGGCGTTCAGGAAGAGGAACAGCCGCTGTTCGGGCGGCAGTTCGGACACCGTCTTCTCCGCGCGCGCCACCTGCGCCTCGAAGGAGGTCGGGGAGGCCACGGAGAACTCCGGCTCCCAGTGGCTCTCCTGGAAGAACCCGGGCAGTACGTCGCCCAGGGCGCCCTGCTTGTTGAAGAAGCCGACGCCGCCGACGCACACCGTGCGGTAGCCGTGCGCGGCCAGGCCGGACACGAGGTCCGGGGTGTCGAAGACGTACGTACCCTCCGCTGTCGTCTCGCTGCCCGCGAACCGGGCCGCGAACAGGCGCCGGTGCGGACCCGGAGCCGCCGGTGTGGGCAGGAAGCCCGCGAACATCGCCTGGTGGGAGGCGTAGGTGAAACTCCCGGGCGCGTGCCGCTTCTCCCAGGTGCCGCCCGGCAGGTGCGCGGTCAGGTTGGGCAGCCGTCCGGCGGCGGCGAGTTCGACGGCCACGTCGTGGCGGAGGGTGTCCAGGGTGAGCAGCAGCAGGTCGTCGCGGCCCACCACCTGGTTCATGTCCGGCCCGTCGGCCGGGGCGGGAAGGGGCTCAGACGGTGGCATGGGTGTTCCTCGGCAGCTCGTGCGGTCGTACGGGTGATGCGGGTGGCCTCGGTGTCCCTGGCCGGCGGCCGGGGGAGAAGGAGACGGCCGCGGCGACCTGAGCGGCGTACGTGTCCAGGCCCTCCGCCCCGCTGCCGGGGAGGCCGGTGAGGCGGGGGAGCAGGTCACCGAACGCGTTGACCTCGCCGACGGCGAAGCGGCGCCAGCCGACGGCCGGCAGCAGATCGACACCGACGCACAGGGTGCCGGGGAAGCAGGCAGCGGCCCGCTCACTGGTTTCGAGGGCCGCGGCCCACCGGTCGCCGGCCAGTGCCCGTACGGCCGCCAGGTCGCCGCGGGTCCCGCCCAGGTGCAGATTGGTCAGCGGGGAACGGCTGGTGCGGACCACGGCGTGGGTGGCCCGGCCGCCCACGACCACGACGCGCAGATCCGCCGACCGGCCGCCGAGCGACGCCTTGGGCAGCCACCGCTCGATGTGCAGCCCGTCCGGGGCGAGCGTGTCGACGATCGCGGCGATCTCCCGCTCCTCGGTGTAGCGGCGCACGCGCAGGGAGTTGTGGAGCCGGCCCTCCTCGGTCCGCTCCACGGACGTGGTCGCGCGGATGCGGCCCGACGCGGTCGTCTCGATCGCCAGGACACCGGAGGCGGACGAGCCGTGCGCGAGCTTGACGAAGACGCGCCGCAGGCCCGCCTCCTCCATGAGGCTTCGTACGTCCGCCCAGTCCCGCACCGGTGCCACGCCTCCGGAGGTCGGGGACGGTGGCACCGGCACGCCCGCCCGGACGAGCCGGTCGTGGCACAGGCGTTTGTCGAACATCACGGCCAGATCCACCGGGTCGTCGAGCCGTCGCCCGCCCCGCAGCGAGGCCACGCACTCCAGGAACCGCCCGTACCAGCGCGCGGACCCCTCCACCCGCGTCGGATCGTCCACACCGCGCAACAGGGCGTCCACCTCGGCGCTCTCCCCGGGAGAGTCGAGGCGGACGAGCTCGTCGTCGGCGAAGTCGTGTCCGCCCTCGCGCAGCACCTCACGCCACTCCACCACGCGAGGCGTGCCGTGCCCGACGGCCTCGGTGGCCGCGGCGAAGAGACCCACCCGGCGGTTGTCCCCGTTGGCGACCACCGCCCACCTCGGCGGGGCGCTCCCCGTCTCCGTGTACCGCATGCCGCTCCCCATCCCCCTGTGTGCCTCGGTTGCCTCGTCCGGACGCCGGTGTGCTACTCGCCCACCGAGACGAAACGCCAGACCGTGCCGTCGTCGTCCTCGTCGGAGTCGGCGTCGTCGCGATCGGCGTCGACCTCGACACCGGCGGGCTCCAGCGTCTCCAGCAACCGGGTGCGCATCGCCTCACTGAGGTAGTTGTGGTGCAGGTCGAGCTTCTTCAGATGTGTCAACGGCTGGCCGGTCAGCAGCGCCGTCGCACCGTCGTCGGTGAGCACACCCATCGACACGTCGAGCACCTCCAGACGCGCCACCACCGGCGCGGACGCGAGTGCCGTACAGATCGCGTCCTGGATCTCGCTGTTGCGCAGGGCGAGCCGTGTGAGGCTCGGCAGCCTGGTGCCCGCGAAGAAGGGCTCCAGGTCGGCCACGTCGGCATCGCCGCCGTATTCGGACGTGCCGAGCCACAGGTCGAGTTCGACGAGGGCGGGCAGATCGCTGCCCGCGATGCCGCGCACCACCTCGACCGGCATGCCGCCGGTCTCCACGGTCAGTCTGCGCAGCCGCTCGTGACGGACGGCGGTGAAGACCAGCTCGTTGCCCCCGCGGACTCCGAACTCCTCCAGGCCGGGAAAGGCTTCCAGGAGGGGAGTGACGTCGCCCTGGTTGATCCAGGAGATCTCGCTCTCCTCCATCACGATGTCGGCCAGGAACAGGCCGCGCAGAGCGGGCAGTTGGCCGCGAGCCGCCACCAGAGCGCCGATCACGGCTTCGGGGCCGCTCTCGTACACGTCGCTCCACGCGCCGACGATCAGTGCGCGGACGTGCCGGGTGTCGACGGTCTCCAGGAAGCGGGCGAAGGCCTGCTCCCACTGCTCCTTGGAGTCGTAGGAGTCCACGGCGATGCGCCAGGCGACGGACTCGGGCGACGGAAGGGCGGACACGTCCGCCGACGCGTCACCGGCGTCGGGAAAGGTGAAGGCCGGCAGGCCGTGGAATTCCCCGAGGTGGCTACCGATGGTCATGCGTGCCTGCTCCCTGATGCTGAGACCGGTGGATCGGCTGTCGTGGTGCTGGTCCTGGCGCGCGCCGATCGCATCCAGGTAGAGGAGTTCTACCAAGCCGCACTGACAACGCCGCGAACAGGGGCCTCCCAGACGGCCCAACGGCCCTTCGCCGAGCCGCCGATGACCACCCGCCACACCCTGCCACGGCTGCCTGGCCGGGCCGCGAGGACCGATTGTCAGTGCCCGCCTCTACGGTCGTTCCATGGCACACGGAGTGCCGCATCGGGAGGGAGACCCATGTACCGGCAAGGAGACGTTCTGATCGTGGCGCTGGCCGAGGGCGCCGTCCCGGAGTACGCGGTCGACGCGGCGTCCGAACCGCGTGACGGCCGCGGCAGACTCGTCCTGGCCCTCGGTGAAGTCACCGGACACGCCCATGCGGTGGCCGGCCCGGGCCGCCTGATCCGGGAGGCCGGTGTGTTCGGGCCGATGCTGCTGCACGTACCCGAGGGCGCGCGTGTCGTGCACGAGGAGCACGCGGCGATCTCGCTCCCGAGGGGCTGGTACCGGGTGATCCGGCAGCGGGAGTACGTCCCGGGTTCGGTGCGCGTCGTCGCCGACTGACAGCGCCGGGGCACACGGGGGAAGCGAAGGACCGGGCGGCACGGGGATGCGGGCCGGCACAGCACTGGGGAGAGGAACGGCGTTGAAGGATCAGGGCAGTTGGCGGGCGGCGGCAGCAGCGACGGGACCGGGGGACCGGGTGGCGGCAGAGGACGGCGTCCGGCTCGCCTACCGGCGCGCGGGACTGCCGGTACCCGAGCGCATCCTGTGGGCGCGCTCGCCCCGTGAGGCGGTGCGGATGCTCATGACGGCCACTCACCCGGACGGCTCGGCACTCGGCCCCCTCGGCGCGGGTGTCCGCGACGCCGTGCTGGGCGCGCCCTGGGCTGCCGAACGGGCGTTGCTGCACGCGCGGTTGGGGCCGGAGCGGTGGAGCGGGCACTGGCGGGCCACGGGAGCGAGCCTGTGGGAGTCGACCCGCACCCTGGTCGACCGGGTGCGGGCGGGAATCGTCGAGGAACTCGCCGCCGACCGTCGGCAGGAGGCGCAGGTCCGCCTGCTGCTTCTGGACGCCGCGCTGGGACAGCACGACGCGGCCTGGCTGTGCGCGTTCGAGTCCGGCGACGACAGCCCCCTGGCGGGCCTCGCCGCGGTGGCGCGCGAGGCGGGCTGGTGGTGGCCCTACGAGAAGACGGCGATCGTCAGCGAACGCCCCCTGACCCTGTACCGCGACGAAGCGGGCCGCCTGGACCGCGGCGACGGCCCGGCGCTCGGCTACGCGGACGGGTTCGAGCTGTACGCCTGGCGCGGCATGCCCGTGCCACGGGACTTCCTGGACGAGCTCACCGCGCTGACCCCGGAGCGGATCCGCGCCGAGGAGAACGCCGAACTCCGCCGGGTGATGCTGGAGTACTACGGCTACGACCGGTACCTGGACGAGTCCGGCGCGAAACCCGTCCACCGTGACGAGACAGGGGTGCTGTGGCGGGTCCAACTCGTCGGCGACGAGGACGTGGTCATGGTCGAGGTGGTCAACTCCACCCCGGAACCTGACGGTACGAGCCGCACCTACTGGCTGAGGGTGCCGCCGACGACCCGCACGGCCCGGGAGGGAGTGGCCTGGACGTTCGGCATAGAAGCGGACGTGTACGAGCCGTTGCGGCAGACATGACCCAAATCCCGTGCCCGCAGAGGGCGGCGACCCGCTGGTCCTAGGCCTGTTCCAGTTTCTTGATCTGGGCGGAGACCAGTTCCCCCGGTACCTCGGCGGAGGAGCCGGTGCCGCTCACGGTGGAGAACAGCACGACCGTGGCGCCGCTGCGCACGATCACGAAGGCGTCCGAGGAGTCGTTCCGGGTGTGCAGGTCGAAGGCGACGGCGTCGTCGCCCGCGGCGGGCGCGGTGCCCGCCTTGGCGGTGGTACGGGCGGGTACGCCACCCTCGTAGGCGGTGCACTTCTCGAGTGCGGTGCGCAGGCCGTCGAGGATGCCCTCGGCGGTCGGCTGGTCGTAGGCCATCAGACCGATGGTGGTGGCGGAGCCGGCCGAGGAGCCGGAGGTGGTGTAGGCGAGGAGGCCGAGGAACTGCTTCGGAGCCGGGTCGGGGGAGGCGGTGCGCATGTTCTCCAGCGGCTGGCAGGCCGCAGGCCGGGCGGTGCCGCCGCCGGCGGGCTTCGCGGGGAAGTCGGTGATCTGGAAGCCGTCCACCTCGGTGCCGGACAGCGCGGCGGACTTCAACCGGGCGGCGTCGAGCGGGTCGGCGGGAGCCTCGGACGTCGGCGCGGGCGACGATGCCGATGCGGACGCGGAAACAGACGCGGACACGGACGGTGACGCGGACGGGGAGGTCTTCGCATCGGAGCCGCTGTCGGCGCCCCCGCAGCCGGCCACCAGAATCGCCGTGGACAGTAACGCCGCCAACTTGATCTGTCTGATGGGCACTTGATGACTCCTGAGCTCGATTCCGGTCGAGCGGATCATCATTGCTTCATATGTACCGTCAGTGGGCGTTTTTACCGACACGTGATCCTTGCCCGGGACCCGCGCGGATTTCGGGCGTGGCCCGGTAGCCACGGCACCAGGCCGGCGGCACCGGTGTGTCGGCTGTGCCGGCGCTTGCGTCAGGACACCTGTACCGGTGTGGTCTCCAGGAGATCGGTGGCCATCCGGCGGGCGGGGGCCTCGGTCTGGCGCGCGATGCGGTGGAAGGTCTCCTGGGCCGAGCGGGCCGGCCAGTCGGGGGGCAGATGGCCGGCGGGGAGCCGTGGATCCGCGCGGATGGTGTCCAGCCATTCGCTGATCACGCGCAGCCGGACGCCGATCGGGTCGTCGGAACCTGTGCCTGGCCAGGTGGACCAGCGCCTGTCGAAGTCGGCGTACCGGGCGCCGATGCTGTCCAGGTCCCAGGTGTCACGGATCATCAGGCCGAGGTCGGTGGCGTCGTCGGCCGAGGCATGGAAGATCTTGACGTGGGCGGCGAGGCCGAGCTCGGAGACGAGCGCGGAGGCGTCCACGTCGCCGGGTGCGATCCACAGTCCGCTGTACAGGGCGCCGAAGCCCGACCAGGTGAGCCGGGAGCGCAGATCGTGCCGCTGGCGCTGCCAGGACTCGGGCAGTGAGAAGCCGAGCAGTGTCCAGGTGCCGTCCCAGTCCTCGTTGACGGCCCCGGTCTGCCAGAGGCGTCGTCTGCCGTCCCGGAGGATCTGTTCCGTCTGGGCGGTCAGGCCGAAGTACATCCTGCGCCCCTGGCGCTGGCGCTGCAGCAGCCCTCGGTTGACCATGCGGGTGAGGGTGGACCTGACGGCGTGTTCCCCGACTCCGGCGCGGGCGAGTACATCGATGACGCTGCCCGAGTACACATGTCCGAGTCCCTCCTCCAGGACATAGCTGCCGAACAGGGCGAACATGAGCGACTGGGGGCGCGGCTGCGGTCCGGCGGGGGTTTCCTCCGCGGCCTGGGTGTTCTCGTCGTGCACGTCGGAAAGGGTACGGCCGCCCTGCGGATCCCCGACGTCAGGGGGTACGGGCGAGGTCACGGGGACGTCGGGCCGACGGGGCCACGGATTCTCATGCGGGGCTGCACGGGCGGAACTCCTTTTCGGCTGTGCCTCGTTGATGGTGACCGCGTCTGTCGAAGTTGTCGGGGCCTCTCTTGTCCTGAGTGCTGACATCGCGAACATAGGTGTGTACATTGCGGCCGTCAAGAAAGTGCACAACATTCGGGTCGTAGGTCCGCCCGACCAGCTCCGTCATCTCGGGGCGTTCACCCAATCCAGCGTTGCTTCCGTCAGGAGAGGCCCATGCAAAGGCGCATTTTCGGGCTTGCCGCAGTAGTGATCACGGTCGTCGGCGCGGCCGGATGCGGGTCGTCGGACCCGGCAGACAGTGGTTCGTCGTCCTCGGGCGGCAACAAGACCACGCAGGTCAAGGTCGGCATCATCCCCATCATCGATGTCGCTCCGCTCTATCTGGGCCAGAAGAAAGGCTTCTTCAGCAGCCGGGGCATCGAACTGGAGATGGTGAGCGCCCAGGGCGGCGCGGCGATCATCCCCGGTGTGGTGAGCGATCAGTTCCAGTTCGGGTTCAGCAACACCACGTCGCTGATGATCGCCCAGGTCAAGGGTGTACCGATCAAGTCCGTGGTCAACGGCGCGGCCTCCAACGGCAAGATCGGCGGCGACGTCACCGGTGTGGCCGTCAAGAAGGACAGCGCGATCAAGTCGGCCAAGGACCTCGCCGGGCGCACGGTGGCCGTCAACACCCTGCAGAACATCGGGTCCACCACGGTGCGCGAGTCGGTCCGGCTGGCCGGCGGCGATCCGTCGAAGGTCAAGTTCGTCGAAATGCCGTTCGACCAGATGCCGGCCGCACTGGACGCCGGGCGGGTGGACGCCGCCTGGATGGGCGATCCCGCGATGACGATCGCCAAGGCGCAGGGCGCCCGCGTGGTGGCCTCGCCGTTCGCCGAGACGGACCCGAAGCTCACCGTGGCGACCTACTTCACCTCCACCCAGCTCGTGAAACAGAAGCCGGACCTGGTCAAGAAGTTCGCCGCCGCCATGAGCGAGTCGCTCAAGTACGCCACCGACCACCCGGACGAGGCGCGCCAGATCCTCACCACCTACACCAAGCTCAGCGGCGATGTCCTGACCAAGGTCACGTTGCCCGACTGGCCGGCGGAGGTCGACATGGCCTCGCTGGAGAAGCTCGCCTCCCTCGGTGAGCAGGACGGCCTCTTCGACGGAAAGAAGCCCGACCTGAACGCCCTGTTCTCATGACCCGCACCGCCACCACCGAGGTGGGTGGCTCCGCCGGGACCGGCACCGGTCCCGGCGGAGCTACCGCCCGGCGGCTGCCGGAGCGGGCCGTCGCCCCGCTGCGCGGCCTGGCCGGACTCGCCGGGCTCGTCGTGGTGCTCGAAGTACTGCCGCACACCGGCCTGGTGTCGGCCGACTATCTGCCCCCGGCCTCGGAGACCGTCCGCGCCCTGTGGCACCTGCTCGCCGAACAGACGTTCTGGACCGCGCTCGGCGACACCCTCACCGGCTGGGGCCTGGGCCTGGCCATCTCCGTCGTGGCGGGTGTGGCCGCCGGGCTGGTCATCGGCTCCGTACCCGTACTGCGCGCGGTCACCGCCTCCACCATCGAGTTCCTGCGCCCCATCCCGTCCGTCGCCCTGATCCCCATAGCCGTCCTGCTGTACGGCGCCGACCTCAGATCGAAGCTGCTGCTCGTGGTGTACGCCTCCTTCTGGCAGGTCCTCGTCCAGGTCCTGGCCGGGATCCAGGACGTCGACCCGGTCGCGGACGACACCGCCCGCAGCTATCAGCTCGGCACCTGGGGACGGCTGCGCCACGTCATGTGGCCCACCGCCCTGCCGTACGTGATGACGGGCATACGGCTGGCCGCCACCGTCGCGCTCATCCTCGCCGTCACCGCCGAACTCGTCATCGGCGCACCCGGTCTCGGCCAGGAGATCGCCGTCGCGCAGACGTCCGGAGCCGTGCCGCAGGTCTACGCCCTGGTCCTGGTCACCGGGCTGCTCGGCGTCGCCGTCAACCTGGTCGCGCGAGCGGTCGAGCGACGGGCGCTGCACTGGCACCAGTCCGTACGCACAGAGGTGGCCGTATGAGCGTCCTCAGCGTCCTGCGGCGCGCCCTGCTCCTCCTGGGCCTGCCCGCCGTCCTCTTCGCCGTGTGGTGGTACGCCACCGCCGACAGCACCGACTTCTACGTCCCGCCGCTGTCCGCCATCCTGGAGGCCTTCGGGAAGGTCTGGACGTGGGAGCGGCTGCTGTCCGACGTCGTACCGAGCCTCCTGCGCCTCGCGACCGGCTATCTCCTCGCCGTGGTGATCGGAGTGGGGCTCGGCCTGCTGGTCGGTTTGCGGCGGGTCGTGCGGGACGTCCTGGAACCGGTCCTGGAACTCTTCCGGGCCATCCCGCCGCCCGTCCTCGTACCGGTGATCATGCTGTTCGCGGGCATCGGCGACACCATGAAGGTGATCGTCATCGTGAGCGGCTGCGTGTGGCCGATCCTGCTCAACACCGTGGAAGGCGTCCGCGCCGTGGACGAGGTGCTCAGCGACACCTGCCGGTCCTACGGCATCACCGGTACCGCACGCCTGCGGCATCTGGTGCTGCGCGCGGCGAGCCCGCAGATCGTCACGGGCATGCGCCAGGCCCTGTCGATCGGCATCATCCTCATGGTCATCAGCGAGATGTTCGCCGCCAGCAACGGCCTGGGCTTCACGATCGTGCAGTTCCAGCGCTCCTTCGCCATCCCTGAGATGTGGAGCGGCGTCCTGCTCCTCGGCATCCTCGGCTTCCTTCTCTCCCTGCTCTTCCGGTTCGCCGAGAACCGGGTCCTGGCCTGGTACCACGGCCTGCGCCGCGCCCAGCGCAACCCCTGAAACGGAGCCGTCGATGCTCGACGTACGCAACCTGCAGAAGATCTACACCGGACGGAACCGCAACGTCGAAGCCCTGCGGAACCTGACGTTCCACATCGACGCCGGTGAACTCGTCTGCCTGGTCGGGCCGTCGGGCTGCGGCAAGACGACGCTGCTGAAGTGCATGGCGGGACTGCTCGCCCCCACCGACGGCGAAGTACTCCTGGACGGACGCCCGGTCGTAGGACCCCCGCCCGGGATGGCGGTCGTCTTCCAGGAGTACGGCCGCTCCCTGTTCGCCTGGATGAACGTCCGCGACAACGTCGCCCTGCCCCTGCGCCGCAAGAAGCTCGGCAAGGCGCGGACACGGGAGCTGGTGGACCACGCACTCGAGGTCGTGGGCCTGGCCGACGCCCACCAGGCCTACCCCTGGCAGCTGTCGGGCGGTATGCAGCAGCGCGTCGCCATCGCCCGCGCCGTCGCCTTCGAACCGAAGGTGCTGCTGATGGACGAGCCCTTCGCGGCGGTCGACGCCCAGACGCGTGCCGAACTCGAGGATCTGATCCGGCACTTGTGGCAGGAGTTGGGGGTCACCGTCCTGTTCGTCACCCACGACATCGACGAGGCCGTCTACCTCGGCCAGCGCACCGTCATCCTGTCCAAGTCGCCGACCATCGTGCAGGAGGACCTCACCATCGACCTCCCCGACGAACGCGACCAGTTGCACACCCGCTCCAGCCCCCGCTTCGCCGAACTGCGCGCCCACGTCTACGAACAGATCCAACGGGCGAAACACCAGAGCGGCGACACGGTGACCCCGGTCGCGGACCGGACACCCGGGCCCGCGCTGCAGAAGACCGAACACTGAGCGGCCTCTTGGGGGAGCGGGACATGGAGCAGCCGACCGGGATCGAGGAGATCGAGGAACGGGTCGCTCTGGTCGACGAGGCCGTCCGGCCCATCGCGGAGCACCCGGTGGACATCACCGATCCCGACTGGGCCGAGAGGATGCGGCAGGGGCCCGCCCCACTGGACGAGGCTGGTGTGCGGGTGGAGGCCGAGGCGGCTCTGCGTGCCCTGATCGCGCTGTACGCACAGGGCGACGAGGCGCTTCGCGCGTCCGTGCGCGCGCTCTTCTCCCGCTACACCTCCTTCCGTTGGGCCACCCACCTGCCCGTCGAACCGACACCCGAAGGCTTCCGGCGGCGCCTGCTGCACATGTCCGCCGTCGACCAGGGCTCCGACACCCGTGACGAACTGCTCTCGCTGCGCGATCTGTGCGCGGACGCGCGGACGGCGGGGATCGACCTCGGACCGGTCCTACGTGAGGTGGCGGAACTGTCCAGCCCGGAGGACAAGTACGGGATGGGGTCCATGCGCGACATCCTGCTGGGCGTGGCCCGGCTCTGACCGTGCGAAGCCTCGGCTCTACCCCACCGGCAGTGCGACCGGCTGACCGGTCCGCAGCGATTCGTGGGCGGCCGGCACGATCCGCAAGGTGCGCAGGCCCGCCTCGCCGTCGGTGGACGGCCGCCGTCTCGTGCGTACGGCGTCGGGGAACTCGTCGAGCGTGGCGGCGTCCAGATCCGCCCCGCCCACCTCCCAACGGCCGCGCCCGGTGCCGGAGTCGAAGCCGCCGAGCAGTGGGGGGAAGGCGTCGAACCCCACGATCGCCCTCTCGGCGACGCAGGTCAGGGGGAGCCCGGCCCAGGTCGGGTGGTCCGGCGGATGACTCCAACCGGCGTCCACGACGGCTACCAGCCCGCCGGGATACCGGATGCTGACAAGCCCCGCGGTCTCGACGGCCGGTTCGGGGCCGCCGTCGTCGAGGACGCTGTTCGCCCGCGCGTACACCTCCGCCGCCTGCTCGCCCTCGAGCAGCGCGTCCACGAGGTCGGCCGGACGGACGGCGTGATCGGCCGGCGCTCCGCCGCCCGCCAGTTCCGGGTCGGCGAACCAGGGCTGCGAACGGGCGGGGCTCTAGCCGTTGCCGGCTCCGTGGACGCTGATCAGCCCGCCGGGGGTGACGGCGGGTCCGCGCGGGGCGATGATCGGGTCGCGGTCGCGGTCGCGGTCGGCCGCTCGCCCGCCGACCAGGTTTCCGACGAACGCGGGTGTGGTTCTCTACCGCCGGCGGCGCCCCGGCCATGTGTGGCTCTCCCGGCGCCGACCGCCCGTATGACGCGCCGGTTCCCTCGCCCGCGAACGGTTACGAGACGCGGCTCCGGTCGCGGCCGGTCGCGGATCGTCATCCTGGACACCGGTTCGGCGCCGTCCCCGCGGCCTCCGACGCGCACAACCCCCTTGGCCACGCCTCAGAACATCGCCCGGATGATCCCCACGGTGCGCGCCAGATGCGGTTCGGAGCGGTCGGCGCGGTGGGCGACGGCCAGCTCGATGCGGGCGTCGGCCCCGGCCAGCGGCAGATAGACGACGCCGTCGAGGGCCAGGGCGGTCACCGGTTCGGGCACGACCGCGACGCCGAGGCCGCCCGCCACGAGCGTGACCAGCGTCGAGGTCTCGCCCACCTCGTGGCGGATGTGCGGCTCGACCCCGGCGTCGCGCAGGAGGCCCAGTACGACGTCGTACATCACCGACCGGCGGTCGGCGGAGTGCACGATCAGGTCGGCACCGGCGAGGTCCGCGACACGCAGCCGTGACCGGCGGGCGAGCGGGTGGTCGACCGGTACGGCGACCACGAGCCGGTCCCGGCGCAGCGTGTGCACGGTGAGGGAGAGGTCGGCCGCCGCAGGGCGAAGCAGCGCGACGTCGATCGCTCCGGCGCGCAGCGCCTCGACCTGGTCGGGTGCGAGCATCTCGCCCCGGAAGGAGAACTCGACGCCGGGAAGCTCCTCCGCGAGCCGCCGCGAGAGCCTGGGCAGAAGGCTGTACGTCGCCGAGCCCACGCACCCGATCGCGAGGTGGCCCACCGAGCCGGCGGCGACGAGCCGTGCGTGCTGGGCGGCCTCCTCGACGCCGGCGAGGATCGCGCGCGCCCGATCGAGGTAGGCCCGGCCGGCCTCGGTGAGGTCGACGCGGCGTGTGGTGCGGTGGAGCAGCTCGACGCCGAGCTCGCCCTCCAGCTGGCGGATCTGCTGGGAGAGCGGCGGCTGGGCCATGTGCAGCCGCTCGGCGGCGCGACCGAAGTGACGCTCCTCGGCGACCGCCACGAAGTACCGGAGATGACGCAGATCCATATCTCACCCATATCAATCGGCTTGGATATGTGTACTTCAGAATATCGCGGCCCTGGACTAGCGTCGTGCCATGAGTGCTTATCTGTACGCCGCGACGCGGACACCGTTCGGGCGCTTCAACGGCGCGCTGGCCGGTGTCCGCCCCGACGACCTCGCCGCCGCCGCCATCACCTCGACGCTCGCCGCCGTGCCGGGCCTCGACCGCGCCGCGATCGACGACGTGGTGTGGGGCAACGCCAACGGCGCCGGCGAGGAGAACCGCAACGTCGGCCGCATGGCCGCGCTGCTCGCCGGGCTTCCGGTGAGCGTGCCCGGAACCACGGTCAACCGGCTGTGCGGTTCGAGCCTCGACGCGGCGATGACGGCCAGCCGGACGATCGAGTCCGGCGATGCCGAGGTGGTGCTGACCGGTGGCGTGGAGTCGATGACACGTGCGCCCTGGGTGCTGCCCAAGTCGGCGAAACCGTTCCCGGTCGGTGACGTCACCGCCGTCTCGACCACGCTCGGCTGGCGGCTGGTCAACCCGCGGATGCCGAAGGAGTGGACGGTCAGCCTCGGCGAGGCCAACGAGCGGCTCCGGGAGCGCTTCGGCATCTCCCGCGAGCGGCAGGACGAGTTCGCCGCCCGCTCCCACCAACTCGCCCACGAGGCATGGGAGTCGGGGTTCTACGACGATCTGGTGGTGCCGGTCGAGGGCGTCGGCCTGACGCGTGACGAGGGCATCAGGGCCGGGTCCACGCCGGCGGTGCTGGCAGGCCTCAAGCCGGTCTTCCGTACCCCGGAGCAGGGCGGCACCATCACCGCGGGCAACGCCAGTCCGCTCAACGACGGTGCCTCCGCGGTGCTGCTCGGCAGTGAGAGGGCCGCGGCCACGATCGGGGCCGACCCGATCGCCCGCATCGCCGGCCGCGGCGTGATGGCCCTGGAGCCGCAGGCCTTCGGCTACGCCCCGGTCGAGGCCGCGAACCGTGCGCTGGCCCGGGCCGGGATCGGCTGGGACCAGGTGGGCGCGGTCGAGCTCAACGAGGCCTTCGCCGTGCAGTCGCTCGCCTGCGTCGACGCGTGGAAGATCGACCCCGCCATCGTCAACCAGAACGGCGGCGCCATCGCCATCGGGCATCCGCTGGGCGCCTCGGGCGGTCGTGTCCTCGCCACACTGGCCAAGGTGCTGCGTGTGCGGAAGCAGCGCTACGGCGTCGCCGCGATCTGCATCGGGGTCGGCCAGGGGCTGGCCGTCGTACTCGAGAACTGCGATGTCACGGAGGCGGGCAAGTGAGCCGGGCGGAGATCGTCGAGAGCGCCGACGCGGCGGTCGCCGGGATCGAGGACGGGGCGACCGTCCTCGTCGGCGGCTTCGGCCTGGCCGGGATGCCGTTCGACCTGATCGACGCGCTCATCCGGCAGGGGGCGAAGGACCTCACGATCGTGTCCAACAACGCGGGCAACGGCGAGGTCGGACTGGCCGCGCTGCTGGCCGCCGGCCGGGTGCGCAAGGTGCTCTGCTCCTTTCCGCGCCAGGCCGACTCCTGGGTCTTCGACGGCCTCTACCGCGAGGGAAGGATCGAGCTGGAGGTGGTGCCGCAGGGCAACCTCGCCGAGCGGATGCGCGCCGCCGGTGCCGGCATCGGCGCGTTCTACTGCCCGACCGCGGTCGGCACACCGCTGGCCGAGGGCAAGGAGGAGCGGGAGATCGACGGCCGGAAGTACCTGCTGGAGTACCCCATCAAGGGCGACTACGCGCTGATCGGCGCGCATGTCGCGGATGCGCTGGGCAACCTCGTCTACCGGAAGACGGCCCGCAACTTCGGACCGGTCATGGCCACGGCCGCGACAACGACCATCGTCCAGGTCGACCAGGTCGTCGAGCCCGGGACGCTCGACCCCGAGGCCGTCGTCACCCCGTCCATCTACGTCGACCGGATCGTCCAGGTGACGGCCCGCCACTACACCGTCCAGGGGGCACGATGACCACCACGTCGACCGGCCCGGCGTACGCCGAGGCGCCGAGGAGCGCCGACCACCGGCTCTCGATGGACGAACTGGCCGCCGTCATCGCACGCGACATCCCGGCCGGCGCCTTCGTCAACCTCGGCATCGGGCAGCCCACCAGGATCGCCGACCATCTGCCGGACGGCTCCGGGGTGGTGCTGCACACCGAGAACGGCATGCTCAACATGGGCCCGAAGGCCGAGGGCGACGCCGTCGACCCCGACCTGACCAACGCCGGCAAGGTCCCGGTGACCGAGCTGCCGGGGGCTGCGTACTTCCACCACGCCGACTCCTTCGCCATGATGCGCGGCGGGCACCTCGATGTCTGCGTCCTCGGGGCCTACCAGGTCGCCTTCGACGGCGACCTCGCCAACTGGACCACCGGCAAGCCCGACGACATCCCCGCCGTCGGCGGCGCCATGGACCTCGCCATCGGCGCCAAGGACGTCTACGTGATGATGACGCTCTTCACCCGCTCCGGTGAGCCGAAGCTCGTGCCGCGGTGCGCCTACCCGCTCACCGGCATCGGCTGCGTCAGCCGCGTCTACACCGACCACGGCGTCTTCGACGTCGGCCCCGACGGCGTACGGATCCGGGAGACGTACGGCGTCGACGCCAAGGAGCTGGCGGAGCGACTCGGCATCACCCTGTCGCCGTCCACGTAACGGCAGGTGCGCCGGCCGGCCGAACCCGGTGGTGGGCCTGGAGGGAATCACGCCTTTGTCCGACGGACCGGAGCGCGGGGGCGGAAGCGCGACCGAGACGGCGTTGGCCGAGGCGTCGCCGAGCCGGCCGCACTCCAGGTCACGCGTTCTGCAGTGCGGGGACGGGGAGTTCGCCCGAGCCTCGGACGATCAGGTGGGTGGGGACGGTGACGGTTCGGGCGCGGGTGCGGTCGCCGTCGAGCCGGGTCAGGGCGGTGGTCGCCGCGGCCCTGCCGAGTTCTTCCGCGTCCTGGGCGACGACGGTCAGGGCCGGTTCGAGTGCCTCGGCGAGCGCCACCTCGTCGAAGGCGACGACGGCGACGTCCTTGCGTTTGCTGCGGGCCAGTTCGGCGACTATGCCCAGTGCCATGATGTTGTTGCCGGCGAACAGGGCCGTGGGCGGATCGGCCAGGCCGAGGAGACGGGCGGTCGCGGCCTCGGCGCCCAGCTGGTCATGGGCGTTGCTGACGAGTGAGCGGTCGTAGGGGATGTCGGCTTCCTGCAGCGCCGAGCGGTAGCCGGCCAGACGTTCGCGGCGGGTGTACAGCTTCAGCGGAAGGTCGCCGACGAAGCCGATGCGCCGGTGTCCGTGGCCGACGAGGTGGGCCACGCCGTCGTGGGCTCCGGCACGGTTGGAGCTGACGATGCTGTCCGTGGCGAGGCCGACTCCGGGTCGGTCGAGGAAGATCACGGGCAGGCCCGCCGTACGGTGGGACTTGAGGTGGGAGTGGTCGGCGCCGACGGACGGCACGACGATCAGGATGCTGACGCGGCGTGCCAGGAACTTGTCCGTCAGGGCGCGTTCGCGATCGGGTGCGTCCGCGGAGGAGCCCATGAGCAGGGTCAGTCCGCGTTCGCGGACGGTGTCCTCGATGGCTCGGGCAACGGCTCCGAAGAAGGGGTTGGCGAGGTCGGGAATGACCAGGCCGATCGTGGTGTCGGGTCCGCCGACGCGGATGTTGCGGGCCATGAGGTTGGGCTGGAAGCCGAGCTTGGCCACTGCGGCCAGTACCTGTGCCCTGGTCTGCGCGGAGGCGGGTCCGTCCTCGTTGAGGACTCGGGAGACCGTCTTCGCGCTGACGCCGACTTCGCGGGCGACGTCGGCCAGGGTGGGGCGGCGGTTCGCTGCCATGGAGGAAACCGTCTCCTGAGGGCTCTCGGTTCCGGCCGCGGCCTCGGCCGGAAACCGCGAGAGCGGTGTTGTGCTGTCAGGTGGCCTGGACTCCGGCGGCCTTCGCGGCCTCGGAATCCGCTACGACAGTATCTCCGGCCTCGTCGACGGTGAGTGCGCCGGTCATGATGGCGACGACCTCCGCCATGGAGTAGTCGGAGGGCTTGATCACGGCAGCGCGCCGGCCGAGGCGGTGCACGTGGATCCGGTCGGCGATCTCGAAGACGTGCGGCATGTTGTGGCTGATCAGAACGACCGGCATGCCCTTGTCCCGGACTCGGCGGATCAGATCGAGAACCTGACCGGACTCCTTGACGCCCAGGGCGGCGGTGGGCTCGTCCATGACGACGACGCTGCTCGCCCAGGCGACGGAGCGGGCGACCGCGACGGCCTGCCGCTGTCCGCCGGAGAGCGTCTCCACCGACTGCGTCAGTGAACGCAGGCCGATCTTCAGGTCGGCCATGTGCTCGGCCGCCTCCTGACGCATGCGCTTCTTGTCGAGCATGCGGAAGACATTGCCGAGGACACCGGGGCGTCGCAGCTCCCGCCCGAGGAACACGTTCGAGGCGATGTCCATCGAGGCGGCCACGGCGAGGTCCTGATACACCGTCTCGATGCCGTGGGCGCGTGCGCTCTGGGGCCCGGAGAAGACGATGGGTTCGCCGTTGAGGCGTATCTCGCCCGCGTCCGGGACCACCGCGCCGGTGAGGGCCTTGATGAGGCTCGTCTTGCCGGCTCCGTTGTCGCCGATGACGGCGAGGACCTCGCCGGGGAGCAGATCGAAGTCGGCGCCGTCGATGGCGGTGACCTGGCCGTACCGCTTGACCAGGCCGCGGGCCTGCAGCACGGGCGTGGGGGAGGAGATGGCGGTCATCGGGCCTTCTTCCGGGAGAGCTGGTCGACGGTCACCGCGAGGATCACCAGGACGCCGGTGATCAGGGTCTGGTAGATGGAGGCGACGCCCATCAGCTGCAGGCCGTTGCGGAACACGCCGACGATGAGGACACCGATGAAGGTGCCCAGCACCGAGCCGCGTCCGCCGAAGAGACTGGTGCCGCCGAGGACCACGGCGGTGATGCTGTCGAGGTTGTCGGTCTGCCCGGCCTGCGGATCGCCCACGCCGGTACGGGAGATGAGCAGCAGGGCGGCGATGCCGTAGAGGAGACCCGCCACGGTGTAGATGCCGATGGTGAGTCGGGAGGTACGGATGCCGTTCAGCCGGGCGGCCTCGGCGCTGTTGCCCAGGGCGTAGACGTGCCGGCCCCAGCCGGTGTTGCTCAGCGAGTAGGCGAGGAGGAGGAACAGGGCGATGGTGACGAGGGAGCCGTAGGTGATGTCCGTGTGGCCCAGCGGGAAGGTCTCGCCGAGGGCGGTGAGCGGGCCGGGCAGGTTGGTGACCGTCTGTTCCTCGGAGTAGATGTGGGTCAGCGCGAACGCCACGTTGAGCATGCCGAGGGTGACGATGAACGGCGGCAGCGGGATCTTCTGCACCAGCAGCCCGTTGAGCAGCCCGAAGCCACCGCAGACGGCGATGCCCAGAGCGATGGCGAGCAGCGGGGGCAGCGAGCCCTCGGCGGCCATCTTGGCGATCACGATGCTGCCGAACGCCATCACGGCGCCGCACGACAGGTCGATGCCCGCGGTGAGGATGATCAGGGTCTGCCCGATGGCGAGGGTGCCCACGACCATGACCTGCTGCACGATCAGCGAGAAGTTCCCGCCGGTCAGGAACTGGTCGCTCGAGAGGGAGAAGAAGGCACAGGCCAGGAGGAGGGCGACCAGGGGTCCGGTGGTCGGCGCCGTGAGCAGTCTGCGAGCCGTGGTCGGCGCTTTGAGCTCGGCGTACGGCGTGGTCGTGGCTGTCATGCGAAGTCCTTGTCGGAAGACAGATGTCCTTGTCGGCGGACGATGGCACTGGGCGGTCTGGTCAAGCCGGATGCGCGACACCGCCCCCGAAGGGGCGCGGGGCCGTGTCGCTGTGCGGCTTCGCCGCGGGGCGCGACCAGCCCCACCGGCCGGCGGCGGACGACCGCGCGTCCAAGCGGAGTGCCTGGCCTCGCCGCCGGGACAAGGGGAACGGCCGTCCCTGGCCGGGGAGGTGGGACGACCGCCCCGCTGAGGGGAGGGGCGGTGTCGAACGGTCCTCGGGCTGCTCAGCCCCAGCAGTTCTCCAGGCCGTAGGCGGTGTCCTTCGACGTGACACCGTCCTGCGCCTTGTCGCTGATCAGCGTGACGCCGGTGTCGGTGTAACCGGACGCCTTCTTGCCGTCCTTGGCGTACGACACGACGGCCTTGACGCCCTCGGCGGCCATCTTCAGCGGGTACTGCTGCGACGTCGCGGCGATCTTGCCGTCCTTGACCGCCTGGGTGCCGGTGCAGCCGCCGTCGACGGAGACGATCAGTACGTCCTTCTCCCGGCCCTTGGCCTTCAGCGCCGTGTACGCGCCCAGCGCGGCCGGTTCGTTGATGGTGTAGACGACGTTGATGTCGGGTTCCTTCTGGAGACAGTTCTCCATCGCCGTCTGGCCCTTGGCCTGGTCGCCGCCGGTGTCCTGGGCGCACACGACGTCCTTCTCGGCGGCGCCGAAGCCCTTGAGGAAGCCGTCGTGCCGCTGAACGCCGACGGAGACGCCCGGTGCCAGGTCGAGCGCGGCTATCTTCGCGGTCTTGCCCGCCATCGCGGCCTTGGCGTACTCGCCGATGAGCTCGCCGGCCTTGAGGTTGTCGGTGGCGAAGAGGGCGTCGACCGCGCTCTCCGGATCGGTCGGGGTGTCCAGGGCGATGACCAGAACGCCCTTGGCGCGGGCCTTCTCGATCGCGGGCACGATGGCCTTCGAGTCGCTCGGGGTGATCAGGATGCCCTTCACCCCGGCGGCGACCATGTTCTCGATGGCGGTGACCTGCCCGGCGTTGTCCCCGTCGAACTTGCCCGCGGCGGTGGAGAGTTGGGCGCCGTTCTCCTTGGCGGCCTTCTCCGCGCCCTCCTTCATCTTCACGAAGAACGGGTTGGTGTCGGTCTTGGTGATCAGACCGACCTTGACCTCGCCCGAGCCGGAACCCGACGAGCCCGATCCGGAGCCGGACCCGCAGGCCGTCAGGGTGAGTGCCGCGACGCCCGTGACCGCGGCGGCTCTGAGGAGGGACGAGGACAGGCGAGTGGTGCGAGACATGATCGACTCCTGTGGGATAGCGGGCGGCACGGGGGTTGGGATCAGAGCATGCCGCTCGGGGTGTCATCGTTGACTTATGTCATCGTTGACACTGCCTGGCCAGGATGATGGACTCCGGATCCCGGCAACGTCAATGCCTTCCACCCGTCACAAATCGGCAACGTCCCGGCCGCCGTCCCCGCGCAGCCGGTCAGCGGCCGTGCCGGCCGCCGCGTCGTTGCCCGGTCTTTCTGCGCGTTTCGAGTTCGTCCGAGCCTGTCCGAGCCATTCCGAGAGAGAGCAGCCCATGAGCCCGCGTCAGATCACTGTTCTGGGAGAGTGCGTCGCGGACGCCTTCGCCGAACCGGCGGCAAGCGCCTCGAACGGACTCGCTCTGCGGGTGCTGCCGGGCGGCGGACCCGCGAACACGGCGGTGGCCCTGGCCCGCCTCGGCACACCGGCTCGCTTCCTGGCACGCCTGTCCGGTGATGTGTTCGGCCGTATGTTCAGGGCTCACCTGGAGGCGTCCGGCGTCGATCTGTCGTACGCGGTCGCAGCCGCCGAGCCCAGCACGCTGGCCGTGGCGGAACTGGACGCCACCGGGCAGGCCGCGTTCTCGTTCCACGCGCAGAACACGGCCGACTGGCAGTGGACCTCGGCGGAACTGGGCAGGGTGGATCTCTCCGAGACGACCTGTGTGCACACCGGATCGCTGGCGCTGGTCCGTGACCCCGGCGGAGCGGTGGTGGAGGAGTTCCTGGCGGCAGCAGCAGGGCGGGCCACCGTCAGCATCGACCCCAACGTCAGGCCGCTGTTGGTGCGCCCCGAGGTCTACCGCGCCCGGCTGACGCACTGGTGCGCCCTCGCCGACATCCTGCGGCTGAGCGAGGACGACCTGGAACTCCTCCTGCCGCGCACCGCGCCCGATGAGGCGTGCGACATCTGGCACGCCGCGGGGGTACGGCTCGTCGTGATCACGCTCGGCGCCGGTGGCGCACTGGCCTCACTCGACGGTGAACGACTGCGGGTGCCCGCGGTGGCCACGCGGGTCGTCGACACCGTCGGAGCGGGGGACTCCTTCACCGCCGGCCTGCTGCACCACCTCGGCGCCCGTGGGCTCCTCGGTGGCCGACTGGCCGGGCTCGGTCTCGACGAGGTCGCGGAGGCCTGCCGGTTCGGCGCCCGTGTCGCGGCCCTGACCTGCTCGGTCGCCGGTCCCAATCCACCCTGGTGGAGCGAGCTGACGCAGCTCACGGCCACCGGCGGAGCCTGACGGTTCGAACGGGCCGTGCCGGGCAGAGCCGCCCGACCCGTTGACGTACCGGCCGGATTCCGCGCCCACACCTGATGCCACCGACCGACAAGGACACGTGACCATGAAGAAGACCCTGCTCGCCGAGTTCACCGCCCGCGAGGGAGCACAGGACGAGGTCGCCCGCCTGATCGGGGACTACGCCCGGAGCGTGCGTGAGGAGGAAGGCAACATCGCCTTCGACGTCTACACCAAGGCGGCCACCCCGCGTGCCTTCTGGATCTTCGAGGCGTACCGGGACGAGGAAGCCTTCCAGGCGCACCTGGACGCCCCCTACGGCGGCCCTTTCAACGCGGCCCTCGCCCCGCTGATCGAGGAGGACGCCTCGGTACTGACGTTCCTGAAC
This sequence comes from Streptomyces kryoterrae, assembly GCF_054072135.1. Taxonomy (NCBI): domain Bacteria; kingdom Bacillati; phylum Actinomycetota; class Actinomycetes; order Kitasatosporales; family Streptomycetaceae; genus Streptomyces; species Streptomyces kryoterrae. Next base: position 520,939 of record NZ_CM133358.1, on the reverse strand, counting down.
CCACTGGCCACCAATCCGTGGCCGGCCGGCCAGGTCACAGGGCCGGAGCGGGTCGACTAGCCGATCACCCGGCCCAGTTCGATCCGGTCGATGTTCGGAGCCCACGCGGTCGCGTTCCCGAACGTCACCTTGTTGGAGCCCGCCTTCAGGTCGACGGGGACACCCAGCGTCCAGTAGTCGTCCCAGCCCCAGGTGTTCTTGAAGGTGACCGTCCGGGGCGCGCCCGTCCCCACGGTGAGGTCCGCCGTACGGGACATGATGTCCGTGTTGTAGGAGTGGCCGTTGTCGCGCCGCTCGTTGTGCGCGTAGCTGATGACCAGCATGTAACGGCCCGGCTCGGGCGCCCGCACCGTGAACTCGGCGGTGCTGGCGGGGCTGTTGCCGAGCCGGCCGATGTAGGAACCGGCGGAGGCGTGGGCCGAGCCGACGAGCTTGGCGCCACCCGCGAGGGTGGCCGAGGCGCCCTCGTAGGAGAGCGTGCCGATGGCCGAGCCGGTGCCCGAGACGTCGAGGGAGCGGACGGAGGCGGCCTTGGCCGTGACCGCGATGCGGTTGTTGCCCGCCACCAGGTACAGCCGCAGGGCCTTGCCGGGTACCGCCGTCACCTTCTGGCCGTGCAACTCCAGCCGCACCGGCGCCGAGGACCGCGGCACCACCGAGTAGTAGGCGTCGCGCGGTGCGTAGACGTCGAAGACCGCCCTGTCGCCGGAGCGCAGGACGAGGGCGCCCGTGCCGACCCCGGCGGACGAGGAGTAGTCGTAGGACGGTCGGCCGCTGATGTCCGCGAGCGTGGCCTCGTACGACGCCGAGGGCACGGCGGAGGTACGGGCGGTCAGGTCGATGCGGTCGAGGGTGACCTCGTTGTCGCCCTTGGCCAGTGTCAGGACGTGCCGGCCCGCCGGGAGGTCGACGGTGACGTCCTTCTTGGCGCGGTAGGCCCAGTTCTCGGTGGAGGGATAGGAGATCGTGGCCGGTGCCCGGCCGTCGACCGAGAGCTTCTGCGTGGCGGGTGTCCCGGACTGGTTGCCGTAGAGGATCGCCAGGTCGTAGGTCCCGGCCTTGGGTACGTCGACCGTGAAGTCGACCTTGCTGGTGGTCTGGTTGAGCGAGCCGACGTCCTTCGTCCCGGAGGCCGCGTAGCCGTTGGCGTTGCCGACCGTGCCCTGTGTGTTGACCTGGCCGTCGGTGATGGCCGCGTCCTCGGCCTCGTACGACGCCGACCAGGGGACGGACGCGGCGGACGGGGTGCCGGCGCCGCCGGGGGTGAGGACGATCCGGTACGCGGACATCTTGTGCAGGCCGCGCAGCGGGACGGTCACCGTGCCGTCGGCCGCGACCTTCACCTTCGTACGGGCGAGGACGCGGGGCGCCGCGTGCTGACCCTCGTAGCCGGACCAGGCGGCCTCGGCGACGGTCGCGGTGACCGTACGGCCGAAGGCGGACCGGGAGACGTTGCGTACGACTACGTCGGCGTCACCGGCCGAGCCGCCGAGCAGGATCTGCGCCTGGCGGCGTTTCCTGTCGTAGGAGGCCAGCCCTTGGAGGGTGTCGACGGTGTTGGCCTGCGGCGGGGTCACCCTGACCGTGTCGCCGGTCAGGCCCGCGTACCAACGGAAGAACCACCAGCCGCCGTCGGGGATGTTGTTGCGGACGACATTGCCGTCGAGGTTGCCGGCCGCGTCCCAGTAGGCCTGGTTGGCGTACACCTTGTTCCGCTCGAACATCGAGACCCACTGGGCGAGTTGGCCCGGGACGGACAGGTCACGGCGGTTCGCGTACTCATCGATGTTGATCTTCAGGGGGGCGATGCCGAGTTGGCGTTCGATCGAGCGGTAGTTGTCGTAGTTCCCCTGGAAGTTCTCCAGCGAGCTGGAGTCCAACTCGTGCCAGGTCATGACCTGGGGCAGGACGTTCTCCCGCTTGGCGAAGGCGAGGAAGTCGGTCAGCAGACGCGAGTGGTAGCCGGACTCGTTCGGGCCGGCGATCCTGGCGTACGGGTCGATCGCGCGGATGCGCTCGTACACCGTCTTCCAGTCCTTGAGGAAGCGGTCGCGGTTGACCTCGTACCGCGCCTGGTCGGACGTGCCGAGGTCGTACCAGATCTGGTCGGGCTCGTTGAAGGGGATGTAGACGAAGTGCTCGCTGTTCGGGTCGGCCGACACCTCCTGGACGATCTTGTCGACCTTGGGGAGATAGTCCTCGATACCGAGATCCTCGTACGGCCACTTCGCGTAGATGTCCTGCATCATCACGTTGATCTCGCCGCCGCCGTTGCGGAAGAACGACTTCGAGACGGTGAGCGCGTCCCCGTTGGGATGCTGGGCGCCGCCCTCCGGCTTCTGCGAGATGCTGGTGATCTTCAAGGGGGCCAGCATGGCGTCGCTGGGCACGCCGTCGTCGCTGAGCCCGTACAGGGTGCCGTTGGCGCCGAGCGTCACCGGGCCCTCGGACGCGGCGAGGTCGACGGTGACGCGCTGCGGGATGGGGGCATCTCCCGGTCGAGCGGAGCCGAGAGTGGGGGACGCTGCCGCGGGCCCCGCGGCGGGGAGGGTGCCTGCCATGGCGGCTGCTCCAAGTGTGGCTGTTGCGAGGACGGTTGCGGTACGGGAACTCGTGCGGGCTCGCGTGCGGGTGGGGGTGCTGAGGGACCTCCGGTTATTTGACGGCTCCACCGGTGAATCCGGACACGATCATTCGCTGGGCCAGCAGGAAGACGGCGACCATGTGCCGGCTCATCACCACGACGTGCGCGAAGGCGGGATGCCAGTCGTTGAGGTCGCCGTCGAGGCGGGTGGTCGGGTCGAGCTTCGTCCGCTCGGCGCCCGAGTCGGAGGGGAAGCGCCAGTCACCGGCGGTGGGGTCACTGCGGGCGGCTGCTGTCAGGGCGGCGGCGCATGTGACCGCCGGCGCGGGGAGGGCTCTTCTCGTCATGACGTGCCTTTCGCGAACGGGCTCAGGTGGGCGGATCGGGAAGCGGTCCGGCTGAGAGGGTGCGAGCGGGCGGAGCACGTGGGGGAGCGGCTCGGGTGGAACGGGAGCGGGTTCAGCCGCGTTCGGGCGGCGGCCCCGAGCTCTCCCGCACCACCAGTTCCGGTACGGAGACGGGGTGCGGGGCGATCCGCGCGGACTCCTCCAGCACGCCGTGCAGCAGGGCGAACGCGGACCGGCCGAGGCCGGTGAAGTCCAGCCGTACGGTCGTCAGCGACGGCGTGAGATAGGCGGAGTGCGGGGCGTCGTCGAACCCGGCCACGCTCACCTCGCCGGGGACCGCGCGGCCCGCCTCGTGGAGGGCGCGGATCACGCCGAGCGCGAGGTCGTCGTTGCCGCACAGGATCGCGGTGACGCCGGTGTCCTTCGCGAGTTTCAGGCCCGCCGCGTGACCGCCCGCCGGGCCCCAACTCCCTTGCAGGGGAAGGTGTTCCGGCGCTCCCGCCTCCCGGAGGGCCTGCTGCCAGCCGGTCGTGCGGGCGCTGGTGCGCCGGGTGCTGGAGGGGATGGCGACGTAGTGCACGGTTTCGTGGCCGAGGGAGAGCAGATGACGGGTCGCCTCGTAGGCGGCCTCGCGGTCGTCGGCCCACACCCAGGGACGGTCGTCGCCGGGCGGGCCGGCGGGTGTCTCGACCACGCCGACGACCGGCAGGCCGGCGGGAACGGCACCCAGGGCCCGTACACCGGCCGGATCGTAGGCGATCACGATCAGCCCGCCGCCCGAGTCCGCCGCCCGCCGTACCTGGGCCGCGATGGCGGCCTCGTCGGCTTCGGCGGTCGATTCGAGGACACCGACCCCGACGCTGTACGCGGCGGCGCGGGCGGCCTCCTCGATGCCCTGGAGGATCGAGGCGTAGCCGTAGTGCGTGGTGTTGGAGGTGAGCACGGTCACGGCCCGGCTGCGTCCGCTGGCGAGGGCGAGCGCGGTGGAGTTGCGCCGGAACCCCAGCTCGTCGATGGCGGCGAGCACCCTGTCGCGGGTCGACGGCTTGACGCTGGGGTGGCTGTTGATCACCCGGGAGACGGTCTGGTAAGAGACTCCGGCCGCGGCGGCGACATCCCGGATGCTCACTGAGCGTCTTGTGTGACCGGTCACATGCATGCCAGGATTGTGACCGGTCACATGGAACTCGTCAAGAGACCGTAACCGTCACTTCACGCGGCAGAAGCAGACCGTCGGCGCGCAGACGGCATCGGGAGGGGAAGACGTTGACCGGTACGTCGGATTCGGCGGGCACGGCCCCCCGCACCACCACTGAGCAGCACTTCGTCTGGGGCCACCGCGCTCTGGAGGCCGAGTTCGCCACCGGCGCCGACGGGACCCTGCGGCTGGTCCGGCTGAACCGACCCCGGGTCGGCGGGGGAGCCGGCGCCCCGGCGCCCGAGCCTGGCCCGGACGCCCCCCTCCACCTCGTGGAAATCACCGCCCTCAGCCACGGAAGCGGCTGGTCGGGCCCCCGCTTCACCGGTACGGCCCTCGGCGCCCGGCTGCGACACCTGGGCCACACCACCCGGGAAGCCGACGGCTGGACGTACCTGACCGTCGAACTCCACGATGCCGAGACCGCGTTGACCGCTTTCGTCGAGCTGTCCTCGCCCGTCGGCCTGCCTGTGCTGCGCTCCCGCGTCCGCCTCCGCCACGGGGGAGCGGCGCCCCTCGTCGTCCAGTCCGTCAGCAGCCTGCTCCTCGGCGCCCTCCCTTGTCCTGACGGCCTCGACGTCCACCGCGCCCGCAACGACTGGCTGGCGGAGTGCCGCTGGCACGCCGAGCCGCTGCGTGACACCGTCAGCGACATCCACGTCGACGTCCACCAGCACGACAGCCGGGCGGCACTGACCCTGACCGGACGCGGAAGTTGGCCCACCGACGGGCACCTTCCGATGGGCGCCCTCACCGAACGCGGCGGCGACCGGGCCTGGTTGTGGCAGATCGAGTCCCCGGCCGGCTGGCGCTGGGACCTGGGTGAGCGTGACCACGGCACGTATCTGGCGCTGAACGGTCCCACGGACGCGGAACACCAGTGGCGGGTCCGCCTCGCGCCCGGCGCCGAGTTCACCACCGTGCCCGGCGTCCTGGCTCTCGGCTCCGGCCTGGACGACGCCTTCGCCGCCCTGACCTCGTACCGCCGTGCCGTACGCCGTCCGCACCCGGACCACAGCACCCTGCCGGTCGTCTTCAACGACTACATGAACACCCTGATGGGCGACCCGACGACGGAGAAACTGCTGCCGCTGATCGACGCGGCGGCGCAGGCCGGGTCGGAGTACTTCTGTATCGACTCCGGCTGGTACGACGACAGCACCGAGGGCTGGTGGGACAGCGTCGGCGAGTGGCTGCCCTCGCCGCGCCGCTTCCCCGACGGCGGAATCCGGGCGGTCCTGGACCGGATCCGCGAGTGCGGCATGGTGCCCGGCCTGTGGCTGGAGCCCGAGGTCGTGGGGGTGCGCAGCCCTCTCGCGTCCGGACTCCCGCCGGAGGCCTTCTTCCAGCGGGACGGCGTACGCATCACCGAACAGGGCCGCCACCAGCTGGACCTACGGCACCCGGCCGCCCGAGCGCACCTGGACAGGACGGTCGACCGCATCGTCGGCGACTGGGGCGTCGGCTATCTCAAGCTGGACTACAACATCGTGGTCGATCCGGGAACCTGCGCCCCCGGGGACATCGCGCCCGGAGCCGGGCTGCTCGGTCACGCCCAGGCGTACCTGGACTGGCTCTCCGAGGTGCTGGACCGGCACCCGGGCCTGGTGGTCGAGAACTGCGCCTCGGGCGGGATGCGGATGGACGGGGCCACCCTGGCCGTCGCCCAGCTCCAGTCCACCAGCGACCAGCAGGACCCCCTGCTCTGCCCGCCGATCGCCGCCGCCGCGCCGACGGCGGTCCCGCCCGAGCAGGGCGCCGTCTGGGCCTACCCGCAGCCGGGGTTCGACGACGACCTGATCACCTTCACCCTGGGCGGGGCGCTGCTCGGCCGGATCCATCTCTCCGGTCATCTGGACCGGATGTCGGAGCACCAGCTCGCCCTCGTGGCGGACGCGGTGGCCGTGTACAAGACACTCCGCGCCGATCTCCCGGAGGCCGTGCCGTTCTGGCCGCTCGGTCTGCCGGGGTGGACGGACGAGTGGCTGGCCCTGGGCATGCGGGTGCCGGGTGGCCGTACGTCCTACCTCTCGGTGTGGCGCCGCGGCGGAGAGTCGGAACTGCGCCTGCCGGTGGGCCACTTGACGGGCCGGGAGGTGCGTACGGAGATCCTGCACCCGTTTGCTCCGGCCGCCGGCTCGGCGGTCTGGGACGGGGACGCGCTGCGGGTGTCGCTGCCACGCACGCCCGCTGTCCTGCTGATCCGGCTCGCTTCGGGTGGGTGAGGCGGACCGGGAACAGGGGCAAGCCGGATGGCGTCGGTAGATTTACGATGATATGAGCAATTTCGTTCATTGAGGGAAAGCGCAAAGTGGCGGTCGTCGGCGACAAGAGTTCCGTCCGGGGTGCATCCAGAGCGGGCTCCGACCCGGAAGTGATCACCATGAACGTCTCAGTTGTCCTGTTCACCGCCGACCTGCGCCTGCACGACCATCCGCCGCTGCGGGCCGCCCTGGACGACGGCCGCGGGATCGTCCCGCTGTTCGTACGGGACCCCGCGGTGGACGCCGCCGGGTTCGCCGTACCCAACCGGCTGGCCTTCCTCGCCGACTGCCTGCGCGATCTCGACACCGGTCTGCGCGAGCGGGGCGGACGGCTGGTGGTGCGCCATGGCGACCTCGTCGGGGAGGTGTGCCGGGTCGCCGCCGAGGCGGGCGCCGACGAGGTGCACATGGCGGCCGATGTCAGCGGCCACGCCCGCCGACGGGAGGACGGGCTGCGCCGCGCCCTGGAGGCGGACGGCGTACGGCTGCACGTGCACGACACGGTGACCGTCGCCGTCGCCCCGGGTGCCGTGGTCCCGGCGGCCTCGGACCACTTCGCCGTCTTCACGCCGTACTTCCGGCACTGGTCGCAGCAGCAGTTGCGGGAGCCGCTCGGGGCGCCACGCACGGTGCGGGTCCCGGACGGTGTCGGATCCGAGCCCCTGCCGTCCCGGAGCGGCCTGCCGGGCCTCTCGGAAGGGCTCGCCGCCGGCGGTGAGACCGCGGGCCGCGCACGGCTCACCGCGTGGCTGCGCGACGGGGTCGCGTCGTACGAGGAGGGCCATGACGACCTGGGCGGCGATGTCACCTCCCGGCTCTCCCCGCATCTGCACTTCGGCACCCTCTCCTCCGTCGAACTCGTCCACCGGGCCCGCCGGGCGGGCGGGCCGGGCGCCGACGCCTTCGTACGGCAGCTCGCCTGGCGCGACTTCCACCGGCAGGTGCTCGCCGCCCGCCCGGCCGCGGCCGTCTTCGACTACCGCACCAGGAACGACCGTTGGCGCCTGGGGTCGGAAGCACGGGAGGACGTCGAGGCGTGGAAGGCGGGCCGCACCGGCTACCCGATCGTCGACGCGGCGATGCGCCAGTTGCGGTACGAGGGCTGGATGCACAACCGGGGCCGCCTGCTGACCGCGAGCTTCCTCGCCAAGACGCTGTACGTCGACTGGCGGGTCGGCGCCCGGCACTTCCTGGACCTGCTGGTGGACGGCGATGTCGCCAACAACCAGCTCAACTGGCAGTGGATGGCCGGTACCGGGACCGACTCACGGCCCAACCGGGTCCTCAACCCCGTCACCCAGGCCAAGCGGTACGACCCCGACGGCACGTATGTGCGCCGCTGGGTGCCCGAACTGCGGCCACTGGCGGGGGCGGTGGTGCACGAGCCGTGGAAACTGCGCGGCCTGGACCGCGCCGCCGTCGACTACCCGGATCCGATCGTCGACCTGTCGGACGGGCTCGACCGCTTCAAGCGCGCCCGCGGTCTCGGCTGAGTCACCGCCGGACCACCGCGGGTGACCTCACCGGGCCTCCGCGCACAGGGCCTCCAGGGTGTCCAGGGCGTCCTTCAGGGACGTGGGCCAGGGCATCCCCGGCTCCGGCCGGCCGAGCCACCCGGGGCCGCAGAGCACCACCAGGGGGCTGCGCCGGGCGCCCTTCACACCCCACCGGGCGCGGGCGACGCGCCGGGCCAGCGGCAGACTCGCCGTGGAGCGGGCCTGCGCCCACAGGACGACGGCCGCCGGGCCGAGCCGGTCCACCGCGGCGATCAGCGCCTCCGCGGGGACCGCGGACCCGAACATCCGGGTGGGCAGGCCCCGTTCGCCCAGTCCGGCGTGCAGCGCCTCCAGCGCCAGCGTGTGCTGTTCACCGGGCATGCAGGCCAGAACCACCGGCCCGGGCACCGAGGCGCCGCCGGATCCGGCCGCCGGGCGCGCGAAGCGGCGCAGCGTGGTCGAGACGTGCCAGGACAGGAGGTGCTCCACCTCGACGTAACGGTCTCCGGACGAGGCCCATTTGCGTCCCACGGCGTGCAGCGTCGGCAGCATCACCTCCTGCCAGGCGACCACAAGACCGTGGGTGTCGACCGCCGTGGCCAGCTGCTGCTCCACGGCGGGCGCGTCGAGCCGTACGGCGGCGCGGGCGAGCCCCCTGCACTCCAGGCGCACATCGCCCAGCGGAAGCGGGCCCGCCGCGCGGGAGGCGGGGCCGGGTGCCGGTTCCGGCGCCGGGGCAGGTGTCGGGCCCTCGCCCGGGGCCCCGGCCGCCGTCTCCCGCGCGGCGCGGGCCGCCTCCGCGGGCGGCACCCCGGCGGACGTGAGCCGGCACATCGTCTCCAGTACGGCTACGTCGTGCGGAGCCCATCGGCGGTGCCGACCGTCGGGGCGGATCGCGGGCCCGATGCCGTAGCGGTGGTCCCAGGAGCGCAGCGTCGTGGGTGACACACCCAGCCGGCGGGCCAGCGCGCCCGTGGTGAGACCCGTCGCGATGTCCTGGGGCGCCCGCCCAGACCGGGCCGCCGCCCTGTCCCCCGAAATGCCGTCCATGGGCCGACTCTACGACCCCGGCCCGCTATACGACGCAGAATCGATGCGAGTTGATGACTCACGCCCGGAATCGGACGATGACAGGACCGTCGTACGCCGGATCCGTTCCGTGCAAGGAGTCACCGTCATGAACATGTCCGAGTGTGCCGCTCCGGTTGCCTCGCCCACCGTGTCACCGGACGACGAGGAACTGATCCGGGGATTCCTCGCGGGCGACGAAGCATGCCTGGCGGCCGTGTACCGGCGCTGGTCGGCGCTGGTGCACACCCTGGCCTGGCGGTCCCTGGGAGACGTCAAGGAGGCCGAGGACGTCACCCAGCAGGTCTTCCTCGGCGTGTGGCGCGGTCGGCGGGGCTACCGGCCGGAACGCGGTCCGCTGGTCGGATGGATCGTGGGCATCGCCCGGCACCGGATCGCCGACGCGCTCGCCGCGCGCACCCGCCGCTGCCGGCTGGTCGCCGCCGCGGACTCCTGGCCCGCGCTCGCCGATCCCGCCGACGACCGGTTCGAGGGGGCCCTGGACCGGGTGGTGGTGCGCGCGGAATTCGCCAAGCTGGCCTCGGCCCAGCAGCGGGTGCTGCGGCTCGCCTTCTACGAGGACCTGAGCCAGAGCCAGATCGCGGAGCGCACGGGCTGGCCGCTGGGCACCGTCAAGAGCCACGCACGGCGCGGACTGTACCGGCTGAGGCGTGAGCTCGAGGTCGCCTTCGACACGGAAGCGGTGTGACTCTACGACCCGTCGACGTCCCCGGCGACGTGGGTGTCCGGGAACAGCCAGGGCCCCGTCCCGTGTTGCCGCGAGCATGACGACGAACACGCCGATGCCCGAGGTGCTGCGCTACACCGCCTTCTCCACCTCACCCGACGGCGGAAACCCCGCCGGCGTTGTGCTGGACGCCACCGCCCTGGACGACAGCGACATGCTGGCCATCGCCGCCGACCTCGGATACTCGGAGTCCGCGTTCCTGACCGCGCCACCGGAGGGCCTGGGCGGCGAGGAGGGCAGGGCGTACAGCATCCGGTACTTCAGCCCCAGGGCCGAGGTGCCGTTCTGCGGGCACGCGACCGTCGCGACCGCCGTCGCCCTCGCCGAGCGACGGGGTCCCGGAGAGCTGGTGTTCGCGACGCGCGCCGGCATCGTGCCGGTGGTGGTGGCCGAGGAGGGCGGGACGCTCCGCGCCACGCTCACCAGCGTCGAGCCGAAGATCGAGGAGATCGCCGCCGCCGACCTCACGGAGGCGCTGGCCGCACTCGACTGGCCGGCCGCCGATCTCGACCCGGCCTTCCCGCCCCGTATCGCCTTCGCGGGCGCCCGCCATCTCGTTCTCGCGGCGGCGACACGTGCCCGCCTCGCGGATCTCGCGTACGACTTCGAGCGCCTCGACGCCCTGATGCACCGCCTGGACCTGACCACGGTCCAGCTGGTGTGGCGGGAGTCGGCCACCGTCTTCCACGTCCGTGATCCGTTCCCCGTCGGCGGCGTCGTCGAGGACCCGGCGACCGGCGCGGCAGCCGCCGCGTTCGGGGCGTACGTCCGTGAACTCGGCCTGGTCCCCGAGGACACCGTCCTCACCCTGCGCCAGGGCGAGGACCTGGGCCGCCCCGGCGAACTCACGGTGACACTGCGCGCGGGCGACCCGCGCGTACGGGTCGGCGGCGCGGGAACACGCATCGGCTGAAGTGCCGCCCTGACGACGGTGCGGGCCTGGGCGAGCAGGCTTCAACCCACCGTCAACGGCCCAACGGTGGTCGTCCGTACGACAGTTGATCCCCGGCTCTCCGTGATCTGCGGTAGCTGATGACGGGTAACGTTCGAACGGTGTCGGTGGCGGCGTTTAGGCTCCCGTGCATGAGTGAGGCAGACAGAGGCACCGGGCGGCGGGTTGTCGACGGGCGCTTCGAGCTGGAGGCACGTCTCGGCGGTGGCGGGATGGGCACCGTCTGGCGGGCCAGGGACGTGGTGCTCCACAGGCTGGTGGCGGTCAAGGAGGTCCGCCCGCCCGACCGGGACCTCGCCGAGTACGACCCCGAGGGCGCGCGCATGCTCCGCGAGCGGGTGCTGCGCGAGGCCAGGGCCCTGGCCCGGATCGACCATCCGAACGTCGTCACCATCCACCACATCGTCGACGGCGGTGAGGGCACCTACCCGTGGATCGTGATGGAGCTGGTCAGCGGCGGCTCGCTGGCCGACCGGCTCGCCCGGGCCCCGATGACACCGGCCGAGGCGGCGCGGACCGGGCGGGGAGTGCTGGCCGCGCTCACCGCGGCGCACGACGCCGGCATCGAGCACCGGGACGTCAAGCCGGCCAACGTCCTCCTGCGGCCGGACGGGCGCCCGGTCCTCACCGACTTCGGCATCGCCGCGATCCGCGAGGCGACCAGCCTCACCGCCACGGGCTCCATCATCGGCACGGCCGACTTCATGGCACCCGAGCGCATCTCGGGGCACGGGGGCGGAGCCGCCTCCGACCTGTGGTCGCTGGCGATGATGCTGTACACCGCCGTGGAGGGCCACCACCCACTGCGCCGGGGCACCACCCTGGCCACCCTCGCCGCGGTCCTCCACGACGACGTGCCGCCGCCGGTGCGGGCCGACGCCCTCGGTGACGTCCTGATGAGCGTCCTCGTGCGGGACCCCGCGGCGCGGCCGTCCGCCGCGGCGCTGGACCGGAGGCTGGCCGAGATCGAATCGGCTCCGGACCACTCGACGGCATCATGGGACGAGCCCACCTCCTACCCGCTGGGTCCGCCGTCCGCCCCCACAGCGCCTTCAGACCCGCGTACCTCTGTCCGGCCCGCCGGGTTCGTCACGTCCGGCGGGGCTCCTGTCGCGCCGACCGCTCCTGGCCACCCCGCCGCTGCCGGTGCGGTGCCTGCGGCCGTTCCGGCCGGGTTCGGGCCGCCGCCGGTCCTCCCCGGGCCGATCACGCTCCAGCCGATGACGGCCCCCGTACCGGCGCCCCGCCGGCGCGCCCCTCGCCCGAGGATCCTGTGGGGCGTCTCGGGAACCTCGCTTGCGGCTGTCCTCGTGTGGTGGCTGCTGCCTCTCGGGGGCAACTCGGGTGACGCGGACGCGGGTGCCTCGTCGTCCACGCCGAGCCCGCGGCCGACGGTGTCGCGGACCACGACCGCCCCGGCCGCCCAGCAGTCCGAGGAGGCCCGGACCACCACGCTGCTCACCCCGGCAGGCATCCGCACCGCCATCAAGGCGTTTGAGAAGGAGACCGGCCGGAACAGGTTCGGCGACTTCACCGTGTACGAGGGCTACGCCATCGCCGACGTGATGGTCAACGGCAGCAACACCAAGTACGACTCCTACACCTACCGCCCGGGCGAAGGCGTGGAGAAGGACATCATCAGCGGTTCCCTGGCCGGCGGTGACCAGCCGATCGGTCTCGACGGCTTCGACTGGGACAAGGTTCCCGCGCTCCTGAAGGAGGCGGACAAGAAGCTGAACGTCGACGATCCGGAAACCCGCTACCTGGTGGTGAGGATGCCCGACGACACCTTCGACACGCCGGCCGGAATGGCGGTCTACCTGTCTGACGGCTACGGGGGCGGCTATCTGGAGGCGGACACCCGGGGCAGGGTGACGAGGGTGTCTCCCGCCCAGGACTGATTCCCGAGGCGCAGCAACACCCGCGCGTGGGTGCGCGAACCGCTGGGCATCTGAAAGAACTGCCGGTGCGGGCACGTCATCCCGGACCGTGAGGAACTCTCCGAGCAGAGGCGGGCGCTGGGCGTGCCGACGCGGATGGCGGTGACGTACCGCCGGGGACTCGCGGCCTACTGGGCCCGTTCCCACTCGCGGTACGCGGCCACGGCTGTCGGCAGCGTGGGGAAGATGAGGCCGGTGCCGACGGACTCCGTCAGGCCGTACGCGTCCAGGTCGTCGCGGAGGTCCTGTTTCACGCGGGCGAGGGCGAAGACGATGCCCCGGCGGGTCAGTTCGAGACGCAGCGCGTCGACGGCGTCCAGGGCGGTGATGTCGACCTCCACATTGGCCTCGGCGTTGAGGACGAACCAGTGGACCGGGTCCTTCTGTTCGTCCACGGCGGCCAGGGCCCGGCGGTGGAAGTTCTCCGCGTTGGCGAAGAAGAGCGGCGAGTCGTAGCGGTAGACCACCAGGCCGGGGATCGTACGGGCCTGCGGATAGTCGTCCACGTCGTGCATGCCGGCCACCCCGGGCACCACCCCCTCGATCGCGTCGTGCGGGCGCGCGACCCGGGTCAGCAGCTCGGCCACGGACAGCCCGACGGCGACCAGCACCCCGTACAGGATGTCCAGGGCCAGTACCCCGGCCAGGCAGCCGAGCGCGAGCAGCAGTTCGCGGCGCCGGAAGGCCGCCAGTCGCCGGAAGCCGGCCAGGTCGATCATGCGCAGGGCGGCGTAGACGACGAGCGCGCCGAGCACGACGGAGGGCATCCGGGTCAGCAGGGGACTCAGGAACAGCAGGACGGCGAGGACGACAGCGGCGGCGACCAGGGAGTACGCCTGGGAACGGGCGCCCGCCGAGGAGGCGAGCGCGGTGCGGCTGGCGCTGCTGCTGACCGGGAAACCGTGCACCGCCCCGGCACCGAGGTTGGCCGCGCCCAGGGCGAGCAGTTCCTGGTTGGCGTCGAGCCCGGGGCCGTCGTCGTCGGCGGTGCGGCCGGTGAAGGCCCGCGCCGTGAGGATGAAGTCGGTGTAACCGACGAGGAGGACACCGAGGGCGGGCAGTACCAGGTGGGGCAGCTCGGCCAGGTCCGGGGCGGCCAGGCCGGGCAGCCCCGCCGGGACGTCGCCGATCACCCTGATCCCGTGGTGGTCGTCGAGGCCGAGAACGGCCACGGCCGTGGTGGCGAGGACCACGGCCAGCAGGGGACCGGGCACGGCGGGGAAGAAGCGGGCCACGGCGAGGACGAAGGCGAGCAGGATCACGGCGAACAGCAGGGTGGCCAGGTGGATCTGCGACAAATGGCTTACGAACGACCACAGCTGGGGGAAGAAGGCGGAGCCCGTGGTCCTGACGCCGGTGAGCTTCGGCAACTGGTCCACGATCATGATCAGCGCCACGCCCGCCAGGTAGCCGACCAGGACCGGCCGGGACAGCAGGTCCGCGACGAAGCCCAGCCGCACCGCCCAGGCCACGACACACAGCAGCCCGACCGTGACCGCCAGGGTGGCGGCCAGTGTGGCGTAGCGGCCCGGGTCTCCCGCGGCGAGCGGGCCGACCACGGTCGCCGTCATCAGCGCCGTCGTCGACTCGGGCCCGACCGACAGCAGACGCGAGGAGCCGAGCAGCGCGTACAGGGCGAGCGCGGGCAGGATCGCCCACAGACCGGCGACCGGCGGCAGACCGGCGACACCCGCGTACGCCATCACCTGCGGCACGAGATACGCGGCCACCGTCACCCCGGCCAGCAGATCGCCGCGCAGCCAGGCGCGCCGGTAGCCGAGAAGCGCGTGGAGCCCCGGCGCCAGACGGTGCCACAGGGGAACGGGTCTGCCCGAGCTCTGGGACATGGGCCTCCTTCTGCCGAATTGACCTCATGATCCACGCACGGGTGCGGGACCGCGAGGACCGGGTCGCCCCGAATCGCCCGCAGACATGCGCCTCGCAGCCCGACAGGCCTCCGGAACACGGAGGTTGAGCCCCAGGAGAGCGGGACCTTCGGCATCCGGCGGCGCACGCCGACACGGGGTTGTGCGACCTGTCGGCCGCCTGGGTGGCGGTGTCGGCGACCCGGCGTCCGCCCGGTAGCAGGTCAGTAGCTCAGCAGGGTGCGCGGTCCGGGTGTCGGTCAGGTCCGGCGACTTTCCGGCCCGCGGGAAAAGCCTGTTCGGCGCCCACGTCGGCCCCGCCGCTGTCGTCGCACGGCTGATCCCGCCCTGAGGCGGACGTCGTGAAGGCAGCGGTCGTACGGGCCCCGCGGTGGGTTCAGAGGTCCGCCGCGTGATCGGGGACGTAGGTCTGCAGATCGCGCGGCGGACGCACGTACCCGGTCGACGGCGGCCTGTGCGGCAGCTCCAGCACCGGCGGCGGGACCTCGTGGTAGGGGAGCGTGCTCAACAGGTGGGCGATCATGTTCAGCCGCGCCCGGCGCTTGTCGTCGCTCTCGACGACGTACCAGGGTGCCTCGGGGATGTCGGTGTGGACCAGCATCTCGTCCTTGGCCCGGGAGTAAGCCTCCCAGCGGGTGATCGACTCCAGGTCCATCGGCGAGAGCTTCCAGCGCCGGGTCGGGTCGTCGAGGCGCTGGCGGAACCGCTCCTGCTGTACGGCGTCGCTCACCGAGAACCAGTACTTGCGCAAATGGATGCCCGCCTCGGTCAGCATCCGCTCGAAGACCGGGCACTGGCGGAGAAAGAGCTGGTACTCCTCCTTCGTGCAGAAGCCCATCACGTGCTCCACGCCGGCCCGGTTGTACCAGGACCGGTCGAACAGCACGATCTCCCCGGCCGCGGGCAGTTGCTCGACGTACCGCTGGAAGTACCACTGGGTGCGCTCCCGCTCGGTCGGCTTCGGCAGCGCCGCGATCCGGGCCACGCGCGGGTTGAGGTGCTCGGCGACCCGCTTGATCGTCCCGCCCTTGCCCGCCGCGTCCCGGCCCTCGAACACGACCACCAGCCGGGCACCCTCCGCCCGTACCCACTCCTGCAGCTTCACCAGCTCCGTCTGCAGGCGCAGCAGCTCCGGCTCGTACACCTTGCGCGGCAGCGTCGTCGTCTTCCTGTCCTTGCCGGCCATGCAGCCTCCACCGTCCGGGACCCACGTCGATGACCCGGGGAGTCACGATGCCCGGGCGAACGCCAGGACAGCAGCACCGTACTGACCGACGACGCACCGCGCACCCCGCACGCCCACTGCCATGGGTGGACGCGTACCTCGAAGGCCCCGGCCGGCCAGGCCGGTGTGGCGTAGCACGCAGGAGACGGGTGCTGTCGGCGCCGCCCAGGGTGCCCAGGGCCCGCATGTGCCGGGTCGGCAGGTCGGAGACGAACGCGTGCCGGTCGCCGTCGGCCGGCGTGCTCGGCCACCGGTCGTGCGGAGCGGTGATGGCCACGGTCCAGGCGGACGAGCCGGGCGCGAAGCTGCCCGCCCACATCCAGTGTCTGGCCGACCGGATCAGCCCGGCCATCGATCACGGCAAGACGCGACGCGCGCGTCGACGCGACGATCGACGCCAACATACGGCTCATACGGGCACGGCTCGCGGCGGAGCCCGACCTCGCCGCGAAGGTGGAATCGGGCGCCCTGACCATCGTCGGCGCCCCCTACCAGCTGACCACCCGGCGAGTGCACCGCATCAGCTGACGGCCGTACGCACAGGAGCCGGCCGCGCTGCACGGCCCCCGCGGCCGACTCCCCAGCCCGCGCATCGGGGAGCCTGCCGAGCCGGCCACCCGGTGTGCGTATAGATGTGGAGGCGCCGGCGTCGGGCCGGCCGAGGCGAAGGGCTGTGATGAGGATGACCGAGGTACGGACACTGCTCACTGGCAGAGGCCTGGTGGAGTCCCCACGCTGGCACGGCGACCGCCTGTACTTCTCCGACTGGTCCGCCGGCGAGGTCCTCTCCGTCGACCTCGCCGGCCGTAGCGAGGTGATCGCCCAGGTGGCGTCGTTGCCGCTGTGCACCGCCTGGCTCCCGGACGGCCGGCTGGTGATCGTCTCGTCCCCCGACGGGCTGCTGCTGCGCCGGGAGCCGGACGGCACCCTGGTCACTCACGCGGACCTCGGCCGGCCGGGCTGGAACGACATCGTGGTGGACGGTCGCGGCAACGCCTACGTCAACCGCGCCGGCTTCGACCCGATGGCAGGCGAGGCGGTCAAGCCCGGTTTCGTCCACCTGGCCACACCCGACAGCTCCGTGCGTCAGGTGGCCGACGACATCGCGTTTCCCAACGGCATGGCGGTCACCCCGGACAACTCCACGCTGATCGTCGCGGACTCCTACCGCCACCACCTGCTGGCCTTCGACATCGACACGGACGGCGCGCTGTCCAACCGACGCGTCTGGGCCGACCTCGGGCAGGGCACCCCGGACGGCATCTGCGTCGACGCGCAGAACGCCGTCTGGTACGCCGACGTCCCCAACCGGCGGTGCGTGCGCGTCGGTGAGGGCGGGACGGTCCTGCAGACCGTGACACTGGACCGTGGCTGCTTCGCCTGCGCACTGGGCGGTCCCGACGGGACGACCTTGTTCGTCGTGGCGGCGCAGTGGCAGGGCATGACCGAGTCCGAACTGGTGGCGGCCGGAACGGGGCAGGTGCTCACCCTCCAGGTCACCGTCCCGGGGGCGGGCTGGCCGTAACCCGCCGGCGCGCCCGGCCTCCGGGTGCACGGGATCAGCTGATGCACACCAGCCCGAGCAGACAGAGCCCTGAGGACGACGCGGCCGTCGAGGTCGGGGTCGAGGACGACTCGGACGGCGAGGGAGTCGCCGAGGATGTGTCCGTGCCCGATGTGGTGGTGCTGTCGGTGGCCGAGGGTGCGGGCGAGGCCATGGTCTCCGAAGCCGTGTCCGTGGCACCGGACCGGTTGGAGGCAGCCGCCTGCGACTCGGTCGAGGCCGTCACCGCCGCGAGGGGAACCGTGACGCTCTTCTGGTCGGTCACCTGTGCCGTCGGCGTTGCCCGGGGCGGGCCGGCGGCCTGTTCGTGCGGCGCGTTCGTCGTGGAGGTCCGGGCGGCGGACGAGGTGCGCCTGGCCCGGTGTGTGTCGGTCGGCGTCGACGAGACGGGAGTGGGATCCGTGATCTGTCCCTCCGTGACCCCCATGGGCTCCCTGTCCGGCGCGGAGGCCGCCTGCGTTCGGTCCGGGGCCTGGCGGTTCAGCGAGGC
This sequence comes from Streptomyces kryoterrae, assembly GCF_054072135.1. Classification (NCBI taxonomy): domain Bacteria; kingdom Bacillati; phylum Actinomycetota; class Actinomycetes; order Kitasatosporales; family Streptomycetaceae; genus Streptomyces; species Streptomyces kryoterrae. The sequence goes on along the minus strand of NZ_CM133358.1, from coordinate 503,177 downwards.
GACGGTCATGCCTCCACCGACCAGGGCGACCGCGGTGGCGACCAGGGCTTTGCGCTGCGTCTTCTTCCAGCGTGCCCGCTGACGGCGCCGCGCCGCCCGGCCCTGCGGCGCGGGGGAGGGGACGTCAGCGTTGTCGTCCGGCTGCCCCTGCGAGGGTTGGTCGAGTTGCCCGGCTTCCTCGGCGCCGGAATCCGCGTCGTTCCACAGGTGGACCGGGGCCGGCCGTGTCGAGGCGTCCGTCGCAGTGGCCGGTGCGGGCGTTTCGTCGGTGAGGGGCGCGATGTCCGGAGCGTAGGCGCCGCACCCGGGGCACACGAGGGCGCCGTTGAGATGCCGACAGCACGTGGAGCAGTAGTCCATCTACGGTCTTCCTGTGTTCACACTCGCACGGGTGAGCGAGCCGGGAGCAAACGTAGCGAGGCTTTCGCGAGTGTGTGTGCAGCCTGTGTGGCGCTCCTGCGCAGATGCGTCCGGGGTGTGACCGCCGGAGGACACATCTGCCTGATTTCTCTGCTGGTTGCGTAGCTTTTGTCGGGCACAGGCGCTGGGCACGACCACCTCCTTCGACTGCTGTCGCTGGTCGGGCGAGGCTTGGCTGCCGCCGCCGGTGGGGACGGTCGGCCTGATCGGCCCTTGGCGCCGGAGGGCGCCCCTTCGCGTTCCCGCCTTCGCGACTTCGCCGGAACGGGGGCAATCATTCGGGAACTCCGGCCGGTCCGGGAGGGCCGGAGCTGTCGTGCCGGTGGGTGCCCGTCGGCACTCTGGGCGGCCTCGCGGGCCTCCAGGTCAACGGCGGCAACGCCCTGAACAGGGATTTCTTGCCGTCTTCCGCGCCCAGCCACTGTTCGGCCACGGCCCGGAACTCCCTGCGCGCGGCGGTCGGAAGGGGGCTCGGAGTCTTCTCGCCGGATCGGGACACGTGCCGTTCGGCCGCCGTGGAGTCCGTAGGGCCCTGAGCGCCCGTACCATTTCTATGTCTACGGCGTCACATAGCGGGCGCCAAACCACTGGAGGCAACACCCCGTGCTGATTGCTCAGCGTCCATCCCTGACCGAAGAAGTCGTCGACGAGTTCCGCTCTCGGTTCGTCATCGAGCCGCTGGAGCCGGGCTTCGGCTACACCCTCGGGAACTCCCTGCGTCGTACGCTCCTCTCCTCGATCCCGGGTGCGGCGGTCACGTCCATCCGTGTCGACGGCGTTCTGCACGAGTTCACCACCGTGCCGGGCGTCAAGGAGGACGTCACCGACCTCATCCTCAACATCAAGCAGCTGGTCGTCTCCTCGGAGCAGGACGAGCCGGTTGTGATGTACCTGCGCAAGCAGGGCCCGGGCGTCGTCACCGCCGCCGACATCGCGCCGCCGGCCGGTGTCGAGGTGCACAACCCCGACCTCGTCCTCGCCACCCTCAACGGCAAGGGCAAGCTGGAGATGGAGCTGACCGTCGAGCGCGGTCGCGGCTACGTCTCCGCCGTGCAGAACAAGCAGGTCGGTCAGGAGATCGGGCGTATCCCGGTCGACTCGATCTACTCGCCGGTTCTCAAGGTCACGTACAAGGTCGAGGCCACGCGTGTCGAGCAGCGCACCGACTTCGACAAGCTGATCGTCGACATCGAGACCAAGCAGGCCATGCGTCCCCGTGACGCCATGGCGTCGGCCGGTAAGACGCTGGTCGAGCTGTTCGGGCTCGCCCGTGAGCTCAACATCGACGCCGAGGGCATCGACATGGGCCCGTCCCCGACGGACGCCGCCCTCGCCGCCGATCTGGTGCTGCCGATCGAGGAGCTCGACCTCACCGTCCGTTCGTACAACTGCCTGAAGCGCGAGGGCGTCCACTCCGTGGGCGAGCTCGTCGCCCGCTCCGAGGCCGACCTGCTGGACATCCGCAACTTCGGTGCGAAGTCCATCGACGAGGTCAAGGCGAAGCTGGCCGACATGGGCCTGGCCCTGAAGGACAGCCCGCCCGGATTCAACCCGACCGCCGCCGCCGACGCCTTCGGTGCGGACAACGACGCGGACGGCGGCTTCGTGGAGACCGAGCAGTACTGAACACCGCGCCATCAGGACCGTCGCTCCGGTTCCCGTCTCGAACCGGGCGCACGGGACGGCGCGACTCCTTCATGAGGGCCTCCCCGGCCAGGCCGGGGTAGTGCCCGTCCGAAGGTGGTACGGGGGTGCCCTGGTCGTCGCTGGACGCGATCGTCGTCACAGATCGAGGACCAGGCGCCCCCCGTACGAGCGGGAGACACAGATGAGCATGGTGTCGCCGGCGGCCCGCTCGTCCTCGGTCAGCAGCGAGTCGCGGTGGTCGGGCTTGCCGTCGAGTACGTCGGTCTCGCAGGTGCCGCACGTGCCTTCCCGGCAGGAGAAGTCGACCGCGACTCCTGCCGCTTCCACGGTTTCGAGCACCGAGCGGTCCGCCGGCACGGTGAGGGTGAGTCCGGAACGGGCGAGCTCCACCTCGAACGCCTCGGCCGTCGCCCCGTCCCCGGCCGTCCGGGCCGGGGCGAAGCGCTCCACGCCCAGCGTGCCCGACGGCCAGCCCGCGCACCGCTCCTGAACCGCTTGCAGCAAGGGTTCGGGACCGCAGGCGTGCACCAGGGTGTCCTCCCTGGCCACGCCGAGGTGGGCGGCCAGGTCCAGCAGGCCGTACTCGTCCTGCGGACGGACGAGGACCCGGTCCCCGTACGGCGCGAGGCGGTCCAGGAACGCCATGGAGGTCCGGGTACGGCCGCCGTACAGCAGACGCCAGTCGGCCCCCGCGGCCTCGGCGGCCTCGACCATGGGCAGGATGGGCGTGATGCCGACGCCCCCGGCGATGAACAACTGGCGGGGGGCGGGCCGCAGCGGGAAGTTGTTGCGCGGCCCGCGGACCCGCACGGTGGCGCCTTCGCGGAGCTGGTCGTGGACGTACGCCGAGCCGCCCCGGCCCTGCGGCTCGCGCAGCACGGCGATCTGCCAGGCCTCGCGGTCGCCGGGGCGCCCGCACAGGGAGTACTGACGGATCAGAGTGCCGTCCTCGCCGTCCTCGCTGTCCAGGAGTACGTCGATGTGGGCGCCCGGTGTCCAGGCGGGCAGGGTTCCGCCGTCGGGGCGGCGCAGGGTGAGGGAGACGACGCCGTCCGCGGCGAGGGTGCGGGCGGTCACCGTGAGGGTCGTCGGGGCCGGGGGCAACTGGTCGTTCATGATGGTTCAGCTCCGGGGTTCAGGTCTGCGTCGGCACGTGCAGCAACAGCGCGTCGCCCTGGCCGCCGCCCCCGCACAGGGCCGCCGCTCCGCTGCCGCCTCCGCGCCGCCGAAGTTCCGCCGCGAGGGTCAGCACCAGCCTGGCCCCGGTCATGCCGACCGGGTGCCCGAGCGCGATCGCGCCGCCGTTGACGTTCACCCTGTCCAGGGGGAGGTCCAGCTCCCGTACGGAAGCCAGGGCCACTCCGGCGAACGCCTCGTTGATCTCGAACAGGTCCAGGTCGGCGGCCTTCAGCCGGCCGTCCCGGGACAGGGCGTCGCGGACCGCGCCGGCCGGCTGGACGAGCAGCGAGGGATCGGGGCCGGCGAACGTGCCGTAGGCGCCGATCTCGGCGAGCGGGGTCAGGCCTTCCCGCCGGGCGCGTTCCGCGCTCATCACGACGACGGCCGCGCCGCCGTCGGAGAGCTGGGACGAGTTGCCGGCGGTGATGGTGCCCGCGCCGGAGAAGGCCGGCTTCAGGCGCCCGAGGCTCTCGGCGGTGCTCGTCGGCCGTACGCCCTCGTCGGTGTCGACCACCGTCTCGCCGCCGCGTCCGGTGATGGTGACGGGGGTGATCTCCTCGGACAACGCGCCCGACTCCTGGGCGTGCGCGGCCCGTTGGTGGGACAGCGCGCTGTACTCGTCCTGTTCCTCGCGGGTCAGGGCGAACGGCCGCTGATAGCGCTCGGTGGCCGCGCCCATGGAGACGCCGTCGAAAGCGCAGATCAGGGCGTCGCGGTCGAGGGCGTCCTCGGCCGCGGCCGAGCCGTACTTCCAGCCGGTGCGGGATCCGCGGAGCAGGTGCGGGGCACCCGACATGGACTCCATGCCGCCCGCGACGACCACCTCGTGGCGGCCGGAGGCGATCATGAGGTCGGCCAGGGCGATGGCGTGCAGACCGGACAGGCAGAGCTTGTTGACGGTGCTCGCGGGTACGGAGAACGGAATGCCGGCCCGGATCGCGGCCTGGCGTGCCGAGTTCGGGCCGGCCCCGGCCTGCACCACATGCCCCATGACGACGGCTTCCACGGTCGCCGGGTCCAGGCGGACGGCGGCCAGGGCCGCGCCGATGGCATGCGCGCCGAGGTCGACCGCGGACAGGGTGCTCAGGGCGCCCATCAGTTTGCCGACGGGCGTCCTGGCGCCGGCGACGATGACGGATCCGGGCATGACCGGAACCTCCTGGGGGTGTGGGACTGGGGTGCGAGGGGACGGTCAGGCGACCGCGTCGACGGCACGTTCGGCGATCATGTGGGCCGTCTCGTTCACCGAGTGCAGGACGATCCGGCCACCCGGCATGCGCCGCACCCGGCTGACGGACGTGTAGCCGGGGTGGAACCAGAACATCGTGGGCAGGCCGAGCACCGTCGCCAGGTAGGTGTTGGTGATGCCGCCGTGACACACGACCGCGACCCGCCCACTCGCACGGGCGTCGAAGATGGTGTCCATGGCCCGCACGGCACGCGCCCGGAAGGCGTCCCAGTCGAGATCGGGCACGAAGTCCTCGTAGCGTCCCTCGGTGAGCGCCGCCGCCCGGGGATCGTCCGTGCCGATCTGCTCCGGCGGTGTGTAGGGCTGGGACACGTCCGTGTCCCACTCGCGCAGGTCGTCGAGGACGGTGGCGGTCATCCCGGTGAGGCGCTCCAGGGGCGCCGCCGTCTCGCGGGCACGTCGGAACGGGCTGGAGTAGAGCGCGTCGATGTCCTCGTGCGTGAGCCAGGCGGCGAGGCGTTCGGCCTGAGCGGTGCCTTCCGGCGACAGCCCCGGGTCGAACACGCCCGACGTGGGGAGGCCGTGCCGGATGAGGAGGAGTTCGGTCATGGACGATCCTTCGTACGGTTCGGGGGTGGGGAAACTCAGCCGGCGATGGTCCGTTCCGAGCTCCAGTAGGGGCGGCGCATCGCGCGCTTGTCGAGCTTGCCCATCGCGTTGCGCAGGAGTTCGGGCACGAACTCGTACGACTTCGGGCACTTGTAGGCGGCGAGGCGCTCGCGGCAGAACCGGTCCAGCTCGTCGGCCGGCGGTTCGTCTCCCGCCACCACGACCAGCGCCCGGAGTGACTCGCCGAAGTCCGGATCGGGCACGCCGATCACCGCGAGTTCGACGACCGCCGGGTGCTGCCGCAGGACCGCCTCGCTCTCGGCCGGGTACAGGTTCACGCCGCCGGAGACCACGACGTCCGCGGCCCGGTCGGTGATGAAGATGTAGCCGTCCGCGTCGACGTAGCCGATGTCGCCGAGTGTGAAGACGCCGGGGGAGAGATAGGCGGCCTTGGTCTTGTCCGGGTCCGCGTGGTAGCGGACGCCCTGGTCGTCGGGCGCGCGGAAGGCCAGCAAACCCTGTTCGCCGGAGGGTAGTTGCTCGCCGTCGTCGTCGGTGACCAGGACCTCGAACGGGGGCCGGACCCGCCCGACCGAGCCCGGGTGCGCCAGCCACTCGGTGCTGTCGATGCGGGCCACCGTCCCCGCCTCACTGGCGCCGTACGACTCGGTCAGCACCGGGCCGAACCAGTCGATCATGGCTCGCTTCACGTCCGGCGGACACGCGGAGCCGGTGTGGGAGACCTGCTCCAGACTGGAGACGTCGTACCGGGCGCGGACCTCGTCGGGGAGGGCGAGCAGCCGTTGGAAGTGGGTGGGCACCATCACCGTCGAGGAGACGCGCCACTGCTGCACCCGGCTGAGGAACGTCTCCGCGTCGTATCTGCCGAGGACGACCACCGGCTGACCGGCCGCCAGATGCCGCAGCGAGGTCAGCGGCGCGTTGTGCTGCAGGGGGCCGCACACCAGGTGCGCTCCCGGCGGGAATCCGGGCCGGGCGGACATCGCGGTGAGGTAGGCGGAGCTGTCGGCGACCGGGCCGCTCACCCAGCGCACCTCGGTGCCGCGCGCCCGGCCGGTGGTGCCCGAGGTGTAGACGAGCGGGGGCCGGGCGGGCCGGCCCGTCGGGAGGGTGCGCGCGGCGGGCGCGGCGGCCAGCCACAGCTCCCAGTCGAAGGCGTGCCCGGTCTCCGGGATGCCGTGCGTCACGACCGGCAGCCCCAGTTCCCGGGCCGCGTCGAGGGCGGCACCCGCGCCGGCGGGGCCGGCGATGATCCCGGTCACGCCCGCGTCGATGATCTGGTCGACGAGCTCGCCCGAGGTCAGGTTCCGGGACGCGGCCACGGTCCCCACTCCGGCGCGCAGACCCGCCAGATGGGCCACCAGCGTCGGGATCGCGTTGTCCCCGAGGACGGCGACCCGGTCGTCGGGACCGGGCGCGAACTCCAGCAGTCGGACCGCGGCCCGCGCCACCTGGTCGGCGAGGGCGGACCAGGACAGCACGCCCAGGTCGTCCACCAGGGCGGGCTCGTCGGGTGTCTCCTGGGCGCGACGGTCGAGTGGCAGCAGCGACATGGCTCCTCCGGCGGCTCCGCGGGCCTCTCCCGATTCGAGGGGAGAGGGGATGCGGAGACTGTAGCGTTTATCAAGAAAGTACGGAACACTCTGATCCCAGACGGAGGTATTCCCGCATGTTTCAGCGGGATGGGCGCTAACAGCCCACTACCCGTTACTGCATCTGTCGTCTGGTAAGTGACCGAGGAGGAGCCATGTCCCAGCCCGATCCGGACGCATGGCGCGCACAGGTCCGGCAGTGGCTGGCCACCGTGCTCGAACCGGCGCGAGCGCCGGAGTCCGCTGCGGAGGCCGCCGACCTCGCCGTGTTCCACAACCTTCCCGAGGACGAGGAACGCCTGCTGCTGGAGCGCTGCCGCGTCTACCAGCGGGCCCGTTTCGACGCGGGCTACCAGGCGCTGACCCTCCCCGTGGACAAGGGCGGCGCGGGCCTGACCGCCGCCCATGTGGCCGTCTTCGCCCAGGAGGAGTCCGCCTTCGAGGTGCCGCCCTCCACCGAGCTGATCAGCGTCACTGTCCGGCTGGTCGCGATGGCCGTCTCCCTGTTCGGGACGGACGAACAACTCCACGAGTACGCCCGTGCGTTCCTGCGCACCGACCTGCTGGCCTGCCAGCTCTTCAGCGAGCCGGGTGCCGGATCCGACCTCGCGGGCGTGCGCACCCGCGCCCGGCGGGAGGGCGAGGGGTGGGTGATCGACGGTCAGAAGGTGTGGACCTCGGGCGCCCAGTTCGCCGACTACGGTCTGCTGCTCGCCCGTACCGACCCGGACGTCGTCAAACAGGCCGGCATCACCGCGTTCCTGGTCCCGATGGACGCCCCCGGAGTGGAGGTGCGCCCCATCCGGCAGATGAGCGGCGGCGCCTCCTTCAACGAGGTCTTCCTCAGTGGCGTACGCGTGCCGGACCGGCTCCGGATCGGGCGCCCGGGCCAGGGCTGGGAGGTCGCCACCACCACCCTCGCCTTCGAACGGACCGCCTCCGGAAGCGGCAACCGCCGCAAGGGCGGGACCTTCGCCGACGTGCTGGCGCTCGCCCGCTCCCTCGACCGCACCGGAGACCCGCTGGTCCGTCAGCGTCTCGCCGACCTGTACGTACGGGCCGCCCTGCGCGCGGCCACCGTCGACCGCGTCGCCAGGACGAGCGCCGCCGGGGGCCGACCGGGGCCCGAAGCGTCGCTGACCAAGCTCATGGCCTCCGACCTGCTCACCCGCACAGGACAGGTCGCCGCCGAACTGATGGGGGCGCGCATCAGCGCCGACACCGGGGAACCCGGCACCTTCGCCTGGACCCAGCATCTGCTCGGCGCCCCCGGCTACCGGCTGGCCGGAGGCACCGACCAGATCCAGCGCAACCTGATCGGCGAACGGGTGCTGAAGCTGCCACCGGAGCCACGGGTGGACCGGGCGCCGTTCTCGCAGCTTCCCGGCAACTAGAAGACTCATCTCACGAAGGAGTGACATCGATGGATCTGGGACTGACAGGCGCGAAGGCGCTGGTGACCGGTGCGAGCCGGGGCATCGGCCGGGCGATCGCCGGAACTCTGGCGGCCGAGGGCTGCGCACTGGCCCTGTGTGCCCGGGGTGAGGAAGGGCTGGCCAAGGCAGCCGCCGAACTGCGCGGCGAGGGAGCCACCGTGTTCGCGGAGGCGGTCGACGTCACCGACCCGGCCGCGCTCGCGGGCTTCGTGGCGCGGGCGGCCGGTGAACTCGGCGGGCTCGACCTGCTGGTGTCCAACGTGTCGGCGGGCAACGTGAAGGGCCCCGAGTCCTGGGAAGCCAGCCTGCGCGGCGATCTGATCCCGTTCGCGGGACTCGTCGACGCGGCCCTGCCTCACCTGGAGGCCTCCGACCGGGCCGCCGTCGTGGCCATCGGCACCACCAACGCGTCCGACACCGCTCGCCCGGCCGGCGCGAACTCGTACTCCGCGCTCAAGGCTGCCGTCGTCCAGCACGCCTCGGCCCTCGCGCACTCCCTCGCGCCCAAGGGCATCCGCGTCAACACCGTCTCGCCCGGCCCGATCGACTTCCCCGGCGGCGCCTGGGAGACCATCCGCACCAGCCGCCCGGAGGTGTACGAGGAGGTGCTCGCCAAGCTGCCGATCGGCCGCTACGGCACCGCGGAGGACGTGGCCGCCGCGGTGGCGTTCCTGCTCGGGCGCACCGGCTCCTTCGTTGTCGGGGTCAACCTCGTGGTGGACGGCGGGCTGCTCACCCGCGTCCAGTACTGAGCCGTGGCAGGCCCGGCAGGCCGCCTGGACGCCGTGCTCGTCTGCGGCGGTCGCTGGCACGACTTCGACCACGCGCGGCTGCGGCTGCTGGAGCTGCTCGGAGAACATCCGAGGGTGCGCACCACGGTGTACCAGGACTACGACTGTGTGGCCGCCCTCGACCGGGCCGACCTGCTGGTCACCTACACCTGCGACGTCCGGCCCCGCCCGGCGCAACGGGCCGCACTGGCCCGGTTCGTCGAGCGGGGCGGGCGCTGGCTCGCCCTGCACGGCACGAACTCGGTGATCGAGGTGACCGACTCGTCGACGGGTGACGGGCCGCGCGTGTTCACGACTCCACGGCTCCTCGGGGAGCTGGCCGAGGTGCTCGGCAGCCAGTTCCTCGCCCACCCGCCGATCGCGCCGTACGAGGTGCGGGTGACCCGGCCCGACCATCCGCTGGTCGCCGGGATCGGACCGTTCACGGTCACCGACGAGCTGTACGTGTGCGAGCTGCACGGGGAGCTGGAAGTGCTGTTGCACGCCGAGTACACGGGGCCGTGCCGCGGTTTCGCCGAGGGCGACACGGCGGCGCGTGACAACGCGCCCAGACCGGTGCTGTATCTCAAGCGGCACGGTCGCGGAGAGGTCTGCTACTTCACCCTCGGCCACTGCCGGGGCCGCTACGACATGCAGGACCTGGGTGTGGGCGACACCGGGCGGGTGGATGCGGGGCCTTGGCGGACACCGGAGTTCCTGACGGTGCTGCGGCGGTGTGTGGAGCGGGGGGTCGCGGGCGGCGGTTTTTCGCCCCCGCCGCCCCTACCCGTCCCGTCCCTGGGGGCTGCGCCCCCAGACCCCCGCTTTCGGCCCTGAAGGGGCCTCGTCCTCAAACTCCCCCAGAGGGGGGACCCCCAACGGGCTGAAAATCAGCCTCTCCGGCGTTTGAGGAGCGGGGGTTCGGGGGCAGCGCCCCCGAGGACGGGTAGGGGCGGCGGGGGCGAAACAGTCGCTGGGCCCCCGTGCCGCGCTCAACCGTGCGGCAGCACCACCGCGCGGCCGTTGACGTCCCCCGCGTGCAGCCGCTCGTACGCTTCAGGAGCCTGGTCCAGCGTGAAGGTCTCGACGTGGGCGGACACGAGCCCCTGCCGGGCGAGGGCGAGGACGTCCATGAGTTCCGGCCTGCTGCCCCAGTAGGGAAAGGACGCCGACACCTCGAACGGCAGCCCGCCCCCGAAACCGACGGCCAGCGTGCCCCCGCCGAGGCCGACGACGGTGACATCGCCCTCCACCGCCACCGACGCGGCGGCGACGGCGAGTGTCGCCTCGGCTCCGACGAAGTCCAGGACGACCTCCGCGCCCGTACCGCCGGTGAGTTCCCGGATCCGTGCGGCCGCCTCGCCGTCGGAGCGCAGCGTCTCGTGGGCGCCCACCTTGCCGGCCAGCTCCAGCTTCTCCCCGCTCACGTCGAGGGCGATCACCTGGGCGGGGGTCAGCGCGCGGAGCAGCTGCACGGCGATGTGGCCCAGACCGCCGACGCCGATCACCACCGTCGTACTGCCGGGCAGCAGCTTCGGCAGAGATCTGCGGATCGCGTGATACGGGGTCAGCCCGGCGTCGGTGAGGGGCGCGGCCTGCACGGGGTCGAGTCCGTTCAGCGGAATCAGGTGCCGGGCCGAGTCCACGAGCATGTACTCGGCCAGGGCTCCGGGGGAGCCGAGCCCCGGCGGCATGATGCCGAGTCCGGCGGCGTACGGACAGCAGTTCTCCTTGCCCTCGGCGCACTTGGGGCAGCGCCCGCAGCCCGCTGGGCCGTAGACCGCCACCGCCTCGCCCTCCGCCACGACGGTGACACCGGCGCCCACCGCCGCGACCGTCCCGACACCCTCGTGACCGAGGGCCATCGGCAGGGCGTAGGGGAACTGCTCCTCGGGCCAGCCCATCACCGCCAGATCGGAGTGGCAGATCCCCGCCGCCGTCACCTTCAACAGCACCTGGCCCGGGCCGGGTTCGGGCACCGGCACCTCCACGACCTCGGGGGCGTGCCCGACCCGCCGGTACTGAACAGCCCTCATCCTCGACATCCTCAACTCTCCTTGCTGGTGGTCGTGTCCGGCCGGGTCCCCGTCCGGCGGCGCAGTACGGAGGGCAGGGCGATCCGGCCGCCCGTGAGGACCAGCGCCACGATGAGGACCGAGCCGGTGAACAGGCTCGTGGCCCACTGCGCGCTGGTGGCGAGGCCGAGTCCCGTGATGCCCGTGCCGAGCAGCAGAACCGCGAGGACCGTGCCCCAGGCGTTGAAGCGGCCCGCGCGCAACTGGGTCGCCCCGACGAACGCGGCGGCGTAGGCCGACAGCAGATACGGGGTGCCGGCGGTCGGCGATCCCGATCCGACCGAGGACGCGAAGACGACGCCGGCGAAACCGGAGAGCAGCGCGGACGCCATCAGGGTCAGAAAGCGCAGCCGGTCGGTGCGCACGCCCTGCAGCCGGGCCGCGTCGGCGTTGAACCCGGTCGCGTACAGCCGGCGCCCGGTGGCCGTGTGCTCCAGCAGGAACCAGATGGCGAGGGCGGCGACCAGCAGATACAGCACGGGCAGGGTGATGCCGCCCGCGTCCAGCTGGGCGATGCTCGCGAAGGGCTTGGCGAGCAGCTGCACACCGGTGATCGAGCTGTCGTTGGTGACCATGGTGATCAGTGACTGGATCAGCGCGCCGGTGGCCAGGGTGGCGATGAACGAGTCGACGCGCAGAACCACCACCACGATGCCGTTGACGACTCCGATCAGCAGCGCGGCGGTCATCGCCAGGGCGATGGCCGCGCCGGGACCGAGGCCCGTGGAGACCATGAAATGCGCGGTCAGCACGCTGGTGAGCGACATGGTGTAGGCGATCGACAGGTCGAAGACCCGCGCGGCCAGCGGCGGTACGACGCTGAGTGCCACCAGCCCCGCGACGGAGTTGCCGTTCAGTACCTGCTTGACCGTGATGGCGGTCGGGAACGTGTCCGGCGCCCACACGGAGAAGAGCACGACGATGACCAGCCACACGTACACGGCGCCGATGTTGCGGAACGACAGGGCGGCAACCGCCCGTCGGACCGCTGCTTCCGGTGCGGACACCGCGGAACTCTCCGGTGCGGACGGCGGGAGCTCCGCCGCCCGGGTCGGGGTGGACGTCATGTCAGCCGGTTCCTTCCAGGGCTCATGTCACTCGGTTCCTTCCATGGCGTGCACGAGGGCGGACTCGGTGATGTCCCGGCCGCTGATCTCCCGTGCGATCCGGCCGTCCCGCACCACCAGGACGCGGGTGCACAGCGCGAGCAGGTCCTGGGTGTCGGACGAGGACACGATGACGCCCATGCCCTCGTCGGCCTGACGCTCTATCAGGTCGTACAGCTGGAGGCGGGTGGCGATGTCCACGCCCGCGGTGGGCTCGCACAGCGTCAGTACGGGCGGGCGCTGGGCCAGACAGCGGGCCATGACGACCTTCTGCTGGTTGCCGCCGCTGAGCGTGGTGATGCGGGCCCCGCGTCCGGCCGTGCGCACGCCGACCCGCCGGATCCAGTCCTCCGCCAGGGCGGACTCGCGGCGGCGGCGCAGCCGCCCGGAGCGGGCGCGCAGCCGGTCCAGGAGCGGCAGGGTGAGGTTCTCGCCGACGGAGAAGTCGCCGATCACCCCCTCGCCCGCCCGGTCCGCCGGGACCAGGGGGAGGCCCAGTCCGTCGGCGTCACGCGCCTCGGTCCACCGCTCGGAGCGTTCCGGCAGGCGCAGCCTGCCGCTGACCCGCCCGGCGTGGGCCCCGCACACCGCGTACGGCACGATCTCGTGGCCGGAGCCGACCAGGCCCGTGATGCCGAGGCGCTCACCCCTGGCCAGGTCGAAGCCGACTCCCTGGAGAGGTCCGGCCCACAGGTCGCGGACCTCCAGTACGGGTTCGGCGGCGACATCGGAAGGAGGCGCCGGACGGTGGTCGGTCTCCATCTCCTCGCCCGCCATCAGCTCCGCCAGCGAACGCGGAGTGAGCTCGGCGACCGGGCGGGTGGCGATCCGGCGCCCGCCGCGGATCACGGTGACCCGGTCGGCGAGCGCGAAGATCTCGTCCATCCGGTGCGACACGTACAGCACACCGGCGCCGGCGTCGCGGACCTCCCGCACGATGTCGAAGAGGCGGGCCACCTCGCCGGGCGGCAGTACGGCGGTGGGTTCGTCGAGCACCAGGACACCGCGGCGTCCCTCCCAGCCCTGGAGCGCGGCGGCGATGGCGACCACCGTGCGCTGGACGGGGGTCGCCGTCGCCAGGGGCCGGCGTACGTCGATGCCGAGGCCGAACCGCTCGACGAGGGCGGTCGTCCGCTTCTCCATCTCCGGCCAGCGGATGTTGCCGAGGGCCGTGCGGGCGAAGCCGTGACTGAGGGCGAGGTTGTCGATGGCGCTCAACTCGCCCACCAGCCCCAGCTCCTGGTGGACGAAGCGGAGCCGGTCGTGGCGGGAGGCCGTGACCTGGCCGAGGTCGAAGGGCTCGCCGTCGAGCTCGGCCACCGCGCCCGGCTCCGCGTGGTGGTAGCCGGCGAGGATCTTGATCAGGGTGGACTTGCCGGAGCCGTTGGGCCCGATCAGGGCGTGGATCTCGCCGGGCACGACCTCCAGGTCGACGTCCTGGAGGGCCTGGGTGCCGCCGAATCTCTTCGACAGGGCGGCCACCCGCAGCACCGGTCCGGTCCGCTCGGGCCCGGTCAACTCAGTCCCCACAGCGCCTTGAACTGCTTCTGGTAGTCCTCGACGATCGGGAAGTCGCCGTCGGCCGAGGGCAGGTTGTCCTTGGTGACGAGCAGGTTGGGCAGCGCCGCCTTCTGGTCCACGTCCATGGACTGGCCGGTGAAGTGCCGGGCCAGCGCGTCGGCCTGGAGCCACGCCGTCTCGTGCGAGTTCAGCGCCATCGCGCCGTCGGTGAGACCACTCTGGATGTACTGGTAGTTCTGCGCGTCACCGACGTTGACCACGATGTGCTTGCCGGTGACGCCGGCGGTCTTCAGCGCGGCCGGCACGCCCACGTTGAGCAGACCCAGCGAGAAGACGACATGGGTCACCTTCGGGTGCGAGCGGAGGTACGACACCACCCGGTCCGGCATGTCCTTGCCCACCGAGGTGATCGGCACGTCCACGTTGTCCAGCCCGCAACCGGCGCACCACTCCTTGTACTTGGCGGCGAAGGCGTCCTTGACGGGCTTGAGGATCGTGTACGCCGGCAGATCGAAGTAGACGGTGTCCGCCTTGGCTCCACTGTTCGACACCACCCAGGAGGCGAGCATCTCGCCCTGGATGCCGACGTCGTCGGGCCCGTTCTTCAGCAGGGAGATGCCGTCGCCCAGCACGTCGTCGGCGTTCGACTGGACGACGGGGATGTCGGCGGCCTTCAGCTGGGCCAGCTGCTTGGCGTAGACGGCGCGCGGGAAGCCGGAGGCGATGACGGCGTCCGGCTTGTCGCGCAGGGCCTGCTCGTAGGCGGCCTGGACGGACTCCGGGGTGCCCTGGGTGGCGATCTGCTTCACCTGCCAGCCGAGTTCCCCGGCGGCCTCGGTGAAGAAGTCGGCGAGATCCTTGCAGGACTGGACGCCGCAGAGGATGAAGTCGATCTTCTTGCCCTTGGGGATCGGCTTGCCGACGGGCTGGGTCACGGAGATCGCGGCCGGGCGCTCGGAGAACGTCGCCAGGGCCGCGCGGGCCGCCGTCAGGCCGGGGGAGCCTGCTGCCGCCGCCTGTGTGGAGTCGGCGGCGGGGGTGGTACCGCTGCCGCATGCCGCCAGGGTGAGCAGGGAGGTGACGGGGACGATCGCGGTGAGGGCGCGGCGGACCGCGCGGCGGGGTCTGGAACTCATCGTTGAGTACTCCCGAGGTGTGTCGCCTGCGCTGCCGAGACCCGCGTCGCTTGCGCGTTCGCGGCGGTCGGCTCGGTCAGGCGGACCGATTCTGTGGTGCTCCGGGCGGGAACGCCGCGGTGCCGGGCCGGGACGGAAAGAGATCGTCCCAGGACGAGAAACTTTTGAGGCACTACAGCCTCAAGTGGGTCGGAGTGTGACATGCCCCAGCGGGCTTGGGGAGAGGGTTGCCGCGAGAAATTCCAGGAATGTGCTGGAATCGCGTCATGAGCTCGGGGGGAGCGGGCTTCGTCACCGGCAGGAGTGTTGCTCCAGACCGTGACTGGTAACTACACTCACTCTAAAGTTTCTGCCAGAGGAGAGATGATGGACGAAACATCGGAGCCGGCCACCGCACGGTGCCCCGGGCCCACCGTCCAGGACTACCTCGACCAGGACAGCCGCCCCGTTCCCCCCGCCCTGCGGTTCGAGCGGAACGACCACCTGGGCAGCGAGGACATCGACACCGCCCGCTTCACGTCCCGCGAGTGGGCGGAACGCGAGATGCGGCAGGTCTGGCGGCGCGTGTGGCAGTTCGCCTGCCTGGAGAGCGAGATACCCGAGGTCGGCGACCACGAGATCTACGAGATCGGCGACGACTCCCTGATCGTGGTCCGCACGGCCCCCGACGAGATCCGTGCCTACGTCAACGTCTGCCTGCACCGCGGCCGCAAACTGCGTACCGGCGGCGGCAACGTCGGCGAGTTCCGCTGCTCGTTCCACGGCTTCGCCTGGAACCTCGACGGCACGATGCAGACCCCGCCCTGCGCCTGGGACTTCCCGCACGTCACCCCGGAGAAGTTCGCCCTCCCCGAGGCGCGGGTCGCCACCTGGCGCGGCTTCGTCTTCATCAACATGGACCCGTACGCCGAGTCCTTCGACAGCTACCGCGGCACCTTCGACGAGTACTACATCTGGCCGCTGGAGAACCGCTACAAGTCGCTGCACATCGCCAAGGTGCTGCCCTGCAACTGGAAGGTCGCCCAGGACGCGTTCATCGAGTCCTTCCATGTGATCGCCACCCACCCGCAGATGCTGCCGTGGCTCGCCGACGCCAACTCGCAGTACGACGTCATGGCGGACCAGCCGAACTGGAACCGGATGATCAACATCCAGGGCGCGCCCAGCCCGCACGTGGCGGACTCCGTCACGGAGCAGGACGTCCTGGAGACCTTCTACGACTCGCGTGCGTTCTACGCCGCCGCCCAGGGCCGCGACCTGGTGATGGGGGAGGGCGAGGAAATGCCGGCGGTCCCGCCCGGCGGCACCGCCCGTCAGGTCCTCGCCGAGCGGATGCGGGCACAGCTGGCGGCCACCTCGACGCAGGACTTCTCGACGACTCCGGACACCGAACTGATGGACGCCATCAACTACTTGCTGTTCCCCAACTTCAACCCCTGGGGCGGCGCGAAGTCGAACATCATCTACCGGTTCAGGCCCAACGGCCTCGACCCGGACTCCTGCACCGCCGAGATCATCTTCATGTCGTCCCCGAAGCAGCCGGGCGAGATGCCGCCGCCGGCGAAGATCCGCTGGGTGCCGGAGGACATGCTCTTCGCCGACATCCCCGAACTCGGCGTGCTCGGGCCGGTCTTCGACCAGGACTGCGAGAACCTGCCCTATGTCCAGCAGGGCCTGAAGGCGATGCGCAAGCCCGGCATCACGCTCGCCAACTACCAGGAGAGCCGCATCCGCCACTTCAACCGGACGCTCGACCAGTGGATGGAGAAGTGACCCACCGGGTGGCGGTCAGGCCCCTGGGCGAGGAGCTCGAAGTCCTCGACGGCGAGGACCTGTTCAGTGCCGCCCAGCGACTCGGCTACCGCTGGCCCACCGTCTGCGGCGGCAAGGGCACCTGCCGTACCTGTTTCGTCCAGGTGGAGGAGGGCGCGGAGAACTGTTCCCCGGTGGGCCCGCTGGAACGCGAGGGCATCGAGGCCCTGCGCAGGCCGGTGGACGGCCTGACCCGGCTCGCCTGCCGGCTCCGGGTCGAGGGCCCGGTGACCGTGACCAAGCGCGGCGTGCGCCGCCGAGTGCAGGAGTGAGGCCCCCGTGTCCAAGCAAGTGATCCACCCGCTCACCGGGCATGTGTACCGGCTCACCGAGGACGGACTGGTCGAGGTCACCGATCCCGGGACCGGGGCGCGGGGCGTGTTCGACTTCCAGGCCCGTTGGCAGTCGGGCGAACTGCGCCACGCCGACCTCCAGATGGCCGGCTGGGTCGGCCGCCTCGCCCAGCGGCGTACGCCCCCGCAGCCGGAGCAGTGATCCCGTGACGCCGCCTCGTACGACCCGGGTGGTCTGTCTGGTGCGCCGGCCCGCCGGAGAACCGCTCACCACCGACTTCGCCGTCGAGGAACGCCCACTGCCACCCCTGGGCGAGGGGCAGTTGCTCGTGCGCAACCTCTACATGAGTGTCGACCCGTCCATGCGCGGGCGCCTGGAGAGCACCGAGAAGCACTACACGCACAACTTCACCCCGGGCTCGCCGCTCGACGGCCGCGCCCTCGGCGTCGTGGAGGAGAGCCGCTGTGACTCTGTGCCGCCAGGCACGTACGTACGCCACCAGCTCGGCTGGCGGGAGCGGGCCGTGCTGGACGCGGCCGACACCGACGGCGCGGGCCGCATCGACCCCCGGCTCGCCCCGCTGCCCACCTGGTTGGGCCTGCTCGGGCAGACCGGGTTCACCGCCTACGTGGGTCTGACCCGGATCGCGGAGCTGCGCCCCGGCGACACCGTGCTCGTCTCGGCGGCGGCCGGCGCCGTCGGCACCGCCGCCGGCCAGTTCGCGCGTCTGCTGGGCGCGGACCGCGTCGTCGGCACCGCCGGAGGGCCCGACAAGTGCGCCCTGCTGGTGAAGGAGTTCGGCTACGACGACGCCGCCGACTACCGTGCCGAGCCGATGCGCGAAGCGCTGGCCCGACTGACACCCGACGGCATCGACGTGTACTTCGACAACGTCGGCGGTGAGCAGCTCGCCGCCGCGCTGCACGCGCTGCGCACCGGTGGCCGGGTCGCCCTGTGCGGCATGATGTCGCAGTTCGGCGGCGGCCGGCCGGCCGGCCAACGGTCCGCCGACATCAACCAGTTGATCCAGGCGGTCCTCAAGCGGCTGACCCTGCGCGGCTTCATCGTCCGTGACCACGACGACTTGCGACCGGAGTTCGAGCAGCGGGTCGCGGGCTGGCTCGCCGAGGGCCGGATCACCGCGCGTGAGACGGTCGTGGACGGCCTGGAGAACGCCGCAGGGGCGCTGCTGTCCCTGCTGGGCGGGGGCAACGTCGGCAAGATGCTGGTGCGGTTGGGCGGCTGAAACGGCTGAGACGGCGTCCCCGATGGGGACGCCGTCTCAGCCGTTTCAACGCATGGGCCGGGACCCGGCGATCGTATGGACCTGCAACGAGACGCCCACCCGGGTCAGCCCGGTTGACGCCGCCCTGAACTCCTTCATGTGCGGGGTGTCGAAGTGTTCGTCGAGGGCCAGTTGCGAGACCCACCGCTCATACACCCGGATACGGCGGTCATCGCCTGGGTCCGCCGTCATGGCGTAGTCGAGACAGCCCGGCTCCTCCTCGCGGGTCCGCCGGCCCAGCTCGACCAGGGCCTCCAGCATCGTGCCGCGGTCGCCGGGCTCGTAGTCCATCCAGCCGGCGACGATGATTTCCTCAGCCATGGGAGTCACGCGTTCCTTTCGCGGTCGTGACCGCGGGCCCGCCGCTGACGGGGAAAGCAGCGACGGGCCCGCGGAGTACTCAGCTGCCGAGCGGCACCGGGACACTGTCCACGGTGACCGTGCCCCGCTCGCCGTCGACCGTGATCACCATGCCGTCCCGCAGCCGTCGCGTCCCGCTCTCGACGGAGATCACGGCCGGGATACCCAGCTCACGGCAGACCACCACGGCATGGCTGTTGAGCGCGCCCACGTCCACGACGGCCGCGCCGGCGACCAGGAACAGCGGGGTCCAGGCCGCGTCCGTGATCGGCGCGACCAGCACCTCGCCGGGCTCCAGCGCCTCGCACGAGGCCGGGTCGGTGACCACCCGCACCCTGCCGGTGTACGTGCCGTGGCTGCCGCCCACACCGCCGAGCACGTCGCCCTCGACGGCCGCCGGGGTCCGCTCCTCGGAGCGGCGCGGCCAGGTGTCGACCTCGGTCTGCGCGTCCTCGGCGACGAAGAAGGGCGGCTCCAGCTCGTACAGGCCCGCATACTCCTCGAGCCGCTGTGCGATGACGGGACCGAAGGTCTCCGGGGCGGCGACATAGTCGTCGAGTTCGGTGTCCAGCAGCATCATCACGTCCTCGGGCCGGTCGAAGATCCCCGCCTCGACCCCGCGGCGACCGAGTTCCCGTACGGCCATACGAATCTCGTTGACGACGGTGACGCAGTTCGCCTTGGTGCGCTCGCGGGCCGGGATCCACACCTGGGAGGCGTGCATGCCGGCGTCGAACATGGGCTGTGTCTCCTCGGGCAGCGCGGCCCGGATCTCCCGCGCCGTCCGCTCGCGCCCCTCGGTGAGCCGCGTTCGGCGGGCGGCCGGGGAGTCGTCGTCGGCGCTGTGCCGGATCCGGTCGACCAGGGCCAGCGCCTGGACGGGCGCCGCCTCCCAGGACAGCGCGTGGATGTCCCACTCGTTGGGGCCGCGGTCGCCGGACTCCGCGAGGAACTCCTCGAAGGAGTCACGGAACGCCTTCAGGTCCCCGGTCGCGGCGTCGAGCGCCTGCTCCACCGCGGCCGTGCCCCGGTCGAACAGCGCGGTCAGCTCGGCCGAGGCCGCCACCTGGCGGGACAGCGTCCACAGCCCCGTCGAGGGGGAGGCGGAGTCGACGTCGCCGAGCCCGCCGATCAGGTCGAGCATGGCGCCGGGGCGGTCCGCGCTCGCGCACAGCGGGCCCAGGATCGCAGGTCCGACGGACGCGGGCAGTGACGACTCGACGTGCCGCTGGAAGGTCGTCTCGACCTCGTCCAGCAACGACCGTGCGTACGCCACCAGTTCGGCGTCGGACAGCTGTGTCAGATCGGGGCGCGAGTGGCGCAGGGCGCGCAGCCGGACCCGGTCCGCGTCGGCCTCCGGGAAGCCGGTCTGGCCGAGCATCCGCCCGAGCGTCGCGCCCGCCTTACCGGTCAGCTCCTCGTCCTGGTCGTCCGGATGCGCCACGTACACCGGTGTGTCGGAGCGCTGGCCGACGAAGGCCGCGTCGATCTGGTCCGCCGTCTGGCCCATGCGGATGCCGAACAGGCGCATGTGGGACAGGTTCAGATAGAAGTGGCCGCCGAACATGCCGACGAACGGCGGCCGTGGGCCGGCCACCTCCTCCTCGCGGTAGATGCCGAACCCGACGAAGCCGTTGCGCCAGCCCTGCAGGCCGCGCCCCCAGACCAGGGTCCAGCCCAGCGGGCTGGCGGGGTCCGGCAGGGTCTCGCCCGCGTTGGCCCGGGTGTAGTGCGGCAGCCGCTCACTGCGCTGCCAGTCCGTGATCCAGCTCTTCATGACCGAGGTCTCCCGCCGTCCGTACCCGCGCCTGCCCCGACTGCCGCTGCCCCGCCTACCACTGTGCCGTACCGCCGTCGACGCTGATCAGCGTGCCGGTGATACCCGCGCCCGCCTCGCTCGCGAGCAGCGCCGCGACCGCCGCGACCTGCTCCACCGTGGTGATCTGCTTGGTGGCGGCATGCTCGGCGAACCGGCCCAGCCACTCCTCGTACGAGATGCCCTCGGCCTCCGCCGCGGCCGGACCCGCCGCGCGCATCAGGTCGGTGTCGACGGCGCCGGGGCAGATGGCGTTGCAGGTGATGCCCTGGGTGCCGTACTCGAAGGCGGTCGCCTTGGTCAGGCCGTGGATGGCGTGCTTGTTGGTGATGTAGTGGCTGATCGCGGGCTTGTTGGCCTGCTTGCCCTCCACCGACGAGATGTTGATGATGCGGCCCCAGCCGCCCTCCAGCATCTTCGGCAGTGCCCGGCGGGTGCCGTAGAAGTAGCCGTTGATGTTCAGGTTGAGAGCGTCGTGCCACGCCTCGTCGCTGAGCTGGTGGATCGGGGCGAAGCCGGAGCTGCCGCCCACGTTGTTGACCCAGATGTCGAGCCTGCCGAAGCGCTCGGCGGCGAAGTCGGCGAGGCCCTCGATGTCCTCCTGGCTGTTCGCGTCACAGGGGTGGAAGACGGCCCGGTCCCGGGCGCCCATCTCCTCCAGGGCCTGCTTGCCCTTGACCTCCGAACGGCCGCTGACGACGACCGTGGCGCCGTCGGCCAGGAAGGCCTCGGCGATGGCGCGGCCGATACTGCGTGTGCTGCCCGTGATCACCGCGACACGTCCGTCGAGGCTGCCCGTAGCCACCATGGTGTTCTCCCGCGAGTCTTGTTGGTTGCTCACCTGGCGGCTCTGGGGGCTGCTGTGACGCCACTGTCCAGGTGCTGGTGAATGGTGCGGTGCAGGTGCTGGAGTCCGGGCTCGTTGCGTCCGAAGACGAAATCGGTCCCGGCGAGGGCCTTGAGACCCTGCTGGACTCCGTAGGTGGTCGCGTAGTCCTCGTCACGGACCACCTCGTGGAACCACTCGCCGAACTTGTCGGCGGTCTGGCGTTCCTCGTCGGTGACCGCCGGTTCGCGCAGCAGGATGATCTGCTGGGTCACCGACTCGGTCGCCGTCCGGGGGAGCACCAGGGAAACGGCGATCTTCTGGCGCCAGCCGCCGGCGATGGCGAGGCCGGGGAAGAGCCAGTAGATGGGGCCGACACACTCCCCGGGGTCCCGCTGGTCCGGCGGCAGTTCGACCGCCTGCGCGATGGGGCGCAGGGCCGGCGCGATGCGCTGGTGGGGGCCCCAGGTGTCGTGGGCCATCATGTTGGAGAGGTTCGTCTCGAACACCGTCTTCGGGTGCAGCGAGGCGAAGTGGTAGGTCTCCAGATACCCGTCGAGGGTGACCTTCCAGTTGGGACTGGTCAGCGCGCTGGTGGAGTAGTGGTGGCACTCCGCCAGCCGGAGGCCCTCGAGCAGCGGCAGCAGATCGCCCAGCCAGTCGTCCAGGTCGGGTTCGGCCGCCGGGTCCAGTGAGACGAAGACGATGCCCGCGCGTTCCCCGGCCGGGAGCCTGATGAGGCTGCGGCCCTCGCGCGGAACCTCGCCGAAGGTCTTCTCGGCGTACACGCCCCGCAGCTCCCCGGCCAGGTCGTAGGACCAGGAGTGGTACGGGCAGGTGATCCGCTTCGAGACCCCGCAGCCGGGTTCGAGGAGCTTGGCTCCCCGGTGCCGGCACGCGTTGATCATCGCGTGCACGGTGCCCTGCCGGTCGCGGGTGATCAGCACGGGGATGCCGAGCACGTCGATCGCCTTGTAGGTGTTCGGCCCGGGCAGCTCGGCTGACATGGCCAGCGGCAGCGGGACGCTCCGGTGGACGGCGTCCGTCTCGCGCTGCCAGCGGTCGGCGTCGAGGTAGTTGGCCACGGGCTCGGTCCACTGGCCGTCCGCCTCGTGCGTGGTGTTGGCGAGGTAGTGCGCCATCACCCGCTCGACGAGCTCGGCGGCTTCCCGCCGCATCGTCTCGGACGCCGCGTCGGTGGACCGGTCCTGGCTGATCCACGACGAGTATTCGGGGGTCGGGGCAGCAGACGGGGCCGGGGCCGGCGACCTGCGCTCAGTACCTGGTTCCCGAATCTCCGGCGAACTGGTCTGGACCACGATGTCCTCACAATCCTTCCAGCCGCGAGCCGGTGACCGGCTTCGGAATGCGACGGCTGGGTTGTGTCCGAAACGACAACAGGACTTAGTGTGCTCTGTCAATAGAAAGTGTCGAAGTCGTCGCCCGGTGTTCCATGGGGGTGGGTGTGATGGTCATGACCCTGCCGTTCGAGGTGGGAGTGGTGGTACGGGATGTGCCGCTGATGGAGCGCTTCTACTGCGACGTGATCGGCTGTCGGGTCGAGCGCCGCTCACGCGTACCGGAGTCGGTCGGCGGCCCGGCCGGGCTCGGCGGCGAACTCCTGGTGGTCTGGCTGCGGGTGCCCTCCGGGGGGTGCGTCAAGTTGATCCTTCCCCGGTCGGACCAGGGGTCGGTCCCGGTCTCGGCGCATGCGCCGCCCCTGTTGGCCGGGCGTCCGGGGTTGGCGTATCTCACCTTCCATCTGGATGACTTGGACCCGGTGGTGGCGGCGCTGGCCGCCGCGGGCGCCCGGCCTCTGTCGGACCCGGTCGTCGTCCTCGCGCGCGGCCGGCGGATCAGCTTCTGGGCGGATCCGGAGGGCAACGCCGTGGAGTTGGTGGACACCCTGGGCGGCAACCCGGGTCCGGGGCATAGTAATTAGAGACGCTGTTCAGTAAGGTGCCCGATGCTGGTTACTGTAGACCAGCACAAGTAAGTCTGATTGCTTGGCAACCTCCCTCGGACGAAGGGGCGGACGATGGCTCAACGAGCGTCAACGGCGTCGAAGAAATCCCCGCAGGACAACCCGCAGGCAAACCCGCCCGTCAACGAACAGATCAGCCCGTTGGTCATCAAGGACCTGCACGAGCGCATGGTGCGCATCCGGCTGTTCGAGACCGAGGCGGGCAAACTCATGGAGGCGGGCAAGCTGCCCGGATTCCTGCACCTCTACGTCGGCCAGGAAGCCGTGGCCGCCGGCGTGATGACAGCCCTGCGCGACGACGACCAGATCACCTCCACCCACCGCGGCCACGGACACGCCGTGGCCAAGGGTGTCGGCTTCCGCGAGATGTACGCCGAGCTGTACGGCCGGGTCACCGGCGCCTGCCTCGGCCGCGGCGGCAGCATGCACATCAACGACCTCACCCGCGGCATGCTCGGCGCCAACGGCATCGTCGGAGCCGGCGTCCCGATCGCCGTGGGCGCCGCCTTCGCCGCCCGCTACAAAGGCGAGGACAACGTCGCCGTGACCTTCTTCGGTGACGGCGCCACCAACATCGGAGCCTGGCACGAGGGCGCCAACATGGCCGCGATCCTGGGCCTGCCCGTGGTCTTCGTCTGCGAGAACAACGGTTACGCCGAGTTCACCCCGCAGTCCGGGCACATGCTGCTCACCGACGTCGCCGACCGGGCCGCCGCCTACGGCATGCCCAGTGTGATCGTCGACGGCATGGACGCGGTCGCCGTCCACCGCGCCGCCGTCGAGGCCGTCGAACGGGCCCGGTCCGGGGCGGGCCCGATGATGATCGAGGCCAAGACCTACCGCTTCTTCGACCACCAGGGCGTCAAGGGGCTGCGGCACCCCTACCGCTCGGACGAGGAGGTCGCCGAGTGGAGGACCCGCGACCCCATCGACCTGATCGAGGCCCGCGCGGTCGCCGACGGCACCGCGACCCGCGCGGAGCTGGACGACGTATGGCAGCGCACCCGCGACGAGATCGCCGCGGCCATCGCGTACGCCGAGGCGAGCCCGCTGCCCGACCCCGCCGACCTGCTGCTCAACGTCTACTCGGGATGACCGCCATGACCGTCACGACCACCACCAACGAAGCGCCGGCCGTCGCCACGCGCAAACTCACCTACGTCAAGGCCTTCAACGAGGGCCTCGCGCAGGCCATGCGCGAGGACGAGAACGTGTTCGTCGCGGGCGAGGACGTCGCCGGATACGGCGGAGTGTTCCGCATGTTCGACAACCTGCTCGACGAGTTCGGGCCGCGCCGCATGATCGACACCCCGATCTCCGAAGCCGCCCTGGTCGGCCTCGGCGTGGGAGCCGCCGCCCGGGGTCTGCGACCCGTCGTCGACCTGATGTTCATGGACTTCATCGGCGTCTGCCTCGACCAGATCGTCAACCAGGCGGCCAAGATGAAGTACATGTTCGGCGGCGCGCTGTCCGTGCCGCTCACCATCACCACCGCCTCCGGCGCCGGCCTCGGCGCGGCGGCCCAGCACAGCCAGAGCCTTGAGGCCTGGCTGGCCCATGTGCCCGGCCTCAAGGTGGTGATGCCGAGCGACGCGTACACCGCCAAGGGCCTGACCGTCTCGGCCATCCGGGACGACAACCCGGTCGTGGTGATGCTCAACAAGGTCCTGCTCGGCAGCACCGGCGAGGTGCCCGAGGAGATCTACGGCATCCCGCTGGGGCAGGCGCACACCGCGCGGCAGGGCTCCGACGTCACTGTGATCGCCCTCGGCCGCATGGTGGGGGAGGCCCTCGCGGCGGCCGACGAGCTCGCCGCCGAGGGCGTGGAGATCGAGGTGATCGATCCCCGGACCGTGCAGCCGCTGGACACCGAGACGATGTTCGCCTCCGTCCGCCGCACCAACCGGGTGCTCGTCGTGCACGAGGCCGTCACCTTCGGCGGGCTCGGAGCGGAGATCGCCGCCCAGATCCAGGACGTCGTCTTCGACTACCTCGACGCGCCGGTCCTGCGTATCGGCGCCCCCTTCTCGCCGGTCCCCTTCTCCCCGGTCCTGGAGAAGGCGTACGTGCCCGATCGCGCCCGCATCGCCCAGGGCTGCCGGCGTCTCCTCGAAAGGTCGTGACCGACGTGGCGGTCGAGGTTCTGCTGCCGAAGATCGGCCTGACCATGCAGGAAGGCACGATCGACGAATGGCTGGTGTCCACCGGCGCGGCCGTCGCGGAGGGCGACGCGCTGCTGCGGCTGGCCACCGACAAGGTCGACGTGGATGTCGAGGCGGAGGCCGGGGGACTGTTCCATCCTGTGGTCCCGGCGGGCGTCACCCTGCCGGCCGGGGCACTCATCGGCTGGCTGCTCGCCGAGGGCGAGCAGCCACCGGACCCGGGGGGTACGCCGATGCCCGCCGGGTCCGGGTCCGGCGCGGCTACGGCCACCGAGCCCGCCCTGAACGGCGGCGGTGCGGGTACGGGCGTCCTGCCCGCCTTCACCGGCACCGGCACCGGCGCGGTCCCCGCCGTCAACGGCACCGGTGGCCGTCTGCTGTCCTCACCCAACGCCCGGCGGGTCGCCTCGGCCGCCGACGTCGACCTCACCGCCGTACGCGGCACGGGGCCGAGCGGGCGGATCGTCTCCGAGGACGTGGAGGAGTTCCTCGCGACGCTCCCCGTCGACCTCGTCGCTCCGGTCGCGCCGGGCGGTACCCCTTCCTCGCCGCTGGTCCGCAAGCTGGCGAAGGAACGGGACATCGACCTCTCCGCGGTGAACGGCACCGGGCCCGGCGGCCGGATCCGCCGGTCCGACCTCGACGCCGTGGCGCCGGCGCCTGTCCGCCGTAACGCGGCGGCTCCGCAGCCCGGCGACATCCTCCCGCTCACCGGGATGCGCGGCACGATCGCCCGCAGGATGCACGCCAGCCTCCAGGAGATGGCCCAGCTGACGCACGGCTACGAGGTGCGGATGGACGCCGTGGTGTCCCTGCGGGACCGCCTCAAGGAGGAGTGGGCCGACAGCGAACTGCCCATGCCCAGCCTCAACGACTTCCTGCTGAAGGCCGCCGCCCTGGCCCTGCGCGAGCACCCGCTGCTCAACGCGACGGTGCGGGAGGACGGCGTCCATCTGCTCGACGGCATCCACCTGGGCTTCGCCGTGGCCGTTCCCGGCGGCCTCATGGTTCCCGTGATCGAGGACGCGGTGGCGCTGCCGCTCCCCGAGATCGCCCGCCGGTCGAAGGCTCTGGCCCAGGCCGCGCGAGAGGGGCGGATCTCCCCCGCCCAGCTGGAGGGGGCCACTTTCACCGTCACCTCGCTCGGCGGCTACGGCGTCGACTTCTTCACCCCCGTGATCAACCCCGGCAATGTCGCGATCCTCGGGGTGGGCAGGCTCAGGGACGGTGTCGAGTGGGCGGACGACCGGCCACTGCGGACGCGGGTGCTCACCCTGAGCCTCACCTTCGACCACCGTGCCGTCGACGGTGCGCCGGCCGCCGAATACCTGCGCACGGTCGGCGAGTTGTTGAGCAAGCCGCTCCGCCTGCTGGTGTGATCCGCAGTGCCTTGAGTATCCGAAGTGTCCGAAGTCCGTGAGGCCTAGGTGGCCGGGTCGGCGATCCGCTCGGCGAGATCGCCGACCTCGCGGACGAAGGAGCGGTGCCCCAACGACCGGTACACGTCGTCACCCCGGACCTGTGAGATCGCCGCGGTCTCCAGCAGCGCCAGCAGGCCGAGGCCGATCACCGCCGCCTCGGCGTCGGCGACGGACGTGCGGGCCTTGCGGATCAGCCGCACCAGCTCCTCCAGCAACTCCGTACGGCTCTCCTGGCGGAGCGCCTCCGCGTCCTGGCTCATACCGGCCGACGACACGAAGAACACGGTGGCGGCGGACCGGTACTCGCCCATCCAGGCCAGCAGCGTGGTGACGGACGCTCCGATGTCCGAGCCGGGTGCGTGAGCCTGTGTGATCGCCTCCAACTGCTCGCGCAGCGCGGCGGCGAACGCCCGCATGGCCGCCGCCAGGACCTGGTCCTTGGAGGAGAAGTGGTAGTACACCGCCGCCGAGGTCATCTCGGCCCGGGCGGCGATGTCGGCCACCGTCACCTCGTCCGGCGACTGCGTGGCGAACAACTCCGTGGCCGCCTCGATCACCCACTGCTTGCGCGAGGGACGGTGAGCGGCGCGCGTTCCGGATGTCGTCATGCTGTCAAGTATGCCGGGACCTTGGGACCCCGGAGGCCAATGAGCAGCGGGAATTACGGGGACGGCCCGGGGAAGTTACTGGATACACTGATCAGTACGCTGGGCTCACGCACGTGGGTTCACCGCAGTCGGCAGGGAGCATGATGGCCACCACGAAGAACGGCAAGCAGCCCGCCCACCGACCCTCGCGGCGGCAGCACATCATCACCGCCGCCGTGCGGGTCTTCGGCCGCAACGGCTTCGCGGAGACCAGCATCCAGGACATCGCCGACGAGGCCCAGGTGGTGCCCACGGCCGTCTACTACCACTTCGACGGCAAGGACGAACTCCTCGAACTCGCCATGCGCCGGGTCTTCGACCAGCTGAACGCGGTCGTGGAGGCGGCCCGGCCGGAGTCCGAGCCGGGTGACGCGGAGGGCCTGGTCCGCGTCATCGACGCGGTATGGGAGTGGGTGGAGCAGAACCCCGACGAGGCCCGGCTCTACCAGGTCCAGGTCGCCTCCGCCAACGGCAACGTCAAGGTGCTGCGGGACGAGTTCGAGCAGCGGCACATCCAGCGTGGCTACGACTATCTGCCCGAGGGCACCACGCGCAGCCCCCGGGCGGCGAAGGCCCGGCACGCGGCCCAGGCGCTCGCGGTCCGCACACTGATCAGTACGACCATGCTCGTCACCGCGCTGCGAGCGGAGGGCGGCCCGCTGTCCCAACTGCCCCCCCGGTCAGTCCTGGAGGCGGTCAGGGCGCTGGCCCTGCGCATCGTCGCCACAGAACAGAGGCCGGCGGAGTCGGCCACGTCACTGACCTGAGGCGGCACACCGGTTCACCAGGGACGCCGGCCGGACCGGGGCGTCCGCGTCCTCCAGCGGGGCGCGGCGGGGCCGCCCATACCCGCGGCCGCGGTCGCGAGCTTCCGGGGCAGCGCGTTGAACGCCGTCTCGGAGACCGGTGGACCGGGATCCTTGGCCGGAGTCCAAGCGCCTCGCCGCCGCTCCTCACACCGTCAGGACCGAGCACGCGCTGATGCCCGGCGCCCCGTACACATGGGTGAAGCCCACCCGGGGAGCGCCCGGCACCTGTACACCGGGCGCGCGGCCCTGCAACTGTCGTACGACCTCGTGGAACTGGCGGAGCCCGGAGGCGCCGACGGGCTCGCCGCCGGCCAGACAGCCGCCGTCGGTGTTGACCGGGATCCGGCCGGTGGGGTCGGTGACCCCGGCGGCCAGCAGATCCTCCTGCTCGCCGTGGCCGCACAGCCCGGTCTCCGCCAGGTGGATCAGCTCCGAGCCGCTGTCGGTGTCCTGCAACTGGGCGACCTGTACGTCGGAGGGCCGCACCCCCGCCGTACGGAAGGCGGCTTCGGCGGCGTCGATGCTCGGGCTGTGGTGCGGTCCCGGCGGCAGCCAGGGCGAGAACACCTCGAACGAACCGAACCGCCGGGTCCGGAAGGCCAGCGAGGCCAGTTTCACCGGTCGTTCGCAGAGGTCGAACGCACGGTCGCCGAGTGCCAGCACCAAGGCCGCCGCGCCCTGTCCGGGCGAGCAGAACATGTACTGCGTGAGCGGGGGACTGACCTCGGCGGAGTCCAGGATCTCCTGCTCCGTGAGCGGCTTGCGCCGCCAGGCCAGGGGGTGGTGCGAGCCGTTGCGGAAGGCGCGCGCGGCGACCATCGCCAGGGCCCGCTCCGAGATCCCGTGCTCGTACAGGTAGCGCTGGGTCTTCAGCGCGAAGAACTGGGTGGTCAGCATCATGCCGGTCTCGGCGTACCACTCGCCCAGGCCGTAGCGGGCCGCGGAGACGTGGAACGCGCCCCGCTCGTGCTTGTCGAACCCCACCGCCAGTCCCAGGGACGCCTCGCCCGCGCGCAGCGCGTTGGCCACCGCGAGCACGGTGGAGGCGCCGGTGGCGCAGCCGTTCTGCACGTTGACGAACGGCACGCCGGTCAGGCCCAGGCGGCCCACCAGGGTGTCGGGCTTGCCGGACACGTCGGACCCGCCGGCCGCGTAACCGATGTCCTCCCACGTGACACCCGCGTCGGTCAGCGCCTCGCGTATCGCATGCTCGGCCATGTCCATTCCGGTGACGCTCTCGTCGCGGCCGAAGGGACGCATCCCGCATCCGACCACGTACACGTCGTCGCGCCGGCTCATCGCTCCCCGTCCCGTTCGGGGCGGAACGCGAAGGTCACCACCTCGGTTCCGTCCTCGTCCCGGTACGCGGGCGCCGTGGTCAGCCGCACCGGCAGACCGATCCGGATCTCCGCGTGGGAAACCGCCAACAGCGCCTCGACCAGCACCTCGCCGAGATCCACATAGCCCACGTGGTACGGCCGGTGGCCTTCGGCCGGAGCCCGGTACGGCGGTTTCGGCGCGAACGCCTGGCGCGTCCACGACCACACGCGCCCGCTCACCGGCAGTACGTGTGTGGACATCGACCCGTCCGAGCACCTGGGGCACGAGTCCTGCCGGGGGAAGACGACGGTGCCGCACCCGGAGCAGCGGGCGCCCGCGAGACGCGGTGGATCCCCGTCGCCGAACTCAGGGTTCCTCGGGTTCTCAGGGTTGTTCAGGTTCTCGGGGTTCTCGAACAGCGACTCGTCGATGAGCCTGGTGGTCATGATTCGTCCCTCCTTCCGTCCACGTCACCAGCCCAGCAGGCCGGCCAGCCGTTCCCGATGGTGTGCGGCGCCGCCCAGCAGAACCGCGTCGGACTGGGCGCGCCGGAAGTACAGGTGGGCGTCGTGCTCCCAGGTGAAGCCCATCCCGCCGTGGAACTGCACGCACTCGGCGGCGACGGAGACGAACGCCTCGCCGCACCACGCCTGACACACCGCCGCCGCCTCGGCCAGCGCCTGCGGCGACCCGTCGGCCCTGACCGCGCGCACCACGGCCGACCGCGCCGCCTCGACCTGGAGCAGCATGTCGGCGCAGGCGTGCTTGACCGCCTGGAAACCGCCGATCGCCCGGCCGAACTGGGTACGGTCGCGCACATGGGCCACCGTCATGTCCAACGCGGCCTGCGCTCCGCCCAGTTGCTCGGCGGCCAGTGCCACCAGGGCCACGTCCAGGGCGCGGGAGACGACATCCGCCCCCTCGCCGCCCGCGGTCAGCGCCCGGACCCGGGCACCCGAGAAGGTGACCACCGCCTGACCCCGGCTGAGGTCCAGGGTGGGCACCCGGCGCACCGTGACCCCCGGCTCGCGCGCGTCGGCCAGGAAGAGGTCCACGCCGTCGCTCCCGGCCGCGGCCACCACCAGCGCCTCGGCGTCGGCGCCGTCGAGGACGAACGGCGCGGTGCCGTCCAGAAGCGGGACGCTGCCCTGCCAGGAGACGGCCACCGGCACGGCGTCGGCCCGCCACGTCCCGTCGGGCCCGGTCACCGCCAAGGCGTGCACGGTGCCCCCGGCCAGCCTGGCCAGCGCCTTGTCGGCCGTACCGCAGCCCGCCAGCACCTGACCGGCCAGCACGGTGGAGGACAGCAGCGGTACGGGTGCCAGCGTCCTGCCCAGCTCCTCGCAGACGACGGCGATCTCGGCGAGGCCGCCGATGCCTCCCGCCGACTCCGGCAGACCCAGGGCCGCGAGTCCGACCTGCCGGCCGAGGGCGTCCCACAGGCCGGCGTCGATGCCGGGTGCCTCCTCGGACAGCCGCCGTACCGCGGCGGTGCCGCCGGCGTCCGCGCACACCGACCGCACGGTCTCGCGCAGGTCGTCCAGCTCGGTGTCCGACAGGGCCGTGCCGTCGGTGACGGTGCTTGTCATCGTGCGCTCCCGCTGTCGTCGTGCCGTTCCCGCAGGGCACTGTGGGCGGCCGCCATCCGGGCCACCGGCACGCGGTGCGCGGAGCAGGAGACGTAGTCGAGGCCGAGGTCGTCGCAGAACGCGATCGACTCCGGGTCCCCGCCGTGCTCACCGCAGACGCCCAACTTGATGCCGGGCCGTACGACCCGTGCCCGCTCGGCCGCCAGGGCGATCAGCGCGCCCACCCCGTGCGGATCGAGCCGCGCGAACGGGCTGGCGGTCAGGAACCCGCGCTCCTGGTAGTTGGCGAGCACCTGGCGCTCGACATCGTCCCGGGAGAACCCGTAGGTGAGCTGGGTGAGGTCGTTGGTGCCGAAGGAGAAGAACTCGGCGTGCTCGGCGAGTTCGCCGGCCAGCAGCGCGGCCCGGGGGGTCTCGATCATCGTGCCGAGCCGGTACGGGACCTCCACCCCGGTGCGGGCGGCGACCGCGTCGGCGGCGCCGCGTACGTAAGCGGCTGCGGTGACGAGTTCCTCTGGCAGACTGACCAGCGGGATCATCACCTCCAGCGCCGGCCGGATCCCGGTGGCGGCGACCTCGGCCCAGGCGGTGAAGAGCGCCTCGGCCTGCGCCGGGTAGAGCCGCTCGTGCAGCAGCGCCAGCCGTACCCCGCGCAGCCCGAGCATCGGGTTCGCCTCGCGCAGTGCGTCGGCCCGCTGCTCCTCGGCCGCGTCGAGAGCCTGCCCGGGGGCGGGCAGGAACTCGTGCAGCGGGGCGTCCAGCAGGCGCACGGTCACCGGGCGGTTCCCCACGGCGGTCAGCAGCGCGCGGAAGTCCTCGTACTGGGCGTGTTCCAGTGCCGACAGCGCCGCGTCGCGGGCGGTCGGGTCGGCGGCCAGGAGCACCCGGCGGATCAGCGGCAGCCGCTCGCCGAGGAACTGGTGTTCCGTACGGCACAGCCCGACACCCTCCGCGCCGAGGGCCAGGGCCGTCTCCACCTCGGCGGCGGTGTCGGCGTTGACGCGGACGCCCAGTCGGCGTGTGTCGTCCGCCCACTCCAGCAGGGTGGAGAGTTCGGGCGGCGGTCCGGCCACGCTGACGCTCAGGGTCCCCGCGTAGACGGCGCCGGTACGGCCGTCCAGGGAGACCGGGTCGCCCTCGCGCACGATCCGCTCCCCGAAGCGGACCGTCCCGGCGGCCAGGTCCACGCGCAGCCCCTCGGCGCCGCACACGGCGGGCTTGCCGGCGCCCCGCGCCACCACGGCGGCATGCGAGGCGATACCACCGCTGCCGGTCAGTACGGCGGCTGAGGCCAGCATCCCGGGGACGTCCGCCGGGGTCGTCTCGGCGGCCACGAGTACGACCCGCGTACCGTCGGCGGCCAGTTCGAGGGCACGTTCACTGGACAGCACGACCACTCCGGTCGCTGCCCCCGGGGAGGCGGGCAGCCCCTTCACCAGCAGCTCCTCCCCGCCGGTCAGCCGCAGCTGGGGGTGCAGCAGTTCCTGCACCTGCGCGGGCGTGATCCGACGGACGGCCTCCTCGCGGCCGATCGCCCCGTCCCGGGCCAGGTCGGCGGCCAGACACACGGACGCCCGAAGCGGCGGGCGGAGCTGCGCGGAGGCGGCGAGCAGGGAGATCTCGTCGTCGCGCACCTCGAAGTCGACCGACACCGGCGCACGCAGATGGCGCTCCAGGGTGAGCAGGGAGTGCTCCAGCAGCGCGGTGCCGCCGGCGAGCCGGTCCAGTGGTTCACCGGTGTGCGGCGGCGGGGCACTGCGGCGCACACCCCGGAAGAAGAAGCCCTGCGGGGAGAGGCGCCCGGTCTCGGGATCACGGCTGACGGCCGTGCCGTAGCCCGAGTGGTCCGCCGGGCCGATGCGCAGAGCCTGCACATGCAGGGCGACCGGCAGCTCGGCGGGGAGCCGCTGGGAGCGGCGGGATCTCCTCGCACGCGGCGAGTCCCACCGGCCGAGGAGAGCGCGGGCGGCCAGCGCGAGCTGCCGCGCCGGGTCGTCGGGGAAGGACTCGGAGCCGTGCGCCGCGACGAGCGACAGCAGCGTCTCCACCCGTGCCCGCGGCCCGGGCGCGTCCAGGAGGGCGTCGTCGAGCACCGCGCCCGGCACGTCGAGGGCGTACTCGGCGATCATGCGCACGGTGGCGGCCCACACCTCGTACAGCGCGTCCGAACGCCCGATGACGGCGCACAGGTCGTCGGCATGGCCCGGCGTGACGCCGAGGCAGGCCAGGTCGGGCGGGAGTCCGGCGACGTCGGTGGGCGCGCTCGCCGACAGGCGCAGCAGCAGCGGCCGGGTGGGGTCGCCGATGTGCCGCCCCGAGAGCTGTTCGATCAGTTCCACGGCGGCTTCCGCGGTGTCGGTCCCGCACAGTGACGCGGCGGCGCCGGCGGGCACGGTGAGCCCCGGCACGACCGGCAGGCCGAGGGCCACCAGCCGGTCCATCGCCGCGCCGTGCGCGCCCAGCTCGTCGGCGTCGAGTCCCCGGATCCGTCCCTGCCCGTAGGGGACCAGGATCCGGCCGGGGGGCGTGGAAGGTGCTGAGGCCCCGAGAGCGCGGGGGGTGCTGGAAGCTTCGAGGGCCGCTGGAGTCCCGGGGACCGCTGAGGCTCCCGAGGTCGCGGCGGCGCCAGGCAAGCCGGGCGTACCGGAGGCCGCGGAGGTACCGAGCGTCCCGGAGGCCGCGGAGGTACCGAGCGTCCCGGAGGTGGCAGAGGGCGCGAGGGGCGCCCCGGATGGTGCGAGCGGGTCCGCCTCGCGGTCGGTGACGCTCAACCCCGGCTCCTTGTGACCAGCTCCTCTTCGCGGACCTCGTCCTCGGCCCGGCTGATTCCCAGCACGAGCAGCAGCTCCTGGTGCAGCCGCATCCACACGGTGTGGTACGAGTCGCACAGCGGCGAGGCCAGCCACGCGGGCGCGCCCTCGTCGAAGCGGTCGAGGGCTTCCTCCAGGGCCGTCAGGTACCGCCCGCTGCCCGCGAGCACCAGGTCCAGTCGGCGCAGGACGGGCTGGATGGCCTCGTGCACGTCCTCCAGCGACTCGCGCACCCCGGCGTCGTAGACGTCGTCGGAGTGGTCGTTGACGGAGCCGTCGGGGCGGCACTGCCATGCCGTGCACACATCGCGGATCTGCCGGTTGACCGGCAGGAACGCCTCGTACGCCGCGAGGATCCGCCCCTCCTGTTCGGAACCGGCGGGAACCCGCAGGAGCTGCGCGACGGCGGCCTTGGCACGCTCGGTCGGCAGCACCACCGGCCCCTTCACCATCGCCAGCCCGGCATCGACCAGCGGACGGTGCTCGGACTCAGGCCGGCCGCGCCACATACCCCGCAGAACGAGGTCGACGACGGCTTCGGCGAGGGGCTCTTCGAGAGCGTCCGGAAGGTCCACGGCAGCAGATTGCATCGCCACACCTTTTGCTCGGTTCTGTGTTGCCCGGAGGTTACGCCCAGGTGGGCTGGTTAGTGAAGAGGAACTCAAGAAACACTTTTCGGAGCGAGGAACGACGCCATACGGTTCCGGGCCTCCGGGCCGTCCGCCAGTGCGGCGATCGACCGCGCCTCCTCGGCGAGGTGGCGGCGCAGGCCGTCGCCGTCACCGGCGCGCAGCAGACCCTTCGCGGCACGCAGTGCGTCAGCGGCGCCGGCGGCCAGTTCGGCCGCGGTCCGGTGTGCCGCCGCGTCCAGCTCCTCGTCGTCCACGCACCGGGAGGCCAGCCCCCACCGCTCGGCGTCGTCGCCGGTCAGGACCCGGTTGGTCAGGATCAGGTCCGTCGCCCCGCGGGGGCCCACCAGGCGCGGCAGGAACCATGACGCCCCGCAGTCCGGCGTGAGCCCGACCGCCGTGTACGCCAGCCGGAACCGCGCGGACCGGGCCGCCAGGACGATGTCTCCCACCAGGGCGAGACCGATGCCACCGCCCGCAGCGGCGCCGCGCACGGCGGTCACCAGCGGCACCGGCAGGTCGTACAGGGCCTGTATCGCGGTGTGCGCGGCACTCGCCACGGCGTGCACATAGGTGCCGGTCTCCGTGCCGCGGCCGGCGAACGCGCGCAGGTCACCACCCACGCAGAAACTGCCGCCCGACGACCGCAGCAACACCGCGCCGCCGGGGTCCTCGGCCACCTCGGCGGTCGCGTCACGCAGTGCCTCGGCCGTCCTGAGGTCCAGGGCGTTTCCCCGTCCGGGGTCGTCCAGTCTCACCTCGACGACCCCGTCGTCGTGGCGGACTGTCCGGACCGGTTCGGTGGTCACGGGGAGGCTCATGGGTGTTTCTCCTGCCGTCTTGCCGCTACAGGGTGTTTCTCTTCACCGGGCGCTTTCCGTCCCAGGCGCTTCCCGGCAAGATACTAAAGACGCTATACAGTTTCTAGAACGCGACGGGAGTCGATGCCCGTACGCCCGTCGGCGGGAGGCCCCGTGCCCATTCAGTTCGATGTCGATCCGGCTGTCGCTCAACTCGCCGCGTCGACGGCCGAGTTCGTGAGCGAGGTGGTCATCCCGGCCGAGCGGGAGTGCGGCGGGAACGTGCACGACGCCCCCGAGGACCTGCGTCAGACCCTGCAGAAAGCCGCCCGCGAGGCGGGTGTGTTCGCCCCGCAGGTACCGACGCGGTGGGGCGGACACGGTCTCGACCTGCGCGGGCAGGCGATGGTGTTCGAAGCGGCGGGCTACTCGCTGCTCGGACCGCTGGCGCTGAACTGCGCCGCCCCGGACGAGGGCAACATGCACCTGCTGGAGAAGGTGGCCACCGAGGAACAGAAGCAGGCGTATCTGCGTCCGCTCGCCGCAGGCGAGATCCGGTCCTGCTTCGCCATGACCGAACCGGCTCCGGGCGCGGGCGCCGACCCCCGTTCCCTGCGGACCACCGCGACCCGGGTACCCAGCGGCTGGCGTATCGACGGGCGCAAGTGGTTCATCACCGGCGCCCACGGAGCGGGCTTCGCCATCGTCATGGCCCGCACCTCCGGCAACCCCGGCGACCCGGGCGGCGCCACCATGTTCCTGGTCGACGCCGGTACTCCCGGGATGCGCATCGTCCGGAACATCGAGACCCTCGACGAGTCGCTCTTCGCGGGGCACAGCGAGATCGTCTTCGAGGAGTGTGTGGTGGGGGAGGAGCAGGTGCTCGGCGCGGTGGACCACGGTTTCGAGGGCGCGCAGGTCCGGCTCGGCCCCGCCCGGATGACCCACTGCATGCGCTGGCTGGGAGCGGCCCGCCGCGCCCAGGACGTCGCGCTGGAACGGGCGGGGAGCCGGATGGCCTTCGGCTCGGCCCTGGGCGACCTCGGCATGGTCCAGCAGATGCTGGCCGACTCCGAGATCGACATCGAGGCCAGCCGCGCCCTGATCCTGCGTACGGCCTGGGAGCTGGACACCGAATCCGCCGCAGCCTCGCAGCTCACCTCGGTGTCCAAGACGTTCGTGGCGGAGGCGGTGAACCGGGTGGTCGACCGGGCGGTGCAGATCTGCGGGGCCCTCGGTATCTCGATCGCCGACGCCCCGCTGGCCCGGCTGTACCGGGAGGTGCGGCCGTTCCGGATCTACGACGGCCCGTCGGAGACACACCGTTTCGCCATAGCGCGTCGCGCGGTCCGGCCCTACCGACAGCCGCGCGCGGGCGCCGTCGGCGGCTGATGACACCGTCGACGTGGGCGGTGTTCCGGTCCTGTCCAGCCCGGTATCCGCATCCGACGGCCGGTCAGCTCAGTTTTCGGCAGTACAGGGCGTCCGGAGTCCGTGCCGAGCCCACCCGGGCCGTGTACGCGATCCCGGCCGCGTACTCGTCGTCCGCGCACTGGCCCTTGTAGTGGCCCTGGGCGAAGTCGCCGCCCTTGGCGGCCGAGCCCCTGCTGTCGCCGCGGTCGAACCAGACGGTGCGGCCGGCTGTGCCGAGCCGGCCGGCCGGAGCGGCCGCGCACAGGGCGGCGGAGACGGCGGAACCGCGGACGCTGTAGCCGGTCAGGAAGTGGCCGTCGGCGCACTGGAGTTTGGTGTAGCCGGACGCCCAGTCGCCCGCCGGCCCGACATACCGCTCGTCGACGACCACCACATGTCCGCCGTCCGGGGCCCACAGCGGGCCGGTGGACACGTCCGAGCACAAACCCCGGTTGCCGGTGTGACCGAGGCCGAGCAGCCGCTGTCCGTCGGGGCACACGGCCTTGCGGGCACCGGAGTCCCAGTCGGGCAGGGCCCGCATCCGCCGTGACTCGACGAAGTCGCCGTGATCGGGGCTGAGCATCGACCAGTCGGCCACGGGCGCCACCGGGCCGGTGCGACCCTGCGCCGTGATGAGCCGGGTCCAGGCGGCGGCCCGCCAGTCGTCGCCGTCGTAGACGCCCATACGGTGACCCGCCGAGTCCCAGTGCAGCAGGGCCCAGCCGTTTCCCTTGCGGTTCTCGTGCCAGCCGACGAGCGGCCAGTACGCGAAGTCGGCGTCGGTCCGGATCAGCTGGTCGACGAAGTTCTCGAACCAGGCCCGCTGCTTGTTCCCGGTCTCGTCCCGGCCGCCGACACCGAACTCGCTGATCCAGACAGGCGCGGTGAAGTGCGTGTTCGTCTCCGCGCTCACGAAGAAGGCCTGGCGGTCCAGCACCTTGACCAGTTCGGCGGGGCTCAGGTCGCGGTAGCGGGGGTCGCTGGTCTCACCTGTTCCGGTGGCGCCGCTGTGGTTGGGGCCCGTGTAGTCGTAGAAGTGAGCGGAGTACACGAGCTTGCCGGAGTCGACGAGCGTGTGCGAGAGGCGGCGTACGGGCTCCAGGGTGGGGCGTTCGTGGGGGAGTCCGTCGACGGGGACGCCCGTCCAGTTGATGCCCTCCACGATGATGAGGAGGTCGGGGTCGGCCTCCGTGAGGATGCGGTCACCGAGGCGCTGTGAGGCGGCGAACCAGTCGTGGTCGTCGCCGAGCCCCCAGTTGGGGTCGTCCAGGACGTTGCGGCGCACCTCGTTGTAGAGGTCGGCGCCGACGACGCGCTGGTTGTCCCGGTAGCGGCGGGCCATGAGGAGCCAGTCGTTCTCCCACGTCCCGGTGGACTGGCTCGCGTTCCAGCGTTCGTTGCCGTCGACCCCGCAGCACCAACGGGTGGTGTTGGTGTGGTTGTTCAGGATCACCGCGAGCCCGGCGGCGGTGAGTTCCCGTACCACGACGTCGTACACCTGCAGTGGGGTCTTGCCGCGCAGGGCGGGATTGGCGGCGACGGAACCGTCGGTGACGGGACGGCTGTCGTGGATCATCTCGTTGGAGAAGGGCAGCCGGACGCTGTTGATCCCGATCTCCTGGAAACCGGCGATGATCTCGGCCATGGAGGCACGGTCCAGGCCCAGCGGCATCCGGCCGGAGTTCTCCCCCGCGTGGTGGTCGGCGTCCGCGTCCGCGCTTCCCGAGCCGTTCCAGGTGCCGCTGGCTCCGTGCCAGTTGCCGGACCGCAGCTTGAAGCGGTTGCCGTTCGCGTCGACGATCCAACGACCCCGCGTGCTGAGCGGCGGCGTCCAGGTCGCCGCGGACGCGGTGATCTCGGGTCGGGCGGCGGCCTCCACGGCGAGCTCCCGTCCGGCCGCCGCCTCGGCAACGGGCGCGAGGCCCACGACGAGGAGTACGGCGGCCAGTGCGGCCCTGGCCCTGATGAAGGTTCGGGGCACGGTCACCCTCCTGAGACGTGCGTACATGTTGTCATGGCACCGTCATCATGGAGGGTTGCGGCGCATTGGTCCAGTCCTTCACGCGCAGGGGTGATTTTCGTACACGTCGATGGGCGACAGGCAAGAGAGACCTGACGGCGGGTCGGCCGCTGGGCGGGCGCACGTGAAACAAAACGCACCCCCCGTCGCATCAGTACATTTGGGGGAGCGGTTCCTCCGGAACGGGAGAGAACACAGTGACGGTCAAACGAAGGATCGCGGGGCAACTGGCAGCAGTTGGGGCGATCACGATGGTGATCAGCGGAACCGCCATGGCCGGTCCCGCGGGTGGCGGGGCGTGGGCGGAGACATCGACGGGTCAGGTCGCGATGATGACCGTGGCCCAGCCGAACCCGTCGAAGACATGGGCCGCCGGTGCCGAGGTCGTGGAGAATCCCGAGGACGGTTCCATCCGGTTCACGCCCGCCATGTACGAGCGCGACCTCGCCCGAGGCGGGGCGTGGAAGCGGACAGCGCTGCGGGGCGCCGACACCTGGGACAGCAGAATCAACGACATCGCCACCGCGGCGGACGGCTCGGCGTTCTTCGTCGGTGACCAGGGACTGGACGGCGGGGGCGCCCTGGTCGGACGCTATGTGGCGGGCGCCTGGCAACTGACCGCCGACACCGGTCTGCCTTCAGGGACAGTGAACGCCAGTTTGCTGTCGGTGAGTTCGGTCTCCGGCCGCGAGGCCTGGGCGGTGGGCCAGGGCTACACGGAGGACACCTTCACCCAGATCCCGGTCGTCCAGCACTGGGACGGCCGACGGTGGCGGTCCGTGCAGATCCCGGGGTCGGCGAACTGGGGCCTGAACCAGGTCACGGAGTTGGCACCGAACGACGTCTGGGTGGTCGGCGTGGACTACGACACCGGTCAGTCCGTCGCCGTGCACTGGGACGGTCACCGGTGGACGCGGACGCCCACCCCGGCGTTCCCCGACTCGGCGGTCCTCTTCGACATCGCCGCCCGCACACCGACGGACGTCTGGGCCGTGGGATGGTCCCGCGACACCGACAAGCAGCGTCCGGCGGGGCTGGCCCTGCACTGGGACGGCACCTCGTGGACCCAGGTGCCCCTGCCCGCGGGCACGTTCTCACTGCAGGCCGTGACCCTGCGGCCGAACGGCGGGATCGCCGTCGTGGGCGGCAACGACGACGCGGCAGTCGGTCTGACCTGGACGTCCGCAGAGGGCTGGCGGTCGCTGGGCCTGCCCGAGAACGATCCGCAGTTCCCCCTCGGCGTCAGCTCCGTGGTGTCCTCCGGCACGCATCTGACCGTCGGTGGCTGGCACTACCGGTCCAGCGGCAGCGGCGACTCCTTCCGGAGCGGCGCCATCTTCACCAGGTAGAACGGCACTGACCACCTCGGAGGCCGGCGGGAACGACCCGTCCCGCGCGCTGCGGGACGCCTGCCGACTCCGTCCGGGGGCGGTGCGCGCGGGCAGAAGACCATCCACGTCGCAGCGTTCGCCGGAACAGCCGGAACACAGGGGGCACACCGTGCTCCGGCGCAGCGTCCGGTCTCCTGCCCGCCGGCAGCTTCGTGGGGCGCAGCCGTCGCGGGTCGAAGAGGAGCGCACCGGGGGATCCCGCGCATCAGCGGGAGCAGCGCCCGGCCGTCGTGGGGGTCGGCGGCCGGGCGCGGCACCGGTGAGGTCCGGTGGTCTGCCGAGGACCCCACCGGACGGCCGGAGGCCGGTGACCTTCTTGTTGGGCAAAGTGCCTGTACGTCAGTGGCCGGTCTCGTCGCGGCGGCAGCGCAGGAAGAGGTGGGGCTCGGGCTCGGCGCCGGGGTGGTCCGGGGCGAAGACGGTGCTGTGCCGGGCCAGCACCGTCAGCCCCGCCGCCTCCGCCATGCCGATGAAGTCGTCCTCGGCGAAGCTCGTGGCGCGGACCGGCTGGCCCATGAAGACCACATCGAGGTCCTCCACGTCCGCGGGGACGGTGGCCAGCACCAGATGCCCGCCGGGCCGAAGGGCCAGGGTCAGGCGCCGCAGCAGAGCCGACTGCTCGGCGCGGGTCATCTGCAACAGCGAGAAGAACACGCACACGCCGTCGAAGGAGTCCGCGTCGAGCGGGAGTTCCCGGATGTCGCCGCAGCGGAACTCGGCCTCGGGGACCTGCCGGGTGGCGAGTTCGACCATGACGGGGGAGACGTCGACACCCAGCACCGTGTGCCCTGCCGCGACGAGCGCGGCCGCGGTGGGCCGCCCGGTGCCGCTGCCCACGTCCAGCGTCCGCGCGGTGGGCGGCAGCCGCTCGATCAGCCAGTCCAGCGCGGCCAGGTGCGCGGGCGCCTGGGCGAACGCCTTCTCGTAGTCGGGGCCCAGGGCGTCGAACAGCACAGCGGCAGGCGGCCGTTGGTCCTCGTGACTCACGTCGGTATCCCCTTCATTCGCCGGCGTGCATCGTCGCACCCGCCGGGTGCGTGCCACAACGGCCGCCCGGTGGGCGTCCCGGCGGGCCGGACGGGGGAGAATGAGGCCCGTACTCAACGGTCGACCCTTGCGGAGGAGCGGGAAATGCAGGACGCGCGAGCGGGACAGGTCGCCGGCCCCGAAGACCTCATCGATGTGGCCCGTCTGGTCACGGCGTACTACGCGCTGCACCCCGACCCGGCCGAACCCGGGCAACGGGTGGCCTTCGGCACCTCGGGGCACCGCGGCTCGTCCCTCGTGGCGGCGTTCAACGAGGACCACATCGCGGCCACCAGCCAGGCCATCTGTGAGTACCGTGCCGCCCAGGGCACCGACGGCCCCCTGTTCCTGGGTGCCGACACCCACGCCCTGTCCGAGCCCGCGCGGATCACGGCACTGGAGGTGTTCGCCGCCAACGACGTGACCGTCCTCATCGACCAGACCGACGGCTACACGCCCACCCCGGCCGTCTCGCACGCCATCCTCACCCACAACCGCGGCCGCACGTCCGGCCTCGCCGACGGCGTGGTGGTCACCCCCTCGCACAACCCGCCCGCCGACGGCGGCTTCAAGTACAACCCGCCGAACGGCGGCCCCGCCGGTTCCGACGCGACCTCCTGGATCCAGGACCGCGCCAACGAGATCATCACCGGCGGCCTGAAGGACGTACGGCGCATCCCGTACGCCCGCGCCCTGGCCGCGCCCGGCACCGGCCGCCACGACTTCCTCGGCAGTTATGTCGCCGACCTGCCGAACGTGCTGGACCTGGAGGCGGTCCGGTCCGCCGGAGTACGCATCGGCGCCGATCCGCTGGGCGGCGCCTCCGTCGCCTACTGGGGCCGTATCGCCGAACAGCACCGGCTCGACCTGACGGTGGTGAACCCGCTCGCCGACCCCACCTGGCGCTTCATGACGCTGGACTGGGACGGCAAGATCCGCATGGACTGCTCCTCGCCGTACGCCATGGCCTCCCTCATCGAGCAGCGCGACCGGTTCGACATCGCCACCGGCAACGACGCCGACGCCGACCGGCACGGCATCGTCACGCCGGACGGGGGTCTGATGAACCCCAACCACTACCTCGCCGTGGCGATCTCGTACCTGTTCTCGCACCGGGATCAGTGGCCGACGGGCGCCGGGATCGGCAAGACGCTGGTGTCGTCCAGCATGATCGACCGGGTCGCGGCGGACGTCGGCCGGCAACTGGTGGAAGTGCCGGTCGGATTCAAGTGGTTCGTGGACGGCCTGTCCGACGGAACGCTCGGCTTCGGCGGCGAGGAGTCGGCGGGCGCGTCCTTCCTGCGCCGTGACGGCTCGGTGTGGACCACCGACAAGGACGGCATCGTCCTGGCCCTGCTCGCCTCCGAGATCACGGCGGTGACGGGCAGCACCCCGTCGCAGCACTACGCGCGGCTCACCGACCGTTTCGGCGCTCCCGCCTACGCGCGCGTCGACGCCCCGGCGTCCCGCGAGGAGAAGGCGCTGCTCGCCAAGTTGTCCCCGAGCCAGGTCACCGCCGACACCCTCGCCGGCGAGCCGGTCACCACGGTGCTCACCGAGGCCCCCGGCAACGGCGCCGCGCTCGGCGGTATCAAGGTCGCCACCGCCAACGCCTGGTTCGCCGCCCGGCCTTCGGGCACCGAGGACGTCTACAAGATCTACGCGGAGTCCTTCCTCGGCCCGGACCATCTGCACCGGATCCAGGAGGAGGCCAAGTCCGTGGTGCTCGCGGCGCTGGGCAGCTGACGCGGACGAGCCCCGGACACGCCGCCGATCGCCGCTGAGGCCGCGATCGGCGGCGGCGCGCCGACCAGCAGCCAGAGCAGCCTGGGCGGTGCGTTCCGTCTCGGACCGAACCCGGGCTCGACTCGGAGGGGGTGCTGCCGGGCGAGCATGCCGCGGTCCTCGCCCGTCAGCTGTGACGACGTCACCGGGCTCGAGTCACCGGTCGATCTCCGGGCCCGAGCCGTCGGCGAGCACCTCCGCGAGGGAGCGGACCGTCCCGGATCGGCCCTCAGTACTGGTAGCGCTGCGACGCCTGTGCGGGTTGCTGTACGGAAGGGTCGGCGCTGGTGTCGTAGGGCGTGTACGCCGGCCGGTCCCATTCGTCGTCGCCGAGCATCATGTCGGGGTCGAACATGACGATCGCGCCGGCGATCAGGAGCACGATGAGCGGGCCGGCGAGCATGGCCAGGAGGAACGACATCAGGCTGGTGGCCGACTGGGAGACGGCGGACTGGCCGGTGAGGTGGACGGAGACCGCGGCCATGCCGGTGTAGTGCATACCGGTCACGGCCACGCCCATGACCAGGCTCGCGCCCATGCTCGCCCACAGCGTGTGGATGGAGACGGCCGCCCACAGCGCCGCGGTGGCGGCCCCGACGGCGATCACGACGGACAATGCCACGGTCCCCACGGCGTAGTGAAGGCCGCCGTTGGTGTGGATGGCGGCCATGCCGAGGTAGTGCATGGCCGCGACCCCGAGTCCGGTGACCGTGCCCGCGACACCCAGGTTCACCGGTGAGCCGCCCCGGTAACCGACGAGGAAGACGCCGATGGCGACGACGGCGATGGCGACCGCCAGGCTGAGCAGTGTTTTCGTCGGGTCGTAGCTGACCAGGGCGCCCTGGACGCTGAAACCGATCATGGCGATGAAGTGCATGGTCCAGATGCCGCAGCCGATCGACACTGCACCCAGCGCCAGCCAGCCGGCTCTTCGGTGCGGGCGCCGCAGCGACCGCGTCGTGCACCGCAGCCCCAGTGCCGCACCGAGGCAGGCCATCAGGTAGGCGGCCACGGGCGTCACGGCACCGTAGTGAAAGTTGGAGACGGTGGCGGTCATGCGAGTTCCCTTCACGTGCGCGAGGGCAGACGGCACCGTCGACTCACAGTGACGCACGCCCCCGCCCGGCCTCGGGCGGACATGACCACGGCGCACGGCAGTCCCGCCGGAGAAGGAGGGCAGGGCAGCCGGGCGATCAGATCAAGCCGTTTGGCCAAGTTGTGCATGATTCAATCACACCAACTGCACACCTCCTCCACATTGCTCACAATCCTTCGCCGAATCGATACTTCGCCATCCTTCGCCATCCTTCGCCGCAAAGCAGCCTGCTCGGCTTCACGGGGCACCGCGGCTCCCGTCGACGCGCCCGGCCCGAGAACCGGCAGGCGCGGCACCCGGACCACCGGCCGCGTCAATCCGGCGTCAGGAAAGGCTTCCTGCAGATCAAGGGCCCGTCAGTGGCCAGGAGTTGTCCGGCATTGCGGTCGTAGCGTCGTAGCAGCCCCCGACCGGGGCGCCCGCCCCCCCCCACGCACACGGGCTCACCCGCCCGTCCCGAGGAGACGACGAGGGCGCCCGGCGGCGGACGGCGGTCGCGG
Source organism: Streptomyces kryoterrae (assembly GCF_054072135.1). Lineage (NCBI taxonomy): Bacteria > Bacillati > Actinomycetota > Actinomycetes > Kitasatosporales > Streptomycetaceae > Streptomyces > Streptomyces kryoterrae. Next base: position 458,681 of record NZ_CM133358.1, on the reverse strand, counting down.
CTGTCGCCACCCGGCCGCGCGAGGGGCTGACCGCGCGCGGTCTGGAGGTCACGGGCGACGTGGTCTGCCCGGTCGTGCCGGTCCTCATCGGCGACACGCCCACCGGCCGTACGGCCTCCGGTCTCATCGCCCGCGCCGGTCTCGTCGCTCACCTCGTCGAGCAGCCGCGGTCGCCTCCGACGCGGCCCGCTTTCGTCCGCAGGCCATGACGGACCACAGCGACGACGGCGTCGACACGGCTGTCGACATCCTCGACACCTGCATCCGCGAGGCCCGACAGGCCGCTCGCTGAGGCTTACGGATTCCTGCCCCGTCGCTGCGCACCTGGCCCGGGCGGCCCGGTACCTCGCACCGGCCCCCACTCATGGCGTCCGGCGCGGTCGTCGTCCTCGAAAGAGGGCGCTGTCGGCGGGCTCAGGTCACTCGGCGGTCAGTTCCGCGAGCTGCTCGGCCGCGGTGGCGTCGCCGCGGTCGGCCAGGCGCCGCAGCTCGTCGAGGTCGTCCAGTTCGGTGGCGAGTTCGATCAGCTGGTCCGTGGCCGTGCGGTTGCCGCCGTCGGAGAGGCGTCGAAGTTCCGCGAGATCGCCCTGCTCGGCGGCGAGTTGGATGAGCTCGTCGGTCGCGTCCGCGTGGCCCGCGTCCGCGAGGCGGCGCAGCTCGGTCTTGTCGCCGAGTCCGGCGGCGAGCTCGATCAGCTCGTCGACCGCACCGGGGACGCCATGCGCTGCCCGATCCCGGAGAGAGGACAGAGGGGACTGTGCGGACTGCGCATTCGGGTCGTGCTCGGTCATCGTGGGCGACCTCTCCGTGCGGGGCTGTTCGTGGGGCTGGCCAGGTGTCCCGACGCGCGCAGTCCACTGCGGTGTGGCTCCCATGGGTCTGCCTGCCATCCGGGCAGGTGTTCGGTGAGGAGGGCCAGGGCCTCCCGGAAACGGTGCGGCATGTTCTTGGTGGCGGGCGGGATCGAGGTACGGGGTTGCCGGATACCCGGGCTCGGTCCCACCCGGTCCGTGTGGCTGGCGGCGGTGCGGGTGCGCGGGGCGGCCCCGTGACTCCCGGGTGGTTCGACCGCGCCGGTGAGGGCGCCGCGGCTCGCCGCGCGAAGCCGCATCGCCGGGCGTGGAAGCGAGTGACGTGGCCGGCGAAGAGCAGTTGGGCGTCCGGCCATCAGGAGAGCCCGGACGCCGTCAGGACCGCTCGCGCGGTCTCCCCGTCGATCCGGTGGCCGAGCTGCTCCAGGACGTCCGCGCCTTGACGGAGCGTGCCGCGTTCGACGGAGCGGCGGACGCCGGTGTCGAGTTCGTGCCAGATCAGGGGGTTGGCGGCGAGGACCCGGGGGTCGAGTTCCAGGCGCCCGCCGTGGGTGTCGTACAGGACGAGGTACGAGGAGACGCCGCCGTACTGCCGTACGGCCACCAGTGAGTCCGTACGCACGACGAGCCGACGCGTGAGGGTGCGTACCGTCAGCCGGCCGGGGCCCGCGGTCACCCGGGGCGGGAGCAGGATGACGAGGACGGTGGCGGACAAGGCCAGCCACAACAGGGCTCGCGGAAGCGTCAGGCTGCCCGCGTCCCAGTCCACCAGCAGGGAGAGGGCGCAGAACACCAGGGCGCAGATCGCCGCGAGCCGGGCGCTGCCGCGCCAGTTGCGGTCGCCGACCGGGGCCAACGGGTCCAGAGGTGTCATGTGGCTGACGCTAGGCGGCTGTGTGCGGCCGGGCGACTGTCGCTGACGGGGTTCTGATGCCGTACGGGCGGATCCTGACGGGATCCTGATGCGGGCGCCCGATTCAGCCGGTGTGGACGCGGGGACGGCGGGCGCGGTCCGGTTCCGCTTCGCGCAGGACCTCTCGGGTGACGGGGGCGACCTCGCCCTGGCCGAAGAGGAAGAAGCGCAGGAAGTTGGCGAAGGGGCCGCCCTCGGTCCATTCGAAGTAGATGTGCGGGATACAGCCGGTCGTGTCGCGGACGTGGAGGAGGAGCGCGGCGAGGGCGTTGGGGATGGAGGAGGACTCCAGGGTCAGGACGCGGTAGCGGTTGTGCAGTACCGCGCCGCGTACCGTGAGGCCGGCCTCGAACTCGGAGGGGTCGGTGACGGTCACCTCGACGAAGACGAAGTCCTCCTGTTCGGGCATGTCGTTGTCGGCGCGGATCTGCTCGATCTTGTCGCGGTACTCGGCCTTGTCGCGCTGGTCGGGCTCGTTGGCGATGAAGCGGATCTTGCGGCTGGCCATGTCCCGGATGAATCGTTCCGCCATGTCGTCCAGGGTGACGCTGGTGACGCGCAGCTCGAAGGCGCGGGCCAGCCGGGACAGCAGCGAGACCAGGATGATGCCCGCGATGAAGCAGGCGCCGATCTTGACGCCGTCGGGACGCTCGATGACGTTCGCGACGGTGACGTAGAGGAACACGGCCGAGATGACGGCGAAGCCGATCGTCCAGCCGCGCTGGCCGGCCTTGCGGGCGGCGATGGTCACGGCGATCGCCGCCGAGCTGATGAGGACCAGCACGCCGGTGGCGTAGGCGCCGCCCTGCTTGTCCACGTCCGCGTCGAAGATCCAGGTGACGAGGAAGCCGATGAGGGTGAAGACGATGACCATCGGGCGTACGGCGCGTGCCCAGTGCGGGGCCATCCCGTAGCGGGGCAGGTAGCGGGGCATGAGGTTGAGCAGGCCGGCCATCGCCGAGGCGCCGGCGAACCAGAGGATCGCGATCGTCGACGCGTCGTAGACGGTGCCGAAGGCGTTGCCCAGGTACTCGTGGGAGAGGTAGGCGAGGGCGCGGCCGTTGGCCTTGCCGCCGGACTCGAACTCCTTCTCCGGGATCAGCAGGGTGGTGATGAAGCTGGTGGTGATGAGGAAGACGCTCATGATGACCGCGGCGGCGGTCAGCAGTTTCTTGGTCTCCCGGATACGGCCCTTCGGGCTTTCCTCCGTGTCGCTGTCGTCGCCCCTGACGTGGGGCATGACCGCGACGCCGGTCTCGAAGCCGGACAGGCCGAGCGCGAGCTTGGGGAAGACGATCAGTGCCACGCCGATCATGACGAAGACGTTGCCGTGTTCGGCGGTGAGGGCGGTGGACCAGTCGGTGATGACATGGCCCTCGGTGACGACGTGCCACAGGCCGACGGCGACCACCACGACGTTCAGAGCGAGGTAGACGGCGACCAGGGTCACCGCGACGCCGATGGCCTCCAGGAAGCCCTTGAGGAAGACCGCGCCGAGCAGGGCTACCAGGATCAGGGTGATCAGCACCTGCTTGTCGTGCAGCGCGCTGGTCAGGTGCGGGTTCTCGACCAGGTGGGTGGAGGCGTCGGCGGCCGAGAGGGTGATGGTGATCAGGAAGTCGGTGGCGGCGAAGCCCAGCAGGGTCAGGACGAACAGCTTGCCCTGCCAGAACGACAGCAGCCGTTCCAGCATCGCGATGGAGCCTTCGCCGTGCGGGCTCTCCTCGGCGACGCGGCGGTAGACGGGCAGGGCGCCGGCGAGGGTGACGATGACGAGGACGATGGTCGCGACGGGGGAGAGCAGGCCGGCCGCGAGGGCGGCGATGCCGGGCTGGTAGCCGAGGGTGGAGAAGTAGTCGACGCCGGTCAGGCACATCACCCGCCACCACCGCTGGCCCTTGTGCGGGGGCTCGGGCTTGGCGTGCGGGCCCGTGAGGCCACCGCTCCTGCCCATGTCGGTCAGGCCCTGCAGCATCCAGGCACGTAGACGCTGCTGTGGGCGTGCGGTGGTGGCCATCGGTGTGCTCCTGGTGCGTGGTCCGGCTCGGGGTTCGGGCCATCACGCGGACGGCGGCACCAGCGTATGCAGAGAGTGACGTGAGTGCCGAGGGACGGATCACAGACCGGCGTCAAGCTTGCGTTAAGACCGGCAGTGGGGACGCCGGTGGCACATCGGGGAGTGGTTGTTTCGGCGGACCGGGTGAGGACTGGGCCGTTTGAGGGAGGGCGGGCCTGCGGCCGGGCGACCCAGGTTCGGCGAGGCCGTCCGCCGGTGCACCGGACGGTCCTCCGCGCACGTCGTTCCAGCGCCCCATGGCAGCGACGCCGGTGAGCGGAGGAGTCTGCCGACGACAAGAAGCCGTCCGAGTCGCACGCCCGTCAAGGTTCCGTCAAGGTCGGCCGGTTGGGCGCGAAGAACGCGCAAGGAACCGTCGGAGGCGGCGGGAACGGCAGGAAGCTGGACGCATTCGCGCACAGCTCAGCGCTCGTGCGTGGCCGAGGGAAGAAGGAGCCCGCATCCATGTCCGTCCTGGCCACCGAGCCGACCCGGCCGCCGAGGAGCCGCCCGACACCCCGGACTCCGGTGAACGTCATCGGCTGACAGCCGTCACCGGTCTCGCCGCCCTGTCGCTGGACGCGATGGCGTCGGTGGCGTACGGCCCCGAGGCCATCGTCCTCGTGCTGGCCGCCGCCGGTGCGCACGGGCTCGGCTTCACCATGCCGGTCACGCTCGCCATCGCGGGCCTGCTGGCGGTGCTGGTCGCCTCCTACCGCCAGGCCATCGCGGCCTTTCCGGACGGTGGCGGCTCCTACGCGCGCACGCCGTGCGCCGGGAGACGGACGCGGTGATCTGCCGGCTGCGCTTCCGGTTGCCGTGAGCCGGGTCGCCCGATGCCCTGGGCGTCCCCACGCGAAGCCGTGAGCCGGGAAACAGGGTCTGAACCGGGTGACACTTTGGATTCTCTTGGGGTGGCCGAGGCGCGTGGAGTCCGGCCACCGGGCAAGGCGCGAGGAGTGACACGCGTGGGAATCATCGTCCTGATCTGGGTCGCCGCCGTCGCGGCGGCCGTGGCCTCGTCCTGGGTTTCGCCCTACTGGTTGTTCGGCGCCCTCCCGCTCGCGCTGCTGGGCCTGCTGGGTGCCTGGGACCTGCTGCAGCGCCGGCACTCGGTGCTGCGCAACTATCCCGTCCTGGGGCACGCCCGCTTCCTTCTGGAGCGGATACGTCCAGAACTTCAGCAGTACTTCATCGAGCGGAACTACGACGGGCGTCCCTTCGACCGGGACGTGCGCAGCATCGTCTACGAGCGCGCGAAGGGCACCGACGCGGAGGAGCCGTTCGGCACCGAACGGGACGTGTACCAGCCCGGCCACGAGTTCCTCGTCCCCTCCATGGCGCCCCGCGCGGTGCCGGAGACGCTACCGCGGGTGCGGGTCGGCGGTCCCGACTGCGCCCGCCCCTACGACATGGCGCTGCTGAACGTGTCGGCGATGAGCTTCGGCTCGCTGTCGGCCAACGCGATCCTGGCGCTGAACGGGGGTGCCGCGGCCGGAGGCTTCGCCCACGACACCGGTGAGGGCGGCCTGTCGGAGTACCACCTGCGTCCGGGGGGTGACCTGGTGTGGGAGATCGGCACGGGGTACTTCGGCTGCCGCACCGAGAAGGGCGACTTCGACGGGGCCGAGTTCGCGGACAAGGCAGCGCACGATCACGTCAAGTGCGTGTCCCTGAAACTCTCGCAGGGAGCCAAGCCCGGTATCGGAGGTGTCCTGCCGGGCCCCAAGGTCAACGCCGAGATCGCCCGGGTCCGGGACGTGCCGCAGGGGCGGACGGTCGTCTCCCCGCCGTACCACCGGGTGTTCTCCACCCCGCGTGAACTGGTCCGCTTCATCGCCCGGATACGGGAGCTGTCCGGCGGGAAGCCCGCCGGCTTCAAGCTCTGTGTGGGGTCGCGTCGGCAGTTCCTCGCCGTGTGCAAGGCCATGCTGGAGGAGGGAACGGCCCCTGACTTCATCGTGGTGGACGGAGCCGAGGGCGGGACCGGCGCGGCGCCGCTGGAGTTCGCGGACCATATGGGCACCCCGCTCACCGAGGGGTTGCTCACGGTGCACAACGCACTCGTCGGTGCGGGCCTGCGCGATCGGGTCAGAATCGGTGCGAGCGGCAAGATCGCCACCGGTACCGACCTGGTCAAACGCATGGTGCAGGGCGCCGACTACGGCAACGCCGCACGGGCGATGATGTTCGCCGTCGGCTGCATCCAGGCCCAGCGCTGCCAGACCAACACCTGTCCCACGGGCGTCACGACCCAGGACCCCCGCCGGGCCCGCGCCCTCGACGTCCGGGACAAGACGCCGCGCGTCCAGCGCTTCCAGGAGGCGACCGTGGCCGGCGCGCTGCAGATCATGGCGTCCATGGGCGTCACCGACCCCGCGGAACTGCGACCGCACATGCTCCACCGGCGCATCGACCCCTGCACCGAACGTTCCTACGAGGAGTTGTACGAGTGGCTCGCACCGGGGCAGCTGCTCGCCGAGCCCCCCGCCTCGTGGGCGGCCGACTGGCAGGCCGCCGACCCCGACCGCTTCACTGTGTGACCTGGAGGATTCAAGTGGCCCGAACCGTTGCCCGCCTCATCGTGGACGCGTTGAGCGAACTCGGCGTCCGCCAAGTCTTCGGCGTCGTGGGAGACGCGCTCAATCCCGTCACGGACGCCATCCGCACCACCGAGGGCCTCGAATGGGTGGGCTGCCGGCACGAGGAGGCGGCGGCGTTCGCCGCGAGCGCCCAGTCCCAGCTCACCGGAACCCTCGGCGTGTGCATGGGTACCGTCGGACCCGGTTCCATCCACCTCCTCAACGGGCTGTACGACGCGGCGAAGAGCCACGCCCCGGTGCTGGCGATCGCCGGTCAGGTGCCGCTCGCCGAACTGGGCAGCGACTACTTCCAGGAGGTCGACAACGACGCGCTCTTCAGTGACGTGGCCGTCTTCCGGGCGACCGTCACCTCTCCCGAGCAGCTCCCGCGGATGCTGGAGACGGCCGTGCGGACCGCACTGGGCCGCAAGGGCGTCGCCGTCCTCACCGTGCCGGGGGACCTGGGTGAACAGAAACTGACCGCCGACCGGCCGACCCGGTTCTCCCTGAACGCTCCGGTGAGCCGCCCGGACGACTCCGCCGTCCGGCGCGCCGCGGAACTCCTCGGCCACTCCGAACGCGTCACCCTGCTCGTCGGGGAAGGCGCCCGGGCCGCTCGCGAGGACGTCCTCACCCTCGCCGACCGGCTGGCCGCGCCGATGGTGCTCACCCTGAAGGCCAAGGCGGGCTTCGAGGGCCCCGGCAATCCCTTCCAGGTCGGCCAGACGGGACTGATCGGCAACCCCGCCGCCGCGGCGGCACTCCAGGACGCGGACACGCTCCTGCTGCTCGGTACCGACTTCCCCTACCGGGACTGGTATCCCGAGGGCCGGAAGGTCATCCAGGTGGACACCGAGCCCACCCACATCGGCCGCCGGGTACCGGTCGACATCGGGCTCGTGGGCGACACCGGCGCCACGGTACGAGACCTTCTGGGCCACCTCGGCGCCGGAACCGAGGGGGCACGCGACCGCTCACACCTCGAGAAGGCGCGTGAACGCTACGACCGGTGGCGCGGCGGTCAGGCGCGGCTCGCCGATCCCGCGCACGACAGGGGGATCGTGGGCCGCGTCCGCTCCGCGCTGGACAACCGCTCGCACGACATCCGCCCCGAGGCGCTGGCCGCCGTCGTGGACCGGGTCGCGGCCGACGACGCCGTCTTCACCTCCGACACGGGCATGGCCACGGTGTGGCTCTCGCGCTTCGTCGAGATGCGCGGTGAGCGACGCCTCCTCGGTTCCTACAACCTCGGCTCGATGGCCAACGCGATGCCCATGGCACTGGGTGCCCAGTGCCTCGACCGGGACCGCCAGGTGGTGGCCTTCTGCGGCGACGGCGGGCTGAGCATGCTGCTCGGCGATCTGCTGACCCTCAAGACGCACCGCCTCCCCGTCAAGCTCGTCGTCTTCGACAACCGGCGACTGGGCATGGTGAAACTCGAACAGGAGCAGGCCGGGCTGCCGGAGTTCGGCACCGTGCTCGACAATCCCGACTTCGCCGCCGTCGCGGAGGCCATGGGCATCACCGGCATTCGCGTGACGGACCCCGCCGACCTCGAGGACAGCGTGCGCCGGGCGTTCCGTGCCGAGGGCCCGGTCCTCCTCGACGTCCTCACCAACCCTGACGAGATCGCCGTTCCCGCCAAGCCGACGGTCGAGCAGGGCTGGGGTTTCGCGGTGGCCAGGATGAAGGAGGTCGTCCGGAGCCAGGGAGAGCCGAGCGAGAACTGAGAAATTCGAAAATTCGAGGAATGCGACTCGGAGACCGGGGTATGCGCGCTCGTGTCGGTCGAAGGACCGGCCGAGACGAGACCGATCGACCGGGAAGGGCGCATCATGACGACGACCACCGTGCAGACCGCCGAGCAGAGGGTGGACGTTCCTGAGATCGCGGACCCTTCCAAGGTCGCGCCGAAGGACGCGCGGGAGTTGTCGAAGGTGTTCTTCGACCGGCTGACCGTGGTGGAGGAGGGCACGCCCGAGTTCCAGTACGCGCGCAACACGCTGATCGAGATGAACATGTCCCTCGTCCGCTACGCGGCCGGCCGGTTCCGCAGCCGCGGTCCGGAGGAGATGGAGGACATCGTCCAGGTCGGCATGATCGGCCTGATCAAGGCGATCGACCGCTTCGAACTGTCCCGTGAGGTGGAGTTCGCCTCCTTCGCCGTCCCGTACATCGTCGGCGAGATCAAGCGGTTCTTCCGCGACACCTCCTGGGCTGTTCACGTGCCCCGGCGTCTGCAGGAAGCCCGTGTCCAACTGGCGCGCGCCAACGAGGAACTGAACACCCGGCTGGGCCGCACACCGACGATCAGCGAGCTGTCCGAGCTGATGAGCCTTCCGGAGGAGGAGGTCGTCGAGGCCCAACTGGCCTCCAACGGGTACCGGTCGGCCTCCCTGGACGCCGCGATCAGCGGCAGCGAGGACGGCGAGGCCGCGCTGGCGGACTTCATCGGCGACGAGGACGCGGCGCTCGGACTGGTCGAGGACTTCCACGCCCTCGCCCCGATGATCGCCGAGCTGGACGATCGTGACCGGCAGATCATCCACTGGCGCTTCGTCGACGAACTCACCCAGGCCCAGATCGGCGAACGCCTCGGCGTCTCCCAGATGCACGTCTCGCGGCTGATCACGCGCCTCCTGGCCCGTCTGCGCGAAGGCATGCTCAGCACCCACTGACGGTTGGTGCCCCAGCGGGATCCTGCCCGGTCGGGCGGGATCCCGCGGTCATTCCTCCTCATGCACGGGTTCCGCCAGCTCCGCGTTGAACTGGGCGCCGACCAGAAGTGCCAGGTTGGACAGCCACAGCCAGACCAGGAAGACCACGATGCCGGCCAGCGAGCCGTACAGACGGTCGTAGGTGCTGACATGCGAGGTGTAGAGGGCGAAGCCGAGTGAGACGGCCAGCAGGAGTACCACCGCCAAGGTGCCGCCGGGTGCCATCCGGCCGACCGGACGCGCGCGAGCTGGGCCCGAGCGGTACAGGACGAGCACCAGGGCCACGGCGACCACGGCTATGACCGACCACCGCAGTGTGTCCCAGGCCGACTGCGGTCCGGCACCCAGGTTCAACGCACTCCCCAGACGCCGGGCCAGACTGCCGGTGAGCAGCAAAGCGAGGGTCGACGTGAGCAGCAGGGTCACCAGGACCAGGGCCGTGACGACGATCCGCGGCGCGGTACGCCAGACCGGCCGGTCCGCGTCGATGCGATGCATGGCGTACATCGCCCGGCGGAAGACGCTCAGATAGCTCCATCCCGACCACAGGGCTCCCGTCCCACCGACGAAGATCAACGTCCATGCCGTTGACGACTGTCCGGCCATCTCCCGCAGGGTGCTGCGCAGCAGTGCGCGGGACTCGGCGGGGACGGCCTGCGTCATACGGTCGATGACCTCGGGCCTCGCCGTGGGCATCGTCAGACCGAGGATCGAGAGGATCACCAGCAGCAACGGGAACACGGCCAGTACCGCGTAATAGGTCAGCGCTGCGGCCCAGTCCGTGACGTCGTCGTTCCAGACAGACACCGGCGTACGGCGCAGTGCCGCCCACCATCGAGCCGTATGACCTTGTGCGTCGTCCATGGCGCGGATGCTCCCACCCCCCGTCCTCGGGTCACCTCGTCCAGCCTTCCCGGAATCACGCCAGGGCCCTTGTGCGGCTCGGTGGAGAGGCGCGGTCAGCGCTCGGAGGCGCTCTCCACTTTTCCTCTCACAGGCAGGTCGCGGCAACTCGCGGGTGCCCCGGCGTTCCCTTCACAAACAGGGCCTCATCGGTGTATAGCCGCGTAATCGCAGGGAACACGACGATGTAGGAGGTCGATAAACATGGTTCCCCTGCTGATTGTTCTGCTTCTCGCCCTGCTCCTCTTCGGTGCCGGATTCGCCGTCCAGATCCTCTGGTGGGTCGCCGTCGCCGTCCTGGTGCTGTGGCTTCTCGGCTTCGTCATGCGCTCCAGCAGCGCCGGTGGCGGCCGAGGCCGCTGGTACCGATGGTGACCTGATCCGCGCGAGCGCCTTCGTCCCGGGGCCCGGCCGACATGTCGGCCGGGCCCCGGGCGTATGCCGGACGTGGCGGTGATCGCGCTCGGAGGAGGCCATGCCGTGCACAGGAGTCACCAACGACGGCAGGGGTAGTCGTGTCGCAGTCGGGGGCGGGACGGGCACGCACGATGGAACCCGTGCGACCTCCTGCCGTGTACCCGTCCCCGGCCTCACCGCCGTCCGCGCGCCCAGCCGGGCGCGGTAGCGAGGGTCAGGAGAGACAAGACCCCGCACCTGAGCTCAGAGGAAGCGCCGGATCGGGGTGACCGCGACCTCCTTGGCGCGTTGCAGCATCGTTCGCCGTCGCCATCGAGTGACGTCGATGTCCACACTGTTCTTGAGGTCAGCCTCGTAGTCCCGTTCGAGCGAGGCGGTGAACTCCTCGTCCAGTACGGCGAGCATCACCTCTTCGTCGTGGTCCATGGACCGACGGTTGAAATTGGTGGATCCGATGAGAGAGGCGACCGAGTCCACGGTGATGATCTTGGCATGCATCATGCTCGGCTGGTACTGACGGATGTGCACACCGGCCCGCAGCAGACGCGTGTAGTGGTGTTGACCGGCGAGCTGACAGGCGCGCTGGTCGGTGTGAGGTCCGGGCAACAGGATCTCGACACGGACGCCGCGACGAGCGGTCTCGCACAGCAGGTCGATGAAGTAGGGGTCCGGAGCGAAGTAGGCGGTGGCCAGCCGGAAGCTCTCCTCGGCGGAGCTGAGCATGACCCGGATGAGGGTCTGCATGTCCTGCCAGCCGATGCTCGCGGAGCCGCGAACGACCTGTACGACCGACGAGCCGGCCTGCGGGTGTTCCGTGAAGCGGTCACGTTCGTCGAAGAGTTCGTCGTGGCACTCGGCCCAGTTCTGCGCGAACGCTGCCGCGATGCCGTCGACGGCCGGACCGCGTACCTGGACATGGGTGTCCCGCCACTCGGCGGGGTTGCGCGCGTTGCCGCACCATTCCTCCGCGATGCCGACGCCACCGGTGAAGGCGGTGTGCTCGTCGACGATGAGGGCCTTGCGGTGGCAGCGGTGGTTCTGCTTGAACGGCGACAGCCACGCGGGTTTGCGGAACCAGGCGACCTCCACTCCCGCGGTGGCCATGAGGTCCAGCAAACGCCGCTCGATCTTCTTGGCGCCGAAGCCGTCGAGCAGCAGCCGCACACGCACCCCCTCGCGGGCGCGGTCGGCCAGAGCGACGGCGAAGTCGTGGGCGATCTGACCCCGCCAGTACACGAACGTCATCAGGTCGACGGTGTGCTCGGCCGAACGGATCGACCCGAGCATCGCGGGGAAGATCTCGTCACCGTTGCGCAGGGGCACCAGCTCATTGCCCTCGGTGGCGGCCGCGCCGATCAGTCGCTCCAGGCGACGGCGAAGGCGCCGCTTGCGCGCTGCCGCGTCGGGGGTGGTGTCGCGGGCAGGGGGTGCGGGTATGCCGCCGAGTGTCACGCCGAATCTCCTACCGGACCATGAATGCGGAACGTCATGGGCTGCTGCGCGAGCCCGAACAACCACATTCCCGGTCGGCGCCGCGGTACGCCAGCCGTCTGTCCGGACCGGACGGCGTCATCGTCGGCGGATGGGAGCGCTGGGGTTACAGCTTGCGGAAGTCCCAGGAGACGGTCTTCGACGGTGTCAGGCGGATCCACGCATGCCGACCGTCGTGCGGCATTGCCTCCAGCCCGAAGTTCTTGCGGGCGAACGCCGGTTCCAGCGCGTCGAGTTCGGTGCACGGTTCGCCGGTGCGGGGGATGTCGCCCACGAACTCCACGGTGCCCGACAGTTCGACCCCGCGCAGCTCGCCGTACCCCTCGCCGGAGTCGACGACGATCGCGACGCGCGGGTCCTGGCGAAGATCGGCCCATCGCTTGCTTCGCACGAGGGAGTAGAGCCACAACGAGGTGCCGTCCCAAACGAACCAGAGGGCACTGACATGCGGAGCGCCATCGCTCGAGACGGTGGCGACCCGGCACATGCGCTGGCTGCCGAGGAACTCGTCCAGCTCCTCCGGCGTCATCATGATGCGCCGGCTCCTGCGCTGAGTCGCAGCCATGCGGGGCCTCTCTTCTCTTGCGTCAGGGTGCCGGAAAGGAGGGTGTATCTGACGCGGCGTCAGAAGCATGGGTCATTTTCCGTGAGCCCGCAATGCCTGAGGGACCCCCTCCGGATCGTCGAGGACGCGCACGGGTGTCGTCCGGAGCGTGCACAGCAAGGAGCCCCGGCTGGACGGGGGGAGACCAGCCGGGGCGGTGTGGTGGTGGCGTGCGGAGGGCGGTCGCCTCGCGGCGAAAGGCTCCATGGGGCTTCAGCCGAACGATCTTCCCCATGGGCTATGGGTGAGGCCCGGGGACACTGTCCCCTCCGCAGCCACATACAGATGAACGGTCAACCACGCTTGGATGTTCCGCTGTTGGCACCGCGTGGCATGTGAGCCGGCACACCTACGACACCGGGCGCGCGGTCAGCCTACGTAGTCGGTGACGAGGGCGGCGAATTCGTCCGGGGTGGCCAGTCGGATGCCGAGGGTTTCTGCCTTCGCGCGTTTGGATCCGGCACCGTCACCGGCGACGACCAGGCTGGTCTTCTTCGAGACACTGGAGGAGGAGCGGCCCCCGGCCCGTTCGATGAGTTCGTTCATCTGGTTGCGGCTGAGCTTCTCCAGCACGCCGGTCATCGCTCCGGTCACCACGACCGACATCCCGGTCAGCGGCCCACCCGTCGGCTCAGCGCCCTCCGCGATGCCATCGGCACCGTCGACCGTGGGCGCGGGTGGGACGGCGCCGGGCTCGGTCATGTTCACCCCGGCCGCGGCGAGCTTGTCGATGAGCGGCGCGAGTTCTTCGAGTTCGGTGACGATGGAGGGGGCCTTCTCGGTGCCGATGCCCTCGACCTGCCGCATCGCGTCGGCGTCCGCGGTGCGGATGTTGTCCATGGTGGCGAAGTGCCGGGCGATACGGCGGGACATGGAGCGCCCGGTGCCCCGTACCCCGAGCGCGCACAGCACCCGCGACAGCGGCTGCTCCTTCGCCGCACGGATCGCGGTGAGGAGGTTGTCCGTACTCGTCTCACCCATCCGCTCCAGGCCCAGCAACTGCTCCCGGGTGAGCGCGAACAGGTCGGCGAGATCCTTCACCAGACCGGCGTCGACGAGCTGGACGACGCGCGTGTGGCCGAGGCCTTCGATGTCGAGCTGGTCGCGGCCGGCGGCGTAGGACAGGGCGGCCACGAGATGGCAGTTGCGGCCGTTCTCGCACCGCCAGCGCTGCTCGCTGGTGTCGATGCCGGCCCCGCAGCGCGGGCACACCTCGGGGAAGACGATCGGCTGTTCCTCTCCGGTGCGCAGGTGGGCGACAGGGGCTTCGACGCGGGGGATGACGTCGCCGGCGCGGTGGACCATCACCTGGTCGCCCAGACGCAGGTCACGGCGGGTGATGTCGCCGGGGTTGTGGAGCGTGGCATAGGTGATGGTGGCGCCGTCGATCTCGACCGGCTCCAGCACGCCGCGCGGCGCGATGATCCCGGTGCGGCCCACGTTCCACTCCACCGCCAGCAGACGGGTGATCTTCTCCACGGCGGGCAGTTTGTAGGCGATCGCCCACCGCGGGGCCCGCGACCCCGATCCGGCGGTCCGCTGGTCGGCGGCGAGGTCGGCCTTGATGACGATCCCGTCGATTCCGAACGGCAACTCCGGCCGCAGCGCGGCGATCTCCTTGACGCGGGTCAGCACCTGCTCGACGGTGTCGGCGGTGATGCCGGGCACAGCCGTGGTCGCGGTGGTGTTCACTCCGAGCTCGCCGGCCAGGGTCATGAGGTCGCTGTGCGCGAGCTCGCCCAGACGTTCGGCCAACGCCGTCCCGGTTGCGGGCAGCGGGAGCAGTCCGTACCCGAAGAACGTCATCGGCGCGGTGTACGCGCGGTCCTTGGCGCGCAGGGTGCCGGCCGAAGCACCGCGCGGGTTCGCGAACGGCGGCCCGCCGTGCGTCGTCCGTGCGGTGTTCGCGTACTCGAACTGGGCGGTGGTCATGAGGATCTCGCCGCGCACTTCCACCGTCACCGGTTCGGCGAGCTCGGCGGGCAGGCCCTCGACGGTGCCGATGGCGTGCGAGACGTCCTCCCCGGCCGTACCGTCGCCGCGCGTGATCAGCCGGGTGAGGCGGCCTTCGGTGTAACGGGCGGCGATCGCGAGACCGTCGAGCTTCGGCTCGACACTGAAGCGGGTGACGTCGTGTCCGACACGCCGGGCCAGCGACGTCGTCCAGGCGGTGAACTCCTCGGGGGAGAACACGTTGTCCAGGCTCAGCATCGCGACCGTGTGCGGGACATCCCCGTCGACCGCGCCGCCCGCGACCTTCCCGGTCGGCGATTCGGGCAGCACCTGCTCGGGATGACCGGCCTCCCACGCCGCGATGCCGCGCACCAGCCGGTCGTAGGCGTCGTCGTCGAGCACGGAGGTGCCGCCCGTGTAGTAGGCGGCCGACGCCTTTGTCGCGTCCTCGACCGCCTGCGCGTAGGCGACGGCATCCACGATCACTGCAGCTGGTGATGTCATACCCGTCATCCTGCCTGCCACCACTGACAACGCCCCGAGCCAACCGAGCACGAGGTCGCCCGCGTGGACGCTGTCTCCTTCCCCTGTGGCTGTCCGGCGGGCGGTCGGCTCAGCATTTCGGGCTCGCGGTACACGTCCGCGGCCGGAACGTCGGGCCGCTCGGCGCAGCCCCGGAGCGTGTGTTTCCGCCCGCTGCGGGTTCATGAAGTTGTCAATTGGCAATGTTGGACGGTATGAGTGCCACGGACCCACCACTGCCCGATGTCGACCCGGTCGAGGAGGCTCTCGGCCCGCGTCTGCAGGAGCTGCGCAGGCGCGGGGGACTGACCCTGGCCGACCTGTCCGGGCTGACCGGGATCTCCGTCAGCGTGCTCTCCCGCCTGGAGTCGGGCGAGCGCCTTCCCACGCTGAGGCACCTGCTGTCCCTCGCCCGCGCCCACCGGATCGGCCTCGACGACCTGGTCGGCTCGGGCGACGGAGAGCCGACGGTGCGGCTGCCCGTCAGCACACGCCGGGGGATGACCCTCGTGTGCCTGACCGATGACACCGGTGGTCTGCAGGCGTACCGGATCCTCGTCCCCGTTGCGGAACCCGGCGACGACATGGCCCTGGAGCACCGGCGTGGGCACGACAGGGCGGCGGAGGTGCCCCGCCTGCATGTCACCGAGGGCCGGAACTGGTTGTGTGTGCTCTCCGGACGCCTACGGCTCGTGTTCGACGGGCGCGAACTGCTTCTGACCGCAGGTGAGTTGGCCGAATACGACGTGCGGGCACCGCACTGGTACGGCGCGGCGGGCCCCGATCCCGCGGAGGTCCTCGCCGTCTTCGGCGTTCAGGGCGAAGGCTTGCGGTTACGATTCCGCGCCGCGCCGTCCGGGCGTGAATAGTCCAGGTCACGTGAGGTCGGCTTCGGTCGATCAACGCCCCGGCCACCCGGCCGCGCTGACCCGTCGTGCGAGGGATGCGCGTTTTCTCCGGTGAACAGGTGTGAGGGGCAGCCGGGATCATCAGACTGCCCCTCGCGGTGTTTCACAGCGTGGCGAGTCACCGGCTCCGAGAACGTCAGTGACTGTTCCTGTCGGTGCGGCCGGCAGACTCAGCGGGATCCGCTGCTGGTCACGCCTTGCCGAGCAGGCGCCAGATCTGGTTCTTCTTGGTGGTCAGGGCGCTCGCCGCGTCGCAGGTCCACTGGTGGACGAGTGCGCCGGCCGCAGTGGAGATCTCACTGACGTCGACACACTTGCCGCTGTTGACGGCGACGAGCTGGTAGTCGTGGCTGTGCCGAGCGCGGTCACCGCGCGGAGGGTGAACCGCTGGTTGGTGCCGCCGTGGCAGGTCCACTGCTGGACGGCGGCCCCGTTGGCGGTGGAGTAGGCGGAGATGCCGAGGCACTTGCCACTGGAGTGGTTGACGACGGTGAAGGTGTCCGTGGCGCCGCTGACGGGGTGGAAGTCGAAGACCTGTTCCTGGCCGCTTCCGCAGGTGTTCTGCCGGTACTGGGTGCCGTCGGTGGTGGAACGGGAGGGGTCTTCGAGGCAGAGCGCACTGTGCTGGGCGACGGCCGTGGACGAGAGGCCCGACGAGGCGCCGATGTGCGGGTTCCGGGGCGCGAAGGAGACCTCGTCGAGGTGGGGCGCGGAGCTGGAGCGCATGGGCTGTCCGATGTCGGCGCCGCCGCCCGAGTAGACCAGGCCGATGGTGGTGCCGTCGTGGTTGTAGAGCTGGGAGGCGGTGAACTTCACCGTGTTGGCGCCCGCGGTGAGGGTGACGGGGACGGTGTAGTCGGCGAACTGGTTCCAGTGCAGGGTGTTGGCGAAGTTGACGCGGGTGGCGTCGCCGCCGTTGACGCTGACGTCGGCGTGCTCGACCAGGATGTCGGGGTTGCCGCGGCTGACGGTCATCTTCTCGCCGTTGGCGTAGCGCATGGTCATGACGTAGGTGCCGGCCGAGGGCGCGTTGACATTGAGGGTGAGGGAGTTGGCGGTTCCGTCGCCGATGCCCGTGACGACGCCGCCGTCGGCCTGGCTGTAGGTGGTGTCGGCGGCCGCGGTGCCGGTGAGGGTGCCGTTCTCGGCCTGGTAGGTGACGACGTTGCCGGTGGTGACGGCGCTGGCGGCGCTGAACGGCGTGACGGCCAGGTCGTCCAGGGTCAGGTGCCGCTGGTACCGGTCACCTTGACCTTGTTGATGCCGGAGGCCAGGTAGACCCGGTTGGCGGAGGTGGACCAGGCGTTGGTCGTCGCGCCGGAGAGGGTCTGGTCCTTGACGGTCCTGCCGTTGACGGTGAGGTCGGCCTGGCCGGTGTTGCGGAAGCGGGATGTCAGGTCCGCGTATCCGTCCCGGGCGGAGCAGACCCAGAACGTCGCGGACTTGCCGGAGGTCAGGTTCACCGCGCCCGCGCCGGACTGGCCCTGGGAGGTGTAGGTGGCGGTGCCGCTGTCGGAGAGGGAGGCCTGCCCGGCCTCGTAGAGCGTGGTGCCCTGGACGGCGGAGTTCTTGTACTGGAGGTCGATCTTGCCGATGATGGCGTCGCCGACGGTCGCCGCGCTGTTGTCGCCGGTGGTGGCCAGCGTGATGGTGTGGCTGCCCGAGGTGAGGTGCACGGTGGTGTCGCTGTGGCCCCACACCACCCACTGGAAGCCCACCGGCATGTCGACCCTGGTGTCCCTTCAGGGATGCGGCTTGTTGTTGCTGCGCCGGCCCCCGTGCCGGACGTGTGGGTGGGTTGTCGCTCGCGGGTCAGGCGTCGGTGGTGACGGTCGCGTCCGTCGCGGTGTCCGCGCGGTGAAGGTGGTCGCGGGCGAGCAGCAGATAGCCGCTGGCCGTCCAGGTGTAGGCGCGGTCGCGCAGTCCCTCGCCGGTCAGGGCGTCGAAGTTCTCGGCGAAGCCTGAGTTTTCGCACAGGGTGCGGAAGCGGGCGCTGATCTCGTCCGCGAGACGTTCGTGCCCGGCCCGGCGCAGGCCGTCCTCGACGAGGACGGTGGCGGGGGCCCAGATCGGGCCGCGCCAGTAGCCGTCGGGCTCGTAGTGCGGGGAGCCGGGGTGTTCGGTCGCCAGGCCGAACGCGGTGAGGTGGGCCTCGACGCGTTCGGCCAGCCGGTCGCGGACCTTGGCGGGCAGGCGGTCGCCGAGCACGATCGGTATCAGATCAAGCAGGCTTGCGCTCTCGGTGAGGGCCCCGCCGTCGGCCGGGCGGCTCAGGAACCGTGTGCCGTCCCACAGTTCGTCCAGCAGGGCCACCTGGATGCTGTCGGCGGTCTCGGTACGGTGCCGGGCGTCGTCCGGGAAGCCCAGTTCGCCGGCCAGCCGGGCCAGTTCGTCGAGCTGGAGGATCAGCAAAGCGGCGAGGTCGGCGGTGACGGCGAGGCGTCCGGGGTCGAAGGTGGTGGCGTTGTCCCAGCCGCTGTCGTTGCCGTGCTGGTAGTGGGGCAGGGCGGCGCCGGGTGCGCGTCGCGCGGTGAGCCAGAAGTCCGTCCAGCGGGTCAGCCTGTCGTACGCCTCGGACAGTTGCGCCGGAGTGAGCGGCTCGGGGAGCCGTCGGCGCAGGTGGCCGAAGGCCCAGCCGTGGATGGGCGGTTTGACGAAGTTGTGGAGGACCTCGGAGTGGGTGACGGAGTCGGGCAGCGCGCCGCTCTCGTCCTGGTGGTCGAAGGGGAGGGAGAACTGGTCCCAGGCCAGGTCAGGGCAACCGGGGGCCAGGGCAAGAGCGTTGAAGCAGTGGTCCCAGCTCCACACCTTGTCCATCCAGTGCTTGGACATCAGTACGGCGGGCCGGGTGACCAGACCCGCCGGGCGCACGGTCGCCGACCACACCACGTAGGCGGCGAGTTCGGCGGCCGGGGTGGCGGCCGAGCGCCATGGGGCGACCGCGTCGACGAATCCGGCGAACGACCGCCGCGCGGCCTCCATGACCTCGCCGAAGGACGACGCCGAGCGGTAGGGAACCCGCGCGCTGTCGAGTTCCTCGATCGCGATCTCCCACGATCCGTCGGCCTCGGCGGTGACCGTGAGACCGCGGTCACCGGCGCCGAGAGCCTGGGCGCCGGTCACATCGGCGACCGTGCCGGACAGCACGGTGACGCGGTAGCGGCGCCCGGTCTCGTAGGAGGTGAACACCTGCGCGCCGTCCACCGGGTCGCGGTAGAAGTAGGTCCCGCTGAACGGGGTCAGGGCGTGAGCCGCCGCGCTGATGCCGAACCCGAGACCGGTGCCGTGCACGCGTACGGTGTCCGGCGACTCGTAGGCGAGGTCGATACGTCGTCCCTCCGCGCCGGTCCAGCTGAGCAGGCCAGGTGTCGCCTCGACGCGGGTGTCGGCGCGGTCGCCCGTCGCCGCGTCGAGGGGGACGAGGCGCAGGACGGCGTGCATGCCGTTCTGGTGCGAGACGAGGTGGAGGTCCTCGGCGCGTGTCTTCTCCGCCAGTACGGGAGAGATGCCGAACCAGGAGCCGTGCGCGCTGAAGGGTATGTCGTGGACGGAGAAGGGCGGGCCGGTCGGGGCGGCGGTCATGAAGCGGCACTCGTTTCTTGAGCGGAGGGGACGGCGTTCCACCGGGTGGGGCGGCGGATCTCGCACGGCGGCTCCTGGAGAGCCCGGCCGCGTGCGGACGGTCCGGTGTCAGTCCTTGACGGCACCGGCGGTCACACCGGCGGCGACATAACGCTGGGCCAGGACGAGGATCACCGCGGCCGGCAGTGAGGCCACGACGGCGGTGGCCATGATGGCGTTCCACTGCTGGTTGTTGTTGCCGATGTAGTGGTAGATGCCCAGGGTGATCGGCTCGTGGGCGCCGCCGTTGACCAGCGTGCCGGCGAAGACGAAGTCGGACCAGGACCACAGGAACGCGAACAGGGACACCGTGACGATCGAGTTGCGGCTCATCGGCAGGACGATCGACCAGAAGGTGCGCAGCGGCCCGGCGCCGTCCGTCCTGGCGGCCTGGAGGAGTTCGCCGGGGATGCCGGACATGAACGCGGTGAAGATGAGCACCGCGAAGGGGACGGCCAGGGTGGAGTCGGCGACGATCAGCCCGGGGACGGACTGGAGCAGGCCGAGGCTGAGGTAGATGGCGTAGAAACCCATCGCCATGATGATGCCGGGGATCATCTGGGCGGCCAGGAGCACGAAGTTGAGGACTCCGCCGCCGCGCGGACGCAGTTTGGCCAGCGCGTAGCCGGCGGGTGCGGCCAGTGCCACGGTCAGGGCCACGGTGCCCAGGCCGATGAGGAGGCTGGTGCCGAGGTAGGGCAACTGCTGGTCGACGACGGCCCGGTAGCCCTCCAGGGTGGCGTGGGCGGGGAACAGGGCCGGGGGAGTCCTGCGCATGTCCCGGTCGCGGGTGAAGGACACGTTGAGCATCCAGTAGACCGGGAAGAGCATGACCGCGGTCAGCAACAGGCCGATGGCCGTCTTCCCCCAGGTACGGCTGCGCCGGTTCAGGGCTGTCCGCGCACTCGTCATGACAGTGCCTGCTTTCGCTGGACCTTCAGGTAGATCAGGCCGAAGACCAGGGCGGCGACGACGAGCAGGTTGCCGACGGCCGCTCCGGGGCCGAAGGCGGGCAGCAGGTTGCCGAAGCCGAGTTGGTAGGACCAGGTGGCGAAGGTGGTGGAGGAGTCGGCCGGGCCGCCCTTGGTCATGATCCAGATGATGTCGAAGACCTTCAGGGTGTAGACGAGGCCCAGCAGCAGGGTGATGGCGGACACCGGGCGCAGCAGCGGGAAGGTGATGCGCCAGAAGCGCTGCCACGCGTTGGCGCCGTCGAGCGCCGCCGCCTCGTACAGGCTGCCGGGGATGGACTGCAGACCGCTGTAGAGGACGACCAGGTTGAAGGGGACGCCGATCCAGATGTTCGCGATGATCACCGAGGCCAGCGCCCAGGACGGCGAGGTCAGCCAGTTCACCGGGCCGATTCCGACGGCGTGCAGGGTGGCGTTGACGATGCCGGAGTCGCTGTTGAGCATCCACGACCAGGTGGAGGCCGACACGATGAGCGGCAGCAGCCAGGGCACCAGGAACAGGGCGCGCAGGGTGGCGGAGAGCCGGAAGTGCTGGTTGAAGAAGACGGCGAGGGCCAGGCCGATCGCGTACTGGAGGACCAGGCACACGGCGGTGAACACCACGGTGTGCAGCAGGGCGGGGGCGAAGGCCGGGTCGTCGAAGACGGTCCGGTAGTTGGCCAGGCCCGTGAACGGCGCGTCGCCCCGCACGAAGGAGCGGACCGTGTAGTCGCGCAGGCTCAGGTCGATGTTGCGGTAGAGGGGATAGGCGTAGAAGAGGACGAGGTAGAGGGTGACCGGGGCGAGGAAGGCCCAGGCGGCCCACTGCTGCGAGGCCGGACGGCGCCGGGCCGTGGTGCTGGCCGGAGGCGGGGCGGCGGTCGGCGCCCCGCTTCGGTCGAGCACCGGCCGGGGGTCCGGCGACTGTGTCATGTGCTTCATCGGCTGGCCGGAGTCCTGGCTACTTGACGGCGGACTGTGCCGAATCGAGCGCGTCCTTCGGCGACGCCGACCCGCTGAGGGCGGTCTGGACCGCCTTCCACAACTGCTCCGAGATCTTCGGGTACTTGGTGCCCAGGTCGTCGCTGGTGCGTCCCTTGGCGGCCTTGACCGCGTCGACCCAGGGCTTGAGCTTCGGGTTGGCGGTCACCTGCTTGTCCTGGACCTCGGTGGTGGGGGCCACGTAGGACAGCGTCGTGTCGGTGTCGAGCAGGTTCTGGCTGTTGGTCAGGCAGGAAACGAGCTTCTGCGAGGTGGCGTAGCGGCCGGTGTCGCCCTGCACCGGGATCGTGACGAACTCACCGCCTGTCGGGGCCGCGGCGTCGCCTCCTGTGGCGCCCGGGACAGGGATGACCCCGTATTCGAAGCCGGCCTTGTCCGCGTTGGCGAGCTGCCAGGTGCCGTTCTCGCTGAACGCGTAGTCGCCGCCGGCGAACTCCTGCCAGCTGGTCGTCTGGGTGTTGTTGATCACCGAGTTGGGGGCGTAGCCCTTGTCCAGCCAGTTCTTCCACAGCGACAGCGCGGAGACGGCCTCGGTGGAGTCGAGCGCGGTCAGCTGGGCGCCGGAGCCCCAGAACCAGGGCAGGAACTGGAAGCTGCCCTCCTCCGTGCCGATCGCGGAGAACGTGATGCCCTTCTTGCCCGCCGCCTTGACCTTCGCCAGCGCCGCGGTCAGCGACTTCCAGTCCTTGACCGAGGAGATGTCCACCCCGGCCGTCTTCAGCACCGCCTTGTTGTAGTACAGGGCAAGGGTGTTCGCGCCGATCGGTGTGCCGTACGTCTTCCCGCCCGACTGGCCGGCCGCGAGGAGGTTGGGACTGGCCTGCGAGGTGTCCAGCTTGTTGTCCTCGGTCGTGGTCAGCACGCCCGCCTCCGCCAGCGTCGACACGACCGGGTTGTCGACGATGAGGACGTCCGCGGAGTTGTCCTGCTGCGCCGCCAGCAGCACCTTGTTCGTCAGGTCACTGGTGTCGAACGAGGTCCGCTTGATCTTCACCCCGGCCTCGGGGCCGCAGCCGTCCAGCAGCTTCGCCCACGCCGAGCTCTTGTCGAACTGCGGGTACGGGTCCCAGATCGTGTACGTGCCGCCGTCCGCGGCCTTGGTGGAGGTGCCACCGGAGCCGGAGGAGCAGGCGGTGGCGCCGACGGTGACGGCGGCGACGGTCAGGGCTGCGGCGGTGAGACGCCGTCTGGCGGATCGGTTCATGGCGTGTTCCTCATGGCTCTTGGCACGGGTGTGCCCTGGGATCGGCACAGGTGTGCCGTGGGAGGGGTGATCTGGACTGCTGGGATCGCCGAGGCGGATCAGTGACCTGCTGGGCGGCCCGGTCAGGGGTGCGGAGGGCGGAGGGAGGTGTGCGGGGCCGATGTCAGGGGTGAGTGGGGGTGCCGAAGTCCGGAGCCCGGTCGGCGGGCCGGATGCCGGCGGGTGCGGTGCTCGCCCGCAACGAGATCGGCGGCGCCAGCAGGTGGTACCGGGCCGGTGTGCCGGGGTGGTCGAGCCGCTGGACGAGCAGGTCGACGGCGAGGCGGCCCATCTGTTCCGCGGGCACGTCCGCCGCGGTGAGCTGCGGGGTCACCGTCTCCGCCCACCTGCCGGCCACCACTCCGGTGACGGAGAAGTCGCGTGGCACATGGCGGCCGGCCTGGGCCAGCCCCCGGTAGAGGCCGCCGAGCGCGGCCTCGTTCAGTGTGACCAGCGCCGTGGTCGCGGGGTCGTCGTGCAGAATCCGCTCCAGACAGGCCAGGCCCGAGGCGGCGTCGTCCCCGCAGCAGTACGTCCGGACGATGAGGCCCCGTTCCGCCGCGGCCTTGGTGAACCCGTCCAGCCCGCGCTGGGCCGACTCGTACCCGGCCCGCAGCAGTTGCTCGGGCCGGTTGACGAAGGCGACCCGGTGGTGCCCCAGATCGGCGAGGTGGTGCACGCAGGCCGCCGCCAGCGCCGTGTGGTCCAGGCCCACCCACCAGGTGCCCTCGGGGTGTGCGGTGCGGCCGATGGCGACGGAGGGGAAATCCAGCGCGGCGAGATGGTCGAGCCGGTCGTCCCGCAGCCGGATCTCCATCAGGATCGCGCCGTCGACCCGCCGCTCGCCCAGCAGCCGCTGGAACGAGCGGTCGCTGTCCACACCGCTCGGGGAGAGCAGCACGTCGTAGTCGTGGGCCGCGGCGGCCTCCGTGACGCTGCCGATGAAGTCCAGCTGCATGCCGGTGTAGTGGTTCCCCGCCGGCGGGAAGACCAGACCGATGGTGCTGGTCCGGCCGTTGGCCAGGGCCCGCGCACTCGCGTTGGGCTGGTAGCCCAGCTCGTCGATGACCCGCTGGATCTTCCGGCGGGTGTCCTCGGACACGGGGCGTTTCCCACTCAGGGCATAGGACACGGTGCTCCGCGAGACACCGGCCCGCTGGGCGATCTCACCGATGTTCACGGGACTCCTTGCCGAGACGGTTCGAACCGGTTCGATGATTCCGGGAAACGGAATCGGCCAGGTGCCGATCGTCGAACCGGTTCGCGTGAAGTGAAGGTAGGAGTAACCCGGACGGGTGTCAACGCCTCGCACCGCATTTCCCGTAACGGCCCGGAAACGTGGTCGTGTGGGGTTGTGGTGTCTGGCTTGCCTGGGTGCGTACCTGTTCATCGGCAGGCCGGGTGTGGATTCGGTGCACGGGTACACCCGGAGCCCGTCAGGTGTGCCGGCCGTGGGCGGCTCAGGAGATCCAGGTCGAGGGGATTGCTGGCCGGTTTTCTCGGTGCTAGCTTGATCGAACCGGTTCGACGAGGAATCGAGGGGAGGCGGGGTGGTTCGGGCCGTGGTTGCCGTGCGGCGGGCTGGATCTGCCGGGCCGGTGATTCGGGGGTGGGCGCTCTGTCCCCGGTCGTGGAGCGGCCCCGTAAGAGCGGTTGGCCGGCTGTCGGCCCAGGTCGAGTGGACGAGACTGGGCGGGTGCTCGTGATCGGCCCCGTTCAGGCCCTCGGTAACGGCGCGGGAGAACAACGACCCTTGGGGATTCGCTCACCTGGAATCGGGTTCCGCCGGGTAGGCCGCGCGAGCGGTCGGCTCGGGAGGCGGTCCGGCTCGCCATGCGGCCGGGGCGGCCGTCCGTCGAGCTGGCGGAGGACCTCGCGATCATCGACGCCAGCTGCGGTCGCGATCCCGACGCCGCCGAACGGGCCACCTGGCGCCACCTCGGGAGCGTAGTCCGTGCACGGCGTGGCACGAGCAACTTGCCTTCCGTTCCTGTGAGTTGGTGACTCTTTCCCTGGTGGGGGGCGTGCGGTCGGAGGTCGGGCATCACTTTTTGCGCTGCCCATTGACGGCTTCTCGTTGATTGTCAACAATCTGGGTCACCAAATTGGCGACAGGAGCTGTCCATGGCCGACCGACCAGCCACGCATCCGACACCTTCGGACCGGTCCCGCGCGCTCGTCGCGGGGGCCTACGACATCCATGTCCACATCGCACCCGACCTGATGAAGCGTCGCGTCGACGATCTGACCCTCGCGGCCCGCTTCGCCGAGGTCGGTCTCGACGGGTTCGTGCTGAAGTCGCACTACGTCCCGACGGCGGAACGGGCCGAGGTGGTTCGCCGTGCCGCGCCCGGGTTCGGCGCGGTCGGAGCGATCACGCTGAACGGCTCGGTGGGCGGGATGAACCCGATCGCCGTGGAGATCGCCGGTCGCGGCGGCGCACAGTTCGTCTGGCTCCCGACCGTGGACAGCGCCAACGAACGGGCCTGTACGGCGGACAGCCCCGAGGGCGCCACGCCGCCCATGTGGGTTCAGCTCCAGAACGAGTTGCGCGACGCCGGCATGGTGGTCGAGCCGGTCGACGTACTCGGCCCGGACGGCACGGTGCTGGAGATCACCCGTCAGGTGCTCAGGGTGATCGCGGCGCATGACATGACCCTCGCCACCGGGCATCTCCATTCCGACGAGATCGCCGCCGTTGTGGACGCCGCGGCCGAGGAGGGCGTACGCCGGATCGTCGTCACCCATCCGGAGTTCACCTCCCAACGGGTGGGCGTGGAACGCCAGCGTGACCTGGCCGCCCGGGGCGCCCTGCTGGAGCGGTGCTTCACCACCCCGTACACCGGCAAGGTCTCCTGGGAGCTGTGGCTGGAGAACATCCGGGCGGTCGGGCCGGAGAACTCGGTGCTCTCCAGCGATCTCGGGCAGCCCTTCAACCCGCCGGTGGAGGACGGCCTGCCGCTGCTGGCCGACCGGTTGCTCGCCGCGGGCTTCACCGAGCAGGAGATTCACACCATGGCCGTGGACAACACCCGCTGGCTCGCCGGCGTCACGAAGGACCGGCCGCGACCATGAGCAGCGTCGTGGAAGTCCGGCGGCTGACCAATCAGTTCGTCAAGGGCGACCTGGGAATCGTGGCGCTGCGCGACCTGAGCCTCGGGATCGAGGAGGGCCGCTTCGTGACGGTCCTCGGCCGCAGCGGCTGCGGCAAGTCGACCATGCTGAACATGATGTCCGGGCTCATGCACCCCACGTCGGGCGTCGTGACCTACCGGGACAGGCCGGTGTCCGGTCCGCGCACCGAGATCGGCTACATGACCCAGTCCGACACCCTCATGCCCTGGCGCGATGTCGTCCACAACGTCGAGATGCCCATGGAGATCAAGGGAGTTGACGCGAAGGAGCGCCGCAGGCGCGCGATGGACCTCATCGAGCGGGTTGGCCTCACCGGCTTCGAACGGCACTATCCGCGCGAACTGTCCGGCGGTATGCGGCGCCGGGCGAGCCTGGCCCGGATGCTCGCCGGCGACCCCGAGGTGCTGCTGCTCGACGAACCCTTCGGCGCACTCGACGCGCAACTGCGCTTCGTGCTCCAGGCCGAGTTGCTGCGTCTGTGGCAGGGCAGCGGACAGACCGTCGTGTTCGTGACCCACGACATCGAGGAGGCACTGCTGCTGGGCGACCGGGTCGTGGTGCTCGGCCGGATCGGCCGGGTGGTCCTGGACAAGGAGATCGACCTGCCGAGGCCGCGCGACGCCGACGAACTGCGGGTCGACCCGCACTTCGTCAGCCTGCACAAGGAGATGACAGCGGCGCTGAGGGAGGCGCAGTGAGCACGGTCGAGGAGAAGAAGACGGCGAACACCACCATGAGCACCGAGAAGAGGATCGGTCAGTCGGTCACCGTGCCGCTGAACCGCAGTTGGTGGGACAGGCACGGCGGCACTGTGGTCATCTGGGTCGGCCGGCTGGTCTTCGTCGTGGCACTGCTGGTCACCTGGCAACTGTCCGCGGGCGACCTGTTCGACGTCACCTACACCAGTCGGCCGCTCGACGTCATGCACCGGCTGGCCGACTGGCAGCGCGAGGGCCTGCTCTGGTCCAACACCTGGGTCACCCTCCAGGAAGTCGTGCTCGGGTTCGCCCTCGGTGCCGGCTCCGGCGCGCTCACGGGATTCGTTCTCGCCTCCCTGCCGACCTTCTACCGCGTGGTCGACCCGTTCATCGTGGCGTTGTACTCGCTGCCGAAGGTCGCGCTCGCGCCCCTTTTCATCGTCTGGTTCGGCATCGGCCTCCAGATGAAGGTGCTCCTCGCCGCCGTCACCGTGTTCTTCCTGGTCTTCCTCAACACCGCGGTCGGCGTGCGCGAGGTGGACCGCGGACTGATCGACGCGGTGCGGCTGATGGGCGGACGCAGGCGTGACGTGGTGGGGAAGGTCGTCCTTCCCGGCTCGATGACGGGTCTGCTCACGGGCCTCAAGGTCGCCGTCCCGTACTCGCTGATCGGCGCGGTGATCGGTGAACTCGTCGCGTCCAACCGGGGGTTGGGCTACCTCATCAGCGACGCGGCGGCGAACTACGACACGGCCGGCGTCTTCGCCACGCTCGTCGTGCTCGGCACGATCGCCACGATCCTCAATCTGCTCGTCGGAGTGCTCGATCGCAGGGCCAACCGCTGGAAGCCTCTGGAGGGCCGCACATGAACCGTCGCCAACTCGTCAAGGGCATGCTCGCCACCGGAGTTGTCACGCTGGCCGCCGCGGGCTGCGCCGGTTCCGGCGCGACGAAGACCGGCAAACTGTCGATAGGGCAGGTCAGCAAGTCGATCGCGTTCTTCGCGATGTTCGTCGCGACCGAGAAGGGCTACTTCGAGGACGAGGGCGTCACCTTCGAGGAGCCCGCCGTGCTCGGCACCGGCTCCAAGGTCGCTGCCGCCCTCAAGTCCGGCAGCATCGAACTCGGCGGCGGGGTGATGACCGACGTCCTCAAACTGTCGGAGACCGGCGACGCCCTCAGCCTCGTCGCGGACATGGTCGACACCTACTACATCGACATCATCACCGGTACGAAGTTCAAGGGCGCGGCGGCCGACGCCGCCCTGGACGAGCGGATCGCGTCCCTGAAGGGCAAGAAGATCGGCATCACCGGGCCGGGCAGCGGCACCGAGGCACTGGTCGTCTACCTCTTCAGGAAGGGCGGGATGGACGCGAAGAAGGACGCCGAACTGGTCAACCTCGGCAGTGAGGCGACCGCGGCGCTCGGCGCCCTGAAAGGCGGCCAGGTCGACGCCCTCTCCTTCGCCCAGCCACTGGCCCAGCAGGCGGAGGGGGCCGGCACCGGCACCACGTACATCTCCCCGTGCCGCGGCGACGTGCCCGGTCTCCAGCACGTGTCCCACGGGGTCATGTTCACCACCCAGAGCGTCATGAAGAAGAAGTCGAAGGAGATAGCGGCCTTCCAAAGAGCCCTCGTACGGGCGAGAAAGGACATCCAGGGCGGCGACCCCGCGGAGATCAAGAAGCTGCTCGCCGCGTACCGCAGCGGCATACCCGACACGGCGCTGGACGCGCTGCTGCCGCTGCTGAAAGAGGAGATCCGGGCCACGAACGGCTTCCCGCGCTCCTCCTTCGACGCCTCGGTCGCCTTCCACAAGGCCTCCGGCCTCATCACGAAGGAGCCCGCGTACGACGAGCTCGTCCCGGCGAACCTGCGCGAGACGTGACCGGGGACGCCGTCGCCTGTCCACCAACCCTGATCGGTGACGGTGGGTTCGCCATGGCCGCCACCGAGCTCCGACTGGCCGTCGCGCGTCAACTCCGGCTCGCGGTCCTGATGTTCTGCGACGGCAGCCTCAACCGTATCGAGCTCGAACAACAGGCCTTCGGCTGTCCGAGTACGGCGACCCGGCCGGACGACATCGACATGGGCGCCCTCGCCGGCGCGATGGGCTGCGACGGGGTGCGTGTCACCTCGGTGGCAGCGTTGGAGAAGGCCAGGGCCGGCCTGGCGGGGCTGACTCGGCCGCTGCGGAACGCCTCGTATTCCGAACGGACATGACCTGCCGGCCGATTCACAGGAGCCGCACACTACTGCGGCTCCACGGTCACTGATTCACTTCCTGCCACAGGCCATCGATCCGATCGCCCCATGAACTGCCGTGGGGTGCAAGGGAGTTCCGCATGCCCGAAGTCACCTCCCACCCCACGGAACCGGTCCTCGCCGAGAGCGCGGTGCCGATGCGGTCGCGGGTACGCGCGCTGCTCGCTGTCGCGAGCGTCGTCGCGGCACCCACGCTGCTCGCGCCGACCGCCGCCCACGCTGCGACACCGGCCCGAGCCGCCGACCGGAGCAGGACCGTCGCCTCCGGCGAGATCTGGGAGATCACCGAGATCACCCGGCTCGACGAACTCGTCGTGGAGGACGGCGTCGTGCTCACCGCCCCCGAGGGGTACAGCCTGACCCTGACCGTGGACGGCGTGGAGACCGGATCAGTCCTGGACGGCACCTACGGCTGGACGACCCTGATCGCCGCCGGCACCTACAGCGGCGACATCGTCCTGACTCCGACCGTCGAACACCTCGAGTCCTTCGCGGGCGCCACCTTCCGCCTGCGACAGGGCGTGTACGTCGGCGTCGGCGGCGTCGTCACCGAGAACTCGGTGCTGTCGAGCGTACGAGGCGGGACCCTCACCGACGCGTACGCGAGCAGCGTGTCCCTGACCTCCACCGGCGAGGCCTTCAACGGCTTCTTCGTCACCCACGGCGCCTCGTACACCCTGGACAGTCCCCGGATCACCTTTGACGGCAACGGCCGCCTGGAATACGCGAGTTACGGTGCCGCCGTCACCGGTTCGGGAGCCGACACCCGACTGGTCGTGGACGGCGCGGACATCGACAACCGGGGTGTCATGCGCACCGGCGTCATCGCCCGTGACGGCGCCAACGTGATCGTCAAGAACTCCCGCATCGTCACCCGTGAGGGCGTGCTGCCCGACGACTACGAGCCGGGCCTCGGCGCGAACATGATGACGGTCCCGTGGATGCTCGGCCTGTCCGGCAACGTCCGCGCCACCAACGTCCTCGGCGAGAACACCACGTCCACCTACCTCAACTCGTCCATCTCCTCGGAGTCCTGGGGCGTGCTGTCCACCGACTCGGCCCGCAACTCGCTGCTGACCGCCATCAATTCAACCGTCACCGTCACCGGTGACTCCGGCTACGGGGCCTACGCGGACGGCAGCAGTCAGCAGGACATCTTCCTCGGCACCCACTTCGACGTCGCCACCTTCGCCGCCGTCTCCACCGGGGGCGCCATCAGCTTCACGGGCAGTACCCGCGAAAGCGTGGCCACGATGAACAGCTACCTGCTCCTGGGACTGACCGAGCAGGAACTGGACGCGATCGAACCCAGGCCGTCGGTCATCGACTCCCGCGGCTTCGGCGTGATGTGGCACAGCGGCGACGGCGGCCGGCTGGACATCAGCGGTGACACGCGCTTCACCACCGCCGAGACGATGTTCCTCGACAAGGGGAAGCGGGTCACGATCATCGTGGACGGCTCACAAGGCGCCGAACTCAGCGCCGGCAACGGCATTCTGGTGCAGATCATGGAAACCGACGACCCCGGTACCCTGACCGGCGTCTACACCGAGCCGACCGGCACGCCTGTCAGGGACACACGCTTCGACACCGCCGCCGAGCACACCGCCGACGCCCGCGCCTCCTTCGTCGACATCTCCCTGACGGGCGACTTCTACAACGCGATGCGCACCGGCAAGAACCTGGTTCTCTCCTTCCGGCGCAGCAACGTCGAGGGCGTCGTCTCCGCCTCCATGTCCCGGCACGCCGTGCCCACCATCACCTCGGCCGAGTGGCGGCACATCAACCACGTCACCAACACCCCGCAGCCCGCGATCAACAACGGCGTGATCGTCAAACTCGCCGCCGGCTCACGGTGGACGGTCACCGACACGTCGTACCTCACCCGCCTGGTCCTGGACGCGACGGCGACGGTACAGGCCCCGGCAGGCAAGACCCTCACCCTCACCGTGAACGGCACCCCCACAGCCCTCACCCCGGGCACCACCTACTCCGGGGCACTCACCCTCACCGTCGCCCAGTAGGTCCAGTTCGACCTGTGCCTGCCGTCGGCGACCTGGCAGGGGACCTAGCTCCCGGTCGGCTGCGGCAGGTGCGGCTTGGTCGGCTCGGGCAGCGAGCAGAATTGACGCTGAACCACCTTGGCTCGGTCACGCGCGTAATGCACGGGTAAATCAAAGCATCCCCGGGTGTAAAACATAGTGCCGCGCGGTGCAATTTATCTCGCCCCAACAACGGCAGAAGGTCTCCCCGAACTCGCAGTCGTTCGAACCGATCGGCAGAGTTTTGGATCGCCTTCCGAACCTTGTCTCAAAAGGAGCAGTAAATTGCCCAGCAATAACGCGCACCGCAGGTCAGTCCGAGGCTGGAAGCGTGCGGGCATGGCCGTTTCCGCCGCGGCGGCCCTTTTCGTCGGTGCGGCGTACGCCGCGACGGCGAACGCCACGAACGTCGACAGCAGCACCTCGTCCACCGAGTCGTCGACCTCGACCGAGTCGGCCACGGCGGTCTCGGACGTGGTGACCGCCGCCAACGCCTTCCTGGCCACCCTGGACGAGGACCAGCAGGCCGAGGTGCTCCTCGACTTCACGGAGGCGAACGCCACCGCCTGGTCGAACCTCCCGTGCGGTTCGACCTGCCGGCCCGGCATCCAGCTGGGCTCGCTCAGTGACGAGCAGCTGACCGCCGCCAAGGCGGTCCTGAAGGCGGCGACAGGCACCGGTACAGGTACCGGATACGACCAGATCTCGCAGATCCTGGCCGCGGACGACGTTCTCGGTGAGACCGCCAGCGGGTACGGGAGCGGTATCTACTTCCTGGCGTTCCTGGGCACCCCGAGCACGGACGGCACCTGGCAGGTGCACTTCGGCGGCCACCACCTCGCGGTGAACCTCACCTACAAGGACGGGGAGGCGGAGGGGATCAGCCCGTTCTTCATCGGGGTGGAGCCGACCAGTTGGACCGACGACGACGGCACCACCTACGCACCCCTGTCCGGGATGCGCGACGGATTGCTGGACATGCTCGGGGGCCTGAGCACGACAGAGCTGGCGGAGGCGAAGCTCTCCGCGACGTACAGCGACGTGCTGGTCGGTCCGGGTGAGGACGGCGACTTCCCGGAGACCAAGGAGGGCCTCGCGGTCAGCGAGCTCACGGATGACCAGCAGGAACTGGTGCTCAACGCCATCGCACCGTGGGTCGAGGTGGCGGACGACACGACCGCGGCTTCCGTTCTGAGCACCTACGAGTCGGAACTCGACGAGACCTACATCTCGTACTCCGGCGGTACCGATCTGGACAGTACGAGCGACTACGTCCGCATCGACGGACCGGGTGTCTGGATCGAGTTCGTCTGCCAGGACGGTCTGGTCTACCAGAACCAGATTCACTACCACACCATCTTCCGGGACCACAACACCGACTACGGGGGAGAGTTCACGTTCTGATGAACCGCCTGCCGGTCTCGCTGTCACCAGCCTTGCGGGTGACGGTCGGGACGGCGGTGGCGGTCATGGCGGCGCTGCTTCTGGCAGCGCCGCCGGCCGTTGCGCATCCCCTGCCCAACTCGGTTCTCCTGCTTTTCCTGCTCATTCACCGTCGGGCATTCCATCGCACTGGCTCTGAAATCTTTCGGGCATTTCAATATTCTCGCCCAACCGGTCGAGCTGTTCATCGCTCCCAGTGTGCACGTCGGCGCCGCACGCGCCATTCGTCCCCTCTTTCCGCGACGTGAAGCAGTCGTTGTCGGGGCATTCGGGCTCGGTCACGGCATGGTTTTCTCCCTCACTCTGGCTGAAATGAATCTGTCGGCCACCCGACTCGCGCTGAGCCTGAGGGAATTAAACCTCGGCATCGCCATTTGCGCGTCCCGCTCGGGTACGCCGGAGGTGACGTCGCCATCTGCTGGGTCACCTTCAGCTGCTTGAACGTCGGTGCCCTCGAGGCGAGACCCGGTTCTTCTCCGGCACTTCGAGAATCCGCACTGTGCCGCACCGCACCGCCCACGCCGATCTCGTGGCCGGACGCCGCTTCGGCCGCGCCGACCCAGGGCCCGGGTGACCGGGCGCACGGTGAGCATCATGGCTGGGTGATCAAGCCGGGCAGAGGCTGACCGGCTGACCGGCCGGGCGACTCGCCTCCGGTGAGGCACCCCTTGTCCGGCCGGGATGCCGCGCCGGCGCCCGTGGCGATCAGTTGGGTCAAGAGCCGCTGTGAGTTTGGCAGAAAGCCCTTCCAGTGATCGCTCCGCCTGCCAGTCTCCATCCCGACCCGGATGTCATGTCCGGGATGAACGGACCGAAGACTGGAGTACCCCTTGCCCCGAGCCGTCAGCAGCGGACGGACCTTCCGTCTCGCCAGAGCCGCCGCCGTCGCCGGTAGCGCTGTCGTCCTGACCGTTGCCCTGCCCTTCAGTGCCTCTGCGGGCGTTCTGCAGAATCTCCCCGAGAACGCGACCACCTTCCAGAAGTACTTCGAGCCCGTGTATGACTACGACACGGACAGCTGCTACCCGGCCGCCGCCATCAACGCGGCCGGGAACCTCAACGGCGGCCTCAAGCCGACCGGCCCGATCACCGGCCAGTGCCGCGACGGTCACCTCGGCCTTGCCAACACCTATTCGCGGGCCAAGTGCAACAACGGCTGGTGCGGGATCGTCTACGCCAGCTACTTCGAGAAGGACGAGGCCTCACCGGGCATCGGGCACCGGCACGACTGGGAGTGCATGGTCGTCTGGGTCCAGCAGGGCGCGGACACGCCGTCCTACCTGTCGGCCTCCGCCCACGGCGGCTTCAGCACCCACCCGATCGCCGACGTCCCGATGAGCGGTCAGCGCGTCGAGGCGGTCTACCACAAGGACGGCGTGAGCACCCACGCCTTCCGCTTCGCCAAGTGGGGCGAGACTCCGGAGAACGACACCGGCGCCTGGCACCAGGAGAACCTGCTCACCTGGGACAACCTGGCGTCCAACCTGCGCGACACCCTGAACGCCTCCGACTGGGGCGACGCGAACTTCCCCCTGCAGGACTCCAAGTTCGCCGACCACCTCAACAAGGCCAAGCCGAGCGACATCACGTTCGACCCCTACGCCTGACGGCGACGACCGGGGGAAGGACCGCCCTGATGGGAAGGGGGCCGATCCATCCCCCGGTTCGCCGTCTCGGGCGTAGGGGGCCGCCCGTACCCGTCGCTCGGCGAGGGGGGACGTCGGCTCTCTCAGCCCTTGACCGCGGAGCTGGCCACGCCCTGGACGAACCAGCGCTGGAAGAAGACGAAGACCACCAGTACGGGCAGGACGAGCAGGACGCCGAAGGCGAGGATCTGGCCCCAGTCCGGGGGCTGTTGGCCCTGGAACACGCTGATCTCCAGGGGGAGGGGGCGTACCGACGGATCGGAGACCATCAGGACCGGCCACAGGAAGGAGCCCCACTGGATGAGGAAGGTGAGGATCGCGACCGAGGCGAACGCCGGCTTCGACATCGGGACGATGATCGCGAAGAAGGTGCGCCAGGGGCCCGCGCCGTCCAGCTTGGCGGCCTCCTCGATACTCGTCGGGATCTGCCGGAAGAACGTGTGGAACTGGTAGACGGAGAAGGCGTTGGCGATGAACGGCAGCGCCTGGATATAGGTCGTGTTGCGCTGGCCGTTGAACATGTAGAAGAGCGGGACGGCCACCGACTCGAACGGGACCAGCATCAGCAGCAGGACGAGGGTGAACAGGGCCCGCCGCCCGCGCCCCCTCAGCAGGGAAAGGCCGTACGCCGCCATCGAGTTGACGAACAGCCCGCCCGTCACCACCACGAAGGCCAGCAGCACCGAGACACCCATGAACTGCCAGAAGTAGCCGGTGCTGTCCGAGTTGAGGCTGCTCAGGACGGCGGAGTAGTTGTCGAAGGACAGGTGCGTGGGCAGGAAGCCGGACAATCCGTTCAGGACCTCGTCGGACGGCTTGAGGCTGCCCAGGAACAGGTAGAGGGCGGGCAGTGCGAAGACGAACGCCAGGACGCTGAGAACGGTGTAGTCGAGGACGAGGCGGACGGGAGTGCGGGTCATGGCCATGGCTGTCAGTCCTCGTTGTCGGGCCGGACGAGGCGGCGCTGGACGATCGTCAGGACGAGGACGATCAGGAAGAACACGACGGTGATCGCGGACGCCTGGCCGACGTTGTTCTGGTCGAACGCGGTGGTCACGGCCTGGTACATCACCGTGCGGGCGGCGTCCTCGGCCAGACCGCCGCCGCGGATGAGGATGTACACCTGGTCGAAGACCCGGAAGGACATCACCGAGGTCAGCAGCGCGACGAAGACGAGCGTGCCGCGGATGCCGGGCAGGGTGACATGCCGGAACTGCTGCAGGCGACTGGCACGGTCGAGTTCGGCGGCCTCGTACAGCTCACCCGGGATCTGCTGAAGGCCGGCCAGCAGGATGACCATCTGGAAACCGACGCCCTGCCACACCGACAGCACGATGATCGAGGCCATCGCGGTGGCTCCGTCGCCGAGCCAGTCGAAGGCACCCCAGTTGCCGAAACTCACCGTGTCCAGCAGGGAGTTGAGCATGCCCTGCTCGCTGCGGGCCAGGATCAGCCGCCAGATCACGGCGACCAGCGCCATCGGGAAGACCACCGGCATGAAGAACAGGGACCGGAAGAGGCCGATGGCCTTGAGCTTGCGGTTGAGGAGGATCGCGAGGCCGAGGGCGAGACCTGTCTGCAGCGGTACGACCACCACGGCGAAGGTCAGGTTGTTCAGCAGCGCCCGCAGGAACGGGCCGGACTGGTCCGGGTCGGTGAACAGGCGCCGGTAGTGCTCCACGCCGAAGAACGACGGCTCCAGCGGGGAGCCGAGCCGCACGTTGTAGAAGGAGAGCACGACGGCGTAGCCGAAGGGGATACCGACGAAGGCGATCAGTCCGCCGACGGCCGGGGCGGCCATGAGCAGTCCGTGCAGCCAGTCCTGGTTCTTGCGCCCCGCCTTCGGAAGCTTTGCGGACGGACCGGAGGAGGTCTGCTCCGCGCCCGGTGCCGCGGTGTGCGCGGGTTCCACGGTTTTCACGGGTGTGCGTCCTTTTCCTGACGGGGCGGGCACGGCGTGTCGCGTGCCCGCCCCGGCCGTCGGTTCCTACGGGATCTGGTAGCCGGCGTTGTCGGAGAAGTCCTGGTCGATGGCGCGGGCGGCCTTCTCCAGGGCCGACTTCGGGTCCGTACCGCTGTAGATCGAGTTCAGGGCCTGGTAGAACTTCGCGGTGACCGTGGGATATCCGGCGGTCACCGGACGGGTGACTGCGACGCAGGACCTGCTGATGTCGCGGTCGCCGCACGGCTTGGCGAGCTGGTCGGCGAAGAGCTGGAGCGGACCGCCCTGCTTGTACAACTCACTTTTGGCGAGCGTGGACTTGGTGCCGGGGACCGAACCGTTGGCCTTCCCGACCGGTTCCTACGCCCCCCGCGTCGTCCACGCCCCCGACGGCTCCCGTGTCGTGCTGCACACAACTCCCCGACGCGTGAACCTCACCGACTCCGGTGAACGCTGCCGTGGCATGCTCGCCCAGCCCAAACTCCTGGTCACCTCCCCGGACGAGGCACCCCGCCTGGAATGGTGGCCCGGCCTGGACACCTGGCTCGGCGAGGAGACCGAACAGGCCGCACTGCACGCGGTCGGCGACCTCACCCTCACCGGCCGCGTCGAGATCACCCTGCGCACCGACACCCCCGACGGCGGCCGTCCGGCGCTTCGCGTCGGCTGCGACGGCAAGAACCTCTGGATCACCGGCCCCCTCGGGGATCGGCTGGACGAGACGGTGCTGACCCAACCCGCCGCGACCCTGCGCATCCTCACCGTCGGCGAATACGTCGAGGTCTACGCCGACGGCGTCTTCGCCCTGACCACCCTGTGCTACTCCGGCCACGCCGCCCCGTGGACGGTCACGTCGAAGGACGGTACCCACACCGTCCCCGTCCGCCCGATCCGCCTGCCCGACCCCGACCGCGACGACGCCTCGGCCGTCTGGCCGGGCCCTTCCCCCGGCTGATTTCCGGCTGTGAGCAGAAGTCTCGAACGATGGCTTCCCCAGACGACACCGCCCGTCGCCGGGACCGGTTCCACGACCGGCTCGGTGACGGGCGACGGGGTGGCGGTGCGGGTCAGCTGAGGATCAGTTGAGGGTCCACTGCTGGTTGGTCTGGCCGTTACAGGTCCACAGGAGCAACTTGGTGCCGTTGGCGGTCGCCGCTTCCTCGGCGTCGAGGCACAGGCCCGACAGGTCGTTGGTGACGGTGCCGTCGGAGTGGACGGTCCACTTCTGGTTGGTGCCGCCGGTGCAGTCCCAGATGATGACCTTCGTGCCGTTGGTGGTGCCGGCGCCGTCGGCGTCCAGACACTTGTTGCCGTAGACGACGAGCTCACCGCGCGAGGTCTGCGTGAAGGTCTCGTTCCGCCCGCCGAAGCAGTCCCACAGGATGGCCTGGGAGCCGTCGGTGATGGTGTTCTTCTCCAGGCCGGCGCACCGGGCCGAGGCGACGCCGACGAGGGCGACACCGTTGGTCCCCGGGACGCCCTGGACACGGATCGCGTCGATGTCGGGTGTGCCGCTGCCGGAAACCGCCGCGAAGCGCACGGTGTTAGTGCCCTTGGCGAGGTGCGCCAGTACGGACACCGTGCGATAGGTCGTTGCCGAGCCGGTCGGCGGGAAGGCGACGACCTGGCTGTACTGGCCGTTGACCTGGACGGTGGCCTTGCGGGCGGTGCTGCCGCCGTTGGCGTAGGTGATGTCCACCAGCTTGGTGCCGGCCGCGCCGGTCGTGACGGCACCGAAGGTGGGCGTGGTGGCGGCGGTGGTGTCCTCGTAGGTCGACCCGGACGCCTCGGTGCCGGAGACGGTGAGCAGGACGGCGTCGTTCGCCGGCACGATGGTGGAGTAACTCGTGGCGTAGGAACCGGCGTTGGTGGCCGTCCAGACATTGCGCACCGACGCGGAGGCAGTCGTCAGACCGAGGTCGGCCCAGCGTACGGTCATGGACGCCGAGGAGGAGGTCCGGTTGAGCAGCAGCACCGCGCGCTTGCCCGTGCCGGTGAGGACCTTGCCGTACACCTGAAGGTTGCGGGTGTCCTCGGCGACCTTGACGCCCTGCAGCCCGCGGGTGTCCTGGTCGATGGCGATGACCTCGCGGTTGGTGAGGATGTCGCGGGTGGCGGTGCTCATCGTGGCGAGGTTGTTGCCGGCCAGCAGCGGGGCGCCGGAGATGGCCCACAGGCCCATGTGCAGCCGGTTCTGGGCGGCGGTCAAGCCGCTCATGCCGACCATCAGCATGTCGGGGTCGTTGTAGTAGCCGGTGTGCTGGGCGGCCGGTTGCAGGCCGCGGTCGAAGTTGGTGAGCATCATGCCCGTGGTCGCGGTCTGGCCCCACAGGATGACGTCGGTGCTGGTGCGCCACAGATCGCCGTAACCGGCGGCCCAGTTCCACGGCAGTCCGGTGCCCCACTCGCAGAAGGACAGCACCAGCTTGTGGCCGGTCACGGCGGTGGCGGCCTCGTTTGCGGCGGCGATCGCCTTGTACGTCGTCTCCGGGTCGAGGCCCTCCACCTTGCCGCCGCACCAGTCGATCTTGACGTAGTCGAAGCCCCAGCGCTGGAAGGTCTCCAGGTCCTGCTGGTAGTGGCCCTCCATACCGGTGTTGGGGGCCGCGGCGCGGGTGGTGGGGTAGTAGTAGCCGCAGCCGTTCTTGCCCGCGTCGCTGTAGATGCCGGCCTTCAGACCCTTGCTGTGGATGTAGTCGGCGACGGCCTTC
Source organism: Streptomyces kryoterrae (assembly GCF_054072135.1). Lineage (NCBI taxonomy): Bacteria > Bacillati > Actinomycetota > Actinomycetes > Kitasatosporales > Streptomycetaceae > Streptomyces > Streptomyces kryoterrae. Next base: position 420,105 of record NZ_CM133358.1, on the reverse strand, counting down.
ATGCCGGTCGGCCACAGATCCGCGTCGACGGTGATGGTGCCGTCGGAGGCGCGATCGCCCTGCCACCAGCCGTCGTCGAGGTTGACGTACTGGTAGCCGGCCGCCCCCATGCCGGAGGAGACCAGGGCGTCGGTCTGCTGCTTGATGACGTCGAAGTCGATGCTGCTGGCGAAGCTGTTCCAGGACGCCCAGCCCATCGACGGCGGGGTGACGGCGGCCTGGGTGGTGCTGACGGCGACCGGCTCGGTGGCCGGCGACACCGACGGATCGCGGCCGGCCACGGCAGTCAGGCCGGCCAGCACGAGAGCGAGGGCGACGACGCGCACGGTGACGCGTCTGGCCCAGCCGCGCGCGGCGAGGGGGTGCGACATGGAGAGCCTTTCCTGATCAGTACGCGATGCGGAAGGTCGCGTACTGCCGGTCTGTGGTGGTGGCGGCGGTAGCCGGGGAAGTCGTCCGCCGGCGCGCCCCCGCCTCATGGGCGGCGTTGCCCGTGACGGCAGGCGTAAGTCGATATACCGAACGTGGTTCGGTGAATCGGTCAGAAGGTAGGGCGTGGCCATGCACGCGTCAATCACCTCGGACATCATTGGTGAAGTCTGTGCGCACAGGCCACGCCCGTCGCTCGCTCAGCGCTGGGTGTAGATGAAGCCGATCTTGTCGACCTCGTCACCGGAGCGACCGTGGAACCCGGCGATCTGCCAGCCGGTCGGCGCGGTGCGGGTGACGCAGTCGGAGGTGGTGGTGCCGCCGGCCAGGGTGCGGCCGAGGTTGGTCGTGAACTTGGCGTAGAAGATCCGTGTTTGGGAGTCCTTGACGCCCTGGCACAGGTACGCCGACGTCACGTACTCGGTGCTGCCCAGCGTCAGCGAGGACGCGGTACCGCCCGTTCCGCCGTGGGCGAGCGTCGTGCCGTTCGCCAGGGTCACGCTCAGCTGGTCGACCCGGGAGCCGGCGCGCAGGGCGATGGTGGTGGCACGGGCGCCGGCGGTGACACTGCCGATGTCGTTGTAGTAGTCGCCGTGCGGGCCGCCGAACTGGTCGCTGAGCTGGAAGGCGGCATTGCGCGACCAGGTGAAACCGGCGGTGAGCGGGTCGTGGTCGGAGAGCATGAGACCAGTGCCGGTCTCGAGGAACTTGGCGTGTTCGTTGTTGTAGGACGTGGCGTTGAGCGAGACGAGTTTGCTGCCGCGGTAGAGGATCTTGTCGACGACCTCGCAGGTGTTGGGGACGGTGGTCCCGGTCTGGTCGCAGACCAGGGCGTCGCTGCCCTTGGCGGGCGCGCTGCCGCCGCGGATCAGCTGGACCCAGGCGTCGGTCAGCCCGTTGGCGGCGGTGAACTCGGCGATGGTGTCGCCGGAGCGGGTGTAGCGGGTGTTGGTGTCACCCATGACCACGACGGCGTTGCCGGCGGAGTGGGTGGCGATGAAGGCGGAGAGCTGGCTGAGGTTGTCGGCGCGGGCGACGAGGTCGTCGTCGTTGGTGCCGGCGTTGGTGTGCAGGTTGTAGAAGTCGACGTAGACGCCCTCGGCCAGGCGCTCACGCATGAAGGTGAACCCCTTGGGTGTCAGGCAGTCACCCGACCCGTAGGTGCAGGAGTTCCAGCCGACCCGCTCGAAGTCGTCCTCGTCGTAGGCGACCTTCGACAGCGTGTTGAGCCCGCTGCCGATGCCGGCGCCACCGCTGGTGGCGGTTCGGTAGGCATGCGCGGTGTCGGCCGCGTAGAGGTAGGAGTGGTAGTTGAAGTCCTCCTGCACGTTGACGATGTCGTACGGCGCTATGCGCTGGCCGATCGTCGTGGTGCTGGACTCGCGCGGTGTGGGTGCGCTGGAGATGGCCTCGGGCAGGCCGGCCACGTTGTAACTCAGGACGCTGAAGCTGCCCGAGTCTGCGGCCGAGGCGGGCGTCGCGGCCACGGTGAGCCCGCCGAGGACGGCGGCGCCGGCCGCAAGGCCGGCGACGAGTCTGCGCATGGGGGAGTGTCTCCTGGGGAGGGAAAGCGGTTGCGGTGGGGACGTGGCAGAAGTTACCGCCGGTCACCCCAGGTTTGTCGAGAGGTTGGACGGTCATTCACAGGTGCAGCCCTGCCGTACATGGACGGTTTGGATCCCTGCAGCGGCCCGTTCACGGCAGGGAACACCCGACGCCGCGGCGGGTGCGTTGACGGCCGCGGATAAGTCCCAACAGCACGGCCGTGACCCCGAAGCCTCCGCCGAGAAGGCCCAGGCGGCCTCCCCGCGCGGCCGACCGCCCGCCGGGAACGGATCGCCGCCCGCGTCGGTCGGACCGAGCCGCGGACGACGACCCGCCCCCGAGCCGGAGCCGGGTCACCGACATCGAACCCGAGGACACCTTTGTGCGGCGGGCGACGCGACCGAGGGCCTCGGCGTCGGTGTGCAGGGTGACCGGGCCAGTCGCACCGCGCGTACCTGCACGCTCCGTCCCAGGTCAGCCGGCGGGTCGGCCGCCACCAGCCCGTCGGGGCCGATGCCGATCACCACCGCGTCAGGCACGACCGCCGTTGGCACCGAGAGCTGCCGCCCTGCGTCGTTCCCGGAGGACTTCCGGCTGTTCGGTTCGTTCCTGCGCCTCGCAGACCCGGGCGAGCCGGGCCAGCATCGCACGGTGCCGCAGTTGGATCAGCGCATCCACTCCGACGTTGTGGAGCAGTCCGCCCGCTCCCTGTAGTGGGTGCTCGTCCGCGATGACCAGGCAGTGCTTTCCCCAGGGGCGGAGCTCGATGGCGATCCGCGCCGTTCCCAGGATGCCTGCCTGCGCCTCCATTTCCAGCTCGGAGAATTCTTCGCAATGCCGGACGACCGTCTCGTTGGTGAGCCGCAGCGGGCCCACCCGGACTTCGTAGCCGATCGCCGAGTCCACCTGCGGCCACTGCCCCCGCACCGGCTTGGACTCCGACGTTCCCACCACCCATTCCGCATACCGGCTGCCGTCGGCGAGGACGGCCCACACGGTCTGCGGACTCACCTTGATCAGACGATGCCGTACCGCCACGTCACACCTCCATGAATCGTGCGTCGGTTCACAGCCAAGTGCCCATTCCGGTACAGGCGAACCCGGGGCGAAACGACTCTGTCCAGGACCTCGGCCCACTCGTCCGTCCCGCTGCGGAGCGCCTCCGTGGTAGCGGGGCGGACGGTCCCGTACTGAGCGGCCGTCGGTTGGAGGCGCTGGTGATGATCGCGTTCGGGACCGCCCAGGGGAAGGTCGTGACCGAGAGCGGAACCGCGACGCCGGAGAGCACGCCGACGCACGCCATCTCCGAAGATCACAAACCGTATGAAGGAGGTGATGGGGCGAGGAGGGGCCGGGGCCGCCGACTCGGGCTTCTGTGCCAGCGGCGACTTCACGGCGGGTGCCCTGATCAGAGGCTGCGGGCGGTGATGGTGCCGTGCTTGGTGGTCGTCCGGGTGGCGAGTTTGGCGGTGACGCCGTCGGTGTTCTTGAGGGCGTTGTCGATGCGGCCGTAGGCGGTGGTGGTGTCCAGGGTCGAGGACGGTCGCGAAGGGTGCGCAGGTGGCGCCGACCGTGATGTCACCGGCCTCGGTGCGCAGGGTGCCCCCTTGACCGTGCCCTGCGCGCTCTCCTGGATGTCTCCTGGATGACATCGCCGAGCCGTCCCACACCCCGCAGGTCGGCGCCGGCCGTCTTCGCCTCGACGCGGGAGCCGGTGGGCAGTCGGACGGTCACCTCGACTGATCCGGAGGTGCCCAGGATGCGCGTCCTGGCCGGTGCGGTCGGCGACGGCGACGGATTCGACCCGTGGGCGTGTGGTGCTGACAGCCCCGTCCTCTAACCTCGTGCAGGGAAACGTGAGATGCCGTGTGCAGCGGATTGAGGAGGCGACGATGCTTGGCAGGGGTACGCAGTTGCTCGCGGGCGCGTTGACCCTGGCCTGCATGGTGCTCGTCGGCCCCAGCGCGCCGAGCGACGCCCTCTTCGCGAGGTCACTGCCCGTCGATGCCGTGCGGGAGGTCGTACCGAACCGGGTCATGACGTGGAACATCTGCAATCCCTGCGACGAAAGCAACGTCGACCGGGCGGCGGAGATCGCCGCGTATGCGCCCCAGGTCATCGGCCTGCAGGAAGCGTGCGTGCGTGACGTCGAGGGGATCCGGGACCAGCTGGAGCGCCGATACGGGCTGGTCTACCACGTCAAGTACGGCTCGGTACTTCAGAGTTGGGGCCGTTGCGGGGGAGTGCCGTGGAGTCCGGGAGGCTTCGGCCAGGCGATCCTCTCCGCGGCGCCGATGACAGACCGCGTCAACGTGGAGTACCCCGACGGCGGATCCGAAGACCGCGGGTACATGGCAGTCACCACGATGGTGGGTGGCCGGCCTGTCCGGGTCTTCGACACACACCTCGCCCAACGGCGTCAGGAATCGTTCCGGGCAGCGCAGGTCCGGGTACTCGCCGCAGCTGTCGCCCGACACGAGCGCGCAATCGTTCTCGGTGACTTCAACGCGGTGTCGGATGCTCCCGAACTCACCCCGATGTGGGCGCTGGCCACGGATACGGATGCTCAGTGCCGCCCCTCGTCCGGCGGCACGTGTGAGCCGACCACCGACTGGCAGAGCAAGTTCGACTACGTCTTCCTGCGAGGAATCACTCCGCTCCGGCACCGGGTGCAACCCACCGCGTACTCGGACCACCATCTGCTGTACACCGACCTCAACCCAACGTAAAGCGCCCCCGCGACCGTTGACGTCTGGGGGAGGGGCATCGTGAGTCCCCTTCCGCACGGCCGAGGCTGTGCCCGGCTGGGTGGCTGGTGACGGGCCGATCGGCGGCCTGTCCGGCCCGTTCGCGCGGCGCCCGTACGCGACCGGCGGCGATCACCGCCCTCGCCGTCACCGGCACCCTCGATCGGGTGCTCGCACCGCAGCCCATTCCCCTTCTCCATCTCCGACCAAACCTCGGTAGTCATCCCATGTGTTCTGTCTCCGAATTTGAGCCATGGGGTCTTGAACAGGGATGTTCTGAATTCACTGTCTTCCCTATAGACATGGAGTGCGACCGCGGCCGTTAATACATCCGATGTCCGTGAGGCCTGCTGGAGCCCCCGCGGACACCAACCACCGTGTCCTTCACCCTCCAGGAGCCGCACGATGTCCTCCGCACCCCTCAGCAGGCGCTCCCTCATCAAGGCCGCAGCCCTCGCCGGCGGAACCGTGGCGTTCGGTCTGCCGCAGGTCCTGTGGCCCGACACGGCCGAGGCCTACTCCGTCAACTCGAAGCTGGACTGGTGGTACCAGGCCCGCTTCGGGATGTTCATCCACTTCGGGTCCTACTCCTACCTCGGGCACGGTGAGTGGGCGTTCAGCGCCGATACCAACCCTTCTTGGACCAAGGCCGCCTACCAGGCCGAGGTGACCGCGAAGTTCAACCCGAACGCCTTCAACGCGGCCACCATCGCCCAACTGGCCCAGAACGCCGGCATGAAGTACCTCGTGATCACCGCCAAGCACCATGAGGGCTACGCGATGTGGGACTCCAACGTCCCGGGCTTCACCGACGCCAGCGGCACCAAGCTGTACAACCTGCACGACTACAACAACTTCCAGCCCGACCTGCTGGCCCAGTTGAAGACCGAGTGCGAGAGCCGGGGCATCAGGTTCGGGCTCTACTACTCGATCCTCGACTGGAGCCACCTCTCTCAGACCATCGACCGCGTCAACTACTACTCCGACATGTCGTCGCTGTCCGCCCGCACCGGCTACATCAACGACATGAAGGCCCAACTGCAGGAACTGCTGAACCGCTACGACCCGGCCGTCCTCTGGTTCGACGGCGACTGGTGCGCCAACCCCTCCACTCCCAACCTGGACGACTGGTGGACCCAGGCCGACGGCGTGGATCTGTACAACTGGCTGATGGCCCGCAAGCCCAGCCTCATCGTCAACGAACGCGTCAAGCGGGACCACGGTCTCGGCGACTACGCGGTCGCGGAGTTCGGCATACCCGACGCGCCGCTGGACCGGCCGTGGGAGGCATGCGCCACCATGAACGACGCCTGGGGCTACAACCAGTGGAAGGAGAACCAGTACCGCTCGGTCCAGACCATGATCCGGGAGATGGTCACCGTCGTCTCGCGGGACGGCAACTACCTGCTCAACATCGGCCCCAAGGGCGATGGCAGCGTGACCGCCGGATCCGTGACCGTTCTGAACGGCATGGGTTCCTGGATGGCCACCCACGGCGACAGCATCCACGGCACCAGCGGCAGCCCTTTCGCCACCGACCCGGCCTGGGGCAGGGTCACCAGGAAGAACGGCAAGCTCTTCGCCCACGTCTTCGACTGGCCCACGGGCGGCACCCTGCAGATTCCGGCGGTGTACAACACGATCAACCGCGTCTATCTGATGAACAACCCCTCCGCCTCGCTCAACTACTGGGTCAGCGGCGGGCAGATCAACGTCAGCGTGCCGAGCACCGCGCCCAACCCGAACGACTCCGTCGTCTGCGTGGAGGTCAGCGGCATGCCGGCCGTCCTCGCCGTCGGCGTCTACCGGCTGGTCTGCGCCCAGAGCGGCAAGGCCCTCGACAACGGCAACACCGGCGGCGACGGCAACCCGATCATCCAGTGGACCGTCAACGGCGGTACGCCGCAGCAGTGGACGGTCACCGACCAGGGCCACGGCTACTACAAACTGGTCTGCGTCCGCAGCGGCAAGGCCCTCGACGACAACAACAGCACCTCCGACAGCGGAGTGATGGTGCAGCGGACCGACACCGGCGCTTCTCAGCAGCAGTGGGCCGTCACCGCGCTGGGCGGCGGCGCGTTCCGGCTCGTCAACCGGCACAGCGGAAAGGCGCTGGACAACGCCAACAACGGCGCGGACTCGACCCAGATCATCCAGTGGACCCCCAACGGTGGCGCCCCGCAGCAGTGGAACATGACCAAGCTCGGCTGAGCGGCCCCGGGGTGGCGCGCCCGGGGCTCGCCACCCCGGATCACACGGCACCGGCGGCGGTAGTCGTGCCACCGTCCCGGCCGACCCTGCGGGTGGCCCCACACCGCAGAAGCGGTCACCTGCGGGACATGCGCTGCCGTCCGGGGAGGGATGGGAAGCCGCTGAGTGCGTGTTTTTGAAGGCTGGTCTTGCCGTCTGACCGCCGCGACGATCAGGGGTTGTGGCGTCGCGAGGGGTGGGCCGGCGGTACTGCCGGGAGTGTGGTGATCCGTTGCCGTCGACGATGGCGGTGAAGGCCGTGTTCTGTTCCGGTAGGTGCAGGTCACGGCATTGGCGGGTGCTTGAGCAGGCCCGGCTGAGGGTGGTGGCGATCCAGCGTGGGGAACGGGCTGAGTGCCCGGTCTGCGGGCGGGACTGGACGGCGGGTGTCGAACGGGCGCGGTCGGCCCGGTACTGCTCGCAGAGGTGCCGGGTGAGGGCCTGTCGGCAGAGGCAGGCGTCACGGAACAGTGTTGCGGAAACGCCGCAGGCGAACGGAAGTTGAGCCTCGCTGGCCACTCGCGTTGTTCACGGGTTGTGGCGGCGGACGGCGGGTGCTTCGAGCGCCCCCGCTTCGCGCTCTGCTCCGCGATCTCGGGTGCGCGTCACCGTTTGAGGTGACCTGGGCGGGTGCCTTGTTGACGGTCGCCATGGGGCGGCCGGCCCGGCCCGGGGCGTCATGCCGGAGCGGGTCGGGAACGTCACGCGGGCGCGTTACGAGCAGTTCGTGGCCGCGACGAGGCTGAAGAAGTCGCAGGTCGGCCGGGGCCGGCAGCTCCGTGATGTCGCGGCGGCGGAGAACCTGACTCCGATCATCGTGGAGGGCTCTGCCTGCGGATTACCCGCCCTGGGAGACCGTCTACGGGTTTTTCGCAAGGTGGAACCGGGCCGGAGTGGTTGCCTGGATCCGCGATCAGCTGCGGCGCCAGATCCGTACCAACCTGGCCGGTGCCCCTTCCCGGTCACGCTGATCGTCGACTCGCAGTCGGTGAAGGCCGCCGAGACCGTCAGCAGGGCCACCCGCGGATATGACGCCGGCAAGGAGATCAACGGGAGGAAGAGACACCTCGCGGTCGACACCAAGGGACTCCCCGTCATGATCTTGGTGACGCCCGCCGACATGACCGACCGGGACGCCGCCCGCGAACTGCTCTGGCGCCTGCGCGTCACCCACCCCCAGATCACGCAGGTCTGGGCGGACTCCGCCTACGCAGGCCAGCTCGTCGACTGGGCCCGCGACTTCCTCCACATCACCCTCAAGACCGTCTCGCGGCCCAAGGGCGCCAAGGGCTTCGTCGTCCTGCCCCGCCGCTGGCGTGTCGAGCGCACGATCGGCTGGACCATGCGCGCCCGCCGCAGCGCAAGGGACTACGAACGACTCCCGCAGCACAGCGAAGCCCATATGACCTGGTCACTCATCACGCTCATGAGCAGGCGCCTCACCCGCAAAGGCCCCCGCACCGACAGCTGGACGAAGAAGACCACCACCGGTTGCCCCCGGGGCCGGCAGGGCGCACCCGTGATCACTCAGCGTCGTCCGCGCCACCACCTTGGGGAGCCGTTGACGAGCGGCGAATCAGGTGCCAGGTAACTCGTCAACCGTCTCCGAGGTCGCCGCCGCAAAATTTCAGCTGGACGGCGGGCCCGGCCCGGTGGCGCCGCTGTTGTTCCGTAACCAGCCCGCCTCGTCGCAGGACAGGGTGAAGTAGTCCACCACCCTGTCCAGACCCAGATCCCGCCCCACCGACAGCCCCTTTCGTCACCCGCGTTCCCAGCGTTCGGGCTGGACGGTATGGGCGCTGGTGTGCAGCGGGGACGGATATCGGCGAAGGACTCCCCTACGGGAGGCGGACCTGGTGGATGGGCCGCCGCCGGAAAACTGTCACAGGCGTCAGCTGTGGCCGAAGGCCGCCGTGGTGGCCACGCACGAGAGCGATGTGCTCTACGAGGTCACCGAACGCAGACTGCTGACCAGGAACCCGCGGACCGTCAACGCCCTGACGGACCCGACACCTCGAGCCGGTGATCGCCGGTGTGACCGCGGGCTCAAAGGGACGGGCACAGTGTCGCCGGTCGGGCGCCTGTCCATGTGCGAGTGGGGCTGCCGCATGGACAGGCGTGACCGTGGGCCTCAAGCCGCTTCGAGGAAGGGGTAGTCGGTGTAGCCTTCCGCGCCCGGCCCGTAGAACAGTTCCGGCCGCGGCTCGTTCTCCGGATGGCCACCCTGCCAGCGCTCGACCAGGTCGGGGTTGGCGATGAGGGCCCGGCCCACGACCACGGCGTCGGCGTGGTCGGCCTCGATCTGCTGGAGCGCCTGCTCGCGGGTGGTCTGCCCCCCGAAGGGGCCGCTGTTGACGATCAGCTTGCCGTCGAAGCGCCGCCGCAGCTCCTGTACAAGGTCGCCGCCCGGCTCGGCGTGCAGTACGGAGAGGTAGGCCAGGCCCAGCGGGCGCAGTTGGTCCATCAGGGTGCCGTAGGTGGCCAGGACGTCGTCCCGGTCGGTCTCGAAGACGTCTCCGAGGTCGACCTCCGGCGAGATCCGCAGCCCGACCCGCTCGGCACCCACGGCCTGGGCGACCGCCGTGACGACCTCGACGACGAAGCGGGCGCGGTTGTGCGGCGAGCCGCCGTAGCCATCGGTGCGCTGGTTGGCCGCCGGGGAGAGGAACTCCTGGAGCAGGTAACCGTTGGCGCCGTGGATTTCCACGCCGTCCGCTCCCGCCTCGACGGCCCGGCGGGCCGCGGCGACGAAGTCCTCCAGGGCTGCCCGGATCTCTGCGGTGGTCATCGCCTCCGGTACGGGGTAGGGCTGCTCGCCCTTCTCGGTGAACGTCTTGTTGTCGATGGCGATCGCGCTGGGGGCGAGGATGCGGCGGCCGCCGTTGATGTCGGGGTGGGTGCCGCGGCCGGCGTGCATGATCTGCAGGACGATGCGGCCGCCCTCGGCGTGCACTGCCTCGAACACCCGCTGCCAGCCGGCCGCCTGCTCGTCGGTGGCGATGCCCGGCTCGCCGACATACCCCTGCGACGCGTGGTCGGGGTAGGTGCCCTCGGTGATGATCATTCCGACGCTCGCCCGCTGCCGGTAGTACTCGACCATCAGGTCCCCGGGGATGCCGGAGGAGCCGGCCCGGACCCGGGTCAGTGGTGCCATGACGATGCGGTTGGCGAGCTCGATCTTCCCGAGGGAGACGGGGGAGAAAAGCGATGGAACGGGCGAAACTTCTGAAATGTTGACAGTCATGGGTTTCTTTCTTTCTGCAATACGGAGGAAAAACGGGATGAAAGTCTGCGACGCAGGGGGTCCACGCTGTCCCGGCGGAGGCGCGGATGCGGTCCTCGGGCAGGCGCGGGCCCGCTGACGGTGACGCGGTTCCAGGATCGCGATCGGAGTGTGGGTGGTGCTGGCGGCGAACGCGGTGAGAGCCGCATGCCGTCGGCGTCGGCGCCGGTCAAGCGCAACTGCCCGCCGAAGTACGGGTGTTCGCTCCTTGCGCACGATCAGCAGTCAGCCAGGCGACGAAGTCATGGGTGCCGCCGCCGGACCCGGGTACGGATCGGTGTCTGCAGGCCGCGCCGCGATCGACTCCCTCTTCGCGCCCCGCGAAGGGGACCGATACACGGCTTCACCTGGAACGCGCTTGTGGCGGTGGCGGGAACAGCGATCTCAGCGATCCTCGTTCGCACCGGCGAGGCACTTCCGCCGGCAGATCGCCCATCGGGCGGTCTGCTTCACGAGGGCGTGGGCTTAGCTGAGCGGGACGTCCGCGACGGCCTTGAGGTGGCTGAACGTCTCGAGGGAGTAGCGGCCGTGGTAGCGGCCCATGCCGCTTTCGCCGACGCCGCCGAAAGGCAGGCCGGGCATGAGCAGTTGCATCACCGGCTGGCCCCAGGCGACGCCGCCGGAGGACGTCTCGTTCACGAGGCGTGCCTTGGTGGCCTGGGAGGTGGTGAAGGCGTAGAGGGCGAGGGGCTTTTCGCGTTCGTTGATGAAGGCGATGGCGGCGTCGAGGTCTTCGACTTCGACGACGGCGAGGATCGGGCCGAAGATCTCCTCCTGCATGACCGGCGATGCGGGGTCGACATCGGTGAGCACGGTCGGTGCGATGAACAGGTCGTCGCGGTCGTGCCGGCCTCCCACCGCCGCCCGGCCGGAGTCCAGCAGACGGGTGAGCCGGTCGAAGTGCCGTTCGTTGATGATCCGGCCGAAGTCGGCTGAGGTCTGCGGGGTGGGACCGAACTGGGCGTCGACCGCCGCGCGCAGGGCGGGGACCAGTGCGGCGGCGGTGGCGGGGTCGGCCAGAACGTAGTCGGGGGCTATGCACTGCTGCCCCGCGTTGCCGAACTTGGCGCCGACCAGCCGCTTGGCGGTCTCGTCCACGTCGGCGTCGGGTGCCACGAAGACCGGCGACTTGCCCCCGAGTTCAAGCGTGACCGGGGTGAGGTGCTTGGCCGCTGCGGCCATGACGATCCGGCCGACGGTGCCATTGCCGGTGTAGAAGATCTGGTCGAAACGCTGCGCCAGGAGGGCCGTGGTCTCCTCGGCGCCTCCCTCGACGACGGTGAGCACGTCGGCGTCGAAGTACTCACGCAGGAGTCGTGATGCGACCGCCGAGGTGTGTACCGACATCTCGCTCGGCTTGGCCACCACGGTGTTCCCGGCGGCCAGGGCGCCGATGATGGGGTCGATGAGAAGGTGCAGCGGGAAATTCCAGGGAGCGATCACCAGGACGACCCCGAGCGGGTCGTACGTGGTGTAGGCCGTGGTCGTGGGACCGAAGTGGGCGGGAACCTCCACCGGGCGGGGCTGAAGCCAGTTCTCGAGGTTCGCCAGCGTCTCGTCGATGTCGGCGACGGTGAAGTCGATCTCCTGCATCTTCGCCTCGGCGGCGTTCTTCCTCAGATCCGCCCAGAGCGCCTCGATCAGTTCCTGCTCGTTCTCGACCAGCAGGGCCCGCAGCCGCTGCAGCTGGCTGACGCGCCAGTCCAGTGGGCGGGTGACGCCGGTGTTGAACGTCGCACGAAGGCGGCCCACCACCTCCGCGGCCGGTTCACTCTGATGCGTCCTCGACTCGATCCCCTGTGTCGCGCTCATGGGATGTACTCCGTTCTTGATCCAGGCCACGCCCCGGCCGTCTTCCAGCCGGGCACAGTGGCCAGCGTGCTGGACGATCCGGCATCCACCCAGGTCACGGCTTTGCGTACGTGCGCCGTGCCTACCACTGGTTGGGTCAGGAAGGTGTGCGTGCGGGGCGCGGATGCGACCCGGGCGGGAACGGGCACGTCGTCGGCACGCACGGCCTGATGAACTCCCCTTGATCATCGGTAGTCGCCCGCCGTCGTCCTCGCCGTCCGGTTCGAACCGTTCATGCTTCCTGCCTACCCGCTCACAGTGCCCGGCGTCAGCGATTCGTCCGGAGGTCAGTCTTCAAAAACACGCCCTGAGGCCCTGAGGCCGCGCCGAGCGCTTCCGCCCGGCTCTTCGGTCCCGGCATCCGACCCGACCGAAGAATCGACGGCAACCTTTTCGCCACCGGTGGCCACTGACCAGTGCAACAGCAATACGCACTTCCGAACGGATGGACATGCAAGAAACACGCCGGGCCGCGCGGCAGCGCAGGCGCAGACGCGTCCTGATGGTGGGCACCGCCGCGGGACTGGCCGTCACAGGTCTTCTCGTCTGCCTGGTCATGACGATGCAACCCGACGGCAAGGAGAATGCCGGGCCGGCCCCGGCCACGGCCGTGGCCGACTCCCAGGAGACCCCCACGCCGACACCGCCAGGGAAGAAGCCCGCCACAGCCTCCCCGTCGGCGGCCTCCGCGACCCCGTCGGCCAGTGCCAAGTCGCCATCGGCGAGCGCCACGCCCTTGAAGGCTTCGGCGACCCCGTCGGCGCCCACGTCGGCCGCCCCGAGGACGGCTCCTGCCGCGTCAACCCTGGCCGGACGGATTCGACCCAAGAGCACCTACCAGGGAGTCGCCACCGTCTACCAGGCCGGGGTAGGGGACGGCGCCTGCTCCTACGGCCCGAGCGGCGACATGATGATCGCGGCGATGAACACCACCGACTACGAGACGTCCGCGGCCTGCGGGGCGTATGTGCTCGTCCACGCGGCGAACGGCGCCTCCGTCACGGTCAAGATCACCAACGAATGTCCGCTGCCCTGTGCACCCGGGCAACTCGACCTGAGCGAACAGGCTTTCGCCAAACTGGCACCCATCTCGACCGGCCGGATCGCGATCACCTGGAGCCTGTTGAGCCCCGACGCGGTGGGCACGATCTCGATCCGCTACAAGAACGGATCCAGCCCCTACTGGTGCGGCATCCAGGCGATCGGCCACCGCAACCCGCTCGCCCGGCTGGAGGTCCGCGCCGGCGGCGGCTGGCGCCGACTGACCCGCACCGACTACAACTATTTCCTCTCCCCCGACGGCAGCGGGTGCGGCGGCGCGATCAGGATCACCGACATCTACGGAGAACGGCTGACCGTCAACGGGATCGCGCTGCGCCCGGATGTCGTGCAGTCGGCAGGGGTCCAGTTCGCACGGCACTGACCCCGCCCCGGCGGGCCCCCTCCGTGCCGGCCGTCGACCGGGGACGGCGCGGCCGTGAAGGCCGATCCGAGCACGACGTCGGCTTGCCGGAGGGGGCCGGACTCTGTGGAGCCGGGGCACTGTGCGGCTCCTGGGCCCACCGGTCTGCGAGGAGGAAATCAGGCGGGCCTCGGGAGGTGAACGTATGTCACACGGCGGTGCAGGCAGTGCCGTTGAGGCTGAAGGCGGTGGGCTTGGCGAAAGTGCCGCTGGAGGAGCCCTGGAACCCGAAGGTCGCCTGGCCGCCGGCCGCCACGTCTCCGTTGTGGGACACGTTGCTCGCCGTGACCGCTCCTGACGATCCGGACAGGTTCGCGTTCCAGGCGTTGGTGATCTGCTGCCCGGAGGGGAGGGCGAACGCGAGCTTCCAGCCACTGATGGAGGAGGACCCGGTGTTGGTGATGGTGACGTCGGCGGTGAAGCCGCCCTGCCAGACGTTCGTCCCGTACGCCACCTTGCAGGCCGTGGATCCGCCGGGGGTGCCCGGGTCGCTGGAGGAGCCCTTGTTGACCGTGGAGGAGAACGAGGTCACGGCGAGGCCCGTGCCGTTCTGCCAGGGCTCGAAGCCTGCCTGAACACTTGTCAGGTACCAGTTGTTCTGCGCGAGCCCTCGCGAGACCGCCTGCCGGGCGAAGTCCATGACGTCGAAGTTCCAGCTGGTGATAGCCGACGGTGCGACGAACGACAGCACGTCGTTCGAGCCGTTGCTGCCGGACCACACCTGCCAATCACGCCCGCCCACGTTGGCGTTGCCGACCGGGGAGCCAATGGGCTGGACGGATCCGACCTTGTTGAACCAGATCATGATCTCGGTCCGGTTGACGCCGTCGGTGCGGGGCGTGGGATCGAGCCAGATGTCGCACGCGGCGTCGTAGATCGCATCGCTCACATAGCTGTACGAGATGCCCGAAGGTGCGTTGGAGATGGTGCTGAGCTGAGCGGGAAGGTTGGTTCCGGGCGAGCAGTTGGTGTAGTGGCAGCCGTTGTAGACGGACGGGTAGGACTTCGGAGCGCCGTTCGTGGGGACGGATCCGTCGGCCTGGGTGATTCTGAACCCCGAGTCGGTGACGGCGACGCACTGGGTGGCGCTGGTGCCCCAGCGGTTGTTCTGCACCACGTAGCGGCCCTGGATGGTCGTTGCGCCGAAGGGCTGGCAGATCGTGGTGTCGGCCTGCGCCACTGACGCTGTGGTCAGAAGCGCCACGAGTGAGACGAGCGAGGTGAGCAGCGCGCCGAACAGGCCACGCGCGCTGCGGGCATGGTGCGGGGAAGGACGCATGCGGATCCTCTTCCGAGGGATGGGGGGTACGGAAGGTCTCCCACAACTTTGTGAATGGGAGCGCTCCCAATCCGGGCTTCGGCTGGGACTGTAGGGATGGTTCAGGTCCCTGACAAGACTGTCGGCATGAACCTGTCCACCCGATTTCGGAGACGCAGGTCAGACAGGGGAACCGAGACACGGCACGCCAACTCCGGGAGCGCTCCCCGGACGGGTTCGGCGACGAAGGGTCAGGTGGACTCGCGTACCACCAGCTCCGTACGGAGGATGACGTGACGCCAGGCCACGGCGCCCTCCTCCATCTCCTCGAGGAGCAGTCGGATCATGGCCCGCCCGATCTCCTCGATCGGCTGGCGCACCGTGGTCAGCGGTGGTTCGGTCCGCTGGGCCAGTGAGAAGTCGTCGAAACCGATCACGGCGACGTCCTCGGGCACCCGTCGGCCGGCCGCGCGCAGGGCCTCCAGAGCCCCCGCGGCTGTGGTGTCCGACGCGGCGAGGACGCCGTCGATGTCCGGATACCGTTCGATGAGTTCGGCCATGGCGCGGCGTCCGCTCTCCGCCGTGAAGTCGCTTTCGGCGACGCGTGTCGGCTCGCCCTCCAGGCCCGCCATCGCCAAGGCCTCCTCGTAGCCGCGCAGTCGGCACTGGGCGGCGTACAGGTCGAGCGGCCCGGTGATCGTGGCTATCACCCTGCGGCCCTGTCGCAGCAGGTGGGAGACGGCGCTGCGGGCACCACCGATGTTGTCCGCGTCGACGTAGCTGACGTATTCCTCGCCCGAGCGGCGTCCCAGCAGGACGGTCGGCAACCGGGCTTCGGCGAGCATGTCCGGCAGCGGATCACCGGCGTGCACGGACATCAGCAGGACTCCGTCGACCCGGCCGCCGCGCGCGTACTCGAGGAAACGCTGTCGCTCGGTGTCCGAGCGGACCAGGGTCAGCAGGAGTTGGATCCCGGTGTCCGTCAGCGCGTCTCCGAGCGAGCGGACGATCTCGGAGAAGAAGGGCTCGGCGAACTGCCGCCAGTCCGGCTCCGTCATGACCAGGGCGACGGCGTCGGCCCGCCGCCCTGCCAGGGAACGGGCCGCGAGATTGGGCACGTAGCCCAGTTCCTCGATGGCCCGCTGGACGGCCCGACGTGTCGACTCCTTCACGCCCGCCGCGTTGTTGATGACGCGGGAGACCGTGCCCCGTCCCACCCGCGCATGGACGGCCACCTCCTCCAGCGTCGGTGTGCCCGGGCGTCGTCTGCCCATGACCGCCTCCCCAAGAGATCACCGATCTTACCGGCCGGAGGCAACCGAGCACACGACTTCAGGGGCGGAGCGGGTACCGTGCACCCGCGAATTGGGAGCGCTCCCGTTCCCAGTAGGAGGGTATGGGTGTTATCGCTGATCGTCGAACGTGGAGCTCGCTGCTCGAAGCCTCGGGGATCTGCGTTTGCGTAGGGGAATTCGGTGCCGTTCCACGGGCGGCCTTGGCGGGTCGGAAGAGGGGGCAGGACGTGCACACGGCGCTACGTGCGCGATGTGTCCGTCCTCGCGCGTGAGCCGGCTCCGCCCGAATCGCGCGCGAGGACCGGGCAGCCCCCGTGAGGGGTGGGGGCTGCCCGGCCGGGTGACCCCGTCACCAGGCGACGGGGTCGCGTACGCGGATCGCCGGCGGGGGCTACTCGAGGAGTTCCGCGTACGAGCCCATGGCCAGGGCTATGTCCGCCTGGGCCCAGAACCGGTGGTAGGTGAAGACGGGCGCGGCGCCGCCCTTGAGGTAGGCCTCGATCTTCGACCAGGCAGGGTCGTCCTTGTAGAAGGACCGGATCGAGGAGAAGGTCGAGGACGAGTCGATGGTCTCGCCGTTCGGCATCTTGCCGGTCCAGCCGCTCGGCACGTAGAGGCTGTCGTTGAACCGGCTGTAGTCGGTGCGGGTCTCGGGAACAGCGATACCGAGGCTGTCCTGGTAGTTGCCCCACATGCCGTCCAGCAGCGCCTTCGCCGTCGACTTCGACGCCGCGTCACCGGACCTGGCGCCGTAGTACGCGAGTGTCTTGGCGTAGGCGGCCGCCACCCCGACGTCGTTCGTGTAGTCGGCGACGGTGACGTGAAGTCCGCTGTTGGCAGCGGGACTTGACGCGTTCCAGGTGTCGGGCTGGCCCGACCACTTGAGGGTGGAGGGAATCTGGTAGGTGCCGTCCGGGTTGATCGTGGTCTTGGACAGCGCCCACTTGACCCACTTGTCGAGGACCGCCTTCGCGGCGGCGTTGCCCGTCTGCTGGTAGTACTCGGCGACCCGTTCCATGGACCACGCCTGGAAGCCGAACCATTGGTTGGACGGCGGGTCGTGGTACACCGGCTGCTCGTCGTAGTACATGCCGTAGAACGTCGACTTCCCGGCCGGCGGGGTCGCGTAACGGCCCGCCCAGCTGTTGGTCGAGCCGCCGGCGATCGCGCCCTCGTCCGACTGCAGCCAGCGGTAGAACTCCAGCTGCCGCTGCAGCGACTTCGTCCAGTCCGCCTGCCCTGTCGCCGACTTGGGCTTCAGATCGGCGTACGAGCTGAGCGCGTAGGCGGCCAGCGGGTTCTGGTAGCCGCTGTGGGCGAAGCTGGATCCGATCCGCCAGGCCCACCCGCCAGTGGTGGCGGTGGAGCCTCCCCAGGCGTAGTACCAGGACAACAGGTAGTGCGAGGCGTCCTTGCCGGTACCGGCCGGGCAGGACGAGGGCCCCGCGCAGTTGCCGATCTTCTTGAAGTACTTGTCGTACATGGCGTACCGCAGGTAGTCGCCCATCTTCGCGGCCTTGGCGATGGTGCCCGACACGTCCGAGCCCTTGCCCTGCTGTTTCGCCCACAGGTCCGCCCAGTAGGCGGCCTGTACCGCACGCGCGTCGGCGTCCGGGGCGGCGGTGTACTTCCACTGCTTGGCGTACGACTTGTCCCCGGTGAACAGGTCCAGGTAGCCGTTCTTGCCGCCGTACTTGAAGGCGTCGCAGGTCGGCTGCGGCACCGTCTCCCACACCGACTCCTGCGGGCCGCGCTGGAAGGTGTTCATGTACGACGGTCCGGTCTCCGTCGGGCCGGCCTCGCACGTGCCGCCCGGGGTGTCGCCGAAGCCGTAGGTGTTGTCGACGTCCTGGATCCAGTGCATGCCGTAGACGTCGTCCGTGCCGTAGGTCGACTTCAGCTCACCGGCGATCGGGTCCGAACCGACGGGTACGGACGGGTCGAGCGCGGTCGGATACTGGTTCGGAGTGTCCTCCTCGGGCCCGTAGGTCGCCGGTTTGGAGGCGCTGTAGAAGGAGTTGGTGGGCTGGTCGGCATGGGTGGGGATCATGTACTTCTCCATGATGTCCCAGGCGCCGTTGAACTTGGTCCAGTCGCCCGTCACCTTGCCGTACATGGCCTGGAGCCACAGGAGGTAGCCGTAGGCCTCCGACGTGGTCTCGTGGCCCTGGTCCGGGGCCTCGACGATCAGCGTCTCGACCGAGTGGTAGGGGATGCCCTCGGGGGAGAAGTAACCGCTCGCCGGGTTGGTGATCTTGCCGTAGAGCTCCAGGAACCGGGCGTCGTACGTCTTGGACGCCGCGATCTGGGTGACCGTCACCGCCGCCTTGCCGTACCCGGTGGCTGTCGACTCGAAGGTCGCCGCCCCCGTGCCGGAGGAGTCCGCCGTGACGGTCACCTTCTGCGTGGTGTTCCAGTCCGACGGGGTGAAGGTGAGCGACGTCCCGCCGGTCACCGACAGTCCCGTGTTGCCGCCGGTCCGGGCGGTCGTCACGGTCACGTTGGCCGACGGCTGGGTCGACAGCTTCACGTCGTACGTCGCCGACTTGCCCTGCTGGACGGCGAGTTGGCTGGTCGAGGCCACCACGGCGGGACCCGCCGCGACCGTGATGCCGACCGGGGTGGACTCCGCCGACGCGCCCAGACTGTCGTACGCCTTCGCCAGCAGGGAGTGACTGCCCACGGCCAGTCCGGAGGCGGAGAGCGTGTAGGGCGTGCTCGTGTCCGTTCCCAGCAGTGTGGTGTCGTCGTAGAACTCCACCTTGCTGATCGTCGCGCCGTCCGCGGCAGCCGTGGTCGCCGCGAGCGGCACGGCGTCACCCCGCGAGTAGACCGCGCCGGCGGCCGGGCTGGTCAGCATGGTGATCGGCGGCTGGTGGGCGCCGACGCAGCTGGTGCCGTTGACCGCGAAACCGGCCGGCGCGGCGTTGCTGCC
The DNA here is from genome assembly GCF_054072135.1 of Streptomyces kryoterrae. Lineage (NCBI taxonomy): Bacteria > Bacillati > Actinomycetota > Actinomycetes > Kitasatosporales > Streptomycetaceae > Streptomyces > Streptomyces kryoterrae. Next base: position 401,050 of record NZ_CM133358.1, on the reverse strand, counting down.
GCTGTAACTGAACTGCGCGCCTGCGGAGACGGCGCCGCCCGGGGCGATGGTGCCGTTGTACGAGGCGTTCTTGACGGTGACGGCCTGACCGGCCTGGGACCAGGTGCCGTTCCACCCGTTCGCGAGCTTCTGGTTGCCCGTGTAGCCGTAGGTCAGGGTCCAGCCGTCGATCGCGGCGCTGCCGCGGTTGGTGACAGTGAGGTCGGCGGTGAAGCCGGAGCCCCAGTCGTTGGTCCTGTAGTCGACGCTGCACTGCACGGACGCCGCGTTCGCGGTGGTCGTGCCGCTGGCGAGCATTGACAGGGGCAGAGCGAACACAGCGGCGGCTGCGGTCCAGAACCGCCGTACGGCTCTGCGTTTGCGTCCGGGATCCATGTGCTGTTCCTCCTTGCGTCACGCGACTCACGGAGAGATGCCGAGGGGGGAATCCAGTGGGAGCGCTCCCATCGTGGAGATGAAGGGCGGATCGGTCAAGATGCCGACGACTTCAAAGTTCGAACCGACCTGACAGGAGCGAAAGTTTCGCAAGGGCCCTATGAAACCCCGCTGGTTGGCGCTAGCTTCCTCCTCACCAGTGGGAGCGGTTCCATCACTCGACGTGTCCGTAGCGGCGCGCCAAGCTGTAAGGACTCGCTCATGCGACACCCCCCGCATTCAGTACTTTTAGTCAGCGACGCTCTCTCGAGCGCTGTTCCACCTGTGTTCTCGGCCCGGGGAGCCACGGCCGCGCGCACAGTGGGACCCGCCGACACCAGCCAGTGGGACAGCCCTTTCCAGGGTGTTGAGCCGCTCAGTGGCCGTGACGCCGGCGAGCCGTCCCGCACCGATGAGATCCAGGCTCGACGGGCACACCACCCCGCGGTCGCTCGTCGACCGGGGCATGACGTGGTGCGACGACCGTGAGCCCGTCCTGTCCGGCCGGACCCGGAACGTGCAGGACTGCTCCTCCGATCCCTCCTCCCCGTTCTTTCCGGCCTTTCCATCCTTGATCTCCGCCTACGAGGCACTGCCACCCGTAGGGCGTCGGCTCGCGCCGCCGTTCGCGCGGCCCGCATCCGCACTTCCACATCAAGAAAAGGAAGCCCGCACTCATGAGTCACACCAGGACATCGCTGCTCGCCGCCCTGGCGCTGGTCGCCGGGACGTCGGGGACGGCGCTCGTCGTCGGCCAGGCCGGCGCTGCCACCTCGTCCATTCCCTGCACCGTCGACTACAAGGTGCAGAGCCAGTGGGACACCGGCTTCACCGCCGCGGTGACCATCACCAACAACGCGGCCGCCAAGTCGGGTTGGTCGGTGAAGTGGTCGTACGCAGGCAACCAGAAGGTCACGAACGGCTGGAACGCGAGGATCAGCCAGAGCGGCGCGGACGTCACCGCAGCCAACGAGACCTACAACAGCACGCTCGGGAACGGCGGTTCGGTCAGCTTCGGCTTCAACGGCTCCTACAGCGGCACCAACACCGTGCCCGCCACGTTCACGCTCGACGGTGTCGCCTGCAACGTCGACAACGGCGGCGGAACTGGCGGCGGTACTGGTGGAGGCACCGGCGGTGGAACGGGTGGTGGCACCGGCGGCGGAGACGGTGGGGGCGGCACCGGCAGCCGAGTGGACAACCCCTACACCGGCGCCAAGGTGTACGTGAACCCGGAGTGGTCCGCCAAGGCCGCCGCCGAACCGGGCGGCGGCAGCATCGCCAACCAGCCCACCGCCGTCTGGCTCGACCGCATCGCCGCCATCAACGGTGTCAACGGCGGGATGGGCCTGCGCGCCCACCTCGAGGAGGCCCTGAAGCAGAAGGGTTCCGGTGAACTCGTCGTCCAGATCGTGATCTACGACCTGCCCGGCCGTGACTGCGCCGCCCTCGCCTCCAACGGCGAGCTGGGGCCCAACGACCTCGACAAGTACAAGTCGCAGTACATCGACCCCATCGTGTCGATCCTGTCCGAAGCCAAGTACGCCGGCCTGCGGATCGCCACCGTCATCGAGCCCGACTCACTGCCCAACCTGGTCACCAACGCCGGCGGCACCCCCACCACCACCGACGCCTGCGTGACCATGAAGGCCAACGGCAACTATGAGAAGGGTGTCGGCTACGCCCTGGACAAGCTGGGCAACATCCCCGGCGTCTACAACTACATCGACGCCGCCCACCACGGCTGGCTCGGCTGGGACAGCAACCTCGCTCCGGCCGTGCAGCAGTTCCAGAAGGTCGCGACGTCGAACGGCGCGAGCGTCAACGACGTGGCCGGTTTCATCGTCAACACCGCGAACTACAGCCCCACCAAGGAGCCGTACCTCAAGGTCACCGACACGGTGGGCGGTCAGACCGTGCGCCAGTCGAAGTGGGTCGACTGGAACCAGTACGTGGACGAGCAGTCCTTCGCCCAGGCGTTCCGGGACAAGCTCGTCGCGGCCGGATTCAACTCCGGACTCGGCATGCTGATCGACACCTCGCGCAACGGATGGGGCGGCTCCGCCCGGCCCACCGGTCCCGGTTCGCCGACCACGGTGGACGGCTATGTCGACGCCAGCCGTATCGACCGGCGGATCCACGCCGGGAACTGGTGCAACCAGAGCGGTGCGGGCATCGGCGAACGGCCGACCGCGGCTCCGGCCGCAGGCATCGACGCCTACGTGTGGGTCAAGCCGCCGGGGGAGTCGGACGGCAACAGCACCGCCATCCCCAACGACGAGGGCAAGGGCTTCGACCGGATGTGCGACCCGACGTACGGCGGCAACGCCCGCAATGGCAACAACCTCTCCGGCGCACTGCCGAACTCGCCGCTGGCCGGACGCTGGTTCTCCGCCCAGTTCCAGCAGCTGGTCCGGAACGCCTACCCGCCGCTGTCGTGACCTGCTGAGGCGGTAGGCGACCGCCGGGATCCGTCCCTCGGCCAGGCCGAGGGACGGATCCCGGCGGATCCCGCGCGTCAGGTCGGCCCTCTCCCTGGGCGCGGCGATCAACCGGGGGACACGTCACTGGATGCCGTGGTTCGAACAAACCGCCACCTCGGCGATCAAGACCTCCAAGGCCTGACTGCACCTCGGCACATCTCGGGGCCCTTCGGATGACCGGGCTGGTGGGGCGACTCAGCGGACCCGGTCGTACACGAGGGCCAACGTGCCGTGCTCGCCCGCGGTCTGGCTGACGAGTGTCCACCGGCTCGCGGGCAGGCCGTCGTCGAAGAGGCGGGGCCCGCCGCCGAGGAAGACCGGAAAGATCGTGAGCGCCAGCCGGTCGACCTTGTCGGCCGCCAGGAGCGCCTTGACGACGCTCGCGCTGGAGAGCACGAGGATGTCGCCGCCTTCGGTGGCCTTGAGGTCCGTGACCACCTCGACGGTTGGCTTGTCGGCGATCGTCGTACGCTCCCACGGCGCCTTGTCGAGGGTGGAGGAGAGGACCACCTTGTCGGTGTCGACGAGCCACTTCGCGAAGGCCTCGTCGCGGGGGTCGGCACCCTCCATGCCGATGACGGTGGGCCAGAAACCGAGGAATCCCTCGGCGTTGACCCGCCCGAGCAGGGCCGTCGTCGCCGGTTCCCAGAGACCGGTCAGATGGTCGCGGGCGACGTCGGTCACGGCGTACGGCATCACCCAGCGCATGTCCAGCGGGTTGTCGGGTGCGGCGTAGTGGCCGTCGAGGGAGAGGGCCATGTTGGTGACTACTCGGCGGCCGACGGTCTGCTGTGTCATCTCGTGCTCCTGGTGGCGGTGTTGTCGGTGTTGTCGGTGTTGTCAGGGGTGTGCTTGTCGTGTGTGTACGCCGTGAGGGTCGCCGCGAGCTTGTCGAGGCTCTGGCCGAAGCCGATCTCGATGCCGGCGATGAAGTCCGCGGAGTCGACGGTGCTGTCGGTGATTCGCCAGCGGACGTCGAGGTCCGTGCCCGTGCTGGTGGGACCGAGGCCCATGGCCACGTGGGCGGTGAAGGCGAGGCGGCCGTCAGGAAGCAGCGGGGAGAGCCGGTAGGCGAGGTGTTCACCGGGTCGTACGTCGTCGACGACCCCCTCCGCGCGCCCGACGACGGGGTTGGAGTCGGCGATGTCTTCGGCATCGCGGTACTCCTGGACGATCCGTCCTCCGGGGCGCGCCTCGAAGACGAGCTCGGAGGCGCGGAGGTCCTCGGGGGTCCACCAGTGCGCGAGCAGGGCGGTGTCGGTGAGGTGGCGCCAGACCAGCTCGGGGCGCCCCGCCAACGACCGGTGGAAGGTGAACGACCGGCCGTCGGCCCACCCCGACTCCTGTGCGGCGAGCCGTTCCGCGTCGACGCTCAGCCCGTAACGATCGTACGTCGCACGCGGGCCGTCGGCCTGGTCTGCGGTGTCGGCGAGTTGACTGAGCGCGGCTGCCAGGTCCCGCAGGGGACCGGGCCGGAGCGTGTAGACGCGTCGCTGACCTGTGCGCTGGGAGGTTACGGCGCCGGCGCGCTCAAGGGTCTGCAGGTGCTTGGTCGTCTGGGGCTGGCGTGCGTCGGTGAGCTGAGCGAGAACGCCGACCGAGCGGGGTCGCTCGGCCAGCAGTCTCAGGAGACGCCAGCGGGCCGGTTCGGCCAGTGCGGTGAGGAGTGCGTCCATGACCGCAAGTATTCTCCATGAAGAATATTCGTGTCAAGGAATGTGTTGTGGCTGTTCGGGGCCGGGGCGCGCGCCGCGCGAGGACAGCCGGCCCAAGGGCGATGGCCATCTCCGGGCCCCGAGGAGCCCACCCGGGTGCTCACCTGGACCGTGGCCCTCGTCCCGGCTTCGCCGTCGCCCCCGCCGCTGGCCGACAACCCGATCGCCGCCTGGGTCATCGGCGGCGGCACCATCGAAGTGCGCCTGGGCGGTCCGGTCGCGGGCCGGCGCGGCCTGCCGCACACCGGTGGCCGGCCGGCTGGAGGACGGTGACCTGGCCGGTCAGCGGCACGACAACGGCACGGCCTACGCCGTCACGGGAGTCCGCCGAGGCGACCTGGAGGACCGTAGCCGAGGACGACGCTGTCGCTGCGCCGGGCGGCACACGGCCGCCCGGCGCCCCCGAGAAGCATCAACTGCGGGCGCTTCTCAGCAACTTACGAGGATTCGCGTACCACGAGTTCGGTGGGAAGAACGACGTGCTGACGTGGCTCCTCCGGATTGCCGATCTCCTTGAGGAGGATGCGGGCGATCGTGCTGCCGATCTCCTCGACCGGCTGACGCACGCTGGTGAGGGGCGGACTGGTGTGCCGGGCGATGATGGAGTCGTCGAATCCGACCACCGCCACATCGTCGGGGACGCTGCGCTTCTGCCTGCGCAACTCCGCCAGCGCCCCCGCCGCCATGACGTCCGAGGCGACGAACACGGCGTCGAGCCCGGGTACTCGTCCGAGGAGTGAACGCATGGCCGCCTCGCCGCCCTCCTCGGTGAAGTCGGCCGGGGCCACCAGCCGGTCGGTGACCTCGTGACCTGCCTTCTCGAGGGCCTCCCGCCAGCCCTGGAGCCGACTGCGCGCCACGTCCATGTCGAGGGGACCGCTGATCGTGGTGATGGTCCGCCTCCCTCGTGCGAGCAGGTGCCTGACGGCCGCCGAGGATCCACCCGCGTTGTCGGAGTGCACATGGCTGAGCGACTCGGCGGGGGAGCGGCGGCCGGCGAGCACCGTGGGCAGCCCCATGTCCTCCAGCAGCCCCGGCAGTGGGTCGTGCTCGTGCACCGAGACCAGGAGCACCCCGTCGACGCGCCGCTCCGCCACCGACTCGGTGAGCTGGTTCCGCTCGGACTGGTCGCGTACGAGGACCAGTTGGAGCTGAGTACGGGTTTCCGCGAGGGCGATGCTGACCCCGCGGATGACCGCCGAGAAATAGGGCTCGGAGCCCAGTCTGCTCGCGGACTCGGGGATCACCAGGGCCACGGAGTTCGTTCTGCTCGTCACCAGCCCCCGGGCGACCGAGTTCGGTACGTAGTTGAGCTCGGCGATGGCGGCGAGCACGGCGACCCTGGCCTTCTCGCTGACGAGCTCCGAGCCGTTGATGACTCGTGAAACCGTGGTGCGTCCGACGCCGGCGCGCGCGGCCACGGTCTTGATGGTCGGGCGCTGCCTGCCTCCCATGACGCCTCCCTCGCTCGCGCGCTGCCTGACGGCTTTCACCTGCGCATTGTGCCAGACCGTCAGAGAGCGTCCGAAGGCCCTGAGCGGACCGGTCGGACACCCCTCGGCAACGAAGTGAGTTCAACTTCTTGACAGACGTCTTTCGCGGCGGCGAGGCTTCGGTCTTCCGGGTGGGCACGTTCCCATCGTTGTTTGGGAACGTGCCCACCAGACAAATCGTATCTACGAAGCCGACCGTGGGACACGAACTCCGGTGCGTCAGCGCCGCCGCCAGGAGGACCGAATGGACAAGTTCCGAAGGAAGTCACACACGAGAGTGCTCGCCGCGGTGTCGACGGTGTCGGCTCTCGGGCTGGTCGTCGGCTGTGGAGGCAGCGACAGCGGAGGGACGGGCGGGGGAAAGAAGGACGGCAAGGTCACCATCACCATGGGCCTGTTCGGCGTCATGGGCTTCAAGGAGACCGGGCTGCTCGACACCTACATGAAGGAGCACCCGAACGTCGTCATCAAGGCGGACGTCGCGGGTGACGAGCAGACCTACTACACCGCCCTGCAGACGCACCTGGCCGCCGGCAGCGGACTGAAGGACATCCAGGGCATAGAGATTGGTCGGGCCAAGGAACTGTCCGACACCCAGCAGGACAAGTTCGTCGATCTGGCCGGTGTGCCCGGCACCGACCACTTCCTGCCGTGGAAGCAGAGCCAGGTCACCACCGCCGACAAGAAGGTCATCGGCCTCGGCACCGACATCGGCCCGATGGCGGTCTGCTACCGCAAGGACCTCTTCGAACAGGCCGGCCTGCCCACCGACCGCGAGGAGGTCGCCAAGCTGTGGGAGGGCGACTGGTCGAAGTACGTCGCCGCGGGCAAGCGGTTCAAGCAGAACTCGAAGGCCGACAAGGTCGCCTTCATGGACACCTCCAGTGGGCTGTTCAACGCCATGATCTACGGCAACTCCCAGCAGTTCTACGACAAGAAGGGTGAGCTGATCTACGCCACCAACCCCGTCGTGAAGGATGCGTGGAAGCTGGCCTCCGAGGCGGCCACCTCCGGTCTGACCGCCAAGCTCCGCCAGTTCCAGCCCGGTTGGGATCCCGGCCTGGCCAACGGCACCTTCGCCACAGCCGTCTGTCCGGCGTGGATGCTCGCGCACATCAGCGAGAAGGCGGGCCCGGCGAACAAGGGCAAGTGGGACGTCGCCAAGGCACCCAAGGGCGCCAACTGGGGCGGATCGTTCCTCGGAGTGATGGAGAGGAGTCCTGTCAAGAAGGAGGCACAGGATCTCGTCGCCTGGCTCACCGCCCCCGAGCAGCAGGCCTACCTGTTCAAGAAGATCGGCAACTTCCCCTCGTCGCAGACCGCGCTGGGAATGCCCGAAGTGGTCGACGCCAAGTCGGACTACTTCAGCGGCGCGCCCATCGGGAAGATCTTCGGCGCCGCGGCCCAGGAGATCCCCGACGAGCAGGTGCTCGGCCGCAAGGACGGCACCATCAAGGACATCTTCTCCCAGGGGCTGACCTTGATCGAGGCGCAGAACAAGAGCCCGGAACAGGCCTGGAAGACCACTGACAAGCGTATCGGAAAGGCCATCGGCTGACCTCGGGTCCCGTCGCCCGTCTCCGCAGCCGCCCGGCGCCCCACGCACGGCCCGTGTGGGTCGCCGGGCACCGATCGCCTCCCCTCCCCTTCCAGGAAGGACGCCTTCCGGTGGCCATCTCCACCTCGACACCCTCAGCCGGTGCGCCCGGCACCACCCCGCCGGCCGGGACCGGCGCCGGCGGGGACCGCCGGCGGCGCAGTACGCTGCTGCACCGCCTCGACGTCCGGGGTGCCCCGTACGCCTTCGTAGCCCCGTTCTTCGTCGTCTTCGCCGCCTTCAGCTTCTACCCGCTGATCTACACCTCGTGGATCTCCCTGCACCGCGTCGAACTGTCGACCCTGAACCTCATGGAGTGGGTCGGCTTCGACAACTACACGGCCCTGTGGGACGACGACCGCTTCTGGAACGCGCTGCTCAACACCATCACCATCGGCGTCCTGTCGACCGTGCCACAGCTGTTGATGGCGCTCGGACTGGCTCATCTGCTCAACTACCAGCTGCGTGGCTCGACGTTCTTCCGTGTCGCCGCCCTGACGCCGTACGCCACGTCGGTGGGTGCCGCGGCACTCGTGTTCACGATGCTCTTCGAGCGTGACTTCGGCATGATCAACTGGATGCTGAGCCTGTTCGGTGTCGACAACATCGACTGGGAGAACAACAAGTGGGCCGCGCAGACGGCCATTTCCTCGATCGTCATCTGGCGCTGGACCGGCTACAACGCCCTGCTCTACCTCGCCGCGATGCAGGCGATCCCGCGCGACCGGTACGAGGCCGCGGCCATCGACGGCGCCTCGCGGTGGCAGCAGTTCCTGACGGTCACCGTCCCCGGCATCCGTTCCACCATCGTGTTCACCATCGTCCTGTCCACGATCGGCGCCACCCAGCTCTTCGGCGAACCCCTGATCTTCGGCCAGGGCCCGAACGGCATCACCGGGGGAGCGGACAACCAGTACCAGACGCTGGGACTGCTGCTGTACGAGGAGGGCTGGAAGAACTACCAGATGGGCCGGGCCGCCACGGTCGCCTGGGCGATGTTCCTGCTGCTCATCGTCGTGTTCGTCGTCCAACGAGTGGTCCAGCGCGTCGTAGCGCGCAGGGCCTGACCGGGAGATCTCCATGACCACAGACAGCATCCCGGTCCGGGCGGCGGACGCACCCCCCGCCACCGCGCGGAAGACCCGCGGGGCCACTCCGTCCGGCGGACGGCGCCGACGGCTGTTCGCGCACCCGGCCGCGGGACGACAGCACCACGCGGGCCCCGTCGCCTACATCCTGCTGGGAGTCGCGGCACTGTTCTCCCTCTTCCCGCTCTACTGGACGATGGTGGCGGCGTCGACCGACAACACGCGCGTCACCCAGACGCCTCCGCCGTTCCTGCCCGGACCCCATCTCCTGGAGAACCTCGGCAAGGCCTGGAAGGACGCCGCGCTGGGCAAGGCCATGCTCAACAGCCTGATCGTGGCCGGCGTGATCGCCCTGTCCACGGTGCTGTTCGCCACCCTCGCCGGCTTCGCGTTCGCCAAACTCCGCTTCAAGGGCCGCAACGTCCTGCTGATGCTCGTCATCGGCACGATGCTGGTACCGCCCCAACTCGGCGTCGTACCCCTGTTCATGATGATGACCGAGCTGGGCCTGGGGCAGAAGCTGCCCGCAGTCATCTTTCCCACGCTCGTCAGTGCCGTCGGCGTGTTCTTCATGCGGCAGTACCTGAGCGAGGCGCTGCCCGACGAACTCGTCGAGGCCGGGCGGGTGGACGGTGCGCACTCCCTGCGCATCTTCTGGAGCATCGTGCTGCCGATCGCCCGGCCTCCCATGGCCGTCCTGTTCATGATCACGTTCGTGCACGCCTGGAACGACTTCTTCTGGCCGTTCATCGTGCTCGACATGTCCAATCCGACCGTCCCCGTGGCGCTCACGCAGTTGAGCGCGGGCTACGTGCGCGACCAGTCACTGATCATGGCGGGCGCCCTCCTCGGCACACTGCCCCTGCTCGCCATGTTCATCGTCTTCGGCCGTCAGATCGTCGGCGGCATCATGCAGGGAGCTGTCAAGGGATGAGCGCCCCGCCGTCACCCCGTGGCCGGGACCCTTCCCGCGCTCGCCATGTCACCCGATTCGACGCTCCCGCCCCGCAGTACAGCTGGAAGGAACCACCCAGGTGACCACCACCGCCCGACGTGCCGCGCCCGCCCCGGAGAACACCGCCGTCACCCGTTTCCCGCCGGGGTTCACCTGGGGCACGGCGACCGCCGCGTACCAGATCGAGGGAGCCGCCGCCGTGGACGGCCGCACCCCGTCGATCTGGGACACCTACTCGCACACGCCCGGCATGGTGCGCAACGGCGACACCGGTGACGTGGCCACCGACCACTACCACCGCTGGCGCGAGGACGTCGAGATCATGGCTGATCTCGGCGTGAGCGCCTATCGGTTCTCCCTGTCGTGGCCGCGGGTGCAGCCGACCGGCCGCGGCCCGGCCGTCGAGAAGGGGCTCGACTTCTACCGCGCCCTGACCGACGCGCTGCTGGAGAAGGGCATCGAGCCGGTCGTCACGCTCTACCACTGGGACCTGCCGCAGGAGCTGGAGGACGCGGGCGGCTGGCCGGAGCGTGTCACCGCCGACCGGTTCGCCGACTACGCGGCCCTGGCGGCCCGTGCGCTGGGGGACCGGGTGAAGACCTGGACCACCCTCAACGAGCCCTGGTGCAGCGCCTTCCTCGGATACGGCTCGGGCGTCCACGCGCCAGGGCGCACCGACCCGGTCGCGGCCCTGCGCGCCGCCCACCACCTCAACCTCGCCCACGGCAAGGCGGTTCAGGCACTGCGCGCCGAACTGCCCTCCCACGCGCGGGCGTCCGTCACGCTCAACATCCACCACGTACGTGCGCTGACCGAGGCCGCGGCCGACCTCGACGCGGTCCGCCGGATCGACGCGCTGGCCAACCGCGTCTTCACCGGTCCCATGCTGGAGGGCGAGTACCCGCGGGATCTCCTCCAGGACACGGCCGTCCTGACCGACTGGTCCTTCGTACGGGACGGCGACACCGCCACGATCCACCAGCCGCTGGACTTCCTGGGCGTCAACTACTACTCGCCCACCCTGGTTTCCGCCGCCATCGACGACGCCGGCCACGGCTCCGACGGTCACGGGGCGAGCGAGCACACCCCCTGGCCGGGCGCCGACCGGGTCACCTTCCACCGTCCTCCGGGCAACACCACGGCGATGGGCTGGGCGGTCGACCCGAGCGGCCTGTACGACCTGCTGACGCGCCTCAAGGCGGACTTCCCCGCGCTGCCGTTGATGATCACCGAGAACGGGGCCGCGTTCGACGACTACGTCAACCCGGCCGGCGAGGTGGCCGACCCGGAACGCATCGCCTACCTGCACGGCCACCTGTCGGCCGTACGGCGGGCGATCGCGGCCGGCGTCGACGTGCGGGGCTACTTCCTGTGGTCCCTGCTGGACAACTTCGAGTGGGGCTACGGCTACAGCAAGCGCTTCGGAGCCGTGTACGTGGACTACCCGACCGGCAAGCGCATCCCCAAGGCGAGCGCGCGATGGTACGCCGACGTCGCCCGCACCGGCACGCTGCCGGACCCGGACGGTCCGAACGGAGCGGCTCGCGTGTGAGGTCACAGCACAGCGTGGCGTGGCCTTACGGCGTGGTCTTGGCGGAGTACTGAGCAGTGGTACCGCTGATTGAGCGCGGCACTTCCCGGGTTGGCGCCGGCGTCTCCGGCTGTCACGCGACGTCCGGTCGAGGTCTCCGTTCCGGCCCGGTGGGAAGTCGTGATCGGCTTCCCACCGCCCGTCCGGATTCGGCGGCCCCGAGTGCCGGTTCAGCCCTCGGACATAGGGTCGGCGGCATGGTGCTGCAACTTGTTCAGGTCAATTTCAAAGCCCGGGACGACTCGGCGCTGGGCCGGTTCTGGGGGGAGGCGCTCGGCTGGGGTGTCTCCAGCGCGGAACCCGGTGCGACCAGTGTCAAGCCCGTGGGTTTCACCTGGTCGGATCCCACCGGTATCTGCGTGGATGTCATCGCAGTCCCGGACCCCGCAACAGTGAACGACCGTGTGCACATCGAACTCGCCACCAACTCCGCGACTCACCAAGCGGAGTTGGTCGCGCGACTGAAGGAGCTCGGTGCGACGGTCGCCGAGGTGACTCGGACCGGCCTCCCGTGGACAGCTCTGGCAGACCCGGAGGGCAACGTGTTCTGCGTCCTGGAGCCTCAGGAGATGTACCGGGACACCGGGCCGATCGCCGCGGTGGTCGTCGACTGCGCGGACCCGCGGGCCATGGCCCGGTTCTGGGAGGAGGCGATGGACTGGACCCTGCACGAGGTGACCGACGATCGTGCGCTGCTGCGCTCCGCCAAGGGGGTCGGCCCGTATCTGGAGTTCCTCCGCACGCCCCACCTGAAGGACATGCGGCACCGCGTCCATCTCGACGTGGTGCCCTCCCTCGGTGACGGTCAAGCGGCGGAGGTGACCCGGCTCGAGGCCCTCGGTGCGACGCTTGCCGACACGGGCCGGGGCGACTTCCCGTGGAGGATTCTGGCCGACCCGGAAGGCAACGAGTTCTGCGTCCTCCGCCCGGCCTGACACGGCGCGTGGCGGTGGACGAGGGTCTGGTGGTCCTGACCGATCTGTGGTCGCCGCCCGAGGGCCGGCTGACGCCCCCTTCGGCGCTCACCGTGATCAACCGCGTGCGAAGCCGGCCGACTACTACGGCGTGCTGACGACCAAGCACCATGACGGCTTCTGCCTGTGGCCGACCGCGTACAACAATCACAACGTGGCCCAAAGCTCCTACAGGCAGGACATCGTCGCCCAGTGCGTCGACGCGTTCCGGGCCAGGGGCCTGAAGGTGGGTCTGTACTACTCGATCTGGGACCGCACCTACAGCGTGCAGGCGTACGACACTCGGCACGGCGTCGCCGCCGACCGGACAATCCAGCCCGGTGACCTCACCTACATGCTGAACCAGATCACCGAACTGCTGACCGGTTACGGCACCATCGACATGTTCATCACCGACGGCTACGCATGGCAGATGGGTCAGCAGGCCGTCTCCTACCAGCGGATCCGCGAGCACGTGAAATCGCTCCAGCCGGACATCGTCATGATCGACCACGGTGGGCTGGTCGTACCGTTCCTCGGCGACGCGATCTATTTCGAAGAGCCACTGGGCATCACCTCGCCGACCGGAAACACCTTCGCCTCCATGCAGGGGCAGACGATCAGCAACGGCTGGTTCTGGCATCCGTCCACGCCGTCCGAAGGCCTGATGAGCAAGGCGTCGATCCTGACCCACCTGTCGGACCTGGAACCGAAGTACACCTCGTTCATCCTCAACTGTCCGCCCAACCGCGACGGCAAGCTGGACACCAACGTCGTCAACCGGCTCGCCGAGGTCGGGGCGGCATGGAGCCCCAACACCTCCAGGGCGCCCTTGCCGGCGCAACCGCCACGCGCCGAGCACCCCGTGACACCCGTCAGTGCCTACGCGACCGGATTCCACCCGGGCGAGGGCCCGATGAACGCGATCGACGGGCTGAGCGACAAAGACTTCGAGACCTGCTGGTCGACATGGGGACTTTCTCCGTCCCAGCCACACTCGATCACGATCGACCTGGGCGGGGTGTGGAGCGATGTCTCCACCCTGGAGTACCTGCCCAAGCAGTGGAACCGCAACAACTCCACCGACGGCGGCATCACTTCGTACACCATCTCCACCAGCACCGACGCCGCGATCTTCACCCAGGTCGCCACGGGTTCCTGGGCCGCTGACCGCGTCACGAAGGTGGCCGAGTGGAGCGCCAGGAATGTTGGTTTCGTGCGGATCCAGGCAGCCGCCGGCACCGGCGGCTACGTCAACATGGGCGCCGTCCGTATCGGCGGCAGGACCGCCGAACCGGCCCTGGTGTCGCGTGTTCTGCCGGGCGACGGAACCGTCTTTCGCCTGGTCAACCGCAACAGCGGCCAAGTGGCCGACGTGAGCGGGGCAGGAACCGCCAACGGGACCGACGTCCTCCAGTGGCCCTGGCTGAACCAGACCAACCAGAAGTGGACCTTCGTCTCCCCCGACGACGGCTACTACAAGATCAGGAGCGTCGGCAGCGGCAAGCTCATGGAGGTGGCCGGCCTCTCGCGCGTGGACGGCGGCAGGGTGGGCATCTGGTCGGACGACAGCGTCTTCCAGCAGCACTGGGCCGTGACGCCCACCGGGGACGGCTACCACTACCTCACCAACCGGCTCAGCGGACTGTCACTCACCGTCGACGGCGCCTCCACCGCCCAGGGCGCGGGCATCGAGCAGGAGACGTACAACCGGGCGACCCAGCAGCAGTGGCAGATCATCGCGGTGTGAAGACGGGTCGGCGGGACGCCGACCATGGCCTGCCAGGGTGATGCGTCCAGTGCACCCAGGCGGCGTCCGGAGGCCGCCGCCTCATGTGAGGATGCGGCCATGGTGCGGCTGAGGAGGCGCGGGGCGCGAGCGGTCGGGCTCGTGGCGGGTACGGCGCTGGCGTTGACCGCCTGCGGCACGGGCCGCCCCGCTGACGGGGAGCCCGAAGGGCGCGAGGCGAAGTACAAGCGCGTCATCGAAGATCCTCACCCGCGCCCCGCCGACGTCATCGACATGGCCGGCGCACCCTACGGAGTGGTCCGCGCGGACGACGACTCGCTGCTGCTGACGTACGAGGCCGACAACGTCGAGGACGACGAGGGGCCGGCCGCCACCGCCTGGCGCATCGTCGGCCCCGACGGCCGCACGGTCGCCGAGCACGCGGAGCACGCGAACGCGGAGGATGTGCCGCCCGCGTTCAAGGGGATGCGCGGAGGCTTCGTACGGGTGCCGCGGGACGAGGGGGCGGCGGGAGCGGAGGGAGCGTGGACCCTCGACCTACGCGGCAAGCGGCACAAGGCGATCCTCACCGAGACCCCGCTGCGCACCCGCGCCGGCGACGTACTGCTCGCCGAACCGGAGCCGACCCTCGTCTACCGTCCCGCCACGCGCACCGTGGCGCCCCCGGCCGGAGTGCCGGACGACGCTGTCCGTCTCGCCGTCGACGAGCGGGGCACGGTCTGGAGCCTCGACCAGCCCCCGACCGCGGACCCCAACCGCGTCGAATGGCAGCGCGACGCTCGCACGCTCGGCTCCGTGGCCGTCCCCACGCCGTACACGGGAGGCGTCCTTGCCGCGTGGGATGGCACCGCGGTGCTGTCCCTCATTCGGGGCGAGAGCGCGCGGGGCCTCTTGACGACTACGGACGACGGCGCGCACTGGCGGACGGTCCTCGCCGGCGGCATTGACTGGAAGGGCCTGAAACGTGACCCGGAGGCGCTGGTCCTGGAACTGCTCACGGACGGGCGGCTGCTCGTCGGCGAGGAAGGCGGCCGCTACTGGCTCGCTGACGACCGCACCAACAGAGCCTTCCACGAGCTGAGAACGCCGGTGAGGTTCACGTCGTTCACCGTCGGCGGCACGATCCTGTACGGCATCGCGGACGCGACGACATCGACGTACGACCTCGTGAAGGGCGAAGGACTGTGGATCTCTCGCGACGGCGGACGCGACTGGCGGCGTTACGGGCAACGTGGGTAGCGGGTGAAAGCCATGGGTTCTCCCCTGTACGGCGTGGATCACGTCGGGGAGAAGACCTGGGCTCGCCCCGGGCATCCGAGCAGATCGTTGCGGAGGGCACACAGGACGTGATCGCCCTGGCCCGCCCGGTGTGAAGGGAGGGCGAGGAGCGACACGACTCCGAGCAGCCGTCAGTTCCGGAGCAGCGCGCACACGAAGTTCTCCTCGACCTCGCGCAGCTGTCCCAGGAGCTTCGGCTTCGTCGCCTCGTTCACCTGCGTGGTGAGCGAGAACGTCAGTGACCGCTCACCGTCCGGGGTCGCGGCGATCAGCTGGGTGTAGCCGGCTGTGTTTCCGGTGTGGCCGACCACCACTCCGCATCTTGTGGTGTAGCGGAAGATCGCCGCCCCCGCCTTGTTCCGGCCCGGACCCGCCGGTTCCGAGGCGCCGTCCACCCAACGGCGCTGCTCGCGCAGCGTCGCCCGGGAGATCAGTGCGCCGCCCGTGTAACCGCGGATGAACCTGGTCATGTCACCAGGGGTGGAGACGATTCCGCCCGACGCCCACACCCCCGAGGCGCCGATCAGCTCGCTGACATCCTCCGGCGCGGCCGGCGGCCCCACGGGGACGTCGTAGCCGCGCATGTACGGCTCCGGCAGCTCGAAGCCCTGGGGGAGGCTGGTGTCGTGCAGGCCGAGCGGGCGGTACACCGACTGCCGCAGCAGCTCCTCGTAGCGCTTCCCGGTCGCCGCCTCGGCCATCAGGGCCACGGCGATGTTGTCCGAATTGGAGTACTGGTACCGCGAACCGGGACGGAACAGCAGTGGCTCGCCGGCCACGAAGTCGAGCAGTCGCCGGGAGTCGAAGCGATGGTGCAGGTCGGCCGTGAGGATTTTGACGAAGTCCGGACTCCGGCTGAAGTCCGGCAGGCCGCTGGTGTGGGTCAGGAGCTCGCGCAGTGTCACCGCGTGCCAGGCCCGGGGGAGCGCGGGCAGCCGTCGGCCGATGGTGTCATCGAGCCCGAGCGCGCCCCGGTCCACCAACCGCAGGGCTACGGCGCCGCTGAACGCCTTCGCCGTACTGGCGATACGCATGTGGTCGGTGGCGTCGACCGGTCTGCCGGTAT
The DNA here is from genome assembly GCF_054072135.1 of Streptomyces kryoterrae. Taxonomy (NCBI): domain Bacteria; kingdom Bacillati; phylum Actinomycetota; class Actinomycetes; order Kitasatosporales; family Streptomycetaceae; genus Streptomyces; species Streptomyces kryoterrae. The sequence continues at coordinate 384,667 of NZ_CM133358.1, read as the reverse complement.
CGAGGTCGGCGACTCCGGCCCGCAGGATCCGGCGTGACTCCCCTCGCTGGAGCACGGCGATGACGCCGGGTGGGCCGCCCGGCGCGCGGACCAGTTGTTCGAGCTGGCTCTGTAGTGCGCGGTCCGTGGCGGAGCCGGGCGGGTCGGCTTCGGCGGGTGCGGACACCAGGGCTGCCAGACACACGCCGGCCAGCGCGGCGCTGACCGGCAGACGCAGGAGGGGGAGACGAGACAGCGGCATGGGAACTCCTCGGGCGGGCAGGGGTGAGGGGCACGCCCAGCATCGGCCGCGTGGCGCCCGGTTGCCTGTGTCGCTGCTGCATACGGCCGAGCGGGTCGTTCGACGGCGTCCGCGGCGGCAGGCCGTCCGGACGGTCTCATGTCCCAGCAGGCCAGCAGGCTCCCTGAATCAGGAACAGGCACCATCGCAGCGGGCGGAAGGCTTCCGTCTCTGTGCGCCAGTCCGTTTGACATGGCCTGGATGGACCTGAGGCGGCTCGCCCATATCAGTATCCCGCAGACGTGAGCGGAGTTCCTGCCGCGGACTGGTCGGCCGCAGGCGGGGGCAACAACGTCCGGGGAACGACGAGCCTCGGGCCGATGGCCGGTATCTGCGGTCCTGGCCTGGCACGCCCGACCGGGTCCGGGCTGCTCAGCCATGACCCGGCCGGGCCATTCACCGCGCCTCCGGGTCGGTCATCGTGGTGTCCCGGGCGAGTGGGCCGGCTCGGTGCCGAGAGAACACCGCTGCGGTCGCCGCGGCCTTACGGGCCGCGTGCGGACACGAGGGTGTGTCGCTGGATCACCTGGACGTCACCGAGCTGGGCAGCGTCCCTTCGGCTGTACCAGTTCGGTTCGGTATCCAGCCGATGGTCAAGCTGTACGGCACCGCCCTTGCCCCTCCGGCATGGATCTGGCCACCGTCAAGGAGGCGGCCGGCGGCCACGGTGGTCTCCGTGTTCGCCGGACCTGCCGTGGAACCCTGTCAGCTGCTCCCGGCGCGGCAGAGCCGGACAACATCCCAGGTGGCATGCATGCCGCGGTCGCGGGTACTGGCACGCGTGAACGGGGGGAGTGAGGGCGAACACGTGGGATGTCATGCCGACGACGACGCCTCTACGGCGCCGAACGCGCACCTGATGCGCGCCGGCTATGCCCTGGGCGGGGATGACGGCTGTATCGCCGACGCCCGCCACCATGCCGTTGCCTTTCTCGACCGGGCCCGCACCGACCACCACCTGCTCGTGCCCGCACGAGTGCGGGACTTCGTCCAGTTGGTGGTCAGCGAGCTGGTCACCAACGCCCGCAAGTACGCTCCCGGCCCCGTTCTGCTCGAACTACGCATCAACGCCCGCGCTGTGGACGTCGTCGTGTGGGACAGCGAGCCCACCGTTCCCGCGGCCCGGGCGGCCGATCCCGGCAGGATCGGCCAGCACGGACTGGAGATCGTCAAGGCCGTCGCCGAGGACCTGTTCATCGAGCAGGAGCCGGTCGGCAAGCGCATCACGGCTCGCATCGCCCTGTCCGAAAAGGGTGAGCAGCCGCGACCTCCTCGGGCCTGACCGGGGCGTGTTGTCACGGGGTCGTACCTCAGCACTCACACGTGAAAATCTATGTTGGCGAGAGTAGACATGGGGTGGCAGTGTGGCTATGGTTTCTCTCGTAGCCCAGAGAGACAGCAGGGCCCGGCAGACACGAACTGGCGGGCAGCAGTAGATGCAGTTGTAGTTCGCTGGACGGTGCGGTGGTGGAGTGTCGAAGCCAGAGTTGTTGCAGGACGGCGACGGGACTGACGACCGGACCGGGCGGCCCGCAGTGATCAGGGGCCGCCGTGAGCAGTACCGCAGTGGCAGTACCCGTAGATGCAGTTCGCAGTACCCAGCAGTTCGCAGTTCCCGTTTGGCAAGCAGTTGATCACCCAGGGAAGAACGGAGGAGCCGAGCGCCATCAGGATCGCCCGGGTGGAAGCCTTGAACCCGGGTACCGCAGGACATCGATAGTGAGGTGGTCTCCGGTCGAGCAACCGCGATCCCCGTATCCCCGACAGCATCTCGGTCGGGTAAGCGGAGACAGAAAGCCGACGCGGTACAAGGGTCGGCAGATGGTGTAGCAGTTCCTTCGGGCCCTGGCGCCGTACGGCGCCAGGGCCCCTCCACGCGTTCGACAGAGATTCGACAGAGAGGTGTACGTGACAGCAGAGGATTCGTACGGCCGTATCGACGACGATGACTACCCCGCCTACACCATGGGCCGGGCCGCCGAGATGCTCGGCACCACGCAGGGCTTCCTCCGCGCCATCGGCGAGGCCCGCCTCATCACCCCGCTGCGCTCCACGGGCGGACACCGCCGCTACTCCCGCTACCAGCTGCGCATCGCCGCTCGCGCCCGCGAACTCGTCGACCAGGGGACCCCCATCGAGGCCGCCTGTCGCATCATCATCCTCGAAGACCAACTTGAGGAAGCCCAGCGCATCAACGCCGAATACCGTCGCGCCGCCTCCTGACACACAGCCTGTATCCGACCCTCGGCCCGCGGAGACGCGCCGGGCCGCCCCGTACGCCGATGCCAGAATATGAGCGCATGATCGCCGAAGATATTGAGCCGCCGGCACCTGGACGGGATTCCCAGCCCGGCCCCGGCACCACCACCTCCGACGCCCTGCGCGCCCAGCCTGTCGACGCGCCTTCCGGCGCGGCCGGACGGCTGACGGGTGGGCAGGCGGCCGGCCTGGAAGGCGTCGCTGAGCGCGCGGCCGCTGTGCTGAAGCCGAGGATGCGTGGCTGGCTGCACGCCGGCGTCTTCCCGCTCGCGCTGGTCGGCGGCATCGTCCTGATCGCCGTTTCGCGCTCGGCGGCGGCAGTGGCGGCCTGCTCGGTGTACGCGGTGTCGGCCTGCCTGCTGTTCGGCACCAGCGCGGTCTACCACCGCGGAACGTGGGGTCCGCGCGGAGAAGCGGTCCTGCGGCGGCTGGACCACGCGAACATATTCCTGATCATCGCCGGTACCTACACGCCACTGGCGGTACTGCTGCTGCCCGAGCACCAGCGGCTGGTGCTGCTGGCCGTGGTGTGGACGGGCGCGCTGGCCGGCATCGCCTTCCGCATCCTGTGGATCGGGGCTCCCCGGTGGCTGTACACCCCGTGCTACATCGCCCTGGGCTGGGTGGCCGTCTTCAACCTGCCCGACTTCGCGCGCACCGGCGGCACCGCGGTCGTCGTACTCGTCATCGCCGGCGGTCTGCTCTACACAGCGGGCGCCGTCGTCTACGGACTCAAGCGCCCTGACCCCTCACCGGCCTGGTTCGGCTTCCACGAGGTCTTCCACGCCCTGACCATCGCCGCCTTCACCGCGCACTACACCGCGATTCTCCTCGCGGTCACATGACCGCGTACAAGGCATGCCGAAACACAGGACTCGGGACCGGCGGGGACCTGGGCCGCACATGGTCCGAGAGAGGCCGGCTGGCGGGTCGGACGCGGGTCCCGTGGTGCAATTGACCTGTCCGGCATGGGGCTTGGCACAGGCCTTTCGCGATGGGGCGGCGTCCCGAGCGTGATCGAGCAATTGAGGGAGTCGCTGTGACCGCAAGAGGGCCGGACGGCGGGCGGGCCTTTCGTCTTCCCGAAGACGAGAGTCGCCTGGGCAGGGCGATGACTCTGGCGGGGACGCTGGAGGCGGCGGAGGCCGCGGCGCCGGTGGAGTCGCTCGACGTGGTCGCGCGCATGCTCAAGGAGCACCTCGGGGCCGTGTCGGTGTCGTTCCTCATCACCGACTTCACCGGCAGCTCAGTCGTACGGCTGGGGGCTGCGGGCAGTGTCGACACCGATGAGCCCGCCCGGCGGATCAAGCTGCGGGGCACCCTGTACGACGATGTGATCCGTACCCAGCGGCCGGGCGTGGAGGACAAGGGCGAGGGCGCGCTGGTGCGGATCGTCGCCCCGGTGACCAACCGCGGGGACGCCATCGGGCTCCTCGAACTGTTCCTGCCCGTGGCGCCGGACGCGGAGGTGATGCGGGAGATCGGCGAGACCGCGCACGCGCTGGCGTACATCGTCATCGCGAACCGGTCCTACACCGACATGTACCAGTGGGGCCGCCGCACCACCCCGCTGAGCCTGGCCGCGGAGATCCAGCACCGGCTGCTCCCGGATTCGCTGGCGTGCGAGGCCGCGCAGTTCGCCGTCGCCGGGGCGCTGGAGCCGGCCGACCACGTCGGGGGCGACACCTTCGACTACGTCATCGACCGGGACAGCGTCCAGCTCTCCGTCACCGACGCCATGGGTCACGATGTCGACGCCGCGCTGCTGGCCACCCTTGCGGTGGGCGCCCTGCGGCGGGCCCGGCGGGCCGGTGCCGACCTTGCCGAACAGGCCCGCCAGGCCGACCAGGCCATTCACGAGCACGGCCGTCAGGGCTACGTGACCGGCCAGCTCCTGCGCATCAGCCTGATCGACGGCAAGACGGAGTTCGTCAACGCCGGGCACCCCTGGCCGCTGCGGATGCGAGACGGACAGGTGCAGGAAATCACCCCGAAGATCGACACGCCGTTCGGCTTCCCGATCCCACACGTCTACCAGGTCCAGTCGCTGGACCTGCGGCCGGGTGACCGGCTGGTGATGCTGACCGACGGCATGCTGGAGCACAACGCGGGCAGCCTCAACCTGTCCGACCTGATCGTGCGCACCCGCGCACTGCATCCACGCGAAGCCGCCCGTACTCTCATCGCGGCGATCGTCGACGCCAACGACGGCCACCTGCAGGACGACGCGACCGTCATGTGCCTGGACTGGCGCGGCACCGTCCACTCCCATCGTGACGCCGCCACCGGGGCCGACCTCACCGACGCCTCACGAGCATCAATATCGGGACGAACCAGTCCCGGGAGATGACCCGTCCGACCGCCTCTTGCAGCGGGCTGCTCCACGGGCCGACAGGTACGCGGAGGCGTTTCCTGCGCGCCATCGCCGTGGCAGGTCCGGCTGGACGGACTATGACCGAACGTGAGACCTACTCCAGCTCCTCCGCCAACAGGTCCATCAGCAGCCCGTCGTGCCACTTGCCGTCCGCGCCGCGCTCGTACTGCCGCATGATGCCCACCGGGCGGAAACCGACCTTGCGGTAGCACCGGATGGCAGCGGCATTGTCTGCGGCCGGGTCGATCACCAGTCGGCGGTATCCGTGATCATCGACCAGATGGCGTGCCAGGGCGCGGACGGTGTCAGTGCCGAGGCCGCGCCCATGCAACGCCGGGTCGAGATAGATGTCGATGTTGGCATGCCGGTAGTCCGGCTCGTCCTCGGCTCCCCACTGAACAGCGCCGACCACCCGGCCGCCGTACTCGACCGCGAAGGTCCGGGCCCCGGGATCTTCGAGTTCCTCGGTCACGGCCGCCGTCAGATCGTCGCCACCCCGCCACCGCCTGTACACCTCAGGCGTGCTCCGGATCGCGGCCAGAGCCGGGATGTCGTCCACCGTCGCCGGCCGAAGCGTCACCAGGGCTCCGCGCAGGACCGTCCGCATGCCACTGATCATCCCTGACTCCGGATCCGCTCGTCCAGCGAGCAAGGCGCGGACGTTCTCCTCCTGGACGCCGGTCACTGCACCAGCGAGGTGCGGAACGCCGTGATCACGGCCTGTCTCCGGCGGTGCGACGCCCGCGCCGAACCGTAGACCGGCTTCGCCCTCGCCCCACCCGGCCGTCAGCGGACGCGACACCCGGCCCAGCGGCGTGACACGCGGTCACGCGACGAGCAGGAGCACGCTGATCGCCGGCATCACTACGGCGGTGGCTCCGTGAATACCGTAGACGGCATGAACAAGCCCAACAGGGGGGTGTCGTTCCGGCCGGCAGGATGACGGCTCGGGCCTGACGTGCTGGTGGTGGCTGCGGGACTGGAACGGGGTCGGCGTGCGACGGCGGTCGTACGAGGTGTGGGGGGCCGAGGTGGACGCGGACTCACGGCTGGACCGGGCCCGGCGCATGGTCGACTTCTCGCGTGACAGGTGGCGATGGTCAGCGACGCCGGCGACCTGTGACGATCCAGGCCCGTGAGTCGAAGTACACGCCGCCGTCGGTGTTGTGGGTGTCGAGGGTGGTGTGTATCCGTGTGCGTGCCTGCTCGGCGGCCGTGGCGTCGAGGCCGGCAAGCAGGTCTTTGACTTCCCACAGCCGGAGCACGGCGTCGAAGGCGGTGGCGGTGTCAGGGCCGTAGTAGACGGGCTCGTGCACGTCGGTGAAGGTGACGTCCGTGAAGCCGGCCGCCGTCAGGATGCCTTCCGTGACGGCCGGGTCGGCGAGTGAGAACGGGTCCGGACCGTGGGGTGCGGCCGAGGTGGCGGTGAGGGTCCGGCGGATTGCGGTGGCCCACTCATTGCGGTCTCGCTCTTGCCAGACCAGCAACACCAGGCGCGCCGCAGGGCGCAGAGCGCGTCCGATGTTGGTGAACGCGGCGACCGGGTCGGTGAAGAACATCGTGCCGAACCTGCTGATGCAGAGGTCGAAACGCGTCGGTGGAAAGCGGTGAACCTGGGCGTCCGCCTGCTCGTAGGTGATGTTGGCCAGTCCCTGGTCGTCGCTCAGCCGACGGGCCCGTTCGAGCATGGGCGCGGAGAGATCGACGCCCACCGCGCTTCCGTTGACGGCGGCGCGGGCAGCCTCGCGCGTGGACTGGCCTGTGCCGCAGCCGATGTCGAGCACACGGTCACGAGGGCCGACGCGGGCAGCGGCGCGGAAGAGTTCGTTGTGCAGGCGCAGTTCGGCGTCGTAGTCGAACAGGTCGGACATCACCGTCACCTGATCCTCTCGATGTCGATGTCGATGTCGATGTGGACCGGGCCGTTGCGGAGTACGCCACGCACCTGGTCCAGCGACAGTGTTTCCGGCGCGAACTCCGCGAGCCACCACGCGGCGCCCGCCTTGGCGTAGGGCGCCGGGTGGGAGGGGGACGGTGATGTCGTACGGGGTCGTCCTGTCGATGGCGCGCGGCGGCATGGGTTCGGCGATCCTGCCGCAACTCGCCCTCCACGGCGCAGACATCTCCTCCGATGCGTCATTGTGCGTCCACGAGCTCAGGCCGGGGCTACCGCCACGCGAGATCTTCCTGCTGTGGCAGGCACATCGCACTCACTCCCCACTCGCGGCACGGACGATCGAGATCGCCGTGGAAGTCGCTGGCAGGATCGCCCAGCGCACGTGACCCGACCAAGTGTGTTCGTACTCCTCGTCAGCGTAGGACCGGAGTGCCGGGAGCGGTGAGACTGAGCACTGAGCCGCTCCTCCGCCACGGGGCACCAACTCGGCTGCGCGCTCCTCGCTGAGGGGCGCTCAACAGAGCCCTGATGGAGGGCCGCCGGCCCCCGTTCCGACCGAAACCCCGGATTCCGAGCCGGACCTGACCTCTGCCTCGGTCCACTGCACCCTGCCGCACGCAGTCCATTGGGGGATCAGCGCCTGTTACTTCGAGCGGTGGTGGTCGATCAGCGGCAGGCACTCCTTCCAGGACCTGGAACTCATCGACGGTGGGACGGACGCTCTGGCGAGGAGAGCGATGGGAAACCACCTGCGCACCGAGGCAAGCCCACGGGAGTACCCCTGGGGACCCAGCCTCGCCCCGGTCACTCTCGGCGATCGACCCAGGACACGCGATTTTTACGAGCCCAAAGACCTGTTTGAGAGAGAAATCTCAGGCGACACGGGGGGAGGAAGGTTCCTTCGAGTGAGACAGGAGTGAGTGACTGTGGCTGCGGACGAAAAGGGTCAGGCCAAGGGCGAGCAGGCCAAGGGCAAGATCAAGAAGGTGGTCGGCGGTGCCGTGGGCAACGAGTCTCTGAAGGCCAAGGGAGAGGCCGAGGAGACCAAGGGAGACCTGCGTGCCGCCAAGGAGAAGGCCAAGGACGCGATCAAGCCCAAGTAGACGCACATCCACCGATCCCGGCAACCCGCCTCCCGCGGGCTGCCGGGATCAGTGCTGTGGCGTCGCTGCTGAGGATCAATCGCGGGGGTACCCGCCGGGCATGACTGTCTACGGATTGCACGCCTCGCACGAACAGATCCCGCCCGCGGGCCTGCTCGACGCCGTGGTGCACGCCGAACGCGCGGGATTCACCGCCGCCATGTGTTCGGATCACTTCTCACCCTGGAGCGTCCGTCAAGGAGAGTCGGGATTCGCCTGGTCCTGGCTCGGCGCCGCGCTCCAGGCCACCGACCGGATGCCGTTCGGCGTGGTGAACGCGCCGGGGCAGCGCTACCACCCCGCGATCGTCGCCCAGGCGATCGCCGGCCTCGCGTCGATGTACCCGGGCCGGTTCTGGGCGGCGCTCGGCAGCGGTGAGGCCTCCAACGAGCACATCACCGGCGCCCCCTGGCCGCGCAAGGAACTGCGCAACGCCCGGCTGCGGGAATGCGTCGACATCATCCGCGCACTGCTGGCAGGCGAGGAGGTCAGCCACGACGGACTGGTGACCGTGGACCGGGCCCGGCTGTGGACACTGCCGCCCGAGGTGCCGCCGCTCATCGGAGCCGCGTGCAGCACCGCCACCGCCGCCTGGTGCGCCGAGTGGGCGGACGGCCTCATCACGGTCAACGCCCCGCCCGAGCGACTGCGGGAGATCGCCGACGCCTATCGCGACGCGGGTGGCCGCGGGCCCCTGCATCTCCAGGCGCACCTGAGCTGGGCGCCCGACGAGGACCAGGCCCTGGCGCTGGCGCACGACCAGTGGCGGACCAACGTGCACACACCGCCGGTCAGTTGGGACCTGGACTCCGTGGAACTGTTCGACATCGTCAGCGAGCATGTCACGCCCGAACAGGTGGCGGGCACGGTCAACGTCTCCTCCGACCTGGGCCGCCACACCGCCTGGCTCCAGGAGTACGCCGAACTCGGGTTCGACACCGTGATGCTCCACCACGTGGGCCGTGAACAGGCCTCGTTCATCGACACGTTCGGTGCCGAGGTACTGCCCCGGCTCGACGTCACCCGCCCGCTTCCCGCCACGGCGAAGGAGTACCGATGCGTCTGACCCGTACATCCGACCTGTGGTGGAAGAACGCGGTGGTGTACTGCCTCGACGTCGAGACGTACCAGGACGGCAACGGTGACGGGATCGGCGACTTCGCGGGTCTCACCCAGCGCATCGACCATCTGGTGCGCCTCGGGGTGACATGCGTGTGGCTGATGCCCTTCTACCCGACCCGGGAACGCGACGACGGATACGACATCACCGACTTCTACGGTGTCGACCCCCGCCTGGGCACCCTCGGCGACTTCACCGAGTTCGTCCGCACGGCCAAGGACCGCGGCATCCGCGTGATCGCCGACCTCGTCGTCAACCACACCTCCGAGGACCACCCCTGGTTCCAGGACGCCCGCTCCGGCCGGGACTCGGCCCACCGCGACTGGTACGTCTGGCAGGACGAGCCTCCCAAGGACGGTCCCAAGGACGTGGTCTTCCCCGACGCGGAGGACAGCCCGTGGGAGTACGACGAGGGCAGCGGCCAGTACTACCTGCACCGCTTCTACAAGGAGCAGCCCGACCTCAACGTAGCCAACCCCGAGGTCCGGGACGAGATAGCCCGCGTCATGGGCTTCTGGACTCAGCTCGGGCTGTCCGGGTTCAGGGTCGACGCCGTGCCCTTCCTGCTGGAGACGGACGGCCAGGCCGACGCCGGCGCGCTGCCGGACCCGCACGAGTACCTCGCGGACCTGCGCGCCTTCCTGGGCCGCCGCAACGGCGAGTCGGTGCTGCTCGGCGAGGTGAACCTGCCCTACGGCGACCTCGCCCGGTTCTTCGGCGACCCCGAATCGGACCGCGGCGACGAACTCACCATGTGCTTCGACTTCGTCGGGATGCAGCAGATGTACCTGTCGATGGCGCGCGAGGAGGCCGGACCGCTGGCCGCGTCGCTGCGTGATCGCCCCGCCGCCCCGCGCGACGCCCACTGGGCCACGTTCGTACGCAACCACGACGAACTCACTCTCGACAAGCTGAGCGACGACGAACGCGCCGAGGTCTTCGCCGCCTTCGGCCCGGACAAGGACATGCAGCTGTACGACCGGGGGCTGCGCCGCAGGCTGCCCCCCATGGTCGACGGCGACCGGCGCCGCATCGAACTCGCCTACAGCCTGCTCTTCACCCTGCCGGGCACCCCCGTGCTCTTCTACGGTGAGGAGATCGGCATGGGCGAGAACCTGGCCGCCGAGGGCCGCCAGGCCGTACGCACGCCCATGCAGTGGACCCCGCAGGATGGCGCCGGCTACTCCACGGCCGCGCCGGACACCTTCCCCAATCCGCTGGTGGAGGGTGCGTTCGCACCCCAGAAGGTGAACGTGTACGAGCAGAGCCGCGACCCCGGCTCGCTGCTGAGCCGCATACGGTTGTTCGTCGAGCGCTACCGGGAGGCTCCCGAGCTGGCCTGGGGCGAGTACCGCCTCGTGGAAACGGGGGAGCGCGCCGTGCTCGCCCACATCAGCTGTACCCCGGACGGGAGGATCCTGGCCCTGCACAACTTCGCGGGCCGCCCCCTCACCGTACGACTACGGCTCCCGGAGACGGCACCCGGTGACAGGCTGACCGACCTCCTCGCCGAAGACCACGCCGGACTCACGGTGTCCGACGACGGTCTCCTCGGCGTCGAACTGCCCGCCTACGGGTACCGGTGGCTGCGCGCCGGGACCCCGGCCGACGATCCGGAGAGGGTTGTTGCCGGCTGAGAGCCGCAGGGGGCGTTGATCGCCGGTGCTGGGTCCCTCCCCGCGGCGGCCGGAGATCAACGGTCGGCGCCGACTCGTTCCGCTGTCGGGGAAGCCTGGCGGGGTGCGGACCCTGTTCGGCGTTCCCGGCGCGGGCTCTCCCTTGCTCACCTGACTAGGACCGACGGTGCCTGTGCCGGGGTGGCCGGGGGATTGGGCCGGTGATCTGGGCCAGGGATCGGCCCGTGCCCTGGTTGACCTGGGCGATGATCTCCGTGGTGACGGACACGGCCGTCTCCTCGGGCGGGCGGGCTCCGAGGCTGAGGCCGATCGGGGATCGCAGCCGAGTATGTCGAACTTGGCGTCAGGATGAGGGCCGCGATGACGGTGCCGAGCAGGGGCAGGCCGGTCAGGCCGAGGCGAGGGCGGGAGGGTTGCCCGCGAAGCGCACGGCGAGGGCGGTGACGACGGGGCTGACCGTGAATCCTGTCAGGCCCCTGCCCCTATCCCGAGGACCCTCGCCTGATCGAGCTGGTCGGTGAACTGTCCATGCGGGACGAGGAGTTCGCCCGGTGGTCGGGCCGGCCAACACCGATCCCCACCCCCATCCCGACCGCCTGGACCACCACGCCCGGCTCTGCCGCCCGTGATCGGCTGCGGACCGTCGCCTCCGGGGCGGCCATGATCGACACATGGGCCCGCGGCACCGAGCGAAGCCCTCGTCGTCGCCACCGCCGCGCATCACAGCGACGCGGTCGTGCCCTCCCCGGAGGCGCTGCCCGCGAGCCACTGGGCCCATCCCAGGTTGAAGGCGGCGTAGCCGTTGTCGGGCGAGGCCTTGGCGCGGGGTGAGCCGGTGACGGTGATGGGATCGCCCTGCTTGACCTGGTCGTAGAACCACTTGGCGTCCGACATGGACAGGTGGACGCAGCCGTGCGAGCCACGGGCGCTGCCGCCGCCCGGATTCGGGTCACCGGTCGAGTAGTGAACGTAGGTGCCGGACTGGGTCAGGTGGACGTCCCAGGGCAGCGTCAGGTCGTAGTAGTCGGGGCTTCCCTTGTCACAGCTGATGCCGACGCTGCAGGAGGTCATGTGGACCTTCTCCTGCTTGTCGATGACGGCCATCGTGCCGTTCCACGTCGGATACTCGGCGCTGCCCGCGTTGATCGACAGGGTGCGCACCGGCGCGCCGTCGCGGGTCACCTTCATGGTGTGGCCGGTCACCGAGACATCGGCGCGCACATCGTCACCGATCTTGAAGGTGTGCGTGTAGCCGTGTACGCCGAAACGTCCGTTGCCGTTGCTGACGCCCTTCATGTCGGCGTCGATCTTCACGGTGGTGCCGGAGGGCCAGTACGTCTTCGGGCGCCAGTCCGCGCGCTGGTCGCCGAACCAGTGCCAGGCGCCGGCCACCGGCTGCGAGGCGCTCACCTTCAGGTGCTTCTCGACCGCGGCCCTGGCCTTGGCAGCCACGGGGTTCGTGAAGACCACCGAGATCGGCATGGCCACGCCTACCGTGGTTCCCGTCTGTGGGGTGATCGTCTCCAGCAGCATCGGCGGGCCCGCGGGCTTCGTCGGGGACGGCGACGAGCTCGCCCCGGAATCTCCCGAGGCCTTCGCGTCGCTCCCGCTCGCCTTGTCACCGCCACCCCCGCCGCAGGCGCTCGCGCCCACCAGCATCACGCCCGTGACGAGTGCGATCCCTATGCTGCCCTTGCGCCGTCGCACGACTTGCCCCGCTCTCTAGCTCTTCGGCCCTGATGGGCCCGACGCACTGTGAGACAGCGACGCGGTGGGCCGCAGTTGCGTGTGCCGCGTAAAACGTGTCTCAAACCTCGGTGCCCGGTGGTGGGGACGAGGTGAACCCCCCACCGCGCACGCGGTGTGGGTCAGGTGTTGCGGACGGAGCTGATGCGGTCGTTCCCGCCCGGGTACATGACGCCCTCCGAGTACCAGGCGTTGGTGTTGCCCGGGTACCCGTCGGCGCCGGTGTGTGCGCCCAGTGCCGAGGCCGTGCCCTCCGGCGGACCACCGTCCTGCACGGGCTTCGCCTGCTCGCCCGTGCCGAGATCCAGCTCGTTCGGCGGGACGCCGACGCGGCATCCACACCTCCTCCAGCATCAACACTGTTCACCCGGTGCGGTGCGGTGCGGACGTCCTCGCGGAAGCAGCCCATCACGAACACGGCCGCATCGCGGTCACGGATACGGATACGGTGTGACGGTTCCTAAGAGTGGTCAAATGCCGCAATGTAAGGACCAGTTGCAGGCGCGGGCGGCGCTGCGGGGCGCGGTCGTCGGGCGTCCGGACGAGGCGGATCGCGGCGTCGCGAGCCGAGGAGTCGGGCGCGCGGGTCGTCGGGTTCGTCCAGACGCGGTCAGGCGGGCTGCCACAGCTCGATTCGATGGCCCTCAGGATCGGTGACCCAGCCGAATCGACCGACGCCGTCCATGTCCTGCGTGTCGTCGGCGACGTCCGCCCCCTTGGCGCGCAACTGCGCGAGCATCGCATCCAGGTCGCGGACCCGGAAGTTGAGCATGGTCTGCTGGGCGCGGGACCCGAAGTAGTCGGTCTCGGACTCGAACGTCGCGCACACCGTCGGCCCGGCTTCCTGGTGCCACAGGCCGTTCTCATCGGCGTCCAGACCCAGGCAATCGCGATACCACGCGCTCAGGGCCGCGGGGTCGGACGCTCGCATGAAGTACCCACCGATTCCCAGCACACGTTCCATGCCGCCATCCTGTCAGCCCGGTAGCCGGGCGGCCCGGCACCACACCATCGCCCGATCCACACAGAGCGGTGTCCGCGTGCACGCCGGTGATATCGCCTTTCGTGCCGGGCCGCCGCGGGCTAGTGTCAGGCTGCAGCGAGCAACCCCGGAAGGAGCCAGGACATGGTCGGTCGTCCGCGCGCGTTGACGTCGTAGGCCCTGATCGGCCTGTCATCGCGTGCTGCCCTTGATGTTGCGGCACAGCGAGCCTCCCCCTGTATCCGGCGCGTCTTTCGTGCGCCGGTCGGCGGGCGTCGTTCGAGGCAACCAAGGGGATCGCCGTGCCGTCCGCTTCTTCCGCCGTACCCGATTCCGGCCGACCTGTTCCGCCGAGCCTGTGGCGGGACGGCGACTTCCGCCGACTGTGGGTGGGCCAGACGGCCTCCCAACTCGGCGAGCACACAAGCCTGGTGGTTCTCCCGCTCTTCGCCGTCCTGACGCTCGACGCCGGTGCCGGCCAGCTGGGTGTCCTTCGCGCGGTGGGGCAGGTGCCGGTTCTGCTGCTGTCGCTCTTCGTCGGCGCGTGGGTCGACGGATGGCGGACCCGCACGGTGATGGTGTTGACGGACTTCGGCCGGACCCTGGCACTGGGCGCCGCCGCGGTGGCCGGCCTCTTCGGCCGGCTCGGCCTGCCGGAGCTGTTCGTGGTCGCCTTCGCGGTCGGTGCCCTGTCCGTGTTCTTCGACGTGGCGTACCAGGCGTCTCTCGTGCGGCTGGTGAAACGCGAGCAACTGGTGCGGGGCAACAGCGCGCTCGAGGGCAGCCGGTCCGCGGCCCAGACCGGCGGTCCCGCCCTCGGCGGTGCGTTGGTCTCCATCCTGTCGGCGCCCATCGCTGTCGCTTCCAGCGCGCTGTTCTTCGCGCTGTCGTTTCTGTCGGTCCGGCGGATCCGCCGGACCGAATCGATCCCGGAGCACTCAGAACACCCCTCCCGGTTGGGGTGGCGGATTCATGACGGCCTCCGTTTCGTCGCCGGCGACCCCTCGCTGAGAGCCGTGTGCCTCGCCTCGGCAGCCTTTCAGCTCTCCTTCGCGGCCCTGATGACGGTCTACCTGCTCTTCCTGCCGCGCGAACTGCATTTGTCGGGGACCGGGGTCGGGCTTGCGCTCGCCGCCACGGGGCCCGGCGCGCTCCTGGGCTCGATGCTGGCCGCCCGCCTCCCGAGCCGGTTCGGCCATGGCGCGGTACTCGTCACCGCGGCGGCCCTCGGCGACGGCGCGTTCCTCTGCGTGCCCGCGCTGGACGGGTCCACCGCGGTGACGGTTCCCGTGCTCCTGGTGACCGGCTTCGTGTTCGGGGCCGGCAGTCAGTTGGTGACTGTCACGGTCATGGCTGTCCGGCAGGCCGTCACTCCGGACGGGATGCAGGGCCGCGCCGCGGCGACGATCACGTTTGTGGGTATGGGGTTGGCCCCGTTCGGCTCGCTGCTCGGCGGATTCCTCGCGCAGGAGTGGGGACTGCGCGCCAGCCTCCTGGCGACAGCCACCGGGATGCTGCTGTCCCCCGTACTGATGGCGGTCTCCCCGCTCGCCCGCGTGGGACGGACACTTCCGGCCGCGCAGGAGGACCCGTAGTGAGCACAGTTGACGACCCGGGTCCCGCTCCTTGTCAGCCTTGTCAGGGCTGGGCCCGGGTCGTACGAGTGCTGCGGCTCGGCTCCGTGCGGGAGGTTCGGGTCCCTGTCGGGCAGACTCAGGCTCGCTTGAGCTGGACCGCCACCGTCTGGCTGACGGTTACCAGCTGGGCGTAGTCCGGGTCCGTTGCCGTCGCCCGCGCCTCGACCTCGACGTCACCGCGCTGGAAGGGGACGTCTCCGGTGGGTACGGCCGTCCCGGTCCAGGCCGCCGGAACGCCCGGCGTGCAGGACACCGACGTGGCGTAGGAGCCGCGGATGAGCTTCTGCCTCTTCACCTGGGTGACATCGCCCGACACGTCCACCTTCACCGGCTTGTTGCAGCTCACCGTCCCGTGCAGGGTGGCCTTGCCGTTCAGGGTGCTCGCGGTGCCCTCCAGGGCTATGGCGAGGCCGAGGTCGAGCTCGGCCGGCGGGGCCGGGTTGTTGATGTGGACCTCACCGCGCGCCGCGGCGGAGTCTCCCTCGCAGTGCTGCTCGAAGGTGGCGTCGAGCTTCCTCACGTAGCCCTGCGGGCCGAACTCCACGTCGGAGACGGTGAACTCACCGGTGAGGGTGTTGCAGCCGCGACCGTTTCCGCTGAGGTCCAGCCCCGGCTCGGTCGGCTCGTTGAACGGGTAGCGGGTGGCTCCGGTGTACGTACCCGGTGCGAGAGCCTGGCCGGACGGCGCCGCCAGATCCAGGTACCACCAGTCACCGTTCGCCCCGTCGATCGAGAGGTGGACCGCGTTGTGGGCGTTGTCGGCGGAGCTGTTCATGCGGTCCTGAGATGCCGTCGAGTAGGCGTAGGACCGACCGCCGCTGATGTAGTCGCCCTCGTCGCCGCTGAAGCCGAAGAATCCTTCGGCGACGGGCAGAGCGTGCGCGGCGGCGCCGGACAGTAGACCGGTCGTGCTGGTGGCCATGCCCAGGGCCAGTGCGAGGACGGCCGTGGCACGGGCCAGGACGCGTCTGGGCGCGCTGAGTCTCATCGCTGTTCCCCCTGAGAGATGAAGTACCCCGTTGCCGATGCGACTGTGCTCCATGCGTCGGCGCAGTGAGTCTGCCAACCGGTGGGACGCGCGACAACCATGTTTCAGGCGACGGCAGTTGCGGATTCGGCCAACGCCTGAGCAATGTGTCGGCGGGCGGACGGACCGGCTCTCACCGGGCCTGCGGACAGCCGATTCCGGCGATGTCCTGGGCCAGGTGCGTCAGGGTGACCACTGCGTTCAGCGTCAACACGTGTTCATGGTCCAGCGGCCGCAAGGCATACAGGTCACTCACCGCCTTCAGGTCGACAGCGACCTCGTAGTAGTCCTCGGCGAAGTGCTGGAACGCTTCAGGAAGCGGTCGACCAAAAGTTTGAACAGGGCCGCTGACCCGTCGGGGTCGGCGCGGTCCGGAGGGAAGTCGATGGTGCCGTGCTGCCACCGATCGTCCGTCGTCTCTCGCCAGATGCGGGCTGTCACGACGGGCACGCCGTTCTCGTCGGTGAGCGCTGCCTCCTCCACGAAGGGCTTGAACACATCGGGAACGTCGTCGATGACTCCCGGCCAGGGCTGCCCGTCATTGCCGTACGAGGCGTCGAACTTGATCACCCCGGTTCGGGAACCGCCGTAAGCCCGCTGCGAGATACCGTCGAGGTGAACCCCTGACTGCCCGTCACCGTTGACCTGGCCCGTTCTGATCTGTTGTTCGACTCGAAGGTCCATTCGTGGGAACCCGATGCCCCGCCGAGGCAGCCCCTGCCTCGGAGTGATCGGCTATACCCTTTTGCGTGAGGGGTACATGGACACTTGCGAAGCACGACGTTCCGCGCAGCCAGTGCTGCAGAGCTCCCAACAATCAGGACGGGAATGATGACAATCACTGTGGGAATCAACGGCTTTGGTCGCATCGGCCGTAGCTACTTCCGCGCCCTGCTCACGTCCGGCGCCGACATCCGCGTGGCCGCGGTCAACGACCTGGCCGGCCCACAGGCCCTGGCGAACCTGCTGAAGTACGACAGCGTGTACGGGACGCTGCCGCAGCAGGTCGTGGTGGAAGGCTCTTCGATCAGGGTCGGGGACACCGTGGTCGAGGTCCTCAGCGAACGCGACCCGGCACAGTTGCCCTGGCGCCGCCTCGGGGTCGACGTTGTCATCGAGTCGACAGGTGTGTTCAACGACGCCGCCAAGGCCCGGGCGCACATCGACGCCGGGGCCTCGAAGGTGGTCGTCTCCGCCGCGGCGAAGAACGCGGACCTCACCCTCGTCATGGGTGTCAACGACGGCCTGTACGACCCGGAGCAGCACACGATCGTCTCCAACGCCTCGTGTACGACGAACTGCCTGGCTCCCATGGTCCAGGTGCTCGATGACGCGCTCGGTATCGAGTGCGGCACCATGACCACCATCCACGCCTACACGCAGGACCAGAACCTGCAGGACGGCCCGCACCCCGACCCCCGGCGCGCCCGCGCGGCGAACCTCAGCACCATCCCGACCACCACCAATGCCGCCAGTGCGATCGGTCTCGTGATCCCAAGCCTGAAGGGCAAGCTCGACGGGTACTCGGTGCGGGTTCCCGTCCCCGTCGGCTCGCTGACCGACCTGACCGTCCGGGTGGCCCGCGAGACGACGGTGGAGGAGGTCAACTCGCTGTTCCGCAAGGCGGCGGACGGTGGACTCGGGCGGATCCTGCGCTACACCGCGGACCCGGTCGTCTCGGCGGACATCGTCAGGGACCCGGCGTCATGCATCTTCGACTCCCTGCTCACGCAGGTTGTCGAGGGGCGCCACGTACACATCTTCGGCTGGTACGACAACGAGTGGGGATTCTCCAACCGCCTCATCGACACGACCCAGTTGGTCGGGGGCGCGACCGCGTGACGGACTCCTGCCGGCTTCGGGGAACAGGTGCGGCGCGTGTTCGGCGACCCGCACTGCGTCCTGGACTCGGTGGGGACGTCGTTCGATGACGTGGGCATGGTCCGAGTCGACCTCGCGACGGAAGAGGACTTCCCCGCGCTGAACTCCGTCTTCGACGAGACGTTCAAGACGCCGTTCCCCGCAGCCACGTCGGCGCTGCCGCCGGCCGTGCGGCTGGCGACGGGGATGGGTTTGTCGATGGGGACGGTGACGGCCGGTTCGACCCCGGTGGCGCGGGGATCAGACGGACCGCCCGCGCCTCCGGATTGCCGTCGCCGACGGGGATGTCGGCGGTGACGGTGAGCGTGGTGCGGGGCGATCCGCACCACGTCGTGGAGGTCGACCGGCAGGAAGGCGGTGGCCGGTTCGTGGTAACCGTCCGGGCGGCGGGGCCCACCGACAGCGCCAGGTTGACCTTGCCCGGCGCCCGGACGGTGACCCCCGCCCGGCGGACCCCTCAAGCCTGGCTCACGCAGCGCGGACCGGCTGTCCGGCGACGAGCGGGTGGTCGCGCTCGACCGGGCCGAGGCCGCCGGCGCCGCCGGGCGAGCCGAGGTCGTCGAAGAACTCGACGTTCGCCCTGTGGTAGTCCGTCCAGTCCCCGGGCACGTCGTCCTCGTAGAAGATCGCCTCGACGGGGCAGACCGGTTCGCAGGCGCCGCAGTCGACGCATTCGTCCGGGTGGATGTACAGGGACCGCCGGCCCTCGTAGATGCAGTCGACGGGGCATTCCTCGATGCAGGCCTTGTCCTTGACGTCCACGCAGGGCTGGGCGATGACGTAGGTCACGGTGCTTCCTTTTGGTCGTGTCGCTGTCGGTGTGCGGTTCTCGTCGGGGGCTCAGGCCCCGACCGTCCAGGTGTCGTTGCCGGCCAGCAGTGCTGCCAGGTCGCCCCGGCCGCGCTCGGCGACGGCCCGCTCCAGCTGGTCGTTCATCAGCCGGTCGTAGGCGGGGCGCCGTACGTCGCGCAGGACGCCGATGGGGGTGGGATGCCGCAGCCGGGAGAGGGCGAAAGCGGCGGTGGGGTCGGGGTCCGCGACGTCGTGGACGATCTCGTCGGCGTCCGGGGTGAGCCGGTAGGGCTCGCCGTGCTCCAGGCGCAGCAGGGCGTTGTCGCGAGTGGCGGGGTCCTTGAGCGCGTCGAAGGCGCCGTCGTTGAAGATGTTGCAGTTCTGGTAGATCTCCACCAGGGCCGTGCCGGGGTGGGCGGCGGCCTGGCGCAGGACGCCCGTCAGGTGCTTGCGGTCGGAGTCGATCGTGCGGGCGACGAAGGACGCCTCGGCGCCGATGGCCAGCGACAGCGGGTTGAACGGCTCGTCGAGGGAGCCCATCGGGCTCGACTTGGTGACCTTGCCCTGCTCACTGGTCGGCGAGTACTGGCCCTTGGTCAGCCCGTAGATCTGGTTGTTGAACAACAGGATCTTGAGGTTGACGTTGCGGCGCAGAGCGTGGATCAGATGGTTGCCGCCGATCGACAGGGCGTCGCCGTCCCCGGTGACCACCCACACCGACAGGTCGGGGCGGGCGCAGGCCAGGCCGGTCGCGATGGTGGGGGCGCGGCCGTGCACGGAGTGCATGCCGTAGGTGTTCATGTAGTACGGGAAGCGGGAGGAGCAGCCGATGCCCGAGACGAAGACGATGTTCTCGCGCGCGATGCCCAGCTCCGGCATGAAGCCCTGGACGGCTGCGAGGACCGCGTAGTCCCCGCAGCCGGGGCACCAGCGCACCTCCTGGTCGGACTTGAAGTCCTTCGCGGTGAGCGTGAGGTCAGTGGGCACCGGCGGCCTCCGTGTTCTCTGCGTGCTCCGCGTGCTCCGCGTGCTCCGCGTGCTCCGCGTGCTCCGCGTGCTCCGCGTGCTCCTGGATCACGGCGGCCAGCTGCGCGGCCTTGAACGGCATGCCGGAGACCTGGGTGTGGGAGCGCACGTCCACCAGGAACCGCCCGCGCAGCAGCAGCGCGAGCTGGCCGAGGTTCATCTCCGGGACCAGGACCCGGTCGTAACGGCGCAGCACCGCGCCGAGGTTGGCGGGGAAGGGGTTGAGGTGGCGCAGCTGCGCGGTGGCGACCCGGCCCCCGGCGGCCCGCACCTCACGCACGGCCGCGGTGATCGGGCCGTACGTCGACCCCCAGCCCAGCACCAGCAGCCCGGCGTCGCCGGACGGGTCGTCGACCTCCAGGTCGGGGACGGCGATGCCGTCGATCTTGGCCTGCCGGGTGCGGACCATGAAGTCGTGGTTGGCGGGGTCGTAGGAGATGTTGCCCGTGCCGTCCTGCTTCTCGATGCCGCCGATGCGGTGTTCGAGGCCCGGGGTGCCGGGCAGCGCCCAGGGGCGGGCCAGGGTCTCGGGGTCGCGCAGATACGGCCAGAAGGAGCCGTCGGGGCGGTTCGGGGCGGTGGCGAACTCCACGCGCAGATCGGGCAGTTCGGCCACGTCGGGGATGCGCCAGGGCTCGGAGCCGTTGGCGAGGTAGCCGTCGGAGAGCAGAAACACCGGCGTGCGGTAGGTCAACGCGATCCGCGCCGCCTCCAGGGCCGCGTCGAAGCAGTCGGCCGGGGTGTGCGGGGCGATCACCGGGACGGGGGCCTCCCCGTTGCGGCCGTACATCGCCTGGAGCAGGTCCGACTGCTCGGTCTTGGTCGGCAGGCCGGTCGAGGGACCACCGCGCTGGATGTCCACGACCAGCAACGGGAGTTCTAGGGAGACGGCGAGGCCGATCGTCTCCGACTTCAGCGCCACACCCGGCCCGGACGTCGTCGTCACCGCCAGCGAGCCGCCGAAGGCGGCACCGAGGGCCGCGCCGATGCCGGCGATCTCGTCCTCCGCCTGGAACGTGCGCACACCGAAGTTCTTGTGCCGCGACAGCTCGTGCAGGATGTCAGAGGCCGGGGTGATCGGGTACGAGCCGAGGAACAGCGGCAGCTCCGCGCGCTCGGCGGCGGCCACCAGACCCAGGGCGAGGGCCAGGTTGCCGGAGATGTTGCGGTGGCGGCCCGGGGCGAAGGCGCGCTTCGCCGGGGCGACCTCGTAGGAGACGGCGAACGACTCGGTGGTCTCGCCGTAGTTCCAGCCCGCCCGGAAGGCGGTCACGTTGGCCTCGGCCAGCTCCGGCTTCTTGGCGAACTTGGTGCGCAGGAACCTCTCGGTGCCCTCGGTGGGCCGGTGGTACATCCAGGACAGCAGACCCAGCGCGAACATGTTCTTCGCCCGCTCCGCGTCCTTGCGGGCAAGCCCCGAGTGCTTGAGCGCCTCGACGGTCAGCGTGGTCAGCGCCACCCGGTGGACCCGGTACGCCTCCAGTGTGGTGTCGTCCAGCGGGCTGGTGCTCCAGCCCACCTTCGCGAGGGCACGCCGGGTGAACCCATCGGTGTCGACGATGACCTCGGCGCCGCGCGGCAGATCGGCCAGGTTGGCCCTGAGCGCGGCCGGGTTCATCGCGACCAGGACGTCCGGGGCGTCGCCCGGGGTGATGATGTCGTGGTCGGCGAAGTGCAGCTGGAACGACGAGACACCGGGGAGGGTGCCCGCGGGGGCGCGGATCTCGGCGGGGAAGTTCGGCAGCGTCGACAGGTCGTTGCCGAAACCGGCCGTCTCCGCCGTGAACCGGTCGCCGGTCAGCTGCATACCGTCGCCGGAGTCACCGGCGAAGCGGATCACCACCCGGTCGAGCTGTTTGACAGTGGCCGGTGTGCTCACTGGGCGCTCTCCTGCCCGGCGGAGGGGGCGGCCTCGGCAGAGCCGTCGTCTTCGTCCTTGTCCTGCCGCATCAGCTCGGCGAGCTTGAACGCCTCCTCGATGAGCGTCTCGACGATCTTCGACTCGGGTACGGTCCTGACGACCTCGCCCTTGACGAAGATCTGCCCCTTGCCGTTGCCGGAGGCGACGCCGAGGTCCGCTTCCCTGGCCTCGCCGGGGCCGTTCACCACGCACCCCATGACCGCCACGCGCAGCGGGATGTCCATGCCCTCCAGCCCGGCCGTGACCTCCTCGGCCAGCTTGTAGACGTCGACCTGGGCGCGTCCGCAGGACGGACAGGACACGATCTCCAGGCCGCGCTGCTTGAGGTTCAGGGACTCCAGGATCTGGAGGCCGACCTTGACCTCCTCGACGGGCGGCGCGCTCAGGGAGACGCGGATGGTGTCGCCGATACCCTGGGACAGCAAGGCCCCGAACGCGACAGCCGACTTGATGGTGCCCTGGAAGGCGGGGCCCGCCTCCGTCACACCGAGGTGCAGCGGGTAGTCGCACTGCGCCGCGAGCTGCTTGTACGCCTCGACCATGACGACGGGGTCGTTGTGCTTGACGGAGATCTTGATGTCCCGGAAGTCGTGCTCCTCGAAGAGCGACGCCTCCCACAGCGCCGACTCCACGAGCGCCTCGGGCGTCGCCTTGCCGTACTTCTGCAGCAGCCTCCGGTCCAGCGAACCGGCGTTGACCCCGATCCGGATCGGCGTGCCGTGCTCCTTGGCGGCCCGCGCGATCTCCTTCACCTTGTCGTCGAACTGCTTGATGTTGCCGGGATTGACCCGAACGGCCGCGCAGCCGGCCTCGATCGCGGCGAACACGTACTTCGGCTGGAAGTGAATGTCGGCGATCACCGGGATCTGCGACTTGCGCGCGATCGTCGCCAGCGCGTCCGCGTCGTCCTGCGTGGGGCAGGCGACGCGGACGATCTGGCAGCCGGACGCGGTGAGTTCGGCGATCTGCTGGAGCGTGGCGCCGATGTCGGACGTGCGGGTCGTGGTCATGGACTGGACCGAGACCGGGGCGTCGCCACCCACGGGTACGGTCCCCACGTTGATCTGACGGCTGGTACGTCGTCGGGCCAGCCTCGGCGGCACCGTCGGCACTCCTAGAGCGACAGGCATGACAGTTCCCCAAGATGGTCGGCCGGTCCGGGCGGACCGGGTTGTGGCTGATGGCTGTGGGCCGTTGGGAGCTGTGGAAGTGCTGGAGACAGGGCGCGGCGGCAGCGGGCGTGCCTCGCGGGCGGCTGGGCCACGGGCGGTCGGCGGGGTCGTCACCGTGCGGGTGGGCGCCGACCGCCCGTCGGGGGGTCCGGTGTCAGCCGACGGCGAGGCCGGCGATGGTCGCCTGCCGGGCCTGCCATCCGGAGGGCAGTGCCTCCAGCAGCGCGTGGGTGAGATGGCGGGGGGTGAGGCCGCCGGCCTCCAGGACATCGGCCCGTGAGCCGTGGTCGAGGAAGCGCTGCGGGATACCGAAGACGTGCACCGGCAGGCCCGACCTGGCGTCGCTCAGCGCCTGGGCGACACACGCCCCGACACCGCCGACCCGGCCGCTGTCCTCGACCGTGGCGACCAGCAGGTGATCGAGGGCGAGCCCGGTCAGCTCGGGCGGCACCGGCTTGACCCAGCGGGGGTCCACGACGGTGACGCCGACACCCCGCTCGGCCAGCCGTTCGGCGACGTCGAGGCAGGTGGCGGCCATGGCGCCGACGGAGACCAGGAGGATGTCGGGGCGCTCGCCGCGGTACAGGACGTCCAGGCCGGCGTAGACGTCCACGGCCGGGATGTCCGCCCCGGTGGAGCCCTTGGGGAAGCGCAGGGCCGTGGGGCCGTCGTCGCAGGCCACGGCCTCCCGCAGGGCGCGGCGCAGGGTGGCTGCGTCGCGTGGGGCGGCCAGCCGCAGGCCGGGTACCAGGTTCAGCAGCGACAGGTCCCACATGCCGTTGTGCGAGGGACCGTCGTCGCCGGTCACGCCGGCCCTGTCCAGGACGAAGGTCACCGGGGCGCGGTGCAGGGCCACGTCCATCAGGAGCTGGTCGAAGGCGCGGTTGAGGAAGGTGGAGTACAGCGCGACGACCGGGTGCACCCCGCCGAGGGCCAGTCCGGCGGCGGCGGTCACGGCGTGCTGTTCGGCGATGCCGACGTCGATGACGCGCCCGGGGTGGCGGCGGGCGAACTCGCTGAGCCCGGTCGGGTCGAGCATGGCCGCGGTGATGGCGACCACGTCCGGCCGGTCGGCGGCGAGCTCGGCCAGCTCGCTGCCGAACACGGACGTCCAGCTCGGTGCGCCCCCCGGTTTCTGGGCGGAGGCGGCGCGCACGGCGTGGAAGCGGTCCGTGTCGTCCTGTTCGGCGGGGAGGTGACCGCGGCCCTTCTCGGTGACGCAGTGCACCACCACGGGCCTGCCCAGGGCGACGGCCGCGCGCAGCGCCGTCTCCACGGTCTCGATGTCATGG
This sequence comes from Streptomyces kryoterrae, assembly GCF_054072135.1. Classification (NCBI taxonomy): domain Bacteria; kingdom Bacillati; phylum Actinomycetota; class Actinomycetes; order Kitasatosporales; family Streptomycetaceae; genus Streptomyces; species Streptomyces kryoterrae. The sequence continues at coordinate 360,482 of NZ_CM133358.1, read as the reverse complement.
CCGTCCACCGGGCCGACGTAGGCGAGCCCGAGGTTCTCGAACAGGGCTTGCGGGGCGTCGCCCGCACGGAGGTCGGCGAGGTGTCCGGCGACGGCGCCGGCGGTGGGGGCGTAGGAGCGGCCGTTGTCGTTGAGGACCACGACGACGGGGCGTTCGGGGGCCGCCGCGATGTTGTTGAGGGCTTCCCAGGCCATGCCCCCGGTGAGCGCGCCGTCGCCGAGCACGGCGACCACGGCACGGTCGCTCCGTCCGAGAAGGGCGTTGGCGCGGGCGAGGCCGTCCGCCCAGGACAGGGAGGTCGAGGCGTGCGAGTTCTCGATGACGTCGTGCTCGGACTCGGCACGGCAGGGGTAGCCCGACATGCCGCCGGTGCGGCGGAGTGTGGCGAGGGCTTCGGTGCGGCCGGTGAGGATCTTGTGGACGTAGGACTGGTGGCCGGTGTCCCACAGGATCTTGTCGCGGGGGGAGTCGAAGACGCGGTGCAGGGCGATGGACAGTTCGACGACCCCGAGGTTGGGGCCGAGGTGACCGCCGTTGGCGGTGCAGGTGTCCACCAGCAGCCGCCGGATCTGCGGTGCCAGGTCGCGGGCCTGCTGCGGGGACAGGGTCCGGAGATCCTCCAGCCCCCGGATCTCCTCCGGACGCGGCATGGCGGAACCTTTCTTCGGTGGCGGATTCATCGCACCCCATCGGCTGCGGGCAGGGCCTCACCGGCCAGCGGTGTCTGCGGGACGCGGCCGGTGACCGGGTCGGCCAGCCGGCCGGGCATGGAGAACACGACGTCCTCGGCGATACCCCGCTGGAGCTCGACCTGATCGAACCCGAGTTCGGCGAGCCGGGTGACGAGCCCGTCGACGAGGATCTCCGGGGCGCTGGCCCCGGCGCTGATGCCGACCGACGACACGTCCTCCAGCCAGGCCGCTTCGAGGTGCTGTTCGTCGGGCACCAGATGGGCGGCGGCGCCGTGGTCACGGGCCACCTCGACCATGCGCAGCGAGTTGCTGGAGTTGTGCGAGCCGACGATCAGGACCAGGTCGTTGTCGCGTGCGAGGTCCTTGACGGCGTTCTGCCGGTTCTGGCTGGCGTAGCAGATGTCGTCGCCGGGGGTGATCAGGTCGGTGAAGCGGGCGCGCAGGGACTCGACGACGCGCTCCGTCTCGTCGAACGAGAGGGTGGTCTGGGTGAGAACGGCGACCGGGGTGTCGTCGGGCAGGCCGAGACGCCGTACGTCGTCCTCGGTCTCGACGACGACGATCCGGTCGGGGGCCTCGCCGAGGACACCCTCGACCTCCTCGTGGCCCTCGTGCCCGACGAGGAGGATGGTGCGGCCGTCGCGGGCGAAGCGCACCGCTTCCTGGTGGACCTTGGAGACCAACGGACAGGTGGCGTCGATGACTTCGAGCCGCCGGTCGGCGGCTGCGGTGCGTACTCCGGGGGAGACGCCGTGCGCGGAGAAGACACAGACCGCGCCCTGTGGGACCTCCTCCTCGCTGTCGACGAAGACCGCGCCGCGCTTCTGCAGCTCCGAGACGATGTAGTGGTTGTGCACGATCTCCTTGCGCACGTACACCGGCGCCCCGTGCAGGTCCAGCGCCCGCTCGACGATGCCGATGGCGCGCCGTACGCCCGCGCAGAAGCCGCGCGGCTGGGCCAGGACGACGTTCCCCTCGCTCACGTCACGTCACCCCCGGCCGGTACCGGGACGGCGGAGGTCATCCGGCGCGGGGTGCGTGCGTCCAGCCTCAGGCGCAGCCGGCGCGGGTGGTAGACGGTGGCCAGCGGGACCGGGCGGATGTCCATGCCGGGCTCGCAGGTGACCCGCCAGCGGCCGAGGATGGTGGCGAGCCCCAGGATGGCCTCGGTGCGTGCGTAGAGGTCACCGATGCACTTGCGGGCGCCGGTGCCGAACGGCACGTAGGCGTGGCGGGAGGCCGGCGCGATACGGTCCGGGAGCCAGCGGTCGGGGTCGAACCTCTTGGGGTCGTCGAAGGCGTCCTCGTACTGGGCGACCGCGGCGGGACTGAAGACGACGGTGGAGCCGGCGGGCAGCTGACGCCCCGCGAGTTCGGTCGGGGAGGCGGTGAGGCGGGTGAAGAGCCAGGCCGGCGGGTGCAGTCGCAGCGTCTCGGAGATGATCCGGTCGGCCAGGGAGAGGTTCGGCAGGTCGTCCCACTGCGGGGCGCGGCCGTCGAGGACGGTGTCGATCTCGTCGTAGAGCGCGGCCTCGATCTCCGGGTGCTGGGAGAGAAGGTAGAAGACCCAGGTGAGGGTGCCGGCGACGGTTTCGGTGCCGGCCGCCATGACGGTGATGACCTGGTCGTGGATCTCCTTGTCGCCGAGCCGGCCGCCGTCGTCGTCGCGGGAGGCGATCAGGGCGGCGAGCAGGTCGTCGCGCTCGATGTCGGAGCTGCGGTAGTCGTCGATGAGGTGCTGGGTGGTCTCGTGCAGGAAGTCCAGATTGCTCTTGTAGCGGCGCTGGGACGGCAGGGGCAGCCGGCGGATCGAGGCAGGCAGGAACATCTGCCGGAACAGGCCGTTGAGGACGACGTCGAAGGAACGTTCCACCTGCGCCGCCAGTTCGGGGCTGACGGGTGTGGAGTACAGGGTGCGGCCGACCGTGCGCAGGGCCATGCCGTACATCTCCTGGAAGGCGTCGACGACCATGCCGTCCTGCCAGCGCGACGCCGTGTCCTCGATCTCGGCGTGCATGGCCTCGGCGTACCGCTTGAGCTGGCCGCGGGTGAACGCCGACTGCATCAGCCGGCGCTGGCGGCGGTGGTCGGCGAACGGGCAGGTGACCAGGCCGTTGCCGGCGATGTCACGGGCGCGGTCGTAGAACACGCCGCCCTTGTCGAAGACGCGGTCGTTGGTCAGGACGTGCCGCAGCAGTTCCGGGTGGGTCGGGACGTAGGCCTTGGTGGGGCCGATCCTGATCTCGACCAGGTCGCCGTGGGCTGACAGCGAGGTCATGAAGTTCACGGGGTGACGCATCATCTGGAGGGCGTGTCCCACGACGGGGAGCGCCCCGGGCGCCGTTCCCGCCGAGAAGGCGGTCTGCTCGGTCATTCGATTCTCAACTTCCCGTCGTTTACTGATCTGTTGACAGCTGTTCCGGTCTGTTGACGGTTGTGCCGCCGCGACGGCCGGGCGCGGGTGCGTGTCGCCGGTGTGCGGTGCCGCTAGCGGGCGGTGCTGCCGAGCTCCTCCAGGTAGCCCTGGGCACCGGCGGCGAGCGCGAACTCGGCGTCGTAGCGGCCCGAGGAGCGGTGCCAGTCGTAGGAACCGCGGATCACGGTGCGCACGGCGTCGTCGCGGTAGCGCTCCAGGGCCGCGCGCTCGGCCTCGTCGAGCCGGTAGATGTCGCCGACCTGCGGCAGGCAGGACTCCAGCAGGAGGTACTGCTCCAGGCGGGCGCGCACCTCGCTCTGGATGTGGGCGACGCTGCGGTCCTTGGACCAGCCGTGCTCCCGGCGCAGAATCATGACCATGTTGTTCTGCTCGCCGCGGGCCTCTTCCTTCTCCAGCGAGGCGATGTCGTTGAGGAGCAGATTGACGTCGACGGCGATCTGGAGCATCGCGGAGACCATGGCGCTGTCGAAGACCCGGTGCGGCACCTCGAAGCGGCCCGCGCGCTCGGCGAGGTCGACCGTCGGCTGCACCCCGATGGTCTGCCGGCGCACGGCCAGGTACTGGGCCGCGGAGTTGTACGGTGTGTCCCAGAAGCGGCTCTCGGCCTCGTCGACGTAGCCGTCGAAGTAGTTGCGCCAGTGGCGGGCGCTGCGCGCGCACCAGGCGGGTGTCATGCCCTCGCTGGTGCGCCGCCAGATGTCGGCGAAGCCGTGGGCGATGGGGGGCGCGGTGTCGGGAAGGGGGCCGTCCAGCGCCGCCGCGACCGCGTCGGTGAGCTGTTTGGTCTCCTTGGGGTTCTCGCCGCGCGGCCCGTCGAAGAGGTCGTCGAAGAGGAAGAACCACGACATCAGGTCGACGCCCAGGTCCAGGTCGGCGCCGGTGGCGTGCGGATAGAAGCGGGAGGCCAGGTCGGCGTAGCCGCCGCGCAGATGACGCGTAGCCGCCGCCTCGGACTTGATCAGCCCGAGCGACCGCGGCCAGACGAGCTGCTCGGCGTCGGCCCGCGCGTGATCCGGGCTCTGCCGGCCCGGCAGGGGTATGTGGAAGTCGACATCCTGGGGCATGAGGGGATCCTTGGGAGTGGGGTGCGGAGGAGCAGCGGGCGTGGTGATGCCCTGGGGGGTGCTGCGCCGATCGGAGAGTCGGAAGTCGGAAAGGGGCCTACGGGTATGCGGGCCGGGCCCGGTCTCAGGCCTCGCGGTCGACGACGAACCGCCCGAGCGCGAGGAGTTCGTCCCGCGCGCGGGCGTCCAGTTCGACACCGCGCAGCGCGTCCTCGGCCAGCGCCATCCGCCGGGCGGCCTCGGACAACGCCCAGTCCCGGCCGCCGGCGCCCTCGATCAGGCCGGCCACGCGCCGCAGTTCCTCCTCGTCGGGTTCGCCGGGGGTGGTGAGCCAGGCGGCCAGCTCGTCGCTGAGCGGGCCGTCCTGGTTCAGTGCGTGGCTCACCGGCAGGGACTTCTTGCGGGAGCGCAGATCGGAGTGGACCGACTTACCGGTGACGGCCGGGTCGCCCCAGATACCGAGAACGTCGTCGACGAGCTGGAAGGCGACGCCGACCTGGTCGCCGTAGAGCGCCAGCGCGTCCACCGTCGCCTCCGGTGCCCCGGCGAGGACGGCGCCGATCGCGGCGCTCGCCGACAGCAGCGCGCCGGTCTTGCCGGCGGCCATGTCGACGCATTCCTCGACCGTGACGTGCGAGCGCTGTTCGTAGGACAGGTCCTGGACCTGGCCGCGGATCAGATGCCGGGTGGTGCGCGCCAGCAGCCGGGCGGCGGGCGCCGCCGTCGGCAGCCCGGTGTCCAGCAGCACCTCCTGGGCGAGCGCCAGCATCGCGTCACCGGTCAGGATGGCGCTGGAGGGGCCCCACAGCTTCCACACCGTGCGCCGATGGCGGCGCTCCTCGTCACCGTCCATCAGATCGTCGTGCACCAGGGAGAAGTTGTGCACGAGCTCCACGGCGACGGCGCCGGGCAGGGCGACCTCCGGCGGCGCGCCGACCGCCTCGGCCGACAGCAGCGCGAGCGCCGGACGGATGGCCTTGCCGGCGTCGGCGCTGGTGGGCGCGCCGCCGGCGGTGATCCAGCCGAAGTGGTAGGCCGCCTGGTGACGGGAGCGGTGGTCGAGCCGGTCGACGGCGGCGCGCAGCGCCGGGGTGACCGTGACCCGGCTGTGGCTGAGGCAGGCGGGCGCGGTGCTCATGCGGCGACCTCCGCGCGCCAGGGGCCGGTCGGGTCGTCGAAGATGCTGACCACCTGGCGCATGATGCGTCGTTCGGCCGGGTCGAAGGCCTGCTTGGCGTGGACGGTGCCGAGCTGGTCCCACATGACGATGTCCCCCGGCTGCCAGGTGTGGGCGTAGGTGTACTGGGGCTTGCCCGCGTGCGACAGCAGTTCGTCGAGCAGTTTGCGGCTGTCGTCGGGGGGGAGGTCCACGATCCGCTTGGTGTTCAGGGTGCTGACGTAGACCGACTTGCGGCCGGTGCGCGGATTGCGGGCGATCAGCGGATGGATGGTGGAGGTGCCGTCCTCGGGCTGGATCCGCTCGGTGCTCTCGCCGAGGGACACCTCGCCCTGGAGCTCCTCCTCGATGGTCTCCTCGTATCCGGTGCGCAGGGCGTGGCGGACCCGGTAGGAGTGCAGACGCCTGCGCTCCTCGGGTGACAGCGAGTCGTACAGGGCGTACATGTCGGTGAAGAGGGTCTCCCCGCCGCCGGAGGACGGCACTTCCACGGCCTCCAGGAAGCCGACCTGGGAGACCCGGGGGCGGAAGGAGTAGTCGGTGTGCCAGCTCATCCATCCGGCGTCGCCGACGCCGATCTTGCGGCCGTCCTCCACCAGGTTGGAGACGATCAGGATCTCGTTGTGGTCGGGGTGGGCTCCGCTGGTCAGACCGGTCTTCGGGATGTACCCGAAGCGGCGGCCGAAGGCCAGGAACTCCTCGTAGGAGGGGGTCTCGTGGCCACGGAAGACCAGGACCAGATGCGTGTCGAGCGCCGCCCAGATCTCCTCGAACCGGGTCTCGTCCATGTCGCCGGTGACATGGGCGCCGTGCACGACGGCGCCGAGAGCGGCGCCGGGTATCGGCGTTACGTCCATGGGCGTTGCCGCCTTTCGCAGAAGGGTGGGGGTGGTCAGCGCAGTTCGAGACCGGCGAGGTCGCCCGCCTCGCGCCAGCGCCTGAGGATGTTGACGAACTCCACCGAGCCGCCGCCGTAGCTGGAGTTGAGCAGGGGCAGTCCGTTCGGGTCGCCCTCGTTGTTGTAGAGGCCGGGCGTGCAGTTCTCCAGGAAGTCGAGGCCGCCCACGGCGAGCCGGAGGATCTCCTCGACCCATTCCTTCTCGCCGGCCTCGGAGGCCTCCACGACCTGGTGGCCGCGCTCCTCGACGGACTTGACGATGTGTGCGAGGTGCCGGGTCTGCTCGCCCAGCATGTAGGCGATGTTGACGTGCCGGCCGGCCTGGACCTTGGACAGGATGAAGCAGTTGGGGAAGCCGTTCACCTGGAGTCCGTGCAGGGTGTGCGCCCCGTCCGCCCATTTCTCCGACAGCTTCACGCCGTCGCGGCCGACGATGTCGTAGCCGGCGCGGTCGATGTACGGGACGGCGAACTCGTGCTCGTAGCCGGTGGCGAAGACCAGGCAGTCGACCGGGTACTCCCGGCCGTTCGCGACCACCCCGGCCGGGGTGAGCCGCTCCACGCCCTGCCCCTGGGTGTCGACCAGGGTCACGTTGGGCCGGTTGAAGGTCTGGAGGTAGCCGTCGTGGAAGCAGGGCCGCTTGCAGTACACGCGGTAGTACGGCTTGAGGGCGGCGGCGGTCGCGGGGTCGGTGACGACGCTGTCGATGCGGGCGCGGAGTTCCTCCATCTTGAGGAAGTCCGCACGCTCGGCCGCGAGCGCCCGCTCCTTCGGGTCGCCGCCGGTGTCGCCGGTGGGCAGGATCGCGGCGGCGAGCTTGGCCGTGGTCTGGGTCCAGCGGTCCTGGACCAGGTCCTCGTCCTGCGGGACGCCTGAGGTCAGTGCGTGGAAGTTCTCCATCCGGCGCTGCTGCCAGCCCGGTTCGAGGCTGTCCGCCCAGCCGGCCGGAGTGGGCCGGTTGCCGCGGACGTCGACCGCGGCCGGGGTGCGCTGGAAGAGGACGAGCTGCTCGGCCCACTCGGCGAGGTGCGGGGCGAGCTGGATGGTCGTGGAGCCGGTGCCGATGACGCCGACCTTCTTGTCCCTCAGCTTGGTCAGGCCGCCGGTGCTGTCGCCGCCGGTGTAGTCGAAGTCCCAGCGGCTGGTGTGGAAGGAGTGCCCGGCGAACGTCTCCAGGCCCGGCAGCCCGGGGAGTTTGGGGCGGTGCATCAGACCGATCGACATGGCCACGTACCGGGCCCGGATCAGATCGCCGCGGTCCGTGCTCACCAGCCACTTCCCGGCGGCCTCGTCCCAGCGCAGCTCGGTGACGGTGGTCTGGAAGAGGGCGTCGCGGTACAGGTCGTACCTGTGGGCGATCTGCTGGAGGTGCGCGAAGATCTCGGGCCCGGTGGAGTACTTCTCGGTGGGTATGGTGCCGATCTCTTCGAGCAGCGGCATGTAGATGTAGCTCTCGACGTCGCACCGGACGCCGGGGAAGCGGTTCCAGTACCAGGTGCCGCCGACGTCACCGGCCTCGTCGATCAGCCGGATGCGCTCCAGGCCGGTCTCCTCGCGCAGATGGGCGCCGGTCAGCAGACCGCCGATGCCGGCGCCGACGACGGCGACGTCCACCTCGTCGGTGAGCGGCTCGCGCTCCTGCCACTCGGTGTAGGGGTCTCGCGCGTAGCGGCTGAAGTCACCGCGCGCGAACTGGTAGGTGCGACCGACGCTGCGCTTGTCGCGTTCCTGCCGGTACTTCTCCCGCACCGCTTCCAGGTCGATGCTCAGCGTTTCGTCGCTACGGTCGTCGCTTTGGGTGCGGGCCACAGTTCCTCCTCGGGGGAAGGGGGCGGAAGGGAGACATGACGCCATACGTCGTCGAACTGATCGCGCAGCCGCAGCGGGGCGTCGGAGTTGCTGAAGAGATAGAAGCGGTCGGAGCCGAGGGCGTCCCAGACGAGTCCGGCGACGTCCTCGGCGCTCACCGAGGTGTCGCCGCCCGCGCCACGCGGGGCCGTCAGTCCCTGGACCATGGGGGTGTCGACCCGGCCGGGGCACAGCACCGACACCCGGACCCCGGTGCCCCGCAGATCGGCACGGAGGCTGCGGGCGATCGCGAGGTCGGCGTGTTTGGAGGCGGCGTAGGCGGCGCTGCCGGCGCCGACGACGAAGGCGGACATCGAGGCGGTGTGGATCAGATGGGCGGGCCGGCCGCGCTCCAGGAGCCGGGGAACGAAGGCGCGGGCCACCAGGACGTGAGCCCAGTGGTTCACCTCGAAGGCCTGCCGCATCCTCTCCAGCGGCACCTCCCACAGGGGCTGTCCCACGGGGCCCAGGACCCCGGCGTTGTTGCACACCACGTCGATGTCCCCGAGCAGGCCGAACGCCGTGTCCGCGAGCCGTTCGACGGCGTCCGGGTCGGTCAGGTCGGCGGTCACCGCGGTGACCTGAGCGCCCTGCGCGGTGAGTTCGGCGGCCCGGCGGTGCAGTGCGTCGCCTTCGATGTCCGCCATGACCACGCCGGCGCCGGCCCGTGCGAAGCGGGCACTGAGGGCGAGGCCGATGCCGCTGGCCGCGCCGGTCACCACGGCTTTCCTTGTCTGTAACTGCACTTGGCTGTCTCCGCTTCTGCGCGCGGGTACGCCGAAGGACGGCGCGCCGTTGCCAACGAGAAGGTCTGGATCAGATCGCGCTGTTCGGGGGGTCGCGGGTGTCAGCGGGGGTCGGGGAGCTTCAGGCTGATCACGAGAACGATCACCGAGGAACACACCAACAGGGCGAGAACGAGCACGGCCGCCGACACCGTCGACAGCGAACCGGCCAGGGAGACGTAGAGGGTTCCGCCGACGGTCGCGCCCAGCGCGGTCGCCATCTGCTGGCTGGTCACCAGCACACCGCTGCCCATGCCGGCCTGCGCGGAGGGTACGTCGGCGAGGATCATCCGGAACAGCGCCGGGCCGATCAGCGCCGCGCCCGCGCCGAAGAAGCCGATTCCGACGAGCACGAGCGCCAGGGAGGGATGCGGCCAGCCCAGCCGGAGCACCAGCGCCAGCAGCAGCAGGCTCACACCCTGGACGACGGTGCCCAGGGTGACGATACGGCGGCCCAGGGCTGCAGCGATCCTCGGGGTGAACCGCGCCACCACGAAGAACGCCACGGCGAACGGCGCCATCCCCGCGCCGGAGGCGAGCCCGTCGTAGCCGAAGTGACCCTGCGCTATCAACGCGTATACGAACAGGAAGGCGCCGAAGCCGGCCGAGAACGGCACCATCGCCGCCAGCCCTCTGCGCATTCCCGGATGGGACAGCACCGACGGGGACAGCAGCGGTGAACCGCCCCGCGCCTCCAGCCCGCGTTCGACCCGGACCAGCGCCACCACTCCCACCGCGGCGACCGCGAGCAACGACCACAGCCACAGCGGCCACCCCAGGTCGGGGCCCGCCACGACCACGGCCAGGACACAGACCATGGTGGCACCGAACAGCACGGTGCCCAGCGGGTCGAAGCCCGGCTTCGAGTCGGCCCTGGTCGCGGGGACGCGCCGGACGGCCAGCAGCGCGGCCACTCCGATCGGCACATTGATCACGAAGACCATCCGCCAGCCGATCCCGGCGACGTCCAGTGAGACCAGCAGCCCGCCCAGGATCTGCCCGATGACCATGCCGACGCCGGCGGTCGCACCGTACATGCCGATCGCACGGGCGCGCGCCTGGCCCTGGGTGACCGCCTGGATCGTCGCCAGTACCTGCGGTACGAGCATGGCGGCGGCGGCGCCCTGCAGCAGCCGGGCCGTGACGAGGAACTCGATGGTCGGGGCGAGTCCGCACAGTGCCGAGGTGACGGTGAACGCCGCGAGCCCGTAGGCGTACAGGCGCCGTCTGCCGAAGGCGTCGCCCAGCCGTCCGCCCAGCACCAGGCCGAGGGCGTAGGTGAGGCCGTAGCCGGACACCACCAGCTCCAGTGCGGCGGGGCCGCCGTGGAGGTCGTCACTGATCGAGCTCAGTGCCACATTGACGATGGAGGCGTCCACGATGGACAGGACGTATCCGATGAGCACCACCAGGAGGGCGATGCCACTGAGCCCCGAGGTGGCCGGTTCTGTGCCGACCGAGGGCTCCGGTGTCGCGGTGGGCCTCTGCAGAGGGGGGAGGCCCTCGCGTTTCGTCATGTGCTGCCTACCAGGCGTTTGTGGGGGGACGGTTGGGGCGGGTGCGGGGACAACAAGGTCACTCGGTGGTGGTGGGCGTGCCGGTGATCTTCGACAGGATTCCCTTGGAGGCGTCCTTCGCGGACTCCGGCCAGGGGGTCAGGGAGTTGAACCCGCGGTGCGAGGAGGCGGGCTGGATGCGGGTGTCCATCGACATCCGCATGCCGGCCGGGTTCTCCGAGACGTTCGGGATGGACTTGTGACACGTGAAAGCGTGGAAGATGATCACGTCGCCGGGCTCCATGGGGGAGTACAGCAGCTGCTCGTCCGCGCCGAACTCCGCCGCCGGGATACCGCGCACGGCGTGGCCGAAGCGACGGAAGTTCTCGGTGACGACGTGCTCGCGCGGGCCCTTCTTGTGGCTGCCGTCGGCGATGGCGACGCCGCCTATGCCGTGGGTCGTCGCGAGCAGCGGTATCCAGGCGGTGCGGAAGTCCTTGTTCGGGCCGATGTAGAAGCCGTCCTGGTGCAGCGGAGTCAGGAAGCTCGGCTCCGCGGAGCCGGCGGCGGAGGGGTAGTAGCGGATCGTCGTCGACTTGAAGACGAAGACGGGCTCGCCGAAGACCTTCTCCCAGACCTTGAGGGTCGAGGGGTGGTTCCACAGGTCGTCGTACTTGACGTAGTCGTGCATCGCCACCTCGTCGACCGCCTCGAATGACTCGATGGTGAGGGTGTCGAGTGTGGTGCCGGGGGCGGCGTGGCCGAGTGCGATCAGGCCCTCGAGCATCTGTTCGGCGGCGGTGCGTACGAGTTCACGGTCCAGAGCGCCGCGCAGATAGACGTAGCCGTGTTCGTCGTAGAACCGGTCGAGGGCCTCACGGTCGTCGAGAAGAGGCGTGCAGTCCACGTAGTCGTTGAAAGTGTCCGTCATGGTTCCTTGTCCTCGTGACGTCTGTACGTGGGGGAGGGAGCGTCAAACATCCGGGCGGCCGACGGCTTCGATGGCGTCGGGTGGGGCGGAGGTGACGAGCTCCGACCGCGGTGAACGGCCGGTGCCGACGTTCAGGACGGTGGGGGCCGGGCGCCCGGTCAGAGGGACTGTCCGGTGGGCAGGGACGGGTATGCGAGCAAGTGGGCCGTCGTGGGCACCTCTCCGCCACCGTTGATACCGATACGCACAGTCATAGGTGTGTCCCTCACCGGGCGTTCCAGTGATACTGGCGCGCCGTCGCTCTTGGGCTGGATAATGCGCCGACGCGCTGTGATCCGGCACAGACCACACGTCAGGCAATGTTCTGGCGAAGCGATCTACTACGAGCTTATATAACCTTGCGATACATTTCTAGGGTGACTTCTGCAAAGCGCACTGCGCACGACACCGACCTGGACGTCGGTGCCCTCACTCGGGCGATCGAGAGCTTCAACCGCTACTACATACGGCTTCCCGCCGTGCAGAAGCTGTCGTTCACGACGCTCTCCGTGCTGGACACCCTGGCCGTCGGCGGTCCGAAACGGCTCACCGAACTGGTCAGAACCGAACAGATAAGCCAGCCGGGGCTCACCCAGCTGGTCACCCGCCTCGAACGCGACGGACTCGTGGAACGCCGCCCCGACCCGGCGGACGGCCGGGCCGCCCTCGTCCACATCACCGAGGCCGGCCGTGCGATCGGCGAGGCCCGGCAGGAGGACCGCAGCCGCCATCTGCACCGCCTCGTCGCCCAGTTGACGCCCGAGGAACGACAGGCCCTCTCGGCGGCCCTCCCGGCCCTGGCCCGGCTGGCGGAAATCGGAAACAACCAGGCCGCGCAGCGGTAACACGCACAGCACAAAGGCCTTGCCGGATCCTCTGGCAAGGCATGACGACTCCTTGTTCACCTCGCCGGTCACGTCGAGGGCGGACATCGCGGCATCGTCGTGGAGGTGCTCGACCACGTTCTCGCGCGGCGGGTCCGACAGCAGGCCGAACACGTGGGGCGCTCCGTTTGCGGACGTCTTCCTGGGCCCGTTCCGGGCCCTTGTCTCAAGTCGGGATGGAGCTGCTGGGGGTGAGAAACGTCCGGCCACCGTCGCGCCCGAGGGTCTTCGGCAGTCGGGAAGGCCGACGCGAACCCGCCGACGACATCGGCACGGGCCGACACGACGTCTGATCATGGTCTCGCGGCGTATGCCACCTGTGACCATGGACGGTGGACGACCGTGCATTCGCTACTGCGAAGCAATTAGAAGGTGACGAGGATTTCATCGAACCCGCCGGTGATCCGGTGCTCCTGCCAGCGCAGCGACTCCTCGGGTACCGCGAGCCGCAGGTTGGGCAGCCTGCGGAACAGCCGCTCGAACACCGCGGTCAGCTCGATCCGGGCCAGCACGCGGCCGATGCAGTGCCGGGTGCCGTGCCCGAACGCAAGGTGCGACTTGGGCCTGTCCCGGCCCAGGTCGAACAGGTCGCCGCCGGGGAACGCCTGGCCGTCGATGTTGGCCGCGCCGATGGCCAGCATCACGGCGTCTCCGGTCCGGATCACTGTCTCGCCGACGGTGATGTCGCTGTGCGCGTAGCGGGGTATCAGCGCGTTGGATCCCTTGCCGCCGACCGCCAGGCGCAGGATCTCCTCGACCGCGGCCGGCGCGAGTTCGGGATTCTCGGCCAGCAGGGCGCGCTGGACCGGATTGCGCAACAGGAGCAGGACGCCCAGGTCGATGCGCACGATGGTGGTCTCGTAGCCGAACAACAGTACGGCGTTACCCAGTTGGGCGATCTCCGCATCGGACAGTGTGCCGTCCTTCTCGGCGATCAGCTCGGACAGGATGTCGTCGCCCGGCTCGATTCGCTTGCGCGCCACCAGTTCCATCATGTAGTCGACAACCTGTTGGAAGGTGTTCGCCGCGTGCTGGCCGTCGCTCTCGTCGAATGTGCCTCTCGCCCACTGTCCGAACAGCTCGCGGTCGGCCAACGGCACGCCGAGCAGGTCGGAGACCACCATGGTCGGCAACGGGAACGACAGCGCGCGGTGCAGGTCGACCGGTGCGGTACTGGCGGCCAACTCGTCGAGCAGCTCGTCCACGTGGTGCTCGATCCGGGTCTTCATCATGCGCATCCGGCGCGTGGAGAACCGGGGTACGAGCAGCTCGCGCATCTGTGGGTGGTTGGTGGCCTCGGTGGCGTAGTCGTCCCCGGCCATCAGCGCCATCATGAAGCTCCTGGCCGCGCTCTTGGCCGACTGCTCCGGGTTGGGATTGCTGAGTCCGAGTCGGTGGTCGGCGAGCAGTGCCCGCACCTCGTCGTAGTGGGTGACCAGCCAGGCGTCTTCGGTGGCGGTCCGCACTCTGGTGATCGGCCCCTCCTTCTGCAGCGCGCGCATCTGGGGTGCGATGCCGATTATGTCCGGGTTGTCGAACGGTAACGTCGCGAGTTCCTTCATGTAGTCATGCTCACATGATCAAGATTTTTGTGTCAATAAGTTATGAGTCAAGGATCTCGCCAGTTGAAAAATTAGTTGACTGTATACGACCGACGTGTTTGTGATCGACGTCCGAGGGAATGTCGAAGCCGTTACTTGGTATGGGCGACAGATAGCGGGACATCAGTTGCCCTTCAGGGATAGTGCCTGGTCCAGGCGGCGTCGATCCCGAAACGTACCAACCGTTAGCACGCGCGGCCCGGTCGCTGAAAGTGTGGAAGGAATTCACCAGCGTCGCGCGGTGAATTGGCTGTGTGTGGTTTGCTGACGGCTGTCTGCGGAGACCGCCAGGTCAATCTCATCGGCTTCCATGAGTACCTCTGAGAGTGCCTGCCTGGCTATCCGGTCGGTGATTTTTTGAATCCCTGATGGACTTATGCTGCAGAATTCCGCGAACTCGACTTCCGGGGAATTGCGACAACTTTACTTCTGCTTGGCCACTTCGCGGCCGACAGGTGAGGGCGAGCGCCGGTGGCGAGGATCAGAGGGCTGTAGGGGAGCCGACTGCCGTCGTCCGGCCGGACCGGCCGGCTGGGCCCGGTCGATCGCGGCGGCGCGGAACTCCGCGGACAGCGACGGGCGTTGACCGGGTGTGCCCGGCTCGGTGCCGAGGGCGGCAGGGAGCCGCCGCAGCCCTCCTGTCGCAGGGAGTCCGCGGTCATTACCCCGGCCGCGCCGACGCCGGCGAGGTCGGGCCGGTCGTCACCGCTGGGTCGCCGGACGCGGACGACCGTGTCCGGCTTCGGGAACAGCCGACAGCTCGGTCGGCGGGTGTCGCGCAGCGGGGCCGCCGCGCACTCCAGCATGTCCGTCTCCTCCCCGTCGATGACGGGAATGAGGTCCACGTCCACCGGGGCGACGTACACCTGGCGGGTCGCGCACAGCCGATTGCCGCCGGACGCACCGATGACGCCGGGGATCGTGCCGACGGCGCCGGACATCACACCGAGGCCGGCCGTCACATCGAGCACGGCCTCGGAGCCGTCGGGCTGGATGTGGATCACCTGGGGCACGGCGGGTCTTCCTCACCGATCGGTGGACGGCGCGGCAGCGATCACCGCCCAGTGAACGGGAGCGCCGCACGCCCGGGCAACCCCTGAGGACCCCTATCCGGGACGGGTAGGGGTGGCAAACCGGCCGGGGTGACCGGATAGCGGTGGACGGGCGGCGGCGCGCGCAGCAGTCCCGGCCGGACGGTGTAGAGGACATGCGCGCTCGACGTGAACAACTGCTGGGCCGGCGCGGGGAGATCGGCGACCTCGTGCCACTCCCAGCGGCGGATCAACCGCCGCTCGGCGACGACCGGCGCGCGGGTGTATGAGGCGATGCGGACGGCGGTCGTCAGCGGTGGCATCTCGTGCGTGGGGTCCGGCGGTGGCGGGACGCCGGGCGCCGGGTTCGGCTCGCCGGTGTCTGAGGCGATGCGGACGGCGGTCGTCAGCCGTGGCATCTCGTGCGTGGGGTCGATCGGTGGTGCGACGGTCGGGGTCCCGGGTTCGGCTTCGGTGGCGGGACGACCCGGGCCCCGGCGGAATCCGTGACCAGCCCCGTCACCTCCGTCGACTCCCGCACTCCGGCGTCATTCTTGCCGCCTGGCAGCTCCCCTGGGTTCAGGGACCACCCGAGCAGTACCCACCCCGCCGAATCGGTGGCGACGACCACGGCCTCCGTCAGGGCAGGCGCCGAAAGGACGCCGCGGCGCCGCGCGAGAACCACATGCCCTCGGCACGGCAGTTTCCTGTCGTGCCGAGGGCTGTCCATCAGGGGACGCCGGGTTGCCACGGCCGAGTTGTCGACCACGCGGGGGAGACGTGCATGCCCCTTCGGCGTTCGGCGGGATCCGTGTACGCGGTCCACGGCAGCGTCGAGAAGACGACGACGATCGCCTGCCGCCCTGGTGTCAGGCTCGTGCCTGGTTGACCGAAGGTGTCACCTCCTCGGCCTTGTGCGGTGGCACGGGCTCGGGTGCGGTGGCCGGGGGAGCGAACATCAGCCGTAGTCCGAGGGTGGCGCAGAGTGGGCCCAGTGCGCACATCGCGGCGGCACTGACGAAGGCGGCGTCCAGGTGGCCGGCGTCGTAGCCGAAGCCGCCGAAGTACGTGGCGAAGAGGGACGCGAAGCCGAAGAACATGCCCGGGACGAGAGCGAAGGGCTTCAGCTGGCCGGTCGCCAGCAGTGTGCCGTTGACGACGAAGATCACTACGGCCAGGGCGAGGGTCCGGGCGAACGCGCCGGTGCCGAACATCGTGCCCGTCTCCCGGTTGAGCAGCACGGCCACCACACCGAACCCCGCCCCGGTGGTGGTGGCGGTGACCATGGCGATCGCGTTGGAACGGCTCGGCCCGCCCTGGAGGAACGTTCCGGCCCAGGTGATGAAGATGGCCCAGGTCGGCATCTTGAGCGGGCTCATCAGCAGGAAGACGGTGGCGAAGGCGACGATCGAGGCGCTGACCTCGTGTGGCAGTTTGACGCGTCCGATGCCCATGGTCACGCCAGCCCGCCCGGCTTGGCCAGCAGTTCCTTCAGACCCGCGTCGATGAACTCGGTGTCCTTGGGGTTGCTGCCGTGCCCGGCGAAGTGGCCCCAGATGCCGGGGATCACCCGGAGTTCGGCCCCCGGTATGTGGCTGACGGCCCAGGCCTCGTCCTCCGGCGGGAAGTAGAGGTCCTTCTCGGCCGGCATGTCGAGCGTGGTCGCGCGGATCGAGCCGAGTGCCGCCTCGGTGTCGCCGTCGAAGCCGGGGGTGAGCCCGACGTCGCCGTTCTGCCAGGTCCAGAGCATGGTGAGCAGGTTGTTCGGGTCGCGGCCGTCGAGGAAGAAGCCCTCCCAGAAGCCGACGAGGAAGTCTTCGAGGGAGGTGTGACCGAGCTTCTCGTACTCCTTCTCCCAATAGAACGCCTGCGAGAAGCCCCAGCCCGCGTACACCCGGGCGAGCGCCCGCAGTCCGGTGGTCGGCCACTTCTCGTCGTACCAGCCGCCGTTGTAGACCGCGTCGGCCGTCAGTGCTGCCTTGACGCCTTCCAGGAAGACCTTGTTGTGGATGCTGGTGCGCGGGGAGCCGCAGAAGGGGGCGATCCGCTCGACCATCTCCGGGTGGCTGACGGCCCACTGGTAGGTCTGCCCGGCACCCATCGACCAGCCGGTCACGAGAGCGATCTTCTCGATGCCGAACTCCTCGGTGACCAGCTTGTGTTGCGCCTCGATCTGGTCGTACACCGTGATGTGCGGGAAGCGGGCGCGGTCGTACGGCGGCGGGGTGTTGCTCGGTGACGTGGACAGGCCGTTGCCGAGCATGTTCGGGACGATGATGAAGTACTGGTCCGGGTCCAGGGCCATGCCGGAGCCGATGAGCCACTCGTTGTCCCAGTGCCGGCCGGAGTACCAGGTGGGGTACACGATCACGTTGGACTTGTCGGCGTTCAACTCGCCGTACGTGGTGTAGGCGAGGGTGGCACCGCGTAGCGTGGCGCCGTGCTGGGTGGTGAAGTCACCCAGCTGGAAGGTGAGTTGTTCACTCATGGGATGTGTCCTCTCGGGGGACGGCGGGGGATGGCACTTTCAGGAGGTGACGGCGCACTGGCCTCGGTCGGCCTTCCTCGGTCCCTCGGCCGTCGGCTTGATGTCGAAGTCGAAGATCGCCGTGGGGAGGTAGAGGGTGCTGCAGGCGTTCGGGATGTCCACGACTCCGCTGAGCCGGCCCTCGATCGGGGCGGAGCCGAGCAGCAGGTAGGCCTGCTCGCCGCTGTAGCCGAAGGTCGTGAGGTAGTCGACGGCGTTGAGGCAGGCGTTGCGGTACGCCAGCGTCGCGTCGAGGTAGTGGTTGGTGTCGGTCCCGTGGTCGACGGAGATGCCGACGAACGAGATGAACTCGGTGTACTGCGGCGCGACGTTGCCGGGCATGAAGATCGGGTTGGTGGTGACCCCGTACTTCTCCATGCCGCCCTTGATCAGGTCGACGTGCAGGTCGATGTAGCCGCCCATCTCGATGGCGCCGCAGAAGGTGATCTCGCCGTCGCCCTGGCTGAAGTGCAGGTCGCCGCCGGAGAGCAGGGCGCCGGGGACGAGGACGGGGTAGAAGACCCGGGAGCCTCGGGTGAAGTTCTTGATGTCGTGGTTGCCGCCGTTCTCGCGGGCCGGGACGGTGCGGGCGCCCTCGGCGGCGATACGGGAGGCGGTCTCGCCGCTCGCCGTCCCGGCCAGGGCGTTGTCGGCCAGTGGGGGCAGGGCGAGCGCCGGCACCCGGTGCGGGTCGGTGTCGATGAGGGCCTGTTCGCGGGCGTTCCAGCGGGCCAGCAGTTCGGCGGAGGGCGCGGTGCCGAAGAGGCCGGGGTGGGTGATGCCGGTGTAGCGGACGCCGGGGATGTGGCGTGAGGTGGCCTGCTGGCCGTGGAAGTCCCAGACGGCCTTGTACGAGTCGGGGAAGCGGTCGGTGAGGAAGCCGCCGCCGTTGTCCTTGGCGAAGACGCCGGTGTAGCCCCAGCCCTGTCCCGATCCCTCGCCCTGTGCCTGCGGTACGGGACCGAGGTCGAGGATGTCGACGACGAGCAGGTCGCCGGGCTCGGCGCCTTCCACCGCGATGGGACCGCTGAGCATGTGGGCGTGGGTGAGGTCGACGTCACGGACGTCGTTGGCCGAGTCGTTGTTGCCGATCTGGTTGTCGGTCCAGTCCCGGCACTCGATGCGGAAGTCCGAGCCCGGCTTCACGGTGACGGCGGGCGGGATGTCGGGGTGCCAGCGGTTGTGGCCGGGGACCTTCTGGTCGCGCATGGACATGGCCTGGTCGACGCTGAAGACGACTTCGGGCATGGGACTGCCTTTCGTGCCGGGGATCGAGTGACAGGAGACAGGGAGACTGGGCCCGAGGGCTTCACGGTCGGGGGCTCACGGCTCCGGACTCAGGGCTTGGGCAACCGGGCTTGTCGGGGGTCGGTGGTCGGGGCCGGCCGGTGGTGGGCCGGGGGTATCTCGGTGACCACACGAGGTTCGTGAGCGCTGGCCTCCTGGGCCCGCAGGGCGCGGCTCAGAGGGAGGGGGGTGCGGGGCAGCATCGGTGCGGTGAAGACACGGTGGGCCTGGTGGCCGCACGTCTCGCAGGGCTCTTCGGACAGAGCGCGGCCCATCGGACGGATCACGTCGAAGGTTCCGCAGCCCGGGCAGCGGTACTGATAAGTCGCCATGGACAACCCACTTCCAAAAGCTTCGAGATGAAAGTATTTCCAACCGAAGTAATTGGGCAAGGGTTCACCGTGTTACGTGCGTGTAAAAGGATGTCCGCGCCGCGGTGACGGCTACGGCAGTTGCTGGAGCACGTCCCACTGCAGCCCGTCGGCCGCGGCGAGGAACACCCGCTGGTGCAGGTGCCGGTCGCGGATCTGGACGGTGCCACGCGGAGTCTCGTACTCAAGGCCCTCGGCGGCCGACTGGATCCTGGTCATGTCCGTACCGCCGGCCCGGCGCAGCAGCTCGGTGAGCATGCGCACGCCCTCGTAGCAGGATTCGCCGAGGCTGTTGAGCACCGGCGCCGCGGGGCCGAACCGACGGCCGTACGCGGCGGCGAAGTCGAGGCCGGACGCGGTGGGCAGGTCCTCGAAGTAGCCGGCCGAGGTCATCAGGCCCCGGGTGTTCTCCGGCCCGGTCGCCAGCAGGACGTTCTCCTCGATCAGCGAGCTGAACCGGATGTGGTCGCGGTCGAGTCCGGCGGCGGTGAACGCGCGGTTGAAGTGCACGGCGTCGTCGCCGATCAGCAGCATGAGTACGGCCTCGCAGTCGCTGGCCGCGACCCGGGCCAACACCTGGCCGAAGTCCTTGGTGCCGAGCGGAACGTACATCTCGTCGCAGACCTCACCGCCCAGTTCCCGCAGATAGCGGTGGGCGGCGCGGGCGGAGGAGCGGGGCCAGACATAGTCGTCGCCGACGATCGTCCAGCGCCTGATGCCGAGTTCGCCGGCGAACCACCGTAGTGCGGGCCGCAGTTGGCGGGCCGGGGTCTCGCCGGTGAGGAACACGCCGGGGGAGCGCTCACCGCCTTCGTAGAGGGCGGTGTAGACGTACGGCACGCGGCCGTCGATGCGCGGGGCGACGACCTCGCGGACGGCGGAGATGTGCCAGCCCGCCACCGCGTCGACGACGCCGCCGGACACCAGTGCGTCGATCTCGGTCGCCACCTGCTCGGGCGGAGCCCCGCCGTCGACGAGCACCAGCCGCAGCTCCCTGCCCAGTACGCCCGAGGAGGCGTTGACCTCTTCGGCCGCGAGCTGGGCGCAACACTCGCAGGACGGCCCGAAGATCCCGGCGGGACCCTGGAGGGGTATCACCAGGGCGACGTCCAGCGCGTCCCGGGCCCGGTCTGCCGGAGAGCCGAGCCGGACAGACGCCTTCTCGATCATAGGGCTCACAGTAACGATTGGTTGCTACGAGAATATTTCGCAGCGATAAGGAAATGACTGTATCGTGGAACCACTTCACCCAAACCTTCTCTGCGGCGCGAGTGCGCACGACCGCCGTAGAGCACGTAGCGCACCCCCACACCACGACGACACTTGGCAGGGCGATGACCACCACCCCGGCGGCCGTATCCGAACTCGACTTGGCGCGAGCACTCACGCTTGTGGAGCGGAGCGTCGTCCAACGGCTCGGTGATGCGCTGAAGGCGCAGGGCGGAACGCTCGAGGAGTGGCGCGTGCTGTCGTTCCTCGGAGACGGCACCGGCCACGCCATGGCCGAAGTCGCCGAGTTCGCGCTGCTGACGGCGCCGACCCTGACCAAGGTCGTCGACCGCATGGTGTCCCTCGGCCTCGTCCTGCGCCGGGTGGACGACACCGACCGGCGGCGCGTCCTGGTCTTCGCGTCCGAGCGGGGAAATGAGGCGCTGGCCCGCTGGACATCGGTGGTCGAACGTGAACAGGATCGCATCGTGACCGCTCTCGGCACCGAGGAGACGGCCCTGCTGCGGACGCTTCTCCAGCGGGCATCGAGGCGACTGGGCTGACAGACGCGCGCCGAGGTGGCCGGGAGACGGTCCCGAATCACGATGTTCTTGCCGGTCCGGCGCGATGCGGTGATCGCCGGGTGTCACGAACACCGCGCTCCGGGGTGCGGCCGAACATCCGGCCCTTCAACCCCACGAGCCGACCGGTCCGCCGCTCGTCGCGGCCTTCGCGAGGCATTTCTCTCCGTACCCGTCGGCCCGGGGCATTCCGGCACCCCACCACCAGCAGGTCCTAGCTGACGGGTCTGGGCAGGCGCAGGTGGGCGACGATCTGCTTGCCCGTCTCCAGGCCGATGGTGGTCAGCTGGTCGCACAGACGGGTGACCAGCTGAAGGCCGTGCCCGCCGACGCGGCGGATGTCGTATGCGGGCAGTTCGGGCGGGCGAGGGGAGCTGTCACGCACGGTGATGCGCAGCAGCGCGGCGTCAGGTGTCACCTCCAGTGCCAGGCCGCCCGGACCGGGTGCGTGACGCAGCGCGTTGGTGACCAGCTCACTGACGACGAGCTGGGCGTCCTGGCTCGGTCGGTGGTCAGGGTTGTGGCCGGCATCGGCCAGCAGCGTGCGCACGGCCGCTCGGGCGTCCGCCACCGACGCGTCTGTCGTGTCCCAGGCGGCGCTGTATCGCAGGGCCGTGGGTTCCTGTTCGTCCGATGCCCGGGTTTTACGCGGGATGACCATAGAACTCTTCCCGTGGATCGTTTCCGCTTCATCGCTGGTTGCCGTTATCGCGTAATTTCGCCTACCCACTGTCGCCTTGTTCATCTCGATTCGGCCGCTCGTGTCTGTGAGGGCGTTGTGAGGGACGGGCAACCAACGGGCGGCTCGGCGGAAGGCCGGGCGGGACCTGGGAGAGCTGAAGATCACCACCCGAGACGCCGCCACCGTCCCGTGCTGGAGATCACCGGCGAACTCGACCGCACGAGTGCACCCGAACCACGTGAGCTGCTCAGCACGCTCACCCTCCAGCCGGGCCGGCGCCTCGTCCTGGACCTGGCCGGCATGGAGTTCTGCGACTCGAGCGGACTCACCAGCCTGATTGCAGCCCGCAACCATGCCCGAGCCGCCCGTTCGGACATCGCCCTGGCAGCCGTCCCGGCCCACACGCTGCGGGTACTGCGCATGGTGGGCCTCGACCGGATCTTTCCTGTCCTCCCCGACAGCCACTCCGCCGCTCGGCCCTGACTCCGGCGGCGTTCCGCACCACACCTACGCGGCTGCACGCATACTCCGGACGCCGGACTCCCGCCAGCAATGAGGCGCTCGGGCGGGGCGGACGGAGCCGCAGGAGGTGCTGTGGCTGCCGGCTTCGTGATGCGCTCCATCTCCGTGGGGAAGCGGGGTGGGTGAGTTGCGGTCCGCCGGCCTCGTGCCTTCGTCCTCACTGCCGAACATCCTCTACTCAGGCCGGAGTTGAGTACCTGTGCTCATACCCGGCGCCTGCCGCCCGGCCAGGATTGGGGCAACGGCGCGGCAAGAGCGCCGGTCTGATCCTGCTGATCCTGTTGGGGGAATTTCTGATGGCGCGTCGTATTGTTCTGGCCGTTGCCGCCGGTGTTGTCGTCCTCGGTGGTGCCGGAGCCTTCGCCCTGGCCTACGCCGGGGAGCAGCCTCTGTCGGTGGCGCACGGCGCCGCCCGGTTCGCGGCCCCCGTCGGCGACCGCGACGGCTCGTTGACCTTCACCACCGACGTCACGGCGTCCTCCGGGGTAAAGGGCGTGAAGGTCCTGGCGTGGCCGGCGAGTTCGTCCTTCTTCGCCAAGCAGGGGCTGACCGCCAAGGACATGGCTTCCGTGGAGTCGGCCGTGTGCAAGCCGTCCGGTGGGGACACCGTGCGCTGCACCTACACGGTCCCCGTCACCCGCGCCGACGTCGAGACGTCCGAGCGGGGTGTGTGGCACGTCGCCGTGCTGGCCACCGCGAAGGACGGCGAGACGAAGCTGGTCACCCAGGCCGCCGACTTCACCGTCGCATGATCCGGGGCACCTGGCACTTCATCCGGTTGACCGGCTCCGACCCCATCGGCGAGCCGTTATCCGAGGCGTCGGCCCGCCCGGCCCGCCCGTCCCGGCAGACGTGACGGGCGCGGGCCGGCGCTTCAGCTCTGGGCACGTCTTCGCCTCCAGGCTGCACGCGGACCGCGTGGGCTTCGGTGACGAGCCGTCACCCACCCGGCGACATCATCTTCAACGGGCGCTTCCCGGCTAGGGTTTGGCCCTGACGAGTCCGGCGTCGTACGCCAGGATCACGGCCTGAACGCGGTCGCGGGCCCCGATCTTGGCGAGGACCCGGCCGACGTGCTTCTTCACCGTGGACTCGGTGAGGACGAGCCGTTCGGCGATCTCGGTGTTCGTCCAGCCCCGGCCGACGGCGACCAGGACCTCTCGTTCGCGGTCGCTGAGGGCCCGCAGCCGGGGGTCCTCGGCCGTGGAGACGCCGGGCGGGGCGAGCACCTGGTGGGCGTAGGCGTCCAGGAGGCGCCGGGTCAGGCTCGGGGCGACGACGGCGTCGCCGGTCGCCACCGCGTGGATGCCCGCGACGAGTTCCTCGGGCCGGGCGTCCTTGAGCAGGAATCCGCTGGCGCCGGACCGCAGTCCTTCGTAGGCGTACTCGTCGAGGTCGAAGGTGGTCACGATGAGGACGCGGGTACGGCCGCCGGAGGCGATGATCCGGCGGGTGGCCTCCAGACCGTCCATGCCGGGCATGCGGATGTCCATGAGGACGACGTCGGGGCGGAGTTCCGCGGCCAGGCGGACGGCCTCGGCCCCGTGTTCGGCCTCGCCGACCGGGGTCAGGCCGGGAGTGCCCTCCAGGAGCATGCGGAACCCCATGCGTTGCAGGGGCTGGTCGTCGGCGATCAGCACGGTGGTCACGACAGCTGCTCTCCCGATGCCGGCAGCGCGGGCGCGGAGGGCACGGCGAGCACGACGTCCACGATCCAGCCGGGCCCGGCGTCGCGGGGGCCGGCGGTGACGTCACCGCCGTACATGGCCGCCCGCTGCCGGATGCCGACCAGGCCGTGGCCGGGATCGACGCCGGCCTGTGGCCCCGGCTCTGCGCGTACGGGGGACCCCGGCGGTGTTCCGGTGTCGGTGATCCGGATCCGCAGCCGGCCGGCCGCGGCGGCCACGGTGACCTCGGCGGTAGCGCCCGGACCGGCGTGTTTGAGCGTGTTGGTCAACGCCTCCTGGACGATGCGGTAGACGGTGAGCTGCACGCCGCCGCCGAGAGAGTCGAGCGTGCCCTCGGTCCGGTAGATCACCCTCAGTCCCGCTGCGCGGACCCGCGCCAGGAGGGGATCCAGATCACGGATGCCCGGCTGCGGACCGAGCAGCCGTTCGTGCTCCTGCTCCTGGCGCAGTACGCCGAGCACGCGCCGCAGTTCGCCCATGGCCTGGCGCCCGGTGTCGCCGAGAATGCGCAGCGCCTCGGCGGACCGCTCGTCGCGGTTGGCGGCGAGGACGGCGGCGCCGTCTGCGACGCTGACCATGACGGAGAGGTTGTGGCCGACGATGTCGTGCATCTCCCGGGCGACCCGGGCGCGTTCGGCGGCGGCGGTGAGCTGGACGCGTTGGTCGCGCTCGATCTCCAGGCGGGCGGCGCGGTCCTCCAGCGCGGCCAGGTACATCCGGCGGATGCGCAGGGTCAGGCCGACGGCTACGGCCGCTGTCGCCGTGCCCAGCACGAAGAACAGCCCGAGCAGCGGGCGCTCGACCCGAGTCAGGAAGCAGACCGCCGAGGTGAGACCGACGAAGGTGACCGCGACGGCCCAGCCGAGGACGCGCAGGGAACCGCACACAGCCAGTGTGTACAAGGTGACGAGGGCACTGACGCCGGCCTGCTGCCAGACACCCATCGACCACTGGACGATGGACACCAGCATGATCACGAAGAAGGCGACGGCCGGGGCCCGGCGGCGCCACCACAGTGGCACGATGAGCGCGGCGGCGAAGAGGCACAGAACGCCGGTCGGAGGCTGACCGTGGCTGCTTGCCTCCCCGAAGGGCCCGTTGCTGCCGGGGGAGAGCAGGTCGGGCAGGCTGACCAGGGCGACCACCAGTACCACCGCGGTGTCGAGCAGCCACGGATGGCGTACGTCCAGTTCACGATGGCGGCTCTGCCCGCGCAGCAGACGGCCCAGGAGCGGGTGCGCCCAGGCGTCGTCGAGCCCGGAGGACGGCGGGAGCGTCCTCCGGGCGGACGGCGCGGCGGCTGCCGCGCGCTGTGGACTCATGGACCTCATTGTCGCTGGTTTCGGCAGCTCAGACGTCGGTCCGGACCAGGCGGAAGGCGGCGCCGGCGAGGGTCAGGGCCACCCAGCCGGCGAAGACCGCGAGCCCCGCCCCGGGCGACAGTGAGTCGGCGGACTGGTGCAGGGCGTAGACGGCCGAACCCGCGTTGCTGGGGAAGTAGGGGTTGATGTTGTCGTACACGGAGTCGGGCAGCAGCGAGGCGAGACCGGGGAGGATGAGAAGGATCCCGACGAGGGTGGCGATGGCTCCGGCGGAGGAGCGAAGCAGCATCCCCAGCGCCACGCCGAACACGGCGACCAGTCCCAGATAGACGCCGGCACCGGCCAGGCTGCGCAGCACGCCGACGTCACCCAGGGACAGCGCGATCTTCTCGCCGTCCAGGCCCAGTGTGCCCAGCTGGAACGCCGCCAGCGCGGCGATCGTGGTGAGGACCAGTGCGATCGGCCCGATCACGGCGCTCTTCGCCCACAGCACGGGCAGCCGGCGCGGCACCGCGGCGAGGGTGGAGCGGATCATGCCGGTGCTGTACTCACCCGCGGAGAGGAGCACGCCGAGCACGCCCACGGCCAGCGATGCGAAGGTCACGCCGGTCAGGGCCAGACTCACCGCGTCACTGACACCGGAGTTCGGTCCGGGCCCCTGATTCGTGGCGGCGTCCGGACCGTAGGTGGCGGACGCGATCGCGCCGAAGGCGATCAGCAGGACCACGCCGACGGCCAGCGTGATCCAACTCGACCGCAGCGACCAGAACTTGGCCCACTCCGAGCGCAGTACCCGGCGGCTGGTCACCTCGCGAACCAGCGTGCCGGAGATTTCCGGGGCGAGGGTGGTGGAGGTCATCAGGCGGCCTTTCGCTCGGTGTCGGCAGGAGCGCTCTGGTACTCCACGGCGTCGTGGGTGAGTTCCATGAAGGCCGTCTCCAAGGACACGGCCTGCGGGGTGAGTTCGTACAGCGCCACCCCGTGCTGAGCGGCGATCGTCCCGATCTCCCGGGCGTCACGTCCTACGACCACCAGTTCCTCGGCGGAGGCCGAGCTGATCGTGACCTCCGGGCCGGCCAGCAGCGAACGCAGCTTGATGGCTTCGGTGGTGGCGACCTTCACGCCGGAGCCGCCGGCCTCCCGGGTGAAGTCGTCGACCGTGGTGTCCGCGAGCAGCCGGCCGCGTCCGATGATCACCAGGTGGTCGGCGATCAGGGCGGTCTCGCTCATCAGGTGCGAGGACAGCATCACGGCGCGGCCCTCGTCGGCCAGGCCGCGCAGCAGGTTGCGTACCCACAGGACGCCTTCGGGGTCGAGGCCGTTGACCGGTTCGTCGAGCATGACGATGGCCGGGTCGCCCAGCAGGGCCGAGGCGATGCCGAGCCGCTGGCCCATGCCCAGTGAGAAGGCCCCGACCCGCTTGCCGGCCACGCTGGTCAGCCCGGCCAGCTCGATGACCTCGTCGACCCGGCCGCGGGAAATGCCGTGGGTGTGCGCGAGCGCCATCAGATGGTTGAAGGCGGTCCGGCCCGGGTGGACGGACTTGGCCTCCAGCAGGGTGCCGATCTCCTGGAGTGGAGCGGCGTGCCGTGCGTAGGACTTGCCGTTGACCGTGACCGAGCCGGCGGTGGGGGAGTCCAGACCGATGATCATGCGCATGGTCGTGGACTTGCCCGCGCCGTTGGGGCCCAGGAAGCCGGTCACCTCGCCCGGCTTCACGATGAAGCTCAAGTGGTCGACGACCGTCTTGTCCCCGTACCGCTTGGTGAGCTCTCGTGCTTCGATCATGGGCGGGCCCTTCTCGCTTCGAACTCGGCCGCGAACGCGGCGCGGCATCTGTGTTCGAAGTTACGGGCGTCGTCGGCCGGACCTCTGGGACCACAGGGGAATCTTCGGCAACCCGGTGGTACCTCGGTACCAGTGGGGCACGCCTACGCCTCCTCCTTGCGGCCCATGATGCCGTGGTTCTCCGACCGTCGGCCGTCGGTTCTCGGAGGGTGGGCGTACAGGCGGTGGCGCGGCAGCCGGGGGCTGCCGCGCCACCGGTGCGGGGTACCGATGTACTGGGTGGGGCCGGCTACGGGGCTACGGCTCGGCCGGTCGCCGGGGAGATCTTCCCGGCGCACAGGCCGCGGCCGGTCAGGCCCTGCGCGATGCGTGGAACCGCGGCGAGCGTGTTCGCGGACCAGTCGTGCATGAGGATGACCTGCCCGTTGGTGAGCCGGGCGGCGGCCTGCACGATCGCGTCGGTACTGGCGCCGTTCCAGTCCTGTGAGTCGACGTCCCAGATGATCTGGGTCAGACCGTACTTGGTGGCGACCGCTTTCACCGTCGCGTTGGTCTCGCCGTACGGCGGTCGGAAGAGCACCGGAGTGCCGCCGCCCGCGTTGGCGATGGCCTGCTGGGTCCGGGAGATCTCCGAGTCGATCTGTGACTGGCCGAGCTGGGTCAGATGCGGGTGGGTGTAGCTGTGGTTGCCGACCCACATGCCGGCGTTCACCTGGGCGCGGACCAGGGCCGGGTTGGCGGCGGCGTACTGGCCCTGGTTGAACATCGTGGCCCGCAGCCCGTTCCGGGTGAGGGCGCCCAGCAGGGCCGTCGTGTTGGTGGACGGCCCGTCGTCGAAGGTGAGTCCGACGTATCCGTTGCAGGCGGCGGCCTGCGCCGGGGCGGCGGGGAGGCCGGTGAGGGTGGTGGTGGTGGCCAGAGCGGCGGCGGCCAGTAACGGGAGACGCCGTGCTTTCACGAGGGTCATGGTCAGCCCACCGTGATGTTCGAGTTGCCGCTGCTCTGGTAACCCTCGGTGGCGAGGATCATGTAGTAGCTGAAGCCGCCCATGGGCATTCCGGCGCGGGCCCAGGCGTCGAAGTGGTTGCCGGTGGTGATGGTGCCGCCGGTCCGTTTCGACTGCCGGACGCTCCAGTACTGGTTGAAGGTGCGGGTGCCTTCCACCGACGGGGCGTTGTAGCGGGTGGTCTGGTAGATGTCGTACGTGCCGCCGTCGCTGGTGACCGTGCCCTTGTACGTTCCCGTGGGCCGGTAGGTGCCCCAGTTGTCGACGATGTAGTACTCGACGAGCGGGTTGGACGTCCAGCCGTACAGCGCCAGGTAGGCGTTTCCGGACGGGTTGAAGCTGCCCGAGTAGCTCACGGTCCTGCGTGAGCCGTTGCTCCAGCCCTTGCCGGCCACGAAGTTCCCGGTGTTGCGCCATGAGGTGCTGTAGTTGCCGCCGGAGTTCAGCGTCATGGAGACGGTGCCCGGGGCGTCGGTCCAGAACGAGTAGTAGTAGCCGTTGTTGGTGCCGGTCTGGTTCGTGGTGACGACCGTGGCGGCCTGAGCGGTGCCGGGCAGGGCCAGTGCGGCCACGGCGACCAGCAGCATGGTGCAGATGCCGCTGATGAACAGCCTGAGCCGGGATGCGGGTGCGGGTGCTGTGTTCATGTGCGTGTTCCTCCTCGTCCTCGTGGGACCGATGGGGGCTGCTGAACACGCGACAGTGTTGGCCGGGTCACGACAGGTGTCAAGAGTTTCGGTTTTCACTTCGAAACATTCGAAATCGCTGCCGGCTGCGCCTGAGGGGAGTAATTCCTGTTGAGTGGCGTATTTGGCTCGATCGATGAGGACGACGGTAGCTCGCTTTGATGTATCACTGAAGACTTGAGTAAATGCTTCAGACCCATTTTTTCGAATGTTTCGAAGCATTTGCCGATCTCGACATGTGACCGGACGCTCCTCAGCCGCGCCCGGTCTCGGCGGCGAAGGCGTCGAGCAGCGCGAAGACGCGCGCCGGCTGTTCGAGATGGGGCAGGTGGCCTGCTTCCGCCACGACTTCGAAGCGGGCGTTTGTGAACGACGCGGCGTACTCCTTGCCGTAGGCCGGGGTCGCGATGCGGTCGCTCTCGCCCCACAGGACGAGGGTGGGGATGGTGACGCCCGCGAGGCGGGGGCGGAGGGTGGGGTCGCTCATGGCGGGGCCGCCGGAGAAGATGCGCAGGGCTGCCATGTTGGACTGTATGAGGGCGAGTCGCTCGGCCGGGAAGGTCGCCGGGTCGACGTAGAACCGCTCGGAGTTGTGGTAGGCGTACTCGGCGACGCCTCGCGCGTCGAGTGCGAAGAAGTCCCGGATCGGTTCGCCGTCGACCTCGATGCCTGCCGAGTCCATGAGGGCGATCCCGCTGATCAGGCCCTCCGTGTCGGCGGTGGCCAGTTCGGCGGCGATCCAGCCGCCGAGCGAGGAGCCGACGACCAGGACGTCAGAGAGATGGCGGTCGCGGAGAAGCTGCAGGTAGGCGGCGGCGAGGTCGGCCACGGTGGTGAAGTGGTCGGGCCTGGGGGTGCCGTTCCAGCCCGGATGGGTGGGCAGCAGGGTGTGGGCCGTCGAGCTGAAGTGTTCGGCGATCGGGGTGACGGTGGCGGGGCCACCACCGCCGTGCAGGACGAGGACGGGGCGGCCGGTGGTGGGGCCGGATTCAGTGAGTGTCAGTTCCGAAGTCATGACCGGAACTATAACTAAGGATGTTTATATAAGCAAGTTTAGTCATTGTGTTACTCTGCCGAACATGACCGTTGAACTGCAGGTCCTCGGCAGGGCCGTGAAGGCCGCCCAGTATCGCCAGCACCGAGGGCTCGACAGTCGCCTCGCGTCGATCGGCAGCACGCTCGCGCAGTGGGACGCGCTGCGCGCGATCGGTCGCACGCCCGGCGCCAGTGCCCGGGAGTTGGCGGCGGCGACTTTCCAGAGCGAGCAGGCGTTCGGCACGCTCGCCGGCCGGCTGGTGGCGCAGGGGCAGGTGGACCGGCGCCCCGGGCACGGTCGACGGTTCGAGCATCACCTCACTGCCGATGGGGAGCGGATGCTGAAGGCGGGCCACGAGGTGGCGAACTCGGTGCTCGCCGAGTGCTTCGAGGCTCTGACGGAGACGGAGCGAGAGGCACTGCTGGGACTGCTGCGGAAGATCGAGAACCGCCCCGGGGATGAGAACAACCCCTGATGAGAACCTGGAACGCATGGAACACGCCTTCCGCATCGTGCGGCGACCGGTCGGACCAGCGCCTCGTCAGGGCCGCGGTGGGCGAGGGGTTGGCGGGCGGCCTGGAGGAGTTTCGCGGCGCCATGTACCGCTGCGGTGTGCGGTGCGGGGACTGGTTGGAGGGGAGCGTGCGGCTGCCCGGCGAGGCGGTGGGTGATGTCGGGTCGTGGTGCGCCCCCGTGGCGAGGAGCGCGGCCCGCTGGAGGTCGTCGAGCGTCTGGGTCGTGCGGTGCTGGTCCAGCATGGCGGTCACCATGGCGACGACCGCTTCGGTGATCCGCGCGGGCGGGGTGCGGTGGTGACCGGCTCACCGTCAGCCCCCATCACCTGAGCGGCGCACCGGCCGTCACCGTGGTCACCGGCGGGGACGGGTTGCGCTCGTGCAGTCGGATGACCGTGCCCGCGGTACAGGTGTACTGCCCGGACGCCTCGGCAGGTGAGTCTCTGTCCTGCTTCCGGGCCGGCAGGGCCCGCACCTGCACCCCACCACACGGACTGGTGGCGATGACGTGCACTGGCAGCCGCAGGTGAAACTGCCGATGAAGGCACATTCATCGGATGTCAAGTCGGGATCTAGTCACCATGGTCCCCATCATCCTCTTTCCATGTCCCATTGACCCGATCAATTATGTCCAGAACCTTGACGAGGGCATGCAATGTCGCCGATTCTGCGGGTCATCCAATGTATCGGCGGGAGGGGATGGGGCATGCCTGGATCATCCTTGTTCAGGCATGTATTCATCGGACCTATAGCGACAGAGCTGCCGCCTGCAGCTGCGCGCCCTCGCCCTCCCGAGGGCCACCCGCCCCCGACTGCGCCTGTTCGCCCCCTCCTCGGAAAGGCCACTCCATGACCCCCATCTCCCGGCGGGCCTTCGTCGCGGGCAGCTCAGGAGCCGTGCTCACCGCCGGCTCCCCTACGGCCTGGGCCGGTCGCTCGCACCACCGCGATGTGCACGGCGGCCTGCTCGACGACGCCGCGATGGTCTGGAAACGCGTTCCTGGCAGCTGGCAGGAAGGTCCCTTCCTGGGCAACGGCTACATGGCGGCGCACATCTACCGGAAGCCGGGCGAGGGCAACGTCCTGCGCATCATGATCAACAACGGTCTGGTGCAGGACCAGCGCGGCCAGTGGGAGGCCGCGATCGGCTACTCACGGCTCGGTGTCGGCTGTCTCACGCTCACCTTCGCCGGTGCCATCACCGCTGTGGACTGGCGGCTCGATCTCGACGACGCCGAGCTGACCGGCACGATCACCACCACGCAGGGCAGCGCCACATTCAGCGCCCTGATCCTCAACCACCGCGACGTGCTGCTCGCCCGGCTCCGGCCCACCGCGGGCGAGGAAACAGCGGCCTGGGGTTTCACCCCGTTACCGTCACGGACGACCCGCACCATCCGGCTGCCGCCCGACTACACCGCCAACCCGGACCCCGCCCTCGCCCCGGGCCTCGTCGAGCAGCCGCTGCACGCGGGCGGCGGCTACTCCACCGCCTGGCGCGAGGTCCGCTCCGGTACACAGCGCCTGCTGGCCGCCTCCATCGCGTACGGCCACCCGCACTCGACGGGCCGCGAGGAGGCGGTCCGCACGGTCGACGAAACTCTCGACGGCTCCCCGGACCGCGACATCGCCCGGCATCGGCGCTGGTGGCACAGCTTCTACCGGCGCAGCCTGGTCTCCGTACCCGACAAGAAGGTTCAGCGCTTCTACTGGATCCAGCTCTACAAGCTCGCCTGCGCCACCCGCGCGGGCGGCCCGGTCACCCCGGTGTTCGGCCCCTGGTTCCCCGAGTCGGGCAACGGCTGGACCAACATCTGGTGGAACACCAACGTCCAGGTCACCTATCCGGCGGCCAACGGCTCCAACCACCGGGAGCTGGACGCCATCACCCCCACCTTCGCCCGCTACCACGAGAACCTGGAGACCAACATCTGGCCGGAGCTGCGCGACGGCGAGACGTACGCGCTCTGCCACCCCGGCGACTGGAAACTGCGCTCGGGCCCGCGCTACGTCGGCCGCCCCGGCGTCAACCCCAACGACCACACCGGAAACCTCATCTGGGCGCTGCACAACGCCTGGGTGACCTACCGCCACCACATGGACGACGAGGTGCTGCGCCACGTCATCCACCCGGTGCTCACAAAGGCGGTCAACTACCACGCCCGCTTCCTCACCGAAGGCACGGACGGCAGGCTGCACCTGCCCGAGACCCGCTCGCCGGAGTACGCCAACGCCACCGACTGCACCTACGACCTGTCGCTGCTGAAATGGGGCTGCGCGACGCTGCTGGCCTCGGCGAAACGGCTGCGGCTGAACGACCCGCACGTGGCGCGGTGGCGTGACATCCTCGCCAGGCTGGTCCCGTACCACGAGAACGAGGACGGCGTGATGATCGGCGACGGCGTCCCCCTCGCCGAATCGCACCGGCACTTCTCCCATCTGCT
Source organism: Streptomyces kryoterrae (assembly GCF_054072135.1). Taxonomy (NCBI): domain Bacteria; kingdom Bacillati; phylum Actinomycetota; class Actinomycetes; order Kitasatosporales; family Streptomycetaceae; genus Streptomyces; species Streptomyces kryoterrae. The sequence continues at coordinate 327,935 of NZ_CM133358.1, read as the reverse complement.
GTGGCTGTACCCGCTGCAGGAGAAGCTGGATCGGCGCACCTTCGACCACTGGACATCGAGGCAGGTGCGCTGGCACGGATACAGCTACGCCGCCGCCTCGTCCATGGAGACCCTGTTCGGCAACGGCGAGCAGGCACTGTCCTATCTGCGGTTCTTTCTCGACGGCAACGTCGTCGACGACTGCGCCCTGACCCCGAACACGATGTACCGCGAGGGCTCCAACTTCGCGCTGGAGAGCCCTGTCAGCGCGGCCCAGTCGCTGCTCGACATGGTCACCCAGAGCCACGGCGGCGTGGTGCGGGTGTTCCCCGCAGTCTCCTCCGCCTGGTCGGACGTCTCCATCTCCCAGGTCCGTACGCAGGGTGCCTTCCTGGTCGACGCCTCCCGGACCAACGGCCGAACCGACTGGATCGCCGTGGCGAGCGAGGCGGGCGAACCGCTGGTGCTGCGGCACGGCATCGACGGCGAGATCGAGGTCCGCGACAAGGCGAACGGTTCCCGGCTCCCGTACCGCGACCGCGGCGACGGCACGATCGCCGTCGGCGTGCGCCGGGGCCGTACGGCTGTGGTGACCCGCCGTGGTGAACGGCCGCGCCTCGAACCGCGGAACGTCCCGGCCGACGGCGATGCCCCGCAGTGGGGACTGACCTGACGACACCACCCGACCCCCACCCCCCATCAATCGACACAGGAGGGCACCTATGAGCAACAGGCGCTTAGGACTTGCCTCGGTCTGCACCGCGGCCGTGGCCGTCATGACCCTGATGGCCGGACAGGCACAGGCCACGGTGATCTGGGACGGCGACGCCTCCCGGGGCACCGGCATCTTCGCCAACATCGGCAGCAACTGTGCCGCACCCGGAGGCGTGACCGCGGTGGACGACTCCGCGCGGGGCAAGGTGTGGCGCTACCACAAACCGGCCGGCTCCAACCGCTGCGAGAGCCGCGGCATCACCGTGAGCGGCGACGAATACACGTTCACCAACGGCAGCACCCACTACCTGGGCTGGGCCAGCAAGCTTTCCAGCACGGTCGACAACAACGCGATCTTCCAGTGGAAGTCCTACGGCGACCACCAGCAGAACTGGCCCGTCGTGCTCAAGATGATCAGCGGCAGGCTGACGATGATCCAGCGGCAACCGGACGGCACCGTGCACACGATCTGGTCCACACCGGTTTCCGCGGGCGCCTGGAACCGTGTCGCCGTCGGTCTTCACCTGTCCGACGAGACCCTCGGCGGCTGGGTCGAGCTCTGGTTCAACGGCACCAAGCAGACCTTCAGCAACGGAACCCAGCGCTGGAACTGCCGCACCTTCGACAGCGAGAACCACCCGAAGTGGGGCGTCTACGGCGCCGAACCCAGCTCGATGGACCACTACGTGGACGCTCTGAAGATCGGAACGTCCTACGCGGACGTCGCCTGAGGGGGACGACGATGGCGGCGGCTGCCGCACGGACTCGTCCGAGACGGCAGCCGACCGTATTGCACCCTGCGTGATAACGGCAGTTCAGAGGCCCTGGTAGGCCTGTATCGAGGTCGGGCGCCAACAGCTACAGGGGCGTCGTCGTGTCTGGCTCCCGCTGCACGAGCTTCTCGAAGAAGAACTCGTGCTTGAGGAACGACGTCTCGTGTTCCGCCCCCGGGTAGGGCGGGATCAACTGGGCGGCCTGGAAGAGACGCCAGCCGTCCTCCAGCGCGGCGACGCCCGTCTCGTACGGCGGCTCATCACTGTCCCCCGTCGTGGGCCGGGTCGCGCCGGTGCCGTCGTAGCGGGCCCATCCGATGACCGGGGAGTCAAGCGCCGATGTGCCGAGGTACAGGACGAGAACCTGCTGCCGCACGGTGTTCGAACTGGTCACGCGCTTCTCCTCTGGGCAGGTCGGTTGGTGATACGGGTGGCCCAGTACTCGATGTCGAAGTCGGGGTCGGCGGACAGGAAGCGCCAGAGCCTGATCCGGTTGTGGATCTCCAGCCTGCCGGTGGCGGGTTCGTACCAGGGGAAGGTGTGTCCCAACTCGTCACGCACAGCTGGGTCGTGCAGGTCCCGCGTGTCCCAGAGCCGCACCTGAGGCACGGTCGGGTTGAAACGGATCTTGTACATGTGGCGAACGATGTCGCTCTCGTTGCGCCGGCCTCCGTGCCAGATGCCATGGTGCAGCAGGATGACCGTGCCGGCCGGGCAGGTCAGCCGGGTCTGGCCGCGCAGGTTCTGGTAGCGGCCGGTATCGGACTCGTTGGTCCGGCGCAGATGACTGCCCGGGACGATGAGTGTGCCGCCCATGTCCGCGGTGACCGCCTGCGGGTAGTACATGAGCTGCACGTCGAAGGCATCGGTCCGCAGATCGATGAGAGCGTCGGCGTGCAGCGGCTGCGCGCTGCCCTCACGCGGTTCACGCGTGTGTACGTAGTGGTGGTCGACGGTCGGATCGATGCCCACCAGGCTCTGCAACGCGCCTGCGACGGCGGGCAGTTCGACGAGTCGTCTGGCGAACGATCCCTCGGGGAAGGCCTTCGGCACAGGGGTGCCGTACGGCACGGAGGGCAGCCCCGCGGCGAAGACGCCGAGCGCCTCCTCGTTGAGTTCCCGGGGCACGACGCCGTCGAGGCGCAGGAAACCGTGGGCCACGAACCGCGCCAGCTGGACAGTACTCAGCAGTTGTCGTGTGGTTGGCATACGGCAACCGTAGGAAGAGACGGTGTCGAAGTCGTGGGTTGTATTCAGCAAGCACTGGTGATTTTCCACCATGACCCACTCCGCGGAGTTGGCTGTCGACCTGTCTCCGATCGCCCCCATCGGTCCGGCGGAGAAGGCGACCGTTCCCTGGCAGTGCCGGGCGTAGGACGGTCCGTCCCGATCCGTGCCGGAGCGTAAAGCGACAGGGCAGGGGCACCCGGAGGTGGTTCGTTCGACGAGGAGGGAGCCCATGTCCAGCGCCACCGCTCCGGCCGGAACCGGCCGCACCATCACCAGCTCAATCCCTGCCCGCCTCGACCGCCTCCCGTGGTCACGCTGGCACTGGACGATCGTGATCGGGCTCGGCACCGTATGGATCCTCGACGGCCTGGAGGTCACGGTCGTCGGCAATATCTCCGCCCGGCTCTCGGAGCCCGGCAGTGGTCTGCCGATCACCTCAGGTCAGGTCACCGGGATCGCGGCCGCCCTGTACGTGGCCGGAGCCTGCGTCGGCGCCCTCTTCTGGGGGCGCATGACCGACCGTTTCGGCCGCAAGAAGCTCTTCATGATCACCCTGGCGGTCTATCTGGTCGCCACCGCGCTGACCGCGGTGTCCTTCTCGACCTGGTGGTTCTTCGCGTTCCGCTTCCTCACCGGTTTCGGCATCGGCGGCGAGTACGCGGCCATCAACTCCGCGATCGACGAGCTCATCCCGTCGTTCTACCGCGGCCGTGTCGACCTCATCATCAACGGCAGCTTCTGGATCGGCGCGGTCGGTGGTTCACTGCTGTCGATCGTCGCGCTGAACACCGACATCCTGGCGAAGGACGTGGGCTGGCGGCTGACCTTCGCCCTGGGCGTGGTTCTCGGCCTGGTCATCCTCGTCGTACGACGGCACGTCCCCGAGAGTCCACGCTGGCTGCTGATCCACGGCAGGGAAGGGGAGGCGGAGGAGATCGTCTCCTCCATCGAGCGGAAGGTCGAGTCCGAGAAGGACGAGCCGCTTCCGGAACCCGAGCACGAGATCACCATCCAGCAGCGCAAGACGGTCGGGTTCGGCGAGATCGCCCGCACCGTCTTCGCGACCTACCGCAAGCGCAGTGTGCTCGGCTTCTCCCTCTTCATCGGCCAGGCGTTCCTCTACAACGCGATCACCTTCGGCTTCGGCGCGATCCTGACGAAGTTCTTCGACGTCCCGAGCGGCAGCACCGGCTACTACTTCGCCGTGATCGCGGTGGGCAACTTCTTCGGCCCGCTGCTGCTCGGCAAGCTCTTCGACACGGTTGGCCGCCGGGTGATGATCTCCTCGACGTACCTGCTCTCCGGCGTGCTGCTGTTCGGCACGGCATGGCTGTTCGATCGCGGCTCGCTGACCGCGACCACGCTGACAGCCTGCTGGTGCGCGGTGCTGTTCTTCGCGTCGGCGGGCGCCTCCAGCGCCTACCTGACGGTCTCCGAGATCTTCCCGATGGAGACGCGGGCCATGTGCATCGCCTTCTTCTACGCCATCGGCACCGCTGCCGGTGGCATCACCGGCCCGCTGGTCTTCGCCGACCTCACCGCGTCCGGCGTGGTCGGGGAGACCGTGCTCGCCTTCCAGATCGGCGCCGGCTTGATGTGCGCGGCCGGGATCGTCGCCGCGTTCCTCGCGGTGAACGCAGAACGCCGCTCACTGGAGGACATCGCCAAGCCGCTGTCGGCAGTGGCGCCGACGCCGGCGAAGGCCACGGGGGAAGGCAACGGGTAGGCCTGCTGGCGGCGCGACGGGCGAGGGGCCGAGTTCAGCTCCGGCGCAGGGGAGGGGCCGCTCGGCAGGAGGCAGGGGTCCGGCTGGTGGTTGCCGGGCCCCTGGTTTGTGGCTACAGAGACTGCGGCGTTCGAACGAGGACGTCCGTTGCAGGGCCGGCGCCCGCACCGCACAGGTCACCGCCGAAGAGCAGTACGCGCTCACGCTCGGCGGGGTCTGCGAGCCGCGTCCGGACCTGCTGTCACGGGACCGGCGAACGGCGAACGGCGAACGGCGAACGGCGAACGTCAGAGGGAGAAAGTCCTGCGGGCAGATGTCCAACCGCCTTGCACTGGGCATCATGCTGCGCGCTCCTCGAACATGACGAGTTGCGAGGGTTCGGAGGGCTAGGAGAAATCGCTCCAGCCGCTTCGATCGCTGATGGCATCGGGATGGTCCTCGACGTACGCCCGTACGACCGACTCGAAGTTCTCGTCGGGCCGGAGGCCGAGTGCCGTGGCACGCGCGTTGTCGAGTGCGGCCGGCCAGGAGCCGACGATGGCCTCGACGGCGGGGTCGGGTGCGACTGTCACCAGGTCGGCGACGGCGTCGCCGGCCACCCGGCGCAGTGTGTCCAGCATTTCGGCGACCGTGACCGTGAGCGCCGGCAGATTGACCGGAAGGCCGCCCTCGAGTCCGCCCGGGCCGCGCTCGGCCTCGGTGATGCGGAGGATGCCCTCGACGGTACGCCGCGGCGAGGCCAGGGCGACCCGCAGGCCGGGGCTGACCGGACAGGTGGCAGGGAGGCCCGCGAGCGGCTCGCGGATGATGCCGGACAGGAAGCCGGAGGCGGCGGCGTTCGGCATGCCCGCCCGCACCGAGACGGTCATCAGGCGCGCTACGCGTCCGTCGACGAAACCCCGGCGGGTGTACTCGGCGATCAACTGTTCGCAGATGAGCTTCTGCGTTCCGTAGCTGGACCGCGGTGTGGGCAGCGTCGACTCGCTGACCAGAGGCGGCAGCGGCAGCGTGGGGTCGGAACCGTAGACCGCGACGCTGCTGGAGAACACCACCCGGGGTGTCGGCCCGCCGGAGGCCGTCTGCGCGCGGGCGGCGTCGAGCAGTGCGCGGGTGGTGTCCAGATTGGCGCTCATACCGAGGTCGAAGTCGGCCTCGCACTCGGCCGAGACCGCCGAAGCCAGGTGGATCAGCATGTCCACCGGCTGCTCGAAGATCTCGCCGAAGCGCTTCGTCAGGTCGCCTCGGACGACCTCCACCACCGGGTCGGCCACCATCGGCGACCCAGCGGGAACGACCCGGTCGGCGAGCACCAGACGCTCGATGGGAGCGCCGCACAGGGTGCGCCGCTCGAGCAGGGTGTCGGCGACCCGCTGTCCCAGGAAACCGAAGCCACCGGTGATGACGATCCTCATACGCGTTCTCCTCGGTAGTTCTCGAGTTGGCCGGTCCTCTCGTCAATGGAGCCACAGAGGATGTAGCGAGTACGACAGTCGGCGCCGCCCCCAGCCGTCGATGGGCGCCCCGCATCCTGGCGGACCGCGCCGACGACACCACTGACCCGGCCACGCAGCTGCACGCGGCGGCCCGCCCGGCGCGACAGGGCGCAGCTTCGATCCGGACACGGGCGTTGGCTGTGGGTGGAACGCCCCATCGGCACCTTCTGTGCGCGTCCGGGGGCGCGGATTCGTGGGTTCCCACGTCACGGAGTGTCTGCGCCTCCGCTTCCGGGGCATACGGCGGTGGATCGGGTGTGAACGTCACCCAGCCGAAGACCGCCGCGAGCCGCCGCCCCGTGGGAGCCCCGATGCCGACCGCCGTACCGGAAAGAGCCGCAGGAACGACCGGAGAAGGACCCGACGCGGTCCGGGCGGGCCACTCGTCCGTCCTGCCCCGCGGAACCGGCAGGACCGCCGCGCGCATCGGCGCACTGACCGTTTGTCAGGCCGCCCTGATGGTGGGCTTCGGGCTCCTGATCACGGGTCCCGCCCGGAACGTGTGGCCGCTGACGGTCGAGGACAACGTCAACGAGGGATTCGAGCGGATCCGTACGGGTCCGCTCACCGCCCTCTCGTACCTCGGCTCCGAGGCGGGCAACACGCTCACGGTGATCGCCATCGCCCTGCTGAGCTGTGTGGCCCTGCTGCTCGTGCCCCGGCTGCCGATGTGGCGTCAGGCGGTCTTCCTCGCCGTCTCCGTCTCGCTCCAGGCACTGGTGTTCCTGGCTGTCACCGAGTCGGTGGACCGTACCCGCCCGGACGTGGACCGCCTCGACGCGTCCCCGCCCACGTCCAGCTACACCTCCGGCCACACCGGCGCGGCCACCGCGCTCTACGCCGGACTCGCCGTGCTCGTACTGTCCCGGGTGCGCAGGCCGTGGCGGTGGCCGCTGGCCGGGCTGCTGTTCCTCGTGCCGCTGGTCGTCGGCGTCTCCCGCCTCTACCGGGGCATGCACCACCCCACGGACGTGATCGGCGGAATGGTCAACGGGGCCCTGTCCCTGCTGATCGTCGGCCGTGCCCTGTTCGTCGACGGGTCCGTGGCCGCCGTTCCCTCGCCGCGGACCGGGGCCGACGACGCGCCCGCCGGGACCCAGGAGCGTGAGCCCGGCAGCACGTCCGTGATCTTCAACCCCACGGTGACCGGCGAAGACGCCCGCGAGAAACTGCGGCAGATCCTCGAACGACACGGCCACCGCGCACCGGCGTTCATCGAGACCACCGCCGACGACCCCGGCACCGGCCAGGCGGCCGGCGCCATCCGTGACGGAGCGACACTGGTCGTGGTCTGCGGCGGCGACGGAACCGTCAGGGCCGCCGCGGACGCCCTGGCCGGCAGTGGCGTGCCGCTGGCCGTGGTGCCCTGCGGCACCGGCAACCTGCTGGCCCGCAACCTCGGCCTGCCGCTCAACCCCTCCGACGCTCTTGACGCCGCACTGTCCGGCACCCCCCAGCGCCTCGACCTCGGCCGCATCGAGGGCGACGGCCTCGCCTCCACCCACTTCACCGCGATGTCCGGGGCCGGGCTCGACGCCGCGATGCTGGAACACACCGACGACCGCGCCAAGTCCGCCGTCGGCTGGGCCGCGTACGTGCTGGCCATCACCGCCACACTGCGCACACCCCGGATGCGCCTGACGGTCCGGCTCGACGACGCGCCCGTCCTGCACCGCACGGCCCGCATGGTGCTCCTCGCCAACGTCGGCACCGTACAAGGCGGTCTCACGCTCCTCCCGGCGGCCCGGCCCGACGACGGGCTGCTCGATCTGCTGATCCTCGACCCGCGCGGTCCCGGCGGCTGGATGCGCGCCCTGGGCATCCTGATGCGTGGCCGCAGGCGGCACTCGAGGCCCACGACCGTGGACACGCTCGTCCCCGAGGGCTCCGGCACGAAGGGCGTACCGGTGGAGTTCCTCACCTTCCGGCGGGCCGAACTCACCTTCGCCGCACCGCAGTCGCGTGAACTCGACGGGGACCCGGTGTCCCACGGCCGGCGTCTCACCGCCGAGGTCAGGCCCGGCGCGCTGACCGTCCTGCTGCCCACCCGGGAGAAGTGAATGGGCACCGCCAGCAAGGTCCCCGAGACCCGCGACATGACCGGCGACGAACTCTCGGTCGACGAGGCACTCACCTCGCTGCGCCGCTACGGCCGCTGGCCCCTGCTGCGCGACTCCTTCGTCCGCTTCCGTTACGCGGACGGCTTCAGCCATTCCCGTGCGCTCGCCCTGCAGACGGTGCTGTCGGTGATCCCGCTGGCCATCGCCTTCGTCGGGCTCTCCACCGCGCTGCACACGGAGAACATCGGGAGACTCGCCGAACTGACCATCCACCGGCTCGCGCAGGGGCCCAGCGCCGACGTCGTCGACGACGCACTCGACAGCAGCCGGCAGAGCGCGGGAGACGGTGCCCAGATCGCCCTCTGGTTCGGCCTGCTCTTCTCGCTGGTCAACGTCACCACCGCGATGTGCCAGATCGAACGCGGCGCCAACCGGATCTACGGCAACGAACGGGACCGCCCCTTCCACCAGAAGTACCTGCGCGGGCTCGTGATGTCCCTCAGTGCCGGGATCCCGCTCGGCCTCGGGTTCATCGTGATGGTGGCCGGCGGTGACCTGGCCGCCGCGGCGGTGACGGTCTATCACCTCGACGGCGACGCCAAAACCGTCTGCGACATCCTGCGCTGGCCCTTCGGCCTCCTCCTCGCCCTTCTCTCGGCCAGTGCGATCTTCCGCCGTTCGCCACGGCGCCGACAGCCGGGCTACACCTGGCTGGCCTTCGGCGCCGCCGTGTATCTCGTGCTGTGGACGGCCCTGACCTGGCTGCTGAGCCTGTACCTGGGCATCAGCGGGTCCTTCGACACGATCTACGGCCCGCTCAGCGCCTTCATGTCGCTGCTGATCTGGGCCTACCTGACCTCCATCGCCCTTTTCCTGGGGCTGTCCTTCGCCGCGCAGCTGGAGGCCGCGCGGGCGCTGCGCCCCGGTCCGATCACAGCCGACCCGGGAGTCTGAATGGTGGTCCGTGCCACGGCCCAGCGCCTTCGTGACCGTCGCCGCCGGGCGGCCGACCGGAGATTCGGCATCCGCCTGCTCGGTTCGGCCGCCGTCGCCGCTGTCGCCGCCGTCCCCTTCGGCCTGCTGCTCGTCCTGGTCGAGGGTCACTGGCAGCCGCTGCGCCGTCTCGACGCGGGTGCGGCGCGGGAGTTGAACGAGACCGCCCTCCGACACCCGGCGTGGACGGACACCCTGCGCTTCCTGTCCGACCGGGTGTGGGACCCGGTCCCCCTGAGGACGGTCGTCGCGCTGCTGACTCTGTGGCTGCTGTACCGACGGGCCTGGCGACTGGCCGCCTGGTCCGCCGTGACGGCCGTGACCGGCGGACTCGTCGGACTGCTGGTCAAAACGGTGGTCGAGCGGGCCAGACCGTCCCTGGTGGACCCGGTCGCGCACGCACCGGGATTCTCCTTCCCCTCAGGGCACGCGATGACCGCGACCACCTCCTTCGCCATCCTCCTGCTGGTCCTGCTGCCGATGGTGCCGCGCGCTGTGCGGCCGCTGTGCTGGTGCGTCGCGGTCGTGTCCGTCCTCGGCGTCGGTTTCACCCGGATCGCGCTCGGCGTGCACTGGTTCAGCGACGTCGTGGGCGGCTGGCTCCTGGGCCTCGCCGTCGTCGCCCTCACCGCCTGGGCCTTCGAGGCCTGGCGCAGCGACGCGGGCCGCGGACATGCCGGGGTACGGGAGGGACTGGAGCCCGAACTCACCGATACCCACCCCGAACCCGGCCCCTCCGGCCAGGAACATCACGCCGGGTCCCTACGCGACTGACGGCCCGGTCCGGGAGATTCCCGAACCGGGCTGTTCAGGAGGAAAAGGTTCTCCATAGGAGAGGGGCGAGGACCAGCAGGTCGTGGTCGCCTCGTCCGTGCGAGAGCCGGCCGCGGACACAGGGCGGTGCACAACACCCCTGGAGAGCAGGCGAGTTCCTCCGCACCACTCCGGGTCCCTTGGCGGCGAACCGAGGGAGGCGTCGAAGGGGTGGATCCACACGGGGCGCCTTGCCGGCCACCGGTGCGCAGCCCGTGCGCGGACAGACCAGGCGCGCTGAGCTTCGCCTTCGGCTTGGCGAGCCAGTCCATGAGGGCGACCAACAGCCGCCCCAGGGGACGCCGGTGTATTGGTGGGGCCACCCGACGGTGACCGGCGCACGATGTGTCGAGCCGCCCGCATGGACAGCCGATCCGCAGAGCGCCCTCGCCACCAGGTCGACGCCGCTCTCGGCGCCGGTGTTGCCGACGCCGACGCCGACGACGGCTCGGCCGTTGCCGGGCTCAGAGTTGCGGCAGGGATCCGGTGTGTGTGGCGATACGGACGCCAGGCATTGGTGGAAGACGGTCCGGAGTGGGTCCGAGGTGGCCGCATCACGCGCACACAGACCCCCGGGGCGCCGCTCGCGGCTTTCCCACCGGGCTTCGAGGCGAACACGGTTCGCCGGCGAGCGCTCGGCGGCTTCGGTTCAGGGCCTCGCGCGGATCGCCGCCTTCGACAGGAGCGGTGAACCACGGGCATCCAGTGATCTGACCCGTGCTACGGGCGTGGGCGGCCACCGAGGCCGACGTTTTGCAGTGGCTGGCAGCCAGAAAGGAATGTCCGAAACCTGACCGTCTTCGCCTCCAACCATTCCTGTCTCCTCTTTGTCTCACATGGCACAGATGCGCAATACGCGGAAAACGGAAGGGATGTGCTCGCCGATGAGACGCTGGGCAACCGTGCCGGCAGCGCTGGCACTGGTACTGGTACTGACAGGAGCAGGCGCAACTGCGTCGACTGCCGCTGCCGCGCCGCAGACCGAGGTGTGTGCGACGGGCTGGGGGAGTATGGCGAAGGCCGCGCCGGGGTCGATGGCGATGGCCGGATCCCTGACGGACGTCAGGACCGGCCGGCACGCCTGCTACGACCGGATGGTTTTCGATATTCCGGGCATGACGACGACCGACCCGGCCCTGTACTGGGTCCAGTACGTCCCGAGTTTCGCGCATCCCCCGTCGCAGACCGGTATCCCGGTCGCGGGAGGGGCGGTCATCGAGATCGAGTTCACCGCGCCGGTCGACGACGCGCAGTACCACGTCGGACTCGCGGACCCGCTGCCCGGGCTCAACCTCACCGGCTACCGCACCTTCCGGGACGCGAAGTTCGGCGGCTACTACGACGGAGGGACCCACATCGGACTCGGTGTCCGGGCCACGCTGCCGTTCCGGGTCATGGTGCTGCCCGACCGACTGGTGGTGGACGTGGCGCACAGCTGGTAGCCGAGCCACTGGGGACAGGGACATCCGCGGGGCGGGCCGACGCCGGGTGGCTCGACTGCTGCCCCGGCTACGGAGATCCGGCTCCCACGACCAACACGGCGGCGGGAGCCGGAAGCCCGTCCGCTTCAACCCAGCGCAAGGCCTCGTCCGGGGGCGTCGGGGCGTCGACCGGGTCGGATTTCACGGACAACCGCCGCCGCGATGCGGCGTCAGCTCACCAGAACCCGAAGCAGGCACGCTGACCAGGGCAGACGAGGTAGCACAACTGGAGTACTAGATCACCCTCGGAGCCTGCGGCCACCTTCGCACGCGGTACGGCATCCACCAGAGGAACTCCCCCAGCTGCGCGGCCAGTTCCTCCTGGAGGAAGTCGTCCACGATCGCGGTGGGTACGTCGGCGACCGGGGCACCGTCGGCGAGCAGCTCGATCGCCGCCCGGTATTCGGGCTCGTCGATGGTGAACCGGCGCAGTTCGCCCCGGCGCCGGTCGCGGACCTGGACGAATCCGGGCCCCTGCCGGTAGACGCACTTGCAGATGTAGTAACCGTCGCGCCAACGCCGTAGCGTCCCGTCCGGATCAGATACCCCCAGGACCGCGGTCGGGGGGTACAGATGGCTCAGCGGGATCCAGGCGTCGGGACCGGCCGCGGGGCGCACCTGCCAGTCGACCGCCATCGCCAGGCTGGTGAGGTCGCCGACGAAGCTCAGCGCGCGTACCGCCCAGGCGGCGTCCGTCTCGTCGGTCAGGTCCACGGGACGGGGCAGGACGACTCGGCGGGCCCCGGCTTCGAAGAGCCGTCGAGCCGCGTCACCGCCTCGGCCTTCGATGCCCAGGGGGCCCAGGCGCATGCCCGCGAGCTCGTTCGCGGCTTCGTCGTGGTCGCGCCAAGCCGTCACCGTGAACGCGCGGGACAGGGTGGGAGCGGGTACCGCGGTCATCGTCGTCTCTCTCCTTCTACGGGGCGAACGACCAGCTGTGCTGGAACTGTGGCGCGGCGTGGAGGCGTGAACCGGTATCCGCGCCCGCGCGGGGCGCGCGCAGGACTCAGGCGGGCGCCGCCGCCAGCTCCTGGGAGGTGGACTGCCGGAGGGAGTGCATCCTCAGCAGCTCCTCGTTGACCGCGGGCACCGCCACCTGCACGACGTGGCCCCCGTTCTCGAAGATCAGACCCAGCTCCCGCCAGCGCCGGAGGATCTCCCTCAGTTCGCCCTCACCGGCCGCATCGCCATGCTCCGCCCGGAGCTTTCGTACGGCCGCGGCGACCGAGTGGGGTTGGTCGAGCAGGCGGAACAGGGCCACTTCGGCGGGCTCGGTCAGTTCCAGCACATGCCACCCGAAGGCACGCCGGGTACTGACCAGGACGAACCGGTCGCCGAGGTCGCAGTAGGTGAGACGGCTGCCGGGATAGGACAGTTTCCACTGCCTGATCGCCGCGTTGAGCCGCCCCACGACGGTCTCGCCCACCCCACGCGGCGGTACGTCGAACACATAGGCCAGATCGAACATCTCGGATTCCGGCAGGTCGTAGGTGAGCCGGTACGGCTCGGCGGGCCGCAGATCCGAGAAGCCGAGTCCGGGATTGTTGAAGTAGGGGCTGAAGCGTTCGATGGCGATCCTGGCCGATTCCTCCACCGGCGGGTTGAGATGTTCCAGAGCCGGGAGCTGGACCGCCACCTCGTCGTAGTCCTCGGCGGCCTCCCCCGGAAAGCCGTGGAGGTAGTTCCAGATGACCGACAGCCCGGCGGCGGCGCCGTCCCGCATCATCCGCACGTTCTGGCAGCCGGTGACGCCCTTGTCCATCAGGCCGAGCACCCTGCTGCTGAGGCTCTCGATGCCCGGCTGGACGTAGATCAGACCCGCGTCGGCCAGGGTCTGCAGCTGGCCGCTGCGCATGTTCGACTTGATCTCGTAGTGCATCCGGAGATCGAGACCGCTCTCGATGATCCTCGGCAGCAGCGAGGAGACGTATCCCATGTCGAGGATGTTGTCGACGACGTACATGTCCAGAATCCGGTGCCTGCGGGCGAGTTCGACGATCTCGTCGAAGAACGCGCCGGGGTCCTTGCTCCTGAACTGCATGAACGAGCCGTTCAGGCCGCAGAACGTGCAGTGGTGCTTCTCCCCCCACCAGCAGCCGCGGGCGCCCTCGACGACGAGTTTCGGTTCGACCCACGACCGGGCGGCGGAGGCGGAGAGCCGCTCGAAGTACCCGGTGTAGTCGGGTGACAGGATCGCGGCGGGCGGCAGTGGCTTGGTGCTCATGGCGTTCGTCGTGGACCCGCCGTCCGCATCGCGCCGGCACAGCCCGGGGACGTCGGCGAGATCTCCGTCCCCCTCAAGTGCTCTGAGCAGGGCGGGGAAGGACTCCTCCCCCTCACCGCGCACGACATGGTCGACGAACGGGAAGTTCCGGTGCACGGCCTCGCCCTGTTTGCCGTCGCAGTTGGCGCCTCCCATGACGGTCACGATCCCCGGGGCGAGCCGCTTGACGTGCTTGGCGGCGGCCAGCGCGGCGGTGTTCTGCTGGAAGGTGGAGGTGAATCCGACGACATCGGGTTCGAGCGCGACGATGCGTTCGGCGATGTTCCGGACGAATTCGGGGGCGGCCGTGTGCAGTTCCATCGTCATCGCCATACGTTTGCCGGACAGCCGGTCGTGCATGGCATCGGTGAATTCCGTGGCCCTCCACTGCGTGTCGTCGTAAAGGGCCGATGAGAAGACCCAGTCGCCGCAGCCGAGGAAATAGGAGGCGAGGGAGTAGTAGCCATAGTCTCCGAGAGAGAAGTCCGTGCGCTCCGTCACCCAGTCCACGAAATCAATGTTGGCGTGCATGATCTCGGCCCGGCCGCCTGGAACGTATTCGTCGACGCTGCGCTTGAGAATACCGAGGGCCAGCGACGGGAGATCGATCGGCGCCCAGGGCATGTTCACCAGGAGTACACGCAAGGCTTGCCTCTTTTCAGGGGTCGGGATCGTGCGGCCGGACGGGGGCCGGCCCGCCACCGAAGCGCGGGCCGACCCCCGGTACTGCTACTGCTCTTCGTTCTCCTGCTCGTCGGCATTACGGAATCGGATGACTACGCCGACTCCGACAGCACGGTTCTCATCGGCGTCCTCAAGCGGGTCGTCGTGAAATATGTCCTTCTGCATGACACACACCCCCTCTCTGTCGATCGGATCTGTGACTGGGCCATGGTGCTGTTCACCCCGGCTCACTGCGGAGCCGGGACGTCTGGGACCGGTGCGTCCCGGGCCGGGGCAACCGCCAGGCTCCGGCCTAGGAATCGCAGGGACCGTTCCATGACGGCCACGTGCTCGGCGCCGTCGTAGCCGTCGTGTCCCGAGTCCAGCCAGACCAGCTCGTGCCGGACCGCGCCCGCGCGCAGCGCGGCGAGGTACACCTCGATCTGCTCGGGCGGGCACTTGGCGTCGTTGCGCGCGGCGACGATGAGCAGCGGGGAGCGGACCGCGCTCGCGCAGGTGGTGGGCGACGCGCGTTCGTAGCGCTCGGGAACCTGGTCGGGAGTGCCGCCGAACAGGGCGGTGTCCAGGGCCTGGAGGGCCGGGGTGGAGTGCCGGAAGGACGTCGCGCAGTCCGCCACCGGCTTGACGGCGACCCCGGAGTTCCACAGCTCCGGGTGAGTCCCGAGGGCGAGGAGAACGAGGTAGCCGCCCCACGAGGTTCCGCACAGGCCGACCGCGCCCTCACGGCCGACTCCTCGGCGCAGCAGCTCCGCGCGGACCCGTACCAGGTCGGCGACCTGGGTATGGCCGACGCCCTCGGTGTAGGCGGCGCGCCATGAGGGGCCGTAGCCCGTCGAGCCGCGGTAGTTGACCCTGGCGACGGCGAAGCCGGAGCCGACGAGGGACTGGACCATGGGGTCGTAGGCGTCGCGGTCGTGGTCGGCGGGGCCGCCGTGGACGAGGAACACCAGCGGGCAGGGCTGTGGCCGGTCGGCGGGGGTGGTGACCAGGGTGTGCACGGGGCCGTCGGGTCCCTGGGTCCACAGGTCCCGGTGGCGGCCGAAGGCGGGGAGCCGCCAGCCGTGTTGACCCGGCAGCCGCGCACCGGACAGCGACAGCGTGCGCGGCGGAGTGACCGTGTCGGTCCAGATGTAGTGGACGTCCCCGTCGGTACGAGGGGCGGCGTCGAGGACGCTGCCGGCGGGGACGGACAGTGCGGTGACCGTGCGCCGTGCCGGATCGGCGGTGAACAGGTGGCTGCGGCCGTGGCGTTCCTGGCGGAGCAGGATCCGGTCGCCGTCCGGGTACCACCGGGCGGTGGTCTCCGTGTCGAACGAGCACCAGGGGTACAGCTCCAGCCCGTCCGGCGACCGCCAGGTGCCGAGGTGGTAGCGGCCGTCCCGCTCGTGCATGACCAGCAGAAGGGGGTCGGCGGAACCGGGGGAGAAGCCGAGGGCCCAGATGCGGCCGGTGGTACCCGACAGGGTGTCGACAGTGGTGCCGTCCGGGGCGACGAGGGTGACCGCGCGGGCGGAGTGGGCGGGCCCGGAGAGCGCCAGGAGGTCGCCCCGGGGAGCCAGGTCGCACAGCCGTGCGTACCGGTCGGCCCGCAGCACCACGCTGTCAGGGCCGCCGCGCCGGCCCAGGTGGACACGGAGTCCCTCGGGGTCTCCCAGCCCGGCGGCCACCATGCCCCCGTCGGTCATGGCCAGACCGCGCGGCCGGCCGGGATCCGCTCCGGGGAATGCCGGGGCGTCCGGCCCGCCGCCGAAGTCCTGGACCCGCCAGTGCCCGTGGCCGCGGCGGTCCTCGTCGAACCACCAGACGGCAGCGTCCCCGTCGATGGCGTACAGCAGGGTGCCGTGCGGGCGGTCGGTCACCTGGCGGGGGGCTGCGGTGGCCCGGTCCCAGGCGAAGATCTCGCAACGGCCCTCGGCATCGCCCGCGTAGACCATCAGGCCGGGGTCGGTCGGGCAGACCGCGGGCAGTACCGGCCGGTACACGCCGTAGCCCCGCCCGGTCACCGCGGGCCCCCGTCGGGTGCGGACACGGGCTCGCGGAGGTCATGCGGTTCCCGCTCCGCATCCGGCCCGGGACCGTCGGCGCGCAGGTACTTCACGCGGAGAGTCGCGTACAGCGCCAGCAGGCCCAGGGCTGCCGCACAGCCGAGCCCCACCGTCCTGCCTCCGTACGCGGAGACCAGAACCCCGGCCGCGACGGGTGCGAAGGCCGCCAGGCCCTCCCCGGCCGTGCCGAGCACGGTGCCGACGCGGGCCTGCAGGGTGTCGGGCACCACGAGGACGGCGCGCGCGTGCAGGACGATGACGACGGACGGCGCGGTGAACGAGACAGCGCCGAGCAGCAGCCCGTAGGCCCAGGTCCTGGTGGCGAACGCGAGCCCGGCGGCGGCCGGCACCATGGCCCACGAGGCGGCCGCGACGACCAGCGCACTCGGCACGCGCCGCACCAACCAGGGTGCGGTGAGCGCCCCGACGAGCCCGCCGATGCCGGAGAAGGTGAGGATCAGGCCGATCGACGACGCGCTGGCGCCCCGGCCCTGCGCGCTGAAGACAGCATGGTAGTAAAGGGCGCCGAGCACGGCGTTGAGCCCTGCGGTCCACAGCATCACGAAGCGCAGGAAGCCGTCGGTCCAGACGAACCGCACGCCCTGGGCCAGATCGGAGCCGAACGAGGTGGCCGGGCCTTCCCGTTCGGGCGTCAGTTCGGTGCGTACAGCGCGGACGAGAGCCGCGGCGAGGAGGAAGGAGAGGGCATCGGCGAGGAACGGCACCCATCTGGCCGCCTGGTACAGGACACCGCCGAGGGTGGGTCCGACGATCTGGGTGGCCTGGTCACGCGCCTGCAGACTGCCGATCGCGCGGGCGTAGTCGGCCGGCGGTACGAGCCTGCGGATCGTGCCGTGGGCGGCGGCCGTGTAGCACGCACTCGCCACCTGTTCGACGACGGCGGCGCCAAGCAGGTGGGCGAAGGCGGTCCTGCCCGACGCCACCGCGGCGAATACCGTTCCCATGGCCGCAGCCGCCGCGAGGGCGGAGCAGATCATCATGGGTTTGCGAGGCCATCTGTCCGCCAGGACGCCCGCGAACGGGGAGGCCGCCAGCCCGCTCACCGTCGCTATGGATGCGAGCATTCCCACGAGGCCCGGCGGATATCCAGCCCCCAGCAATACCAGGGGCAGAACGAGGACGGACGCGCAAGTACCGAGTCCGTCTATCGCGCCGGCCGTCCAGAATAATCGAAAGTCCCGCTTCTGAAGAAAGGCGGAAGGCGGAGATAATTCGCCCGGGGCTGATCTGCCCATCAGTCGACAGAATTAACGTTTGAAACGCGCGAAAATACCCTCACAGCGGACCCTCCCGCATCGATCCCCGACCTTGTGCGGGGGCGAATTCAGCGCTGCTCGCCATGGAGCGCGCCCAGCGTAGCGAGCCTCCCTGCTTGCCGCAATACCGCGCGTACGACAGTTCACGACCTCCATGTGATCAGTCGGGACGGGGCATGAGCGGCGAGTTCCCTGTCGAATGAGATATCCCGGCGGCCACGCCGAATCTTGATCGTCCGTAAAGAATCTTCAGAGAAATTCGCGGGTGTGGTGGCCGATACCGGAACCAAACCCTTCGCAAATAGCCGCCTCGCCGTACGCCGAGTGCCGGTCGGACGCGGGGGGTACGGCGGCCGGCCCAGGGACTGTCGATCAATGAGGTCTCACTCCTGCGCGGCAGCCGTCAGCCAACCGCTCGCCGACCATGGACCCGGCCTGCTGCGCAACCGCGCCAGACCGAACCCGACCACGCCCGCAAGCACCGCCGAGCACTCATGCGACGGCTGTCCCAAGATGCCGCGCCGGACGCGACGTTCACAGCCGAGGTGGGCTTGGCGATCGAACTCGTGCCGACGGTTTCGCGTGTGTTGTCGCACCCGACCGGGCGAGCGCTGCCGATGTCCGAACTGTGAACAGCCGCAAAGTCGTTCTCGACCTGTGCGGTCGTCTCACCGGACCAGGTGAGGATCTGTCCGCAGGATGGCACGCCGAGAAGCACCGGCCCCGGAGGCGAGTGGATCCCTGTTGCCCAGGTGGCTCGCCGCCTGTGATCCTGAAGCCATGAGGCTCCCCGAATGCGGCTGAGGCTGAACCAGTTCAGGCCTCGGACCGGGCCGTACGAGTATCGTGTTGTGCAGCCCCGACAGCCCCTTCGCCACACCTCGCTGCGCGCCCCCGAGCCCATAGGCTTTCTGCTCGGCGACCATGACGGGCTGAACCGGCTCGCGGGCCTGTTCTCCTTCGCCGCGTATTCCCGGCACACCATCGTCCACGTACCGCTGCGCACCAGCCTCCCGCCGGACGAGGGCGTCGGCGAGCCGGTCGACCTCGTCCTGGCCCATCACACGCTCGGCCTGCGCCCCAGCAAGTGGCCCGAGCTGCGGCGCAAGCTGGTGAACGGCACTGCGCTGACCGTCCGCACCGATGAGGCGCGCACCGCCCGGGACGCCATGGCCTGGCGTGAATACTGTGAACGGACCGACAACCGGGACGAGTTGCGGCACGCCACCCACGCCCGGACGTTCTTCCTGTTCGGCAGTCGGGACGTTTTCGCCGGGACCGCCACGTCCTTCGCCCACGCGGCAGGCTGGGGTCCCCACCAGAGAGGCGTAGCCAAAGGCCACTCGGCACTGATGACGGCGCTCCCGGCACTGGTCCAGGAACTCGGTGGCGGGCACCCCTTCGAGGTGCTGATCTGCTTCACACCGTATCCGCTCTACGCGCACTTCAGACCGCCGGGCGGCTGAGCCGACCGGCGATCGCCGGGCTCGGCGGCACACGGCGTGACTCGCCCTCCGCCAGCCGAGGGCTCGGCGAAGGGCAGGCACTTGGCAGGTGTGGCCCGACGGGCAGGTTGATCCGCGGTCACCCACCGGGAGGAGCCCGGTCACTTCGGCAGCCGCTCGATACACCACCCATACGATTCACCAGCGGGTCGGCGGGTGCGCGGAAGGGCGCCCGGCGAACACCGGGCGCCCTTCTTGTGCCGCGCGGTTCACACTCAGCCGCGGAAGCCGAGCATCCCGTGAAGGGTGGCGCCGCCGGACACCGCGGCGGGTGACTCGGACGTGCTGCTCAGCGCCGACTTCGCCGGCTGGGCCTCCAGCGGCTTCGGGTCGGGCAGCTTCTGGCAGACCGCGTCGGCCACACCGCTGCCGCGCGGCACCGTGCCGTCGGTCAGGTACTTCACCAGGTACTTGTCCAGGCAGGCGTTCCCGCTCAGCGAAATGCCGTGGTTGCCGCCGCCCTGCTCGACCACCAGGCTGGAGTGCTTGAGCAGGCGGTGGACGGTGACGCCGCCCTGGTACGGGGTGGCCGCGTCGTTCGTCGCCTGGAAGAGCAGCACCGGCGGCAGCTTGGCGTTGGCGACGTTCACCGGCTTCAGCGACTTCGTCGGCCAGAAGGCGCACGGCGCGTTGTACCAGGCGTTGTTCCAGGCCATGAGGGGGGCCTTCTTGTACACCGCCCAATTGTCCTTCTGCCACTGCTTCCAGTCGCGCGGCCAGGAGACGTCACGGCACTGCACGGCGGCGTAGACGCTGTAGCCGTTGTCTCCGGAGGCGTCGATCGCCGCGAAATTCTCGTATGCCTTGACCAGCGGCTCGGCGTTCTTGTCGTTGACGTAGGCGGCGAACGCGTCGGCCAGGTCGGGCCAGTAGCCGTTGTAGTAGCCGCCGGGGATGAAGGTGTCCTCCAGCTCCGCGGCACCCACCTTGCCGCCCGCGGGCTTCTTGGCGAGCTCGTGCTGCATCGCGTACCACTTGGCCTCGATCTTGGCCGGGTCGGTACCGAGCTTGTACGTCGAGTTGTACTTGGCGATCCACGCCATGAGCGCCTTGTGGCGGGCGTCGAAGGCGTAGTCCTGCGAGATGTTGGCGTCGTACCAGACCCCGTCGGGGTCGACGATCGAGTCCAGCACCAGACGGCGTACCTGGCCGGGGAAGAGCTTGGCGTAGACCTGGCCCAGGTAGGTGCCGTAGGAGTAACCGAAGTAGTTGATCTTCTTGGCGCCCAGGGACTTGCGGATCGAGTCCATGTCCTTCACGGCGCTGATCGTGTCGATGTAGGGCAGCACGTCCGCGTACTTCCGGCCGCAGGCCGCGGCGAAGGACCTGGCGCGCGCCAGGTTCGCCTTCTCGATCGCCGGGGTGCTGGGGACGCTGGCGGGACGCACCGGGTCGAAGTTGCCCGGCTTGCAGTCGAGGGCAGGCTTGCTGGCGCCCACGCCGCGCGGGTCGAAGCCGATGACGTCGTACTGGGCCGCGACCGCCTTGGGCAGCGAGGACGCGACGAAACCGGCGAGCCCCAGTCCGCTGCCGCCCGGGCCACCGGGGTTGACCAGCAGTGGGCCCTGGTACTTCTTCGCGGTGTGCGGGACCCGGGACAGAGCCAGGGTTATCGTCCGTCCCCGCGGCCTGGCGTAGTCGAGCGGCACCTTCACCGTCCCGCACTGGAGGGTCGGAGTGTCCTCCGTGCCGCACTTCTTCCAACTGACCTTGGCCGCCTGGGCCGTGGCCGCGGACTGCGTCATGGCGGCCTCAGCCGGGACGGCCGTGAGCGTCCCGGCCAGGATGACGGTCGCACCACAGAACACCGCTGTGCTTCTTCTCATGAACTTCTTTCAGGGAGTGGGGGGTCACAGGGGACCGAACGGGCGCGATCCCGGCCCAATCCTTACCGGAAACTTAAACGTGAGAACCGTTCCACGCCAAGATTTGGAAGTCCGTTGGTGCAGGGCGCCCCGTATGGACGAGATCGGCATCATGCGTCTCGTGGCCTGGACTCGATACGGACGAACCACTGGCCGCGATGCTGTTCACCGAGCTGAAGCACCGAGGTCCGGACGACGCGTTGAGGCCGGCCTGGGGCGGGTTCGTTCCGTTGCGCCGCGCGCCACGACTGGGGCAAGGGCGCGGATCACGAGGTGGACTATGCCATGGGAAAGCGCGTGGAACGCGTTCCGGATCGCCGTCGCTGAATTGGCACACCCTCCGGATGGAAAACCGGACCCCTCTTTCCATTGAGTGGAAAGCCTGCCCGTTTTTGGTGAAGTTTCGTTGGGTGACACCGGCTTCCCCTTGTCTGGCCACGGCCCAGCTGTCACACTCCTCACGTGAAGCATTTGAAGTTCCAACACCCGATTACTGGTGCAACCCGGTCGCGATTCTGGTCGGTTGATCTGCCTGAGGTCTTACCGTTGAGCGCTGCTCCGGCCTGACCTGATATAAATCCAGGTGAACTGTGTGTGAACGCGGATTCCCGCCAATGCGCTCCGACCCGATGGCGTAGCTCCGTCTCTGCTCTCGTCGTACGAGCTGGCTGACGGGATTCCTCGTAGCGTATTCTCTCCCACTGGTATCCGGTCTTTTCTCTTCAGTCTCTCCTGATTTACTTTCTGTACGTTCAGAATTGATGGATCAGGAGTAATAATGCATCCGGTGCTGTGGTATTCGCCCCCTGCTCATCAGGCCACGCGGCCCTGTGGAGCTGTCCCTGTGCCTGCGAGAGGAAGCCGTCATGGACGTGGATGATGCGGACCTCGAACTCCTCCTGCTGATACGTCACTTCGAGCGCAAGCTGCTGGAACTCTTCGAAGCCGGTCAGCTCAACGGCACCACCCACACCTGCCTGGGGCAGGAGTACATACCTGTCGCGCTGCGGACGCTGCTGGCCGAAGCGGACTTCGTGTTCAGCAATCACCGTGGCCACGGCCACTACCTGGCCCGGTTCGGCGATCCGCACGGACTGCTGGCCGAGATCATGGGCCGTGAGGGCGCGGTCTGTCACGGAGTCGGCGGCAGCCAGCACATCCTGCGAGGCCGTTACCTCTCCACCGGAGTGCAGGGCGAGAGCATGCCGGTCGCTGTCGGTGCCGCGCTGCACCTCAAGCGCGAGGGCTCGAAGAACCTGGCAGCCGTCTTCCTCGGTGACGGCACATGGGGTGAGGGATCGGTCTACGAGGCCCTGAACATGGCCGCGTTGTGGCAGGTGCCGCTACTCGTCCTGGTCGAGAACAACGGCATCGCCCAGTCGACGCCGACCGGTGTGCAGCTCGCGGGCAGCATCGCCGGCCGTGCTGCCGCCTTCGGTGTCCGCCATCACCTCGTCCGGACCCAGGACCTCGACGAGATCAGGGCCGAACTGGGCCCGGCCGTCGCCCGGGTGCGCGACACCGGTGAACCCCTCGTGGTCGAGTTCCTGACCCAGCGGCTGGGGCCGCACAGCAAAGGTGACGACACCCGGCCCGCCGAAGAGGTGGATCTGGCCGCCGAGCGCGACTGGTATCGCCAGTACGCGGCCGCGATACCCGACCGGCTGGGGCTGTGCGACATACGCCAGCGCGCATTCGTCGAGCAGGTCGTGCGGGAAGTCGCCGCCCGACCCCTGTCCACGTGGGATGAACGATGCCTGTTGCCGAACGTGTAGTCGAGAACCTCAATCGAGCCCTGCACGGTCTGTTCGCGCGGGACGAGGATGTCTACCTCCTCGGTGAGGACATCGTGGACCCCTACGGGGGTGCTTTCAAAGTCACCCGAGGTCTGTCCGAGCGTTATGGTGACCGGGTGCTCGCCACTCCGCTGAGCGAAGGTGGAATCGTGGGCGTGGCCGCCGGCCTTTCGCTCGCCGGTGACAAGACGATCGTGGAGATCATGTTCGGTGATTTCATCGCGCTGGCCTTCGACCAGATCCTGAATTTCGCCAGCAAGTCGGTTTCCATGTACGGTCGCCGGCTCCCACTGAAGCTCGTCGTCCGGTGTCCCACCGGAGGAAACCGCGGCTACGGTCCCACTCACAGTCAGAGCCCGCAAAAGCATTTCGTGGGAATACCTGGACTGAATCTTTACGAACTGTCTCCGTTCCACGAGAACGAAGTCGTTCTGGAGCGTATGTTCCGAGACGCGGAACCCTGCGTCCTGTTCGAGGACAAGGTGTTGTACACCCGGCGAATGCGCCGTGGCGGTGTTGTCGATGACGTATTCAGTTTCGACTTCGCCGATCCTGCGCGGGAGTTCGCCCGCGTGTACGCGGGGCATCCGGACGACGCCGATGTGGTGCTGATCGCGCCGGGAGGGCTCGTCGACCGCGCGCTCACGGCGATGCGCGGGTTGCTGCTGGACCACGAGATCACCTGCCAGCTCGTCGTCCCCTCCCGGCTCTACCCCTTCGACCTCGACCCTTTGCTGCCCATGTTGGCGGGGGCCGGCCGAGTCTGCGTGGTGGAGGAGAGCACGGCCGGCGGGACCTGGGGTGCCGAGATCGCGCAGGCCGTGCACAGCCGACTGTGGGGGAAGCTGGCGGCGCCGGTTCGGCTGGTGCACTCGGCGGCCAGCGTCATCCCGACCGCCACCCATCTGGAACGCGACGTGCTGGTGCAGAGCGAGACCATCCATCACGCGGTACGGGAGATGTTCGTTGGTTGATATCGCGGTCCCCAAGCTGAACAACAATGACAGCTCCTACCTCCTCGTCGAGTGGCTGTTCGACGACGGTGACCAGGTACCGGCCGACGCGTCCGTCGCCGTACTGGAGACCTCGAAGGCCACCGAGGACCTGATCGCGCCGGCCTCCGGTGTGCTCCAGCGCATCGTGCCCGACGGGACCGAGTGCGCCTGCGGCGAAGTGATCGGCCGGCTGGTGGGGAGCGCGGCCGACAGCCCGCCGGCACCCGCGCCGTCCCCGGACGCCGGCGCGGCGCACACCGCGAACGACTCGGGGCCCGCCCCGCTCGTGACCGGCCCGGCTCGTGAGCTGATGGACGAACTCGGCATCGACGAAGCCGAGTTGCGTCTGCTGGAGAAGAAGGTCGTCAAACGGGCCGACATCGAACGCCTCGCCGACCTGAGGAGCGGATCCGGAGCGGCGGCGAACCCCGAGGGGCATCGGCTGAGCTCGAATCAGCGGGCCGTGTGGAACGTGGTCAGCGAGTCGCAGCGGACGATCCCTGCCGCGTTCACGCTCGTCCATGTGGACATGGGACAGGTGGAGGAGAGCGCGGCCCGTCTCGGCACCATGGCCGGCGCCACCGAGTTCGTCATCGCCGCCATGGCCCGGCTGCGCCAGGACTTCCCGCTGTTCTTCGCCGCGCCGGGTGAGACCGGCTGGGTGAGGCCGGCCGACGCCTCCCACATCGCGGTCACCGTCGATGTGGGAAAGGGACTGTTCACACCGGTGGTCCGCGAGGCGGAGCAACTCTCGGTGACGGAGATCGCCGACGTGATGATGGATTTCCGTATCAAGGCGGTCCGGGACGGCTTCCGGGGATCGGACCTCGCGGGCGGCACGGCGCTGCTCGCGCTCAACAACGACGCCGGTGTGGTCATGGCGACCCCGATCGTCTTCCCCGGGAACACCTGCGCGGTCTCCCTCGGCGACACCCGGGACGAACTGGCGGTCGACGACCACGGAGAGGTCCGGCTGCGGCGGGTGGCCGCGATCGGGGTTGCCTATGACCACCGGATCGTCAACGGGCGCGACGCCGTGCGATTCCTGCGCACTCTGCGGGAGCGACTCGAGCATGCGCACGAACTGACCGTCAGCCCCCGGGACGTTCGCTGACAGGTCCGCCGCGGGACGCGTTCGCACACCCTTCGGGACCTGACGGGCAAGCCAGGAAGAGGAAAGATGTCCACGCTGGATGCGAAGCGCGACGGAACCCTGTCGACCGTGGGATCGCCCGGGGCGCCGGCCCTGGTCGTGGTGTCGGGTGACACCGCCCAGGCCCGGGACGCGGCGGCCGCCGAAATCGCCGGGCGCCTGCGCCGGCTCCAGGCCGCCGACCTTCCTGACGCGGCCTACACGCTGGCCGTGGGGCGCCGGGCCCGCGGTCACCGGCGGGCCGTGATCTGCCACGATCCGCAGGAGGCGGCCCGGCTGCTGGAGGCCTCACCGTCCCAGGGCGAAGTCGGCCCCGGGGCGCGCGCCCTGGTCCTGGAGCTACCGGCCGATGTGCCGGACGTCGCGCGCCTGGCCGCCGAGGCCATCAACGCCG
This sequence comes from Streptomyces kryoterrae, assembly GCF_054072135.1. Taxonomy (NCBI): domain Bacteria; kingdom Bacillati; phylum Actinomycetota; class Actinomycetes; order Kitasatosporales; family Streptomycetaceae; genus Streptomyces; species Streptomyces kryoterrae. The sequence continues at coordinate 302,696 of NZ_CM133358.1, read as the reverse complement.
ACCCCCGGTTCGCCGGCTTCCACCGGGCGTGCCGACGCGCCGGAGCCCTCAAGAAGGGCGCCGCCGGCGCCGTCTTCGCCTACCAGTACGCGCTCGTGCGACTCTGGCTGCACTGGGGTCTCCAACCGCGTGCCCTGCGGGCCGGGGGAGTGGGGGAGGCGGTCGCCGCGTGTGTCGGCGGTGCGCTCAGCCTGGCGGACGCGGTGGCGTCATTGGGGGAGCCGGAAGCGGCCATGACGTCGGGTCGGCGTGCGCGCCGCAGGCCGTCCTTCGAGATCCTGCCGCTCGGATCCGGATCCGAGCCCGAGGACCTCGTGCTGACAGTCGGCTCCGACAACCCCCTGGAGACCCTGCGCCGAGCCTGGGTCGGCGGCGCGGAGATCGAGTGGGAGAACGTGTACGAGGGCCAGGGCAGGCGCCGGATCCGGCTGCCCGACCGCCCTGTCGACCCGCGCCCCGACCCGACGGCCGAGGCACCGGAGGGGAGTGCGGCCCGAGGGGTGGCGGTGCCCTGGGTGCTGGCGGCGAAGTCGAAGGCCGCGCTGCGCAGACGGGCGGCCGAGGTCGGCGCGGCCGTCGAGGCACGGCCGGAGCAGTCGCCCCTGGAGATCGCCGGGTCGCTGGCCGCCGACGCGGCCGCGGACTCCGCCGGAGGCCACCGGGCCGTGGTGGTCGGGACCGACCGCGCCGGTCTCCTGCGCGGCCTGGCCGCACTCTCGGCCGGCAGACCGTCCCCCGGAGTGACCCGCGGCGTGGTGTCCGTGACCGACAGTCGGCCGGTCTTCGTCTTCCCCGGTCATGGATCCCAGTGGCAGGGCATGGCCGCCGACCTGATGGAGTCCTCGCCGGTGTTCCGCGCCGAGGCCGACCGCTGTGCCGAGGCGTTCGCGCCATACATCGACTGGTCGCTCACCGACGTGCTGTGCGGCCGGCCGGGAGCGGCCTCGCTGGAGCGGGTTGACGTGGTGCAGCCCGCGCTGTTCACGGTCATGGTGTCGCTGCACGCCCTGCTGCGATCCTGGGGGCTGCGACCGTCGGCCGTACTCGGGCACTGCATAGGCGAGATGGCCGCCGCGTATGTCAGCGGCGCCCTGTCCCTGCGGGACGCGGCGGCGGTGTCCGCCCATTCGAGCAAGGCCCAGGCGACCCTGGCCGGTGCCGGCGCCATGGCCTCCGTCGAACTCCCGCCGCACGTCGTGCGCGAACGGCTCGCAGGCTACGACGGCCGGATCGGGCTGGGCGCGGTCAACGGAGTCGACTGGGTCCTGGTCTCCGGTGACCGCCAGGACGTGGTCCACCTGGTCGAGGAGCTCACGGCGGAGGGCGTCCGGGCGCGACTGATCCGGGTGGACCTGGCGGTGCACTCCACACACCTCGACGCAGTCCGGGACCGGATGATGCGCGACCTGGCCTCGATCACGCCCCGCCCGGCCGAACTGCCCATGCGGTCCTCGATCAGCGGTGAGCCGTTGCGCGGCACCGAGCTGGACAACTCCTACTGGTTCGGCAACGTGCGCGAGACGGTGGAGTTCGCGGGGACCGTGCGGACCCTGGTGGAGGAGGGCTACCGGGCCTTCGTCGAGCTGAGCCCCCATCCGGCCCTGGCCATGGGCGTGTCGAGTGTCCTGGAGGCGGCCGGGGTCGAGGCGGACGGTGTCGTCGTCGGCACTCTGCGGCGCTCCCAGGACGGACCGGCCGCCCTGCTGGGCGCGCTGGCCGAACTCCATGTGCGGGGCGTGCCGGTGGACTGGACCGCCGTACTCGACGGCGTGGCCGCCGTACCGGCCACGCCCGTCGAGCCGCTCGTGCCGACCCGCGCCGGCGACCCGGCTCCCGCCGAGGAACGGGCGGAGAGCGAAGCCCCGTTCGACCGACTGGCCGAGATGCCCCGGGCCGCGGCGGAGCGTGAGCTCCTGGGCCTGATCGCCGCCCATGCGGCGGCCCTGCTGGGCGTGGACTCTCTCGACGACCTGGCGCCCGACTGGGCCGGCGCCTCCCTGGTCACCCTCGGCTTCACCTCCCTGCTGGCGGTTGAACTGCGCGGCCGGCTCGCCCAGGACACCGGTCTGCGGCTGGCCCGCACGCTGGTGTTCGACCACCCCACGCCACAGAGCCTGTCCCGCTTCCTCGCCGGTGAGCTGCGCGGTGCGACCGGCGGTGAGGCGACGACCGGGCCCGGCACCGGCGCCCCCGCGGCGCTCCCCGCAGAGGCGAGGGACGGAGCCATCGCCATCGTGGGCATGGCGGCCCGGCTTCCCGGGGCGGCGGACCTGGAGGAGTACTGGGACCTGCTGAGCGGCGGCCGGGAGGCGATAGCGCGCTTCACCGACGAGGAACTGCTCGCCGCGGGGGTGCCCGAGGACCTCGTCCACGACCCGCGCTATGTGAAGGCGTTCGGCGCGATGCCCGACGCGGAACTGTTCGACGCCGCCTTCTTCGGACTGACGCCGGCCGAGGCGGAGGTCACCGACCCCCAGCAACGGCTGTTCCTCCAGACCTGCCACGCGGCCCTGGAACACGCCGGCTGCGACCCCGCACGCCACCCCGGGGCGATCGGTGTCTTCGGCGGCGCCGCCAACAACACGTACCTGCAGGAGAACGTGCTGCCCGGCACCGACCGGACGGCGGCGTCCGAGTACTTCCGGGTGATGTTCGCCAACGACAAGGACTACCTGGCCACCCGCGTCGCCTACAAACTGAACCTCAGGGGTCCCGGTTACACCGTCCAGACCGCCTGCTCGACGTCCCTGGTGGCCATCCACGTGGCCCGTCAGGCCCTGCGGGTCGGCGACTGCGACCTCGCGCTGGCGGGCGGGGTGTCGGTGCGTGTCCCCCAGACCAAGGGCCACCTCTTCGAGGAGGGCTCGATCCTCTCGGCCGACGGGCGCGTCCGTGCCTTCGACGCCGACGCCAGCGGCACCGTGTTCGGCAGCGGGGTGGGCGTTCTGGCGCTGAAACGGCTGTCCGACGCCGTTGCCGACGGCGACACGATCCACGCGGTGATCCTGGGGAGCGCGACCAACAACGACGGCGCCGACAAGGTCAGTTACGCGGCGCCCGCCCGTGACGGACAGGCCGCGGTCATCGCCATGGCCCAGCAGGCCGCCGGGGTCGGCGCCGGGACGATCACCTACCTGGAGGCGCACGCCACGGGCACCCGGCTGGGCGACCCCGTCGAAGTGGCGGCACTGGACCAGGCGTTCCGGCGCACCACCATGGAGAAGGGCTACTGCGCCATCGGTTCGGTCAAGCCGAACATCGGTCACCTGGACGCGGCGGCCGGCGTGGCCGGCGTGATCAAAGTGGTGCTGATGATGCAGCACCGGACCATACCGCCGAGCATCAACTACCGCCGCCCCAACCCGGCCATCGACTTCGAGAACACCCCGTTCCGCGTCGCCGCCGAGCTCGCCCCGTGGACGGTGCAGGGGCATCCGCGCCGTGCCGGAGTCAGTTCCTTCGGCGTCGGCGGCACCAACGCCCACGCAGTCCTGGAGGAGGCGCCCCCGCGAGAGCCCTCCGGCCCGTCCCGCGCCGAACAGCTGCTGGTGCTGTCGGCGGCAACGCCGTCCGCGCTGGACCGGATCGGCGTCCGGCTCGCCGCACACCTGCGGCGCCATCCCGACGTGCCGGTGGCGGACGTCGCCCACACCCTCGCGGTCGGTCGGGCCGCCCACCGCCACCGCCGGGCGCTGCTGTGCCGGGACACCGACGAGGCCGTACGGCTTCTGGCGGACCCGACCGGGGCCGCGGGCGCCGCCGCGACAGCCGGCTACGTCCCGCCCTCCGTGGCCTTCGCCTTTCCCGGCTCCGGCGCGGACGCCGACGGCCGGCTGGCAGCCGTACTCGCCGCTGCCGAACCAGTCTTCGCCGAACGGTACGAGGAGTGCGTCGCGGCCGGTGCGCTGCGCGGCGGCCCGCGCGGCAGGGCGTTCGCGTTCGGATACGCCCTGGCCGGACTCTGGCAGGACTGGGGACTGCGGCCCGAGACGCTGTTCGCCGAAGGCGACGGGGACCTGGTCGCGGCCTGTCTGGCCGGCGCACTCCGGCTCGACGAGGCGGCCGGCGCGCTCGCCGGAGCGGACACGCGGCAGCCGGGACGGGAAACGCGGCTGCGCGTCCTGCCCCTGGCCGAAGCCTCCCGGGAGGGTCAGGTGGTCCTGGAGGCCCGGGCGGAGTCACCGCTGATCGCGGTGCGGGAGGCCTGGCTGGCCGGCGCGGAGGTCGACTGGGCCCGCTTCTACCGGGGCCAGCGGCGCAGCCGGGTGCCGTTGCCGACGTACCCGTTCGAAGGGCGACGGTACTGGCTGGAGCCGGCCCCGCAGGTGCCTGCTCCGGTGGAGCCGCCGCTGCGTGGGCTCGCGGACCCCGCGGACGCGCGGCGGAGCTGCCCGACGGTCACCCTCACCGGCAGGGAACCGTACCTGGCGGACCACCTCATCGGGGGTGTGGCCGTGCTCCCCGCGGCCGTGCACCTGGAGCTGGCGCGGGCAGCGGCGGAACTGGTGTCCGGCGGAAGGACCGTCGAGGCGATACGGGACGCCGGCTTCGAGCAGATGCTCTCCTTCCGGTCCGGCGCCCGCACCCTGCGGGTCCGGTGGGAGCCCCAGGTCGGCGGATTCCTGCGCTTCACCGTGACCGCGGACGGCACGGAGTCCGGCGGCGGCGAACAGGTCTACTCGCGCGGCGAAGTCGCGCTGGCGGACAGCGCCACCGCACCGGCACCCGCGCCCGAGCGGGTGGACCTCGACAGCGTCCTGCGACGCTGCACGACCCGCGTCGAGCCCGACACCTGCTACGACCTGCTCGGCGAGCGTGGCGTGGCGCACGGCACCAGCCTGCGCGCCCTGCGGGAGTTCAGACACCATGGCGGCCAGGAAGCGGTGGCCGTGCTGGACGTACCGCAGAGCGCGGCCGGGTCGGCGGCACCGGACTTCGGCGGACCGGACACCTCGCTGCTGCACCCGGCGCTGCTGGACGGCGCCCTCCAGGCGGCGGTGTGCCTGCTCGCCGTGTCGGGTGAGGACCGCGGAGCCACCTACCTGCCCATGCGGCTCGGTGAACTCCGCCCGCACAGGCCGCTGCACGGCCCGTGCACGGTGCACGTGACCCGATCCGCCGGTGCGCCCCGAGGCGGGAGAGACCAGGTGGTGCGGCTCGACCTGGCCCTGGTGGGCGAGGACGGCGCCGTCGCCGTCCGGCTGTCCGACCTGGTCCTGCGCCGAGTGCCGTCCGGCGCCGAGCCCAATGGCAGGACGGAGCCGGCCCCGGTCTTCCTGCGCGGCGAGTGGTCGCCCGTGCCCGTCGCCGGCGTGGCTGCCGGCACGGGCAGCGGCCCGTTCCTGCTGCTCGCGGACGGCGAGGGACCGCGTCATGCACTGCGTCGGGCGCTGCGGGACGCCGGTGAGCACGACACTCCCGTGGTCCTGGTGACCCCGGGGCCCGGTTTCCGTCGAACCGACGACCACACCTACGAGGTCGCTCCCGGGCGGCCCGGAGCCTTCGCCGAACTGCTGGCGGCACTGGACGCCGCCAGGATCGCACCCCGCCGGATCCTGCACGCCTGGAGCCAGACCGTAGAGCCGTCCGACGAGTTCGGCGCCGACCTGCTCGACACGGGCGTCGGCTCGCTGTTCGACCTCACCCGGGCGCTGCTGGCACGGCGGCCGGTGGAGCGGACCCAGCTCCTGTTCGTCCACCCGCTCGGCGCCGGCCCACTCGGCCCGGACGAAGCCCTGCCCGTCCACGAGGCGGTCGCGGCGTTCGCACGCACCGCACGGCTGGAGAACCCGGCGCTGGTCTACCGGGTCGCGGGCGTCGCCGCGGACGGTCTCGCCGAGCGGATACCCCTGCTGCTGAAGGAGTTCGGCGCCGACTTCGACCGGGAGACCGAGGTCCGGTACGAGCAGGACCTCCGTCTGGTCCGCCGGTACGAGGTGATCGACACGGCGGGTTCCCCCGGAGTTGCAGCCGGAGCCGGAACCGGGGCCGGCGGTGGCGGCGCGGGGCTGCGGGACGGCGGTGTCTACCTGATCACCGGCGGGGCGGGCGGCCTCGGACTGCTGCTCGCCGACCATCTGGCCGCCCGCTACCGGGCCCACCTCTTCCTGGTCGGCCGCTCCGCTCCGGACGAGCACATCCGGGCACGGACCGAGGCGCTGGCCGCGGCCGGCGGGACGGCCCGCTACCTCCAGGCGGACGTCTCCCGCCAGGACGACGTCCGCGCCGTCCTGGCGGCGGTGGAGGCCGCGCACGGGACGCTGCACGGCGTGATCCACTCCGCGGGCGTCCTGCGGGACTCCTTCCTGCTCACCAAGACCCCGGAGGACCTGGCGGCCGTCCTCGCGCCCAAGGTGCACGGCACGGTCCACCTCGACCGGCTGACGGCGCACCACTCCCTCGACTTCTTCGCGACCTTCTCGTCGGTCGTGGCGCCGCTGGGCAACGCGGGCCAGGCCGACTACGCCTTCGCCAACGCCTTCATGGACAGTTCCATGGCCCACCGCCAACGGCTGGTGGCAGCCGGCCGGCGCAGCGGTACCTCCCTGTCGATCGCCTGGCCGCTGTGGCGGGACGGCGGGATGAGGGCCGACGAGGCCTCGGCGGCCCTCCTTGAGCGGCGCCAGGGCTCCGCCGCGCTGCCCGCCCAGGCCGGCCTCGCGGCGTTCGAGACCGCCCTCGGCCTGCCGGGCGGCCCGGTCCTGGTCGCGCTCGGTGACCCCGCGACCGTACAGGCCGCTTTGACGCCCGTCGCACCGCCCGCGGCGCGGCCGGACGAGCCCGATCCGGGCCGGCGGGTGGCGGCGGGCGCCGAGCCCGGGCCGGACCTGCGGTCGGTCGCAGAAGGGCTCCTGCGGGAGATCCTCGCGGCGCAGACCAGGCTGGACGCCGCCACCATCGACCCACAGGCTCCGCTGGAGCGCTACGGAATCGACTCCCTGCTGATCGTCAAGCTCAACACCGCGGTGGAGGAGCGCTTCGGAGAGTCGTCCAAGACCCTCTTCTTCGAGTACACCACCCTCGCCGACCTCGCCGGCTACTTCGCCGACCACCACGCGGAACGGCTGCGCGAGCTCGGCGGAGCGCCGCGGCCGGCACCGGAGGCCGTGCCGGTACCCGCACCGGTGCCGGCGCCCGCCGCGTCCCTCGCTGAAACCGTCGGTGTCGGCGTCGGCGTCGGCCGGGACGGCCACCACCGTGACGACGGCCTGGACTACCCGGACGACGCGATAGCGGTGATCGGGCTGAGCGGCCGCTACCCGAGGGCCGCCGGCCTGGAGGAGTTCTGGCAGAACCTGGTGGAGGGCCGGGACTGCGTCACCGAGATACCCCGGGAGCGCTGGGACCACGACCGGTTCTTCCAGGACGGGCCGCCGGTCCCCGGCCGCGCCTACGCCAAGTGGGGCGGATTCCTCGACGACGTCGACCGGTTCGATCCCCTGTTCTTCGGGATATCGCCGCGCGAGGCGGAGCTGATGGACCCCCAGGAGCGGCTGTTCCTCCAGACCGCGTGGCACGCCGTGGAGGACGCCGGGTACCGTCCCGCGGAACTCTCCGGCCGGCCGGTCGGAGTCTTCGTCGGTGCCATGTACGCCGAGTACCAGCTCTACGGCGCCGACCGGGTCCTGCGCGGCGAGGGACCGGTCCCCGGCTCGCTGCAGGCGTCCATCGCCAACCGGGTGTCCTACGTGCTGAACCTGGCCGGACCGAGTCTGGCGGTCGACACGATGTGCTCGTCCTCGCTCACCGCCATCCATCTGGCCTGCCGGAGCCTGAGTGACGGCGAGAGCGAACTGGCCATCGCCGGAGGGGTCAACCTCTCCCTCCACCCGCACAAGTACGTCTACCTCAGCCAGGGGCGCTTCGTGTCCGCCGACGGCCGGTGCCGGTCCTTCGGCGCCGGTGGCACCGGTTACGTACCCGGCGAGGGCGTCGGCGCGGTCCTGCTCAAGCCGGTCCGGCGGGCCCTGGCCGACGGCGACCACATCCACGGCGTCATCCTCGGCGACGCCGTCAACCACGGCGGCCGGACCAACGGCTACACCGTGCCCAACCCCAATGCCCAGCAGAAGGTGGTCGAGCGGGCCCTTCAGCGGGCCCGCACCGCGCCCCGCGACATCGGCTACGTCGAGGCCCACGGCACCGGTACCTCGCTCGGCGACCCGATCGAGATCACCGGGCTGCGCAAGGCGTTCGAACAGGGCGGCGGCCCGGCGGACGTCGAGGGGGAGCGGCAGTACTGCCCCGTCGGGTCGCTGAAGTCGAACATCGGCCATCTGGAGGCGGCCGCGGGAATCGCGGGCCTGACCAAGGTGCTGCTGCAGTTCCGGCACGGCCGTCTCGTCCCGTCCCTGCACTCCGAAGAGCTCAACCCGAACATCGACTTCGCCGCTTCCCCGTTCCGTGTGCAGCGGGAACTCGCCGACTGGCCGCGGCCCTACGGCGGCTCACGGCGGGCCGCGCTGAGTTCGTTCGGCGCCGGCGGCTCCAACGCCCACCTGGTGCTCGCCGAGGAACCCCGCCCCGAGCCCGCCCCGCCCCTCCCGGCCGCCGGGCAGCGCACCCCCGAACCGCTGGTGTACATCCTGTCCGCGCGGGACGAGGAACGGCTGCGCGAGTACGCCGGACGGCTCGACCGGTTCCTGCGCACCGAGCGGGTGGACCTCGCGGACGTCGCCCACACCCTCCGGTACGGGCGTGAGCCCATGGCCGAGCGGCTGGCCGTGGTCGGTGACGACGGGGCGGCCGTGGCCGAGGCGCTGCTCGCGTTCTCCGAGGGCGCCGCCCCGGCCGGGCTGTGGCACGGCCGCGTCGGTACCGGTCCCGCGCCGGACCTGGACCCGGACGCCGCGGGCGCCGGCCCGCAGGCCGCGGTACGCCGGTGGCTGGCCGGAGCGGATCCGGTCGAGGAGGCGTTCCCCGCATCCGCCCTGAACGGCGCCGCCCGCCCGCCGCGGCGCGTCCCGCTGCCCGGCTACCCCTTCGCCCGGGAACGCTACTGGCTGGGCGGTCTCGACGAGGCACCGGCCGGCGCGGGCGCCGCGGCCCTCCACCCGTTGCTCGACGCCAACGAGTCCACCCTCACGGAGACCCGGTTCCGCACCACACTGCGCCGCGACGACGCGCTGCTGGAGGACCACCAGGTGGCCGGGCGCCGGCTGCTGGCCGGCACCGCCCTGCTGGAGATGGTCCGGGCCGCGGTCGAGCGCGCGGCGGGCAGCGGGCCGACCGCACTGCGCGACGTGATGTGGGGACGTCCGGTCGAGGTGACGGGCGACGCCCTCGACGTGTTCGTCGCGCTGCGCGCGGACGGCGCGGAAGGCGCGAACCCTGCCGGCACCGTCGCGTTCGAGGTGTTCAGCGAGGCCGGACAGGACCGTGTCACCCATGTCCGCGGCGCCGCGGCGACCGGACCGGAGCAGCCGGCCGGGCCGCCGCTCGACCTCGCGGCAGTGCGCCGCCGCTGCGCCACGGCACGCGTCGGTACCGAGGTCTACCGCGACTACCGGCAGGCCGGCTTCCACTACGGTCCGTCCTTCCAGGTGATGCGGGAGGTACGGATCGGCGCGGACGAGGTGCTGGTGGAGGTCCGGCTGCCCGAACGGCCGGCGGCCACGGACACGGACGGCTACACCCTGCACCCCGCCCTGCTGGACGGCCTGTTGAGGTCCGTCCACTGGATGAACCGCCACAGCACGCCGGGCGCTGACGACCTGGTGGTGCCGTTCTCCCTCGGGGCGATCGAGGTTCTGCGGCCACTGCCGCCGGTCTGCTTCGCCCACGCGGTGCCTTCCCGCTCCTCCGGCCCACGCCCGGCGGCCGTCCAGCGGTTCGACGTGCTCGTCGTCGACGAACAGGGCGGCGAACTCGTCCGGATGCGGGACTTCGCCGGACGCGTGCTGAGCGCCCCGGCAGAGCCCGAACAGCCCACGACGGGCGAGGCCCCGGCCGAAGCGCTGTTCTACGAGTACGGCTGGGAGCCGCAGGGCGCCCCCGAGCCCGCCGGGCCGGCCGACCCCGAACGGGGGACGCTGCTCGTCCTGGCCGCCGGCCCGGAGCCGGCCCGGCTGCTGGCCCGCTCCGGCCGGTGGCCCCGCGTGGTACGGGTCGCGGCCGGAGACCGGTTCCACGCCGAAGGTCCCGACGAATACACCGTCGACCCGCTGGACGCCGGTCACTACCGGCGGCTGCTGACGGAGGTCGCCGACGGCGGCGCCCGGTCCGCGCTGGACGTCCTCCATCTGTGGGACCTGACGCCCGACGGCGTCCCGCGCCCCGACGACGCCGAACCGGCCGGGGAACTCGCCCGGCTGGACGCGGCGCTGGACACCGGGCTCTTCCCGATGCTGTACCTGACGCAGGCCGCGCGGCCCGGTCACGGCAGGCTCCGGCTGCTGTACGGACACACCGCACCGGCGGGCCGGGCGGTGCCCGCGCGGGAGGCCACGTCCGGGCTGTGCCGGGTCGTCGAGGCCGCACAGCCGGGGTCATGGCTGCGTTCCGTCCGTTACGACGGCCCCTCCCCGGACGCGGAGTGGCTCGCCCGCACGCTGCTGGACGAGTTCGCCGTCCCGCCGGGCGCCGCCCCGCGCACCGCGGAGATCCGCTACGACGAGTCCGGCCGGCGCCTGGTCCGCGTCGTGCGCTCCGCCACGCCGTCCCCATCGCCGGCCGACGTACCGCTGCGGGACGGCGGCGTGTACCTGATTACCGGTGGCACCAGCGGAATCGGGCTGGTCTTCGCGCGGTACCTGGCCGAGCAGTACCGTGCCCGGCTGGTGCTCCTGGCCCGCTCCCCGCTGGGCGAGGCCGCCCGGGCCGAGGTGAACCGGCTGGAGGCCCTGGGCGCCGAGGTACTGGCGGTCCAGGGCGATGTCGCGGTGCCCGACGACGTACGGCGGGCCCTGGCCCGGCTCAGGGACCGCTTCGGGCGGCTCGACGGCGTGTTCCACGCTGCCGGTGTGTTCGACCCGACGCCGTTGCCGGAGGCGGACCGCGAGCAGTTCGCACGGGTGCTGGCCGCCAAGTCCCGCGGCACCGTCAGCCTCGACCTGCTGACCCGCGACGAGCCGCTCGACCTCTTCGTGCTCTTCTCGTCCGTCTCCGCCGCCCTCGGCGACTTCGGCGCGGGCAGTTACGCCGCGGCCAACCGCTTCCTGGACGGCTACGCGGAGCGACGCGACCAGTGGGTCGCCGAAGGCCGCCGCCACGGACGGACCCTGTCCCTCGACTGGCCGTTGTGGACGGTCGGCGGTGTGGATTCCGCACTCGGGGACGCAGAGGTGAGCCGCTACCGGACCACTACCGGGATGCGGCCGGTGACCGCGGACGACGGACTCAGGATGTTCCGACGGGCCTGGGCCCACACCTCCCCGGTGCTGATACCGGCCGCCGGCGACCGCGCCACGATCGATCGCGTGCTGGGGGTCGCGGCGGCCTCCGTTCCGGCGGCACGATCGGTTCCGACGCCCGCGCCGGCCGCCGGGCCCGGGCCGGCCGCCCAGCTTCGCCCACGGCTCGTGGAGCATGTCAGGCAGCGGCTGGCCGAGGTGCTGAAGCTCCCGCCGGCCAGGCTGGACAGCCGCGGCACGCTGGATTCGTACGGGATGGACTCCGTACTGGTGATGGAGGCCAACGCCCTCCTCGGGCGGGACTTCCCCGGCCTGCCCGGAACCCTGTTCTTCGAGTACCGCACGGTGGCGGAGGTGGCGGACTACCTGCTCCTGGAGCACTCCGACGCCGTAGTGCGCCTGTTCGGCCAGGAACAGACGCCGGCGCCGGTCACCCCGGTGCCCACCGCGGACCCGGCGCCGGCCGGGCACGCACCGACGGCGCCCGCCGTGTCCCGGCCGCCGACGGCAAAGGTCTCCGTCACTCCGGCGCCGGCCGCCGGCGCCCAGGACGACATCGCGATCATCGGGATCAGCGGGCGGTACCCCAAGGCCCGCGACCTGGACGAGTTCTGGGACAACCTGCGGACCGGACGGGACTGTGTCACCGAGGTGCCCGCCGACCGCTGGGACGCCGAGGCGGTGTTCGACCCGGATCCCTCCGCGGCGGGCCGGAGCTACAGCCGGTGGGGCGGATTCCTCGACGACGTCGACGCCTTCGACTCACTGTTCTTCCGGATCTCCCCGATGCAGGCCAAGACCATGGACCCGCAGGAGCGGCTGTTCCTGGAGACCGCCTGGGCCGCGCTGGAGGACGCCGGCTACCCTCTCGACGCCCTTCCCCGGCCGCGTTTCTCGGCCGAGGGCCGCGACGTCGGCGTGTTCGTCGGCGTGATGTGGGGCGACTACGCGGTCCTCGCCGCGGAGGAGTCCTTCCGCGGCAACCCCGTCACCGTCCTGGCCAACCGTTCCTCCATCGCCAACCACGTCTCGTACTTCGGGGACTTCCGCGGCCCCAGCATGGTGGTGGACACCGCCTGCTCCTCGTCCCTGGTCGCGCTCCACCTCGCCTGCGAGAGCATTCGCCGCGGCGAGTGCGGCTACGCGATCGCGGGCGGCGTCAACATCGCCGCGCACCCGGCCAGATACGTCCACCTCAGCCGGCTGAACATGCTCGCCAAGGACGGCCGTTGCCGTTCGTTCGGCGCCGGCGGCAGCGGCTACGTGCCCGGCGAGGGCGTGGGCGCGGTCCTGCTGAAGCGGCTGTCGCAGGCCGAGGCCGACGGCGACCGCATTCACGCGGTGATCAGGGCGAGCGCAGTCAACCAGGGCGGGCACACCAGCGGTCCGACCGTGCCCAACCCCCGTGCCCAGCAGGCCCTGGTCGAGGAGACCCTGGCCCGGGCGGGCGTCGACCCGCGGACCATCGGCTACGTCGAGGCCCACGGCACCGGCACCGAACTGGGCGACCCCATCGAACACACCGCCCTGGAACGTGCCTTCCGCCGCTACACCGACGACCTGGGCTTCTGCGCACTCGGTTCGGCGAAGTCGGCGATCGGCCATCTGGAGGGCGCCGCGGGCATCGCCGGCGTCACCAAGGCGGTCCTGCAGCTGCGGCACGGGCAGCTGGCCCCGTCGCTGCACGCGGACCGGCTCAACCCGGTCATCGACTTCGGGCGATCCCCGTTCCGGGTACAGCGCGAACTCGCCGACTGGCAGCCCCCGTCCGGCTCCGCCGGAATCACGCCCCGCCGGGCCGCCGTCAGCTCCTTCGGCGCCGGCGGCACCAACGCGCACGTCATTCTCGAGGAGTACCTCGGCGCGCCGGACCGGCACGGCATCGCCGCACCGAGCATGCCGGGACCGGAGCTGCTGACGCTCTCCGCGCGCAGCGAGGACCGGTTGCGCGCCCAGGCGGAGCAGCTCGCCGCGTTCCTGCGCCGCGAGAGCGACGAGGGCCGCCCGCCGGCCCTCGCCGACGTCGCGCACACCTTCCAAGCGGGCCGGGAGGCGATGACGGAGCGACTGGCGGCGACGGTCCATGGAATCGACGAGGCCGTGGAGTTGCTGGAGGCGTTCGTCCGCGGCGAGGCCGGGGACCGGGTGATCCGCTCCAGCGCCAAGGCGAACGAGGCCGTGGGTGATCTGCTCACCGCGGTGCGGGAGGGCCGGGACCTGGCGCTCGCGCTGGCCGCGGCGGGGGACTTCGACCGGCTCGGCCGGCTGTGGGCCTCCGGCCTGGCGCTGGACGCGGACGTGCTCCAGCAGGTCCGGCCCCGCCCGGCCCGCAGGGTGTCGCTGCCGACGTATCCCTTCGCCCCGGAACGGCACTGGATCGTACGGCGCCCGGCCGGCACCACCCCCGCCGGGCAGTCGCCGGCCCCCCACCGCAGGCGGCTGGACGCCACCGAACCGGTGCTGCGCGACCACCTGGTGCTGGGCCGCAGCATCCTGCCCGGGGTCGCCCACCTGGACCTGGTGCTCACCGCGCTGCCCGCCCCCGTGGGCCGGCCGCGCGTCCTGCGGGACGTGCGCTGGACGACACCCGTCGACGCGGACGGCGGGTTCGCCGAACTGGTTGTGCGTACCGAGCCGGACACCGACGGACACAGCGGCGCGGTCCGCTACGAGATCCGTGGCGGTGGGGGCGGCGCGGCCGTCCTGTACTCCCAGGGGCTCCTGGCGGACGCCGAACCGCGGTCCGGCGCCGACACGGTGTCCGTCGAGGAGGTCCGGGCGCGCTGCCTCACCGCCCGCACGGGTGGCGAACTGTACGCGCGACTGGCCGGCCAGGGGCTTCGGTACGGGCCGTACTTCCAAGCCGTGGAACAGGTGTGGACGGGCGGCGGCGAGGCGCTGGCACGCCTCGTCCTGCCCGCCGGGCAGTACGCGGGAACCGACCGGCACGTCCTGCACCCCGGCATGGCGGACGCCGCGCTGCACACCCTCGCCGCCCTGCTCGACCCCGGTGAGGGGGTGCTCCTGCCCTTCGCCGTCGAGCGGATGGAACTGCTGCGGCCGGTCCCGGCCACGGGCTGGTCGCATGTGAGGGCGCGCGGCGGACACCGGTACGACGTCGAACTGCTCGACGACGCGGGCCGGGTGTGCGTGCGGTTCGACGACCTGGCCTGCCGTCCCGCGCGCGAACCGGCCGGTCAGAAGCACGGCGGATACGAGCAGTTCGGCTACCGGCCCCGCTGGGCGCCCGCTCCGGCCCCAGGCGCGGACATCGCGGCAGGCCGGGAGACCGTTCTCATCGCCGCGCCGGCGTCGGCCCGCACTCTGGCGCTGGCCCTCGGGCACGAGCACCTCGGCCGGGGCGACGAGGTCCGCCACCTCTGGCTCGCGGCGGACGGCACGTTCGAGAGGACCTCCGAAGACGTCCTGGCGCAGGGAGCGCCGCCCGGGTTGGTGTACTTCCTCGGCGGCGCCCAGGACGCCGCCGCAGGCGGCGAGGCGCGCACGGCCCAGGACGAGGTCGTCGCCCTGCACCGGCTGGCGCACGGCCTGCTGGTCCGCGGCGCCGGTTCCGGAGCGGTGCGGCTGAAGGTGGTCACCACGGACGCCCTCCCGTTCTGCGACGACGAGGGGTCCCGGCCCTGGTCTGCCGGACTGTGGGGTTACTGCTCGGTCCTGGACAAGGAGTTCCCCGCGCTCAGGACCGTCCTCGTGGACGTCCGGGGCGAGGAGAGCGGTGCCGCGATCCCCCAGCTGGTGGCCGAGCCGTTCCCGGTCCGGGCACGGGCGGTGTCGCTGCGCGGTGGAGTGCGCCGCACGCTGCGCCTGGAGCCCGTGGAACTCCCCCCGGTGGACGAGGGCGGTCACGTCCGTTTCCGCGACAACGGGGTGTACCTCCTGCTCGGAGGTCTCGGCGCGGTCGGCCACGACACCGCCCTGTACCTGGCGCGCGCCCACCGGGCCAAGCTGGTGCTGGTGGGCCGCACCGAACCCGACGAGCGCCGCAGGGCGCGGCTCACCGAAATCGAACGGGCAGGCGCGGAGGTGCTGTACGTCGTCTGCGACGCGGCCGACCCGGCGGCCCTGGGGGACGCCGTGGCCCGCGCCAAACAGCGGTTCGGAGCGCTGCACGGTGTCATCCACTCGGCGATGCTGCTGGACGCCGCACCGGTCCGCGAACTCGACGAGGAGGCCCTGCGCACGGTCCTCGCCGCCAAGGTCGACACCACGTGGAACCTGGCCCGCGCTGTGTGGGACGAGCCGCTGGACTTCCTGCTCCTGTACTCCTCCGGCACCGCCATCGCCGGCAACGCGGGCCAGGCCGGTTACGCGGCAGGCTGCGCGTTCGCCGACTCCCTGGCCCGTCACCTGGCCCGCACGGCCCGCTTCCCCGTCCGCACCCTCAACTGGGGCTACTGGCACGCGGGCGGCGACGAGGACCGTGAGGCGGTGCTGCGCCGGCTCGTCGCGGCCGGAATCCGGCCGATCGGCGCCGAGGAGGGAATGGAGACCGTGGCGCGCTTCCTGGCGTCCGGCCTGCCCCGGATCCTGGCCACCCGTGCCTCCGAGCCGGTCCTGGAGGCGCTCGGCGTCGACCCGTCCCTCCGGGTGCGGCCGCACCGGGCCGACCCTTCGGCGGCTGTCGTCGACGCCGGTGCGCAGCCCCTGCGGACCGGCGCCGAGGAGTCGGTGAGGATCGGACGGCAGGCCGCCGCGTCCGATGCCCTGGAGCGCCTCGGGCAGCTTCTGCTGCTGGGTACGTTCCAGCGGGCGGGCATGCTGTGCCAGGTCGGCGAACGCCGCTCCGTGACGGAGATGCGCCGCGGACTCGGCGTGGTGTCCCGTCACCACCGCCTGTACGAGGTCCTGCTGGACGTGCTCGAACTCGGCGGTCTGGTGCGGCGCGACGGCGACGAGGTGCTCGCGCTGCCCCCGGTGGAGGGGGAGGAGGCGCGGCGGGTGCTCGCCGACCCGGAGGCCGCTCGCGCCGAGCTGCCCGCCGGGCAGCCGTGGACCGCGGCGGTGGCCGGTCTGTTGCTGCGCTGCACGCGCGAGCTGGGCGGGGTGCTGGCCGGAACGACCGCCGCGACCGAGGTGCTGTTCCCCGGTGGGTCCCTGGACGCGGTGACCGCCGTCTACCAGGGCAACCCGATCACCGACCGGCTCAACGGACATCTGGCCGCGACGGTACGCCGCCTTGTCGAGGGGCGTCGGGCCGCCGATCCGACGGCGCGGATCCGGGTTCTGGAGGTCGGCGCGGGCACCGGAAGCACCACCCGCGAGGTACTGGCGGCGCTTGAGCCGTTCGCCGGACAGGTGCAGTACACGTACACGGACATATCGGCTGGTTTCGTCAGGCATGGACGGCAGACGTTCGGTGAAAGCCACCCGTTCACCGACTTCCGCGTCCTGGACATCGAGGGTGACCTCGACGCGCAGGGGTTCCCGCCGCAGAGCTACGACGTCGTGCTCGGGACGAACGTCCTCCACGCCACCCGGCGGATCCACGACACCCTGAACCGGGTCAAGCGGCTGCTCCGGCCGGGCGGTCTGCTGCTGGCCAACGAGGGCGTCCGGGCCGACCATGTGCTGACCCTCGTCTTCGGCCTGACCGACGGCTGGTGGGCGTACGAGGACCCGGAGCACCGGATCCCCGGTACGCCGATGCTCGGCGAACGCTCGTGGCGCGACGTCCTGCACGACTGCGGCTTCCGGGGGGTCGTCACCCACGGGCTGCCGCAGCAGGGGGAGGTCACCCAGAGCCTGATCGTCGCCGAGAGCGACGGGGTGCTCGTCGACACCGCCGCGCTTCCCGCCCCCTCCGCAGCGTCCGGCACAGCCGCCCCGGCGGCGCGGTCCACGGTGGGGGAGAGCGCGCGGGCAGGGAACGGTGCGGCGGCCGCGGACCGGTACGCCGCGGCCGAGGAGTTCGTACGCCGGGTGTTCGGCGGGGTGCTGGAGATGCCCCCGGAGCAGCTCGACCCGGACGCCACCTTCGAGAACTACGGTGTCGACTCCCTCGTGGTGCTCCAGCTCAACAAGGCCATCGAACAGCACGTGGGCCGGGTCCCGGCGACGCTGCTGTTCGAGCAGATCACCATGGGCCGGCTCGCCCGCTGGCTGCTCGCCGAGCGGTCGGAGGCCCTGGCTCACGTCCTGCCCGCGACGACGTCCGGCACGGGGCCGGCCGGGGCAGCGGCGCGCGTACCGCGGGAAGCGCCCTCTTCGGACGGGGCACCCGCGGTCCGGCCGGTCGACCCAGGTCCCGACCCGGCCGGGGACGAGCTGGACCGGATGGTCTCGGCTCTGCCCGACGCGGAGGTCGACGCCCTGCTGCGACTGCTCGGTCACGGCGCCGCGAAC
The DNA here is from genome assembly GCF_054072135.1 of Streptomyces kryoterrae. NCBI lineage: Bacteria > Bacillati > Actinomycetota > Actinomycetes > Kitasatosporales > Streptomycetaceae > Streptomyces > Streptomyces kryoterrae. Next base: position 284,982 of record NZ_CM133358.1, on the reverse strand, counting down.
GGCCGGGTGACGGCGGAATGACCATGAGGGAAGCCAGAACGGAACGCCCGGCGGGGCTGGGGACACGGCGCGTGCCGTGCGGCATGCGGGAGGAACGTCATGGATGACAAGCGCAAGGCACTGCTGCGACTCCTGCGGGTGGCGGGTGGCGGCGGACCCCAGGCTCCGGAGGGGATCGCGGTCATCGGGCTGGCAGGCCGGTATCCCGGCGCCGCGACCCCCGAAGAGCTGTGGACCCGCGTGCACGACGGCGAGAACTGCATCGGGGAGTTCCTGCCCGGACGCGGGCACGGACAGCCGGAGACCGGCGTCGATCTGCCGGACCGCCGCTGGTGGGCGGGGCTGATCGACGACGCGGACGCGTTCGACCCGCTGTTCTTCGGCATCGCCCCCGTGGAGGCCGAGAGCATGGACCCGCAGGAGCGGGTCTTCCTGGAGACGGTGTGGGCGACGCTGGAGGACGCGGGCTGGCCGCCGCGCCGGCTCGCCGAGCAGAGCAACCCGGTCGGTGTGTTCGTCGGGGTGATGCACAGCGACTACGAGTGGATGGGCGGACGTGCCGCCGGTCTCGGTGTGGCCAACAGTGCCCGCTCCAGCCACTGGTCCATCGCCAACCGGGTTTCGTACATCCTGGACCTGCGCGGCCCCAGCCTCACCGTCAACACGGCGTGCTCGTCCTCCCTCACCGCCGTCCATCTGGCCTGCGAGAGCCTGCGCGCCGGGGACTGCTCGGCGGCGATCGTCGGCGGCGTGAACCTGATCCTGGACACCTCGCACCTGCGGACGCTCTCCGACGCCGGGATGACCTCACCCGGGGACAGCTGCCGTAGCTTCGGCCTGGGAGCGGACGGCTTCGTGGACGGCGAGGGCGTGGGAGCCGTACTGCTCAAGCCGCTGTCACGCGCGGTGGCCGACGGCGACCGCATCCACGGCGTCATCCGGGCGTCCGCCGTCAACTCCGGAGGCAAGACCGGGGGGTACACGGTACCCAGCCAGCAGGCCCAGGCCGAGGTGATCACGGCCGGCCTGCGCCGGGCGGGCATCGACCCGCGGACCGTCGGCTGTGTCGAGGCGCACGGCACCGGCACCCCGCTGGGCGACCCGATCGAGATCTCCGGCCTGGTCAAGGCGTTCCGCACGCGGATCGACGACGGCCTGGCGCAGGGGCTCACGCGGTGCGCGGTCGGCTCGGTGAAGTCGAACATCGGTCACCTGGAGTCCGCCGCGGGCATCGCGGGCCTGACGAAGGTGCTGATGCAGCTCAGGCACCGGACGATCGCGCCGTCGCTGCACTCGGCCGAGCTCAACCCCGACATCGAGTTCGCCGACGGGCCGTTCTACGTCCCGCAGGAGCCGGAGCCCTGGGAGCGTCCGGTCGTCGTCCGCGCCGACGGACAGCGTGTCGAACTGCCCCGGCGGGCCGGCGTCAGCTCCTTCGGCGGTGGCGGCGCCAACGCGCACCTGATCGTGGAGGAGTACCTCGCGGACGAGGCCGCGCCGCGCCCGCCGCGTAGCCAGGCCGGTCCGGAACTGATCGTCCTGTCCGCACGGGACGAGGTCCGGCTCCGTGAGTCGGCCGCCCGGCTCGCGGACTTCCTGGACGCGGCCGGCACCGCCGCGCCGCCCCCGGACGGGCCGGCCGTGCGCGACACGCAGGTCGAGGCCGCCTGCCTGCGGCTGGCCGCCGAGGCGCTCCAGGTCGGCGCGGACGACCTCGACCCGGTCACGCCGCTGGGCGAGTACGGCTTCCGCGCGGCCGAGCTGACGGTCCTCGCCGAGAAGCTCGAAGCGGAGTTCGGCAGGGGGCTGAAGCCGGGCCTGCTGACCGGCGGCACCACCGTGCGGGCTCTCAGCGTGCTGCTGGCCGGCTCCGGCTCCAACCCCGAGGCCGAGGCCGAGCAGATCCTGCTCTGCGACGTCGCCCACACCCTGCAGACCGGTCGCACGCCGATGGCCGCCAGGCTGGCGTTCCCGGCCGCCGACCTGGCCGAAGCCGGAGCCCTGTTGCGCGCGTTCGGCGCCGAGGGCTCGGCGGCGGGAGTGACCACCGGCCGGGTCGCGGCCCGCTACCGGCCCTCGGAGCAGGACCGGGAGCGGGTGAGCCGGGCCCAGCGGCAGCGGGATCTGGGGACGGTGGCCGAGCACTGGACGCAGGGTGCCGAGGTCGACTGGTCGGAGCTGCGCTCCGAGGACACCGCCCGCCGTATCGGCCTGCCCACCTACCCCTTCGCCCGGAAGCGCTACTGGCTGCCGGAGATTCCACCCCGCCCCGAACGGCTGCCCACCGGCCCCGCACCGATCACATCGCCGGAGGCGAGCGCCGAACCGTCGCCCATGGTCTGCTACCGCCCGACCTGGGTGCCCGCGCAGCGACCTGCCACCGCTCGTGACGAGCACACCGCGGGCCGTCTGCGGGTGGTGATCCTCGGCTCGGCCGACGCCGCGCGGCTGGCGGACGGCATAGCCGGACACCACCGCGACGACGACGTGCGGCTGGTCGACCTGGACCGCGACGACCTGGTCGCGGAACTGGCCCAGGCCGGCCCCGTGGACCGGGTCTACCACCTCGGCGGCATCCGGCTCTCGGCCACCGGCGCGGCCGGATCGCTGGAAGACGGCTACCGGCGCGGAATGCTCGCCCTGTTCCGGACCGCCCGGCACCTGGCAGACGGCGACGGGCGCCGAGTGCTGCTGAAGGTCGTGACCAACGACGCCGTGGGGGCGTTCGACGCCCCGGTCACCAACCCGTTCGCCGCCGGTCTGCACGGACTGGCCCGGGTACTGCCCAAGGAGAACCCCGAACTCAAGGCGGTCTGCCTCGACTTCGCGCAGCGCGAGACGGCCGGCACCGCCGCCTGGGACCGCTTGCTGGCCGCCGTGCTGGACGAGCCGTGCGACTCCTCCGGGCGGACCGTGCTCCTGCGCCGGAGTACGCGCTACGCCACCGCGCTCGAGCCGGTCGACCTGCCCGAGCCGCAGCAGCCGCCCTTCCGGGACCGCGGTGTGTACGTGATCGTCGGCGGCGCCGGCGGCATCGGCCGGGAACTCACCGTCCACCTCGCCGAGCGCTACCGGGCCCGGGTCGTGTGGATCAGCCGCAGCCCGCTCGACGCGGACCAGCGTGCCTGTGCGGACCGGGCGCGCGGGCTCGGTGGCGAGGTGCTGCACCTGAGGGCCGACTGCTGCGACACCGAGGCGCTGCGGGCAGCCGCCGCCGAGGTGAGCGCCCGCTTCGGCGCGGTCCACGGCGTCATCCACGCCGGCATGACCTTCGCCCCGAGCCCGCTGGCAGCACTCGACGACGAGGCGTTCCGTGCCGCGCTCATGGTGAAGACCGACGGCAGCGTGGCGATCGACCAGGTCTTCGGGGACCAGCCCCTCGACTTCCTGGCGTTCTTCTCCTCGGTGGGCGCGTTCGCCGGCACCGCCGGCAACGGCGCCTACAGTTGCGCCGCCGCACTGCAGGACGCCTACGCCCTGCACCTGGGCGGCCGGCGCGAGTACCCCGTAAGAGTCGTCAACTGGGGCTACTGGGGCGGCATCGGCTCGGGCGCCCGGCCCGGCCTGCGCGAGATCTTCCATGGCCTGGGCATCGGCGAGCTGTCGGTGGCCGACGGTCTGTCGGCCTTCCACCGGATCCTGGGCAACCCGCTGCCGCAGGTGATGCCGATCAGCGCCCGCGACTTCGCTCTGGCGGCACTGGGCACCGTTCCCGCACGGCCCGCCGTACCGAAGGCGGCGGCCGGCGGCCCGTCCCTCGCGCACGTGGCGGACGCGCTTGCGCGTACCCGCGCCGGCCGCGCCGACGACGTCGACAGCGTCCTCGCCGGTCACCACCGGCTCGCCGCCCTGTGCCGCCCCGCCGTGCTCGGTGTCTTCCGCCGGATGGGCGTCCTGCTCAACGCGGGGGACGGCTTCGACCGCCGGGAGCTGTGGAGCAGCCTCGGCATCCAGCCGAAGTACCAGCGGCTGTACGGCGCGCTGCTGAACATCCTGGGCAACGCGGGCTACGTGGAGTTCGACGGTGAACGGTGCCGCCTGCTGCCCGGCGCCCCCGCACGGATCCTCGGCCCCGAGGAACTCGACCCGGAGTTCGACCGGATCGCCGCGGACCACCCGGAACTGGCCGCCACGGTCACCCTGACCCGGCTCTTCCTGCGCTCGTACCCGCAGATCCTGCGCGGCGAGATCCGTGCCACCGAGATCATGTTCCCCGGCTCGTCCATGGCACTGGTGGAGAGCTTCTACAAGGCCAACGCGCTCTCCGACTCGTTCAACGAACTGGTCGGCGTCGCCGTGCGGTCCTACCTCGGGCAGCGACTGGCACGGCTCGCGCCCGGCGAGCGGCTGCGCGTCGTCGAACTCGGCGCCGGCACCGGGGCCACCACGGAGTCGGTCCTGCCGGTGCTGGCGCCCCACGCCGGCCAGGTCACCTACTGCTTCACCGACATCTCGCCGAGGTTCCTCGAAAACGCGGCGGAACGGCTGATCGGCGTGTTCGGCGACCTGGGCATGCTGGAGTACCAGGTGCTCGACCTGGAGAAGGGCATCGAGGCACAGGGGTTCTCCCCGGGGTCGTACGACATGGTGCTCGCCACCAACGTGGTGCACGCGACGCGCGACCTGCGGGCCACGCTCGGCAAGGCGAAGGCCTTGCTGAGGCCGGACGGCTGGCTCGTCCTCAACGAACTCACGGAGGTCTGGGACCACACCACGGTCGTGGGAGGGGTGCTCGACGGCTGGTGGCTCTTCGACGACGGGGAACTGCGCCTGCCGGACTCGCCCCTGACCGTTCCGGCCACCTGGCAGCGGCTGCTGCGTGAGGGGGGCTTCGAGCAGGTCGTGGTGGCGGACGGCCGTGGCCCGGACAGCCGGCCGCGAGGCCAGCACGTCATCGTCGCGGAGAACGGCGGGCCGCTCGGCGCCGAGCCGGCCGCCGCGCCGCGGGCCGGTGCGGCGCCGGTGTCCGAGCCCGTACAAGAGCTGTCCCGGACGGAGCCGGGCCCCGCCGAGACGCTGACGGCCCGACTGGCCGCGATCGTGGCGCGGGCTCTCAAGCTCGACGAGGCCCCGGACCCCGACCGGGCACTGGCCGACTACGGGTTCGACTCGCTCACCGGCATGAAGATCGTCTCCGGAATCACCGAGGAGTTCGGGGTCACCGTGTCGCTCGGTGACTTCTACGAGCACCCGACCCTGCGCGAGCTGTCCCGGCACTACACGGAGCAGGGGGTGTTCGGCCCCGTGACGGACACCGCCCCCGAACCGCCCGCGACAGCCGTGCCCGCCCCCCGGCCGGTCCCCGCCGCTACGGTCGCCGGCCCGGTCGGCGGTCCGCTGTCCGAGGGGCAGCGCGCGCTGTGGATCGTGAACCGGGTCGCGCCGGACAACGCCGCCTACAACGTCCCACTGGCCCTCTGGCTCGATCCGCGGGTCGACGCCGAGGCCCTGCGCGGCACACTTCAGGACCTCGTCGACCGGCACGAGGCGCTGCGCACGACGGTGACGGTCGAGAACCGGCAGCCGACACAGCACGTGGCCGCGCGGCAGGAGGCGGACCTCCGGCACGAACGCCTCGACAGCGCCGACGAGGAGGCGCTCCGCGAACGGATGCGGGCCGAGCGCGCCCGTCCGTTCGACCTGGCGGGCGGACCCCTGCTGCGGGTGACGCTCTACAGCCTGCCCGACGGCCGGCGCGCGCTGCTGGCCGTCGTCCACCACATCGTCTTCGACGGTGTCTCCATCGGTGTCGTCCTACGGGAGCTGGAGGACGCCTACCGTGCCCGGGTCGCGGGCACGGCCTGGACGCCGAGCCCGCCCTCCGCCCGTTTCGCCGACTTCGTGGCGTGGCAGCGGAACCTGCTGGCGGGCCCGGAAGGAGTCCGGCTGCGCGACTACTGGCTGAACCGGGTCACCGGGCCGGTGCCCGAGCCGGCCCTGCCCACGGACCGGCCCCGGCCGGCGGAACCCCGCTTCCTGGGGGCCAGCGTCGAAGGGCGGATCGACGCGGCGCTGGTCGCCCGCGCCAGGGCGTTCGCCGCCACCGAGCGGGTGTCGCTGTTCAGCGTCATGCTCGCCGGCTACTACGCGGTCCTGCGTCACTACGGCGACCAGGACCGGATACTGGTCGGCACCCCCACGGCCGGACGTCCCGGTGACCGGTTCGACGAGACGCTCGGCTGTTTCATGAACATGGTCGTCATCGACGGGCGCGTGCCGCTCGACCACACGTTCCGCTCCGTGGTCGCCGAGGTGCACCGGGACACCCTCGCCGCCCTGCAGCACGGCGAGTATCCGCTGATCACGCTGATCGAGCAGCTCCGGCAGGAAGGCCGGCTCACCGGCTCCGACCTCTTCAGGGCAGCCTTCTACTACCAGAACTGGGTACGGCCGCAGGAGCACACGGGGCTCGTCAACGGGATGGTCGGCGGCGTCCACCAGGAAGGCGAGTTCGACCTCACCCTGGAGATCGTCGAGGGGGAGGGCGACTTCCACTTCACGGTCAAGTACGACCGGGAGCTGTTCGAGCCGAGCACGGCCGCCGGCATCGCCGACCGGTTCGTCGCGGTCCTCACCGGGCTGATCGAGGACCCGGACCGGACGGTCTCCTCGGCCGGGTCAGCCAGGCAGGCAGGCCGGCCGGTCGCGGGCAGCCTCGCCCAGCTGCGGGTCCGGCGGCCGGCGAAGCCCCGGACCGAGGCCGACGAGGCGCTCGTCGGCCAGGTGGAGGCCAACCTGTCCCGGCTGCCGGGGATACGTCGGACAGCGGTCGTGGCACTGGAGGGGGCGGACGGCACGTTTCTCCGGGTGTTCTACCAGCCGGACCCCGGCACACCCCTGGACGGGTCCCTGCCGGAGCTGGTCCGGCAGCTGCTGCCGGCTCACCTGCGCCTCGACGCGGTCCTCCCGGTCGACGACCTTCCCCGCACCGCGGACGGCGACGTGGACCGCGCGGCACTGGCAGGCCTGTCCGGCGGCCCTGCGGCACCGGCCGATCAGACCCCGCGCACACCGGGCCCGGTGACGCCCGCCGTCCCGGATCCGGTCCGGACGGTGGACGAGGCGCCCTGCGGCGAGGTCGCCGGAAGGCTGGCCGTGGAGGTGGCCGCGATGGTCGCCCGGGCCGCGGGCCTGCGGCCGGAACAGATCGCCCCGGACATCCCGTTCGGCCAGTTCAGGCTGGACTCCATCCGGTTCACGGAACTGAGCCTGGAGCTGTCCGACCTGGTCGGCGCCGAGGTTCTCCCCACGGCGTTCTACCGCTTCCCCACCCTGTCCCGGCTGCTCCGCCATCTGGCCGACAACCACGGCGACGCCCTGGGAGCCCGGTACGGCGACGACCCGGCACCGACCGCTCCCACCGCGTCCGGACACGGCGAGGACGGCCGTGAACCGGAGCGCCGGCCGGACACCGCCACGGCGGTCCCGGCTGCCGAGGCCGTCACCCGCTCCAAGGACGTGGCCGTCGTCGGCATGGCCGCGAGACTTCCGCGGTCGGCGGATCTGGACGCCTACTGGGCACATCTCCTCGCCGGCCACGACCTGATCGAGGAGATCCCGGCCGAGCGGTGGGACTGGCGGGCGTACGACGGTGACTCCGGCACCGAGGAGAAGTCCCGCTCCCGCTGGGGCGGTTTCGTGCCGGACGTCGACAAGTTCGACGCCGCCTTCTTCGGCATCTCGCCCCGCGAGGCCGAACTGATGGACCCGCAGCAGCGGTTGCTCCTGGAGACGGTGTGGGCGGCCCTGGAGAACGCGGCCATCCCGCCGTCGACGCTGGCGGGCCGCAGGGTCGGTGTCTTCATCGGGGTCACGAACTCCGACTACGTCGACGTCCAGCGCGCGGCGGGCCTGGCCACCGAGGGTCACACCATCACCGGCGCCGCGCTGTCGGTCATTCCCAACCGGGTGTCCTATCTGCTGGACCTGCGCGGGCCCAGCATGGCGGTGGACACTGCCTGCTCGGGTTCGCTCACCGCGATCCACCACGCCGTCCGGGCACTGCGGGACGGCGAGTGCGACCTGGCCATCGCCGGCGGGGTCAGTCTCATCCTCAGTCCCAACCTCTACGTGGCGCTGAGCAAGAGCGAGATGCTCAGCCCCGACGGCAGGTGCCGGACCTTCGACGCGAGCGCCAACGGCTATGTCCGGGGCGAGGGTGTCGGGGTCGTCGTACTGAAGAACCTGACCGACGCCGTCCGCGACGCCGATCCGGTGGACGCGGTGATCAAGGCCGCCGCCGTCAACCACGGCGGCAGGACAACGTCGCTGACCTCGCCGAATCCCGGTGCCCAGACCGAGCTGCTCGTCGAGGCCTACCGTGCCGCCGGCATCGATCCGGCCACGGTCGGCTACATCGAGGCGCACGGTACGGGGACCGCGCTGGGCGACCCGATCGAGACGGCCGGTCTGCGCGACGCCTTCGCCGAGCTGTACGGCTCGGCCGGCCGGCCGGTGCCTGCGACGCCGACCTGTGCGGTCGGCTCGGTGAAGACCAACATCGGCCATCTGGAGGCGGCGGCAGGCATCGCCGGCCTGGTCAAGACCGTCCTGGCGATGCGACACCGCACCATCCCGGCCAGCCTGCACTTCCAGGAGCCGAACCCCTATCTGGAGCTGGCCGGCTCCCCGCTGTACGTCGTGTCGCAGACCACGCCGTGGCCCCGGCCCGTCGACAGGGAGGGGCGGCCCGCGCCGCGCCGCGCCGGGGTCAGTTCCTTCGGCTTCGGCGGCGCCAACGCGCACGTCGTACTGGAGGAACCGGAAGCGCCCGCCGTCCGCGAGGAGCGGTCGGTAGAACGGCTGTTCGTCCTGTCCGCCCGCACCGCCGAGGCGCTGCGGTCCTCCGCGCGGCGGCTCGCCGACCACCTCCAGGAGCACGAGGTCCCGGCGGGCGACCTCGCGTACACCCTCCGGGCGGGCCGCGACCCGATGGTCCACCGCCTCGCCGTCGTCGCGGGCAGCACCGCCGCGCTGCGCGCCGAACTCGACGCGTACCTCGCCGGCCGCCCGTCCGCCGTACGCGTCGGGCGGGCCGAGCGGAATCCCGCCGCGCACCAGACCGCCGCGCGCCAGGACCTCGGCGCGGTCGCGGCCGGCTGGCTGCGGGGCGCCGAGGTCGAATGGCCGGCCCCGCACCCGGGCGAGGCCGTACGCAGGGTGCACCTGCCCGCCTATCCGTTCGCCAGGACCCGGCACTGGATCGCTCCGGAGCCAGACCCGTCTGCTGCGGAGCCCGGCCCGTCGGCTCCGGAGCCGGCCGCCGAGGTCCCCGCGCCGCCCACGGCGGAGACGGTGGCCGCCTTCGCACCGGACTGGCAGCCGGCGCCGGCGATCCGCCGTGCCGCGCCGGCATCCGTCCTGGTGCTGGACGCCGGTTCGCGGGGCGCAGAGCTGAACACCGCACTGGCGGCGGCCGGACTGGCCGCCCGGCACATCGAACTGTCCGCAGGATTCGACGCCGAGGCCGCCGTCCGCGCCCTCCCGCCGGGCCCGGTGCACGTGGTGCAGCTCGCCGGTGACCACCCGGAACCGGACAACGCGGTGGAGTACGGCTTCCACGCGGCCACGGCCCTCCTGCAGGCCTGGCAGCGGGAGCGGCGCGGCCCGCTCGGCTATCTCTTCGTCCATCCCGACCCGGCCGCCTCCCCGGCCCAGCCGGCGATGGCCGCCTTCGGCCGCTCGGTGCGCCTGGAGCACCCTCTGGTGGACTTCGGCGTACTGGCGGTCGCGTCCGGGAGCCTGACCGACGCGGTGATCGCCGAACTCGGGGCCGAGCGCGAGGCCGAGGTCCGCGTCGGCGCCGAGGGCCGCATGCGCCGCGGGTGGCGGCAGGTGAGTCTGCCGACCTGTGCCGGTTCGGCGTTCACCGGCTCCGGTGCGCACATCGTCACGGGCGGCACCGGCGCCCTCGGCCTGCTGCTCGCCGAGCACATCGCCGCCGTACGGCACACCGCGGGAGTGTCCGACGGCGGGATCGTGCTGGCCGCCCGCGGCGTTCCCGGCCCCGAGGCCCGTGACCGTGCGCGCGCCATCGGCGCGGACATCGTGCGGGCCGATGTCGGTGACCCGGCCCAGGTGCGTGCGCTGATCGCCGGGGCCAGGCGGGCCCACGGCTCGGTCAGCGGCGTCCTGCACGCCGCCGGAGTGCTCCGGGACGGCCTGCTGCGGGGCAAGGAACGCGCCGACGCCGAGGCGGTGCTGGCCGCCAAGGTGCGGGGCACCGTACTGCTCGACGAGGCGACGCGCGACGAGCCGCTCGACTACTTCGTGGCGTTCTCCTCCGCCGCGGCCGTCTTCGGCAACATCGGCCAGACCGACTACGCCTTCGCCAACGCGTTCCTCGACCACTTCGCAGAGCAGCGGGAACGGCAGCGCCGCCAGGGCGACCGGCGGGGCCGTACCCTCGCCGCCGCCTGGCCGGTCTGGGCGGACGGCGGCATGCGGATCGACGCCTCGGCCCAGGAACACATGGCCCGGACGCTCGGCATGCGTCCCGTACCGACCGGGCCGGCCCTGGACGCCCTGGAACGGGCCCTGGCGGGCGACGCGCCGAGACTCCTGCTCACCCCCGGCGACCCGGAGCGTGTCCTGGCGGCCCTCGACGGCACGTCCACGCGCCCGAAGACCGCCACCCGCCCGGCCGCGGCGCCCGCCGATGACGTACGGGCACGCGCCGAACATCTGGTCCTGCGCCTGCTGGCGGCCGAACTGAAGCTCCCCGAGCGGGAGATCGCCCTCACGGAGCCCTTCGGGGACTACGGCGTGGACTCCCTGATCACCCTCAACCTGATCCGACGGCTCGGAGAACACGTCGGCCCGCTCTCGAAGACACTCCTGTTCGAGTACGTGACGGTCCGTGAGCTGGCCGACCATCTGGCCGCCGCCCACCCCGACGTGTTCGCCGCGGCCGGGTCACCCGCCACGGCGGTCCCCGGACCGGCCACGGAGCCGGTACCCGCCGCCCGTGCCGACGGCGACATCGCGATCATCGGTGTCGCGGGCCGCTACCCGGAGGCCGACGACCTCGACGAGTTCTGGCGGAACCTGCGGGCCGGCCGGGACAGCGTCCAGGAGGTGCCGGCCGACCGCTGGGACCACAGCAGGTTCTACGACGCCGACAAGGCGGCCACCGGCAGGACGTACGGCAAATGGGGAGGCTTCGTCCGCGACGCTGACCGCTTCGACCCGCTGTTCTTCCGCATGTCGCAACTCGACGCCGAGCACACCGACCCCCAGGAGCGGGTCTTCCTCGAGACGGTCTGGCATCTGCTGGAGGACGCCGGCTGCACCCGCGAGCGACTGCGCGGCACCCGCACCGGAGTCTTCGTGGGCCTGGCCTACGGCCACTACCAGCTGTACGGCGTCCAGGACGCGCTGCGCGGCAACGGCCTGGCGCCCACCTCGTCGTACGCCTCGGTGGCCAACCGGGTGTCGTACTTCTTCGACTTCACCGGGCCCAGCGTCGCCGTGGACACCATGTGTTCCTCCTCGCTCGTCGCCATCCACCAGGCCTGCCTGGCCATCCGCAACGGCGACTGCGACACGGCGGTCGCGGGCGGCGTCAACATCTCCAGCCACCCGGTGAAGTACCTCCAGCTCGCGGCCCGCGGCTTCCTCTCCGAGGACGGCCGGTGCCGCAGCTTCGGGGCGGGCGGCACCGGATACGTCCCGGCCGACGGCTCGGGCGCGGTCCTCCTCAAGCGCCTCGACGCGGCCCTCGCCGACGGCGACCGGATCCTGGCCGTGGTGAAGGGCTCCGCCGTCAACCACGGGGGTGAGGCCAAGGGCTTCACCGCACCCAGCCCGAGGGCACAGGGCGACCTTCTGCGGGCCGGGCTCGACCGGGCCGGACTGCGCCCCGCCGACCTCGACTACCTGGAGGCCCACGGCACCGGCACCGCGCTCGGCGACCCGATCGAGGTCTCCGGCATGCTGCGCGCGTTCCGGGACGACCTGCCCGACCGGCTGCCGATCGGCTCGGTCAAGTCGAACATCGGGCACGCCGAGGCCGCCGCCGGAATCGCGGGCGTCACCAAGGTGCTGCTCCAGATGCGCCACGGAGAGCTGGTTCCCTCGCTGCACGCGGACCGGCTCAACCCGGACATCGACTTCGCGGCGACCCCCTTCCACGTCCAGCGCGAGCTCGCCGGCTGGCCTCGCACCGTCCTCACGGACGGCACGGCACGGCCCAGGACCGCGGGCGTCAGCTCCTTCGGCGCGGGTGGCACCAACGCGTGTCTCGTCCTGCGGGAGTACCTCGGCGAACCGCGGACCCGGCACGTCTCCACCGGTCCGCAGCTGGCCGTGCTCTCCGCCCGCAACGCCGACCGGCTGACCGCGCAGGCCCGCCGACTGGCCGTACACCTGCGCGCCGAGGGTGCGCAGGCGGCACCCGAGGAGGTCGCGTGGACTCTGCAGTGGGGCCGGGAGGCCATGGAGCACCGGCTCGCGGTGGTCTTCCACGACCTCGCGCAACTCGCCGAGCGGCTGGAGGAGTTCGCCGTCGGCGCCGAACCGGCCAACAGCTGGACGGGAGTGGCGAACCCGCGCAGGCCGCTCGCGGCCGGCCCGCAGGCGGACGACCTCGCCGGGTACGCCGCCGCGTGGACGTCGGGCCGGCCGGTCGACTGGGCGGCCCTGCATCCCACGGGCCGGCCGCGCCGGGTGGCACTGCCCGGCTATCCCTTCGGCGGAGACCGGATCCGGCTGGCCGCGGCGGACGCCGAGCTGGCCGCCCTCGGCACCGGCGGGACCACGGAGGGACTGCTGCTCACCCGGCACTGGGTCCCCGCCGACCCGGTGGTCCGCACCGCACCACCGGCCCGGACCGCGGTGCTGGCCGCACCGGGCACGGAGGACCTGGCCGCCCGGGTCGCCGCCGCGCTGCCCCGGGCCGAGGTGCTCACTCGTGACCGGCTCGCCGCCGACCTCGCCGACCCGGGCGCCCGCTGGGACCGCTTCGACGCCGTGGTCGACCTGGCCGGCTGCGCCGATACGGACACCGATCCCGCGCACGCGCAACTGACCCCGTGGCTGGGCTGGTTGCAGCGCCTCGTCGACCACGGACGCGGCGGGCTGTGCGCCCTGATGGTCTCCCGGGACACCGAAACAGGCGCGCCCGGCCTCGGCGGCGCCGCCCGAGCCGGCCTCTACCGGATGCTCCAGAGCGAGTACCGCCATGTGCGCTCCCGCCATGTCCACGTGGAGCGGCACACCTCGGACGAGCAGCTGTGCCGGTGGGTGGCCGACGAACTCGGCATCGCCGGGCAACCGGCCGACATCGCCTACCGGGACGGCGTCCGGCACCGCTCGGAGCTGCGGGAACTGCCGGAGAGCCCGGACAACACCCCGCGCTTTCCGGACGGCCATGTGCTGTGGGTGACCGGTGGCACGCGCGGGATCGGACTGCTCACCGCCCGGCACTTCGTCGCCCGGCACGGTGTCCGCAAGCTGGTGCTCACCGGCCGCGAGGAACTGCCGCCGCGGACCGAATGGGCCGCGCACATCGCCGCGGACACCGAACTCGGCCGCAGGCTGCGCCCGCTCGCCGAGCTGGCCGACCAGGGGGTCGAGCTGGAGGTCCGCGCCGTACCGCTGGAGGAGAAGCAGGCGCTGGCCAAGACCCTGGCCGAGGTGAGGCTGAGGCTGGGGCCGGTCGGCGGGGTGATCCACAGCGCCGGATACACCGACTTCGACAACCCCGCGTTCGTACGGAAGCCGCAGACCGGCATGGCCCGGGTGATCGGCCCGAAGGTCTTCGGCCTCGACGCACTGGTGGAGTGCTTCCGCGACGAACCGCTCAGCCTGTTCCTGCTGTACTCCTCGGTCGCCGCCGCCGTGCCCGCGCTCGCTGTCGGCCAGAGCGACTACGCGCTGGCCAACGCCTACCTGGACGCGGTCGCCGAGGCACGCCCCTACGGGCTGCCACTGGTCAGCGTGCAGTGGCCGAGCTGGAAGGACACCGGTGCGGGCGAGGTGCGCAGCGCCGCCTACCGGTCCTCCGGACTGGCCGCGCTCTCCGACGAGCAGGGCCTCGCCTTGCTGGAACGGGCGATCGCGAGCGGCGCCCGGGTGGTGCTGCCCGCGGTGGTACGTCCGGACGCGGACTGGCGTCCAGGGCGGCTGACGGACCACCGCTCGCCCACCGCCGAGGCGGCGCCGGAGACCGCCGCACCCGGGACCCGCTCCGAGACGGCCCCCGGGTCCACCGCCGAGGCGGTCCGAGGCGCGGTCGGGTCGGCGGCCTCCTGGCTGCTGGACCGGCTCGCGGCGGAACTGCGGTTCGACCGGGCCGCGTTGGCGGGCGATGTGCCGATCCAGGACTACGGCATCGACTCGATCCTGATCGCCCAGCTCGTCCAGACCGCCGCCAAGCGACTCGACGTGGCGCTCGACCCGTCGGCGCTCCTGGAACACCCGACCGCCGACGGGTTCGCCGAGTACCTCGCCGAGAAGCACGAGGAGAACCTGCTGGCGGCCTTCGGCGGTGAGGCCGCCGCGGACACCCCGGCCTCCGCCGCACGGGCTGCCGTGGCCCCCGCCCCGCCCCTCGCGCAGCCGGCCCGTACCACCGCGGACATTGCGGTGATCGGCCTGTCCTGCCGGTTCCCGGAGGCCCGGTCCGCCGGGGAGTACTGGGAACTTCTGCGGGAGGGCCGGTCGGCGCTGCGCCCGGTCCCCGACCGGCGCTTCGGCAGGCCGCTCGGATACCACGCCGGCCTCTTGCCGGACATGCTGAGCTTCGACCCGGAGTCCTTCCTGCTGTCCGGGCCGGATGTCGCGGCCATGGACCCGCAGGCGCTGCTGCTCCTGGAGGAGGTGCACAACGCCGTCCACCACGCCGGATACGAGCCCGCCGAGCTCAAGGGCCGCCGGATCGGGGTGTACGTCGGCGGGCGGGCCACACACACCCCGGACGCCACGCGCCTGGAGCGGGCGGCGAACCCGGTGGTGGTCACGGGCCAGAACTATCTCTCCGCCAACGTCTCCCAGTTCTTCGACTTCCGGGGGCCGAGCCTGGTGGTCGACACCGCCTGCTCCTCCGCCCTGGTGGCGATGGACGCCGCTGCCCAGGCACTGCGCTCGGGTGACATCGAGTCGGCCGTGGTCGCCGGGGTCAGCCTGCTCAGCGACGACCGGCCCTACCAGGTGTTCGGACAGCGGGGCCTGCTCAACCCCGGTACGGAGTTCCATGTCTTCGACCGCCGGGGGGCCGGCGTGGTGCTCGGCGAGGGGATCGGCGTCGTCGTCCTCAAACCCCTCGACAGGGCGCGGGCGGACGGAGACCAGGTGCTCGCGGTCCTCAAGGGCATCGCCGTCAACAACGACGGCCGGACCGCCGGCCCCGCCACCCCCAACCTGGAGGCGCACAAGGAGGTGATGACCGAGGCGCTGACGCGCAGCGGCCTGTCGCCGCGGGACGTCGGATGGATCGAGGCCAACGGCTCCGGCTCGGCCGTCACCGACCTGCTGGAGCTCAAGGCGGTGGAGGCGGTCTACCGGGCGGGCTCGGCGCAGCCGGTGGCCCTCGGCTCGGTCAAGCCGAACATCGGCCACCCCCTGGCCGCGGAGGGGATCGCCTCGTTCATCAAGGTCGTCCTGATGCTGCACCACCGGCAGCAGGCGCCGTTCGGCTCCGGGCAGGAACCGCTGGAGCACTTCGACCTCGATGCCTCGCCGCTGTACTTCCCGCGGCGGGCCGAGCCATGGCCGGCCACGGCCGAGGCCGCCGCCGTGAGCTGCTTCGCCGACGGCGGCACCAACGCGCACCTGGTGCTCACCCCCGCCCCCGCAGGTCACCGACACAGCCGTGCGCCACTGCCGGGACCCGAGTGGGCCCGCAGTGTCGTCATCCGGGGGGCGGCCGAGCCCACAAGGTCCGGAGCGGGGCTCTTCTGGCACGACCACCGGGCGGTGGTGCCGACGGCCGGACCGGGCGCACAGCCGTTCTGGAACGACTACCGGGCCACTGCGACCAGGGAGACCCGGAGCCATGGCCGTTGACACTCCCACGCAACCCCTGCCCGTCGTCTTCATGTTCTCGGGCCAGGGCTCGCAGTACTACCGGATGGGCGAGGAACTCCTCGCCGGTGACGAGGTGTTCGGCGCGGCGCTGCGCCGCTACGACGCGGTGGTCGCCGAGGAACTGGGCGAATCCGTGCTCGCACGGGTCTTCGACCCGTCGAAGCGCAGGAGCGAGCCGTTCACCGACACCAGGTTCACCCATCCGGCGATCGTCATGATCGAACTCGCGCTGGCCGAGTCTCTGCGGGCGGCGGGCGTCGAGCCCGACCACCTGATCGGCTGCAGCCTCGGTGAGTACGCGGCGGCCACCCTGTCCGGCAGCCTCGATGCGAGCGACTGCATGCGGCTGCTGGTCGGACAGGCCGCCGCCCTGCGAAAGGGCCCCCGCGGCGGCATGCTCGCCGTGCTCGCCGGGCCGGACGTCCTGGACCGGGTGCCCGCACTGCGCGAGTGCGAGGTCGCCGCCCGCAACCACCCGGGCCACTTCGTGGTCTCGGGCACCGAAGAGGCGGTGGCCCGGGCCGAGTCCGCGCTGCGCGCCGCCGATGTGGCGCACCAGCGGGTGGCGGTGGAGTACGGCTACCACTCCGCCCTGATGGACCCCGTCCTCGCCGAGTGCCGCAGCGCCCTCGAACGAACGCGGTTCGCACCGCCGCGCATCCCCTGGGTGTCCTGCGTCGACGGACACCTGGTCGAGCGGCCGGACGCCGATCACTTCCGGCGGGTGGTCCGTGAGCCCATCGCGTTCGAGCGCACCATGGCCGCCATGCGCGACCGGGGCGACTTCCTCTACCTCGACCTCGGCCCCTCGGGCACCCTCGACACCTTCGTGCGCGGCAACGCACCGCCAGGGACACGCTCCAGGTCGCTGTCCCTGCTCAGCCCGTTCGGCCACGACCCCGATGTGCTGGCGAAGGTCCGCACCCTGACCACCAGACGCCCGCCGGACACGCGCAGGACACCGAGGAAGGCACAGCGCATGAAGGTCTACGGTTTCCCGGGCCAGGGCTCACAGCGGCGAGGGATGGGCGCGGAGCTGTTCGAGAGGTTTCCCGAACACACGGCGGTCGCCAACCGGGTCCTCGGCTACTCGATCCGGGAACTGTGCGTCGAGGACCCCGAACGCCGGCTCGGCCGCACCGAGTTCACCCAGCCGGCGCTCTACGTGGTGAGCGCCCTGGCCCATCTGGACCGGGTGGCTTCGGACCCGGTGCCGGCGGACTACCTGGTCGGTCACAGTCTCGGTGAGTACGCGGCGCTGTTCGCCGCGGGCGTCTACGACTTCGAGACCGGACTGAGGCTGGTGCGCAGACGCGGTGAGCTGATGGCCGCCGCCGACGGCGGCACGATGGCCGCGGTCGTCGGGACCGACGAGGCGACCGTCGACCGGGTGCTCGCCGAGCCTGGTCTCGACGGCCTCGACCTGGCCAACCACAACGCCATGGACCAGTTCGTGCTCTCCGGCCCGGTGGAGCGGATCGACGCCGCCTGCGCCGCCTTCGACGCCGTGGGCGCCCGCACCGCCCGCCTCAATGTCAGCGCGCCGTTCCACTCCCGGTACATGCGCGGCGCCGCCGAGGAGTTCGCCCGCTTCCTGGACGGGTTCACCCTGCGCCCACCCGCCGTCCCCGTACTGGCCAACGTGGACGCGCGGCCGTACCGCCCCGAAGCGCTCAAGCAGACGCTGACGGCACAGATCGTCTCGCCGGTGCGGTGGACCGAAACCGTGCGCACCCTGATGGGGCACGGCGACTTCGAGTTCGTCGAACTCGGCCCCGGCGAGGTGCTCACCAAACTGGTCGCCCGGATCAGACAGGGGGCCGAACCGCTGCCGGTTCCCGCGTCCCGCCCGGATCCGGCCCCCCGCACCGCCGCCCCGGAGGTTCCTCCCGGGATCTCGGTCGAGGCCGACGGCCTGGGCGCCCGGAGCTTCCGCGAGCGGTACGGGTTGCGGCGCGCCTATCTGGTGGGGTCGATGTACGGCGGGATCTCGGGCCCGGCGATGCTTCGCGCGGCGGCCAAGGCGGGCTTCCTGGCGTTCCTGGGGACCGCCGGTCTCACCCTGCCCGAGGTGGACCGTCAACTGCGCGACCTGGCCGACGACCTGGGCCCGGGCGGCACCCTCGGGGCGAACCTGCTGCACCGGCACGGCGCACCCGAAGAGGAGTCCGCGCTGGTCGACCTGTTCCTCCGGCGGGGTGTGAACGTCGTGGAGGCCTCCGGCTTCCCCCTGATCACCCCGGCGCTGGTGCGGTTCCGGCTCGGGGGCGGACGGATCCTGGCAAAGGTGACCAGGACCGACCTCGCCGCCGAGTTCCTCGCGCCGGCCCCGCGGCAACTGGTCGAGCGGCTGCTCGCGGCCGGGGAGGTCACCGAGGCTCAGGCCCGTGCCGCCGCGGGCCGGCCCATGGCGGACGACCTGTGCGTCGAGGCGGAAGGCGGCTGGCTCACCGGCGCGGCCGACCTGCTGACCCTGCTGCCCGCCGTGCTGCGGCTGCGGGACGCGACCGCCCTGCCCGGGCAGCGCGTGCACGTCGGATGCGCGGGCGGCATGGGCACCCCGGAGGCGGCCGCCGCGGCCTTCCTGCTCGGCGCCGAGTTCGTGCTGACCGGTTCGGTCAACCAGTGCTCGGTGGAGGCCGCCACCAGCCCCGCGGTGAAGGACATCCTGCAGGAGGCCCACGAGTACGACGTGGTGACCGCGCCCTGGGCCGAGATGTTCGACCTGGGCGTGCGGGCCCGCTACCTGCGGCGCGGCCTGCTGTTCCCAGCACGGGCCGGCAAGCTGTACGACCTCTGGCGTGCGCACGCCTCTCCGGCCGCACTCGACGACGCCACCAGGACCCGGTTGTTCGACCGTTATCTGGGCGGCGAGGCGCCCATGGGCGCCTCGCCCACCACGGACCCGAAGGCGGAGCTGGCGGCCCTGTGCCGCGGCTATTCCGAGCGCGGCCACCGACTCGCGGTGACGGGCGACACGCGGTCCACGGTCGACTATCTGGTCCACTGCGGCCCCGCGATGGGCGCGTTCAACCAGGTCGTCGCCGGCACCACCCTGCAACCCTGGCGGGTCCGCACGGTCGAGGCGATCGCCGACACCCTCATGGAGGGCGCGGCGGCGCACATCACCTACCGGCTGCGTTCCGCCGGCGCCGCTTCGCCATGTCCCAGCTGATCCTTTCCCGCCCCGACCGTGCCGCCGGATCGACGCTGTTCCTGGATGGATACCGATGACCGAATCACCGACTTTCGTCGACACGTTCACCCTCACCCACGACAACCCGCTGCTCCAGGGGCACGTGATACGCGGACGCAGCCTCATGCCCGCCGTCGGGCACCTGGACCTGGTCCTGCATGTCCTCGACCGGCACGGTCACGCCGTGCGGGACGTCGAACTGCGCGACCTCACCATCCTCGCGCCGCTCGCCGTCCAGCCCGGTGAGCAGGTCCTGACCACGGTGGAGGGGCGCCCCGCGCCGACGGGCGGACTGCGGATCGAAGTCCGCGGCCGGCACGGGCAGGACGCCCCGGACGTGACGTACGCGGTCGTGACCGCGCACCCCGGCGCCGTGCCCGCCTTCGAGGAGCGACTGCCGTTGCCGCTCGACGGAGCGGTCGGAACCACCCCGCTCGCCGACATCTACGCCTGGTGCAGGGAGCACGAGCTGGTCCACTCAGGTCTGATGAAGACCGACGGTGTGTTCCACCGGCGTCCCTCGGACTGGGTCGCCGAGGTGGAACTCGCGCCCGAACACCACGGCAGCGCGGACGCGTTCCTCTTCCAGCCGGCCCTGTTCGAGGCAGGTCTCCTGTGCGGCGGAGTCGCCTTCGGCCTGCTGCACGAAGGCGCGGACAACCCGGACCCCCGGCTGCCGCGGAAGTTCGGCCTCTATCTGCCGCTGGTCTTCGAGTCGTTCCGGGCGACGGCACCCCTGGGCAGGCGCTGCTTCATCAGGATCCCGGCCGAGTCGGTGCGCGGCGACGACGAACTCGTACGGCTGACCATGGAGTTCTACGACCAGAACGGACTGAAGGTCGCCGAGGTGGCCCAGTACGTGGCCAAGCGGGTCCGGGACACCCCGGCGCCCGGACCCCGGGAGGCGGCCGGCGTCACCCCGGCACCCGTGGCGGTCCTGCCGGGAGACGCTTCGGCCGCCGAGGGCCAGGACGTCGTCGCCGTCCTGTGCGAGCTGATCGGGGCGCGGCTGGGGCGAGCGCCCGGACGGATCCGCACCGGCACCGGCTACTACGAACTGGGACTGGCCTCGGCGGACCTGCTGTCGCTGAAGACCGAACTGGAGGACAGGCTCTCCCTCCCGCTCTCGCCGACGATCATGTTCGAGTATCCGACGGTCACCGAGCTCGCGGCCTTCCTGGAGGGGCTGCTCGCCGAGCGGCAGCCCCCGGCCGCGCCCGCCGCGCCGACGGACGCGGAGTCCGCGGTGTGCGTCACGCTCATCGGCGAGGTGTCCACGCTGCTCGGCGTGCCCGCCGGGGACGTGTACCCGGACGACACGTTCGAGGAGCTCGGCCTCGACCGGGTCGGCCTCGCCCGCCTGGCGGACCGGGTGAACGACCGCTACGGCCTCACCCTCGTGTCCGCGGCCTTCGGCGAACACCGGACCGTCCGCGCCATGGCCGCCCACATCACCTCGGCCCGGCGCGACCACGCCGAAGCCGGCCAGGTACCGCTCCGGGGGCCGGCGCCGGCCGGTCCGGTGCCCACGCGCCCCCATCCGATGCTGCACCGTGTACTGGGGCAGGACGACGGCCACGCCTACGAGACACGGTTCGACGGCAGTGAGCCGTATCTGCGGGACCACCAGGTGCGCGGCAGCCGTGTCCTGCCGGGAGCCGCGCAGCTGGAAATGGCACGTGCGGCGGTCGAGCACTCCCTGGACGGGCGGTCGACGGGCCGGGTACGGCTGGACGACGTCATGTGGCTGCGGCCCGCGGTCTGCGGCCCGGACGGACTCGTCCTGCGGGTGAGCGTGCGCACCGCCGCCACGGGCGGCTGGGAGTACGACATCCACAGCGTGGACGGCGACGGCGGACACACCCTGTGCAGCCAGGGCCGGGCGAGCCTGCGGGAAACCGGTGACCTCGGCCTGCCGAGCCTGCGGGAGCTGCGCGAGGCCTGCGGGGGAGAGGAGTTCTCCGCGGAGTACATCTACGGGCTGTACGCCGACGCGGGGCTGGACTACGGCCCCGCGCAGCGCTCCCTGGTGCGACTGGGCGTGGGCGTGGACGAGGCGGGACAGCCCCAGGTGCTCGCCGAACTGCGCCTTCCGGTGGCGGCGGAGCCACTGGACGGGTTCCGGCTGCACCCGGGCATCATCGACGGCGCGCTGCAGGCCACCATCGGTCTGCGGCTGACGGAGGCGGCGTCGTCCGGCCGGCCGGGCGGTCCCGCCCTGCCGTTCGCCCTCCAGCACGTGGACGCGCCCGACACCACCCCCGCCAGGGCGTACGCCTGGATCCGGCCACAGCGGGGAAGCGGCCCCGTCGCCGCGTCGGCGAAGCTGGACATCACGGTGTTCGACGAGCGCGGTGAGGTGTGCGTGAACCTGACCGGACTGAGCACGCGCACCCTGCCGGACCTGCCGCCGACCGCGTACGAAACCACGGAGCAGCGGTCCGCGCCTCGGATGCCCGGCCGGACCGACGGCGACATCGCGATCGTCGGTCTTGCCGGGCGTTACCCCGAGGCGGCCGACCTGAACGAGTTCTGGGACAACCTGCGCTCGGGCCGTGACTGCGTCCGGGAGGTGCCGACGGAACGCTGGGACCACCGTCGCTACACCGACGGCTCCGACACGGGCCGGACGCCCGGCCGGTGGGGTGGCTTCCTCGACGGCATCGACCTGTTCGACCCGCTCTTCTTCCAGATATCGATGCTGGAGGCCGAACACCTCGACCCCCAGGAGCGCCTGTTCCTCCAGACCGCCCACCATGTGCTCGAAGACGCCGGATACACGGGCGAGCGGCTGGCCCGGCCGGGCCGGGTCGGTGTGTTCGTCGGCGCGATGTACCAGGAGTTCCAGCTCCACGGCGCGCAGGCCCAGGAGCGCGGCCGGCTGGTCGCCCTGTCGGGCAGCGCGTCCACCATCGCCAACCGCGTGTCGTACTTCTACGACTTCACCGGGCCGAGCATGACCGTCGACACCATGTGCTCGGGCTCGCTGACGGCCATTCATCTCGCCTGCGAGGCCATCAGGAGCGGTCAGTGCCACGCGGCGATCGCGGGCGGCGTGAACCTCACCTCCCACCCCAACAAGTACCTGCTGCTGGGACTGCGCAACTTCCTCTCCAGCGACGGGCGCTGCCGCAGCTTCGGCGCGGGCGGCGACGGCTACGTTCCCGGCGAGGGGGTGGGGGCCGTCCTGCTGAAGACCCTTGAGCGGGCGGTCGCCGACGGGGACCACATCTACGGGGTGATCAAGGGAACGGCGGTGAACCACGGAGGGCGCAGCCCCGGCTACTCGGTGCCCAGCCCGACCGCGCAGGGCGAGGTCATCGCCGACGCACTGCGGGCCGCGCGCGTCGACCCGCGCGCCCTGAGCTACATCGAGGCGCACGGCACGGGCACGTCCCTGGGCGACCCGATCGAGGTGACCGGGCTGATCAAGGGGTTGAGCAGTGCGGGAAGCCTGCCGGCGAACTGCGCGATCGGCTCGGTCAAGTCGAACATCGGGCACAGCGAGAGCGCCGCCGGCATCGCGGGCATCACCAAGGTGCTGCTGCAGATGCGGCACGGGGAACTCGTACCGTCCCTGCACTCCGAGACCCTCAATCCGCACATCGACTTCGACCGGATCCCGCTGCGGGTGCAGCGGCACCTGGAGCCGTGGCGGCGCCCGACGCTTGAGGTGGACGGAGAACTCCGCACGGTGCCCAGGATCGCCGGTGTCTCCAGCTTCGGCGCGGGCGGCTCGAACGCGCACATCGTCATCTCCGAGTACGACTCCGAGTACGAGCCCGCGCTCCCGCGCCCCGTACGGGCCCCGGCCGACGGCCGGCCGTCGCTGCTCGTGCTCTCCGCGAGGAGCGAGGAGCAACTCGTGGAGCAGGCCCGCGGACTGCGTGCCCGGCTGGCGGAGCTGAGCGACACCGAACTTCCCGACGTCGCGTGGACGCTGCAGACGGGGCGGACGGCGCTGGAGGAACGACTGGCCTTCGCCGCGACCTCGGTGGCGGACGCCAGGGCACGACTGGAGTCGTTCGCGGCCGACCCACTGCTGCCCGGTGCCTGGGCCCGGGGCGCCGTCCAGCCCGACCGGGAGGCGACGGCCGGCCGCCGGACCGACGACGAACTGACGTCCGCCCTGGCGGAATGGTCCGCGCGAGGCACGCACGACAGGCTGCTGGGCCTGTGGGCCGGAGGAGCCGAAGTGGACTGGGAGAAGCTGCACCCGGCCGGCCCACCCGCGCGCCAGGTCAGCCTGCCCGGTTACCCCTTCGCCCGTGAGCGCTGCTGGCCGGACCTCGGCCCGGGCATGGCGTCGCACGAGCCGCTGGTCCCGCCCACCGCACATGCAGGGCAGACCCAGCCGCTCCGGCCGGCCGAGGGCGCGGCGGCGCCGGACGAGGTGTTGCTGCTGCGCCCCGTATGGACGGCCCGGGACGCCCGGCCCGGCGACGCGGCTCCGGCGGAGCAGTTCGCCGAGCACCACGTGGTGGTCGTCGGCCGGCTCACACCCGAGGAGCGCGAGACCCTTCGGACCGGGCTGCCCGCCAATGCCGTATGCCGGTTCGTGGAGCTTCCGGACGGCCCGCTGGACCACCAGTTCACCGAGGTGACACGGCAGGTGTTCACCCTGGTGCGCGACCTCCTCACAGCCGGCGTGCGGCGGCCGGCGCTGTTCCAGGCCGTGTTGACCGGCGACCCGGCGACGGACGCGGAGCGGGAGCGCCTCGCCTGCTTCGGCGGCCTCGCCGGTCTGCTGAGGACGGCAGGCCTGGAGAACCCGCTCCTGCACACGCGTTACTTGGAATGCCTCGACGGAGCCTCACCGGCCACCGTCGCCACCCGTCTCGTGGCCGAAGCGGCCGGTGGCCCGGAACCTGAAGTACGCCACCGCGACGGCCGACGGTACGTCGCGCGGCTGGAGGAGATGCCCTCCGCCAGGCCCGCCGACCGGCCCTGGAAGGACGGCGGGGTCTATCTCATCACCGGCGGCGCCGGCGGCCTCGGCCTGATCATGGCGAGGGAGATCGCCGCCTCCGCCGGACAGGCCACCGTCGTCCTCACCGGGCGGTCGGCGCTGAGCCCGGCGCAGGAGGAGGCACTCGAAGCCCTGCGCGCGCTCGGCCTGACGGTGGATCACCAGCGCGCGGACGTGGCCGACCGGGCCGCCGTCACCCGCCTGCTGGCCCATGTCAGGCGCACGCACGGGCCGCTGACGGGCATCCTGCACAGCGCCGGAGTCACCGACGACAGGCTCATCGTCCGCAAGACGGTCCAGGAGCTGGAGCGAGTTCTCGCGCCCAAGGTCGCCGGGCTCGTCCACCTCGACGAGCTGAGCCGGGACCAGCCGCTGGAGACGTTCCTGTGCTTCTCCTCGACGAGCGGAGCCTTCGGCAACCCCGGCCAGGCCGACTACGCCGCCGCCAACGCCTTCATGGACGCCTACGCCGCCTACCGCAACCGCCTCGTCGACGCCGGTCTTCGCAGCGGCGCCACGGTCTCCGTCGACTGGCCGCTGTGGGACGAGGGCGGCATGGGAACCGACGGCGCCCTCAGGGAACGCCTGCGCGGCACCGGCGTCGTTCCGCTGGACACCGTCCGCGGCGTGCGGGCACTGCACTGCGCCCGGGCAGCCCAGGAGAACGGCCTCTCGGACGGCCGCCTCGTCGTCCTCGCGGGTCGGCGTGACGCGCTGCTGCCCTGGCTCACCGGCCTCGCCGAGGACAGGCCGGCCACCCCCAGGCCCACCGGGGAACCCGGCGCGGACACGACTCCGGGACCCGGCACGGCACAGTCCCCGGTCGCGGCGGACCGCGGCCTGGAGGACCGGGCGGTGGGCCACCTGCGGCGCCGGCTGGCGGCGGCACTCAAGCTCGGCCCCGAGCGCCTGGGACCCGACACGCCGCTGGAGCGCTACGGCATGGACTCCGTCATCGCGGTCGGCGTCACCTCCGAACTGGAGGACGCCTTCGGCCCGCTGTCCCGGACGCTGCTGTTCGAGGTGCAGACGGTGCGTGAACTCGCCCGGTACTTCGTGACCGACCACACGTCGGCCCTGCGCGCCCTGCTCGGTGAGCCCACCGCGCCTCAGCAGGCGCCGCCCTCCGTCGTGCCCGACGACGGCCCGGCCCGGCCTGTCCCGGCCGAGGCCCCGATGCCCGAGCGGCCCCGCCCGGACACCGGCGGCGAGGCCGCCGCGAGCCGGCGTGCGCCGAGCCGCGACCGGAGCACCGACCCGTCGGCGACCCCGCCCGGCCGTGGCGAGGAGATCGCGATCATCGGCATCAGCGGGCGCTACCCGCAGGCCGAGGACCTCGACACGCTGTGGAGCAACCTCCGGTCCGGCAAGGACTGCGTCACCGAGATCCCGGCCGACCGCTGGGAACGCCTGTACGGCGCGGAACCGGCTGAGGACGGCGCGAGCCGCGGCATGTGGGGTGCCTTCCTCGCCGGGATCGACCGGTTCGACCCGCTGCACTTCGGTATCTCGCCCCGCGAGGCCGAGGCGATGGACCCGCAGCAGCGGCTGTTCCTGGAGACCGTGTGGCACCTGCTGGAGGAGAGTGGCGCAACCCAGGACGTCATCGAGCGGCGCTACGGACGCCGCGTGGGGGTTTACGTCGGGGCTGCCTACCAGATGTACCGGGCGGACGAGTCGGACCCCGTCCTCGCGGCGCTGACCTCGGCGGCCTCCTACAACCTGATCGCCAACCGCGTCTCCCACTTCTTCGGGCTGGAAGGCCCCAGCCTGGCCCTGGACAACATGTGCGCGTCGTCCGCCACCGCCGTCCACCTCGCCTGCGCCGATCTGCTGCGCGGGGAGAGCGAACTGGCCATCGCCGGCGGGGTGAACCTGACCGTCCACCCCGAAAAGTACCTGGCGCTGTCCGAGATGCGGCTGCTCGGCAGCCATCCGGGAAGCCGCAGCTTCCGCGACGGGGACGGCTACCTGCCCGCCGAGGCCGTCGGCGCCGTACTGCTCAAGCCGCTGAGTGCGGCGGTCCGCGACGGCGACACGATCCACGCCGTCATCAAGGGCACCGCCTCACTGCACGGCGGCCGGGGCAACGGGTTCATGACACCGAGTCACCGGGCACAGGTGCGCGTCATGCGGCGGGCGCTGGAGCAGGCGGGCGTCGAACCGGCCTCCATCGGATACGTCGAGGCCGCGGCCAACGGCACGACGCTCTCCGACGAGGTCGAGGTCAGGGCGCTGCGCGAGGTGTTCGACTCGGTGGCCGAACCGGTGGCGGTCGGCACCGTGAAGTCGAACCTCGGGCACCCCGAGCCGGCCTCGGGTATCGCCCAGCTCACCAAGGTCGTCCTGCAACTGCGCCACCAGGAGCTCGCGCCTCTGGTCGACGCCGGTTCCCCCAACCCCAACCTGGACCTCGACGGCACAGCCCTCCGGCTCTGCGAACAGCTGACGGCCTGGGAACCCCGGGCCACGGTCGCCGCGGACGGCCGGCCGGCGCCGCGCCGCGCGCTCATCAACTCGGTGGCCGCCGGCGGAAGCCACGTCAGCCTGGTCGTCGAGGCACCCCCGGCGACGGACCCCGTCGCGCCGAGCGCCGAGGACACCGGCTCCTCGCTGGTGGTGCTGTCCGCCGGGGACTCCGAGCGGCTGGTCACGGCCGCGCGGCAGCTGCGCGACTTCCTGGAGGACGACGACCGGGCGGGGCTCGCGGACCTGGCGTACACCACGCAACTGGGGCGTGAGGCGCTGCCGGAGCGGCTCGCCGTGGTGGCGGGCTCCCGGAAGGAACTCGTGCAGGCCCTCACCCACTACCTGCGGGCGCACTGCCCCGACAGCGGCTTCGGGACCGACCACGGCCCCGGTGCCGTCGTGCCGGTCCATCTCGGCAACGCCGAGACCGACGCCGGCGTGCTGGACGCGGTGCTCTCCGGCGCCCGGGGGGAGGAGTTCCTGGCCACCGTCGTCGCAGACCGTGACCTGGAACGCCTCGCCGAGCTGTGGGTCCGGGGCGCCCGAGTGCCGTGGGACGGGCTCCACAGCGGGTACCGCCGACTGGTCCGGCTGCCGGCGACAGCCTTCGACCGGGGCAACTACTGGATCGGCCGCAGGGCCCGGAGCACGGTCCCGGCCGAACCCGGAGCGTCCTCGGGCCGGGCCACGCCTGCCGTCGGCCGACGGTCGGCCCCTCGACTCACCGACTCCGAGCGGACGATGGTGGCCGTCTGGGCCGAACTGCTGGGGGTCGACGCGGGCAAGCTGGACGCGACGAGCAGCTTCCTCTCACTCGGCGGCAACTCACTGCTGGCGACCCGTCTGATCAACCTGCTGCGGCAGTACACCGGTGTGGAGCTGACCGTCCAGGCCGTCTTCGACGCGCCGCGGCTCGGCGAGCTGGCCGCCGAGCTGGACCGCCGCGCACCGAGGGCCGCCGGCACCCGCACGAGCGAAGTAGACACGATCCTCGAAAGCATCGGTTTCATCGAAAGCCTGACCGACGAAGAGCTGAACGCTCTGGCGGGCGAGAACTCGGAATTCCACTGAGCTCCGTCATTCCACTCGAATTCCACTCGACGTAACGAGGTGCGGTATGTCCAATCCCTTCGAAGAGACCGACGGCGCCTACAAAGTGCTCCGCAACGACGAGGAGCAGTACTCCCTGTGGCCCGGACATCTCGACGTGGCGCCGGGATGGGACGTCGTGCTGGAAGGCGCGAGCCGTGCGGAATGTCTCGACCACATCGAGAAGAACTGGACCGACATGCGACCGCACAGTCTCCGCACGGCCATGGCGTCCGGCTCGGACGCGCACCCGCCGAGGTGAAACCCAGGAAAAGGCCGAGCGGAAGAAACACCGGCTCCCGGACATCGGCAGCCGAGACAGAGGGGACGACGATGAGCACCGACATCCGGGACATCAACCAGGATCTCCTGCGGAGGATCCGCTCGCTGCCGCCGCAGCGCCAGCGTGCTCTGATCGCACTGCTGCGCAAACAGGGCATCGACCTCGCCGAGCTGCGGACCGTCCCACGCCTGCCCCGTGACGAGGGCTCGCCGTTGCCGTTGTCGTTCACCCAGCAGCGCCTGTGGTTCCTGGACCAGCTCGACGGCACCGGCGCCGCCTACAACATCCCCATGGCGATGCGGTTGCGCGGCCGTCTGGACCGGCCCGCGCTGCTGCGCGCCCTGCAGGCCGTCGTCCAGCGGCACGAGGTGCTGCGCACCCGCTTCGCCGACCACGAGGGCGTACCGCACCAGATCGTCGGAGACATCGGCGACTTCGCCGTCGCGCGGGAGGACCTCGCCGACCCGGCGCTGCTGCCGGAGATCTGCCGCGCCGAGGCCGCCGAACCCTTCGACCTGGCACGCGGTCCGCTCATCCGGATGCGGCTGCTGCGGCAGGCGGAGCAGGAACACCACCTGCTCGTCACAGCCCACCACAGTGTCTTCGACGGCTGGTCGGTCGGCGTCTTCTTCCGTGACCTGGTCTCCTGCTACGAGGCGTTCCGCGCGGGTCTGCCCATGCCGCTCCAGCCGCTGCCCGTCCAGTACGCCGACTACGCGCACTGGCAGCGGCAGCGGCTCGCCGACGAGGTCCAGGAGCGGCAGCTCGACTACTGGAAGCGGCAGCTGGCCGGGGTCGACCCCCGGCTGACCCTGCCCACCGACCGGGAACGCCCGCGTGTGAAGACCTACGCGGGAGCCGGCGAGACCTTCCGCTGCCCGGCCGATCTGCTCGGCGAACTGCGCGAGGTCGCCAAGTTCCACGACGTCACCCTGTACATGGTCCTGCTGGCGGCCTACACGGTTGTCCTGAACCGCTACACCCACGAGACGGACATCGCCGTGGGCACGGTCGTCGCCGGCCGGGGCCGTCGCGAGGCCGAGGATCTGGTCGGCTTCTTCGCCAACACACTCGTGATGCGCCCCGACCTGTCCGGTGACCCCGCCCTCGCGGAGCTGCTGACCCGGGTGAAGAGAACCGCCCTGGAGGCCTATGACCACCAGGACGTCCCCTTCGACGCCGTGGTGGACGCCCTGGACAGCGAGCGCAGCCTCAGCCACTCACCCGTCTTCCAGACCCTGTTCGTGCTGCAGGAGGCGCAGACGGAGCGCACGGCCACCCTCGGCGACCTCGAAGTCTCCCCGGTCCCCGTCGAGCTCGGCTTCACCAAGTTCGACCTCACGGTCGACCTGCGGGAGACTCCGGACGGACTGGCCGGCACCGTGGAGTACAACACCGACCTCTACGACCGGGCCACGGTGGGCCGCTTCATCGACCACTACACACGGCTGCTGCGGGCCGTCGCGACGGATCCGTCCCTGCCCGCGTCCGCGCTGGCCATGGTGGACGCCGAGGAGCGACGCCAGGTGGTCGAGGTGTGGAACGACACGGAGCGGCCCTACTCCGACGACCGCTGTCTGCACCAGCTCTTCGAGGACGAGGTCTCCCGACACCCGCAGCGCACGGCCCTCGTCGACGCCGGCCGGTCCTGGACGTACGCCCAGCTCAACGCCTGGGCCAACCGGATCGCCCACGGCCTGCGCCGCCACGGCGTCGCACCGGACACCGCCGTCGGCCTGCACGCGCGGCGCTCCGCCGAGATGGTCGCCGGCATCCTGGGCATCCTGAAGGCCGGCGGAGCCTACCTCCCCATCGAGCCGACCCACCCGGCCGCCCGCCAAGCCGAACTCGTCACCGGCTCCGGCGTCCAGGTGGTCCTCACCCAGCCGCAGCTGGACACCGCACCCCTCAGCGACGCCGCCCATGTGCTCCGTCTGGATCCCGACGGCACGCTGCGCGACAGCACCGGGCAGGACGTCACGGGCGGCCGTGAGGAGAACCTGCCGGCCGGTGAACTCGGGCTGCGCGCCGACCACCTTGCCTACGTCATCCACACCTCCGGCTCCACCGGACGCCCCAAGGGCGTCATGATCGAACACCGGGCGGCCGTCAACCGCATCGAGTGGATGCAGAACGAGTACCGGCTCACCGAGGACGACGTCGTCCTGCAGAAGACCCCCTACAGCTTCGACGTGTCGGTGTGGGAGTTCTTCTGGCCCCTGCTGTTCGGCGCCCGTCTCGCCGTCGCCCGGCCCGAAGGCCACCGCGACCCGGCCTACCTGGTGTCAGCGATCCGCGAGCTGGGCGTGACCACCCTGCACTTCGTGCCGTCCATGCTGCGCAGCATGGTGGAGGAGCCCGGCTGGGCGGACTGCACCAGCGTCCGCCAGGTCTTCTGCAGCGGCGAGGCCCTGCCCCCGGACCTGTGCGCCCGCCACTACGAGCGTCATCCCGCGCCCCTGCACAACCTCTACGGGCCCACCGAGGCCGCCGTCGACGTCA
The DNA here is from genome assembly GCF_054072135.1 of Streptomyces kryoterrae. NCBI lineage: Bacteria > Bacillati > Actinomycetota > Actinomycetes > Kitasatosporales > Streptomycetaceae > Streptomyces > Streptomyces kryoterrae. The sequence continues at coordinate 254,448 of NZ_CM133358.1, read as the reverse complement.
GCCACTGGACCTGCCCCGCCGGACCCGCCCCGCGTACGGTGCCCATCGGCCGGCCCATCCAGAACATCCAGCTGTACGTCCTCGACGGCGCCCACCGGCCGCAGGGCATCGGCTGCGTCGGCGAGCTGTACATCGCCGGCGCCGGTCTCGCCCGCGGCTATCTGCACCAGCCGGAGCTGACCCGGGAGCGGTTCGTGCCGAACCCGTTCGCCGGGCCGGGCGCCCGCATGTACCGCACCGGTGACCTGGTGCGGTGGCTGCCCGACGGCGACCTGGAGTTCATCGGCCGCGCCGACGACCAGGTCAAGCTGCGCGGGTTCCGCATCGAGCTGGGGGAGATCGAGCAGCGCCTCGTCGAGCACCCCGCCGTCCGCTCGTGCGCCGTCGTCGTCCGTGAGGACCCGCCGGGCGGTCAACTGCTCGTCGCCTACACGGTCCTCTCCCCGGAGCACACCCTCGATGACCACCGGCCCGAGCTGATCCGGCACCTGGAGGGCGTCCTGCCCGAGTACATGGTGCCCAGTGCCTTCGTCGCCCTGGACGTCCTGCCGGTGACCGCCCACGGCAAGCTGGACCGCAAGGCCCTGCCCGCTCCCGGCATCGACGCGTTCAGCCAGCGCGCCTACGTCGCCCCGGGCACGGCCACCGAACGGCTGCTGGCCGAGGTGTGGGCCGACCTGCTGGGTTTCGACGCGGACCGCGTCAGCGCCGAGGACAACTTCTTCGCCCTCGGCGGACACTCCCTGATGATCACCGTGCTGGTGGCCCGGCTGAAGGACCACGGTCTGCCGGTCACCGTCCAGGACGTCTTCGCCGCCCCCGGCCTCGCCGCCCTCGCCGCCCGGATGGACGGCGCCGACGGCACGGACGGGTACCGCGTGCCGCCCAACCTGATCCCCGAGGGGTGCACCCGTATCACCCCGGGGATGCTGCCCCTGATCGACCTCACCCAGGAGCAGATCGACACCATCACGGCCGCGGTGCCCGGAGGCGCGCCCAACATCCAGGACGTCTACCCGCTGCTGTCCACCCAGGACGGCATCCTCTTCCATCACCTGATGGACCCCGACCACGACCCCTACCTCGTCACCACCCTGTACGTGGCCGACGACGAGGCGGCGTGCGCCCGGTTCACCGATGCGCTGCAGCGCATCGTCGACCGCCACGACGCGATGCGTACCGCCGTCCTGACCACCGGTCTGCCCGACCCCGTGCAGGTCGTGCACCGCGCCGCCCGCCTGCCCGTGGAGCGCGTCCGCCTCGCCGGGGGCGACGCCGAGCGGCAGGCGCGGGCGCTGGCGGCCCGGCCCGCGCGCATGACCCTCGACCGGGCCCCGCTCCTGCGGCTGACCGTCGCCGAGGATCCGCACTCCGAGCGCCGCTACCTCGTCCTCACCGCCCACCACCTCATCGAGGACGCCACCTCCCTGCGGCTGACCGTGGGTGAGCTGGCCCTGCACCTGGCCGACCGCGCCGACCTGCTGCCGGCCCCCGCGCCGTACCGGGACTTCGTCGCCCACACCCTGCACGCGCAGGCCTCGGGGGACGCGGAGGAGTACTTCCACGCCGTCCTCGGCGACATCACCGAGCCGACCCTCCCCTTCGGCCTGGCCGACGTGCACGGTGACGCACGCCGGGTGGTCCAGCTGCGCCGCCCCCTGCCCGAGGAACTCACCCGGCAGCTGCGCGACCACGCCAAGCGGCTGCGGCTGAGCCCGGCCTGTCTGTTCCACGCCGCCTGGGCACGAGTGGTGGCCGCGTGCAGCAACCGCGACGACGTCGTCTTCGGCTCGGTGATGTCCGGGCGGCTGCAGGACGTGCCCGGCGTCGAGCGGATGCTCGGCAACTTCATCAACACCCTTCCGCTGCGGGTCCGGCTGGCCGACCGTACGGTCCGTGAGCTGATCGACGAGGTCGACACCGGGCTGCGGGGCCTGGTGGCCCGCGAGCACACACCCATCGGCCTCGCCCAGCGGTGCAGCGGCATGGACGGCAACGCCCCGCTGTTCAGCGCCGTCGGGAACTTCCGCCACTTCGAACCCGGCCACGACGAGGCGGCCGGCGTCCGCGTCGACGACGCCGGAGTGCGGTTCCTCGCCGCCGTGGATGGCATCAACTATCCGGTGTCCGTGTCCGTCGACGACTTCGGCAGCGAACTGTCGATGGACCTCCAGGTGGACGACACCCTGTCCGCCGACGCCGTCGCCGACTACCTCCTCACCGCCCTCGCCGGCCTGAGCGACGCCCTCACCGCCGACGACGGCAGGGGCACGCGGGCCCTGGACATCGACGTCCTGCCGGAACCGGAGCGCCGGCGCCTGCTGACCGAGTGGAACGACACCGCCACCGAGATGCCGGCGCCCACCCTCACCGCCGCCTTCGCCGCCCAGGTCGCCCGGACCCCCGACCTGACCGCGCTGGTGCACGGCGACGAGACCATGTCGTACGCGGAACTCGACGCCCGCGCCGCCCGGCTCGCCCACTGGCTGGCCGACCACGGCGCCGGGCCCGAACAGCTGGTCGGCGTCAGTATGAGGCGCTCCTTCGACCTGCTCGTCGCGATCTACGGCATCCTCAAGTCCGGCGCCGCCTACCTGCCCCTGGACCCCGACCTGCCCGACGAGCGCCGCGAGCAGATGGTCTCCGACGGCAGGCCGCTGCTCGTTCTGACGGAACTGCCCGACGTCTCCGGCCTGCCGGACACCGGTCCCGGGGTCGAGGTGCTGCCGGACAATCCGGCGTACGTCCTGTACACCTCCGGCACCACAGGCCGGCCCAAGGGCGTCGTCATCACCCACCGCGCCGGCCTGAACTGGCTCGCCTGGGACCAGGGCGTCTACCGGGGCAAGGAGGGCGACCGGATCCTGCTCAAGACCTCGATCGGCTTCGACGTCTCCGTCAAGGAGCTGTTCTGGCCGCTCCAGGTCGGCGCCACGATCGTCATCGCCGACCCCGGCGGCCACAAGGACCCCGAGTACCTGGCCTCCGTGATCCGCGAACACGGTGTCACCGACATCGACTTCGTGCCGTCCATGCTCGCCGAGTTCCTCTCCGAACCGGCCGCCGCCCGGTGCACCGGCCTGGTCCGGCTGGAGGCCGCCGGTGAACCACTGCCCGTGGAGCTGGCCGAACGCGTGACCCGCCTTCTGCCGGACACGCTGCTCTACAACGTGTGTGGTCCCACCGAGGTCGGCGGCGCACTCGGCCAGTACACGCCGTACGTCACCGAGCCCGGCGCCACCGGCGTTCCCGTCGGCGCTCCCGTCTACAACACCCAGGCGTACGTCCTCGACCCGGCACTGCGCCCGCTGCCGGTCGGTGTGGCCGGTGAGCTGTACATCGCCGGAGCCCAGCTGGCCCGTGGCTTCCTCGGCCGGCCGGGGCTGACCGCGGAGCGGTTCGTGGCCAACCCCTTCGAGCCGGGCACTCGCATGTACCGCACCGGCGACCTGGTCAGGTGGCGTCCCGACGGGCAGATGGAACACCTGGGCCGCGTCGACGACCAGGTCAAGATCCGCGGCTTCCGGGTCGAGCCCGGCGAGATCGAGAACGTCCTGCACGCTCACCCCGCCGTCCACCGCGCCGTGGTCCTGCCGCACGGCTCCGGCGCCGAACGCATGCTCGTCGCCTACGTCAGCCCGACCCGGCGGTGGCGCGAGACGGCCGGACCGGGCGCCTCGCCGGCCGGTCCGCTGAAGGAGCACCTGTCCGCACGGCTGCCCGACTACATGGTGCCGACCGTGTACGTCGTCCTCGACGAGCTGCCCGTCAACCGCAACGGCAAGGTCGACCGGGGCGCCCTGCCCGCGCCCAGCGAGGCCGACCTGGCACGTGAGGAGTACGTCGCTCCGCGCACCCCCACCCAGAGCGCGCTGTGCCGCATCGTGGAGGAGGTGCTCGGGGTGACCCGCGTCGGCCTCAACGACAGCTTCTTCGATCTCGGCGGCCACTCCCTGCTCGCCACCCGGCTCTCGCTGCGCGTGAAGAAGGAGCTGAACGCGGACCTGCCGCTCCAGGCCATCTTCACGGCGTCCGGCCTGGCCGAGCTCGCCGCGGCGGTGGACGACCTGGCCACCGCCCAGGAGGGCCCGGCCAAGCCCGCGGACCCGGACGCCGCGTCCGACAGCGAGGAGGCGCCGCTCTCCCTCCAGCAGCGGGACCTGTGGTTCCTCGACCGGCCGGAACACCTGGCCGTCACGCACGACAACGTCCAGCTCGCCTTCCTGCTCGACGGGCCCCTCGACGCCGGCGCCTTCGCCCGTGGCCTGTGCGCCCTGGTGGAGCGTCATCCCATCCTGCGCACCAGCTACCACCGCCGCTCCGACGGCACCGTCACCCAACGGGTGAACGACAGCGCCGGCTTCGCCGTGACCCTCGCACCGGCCCCGCGGGACGACACGGCTCTCGCCGCGTGGCTGGGCGCCGAACGGCTGCGCCCCTTCGCCCCCGAGGACCAATTCACCCTGCGCGCCCACCTGCTGACGCGTGCCGACGACCGGCACATCGTCGTTCTCACCCGCCCGTGGGGCGTGTTCGACGGCTGGTCGGTGAACATCGTCCTGTCCGAACAGATGGCCCTGTACCGGGCGTTCGCCACGGGCGGCGAACCGCAACTGACGCCGCCGCCGATGAGCTACGCCGACTTCGCCCGCTGGCAGCGCACGGCCGTCCCGTCGGCCGAACTCGACCGGCAGCGCGGCTACTGGCAGCAACAGCTCGACGGACTGCCGGCCTGTCTGCCGCTGCGCACCGACTACGAACGGTGCCCGGTGAAGACGTACCAGGGTTCCTCGGTGGACGTCAGCGTCCCCCTCGACGTGGCCACCGCGCTCCAGCGGCTCGGCCAGGACCGCCGCGCCACCTCCTACATGGTCCTGCTGTCCGCCTTCGCCGTGCTGCTCGGCGCGCACGCCGACACCCACGACCTGGTCATCGGCTCCCCGATCGCCAACCGTCCCCGTGCCGAACTCGAGGACGTCGTCGGCTACTTCGTGAACACGCTGCCGATACGTCTCGACGCGGCCCCGCAGCGGACCTTCGCCGAACTGCTGGCGCAGGCCAAGGACGTCACGAGCGAGGCCCACGCCCACAAGGACGTGCCCCTGCTGGACCTCGTACGGACCCTGGCGCCCCGGCCCGACCCGGCCCACTCCCCGCTGTTCCAGACGACGTTCAACCTGCTCCCCGTCCGGGAGGCGGCGCCGGACGGTGGCCCGGACGAGCTCGCGGTGAGCCAGCTGCCCAACGGCGCCGGCACGGCCCGCTTCGACCTGAGCCTGGTGGTCCGGGAGACCGAGGACGGCATCGTCGGCTACCTGGAGTACAGCACCGACCTGTTCACCCCGGCCACCGCCGAGCGTATGGCCCGCGACTACGAGCGCCTCCTCGCGCGGATCGCGCGGCACCCCGACACCACCCTCGCCGAACTGCGCGAGACCGGCGAGACGGCGGACGACCCCGGGGAGGACGGACGTTGAACACGCCCAGAACCGTCTTCATGTTCTCCGGGCAGGGCTCGCAGTACCACCAGATGGGCCGCGAACTCTACGACTCCGAACCGGTGTTCCGGGAGACGCTGCACCGGCTGGACGCCCTCGTGGAGCCGGAGACCGGCTCTTCCGTCATCGCCCGCATGTACGACCCCGAGCACCCTGTCTCACAGCCGTTCACCGACACCGTCTTCACCAACCCGGCGATCGTGATGGTCGAACTGGCGCTGGCCGAGACACTCATCGCCCACGGCGTCACCCCCGATCTCCTGCTGGGTGTGAGTCTGGGGGAGTTCACGGCGTCGGTGCTGGCCGGCGTCGTGGACGCGGGTGACTGCCTGCGCCGCCTCGTCGGAATGGCACGCTCGGTGGCCGAACACGTCCCCGGCGGCATGCTCGCCGTACTCGCCCCTCCCGGCCTGTACGGCGGTGAACCGGCCCTGCACCGGGACCTGGACCTGGCGGCGCGCTACTACGACGGCCATTTCGTGGTCGCCGGCCCGCTCGAAGCCCTGGCCCGGGCCGAGGCCCTGCTGGCCGACCGGCAGGTGCCGTTCCAGCGGATCCCCGTCTCCCACGGCTTCCACTCCCGGCTGATGGACGCATCCCGGCCGGCCTTCGAGGCACTGTGGAGCGATGGCGACCTGCGAGCACCGCGCATCCCGCTGGTCTCCAGCGTCACGGCCGGCCGGGTGGAGCCGGTCACCGTGGAGCACCTGTGGCGGGTCGTGCGGCAGCCGATGGAGTTCGGCGCGACCGTCAGGGCGCTGGAGGCAGAGGGCCCCCACATCTACCTCGACGCCGGGCCGTCCGGCACCCTGCACGGCTTCGCCCGTGCTCTCCTGGCCACCGTTCCGGGCACCGGGTCGTGGTCCATGCCGCTGCTCAGCCAGTTCTCCCGGGACACCCGGCTGTTGACCCAGGTACGGGAACGCATGGGTGGCGGCGGCAGGCCCGCACCCTCCGCCACGACGGCAGTCCGGGCCGACCCTGCGCTCACGCCGACCGCCGCGAAAGGCGCCAACATGAAGGTTTTCGGCTTCCCCGGTCAGGGCTCCCAGGTCAAGGGCATGGGCGCGGACCTCTTCGACGAATTCCCCGAACAGGTGTCGCAGGCGGACGAGATACTCGGGTACTCCATCCGTGACCTGTGCCTGAACAACCCCGAAGGGCGCCTGCGCCGCACCGAGTTCACCCAGCCCGCGCTGTACGTGGTCGAGGCACTCACCTACCTGCGGCGCAGCCGCCAGGATCCGCGGCCACCGGACTTCGTCGTCGGGCACAGCCTCGGCGAGTACACGGCGCTGTTCGCCGCGGGCGTCTTCGACTTCGACACCGGACTCCGGCTGGTGCGGCGACGGGGCGAGCTGATGGGGCAGGCCTCCGGAGGGGGCATGGCCGCCGTGCTGGGCCTGGACCTGGACACGGTGGAGTCGGTGCTGTCGCAGGCGCGGCTGGCCACGGTCGACGTCGCCAACCACAACACGCCGGAGCAGGTCGTGCTGGCCGGTCCCATGGCGGACATCGACCGGGCGCGCGCGGTGTTCGAAGAACAGGGAGCACGGGTCGCGGTCCTCAACGTCAGTGCCCCCTTCCACTCCCGCTACATGCGGTCCGCGGCCGAGGACTTCCGGAAACTCCTGGAGGCCACCGAGTTCCGGCCGCCGCTGATCCCGGTGATCGCGAACCTGGACGCCCTCCCGTACCGGCCGGAACGCGTGCGGGAGACGCTGGCCGGCCAGATCGCCGGACCCGTGCGGTGGGTGGACACCGTCCGCTACCTCCTGACCCGGGGCGAGCTGGACTTCGAGGAGCTGGGACCCGGCCGGACGCTGACCAAGATGGTCGAGAAGATCCGCGAGTTCACGGACCCGCCGCCCACGGCCGAGCCGTCACCGGAGCGGATTCCGGAGCGGGCATGGGAGCCGGAGCCGGAACGCAACCAGCCGCGCCCGATGACGTCGACACCGATGGCGCGCCCAGCCCTCGCCGCCCGGGACCTGGGCGCTCCGGGCTTCCGCAGCCGCTACGGGCTGAACCTCGCCTACCTGGCCGGCGGGATGTACGGCGGTATCTCCTCCGAGACCCTGGTCATCGCGCTCGGCAAAGCCGGCGGGATGGGCGTTCTCGGCGCCGGAGGCCTGCCGCTCGCGGAGATCGAGACCAGGGTGCGGGCCATCCAGAACGTGCTCGGCGCCAGTGGACCGTTCGGGGTGAACCTGCTGCACAGGCACGCCCACCCGGAGGAGGAACGGGCACTGGTCGACCTGCTGCTGAGCCTGGGCGTCCACACAGTCGAGGCCTCGGGCTTCCTGCGGATCACACCGGCTCTGGTGAGGTACCGCCTCAAAGGCGGGCGTGTCATCGCGAAGGTGTCCCGTACGGACACGGCCGAGATGTTCCTGCGTCCCGCCCCGGACGACATGGTGCGCGCCCTCCTCGAGAACGGTGAGCTGACGGCGCACGAGGCCGCGCGCGCCGCCGACCTGCCGATGGCGGACGACCTGTGCGTCGAGGCCGGCGGCGGCTGGCACGCGGACACCGCGGATCTGGCGATGCTGCTGCCGGCCGTACTGCGTCTGCGTGACACGCTGGCCGGCCCCTGGCCGCGGGTCCACGTGGGCGCCGCGGGCGGCATGGGGACGCCCGAGGCGGCGGTGGCCGCCCTGGTGCTCGGCGCGGAGTTCCTGGTCACCGGGTCGGTGAACCAGTGCACCGTGGAGGCGGCGACCAGTGCCGATGTCAAGGACATGCTGCAGCGGCTCGACATACACGACACCGAGCCGGCGCCGTGGGAGGAGCGGTTCGAACTCGGCGTCCGGACCAGGGTGGTCCGGCGCGGCGTCTTCTTCCCGGCCCGCGCCGACCGGCTCTACCAGCTGTGGCGCATGTTCGACACGTTCGAGGACATCGACGTGGCGACGCGGAACCAGATCGAGAACATCTTCCTGCGAGGCTCCTTCGAAGACGCCTGGCGCGAGACCGCGGCCAGGGCGGGGGTGGCCGTGGGGGAGCGGGAGACGCCTGACAAGGGCAGGCTCGCCCTCGCCTTCCGGTCGTACCTCAACCAGGGATTCGAACTGGCCCGCACCGGCGCCTCCGACCGGAAGGTGGACTACCTGGTGTACTGCGGACCGGCGATGGGAGCCTTCAACCAGTGGGTCAAGGGCACCAGCCTCGAACCCTGGCAGGCTCGCACCGTCGACGCGGTGGCCGACCGCCTGCTGTCCGAGACCGCCCGGCTGTTGCAGGACCGGTGCACCACACTTGCGCGGGGCGTGACCGGTGCGCTTGTTCACTGATCCCGATCGTGGCGTGCTGGTGCTCGGCTGTGTCGAACAGCGAACCCTGGCCGAGAAGAGGCCGGTCAGGATGACGCCCGGGCCGACCTGACCGTGCCGACTGCCGGGAAGCGCGAGCGCGGAACGCTCATCGCGAACACTGCGCACGCGGGCGCAGGCCGCCTTCCACGACATCGCCGCCGTGGCCGCCCCCGCCGTGGCAGGGCCACCGGCGAAACACCGCGTAGGCCTGCGCGCCGTGACGGACGCCCTTGACCCCCGCGGCCTGCGCAACCCGAGGAGGTGGTGAGCGGCTGGGCCCACGGGCACCCTGCGGCCGCCGGGACTAAGGTCCTCGGCATGAGCGAAAACGCCGTCCGTTCCGTCACCGTCGAACGCACCAGTACCGGCCACTTCGTCGCCACCAACACCCGTGGCGGCACGATCAGTTTCGGCACCGGCTCCGACAGCGAGTTCACCCCGGTCGAACTGCTCCTCGCCGCGCTCGGCGGCTGCTCGGCGGTGGACGTCGACCTCGCCACCGGCCGCCACGCCGAACCCAGTGTCTTCTCCGTCGAGGTGACCGGCAACAAGGTCGCCGACGAGTTCGGCAACCGGCTGACCGACCTCGCGGTCACCTTCACGGTCGCCTTTCCGGACGGTGAGGGCGCGGACCGTGCCCGGACGATCCTGCCCCGTGCGGTGAGGACCAGCCACGACCGGCTCTGCACGGTCAGCCGTACGGTCGAGACCGGCACACCGGTCACGGCGACCGTCAAGGACGCCTGACCTCTCCCTACGCGCGTGCCGCCGGTGCGTACGCTGTGTCCGTGCCCACCTCCCGCCTTCGTCGCGTCGCCGTGATCGTCCTCGAAGGCGCGAAACCACTCGATGTCGGCACTCCCGCATTCCTGGGCGGGGTCTACGCCGGTGCCGCTCGCACGGCCGCGGTGCCGCTGTCTCTCGGCGCGGACCGGTGGCTGGTGGAGACGATCCGGGACGGCGCCGACAGCCTCGTCCGGAGCCGGCGGATAATGCGCGGCGGCGACACGCTCACCGTCGGCGTCGCGGCGAACGGCCGCTTCGCCACACTCGCGCACCCATGGCGGCCGGGCGCCACCACCTGTTCCCGCTGAGCCGGCGGCGACCGGATCCGATCCCCGGTTCCGCTGTTGATCGGTTCCGGCTCGGTCGGCGGACTTCCTCGCTAGGCTGGGTGCCGGAGGTGTCCAAGTGACCGACGAGACAGGGCAGTTGCCGGATCCTTCCGAGTCCACGACCGTCGTGGTGATCGGCGCGGGCCCGGCCGGGATGACCGTCGCCACCCTGCTCCGGCGCAGCGGCATCGACTGTGTCGTCCTGGAACGCCGGACCCGGGAGTACGTGGCGCGGCGTCAGCGGGCCGGCATCGTCGAGACCCGCGCGGTCCGCATGTTCGACTCCTGGGGGCTGACGGACCGTGTCCTCGGCGGTGTCCCCTACGACGGCATCCTGGAGTTCCGGGTGGACGGCCGCCGCTATCTGGTGTCCGACAGCGACGGCTCCGACGGCCTCGCGGCGCGCCTGTGCCCCCAGCAGGTCCTCGTGCAGAAACTCACCGACGCGTACCTCGAGGACGGCGGCGACCTCCGCTTCGAGGCCGCCGACGTCTCCCCGCACGCCCTGACCGGTGACCGCCCGACCGTCCGCTACCGCGCCGCCGACGGCACACAGCACGCCATCGCCTGCGACTTCGTCGCCGGCTGCGACGGCGACCACGGCGTCAGCCGTACGGCCGTCCCGGACGGTGCTCTCACCGCGTACGCCTTCGACCACGGAATCGGCTGGCTCACCGTCCTGGCCGACGCCCCACCCCCGGCCCACCCGCTTCTCGCGGTCAGCCCGCAGGGTTTCGCCGCCCACTTCCCCCGCGGCCCGCACAGCAGCCGCTACTACCTCCAGTGTCCGCCCGACGACGATCCCAGTGCCTGGCCCGACACCCGCGTCCGGGACGCACTGCGTACCCGGCTCGGCAACCCCGACCTGGCCTCCGGCTCGATCACCGACCGCGAGACCTTCCGCCTCCGCAGCCTCGTCCACGACCCCATGCAGTACGGCCGTCTCTTCCTGGTCGGCGACGCGGCGCACATCGTGTCACCCATGGGCGGCAAGGGCATGAACCTTGCCCTGTACGAGGCCGATCTCTTCGTCCGGGCTGTGCGGGACCTCGTCCTGGGCGACGACGACACGGCTCTGCGTAGCTACTCGTCGCGGTGTCTGCGCCGCGTCTGGAGCGACCAGGAGTTCTCCCACTGGCTCACCCGCACCCTGCACGACGCGGGCGACGCCACCCACAACGGCCCGTTCCACCGCAACATGGCCCGCGCCCGGCTCGACCGGCTCTTCAACTCGCCGGCCTCCGCCCGCGCCTTCGCGGAACTCATGACGGGGCTCGACCTGACCGGGGACGCGGTGAGTAAGGACCTCTTCGGCAACCTTTCGGAAGCCGGCAACGACTGACGAGCTCGGCAACTCCCGTCACCGGAGGCTCCTGCGGGTACCGCACAAGGACGTACCAGTGGCATGTCCTTCGTACCGTTCCTCGCCGCACTCGTTGGGACTCGGATCGTCGCGTCAGGTCCCGACGAGGAGACAGCCGCTGCCCCCGTCACTGCCACATCCGTCGCCGGCACCCGCGGGACGGCCATCCCGACGACGCATGAGCCGAAGCCCACCACGGTCTCCCGGTCGGCCCGGAAGGCGTCCGGCACAGCCCCGTCAGCCGGGCGGATCAAGCCCGGCGTCTCCTACGACGGGATGGCCACCTTCTCCGACGTGGGCAACGGCGACGGCGCTTGTCCGTACGGCCCACGAGCGACGCCATGACCGCGGCGATGAACCACGCCGACCACGAGACGTCCAGGCCGCGCGGGACGTACACTCTCGCCCGCGCCGCGAACGGCTCCTCCACCACCATCCGGATAACCTACGAGTGCGCCGTGCCCCGCACACCGGCCAACTCGACCTCGGCCCACAGGCTTTCGCGGAACCCGCCGATCCGGTCCAGGGCGGATCCCGATCACCTGGAGTCGACAGGGCCCCCAGTCCCTACGATCCTTCTCCAACAGGCTGGGAAGCACTCCTCGACGCGGATTCATCCGTGGTCGTAGACGGTGGCGGCGATGTCGCGGGTACTCAACGTCTTGCTGATGATCGGCTCGATGCGTTCCCACTTGCCGCCGGCGAGGCCGCAGCCGATGCGGGGCATGTGAACAGAGGCCTTGTTGACGAGGGCGTGCTCAGCGACGGCGTGGAGGCATTGTCCGACGGCGTCGTATCGGATGGGCGGACCGCCGCTGCCCACTCTCATCCCGCGCTGCGCGACCATGTTCGCGACCCAGATGTCGGATCGGACGTGGACCATCTGTACTGCTCCGAGGCCGAAGTCGTTGGCTGCGCGCTCGCGGTGCCAGCGGCGGTACTCGCGCTCCGGTTCGGGCCAGTGACGTGAGATCGCCAGGACGAACCCCTTGCCCCAGCCGCCGAGGTCGTTGCAGATATGGGCGATGATCTTCGGGCCCTTCGCCTGGGGGTTCGTGGCGTCGCCCGCGACGATCTTCAACGGTTTCACGGAGTCATGGTCGCCCGGTCAACGATGAGAGACCAACGCTTTTCCGGCGTGCCGCTCCCCTGATGCCCGCTCGACCACGACGCCCCTCCCGTGGCCGCAGTCGAGGTCCTGCTCGGCCGCTGTCGGGACACATCACCACCGATGTCTTTCCTGATGCCTCAGTGTTCGCCGAGGTGGACCGAGCCGCTGCTCATCGGGCGTCGTCTCCGGTCCTGCCGCCCGCACCAACTCCATCCACCCCGGCATCGTCGGCAGACGAGGACCCCCCGAGCCGGCCGAGCCGGTCGATCAAGCTCCAGACGCGCCCTGACTCGTCCAGCTGTGGGCCACGTCGACCACGACCCGGTCGTCCAACTGGGTCACGCGGAACGGCAGTCGGGCGCGCACACCGAGAGCGACCTGAGTCTGACCCTCGAAGGTGCCGCCGAACCGGGTGTCCCGGAAGGTCCTGTACCCACTGATGTTCACGCTGGGCAGAGGCTTGCCCACCTTGCCCGGGTAGGTCGGGACGCCGGCCTCCACGTCGTAGCTCCACGCGCCGACGCGGATCTCGAGGATCGCCCCGCCGGTGACGGGTATGTACTCGCCCGAGGGGTCGGCGTAGAACCGGTCCACGTACTGGACGTGGTAGCCGATCTGGCCGCCGCCGGGCACATCGAACACGATGCGGTCGTAGCACTCGTGCTGTCCGGCCCTGATGTCCTCCAGATGATCGGCGCCCACGGTGGCACCACCCTTGGCGCCGCTGCCCCAGCCCGTCGGGCAGACCGCCGCAGCGCGCGAGCTCTCCGCCGGGGCCGCGTCCGCGGTGCTCGCCGCCGTACCCAGCGTGGCGCCCGCGAGCACGAGCACCGCCACTGCCACTCTCATACCTCGCATCATGTCCCCCTTGATCGCGCTCGGTCGCGTACCCCTGACGCCGGATAAGACGGCCAGCGGCACCGGAAGGTTGTACACCAGACGGGGCAAACAGGAAATCCTGCCGTCCGTACGATTCCCTGGAGGACGCACGGTTCGACGCCCGGCAGGATCCGCGGCACGAGGACCTGGCCGACCACTCGGGGGCGGACGGAGCTCGCGGAGTGGGAGCAACGTCGGTCACCTGCCCGGCGCCACCAGGGGGAGCTTGCCGTGGCTCGTTCCCTGGCCGACCGTCCGACCAGCCGATGAACCCGGCCAGGTGCGCACTGCCTGACGGCCACCGCCAAAGTTCTCCGCTCCACGGTCGTCCCGGCTTCGGTGTCACCCCGGCGCTGCGTCCCGGCGCGCAGATCGGTGGCGAAGAACAGAGGTGTGCGCGCCGCGGTCACCGCCGGGAGTGGAGCTGGGGCGAACTGCCCCGCCCCCGCCATCGATCATGTGTGGGCACGTGGTGGAGTGGCGGTGCGCCAACTGCCGCTGTGCGTCAGTCAGTCGGTCGGTGAGCCGGGCGTCGGCGCGAGCGGGATACCGAGCACACGGGCTGGCCCAGCACGACGGCGACGAGGAGGGCGGACCCACCGGAGTCGCCCGGTCACCGCCGTGTAAACATCGCGATGCGCCTTGGCCGAGCCGACCGTGGGAGCGGCCTCAGGACTATGCTGCCTACGGACGTCCCAGACCCCGGCGGGCCACCGCTGCTTGGCGTACATGCCTGCGGAGAGCGGACCACTCGTCCGGTCGCCCAGCGCATCCCTGAGGGAACCGGCTGGGTCCAACGCCCCGGAACATCGGCTGCTGGATCGGTCATTCACCCGCCCGCACCACAGCGCCACCGTACCGGGAGCCCGGCACGGTCTCGTGAACCGAGGCACCCCGCCCATGAGCAGCCCACCCACCCTGAACGTCTACCGGCATGACATCGGCAACCGGACGCTGGTCACCCTGACCGGTGAGATCGACCTGGATTCGGCGCCTCTGGTGCACACGTCACTGGAGCGGTGCCTGCGCGACGGCATCCGCGCCATCGACGTCGATGTCACCGCCGTGACCTTCTGCGACTGCAGTGGCCTCAACGCCTTCCTCTACGCCTTGCTGCACACCGCCGCGGCCGGAGGATCCCTGCAACTGCACCACCCCAGCCCCGCGTTGGAGCGGCTCGTCGCCCTCACCGGCTCCGGATCCCTCTTTCTCACACTCCCGGACGCCTTCGCCGGGAGCCGGCCGCCCCCGTGGCCCTCTCCGGTGAACCAGGCCGCGCACCGGCTGTCTCCAACTCTGCCTGCCCTTCCGGGCGGTGTGCTGTGACGGCGTTGCCCGGGCCGATCCGGTCGCGGAGGCGCGTGGAACACCAGCCGCTCGCCACGGGCACGACGCCCTGGAGTCTGCGCCGGCTCAACCGCTGGCAGGCCGAGCGCCTGCGGGAGGACCTGGCGGACCTGTACACGGACCTGTATACGGAGTCGTGCGCCACGCCACCCGGTGGGGAGGACCGCGGCCGGAAGGACTTCCTGCGCCGTCTCACCCGTGACACCTGGCGACCGGGGTTCGCCATGCTGATCGCCGAGACGTCGAACTTGGCGGGATACGCCTTCGGATTCACCGTGCCGCGTGACGGCTCCTGGTGGAGCGCATTCCGCGGACCACTCCCTCCAGACATCGCGCAGCTCACCGCGTCCGGGGACATCTTCGCGATCAGCGGGATCATGGTCCGCCCCTCCGAGCGGTACCACGGCCTCGCCGACCGTCTGCAGGAGCGGCTGCTCGCCGACCAGCGGGCTCTGCTCGGCGCGACCCTGGTGGACCGGACCCATCGTGCGGCCTACGCCGGGTTCCAGTCGCGCGGATGGCGCGACATCGGCGTGATCTACAGGCCACCGGGCCCTACGGTGCTGAGGGCCCTGGTCCTCCCCCTCGGAGAGCGGACGGCAGCGGAGCCGGGTGACCCCGCGCACCGTACACAGGTCCAGCGGCCGCAGGAACACCAGGGGCGAGGCACTCAGGTGAGAGTCACCGGATGAGCAGTGAGGTAACAGGTGTGTCCGGCGAGGCTGATGTCCGGTCGACCCGGGCCCAGGAGCTGGTGGCCGAGCAGGCGCCTCGCGGGATGCGGCGTACTTTGTACGCACTGAGATCCCGAACTCACGACCACGGCCTTCGTGCTGCTTCCTCTGCCTCTGCGACGGAGCACAGGATCAGACGAAGGCCGCTCTCACGTCCGCCTAACTGCCAAGACGCCGGTCAAGGTCGAGGCACCTTCGAAGCCGAAACGTGAACGACGAGTCAGGACGCCGAGCAGGTGGCCGTCACCGACGGCGTGCCCGCCGCGGCCGGCGTACTCGCGAGGAAGCCGAAGGTGGTGCTCGCCCCCGCCGTCACCGTGCCGTTCCATCCGGCGTTGCGCACCGTCGTCCCGGTCAGCGCGCCGTTCCAGACCTGGGTGAGCCGGTGGCCTGTCGGGAGCACGAGGGTCACCGCCCAGGACGAGATCGTCGCCGTGGCCGAGGTGTTGGTGACCGTCACCTCACCCTGGTAGCCGCCCTGCCACGTCGACACCGCCCGGAAGGCCGCCGAGCAACCACCGCTCCCGGGGTCCCCGGGGTCTCCCGGGCCGCCCGGGGTGAGCAGGGCCGACAGTGCCGGATACCAGCGGGCCGCCATCTTGGCGTCGCCGGAGGCGTTGGGGTGAACGCCGTCGTAGGTGTCGGTGGCCGAGTCGAAGCCTGTCCACTGGTCGACGACGGTGACCGGCGACTGCGCGGTGGTGATGGTCTGCGCCCAGGCCGGAACGCGCTGGTTGAAGGCCACCGTACGAGCGGCGCACTCGGCGCAGCTGCTCGGGTTGATCGGGATGAGCTGGGCGACCAGCACCTTCATCGCAGGGTTGCCGGCCCGCATCTGGCCGACCAGCTTGGTGTACGCGGCGAGGATGGTGTCAGGCGCGATGCTGCTCCAGACGTCGTTGGTGCCGAAGTGCATGACAACGATGTCCGGCTGGGTGGCCGCCAGCCACCCGGGCAGCAGGTTCTGGTCGGCGGTGGCGGTGGCCTGGAAGCCGCCGTGGCCTTCGTTGTCCGCGTCGTGCGTGAGGGCGCAGCTCTGGGCGTTGAGTGTGCCGACGAAGTCGATGTCGGTGTAGCCGGCGCTCTGCAGCTGGTTCCAGAGGAGGGAGCGCCAGCAGCCGGGGGAGCCGGTGATGGAGTCGCCGAGCGGCATGATCCGTACCGGGGTCGCGGCGGCGGCGGACGGGGCGCCGGCCAGGCCGAAACCGGCGACGAGGGCGAGCAGGGTGGCCAGGAAAGCGGCGAGGAGGGAGTGGTGTCTGCTGCGCACGGGGTGTCCTTCCCGAAGTGGGGCGGGAGTGGGGGTGCGGCCCGCATGAGTGGGAGCGCTCCCACGTATGCGTATCGTTCATCAAGCCACCGTTGTCGCTGGCACGTCAATAACCTGGACAGGCCCGGACCGGGACGAAGTCCTATGTGGTGATCCGTTGTTGGTCTGTCCATCGGGCGGGGTACGTGGAGTGGATTGTTCCGGACGGGCCTGTAGGAGCTCGCCAGGCCGTTGATTCCGGAGGACCGGGTGTGGCCGCAGGGCGGCGGAACGCGGAACACGCGGTACGACCAGGTGAGCTGACCGGCGCCCTTCCGCAGGCGAACCGCGGCCAGGCAATGAGCGCGCGGATCGTGGCAGGTCGGCGATGGGCGGACCGCTGGGCAGGGGACGCCTCCCCGGCGGCCTCGACAGGAACGGGAGCCGGGGGCCGAGCCGGACAGATCCAGTCGGCAGACGAAGCTCCGGGCGGACAGCTTGTCCGTGGCCGACCCTCCGGCCACCCGTCCGCCCGGAGCTTCGTCTTCTCCGGTGCGTGGTCCCACGCCAACGTGCCTCTTGGTCAGGCGGGTCGGCGGAGACTCAGGAGCTCAAGATCCACATCTGGGCTGTCGGAGGATGAGCGTCGCCGCAGCTCCACTGCATGAGCTGGCTGCCGGCGCCGCCGACCGTGTCGAGGCACAGGCCGGTGCCCGCGTGTTCGAACTTCTGGTAGGTCAACTCACCGACGTCTACGTTCCTTTTGGTCCAGTACTCCGACCCCGACGTGTTGCAGGTGAATTCATCGACTGCTTCCCCCGGAATACGGGTGCCGTTGTTGACCTCGGCACAGTACCCGCTTGCCTGATTCACGAGGAAGTACGTTTTCGCTGCGCCGGACACCGGTACGAAGGCCCAGTTCTGGGTGTCGGAACCGTTGCAGTCGGCCAGCTGGAGCCGGACGTTGAGTTGTCCGCCCGGCGCGTCGATGCACTGGCCGAAGGCCACGTTCTTGAGTGTGTGGTAGGTGCTGGCAGATGCGAGGGCCGTGACACGGGTGGAGAGATCCGCCGTGGATCCCGCGGCCGGCGTGGCGGCACTGGCCCCGGCAGTCATGGTGACCATGCTGGCGGCCGCCAGTAACGCCCCTGCCGAGGCAGCCATCCTGTTTCTCATTGTCATTGTTCTGACCTCCGGTTCCTTTCGGTGGAAAACGTGAACAGCCTGTTCTGAAACAGCTGTCGGGTAGGGAGGAACACGTGTCCTTTTGGACCGGGACGGGGTTCTAGTCGCTCGGGCCCCGGAGACGGTTGGTGAAAGCCAGATCCTCCGCCTGTGTCGCCACACGCCGGGTGACCGGAGGTATCGCGGACCGGGCCGCTGGTGTCGACGACCGGGCAGGGGTCAGTGATAGAAGTACGGATCCAGGACGCTGACCTCGGTGATCCGGTCGACGGGCAGGCCTGTGGTCTGCGCGGCCTGGCGGACGGCTTCCGGAGACGGCCCGTCGTACACGCAGTAGGTCACGCTCTTGTCCTGGCTCACGTACGACTGCACCCAGGTGATCGCCGACGCGGAGTTGCCCTCCATGACGCTCTTACAGGTCTTGGCGCCCTCGTCGTCCATCGGGATGTGCAGACCCTCGGTGAAGGTCCGTTGTACGAGATATCGCGGCATGTTGCACGCTCCTTTCCGACAGTCACTGTCTGCCCGGGAGCGGCCTCGGGACATCGGGAGCCGTTCCCTATGTTCGCTCGGCGATCTCCCCATGTCTGGCGGCCTCCTGGCGGGTACGCACGCCGAGCTTGGCCAGGATGGAGGACACGTGATGCCCGGCCGTCTTCTCCGCGATGCGGAGCCGATCGGCGATCTCGGAGTTCCGCAGCCCGTTTCTGAGCAGGTCGAGGACATCGGCTTCGCGTGCGGTGAGCCCGTCGGGATGGGCCAGAGTGGAACGCCGTGGCGTCCGCATTCCCAGGTCGCGCATCCGCCGGGCCACCTGGTCCGCGGCAGGCCGCGCCCCGAGGGCCTCGAACCCGCGCAGGGCCTCACGCAGGTGATGCGGGCTCTGTGCGAGCGCCATGGCCGACTCGTACGGGCAACCGAGCTCGTCCCAGGCCCGGGCGGCCTCCACGGGGTTCATCCGATACGGCGGGGCGGCGGCCTGGTGGACTTCCCCCGGCTCCGGGCGCAGCCACTGCCCGAGTTCACCGACCGCCCAGCCGATGCCGAGCCGTACCGCCGTTTCGTAGGTCTCGGACAGGCTGCTGTCGGCCTGCTGTCCGCTCAGACACGCGAGTTCGGCGCGTCCCGCCGCGACCGGCCACAGGCGCTGCAGGTCTCCGGTCTGTTCGGCCAGTGCCCACGCCTCGTCGAGGGCGTCCGCCGCACCCGGCTCTCCGCGCCGGGTGCGCAGCCGCCCCAGCACTGTGATCGCGACGATTCGGCTCGGTGTGCACTCGGTGGCTCCGACCTGCTCCACCATCGCTTCCGCCGCTGACCACTGCCCGCGTTCCAGCAGGCACCGGGCCAGCCACGCTGTGGCGTAACTCCGTACGGCGTCCAGGTCGCGGTCGGAGCACCACTTCACGGCCTCGCGCAGCCAGTGTTCCGCGAGTTCATAGCGACGGATCTCGCCTGCCGCGGATCCGAGATTGACCATCGCGCTTCCGACGGCCGCGTCGTCACCGGCTGCCCGGGCCGCCCGAAGACTCTGGAGCATGGTCTGCAGGGCCAGGTCGGGCTCGGTGGACCACTGCGCGGAGCCGACCGCGTTGAGAGCCCGGGCCAGCAGGGTCTGTTCACCGAACCGCTCGGCGAGCACGGCGGCGCGGTTGCCGGTCCGCACCGCCCCGGGAATGTCCCGGGCAAGCATCAGGAGGTACGCCGACCAGGTGTACGCGGCGACCAGCCCCGGGCCCTCCGGCAGCCGCTCGGCAAGGGCGAGCGACTGCCGCACCATGGCATGGGCCTCAGCGTTCCGGCCCAGGTTCCACAAGTAGTAGGAGCAGTACGCCATCAGAGTGGCCTCGCGCTCCTGGTCGCCTTCCTTACGCCAGCACTCGATCGCCCGACGGGAGGAGAGCACGGCCGCGGAACTTCGTCCTGCGTGCGCACACGCCTCGCTGTGGCGTTCAAGCAGTTCCGCATGCCGGCGGGGGCTGATCCCGTCGGCGAACCGCAGCGCCTGGGCGTAGTGATCTGCCGCCTGGCGGTGAGCACCGACGACAGCTGCCCGCTTCGCCGCTGCCCCGGCGTGTACGAGTACGGCCGCCGCGTCGCCTGCCTCCTCCGCGTGATAGACGAGCCGGGCCGGATCGCTGCCCCACTGCGTGAGATCCGCCAGCGCACGCTCATGCAGCTCGGTCCTGCGCGCCGACGAGATGCCCTCCTCGATGGCCAGTCTGGCCAGTTCGTGGCGGAACAGGATCCGCGTGCCGTCGCGGATCAGCATTCCCGCATCCACGCAGCCGTCAACGGCCGTCCTGGGCGCCTGGACCAGAGGGGCGGGAGCATAACCGGGGAAGACGGCCACCGAGTTGAGCGCGTCGCGCTCCGCAGGGCGGAGACCGGCCGCCCGGGCCAGTACCGCGTCGCGTACCGTCTCGGGAACCCTTTGGTCGGGATCGGCCAGGACCTCGGTCACGAAGAAGGGGTTGCCGCCGGCCCGGGCGTGCAGTTCCGCGGCATCCGGACCGTCCGGCCCGACCAGCGTCGCGACGGCCGCGGCCGAGAGCGGTGACAGCCGGATGCGCAGCACACTCGTGTCGGTGGCGAGCGCTCCCAGCACCGCGCGCAACGAGTGATCCGATCCGACCTCGTCATCCCGATAGGTGATGACGAGCAGGCCACGGGTGGAAGAGATCCGGCGGGCGGCGAACATGAGCAGGTCGAGTGTCGCTTCGTCGGCCCAGTGCGCGTCCTCCACCACGGCGACGGCTTCCCCTGCCGTCAACTGATCCAGGAACGCGGTGAACATCGCGTGACGCGGGCTCTCCGCAGCCATCGCGGCGGCCAGTTCACCCGTCGCCTGCCGTGCGATGTCGTGGAGCGGACCGAGTGGCTGCGGCGTCCGCAGCGCGTCGCACGAACCCCACAGAACCGTCCGGGTCAGGCCGTCGCAGAACGCCCTGACAAGAGCGGTCTTGCCGATACCCGCCTCACCGGACACCAGAACCACCCGCCCTGTCGGGCAGCGTCGCAGCGCATCAAGCCAGTGCTCCCGCTCAAGTAACGGCATATCGTGGATGGTAGTCCCAGGCCCCCACCGCGCTACCGTCGAAGCGACGAAGCCGGAGGACTGCCCGGTGGGGATCCAGGTGTCGGCGACACCTTCAGGCAGCGATCAGCAAGGTGCGACAAGACAGTGGTGCCGTCCGGCCAAGCTGGTCCGTATTCGGCCTGTTGAGGCTCAGTCGGTCCCGCAGGGCGACGCGCCGACATCCTCGTCGACCGTCCACTCGACCCGGTGCTCGCCAGGTTCCGCGACCGGGTTCCCGCACCAGCGGACCGCGGTGTGCCAGACGACGTTCGGAGCTCTGCCGGCCAGGGGGCTCCGGGAGACTCTGCGACTCCTCGTCCGGTCGGAACCCGGAACAGTGTCTCGGCTCCGCCGCCGGACTGTGGTGGTGTCCGTCGACCGATGGGCGGGAAACGGCCAAAGGGGCTGGCAAGGGTGTGTTGCCGGCAGGTAAAGGCGCACGTGATCCACCGCGCGGGAAGCCGTCGGGACAAGTCTGGTTCTCCGGATTCCGGACAACGATCCCCGCACTGGTGACAGATGCCCCCGCAGACTGAAACGATCTTCTCAACGCCCGGGCGCCACCACGCACATCTCCTCAGCGGAGGATCTTCCGCTTCTCCGTTCTCGTTCTCACCGGCTGCCCAACACGCAGCCGGGCACAAGGAGTTGCAGCAGTGACGAACAACTTACCTACCAACGGGGCGACTTCGTTCCATGGTCCCTCTCCTTCCCGTCGTAGCCCCCGCGTTCGCCGACGCATGACGGGGATCGCGGTCGGCACGATGGCCGCGCTGCTCGGATCCGCCCTTCCCGCCTGGAGCGCGGCCCCGGTGGCGGACGACACGGGTCGAGCGCCTCGACAGATCGCCGCAGAACCCAGACCGGGTGCCAGAACTGTTCAACTGGCCCCGGCGGAGCGGAAGACGATGCTCGAAACGGCGACCGGCGCGCGCAGCGCCACCGCCCGTGCGCTCGAACTGGGCCGGCAGGAGGAGCTGATACCCAAGGACGTCATCAAGGACGTCGACGGCACCGTGCATACCCGCTACGAGCGCACCTTCGCCGGGCTGCCCGTCCGCGGGGGAGACCTGGTCGTACACGACCGCGGTGGCGCCCGTACGGTCACCAAGGCGTCGCAGGAGGCGATCTCCGTCCCGACGACCGCGGCAGCGCTCCCCGCGGCCAAGGCGCAGAAGTCGGCTCTGGCCGCCGCGAATCGGGAGGACACTCGCGAGGCCGCCCTGCAGGGGAACTCGCGGCTGGTCGTCTGGGCGGGCGACGGCGAGTCGAAACTGGCCTGGGAAAACGTTGTCACCGGTATCCGGGAGGACGGGACGCCGAGCCGTCTGCAGGTCCTGACCGATGCCACGACCGGCGCCCGGCTGATGAGTCACGAGGAGGTCCAGAACGGCGAGGGGGTCAGCCAGTACAACGGCCGGGTCCAGATAGGCAGCGTACGGAACAACGACCGCTTCGAGCTGACAGACCCTCAGCGCGGCAGCCACCAGACGTTCGACGCGGACGGCACCTTCAACAAGGGCACGCTGGTCACCGATGACGACGACCTCTGGGGCGACGGAACACCGTCCGACCGCCAGACCGCGGCCGTGGACGCCGCCTACGGCGTCGCGAAGACCTGGGACTTCTACCACGAGCGCTTCGGCCGCAACGGAATCGCGGACGACGGACGCGGCGCCTACTCCCGCGTGCACTACGGCGTCGGGTACGCCAACGCCTTCTGGCTCGATTCCTGCTTCTGCATGACCTACGGCGACGGCCGTACCAACGACAGGCCGGTGACCGAACTCGACATAGCCGGCCACGAGATGACCCACGGCGTCACCTCCGCCACCGCCGGCCTGGTGTACTCCGGTGAATCCGGTGGGCTCAACGAGGCCACCAGCGACATCATGGGCACCGCCGTCGAGTTCTTCGCGAACAGCGCGGGTGACGTACCCGACTACCGGATCGGTGAACTCATCGACCTCCGTGGCACCGGAGGTCCGCTGCGCTACATGGACCAGCCCTCCAAGGAGACCAACGCCGCCGGTACCTCCCAGGACTACTGGACCGCACAGACCAGGAAGCTCGACCCCCACTTCAGTTCCGGCGTGGGCAACCACTTCTTCTACCTGCTCGCCGAGGGCAGCGGGAAGAAGACCATCAACGGCGTCGACTACGACAGCCCGACCTACGACGGTCTGCCGGTCTCCGGAATCGGTCGGGAGAACGCCACCGACGTCTGGTACCGGGCGCTGACCCGGTACATGACCAGCACCACCGACTACGCGGGAGCCCGCACGGCCACCCTGCGGGCAGCGGGCGACCTGTTCGGTGTCTCGAGCGACGCGTACGAGGCCGTCGGCAACGCATGGGCCGCGGTCAACGTCGGGGCGCGCTACGTCAACCACATCGCCGCCAAGGCACCTTCCACCCGGGCCGTGGCCGTCGGCCAGTCGGTCGCCCGGCAGATCGAGGCGACCACCACTCGCCCCGGCGGCCTGACCTACTCCGCCACCGGTCTGCCCACCGGTCTCTCGATCGCCCCCGCCACCGGGCTGATCTCCGGCACGCCGACCGCGGCCGGTGACTTCGAGACGACCGTCGTCATCACGAACTCCGTGGCGGAGACACTGACCCTGACCTTCGTCTGGCCCGTATTCGGCTCCGGTGGTGGCTTCTTCATCAACCCCGACCGGTACGACATCCCCAACTGGCAGACCATCGAGTCCCCGATCACCGTCACCGGGCGAGAGGGAAACGCGCCTCGTGAGCTGAAGGTGACGGTCGACCTGGTGCACGACTTCATCGGCGGCCAAGTCATCAACCTTGTCAGCGAGGACGGCACCGTGCTGCTGGTGAAGGACTTCGTCTGGGACACCGGAACGGAACTGCACGCGACCTTCACGGTCGACGCCTCGGCGCTTCCCGCCAACGGCACGTGGAAACTCCGTGTCACGGACAACACCCCCGGCATCTTCACAGTCGACCCCGGCTACCTCGACAGTTGGAGCCTCACCTTCTGATCACTCTCCGCCCCGGTTGTCCGTTCCACCACTGACGCCGCCGCGCCGGGAAGCCACCCCGGCGCGGCGGCATCGCGCCATCCGGCGGTGCGGCGGTCAAAGCGTGGGCCGGTACTGCGGACGCCTCTGCGGATGGACGGGACGTCAGCCACAGGGCACCGACGACAAGCCCGACGCAGACCACCGGCCGGCATCGCGTGGCGGATCGCGCGAGCGGCGAGCACGGCGCCGAACCGCGAGTCCGTCCGGACGACGGGTCCGCGGTGGGGCAAGGTCCGCCGCAGTACAGGCGGCGGCCACCGCGGCCTCTGCCGCAGGGCGGTCGCAGCGTGCTGAACACGAGTCGCCGGGCGATGCCGGAGGTGGACATCCCCGCTTCGATCAGCCAGGAGTCCGGCTCGGGGCCGGCCGCGAGCCGAGACGCTTCCTCACCTGTCCCGGGGCACGGGAACGGTCAGTCCGACTTCGAACCCGCCCTGCGGGCCGGGCCCGGCGGTCACCGTCCCGCCGTAGATGCCGACCCGCTCGCGCATGCCGATCAAACCATGGGCCCCAGGCCTCGGAAGGCTGCCGGCAGGAACTCGCTCCCGTCCGTCGTCGACCACGCGGACGCGGACCGCGGCCTCGTCGTAGTGCACCGCGACGCTCGCGCTCGCCGCCGGCGCGTGCTTCATGACGTTGGTGAGGGCTTCCTGGATGACTCGATAGACACACAGGTCGACGCCCGGCGACAGAGCGAACGGGGCGCCCGTGATCCGGACGTCGACGGGGACGCCCGCGGCTTCGACGCGTCGGGCCAACTGGTCCAGCCGCCCGAGACCGGGGGCCGCGTCATGGCCGCCCGCCTCTCCCAACAATCGGGCGCGCTCGCTCCCTTCCCTGAGCACGACCAGCATGCGGCGCATTTCCGCCATGGCCTCGTGGGCGCTGCCCGCGATGGTGTCCAGCGCCTCGCGGGCCGTCCTCGGATCGGACGTGAAGACGTATCCGGCCAGGCCGGTCTGCACGGAGATCGCGGACACGTGGTGGGCGACCACGTCGTGCAGTTCACGGGCGATACTCATGCGCTCGGCCATGACGGCCCGCTGGGCCTTCTCCTCCTGCTCCAGACGCAGTTGCTCGGTGAGTTCCGCGAGCCGCTCGCCGTGCTCCGTCAGCCGGCGGAACCGGTCGCCCGTCACCCACAGGACGGCGACCATCACGGTCACGAAGACCACACTCAGCGGGCCGATCCCCGGCTCGGCGAGCCGTGTGCCCCACAGCAGCACGAGCAGCGATCCCGCGGCGCACTTCGCCACGACCCTGCGCGGGCACAACGCCGCGACGGTGTAGAGCGCCAGGCCCAGTCCGCAGACAACGACCACGTGGTAGTAGCCCAGGGTGAAATAGCAGAACGTACAGGCCGCCGTGCCGACGAACACGGCCAGGGGAGCCCGCCGGCGCACCGCCAGCGGAAGGTAGACCAGGGCGATCAGTACGTAGGCCCAGACGTCGGCGTGCCGCCAATAGCCGTGCGGATCGGGCCAGTTGTGCAGCATCGTGCTCGAGATCCAGACCGACACCACCGAGTAGACGGCATCTGCCACCTGCGGGAAGACCCTGCGAACTGCCCCGCTCCACGGGCGCTGCGCGAACATCGTCCGAGCGTAGGCCCCGAGCGATCGCTCCGTCCGGCTTTCCACCACGGCTACACCCCAGGTTGTACACCGCCGACCACGCTGGTTGCAGACGCGGTTCAACCCCTGGGTGGGCGAGAGAAACGGCCCTTCCGGCTAGCTTTCCATCGAATGCGCCGGCGTACGCGGGAAGTCGTCCAGCCTCGCAGGGGGCCGGCCATCGGGGTGCCGGTCAGCCATCACTCGGCGGAATCGGAGAGTTCTCGATGCGAAGAACGCAGAAAATCGTCAGAACGGTCTGGGCGGCCGCACTCGCGCTCGGAGTGCTGGGGACCGGTGCCGGGGGAGTGAGCGCGGCGGGCACCGACACCGCCACGGTGCGACCGCCGGTCGCGGTCAACCAGGCGGCCTGGGCGTCCTCCACCGACCGGCAGAACGCCGTGATCGCGTACTGGACCAGCGAGGACATGGCCCTGTGGAACGCCAACAACGCGGACTACGGCGTCGACGGCCCCAACTACAGCAACCTGGACGAGGGCCGTATCTGGAGCCACGCCGGAGCGGTGCACCAGACAGTCGGGCGACTGTACTACCGCCAGACGCTGGCCTGGCCGGCCGCCACCCGGCCGAGCCGGCCGGAGGACGCGATCGGCGCGGTGGACTCGACGCGGTGGTTCCACGTCGACTCCACCGGAGCCTATGTACCGGCCGACACCACCGCGCAGCACATCTTCAAGGACAGTACGACGGTGACCGCCGTCGCGGACGGGACCACCACCACGGTCCGCACCGTGGCCTACCCCACCGAGTGCTCGGCGAACGCGGTGGACAGCGCCAACGGCAGCACCATCCTGTCGGCGGGCCACTGCGTGTCCAATCCGCTGGCCGTGGTCGCGCTCGGCTCGCTCACCGGCACCATCCAGAAGGGCTCGGTGAGCGCCACCGACGACGCCTGGATGTTCATTCCCGGCTACGACGGCACCAAGGTCGGCCTGGCCCAGGCCCCCTACGGGCTCTGGCCCGCGACCACCGCGTACACCACCGCGCAGTGGAACGACTTCGCCACGCTGAACCCCAACACGGTCAACCTGTCCAACTTCAACTACGACGTCTCGGCACTCACCGTCGCCGACCCGGCCAGACCCGGCGTGCGCCTGACCGATGTCGTGGGCTCCCAGCACGTGGCCTTCAACCAGCCCTACAACCAGACCATGTTCGCCTTCGGCTACCCCAACGCGGGGAGCTGGGACAAGGTCAACACCCCTGTTCCGGCACCGGGTCAGACACCGGACACCACTCGGGAGATATCGCGCTACCGCTATGACGGGCGCCAACTCGTGGAGTGCAACGGCAACACCTGGAAGGACTTCATCCTCAAGACCGACTACGAGATGACCTGCAACATGACGGGCGGCGCAAGTGGCGGCCCCTGGTTCCAGGACTTCGACCCGGTCACCGGCACCGGCATCCAGGTCGGGGTGAACTCCACCAAGTACCCGAACTTCGTGGAGGGTGAGGGTGTCTGGATGATCGCCCCGCACTTCGAGGACAACGACCAACTCCTCTACAACACGGTCCAGAACCTCACGCCCTGACCCAGATCCTGAGCTGGGCGCCCCAACTCGGGGCGACTGGTGATGCGTTGGTGGTCCATGGGAGTCACCTGAGCAGCCCCTGCCCGGATACGCAAACGTCCGCAGTGGCCGGCGCCATGGCACCGTCCTCGTCGCGGCGGAGCGTCCGCCGCGACGAGGACCGTGGGTGACGCTATTTCAGGTACCACTTCTGGTTGGAGCTTCCCTCGCACTCCCACAGCTGCAGCCGGGTGCCGTTGCCGGTGCCCGTGTCGACGGCGTCGACGCACTTGCCGGCCCGGATGTTGACCAGGTCGTGGGAGCCGTTGAGGTTGAACTGCTGCGCCGATCCGCCGTTGCAGATGGCCAGTTGGACCCGGGTGCCGTTCGCGGTGCCGGCGTTGGCGGCGTCCATGCACAGACCCATCGACCGCACGCTGCCGTCGGACTTGAAGACCCACTTCTGCCACGAGGCGCCGCCGCAGTCCCACAGCCGCAGCGGGGAGCCGTCGGTGCCGCTGTGCGACGAGATCTCGATGCACCGGGAGGACGGGTAACCGGCGATCCTCTTGCCGGCCGGAGCCGGCGCGGCGCTGGTCGCGGCGGCAGCGTGGGCGGCGGCCTTCGTTGTGGGAGCGGCCGTCGTGGTGCCACCTCCCCCGGCGGGCTTGGTGTTCTTGCCGCCCGAGGAGGCAGGCTTACCGGACGATGTGCCGTCCGGGTCGGCATCGGTGTTGGCGGCGTCGCCGCCGGCCTCGTCCGTCGCGCTGACCGGGGATTTCTCCCCGGCGTCCTTGGCGGGCTTGTGCGACGAGCCGCCCTTGCCGGGCGCCGGGGCACTGGGCCCGTTCGTCACACCCGGAGAGTTGTAGCGGACGGTCACGTCGGAAGGCGCATCGGCAGCGGAGTCGGCGTGTTTTTGGCCCGGTGTGTCGTCGCCGGACGTCAGCAGGAACGGGACGGCGGCCAACGCGCAGACCAGCAGCACGGCACCGGCGACGACTGCTCCCGGCACCTTCGCGGTGGACTCCGCGTCGGACGGGCCCGGGGCGGACGGCCCGGACCCTCCGGACGACGGCGAGTATCCCTCGTCGTCTGCGTCCCGGGAGGACGCGGCCAGCGCGCGCAGGGAAGCGAGCCGGTCGAGCAGCCGGGACCGCTGACCGTCGGGATCCGGCGGTACCGCGTCGTCGGAGTCCGCGAATTCCCCGGCCGGGACCTCGTCCTGCCCGGTGGTCGGCGGAACGGCCGTGGGCCGGTCGGGACGGGTAGCCGTGCCGCCGTCGGACGACCGACCGGCGGTGCCGGCCGCGGGCGCCGCCGCCAGCGCCGTCACGGGGGCGGGAACGGGCTCCGGCTCGGCGACCGTGTCCGGTTCCGGGTCCGGCTCGGACGAGGCGGCCGGCCAGGGCAGTGGCTGTTCCCAGACCGCCGCTTCATCGTCGTTCGGCTCCGGTGCGGGACGTCCACCGACCGCGGCCGGGTCCTCGGTGGTTTGCCGTCGTTCCGGCGTCTGTTCCACGTGTTCCTACTCCGTCGTGTGTGGATGGTGCTGGTGTGGGGTGATGCTCAGGGCAGCGTGAACGGGGGGATGTCGATCTCGATCGTGGCGGTCCGCAACCGGTCCGCCGGGTCGAACGGGAGGCTCTGCTCCGACCCGCCCCTTGCGACGATGTCGGTGGGGAACCTGTTGCCGCCGGTCGCCGACCGCACGGTGATGTGGTGGGCCGCGATCCTGGGCTCTCCGAGAGGCCGGAGCCGCTGGTGATTCTCGAGCGCCCTCCGCAGGGCGTGCCGGAACAGCTCGGCGGTGTGGACCGCCCTTGCGGTGCCGGTGGCCTCCGCGCGGAGCGCGAATGAACTGTGGCCGTACCCGGTGATGGTCACGGTTGGCATCGGGAGGTGGTGTTTGGCGTTCCACAGGGCGTTGCGGGCCGTTTTCGCGGCCAGCTCGTTGAGATGGTTCACATCGTGCCCTTCGAGGGTCTTGGCCTTCTCCTCGAACCGCACCACCGAGAACCGGTTCGGTGTGCGGCCGCCGGTCACCACGGCTGTGAACGGCCGCTGCATCACCGCGCTGTCGGTACCGGCCACCGGCTGGTCCACCGATCGGTGGATCCCCTCACCCGGCCCGTAGATCCGGAAGTGCCACAGGTGGGAGTCGCGAGGCATGAGGTTGTGGTCCTGGGAGAGCTGAAGGACGCTGCGGCGATCTGTGCCTACGGTCCGGCGGTCCGCCAGGTTGATGCGGATGGCCTCGTCCACGGCGCGCTGTGTCTCCCCGGTGCGGTTGCCATTCTCCAGCGTCACGTAGGACGTGCCGTCCTCGCTGGCGAGCACCGTTGTGGCGAAGTGATAGCCGAAGGGAGGGACTGTTCCCGGCGCATGGGCGGAGAACCGCAATTCGCCGTTGGCGTCCAGATCGGCTGTCGACTGAATGAGGTAACCGTCACCCACACGCGCCGAGGCGTACTCGTTCACCCCGATCGTGCTGCTCAGCCGATCCCACAGGGGTGCTGTCACCGGGTGCGTGGTGAGGGCCTGGTATCCGGCCCCGACCGCGAGTGATCTGGAGCGGTTCCGCTCGTTCAGCTTCACGTTCCGGACGATGCCGTTCACGGCCGCCTGTGTGTTGGGCACGGGCCCCTGCTCGACCTGGCGGCTCATCGACTGGACCAGCTCGTGGATGTTGGTCATCAGACTGCTGGCCACGTCCCTCGTCCTGACCGGGACGACGGTGTCCATCCCGTTCCGCAGCACGATGGCGTCGGGAGGGCCGCCGAGTACCTTGCCCGCGAAGATGTTGCACTCGGGCGACGGCCTCGAACCGCCGGAGAAGACCGGCACGACCCGGCTGAGAGGCGGGGTGTGCGGCAAGAGCCGCACCATGACGCCCGGGTCGACCTCGAGCGTGACCGCGCTGCCGACCTCGGCCAGTTCGCGGTTGGCGTCGGTGATGGCACGATCGGTCGCGTAGACCTCCTGGACACCGGGTCCCGCGTTGTTGATCGCCAGGGTTCCGTCGGCGGAGACCCTGAGTGGGGGACGGCCGGGGTCCAGCACGACCGGCCGCCGGATCATGGCCAACGACGTCGTCCCGGGCTGCTGCGGGACCGCGAGTACCGTCGCCACCGGCGCGATCCGCCGGAACGGTACGGCCTGCGGGCTCGCGAGGAGGATGTCGTAGTTCGAGACCTGCTGCAAGGGCGCCGGGCTGGTCTCCCACCGGTCGTCGCCGTCCACCTCGCCCCCCGGGTCGTCGTGCTCCCCGTGCCCGTCGCGTTCTGCGCGGTCCGGGGCGAACCCGGGGTTCTCGTGGCGGGTGCCGTCCGGCGCCCCGTCGGTGAGCCGCTGCGCGCCCTGGACGAAGCGGGAGCCGACGCCGCCGGGGAAGGCGACCTCGTGCCGGTCCGGGAAGGGCGAGGCGATGTCGAGGGTGGCGTTGAGATCGATCCCGCCCGGCACCCTGAGGTCGTACCGCCACCGCGCCGTGGCGGACCGCGGGTGGTCGGTCTGCCGTACGGCGGTGAGGTAGGCGCTGTCGGCGGGCGCGTCGGCGGCGTGCTTGAGCGGGTGTACCGGGTTGTGGCCGCCCGGGAGAAGGCCGGTACGGAAGACCTCGTCCGGGGCGAGGTCGCTGAACACGTGCAGCGTGTCGTCGTCCTGCCGCCAACGGGTGCCCTCCGGGAGGGCCGTGGTGTCGGTGCGGCGGGCGGCGGTGACGGCGGGGTCCACCGGGGGGCGCGGGCCCACCGGGTGCGGGGCGTCCAGCGGGGCGGTACGCCAGTGCGACGACGCGACGGTTCCTTCACCCGGCAGATACCAGTTCCAGGCGGGGGATCGGCCCGGGGCGCGCCGCGGTTCCCCGGCCGGGTCGGAGAACGGGCCGGCGTACGGACGGTCCCCGCCGTCGACGTGGGCTCCGCGCAGGCCCAGACCGGGAATCTCGGCCACCAGAACCTTCGTGTCCCCGTCGACTCCCCAGACCGTCCAGCGGTCCGTCGCGGCGTGCACGGGGAAGCTGCCGTCGGTCAGGGCGGCGAACTCGTCGTCGAAGCTGTCCGTGGTGGAGTAGGGCTCCGCCGCGCGATCCGGGTTTGACGGGGCCGGGCGGGGCGGACTCGTGGTCACCGGCGGGGCGGTCAACGGGTGGTCGCGCAGCACGAGATGGGAGTCGGCGATGGCTTCGATCCGCTCCACGTACTCATGGGGCAGGGTTCCGGGAACGAGGTTCCAGGTGGCCGTCATCACCCCCTCGGTACGCACCGCGGGCTGGTCCTGCGACCGCCGGAAGAGGGTGTCGGCGTCGACGTACGTGTCGGGCAGCCCCAGGTAGTGCAGCATCTCGTGCAGTTTCACCCCGTCGCTGTGCCGCAGGTCCAGGGTCCGCTGGCGGGCGCGGGGCGGCATGGAGCCCTCGGGCGTGTCGGTGAGTGTGATGTGCTCACCGTGGTCGGGGGCGTCGACAAGACGGACGCCCACATGCAGCTGGTCGCCCGACTTCGGCAGCGCGTAACCGCTGTTGACGTGCGTGTCCAGCAGCGACTGGAGCCGTGCCTGGAGTGCGGTGAGCACGGACGGGTCCATGCTGCCGGTCCGCCGCACCGGCAGGTTGAGGGTGAAGTCGCGCACCCAGGTGCCGTCGTCCGCCTGCACCCGGCGGGCGCTGTAGCGGATCAGGGTCTGGCTTCCCGCCAGGGTTCCCTCGCCGCGGGTGTCCGTGGCGGGGTCGCGGGCGGGATCGAAGCGCTCGACACTCAGGCGCGCCACGGGTGCACCGGCCCGGCGGTGGGTCCAGGCGTCACGGGTCACGGGGCGTTCCACGGTCCGTGCCGTGCGATGCGTCGCGGGCGCCGCCTCCGGTGCGGTCGCGGTCGCGAGTGGGGACGGCGCGGTCATGTCGGCGGACTTCGGCCCGGTCGCCATCCAGTGGTCGACGCCCGCCTCGGTCCGGTCCAGACGGACCAGCACGACGGGCGCGCCGGGGCCGTCGCCGACCGGGTACGGGCTTCCCCGGCCGATCACCTGTGCGTTGAATCCGTAGATCTGGGTGGCCAGTCCCAGGGCGAGGTCACCGGCGGCCGAGTCATAGACCCCCGGGGTTCCCATGTCGGTGGCGATCCTGCGGAGTTCGTCGTCGGTCGGGCCGGTCCTGGCGAGCCGCTCGCGCTCTTCGTCGGCGAACCGGGCGTACTCCGCGCGCCGTTCGGCGTCGGTCCGAGCGGGTTGCGCCGGCCGGTTCCGTGCCGCCTCGTCCTGGCGTCGCCGGGCCCGGTCCGCGGCCAGGCCCTCTTGGACCTGGCCGGCCATGCTGTTCCACCGGGTCCGGTCCGTCAGGGGGAGGTCCAGTTCCCGGGTGAGGTCGGCGGAGATCCGCTGCCGCATGCCCGTGCGCGTGGGGGTGCTTCCGTCCGGTTCGAGGATCTGGCCGGGTGCGGTGCGCAGCAGCGCGCTGAACAGGCAGTCACCGTCGTGGGGTACGTCGATGGCGGTCCGGTTCAGCCCGTTGAGGACGCGGGTCTGTCCCGGCCGCGGGGTCGCGGAGGCGTGGGAACGAGATCCGGCGGACCGCTTCCCGCCGGTCGGTGCGGTGCTGCGGCCGGGCGCGGTGCCGGACCTGGTGGTGGTCGGGGGGCGCGGTGCTGCCTTCGGGGGTGTCGTCGTACGGTCGGGCTTCTCCACCACGATCTCGCGCAGCGGGGCCGGTTCCGGGACGGGACGACGGTTCCGCAGGCCCGTGTCGGTGGCCGGCCGGCGGGGGGTTCGCGAGGTCAGGGACGCCACCGGCAGCTCGATACGGCCCTCCCCGCTCGCCCGGCGGGCCGTCCGCAGGGCGGGCGTCGCATCGGCCAGCGCCCGGCGGGCCGTGCGCTGTTCAGCGGCCCGGCGGTTCTGCTCGTCACCCGCGTCGGCCTGTTCCCGGTCGACGGCCCGGACCGCCCTGACCGCCTCGTCCCGGGCGTGCTCGCTCGCCGTCAGCGCGGTCTCGGCCGCCCGCAGCTGTTCCTCGGCGCGCGCCGACCGCTCCTCGGCCGTCGTCGAACTGCCGGCCGGGTGCGCGGTGCGCTCGGCCGGGCCCGTGCCGAGCGCAGCGAGTTCCTGGTCGGTCTTCTCGGCGGTGCGGGTGAGCCTTTGGTGTGCGGCCCGCAGGGCCTGGGCGGCCCCGTTGAACTCGCTGGTGGCCACCAGGGTTTCGCGGAGCGACGGCCCCGCGGTCGTCGGCGTCCCGGCGACGCGCGGTTCCCGTACGGCGTCCAGCGGGTCGGCGGCCCCGGCGGTGGACCCGTCGGCCCGCAGCGACGCGAGCCGCGCCCCGGCCTGTTCATGGAGCAACTCGGCCTGCGCGACGTCGCGTTCGGCGGTGCGCAGCTCCAGCAGGGCCCGGTCGCGGCGCACCGCGGTGTCCGCCCGGTCCTGCCGTGTGACGGCCCGCTTCCGCCGGTCGCCGTGTGCCCGGTGCGTCCTTTCCTGTTCCGCGGCGGCCCGGGCATGGCGCTCGGCACCGGCGGCGAAGGTGTTCCAGGCGTCGAGGGTGGCCGGGTCGTCGGCCCGCAGCCGGCCGGTGCTGTCGAACGGCCAGCTCTGCGGCCCCTCGTCGGTGCGCAGCACGAGTTCCACGTCCCGCCCCGACATCGCCGCGGTCTGCGAGGCCGCGTACAGGGCCCGTCCGAGGGGCGGGACGCCGTCGCCGTCGGTGGCGGGGGCGGCCCCGATGTCGGCCGCCAACCAGAGCTGTACGGGCCCGTCGCCGTCCTTGAGACCGCGGGCGAGAGCCACGGGGAGGCCGGCCAACTGGTGCCGGGTCCAGTCCCGTTGGTCGTTGTCCTGCTGGTCGTTCAGCATCGAACGCAGGTCGTGGACACCCGGCTGGGGGTTGGGCCCTGTGACACCGTGGCCCAGCAGGTCCTGTTCGGCCAGCCGGACGGTGGTGCTCCCGGCCACGTGGCGTTCCGTACCGGCCGGATCGGTCACCGTGATCACCACGTCGACCTCGGTCTCGTAGGTGCGCAGGCCGCCCTCCTTCGGGGCGGTGGTGGTGCCGGTCTTGAGCCACTCACGCCGGGTGTTGGTGGATCCGGCGGTCTGGCCCCGCTCGACGGGCTTCGGTGCGGTCAGCGACGAGCCGAGCCCCACCAGATGGTTCTCGGTGCCGCTGTCCGCCGTGAGGGTGGTGTTCCAGGACAGGTTGGGCAGGGTGGCGGTCGAGGTCGACGAGGCGACGGTGGTGGCGTTCTGCCGCAGCCGGTCCAGGGTGACGTCCCGGCTCTCGGTGACCGGGCGCGGGTTGTAGACCTTGGTGGTCACGGTCGTGGTGGCCTGGTGTCCACCCTCCTGGGGCCAGGCGCCCGGCATGACCTTGGAGTCGGGGCGCACGATGTCGACCTGTCCGAGCCGGATCAGTTCGCCGAGCCGGGTGGCGGCGTGTTCCTCCGAACCGTCGTCGGGGACGATGCCCTGGCCGCGCAGGTCCGGGTCCGCCAGCGCCAGGGCCTCGCGCAGCTGCCGCTGGCCGTCGAAGCCGTAGACCACGACCGGTTCGGACGGCGTGAGCGCGGGACCGGAGAACGCGCCGGTGGCGGTGGAGTGCCCGGCCGCCGGGTCCTGGTCGTGGAAGGCGAACGGTCCGGCGTCCGGGCGCTCCACCGGCTCTGCCGGGGTCTCGCCCGCCACGAATCGCAGGGTGTTGCGGACCGTGGTGCGTTCCTGCGTCGGCACCCGGCCGCCGAAGGTGGCGGCCAGCCAGCCCGCCATGTCGGGGCTGTCGCCCCACGAGACGATGCCGCCCTGCAGGAAGGCGCCGGGCAGGTTGAGGGGCCACTCGCCGAGCGGCGCCGAGCGCACGGTGCTGGTGTAGTCGTAGTCGACCTCGAAGTCCGCCACGTTGTCGTTGCGGAGCCAGAAGCGGTCCTCCCAGGTCGTTGAGGTCGTGCTGCCCCGGCTCTGGCTGCTCCCGAGGCCCAACGACGGTCCGGTCCGGTCGGCCACCAGGGCGTCACCGGCCCGGGGATGGCGGGTCAGCAGGCCGAGCGAGCCGTTGTTCTGCCGGGTGTGGGTCTCCCCGCGCGACGTGGTCGTCGGGGCGTGCGCGGGCGCGTTCTCGATGCCGGTGCCCGCGGCGGTGGCCCGGCCCCTGACGTTGCGCAGCCCGGCCGTGTCGGCGTGTGGCGCGGCGGTGAGCGCGACCTCCACCAGCCGCGCGCCGCCCGCGCCGTTGTGCACGAAGTGGAACCGCTGCGCGTCCCTCGGACCGCGCCCCGGCAGGGCACGCATCGCGGACTGGGACGTGTGGTCGGCGATCCGGGACCGGACCCCCGGCACATACGCGGAGTGGCCGGGGACGGTGGAGCCGGGGGCCTCCAGCTCCACCTGCCTCAGCAGCTTCTCGTACAGCGCGTTCCCGGCGGCCGGTACCTCGGTCGGTTTGCCGGCGGGCTCCGGGTCCGGCATCCCGTTCTTCCCAGCGTCCTTCCGTGTGTCCTTCTCGGTGTCGTCGATGTCCTTCGGCGTCTCGGTGTCCGGGACGAGCGGGCGCTGCTCCAGCGGGACGGAGTCCAGGACTGTGCCGAGTCCGAGCCGGCCCGTGCGGGCGAACCGGTCGGGCAGGGCGGGCGGCGGGGCGTCGGCGCCGGGGTGCGGCGACCGGCGGACGGCGTCCAGCGCGGGGATGCCTTCGAACCGCGACGGGTTGCGCCTGACCTGCGCCTCCGTCACCAGGACCTCCAGGGCCTGCGGCAGCTCCAGCGCGATCGACGCGGTGTCGCCGGCACCGATGCCGACCATGTTGCCGAAGGCGTTGCGACGGCCGTGCCGCACCGTGACGACGAAGGTCACGTCCGAGCGCAGCCGGTGCTCCCGGTTGTCCTCGGTCGGGGTGCGGCCGGTGGCGGTCGTCGAGCCCAGCGTCTCGGACCGCTCCGACGTCCGCCGGTGGCTCAGTGACAGGGCCGGCGCGACCATCGAGTTCTTGCTGGTGTCGAGGTTGTCCTTGACGTTGCGCCGGGCGCTCAGGCCGGCGGCGACCCGGGCGCTTCCCGAGGTCTTCACCTGGTGGGACGTCGAAGTCGCCGCCGACACCCCGGTCTCCAGGTACTGCTCCATGTCCCCGTGGTGCCCCGGGGTGCTCGCGTACGCCCGCAGCTCCACCGAGAACTCGTGGTCGGCGGCCATGCCCGGCAGGGTCAGCCCCTCGATGACGTAGCCGCCGCCGAGGATCTGGTGGGATCGGCCGAGCAGTTGGGCGGGGCTGAGCGCGGCGCGCAGGGCCTCCGCGGCCAGGGTCCGCTGGTCGCCGGCGGCGGGACCGCCGAGCTGGTCCGAACCCCAGGTGCCCGCGTGGGACACCGAGTCGGGCATCGCCGCGGCGAGGGTGTCCCTGAGTGACTGCCAGGCGGTGCGCTTCGCGCCGTCCGCCGTCGGGTCCGGTTTCGCGGGGCCGACGATGTCGTTGAAAGCGCTGATCAGGTCCTTCGAACCGGCGAACACGTCGACCACGGCGTCGCCCGGGATGCGGAACACCCCGTTCTTCACCGAGTCGTCCGCGCCGACCGCCAGCCGGTCCAGGTCGGTCTGCCCGACGGACCACGGGGTGGCGGCCGGGATCCGTCGGGCGGTCGGGCCGCCCGGCTCCGGGCCCGCCTCGACGGTGCGGTGGTGCGGCACCGCGACCCGCAGCGTCCCGGACGTGCCCCTGGGGTGCCCGTCTGCGGGCGCCGGGTTCTCCACGTCGTGCTCCGGCGACTCCGCGTCCGGCCCGTCATCGGCGAAGCGGGCCAGCGGGGTCCGTGGATCGGCCCCGTACACGTCGAGGCTGAGACGGACCGGGACGTCGAAGACCTCGGCGGCCTGGCCGTGGTTGCTCAGCGTCAGCTGGTCGTGGCCGAGACCCGACGACACCGACGAGACATCGGTCCGCCGGTACTCGCCCGTCAGGTCCGCGCCGCCGCCCAGCCAGGCCGACGCGTTGTCGACGGTGCCGCTTCCGGCAACCCCGCCCCCGCCCGACACGCTCCAGGACGTCGACTTCTGCTGGTTCCCCGGTGCGTTCATCGACACCAGGTTGATCATCTGGACGTCGGGCAGCGTCCGGACGTGCCGCGACGGGAGGTCCGTGTCCCGTTCGGCGGTCAGCCGCACCTGGACCCGGTCCGCCCCGGTGAGTGACGGCCGGTCCAGCCACAGGGCGTATCCGCCGTCGACCATCGAGTCCATCGCGGCCCGCCGGCCCACCGACGACCGAGCCTGCTGGAAGCGCCGCAGATTCGCCAGCTGGGCATGGGCGTTGGCCTCGCTCAGCGCGTTGGGCAGCCTGCTCCGCGCCGGATCGGCCGGCGGCAGATAACCCTGCTCACGCAGCCATGTCTCGGCCCGGGTGAACATCCCGTCGGTGCCGTCCACCCCCAGTGGCGTGGACGACACACCGATGCTCCGCATCTGCTCCAGCGCCGGCGGCAGCCCGCGGACCTCCTCCGGGGTACGGCCGCCGGCGGTCTCGGCGGTCGGCAGCCGCAGCCGCAGCCCGTCCTCCCAGAGGCCGAAGTCGTGCGACTCCGAACCGCCGCGGGCCCGGACGAACTCCACGGTGTACGTCACGTCCGCCCTGGTCAGCAGATGGGCGGCGCCCGTCCGAACCGAGTGCTGGAGAGTCGCCCCACCACCGGAGCCGAGCGACCGGGACGTCTGGAACGACCCGCCGAACCGCCCGGTCGGACCTCCGGTGCCGTTCGGCGCGGCATCCTTGTCGGGATGCTCCGACGTCATCGGGAAGGTGACCGAGCCGTCCACCGCGACACCACTGGTGACCTGGGCCGAGACGTCCACCTTCTGGGCGTGCGAGAGATGGCTCTCCAGGTTGAACCTGCCGGGCACACTGCTGCGCAGCGGCGTGCCCGGCACGACATGGGCGGTGATCTTCAGCATGCCGACGGCGTTGCCGTGTCCGTCCACCAGGACCGGCGAGTACATTCCGTCGCGCAACAGCGGCATGCTGCCCCGGAGTTCGGACTCCGACAGCATCGTGTCCACCGCCTGCGAGGACTCCGCCGACAGAGCGGAGAGGTCCCGGGAGAAGCGGTCGCGCACCTCGCGCGACAGGCGCTCCGGATCGGTGAGCGAGTCGACGCTCCACAGCGGCAGCGCGTCCAGGTCCGCCGGATGCTGGTCGGGACCCGCGAGGTGGTCGTCGGAGGCGAGGTGCTCCGGGAACCAGATGTCGACGGTCCCGGCCCGGTCACCCTTCTTCCACCCCAGGTCCCGCAGTGGGATGTCCTCGCCGGCCGGGTCCGGCGTGCCGGGGACCGCCGTAGGGCCGTCCCCGGTGTTCCCGTCGTTGTCACCGCCCTCGCCATCGACCCGCAGCAGCCACGAGGCGTCGTACGCGAACCGCCGCGACGGCTCGTTGCTGCGCTGCGAGGAGATCACCTGGACGGTGTCGGTGACGCTGGTGGTCCCCGACTGCTGATTGTGCGTCAGCGACACCTGGACGGCGCCCCTGACGGCCGTCAGGGGTAGCTTCGCCACCGGGAAGGTGCCGCTCCAGCCCACCGGAACGACCCGGGAGGTGGCGGACCCGCCGGAGTCCGCCATGCTCTGCGACGCCATCGCACGCCGCTCCAGGCGGTGTTCGGGCGGGGCCGCGCCGTTCTCGCCGATCCGGTCGGAGCGGCCCGCGAAGTCCAGCGACAGCCGGACGTCGACCGTGCGCTGCCGTCCGTCGACCGGCACGGTGATCCGGTGTCCGTGCTCGCTCAGCAGGGCGGGAAGGTGTTCCTCCAGCTGTTCCGGCGCCAACTGCCGGTCCAGCGCGGCGGAGGCTCCCGGGCTGTCGTCGCCGGTGTCCCGCAGGCCCAGCTCCGCGGTGATCCGGGCGCGCAGGTCGGCGATCGTCCCCGCGGGAACCGGCCCGATGCCCGCCAGCCCCGGCGCTCCGTCCCTGGTGGACCCGAACTCGCGTACATATTGCGCGGGTTCGGGCTCTTCGAGGTGTGACGGCGCGGTCTGCCGGCGGTCGTCCGCCTCGGCCGGGGGCAGTTCGTCGTGGGTCTCCCGCGGCGCGTCCTGCTCCGGGGTCCTGGCCCGGGTGTCGGTCTCGCCCGCCGGTGCGCCACGCAGGACGGCGGCCTCGGCGGCACGTTGTGCCTCCCGCTCGCGCAGCGGGGCCACCTGCTGCCGGACCAGGACCTCCGCCTCGGCGCGCCGCGCCCGCACGGCGTCGTCCCTGGCCTGCCGCGCGGCGGCCTCGACCTCCGCCGCGGGCACCTCCCGCACGTTGGTGCCCAGCATCGCGTTGAACGCGCGGAGGTTGCCGTGCCCGATGCCGATGTTGTGGTGGGTCTTCTCCTCCCGCACCGTGTCGACGTCCTGCTGCGTCTGGAAGTTGGCGGCCGGTCCGGTGCGCAGCCGCTCCTGGTGGACCAGTGCGGAGGTGGCGATGTCGTACGCACCCGATGCCTGGTTCGGCTTTCCGTGCTTCTGGACGAAACGCCAGTAGTCGTTCCACGGGATCTCGAACTCCAGGACGACGTCGGCGTCCGAGGAGGCGTTCTCGTTGGTGAAGGTGCTGGTGTGGGAGAGGGAGGTGGTGAAGTACTTGCGGTACTCGTCGCTGCGGTTGTAGTTCATCGCCGCGGTCATCCCGGCCGCGGTGCTGTTCGCGCCGCGGATCTGCGCGGCCTCGACGGGGGACATCTTCCGGTAGAGCCTGATCGGCTGGTTGCCCGCGTGGGGGATGGGGGTGGCCGCCGAGGAGTGCCGGTCGCTGAGTTCGGCCAGCTTCCGGTGCAGGGTCTCGACCTGTTGCTTCACCTTGGCGTTGGACGCCAGGACGGGGTCCAGCGTCTCCTGGTCGGCGGCGAAGGCGTAGTAGGCGTTGTTGAAGTTCCCGTGCTCGTTCTGTGAGTCGAAGTGGTCGAGGTACTCGTTGTAGTGCGCCTCCATCGCGTCGGCGGTGATCTTCGTCGCCGGCTGTCGCGCGTCCGGGGGCCCGTGGAGGGGAGGTGTCTGGTTCCCGTTGCCGGTCCTTGCCGGTGACACCGGGTCGGCCGGGTGGGTCCCCGGGCGCCGGTTCGCCGCGGGTCCGGTGTCCGGGGCCGGGTTGCCGGTCGAGGTGTCCGGCTCGATCCCGTCCATGAAGTCGCGGAACGCCTCGTACCTCGCGTTGTCGGCCGCGGTGGCGGCGACGGGGTTGGCGGGCGAGCTGTGGACCGTGCCGGGTTCGGTGCCGTACAGCTTCTCCAGCAGCGGCCGGAGGTCGGGTTCGTGGTCGCGTACCCACGGGGCACCGTTGTTGCGGGGACGGCCGGTCGTACCGTCCTTGCCGTGGTTGGTGCCGAGGTAGGCGTTGCTGGCCTGCGCGAAGTACTCGTAGGCGTCGGTGGAGGAGTAGTTGTCCGCCGGGTCGCCCTTGAGGTTCTGCCGGACGCCGTCGGGCCACTGCGCGGTCGGCCCCTGGCGGAGCTTGTTCCGGTAGGCCCGGTCGATGACCTCGCGGTCGGTGTCGGTCAGCCCCTGCATGTGGATGAGGTGGGCGATCTCGTGCGTCGCGGAGGAGTAGCCGTCGGGCTGGTGGGCGGCCGGTCCCACCGGGGTGTCCTCGCCGAGGAGGTTCTCCTCCGGTATCGCCGCGGTCAGGGTGGTCGCCGCGCCGCGCAGGTCGTCCGCCGACCGCCCGAGGTGCTCGTCGGTGGCCCCGTGCAGGGCCGCGAAGGAACTGACGCCGGTCAGCGGGACGTCCTGGGGCAGCACCACGACCGTCGCGCCGGACAGCAGCAGCCGGCCCGTCACCTCCGGGTCCCCCAGCATCCGTGCCACCTGGGCGTGCGCCTCGTGCCGCGCGGAGACGGGCCGGGACGACTCACCGGGTACGACGACCAGCAGACGGGCGGCGACCCCCGCGAACTC
This sequence comes from Streptomyces kryoterrae, assembly GCF_054072135.1. NCBI lineage: Bacteria > Bacillati > Actinomycetota > Actinomycetes > Kitasatosporales > Streptomycetaceae > Streptomyces > Streptomyces kryoterrae. The sequence goes on along the minus strand of NZ_CM133358.1, from coordinate 213,483 downwards.
CGCCGGGGACAACGACGTCCGCAATCCGTCCACGAACGGCTGGTGCGAGGCCAGCCAGCGCACGTGCTCCGGGCCCGTCAGCGTCAGCGCGTCGGTCAGGTGGTCGGCCGGCATGCCGAGCAGGCCCGTCACCAGGTCCGCCGACGCCGGCGGCTCGACGGCCCCGGCGACCTGGACCCCGGCGCCGGGCGATGCGCCTGGGTCCGCCGCGAACAGGTCGCTGTCGGCCCCCCTGGCCGCGTCCCGCACCCCGGGTTCCGTCTCGCCGTCGGGAGCGGCGCGGGTGTCACCGACCCCCTGTGCTGCCTTCCTCGCCGCCCTCGCCTCGGCCTGCCGCCGGATCTCCTCCGCGGCCTGGTCGGCCCGCTGGTCGACGGCCTGCGCGACCCGGGGGGCCCGCTCCGCGGCGGCCACCGCGAGGGCGTCCCGCACGGCCTGGTCGATCTCCCCCTGCTCGACGACGCGCACGGGACCGAGGTACTTGACGAATTCATCCACGTTGCCGGGCCCGATACCGATGTTGTGGTGGGTCCTGTCCGTGTGGACCGCGTCGACCTGCTGACCGACCGTGAAGTTGGCCGTCGGGCCGACGACCAACTGCTCCTGGTTGAGCAGCGCGGAATCCGCGATGGTGTAGGCGCCGGCCTGCTGGTTCGGCGTGCCGTGCGCCTTCACGAAGTCCCAGTAGCGCTTCTCCGGGAGCCGGAACTCCAGGACGGTCTCGGTTTCCGTGGCGGCGTTGGCGTTGTGGAAGACGCTGGTGTGCGAGAGCGACGTGGTGAAGAACTTCCGGTGCTGCGGAGTGTCGTGGTAAGCCATCGCGTTGACCAGTCCGGTCTTCCACTGGTTCTGGTGACGGATCTGATCGGCCTCGACCGTCGACATCTTGCGGTACAGCCGGATCGTCGAGTCGCCTGTCGACGGGATGGCCGTCGGGCGCGCGGCCTGGTCGGCCCGGATCGCCGCCAGGTCGGTGTGCAGGTCCGTCGCCAGCGTCACGAAGGCCGGCTTCCACGCCTGCGGGCTGTCGAAGAACTGCTGGTCATCGACGAAGTCGGCGTAGGCGCTGGTGAAGTCCGACGGTGTGTCGTCGCGTTCGATGTGCGCGGCGAACGCGACGAGGAAGTTCTTGATCTTCTCGCGGGCGGATGCGGGGGCTCCTGTCGCGGCCGTGGGGTTCGACGACGTGGAGGCCGAACCGGACGCGGTGCTGCGGGAGGTCGACGCGGCCGGTGCCGCGTGCCAGCGGATTCCCCGATCCGGGCGAGCGGACTCTGTCGACAGGACGTCAGCGGCGGGCGCGGTCGTCGTGTCGTCCGGCCCGGTACCGGCCTCGGTACTTCCTGGGCGGCCACCGGGTGCGTCGGTCGCGGTTCGTCTCGCCGGTCCGGCGGGCGGCCCGGACTCCAGCCCGCGCCGTCGTACGTCGGGTCCGGGACCGGCCGGGTCCGCCGGGGTGACGCGCCCCGGCGAGGCGGAGGCGGCTGCCGCGGTCCGCTCGGGAGCGGGTGCGGGCGGGGCGGACGTGATGGTCCGCGCGGCCGGTGCGGTGGGGTTCCCGGTCGCCACGGACGGGCGGCCCATGGTGCGTCCGCCGGCGTCGGCCTCGGTGCGCACCGGTGCGGCGGCCCGGGATGTTCCGCCGCCGCCCTGGGCGGAGTTCGTACCGCTCGCCGGTGCCGAGGACCGGGCGGCGGAGGACGACGATGGGGACGAGGACGACGAGGCGTTCGACGTGCCGGTCTGTGCCTGCCGTGTGCCGGAGGCCGTGTTGGAGGTCGTGTTGGATCCCGGGCCGGGGTTGGCGGACGTCTGGCCCGGTGCCGGCGATGCCGTCCCGGCCGACAGCGGCGTCGTGACGGAGTCCTGGCCGTCCTCGAATCCGTCGAGCCCCCTGGCGGGCCCGGTGCCGGACGCGGTGTCGGATCCGCCGCGCTGAGCCCCGGAGGCCGTGCCGGAACCCGTCGTGGTCGTGGTGCCGCCCGCCCCTGTCACCCCGGCCGCGGTCCTGCCGGAGCCGGTGGTCCCGCTCTGGCCGGCGGACGCGCCGCCGCGGCCCGGGGATGCCGCCGCGACGCCCACGCCCACGCCCATGCCTGCGCCTGCGACGCCCACGCCCGCGACCGCCCCGGTCGTGCCCGATTCGGCGCCGGCGCGATCCTCCGGCGACCCGCCGCCGTTCGTGGTGGAGGACCCGGAACCGTCCGGGGCGTCCGCACCTTTGGTGGTGGGGCCGTCGGTCACGGCCGGTACGGGGGGCTCCGCGGACTTGGCCGCGTCGTTGAGGTCGTCCAGGCCGTCGGGGAGACCGCCGAGTTCGGGTACGTCCACCTTCTCCGGACCCTCGCCGTCGGCGCCGCCGATCGCGCCGCCGACGAACCCCGACACGAAGTTCATCCAGGCTTCGGAGTCGTCGTTGAGGAGGGCGTTGGAGACGCCGCCCTCGATCACACCGGTGACGCCCTCGATCATGCCCTGGCCGATGGCCGACTGGGTCGCCCGGGGGGTGAAGCGTCCGGCGGCCCCCACCACCAGTCCACCGACCACACCGCCGATGACGCCGCCCTTGACCGCGTCCAGCGTCATGTCCTTGTCCCACGACGTCCGGTCGCCGCGGAGGATCTGGATCGTCTGGGCGACGGCGTCGAGACCGACCTCGGCCGCGACCTCGCCCAGGATGCTGAGGAACAGCCGCCGCATGATCTGACGTACGGTCACCCGGCCGGCGGCCACGATGCCGGGCACCGCGGCGGGAGCCACGACCAGCCAGTGCGCGATCTCGATGGCCATCAGGATCATCTGCATGATGATCATGAGCTTCGCGTACTCGATCTGGAGTGCCGAGTCCTTGGCGGACTTCCCCAGTTGGTGGGACGAGGAGGACATCTGCGGCAGCGTCGTCCGCAGTCGCCGCATGAAGTGGGTGAACTCCGATGCCGCCGAACCCGACATGCTCTCCAGCACCTGGCCGACCACCGGGCCCAGCTGGTTGGCCAGATGCGCCAGCCGGGTAGCGGCCTCCTTGAGGCGGGCGGCCACCTGGCGCATCTTGTCCTCGTCGGCCTCGGGCCAGTTCTCACCCACCGTGATCTGGGCGAGCCAGTTGAGCCCCGGCGGCAGCATCAGGCTCATGCGGTGCGGTGCCCCCCGGAGGACGACGCGTCGGTGGAGAGGTCACCGTTCAGGCCGCGCAGGCTGTCGATGTTCTGGTCCTCGGTCGCGGTGAAGCCCTTGGCCATGGTTTCGATGCCGTCGGCGGAACTCTCCAGCACCCGTGCCAGATCACGGCCCGAGTCCAGCAGGTCGTTCTTCGGCCCCACCCACTGCTTCGCGAACCCCTGGCCGATCTTGTCGTCCCCCCAGGGCTGGTGCTGGGCGTCCACGCCGCTGTCGAGCGTGGCGATGATCGAGGCCAACTGCGCGGCGGCGGCGCGGAGTCCGGTCGCGCCCGCGCCGATGCCGTCGGTGTCGATCGAGAGTCGTCTACTCATCGCGGCTGTCCTCCGCCCGTGCGGGCCTGCCGCTCTCGACGTACGAGCGCACCGTGTCCGGCATGCGCGGATCCTCGGGCAGGATGCCCGTCAGATCGGCCTTCCCCCGCAGCAGTTCCTCGGCGTCCAGTCCCTCCGGCAGGCCGCCGGCGACCATCGAGGCGACCTCGGCGATCGCCTCGTCGCGGGCCTGGCCGACGGTTGTCATCAGGACCTCGGCCAGTTCGGCCGGGGTCAGCCTGCGATACGCGCCGGTGGGGAACTCCACGGACAGCAGCTGTCCCTGCGCGCCGACCGTCACCCGTACGACCTGCCGCGAGGCCGTCACCGTCACCGCGACCTCGTTGATGCTCCGCTGGAGGTCGCCGAGCCGCGCCCGCTGGTCCTGGTAGTCGCGCAGGAGATCGTCGATCTCGTCGTCGTAGGGCGTGGTCACGGCGTGTTTCCTGCTTCCTTCCACGAACGGTCACAGTGGGCCCGGCCTCCTGGGGGGCCGGGAGGACGGGCCACCGGGTGATTGAATCCCGGCGCCCACCGGGGGCTGCCCGGTGAGCGGCCGGAAATGACCGCGCGTACACCGGCCTTTGCCCCGGCGGGGCACTCGCCGACTCAGCCCAGCGACGACACGTCGTCCCGGCGGGCACCCCACAGGTCCCCGTCCTCGACGAGGAGATCCGCCGCGGTCCGCTCCGTCTGCTCCTCGTCGTCCGGTTCCCCGGACTCCTCGGGTTCCGGTTCCGGCTCGGGCGGGGGAGTGTCGTCGCCGCCGCAGCGCAACGGTTCTCCGCCACCAGGGGCGGGCGCCGGCCCGGGAGGAGGCGTCAGGCGGGCGGCGGCCGGCTGCCAGGTGGTGTACTCCGGGTCGGGGCCCTCGCCCAGCGGCCCGAAGCTCTGCCCGGGGGGCGGCGTGCCGGGCTCGGGAGGCGTCCACGCCGTCTCCTCCGCCGAGCTGAGACCGTCCCGGTCGCGATCGTCGGTGCCGTCGCTGCCGGCGAACGGCCAGAGCAGCGGCAGGAACGAGGCCGTCGCCACCTCCCACATGCTGGTGTCCTCCGTGTCGTCGGCCTGGGGAACCAGAGCGATCCGCTCACTCTCCGCCGAACCGGGCGCCGCCCCGTCCGTCTCCGTCCGGACCTCGGGCTCCTCGGCGGCTCCCGCCGTGGCGGCGGCTCCCGCCGTGGCGGCGGCTCCCGCCGTGGCGGTGGCCCCCGCCGTGGCGGTGGCCCCCGCCGTGGCGGTGGCGGTGGCGTGCGCGGTCTGCTCGCGGCGCGGGGCGGACGCCCCGGCACCCGGTGCCGTACCCGGTGTCGCTCCGGGAGCCACGACGGGTAGGACGACGGGCATCCCGGTGGTCGCGACACCCGGCGGGGCACCCTCGGGTGAACCGATCTGCCCGTCCGCGCCGACCGGCGCCGCCCCGGACTCCCAGTCGGAGGCCTCGCCGCTGACCAGTCCGGCCGCGTCGGGGCGTTCCGGTGCGCCCGAGCCGCCGCCGGAACCGGCACCCGCGGCGCCGGGGAACATCGGCATGGGCATGGCCGGCACGCCGCCGATGCCGGCGGTGGACATCGTGCCGCCGGACGGCGCGCCCGCCGGGGTTCCGGAGCCGATGTCGATGCCGTCGACCGGCAGCCCGGACTCCTCGGTGTCCTGCCAGGGAGCCGCGTCGCTGCTCAGGAGCCCTGCGGCGTCGGGCCGTTCGGCGCCGTCCTTGGCACCTCCGCCCGCGCCGGAACCGGGCATCATCGGCATCATGGGCATGCCGCCCATGCCGCCCATGCCGCTGCCGGAACTCTCGGTGGATCCGCCGCCCAGGACGTCGCCCAGGCCGGTCGCCTCCGAGCCGGTGTAGTCGGCGGGCAGGCCGAGACCGCTGTCGTCGGTGCCGGTGAGGCCGCTGTAGTCGGCGGCCGGATCGGTCCACATCGACGGGTCGGACAGTCCGGCCGTCGACGAGTCCCAGCCCTTCAGACCGCTGCCGGAACCGAGGGACGAGGTGCCGAGACCGCCGGGGAACGAGCCGAGTCCGCCGATCCCACCGACCCCGCCGGTCCCCAGGTCGCCCAGACCTCCGGTCCCCAGGTCGCCGAGCCCGCCGGTGCCGAGTGAGCCGTCGCCGAGACCGGGGAAGTCCGCGACACCCCCGGTGCCCGGGTTGAGGACCGAGTCGAGGTCGGAGGGATCCAGTCCGCTGCCGGTGTCGAGGCCGCCCCCGAAGGGGTCGGCGGATCCGCCGGCCAGCCCGCCGGTGCCCAGCCCGCCGGTGCCCAGCCCGTCCGAGCCGAGCCCGTCCGAGCCGAGCCCGTCGGTTCCGGCACCGCCGGTGTCCGGCAGGCCGGAGCCGCCAGTGTCCGGAAGACCGTCGCCGCCACCACCGCCACCGTCGTCGCCGGTCCCGCCTCCGCCGTCCGGCAGGGGTTCGGGGACCGGCGTCTCGGCCGTCGGCGCGATGACGTTCTCGATCGTCATCTTGTAGTTGGCCGCGAGGTTGCGGATGACGGTCCGCATGTCCCGGGTCATCAGCGCGACGACCTCGGGCTTCGAACTGACCACGATCAGTCCGTTGGAGGTCCGTCCCGCCCCGAGCCTGGCCGCCTCGGCCGCGTACCAGACGTCGATGTTGTGGATGTTGACGCGGGCCCGGGCCAGGTTGTTTCCGTTGTCGACCAGTTGCTTGGGCACCGAGGCCATACCGGCACCGCGGGACAGCACGGCCGCGTTCGCCTTCACCTGCCGGGAGAACTGCTTGGTCATCGTCAGGAACGCCTCGGCGGACGCGCCCTGCCAGCCCCGGTCGTCACCCGCGAGCGCGGTGGCCTGCTCCTGGAGGCTGGTCGAGATCATCTCCAGGGTCCGCTGCACGAAGTAGAACGCCCGCGCCGTGGTGCCGAAACTCGCCGGATCCGAGATCTGTGCCATCTCGGTGCTGTGGTCGGAGCCGGGATCGACCGTGGTGGCGCCGTTGATGGCCGCCGCGATCTGTTTCCAGCTCCAGTTGTCGTAGTCGTGCTCGTTGCCGCCACCGTCCGGGTTGCCGAAGAGGGTGCCGTCGTTGGTCTGCGTCAGGCCCCCGGTCGGGTCGTCCTCCGCCATGCTGCTCCGGTCCTGCCTTCCTCGCTCTGTGCGGTCGTTGTGCCGGGGGCGGCCGGTGGGACCCGTGACCCGGGCGCGGTACGCCGCGGGTCACCGGACCGGCACCGTTCGGGTCGGTCGGATCAGGTGGAGACGCTGCTGGTGTCCTCGACCGAGCGGTCGAAGAAGCCGGGCACGGTGTTGAGTTCTTCCTTGATCCGTGCGGCGTCGATCGTGTTGTCGGCCTCGGTGTTGTCGTAGAGCTGGGCCAGCGTGTCGATGCCCGTGGCGAGCGCGCTCAGGCCGTACTGCAGGTCGACGAGCACCTTGAGGAAGGCGGGCTTCAGGCCGGCGCCGTCCGCGCCCGTGACGTCGAGGCGCATCTGGTGGGCGACGTAGAAGCCCCCGGGCGCCAGTGTCACCGGGTCCAGCGTCTCGTGCGCCTTGCCGGCCGCGGTCTGGAGGGTGCGGATGTTCCTGGCGAAGAGCCGCATGGCGGCGGTGTTGACCTGGGTCTCACCGGACTCCGAGTGGGACAGCGCGATCGGGGGCGGTACGGGGCTGTCCACGGAGTACGTCACTTCGGTGTACGTCGGCGTCTGGTGATTCCACTCGTGCACACCGTTGGTGGTCGACGTGTTGGAGTCGGAACCGAGATACCCGTCGCTGGTGTTGATCTCATTCGCTGTGTCGGCGTCCGTCTTCGCCACCGGGTCACACCTCCCACATCTTGCGGCCCTGTACCTCACTGGTGCCGTAGTTGGCGTTGATGCCGCCCAGCGAGGTGTGCGCCCTGACCGCCTGGTTGACCATGGCGATGGCGGCGTTGTCCCAGCTCAGCTTGCAGACGTTGTACGACTCGCGCGCCTCGCTGGTCCACTCCGCCAGGTTGACGGTGGTGTCCTGGGCCAGGCTGTCGAGCATGGACTTGATGTTGGTACTGATGGCGGACATCTCCTCCACCACGGTGTTCACGTTGGACATGTTCACGGAATAGGTGGACATGGTTGCCTCTCTTGCTGCTGGTGGGGGATACGAGGGCGGGGCGAAAGACTCAGAAGCCGGGGAGCCCGGACAGGGCGGGCGGCTCGGCGAGTTCCGCCGCGAGAGAGGCGGCCTCCTCCTGGGTGATCTCGTGCGTCTGCGCGTACATCGCGGCGTTTGTGTCGAGGCTGTGCTGCATGTTCTCCAGCGCCGTGATCACCGTGCGGAAGTTGGAGAGCCAGCTCTGCAGCGCGTTCCCGTAGACCGACGAGGCGTCGCCGCTCCAGTTGGCCGTCAGGGTGGAGACCTGGTCGTACATCGCGGTGTAGGACCGGATGGCCGTGTCCCGCGCCCCCTCGAAGGTGTTGCTGGCCCTGATCATGCCTTCGACTGATACAGCCGTCTCGCCCGCCATGGGCACTCCTTCGTTGGTTCGGTGCCGACGCGAACAGCGCGGTCGGCGTGTGTTCGGGCACCTGCTGAGTCGTGTTACCCGGCCATGCTGTCGGCCCGGGGAGGTGACCCCGATTCCCCACCGGCCTTGTTGCCCCCGCCGCCGTCGATCTCTGCCCCCGCAGGGCAGCCGCCGCCGGGTCACACCCGTACCGGGGCGGGCGCCGTACCGGTGACCGCCCTGCCGGTGGGCACCGCGGCCACCGCCTCGGCGGACACCTCCCGGCGACCGGCGACGGCCGACACCCGGTCCGCGAACAGGTGGGCGCCGAACACCCCCAGGGCCGCGGGGAGTTCGACGGCCCGGGTGTCGACCGCCTGCCGGGCCGCGGCGTCGAGCACATGGCCCAGCCGCAGCAGCCGGCGCGCGGCCAGTTCGGCCAGCTCCTCCGCCCGGTACGGGGCCAGCCGCAGGTACTCCGAGAAGCAGCCGGCCAGTGCGCTGCTCTCCCGCGGCAGCGCCCGCAGGTCGTCGTCCTCGCCGGAGAGCAGCACCACGACCTCGGGCGACCGGGCCACACAGCCGGGCAGCGCCTCCAGAACCGCCGTACGGCCGGCGGCGGGCCGCACGGAGAAGGGGCGGTCCCACTCCAGCAGCAGCACCCCGCCGGCGGCCTCCTCGAAGAGCGACGACGCGTAGGCGGCGGCCTGGCCGGGCCAGCCGTCGGGGACGGCCGACAGCGGCACCGGGTGCACGGTCCCGGTAGGCAACAGCTCCTGCTCGGCCAGCATCTGCCCGTAGAGCGCGGCGACCGCCCGGCGACCGCTGCCCCGGGGGCCCGCCAGTACCACGTTGGCCAGTCCCGGTGTCGGCTGTCCGCCGGCGTGCAGCCGGGCCAGCCCGGCCACCCGGGCGGGCAGCGACTCGCGGATGCCGTCCAGGCCGACGAGCGAGGCGAGTCTGCGGTCGGCGCGCTTTCCGGGCGCCGACGAGGCTGCCCCGGCCGGGGTGTCATGGTCGTCGCCCGGTACGAGGTCGACGTCGTCCTCGGAGAGCCGGCTCAGCTCGGTGTCGCGGCTCGGCGGGTTCGCCGCGAGCCGGGACGCCTGCCTGCTGATCATCGACTCGAACACCTTGCGGGCGATCCGGCCGTTGCCGAACGTCGGCCCCTTGGGGACGAGTTCGAAGTACCGGGTCAGCGCCTCGAGTGCCCCGTCGCTCATCTCGTAGTAGTGCTTGTCGCACAACCCGCGGACGATGGTGACCAGTTCGTCCACGCTGTAGTTGGGGAAGGCGACGGTGCGCGAGAACCGTGACGCCATACCGGGGTTGGACGAGAGGAACTGCTCCATCAGCTCGGAATAGCCCGCGACGATGACGACGATGGAGTCCCGGTGGTCCTCCATCAGCTTCATCAGCGTCTCGACGGCCTCCTGGCCGAAGTCCGGCCCACTGCCCTTGTTCTGGTTGGTCAGCGTGTACGCCTCGTCGATGAACAGCACACCGCCGACAGCCTTGTTGAAGACCTCGGTGGTCTTGATCGCGGTGCCGCCGATGATCTGCGCCACCAGGTCGGCCCGGGACACCTCCACGATGTGGCCCTGGCTGAGAATCCCCAACTCGGCCAGGACCGCGCCGTACAGCCGTGCCACGGTGGTCTTGCCGGTACCCGGTGGACCGGCGAAGACCAGGTGCCGGCTCATGGGCGGCATCGGCAGCCCCATCTCCTGGCGGCGCTTGGTCATCTGGTTGAGGTTGATGAGGCCGGTGACCTCCTGCTTGACGCTCTCCAGCCCCACCAGCGCGTCCAGGTCGGCCAACGGCCCGGTGCCCAGCGCCGGCCTGCTCTCCGGGGCCGCGGCCGACGGGCCGTCGGGCGTCCCGCCGACCCCGCCCTCCTCCGAGCCGGCGCGGTCCCGCCGGGGAAACTGCTCCTCGGCGCGGGGCGCGGCATGCGGCGCGGTCGTCCCGTTGTCGCGGATGTCGCAGCCGCGGACGCTGACCCGGTCCTCCGGGTCGAAGCGAATGCCCTCACCGGCGTTGCCGGTCACCGTGCAGCCGTCCACCTCGGCACCCGCCGGACCGCGCAGGTCCATGCCGTGGCCGCCGCTGCCCGAAACCCGGCAGTCGGACGCCGTGAGCGTGCCGCCCTCCAGTACCCGGATGCCGGCGGTGCCCGCGCCGGTGATGCCGGTACCCCGGATCCCGGCGCTTCCGCCGGTACCGACCAGCACCCCGCAACCCTCCAGGACCGCGGACTCCATGACCGCCCGCGCCCCGGCGTCCACCGCGACCGCCGTACTGTCGCCGCCGGGCCCCGAGACCCGCAGTCCGGTGAACCGTCCGTCGGCACCGTCGGTCAGGGTGATGCCCGTGCCGTTCTCCGGCACCTCGATCCGGCCGCCGTCCAGCACCAGCGAGGACTCGCCGTCGGCGTGGACCGGAAGGTTGCCGCCACCGGAGACGGTGAGGCTGTCGAACGACGCCGACGACTTCCCCGACACCATCACCGCGTGCTGCGAAGCACCCCGGACGGTCACATTGCGGAACTCCGGTGCGCTGCCCGAGTCGACCACGACACCCAGCGGCGCCCCGTCGATCTCGCAGTCCTCGACCACCGGCCGGGCCCCGCCGGTGACCTGCAGCCCGTTGTGCGCCGCCCCGGTGAGCGCGCAGCCCCGCAGAACCGGCCGCGATCCGCCGGCGATCTGGACCGACTGGGCGGCCGACCCCGAGAACGAGCAGTCGGTGAACTCGGTCGCCGCGGTGCTGGTGAGATACGCGTCCAGCGAGGCGCTGCCGGTGACGGTGACCCTGCGGAAGGCCGCCCGGCCGTCCTGCTCGACCACCACGGCGGGCTTCGCGCTCCCGCTGATCACTGTCTCCTCGACCACCGCCTCGCCGTGGCCGTTGACACAGACGCCGTTGCCGCCGGACTCCTCCAGGGTGCAGCCGCGGACGGTCAGCCGGCCGCTCTCCGCGACGACCACCGCCGACGAGCCGACCCGGGAGACCCGCGACGCCTCCAGGGTGTTGCCCGCCGAGGACGTCACCACGACCCCCGCGCCCCCCGGGTTCTCGACCCGGCAGCCGCGTGCCACCAGCACCCCGGTCCGCCACGCCAGAACGGCCGTCCACCCGGCCCCCGACACCCTGCAGCCGTCCAGCACCGCCTCGCCGCGCCGGACCTCGACGACCGGGGCGTCGGTGTCCGTCCCGACGATCACCAGCCCGGACAGCTGTACCGCCTCCGCGTCGACGACGACGGTGCTGCCGCTCGCCGCCACCACCTCCACGCTGCCCGGTTCGCCCTCCGCGCACAGCGTGACGGTCCGGCTCAGCAGCAGCGACTCCTCGTACCGGCCGGCGGCCACCGAGACCACCGCCCCGTTGACCGCGTGCCGCAGGGCCTCGGTGATCGAACGGTGTGCCCCCGGACGGTTCTGGGACACCACCAGCGTCTGCCTGGTCACTGTGTCGTGTCCTCTCCGGGCCCGTCGGGGCCGCCTGTACCGCTGATGACCAGACCGGGAGCGTTGCCGAGCGGCTTCAACTCCCCGGCCGTCGCCGGGCGCCGGGTCCGTTCGGCCTGCTCCAGACTCGCCAGGGCGATCGTGTCGAGAGGCACCGGACGGGTAGTGACCCGGCCGTCCTCCGAGATCTCCGAGGACGACAACTCGCGCAGCAGGACGGTCGGCCGGTCGCCGCCCGTCACCCGCAGCACCTTGAAGCCGGTGCCGGGCAGGAAGACCACCCGGTCCGTCTCGTCCTGGACGATCAGCGCGGTGCGGCGCGCAGTCATCGACCAGACCAGGAAGTCCACCCGGCCCGGCCCCTCCGGTGGTTCGTCCGCCCGGGTCGGGTCGGCGGCCTCCGGGTTTCCCGCCTCGGCGGGGACGGTCGGCGGCGGATCGGCGTCACCGGAGCAGAAACCCCACTCCATGACCAGCCGCCGGCCCCGGTACCACTCCCACTCGGCCGGGGTCAGGATCGCGCCGAGCCGTACCGGTCCACGGTAGGACGGCAACCGGCGGAGACCGGCGGCCACACACCGGGCCAGCGGCACATGCGGACCGGGGATCCCCGCCGTCACACCCGCGTCGAGCGAGGGTGCCCCACCGGAGAGGTAGAGCTTGACCGCGACCAGATCGCTCAGTGCCTCGGTGCCGCCCCGGCCGGGCTCCGTCCGCAGACCGGGCAGTTCCGACAGCAGCCGCGAGATGGACCCCGCGATGGCGTCGAACGGGGCTCCCAGGGTGCGTTGCAGCCAGGCGCGTTCCTGGTCGATGCCGCGCTCCGGGGGCACCGCGCAGGCCGCCGCGGCCGGAACCGGCTGGACACGTACCGCGGACTCCGGCCCGTTCGGTTCCGGCGTGTCGTTCGCCCCGGCCGTCGGCGCCTCGGGCGTGTCCGCGGCCGGCAGTGCCTCCGGCGCGGGTGTCGCCGTGGCCTTGGTTACGGGCGCCGGGCTTGCCGGAGCCGGCAGCACCGGGCCCGCCGTGGGCACAGCGGTGTCCGGCACGGGCCGTGGGAGGCTCACGGTTGCGGGTGTCGGGGACGACTCGAGGCGGATCCGCGGCGCCGCGGACGCCCGTGCCGCGGACGCGGGAGCGGGGGACGCGGATTCGGCGGGGGCCGGTTCCGGTTTCGGCCGGGGTGGTGTCACCGGTGCGGTGGGCGCCGCCGCGGTGTCCCTGGCGCCCTCGCCGACCGTCCCGGCCGAGGGCTCCGTGTCGTCCGAACCATCGGAAACGTCCGAACCGACCTCCGCCACGGACCCGATGCCGGGCCTCGCTTGCGGTGTGGCGTCGTCGGCGGGTGTGACGTCCGGTTCGGGCGGGACAGCGGTTCTGAGCGGTGCGGCGGGATGGGCGTCCCGGGCGTCGGGCCGGGTCAGCGGGGTGACCGGAGTTGCTGGGGCGTCGGGGACCGCCGGGGTGACCGGGACGTCCGGCGTGAGCCGCGCGTTCGGTACGACGGGTGGGGCCGGGGTCGTCGGGCCGGTCCCCGGGGCGGGGTCCCCGACGGCCGGATCGGGCCGGCGCGGGGCGCTCGTCCGGGGGTCTGCTGGTCCGCCTGCCGGGGTGGCGGGGGCGTCGGTGCCCACCGCCCCGAGGTGCTGCGTGCCGGGTGGTACGACGCCGGGGAGGCCCGGTGCTGCGGCGGGCGTGCCCGCGACGGTGGGGATGGGTGTGCCCGGCCCGGTCCGGTGGGCATCCTGCGGTCCCCGTGACGACGTGGCCACCCGGGCGGCTGTGGGAGCCGTCGGAGCCGGGGCGGGCACCACCGTGGGCGCCACCGCCTCCGGTGCCGCGAACAGCCCTCCGCCGACGGGCAATTGTCGCCCGGGCGGGCCGAATGCCGCGGCGTGGACCGGCGTCGTGGCGGGCGGGGGCTGTTCGGCGGGGGGCGGTGCCGTGGCCGGGACGGGTGCCGCGGCAGTCGGCGGCTGCCCGGCCGGGATGGGTGGAGACGCCGTCGGGGCCGCCGTGGGCGCCACTGCCTCCGGTGCCGCGAACAGCCTTCCGCCGACGGGCAGTTGCCGCCTGGCGGGGCCGAATGTCGCGGCATGGACCGGTGCCGTGGTGGGGGCAGGCGCTGTGGCGGGCGGGGGCTGTTCGGTGGGGGGCGGTGCCGTGGCCGGGACGGGTGCCGCGGCCAGGGCCCGCGCAGTGGCGCTGGTCCGCCGGTTCCGCTCCGCCGCGGCGCAGGCGTCGGACGCGGAGACCGGACGGCACATCCGGCCGGTCTCCGCGTCCAGCCGCCGCAGGACCTCCGTGGCGATCCGCCGCATCCGCGCCGGGTCCGGCCCGGCATCGTGGATGATCAGCCCGCCCTCCGGCCGCGGCGGGATGCCGCGCACGGCCTCCGCGTCCACGGGCTCGTCGGCGGGCCGGACCCACAGCCCGCTCTGCACCACCTCCAGGACCACGCCCTGCGCGTACCGGTACAGGCCGGGGCCGATGGGCTCCAGGCCGTCCAGCGGCGCCCGGTGGGCGAGCAGGACCGGGGATTCCACCGGATCGCCGGCGTTCAGCCGGGGACGGTGGCCCAGCTCCCGGGCGAAGGGCCGCCAGCCGGGGGAGGCCCCGTCGACGGGCACCCGTACGTCGTGCCCCTCGGTGCCGGGCGCACCCGCGCCCGGCAGACCGGTGAACATCGCCACCGGGTAGTCCAGCAGGTCGGCGAGCGACTGCCCGGCCGTCTCACCGGCGGGCACGTCCAGTTGTCCGAAGGGCACGAAGCGGACCATGGCCCGGCTGGGGGCGGGCAGCGCGTCCCAGAACCGGGCGACGTCACCCAGCGGCAGCCCCGGCATACCGGGGCTGCCGAGGACCACCGCGAGCAGGTCGGGCCGGCCGGCGTGCACCCCGGCGGCGAGCTGGCGGCGCTGCGCGGCCAACGTGCCAGGTTCCACGCCGGTCTGCCGGAGCCACACCCCGCCGGGCACCGGCTCCGCCGTACCGGTGCCGCTGGTGGCCCAGGGCAGGTCGGCGGCCGAGGTCTCCCAGTCGGGGCGGGGGAAGTGGCGGGAGTCCGCGCGGGGGTCGCGCCCCGGGCGCAGCACGTACCAGCCGGTGCCCCGGTCGGGGGGTACGAAGAGGCCGCCGCCGGCAGCGGGCAGGACCGCGGCGTCGGGTGCGACCACGGCGCGGCCCAGCCGGTCGGCGAGCCACTGGGAGACCCGCATGGTCTCCTCGGGCGAGCCGCGTCCGACGACGATCCGGAGCCCGCCGCCGCTGTCGTCGGCGAGCAGGCCGGCCACCGCCTCCCAGTCGTCACGCGGGGCGGCCGCGTGCAGGTCGACCACCACCAGGGTGTGTTCGCGGTCGGCGGCCAGTCCCGAGGCGAACTGCCGCGACCGGGGGTCGAGCCGTCCGGTGGGATGGACGAGCAGCGCGTGACCGGCCCGCACACTGTTCATGGACACCGTGCCGGTGCGGCGTTTTCTCGGCGCGAACCGCATCGTCACCGCCCCCCGCCCCCGGAGGCCCCCTGGGCGATGGTCCCGGCGGGGGATCCCGCGGTACCGGTGGCGGTGAGGGTGTCCAGGACCGGTCCGCCCGGCAGCAGGGCGAGCACGTCCCGCGGGAGGCGCCGCACGGGGGCGTCGTCGTAGCCGAGGGCGGAGACGGCCTTGTCGTCGGCGACCCGGTAGCGCACCCCCTGATCGGTGATCAGGTACAGCTCGCCCTCGCCGTTGTCCGACGCCTGCGGGAGCGGAGCCGCCAGCATGCCGCTGCCACCGGGCATCGTGACGGTCGTCGTCGTGGCGGCTGCCGTCGTGGCGTCCGGTGCGGTGCCGGTGACCACGGTGGAGTGGACCGCGGTGCCGGAGGCCCACTGCCGCAGGCACAGCGGCCGGTTGGTGGGGTCGTACGCGGTGCCGGAGGCCATGAGGTCGGGCAGCCGGTCCAGCAGCGAGCGGTCCTTGGACGCCGGGGCGGCCGACACCGCGGCGGTGTCCAGTTCCCGGGGTGCCTGGCCGCCGGGTCTGGCGGCCAGCAGTGCGGCCTCGGTGACGCTGACGGGTGCCAGGCCGTCGGCGCGCAGCAGATAGGTCTGTTCCACCCCACCCGCGGCGGAGTGGAAGAGGTCGCCGATCCGGCCGTCCTGGCCGCCCACCGCCGGGGCGGCGCCGCCGGCACCCGCGACGTGGGCTGCGGAGAGCGTGCCGCCAGTGGGGAGCTGGGCGAGCCACTGCGTGCTCACGCTGACGGCGGGGCGTACGTCCAGTCCGAGGGCGACGACGACGGACCGGTCGGACACCGGGTAGCGGGTGTTGTGCCACAGCACGTACCGCTTGCCGCCGGGCGCGGCCAGCAGTACCCGGGTGTCCGCGGGCAGCGCGGTGCCCGGGGCGCCGGGACCGAGGGTCAGCGCACCGGCCGTGCCGCGCGTCGCGCACCAGGTCCAGCGGCCGGGCAGCAGGTCATCGGTCCGGGGCAGCGAGTCGGGGGCTCCGGTGATGCCCACCGGGGCGCCGTGCGGCACCCCGGCGAGCGAGTTGCGCGAGACGCTCACCACCTTCGCGTGGCCCTCGAGGGCGAGCAGCGCGGAGGCGTAGTTCGCGGTGGGCCGCAGCCTGCCGCCCAGGAAGAGGTACCGGGTGCCGGTCTCCTCCTCGACGACGATCGAATCGGCCTTGCGCCAGGCGGAGTTGCCGCCGGGCGAGATCAGCCCGAACACGGCGGCCCCGCCGCACAGCAGAACGCCGATGACGACGCCGAAGACCACGCCCAGAGAGGCCCGCCGCAGCGGCGCCTCGCCGGTGCCGGGGTCCCCGCCCACGAGGGCGGCGGACAGCCGGCCGGTGGCGAACCGGTAGGCGTGCAGGTGGTCGCGTTTGGTCTGCACGATGCCCCTCAGCCGGCCAGCGAGCGGAAGTAGGCGTACGCGCCGAGGAGTTGGAGCACCAACGGGACCAGTGCCAGGGCCGTCAGCGTCTCCAGGACGTCCGCGCCGTGGCCCCAGACGGGAAGCATCCGCCGCTCCGGCATCCGCCGGGCGGCGACAGCCAGCAGCCCGGAGGCGGACAGCAGTACGACGGCGGAGGCGGCCCGGGCCGGCGGCTCGCCGTCCGACGCGGCCGTGAGCAGCGCCAGGCAGGGTCCGAGCGCCCCGCCGACCGCCAGCGCGGTTCGCTGCCGGACGCCGTTCATGCTGCGGGCCCGCAGCAGCAGACCCGCCCCCAGGACACAGGGCAGCATCCAGGACAGCCATCCGCTCTGGCGTACGAGCAGTACGCAGGCGACGGCGCTCAGCGCGGCGGTGGCGGTGGTGAACACCGTCAGGATGTCGTCGGCGGACCGCACCCGGTGGGCGAGGCGTCCGCCCGGCTCGGGGTCGATGTCCTGGCCGAGTTCGTCGGCGTTGCGGGGCAGGTGCGGGACGCGCAGCCGGGCCAGCCGCAGCGCGACCCGCTGGGCGACCGGGCCGAGGGCGAAGGCGGCGACCGCGAGGGTCGCCACGGCCTCGGCCGCGTTCCAGCCCAGTACGGCGGAGAGCACCGCACCGGCCTCGGCGGCGAGTGCCAGGGCGAGCAGGGTGCCGAAGAGCGCGACCGGCAGCCCGGCCGCGACGAGCAGCAGCCCCGACATCACCGCGGCTGCGGCAGCCGCGGCCAGTACGCCGTCACGGTCCGGGGAGAGCAGCCCCAGGGAGCCGGTGGCGCGCGGGACGGCGGACAGGGCAGGGCCGGTCAGGGTGGCGAACACCAGGCTGCCGAGCCCGGCGGCGACGGCGGTGGCACGGTCCGGGGCCGCGCCGCGTCCCGCGACCACCGCCCCGACGGCCAGCAGCAGTGCGGCCGCCGCACAGCCCAGGGCGCCGGCGGTACCGGGCCCGGCGGAGGTCACGGCTGCCGCGAACACCACGAGCACCAGACAGGCCAGACCGAGCAGGAGACGACGGGTGTGCTCGGGGAGCCAGCGGCCCGGCCGGGAGGCCAGGGTCTGGGCCACCCCGTCGGGCACGTCGTCGAAATCGGGTTCCGGAACCGGGTCGTCGGCGGGACGCAGGTGCAGGACGTCGCCGTGACGCAGTCCCAGGGTCTCCGGGGTCCCCTCGGGGTCGAGCGGGGCCTCGCCCAGGCGCTGCAGGACCCAGTGGGCGCCCTCCTGGTCCGGGGACGCCGCGAGATGGCGCAGCAGGACCGGCAGCAGGGCGGTCACCGTGGCGGTGACCGGCACCGCCAGGTCCGCCCTGCGGTCGCGGCCGACGACGGTGATCCGGCACAGGGCGGCACCCTCGGAGCCAGGTACCGCGCTCCGGCCGCGCCGGGCCGGTTCGGTACGGGCGGGGGGCAGGGGAGGTGCGGTGGTCAAGGGTTTCCTCGGAGGTGCCGTGGTGCACGGCGTTCGGGGACGGCGGAAGCGTGGGTGGCGGAGGCCAGGACGGGGAGGGCAAGGACGGGGACGGCGGGGGCATGGGCGGTGGAGGCCGGGACGGCAAGGGCGGGGACGGCAAGGGTGACGGCGGTGGCGGCGAAGACGTGGACGGCGGGGGTGTGGTCCCTGGGGCCGCCGGGCGGCGGTCCCGGACTGAGGGGACACGGCGTCACCGCCCCTCCACCACGCCGGTCTGGACGAGCTTGATACCGCGCCGGGTGGCGAGTTGGGCGCGGCCGGCGGGCAGCGTCCGGGGTTTGGCCTCGCCGATGAAGCGGCCCTCCTCCTTGGGGTAGGAGAGCAGCAAAGCCGGGTTGCCCAGCTCCCAGATGCGGCGCAGCAGCGGGTCCATCATGGAGCGCATCGCGCCGGAGGTGCTCCGGGCGACGACGACGTGCATGGCGACATGGGCGCCCTGCGCGAGCAGCGGCACCAGCGGCGCGAGCGGGCCGGCCATCCCGGGGGAGGCCGCGAGCAGGTCGTAGTCGTCGACGAGGATGAACAGCCGCGGTCCCTGCCACCAGTCCCGCCCGGCGAGCTGCTCCGGGGTGACCTCGGCGCCGGGGAGCCGCTTGCCCATCGAGACGGCGGTGCTGGTGGCGAGGTCGCTCAGCGCGTCCCCGCCGACCGCGTAGCCGACGCGGTACTCCGGCGGCACCGACGAGGCCAGGGCCCGGCCGGGGTCGCCGAGGATGATCCGCGCCTGGTCGGGACGGTACCGGGTGGTGATGGCACGGGCCACGAGCCGCAGGGCGTTGGTCTTGCCGGTCTCGCCGTCGCCGAACACCAGCAGGTGCGGGGTGACGCGGAAGTCGTGCCAGACCGTGTCGAGCCGCTCCTCGTCCAGGCCCAGGCACATCCGCAGGTCGCCGTCGGGCGCGGGCAGCCGCTCGGCGGGCAGCCGGGTCGGCAGCAGCCGTACGCCCGGTGCGGACGGGCCGGTCCAGAAGGCGGCCGACTCGGCCGCCGCCGCCCGGGTCGCCTCGGCCAGGTCCGCCGCGTCGGACGAACTGTCCAGGCGGGGGAGTCCGGCCAGGAAGTGGTGACCGGACGACGTGATGCCACGGCCCGGCTGGGACGGGACCCCGGCGGCGATCCGCGACTTGACCTCGGACTCCATCGAGTCACCGAGCCGCAGCTCCAGTTTGGTGCCCAGCAGGTCGCGCTGGCGCGGCCGGATCTCCGACCAGCGCACCGCGGACGCCACCAGGTGGATGCCGAACGACAGTCCGCGGGCCGCGAGGTCGTTGACCCGGGACTCCAGCTCCTCGAAGTCCTGTCGCAGCGTTCCCCAGTTGTCCACGACGAGGAACACGTCACCGTACGGGTCCTCGACCTCGCCGCGGGCCCGCAGCGCCCGGTACGCCGACATCGACTCCACACCGAGGCCGGTGAACCGCTGCTCCCGCTGTTCGAGCAGTTGGGTCAGCTGGGCCACGGTGCGGATCACCCGGTCGCGGTCCAGACGTCCGGCCACCGAGCCGACGTGCGGCAGCCCGGAGACCGACGCGAGCCCGCCGCCACCGAAGTCCAGGCAGTAGAACTGCACTTCGCGCGGGGTGTGGGTGAGCGACAGCGAGAGCATCAGGGTGCGCAGCAGGGTGGACTTGCCGCTCTGCGGGGCGCCGACCACACCGAGGTGTCCGTCGGCCCCGGACAGGTCGGCCACCAGCATCTCGCGGAGCTGCTCGAAGGGGCGGTCCACCATGCCCAGCGGGATCCGCAGCCGTCCCAGGCCGGGGTGGTCGGCGGCGCTCATGCCACGCACCGGGTCCGGCACGATGCCGGGCAGCAGCTTGTCCAGGCTGGGAGCGACGTCCAGCGGCGGCAGCCACACCTGCCGGGCCGGCGGTCCGGCCCCGGCCAGCCGGTCGATCAGCACCTCCAGCAGGCTCTCCGAACTGTCGGGCTCCGCCCGGTCGCCAAAACCACCGGGCAGCGCGCTGTCCGTCTCCCGCCGCGCCGGTTCCGGCGCGGCCGAACCGGGGGCCTGCCCGAGGGCGAAGGGGACGACCTCGCCGGCCACCCTGATCCGCTCGGCCTGCTCGTCGGGGAGGGCCGCACCGGCCGGGCAGGCGCCCGAGACGTAGGCCGACTTGAACCGGACGAGCGTGGTGGTGTCGACCTTGAGGTAGCCGTGGCCGGGGCTGGACGGCAGCTCGTAGGCGTGGGACACCCCGATCACGCTGCGCGACTCCATGGAGGAGAAGGTGCGCAGGGCGATCCGGTACGACAGGTGACCCTCGACGCGGTGGATGCGGCTCTCGTCGAGCCGCTGGGAGGCGAGCAGCAGATGGACGCCCAGGCTCCGGCCGAGTCGCCCGATCGAGACGAACAGGTCGACGAACTCCGGCTTGTTGGCGAGGAGTTCGGAGAACTCGTCGACGACGAGGAGCAGCGAGGGCAGCGGGGCCAGCCGGATGCCGGCGGCCCTGGCCTTCTCGTAGTCCAGCAGGGAGGCGTATCCGCTCTCGCGGAGCAGTTCCTGACGGCGGATCATCTCGCCGTTGAGCGAGTCCCGCATCCGGTCGACCAGGGGCAGTTCGTCGGCCAGGTTGGTGATCACCGCGGAGGTGTGCGGCAGCCGGTCCATGCCGATGAAGGTCGCGCCGCCCTTGAAGTCGACCAGGACCAGGTTGAGGACCTCCGAGGAGTGGGTGGCGGCGAGCGCGGCCACCAGGGTCCGCAGCAGCTCGCTCTTGCCGGAGCCGGTGGCGCCGATCAGCAGCCCGTGCGGGCCCATGCCGCCCTGCGCCGACTCCTTGAGGTCGAGTTCGACGATCTCGCCGTCCTCGGTGACCCCGACCGGCACCCGCAGCCGGGCCTCCAGGGCAGCCCGGGGGCGCCACTTGGCGGCCACGTCGAAGGTCCGGGCGTCGCGCATACCGAGCAGCGCGGTCAGGTCGAAGTCCGACTCCAGCGGCTTGTCGACGAGGTCGACGGTCCCGCTCGTGCGCAGCGGCGCGAGCAGCCGCGCCAGGTCCTCGGCGGCGGCCCTGCCCAGCCCGTCGGCTCGGGCGGTGCCGGTGGCCTCGCCCGACGGGAAGGTGACGTCGCCGTCGCCGAGCATCAGCCGCAGCGTCCTGGGGCCGCCGGGCAGGGCGTCGGTCAGGTCGAGCAGCACTGTCCCGCGCAGCCCCGGGCCGAGCAGCCGGCTGGACTCCGGCAGCCGTACCCGGTGGGCCACCACCACGGTGAACGGCTCGGTCGGGCCGGGCACGGACGCCGGGTCGTGGTCGGGGCGGTCGGTGAGCCCCGGGCCGAGAAGCTCCATCAGGTCGTCGTGGTCGCACGCCGCCAGCCGCAGCGGACCCGAGGCGTCCTCCCGCTGTGGGTGCGCGTTGTGCGGGATCCACTTGAGCCAGTCCCACTCGGTGAGCCCGGCGTCGTCGGTGAGCAGCGCGATCCGCAGGTCGTCGGGGGAGTGCAGCACCGCCAGCTGCCCGAGCATCGCCCGCGCCAGCCGCAGCGCCTGCTCCGGATCGCCGGTCAGCTCCACACTGCTGAACCGCCGCAGCCCGACCGGCAGCGGCATGCCCGTCACGTTCTGCACGGCCCGCGAGAAGCGCCGCAGCGAGATCGCCGACAGCGGCTCCAGGTCCTCGATCGGTTTCGTCTTCGGCGGCAGGAACTCCAGGGCCGCGGCCCGTGAACCCAGACCGATCCGGATCCGGGCGAAGTCGTCGTGTCCCGGGCGGCGTTCCCAGACGCGAGGCCCGCCGGCCAGCGACCACAGTCGCCCGGGGGACGGGTTGTCCCACAGCGCGGCGGTCCGCTGCGAGTCGGCGGCGGCCCGCGCCCTGCGCCGCAACTGGGCCAGATAGCGCAGGTAGTCGCGTCGCTCGGCCTGCATCTGCCGCTTGCGGTCCGAACCCGAGCGGCCCAGCTGGCCCAGGCTCATCCCGACCATGGAGATGCCCATCATGCCGGACATCAGATAGGTCGTCGGTGAGCCGTCGCGCAGCGAGAACATCATGACCATGGCCATGGTGCCCAGGGCCATCGGCAGATAGACCAGCACGGAGGAGAAGTCGGCGGTGGCCGGTTCGGCCAGTACCGGCGGTTCTGCCAGTTCGACCTGCTCGGACGGTTCCTCGGGCCCGTGGACGCGCGGTGCGCGCTTCACGATGACAGTGCTCATTTAAAGGTGTTCTCCACGGTAACGGCGCCCGTGCGCCGCGATGACGATAGGAGCCGCAGGTCACCAACCAGGGCCGGGGGCGCGGACGTTGCCCTCAAGGACCACCGGCCGTTCCCCCCGGGGGAAGCTGGGCACCGCCCGGCGGCGAGCGGGCCGTGCGGCGCGGCCGTCCGGTGCCGATGGTTCACAGGGCGCCGCTGCGCAGCGCGTGGGCCACGGCCTGGGTGCGGTTGCGCAGACCGAGCCGGGTCATCATGCCGCTGATGATGTTCTTGATGGTGCGCTCCGAGTAGCTCAGGTGCTCGGCTATCTCGGTGGTGTCCATGCCCTCGGCCAGCAGCCGCAGAACTGCCACCTCACGGGTGTCCAGGCCCGACGCGGTCATCCCCAGCGGAGCGAGCACATCGCGTTGGATCGACTGGAGCCGGTCCACCAGCCACCCCTGGAGCGATGCTGGCAGATGCGCGCCGCCGGCCCCGACCTCGCGCACCGACTCCACCACCGCGTCGAACCCGGAGACCTGACGGGACATCACACCGCGCAGGCCGCACTGGAGGGCCCGCATCACATGGTGGTCGCGCAGCCGCTCGGTGACCAGCACGATGCCCATGCCGGGATTGGACGAGCGCTCCGCGACCGTCTCCATCACCTGCATCGTGTTCTCGGTGACCTCGTTCGCCAGCATCAGGATCACGTCGGCGCGCGGCCGTTCGTCGGCCGACAGCAGCTTCAGCCCGGTGTAGGTGCGCAGGCACGCGATCGTCCCCTCGCCGGTGATCGGGTCACTGGCGATCACCGAGACGGCCACGGTTCCCGCCGCGGCCCGCCGGCCTCCGTTGCTCACCGCCGGACGCGCCTCGTTGTCGCCCACGATGTAGTCCTGCATGTCGCTCTCACTCCAGGGAGGGATCGGTGCCGGTGGCGTCCCGGGACCGGCGGAGACCACCGCCGCGCTGCCTCCCCCACGGAGTGCCCGGCCGGTACGGGCCCGGTGGCCGCCGCCGGCCGGGGTCGCGGACCCGGCTCCGGCGAGGGGGGCGCGCCGGTCCGCCGGATCCCCCTCGGGGGAGGCCGATGGGCGCGACGGAATCCGCTGTCCGGACGTCCCGGGGTGTGGCTCAACGATGTTCGCGGTGGACAAGCGTGTGCTCCTCTTTCACGCCGTCGGCACAGCGATACCCGGATCCTCCGACGCCGGACTTGGCGTTTGCTTGACGCCGGCTTGGCACCGCGCCCTCCGCTGCCCCGGCCGCCGCCGGACAAGGCGTTCCGCGGTCACCGACGGTGCGAGCGGACGACCCGTGACGCGAAGCGGGTATGCGGCCGATCGTAGGTCGGGCGCACCCGTGCCGGGCCGACGCGAGTCGATCGTGCAGTGATCGGGAGCCGACCGGGCAACCCCGGGACGGGCCGACGGCGGGCCGCCCCGAGCCGTGGTTCGGTGTGGCTGCCGACCGTCCGTCGGCCTCCGAACTCCTGCCCGATGAGGTAACCATGGCCAGCACCGACCGGCGTCGTCACGTGTTCACCGCCGCATTCACCGCCGTCACCGCCGCTGCGGTGTCTCTCGTCATGGGAACACCGGCCCAGGCCGCGACGCCATACCGGTTGACCCTCTGCTCGGACGGCTACTACACGTCCTATGCGGTGTTCACCGCGTCGAACTCCTCGACCACGCTGGTGAACCCCGGCACCTGCACCACGGTCAGTGTCGCCGGCCAGAGCAAGGACGTCGTCGAGCTGTACCAGAGCAACGGCCGCTACATCGGCTTCTTCAGCTTCAACGACGCTGTCGGAGTCGGTGTGTCCACCACCGGGACGGCCTCCGCCGCGGGCTTCTACCTCTGGTGACCCCGGCCGGGCCCGCCCGGAGCCCCGCCACGACGCCGGTCGGCGCGAAACCTTCGGCCCGACCTCCCCGCGCGTCCCGCGGATCCGGGCGAGCAGCGCGGACTCGCCGGCTCCCGCCGCACCGGTGACCAGCCCCTACGGCGCGGCCCGCGCGGGCACCAGCAGGCGGCGCGGATGCGGCACATGGACATGCGGCGAGGCGGTCACCTGTGCGAGGGCTGAGCACGCCGCGGCCGATCGGTCAGCCGGTCGACCGGCACAAGGCCGCCACGGCTCGTCGGCAGCAGGGCGGGGGACGCTCGGTGCCCAGGGAATCCAGAGGCGGACCAGCGCCCCGTCGATGTCGGCACCGATCGGCCCCAGGACCCGAGCACAGAGCATGACGAGCAGATGTGCAGCACCCCGGACCGGGCAACGGCGGGGTCCGGGGTCAGAAGGACCGAATCTGGTCGGGCATGGGTATGGGGACGGGTACGGGGACGGGTACGGGACGGCCTGGCGGAGGAGTCCGCAGGTCGGTGTCGTCCCGGAGCTCCGCGATCCGTCCGCCTTGGAGCCGTGGGACTCGGCCCCCGTCACGGCGAGGTCCCGGCCGCTGCGGGCGCACGTACAGGTGAGCGCGGAGGCGGACCCCTCGGGGCACTGCCGTCCCCGGCGGTGCGCGCCCGCACCGTGGACCGGCTCGGCCTCGGGGACGAGTTCTTCCGCTGTCCGCACAGGGTGTGGTAGCGGCGAAGACCACCGAGGTCAGGAAGAACACCAGGGCCAGGCCGGTTCGCCCCCGGCGAGGTCCTGCCCGAGGGTGGCGAGCCCGAAGTCGTCTGCCGCAGCGACGAGTTCGGGCCGCTCGACCTCCAGCCCCACCCGGACCGGAAGTGGGCCGAGCGCGGAGGACGGCACAAGAATCCCCGCCGTGATCTTCGAGACCTCGTGTCCTTCAGGAGGCGAGAGCGCACCTCGCGTGAGACACGCCTGGACCACCGCCCCCGTGGACCGTCGTCAACTGCCGGTTCGCGTCGGCTCAGACGCGACCAGTGCCCGGAACGCGTCCCACCGCACACGCGGCCGTGGCAGGCTGCGCTGTTCCAGATAGCGTGCGGTGGACCGCTTCGTCCGGCGCAGCACGCGCAGCGCGTCGCTCGGACGGCCGGAACCCATCGGCTCGATCACCGTGCCGGGCACCAACAGCCACTCCTCGCCGGCCTGTTGCAGCACCCCGCGGACGAGCGTGTTCCGCATGTGGTTGAGCTGCGCGTCGTGCCGATGGACCAGCAGGGAGGCCGGGCCGGCCGTCCCGGCCCAGTCGGACGGCACCGTCACCGTGAAGCCGGCGTCTGTCGCCACCGGCCGGGTCCGGGCAAGCAAGGGAGCTCCCGTCCTGTCGCACGCGGCCAGGACCGCGCTCGGACAGCGGGCGAGTTGCGCCGCGCCGAGCGGGACCGAGGCGGGCCCGTTCCCCGCGGCGGACCGCGACGCGGGAAGGGAGGCCAACGGAGGGCGCACGACGACCAGTTCGGGAGTGACGGTGATGAGCAGGCGCAGGTAGTACCAGTCCATCAGCCGTCTGACACCGGGTGCGAGATAGGACCGGCTGTGCGGCTGCCGCTCGAAGAGCATCCGCCAGTAGTCCTCGGCGCCCTCGGGGCCCGTCATGATGTCGTCCGGACAGACGGCCCGGCCGCTGACGAAGATCTGGGGGGCACGGTCGAAGCCGCTACCGGTGGGATCGGAGTAGAGGAGGCCCACCCGCCCGTCCCGGCGCACGTTCAGCGCCTTCTGCGAGAACGCCAGAGACGTGGTCAACAACAAGGTCCCATCGGCCTGACGCCGTACGGCTGCGGGCCAGACCACCGGTGCTCCGTCCCGGCCCAGTGTGACGAACTCGCAGGTCCGGTAGGCGTCGAGAACATCGAGTGGGGCGGCATCGAGCACGGTCACCGATTCACCTCCTCGTGCAGTACGCCGCGCAGGACACGGCAGGACGCGGCGTACCGCCGTCGGCCGACGGTCCTCCACAGCAGGCGGCCGACGAACGGCGCCTTACTGAGGGTGTCGGCGCGCTCCTGCGGCGTCGCATCCTCAAGAATCGCGCCGAGGGCCAACAACACCTTGTTTCTGGGAAGTTGTTCCAGCCCGCGGCGGCGCACCAGATCCCACTCGGCGACGGTCAGATGGTCGGCGACCAGGGGCAGCAGCAACCGTTCCTCGTCGTCGAGGTGCTCGATCAGCACCGCATGGTGCTCGACCAGCGCCAAGGCCAGTTCCTCCCGGGCCATGGGGTTCGCCTCACTCAGCCAGGCGGGCAGCCATTCGGCCACGACCGCCAGGCTCCGGTCGATGCGCTGGTGCTGCTCCTCCATACGGTCGACCAGCTCACCGTCCACCGCTCGGGCGTGCAGCAGGGGCCAGACCAACTCGTCCTCGAGCGAGTGGTGATGACGCAGCCCCATCACGTAGTCGGTCAGGTGCGCCGCGACCAGCGTCGCGCGGGCCGTGTCGCCGTCCGCCACGGCCCGGACCAGACGGGGCGCGAGCGCCGACTCCCGTCTGAAGACCCGATGGACAACCACCATCTCGTGTGTGTGCGGCCGATTGCCGGCGGGGGAGGGGAAAGCCGTACTGCGGGACACGCCTGCTTGCTCCAAGAATGAGGGACCGGTGAGACGCGCCCACCGTTCCGCAACCGGCTTGGCGTCCGTTTGGGACCCCACTTGGGGCCGCTGACCACGGCGTTTAGCGGCTGTTGACGGGCTGCCGCCGCCGCTCGGGTAGATTCGCGCGGCGTGCTGCGAATACGAGTCCTGGGCCCCCTGGGTGCCGATGTCGGGGGAAAGCCGGTCGAGCTGGGAGCCCCCCGGCAGCGGGCCGTTCTCGCGCTGCTGGTCGCGGCCCGCCAGGAGGTGGTGCCCGTCGGGCGCATGCTTGACGACCTGTGGCGTGGGGCACCCCCGGCCAAGGCGACCGTGTCCCTGCACGCTTATGTGTCGAACCTGCGCCGGCTGCTGGAGCCGGAGCGGCTTCCGCGTACCCCGGCGGCAGCGCTGGTCACCTCACCGCCGGGCTATGCCCTGCGGCTGCCGCCCGAGGCGGTGGATGCCTGGCGGTTCGAAGCGCAGGTGACCCGGGCCCGGAGCGCTCCGCCCGACCAGGCGCGGGACCTGCTGTCGGAAGCCCTCGGATGGTGGCACGGCCCGGCTTTCCTGGAGCACAGGGACGAGACCTGGACCGCCGATGAGGTGGCCCGGCTGACGGAAACGTGCGCTCAGGCCCGCGAACTGGCAGTCGCGGCCGACCTCGGCACGGGACACGCGGCCGAGGCGGTGCTGACGGCCGAAGCCCTGGTGCGGCGGAGCCCGTTGCGGGAGGAGGGCTGGCGGCTGCTCACTCTCGCCCAGTGGGCCTGCGGCCGCCAGGGCGACGCCCTGTCCACTCTGCGCCGCGCCACCGCGATGCTGCGGGATGAGCTCGGGTGCGATCCCGGTCCGGCCCTGGCCGAGTTGGAGGATGCCGTCCTCGCCCAGCGGCTGGACGTGCTGCGCGCCGCCGTGCCGGAAGCGCCCCGTGCCGTCGCCGTGCCGGGAACCGCCCCTGTTGCCGCGCCCGAGGACGACGGCTCCCTCTTCGTCGGCAGGGAGGCCGAAGTGGGCGCCGTGGAGGCTGCGGCACGAGCGGCACGGCGGGCGGGTGGCGTGGCTCTGGTCACCGGCGAGGCCGGAGGGGGCAAGTCCGCACTGCTCGACCGGCTCGGGAGGCGGCTGGAGACGGAGGGCTGGACCGTGGTGATCGGGCGCTGCCCCGAGTACGAGGGGGCTCCGCCCGCGTGGGCCTGGGTGGAGACACTCGAAGCCCTCGCCCGTTTCGCGCCGCCGCCGCACCCCGAGGAGCTCGCCGTCCTGCTGCACGAGCCGGAGGCCATGGCCGCCATGACGCGCGACGAGGCCGCCACGGGGCGTTTCCGTATGCACCGCGCCTTCGCCGCCTGGCTGCGGGCCGTGGCAGCCGGGCAGCCGCTGGCCATTCTCCTGGAGGACGTGCATCGCGCCGACGGCGAGACGCTGGCCCTGCTCGAAGCGGCGGCGCAGATCACCGGCGTACCTCTCTTCCTCGTCGCCAGTTACCGACCGGCAGAGGTGGGCGAGGACCTGGGCAAGACCCTCGCCCATCTCGCGCCCAGCGCTCCACGACGTATAGCGCTCGGTGGCCTCTCGCCCCAGGACGTCGCGACCCTGGTGGGCGTCGTCTGCGGTGAACCCGTTGACGAGACGACGGTGAGAGCGCTCACCGAACGCACCGGCGGCAACCCCTTCTACGTCCTTGAGAGCGCGCGTCTGCTGGTGAGCGAGGGCGCTCTGGTAGCCGTGTCCGAAGTTCCGCAGGGCGTACGCGACGTGCTCCGCAGGCGTCTGGCCATGTTGCCGGCCGGCGCCCGTTCAGCCGTGCGACTCGCGGCGGTCGCGGGGCTGGAGTCCGAGGTCGCCCTCCTCGCCGACGCGGCAGACGTCGACGAGGACACGGTGCTGGAAGGACTCGACGCGGCGATAGCGGCCGATCTCCTGACCGAACCCGCTCTGGGACGGGTCCGCTTCGTGCACGCACTGGTCCGCGACACCGTGTACACCGACCTGTCCGGCGTGCGGCGGGCACGTCTGCACGACCGTGTCGCACAAGGACTGAGACGCCACCGCCCGCAGGATTTCGCGGCCCTGGCCCACCATTTCGCCCGTTCGGGCAGAACCGCCAACGCACCCCTGGCCGTCGACTACGCACTGCGGGCGGCCGAGCGCGCCGAACGGCGGTATGCCCACGACACGGCGATCGAGCTGATCGAGCATGCCCTGGAGGCGCACTCGGTAGCCGTGGCCGGCCGCGACGCCGATCCGCAGGACACGGTGGCCCTGCTGGTGCGGCTGCTGGGGGCACAAGTGCGGGCCGGGGCGACGCACGCCGCCCGGCACACCCGGCAACGGGCGGTCGACCTGGCGATGCGCGCGGGCCGGGACGACCTGGTCGCGACGGTCTACGGCGCCTGGACCGAGCCCTCACCCTGGCGCACGCGGCTGGAGGGGGCGTTCGACCGCACCGCCCTGGCCCGTCTGGAGCGACTCGCTCACGACGACACCCTCGACGGCGCGACGCGAGCCCGAGTTCTCCAGGTCCTCGTCGACGCGGCGGCCGCCGAGGAGGCGCCGCGGGCCCTTGAGGCGGCGCACGCGCAACTGGCCCTGGCCCGAGCCGAAGGCGAACCGCGGCTGCTGGCCTCGGCGTTGATGACGTCCGCCAAGCTGCTGCCGCACGAGGCGCAGGGTGCCGTCCGCGCGCCGCTCGTCGCGGAACTGCGGGAGCTGGCGCAGACGCACGATCTCCCGGCCTACCGCTGGGTGTGCGAGCACCTGGACGGCATGACCGCCGCGACCCGCAACGACCCCGACGGGCTGCGCCGGCACAACGCCCGCGCCCTGGAACTGGCGCGCCGCTACGGCATGGTGTGGGCGCAGGGCATCGCCGCCGCGACCTCCGCCATGCTGGCCACCGTCGCCGGACGCTTCGACGAGGCAGAGACCCGCTACGCCGCGGCCGACGACATGTTCCAGCGCGCCGGGGCGCACTACGCGACGGGCCCACGCAGGCTGGGCATGATCACCATCCGGCTCGCCCAGGAGCGGGTGGCCGACCTGGAACCGGCCGTTCGCGATCTCCACGCGGAGTTCGGCACCTCCGTCGCCGTGGCGTACGCCCTGGTCCTGGCCCGTCTGGGACGGCTGGAGGAGGCGACAGCGGTGCCTCTCCCGCCGCGACCGGTGACCGACCACCTTTACGGTGTGGAACTGGACTACCGCTGCGAACTCGCGTTCCTGCTCGGGGACACGGACATGGCGGCCATGCTGATCGGCCATCTGCTGTCCATCCGCGACCAGTTCGCGGGTACGGCGGGCGCCGCCTACGCGACCCGCCCGCTCGCGCACTCCCTCGCCGACCTGTACCGGCTCCTTGGCGAGGACCAGGCCGCGGCCGACAACTACGCGCTGGCCGAACGCGTCGCGCTCGCCTGGAACTCGCCGCACCGCGTCGCCGAGGCACGCCGGGCGGCCGCACGACTGGCCGTGGAACGGGGCTGTCCACGCACGACAGCGCGGGGATGACGGCGCACGTGAGGAAGTCGCCCCCGGCGAGGGTTTCGCCCCTGGAGATCACCAGCGCAGGAGGACGCGGTGCGGGAGGAGCGGGACGTCTCAAGTGCGAGGACGCGACGAGGCCTTGCCGCAGGAGCACAATGCCGCCACGGCCGGCCACGATCCGTTTCCGGAGCTTGACGTCCGGGGCACCGGCCTGCTGTATTCCCGCGTCCGGCGGGTTGCGCGGCGGTGCCGGCGTGTGGCGGTCGGAGGCCGCTCCAGCACATGGCCCCGGCCGAATCCGAGGGCGGCCTCGGACGGAGCAGTTTCGGAGAAGTGCCGGTGGACCGGCCGCGTCTACCGTCGATGCCATGAACTCCCTCGATTCCGTCACCCTCGAGGTGGCCGACACCGCGTCCGCCGCCCGTTTCTATTCCGCCGCCTTCGGGCTGGGTCCGTCGCAGGTGCGGCTGCGGGCCGCCGAGAGCCCCACGGCTGGTTTCCGTGGGTTCACCCTGTCGCTCGTGGTGTCCCAGCCAGGAAACGTCGATGCCCTGGTGGGCTCCGCTCTCGAGGCCGGCGCCACCGTCCTCAAGCCCGTCTCGAAGTCGCTGTGGGGCTACGGCGGCGTCGTTCAGGCCCCGGACGGCACGATCTGGAAGATCGCGACGTCGGCGAAAAAGGACACGCGCCCGGCCGCCCGGGAATTCGACGAACTCGTGCTCCTGCTGGGCGTCGAGGACGTGAAGGCCGGCAAGCAGTTCTACGTCGAGCAGGGCCTCACCGTGAAGAAGAGCTTCGGCGGCACGTATGTCGAGTTCGCCGCCGGGTCGGGTCCTCTCAAGCTGGCTCTGTACAAGCGCCGTGCGCTGGCGAAGGACGCGGGTGTCGCCGCCGACGGCAGCGGATCGCACCGGCTCGTCCTCTCCAGCGCCGCCGGACCGTTCAACGACCCGGACGGGTTCGTCTGGGAAGCCACCGTCCCCCTGACCACCACCGTCTGAGAGCCCTCCCGTCCCGTCCGTCGACGGGACGGCGGCCTACGGCACGGACCTCCCCGGAAAGCCGTCCCCGCCGGCTCGGTCGGCCGCACGACCGGGCGCGATTCTGATCGGTTGGCCGCCGGGCCCGCGGCCGATCGTCTGCAGGGAACGCTGTGTCGCGTTCGGGTCCGTGTGGTGGGAATCGGGGGGTTTGGTGCGGCAATGAGGGGTGCCCGCAGGCGCGTTGCGGTTCCGTGCGCTGCGGGCGTGGGTGTGCCGCGTACTCCTGGGTGCCGCCCTGCTGGCCGTGCTGCTGGCCACGACCGTGCGGGCCGTGCACACCGCCTACTCGGGCGCGATAGGCGATGCGGCGCTGCGGCGGTCGCCCACCGAGCAACGCACCGCCGCCGAGGCCGCTTTGGTGGTCAACGGGGACGTGCCGGCCGACGAGCGGCAGGCGGCCGACGACGCCGTGCGGGCGGGGGCCCGCACCATCTTCGCCGGACTGCCCGTGCGGGTGCGTACCCAGCTGCGTTCCGGCCCCTACGCCCTGCCGCTCGCGCTGCGGCCGGCCTCCGAACGGGACGGGAACCCGGACCTCACGCACTTCGCGGTCCTGGATCGCACGGCAGGTGCGGACCGTCGCAGGACGGCTCCCCGTGAGGCGGTGACCGCCGGGTCCATCGAGGCAGCACTTCCGCAGAGCGCGGCCCAGCGCCTCGGGGTGGCACTCGGCGCCCGGCTGACCGTCACCGACCGGCTGGCCTGCCCGGCGGTGCGCGTACTGATCACCGGCGTGTACCGGCCGGTGCACGTCCGGGCGCCCTACTGGCAGTTGGACGACCTGGGTGGCCGCGGCGTGCAGGCGTCGAGCTTCACGACGTACGGTCCCCTGCTCACCGCCGCGGGGCGTGCCGACGTCGGGGCGGGTGAGCGTCGGTGCGTCGGGCTGGCTGGTGTCGGCCGACTACTCCTCACTGACGACCAAGCGGATCGACGCGCTGCGTGAGGCCGCCCGCTCGGGGAGCGCGAAGCCGCGCGAGCGGCCCGCGCTCAGCGGTGCGACGGTAGCGGCCACCGCGTTGCGCGAGGGACTGGACCGCATCGAACGCTCCCTGCTCGTCACGCGTTCCAGCATGCTGATCGTCGCTGGTCAGCTCGGGCTGCTCGTGGCCTGCGCCCTGTTGCTCGTCGCGGGACAACTCAGCTCCGAGCGCGCGGCCGAGTCCCGGTTGCTCCGTGCGCGCGGTGCGACCCGGGCACGGCTGGCGGGCCTGGCCGCGCTGGAGGCCTTGCTGATCTCCGTGCCGGCGGTGGTGGTGGCGCCGCTGTTGTCGGGGCCGTTGACGCGGCTGCTGGTCGGGCAGGGTGCGCTGGGCCGGACCGGGGTGCGCGTCGACGTGCCGGTCGGGTGCCGGCCCGAGGTGTGGTCGGTCGCCGCGGGCGTGGCTGCGCTGGCGGTGGCTGTCCCCGCGTGGCGGGCGTCCTTCACGGGCACTGTCGCGGCGCGGGCAGGGGCGCTGCGGGCCGGGGCGGACGGCGGGTTGCTCGCCGTGGCCGACGTCGTTTTCTGGCTGCTCGGAAGCCAGCGCTCCGGTGCTGTCACCACCGACCGCGAGGGGGTTCTCGGCGTCGACCCGCTGCTGGTGGCGGCCCCCGCTCTGGTGCCGCTCGCCGGAACGTCCTGGTGCTGCGGCTGCTGCCCTCGCCGGCGCGTGTCGGCGAGCGACTTCTGGCCCGCGGGCGCGGGCTGACCGCGGCCATGGTCGGCTGGCAGTTCAGCCGCCGGCCGATGCGGGGGGTCCGGTGCTGCTCCTGCTCATCTCCGTGGCGCTGGGCGTGATCGCGATCGGGCAGGGTGCTGCCTGGCACCGGTCCCAGGCCGGCCAGGCCGACTTCCGCGCCGGTGCCGAGGTGCGCGTCCTGACCTCCGGGAACGGCGGTGTGGGCCGTACGGACGTCTACGCGGACCTCCGGCACGTTGACGCGGTCGCCCCCGCGGTCCGTGGCACCCTGTCGCTCTCCGGCAGCCGCATCGCGACCGTTGTGGCCCTGAACACGGCGGAGGCGGCCGGGGCGGTGCTGGCGCGGCGCGATCTGTCGGACGGTCCGCTCCTTGCCGGGCTCGCGCCGCGCGGAACGCCGGCGGGCATCGAGGTACCGGAGGGCCCGGCCCGGCTCACGCTGACCGCTGGTCTGCGCAGCAGCACGCCGGGGCCGGGCGCCGACGTCACCCTCACGGTGCGGGACCGTTACGGAACCTCCGACGAGATACCGTCCGGCCGCCTCGCCGCCGACGGCCGCCCGCACGCGCTGACCCCGGATCTGAACGGCGCCCAGGGCCTGTGGCGCTGACCGGGCTCACGCTGAGCACGCCGCAGCCGGCCGGCCGTGCCCACCGGCACCCCCTGGTCCTCGGCCCGCTCACGGCGACAGCTGGCGACGGAGTGCAGGGCCGCAGCCAGGCCCATTCGCCGAGCAGGGCGCGGTTGACCGCGTTCGACCTCTTCCTTGGTCGGCGGCCGGTGGGCGCGGGTGCGTTTGCCGCCCGGGCCGAGGTTCTGATCAGCGCAGTCCGGCGAAGAGATCGTTCTCGGGTATGGCCGCGCCGGTGGCGTCCTGGACACGTACGAAGGTCTCCATGCCCATCAACTCGCCGAACCTCTCCTTGCCCATCTTGAGGAAGAAGATGTTCTCACCCTGGCTGGCGTGCGCGGCCAACGCGTCGAACTTCTGACCGCTGAACGCGATGGTGTCCACCCACGTGGTGATCTCGTCGTCGGGGAGGCCGATCTCGGCCAGCGCGGCGGCCTCGGCGGGATCCGGCTCCGGCATGTCCTCTCCGAACTCGCGTATGACCTCGCCGAACCGCCGCATCGTCGAGCGGGGCATCGTGGTCCAGTACACCTTCGGTGCCAGTGCGGTCATCTCCAGCGCCGCCATCGTGATGCGGTGGGCCTGTATGTGGTCGGGGTGGCCGTAGAAGCCGTTCTCGTCGTAGGTGACGACCACATCAGGCCGGTAGTGCCGCATGAGTTCCGCGAGCCGGGCCGCGCCTTCCTGCACGGGGGTCTGCCAGAAGGATCCGGGGGCGTCGTTGCTCGGCCAGCCCGTCATCCCGGAGTCGGCGTAGTCCAGCATCTCCAGATCGCTGATCTTCAGGACGTCACAGCTCGCCTCGAGTTCCTGACGCCGTATCAAGGCGACCGCCGCCGGATCGTGCCCGGGATCGCCCGGCTTGACACCCCCCGGTCCGTCACCGCAACCGCCGTCGGTACACGTCACGAGAACCGTGCGGATGCCTTCTGCCGCGTACCGAGCGAGGACCCCTCCGGTTCCGGTGGCCTCGTCGTCGGGGTGCGCGTGTACTGCCATGAGCGTCAAGGGCCGGTCAGTCATGAAAAAGTCCTCCTGCAGACATACGTCTTGGTCCACGTAGCGCGGCGGGCGTACCGCGATCCTGGGGGCCGGTTCCTGGTGGGGCCCACGACCTTGTGGTCTCCGTGTTCCCCGCTCGTGTGGTGCCGGCCCCTCGGTCGATGCAACCTCGCCGACCGGACCGGCTGTTCCCGGCGAGGCCGCTCAACTTTCCAGGCGTCGGAATTTCAACGCGAACGAGGCACATGCGGGACCTGCGTGTCTCAGCGCCTGGTCGGACCCGACGTCCGCTCCGCCACCAGCCGTGATCCCGACCCGAAATGTGAGACCCCACAGCGCTCCACCATTTCTCAGTCCGCCGGGAGCAGACGGAAGCGCCCCGGAAGTGCGTCGTGGAAGCCGCTGGGGTATGTCGTCGTGGACATCTTCCTGGAAAACGCCAGGTCAGTGAGGTGGCGCCTTTACGGCGGTCAATTCCCCATCCCTGAGCCCATGGATGCGTCCCGGCACCCGCGCAGCTCGGCGGCCCGATCGTCCTGGTCCGGGACACTCTGAACACGCACGTCAGCCGCACCATGCGGCAGCTGGTCCAGGGCCCCGGCAAAGTCGTCAGGTGATGCCGAGGAGGGCCAGTGGGCGGCTGCTGTCGCGGGCGTGATGGCGGGTGCCGGCGGCGATGTCGGTGATTCCGGCGGTGCGTAACGCGCCGATGGCGGCGTTGCGCAGAGCGGCCATGACTTCAGGTCCGGTGCCCGTACGGACCCGGCTGCGGCCTTCGTCGTAGGTGATATCGCGGACCCTGTGAATCTTGTTCTCGACGGCCCAGTGCCCGCGGATCCAGGCGGCCAGTTGTGCTGGTCTGGCCCTGTGGACGCGCAGGTCGGTGATGGGGTAGACGGGTTCGGTGGTGAAGCGTTTCGGCTGGTCGATGCGGCGTCTGCGGCGGCGGATCTGCAGTGCCTGGGCGGCGTGCGGGAAGTCGATGCCGGGACGGCCCGCCAGGGCAAGGCGGCGAGCTGAGCATGCAGGTGGGGCTGGTTGCCTTTGACGGTCAGGATCCAGTGTGCGCCGCGTTCGGCGAGGTAGGTGCCATGCTCGCGCTGGCAGCGCAGCGCGTCCGCGGTGATCACGGTGTCGCGCAGGTCGCCGATCTGGTCCAGCAGCGGCCGGAACCGGGTGATCTCGTTGGTCCTGCCGTCGATGTCAGTGTCGGCAAGGACCACGGCGGTGACCTGATCGCAGGCCGCCATCACGTGCCGGGCGGCAGTGTCGACGGTGCGAGATCCGCGTAACGCCTTGCCGTCGACGGTGATCGCCCGTTGGCCTGTCGCATCGCTTTGTCGACTTTGGACGGTGGGGCGGTGCCGGCGCGGAGTAAAGCCGTGATCATCGCGGCCGGGACCCTGCGGTAGCTGACTGTGGGCATCGACATTCTTCCTCGCGCACCATCGACGGCATACGCATCGCCGTAGATTCTTGGCGCGCGGGAGGCGCCGCAACGTGAATGAGCGGGGGCGGAAGACAGACATGGCGAAACTCCGCCACGAATGTGTCAGTCGCGCGGCACGCCTGCTATCGGTTTGCCACCGAGGAAGTCCTCCAGGATCTCGGTAAACCGCGCCGGCTGCTCCTCGGCCACGTAATGGCCGCAGTCGTCGAGGACCACCCCGGTGACATCGTCGGCCGCCAGCCGCATCGTTTCGGCGACCATCGCGCCGCTGTACCGCGCGCCGCCGATGGCGAGCACCGGCAGCGTCAGCCGGGTCTTCTTGCGCTGCTCGTTCTGTGCGATCGTCTCGTCCAGCGCCCGGTAGTACGCGAAGCTCGCCCGCAGCCCGCGGGGATCCGTGACGATCGCATCGACGTAGACGTCGACGGCGTACGCGGGGATCGCGTCCGGGGTGGCTGCCTTCCTGGCGAACTGGTAGCCGAAGAAGAGCTGCTCCCGCCCCCGGACCAGCTCCTCGTTGAGGTCGGTGAGCCGGTTGAAGCCGAAGTGCCAGAGCCGCTGGTTGACCGCGGCCGGGCTGAAGACCGACGGGGTCGGCGTGAGACCGGGGATGATGGCGTCGACGACGGCGAGCCGGCCCACCCGCTCGGGGTGATCGGCAGCGAGGGCGTACCCGGTCCACATGCCGATGTCGTGGCCGACCACGTCGAACCGGTCGTGCCCGAGCGCGGCCATCAGAGCGACCAGATCGGCGGCCAGCGTGCCGGCGTCGTAACCGTCGTCGGGCTTGTCGGAGAGCCCGGCCCCGCGCGAGTCGACGGCGACGACGGTGTGCTCGCGGGCGAGCGCGGGCATCACCTCCCGCCAGGCGTACCAGGTCTGTGGCCACCCGCCGACCAGCAGCAGCGGTGGGCCGTCCCCGCCGGTGACCGCGTGCAGCCGCAGCCCGTTCAGCTCCACGAGCCGGCTGGTGAAGACGTCGGTGAACCCGTCGGGCAGCCGCAGCGAACTCAGCCTTGTCGTACTGTCGGCCGTACTCATCTTGGAACGATCAGTGCAACTTGTCATGCCGACGACTCTACACATCTTGAAACGATCGGTGCAAGATGTGTAGGCTGACGAACCATGGCAGGCCGCAAGCAGTTCGACGTGGACGAGGCGCTACGACGTGCGATGCACGTCTTCTGGCGCTGGGGCTATTCGGAGGCCTCGATCGACCGGCTGACCGAGGGAACGGGCCTGGGCCGGAGCTCGCTCTACGGCACCTTCGGCGACAAGAGCGCCCTCTTCCGGAAAAGCCTCCAACGGTACACGCAGACCTACCACCCGCTGTACGACCAGGCACTGTCCGGCCCCCACCCGAGCCCGAGCGCCGTTGTGGCCGCCTACCTGCAGGTCACCCTGAACCGCATCGCCGACCCGACGGTCCCGGACGGCTGCCTGCTCACGGTGTCGGCAACGCAGTTCCCGGCCCTCGACGCGGAGGGCCAGGCGATGGTCCGTGCCATGATCGACGGTTTGCGGGCGATGCTGGAGCAGGCGTTGCTGGCGGCGGGGGCCGATGAGCACGAGGCTGCGGAGCTGGCGTTGTGCACGCTGGCAACGAACAAATCCCTGGCGGTGCTGAGCCGCGCCGGCTTCTCGAGCGAAGACCTGGCAACCGTCGCCGCAGCCGCCGCCCGTATCCCCGGGAGACCACATCCACTACTTTGAATAGCGCGATGGACACCCAGAGCCCCGGCAAAGTCGTTGGATGATGCCGAGTAGTGCCAGTGATCGGGTGCTGTCGCGGGCGTGGTGGCGGTTGGCGGCGGCGATGCCGGTGATGTGGAGTGCGCCGATGGCGGCGTTGCGCAGGGCAGCTGTGAGTTGAGGTCCGGTGCCGGTGCGGATCTGGGAGCGGTCTTCGTCCAAGTGACATCGCGGACCCGTTGGATCTGGTTCTCGATGTGCCAGTGACGGCGGATCCACGCGGCGAGCTGTGCTGGCCGGGCCTGGTGCACGTGCAGGTTCGTGATCGCGTAGCCGGTCTCGGTGGTGAAGCGTCTCGACTGGTGCAAACGGTGCCGCCGGCGGATCTGGATGGCCTGGGCGGCGTGCGGGAAGTCGATGCCGGTGGAGACGGTGAATCTTCAGGGCACGGATCTCGCGGCGGCCGTGTCCGCGGCCGGCCTCGCGGGTGACATCCGGGACGGCCCGCCAAGGCAGGCCGGCCGATTGCTGGTGCAGGGTGGGCTGGCTAGCCTTTGACGGTCAGCATCCAGTCGGCGCCGCGTTCGGCGAGGTAGGTGACGTGATCGCGCTGGCAGTGCAACGCGTCGACGGTGATCACGGTGCCGCGCAGGTCACTGATCGGGTCGAGCAGCGGTTCGAAGCGAGTGATCTCGTTGGTCTTGCGGTCGACGTCGGTGCTTGCCCAGACGCGCCCGCGTCGTCAAGAGCCCTGGGAACGGCGGATCAGGACGGGGTGTGTCGAGCTTGTGCCACGGCATCGGTGACGGCGCCTCGGAACGGGTCTCCGTGACCGGGCAGCACCAGGCCCGCGTCGAACGAGGTCAACGCCGCCAGTGACGTTCGCGTCTGCGCCGTGTTGTGGGTGAATACCGGGCCGATGATCTGGGGCCCGGTGCCGGTGAGGCCCACCGGGCCGTCATGGTGACCAGCGCGTCCCCGGTGAACACCACGCCCTGCGTCGGCAGTTGGAAGGCAACGCTGCCGGGTGTGTGCCCGGGTACTGCCACCACGCGTGGCCGTCCGGGGACGTCGAGGGTCGTGCCGTCATGGAGGTGGCTGGCCGAGGGTTAGTCGACGTCGCGGGCCTAATCGCGTGCGATTACGCGGCTGGCCGCGTCCCGCTGCCCAGCGGTCTCGTGCACGACACCGACCTGTAACCCGGTCAAGCCCACCACTCTTGTTGGGAGTCGTAAGCGGGGTGCCCATGGAAACCTTCCCGTTGGTCGATCTCGTTGTTTCTCACACGTTGTCGCTGTCGCACGCATTCGCCTACTCCCTGTCGCCCTGTTTATGAGGCGCCTTCGGCGGAAACTCCGACCACAGTCACCGAACGCTTTGTTCGGGCAGTGTCTTGCGGCTATCCGCCCAATCTCCGCGGTCCCTGTCCCGCGACCTGACGCAGAGCCGGGACCACTGAAAACGGCGGGTGGGGGTAGTCGGTACCTGCAAGGTTCCCTCGCATGAAAGTGGTGCCTGTTCCCATGGCCGAGACACGAGACGTCGTTGAACTCATTCTCCAGGATCACCGAAGAATGGAGGATCTCTTCCGTCTGATGCGCAGCGTCGAAGCTGACCGGGCGGCCGCCCTTCAGGAATTCGCCGATCTGTTGATCGCGCACGCGCTCGCGGAAGAGGCGAAGGTGTACCCCGCCCTCAAGCGCTACAAGAAGATCGAGGACGAAGAGGTCGAGCACGGGGAGGAGGAGCACGAGGAGGGCAACAAGGCGCTCCTGGAACTTCTGGAGGTCGATGAGGTCGGCTCCGAGAAATGGGACGCCAAGCTGGAAGACCTTGTGGAGGCTGTCACCCACCACGCCGACGAGGAGGAGCGCACCATCCTCAATGGCGCACGTGAGAACGTCGCCATGGAGCGTCGGGAGGAGCTGGGCGGGGCATTCCTGGCAGAGCGGGAGCGTCAGCTGAAGGATCGATGCGGCGCCGTGGAGAACGTGCGCCGCATCGTCGGCTCCTGACCGCGAATCGTCGCCGCGTGCTCGGCCATCCCGACCCTGCGTGGGGGAGTGGTCAGCGTGTGCGCGGTCGCTCATACGGCGGAAGCCCGTCTGGCGACGAGCGGGACGGGCCTGCGGAGGTGCCCGTGCAGTACGCCGGACGTAGCGCAGCCGCCGGGTGGTAGCAGAGCGGGATTCGGATCAGCCACACGAGGTGCGCATCCCTGGATTCGCGGGCAGCCCGTCGGGTGCCCCGAGCGGCGGATAAGAAACAGATAAATCTGGGGCGTGTACGGAGATCATGTCCGGGCAGACGGCGGGACGGAGGTTGATAACTATGGTTCCCCTGATACTGGTTCTGCTGCTCGCCCTGATCCTCTTCGGTGCCGGGTTCGCCCTGAAGGCCCTGTGGTGGATCGCCGTGATCGTCCTGGTGATCTGGCTCGCCGGATTCCTCGCCCGCTCCACCGGAGCAGGCGGGAAGCGTGGCCGCTGGTATCGCTGGTAAGCAGCGTTGACAGGACGCCACACGCGGGTGGGGGTGCACTGATCGCCAGTGCACCCCCACCCGCATGTCCGGGTATCTCTCATGTCCCGTACGCACTGTGGTTCGTCTCGCCGGTCTGTGCCCGGGTACGCGTGCGGTCGGGTCCGGGGGCAGTACCTGTGCCGGCAAGGGGACCCCGGCGCTTCCGGCAGGAACCGGTTTCGGGCCCCAGCCTTGAACAGCTTCGGGGGACAGGCCGCGGCGATCATAGGTCAGCCGTCCAGCATCGCTGAAAGGACTCCCCACGCATCGTGGAACTGCCGTCGAAGAGCCGGTGTGCGGTTTCCAAGGTCTCGCCATGTCCCTCGAACACGGCGGCGAGGGCCCGTCTCGGCGTCCGATGTGGTGCGACTGGGCGGCACCAAGGCAGTCCGGGTCCACGGGGGAGGTGGGGGAGGCTCTGGGCGGGTCCGTGGTGTCGCCTTGCTTCTGCCCCCGCCGCTTATCTCACAGTGGAGCGCGCAGAAATCTGTTCTGGCTGGAGTAGACATTCGGTGGTGGGTCTGGTTATGGTTTCTCTCGTAGCCCAGAGAGACAGCAGGGCCCGACAGACACGAACTGCCGGGCAGCAGTACATGCAGTTGCAGTACACGCAGTTCATGCGGTTGTAGTTCGCTGGACGGTGCGGTGGTGGAGTTTCGAAGCCAGGGTTGTTGCGGGACGGCGACGGGGCTGACGACCGGACCGGGTGGCCCGCAGTGATCAGGGGCCGCCGTGAGCAGTACACGTAAGTGCGGTTCGCGGTACTCAGCAGTGAAGTCGGTGAGTGGTGCCTCGGTGAAGGCGTCGGCTGCGGGCGCGCGCACCGGGAGGTTCGGCAGTGGGGTTCCAAGCCAGAGCAGACGCAGGACGGGCGACGGGGCTGGCTGCCGAAAGCAGTACGCAGTACCAGCAGTACGCAGTACCCGCTCAGTAGGCAAGTGACTGATCCCAGAGGGGAAACGGAGGAGCCGAGCGCCATCAGGATCGCCCGGGCGGAAGTCCTGAGCCCGGGTACCGCAGGACATCGATAGTGAGGTGGTCTCCGGTCGAGCAACCGCGATCCCGGCAGCCCCGACAGCATCCAGGTCGGGTCGGCGGAAACAAAAGGCCGGCGCAGTACCAGGGCCGGCAGATGGTGTAGCAGTTCCTTCGGGGCCCTGGTGCCAATGGCACCAGGGCCCCTCCACGCGTTCCACAGAGAGGTGAGATGACCGCAGACGACTCCTACGGCCGACTCGACGACGACGACTACCCCGCCTACACCATGGGCCGGGCCGCCGAACTGCTCGGCACCACCCAAAGCTTCCTGCGCGCCATCGGCGAAGCCCGCCTCATCACCCCGCTGCGCTCCGCCGGCGGACACCGCCGCTACTCCCGCTACCAGCTGCGCATCGCCGCCCGCGCCCGCGAACTCGTCGACCACGGGACCCCCATCGAGGCCGCCTGCCGCATCGTCATCCTCGAAGACCAGCTCGAAGAAGCCCAGCGCATCAACACCGAATATCGTGCTGCCGCAGCGGTGACCCCCAGGGCTGCGGCCTGAGGCGGCATAAATCGGTAGATCTGGCCCGAATGTTCCTGGAACGCGGCGCGGGCCCGCTCCGTTCGCATACCGGTACCCGCACAACCGACTCCATGCGAGTGATCGCGCGGCGCGTTCACTCGCCATCACCTGCTCGTGGCAGCCCGCCGCCACGTCGCCC
The DNA here is from genome assembly GCF_054072135.1 of Streptomyces kryoterrae. Lineage (NCBI taxonomy): Bacteria > Bacillati > Actinomycetota > Actinomycetes > Kitasatosporales > Streptomycetaceae > Streptomyces > Streptomyces kryoterrae. The sequence continues at coordinate 171,818 of NZ_CM133358.1, read as the reverse complement.
ACGTCCTGTGCGACCGGCCCACCAACCCGGCCTGGACGAACAGATCGTGCAGACGGCCATCGACGGCTACGCCCGCCGGTCGGCCGCGGCCGGACGATGACCGCCGACCTGCGTGCGCTGCACCCACGCGAGATCGACGACCAGGCCGTGGTGCGCCCGCTGACCCGAAACCGTACGACCTCCTCGCTCGTACGTACGAGCCCGCCTCGCCGCCGACGCCCTGACCGCCCGGGGCCACGCCCTGCGCCGCTCGCGCCGCCTGGACTTCCGCCCTCCGCCGCACACCTCCCCCGGCGGTGCGCCCGCGGCGTGGCAGGATGTCCCTGTGTCTACCAACGTATTCTTCGACATCACCATCGACGGCGACTCCGCGGGTCGCATCGTCTTCAAGCTGTACGACGAGGTCGTTCCCAAAACGACGCAGAACTTCCGTGAGCTCGCCACCGGGCAGCACGGCTTCGGGTACGAGGGCTCCGGCTTCCACCGGGTCATCCCAAGCTTCATGCTCCAGGGTGGCGACTTCACCCGTGGCGACGGCACGGGCGGCAAGAGCATCTACGGCGAGAAGTTCGCCGACGAGAACTTCAAGCTCAAGCACGACAAGCCGTTCCTGCTGTCCATGGCGAACGCCGGCAGAAACACCAACGGCTCGCAGTTCTTCATCACCACCGTTCTCACCCCGTGGCTCGACAACAAGCACGTCGTCTTCGGCGAGGTCGTCGAGGGCCAGGACCTGGTCACGCGGATCGAGTCCCTGGGCTCCCAATCCGGTACCACCCGCGCGAAGATCGTCATCGCCTCCTCGGGCGTCGTGGGCGAGTAACACCCCTCCTGCTGAGGTCCGCCGGTCCGCCTGCCGCAGCCTTCGGTCTGCGGCAGGCGGCCACGGGCCCTCTCATGGCGCGGATGTTTCCTGCGGCTCCTCCGCTGCTGGCCGCGCCGGGCGGATGCCCCAAAGCAGGGGTGGTGCCAGGACCGCCGCGGCCCCGACCGACACCACCGTGCCGATCTCGGCCACGTGCATGACGCCTGTGAACGCATCCGGGGCCGCCGCGTCGAGCGACTCGTCCGTACGGGCGGGCGGGTGATCGGCCACCACCAGCGCGTTCCCCGCAGATCCCGCCCGTGTTATCCACATCCTGCGCGCTCTGCTAGGTCTGATGAAGCTTGAGCCGACCGCTGACGGATGATCTACCCCGCAGACTGCTGCCCACGACCAGCCTGAGTACCCCGGAGTGGAGATCAGCTGCCGCGACTGTAGCGGTGCCTTCGCGGACGGCGCCGGTGCCGGCTCCCGACGCAGTCCAGGTCGCCGCCTTGTGGCACCTCTGGCCCACAACCTCGCCGAGGCCGTGAAGAGCCTTGTTGGCGAGCACAGCGCCCATCTGTGCGAACCGCCTCCGCCCCGGAGGTGCCCCCCGGCTTCCTCCGCATGCCCGCGTCCCACCGCCGGAACCATGTGGGGGGTCCAGTGGGTCTGGCGAAACGTCAGGCGGGCTCCATCGTCCAACCAATGCAGCCCGCCCTTGTGTTGATGATCCGTCAGGCCGTGTGCAGCGTCAGTCCGTACCGGCTGAGGATCTCGTTGATGGGCTGGAACCAGGTCTGGCCGCCGGTGCCGCAGTTGCCCCAACCGCCGGAGGTCACGCCCTGTGCCTGGTCACCGCTGATGAACGAGCCACCGGAGTCGCCGGGTTCGGCGCAGACGCTGGTCTTGGTCATCTGATACACCGCGCCCTGGCTGTAGTTGACGGTCTCGTTGTGGGCCTGGACCGTCCCGCAGTGCCAGTGTGAAGTCGACCCCGAACGGCAGATGGACGCACCCACGGGCGCTACGGCCGAGCCGCGCACCAGCTGGTCGGAGACGGTGCCCCAGCCGAGCACGACCGGTACGGTCCACCAGCCGCTGCCCACGTTGACCCAGGCGTAGTCGTTGCCGGGGAACGAGGAGCCCTGGAAGTTGCCGATGTAGGAGCCGTCCCAGCCGCTGACTCCGGCGCCCGCCTGTCCGCAGTGTCCGGCGGTCACGAATCCGCCGTACACCGAAAACCCTATGGAGCAGCGGACGTTGCCCGTGTAGTACGGGTCGCCGCCGACGGTTCCGGCGGCGAAGGTCGTGGGTGCGCCCGCAGTCTCCTCCACGGTGACGGGCCCGGCTTCGTGGGCACGGGCGAGGAACCGCTCGACATCGTTGTCGTCAAGCTGGCCGGTGACCACACTCACGACGACCGAGCCGGCCTTCGGATCGGCGTGCCAACTGCTGATCCCCGCGGGAGCGGAGAGCTTCTCCAAGCGCGTCTGGGTCGCGGCGAGTTGTCGCGAGCTGTGCGTGACAGTACGGACGGTCGCGCCGGTGGCCCGTACGGCGCGGAGGGTGGCGGGGGACGCGTCACCGGTGACGCCGACGGTCAGTTTTCCGCTCGGGGCGTCGAACCAGGAGCCGCCGTAGGAGGCTCCCGCGGCCCGGCGGGCCTTCGGTTCGGTGGCCGTCGCCGTCCTCTCCGCGGCGATGCGCGCCACGGCCTGGGCTTTTGACAGGCCCAGGTCGCGCTGCATGGCGGAGAGAAGCCCCGCGGAGGCGGGTGCTTTGGTGGTGGAAGGGGAGTCGCTGGCGGAGGCGGGCAGCGAGCCTGCCGTCGCGAACGTGCCGAACATGAGCAGCGCGGCCAGACAGGCGCGCGTGATCGTCGTGCGTCTCAAGGGAGTTGCCCTTCGTTGTTCCAGCAAGGTGGGGGTGGAACGGAGGTGCAATGAGAGCGCTCTCACACGTGTGGCTCGGCAGAGCGTAGCGTCTGACCATGGGCAGGTCCATACCAATACGTAGCCCGAGTGTCACCCGATCGGCAGTAGCAGGGAGCGGCTGTCGCGTCCAGGCAAGGGCGGGGCGATGTCTGCGTCCGGCGTCTGGCCTGCCACTGCGGGGCGTTCGGCGGCGACGTTCCTTCCGGAGTGCGCCACCCCCTGCCTCGGCCTGCTGGCGCGGCCCTGTGCTCAAGGCCGCCTGGTGGGCCTGGCGCACCCACGGCAACGGCGACGAGGACCACGATGTTGATACCTGCCGAGGCGGCCCCGGCCTGGGGACGTTGCCGCCGTCATGTTCGCCAACGGCGGTGGCACCTTCGGCGTGCACTGGCGTGCACGTTCCCGGTCCTCGCCACTGTCGGTGCGGGCGGCGGATGGACTACGCCAGAGTCTTCCTCGCCCTGCTGGCCATATGGTGCTTCGCCGGCAGGTTCTTCGCCACCCGCCCCGTCATCGCCAAGGCTCCGACCCTCGGGTGCGCCGGCTTCGCGCTGCTGTGATTGAAACCGTTCAATCGCCGATGTCGGGGACGCGTGGGGCGCCGCTGGTCAATTGTGTTCGCCCGACGGCTTGTCAGGAAATTCCTGTGCGTTCCATTGACCCCTGTCTCATACGCCCCTACGTTCACCGCCGTGAATCGATTCATCGTTTCTATGTGAGGGGCCGTAATGATCAGCAGGAGGAACATCCTGGCGGCCGCGACCGCCACAGTGGCCGCCGCCGCGGCCACCGGCGCCGGATCAGCGGGGGCCGCACACGCGTCCACGCCGGTCCAGGGGGGTACGCGCCGTGGCACCCTGCGCATCACCACGCCGACCGTCGCGTACGTCCAGCACCCCCTGGGCCTCGACGCCCAACGCCCGCGACTGAGCTGGCCGTTGGCCTCGGACAAGCCGGGCGTGAGCCAGAGTGCCTACCGGATCCGCGTCGCCACCAGCGCGTCGCGGCTGTCCCACCCGGATGTCTGGGACAGCGGAAAGATCACCTCCGGTGAGTCCGTCCTCGTCCCGTACGCGGGTCCCCAACTCGAGCCGCGCACCCGCTACTTCTGGTCGGTGCGGGTATGGGACGCCGCCGGAGGCGCCTCCGGCTGGAGCGCGCCGGCGTGGTGGGAGACCGGCCTCATGGACGCCGCGCAGTGGTCCGCCCGATGGGTCTCCGCTCCTCCGGCCCTCACCGACGCGCCCTCGCTGGCGGGCTCCGCGTGGATCTGGTTCCCCGAGGGTGAGCCGGCCAACAGCGCGCCCGCGGGCACCCGTTGGTTCCGTCGTACCGTCGATCTCCCGGACGGGATCACGGCCGCGACACTCGCCATCAGCGCTGACAACGTTTTCGCCGCCTCCGTGAACGGTGCCGAGGTGGCCCGCACCGACCTGGCGACGGAGTTCGAGAACTGGCGCCGGCCGGCTGTCCTCGACGTCCTTGCCCAACTGCGTTCCGGGAAGAACGTCCTCGCGGTCTCGGCGGCCAACGCGAGCGTGGGACCCGCCGGGCTGGTCGCCGTCCTCACGGTCCACACGACCTCCGGCGAGCAGCGGATCGTCACCGACGCCTCCTGGAAATCGACGAACCAGGAACCCGCCGCCGACTGGCGTGCGGCGGACTTCGACGACAGCGGCTGGCCCGCGGCGAAGGAGGCGGCCGCCTGGGGAGCGGGGCCTTGGGGGAGGGTCGTCCCGGCGTCGTTCGCCGCCAACCAGTTGCGGCACGAGTTCAGGCTCCCTCGCAAGAAGGTGGCGCGCGCCCGCCTGTACGCCACGGCTCTCGGCCTGTACGAGGCACAGCTCAACGGCCGCCGCGTGGGCCGTGACCAGCTCGCTCCCGGCTGGACCGACTACCGCGAACGCGTCCAGTACCAGACGTACGACGTCACCAAGCTCCTGCGGCCCGGCGCCAACGCCATCGGCGCATGGGTGGCGCCGGGCTGGTACGCGGGCAACGTCGGCATGTTCGGACCTCACCAGTACGGCGAACGCCCGGCGCTGCTCGCACAGTTGGAGGTCGAGTACGCCGACGGAACGAGCGAGCGCATCACCTCGGACACGGATTGGCGGGCAACCTCCGGGCCGATCGTCTCCGCCGACCTGCTGAGCGGCGAGACCTACGACGCACGCAAGGAAACCCCCGGCTGGACCTCACCCGGCTTCGACGACCGGACCTGGCTCGACGTCCGTACGGCCGGCGACGCGGCCCCCGACCTGATCGTCGCGCAGGTGGACGGGCCCGTCCGGGTGGCCAGGGAACTCCCGGCCAAGGCGGTGACCGAACCCAGGCCTGGCGTCTTCGTCTTCGATCTCGGCCAGAACATGGTCGGGTCGGTACGGCTGCGTGTCTCGGGCGACGCGGGAACGACCGTACGGCTGAGGCACGCCGAGGTCCTCAACCCGGACGGCACCCTGTACACCGCGAACCTGCGCACCGCCACGGCCACCGACACGTACACCCTCAGGGGCGGTGGCGAGGAGACGTACGAGCCGCGCTTCACCTTCCACGGCTTCCGCTATGTCGAGGTGACCGGGTTCCCCGGCACCCCCTCGGCGAAAGCCGTGACCGGTCGCGTCATGCACACCTCCGCGCCCTTCACCTTCGAGTTTGAGACCGACGTCCCGATGCTCAACAAGCTGCACAGCAACATCACTTGGGGGCAGCGTGGCAACTTCCTCTCCGTGCCGACGGACACCCCCGCGCGCGACGAGCGCCTCGGGTGGACGGGTGACATCAACGTCTTCGCACCCACGGCCGCGTACACCATGGAATCGGCCCGCTTCCTCACCAAGTGGCTCGTGGACCTGCGCGACGCCCAGAACGCCCAGGGCGCCTTCACCGACGTGGCGCCGATGGTCGGCACGGTCGGCAACGGCGTCGCCGGATGGGGTGACGCGGGCGTCACGGTTCCCTGGTCGCTGTACCAGGCGTACGGGGACCGGCAGGTCCTGGAGGATGCCTGGCCGTCCATCCAGGCATGGTTGACGTACCTGGAGCGGAACAGCACCGGCCTGCTGCGGCCGGACGCGGGTTACGGCGACTGGCTGAACGTCTCCGACGAGACACCCAAGGACGTCATCGCCACCGCCTACTTCGCCCACAGCGCCGACCTCGCGGCCCGGATGGCCCACGAGTTGGGCAAGGACCCCACCCCCTACCTCGGCCTCTTCGCGCGCATCCGGACGGCGTTCCAGAACGCCTACGTCACCGCCGACGGCAGGGTGAGGGGCGACACACAGACGGCCTATGTCCTCGCCCTGTCGATGAACCTGCTGCCGGACGCGCTGCGGGGTGCGGCAGCCGACCGTCTCGTCGCGCTCATCGAGGCCAAGGACTGGCACCTGTCGACGGGATTCCTCGGTACGCCCCGGCTGCTGCCCGTCCTCACCGACACCGGCCACACCGATGTCGCGTATCGGCTGCTCCAGCAACGCTCCTTCCCGAGTTGGGGCTACCAGATCGACAGGGGCGCCACCACCATGTGGGAACGCTGGGACTCCATCCGGCCCGACGGCAGCTTCCAGGACGCGGGCATGAACTCGTTCAACCACTACGCCTACGGCTCGGTGGGGGAGTGGATGTACACGAACATCGCCGGTATCTCGGCGGGCCGACCCGGCTACCGCGAGATCGTCGTCCGTCCGCGCCCGGGCGGCGGAGTCACCACCGCCCGTGCCGCGTTCGCCTCGGTCTACGGCCCGGTCTCCACCCGGTGGCAACAGCGGGCCGGCGGCTTCGCCCTGACGTGCGCCGTGCCGCCCAACACGACAGCCGAGGTATGGATCCCGGCGGCTGCTCCGGGGAAGGTCACCCACACCCGGGCGACGTTGCTGCGGCAGGAGGACGGCTGCGTGGTGTACCGGGTCGGGTCCGGCAGCCACCGCTTCACCACGTGACCCGCCGCCTGGTCCAACGGCTCATTTCAGCGGTGACTGAACGATGGCCACGGTACCGATCGTCACGATGAGGGTCCGCAGCACCGCGGGAACGAAGCGGCGGCCCACTCTGGTTCCGATCCGGTCGCTGATCGCGGAACCCGCCGCGATCAGCGAAACGGCAGTCCAGCCGAAGTCCGCCGCGAAGGAAGAGAAGGAAGAGGAGTAAGGACGCGGCGACGGCGTTGACCACGGCGGCGCGAGGACGTTCTTCGCGGCGTTGAGGCGGTGCAGCGTCTCGTCGAGGAGCATGCTCCTCGGGGACATGTGGATGATCTCCGGCCGTGTGCGTGGTGGTCCTCCGCGCCGAACCGGCAGATCTCCTGAACGACAACCCGGTTGGGTGTCCGTCGAGTTGGGGATCAGACCCGGTCGGAGGACCACGACGCCATCATCACTGCCTAGTTGGTTCCATATTCTGCCGCACTTGATCTACCGCATGCCTCGGTCGAGTGCGGCAGGACGCTCATCGTCGCGCGCGAGGGTGACCGACGACGCGAACTCCCACCGCACCAGCGTGCGTTGGTCGGCCTGGTGTACCTGCGCGACCGGGTCGGGAACGGCCGGGCCGACTACTCCCACAAGCACCAACGCCGGTAAGTTACGGGCCCGTCGGCTGCGGCGCCTGAATGGTGATCTTGTACTCCGCCCTGCTCAACGGCGTTCTGCTTACTGCCCGGGCGTAGGCGAGAGTGCCTTTGCGTTCGCGGGTCTTGGTGCGTCGCCGGCGCTCAAGGCGGGGGCTGGACCAGATCTCGTGGAAGACGTCGAGGAGTGCTGGCGGGGTGCCGCGGCCAACGCTGCGCACGAGCGCGCGGAGCGTGACGGTGAAGGAGATGCGGTCCGGGTCCGCAGGGACGTCCTCGGGGTTCTCGCGTGCTGCGCGGGCCCGGATGATCTGCACGATCTGGTAGACGATGAGCAGCGCGTACAACTCCTGGGCGACGCCGTTGGGTTCACCTGAGCGCAGCACATTCCGCATCCCGCTCAGGTGGATCTTCAGGTCGGCATAGCCGGTCTCGGCTTCCCAGCGCTCCGCGTACAGCTTCACGATCTGTAGCGCCGGGGCTGTGACGTGGTCGAAGAGAGTGGTGATCAGCAGGTAGGACTCGCTGCGGGACTCGCCGTGCTCGGGGACGACGGTGATATCGGCCTGGATGACGCGGATGGGCATGCCCGCGTCTTGCCGGGCACGCACTCCGCGTCGCTGGGGGCGCACGCCTTTGGCCCGGGCCCTGGCGATCAGGTCGGGAGTGATCTGGTTGGCGGCCGGCAGATGAGAGAGGTACGAGCCGTCGGGCAGGCGGCGCAGGACCGGCAGCCGACGGTTGGCGATGGCCCGAATGATTAGATCGGCGCCGGTGGCCCGGACGGTCGCGACGTGCGCGGACCCCGAGAAGTACCGGTCCGCCAGGACCAGCATGCCCGCGCGCAGACACCCGCCGTGCACCAGCTTGCGCAGCAGCGCTCCCTCGCTGGTCGAGCGGCCGCCCCATGCCGCGTCGAGGATGGCCCGGGTGCCGCACGCGATCAGAGTCAGCACGCGGATCTGCGGGCAGCGGCCCGGATCCTTGTTGCTGCGGCCGGGAGCCGGGCCGAACGCGGCGCGGTTGGGCACGGTGTCCGGGACATCGAGGGTCGTGCCGTCCACGGCGGTCGTCAGCAGAGCCAGATCGTGCCCGAACGCGGTCGCGCCGGGATCTTCCGGTCCGCAGTGAGCACCCCGTAACAACAGGAACAGGGACTTCAAGGGCTCACGGCCAAGGCGGCGACGCGCCTGCACCGCCGCCGGCGCACTGGGCACCCGCAGGTGGCGGGCGCCCGCACGGTGGTGCAACTGCTCGAAGAGCATGCGCAGTACTTCCCGGTAGCCGACGCTCGGATACAGCCACAATGCGAGCACCAGATACAGCGTCACCCGGGCCGGCAGCTTACGGACGCGACGCTCCCGGCGGCCGCACCGGGTGATCACCTCGTCGATCAGGGCCGGTGGGACGATCTCGGTGACGGCTCCCAGCGTCAGTTGCCCGGCGACTGGTGCGTACCGGGAAGCGTGGGGTTGGCTTGCGGAAACGGATTCTGCGGCAGGAGCATGGGTGGGCAACAGGGCCTCCGTGGTCGGCGGATTTCTTGGTCGAAACCAGTCGACACAGGGGCCCTGTTGCCACGTCAAGGACTCTGACGGGCCCGTAACTTACCGGCGTTGCCACAAGCACCACCGCCACGGTGAACGTGCAGTTGGTGACCGATCCGGACAGCCGGCTGCTGTGGATCTCACCCGCACCGCCGGGCCGCCTTCCTACCGCTTGACCCGCGTTTCAGTTGCCCGGTGTCTCACCGATCCTGTCCACGACTCCGGCGCCTAGCAGCGCCACCTCGTCCGAGCCCAGGTAGTTGAGGGACTGCTCGTCGAAGACCCAGGTGTCATGCCTGTCGCCGTCCTTGAAGCTCAGGCCGATGCCCGGGCGGCCGGCGATGTCCTTGGCCTTCTCGACCACCGAGACGCCCGGGATCCTCGCCGCAGCGCGGTAGAGCGCGGCGTCCACCTCGGGAAGGAGTGTCGCGTCGGCGAGCATGTCACCAATCATCTCCAGCGCCGCACCGCGGTTGATCGAATCCTTGTCCTTCGTGTCGTCGTAGATCTTCTTGAGCAGCGCGTCGGGGTCAGTGGGCAGTGCCTCCAGCTCGCGGTACGTGGTGACGTTCGGGTCGGCGGACAGCCTCATGTCCTCCGCGACGCCCTTGGGCGTCCGACTCCCCGGGAGGTTCGGGCCCGACAACACCGTGATCCGGGCCAGTCCGGAGCGCTTGCCGTTGACGGCGGTCCAGTTCGAGCGGCGGTAGATCTGGGTGCCGCTGTCCTCTACATCCGTGATCTCCAGGGAGCCCTGTATGTTGACGTAGATGTACTGATCGTCACGGACGGTCACGGACTTCTTCGCGGCGGCAACCGTGGCGATGCGGTTCAGGAGGTCGACCGCTTCCTGGTCGGTCGTAGGAGTTCCCGATCCGACGCTGCCGACGACGACTGCCGTGGCGACCGCGGCGGCGGTGGCAAGGGGCACGCCGATCATGGCGAACCGGCGGCGGGGAGCAGACTCGCGCGACCTGGGCGACGCGGGCGTCGCGGTCTCCTGGGTGTCCTGGACTTCCTTGGTGAGCTCTCGCATCAGATGGTCCTTCAGCAGGTTATGGCGGTCGATCGTCAGGACCGGTTCACCCGGGGTCGGCAGCAGCCTGGCCAGTTCTTCGCGCTCTTCGGGGTTCATCGGTGCTTCTCCTGTGTCGACCGGGCCGCTTCGGAGCGGCCATTCGGTACCTGTCCGGTGCGAGGGAAGAGTCTCGGCTTCTCTGGCCCGAGCGGGACCACCGCTGATGTGGGGGCACTTGGCGCTTGCGGGCTCACCGGTGGACGCCGGCCGGACGTACGCCGAGCCAACTCCGCCTCCGACAAGTGCCGCAGGCGTTGCCTGGTCCGGGAAAGCCGCGACCGCACGGTGCTGGCGGGCACGCCGAGGGCCTCACCCGCGGCCGCGTAACTCAGGCCCGACCAGACGCACAGGGCGAACACCTCTCGCTCGGATCTGCGCAGCCGGCCGAGCGCGGTGCGCGCGGCGGCGAGTCGTTCGGCGTCCTCCATACGGCCGACGAGTTCGTCCGCGAAGTCGAGCACGGTGTCGTGGTCCGCCGGGCGGTCCGGGAGCCGGGCGAGCGCGGCGCTGTGCCGGCGGGCGGCTCGGCGGGTGTTGCGCATGACATTGGTGGCGATGCCGTAGAGCCAGGGCCGCAGACCGTCGCCCTCGGGGAACCCGGCGTCACCTTCGACGGCCACGGCATCGGGTCTCAGCTTCTCCCGCAGCCGCCACGCCTCCAGGAAGGTCAAGGACACCACGTCCTCCGCGACGCCCAGGTCTCCTGTCAGCCGTGCGGCATGGCTGTATACGGCCCGAGCATGCGCACCGAACAACTCGGCAAAGGCCTCCGGGTCGCCGGCCCGTATCTGATCACGTAGGGAAAGTTCCACAACCACCCCTGTCCGCTCGGCACTCCTCGTCTCTGTGGCGGCGCTCACAGCCCGCCACACCAAGTTCGCGTCGAGGACCACTGACTACCTGGACGACGAGCTGGGCACGACCGTACGCACGCGGAGGACGCGTACGACACAAGCGCACCCCTGTTCGTACTGTTGACCACGTACGCGGGGGCCGGGCGCAGGTTCTCCAGCCGGAGCCCGACACCGGGCCGTACGGTCCGGCCGGAGGCTCCGGTGTCCTCCGGGCGGCGATGGTGGCCAGGGTACGCAGGTGCTCGGCCTCGTCCGGTTCCAGCTGGAGGGCAGGGGGGGAGCTGACGACGCTGATGCTGGGCCGGGTCCCCTTGCCGCGCTCCGGGCGGACGTAGCAGTCGATGCTGATGCCGGAGAGCGTGGCCAGTTCCTCTCGGCGCAGGCCGGGATGCGGCGTGGACCGGCGCGGTCAGCAGCCCGGCCTGCCCGGGGGACACACGGGCGCGCCGGAAGCAGCCCAACTCGGCGCCGTACTGCGGGTGAGGCGTCATGCCTCCAGGGGCAGATCCACGCACACAGGACCTGGGACGGTCGCAGTGCGCAGTGGAGCGCCCGCGTCGTCGACGTCGCCGTACCGACCCAGAACAGGGGAGGCGGCAAGACGGAGATCGGCGGCGGACGGCCAGGTATCCGTTTGGCGGCCAGTACCGCGCACAGTCCGACCGCGCCGTCACCGATCACCGACTTGCCGGGCGCTACCCGGGACGTCACGACGCCGTGGTGGTGGGTGCAGTACACGTCGGACAGGGTCAGCAGGGACGGCAGCAGCGCCGAGTCCTCGGAGACCGGCAGCTTCACCAGAGTGCCCTGCGCCTCCGGGACGCGGACGGCCTCGCCCTGACCGCCGTCCACACCGTTGGGGCCCCACTCGCTGCCGTGACGGCAGGAGGTGTGCAGCCCTTCGGTACAGAAGTCGCAGGTGTTGTCCGCCCAGACGAAGGGTGCGACCACCAGGTCACCGGACTTCAGCCCCGCCACCTCCGAGCCGATGTCCCTCGACCACACCGAGGAACTCCGCAGTGACGACCCATCCGCCTCCTTTTGGCCGGCTTCGGCCTCAGCCCGAGTTCGCCCAGCCGTCCCGAACTGGGCAGATTGCCGAGATGCCCGGTCGCGGCTGACTGAGCATTATGAAAAATCGAGGCGTGACGTTTTCCGATCTAGTTCGGAAAACGGCCGACGTATGGAATCACGCCTTGGGTAAATGCTCTCATTGGTCCTATGCGTAGATGGGGGGCGAGCCGCGGCGGCTGGTTGCTGTTTGTCATTGTCGCCATCGGCGGATCAGCAGCGTCCTGGGTGGCCCGCCTGCTTCCAGGCATGGTTGGCGGGGCGCTGATTGCGTCGGCCGCGACAGTCGGTGCGGTGTTGTCGCGACGGGGTGAGCAGCTCATTGACGACAGCGCGCAGCATGTATGGGAAACGAAAGAGAAACTGTTGCGCGATCGGCGGGGCCGGGTGCCGAGGGTCCGTGATGTTGATGATCTCATTGCGATCGGTGTTCACCCCGTGGCACCCGCTGGTGATTCCCACACGAACGTCGCCAAAGCCACTCCGTTCGTACGCCGAGACCACAGCCATGAGGTTGAGGCGGCGCTCCGTAGGCACCGTTTCGTGCTGGTCGTCGGGGAGTCGACCGCGGGCAAGTCACGAGCGGCCTAAGAGTTGTCCCGTAACTGCTGGTCAACAGTGAGCCGGTGGCGCCGACCGACGTCAGCCGAAGAGGAGGTCGACGTCCTTCTCGACGCAGAGCTGCAGGACGATTACGAACTGGCGGGCGTCGTCGAGGTGCCGTTGGAGGAGCGGTTCGATGCTTCCCTCTCGAGGCACTGACACTCTCAACCGCCGCAACCGCAGACAGTGCTCGGGCGCTGGGGCACGACCACGTGCTTACGCTCGCAGGACGACATCAGCAAGCCCTCTGGACCGCTCGATCCGGTCAAACCGGCGAAGCAGTCGAGCGGTTCGGAACCCTGCTCACCGACTGCGACCGATTCCTTGGGCCAAACCACCCACTGACCGAGAACTGCAGGACGCAGCTCACACAGCCCAGCCCAGCGAGTTGGTACTACGAACCGCCATCCTGGTGACCACCCCGCCCTCGACCCGCTGGGGCCGTACTCCGGGTAATCGTCGGACATCGCCCGGAAGGCGACGTCCGGGCGCAGCAGCAGACCCGTGGTCACCTCGCGGCAACGTGTTCGTCGCGGGTCAGCTCCTTGGCGGCGCTGGCACTCCGATGTCTTCGGCCAGGCGGAACAGCGAGACCTTGACCGTGAACAGTTCGTTGCCCCGCTCCTGGCCGCCGGACTCGCGCATCGGCTCGACCTCAAGCGCGTCGTCACCGATCGTGAACTGGACACGGCTGGCACCGCCTGGTGCGACGACGTACACCTACGACGGGCTGGGCGGCGTGGAGACGGCCACCAAGACGGCAGTGTCGGAGCCACGCCGTACGGTCGCAACCATGGCCGTCGTACCGCCCCCTGACCGAGCCGACGGCTGCTGAGAACGATGATCCGTTCGGCCCGCGCCGACGACATCCGCTGGAACGAACAGCGCGCCGACTTGCGCCCCGTGTCCACATGTCACCCCGCCGGGCCGGCCACGGAGCGCCGTGATCGGGAGGCCTGACCTGGCGGGGGGACCGTGGCCGGATTGATCGTTGTCGGGCTTCCGTCCAGATCCGAGACTGCTGTAACAGTAGTGACGCGAAGAACGGGGCGAGCGGTGAAACGCATTCACTTCACGGCGGAGGACCTGGCGCGGATCCGGGTGGCCACAACGATCGGCGTTGCGGCGGAGACCTTCGACAGTGTGAAGCTCTTGAAGGACCGCGACCCCGGTCTCGCCTTCCGCCGCTGGCAAGTGTCGGTACGTGGACGACTGGGCGAACAGGCCGGCCCACTCACCGCGTTGATCCCCGCACGCGGACCGCTGGTCGACGTGGCGAGCCTGACGGGCCACACGGCCTCCATCGACGAAGCCGTGGACAATTTCTTGGGAGCCTCACGTTCCCTGATACGCATCGAACTGGAGAACATCGACTTTCATCCCGCGCATCGCTCCTGGGCCCGCAACCTGGTCGACGGCGACCGGGAAGTCAGGCTGCAGGTCGCAGCGGCTCTGCGAGCTTGCCACAACGCGACCGTCGCCCCCTACTGGAACAGGGTGCGCTCCCATCTGAGCGAGGTCCGGGCAGCGTACATGGCCACGATGGCCGAGGGCGGAGTCGAGAAACTCCTCACCACACTGTGCAGCCCAATGATCCGCTGGCGGCCTCCGGTGCTCGAAGTGGTCCACGCAAGCGACGTGGACATCCATCTGAACGGACGAGGTCTCGTCATCGCGCCGACGATGTTCTCCACCCAGCAGGTCGAAGTGCTGCAGGCGCCTCTGGATCCGGCCCGGGCACCCGTTCTCGCCGTCCCCACCGTCAATGGCGCCCTGCTCGACACAGCACTGTGGGGGGACGCCGGCGAACCCGCGCTCCATCCACTCGACGACCTGCTGGGGCGTACCAGGGCCGCGGTGCTGAGGGCGACCGCTGACGGGTGCAGTACGACGCAGTTGGCCCGCTGCCTGAACATCGCGCCGGCGACCGCGAGCCACCACACCACCGTGTTGCGCAACGCGCACCTGATCACCACCCGACGCGAGGGCAAATGGGTCATGCACACCATCACGAGACTGGGCCTCGCCCTGCTGGAGCAATAGTTCCCTTCGCCTGGCGAGCGGTCTGGGCAAGAGCCAACGACGTACCCCGCCGGGCGCAATGTCACCGGCGTTCCTCGAAACCTCGGGGGCCGTCCGCCGACGACACCTGCGTGGGGCATCACTGACCGTGCTCTCGCCGGCAGCTCGGCGCGAGTCCACTTCAGCGACGGTGCCGTACTTGAGGCGATCTGCTGCTCCTCGCATCCAGCGGAGGGCAGGACGGCAGCCGCGAGGCAGCCGCGCGTCGTCGTCGACGAGCCGGGTGCCGGATCCACCGTCGCACCCGCCCCAAGCGGAACGCCTGTCGAAGGCGATATCGCTACGGTGGAATACCGCATGTCTCAGGAACGCGTGAGCGGCTCGTCGATGGCGTCTGGCGCTTGGTCCTTCAGCGTTCGATCGGTGCGCAGGGAGTCCAAGGCTCGCGGTGGAGTGCTCCGAAGCTCTCCAGCTGTTGCAACAGGGCACGGGCCGCGTCGCGTTGTGCGCCTGGTGAGACGGCTCCCACGAGAACAGACACCCGCACCGGGCCCGTCGCGGTCAGTGCCTGGGCCAACCGGTTCATGTCGCGGTGCTCGAGCGGGGTGCGGGTGTGGTGACCGTTCGTCGCGCAGAGAGTGCCGCCATCGCTGTCCGGGGCCCAGAAGATGTGTGCGTGGTGGTCGGCGCGAAGGCGGTCGGTGTCGGCGAGGGGACGCGGTGGGGCGGCTGTCGGCACGGGTTCGAACCCGCCGGCTGTCCAGCGGCGCAGGGAGACCGTGGTCACGCGGCGGGCTATCCGGTCCGGTTGGGCGAAGGCATACAGAGACTCCACCGGGGCGGTGAGTCCTTCGGGAAGCGTGGGTGAGAGGAGGCCGTCGACGCCGGGACCCGGTGCGGTGACGGGAACGTCGTGGAGGGGGAGCAGGTTGTCCAAGCTGCTGCGACCGGTGAGCCGGTTCGGGTCGAGGTCGGCGAGCAGAGCCTCCAGCTCGTAGCCGACATGGTGCTCGTCCCGGGGCACGCCGACGTTGACACTCGTCGCGGGAGCCGCCGTGGCGCTCTCGCCGACATGGTAGTAGTCGGCCGGCCAGTACAGCAGGTCGCCGGGGCCGACATCGGCGGTGAACGACTCCCTGTTGTGGGCGGCGTAGTCGACCTTGGTGGAGACGGGCTCGTCCCACGGCCTGCGCGGCCAGAACCGCATGCGCTTGCGGCCACGGAGCCCGAACATGAACGTGGCGAAACGGTCCTTGTGCACACCGACAGGACTGTGCTCGTAGGTGCCGTGGAACAAAGTGGTGATGGCGCCCGTCAGGGGCAAGCCGACGACGTCCCACAGTCCGGCGAAGAAGGCCCGCTCGCGCGTCCATACAGCGGCATCGAAAGTGTGAAAGCTGTTGACCACGAGAGCGTGCCGACGGCCGTCGAGGCGAGCGGCGAGGCGAGTGTCGTACGCGTCGAAGGAGCCGTCCTCGGTGGCGGGCAGCAGATCGTCCGAGATGTCCCGCTGGACGCGCTCGACCGTGAACTGCACATGGGACGGCATACGCCCGTCCACGCGTGCGGACCGGCTGCCGTGCACGGCAGCACGGAACACCTCCCCTGCCGCGAACGGGGCGGGGGAGCGGGGCAGAGAACGGAACAGCACAGGAGACCGGTCCCAGTACCGTTCCACGAAGATGCTCCAGGAGAACTCCGTCTCCACCGCCACAGACCCGCTCACGCCGTGTCCTCCTGTCCGTCCACGTCCACGTCCACGTCCACGCCACGCAGCGTGTACAGCTTCTTCAGCAGGGCCAAGACCAGTGCGTCACGGTCCGGTCCGGCTACGGCGCACAGTTGCCGGACGGTGGGGGTGTCGCCCTGGTGCAGGCGGTTCAGGACGCGCTCGCCCAGGCTGCCGCGAAGGTGGAAGGCATGACCATCGACCGCCCAGAGCCACGTCCGACCGTCATCGAGTGGCATGCGGACGACGGTGGAGGCCGGCCGCAAGCGGTCGTCCGGCGAGAGACGGACGGGGGGCCGCGGGCCCGGGACCGGCTCCAGCGCGCCCGCGCTGACCCTTCGTGCCCATACGGCACTGAGGGCCTGGTTGAGCTGTGGCGTCGCGGTCGTCTCCCGCAACAGCTCTGCTGTCTCCGCCAGTTCCGGCATATCGGGTGGCGTCGGGACTTGGCCCGGAGGGAATGGCAGGTACGGGACGCGGCTCTGGCCGCGCCGCTCGTGAACCATCGCGGCCACGACGTCCTTGACGCCCGCGTTCAGCAACCGGGGGTCGCGGGGAACCAGGAGGCGCATCGCCAAGGTCCGTGACTCGAAGTGCACGCGGTGTGGTTGGCCTGCCGGCCAGTGCAGCAGGTCGCCGGCCCCGGCGGTGAGGGTGGGCCCGCCCTGTGCGTCGCGCGGGGTGGCGGTCACGGTGCCGTGCAGTACCCAGATCAGCGTGGAGTGCAGCGGTCCCTGCGCAGGGCCTTCGCCCTCCGTGATCCGCTCCCCGAGAGCGAGTTCCGTGATGGCCGGCAGGACGGGGTAGCCTGCCCGCTCCCACAAGGGCGCGACCAGAGAGCGTACTTGAGCCCACAGGGCGTGGTCGAGCACGAGTGGTTGCTCCACCACGAGGAGCCGGCCTCGTCCCTCCATCCGCTGGTCGAGCCGCTCGCCGTACCGCTGGGCGGAGGTGTCGTGCGGGCCGGGCAGCAAGTCTCCCGGCGCCCGGATCCGCCCGCCGTCGATAAGGAAGCGGACGTCCGGCAGGGCCTGGAACCGGGTCCCCACGCGGAACGGCCGTGCGGCCTCGACCATCGTCGTGTAGGCGCGGTGGGCGTCGACGACGCCCTGGCCGCCCGGCGCGGGTACGACCCCGGGTCTCCGCTCCCAGTGGCGGGTGGTGAAGTGAGCCCACCGGGACTCGCTCAGCCGGTCTGCGGCTGGTACCGGCCGCGCAAGCGGGTGGCGTATCGGGCGAGTGGTTCCATCCTCAGACTGCGCCGGAGTTCGTCCACCCGGTCGGGTTGCTCGATGGGGCACGGCTCCAGTTTTCCTTCCTGCAAGCGGAACTTGGTCCCGTACAGCTGCGGCCGTCCTTCCCGGATGCGCAGCGCGTCGGTCACGTAGGCCACCTGCCGCCAGGGCAGATCGCCGTTGCGGGCGGCCTGTTCGATGAGCCGGAGGCACTCGTGCTGGAAGTCCAGCGGTCCCTCGGCGTGCTGGACGAGCCGGCAGGCCGCGGCCGCCGCGGTCGGGCCGACGAGCGCGCGCCCGGGCCAGCCGTGCCGTTCCACGACGTCTTCCAGCCAGCGGACGGCCATACCTGTGAGGGTTCGGAGCCTGTCCTCGGTCTCCTTGTCACCGAAGCCGGACGCGGTCCAGCGGGTGCGCAGTGTCGCGTCCACCCGGTCGATCGTCAGGAGGCGGCGCCGCACGTCGAGCGCGGGGGCTGGGCGGCCGAGGGGCTCGGTGCGGATCCTGACAGTGTCCCGGTCCCAGGTGTAGACGACCCGGCGCCGGGCCTCCGGCCAGTCGAACGCGGCCTCGCCGGTGTGCCGGTCGGTGAGTCGGACACGTACCCCGTCTGCGTGGTGGGCGCACGGTTCCACACGGTCGTACACGTAGTCCACCGCGTCACGCAGTGCCACGCCGAGCCCGGCCAGATCGCGGCCCCGGCCGTCACGTACGGCGGTTGACGGTGGCCACTGCGGGGATGACCTCACCGCCACGGGAGTGTGCGGCGAGCCGATGCGCATCAGTGGGCCGCCGCGGACGGGGCGGAAGAAGTAGGGGACGTCCAGAGCGTCCAGCTGAGCGGCCTCGTCCGGGCCGAAGACGGCGTCGGGGGTGGCCTTGGCTCGGGTGGCTCCGGTTCGAGCGGCAGGAAAGGAGGGCACCGCGGCAGCGGGTCGGGTTCGGGTCGTGTCGCCGGTGTTCGGCGTTGCGTCCTGTACGGCATCGGGTGCCGCGGCGATGCCCGGTCCTGTCCCGGTGAGCCGGTCGGCGAGCAATTCGGTGTACGCCGCTGTCGGTTGGAGCAGGACGCGGACGCAGCTGTCCTGTCCGGCGCGTGTCAGAAAGCCACGGATCGCGTCATGGTGGCGGCACATCAGGGTCCAGGCGTCGAACATGCCGCGGAGGAAGACGGAGAGGTAAGGCCCGTATCCGGTGCGGCCCTGAGTGTCGGCGACCACCGTGCGGGTCCGGGGGCGCGCGCATGGCCGGTTTCGTCTTACCAGCCGCAGGCCGCCACCGGTGGTGTCGGTGAAGTGAGCGACGGGACCGTCCACCGTGCACCAGCGGGCCTGGTCCTCGAGTCCCGGGTGGTGATGGTCCCCGGCTTCGGCATCGGCGATCAGTCCGGTGTCGTAGAGGCGTTGCAACGGCGCGAGGAAGATCTCCAGGTCGACGGGGTAGTGGAGGGGTTCCTGCTGTCCGGGCCGAGTCCCGGACAGGACATTGCCTTCACCCAGGTCCACGATGCCGAACCGGAAGGCCGCAGCGGTGAGAGACCCCGCTCGATGCCAAAAGCGTTCCGCCTGTCGGCGGCCGAGCCTGGTCCCGGCGAGCCGCCTTCCAGGTGCCGAACGGATCACCCCCCACTGCGAAGGCGGCTCGATCCATTCCTGCCAGGTGTACTCCAGCCGGTCGGGGCCGGTGCCCGCCGTGCAGCGCAGGACGGGAAGGACGACCGGTCCCGTCACGGGCGGCAGGGAATTGAGGAAGGCGAACACCGAGTTGTCGGAGGCGAGGAAGAGCAGTTCGCCGCCTGGTGGGCGGGGTTTGTAGGCGACCGAGCCGCCGCCGCTCATGCTCACGCGCAGGATCCTGCGGCGCCCGTTGTGTGTCTCCCCGCTCTGGGCCTCGATACCCGTCACGGGCGTTCGCAGCGAGGGCTGGTCGAACCAGGGGCCGCTGACGTCCCGGGCCAGACGTTGCAGGAACTGGTCCAGGAAATCCGTCCAGCGGACGTGCTGCTCGTCGGCCGCATAGGGGACGCCCGCGGCGCAGGCGATGAAGACCTCGGCCACGAGGGGGCCGAAGAGGTCGCCGTCGGTCACGTCGAGCAGACCGGGAGCGAGGAGCTCGCCGTACCGCGTCGTGGCCCGGTGACACCACGTGTCAAGCGCGTCGAACAGCCCGGTGAGCGGGGCGAATCCGGGTGTGGCGAAGGCCGCCGCCAGGACGGCCGCATCGCTGTCTCCCGCCAAGAAGCGCTCGTGTACGAGTAGGCCGTCGTCGGTGGGTCGCATCACCGCGGGGAACAGCCGACCGGTGGTGCCCGCCCGTACGGCCTCCAGCACTTTTCCGGTGGCGGCCGAGTCGTGCGGACGTGTGTGCTCCGAACCGGCCGGCGGTGTCGTGTCCCACAGCACCTCGATCATGGTGTTGTGCCTCCCGTGCGCGGTGCCGCCCCGCATGTCGCTGAGCGGCACCGCGTGCTCTCCAGTGGGGTTTCCTGGCAGTGGGCCAGGATCAGACGCAGTACCAGCCGATACACGTGCCGGCCGCGGCGCCGGTGCGGTCCGGGATCTGCTGCTCCAGTTCACCGATGAAGAGGTCGAGGTCCTCCTCGGCGGAAGACCGGCTCTCGGGGCGAACCTGAGTGTCGTGGGCAGGTGCGTGGGTCACGATGGTTCCTCCTGGGTTGACGGTTTTTACCTGATTCGTGCTCCGGATGCACGCATGTGTTCGGCCGATTCAGGCCGGAGGAGAGAACGAGCTGAAAACCGCCCGGTAAAGGGATTCGGGCATCCGGTGCTTCAGCTGGTTTCTCGAGGAAGGTGCTGTGTTCGCTTTTCGGTGGGGCCGCGATCTCACACGAACACGGCGCTGATATCGCCGCTGAAGTATCCGCTGCCGGCCCAGGCCCATGAAGTGTTGGGGGCGCTGACGATGTTTCCGCCGATCGTGGTGCAGCCGCCCGCGCTGCACGCTGTGCCGACGACGTAGTAGCGGCCGGTATTGCAACTGACCCCGACGTACTTGCCGTCCGAACTCCTGTAGGTGCTGCATATGGCGCTGGCCTGGTTCGACTGGGCCGCGACCGGAGTCGCCAGACCGATGGTGACCGCGGAGGCGGCGGCGCACAGGGTCGCCACGAGACGAGCTCGGGTCTTCATGTCGGTTGTTTCCCTTCCTGAGGGGATCGGGTATCTCGGTCGGGTTCTGTCAGCAGTTCTTGACCCAGTGCACCCAGTACCAGGGAGCGTCCGGGTCCTGCGAGAAAGCGCCTTTGTCGTGCCATTTCGAGACGCCGTAGTCATCGAGGAAGTTCGCGACCGTGCCGGTGGACTGGTTGTTGATCCAGGATCCGTTTTCCAGCCATGGAATTCGATAGTTGAAACAGGCCCACATGTTGATCCTGTCGCCCGAGTACCAGGTGCCCTTCCATGCGCACATCGTGTTGCCGGGGCAGAGTTCGGATGCGGGTTTCCTGGGTGCGTTCACCGCCCGAGCCGTCTTCTCTCCCGGCAGAGTCAGCAGGATCTCACCGCGGTCGCCGAGGAGGATCCTGTTCACGGACACCTGCGTGCCGCCTGTGGCGGACAGGTAGGAGTTCACGCGCTTCTGAAGGCCATGCGCCTGTGCGCTGGTCAGTCCCAGTTCCTTCGCCTGTGCGCCGAACCCGGTCCGGGTGGGGCCGCTCGCGGCGCTGGCTGCCCCCGTCGTGAGCGCGAGCGTGCAGAGTCCCACCGCAACGGCCGTGATCACACCGCGTCCTGCCCCGTTCTGCATGGCCATCACGCCAATACCTCCATCAAGGGTCACAGCGGTTGGTCGACCCGCTGTCCACGACATGCTTCGTACGAAGGCATGTTCGACGCCATGTTTTCGATGCTGGTCGAATTGATGAGTCGCATTTCGGCCGCTGCCGAACGCGTCGGTGGTGTGTCGGGCACTCCGGTGGCCTGGGGCCGATCGATTGGAGCTGTGAGTACCTACTGGAGGAGGGCCTCACCATCGACTAATGGTGTTCCGCTCCTCGGCCCGCAGTTCAACCCGGTGGCAGCGATGGCCGGTCGCGTCACCGTCGCCGAGGTCGAGCATCTGGTGGAGCCGGGTGAACTCGACCCGGACGAGGTGTACCTGTCGAGAGTGCTCGTGCGGCGGGCGGTGCGGTCTCGCCCGACGATCCGGCCGCCGGGCGGCGGATCGAACACCGATGTGTGCGTTACGAGAGGGAAGGAAGTGCTGTGCCGCGGGCACGTACTGGCGACCGGGTGCCGGGCCCAGCAGCCTCCCGGGGCAGGTGGCACAGCAGAACAGGAACTGGCCCGCTGCCTCTACCTGGACCGGATCGAGGACACCCACCTGATGCGCCAGGTCCATGCGCGGATTGCGGAGTTCCGCGAATCCATAGTCACTCGCCCACCCCGCCGTTTCCCGCACTGATGACCAGGCCGACGGCGCGCTGCCCGGTGCCGTCGCTGCGTCCGCTGAGACATCAGGCGCCGACGCGTTGGTCACCCCGGCGCCGCGATTCGCCAGGGGTGAGGGTCATCCCGAATACGCAGGTAGCGCGCTGGGTGCTGGTGCCGGCCGCGGTCTACCGCTGTGTCAGCGGGTACCTCGCCGACGAGGTTCGGCTGGACGGTGACGTATCGGATCCTGCCCGGAGCCCAGTCCAGCGCTGATCTGCATTCCCGTCCACGGATAATCGGGCCCGCCGCGAGTCGCCGCGGCCCCCAGCTCGCGCCGGCGGGGCCCGGGCGGGTGCGGCGAGGGCGAGCGGCACGCAGAACTCCACCCGCCAAGGTGACCCGGCACCCGTGAACTGATGGGGGGGAGGCGCAACGCTCAGGCGCGCACGCTGCGAATCGTCGAGGAAGCATGGAAAGTGGGGATGGCATGCTGCGGCTGATCGTCTTCATGGGAGCGGCCACCTGCGCCGCACTCACCCTCGGTGGTGGCGCCCGGCTCGCGGGTCTGCTGCAGCCGGGATGAGGCGCGATCCAGTTTTTTCGGGTTCGGTGGTCTGAGGATGTCGAGAACGTGCCACCGGCTCCGTCCCAGGGACGTCGGCGGTCACCACCGGTCGCGCGAGGAAGAGGGAGAGACCAGCATGGCGATTCAGCGGATGGACAATGTCGGCATCGTCGTCGAGGACCTGGACGCCGCCGTCGCGTTCTTCGTGGAACTCGGTATGGAGCTGGAGGGCACGGCTGAGGTCGAGGGCCTCTTCGCCGACCAGTGCACCGGGCTCGACGGCGTCCGCTGTGACATCGCGATGGTCCGGACCCCGGACGGTCACAGTCGGCTCGAGCTGGCGAAGTACCGCAGCCCCGCGGTGATCAGCGCCGGGCCGCGCAACCGGCCGCACAACATTCTGGGCACGCACCGCGTCATGTTCACCGTCGACGACATCGAGGACACCGTTGCCCGCCTGCGCCCGCACGGCGCCGAACTCGTCGGCGAGATGGCCCGGTTCGAGGACAGCTATCTGCTCTGCTACGTCCGCGGCCCGGAGGGAATCATCGTCGGACTGGCCGAGCAACTGCGCTGAGAAGGAGGAACCGAACCATGCGGCCGAACGGGATCATCGAGGTTCGGAAACCGCCCGACCAGCCAGAAGCTGCCGGCCCTTGACGTGACCCGCCCGGCCTACGTCGCCAAGGACGGACCCTCGCGGAACGTACCGGTCGCCTTCATCTGGAACGGATCGCACATCGGCATTCTTACGACGAAGGACGCGCCCAAACCCCCGTGGCCACCCTCGCGCACAGGCTCCTGACACGACGGCACCAGTAGGCGGTACACACCTGAGTGTCTGGAGAACCGTCCCACTTCGGCTCCGCAGCACAGCCGGGCCGCAGATCGGGCAGGGAAACGGGGGTGGTCAACATCGGCTCCGGCGGCGCCCATGTCACCACCCATCCCTTCCACCCACCATGTCCACCACCCGAGTGGCTGCGCATCGCCAGGGGAGCGAGGTCTGCCTCCGCTCGCAGACGATACGCCCCGGCCGCTGCCCCCGAGGGCGTGGACATTACTGCTGGCCATCACGACCCCGCTCGGCACCGTGTGTACGTGAGATCTCTTTCGCGCTGCACAATAGTCGGTCCCGGTGGATGTGAGAGTGGGTGACGGTCAGCAGGGGCGGCGCCGTTGCCCGGCACCGAACTCGGGCCGGCGTACTGGATGTGCAACCTGCGGGAGTCGGTCCGGTTCGCCGCCACGACTGGCCGGCCGGCCGAGGACGGTCACGAGATCTTCGTCGAGGTCCGCGCCCATCCGGTGCTGCTCAGCAGTCTGTGGCAGACGATGGAGAGCACCCGGTCGGCCTGCGTCCCCGCGTTCGCGGCGAGGGCGGAGAAGAAGAACCCGCCAATGATCGCCACGCCGAGGGCGGCGCAGAGCTGACCGGCCGCGTTGATCAGGCCGGACACCGCACCGGCCTCCCGCGGCTCGACGTCGGTCAGGGTCATGCCGGTCAGCGGGGCCAGCAGCATGCGCATGCCGGCGCCGAGCGGCAGCATGGGCACGACGGCGTGCCAGGAGGTGATCGTGGTGCCGGCTCGGTCGGCGATCCACGCGTACAGCAGGAGCCCGGACATCATCAGCAGCGCCCCGGCGAACAGGCAGTTGCGTCCATAGCGGGGAACAGCTTACGGACGGCGAAGTTGCCGGCGATCGGGACGCCCAGCGAGAACGGGATCGCGGTGAGGCCGGTGTGCAGCGCCGACCAGCCGAGACCGCCCTGCAGGTAGAGCGTCCAGCTGAGGAAGAATCCGGCCGGGATGCAGCTGAACATCAGATGTGCGCCGGTCCCGGCACCGAAGGCCCGGATCTCGAAGAGGGAAAGAACGACCAGCACCATGCCCCGGGGGTGGTTCTCCGCGTTCCGCCGGCGACTGCTGCTGTCCAGCACGAGATGCCACCCCGGAGCCACTTCAATGGTTTCCGGCCATAGCGAGTATTGCTCTCTTCGAGAGATCTCACTGAAGGTGGCCGGCATCAGAAGCCAGAAGTCGAATGATTGAGTGGACTACACGAAACGAAGCCAGAGCGGAAGTTCAATGTTCACACTCATACAGCCCCGGCTTACCCTCGACCATCATGGTTGGATTTACCCCCCGCGAGCTTCGCAACCTTGATCGAATTCAAAGGAATCCTAGGTCATCTGCTGCAAGCCGTCAACCATGATCCGTCACCTGCAGCACTGCGGCTGCCAAGCATTTCATTCGACCAGGTCAGCGGTATGCCGGTACTTGTGAATCACTCCGCCGGGCAGGTCTCAGCGGCTTATGTCCAGGCGGGTGACTCGCCATCAGTGAACGGTTGGGGACCGCGGGCAGCATGCGCGCCGACCTGGCTGCAGCGCGCTGACCGCGGCCGCACACCCCCAGCGGCCTGGCCGTTCGGTCCGGCACAGCGATCACGGAGCTCAGTGGAAGTCCCGTCAATTCGCCGACCTGTGAGCTGAGTCGCGGGTCACGCAGCCCAAGGGTGCCATCGGCGTGAGCGTGGACAGGAGGACTGCGCGAGTCCGGTTGCGATCAAAGGGCCAGTCCGGTCAGGTCTGATGGCGGCTTTGGCAACTTCCACTTTCCTCTTTCCCCGCGCAGGAATTAGCTGGTGAACGGTGGGGCCGGGCTGAAGAATCGAGCTACGTGATCCTCGAAGGGCGGTTGACGGGCGTGATCAAGGCAACCTAAGCTCCCGATTCGATGGGGGAGCGAGACGGGGAAGCCTCACGCCGCAAGGGTTGGAGGTGGCATCTCTGTCATTGCCTTCCTCTGGCTTACTGATTCTTGGTATCGGCAATCCAAGGTGGCGATCGGGGGGCACGTCTTACCAGAAAAGTCGCGATGGCTCATGCTCTCCCGGGTGAGGTGTTGTATCTTCAGTCTCTCCGGAGAAAACGCTGACATCTATCGGATGTTGTGCAACGGGGAAGGGTGACACCCGCTGTGGCCCGCCACAGTCGAGGTTCCCCCCGCGAGGGCAGATTGCACCGGCTGTAAGCCGTCAGGACTGCCTCACCTTTATCGAGGAGAGCTGGACTGATATGCGACCACACAGCCTTCGCCTGGCTATGGCGTCACCTGTTTGAGCCTATTTCGCAACCGAAAAGCGCAATCGACACCGGGGGGTAAAGACGCGTGCGCTCGCACATACTCGGCTGTATCGAACTCGACCAGGAGTGCTTGAGGGAAGGTCTCGGATATCTTGCCTCGGTGTCACCTGTGGAAGAGGAATATGGCGAGTTAGATAACGGGTTATGGAAGAATATTCCGCTGTACAACGCGAGTGGTGGCAGCGACGACAGGCTGTTCGGTGATCTTCACTCCGCACCGGCGCAATCCCCCGAGCACGTCGAGCACGTTCCGTACCTCAACGAGACTGTCATCATGGTCTCCAACGTTGAGCGGCTCCAAATGGCTCGTACCAGGAACCTGAAGAACGCCGTCGTCATCCCGCGCCGCGACCTTGCGGAGCTCGACCAGTATTTCCGCATTCATTTGATGTTCGGGGACAGCCCACCGGCCATTCACTCGGACGACGACACCGTCATCCACAAGCGGGTCGACGAGATCTGGTTCCTCGACCCGACTGCCGTCCATTCGGCCGTCGACTTACCTGAGTTCGACAGGCAGTCGCTCCGCGTCGACCTCGCCTTCGAGGGCGCGTTCGACGAGAAGGAAGCCTTCGCGTACGCCACCGCGTACACCCCGAACCGCAGCCCCGACATTGACGAACACCTGCCGTCCACCAAGGAGCGAGCACAGGAGCTCGACGAGCACTCCCCGCTGACCAGCTGGTACAGGGCCGGAGAACAGGGCCCGGGGGAACAGTGATCGAGGACATACTTCCCGCCGACGTGATGTCTGCGGAGGCATTCGACGACGACGCGGACATTCATCTCTTCGCCGAGGAACGTGCGGCCGTCGCCAATGCCGTACCAGAACGCCGACGGGAATTTTCGACGGTGCGCGGGTGTGCTCGTACCGCGCTCGGCCAACTGGGAATTCCTCCGGTTCCCCTGCCGCCCGGGCGGCTCAGGGCCCCGCAGTGGCCGGCCGGAGTGGTCGGCAGTATGACGCACTGCTCCGGATACCGTGCGGCCGCGGTGGCGCGGGCCAGTCGGCTGCATTCCGTGGGTATCGACGCCGAGGAGAGTGCCCCGCTTCCCGGATCCCTGCTCGACCTGGTCGCCCTGCCGACCGAACGAGACCTTGTGGAACAGCTCGGTGCGCAGAGTGACGCGGTGCCATGGGACCGATTGCTGTTCAGTTGCAAGGAGGCGGTCTACAAAGTCTGGTTCCCCCTCGCCCAGCGGATGCTGGGGTTCGACGGGGCCCGGATCGACATCGATTCCCGCGGGTTCTTCTCCGCGCGCTTCCTGGTGCCTCCACCCCAGGCGTCCGGGAATCCGGTTCCCCGGCTCACGGGGCGCTGGATGCACCGCGACGGGTTCATTCTGACCGCTATCGCCCTCCCCCTGTCCGTAAGCGAATCCCCGGTTCGCGCCGTGCACACTCGGGCACCCTCGCGCGCCTCTTTTGGGACGGAAAACCGATGACCGTATTGCCCACGTTCACCGAGACCTTTACCGTCACCGCCGATAACCCCCTGTTGCGCGGGCACGTCGTGTACGGCCGTAGCCTGTTGCCCGGCGTCGGCTACGTGGACATGGTGCTCCAGGTACTCGCCCGGCACGGGCACCCCATGCCCGAGGTGGAGCTGCGCAACCTCACCATCCTCGCGCCCCTCGTCGCCGGGCCCGGTGAGGCCGTCCTGACCACCGTCGAGGGGCGCCCCGCGGCCGGAGGGGGATGGCGCATCGAGGTGCGCAGCTGCCGCGCCCAGGACGCCACCGACGTCCTGCACGCCGTCGTCACCGCGCACCACCGCGGCCCCGTCGCCTTCACGGAGCGGCTCCCGCTGCCCGTCCAGGGGGCGACCCGACGCACCAGCATGGACGAGATCTACACCTGGTGCAGGGAGTACGACCTTTTGCACTCGGGCCTGATGAAGCTCGGCGGCGCGGTCCACCACCGTCCCGGCGACTGGATAGCTGAGCTGGAACTCGCCCCCGAACACCAGGCCTCCACCGGCGCGTTCCTCTTCCACCCCGCCCTTTTCGAAGCCGGGCTCCTCGGCGGCGGTGTCGCCCTGGGCATGCTGCACGGGGACAACGACGGCCCCGGCCTCTACCTTCCGCTGATGTTCGACCGGTTCCGCGCGGCCGGGCCGCTGGGTGGGCGTTGCTACGTTCGGGTGCCCGCCGACTCGGTCCGCCGCGACGACGAACTCATCCGCCTGGTGGTGGAGTTCTACGACGAGGCCGGCCAGAAGGTCGCCGAGGTCGGGCAGTTCGTCGCCAAGCGCATCCGGGCGGCTGGCGCACTCGATGTCCGTGGTGACGCTCCCGTTGCGCCGGCGGCAGTGCTTGCTCCTGCTGTTGCGCCGGTGGTGGGTTCCCTGCCTGTCTCCGCTGTGTTGCGGGAGTTGGTGGGTTCGCGACTGGGTGTGTCTGCGGATGTGGTGGATGTGGGGTTGGGTTATTACGAGTTGGGGTTGGGGTCGGCTGACCTGCTGTCGTTGGTGGAGGAGTTGGAGGGGCGGTTGTCGGTGGAGTTGTCGCCGACGGTGATGTTCGAGCATGGGACGATCGCGGACTTCGCGGCGTGGCTGGAGCCTCAGCTGTCTGCTGGTGGGGGCGTGGCAGCGTCGGCCGTGCCCGCTCCCGTTGCGCCGACGGCAGTGCTTGCTCCCGCCGCCGCGGCTCCGGCCGAGAAGGCCCCGGCTCCGCCCGTCCCCGACTCCCTCTCCGTCGTACGCACCGCCCTCACGGAAGAGACGGCGGCCCTTCTCGGCGTGCACCCCGTCGATGTGCGTCCCGACGCGGAACTCAGCGAGTTCGGGCTGGACCTGGGCGGGCGGGCGCGGCTCGCCGAGCGGGTGAACGAACGGTTCGGGCTGGCGCTGACTCCGGGAGTCTTCAGCGAGCACCGCACGTTGCAGGCCATGGCGTCCCACCTCGTCGGCGCCCACGGCGTCCAGAACACACCCGCTGTCCAGAACGACTCGCCGAGCACCTCCGCCCCGCAGACCCACCCGCTGCTCCAGCGGACCGTGCCCGGTGGTCCAGCGGACGAGGTGACGTACGAGACCCGCTTCGACGGCTCCGAACCGTATCTGCGTGACCATCAGGTTCGCGGCGCCCGGGTGCTGCCGGGGGTCGCGCATCTGGAGATGGCGCGCGTGGCGGTCGCCCGGGCGCTGGGCCGGGAGGATGCCGCAGCCGTCCGGCTGACCGACGTCGTGTGGCTTCGGGCTGCCGTGTACGGCCCCGACGGGCTGACGCTGCGCGTGCGCGTGCGCACCGGCGGGGAGGGCTGCACGTACGAGGCCCTCGCCGTCGGAGCCGACGGTGCCACCACCCTGTGCGGGCAGGGCCGGGCGAGCCTCGAAGACGGCACCGGGCGCACCCTGCCCCTCACCGAGCTGCGGGCCGCATGCACCGAGACGATGTACTCCGGCGAGCACGTCTACGACCTCTACGGTGGCCTCGGCCTGGATTACGGCCCCTCGCAGCGCTCCCTTACCGAGCTGCGCACCGGCAGGGACCCGGAGGGCCGCCGCCAGGTCCTCGCCGAGTTACGCCTGCCGGAGGCGGCCGAACCGCTGCACGGCGGCCTGCTGCACCCGAGCATCCTCGACGGCGCCCTCCAGGCCACCATCGGCCTGTGGCTGGGCGACGGCGGCTCAGTGGCGCCGGCCCTGCCGTTCGCCCTCACTCGCGCCGAGGCCTTCGCTGCCTCGCCCACCATCGCGTACGCGTGGATCCGTCACCAGCTCGGCAGCGGCACAGACCGGGCCTCCGCCCGGCTGGACGTCACCGTCGTCGACGAACAGGGTCGTGTGTGCGCGGACCTGACGGGTCTGTCCAGCCGTCCGTTGCCCGCCGCCGATTCGCCGGCAGAGCCGGAGTCGGTGCGTCCCGGCGACATCGCGATCGTCGGTGTGAGCGGCCGCTACCCCGAAGCCGCCGACCTGGACGAGTTCTGGCAGAACCTGCGCGCGGGCCGCGACTGCGTCTCCGAGGTCCCCGCCGCCCGATGGAACCACGGCCGGTACGCCCAGGCCGGCGCCGGCGGCTGGGGCGGATTCCTGGACGACATCGACCGGTTCGACCCGCTGTTCTTCCAGATCTCGCTGATGGAGGCCGACCACCTCGACCCGCAGGAACGTCTGTTCCTGCAGTGCGCCCACCACACCCTGGAGGACGCCGGATACACCCCCGACCGGCTCTCGCGCGGCGCGAAGGTCGGTGTGTTCGTCGGCGTGATGTACCACGAGTACCAGCTCCTCGGCGCCCAGGCGCAGGAACGCGGCGAGTCTGCGGCCCTGTGGGGCAGCGCCGCCACGGTTGCCAACCGGGTGTCGTACTTCTACGACTTCCACGGCCCGAGCCTGGCCGTGGACACCATGTGCTCCTCCTCCCTGACCGCCATCCACCTGGCCTGCGAGGCCATCCGCAGCGGTCAGTGCGACACCGCGCTCGCCGGCGGCGTCAACCTCACCCCTCACCCCAACAAGCACCTGGTGCTCGGGCAGCGCAAGTTCCTCTCCAGCGACGGCCGGTGCCGCAGTTTCGGTGAGGGCGGCGACGGCTATGTGCCCGGCGAGGGCGTCGGCGCCGTCCTGCTCAAGCCGCTGGAGCGGGCCATCGCCGACGGCGACCAGATCCACGGGGTGATCAAGGGAACCGCCGTCAACCACGGCGGGCGCACCAGCGGCTACTCCGTGCCCACCCCGGTCGCCCAGGGCAAGGTCATCGCCGACGCTCTCACCGACGCCGGGGTCGACCCGCGTGCCCTGAGCTACCTCGAAGCGCATGGCACGGGCACCTCCCTGGGCGACCCGATCGAAGTCTCGGGCCTGGAGCAGGCCTTCCGCCGCGCGGGCGGCGCACCCGAGCAGCTCGCCATCGGTTCTGTGAAGTCCAACATCGGGCACCTGGAGTCCGCCGCCGGGGTCGCCGCCATCACCAAGGTGCTGCTCCAGTTGCGGCACGGCGAACTCGTGCCGAGCCTGCACTCCGCGACCCTCAACCCGCACATCGACTTCGACCGCACGCCGCTGCGCGTCCAGCGGACCCTGGAACCCTGGCGGCGCCCCGTGCTGGAGGGCCGTACGCTGCCGCGGGTCGCAGGGGTGTCCAGTTTCGGCGGCGGCGGCTCCAACGCCCACGTCGTCATCGCCGAGTACCAGCCGCCGGCCCGCCAGGCCGATGCCCCGGCCGACGGCCGCCCCGCGCTGCTGGTGCTCTCCGCCAAGAGTGAGAGCCAGCTCGCCGAACAGGCCCGTCGTCTGCATGCCCGGCTCGGCGAGACGACCGACGCGGACCTGCCCGCGATCGCCTGGACCCTGCAGACCGGACGCATGGCTCTGGAGGAGCGCCTCGCCTTCGCCGCGAGCAGCCTGGCCGACGCCCGCGAGCGGCTTGCCGCCTTCGCCGCGGACCCGGGCGCGATGGGCCCCTGGCGCCGGGGTACCGTCCGCCCGGACCGCACCGCCGGCGCCCCGGCGCTGCGCGCCGCGCTGGACGCCTGGACGCGCCAGGGTTCGTACGAGACGCTGCTGGCGCTGTGGGCCGACGGCGCCGAGGTGTGCTGGGAGGACGTCTGGCCGGCCGGCAGCGCCGTGCGGCGCATCGGACTTCCCGGTTACCCGTTCGCCCGCGAGCGCTGCTGGTTCGACATTGACACCGAGGGCGCACCGCACCGGCCCGCACCGGCTGCCGGGGAGCCGGCAGTCAGCGGCGCCGACGTGCTGTTGCTGCGGCCCGAGTGGACGGCGCGCGTCATCGCAGCGGCCGTGCCCGGTGAGCTGTTCGCCGAACGGCACGTCGTGGTGCTCGGTCGGCTCACCGACGGCGACCGCGACACCCTGCGGGCCACCCTGCCCGCCGGGACCGGGTTCACCATCCTTCATCCAGCCGACGCATCGTTGGACCGGCAGTACGTCGATGCCGTGCGGCAGGTGTTCACGCTGACCCGGCGGCTGCTGGAACAGGGGGTGCGCCGGACCACGCTGCTCCAGGTCGCGCTCGTCGGCGACAGCGACCAGCTGGCCTGTTTCACCGGTCTGGCGGGGCTGCTGCGCACGGCTCACCTGGAGAATCCCAAGCTGCACACCCAGTACCTGGAGTGTCTGGACGGTGCCTCGCCCGCCACCGTCGCCGCGCGCCTCGCGGCCGAGGCCACCGCCGACCCCGAGCCGGAGGTACGCCACCGCGACGGCCACCGCCAGGTCCGCCGCCTCACCGAGATCACCGGCGCTCGACCCGCCGCCCCCTGGCGGGAGGACGGCGTCTACCTCATCACCGGCGGCATCGGCGGACTCGGCCTGATCACGGCCCGGGACATCGCCGCCGCCACCGCCGGCCGCGCCACCGTCATCCTCACCGGGCGCTCTCCGCTGACCGACGAACGGCGCGCCGCGCTGGACACCCTGCGCGCCACGGGCCTGACCGTCGACCACCAGCGTGTCGACGTCGCCGACCGGCACGCCCTTGCCGGTCTGCTGGCCCGGGTGACCGCGGAGCACGGGCCGCTGGTCGGCGTGCTGCACGCCGCCGGCGTCATCGAGGACAACTTCGTCGTCCGCAAGAGTGCGAAGGAACTGGAGCGTGTCCTCGCCCCCAAGGTCACCGGACTCGTCAACCTGGACGAGCTGACCCAGGAGCAGCCGCTGGAGCTGTTCGTCTGCTTCTCCTCGATCGCCGGCGCCTTCGGCAACCCCGGCCAGAGTGACTACGCCGCCGCCAACGCCTTCATGGACGCCTACGCCACCCACCGCAACCGGCTCGTCGATGCGGGCCTGCGCAGCGGCCGCACCGTCTCCGTCAACTGGCCGCTGTGGGACAAAGGCGGCATGGGAACCGAGGGGCCCGTCCGCGAACAGCTGCGCGCCCTGGGCCTCGTCCCCCTCGACACGCCGCGCGGCCTGGGCTCCCTGCACCAGGCCCTGGCCGGCGCCGCGGGCGGTGTCACGGAGGGCAGCCTGCTCGTGGTGGCGGGCGACCGCGAGGCGCTGCTGACCCGGCTGACGGAGCACGCCGGAGAGCCGGCACCGCAGACCGCCGTGCCGCGGAACGTGGCAGCGCCGGCCACGACGGTTACGGCACCGCAGGCCCCCGTTCCCGCCACGGCGGCCGGTGGCGGATCCGCACGGTCCGTCGAGGACCGGGCCGTGGCCCACCTCAGGCGCGTGCTGGCCGCGGCCCTCAAACTCGGGCCCGAGCGCCTCGACCCCGACATCCCGCTGGAGCGGTACGGCATGGACTCCGTGCTCGCCGTGACCATGGTCCAGCCGCTGGAGGACACCTTCGGGCCGCTGTCGCGCACGCTGCTGTTCGAGGTGCGGACGCTGCGCGGGCTGGCTCAGTACCTCGCGGACGAGCACGCGCAGGCGCTGCGCGCCCTCGTGGGCGAAGCGGCGCCCGAGGCACCCCGGCCGCAGACCCCCGCACCCGAGACGGCCCGGCCGAACACCACTGCCACCGCCCCCGCCCCGGTCTCGTCCCCGGCGGGCCAGGACATCGCGGTCATCGGCATCGGCGGACGCTACCCGCACGCCGACGACCTGGACGCCTTCTGGGCCGCGCTGCGCGAGGGCCAGGACTGCGTCACCGAGGTCCCCGCCGACCGCTGGAAGACCGACAGCGGCATCCGATACGGCGCCTTTCTCGACGGCATCGACCGGTTCGACCCGCTGCACTTCGGCATCTCGCCCCGCGAGGCCGCCGCGATGGACCCGCAGCAGCGGCTGTTCCTGGAGACCGTGTGGCACCTGCTCGAACAGGGCGGCGTCACCCAGGAGGTGATCGAGCGCCGGTACGGCCGGCGCGTCGGCGTGTACGTCGGAGCCGCCTACCAGATGTACCGGGCGGACGCCTCCGAACCGGTGCTCGCGGCGCTCACCTCGTCCGCCTCGTACAACCTGATCGCCAACCGCGTCTCCCACTTCTTCGGTTTGGAGGGTCCGAGCCTCGCCGTGGACAGCATGTGCACCTCCTCGGCGATGGCCGTCCACCTCGCCTGCGCCGACCTGCTGCGCGGCGAGTGCGAGCTGGCCGTCGCGGGAGGAGTCAACCTGACCGTGCACGAGGACAAGTACGTCGCGCTCTCGGAGATGCAGCTGCTCGGCACCCACCCGGGCAGCCGCAGCTTCCGCGACGGAGACGGCTACCTGCCCGCCGAGGCGGTCGGCGCCGTCCTGCTCAAGCCGCTGGACGCGGCGCTGCGCGACGGCGACACCGTCCTCGCGGTCCTCAAGAGCACCGCCTCGCTGCACAGCGGCCGCTCCAACGGCTTCATGACGCCCAGCCACCGCACCCAGGTCGCTGCCATGCGTCGGGCGCTGGAGCGGGCCGGTGCCGAACCCGGCTCCATCGGCTACGTCGAGTCCGCCGCCAACGGCACCGCGTTCTCCGACGAGGTCGAACTGCGTGCCCTGCGTGAGGTGTTCGCCGGCGTCACCACCCCGGTTCCGGTCGGCGCCGTGAAGTCGAATCTCGGGCACCCCGAGGCGGCCTCCGGCATCGCCCAGCTCACCAAGGTCGTGCTGCAGCTCCAGCATGGCCAGATAGCACCGCTCGTCAGCGCCGGCACCGCCAACCCCCGTCTGGACCTGGACGGTTCGCCGCTCGAGCTGTGCGACCGACTGACGGGCTGGGAGCCGCGCGGCGGCACGGACACCGGCGGCCCGACCCAGCCCCGCCGTGCCCTCATCAACTGCGTCGCGGCGGGCGGCTCTCACGTCAGCATGGTCGTCGAGGCACCGCCGGCCGCCGCCGGGGTCCGGACCGCCACCCCGGACACCGTGCCGCAGGTCGTCGTGGTCTCCGCCCGGACCGAGGAACGCCTGTACACGGCGGTACTGCGCCTGCTCGACCACTTGGCGGACCTGCCCGGCGAGGACGCCGCCGACTCCACCGTGAGCCTCGCGGACATCGCGTACACCACGCAGCTGGGCCGCGAGCCGCTGACCGAGCGGCTCGCCGTGGTTGCCGCCGACCGTGCCGCACTGGCCCGGGCGCTCGCCGAACACTTGGCGGGCACCCCCACGACCGTACCCGTGTACCGGGGCAACGCCGACAACGACCCCGGACCCTGGACCTCCGTCCTGTCCGGTGCCCGGAGCGAGGCCTTTCTCGCAGGGCTCGCCGAGGATCGGGCCCTGGAGGAACTGGCTGCCCTGTGGGTGCACGGGGTCCGGGTGCCCTGGAGCGCGCTGCACACCGGGCGGCGCCGGATGGTGCCCCTGCCGGCCACCGCGTTCGAGGCAGGCACCTATTGGGTCGGTCGAAACCCGCAGGCGGCCGTACCGGAGACGAGGGCACAGGAACCCGTGCCGCCCGCCGACGCTGTCACCGATACCGAGCAGGCCATGGCGCAGGCCTGGGCCGACGTCCTCCAGGTCGACGCGGCCACGCTGACAGCACGGACCGACTTCTTCTCGCTCGGCGGCAACTCGCTGCTGGCCGCCCGGCTGATCAATCTGCTCAAGGAGCGGGCGGGCGTCGAGCTGCCGACAGAAGCGGTCTTCAACTCACCGCGCCTTTCCGACATGGCCCGAGAGCTGCGCGCACGCCTCCTGATGGCCGGGGACGCGAGCACGCGCGAGCTGGACCTGATCCTCGAAGGCATCGCCCTGGTCGAGCACATGAGCGACGAGGATCTGGACGCGCTGGACATCGAGAACTGAGGCAGGGGACGACGATGGGTACCACCAGCCAGGACACCGGTCTCGACCTCATCCGGAAAATCCGCTCCCTGCCGGAAAAGCGGCAGCGCGCCCTGATCGCCCTGCTCGGCAAACAGGGTGTCGACCTCTCCACGCTCGAAACCATTCCCCGCCTGTCCCGGACCGACGGCACACCTGTGCCACTGTCCTTCACCCAGCAGCGGCTGTGGTTCCTCGCCCAGTTGGACGGCACCAGCGCCGCCTACAACATCCCGATGGCGATGCGGTTGCGCGGTCGTCTCGACCGCGCCGCGCTGTTGGGCGCCCTGGAGACGATCGTCCAGCGGCACGAGGTGCTGCGCACCCGGTTCGCCGACCACGGTGGCGTACCGTGCCAGGTCATCGGCGACGGCAGCGACTTCACGGTCGCCGAGGACGAGGTGACCGACCCGGCGCGGCTCGCCGCGATCTGCCGCGACGAGGCCGCCGCCCCGTTCGACCTGGAGCGCGGGCCGCTGATTCGGGTACGGCTGCTGCGGCAGTCGGAGCAGGAGCACCACCTGCTCGTCACCACGCACCACAGCGTGTCCGACGGCTGGTCGGTCGGTGTGTTCTTCCGCGACCTGGTCGCCCTGTACGAGGCGTTCTGCGCGGGTCGTCCTGACCCGCTGGAGCCGTTGCCCGTGCAGTACGCGGACTACGCGCACTGGCAGCGCGACCGGCTCGCCGGTGACCTGCACGGCCGTCAGACGGACTACTGGAAGCGTCAGCTGGCCGGCGTCGACCCGCGGCTGACACTGCCCGTCGACCGGGACCGTCCGCGTGTGAAGACCTACACGGGGGCGAGCGAGAACTTCACCTGCCCGGCGGAACTGTTGAGCGCCCTGCGCGACGTCGCCAAGGTCCACGGAGCCACGCTCTACATGACCCTGTTGACCGCTTACACCGTCGTCCTCAACCGCTACACCCACCAGACGGACATCGCCGTCGGAACGGTCGTCGCCAACCGCGGGCGACGCGAGGTCGAGGATCTCATCGGATTCTTCGCCAACACCCTGGTGATGCGCGCGGATCTCGCGGACGACCCCGACTTCCGCGATCTGCTGGCCCAGGTGAAGAAGACCGCGCTGGAGGCCTACCACCATCAGGAAGTCCCCTTCGAGGCCGTCGTGGAGGCCCTGGACACCGAGCGCAGCCTCGCCCATTCGCCCGTCTTCCAGACGATGTTCGTCCTACAGGAGGCACAGACCCGACGGGACGTCACCCTCGGCGGTCTTGAGGTCTCCCCAGTCGAATTCGATCTCAGCTTCACCAAGTTCGACCTGACGGTCGACCTGCGGGAGTCCCCTGACGGCTTGGTCGGTACCGTCGAGTACAACCCCGACCTGTACGACCGCGAGACCATCCGGCGCTTCATCGGTCACTACACCCGGCTGCTCGCCGCTGTCGCCGACGATCCGGCGCTGCCCGTGTCCCGGCTCGCCATGATCGACGCCGAGGAGCGTCGCCAGGTGGTCGAGGTGTTCAATGACACCGAGAGACCCTTCAGCGACGACCGGTGCCTGCACGAACTGTTCGAGGAGAGGGTGGCCCGGCACCCCGAGCGCACCGCCCTGGTCAGCACCGACCGCTCATGGACGTACGCCGAACTCGATGCCTGGGCCGACCGGATCGCCCGCGGACTGCGCCGACACGGTGTCGGGCCGGACAAGCTGGTCGGTCTGCACGCGGAGCGTTCCGCCGAGATGGTCGCGGGCATTCTGGGCGCGTTGAAGGCCGGGGGCGCCTACATGCCGATCGAGCCGTCCTACCCGGCGGCCCGCCGCACCGACCTCGTGGACCATTCCGGGGTCGCCGTGGTCCTCACTCAGCCGCACCTGGACACCGAACCACTGCACGGCGTCGAGCACCTGCTCGTCCTGCATCCCGACGGCACCCTGCGCGACCAGGAGGGCATGGACGTCCTCGACGCCCGGGACGCGGACATCCCCACGCCCGAATCCGGTACGCACGCGGGTCACCTGGCGTACGTGATCCACACCTCCGGCTCCACGGGCCGCCCCAAGGGCGTGATGATCGAGCATCGGGCCGCAGTGAACCGCATCGAGTGGATGCAGAACCAGTACCGACTCACCGGCGACGACGTCGTCCTGCAGAAGACGCCCTACAGCTTCGACGTGTCCGTCTGGGAGTTCTTCTGGCCGCTGCTCTTCGGCGCCCGTCTCGCGATCGCCGCGCCCGGTGGTCACCGTGACCCGGCCTACCTGGTCTCCGCCGTCCGCGCGTTCGGCGTGACCACCCTGCACTTCGTGCCGTCGATGCTGCGCAACATGGTCGAGGAGCCGGGCTGGGCGCGATGCACGACCGTACGACAGGTGTTCTGCAGCGGTGAGGCGCTGCCCCCGGACCTGTGCACACGCCACTACGAGCAGCACACCGCGTCGCTGCACAACCTGTACGGGCCCACCGAGGCAGCCGTCGACGTCAGCCACTGGACCGTCCCCGCTGATGACACGCCCCGCGTCGTGCCCATCGGCCGGCCGATCCAGAACATCCAACTGCACGTGCTCGACGAGGCTCTCGCACCGCAGGGCGTCGGCTGCGTCGGCGAGCTGTACATCGCCGGCGTGGGGCTGGCCCGCGGCTACCTGTACCAGCCCGAGCTGTCCCTCGAACGGTTCGTGCCAAACCCGTTCGACGCTTCCTCCGACGCCCGCATGTACCGTACCGGCGACCTGGCGCGCCGGCTGCCCGACGGCGACCTGGAGTTCCTCGGCCGCGCCGACGACCAGGTCAAGGTGCGCGGCTTCCGCATCGAGCCGGGCGAGATCGAGCACCGGCTCACGGAGCACCCCTCCGTCCGCTCCTCGGCCGTCCTGATCCGTGAGGACCAGCCCGGCAGCCCCCGCCTGGTCGCCTACGTGGTGCCCGAACCCGGACACGCCCTCGCCGACCACCGCGCCGACCTGATCAGGCACCTCGAGGGCGCCCTGCCCGAGTACATGGTGCCGAGCGCGTACGTCGAACTCGCCGACCTGCCGGTGACCGCGCACGGCAAGCTCGACCGCCGTGCCCTGCCGGCCCCCGGCATCGACGCCTTCGCCCAGCGCGCCTACGTCGCACCCGTCACCGACACCGAGCGGCACCTGGCCGACGTCTGCGCCGACCTCCTCGGCTTCGAAGCCGACAGGGTCAGCGCCGAGGACAACTTCTTCGCCCTCGGCGGCCATTCCCTGATGATCACGGTGCTGGTGGCGCGGCTGAAGGACAGAGGTCTGCACATCACCGTCCAGGACGTCTTCACCGCGCGCACGCTGGCCGATCTGGCGGCGCGCGTAGACGCGACCGGAGCGGCGCCCGCGCACACCGTCCCGGCCAACCGGATCCCGGAGGGCTGTGAGCGTCTCACCCCCGACCTGCTTCCGCTGATCGACCTGACACAGGAACAGATCGACACCGTCGTGGCCGCCGTGCCCGGCGGGGCGGCCGGCATCCAGGACATCTACCCCCTGCTGCCGACGCAGGAGGGCATCCTCTTCCACCACCTGATGGACCCGGACAACGACCCGTATCTCGTCTCCACCCTCTACCGGGCCGACGACGAGCAGGCGTGCGCCCGGTTCATCGATGCGCTGCAGCGCATCGTCGACCGCCACGACGTGATGCGCACCGCTGTTCTCACAGCAGGCCTGCCCGAACCGGTCCAGGTCGTGCACCGGGCCGCGCGGCTCCCCGTGGAGCGGACCAGGCTCGCCGCCGGCCGGGATCCCGAGGAGCAGGCGAAGGAACTGCTCGCGCGCCAGGAACGGATGCGCCTCGACAGCGCGCCGCTGCTGCGCATGGTCGTCGCCGAGGAGCCGCACTCGCAGCGGCGCTACCTGCTCCTGACCGCCCACCATCTCATCGAGGACGCCACGTCCCTGCGACTGGTCCTGCAGGAGCTGGCCATGCACATGGCGGGCCGCGCCGACCTGTTGTCCACCCCGGCGCCCTACCGCGACTTCGTCTCCCACACCTTGGCCAGGCACACCACGGACGACACGGTGGACTACTTCCGGGCAGCCCTCGAGAACGTCACGGAACCCACGGCGCCGTTCGGCCTCACCGACGTGCACGGCAACGGTCGGCGGGCCGGTCGGCTACGCCGAGCGCTGCCCGAGTCCCTCGCGCGTGATCTGCGGGCCCAGGCCCAGCGTCTGCAACTGAGCCCGGCCTGTCTCTTCCACGCGGCATGGGCCTGTTTCGTCTCTGCCACCAGCGGGCGCGACGACGTGGTGTTCGGCGCCGTGATGTCCGGGCGCCTGCAGGGCGTGCCCGGGGTGGAGCGCATGCTCGGCAACTTCATCAACACGCTTCCCCTGCGCACCCGGCTCGCCGGCCGGACCGTGCGCGAGCTGATCACGGACGTCGACACCGGGCTGCGGGAGTTGATCGCACGCGAGCAGAGTCCCCTGAGCCTGGTCCAGCGGTGCAGCGGCCTGGACGGCGACGCCCCGCTGTTCAGCGCTGTGGTCAACTTTCGTCACTTCGAGGCGGGGCACGACGAGGAACTGCCGCGCATCGACGACCACGGGGTGCGCTTCCTCGCGGCCGTGGACGCCATCAACTACCCCGTGACGGTATCGCTCGACGACTTCGGCACCGAGCTGTCGCTGGACATCCAGGTCGAGGAGACGGTCACGTGCGAGGCGGTGGCCGACTGCCTCGAAACCGCGTTGGCGGGCCTTGTCGATGCCCTCGCCACGGATGACGGGACCGGCATCGCCGCGCTGGACGTCAATGTCCTGCCGACGGGCGACCGGCAGCGCCTGGCCGAGTGGAACGACACCGCGACACCCCTCCCGCACGAGACGTTGCCTGCCGCGTTCGAGGCGCAGGTCGCACGTACTCCGGACCGCACCGCGCTGGTCTTCGAGGGCCGCACCCTGTCGTACGCGGAACTGAACGCCCGTGCCAACCGGCTCGCACACTGGCTGATCGAGCGGGGCGCCGGGCCCGGGCAGCGGGTAGCGATCCGGATGCCGCGCTCGTTCGACCTGGTGGTCGCCGTCCACGCCGTGGTGAAGACCGGAGCGGCGTACCTCCCCATGGAGACCGACCTCCCGGGCGAGCGCGTGGAGCAGGTGCTCGCCGACAGCGTGCCGCTGCTCGTCCTGGAGGAGCTGCCGGACACAACCGGCGCCCGGGACGACAACCCCCGGGCCCAGGTGGCCCGGGACGACGCCGCGTACGTGCTCTACACCTCGGGTTCCACGGGCAGGCCGAAGGGCGTGGTGATTCCCCATCGTGCGGGCGTGAACTGGACCGCGTGGAAGCAGAGCCACTACTGCATGAGCGGCGAGCACCGGATGCTGCTGAAGACGTCGGTGGGGTTCGACGTGTCGGTGCCCGAGCTGTTCTGGCCGCTCCAGGTCGGCGCGGCTGTGGTGATCGCCCGGCCTGACGGACAGAAGGATCCGGAGTACCTCGCACGGTTGATCCGCGATGAGCGGGTCACCGACCTTCACTTCGTCCCGTCGATGCTGGCCGAGTTCCTGTCGGAACCGACTGCGCAACAGTGCACCGGCCTGCGCCACGTCGAGACCGCGGGCGAGGCGCTTCCGGTCGAGCTCGCCGAACGGTTCGCGCGCGTGCTGCCGTACACCGAACTGCACAACCTGTACGGGCCCACCGAGGGCGGTGCCACCACCGCCTGCCTCTACCGGGCCGAGCCCGGAGCGACAGCCGTGCCCATCGGCCCTCCGGTGTGGAACACCCGGGTGTACGTGCTGGACCAGGCGCTGCGACAGGTACCGGTCGGGGTGCCCGGTGAGCTGTACGCCTCCGGCGACGGCATGGCCTGTGGCTATCTGAACCGGCCGGAGCTGACAGCCGAGCGGTTCGTGGCCAATCCGTTCGAACCCGGAACACGCATGTACCGCACCGGTGACCTGGTGAGATGGCGTGCGGAGGGCACCCTCGACTACCTCGGCCGTGTCGACGACCAGATCAAGGTGCGCGGCTTCCGCGTAGAACCCGGCGAAGTCGTGAACGTACTGCTCAAGCACCCTTCGGTGCACCGTGCCGTGGTCGTCCCGCAGGGGAGCGGCGCCGACCGCACGCTCGCCGCCTACGTGAGCCCGACTCCCCAGTGGCTGCACACCGTCGTCGAGGAGGAGAACGCCGCCCAACTCGAACAGTGGCGGCAGCACTCCGACGACCTGTATGGGCTCGGCACCGGATCCGCCGACCAGGAATCCGTCGAGGCCGCGGCCCGGCAGCTGAGGCGCATACGCCCGAAGCGGGTGCTGGAGATCGGCTGCGGCGGGGGAGAGCTGCTCCTGCGCTACGCCGCGGGCTGCGCTTCGGTGCACGCGCTCGACCCGTCGGCCACGGCTCTCGACGCGGCACGCCGCGGCGTGGCAGGCCGCGGATGGTCGCATGTCACTCTGACCCAGGGGGACGCACTGTCCGTGGCGGAGCTGTCCGGCGAGAAGTACGACACGATCGTGCTCAACTCGGTGGTGCGGCACTTCCCGAACGAGGAGTACCTGGAACAGGTACTCGCCCTTCTGGTCCCGCTCCTGGAGGACGGCGGCAGCATCCTTGTCGGCGACGTCCGGAACCTGGATCTGTTCAACGCCCAGCTCTGCGCGGCCGAGTGGGATCGCAGGGAGCCTGGCGGCACCGTCGACACGCTGGCCGCCCAGGTGCGGCGCAGCCGGCGTCAGGAGCGGGAACTGCTCGTCAGCCCGACGT
Source organism: Streptomyces kryoterrae (assembly GCF_054072135.1). Taxonomy (NCBI): domain Bacteria; kingdom Bacillati; phylum Actinomycetota; class Actinomycetes; order Kitasatosporales; family Streptomycetaceae; genus Streptomyces; species Streptomyces kryoterrae. Next base: position 129,902 of record NZ_CM133358.1, on the reverse strand, counting down.
ACTTCGCACGATTGCCGGAGCGTCTCCCCGAGATGGGAGCGGTCGACCTCCTCGTCGGGCTGGGCGAGGGAACCAGTGAGGCACTCGCCTACCGCTACGACGTGATCCTGCGCAAAAACGTTGCGCCGGCCGCCTCTCTGTCGTGGCTTGAGGCCGCCTCCCCGGCGGAGCTGCGTGCCCTGCTGGACGGAGAGGTCCCCGACCGGTTCGGGGTGAGCGGCTTGACGAACCCCCGCGTCACCGACGCCGTGCGCCTTGGCGCGGAGCTCGGGCGCAGGTCGCATCCCCGAGCGGCTGAACCGCTTGCACCCCGATCGCGGCCCGCGGACGAGTTCCTGGAGCTGCAAACCGTTCTCCTGCACGCCGAGGATCTCGGCTTCCAGGTGGCGGGCACCTGGTCGCAGGACCGGCTCGACGGCCTCGACCTGGTGCTCGGACGGGGTGAACTGCCCGGCGTACGGGCGCGTGAGCCGTATCGGGCACTCGCCGCGACCAACCATCCGCAACTGGGCCGCAGGGGGCCGTCGCTGGCTCGCGCCCTCAAGGAGCACCTCTCCGCGCAGCTGCCGTACTACATGGTGCCCGGCACGTTCGTGGTCCTCGACGAACTGCCGGTCACGCCGAACGGCAAAGTCGACAAGCGGGCCCTGCCGGCCCCGGACGAGGCCGATGTGACCAAGGAGCGGTACGTCGCCCCGCGGACCGACGCACAGCGCGCGCTGTGCCGGATCGTCGCCGACGTCCTCGGTCTCACCCAGGTCGGACTCCAGGACAACTTCTTCGACCTCGGCGGACATTCCTTGCTCGCGACCCGGCTCACGCTGCGGATCAAGAAGGAGACCGGCGCCGAGCTGCCGCTCCAGCTGATCTTCAGCGGAGCCACCGTCGAAGAGATGTCCGCCGTCCTGGATCCGTCGGCGGAAAAGGAGAGCGGACCGTCGGGCCCGGCCGACCGGGCAGCGGTCGACGAGGCCGGGGAGCGGGGTCCGGCACCCATCACGCTTCAACAGCGCGACCTGTGGTTCCTCAACCGGCCCGCGCACCTGGGAACGGCACACGACAACGTCCAACTGGCGTTCCAAATGAACGGTTTCCTGGATCGCGAGGCCTATGCGCGCGCCGTGGGGGCGCTGGTGGAACGGCATGCGGTTCTGCGCACCGGCTATGTCCGGCACGACGGCACCGTGACCCAGAGCGTCCATCCCGCCGACGGCTTCGCGGTACGGCCGGCTGCCGTCGACGAGGAGGCGGTCACGCAGTGGCTGCGCGCCGAACGGCTGCGCCCCTTCGCACCGGAAGACCGGTACGCGATCCGCGCGCACCTGCTCACCGTGTCCGACGATCAGCACATCGGAGTGCTTACCCGGCCTTGGGGAGTCTTTGACGGCTGGTCCGTGAACGTCGTACTGGCGGAACTGCTCGAGCTGTACCGCGCGCTCAGCCTGGGGAAGACACCGGAGCTGCCCGAACTGCCGCTGTCGTACGCCGGGTTCGCCCGCTGGCAGGCGCAGACGACCGCCGCCGCGGAGCTCTCCCGCCAAGAGAGCTACTGGCGGCGGCAACTGGCGGGGCTGCCGACCTGTCTGCCGCTGCGCACCGACTACGAGCGATGCCCGGTCAAGACGTACCAGGGCTCGTCGGTGGATCTCCGGATCTCCGCCGAACTACTGGAACATCTGCGCCGGTTGAGCCAAAAGCAGGGGGTCACGCTCTACATGACCCTGCTGTCGGCCTTCGCCGTTCTGCTGGGCGGACACATGGACGGCAGCGAACTGGCCATCGGCACCGCGGTGTCGAACCGGCCGCGGAGCGAACTGGAGCGGGTGGTCGGCTACTTCGTCAATCTGGTGGCGCTCCGTCTCGACGTGCCCGCCGACCGTTCCTTCCCCGACGTGCTGGCGCAGACCAGGCGCGTCACCACCGAGGCGCACGAACACAAGGATCTGCCGTTCCCTGACCTCGTCCGGGCTCTGGTGCCCACTCCCGAGCCGGGGCATTCCCCACTGTTCCAGGTCATGTTCAACCTGCTTCCTGCTGCCGCCCCCACCGGGGCCGGCGGTGACGGAACGGACCTTCAGGTGCTGCCCGTCCGTCCCGCGACGACGACCACGAAGTACGACCTCAACCTCGTCGCGGAGGAAACGGCATCGGGTCTGCGGGGCTACCTGGAGTTCAGCGCCGACCTCTTCTCCCTGCGGACCGTCGAGCGCATGGCCCGCGCCTACGAGCGGTTGCTGGCGGAGATCGTGGCGTCCCCGGAATCGGACGTGGCCCACCTGCGCACCGCCACGGCGGCGACACCGGACTCACCGAGGACGCCTTGATGACCAGTCCCTTCGACAGTCCGGACACCGACTACCTCATCATCGTCGACGACCGGCGGCAGCACTCGCTGTGGCCGTCGGCCATCGATGTCCCGGCCGGCTGGACCGTGGCCTTCGGGCCCGCAGGGCGGTCGGACTGCCTGGAGTTCACCGCATCGGCCTGGACGGATCCGCGTCCGGCGAGCGCGTGCCCGATCGAGCACCGGCCGGCGCGGCCGGCACCCGCATTACCCGACGTGCCGGGCCCACAGGACGCGGCCCGGCACGGAAACAGCAGAAGGAGAGACAGCATCATGACCTCGACCACTTCGAGGGTTTCGGCGCCTCCCACCATGGCGGGGCACCCGCTGTTCGGCTCGCTGATGGACCTCCAGCGGGACGCGCTGGGCACCTACCGTAAGGCGCTGCGGGACCACGGTGACGTGGTCCGGTTCACGGTGGGTCCGCCGGGACTGCGGGCGGAGTTCTACGGTGTGTTCTCGGCGGATGGCGCTCAGCAGGTGTTGGCGTCCTCGGCGCAGACGTTCACCAAGGAGAACAGGTTCCTCGGGGAGCTGCGGCAGTCGTTCGGCAACGGGCTGCTCACCAGCATGGGGGACGAGTACCTGCGCCAGCGCCGCATGCTGCAGTCGTTGTTCACGCCTCGTCAGGTGAACAACTACGGCTCGGAGATCACCCAGGAGACCGGCAGCCTCGCCGAGCGGTGGCAGACCGCGCCGGACGCGACCGTCGACGTGGCGGAGGAGATGACGGCACACACGCTGCGGACGATCTCCCGCATCCTCTTCGGCCGGAAGAACGACGTGGACGCGATGGTTCCCACGGTTCAGCGCAACTTCCCGCTGATCAACGCCTATGCGGTCAAACGGGCCTTCGCCCCGGTGAACCTGTCCCGGAAGGTGCCAACGCCCGGCAATCTGCGCGCCGCCAAGGCGCACCGTGAGTTGTACGAGGTGTGTGACGAGATCATCTCGACCCGCCGGGCCGAGGAGTCGACCGCCCCGGCCGGCCGGAACGACATGCTCAGCCTGCTGGCGCGGGCACATGACGACGACGGCAACCCGATCAGTGCAGAGGAGACCCGGAACCAGGTCCTCGTCTTCCTCGTCACCGGTCACGAGTCCACCGCCACCACACTGGGCCTCACCCTGCATCTCCTGGCCTGTCACCCCGAGGTGCAGGCCCGCGCCCACCAGGAGGTCGACAAAGTCCTGAGCGGCCGTGAGCCGGTCGCCGAGGATCTGGAGAAGTTTCCCTACCTGACGCAGGTGCTCAAGGAGACGCTCCGTCTCTACCCCGCCGCGCCGGCGCAGGGGCGCGTCGCCACCGAGGACGTGCGGATCGGCTCCTACACCATTCCGGCCGGCGCCGACGTGGTGGTCAGCTCCGGCGTCGTTCAGCGCCGTCCCGATGTCTGGGAGAACCCCGACGCGTTCGACCCGGACAGGTTCCTGCCGGAGCACGAGGCCGCGCGCCCGCGCTACGCGTGGTTCCCGTTCGGCGGTGGGCCGAGGGCGTGCATCGGCCAGCACCTGGCGATGCTGAACGCCACCCTCACTCTGAGCGTGCTGCTCCAGAAATACTCGTTCACCGCTGTCGACACCGACATTCCGCTGAACACCGGAATAACCCTGCGGCCCACCGGTCAGGTCCGCTGCAGGCTGACGCCGCGAATCTGATCGTACGGGCGGCCCTTATTCTCCGGAAGATGTGCCGCCCTGTGAACGCGGTCTTGCTGGAGCGAATGCAATCGAGCTAGGCTGAGTGCGGTATATGAAATTGGCGCGGCATTTCTGCAGGCAGCCTGTCCGGTCCGCCGATGGTCGGCCGGTATTCCTACCCCTGGCAACATCTCACGGCCGATTCCTCCTGGGCTCGAGGATCGGATGAGTTTTCTTTTCCGGCCAGTCCGTCGATGCGTACAGGAGACATGAGGGTGCACAGGGAATTCGCGATGGTGACCGGCGGTACCAAAGGCATCGGGCTCGGACTGAGTAGGCGCCTGGTGTCGTTGGGGTACCGGGTCGTGGCGCTGTACCGGGGCGACAAGGAGTCCGCGGCCGCGGCCGAGCGAGAGTTCGGCGGCTCCTTCCGGGCCCTGCAGGCCGACCTGGCGGACCCCGACGCGGTGGTCACCGTGGGGGACGAGCTGCTCGCGGAGTATGGGGCGCCCAGGGTGCTGGTCAACAACGCCGGCCGGAACATCGACCGTCCCTTCCTCGACATGTCGTTCGACGACTGGGATCAGGTGATCGCGGCCAATCTGTCCGCGCCGTTCTATCTCACGCGGACGCTCGCGCCGAAGATGCTCGAGGCGGGCGGTGGATCGGTGGTGAACGTCGCGGCCACCACGGGGATCCGCCCGCGGCTGGACGGACTGAACTACTGCGCCAGCAAGGCGGGGCTCCTGCACTTCACGAAATGCCTTGCCATGGAGCTCGCTCCGACCATTCGCGTCAACTCGCTGATTCCCGGAATGATTGACACCGAGGAGATGCGCACGCGATTCCGGACGGGCGAATCGCACTATCGAGACAAGTTGCTCGATGAGATCCCGCAGCGACGTATCGGGGATGTCGACATGATGGCCGACGCGCTGGAATTTCTGATCGGGGAGAAATCTTCATACGTCACCGGTCAGAAGTTGATCGTGGACGGCGGGCAGTTCATGTGGTGATTCTCGGGGCATGAGCGAGAAAATAATCCACTTCCATTTTCCGGAAAGAGGCTGTGTACGTGCATACCCGTATGGACCGGTACGAAGAATTTCTCTCCGATAATTACCGGAAGGGATTCACGAAGTCCGATGAATACTCGCTGGACGAGCTGTCCGGCAGCTTGCGCGAACGTATCGGCACAGGTCACTTCAAGCGTGTGGTCTTCACCGGCATGGGGTGCTCGGCGATCGTCTCCGATGTCGTCCGCGCCTTCTTCATCTCGACGGGCACCGAGGTGGAGTTCCACGTCTTCAACGACTACGACCACGCGTACCTGTTGCCGTCCTCCGTCATCGACGACGACCGGACCCTGATCATCCTGAGCTCCTACAGCGGCCACTCCCTGGAGCCCGCGCGGGCCTTCCACGCACTCGCGCACGCCCACGACCGGATGGTTCTGCTCACCTCCGGCGGGCGCCTGGCCGAGCTCGGCCGCGAGGCCGGTGTGTCCATCCTGCGCTGGGAGCTGAGCGAGCCCGACCGCGAGTACCCCTTGTTCCACGTCGGGCAGTACTTCGCCATCCTGCTGGACGTCTTCTTCCGGCTGGGCCTGGTCGCGCAGGACTTCGGAGACGAGGTGCGGGCGCTCCCGGACCACCTGGCCGACGACTTCACCGACGCGCACCGGGAGTTGGCGCGCACGGCGGCACTGCGGAGCCGAGACGCCAACATCATCATGGTCGCCTCGCCGGTGTGGCACGAGAGCCTGCTCAAGCTGGCCAAGATGCACCTCAACGAGATCGCCATGGTGCCGGCCACCCGCAACTACTTCCACGAGTTCTGCCACAGCGAGGTGGCGACCCTGTCGGACCCGACGCGCAAGCACAGCGTGCTGCTCTTCGCCGACGCGGACGACGACGAGTACACGCAGGGCAAGCGGAAGAACCTGACAGGCCTGCTCACGAGCGCCCGCCCGGAGAACGCGAACATCGAGGTGATCGAGGTCCCCATGGCCGAACCCACCTTCATGCGGAAGTACTTCACCGCCCTGGAGTTCGTCCAGCACCTCACGCTGGCTCTCGGCCGCGCACACGAGACGCAGTCGCGCAACCTCATCTCCGAGGCCGCCGGAAACCCCTGGTACCACGGCGACACCATCGTCGCGGAAGCGGCTGCCCGCTAGTTCGTCACGAGCCGGAGCATCTTCTCTTCCCCGAGTGAGCGCAGGAAAATAAGGAGTGTTGGGTCAGTGAACAAGCCGGTTCCGGCGGTTGCCGAGACGGACGTCGCCATTATCGGCATGACCGGGCGTTTCCCCGGCGCCGACGACCTGGACTCCTTCTGGCGCCTGCTGAGCCAGGGCCGTGAGGGCATCACCCGCTTCAGCCGCGAGGAACTGGCGGCGGCGGGGGTGCCCGCCCTGCTGCTGGACGACCCGGAGTACGTCCCCGCCCACGGGATCATCCCGGACATCGACCTGTTCGACACCGGGTACTTCGAGTTCACCCCGGCCGAGGCCGCGATCACCGACCCGCAGCACCGCATCCTGCTGACGGCCGGCCACGCAGCCCTGGAACACGCCGGCTACGACCCCGCCCGTTACGACGGGCTGATCAGCGTCTACGCCGGCGCGGCCATCAACACCTACCTCCAGCAGCAGGTTCTGCCTCACGTCGACCAGACCACCACCTCCCACCACTTCGCGGTGATGGTCGGCAACGACAAGGACTTCCTGGCCACCCGGCTGTCGTACAAACTCGACCTCAAGGGCCCCAGCTACGCCGTCCAGACCGCCTGCTCCACCTCCCTCGTCGCCCTCCACCTGGCCTGCCAGGGCCTGATCAACGGCGAGTGCGACATGGCGCTGGCCGGCGGTGTCACCGTGAAACTGCCGCAGGCCAAGGGGTACCTGTACGAGGAGGGTGCGATCCTCTCCCGGGACGGGCACGTGCGCACCTTCGACGCGGACGCCAGCGGCACCGTCCTCGGCAACGGCGTCGGTGTCCTGGTCCTCAAGCTTCTGCGGGACGCCATCGCGGACCGGGACACCATCCATGCCGTCATCAAGGGCACGGCCACCAACAACGACGGCTCAGGCAAGGTGAGCTTCGCCGCGCCCGGCGCCGCCGGCCAGACCGCCGTCATCCGCGAGGCGCACACTGTCTCCGGTGTCGATCCCCGTTCCATCGGATACGTCGAGGCACACGGCACCGCCACCCGCCTCGGCGACCCGGTCGAGGTCTCGGCGCTCACCCGGGCGTTCAGAGAGTCCACGGCCGACACCGGGTTCTGCGCCATCGGCTCGGTGAAGTCCAACATCGGCCACCTGGACGCGGCGGCAGGTGTCGCGGGCATGATCAAGACGGTGCTGATGATGAAGCACCGGACGCTGGTGCCGACCGTCAACCACACCACCCCCAACCCGGCCATCGACTTCGCGGCCGGCCCCTTCAAGGTGAGCACCGACACCGCCCCCTGGACAGGGGAGGGCCCGCTGCGCGCGGGTGTCAGCTCCTTCGGTATCGGCGGCACCAACGCGCACGTGATCCTCCAGGAGGCCCCGCCCGCCCCCGTCACCGGCGACGCACACCGCGCGCAGCAGCTGCTGGTCGTGTCCGCCCGCACCGCCACCGCGCTGGCCACGACCGCCCAGAACCTGGCCGCCCACCTCGACGGCGACGACCCGGCCGCGCTCGCCGATGTCGCCTACACACTGGCCGTGGGCCGCCGCGCCCACGAGTACCGGCTCGCCGTCACCGGCTCCGACCCCGCCGCCCTCGTCCGGGCGCTGCGGGACGCCCCGGTTCCCGAGCGGCCCGGGACCGGCGAGGTCTCCTTCGTTTTCGCCGAGGACGTCCCTGACGCGGCGGGCCTGGCCGGCCGGTGGGCCGCTGCCGAGCCCGCCTTCGCTGGGCACCACGAGGCCGCACTCGCCGCGGGCGCCGACCGACTCGGCGAGCGGGGGCGGTCGTTCGCCGTGCAGTACGCGCTCGGCAAGCTGTGGCTCGACTGGGGCCTCACCCCGGTCGCGGTGCATGGCGACGGGCTCGCGGCCCGGGCCGCCGCCTGCGTGACCGGGGCATTAAAACTTCAGGACGCGCTGAGCGACGGCCCGGTACCGCCCGCCGCCCGCGCGCGCATCCCCGTGCGCGGCGCCCACGACGAGGTCCGTGGTGTCACCCTCGGCGTGACCGACGGCCCCTGGGACGGCGTGGCCCGCGCCTGGCAGGCCGGCGCAGTCGTCGACTGGGCTGCCTGGTTCGAGGGCGAGGAGCGCGGCCGCGTCCCGCTGCCGACGTACCCCTTCGAGGGCCGCCGCTGCTGGCTGACCGGCCCGGACACCAGCGCACCCGCCGATCGGGTCACCGGCCCCGACCTGCACCCCATGCTGGACGAGAACGTCTCCACCCTGGACACCCTCGCCTACCGCAGTTCCCGCACCGGCACCGAGTTCTACCTCGCCGACCACCGCGTCGACACCGAGCCAGTCCTGCCCGCCGCTGGACAACTGGAACTCGTCCGCGCGGCCGGCGAACTCTCCCTCGGCGGACCGGTCCGGCTGCGCGGAGTCTCCTTCGAGCAGCTCCTCTCGTACACCACCGGGCCGCGCACCGCGCTGGTCCAGCTGTGGCGCGAGCGCGACACGGTCGGGTTCGAACTCACCGCCGACGAGCGGGTTGTCGCGGCCGGCGAGATTCATTCCGGAGCCGTCGACCGCCCGGCACCGGTCGACCCGGCCGCCGTTGCGGACCGCTGCGCCGAGTTGGTCACCCACACCGACTGCTACGACATCCTGCGCGCTCACCGCCTGGACTACGGCCCCCGCATGCGGGCCCTCACCGAGGTCCGGCTCGGCGACGGGGAGGCCCTCGGCACCCTCGAACTGCCCGACGGCGCCTCGCTCGACGGCGTCGCGCTCAACCCCGCCCTCCTGGACGGAGCCCTGCACGCCCTGGTCGTGCTGCTGGTCCGCGCCTACGGCGACAAGGCCGACGGCTTCCTGCCGCTGGCCCTGGGCGAACTGACCGTGCACGCCCCCGTCACCGGGCCCTGCCACGTCCGCGTCACGGCCGGCCGGCTGGGGGAGCGGACCGCACACGCCGACCTCACCGTCGTGGACGCCCACGGTCAGGTCCTGGCCCACCTGCACGACCTCGCCGTGCGCGTGCTCGTCGAGCCCCGCGAGACGGCCCTGCTGGTCCGCGGCTGGACCGCCGCGCCCGCCGAGCCCACCGGCGCACCCGTCGGTGACACGGCCGCCGTCGTCACCGCCGACCCTGCGCGCGGCGCACAGCTCGTCGCTCACCTCACCGCCCTGGGCGCCGGCACGGTCACCCGCGACCTCACCCCGGCCACAGCGCCCGACGTCGTCCTCGTCGACGAACCGACCGTCGAACAGGCGCTGCACGTCGTCCGCACGCTCCTCGCCGCCCGCCCCGCCACACCCGTGCGCGTCCTGCTGCTGCACCGTCATGACACCGACGGCCCGCGCCCCGAACGCGCCGCACTCGGCGCCTTCGCCCGGACCGTCCGCGCGGAGAACCCCCTCCTCGAAGTGCAGGCCGTCGGCCTCGCCGAGGACGTGGCCGAGACCGACGCGCTCGCCGGCGAACTGGCCGGCCACGGCCGCGACCCGGAGGTCGCCCACACCGCACAGGGCCGACGGATACCGCAGGCCGAGCCGGCCCCGGCCGCCGGTCCGGCAACAGTCCGCGACGGCGGCGTGTACATCGTGACGGGCGGCGCCGGCGGACTGGGCCGCGCCGTCGCCGGTCGGCTGCTCTCCCGGGCCGACGCCCGCGTGGTCCTGCTGGGCCGCAGCGAACGGCCCGCCGACCTTGACGAGCGCCTGGTCTACCGCAGCGTCGACGTGACCGACTCGGACACCCTGACCGCCCGACTCGCCTCCATACGCGAGGAGTTCGGGCCGCTCACCGGTGTCGTCCATGCCGCCGGTGTACTGCGCGACGGCTTCGCCCTGACCAAGTCCGCCGAGGACTTCGCCGCCGTACTCGCCCCCAAGGCCGCCGGTCTGCGCGCTCTGGACGCGGCCACCGCCGACGACCCGCTGGACTTCTTCGTCGCCTTCTCCTCCATCGCCGCCCACATCGGGAACCCCGGCCAGAGCGACTACGCGTACGCCAACGCCTACCTGGAGGCCTACGCAGAACGGCACGGCCGGATCACCGCGATCGCCTGGCCGATGTGGGCCGACGGCGGGATGCGCCAGAGCACCGAGGCCGCCGCGCACATCGCCGCCCGCACCGGCTTCGGTGTGCTGCCCACAGAGGTCGGCCTCGCCCTGTTCGAACAGGCCCTCGGCACCCCCGGCGCGCTCGTCGCCGCCTACGGAGACCTCCGCACCATCACCACATCGCTCACCGCACCCGTCGCCCGGGTGGCCCGCACCGCCGCGGCCACCGCGCCCGCCGAGGGTGGCCCCCTGCGCGACGAGGCCCTGCGGCTACTGCGCGAGCTCATCGCCGCCGAGACCGGCCTGGATCCCGCCGAACTGGCCGAGGACGCCCCGTTCGACCGGCTCGGCATCGACTCCCTGATGATCACCAAGCTCAACCGCAAGCTGGACCGGCACTTCGACGCCCTGTCCAAGACCCTGTTCTTCGAATACGCCACCCCGGGCGAACTCGCCGACTACTTCGCCGAGCACCACGCGGCCGAGCTGACCGGCGGGACACCGACGGCCGCACCGGTCACGCCCACTGCCGAAGGCACCGCACCGCGCCCGCCGCGCGCCCCGCGCCGTACCGCACGAACCGGCGTCGCCGGACCCGCCGAGGACGACACCGATGCCATCGCCGTCATCGGCCTGGCCGGCCGCTACCCGGCCGCCGACGATCTCGACGAGCTCTGGACCGCCCTGGCCGAGGGCCGCGACGCCATCACCGAGATCCCCGCCGAGCGCTGGGACAGCCGCCGCTGGCACGACCCTGACCCGGCGGCGCCCGGCCTTGCCCACACCCGGTGGGGCGGATTCCTACGTGACGTCGACCGCTTCGACCCCCTCTTCTTCGGCATCTCCCCGCGCCAGGCCGAACTGATGGACCCCCAGGAGCGCCTGTTCCTGCAGAACGCTTGGCACGTCCTGGAGGACGCCGGATACCGCCGCGCCGACCTGGCCGGGGCACCCGTGGGCGTGTACGTCGGCGTGATGTACGGCGAGTACCAGTTCCACGGCGCCCTGGACGCCCTGCGCGGCGGACGGCCGCTCACCGGCTCCTCCTTCGCCACCATCGCCAACCGGGTCAGCCACGCCCTGGACCTGTCCGGTCCGAGCATGGCGCTGGACACCATGTGCTCCTCCTCGCTCACCGCGATCCACCTGGCCTGTGAGAGCCTGCGCCGGGGTGAGAGCGAACTGGCCATCGCCGGGGGCGTCAACGTCTCCGTCCATCCGTACAAGTTCGCCTTCCTCAGCCAAGGCCGCTTCCTGTCCTCCGACGGCCGCTGCCGGGCCTTCGGCGCGGACGGCGACGGCTATGTGCCCGGGGAAGGCGTCGGCGCCGTGCTGCTCAAGCCCTACCGCAAGGCGCTGGCCGACGGGGACCGCGTCCACGGCCTGATCCTGGGCAGCGCCGTCAACCACGGCGCCCGGACCAACGGATACAGCGTGCCCAGCCCGCGTGCCCAGCAGCGCGCGATCACCACCGCGCTGGATCGGGCCGGCGTCGCCCCGGAGGACATCGGCTACGTCGAGGCGCACGGCACCGGCACCGCCCTGGGCGACCCGATCGAACTGACCGGCCTCACCCACGCCTACCAGGCGGCCGGGGCCGCGCCCGGCACCTGGCCGATCGGCTCGGTCAAGTCCAACATCGGGCACCTGGAGTCCGCGGCCGGCATCGCCGGACTCACCAAGGTGCTGCTGCAGTTCCGGCACCAGACCCTGGTGCCCTCGCTGCACTCGGCCGAGCTGAACCCCAACATCGACTTCGAGCGTTCCCCGTTCCGCGTCCAGCGTGAGCTGTCCGCCTGGCCCGACGGGGACCGGCCGCGCCGGGCCGGACTCAGCTCCTTCGGCGCGGGCGGCGCCAACGCGCACCTTGTCCTGGAGGAGTCCCCGAACCCCGACCCGGTCACCGATGTACCGGCGGGCGAGCAGAACAGCACCGGCGAACCCGTGCTGTTCCTGCTCTCCGCCCGCGACGAGGAACGGCTGCGCGTCTACGCCGAGTCGGCCGCCCGCTTCGTCCGGACCGAGCGGGTGCCGCTCGCCGACCTGTGCTTCACCACCCAGGTGGGCCGCGAGCCCCTCCGCTCCCGGTTCGCGGTGGCGGTCACCGACGGCGGCGAACTCGTCGCCGCCCTGCGCCGGTTCGCCGAAGGCGGCCCGGCCCCCGACCTCGCCGACGCGGGCCCGCTGGCCGAGTCGGCCCGCCGCTGGCTGGGCGGCGCCGACGTGGACTGGGCAGCCTGGCACGCCGGTCGGCCGGGGCCTGCCCCGCGCCGGGTGCGCGCCCCGCGATACCCGTTCGCCGCGGAGCGCTACTGGATCCCGCTCGACCCCGACCTGGGCACGGCCGCTCCGCATCCGCTGGTCGACGCCAACGAGTCCACCGTCACCGAGGTCCGCTTTCGCAAGACGCTGCGCGCGCACGACCCGCTGCTGCGCGACCACGTGATCGAGGGCCGGCCGCTGCTCGCGGGCGCGGCGACGCTGGAGTTCGTCCGCGCCGCCGCCGCGCTCGCCGAGCCCGGAATCCGGCACGCCCTGCGCGAGGTGGTGTGGGGCCGGGCCATCGAACCCGCCGACGGCCAAATGGACTTGTACGTCTCCTTCGGCGCGGACGGCACGGGGCTGGCCTTTGAGGTGTACAGCGGGACCGGTGCCGGCCGCACCACCCACGCCCGGGGCAGTGCCGTCCCGGCCCCCGCCGGCCCTGAGGCCGCCGAGGACCTCGCCGCGGTGCGCGCCCGTCTGTCCGTGGTACGCGACGGACCCACCGCGTACACCGAGTACGCGGCCGCCGGGTTCGCGTACGGCCCCTCCTTCCACGTCATCGACGAGATCCGGGTCGGTCCCGGCGAGGCGCTGGTCCGCCTGGCCCATGCCGGCACCGCCCCGGACACCCTGCTGCCCCCGGCGCTCCTAGACGGCGCCCTGCGGGCCTGTCACTGGACCGGTCGGACCACAGCGCCGAGCTCCGGTGAACTCGCAGTCCCCTTCAGCCTCGGCGCCCTGGACACCTTCGCCCCGCTGCCCGAGGTCTGCCACGCCCACGCCCGGCTGGCCGGCGAGTCGGCGGGCGTACGCCGCTTCGACCTGACCGTGTACGACGACCAGGGCCGCGTGCTCGTCTCCGTACGGGACTTCGCGGGCCGTCTGCCCGGCATCCGGGCGGCCCTTGCGGGCCCCGCAGCCGGCGCCCAGGAGGCGCTTGCGGGCCGTACGCCCGCCGCGCGGGCCGAGCCCGAGCCCGCCTCTGGCGAACCCCGCCTGTACGAGCCGTGCTGGCGCCCCGCCGCCGACCCGGAACCGGCGGACGTCGCCCGGACCCTCGTCCTGCTCGGCCGCCACCCGGAACTGGAGTCCGCGCTGACCGCGACCGGCATGTGGCGGCGCGTCGTCGCCGTCGGTGAGGACACCGGCCGACTCGCCTCCCTCACCGACGGGGACGGGATCGACCTCGCGGTCGTCCTCGGCGACGCGGACGACGGCTCGCCCGCCGACCTGCTCGAGCGCGCCTGCGCCCCTGTCCTGGACGTGCTCGACGCGGCCCGCACCGGCGTGCTGCCCGGGCGGGCGCGATGCCTGGTGCTGCACACGCAGAACGCCGGCGAGGACCGGCCCGAGTGGGCCGCCCTGGCCGGGTTCGCCCGCTCCACGGGGCCGGTGGCACCACGCCTGGAACTACTCACCCTTGGCGTTGATATCGCGGCTCCGGCCGCAGAGGTCGCCCAGGCCGTGGCGGTGGAACTGCGCGCCGCACCCCGTGCCGCAGGTCTGGAGGTCCGCCGTACGGCCTTCGGCGAGCGGCAGGTACGTTCCCTGCGCCCGCTCACCGGCCCCGCCACCCCGGCCGCCGTGCCCCTGCGGAACGGGGGCGTGTACGTCGTGACCGGCGGCGCCGGTGCCATCGGCCGTGTCCTCGCCGAGCACCTGGCCCGCACCCACGCGGCCAAACTGGTGCTGATCGGCCGTTCCGCGCCCGACGAGCGGACCCACGCCTGGCACCGCACGCTGACCGGCCTCGGTGCCGAGGTACTCGCGCTGCGTGCCGACGTGGCCCGGGCCGACGAACTTGGCGCGGCGCTGGCCGCCGCCCGCGACCGGTTCGGCGCCCTGCACGGCGTGTTCCACCTGGCGGGCGTCGCCGACGAGGGCCGTGCCGACGGCGACCGGGTGCGCTTCGCCCGGCTGCTCGGCGCCAAGACACACGGCCTGGTCCACCTGGACCGGCTGACCCGCGAGGACCCTCTCGACCTCTTCGTGGTCTTCTCCTCCGTCTCCTCCCTCATCGGTGACTTCGGAGCGGCCGGCTACGCCACCGCCAACCGCTTCGCCGACCTCTACACGGTGCTCCGCGACCGCCGGGTAGGCCGGGGCGAGAGGCACGGCCGCAGTCTGTCCCTGGCCTGGCCGCTCTGGGCGGTCGGCGGGGTCGACGGACTGGTCCGCGAGGAGGAACTGGCCGCGTACACCCGCCGCACCGGGATGCGGGCGCTGACCGCGGAAGCGGGCCTGGACCTCCTCGTACGCTCCTTCGCTCCCGGCGCCTCGTGGCTCGTGCCCGCCTGGGGCGACCCGGAGGCCGTCGACGCAGCCCTGACGGGTACGCCCGTCCCGTCCCGGCCGGTCGCGCCGGCGCCCGCCGCCCGCGCCGGTCGACTGCGGGACCGGTTGGTGGAACACCTGCGGGAGGTCCTCGCGGGGGTGCTCAAGCTGCCCGCCGGGCGCCTCGACAGCCGCGTCCCGCTGGACGAATACGGCCTGGACTCGGTGCTGGTCATGGAGTCCAACTCGCTGTTGGGCAGGGACTTCCCGGGCCTGCGTGGCACCGTGTTCTTCGAGTTCCGGACGGTCGACGAGCTGGCCGGCCACCTCCTCGCCGAGCAGGCCGACGCCGTCACCCGCTTGTTCCCCGAGGACACCGAGCCGCCGCGGCCGAAGACACAGCCGTCGCGGCGGGACGCCGCTCCCGCTCCCGCCCCCACGCCCGCCCCGGGCCCGCACACCCGGCCCGCCGGCCGGGCCGCCGACGAGCCGATCGCCATCATCGGCATCAGCGGCCGCTATCCCCAGGCGGACACCCTGGAGGAGTTCTGGCGCAACCTCGCCGAGGGCCGCGACTGTGTCACCGAGGTCCCCGCGGACCGCTGGGACGCCGACGCCCTGTTCGACGCGGACCCGGCCGCACCGGGCCGCAGCTACAGCCGCTGGGGCGGCTTCCTGTCGGACGTGGACTCCTTCGACTCACTGTTCTTCCAGATCGCGCCCAAGCAGGCCCGCACGATGGACCCGCAGGAGCGGCTCTTCCTGCAGACGGCCTGGTCGGCGCTGGAGAACGCCGGCTACCCGCCGTCCCGTATCCCGGCGCCCCGCCACGGTGGCCAGGGGCACGACGTCGGCGTGTTCGTCGGCGTCATGTGGGACGACTACGCGATTCTCGCCGCCGCCGAGTCGGCCCGCAGCAACCACCAGGTCGTGTTGGCCAACCGTTCCGCCATCGCCAACCAGGTCTCCTACTTCGGTGACTTCCGCGGCCCGAGCGTGGTGATCGACACGGCCTGCTCCGCGTCTCTCGTCGCCGTGCACCAGGCCTGCGAGAGCATCCACCGCGGCGAGTGCTCGTACGCCATCGCCGGCGGCGTCAACGTCGCCGTGCACCCCGACAAGTACGTGCACCTCAGCCGCAAGACCATGCTGTCCGCCGATGGCCGCTGCCGGGCCTTCGGCGCGGGCGGCACCGGGTACGTGCCCGGCGAGGGCGTCGGCGCGGTGGTGCTCAAGCGACTGTCGGACGCGGTCCGCGACGGCGACACCGTGCACGCCGTGATCCGTTCCAGCGCCGTCAACCACGGAGGCCGGACCAGCGGCTACACCGTGCCCAACCCGCAGGCCCAGCAGGCGCTGGTGGAACAGTCGCTGGCCGCCGCCGGTATCGACGCCCGCACCATCGGCTGTGTCGAGGCGCACGGCACCGGCACCGCCCTGGGTGACCCGATCGAGCACACCGCGCTGGCCCAGGCCTTCGCCCGGCACACCGGCGACACGGGATTCTGCGCACTCGGCTCGGTGAAGTCCGCGATCGGGCACCTGGAGGGCGCCGCCGGGATCGCCGGGCTCACCAAGGCCGTCCTGCAGCTGCGCCACGGCACGCTGCTGCCCACGCTGCACGCCGAGGAACTCAACCCGGTCATCGACTTCGAGAGCTCGCCGTTCACCGTGCAGCGGGAGACGGCGCCATGGCCGCGCGCGTACGACGGTGACGGCCGTCCGCTGCCGCGCCGCGCAGCCGTCAGTTCGTTCGGGGCGGGCGGCACCAACGCGCACGTCGTCGTGGAGGAGTACCTGACCCCCGAGCCGGCCTCTGCCGGGCCCGAGCAGGCGGATCTGATCGTCCTGTCCGCCCGCGACGAGGACCGCCTGCGCGCCTACGCGGCCGACCTGGGCCGCGCCCTCGCCGAGCCGGGTTCCCCGAGGCTGGCCGACGTCGCCCACACCCTGCGCGTGGGCCGCGAACCCCTCGCGGCACGGCTGGCGTTCGTCGCCGCCGACCTCGCGGACGCGGCCGGCAAGCTTGCCGCAGTCGGCCGGGGCGAGGTCGGCCAGTGGCTGCACCGGGGCAGGGTGGAGCAGCATCCGATGCTGGCCGGTCTGCTGACCGACGGCATGGGTGGCGACGACTTCCTCGCCACCCAGCTCGCGGCCGGCGCCGACGACCTCCTCGGCCGGCTGTGGGTCTCGGGTGTCACCGTCGACTGGGACATGCTGCACCGCCTGCGCCCCGCCGAGCGCCGTCGGGTGCCACTGCCGACGTATCCCTTCGAACGGGTACGGCACTGGCTCGACACCACGCTCGCTCCCGACCCTGCGCAGGGTCCGCGCCGGTGGGAACGCAGGCTCGCCGCCGCCGAGCCGGTGCTGCGTGACCACGTGGTCGACGGGCGGCCCATCCTGCCCGGTGTCGGGCACCTGGACCTGGTCGCCGAGGCGAGTGGGGGACTGGCCGGGCGGGCCTGCGTGGACGTCCGATGGGTCGTCCCGCTGGCCCTGAGCGAGGCCGAGGAGACGGTGGCGGTGGCCTTCGAGGGCGACCGGTACGAGATCCGCGGCGCCGACGACGGCGTACGCTCCTGCGGCCGGCTCGCCACCGCGCCGCCCGCGCCCGCCGCCCTCGATGTCACCGCGCTGCGCGCCCGCCTGGACGAAGGTCCGGGCGAAGACTCCTTCTACCGGGCGCTGGCCGGGCAGGGGCTGCCGTACGGGCCGTTCTTCCGCCGCGTCCGGCAGCTGTGGACCGGCCGGGACGAGGTGCTCGGCCGGATCGGCGAGCCCGCCGGCGACGACCCGGCGCACGTCCTGCACCCGGGCGTCCTGGACGCTGCCCTGCACACCGTCGCCGCCCTGCTGGTCCGCCGCCGGGGCGAACACGCCCGGCCGATGCTGCCGTTCGCGGCCGACCGCGTCGAGGTGTTCGGCACCGTCCCCACGACCGGCTGGTCGTACGTCCGGGAGACCGGAACCGACCGCTGCGAGGTGCTGCTCTGCGACGACACCGGCGCGGTGCGGGTCCGGTTCGAGGGCCTGACCTACCGCGAGGCCAAGCCGTCCGCGGTGATCGTGCACCGGCCGACGTGGACCTCCCGGCCCGCCGAAGAGCGTGCCGCGGCCGCCCGCAGCGTGCTCCTGGTCGGGGAGCGGCTGGACGCCGAGCCCGCCACCGGAATCGCCCGCGCCCACCACGGCGCCCACGTGCGACGGCTTCCGGTCGGCCCCGGCGGCCTCACGGACACCGAACTCGACCGCGCCTTGGCCGGATTCGGCGCACCGGACCTGGTCTACTTCCTGGCCACGGCACCCGGGCGCGAGCCCGCCGGCCGCGCCGAGCTGCGCGCCCTGACCGACCGGGGCCCGGTCGCCCTGTACCGCCTGGTGCGGGCGCTGGCGCGGCACGGCCTGCTGGAGCGCGAGACACATCTGAAGGTCGTCACCACGGACGTCCACCCGCTGGAGGCGGGCGACGACTCCTCCCCGTGGGCCGCCGGGACCGCAGGCCTGGCCGCCGTGGCGGCCAAGGAGTTCCCCGCGCTGCGTGTGGCGCTCGTCGACGTACGCGCGGCGGAGGCCGCCCAGGCGGTCGACGCGATCGTGGCCGAGCCGTTCCCGGCCCGGCCGGTGCCGGTCTCGCTGCGCGCGGGCGTCCGCCGGGTGCGCACCCTGGAGCGGGTCGAACTGCCCGCCGCCGCACCCCGGTTCCGCCCGGGCGGCGTCTACCTGGTCATCGGCGGGCTCGGGGCCGTCGGCCGGGACACCTGCCGGCACCTGGCCCGCGTCTACGGAGCGAAGCTGGTCGTGGTCGGCCGCTCGCCGCTCGACGAGACCCGGCGGCAGATCGTCGCGGAGCTGGAGAAGGCGGGCGCCGAGGTCCGCTACCTCGCCCTCGACGCCACCGACCCGGGCGAGCTGAAGAAGGCCGTCGATCTCGCCGGACAGGAGTTCGGCGCCCTGCACGGGGTGGTCAACGCGGCGATGGTGCTGGTCAACCAGGTGCTGAGAGAGCTGCCGGAGGACGGGCTGCGGACCGCTCTGGAGTCCAAGACCGACTCCACCTGGAGTCTGCTGCACGCGGTGCGGGAGGTACCGCTGGACTTCGCGCTCCTCTATTCGTCCGGAGTGGCCTTCGAGGGCAACCACGGCCAGGCCGGCTACGCCGCCGGCTGCACCTTCGCCGACGCCTTTGCCCTGCACGCCGCCCGGACTCTGCCCTTCCCGGTGCGGGTCCTCAACCTCGGCTACTGGCACGCGGGCGGTGACCCGGAGCGGGAGCGGGTGCTGCGCCGCTTCGGCGCCGCCGGCATCCGGCCGCTGAGCGCCGAGCAGGGCTTGACCGTCGTCGAGCGGACCCTCGCGGCCGGGCTGCCCCAGGTGTTCGCCCTGGACGCCGACCGGCCGATCCTGGACAACCTCGGCATCGACTCCGACCGCACCCTGAGCGTGCTGCCGGGCGGTGCGCCGGACCGGCTGCCCGAGGTCCGCTTCCCGGGCGTGCCCGAGGCCGACCGTGAACTGGCCGCGCACCAGCGTGCGGTGGCCGAAACGGAGGAGCTGGCGCTGCGTCTGCTGGCGTCGGTGTTCGACCGGGCGGGCTTGTTCGGCGCGGGCGAGGCCTCCCGGGAGGAACTCGCCGCCCGCCTGAGCGTGGTGCCCGAGCACTTCGCGCTGTTCCAGGCGCAGTTGGACATGCTGGCCGAGGCGGACTGGCTGACCGTCACGGACGGCGGCCGTCTGCGCCCGACGGGGCGCGGGAGCGTGTCTGAGGAAGAACTCCTCCTTGAGTTGAGTCAGTTGACGGAAGGTCATCCGTCCCTTGCGCCGGTTGTCTCGCTCCTCGGTGACTGCCTGACCGCCCTGCCCGACGTGCTCACCGGCCGCCGCCCCGCCATGGAGGTCCTCTTCCCCGACGGCTCCACCGAGCGTGTGGCCGCCGTCTACCGGGGTGACCCGGTCACCGACCGCTGCAACGGGGAGGTGGCCCGGCTCGTGGCCGAGCAGGTCGAGGCCCGCCGGGCCGCCGACCCTGCCGCAACGGTGCGGATCCTGGAGATCGGCGCCGGCACGGGCGGCACCACGGTGGCCGTGCTCGCCGCCCTCGCCCCCTACGGCGACGGTATCGAGTACGTCTTCACCGACGTCTCACCGGCCTTCGTCCGCAAGGCCAGGAACCGCTTCGGCGCGCAGTACCCCTTCACCCGCTTCGAGGTGCTGGACATCGAGGCCGATCCGGCCGGGCAGGGCCTGCCCCCTGGGGCCCACGACGTGGTGCTCGCGACCAACGTCATGCACGCCACCCGGCGGCTGTCCGACACGCTGACCGGGGCCAAGCGGCTGTTGCGGCGGGGCGGCGTCCTGTTGCTGGTGGAGGGCACCCGGGCGCGGCACCAGCTGGCGCTCGTCTTCGGCCTGACGGCCGGCTGGTGGCTGTTCTCGGACCCCGAGCAGCGAATGCCCCGCTCGCCGCTGGCGAGCGAGCGCCAGTGGCGGGACGCGCTGGCCGCGTGCGGCTTCACGGACATCAGCGCGGCATCCCCGACGACGGAGGCAGGACCAGCCTTCCAGAGCGTCATCGCCGCCGTCAGCGACGGCGTGGTGTCCGGCGACAGGCAGGCCCCGGCGGCGGAGCACGAGCCGAAGCGGACCCCGGCTCCGGCCCCTGCGCAGGCCTCCGCCGTGGCCCCGGTCGCCCTCCTCTCCTCATCCTCCCAGGACGACACCCTGCGCCAGGTGACGGACGTCTTCGCCCGCGTGCTGGAGATGACCCCCGACCAGCTCGACCCTGACCTCACCTTCGAGAACTACGGCGTGGACTCGCTGGTCGTCCTGGAGATGACCCGCGCTCTGGAATCGGTCTACGGACCCCAGCCGGCGACCCTGCTGTTCGAGCGGATCACCATCCGGCAGCTGGCCGGGCACTTCGGCGCCCGGGCGCTCAGCCCCGAAACCCCAAACGCCCTCGTCACCACACCCCAGCCCACCACCCCCGCGGCGCCCGAACCCGCTCCGGCCGGCGATGCCGAGCGCCTGGTCGCGGGCCTGTCCGATGCGGTCGTCGACGAGCTGCTGGCCGAACTGCTCTCCCAGCGCGGGGACTCCGAAGGAGGCGGACGATGACTGCCGAGCCGTTCAGCTGTGTTGTGATCGGGGAGGAGGCCCTCCTCGTCGAGTGCACCAGACTGCTCGTGGCCCGCGGACACGCGGTGGCCGCCGTGGTGTCCCCCTCCGCAGAGTTGCTCGCCTGGGCCGAGGGGGAGGGGCTGCCCGCCATACCGTTCGGCGCGGACCTCGCAGGTCGGCTGGCCACGCTGCGCTTCGAGTACCTGTTCAGCATCGCCAACCTCCGGATGCTCCCGGAGGAGGTGCTTGCCCTGCCCACCCGGCTGCCCGTCAACTTCCACGACAGTCCGCTGCCCAGGCACGCGGGTCTGTTCGCCACCAGCTGGACCATCCTCGACGGCGACAAGCAGCACGGCGTCACCTGGCACGTGATGCGGTTGGAGGCCGACACCGGCGACGTGCTCAAGCAGCGCACGGTGCCCGTCGACCCGGCGGTCACGGTGCACGATCTCGACGTCGCGTGCTTCGAGGCGGGCGTCGAGTCCTTCGGCGAACTCGTCGACGAACTGGCCGCCGGTACGGCCACCCGCACGCCGCAGGACCTGGGCCTGCGTACTTACCACGGCCGGTACGACGGTCTGCCCCGGGGCGGCGTGTTCGACTGGCGCCAGCCCGCCGCCGAACTGGACGCACTGGTGCGGGCCACCGCGTTCGGGCGCCGCCGCAACGACTTCGGCACGGCGCTGCTCGCCCACGGCGACGACCTGCTGGCCGTCCGAGCCGTGCAGGTCACCGACCGGCCCTCCACCGCCGAGCCAGGCACCGTCGTCGACGCGGGCCCCGACGCCCTGACCGTGGCCACCGGCGACCGGGACGTCCGCCTCACCGACCTCGCCGCCCTGTCCGGGGAGCGGCTCGACCCCCTCGGCCTGGCCCGGGAACTCGGTGGCCGTTTTCCGCACCTGCCCGACGCTGCTGTCGTCGAACTCGCGGAGGCCGCCCGCGCCGCCCACCGCCAGGAAGGCCGCTGGTTGCGCACCCTGCGGTCGCTGCGGCCGGTGCTCCCGCCGAGGTTCGGCCCGCTGAGCCCGGTGGCCCGCCCGGCGGGCCCGGTCCTGCTGCCCGAGACACTGCGCGAACGGAGAACGGAGCCCGAGCGGTCGGCCCTCGCCGCCGTTTTGGCCTTCCTCGCCCGGCTCTCCCGGGGTGACGAGTGGCACGTCGCCGTGTCCGTCCTGCGGGCGGACTCCCCGGCGGCCTCCCGCATCCTGGCGCCCGGCGTGCCCCTGCACACCCCGGAAGGGCTGCTCGATCTGACCCTGTCCGGCCTCACCGAGCTGATCGGCGCCGCACTCGACGGACTCCGGGACCGCACGCCGTACCGGCGTGACGTGCCCCTGCGTCACCCGGACCTGACCGGCGCCGCCCGTACCGGGCTGCCCGTCGCCGTCGTACTGCCCGGCGGCGCGGCCGAACCGGTTGACCGGCCGCTGACCGTCCGCATCGGCGCCGACGGAACCGTCGGCTTCCACGCGGGCGCCGGACTGACCGCGGACCATGAGCGCTGGCTCGCCGGGCACTTCGCCGCCTTCCTCGACGCCCTCGCCGCCGACCCCCACCGCACGCTCGGCACCGCCGACCTCCTCGCACCCGAGGAGCGGGAGTTGCTGCTCGGCCGGTGGAACGACACCGACGAGGGGTATCCGCGCGAGGAGACGGTGACCCGCCTGGTCACCGACATCGCTTGCGCCGCACCGGATGCCACCGCCGTCCGCTTCCAGGACCGCGCCCTCAGCTACGGCGAACTCGACGAGGCCGCCGAGCGGCTGGCCCGGCACCTCGTCGGCCTCGGCGCGGGCCCCGGCACGCTCGTCGGCGTCTACCTGGAGCGCTCACCCGAACTGCTGGTCGGCCTGCTCGCCGTCCTGCGCACCGGCGCCGCCTACGTGCCGATCGACCCGATCTACCCGCCGGCCCGGATCGGCCACATGCTCCAGGACTCCGGCGCCCGACTGGTCGTGACCGACGAGACGCTGGGCGGCACCCTGGCGGAGTTCCCGGTCACTCCGGTACCGGTTTCCCCCGCGCTCGGCGCCGGGCCACCGGCAGCTCCCCTCGACCGCTCCGATCCGGACACTCCCGCCTACGTGATCTACACCTCAGGCTCCACCGGCCTGCCCAAGGGCGTCCAGGTCGGCCACCGGGCGCTGGTCAACTTCCTGTGGACGATGGCCCGCAGACCAGGCTTCGGCTCCCGGGACTCGCTGCTCGCGCTGACCACCGTGTGCTTCGACATCGCGGGCCTGGAGCTGTACCTGCCGCTGGTGCGGGGCGGCACCGTGGAGATCCTCTCCGCCGCCGAGGCCGCCGACGGTGTTGCCCTGCGCGAGCGCGTGGAACGCTCCGCGCCGACCGTCCTGCAGGCCACCCCGACCACCTGGCAGATGCTGCTCGCCGCCGGCTGGAGCGGCGATCCGGCGCTGCGGGCGCTGTGCGGGGGCGAACCGCTGCCCCCCGAACTGGCCGGGCAACTCACCCCCCGTGTCGGTGCGTTGTACAACATGTACGGCCCTACCGAGACCACCATCTGGTCCACCGTGGACCGGGTGCTGCCGGGCGAGGTGGCCACCATCGGTCGGCCCATCGGCAACACCCGCTGCCACGTCCTCGACGAGCGCGGCGTCCCGGTCCCGCCCGGCATCCCCGGTGAGCTGTACCTGTGCGGGGACGGCGTCGCCGACGGCTACCTCGGCCGACCCGAGCTGACCGCCGAACGCTTCGTCACCGCCCCCGGCGGCGACACCGGCCGCGCCTACCGCACCGGCGATCTGGTACGTCACCTGCCCGACGGCCGCCTGGAGCACCTGGAGCGGATCGACGGCCAGATCAAGCTCAACGGCTACCGGATCGAACTCGGTGAGGTGGAGTCCGCCCTGTGCCGGTTGCCCGGCGTCACCGCTGCCGTCGCCGTCGTCCGCGAGGACCGGCCCGGCGAACGCCGCCTGGCCGGCTACCTGGTCGGCCCGGCCGGCCCGCTGGACACCGCCGGGCTGCGCGTCGCCCTGGGCGAACGCCTGCCCGCCTATATGGTTCCCTCCGCCCTCGTCGTCCTGCCCCGGCTGCCGCTCACCCCCAACGGCAAGGTCGACCGCAAGGCTCTGCCCAAGCCGGACGTCGTCCGCGTCGCCGGCGGCGCGGCGGCCGTCCGCACCGACCTGGAGCGGCGCATCGCCGAGGTCTGGTGCGAGGCGCTCGGCCTGGAGTGGGTAGGTGCCGAGGACAACTTCTTCGACGTCGGCGGCGATTCGCTGCGCCTGACGTCCGTGGTGGCGACCTTGCGCGAGGGGCTCGGCCTCCAGGTCACCCGCCTCGACATGTTCGGCCATCCGACCGTACGGGCCATGGCCGCCCATGTCGCCGACGCCGGCCGCCCCGCCGAGCCCGCCGTGTCCCGGCCCCGGCGCTCCCGGGACACGACGGCGCTCGCCCGCCGCCGTGACCGCACCGGGCGGCGCCCATGACCGGACGACACGACTTCGCCACACCCACCGCACAGCCAGATCCGTCCGTTTCACCAGGGGGTTCCGTGTCCAGCTGCCAGGTCTGCTCGCTCAAGGCCGGCCATCCGGGAGTGGTGCTCGATGACCAGGGGGTATGCAGCCTGTGCAACCTGGACTTCGCCGAGGACCTACTCGTCAACTACCGCTACACCAGCGAGGTGTTCACCGAGTTCCAGCAGGCGCCGCCCGCCACCGGCGAGTACGACTGCCTGTTCATGTACAGCGGCGGCAAGGACAGCACGTACATGCTGGACAAGTTCGCCAACGAGTACGGCAAGCGGGTGCTGGCCTTCACCTTCGACGTGCCCTTCGAGAGTGTGCACGCCGCCAAGAACATCGCGTTGGCCCGCGAGAAGATCCCGGCGACGTTCGTCCTCGACGCCGACGACGACAACATCAAGCTGATGATGCGCGAGGTGTTCAACCGTCCCGCACCGAAGAAGCCCGGCAAGTACCTCGACGAGAAACTGCCCTGCGTCTCCTGCCGAACCTTCTTCGTGCTGCGCGCGATCCTCATGGCCTACCGGCAGAAGATCCCCTACATCGCGCTGTGCGCCGACCCGCAGCAGATCCTCACCATGGAGTCCAACGTCCGGGAGGTCGTGCGCGGCTTCTACAAGACGTTCGGCGAGCGGCTTGCCGACACGCTCTTCGGCGGGCAGCTGGAGGAGCTCCTCTTCGACGACGACGAGAACCTGCCGAAGATCGTCTTTCCGTTCATCGCCATGCGTCACGAGTACGACCCCGACCGCATTGTCGAGGAACTGCGCGCCAAGGGGCTCTACCAGTCGTCGCCGCTGGAGACCCACTGCACGCTCTTCCCGCTACTGAACTACTACTCGTTCAGCAACTTCGACTGCATGTTCTACAAGCTCAACGCGGCCAGCCATGTGCGGTCCGTCAAGCGCAACGCCTCCTACGACCGCAACACCTTCAGCATCAAGTTCCCGCGCTCGCTCGACCTCGCCGACGTGGAGGACCGGCTCGGCAAGGTCGTCAAGGAGATCGCGGCGGGGGAGGGCGACCCGGACGAGCACGAGCGCAGCCTCGTCGACCTCTTCCAGCGCATGGACGCCTCCGAGGACGCCGCACGCTTCGTCGCCCGCAGCTTCCTGGATATGCGATCCGTCGCCGCCGACCTCGGCATACGGCTCAGCTGACACCAGAACAGGAGAACCAGCACCATGACGCTTTCCGACTCCGACGTCGCCATCATCGGCATGGCCTGCCGCTTCCCGGGTGCCGACTCCGTCGACCGCTTCTGGGACGTCCTCAGCGAAGGCCGCGAGACGCTGACCCGGTACAGCGACGAGGAACTCCTCGCCGCCGGCGTGCCCGCCGCCCGGCTGGCCGACCCACGCTATGTGAAGGCCGCACAGACCATCCCCGGTACCGACCTGTTCGACTCCGAGCTCTTCCAGTTCACCCAGGACGAGGCCGAGATCCTCGACCCGCAGCACCGGGTCTTCCTGGAGTGCGCCCTGGAGGCACTGGAGCGGGCCGGCTACGACCCCGAGCGCACCGACGCCCACATCGGCGTCTACGGCGGCGCCGGCATGAACACCTACCTGCTGCACAACCTGGGCGATCGCTACAGGGCCGCGTCCTCCGTGGACCACTACCGGCTGATGCTCGCCAACGACAAGGACTTCCTCGCCACCCGGGTGTCGTACAAGCTCAACCTGACCGGCCCCAGCGTCAGCGTCAACACCGCCTGCTCCACCTCGCTGGTCGCCGTACACACCGCCTGCCTCGCCCTGCTCGGCGGCGAGTGCGACATGGCCCTGGTCGGCGCGGTCCACCTCAACCCGCCGGGTCAGGGCTACCAGTACCAGGAAGGCATGATCTTCTCGCCCGACGGCCATTGTCGCGCCTTCGACGCCGAGGCCCGCGGCACCGTGATCGGCAGCGGCGCCGGAATGGTTGTCCTCAAGCGGCTGAAAGAGGCCCTCGCCGACGGCGACTGGATCCACGCCGTCATCAAGGGCTCCGCCATCAACAACGACGGCTCCGCGAAGACCGGTTACACGGCGCCCAGCATCTCCGGGCAGGCCGCCGTCATCGCCGACGCCCAGGACGTCGCCGACGTCGACCCGGAGAGCATCGGTTACGTCGAGGCGCACGGTACCGGCACTCCGCTCGGCGACCCCATCGAGGTCGCCGCGCTCGCCGAGGCCTTCCGTGACGGCACCGACCGTACCGGGTACTGCGCGCTCGGCTCGGTGAAGACCAACATCGGGCACCTGGACACGGCCGCAGGCATGGCGGGCCTGATCAAGACCGCGCTGATGCTGGAGCACCGCACCCTGGTGCCCAGCCTGCACTTCACCCAGCCCAACCCGGACATCGACTTCACCGCCGGCCCGTTCTTCGTCAACACCGAGAAGGCCGAGTGGAAGAGTGAGACGGGCCCGCTGCGCGCCGGCGTCAGCTCCTTCGGCATCGGCGGGACGAACGCCCATGTGATCCTCCAGGAGGGTCCGGCCCGCGGTCAGGCGCCGCACGAGAGTCGGCCGGAGCTGCTGGTTCTCTCCGCCCGCTCCGCGGACGCCCTCCAGCAGGCCGCCGCCGCCCTGGCCCGCCATCTGCGGGCCCACCCCGGCCTCGACCCGGCCGCCGTCGCCCAGACCCTCGGCCTCGGACGCCGCGCACACACCCACCGGTTGGCCCTGGTCGCCGGCAGCACGCGCTCCGCGGCCATGGCGCTCGCCCTCGGCGACGAGGAACGCATCCGTCGTGGCGTGACCGGACGCGAGCCGAGCGCCCCCGTCCTCGTCATGACCGGCACCGGCGCCGACCCGGCCGACGCGGCCGAGCTGTACGCCTCGGTGCCCGCCTACCGGGATACCGCCGACACCTGCGCCGCCGCCCTCGGGCGTCCCGGCGAGGCCGAGGCCCTCCTCGCCGAGGACGGCGCGGTCGCCGCCTGCTGCCACGAATACGCCCTCGCCACCGCCCTCATCGCCTGGGGCGTCGCACCGGCCGGCCTCGCCGCCACCGGCACCGGCCTCGCCACGGCCGCCGCACTTGCCGAGGCACTCCCGCTCGCCGCCGCCCTCGCCCTGGCCCGCGGCACCGCTCCCTATCGCGCCGCCCCGCCCCGGCTGCCCGTCGTATCGCCGCGCACCGGCCGCTGGATGACCGATGACGAGGGCCGCGATCCCGTCAGCTGGACCGGCCCGGCCGACGCGACGGATTCCCTGGACGCGCTGCTCGACGGCACCGGCAGGCACACGGTCCTCCTCACCCCACAGGACGGCGAACCCGGCGGCCTCGCCCGCCTGCTCACCGTCGCCGCC
This sequence comes from Streptomyces kryoterrae, assembly GCF_054072135.1. Classification (NCBI taxonomy): domain Bacteria; kingdom Bacillati; phylum Actinomycetota; class Actinomycetes; order Kitasatosporales; family Streptomycetaceae; genus Streptomyces; species Streptomyces kryoterrae. The sequence goes on along the minus strand of NZ_CM133358.1, from coordinate 102,269 downwards.
GACCAGTGGGTGCTCGGCGCCGACCTCGACTTCGCGGCCGTGCACACCGGCCGGGACATCCGCCGGGTGCCCCTGCCCACCCACCGCTTCGAGCGACGGCGGCACTGGGTGGAGCCCGGCGACCACAGCGCCCGGACCGAGGCGGCACCGGCCGGGGACCGGCTGATCGCCCGCTTCGACCCGGCCGACCCACAGCGCAACGTCGAACTGATCCGGGACTACCTCACCGAGGCGATCGGCAAGGTCCTCGGCGGCCGGCATCTCGCCGTTCTCGACACCAGTCTGTTCGACCTGGGCCTGGACTCCCTTGTGCTCATCGAGGTCGTCGCCAAGCTCGGCGAGGAACTCGGCTTCGAGGTACCGGCCGCCTCCTTCGTCGAGTTCCCGACCATCCGGTCCTTCGTGGACAACCTCGCCGGACTGATGGGCCTCGCCCCCGGCACGGCCCCGGGCGCCGACGGTACCGTCCCGGCGCCGCGCACCTCCCGGCGAGCCCAGCGCGCGGCCGCCCGGTACACCGGCCAGGCCTGACCCCCCTCCCGGCGGCGACGCCGCGGCCCACGGTGACCGACCGAAGACCTGTGAGAGAGAGCAACTGTGGACGACAAACGAAAGCTGCTGCTGAGCCTGCTGGCCCGGGCCTCCGCCCCGGCCCCGGCGAGCGACGGCGTGGCGATCGTAGGCGTCGCCGGCCGCTACCCGCTGGCCGAGACGCCCGCCGAGCTGTGGGACAACCTGACCGCGGGCCGGCACTGCATCCGTGAGGTGCCCTCCGACCGCTGGGACGCCGATGCCCACCACGACCCGTCCGGGGCGCGCGGCAGCTACAGCAAATGGGCCGGATTCATTGACGACGTCGACAAGTTCGACCCGCTCTTCTTCCAGATATCGCCGGCCGACGCCGAGGCAATGGACCCACAGGAGCGACTGTTCCTGCAGATCGCCGCAGCCGTCCTCGACGACGCCGGCCACCCGGCTGCCGAACTGGCCGCCCGGGGCCCGGTCGGCGTCTTCGCGGGCGTCATGAACAACAACTACGAGTGGATGGGCGGCGAGGCCACCGCCCTCGGCGTCCGCACCGACGCGCACTCCAACCACTGGTCGATCGCCAACCGGGTCTCGTACACCTTCGACTTCACCGGCCCGAGTCTCGCCGTCGACACCGCCTGCGCGGCCTCGCTCACCGCGATCCACCTGGCCTGCGAGAGCATCAGGTCGGGGGAGTGCCACACCGCGATCGCCGGCGGCGTCAACCTCATCCTGCACCCCATGCACCTTCGCATGCTGGCCGACCGCGGGATGATCTCGCGCGGTGACCGGCTCAGCAGCTTCGGTGCGGACGCCGACGGATTCGTCGACGGCGAGGGCGTGGGCGCGGTACTGCTGCGGTCCCTTGAGGATGCGATCGCCGATGGTGACCGCATCCTCGGCGTGATCCGTGGCTCCGCCATCAACGCGGGCGGCAAGACCGGCGGTTATACCGTGCCGAGTGCGGCCGCGCAGGCCGAGGTGATCCGCGCCGCCCTGCACCGCGCCCAGGCCGACCCGGCCACCGTCGGCTACGTGGAGGCCCACGGCACCGGCACCCCGCTCGGCGACCCCATCGAGATCGCCGGGCTCGTGGAGGCCTTTGGCGGACGCGTCGACGCGGCGGAGCGGGCCGAGCGGCCGGTGGTCGCCGTCGGCTCGGTGAAGTCCAACATCGGCCACCTGGAGTCGGCAGCCGGTGTCGCGGGCCTGACCAAGGTGCTGTTCCAGCTGCGCCACCGCACGCTGGTGCCCTCGCTGAACTCCACCCGGCGCAACCCCGGCATCGACTTCACCACCACGCCCTTCGAGGTGCAGCAAACCCTCCAGCCCTGGGTGCACGCAGGGGACGACGGCGACCTGCCGCTGCGCGCGGTCGTCAGCAGCTTCGGTGGTGGCGGCGCCAACGCCTGCCTGGTCGTGGAGGAGTACCGCACACCACCGGCCGAGCCCGTCGCCCCCCACAGCGACCAGATCCTCGTCCTGTCCGCCAAGAGTGAGGACCGGCTGCGCGCGTACGCCGCCGACCTCGCCGCGTTCCTGCGCGGCGCCGCGGGTGCGGATCCGGCGGGCGCCGGCCGGGACGCCCTGGGCGACGCCCAGCGGCTGTGCCTGCGCCTGGCCGCCGAAACCGTCGGCGTGGCCCCCGAGTACCTCGACCTCGGCGCCAACCTCGCCGACTGCGGCTTCGGCGTCCCCGAACGCGCCCGCTTCGAGGCGTCGCTGGCGGTGGAGCTGGACGGCACCCTGCCCGCAGCGGTGACCACGGCACGGACGCTGGGCGCCATGGCGCAGGCGATCGCCCGGACCGCAGGCGCCGACGAGTCGGCCGAATACGTCTCGGACGTCCCGGGAGCCCGGGATGCGTCGGGCGCGGCCGGTACACAGGCCGGCGCCCGTGTTCAGGGAGCCACCCGCCCGGCCGAAGGCCCCCTCCGCCTCGCCGACATCGCCCACACTCTCCAGTCCGGCCGTACCCCCCACGAGTTCCGGCTGGCCCTGGCCGTCGGCTCCGTGGCCGAGGCCGCTGCGCTGCTGGAGGCGTACGCCAAGGGCACGGCCGACGCCCGGATCGGCACCGGTCGGGCCACCCGGGCACGGGTCGTCCTCGTCGGTCCCGAGGCCGACGCCCTGGAGACGGCCCTGGCCCGGCGGGACCTGGTGGCGGTGGCCGAGCACTGGCTGGCCGGCGCCGACGTCGACTGGTCCCGTGTCACCCCCGCCGCGGCCCGCCGGACCGAGCTGCCGACGTACCCCTTCGCCCGCAAGCGTTACTGGATCCCCGAGCCCCCGGCCCGTATCGCCCCCGCACAGCCGGCCGAGTCCGGCGATGTCTCCGCAGAGCAGCTCCCCGACTTCTACCGGCCTTTGTGGGTACGAGAGGACGCACCCGCTTCCGGACCAGCCCCGCGCGCAGGCCGCGTCGTCGCCCTGGTGACCGAGGCCTCCGCCTGGCTCGCCGAGGCGGTCTCGGCCCGCATCCCCGCGAGCCGTCTGGAGTCGGTCCGTATCGACGAACTTCCCCCGTCCGCCTGGCTGGAGCGGACAGACGGCGCCGACCTGGTGCTCCACCTCGGCGGCGTCGGCACCGGCATCGCCGAGGGTCTGGGTGCCGACCGGGCCGCCGAGCAGCTGCGCACCGGCTGTCTCTCCCTGCTCCGCCTGGTCCGCTCGACCAGCGCCGGGCGCATCGTCGTGGTCACCAGCGACGTCCACCCGGTCGCAGGCGGCATCGCAGCCAACCCCTTCGCCGCAGGCACGCACGGCCTCCTTCAGGTGGTGGCCAAGGAGCGGCCCGAACTCCAGGTCGGCGCCCTCGACTTCGCCTCGGCCGATCTCACGGGCGAGGACGCGACCGCCGCCCTGGCCGACGCGATTCTGGCCGTGCCGGCCGACGCCACCGGCCTTACCGTCGCCCTGCGGGGCGGGGTCCGCTACGTCCGCCGCCTCGGCCGTGCCATCCTGCCCGCGCCCGGCCCCGTCTTCCGGGACGGCGGCGTCTACCTGATCATCGGCGGCACCGGCGGCATCGCCCAGGAGTTCAGCCGCCACCTCGCCGAGCGCCACCGGGCCCGGCTGGTGTGGTTCAGCCGCGGCGACCTCGGCCCCGAACAGCGCGCCGCCGCCGAGGAGATCCGCGCCGTCGGCGGCGACGTCGCCCACGTCCGCGGCGACGCCTGCGACACCGCCGACCTCGCCGCTGCCGTCGCCGAGGCGCACCGCCGCTTCGGCGCCCTGCACGGAGTCGTGCACGCCGCGATGGTGTTCGACAACCATGCCCTCGCCGATCTCGACGAGGAGACCTTCACCGCCGCGACCCGCGTCAAGACCGAGGGCGCCGCCGCGCTCGCCACCGCCGTGGAAAGCCAGGACCTCGACTTCCTGGTCTACTTCTCCTCCGCCGGCTCCTTCGGCAGCTTTGCCGGCAACGGCGCCTACATCTGCGCCTCCGCCACCGAAGACGCCTACGCGCTGTTCCTGCGCGACCGGCTGCCGTATCCGGTGACTGTCGTCAACCAGGGCTACTGGGGCATGGTCGGCTCCGGTGCCCAGCCCGGACTCGCCGACATCTTCGCCGGGCTCGGCATCCAGGACTTCAGCCCCGCCGCGGGCATCGCCGCCGTCCACCGCATCCTCGGCAGCGGGCTGCCGCAGGTCATGCCGATCCGCGCCGGGCGCCGGGCCCTGGAGGCCATGGGCCACGACCCGGCCCTGGACGGCGAAGTCCTCGGTGGCGGCCACCCCGCCACCCTGGCCGCCGCGGCCGGACACCTCGGGACCGGTACCGTCGCCCCGGCTGCCCGTCGCGTCCTTACCGGATACGAGGAGCTGGAGGCCGTCTCCGCACCCATGCTGCTCGGCGTCTACCAGCGAATGGGAGCCTTCCGGCGTTCCGGCGAACGGCACGGAGCCGAGGAACTGCGCGGCAGCCTCGGCATCCTCGACCGCTTCCGGCGGCTGCACGAGGCGCTGCTCAACATCCTGGCCGACGCCGGGTTCCTGACCCGTGACGGCGGCCGTGTCAACACCACCCCGGCGGTCCACGGAGTCGACGCGGACGAGCACTCGATCCGCTGGGAGGCGGAGTTCGACCGGATCGCGGCGGCCTACCCGGACATCGAGCCGACGGTCACCCTCAACCGCCTGTTCCTCCAGGCATACCCGCGCATTCTGCGCGGCGAAGTGGGCGCCACCGAGATCATGTTCCCCGGCTCCTCGATGAAGCTGGTGCAGAACTTCTACAAGGGCAACCCGCTCACCGACTCCTTCAACCTCCTGGTTCGCGACACGGTCCGTCACTTCCTGGACCTGCGCCTGCCGAAGCTGCCGCAGGGCCGCACAATCGAGGTCGTCGAACTGGGTGCTGGCACCGGCGCCACCAGTGAACGGGTGCTTCCCGCGCTGGCCGCGCACCCGGGACGCGTCGGGTACACCTTCACCGACATTTCGCCGCGCTTCCTGGAACACGGCCAGGAACGTTTTGCCGAACGCTACGACTTCGCCCGCTTCCAGGTGCTCGACCTCGAACGCGGCTTGGCGGAGCAGGGGTTCGAGCCGGCCTGCGCCGACCTCGTCGTCGCCACGAACGTCGTGCACGCCACCAGCGACCTGCGGGCCACCCTGCGCAAGGCCAAGTCGCTGCTGCAGCCCGGCGGCTGGCTGGTCCTCAACGAACTGACCTCCGTACGGCCGCTGCTGACCATCGGCGGCGGAGTCCTGGAAGGCTGGTGGGCCTTCGAGGACGGTCACCTGCGCATGCCCGACTCCCCGCTCGCCTCCCCGGAGGGCTGGACGCGGCTCCTGCACGAGGAGGGATACGCCCCGGTCCACACGCTGGGCGTCGGCGACCCGGCGCTGGGCCAGACCGTCCTGGTGGCGGAGAGCGACGGGGTCCTGCTGAGCGCGCCCGCGCCCACGGCGGGCCCGGCCACCGCCTCTGCGTCCGCCACCGTCTCCTCGGGCGCGACCACCTCCGCCGACGCCCTCACCGAACGTCTGCGCGCTCTCGTCGAGCGGGTGCTCAAGCTGGACGAGCGCATCGACCCAGGCCGCCCGCTGGCCGACTACGGCTTCGACTCACTCAGCGGCATGAAGATCGTCGCCGCCGTGGACGAGGAGTTCGGTGTCGCCGTACCTCTCGGCGACTTCTTCGAGCAGCCGACCCTGCGCGAGCTGGCCGCCCACCTGGCCGCCAACCGGCTCGCCGGGGTGGCGGACGGGCATGCCCTGCCCGAAGCGCCCGGGACACCCGCCCCGGTGCCCACCGCACCTGCCCCGGCCGTCTCCCCGGTCACCGAGGCCGCGGTCCGTATCCTGCGCCCGCGCACCGACGGCGAGGAGAGCCGCCACCTCCTGTCCGAGGGCCAGCGCGCCCTCTGGGTGATCGAACAGATAGCGCCCGGTACCTACGCGTACAACCTGCCCCTCGCCCTCTGGCTCGATCGCAGCCTGGACGTGCTTGCCCTGCGGGCCGTCCTGCAGGACCTGATCGACCGGCACGCCGAGCTGCGGGCCACCGTCCACGCCGACGGCGAGGAGCCGTACGCCCGGATCGCGACCGAGCCCGAACTCCCCTTCCAGCAGGTCTTCCTGACCGCCAGGAGCGACGCCGAACTGCGTGACCGGATGCGCGCCGACCTGCGCCGCCCCTTCGCACTCGCCGCCGGCCCCCTCGTCCGCGCCACCCTCTACACCCTGGGTGACGGGCGCAACGCGCTGCTACTGACCTTCCACCACCTGGTCTTCGACGGCGTCTCCATCGCCCTGCTCCTGGGCGAGCTGGAACGCGGCTACCGCGCGCTCCTCGCGGGCCGTGCCATCCCCGCCGAGCGCCCTGCCGGCAGCTACGCCGACTTCACCGCCTGGCAGCGCGAGCTGCTGGCCGGGGACGAGGGCCGGCGGCTGCGCGCGTACTGGACCGAACGGCTGCGCGGGCGCAGGACCACCGTGCCGCTGCCGCTGGACCGGCTCCGCCCGGCCGTGCCCGGGTTCCACGGGGCGAGCCTGGACGGGCACATTCCCGCCGCGGTCGCCGACCGGGCCCGCGCGCTCGCCAGCGCCGAGCAGACGTCACTGTTCGGCGTCGTCCTCGCTGCCTGGTTCACACTGCTGCACCGCTACAGCGACCAGGCCGACGTCGCCGTGGGCACGCCGACGGCCGGACGCCCGGCGAGCGGCTTCGACGACACGCTCGGCTACTTCATGAACATGGTGGTGCTGGCCGAACGCGTCGACGGCGCCGAAGAGTTCCGCGGCCTGGTCCGCCGCGTCCACCGCACCGTGCTGAACGCCCTGGAACACAGCGCGTACCCGCTGATCACCCTGGCCGACGACCTCCGCCGCGCGGACCCCGAGGCCGGTACCCCCTTCAACGTAGCCTTCTACTTCCAGAACTGGACCCGCACCGCCCGCGGCGACGCGTCCGGCGACGCCGTGGTGCTCGGCCCGGTCGAAGGAGTGCACCAGGAGGGTGAGTTCGACCTGACCCTGGAGGTCGTCGAGGAGGAGCTGGGCTGCCGCTACACACTCAAGTACGACCCCGGTCTCTTCGACGAGGACACGGTGGCCCGCATCGGTGCCCACTTCACCACCCTCCTCGCCGCCGCCGTCGAAGGGCCCGGCACCCCGGTGGCCGACCTGGAACTGCTCACCGAGGACGAGCGGGCGCGGCTCACCCCACCCGCCCCCGCCGACTACCCGGCCGACACTCTGGTCTGGGAACTGGTACGGCGGCAGGCCGACGCCCGGCCCGACGCGGTCGCGGTCCGTCACGCAGGCACCGAACTGACCTACCGCGCGCTCGTCGAGCGCGTGGACGTCCTGGCAGCCCGGCTCACCGCCGCCGGAGCGGGGCGTGGCCGGACCGTCGGGGTGCTGCTCCCGCGCGACCAGGACCTGCCGGTGGCGCTCCTCGCCGTCCAGGCGGCCGGCGCCGCCTACGTACCGCTCGACCCTGCCTACCCGCAGGACCGGCTCGCCTACATGGCCGAGGACGCCGGGCTGCACCTGCTGCTCACGCACTCCACCTCCGGCGTCGCACCTGCGGCTGTGCCCCGGCTGGTCGTCGATACCTCCGAGCAGCCGCCGGCCCTGCCCTCGCCCGGCCCGGCAGGCCCGTCCGACGTCGCGTACGTCATCTACACCTCCGGCTCCACCGGCCGTCCCAAGGGCGTCCGGGTGCCGCACCGCGCGCTGACCAACTTTTTGTGGTCGATGGCCCGCGAGCCCGGCTTCGGACCCGGCGACACCCTGCTGGCCCTCACCACCGTCTGCTTCGACATCTCCGGCCTGGAGCTGTACCTGCCCCTGGTTACCGGCGGCACGGTGGATGTGCTCACCGCCGAGGACGCCCGCGACGGGCTGCGGCTGCGCGAGGCCCTCGAACGGGCCCGCCCCACCGTCATACAGGCAACCCCGGCCACCTGGAGCATGCTGCTGGCCGCCGGCTGGCAGGGCGACCCCGCGCTGAAGGTGCTGTGCGGTGGCGAGGCGCTGCCCGCCGACCTGGCCGAGGCGCTTCTCGCGGGCAACGGGCAGGTGTGGAACCTCTACGGCCCCACCGAGACCACCATCTGGTCGGCGGCGAGTCGCCTCACCCCGGGCGGCCGGGTCACTCTGGGCGCTCCGATCGCCAACACCGCGCTCCACGTTCTCGACAGCGCGCGCAGGACCGTCCCCACCGCCGTCGCCGGGGAGTTGTACATCGGCGGCGACGGCGTGGCGGACGGCTACCTCGGCCGCCCCGAACTGACCGCCGAGCGCTTCCTGCCCGACCCGTTCGCGGCGCGCGCCGAGGCCCGCATGTACCGCACGGGAGACCTCGTACGACGGCTTGCGGACGGCACGATCGAGTACCTCGGCCGGCTCGACTCCCAGGTCAAGGTGCGCGGTTACCGGGTCGAGCTGGAGGAGATCGAGGCGACCCTGTGCCGGCTCGACGGCGTCCGCGAGGCCGTCGTCGTGACCCGTGGACAGGCAGCGGGCTCGCACACCCTGCTCGCCTGCTACGTCCTGGAGGACGGCGCGGCCGAGCCGGACCGCGAGCGGCTGGCGGCCTGGCTGCCGGACCACATGGTGCCTGACGCGCTGGTCCGGGTGACCGGCTTCCCACGCACCCTGAACGGGAAGACCGACCGCACCACGCTGGCCGCGCTGCCGCTGGCCGACCTGCGCGCCCGCTTCGGCGCCGGGTCCTCGCCCGCGGCCCGCAACAGCGCCCCGGCAGGGGCCACCGGCCGCACGGAGGCCCTCGTCGCGGAGCTGGCCCGCATGGTCGCCGCCCTGGTGGACCTGCGCCCCGAGGACATCGGCGCGCACACCCCGCTCGGCGAGACCGGCATGAACTCCGTGAGCTTCACCGCGCTCAGCGGCGAACTGCGCAAGGCGTACAGCATCACGGAGTACCCGACCCTCTTCTACCGCCGCGGCACCCTGCACGCGCTCGCCGAGCACCTGTGGGAGCATCACGCGACCGCGCTGACGGCCCACTTCGGGACGGCTCCGCAGGCACCCGCCACCGAACAGGCCGCTCCGGCCGGATCTGAGGTTTCGGCAACCCCTGCCGGGTCCGATATCCCGGTGGCCCCCGCCGGCCGTGAGGTCGCCGTCATCGGTATGGCCGGGCGCCTGCCCGGCTCCATGGACCTCAGGGAGTTCTGGGACCACCTCGCCGCCGGCGACGACCTGGTCGGCGAGATCCCCGCCGGCCGCTGGGACTGGCGCGACCATCCGCGCTCCCGCTCCCACTGGGGCGGCTTCGCCCCGGACGTGGACCGGTTCGACGCCGCGTTCTTCGGCATCTCACCCCGAGAGGCCGAACTGATGGACCCGCAGCAGCGGCTGCTGCTCGAAACCGTCTGGCAGGCCGTCGAGGACGCCGGCTACCGCCCTTCCGAGCTGGCCGGGAAGCGGGTCGGCGTGTTCATCGCCGTCACCAACTCCGACTACCACGAGGTGCAGCGGGCCGCCGGACGCGCCACCGAGGGCCACACCCTCACCGGCGCCGCCCTGTCGATCGTCCCGAACCGGGTGTCGTACCTGCTCGACCTGCGCGGTCCCAGCATGGCCGTCGACACCGCCTGCTCCGGCTCCCTCACCGCCGTCCACCAGGCCTGCGCCGCCCTGCGCGACGGCACCTGCGACCTGGCCATCGCGGGCGGCGTCAGCCTCATCCTGGCCCCGGGTGTCTACGAGGCGCTCAGCCAGGGCGAGATGCTCAGCCCCGACGGCCGCTGCAAGGCCTTCGACAGCCGCGCCGACGGCTATGTGCGCGGCGAGGGCGCGGGCGTCGTCCTGCTCAAGCCGCACGAGCGGGCCGAGCGCGACGGCGACGCCGTGCACGCCGTGATCAAGGCCGCCGTGCTCAATCACGGCGGCCGGACCACCTCGCTCACCGCCCCCGACCCCGAGGCCCAGGCCGACCTGCTGGTCGAGGCCTACCAGGCCGCCGGCGTCCACCCGGACACCGTCGGCTACATCGAGGCGCACGGCACCGGCACCGCCCTGGGCGACCCGATCGAGACCACCGGCCTGAGCACCGCCTTCCGGCGGCTGCGGGCGGGGGAAGAAATCCGCAGCGGGTCCGCTCCGTGCGCCATCGGCTCGGTCAAGACGAACATCGGCCACCTGGAGGCCGCCGCAGGTATCGCCGGACTCTTCAAGGCGGTCCTGTCGATGCGGCACGGCACCATCCCGGCCAGCCTGCACTTCCGTGAGCAGAACCCCTACCTGGAACTCGACGGTGGCCCCTTCGAGGTCGCCGCCACCGCCCGGCCCTGGCCGCGTCCCCGGGACGCACACGGAGCCGAGCTGCCCCGTCGTGGCGGCGTCAGCTCCTTCGGCTTCGGCGGGGCGGGCGCGCACATTGTGTTGGAGGAACCCCCCATGCCGGACACCCGCGAGGAGCCCGCGGCCCAACAGGTCTTCGTGGTCTCGGCCCGCGACGGCGACGCGCTCCGGCGCTCGGCCGCCCGGCTCGCCGACCACCTCGGGCGCCAGGATGTCCCGGCCGAGGACCTCGCCTACACCCTGCAGACGGGCCGGGAGCCGATGCCTCACCGGCTCGCCGTCGTCGTCGACGGCACCGCGGCCCTGCGCGCCGAAATCACGGCGCACCTGGCCGGGCGCCCCTCCGCCGTACGCACCGCCCAGGTGACGGCCTCTCGGACTGGCGACCCCGTCTCCCCGGACCGGCGCGACCTCCACGCCCTGGCCGCCGCCTGGCTGCACGGCACCGACGTCGATTGGCGGACCCTGCACGAGGGCGCCGCCCGGCGCCGCCTCCACCTGCCCGCCTACCCGTTCGCCGGCCCCCGGCACTGGGTCGCCCCCGGCGAGCGCCGCGCAGAGCCCGGATCCCGCCTGCACCCCACCCTCCTGGACGCCAACGTCTCCACCTTCGGCGAGCAGCGGTTCGCCAAGACGCTGACGGGCGAGGAGTTCTTCCTGCGCGACCACGTCGTCGGCGGCGACCTGGTGCTGCCCGGCGTGGCCTATCTGGAGATGGGCCGCCTGTCGGGCGAACTCGCCGCCGGGGGAGCCCAGGTGCGCGGCGTCGACGACCTGGTGTGGGCGGCGCCGGTCCGGCTCGCCTCCGGCCACACCGGGCACCCGCTGCTGGTCCGCGTCACCGGCGACCGCTCCCGCGCCGCCTTCGAGGTGCGCGGCACCGCCGAGAACGCGCCGGTGCACGCCAGCGGTACCCTGCGGTTCGACGACCCAGGTTCCCGGCCCGCCCCCATCGCCCCGGCGGACATACGCGCCCGCTGCACCCGCGTCCGGGCGGGGGCCGACTGCTACGACGGATTCGTCCGGCTCGGCTTCGCCTACGGTCCCGCCTTCCGGGTGATCGAGGAGATCGCCGAGGGCCCCGGGGAGGCGCTGGCGACGCTGCGCCTGCCGGAGCCGCAGCGCGCGGACGCCGGTGCCTATACCTTCCACCCCTCGCTGCTGGACGCCGCCCTGCAGACCGCGGGCCGGCTCGTCCCCGGCGCCGGGGACCCGGCGGGCCCCGCACCGTACCTGCCGTTCTCCCTGGGCTCGGTCCGGCTGTACGCTCCCCTGCCCGAGCAGGGTTACGCGTACGCCACCCCGGCCCGGCGCCCCGCCCCGGCAGGCTCCCTCGCCTTCGACGTCGTGCTGCTCGACGGGACCGGGCACGTGGCCGCCACGCTGGAGTCCTTCACACTGAGGGCGCTGCGCCCGACGGACGCCACGCGAGGAACGGACACCGCACCCGCGCCCGGGAGGCAGGCCGTTGACGCCGTCGACGCCGTCCACGCTTTCGAGCCCGTCTGGGAGGCCGTGCCCGCTCCGCACGGGCAACTCCCCTCGGCCGCACGGGTCCTGCTGCTCGACCCCGCCTCCGCCGATGCCACCGAGGTCGCCGTCGCCCTCACGGCAACGGGCGCCGATGTCCGTCGTATCCCGCTCGGCAGCGACTTCGACGCCGAGGCCGCCGTGCGCGCCGCCGGAGCCGGGCCCGTCCACGTCGTCCACCTGGCCGGACGCGACCGCACCGCCCGAGACTCCGTGGAGCACGGCTTCCACGCGGCCCTGGCCTTCCTGCGGGCCTGGCAGGGCGAGCGCCGCGACACGCTGCGCTACCTGTACGTCCACCGTGAGCCGGCCCCGTCGCCCGCCCAGCCGGCGATGGCAGCCTTCGCCCGCACCGTGCGCCTGGAACAGCCGTCGGTCGCCCTCGGTGTCCTGGCCCTCGCCCCGGGCCGCCCGCTCGCCGAGGCCGTCGTCGCTGAACTCGGCGCGGACGGTGGCCCCGAGGTGCGCACGGATGCGGAGGGCCGGGCCCGCCGTGCCTGGCGGCACGTGAGCCTCCCGGCCGCGCCGGGCGCCGCGTTCACCGGTGCCGGCGCGCACATCGTCACCGGCGGCACCGGAGCCCTGGGCCTGCTCATCGCCGAGCACATCGCCGCCGCACGGCGGGCCGCCGGTGTCACCGGCGGCGGCATCGTGCTCGCCGCGCGCACCGCCCCCGGCGCCGAGACCAGGGCCCGCGCCGACGCCCTCGGCGCCCGAGTGGTGCTCGTCGACGTCACCGACCCGGCCGCCGTACGCGACATGGTGGCCGAGGCCCGCCGGGCGCACGGCTCGGTCAGCGGTGTCGTGCACGCGGCCGGCGTCCTCAGGGACGGGCTCATACGCACCAAGCAGCGTGCGGACGCGGACGTGGTCCTCGCCGCCAAGGTGCACGGCACCGTGCTGCTCGACGAGGCGACGGCGGACGAACCACTGGACTACTTTGTCGCGCTCTCCTCGGCGGCCGCGGCCTTCGGCAACGCCGGCCAGAGCGACTACGCCTTCGCCAACGCCTTCCTCGACCACTTCGCCGAGGAGCGCGAGTGGCGCCGCCGGGAAGGCGCCCGGCACGGCCGTACCCTCGCGGCCGCCTGGCCGGTCTGGGCCGACGGCGGGATGCGTGTCGACGCCGACGCCGAGGCCTACATGAAGCGGGTGCTCGGCATGCGCCCGGTGCGCACCGCCCCCGCCCTGCAGGCCCTTGACCGCGCCCTCGCCCACACCGCGCCGCGCCTGCTCCTGGCCGCCGGCGACCCCGACCGCATCCTCCAGGCCCTCGAAGGCGCCGCGCCGCACAGGGACGAGTCCGCCACCACCGCGCCCGGAGCGCACGAGCGCGCCGAGGAACTGGTCCTGCGCCTGCTCGCCGAGGAGCTGAAACTGCCCGAGGCGGAGATCGCCGTCGCCGAACCCTTCGACCGGTACGGCGTGGACTCACTCATCACCATGAGCCTCATCCGCCGCCTGGAGGAACACATCGGCCCGCTGTCGAAGACCCTGCTCTTCGAGTACGTGACCGTACGCGACCTCGCCGGCCACCTGGCCGGGTCCCACCCCGGCGCGTTCCCGGCCGCCGCCCCGGATACCACCGCCCCGGCGGCGACCGTGCTTCCGACGAAGCCGGCCGAGCCGGACGCGCCCGCCCCGCAGCATGCAGCCATCGCCATCATCGGTGTCGCGGGACGCTACCCCCAGGCCGACGACGTCACCGAGTTCTGGCGCAACCTGCGTGCCGGCCGGGACAGCGTCGAGGAGATCCCCGCCGACCGTTGGGACCACGGCCTGTTCTACGATCCGGACAAGTCCGCCACAGGCAAGACCTACGGCAAGTGGGGCGGTTTCGTACCTGGCGCCGACCGCTTCGACCCGCTGTTCTTCCGGATGTCGCAGATCGAGGCGGAACACACCGACCCGCAGGAGCGGGTGTTCCTGGAGACCGCCTGGCATCTGCTGGAGGACGCCGGATACACCCGTGAGCAATTGCGCGGCACCCGCACCGGCGTGTTCGTCGGCATGATGTACGGCCACTACCAGCTGTACGGCGTCCAGGAGGCGCTGCGCGGCGAGGGCTTCGCGCCCTCCTCGTCGTACGCCTCGGTGGCCAACAGGGTGTCGTACTTCTTCGACTTCACCGGCCCCAGCGTCGGCCTGGACACGATGTGCTCCTCGTCACTGGTCACCATCCACCAGGCCTGCCTCGCCATCCGCAACGGCGACTGCGACGTCGCCGTGGCCGGCGGTGTCAACATCTCCAGCCACCCGGTGAAATTCCTCCAGCTCGCCCAGCGCGGCTTCCTCGCCGAGGACGGGCGCTGCCGCAGCTTCGGGGAGGGTGGCACCGGGTACGTGCCCGCCGAGGGATCGGGCGCCGTCCTGCTCAAGCGCTTGGACGCGGCCCTCGCCGACGGTGACCGGATCCTCGCCGTGGTCAAGGCGTCCGCCGTCAACCACGGCGGCGCGGGCGCCGGTTACAGCGTCCCCAACCCCAAGGCCCAGGGCGACCTCGTGCGTACGGCGCTGGAGCGGGCCGGGTTCGCGCCCGCCGACCTCGACTACCTCGAGGCGCATGGCACCGGCACCGCGCTCGGCGACCCGGTGGAGATCACCGGCATGCTGCGGGCCTTCGGCGAGGAGCCGCCCGAGCGGCTGCCCATCGGCTCGGTCAAGTCCAACATCGGACACGCCGAATCGGCCGCCGGCATCGCCGCGATCACCAAGGTGCTGCTCCAGATGCGGCACGGCGAGCTGGTGCCGTCCCTGCACGCGGACCGCCTCAATCCGAACATCGACTTCACGGCGACCCCGTTCGAGGTCCAGCGCGAGCGGGCGCCGTGGCCCCGCCGCGTCCTGGCGGACGGCAGGGTCCGGCCGAGGACGGCAGGCGTGAGCTCCTTCGGCGCGGGCGGCACGAACGCCCACATCATCCTGCAGGAGTACGTCGGTGACGGCGTCGGCGCCGGGGCTGCCCCGGCCGGTCCCCAGCTGGCGGTGCTCTCCGCGAGGGACGCCGGCCGGCTGGCCGCGCAGGCCCGGCGGCTCGCCGGCCACCTGCGCGGCGAGGACGCCGCCGCGACCCCCGCGCAGGTCGCCTGGACCTTGCAGACGTGCCGGGAGGCGATGGCACACCGGCTGGCCGTGCTCTTCCTCGACCTGCCCGAACTGTGCGCCCGCCTCGACGAGTTCGCCGCAGGCGGCACCCCGGCCGGCAGTTGGACCGGCGTGGTCGACCCGCGCCGGCCCGCCGCGGGCGAGCGGCTCCCCGCCGACCCCGCCGCGTACGCCACCGCCTGGACCGGAGGACAGCAGGTCGACTGGCCTGCCCTGCACCCCGGCGGCAGGCCCGCCCGGGTGGCACTGCCCGGCTACCCCTTCGATGGCGACCGGGTCTGGCTGGCCGCGGCCGACGCCGAACTGGCCGCCCTCGGTGCCAGGCGTGACGCACTCGGTGGCGGCCGGAGCGCACATGGCGCCGACCACGAAGTGTCCGATGCAAGCCACAGCGCCCCAGGCGCCCGACGCGACCCCGAGGGACTGTTGTTGACTCGGCAGTGGCGCCCCGCCCCGCCCGTGTCCCGTTCGGCGCCGCCCGCCCTGACCGCCGTACTCGCCGCACCCGGTAGCGAGGCGCTGGCCGCCCGGCTCGCGGCGGTGCTGCCGGCCGCCGAGGTGCTCACCCCCGACCGGATCAACGCCGAACTCAGCGACACCGGCACCCGCTGGGACCGGTTCGATGCCGTCGTCGACCTGGCCGGCTGCACCGGACCCGTGCTGTCGGCCACGCACGCCGCGTTGCCCTCCTGGCTGCGCTGGCTCCAGCACCTGGTCGACCTCGGCAGCCGCGACCTGCGCGCCCTGCTCGTCTCGCACGGTGCGCCCGCCCTCGGCGGAGCGGCCCGGGTGGGCCTGTACCGGATGCTGCAGAGCGAGTACCGCCACGTCCGCTCCCGCCACGTGGAGATCGACCGCGCCGTGACCGACGAGCAGCTGTGCAGCTGGGTCGCCGAGGAACTGTCCGCCGACGGCGAGCCCGCCGAGGTCGCCTACCGCGGGGGAGCGCGCCACCTGGCGACGCTTGCCGAGGCCCCGCGCGCACAGCGCGCCGAACTCAGCTTCCCGGCGGACCACGTGCTGTGGGTGACCGGCGGCACGCGCGGCCTCGGGCTGCTCACCGCGCGCCACTTCGTCGCCCGGCACGGCGTGCGCAAGCTGGTCCTCACCGGCCGCGAGGAGCTGCCGCCGCGCGCAGAGTGGGCCGCGCACATCGCCGCGGACGGCCCGCTGGGCCGCAAGCTGCGCCCGCTCGCCGAACTGGCCGCTCAGGGCGTCGAACTCGAGGCCATCGCCGTGCCGTTGGACGAGAAGGAGGCGCTCGCCAAGGTCCTCGCCGACGTCAGGCTGCGGCTCGGCCCGGTCGGTGGCGTGATCCACAGCGCGGGCGTCACCGACTTCGAGAACCCGGCGTTCGTCCGCAAGCCGCAGGCCGGCGTCGCCCGTGTCCTCGCGCCGAAGGTGTTCGGTCTGGACGCCCTGCTGGAGTGTTTCCGAGACGAGCCGCTCGGTCTGTTCGTGCTGTATTCGTCGGTTGCCGCCGCCGTTCCCGCCCTCGCGGTCGGCCAGAGCGACTACGCCATGGCCAACGCCTACCTGGACGCGGTGGCCGAGGCACGCCCGCACGGTCTGCCCCTGGTCAGCGTGCAGTGGCCGAGCTGGAAGGACACCGGTATGGGGGAGGCTCGCAGCGCCGCCTACCAGGCCTCCGGCCTCGCCTCGCTCACCGACGCACAGGGGCTGGCCCTGCTCGACCGCGCGCTGGAGAGCGGCGCCCGGGTCGTGATGCCCGTACTGCCGCGCCCCGGTGCCGAGTTCAGCGCCGAGCGCCTGACGGCACGACGCCTGGAGACCACGCCCGCCGAACCGGCCACCAAGCCCGCCGAACCGGCCACCAAGCCCACCGCGCCGGCCGCCGCGCCACGACCGGTGGCCGGCGCGGGCGCTGACGTGCGCACCGCCGTCGAGGCGGTCGCCTCCTGGCTGCTCGACCAGCTCGCGGCGGAACTGCGCTTCGACCGCGCCAAGCTGGCCGGGGACGTCCCGGTCCATGACTACGGCATGGACTCGATCATGGTCTCCCAGCTCGTCCAGGCCATCGCCCAGCGCCTGGACGTCTCGGTCGACCCGTCGGCCCTGCTGGAACACCCGACGGTGGACGGCTTCGCGGCGTATCTCGGCGAGGAGCACCAAGCGGAGCTGCTCGGGGAGTTCGGCGGCACGGCAGCTGAGGCTGAGGCACGGCCGGAGTCCGCGGTCCCGGCACCGTCGGAATCCGCAGCCCCGGCATCCGTCTGGGCTTTCGACCCGCCCTCCGCCCCACCCGCCACCGTCCACCAGCAAGGCACCACCTCCCACAGCCCGGACCCGCGAGCCAACGCCATAGCCGTGGTCGGCCTCTCCTGCCGCTTCCCCGACGCCGACTCCGCCGACGACTACTGGGAGCTGCTGAGGGCCGGCCGTACGGCTCTGCGTCCCGTCCCGGACTCCCGCTTCGGCCGCTCCCTCGATTACCACGCCGGGCTGCTGCCGGAGGTGCTGCGGTTCGCGCCCGAGCGGTTCCTGCTGTCCGAGGCGGACGTCAAGGCGATGGACCCGCAGGCGCTGCTCCTGCTGGAAGAGGTCGACAGGGCCGTGCACCACGCCGGATACCGCCCGGCGGACCTCAAGGGCCGCAGGGTCGGCGTGTACGTCGGCGGCCGGGCCACCCACACCCCCGACCCGGCGGCCCTGGAGCGGGCCAAGAACCCGGTCGTGGTCACCGGCCAGAACTACCTCGCGGCCAACATCTCCCAGTTCTTCGACTTCCAGGGCCCGAGCCTGGTGGTGGACACCGCCTGCTCCTCCGCCCTGGTGGCGATGGACATGGCCGTACAGGCACTGCGCACAGGTTCCGTCGAGTCGGCTGTCGTCGCGGGTGTGAGCCTGCTCGCGGACGACCGGGCACACCGGGTGTTCGGGCAGCGCGGGCTGCTCAACCCCGGCCCGGAGTTCCACGCGTTCGACGGCCGGGCCGCCGGCCTGGTGCTCGGTGAGGGCGTCGGCGTCGTCGTCCTCAAGCCGCTGGCCCAGGCCCAGGCGGACGGCGACCGGGTGCTCGCCGTACTGGAGGGCATCGCGATCAACAACGACGGCCGCACCGCCGGACCCGCCACCCCCAACCTGCGGGCCCAGAAGGACGTGATGGCCGAGGCACTGGCACTCAGCGGCCGCGCGCCGCAGGACATCGGCTGGGTGGAGACCAACGCCTCCGGTTCGACCGTCACCGACCTGCTCGAACTGAAGGCGATCGAGGGTGTCTACGGCGCCGGCCCGGCCCGCTCCACACGGCTCGCGCTCGGATCGGTGAAGCCGAACATCGGTCATCCGCTGGCCGCTGAGGGTATCGCCGCGTTCATCAAGGTCGTCCTGATGCTGCACCACCGGCAACAGGTGCCGTTCCGTTCCGGCCAGCAGCCCCTGCCGCACTTCGACTTGGACGCCTCCGCGATGTACTTTCCCAGAGAGCTCCGCCCGTGGCCTGCGAGCGCGGACCGGGCCGCGCTCAACTGTTTCGCCGACGGCGGCACCAACGCGCACCTGCTGCTCGCCCCGGCCCCGGCGGACCACCGCGGCGCCCGGGCGCCGCTGCCGCAGCCCCCGTTGGGGCGCACGGTCGTCATCCGGGGCACCGCCTCCGAAGCGCCCGAGGCCCCTGCCCAGTCGGCGGCGGCCGACCTGTTCTGGGAAACGTACCGATGACCGCGGCCAACGGGACGCCCCTGAAGATCGAGACGCCCACAGGGCGCCTGCCCGTGGTCTTCATGTTCTCAGGGCAGGGCTCCCAGTACTACCGCATGGGCGAGGAACTCTTCGAGTCCGACGAGGTGTTCCGCACCGCCCTGCAGCGGTACGATGCCGTCGCCGCCGGGTTGCTGGGCGAGTCGGTCCTCGCCCGGATCTTCGACCCGGCCGGGCGCAGGAACGACCCCTTCATCGACACACGCCTCACCCACCCGGCGATCGTCATGATCGAACTCGCCCTGGCCGAGACCCTGCGCGCGGTCGGCATCGAGCCGGATTACCTGCTCGGCTCCAGCCTCGGCGAATACGCGGCGGCGGTCGTCTCCGGCAGCATCGACGCCGAGACGTGCCTGCGGCTGCTCGTCCGGCAGGCGGAGAGCCTGCCGGCGGGCCCGCGCGGCGGGCTGCTCGCGGTCATCACCCGCCCGGACAGGCGGGACCGAATCCCCGCGCTGCCCGGCTGCGAGGTCGCCGCCCGCAACTACCCCGGCCACATCGTGGTCGCGGGATCCGACGCGGACCTGGACCGGGCCGAGGCGGCCCTGCGCGCGGCCGACGTGTTGCACCAGCGGGTGCCGGTCGAGTACGCCTACCACTCCAGCCTGATGGACGGCGTCCTTGCCTCGTGCCGGGCCGTCTTCGACGGAGTGACCTTCGCCCCACCGCGCATCCCCTGGGTGTCGTGCGTGGATGGACGGCTCGTCGAGCGGCCCGGTGCCGCCCACTTCTGGCAGGTCGCCCGCAGGCCCATCGAGTTCGAGCGGGCCATGGCCGCGATGCGGGCCCGCGGCGACTTCCTCTACCTCGACCTGGGCCCCTCGGGCACCCTGCACAACTTCGTCCGTGGCAACCTTCCGGCGGGTGACCGCTCCCGTTCGCTGCCGCTGCTCAGCCCGTTCGGCCACGACCCACGGGTCCTGGAACAGGCCCGGGCACTCGCGGCACCGGCCTTCCCCCCCTCCACCACTCCGATCACACATCCACGTCCGACTCCGGTGACAGCGAAGACGGCAAGGAAGGCACACGGCATGAAGGTCTACGGTTTCCCAGGACAGGGGTCTCAGCAGCGGGGGATGGGCAAGGAGCTGTTCGCCAGGTACCCGCAGGAGACCGCGATCGCCGACCGCGTGCTCGGCTACTCGATCGAGGAACTGTGCGTCCACGACCCGGAGCGTCGCCTGGGCCGTACCGAGTACACACAGCCGGCGCTCTACGTCGTCAGCGTCCTGACCTATCTCGACCGGCTCGGCGAGGACACCGAGCCGGCCGACTACCTGATCGGCCACAGCCTCGGCGAGTACGCCGCCCTCTTCGCCGCCGGCGCCTTCGACTTCGAGACCGGGCTGCGCCTGGTGCAACGGCGCGGCGCCCTGATGGCGGAGGCCGGCGGTGGCGGGATGGCCGCGGTGGTCGGCTGCGACGAGACGACCGTGCTGCGGGTGCTCGCCGACTCCGGCATCGACGAGCTCGACCTGGCCAACTACAACGCTCCCGACCAGTTCGTGCTGTCCGGTCCGGCCGAGCGTGTCGACGCCGCCCGCGACGCCTTCGAGTCGGCCGGTGTCCGCGCTGTCCGGCTCAACGTCAGCGCGCCCTTCCACTCCCGCCACATGCGCGGCACCGCCGCGGAGTTCGCCCGCTTCCTGGACGGCTTCACCTTGCGGACCCCGACCGTCCCGGTGCTGGCCAACGTGGACGCGCAGCCGTACGCCCCCGGTGCGGTCAAGGCGACCCTGACCGCACAGATCGCCTCCCCGGTCCGCTGGACCGACACGGTGCGCCGGCTGATGGGTCACGGCGACTTCGAGTTCGTGGAGCTGGGCCCGGGCCGGGTCCTGACCAATCTGGTCGCCAAGATCAGGAAGAACACGGAGCCGCTGCCCGCGCCAGAAGCGGGGGAGCGACTCGATGAGCCGCTGTCATCTGGCCAGTTGCCGCCCCCCGTACGACCGGCGGCCTTTGCCGCTCCGACGGCTGACACCCTCGGAGCCGTCACCTTCCGCGAGCGGTACGGTCTGCGGCGCGCCTACCTGCTGGGCGCCCTGTACGGCGGTATCTCGGGCCGCGAGATGCTGGGCGCGGCGGCCAAGGCCGGGCTGCTCGGCTTCCTGGGCACCGGCGGCCTGCCCCTCGACGAGGTGGACGGCCTGCTGCGCGACCTGGTCGGGGAACTGGGCCTGGGCGGCTCCTTCGGCGTCAACCTGCTGTACCGGCACGGCACCCCTGAGGAGGAGTCCGCCCTGGTGGACCTGCTCCTGCGGCAGGGCGTCGACCTGGTCGAGGCGTCCGGCTTTCCGCTGATCACCCCGGCGCTGGTCCGGTTCCGCCTCAAGGGCGGCCGGATCATCGCCAAGGTGTCCCGCACGGACGTGGCCGCCGAGTTCCTGGCCCCGCCGCCGGAGCGGCTGGTCGCCCAGCTGCTGGAGGCGGGCGCGGTCACCGCGAAGGAGGCTCGCGCGGCGGCCGGCCGGCCGATGGCGGACGATCTGTGCGTGGAGGCCGACGGCGGCTGGCTGAGCAGCACGGCCGACCTGCTCACCCTGCTGCCCGCCGTGCTGCGGCTGCGTGACGCGACCGCGACGGGCGGCCACCGGGTACACGTGGGGTGTGCGGGCGGCATCGGCACGCCCGAGGCCGCCGGGGCCGCGTTCCTGCTCGGCGCGGACTTCGTCCTGACCGGCTCGGTCAACCAGTGCTCCGTGGAGGCGGCCACCAGTGCGGAGGTGAAGGACATCCTTCAGGAGGCCCGCGAGTACGACGTGGACACCGCGCCGTGGGGCGAGCTGTTCGACCTCGGCGTCCAGGCCCGCTACCTCAAGCGAGGGCTGTTCTTCCCGGCCCGGGCGTCCCGGCTGCACGAGTTGTGGCGCCGGCACGGCTCGCTCGCCGAGCTGGACGACGAGACCAGGAGCCAGGTTCTCGACCGGTACCTGGGCGGCGAGGTCCCCGCGCCTGTCGCGGCAGGCAGCGCCCCCGAGCAGCAGCTGGCGGCTGTGTTCCGCGGCTACTTCACACGCGGTTTCCGTCTCGCTGTGAGCGGTGACCAGCGCTCCCGGGTGGACTACCTGGTGCACTGCGGTCCCGCGATGGGTGCCTTCAACCAGGTGGTCGCGGGCACCGAACTCCACCCATGGCGAGCCCGCACGGTGGAGGCGATCGCCGACGTCCTGATGGACCGCGCCGCCACTCACCTCTCCGCACGCCTGTGCAGCTTCGGCTGAGTGCGTCCGCCGGGTCTGTACGGTCTTCGGCTCCTGCCCGTAGTCGGTGGTGACGCCGAGTGGCAGCCGTTGATCATGATGTGTGATGGATGTCAACGCCCTTGTAGGGACGGTGTTTTCCGGGTTGGCGGTGCTGGACGTGGTGGACGGCGGTGACGCGGTGGTGGTCACGGCTCGCACTCGGGATGTGGCGGTGCCGTGTCCGGTGTGCGGGACTCCGACGGCGAAGGCGCACGGGTATCACCGCCGGACGGTGGCGGACGTGCCGGTCGACGGCCGCCCGGTCGTCGACCACCTGTGGGTACGGCGGCTGTCTGTCCGGGACGGCGAGCGGCCTGACCAGCTGCGGGGTCACGGCAAACCAGCTGCCATCAGCCTGGTTGTTCTGTCCCGGGAGATTGTGGAGGGGTGAGCCAGGTCTCGGTTGAGGGATCTTGAAATGGGTGAGGGCCTTCCGGTTCGGTGTGGATTGCGACGTCTGCACCAAGAAAGGCTCTCGTGCCCCACCGAAATGCACCCCTGACCGAGACCGGCCGTCTGCGTCCGGCCCGCTGCGTGGTCGAGGACGGCTGGCCCCTGCGCCGTGCCGCCGAGCGCTTCCAGGTCTCGCCGACCACGGCCCAGCGCTGGGCCGACCGCTACCGGCGACTCGGCGAGGCCGGCAGGTGCGACCACTCCTCCCGCCCGCACGCCAGCCCGCGCCGGACCCCGACCCGTACCGAGCGCCGGATCATCAAGGTCCGGCTCCTGCGCCGCTGGGGACCGGCCCGCATCGCCGGCCTGCTGCGGCTGGTGCCCTCGACCGTGCACCGCGTGCTGACCCTTCGGCCTGGCCCGCCTGACACATCTGGACCGGGCAACGGGCCGTGTCATACGCCGCTACGAACGCGAGCGGCCCGACGAACTCGTCCACGTCGACATCAAGAAACTCGGCAACATCCCCGACGGCGGCGGACACAAGGTCCTGGGCCGCCAGGCCGGCCGCAAGAAGCGGTCCGGCGCCGGCTACAGCTACCCGCACACCGTGGTCGACGACCACTCCCGCCTCGCCTACAGCGAGATCCACACGGACGAGCAGAAGCAGACCGCCACCGGCTTCCGGACCCGCGCCCAGGCGTTCTTCGCCCAGGCAGGGATCACCGTCGAGCGCGTCCTGACCGACGACGGCTCCTGCTACCGCTCACGCGACTGGCGCGACCTGCCGGCCAGGGCCGGGATCGCCCACAAGCGCACCCGGCCCTACCGGCCGCAGACCAACGGCAAGGTCGAACGCTTCAACCGCACCCTGCTCGACGAATGGGCCTACGCCCGCCCCTACCGCTCCGAGCAGGAGCGACGAGACGCCTTCCCAGTGGCTGCACACCTACAATCACCACCGCTGACACACCGCGCTGAAGGGCCAACCACCCACCAGCCCAAACCCAAGAACCAGAACAACCTAACGGAGTCCTACTAGTCCTGCGTCCACCGGGCCTTGCCCTCGGGCGGGCTGATGATCGTGGTGAACCGTTCCTCGTTGTCGGCGATGCGTCAGGATCTTGTGGACGGTGAAGGACACCGCCGAGATCCGGTGGTCCTTCGGCCACTTCGACGCGGCCCACCGGGCGGCGTCCACCATTGCGTAGGACAACCCGATGTCCTCGGCCATGGGAAACAGCGAGTCCTTGACCGTGAACAGCCCGTCGCTTCGCTCCTGGCCGCCGGACTCGCGCATCGGCTCGACCTCCAGCGCGTGGTCGCCGCACCGGGCCGCCCACCACGGCGTCGGCAAGACGGTCAAACGCGCCGACTCGACCAAAGACCACCAGGCCGCCGCAGGTTGAACGCCAGGCTTGGGTCGAGTGGACGCTTCCCCTGCCTCGCAGGCCGGCCGCGCCTGACCGGAGGGGGCGGGGCAGACATGGACGGCCACGTTGGCGGTCGTGGCGCCGGCCAACGCCACTGAGCCGCCTCGACAGTTGACCAAAAATCACTGTGCGGCCCCCCACGCCACCAGGGTGTTCTTGACAGGGCAGTCACCCCAAAGGCAGGCTCAAGTGACCTTCTTACGCAGCTCGTTCACACGTGACGATGGCGGTGTTCAGTGTCCGACCTGCTTGTAGCGGGGTGTCGCGTTCTACTCTTCTTACGAACACCGTCCCGGCGCGCGGTCGCCGCGCGGAGCGGCAGGTGACCAGGGTCTCATCGCCCTGGCGGGCTCTCCCGCACGTGGTTGTACGCAGCGCCGGCCTCCCCTCGTCCTGGCTCGACAGCCTGCAATCCGGTGCGGCAGTGTCCGCACTACGGGAAGGCGACGTCGGCGCCGCACAGGTCGCCTATGAAGCGGAAACAGCGGAGACTTCCACAGCCGTCATAAGGTGGTTCCAGGAGGAGTCCGCGCTGCGCGACGCCGTACAGTTCGCGAATCCCTCGCTCTGGCGCCTGTTGTCGGAATGGCTGGAACGGCGGGCTGCCACAACAGACGGCTGGCGCAGCGCGGACCGGCAACGGATCGACACCTTGACCCGCATGTTCCAGCGGTACTGCGCGAAGAACGAGACGACCAGTCACGTCGGACCCATCACTCCAGCTCTTCTGTCCCGCAGCCGTCAAGGAGTTGACTGCAGGCCTGGTCTGCCGCTCAGACAGGTCCGGCTTTCTCACTGGGCAGCGGAGCGGCTGCAGGAGTCCTTCCTCGCAGACACAGCGGTCCCGCACTCTTGGTGGCGGCCCCGCATCACCCCCGGCTGCCACCTCGCCGGCAACGATGTGAGCATCGTCAGGTACAACTTCGCCCAACGCCACGAGTGCCTGCCCGACGCCGTGACGGATGTGACTGAGCGCCGCCTCACCGCAACCGAGACGCGGATACTGCGCTGGTGCAACGGCAGCCGGTCAGTGGCCGAGATTCTCGAACGGGACGCGGCCGCACACCATGCGCCCCTGTCCGAGGCTCAAGCCGTGACGGCACTGCGTTCGCTGGAGGCTCTTGGCGCGGTGGTGACCGGCCCTGAATTCCCCTACGGCATTCACGACGCGCTGCCACTGCTGCGAAGTCGCGCGGCCGAGTCCGCCGACCACAAAGCGGAGCAGCATCTCAACGCGTTGGATGCCGCGCTGGAGGATCTGGCTTCGGCAGCCGACGAGCACCGCCGAGCCACCGCGATCGCCGCGGTCGAGACGGCGTTCACCGCGGCGACGGGGGAGGCACCGCGTCGGGCCGCAGGGGTCACGTACGGCGATCGCACCGTCTACAACGAGGACTGCGGCAGCGAGTACGGCTCCATGCTGATCGGCGAGCCTCTGCCCGGCCTGATGGAACGTGAACTCGCCTTCGTCTATGACCTCTTCCTGGTCCTGCCCCGTGTCCGGCTGCATGAGACGCGCCGGGTGATGCACCGCTGGTTTCAGCATGTCTTCGGAGCGGGCGCGACGGTCACGGTGCATGATTTCGTCACCGCCTGCCTGCAGCACGACGCGGCGCTGTCCGCTGGATTCGACGAAGTCGAGGCCGTGGTTTCCGCCAGGTCCACCGCGTTGACAGCTCTCCTCGCACCTGGAGAGCAGACCGGACGTATCCATCGCCTTTCCGCCGAGGCGATCTCCGCAGCACTTGCCCTTACGGACGAGCCCTCACCTGCCGTGTGCAATCCCGACCTGATGCTCGCCGCGGACGACGCGGAAGCGGTGGCCCGTGGGGACTTCCTGGCGGTGATAGGGGATCTGCACGCCGCCGAGGAGGGTCTGTCGCACAGCCTGTTCGCTCCGTGGATGGAAAAGGCATCGCCCGGCCAGGCACTCGGTGAACAGGTCGCCGCAGCCTACAGGGCCATCCTGGAGCCGGGCGAAGACCTCGCCGACGTCACCCACCGGCACCGGAGCAAGCACTATGCGCGCACCGGCCTTCCCTGCCTCGACGTTGAGGCCGCCGACCGCTCACCGGTGTCGGCGCACGCGCGGACACGGTTGCACGAACTGATGATCAGCGACGCACCACGGGGATTGCGGCTGCATCTGCCCGGTAGTGATCGCGGTCTGCGGTTCACCTCACCGCCCCTGTACTGGCAAGGGGTACGCGCCCGCAATCCGTTCGCCGTGTTCTCCTTCCCCCAGCGGGTCGACGGCTTGCCCGTACCTCTCGGGGATCGCCTCTACCTACCGCGCCTGGTATACGGGCGAGTGGTTCTGCAGCGCGCGATGTGGGCTCTGCCGGCCACCGCGTTCCACGGCCGCACCTGGTTCGCGGGCTTCCAGGGCGTTCAGGACCTGCGGAGCAGGCATCAGCTTCCCCGGCACATGTTCGTGAAGTTCCCCCAGGAAGTGAAGCCGATCTACTGCGACCTCGACAGCCCGCTGCTGGTCCGCCAGGTCTCCCACCTGGCGAAGGCGGCAGGGAACCGTTCCCTCATCGTGTCCGAGATGATCCCCGCTCCAGACCAGCTGTGGCTCGAGAGCAGCCGGGGCAGAGTCACGTCGGAGTTCAGATACGCCGTCTTCAGCGGCGGCACCGAGCGCCCGCCGCCCAACAGCTCCACCGGTTCGCAACGAAGGGCGCGGTGAGGCGGCGATGCGAAACCTGATCCTCGATGTCACACCGCTGAAGGCCGAAGCGTCCTTCAGGCGGCTCTGGGTGGGCGGTGCGCTGTCGTCACTGGGCAGCAGGATGACAACGTTCGCCGTCGTGCTGCAGGTGTACCAGATCACCGGCTCGTCCGCGGCAGTGGGTGCGGTGGGGCTGGCGACCCTGGTGCCGACTCTCGTCATGGGCCTGATCGGCGGTTCCCTGGCCGACGCCGTGGACCGCCGGAAACTGGTCCTGGTGACCGGCAGCAGCATGGCCGTGGTCTCCTTGCTTTTCGCCGCACAGGCTCTCGCGGGCAACGAGAACGTGTGGCCGCTGTACGTTCTCACCACCGTGCAATCGCTGCTGTTCGCGGTCGATGGACCGGCCCGCCGTACGTTCGTGCCCCGGCTGTTGCCGAAGGACCTGCTGCCCGCCGGCCTCACCCTGCAGATGCTGGCTTTTCACGCGAGCGTCCTCCTGGGCCCGAGCCTGGGCGGCGTCCTGGCCGCGGCCGGCGGCGTGAAGATCTGCTACGTCATCGATGCGCTGACCTTCTTCGCCGCGCTGTACGGCGTGTTCCGGCTCCCGCCCATGCGTGTGGAGAAACCGTCCTCTCCACCGGGCATCAGATCGATCTGGGAAGGGCTTCGCTACGTCGGCCACAACAAGATCGTGGCAGGCGCGATGCTCTCCGACCTCAGCGCCACGGTCCTGGCGATGCCCTTTGCGATCCTCCCGGCCCTCAACGACTCCCACTTCGGAGGATCACCCACCACCCTCGGCCTGCTCAACGCAGCCCCAGCCGTCGGCGGAGTCCTCGCCATGACCCTTTCCGGCCCCGTCGGCGGCGCCACACGCAAAGGAACCTGGCTTCTGGGCGCCGGCGCGGTATGGGGTACAGCCCTTGCCTGCCTCGGACTGACCGGGCACCTGTGGCTCGCGCTCACTCTGCTCATCGTTGCGGGAGCAGCCGACTCCACAGCCGTCGTACTGCGCGGATCCATCGTGCAGATGTGCATTCCCGACGAGTTCCGAGGCCGCACCACCTCCGTCGACTTCGTCGTCGGCTCCGGCGGCCCGCACCTGGGCAACTTCCGGGGCGGGATGGTCGCCTCGGCCACCACCCCGTCGGTCAGCCTCCTCACCGGCGGGCTTTCGTCCATCGCCGCCATCGCACTCATCGCGCTCTGCTTCCCCGCGCTCCGGCGCTACGGAACGACCGCTGACCCCGCACACGGGTCCGACCCCGATCCCGGTCGGCCCAGCAATGGAGAGAACGTGTCCGTCGGCGACCCCAAGTGACCACGGCCGCCCGGCGAACCGAACAGGCAACAGCCCAAGACGACTCGTTGGGGGTGCTCATCCATGATGAACGCGCGTGCATGCACACCGAGTTCGTATCGGACCGGGTGACCCGACATGGTGAACCTGGTGGTCGGCAATGACTTCGACGAGGTGCTGCGGACCCGCCCGGCATCGGGCTGGTGGAATCAGCGCGTGGTGTGGTTCGCGCAGGACGACGACATCGTCGTCCTGCCGACCGCACCGGAAGAATCCTTCCTTCGCTATGTCACCGCTATGACGGGCACACGGCGATCGTCCTTGCACATCGTGGTACCGCCCACGGACAGTGGTCGTTCCGAAACACTGTCGGGGGCGACCCTGACCGACGGGCGTCTGCTCGCCGAAATCCGCTCGGCCCTCGCCGGCCGCCCCATCACAGGCATCCTGCCCCTGTGGCCCGGTGCCTCCGTCGCTCGACTGGCCACTGCCCTCGGGGTTCCCGCGGCGCTCCCCGGCCACGCCTTCGTGGAGCAGGGCGGCGGCGCCCTGCTGAACAGCAAGACAGCGTTCAGGGCCATCGCCGCCGGCGCGGGCGCGGGCCTGCCGCAGGGACGAGTGTGTGCCGATCAGGGGGACGCTGTCGAGGCCGTGTGGGAACTCGTCGGTTCCGGCCACGTCGCCATCCTGAAGAAGGACTACATGTCAGGAGGCGCCGGCAACGAGATCGTGTCCGCGGTGCCCGGCCTGACGCCCGTCGGAGCGAAGAGGGTCGTCGTCGCCGCTGACCACGATGCTGTTCGGCGTTATCTGAAGGACCGCTGGAACTGGCTCACCGACGACGACCGGCATCTCTTTGTCGTGGAACGGTATTTTCCCGAAAGTGTGGCGTGCTTCGCGGAATTCCTGATCACGGATGACGTCATCGCGTTCGGTGGCCACGGCGAGATGCTGTCAGAGCCGGTGACCACGAAGCAGATCATCCCACCGGCCCATGTACCACCGGACCTACTGGAGGAACTCACCCGCCAAGGTCGGCAACTGTGCGAACCCCTTCAGCGCATGGGCTACCGCGGCAGACTCAGTGCCGATGCGATCGTCACCCCCGACGGGGAGCTGCTCTTCACCGAGTACAACGGGCGCATCACAGGCTCGACGCACGTGTACAGCGTCTTCGGAGACGGGATCGTCGGCAGCAACTACACGAAGGACCGGGTCCTGTTCGAGGGCTTCTGGCCCAAGGGCTGGTCGGTCCCCTCGTTCGACGCGGCGATCGAACGGCTCCACGACGCGGGACTCGCATACGATCCGGACACCCGGACCGGTGTCATCATCAGCAGCGCCTTCGACCGGCGCGACGACACACTGCTGCACTGCGTCGTGGCCGAGAGCCTCCCGACCGCGCACGACGTGGAACAACGCCTGGCCCGGCTTTTCACCGCTTGACCAAGCGTGATCGTGCGGCCGCCCGGCGACGGCTGCACGATCACGACCAGCGCACAGGCAACCGGTGTACTCCGTAAAACCCGTTGTCCCGCCCCAAAGGCACCTGCTCAGGCGACACGGCAAGACGCAAGGACGGGAAACGCTGAAAGAGAGCGGGGAACGCTATCCGCATTTCGGCGCGCGCGAGGTTCTGCCCGATGCACTGGTGCACCCCGTGGCCGAATGCGAGGTGTCCACCCTGGCGTCGCCCGATGTCGAGCAGATCAGGGCCGGCGAACCGCTGAGGATCGCGGTTCGCCGCCGGAAGCGACACCGTCACGGCCTCACCCGCCCGTACCACCTCTCCCGCCAAGGGCACGTCCTCCAACGGGGTGCGCGGCACGCCGAAGTGGAAGATCGTCAGGTAACGGAGCAGTTCTTCCACCGCGGTATCGGCAAGACCGGGTTCGGCGGCCAACCTCGCCAGCTGGTCGGGGTGGCTCAGCAGGGCGAACACTCCCAGTCCCAGGGAGTTGGCGGTCGTCTCGTGTCCCGCAGACAGCAGCAGGGCAGCCACCCCCGCGATTTCGGCGGTGGTCAGCTCACCGTCGGTGGCCAGGGTACTGACCAGGTCTTCCCCCGGCCGCCGCCGCTTGCACGCTGTCAGGTCGGTGAGGAACGCCTCCAGATCCGCCATGGCGCGTACGGCCTGCTCCGCAGTCGCCTCCAGGCTGAACAGCGTGGCACTGTCGCGCTGGAAGGTGGTTCGCTCCGTGTACGGCACGCCCAGCAGTTCACAGATCACCAGCGACGGCACCGGCAGCGCGAACGACTCCATCAGGTCAGCCGGATCGCCTGCTTCACCCATGGCGGTCAGACGGTCGCTGACGATCGCTTCGATCCTCGGCCGCAGGGACCGCATCCGGTGCGCGGTGAACGCCTTGGCCAGCTGCCGCCGGATCCTGGTGTGCTCCGGTGCGTCCATGTCGACCAGCCATCCGGGCAACGCGGGCGCACTGTAGAACGGTTCGATGCCCGGGCGCACGGTCGGAGCCCGTTTCAGCTGCGAGCGCGCACTGAACCGTGGATCCGACAAGACCTGCCGGGCCATGTGGTAGCCGGTGACCAGCCACCCCAGATGGCCATCCGGGTAGCGCAACCTGGTCAAAGGGGAGGTGGCCCGCAGCTGTGCCAGTTCGGGCGGTGGGTCGAAGGGAGTGATCCGCTCGACAGGCAGCGAGGGCACCCGGGAAGAGGTCACGGGCCCACCTCTCCGCGTAGGAAGGCGCCGAGCCGGGCCACGCCGGCGGTGATGTCCTCGGCGTCCAGATAGCTGCAGGACAACCGCAGGACGCGGTCTCCGCCGGAGCCGAGGTGGAAAGGGGCCATCGGTGTCCACAGCACACCGTACTCGGCTGCGGAGAGCGCAAGCAGTTCGTCGTCGACCCGGATGGGCAGCCGCATCCGGACGAAGAACCCGCCCGCCGGGCGGTTCCACTTGACGTACCGCGACAGCCCCTGATCCCGCAACCCGTCCAGCTCGTCCAGCAAGTGGGCGAGGTTGCGCCGGTACAGCCCGGAACGCGCCCGGCACACGGCGGCCAGGGATCCGCCGTGCTCCAGGAGCATCCCTGCGACGACCGCCTGCGACAGAGGTGAGGTGTTCACCGTCACCATCGTCTTCAGCCGGGCCAGCTCATCCGCCAGCAGCGTGGTGCGGGCACCCTCGCAGCGCACCTTCTGGTCCGCCACGACGTATCCCACCCGCGCCCCGGGAAAGCACACCTTGGCGAAGGTTCCGAGGTGGACAACCCGGCAGCCGCGATCCAGAGCCTTGAGGCACGGCAGTTCTTCGCCTTCTGCGGCGGTGAATCCGTAGACGCTGTCCTCCACCACGAGGAAGTCCTCCGCCTCGGCCAACTCCAAGAGCTCTCTGCGGTGGGCCAGATCCATGTGGTTCCCGCCGGGATTGGAGAAGTCCGGTGCCACATAGAACGCCCGAATCCGGCGCCCGGAGCGGCGGGCCGCCCGGCAGGCCGCGCGCAGGGCCTCCAGATCCGGGCCGTGCTCTTTCTCGGCAACCGGAACGATCCCCACCCCCAGCAGTCGGGCCGCGCCGGTCATTCCCACATAACAGGGGTCCGCCACGGCGAGCAGGTCGTCGTCGCAGCGGATCAGGGCGCGCAGAACCAGCAACATCGCTTCCTGCGCCCCGACAGTGATCACCACCGCCTCCGGCGAGGCGTGCACCTGCCGGTCGCGTCGAAGCAGATCGGCGACCAGGCCGTTGACCAGGCCGCGGCTCGGTCCGTATTCGTACAGCAGCCGGCGCGCAGCGGACGGCGTGTGGCCCCACTCGGCGCCCGCACGCTCGAGGAACCTGCGTATGAAGCGTTCCACGTCGAGGTCGGCATACGTGTCGGGGTGCGGAGCACCCGGAGCGAAGGAGATCGCGTCCGGGTACCGGCGCATGACCTCATTGAGGAACTCCACGGAGCTCAGCAGCGGATCGCTCAGCGAGGAGTGCAGGTGGGAGCGGTCCAGTGCGGCGAGCGGCCGGAACGGTTCCGGTACACCGCCCGCTGTGGCCCGGTTCTGTGCGGGCGTGGTCATGCCCCGGCCCACCGGCTTTCCACCCGGGCAATGACATCCGCGCTGTAGATGCGTTGGGCCTGTACCACCGCGAATTCGGCGAGGTAGGAGCGCAGGTGGTTCCATGGCTCCTCGGCAAGCGCCAGCATGGCGCGGTTGGCAGCCACCGCCGGGCCGGCCAGGTCGGCCACCGCCCGCTCCACGGCGTCGTGGAGTTCGCCGGCCGGCACCACCTCGTCGCATACCAGCTCCGCTCCCGGTTCGCCCGCACGCAGCCGGCGCCCCGACAGCAACACCTGCCGTGCTATCCGGGCGCCGGTCAGCCGGGTGAGTCGAAGGTTGCCCAGGCCGGGAACGATGCCCTCGTCTGCCGCGGGCAGGCTGAAGAACGCCCCGTCCTCGGCTATGACGCGGTCCACCACGAGCAGCAGTTGCATACCGCCGCCGATCGCGAAGGTGTCGACAGCGGCCACCCAGGGCTTGTGCACCGCTGCGGGCACCCGCCAACCGGACTCCGTGGGCAGCAGGCCATGCGCGAGCTTGTTGACGTATCCCAGCTCACGGCCGAGCAGGAAGTCCACATAGGAGATCGCGCCGTTGCGCAGGTCCTTCAGATTGATTCCCGCGCTGAAGACCCGCCGTCCGGCATACCGAGGGTGGTCGACGTCTCCTCCGCGCAGCACACCGACCCGCACCCGGTCGTCCAGCAGCACCACGTCCACCGCCGACTCCAGGTCCGCGATGAGCTGGTTGTCCTCGGCGTTGAGGCAGTGGCTGTTGCGGAAGGTCACATGCGCGGCGGGGCCGCGGCGCTCTACGTGCACGGAGTTGAGTTCCAGCCGGTCCGTGCGGCGGAAGTCCTCCAGCAGAGCCTCGGACCCAGGTGCCATGTGCAGCATGGTCTCCATCAGGTGCGTGCCCGCGACAGGGCAGCGCAGCAGGGCGCCGAAGAAGACACCGAGATCGATCTCGTGGCCTTCCTTCTGGGCCTGCACAAGGTCGCGATCCTCGGCGAGCCTCGGCTCGGCCGGCACGAGGCCTGGGAACCGTGCCTGGGCTTCCCGCACAAGAGGGTTGAGCCGAAGCCGAAGCGCGCGGCCTTCGGTCAGTACCTCGTACACCTGCTCCGCGTGCCGGGCCAGAAAGCTGTGCCGGGCCGTCCTGCAGGCATCGCGGAGAGCGTCGGCCTGTGCCTCCTGCGCCGCATCCCGCTCGGGCCGGGGTGGCAGCAGGGTCAACAGACGCTCTGCTCGCTCCGCGTAGCGCCGAAGCGTCTCGGCGTCCGGGGCGAGCTGCCCTCGCGGCACCGGAGGCGATGGAAGCGCGTGGGTGTCCGGGAGCATGGCGGAGCTCATACGCCAGTCTCCTCGCCGCCGCCGACTGCGGCCAAGCGGCGCAGTTCCCGGTCACAGGCAGCCAGATGGGCGCCCAGCGCGTCCTGGTACTCCGCGGACGGGGCCTCCAGCAGCAGTTGTCGACGCACCGCGAGCTCACGGTCGGATATCCGGCCCATCAGCACCACAGCCGTGTGAGCGGCCTCCGGCAGGTCGTCACTGAGTTGGTCGACGAGACCGAGTTCATGTGCCCGGACGCCGTCAAGATCGTCTCCCCACAGCACGATCTGCCGGGCACGCCCGGTGCCGAGCTGCTGAGCAAGCCGGTACACGGCCATGCCCGGCCAGAAGTGCCCGTCGTTCACGGGCAGCATCAGCAGCAGGTCGGGAGAGGCTATCCGGAAGTCGCTGGCCAGCAGCAGGTCCAGGGCCGGACCGCCGCAGACTCCAGCCGCGGTCGTCACGATCATCGCAGGAAGCCGCTCCAGCCGGCGCACCGCCCGTTCCCAACGGTTCACTTCCTGCACGCCGACGCCGCTTGGCCAGGATCTCCGGTCGGCCGGGACCGGCAGTAACCGAATCCCCAACACCGAGCGGTCCGTGAGTTCCTCAAGGCGATCGCACACCGCGTCGAGCTCCGCCGTGAGTCGGGGAAGGGGCCTTGTGCCGTCCACGTTCAGACTGAGTTCCAGCCCCTCGCGGGCCCGATCCCGCTCACCGTTGCTTCGCACCGTCACACCTCTTTCCCGGCCCGTCACCACCGTGCCAGGGCCATTTCGATGGTCGAGCCGGGACCCATCGTCATCAGAATCCCGAAGTCCCCGGAGACAGCCGCCTTCTCGTCAGCGAGCCGTTGACAGGAGAAGAGAAAAGATCCGCTGGACAGGTTGCCGTGGTCACGCAGTACACCCGTGGTGTGCCGGACGTCGTGTCGGCTCAGGCCGAGGTTGACCCGGACGGAGTCCACGACCTTCTTTCCGCCTGCGTGCACCACCCAGTGAGCGAGTTCGGAGCGGCGCACGCCGGTACCCATCAGCAGCCTTTCCACGAGCTCTTCGGCATGGGCCCCCACGACGTATGGCACCTGCGGGTCGAGGGCGAAACTGAACTTGTGCTGCTCGTCGTCCCAGTCGTAGCGCATCGCGTCCACCGCCTCGGGAATGGTGCGGCTGGCGAAGGCCAGCAGTTCTGGGCCCGCGGCCGGCGGCTGAGTACCGCCGGCCGTCACCGCGACGGCGGCGGCGCCGTCACCGAAGAGGCTGTTGACCACGGAGGTACGCCGCGTACCGTCGATGACGTACGCTGCCGAGCACACCTCGATGCACACCATGACCGCCAGTTCGCCGGCGTGGCATCGTGACCATCCCGCCACCGACGCCAGTGCGTTCAGCCCTGCGTTGCATCCCATGCCGACCACATCCAGGCGGTAGCAGCTGGGACTGATCCCCATGTCCTTGAGCAGAAGGGCGGAGAAGCCGGGGGTGAGGAACCCGGTGGACGTGACGCAGCACAGGTGCCGCACGTCCGTCACATCGGCGCCGGCCTCCGCAAGACAGGCGAGCACTGCCTCCCTGCCCAGCCGCAGCCCTTCTGTCAGGTGCTTGGCCAGTAACTCCCCTTGGGACTCCACCGCACGGGACTGGTCCGGCAGTTGAGGCGGCAGGGTCAGTCCGCGCCGTCGGATCGTACTGTTGCGGAAGATCGCCCGGGTCGCGGGATCGGTGATCCCGAATGCCTGCAGGAGTTCGTCCTGAGTGTAGGAGACCGAGGGCAGGGCGGTCCCGATGCCGATGAGTCGAGCCGGAGCGAGCACGCGGTCTCCTTCTGTGGCAGGCGGTCCCGGCGTGGACCGGCTTCAGTCGAGGTAGTCCTCCAGCCCGCCTTCGCGCACTGTGTCGAGGGTGAAGCAGTGGAAGCCGCCGCCGAACAGCCGTCGGTGCCTGTGCCGTACCGGCACCACTGTGAAACCGTGCTTCTCCAGCATGCGCATCAGCTCCGGGCAGGCCTCGTTGACGAGTACGGTCTCCGGGGAGACGGACAGCACGTTCAGGTCGATGAACGGGCTGGTGAGGATCAGATCGGAATCGTCGTACGACGGGAAGTGGTTGCGCTCCGGAGCCGGAGGCACGATCAGGTCCCATGAGCGGAGCTTCTTGGGCAGCCTGTCGCGCAGCTCGGGTGTGCGGACCAGGAGAGTACCGGGCCGCAGCGCGAGCACCATGCTGTCGATGTGGCTGTCGCTGATGCGGTGAACCCGGTGGATGCGAAAACGGCCTGCCAGGTGACGCTCCAGCCAGTCGCACGCGAGCGTGTGATTGGCGGTGGAGACGTTCACGACCAGGTCCCGGCCCAGGCGCAGGACCTGGGCACCGTCGAACATCATCTCCGTGCCGACGTCGTAGCTCGTGGGCTGCGGATCGGCGATGGGCTCAGTCGGGCCACCGACAGAGCTGACCCTGGCGTACGACAGGTCGAAAGACGCATCCGTCATGAGGGGCCGCGGCATCACCGTCCAGCGGGCTCCCTGCTCGAAGTACCGCTGGAACACAGGTGTCAGGAACTGGGTCTCGAAGTAGCGGGACCGGATCATCGGTGGCGTTTCGATGATCTCGTCGCCGACGATGAGGGTGTTGTCCCGTACGTTGAGCGGAGGCACCACCGAGGCGCTCCAAGCGAGTGCGCGCACCTCGGCCGTCTCGGCGTCCAGGTCCATCGGACGGTGAACGGTCACCCCCAGCGTGGTGAGAGCATCCACGATGCCCGCCAAGTCCTCGTTGAGTTCGTCCACGTAGCGCTGTTTGATCGGCACGGTTCCGCTCGGTGACGACTCGCTGTGTCCACCGGCGGTCAGCCGCGGGTAAAACCACTCCGAGCGGGAGGCGTTGTCACCGGCGATGTTGTCGTGGAAGAAGAGGTCGAAGGACAGTTCACGCTGATGCGAGGTGTAGTTCGTCGCAGAGCCGACCACCACCTCCTTGAGCGGCGACCATTCATCGAAACTGTTGAGCATCATGCGTGCTCCATCGATTGTCGTCATGCACCGCAGCGGGACAGCTCACAGGCCGGGCAGGGGCGCGGCGGCATTCGTGGCACGAGCCGGACGGAGTCCAGCCCACCGCTGGCGCCAAATGTGGTGCGGCTCCTCAGTGTTGGGCATGTGCAGGATGAACGGAAGACCGTGCCTGGCGACCTGCACCGTACTTTCGGACATTCGCCCGACCTGTCCCAGGGGGACTCTCTGCCGTCAAGACGCCCTGTGAATACGTCATGACTCGTTAAGAAAGGTGCCGTCACCAGACAGATACTTCACGGCGCGATAACGGATGCGTTTCCGGCGCAAGGTGACCGAAAGTCGACCCCACGGGGTTGCGGCGGTTATGCAGTGCTCACAAGATGACTGGGGCAACACAGGAACTGCTGCCCACGATCCGGACGGAGCGGGCGAGCGGCGGTCTCATTCCCCTCATGCCGACCTGGCGGCAGCCTGCATCGACCACCGGGGCTCTTCGCCATTCCTTCACGAGTGCACAATCCGCCAAAGGGACCGGACGCGGCGCTGAGCGGCCCTGCATTCGCTCCCTTCGACGCCTACTCGTGCAGCCCATGGGACGGGCCCGCAGTCAGGCCTCCAGCCCTTGCGGCGTGCGTGGCCGGACCTATCGGCGTGGCGCGACCAAGCGGCCCGGGAAACACCCCAGGCTCCTTCGATCGGCGACGAAACGGGAGGTAACAGGGTGATACCGCAAATACGGCTGCCAGGTCCTGCGGCCGGTTGGACCTCGAAAGAGCGACAGGCGGTCGCTGACGACATAGGCGACATCTGCCGGCGCGAAGGATTCTTCTTCGTCCGCGACCACGGTATTCCCGTCGAACTGATCCAGGACGTCTACGCGGAAATGCGCACCTTCTACAGTCTGCCGTCCGACGAAAAGAACAAGTACGACGCCGCAGAGGAGTCCCAGTTCCTGGGCTACCGAGGACTCGGCAGGGAAAGGAGCCGCACCCACAGCGGCACCGAAGCCTGCGAGCAGTTCCGGATCGGCAACGTCACCGGCGAACTGACCCTTCCCGAGTCCGTGGACTTTTACCACGAACCCTTCCCCAAGTCCTTGGAGCTGTTCCACCGGTTGACCGACCTGGGTGACGGCCTCCTGGCCGCCTGCGCCATCGACCTGGGGCTGGGCGATGACTTCTTCACCGGCTACCTGAACACTCCGCTGCATCGCCTCGGACTGAACTACTACGGCGCCAGCCACCTGTCCGACGTCGGCTCGAAGGTCAACTACGCCATGTCGCCGCACATCGACCTGTCACTGCTGACCATCCTGCACCAGGACGAACCCGGCCTGGACGTCCGCGGCAGCGACGGCTCGTGGTCCGAAGTGCCCATCGAGCCGGACACCTTGTTCGTCTTCCTCGCCGACTACGTCCAGCGCTGGTCCAACGGCCGGCACCGGGCAGCACCGCACCGGGTGAGCGCGGTGCGGCAGGACCGCATGTCCATCCAGTACAAGCACCGACCCGACTATGGCGTGGTGGTCGCGCCACTTGACGCCCTCGCCCAGGCCGAACCGCCCAAATACGCGCCGCTCGACACCGGTTCGGACTATGTGGCCGTTCTGAAGTCGATCCTCGGCAATTGAATCCCCTCCGGCGCCCAACGACCTTCCTCGGCGCCTTCCCGCACCGCGCACGGTTCGGCAGGAACACTCGTCACCCCAGGGAGCAAGGGCCGCAGTGAACAGACTCGAAGCGGATAGCCGGCCACCGTCCGGAGTGCCGTCATGACGTACGCGGACGCCGGCAACGTCACACGCAACCCAGTCCTTGAGCACTACCACCGACTGCCCGACATCGTGGCGGCATGCGGTCAGGAGCCGCACGGTGCCCCACAGCCCGAGGGGTTCCGGCCCGGCTTCCACTTCCCCGAGCTGGACGAAGCCGTCCGCGAGTATTTCGCCGCCGCGGTCGTTTCCTGGCGTCGGCTGGAGGACTTCCAGGGGCACCCGATGCGGCTGCTGGACCTGACCGCCAACCCTGCCACCCAGACCACCAAGACCCCGGCTTCCCTGCTCATCGTGGCGCGCGCCGTCGAACACCTGCGTCGCACCGGGATCCCCGTCCTGCTGGTCACACCCACCTCCGCGAACAAGGGCACCGCCCTGCGCGACGCTGTGCTACGGGCGCTCGAACTGGGTCTGGCCGAACCTCACCAGTTACGAGTGGTGACGATCAGCCCCGCAGCCTGTCGCAGCAAGCTGCGCCGCAGCCGGCTCATCACCGACCCCGAACTGCGCGCACTCAACCCCGTTCTGCTGTACGAAGGTCAACAGGCCGAAGACGTCAAACCGCTCGCTCGGGAGTTCGTACGCACACACGCGGCTGACTGGGCCCGGCATACCGGTGGCCGGATGTGGTTCTCGCTGGAGCTGGCCAACTACATGGTGGCGGACGCCACCCGGGCGTTCTTCGAGGAAGACGCCGACCCGATCACGCCGGGCGAGGTACGCACGCACGCCCACGCCGTCTCCAGTGCCTTCGGCCTGCTCGGCTATCACACCGGCAGGACCCTGCTGGAAGCCGCTTCCGAGGCCGCGTCCATACAGCGGCCGGAGTCGTATCTCGTCCAGCACCTCCACATCCCGGACATGGTGCTCAGCCAGCGTTTCGGCAGCTTCGACCGCCGCAACGCGCCAAGGTACGCCTGGGACCCCGCCGCGCGCCTGTACCACCAGGACGTCGACCCGACTTTCCCCTACACGACGCAGAGCCCGAGTGAGATCATCGATCCCACGTTCTACACCCACCGGCCGCCCACCGCCCAGCGCATGAACGAGATCATTGGCAAGTTCGGCGGCGGCGGGATCGTCGTGTCACGGCATGAGTGCCTGCAGCACTACCCGGCCGTGCGTACCGCACTGGCCCATGCCGGGCTCAGCTTGCCCGAGGACCCGGACGAACTCGCTGAATGGTCACTGCTGATGGCGATGACCGGCGTGCGGGAAGGAGTGGAACGCGGACTTATCGGCCCACACCGGACCGTCGTCATCCACGGTTCCGGAACCTACGCGCGCTCCGACTACCAGCCGTTGCACGACGGCGACGCGCATCTGGTGCAGAGTGTCGCGGACGTGGCCGCCGCCGTCGGAGTGAAGTGAATGGCCCGCCTACTGATCCTGGGTACAGGTTCGCTGGCCACCGCGACCTGCTGTGCCCTGGCAGATCTGTCCCACGTAGGCCTGCGCGTCACCGTGGCGGGCCGTCGGCACACAGCCGTCACAGAGCTGGTCTACCTCGCCGGCGCCCGCGCCGTCGTCGCGGGCACGGGCGTCACCTTCACCGCAGCCCAGGCCACAACGGACGTGGAAGCGCTGTGTGAGCTGATCAGGGCAGAGCGTCCGGACCTTGTACTGGTCTGCGCCTCGATGCACTCGCCTTGGGAGCGCGAACGCACTCCCAGCGCCTGGACCGACCTGATCGCCCAGGCGGGTTTCGGGCTCACTCTGCCGTTCCAGGC
Organism: Streptomyces kryoterrae; assembly: GCF_054072135.1. Lineage (NCBI taxonomy): Bacteria > Bacillati > Actinomycetota > Actinomycetes > Kitasatosporales > Streptomycetaceae > Streptomyces > Streptomyces kryoterrae. The sequence continues at coordinate 62,684 of NZ_CM133358.1, read as the reverse complement.
CGACCTCGCCGTACGAGCCGCCACCGCCGTGGCCGCAGAAGGCCACAGCACCCGGTTGGTCAACGCCTGCTTCCCGGACGCGGTCAATCCTCTGCTCAGCGCTCTCCACCTGCCGGTACTGTGCGGTATCGGCAACGCTGGGCTGGTGGCCTCGTCCCTCACACACGCCCTGGGCGCCGTCGATCCACAACGGCTGCAGGTCCTCGCCCACCATGTCCACCTCAGCCGGCCCCGGTCGGCCGACGACGAGGCTCGCGCCTGGCTGGACGGCACGCCTGTCCCCGACGTGACACAGCACCTGGCCGCACAGCGGGCCACCGGCCGCGAACGCCTCAACCTGGTGACCGGCCGCACCGCTGCCCGACTGGTCGCAGCGCTGCTGTACGGCGCGGACTGGGACACCAGCCTGCCAGGGCCGTGGGGCCTCCCGGGCGGCTACCCGGCACGGATACGCGGCGGGACTCTGCAACCGGCACTGCCCCCGGGGCTGACCCAGGAAGCAGCAGTGGCATGGAACCGGCAGGTGGGCGCGGCGGAAGGAGTGGACATCGCCGACGGGACGGTCCGCTTCACCGGACGCCTCAGCGCCGCGCTGCACGCGCTGAACGAGCACGAGGAGACCACCGGGCCGCGATCACTCGACGCACCGCAGGCAGGCGACATCGCCGATCTGGCCGACGGCTTCCCGATCGGCGAACTGAACGCCGCGCGCACCGTTGTGGAGACACTCCGTGCCCGTCTGCGAACCAGACCAGCCGCCCACCAGGCGAAGGCGGGGCAGACGGATGCAGGCGCCCGTGTGTGATGCGGCATGGACGGAAGGTGCGGAGATGATGCTGGACCGGCTGTACGCGGCGGGCGGGTACCGCTGGCGCAACGGCGAGGGCCCGGTGGTCCGCACTGCCCACCGGTTGTTCGACGTCATGGCGGCGCGCCGTCCAGTGTGGGTCGAGTCACTGAGCGGCGACGGCATGGTGCAGCTGGCGTACGCGGGCCTACCCGAGGGAGTACATCTGACGCTGCCCTTCCTCGAGCACCGCCGCGTCCCGGCAGCCGGAGCCGTGAGGACATCCGTCCGCCGCCGCTGGGGTAACCTGCTCGCCGCCCCCACTGCGGAACACACCGACCTGGCAGTCACCGGCTACGACATCCACCATGCCCGTCACCTGCCACAAGCACGCTCCCTCACGCTCCCTTTCCGGCTGGCGCTCACGGTACCGCTCGGCGACAAGGCCGACGTCCTGGGGCGGGTCTCCCGCAAGGACCGTCAGCAGTTCGTGCGGCAGCGCCAGTGCCGCACCTGGGCCCTTGAAGTTGCCACCCGGGAAGCCGACTTCGCGTACTTCTACGACCACATGCACGCACCGACCATGCAGGTCCGGCACGGCGAGGGCACCCGCTCGGAGCGGCGCGCAATCGCCCATACCGAGATTTTCCGTAAAGGCGTGCTGTTCTTCCTGAGCCACTCCGGCGAACCCGTGGCAGGCGCCTTGTGCCGGCTGGAGCCCACCACCGGCATCTTGACGCTGCGGCTGGTCGGCGTAGCGGACGGCAACCCCGCCCACTACCGCGGGGGCACGTATACCGCCCTCTTCATCCACGTGCTCGAGTGGGCCGCACATCAAGGCATGGTCTCGGTCGACCTGGGCGGCTGCGAGCCCTTCATCAGCAAGGGCACTTTCCAGTTCAAGCGCAAGCTGCACCCCGTGGTCACCATGCCGGGCAACCATTTCCGCCACAAGCGACTGCGGGTGACCGTCCTGCGCGACACGGAGCCCGTACGCCGCTTCCTCATCGACAATCCAATGATCGCCCTCGACGACCGAGGCGGGTTCGTAGCCGTCTACTTCCACGACGGCCGACGGCCGCCCCGTGGCGATCTGCCGTGGCGGACCGCCGGCATCGCGCGGGCGCAACACGTGGATCTGGACTCATTCCTGCATTCCGGCCCGAGGCGGCCGTCCGCCCCCTTCCCGTGACCACCGGGCGCGCGCTGCACCGATACCGCTCGTCCCGCGTCAAACCCGATCTCAGGAAGGCTAGTTCGAGTGGAATCGGAAACCCACCGATGGTTCGATGCCCGCCCCTACCGCCACCACGAGCGCAGCCCGGCGGACGACGTCGTCGAGGTACTCCGCGACGAGCTGCGCGACTGCGGAACCTGGGTGCACACACAGCCCGTTCCCCTCGAGCCGTTCGCCGTGTCCAAGGCCACCTACGATGAGCTGTTCTCAGCAGCCCGAGGCCTACTCGGCCTGCTGCGCCAAGCGCTGCTCGAGTCCGCCCCCGACCGGCCGGGCAGGCTTGCGGCCCTGGGAGTCCGGCCCACCACCCACTCCTTCCCCTTCTTCATCGACGACGACGCCTTCGAGCTGCGCCACTGCGACGCGATGGCCCGCCCCGACGTCGTCATCGGGCCCGACGGTCCCCGCTTCCTCGAATTCAACGTCAGCGGAGCCTTCGGAGGACCCACAGAAGCCCATGGATTCGACCGGGCATGGACCCGCCTGTTCGGCGTACCCGGACGGCCCCTGCCCTTCACGGTGGACGACCCGTTCGCGGCCCGCGCCGATCTGTTCGAGGAGTTATGCGGCTCACTTGGCCTGCCACGCGCAGTAGCTCTGGTGGGCAATCGGGTGGACCGCCGGGGCGAGACAACCCGCTACTTCGACGGCGAGGCCGCTTATCTGAGAGAACGCGGCTTCGACGCGCAAGTTCTGGAGCCGGGCGACCTGCCGCACAAGGTCGGCCGGCCCGGACATCTGAGGTTCCCGCTGGCGCTGCGCTACTTCGCACCCGCCGACTGGGTATCCCGCGGCGAACCGCTCGATCCAGTGCACGCCGTCCTTGACGCAGGCTGCGTCCTGTACCCCCCGGAGAGCAGCTATCTGGTGGCCAACAAAAAGGTGCTGGCGTGGCTCTCCGAGGGCCGCCCCTGGATGGCTGGGCACGACCAGCGGCTCGTGACCCGGTACGTTCCCTGGACCCGAGTCGCCCGTGAGAGCAAGGTCGAGTGGCGGGGCGACCGGGTGGACCTGCTCCGTCTCCTGACCACGCACCGCGAGTCGTTCGTGCTGAAGCCGGCCGTCGGCATGATGGGCCGGGGCGTGGTGATGGGCCGTACATGCACCCAGCCTCAGTGGGAGGCGACGGTCACCAGCGCCCTCGCCACCGGCGACTCGATCGTGCAGGAATACGTCGAACCCGGCCGCTATGAGCTGGAGATGGTGGCAGGACCCGGCTCCACGCCCTACCGGTCCTCAGTTGCCCCGGTCCTCAGCCCCTGCCTTTTCGGTGGTCGGACGGGCGGAGTGTACGCGCGCTACTACCCCGACGGCCGCAGCGGCGTGGTGGGTGTGGCACAGGGCGGCGCCATGGAGAACGTGGTCCTGGCTGCCGCCTGACCAGTACTCCACGGCTACCAGCGAACAGGAGGTGGCTCCCTCACATGCCGGACCACACTTGGGAGATCGAACGTCTCACCGGAAGCATCGGCGCAGAGCTGTCGGGGCTCGACATCTCTCATGTGGACGCGGCCGCCGCGGACCGGCTCAAGGCCCTGGTCTCCACTCACGGGGTGATCTTCCTGCGCGGTCAGCCCACCGATCCGGCGGTCCTGGTCGAACTGGCCGCTCACTTCGGCTCGGTGCTGCCCGCCCATCCCCTCAAACAGGGACTACCAGGCCACCCCGAGGTGCTGGCCAACCAGACGGGGGGCGTTCGTCCCGAGGACGTGCGCAGCCGTGACATCCACAACCGGCACGGAACCAACTGGCACCTGGACTGCACCTTCGTGCGCGAAGTGCCGACCTACTCACTGCTCCAGGCCGCACGCCTTCCGCAGACGGGCGGTGACACCCTCTTCGCGGATCTGGCCGGCGCCTACAGTGTGCTGTCAGAACCCCTGCGCACCCTCGCAGAGGGCCTCAGTTGCGCACACGACGCGCGGCTGCTCTACGCCGACTGGCTCGCACCGGGCGCCGACTCGGCCCTGCGTGACCGACTGCTGGCGCTGCCTGCGGTCAGCCATCCGCTGGTCGCGGTCGACCAGCGCGCCGACGGCCGCCGTTCACTGGTTCTCAACCCCAATTGCGTGTCGACCATCGAAGGGCTGTCCGACCTGGAGGGTCGCACTCTCCTTGACCTGTTCCTGCACCACGCCCTGGTTCCGGAGCGCACGGTGCGCTGGCGTTGGGCAGTGGGGGACATCGCCGTTTGGGACAACGTCCGGCTGCTGCACAACTACGTACTGGACCACGGTGGCGCCGACCGCATGATCTACCGTGCGCTCGCCGGCTCCGCCCCGCTCACCGGCGTCACCTGCAAGAGTCGCGAGATCGCCTCCGCCCCCACCCACCGTCCGACCGATGGAGGTGCCCGCCAAGATGAAATCCTCACAGACGTATGACGAAGACGACGCCGTCCTCGAACGCTTCCACCTGCTGGTGAATTCTCCGGCCCTGTTCAATTCCCTGGTCACCGCGCTGGAAGTCGACCTGTTCACCATCGTGTCCGGCGGGCTGTCGTCTTTCGATGAAATTCGCGGGGCCACTGGACTGCCACCGCACTCACTCCGGGTCCTGTTGTACGCGGTGTGCACCACCGGCTTACTCCAACGGCGCGACGGGCACTACATGAATTCTCGGGTCGCTGAGGACATGCTCACCGGCGACACCCCGGACAGCTGGCGGCACATTCTGGTCGGCTGGCGGGAGGTGTACTACCCCGCTTTCGCGCATCTGACGGAAGCCCTGAGGGCCGGTACGAACACCGCGCTGGCCGCTCATCCGGGCAGTGAACCCACTCTCTATCAACGTCTGGCACACGATCCCGGGCTGGAGGCTGTCTTCCACCGTGCCATGGGCGCCTTCACCCTGCGCAGCGTCGACGCTCTCGTGGAGAGCGAGCAGTTCGCCTCTACGCGTCGGCTACTTGACGTGGGCGGCGGCGATGGCACCACCAGCACTCGGCTGACCGCCCGGTACCCGAAACTGACCTCGACCATCTTCGATATACCGAGTGTGTCGCACATCGCTGAGCAAGCCACCGCCCCGTCCTTCGGGGAGCGGGTGACGGTGCATCCCGGTGACCTGTTCGCCGATCCCTTTCCCACTGGCAGCGACACGGTGCTGTTCAGCCATGTACTGGAAATCTTCTCCGGCGAACAGATCACGACTCTTCTGGCCAAGGCCATGGACGTGCTGCCGCCCGGCGGACAAGTCTTGATCTATGGGTACAACGCATCGGACGACGAAACCGAAGGCTGGTATTCGGCGCGTCTCACGCTCTATCTGAATGCCCTGGCCAGTGGTCAGGGCATGGCCTATCCCGCCGGAAACTACGAAGAATGGCTGCGGCAGGCGGGCTACCAACAGGTTCGCACACTCACCGGATATCCCTACGAACACGGCCTTCACATCGGGGTGAAAGCCTGAAGCCACGGTGGGCGCGGCTGCCACGCCCAGCAGTGCATGAGGTCGCTGGAGGAGCGGGAGACGGCTGCCCGTGTGTGGAACGCCGCCGTCGTAGCCGCGTGAGGAGGCCGGGTCCGTCACGGCGGTCCGCATCGACCGCGCCTCGATGACCTCCGCCGTGGGCTCGGCCGCACGCCCCTCCCGCTCCCGGGCGCACTGCGAGCAGAAGCCGCAGGCGGGCCTCGGCGACGCAGGTCTTCCACACCGGGCCCCTACTGCAAACCGGCGCCTGGCGCCGCGCTCTCGTACCGCAACGATCCACCCGATCACCGACAGCACGTGTACCTGGCCGTCATGGACGCTTTCCCCCGGCTGCGCCGCCTGGCGGGGCTCGTCATCGAGGTCGGCTCGATGTCGCTGACGGCGTACGTCCACCACATCGTCGCCATCTGGCTCCTGGGCACCGAGGAAGCGACCGTCCAGTGCGTGTACATCCTGCTCGGCTTCATCGCGTCCGTCACCGTCCTCGCCACCATCCGGTCCCGTTTCTTCCCGCGAGGGCCGCTCGAATGGCTGATGCGCCGGGCGACCGGGATCGCCCGGCGCATTCACTGAGACGCATCCACAGCCGACGTCCACGACCGTGTCTGCTTGCTCAGGCGGAGACGCACACCGTGGACAGCAAGGTTGAGGCACCGAGCACCTGAGGCACCCGTGCAGGTCACATAATGCAGTCCTCACAGCCCATGCCTTCCACCCAGCCCGCCCGCCGGCAAACCGAGTGCACGTACAGCACCCGACTACCGGCCCGACCACGGCAGCAGGCCAGCGCACTACAACACCGCGCCGGGGGGTGTGTGCTGAGTAGGTGACGCTGTCGGGGATCTTGGAGATTGGCAGGTCGGGTGCATGGGTGGCCGTCGGATCCGGTCTTCCCTCACGGGGCCTTCTCTGCGGCTCAACGCGGTGTTCGTGGTCTCCGTGAACCCGTGATCACGCCCCCTGCAACGGTTTCGCGAACGCCAGAACTGTGCCCTGCGATGTTGCCGTGGCGGGTGGTGCTCAAGTCAACCCGCACCAGGGTGTAGCCCTTGCGGAGTCAGTTCGAGCCGACTGTGCTCTGCGTTGTGGGTGCTGCTGCCACGGTGAAGCTCCGTCCCACCGGAGGAGACCGAGTTGTGCATTCGGCCCCGCTCCGGCTCGGAGGTGCCGGAGCTGACCCCCTGGCCGAAGACGGCAGGGCGGACAAGCTGCTCGACCTCGTCCTGGAACGGATCAAAGCCGCCGGACTGGTCAGGGAACGAGGGCGGCAGCGGACCGAATCCACCCACATCCTGAGTGCGGTCCGGGACCTGACACGCCTTGAGATGGTCACCGAGGCCATGCGGGCTGCCCTGGAGGAAAGCGCACGTCAGGCACCGCAGGCGCTGGTCGGGCTGGTCACGGACGAGTGGGGTGAACGCTATGGACGGCCGGCTCGGCCGGACCCCGACCCAGCCGAAGACGCGCATCAAGAACGCCGGGTACGACGTCTATCTCTTGCTGCGCTACGTCCGCACCTACCTGCGCGTGCTGTGGCAGAGGCCGCAGGTCCAGGCACTGCGGCAGATCTTTCTCCAGAACTACTGGGTCGACGAGCGAGCGCGAGGTCGGTGGCGCGAACCTGATGAGGCCGGACTACCGCCCTCGTCCACCGCGATCGTCTCGCCCTACGACCTGACCGCCCGGTATTCCCGCCGGAACGACACACGCTGGAAGGAGTTCCTGGCCCATGTCACGGAGACCTGCGACGACGACGCGGTGAACATCATCACGAACGTGACCACCACCCCGGCCGCGCTGCACGACATCAGGGCCCTGCCCACCATCCATGACCGGCTGGCCCAGCGGGACCTTCTGCCTGACGAGCACCTGGTCGACGGCGGCTACACCTCTGTAGTCCAGCAGGACCAATCCGCTCGCGAGCACGGGATCACCCTGGTGGGACCGGCCCGGAAGAAGCGGGCCCGCCAGTCACGCCAGGGCAACGTGTTCGACCGCGACGCGCTCTCCATCGACTGGGAACGACAACAGGTCGTCTGCCCGCAGGGCCAACCGAGCCGGGAATGGTCGACGCCGCTGTCGATCGCCCCCTATACCCGGGTCAGGTTTGCCAAGGAGGACTGCGGCCAGTGCCCGGTCAAGTCCAGCTGCACCCGCGGCGACCGACGGCAGCTGAACTTCCTGCCCCAGCAGCTCTACGAGCGGCAGGCTGCCGCCCGAGCCGCCCAGCAGACCACTTCCTGGAAGGCGAACTACGCGATGCGCGCCGGCATCGAGAGCACCGTCAACGGCCACGGCATGCGACAAATCCGCTATCGCAGCCAACCAAGACCCACGTCCAACACGTCCTCACCGCCATCGCCGTCAATGTCGAGCGCGTCAACGCAGAACTCGCTACACCAACGGCTGAGCGCCAACCTCGAACACCCACCGCGCTGATGTCGCGGCCGCCCACCGTCCGCAACGGATCTCACCGAACCCGGCGGTGCCGCCGGTAGGGCCGAAAGATCTGAACCGATACCGGGAATCAGGCCGCGACGAGCTCCTGCTCGCGGTCCGGTGCCTGGGCCTTGGGCTTCTTGTTCGGCAGCGAGAGCCGGAAGACCTTGTGCCACGCGGAGAACACCTGCTTGGGGAGCGGTCCGGTGACGTACTCCAGCTCGTACTTGTCGAACAGCGCGCGCACCTTCACCGCGACCTCGGCGTACCGGTTGCTCGGCAGGTCCGGGAACAGGTGGTGCTCGATCTGGTGCGACAGGTTGCCGGTCATGAAGTGCATGGCCCTGCTTCCGCTGATGTTCGCCGAGCCCATCATCTGGCGGAGGTACCACTGGCCGCGCGTCTCGCCCTTGATCGAGTGGCGCTCGAAGACCTGCACGCCCTCGGGGAAGTGCCCGCACATGATCACCGAGTGGGTCCAGATGTTGCGGACCAGGTTCGCGGTGAACGTGGCGGCGAGCGTGGTGGGGAACGACGGGCCCGACAGCAGCGGGTGGATCACGTAGTCCTTGAGTACCTGCTTGCGGATCTTGCGGCCCACGGCCTTGGCCCGCGCGCGGAACTCCGGGTTCTTGCGGCGGCGCTTGTGCAGGTTCTTGGCGAGTTCCAGGTCGTACGCTGCGATGCCGTACTCGAAGAAGCAGGCGTTGATGAAGTTCCACAGCGGCTGGCCGAGGTGGAACGGGTGCCACCTCTGGTCCTCGTCGACGCGCATGATGCCGTAGCCGAGGTCGTTGTCCTTGCCGATCACGTTGGTGTACGTGTGGTGCAGCTCGTTGTGCGAGTGCTTCCACTGCTCGGACGGCGAGGCGTGATCCCACTCCCAGGTGGTGGAGTGGATCTTCGGGTCTCGCATCCAGTCCCACTGGCCGTGCAGGACGTTGTGGCCGATCTCCATGTTGTCCATGATCTTCGCCACGGACAGACCGGCGGTGCCGAGCAGCCACGCGGGCGGGAAGATCGAGAAGAGCAGCACGCCCCTGCTGACCAGCTCGAGCTTGCGCTGTGCCGAGATGACCTTACGGATGTAGGCGGCGTCTTTCTCGCCGCGGCCGGCGATCACCTCGTCGCGGATCGCGTCCAGTTCGCGGCCGAGCTCCTCGATCTGCTCCGCGGTCAGGTGGGCGGTGGGGTCGATGGCGGTCAAGGTGCTCCTACCGTTCGATGTCGCAGGGGCCCGCCGCGGCGGACACGCAGGTCTGGATGAGGACGCCCGGCTCGGCCTCGGTGATCTCGCCGGTGCGCAGGTCGCGGACGGCGCCCGCCTTGAGCGGCGTGACGCAGCCGAAGCAGATGCCCATGCGGCACCCGGAGGGCATGAGCACGCCGGCTTCCTCGCCGATGTCCAGCAACGGCGTGGCGCCGTCCGCGTCGACGGTCTTGCCGGTGGCGCTGAACGTGACCTCGCCGCCGTCACCGGTGACGACGATGTTGGGGCGGAAGCGTTCGGTGTGCAGGCGCTCTTGTACGGCGTGCTCGGTCCAGTGCTCCTCGGCAGCGTCGAGCAGGCCCGCGGGCCCGCAGGCCCAGGTCTCGCGCTCGGCCCAGTCGGGCACGAGTTCGTCGAGACGGGCGATGTCGAGCATGCCGTCCGTGTCGGTGTGCACCTCGGTGAGCCGCAGCTTCTTGTCCGCGACCAGCTCGTGCAGTTCGTTGCGGAAGATCACGTCCTGCGGCTGTGGCGCGCAGTGGACCATGACGACGTCGTCGAACTCGATGTCGCGCAGCATGCCCATCACGGGCGTGATGCCGCTGCCGGCCGTCAGGTAGAGCACCTTGGCGGGCTTGGCCTGCGGCAGCACGAAGTCACCGGTCGGCTGGTCGAGCTGGATCAGCGTGCCCGGTTTCGCCCTGCGGACCAGGTGGTTGCTGACCTTGCCGTCCGGGATCGCCTTCACGGTGATCGTGACGCGGCCGTCCTGGCGGTTCGTCGGCGAGGTGATGGAGTAGGCGCGCCACAGGCGCACCCCGTCGACGTCGACCCCGATCCGCACGTACTGACCGGCTGTGTGGCCGCGCCAGCCCCGTCCCGGCCTGATCACGATGGTCGCGGCGTCACCCGTCTCTGGGTGCACGGCCTCGATGCGCCCACGCAGGTCGGCGCCTCCACGCAGCGGGCTGACCAGGTCGAGGTAGTCCGACGGCAGCAGCGGCGTCGTAACCATCTCCAGCAGTTTCCACGCCCTGCTGCGGAGGGCTGTACTCGTCATGACTACAGCTTGCTGCGCCTCAAGGCGTAAAGTCCTGACCGCAGGACGTAAATCTGGTCGGCTGAATTGTTCGCAGGGAACAAAACGTGAGCCATACAATCAGGAGGGCCAGCGAAATGGCCCTGGATGAGACGACGGTCACCGCGCTTCGGGCCGCGCTGAAGGCCACCGCCGACGAGGTCGTCCAGGCGATCATCGACGAGGTCCCTCCTTACGCCAACGCCCTTTCGGGCAGCATGGGCGGCACCATCCGCCGAGCCGTCCGCACCGCCCTGGGGCACTACCTGGACATCGCGAGCGGGAACGCCACAGGCGGTGACGCCGGTGACGCGGCCTACGAGCTGGGCCGCGGTGAGGTGCGCGACGGCCGTTCGATGGACGCTCTGCTCAGCGCCTACCGCGTCGGCGCCCGCGTGGCCTGGCGATGCCTGGCAGCGGGTGCCGTACCCGCAGGTCTGCCCGCCGCCGAGGTCGCCAAGTTCGCCGAGCTGACCTTCGCCTACATCGACGAGCTCTCCGCCGCGAGCGCCGCGGGCCACGCCGACGAACTGGCAGTCCGGGGCAGGGCCCACGAGCGCCACCTGGAGCACCTGGCCCGCGACCTCCTCGCCGACGCGAGCCCGGACGTGCTGCTGGCCTCTGTTCAACGGGCCGGGTGGCAGCCTCCGGTTTCGCTGACCGCGGTCCTGCTGCCAGCCGCCCAGGCCCGGCCTGCCTACCGCGCGCTCGACCCGAGCACCCTCGTCCTCGACGATCTGCCGGACGCGACCGGTGTGCTGCTCGTCCCCGATGCCGACCGATCACATATCTTGCGGCAGCTGACCGACCGCACCGCCGTGGTCGGCCCGGCCCGGCCCTGGACTCGTGCGTCCGCCTCGTACGCACGAGCCGTACGCGCGCGCTCCCTCTCCTCTGATATTCGCGACACCGAGGACCACCTGCCCGAACTGGTGCTGAGCGCCGACGCGGACGCGTACGCGGACCTGCGTGCCCGAGCCCTCGCACCGTTGCGGACCTTGCCTGTCGCGACCGCGCGGCGGCTGGAGGAGACGTTGCGGGCGTGGCTGCTGCACCAGGGCAGGCGGGACGAGGTGGCGGCGGCGTTGTTCGTCCATCCCCAGACGGTCCGGTACCGGATGTCGCAGCTGCGGGAGCTGTTTCCGGATCTCGCATCGCCACACCGGGTCCTTGAACTGACGCTCGCGGTCGGTCTTCGGGGCAGCTGACGCGTACTTCGACCGTCCACGACCGCGTCCGTGAGCGGTCCAGGAATCGTGCCCCGTTCTCGGTGCCATCAGCCGGCTCATGCGGCCCGGGGAAGAGCGGCATCAGTCGGCCGACACCGGAGGTTGAGGTGAAGACCGGACAAGGCCTCAGGAAGCTCGTCGGGGCGCTGTCTCTGAGAAGCGCGGTGGCGGATACGGCTCGACTGGATCCGGTGGACGATGCGCACCGGCCCGCTCGTCGACGCGTCCATCGAGCATCTGGTCGGTGAACTCGGCTGCTACGCCCTGGAAGACGGCTTTCATGTCGTCGTGGAGGGCGCTGTCCTGGCACGAGCTGCCCCACGGGCGCGCGGCGCGCTGCACCTGGGTGACCGGCGAGGCGGCCAGCCCGGGTCACCAGGGGCGGGGGGCGGGCCGCTCGCGCCGGGGACCACCGTGGTTCTGCGACGGCCCCGTGTCTCCCTTCCCACAGGTCGACCGGACGACAGACCGGGCCGGCCTGGCACACCGCGCGAGGGATGATGGGGGGAACGACGGAATGTGAGGTCAGGAGCTTCCATGGCGAATCAGGTTCACCGACCCCGTGAGGACGCGGAGTTCAACTTCATCCTCGGGATGAGCGGAGTTCCGGTCCTCGCATACTTCACCGGGACATGGCCCAAGGCGATCGAGCCCTGCCGGGTGATGGACCTCGTCGTGGGTGGCATCGCCGACGACTACACAGGCCGCCTGACGGCCGTCCGCGCCGACATCACGCGTTGTCCGGCCGCAACCGAGCGATACGGAATCACCGGTGCCCCGTCCTGCGTCCTGCTGAAGGAGGGAGAGGCGGTGGCGCACGGCACGGGGCCCATGACCATCACCGAGATACGGAAGTTCCTGGACGGCCACCTCTGAGCGGCCGCTGCGGCACATGGCCGCGCCCGTCACGTCTCGCCTGTGGGAGCTGCGCCTCCTGACACACCTTGGGTCTGAGACACCCCCACAGGTCGCTTACCCCGTCCAACGCGGTCGCGTCCGGCAGCGACACGGCCCCGCCCACGGCCTCCGGAAACGCCGGAGCCATCTCAGTGCCGCGCCTCGAGCACAGCACCACCCGACCCGCGTCGACGGACACCAGAGCCCGGAGTCCGTCCCACTTCGGTTATGCGCTGTTGAGCTGTCCACGGACTGTCGTCCAGCGTCATGTCGATCACCGGTTGGCGAGTGATTTCACCCGTGGACACCTGGCGTTGCCGCGCGAAGAGACCCCGTTCATGCGGGGAGTTCAGCGCCCTGTTCGCCGATCTCGGTGAGGGGTTGGACGATCTGGGTGTACCCGAGGGGCAGCCGTTCCTGATCAGTCCGGCGGGCGTGTACGACGTGGCGCTGAACCGGTACTTCTCGGTGTGGCCGGCGTCTTCGCCGTGGAACACCCAGGCCGCCCATGCCCGGGACCTGCGCACGTACTTCGACTTCCTGTGGTTCGCGTGAGGCAGGCGGAATGACTGGCGTGATGCGTCCATGGACGACCGGGCGGCGTACGAGTGGTGGCGGCGTCGTGATGAGCGTGGACCTCGTTTGGAGGACACGAGTTGGGACCGGGAGGTGTCCACTGTCAACCAGTTCTACCTGTGGGCGATCGAGCAGGACCTTGTCCGGGCCAATCCCATCCGTCAGCGCGCGGCTTCGGTGTGGTCTCCGTGGCGGGGCGGGGCCGGCGGCACGATGGTGCGGCAAGTGCCAGCCGAGACGTCGCACAGGGGGCCAGGGCGCGACGTGAAGTGGCTGCCACCGAAGTCGTATCGGCTTTGGCGCAGTGGCGGGCTGTGCGGCTTTGACTCGAAGGAGATGCCGAGGCGCGGGTTCCGTGGGAGATGGGCGGCGCGGAACGCGGCGTACGCGGATTCGATGGTCCGTACGGGGCTGCGGTTGTGCGAGCACTCGGCGCTGACGGTGTTCGATCTACCGGAGCTGCCGCCTGCGGCGTCGGGGATCGTCAACGCGCGAGCGGTGCTGCCGCACGCGATTTTCCAAGGGGAGGTCGGGCCGGGCGTTGTACTGGCCGGTGCCGGCGCCGGTGCTGCGGGATGTGCGCGACTACATGGAGTGGGACCGGGCCGAGATGCTCGACTATGGGCGCTCGCGCGGCTTCTACATCCCGACGCGCCGGTCGCTACTGGTGGAGGACCCGGCCGGGCCCCGGGTGAGGGTGGGTGGCCGGCGGGTGCCGGTGTCCCGCCTGGATGCGGAGGAGCGGCGCCGGCCGCTGGTGGCGACGGCCGATGGGGGTGGGAGCCGGCGATGGTGTGGCTGAACCAGTGGGGCCTGCCGATGACGATGTCCGGGTGGAAGCAGGTCTTCGCCGACGCCAACGCACGGTGCCGTGCCCAGGGCGTAGACGTGGGGGCGACGTCGTACATGCTGCGGCACTCGTACGCGGTGATCACGCTGGAGTTGCTGTGGCGAGGCCATCTGCAGGCGCTGGGCGAGATGAACGAGCAGCAGCGGCTGACGTATCAGCGGGTGTTCGGTGATCCGCTGAATTGGGTGCGGATCAGGCTCGGTCACCGGCCGGCGACGACCACGGCGCTCTATCTGCACACCTTGCAGGAGCTGGAGATGGGTATCCGGCTTGAACTGGTGCCGGAGGGGGCTTGGGAGCCGGTGGGCTTCAGCGACGAGGGCCGGCTGGAGCGGTCGGTGGTGGCCGCGTGAGCGAGGAGACACCCCCGCGCGGGTCGCGGCCGTGCGGAGGCTGTTCCCGGCGGCTTCTACGAGCCGCCCCCGACCGTGGAGTTCCCCGAGGACGGCGGGGCGCCGGTGGTGCGGTTCACCGGTGAGGACGGCCGCAGTGCGTGTTCCGGTTCGAGGAGTTGCCGCTGCCGGGATTTCGCGCACGCGCTGGGGGTGCGTTTCGCGCCCCACCGTGACCGCGATCGAGCGGCTCCTGGACATCCCGCACGCCACCTTCCACCGGCACTACGCCGACCTGATCGACGTGCACTTCCGGCCCCGCATCCCGGCGCAGGCCCAGCCTGCGACGCCGACTAAACCCTCCGGATCCGACGCGCATACGGAAGCCAACCTGAGCCGGCTGCGGAAGGAGAACACCGACCTGCGCCGCACTCTCACTCTGTACGAGGAGGCCATCCGCCAGCTGGCTCTCGAAAACGACGCCCTGCGCAGCGGCGGCACCGTTCTTCCACTGCCCAACCGCAGCACGCCCGCGCCACCCGGGCCGTCCTGAATCCGACACCCCCCGGAGTCGTCTGGCGTGCGAAAGGACTCTGGGCGTGGCGCGCAGCCGACTACCGATGATCAAGGGGAGTTCATCAACCGGTGCGTGCCGACGACGTGCTCGTTCCCGCCCGGGTCGCATCCGCGCCCCAGCTGGCCAGCAGTCGCAGAGCCTCCGCCGACGGGGAGTTCGGTTCGGCGTGGTAGGTCACCAGCATCTGCTCGTGGGCGTCGGCCTGGTGGAACGACTCGAGGCGGAGATCGAGTTCGCCGACGAGCGGGTGGTGCAGGCGCTGGATGCCGTGGCATTTCTCCTTGACGTTGTGGGTGGCCCACAGCCGCCTGAACTCCTCGCTCTTCACGGAGAGTTCGCCCACCAGCGCGGACAGCCGGGGGTCGTCCGGATGGGAGCCGGCGTCCATGCGCAGCTGGGAGACGACGTCGCTCGCTTTGTGCTCCCAGTCCACGAACAGGTCGCGGTACTCGGGCCTCAGGAACACCAGCCGCGCCCAGTTCTGCTCCCGCGTCGGCAGCTCGGCCCAGTCGCCGAAGACCGCCGCGGCCATCCGGTTCCAGACGAGGATGTCCGAGCGCCGCCCCACGAGGATCGCCGGAACACCGTCCATGGTGTCCAGCAGCGTCCGCAGGGGGCCCCGCACCTGTTGGGCGCGGCCGGCAGGCTTCTTCTTCTGTTTCGGCTTCGCCAGGTGCGTGAGGTGGGCGTGCTCGGCGTCGCTCAGCCTCAGCGCGCGGGCGATGGCGTCGAGGACCTCCGGCGACACGTGCTGCCCGTTGCCCTGCTCCAGGCGGGTGTAGTACGCCACGGACACCCCGGCCAGCTGCGCGAGCTCCTCGCGGCGCAGTCCCGGCACCCGCCGGTACCGCCCGTAGTCCGGCAGTCCCACGTCCTCCGGCTTCAGCCGGGCGCGTCGGGTGCGCAGGAACTCGCTGAGTTCGGCACGCGGGTCCAGCGCGCCGGTGGCGGGCTCGTGCACCGGTTGGGGGTATTCGTCCATGCCTCGAGTATCCACGGTCGGACGCACACCTTCCTGACCCAACCAGTGGTAGGCACGGCGCACGTACGCAAAGCCGTGACCTGGGTGGATGCCGGATCGTCCAGCACGCTGGCCACTGTGCCCGGCTGGAAGACGGCCGGGGCGTGGCCTGGATCAAGAACGGAGTACATCCCATGAGCGCGACACAGGGGATCGAGTCGAGGACGCATCAGAGTGAACCGGCCGCGGAGGTGGTGGGCCGCCTTCGTGCGACGTTCAACACCGGTGTCACCCGCCCATTGGACTGGCGCGTGAGCCAGTTGCAGCGGCTGCGGGCCCTGCTGGTCGAGAACGAGCAGGAACTGATCGAGGCGCTCTGGGCGGATCTGAGGAAGAACGCCGCCGAGGCGAAGATGCAGGAGATCGACTTCACCGTCGCCGACATCGACGAGGCACTGGCGAACCTCGAGAGCTGGCTTGAGCCTCGGCCGGTGGAGGTTCCCGCCCACTTCGGTCCCACGACCACGGCCTACACCACGTACGACCCGCTCGGGGTCGTCCTGGTGATCGCTCCCTGGAATTTCCCGCTGCACCTTCTCATCGACCCCATCATCGGCGCGCTGGCCGCCGGGAACACCGTGGTGGCCAAGCCGAGCGAGATGTCGGTGCACACCTCGGCGGTCGCCTCACGTCTCCTGCGTGAGTACTTCGACGCCGACGTGCTCACCGTCGTCGAGGGGGGCGCCGAGGAGACCACGGCCCTGCTGGCGCAGCGTTTCGACCAGATCTTCTACACCGGCAATGGCACCGTCGGCCGGATCGTCATGGCCGCAGCGGCCAAGCACCTCACCCCCGTCACGCTCGAACTCGGGGGCAAGTCGCCGGTCTTCGTGGCGCCCGACGCCGACGTGGACGAGACCGCGAAGCGGCTGGTCGGCGCCAAGTTCGGCAACGCGGGGCAGCAGTGCATAGCCCCCGACTACGTTCTGGCCGATCCTGCCACCGCCGCCGCACTGGTCCCCGCCCTGCGCGCGGCGGTCGACGCCCAGTTCGGTCCCACTCCGCAGACCTCAGCCGACTTC
Organism: Streptomyces kryoterrae; assembly: GCF_054072135.1. Taxonomy (NCBI): domain Bacteria; kingdom Bacillati; phylum Actinomycetota; class Actinomycetes; order Kitasatosporales; family Streptomycetaceae; genus Streptomyces; species Streptomyces kryoterrae. Next base: position 45,997 of record NZ_CM133358.1, on the reverse strand, counting down.
GGCCGGATCATCAACGAACGGCATTTCGACCGGCTCACCCGTCTGCTGGATTCCGGCCGTGCGGCGGTGGGAGGCCGGCACGACCGTGACGACCTGTTCATCGCACCGACCGTGCTGACCGATGTCGACCCCGCGTCGCCGGTCATGCAGGAGGAGATCTTCGGCCCGATCCTCGCCGTCGTCGAAGTCGCCGACCTCGACGCCGCCATCGCCTTCATCAACGAACGCGACAAGCCCCTCGCCCTCTACGCCTTCACCACCTCCGAGGCCACCAAGGCGCGCCTGGTGAACGAGACGTCCTCCGGCGGCGTCGCCTGGGGCCAGCCGGTGATGCAACTGCTCATGCCCGGCCTGCCTTTCGGCGGCGTCGGCGAAAGCGGCATGGGCCGCTACCACGGTCGGTACTCCCTCGAGACGTTCAGCCACCTCAAGGCCGTCGCGGACGTCCCGCTCACCTAGGCCCACGCCCTCGTGAAGCAGGCCGCCCGATAGGCGATCGGCACAGCAGAAAGCGCCTCTGACCAGCGGCATGGGGATTACTGAGGTCTCAGTTCTGTCGATCACCAGTTCCCCGACACCTCGCAGGACCGCGCTGCCGCCTGCCGTTTTCACCCGACCCATTCTTCGAAGGAAGCAGCCATGACCACCGCGTTCGACCCGATCGACCTGAGCGGCAAGACGCTCGCCAACCGCATCGCTATGGCACCGATGACCCGCAGCCGCGCCGACGCTCCCGCAGCCACGGCGACGGAGCTGATGGCGACCTATTACGCCCAGCGCGCGAGCGCCGGCCTGATCATCACCGAGGGCATCCAGCCGTCGGCGGGCGGCCAGGGCTACACCAACACCCCGGGCCTGCACTCCACCCAGCAGGTCGACGCCTGGCGGAACGTGACCGACGCCGTCCACGCCCAGGGCGGCACGATCTTCGCGCAGCTCATGCACACCGGCCGGATCAGCCACCCCAGCCTGCTGCCCGACGGAATCATCCCCGTCGCCCCCTCCTCCGTCGCGGCGGCGGGCCAGGTGTTCACCTATCAGGGCCCCCAGGACTACGTCACGCCGAAGGAACTGGACGAGGACGACATCACCCAGACGATCGCCGACTACGCCGACGCCGCGCGCAACGCGATCGCCGCCGGTTTCGACGGCGTGGAGATCCACGGGGCGAACGGCTACCTGATCCACCAGTTCCTCGCCCCCAACACCAATCTGCGCACCGACAGCTGGGGAGGCGGCGCCGCGGACCGGGCCCGCTTCGGTATCGAGGTCGCCACGGCCGTCGCGGAGGCGATCGGCAGCCACCGGACCGGCTTCCGTATCTCCCCCGGCAACCCCTACAACGACATCGCCGAGACCGACCCGGCGGACGTGCTGGAGACCTACGCCACCCTGATCGCCGCTCTCGCCCGGCTGGGCCTCGCCTACCTGCACCTGGTCGAGAGCCCGGACCGTGACCTGACCGCCCGGCTGCGCAAGGACTGGCCGACGGCGTTCATCCTCAACCCCTTCACGCACCCCGAGACCACCGGCCCCGGCGCTCTCGCCCACATCACGGACGGCACCGCGGACATCATCGCCTTCGGCGCGCTGTTCCTGGCCAACCCGGACCTGCCCGCCCGCCTCGCAGCCGGCGGCCCCTACAACACCCCCGATGCGGCCACCTTCTACGGCGGCGACCACCGCGGCTACACCGACTACCCGACGCTGCCCGCCGACAGCGCGTGACCTGAAAAGAAGTCATCGCCGGCGAGTGCGGAGGTAAGACACGGCGTGGCAGGCCACCGAAGTCTCTCTGGTCCTGACCTGTGTGCCTGGTGGCGACACTCGCCGCCTGCCATATCCAGCGGATTACCTTGGAGAACCAGCAGCTGAGAGAAGAGCTTGAGGCCGTGACGGGCGGCGCTCGCGGCGCGGGCGATCCCGGACACGGCGCCCGCCCTGCGCATCGCCGACCAGGGCCGCATCGCAAGCTTGGAGGACGCGTTCGCGACCGGGTCGGGGTGCGGCTGGCAGAACCGACGCCGCCACTGGTCCAGGGCCCTTCACACCGGAGGGCCCTGACCCATGCCCGCAGTGGACAACGGACAGAACGAAACCCCATCCAAAATTCCGGCTCGCCGCACAGCCCGGCCGCAGATCGGGCCCGGGCACGGGAGTAGTCAGCATCGGCTCCGGCAGCGTCCACGTCACACCGCATGCCTTCCGCTCGGCCGGTACGCCACCTGGGTGGCTGCGACCAACGGCGGTCGGCCTGGTGGGGCGCACCCGACCCCGGAATCCCGATCGATCACAATGCTGATCCGATGTCCGGTCTGATGCAGCGGCTGTCAGAGGACGTTCTGGTTGAAGAGATTATAGTTCATATTTTGCACCAATTAATTGGTGTTTCGCCGGTTGCTCGTGTCGCGGGGTTGGAGATCATCGCGAGGGCGGATCATGCTCTCGGAATGGGCGGGTCTGGTCTCGTAGTCCCGGGCGAGGCGGCGGTGCATCATGATCCATCCGAAGTTCCTTCCACCACCCAGGGTCTCGGGACCACGGAATGGCCCTTGACTTGGGTGTTCCGCGGGACGACGTCAATGCCAAAGGCCGCTCCGTGTTCGATGGCCTGGGTTTTGTAGCCGGTATCGACCGAGGCCTTGGTGATCGTGGGGTGGTCGGCGGCGATGCGGGTGAAGAGCTGCTTGCCAGCCTCGTTGTTGGAGACGCTGGCGGCCGTCACCATGACCAGCAGTCACAGGCCGAGGGTGTCGACAACGATGCTGCGTTTGCGGCCCACGACCTTCTTGCCTGCGTCGGTGCCCCGGGTGTCGGTGGGCATGCCGGGAGCGGTCTTGACGCTCTGGGCGTCGACAGGTGGAGGGGCTGTGGTCGAAGGCGAAGCGCATTCCCCGCCGCGGCCGGCCTGCTGCGTATGGACTGGCACGACCTCTCGCTGCGCGAGGTCCAGGAGCAGTACCCGCGTACGGACGACCGCCGCACAAGGCAGCACCGGGACCTGAGCCAAGGAGACCAGATCCAGACGTTCACCGGCCCCGTCGTCGTGAGTGCCTCCGAGCCACGCCAGCACGGAGACACCACCGTCTTGCTCACCCGTACAGTGATCTGCCGGAAACCCGACGGCGACGGGCCGCACGGAGAATCTGGTGCGGCCCGTCTGCCAGCGCGGGGCCGCCTAAACGGGCGTCATACGACCTTCAGGTCGGCACCTGAGGCACGACTTTCGTTCCCGCCCAGACCGCGGTGTCTTTCTCTAGGTGTTCTGTCTCGGGAGAACGCCTCCAGGCCGAACGCATCACCCGTGACGCAGACTTGGGCGAGAAGCCTGCCCTCACATCGGTATCGCCCTTCACCCCCCGGTCCGGAATGGACTTCGCCCGGACTCCGGGCGCACGTGGCCTTCTGGCCCGCTTCTTGGCGTGCCTGGTCACTGTGGACAAGCCGCGGACCTATTGCTGGCGCGGAACGCGGGGCCTCCGGTGCAGCCACCGCTTGGTCTCCTGTGACCTCCGGTCTCGCGGGAATCGAAGTCGAGAAAAAGTGTGTAAATTAGAGTAAAATAGGCATGGCCTGGGCGATCTGCCGATCACGCGCAATGTGTCAACGCGCAAGTGGCGCAATTCAACGACTCTCTAAGGCAGAAGCGATGAACCCGTCCGTCGACCCACACGGCGGCGCACCTCGAGGCCGCCCACCTGTTCCTCCGCCGCCCGCGTGGCCCGCTCGGCCCGCGCCCGATACGGCGCGTACGCCGGTTTCTCCTCCTCCGCAGCCGCAGCCGCCTTTGGCGGCGGGGGCACCCCCTCACTTCTCCTACGATGTCACCCGGTACCTGTGCGCTGCGATGCACACCGACATCGGGCTCGCTCGCAAGGCTGTGGACCGGATCGTGCACGAGCCGCGGCGTGCCGCTGCTTCCTCGCCCGGTGTGGACCTTGGCTGCGTGTTGCGGCACGCCCTGGCCGCTCACGCTCGTCAGCGGCGGCGCGATGTCATACTCGTCCTCCTGCTGATCGTCATGGTGAGCACTCTGCCGCTCACCTTCGGTGTATCTCTTCTCCTGGGTCTGCTCGTGGCCTGGGTGGTAGTGGCCGCCGAATTGCTGTCGGTGCACTACGGCGTCGTCTCCCGGAAGTTGAAGCGGGAAAACTTCGACCCGAAGTACGCCCCCCGACCACCAGGGGCCAAGGATGCCGCACGCCTTCAGGCCATCGAACTCCGTGACCGCGGCAACGTCATAGTCTCCTCGCGCTTCGAGCCCTTCGTCGGGCACGGCGAGACCTTCAGAACCTGGTCGTTTGCCCTGAACACCGGACGTCCCGAGACAGGCAAGCAAGTCATCCCGTTCACCATCCACGAGCTCAACGCCCATATCTCCGCCCGGGTCGGGTCCCTCAAACTGCCGGGCATGGACATCTCCGATGTGCTCCTGGTCAACGGGTCCGACCTGCTGATCGGAATCGACGACCGCACCCGCGGCGAGGTGCTGCGCAACCTGGCCGGACCGCCCGGGGCGCAGGTTTCGGACGCCCTCATGCGCGAGCTGCGGGAGGACGGCAAGGGCCGGGCGCGACCCTATCTGGCGATCCGGGTCACCGGCTGGAGCGGCGAACTAGTCAGCACCCTGTTCCTGCGATGCACGCTGCTGTCCGGCCGCGACACCGCGTTCATCGAGGGCAGCAACTGTCTGCTCGCGCCTGTGCGAGAGAAGTACCGGACCGTGGACAGGCTGCTGGATTCACCCACCTTCCGGCAGTGGTGCCAGCTGGTTGCCGAGGCCGCAGTACGCACCCCCATCCTGCTGGTCCGTGCGCCCTTCGCGATCTTCAAAGACCTCTTCGCGCCGCTCGCCAGGCGCCGCGAACAACGCCGACAGGAGCGTTGGATCCGCCTGCGGTCCTTCGACTACGGTGCGGAGTTCAGTCTCCGGGAGGAGGCGAGCGACTGGCTCTTCTACCGGTACTTCCAGGCGCTGGACCGGGAGTTGTACGCCAAGACGATCGAGCACCGTGTTCTGGACGCCCTCGTGCAGTTTCTGGAGGACCACAACATTGACTCCAGTGACCTGATCCAGCGGCAGACTTCCATCTACAACTCCGGTCTGTTCGCGGGGCGCGACATCTCTATCAAGGGCTCCAGCGTGCGTGCCGGAGGCAACGGCCATCAGTGGAACAACCCGCAGCCGGTAAAACAGAGGTGACGTGATGTCGGATCACGGGGCGCGTAGGGAGGCAGGGCACGTCAGCGGCATCCAGGCCGGCCGGGATGTGCGGATCGAGCAGAGCACGGTCGCCTTGGGCCGTGCCACGGTGACTGGCACTCAGACGCCGGCCGAGCACGCCGAGGCCGTCGCGGAACTGCGCACTGCGGTCGGCCTGTTGCTGGACGAACTCCGCCGCAACGAGGAGCACTACGAGGACGGGGCGGAACTGGTCGTGGCCGCCGAACAGGTGCAGGCGGAACTGGCCCGCGACGAGCCGCGCCGTAACATCCTCCTACGCTGGCTCGGCTTCATCGCCCCTGGCCTCCACGCGACCGCCGCGGTCGCGGCAGACCTGACGATGATTCAGGAAGGCGTGAATGCCCTGTTCTAGGTCATCGCCAGGATCGGGTGGGCCACACGGACGACGACGTCTTCGTCCGTGTGGCCCTTTTTCCAGGTCGCAGCCGCGTCCTGCTTGTCCGAGTACGCGACGACCAGGACCCCGTCCAGGCCCACGATCACCTGTCCGCCGGGCATCCGGAGCCTGATGACCGGCCAACCCCCAGACGCGTTTGCGGACTTCGGAATGTGCGGCGCGGATCGCGGTCAGCGCCTTCTCGCCCGAAGTTCTGCCCGGCCCACTGCTGCGCCTGGCGCGCTACGCCCGTCGCCCGTCACCCCCTCGGACCCGATTCGCGCGAAGCGGCTGGTTGCTTATCGTGTTGCCGCTCTTGGTGCTTCTCGTAGTGTCCCTCGTGTTGCCTCGACCGGTCGGCCGTAGGCGCTCGGGCACGTTGCTGACCAGGTCGACAAGGGGCGGATACGTGCGGGCCTGGTGGCCGACTACTTCGCTGCGGAGGGGCTGCCGGCGAAGCGGAGTACAGATCCGTGCCGTGTCCGCGGCGGCCGTACGTCAGGTCTGGCGATGCCCGGGCTCCGGCCAGCGGACTCGCTGGCCGGGGTCGTGGACGGGATGCCACACGGGTGCGGAGGGGCCGTGCTGGAGCAGTCGGCCAGCGGGTCAGCTTGGCGGCGAGGCGTTCGGGGCCCATGGTGGCCCGGTCGACTTCCACGAAAGCCCGCAGCATCGAACCGTTGTCTGCGTCGGCGGGGCCGCGCAGGCAGTACAGGAGCGCGTCGGGGATGACGGCCTCGCCGCTCCCGATCGGGTGGTGGACCTCGGGGATCCAGTCCATCGGCTCGCACACATCGCCGCGGCTGCGTGCGTCCTCGAGGAAGACGAGCGGTCACGGTCAGCGTGTCCGGCCTTCAGCCGCACGGCGGTCGGATCGGACACGGTCCTGAAGAGCCGCCGCCCGCGTATCTCGGGCCACTCGGAGGCGAGTTGCACGCCGTACGCCGTGGGGAACCACACCCGGGTCCGGCCGGCTTGCGGCAGGGTGATGCGGTCGACCAGCCCCTCCACGCGCAGCCGGGCCGTCCGCCGCCGGGTCTGCTCGATACGCACACAGGGAGCGATCACCCGGTGTATCTGCTCGGTGGTGGCCATCCGGTACTGCGCCGGCACCCCCAGGGGGGCTTTTCAGCCATGCCCCTGTAACGTCGCGGCGCGGAAAGGTACTTCCGTACAGGAGGACCCGTCTGACATCTTGCATCCACCACTCGTTTCGTACGGCCCGGCCGGTGCGCTCAGCACGGCCGGGCCGTCTCCGGAGGACGCATTGATACCCCACATATCCAGCCGACCCAGACGCACGCTGGTGCTGGCGGCCACGCTCGGCGCCGCCCTCGCGTTCGGCGCCCCGGGCGCCCTCGCGGGCACGCTCCCCGTCGTCCCCTCCACCGCGCCCGCCGCCAAGGCCCACGCTCCGGCCGCCGTGCCGGCTTCCCAGAGTGCGGCCTGGGTGGCCGGCACGCGTGCCTACCTCGTGATCACCGCCCCCGGTGACAGTTCGGCGGTCCGCTCCGCGATTGCCGCCAACGGTGGCACCGTCTTCTCGAACTTCGACGCCATCGGCGTGATCGTCGCCCACTCGGCGTCCAGCGGATTCGCCGCCACCATGCGCGGCGTCTCCGGCGTGCAGCAGGTCGGCGCCACGCGCACCTCGGACGTCCCGGCCGACGCCTACAACCCGGCGCTCCCGGCCAATCCGGCTCAGGCCTCGACCCCGGCCGGAGAACCGGTCCGGGCCGACATGAGCCAGATCAAGGCCGACCAGGCCTGGGCCGTGAACCCGGGCTCCGCCTCGGTCAAGGTCGGCATCCTGGACACCGGTGTGGACGACCAGCACCAGGACCTGGCGCCCAACTTCGACGCGGCCGACTCGGTCTCCTGCGCCTACGGCAAGCCCGACACCCGTGCCGGCGCCTGGCGGGACGTCGACACGCACGGCACCCACGTGGCGGGCACCATCGCCGCCGCCAAGAACGGCAAGGGCGTCGTCGGCGTGGCCCCCGGGGTGACGATCGCCGCGGTCCGGGTCGCCGAGCCGGGCAACGCCTTCTTCTTCGCCGAGAACACCATCTGTGGCTTCGTCTGGGCCGGTGACCACGGCTTCAAGGTCACCAACAACAGCTATTACACGGACCCGTGGCAGTTCAACTGCCCGGACAACATCGACCAGGCCGCCATCATCGAGGGCGTCAAGCGCGCCCAGGAGTACGCCGAGGGCAAGGGCTCCCTCCAGATCGCCGCCGCGGGCAACGAGAACTACGACCTCGCCCACAAGACGACCGACTCCGCGAGCCCGAACGACTCGACGCCGGTCACCCGCACCATCACCAACGCCTGCCTCGACATCCCGACCGAGCTGCCGGGCGTGGTCACGGTCGCGGCCAACGGCACGGGCGTCACCAAGGCCTCGTTCTCCAACTACGGGCAGGGCGTCATCGACATCGCGGCGCCGGGCAGCAGCGTGTACTCCACCGTCCCCGGCGGCGGCTACGGCAGCAAGAGCGGCACCTCGATGGCCACCCCGCACGTGGTCGGCGTGGCGGCACTCATCGCCAGCGCCAACCCGGGCATCACCCCGGCGGAGATCCGAGCCAAGCTGGCCGCCCAGGCCAACGACATCGCCTGCCCCTCGGACAGCCGCTGCACGGGCACGACGGCCAACAACGCGTTCTTCGGCGAGGGACAGGCCGACGCCCTCAAGGCCGTCGGGACCACCCCGCCGCCCGGCCAGTACTTCGAGAACCTCGCGGACTTCGCCGTCAACGACAACGCGACCGTGGAGAGTCCGATCGCCGTCACCGGCGTGAGCGGCAACGCCCCGGCCACCCTCAAGGTGGGTGTGGACATCAAGCACACCTACATCGGTGACCTGAAAGTCGACCTGGTGGCGCCGGACGGCACCGTCTACACGCTGCACAACCACGCGGGCGGCAGCGCCGACAACATCGCCCAGACCTACACCGTGAACGCCTCCTCGGAGGTCGCGAACGGCACCTGGAAGCTGCGCGTCAACGACAACGCCGCCTCCGACACAGGCAAGATCGACGCCTGGAACCTGACCTTCTAAAGCAGGGCCCGGCAACGCCCGCGTACAGCACGCACTGCGCCGGCGACAGCTCCCCGCCCGCGGCCGCGGGCAAGGCGGGCTGCGGTCTGTTCGGCCAGGGCTGCGAACTGCTGGGCGGCAGAGGGCATATGGGCCTCGGCGGCGGTGTAAGCCGCGGTCGGGGCCCATATGCCGGAGGCGTCCAGGGAGGCCGCGGACGGCCTGTGGCCGGTGTCCAGCTCACCGTGCGCCTCCCTGAGGAACTGCAGGGCCGTGTCCGCGCTGACCGTACGGGCAGCGGGGCCGCGGCTGCGCGCGCCGCGGCCCCGAGGAGTGCCGGCCGGCTCGAGCGGCGGGCCGCTTCGCCCCAGGTGGTGACGGGCCGGCGCCGCTGCGAACTCGGCGTTCCACCATCCATCGGCTGGATCGCGTCGTGTCCCGATCCATGGGGTCGGGTAAGGCTCCGGAGACTGGCCGTGGGGAGGCTGTAGGTGGGCAAGGCGAGCCGGGAGAAGCGGGAACGCAGCAGGGACCAGGCTGGGCAGCGGACGGCTGCCGCTGCGGCACGGGCGGCGTACCGCCTGCGAGAGCAGACACAGCGGCGCTTGACCGGTAATCAGTGGGTGCAGATGAGGCTCGCCTCCAACAACGACAACGTCATCCGCGAGCTGCGTAGTGTGCTGCTCCAGAGCGATCTCGGGGACTTGGTCGACAGGCCCGAGGGCTCGGGGCGGGACGCGGCGCTGTCGATGACGCTGGAAAACAGGGGTGCCCGCCCACCGTGGCCCCGATCGGCTGGGGAGGCTGCTGCGTGGCAGATACGCCAGATGGGGAAGCTCTTGCGGCAGGCGGAGGTCCTCGTCATCTCTCCGGCCGCGCACGCCGCGGTCATGGCCGCGGCCGCCACGCTTGAACCGACCGATGTCAGCACCCTGGGCCGTGACAGGGACATTCTCGTGCGTACCGGGCTGCTGGTGCTGCCGGAGCCGGTCGTGGTCGTGGTCGCACCGGCTCACTGTCGGATACGAAGGCGTTCGGCCGGCAGTTCGTCACCCAGCACCAGATCCTGCCCACGGCGCAGTACCCCGGGGTGCGGGTGACGACGTTCATGGACCGCGACGGGCCGGTACAGCCGGCCGGTTGGCGACAGGCGGTCTCCCAGGCGCGCGCGTCCGGGAGACCTCTGCCGCCGCTGATGCCGGACGGCATGTACGGGATGCGTGGCGATGCGTGCCTGGCGGAGGAGAGCACCGAGATGCTCGCCGACCTGTCCGAGCACCACCGCCGACTGCAAATGGCTCTCACCCAGGCCTCCCAGTGGCGCTCCGAGCCTGTTCCCGAGAAAGGCGAATGGGGTGGCGGCCGCGTGGACGACCCGTACGACGACTTCGTCGGCCGCTACATGTTCGCCCCCAGCCTCCAGGAGCACCGGGTGATCTGGCGCGGCCCTTACAACAAGGGGCCCGCCGATGCCCCGCTCATGATCGGAGGAAAGGTCTACCTCGTGGACTCGTAGTCCCGAGTGTGGAAGGAGGGGCAGGAAGCCGGCTCGGGCGCCGCACGCCACTCATGCCCGGTGCGCGGAGGATTCGCCTTTTCCTACATCTGGGTGAACTCGCGCGCCAGGATGGGGAGATGACGATGTCTCACGAACCTGTCATGGAACTGATCCGCGCCTCGATGGATCCGGCAAGCCGCGCCGCGCGGCGCCCCGCCGACTCGCCCGCCGGTCGCGTTGTGTCGGCTGCCGCGCGCGCTGATGCGGACGAGAACGGTACCGACCGCATCTTCCTGCTCGCGACCGGCGCGGCGGCCGCTGCGACCGGGCTCGCGCTCGTGCTCTCCGACGAGACAGAGCAGACGATCGACGAGTTCCTCAGCGCCATCGAGGAAGCCTCCGATCGCGGGGCGGCAGAGGGCGGTCCGAAGCTCAACGCGCTGTCGGTCGTCCAAGGCCTGCTCGTGGACCAGGCCGGCGCGGGCGAAGTGCTGGGGACCACGTTCGCCCGGGACCAGGGAGAGTTCTTCGACCTGATCCTCGAACTTGCCGACTTCGCCGCCACCTGCATCACCATCCGCGCGGCGCGCTACGGGACACCGGCTGCGGACACACTGGCCGACCTGGAGGAGATGCTCAAGGAGTTCGTCGACGCCTGACCGGGCTTGACTCCCCGCAAGTTCTTGGGCCGTACGGACGGCACCGCAGCGGACGGCCGCGGCATCGTAGGCGCCCAGGGCCCGTCGCCTGTCCGCAGCCAGCGCTGCACCGTGCGGAGGGGCGTGCGTCTTCGTGCGGTACCCCGTGCGGTAGGGCGGCAGCCGGGTAGGGCAGCATCTGCTCAACTATCGTCTGCCTGTGAGGGGCCGTCATGCGTTCTACCCGCCGTGCCGCTTCGTCCGTCCTGTTCACCTGCCTGGTGCTCGCGGGCTGTTCTCCTACTTCGCTGGGCGGCTCTGTGCCGTCGGGGAGTGCGAGTGGTGCGGCGGAGCCGTCGGGTGCCGGCGGGGCCGGGAGGGCGATCGCGGTGGGGGCGGGTCCGCAGAAGACGTACACGGTGCAGAAGCAGCCGGCCGCGGGCAGTTGCCACTACCGGTATCTCATGGGCGAGCCGCTCGAGGACCCGAGGTGCACGCCGGGCGCGGTCTCTCCGGCGGTCACGCAGTCGAATCTGAAGTCGACGATCTGCCGCAAGGGCGGCTACACCTCCGGCATCCGGCCCTCCACGTCCGTTACCGGCAGAGAGAAGAAGCTGAGCGCGGCCTCCTACGGTTTTACCGGCCGCATGTCGGATGCCGAGTACGACCACCTGATCAGTCTGCAGCTGGGCGGGGACCCGAACGACTACCGCAACTTGTGGGTGGAGCCGGCCGATCCCGGTCACAAGAAGGGCTCGGGGGTCAACAACGCGAAGGACCCGGTGGAGACGAAGCTGCACACCGCGGTCTGCAAGGGCACGGTCACCCTCGCCGCCGCGCAGAAGGCGATGGTCACCGACTGGACCACCGCACTGAGCCGGCTCGGCCTCGGCTGAGGAAGATGCTGCGAACAACCCCGGACGTGTGCGCCGGTGCGGCAGACAGCGGTCTCGGTTTCCAGCGCGGCGAGCCGCTGGACGCTGAGATCCGGCTCAAGGAGTACGCCGATCGCCAGCGAGCCGCGCCGCCGTAATCCGCTGCCCGCCCGAACCCCCGGCCGCGCGCCGGGGGTTCGGGCGGGCAGCACTGCCGACTCGCCCCGGATGAGGCAGGCATCACCACCGGGCAGCGCCGTCTGGACACCCGCAAAAATCAAGTGGGTACGGGACGCGCCACGTCGCCGACAACGCCGCGGAGCACCCGGATGAGGGCCGCCACAGCGACCGGTACCACCACGAGGCCGTCCAGGAACAGGACTGCGGTCATGAGCCCCCTGACGAAGAGGAGCCCGTTGTTGCCCGCGTCCGCCTCGGCACCTGCGGCCGTCCCTATGAGCCAGAGGAAGTTCGCGACAACTGTCCCCGTCAGCAGGAGCCAGAAGCACCCGATGACGACAGTCCAGGTCCGGGTGACGGTCACCGGATACCGCTCAAGCCGGGCGCGGAAGTACTGCAGCACGATCAGCATGGCGATGAGGATCAGCATTGACGGCAGCCGCCATCCGTCGTCCGTCATCGCCCACTCGGTCAGGTCCTCCCACCCCGTGCCCACTGAACTTGTCGGGTGATCGCGAACGAGCGCCTTCAGGCTGGCCCCAGTCACCAGCAGAACGGCTGCGGGTGACAGTCCGAACAGGCTCAGCAGCGGGTGGCTCAGCGGCCCGCGCCGCACCCACGGGTTTACCCAGACGACCTGTCGCCGCGGCCCGGGATGAGCCGGCAGGGCCCTCGGTCCTGCCGGGCGGGGCTGTGCGGGTGGCCGGTACGTGGGAGGCGCGGTTGGAGGCGGGATGGAGGCGGGATGGGCGGACGACGGCGAAGTCCACGGCCGGGAGGCGGCAGGGGGCTTCTGGTGTGCGGGGTCCGCGCGGGAACCGGAGTCGACCTCGGTGATGACTGCTGTACGAGGCGGTGGCCCGCCGCCTGTCCCCGCCCTTGTGGCGTCGTCCTCGGCCTCCACGCAGAGGAGCTGCTCCGCTTTCCGGGCGATCGCCAGGATGAGGGGGCCGGGCAGCCAGGGCCCGTCCGTACGGTGTTCCTCCGCTCGGGCCAACAGGTCCTCTGGAGAGGGACGGTCCGACGCTCTCTTGGCCAGACAGTCGCCCACCACTGTGGCGTAGTCCTCCGGTATGCCGTTCAGGTTCGGTTCGTCGTGGACCGCCCGGTACAGCAGTTCCGGTGGCGAGCCGTTGCCGAACGGGCCCCTCTTCAAGGCGGCGAAGGTCAGCACCGCCCCGAGCGAGAAGATGTCGCTTGCGGGGCTCACCTGCTCCCCATGTGCCTGTTCCGGTGACATGTAGCCGGCGGAACCCACTAACAACCCTGTTGCGGTGAGGGCCGTGTCGTCGGCTGCCCGGGCGATCCCGAAATCGATCAGCAACGGCCCATGCGAGGACAACAGAACGTTCGTCGGCTTGAGATCGCGGTGCACCAGACCGCAACCATGCACCGTGCTCAGGGCCAGCGCCAGCCCGGCAAGCAGCCGCCATAGGGCCTGCTCGGGTAGCGGTCCGTGGTCGTGGACGGCTTCAGCGAGGGACGGACCTGGAACATAGGCGGAGGCCAACCACGGAATCGGGGCATCCGCGTCGGCGGCCAGCACCGACACCGTTCCTGGCCCGGAGACCTCACGCGACACACGTATCTCCCGCGCGAACCTCTCCCGGAAGCCCTGCGCGCCGGCCAGCCCCGCATGCACCATCTTGACAGCCACCGTCTGACCGCCCGGCGCCCGACCGAGGTACACCCTCCCCATGCCGCCCTCACCAAGGCGGTACAGCAGCCGGTACGCGCCTACCTGCCGCGGATCCTCAGCGGTCAACGACTGCACCCAACACCCCCACCGCATAGTGCACTTGGACAGTCAGAGCCTGGCAGCTGCGGGCCCATGCGGCCACAGGTGCAACGCTGCCCGTGCGAGGCGTCACGGTGGCAGGCGCCGAAATTCTCCTGAGCGGCCGCAGTACAGGGACTCTCGTTCGTGGGACACGGAGATCGGCACCACCCTGGCCGGGGGCTGTCACGCACGCCGTGGGCTGCTGTCCCTTGCTGGCGCATCCTGGCTGGGCCCCAGGTGGCCGGCCGCGCCGGGGCAAGGCCACCGCCGTCGTCGGCAACCGGCCGCACGCCCTGGCGGGAGGTTCCGTAGTGGAGGTCGCATTCGGTCTTCGCCCGGTAGTACACGGCCATCTCGTGCAGGTCGGCGGGGAGCAGACCGGTGTCGGCGACGGCGGTGAGGCGGGCCGCGGTGAGCTTCAGGCCCGCGACCTGGACGCGGCCTGCGTCGGGAACTACCTCGTCGAGCGCGCCTGACGCTCAACAGGGGCTTGCCACTATGGAGACATGACGACCTCCACCCCATCCGTGAGGGAAGCCGCCCGCGCCATCCTCCTCGACGAGGATCAGCGCGTCCTTCTCCTTCGCTACGACGAGAACGGCGGCTTCTGGGCCACACCCGGTGGCTCCTTCGAGGATGGAGAAGACCACGCCACGGCACGTTCCGCGAGTTGCGCGAAGAGCTTCGCATCGACGAGACAACGGTCGAACCGGGCAGGCAGCTCGCGGAACGCACCAAGGACCACCTCGTGGGCGGGCGTGAGGTTCGTCAGGTCGATCGGTACTTCCTCGCGCGCATTTCCCCGGGCGACGTGCGTTCGGAGCGTGCCACGCAACCCGACAACATCCGCGAGTACCGGTGGTGGACCCGAGATGAGCTCCGCCGCACGGCCGAGACCTGTACCCACACGGCCTCGCTGACTTGACTGCGACAGTCGCCGAGGGCCGAACGCCTGACCGTCCGATCGTTTTGGCCGGCCGGCGAGCAGGCGCCGCCCCCCGCGCCCGCTGCAGCGGGCGCGGGGGGCGGGAGCGGGCTGTCGATGACCCGGACGAGGTTGAACTCGCCGCTCACGGCGGCGCCTGCGGTGGGCGCCGAGGTGAGCGGCGACGCCGGTGTCAAGAGACAGGGCGGCGACGGCGGCGAGCCGGGGGTCTTACAGTTCGTTCTTGATGCTGGAAACGGGGCGGGCGGCGAGCGCGACCATCAGGACGGCGGCTGCGGCCGAGCGGTCGCGGATGTCGCCCCAGCCGGCCGTGTGGACATGGTTGAAGACGCCGCCCGGGTTGGTGAAGATCCGGCTGAGGTTGGCCCAGTTGCGGATCAGCTCGACATAGCGGGACAGGTGGGTCTGGCCGCCGGTGGTGAGCTGGCGGCCGAGGTCGGCGGCGATCGGGCGGAAGCGGGTGCCCTCGGAGATGGCCATGATCAGGCGGAGGATGCCGACCGACTTGGTCCGCAGCACGTTCGCCGAGGGGTTCTGCGGGTTCTGCCGCAGGTCGAAGATGGCCTGCCGGAGGTTCTGGTGACTCAGGCTGAGGTCCTCCAGCCGTGTGCCGGCCAATCTGGCGAGGTCGCTGTAGTTCTCGTGGCCGACCATGTCGCCCCACTGCCCGAACCCGTTCTGCGTGGGGCTCAGGACGGCGGCGGGTATGTCCTCGGGGTGGTCGGCGGTGAGCGGGATGTACGCATTGCCGTACTGGGGAGAATAGAAGTGCCACCCGACGACGTACATGTCGCTGACTCTGATGATCAGGTGGACGGTCGCACCGGCTGTCGTCACCGTGAGGTCGATGTACGCGTGGTCCGCGTTGGCGCCCGGGGTGACGTCGACGGCGAGGTTCCGGCCGCCGCGCTGGACGGTCTCCCGGTGACCGCCGTGCGCGTCGATGATGGACCGCAGGTGGTTGATCGTGTGGGCGTAGCCCTCGCCGCTGGCGTCGACGTCCCAGTGGGCGAGGTACCAGGTCGAGGCCGAGAGCTCGGTGTGCTTGGTGCTCAGGGTAAGAGTGCTGGACGCCTTCGAGGACGTCGAGTGCGCATGCGAAGGGTCGGCCAGCGCGAACGCGCCGACCACGAGAGCGGGCACGGCGAGGGACGTGCCCAGGCGCTGCAACAGGCGAGAGGCCATGGGAGATCTCCGTTACGTGAGAGGGGGGATCCGGAATTCCGGATTCCTGCTCGATCGTCAGGGCCGGGATGTTGTCAGGCGAGCCCTTCCCATCACTCCGAACAATCCCGGAGGCCGCCTTCCCGGCACCGGGGAGACTGCCTCCGAGCTGCGGTTTCCACAGCGCTGTGATGTTCTGGCCGTCGGCCGATCGCGGCACCCTAAGGACGCCGTCAGTCTGGTTCTCGATGCGCGCAGGTGCCCTGGCTGGTGACGTGCCCCGTCGGCTGGGAACGGCCTGCTGGGCACGTTGTCGGAGTCGTCTGCCCATGCGAGCAGCGCGCGGTCGTAGTCGGCGGAGCCTTTCTCTCTTGGGTCCTCGTCGGTGAGTCAGCGGATCTGCTCGTTGGCCTGCTCTCGCGCAGGGGTGACCTGGCCGTGAGGCCTGAGGGAAGAGGGGGCATGCCTCTACGTGACGAGGCGTCACCGACAGTGGTCTCCGGGATCTGTGCTCGGATCTCTCCCCTGAGACGCGCGACCTGGCCCTCGCGATGCGCGACAGGTGCGCAGCCGCGGTTGCCCTGTGGACCGCCGCGTCGCGGGAGCAGGGGGTTCTGGTCCTCGACGGGGCGGCGGGGTACGCGTCTCGCCGTCCGGCTCGAGGGCTGGCGTCCACGCGGAGGCCGGGGACCTTCAAGACGGCCTGGTGGATGGCGTCGGTGATGGTCATGCCGACCGAGTACGACAGCCACCGGCGCGGGCGGAGAGCCAGGCCACGACACTCATGGGTGCCACCGCGGGAGTCGGTACGGATGAGTGTCCGCCGGCCACGGCGATGGTGTTTGGGCAGCTGAGCCGGCGCGAGTTGAGCCTTGGTGATGTGGTCGGAGGGCGGTGTTGCTGCCCGCGTTGCCGGGGCGCAGCAGGCACGCGACCGGCTCACCTCTCCCGCCTCGGCCGTGCGACAAAGCCCATCAGGGGATGGTGTCCGAAGGTCTTCTTCCAGGTCGCGGCGGCGCCCTGCTTCTCGGAATGCGCCAGCACAAGCACCCCGTCGGGGTCCACGATCACCTGCCCGCCGGCGTCCGGCGCCGAGAAACCAGCCGACTTCCACACAAATTCACGGACTTGGGCTCGCGCGGCCCGGATCGCCGTAAGGGCTTTCGGTCCGGCCCCTGCCAGGGTGTCGACAAGCCGGGAGACCATCGGATCGGAGGCCACCGGCCCGAACACGCCCGGCTCCGCTCGCAGCATCCCGACATCGGCCAGGCAGTCCCCGCCGAGCGCGACCGAGAGGGCCACATTCGGCAGGATCTTCCCTGGATCACGCACCGCCCGTTGCTTCCGCCATGGCGTCAGGGCCGCCGATATCGCCTGGGAAGGCGGCCGAGTATGCCCGGGCTGGGACTCCCGCCGGGCTGGGCCCAAGCAGTCCCGACGCCCCCTGCTGAGGCTCTCTTCCGGTACTGACCATCGGAGATGTCCAACCCCGGACTTCCCACGGACTCAGCGCACTGGATCGCTCGGTGACGTGTGTCCCGTCGGCATGCCGGCGAGTGACGTGAGTGACGAGTCATGGGGGAGGACGTGACGTGGTCCGTGGGCGTCATGATCGAGGAGTCGTCGATGTTCGGGTCGTTGACACCGACGTACAGGAGCCGGTCGTCTTCTTCGTCATGGATCACCACCAGGACGGGGGACGGCGAAGTGCCCGCCGGCCCAAGGCCGGCGGGCACTTCGGATCTCAGGGGTGCCGCCACGTGTCAGTGGCAGTCGTTCCATGTGTTGGCGCGCCCGTGGAGAATGAAGCGGAACTGCGGCTGGCCGCTGCTGTTGAGGACATTGGCCGTGCCGTCGTAGTAGTAGTCATAGTCCACGATGGCCCTGTAACCCCAGCCGCCCCAGTTCTGGGTGGTGTGGTAGCCGTCGCCGTCCTTGGTGGTGTTCCACCTGTAGCTGTCCAGCCAGAAGTGCGGGTTGATCCGCACCACGCGCTTGAGGGGTCTCGCGCCGAACCATTCCGTCCTGCCGGACGGGACGCTCATGCCGACAGTGCGCGACCAGCCGACGGACTTGCCGTAGGACCACGAGTACTCGAACTCGGCACCGCCGCCGGCTTCGAACATCTTGCCGATCTTGCCAACACCGGTGAGGCTGCCGCCCACCGTCTTGGTGGTGCTCGTCGTCGTGGTGTAGCTCTGGGAGACGTTGTAGTTGAGGGGGCCGCCGCTGTCGCAGTTGCTTGCCGGCTCGGACCAGGCTGTTTCGGACGCCTCATACGTCCAGGAGGACGACTGGGGGTAGTAGCAGTGGCCCCTGATCTCGCGCCAGTTCGGGTTCAGGTAGGCCTTGGCCGCGCGAGGACCGCCGATCACGTCGAAGACCGGGGACTTGCCCTCGTAGCTCCTGTCGTGCAGTTCGCGCGTGACGATGTTGTAGTACCAGAGGCTCTGGCCGCTCCGGTTGGAGCCGTCCTGGCAGATGTTCGGGAGCAGGTTGTCGTATTTGCCGTTGAGGTCCGTCTCGTTCGCCGCGCTCGCGGTCGTGGCGGAGGCCAGGCTCAGGCCGCTGAACGCCAGGCCGCAGGCTGCGATGGTGAGCAGCCACTTCTTGACAGGGGTGGGGACCATTTTCGAGTTCCTTCGCTCGGTGGGACCAAACGCGGGTGAGATCGAGTAGGTGGTGGTCAAGGGGGGGGTGCGAGCGATCTTTCGCGGCCGTGAGTTGTCCGGCAACCCGATTCAAGGGCGTAAACAAACAGGTCAGCGGCGCGTTCCCTGGAATCCGGCCCGTCGTGTCACGTGCGGGATCGCGGGGGCTGGAACGGCATACGTGTGCCCGGCCCGCCCGGCGACACGGTTGTTCGGCGGGCGGAGGTCACTCCACCGTCAGGGAACGCCAACCGTCGGGGAACGCGGTGCGGCTCGTCATCGACACCAGCTGGAGCCGGTACCGGCCCGGCCGCAGCCGCGGACCGCCTCGCGGGCGCCGGTGCGGTGGAGCAGTGGTCAGTGTCGGCGGGGCGTGTCGCAGACGGGGTGGTAGGGCGCGTCGGGGATGTACAGGTGCCATTGGGCCGCGGTGAGGGTGGTGCCGGTGCGTGTGCAGGCCCGGGTGATGGCGTGGGAGGGGGTGATGGGGTACCGCTGGAGCGGAGTGTGGTCGCTGGTGGCGTAGAGGGTGGCGCTGTCGGAGCTGAAGGCGAGGGAGCGAATGGGCTCGCCGGGGGTGGGCAGGTTGCCGCCGAGGGGTTGTTGGGTGGCGGTGTCCCAGAGCTGGAGAGTGCCGGAGTCGCCGGCGACGGCGAGAGTGCTGCCATCGGGACTGAAGGCAAGGGCGTTGACGGCTTCGGGGGTGTCACCGAGCGCCGCCGGGAAGAGGTTCGGCAGGACGCCCGTACGGTGGCGGAGGGTTCCGTCCCACAGGGCTACGCGGCCGGTCAGGTCACCCGCCGCCATGCGGGAGCCGTCGGGGCTGAAGGCCAGGGCGTTGATCTGCTCGCCCTGGCTGAGGGTGCGCCGGGTGACCGGGCCGGACGGCAGCTCGGTGAAGTCCACGTCTCCGGCGAGCAACCGGCCGTCGGGGCGGACGGCCAGGTGGATACTGCCGAGGTCGTTGAGCAGGGCCGCTCTGCTGCGGCGTGCGGTGTTCCACACCTCGCCGCTCCGATGACCGATGTCGCGCGTCCTGGAGGCCACCAGTGTCCGGCCGCCGGGACCGAGCACGACCGCGAGGACTGCCGCGGTGGATGACTGGTGCGCCAGGTCCAGCGTGGTCTGTTCGCGGTTGCGGGTCAGGTCCCAGATGACAAACCGCTGGGGGGAGGCTTCGCGGCCCGGGGCGGAGACGCTGTAGGTGAAGGCCGTGCTGTCGGGGCTGAAGGCCATCAGCGGCATGGTGTCCTGTGTGTCCAGCTCCAGGACCGGCTCGGCGGGATCGAGGGAGGCGGGCAACGGGGGTGAGGGCAGCGTACGAAGCAGGTGCCCGTCACGGGTGTCGCGCAGCTGGAAACGGTAGCCGCTCCCGGACCGCTCGGCGGTGGCGAGCGTGCCGCCGTCCGGGCTGAGCAGCGCGTTGTCCAGGGGGTGGCCGCTCCACCGGGCGGTGAGGGCCGCCCCGAGGTCGAGGGAGTGGACGGTGCTGCCCTCGAGGTAGCGCAGGACCGGCAGACCGGGATCCCAGGCGAGACCGCCGTAGAGGAGCTGTCCGTTCAGAGGATGGCGGAACACCGGGGCGTCGGGGGCCGACAGCCGCCACACCGTGATCTCGTCGTGTCCTGAGACCGCCAGGAATGCCCCGTCGTGGCTGAAGGCGATGTTCTGGATGTCCGGTTCGGCGATATCGGCGAATTGCCGTCCTGAAGCGGTGTCCCAGACGCGCACGCCGACGCTGGAGACGGCGGCGAGCCGGTCGCCGCCGTCATCGAACGCGAGCCACGAGTTGTCGTCGTCACAGTGGCTCGCTCCGGGACGCCGCCAGCCGCCGGGGAGGCTGCGGTGGCGGACGATGTCCCGGACCGTCATCGGACCGGCGTGGGGGCAGACGGCCACCAGCCGGTCGTCCGCGCTCAGGGCCACGTTCGCCGGGTCGTCCGTCGCCGGCCGGAACAGCACCCGGCCGTCCGCGACGGAACGCAGCTGCACCTGATCGCTGTCGAGGTTGCTCACCAGGTAGCTGCGGTTGCTGGAACCGAAGCCGGGAATGTCGGACGACGGCAGACGCTGCCCGGTACCGCCGGTCCACTTCCCGGCCGACGCGTCCCACAGGCCCGTGCCGCTGTCCGCAGCGACGGCCAGCACCCGGCCATCCGGACTGGCCCCCGTCACCGGGCCGTCCGGCAGTCGTCCCGAGGCGATACGGCGGTGCGTGACCACGTCCCAGGTCTGCCACTTCCGGCCGTCCGAGCTGAGCAGCGTACGGCCGGAATCGACGAGCAGGCGCAAGGCGCCGCTGCCGGGCCCGGAATCGGTGAAGGCGTCCAGTTCGGTTTGGGCGGTGGCGCCGAGCAGAGCCGAACGGGTTTCGGGGAGAGGGGCGATCCGCCAGGCGGCGACGCTGAGCAGCATGGCGGTCCTGGGGTCGGTCGTCCGCATCGCGTCGGCGACCGCGGCGACCCGGCGGGCGGCCGTGTCGGTTGCTTCCCGACGGCTGGTCCGGTGCTGCTGCCAGGCGACCATGCCGGCGATCAGCGCCACAGCCAGGGTGGCGGAGAGTGCGGCGACGAGGCGACGTGCCCTGCGGGTGGTCCGGGTGGCGGCACGGCGTTCCGCTTCGCGGGCATCGAGCGCGGCGGCGAGGAACGCCCGCTCGGAGGAGGTCAGCTCGCCGCGCTGCCCGGGACGCCCGAAGAAATCCTCAGCGCGTACCAGGTGGGTGCCCCGGTACAGGGTTCCGGGGTCGCGGCCGAGTTCCTGCCAGGTGCGGGCGGCCTCGGTGAGGCGACGGTGGTGGCGCAGCCGCTCGCGGTCCTCCTCGATCCAGCCGCGCAGCCGCGGCCAGCAGGTCATCAGGGCCTCATGGGCGAGTTCCACGCCGTTCGCGTCCGCGGTCACCAGCCGGGCGCGGGCCAGTTGCTCGACGACCGCGGGCACCTCGGGATCCGCCCACTCCTCCAGTTCGGCGCGCTTGACCGGGCGCCGGGTGTCCGCGGCGCCCTGTCCGGGTTCGATGAGCCGGAGCAGCACCTGCCGGGCCGTCCTGGCCTGGGCGGGCGACAGCTGTCCGTAGACGTGTTCGGCGGTGGCGGCGATCGCGCCGTGCACACCGCCGGCCGCTTCGTAGGCGGTCATCGTCAAGGTCCGGCCCCGACGCCGCCGCCAGGTCTCCAGCAGGGCGTGCGAGAGCATCGGCAGCGCGCCGGGCTGATCGACGACCTCTGCGACGAGCCTGGCGGTCAGCGCCCGCTCCACCAGCAGCCCGGCGGCCGCGGCCGGCCTGACGACCGCCTCCCGCAACTCCGCCGGGGTCATCGGCCCGACCAGCAGCTGGGCGTCCCGCAGCGCATCCACGAGCCCCCGGTGTTCGGCGCACCGCCCGTAAAAGTCCGCCCGTACCGCGACGACCACCCGCAACCGGCTGCCCGGTTCCCGGGCGGCCAGGAGCAGATCAATGAATCGCGCCCGCTCGGCCCGGTCCCGGCACAGCGTGTATATCTCCTCGAACTGGTCGACGACCACCCAGCTGTCCGGCTCGCCCTCCTGCGGGGCCAGCAGCCGGCCGTGGGTCGCCGCCGGAGTGGCCCCCGGGGTGAGCACCCGGAGTACGGCCGGGCGCCCCGGTTCCCGCACGGTCCGCTGAAGCAGGGGTATCAGCCCGGCCCGCAACAGGGAGGACTTCCCGCTGCCGGACGCACCGAACACCACCGCGAACCGGTGCTCGTGCACCAGTTCCGACAACTGCGCCACGAGCCGGTCGCGGCCGAAGAACAGCCCGTGGTCACCGGGCTCGAACCGCACCAACCCCCGGTAAGGGGCCTGCTGTTCCTTCTCCTCCTCGCGTGCTGCCGCCTCCTCGTCCGATGCTTCCTCGGCCGCGGTCTTCCACAGCAGCTCCCACTCGGCCGGATCCGCCCCGCACGCTCGCGCGTACGCCAGCACCACCGCCAGCGACGGCAGCCGCTCACCCGACGCCGCCTGCGCCAGCACGCTCACCGAAAAGTCCGTCCGCCCGGCCATCACCCGGTACGTCGGCTTCCCGGCCGCATCGCGTAGCACCCGCAACTCATGGGCGAAACGTTGCACAGCACCGGCCCGAGGATCCACCGGCCGCTCAGGACGTCCCATAACCGCACCGTTCACTCGCCTGTCGTGGTTACTGTTCGGCGGCCTCTCGGGCGATCTGCTCGAACTGGGCGCCCATGGCCTCGCCGAGCGCCTGGGCGGCGGAGAGCGGGCGCACCATCACCGTGAACTCGTCGATCTTCCCGTCGTCGTCGAAGTGCAGGAAGTCGCATCCCTGGAGTTGCTTGCCGGCGACGGTGGCGGTGAAGACGAAGGCGTGATCGCGGCCGTCGGAATTGGCGATCTCACGGATGTAGGTGAAGTCCTCGAAGACCCGGAGCACGCCGCGCAGGATCGCCGCGGTGATGGCCTTGCCCGGGTACGGCTTGAAGGTGACGGGGCTGGTGAAGACGACGTCGTCGGCCAGCAGAGCGGCCACGGCGTCCGGGTCGCCGCTCTCGACGGCCTTGCGGAAGGGATGCATGAGCCCACCTTTGATACTCAAAAATATGAATAGGTGTGTTGGAGGGTAGAGGGCTCGTTAGGGGTTGTCTACAGGGATAGGGTGACCATTAGTCACCTTGTTGATTAATCTGCTAGCGTGTATCCATGGCTTTGCGGAACGCGGTGATGGCCGCGCTGTTGGAGGGCGAGGCGTCCGGGTACGACCTCGCGAAGGCGTTCGACGCGACGGTCGCCAACTTCTGGATGTCGACGCCTCAGCAGCTCTACCGGGAGCTGGATCGCATGGAGGCCGAAGGACTCGTCACGGCCCGCGTCGTCGAGCAGGAGCGCCGCCCCAACAAGCGACTGTTCTCCTTGACGGAGGCCGGGTGGAAGGCCGTCCACGCCTACACCGCCGAGCCCTTGGGTAAACCGGCGGTGATCCGGGACGAGTTGCTTGTCAAGGTGCAGTGCCTGGACGCGGGCGACATGGAAGCGGTCCGGACCTCCATTACCGAGCGCATGGAGTGGGCCACCGCCAAGCTGGCCCGCTACGAGCGGCTCCGGCAGCGCCTGCTCGACGGGCGCTCTGAGGAGGCGTACTTCGCCGAGGCCGAGCGCATCGGCCCGTATCTCACCCTGCTGCGCGGGATGTCGTTCGAGCGGGAGACCCTCCAGTGGGGGGACATGGCGCTGCGCAGGCTCGAACAGCGCACAACCGTGCTCCGGGCCGACGGCTGACTGCGGCGGTCCCACCCACACATTTAGTCAAAGAAGTTAGTAGCTGGACGGTCGTGAGCAGCCCAGCCTCTCAGGGGTTGTCGGTCTGTGTGCGAGCGAGGATCGGCTGCGGTTCCTTGTCGGCGGGATTGCGATGCAGTCCCTTGCGGCGTAGAACCGGGTCACGCCGAAGCCGAAGAGGTACGCGACCGCGAGTCCCAAGCCCGGGATCACCCAGCCTCGGGGCAGTCCGGCGTCGCCTTGGGCGTCGTAGTAGAGGATGGAGCGGACGACGCCGGTGATCTGACGCAGGGGCTGGAACTTGCCGAGGGGGCGGTGGAAACCGGGGAGTGCCTTGAGGGGGACCGTGGCGCCGGACGTCGGTACCGCCATGGCGATGCAGAAGATCGTGATGAACAGCCGTCCCCGGCATGAGCGTGCTGCTGAGGGCCAGGGCCTGTACCCGGGTCGCCCGCAGTAGCGGGCTGTGGTGGCCGCTGATGACATTGGCGGCGAGCATGCCGAGGCGACGAGGACGAGCGAGTAGGAGAAGGCACTCAGGCCCAGGCCGCTGTGGGAGAGCGGATGCCTGTGCCGGACCTGCGCCACGGTCGGGTCGGTCAGCAGCAGGAGTACGGCAGCGGCCGGCTCTGCCTGAGCGGTCAGCTCCCTGCCTGCCTGCGCATAGGCCGACTGGCCAGCACGGCGCGTGTCGGGCGGACGCCGTAGCGCGCCGCCTCGGGGCTCCTCGGGGCTGGTGAGTGCGGCGACGGTGAAAGCCGCGGGGCGACGAGCGCGCGGAACAGAGGACTTTTGATCGCTGGACGATCCGCACTCCGAGGTCGGTCTGCTGCCACCGGCCTTCGCCCCCTCGTCCGCGCCAGCCG
The DNA here is from genome assembly GCF_054072135.1 of Streptomyces kryoterrae. Lineage (NCBI taxonomy): Bacteria > Bacillati > Actinomycetota > Actinomycetes > Kitasatosporales > Streptomycetaceae > Streptomyces > Streptomyces kryoterrae. The sequence goes on along the minus strand of NZ_CM133358.1, from coordinate 21,479 downwards.
GTCGATGAGCAGCTTGTGCAGGTGACTGGAGGGGGTGATGTCGGACTGACGTAGCACGGTGAACAGCAGTGCCACGACGCCTACGACTACGTCGCTGGCGATCCGCAGACGCTTCGCGCGCAGTACGCGAAGGGATGGATGTCACTCACTTCCAGCTCCCGTCCGGTGAGGAGCAGTTCAGCACGAGGAGCCGCCGGCGTCGTCGCAAGCCAGAGCATCACACCGATGGGGAGGTGTCCCCAGCGGACGCGGCCACCGGAAGCAGCGCCGGCCGCTTGGCCTGGCGGCCGTCGCCGGAGGAGCGGCCCCGCAGGCGGCGGCCGACCCAAGGGCCGAGGAAGGTGCCGGCCCAGCGCACTTCGGCACCCACGGTCCTCCAGGCAGAGATGTCTGTCCCCTCGGCCGGAAGGGGAAGGGTCCACTTGTCGTCGCTGCCCGGCAGACCGAGCGCCTGGGCCACGGCAGCCGCGATGCGCGTGTGTCCCAGCGGGCCGGCGTGCAGCCGGTCAGCACTCCACAACCGCGGATCGGTCGCCGCCGCGTGCGCGGCCGTCTCTGCCACCACCACGCCGTGGCGGTCGGCGGCCTCCCGGATGCGCGCGTTGAGTGCGAGAACACGGTGACCGATCGGTCGGGCCAACGGCGTGATACGCCCGACATCAGGAAACATGAGGGTCACGACTGTGGCGCCCTGCGCCGTGAGGGCGGCGAACATCGCCTCGACATGACCGGCCACCTCGTCGAGGTCGCAGCCCGGGCGCAACGCATCGTTGACCCCAGCCACCACGGTGGCGAGGTCGGGCCGCATCGCGAGAGCCGGAGCGAGCTGTTCGGCGCGCACCTGACCGGCCTTACGGCCGCGCACCGCGAGGTTGGCGTAGAGCAGGCCGGGGCTGTGGCGGGCGACCTGCTCGGCGAGCCGGTCCGCCCAGCCCCGAAGACCACGGACGTCGTCGCCGTCCCCGAGCCCTTCGGTGTGACTGTCGCCCAGGGCGACATAGCGCAGATACCCACTGCTCGACACGGGGCCGACCGCCTCTCGTCAACGCTGCTGATAGAAGTGGCACACGGCCATCGATAAACAACTAGGCACCTAGTCGCATTGTTGAATATGAGGATAGCTGCGGGCTCACCTTCCTGCAAAGTGGCGCCGCTCAGGCGGGACGTGAGGCAGTCGAGGGCGGCTCCACCGCCGCAGTCCACCGCCTTGGTCCCGCGCCGACCTCACCGCCCCTTCCCTCTGCAGACCTGAGCACCGACCACGGTCTGCGCCGGCACCTGAGCGCCCGGGTCGTCAACGGCATGCACAACGAGGGCGCGGTCGGCTGCACCACCGGCCGCCGTTTCGCGCCGAACCGCCCGTACCGGGTCACGTTCAACGGTGACGTCCACGGCCCGGGCGACAACGCCTACTGCCAGGCCGCCATGCCCCCGGCTCACCTCCGGTCTTAAGCGCCGGGAACGGAGTTCACCCGGCCGATCCGGCCGGGAGGGCCCGCCGGCGGCGGCCAGGCGCTCGGAGTCGGCCCTGTCGGGGGCAGGCGAGGGAGATGACGACCGACTTGGTCCTCCTGTACGCCTGCAGCGCCTCCGGCCCGGATTCGCGTCCGCCGCCGGGCTTGAGTTGGACTGGGGGCTGGAGGAGATGGGCGGCATGCTCAAGAGCGCGGGCTGCTCGGGTGCGTCGCATGCGATGACGGTTAACGAGACGGTGATCGCGATGATCCGTCCGAAGCCCGATCTGGACCTGGTGGCCGGTGAGCCGGCCGGAGCCGTCGCCGCCCGGGCAGCCGTTGATGCGCCTGACGGGATCGGCACCATCACCTTCTACGCCACCGAGGTCGCCCTCCCGTCGACGGGCACGTGGAAGAACCCCGGCGTGGGAGGCGTGTGGGCCGACGTCGTCCTCACTGCCCCGGAGGCCGGGCTGTCGCTGCTGTTCATCATGGCCGGCGACTGCACCGGGGAAGCCCCGGTCATCGCGGTCAAGTTCGACAAGTACCTGCGCCATTTCCACCGCAGGGCGAAGGACACCGACGGCCACGAGAAGCCGATGTGGCGCACCCGATGGTCCGCGCCCGATCTCGGGTGGGGGGACGCGACGCACCCGCCGGTCCTGGTCGTCTTCCACCAGGTCGGCAAGCGGTCCGCGCTGTAGCAGATGGAGCGGGTCGCCGACCTCACCCGCGAGCACTGGCAGGGCCAGTGGGCCGAAGGCGGCTTCCGCATCTACGACGGGAAGATGCCGATCGTGGCGACCACGCTGGAGCTGCTGCGCGAGCACCGCCCTGCCGGGCCCGCGTTCCAGCGCTTCGGCCGCGAGGGCTACCAGAACCTCTGGGACGCGATCGGCAACCCCCGCCGGGATGCCTTCCTCGCCCGCCGCGCCGAAGACGCGCGGCGCCGCCTAGCGCAGGAAGCCGCCGAACGTGAGGCGCAGCGCCCGGTGTGCGGGGACTGCGGGCAGAAGTTCACCGATGACCGGTGGAAGGCCATCACCGCGGTCGAATGGGATCACGGGGACAGCCACCCGCATCTGTGCGACAACTGCAGGTACCGGACACTCGAAGCGGAGCAGCAGGCACGCTCGGATGAACGCGAGTGCCAGGAGCAGGAGCGCCAGGGGACGGAGGCGGCGCACGCCGACCAGAAGGCCGGCGGCTGGTTCTCCCGCTTCCGGACCTGACCCGGGCCACACCGGTAGCGTCGGGCTTGCCCAGGACCGCTTGGACAAGCCCGCGTTGTCAGTGGCGGCTGCAAGGCTGAACGGTATGGACAGCGATGACGAGCAGCTGCTGCGAGGCCGGGTCTACGGTCACGACACAGACGACCCTCACCCAGGTCCCCGCCCCGGCCGCGCCTACGCCGAACTGGTCGGCGGGCCGCTGGACGGGCTGCTGCTCGACATCACCGGCTGGAGGCAGGACGAGATCGACACCGGTGTCTCCCTCCAGACCGAGCTGGGGCACTTCGGCCCTGGTGGGAGGGCGTTGTACGACCCGCGCCCCGGCGACCCGGCCCGCTGGGACTGGGGCGGCGACAGTCCCTGATCACCTTCCTGACCTCCACGGCTGGAAGTGGCAGGGCAGGGCGGACGTCCAGGCACCGCTGGCTCATCAGGCCGGGCAGCGCCCGATCCGGCGCAGCACGTCATCGAACGCCATCCGCAGGGTGCGCCATTTCGTACGCTGACCGGTGTGACGGATGAACTGCAGTTCCTGGCCGACGCCTTGACCGCCGACTACGTGCACGGCCGGTGGAAGCCGGGGGCGACCGAGGAACACCGGGCACGGATCCTGTCCGCGCAGGCGAGCACCGACGGAGGCCCGGACGGACTGGCCGCCGGCGGCGTCCTGAGTGCCGAGTCCATCGAGCAGATGCTGCGCCCGCACCCGGAGCTCGGTGCCTGGAGGCTGGCCCCCGCGCTGCGCGCCTACCCTTCCGGCAGTCCCGATGCCCAGACGCTCATACGGGAACTGCTGGACGCGATCGCCGTCGACGGGTTCCCGCTGCTGCCGCCCCGCTCCCTGCGCTACATCGAGGCCCCCGCCCCCTACAGCGGGGACGCCCCGTCGGTCTTCCTGGGCGGTGGGATCACCGGATGCCCCGACTGGCAGTGCCGGGCCGTCCTGCAGCTGGACGCGATCGGCTCACCGGCAGTCGTCATCAACCCCCGACGCGCCGTGTTCCCCGTCGGCGAGGCCGAAGCCACACGGGAGCAGACCACGTGGGAGTACGAGCACCTGCGGGTCGCCGACGTGATCCTCTTCTGGTTCTGCGCGGAGGCCATCCAGCCCATCGCCCTGTACGAGCTGGGGTCGCATGCCGCCCGCGGTACCCGCCTGGCGGTCGGCGCGCACCCGGACTACCCGCGCCTCCTGGACGTTGTCGAGCAACTGCGGCTCGCCCGCCCGGACGTGACCGTCCACGACTCGCTGCACGCTACCGTCCGGGCTGCTGCGGCGCTGCTGCCGGCCACCCCCGCCACCCGCGCCTGATCCCCAGGACTGGGCGCAGGTCCTGGTCGTCCTCACCGGGCTGCGCGTGGCCGGCCCGGGATCGTGCGCGTGCGGCTCGCTGTGGTCGGGGCGCGGTGCGCGGCCGTGCGGGATTCCCCCAGTCGCGCGGTGTCCGAGGACGGGCGGGCCCTGCGCCTGGCCCTGGACGACGTCCTGGACCTGGTCGTGCGCGCGACGGCCGACCGGCTGAGCGAGCGGTCGGCGGCTTAGTTGGCGGCGTCGGCCGTCTCGGGCGTGTGATGCTTGAGCGCGGTACGGGCCGCGAGGACGTCGGCCGCGGTGAACTCGCTCCAGTACGCGTGCGTGACGATCGCCGTGGCGCGTTCGAGTTTCCGCGCCCGTAGCCGGGCCATCTCCGCCGCGTCCTGAGTGTCCCAGCCGAGGGAGGCGGGGCGGGACGCCGGACGCCAGGCGTTCTCGTGCGTCTCCCAGGCGTCCAGCGGTTCGGCCGACCACTGCACCCGCTGGTAGAGGGTGTGCAGTTCGGCGCGGACCTGACGGAGGTCGTCCTGCGCGTCGGTCAGGTCCTGGGGGAAGTCGTACGAGGCTGCCACGAGCCAAAGGTACTGCTGTTCGAACCGCGCTCCGGTCTGCCGCGCGGCACCATCTCGTGCACCCACCCGTGCGCCTTCTCCTGCACGATCTCTTGCGTCTTCTCTTGCGCGCGGTGTCCCGACGTTGCCGCGTCTGTGCAGGTCAGCCCCATCGTGCGGGTGTGGTTGGGGCCCTGACGTCCCCGTTGCGGCCGCTTTGCCCCTGTCCCTGGCTGGAGTTGAGGAGTGAGGGAGGGCGGGATGGGCGGACGCTGCCGGGGATCGGGGCGCGCTCGCCAGTTGCGCGCCGGGCGGGGCCGCCGCGCCGGGGCCGCCCGCCGGTGCGGCGGCCGGAGAGCGGCCACCCAGTCCCCTCGGGACGCACTGTCAGTGACGGCTGGGAGGGTGAGCGGATGAACGGCGACGATGAGCAGTTGCTGCGCGGCCGGGGCAGGTCTATGTGGAGCTGACGGGTGGGCCGCTGGACGGGCTTCTCCTGAAAGTCACCGGCTGGACGCCGGATGAGATCGACACCGGCGTCTCTCTGCAGACCGAGTTGGGGCGGTTCGGCCCGGGAGGCAGGGCCTTGTACGACCCGCGTCCCGGTGAGGCGGGCCGTACAAGGCCCAGACGGCCGGCCAGGCGAGGCGGGTGAATCCTGATCGGTCTGACCAGCATCCTTGGACAGGTCGGATGTCGGCAGCCCGGACTCTGACGAGCCGGCTCTGTGTCCCGAAACTCCTGAGGAGTTGGATGCCTTCTGGCGTGAGCACGAGAACGTCACCATCTGGTGCGGCACCATGTTCGAGGGCGGCTGTGGCCGTCAGCTCATGACCAGGCGGTGCACCGGCAAGATCTGCCACTTCGCCCACACCGAAGCGTCGACTGCGACCATAGGTGCGGGCGCAGGGAACGCGGCAAGGACAGCGCCGACCGTCTCTTCTCCAAGGCCCACTTGGCGTCCTGGCTGCGAGAGCTCGGCATCGCTGCCGAGTTCACCTACCCCGAGCCTCTCGGGTCCGCTGTGATGATCGGCTTGGAGGACGGGCGGTCACTCCTGGTCCACCTCGACCGTAACCGGCCCGTCGCCCGGGACAATGACGCATGGGAGACCATCCTGGGGCCCGGCGTACTCATGACCCCGGGGGCGCTTGCCCAGCGCGGCTACGTTCACCGGATCCGCTTCGACGACCGCCCCGGGGGCGGCCGCACCATGCGGTTCGGCACCGAGCTCCCCGGCGAGGGCACCACCTGGGGAAGCCTGGACGACGTCGTCCTGACCCCCGAGAGCCTGCTTCACACGACCAGCCCGTCGCCGTCCGCACGTCGGCCCCTGCGGCGCAGCAGGTGACCGCTTCGGTGGAGCGGGCGATCGTGACCGTCACCCCCTCCGTCGCGCGCACCGCGCCCTTCGCACGGCAGCCCGATCCCATCCGACGGGCACTGCTTCGTCTCGACATCGCCTTGCGTGACCATCCCAGGCGAATCCTGCCCGCAGTGGAGGCCATCCGGCGGCAGGTGCAGGCCGATCGTTCGGGCCCTTCGCGCCGTACACCGCGCCCATTGCCGCTTGGGTCATGGACGGGGAAGGCATCTTCTGGCCCGTCATCGGCGTGAGCGAGACCGAGGACGGGGGACCGCACCGGCCGTCTCCGGATGGCGAGTACACGGTCCGCCCGCACCTCAGCAGCGGGATCAAGATCATCGCCCCGGACGCCTGACCACGAGCCCGCACACCTGACCGGACACGCGGGAGATGCCATGGACCCACGCGGCGGGAACCACGAGCAGCTGACGCTTGGAGGGGGGCTGGTTGGTGTACGGAGTGGCGGCTGGCCTGGTGTGTTGCTGGTTTGCTGAGAGGCGAGGTGGGCGGCTTCGGTGGGGAGGCTTGGGTGTGTGAGCTGGGGTTGTGTCTTGTGTGCTGAGCGGGGCTGGGTTCGTTGAAGGTAGCTCTAGCGTGAAAAGGCCCGGCTTGGGTTTGTGCTGGTCAGGGCTGGTACTGGCTGATGGGTGGGGTGTTAGCGGCTTCGGGTGGGGCGGTGGTGTTGCTCGGCGAGGTGGTCGAGGCGGATGGTGTCGAGTGATTGCTTGGTGATGCGTTCGGTGCCGTCGTGGATGGCGGTGATGGCGGCTTGGCGGATGAGTCGTGTGAGGGATCCGATGCGGCCGGCGGTGCGTTGGTGGAGGTAGGGGGTGTGGCGGGGGAGGGTACCGGGTTTGTGGTGGTGGAGGTCGAGGTTGTTTTCGATGTCGGTGATGACGTCGCGGAAGGGTTGGTGTTGGCCGTGGCGGGCGGGGAGGGGGCCGCAGGTGATGAGGGTGGCGCGTCCGGCGAGTTGGGCGCCTCTCACGCCGGTGAAGAGGGGTGTGTCGGGGAGGTTGATGCCGGCGTAGACGAACGTGGCCCGGAGGCGTTCGGTGAGGTCTTTGAGGAGGTCGGCGGTTTGGGCGCCGGTGGTGGTGCGGGGGTTGAGGCGGTGGATTTCGTCGATGAGGACGAGTTGGATGCCGGCGGCGGTGTAGGTGTGGCAGACGGCGTCGGTGATCTGGGTCTGGGTCATGCGGGTGGTGGTGGGGATGCCGAGGTAGCGGGCGAATTCGGTGATGAGGGTTTTCGCGGTGGCGCCGGGCGGGACGAGGACGTACGCGACGGGTACCGCCGCGTGTGCTGATCCGGGCGGGGTGGGGTTTTTGCGGGTGTGGGCGAGGTGGCAGGCGCGGCCGACGTGGAGGAGGGCGGTGGTTTTGCCGGCTGCGGCGGGTCCGGTGACGATCAGTGAGGGCCGTGCGGTGGCCTGTTGGTGGCGGCCCAGGATCATCAGGGTGCGGACCTGGGTGGCGAGTTCGCTGATCGCGGGGGTGCGGATGGTGACGAACGCGGAGTGGTAGGCGAGGCGTTCGTCGGTGCTGCGGGGCGGCTGGCCGGGTTGGGGCGGGGCGGGCGGGTCGGTGGTGGCGAAGCGGTGCCAGCCCTGCCAGGTCGTCAGGGGCCACGGCGGTGCGGCCGCCCCGCCGCTGTCGGCACTGTCGTGGCGCGTGCCGGCTGGTGTGCTGGTCGGGTCCTGCCCCGTGGGGTGTGGGCTGGTGTTCACCATTTGTCGGCTTCCTCGTGTGCGTCGTAGAGCCCGAATCCGGTGGCCGCGGCGGGAGGGGTGTCGTCGTCGGGGAGGTCGTCGAGGTCGTCGATGCTGTCGTCCTCGTCCCACGCTGGGTCGTCGGCGCCCTGGCTGGTGTCGTGGTCTGGTCGGCGGGCTGAGGGCAGGGCAGTGGCGGTGGTGCGGGCCACGAGTGCCTGTTCGGTCTTGGTGGCGTGGCCGCTGTGGACGCGGCGCATGAGCTGGTCGAGGGCGTCGGCGAGGTCGGCCTCGTACTGCTCTGTATCGCCGTGGTTGCCGTGCAGGGCGAGGGTTCTGATGTGCTGCCAGGTGCGGTCGTTGAACGGCTGGTGGACGTGGTCGCGGTGGATCCACGGGATTTCGGTGAGTTCGCCGTCGGGTAGACGCACCCAGATCTGGCGGACGTCGTGGGGGTTGTGGTGGATCTCCCATTTCCCGCCTCGGCCGGCGACCGGGGAGGGCTGGCCGCGGTGGGGGGCGAGGAGGTCCGCGTCGTAGGTGCGGTGGTGGATGCGGATGCCGGAGGCGGTGATGGCCTGCCAGCGCACGGGCAGCAGCTCGAGGTAGTCGTGGCCGGTCAGCGGGACGGGGACGTATCCGGCGACGGCGATCAGCGCGGCCCACATCTGGTTGGGGGTGAGGGCTTTGCGGGGCATCATTGGGTGGCGCAGGCCTTCGTGGGGGCGGTGGTGGTAATGCACGAGCCATTCGTCGAGGAGGTCTTGCAGGTGGGGGACGCTGTAGCAGGCCTCTTGTTCGGCGTCGGGGCCGCGGCGGGTGACGTCGGATCCGGTGTAGCCGGGCAGGTGCTGGCAGAACAGGTGGTTGATGGTGCCGAAGGCGCGCTCGACGATGCCTTTGGCGGTGGGGGCGAACGGCGGGGCGGGCTGGACGCTGATGCCGAGGGTTTCGCAGGCGGCGGTGAACGCCCGGGAGACGAAGACCTTGCCCCGGTCGACGACGATCGTCTCGGGCAGGACGACCGGCCGGGCCGCCGCACTGGCCAGACGCTCATCCAGCGTGGCCAGCAGCTGGTGGGGGAGTGCCCGGTCGTGGTCCATGCGCAGGATGTCGGGCCAGGTGGGGCGGGCGGGGTGCGGGACGGCCATCTCCGCCAGCAGCAGGGCGGCGTCGACGGCTTTGGTCGCGCTGGGGCACAGCACGGCGGCGAGGATGGCGCGGGTGGCGACGTCGATGGCGATGGTGAGTTCGGGGCGGGCGAGGGTGCCGTCGTCGAAGAGGGCCAGGACGTCCAGGCGAGTGGTGTCGACCTGGACCTGCTCGCCGGGCCGCAGTGCCGTGGTGGGGGTGAAGGCGCGTCCGTCGAAGCTGGCGGAGGTCTGTCGGACGGGGCCACTGGGCAGTTCGCCGGGGCGGGCGAGGGTGGTGACGAGCCGGTACAGCGTGGCCTGGGACGGCGTCGGCACGGCGTTGGGGCCGTGCCGGTCCTGAAGGATCTGGTTGACCAGGGGGAACAGGCCGTTGATGGTGCCCCTGGAGCGGCCGCGCCGTCGGCGCAGCGCCTCGCGGACGGCGGCGACGACCCGTTCGTCGGCCCGCCCGGTGGGGCTGGGGGCACGGGTGCTGCGGTGGTCGAGGAGCCCCCACAGGCCTTGTTTGCGGTAGGCGAGCCGCATGCGCTGGACCGTGGTGCGCGAGACGCGGCCGAAGCCGAGCGCGGTCAGCTCCTGGGCCTTGGCCTGCTCCCGCTCGGCCAGCGTGTGCTGCTCGGGGTCGTACTGCGGCCGCACCGCCCCTTCGCTGCCGGGCCCGCCGGCAAGGCCGCATTCGACTTCCCTGACGTGCCGCTGCCAGGCCAGCGCCTTCTCGCGCGCCGCGGCGGGGGCGCTCTCGAACAGCCCCCACTGCGGGGCCGCCTGGGGCACGTCGGCCCCGATGACGGTGAAGCCGGGGTCGGCGAACAGGTGCCCGGCGAGCACGGCCTCACCGCCGCCGTCCGGACCGAGAAGGTGGATGTCCTGCCCGGCCAGAGCGACCACCTGCCATTTCACGCCACGGAAGCGGACATGCGCCCCGACCTTCACCGCAGGCCGGGCATTGCGCCGCGCGCTCACCCGGCGCCGTCCGTCTTGTCCAGGCCGCTCCAGCCGCACGGGCTGACCAGGACGCGTTCGTGCAGCGGCGTATCCAGGTTGGTCGTCAGCTGTCTGTGCCACAGGGCGTGGAAGACGGCGGGGAGGACCTCGATCGGGTCGCCGGCTGCTTGGGCGCCTTCGATCAGCGGCCGCGGCCGCGCGAAGGCCTCAAGGAATGCCGTCATCAGACCGGGCCTGCCCTGGTTGCGGGGGTGGCGGTAGCCGGCCAGCCATTTCAGATTGGCGGCCAGGACGTCGTCGAGCGGTGTCAGGCGCCGGTAGGTCCAGCCGATGTGCGCGCACGCCTCGGCTACCGCCTGGGCGGCGCCCAGGGCGCGTTCGCCGCCGGCGTCGGGGTGGCTGGGACAGTCGGCCAGCAGGGCGGTGCCGTCGGTGTAGCGGGCGAAGAGCTGCGGCACCCAGGAGCGGACCTGCCCGCGGGGGGTGCGCCACAGCAGCCGCACCGGCCGCCCGGCCAGGGCGGTCACATCCGGGTCGCGGTCCAGGGCCATCAACTGGATGCGCATCGCGTTCGATCCGGCAGATACGTGCCGTCCGGTCGTCGCCGACCACCACAGCCCAGGCCCCCACCGCCGCCCCGGCACTGCCGGGAACGCGGAGACGGGCGGCAGGTCCTCGAAGGCCACCGCCAAGGCCGCGTCCGCCCACCGCTGCTGGACCACCTGCCCTACCGGGTCGAGGAAGACCGCCTCGTACCCCGCGCCCCGATCCGCCTTCACTCGCTTCGCCCGGCCCCCGGGCCCGGTTGCACCACCGTTGATCACCTGCTTCAGACAATCCGTATCCGCGTGCAGGCAGGGTGTTTTCCGGGATTCCTGCCACGAACGGGTACCGCGTGCGCTAACGGTTGACGAGCCCTCTCGGAGGCCGCCCGCACGCTGCCGCCGATCCGTCAGCCGTCGTCGTCCTGGCCGGCCGCGAGCATGTCCATCAGGGTGTCGGCGGGCATTCCCGCCCACTGGGCGATTTCTTCCAGGGGCATCCCGGCGTTCGCCGCCACCAGGGCGGTCCGCTTCCAGGCGTTGTCGATGAGGGCGGCGCTGTGGCGGAGGGTGCGCAGGAGCTGCTGGGCGACGTCGGCGGTCGGTCCGGTCTGTACTCCGCGCAGTTGGAGCAGTTGCTCCTCGGCGCTCTCGATGGCCCGGGTGATCAGCGTGCGCTGTTCGGCGGGCACCACCGCGCGCCACATCCTTCCCGAGCCGGGTGCCTTCTTCTCCTTGCCCAGCACCCGCAGCTGTCCGGCCATGGTGGCGGGCTGGTGTTCCTGGCGCAGCCACCAGGGGTCGTTGTCGTATCCGGGTGGTCCGCCGGCGCCGCGGCGGATACGGATGACGGCGCCCATCCAGGAGGTCAGCGGGCCGCCGTAGTCGGTGGCGGCCACAGGTCCCAGCCACTCCCGCCCGACCCGCTCGCCGAGTCGGCGGCAGAACATTCCGTCGGCGGGCAGCGCCCGTGGCCGCCCGGCCCCGCTGTCCGTCCACACCAGCTGGGCCATGGCGGGGTCCAGCAGTGCGTCGGCGACGGCCACCACCTCGGGGAAGACGACCGCGTCCCGGCCCACGATCCGCCACCGCTCCAGCTCCGTCCCGGCGTTGCCACCCGCGACCTGGTGCAGCCGCCCCGGCCAGATGGTCTCCCGCTCCCAGTGCAGAGCCTGCTCCCACCACCGGGCCACCACCGCATAAGCCAGCGCGAACACCCTCTCCGGCTCCGCACCAGCGCGTACCGCCCGCCGCGCCACACCCGTCCACCGCCGCTGCGCCGCAGTCACTTCCGGCACGCCCCGCACGTCCAGATACTCAAGAGGCTGGTCGGCGTCCGCGTCCATCAGCCACCGCCCGTGCCCGACACACACCCGCTCCCAGCGCGGCGTGTACCGCACCACCCGCACGACCGTCCCCGTGCGCCGGGCCGCGCACAGGCGGCAGCCGAACGCCACCGGCCCGGCGACCGCGCCGCCGGTCCGCCACGCCGCCGCCGGCACCCCGTCCCTTCCGGCCGACAACTTGGCGTCCTCCTGGTGCCAGGACGGCAACGCCCGCGCCAGGACCTCTTCGGTGACGCCGCACAGGCTCGCCAGTAGCTGTCCTCCGGGCGTGTTCAGCAGCACCTCGGCGTCGGCCCGCGCGCCCCCGCCGTCGTACGTGGGCGGGTAGTTCCGCCACTGCCAGCACGACCGCAGGTCCTTGGCCCGCAGCCCGTAGCGATGTGCGACGCGCCCCATTAGTGAGGATGTCGTCTCCCTCTCGAAGGGGGCGACACGGAAGATCCCCGATGGACGGGGAGCGTTGTACAGGCGTGAGCTGACCACTTCGGCCTCGGTCTTCCGGTGGCGATGGGGCGGGCTGGCCACTGGCTGGCTCAGGCAGCACGGCGTGCGGCGTGGGCATGCTCCTGGCACAGAAGGCACCAGGTGGCCGCAGGATCCGGCGCCGCCCCGCCCAGGTCCGCGGCCGCATTCTGCGTGGAGGGGGCCGCGTGGCCGCGGGACCCGGCGGGCAGCCCGGGGCCGCGGCCTGGTTCCCTGCGCACGGTGGGGTGGCTGCCGTCGCCCGACGGCCCGCGCGGTGCCTTCACCGCTCCGCCGGCTTGCGGCCCCGGCTTGTTGGGGCTGGACGTACTCTTCAGCTCAAACACCACGTGCTTGCCGTCGTGCTCCAGGAAGAAGTCCGGCTGCCAGGACTTGAAGCCTTGTGCGCTCGTGCCGTTGCGGGCGGCTTCTGCTGCCAGATGGTCCCGAAATCCGCTCGCGATGATCTGCTCGGTGGTCGCGTCCGGCAGCAGCTCGAGAAGCCGCCTCCAAGAGGTGCTGCCGACTTGATCGGCCAGTGCCTGTTCCTGCCCCTGCATCTGGCGTGCAGCATGCACCGCTTCCAGGCTGCGCTGCCGCCGGCGGATGGCCTGCTGCCGTGCGGTCGAGGTGTCCACCAGTTCCTGCACCGTGGCGGCGGGGGAGAGATTGATGATCTTGTTGAAGGCAGTCAGCCATGGCATGTGCCGCTGGGGCGGGATGCCGCAACCGGTCAGGAACGCCTGGAGCTGCTGTTCATCGGCGGGAATGGCGTGACGCTTGACGATGCGGGCCGCGCTGCTGACCGGCAGTGCGAGCGGGTTGCCCGAGCGCTCCCGGATCTCCCGCAGGCTCGGCACTCCGGCCTGTTCCCACACCGCCTCCAGCGCTCTGCTCAAGTCGGCCGCGTCCGCGATGAGTTCGGGCCGCGGGGCATGCAGCTGAGCCAGACGGCCACGTTCCTCGACACGGGCACGGCGCCACCACTCGTCCGCCGCCTCCACGGCTTCCTGGCTGCCGCCGCAGCCCGTGACATAAGCCTCGACCGTGGCGCGCTTGGCCACCACGGTCCCGGAGGCCGCCCGCTTCAGTGTGGCCGGCGACAGCCCGGTGCGGCTGGCCAGTGTCGTGTAGGTGATTGCGGCCGCCTCCCGCCAACTGCGCAGGTGTTCGGCCAGCCGTCCGCGCGCGGGCCGGCTGTGGTCGACGGGCTTGTCCTTGCGTCCCATGCGGAGCCTCGCCTACTTCCCGGCGGTGGCGCGCAGCATCGCGCCGGCCAGCGAGGCCATGCGGCGGCGGCCTCCACCGGCGGCCATGACCGCTGCGGCACCCAGGGCGCCGCAGCCTCCCAGCAGGACGAAGATGTCCTGTACGGGCATCCCGGTGACGTGCAGGGCAACGCCCAGGACGGGAAAGGAGACGGCGGTGAACGCCTGCGGCGCGCCGAACCGGAGCGGGGGGTCCGTCTGGCCGGGCTCGGTGCGGGGCGCGGGGGCAGTGTCGGTCGGCATGCGAAGTCCTCTCGGTGCGCCCCGGCGCCAAGGCGCGGTGGACCGGGGCGGGGTGAAGTGCTACTGGCTGCAAGTCCCGTAAGCACAGGGGCGATTGGCGTCGTCGTCCGTGCCGGGCATGCCTCCATCATTTCAGTCCCGGGCCTGTTCCCGCAGAGTGATCGCCGACCGCAATGCCCCGTACTGGTGAAATGACTGTTTTTTGGCTCGGTGGTGTCCAAAGGAGCGGTCTTGCCCCTCGGGCCCCGCCCCGGTGTCGTGCCGGTGCCTGAACAGCGCTGCGGCGACGCCACCGCCCTGGCCGCTCGCCTCAGGCGCCGGGATGGTTCATCCATGTCCATGCTCGGCTTGCCGCGGCTCCTGTCTATGAGTGATGGTGGGCCACAGAACGCGACGAGGCCGGTTCTATCCGGCCCGCGAACGTCCTTGAACTGCTACTGGCTGCAACCGACGCGGCAGGGACACCCGGCAGATCCACGTTGGCGCGTGAGCTGCCCGCACCAGGCCGGCGCCCTCTCACGGGCGCCGGCCTTCGTCGTACTCACGGCCCTGTGTTGTACCTCCGTGCGATGGCGCCTCGGCCGCCGGTGTCTTCCCCACCCGCGCACCGCCTCTGTAGGCAGCTGAAGCGGTTCCGGGCCAGGGCGCGGTCATCTGTCGGCCATCATTTCCGCACGCCGATCTCGTGGCGCGGTCTGCCGGATTATCTGTGCCGGGCCTTACCGTGAGAAACGAGCATGTCCTTTGAGGGGGAGGACGCGTGGCGAATCTGGTCTGGCACACCAAGCTCGGCATTCACCTGGGTCTGGCGCCTCGATGGGTCACTCCACCACGGTCTCGTGTTCGCCGATCCGGGCGGGTGTTTTCGCAGTAGCCGTCCAGTCCTGGGCCCGTCGTCTGCTGCTTCTCCAGGCCGTGGGTGTCCCTTTTCTGGAGCCTGCGGACGTTGCTGTGGCGGGGATTGGCCCGTTCGAGCGCATCGTGATGATCCGATCGCACTAAGCTACGCCTGTGGTGGTTGGCGAAGATGCTCAGGTGAAGGGCTTCTCGGGGGCCCGCAGAGCCAAGCAGTGGCTCGAGGGCACGATGCGCATCTTCGGCGCGTACGCGAACACGGACTCGGAGTCCTGCGGTCGCCGGCTGACTCTGTCCTGGCCATACGGAGGCCGGACGTTCTCCTTCGATCTGGGGGGCGCCATGCGCGGTGACCCCTACCAGAACGACATGTTCTGCGCGGAGGTCAAGAACTACGCGCAACCCAGCGACCAGGGAACCCAGTTCGACGAGTTCCTCGCCAAGTGCTACGTAGCTGCCCAGGCCCAGCACCACCTCAGCGACCACTTCATGTGGATCACCTGGGCACCCTTCCGCGCGAACTCCTGGTCCACCCTCAACTCACCCGGCCAGGTGGAGACCGCGGTCCTTCAGCACAGCAGCCGCGTTTTCGGCACCAGCGACCCCGAGGAAGCCCGAAAACTCCTGGACGTTGACCTCGCCCAGTCGGTCGCCGCACGCCTGTGGCTGATCGTGCTCTCGGACAAGCAGGAAACTCTCCTGCCGCTCAAGGACTGGGCAGCCATCGTCGCCGCCGAACTCACCCGCAGAGAGGGCTCGTGGTGAACATCGTCGAACAGTCGATCTCCCAGGCCATGGACGAGCCCGACGACCGGATGATGTTCACCCGGCTCAAAGACATCGTCGCCCGGCACCTGCGCCGCATGGACCCCGGCGCCACCGTCACCAAGACCGAGTTCTTCAACCACACCCATGTCCCCGACATGGTCCTCGAATGGCCCGGCAGACCCCGCACACCGCGCCGGTTCATCTACCTGCGCACCACATCCGAC
Organism: Streptomyces kryoterrae; assembly: GCF_054072135.1. Taxonomy (NCBI): domain Bacteria; kingdom Bacillati; phylum Actinomycetota; class Actinomycetes; order Kitasatosporales; family Streptomycetaceae; genus Streptomyces; species Streptomyces kryoterrae. The sequence continues at coordinate 6,043 of NZ_CM133358.1, read as the reverse complement.
CAGCGCGAACTGGAGGACGACCTGCAGCGCCTTCCCCGTGCGGACCGGCCGGTGCTCCTGGCGCTCGGCCAACTGCCCACCGCACGGCAACAGGGAGACCTTCCCCCGCTGCCCGGCAGCAGCACCGCGCTGCTCCTCGACGCTTCCGCGCTCGGCGCACTCCAGCCGGCCGACGACTCTCCCGGCATTCCCCGTCTCGTGTCCCGCTCCGTTCTCGAAGGCGGCCGCGGCACCCTCGACAAAGCGGCGACCGAGGAGTTCCTGAACACGGTCGTTCAGGGAGCCGAGGCCGCCCGTGCGGGAGAACGCGTTCCCACCCGCGACGCCGTCGAAGCCCTCACCGCACGGATGACCACCGACGTCGCCGACCGGATGTCAACCTTCCTCGCCGCGCTCTGGCAGGGCGGCGGATCCACACTCGCCAGCTTCCCCGCACCCCAGCGAGGCGTCGGCCATCTCGACGAGACGGCCCTGATGTACCTGCTGGAATCCGAAGACATCACCGACGCCGCGTTCTGGAACCGGGTCGTCCGCATGATCAGCCTCCCTATCCTGCTGCGCACCCCGGCCGCCGGCACCGGCAACCTTCAGCACCTGATGCGTGAGGCGATCCAGCTCTGGACCAGCCGCGTCTGCATGATCGTGCCCGGCGCGGCAGACGCGGACATCAGCCCGTGGCGCTGGGCGGTGAAGGCCGGCCAACTGATCCTGCAGACCCCGCGTTTCCATGTGCTCGTTGCCCAGTCCCGGCGCCAGCTCCCGCCCGGGCAGGAGCACGACCTGCCCCGCCTCGACGAAGTGAGGAACAGGGCCGACCGCTTCAGCATCCCGCTGACCTCTCTTCGCATGGTCGTCACGGACCGCCACGTCGGATACGGCGGTCCAGGCGACGACATCTCCCACGACGCCCAACTCGACGGCATCAGCGACGCGCTGGGACAGGCCGAGGGAGTCATCGAAGCCGATGCCCGCATCCCCTCCGGCGAGACTCTCCAGTGCCTGTTCGGCACCGGAATCGCCAGCGCCCGCGGCGCACGTACCCAGGTACCGCTGGACGCCCTCCTCGGTACAACGACGCGCCTGCTCTCCGATCTCTCAAGTGATGAAGCCGAGAAGATCACCCGGCTTCTCGGAGCCCAAGGTCCACCCCCCGACCAGCCATGGAGCCAGCCCAGCTTCGACGACGTATAGAGCTCGGACCGGATAGACACGGCTGCTCCCGCGGGGAAAGCCAGCAGTGCTGTCGGTGCGGGCTGTGCCCCTTGGGCCGCAGGGGGACCCGGACAGGTCTGTAACGATGTACGTCCACAGTCGGGCCGGAGCGAGGTGCTGCGGCAGGTGCAGCAGTGCTGCCGATCATCTGGAACGTGTCGGCAGGAATTGGGCGGGGGCAGAGAACGATGAGCGAGCCGAGGCCGGTTGACGACGATCTCCCAGCGGAATGGGCGGCGCTCGTCGCTGCGCTGCGCGACCTCTTCACAGGTTTGGGCGTCTCGACCCGCCGCTACGCGGCCCGACGCGCCTACGATCCGTCTACCGTTTCCCGCTACCTCAGCGGGCGTCGCCTGCCGCCGTGGGAGTTCATCCTCGGCCTCCTGCACGACGTTGCGGAGGACCGGCGCACCTTACCGACCGCCGAGTCCATCGACATGCTTCGCGCGCTGCACACTGCGGCTCTGCAGACAAGCAAGAGACCCGCCCATAGGGTGCAGCGCCTGGAACAAGAGCTGGCTGAGGTTCACCAGGAGGCACGGCGAAATCCGATCCGGGCGGACGCGCCTGCCGAACGTGAATCTGCGGCCAGCAGCGAAACTATCGCGGGCAGTCCGATCTTGGCCCGGCTGTTGATATGGCTGGACGCTCATGCTCAGCAGCGCCCTGCGGAGTATGTCAACGTCACACAGTTTGTTGACGAGTTCCAGATGGAAGACGAGGATCCGACCGTCCTGGCCCTCCAGCTGGAACAGCGCGGCCTGGTGAACATCGCCCGCAACCTCGCGGGCACCCCCGATGTCCATCTCACCGACGAAGGCCGTGTTGCGGTGTACCGGCTCAAGAAGCTGCAACAGGATCGCGCCGCTCGGCTGCGCTACACGATGGACGCCTTCGTGCGGTGGCTGTTCGACACAGCCGGAGACCAGACACCCGTCGACCCGACTCTGTTTCTGATGGAACCCGAAGCGTCATTCGCCGGAGCTGATATCCCGGGGGCCGACGTGCATCAGGCGCTCGCTTACCTGGCGGAGAGCGACCTCATCGAACACATCGATACCAACCCCGCCTCGGTCGCCATTACCCCCCAAGGCGTCAGCCACGTTCTGTCAGGGCAGAGCGTGCATGAGCGTACGCGCGGCAGTCTCCGGGACACCCGGACGCCCGTACGCGGTGTTCCCAGCGGCGAAGGGCACGATGCCGCCCACTCGGCCGAGGTCACCCGGGGCGGCGAGGCCCGTTTCCCGGAACTGCGCCCTGACGCCCGTATCACCTCCGCTCCACAGCCGTATGTCGGTGCGCTCGCGGGGCCTCCTGCCCCCGGACAGGGCAGTCACGCAGAAGCCCGCGTCGTCCATGCGTTGGGCGATCCCAAGGCGTATCTCCGGGAGAGCCGCCCCCACCCCGACAGCAACCAGGCGGACGTATTCAAGGCCAAGCACAAAGCAACCGGTCTGGTTGTGGCAGTCAAGCAGCTGCGACAGAAGGCACCGGGAGGAATGAAGGCGGCCCGCATGCGCCGGGAGATCGACTGCGGAAAGGCGCTGGCAGGCCATCCGCATGCGATGCCGATTCTGGATCATGCCGCCAACTACACGTGGTTCGTCATGCCCTGGGCCGAGGACACGGCATTCGACCACCTCCAGGCACTGGCCGATCCCACGCGGCTGCGGGCCTTGGTCGACGCCCTCACCTCGGTACTAGCTAAGGCACACGACCTCGGCTGGGTTCACCGTGACATCAAACCGCCCAACATTCTGCTGTGGGAGGGACAGTGGGTGCTGGCCGACTGGGGGACCGTGCGCCGTCCCGCAGGACAGACCACGAAGGTCGACCGGACTCGGGCCGGGATCGGCACCGAAGGCTTCTCCGCCCCGGAACTGTTCACCCACCCCGATGAGCGGCCTCAGCCCTGCAGCGATATCTACAGCATCGGCAGGATGATCGCCTGGGCCCTGACCGGCACCATGCCGCTGCCCAACAAGCAACTGCTCCCGGCTCCCGGTCCCTGGCGCAATATCGTCCGGGCCGCCACACAGGAGGACCCCTCCCGCCGGCCCCAGAGCGTCAGCGACCTGGTAGCTCTGATCGAACGGGAACACGCTGAGATCCCGCCAGACCCCTTGGAGAAGGCCGCGGAATTGCTTGACCAGGCCAACAGTGGCGACAGCGCCGCCGCCGACGCCTTCCTTGCTCTGCTCACCGACCACACGGACGACTTCGAGCTGTATGCCGTCCAGCTTCCCCTTCTCGCAGCTCACTTGGCTGCCCCAGCACTCGGCCACAGCGTTCTCCAAGCACAGACCGTCCTGCAGGCCCTGACCGAGCACGTCGGCGGGGCCGACACCCGAAGGGTCGAGTACGCGGAAGCCTCTCAGGTGACGGTTTGGCTCCAGGGCGTCGCCGCGCACGCGGCCGCCGAGCGGCAGTGGGACCTGTTGGAAGAAGCCATGCAAGCCATGTGCACGTGGGACGGTGCCTGGGACCGATGGGACGCGCGGGACATAATCAGCCCCTGGCTCAGGTCGCTCAAGGGCGACGCCGCGGCCGTTGCCGCGGCGGTCCTACGGGACCAGCCGGACTCGGCGGAGCACTTCAGCCACTTCGCGGACGACCGGACCGTCGATCCGCGGATCCGTAGAGCCGTGCGCCAGGTGTAAGGCCTGCGGGATTCTCAATGACCAGCCCGCAGGCCCCAGGCGGCAACCGTCTCGACCCCGTTGTGGAGCCGTGCCGTCGGCCTCTCCTTCGAGGGGCCCAGCGGCTCCTCCCGCGTCCAGGCCGGCAACGCACGGCGTAAGCCCACCTGCGGCACACGACATAGCGCTGCGACCCGGTCCCGGGCCGCGGCGTTCAAGAACACCTCACTGTCGCCCTGTAGAGCCCGGACGACGCCCTGCTGGCCAGCCACTTCGGTATCCGACGACAGCAGACTCCGCACCGTCAGGCCGTACCTGTCCGCGATCCGCCCCAGGAACGACAGCGTCATCTCACCCTGCAGGGGGGCCACACGAAAGGCACCCGCGGCCAGCAACAGCGTCCCCACCCGCCCCGTCTCTTGTGACAACTATCGTGCTTCGACTCAACAAGCAGGTGCCGGGCCGCGGCTGGCGCCAGGTCAGTAGTCGAGGTCGAGGTAGTCGATGTCGTTGAGGGTGACGTCGGAGAGTCCTGCGGCGCGGCCTCCGCCGTCCTGGAAGTAGATCTCTTTGAACCCCTCGGCGATGATCCCCCGCATCTCCTGGTCACTGGCCCCTGTGTCACGGGCGTCGAAGAGGCGTTGTGCGTACGTCGCGGGGAGGTGCACGGTCAGGCGCCGGAACCGTCCGTCGTCGGTCGTGCCGACCGCTGCGGTGTAGCCGAACCGGGCCCTGGTCTCCACGGTGATGCCGCCGGAGGTCGCGGCCTGTTTCTGCCGGCGCTTGCGCACCTGCGGCTGCCACCGCTGCCGTACCGCGTCGTCGAGTTTCGCGGCGACGTCGGCGCGGGCGTGCTTGCGGGCGCCGCGCCGGTAGCGGTTGACGGAGTCGGCGGTGACCCCGAGTTCCTGCGCGACGGCCTTGGCGCTGCCCAACTGCTTGAGCAGGTAGCCGATCTGACCCTTCAACGTCTTCGGCGGCTCGCGGGTAAAGCTTTCCCGGTCGGCGCGTTCGATCGCGTCGTCGATCTCGCCCACCGGTTATTCTCCTTCGTCGAGGACGGCGTCGCCGCCCTTGATGTGGCGGGCCGGGTTGAGGCCCTTCTCCATCAGGTCGACCGCCCACAGCATCGACTGGACGCCCTCCAGCTTCGCCAGGCCCGGCGTGGGTCCGAGGCGGAATCCGCCCGGCTGCGGCTTACCGCTGGCGGCGTACGGCAGGAAGCCCAGCGGACTGTCGCCCGGGCTCGGGTAGACGACGCAGTCGGAGAGCACGGCGAGCGGGTACAGGCCCGTCATCTTGACCATGTTGTTCAACTTCCGGTGCATGTTGACCCGGGCCTTGCTGATGACGGCGGCGCGGATGTCGGGGCGCCAAGTCGGGCGTTCCAGGGCCGGCCATCGCTCGCCCGCCTTGTAGGACTTGCCCTGGGGACGCTCGCGGAGTTTGCCGACGCCGCCCTTCACGGTCGCCTTGATGGCGGCGAGGACCGCGGCCATCGCCGGGTCAGCCTGCTTGTGCTGCTCCATCGCCGTGAGGAACTGGCGGTCGTCTAGGTCCTTGGTGACGCCGAGGTCGGCGAGGGTGTCGACGTAGGCGTTCTTCAATCGGTCGTGCCAGGGGTCGAGGTAGGCGCCGGTCTCGCGGCGCAGGTACGCCTCGATGGGGTGGACGTCGTGGCCGAGTTCCTGGGCGTAGGCGACGGTGTGCGTCTGGTACCAGGCCGGTCCGGTCGGTCTGGTGCCGTCCGGGGTGAACGGGCTGGGCAGGCGCGGGTCCAGGTCGATGTGGGAGAGGTCGACGAGCCAGGAGCCGGGGATCTTCGGGTTGAACGTCGGGGCATGGAAGTGGTCCGGGGCGGAGAGACCGACGACCAGGCGGGCCGCGGCCGCGAGGAACGCGGTGTTGAGGTCCAGGCCCACCGCGAAGGGCAGCACGCACTCCTCATCGGACAGCGTCTCCACCGACCGCACCCACTGGTACGCCTCCTCGTTGAGGAAGCCGCCGGTCCAGCCGCTGTTCACGACGACGGGGTGCTCCGGGGTGGCTTCCGGCGGTGCCGGGTCCATCGGCTCGGTGCCCAGGGAGCCCGCGTTGTGGCCGGACACCCAGTTCCCGGTCGTCGGGTCCTGCACGGCCTTCGTCGGCGGGCGCAGCGCGGTCATCAACTCCAGGCCCGAGACGGCTGTGGA